>CAVTWA010000075.1:0-67334 GCA_963738025.1 uncultured Acidobacteriota bacterium | reverse complement strand
GTTTCTCGACGGATTGAAGGGCAGGACGTCACAGCCGGCTGCGAAAATGCTGCCTAGCGCAACAGGAACGAAATAGCTTTAAACGTCTTCGGATATGGAAGATTTTAGGACTTATTACGAGGTTCTCGATGTTCCTGAGTCAGCAACTGCTGAGGAAGTTCACGCCGCATACCGAAAGTTGGTCAAAGAGTTTCATCCGGACCGATTGGTCGGGATTCCAGACCACCTTACCGAAGTAAAGAAGCTTGCAGAAGAGAAGTTCAGGGAGATTCAAGAAGCTTGGGCAACATTGGGCGATCCAGGAAAGCGGAGCCTATACGATGAGCAATTGAGGGCACTCCGTGGACAGTCTAACAGCCGCCTTTCACCTCCCCAACCCTCTCCGTCCTGTTACGCTCCACCGCCACCCTCAAAGCCACCACCGTCTTCATCGACGAGACCGACAGGTGCATCGTCATCAAGAACAACGGCTTCGCAGACGCCACCGTCAGGATCATCCTCGGTCGGGGTTTCAGGTGACCCCAGAAAGACGGCATTCCTTGTGGTGTCGTTGGTTGTTGGGGCTGTCATTGTCCTTGCAATACTGTTTTTCGCGGCTGCATTCGACCGTTTGCCGCACACGGATACGCCCAGCGCCGCGAACAAAACCGACTCCGATCCCGAACAAGGGAGGTCGACACAACCCCTGCCGCCAGCAGATACCAGCGGTCTTTCCGATGCCTCGCGCGTCTCACCCGATGGCATCGGGCCGGTTTTGATCGGAATGACGGTTAGCGAAGCATCCGTTGCTAGTGGTCAGGATCTCGTTCGCAAGAGCAACGACCAAGCGGTTGAGTCTCCCCGTTGCTACCACGTTTGGCCAGAGCATGGACCGAAGGGACTATCCTTCATGGTGCTCAATGAACACATTGCCCGTGTGGAGGTTTCAAACGAACTCATCACAACGGTTTCAGGCGCTCACGTAAACGAATCAGAAGCAGAGATCCTCAGCATGTACCAAGGGGTTGAAGTTCGACAAAACAGGCGCAATCCCGTCTGGCACAATTTGATAATTTCCCCTGACAGTTTAAGGCAGTTGAATTTCCTCACTGATGGGTCTCGCGTAGTAACCTTGATGGCTGGGCAAATGCCTGCGGTTCAGTTCGTAGAGGGGTGCCTTTAGACTAACGATTTCCACTGAAGCTGCGCGATTCAGGGGAATATATCGTCTCTACAATCAAATGGCTGACCGAAGGCCAAGCCCGTTTTGTAAGAATAAGAGTCAGGTGCTCATGTTTCACAACGGCGTCGAAGATTTTCATCTTGCCAGCGCTCAACCTCTCTTTGTAGTGCCTCGACCTTCGCTTCTAATGCGGCGATTCTGTCCTCGACAGGCCCAGTTGACCCCGGTAGGGTCGAGCGCTGGCGCGTAGATCTTCAGTGAAGATCCCGTTTCCAACGCCCGCCACATCGCACGTAGCGAGCGGATTTCCCGCACTACGCGCTCCTGCACCCTTCACGTCCAGGGTTATGAGACCTATGCGATAGGAACCGCTGTCGGAGACGGCCGGTACGAGACGTGGTACTTGTTGAACAGACCAAGGGTCTCGTAAAGCCACTCGCGACTCCACCGTTTCCCATCCAAATCCTCGACGCTGGCAGGCTCGTGCCAGATGGCTCCGGATCTTTTTCTCAACCCAATCACGGATGAACGCGAAACACCGACTGGGAGTGACCCATCGCAAAGTAATTCACCCAACCCCGCAGAATCGGATTGATCTCTTCGATCAGCCGACTGACAGGTTGGGATTGTCAGCGCCGGAAGACGACTCGCAGTGTACCGAGTAAAGCGGTCCGCTTCTTTGCCTTGGGTATCCGTAACGGCATCCATCGTCCCTGACGACTACGGACCCGGCGGAACTCAAAGCCCAGAAATCCGAAGCTCTCCCCTTTCTCAAGATCTACCTTTCGGCTCTTTTCCTCGTTCACCTCAACTGCGAGTTTTGCCAATTCCTCCCGCATTCTTTTCTCAACTGCCTGCCGAAGCCACTGCTGCCGGCGATGCGAGTTCACCAGAATCACCATATCGTCAGCAAACCTGGCGTACTCCACATACGTCCACCGCTGGTATTGCGTGACCTGCTTCGCCCGTTCCAACATCTGATCGACTTCATTGAGATAGATGTTGCTGAGCAGCGGCGAGATCACTGAACCCTGCGGTACACCCTGCTTTCCCGACGCCCGCAGCATTCTCCGGAGCAGCCACAGCACCTCTGGATCGTTTACTCGGCGCGCGACTTTTTCCAGCACGATGTGATGTCTTATCGTGTCGAAATAGGATCGCAAGTCGAGATCGATCACGTAGGTCTTGCCCTCCAGTATTGCTGTAGAGACGCGCTGGATCGCCGTGTGTGCAGTCTTCTTCGGCCGATAGCCGAATGAACCGGGTTGGAAATCGGCTTCAAAGATCGGTTCCAGGATCAGCTTCAGTGCTCCCTGGACCACCCGGTCCCGGATCGATGGAATCGACAGTTGGCGAACCTTCCGCCATCCTTGGGGATTTCCACCTTCCGTAGCCGTTCGGGTCGATATGTCCGTTCAACCAACTCCTGACGAAGTTGCTCGAGAAATCCCTCCAGCCCGCTCGCTTCAACAGACTCAAACGTCACCCCGTCTATTCCCGGGGCTCCATCATTCGCCTTTGCCAGCCGATAGGCTTCGCGAAGAGTTTCACGTTTGCAAACGTGAGCATACAACCCCCAAAAGCGCCAAGACGGTTCAGTCTTCGCCTTGACGTATAGCCGGCGCCTCAGATCTTGCAGATGAATGGGTGCTTTTATCATTTCACCCCTGCCTTTCTTATTGGTTCCGACGTCGATGTGCAGCAAGGTCCCTTCGCTCCATGGGCATTACCCCACTTCATCGCTACTACGGACCTGGCCGTCACCGTCTCGCCTGCCGTCGACTTCCCGGTTGGGCCGGTTATACGACCGCGTTGCTCCACCGATTTCTCGGTGGGGCGAGGACGGCTTCTCCAGTTGCTCAGCATGTCCTTGTCACCGTGCTGTCCCTAACCACCCCGCCGGAGTGTCACGCCGCATCAGTCAGTCTTCGGCGCGCCATGTTGCCTTCGCCCGACACTAGAGGGCTCGGCCTCCGGACCTATTTTTTGTCGAGGCCACTACTGGGTTCACTTGCGTTACGGCCCGGTGACTCACTCACCATCCTGAAGATGGCTTTGTCGGTCGGCTTCATCCGTTTCGTTTCCTCCACAGATGCGACCCAAGTTACAGGGCTCTGACTCTTGCCCTGATGGGACTGACTCCCACTGAATATGCCAGCCTTCGCTGGACGCACTAGTGTTCAAAAATTCGATCTCGTTGAGATTGCTTGAGATCTCACGTGGGGCGCGTGCATAGTATCAGCCGTGGGCTCCCTCTCTTCGTTGGATCCATTTTCAGTTGTGGTGCTTGCCATCGCTCGATGGATGAGCGGGCATCAGCAGCAGGTCATCGCATATCTGGTCGAGGAGAATCGTGTCCTCCGAGAGCAAATCGGCAACCGGCGTCTGATGTTCAATGATGACCAACGACGACGACTGGCGGCCAAAGCGAAAAAGTTAGAGCGTAAAGCGTTGGAGCAACTAGCGACAATCGCAACGCCGGAAACTCTGTTGACGTGGCACCGAAATTTGATTGCCGGCAAGCACACTGTCGGTCCGCGCCGACCTCGCGGTCGGCCAGCAACGCGCCCCGACATTGCTGCTTTGGCTGTCCGCATGGCCGAAGAGAATCGCTCGTGGGGCTACCGCCGGATACAGGGAGCCTTGGCCAACCTCGGGCACGATTTGGCGCACAACACGGTCCGGAACATTCTGAAAAGGCATGGCATCGAGCCCGCTCCGGAACGCGTGCAAAAGACGACATGGAAAGAGTTCCTGCAAAGACATTGGGAACAGATCGTGGCTAGCGACTTCTTCAGCATCGATGTGTCTAAGCGTTCCCGTTTGGTTTCATTGGTGATGTTCTGGTTTATGAAAGTGTCCGCTCACCGCTTGTACATTGCGAGGACTGCGCGAGAAACGGACGAAATGTCGAGGATTCGGGGTGTCGGCAAGGAGGTCCACATTGCGGACATGCGGGCACTGCATGAACGAAGGCGCAACCGCGTTGTAGCGGATGGATATGTACGAGCTCGTTGCCGTTATCGGACGGAACCGCGTGTCGGGGAGTTCGAAAACCGACTGATTCTGCCGCCGGCGTCGAATCAGGGGAAGATAAGCCAGATCGGTTTCGAAATCCAGTTTCTTCAGCGCTTCGAGTGTTGTGACCCATTCATCAAACTGCGCGTCGCCCATGTATGCAATTTGCGATTCCATCAGATCGCCGGTGCAAACAATTTTTTCTTTGGGAAGAAAAACGACAGTGTCGCCGTTGGTGTGACCGCGCCCGAGAAACAGCAGTTGGACCTCCCGCCCGCCGAGGTTGATCACCTTCTTCTTCGAATACGTAATGTTCGGCGGCGTTGGTTTGATTTCTTTCAGTTGTTCCCATCCGTCCTGCGCTGCCTTCAACTGGCGCTCCAGATCCGCCTTCGCCTGTGGCGTTTTTGCCTCTGCGAGTTGCTTTTTGAGATTTTCGATTCGGTTAGGCACGTTCGCAAGTTGGGATGTCTTGTAGGGTTCGCGTGTTCAAGCACGTTGAGCGTTTGGATGGCCTGCTTCACATAGTCGTGCGCGATAATGTCGGCTTTTGCCGGCGTAGACCTGATTGCCATCCGTGTGGTCGTAGTGAAAGTGGGTGTTGACCACATAACGAACGGCGCGTGTCAATGAGTTTGAGACACCTCGATCAATAATTTAGTGTCGTTTAATCTGTGACGCGTTTGGTTTGTTGATCCAGACCTCCTTTGGAATAGCGAGCGGTTTGGGTGGCCACCGGACGAAGCGCTCGGGGTGCGCCAGGTATGCGGCATCGAGCACGAGTTGGCGCTTCTGGAAGATATCGTCGGCCTGGCGGTAGTGGACCATGGCCGGGGTGAGCAGACCGATGCCGGAATGCCGATGCTCATTGTTGTACCAGGAGAAGAAGCGCTGAGAATGCGCGCGGCTGTCCTGGATCGAGCCAAAGCGGTCCGGGAAATCGGGTCTGTATTTCATCGTGCGAAACTGGCTTTCCGAGTAGGGATTGTCGTCGGAAACGTGAGGGCGGCTGTGGGTTTTGGTGATGCCAAGATCCGCCAGCAAAAAGGCGACAGGTTTGGATGTCATCGATGATCCGCGATCGGCGTGAATGGTGAGTTGCCCGGCTTCGATCTGCTGTTTGCGGCAGGTATCCTCGATGAGTTTCCGGGCCATTTCCGCGCTTTCGCGGTGCGCGACCATCCAGCCGACAACGTAACGGCTGAAAACATCAAGAATCACATACAGATAGAAGTAGGTCCACTTCGCCGGGCCGAACAACTTGGTGATATCCCACGACCACAGTTCATTGGGCGCCCGCGCCAGCAACTCATGTTTGTGATAGACCGGATAAGTCCGCTGGTCGCGGCGTTCGCGGGTTTCTCCGTGTTCGGCCAAGATCCGGTACATGGTCCGGGTCGAGCAGTGGTAGACGCCTTCATCTAATAAGGTTGCCTGCACGGCAGCCGGGGAACGATCTTGAAATCGCTCTTCATGTAGATGCGCCAAGACGGCGTCACGTTCGGCGGCGCTCAATGCACGTGCAGGAGCGGGCCGCGGTTCGGCTACGGTCGCAGGCTGCTGCTGGCGATAGAACGAGGATCGAACGACGCCGCGGCGCGTGTCAATGAGTTTGAGACACCTCGATCAATAATTTAGTGTCGTTTAATCTGTGACGCGTTTGGTTTGTTGATCCAGACCTCCTTTGGAATAGCGAGCGGTTTGGGTGGCCACCGGACGAAGCGCTCGGGGTGCGCCAGGTATGCGGCATCGAGCACGAGTTGGCGCTTCTGGAAGATATCGTCGGCCTGGCGGTAGTGGACCATGGCCGGGGTGAGCAGACCGATGCCGGAATGCCGATGCTCATTGTTGTACCAGGAGAAGAAGCGCTGAGAATGCGCGCGGCTGTCCTGGATCGAGCCAAAGCGGTCCGGGAAATCGGGTCTGTATTTCATCGTGCGAAACTGGCTTTCCGAGTAGGGATTGTCGTCGGAAACGTGAGGGCGGCTGTGGGTTTTGGTGATGCCAAGATCCGCCAGCAAAAAGGCGACAGGTTTGGATGTCATCGATGATCCGCGATCGGCGTGAATGGTGAGTTGCCCGGCTTCGATCTGCTGTTTGCGGCAGGTATCCTCGATGAGTTTCCGGGCCATTTCCGCGCTTTCGCGGTGCGCGACCATCCAGCCGACAACGTAACGGCTGAAAACATCGAGAATCACATACAGATAGAAGTAGGTCCACTTCGCCGGGCCGAACAACTTGGTGATATCCCACGACCACAGTTCATTGGGCGCCCGCGCCAGCAACTCATGTTTGTGATAGACCGGATGAGTCCGCTGGTCGCGGCGTTCGCGGGTTTCTCCGTGTTCGGCCAAGATCCGGTACATGGTCCGGGTCGAGCAGTGGTAGACGCCTTCATCTAATAAGGTTGCCTGCACGGCAGCCGGGGAACGATCTTGAAATCGCTCTTCATGTAGATGCGCCAAGACGGCGTCACGTTCGGCGGCGCTCAATGCACGTGCAGGAGCGGGCCGCGGTTCGGCTACGGTCGCAGGCTGCTGCTGGCGATAGAACGAGGATCGAACGACGCCGAGCGCATCACAAGCCGCATGAATTCCGACATCGGGAGCGAGTTCCTTGACGGCGGCCATCAGCGCTGTCCTTTCGGATCCGTGGGCAGGATCGGAGCTCCCAACAGCGCGGCCACTTTTTTTTGGACGTCAATAATGAGTTCGGCCTTCCGCAGCTGTTCGGTCAGGCGCTCATTGTCACGCTGCAATTTCTGATTCTCATCGCCCAACGGGCTTCGCTTCGATTTCGGACCACGCCTTCGGGGCTCCAGTCCCCGCTGAATGCTGGACTTCCGGTCCTGCCGCCACTTGGTGAGGTGCGACGAATACAGGCCCTCGCGCCGCAGCAGAGCGCCAATCGCGCCTGTTTCCGAACCCGCTGCGTCTGCCTCCACCAAAATCTGTCGTTTGTACTCGGCCGTAAACCTTCGGCGCGTTGCCTTGGCCACAACCTCCGGATTCGGGCGCACGACGGCCGCTGCTCGATCGGCGCCGGCTGTGTCCACCGCTGCACTCCGTTCGGTCTCGCTTCGCTCGGCCTCACTACGTTCCGCGGCGGACACAGCCGAACACAGCGGTTGAACTTTGTTCTGCATCTGGTTTTTCCTTCCCGCCCTGCACAGTAATTATGAGGGGGAAGGTGTCTCAGCTACATTGGCACAGAGGGCCGAGCGCATCACAAGCCGCATGAATTCCGACATCGGGAGCGAGTTCCTTGACGGCGGCCATCAGCGCTGTCCTTTCGGATCCGTGGGCAGGATCGGAGCTCCCAACAGCGCGGCCACTTTTTTTTGGACGTCAATAATGAGTTCGGCCTTCCGCAGCTGTTCGGTCAGGCGCTCATTGTCACGCTGCAATTTCTGATTCTCATCGCCCAACGGGCTTCGCTTCGATTTCGGACCACGCCTTCGGGGCTCCAGTCCCCGCTGAATGCTGGACTTCCGGTCCTGCCGCCACTTGGTGAGGTGCGACGAATACAGGCCCTCGCGCCGCAGCAGAGCGCCAATCGCGCCTGTTTCCGAACCCGCTGCGTCTGCCTCCACCAAAATCTGTCGTTTGTACTCGGCCGTAAACCTTCGGCGCTTGCCTTGGCCACAACCTCCGGATTCGGGCGCACGACGGCCGCTGCTCGATCGGCGCCGGCTGTGTCCACCGCTGCACTCCGTTCGGTCTCGCTTCGCTCGGCCTCACTACGTTCCGCGGCGGACACAGCCGAACACAGCGGTTGAACTTTGTTCTGCATCTGGTTTTTCCTTCCCGCCCTGCACAGTAATTATGAGGGGGAAGGTGTCTCAGCTACATTGGCACAGAGGGGAATCGGCTTGTTCGTGAGCAGCTTCGCATCCTCGATAAATGCGCGGGCTGCCGCTGGACTCGTGCCGGTGTCGACGACGAGAACGTCGCGATCGCCGATGATCAGAACATTGTTGCTGCCGGTGACCATCGCGCCTGTTGCGGTGGCGTAGTACACGCCCTCTGCGACCTTTTCGAATTTGTATGCTTTGCCGGTTGTGACCGGCGCGGGCAACTGCATCCCCAGGCCTAGAAAGAAAGCGAACAGAGCTTGCATAGAGCCTCCCGCAATTCAATAAATCGAGGGTTCACCTTGCGGACGCGTTTTCCAGCGGCGGTGGATCCAAAGCCACTGATCGGGATACTTTCGGATATACCCTTCCAGGATTTCGTTGAAATGCTTCGTGTTTTCTAACACGTCGCGGTCAAGATCGCCAGTGTTGATCAAATCAACCCCATCAGCGACGCGCTTTCCCGGCCTCAACCCATCACCTCACCTGCTTAAACTTCTTACATTCCCTTCACGAATGACGACGTAGGAACTTTTCTCGGCGCACAAGATACTGCTTCCATTTGGGCAGGTGCCCATCCCCAGACGTCGACAAGCGGCGCCTTTACTGCGTGATTATGCCGGCCGGAGTCAACTTCAAGGTCACACCAGGTAACGACGATGTCGGTGCGCATACGGATGTATTGATCACGGGCAGCGTTGTCATTAGAAATTCACTGGATTCCCGCTCGTTCGAGAATCCGTGAATCGCAACCACTGAAACACGAACACTCACCTATCAGTAGCGGAGTGAGCTACTGACAAGCCAAAAAACCTAAAAGTACTGCTTGGAAATGGGGAGCTTCTTAGTGAAGGATAATCGCATCGGTACTGGTCTAGAGCAACGTCTCGATGCTAGGATTCTCTTGCCCATCGGTATCCAGATAATAACCGCGAGCCGCCACGGCGGCCAACTGAGAATATTTTATGCTTGAAAGGATATTCCTCTCTTATACTTACCGGCCGCATTCGAATCATGAAGCCGACCTTGCCAAACTTGAAAGTGCGGCGCGTCGAATCATTGAAGCGATGGACTGCCGTGTCATAGACGGTAAAGATCTTGGAGGTGGTCCGCTGTCCCCCGCCATCGAGCGCCGGATCGAGAGCACCGATGCACTGGTGGCGCTCGTTACGCCCCAACTAGACGATCATGGAAACGCATCATCTCCCCGTTTCGTTGAGAGCGAATTCAATTTCGCTCGCGGAAAGAATATGCGAACTCTCAGTATTGTTGACAACAGCGTAGGCGCTGCCGGACTGGGTGGACAAGACGAACACGTCCGCTATACGTCCGGTGCTGAACTGGACGCGATTTTAAAGCTGGCTGCCACGCTTAACCTTTGGCGTCGCGAACTTGGGCGTCCGATCAAAGTCCGACTCGAACCCCACGACGTCGCGCGACGCTTCGATCCCGACAACGGACATCGATGTGAGTACAAGACCAGGATCGGCCCAATGGAGGAGGACTGGGTACCGACTCAGATCTGGCCCGAACCCGGTGGCATCTTCGTCTATATTCCAAATATGCGGGATGAAGGATTGGTGCGAGTGCGAGTCCAGCTAAACGCTGAACGCTGGCGGTCTGTGTTTACGAGTCCCCAACTGAGCGGAATTACGCTGGAGCAAGAGCGATGAGCTATGCGATTAAGCAAGATTTCAAATATGTAGGGCACGACTATTGGACTTGGCGCGCGTGGATAGACGCAAGTGACGACGCCCTCGATCTGATTGCCAAAGTAGTATGGGTTTTGCACCCAACATTCCCAACACCCCGTATCGAATCGGACGACCGTAAAAGTAAATTTATGCTCGCTACTGCCGGGTGGGGTACGTTCACGCTGTTTGCCGATTTGCTCATGAAAGATGGTCACACCCAACATCTGCGTCACGAACTGGTACTAGAATACTCCGACGAGTCGGAAGGGGCACACAATCGGGGCTCGACACTGCCAGCACCGACAAAGAGCCCCACGGTCTTTCTATCCTATGGATCAGAGGACACCGAACACGCTAAGCGATTGAAGAATACCTTGGAAGGCCTCAGCATCAAGGTCACCGATGCGAACAGCATCGGTCCTGGCGAAATGATTGCTCCAACGGTACGACGTCTGATCGATAAAAGTGATGCCGTCATCGGTATTATAGGTTCGGATACTGCAAGCCCCTTCTTAGTAGTGGAACTCGAGCAGGCGCGAAGGTTTGGCAAGCCGATTTTTACCGTGACACCCGACATTAAATTTGCATTTGGTTTGCCCAAGGAACTCCTCTCATCGGCGAT
This sequence comes from uncultured Acidobacteriota bacterium, assembly GCA_963738025.1. Taxonomy (GTDB): domain Bacteria; phylum Acidobacteriota; class Terriglobia; order 20CM-2-55-15; family 20CM-2-55-15; genus 20CM-2-55-15. The sequence continues at coordinate 56,985 of CAVTWA010000075.1, read as the reverse complement.
GAATATCGACCAGAACGATTTGGCCGCATCGTTGCAACCGGTGCTTGGCCCACTCGGCAAAGTACACGAGTGACATGTCGATCGCATGGCCTTGAAGCTTTACCAGCAGGCGAAAACATGAAAGCGTTTAGCGCATTTCAACTCGCACTGTCGCTGATTCTAGTAGTTCCCGTCGTTGTAAAAGCGCAACCTTCCCAACTCACGCCGTTCCTCTCGAAAGAAATCACCGTAGCCACGATGACAAGCTGCATTGGTGGACTTTTCCTGGCGTGATTAGAGATCCGGCCCTCAAGCCGTTTGCCATCGTGATCACCAACGACACAGATGAGAGGCGCACGGCCAATACCATGAGCGAGCCTCACGTGAGATCTCAAGTAATCTCAACAAGATCGAATTTTTGAACAAGTACCGGGATCCAATCGAGTACGCATGGCGCTGGAAATTATCGCCCAGAGTGCCGCCTCTCACTCCAATCATTTCAATCAGATTGAGTTCTTGCACAGTACGGGAGTAATTATTGGGTAACACCGCATGTTTCAACCAACGCTGTGTGGCTCCCAGTTGAAAAGGGTTTCTTTTTTACGTAGTAACCTCTATGTTACTATATGGAGCAGTGAACGGTGAGTGACGCCCTGAAAGTTCTCGAGTACCTGGATGCCGCAGGTCAATCGCCGTTCGCGCGATGGTTTGCCGAGCTGAATGCCGCCGCTGCGGCGAAAGTGACGATGGCCTTGTATCGACTTGGAGCAGGACATTTCTCCAATGTCAAAGGAGTCGGTGCTGGTATTTTCGAATACAAGATCGACTTCGGACCAGGGTACCGCATCTACTTTGGCAAAGATGGTGATCACATCATCATTTTGCTTGGCGGCAGTGACAAGAAAGGCCAGGCCGCTGCAATCACAAAGGCTCAAGATGCTTGGGCAGCGTACAAGAAACGGAAGTCTAAAAAGTGAACAATGAGGAATGAATGGGTCTAACGAGGGATTTTAAACAGACAACATACGCGCGCGCCCAACGCGATGCTGCATTCCGAAAAGCGCTGCTGACCGAGGCGGTCAATGCTTACCTGAATGGTGAAGAGACAATTGGCAAAGCCGTGCTCAAAGATTTCATCAATGCCACGATTGGTTTCGAGAAGTTGGCAACTCTTGTAAACATTCCAAGCAAGAGCTTGCATCGAATGTTGAGCGCAACAGGAAACCCAAGCACGGCAAGCTTCTTTGCGATCTTGCGCGCACTTCAGGAAGAGTTTGGCTTACAGCTCAAGGTTAGAGCAGCGTGAACGTTCAGGTTTCAGCAAATCACCTTCCGGACGCCGTAACGTGTAAAAACACGATCCTACCGAGAAAATGCCTTCTGTTGCCAACCAAGGACTTTTCCACTCCTTTAGGAAACGCCGCCGGGACGATCAGACTCTCCGTTTATGACGTTGAGATTCCCTGGCGTGATGCACGCCGCTGCAGTGCGTTGCAGTGCTGAGGTCCTGAAGAAGAGCTACGCCGCCCGATAATAGTAGTTCAGCAGCCCGCCGAGTCTCTCTCGCCGCTCGATTCGCCCTTCCGTCTTGACCTTTTCTGTCATTGGAATGATCAACCGGTTCCCCAGGCCCTGATGATTGCGCTCCAGGTGATAATGGTCCACAAAATGGCGAATGCTGGTCCGCAATGAATCTTCTCCGAAGAGAATCATCTGCTCCAGGCAGCTTTCCTTAATGGTCCTTACAAAACGTTCAGCGTAGGCATTCAAATTCGGCGATCGGGGCGGTAATTTCACCGATTCTACGCCGACATCTGCCAACATGTTCCGGAACTCCCGCGTATATAAAGGATCGCGATCGTGAATCAGATGTCGCTTTCCCTTGAAGAAGCCATCCACCTCGTCGGTGATGTTCCGGGCAATTTGCGCCATCCATAATCCCATTCGCCTTGCTTGCCACTCCTCCGATCTCGACTCTCCGTGTGGAAAGTTCTATAAAGAAGAGAACAATAAACCGCTGCAGACCTGTCGGCATCCAAACTTCAATGGTAAAGAAGTCCGATGCCACAATCTGTTCCCCAATGTCGGTTGAGAAATTCTTTCCACGTCGTCTTTCGGCTGCGCTCGGGCGCCGGTTCGATGCCGTGCTCCTTCAGGATGTTGGCAATAGTTTTAAACGCTAGCAGGTGACCGAGATTGGAAAGTGCTCCTTGAATCCGCCGATAACCCCAGCTTCGATTCTCCTTGGCCATACGCGTCACCAGCGCAGCGATCTCGGCGGCGGTGCGTGGGCGTCCGGGACCCTGGTTGGCGCTCCCATCATACTTCTTGGCGATCAGCTTTCGATGCCAGGCCAACAACGTCTCGGGAGTGACGATGGTGGCCACCTCGTGGAGGAGCTTCCGGCCGATTGTCTTCGCTTTGGCTGCCAATCGGCGACGTTGGTCATCGCTGAAACGCATACGGCGGTTGCCTATTTGCTCTCGCAGGACCCGATTTTCCTCAATTAAATAATGGATGACGTTCTGTTGACGTTGGTTCATCCAACCGGACAAGGAAACGACGAGGAAGGAAAACGGGTCCAGCAACGTGCGCATGGCCGGAGGTTATCAGCACATCCCATAGCCCGACTTTTACAATGATTTCGATTGATTTGAGTTTTTGCACAGTACGGGGCCGAGGTGACGACGATGTGGCCTTCGCCTATTGGTTGATCGACGAAGTCGGTGTCGCGACCGTGCCGGGCTCCAGCTTTTACGCTTCTGATCCCGGCCTCGGCTGCGGTCTGGTGCGCTTCGCATTTCCAAAAAAAGACGAAACCTTCGACGTTGTGGAAAGGCGATTTGAGAAGTTAAAGAACCTTGGGTGAATCTCCGCGCCACGAAAGCGTGCACCGCCCCCAACACGCCGGATTATTGGCTTTGGTATCCTGTATCGTTGCGCTAGACGGCCTTCAATTCCAACATGATTTTGTTATTGTCCAGGAATCGAAGGATGCCAGGCTCGTCGGGTGAGGGGAGAACTTCCGCACCGATTTTGTTCAACCCGGCGCTGACCGCCTCCCGATTGAAGGGGCGGACCTTGATGCAAAAGTGTTCGATGCGAGGTGACTGGCCGGCGGGAGCCGGTTGGAGTCCGATGCGTGTATCGTTTTTGAGATTCAGCCAGAGTCGCTCGGGATTATGTTCGCGGGCGCCATCGACTTCTTTCCCATACACGGAGTGGTAGTACGGCAGCGACGCGTCGATGCCGCGAACATTGAGAACAACGTGATCCAAACCCAGCGGCGTCACAAGGCCGTTCGTTTCGACCGGAAGATCCGACGGTACAGCAGCGGTAACGACGCCGGCGGGAGGCTGGAAGAGCTGCAACTCGAGACCGTCCGGGTCGGGCCACATTCCGAAGCTGCCTTGAGCCGTCTTGTACCCGGCCGCTTCCATTTCCTTCGCCACGGCGTTGCGGTCGTAGCGCTCCGCCAGTGCGCAATAGTGACCAATACTCGTTGGCCGGGTTCCCCCCGCACCGATCGCGATGTAGCCGACCTGCCGGTTCGCCGGCAGATCTCCCAACAGAATGAAATACCGGATGTTGCCCTGAAACGGCTGTTGATGGAGCTTGGTGCGGAACACCTGCATATAGAACTTCGCGCTGACGGCTGTATCCGGAACGACGATGTCCAGATGCTCTAGTCCGAGATTCTTAAGCGGCAGCGCCGGTGACGCAGCAGACTGCGCTTGGGCCGAAACGGCCGACGCAAACAGTGCGCCGCCCATACCGGCGATAAATGTTCGACGTGTCTGTTGATTCATTTTGGTGCAGGAAAGTAAGTCGCAATGCGATCGTTGAGCGTGAATTCCATACCGAGCTTAGGATACTGTTTCAGCACATTCTCACGCATCTCCGCGGCATTTTTGGATTTGGCTACATTGACGTCCCAGTCGACAATGTACTTCTTCATGAATGCGATGGCCGAAGCATCGTGTTTGGCTCCAGGCCCTTCGTGACCGGGCACGATAATCTCCGGCTTCAACGCCATGATCTGATCGATGGTTTTGCTCCAGTCTTCGCGAGCTTTGTCCTTCTGAACCCCGAAATAAACGTGGTCAAAGACGATGTCCCCTGTAACGACAGCCTTCAGTGAGGGAACAAACACGAAGCTGTTTGCCGCACCGTCACTGCCGGGAACGGGTCCGGTCACCGGAAACTGTTCGCCTTCGAGTGTGAGGTATCCCTCGGTCAATTCCTCCGGCAGGATGGGATCCGGTCCGGGGATGTTGTTGCCGTAGGTCGGGAACCAGAACTTCTGACGGGCCGGCCACGCCGTCTTGATGGCGTTCGCCGTCGCCGGCAGCGCAACAATCTTCGCTTGCGGAAACGCCTGCTTCAAAACGGCGATCCCGAAGAAGTGATCGGGATGACCGTGGGTCAAATAGATCGTCGTCAGATTCTTCTTGGATTCGAGGATCTCCGCGGCGAGCTTGTGCGCCTCGCTCAGCGAGAACTGCGGATCGATCAGGATCATGTCCTTCTCGCCCATGATCATCGTCGAATTGACGTCATAGCCACTTGCCCCGCGGCCGGTATGCACTTTCAATTGAAGTTTGGACTGCGCGGATGCAGAACCAACAACCGCGAATATCGTCAACGCCGCTAAAACAATCGTCAATTTCCGCAACATTAGATTTCCTCGATCACGCCGGTGCTGTCGCCGATTTTTTCCGCCGGCACGGCGGCTTTGTGCAGGATGGTCAACAGCAGGTTCGAATGCGTGGTTAGTTTTGCCAGTTTGATGTGTCGGCCGCCTTTGACTGCGCCGTAGGCGCCGCCGGAGAGGATCATCGGCAATGGACTATGGTTGTGTTCGTTACTGTTGCTCATCCCGCTGCCATACAGAACCAGGGAGTGGTCGAGCAAGCTTCCATCGCCATCAGGCGTGGCTTTGAGCTTGCCAAGGAAATACGCCAGCATACTGTGATGGTACGCGTTGAGTTCCGCGAATTTGTCCATATTGGCGCGCACATTGGAGTGATGGGAGAGATTGTGGAATCCGTCGCGAATGTTGGTCGCCGGATAAACGGCGTTGCTGATCTCATGAGCGAGCATCAGCGTTGCAATGCGAGTGATTTCGGCGCGGAATGCCAGCACCTGCAAATCAAAAAGCATCTTGATGTGATCTTCAAAGGCATCCGGCACGCCCGTCGGCGTGTCCGGGACGTCCAGTTTCGCGGCTTCCAGTTTCTGTTCCGACTTCTGGATCCGGCGTTCGATCTCACGAACATCATCGAGGTAATCGTTGACGCGCCCGCGATCGCCGGCGGGCAGCTGCCGCTTCAGCGCGCCGAGCTGATCCATAACAGAATCGAGCAGGCTGCGTGATTCCTTTCGACGCGCATTGCGCTCGGCTTCGTTGGTACCGTCACCGAAAAGTTTCTCGAAGATGACCTGCGGATTGTTTTCCATCGGGAGCGGGGACGTGGCGGACTGCCACGCGATCGAATTCCGGAACGGGCTGGTCAGGCCACCTTCTTCGACGGTCATCTCGACCGACGGCAGAGGCGTGTCCTGACCGATGGCCTTGGCCGCCATCTGGTCTACCGATTCTCCCAGCACCGGCCGCGGGTTCTCCGCCGGTTTCGCTCCGGTCAGGAACACAGCCGAGGAATTGCTGTGATTGGCAGCGGCTGACGCGTCGGCCCCGTATGCCATCGGCGCATACGTATTGCTGATGACATTGACGTGATCGCGGAACGGCTCCAGCGGTTTCAGAATCGGTGTGAACTCAAAACCGGCGCCCTCTGTTGCGGGCACCCAGTGGTCCATCGTGACGCCGTGCGGAAAATAGATAAAGCTCAGACGTGTTGTCGAGCCGGCGAGTGCCTTTGCCGGAGTCTGCGCAGACAGCATCGACTCCAGGAACGGCAATGACACAACAGCTCCGCTGCCTCGAAGAAATGTACGCCGCGATAGATGTTTCCTGGTAATGAAGTTCATTGTGTCGACTCCTGTTTTGTTGAGGCTTCACGCGCTCGCATCTGAAAAGGTACGCTCTTGACCACACCTGCAACGAGCGATGAAAAACGGTTATCGTTACGCTCCGCTTCGCGGGCCACGCTGCGGACGGCGGCCATGTCATAGGGCGTGGTGGCCCGGCCCATCGCATATGTCATCAGCTTTTCCGCGGCAACGGTAACAAAGACGTTGGAGCGGGCGAGCAGGGCGCGACGCAGGCTGGCCGGCCCATCGAGCTTCGTTCCATCGACCATTTGCGCGGTGTTGTCGATCGGCGCATTCGCGTCGGTATCGCGCCATTTTCCGGTCAGATCAAAATTTTCGAGTGTGAACCCGATGGGATCCATGATCGTGTGGCAGGAACTGCACACCGGATTCTGACGGTGCAATTCCATGCGCTGCCGCAGCGTCTTTATTTCGGTTGCGTCCGCCGGCTTGTCGAGATTGACTTCCACTCCCGGCGGCGGGTTGGGAGCCTTCGCCCCCAGGATGTTCTCCAGAATGAACTGGCCGCGTTGAACCGGTGACGTGCGGTTGGCTGCCGACGTGACTAGGAGAACGCTTCCCTTCCCTACGATGCCGCGGCGCGGATCGTCTTTCGCCAGTGTGACGCGGCGGAACAGGCTGCCTTTCACGTTCGGCATTCCGTAATGCCGGGCCAGACGTTCATCCACGAAGGTGTAATCCGCATCGAGCAGATCGATAATGCTGCGATCTTCATGAAGGATAGTTTCGAAGAACAGCTGCATTTCCCGCTGCAAGGCGAGACGCAGGTTTCCATCGAACTCCGGCGATTCCGGTTCCGCGTTATCCAGTTCACGCAGCCGCATCCACTCGGTTGCGAAGTTATCCACGAGCGCCCGCGATTTCGGATCTTTCAACATGCGGCGCGTCTGCTGTTCGAGCACTGTGGGGTTCGACAGCTTTCCGGCAATCGCGAGATTCAACAGTTCGTCATCCGGAATACTGCTCCACAGGAAGAAAGAAAGACGCGAAGCAATCTCGAGATCGGTCAGCCGGTACGGTGTGCCTGCGGGCACGTTCGCGGGTACATGTTCCATCCGGAAGATGAATCGCGGATCGACGAGTATGCGGGCAAGGGCCTTGCGGATCCCGCTATCGAATGAGCCGTCGCTGCGGCCTTCCTGATAGAAGCCGAGCAGCGTTTCCATTGAAGGATCGTCATCCTTTACCGGTTGCTTGAAGGCGCGCGTCGCCAGCGTCCGGAGGATCTGCCTGGCGCACGGCATTTCATCTGCAGGCTTCGCCGGTGAGCACACATAGATACGCCGCCGGCTGGGCGTGTTGCCGACACCGCCGGGGTTGAAGGGGCCGGTGATGGTGATCGTCGACAAGCCACCGCCGCCGCGTTCTGGCGCGCTGAAGATGTCATCGAGGCCGGCCGTCTCCGTCGCGCGAACGGATGCAGTGCGAATAGTATGCGGACCGGCTGGGATGGCCACGCGTATGGAGCCGCGGCCGGTGACCTGAACCGGTTCGCCATCGATGGTCAAGTCGATGCGGCCGGCGCCCGCGCGTATTTCATATTCGGCGTCGAGCGGAAAGTTGTGTTGCGCGACCATTCCGCCCTGAGTGCCGAGCGGCATGCCATCAAGATGGCTGCGCTGGGACAAACCTTTCGGCGCGTGATACGCAACCGGCGTGGGCGGAGCCGACGTATCGCCGACGGCCAGGCGGCTGATCTTCATGGCCGCCGACAAATAGCCCTGAATGAGCGAAGGCGACGTTCCAAGAATGTCCGAAATGTTGTCGAACCCCGCGCTGGTGCTGTCACTGGGAAGCAACGTGGTCACGTCGAGACGTAAATCGAGCAAGTCACGAATTGCATTCGCATACTCGTTCCGGTTCATCCGTTGCAGGGATGGCGCCCCCGGGTTCGGATGCTGCGCCGCCGCGCGGTCCAGACCGGTCTCCAGAAACTCGGCAACACTGTCCAAAGTCGCGCGATCCGGCCGGGAGGCATTCTTTGGGGGCATCATTCCCGTCCGCAGTTTCCGGACGACCGCTTCCCAGACGGGTACGTCGTTTTCGAGGTGATTCAGATCTTTGACGTCCAACTCCAGGTTGGCCGTCTTCGCACGCTGATTGTGACAGGTGAAGCAGTATTGTTTCAGAACCGCCTGTACATCGGGTTGCGCTAAATGGGGAGCGGCGTGTGCCGTGAGACACCCGGAAAAAACACCAAGGCACAAAGGCACCAGGAAAACACGTAACGACAGTCTCATCTTACTTCGCCGCCGCCTGGGCATTACCCATCAGTTTCTGGATGAGAACCATCGTGCTGGGCTTCGGAACGGCCGCGTGCGTCGCGAGGAAGATACCTTCGGCCCAGTTGTAAGCAGTTCTTCCCACGTTATCCTTCATATTGAGGCGGGCGCCTTTTGAAACCAGGAACTCGATAATCGAATCGGACCCGCGGTTTGCCGCGCCCATGGCGGCGGTCAAGCCCATGGAGTTGACGGCATTCACGTCCAGTCCGAGTTCGGAACATAGCTTCACCGCTTCCAGGAGCGCCGGCTCCCCTTCGGTATACGTCTGGTTATAGACCCAGTTGACGCCTGCGGCAGCCATCAGCGCATTCGTGCCGCTGAATGTGGTGATCTTCGGGTCGGCGCCGTGCTTGAGGAGGAGCCGCATCGTCGAAAGGTCGCCGGAAAGAGAAGCCAGGATGAACGGCGTCTGGCCGGTGAAGTCCACCCACGCGAGCGATCCGCCGAGCAGGTACATCCATCGGCGCAGCGGCGCAACTTCTTTGACGCGAATGTTGGAATCGACGCCACGGTCCAGAAGAAATCCGATGAAGTTCAGAATGACTTTCCGGTCTTCTTCCGTGACCAGGTGCTGGAACGTAACGTAATGCAGATCGACATTCCGCATTTCGATGGCGGCGAACAGAGGCGTGCGTCCATACCAATCCACGGCGTTGATGTTTGCGCCGTGATCGATCAGCAAATGAGCCATATCCATGTGGTTGTTGCCGATCGCCATGAACAGCGGACCGATCGCATTTTTGTCGACGGCATTGACGTCGGCGCCGGCATCCAGCAAGGCTTTTGCGGCGTCCAGATGTCCTTCTCGAGCCGCATACATCAGCGGAGTCATGTCGCCTGGAATCGGTGCGCGATACCCTTGATCGGGAAGACCTCCGCGAATGATGCCGACGCCGTGCGATCCGCAACCCGCCTTGTCGATACAGGGAAGCTTCGGTTCAGGCGTCGCTCCGGTTCTGGTACGCGCATGAATGTCCGCACCGCGCTCCAGGAGGGAACGGATCATATCCGCCTGCCCGGTCTCCGCGGCCAACATCAGAGGTGTCGCTCGAAGTTGAGGTTCGACCGCGTTGGAATTGGCGCCTGAGGAGAGGAGGGCCTGGACGGCGGCCGTACTTTTTGCCCGGATGGCGGCCATTAAGATCGATTCACCGGTGGGCCGGTCCACTTGATTCGCGTCCGCTCCCGCTGCGAGTAAAGCCTTAACCATATCGGCGTCGCCGTTTTGAGCCGCGAGATATAAGGCGGTTACGCCCAGCCGCGTTTGGGCATTGGGATCGGCGCCTGCTCGGAGCAGTAGGCGAGCGATTTCAAGTTCATCGGCCCGGACAGCCCAGTGTAATGGGCGTGTTCCGTCGGTATCGGCTGTATTGATGTTTTCCTTGGTCAAACCTTTTGAAACCAGCGTCCGAACGCTATCCCAATTTGCCGTCCGAGCAGCATCCAACACAGCGGTATTTCCGCCGCCGGCCGCCATACTTGCGCCCGCTGTAACGATCAGGAGAATGAATGCGCTGATCACCAACCGTATAGACATTGCCGCCTCCAGGCTCGGTCCGATATATCAGAGACACGATATCCGCTAAGTCCCAATCAATCCAATACTTTTGAGTAAGAGCTTACGCGTATGAGACATTCCTGTGTAGGGGCGGTTTAGAAGCTCTGAATAGATTGAGGTCCGGCTGTCAAATGTGAGTTGGTTTGTTGTGCGATGTCTAATGTACTTAGTTTCGACTACCAAACCGCCAAATGTTAGATTTCAATGCACAGCGCGTCATTCGGCGATCTAAACAAGTTCATTACACATCGCACAACAAACCAACTCACGTTTGACAAGTAAATCAATTTATTCATACCTTCATAGACCGCCCCTACACAGGACATCCCTAGAACTCGAGCCGCAGGACGCCTTGAATCGTGCGGTTCCCGGTCTTCGTCGCGATGTTGCCGAACGCCGTCGTCGTGCTGTCGATATTCAAATTGGGATTCGCGGGCGTCGGATGGTTCAGCAGGTTCGTAGCATCGACACGGAATTTGAAGTTCATCTGTTCCCTCAGATGGAACGACTTGCTCATGGAGGTGTTTAGACTCCACATTCCCGGATTCTGGATGACGTTCTGACCGAGGTTGCCACGCGTTCCCGGTTTCGGGTTCTGCAGGACGATGTTGCCCGAGGAGTCGGCAATCGCCTGGAGCGTGCACGAGGATTTCAAGCTGGCCGCGATCTGCGAGCACTGGGGATCGGGAACAGTGGTGTAGGCACCGTTGAAGTAATTTCCGGCGACGGCGCCGTTTTGCCAACTGACTTTTCCGGCGTTCGGGTTGAAGTTTCCAACCTTGTCCGGAACACCATTTCCATAAAGCATATTCTGCGCGGTGATAATGGTGGGAGTTCCGCTTTCCAAATCGACAATCCAGCCCAACTGCCAGCCTTCAATAGCCCTCGCCATCGCGCTATGGCTTTTTCCGAGAAGCAACTGGCCGGGGCCGGCAGGAATCGTGAAGGTTCCGTTGGTGCGGAACTGATGGCGGATATCGCCTGTCTGCAGCGTGTAGTCTCCGCGCCGGTCGAACGGCAGCCTATAGGTGCCGTTGTTCCCGATTAGCTTGCCCCAGGTGTATGTCGCCTGGAAGTTCACGCCGGCGGTGGGCCGCATCGTTGCCTGCATTTGCAGCGAGTGATAGTTGGTGTTGCCGAGATTCGTCTGTAACGTGGCGGTGCTGAATTGTGGGCTGGCCTCGATGAAGTTTTCGGCAAAGTTGTTGTAGCGCAGCACCGCACCATTGACGAGTGCCGGAATTACAGGCAGACCTGGATTGCTGCTTGCGGCATAGTTCAATGTGTACAGCGATGTCGCGAGAGCGACATAGTTACCATTGGCCAGATTGTTTTTTAAAAGGCTGGCCGTGGCCACTCGAAGTTGTCCCGCACCGGTCTGTGGCACTCCACCGACGGTCGTACCAACCGGCCCCGTTCCCGCGCCGCCGACAATATTGATGCCGTTGAACATCTTGTCCAGCAGCGGCGATTCTCCGCCGGCACGTGCCGCATCGAAGGCTTCCTTCAATCCGTTGAACAGGAAATTGGGAGAATTGAGATTGACACTGCCGTATAGCTTTCGACTCAGCGTTCCGATGTAGCGGCCGTCCAGAGTCAGTTTTCGTCCGACGTTTCGCGTCTGGTTCAACGTCAGGTTCTGAACATAGGGTGTCGTCAAATTGGGATCGATCGCCGATAAGCCCACGCTTCGGTCGGTCACCGGGATCGGCTTCATTGGTGCCGCCGACAGCGGTACCGGAACCAGACTCGACAGCTTGGTCATATCGAGGTATTCAAGACCCGGCCCACCATTGATGCTCGCGTCCAACGAACTGCCCGGCGGGTTCGCGAACGTCGAGTTGAAGGTACTCACGCGGCCGCCGCCAAAGGGCAGAAAGCTGAGCTGGTACCCGCCGCGAAGAGTGGTCTGGCCCGCTCCAAACCGGGGATATTCCATGCAAAACCCACCGCCGGACCGAAGTTGTGCAGGTCCTTCTTGTAAACGCTGGTGCCCGCATTAGGCGAGCCTGGTCCGACGAACTGCAATTGTGTTAGATCACCGCGTTGCCCGGGCTGCATCCAGGTCGCAAAGCTGCCTCCGGAATAGCCGAACAGGTTCGTGCCGCCCCCCACCGGAGCTGCCGTCAATCCATTGGAAACCCACGGCACGCCGTAGTAATCCCAGCGCAATCCGAGATTCAGCGTGACGTTCGTGCTCGCCTTCCAGTCATCTTTAAAGAAGGCGGAAGCTTCTCTGTAATTGATCTGGCGCATTCTCTGCGTGGCCGTCTGCGCCGGCGCGGCCCAGCGGACGATCTCCGCCGATGCCGAGTGGACGTTTCCGCTGTCTTTCCTGGAAGTCGTTTCCGGAGACGGCAAGAAAACCGACCACCAGTTGATTTCGGCCACCGACTTGCCGCCCTTTGGCAGCAAACATTTGACGATTCCGTTCAATGCCGCCGGCAAAGCCTGGGTGCGGTTCGCCATTTGGGACGTCGCCGGCAATGGCGCATTCGTCCAGTGGATTTTGCTGAAACACGCGGATTGAACGCCGGTACCATCGGTGATCGTAAAGTCCCACGCTCCTTCAAGATCTTTAGCAGCGACCGGATAGTGAATCGTTGAATCGAATGCCTGAGCCTGTTTATTGGCCTGCCGCCCATCTCAGGCAACGCGCCATATTCCAATCCTTGAACTAAAACGTTGGTCACAGTATGTTATGGAGCAAATTGGACTACAAATCGCACAGCAAGTAACCCTCAAAGGAGACTCAAGGAGACTTTATGAAGCGAATTGCCCTTTTGCTCGTTACAGGTACTTTAGTATCCGCGGCGAGTTTGCTCGCGCAAACCGCTTCAAAACCGGAAGACGTCGGGATCTCTTCTGAGCGGCTGAAACGCATCCACGAACTTGTTGACCGGCGGATCGAGAGCCACGACATCGCGGGCGCAGTTACGCTCGTGGCTCGCAAAGGCAAGGTGGCGTACTTCGAAGCTCAAGGCCTGTCGGATATTGAAACGAATAAACCGATGCCGAAAGATGCCGTTTTCCGAATCGCCTCAATGACGAAACCCGTCATCGGTGTCGCCATGATGATGATGATCGAGGAAGGAAAGGTTCACCTCGCCGATCCAGTCTCACGCTTCATTCCCGAGTTTAAAGAATTGAAAGTCGCGGTTCCGCTGCCTGGTCAGCCACAAGCCGGCGGCAGAGGCCGGGGCGGGCCGCCGCCCAAGTTCTATACGGTCCCGGCGGAACGCGAGATTACCGTTCGCGACCTGCTGACACATACGTCCGGGCTGGTCAGTGGAACCATCAGTACTGCAGAAGCGGCCAAGTTCCCGAAAAAAGACGGTGAAACGCTCGCAAGCTATATCCCCCAACTTGGGCAAGTGCCGCTCGAATTCCAACCCGGCAGCCGCTGGACTTACAGTCCCAGCGCCGGTTTCGAGACGCTGGCTCGAATCGTCGAGATCGCGTCCGGCCAGAAAATCGATCAATTCCTGAAGCAACGAATCTTTGACCCGCTTGGGATGAAGGACACGACGTTCAATCTCAACGACCTTCAGCGTGCGCGAGCCGCAACTCTATACACGAAGTCCGGCAACGCATTGCAGAAATCACCGGATCAACGTCTTGCCATGACGACCTATTTTTCGGGCGGCGGCGGGCTTTCCAGTACGGCAGATGATTATTCGAAATTCGGTATGATGCTGGCCAATGGAGGTCAATTCAACGGCAAACGCCTTTTGAGCCCGCGAAGCGTTGAGCTCATGGGATCCCCGTTCGCTTCCGACACGCTGCCGGGACGTCAACGCGGCGAAGCATGGGGGCTGAGCGTCCGCGTCATCACCGACGCCACCGCGCGAAACCTCATGCTCTCCAATGGCTCGTTCGGATGGCAGGGCGCTTTTGGAACGCACTTCTGGGTAGATCCGAAAGAGAAGCTCGTTGGGCTATTGATGACGCAAACATCCAATCAGCAATTCATCCAAGACTTCGAAACGGCGGTCATGCAGTCCATCGTGGAATAAAACGCGGATTGAGCGGATCACCAGATCGCCTGCGGGTTCTCAATCCGAGATCAACGCGGGGGACGGGCATCAGTGATGTGCGCCGGTAGCTGAATACTTCGACGTACAAGTAAATCGGCTGTGTTCAGTTCAAGGCGCAGCGCAGACGTACGAACTTGCCGAGCCGGAAGGGCCGCCCACGTATTTGGGATAGGCGGGGTACGAGCACAACGGCAGACTCTTCTCGCCGGCCGTAACGATTAAAGATTTGCCAGGGACGACCTTTTTCTCAACCCAATCCATGAGTACGCTGAGACGGTTGAAACCGTTTGGGATGGCAGCGGATGGAATGGTTTTGCCATCGCCGTCAATGGAGTAATTGGTGCCGCTCAGGCCATGGCCTGTTTGAGGCATGACGAAGAACCTGGCGAACTGATCGAGGACCGGCTGGCCCATTTTATCGATCACGGATTGGTAGTAGTCCAGTTGCGCGCCCGGTGAAGCCAGCGTATCGTTCGTGCCGTTTATGACGATCATCTTACCTTGACGGCGATTGAAGGGTGTCAGATCGGGATTCGCTGAATCGAGTATTTCCGAGAGTTCGCGGCGCCGGCGCATGATGGCCGCATCTGTTTCGACCAAGTCGAGCGGATTGGCATTGGTATCGCGCATCAGTCCGGCCGTAAGCCCAGCTACCGAAATATGTGCGAACAGCGGCGCCGGAGAGGGCGCGCCTTCTTGCCCACGCAGACGGCCGGTTGAGATTAACCCGTTGCCTGCCGGATCTGTATTCGGAAGCCACATGCCGAAAGACATGACGCCATTCGCCAGCGCCGCTTTGAACGGATAGCGGCTGTAGATTAACTGCAACGTGGAGATCTGGCCGTCGGTGAGGCAAGCGTTGCTGCCCGTGTCTGCCGGATTCGGATCGATGTTATTCGGACAGCGCTTTGTGGCCCACGGCTGCCGATTGGGTGCCCCCTGACTAACGTCGAAGATGGACCGGCATCCCATGTAGTTGTTGATGATGCCGTCGGCTAACCCGTCCAGCTTGTCGCACTGCCGGATGAACTCGCCGCGAATCGCGTTCACTTTGGCCGGCGTTATCCAGTTAGCCTCCGGCTTCTCCTGAATCCGGACGCGCACCGGCGCTACTTGCAACGATGAGAGGCTGACGACGGGAACCGTCGCGAGGATTCCGTCGTAGTCGATAGGATATCGCTGGGCGACCGTTAATGCTTCACGGCCGCCCTGCGAGTTGCCAATGTAGTAGTTGAACCTCGGCCTCTCTCCATACATGCGCTCGACGATGACCATCGCAGCATCATGAGTCTTCTTCATCTGCATATAACCGAAGTTACGGACGGCCTCATCGCTGAGCCACCAATCTGCGGCCGCCGGGTTCGGCGGTGCGCCGCGTGGACCCGGCGGCGGATTCTGATGACCCGAGTCGCTTCCGTATGCGGCGAATCCCCGCTGCAAGGGCTCGCCGGTCAGATTCGGAATCACTCCGTTTGTACCGCCCCCGCCCATTTGCGCGGCCCGGCGGCTCCATGACGCCGGAAGCACAACCCGAAACAAGATCGGTTTCGCCGACGAACTACGATCGACCGGCGCCATTGATCCGTCCACGGCACAATATGCGGGAGCCGTCCCCGATGCCGCAACCCAACGCGGCGCATTCAGCGCCACTCCGGACACGGGCTCGCCGATAGATGAAACCGGAATCGCAGTCCCAACCTTTTCAGTCGTGCAGTCGGTTTCGGAGATTGTTTTGAAACTGTCGACGCCAGCCGATTGCAAGCCGGCGGCGGTTACATAGGCGGTGCCGGCAAGGAGAAGAACTATGGCTACCCACTTTTGCGCCATGCTCATAGGTGTCCTCCGACGCCCGTGAATACGCTCAGCTCGGACAAATCTCGCCGAGTGAACCGGAACCGCCGCAGTACGTCGTGTCCTGAAGCTGGATCAGAAGGCCGTCCGGATCGGTGAAATACAATTCCGGCGTGCCGTCTTTGGCGCCGCCACGATTTTCCATCCTGAGACTGATGTAATGGACCATCGGACCGGGAGTGCCCTGCGGATTGCCGCGCGGCTTGATGCCGAAACTTTCAAGATTCTTGATGACGGCGTCCGGATTGAAATTGTCCATGCTCATACACAAGTGATTGATGCTGCCGCGCGGTGCGGCCGCCGCGCCGCCTCGTCCACCGCCGCCACCACCGAACATGAGAAACTCCCTACCGTTGCCGGCGTTCAGAAACGGCGAATTCGTGCTGCCGGCCGGAGCTTGATAACCCTGAACGTGCCAGCCGAACAGGTCCTGATAAAACTTGTTCGACCGGTTCGCATCCGATCCGAAGATCGTGCAGTGACTCCAGCCGCGAAGAGCCATCAGTCCTTTCTTCGGCGATGGTTCCGGCGCCGGACAAACATTGCCAAGCGGCCCTGTTCCTCCGCAGTACCGCGGATCCTGAAGCTGGATCTCGATGGCGTCGGCATCGTACATGTGAAGCTCGGGCGTTCCTTCTCGCATCCGCACGCGAACCTTCATCGGACCAGGTTCGTCGCTTTTCGTGAAGCCGCGCTGCGTCAGAATGCCGGCGATCTTGTCCACGTTGAAATCTTCGACATTCAGGCAGACGTGATTGATGTTCGGTGCAGCCCCTTCTGCCGAAGTGATCCCGAGAAACTGCGGACCGGTGCCAATCCGGAGATTCACGTTTGTCGCACCTTGCCGCGAAGCGATCGGCATACCGAAGAGACCCTGGTAGAAATCGATCGAACGCTTCATGTCGGAGACATACAGTGTGACGTGATTGATGCCTTTCGTTCGTATCGGAGGATTGCCTCCCTGGGCGAAAAAGCGTGGAGCGAGCACTATTCCGGGTAATGAAGCAAGCATTTGTCGACGGTTCATGGGACGGTAGGTTATTACTTCGAAAGAGAATTCGCCACAAGGAATTAAGGGGACAGACACCGAATTCCTGAGCTGCAGAATTCGGTGTCTGTCCCCTTTGTCGTCCAAATCCGCCGGCCGAATCGATTTGCAAGCTGGGAAACAAATGCCGTTCCTGCGGCATAAATTTGTCAGCCGGATCCAGTTTTTTTCGGCTGCGAGCACAAAAGAATCTCTGGATATATCGAGCCTCGGCCGGATTTTTTCCGTTGCCGGCCGCCGGTCAAAACTTCGCGTGAAAATCGGGCTTTTCGGCGGATTGCTCGGAGTTGTCGGCGTCATTTCGGTGCTGTCGCTGGAAATCCGAATCGGCAGCCGGAAATTCAAAAGAATCGCTGGAAATCCGCCGAAGTCCCGGAACTTTTCTGCTCGGGCGTGAACTTTTGAATTTCCAGCAGAAGATCCGAAAGTTCGGCTGACGTTCTGATTTCCCACACGACGACTTCGTTATCCGCCGACGATCGGGATTTTCGGCGCAGCTTTGCGATTTTCCAGCGGAACTTTTTCTTGTTCGGCTGAACTTTTCAATGTTCCTGCAGCGCGCTCGACGATCCGCTGAAAATCGAGATTTTCGCGCGGCAATTCAAATCTTCGTCCAGAACGTCGGCCTGCCAGCCGAAGATTTGAATGTTCAGCGGCAAGAACAATTTTTCAGCGGAACTTTTCGATTGTTGCGTGACAGTTTCGAGTTTTCGGCGGAACGCCCAGCGTTCGGCTGACGATTTGAATTTCCGGCCACACTTTTCGATTTTCCCGAGTTGTTTTGAATTTTGCGCTGAACCTTTGAAACTCCGGCGACATTTCTATTTTTCCGCGAGATGCGGTTTTTTACTCCTGAACGGAACCGGAAGCCGCAAAAAAGAGGAGCCCTGCCAGAGTTCTCAATGGCTTGAGAAACACCCTGCGATTGATCGATGTCTCTCCTATTCAGTGTCCGAATTTTACCTTGATCTGTTAGATTAACGACTTGTTTTCCGGAGGATCCAATCGATGAATCGATTGCTCTTAGCGACGCTTCTGATCACCACAACGGTGCCGGCACAGAATGGCAGCCCACAAGGAACGGGCCCGTTTCCGGCGTTAATGGAAGAGGCTCCCGGCCTGTCCACCCACACCGTGTATCGGCCACAGGACCTTTCAAAACTAAACGGCCAGAAACTGCCGGTACTGGCGTGGGGGAATGGCGCCTGTGCCAATGCCGGAGATTCATTCAAGAATTTCCTGACAGAAATCGCCTCGCACGGTTTCCTTGCCATAGCCATCGGCCCCATATCCACGGCGACACCGAAACCTCCTGCGCGATCGCCGGCCGCAGAACGCAACGGTCCGAACGGTCCAGCCTCGATGTCCTCACAGCTTCTCGATGCGATCGATTGGGCCATCGCTGAGAACAACCGGAAGGACAGTCCTTACTTCGGGAAGATCGACACCTCCAAAATTGCCGTGATGGGGCAATCCTGCGGCGGAATCCAGACCTTTGCTGTTGCAACCGATCCGCGAATCAAGCTGATGGGAATCTGGAACAGCGGCATCCTCATCCCGGATCCCAATCGGAACGGCCCCGCCATGGAAGACGTCCGCAAGGAACAACTGACTAAAGTTCATTCACCGATCTTTTTCTTCACGGGCGACAAGACCGACGTCGCATACCCGAACGGTCTCGACGATTTTCAGCGGCTCACCAGCGTTCCGGCATTCCATGCTTATAAGGATGGAATGGGTCACGGCGGTACCTATCGCGAGCCCAACGGAGGCGAACTTGGCAAAATTGCCTCGACCCTTCTTCTCTGGCAACTAAAAGGGGACAAGGTCGCGGCAAAGATGTTCGAAGGTAAGGACTGCGGCTTGTGCCAGGATCCAAAGTGGCACGTCTCGAAGAAAAACATGAAGTAAAGTTGTGCCTTGAATGAAATCAGGAGGTCGAGACCGATGAAGATTTCATGGATCCGCGCTGCATGGATTGCTGCGGCCTCTGCGGCTCTAGCCGCTGCTCAGCAGGCCCCTGCCACGAAGTGGATAACCGCAGGTGCATCCGGCATGTTGCCCCAGCAGATGGAATTTGCGACGCCGACCGGCCGGCTCGGCGTCCTGCTGAATTCAGGTCCCGTCGAAATGGAGGGGAATCCTTTCTTTACGGCACTGGGAAGCAATGGCCGTGCCTGCGTGACGTGCCATCAGCCAGCCTACGGCATGAGTTTCTCCGCCGATGCGGCTCGCGATTTATGGCGGCGGACCAATGGCAAGGATCCCCTATTCGCCGCCATCGACGGATCCAACTGCCCGAACCTGCCGCAGGATCAGGAAAAGTCGCACTCTCTGCTCCTGAACCGCGGCCTGATTCGCGTGCCTCTTTCGGTGCCGAAAAATGCCGAGTTCGCTATTGATGTGATCAGCGATCCGACCGGATGCAATACGAGTCCGGTTTACGGACTGAAGAGTGCCACTCCCACGGTCTCGGTTTATCGCCGGCCGCGGATGGCTGCGAACCTGAAGTACGTCACGGGTCCCGCTCCGCGCATCGTTCTGAAGCTCGGCGGCCTGGCAGACACGGACCCGGTCACAGGCGTGCCGGTCGGCATGAACTTCATGGCAGACGCCCGTGAAGCAACTCTCACCACCCAGGCACGAAGCGCGGTTATGGGGCACGAGCAGGGCGCCTCCGTGTCCGACGAGCAGCTGCGCCGCATCGTGGAATTCGAAACCCAGGTATTTGCCGCACAGGCCTTCGACAAATCCGGTGGAAGCCTCGTCGAACCCGGAGGGCCGGCCGCGCTCGGCCCCAAAGCCATGGCCGCGCACAAGCCCGGCGTGTTGGGCGATAACGACTACGATCCTGTCTTCATGCTCTTCGATTCCTGGAAAAAATCCGGAGGTTCAGCAGAGGCCGAATTCCGGGCCTCTGTCGCTCGCGGCGCCGATATTTTCATGTTCCGCCAGTTCTGGCTGCGCGATGTGACGCACATTAATTCGATCGGACTGGGCAACCCCTTGAAGCGGACTTGCGCCACCTGTCATAACCACCAGATGACCGGGCAGGACCTCTCCGCTGGATTCGTGGATCTGGGGACAACGAATTATCCGCGTTGGACCGAACCTCCTCTTTACAGCGACTCTCGCGAGCTGCCGGTATTCAAAATCACCTGCAAGCCGTCCGCTCTGCCGCACCCCTATTTGGGACGCGTGATTTATACGAGCGATCCCGGACGCGCCCTGATCTCCGGACGCTGCGTCGATGTGGGCTCCATCGTCATGCAGCAGTTCCGGGCACTGTCGGCGCGGGCGCCGTATTTTTCGAACGGTTCCGCCAAAAATCTCAGGGAACTGGTGGACTACTACGATCGGCGCTTCGATATGAAACTCAGCGAAACTGAAAAGCAGGATTTGACTAATTTTCTAGGTGTCCTATGACCTACAAGGCTCTCATTGCGCTTTTTCTGCTTCCGATGACGCTGGCCGCCCAACAACGCAACTTCGTCACCTGTCCGGTTGTTAGAGATACAAAGACAGTCCCCTGCTTCCTGGCGGAATACGACGGAGAGACCTATTTCCTTGCCATTCAGCAGGACATCCAGGCGGAGATCTATCCTCCCCAGCTCCTTCACGAGGTGCTCGTGGAAGGAACAGTGGCGCCCGGGCCGCGCGTCTGCGGCGGTATACCGCTGAAGCCGGTCAAGCTCTCAGTACTACCGGAGGTGAATCCCGCCTGCAACACGATTTTGCCCGCCGAACCGGACATCGAAGCGCCACCGACCCGTCGTCCCGCCGGTCCGTCGACAAGGCAGGCTCCGGTGACCACGACGCCACCCGCTCCGCAAAAACTGGCGCCGCCGTTTACCGAACGCGAATGGAAAATCCTCTTTGATTTCGACAGTTCTTTTTTGTTTTCACGCGATACGCGAGCGGTGAACCAGGCCGCGGATTTCGCCAGCGCGGCGAAGGCGAAATCCGTGGAGATCACGGCACAGCGCGGCGCAACCCTGCTCTCGAACGGAAAGGTCCTGACCGAAAGCGCCACGATTTCCGCGGAACGCGCCGAGAAAGTTGCCGCCTTGTTGCGAGGACTCGGAACCGATGCCGCGTCGGTCAAAATCCACGTCGTATCCGATGTGCCAAAGACGAATGGAGTGTCCGACTCGGAGAACCGAATGGTATCGATCCGCGTCACACCGTGAGGATTTGGCCGTGAAGACCTGTATTTGCCTCGCCACACTGCTGTTTTTCGAGACGATCGCAGTCGCTCAAAACCAGGAAATCCGGCTCTGGCCCGGCAAGGCGCCCGGCTCCGAATCCTGGTCTGTTGCCGAAACCGTGACGAAGTCTCCTGCTGGAGACCGGAATATCGCGAATGTCAGCGACCCGACGTTAACCGTATTTCTTCCCGATGCTGCGCGCGCCACAGGCGCTGCCGTCGTGATCGCGCCGGGCGGCGCGTTACGTGCCCTGGGGTTCGACAACGAAGGAGTCAAGGCCGCGGAATGGCTGAACAGCAAGGGCATCGCCGCATTCGTGCTGAAGTACCGGACGCTGCAGGCCGGCTCTTCCGGCGCGCGAGGCCGTGGGCCTGCGCCCGTCAGCACCGCAGGCGCTCGCCAGGAGTTGCAAATCCGCAACGCCAACGCCAATCCAGAGCCGGACGATCCAGCCCTGGCCGAAGTGTTACAGATGGCAGTGACCGATGCGCAGCAGGCGCTGCGGCTCGTGCGGCGTAATGCCGAGTCCTGGCACGTGGATTCAAAGCATGTAGGTATTATGGGATTCTCTGCCGGAGGCGGCGTTGCGGTCGGCGCCGCACTTGCCCCGCAATCGGACGCGTCGCCGGACTTCCTGGTTTCGCTCTATGGACCCTCCCTGATGGACGTGAATGTGCCAGCACATGCTCCGCCGCTGTTCATCGCCGTCGGCTCGACACACTTCAACGTCACCAACGGCTGTCTCGCATTATTCGCAGCGTGGAAGGCGGCCGGCAAACCGGCCGAAATCCATGTCTACGACGGTGTCAGCGCAGGGTTTGGCATGTCGAAGCGCGGTCTCCCTGTGGATACTTGGACGGATCGCCTCTATGAGTGGCTCGTGGCCCGAAAGATCACAACGCTCAAATGACACCTGACGCCTGGAGCGCCCGGAACTCATCCTGCGAATATCCGAGCATTCCGCAATAGATCTGCTCGTTGTGTTCGCCGATGCCGGGGGGAAGCTGATCGAAGGCCGTTGTTGAATCCGAAAAGACAATTGGAAGTCCCGGACCGTAGACATCGGCCTCCGGCGCCGCGGGATGTTGGTGGCGAACAGTCTCTCCCCGCGCCACAACCTGCGGATCGCGGACCGCCGCAGCCGGACTTCGGACTTCCGCGGCCGGGACTCCCTCGCGACTCAGGATTTCCACAACTTCAGAAGTTCTTCGCGGGCGAGTGAACTCGGAAACGATGCGATCCATCTCCGTCACGTTGCGCACTCGGGCATCGCGTGTCCGGAAGTTTTCATCGCGGTTCAGGTCCGGCCTTCCCATCGCGTTAAACAGTGAAGCCGCAAAAGCGTCGGTTGGCGCGCAAATCGCGACGTAGCCATCTGCGGTTGCATAGACGCCGAACGGCGCCAGACGCGGCACCGTTTGTCCCGTTCGTTGAGGAACGCCGCAGCTTTCCAGCAGGTCAAACGGCTCACAGGCCACGAGCGAAGACATGGCGCCCAGCATCGATACATCGATGTGCTGGCCCACCCCCGTACGCTGTGTCTGATGCAGGGCCGCAAGCAATCCAATCACGCCGAACATGGGGGCGCAGAGATCCGCCAGCGGTAATCCGATACGCACAGGCGGATCGCCGGCAGTTCCGGATGTCATCATCGCGCCGCTCAGCGCCTGGATGATCGTATCCATCGCCTTCCCCGTGCCGGGCTCGCCCCTGCTTCCAAATCCGGTAATGGAGCAGTACAACAGACGAGGATTGATGCGATGCACGTCCACAAAGCCCGCGCCGAGGCGATCCAGAGTTCCGCGGCTGAAATTCTCGACAAGCATGTCCGCCTTCCTGACAAGTCTTTCGAAGACCTCGCGGGCCTGGGCGTGCTTCATGTTGAGAGTCACCGCCTCTTTGTTGCGAAGACGGTTTATCGCCGAAACGGAAATATCTTCCGGATGCTCGCGAGTCAGATGTGCGCCGCCGGGCCCGAGGTAAGGAGCATTCGAACGGCAGGAATCGGGACCCGAGGGATTTTCGATCTTGATCACGCGGGCGCCCAGCCCAGCCAACAGGAACGTGGCATAGGGACCGGCAAGCGCCGTGGTCAGATCCAGAACCGTAATGTCTTGCAATGGGCGGGATTCAGAGCTCATGAGTTGTCCCTATCTGATTCAGAAATGCCGCCGCATCCAGGCGCATCATTGCGGGATCCCATAACCGGGAGTCCACCATATCCGCATGAATCGAGAACACGCGAACGCCCGCATTCTCCAGAGCGATTTCAATAAAACGTGTACCGGTCGCTGAAGGCCGTGTTCCCAGTGGAGTGAGCACAAACGCGGCGTCGATGCGATGGGATCTGGCCTGCTCCACGATCCATTCATTTGCCCAAGGCGGGTTGTGAAGCTGTTCGTTCATGCTGACGGTGCGGCTCGCCAGCGCCAGCAGCGGGTCTTCCAGGCCATAACGGATATAGCCATCGGCACCGAAGGCCAGGTACATGGACCACACGAACACTGCGCCGTGCGATTCTTCGAAAGCCGTGTAGAAATCCAGGTCGTACCACAGCGCCGCGCCAACCCACATCAGGCGCAGCCGCTCCCCGGGAAATGCCGCGATTCCCTGTTGCACTCGACCGAGCACTTCATCGCGAAACGTGCGGGCATGCGAGACAGCCCAGTCCGAACCGCGCTGCCACTGCGCCGCCATGACGTTCGTAATCTGTTCCTGCATGCGCACAGGCGTTCTGGGCGCATCGCGAATGGCTTTTCCCGCCTCCTCAAAATACTCTTCTTGCCGGTTCACCTGCTGCATGAGTGCACGCAGCGTATCCACATCGAACTGCTTGTGCGAGATTCCCTCGAGCACACCGATCAGGCGTTCAAACTGCCGGACCATGAACTGAAGACGATGATCTTCATAAAGATCACGCCAGGAATGACGGCTGTATTCCCACCAGCGTGGAGGGAGGTGTGTGGCAGCCGGCGCGTCGAGCAGAACCAGTTCAACTTTGAAATGCTCGGCCCATATCTCGAAAACGCGCTGAACGCAATCGCAAGTCAACCTCGCCGCAAGCAGTGCCGGCCGGGGCAAGCCTCCCCACGGAGCCTTTCCCGGCTCTCCGAGGAAGGTCGACGCCATCGATAGACTGCAGTAACGACAAAGCCCCTCGTGAAATCCTGCCTCATTCAGTTTGTCCAGATAGTAGGGAGCCAGCTTTCTGGACGCCAGAACGGCGGCCCACCACTGGTTGCTGACCATCGGAATGTCCATGACCTGAAACAACTCGAATGGCAGGTCGGCCTGAGCAATGGCATATGGCGCGCCGATTTCAAAGACGCGCTGGCGAAGCGAAGCAAACCATGCCTTCTGTCCTTCCGATGCGGCTACTGTCGAAGCTAGTTGTTTCTCTGTCATGATTGCCTGCGACGAAGATTCTGGACGAACGCAGATACCGGCGCGGCTGCCTCCGCAACACTGCGAACCAAGAGACTTGGCACGCTCCGCGTCCGCAGCAAATCGAGATGACGCGGGTAATCCCAACCGGCGACATCATCTTCCAGCGGTAGGTAGAACAACACGCCATCGACCGCCCCGGTTTCGATCTCCCTGCGAAACCAGGAGTCGGCCTCGACGGCGGGGTGGACCCGCGGACTCACGGTATCGTAGAAATACTTTTCAAAAATTGCGGCCACTGGATCGTTATCGATGCGAATGTCCTGCTCCCCTGCCGCCCGGGAGCCGCGCCAATCGTCCTCGGCGAGAACATAACCGCCATTCGTTTCGACCAGGCGATGCAGTGCATCATCATCCAGCGGAGCCCCCTTGATCAGAATCCTGGGGCGCTGGGCTGGAGCCTGGAGTTCTAAACCAGGAAGCTGTGCGTGCACGTTATCGGGAAAGCGATCCCGGCTTTCTGAATAAAACGCGCGAATCATACGTAACGCCACGGACCCTTCCAACCGGCCCTCACGTCTCCGGATAAGAATCTCCCGAACCGCCGCACGAGCGCGATTTCCCTCCAAAATGGATTGCAGCAGCCCGTCCTCCTTCACTTCGAACTCCCGAACCATTGCTCGAGTCCGCTCGAGTCCGTAAGTGAAGGATTCCGGCGTTCGGGTATGCAGGAGGTTGTAGAGATAAAGCTTCGGTATCGCATTCATACCGTGCAGGCGCGCCGCTTCGCGGAGGTAGAGGTAAAGCTTGTGTTCCTGTTCGGAGGCTCTCGAAACCACCACGAGTTCGAACTGCTTCCACGCACCGCCCCAAAGGCGATCAAAAATGACACGGATTCGTCGATCGAAAACGCTTTCCATAAAGCGATCGGCGTAAGGTGTCGGCCCGGAGTCGGCCTCCATCAACCGAGGAGCGTAACCCGCGGCCCGCAGAATCTCCCAGGGAACTGTGTTGGAGGTGATGCCGGCGGCGGGATTCATGGCAAAGGAGGCGTTCTGTTACTTGTATTGAAGTTGGAGACCATCAACCGTTCCGGCCTGGGCCGCGCGCAATCGTTTGCTGAACGCACGCAGGATGAGCAGGTCGGCCAGCGCCAGAATTGCAGAGATCGAAACGAAGAACCAGCCCGCGGTAAATCCCCCGGTGGCGTCGCGAAGATAACCCAGCATCTGAGGGCCGAGATAACCGAAGATTCCGCCGCCCAGCGCGACGACTCCCATTCCTTTCCCTACCTCGTCGCGAGGCAACACGGAACTGCCGATCGCATACATCTGGTTTGTCGCAGCATGACCCAGCGACACAATCAGGGCGACGGCTATTCTAAAAACGATCACATCACTGGACATGACGGCGAGACTCGATGGAATCAACAGGACGGCGAGCACGATCATCATGTTCCAGCGCGAAAATCTGTCGCACATATATCCGAATCCGAGATTCAGAAAAATCGCGAGAGCATAGCTCATGCTGATGATGCCGGCAGAGGCGCGATCACCCAGCCCGAAGACTGTCCGAACAGCGTACGGAACAAAGAACGTCACACTGAACCCGCCCATGTTGATGAGTCCAAGAAGAATCATTCCCCAGATGATCGGGCTTCGCAACGCAGACACTGCGCCGGAACCAATCCGATGCGCATGCATGCCGGCATCTTCATTGTCGCCTGAGCCGCCGGAGCGGTAGAGCACCGCAAAAAGCGCAGCACCGGCCACCGCAATCGCAGCGAATCCGAACATGCCGCCTCTCCATCCCAGAGATTCCGCAACGTGCGTTCCGAATGGAGCTCCAATGACCGATGCCAGAGCAGCCATCGCGCCAAGAACACCCATCGTGCGACTTCGATATTTGGCGGGAGTCACCAGCGCCATCGCCGTAAACACACTGACGAAGGCGGTACGATACCCAATCAGCCAGATGGCGCGGCTGACCAGCCCAACACTGAAGGTTGCCGCTTTTCCAAGGCTCACTAATCCAACAGCCGTGACGACCAGACCGGCCAGCAGCGCGCGCTTCTCTCCGATTCGCGCCGCAAGAATTCCCGCAGGCAGGCTTATCACCAAGGCAATGAGCCCATACATACCGGTGAACAGTCCCATCTGCGAATAGGATGCCGCCAGGTCCTTCTGCATTGCCGGCTGCAACGGAGAGAACCCGAGACTCGCCATCTGGATGGACATCATCGCGAGGATGACGGCGCCTGCGGAAATCACCCAATGCTGCCGGTTTCCGATGTCGCTGGAATTCTCCTGTATGTTCATTGGTTCGGAGAGTATACATGACGATACAATTCGCTCTCTGGGAGCACTGATTCGATGCAAAAACTCATTGTTTTGGCGGCAGCAATAGCGTTCGTGTCCATCGCCGCGGCGCAGGATCGCCGCGTCATTCCCTTCGGTACCGCATTGGATCCCGAAAATCAGATTCTTCAGTCGCAGCAGCTTGCGAAGTCTGTCGCCAACCCGGGGAGTGCTCAATGGCGCGCGAAGGGGGATCAGCGGCGCAGCTATCGTTTTCCGGGAACGAATGCCGAGCTTGCTTACAGAATTTACGTCCCGACGACATGGGACGGGAAGGTGAAGTTGCCGCTCATTGTAATGCTCCATGGAGCCGGAAGCAACGAGAGCATGTACCTGGACCAGAACAACAAGCAACTTCTGAAGCTGGCTGAACAGCACGGAGATGTACTCGTGTCTCCTCTTGGCTACAGCCCTATGGGCGCATACGGGACATGCCTCCGATTACCCGCCGTCTTCGGCCAGTCGGAAGCAGCAGCTCAACAGCGAACAACAGCATGTGTGGAGAACGCCAAGTCACTGGAACAAAGTGAGCAGGACGTGATCAACGTCATTGAGATGGCGTTGAATGAATACCCGATCGACCGAGCATCCATGTTCCTGATGGGACACTCCATGGGAAGCGGCGGCACCTGGTACCTCGGCGCGAAATATGCGGGCTACTGGGCCGCAATCGCACCGATGTCCGGTCCATTCGTGGAGCAGTCCACGTATCCATGGGACCGCATCCGCAAAATGCCGATCTTCATGACGGAAGGAACCGGGGCAACACCGTCGCTGGCAGGCAGCCGCGCCATGCAGGAATGGATGAAATCCAACGGCTTCAAACTGGAATACATGGAAGTGGACGCCAACCACCCCGGGATGGTGCCTCTGGTTTTGCCTGGCATTTTCGACTTCTTCGATCGCGTTCGAAAGAAATAGGCGGAGGAGAACCTATGCGACGCACTTTCGTCATCGGCGTTTTTGTTGCGGCAGTGAGTGGACTGCTCTGGACCAATTACGCTCAAACACCGCCTCAGCGCGCATCGCAACAGCAGCAACTTCGCGCGACCGCTCCCGGAGGCGGTGTCGCTCGGGACACCATACTCCCTCCCTGGCCCGCTGCGCGAAATCCGCTAGATACGATTTCGCCTGTAACCGACGCCATGCTCGCGAACCCAGCTCCCGGAGAGTGGTTGACATGGCGGCGGACCTACGACGATCTCGGATTCAGCCCATTGAAGCAAATTACCAAAGAAAACGTGAAGAACTTACGAGTCGCATGGTCGTTGACCTTGCCGGCCGGAGCCAACGAAGCGACACCGCTCGTTCACGATGGTGTGATCTTCGTCCACAGTTTCGGTGACAACGTCCAGGCGCTCGACGCCGCCACAGGCGACGAACTCTGGCACTACTCGAGGAAACTCCCCGACAACGTGCGTCCCGCTGTGAAAAAGAACATGGCGCTCTACAGTAACAAACTCTTTGTCGGCACCTCCGATATTCATGTCGTCGCGCTCGACGTGAAGACCGGCTCGGTGATATGGGATCAGCCGATCGCCAATGCGACCGAGGGATGGCAGTTGACAGGCGGCCCGCTGGTCACAAAAGGCAAAGTCATGCAGGGCATTGGAGGTCAGGTCAAAGGCGGTGCCTACATCGTGGGCCTGGACTCCGAAACCGGGAAAGAAGCATGGCGATTTCACAGCATCGCCCGGCCAGACGAACCTGGTGGAGACACCTGGAATGGCGTACCGCTGAACCAGCGCAGCGGCGGTTCTATCTGGACTGCGCCAAGTTACGATCCTGCTCTCAATCTCGTCTTCATCGGTCCTGCCCCGACGTACGACACGGGGCCGTTGCGAAACCGCGTCTCCGCGCCTGGTGTCACGAACGACGCTCTGTATACGAACTCCACGGTCGCCCTGAATCCCGACACCGGGAAAGTGGTTTGGTATTACCAGCACATGCCGAACGACCAGTGGGATTTCGACTGGGCATTCGAGCGCCAAATCATTCCGCTGCGCGCCGCCGGTGGGCAAACGAAGAAATTTGTGGTCACGTCAGGCAAACCCGGCATTTATGACGCTGTCGAAGCGGACACCGGCAAGTACGCCTTTTCCGTGGATATGGGACTGCAGAACTTCGTGATGTCGATCGATCCCGTGACGGGTGCAAAGCGGGTCGACCCGAAATTGATCCCGGGCACGGGTCAACCCATCGTGGTCTGCCCGCACTCGGGCGGCGGACGCAGCTGGATTCCTGGAGCAATCAACCCGGACACGAAGATGTTATTCGTGCCGGCAGTCGAAACCTGCATGAACCTGATCCCGACTCCCGCAGGCGCCCGTGGTTTTCTGACAACAGGCGTCGCAGTCAATGTCCGGTCTCGCCCGGACAGTGACGGGCGCTACGGTCGCTTGCAAGCAATCAATCTGGAAACCAGGAAAACGATCTGGACGGAACGGCAACGCGCGCCTCAGTCCACCGGAGTTCTGGCAACGGCCGGCGGAGTGGTCTTTGCGGGAGCGCTCGATCGCTGGCTGACGGCATATGACGACGCGAATGGAAAGAATTTGTGGCGCGTGAGATTGAATGACGTTCCCAATTCCGCTCCGATCAGTTACACAGTTAACGGCAAGCAGTACGTCGCCGTCGTCGTCGGATATGGAGGAGCCCAAGTGGCGTCATTTCCTCAGCTCACGCCGGAAATCCCGCTACCGGTGACCCGCAGCGCTGCGATCTGGGCCTTCGAATTACCGTAACGGCCATACCCCCTCCTTTGAGGAGCTTTGCAAAAGCGTCCAGATCAATTGCAGGCGCGGTCCTATTAGGTGTGAATGAATTGCTGGGCGCTACTCCCCTCCTGATACAGGAGGGGTGCCCGAAGGGCGGGGTGGTCACTCACAAATCATGTTGATTCGAAAGCGACCACCCCGGCGCTGCGCGCACCGGTTCAATTCATTCACACCTAATAGGCCCGCGCTAAAAATGATCCGGACGGTTTTTGCAAAGGTCTCCTTCAGGAGGGGATCTCGCCTTTTCAGCCCGGTTTCCAGTTTCACAGATTCTATGACAGCCCTTAAAGAACCCGTCATGGCGCTTCAGTTCTTCGGCCGGACCGACTGAAGTCGTTGGTAGGACTTCTCGTTTTCCAGGCACATCTCGTCGATCAACTCGGTATCGAGTTCGATCTTCTGGACCATTTTCACAGTCCACGGACGTGTATATGTCTTGGGGTCGTTGATCGTGATTTCGATTTCGAGGGTTCCGTAATTGGGGCGGCGAATCCGTTCGGTCATTACAGCCGCTTCGCTCATCGGGCTTCCGCCCATGTCGATCCAGAGGTCATCGCGGAAACCGTTTGTCTGGACGACGAGCGTGTCTCTCTCCCACTTGGCCGTGGAGTATCCGTTCCAGCTGGGGTTGGGGTTGACGAGCAAGGGCCGCCCATCCACGAATATCTGTCGGTACATCGCGTTCACTTCGTAAAGCAATACCAGCAACTTTGGACTGTGTACCGCCTTGACCAGATGCGGCATGACCCATGGACGTGGCGGATTATCGGGAAGGCATCTCACGTGAGGATCGTCGATGCCGAGATCTGCTTTCCGCTGTTTCACGGCTGCGGCGGCCCACGGTTGATATGGCAAACCACCCGGCATGTCCGTCCCGAGATCCAGAGCGAGCGGCGAGCCGCCGATTTCTGTTCCGCAATCGATGAACTTGCTCGCTTCAGCGTTGCAGGGAATGATTCTGGCTGTATGCCAGATACCGGAAAAATCCGGCTTCCCATCGGCCAATCGCGGCGCGGGGGCCGTCAGGTTGGGAGTGCGATCAGCCTTTCTGGGCACACCAGCCGTCGGATAATGTAACCATTGGCCGAAGCCGGCGGCCGGTTGGACGAACACAGCAAGAATAAGAAAAGACAAAAGACGTGAAGCAGTGACCATTGTTGCCCCTGATCAGTTCGCCTGGCGAGCCAGGCGTTGTTGAACGACAAGAAAAAGATTGTTCGGATCCTGCACCACGGCAAGACGCCATGGATCCGCCCCGAAAGTCATCTGGACTGGCACGCTTCTCGTCGAAATGACGCGCGCCCCCGCGTGTTTCAGGGCCGCGAGACTTTGGTCAATATCTCGAACGTTCAGCTGAAGACGATATGAACCTGGATCCTGCACCCTCGACGAAATGGACTTCGTCTCTCCCACTCCTCTAAACTCGATCAGTTCCAACACCAGCGAACCGGGCAACGCCGCGGTCCGCACGCGATATTCGCCCGCGGCAGGAAATCCCATCATTGCCATCACACTTTCGTCTTTCGTGAAAGCGCCGGGCTTCATCTCAATACCGAGCGTTTGCCGATAGTAGCTTGCGGCTTTGTCGCTGTCTCTCACCGTAATTCGCAGGCGAATGCCGATCACGTTACTGTCAGCCGCGGCTGCTGTTGGAGGAGTCGGTTCGAGTTGTGCGAGTTCGATCGGATGACCGTCGGGATCCTGAACAATCACCCCGCGAGCCGTCTTCGACGGCCCGACAAACATTGGCGCTCCGCCTTTCGTGAGGACTGCTACACCTGCCGCTTTGAGGCGCGAGAAGATCGAGTCGATATCCCGAACAAGAAGGATCAGCATCGCGGCGCCAGGATCCTGCAAGCGGCGGTAGACCTTCCGTCGATCGATGCCCGAAAACTCGACGAGTTCAACGCCGCAGAACACGCCCCTCATGCGTGCACCGATAAAGCGAAGGCGTGCTTGCGGTAACCCGTGAAGATCCAGATGGCCCGGATCTGTGTCCCAGGGTAATCGTCCGGCTGGGGGCGGCGGGACCAGATCGAGCCCGATAACGTCGCGATAGAATTGCGCCGATTTGTCCAGGTCCGAAACGATGGGGCTCACATGGCACGCACTCGTGACGGCGCTCCGGGAGGACACCGTTTGGGCGCCAATTGCAGCCGCAGACGCGCAAATTATGATTAAACCCCGTACCGTACAGTTCATTTCCTCTCCGCCGCTTTCCGGTTCCTTTCATCCGCAAACACATCGAGCCGGACCGCGGGTGCAAACGCCAGCAGCACGTTCCCGGGCTGGCCGTTCTGAAAGCCGGGATAACCCGAGCCGATAAACACCATTCCATTGGCGACAATCGGACCGCCCGATGCGACCGAACCTCCCTTCGCAGCGACGCCATTCACCGTCGTGAATTCGCGCGCCGTGTCGAACTCCCAGAGCAACTGCCCGGTCCGCGACGACACCGCACGGACCATACCGTCACGGGCGCCGGACAACAGAGCGCCCGGAATCAAGGTGACGGCACCTACGATCCCCCGCTGATTCTGCCGTCCGGCCGGCGGCGTGGCCGGCATCCACCAGAGTTCCACTCCGGTCTTTAAGTCGAGAGCAACGTGTCCGCTGCTGGTCAGCCCGAAGTATGCCCGTTCACTATCGACGGCACCCCCAAAGAGAGTCTCGCCGCGGCCGCCATCGATTTCGCGAGCGACGTCCTGTTTCCAGAGCACTTGTCCGGTGTCCGGGTTGATTGCCCAGATCAGTCCCTGCTTCTGCGGGGCGATGAGGATATCGCGTCCGTCGGACATCCGTGCAAGCGCCGGAGGAGCGCCAAAGTCCCAGTCGGGACCGAGAATATCCTGCGGTGGACAGTTTTCTGGCGGGTAAGCGTTCCCGCGTCCCTCGCCGCCACCTCGCCCGCCGGCAGGCGCGCCTTGCGGTGCGCCACCGCGTCCTCTTCCGCCGCCACGTCCCGGAACATTCTGAACACAACCGTTGTGCCAGACATCGGCCGCCAGGGCTTGCATCGTCCACAGCACTTTGCCTGTGTCCATATTGAGAGCCATCACGGCATTCGCAGTGGACGGAGTACCGGAGAATGCATTGCCGGTTGTGATGTAAAGCGCGCGCCGTCTCACATCGAGCGTTGGCGTCGTCCATACATCGGCGCCGGCCGGCGCCAGCATGTCTTTGCCCAGCGAGTTTTTGCCGACAACTTTCGCCACTTCGGGAATGGTGTAGGTCTTCCACACTTCTTTTCCGGTGGCGGCATCGAGGGCGGCGACCAATCCTCGGAATGTGCAGCAGGCGTAGTTCGCCTGGCCGGCCTCTGGTTCTTCGAGCGAACCGACGGGCACGTACACACGTCCATCATTCAAGGCTGGAGTCCCTGTGATGCGGGCGAGCGGATGGGAATCCGTCAGTGTCTTCCAGATGACTGCGCCCGTCGAGGCATCGAGTGCATACGCTGTTCCACGAATATCGCCGAAGAAGACCGCGAGTCGCGCATTGGTTCGGCTGAGCCGGCCGATGGTGAAACTGCTGCGGACGGCGGCCTGTGCGCGGAAGGCCCAGTGCACGCAGCCGGAGCCGGCGTCGAGCGAATAGACGTAACCGGCATTGGAACTCACATAAAGCCGCCCGTCGTATACCGTTTGAGAATAGAGCGCCGTCGCGCCGGGAAATCCGAACGCCCACTTCAATTGCAGCCGCGAGATTTGTGCAGGCGTCAATCCTGCGGCGGCTGCGGTCTGAGATCGCGTGTTGCGAAGATCGGCGCCCCAGCCGTTCCAGGCAGCGGCGTTGGATTCGCGCACCGGCGGATGACTGGAGCAGAGGTTCGTCATTTTGTCGGCTGCGCCCACCGACTGGTCATCCATCTTCCTCCCGCCGACCCACTCGGCGATCAGACGATTGTCCGCCTCGCTGAGCGCGGCGGCGTTGCTGCGCATCGAGCCGTTAGTGAGGACGTCGAACACATGCTCGGGCGTCATCTGCTTCAAGATGGCTGTTGGAGGAGCCTGATGCGAGGAGTCCGTGCGTTCGTGACATGACGCACAATTGTTGAAATATTGGGCAACCCCCGCGCTTTCCGATTGCGCGGCGGCGACAACAGGACAGGCGCTAATAGTCAGATAAAGGAGCAGGAGTCCGATCGGTCTCTTCATAGTCGTTCCGTCGTGAATCGCGGCTGGCGATTCACGACGGATAGTCGAACGGATTTAGCGGGAAGATTTGGTGTGTTTGGCGAAGAACGCAAAGATATCGGGAGCTCCGCTGGTGAGCACGCTTCCGTGATCGCCTCCCGGAACTTCGACGTACTGATACGTCATCTTCAGGTCCTTCATCTTCTCGATCCACAGTCGCGTGCCGGCAACGGGGACCAATGTGTCCATGTCGCCTTGAACGATGATCATCGGAATGTTCTTTGCCGGTTCGAGGCTGTAGTTATCGGGAGTGAGACCCGCAGGCGCAGTCGCAGGAGCTTCAGCACCGACGGCCGCCCAGATCGACGCATATTTCACGCCAAGATAGACCGAACCGGCGCCACCCATCGAATGGCCCATGAGGTAAGTCCTGTTTGCATCGATATTAAATTCCTTGCGGATCATATCCAGAACTTTCATCACGTCCTTTTCGCTGGCTGCATGGAGTTTCTCGGGATCCGTCAGCGCACTTCCTCCGGCCGTGGATGCGGGCGGAAATGCGCCTCGTCCTGCTGCGGGTGCGCCCTGAGATGCTCCAGCCGGAGGCGCGCCAGTGGGAGGCGCTCCGTTAGCGCCGCGCGGACCTCCAGGTCCTCCACGCCCGCCACGGCCGCCCCCGCCTCCGAACCTTGCAGGAGCTCCATACCAGCCGCCGGAGTTATAACCCATCGGGCCGACCATAATGTAGCCACCATCTTCCGCCAACTGCAGCGCATTCGCGCGCATCATCGTGTTCTGATCGCCGCCCAGCCCGTGAAGCGCAACGATGAGTGGATTCTTTTTATCCTTACTCACCTTCGAGGAAACAAACACAGCATAGGGAAGGGTTTCACCCGTGTCCTGGAAAACGTAATTGCGCTGCTGAACACGAGGATCGACAGCTCCGCGCCCACCGCGTTGACCGGCTGGAGCCGCAGCGCCTGCTCCCGGTTGTTGACCGGGTTGTTGTGCGAATTGAATTTGTGTCGAAGCAAGCAGGAATCCTGAGGCCAGCGCAGTAATCACTGCCGCCTTCCTTACAGAAAGTGAAGTCATCGGTCCTCCTATATATAAAGGATGCTGTTGGTGCAGGGGATTATACACACGAATACATAATAGATTATGCCGAAATTGATCGCATGGTAATCGAGTGCGTCAGGTACGATACACCTCACACTCTCCTCGGCGGAGCGATCGCGCCTTTTGCCGCAACCGCCCTCTACAGCACGTTCCAGAATTCATGGGCCATCACAATTTACGCAGCCGGCCTTTCGGTGTTTTCGTGGCTGTGTGCCTTGGGTTTGAAGGAGACCGTTCATGTTGAACTATGATGGGTCTCGCTGATCAGGCATTCAGATTCCAAAACGACGTATAATCCGCGTCCAACAAAGGAGTACCGGACATGCGTGCTGTCATCCTAACGGGACTGTTTCTCACCGCCGGCGTATTGGCACTGCTGGCTCAGACGGGAAGTGGAACTGGGACGCTGAACATTTACTACATCGATACCGAGGGGGGCCAGTCGACGCTATTTGTCGGCCCCACGGGCGAATCGTTGCTGGTCGATACCGGCAACGCCGGCGACCGGGATCTCGGCCGTATCGTCGAAACGCTGAACAATGCCGGCGTCAAGCGCATCGATCACATGTGGACCACGCATTATCACGGCGACCACGTTGGCGCGCTGCTGGCACTGGCTAAGCAAGTACCGATGATGCACTTCTACGATCACGGCAAGCCTCACCCCAGCGACCGGATCGTTTCAGCCGCGTTCCTGTCGTCCTACGAAGAATTGAGCCAGGGAAAACGAACCGTCGTGAAGCCGGGCGATAAGGTGAAGATGACGGGACTTGATATTACGGCTGTGGCCTCCGCTAATCAATTCATCCGGTCGAATCTTCCGGGCGGCGGCCGGCCGAACGCGGCATGCATGGATGTGAAGCCGAAAGACGAGAGCGGGTACACGGACACCGACAACGGCGAATCGGCCGGCTTTATTATGACGTACGGCCGCTTCCGAACCGCCGACCTTGGCGATCTCACCTGGAACGGTGAGCTCGACTTGATGTGTCCGACAAACCGTATCGGTACGGTAGACGTGTACCTGACTTCGCATCACGGCCTGGCGAAATCCGGATCTCCTGCGCTGGTGCACGCTTTGCAGCCGCGCGTTGCAGTAATGAACAACGGTACTCGCAAAGGTGGCGAAGCAGATACATTTCACGTTCTGTACGAATCTCCCGGCCTGGAGGACCTGTGGCAGTTGCACTGGTCGTATAACGTCGGACTCGACAACTCGGCGGCAACGTTTGTGGCAAATGTGGAGGACAATGCCGCCATCGCCGGCGTTCTGACAGCCCAA
Source organism: uncultured Acidobacteriota bacterium (assembly GCA_963738025.1). Classification (GTDB taxonomy): domain Bacteria; phylum Acidobacteriota; class Terriglobia; order 20CM-2-55-15; family 20CM-2-55-15; genus 20CM-2-55-15. Next base: position 20,949 of record CAVTWA010000075.1, on the reverse strand, counting down.
GGTCCGGCGCCACGAGGTGGCGGCGGCGCGGCGGCACACTCGCCGGCCTATTTGATCAAGGTGTCCGCTAGACAGGACGGCACGTTTTCAGTCACCAACACGCGAAACGGTTTCAGCAAAACCTACAAGGCTCGTCCGTAAACTCGGACGGCTTCGGGCTTGAGATTCGCTCCAGGTGTGGTGGTCCGCATTAGCATCCCTCAGCTAAATCCGGAAATACATAAGACGACTGTGTCGAACGAATAAGTCGCGGACTCGAGACTAGAGATTCCAGCTTTACGTCGAAAGAGAGCTCGTGTAAATTCCGCGAGACAAGTTCACAAAACAAATCAGTCGAAGTCTGGCTGGAGGAGCCGTGATGAGGCAGATGCTATTAACGGTAGCGCTGCTGCTGGCCGTGGTGACGGCGAGCGCACTTGCGCAGACGGGCAACGCGTCGTTGGGTGGAAGCGTGGAAGATCCAACCAAAGCTTTGATCCCCGGTGTGACTATCGTAACGAAAAATATCGACACGAATGTGACGGTTACCCAGGTCACGAATGAATCTGGAGTATACAGCTTCCCTGTTCTGCAGCCCGGAACCTACGAGGTGTCTGCCGAATTGCCCGGCTTCAAGAAGGCCGTACAGAGGCCGTAAGGCCGAGTTGCCCTATGCCGGCCAGGTGCGCGTGAACTTCACGCTCGAAGTCGGCCGGGCATCACAGACAGTAGAAGTTACCGTTGATGCAGAGTCCCTTTTGACGCAATCTTCGGCATCCGTCAGCGATGTGTTGACCCAAGCCAAGATCGAGAGCATGCTGGTTGTCGGAAATAACGTGCTCGATCTGCTCACGGCTTTGCCGGGCATGGCCATCAGTCCCACCGGTAATACATCGTTCGACACGGTCAATGGCCTGAATCTCGATACGATCAATGTCACTCGAGACGGCCTGAGCATCAACGACGGCCGATATGCTGCCGGCAGCACCTTGGGCGGCACGGCAATAGCGGGGAAAGGCAGAGACCTGTTGTCTGACACAACGCTGCTTCCGGACCTGGTGGGAGAAGTCCGGCTAGTTACCTCTCCGGTGGATGCTGAGCTCGGGCGCGGGAATGCGCAAATCCAGATCCGCACGCGTTCGGGGACGAACAGATACAACGGTTCGGCGGCCTGGTATGTCCGCAACAGTGCACTGGACGCCAATACCTGGGTGAATAACCACACACCGTTTACCGAGACCGCCACCGGCGTTGTGCATAACAGTACGCAGAAGCCCTGGAGAAACAACAATCAGTACACGGTGGCTTACGGCGGCGCCAATTCCGGAACGCTTTACCCCAGCTCGTTCACCAGCGTCGCCGACCCGCAATGCACGGATGCCAGCATGGTCACTCAAGGAGACAAGATGGGCACAAACCGGAGCAGCCTCAATGGCGGTCCATGCACGATCGTGGCGTTAGCTAGAGCCAATTCCGACGGGACGCCGGGCGAAGTGATGTTGAAATATCCAAGACCGGGGAAGTCGGCAACCTGGGCTTTGGCAACTTCAAAGGTTTTGGCGTATGGACTCTGGACATGAGTGCAAGCAAGACGATCCGTGCCGGCGAATCGCGTAGTTTCCAGATCCGGGTGGACGCCACGAACGTTCTCAATCATCCGCTTCCCGGTTTCAACAACAATGGCATCATCACGACGGGCGCGCCTTCACTAGCGGCGGGCACCTTCGGCGTGGCCAATACCAAAAGTGGAGAGCGGAACTTCCACGGGCAACTCCGATTCAACTTCTGAAAAACAAATGAAACTGACGCCGGCGAAAACTTCGGCTCTGGTCCTTGCGCTGCTGCCCATTCTGTGCCTGGCCCAGAGCAGCGCCACTTCTCATGACTGGCTCACCTGGGGTGGTGCTCCTGACCGCGCCGGGTGGGCGAAGAACGAAACAATCCTTTCCAAGGATAATGTCGCCAAAATGGAATTGAAGTGGATGGCGCAACTCGACAATCCATCCAGCGACACGGTTTTGTCCGCACTCACTGCCCCGCTCGTCGCCGAGAATATCGCTACAGCTCAGGGCCGCAAGAATCTGATCTACGTTGCCGGCAGCGCCGATATTGTGTACGCGCTGGATGAAGCTTCCGGGGCAGTCGTGTGGCAAAAGAAATTTCCCAATACGTTGCGACCCCGGCAAAACGCGAGCGTCAGCTGCCCGAATACACAGAACGCGACGCCGGTCATCGACAAGGCCGCTGGAATCATTTATGTGCTGACCAGCGACGGCAAGCTTCGAGGCTTAAGTCTTGCCGATGGATCCGACCGAATGGCGCCGGTTGATTTCGTAACTCCCTTCGTCCGCGACTGGAGCCTCAACCTCATCGATGGCGTCATTGTTACCACGTTTGGACGCGGCTGCGGCGGCGAGGCGGGAAGCACGGCACTTCCTGCGGCCGAGCTGGCTTCCATCGATGTGAGGGATCCCGCACATCCGAAGAAGAAGTTCAACACCAGCACCGGCCGGCCGAACGGAGCGTGGGGCCGCGGCGGCACGACCGTCGGATCCCGCGGAATTTATGTGATGACGGCGGATGGGGCGATTGATCCATCGAGCAACTTGTTCGGGGAATCCTTCATGATCTTCGACCCCAAGACGATGGGAATTGTCGACTACTTCACCCCGAAGAACTGGCAGTACTTGAATGAGAAAGATCTGGATCTTGGATCGGCGAGTCCGCTCGTGTTCAACTTCAGAACCTGGGAACTCGTCGCCGGTATTGCCAAAGAAGGCGTCCTGTACCTGCTGGACGGCAAATCGCTCGGTGGAGCAGATCACCAAACGCCGCTGTTTGTGTCTCAGCGCTGGGCCAATGACGAAGTCCTCTTGTATGGCCGCGGTGTCTGGGGCGCTATGGCGACGTGGGAAGATCCTCAGGGACAACGATGGTTGTACGTTCCCATCTGGGGGCCGCCCACGACGCCGCTACCGAAATTCAAAAATATTTACGGAACGCAGGAAAGCGGAAGCATCATGGCTTTCCAACTCGGCGTCGAAAATGAAACGCCTTCGCTGCTTCCGATGTGGATATCGGAGTCCATGTCTGTGCCGGATCCACCGGTCGTGGCCAACGGCGTGGTCTTCTCGGTTTCCACTGGAGAGAACCCCCGGCAGGCGGGTTGGGCCGGGAATAATAGAGGCGATAGAGCCGCATTTACAGGGCACGCATCGCTTCGCGCATTTGATGCAATCACCGGCAAACAGCTCTACCACAGCGGCAGCATAGTCGATGATTGGACGCACTTTAGCGGACTCGCCGTCTCCAACGGCCGCGTGTATTTCACGACGACGCGCTCCCGGGTCTATTCTTTCGGTTTACCGAACGCATCGCGTTAAGAAAGGATGTTCACCATGCGATTGACTGCAACTGTGCTTATCGCGGTTTCGGCGATTGGCGCTATCTGTCTCGAGGCGCGGGCGCAGCAAACCCCGCAAGCAGCGGCAGCCGCCCAACCGCCGCTTTATAACACCGCGAAGCAAAAGCTATTGGAGGGAAAGCGGGTCTTCAGTTACACCCAGAGCAAGTTCGATATTGCCGCCAATTGCGAATCGGCGAAGCACTACGATTACACGTGGTATGAAATGCAGCATAGCACTCTGGAATTCAGGGATATCGAAGCGATGATCGCCGCGTGCCCGCACGCCGGCGCCATTCCCATGATCCGGCTGCCTGACGCGCAGGAAATGCGCATCCAGCACTCCACCGACATTGGCGTACTGGGTATCATCGTACCCACCGTCGACGACGTGGATCGCGCCCGGGAGGCCGTAAAGTGGGCCCGCTATCCCCCGGTCGGGCGGCGAAGCGTCGGCTCCGGGCAGGCATCGTCCATCTGGAGTAAGCCTGGCGTCAATTACCGCCAGACGATCAACGACAACATGCTCGTCGTCATCATGATCGAGACTCCGACTGGCGTTGCAAACGCCTTTGACATCGCTTCCGTGCCCGGGGTCGATGTAGTGATCATCGGCAATGCCGACCTCGCGTCGTTCTCCGGCTACCCGCAAGGTAGCGAGGAGTACAACCGCCTGGTGCAGAAGGTCCATGACGACGTTTTGCGGGCCGGCAAGATTTTCGGACAGGCCAACGCCGGCACGGCAAACGGAACGACACAGGCCGACAAAGATTCGAAATTCTTCCAGAACGGACCATCCAATGATGGCTACACTCCAGCCGGCCGCGGCGGCCGCGGCGTCAATCCAAACGCGCCGCCTCCCGGAGAGGAAGATGCGCCGGCCGTGCCAACAGGTGGACGCGGAGCGCGGGGCGGTCGCGGCGGACAGCGGCAGTAGTATCGGTGAGTCGTGGAGTTTAAAGAACCGGACCCGCTGGGCACCGTAGATGGGGATGTCAAGACGCCGGCGTTTCCCGGCGGGTCGGGCAAGAAAATCCGCGAGAGTGAACGCCTCCTGATCTGGGAATTCGTTCAGCCGCCGGGCCCTTCACCGGCACCGCACCGGCATGAGAGGCACGCCGTAGTGGCGGTTCAAGGTACAAAATAATTCCCGCGGTTGAAGGATAAGGCTCTGTGTAAATTGTTTTCACGCGACAGAGTATAATCTGGCCAACTCACCAAGGAGCAGCGACATGCCAAACGTCATCGGCCGGCGCGCTTTCGCGCAACAGACGGCTCTTCTTCTCGCGGGTGCCGGCTTTGCACCGTGGGTAAGGCTCGCCTACGCCCAGGATCTCGAAACAACTATCGCGGAGACGTCGGCCGGAAAAGTTCGTGGCGTCGTGGTCGAAGGTATAAAAGTGTTCAAGGGGATTCCATACGGCGCTTCCACCAGCGGAACGAACCGCTTTATGCCGCCTGTCAAGCCCGCCGCATGGACAGGCACGCGCGATGCGCTGGCATACGGTCCCACTGCGCCGCAAGGCGGCGACAACTCCGGCACGACGGCCGCAGGATCGCCCGCTCAGCAGAGCGAAGACTGTCTTGTACTGAATGTCTTCACACCCGGCGTGAAAGACGGAGGCAAGCGGCCGGTCATGGTCTGGCTGCACGGCGGAGGGTTTTCGAGCGGTTCCGGATCCGGGCGCATTCTCGACGGTACCAGTCTCGCCCACACTCATGACGCCGTCGTCGTAACGCTGAATCATCGGCTGAACGTGTTCGGCTATACGTTTCTCGCCGACGCGATGGGTTCCGACTTCGCGCTGTCGGGCAGCTCCGGCATGCTCGATCTTGTGGCCGCGCTCGAGTGGGTGCGCGATAACATTTCGGGATTCGGCGGCGATCCGAATCTTGTCACCATCTTCGGACAGTCCGGAGGCGGCCGAAAGGTTGCGACGCTGATGGCCATGCCGGGCACAAAAGGGCTTTTTCATCGAGCGATTATCGAAAGCGGAGCCATCCTTCGTTTGACGACGCGCGAGGAAGCGGTGAAGTACACGGATCTGCTGCTCGGCGAATTGGGACTCAAGGAGGGGCAGATCCGGGAGTTGCAAAGCGTGCCGATGGCACGCCTGCTCGCGGCCGACGCGGCCGTGCAGAAGAAGATCACTGCGCGTGAGCCTGGCGTGACGGCGAATTCACCGATGGTGGATGGCAAGGCGATTCCCGGGCATCCCTGGGATCCTAAAGCTCCTGTGCTGTCTGCGAACATTCCATTGCTCATCGGTTACGCCCACACCGAGGAGACGCTATACGACCGGCCGACGCCGGAGAAGCTTGCGCTCGACGAGGCCGGACTGAGAGAGCGCGCGTCGAAGCGGCTTGGCCAGGATCCCGCGCGTGTCATCGAAGCCTTCCGCAAGGCGCATCCCGAAGCGACGCCCTGGGATCTATGGATTCTCATCGCGACCGATCACCCGCGCGGAACCTACTCGCGTGAACTGGCGAAGCGGAAAGCCGACCAGCGCGGGGCGCCGGTCTTCGCCTACCGCTACGACTGGGAGACGCCCGAGGGCGGCGGCCACATGCGATCGCCCCACACCATCGAGATTCAGTTTGTGTTCAATAACATCAAGATCGCAGGGCCATTGATCTCAAATATGCCGGAAGCTTACACCCTGGCGGATAAGACAAGTTCGGCGTGGGTAGCATTTGCGCGTACGGGAAATCCGAACACCCCCAAGTTGCCGAATTGGCCCGCTTATTCGGCCGCATCCCGCGACACCATGCTGTTCAATAACGAGTGCCGCGTCGAGTCCGATCCCGATCGTGGTCCCAGGTTGGTGATGGAGCAAGTCCTGAAGCTGTAATTGCTCAATGGAATTAACGGCACCCTCGACTTGATGCAGCAATCAAAGAAGTGAGGAGGGTCAAAATGAAAGACAAGTATAAACACCGTTTCGCGGCACTGCTGTTCGCAGTGCCATTTCTGAGTCTTGTTCCTCTCGCCGCGCAGGCCACTTTTCACGGGGCGCCCGGCCAGGCAGCGGCTCAGGCGCCTGGCGGCATTGGCGCGCGGGGACAGCGCGGTGCTCCTGCTGGTCCGCCCGCTCCTGTTCCGCCAGAAGTCGCTATTCAGCGTCCTGCAGCGGACGAATTAGTGAGGATTAATACGGCGTTGAAGCGTTTCGTGGACACCAACACCTCTGCCGACAGTGCTGTGTTGAAGAAGTACGCCGATCTGATTAACGTTGCGATGCCACGGGCCAACCCCGCCATCGCGCCCATCCAGACTCAGGTGCGCACCACTGAACGTCACAATGGCTTCGCCGAAACCGCGAAAAACGGCGATTTCGATATTTTGTTTGCCGGGGATTCGATCACGGATTGGTGGCAACAAAATCCGGGCCAGGGAGGCGGCGTAGATGTGCAGAAGAAGTATTTCGGTGATGTCAAAATTGCGAATTTCGCGGTTGCCGGCGACACCACGCAGGGAGTGCTCTGGGGACTGCAGAATGGTGAAGGGCAGGGACACAAGCCAAAGGCTGTGATGCTGATGATTGGCACGAATAACAACAGTCAGGGGAACTCGGCAGCTGAGATCGCCGAGGGAGTCGGCGCCGTGGTCTACGAACTACGCAAGGACTTTCCAGATGCGAAAATCCTGCTCCTGGCGATCTTCCCGCGTGGCGCCGGACCGACCGATGCAAGCCGTATAAGGAACGACGATGCAAACCGGATCATTGACAGACTGGATGACGGCAAGCATGTCTTTTTTAGGAATATTAATGACAAGTTTCTCGATGCCCAGGGGCGCCTCATTGGTTTTCGTAATGACAACGTTCATCCCAATCCGCAGGGCTACGAAATTTGGGCAACCGCCGTCGCCGACACTCTGAAAGGCTGGGCCAGGTAGCAGAAAGGGGTTCAATGCGTCGAAAATGGATTGCCGGGATCGGAACGATTCTCGCGGCGTTAGCGTGCACGGCTCTTTTCTCCAGCTCCCGCACGGAAGCCGCGATGCAGGCGACGGTATCGGCTACCCGTACCGATGACGTGCCGCGGATCAAGCTGTACGGCACGACGCCCAATGTCGTGGCGGGCAGAGAGACCGAGTTGGACCCGGCCGAGCCGACGTTGGACCTCTACATTCCGCAGGCCGACAAGGCGACCGGCGCCGGAGTCCTTATTTTGCCCGGCGGAGGTTATCAGATGTTGACGGTTCCGGGTGAGGGGGCGGAACCTGCCAGGTTCTTTTTGTCCCGCAACGTGGCGGCTTTCGTACTGCGCTATCGGCACGGACCGCGCTATCACTATCCGACGACGCTGCTGGACGCCCAACGCGCGCTGAGGCTCATTCGTGCGCGAGCTCAGGAGTATCATGTTGATCCCGCGAAGGTCGGTGTGCTGGGAGGCTCGGCCGGTGGGCACCTCGCCGCTATGCTGGCCACGCTGTATGACAATAAGCTGCTCCCGGAGGCCCCATACGTCGCCGACGCGACGGACGGGTTGAGCGCCAAGCCTGCTTTTATGTTACTTCTCTATCCGGTAATTGACCTGTCGGACGATGCGATAACCCATCGGGGATCCCGAACGAATCTCACGCAGGACAACCCGGCCCTGTACGACCTCTTGTCACCCCAAAAGCACGTCACGCGAGATACCCCGCCGGTGTTCATTGTCCAGGGCACAAACGACCGCCTGGTGCCGGTGAAGAATTCGCTGCTGTTTTACGAGGCGTGTCTCAAGGCTGGAGTGCCCGTCGAAATGCACATTCTGGAGAACGGTCCTCACGGGTTTGGGATGGGCGCGAATCTCAACGACGACGCGATTAAGGAGTGGCCTGAACAGGCGCTGCGCTTCATGGTTCGACATCATTGGATTCCCGACACCGGCAGGCGATAATTTTGGATCGGCTGAAGGTTGGGGATTCTGAAAATTAAGGAGATTCGCGATGCGATTTCAACGAACGGCTATTGCTGTTTCTCTGTTCTGTTGCGTACAGGTGGGACTTTTGACAGCTCAGACTTCGCCCAGTGCCCCTGCCACAGCGATGCGAGCGGACCAGCGATTGGCCCCGGGGGCTTCCAGGGTAACGAGTGCGCCTTTAAGCAAAACGGCTGGCCAGAGCCGGCGCACTGGAGGAGATCCCGTCGATGATCGCGTGGAACTGCGCGAATATGGCTTCAAAGATACCGGCGAAAATCTCCCCTACGCCGTGTTCGTTTCATCGAAAGTCACGAAAGACAAGAAGGCTCCGCTGGTCCTCGCACTGCACGGGTTTAGCGGCAACCACGGTACGTTCATGCGCACCGCCGCCGTTGATGCGGCCGAAGAGGGCGGGTATATCCTCGTTGGTGCGATGGGCTATAGCCCCAGCGGTTCCTTCGGCATGCCCTTTGCCGGACGCGCTCCCAACCGCGGTCCCGCAGCGGCACCAGCCAGAGGTGCCGAGACAGCGCCTGCCGCCGGGCGTGGAGGCAGGGGCGCTCCCATCGGGGGAACAGTGGAAACCGACCCTGCAAAGGTCGCCGAACTCAGCGAGAAAGATGCGTTGTACGTCCTGGAGATCGTGCGCAAGGAATTCAACGTGGATGATCGCCGCATTTACCTGATGGGCCACTCGCTGGGCGGTGGCGGCGCACTGTACATGGGCGAAAAGTACGCAGATAAATGGGCCGCGGTTGCTCCACTGGCGCCGGCGGCATTCGGCTTCGAATGGACCGCGCAGTCGAAACTCAAGAACGTTCCGTTGCTAATCATGCAGGGCGAAGCCGATACCACCGTTCGTCCAGCCAGTTCGCAGGCACTGGCCGATCAGCTCAAGGCGCTGAATTTCCAGTGCGAGATCAAAATAATGCCTGGACTGGATCATGGCACGATCATCGCGGGCGCGATGCCGGAGGTGTTCAAGTTCTTTAGTAAACACACGAAATAGAATTCGCTTGCCCGTCGCCGTGCCCAACAGAAAGGAGAAGGTGGGCAAAGCCGTCTTGATATTGATAGATCGCGGTTGTGCCGTCGCGGCGCGCCCGAAATGGTGAACATTTCAGCAAAACGCGATCAGCACCAGCTGCAGGCGCTTATCGGAAGACAAGCCGGCGATCGAATCCTTCATGATCTGAAACTGTCCGGTTTCCGAGGCCACGTTATACAGAAAGATCGATCCCAGGCAATGCGCACGAGCCCGAAAATGAATCCGTGTCCGGCGGCGGTTGTCACTAACACAGGAGGCATTTTGAAAACCAGCAACGCGAGTGCAACCGCCATGACGAGTCCGCTTAGCGCCGAAACCCACACTCGTTTCTTCAATCCCACCAGCACGAAGAAAAGGGTAAGTACCGGCAGAGCCGATACCGCTGTCGAAAGCAGTTTGTTGCCGAAAGGATCGTAGATCTGTTGCTACGTCATGCCGGTCTCACCAGTGTGTGGGCGATCCGTCCGGCCGCAGATATGTGGGTCCGGGTCCTGCTTCCGTCATGGCTTCGATAAACGTGAGCTGCTTCTCATCCATAGAAATTCCCAGCCCTGGTCTGTCGTTCGGCCACACCTTGCCGTTGCGAAAATCCAGGAATTCGGGCAGGTACGGCACTGGCCGATCGTGCTGGTTGTATTCCATAAGGACCTGGCCCGGGAAAGCCATCATCGTGTGCATATGGCCAACTGTCGCAATCGGGCCGGTGAAGTGAGGCACGATGCCGACCTTGTGCAGATCGCACAGCGCCATGATTTTGAGCATCTCCGTAATGCCGCCGACGTTCGGCAGCGATGCTCGCGCAAAGTCGATATCGCGCTGTTCAACGAGGGGACTGAAGTCCGCACGAGTGCCCCACTCTTCTCCGGCGGCCAGAGGAACAGTGGTCATTAAGCGAAGTTTTGGGATCTGTGTGCGAAACTGTTCCTCTCGTAATGGATCTTCCACGCAAAAGGGCCGCGTCGGCGCGATCACATTGCAGACTTCGACAGCTTCGGGAAAATCAAAGCTCTGGTGAAGATCAATCATCCAGTCTCCATCGGGACCGATGCCTTCGCGAATCTGTGCTGCAGCTTCGCCGATCTCGCGGATTCGTGAGCGCGAGTTGAAAGTCCCGCGACTCCCGGACACGCCGACAGGCGTGTTGGCGGCATTACCGCCGCGCGCGCCCCCGCGTGCGCCCCCGCCCCGCGGTCCTGCACCTCCGCCGGTTGGTGTTGGAGCGATTGAGCTGTCCACTCTGTACACGCGATAGCCTGCCGCCATCGTCGCCGCGGCGCGCTCCTTTAAGCTCATCCGCTGCAGATCGTTTTGCGGGATTAAGCCCTGCGGCACGCCGTTGGTGGCATAGAGTTCGATGTGCTGGCGCGCCTGGCCGCCGAACAATTCGTAGAGAGGCGTTTGCAGCGCCTTGCCCTTGATATCCCACAACGCGAGGTCGATCGCGCCGAGCGCATGCAAACGTTCCTTCCCTGGTGAATAGAATCCGTCCATGAATCCGTGTTGCCAGATGAACTCGGTGTCGAAGGCGTTCTTGCCGATCACGCTGCGCGCCATATTGCGCACGGTGTCCGGCGATCCACCTTGGCCAATTCCGGTAATCCCCGCTTCCGTATCGACAAGCACGACCATGTTGCTCTGCGGAAAAGCCTGCGGACCATTCGACTGGTAGTTGGGCGGATAGTAGCAGCGGATTTTTGTCACACGATTGACCGGCAGCTTTGCGGCGGCTGCTTTTGTGGGCCACGACGGGAGCGCCAGCGCGCCTGCGGCGACAGCCAGCGTTTTGGTGAACGTCCTGCGATCGATGTTCATATCAACCCCTTTTTTGGTGACGAATTATACTCTGGTGCATCATGTCGTTTATGAAGTTGTGCAGATTCAAGCTTGCTTCCCCGTACTTGAGAAGCAAGGAGGCACGCATCATCGAATCCGAGTTCAGCGCCAACGCGTGCGATCGAGTGTATGCCGCAACGCGGCCGGAAATCTTTTTCAAATCGCTGCCGGAAAAGGTCGTTTCTCCCGCGGAAAACGTCGGAATCCGCAAAGATGCACGGTGGAATGTTCCTGAGCCGGAACTGGCGCTCGTTATCAACTCTTCAGGTAATCTCGTGGGTTTCACGATCGGAAATGATATGAGCTCGCGCGACATCGAAGGCGAGAACCTGCCATACCTGACGCAGGCGAAAATCTACACGGGTTCCTGCGCTGTGGGTCCATGGGTTGTTGTGGGGCTGACCGAGGAGGATGCACGCCAGTGGACGATTCATCTCGAGATTCGGCGTGGCGGCAAAGCCGTTTTCAGCGGCGAGACCGGGATCGACAAAATAAAGCGTCGTTTTGCTGAACTCATCGAATATCTTTTCCGCTCACAGAAATTTCCCCACGGCGCAGTGTTGCTGACCGGGGCCGGCATCGTGCCGGACGATTCATTTACGCTCGATGCCGGCGACGTCGTGCGAATCACGATCTCCGGTATCGGCACGCTGGAAAATCCTGTTGCGATTGTCAACGCATAGACCCGTTTAAGAACGCGGCCCATAATGCGGCGGCGCCTCGCCGAACTCGATGGCGCCCAAATCGGGCGCCCGGCCCGCAAAGCCGTCTGTGACATTCGACAGCGGAATACCACGATCGATCGGGGCAGATCCCGCCTTTAATCGGAAGTCGATATCTTTGGCGTCGTATAACTTCTGCACCGTGCGCGCATCATGTCCATCCAGGCGGGGTACGTTCATGAACGCGTCGTAGTTGATGAGCAGGCTGTGTGCATCCTGACCGGTTGCTTTTTGAAATTCCTCCAACGTCTTGTAGCGCCGATTCTCGACTTGGGCATTATGTCCGCGGCCGGCGTAGTCGGCAGGGATGCTGAACGCGGGCGAATTCCATTGGAACGCGTACGGAGCGCCGGCATTCGGACTGAAGCCGTTGTAATCAGAGGATGTGTAGTTCGTGTAGGTGGTAAATCCAAAGACAGCGGGGGACATGGCGTCGCCACCGGCTCCGCCAAATCCGGCGATCGAGTTCTGAGCCAGAATCAGGTTATTCCGAAAGTGAGTGTTGGAAGTGGTGCCGCCGGACACTTCACCAAACAACGTGTTGTTATAGAACAGAATCCCGGCGCCGCCACCGAATCGCACCTGGCCGCCGGGGACGTTGTAAGAAACGTTCCGTATCCAGTAAATCGGCCCGCCGAGAGCCGGCTGATTGCAAAGCGGCTGCGATGCGCTGTTGATCATCATATTCCGCATGACGCGCACGTTGTGCATGCTTCCATCAATTTCAAATGCATCGTCATGGAAGTTGGTCATGTAGTTGTTGTAGTAATCGATGGCGACTGGTCGCCGCTCCCAATATTCCTTTGAAGGGTATTTCGGACCGTCGATGGCCGCAGAGCCGTCGGGATTTCCGTATGTCTCGGTGTCGATGCCATCGTGGAAATTCGCCACGTAGTTGTACGCCATGACATGACCGGAGCCATACACTTTCACGGCGATGTAAGACGCCATCTTCGGCGGAAACACCTGACCCTCAACGCCGTTGAATTGAGCCCAGAAGTTGCCGGCCCAGCCAATGAGATGCCTGGGATCATTGCGGCCGATGAAGTAATTATCTGCGATATAAAAGTCCTTCGATCCCGAAAAATTGGTATAGACCCCCATTCCGATATCTTCAAAGCGGCAGTGCTTAACCGTCAGCCCTTTCGAACCTTCGATGAATTGGGTGCCCGCCCAGATGGCGATTTCGGTATTTCGGATCGTCAGGCCTTCGAAGTAGTTGTAATTTCCGGCTTTGACATTGAACAAATTGAAGGCGCCGTTTCCATCAAAGATGGCGTCGCCGTCCCCGGCCGCTTTGATCGCAATCGGCCTCTCCGCTGTACCGCTGGCTGTAAGGTAGTAGGTGCCATCGAACGGAACAGTACTGATCGAAAGATCGTTGGTGTAAATGTAGCGATCATATTTGTAGAGTCCGGCGTGAACGAGAATGGTGTCGCCGGGTTTGACGCGGGGCCGCGAGGCTGTCGCCCAGTCGGTTCCAGAGCACGTCAGGTAATAGGCGCACAGCAACCCTTCGAACGCGGGCTGAATCTTCGTACCTTTATAGCCGTGCGGATAAACGTGATAGACCTGGCCGCCGGCATACGGCTGGGGCTCAGGTCTGGTGCGGACCGCCACGGTCTTCTCCGCTTGTCCGCGCACGCCATCGGGATCCGACATGACAAACCGCGCTTCGTACTCGGTGCCGGGCTCGAGGTCGAGGATGCTGCCGGCGAACATATTCGGCGAGATCACATGGAGGCGGTCACCTTGATAGATTTCTTCGTTCTGCAGCCGGAGGAGAGGCAGAGCTTTCTTCCACGCTGCTTCCCCTTTTTTCCGATAGGAGACCTCGACTGCGGCGTCCCTATTGGCGTCGCCTTCGATGAACCACTCGAAGCCAAGATTGATGAGAGTGGGTGGATCAATCAGGAATTCACCCGGCGAAACAGCGTTGGAGTTTTGCGCGGCAGAACTGGCTCGAACCGAACCTGCCAGCTGCAATGAGAGCAACAGGCTGGCAGAAAACACTGCAGCTCTCACCAGACCTGCGATACCGAAAGGAATACGCACTGTCATGCTCCACCTCGAAATGTAGTGAACGGTTGGCATGATACAGGATTCCCAACGGCTCCGGTAATACACGCTACGTCTCAGTGGAAAGTACAAGTATGGCGTGCGAAATTGTCATAGTAGACACGTGTAAATTCAGCGAGCATCTTTACAAAACCTTACACAGAGCACAACTCTGCTTGACACGGCTTCGCTACTCTCGCGCTTGCGAGGTGAGTTCATGAAGCAGGCGGGTGTGCTGCTGATCATTTTGTTTGTGGCCATCAGCGGAATTGCGCAAAGCGGACGTCTTTCCGGCCGGATTGTCGATCCTTCCGGAGCGGTTGTGGCAGGCGCAGCTATCACTTTGGTCAGTCCCGGAAACACCAAGGTTGCAACCACGAAGTCCGGTGCTGACGGCGGTTTCACCATCAATGCACCATTCTCTTCCTATGCATTGCAGGTGATAGCGGCTGGATTTGACGCGTCTGTTGAAGGCGTCTCGATCAATAGCGCTAGCATGCCGATAACTGTGACGCTGTCGGTCGCGAAGATCACGCAGCAGGTTAACGTTGAAGACAATCCGAATGCAGTGGGCCTCGATCCGCAAAGCAACCGCACGGCATTGGTTCTCAAAGAGGCCGATATCCAAGGTCTTCCCGACGATGTCGATGAACTCACGCAATACCTGACGGATCTTGCCGGACCGCGCGCTGCCGCAACTGGCGGAGTGCAATTCATGATCGATGGTTTTCTCGGCGGCCAGCTTCCACCAAAGGACCAGATCAAAGAAATACGGATCAATACCAATCCGTTCACAACCGAATTTACCAGCGCGGGATTCGGCCGGATCGAGATCATCACCAAACCGGGCACGGGCAAAACGCACGGCAATTTCAATTTCAATTTCAGAAGCGACGCGATGAATGCGACGCCCTTCAATGCCTTGGCGAAGGTCCCCTACAACCGGCAAAACTACCAGGCAACCGTAGCCGGGCCTTTCATCCACGACAAGCTGACAATGACATTGGCGGCACAACGTCTGGACGCATTCAACACGACGATCATCAGGGCGCTGACACCGTCCGGCAACGTCAATCAGAACGTGACGCAGCCGAATATGCGCGACAACTTCAACATTCGCGGCCAATACGGAGTCACGCAAAACAACATCTTTAACTTCAATCTGGAATTGCAAGGAAACTCGCGGTCCAATCAGGGGATCGGCTTATATAACCTGTCCGACAATGGTTACAGCGCTGCGACGCATCTGTGGGGGTTGCATTTCCGTGATACCGCAGTGCTCTCCGGCCACTTGGTACATGAAACTCGCTTCGAGGTTACCAACAATCACAACACGACGACGCCCGACTCCCAGACTCCAACAATCGTGGTTTTGGACGCTTTCACCTCAGGGGGCGCGCAAAACAAGTCGGATACGTCCAGCCGCAGCTATCTCTTCGGCGACACGCTGACCTACAACTCGAAGGGAGTAACCGTCAAGGGTGGGATCGAATTGAACTACTACCGTAACCACGTCTTCAATCAGACAAACTTCCTCGGAACTTATACCTTTTCGACACTGGCGAGCTACATCAACGGCACACCAACAACATTCAGTATTACGCAAGGCAATCCTACACTCGCAGTAAGCCAGATCGAGTCCGCCGCCTTCGTTCAGACCGATATCAAATTATCGGACAAAATGTTGATCTCACCAGGCGTGCGGTATCAGTTGCAGACACATTTAAAGGACTACAATAATTTCGATCCGCGCGTCTCACTGTCCTATCAGGTCAATAAGACAAGTGTGGTTCGCCTGGGTGCGGGCTCGTTTCACCAGCCGTTTTCGATTCAAAACTATCTCCAGCTTCAACAACTAAACGGCTCGAACCAGACTCAGATTGTGATTCAAGCTCCGTCGTACCCGAATCCCTTCACTGCAGGAACGGTGCAGACGTTACCGGTTTCCTTGCGTACCGTTTCGCCCGGTCTTGTGTCTGCATATACGTCGAACTTGTCGGGCTCCCTCGAGAAGCAGGTGCATCGCTCGACGGTATCCGTTGCCTACGACTTCATCCGCGGTAACCATGTTTATCGAAGCCGTAATATCAATGCACCGGTTCCTCCAGTTTTCCAGCAGAGGCCCAATCCCACGCAAGGCAATGTGTATCAGCTCGAATCGACAGGCTCGTCGACCTTCAAGGGCTTGACGTTTAGTTTTCGTGGGCAGATCACGAACAGCTGGACCCTGTTCTCGAATTACACGTTCTCGCACAGCTCCAACGATACTGACGGCGCCTTCAGCCTACCCCCGAACAATTACGACTTGGCTTCGGAGTGGGGACGGGCTGGAAACGACACACGTAATCGTTTCATAGCGGGGCTCAACGGACGCCTGCCGGGAAATTTCAACGTGACGACACTAACGCGTGTCTTCAGCGGCCGCCCGTACAACATCACAACCGGATTCGACAACTATAACGACGGCCAAACCAACGCCCGGCCGGCCGGCGTGGCCCGGAATTCGGCGCAGGGTCCAAGCGACTGGGACGCCACGATGAGCGTTTCAAGAACCGTATCGCTGTTCAAACATGAAAGCGAGGCGCAGTTAGGCGGCTTTCCCGGCGGCCCTCCGGGCGGCGGTGGATTTCCAGGCGGTGGTCCCGGAGGGGGAGGCGGCGGTGGATTCCCTGGTGGCGGCGGTCCAGGCGGCGGAGGCCCGCCGGGAGGTGGCGGGCCGGGCGGGCCCGGAGGTGGCGGAGGGTGGCGGCGGGCCACCTCCCGGCGGGCGTGGCGGCCCGGGCTTCCCCGGCTCGACGACCCTCGTTCCTACGGCGACGGCCACTTTCTTTGCGAACGTGCAAAACGTGTTCAATCACCGCAATTTCAATAACCCGAGCGGCGTCATTACCTCGCCGTTTTTCGGTCAGTCGACTTCGGCGCAGGCAGCACGGACTGTTGAGCTCGGTGTACGTTTGAATTTCTAGGCAACCGCCGCGTATCTATCGGTTGACGCTTTGTATTCCAGTGCTTTGCTCTTGGAAGCTGGCCGGATCCAGACGAGGTAGAGTGATTTCGATTTCAAATCCAGGGTCCAGATTCTTTGCGTGGATTTCGCCAGAATGGCTTTCGATTGCGCGCTTGGCTATGGCGAGTCCCAGACCGGTTCCTCCAGTGTCCCGATTGCGAGCCTGATCCACGCGATAGAACGGCTCAAATATCCGAGCCAAGGATTCCGCCGGGACGCCTGGGCCACGGTCGGCGATTCTGATGCGAACCAGGGCGTCTGTTGTTTCCAAGCGAATCGTGATGTCAGTATTTGCCGGTGCGTACCGTAGTGCGTTACGTAGTACATTTTCAAGGGCGCGACGTAGCAGTTCTCCATCGCCGTTGACCATCATATTGGCCACCGCGGCCAGGACGATTCGGCAGTTTCGTTGCTTAGCTTCAATCCCACACAGGTTGACCAGATCCTCGATGGTCTCGTTGAGATCAATTGGAACGCGTTCGAGCGCCGGTTCGACATTCTCTGTATGGGCCAGGGACAAGACTTCCCCGACAAGCGTGTTTAGCCGATTCGCCTCCTTCTGTATTTGATCGAGAGCCTTCGAGTTTTGCGGCTGCGACCTTGCCAATTCGACGGCCACCGACAGGCGGGAAAGAGGGGATCGCAACTCATGAGAAATGTCGCGCAGCAGAGTTCTCTGGCTGGCCACGAGAGTTTGGATACGCCCGGCCATCTGATCGAAAGTTTTTGACAGTTCACCGGCTTCATCTTGCTTCGTCGACTCGACTCTGGTTGAGAAATCGCCCTGACCGAACCTTTCGACGGCGGACTGCAGGCGGCGCAGCGGAGCGGTAAGGTGCCGTGCGAGGATATAGGAGAACGCAATCACGACTCCGAGCATCCATAACCGATTGATCCATTGCCGGCCCCAAAGGGGCGGAGCCTCGATGAAAAACCAGTGTCCTTCGCTGTCGTGCTCGTAAAAGAAGAACCGGTAGCCTTGCATCACGAAGGGTAACCAACCACGCCTGGCTTGTTGAACAAGACGTGATCGATCAGCGCGGGTAACAAGATCGCGCCCATCATCATCGGTAACGAACGCCTCGGGACCGGATTTTCCGCGAATCCGTTGAAGATATTCGGCAACGCCTTGGGCACCATCGCGCCTGTAAAGATACTCTGCCTCGCTCAAAAAGATAGTGGGGCTCGGACGCTGGTTGAATGAATTGCTGAAGGCTGCGATCAAAGCGACCCCGGATGCCGTTATCAGTATCGTAACGACGAGCCAGAGGACGATTTGGCCGAACAGCGATCGAAACATATTTTTCTTACTGGCTGCGCCCTATCAGGCAGTTTTCTGTAGGCGCTCTATGAGTGCCCGTCTTCAGGCACTCGTTGTGGCCCGAATGAACTGATAGCCATTACCCCGCACAGTCTTGATTCTTTGAACTTCATGTCCGAGCTTTTTTCGCAGATGACTGACGTGCAAGTCGATCGACCGATCAAATGGGCCCACGCTCCGGTCGTAAAGTTTTTCCATGATCTGATCGCGAGTCAAAACCCGGCCGGCGGCCCTCATCAGCATTTCCAAAATATCGAATTCCAGGGTCGTTAGAGCCACGGGCTTGCTTGCGCATAGCACTTCGCGCGCCCCAAGATCCATCACAACGTCTCCAACTTCCAGCCGTTGCGGACCTTCCTGGGAGCTTCTCTCCCGGCGAAGAACCGCGCGGATCCTCGCCAAAAGCTCGCGGGCGTTGAAAGGTTTGGGCAGATAGTCGTCAGCACCAAGTTCGAGGCCGATGATGCGATCGACGTCTTCGCCACGAGCTGTAAGCATGATGACAGGAATGGAATTGTCGGTCCGAATCTTTTTAAGGATCTCGAAGCCATCCATTCCGGGCAGCATGACATCCAGGATGATGAGATCGATGCCGCCGGCCCGCAAGCGGTCGATACCGGCAGAGCCGCAATGCGCAAAGGCCGAGTCGATACCCTGCTCGCGAAAGAATTCCTCCATAAGCGAGCAGAGTTCGGTATCGTCGTCGATCATCAGCAGTTTCACGACCCAATCATAGAACTGCTTCAGGCCCTTGTGGCATGCCTTTACAAAACCTTACAGAACCCACACGTGTGCTTGACACGCGTGACCTAGGCTCTTGTGCAGATCGTGCGAGAACGGAGACGTTTATGAAAACGTTGGTGCACTTAGGATTTATCGTAGCGGCAATATCGTTTGCCACTTTGGTGGAAAGCCAGAGTCAAAGCCAGCAGCCAACGTTCGAAGTGGCCGCCATCCGATCCGCAAGCCTGCCGACACCTCAGACGATACAGTCTGGACAATTCCGTACCGGCAGCAAGATTAGCGGAAGTAACCTGGATTTCGAGTTCGTTACCTTGGCCGACCTCGTGCCGTATGCATATCGGGTAAAGTCCTTCCAGGTTGCCGCGCCGGACTGGACGCGTCAATCGCGATGGAACATCGTGGCGAAGCTGCCGGAAGGTTCTTCGCGCGATCAGGCTCCAGAGATGATGCAGGCCCTCCTGATAGAACGGTTCAAGCTTTCTCTTCACCGCGAGAATCGTCAGCAGCCCGTTTATGAGTTGGTCGTCGCGAAGGAAGCCACAACACTGCAGCGCGTGGACAGTGTGTCTGAACCGGATTCGGACATTGTTGACGTTGGTTTGGCTTCCTTCGGTTTCTTTCCGCCTGGGCCGCCCCGGGCGGCGCACCAGGCGGTGCACCCGACGGCGCGGCCAGAGGCGGTCGCGGCCCCGTTATCGCCGAGGCGCGCGCATGACCCCGGGCGGCAATTGCGGGATGCATATCGAGTTTGACAAATTGACCATGCAGGGTTTGGCGGACACACTGAGCCCATTTCTAGACAAACCCGTCATCGATCGAACCGGACTTAAAGATTCGTACAAAATCGCGATGGATCTCCCCATGGAAACCATGCTTGGGATGATGCAAAACACGATGCGCAGTTCCGGATTCGCGCCGCCCGGACAAAGTCCGGGGCCTGGCGGGCCGGGGGGACGCGGAGATGGTCCGGGTCCAGGTGGGAGGGGAGGACCACAAGCCGGATGTTTTGATCCAGCTGCGCTCGCAACGGGAGGGACCGATACGTCCAACACAGCCATCTTTCAGGCTGTTCAAAAGATGGGACTGCGGCTCCAGCCGGTAAAAGCGCCATTCGACACCTTGGTAATCGATCACTTAGAGAAGACGCCTACCGACAATTGAGGGATCGTACTGCAGAGTCCGTAAAGTGATTTTCTATTTGGCGCCGACTCGCAGTTTCGACGCCTGCGCGCATTCCGTCATGACGGTGAAGTAACGCTGCACGCCGTCTGCACCGACGATGAACGGATTGTCCTCTCCAACCTCCCGTTTGAGACCGGCAAGCCGCGCCTTAGTGTAGGCGCCGTCATATTCGCTGTGATTGGAAATTATGACGGAAGCGCCAGCATCAGCGGCTTCTTTCGCGATCTTCTTCTGCGACGCGATGTACTCGTCCCACTTGGCCCCATTTGTGCCAAAGCCACCGGTAAGCGTTCCGCCGGAATAGGCGACCGTGACGACCTTCCCCTGGTCTTGCACTGGGAAAACATACGACAACGTCCCAGGCGTGTGTCCCGGAGTGGGAACGATATCCACGGTAGTTTCGCCTAGC
Organism: uncultured Acidobacteriota bacterium; assembly: GCA_963738025.1. Classification (GTDB taxonomy): domain Bacteria; phylum Acidobacteriota; class Terriglobia; order 20CM-2-55-15; family 20CM-2-55-15; genus 20CM-2-55-15. Next base: position 332 of record CAVTWA010000075.1, on the reverse strand, counting down.
GTCAGTTTGAACCCCTCGGGACCTACGGTGATATCGCGTTTGGGTACGCCACCGGCTGCGTTTGCCGGCCGTTGAAGCGTGGCGTCCCAGTCCGCTGCGCCCATCACCACCTTGGCGCCATACCGGCTCTGCAGCAATGCGGCGCCCTGATCGTGGTCGCCATGGGCATGGCTGATGATCACATATTTAATGTCACGGGGATTGAGGCCAAGCTTGGTGAAACCGTCGACAATCTCCGGCTCGACGGCCCAGCTGAAATTGGTGTCGATCAGGATGATGCCGCCACTGGTCCGGAGCGCCCATGAGGAATGCTGGCGCGTTCCTAACCAATA
>CAVTWA010000074.1:0-46736 GCA_963738025.1 uncultured Acidobacteriota bacterium | reverse complement strand
GTGCAGCCATCACTGAGCGCCGCGGCCAGCGCCGCGTGCACCGCCGCGGCCGCCTGGTGCCGTCGCGGCCGGCAGCGCGAGCGCCACGATTTCCGCCGCGCCGTCGACGCGAGCCGCCACCGCGATGTACTGCCGCCCGGCCTTCGTATAGGTCACGGGGAATCCAGTCGTTGGGCCCGGCAACTGAATCTCCGCCACAACGGCGCCGGTCTTCTTGTCCCACGCACGGAACACGGGTGATGCGCCGCCCTCGCCTCCGAACAGGAGCGTACTGGTGACCAGCAGTCCCGTCCCGTCTGGTCTGCGCACCGGTGTTGGGAATGTTAACGCCCTGCAGTTTCGGGTTCCTCTTGATCGCTTCAGGCGTGTTCCCGTGCGGCACCGTCCACAAACGATCTCCCGTCTTCAGATCGACCGCGGTGACGATGCCATAGGGAGGCTTGAGCAGCGGTAGGCCGAACACGGTAGTCGACGGACCGATCGTTTGGCCTCGAGGATTGACGTACAGGACGCCGCTCTTGTCCGCGCCCTCCACCACCTGCTCCTTGTTGAGCGTGTTTTGACCCGCCACAAACAGGACGTCGTCCACGGGATCGACGGCGCCGCCCTGCCAGTTGAGGCCGCCGACGGCCGACGGGGCGGTCAGCGTGCCCTGCTCCCATCCGCCGCATTCGGCAGCGACGAGGGCGTGTAGAGAGGACCGAGACGATATTGATGCGCGACCCGCAGCGCTTCGGCCTTGATCTCCGGCGTGAAGTCGACCAGATCGTTGTCGGTCACCCCCTGCATGACGAGGGCGGGCGGCCTGGTCGGGAACGGCTGCGTCGGTGACGTCCACTCACCCGGCACATCGGACTTCGGGACCGGCCGCTCTTCGATCGGCCACACCGGCTTACCCGTCACCCGATCCAGGACGAAGGCGAATCCCTGCTTCGTCAGCTGAATGACCGCCTTGACCGGACGGCCATCCACGGTGATGTCGGCGAGGATCGGTGCGGTTGGCGGGTCGAAGTCCCAGATATCGTGGTGGGTCGTCTGGAAGTGCCAGACCCGTTTGCCGGTCTTCGCGTCGAGCGCCAGCACCGAGTTGGCATACAGGTTATTTCCAGGGCGATAGCCGCCGTAGTAGTCGGCCGTGGGCGACTCGGCGGGGATGTAGAATATCCCCAATTCGGGATCCGCCGTGGCAGGCGCCCAGAAGCCCGCGTTGCCGGTATAGCGGTTGGACGATGCGAGGAGCTCCGGGTGCGCTTTCACCCAGGGGTTCAAGCCGCGCGGAACGTCCCAGACGCTCGGATCGGCTTTGAGCCAGGACTCAGCGCCCTCTTCTCCCGGACGGGGAACGATGTTGAAGCGCCAGAGCTGCTTTCCCGTCTTCGTGTCGTAGGCGACGACATCGCCGGGGATGTTCATCGGCCACTGTTCGTTGATCGACGCGCCCGGAAGGTTCGGCGCGGCGCCCGTGTGCATCGAGATCGAGGCGATCAGGACGTTGCCGACGATCGCGGGGGGCGACGTATTCGATACGCGCCCTTCGTGCGGCAACTCAGGCCGCTCGTTCCACCGCAGGTTCGCGGCGAGGTCGATGACGCCCTTGGTGCCGAAGCTCTCCACCTGCCTTCCGGTCTTGGCATCGAGCGAGACCAGCATGTAGCTGGGCATCACGACGAATATCCGCTCGTCGCCGCGCCCGTCGGTCCAGTAGCTGACCCCGCGACCCGTGCTTCTTGACAACGGATCGATAATGTCGGCCCATCGCGTCAGCTCACCGGTGGGGCGCCACTGCCACAACAGCTGCCCGGTGGCGGCATCGAGAGCCGCCACGTCGCGGTTCATTCCCGCCGTCGTGTACATCACGCCGTCGACGATCAGGGGACTGACCTGCGACGCGACTGGCGGCCTCGGTCCGAAGTTCCGTGTCGAAAAACGCCACGCGACCTGAAGATTGCGGACGTTGGTGGCGTTGATTTGATTGGCGGGCGAGTATCGGGTGGCTCCGCTGTCGGCGCCGAAGAACCGCCATTCGGTCTCCGCCGTCGACCGGCCCTGGGTAGCCTGCCCCGACAGGCCGGTTGACACTCCGTAGGACACCACCACCGTCACTACAGCAGCCGCGAACACTCTCTTTGCCAAAATGGACACTTCGACTCCTATCGAGGGATTTGACGCGCCATTCTACCAACTGTAGGAAGTTCGAAGCCAGGTTTCTGTGGGGCGATAAGGGGCTGGAGTTCCTCCACCATCCGCTTCCGTAGGCTTGTCGTGTGAATCTCCTTGAGGCTCACACTTTAGGTTTTCTTGAACACTCGCAGGTACGCACGCGGTAGCGTCCGCCGCGCCAGCGGCTTACCGCACCCTTTTGCGGTGCCATCATTGCCGTTCCTCCTGGACACGACGCCGTAATAGATGTCGACTTGGGAATATCGTTGGAGAAAGGCGCGAATTCGGGGCATGTCCCCAGCGGGAACGAAGTCCCATCCCACTACCTTTTTACGTCCACTGTCGATGGCCCGGCATTCGATGAAGCCTTCCGGCACGAGAGCCCCGAAGAAATCATTCAAGGAAATATCCGGCGCCGCATTCAGGTGTGGCATTACTCTCCGCCTTTGCGGCTGGTAGCCGTTCGAGTGTGGGTCCGTGCCCAAGCGAGCAATTCTTCCCGGTCATATAAAACCTTGCGGCCTATCTTCAGGAATGGCGGACCTTCGCCGGCCCAGCGCTTCCGCTCAAAAGTCCGTGGGCTGAAGTACACCAGTTTCGCGGCTTCGTCGTTTTCGAGTAAGGGGCGTTCCTCAGCTTCGTATGTCGCCTCCAGTGCGCTTTCTGTGCGTCACATGGGCGATTAGAACGCGGTAGGCTGCGTGAAAATGCGGTCGAGTTTCAGACTATCTTAGGCGGGACCAGTTTGACGATTGTTCGTTGTGTCAATCTTACGGTGGGGTGCAGTTTAAGAATCCTCAGTGCGATCCTGGCCGTAGACAAAGATGGATACAGATCGCGAAGCATCTTTGCTTCTGCCGTCAGCAGTTCCTTCTGTGAATGGCGTTCGGGAGTATTCCATCGCGCCGAGCTGCGCCTTTGCATGCTCTCCTGGAGCTCACGACCACGTTCGGCATTTTCTTCCCCACCCTTAAATTCAAGATCACATTTGATGACGCTCCGTTCTAGAAGCGCGGCAAATCGAACAGCTCTAAACAAATCGCTTTTGTTCAATGCATCGAGTAAACAAGTTGAGCCGTACACGATCTGCTGGGCATGTTCTCGCAACTTCTCCCACCGCTGCTCGTGGCTGGCATGCTTTCTCCGTTGGGCGGGATTGTCTGCAGCCTGTATGGTATCCTCCGCATAACTCTGCATACGTCGGATCCAACTTCGAATTTCCTTTTCGCTATCCAAGGCTGCAAACATCCCTATGACTGCTTGAACTTGCTCGGTAACAGCAGCATTGCCCGTGTTCTCATAGGTGACACGGCTCGATGTGAAAAGCTCTGTTTTGCGGATATCCGTTTTTTCCGTGTACTTCTGGCGGAGTATCCGGCAGCCAGCTTCCTCAGACGTTTCAAGTTTAGTCAGCTTCTTTTTAGAATTTGCATTCTGCAGTAGAAACTTCGTAGTCGGTTTTTTCCTCATAGTCGTTCCCTTTCCCGCAAACATTTAGTCCCGACAGCCGTTTGCATTGCCATTCTGCCTACAGTTTGGGGCTCGTGGCGGACGGAGCCGGTCTATCATCTGATCTTTTGCCTCGCTTTCGCTGAACTAGGAATCAATGCGTTGGCACGGATCCCTGAAGAATAAAGGCGGAAGTGAAAGGCCGTGGCCAACTTCTCCAAAGGCCATTGGCCTCGTGCTCGCCCATCTAATGATTTACCGGCTGTACGACCAGAGGAGAAGAACTCACAACGCTCACTCAGGTGGGAACAACGCCCGTGTTGGATCGGCGTTTGCCATACTGATCTCCTCGGCTGTGAAGCGCCCTATACGAAACGGTATTTTACCTTGTCGGATTTGCTCGACCGTCCATCCATCTTTCAAGCCGATGGCACCATATCCTTGACGAACCATCACCATCGCGCGACTATCCGGGTCGGGAGTAAAACGAGGGTCGTTCGGAATCTCAGTGGGCTCCTCATAACTGGAAATATGCATCTGGTAAAGCTGGGAGGTGGCATCGACGTATGCGAGGGCGCCGTTGATGAGGTCGTCAAAGCGAGCCCAAGAGTAGCGGGCCCGTGGCTCCATAATCCTCAATTCTTCGCGGGTAATCGTATAGTCCGCGTGGAATATGGCGTTTCGGAGCCGGCGATCCCAGACTTCAAGGAGTGGTGCGAATGTAACAGGTGAAAAGCCAGCTTGAGTTGCCATAGTCTCAAGAATTCGAATTTTCTCGCCTGGGGTGGCTTGCCGATTTGCCCTTGGTGGAAACGCCGAACCCACTCTGTATTGACCGCCAGCAGCAATCCGAATCAAATTGGCGAGGATTTCGTAAGGCTCGGACGCCTCAAAAATGTGACCGCACAACCATAACGCGACGTGGTTACTCGTCTCGGTATCGGCGCCAACGCACAAGTCTCTGATGCGCGGTATCGCTCGAAGCGTCGTTTCGTAAGCGTCCCAGCCTGCATCTTGCATGCCCCGGATGCGCAACAGGGATAGGATGAATTGGAACTCCGATGCGGCTCGAGCTCTCTCGAAAATCGGATCCAGTGCATTAAGGTGGCGTTGAAGCCATATGATGAATGGCTGATGGTCTCCCGCATCTGCCGTGAGAGTCCAGAGTCCATTGTCGTCGCGCGTTCCGGTCGGCATCAGTGGATTCTTATGGTCGGGACGATAGTCTCCCCTTCAGAAAAGTGGAATCGGAAACTGCCCGTAGCATTCTAACGTTTAAAGCAATACGCATTGCCGGATTACCGCTTTCCCGTGGATTAACAATTGTCCAAGGACAAAATGCCAACACGATTAATTCCGATCTTTTGCCTCGCTTTTTGTCTCGAACCAGAGTGATGAATGTGCAGGCGGGTTCACCGCAGAAAGGAAATGACGATGAGCACGGAAATCACAACGGACAACGAACCACCACCTCAGCCGAAACGGAAAGCGAAGGCAGAGAAGAAAACCAAGGGTGCCAAGGCAACCAAGCGACCTGGCAAGGCCACGAGCGCGAAGGCGCCACGCTCCACCAAGCCGACGGATGCCAGTAAGAAGGAGCGCATCCTCGAACTCTTGCGCCGGAAAGAGGGAGCCACGATCGCCCAGATCGCCCAAGTCACGGAATGGCAGAATCACAGCATCCGCGGATTCCTGAGCGGGACGATCACCAAAAAGATGCGACTCGCCCTGGAATCGTCGAAGGACGAAGGGGGCGAAAGGACGTACCGCATCACTGATTAACATTCCTGTCTCGCCGAACACAAAAAAGCCGCCCTCGATGAAGGGGCGGCTTTGCTTTTTGAGTTGTCTGCTTTACCGACAGCGCCAACTGGAAGGTTTCGTAGACAGTGTGCGGCGTATGGAGGACCTATCTGCCGATTGCTCGTGGGAAGGGCTGTTCTCGCCAGGCATGGGCTTGCGCCGGGCACCAAGCGGTGTTCAAATGTTGCCGTGGCCGGAGGTGTGCCGTCTGCATTTCTTGCGGTTGAGGAGTTACCATGGGGTATCCGATTAACAACATCCCGTACGAGGAGATCGAAAATGGCGCTCTTATCCTCCTGATTCTTCGGGAGTGCAAGACCTGGGAGGAATTGTGTTCGAGATATACTTACGCGGATCCCGCGCAGCTCCAGACGAATACAAATACGATGATGCTCCTAAATAAGCTCTCTGAGCTCCGTGCTCTCGGGATCATCAATTTTCAGGATGAACAGACGGCCGAAGGTCGGAAGCCTGTTGGAGAAATCAAAGAAACCGACCTCTGGTCGAAGATTCGTGTAGCGTTCGGTGGCATGAGCCTGTCGGAGGCAGCTCTGCTTTCCAGACACTCGAAGGGAATGGCGGTTGTGCCTGTCTTCGGGCGCCCGAGCCAGTCAGAAGAAAAAGTTGATGTTTTCGTCCTCATGCCCTTCAAAGCCAAGTTGGAGGGGGTCTATGCCAACCATATCAAGAAATTGGGTGAGGAGATGGGACTGATCATCCGACGCGCTGACGAAATCTTCTCGCCAAAGCCGTTCATGGAGAAGGTTTGGAATGGCATCTGCTCAGCAAGGCTAATTCTGGCGGACTGTACCGAGAAGAATCCGAACGTATTCTATGAGATCGGCATGGCTCACACGGTAGGCAAAAAGGTCGTCCTCATCACGCGTTCGGAGAAAGACATTCCCTCCGATATTAAGCACTTTGATTATATTCCGTACATTTACGATCCCGAAGGCGTCGCGGAGCTAACTGATAAGCTGACGACGTTCCTAAAGGGACACTTCAAGGTATAAAACTGGAGCCTGCTAGCGCGAGCCTAACTCACGGTGGCGTGTAGCTGTTGCGAAATCCCCTTCGCGTCAGAGCGCTTTATGGTTAGTTAAGTTAACGCGATGGGCTGTTCTCGCTGGCGAGTCCCCTTCAGTATAACTGCGCATAGTGATGATCGCAGGCCGTTCCGAGCTGGACATCGCCCAAGGTTAATACGTTGAGCTGGTCCCCGATCTCGTTCTGGCGAGATGGTGCTCCCGCTCAACGCACGGGGGAGTGTGGAAGTCCCGAGCGAACCCACTCGCGTGCGAGCTCCAATGCAAATGAATCGCGATCGACCACCAGCAACTCGAAGCCGTCTTCGGGCGCCTTCCTCCGGCGCTGAACCGGTACATCCGGGAGCAGCGAATCCACAATCTGCTGCACCTGCGTCATGCTAAGGTCATTGCTGTCAACCCGGATGCAACGGCTTACCCAGCGTTCACCCAGCCATCCCTCAAGCAGCGATGGCCTTACGCCTACTTTCAAGTCGGATTCGGTGCTTCCGGGAGGTGGTGGGGGACCTTGGCTTGGCGGCGGATTAAAACGAGCATTCCACAGGTCCGTTTGACGGCTGGTCTCCCGCTCGATATCGAACGAAGGAAAGCTGGCCCCGCGTATGTGGACGAGACGTAAACTTTCAAGGCCGTTCACCAATGTCGGAGCACACGAATAGTACGCCTATCGTAACCTATCGATAAGCTGTTGCGAAATCCCCTTCGCATCATGAGTCAATGCTAGCGCGATGGGCTGTTATCGCCAGTAATGGCTAACGCTTGGCTTTCAGAGACTTATTTTCGAATAAGCGTTTTAGTCAACCGTTCCCTCTCTCGACCATTGGGTTGTGAGGGCAGACTCTTGAGCGACACGGACCAACTCCAACCAAAAAGTAGTAATGACCGTGGTTTTCGTGTCTTGCTTTTTGTTCTTCCTGGATCGTTTCCGCTGGAGTTCTAGCACAAAACCAGCACACTACTTGTCGGGAAGTCGGCCGCCCCGTGACAACCGACGCAGTCAAAGACATCCTGCGTGACAAATTCGCCTGAATTCTTAATTACACATTGAAAGGCAAATGGCGAAGCGATTGGATTCAAAACAGGTCAACGCGAACTTAGGTAGCGAATATCCTTTCGTGCTAGAGTGCGTTCGCCGAACAATGCCTGGGACATCCGGTCCTGCCTTCCAGACGACTTCGTGGAGCCTTGTTCTAGCCGCGGCCGACATGCCTACGGCGGATTCGCGGCAGGCTTTATCGCGCTTGTGTGAAATCTACTGGGGCCCGGTTTATGCGTTCGTCCGGCGGAGCGGCCACGATCCCGACGAAGCTCAGGACCTTACGCAAAGCTTCTTTGCGATACTCATTGAGAAAAACTACCTTCGGGCTGCGGACCAGCAGCGCGGCCGCTTCCGATCCTTTCTCCTGACGGCTGTAAAGCGTTTCCTGGCCAACGAATGGGATCGAGCAAATGCAGTTAAACGTGGCGGCGGACGGGTTTCAGTCTCCATTGATTCTGCAGAGGCGGAACGGTGGTATGGCGTAGAGGTTGTTAACTCGATTACTCCTGAGACTCTCTTCCAGCGGCGTTGGGCTTTGTCGCTGCTCGAGCGCGTAATGGCTAACCTCCGCGCCGAGTACGCCGCGAATGGCAAGGAAGAACAGTTCGGGAAACTCCAGACGTTTCTAAATCGAGTTCGCGGCGACCAGCGATATGAAGCCGTCGCGGCAGTTCTGGGATCGTCCACCGGAGCTTTACGTATGTCTGTGCTCCGCATGCGCAAAAGATATCGTGAATTGCTTCGGGCCGAGATCGCCGTTACTGTCGCTAAGCCGGACGACATCGATGACGAAATTCGCTTTCTTCTTTCCAACTTGGACAATTGAGGACGCCCCATGAGTGAACGTCGGTGTGAAACATGCGGCCACCTGATCCCCGGCCACGCGTTGAACGGAGCCTGCCCGCATTGCATGCTTGAACTGGGCTTCGAGAGGCCGTCGGAAAGTGGCGATGTTCAGGATTCGAATGCCGTTGGCTCCCAGGAAGCGACCGCTCAACCTGTGCTATCCCGAATCGCTCGGTATCGCATCATTCGAATGATCGGCGAAGGCGGAATGGGGATCGTATACGAGGCGGAACAAGAAAACCCGCGGAGAACGGTTGCGCTCAAGATCATCAAGCCCGGAATTGTCACATCCGAGTTGCTTCGCCGGTTTGAGTTGGAAGCGGAAGCACTCGGGCGCCTGCAGCATCCCGGTATTGCTCAAATCTACGAAGCGGGTACGGCGGATCTTGGTTCCGGTCCACAACCATATTTTGCGATGGAGTTGATTCGAGGCGTACCGCCAAAAGAATTTGTCGACAAACACCGTATCGACACACGGGGGCGATTGGAAATTATCGCGAAAATCGCGGATGGCGTGCAGCACGCACATCAAAGGGGCCTGATCCATCGAGATCTAAAACCCACCAACATCCTAATCGATGAAACTGGACAGCCAAAGATCCTCGACTTTGGCGTCGCGCGTGTGATCGATCGCGACGCCCAAGCGACAATAAACACCGGCTTGGGGCAATTGATAGGCACCTTGGCTTATATGAGTCCGGAACAGGTGTCTGCGGATCCGCTGGAATTGGATACGCGTTCCGACGTCTATTCGTTAGGGATTCTGTTGTATGAGTTGCTGGCCGGCAAACTGCCCTATGACGTCAACAGAATGATCCACGAGGCCGCCCGGGCGATTCGTGAAGATGATCCTACACGGCTCAGCGCGATCGACCGGACGTACCGCGGCGATATTGAAACAATCGCCTCGAAGGCGTTGGAAAAGAACAAAAGCCGGCGGTATGGCTCCGCCGCCGAACTTGCTGCCGAAATCCGCCGGTATCTGAATGACGAACCAATTGTCGCCCGGCCACAAAGCACTGCATATCAACTACAAAAATTCGCAAAGAGGCACAGAGCAATTGTCGCCGGCATCTCCGCTGCTTTTGTCGTCCTGATTGTCGGAGTCCTCGTGAGTTCCTGGCTTGCAATGCGTGCCCATCGTGCTGAAATGGCGGCCATCATTGAAAGACATCGTTCGGAGCGCGCGCAATCCGACGCTGAAAAGGCGGCCGAAGCCGAAAAAGCAGCGCGTGCAGCGGCCGAAGCTGCCCGGACGGAAGCAGTAACCGAGCGAATGCTGACGCAAGACGCACTCTCCACATCCGAGAGAAATCTGTATTTCAACAATATCGATCTGAGCGAACGGGAATGGCTTGCAGGCAATATCGAGCATGTCGACCAATTGTTAAAAGAAGCGCCATCATCGTTACGAAAGTGGGAATGGCATTATCTGGCCGGCGCCAGCCATATGGAGGAAGCGGTTCTTCGCGGACACCGCGATGCCGTTCGCGCTTTAGCGTTCGATGCCGATGGACTTCTGCGAACAGCAAGCGCCGACAATACTGTCAAAATATGGAATCTAGAGACGCATAAAGAGGTTTCAACCATACGTCTTCCGGGAAATACCTCGAATTCAATCACCGACGCCGTTTTCAGTCCGAACGGCCGAATGTTGTATCTGAGGCGGACATCCCCCGGCAATATCTCTGATCGCAAGGTTTTGGATTTGTCTACCGGCAAAGAGGGGTTCTCTGTTCCCGCTCCAACGGGAATTCTGGCCGGTTTGGGGCTGGGGTACGGCCCCATTGCCTTCGCCCCTGACAGCCGCATTCTTGTTACGACCGGCGCGGGCGCGACACAGGTTCTGCAATCGTTTGATTTGGCGACCGGACAAGAACAGGCGCCATTCGCTCTTCACCCTGGCGCTCCCACAAGGTCCGTCGTCCTTAGTTCCGATGGTTTGAAGCTTGCAGCGATCACGGAAACAGGAGCAAAGATCATGGGCTCCTATGTTGGAGAAAAAACCGTCGATTTGGAGCACTCGCAGACGGTGTTTACGCCGGCACTCTCCACGGACGGTACCGCGTTTGCTGCCAGTACCGGATCTGTTTCGATTCTAGATACTCGGACACCTATCACGCATAACGAAACGATCCGTTTATGGGATACATCGACCGGGCGAGAGGGGTGGGCAATCAACCTAAATAAAGCGGTTATTGATATTCAGTTCCAACCCGGCGGTCAATTGATCGCCGCCGCCCTTGACGATCACACGATCCGTCTCCTCAACAATACGAACGGTACTGAAGTGGCCCGGATGACGGGTCATACGGACAGAATTTCCGGTTTGCGCTTCACGCCAGATGGCATGCGCCTCGTCTCCGCGGGTTCCGACGGCACCGTGCGGATCTGGCGCGTTCCAATAATAGATGCCGTTGCACTGGATGGTGGAGACGATGGACGGGCGCCAAGGGGTGCAATAGTCAGTCCTGACAGAAGCATGCTGCTCACACTTTCGGGAGCAATTCTGAAAGTGTGGAATTTGAATACCCGGAAATTGCTTTTAGAGCGGCATTACGATCGAACTTTGCAACCTCGGGCGACAGGATTTAGCTCAGACAGTCGCCGAGTCTTTGTATGGGTGAGCCGTCTGGGAGCAACACCGGCAGATGTCCGGTTTATTGACATCCGGAGTAACAACGATGTTGCAATCTTCCACCCGCAAGGCTTTACGGATTTCAAATTGTCGCCCAACGGCACACGTGCCGCCCTCCTAATGAGTGCCATTTCCATCTCATCCTCGTTTGTCGGAAGGGGAGCCACTGAGTTGCAGATGTGGGATTCCTCAAACGGGAACAAGATCAAAACATTCTCGCCAAAATCAGGCGGAGACATGCAATTTTCTCCTGACGGGAACAACGTGGCTATCGTATCTAGCGACATTCTGGCAAACGGGCAAAACCAAGTTGTCCTCTATGACGCGAACTCGGGAAGAGTTCTTCGCGAAATCCATCCAGTTCCTAAGATTTTTCCTCCTGTCGTTTTTAGTCCGGACAGCCAACGGTTTGCACTTATCACAAATGGCCGCGGCATTACCGCCTGGGATGTGAGGACCGGCCGCGAATTAGTCAGGATTGCTGAACAGAGCAGCAATATTTCGGCGATGGCGTTCAGTCCAGATGGCACAAGGTTAGTGTCCGTTTCATCAGATGGCGAGATCCGGTTGTGGGAGTTTCCGTCAGGCAGACCATTAGTTACTCTTCGTGCTTCGACTACTGCTTACGCCGTGCGGGAAATCGCTGTCACCGGTCCTTCGGCAAGAGGTGAACACTCCCCTTCGATATCGTTCAGCCCCGACGGCAATCAACTTCGGCTCGAAACCTTGACGGCTGGCCCTAAGGGTTTGACCTTGCGGATCACTACGTGGGATGGTCGCGACACCGCTCGTGGGAATGTGCTGGCAAACACAGGAGACAGGCGATAAAAGCTCTGGCCCAGAAAGTCGGGTTACTCTAGATTTGCACCCGCCCCATGGGATCGTACTTTGGATTGCGAATTCAACGGTCCTTGTACAGTCCAGGCGCCAGATGAGGGCTGCAGCGTGGTGTGCAGGAAATGCGCATAGAAACCCTGTTCAGTTGATATCTCGCCGAATACGCCGCAGCGGTTAGCAATCGCAATTAGCTATTGAGAAATCCCCTTCGCACCACCAAAGCTTCCAAAGAGTCGGTCCAGTGCACAGCTCCAAGGAGTCGATAAAGTTAAGAATTCACATGGTGGTAAGTCGCCGTTCGCGAGATACGCTCATGTCCGACAAGCCCCAAAGACCCCGCCACCCGCCAGCCCGACTTGTGCATGATAAAAGACGCTACCGCCAAGGTCCGAGCAGCGACAGGCAGCTTCAGGCGAGGTCCGTTGCGACCGAAAATTTTAGGCGAGATCCCTGCAGTTGCAATATGCCTTGGTCTTGACTAGATTTTCTCAAACGACTATGAGAATCAAATCCTCCATTGTTCTTTACATAGCCCTCGGATTCATCGGGGCTGCAACTTCCGTGTCCGCACATCACTCATTCGCGGCCGAATATGATCGGAGCAAGCCCGTCATCCTGACTGGTTCGGTGACGAAACTGGAATGGATCAATCCGCATGCCCGTTTTCATATGGACGTGAAGGATAACAGCGGAAATGTCGTGAGTTGGGAAATTGAATTGACCAGTCCGGCCGGCTTGCTGCGGCGCGGGTGGACGCGCAATTCTCTGAAACTCGGAGAATCCGTTACCGTCGCCGGGTTCAGCGCGAAGGATGGATCCAGCCTTGCGAATGCGACAACGGTCACGCTTAGCAATGGCAAGAAAGTATTCGCCGGCTCCTCCGCTGACGAAAATCCATAGGCTTTTCGATCCCGGATGGGAGCGAAGTCGATGATGCTCGAGACACCTGTTCATCGCTAGGGACAGAACGCCATATCTCGCGAAACTTGAACGGGCTCGCCTTTGGGATGCCGGCCACTTTCCGATTAAGCGGTTAAACGTCCACTGAGAAAGTTCCTTAACTTCCCTTAAGCCGACTTCCGGCGCCTTGAGAAGGTAATCGGTAAAATACTTCGGCGTTACTCGTTAGAAAATCGGCCTGCAGCTCGCCAGAAGCCGATCTTCTTGGCATTGACGGCAACCACCATTTTGCAGCCCCGCCTTCAAAGCGCGCGTGCTTGTGTGGCCGGGCATGTACGGCGATAATGGTCCTCTCTCGAAAAGAACCGAGTGCAAGGAGGCGTGATGCGACGTGTTGGCTTCGGCCTTGTGATCCTGACGACCGTGTTTGCGTGTGCGAGCGCGTGCAAGATGCGCCCTGTTCCGACGCCGACGGTCACGGCCAAGGGCTCAGCGGGCGAAGAGGATGTGCCGGATCTGACCATCCGCCAAGTCAACCTGAAGGCCGGTGAGACGCTCTTCGTCTCCTGCAGTGACGAAGGCGGCGACGCCGAGGTCTACTGGGGCAATGCGACCCTCCATCCAGACGTGGCTTCGCAGGGAGCCGGATTCTATACGACGATCTTTACCCTGTACAGCGCTACCGGTGGCACCGCCGACATCGTCGCGTCGCATGTGTCGGGCGGCGACCTGACCATCAACGCCTACGCCGTCACGAATCTCGCGCCATCGGCGCTCGACAAGATGGCGGCGGCCCAGGGAGCGGGAACGACTCCCTCATCGGGAGCCACCGGGGTCACGAGCCGTGCCAACGAGTTCCTATGGGGAACGATCGGACATTTCGCCGCCCAAGCGACCGGCACATGGATCGACGGGTTCACCTCTGGCGGACAGTTCAAGGATACGCGCGGGATCAGCGGGGTCGAGGACGGCTACAAGACGGTGTCCTCGACCGGTGCGTTCACGGCGGCGAAGGCCGGCATCGATAAAGATACCTGGACTGCCGTCATTGCCACCTACGCCATAAACGCCGGGCGTTGATCCGATTCGATAGGAGCATTCGCTTTAAACTGCCTGAGCCTCGCCGCGAACATCTGCTCGCCGGCGGCGCCGTAGAGCGGGATCGCCAGGAACCATATGTATGCATCGGTACCGGGCGATCACGGTCGGCACCACCCCAACTTGCCAGAAGCCGACTTGAACGCCGCTGGTGCGGCGCACAAGTGAATTCCAATTGATCACGACGGATTTCCAATCTACGGTTTCGCGGTATTACGTCCAAGTGACGTTCGAACGCGCCCGCGAACGGATTACGAAACTCTTGGCGACTTATGCGGAGTAATCCGCCGTCGGGCCGAGCATTTGTGCGTCCTCTTCAATTGCATCGAATTTTGGGTCTCCGAGCACACTGATTTCACGCGAGCAGCTATAATTGTGAACGTGGTAACGGCATTCGAATCACTGATGCATGTTCATTTTGGCTTGGGCTTTATATGAACCAGGGGCCCGGGTTGAAACAGTACTGTTCGTCAGATATCCCGGCCGAACGGGCGCCTTAGGCGCCTTGATGGATGAGTATGCCCGCGCGGCGCAGGACTTTTGCCAGGTTGTCGAAACTTTCGATGACAGCCGTTTCGCTTCCGAGAAGCTAAACACTGCATCGCCGATTGAATGCGCATCGGGCGTGACCGGATCGAATCTGAAGAAAAGAATCGAGGCTATTATGGCGAACCGGCCTAAGCTAAACCTGAATCTCTCAAAGAGGGCAGGACTCGTGCTCGCCGGACTCGTGGCGATCGCGCCTCCCGTGATTCTTGGTATCACCCACGCGACCGAACTGCGGGCACGGACCCAGGCCGCCCCGAAGCAGGAGATAAGCGGTACCTGGCAGGGCAAATTGTCGTCGCCTCAGGCTCCCAATGGAGAAGTGCGGCTCGTCTTCAAGATATCGAAGGCCGACGGTGGCCCCCTTAAAGCCCTGGTCTATGCCATCGATCGGGACCCTACGCCCTTCAGCGCAACAAGCATCACGCTCAAAGGCGCGACCCTGCAGGTCTCAATCCAGCTATTGCAATCGGTATTCGAAGGAACTCTCGGCGGTGACGGCAACACGATCACCGGCAAATGGACACAGGACGCGAACGCACTCCCGCTAAACCTAGTTCGCGCCACGGACCAGACCGCCTGGGCGATTCCCGAGTTGCCACCTTCGCCTGTCAGGATGCCTGCGAACGCGAAGCCGGAATTTGCCGTCGCGACGATCAAACCCAGTCGCCCCGACGCCCCGCGCGGAGGGTATGGTATCCGGGGCCAGGATGTGACCACTACCAACGTTACGGTGAGCTGGATGATCAAGCTGGCCTATAACGTCCACGAGCACCAAATATCGGGGGCACCGGCGTGGCTTGATTCCGAGCGGTACGACACGGTCGGGCGGTCCGACACTCCCGGCGAGCCCAGCAGGGATCAGATGAAGCTTATGATCCAGAAATTGCTCGTCGATCGCTTCCAACTCAGGTTCCACACGGAAAAGAAGGAACTGCCGGTGTATGCGATGGTGGTGGCCAAGAGCGGCCCGAAGATCACCGTGAGCGCGGGGGATCCCAATGATTTTCCCGGAATCGGTTTCGGAAGGGCACCAGGAGTGATTTCGCTTGTTGGCCGCAATACCGGCCTCAACGGGGTGGTGAACGGCCTGCAGAGCAACATCCTGGACAAGCCCGTCGTGGATCAAACCGGTCTGACCGAAAGATATGACTTCCAGTTGAGATTCACGCCGGACGCGACCCAGGTGGCCAACTTCGGTGGGCTCGCACCTGCCAATGCAGCCGACCTCGATGCGCCGCCTGATATCTTCACCGCGTTCGAGCAGCAGCTCGGGCTGAAGCTTCAATCAACCAAGGCGGTTGTCGATGTGATGGTGATCGACAGGATAGAGCGGCCTTCGCCAAATTGATCGGCGTTACCACTGACGACCATCGCCGAGTTTTCCCATTTTGCCGTCGAGCGCCCGACCAGAACTGCGTATTCAGGATTGATCTACCGTAACGCCGCAGTATTTATCAATTCCTGTACGCCAAATTCAACAATGCCAGTCCATCGCTTTGATAGAATGTGCCCGCGATTCACCACCTGACGATGTCGAAGGGTTGAGACATGAAGAACGCCTTCTTAGTGGTTGCGATCTTATTCACACTTATCCTGCCGGTCTACGCTCAGTCCAATGTTACGGGGACTTGGCGCGTGGAAGGAGTTGGCGAGCCATTTCCCTGGGAAGCAGTTCTGCAGGCAAATGGCTCGAATGTCATAGGAGCCGTGAGTACGCGTTCCCTCGATGCTCCCTCCGAAATTGTCGACGGTCGCATAAATGGAAATACGATTAGTTTCAAGTTCAATCCCTTCGATGGTCGCGCTCGCATGATCATTCTGAGCGGCAAGGTCGACGGTGATGAAATCACCTTTAGTTGGGAAGCGCAGGATCCAGCCGGCAACCCTCTTCCTGCCGCCGACCGGATGTTCGGCGCTTCGTCTCCGATACAATTCGTTGCCAAGCGTGTTCCTGATGCGAGCGATGCTATCGCCCGAGCCTCGAGCCAGGCGCGGAAGCCTCCAATAGTAACCTTCGATCGGCTTTTGCACACCGACAGCGAGCCTGAAAACTGGGCCACGTTTTCAGGAAGCCTTTCCGGCCAGCGCTTCAGTCGTCTGACACAGATCATTCCGGCTAACGTACAGAACCTGGAATTGGCTTGGATTTTTCAGGCTCAGTCGGCAGCGAAAATGGAGGCGACCGCACTGGTGGTCGATGGCATCTTGTACACCACCTATGTGCCGAACGACGTCGTTGCGCTGGATGCGGCGACGGGGCGTGTGATCTGGACGTATTCGTATACGCCGAGTCGGTATCGGAACTTTGGTTATCGCGTAAATCGCGGTTTGGCCATTCTTGGGGGCACCTTGTTCCTAGGTACACTCGACGCGCATCTTCTCGCTATCGATGCCTATAGCGGTCGGCTGATCTGGAACGCCATAGTCGCGGATTCCTCCGACCCCAACTGTAAGGCATCCAGCGCGTTTCCAATCGAAGAAACCTGTTACTCGATCACGAATGCTCCACTGGTTGTCGGGGACAAAGTACTCGTCGGCGTGGCGGGTGGGGAAGGAGCGATCCGCGGTTTCATCGATGCTTTCGACGCTGCGACGGGTAAGGAAGTTTGGCGCTTCAATATCATTCCAGCACTAGGTGAGCCGGGTAATGAAACATGGTCGGGCAACTCTTGGAAAACTGGTGGTGTCGGTGTGTGGAATACGGGAGCATATGACCCAGATCTCAAATTGACATATTGGGGTACTGGGAACCCTTACCCGCTTTATGAAGGCGATGTCCGCGTCGGCGACAATCTCTATAGCGATTCTGTAGTCGCACTGGACGCGGAAACGGGCAAATTGAAGTGGCACTACCAATTTACTCCTCACGATGAATGGGATTGGGATGCGACGCAGGTTCCAGTATTAACCGATCTCGAATGGCAAGGCCGGTCCCGCAAGGTGATGCTTTGGGCCAACAGAAACGGATTGATGTATGTACTCGATCGCGCTACCGGCCAATTTCTTTTGGGGCAGCCATTTGTCGAGGTTAACTGGATGAGCGGATTCGACGAAAAAGGGCGGCCCGTGCGCACAGCGCGAGACAACAAAATGCAACTACGCCCGGGTGCAGGAGAAGCAGGGGCAACCAATTGGTATCCGCCTTCATACAGCTCACATACCGGCCTGCTCTACGTCCCAGCCTTGGAGTCCCCGGCAAATCCAAGCTATGGCGCAGTGCGAGCCCTCGATCCTCAAACCGGCGAGCGGAAATGGGAGTTTAAGAAACAGAGCGCGATCTTTAAGGCCGGCATGCTGACTACGGCATCCGACCTATTGTTCACAGGGGTACAGGGCCAAGGTGAGGCTGGAAAGGTCGTCGACGGTCAATTCTATGCGTTAAACGCTCGCACAGGTGAACTCCTTTGGCAGAGGACGTTGCCTCGATCGGTCGAAGGAAGTCCCATGAGCTACTCCGTAGCAGGAAAACAGTACGTCGCCGTAGCAGCAGGGAACATGTTGTTCGCGTTTGCTTTGCGACAGTAGCCCGCTGGCTCTTATCCCGACTTTGGCCATATAGTCGGTAAACCGGAAAGTTGAGAACCAGCCATCGCGTCGGGTTCACTCTAGGGGGTATTTCGTCCAAGTGACCGAAGCGCAAGAAGCGCACCCTCTGAGCGACAAATGAGTAACCGCAAGGCGACTAGCCGGGCGGAAAGGAACTGCTGGAGGGCCTTTCGAGATGCCGACTAGAGATTGGGAAACACGAGTACCTTGCCGTTGGGATCGGATTCCAACGCGCGGTAGGCGTCAATGACACGGTTGAGCGGGAAGCGGCCAGCAATGTCGCAAATGACCGCTGGGCGCTTCGTGGCCAGGGTCAGTGCATCCGAGATGAGACCAGCAAACTCATGGAATCCACCGACCCAATGCATTCCGTTGTACTTGGTAACGAAGATGGACCCATGAAAAAGTTGGTGGAGGTTGATAGCGGGTACCGGACCAGACAATTCGCCGTAGTTGATCAGGCAGCCTCGCGGTGCGAGGAGCTGCAGGCTGATTTCGTAAGTTGACGCTCCTATGGGGTCAAATACGGCGGCCACCCCGCGGCCATCCGTGTGTGCGCGAACTGCTTCACACACATTGTCGGCGGTCCGATCGATGACGTGAGTGGCCCCTGCAGCGCGAACGGCGTCGACGCGCTTGCCGCTGGCGATGCCGATGACATTGACTTCGTGATCGGCCAGGATGGCCACGAGCATTCGACCGACCACGCCAGCGGCTCCCCACACTACGGCTTCGCGTCCCTTCAACGGCCAGACGCGTGCGAGTCCGCCGGCGGTGAGCCCGGCAACTGGCAAACATGCGCCATCCTCAAAGCTCAGGCCGTCGGGAATAGGAACCAACATGGAAGCGGGCGCGACGACAAAGGTTGCACATGATCCGAGAACCGCCCCCCAGCACACCCGGGCGCCTTCCGAAATGGACACCCCCGGTCCGGTCGCCATGACGACCCCCGATCCCTCCCCGCCCACTGGGTACGGAAAAGGCAAACGAACGGCATAGCTGCCGGACCGAATCAATGTCTCGGCGTGATTGAGGCCGGCGGCCTCGACCCGGACCAGAACCTCGCCCCTTTTCAGAGGAGCCAATTCCTCGACACCGACCTCAACGACGTCCGGTCCGCCGGCGCGGAGCGCCCGAGCGACACGCCTCTGAGTACTTGGACTCATGGTCTAACACAATATCACCTAACCTCAAGGATGCTCAGTGCGAGGTCTACCGTCTCTACGCCCTGAGCTGCCTACTGCGCCGTCGGGCCAATTGCGCTGTTCACTCGCGATTAACGTGTTTACTCATCGCAGCCACTTGGACGAATTGTCGGTATCTCGGAAACTTGGACGGGCTCGCTTTTGGGATGCCGGCCACTTTCCGATTACGCGGTTATACGACAACTGAGAGCAGGACGCGCCCGCGATAGGTAGAACGTTAGTAATCCCATTTTGTCGGGGTCGATTTAGGAGCCGAGTAAGCAGCCAGAACAGCGGCCGCTTGCGAGGGTTAACATTCTCCGAGAATGTTCAATGTGGGAGCCGGTCCATAACGGTCACTTTCAGGATTTGTTCTCGTAAGTTTCGGCTAACTCCTGAACGATTTGAACATGACTGTGTTCCGCATCCTTCAAGATGTTCGCCATTTTCGAAAGGAGCTCCTGATCATCGGTGTATTCGAGCTCAAAGACGTAAGGGTTCTTTCGTTTCAGATCTTTAAACATGCTGTAGACGCCGTTTTGTGCATAGGCGATTACCGGTTTCCGAAAGTTCGTCATGATGGCGTGTAATTCCTGAGGGACGGAACCACCAGAGAGATCGGCGAGGATGAACTTCGACAGTCCTGCCATGGTAATGACGGTTTCCGTATAATCCAGGTTGGTGGGCCGGTCAAAATCAAAGATCATTGGTGTGTAGTTCTGGGCTTTCAACCAATCGCGTAGTTTGTACAGCCGTTCTAACCCGCCTTCCTTGAATCGGCCCAGCAGTAGCACTCCCTTCGAGTTCAAGATATTTATCATATTGCGCATCTTTTTATGGCTAGAGAGGTAATAAACAAATTGTGCCATTTCGATATCGTCAACCATGTGGGGAATCTGGCCACGGGCGATGATATCGGAATACAGGTCGTAGGTCCTTTCGATGATCAGATTGGATTGCTTCATCTCGTCATTGGTTTTGAGATCCCAGGCTGAGACGCCGTAGACCACCGTTTCAATGATCGCCTCCACACAAAAATTCGCGTTCGCCAGATTTACCCGGTTGAGGTTGCAGTTGGGGAAGACGGAACCGGCGAATACGGAATCCGTGAATATGGTTTTGTTAAATTTCGTATCGATGAAGGTCGTTCCGGAAAAATCCGTTCGTGAAAAGTCACCCTCTTCAAAATGGCACCCGACGATTCTTGCGCGCCGAAAATTCAGCCCCTCTGCGAAGGCATGGTAGATCGATGCATTGGTTAAATGAATCCCGCTGAAATCGAGTTTATTGAGTCCCTTCACCTGCATGCCTTCCGAGTTACGGGAGTCGTACCAGAAGGGTTTGGCAAAATGAACAGGGGATTTGTTTTCCTCCTGCCACTTATTCCACCCGTCTGCGCCCTGCAGAATGAGCTGCTCATGGTCCTGAGTCATTGGGCCTCCTTTTTGAAGGGTTTGCCCAATGATATACGAGGTCATGCGGACTCCAGAGGATCTACGCGTCGCAGAGGAAGATTTGCAACAATCAGTTTCTGGCTAAGACTGGAACCGCGGAGCCCAAATGTCAGTACCTGACGACAACGTCAAAGTCTTCACCCATCCCCGGCTCAACTCCTGGTTAAGTCGGTATATCGGAAATGTGGCTGGAGAAGCCCCCTTTGGTCTCGCGATTGTTCACCTCGCCGTCTGGCACAAAAACCCTGTCGTCGGTTGCGCGAATGATGCTTGAAAACGCTGCGTTCGGCTTCCCCGTACACGCTGGCTTTCAATCACCTGATTTTGTGCCAGATCTGCCAGCAGTTCCCCAATATCACCAATATCGCGGAGACGCTTTCTCGGATCTTTTTCCAGGCACTTCTTGAGCAGGCGCCGAACCTGCGGCGGAACGTCGAGCAGGTCCGGTATTTCTTTCACCACCGATGCGAGCGTTTCGGTCAGGTCCTCGCCCTGAAACAGCTGCTTCCCGGTGACCATCTCATACAACACGACGCCGAAGGCCCAGATATCCGCCCGCTTGTCGATGGTCTTGCCGCGCGCCTGCTCCGGCGCCATATATGCTGCCGTTCCCAGAATCACGCCCGCATTCGTGGCCGCCATGCTGACCATCGTCGGGGAGTTCGACACACGGGAGTAACTTGAATTTTGTGTTTGGGGGCTTATTAGTTATTGCCCCCTCCGAAGAGGATAGTAGCCGTCGGCGCTGTGGTAACGGTGGTAAAGCCGGAGCGGTTTTGGCGGAGGCTTTTCCAAACAGCTTGTGGGAATCATCAAGAAGAAGATGCCGAAGGCCACCTTTGTCGATTTCCACAGCTGTGGCCGTTTCCACAGCGCCTTCCGCCGCTCGTTTTTTGTTTTGCGTTTGGTGTTTCAAAAAGAAGAAGGCCCCAGGTTGCCGCCTGGAGCCAAAGACCCGTGTCATCAACCGACTGTTTTCAGGAGCAAATCAATGACAACAAAAGATCCGAAGAAAAGCCTAGCATCAACTTCCATCTCCGAGCTTGCAAAAAGTGAGGTCGATCAACTCCTTCAAACAGGCCTGGCCGACTTTAGCCTGCGAGAACTTTTGGGACTGCTGATTTCCAGTGCCGGCGCCGCCGAGCGCAGCGTCTACCTGGAAAAAACCAACGGTGACAAACCGAACGGGTTCTATGACCGTTCTCTTCAAGTCGGAACCATTCCCATCGACGTTCGAGTTCCCCGCACGCGTAGCGGAGAGTTCCGGCCAGCAAGCTTGCCGTCGCGCTATCGCCGCGGTTACAGCGACGAAGTTCAGTCGCTGCTGTTGGGATTGCTTGGTTCAAGCCGCTCAATCAATGCCGCTAAAGACGCGCTCCAAAAGATGGGACTGTCCAGCTCGGAACAGGATCTGGAACGTGTGGCGACAGGAATGATCGAGGAACTCGAACTCCGCAACAGCCGGCCTTTGGATCCCGACATGTTGGCAGTGTTTGTCGATGGCAAGTACGTCGAGTTGCGGGACGGCGATAAGCTGCGTTCTGCCTGTATCTACCTGGTTGTCGGTTTAGGCCGCGATGGTAAGAAACGCGTCCTCAGTTGCATCGCCAAACCAGGCCGCGAAAACCTCGAAGACTGGAAATCCGTTCTTCGTGGCTTGATCGAGCGCGGACTCCGGCGGGTCATGATCTTTATCCAGGACGATTTCTCCGGATTGCTCCCCATTACCCAAAGCTTCTTCCCCAACACCGACGTCCAGCTCTGCGCGGTTCATATGCAACGCAATGCCAAAAACCATCTCTCCAAGATCGACAGCTCCGAGTTTCAACAGCGATGGCGTGCCATTAAGTCCTCTTGGGATGTGGAAGTGGGGTAATCGCCAGTTCGAGGAACTCTGCGATCGCTTCGCTAAGTCCTATCCCACCTGGATCGCCGAACTCCGCAGGAAACGGCCTCATTACCTCGCCTTCTTGCAGTTCCCCGAATCTATCCGCAAATCCTTCTCCACCACCAACGTTGTCGAGGCCATCAACGGACAATTAGAAATCATGCGCCGCAATAGTGGGGGTACTTTCATTCCGAGGACACCTTGAAGTTCAAGCTCGGTATCGCTGTCTCATCCCTTGAGGACGGCCGCTGGAGAACCGGCGCCCGCAGCACCTTTGCCGTCCTTTCTCAGCTTAATGCCATGTTTCAATCCCGATTCGAGAGTGCCGCGTGAGGATATCAAACACAACATTATTGACAAGAGCCCGACACACTCGGATTCGACGGGTTCGTGTCGTAGGCTTTCGCCAATCCAAAGTCGAGGACCTTCACCTTTCCCTCGCTCGTCAACATCACATTGCCCGGTTTCAAATCCCGATGAATCACGCCCTTCTCATGTGCCGCATCCAGCGCCTCGGCGATTTGTCTCGCGATCTTCAGGGCTTCATCCACCGGAACCGGACCTCCCTTGAGTCGCGCCTGCAGCGTCTCGCCTTCCACCAATTCCATGACGATGCATCGTGTGTCACCGGATTCTTCGAGGCCGTAGACATGGGCAATGTTGTCTAACCTCGATTTTGGACGATAGTGCCGAATTGTTGGAACCCCATGGAAAAAGCTTTTTCGGGAGATTTAACGAGGGTAGAAAAAACCGAAAAACGATTTTCCATGGGGTGTGCTCGAAGTCAATGTGATTCGGACTTGGAGATCAATCGGTCCAGGAACTCGCATGGATTCCATTCTACAGTCTTGAAATCGGCTCATTGTCGGTTGGCTCGCTGCAGCGCTCTTAGTGCTGCCGCAGAAATAAGTATGCAGATTAGCAATGGCTGGGCTTGATTGTGTAGTTCCATTTCGGAAGGGTATCGTGGGATACGAGTTTGAGTCGACGGAGGTGCATATGAGTGGGATCTACACCGGTGGGATAGTGGCGACGATCGAGATAGGCGGAAACGGCCAAGCCGGTCTTGGTGGAAGTTGTACAGATGAAATTGAGAATCTTTTGGTAGCTGTCGAGGGGTTCACCGGCCCAGTTTTTGGAGATCTCCGAGAAGAGGCGATGTTCGATAGGATTCCACTTGGAAGCGCCCGTTGGATAGTGAGCGACGGTGATGGTGAGGTGGAAACGATCGGCAAGTTGAGATTGGAGTTCTGTTTTCCAAGCTCGGCGGCGGCAACTATTACTACCGCCGGAGTCGGCGAGAATAAGCAATTTGCGAGAGTTGGAATGTTGGAAGCGTCCCTCGCGTTGCCACCAGTGACCGATAGCGTGGGCAGCGAAGGCGGATGTGTCATGAGAAACACCGACAACGATCGAACCACGATTGGCAAGAGGTTGGTAGATGCCATAAGGGATGGCGATACCGAGTGCGTCGGAACGAAAGTCATGATCATTAACGAGCCAGGGTTGGCGGTCCCAGCGTGCGCCGGAGTTTTTAAAGTTGCCGATCAATTCGCGCTTTTTGGTGTCGACGCTGATGATGGGTAGGTGACCGCGGCGGAAGCGCTCCCGTAAGTCGGCAATGTAGTCGAACTGGAGGTTCCGGTCGGTACTGGATGAGGTGGTGAGTTTCTTTTGATTGACGCGGAGAGAGAACTCCATACTGTGGAGCAAACGGGCGACGGTGTTGGGCGATACCGTAAAACCATAAGTCCCCAGCAAGCTGGCAATTTTGTCCGTCGTTCGGCGAGACCATTTCAGTCCAGTTACCGGATCGCCAGCCGTATCGTGTTCGAGCAGATCCTCGATGACATCGATTATTTCGGGCGTTTTTTTTCCGTCGAAACGCGGCCGCCACCTTGTCGGCGGATGCGGCCCGAGGAGACGTCCTGATCGAGCAGTTGCTGACGTCCCCGGGCAACCGTGTGAGGTTCCAAAGCGAGGAAGTCGGCCAAGAGAGTATCTCCGCCACGGCCAAGTTTGATCGATTCCAGACCTGCATAAAGACGCCGTTGCTGTTCGTCGAGCAGACTATAGAAGAGAAGAATGGCGGTCTTGAGTTCATCGGGCGAGACCTGAAGAGCGGAGACATCGGCCACAACGGGAACCGATTGTGCGGTTCGCCGCATTAACAATTGCCGACGGCGTGCGAGAGAATCGACCGCTGTATACAAATACACGCCGTTGACTTCGGTGCGCTGAAGACGGCCCTGTTGGACTAACTGATGCAACGCGTCGTGTACTTCCACGTGCAGAGAGTCGGCAAGATCGCTGGCAAAGAAACCCTGAGCCGAACGGTTGACGAAGGTTTCGACAGTTGCCAGCAAGGTGCCGTAGCGGGAAAACCAGACCGCCTCGTGAGACCAGAGACCCGTATCGTCGAAGCGAGCGATCTCCTTGAGAGTGTAATAGCTGCCCCGATGGGAATAGCTGGACAGGTACTCCAAAGGTTTCAACTTCCGGAAGACCGTCAGGTCTGCATCCGTGTTTAGAGCGTGCTTCAACTCGGGCAGCGTCGCGATTTTATGGCGCCGCAGATACTGACGCAGAGTCTTGGGATCAAAACTGATCGGCCGCATAATGTTAGAATTCCGAGTGAATGGCGCGACGTATCGGAACTATAACAGAATGGTCGTATTAATTCACCCGGATGCGCAGCGTGGTTCCACACCCTGTTTATCGGCTAAGCGTTTATACGTGACACAAACCCCTTTCCGACGTTGATTGGTCAGTATTGATATGGCTACGACTTCAAGTGAACAGTTATTGTTGCGGCGTCACTTAGTTCATCGATAATCTCGCGTGCCTCTCTACGAATGTCCTCACCGGCGGCTTTAACGCCATTCCCAATGTCGATATGGATCAAGCCGGCTGTGTCCGACGGCAGCTCAACGTCCCCACGCGACAACAGAATTACTCGGCCGCTACCCGTTTGGTCAAAAATCTCGAAGCACATTGAAAAGCTTTGGTTTCCGATCTCATAATTTCCTCGCACTGCTTTTCTTCTGAACCTCAAAGAGCACGTACAATCGGAAATCGACGATCCAGTTTAGGGAGGCCCCTGGAATGATTTGGGCTCGCGCGCTTGCGTATATGACCGGAACCGTAGACCAGGAACTCTTACTGAGAAACGAATATCTGGCCGCAGAGAACCGGATACTGCGAGCCCAAATCAAAGGCAGGTTGTTGTTATCCGATGCGGAAAAGGCGACGTTGGCAGAGATCGCCCACCGGCTGGGACGGAAAGCCTTGGAAGAATTGACGGCTGCCGCGAAACCGGATACGTTGCTGGCCTGGTACCGAAAACTCATCGCCAACAAGTTCGACGGATCGAGTTTTCGCAAATCGTGGGGCCGTCCCCGAGTCGACGAGGAAACCGAGCGGTTGGTGGTACGGATGGCGAAAGAAAATCCCGGCTGGGGCTATGATCGGATCGCGGGCGCCATGGCCAATCTGGGTTTCCGGCTCTCGGATCAAACCGTGGGCAATATTCTCCGCCGCAACGATATCCCACCGGCTCCCAAGCGGAAGCATGAGACCAGTTGGAAAGACTTTATCCGTGCTCACATGGCGATATTGGCAGCGACCGACTTCTTCACGGTGGAAGTGCTGACGCTAAGGGGTCTGATGACCTACTACGTGCTGTTTTTCATTCATTTGGACAGCCGGAGGATATGCATGGCCGGAGTCACACGTCATCCAGATCAAGAGTGGATGGAACAGATGGCGCGCAATGTGACGATGGAAGATTCTGGTTTCCTGATCACGCGGAGGTACCTCCTGCATGATCGCGACAGCAAATACTGCTCTTCGTTTCGTCAGGTGATCGAAGCGGGAGGCGTGAAGACGCTGACCTTGCCGCCAAGAAGTCCGAATCTGAACGCCTATGCGGAACGCTGGGTAAGGTCAGTGAAGGAGGAATGCTTGGCGAAACTGATCTTGTTGGGTGAAGACTCACTGCGGCGCGCGCTGCGCGATTACGAAGCCCACTATCATGAGGAAAGGAATCACCAAGGCAAGGACAACCTATTGCTATTCCCTTTACGGACTCCGGAAAGGCATGGAGAACCCAATACGGTACGTTGTCGGGAGAGGCTGGGCGGTCTGCTGAGATATTATGAGCGCCAGGCGGCATGAGCCGGAGATCAGAACATCCGGTTCAGGCGAAGGGCTTCTGGATGTGTGGCTTCCTTTCTGCAGTGTTGGCGGTTTTGAAACTGACGGTGGGGCAGGATACTGGTCGTGGTGGAGGGTGATGCTGCTATTGCTGGCTTTCTGGGCCACAACGCGCTGTATGTTCTGGCGGGGTTCCTATGCTTCTGTTGGCTCACGCATGAAGAAGAAGAGGAGTCAACGACAGTGGCGAAGCATTCGCGGGAGGGGTACACCTTCGCGGCGCTGTTATTTTTCTTCCTGTTTGCGGACAACCTATTGCGACACATCGAGGGACAAGGCTGGAAGGGGTTCTGGCCGTGCTCGGGAGGATTCGAAGTCATCGTCCTGTATGGGATGTTGAGCCTGCTGGCACATTTTGCGTACTGGTCGCGGATTGTCAGCGGCCTCAATCAACAGCATGCCTAAAACCTAAAACCATAACAGTGGGCTTTTAGAGTTCAGCCCTACGGACGACTTTTTTGACTATACGGGTTTATCGGGTCTGTCAGCATCATCAGCATCTGGACCATATCGGGCGATCATGCGGCCTGTCGCGGTATCGCTCAGCACGTAGTATTGCCTCGCGGGTCCATGAAGCGTTTCGGCCCGAAATGCCACTTGCTTGCCTCGCGCTTCAAAGCGCCATTCTGCGATCGGCATCCCGCCACCGACGCCAAGGTGGTGCATTTTCCCCGCGGAGTAAATCACAAGGTCCCACGGAACCGGGTAGGACGTCGCAACCTTAAACATCGCCGTCCAGCCAACCGCCTTGCCGTCCTCAGAGATTACAGGAGCGCCGTACCCCACCTGTTCGAGATACTGGTCTTTTTCTTCTTGAGCGAGATTGTTCGCCCGTCTTTTGTTGTGATTTGAAGTTGCTCACCACCTGGATCGACAACCGCCCGCCTTGACGTAGATGTCTGATCCGGC
The DNA here is from genome assembly GCA_963738025.1 of uncultured Acidobacteriota bacterium. Classification (GTDB taxonomy): domain Bacteria; phylum Acidobacteriota; class Terriglobia; order 20CM-2-55-15; family 20CM-2-55-15; genus 20CM-2-55-15. The sequence goes on along the minus strand of CAVTWA010000074.1, from coordinate 19,175 downwards.
CATTGCTGCCGGGGCAAGCAAGGCAATGGTTATCAGCAGATGGAGCATCCCATTAAGCCGCATTTAAGTGCCGAAGTATATCGTAGGAGGCATTTGAAATGACTATCCGCCATCCACATCCTTGCACTCAGAGTGCTTGGGGAGGCAGCGTAGTAACGATAGGTCTTTAGCGTTCACTCGATCGTCCTGTGTTCCCGCTTTCAATGGAATTAACCGCGAAACCGTAGTTTGGAAATCCGATAGCGTCGATTGGAATTCACTTCTCCGTGTAACCGACTTTACGTCCACATAGTGCAGGTGGGCGTTCGAAAGTCGATGCGTTGAAAAAATAAATAAGATTCGATTCGAACACTCCGGCGCGTTGCCGCACTCTTTATAGTGATGAGTCAGATCGATCAAGACGAAATTCTGATGGTGTTGCTGGCCCAGCAGGGCGATGTTGCGGCTTTTGAAGAACTGTTGAGGCGTCTGCATGGGCCGTTGCGTCAGTATGTGAATCGGATGGTCGGGCCATCGGACGCAGACGACGTGATGCAGGATTCTGCAATCCTGCTATACCGGAATATCCGCTATCTCCGCGAGCCGGTCGTATTCCGGGCCTGGGCGTTTCGCATCGCAACCCGGATTGCCTTGACGTATCTGAAACGCGCCGAGCGCTGGCGTCAATTGGAAAATGATCCGGATCTCATACGCGCAATCGCTGCCGGCCCGTCTTCAGAGCACGAACAATTCGACCGCGATTATCTGGAGTGGATCGATCGCGTATCGCCGGCGAGCCGGGCGGCGCTGCTGTTGCACTACGAACAACATCTTTCCCTGGAAGAGACTGCGGCGATTCTTGACGTTCCTGTCGGAACGGTGAAATCACGTTTGTCCTACGGTCTGGCTTCAATCCGAAATCAATTAAAGGAGAACTACAAACGATGAGCCCTTCAAATCCGAATCAGCCCGAATCATCCGACGAACAACGATTCATTCAGCGCGCAATGGCGGACATCGATAAAGCCGAAAAAGTACAGAAGATCAAGCACAAGGTAGTCATCGGAATATTCTTCGCCGCACTTGTGTGGCAGGTGATTCGGGCGCCCGGTCCGGGAATAAGCGGTGCAATGGTAATTACAGCCGTCGTAGCCGGAATTGCAGGAATTCTTTTCCGAATCGACAGGGGAATCAACAAGAATACGGCGGTGATTCTGCGCGCAATCGCCGGTGTCGAAGCGCTGGTGAGAAATCAGGAAAACGGGGGGAAAAGGGGTTCATGAACCAAATCGCCATTCGCGCGAGTGCGCTTACGCGGCAGTTTTCTTCGGTCCGGGCACTGAATGACTTCACGAATCGAGGTTCCCGCCGGTGTGGTCTTCGGATTTCTGGGACCTAACGGGGCGGGCAAGACCACGACCATCCGACTGCTGCTGAACTTGATTGAACCAACAGGCGGGAGCGCGGAGGTGCTGGGTTTTGATAGCCGTTGATCTGGTTCTTGTGCTGGCCGCGCTTAACCGTTTCCAAAGATCGAAGCTGGTTCTAGATTGATCGCGAAGCAGCGTGCCTTTCCGCCGAAAGCCTAATTCCGGGCCTCAAGGCCACTTGCGGTTGTTTAATGCAGGGCGCGAAGCGTCGATCCGTCGATTCAAGTTGCCGTATTACCGCTATATCGGAAAGTGAACCCGACTCGATGGCTGGTTCTCAACTTTCCGGTTTACCGACTACACGCCAGCTGACAACCAATTTCCCACTTTCGGAACACTACGGTTTTACTCGCGGGTAATCGCCGCTGACACGTCCACCGAGGGTGACTCATAGGGGATGTGTTTCTGAAACGGGGGCGAGTCGTTCCCGTCAAGTCACTTTCCCGTGGGAGCTTTTTGCTTCAGTTCCTCGAACCAGTTCAGTACCACGTTGATCTGGGTGGGCGCGGAGACTTGTGAAAAGGCTGCCCGTGCGAGTCGATGTTCGGATGTAGATGTAGCTGTCTTAGTGAGCTGCACCCGGGGAAGTAATAGTCCCGTGGAATGAGCCGAAGGTGACGTGCGTTCCATCGGCACTGGGTTCCACAATGTGCGTGCGCTCCAAGGTAAAGCTCCCCTGGGCTCCCGTGAATCGACCCGTGCCGTGGGTTATCTGAAAACGTTGCTTCGCACTGTGCTTTGCAAGTGCAGTTGACGGCTCACACGAACGCCTACGCCGAGCGGTCTGTGAGAACCATAAAGGAAGGCTGTCTGGATCAGATGATTTTCTTTGGAGAAGCGAATTGCGACAGACTCAAATTCCCCCGGGCGGCGCGGCCGCGTGTGGACTCCCCGATATCGATGATGGCCGTCCGAACTTTGAAATTGCGGAAGCATCGGCACACGCAACTCCCGAACAATCCCGAATAGAGTCAGGAACCTCAGGGCGCAGTACGTGATGTCAATCTCCCACCATTGCAAACCCTGCCGTGCGCTAGACGCGAACTGGTGGTGGTTGTTATGCCAGCCTTCTCCGAGTGTGATCAGAGCAAGGAAGAGATTGTTCCGGCTCTGGTCTCCCGTTTCAAAGGGCCTGGATCCCCAGAAATGCCCTAGCGAATTAATTGAAAACGTGCAGTGGAACAGCAGAACAGTCGAAACGACGAACCCCCAGAGAAAAACAGGATAGCCTCCGGCCGCAAACACAGCAGCGCCAAACAAGATCGCCGGAACCCTGTGATATTTATTCAAGAGCCTGAGTTCCCGAAACTTTTCAAAATCCTGCATGATGCGGCTGTCATATCCGCTGGACTCAGCGGCAAGAAGCCATCCGACATGCGACCACCAAAGGCTCTTGCTGACTGGAGAATGGATATCTTCGTCGGTATCCGAGTAGCGATGGTGCACGCGATGATGCGCCGCCCACCACAACACGCCTTTTTGCGCGCTAGTCTGGGCGAGAAAGGCTATAGCAAACTGAGAAAGGCGATTGAGCCTGAAGGCGCGATGGCTGAAGTAGCGATGATAACCTGCGGTGATCGCGAACATTCGAATGCCATAGGTGACGGCTAGCCATGCAAGGTAAGACCACTTGAACGGTGTCCACAACAAAAGCAAGCACGCAGCATGCAGCGGGACAAAGGCAACAATTGTGTCGAAATGAAATCGTCCAATTCGAGTCATTATTCAGGCGCCCGGTGACGGCGTGCCCCACACACGATTAAGAGTGAACCATAAGAAACTGCCCATTGCCGTTGATCTCGCCGTCACAACTTGCAAAGTTGGACACAAACCAGATCAGATACAACCGCCAGATGCGGCGGAACTTGGCGGAAGAAATGCCATAATCGAGATCTTTGACAACGGAATAACTATCGTCAAAGTTTTCCAGCCATCGTGCCAGCGTTTTGGAATAGTTTATGCCATTGAGATACCAGCGTTCCACTGTCCTGAAATCCTTGTCATAGGTAGGAATCGAATCAAAACTCCAGTACCGGCCGTGAGGGAAAATATATTTGTGAGTATAAACGCTGGAGATGTTATTGGGCGTGCGCACAGTAATGATGTGAAGGAAAAACTTTCCACCGGGCTTCAAGAACGAGGCAAGTTTTCTGAAGGACCTAGTTAGATTCCCCACATGGCAAAAAACCCCTACGGAGAGGATCTTGTCGAATTGTTTCTGGAACTGCGTCTCGTTGAGATCTCCCTCCACAAGAGTAAATCGACCCGAACTGAGATGGCTTTGCGGATCTTGCATCTTTTGACGCATGTATTCGCATTGCTGGTGGCTCAGGTTCAGTCCCGTGAACCGGCAATCGGGAAACCTGGACAGAATATAGTTCGGCACACAACCCCAACCACAGCCAAAATCCAGGATATTGTCGCCATTCTGGATCTCGAGTTTTTCAATCATGTCGTCAATCATGTGCGTCTGGGATTGCTCAAGATTGGCAGCACCTTTCTCCCACAATCCCATGCTGTATTTGGGATAAATCAGTTTTCCGTCGCCTAGCATCCGATTTAACATGTCCTGTGGCAGGTCGTATTGGATCTTCATCAAATCCTTTGAGCCTTCTGCCAACTCGTCCGTTTCTCTTAATACCCATTCGTAAGGCGTGAGGAGTGCGGGCAAATATTTAAAAATGATCGGCATGCACGTACGAAAAAATGACCGTAGCACCCAGTCGGGAACCTCCACTCCGTTGATGTAAGCCTCCGCAAGAGCCATTTGCGCCACATTCGCCACTTCAACGGCCCCACGAGTTGCTCTATACGCCGAGGGACTCTTGTCGTGGATATCCCCAATAACGGGAATGTGGTATTGAATGCCTCGTCTGGGAGGGTTGGAAGCCTTGACTATGTTTGGTCTCGGGCCAATACGAGTGCCGGAAGTGAAAGCCACGTTGTTCTCCCATGCTAAAAGGATAAGGGTATGAGCAGCTTATCTCACATTCGGGTCGTATCACAGCATTAAGGCAATCGCCGCGGCGAGACACAGTCCGATGCCGAGCAGAGTGAGAAGAAGCACGTGGCCCGCAGTAGGACCGGCAAACATCTCGTGGGAAGTTTGAAAACCAGCTGGAAAACTAAAGACAAGATAGCGAGGCCTGCAGACCCCGCGGAGTGCCCTTACCGATCGTCAAGCGCAGCAACCGCGGTGGACGAACACTATAACGGACTGCGCGACCACATGCAGGGTTTCTTTCACCAACTCGGGCTCGCAGCATGAACTTTGCAAATCTTTTGCGATATCGGCTCACGTTTCGTTCTTGGATGAGGGAACCTTTGATGAGTTGGCGACGCCGACTCAGCGGGACCAAACGTCTGGCGGGGGTCGACTTGAACAAAGTCCGGATGCGCCGGGTGGTCGCGGCCGTCGTTGCCTTGAGTCCCAAACCCACTGGTTTTACGGTCAGTGATCTGGCGCGAAGGTGGCCGAAGTCGCCGGACGGAACTCGAACCCTACAGCTCGCGCCGTGCGGCATACGATCTGACGAAGATCCGCAGCAAAAGCATGGTGGAACGAGTTGGCAGGTCACGCCGTTACCGGGCGACGCCGGATGGTGTGAAAAAGTTGGCCGCCTACACGATTCTCCGAGAGCAACTCATCAAGCCGTTGATGGCCGGAGTCAGTCGTCGTCGCGGACGGCCGCCCAAAACCGTTCATCCTCTCGACCAGCACTACCAGAATTTGCGCGTGGAATTGTGCAAGACTTTCGAAACCTTGGGGCTCGTTGTCGCATGAGACCCTCCAAATCAAGCGACAACATGTTGGTTGGAAGACATTCTTAAGGGGCTAAAACCGCGAGCAGGAGTTGTTGAACAAAATCGCCGCCGAGAAAAAGAAAGAGACAGACATCAAAACGACTCTGGGGGAATTTGCGGCTTTGGTTTCGAGCGTTAAATTCTTATCAACTTTCAACTGGCCCTGATTCTGAGGATTTCCGATAGTGTCTGTTAGATGTAGATCCGTTCAGAGCTTCTCAGGGAACGGTAGCGCTCAAAAACCTTCTGCTCGGCTTCGAGTCCCAGCATCGACTTCAGGCTGCTTCCGCGGAACGAATGCGCCAGCAGCCGAAAAGCATTGCGGAATACGTAGAAATTATGCCCGGCCGTTGCAAAGATGTGTTTGGTCTTCATCCAGCGGTCGACTTGCCAGCGCATGAATTCAATTTCCTCGGACGTCACGTATTTGGTCCGAACGACCGCTGTCGTGCCATCATACTCTTCCAGGCGGTCGTTCGTGATCAGACCCTGCCTCTCGAAGTCCCGAGTCATGGGGGTACCCGGATAGGGTGTCGGGTGCTGGATGTAAGGCCAGTCGACATAGCGGCGGGCAAAGTCCAGGTTCTTCCGGATCGACTCACGCGTGTCGTCGGGATTGCCCACGATCAACCCCCCGACGACGTACATCTTGTTCCGATGCAGGTATTCGATCGCCTTCGTCGTCGCGTTGCCGACCCTGCGACCATTCTCGCGCTGTGAATTCTTCGAGGAAGCCCGAAGGAAGTCCAGGTCGCCTTCCAGAATGTTCTCGATCCCCAGGAAGACGTACCGGAAGCCCGCCCGGCGCATTAGCGGCGTCATCGTCTCGGCGTGGTTCGCGATCGACGAAGTCGTAGCCTGCACCGAGTAATGGATGCGGTTTAGACCCGCGTCGATGATGGCCTGACAGAGCGCCTCGAAACGATTCACGTTGAGCGTGATGTTGTCGTCGACGATGAAGATGGCTCGCGCCCCACGATCATACGCATCCTGAATATCCTGGATAACCCTGTCGAACTTGTAGGTGTGAAAGTTGCGGCCGCGCATCTCGATGATCGAGCAGAAACTGCAGTCGTACGTACACCCGCGAGACGTTTCGATCACGTCGACCTGCCGGCCCAGGAAGGTGAAGCCATCGAGCACGCGCTTGTCCCGGCGGGGTAGCTGAACCTCTCCCCCGTCCAAGGTCGACACCGGCCGGTCCTTGTTGTGTTGGAACTGATCGCCGTTCCGGTAGGACAGACCGTCGACGTGGCTGTAGCCTTCACCTGACTCGATCGCGCAGAGAAGCCTGCGGAACGTGACTTCACCCTCGCCCCGGACGACAAAATCGACGCCCATTGAGGAATCAGTGTATGCCTCGCAGGCCAACGACGGATCGTAACCACCGACGACGATGCGGACGTCCGGCTTGAGCGAACGGACGAGCGCGATGATTTTTTGAGCCGTTCGCCGCTGAAACGTCATCACCGACAGACCCACCAGGTCGGGCTGGTGTTCTTTCACCAGGCGTTCGACGGTTTGGCGGACCTGTCGCTGAACCAGTATCAGATCAGCAATCGCGACATGGTGATGGGGGTCGATATTGCCGGCGAGGGAGCTGAGGGCACCATTCGGCATGCGGATGACGACCGTTGGCATGTGCTCGAAGGAATCGGGCATAGAAAGTAGAAGTAGGTTCATCGATCTCCTGCTGAGACTGTTACAACGGTTGCCTGATGGTAACCGGGATCTTACGCCCAACCACTGAGTTGACGCCATCCTTACTTTTAGCCCGTAAACTTCAAAGAATGGATTAAGACTTACCGGAAGAGGCTCGCCGAGTGTAACGAGTTTTCAGCCTTATTTCGTGTTGTTCTCCGACACAGCTGGATCCGCGGCGCTTTGTGCGATTTTACGGCATCACACACCCACGGTTACGTTGTTGGACTGACCTCGAAAAGGTCGTCGGCCAGTTCCACCAGACGATCCCGGTGCAGTCCGCGATACGCGTGGAAAGAGAAGACGTTGAAGAGAGACCGCGAGTACAAATCCAATCCGAATAGTAGTGGCACGCTCAGGGCGACCTTTGTAAGCTGGTGGGCACTTTTCAGCAGCGAGCGATCGTTGCACGCGTAGTACGCATGTTGATGACGAGATTGCACGAAAGCAGGGTGCCGTAAAAGTCATAGAACGCGGCCTTATTCGCCCCCAGTCCATACCCGCCGATGACTTCGAGGATCTGGGTAAACATCGTGAAATCGCCCTGTGTGTGAAAGCATGAGCCAGGAGAATCCGGTAAACAAGAATCCACGAACGTATTCCAGGAGCGTCCAGAATGCTGCCAAGAGCGTCGCGCTTCAGAACGGTGGGAGTCTGAAGTCCGATAGACGAAGAACGCGAAGACGGCAAGGTAGGTGGAACAGAAACAGACAGGTGAGCTAATACAGACCGGGAAAAAGAACGTGGCGCCCGCACTGGCCACTGTTCGATCGCCCCGCGATTGCCGGACGGTATACATCAGAGGAATCAAGCTGAAGAAAGCAATGAAGCCGAGGCCGTGCGGCGGCGTGGCGGCGAAGGTTAACGCTCCACCCAACCCAAGAGCAGCCAGTTACGCCGGGTGAGGCAACAGTGGCCTTTCCGTTTTGTAGGCATTTGTTCATGAAAACGAAGTCATTCCGAGCTTTCGGCGATGCAGGACCGAAGCGCCGGTGATAATCGCCCACTTGCCGCCAGTGTTCATCGCAAGCCCATCAAACATCCAGACCTTGATTACCGGCCCCGAAAACATTCGTCGGATCAAGGCTCTTCTTCAACTCGCGTTTGCATTGAATCGCCGTCTCGGACATGATCCGCGGCAGAAATGAGCGGCGCAATTTGCCAACACCATGATGGTGTGAGAGGGATCCACCGGAGTTCAGGATCTCGTCCCGGGCAATATTCTCCAACTCGAGGTAGACCTCCTGGGGATTGAGAATTCCCTTGTAGTAAAAGCCGAAGTAAAAGTAGACGCAGACCCCTGTGGAATATATCTGCGTGACGCGTGCGGTCACGAATGGTTTGCCGGGCAGGCCGCGGCGTTTGTATTCATCATTCAGGCGCCCCTTCACATTGTCACACAGCGCGAGGGCGTCGCTCCACGAGACAGACGTTTCAAACGACTCCGCGATGATGTAGTAGAGCATCAGAAAGTCGCGGATGTAGGCGATGCTGTAGGTGAGTTGATAACCGCGGCGACCATTATCGCCGCCGGCCTTCATGCCGCCGTGGCGCCCTGCAATCCGATACAGATCGCGCTGTTGCTGCTCGACCTCCGCGCGCGTCCCTTCAAACACAACCGTGCACACGGCCATTTTATCGGGTACGAATCCCTTGACCTTCGTAACGAAGAATTTCTCCGCTTTGCTCTTCAAGTCGGCTAGGGCGCCGCTCGACTTCGGTTTCAAGGCGAGTCCGAACTGGAACTGTAAGTTATCCACGAGACGAACGCTGGCTGGCAGTGTCGCTTCGCGCGCGAGTTCATACATGAATTTGAATCCATCTTCGAAGGCTGGAAAGAGGACTGATCCGTACTCCTGGACTTCCGGTAATGGAAATATTTTGACGACAGCCGAAGTGATAATGCCGAGCGTACCTTCCGAGCCGAACATCAATCGCCTCGGATCTAGCCCGATGGACTCGCGGGGAGATGCGCTCGTCCGCCGGAGCGTGCCCGCCGCCGTGGCGACACTGACATCGAGAACCAGATCTTCAATGTTGCCGTACCGGTTTTTCTTCATGCCGCTGGCGTTGGTAGCGATCCAACCGCCAAGCGTCGAGAATTCAACGCTGTCGGGCTCGTGTCCCATCGTGACGCCATACTTGGCCAGTTCCGCCATGATGTGACGCCCCACCGCTCCAGCCTGGATGCAGGCCATCATGTTTACGCGGTCAATCCACACGATTCGATTCATGCGCCTCATGTCGACCGAGACAATCGTTCGCTGCTCGTCCACCTGACAACGAAGGGCAGCCGTGACGTTCGTCCCCCCGCCATACGGAATCAACGAAGCGTTGTACTTCTTCGACGCGTCGACCAGGCTCGTAACCTGAGCTTCAGTTTCCGGATACACTACGAGATCGGGAACGCGCCCGAGCTGAGTGTATTTGATGGAGTACATCTCTTCCTGCGTGTGGCCGTGACCGTGCCGAAGCCGGATCTCCCCGTTGGTGTCGATCTGATTGGCGGTCAAAAAGCCTTGATAGTCGGCCATAAACTCAGACGCGATGTGGGATTCGGGGATTGCCGTGGGATAGTTCGGGCGATGAACCTCTCTCGGAGAGACGTCGCTTTCGAGAACTTCCCGCGCCCATGGGAGAAAGCGCGGCAGGTCTTTCCCGCTAAGCTCGTAGCGCGTCCCTCGCATGATGACATGCCCGTTCTCACTGATGTCGAAATGCGTATCGCGAAAACCCCAAACGTCCAGGCTCTCCGCTTCGCTCGGATCCGCCGGGGTGGGCGCCTCGGGGACGATGACCTTCTGAAATTCTTCTGCGAATGGCTGAGGCATTGCTTCTGTGAAACTCAAACCGTGATTTTAAGTCTGACTGCGTGCGAATGTCGATTACAACCATCTTGATACCGACAAAGGTCAGGATCGAGGCGAGGCCATACCTCAGGTACGCGAATTGGTGAACGATTCCGGCCAATAGGAAGTACATAGAACGCAGGCCGAGTATTGCGAACACGTTCGATGTATAGACGATAAACGTATCCGTCGTTACGGCGAAGATTGAGGGTATTGAATCCGCAGCGAAGACAAGATCCGTAAATTCGACCATGAGCAAAGCGAGGAAGAGCGGCGTTGCAAATCTACGGCCTCGTTGAATCGTGAAAAACCGTTGCCCATGACACTCGCTTACAACGCGAAGGAACCGTCGGGCAGTTCGCATCACCAGGTTTTGGCTGACGTCGAATTCTTTCGCCTGGCGGACGGCCATTTTGACACCGGTGAAAATCAAGAATGCGCCGAAAACGTACATAATCCAACTGAACTGTTTGATTAACAGTGCTCCAACCGCAATGAACATCCCCCGCAGCAGCAGCGCTCCGAGGATTCCCCAAAACAGCACTCGGTGTTGATATGCGTCAGGAATGAGGAAGTAGGAAAAGATCATGACGATCACAAATATGTTGTCCATGGATAGAGACTGCTCAATCAGGTAACCGGTGAGGAAGAGCGTCGTGCTATCGGCCCCTTTCCAAAAGAACAGCGCCCGGTGTCAATGTTCGATGCCGCAATGTTGGGTGTCGGACGCAATGAGGGACGTCGATCGCCGCGACGGCCAGCATCTGACAGAGAATGATATCGGCTTCAACGCCTCGTTCATACTCGGCGGCCAGATCAAGGGCGAGCCGCCACGTCTTTTCGCGGCGAGGCGGATCTGATCTGGGGCACTCTGGACCGAATCTATCTCGTGACAGGCAAACAACTCAACCGCGAACGCGCGCTCGCCGTCGCTAACGCGATTCCTTGAAATCGGTTTTAACGGACGCGGGGACAGACGCGAGCATTGAGATGTCCGTTCTCGACAAAGGCACCCGAGGGTTAGACGGCGCATAGTGTCCGTGAAGTCGCATTCCGGGAAGTCAGGATCTTTCTTCAGTTGGCGTATAACCGCGTAATCGGAAAAGTGACGCTGTCCCAAAAGTCAGCGCGTCCCAAGTTCCCGATTCACCGCGATACCGTCGGAACCGGATTACGCCATTTGGTATAAACAATCGCTTCAGTCAAACCCCATCCAGCCGGACCTCGAAAACGCGCCAAAACGGATCGTCATGAGTTGTTTTAGCCGTGTATACAAGGGCTTAGCGGCTTACCGGGCAGTTTCCAGAACATGCTGCTGATGTGGACACTTCGGCGGCGTCTATTTAGAGGTTGCGCAACCGCTTGTTCGGTTTCTCTTGAGAAACCGAACGGTTGCGGCTGCGTAAGCACTCGGTGTGATTATTGGATTATTGGCACAAGCGCCGGTAAAAAGTAATTGTCGCCGGACAAGATGGGTGAGGCCGTGCACGAGGCCGCCGCAGTTGGGATCTTATGTCAACAGTGGCAGCCAGACGTCTACAGTATCCAACCATGTATGGTTCCGGAGGCTGGTATGGCTGGCAGGCTCAACCTGCTTCTTATGGTTCCTTCCTTTTTCAGCATTCCGAGGCGATTACTGCCTCTTGACGACCATCTCAGTCACAGCGTTCCAGGTAAACTCGACGAACCGATAAAGTGAAGATTCGGCGAGGCGTTCGACGTCGCTGTGGGCGCCGTAAGACCCGCGATCCTCTTCCGTGACCGCGGGTCCCAGACCGTACGACTGGATTCCCTTTGCCCGGAGTTGTGCCATATCCGAAGCGCCTGTGGACATCGCCGGCAGGACGACGGCGCCAGGATACATCCGTTGGGTGACGCGCTCGAGGACGCGGTACATCTCGGTATCCAGGCGCGATGCCGGCGCTTCCGGACGCGTGGAAGGGATCGGCACGATCTTCACCGCCGGATCGCCGATCACGCGCGTCATCTCGCCATAAAACTCACTGATGTCTTCACCAGGCAACGCGCGAATATCCAGCGTCGCTTCGGCTTCAGACGGAATCACGTTGGCTCCGACACCTGCCTTGAGCATCGTAGGCACGACCGACGTTCGCAACATCGAATACATCAAAGGTTCGTTTTCGGCGAGATACCGTTGCACCTGTTTTGCGCGCTGCGGATCCAGAAGCGCTCTGTACCGGGCGGCCTTATCCGGCGGACTGATGGTTGCAAGGCGCTCGAAGTAGGTTCGCGTCGTCTCGTTGAGATGCATCGGGGGCTCCCAGGCTCCGATTTTCCCGACGGCTGCGCCAAGATGAACCACCGGGTTATCGACGCGCGGCACGGAACCATGCCCCGAAGTGCCCGTCGCGACCAGCCGTGCGCGGCGAGGCACTTTTTCAGTCGTTCCAATTTGAACGGATGTTACACGGCCGTTCTCCAGCTTCGCCGTGCCGCCTTCGGTCAGCGCGAACTCGGCATTGATCTCGTCGAAATGTTGATCGACCATGAAGTTGATGCCGACTCCCGTCGGATCTGCTTCTTCGCCCGATTCGGCTAGAAAGATCAGGTCGCGGTCCAGTACAGCCCCGGAACGTTTAATCAGGATCATTGTCATCAGCATTGTGACAAGTTTGTCCTTGTCGTCGATCGTTCCGCGGCCCCAGATGTATCCATCCTTCATTACCGCGCCGAATGGATCAACTGGCCACTTTTCGGTTTGAACAGCGACCACATCCGTATGAGCGAGGATCAGTAGCGGCCGTTTACTCCCGTTTCCTTTGAGCCTTGCCACCAGGTTCGCTCTATTCGGATCCAGCGCCAAGGTCTTGGACGGAATGCCCTCGGCATCCAGGGCCCTTTTCAAATACTCCACAACCCTGGTCTCGCTTCCGTAAACCGAGTCGATCTGCACGAGCGCACGATACTGCTGCAGGATCTCGGCCTGTCCTTTCTTCCAATCGACAGCCGGTCCCTGAGCGGACGAATCAGCCATCAGGACGAGGAACGTCAAGGCAAAGACAAAGGCGGTGGTTTTTCGCATAGCGCGATTATGAACGAAGAAGAGGGGGAAGGAACACAAGAAGCACAAGAGGAGTGTAAGAAGTTTATTGCGCCAAGCAAAGCTTGGGAGAGGGGGATTCCAGTGAGCGGATGAAACCTTTCGAAAGAATCCAACTGGTGAAAGTCCAGTCCGGCAAAAGCCGTAGCGGGCGGGCCGGTAGCGAGTCTTGCCTTTCGCCGGGCGATCGGCGGGAGAGAAGCGTAGACAGCAAGAACGTGGGCCGCGAGGGTTCAGCTCCGAAATTTACATAGTTGCGGATGCCGAGGTTTTTAAACTGACCGAAGGCAATATCTGGGGGACCGTTACCCGAGGTGTCTAGGAGCCGCCGGAGTCTCTAGCCCGAGGCACGCTTTCAGAAGGATTCTCCAGGAACTTGGGAACACCTCGCAGTCTCCTCAGTGCGGTTGATGCGGAAGAGGTAGTCGGCGATCGAGGGCAATCAGAGATTGTGGACGACGGGCTGGGAGGTCTCTTAATGAGCCCATAGTACCGATGAAGGTGACGCAGCGAGGATAGCTGTTGTGCTAGCGGGTGCAAGTTCCGCCGGTGCAAGTCCCAGTATGGGCATCGTAGTCATGTCCGGCAGTCATTGGGGTGACCCAGTGGCTGGAAGCCCGGAAGTAAAAGCTCTAGGCGGGCAGGGAATTTTCCTGTCTGGATCAGTTCAGGGAGCGAGCAACCAGGAGGGCTGTAGCGAGAGCGAACGGATAAGTCGCCGAAATTAGGTACCCCGCGTGAAACTGATTTGCGGGAGTGTTGGAGAGGCCAAGTGGTTCCCATCTTTTCATGATGGCCAGTGTCGGTATGGAAGTACTGGGGTATGCACATGCTGAATCTCCCGGCGGAAGCTGTGGACTCGGGGGCGGTAAGGTTGACATAAGACCTCATCTGCGCGGCAAACTCACCACCCTATAAACCGGCGCACTCCGTTTAAAATGCTTACCATTCGGTTCCTTAGAAGATTCACGATAGAATCCGACACAAACCTAGGAGGATGTCATTGAAGCGCACGCTTGCCGCGATGATCACGTTCATTGCCGTGCAGACCGCATGGACCGGCACGCCGGCACAGGCAGGCGAAGTCACTATCCTGGTTAATCAGGGGGCGCTGTCCGGCGTGCGCGATCTCGCGGCGGGGTACGAGAAGGCGACTGGCAATAAGGTCGTGATCGATTTCGTCGGCATTGCATGGAGGTACTGGACAAACGTCGCCAACTGGAACGATCCGCCGGCGACTTTTCGTTTGGATGGACTATTTGATGTCGGCTCCAAACTGACAACAAACTTGCCAGGCCAGACTCTGCAATCGGTTATCCGCGAAGTCACAGAGGATCGCGAAGCAGTTATCGACATGCAGTTGTCAAACGCGACTCTTTCTTTCCATTGGAAGTTTGAAGACTTATCTGAGCATCGAACTCGAATCACGCAGCGTCTCGTATTGTCAGGGCCGGATGCTGAAGCATTCGTTTCTCAGGCGAGCGTTTTGGAAGAGAGCGTACCCGAAGGAATGCAAAACCTTGTTGCAGCCATAGAACGTAACCTGAAAGCGGAATAAATGGTGCGTCCCTGAATTAACAGGCCGCGGAAAAACGATTCAACAAGTCGATTTGAATTGTAGGCGCGGTCTATGACCGCGCGTATTTCCTTGATTCTACGAAAAACGTGCGGTCATAGACCGCACCTACAATGCTGCCGAGCCTAGTGCGCCAGCGGATCCGGACGCATTTGAACTCTGTAAACCTTCGGCCGGGCTGAGGTTCCCCCTTCGTTGTGGAAGACGGTGCGCGTGCCGGTTGTGGTCCACAGTCCGCGGCCTTTCCAGCCTGTGCTTGGATTATCGATACGTCCATCGACGTTCTTGCTGAAGAAGCCCATCGGGTAGGGAATATGTATGGTAACGAACTTCCCGTTGACCAGGGCCAGCAGCGACTCGCTGCCATTGGCTTCGGCGATTGGAACGTTGGCTCCGAGTCCCAGCGTGTTGTATCGATCGACCCAGACGATAGTAAGCATGATCGGCGCTGCCGGGATCGGTGACACCCTTAAACTGCGGTCCAGGGAACGGATAGAGCGTCCATCCTTCCGGGCATTGTTTTCCCGTCGCCGCTGCCGGTCCGTTCAATGGCCCTTTGCATTTGCGGCGATCGAAGCTGGCGAGATGCCCGCTCGACAGTGTCGTCCAGACAACGCCGTTCAAGATCGAGGTCGATGCCGCGCGATCCGTACCCGATCTCGGGGGGCAGGTAGACTTCCGCGAGCGAGGTTTGTAGCCGGATCCGCGCCCGGCACAAGCCGGATGATGTAGCCCGGCTGATCGATGCGGGAGAATCCCACGTCCATGGCTTGTCCCCAGACTCGAATCGTCGACCGGGCTCGGCTGCACGCCATAGAACGCCGCCATGATGCGCTTGTCTTTTTTCGGATCGAGCGGCTGATTGGCTTCGACATATTCGTCACGTTTTCCATTGCCATTGGTGTCGATGATGAGTGGAGTCCAGCCCTGCGACTTCTTCTCATCGCCGGTCTGCTCGTACATCTTCGTATTCAGCCAGCCCACCACGCCGCTGTCCGGGCCTCCGGCGCTGGTCCACAACGTGTTGTTGGCATCGTGCGCAAAATAGAGATGCTGCGTGTCGAAACACGTGTCGATTAGCGACCACTTGCCGGTTTTCGGATCGTACATGGAGAGCTGGCGGCCGGACGTGTCGAGCGGCGCGACCTTCGCCGAAGGATGATCGGAGCCGGCCTTGCAGTAAGTCCGGGTTCTGTGGTCCGCGAATTCGCGCGGTGAACCACACGCGTCCCTTTTCGTCGATGAGCGGGTTGTGAATGCTGGTGTGCCCGTCCCAGATCGCTTCGTCGCCCCAATAAGGCGACTGCCCTCGCGGAAGATCCAGTGATGAAGGCGTCTTCGGGTCACGGAATGGATGCTTGATCTGCAGTCGCCTCATTCGTGAGCGGATTGAGCACCGGCACCATGTCGGTGCTTTCTTCCGGCGATCCGTAGATCAAGCCGTTGGCGTTGACGCGGGGATTGCGCTTGTCGGTCGAGATCGCATCGTGAAGATAAGCCTTGGGCGTGGACCACTCCCACATGCTGATGACGACGTTGCGTTCGACGCCCTGAGGCCGCTCCGGCTTGGCGAAAGGCAATTCGCCGGCGGCGATACGATCCGTCCAGTCCGCGAAGAGCGACAGCGCCTTCTGCGGCCCAAGCCGGCTCAGAGTCACAGCCATGTTCGCGCTCGCCTGACCGGCCTGGAGGCGTTTTGTCCAGGCCTGGATCCCGGCTTGAAGCGAATTTGCAGACGGTCCCCATTCGGCCTGGAATGTCCGGACGCCTTTGGAACCCAACGCGTGGCACGACTGGCAGGAGTTCTTGACCGTGTCGATCCAGTAGTGTTGCGTTCTTCATCACCGGGTTGATGCCATTCCCGCTCGTTCCCGTGCCGGGAAATTCGCTGGCGGCCGGAATCCGCATCATCGAATACCAATAGACGCCAGGATAATATTCGGCCGCCGCAGCGGGAGTCGGCGCAGCCGTTGCGGTGAGGTTGAGGTGTTGTCCCGGCGTGGCCTTCACCTTGGGCGAATCCACAAGCCCGTAGCCGCGCACCCATACGTTGTAAGTTGCCTTCGGAAGATCCGGGATGACATAACGTCCGCGATCGTCGGTGACCACCATCTTGGCGAACTTCGTTGGAAGATCGGCGGTCTCCGCGATCACCCAAACGCCGGCTTCCGGCCCGTTGGTACCGGTGACGACTCCACCCAGATCGGTCGCGCCAATCGCAACCTCCGGCGCTCGTGCCTGCTGCGCGCTCAGCGATACGTACACCGTCGCCAGGCCCACACCTACGGCGGCCGCAACGATCCAAAGCTGGATAGTTTTCCTTTTCACAACCCTCTCCTTTTGGGATTACCGGGAGCAATTGTACTTCGGAATTGCTGTCGTCCAACGGAATCGCTGCGATAGCAAGACTTCATAGTCCAAAAAGAACGCTGGCGTTGCGGTGCGCGATTTTGCGTCGATCGTTTTCGCTGATCGGCGCGCGTTCGATCCATCGCGCGGCAGGCGCCATCATCTCGTACGGGTAGTCGGTGGAGAATAGAATGCGATCCGCGCCAATGGTGAGTAGCGCACAAATCAGAGCTTGATCGTTGAAGTTGCCGCTGGTCGTGACGTAGAAGTTCTCGCATAAATAGTCCTGCAGCCGCTTTCGCACGCGCTTGTTCGATGGGTTGTATTCGAAGCAGTGCTGGATGCGCCAGGCGAAATACGGAAGGGTTTCCCCGAGGTGTCCGAGGATTAAAGTCAAGTTCGGCAGACGGTCGAAAAGGCCACTGTAGACGAGACGCAGCGCATGCGTGGCGGTCTCTGGCGCGAATCCCCACGCTGCGCCCATCAACTCCGGGTGGTTTTCATAGCTCCGATGGTCGAGCGGCGGCCGCGGGTGGAGATAGACCGGTACCCGAAGCGCTTGCGCGGCTTCCCAAAACGGAAGCAGCTTCGGGTCATCCAGATACTGCGCTCCCAGCGACGATGCCATGTTCGTGTAGCCGTTAACCAGGGCGCCCTTGAATTTCAGACGCGTCACGCAGCGCTCCAGTTCCTTTGCCGCTTCGTCGGGATCCTGCAGTGGTACGCTCGCAAAACCCGCAAACCGTTTCGGATGGTTTGTGATGGCAGCCGACAAATAATCATTCGCATCGCGGGCGCTTGAGACTGCTTCGGCGCGGTCGAGGATGCCCTGAATTCCGGGAACGGTCAGGGAAAGAATGGCCACGTCGATCCCGCTTGCATCCATTCCGGCCAAACGCTTCTCGCCGATTTCGAGAAGGCGGCTGCCGACGATCTCCAACCAGTTCCTGTCGTAATCCATTGCGCGCACGATATCGTCGAGGCCGACAGCTGCAGCGGAATTGGTCCGTGCACCAACGAAATTGAAATGCTCTTCGAGAGCGATTTTGCGTAGCATCGGCGGCTCGAGGAGCTTGCTGACGGCCGGCAAGTTGTACGTCGGGTCGTCGTTCATTGCGCTCAAGTATAGTTCAGGAGACTCGCGAACGCGTTGCGCGGACGCCGGCGACCAGCACCACCGGGAGTGTCTGAGGATAGGCCGAATAAGAGGGCTGTGCGATAGTATAGGCACGCCGGTAAAGCCCAGCCCGTATCATCAGCGGTCTTATGTAAACGTTGGACAGGGGCATGGCGAGTTTACGGTACAGCTTTTTCGGCGCGCGCCTTTAACGAGCGTGATCCTGTCCGATACCGGTGCGGTTCCTGGCCAACGCCTGCAGCGCAAGACTGATACAAATGCCCAAAGGAAAGCAGCCTGCCAACAAAAGGTCCGTGATCATCAAAGCCTTTGATGACACTCCGGTACTTCCCTTAGGCATGAGAAGCAGCACCATTAGCGCGCAAAGCGACCCCAAAACGCCGGCATAATACACAGCATCGCCAATCTGCCAAACGCAGCCCCACAAAACACTGCGTCCCCACACGGACTCGCGTTCCTTTGCGTCACCGTTAATCATGGATGCTGTTGCTTCGAACGACAATATGGGACAGGTTACCGCGCCACCAGCGTGATGCAATTTCGTGTCGGCGGCTCTTGCGGAATCTGGAATGTGAGCGTCTCGGATTCGGCAACTCCCATCCACACGGTCCCGTAGTCTTTCCACTTCTCGTTCAGTTTCTCCGCCACATCCGGTGCCAGCGACCGAAACTCGCGCGTCATCGCTATCTGAACCGTCTTCCCCCGCAAGTCCACGCCGGAAGAATGGTTCAGGACCGCAATGACGACACCCTCTACCCCCGTGTACCAGGCGTCTTTGCCCCCAGCGACGATCGAGAAAGGGCCAGTGGGCTTGGAAAACGCCATCGCAGTCTTGACGTCCATGCCACCGTTTCGCGCACGTCTCAGGACGGTGGACCCGGTTTGCCCGGCCACGGTCATCCGCGTGAGATAGGAAATCCACGAAGGGAGGATGAGCGTCTGGGTTCGGTGGTTCTCGTACTGCACCTTCAGGGATAGCCGAAGGGTGATATCGTCCGGGCCCCGCTTTGGCCCTGTGGCAGATAAGCAGAATCCAAACATTCCAGTTCGTCCATGACTACAGTTGGCATCGCCTATCCAGAATGTTGGCGGGCTAATGAAATGGCCGCGGGGGAATGTGGGAATCTCAAACGGGCGGTGGGGAGGTCGATTGATAAACGAATTTCTGGAACCCTCCATAAAGCTTTGCCCGTTTTGCGTACCATCGCAACACGGCATGGCCGGAATCCACGTAACGGATGCGGCCGTCTGGACTCTCGCTGAATGGAGATCGACGCGTGTTCAGCGC
>CAVTWA010000073.1:0-9565 GCA_963738025.1 uncultured Acidobacteriota bacterium | reverse complement strand
TCCGCTGCAGAAGCGTGAAAGCGCGGCCTTCGTTGCTTCGGGAAAATAACTACAGGCGCGGTCTATGATCGCGCGCATTTCACTAACTCCAGGAAGCACGCGCGGTCACAGACCGCGCCTACAATCTTGCTTCCCCCTGTCATTGGCAACAATAACCACTCACCAAAGCTGAACCGACCGTTCATTGAAATAGCCTCTGAAGGCCTACAACGCACTACATAAAATCGTAACGGGTTGCATTCAATAGGAGATACTCATGCGATTTTTAAACCATTTCCGGGTTGGCGCGATGGCTTTCGCACTCATTTCTTCCTGCTGCGGTCAAAATCGTTTCCGCTCAGTCGATTGCCAGTGGCACCATTGAGGGCATGGTCGTCGATCCGACGGGAGGCGTCGTTGTGGGCGCGAAAGTCGAGATGCAGAATCCACTTACGGAGCGGTTCAGAATGCCGTCACGGCTCTGCCGGCATTTCCGCTTCACGAATGTTCCTTTCAACCATACCACCTTGAGGTTACCCAACAAGGATTCTCGCCCGCGGCTCAGGATGTGAATGTTCGCACGGTGCGATCCCGGTCCCCGTAATCATCTGAGTCTGGCCGGCTCACCCAGGAAGTCAACGTTGAAACGGGGGCCGAAGACCTCCTCGAAAACGTTCCGTTTGCACATGCCGATGTCGATATCGCGACACTGATAAATTACCGATGCTCTCGCCGGCCTCCGGTTTGAGCGACGCGATCGTGCCTGCCTCGCCCGGTGTTGTCGCGGACTCGAACGGATTTTTTCATCCCTTGGGGATCACGCACAGACCTCGTTTGCAATCGACGGCCAGCCGATCAGCGATCAGCAGAGCAAAGCGTTCTCAACCCAGATCCCGGTCAATGCGGTACAGAACATGGAGATCATCACCGGGACGCCGAACGCGGAATTCGGCGACAAGACGAGTCTGGTTGTTAATGCCACGACGCGCTCCGGTCTTGGCCTGACCAGGCCGACAGGCAACGTGGTCGCGCAGCACGGCTCCTTTGGAGCTTCGTCCCTTGAGACCAGCATGGGCGTGGGAGGACCGAAAGCCGGATGGTTCATCGCGGCCAATGGCTTGCGGTCCGGCCGCTTTCTCGACACGCCGGAATTCACCCCGATTCATGCATCGGCAACAATGAAAATACGTTCAACCGCTTGATTTCGTGCCCGACCAGCAAGGACGCGTTGCATATCAATTTGTTGCTCGCGCGCAATTGGTTCCAGATGCCGAATTCGATGGACCAGCTCGAGCAGGATCAGCGACAGAAGGTTGTCACTTTCAATTTCGCTCCTGGCTACCAGCACACGTTCGGCCCCACGACGCTGCTGACGATCAATCCTTTCTTCCGGCAGGACCGCGTCCACTATTATCCGAGCGGATTATCCGACACTCGTCCGGCGACGCTCGCAGAGCCGGCGATTGACGAATTGGGGAGTCCGGAGCGACGTGTCCTACATTGCCGGCCATCACAACGTGAAAATCGGCTGGCAGGTCATGCAGACGCATCTGGGGGAAGACCTGAACCTTGGCATCACCGATTTCACATTCAATCCGGTTTGTGTGAACCGACCGGTATCCTCAGCAACTGCCGACCGTTCCAATCTTTCCCAGTGTGCGGCCCGCGGCTTCATGGCGAATCCAGACTTCAACCCGGGTTTGCTGGGGCTTGATCTGACGCGCGGCGGTTCGCCGTTTCAGTTTGCGGCGGGCAATGTGAACACGTATGCCGGCTATATTCAGGACGCGATAACGGTGGGCAATCTGACCGAGCCCCGGAATTCGCATCGATCGCTACGATGGCTGGTACGTCAAAGACACGATGGTTGGACCGCGCTTGGGTCTTTCCTATCTGGTACCCCGACGGTACGGTCCTTCGCGCCGGGTATGCCCGGACGATGGAGACGCCGTATAACGAAAACCTTCTGGTGGCGACGAGTCCCGCCGCCGCTGCTTTAATCACCGCGTTTTCGGACGAGGGCAGGCGCCGCTGGGTCCAGGCCACCGGAATCAATACAACATCGGTTTGCAACAGGCCTCGGCCGGTTCGTTCAGGTCGAAGGCGACTACTTCTGGAAATTTACCCTCAACGCGTTCGATTTCGGCGTCCTGTTCAACACTCCAGTGGCGTTTCCCATCGTCTGGCCGAAATCGAAACTCGATGGCTTTTCCTTTCGAGTCAGCTCAACCTGAAAGGATTTCAGTGGTACACGACGATGGGACATAACACCGCGCGCTTTTTCTCCGACGACGGCAGTGTTTTCAGAATCGATCACGATCAGGCCTTCCAGCAGACCTCCAATCTTCGCTATCAGTTCAAGCGCAATGGCCCCTGGGGCGGATTCACCTGGCGGTATGACAGCGGACTGGTTGCCGGTGCTGTCGCTGATCTTTCTTCGGTCCTCGGCTTAACCGGCGCAGAACAACTTGCCATCGGCCTGCGTTGCGGAAGCAACATTCCCACCACAGAAACGGCACTCACCAGCGCCCAATGTAATGATTCCAACTACAGCGCCGCGCGTGTAAGGATTCCGGCTCCCGGTACTGAAAATGACGATCACAATCCTCCTCGTCTGGCTCCGCGCAGCCTTTTCGACCTGGGGTTCGGTATTGATGATCTGTTTCGCAAACAGCAGGAACGCTCACATGTGACGTTGAAATTCACGGTTTCGAACGTCACCAATAATGTGGCGCTCTACAACTTCCACTCGACATTCAGCGGAACCCACTTCCTGGAGCCACGAACGTATTCGGGTGCGATCGGCTGGGTCTTCTAGATGAATAAGCCGCCAATTCCGCGGGTCCGCGGAATTGACGGCTTCCCCTCATTAGATGACCATCCGGGTCACGGAGTCGGAGAATGGAGTGTAGCCTTCTGCGCCGTATGCACATACCTGGACTGCGTACGTGATGCCCGGCGTCAGGTTGTTGAGTGCTACGACTGTCCTCGCGTTCGGAACGGTCACTGTCACCCAAATGGTTGGCGTGGCGCCGCCCGGACCGACCTGTCCGCAGCGGACGAGGTAGTGTTTCGCCGCCCTGCCGGCAGATTTGATCCGCGCCAGCAGTTGCCCGGGTAAACCTTGATCGAGTCCTTCGACCACAGACGGAGCGAGCGGCGCCGCCGGAGTGCGAGTGGCCGCCCGCGCCTCGAAGCCGCTGGTCAGGAACGTATTCATATCGTCCTTACAGTTCAGCTCCACGTGCAGCGCGAGCGCCCGAAGCATCCGGATCAACTCTTCTCCAGCGTGTTGCGCTGGGTGATGGCTTTCCTGCCGCCATCTCTCGCCTTCCGATGGAAACGGAGTAAGCGTCCAGCTTGGCCTTGAACACATTGAGATCGACCGGAAGATTCGTAAAATTCACGTTTCCGTTCAATCCTGTCCACACGGTTTGGGCTGAAGCGAAAAGTTGCTCGGGCATTTTCTTGCTGAAATCCACTACTGCTTTGATTAACTTCGGTACTTTCGCCATTGTCATTTGCCTCCTTTTGTTTGAGGCTGCGCGCTAGCAAGCGCTTGCGCTTCGCCTCTATTGAAAGTTCGAAACGCTTTTGCGCTTCGGTGTTTGCACACGTCCCTATAAGTGCACGGCTCGGACCAAACCGGCCGCCTTAGGTTTTCTGCGCAAAATCAAATACTTGCGTCTCGCCGCGGATTGTGGAAACTGTCCTGAAAATCGGAATCGTCTGCTTTACAGGACGGAAGACGCAAAGCGCGAGGCGAAGCGAGCGCGACAAGGCGAAGCATAAACTGCGGAGCGCGAGCCCGACAGGGCGAAGCATAAACTAATGATGATGTCGAATTATCCGGCCCGGCCGCTGATCGGTTGCAGCGCGAAACTCGAGGAAATGCGCGATGAGATCGCCAGGACCGCGCCGACCAATGCGACGGTGATGGTCCGGGGTGAAGCCGGGACCGGCAAGGACCTGGTGGCGCAGGAAATTCATCTGAAGAGCGACCGGTCCACTGGAGCTTTTGTTAAGGTGAATTGCGGCGCCTTGCCGGACGACCTCATCGAATCGGAGCTCTTCGGTTGCGAAAGAGGCGCTTTTACCGGAGCCGTGTTCCGCAAAGGCAAATTCGAACTGGCCAATTACGGATCGATTTTCCTCGACGAGATCGGCGAGCTGAGCATGAGAGCGCAAGCCAAATTGCTCCAGGTGACGGAAACGCCTGCCGTCGACCGGCTCGGCGGACAACATTCGATCCCGGTGGATTTCCGGCTGATCGTCGCCACCAACCAGAATCTGGAGGAGATGATCCGTGATGGGAAATTCCGCAGCGACCTCTACTACCGGCTCAACATGGACATGATCCGTACGCCGCCTTTGCGCGAACGGCTCGACGATATCCCTCTCCTGGTGGATTACTTCATCGGCTGCTATGTCGCTGATGCCAGAAGGCTGGTGACTGGCGCTGCATCGCAGGTGATCGACTTACTCCAGCAGTATTCCTGGCCCGGTAACATCCGCGAACTCCAGAACGTCATCAGGAAAGCCGTCTTCAAGGGAAAAAACGAGGTGATCCGGCTGGAAGATCTGCCGTTCGACTTCGGTCAAAAAACGGCCGCGCCGCCCATCACGCTCGGAAATTATCAGGAGCGGATGCAAGAGCATTCATGCAAGCTCGTCGCGGCCGCATTGAAGCATTGCCAGGGCGACCGTACGCAGGCGGCAAAGTTACTCGGAGTCAGCCGCTCCCGCTTTTACGATCTGGTCAATATTCACGGTTTGGCCGCAAAACCCGGCAACAATGGTCACGAACCGGAGTGGTTCGAATGACTTACTGGAAAATACAAGCTGCTCGCCGACACGCGCTTTCTTCGACGAGCAAACGCAATCTCCTCGTCGAAACGCGCGTTCTTTCGACGAGCAAAATGCTATTCTTCTCGTCGACACGCGCGTTTTTCGACGAGCAAACGCAATCTTCTCGTCGGCACGCGCGTTCTTCGACGAGCAAATGCAATCTTCTCGTCGGAACGCGCGTCCTTCGACGAGCAAACGCAATCTTCTCGTCGGAACGCGCGTCCTTCGACGAGCAAATGCAATCTTCTCGTCGGAACGCGCGTCCTTCGACGAGCAAATGCAATCTTCTCGTCGGAACGCGCGTCCTTCGACGAGCAAATGCAATCTTCTCGTCGGAACGCGCGTCCTTCGACAAGCAAATGCAATCTTCTCGTCGGAACGCGCGTCCTTCGACGAGCAAATGCAATCTTCTCGTCGGAACGCGCTTCCTTCGACGAAGCAAACGCAATCTTCTCGTCTATGAGGTGACAGGAGGACAAGGATGCATTCCTCGGGAGTTCAGTTCGGACTGGCGCAAGGACTGCTTCAGCTTTGCGGCGAAGAAGTTCTGCTTTCGGATCAGCTACTGGAAACGATTTCGCTCGAAGCCCAACGGCACCTCGACCGCGGCGGGCCGCCGATTCAAGGCAACTTTCTCGTCGATATCACCGTCCGCGCCGCGCAGAACGCCCTGGAACACAGACACACCGGCGGCGGGCAGCAGCTTTCGCCCTTTTTTATGGGACTGAACCGGACAATGTATTACACGCTCTGCCGGATGGCCGAGCGCGCAGGCCTCGCGCACAAAGAGCCGCGCTGTCTTGACGAACCCGGATTTCTGGAACGAATTCGTCGAGCAAGCAGTGGACGTTCAAATCACACCCGCCAGGAGCGCCGCTAAAATGCAGAAGGCTCTGTTCAAAATCTGTCAGCAGATCGTCAACGAGCGCTACGTCCAAAACGATCCCGCCAACGTCCGGCATGCCGGGCCTGGCAGCCCTATCTGTTCAACTTCTGGAACGCCACCGGTGTCTTGCCGATAACGCAGGCCATGATCCTGGAGTCGGACTTATAGAGGGAGGATGGCGGTCGGCCCCGCCAGTGCGGTTGGTCAGCCTGAGATCCAGAGTCCGAGCGGAGGCGCATGTCCATCCTCATCGAGATAAACCGGTCAGTCGCCGGTCGGGCCGTCAGCAACGCCGGGCCGCTCAATTCGAACGGATGGCATCTGGCCTGGCCGTCCGTACAAAAAGTGGCAGCGTCTCGAGATCAAGGGGTTCGCCGAAATAAACGTGGCGCATGACCTGTCGATCGTAATCGAGCTCTTTGCCGCCCGTCCCGATGACATCGCTGCCGATTTTAACGGTTTGCCTAAACGTGAAGTAGTTCATGACCGTGCTCACGGGGCCTTTTGCGAAATTGTGCCTTAACCCCAAAGCGTGGCCAACTTCGTGGGCGACAACATAGCGCAAGTGGTCGTTTTGCTCGTCAACATCAACGTGCTTCATGCTTCGCGAGAGGATGAAAATATGGGCGTGCAGAATTTCTCCGGTCAACGGATCGCCTTGAATGTGGGAAGTCGAGGCGAAGTATCCATCTGTCAGCCACTGAATGACATTGTATTGAGGACTGGGCGCCGTGACGCCATCGGGCGCATCGATGACCTGAAGCAAAGGCTTGCCGATCGCTTTGTTCCAGTAGAGAACGCCGTCACGCACGGCCTGTCGATAGCGCTCAGGTATCGCGGCCGAT
Organism: uncultured Acidobacteriota bacterium; assembly: GCA_963738025.1. Taxonomy (GTDB): domain Bacteria; phylum Acidobacteriota; class Terriglobia; order 20CM-2-55-15; family 20CM-2-55-15; genus 20CM-2-55-15. The sequence continues at coordinate 3,007 of CAVTWA010000073.1, read as the reverse complement.
AGGGCGAAGACGATCGGCTTGTGACTGTCGAACTTCATTGCGTAGAGAACCGTTCGCCCCGATCGTCGTTGCGGATACGTTTCGTAAAAACCGAAGTGGTTGAGGTTCTCGATCTCAAAGGGCTGGAAATTCGGGTTCGGAAGGTAGGGGCTCAAGTAGTAATGCACGAGTCCGGGTCCCAATGTCATCGAGGGCCCTTTGATCGAGGACGAGCACATGCCCGCGTTGGGAGACGCTCAGTATCTGCCGGTGAGATAATCGGAAAAACGAATAATCGTGGGTGTCGGCACGGCCGCCATGATCTTTCACCCGTGCGGTCCTCTTCTTCAAACATTCTATCGAAGCCGGCGTTGAAATCGACGATTAGAGCCTGCGCTGTTTCGTCTCGAATGGGGATCGTGGCCAACAAGTGCGGGGGAGTCGCTCGAATCGTGCGGCTCTCTCACCCATGCGAAGCGACTTTTCCCTGCCGTTTGAAGTCGACGATACGACTTCGGCTGGTCATGAAATCCTGAAGGCCATTCTCCTGTTCATAGCTGACTTGCAGCAAAAATCTTTCGCTTGAGATCGGTTCTTGCTGATGGCCACCGGATTCTGCGGAGATGGGAACGGCGGGGCAAGCGCAGCAAGAAGCTAAAGAAGATTCCTTCGAGCACCATTACTGCTTATGGTACTACGAATTTGACGGCAGCGCCGGGGTTTGAACGCGGACGGGCGATAGAGCGAAAGGAGTGGGTGCTTTGAGGGTATGGACGTAGGCTCTACGAATACCTTGATGTCGCCGCCGAATGTGCCGAATTAAATTCGTTCAATTCGTTCAATTCGTGGCTTATCTTGTCTTTGTCTGACCCGGCCCATGGCCAAGCCACCGGAGGACACAATGGCTCGAAAATTCTGCATGACAATCATTTTCGCGCTCACTCTGCGCGATTATCCGGATTGATGGTCTCGCAGAAACCGGGCAGCAGGCGCCGGACGGGGCGGCGGTGGTGGTCAACGAGGCGGTGGCGGAAGGGGCGGCGGCGTTCCGACAACGACCATGATCAAGCCAGGGCTGTTCATGATCTCCGGCATTGGAGGCGGCGCCACAGTGTTGGTCCGCGTAACCGACGACGGCCTGGTCCTGGCGAACACCGGTACTCAAGGCGACTCCGAATTTCCAGCAACTGATGGACCAGATCAAAATGATCTCCGATAAACCCATCAAGTATGCCGTCGTCGGTGACGTCCATCAGGATAAGAGCGGCGGAACCGGACCATTCATTAAGGCCGGAGTTCAGGTCATTGGCCACGTCAATGAAAAGGAAGGCCTGAAAACCTATACGAATGCCGCGGGGACGCCCGATCCGCCGAATATCACCTTTGATAAGGACTATTCGATCAAGCTCGGCAATAAAGAAGTCGCGCGCGTTTATTACTTCGGCAAGGCGTCGACGAATGGCGACGCTTTCGTCTACTTTCCGGATCTCAAGGTCGTCACGATGGGCGACGTCTATCAACAAGGCATGAACTGCGATTACGCGCAGGGCGGCAGCATGATCGAATGGCCCAAGACCCTGGACGCCGTGATGAAGCTCGACATCGACATGGTCATTCCGAACCGGGGCAATCCGGCAACCAAGGCCGATCTTCAGGCGGCCCGCGACCGCATTGCAAAAATCAACAGCGTCGGAACCGACCTTGTCAAAAAAGGGACGCCGAAGGATCAACTGCTGGCGCAGATCAATGCCGCGGATTCCACTCTCAATGTGAATGGATTCCTCAACATTAACGCTCAGCAGCGCCTGGATGCGTTCTACGCCGAATTGCAGAAACAGGCCCAGTAGAAAAACTGTATTCAAGAAGCGCGATTTTTGAAGCGAATCCGCGATGGGAGAGTCGAATCATCAATGCGGAACGCCGCTCCTGGAGATTCCATGGCTCACAAGGTAATGCGGTTCTCATTTGGCATCCTGGTCGTACTCTTTTTGACTGGCACTGCCCTGGTCGCGCAAGACGATTCGACGCAGAGCGGCGATCCGAACGCGAATCAAAAGAACAGCAAAAAGAAACCCAAAAACTCCGACGTTGATAACATCGGCTCCCGCGACATCAATAAGGGAAACATCCTTCCCACGATGTCTCTCGATAAGGAAGTCGCATTGGGACATCAATTAGCCGCTGAAGTCGACCGGCAGGTCAAGCTCGTGAATGATCCCGTTATCAACGAGTACGTGAATCGCGTCGAGCAGAATATCGTGCGGAATTCCGACGCTAAGGTTCCCTTCACGATCAAAATTATCGATTCGGACGAGGTCAACTCCTTTGCCCTGCCCGGAGGTTTCCTGTACGTCAATACGGGTTTGATTCTGGCAGCCGACCAGGAAGCCGAACTTGCCGGGGTCCTGGCTCATGGAACCGCTCACGTCGCTGCACGGCACGGCGCCGAGACTGCCGCAAAAGAAACGGCCGTCAATGTCGCCTCCATCCCACTGATTTTCATGGGAGGAGTCGCCGGTATGGGTGCCCGCCAGGCGGCCGGCCCGGCCATCCCGATCGGTTTCCTGAAATTCACCCGAAGCCAGGAGGCGGAAGCCGATTACCTGGGAACACAATATATGTACAAGGCCGGCTACGATCCCAGCGCGATCCTGAGCTTTTTTGAAAAACTCGAAGCGAAAGAACGGGCAAAGCCTGGAACCATGTCGAAATTGTTCACCGACCATCCGCCAACGGCGGACCGCATCACTGCAATCAAACAGGAAATTGAGACGATTCTCCCGGGCCGCGATCAATACGTCTTATCGACCTCGGAATTTGACGTCGTCAAAAACAGGCTGGCGACGCTTCAAAATCCTGCCAGACGGCCAGGAAAGACGAGAAGAGTCCAGTCCTCAGGCGACAGCCCGCTACTCCGCCTCCCCGGTTCCCATGTGCCGTCCGCCATGATGACCGTCCGACGATCAAGCGAAAGAACTGAATAAGCCACGAATTTAACGAATTAATTCGTTAAATTCGTTCAATTCGT
>CAVTWA010000072.1:0-45122 GCA_963738025.1 uncultured Acidobacteriota bacterium | reverse complement strand
CGTATTTCCCTCGCAGCGCTGCTAGGCGACGACGAAGGTTTTGGTATCCATCCAATCCGTGTAACCCAGCAGCCCGAGCGCACGGATCTGGAACTGATAGATTCCAGCCATGGTCAGGCCGCTGAGTGTTACGTGTCTCGGCCTGGTGATGGTCACCTTCGTCCAGGGACCGAGTGTCCCGCCCGCGCCTTGTAGTGCATATTGCACCTCGAAGATGAGGGCGTCCTTCTGATCCTCGGCTTTCAGAACCACGTCGCCGCTGTTGGGCCCGCGATCGATCGAGCGGAACGCTGCTTCAGTCAGCGGTACCGGCGCAGTCTTTTTGGGTTTGGCGGCCGCCGTAAAACCGCTGGTGACGAAAGTCGCCATGTCATTGCTGCACGCCGCCTCGACATAATGTCCGAGCTGCGTGTACATGGTGATGACGGCCACGCGTTGTTTGTTTTTCGCCGAAATAGCCCTCTTGCCGCCATCCTCAGCATCGACGATTAACGCACTGAATTTGTCGATCCCGGCCTTGAAAGAGACCAGATCGATCGGTGGAGTGGCATAAGCCGAGTTGTTCAGGACGCCCTTGTGCGCTGCAGTCAGCGCCGTGACGACATCCACATCGGCTACACCATGCATACCGAGCTTCGCTTTGATCTGAAACGGAGTCGAAACTTTATTACCCATAGTTCACTTCCTTTCTTCGGTTGTTATTCCAGCCGCGCCAATAAAAATCGAGAGACATGCGGCCGGTTTCCCTGTCTCTCCACATCTCGCTTTCTCTCCATAGGTGTACATTATTCGGCACATCACGTTAGATTCAATGGCTACAGCGGTTTACAGGCGGAGGTTTTGAGCCCCGTCCGGTCAGGATTCTGGAATTCCAGCCGGAGCCCTGGATTGCGGTGCCAGGATTCTGGATTTCCAGCCTGGGTTGTGGATCGTCATGTCCGGATCCTGGATTTCCAGCCAGAGTTGTGGATCGTCATGTCCGGATTCTGGACTTCCAGCCAGAGCCCTGGACGGTCGAGCCGGGATTCTGGAATTCCGGCCAGGGTTCTGGACGATCGAGCCAGGATTCTGGACTTCCAGCCAGAGCTCTGGACGGTCGAGGCAGGATTCTGGAATTCCAGCCAGAGTCCTGGACGGTCGAGCCAGCATTCCGGAATTCCAAGCCAGAGCCCTGGATGGTCATGTCGGGATTCTCGATTTGCGGCCAGCGTAATGGATCCTCGTGTCGGGATTCTGGATTTCCAGCCGGAATTCTGGATCGGAGTTCCAGCGTGCGTGCTGGAATTCTTAGTCCATGCCGTTACTGGCTGGTAACCTGCCCTCTTCTTCGCTTGGACGAGTGGACAACACTGAATGGTGTCCCAGCCTATGAACCGCCGCCCGGAGACAGACGAATACGACGAGATTGTTCGTTCCGCCATTCAACGATGCCGACGAAGGCACGATCGCCGTCAATTGGGTTGAACCGACGAAGGTCGTGGAAACGACTATCTGCCCCAGCTGTGCAATTGCGCCCTGCAGGAAATTCGATCCGGCAAGCGTGAGCGTGATCGGTCCAGTTCCGCTTGGACGCTGGAAGGATTGGCGGAGGTTAGAGATGCGGGCGCATTGTAGATCTCGAGCGTAACCGGAACAACGACGCTGTTCACCGACTGGGGTACATGAAGTGAGTCAACCGAAAATTGATGGTGGTTCAGCCGTTGCTGCCAGTTCCTCAAGATCCTCCGGTCACCGGGCTTCGCGATCCACCCCGGATAGCCGGGAAAATGCAGCGTTACACAAGAGGGATTTAAACGATTCTCGCTCCCTTTTGTGCTTTTGTGCGTTTTTGTGGCTGATCTCTTATTTTGTCTTCGACAGTTCGTCGTATAAAGAGGCGTAGAAATTGGCCTGGAACTGCCAGCCAAGGTCATCCGTTTTTACCTGTGACGCCAGCTGGTCTTTTGGAGTCCCGGCCTTGATGGCGTCTGAAGCGCGCTTCACGACGGTGTCGAACTTCATCCTGTAGGCCTGAACGTCGGCTTTGGATTTGGGTTCGCCACGTCCGGGGATGGCCATGTCGAAATCCAGAGCCAGCACACCATCGAGGATTTTCGTCCACTCCACAGCGCTTCCGCCGTTGGCAAAATCCACGATCGGGGTTGCGTCGGTGATCTGGTCGCTCACCATGACGACCTTGAGATCGGGAAAGTAAACCATGGTGTCGTCTCCCGTGTGGCCGCGGCCAAAGCTGTACAGGCGGACCTCGGCGTCACCGAGCTTTAAAACGTAATCCTTGGCAAATGTCTGGGTGGGACGGCCCGGGATGGCCGTCGTTCGGGGATCCTTCTCCATCCAGGTTTTCAAGGCATCCAGAGCGACGACCTGGGCGCCCGCGTCGATGAACTTCTGATTATTGCCGACGTGGTCCGGATGATGGTGCGTATTGATGACGTACTTTACCGGTTGAGTCGAGACGGACCGGATCTCTTCCATGACGCGCGCGAAATTGTCGTCGGGTGATGGCGGAGGATTCTTTGTGTCCACGACGATGAGCCCCTGGTTCGTCACCCGGATCAACGTATTGGCGCCTCCGCCGGTGATCTCGTAAAGATTCGGCTTCAGCATTTTGATTTTCTCGATCGTCTGCCCGGCGGCCGGACCGCGCCCACCGCCGCGCTGGGCGAAAGAGGCGACGCTAAGCGAGCCGGCGAGCGCGACGGCAGCCAATGAAAAAAGAGCGTTGCGTAACATGAGTCCTCCTCGATCATCGATCACGAATGGTCACGGACCATTTGATATGTGGAGGCTATATTAACCTTGACACTTCACACCATCCCCTATAATTTTCGCGCCATATGCGTGTATTCCTGATTCTGCTGCTGCTCGCGCCTTGTCTCGAAGCGCAAGTACGGGCGCCTCGCAAGCCGGCCAATCCACCGCCTGCGCCGCGGCTGAAGGACGGCACGCCGAATCTCGGGCCGATCGAGCCGAACAAAGGATATTGGGCGCCCCAGCAATATCAGGACTACACGGCCATCGCCGATCCGAAGGACGTGCCGTTTCAACCCTGGGCAAAAGAACTTGCTAATTATCGAAAGGTCGAGACCGTTTCGAAATACGATCCGCAGGGTTTCTGTCTGCCGCCTGCCGGCCCTCGTCTGATGACGACGCCCTATCCGATGGAGATCATTCAGCTGCCCGAGCAAAAACGCATTTTGATGATCTACGAAGGAGGCGCCCATGTCTGGCGGACGATCTACATGGACGGGCGAAAACATCCGGAAGGAGACGACTTGAACCTGACCTGGATGGGGCATTCAGTCGGGCGCTGGGACGATGACACTCTCGTGGTCGACACCGTCGGGTTCAACGAAGGTACCTGGATCGACATGGGAGGCAAACCGCACACGGATATGCTTCACGTCATTGAACGGTACACACGAACCGACCTGTACACGTTGCATTACGAAGCGATGATCGACGATCCGGGCGCCTACACCGCGCCGTGGAAAGTCCGGTTTGATGTGACATGGGACCCGAACGGTGAGATTCAGGAATACATCTGTCAGGAAAATAATCTGTGGAAAGATCGCGTGCGGTAGATGCGAGATTCCACTAAAATACGCTTTCCGGATTCGAGAAAGGAGATTTCAACGTGAGAATTCGCTGGAATTCGATCATCGCTGTGGCGGCCTTTGTCGCCATTTTATCTTTCGACCTGGGCCTTGCAGCCCGGCAGGCCGGCCAGGGCCAGGCAGGAGGTGCCGCTGCCGGCGCACAAGCCGGTCAGCGTGGCGGCGGTGGACGAGGCGGACAACGTGCCAATCTCCCGCCCGCCGGGCCTGTGCCTCGGCTGCCCAACGGCAAACCGGACCTGAGCGGTCACTGGGCAAATCCCTATACGCCGGATATGGCGCGCGGAATGTCCGTACTCGATCCGGAGACCAGGATGCCGCTGGCATTCGAACACAAAGGAGACAAACTTCCGGATGCGAAAGGCAATCCGAACAAAACGTTTGATCTGCCGTACACCGATTGGGGTTTGAAGCAGTGGAAGGAATACGACGCCGAAAAGAACGGCGATTATGCCGGCAGTTGCTACCCGTTCGGCATGTCTCGGAGTCTCAACTCGCCTCACGGTGTGCAGGTTATTCACAGTAATGATGCGCTGGCGTTCCTCTGGGAACAGAACACGTGGTTCCACTGGATTTCTTTAGACCCGAATTTCAAATGGCCGAAAGACCTTCCGGCCAGCTGGAACGGTGTTTCCACGGCCCATTGGGACGGCGATACTCTGGTTGTCGAGACTTCCGGTTTCAATGGCTACACGAGACTCGATACCAACGGCCACCCGCACAGCAAGGAAGCGAAATTCATCAACACGTTCCTGCGAACCGACTCACGCACCATTCAGCATACTTTCACCGTGCATGACCCGAAGACGTTCACGCATGACTGGATGAACGCTCGCACCTGGACGTTGAAACCGGCCAACGATGTCATCATGGAGTACTCCTGCGAGGAGAACAATATCAGCCTGCAGGACGGTACGATCACCCGGTGGCATTACCCGGAAAACGTGAACTAGCCTGGTTGGATAAGCCACGGATTGAACGGATTCAATCCGTGGCTTATCCGAAAATAAGAAGGGCGGCCTCACATTTGAGGCCGCCCTTCTTTTGTGTCTGCTTGCTGTGTCTTATTGGTTTGCGGCGGCAGCGCCACCAAAAACCCTCGTGCCGTCGGACTTGGTGATGGTCGCATTACCGACCCGGAAAGAACTTTCGCTCTTCGCACGGCTGCCCGTGACGCTGACCGTCTCGCCGATTTTCAGCGTATCCGCCCGCCATCCGGACCGATACAGGGAATTGGGTGCGCCTCCTTCGACTTGGAAGACCACGGTCTTTCCGGTCGAAGGATCCTTTGCTTCAATGTCCGTATAGATGTGCGGATTCATCCATTCGACTTGCTTCACCGTGCCTGTGAAGGTGACCGGCTTGTTTCGGTCAAATTCCGCCGACACAGCGTGGTGTGCCACCGCCGGTACAGCCGCGGTAAGCAGAGCGAAACCTAAAACTGAAACGCCCACGAAATTCCGTGACATTCATTACCTCCAATCGATTCCAAAAAAGTGCAATTGTTTCGAGATTATTGACCCCCGCCCTGACTTAAGTCAAGTTGCATAACGGGACAAATAAGCCACGAATTAACGAATTGAACGAATTCAATTCGTTCAATTCGTGGCTCATTTTCTATCGCTGTGCCGGCAACTCCGCTTTACCGTCCAGGACAAAGACCAGAAGCTTCGGCGATGCGGCCGGTGGACCGGCCGGCGGGGGGCCCGCCGGCGCCGCTCCAGCGCCGGCGCCACGCTGAGCGGCGGCCTGGGCGTTGGCGATATCCGGGGAATCGTTGGCGCCACCACGGCCTGCGCCAGCGGCCGGTGCCGGTGCGGGGCCCGGTCCCGGACCTCCTCCCCGGTTACCGAGGGAACCCGTGCCGCCCATGAGCGCGACGTATTGTTTTCCGTCGAGCATATAGGTGACCGGCGGTCCCATGCCGCCTCGCAAACCTGTCTGAACGTCGAGTAGCTTTTCGCCCTTATCGGCGCTGTAAGCGACGAAGTGACCGTCCGGAATGACCTGGAACACGAGATTCCCGGCCGTCGTAACGGTTCCGCCGCCAATGCCGCCCCCGCCTGGTGCACGCCATTTTTCTTTCTGCGTCACCGGATCCCAGGCGACCAGCGAGCCTCTCTGCCCCTCTGGCGGGGTTGGACCGACGGTCGGCAAGGTCTTGGCGTTTGGTGGATTCGGAGGAGGACCTGCAGGAGCGGGCGCTGGTGCCGGTGCGGCTGCGGCTCCAGCCGCCCCCGGAGCTCCGCCGCGGCCACCGGCGCCACCGCGAGGCGCGCCGAAGGAAATGCCCATGTTCTGCCGGCCGGGTGCGAATGCGAAGTTTTTCTCCTCGGTGTAGGTGAAGGTGCTGTTGGTCGACGTCGGGATGTAGATCAGACCGGCGGCCGGGTTATAGGACATCGGCGACCAGTTATGGGCGCCGCCCGGGCCTGGGGCAATCACGATCGTTTCGCCGTTTTGATCGTAATGGGCTTCCGGATTGATGATCGGACGGCCCGTCTCCTGGTCGATACCCTTCGCCCAGGTTACCTGGGCAAACGGCTGGGCAGAGATAAATGCTCCGCTGATGCGATCGAGCACGTAATAGAAGCCATTCTTGTTGGCCTGCATGACCACTTTACGCTGGCGGCCATTGATGGTGAGATCGGCAAGCATCAGTTGCTGAACGCTGTCGAAATCCCAGGAATCGCCCGGAACCATCTGGTAGTACCACTTCAATTCACCCGTATCGGGCTTAACAGCAAGAACGGAGCACACGTAGAGATTGTCTTTGCCTTTCGATTTTCTCAGGTCTTCCGGCCACGGCCCGCCATTTCCAGTGCCGACATATATGAGGTCGGCATCGGGATCGTATGCGAGGCCATCCCAGACCGTGCCGCCGCCGCCGAGCTTCCACCAGTCGCCGGACCAGGTCTCGGCAGCTTTCTTCAACGCCGGATTCTCGAACGGTTTCGAAGGGTCGCCGGGGATTGTGTAGAACTTCCAGGCATAGGCTCCGGTATTGGCGTCATAGGCAGAGAAGAATCCGCGAACGGGATACTCTCGCGCCGCTGACTCCGACGATGACTTTGCCTTTTGCGATGCGCGGCGCCATCGTTATCGTGTAGTTATCCTGGGGATAAGCGACGCGCGCTTCGGTGATGGGCTTGCCGGTCTCGGCGTCGAGCCACTCGAGGCGGCCGTCGATTATCGGGGCAATGACTTTACCCTGGTAGTACGCCACGCCGCGGTTCACGACGCCGCAGCAGATCTTGGGCTGAACCGTCTGGCGATTGACTTCGGGATCCCAGCGCCACTTTTCTTTCCCGCTCCTGGCGTCCACCGCAAAGACGACGCTCCAGTTCGTAATGCCGTAAATCGTACCGTTTACGACGAGCGGGGTCGCTTCCTGGTTGCCTCCACCCTGGCCGATCTCATAAGACCACGACAGTCCCAGACGGCTCACGTTCTTGGTATCGATCTGTTTCAGCGGGCTGTACCGGGTTTCTCCGGGCGTCAGCCCGTAAGTCAGCCACTCGTCTCCCGTTTTGCCGGCGTTGCGGATCGCCGCATCGTCCACTCTCCGGGCCTGCTGGCCCAGGACGGCCCAGGTTGCCAGTATGAACCCGGTAACCGACAAAACCATCCATCTCATCTTCCTTGCGCGCATATTAAGTCACCTCTGAGGCGTCGTCATAAAAGTTAAGCCGTCTTCGGATATCAGACCATCTCGTGCGGTGTCAAGGACCTTCGCGTAACCAACACTGCAGGCGGTCATAGACCATACGTGTCCAAGACAGGTTGGACGGGGCGTTGCAGAGTGGCGACTTGTAAATGTTTGAAAGTTTTGGTTCCGACGCTGGTGGACCAGTCCCCGCCTAAGTCAGGCGGGGTGCCTTCGCGCAGCGAAGGCGGGGCGGTCTGTTCAAAGACGCGAAGCGACCTTATTTTGAACAGACCGCCCCGGCCCTGCTTCGCGAGGACATCCCCCTGATTTTAGGCGGGGACTACGAACACATCCTCACGCTGCATGCGTCTCTATCTTGGACAGCCCTGGTCTATGACCGCGCCTACAGTCATGTTGGTCTCAGGGTTTCTTGTCAGCCAGTTTTTGCGCTAAACGCTGTGCGGCGTCGCCGAGTGCTGCGTCCATAGCGCTCCACATTGCGTTGTTGAATTCCGTGGCGGCGGGCGATTTCAAGAAGGCCAGGTATGACGAAAGCTCGGCATCGCTGAAGGGGTTGTAAACGAATTGCATCCAAAGACCGCTTCCCTGTGCGTCCAGTATCTTTCGCGCATCCCGCGGCGGGCGCGGAATGCCCAGGCCGGCGGCACTGATGCCGTCGACCGATTCCTGACGGCTGGTCGAGGCGGGTTTCTCATGCGTTGCTGACGCATATCTTTGAAACTGAGCTGCCTGATCCGGGCTGTTGGCACCGATCTCGGCTGCCGAAATCCTTCTACCCAGCGACGACTCGTAGAAGCGGATGACTTCCGTCAACGTAATGCTGGAAACCGATTCCGGAACGGACTGTTCCATTACGCGAATTAAACGATCCAGCTGGAAGACCTCGTTTACGGCCTGCTGATATTCCTGGACCGGGATCCCGTTCGTCTGCTTTTGATCCACAAGAGCAGGACGGAACGTTTCAAGCGCTTGTTCTAATTGACGCTTTGCGCCGGAGACGCGCAGGGCTTCCTTAATAAGCCCGTCGCGTCCGGAAGCTTTGCCACCGCCGTCCGTCCGGACGGGATTTCCGGTGAAACCTCGTCTGCGAGCGCGCTCTGCCCTGGCGAAGTCACCGAGATCCTGCGAGAAACCTGATGAAATGCTGCCGAATATAAGGACAATCAAAAGGAATTGTCGTGAGAGCATCCGACCCCCTTGTCTGGACGGCTCCAGACTGATGCAGGCATCCTAGATACGTGACATGCCGCAATCAACGCTCTACTTTATGTGGTTGGTTTTTCAACGGCTTGTGGCTGGTAGACGAGCTCAGCTCTCGAGGAGCGTCTCGTACAGGCGCTCGTCGTAAGGCGCACCTAACATGGGACCAAGCGCCGTGCGGAACTGACGCGTATGAGGTTGCGCGTCGTGTGAGGTGGCTGCTTTCTCATCGGTCCATACGGCGAATACCGTGAAATGGTTTGCCCGCGAGGTTTGCTGGAAGACGTCATATTGCCTGTTGCCGTCGTCAGTCCGGCTGCGCGCGGCAAGATTTTTGAGCAAAACTTCGGTCTCTTCGCGGCGAGGCGGAGGAACGTCCACATGGGTGACGATATATAGCACTCCGCGGCCGTGCTGGTGGGTTGCTCCAACACTGAAGGCTTGGTGAATCCGCTGATCGTTGGGACTATTGTGAATTGCCGACAGCTTTGTTCGGAAGTCCGTCGTCTGACGTGCATTCTCGTGCGCCTGGAAGGATGGTTCATCCTTCCAACCCTCAACGATCACAAAACGATTGGGCCGGTTCTTTTCCCGCAGGACGAGCACAACGGAATTACCATTTTCTTCTGCCGTCGCATCGCGATATTGCTTGAGTAAGGCTTCGGCCTCACGCGACGAACTGGGATCCGCATCAACATAAGTCACGATGTGCATGGTTTTCATTCTACAAAAGGAGTTGTGGTGACAGATACCGATTGTAGGAGCGGTCATAAGAAGGTGAACAGATAGGCCCGGGGGGCCGTTAGCCCGGATCTCTTATGAACATAGGTGGGTGCTGGATAAGCCACGGATTGAACGGATTTAACGGATGGGCGCATTAAAAGTCTGTGAATGCGCCCATCCGTTCAATCCGTTCAATCCGTGGCTTATCCACTCCGTGGCAAAACTCGTGAGAAATTCAGGTTAGAACCTAGCCCCGGCCGCCGGCCGGGGCTCTATTCTTACGCGCCTCCGACGCTATCCTCTTACACCCACAGGTTGCGATCCAGGGTGCGGTACTGGACTGCTTCCGAAAGATGTTTCGGTTCAAGGTCTTCAGCCCCTTCAAGGTCGGCGATAGTCCTGGCAACTTTCAGTATCCGATCGTAACCACGAGCGCTGAAGCCGAGTTTCGTGACGGCATTTTCCATGATGCGCTCGCAGGACTCGTTCAGCACGCAGTACTTGCGGATGAGCCGCGGTCCCATCTGGGCATTCGAGTAGATGTGTTCATCGAAGAATCGGCGCAGCTGCGTATTCCGTGCAGCGACCACACGATGCCGGATGACCTCGGACGATTCGGCGGACCTGCCTCCGGCGAGATCTTTGTAAGGAACAGCGGGCACGTCCACCTGGATGTCGATGCGATCCATGAGTGGCCCCGAAATCTTCGACATATATCTCTGGATTTGAGGCGGCGTGCAGAAACACTCACGGCGGAAGTCGTTGGCAAAACCGCACGGACAAGGATTCATCGCTGCGATCAGGACAAATGAAGCTGGAAATGTCAGTGTCATTTGCGCCCGCGCGATCGTCACCCGTCTTTCTTCCAGCGGTTGCCGCAGCACTTCGAGGACGTTGCGCGGGAATTCGGGCAACTCGTCCAGGAAGAGGATACCGTTATGAGCCATGCTCACTTCGCCGGGACGCGGAATCGAGCCGCCTCCGACGAGGCCGGCATCCGAAATCGTGTGATGCGGCGAGCGGAACGGACGCGTGGCGATCAAGCCTGCTTCGGATGGAAGCACACCCGTCACGGAATGAATTCGAGTGGTCTCGAGGCTCTCCTCGAAACTCATCGGTGGCAGGATGGTCGGGATGCGTTTGGCGAGCATCGTCTTGCCCGCTCCGGGCGGACCGACCAGCAGCATGTTATGTCCGCCTGCCATCGCTACTTCGATCGCACGTTTGGTATGGAACTGGCCGCGAACGTCGCGGAAGTCTTCCATCTTTCGATGGGACTCCTGAGCCTCCGGATATTGTTCGACCCGCATGGGATCGATCTGTTCGCGTGCCATTGATGAATTCGACGACCTCCGTCAGCGTGCGGACTGGATAGACCGCCACACCTTCAACCACACCAGCTTCGCGAGCATTTCCCAGCGGGACGAGCAAGTGGGGAATTTTCCGATCGCGTGCCAGCATGGCGATCGACAGCACACCTTTCACGGGCCGGAGCTTCCCATCCAGCGACAGTTCGCCGACCATCAAGTAATCCGAAACATCTTGTTTGGCGAGCAGGCCAAATCCGCCGAGGATACCGATCGCCATAGGAAGGTCGAAGGCCGAACCCTCTTTTTTTACATCTGCAGGTCCGAGGTTAATGACAATCTTTTGATATGGAGCACCGTAGCCGTTGTTGCGGATCGCAGGAAGTACACGGTTTTTCGATTCCCGAACGGCAGTATCCGGCAGGCCGACGATTACAGTCTGGCCATTGCCGCCGGTTGTTAAGTTCACTTCGACATCGACGAGATAAGCTTCGATGCCATAGACAGCAGCACTACGCGTTTTGAAAAGCATGCAGGTTGTGGTGGGAAAGGGGCGGGGCAGAAGTTACTCTAGTCAGAGGACTCGGCCAGTTCAAGGTCAAATATTTTAGGCTCGACAATGAAGCACATCGCCATCGCCTGGGCTCTTCTGCAATTCTACTTTCGGTTGATCCCGCGCGATTGGTACCGCAGGGTTCCATTTCTACCGTTGCCGCCACGGTCTTATGTGGAATGGAGACTGAGGACTGCTTATGGCAAGCATCGTCCGCCTTTTCACGACGTACTGCGGGATCTGTGGCAATTTGGAGACTGGCTGCGAACCTTCAATAAGAGTTAGCGATGGCTTATCCAGTCAAACACTCACTCGCCGTCATGATTTTCAAGGATGATCAGGTGCTGGCCATCCGCCGGCCCGATGATGACGATGAACTGCCGGGCGTCTGGGGGTTGCCTGCCGGTACTTACCGCAGCGAGGAATCGACCGCGCACCTCATCGAGCGCATCGGCCGTGACAAGCTCGGTGTATTCCTGACGCCGACACGCAAAGTTGCTGCCGGCATGCAGAATCGAACGGCTTATAAACTGGAAATGGAGCTGTGGCTTGCTGCGATGGAGGGAACGCCAAGCGGTCCCGAGTGGAAGTGGGTTTCCGTAGACATGCTGGCGCCGGGCGCAGCGCGCGGCTCGCTGTGCTGTGAACTGGCTATAGAAACGAGACTGGGGTTAACGGATAGTGACGGGGCCAAACGCTTTCCGCTTTACCCGTCTAACTCTTCAATTGAATCGTAGCGACTTCCCGGAAACCCTGGCCAGACAGCAGGAGGCCTTGTGAAGCAAGATCGATCGACTTTGCATCGCGCGGTGCGGCTGCTTCCATCGGCTTTTGTCGTCATCATCGTGGCGTTTGTGCTCGGTAATCTACTTGTTCTTCTCTCGGCGCGCCGGATTCAGGCCGCAAATCGCCGGATCAGCCAGAACGCGATGGTCAGTATCGTGGATGTTTCACGCATCGTTCACGACATCGATCTTCAGCGTGTATTTATCGGTGATCACATTTTCGAGACAACGATCGAGCAAATGGAGCCCCTTGAGAGAAACATTGCGAAGGCCCAGGCCGATCTCGCCAGGGCGGCTCAGGATTACGACCGTGTGACCACCTTTCCTGGCGAACTGCAGGTGTGGCAAAACGTGCGGGAGCAGATGGGGGATCTTCGCCGGCCGATTGAATACGTTCTTCAGCTATCGCGCAGCAACCGGGATGTGGAGGCGCGAAAAGCCTTCGCACCAATCGACAAGCGCTTTGACGATATCAATCAAAAGGCGGAAGTGCTCATCAAGCTCAATCGGGACGAAGCGGCAAATGCAATCGATGAAATTCAAACTCTTCAGCACAGGTCGCTGCTATTTCTCGGTGTGATCACCGCCGTTGGGACCGTGCTCGGTCTTGCTGTCACAGTTTCGGTAACGCGAATTATCAAGCGCCGCGATCAGGAATTAGCCGAAGCGGCGCTGCTTCTGGAGGCGAGAAACAGGGAATTGGATGCCTTTTCTGGCCGTGTAGCTCACGACCTGCGTGGTCCGCTGACGACGATCAATCTCGCGGCCCTCAGACTTTCCGAAGCTGTACCTCAGGAAGACGGCGGGCTTGCAGTTCTGCGCCGCGGCATCGAGAGGATGGACGCGCTCATTCGTGACCTGCTCGCTTTGTCCCGTGTCGAGGGTGGTATGTCTGAAGCGGTTGCGGATATCAGCGGGATCGCGGTCAGTCTAGAGGAGGAATTGAAGACGAGCGTAAATAACGTCAACGGAGTCCTCCGAGCACAGCTCGAGCCGGCAGTTGTCCGGTGCAGCGATGTCCTTCTGCGCCAGGCTGTCTGGAATATCTGCGACAACGCCGTAAAGTACCGCCGTTCAAATGTCCGTTTCGAACTCGATATAACAGGCGAAAAAGTCCGAGATTTCTATGAGTTGCGGATTTCCGACAATGGCAGCGGAATGTCACCCGAGGATGCCGGTCGCGTATTCGAGCCGTTCTTCCGTGCGGGGGAGGCCCGATCTAAACCTGGAACAGGACTTGGTCTGTCGATTGTCAAACGCGTAATCGAGGCCAGCGGCGGGGCGGTTTCGGTACACTCGGAACTCGGGAAGGGGACAATCTTTGTTATCGGTCTTCCGCTGGCCCCCAATGGGGCGCGGAGTCAGCCCACAGAAAGGCACCGCCGCGCAGTCTAAAAGGCGAAAAGCCGCGTCAGCTCATAATTGCGTTTTCGCCAGGGACGGTAGCGGAAGATGCAATAGCTGACGCGGCTAACAAAAAACCGCTTACATCTATAAAGATCATCCAGAACGGCGAAAAATACATCTTTTTTCGTTTTTTTGCGTCCAGAGAGCTAAATTTCCCACCGGAGCAACAGACTTCCCCAGGTAAAGCCCGCGCCAAAACTGGCGAGAAGCACCAGGTCTTCCTTGGCAAGTGTTTTAGATTCAGAGGCTTCTGAGAGACAGATCGGGATTGTGCCGGCCGTTGTGTTGGCATAACGATCAATGTTGATCGCAACCTGAGATCGCGCCAACCCTAACTTCTCGACTGCGGCGTTTATGATTCGGAGGTTCGCCTGATGGGGAATGTAAAGCTTCAGGTCCTGTGGGGACATCTCGTGCCTGGATAACATCTCGTGGGACACGTCCGCCATGCCTCGGACGGCGAACTTGAAGACATTCCGGCCATCCTGATGAACGCAATGCATGTTTTTCTCGAGCGTTTCGGCTGTGGGCGGGTTCAGGCTGCCTCCCCCGGGCATGTATAGAAATTGCCCTCCCGAGCCATCGCTTCTCAGGATGAAATCGATGATCCCGTGTTCTCCTTCTTCGGCCGGTTCGAGCAGCACCGCTCCGGCTCCGTCTCCAAACAAGACACAGGTCGCCCGATCCTTGAAATCGAGAATGGACGTCATGACATCCGCACCGATAACCA
The DNA here is from genome assembly GCA_963738025.1 of uncultured Acidobacteriota bacterium. GTDB lineage: Bacteria > Acidobacteriota > Terriglobia > 20CM-2-55-15 > 20CM-2-55-15 > 20CM-2-55-15. The sequence goes on along the minus strand of CAVTWA010000072.1, from coordinate 31,130 downwards.
GGACTTTTTTACAGGAGCCGGACGTAATGAACTGAGCGCCGGTCGTCAAAGCATATAAAAATCCGGAACAAGCGCCCGAGAGATCAAAGCCCCACGCATGCTTTGCCCCGATTTTGTTTTGCACGAGGCAGGCACTGGATGGGAAAAACATGTCGGGCGTAACCGTTGCGACAATGATCAGGTCCAGCTCTGAAGCGCTGATCCCACGGATCTCCAGCAGCCTTTTCGCTGCTGCCGCTGCCAGATCGCTCGTTGCCTGCCCCTTCGCCGCGACCCGTCTTTCGTGGATGCCGGTTCTTTCGACGATCCAGTCATCGGAAGTATCGACGACCTTTTCTAATTCTTTATTTGTGACTCGACGCTCAGGCAGGTAATGGCTGGCAGCAGTTATTTTTGCTCGGCGTGTGCTCAATAATCTTCCCTCTCGATTACTCGGACCGCAGAAATTAACATACTCGTCGCGCGTGTTACAATCGAACAGATTGGCCGGTATCAGGTTAGAATGAAGTCGATAGTGCAAGGAGCGCATTCATAAGTGGCATACGATCCAAAAAAAGCTAATCCGACGCTGATCATTCCCGAAGCTCCGGGTAAGATCACGCGTAAAAAGAAGAAGCCAAAAGAGATCGCAGTGGTCATTCCTGATAACTGCACGGGCTGCGAGGCCTGCGTGAGCTTCTGCCCGGTCGATTGCATCGAACACACGCCTCGGGACACATCGGACGGTGTGAATGTCGTCATCCCGGCCGTCCAGGTCCGCTTTGACGAGTGTATCGGTTGCAAGATCTGCGTCAACGTTTGCGAGCGGATGGCGTGGGACGCCGTCGAGATGTGGCCGACTGAGCGCGTCGAAGAATTCTTCGGAATCAAGATTCACGACAAGTACGAAGACGCTGTCGTCCACCACGCCGAGAAGAACTGAAATTCGGGGACGGTTGCCTAAACTACCTAATTACGAAGGAGTAATCAGGTAGTTTAGGCAACCGTCCCCGTCCCCGAATTACGCTTCCAGGTAGTTTCCTTCGGCAACGACCGTGGCGGTCGACGTCAGTTTCAGCCTGCCATTTTCCGGCCATTCGACAATCAGGTCACCCGCTTTTGCGTGCACGGTCACACGCCGGCCAGTCTTCCCATTGAGAATGCATGCGACGACCGCCCCGCAGGAGCCCGTGCCTGAAGCGTTAGAATAGCCGACTCCACGTTCCCAGAAACGCACTTCGACTTCGCGATCATTGAGCAGATGAATGAACTCGACATTGGTCCGATTCGGAAAAGCCGGATGTCGTTCCAGCAATGGCCCAACCTCATGGACGTAGGAATCGTCGGTTGAGTCCACAAATATAGAGCAATGCGGATTGCCGGTCGAACAGGCGGTGATGCGGAAGGTCTTTCCGCCGGCTTCGAGCGGCAAACCAACAACGCGAGGCATCGGCGATGGCGCTGTGAATGGAATGTCGGCGGGCGCCAGTTTGGGTTCGCCCATGTCGGCTTCGTACCGCTGCCCGATATGTTTCAGCGTATACAGGCCCGAGACGGTCTCGATCTGAATCTCATCCTTTCGCCAACGTCCCGATTCGATCAGATATGCGGCGACGCAGCGCAGTCCATTACCGGAACACTCGGCTTCGCCGCCATCCTGATTGAAAATTCGAATGCTGAAACCCTCGCCTGATCCGTTCCACAGGATCAGGCCGTCGGCGCCGATTCCGAAATGCCGGTCGCATATTTTGAGCGCAAGATCGGAATAATTCTGCGGGACCTGGGGGGTATTTTCGACGAGCAGAAAATCATTCCCGAGGCCGTGTGTTTTGACGAAAGGGATCATCGTTGACGACCGTTCTGAGCGCCGGCATCGCCCGGTGGGCCGACACCTGCGAAATCGCGTTCACTGCTATCTGTTTCCACCTCGGTTATTTCCGGAACTGCGGAAAGTCCCTGGAGGATCTTCAGATTTGTTTCCCGCGGAATGATCAGGTTGAACCATACGCGGTAGTTGCCCGAACGTTTCTTGAAATTGAAACTGACCGCCGAAACCGAACAAGCCTGCAACACTTTATTAATAGAAGCGAGGGCCAGCTGAAGATCGGTGACGACAAGCGCGTAGCTGTACGATTTCCTGCCCTGAATCTTGTCTTCCAGAAATGAGAGAGAGTAAAGGATGGCCAGGCTCATCGCCGTTGCGAAAACGGCGACACTGTACATCCCGGAGCCCAGCGCCATTCCGACCCCCGCAACAACCCAGATCGTTGCGGCGGTTGTGAGCCCCAGAACGAATCCATGGGAATGGAGCACCGAACCTGCGCCAAGGAAGCCGATTCCTGTAATAATCTGTGCTCCGATCCTTGTGTCACCGAACGCATTCGAAATGCTCATGAAAAGTGTCGAGCCGACGCAGATCAGGATGTTCGTGCGCAGTCCGGCCGGCTTGTCGTGAAACTCGCGTTCGATTCCGATGATCCCGCCGAGTACCGCCGCCACAAACAGCTTAATTGGAATTGACAGATCCATAACGACTGACGATCAACGCCGAACCTGCAAAGATAAACGTCCCGAGCAGCCCACCCTCCGGCCCGTACCCGCCTCCCAGGATAGTGTCGCTGCCGGAGACGGTTGTAGTCCAGAGAGAAGCGAGGCCTAATCCCGACAGGGCAAAACCCAGGACGAATCCGAGGCCGACGTTCCAACCGACGTGGATTGCGTAAGGCAGCCACAATGACCGCGTACGCACGTAAGCAAGAGACAACAGAATACCAGCGACAATCGTGTTGAAGGTTCCCAGAATCGTAGCATTCGGATTGTTCATGTGCAGAGCCCCGAACAGGATCGACATTATTGCCATTGCCGGCCATTTGCCGACGCCGTCAATCAACACCTGGAGCGGAAAACCGCGGAACACCAGTTCCTCATTCAACGCGGCGAGCAGCAGGAGCAACAAGGTTGCCAGGAGGGTCACTCCGGGTGCCTGACTGCCGGTCCACTGGATGCTCAGATGCCCAGCGACTTTGCATCCGAGCAGTAACACCCCCAGCATGCCGGCCGCGAGAAGCAAACCTGAAAGCAAGTCGGGACGCCATCTCGGCAGAAATCCGATACCGAAGGTCTTGAGTGGCCGGTGGTCTACAAAACGGATGGTCAGCAGCATTGCCGCGACGGCCGGGACGAACAGCGCAACCTCGTTCAAGGCGAGGAGCGCGAGTTGGTTGGACGCAATCTCTTCGTTCCTGACGAACAGGAGCGAAAGAGCTAAACCCGTAGCAACCCAGATGATCAGAAAAAATACGATGTAGATCGCGAACTTCCATCCGGACCGCAGCTCATGGTTTTCGTTAAGGAAGATCATTCAATTGGGAGACAGGAACGGAACACAGCCGAAAACGGATATGCCACGAATTGAACGAATTTCGGTTCGTTAAATTCGTTCAATTCGTGGCTTATCTGCTCACCTGTGTTCCGCTTCTGTCAAACGTATTTCCGTATCAGCAACTCCACCCGTTGCCGCGTTTGCGGAGGGACCCTCGTGAGGTCCGTCATGATCGCATGTTTCAACGCATGACCGCATTTGCAGGTTCGATCGATGGGCAGGCGTTCTATTGTCGCGCGGATGATCTTCTGGGCATTCTGGCTGTTCTTTTTAAGATTTTCGATGACCTGGGCGACGGTGACCGCGTCATGCTGCGGATGCCAGCAATCATAATCGGTTACCAGCGCGATCGTGGTGTAGCAGATCTCGGCTTCGCGTGCCAGCTTCGCTTCCTGCAGGTTCGTCATGCCGATCAGATCGGCTCCGTGACTGCGGTACGTGTTGGATTCAGCCACCGTTGAAAACTGAGGCCCCTCCATGCACACGTATGTGCCTCCGCGCTTGATCGGAACGCCGGCGTCGCGGCCTGCCTGTTGAATGAGATCGGCAAGGTGAGAACAAATCGGATGAGCAAAGCTGATATGGACGACAATGCCGTCGCCAAAGAACGTCGAAATCCGGCTTTTCGTTCGGTCGTAGAACTGGTCCGGCAGGACAATGTCCAGCGGCTGCAACTCTTCTTTCAACGAGCCGACTGCGCTTGCCGACAGAATCCACTCGACGCCGAGTTTTTTGAAGCCGTAAATGTTCGCGCGAAAATTCAGTTCCGACGGCGAAATCGTATGATGCCTGTTGTGCCTCGCGAGAAATACGACGCGCTTTCCTTCCAGAGTTCCGATCCGATATAAGTCGGATGGTTTTCCAAAGGGCGTGTCGATCTCCACTTCCTCGATCTGACCGAGGCCCTCCATTTGATATAAACCGCTGCCGCCTATAATGCCGATCCGGATGTCATTCGTCATGCTGTACCAGCTCCATTAGCACTCCATGTGTTGATGAGGGATGAATAAATGCAATTCGCGTGTTGTGCGCGCCACGGCGCGGTGAGGAATCGATCAGGCGTACCCCGGAGGCCTGCAGCCGTTTCAACGCTTCTTCGATATTATCGACACGCACGGCAATATGATGGATGCCTTCGCCCCGTTTCGCCATGAACTTTTCGATCGGAGAATCCGGCCGCGTCGGTTCCAGCAGCTCGATGCGGCTTTCGCCGACGCTCAACATTGCGACGCGAACCGCCTGATCGTCGACTTCGTCAAATCCCGAGACTTTCAGCCCGATCGCGCCCTCATAGACCTTCAAGGCTTCCGTCAAGGATCTCACGGCAATTCCGATGTGGTCGATGTTCACGGTCTTTCCTCGTTCCTCATGGCTTGAACCTCGAATTCCGGACAATACTCTCCACGATCGAATACGGGTCCTTCCGGCGTTCCGCAATCTCGACGATGACCTTATTCAGTTCGCCATCGGGGAAGATTTGCTGGACGACTTTGTTGACGAGTCTTTCCTCGAGCAGTGTAATCAGCCGCTGGCGCGCATCATCCTGTCTTTTGCGCTGTCTGTGGTCGGACTTCTGGAAAAACGAGTAACAGTCGTCGATCGCCCGGGCCAGTTCAGCTATACCTTTTTCCTGGGTTGCCACTGTCTTGAGGACGAGAGGCTGCCAGCCGTCCGGGCGATGGGCCAGTGACAGCATTGCCAGAACGGCGCGTTCCATTTTTTCGACGCCCGGGCGGTCGCATTTATTGATGACGAAAATGTCGCCGATTTCCATGATGCCGGCCTTCAGGGCCTGGATGTCGTCGCCCATTCCGGGCACGAGAACGACGACGCAGACATCCGCAAGTTTCACGATATCGATTTCGTCCTGGCCGACGCCGACCGTTTCCACCAGGATGGGATTCTTACGGGCTGCATCGAGGACCGTCACGACGTCTGCCGTTGCCGCCGCCAGTCCTCCCAGATGACCCCTCGTCGCCATGCTGCGGATGTAAACGCCTTCGGTCTGCATCCGGATGCGATCGCCGAGTATTGCTCCACCGGTGTAAGGGCTGCTCGGATCCACGGCGACAATTGCCAGTTCCTTACTCTGCCTGCGGTAGGCGGCAGCCAGGCGATCCACTAATGTGCTTTTCCCGGATCCTGGACTGCCCGTCACTCCAAGGACCGTCGAATTGCCGGTGTGCGGAAACAATTGCTGAAGCAGCGGAAGACTCTCTGCCGCCCGGTTCTCCACCAGCGTTATCACCCGGGCGAGAGCGCGTGTATCGCCGTTGAAAAGATTTTGAAGAATATCGGTCATCAGGGGGCTAACTTCTCAATATTTCCCGCGCAATAACCAGCCTCTGGATTTCGCTCGTGCCTTCGCCGATCGTGCAGAGTTTAACGTCCCGGTAGAATTTTTCGGCAGGATATTCCTTGATGAACCCATATCCGCCATGCACCTGAACGCATTCGTTGGCAACGCGCACGGCGACCTCGCCTGCATAGAGCTTTGCCATCGATGATTGTGCCGTGGTCTGGATGCCCTGATCTTTCATCCACGCGGCGCGTTGCATCAGCAGGCGGGCGGCGTCGATTTCGGTTGCCATATCGGCGAGTTTGAACTGAATGGCCTGGAACTCCGCAATCGGTTTCCCGAATTGTTTGCGTTGCTTGGCATAATGCAGCGCTGCCTCATAGGCGCCCTGCGCCATTCCGACGCCAAGCGCGGCGATGCTGATTCTGCCGCCATCAAGGATTTTGAGCGCGTCGATAAAGCCGTGGCCCAGTTCGCCGAGAAGGTTTTCCCTGGGCAGCCGACAATCCTCGAAGATCACGGTGGATGTATCACTCGCGCGCAGTCCGAGTTTGTTTTCTTTCTTCCCGGCGGAAAACCCTGGCGTACCTTTCTCGAGAATGAAGGCCGAGATACCGTGATGTCCGGCGGCTTTGTCGGTGACTGCCATGGCAACGCAGATATCGCCGTAGGTCCCGTGCGTCGTGAAGGTCTTCTGCCCGTTCAGAACCCACTCGTTGCCATCGAGCCGCGCTGTCGTTTGCGTCCCGCCGGCATCGCTTCCGGCTTCCGGTTCCGTGAGACTCCATGCCCCTATTTTTTCGCCTTTGGCGAGAGGCACCGCATAGCGTCTGCGCTGATCTTCTGTACCGAAATTAAAAATATGTCCCGTACAAAGCGAATTGTGAGCAGCCACGGAGATCCCGATCGAACCATCCACGCGCGATAACTCTTCGATGATGGTCACATATTCCTGGTAGCCCAGGCCTGAACCGCCATATTCCGTGGGAACAAGAACACCCAGGAAACCCAGTTCGGCAAGTTTCTGCAGAGTCTCGCGAGGGAAAATCTGTTTCTCGTCCCATTCCATCACATGCGGACGAATTTCGTTTTCGGCGAAGTCCCGCGCAATACGCTTAATTTCCAGCAGTTCTTCGCTGAAACTGAACTCCATAAGACCCCCTTGCTAATTTTTAAACGATCGGCTCGGCCATGACCCAGGTCATATCGCAATCACCGCACCGGTAGCGATTGCCAGGCTTCTCGATTTGATCGACCCGAATAAATGAAGACGAACAAAACGGGCAGTAGTTGATCGCACAAGGCGTGCTGGCGGGCTCTGACAGGCGGCTGCTGAGTTCCTCAATCGAGGACAGAAGTGTTTCGACGATCATACTTTGACTGCGGCGCCAGTCATTACGAGATGGCCACAGAACTTCGACTGCTGTCGGTATCCAGCCGTGCGGGGCGGCCGGAATGTCCGGTGTCGCGGCATAGCTGAAAAGACAATCCACCCGGCAATCCGTGCCGGCGAGCTTTCCGTCCAGAATCCTCAGAAGATCGCCGAGCCGCAGCAAACCCGTTGAGCCGAGCACGTTGATCTCGAGCCATAAACTGTCTTCCTGCTTATGGCCGGCACAACAACCTTCCAGGCGGATCCACGGAAAGCGGCCAAGCTCCTTCAGTACCGGCCGTAATGCGCGATCAGCTTTACCCAGGATATCGGAATTGGACATGGATTGAGGATATCAAGAAGGAACCACAAGATGCACAAAAGGCTCAAAGTTTTTGTTCGAAGTGTTGCCATCCCAGCGGCTGCAGGACGGATAGGTGTGGCCCGTCGATCAAGTGAATTTGATTCTGTTGTTCCGGCTGGATGATCTCGCCGATGGGTGTGAGGTTTACTCCATCGATTACCTCCGGCAGACCGGAGGGACCGACGATGATCAGTTCATATTCCTCGCCGCCGTGGAGGACGTGCCGGTCTTCGGTGCCTGCCCACGCGGGCAGGCGATCCTTGTAGATGCGGGCAGATACGTTTGATTCTTCGAGAATATGGGAAAGGTCTGTCGATAAGCCGTCGCTGACATCGATCATCGCGTGTGCCCTTCCTGGAACGGCGGGCCCGACGTTGTATCGAGGTTGCGGGTACAAGTGGCGTTGCACGGCGGAGCCGTCCGTGTGGCCCGCTTTCAATTGTTCAAACCCCAGCATCGATGACCCGAGCTTTCCCGTGACATAGACTGTGTCGCCAGGCTTGGCCCCTGATCGGCGCACGGCCTGGCCCGATGGCACACGGCCGATCATCGACACGTCCACGAAAATGTTTTCTGAGGACGAGGAATCTCCTCCAGCCAGCGAGATCTTGAACTCTCTACAAGCATTGCTGACGCCGTTTAAAAATCCGTCAATCCAACTTGAATCCAGGTCTGGAGGGGCCGCAATCGAAATCAGAAAGTGCATGGCCACGCCGCCCATCGCTGCAACATCGCTGACATTGGCGGCTATCGCCTTATAGGCGATGGACTCTGGCGGATGGACGCTACGGAGGAAATGGCTGTTTTCCGCAACCAGGTCGGCGCAAAAAACCAGGGAATATCCGGAGGGAATGTCTATAACTGCTGCATCGTCTCCGATGCCAACAGGCAGTTCGTCCGCCTTCGGCCCGAAGCGTTCGCGAATCCGCTGGATCAGGCCGCCTTCTCCGAGGTCTTTGAGTTTCATTAGCCAGTGCAGGCGCGATCTATGATCGTGCGCCTCATAGACCACAGCTGTCGAAGATAGAAACGGATGCAGCGGTGAGGGTGTATTCGCAGTCCCCGCCTAACTTAGGCGGGGACTGGTTCACCAACGTACATCCAAATCAGGTTTACAAAGCATCTACTACATTCAGACCTTACACGGCCCCACTTTGCGGCTTCCCGTCCATTCTGGCCTGGACACGCGCGGTCATAGACCGTGCCTGCAAGGCTAAACGATGGCGGCGGCGCCTGCCCGGAGGCGCCGCCGGCCGCGAACCGCCTTAGGACTCTTTTTCGCTTCCATCAGCGCGGCCTTGAAGACACTTCTGACATCATCCACGAAGACGAACTTCATCTCTTTACGGATTGTCTCATTCACGTCTTCGAGATCACGCTTGTTCAGCGATGGAAGAATCACCGTATCGATCTTGGCACGCCGGGCGGCCAGGACCTTTTCCTTAATTCCGCCGACCGGCAGAACTTCGCCGCGGAGCGTGATTTCACCAGTCATGGCAATTTTCCGGTGCACCGCTTTTCCTGTAAGCAACGAGAGGATCGCGGTTGCCATCGTCACGCCGGCGGACGGACCATCCTTTGGAATGGCTCCTTCCGGCACGTGAACGTGAATGTCGTGTTTTCCGAAGAAGTCTTCCCGGATGCCGAACTCCTTCGCGTGTGAGCGGGCATAACTCAGCGCGGCGTGGGCAGACTCTTTCATGACATCGCCGAGTTGTCCGGTGAGAGTAAGCGCTCCCCGTCCTCTCATCGCTGTTGCTTCGATGAAAAGCACGTCGCCGCCTACGGGTGTCCAGGCCAATCCTGTAGCGACGCCGATCTGATCGCGCTTCAACAACTCTTCCTGGAAAATCTTCGGGCGGCCGAGAAACTGGTCGAGATTATCCGTGTGGATCTTGCGGACTTTCTTTTCGCCGGTGGCCACGAATTTAGCAACCTTCCGGCACACGGACGCAATTTCACGTTCCAGATTCCGGAGTCCCGCTTCCTGCGTGTACTGGTTGATCATGGTGCGAATGCCGTCGTCGGTGAATTGGATTTGACTGTTCTTCAAACCGTGCTCTTGGATCTGTTTCGGAATCAGGTGACGCTTCGCGATTTCCACTTTCTCCTCTTCGGTGTAGCCGCTGAGTTGAATGATTTCCATACGATCGCGGAATGCCGGCTGGATCGGGTCCAGCATGTTCGCCGTCGTGACGAACATCACGTTGGAAAGATCGAACGGCACGCCGAGATAATTATCGCGGAAGGCGTGATTCTGTTCGGGATCGAGAACCTCGAGCATGGCCGACGAGGGATCTCCGCGGAAGTCGGCGCCAATCTTGTCGACTTCATCCATCATGAAAACCGGATTATTGGTTCCCGCCTGATGGATACTCTGAATAATGCGCCCGGGCATCGCGCCGACGTACGTGCGGCGATGGCCGCGAATTTCCGCTTCATCGTGAACGCCGCCGAGGCTCATCCGCACAAATTTGCGTCCAAGCGCCCTGGCGATCGACTTGCCCAGAGACGTTTTGCCGACTCCCGGCGGGCCGACGAAACAGAGAATGGGCCCTTTGGAATCCTTCTTCAACTTGCGCACGGCGAGATGTTCGACAATGCGCTCTTTGATTTTATCGAGGCCGTAATGATCTTCGTCGAGGATCTTCTGCGCTTTTTTCAGATCCAGATTGTCCTTGGTTGCTTTCGCCCAGGGCAATGACACCATCCAGTCCAGATAGTTCCGCAGAGTGGCGGTTTCTGCAGCATCCGGATGCATCCGTTCCAGCCGGCCAAGCTGCCGTTCGGCCTCTTCGGAAACTTCTTTCGGCATTTTCGACTTCTTGATTTTCGCCCGATACTGTTCGACCTCCTCCTGCAACTCGTTGCCTTCGCCGAGTTCCTGCTGGATCGCCTTCATCTGCTGCCGCAGATAAAATTCGCGCTGGCTTTTATCCATTTCACCGCGCGCCTGAGTATTGATGTCGTTCTGGATTTCGAGGACTTCCATTTCTTTCGCCATCAATTGATGGACGCGGCGGAGACGATCGATCGGGTCGATCGCTTCAAGCACTTCCTGCGCCTTCTCCACTTTCAAATCGAGGTTGGAGGCGACAAGGTCTGCAAGACGGCCGGGTTCGTCAAGATTGGACGCGATCGTTACAAGATCCGCGGAAATGTTCTTTCCCAGCGAGACCATCTTTTCGAGCGTCGATTTCACGTTCCGGATCAGCGCCTCGATTTCTGGAGTGATCGGTGTCACCTGGGTCTCGGTTTTCGGCTGGACCTTTGCGGTGATGTAAGGATTCGACTCGCTATAGGACTCGACCTGTGCGCGCGAAAAACCCTGAACTAGAATGCGGACGCGGCCGTCGGGAAGCTTCAGCATGCGCATGATGACCGAGACCGTGCCGAAGTTATGCAGGTCGTCGGGCTTGGGATCGTCCACGTTCGGATTCTTTTGCGCAACGAGCAGAATCATCCGGTTTTCAGCGAGTGCCTGATCGACAGCCTTCGCCGAGCGTTCGCGATTTATAAACAGCGGCGCGATCATGTAAGGGAACATGACGACGTCCGGCAGCGGCAGAACGGGGAGAACATCGGGAATCGTAATTTGTTGTTGCTCGGGAGCTTGGTCTACCTTTACCAGTTCCATGCTCATAATCTATATGCCTGCAGAGAAAGAACCACAAGAAGCACGAAAAATCGCATGTCTCCTGGTACGTCTTGTGTTTCGTCTCAAAGGATTGGAATCGTTGTGACTTCCGCTTCAGCCCGCTTCGGCAAGTGAATTTTCATCAGGCCGTTTTTCAATTCTGCTTGTGCGCGTTGGTGATCGACCGGAACATTCACTGCGATGTCACGCCGGAAATGGCCATAGGCGCGTTCGACACAAAGGTATCTGGCAGCGCCTTCGCCGGCGGTTTGCTGCCGTTTGACGCCGGAAATGATGAGAACCCCGTCGTTCCATGCCAGTTGCACGTCGGAGCGGTCGACGCCAGGCATTTCGACAAACACGACAATTTCGTTAGAACGCTCGCAGACGTCGACGATCGGGCTCCATGTTGCGGCCTGACGCGGCTGCTGCTGGAATTCGAAGTACATGATTATTCCCGGCTTTTCAGCAGATCTTTGAGTTCGCTCATAAATTCCTGCACATCTTTGAAATCCAGATAAACGGACGCGAAGCGGACGTAAGCGACCTTATCGAGAGTTTTCAGCTCATTCATGATCATCTCACCGATTCGCGTCGTCGAGACCTCCCGTTCACTGGAATCCTGAACCATAGTTTCTGCCTTGTCTGCGATCGTTTCGAGCTGAACCATCGAGACCGGCCGTTTCTCACAAGCCTTCAAGACACCGGCAAGCACTTTCTGCCGATCGAATCTCTCCCGCCGGCCGTCTTTCTTGATTACCATGTACGGGATTTCGTCGATGCGTTCGTAACTTGTGAACCGCCGCTGGCAGCCGAGACATTGCCGGCGCCGCCGGATCGCGTCGCCTTCCTTGCTTTCCCGCGAATCGACGACCTTGTCGTGCAGGTGGCCGCAGAATGGACATCTCATGGCGCTTGAGTCCGTTTATTTGGAGCGGTCAAATATAAGAAAAAAAACGACTTCCGGCTCATGACTCGGCGATTATCGCAGAAACGTAATAAGAATTTGAAACTTTTCTTCGCGCCACCTCGTTCATTTATAACGAGGTAGCGCAAGCGGACGGAGCCAACTGGGGTTGCAGACGACCGATTCGGAACTGGTGAAAGGCTGCCTGGCGGGCGACCACGGGGCCTGGGACAGCATCGTTCGCCAGTACCATCAGCGGATCTACAATCTGGCTTACCGCTTCACCGGCAGATTTGACGAGGCGGAGGACCTGACGCAGGAAATTTTTCTCAAGGTGTACCGGACTCTCAACTCTTACCGGCCGGAATCGGGCGCGCTCGTGACATGGATCGTCCGGGTTGGCCGCAACCACATCATCGACCACTACCGGAAATTCAAAACCGAGCGGACCCACACCGACTCCCTCGAAGCCGAATATGACAAGGTCGAGGAGAATCCGGCGCGTTATGCAAATCCGGCGCAGGCCCTCGAGCAACGGGAATTATCCGAACGAGTTCATCGGGCGCTGCTCAAGATTTCGGAAGATTTGCGCGAGGCGGTCATTTTGAGAGACCTGGAAGAGTTCACATATGAGGAGATTGCGGATATGTTGAACCTGCCTCTGGGTACAGTGAAGTCGCGAATCAACCGGGGAAGAGCCGAACTGGCGAGATTGTTGAAGAAGGAGAGCCTGTGAAAAGGCGAAGGAACACAAAAAGCACAAGAGGCACAAGGGTGATTTACAAATCTTGTGCCTCTTGTGCGTTTCCAGATTGATCTTATGACCTGTACACAGTGTGAAGACCGATTATCGGATTACCTGGACAACGCGCTTAACGCGGATAACCGCCGCGAGCTCGATGGCCACCTTCAATCCTGTTCCGCCTGCTCCGATCTGCTTGCCGGCATGATGGAAGTCGTCGCATGGGGACGAACATTTCCCGTCTACGAAGCTCCGTCCTGGCTTGTGCCGCGCATCATTGCAAACACACCACGTGTTTCACGCGAAAGCTGGCTGGATACGATCGGCGCAATCGGGAAATGGCTCATTGAACCGCGCACCGCAATGGCCGTGTTTACCGCGACGCTGGTTCTGGGTTGGATGGGAAGCATCGCCGGCATCTCACCCGACTGGGTTCGGACGGTCCGCACGCCCGGTGCTATTTATTACGGCGCGCATAGCGCGCTGAACCGCGCTTATGATGAAGCGGTTCGCAAGTATTACCGCTCGCCGCTCGTGACGGAAATCGAAACCCGCATCGAGCAACTCAGGGAGATTTCTTAATGAATTGTGTGTACCACGCAGAAGCACCGAACGTTGCATTCTGCATTCATTGCGGGCAGCCGCTGTGTAACGACTGCATCCGGAAAGTCCAGGGCAGTGTCTACTGCGAAAAATGTCTCGGAGAGATCGTCGAAGACAAAACCATAAAAAAAGAGATTCACACCGTCGCTGGAAACAATCCCGGCGCTGCTTTTGCTCTCGGGCTGATACCGGGAGTGGGAGCTATTTATAACGGAGAGTTCGTCAAGGCCGCAATCCACATCCTGATTTTCGGGACCCTTGTCTCGGTAGCAGACGCCACAGATGCTGCACTGTTTTCTCTGGGAGCGGCTGCGTTCTACTTCTATATGCCTTTCGAGGCCTATTACACGGCCAAGAAACGCATGCTGGGAACGCAGGGAGTCGTCCTCGAAACGCCGATCGACCGGCTGCAGCAACAGTTCGGAACCATGAAAGACCGGGAACTGTGGGGCGGCATCGCTCTGATCGTGATCGGGGCGCTTTATCTTCTCGGCAACCTCGACTTTTTCGATCTGCACCGGATCGCGCGGTTGTGGCCAGTGGGGCTGGTCGCGCTCGGTGTCTGGCTTCTCAAGAAGCACCAGGAAAGGACGGCATAGATGCTGGGGCCGCTCCTGTTGATCGCACTTGGTGTTTTATTCCTCTTGAACAATATGTATCCGGGGGTCTTTCCGTTCGGCAAGATGTGGCCGGTGGTCCTGATCATTATCGGATTGTCGAAAGTGATCGAATACTTCCAGGCTCCACAGCCGCAGGACATCGAAACCAAGAAGGAGACGAAATGAGCGTTCGCCGAAGTGCGGGGGCTATTTTCTGGGGCATCATGCTGGTCGCGATTGGCGTGCTTCTGCTTGCACACAATCTCGGATACCCGCTGCAGATCTGGCCGTATGTCGCGCGCTACTGGCCGGCACTGCTTATTGCCTGGGGTCTGTTGAAATTCCTCGACTATTTCCGTTTACGCCGCGTCGGCGATAACCGTCCGCTGTTCTCCGGCGGAGAAGTCGCGCTGTTGATTCTTGTCATTTTTGCCGGCAGCGCCATAACGACGGCCGCCAACGTGAGTCCGGACCTCGGCAACATCTTCCAGATCGGCGACATTGATCTCTGGGACATCACCGGAAACAATTACACGTTCGACGAACATCAGGAATCCGACGTGCCGGCGGGCTCGGAAATCGAGATCTTCAATTCCTTCGGCAACGTCGAGATCAAGCCATCCGATTCGGAACACGTCATTCTTGACGTTAAAAAGACCATCCGTGCTTCGAATAGGGAGGAAGCCGAGCGTCTTGAAAAGGACTTCACTTTTTCGATCGCCAACAATGGCGCGAAGTATCGCATCGCTTCGAACAGAGATGGCGGTTTCACGAACGCCCGCGTCCCGCGCCAGCGCTTCAAGAGTTCGCTTGTGATTGAAGTGCCGAAACGTTCTGCCATCCATGTGGAGAATCGGAACGGCCACGTCGGTATTCAAGATGTCACGGGAAATCAGGACATCAGCAATCGCTACGGCGATGTGGAATTGCGTAACATCTCGGGCGCTGTAAAGCTCGAAAACCGCAACGGCAATGTTGCGGTGCAGGATGTCAGCGATTCGGTTGTCATCAGCAACCGGTACTCGAATACCACGGTCAAAACCATCGGCGGCAATGTTGAAATCGATGCCAGCCGGGGTTCGGTCGACGTCTCGGATATAAAAGGTAATGTCACGATCACGAACTCGTATGCACCCGTCAACGTCGAAAACGTTCAGGGTCAACTGACGATCAACGGCCGTAATAACGGTATCGATGTGCAGCACATCGAGGGCGATATCACGGCGAACAGTTCTTATCAAAACGTGAACATTCGCGACGCGAAAGCTGCCGTAGCGATCAGCAGCAGGAATGGAGATTTGACGCTCTCCTTCGATACACCGCCGCAAAAGGACGTTGTCATCTCCTCGCGTTACGGCAACCTCAACCTGGAGATTCCGGCATCTTCTGCGTTCGTCGTCGACGCTCGAACAGAGTACGGACAGATTCAATCCGATTTCGACGGTCTCAATCACGACACCTCCAATCGGAGGACTATGGTGACCGGACAGGTCGGGCACGGCGGCCCTAAAATCACGATCGATCTACGAAACGGGGACATCCATCTGGGGAGGAGAGGGTAGCCAAATGTTTTGCACGCATTGTGGAAACGAGGTCGAACAACAGGCGAAGTTCTGCAGTAAATGCGGGCAGGACGTTACCTCACTAACCCGCACGGGAGTGGCGCTCCAGACGAAACCGCGCGACATGGGTATGCACATCAACATCCTCGGCTGGCTGTTAGTCGGCAGCGGTGTGCTTACCGGCATCGGCGCACTTGCCGTTCTCTTTGTCGGGCAAATCATCAGGCACGTACCGTTTCCACCTCAGGATATGCCGATTAACATGCCGCATTTTGTAGCCTGGATTACCACCATCATCGCTTTGTTCCTTGCCGCTGTCGCCGCAGGCACCGCCGCAGCCGGAGTCGGTCTTCTTCAATACCGCGACTGGGCGCGCGTATTGACCATCATCATGGCGGTATTGCTGCTGTTCCATTTTCCGATCGGAACTGCCGTCGGCATCTACGCTTTCTGGGTCCTGTTCTCTCGCGAAGGCCAGGAGTACTTCAAGGCACGCGCCGAACAGGCGCCGTAGGCCCGGGCTTTACGAGGCTGGTACTGTAGGCGCGGTCTTATGACCGCGTGTTTCTCCTGGAATCCGCGAAATGGCGCGGTCATAGACCGCGCCTACAATCGACACATGACACATAGCCGTATCTACCTCGTTGGCTTCATGGGTGCCGGCAAATCGACGATCGGCCGCCGGGTGGCGAAAAAGCTGGGCTGGACCTTCATTGATCTCGACGAGCAAATCGAGCGACGTGAAGGGCGCACCATCGCCGAGATGTTCCGGGCGCACGGCGAGCCATATTTCAGAAACCTCGAAAATTTGTGTTTGCAGGATCTCTCGTCCGCCCCCCGGACGGTCATCGCTCTGGGCGGCGGAACTTTCCTCTCCCCTGAAAATCGTCAAATCGCTGAAATGACTGGATTGACGATCTGGCTGAAAGTCTCTTTTGGTAATGTTCGCCTACGTGTGAAAATTGACGGGACGAGACCGAATTTTGCGGATCCGGTCAAGGCAAAGCTTTTGTTCGATGCGCGTGAGCCTTGTTATGCGCTGGCGAAAGTTCATGTCTCGACCGATGACGTGACTCCGGACTCGGTCGCAGACGAAATTATCGGGGTGCTTCAAACGTCATGAACGTTTTGTTTTCGCTCCTGCTCTTGCTTCTACCCACTCCCGTCAAAACGGAACGTGGGCGATTCAATATTCTGAAGGACGGCCAGAAGATCGGTACAGACGAGTTTACCGTCGGCAGGCACGGTTCGAATTACGTTCTCGAGAGTAAGACGACAATAGCCGATACGACTATCTCCAGCCGGATGGAAGTCACGGATAAGCTGCTGCCGGTCTCCTACGAAGCTTCCAACGCCGCAGGATCGCTTAAGGTCAATGTCGCGTCTCCTCTGAGCGAACTGCAGACCGTCGTCAATGGTGAGACTTCATCCGCGGATTTCCGTTTTCCCGAAGGTGGCGTCATCCTCGACAACAACTTCTTCGATCACTACTTGATTTTGATGTATCGCGTTCAGGCCGGAGAGAGCAAATTCTCGGTCTTTGTTCCGCAAGACCGAAGCATAGGAAGCGCTACCGTTCGCCCCGGCAGTCCCCGCAACTACGATCTGGAAATCGGCGAGGTCCACATGCAGGCGACCGTCGATGCGGATGGCAGCCTGGTAAAACTCACAGTTCCTGCCGCGAAAGTCGTTGTGGAACGGTAATACAGGACAGGGTTTAGAGCAGATTCGTAAGTTTTCGTTCCGGTCGACGCATACTTTGGAATACCGGATGCGCCATAGTCGGGTACACTAACAAATTCATGGACCAAGTACCAATTTACGCAGCATTCATTGCAGGGCTCTTTTCGTTTCTGTCGCCCTGCGTACTTCCACTGGTTCCGGGATATATTTCGATCATTTCCGGATCGTCGCTCGATCAGCTGAAAGCGCACGGAAAAGACTCGTCTTTATACCGGACGGTGTTGACGAACTCCATCCTGTTCATCGTGGGGTTCTCCATAACCTTTATTATGCTGGGGGCTTCGGCCACCTGGCTCGGACAGCTGCTGATTTCGAAAATGCGGCTTTTCGGACAGCTGGCAGGCATTGTGCTCATCGTTTTCGGTGTGCATCTTACCGGCCTTATTAAAATCAACGCCCTCTATAAAGATAAACGCTTTCACAATGTCCAGAAACCGCGAGGAATGCTCGGGGCGTTAGTTCTCGGACTGGCATTTGCATTCGGCTGGACTCCCTGCATCGGCCCGATCCTGGCCGGCATTCTGACAATCGCGAGCACCAAGCAAACCGTTACCCAGGGCATGTTCCTTCTGGCCGTTTACTCGGCAGGGCTGGGGATACCCTTTCTACTGACGAGCCTTGCCCTTAACCAGTTTCTCGCTTTTTACGGGCGCTTCAAAAGGCATTTCCATGCCGTAGAGGTCCTCAGCGGGGCGCTGGTGATTGCCGTCGGTTTGCTGATTTTGACCAACAGCTTGTCACGACTCGCGACCTATTTTGCGTTCCTGAATCGTTTCGCACTGTAACCAGGCCAGAGCGACGGCGGGCAGGTGCACGATCCCGGTCTTCGGCCTGACAAGTGATCTGGGGGTTCGCGGCGCCAGCGGCAGGAGAATGGACCAGCTTGGCCGAACCGCTCTCCGAAACGGACCAACCCAAGGGCGTATTTCGTCTGAGTCCGGCGTTTACGCTGCCGTTTCAGTCTGGTCGTGAAGCAAGGTTGTGATCGTTTTCACCATCTCGTCAGGGTCGAATGGCTTGACGATGTAGGCGTTAAAACCTGCAGCGAGGGCGCGCTCCTCGTCTCCCGGCGAAGAGAAACCGGTGACCGCGATCGCCGGAGTGTAGCCTCTGTATTCTTTATTTTGTTCGCGAATTGCCTTCATCAATTCGAATCCATCCGAACTTCGCAGGCGAATGTCGCTGACGATCGCATGTGGTGGAGAACAGCGGAAAAGTTTCACCGCCGCATCGACGGATTCTGCTGGAATGACTTCCGCGCCGGCCTGCTGGAGTACAACCTGCAAGAGATCGCGAGTGTCGGCGTCGTCGTCAACCACGAGGATTGATTTGTTTTGTAACGTAGTTAGTGTCTGCACTGCACTGCCTCCTAATACTTTCGACGCGCAAAGAGAACACTCCGCGAGAATCTGAGGGGGGATACGTCTAGACTGATTATACGCTGGATATCAGGCCGGCTCTGACGCGAATTGCAGGAACGGCTTGATTTGGAGCCCGGAGAGCATCATCGCCCGTTTATGCATTTGTCGGTCAAGCTCCTACAAAAGGCGTATGATGGATTTACCGGGAAGACGCTTTGACAGACCATCTGGATATTGAAAAGCTTAAGAAGCTGATGTTTAGCCAAATGCAGCTTACGGAAGAGGAAGATCGGCACCTTTTTCATTGTGCCGAATGCAAGCAAAATATGGTCCAGGCGACGCTCGATCAACTGCCGTCCGAGCCAAAAGAAGAATAAAGGTGTGAACAACCGGGCCTCTGGGGATTTTTAGTCCGCGGAGCGGCATCAGAGCCACGGCCGCATTCCCAGCCAAGCCGTAAGCCGCGGTAGCAGCGAAAGATTCTTTCGCTGCTACCGCGGCTTAAAACGCTTGCGGCCGAGGCCTATTTGTTCACACCTGCTAAGCAGGTTGTTCGGCGCGAGCGAGGAACTGCTCGTAGGTGCCTTTGAAATCTTCGATCCGGCCATGATCGAAATTCCAAATTCGTGTTGCCACCTCATCAATCACATCATGGTCATGAGTTACCAGCAGCAAGGTTCCGGGATAGCGCTGGAGCGAGATATTCAGCGCGTTGATGGATTCGAGATCCAGATGGTTGGTCGGCTCGTCGAGAACCAGGAAGTTGGGCTTCTGCAGCATGAGACGGCAGAAAATGATTCGCGCCGCCTCGCCTCCCGAAAGGACGTCGGTGCGTTTGAGGGCGTCGTCTCCGCTGAACAGCATCTGGCCCAGCAGGCCGCGCAATTCCTGCTGAGAGGCGCTGGGATCGAAGCTGTGCAGCCATTCAATAATCGTGAGGCCATGAGGGATGGACTCGCGGTGATCCTGCGCAAAATATCCGACGGTAACTTCGTGTCCCCAGGTAACGCTTCCGGCATCGATCGGGAACTTCCGATCGGCAGCCTCGACGAACGAGTCGGCATTGCGGATCAGTGATTTCAACAGTGTCGTTTTTCCGGCGCCGTTTCTTCCAATGAACGCGATCCTCTCTCCCCGGGTGATCGAAGCGTTGAAATCCTGAAACACGCGCAAAGGCCCGCTGGTGCCGTTGTACGATTTCGAGAGATTTTCAATTTCCAGCGGATGTCTTCCTGATGGCCGCGCCACCTCGAAACGAATAAACGGTCGTTGAATATTCGATTTCGCGAGCTCTGCAGTCTGCAGGCGTTCCACTTCTTTTTTGCGCGATTGCACCTGCGACGAACGAGTGCCGGCCGCGAACCTCGCGATGAAGTCCTGCAACTGGGCGATTTTCTTCTCGCGCTGCGCGTTACCGGCTTCGATTCGTGCCCGCACTTGTGTCTTGGCAAGCACCATGTCGTCGTAGCCGCCGGTATAGGTGATTACCGTCTGGTAATCGATATCTGCGATATGCGTACAGATCTCATTCAGGAAGTGCCGATCGTGCGAAATGACGATGAGGCAGCCTTCGTATGAGCGGAGATGATTCTGCAGCCAATGGACGGAATCAAGGTCGAGGTTGTTCGTCGGTTCGTCCAGCAGCAGCAGATCCGGATTGCCGAACAGAGCCTGAGCCAGCAATACGCGTACTTTCTGGCCGCCCTGCAATTCGCCCATTTTTCGCTGATGAAGATTTTCCGGAATATCCAGTCCATCCAGCAGGATCGCGGCATCGACTTCGGCTGTATACCCGCCTTCGTCGCCAACGATGCCTTCGAGCTCGCCAAGCCGCATGCCATCCTGATCAGTAAGAGCTGCATGATCTTTGGCATACAGTTTTTCGCGTTCTTGCAGGGCGTCCCACAATGCGCTATTGCCCATGATCACGGTATCCATGACCGGATACGAATCAAAAGCAAACTGGTCCTGTTTCAAAACTCCGATCCGCTTTGGTCGGGCCACCGAGCCCTTTTCCGGATCGCTTTCACCGGAAAGGATTTTCATCAAAGTGGACTTTCCAGCACCGTTGGGGCCGGTGATGGCGTAGCGCCGGCCGGAGATGAAGGTGGTGCTGACATCCTCGAACAGTATGAGGGCGCCGAAGCGCATGGATACGTTGGTTAACGACAGCTGCATTAAAGAATGACTCCCTGAGGTAAAGACGAACTCCCCATTCTACCTCGGGATACGGGATGGTTAAATTACCTAATTTCGCTACGGCGTGCCCAGCGGCACGCAAAGCGAGCCGGCCAGTCCGCTCGCCTGATCCTGTATGACGATCCGGACGCTGTCGCACGAACGGCTTTGAAAGGTTCTCTGGATCATCATGCCGCGCTGCCGCACGTCCAGGTATTGAGCTGAAGCTCACGCTCCCACTCTAAACAAGGCACGTGTTAATGTTATTGCGTATGATTGAGCCGTCATCCATCCAGCGTCCGTCTCTTCTCTGGAAGAAGATGCCTTCCGATCGACGCAAACAGGCTGCCGAGGCGTTCTGGGGCGATGAAAGCGGTGCGGCTGAACACGTGCACGCGATTACCGCTATCGCGCAGCGTCTGAAGTTCCGTACTAACAGTGTTGCCGTGTTGCCGAAGGCAAAGAAGATTCAATATCTGCTGGACCTTCCCGTTGTGCCGGAGATCGTGGCGGCGAGACTTCTCGTGTCCTATCATTTCGAACACCAGCGTCCGCTGATGGCGGCCTTTCTGGATGCTCTTGGCGTCGCGCACGAGAACGGTTTAATCGGCGATCAGGCCGTCATTCCTCAGGAGCCGGAGAAATTGCAGGCCGCCGTCAAAGCGACCGCAGCGTCCTTTCCCGCCGAGGACCTCGCCTTGTATCTGTCAACGCTTGCCTTTCAGGATCCCGAGACGTGGGGAAGACTTGCGGACCTGCCGGAAGCCCACCCCCAGCACTAAGCGACTTTCTTTTCTTTTATGTTTTTTGTGCCTTTTGTGGCTAATTCCTCTGTTATTCTCATCCGCTGGCGTAAACCACCCGTAACGCATAGTGCAGGGTGCGCGTTACGCAGGACCACATAAAATCGAGGTTATTACCGGCCATGAGTAAAGAAAATTTAGAAAGCCTGATCCAACGCCACGGAAACGTGGCCGACATGCTCCGGAATTCTCAAATTGGAGCCTATGTGTATCCCGTTGTGCCGAATGAGTATTCGAATTGGCGCGACGAGCAGCGCGCCTGGCGGGAGAGCGCTGTACTCTTTGACCAGTCGCATCACATGGTGAACGTTTATATCGAAGGGCCCGATGCCCTGAAACTGGTATCGAACCTGGCGTTCAATCCGTTTGCCAAGTTCCCGGTGGACCGGGCGAAGCATTTTGCGCCGTGCAGTTACGACGGGTTCATCATCGGCGACGGCATTTTGTTCCATCTGGCGCAGAACCAATTGGTTTACGTCGGCCGCGCTCCCGCAGCCAACTGGATCGAATTCCACGCTGCTACCGGCGGCTACAACGTCAAGGCGACGCGTGACGAACGCTCCCCGGGCAATCCCGGAGGCAAAGCTGTGATCCGCTCGACTTATCGCTTCCAGGTCCAGGGACCCAATGCCAACCACATTCTCGAGAAGCTGAACGGCGGTCCGTTTCAGGAAATCAAGTTCTTCAACATGGGCTACATCAAAATCAACGGCCGCCAGGTTCGCGCCCTGCGTCACGGCATGGCCGGCGCACCCGGCCTGGAAATCTGGGGACCCTACGAAGAACGCGAAGAAATCCGCGCCGCTATCGTCGAAGCGGGGAAAGACTTCGGCATGCTGCAGGTCGGCAACCGTGCCTACGCAACCAACACTCTGGAATCCGGCTGGATTCCATCTCCTCTGCCGGCCGTCTATACAGGCAGCAAAATGAAATCCTATCGCGAGTGGCTTCCGGGCAACAGCTATGAGGCAACGGGATCGATCGGCGGCAGCTTCTACTCGAACAATATCGAAGATTACTACATGACGCCTTATGCCTTGGGCTATGGCTCGTTCGTGAAATTCGATCACGATTTCATCGGCAAAGAAGCGATTGAACGCCAATCCAAGCAGCCCCAGCGCAAGAAAGTGACTTTCGCCTGGAACAAAGAGGATGTGGTGAAAATCATTTCATCGATGTTCGATGACGGTCCGGTCTACAAGTACATCGATCTGCCGTTGTCGAATTACACGTCGGCTTCCTACGACAAACTCGTGGGCAAGGGTGGCAAGACCGTCGGAATGTCGATGTTCTCCGGCTACAGCTACAACGAACGTTCGATGTTGTCACTCGGTGTGATCGATCCGGAGGTCGAGATCGGTACCGAACTTAAGCTCGTCTGGGGCGAAGAAGGCGGCGGCTCTAAAAAGACCACCGTCGAACGCCACCGGCAAGCCGAAATCCGTGCCGTCGTGAGCTCGGTGCCCTATTCCAAAGTCGTCCGCGAGACCTACGCGGAAGGCTGGCGCACCTCGGGTCTGTAAACCTGTCAGTTCCCGATCCTCCGTTGAACGGAGGATCGGGATGCCTACCGTATCAAACCCCTTTCAGCGTTTTTAGCTGCGGAGCGGCCTTATGATGCTCGCGAAGCGCTCCTTATTAATCGGTACTGTTCGTCTTTGAACAGACCGCCCCCGCCCTTCGCGGCGCGAGGGCATCCCCGCCTGACTCAGGCGGGGAATACTTTGCTCTCAATACGTGACCGTAACAAGGGCAGCTACGCAGGCGGGGATCTCAATCACCAAGCCTGACGTCTCGATGCCGAAGCCAGGCGACTTCGTCATGAGAGGTGTGTCGGGGCCGTCGAGAAGCGCTGGAGTTGTAAAGCGCTCACTCCGTCCCACGGCTTCACGTGTGCTTCCGTTTGTTCTCTCATAATCTCGGCATTTGCATGCATCAGTCCTTTCCCCACGTGTCAGGTTCACTCGAGTTTCCAGCGAGTTACTGATTCAGCTGCCCCGATTTCAGTCGCAGCGCTGCGACAGTTTCGCTTTCCGCGAATACCCGCTATTATTTACGGAACCATTTTGAGCGGATAAGCGTAAAAACAGCTGAGGAGAGAACTGCATGAGAGCTAGAACTCTGTTTCTTGCTGCGGCGGCCCTGATGTTTGCGGCCACGGCCTGGGCGCATCACAACATGTCGGCGATTTACGATTTCAACGACAAGATCACAATGACGGGGACGCTGAGCAAGATCGATTGGCGCAATCCTCACATCG
The DNA here is from genome assembly GCA_963738025.1 of uncultured Acidobacteriota bacterium. Classification (GTDB taxonomy): domain Bacteria; phylum Acidobacteriota; class Terriglobia; order 20CM-2-55-15; family 20CM-2-55-15; genus 20CM-2-55-15. The sequence continues at coordinate 7,339 of CAVTWA010000072.1, read as the reverse complement.
AACTCATTGTCGATACAAAGAATGGCGGCACTGCAGTGCAGACCTGGTCGCTCGAGGGTCCGTCACCCAGTTTCTTCCGCGCCCGGGATATCAACAAGTCCGACGTCGAGACCGCGCTGAGCAAAACGGTTACGGCGGAGGCGAGCCGCGCCAGAGACGGGTCTCGTGCCGGTCTGTTACGGACTATGACGCTGCCGGACGGAAAAGTCATTTCGGCGTGCCCGCAGAATTGCTGAGGCGAAGGAGATTCCCCGTGAAAACTTCATACCGGATTGCCGTCACCGTTGCCGTGCTGCTCAGTGCATTTCAGGCCTTCGCTCAATTGCCGAAAGATCCTGAAGAACGGGCGAAAGCCATTGCCCAGATCATGCAGGCAAACGCGCGTCAGATTACGCTGTTCGATCGCGAAGGGAAACCGCTGAGCACTGCCGGAGCCAAGGATCTGTACCAGCAGCCGGTCTTTTCCCCCGATGCCAAAAGAATGGCCGTCATTAAAACCGATCTCGAGAAGGAGAGTAATGATCTCTGGGTTGTCGATCTTGCGAGCGGCAAAACGACCAGAGTCACCGTCAGTGGCGAGCGTGAAGCCGCCTCCTCGCCGGCATGGTCGCCGGACGGCACGCGTGTGGCGTATGTCGGGCTGCGGCAGGGCGCCTACGGCTTGTATCGGAAGCTATCCAACGGTGAAGGAAACGAGGAACTGCTCTTCAAAAGCAATGCCCCGGTGGTGCTGACCGACTGGTCGATGGATGGTCGCTATCTCACGTACTACGCTACGGATCTCGGAGGCGGCGCCATATACGCGCTGCCGCTTGCGGGAACCGGAGAACGCAAGCCGATCGAGATTTTTCGCAGTAAGTTCCAGTTGACCGGACCGCGCCTTTCGCCGGACGACCGCTTCGTGGCATACGTGTCAACCGAAACCGGTAAGACGGAACTGTATGTCCGGCCGTTTGATCCAGCGGCTGCGCCGGGCACGGCGCCTTCTGCGGGCCCTGGAGGCTTTCCGAGCAGGGCGCTCAAGGCATGGCGTTCTGGCGGCGCGACGGCAAGGAGATCAATTTCCTCTCTCCCGATCGAAGCATCGTGTCGGTTTCGCTGACCACTGCTCCTGATTTTGAATTCGGAAAACCGAAGCTTCTCTTCCGTCTTCCCGAAACAACGCCCGTTGCTCCAATATGGCCAGCGTCAATCGTGATGCGGATCGTTTTGTAATCGCCGTGCCTCCGCCGCAACTCCGGCAGTTGACGCTGCTGATCGCGAAGGAAAAGTCGTCGGCACCGTCGGGCAGCCAGGCCGCTCGGGAATGTCCGGTTTTCCCCGGATGGAAAACGCATTCTGGCGATGAAGAACGATCCGGAAACGGGCAATAACAATATCTGGGTTGCGGATATTGCAACCGGGAAAGCGGCCGCTATTACCAATGAGATAGAGCCCGTGCTCTCTCCGGTCTGGTCGAATGACGGAAAGCAGATCGCCTACGCTTTATTCAAGGACAGTTACTCCACGGTGTATCGCAAACCGGCAGATGGAACCGGTGCGCCGGAAGTTTTATTCCGTTACACACCCGGCGCAGGCGTCGGCCTTACCGATTGGTCCCCGGATGGGAAGTTTCTAACTTTCAGTACCGGGGTGCTGCTCATGATCCCGGCTCAGAGCCCGGAAAAGCCGCTCGAGCGAAAAGCGCTCGAATGGCTGCGTGAGGATTACGACGCGTTCAACGGCCGCTTTTCACCTGACGGACGGCTGCTGGCATATCTGTCGAACGAAGCCGAAGTCGCCACGACGCAGATCTATGTGCGGCCATTCGACTCCAGCAAACCAGGTGCTCCTGCGGGTCCCGCTGTACAGGTCACGAATCTCAAGGGCGGTGCCGGCGGCATTACGTGGCGGCAAGATGGAAAAGAAATATATTTTGTGACGCGCGATCGGGAAGTGATGGCCGTCGATGTCACTCTGGCGCCCAAGGTTCAGGCAGGAACACCCGGCGTCTTTTCCAGATTTCGGATCCACTCGCGGGAGCCGGCGACGTCAGTCCCGACGGCCAGCGATTTATTGTTGCCATGCCGGTGAAGTAGAGCGGAACACAATTCTTACGCGGAGGGTGACGGGTTTTTATTGGGCGGACAATCCAACGCTCACAACGAGAGTTCGATCATTCCCGATACCCGTCTCGTGATGGTGGAAGATATCTGAAGACTCCGTTGTCTGCCTAATGGACATTTGAAGGCGGATCGAAATGGGGATCGAACTGGCCGGGGCTCCGCTCCGAGCGGAACGACTCCAGCGTCCACTCGTCCTTGTTTTCGCTATAGCCCAGGACATACGTGTTGCCGTCATCGGCAAATACTCGAAAATACTGAGCCTCCGGGCCGAACCACTGATCCTCGACAGAATCGACAAAGTACACACGCTCCCCCAGCCAGAACTTGATCGGCCGCTGGTTGCTTTTGTGACCGGAGTACCTCTCAACGCGAAGTTTCATACGCCATCCTAGCACTCATCGACGTTCGAACGAGAGGTGTCGGAACCGAATGATCCTCTCTTTTTGTATTCCTGCCAAATGAATATTCCATGGCAGACTTCTTTTCCACGTTCGACGTGGCCTAAGATGGATGGACCGTTTTGGCGAAACCTGATCGAACAGCGTAATCGGTGTTGAATACGCGGGGAATGCGTGATGAGGTACTTCTATTTGCGTTATCGATGGATCATTACGACGCTGGGTGTCCTCGTTGCCACCGCATCAGCGATCGCGATTTCCGCTGAATTGGGCGACATGCCGAATGACGCTCCCGAGTTTTATTTTACCCGTCTGATTTACCGTCAGAATCCCATACCTCACGGATACTTTCGACCGTTCACTATGCGAACCCCGGCCCGTATCATTGCCCCGAATTCGGCGGTAAGAACTTTTTCCCGCCGCAAGGCTGGGGCTGGGCAACGGATTCTCCGGGTGCCGATTGCAAATTAATGGGAGCCATTCACCGGCTGACGGGGCAGCACGTGTATCCAAATCCGAATTACATCGAGATTATGGATCCGCGCTTATTCGACTTTCCGTACGCCTATATTGTCGAGCCCGGCCAGATGGTTTTCAGCCGGCAGGAAGCCGCCCAGCTTCGTGAATACCTGCTTCGCGGAGGATTTCTTCACCTGGACGACTTCTGGGGACTCGATCAGAAAGAAAATCTGGTAACGGAACTCAGAAAAGTCTTTCCGGAATATCCCCTTCAGCCGATTCCGCTGAACATCCGATTTTCCACACGTTCTTCGATATCGACGAGATTCCAGACGCCCAATGAAGGCAATGGCTGCCGCGGGGGGCGTACCTGGGAGCAGCCCGACGATACGGCACCGCGCATCTACGGAATATCGGATGACAAAGGACGGTTGATGGTTGCCGTCACCTACAATACCGATCTCGGCGATGCCTGGGAATTCATGGACCTCAGGTGCTATCCCGAAAAGTATTCCGGTTACGCGATTCGCGTTGAACTGAACTTCATGATCTACGCGATGTCGCATTGAAGCCAAAACGGTAAAGCCACGAATTGAACGAATTTCGGTTCGTTAAATCCGTTCAATCCGTGGCTTATCTGCTTATCTCACTGTGCAGGCTGTCGTTCCCTGCAGATTTCAACGATGCAGATGGACTCGACAATCCGGTTGGCCGGCGGTACCGCAAGTCCTCGCTCGGTCATGAGCTTCCGAATCAAATTGGCGGTGTGGGCCGGCTCACAGCCGATTGTACTCCGACGCGCACGAGGCCATCGGCGTAGTCCAGCGCCTGCCAGGTGTGGCCGGCTTCTTCGAGACGCTGGTATCGGTGTCCCGGCTGCCGTGATCCCGGGTTTCAAGCCTGGCGCCGTGATCGACGAGGGTTTGAACCACTTCACTCCTTCCCTTGAGCGCGGCGCCCTCAGCGGTTCCGCCGTCACGAGCTGCCGAATTCGCATCGAGACCGAGGTCCAGCGACATCTTTTACCGCTTCAAGGTTTGTATTTTCACCGAATGCTCGTAGGTCACACCCTCAACCCACCCGATACCGGCTGCCCGCTGCGAGGGCAGTGTCACCAAAGTCATCAGCGATATCCGGGATCTGCGCGCCGTGCATCAGGAGCAGTTTCATCAGTTCGATATCGCCGGATTGTGCCGCACCCACGAACGGTGTGGCGCCGGCTTCGAAGAGCGACTGCACTGTGAAGATCGTGCGCGTGGATGCGATATTTTAGTCTTTTCTCACGCAGGTTCAGATAGACTTCATGATCGAGAAGGAGCTTGATGAATTCCAGGTGATCCATGGCAGGTTTCGGGACAGGGAAATATGCAGCCTTCGATATTGCGGTTGTCCGTTGCCAGATAAAGAGGCGTCCAGCCGCCTTTGTTCGAAAGATTGACATTCGCGCCATGCTTGAGAAGCCATGTCGGCCAGCTTGTCATGTATGTTGTTCGTGGCTGTCCGAAGGGGGCGTGCCAGTCCATATTCCGTCGTTTGATTGAGGTCCGCTCCGGCTCCAACCAGCAGCTTTTTCGCTGATTCCAGATCGCCTTCAAGTGCGGCAAAAACCAACTTTGGCATCAGACCCCCATCACCCCGGCCAACAAGACCGGCAACAATGACGTCGGAATCATTGGCTTCCGCGAGTTGCTCTCGAACGAGTTTATTCAGTTCTTCGAGATTCTTACCTGCGGCGGTTACCTGCGGCCCGATGAACCTTGAAAATGGTGTTTCGGTCCGCCGGAGCGGTTGCCTGGACGACAAATTTAGCGATGACGTTTGGAAGGTCATCTTTCGAAAAGTCGGGCAGCAACCACTGATTCGCTTCCCGCTGGCCTCTTCCGCAGCCAAGCTGTTGCTCGTACGTGCGATTGCTCTTTGCGGCCTCGGCCCAACGCTTCATAGCCGCCTCAACATTCGCGGTATTCACCTTCTGCGCGATGTAATTTCGCGGCAGTCCTGCAGCTCCGGACTTTGCGGCGTAGTCGGCGCCGGCATCCAGCAAAGCCTTCACCTCTGGCGGGTGCGAGCGATCTTTGTTCGACGGCCCACATCAAAGCCGTCGTGCCGCAGGTCGGTTCGTGTGCGTTGACGTCCGCACCCGCCTTGCGCAATAAATCGATGCTTTCCGCGCTTCCACTGCGGGCCGCCAGCGTAGACCATGGTTTCTCCGTTCGGTCCTTTTTGCTTTGCGTCACCCACTGCGGCCCAGCAGAATTGTAGATTAAATCCGGGTTGCCATAAGCAGAAACCATATAGAGCGGAGTGATGTCTTCACGAGTCTTCGCGCCTCCACTCTGGCGCCTGCTTTGATCAAAAGCTGTGCCGTCTCCAGCTAAATGCGATATAAAGCCCAGTGAAGGGCTGTGGCACCGTCAATCTGGGGCTGATTGACATCTGCTTTCTGCTCCAGAAGCTTTCGCAGGAGGGCCTGATTGCCTTTCATCGCGGCGTCCGCCACTTCCGGCCGTTCCACCGCGAAGAGCGATACCGCAGTGAGACAAACCACGACCACAACGGTTATGGGATTTATGCGCTGATTCATGCAGGCGGATGCTGGCAGTTGGAGGTAACAAGTCACGTCAATGCCTTTCCAACTGCAGGCGCGGTCTATCCAGCTGTGGTAATGAATAGGCCCAGAGGGCCGAAAGATTAGTCGCATCAATCTGTCGGCCCTCCGGCCCTCAAACGTTCGCTGGTTTGGTCCCCGGCCTGGCGGCCGGGACTATATTCTTACGCGCCTCCGGCGCTATGACCGTGATATGGCGCTGCATCCATCCTCGATAGGATTCCTATATCTAATATATTGATCACGCTGCCGGTCTCTGGTACATTACGGCCGTTGTTTCAAGTCACAATTTGACTGTACGTAGATTTATTCTCCACCCACCTTTCGGGGCCGCAGAAGTGCGGCCCCCCTTTTTTTAGAGTGGCGCAGAAGTAACCTGCGACGATCTTTGACAGGGCTTCATGACCATTGTAGAGTTGCTTCAGCATTCCAATAGTTCTGCCGGAGGCTTAATGAAAGGACGCGTGGCCCGCATGGTGCCGGCGGTCATCGCCGTGCAACTCATCGCCGTAGCGTGGTGTTGTGTGCAGGCGTCTGGCCGGCGGCAACAGCCCGTGCCGTCGACGGAGAACGCGGTTCATTACAAAGCCGTGGTGGCGCAATACTGCACGTCCTGTCACAACGAACGGACGAAGACGGGCGGGCTTGCGCTCGACAAGCTGGACTTCGGCAATCTTGGCGCGAATGCCGAAATCTGGGAAAAGGCCGTGCGGAAAGTGCGCGTCGGGATGATGCCGCCGCAAGGCGCATCCCAGCCGGATGACCAGACGCGGCGCGGTCTGGTGTCATGGCTGACAACCGAACTCGACCATGCGGCGTCCGCTAATCCAAATCCTGGACGTCCGCTGCTGCATCGTCTGAATCGTGTTGAATACGGCAACGCTATCCGGGACCTGCTCGGCCTGGAAGTCGATCCAGCCGCACTGCTGCCGCCCGACGACGCCGCATACGGCTTCGATAACGTCGGTGACGTTCTAGGTGTTTCACCCGTATTGCTGGAGCGCTACATGGGCGCGGCCGGTATCGTCAGCGCTCTCGCTGTCGGCGATCCGGACACCGCTCCCAGCGGGGAGACTTTTCACATCCGGCAAGACGCGTCGCAGGATATCCACCTCGAAGGAATGCCGATCGGTACCGTCGGAGGCATCCTGGCAAAAGTCACGCTTCCTCTCGACGGCGAGTACCTCTTCACGGTTCGCCTGTTCCGCACCAACCTCGGGGTCATGCGCGGACTGGAATACGAACACGAAGTCGAGTACACGGTGGATGGCCGGCGCGTCCATCTCTTCAAAATGGGTGGGGAAGAGGACTTTAAAGCGAATCTCGTCAATATGACGAAGCTTGGCGACGAAGTCGATGAAAGAGGCCGCTTCCGGATCGCTCTGAAGGCAGGGCCCCATGTCATTACCGCTGCGTTCCTGGAGCGAACGGCTGCGTACAACCCGACCCGCTTGCAGCCTTTTATCCGAAGTTCGACGGACACGCGCGATACTTCCGGACTGCCACATTTCGAAACCTTCACGGTCACCGGCCCCTTTAATGCTACCGGATCGGGAGATACTCCAAGCCGCCACAAGGTCTTCATTTGCCGTCCTGCGGACCGTGCCGGGGAAGAGCCGTGCGCTCGAAAGATCCTGTCCACGTTGGCGCGGCGCGCTTACCGCGGCGATGTCAGCGAGACGGATCTGCAGCGCTTGATCGGGTTCTTCCAGTCGGCGCGCCGCACGGGAGACTTCGATAAGGCCATCCAGATTTCGCTGCAACGGATT
>CAVTWA010000071.1:0-17202 GCA_963738025.1 uncultured Acidobacteriota bacterium | reverse complement strand
TCATGAACTTGACGTCAGGGAATAATCAGCGGCCGATGGGATTGAACTGCTATATGGAATTTCGTGGAGAGTTGCCTCGATGCAGATGAGTGAGTAGTACGTTTCTGACCTTTTCAAGCAACTCGGCCCCTGGAAATGGCTTCGGGAAGTTCTCAAATCCTTGAGCGATGTCGCGGTCTTCGAGACGGGAATCATCGGGTAGCCCACCCACCATGAGAACGGGAACCCCCGGGAGCCTCTTGCGCAAATTGATCGCGGCCTCATGTCCTGAGATGCCTTCCGTGTAGTGGCGAATCATCAAAAGGTCGGGGATACAGAGCTTCAGCCAGTCTACGGCCTCACCCAGACCGCTCGCCGTGACGACGATGTATCCTTTGGATTCCAGTATTTCGGTAAGGACTTTACGGATAAGCGGTTCGGAGGCCAGTAACAGAATAATTACATTCATTTCCTCGCTGATCTTAGCGTTCGAGTTTCTCACTTGAGCCCTTTTTTGGATTCGAAAAGATCAATGATCGTTTTGACGGGATGCATCGAATACGCTTTCGAAACTCCATCGATCGCCCATTGGATTTCATGAGTTGCCGGCGCGTATTGATTTAGAAGTGTTCATGCGCCAGGCTGCGGTCACGCACCATGCCAGCGCGATTGCGCCTGTATATTTGCTCGCCATCATCCTTCACACTCCTAGTGAGCAATTGATTGAAGGTTTGAGCGTGAGGAAGAAGGCAGTTTGTCTGCCGAACCGGGCTCTATTTAATGGCGGGGTTTAGCCGCAGTCGCAGCATGGTCTTTACAACAAATTGGCCCGGCATATTTGCAATTCCGTCACAGTCCGAAAAAACCTGACCGATGCGGGACTCGTGGAGATGCGACTTTCACCCATTGTTACTACTCCTCGCCTACGGCTGGTCTAACTGAATGCTCCAGAATTCTTCCTGGTCCCTGTCGTCAAATTGAACGATGTACCTGTCGAGTGCTCGCTCTCCCGGTACATTCAGTTCCACGTGCACAATGATTCCGGACTCACCGTGCCGGCGGTTGCAATTTAGCGGACGAACGCGAACCTCTTGGCCTTTCGTGTATCTGAGGGGCGTCGGAATCGAAACAAGTTTGGCTGTCATGTCACAGGAATCTATTCGGATGGGAATTGGCAAGCCATACCAGAGCACCGGTATTTTCTATCGAAAGCCACGGTAGTTCTACCAACGAATTCCGGTCACGTCGATAGATTCTTCAATCTGAAAATGTAATGTCGGAAACGCGTCCGATGCCGAGCCGCTGCCCGTGGCCAAACCTTCGAGCGCGCTTGCCCCAATGGGATCTCTTTCAAAGACGGCGTGATCGGCCGCGCCAACGGCTGCTCCAAGCATTCCTCCGGCAGACCGCACATTTAAATTAAAAGCAGACATCGGAAGAACCGTGACCACCGCGGGTGCATATGGATTGCCACGTTTCGGTTGGATGAACTGAGTCGTGAGCGCCTCGAAAGTTTCTCCGGCTTTACCGCTTTGCAACACGCTCTCGGCGATTTTCAAACTTAAATGACTGCCTGCGGGCACAACGAGGCGAGAAGACGGCGCTCCGACCAAGACAGAATACGCACGGCAGTCGAAGGGCCGGAATCGAAATCCCGATAATCAATCGCCATTATGAGAAGTGCGATCGCTATACGCGCTTGGTTCACAAAGTGGCACCTCAAAACACCGCTTTGTCGATACAAGCATCCCTCGTTCCCTGCTGGAACCAGCGGTTGATAACGAATTTGCGATGGTTTGATCAGGTTCAGTGTCCCCGGCAGACACTGCCGTGGCAGTTCAGATCCCCCTGCGCGCTTGGTTATTCGCAAGTCTCTCAGGCCGGACTCAGAAAAGGAGCCAGGCGGTCTTCACGGCGTGTACCGTTCTTTTCACTGGAAAATACTGACCTGCCGGTATGTGTCGCACGTCAGGAGTTTGATTTACTCGCGAACAATGCAGGAATGGGGGCGGCTTGTTGCCTCCGGAATTTTGGGTTCTCCCCGCGGGGCCGCTCGGAGGGCTGGCCCCTCTTTTTCCGGATTTGCATCAGTGGAGAACTAAAGAAATGAAGACAGCTTTTATTGCATTTCGACTTGTGATGGCAATGTTCGTTGCTACCGACGCTTTTGGTGAAACCCTTTTCGGCTGTGACAGGCCACGCACTCCACCAAACATCTCCGATACGCGTGAGAAGGAATTCACGATGTGCCTGATTCGCCATGCTTAAGAGACTGGCAAGTTGCCATCGAGGCCGATCCGGCCTTTCTGTGGTACGGCCGTTGCCTTCCTTGCAATTACTCTGGTTCTAATCGCAGCCCGCATTGCGAACACATATAACGTCCGCGACTTGTATAGAGCAAGTGATGCTGGCCTGCAAGCCCGGCAAAGCTACGCGCGAATGCTGGAAACAGGTTTCGTTGCAACAGGTATTGAGTTGCTGCTAGTCGTGGCTTTGATTGTCGCAGCACGCCGTTCGGGAAATGACAGGCTGCGTGCACATGAGGCTGCCGAACGCCTCAGCGTCACACTGTCGAGTATTGGCGATGGCATCGTTGTAACTGACGAGCAGGCCTGCATCACTCGTTTGAACGGGGTTGCAAAGACATTGACCGGGTGGAGTGAGGGGCGGCGGTTGGCCGCCCGATATATGAAGTACTAATCCTCCTGAACGAGTAATCACGTGAGCGCGCTGAGAACCCTGTGGAAAGCGTTTTGAGGAACGGTGTGGTGAGCCGCCTGGCCAATCACACGGTACTTGTGTCGAAGGACGGTCGTGAAATTCCGATCGATGATAGCGCCGCGCCGATCAAGACTTTGGATGGACGGATTACCGGTGTGGTGACGGTTTTGAGAGACATAACTGAACGGCGTCGTACCGAAGAGGAGCGCATCGCACTACTTGAGCGAGAGCGACAGGCAAGGGCGGAAGAGAACGCGCGAATCGCGCGAAAGACGAATTCCTCGCCATGCTGTCACATGAGCTTCGACACCGCTCACTTCTATCGCCGGTTGGTCTCAAACACTGAGATCCCGCAAATCGCCGCCTGAAAAAGCGGCGTATGCCCTTGAGGCGATCATACGGGGCGCTGAAGCGGAAACGCACCTTGTGAATTCCTTGCTGGATCTGTCGCGAATTACATCCGGAAAAGTACATCTCGACTTGGAGCATGTCGATCTCTCGCAGATCGTCACCGCTGCCGTGGACACGGTTCAGCACGCTGCCCAGGCGAACAGATCGATCTGGAACTTTCAATCGTTCCGTCGTCATCAATTCTGGTTAAAGGAGACACGGACAGGCTTCAACAAATCGTGTGGAATCTTTTGTCGAATGCGGTGAAGTTTACGCCTGAGAATGGTCGCGTCCAGATCGAGGTCAGCCGCGTCGGCCGAAATGCGATCATCCGTGTTCGTGACAATGGCCGTGGCATCCGGGCTGACTTCCTGCCACGTATCTTTGACCGGTTTGCCCAGGACGAACGAGGTGGGTCGGCAACCCATGCAGGACTGGGGCTGGGTTTGGCCATTGTTCAGGGGTTGGTCGAGGCGCATGGCGGCACGATTGAGGTGGCGAGCGCCGGTGAAGGTCAAGGCAGCACTTTCACGGTGAACTTGCCGCTCGCTTCCACCAGAGATCTATCTGTGGCATGAGTTCAAACACCGTACCTTCGGTTTGTTTTGAAAATACCGGACGGCTGGTATATCCCCCGCAAGCCTGCCGACTAAAGTTCCTTTAATGAATTCCAGATCATTTCACCCTTCTCATAACACTCAATGTGAAAAAGGGGCAGACCGTTCGAGTGCGAGATGTCATTTGGAGTCGGTGGGCTGGGCAGTGCGGAATTATCGTAAAAGTGAAGCCGGACAATCGTGGAAAACGGATACTCGGCAAATACGTCGTCCAGTTTCCCGATAACGACCAAGAGGAATTCTGGGGCATTCAATTGGAAATGGATTTTTCCGACCATCGCGTATAGGCAGCACCCGACGACTGCAGTGCACACTGTGGAAAGAGAGGGCGTATCAAATCAGCGACGATCTACCACGTTGTTAACGCCTTCGCATCTGGCGCTTTCATTTGTTTGATTCTAGTCAACCGGTTGTGGGTGGGAGCGGCGTTCCAGACCCGGAGTCATGCGGCCAGCGCTCTATCGGAGATGAGCGATTCGTTGCGCGATCTTTCCGAAGCGATATCACCGTCGGTCGTCCGGATCATTGGAACGGGCTATGTGCCCGCTGATCGTGAGCAACAGAATGGCGGCGGTCTCAGTGTTCTCGCAAAAGAACGAAGCACGGGATCCGGCGTATTCTGTCCGACGACGGTTACATCATCACGAATGCGCATGTCGTTCAGGGAGCCCGCTCGGTTCGTGTAAAGCTGAACGACCATGCCGGCCGGCGGAATTCGTTGTGGGAAGCGAAAGTCATCGGAAGCGACAGTTGTTCGACCTCGCGTTGTTGAAAATCTCCGCGGCGGATCTCAAGCCAATGGAATTCGCCAACGCGCTCAATGTGAAGCAAGGCCAACTGGTACTGGCGGTCGGCAGTCCGCTCGGAATGGAGAATTCCGTCAGTTTGGGAGTGGTCAGCTCCAGTGCACGCCAATTGAGCGAGGATGACCCGAGAATCTTCATACAAACCGACGCACCGATCAATCCTGGGAACAGTGGCGGCCCACTGGTAAATGTTGAAGGACACCTCATCGGGATCAACACATTCCTGCTTTCACGGTCTGGCGGAACGAGGGCGTTGGATTTGCAATTCCGAGCAATGTGGTTCAGCAGGTTTACGCATCGCTCAGGAAAGATGGTCATGTCCACCGGGGGCAAATCCGCATCTTTGCACGAACGATTACGATTCCGTTTGCGCTCGCCCTCAAGCTGGAACCTGGGATGGGTATCATTGTTGAAGATGTTCTGCCTGGCGGACCTGCGGAATACGCCGGTATCCATATCGGAGACGTCATTTTAAGTATGGATGGCGTACCGTTGCACAATATTCGAGATCTGGCTCTGCAGCTCTATAGTTACCCGAATGGAGCGATGGTCCCATTGCAAGTCTTGCGCGCCGGCAAACAATTGCAGATTTCCGTACCGGTTGTTGAGAAGAAGAGCGACGTGCTCCGGCTTGCCGAAATGGTCAATCCTGATCGGGATCTGGTTTCCAAACTTCAAATTCTGGCAGTCAGCGTCGACGATAAGGTTTTGCAGAACATAGCGCTTAGACAGCCCAAGGGCGTCCTTGTGGCAGCGCTTGCAGGACCTCTCCCGTATTTTGGTGATCCGTGCGGGAAGGCGACGTCGTTCACGCCGTAAATGGCGTTCCCGTCGCAACCGTGGACGAACTTCGCGCCGAACTCGATAAGATCGATCGCGGACAACCGATCGTATTGCAGGTTGAACGGGATGGTGTGTTCAATTTTGTAGCTCTCGAGCCGAATTAGATGGCTTTTTTCTTTGGTACACATCGTGCAGCGACAATTCCTCGATTCGGCCCGTGACAATACTCGAATTCACGCTGCTTATCTTAGTAACATCGTTTGTTGCAGGGTTGCTGGGATCTTTAACTGGTCTTGGCGGCGGTGTGGTAATCGTGCCGGTGCTTGCGCTGGCATTTGGTGTTGACGTTCGCTACGCGATTGGCGCTTCGCTCGTGTCGGTTATTGCGACGTCGTCGGAGCCGCTTCCGCCTACGTCAGGGAAGGCTATTCCAATATCAGAATCGGAATGTTGCTGGAGATTGCAACAACCATTGGCGCTGTATTTGGAGCCTTTCTGGCAACGCACGTTACGACACAGCTCATTGCGGTGGTCTTTGGCTTCACTTTGGTTTACTCGGGGTACCAATCGCTTTTTGATGCCGAGCTTCATTCAAGTAAATCAGCTATCGCAGATCCACTTGCGACCAGGCTCAAACTGAATGGGGATTACCCGGGGCCTCGCGATCGTGTGAGCTATTACGTCCGAAACGTCCCTTCGGGTTTCGGTTTGATGTTTGGAGCAGGGACGCTATCGGGATTACTGGGCATCGGTTCAGGAGCCGTCAAAGTAATCGCGATGGATCGGGTGATGGGAATTCCGTTCAAAGTGTCGACCACCACGAGCAACTTCATGATCGGGGTGACGGCGGCCGCAAGCGCCGGTGTTTACTTGAGTCGCGGTTATATCCAACCTGGTCTGGCGATGCCGGTCATGCTCGGTGTGCTCGGCGGCGCTTTACTCGGTACTAAAATTCTGATCCGCGCAAGCGTACCTGCGCTCCGAAAGGTTTTTGCTGCCGTCATCTTCCTTCTCGCAATCGAGATGATTTTCAATGGAATCACCGGAAGAATCTGAACTGGTATGACGGACGAGAAACTCGAATCCCTGATAGGAATCCTCTTGAGGGTGGGCGTCCTCACAGCTGCAGCCATCGTTGGGATTTCCGGTGCGCTCTTTGTGGCAGCACACCATGCAGAACGTCCGTCCTATTCAAGGTTCCAGGTCGAAGCCGAGGACTTACGAAAAATCGGAGGAATTTTGCGTGCTTCGATGCACCTGCAAAGCGACGCAATGATACAGCTTGGACTGTTGCTTCTGATTGCGACGCCGGTTTTTCGGGTAGCCTTAGCCGCTGTCGGCTTCTATCTGGAGGGCGACCGTTTGTATGTGGGCGTCAGCGTCATCGTGCTGACAATTCTACTCCTGAGTCTGATCCATTCGGCATAGTGCCCATCTGTCACATCCGTTCAATCGGTGGCGCTTATTCCACGCAAATTCCGGGGCCGTCCACAAACGCGGCAATCGGATTTCGGCCAGCAACGGGATCCAATGCGAATGGCAATTGCGGCAGGATCCCGCGGCGGCCTGGATTCGCGAAAAGGTTCAGCCGTGGCGGCGCCATATGCATCGACCGCAGATTCAAATCTTCAAGCTGAACCTGAACCGTATTGGTTGAAAACGAAGGCAGCGGACCCGGCAGCGGCGGAAGCGCCGGACCGCGTGCCTGAGACGGCTGTGGCCCGGACCCGGCTGAGCTGGTAGAGGGCATGCTGATGGAATAATTTATCCGCTGAGCCTGTGAAGCTGCCGAAATGCACAGAATCAGACTTCCGAAGATCGCTGCATTGAAAATCGGTTTCATATCTTTCTAGTGTACAACGGGGTCAGAACCGGAATCCGATCCCGAATAACGCATTAGCCCAATGATCTTTTGTCTCCAGCGCCGGTACGTTGCCAACGGCATCGCCATTCAGCGTTGCCGATACATATTGGACGGTGGGTCCGATATAAAAGTTGTCGCCCAGGAAGTATCGAACGGCGGTGAAGCCTTGCCAACCCCAACCTCCTCGTGAGGTGCAGGTAAAACAACCGCTTACGTCGCTTGGAGCTGTTTCCGAGTAGTGGAGGTAAGCCAGGCCGCCTCCCGCAGAGACTTGCCATTGCTTTAGATGGAGCGGAAGGTAAAATCGGCCGCTGAACGGGATCATGAATTCGTGATCACCTCCCATTACTTGTCCAAAATCGGACTCCTCAGCGTTCTGGTTATTCGCAGCGCCAAACGCCATTTGCAGGCCCCCTTCCGCCTGAAAAAACCGGTTGAAGCGGTATCCATACAAAAGAGAGATCATCGGCGCATTGTTCAAATACGCCCTGTCCGATCCTCTGGGGACAGCAGCGCCAAGCGAAAAGCTGACATCGTTATGCGACTCCTCGCCGTCCTGGGCAAAAGCTGCCGTAGAGACGAGCGTCAACAACATGGTGAAAAGGATTTTTTTGCTCATGTTCCCTGACTCTATGGGGCGGTCCCTGCCGAACCTATACCACTGGCTGGGTATTTTCAGACGAAAGGAGCGGTAGTTTAGCGATTATCTCAAGAACACAAGCGCCATCGTGATGGCGATAAAATTGTTGAACGCGTGGGCCGCCATGGGCGCGATGATGGACCCCCGCCATTCACGCAGAGCGGCCAGGACCATGGCAATGGCGCCGAGTACCGGCACCGCGGCCCATCCTTGCGGGTGAATGATGGCGAAAAGAAAAGAGATGAGCCCTGCGCTTGCGGGCCACGACCATCGCCCCCTCAAATGACGGAAAAGAACGCCGCGGAACATGGTCTCTTCAAGCACGGGCGCGAAAATGCAAGCGATACCATATAAGGCCAACACGCTGCCGTGGAGGTACTGCGTGATGGGACCATGTGGAGTAGCGCCGGTAACCCTCATCAGAATGAATGAGACCGCCGCTCCAATCGCAATGAATGGCAGGGATGCCAGATATCCCGCGATGCCTGCCGCAGATTCCTTCAGCCAGCCGCGTCCCGAATACCAACCGAGCTCGCTGCGCCAGTCTACAGGTTCTGTCGTGCGTTTTTTCGTCCACAGTATTGCCGCGGGAATGATGAGCCAGGCCAGCCAATTCCAGTTCAGGCTGGCCAGTCCTATTGCCCGAGCTGAAAGTCCGATCGCGATAAACAAAACGAGGTACAGCGCGAATGCTTCGAGATAAGACGTTTCCGGGGAAGTCGCCGGAACGTAATGCGGGCGGATTTCCCCTTTCCTCCAGTAGATGACTGCCAGGATCAGCAGAGCGATGGATGCCACGAAGAATGCCAGAAAAACAGGAACCATCAAGACCAGCAGAATGAGGATTCGTCGCGCTGAGTTCTCCAGGGCTTTCCGCGCTGTTGCGTCACCGGATGCTCCAGAAGCCAGGGCCACAGTGCCAAAGTACCCATGGTGCTCCAGCAATCGGTCACGATCGGCCGCTTGCACCGCTTCCGCGCCTTCGGTGTAGACCGTGCGGATCGTGGCAATATCCTGGGTAAGCGAGACGGAGTTATTCGCTGCGGACAATGTCTCCAGCTTCTCCATTCCCTGTCGAGGCGCGAGATAACCGGTAATGATTGCGGCCCGTAACCTTTCGTCCGGCGTTTGTGATTCGCGTTCGAGTAAGCGAATCAGCTCGGGAATTCTCTGGTTGATACCCTGTGATACGGCCGGGGGCAAGGAATTGAATGCGATCGCCTCCTGAGCAAAGAGCTTCATCCGGATGCTCCGGGCGAGACTGTCATCGTCGCTCGCGCTGTTCCGAACGTTACGCACCACCACGAACGACAGGCACGCGAGAATGACGAGCCACGCCGCAAGCGCCGTCCTGTGGGAGGAGGAAGTTCTCTGATCTGTCGTGTCAATTTCGCGCAACGTTAGTCCTGGGTCGGAGTGTGACCCCGAAAGGCGCTCCGCACAAGGCCGAAAGTGGTTAGTTGCCTGCTTGCGCTGTTAATGGATGCCGTGTTCAAAATCCCGCGAAGCGGCTCCTTATGGATTTCCGCGAAGCGGACCGAATTCATAAGGAGCGCTTCGCGGAAATCCATACAGAGCGCGCTGCGCGCGAACTTTGAACAGACCGCCCCGCCTAACTTGGCGGGGACTGGTCCGCAAGCGTTACAGCCAGACCAGTTTACATCGCAACCACTACATTCAAACGTTGGTCTGTGACCGTGCGGTCATAGACCGCACCTACAACCGCTCACGAGATGATGCCTTTTCGAACCGCGTACAGGATCAATTCGGGAAAACTATGGAGGTTGAGTTTGCTTTGCAGATTCCGCCGATGGGTTTCCACGGTATACAGGCTGAGGTTCAGCAGATTGGCAATATCTTTGTTGGACTGCCCTTCGACGAGGAGTTGCAGAACCTCTCGCTCGCGCTGAGTCAGCAGATCGTAGCTGTCTTCGACGCCGCGCATGTTGATTTCCCGGACGTAATCTTCGGCGAGCACTTTGCTGATTTCCGGGCTGAAGAAGGCCTTGCCGTCACTGATTACTTTGACAGCACCGATCAGGTCGCTCTCGGCCGAATCCTTCAACAAATATCCTTTGGCGCCGGCTTTGAGGGCGCGAAGAACGTAACCTTCATCCGAATGCATGCTCAGAATGATGATCGCCGTCTGAGGCAGCTGAGCGCTGATTCGCTGCGCCGCTTCGATACCTGACAATTTGGGCATGGCGATGTCGAGCACAACGACGTCCGGTCTTGTGGCGAGCGCATTTTCGATCGCCTGATTTCCATCGGAAGCTTCGCTGACCACTTTGAACCCGGGCTGCTTTTCCAGAAGGAGCTTCAGTCCCGCCCGCATCACATTGTGGTCATCCGCTAACAAAATGCGAATTTCTTTCACCGGTTTTTGTGCTTTGTTGTTGGCTGAATGGAAGTTCTATTCCCAGAGCGGTCCCGCTGCCGGGCTCCGAATGGATGTCGCATTTGCCGCCCAGATGCGCGACTCTTTCTTCGATTCCGAGAAGACCGAGACCTTTCGAGTGCTTCACCGTAAAACCTTTCCCATTGTCACGGATCGATAAAGTCAGGTGTTCGGGTTCCTGCTGGACGCTGATCCGTACCGCAGTGGCGTGGGAATGCCGCGAACAGTTATGCAGCGCTTCCTGAACCACGCGGTAGATACAAGTTTTGTATTCGTCGGGAAGGTCGTCGGAAACAAGATCGGTCGACACCGTCACGTCCATGCAGGTTTGCCGCGATACTTCGCGTGCCTGCCAACGAAGCGCGGGAATGAGGCCCAGATCGTCCAGCATCGAAGGCCGGAGAAGCAGCGACATGTTGCGGACGGTCCGGACCGCGTTTTCCACCAGACCCTTGATGGTTTCCACGTGCCTGGATAATTGCTCTTCCGATTGGACAGCGAGGCCGCTGGAGAGATTGCGCAATTCCACCAGAACCGCGGAAAGTGCCTGGCCGACTTCATCGTGCAATTCGCGGGCGACCGAGCGCCTTTCCGTTTCCTGCGCCTGTACCAGACGAGCCGACAGATTCTCGAGTTGCCGGCGGGCCTCGACGACATCTTTGTATTGCAGATGCGCTTTGGATTCGAGTTTCAGAATCTTCCGCATGCTGAAGGTGGCGAGCGCAATGCCCAATATCAAGGTAACTGCAAGAGTGAGGGCCAGGCGGGTTTGAAAACTCGAAAGGAGGGCGGCGTCCCGCGTGTTTCCCGCGTTCAATTGCTGTTCGTTGATGGAAGCAATCCGATTCGAGATGTCGAGCATCGCCATACGGCGCGGGAACACTTCATCGCGCAAGAATGCGTAGCCTTTCTGTTGGCGTTCATGGGCATTCAACTGAAGAACCGGTCCGAGGACGTCCCAATATCGCGCCAGTTCGATTTTCAGCGCGGCGTAATCCTTGCTTTCCTCAGGATCGAGTTTGCTTCCGTAGGATTCCAGTTCCGAATCCATTTCCGTGCGGACCTGTTCCAGCGTTGAGCGATACGATTCGGCGCGCTCGGCTTGCGGCTCCAACAGATAGTCGCGCACGTATGTCCCGGAAAGATAAAGGTCGGAACGGATATTGTTCAACGCATGATTGCGCGAGAGAAAATCCTGCCGGATCTGTTCGCCGTTGTGTCTTATTTCCTCCAGAACCCGGATCGTGTCGATTCCCGCCAGTGTGGTGACAATCAGCAGGCCGCCGAAGCCTGCGACAAGCGCCAGGCGGGTGCTCAATACAAGACGGTCAAATCTGCGGTTCAGACTCATATCGGATGCCGAGCGGCGGTGTTCCGGGGGCGATATGACGTGCATGTATCGCAGGCTAACCCAGGAAAACGTCAAAATAACGTGTCTACCCGCTCATTGTCTCAAAAATACCCCCTCTCTGGTATATGGCGTTGAGACCCCTACCGTTTACCGTAACTTCATGTCGAGCCGACTACCGAGCCATGTGTGGAGTGATCATGTTGTCTTCCGACCAGCTTGACGCGATTCAACAGTTCGACACCTGCACCATCGCCAATGCAATCGAGCATTTCCGGATCCGGCTTCGTAATGAAGGGTTTACGCGCCCGGGTCTGCGTTGCATGACCGGTGGAAACAGCCGTCTGCTGGGCTATGCCGCCACCAGCCGCGTCCGTTTTTCGAATCCTTCGGTGACGGGTGCTCCGTACCTGGAACGGACCGATTGGTGGGCTTCCGTGGATCGGGTGCCAGTGCCCAGAGTCGCTGTCATTCAGGACATGGACCCTGGACCGGGCAGCGGCGCCGCTGTCGGCGAAGTACATGCCGCCGTTCTGAAAGCATTTCGCTTTGCCGGGCTCATTACAAATGCCGCAGTGAGAGACGTGCCCGCCGTCACACGCCTCGGGTTCCCGATGTTCGCCCCGTTCGTCTCGGTTTCGCATTCTTATATGCATCTCGTTGACTACGGCGAACCGGTCGACATCCTGGGATTGGAGGTCAACTCGGGCGATTTGCTGTACGCGGACTGCCATGGCGTCGTGTCGATCCCGCTCGAAATCGCTCCGGAGATTTCTGCCGTTGCGGCGCGCATCCACGCCAAAGACCAGCGCATCGTGCAAGTCTGCCTGGCGGAAGATTTTTCGGCCGACAAACTCTCGGAGGCGATCCGGAGTGAGTAAGCGAAAGGTGAATGTTTTGAATAGAAATGGTCATGTCGTTTTGTGTCTTCTGGCAATGGGTCTGGCCGCCCTGATTGTTTCATCGTGCGGGAAGACGCCGACCGCACAGGCTGAAGAGGTGAGGACGACGGACATAACCAGTGTTGCGGTGGCGAAGGCGGGCGTCGAAGACATATCGCACAAAGTGGTGCTGACTGCCGAATTCAAGCCGTACCAGGAAGTCGACCTCATGGCGAAGGTCGCCGGGTATGTGAAGAAGATCAATGTGGATGTCGGTGACCGTGTTCAGGAAGGTCAACTCCTGGCGGTGATTGAGATTCCTGAAATGGCGGACGATCAGGCCCGTGCGCAATCAACATTAAATCGAGATAATGCAGAGCTGGCCCGGGCCAGAGATGAATTGAAGCGTGCGGAATCGTCTTACAATGTAGCGCACCTTTCCTATACGCGGCTCGCGCAAGTTGCTAAGGAAAAGCCGGGCCTCATCGCGCAGCAAGAGATCGATGACGCTCAGAGCCGGGATCTCGTGGCCGAGGCTCAGGTGAGTGCCGCAAAATCCACCATTGCTGCCGCCGAGCAACAAGTGCAAGTCGGACAGGCCGATGTTCAAAAGGTTAAGACGCTGTTCGAGTACACGCGCGTTACGGCGCCGTTTGCCGGAGTGATTACCAAACGGTATGCCGATACCGGCGCCATGATTCAGGCGGGAATCTCGTCGAGCACCCAAGCGATGCCGCTGGTGAAATTGTCGGAGAACAGCCTGCTGCGCTTGATTTTCCCCGTTCCTGAGTCCGTCGTGCCGACCGTGCACATCGGACAGGCAGTCCAGGTCCGCGTTCCGACGCTAGGGCGATCGTTCCCCGGACAGGTCAAACGTTTCGCAGACAAGGTGGCGACGGCAACGCGGACCATGGATACGGAAGTCGATGTTCCAAATCCAAACCTGGTGCTCATACCGGGAATGTATGCCGAGGCAGACCTGACGACCGACCATCGGGCAGGCGTTCTAACCGTTCCGATCCCAGCGGTGGATCTGGGCGGCGATGAATCCTCAGGTCAGGTAACGATCGTGACGCCGGACAACCGGATTGAAATCCGCAAAGTTCAGCTGGGAAGTCAGACGGAAAACAGGATCGAGATCCGTTCCGGATTGCGCGTGGGAGAGCTTGTTGTTACTGGCAACCGATCGAGTCTTAAAGCCGGCCAGCAGGTCCAACCGAAAATGACGGACATCAGCGCAATAACCATCGAGGGAGAGAAACCACAAGAAGCACAAAAGGCTCATGTCTAGATTCGCAATTCTAAACCCGTATTTCATCGTCGTCGTCGGCCTGGTCATCGCCGTTCTTGGCGGAACGTCGCTGGCACGGATGCCGGTTGACATGTTTCCGAACATCAACATACCTGTAGTGGTCGTCGCTACTTTCTACAACGGCATGCCGCCGGAACAGATCGAGACCGATATTACGAGCCGCTTCGAACGCCAGTTCACGCTGGCAAGCGGCATCGACCATATCGAATCTCGCTCGTTGCCCGGCGCCAGTATCATCCGGGTGTATTTTCAACCCGGCACCAACGCGGATGCCGATGTCGGGACCATATCGAATCTCGCGATGGCACAGTTGCGGCGCCTGCCTCCCGGCACCCTGCCTCCTGTTGTTCTGAAGTTCGATGCGTCGAGTCTTCCGGTATGTCTCGTCACCGTTGGAGGCGAAGGTTTCAACGAGACGCAATCGCGCGACCTGGCGCAGTTCGTCGTGCGCAATCAAATTGCCGGCGTGCCCGGGGCGAGTGTCCCGCAGCCATTTGGCGGCGGCTACCGGCAGATCATGGTATACGCCGATCCGTACAAGCTGGAAGCGCATCAGCTGAGCTTGATGGACGTGGTTCGCACCGTGAACCGTTCAAATCTCATTCTGCCTGCCGGAGACGTACCGATCGGGCCGCTGGATTACAACATCTACACCAACAGCCAGCTTCCGACGGTCGAAGAGATCAGCCAGCTCCCGCTGAAAGCCATCGACGGCTCCATCGTCCGTGTGTCGGACATCGGCTACGCAAAAGATTCGAAACAGATCCAGACGAATGTCGTCCGCATCAACGGCGAACGTTCCGTCTACACGGCCGTTCTTAAGCAAGGTGGTGACACGAACACGATCGCGGTCGTCGATGGGGTGAAGGACACGGTCAAGCATCTCGTGGACGTCCCGAAGAATCTGGTCACGGATGTTCTCTTCGATCAGTCACGATTCGTCAAAACGGCCATTCGCACGCTGCTTGACGAAGGGACCATCGGGCTGTTTCTGACTTCGGTGATGATCCTTGTCTTCCTCGGAAGTTTTCGCGCTACCGTGGCGGTCTTCTTTTCGATCCCCCTGTCGATTCTCGCAACGTTCATGGCCCTCTCGATGGGCGGCGGAACCGTCAACAGCATGGTGCTCGGAGGCCTGGCGCTGGCGCTCTCGCGTTTGATCGATAACTCCGTCGTTGTGCTCGAGAATATCTACCGTCATCTGGAGATGGGGGAAAAGCCGGCCGTCGCTGCGGAAAACGGCGGACGCGAGGTTGCGCTTCCGGTTCTGGCGGCAACCTTAACGACAGGTGTCGTGTTCTTTCCTGTGACATTCCTCTACGGCGTCAGTCAGTTCCTGTTTACTGCGCTGGCACTTGCGGTAATTCTGGCGCTTGCCGCCTCATACGTCGTCGCGATGACCGTTGTGCCGTTGTATTGCGCGCGCTTCATTAAAGCAGCGGCGCATCACGGGACGCCCTCCTCGGAAGAACCCGTCGAAGTCGAGGTCAAAAGCAAAGACAACAAATGGAGCATTGGCGAGCGATTTAACGTCTGGTTCAACGACCGCTTCGAAGCTTTTTTACGTATCTACGACCGGCTTGTCGGTGCGGCTCTCCGCCGGCCTCTGCTGACGGTTGCCGCCTGTCTTGGTTTGTTCGTCGTGAGTCTCGGTTTATTTCCCTTCCTGGGTCTATCCTTCTTTCCCAGAACGGATGCCGGGATGTTTGTGATCAATCTCAAGGCTCCGTCTGGTTCGCGGATTTCTGTCACCGAAGCCGAAGTGGCAAAGGCCGAGGCGTTGATTCGCCAGGTCGTGCCCGCGGAAGACCTGCGGATGGTGCTATCGAATATCGGCATGACGCCGGACTTCTCGGCGATATACACGAGCAATTCTGCCGAACACACCGCGTTCATCCAGGTTGCGTTGAAGGACGACCACAAGGGCGGCAGCTACGAGTACATGGGCAAAGTGAAGCGGGTCCTTGCCGAGCAAATGCCCGAGTTGAGTACCTATTTCCAGTCGGGCGGTCTTGTTGACGCGGTCCTCAACTTAGGGCTTCCCGCTCCGATCGACGTGCAGGTTGCGGGTTCGAACATGGAACGTTCTCACCAGACCGCGGTGGATCTTGCCGCCGAAATTCAAAAGATTCCAGGAGTGGCCGACGTTTATATTCCGCAGGACATCGATTACCCCGCGCTGAAGCTGGATGTGGATCGCACGCGCGCGAGCGAACTGGGACTGGATCAACAGGAAGTGGTCGGCAACATCATCACGGCGCTGTCCAGTAATCAGATGATCGCGCCCAGTTTCTGGGTGGATCCGAAATCCGGTCAGGACTACATGCTGACCGTGCAATACACCGAAGGACAGATCAAGTCGCTTGCCGATCTGCGTGCGATTCCTGTCCGGGCCGCGGGAAGTCTGATGCCGACTCGTCTCGACGCGATCAGTTCCATCAAGCGCGTACAGTCGCCGACGGAAGTCGATCATTACCAGATCCGGCGCGTGATGGACATTTATGTGCGTCCGCTGGGTGAAGAACTGGGAAGCATTGCGGACAGGATCGATCAGATTATCGGCAAGACAAAGGTCCCGGATGGTTTGAATGTGACGTTGCGCGGCATGGTTCAGGGTATGCGCGCGTCGTTCCGCAGTTTCACGATCGGGCTGATTCTCGCCGTGGTACTGCTGTATTTGATCCTGGTGGCCCAATTCCGTAGTTTTGTCGATCCGCTGCTGATCCTGCTGCTGTCCCCCCAGGTTTGACTGGCGTGATGCTGACGCTGTGGTTAACCGGAACCACCCTGAATGTCATGTCCCTGATGGGAGTGGTCATGCTGACCGGTATCGCGGTTTCGAACAGCATTCTTATTGTCGAATTTACGCGAGAACCATCTCAGCAAGGTATGGCGATCCGCGAAGCAGTTGCCGTGGGTTGCCGTGTGCGATTACGCCCGGTTCTGATGACTTCGCTGGCGACCCTCATCGGTTTACTGCCGATGGCCTTGAAATTAGGTGAAGGCAGCGAGAGCTATGCACCCCTGCCCGCGCCCTGCTTGGCGGGCTGGCCGTTTCCGTGGCGCTTACTGTTTTTCTTGTTCCGTCGGCCTACCTGCTGGTTCATGGGAAGGAACAACATGCATAAAGCTTTAGCCGCGGAGCGGCGACAGATCGTAGCCACGGCCGAAGGCCGTGGTGGGATGGTAGGTGCAGTCGGCATTTCCCGCCTGAGTTAGGCGGGGTGCCTTCGCGCAGCGAAGGCGGGGCGGTCTGTTCAGAGTCCGCGCGCAGCGCGCCCTTATCCATGCCCGCGAAGCGCTCCCATCAATTCGGTCCGCTTTGCGGAAATTAATGAGGTGGCTGCGCGCCGTTGAAAAGACCACCCCGTCGCTTCGCGCCACCCCTCCAAACTTCGGAGGGGATTATGCAAAGCCGGATTTATTCAGCCTGGCGCAGATCCAAGCCTTCACCAGATGCGGC
>CAVTWA010000070.1:0-12947 GCA_963738025.1 uncultured Acidobacteriota bacterium | reverse complement strand
GCGCTCGATCATCGAGGGTCAGAATTTAACCTTCTCTGACAGCCGAAGCTGCCGGGCATTACTCGAATCAAACCACCCACAAAGCTGTATCCACGCAGCTTGATCAAACGTGTCTGCGGGGTTAGCATGCTTCTCGAGCAAACATTCCCTCATGGAGGTTATCGATTGCATATAGCTTGCTCCACTCTTCTCGCGATGTGCCCGCCCGCCTTGCTGGCCGATAAAACATGACGAAAAATGACGGGGCTGATGCGGTGATTTCAGAACGCTGGCAGCAGATGGAGAAACTGTACCACGCGGCTTTGGAACTGGAGCCGCGCGAGCGAAGCAGGTTCCTCGAAAATGCCTGCAGGGGCGATGACGATCTGAAGCGCAAGATCAGTCTGCTGATCGTTGAAGAAGCCGCAACGGCAAATATTCTGGACCGCCCCGTATGGGAAGCCAGTTCCAACCCCAGCGAAGCGGAAACGAAAACGATGTTGCTCGAGGGCATGCAACTCGGAGCGTACAAAATTGAGAGCAGACTGGGCGCGGGCGGCATGGGAAATGTGTACAGCGCCGTGGATACGCGCCTTGGGCGCAAGGTGGCGATTAAGGTCGTCTCGAAAGAGTTCACCTCACTCTTTGGCCGCGAAGCTCGCGCCATTTCCGCGCTGAATCATCCTCACATCTGCACGCTGCACGACGTCGGCCCGGACTTCCTCGTATTGGAGCTAATTGAGGGCCAGACACTGACCGGGCGCATCCGGCAGGGTTCGCTGCCGCTCGATGAAGTCTTGCGCTACGGTGCACAAATCGCGGATGCGCTCGCGGAAGCGCATGCACACGGGATCGTCCACCGGGATCTGAAGCCCGGCAACATCATGCTGCGCGGGAACAACGTCAAAGTATTGGATTTCGGACTGGCAAAATTCACGCAAGGGCCAGACGGTGAACTGACGCAAGCCAATGTTACTATGGGTACCCCCGCGTACATGGCGCCGGAGCAAGTACAGGGAAGAGTATCCTGCAGTGCAACGGATCTGTTCGCTCTCGGACTTGTGCTGTACGAGATGCTGGCGGGGAGGCTCCCCTTTCCGGGCACATCCCTCGGCGTCATGCTGGCCAAGGGGCCGGAGACTCCAATCAACCCGCCATGCAAGGGCCGCTCAAGAGCCGCCTCCCGCTTAAACACCCTGATTCTCAGCTTGCTGGAAAAGGACCCAGCCCGCCGTCCGCAGAGTGCATCGGCGGTGCGGCAGGAATTGCTCGAACTGGGACAACCCAGGCATGTCCAGCCTGCCGTCATAACCGTGTTAGCTGGAGCACTGGTGCTGGCGGCCGGGGCACTGTGGTGGTTCTACGGTCCCCGCACACACGCTCCGCGGTGGCCCAGAGCGTCGAGCGTTTCCATGATCACCGCGTATCCAGGAGACGAAACAACACCCGCGGTATCGCCTGACGGCGCATTGGTGGCCTTCTCCTGGAAGGAACAGGGCGGCCGTCCCGACATCTACGTGACCCGGTCCGATGGCCAGGAGATCACACCGCGGCAACTGACCCACGATGCCCCCAAGGACACCGTGGACATGTTCCCAGCCTGGTCGCCCGACCAGAAGCAGATTGCGTTCGTGCGGAGGCAAGGAGCGGTCAACGGCGAAGTCATCATCATTCCTGCGCAGGGAGGGCCGGAGCGCAAGTTGCGGGAAATTCGCTTCCTGACATTCACTGCGTTCAGTTGGCTGGCATGGACCCCGGACGGCGCACAGATCGTCTTCGCCTCGCAATCGCTCGAGTCGGGCAGGTCCACATTGCTCCTGATGCGACTGTCGGATGGGAACGTGCGGAGTCTGATTACTCCACCGGACGGTGTTATCGGCGATGCTTCCCCCGCGATCTCTCCCGACGGACGTTCTCTGGCGTTCGTGCGCTGGTCATCTCCTTCCACCTCCACGCTGCTCATACAGAAGCTCGGTGCCGATGGGGAAGCGCTGGGTGAACCGGCGACCGTGCCGGTGGCCGGCAGAAAGCCGGGATCGCCGGCCTGGGCCGACAACCGCCGGCTGTTGTTCTCGGAGGGAGAACGGATCCTGGAGTGGGAAGCCGGCGCCGACGCCGAACAAATCTACGTATCGGGCGCGCAATTGGCGGGTCTGACGATAGCTCCTCGAGGCGCCGGAGGAGCTCCGCGGGTCATTGCGGCGCAACACAGTGTTCCCGGAGAGCGCATCTGGATGATTCCCCTTCGAGCCGCGGGCCAGGCGGGGGGACCGCCGGTGCTTCTGCCTCGCTTCGGAAAATCCAGCGATAATCCGGACTATTCTCAGGACGACAAGCACATCGTTTTCGTCAGTCGGAGCAGCGGCACCCCTGAAGTGTGGATGACGGATGCAGATCGAGACAACCCGAGGCAGTTGACCAGGCTTGGGGTCCAGAGTCTCGGCGTCCCACGCTGGTCTCCCGATAACCGGCACGTTGCATTTTTTGCCCGGATCGGGACAGAGCCTCAAATCTATGTGATCGATGCGACTCAGGACCAGCCGGTCCCAAAACAAGCGACTCACGAAGTGCCGGGATGCAACATCCCCTCGTGGTCGCGCGATGGAAAGTTTCTATATTGTTTCCGGCGGATAGGAGGCGAAGTCCGACTCTATCGGGTGCCGGCAGAGAGCAGCGAGGCGGGAGAGAGCCAGTTGGAGCGTTGGTTTGAAGGTAAATCCGCGAGCGAGACCGCCGACAAAGTCCTCTACATCAAAGACGACCGGCCGGGGCTTTTCGCTCGTTCCCTTGCCGGAGACCCGCCGGCAAACCTGGAAGAACGCCTTGTAGAAGATATCATGGGGCCGATCGCGTATTACGCCCCCGTGAGGGAAGGCATCTATTACACCGGCAAAAATCCGTCTGGAACATATGTGGCCCTGCGCTTCTTCGATTACGCGCGGCGGAAGAGCGTGGACATCGCGCCCAGCACGATCACAGGCGCTGTGAACTCCCTGACGGTCTCGCCCGACGGCCGCAGTCTGGTCTATACACAGGTTCCGCGGGGAGAAATCGACTTGACTCTAATCCAATTTCAGTGAGCCCGAAGCAAGCCACTGGCCTACCGGCATGAGAATGCCGCACTCACAACAAAAGAAAGTTGGGCGTTCCGGCAGACCACCGATCACGGACGGGAGTTCTACTGCATTGGAACTCGCTGTTTCAGCTCTTCAAACCAATTGACTACCACATTAATCTGGGCGGTGGCCCCTTTCGTGGCGTCATTTTTAGCCGGCAGGACGACGAGGAAGCGTTTGCCGTCAGGAGTGATGTCGTAGTTGCGGAGTCCGGGTATTGGGTGAAGGGCGCCGGCTATGGGCAACTCGGTAGGTGGCCCTGGGGAAAAGGCCGGTGTGGTTTGAATATCGACGGCAAACAACTTGGCATTGCTGTCCACATAGAAAAGCTGCTTTCCATTTGGCGACCACATCGGTTCCAAACCATCCCCCGTGATCTGATGCTTTTCCCCGGTCTTTGGATACGGTCGGACGAATACCTGAGAGTGAACGCTCTTCAATTCCGTGGACATGTACGAGAGCCATCGGCCATCGTGAGAAAAGGCGGCATGAAGCTGAATGGATTGGGGTTCTTCCACAAATGTGTCTATTTTTCGTTCCCCATCGAGCGCCAGAAGCGAAATCCCTCCGGTCGTGCCGCGTGCAGCAGTGAATGCCAGCACTTTAGTCAGGGGGTCCACCGATTCGGGAATATGAGTAAATCCCGGTTCGGCTTTGGTGAGACGTTCCGCTGGCTTCGTTCCGTCGGCAAGCTGCCAGAACAAGTCCGCTTTGGAGCGAAAGATCAAATGCTGAGGAGCGCCAGGCACCCAGACCGGAACACCGCTCAACCCATCGAGAGTGAGTTTGTGCGGGGCGCGGCCGCCGGCCAGCTCGTAGATCCATACGTCCGTATCACTTTTCGCTTCGTCACCGCGCTGAAAAGCGATCTGCTTTCCGTCGGGCGAGATACGTGGAAGAGAGTAGGAGTCGGGTGGCAATGGCAATAGCTCCGATTTCCCGTTGCTGTCGACGAGCGCCAGCACGTTGCGTGAAACGACCGCTGAGCCGCCCGTAACATAGGCGAGCGTGCCGTTGGAGGACACCGAAAGGTTTGCGGCTCCCGACGCAGCGGGAATCGGCCGCATCACTCCTTCAATGACCCCTGCAGGGCTTCCTCTGGTTTCAAGTGTTTTCAAATCAAAAGGTACGGCGAAGATATTCCCGGCCACAGAGTAGATGAGATGTCCGGAGGGCAGGTACCGCGCATCGCTTCCGCGGAGTTGAAGGACTTTGCGGTCTCCTTTCGGGAGCGGCTGCACCACGATTTGCGCAGAGTCCCAGCCCGCCGCGGTAGCAGCGTTCGTCAGCGTGAAAAGTACAGCCTTGCCGTCATCCAGAATCTGCGGGCTTTGAGCGAACTCTTCGGTTTTGAGGCCCACCAGCACTTCGGGTTCGCCTCCGTTGCTGGATATGCGCTGGATACCCTTGCCGATCTCACTCCAAACGATCTGGTCTCCGGTCCAGTTCACACCCAACGGCTGGCTAGACTTGGTGATCGTTATCGAAGCGCCGCCCATTATCGGGATTCTCTTTAACTCGTTTTCTGAAAAGGACCAGAAGCCAATCCATTTGCCGTCGGGTGAAAAGAATATTGGAGTACCGGCGCCGGACGAGCCTTGAATCGGCCGGGCTTCCATTTCCGACATCTGCCGGAGATAGAGTTGATCGGGAGTTGCGTAGACCAGTTTTGTACTATCCGGCGAAATAGCGATGGCCAGACTGAATGGATTTATCACTTGATTCTCAGGTAGCACGAGCGGGAAGCGAGTGACCACGGCGGTTGGGGGGCGCGGCGCGAGATTCCAGGTCAAGAGGCTTGCGATGATCGCCGCGGCGGCAGCGGCCGCCAGCACAGGAATGGCGCGTCTCCATAGCGGTTTTCGCGGCGTCGCCGACCGAGGGAGAGCTTCGACGCCCGCGGGATCCGCGATGAGCCTTTCGAGTTCGACGCGCAGATCTCCGGCAGCCTGCCATCGCCGTCGCGGTTCTTTATCAAGACACCGGCGCACCAGCTCAGAAATCCTCGGATTGAGATTCGGTGGAAGCCCGCTCCAGTCGGGATCGCGTACCAGCACCGAAGCAAGGACCTCGGACATGGTTTTGCCCTGAAACGGCTCCCGTCCGGTCAGCAATTCGTACAGCACGGATCCGAACGAGAAGATGTCGCTGCGCGCGTCAGCTTGAAGCCCGTTCGCCTGCTCAGGCGACATGTACGCCGCCGTACCCAGAATGACGCCCGCGCTTGTCGCAGCCATGCTGAGAGTAGGAGAATTCGAAAGGTTTTCGACCTGGGCCCCGTTCGCAGAAGAAGGCTCCATCGCTTTCGCCAGCCCGAAGTCGAGCACCTTGAGCTTGCCTTCAGGCGTAACCTTCACGTTCGCAGGCTTGAGATCGCGATGAACAATTCCTTTTTCGTGAGCCGCTTCGAGGGCTTCCGCGATCTGATGCGCGAACCGCAGCGCCTCTGCGACAGGTACGGCTCCGCGCCGGAGTCTCTCTGCCAGCGTTACTCCGCCGACCAGCTCCATCACCAGGAAATGCTGCCCGTCCGTTTCCTCCATTCCATACAACGCTGCAATGTTCGGGTGATTCAGCGACGCAAGTACTTTCGCTTCGCGCTCGAACCGCGAGACACGGTCCGCATCCCGAGCAAACGCCTGAGGCAGGAACTTCAAGGCGACAGTACGTCCCAGCCTGGTGTCTTTAGCCTGGTAGACTTCGCCCATACCGCCGGCGCCCAGCATGGATTCGATCTGATAATGTTTGAGGCTTTGTCCGATCACAAGTGGGGCTAATGGTAGCGGAAAATCAAAATGGCCGCTACACAAGGGCGAAACGCTTGGGCCGCACTATGCCTTTAAATGCCCGAAGGAATCCGGTTTTGCCGGC
This sequence comes from uncultured Acidobacteriota bacterium, assembly GCA_963738025.1. GTDB lineage: Bacteria > Acidobacteriota > Terriglobia > 20CM-2-55-15 > 20CM-2-55-15 > 20CM-2-55-15. The sequence continues at coordinate 6,981 of CAVTWA010000070.1, read as the reverse complement.
GTCCCTTTTCGTTTGCCTCTAAGGATGTAGCATGTAGAAAATGATCCACTCTCAGGCGCCAGGCTCTCAATGAAACAACCCTCTCTGTTCGCGGTCGGCGATATTCACGGGAATATTCGTGCACTCGACGACCTGCTCGCCAGAATCCAACCTGAATTGTCGACCGGCGACATGCTGGTTTTTCTCGGAGACTACATTGATCGGGGGCCGGATGCGCGTGAATGCGTGGCTCGCATCATCGAGTTGAAAGAAACATCATCCTGCTCATTACAGGGCGAACGGAGTTCTTTGCGTGCACGGAGGCGTCGATTCCAAAATTGAAGATATCGAGGCACAGCCTCTGGATTCATTGATCTGGGGACGGGGTAACTTCCCGGAAGGATATTCGGGAGTCGATACCATCGTTTATGGTCACCACCATAACGCCGTGCTCGATTCCGCCGGGTGGCCGCAACCGAACATCAAGACGAATCGGACGTATGGAATCGATAGCATCGGGCATGGAGTGTTAACGGCCATTCGATTCCCGGATCGTGCTGTTTTCCAAAGCAGGCGATTCCGGCTTTAAACTCATCGTCCGCAAATTTACATAGAACCCGTTATCGGAGATTCGCGGGTACCTCTTACCCGCGTTAAAACTCCTACAGTTCAGCTAAGAAAGGCAGCGCCCAATCAAGGCCACGGCATCGTCCTTGCCAAGAAACCGGCCCACCGTCATGGATTTCCCGGAAACGTCCGCAAAAACATTCATCGCGAAGTCTCTCAATGCATCCTGTATAGCAAGGTCGAGTTCAAACTCCTCGCCGGCCTGAACTGCCAGGATATTATGATCTTCCTTTCCGTCTTCGATCTGCTCGAACATCCCTATGGGCTCCGCCTCTATCATCTCTCCTGAAGAGATCGTTTTCTGCGTCAGAAGAAAACAGTCCAGACACATGCCATCACCGCTCCTTGTTCCGACGATGAAACCGTATGGGAACGGATACGCACGCTGGACCCTCCGTGTTGCCATCAGCTTGAAGGTGCACTCATCGTATCGATGCTTGATTAATGACCCTGCTTCGTTTTCAATCAGCAGTTTCATGCGATCTATTTTGAATGAAGGTGGCAACTGTTGATGCAACAATTCACGCTGACGCTTCACATGCAGAGGAATAAGCCACGAATTGAACGAATTAAACGAATTGAATTCGTTAAATTCGTTAAATTCGTGGCTTATTCTGTCTATTCAGCCATTGCCGGAACACAGCTCTATGATAGCTACCTATGGCGAAGACAGACTTCAAATCCGTGAGCGAGTACATCGCATCGAAGCGCAAGGATGTGCAGGCGGTGCTGAAGCTCGTGCGGGCCGCGATCCGCAAGGCTGTACCGGAGGCCGAGGAACTGATCTCGTACCAGATACCAATGTACAGACTGAATGGTGGGCCGGTGCTGTATTTTGCGGGTTGGAAGCACCACTACTCGCTTTATCCCTTAGGAGACGCGGTGGCAGCGGAGTTCCAGAAGGAACTCGCGGCGTACGAGATGAGCAGAGGCACCATCCGGCTTCCGCTCTCGGAACCGGTGCCTGTGAAGTTGATTCAACGCATTGCGAAATTCCGGGCAAAGCAGCTGACAGCGCGTCAGAAGGCGAAGGGTTCACGCAAGAAAGGCCACGAAACCCAACTCGAACGGGTTCGGCGGATTTGCGGCACGATGCCGGGTCTTTCAGAAAAGCTGTCGCACGGCTCCCCCACGTTTTTTGTCGAGAAGGACAAAGGCGTGTTCACGATATTCAGGGAAAATCACTACGGAGACGGCCGTGTCACCCTGTGGCTGCCGGCGCCCGCAGGTCTTCAATCCGCGCTGATCGGCGATGCGCCCGAAATGTATTTTAAACCGCCGTATGTCGGTTCGAGCGGGTGGATTGGCATTGTATTGGATCAAATTCGCGACGAAGCGCTCGAAGTGCATATCCGAGAAGCCTGGGAAATCTCCGCCCGGAAGTCCCGGGTATCTGATTCCCGGAAGTCCCCTCAACGACGTCGATGATTTGCGCTTCCCCGGCTTCCTGCGCTGCCCCACAACCTACTCTGAGCCGACCGACTGCCAGACAGCCAGTGGATGCCACAGTCGGAGCTGCCGCATGCGCATTGCATCCTCGACAACCGCATACCAGTTGCGATAGCACTTGGGTGGCTGATACTTCCCATGTGCCGGGTCATACTCTCCCTCAACGCCTGTAAGCGCGGACATAGAGTTGGTCGCGGCGGACTTGACACCATCATCGGTGGCGCGGGAGCCAAGGAAGAAGTCATTGCCTGGCCACGAGACGTGGTCCCAGGCAACGATGCTGTACAGGGCGCAGTCCGAAAAGTCATCGCCCCGTTCCGAATAGGCGACTGGACGGCAGAGCTGCGACTTCCGCTGATTCCCGGGAACCGTCAGCGGGCGGACCATATACGAAATGCCATGGATCTGGTAGCGCGCGTTCTCGCACTCCTTGTAAGGGTCGAAGTAAACGGCCGCCAGGTTCGGAAAGGAAGCGCCGTATTCGGTCAGAAGCCGAGTTCGGTGAGGCTCCAGTCGGAGCCGTCTCCGGCCACCGCACTTTCAGCGAAGATCTGAGGTCGTTTGGTATCGAATAACTTGCCGAGTAGATCCTGCCCCGTCATCGCTCGAAGATCCACGCCTTGGAGGCGAATCACGCAGGATGGCTCCAGGGTGTATCCGGTCGACTCGCACCGCATGCATGTAGTCGGCAGCACGGGCCACCGCCTCCCTGGGAATGACGATGGAGTAACCGGGCGTGACAACGGAATCCGAACTTCGCATAGTCATAAGAAGGCTGCCTTCGCGAACATCTATTGTGAGTTCGGCTCTTCTGGAAAATTGGCCTTCTGGTGGAACAATAATAGTTCAACGTGGATGAATGTCATATTGCGGATAGCCGCCTTGTGGAACGGCCGTTCACATGACCATTGAAAGAAGGAAAGCTCGTGCCACCGCCGAACGATGACCAGGATGCATTGACCTTAATAATGCAGGGTCACGGCAAACACGCCGGGATGAGCGACAGATCGAGAGCTTTGGTAGCCGCATAAAAAGCTGCGGCATGCGGCACATCAACAACCCCTGACAGGAAATGCTGCTTTTTAAAATCCTGGCCGCCTTGCGACATGATGCACACCGTCACCGGCAGCGGTCCGAAGCAATCCCGTGATTTCGCCATCTTGCCGGCCGTGAAATTCTGCACGTCGACGAGATCCGCCAGCTGAATGAGCTGATCCTCGAAATAAGGCTCGACCTTCCGATCCCGCTTTTCCGCTTCCCCTTGAACATTGGTCTTCACCGTGCAGTTTTATATCCGAATGTCGGTATTACCGAAGTCCGGCGAAAAAAAGCGGGAAGAACTTCCCTTGTTGAAGGCTGCACCTCATCGAAGAATGCCGCGGGTTGCCGGACAGCTTTTGGAGGATTTCCAGCCGTCTGCTGTCGTGGAGCATGTTGCAGCTGGCTTCGGGCATTGGCATCGATTTGTATCTCGTCAGCCGCGTTATTGCGGGAAACCTTGTGGTTGCGCTTTTCGCGGTAGGAATATTTGTCTTCTTCTCAGGACTGTGGTTCGGCCTGCCGCGAGCGAGCAGTCTGCAAAAGGCTATTGGTGGCAGATAAATCTGGCAATTCAAAATCACTTTCGATCGGCATCGATGTCGGCGGCACGAAGACGCAGCTGGCGCTGTTCAGCGAGAAGCTGGAAGTTCTCGACGACATCAAAATTAAAACTCCAAAAGAAAAGGAAGCGTTCCAGGACGAGTTGACGAAAGTCGTCCGGAAATTCTCAAAGGGAGCAAAGGAAGAGGGCCATAAAGTTTCGGCCATCGGGATCGGTTTTGCCGGGTCGATCGACCAGGAAAGAGCCGCAATCAAGAATGCGCCCAACATTCCAGATCTCGCCGATTTTTCTTTCAGGGATGCTTTGCAGGATGTGTGTAAGTGTGAAGTTTTCCTGATAAACGATGTGCATGCTGCGTTGTACGGCGAGCTCAAGGTGGGCAGAGCCGCCGGTTACAAGGATGTGATTGCGATTTTCATCGGCACGGGAATCGGCGGCGCTGTTGCAATCGATGGGAAATTGCATTTTGGGGTATCGGGTGAGGCCGGCAATATCGGCCACTATCTGCTGCACGCCTTCGGCCCCCTCGCGGGATCCGAACGTCACGGGATTCTCGATGATTTCGCCAGCCGCCTTGCGCTTGCCGGCACTGCTGCGACGTTCGCCGCGAAGGGATGGGCGCCACATCTTCTGGAAACTGTCGGAACGGATGTCAACAACATCAAGAGCTCGGCATTTGCGGAGGCGATCCGTTGCGGTGACAAAGAAATCGAGGAACTCGTTCGAAGCCGGATGCGGATTGTCGGCATCGTGCTCTCCAATATGGTGGATTTTCTGAGCCCCCAGGTCATCGTTCTGGGCGGCGGGGTGACCGACGCCATGCCGGAGCTTGTCTGTTCGGAAGTGACGGCCGGGATACAGGCTCACAGCACGCATGCCGCAAAGCAGGGATTGAAAGTTGTCACCGCAGAGCACAAGGGCCATGCGGTGACGATCGGCGCAGCGAAGTTTGCGCTGGATTCGAAGAAAAGTCGGCCAGCGCTCGACGCCTGAAGCCGGAGGGCATCGACGCGGGCGCCCATGTCCACTAAAAATTAGTCCTTTTATTTCTACTTGAGCGAATTCAGTAGAGCAAATATCTTGCGGACGGATGGACACGGCATTGGATGAGGAACCGCTGGCCGTCATGGGTATCGTAGGGGGTCCAGTAGTCGTACCGCCCGCAGCCTTGTTTAAGAAGCCGGTTTCCAGACAGGCTTGGAACAGATATGTCGGCGCGGGCTTGGGCACCGACTGACTGAGGCTCTGTACCTCGGCGACATGATTTTTCGGCAGGATGTCGAAATGGGGGAAGTCCCCGCCTGAGTCAGGCGGGGATCCTTCGCGCAGCGAAGGTGGGGCGGTCTGTTCAAAGTTCGAGCGCAGCGCGTTCCATCTGAATTTCCGCGAAGCGCTCCTTGTTCTAATCGGTGCGCTACGCGAATATTCACAAGGAACGCGCTGCGCGCGAACTTTGAACAGATATTTAGGCTTCGCCCTGTCGGGCTCGCGCTCCGCCCCGCCCCGGCCCTCGCTGCGCGAGGGCATCCCCGCCTAGCTTAGGCGGGGAGTTCGCTCCCTCACGACATTTGCGTGTTTCGGTTGCGACGTAGCGCGCTAAGGAGTTGTCCGATTTCATCACGAGCACTTTAACGAAGTCCTTATTTCGGTCTGATTGTCAAATGCCGAATGAAGTGGTTTCATTCTCGTTTTAGTAGAGCGAGCCGTTCGTCGTGTTGAGGTTGCCGAGACCAGTGGCAGCAGTGCCGCCGTAGAACCCGTCGCTATGCCCACTTCTGATAATTAGTTGCACGCCTTTGCCGCCCGGCGTCTGATAACATGCACGCCTCAGTTCTAAGCTTCAGAGAGCATGGTCGGAACTAAACTCGCACATTACGAGATCACATCGCACCTGGGTTCCGGTGGAATGGGCGAAGTCTACAAGGCCATCGACTCGAAACTGGGACGTAGCGTGGCGATCAAAATCCTTCCTGCGGCATTCGCTACCGATGCTGAACGCTTGTCCCGCTTCCGACGCGAGGCGCAGCTGCTCGCGTCACTGAATCATCCCAATATCGCCCATGTCTATGGCCTCGAGGAATCCGGCGACACGCGCTGCATTGTCATGGAACTGGTCGAAGGCGAGACGCTGCAGGCGTTAATCCAGCGAGGCCCGATTCCGGTCGACGAAGCCGTCGCCATCGCAAAACAAATTGCTGCGGCGCTGGAGGCGGCACTATGAGAGAGGTGTGGTTCACCGGGACTTGAAACCCGGCAATGTCATGCTGACGAACGAAGGCAAGGTGAAGGTTCTCGACTTCGGTCTGGCGAAGGCATACGAGACTAACTCATCGAATCCTGCGTTGTCGCATTCCCCAAAGATGGTCAGCATGGCTGCAACGAATGCGGGAATTATTCTGGGAACCGCGGCGTACATGAGTCCGGAGCAGGCGCGGGGAAAGGCTGTGGACCAACGGGCAGACGTCTGGGCTTTTGGTGTCGTCCTGTTTGAAATGCTGACAGGACAGCGGGCGTTTCCGGGTGACGATCTCGCGGATACGCTTGCGTCGGTCGTCAAGCTGGATCCGCAGTGGGAAGCGATTGGACCAGAGGTGACTTCCAGAGTGCGGCAGGTTGTCCGCGTATGCCTGCGGAAGGAATCCGAGGCAGAGGATACAAGCGATCGGCGAACGATGGCAGCCGAGCGAGCGATCTCTGGATGTATGAGCTCCCTTCTGGTGCAGCCACGCGGATTACCTCTACCGCCGACAGCAGTTGGCCGCTGTTCTCGCTGGATGGCAGGATGGTCTGGTTTACCAGGTTCAGGAGCAACGCTGGGATTTTCTCGTCGTTGCTGGATAGGAACGATACACCGCAGCGGATGCTGGAAGGCACATCGGCTGTTCCAGCAGCGCTTTCCCGGGACGAAAAGTGGCTGGCATACCTGGATACCGTCGGTAGTGTCCGGCAGATTCTTGTCCGTTCCATGCGGGATTCCAAACTGGAGGGTGAGGCCCGCCGGTTTTCGCCATCCACGTTCGATCAGCGCGACGTCGATTTTTCGCCGGATGGCCGCCCGGTCGTCTACACGTCGAACGAATCGGGAGACTACGAGGTGTATATGCAGGCGTTTCCCGGTCCAGGCGAAAAACACCGCATCTCCTCCAACGGAGGTTTGAACCCCGAGTGGTCGCGTAACGGCCGTGAGTTGTTTTATCTTAGAAGTACGGCAGGTGGAGACAAGACTTCGATTATGGCTGTCGATGTTTCTACCAACGGCGACTTCAAAGGGGGCTCTCCACACCCACTGTTCGAAGCAGGACCTTATGCCCGCTCAACACCGC
>CAVTWA010000069.1:0-11751 GCA_963738025.1 uncultured Acidobacteriota bacterium | reverse complement strand
AAATTCGTGGCTTATCTCTTTTGTGGAGGAGAGTGGCTATTCCTTCGGCGAAACGTCGCGCAGTTGGATCAGCCACTTGCCGTTCACGCGAACGAGATGATCGACGCTGCGGCCTGAGGCAACGATGCGAGGCGGCGCCTTGTCCGGCCCGGCTCCGGTTACGGTGATGTAGTACGCGTGATGATTGGCGTGATCCTGATCGATGAACTCGATCCATTGATTGGTTTCCATGTGATACAGCGGAGCTCGCGGCGGTGCGCCGGGTTGTGGCTTGAGTCCATCGCCCAACTTCTTCAGCGCCTCGTGTCCCTTGGTCGCGTTCGCGCCTGTTCCGAACTGTCCATCGACAGTGTAGGTGGCGGCGTAGGTGGTCCCGTCACCGGTATCGAGAGCACGCGTGTAAGAACAGCCACATCAACTCTTCAATTTCCGCGCGGTCCTTTTCCCGCGCAGAGGTGTCCTGGGCGAAAACTGTCGTCGTGACGAACGTCAACGCGCAAACGACCGCGATCACGAAGCCGATTCGAACCGTGTTCATGGTGCTGCTCCTTGAGAGAGGTGGACAGAACTTAAGCATTCGAGGACAACGTGTGTCAATCAGGTTCTTGGAACGCAACAGAACGCTGAAGGCAGGTTTCACGGCGCTGCGGGAACATCGAAACAAACTCCGTTCATGCGTTGGAAATTTGTTAGCGTGCGGCTTGCCGGGAGTTGTCGGCGGTTTTTCGGCCCTTGCCAATGCAAGCGCGCGCGAAGCGTGAGCGCGATAGCGCGAAACATCAAACGAAGCGCGCAGCCAGAAAACAATGGAACAGAAGTTGTCTTTAAAATCGGCGCTATCTCTCCAAAGATGTAGAAATCCTGCAACAAATCTCCGCAAATGGCTGACAATACATGACATCCAAACACGAATGGTTGCATGTGAACAATATTGAGCGTCAGCGTCAGATCAACCTGCAGGAGTTTTAAAACGCGGGTAAGCGGTACCGGGCAAATCCGGATTTTTATGTAAAGTTACGGAAATGTCAGAGCGGAATCGCACCGAAGAACGCCCCGGGCGCACAGCACTTCAGCAACAAACCAGGAGAGACTAATGAAGAATGGCTCAAAGCCCCCAAGATCGACAGGAGTCTGGAATAAACTCAGCTTCCTTCGTTCCGCTGTTGCTCGCACTTATTTTCATCTTTCTATTTAGCGCTACAACCGCGGTGGCTCAAACAACCACCTTCACGTATCAAGGAAAGTTGACTGATGGCGGGTCGCCCGCCAATGGAAATTATGATTTGCAATTCACGTTGTGGGATGCGTTGACCGCTGGCACACAACAACCGCAGCCTTCTCCGGTGACAGTCCCCCGTTCAAGCGTGGCCGTTGCTAATGAGGTGTTCACGGTCCAATTGGATTTCGGCGTCAGCACGTTCCCCGGAGCGGATCGCTTTCTTGAAATTAGTGTGAGACCAGCCGGTGGTCCAACTTTCACAACGCTTGCTCCACGCCAACAGATCAGCTCAACGCCTTACGCCATTCGCACGCTTAGTGCCACCACAGCAGATGGGTTATCGAGCGCCTGCGTTAGTTGCGTGCAGAATTCACAGATCAATTCAGTCGCGGGAAGCAAAGTAAGCGGAGCTATTCCGGTGGCCGGAGTGCCGGGTGGCAGCGCTAACTACATACAGAATACGACAACACAACAATCGGGCAGCAACTTTAACATTAGTGGTAACGGTTTTATGGGCGGCAACATGGGCATCGGCACTCACGTCGCCGAATGCCCGGCTGGACGTTCAAAGTACTGGTGTGGCAGTTGACGGTATATCAAGCACCAGTTCCTCAGGAGATGGAGTTGTGGCAACGTCTTCAATTGCGACGGGCGTGCTCAGCACTGGCGGAGCAAGAGGTGTTTGGGGTGTGAGTTCGGGCGGCGTCGGGGTACTAGGTCAAACAGGCTTGAATGGTATCAAGGGCGGCATCGCCATAGAAGCAGTCGGCACTAGTTTCTTTCAGGGCGACACCACACCATTATCTCGCTCCGTTGCTCCAGGAGGGACAGGAGTCGTTATAGGCTCTTCACCAAATCCGGATATTGGCTACCTGTTCTCCTATGATTATGGGGCCGGTGTCCCGAGAACCCTCGCGCTCAATTCTCCTGGCGGCCTTGTAGGCATCAACACTGCTACGCCTGATACTCAACTGACAGTGAACGGTAACGTCGACAAGCCCGGCGGCGGATCGTGGGGTGTCTTTTCTGATGAACGTTTGAAGAATATTAAAGGACACTTCAGCCCCGGTCTTAATGCGGTGATGCAGTTTACTTCCCTTACGCTACGAATACAAGCCTGACAACGTGCTGGGAATTAAATCCGAAGGTGAACACATCGGCTTCAGCGCGCAACAGGTGCAACGGATCATTCCAGAAGCAGTGACTAAGAACGACAAGGGCTACCTGCTTGTCAACAATGATCCGATCCTCTGGACCATGCTCAACGCAATTCAGGAACAACAAACACAGATACATCAGCAGCAACAACAAATTGAAAACCAGCGCGCTAAGGAGCGCAACCAGCAGAAATTGATCAGCTCTCAACAGAAAGAACTCGAGGCATTGAAAACCCTCGTCTGCCGGTTTCTCATCCGCATTCCGATGTGTGCAGATGAAGAGCATCGTGCAACGACAGTTACCAATGAGATCATGGTCGAAGGGCTGAAGCAGCACCTTCACGAACCCGTTCTCGCCTTCAGTTCTTCCAGCCAATTCAGAACGACGACCATGCCGGCGGCCGGAGCAGTGGATGCCTGGTCGGAGCCGACACTGTCCTTAATGAGCAGGAATCGCTGGCCGTCTGGGGAGACGTCGTAAGTGCGGCCGTTGCTACCCGTGAACACCTTCACATCAAACACCTTTGCCGGGGCGCCGGCGCTGAAGATCTGTCCTCCAGTCTGAACCGGGACACTCATGAGCACCGAATCCTTGCTATCCACATAGAACAATTCCTTGCCGCTCCGCGCCCAGGCAGGCCCAGTACCGCCAGCGGTCGAAACCTGCCAGCGGCCGGAATCGACGTTCGGAAACGGACGGACGTAAATCTGGTTCTGGCCCGACTCGTTGGATTCGTAAGCGAGCCAGCGTCCATCGGGAGAGATTTCGCCATCATATTCTCTAAAGGATGTACTGACGAGAGGAGCCGTCGTACGCTTCTCATCCAGCGTGAGCAAATTGAGATCGAGTCCCGTCCCGGTCACATCTCCGACAAACACGACCGACTTCCCATCCGGAGAGACAGACATCGGCCCCTGCCAGTTGGGACTCGTGGTCAAACGCTCCGCTGTCCCGGTGTTGTCTGCCGCCTGCCAGAACAGGTTGGTATTAGACCCGCCGCGAGGCGAAGTGAAAAGCACACGCCGGCTATCCGGAGTCCACACGGGCAATTGATCGACTCCCGGATCAAACGTCAGCCGGGTCAGGGTCTGCCCCATGAGATCCCAGATCCAGATGTCATTCGCCTGATCGAAAATATCCAGCGCGACGCGAGCGCCATTGGGCGATATCCGCGCCGTGTTGTATGCACGCGGGGGCGCTTTGATGGATTCTCCCGCCCTTGCCGATTGACCCAGACGAGCGATCGTTGCGCCCCGGCATTACCGGCCGGACCTCCGGGAACATAGAGAAGCGCGCCGCTGTTCGAGAAAGCAAAATTTGCCGCGCCGCTCCCGGTCATGGCGACCTGTTCCAGCAGTGGAACAGGATCACCGAGGACTTCCAGACGCGCCGGATCGAAACGGACGGCCCGCAGTGTACCGCCGGCAGCGTAGACGATATGGCCCGTGTTCACGTACTCCGCCTGGCCGCCGCCGTGGATCAATATTTTTTTCTGGCCGGTCTTGAGATCGAGCACGGCAATCTGGGTATCGTCTGCCCTCTGACCTTTTGTGCTTATCGCGAAGAGCACTCCGCGGCCGCCGGGCAGAACGAAGGGAAACAGATGATCGGCTTCCCCCTTAGCCGCGTCCGGCCTCGTCAACACCTTCGGTTCGCCGCCACTGGCGGGCACGCTCAGAAGTCCGGTAGCCGTATCGCCTGTCGCAAAGATGATGGTGTCATCCGGTCCCCGCTTGCCCCGCGCGAACCGCCGGTGGGGACGCGGCACAACGTAATCGGAGGGCCCCCGGAGATGGGCACTTTTTTCAGTTCGCCGCTCATAAAGAAGCCCACCCAGTGTCCGTCGGAAGAAATGAAAGGGTTGCGAGCGCTCGTAGTGCCGGCAAGCGGCTGGACATCAAGCTGATTGAGAGCACGAACGAATAACTGCCCCTTAGCGCCACCATAGACAATATGAGTACCATCGGGAGAAATGGCGATCTCCCTGTCGAAACCCATAACCAATGACTCTGCTGCCGTCGGGACAAACGTGAAGCGAACGGCTTGAGGCGCCTCGCCGTGTTCCAGTGGGCGATAATCCCCATACCGGCCGCAGTAAGGATGACGCCGGCTGCGACGCCGATCACCGCCGCCAGGCGAGCGTGCCGGCGTGATTCGACTCGCAAAGCCGCGGGCTGCACCGGTCTGCTTTCTGTCATCACGAACTGCGCAACCGAGATGTCGGGCAAGCGTTGGTTGCGATGGTTTTCCAGGCAACGCTTGAGCACGATCCGGATCTGCTCCGGCGTGCCGGCCGGCAGCGCATCCCAATCCGGTGTTCCGCGGACGACCGCGGCGATGGTGTCCGCAACGTCTTCGCCCACGAACGCCTGCTTCCCTGTCAGCATTTCGTAGAGCACGCAGCCAAACGCCCAGATGTCCGTGCGTTTATCGACAGCTTTTCCGCGCGCCTGTTCGGGGCTCATATACGCGGCCGTACCGAGAATGATTCCCACCCCCGTTGCCGTGGCGGCAAGCGTCGGTGAATTCGATGGATCGAACGATGCGCTGTTGCCATTCGCTACGCTCATGGCCTTCGCCAGGCCGAAATCGAGCACCTTCACCTTGCCGTCAGGAGTGACCATCACATTCGCCGGCTTCAGATCCCGATGCACAACGCCGCGCTCGTGCGCCGCCCCAAGCGCGTCACAGATATGCCCAGCAGTGCTGAGAGCTTCATCGAGAGGAATCGGGCCGCGCGCGATTCGTCGGCGAGCGTTTCACCCTCGACCAGTTCCATCACCAGATACCGTGATCCCGCCGCCTCTTCGAGGCTGTACACGGCCGCAATGTTGGGATGATTCAACGACGCCAACACTTCCGCTTCACGTTGAAACCGGCTCATCCGATCCGCTTCTTTCGAGAATTGCTCCGGCAGAATCTTGATCGCAACTTCCCGCTTCAGCCGCATGTCCCGCGCCCGATACACTTCGCCCATTCCGCCTTTGCCGAGCAAAGCCGTGATCTCATGCGAGCCGATTTGCGTACCGATGGGGATTGCCATGAACTGGGCGCGATTATAGCGAAAGGTGGCCCAGGATTCGAAGGTCTTGGCACAGAGGCTACTCTTGCTGACATCAATCGAATCTGGACCGTACACTCCGCACAAAGTCCACATTGGAGAAAACTATGCGCGGATTGTTGATCGCTACGTCGATTGCGTTGTTCGCGATGAGTGTTCCGGTCCTGGCCCATCATGGAACCGGTACATATGACTCCTCCAAATCCGTCACGCTGGCGGGCATCGTCACTGAATTTGCATTTACGAACCCGCATGCCGCCATGTTCGTGGACGTCAAGGATGAAAACGGGAAGATCGTCAACTGGGCCATTGAGATGAACAGCCCGGGTGTCCTCGCGCGAGCCGGATGGACCAAACGGATGTTCAAGTATGGCGATCAGATCACGATCACCGTTCGTCCAGCAAAAGCCGGCACGCCTGTGGGGTTGCTGAATCGGCAAAAACCCGTGATTGTGAACGGGAAGGAAGTGTTGAAAGCCGACGGAACAGCAAACGCCGTCGATTAACGAGGACTCTTCAGATGCGAAATTCCATTCTTGCCGCCGCTGGCGCGCTCTTTTTTTCGTATTCGTTACCGGCGCAGACACCATTTGACCCTCACGACCTCACTGGAACCTGGACAAGATCGAATCGCGTTCTGACAATGAGCAACGAGACTCCTCCGATGACGCCCTGGGGGAAAACGAAATTCGACGCCGCTAAACCGGTATATGGTCCGCGAGCCGTGGCAGGCGGACTCGGAAATGATCCGATGATGACCTGCGATCCAGTCGGTATGCCCAGGTATCTGTTCCTCGAGGTTTCAATCTACCCGATGGAATTTATACAGACATCTAAACGCGTGCTGCAGCACTTCGAATGGGGCAACGTCTATCGACAGATCTGGATGGATGGCCGCGAACTTCCGAAGGATCCTGAACCCGCATGGATGGGATATTCCGTCGGCCGATGGGAAGGAGACACGTTTGTCGTCAACTCCATGGGTTTTGACGAGAGAACCTGGCTGGATCATTTTGGCAATCCGGTGAGCGAACAAGCCCGCCTCGAAGAGCGATACCGGCGGGTCGATCGGGATACGCTGGAGTTGACGATCACATTAGCCGATCCGAAAGCCTATGCAAAAACCTGGGTCAGCGAAAAGAAGATATTCAAACTCGACCCGAAACATGAAGTCCAGGAACTTTTTTGCGTGCCATCCGAAAACGACTCCTTCAACAAACGCGTCCGGGATCCCGGAGCCGGTATTATTCACAAATAGGTTTGCATTGAAGGGTATTTACACCGTGTCGTCCTTTTCTATCGGATCCTCGAGTACTTCCTCAGGTTGTTGAACCCGACGTCGGCGGCGTAGATGTTGCCCTGATCGTCCACCGCGATGCCTGACGCCGACGTGCCGGTGTCGGTCATCCTGGTCAGATCGCCGGGATCGGGAATCAAGTACTTCAGCTCACCCGTAATCGCATTACCGATCACAATGGCTCTGTCGTTTGCACCTGCCGTTGGCCGGAGCGCAGTCTGGCCCGGAGCGACGACCTCGTACGTGGCGCCGACGTAAATGTTGTCATTCTTGTCCACATAGACCGAGCTTGGCTGACCGAACTGCTTCCACGCCGCGACGAAGTTGCCGTCCTGATCGAACACCTGCACACGACTGTTCTGGCGGTCGGCCACATACACCCAGCCCTTCGAACCGCCGACGTAGAGATCGTGTGGTTCTCGAAATTCCCCTGGCTCGATCCCATGCGTCCCCACGCCTTGATGAACTTCCCATCTTTCGAGAACTTCATGATGCGGGCGCTGTTCGACTTGTTTGGTGAATGGCCGTCCGAGACGAAGATGTCGCCGTTTGCGCCAATCGCAACCCCGGTTGGCCGATCGAACAGGTACGGCCCGCTGCCGCCGACGCCCGGTGTACCGATCGTCATCAGCACCTTACCCTCGGGGCTGATCTTGAAAACCGTCTGACCCATCGCCACGCCCTGCGGGTCTTTCGCGGGCATGCCGAGGATTGTTTCGCCGTCGTTGGTATCCGTCGTCCAAATGTTGCCGTCCTTGTCCACGGTGAACCCGTGCGGATGCGCGAAGAGGCCGACGCCAAAGCTCCTCAGTAATCGTCCGGCAGAATTGAACTCGAGAATCGGCGGGTTGGCTTCACCCGATTCAAGCACGTCGCCTCGCCCTGCGGCTTGTCGTTGAAGCAGCGATGAAAGACCCAGATGTTGCCGTTTGCGGCGGCGTGCACCCGGATCACCTCTCCCCACTTCGTGCCGTTCGGCCCCTTCATGCTCGCGGGAAGCGTCGGCCAGTCGGGCACGAGACGGTACGGATTCGGCAGCGTGGGTTTAGGAACAGATGCTTCCCGGTTTGTCTGACCGTGCGCCATCACGACCAACGCAGCAGCAACGAGAGCGGAGAGCGCGAACGAGCAAACGCGACTGGACTTCGTCATGGTGGATCTCCTCAACTCGGCGGCGCAGGCAAATCGAACGCGATTTTCCATCTTCAGCCGACACACAGACGGATGGGAAGCCGGGTTCCGGGCGGCAGAATAACCTCTCTTGGGATGTATCGGGAAGGCTTTTTCGGGCAATAAAGGTCGGGCTGGACTTGGAAATCCTTTTTTGAATGTAGGGCTGAAAGAACGGGAACGGTGCAGGTCCGTCGTCGACTCGAAGGAATGCTGAATTACTACTACCGGCAGGCCGCATATTTTGAGTTTTTGGACCATACGCGATCGATTTGCAAGCTGTGAAACAAATGCCGTTCATGGGTTAGAAAGTTGTTAGCGAAATCCGGCTAGTGGCTCATGTTTGCCAGGAAATAGTCTTGTCCGCCAGAAGTGGACATAAGACGGCAGCCTGGGACAGACGACTCCGACTCCCCTTACTCTTCGGTCGGCGCTTAGATTTCCTACTAACCTATCTCGTTTTGACGAATTCGCCGTGCGGATCCAATGTGTTGTTGCCGGTTTTCGCGGGCGGCAGGCGTCGAACGGTCAAAGGATGCCAACTGATTCCGGCACGCGAGAAAAGCTGGAAGACTGCCTGTTCGCAATTGCGGGCACTCGCTCCCGACAGCGTTGCATCAATCTGGTATTCGATTTCATTGCCGGGACTACAGATCCGGTCAAACGCAAAGTGTATTGTGACTTTCGCCTGGTCATATGGAATGAGAATGGGACCAGCCTGGCGCCGTAAGCGCTTGCGCCAGTGACGCGCCGCAATGGCCGCTTTCCGATCGCCGCGGCGGCTGCGGAAATCGACTCCGGCAGCGGATTCTTGAGCCGGCGCTCGAGCACGGTCATCGGGGATAAGCACCCCGCCAGGATGTCCGCGGCCCAGCAGCTGTCTATAGCAGCCACTTGAGCCTCCTCGTATTGCGGCACAGGTTCGACGTTTCGATCGGTCTCCAAGGCTACAGCAAAGCCCCCGGGTCTTCCAATAATTCCAGCAGGTATCCGCCGCTGAGCAGGACGCCGTCTTCCGTGTCGAAAATGTGCGAGAGGCTTGTTGAGCCTGAAGGCATGACCGCAGATAGTGCGGCGCCAGCGACTCGAAGGCGTGTTCGCTGTGGACCCCCAGCCTTAACCGGTGTGTGACGCCTTGTATATCCGGAGGAGCCGTTACCGAGGTAGCGGTTTGCGAAGGCGCACGCGAGAGGTCGCCGTCGGCCTCTCCTCCAATTCTGGCGATCAGATCGGTGATTGCTTTGCCCGACGACGCCGCTGGCGCGGAATGCGCCAGCCTTGCCTCCACATTGCACCACAGGGTATCGAACGCGATGGCTGCAGCATCCTGTGGGAAAACCGCCGCAATCGGGTTCCGACGAACGCTCATTTGCTCGATGACGCTGGCATAAGGTACTTGCGTCAGAATGGAAAAACTCCGGATGCTGCAGAGCCCACTCACAGAGGTGCCGGTGCAAAGCCTTCCGTCTGTCGACCATACTGAGAAAGGCCGTCAACTTTGCTCCCATTCCGAGCTCCTGACATGCTCGACGAGCCGCGACAGCGTCCGGAGTGACAGCACGGTTGGAATCGTTGGAACAAGGATCAGGTCGGCGGCAAAAAAAACGTTCTCACTCAATGTTGATAGTCCTGGCGGGCAGTCCAGCAATACGTAGGTGTATTCGCGGCCAAGCTGCTGGAGGACTTCAGCGAGGTCGCGGTCGGGGCTGGCCCCGCTGCTGAAGGAACTGGTCGAGCTTGCGATAGGCGAAGTCAGCCGGCAAGAGGTCCAGGTTGTCGTAGTCCGTGGCCTTGATAGCTTCGCTCAGCGTATCGATTTGGCTCAGCGACTCCTTTCCGAAGCCTTCGACCTCGGGTTGCACGCGGAACGTGAAACTCGACGCGGCCTGCGCATCCAGATCCCATAGCAGGGTTCGCGCGCCCGATGCGGCAGCGACGTATGCGAGGTTAACGGCCGTAGTGCTCTTGCCGACGCCGCCCTTCATGTTATAAACCGCGACAACAATCACGGCAAGGCCTCCTGTGAAGCGAAGCGCTTAAATAACCGGCTGAAGTCGGCCTGCGTACTTGCCTTGCAAAACCGAGACAATTCCCGATTGACTTGCGGGCGCAATGACGCCGCGCGGTCGCGGGCATTTTCTGCCAGGCGCTCAACACTGAGAAACGCGCCGCTCTTTCCCGCGCCGGTTTCCACAAGAGCATCACCGGCGACGAGCAGGTGCTCCTCCTCCACCTGGGCATCAATGAAGTCACCCAGAACACTCTGTACCCTCTGGAGGCTGTCGATTATCCCATCGAGATCACGGCAGTCGTGCAGCGAGCGCGTTGCATCGATCATGTAACCCAGTTTCTTCGCCTTGATCCGCACCTGGTGGATTGCCTCTACTGGGGTCTGGTCATGGATCGCCATGGCGCTATCGACCAGGCGCCGATGGACATGCAGGATCCGCCGCGAGGTTACCTCCAACAATGGACGAGCTGCGTCCGCGGGTTCGCGGGCTCGCGGCGGCTCCTGCAGAAACGCCCGCCAGCTTGCAAGCAGGTCTCGATAGCGGTTACTTTCGAGGACCCGCTGCAGCAGGCTGTGTGCGTGCAATTGCTTTCTGCTGAGGAAAGCGACGAGATCTGCCAGATCGCCGCCCGGAAGGCTTTCGGATGACTGGCGAAGGCTAAGCAGAAGCACATCCAGATCGCGCTTCATGCTGGTGCTTCTGGCCAACCACTGGAACTCGGTTCTGAAGAACGTCACCGCGTCCACCGGAAAAATGTCTTTGATCTGGCCGAGCAGCGATCGGGTGCGCCGCAAAGATACGCGGTAGTCGTGCAGGAACTCGGTGTCCAGATCGGCGCGCACGCCGGGTTCGTTAGCAACCATGATGTCCAGCAAAGCCTGGTGAATCTGACGTGCACCGGCGTCCGCGCTCACCGACTGGGCGAGCGCGACATCGAACCGCGATGCGTCGCGAGACGGCGACATACCCAACGCCTTGAGCGCAATCGCCAGCAGGCCGGAGGGTGACCGTTCCAGGTCCGGACGACTCTCGATGATCCGAAGCAGCCGTTCGTAGGCCGCATCATAACCTCTCATGCCGCTGAGCGTAACGAGCGCCGGAATACCTTGCCAATAGCCGGATCGCCCCGGAGTCCGTGCCCGCCCCTCTTCGATTCGGATTCTCGCCACTGTTTTGCGGTCGTTGTCGAGAACGTCGAGCGAGCGACCCTGCAGCTCGACTTCCACTTGAGGCATCAACCTGCGCACATCAATTATTGGCTCCAGACTCGCACGCAATGGGCCGCATGGCAGATCCCACGCGAAGGCGACCGGTGCCGTCACCGGAGCTTCTAAGCGAACCTGCCCGTCCCGCGGCTGCCACTCCAACCATTCACCTTTGTTTCCGGAGCGCGCGGTCAGCCGTCCGCCTGCGGCTGCGATGAGACCATTGAAGGTGTCCAGCAGCACCAGCCTGTGTCGAACGATCGGACGAATCCTGACTGGCAGGAGCGCCTGCAAGCTGTTGGCAATACCCTCCGACAGTGCGGCCTCGCCGAGCGTGTACTGGGTTTCAGAGATCAACTGCGGGGCTCCGGCGCGAACGGAGTCTGTTCGACACGTTCATCGCGAATGCGAAAAGGGATCACTGCTGCCTTCGATGTAGTTGCGTCATTAGACGGTTTCCCGTAGACCTCGACGAGTCCATCTTCGAATGGTGTCTTATGCTTTGGTCAGTTCTGGTCCAGGTAGCTTTGCCAACGGGAACAAAACGAACACAGAACGACAAAAGGCGCAAAAAGCGCAAAAGCGTATGTGCTTTCTGTGCCTTTTTGTGGCTTGGTCCTGTTAGTCAC
>CAVTWA010000068.1:0-8541 GCA_963738025.1 uncultured Acidobacteriota bacterium | reverse complement strand
TCGAGTACCAGATGTAACCGCCAACTGCGGTGGCCACGACGATGAAAGACAGGACGACCGGCAGAAGTTGGATCGGAGGCTCCAATTTCGACGACTCGCTTTTACGGGTTTCTTCGCTCGTTCCGATCAGGTTAACCCTGATCATTGGTCGAACCCCCTCAAGGCCAAACCTACCGCGACGGCAAGAGCGGGTCCGAGAGCCGACTTTCACGCTCGACCTTCGGACCCAGAGCGATGGATCGGAACGGATCCAGCAGTTCAGTGGGATATCCGAATACTTCCTGAATTTTTTCAGATAAGCCCGCGATGCGCGACGTGCCCCCGCTGACCAACACGCGCGAAATCGTTTCACTGGGATATGTCTCGCGGAAGAAATCGAAGGTCTTCTGCACTTCCATGATGAGCATGTCCGTGATCGATTCGAGCAATGGCTGGACCATTTCGGCTTCCGGTCCGCCGGTCTTTCCCAGTTTCAGATTCTCCGCTTCGTGAAAATTCAACTGCAGTTCTTTCTGCAGAATGTCCGTGTACTGGTTGCCACCGACAGAAACGTCACGGATGAACAGCGGCATGCCGCCTTGGTGATATTGATATTCATCAGAGAAGCGCCGATGTTCAGCAGCGCGATTGTCTCGCCGGATCCGAGGTGTAATTGGCTTCGAATGCGTTCTGCAGGGCGAAAGCGTCAATATCGACAATCTCGGGCGCGTTCCGGCCAGACTGATCACGTTGGTGTGATTCTGGATTTTGTCTTTCTTGGCGACGACCAGCAGAACTTCCATTGCCGGCTCGTCCGAGGTCGCGGTCCCGGACCGACGACCTGGTAATCCATATTCACTTCGGACATCTCGAACGGAATGTATTGTTCGGCATCGAACTCGATGGACGCTTCGACCTCCTCACGGTCGCCGCGGGAAGCACAACGCGCTTCACGATCACGGAGTGTCCCGAAATTCCGGTTGCGACGCCCTTCGGCTTGAACTTGCCCAGCATGAGCACCCGCTTGATGGAGTCGGCAACCCCGCGGGCATCCATAATCGCCCCATCCACAACTGCATCCGGAGCCAACGATTCGGCCGCAAATCCGGTTAACTGGTAGCCCTTTTTCGCCCGGGTCAACTCAACAGCTTTGATAGAACTGGAACCGATGTCCAGTCCGACGAGAGGTTTTGATTTCTTTAAGAACTGCATGGTTACGATTTCATCGCCTTGAGAAGACGTTTCGGCCTCGGATCCGACACTCTTTCGCTCTTTTTTTCAATCCAGCGATCCAACAAGTCCTTTTTGAAGCGCCACCGGTTACCCAACTTGAACGCCGGAATCTTGGCGTCATTTAAATACTTATAAAGAGTGTCTGGGGAGATCCCGAGATATTGGGACGCTTCACGCAGGTTCATCACTTCTTTTTGCTTGTCCATTTGCTGACCCTGTTTCTACCCTGTCTCTCCAAGAGTCGGGGGTAGTTTACCCCTCGGACACCCGGCCGTTACGTCTTTTGTATTTTTTTTTACCGTGACGTCTAGTGTTATTACCGGTGTTATACCCGTTTCTTGGAAGGCAGACTAACAAGGGCGCTTTTTGAACGCAAGTGCAACTTTAAGGCAGGGACCTACTATGTCTATGGATTAATGTAAGCAAAAAAATTCACAGCGAGGTCCGGCGCCGGGCGCGCCAGTATAGAGCGACGCCCACTGCAACCATTAATAGGGTTAATCCCAAGATCTTGCTGACGGCCAGAAGCTTATTCGGGTCGTCTTCCGCCGGAATTGCGGCGAGAACGATCGAAATCGCCGTCGTCAAAAATCCCATGCTCCCCAAAACCGCGGCGGCCGGCCGCCCATCGAGTTTGACGAGAGCCGCGAACATTAATAAATAAGGTAGGAAGTATGCGATCAAACTCATGCTGACCAGGACATCGTAGGCGCCCTTCACCGATGTGCCCGCCTGCCCCAGAAGGACAAAAACCAGCGCAATACCCGCCTGTACCCACAACGCCATGTGCGGAGTCCCCCACCGGGGATGCAGCCGTCCGAAAGCTTCGGGTAGAAACCGATCGATGCCCGCCACAAACGGCAGACGGCCGGACGTGGCAAACCAAGCCGCCACTCCTCCGACCGCACTGATTGTCACCATGGCCGCGGCGATCGGTACGATCGCGCGAAATCCGCTGCGGGACGCCACCGCATCGATCGCCTGGGTGATTCCCTGGAGGCCGGAAATCTCTTTCTGCGGAACCGCAATCAGTACTGACGCAGTCGCCCCTAGATACAAAGCCGCCATGAGGATTCCACTGAGCAGAATGGCTGGCGGAATGATTCGTCTGGCGTCCCGGATCTCGCCGGCCAAAATGGAAGCGCTCTCAACGCCGCTGAAGGCAAAAGCGATTGTCGACCAGAAGATGACATCTTTAAGATGACTGCCGGGAATCATGCTGGCGAACGTAATGTTTGTCGCCGCGCCGAAATGCAACCAGGCCACGGGCGCCATCACAATGAGCAGGAGTGCCGGACCCCATGTCGTCAGAGCGCCCAGATTGTGCAGCCAACGTCCGATGTTTAAACCAGCGAGATTGAGCAATACGCCCAAAGTCAGGCCTAAAACCGATACCGTAATGAAATACGAACTGTTCGTCGCCAGGTGCTGCCACGAAGGGCCGCCGATGAAAAGCGCATTGCCTGCCGCGAAATACAGCAGGCTCGGGAAGTACGGCAACTGCGAACCCCAATAATTCCAGCCGGTCATGAATCCGGCGAAATCGCCGAATGCTCGCTTTGTCCAAACGTACAGACCGCCTTCGTCGGGATGCATCGTCGAAAGACGCATGACGCAATACGCCAGAGGAATAAAGAATGTGATACAGGCGATGACCCAGATCACCAACGAACTCGGCCCGGCGGCGGCGGCCGTTGCAATCCAACGAAGACTAAAGGTGGTGACGACGTAGAACAGGACGAGGTCCCAGAAACCCATCACTTTTCGGAGATGAGTCATTCTGCTGGTTCAAATAGCGAAATTGAACAAATGCAAGATTCGAAGTTCGAAATCATCGAAATACAAGAATGGAAATCCGAAGGGAACGACTCCCCTCGGATTTCGGATCTTGTATTTCGATGATTTCGAACTTCGACTCTTGCATTCGTTCATTTTCGCTATTTCCATTTCCCCGACTACATAGACTTTGCCATAACGTGCATAACCGCCTGATTAAACTGCAGCGGATCATCCAACTCCGACCCCTCCGCAAGCAACGCGTACCCATACATCACCTGAGCAAAATCGTCCATCAATGGATCTTCGGGATTCTCCTTCAATCGATCGCGCATCTTGACGACCAGTTCGTGCTCAGGATTGATCTCGAGTATCCGTTTCTGTTTTTCGTGATCGGTTTTCATCTGGCTCATCAACTTCTCCAGATTTGGACTGACATCCTGTTCGCCGACGACGAGACATACCGGCGACGTTTTCAAGCGGCCGGACAGGCGTACCTGTTTGACGCGATCCTGCAACTTCGCATGCAACACGTCGATCATTTTTGAAAACTCTTGAACCTTGTCGCGTAAATCAGTGTCGTCACCGAGATCGGCGGTTCCCTTCGCCACCGATTTCAATTTCTTCTCCTGAAACTCCGAAACCCATTGCACCAGAACCTCATCAACGGGATCGACGAGGTAGAGAACTTCGAAACCCTTCGCCTTAAAGGCTTCGAGGTGCGGCGAGTTCTCGACCGCCCGGCGCGAGGGCCCCGTAATGTAATAGATGGCGCTCTGCCCTTCCTTCATACGCTCGACGTATTCCTTCAGGGTCGTGAGTTTCTCCGCCTCCGCCGAAGACTCAAACAGACACAGGCTAAGGACTTTGTCTTTGTTGTCGAAGTCGAAGCTGGCGCCCTCTTTAACCACCCGGCCGAAGTGTTTCCAGAACTGGACGTATTTGTCGGCCTCGTTCTTCTGCATCTCCTCCAGCGAATCGAGCACTTTTTTCGTGACCCACTTGCGAATTTGCCCGATGTGGCGGTCTTCCTGGAGTCTCTGGCGGGACACGTTCAAAGGCAAATCCGACGAATCGACCACACCGCGAACGAACCGCAGATAGGCCGGCAGCAATTCTTCGCAGTGTTCCATGATCAGGACGCGACGAACGTATAGATGCAGGCCGAATTTGGCGGTCTGGTAAAACAGGTCCATCGGCGCCTGGGACGGTAAAAACAACAGCGCCTGATATTCGGTTCGCCCTTCCGCTCGGAACGACCAGGTCTTCATCGGCTCATTCCAGTCGTGCGAGATGTGCTTGTAAAACTCTTTGTATTCGTCGTCCGTGACCTCGGAGCGAGGTCGCGTCCAGATCGGCTTCATCGAGTTGAGCGGTTTGTCTTCCTGTTTTCCGCCCGCTTCTTTGTAGTAAATCGGATAGGCGACAAAATCCGAGTATTGCCGGACAATGCGTGAGATGACGAACTTATCGGTGAAGTCGTCGACATCGTCGCCCTCCTCGAACGTCTTTAGATGAAGCGTGATCGAAGTCCCGCGGGTGAGTTTTCGCGCATCTTGAATGGTGTAATTGCCATCGCCGGCAGATTCCCATTGCGTCGCTTTCTCGTCTCCCGCGCGTCGGGTGACGAGCGTCACACGGTCGGCGACCATGAAAGCCGAGTAAAACCCGACGCCGAATTGCCCAATCAATGTGTTCAGTACGTCCGCCGACTGCTTTTCTTTCAACGTCTGCAGCAGCTCTCGCGTGCCTGATTTCGCGATTGTCCCGATATTCGCGATAACTTCCTCGCGACTCATGCCCACGCCGTTATCGTGGACAGTGATTGTCTTCCCTTTCGAATCGCCTTCGATGACGATTTCCAACCGGTCGTCCTTATCCAAAAGGTCGGGATTGCTCAAAGCTTCAAATCGCAGCCGGTCCAACGCGTCGGAGGCGTTAGAAATCAGTTCACGCAGGAAAATGTCTTTATTTGTATAAAGCGAATGAATCATCAGGTCCAGGACCTGACGTGCTTCAGCTTGGAACTGGAAAGTTTCGGTGGTGCTCATGCCCGTTCTCCCCTGTGGCAAATTTGTCGGTCGAGCCAACAGGAGAGTTTACGTCACCGACGGGGAGATGTGAACGGCGTTCGCCGATTCAATCAAGTTGGTTTAATTCTGAGAAGATACTTTGCGGCGATTGGTCGCCTGCCACTTCTCGAAATCGGCACCCAGGATGAAGAATTTCCGGCCGATCTGGACGATTCGAATCTGTTCATCTTCAATGATTCTGCGGAAATGGCGCACAGAAAATCCGGCAAGGTCGGCAGCGTTGGGTATATCCAGGAACATTCGTTTGGGGACAGTTGTTTCTAAGGTCTTCATGCTTTCCTCCCTCGGGCAAGGAGAAAAGCAAGCGAACTACCAATGGGGGATATTGGCTACGCGAACATTGGATAGGTGAACAACGGCATTTGAGAGCTGTGAGTTCGACACTTTTGAGCTGGATTACTTTTTATTGAAATCAGAACTCTGAGCTGTCGAACTCTCCCATCTCAAATGCCGCGCTTGACCAATGTTCGCGTAACCAATTTATTCTTCGGACAGGTACGGGTAGCGATAGTCCGTTGGGGGGACGAGCGTTTCTTTGATCGTCCGCACCGCAACCCAGCGGATCAGGTTGAACATCGAACCGGCCTTGTCGTTAGTTCCGCTGGCTCTGGCTCCACCGAACGGCTGTTGACCGACGACGGCGCCGGTCGGCTTGTCGTTGATGTAGAAGTTGCCGGCGGCATAGCGCAATCGCTGCTGCGCCTGAATAACGGCCCGACGGTCGTCTGCAAATATGGATCCGGTCAGACCATATGGCGAGGTTCGGTCGACGACGTCCAAAATCTCCGAAAACTCATTTTCGGGATAAACGTACAAGCTGAGGACAGGCCCGAACAACTCTTCACACATAGTGCGATAGTCGGGTCGCTTCGCCTGAATGAGGGTGGGGCGAACGAAATACCCAACCGAATCGTCACACTCTCCGCCGGCCAGGATCTGCGCATCGGACGAGCGTTTGGTTTCCTCAATATATCCACTCAACTTCTTAAACGAGTTGCGGTCGATGACGGCCCCACAAAATTTCGGAAATCCGAGACATCGCCCATCGACAGACTGTTAATGGTGTCGACCAGCTTGTCTTTGATCTTCTTCCAGAGCGTATCCGGCACGTAGACGCGCGACGCCGCGCTGCATTTCTGGCCCTGGTATTCAAAGCCGCCACGCACGAAAGCCGTGATCAAAGCATCGGGATCGGCGCTGGCGTGCGCCACGATGAAGTCTTTGCCTCCCGTTTCTCCGACGAGGCGGGGATAGCTCTTGTACTTCGTAATGTTTTCTCCGACCGTTCGCCACATCGTCTGAAACACTTCGGTCGAGCCGGTGAAGTGGATGCCGCCAAGGTCGGGATCATTTAAGAGGCTGTCGCTGATACTGGAGGCATTTCCCGGAATGTAATTGATGACGCCGGGTGGAAGGCCTGCCGCCTCGAAAAGCTTGGCAACGAAGTAGCCGCTATAAACCGTCGTGCTGGCCGGCTTCCAGATGACGGTGTTGCCCATAATCGCCGGCGCGGACGCGAGGTTCGTGCCGATCGAGGTGAAGTTGAACGGCGTGACGGTGTAGACGAAGCCCTCAAGCGGCCGGTATTCCAGGCGATTCCACACGCCCGGCGAGGACAGCGGCTGTTCGTTGTACAACTTTTCGGCGTAATGGGCATTGAAGCGGAGGAAATCGACGCTCTCACATGCCGCATCGATCTCGGCCTGGTGGATTGTCTTGCTTTGGCACAGCATGGTGGCGCCGTTGATCGTGTCGCGCCAACTCGTGGTTGCCAGAAGATCGGCGGCCTTGAGAAAGATGGCGGCGCGGTCCTCGAGTTTCCAGTTGGACCACTCGCGATGCGCTTCTTTGGCCGCCTGCATTGCCATCTGGACTTCCTTCGGCCCGGCTTTATGCCAGGTAGCCAGAACGTGTCCGTGGCGATGGGGCATGACCTGAGTTGCGGTATCTCCGGTGCGTACTTCTTTTCCGCCGATCAATAACGGAATCTCAATCTTTTCCGACGACATGGCCGCCAGCTTCTTCTTGATGGATACGCGCTCCGGACTGCCGGGTGAATAATTACGGACCGGATCGTTGATTGGCTGTGGCACTCGAAAGGTTCCGTTCATGCTTGTTCCTCCAAACCACCAGTATAAATGAAGAGTGGATTACTCGATGGCCTTGAACTCGCGGCCGCGGTTCGGGACCCATCCACATGAACAGCATGGCGACCATATTTGCGATACCGATAAACCAAGCCATCGCCACGTTCAGTGGCATCCCGCCGTCCTTAAGCCTGCCAATCAGCGTGGGCGTCAGTGAGCCCATTGCAGCACCGGCATGGTACGCCAAGCCGGGACCGACGCCACGGGCCGCAGTCGGGAACCTTTCAGTCAAATAAGTCGGGATCACCCCCCACATTCCCCCGATCGCCGATCCCGATCAGAAACGCGCCGAAGATCATGTACGTCGGCTGGATTGTCATCAAATACAGAGGAATCATGGCGACACCCATCAGGGCACCCAATGTCGTAGCGCCGCGCCGCCCGACCGCCGTCTCGGACACCCTGCCCCAGATCACAGCGCCGATAATCCCGCCGGCATTTAGCGCAACCAGGTACCAGAAAGGCTGCAGGCGAACGCTTTGAATGACGTACGTCGGGTACCAGAATGACGTCGCGTGGTAGGAAAACATGAATGCGCCCATCAACAACGATGTGTGGACCGTCACGCCGATCAGATCGCGCTTGAAGATTCGGCCAACGGACGAGCCTTCCTTGAGTGTGTCGCGAATATGTTTCTGCCGTTCGAGCCACACCGGACTCTCGCTGACGTTGGCGCGAATCCAGAACAGCAGAAACAAGGCCGGAATGACTCCCACCCAGAACATCACACGCCAGCCCAGATTCGGATTGCTGTTGAACGTGGGGTAGATATATCGGTAGGCAAACGCCGAGAGCATAAAACCCCACGAATAGCCGCTCTGCAGCATGCCCGACGCAATTCCTCGCAGGTGGGTCGGCCAGTGTTCCAGGGCCAACGGCATTCCCGCAGCCCATTCACCCCCCATTCCGATGCCAAACAAGGCGCGGAATGCGAACAACATGGCGTACGAAGTGGAAATGCCGCTGAGGAATGCGAAAAGCGAAAACCACAGAATCGACAGCATCAGGGGACCTTTACGGCCCCAGCGATCGGCGGCGTTGCCTGCCGCAACGCCACCGACAAGTCGGGTCAGCATGGAGACCGTGCCGAGAGCCCCCGCCAGAGCCGCATCCACCGTAAAGCTACGCTGGATGTCTAGCACAATGAACGTGAGGATGGTGGCGTCAAAGCCGTCCAGCACCCAACCGAGAAAAGTGGCCAGGAAAGCTTTCCATTGCTCCGCCGTGACCTGGCGGTACCACGGTAATTTCAGTTCGGTTCGAGCCACTTACTGGCCGGTAGTAGACAAGATAAGAGTCGATCGCTTCATATT
>CAVTWA010000067.1:0-670512 GCA_963738025.1 uncultured Acidobacteriota bacterium | reverse complement strand
CGAGCGCGACGTCGGCACACCCGGCCAGGTCTGGGCGGTCGCCGAGCTCCAGGGCCAGCTCGACACCGACGAGCTGTCCGACGAGATTTGGTTCAGCCTATGCTCGATCATCGCGTGCGCGACGGCGGTGTAGCCGCCGTACGCTCGAACGACAGGACGACGTCGCGCGGCTCGCCCGCCAGGGCGGCCGCGGCCGCCAGCGCCGCCTCCCGGGTGGCCGGTTGGCTTTTCTGCGGCACGGCCGCTTGCTCGTCAGACTCCGAGCACGACCTGCTCGAGCTCGACCTGGTGGGCGGATGGCGTCGTAGCGCGCCCTGTCCCGCTGGTGCGAGCCGGTGCGCCGCGATCACGCTCCCGCCTGGGAGACGAGCTCGACCTGGTTGCTGCCCAGGCGGCGACGGACGAGGACGCGCTGGCCGTGCAGACCGGCCGGGACCCAATACGGTTGCCCACATAGCTGACCAGCAGGCGGCAGAAGCACCGGCTCGAGCTCCAGCACCGCCGGATACGGCATAGACGGCAGCCGCCCCAGCCGCTCAGCGGTGGCCAGAGCGGCCACGGTCGAGCCGCCGCGGCGGCGACGGTCACCGGCCTGCTCGCAGTAGCCAGGTCGAGCGCCTCGACCAGCTGTGGCCGCTTCTCCGTCTCGGCGAACATGGCGCGGAAACGCCCCCAGTGCGGCAGCGTCCCGACTAGCAGGTGCGCCGCCCCGCCCCACTGGGCGTTGGGCAGCTCGAGCCATTCCCGATCTCCTCCCCGGCGGATGCTCGATCTCGATCGTCGGGCGGCCCCTCACACCGGCGCAGGCCTCGCAGCGCGGCCGCCACCCGCGGCGCCGCAGCCCCCGGAGAGAAGCTCACCTAGCTGCGCGGATAGCCGAGCTTGCGCACCCCGTCCGGCAGGCGCGGGCCGCCACCGGTGCGGATCCTCCGCCAGCCGCTCCCGCACCTAGGCCTCGACCGGCTGACCCGATCCGGCACAGCGCGCCGACGCACCCCCGGCCGCCGCCCTCCGTCCAGGTACGCCCGGATCGTCTTGCGGTCCCGGCCGAGGTGACGGGCGATCGCGCTGATCGTCCGACCTCGGCGACGCAAAGCAGTCGCATCCACGAACTCCTCCTCTTTTGCTGTGGTCGCAGCCGGGCGACCGCCGGCCGCAGACACCGCAGCGCGTGAGATCCCGCCGGCGCGGCCGCACTCGCACCACCAGCCCCTCCGCATCCAGCCCCGACTTCCTCAACCACCGCTCGCTCGAGCCCGAAGCAGCCGAACCAAGCGCCCCTCCGCGCACGCCGTCACCTTCCTCCCTAGAAAACCGCCAGTCGAAGCCGGAAACCTAAGGAGCAGAGCGGCGTGCGCCAGCCGATCGACCCATGGAACCGTTAACACCGCCGTCTAAGTAGGAGGTCGCCACGACTCACATACGACGACGACCGTGGCGGTCGGTGAGCAATGAACGCTCTCGCTTCACGCACCATCACGCCAGTCCACGTTGCCGACCTGCTCGCCGAGGGCTAGCGGATGCCTGTCTACGTGCATGTCATCGACCATCCCGATGCGCGCGTGCTGGTCGACACCGGCATGACGGAGCTGCACCTGGCGGTGGCCGATCTTCATCCCCGCCTCCGTCCACTGAGCAAGCAGGACTCGACCTCGCGGGCATCGACATCGTCGTCAACACACACCTGCACTTCGACCACTGCGGCGGCAACCACCTCTTCGCCGGCAGGCCGATCTACGTCCAGCGTCGGGAGCTCGACGACGCGCGCAGCGAGGACGACTACACCATTCGCGAGTGGGTCGAGGCGCCCGGCGTGCGGTACGTGCCGGTCGACGGCGAGCTCGAGCTGCTTCCGGGGCTCCGGCTCGTCCCGGCGCCGGGCCACACACGCGGCATGCAGGTGGTCGTCGTCCAGACTGGCGGGCGTCCGGTCGTCGTCGGCGGCGACGTGGCGGTTCGGTTCGGCGAGCTCGACCAGCCGCACACCGAAGGCCAGCTGCGGGTGCGCATCGAGCGCTCTGAGCGGCGCAGAGCTTCAAGGACCGCCCCGCTGACCGTACCATTCTTCAGCTTCCCGTTCGTGAGCGATCGCTCCGTTTTACCTGCACACGGGCGACTTACTGCCGGTCCCGTTCCGTGTGACGCTTGTAGAGGGCCTCCGTCTCAGAGTTTGAAAACAGGGCGCTAGGTCCATTTCCTCGAACCAAGCTGGCTCGCTGATCGGTGTGACGACCGGCGTCGGCGGCCTGCACTCCGTATCACCTAGCGAGCGGAGCACGCCGCCCGGCCAAACCCGGGCACCGGACAGCGACGCCCCAGGCGTGGTCCCGACTGGCTGCGCGAGCGTGTGTTACAGACGCCCGAGATGCGGCCACTCTCTCGCCTCCGGGATGCGGTATGAAGTGGTCCTGCCAGACTGGGATCGTGGCGGACGCGGCGGAGTTACTAGTTCGCGACGCTGCACGTTGGCGCGCCTGGCTGGCGAAGCATCACGACTCGCCGGCTGGCGTGTGGCTCGTGCTGGCCAAAAAGGAGACGGTCGAACCGACCAGCCTCAACCACGATCAGGCCCTCGAGGAAGCACTCTGCCACGGCTGGATCGACGGCCAGCTCCGTCGCCGCGACTCCGGCACCTACTTCCAGCGTTTCAGTCGCCGCCGGCCACGCAGCGCCTGGTCGAGGCGGAGTATCGAGCTGGCCGAGCGGTTCCTCGCCGAGGGTCGCATGCATCCCGCCGGCGTCGCCGAGCTGGAGCGCGCGAGAGCTGACGGCCGGTCCGAAGCCGCCTACGCCGGCTCTGCCAGCATCGAGGTGCCTCCCGATCTCGAAGCTGCGCTGGCCTCCGAGCCGAAAGCACACGAGATGTTCGTGAAGCTAAGCCGCCAAAACCGCTACGCCATCCTCTATCGGATCGGCAACGCCAAGCGGGCGGAGACGCGAGAGCGCCGCATCACACAATTCGTCGAGATGCTCACCCGGGGCGAGACCATCTACCCGCAAGAACGCACCTTATCGCCGTCGGACATCAGAACTCATGCCTGCGCGAGTGTTCGGGAATGTGACATGAGGGATGACCCTCGAACAGTGTCACTGACGAGCGGAGTTCCGTGAGTGGGATACTCTCCGCCTACCCCCAGTCAAGGAGTTCAGTGTCAGCAGATGAGAACACCCGCCTAGCCCAGAGTGCGTACGAGGCTTTCGGTCGGGGCGACATGCCGGCGCTTGCCGAGGTGATGGCGGACGACATCGAGTGGGGAATCCCGGCGATCCCGACATCGACCCGAACGCCGGAACGTTCAACGGCAAGGAAGCCGTCCTAGGCTGGTTTAGCGGCCTCGCCTCGACTCTCGACTTCACGACGTTTGAGCCGCGGGAGTTCATCGCCCAGAACGACCAGGTGGTATCCCTGGTGTACGTCGAGGCAACTGTCCGGAACACCGGTCGCACCGTCGCCAGTCACGAGGCACACGTGTGGACGTTCCGGGATGGGAAGCTCTCCCGATTGCGGATCTATTCGCCGATCACGGCAGAGGCCGCTGCCGCCCACCGCGTGGAATAGCCCCACCCCGATCCGAAGCCAAGTCACATTCGGATGGGCCAAGTGTTCGGGAATGTCATCCGAGCGAGCTGCGTTGCCCTCGCTCGTTCTCGGTACCAGGTTTCCGCTGCGGTGAAGTCCGCCTCGCCGTTGCGCGCCATGATCTCCGCGACGAGCGCTAGTAGAGCTGTCCGGAAGTCTTGATCGTTAGGCGGAGGTCGGGCTCGCGGTCGGCGATCTTCGCGAGGACCTGGTTGAGATCGTTGCGGGGTGAGGTCCTCGACCCGGAGTAACGCGAACGCCGCGTGTGCCAGCGACTCTCACAGACGCCTGAACGGACATCGCGGGAAGGGCCTGCGGGCATCCACCTTGTGTAAGCGGCTTCGCCCTCTTGTGACGATTGCGTCACAGTGCGGTCGATGCGCACCATCGCTGGCACGGTCATGCTGTTCAGCCTCGGCCTGCTCGTGATCGGTTCTGCTGGTGCCGTGCCGAAGTCGCCGCCCAAGTTCTGGTCACCTGCGCGCTGCGAGCGGGTGATGCTGGCACGGCCCCTGGCACCACCCCGCCAGGTGCTCTGTGTCGCAAGCGGCGGATCATCGACCTGCCGCTGGACGAGCGGTCATCGTACGCGCCTCTACTCGGAGTTCACGGTGTTCACGCGTTATCGCCATGCGTATGTGGACTGTCCCGGGCTTGGGGGTCGTGACCCCGGCGTTGTTCGCTCGTTCATACTCGCAACGCGCGCCCGCCCCGGCTTCGTTCGGATCGTGCACAACTGGGGGGATCAGTACGCCGACTGGCCAGCCGACTTCTTCATGCAGCACGTCAGGGTGCTCGCAACGCATGTACCTCCGGCTCACTTCCGCTCGACCATCGCTCCCATGGCAGCCCGCCTGACGCAGGAGGAGAAAGCCATCAACTGCACAGGCGGTTAGCGCCCGGCGGGCGGAACCCAAACCGGGACCTCACCCCGGCTAAGGAGCTCGGCTGCGCCAGTGTCCTCACGCTCGAGTCGACGGGAAAGCTTGTCAACCTCTGCGACGAGCTCGCGTCGCGGCATCCGCGCTCCCGGCAGCCGCCAGGGATCCGACCTCGCCGTCGAGCCGCTTACACGTGCGCCGGCGTCCACGTTGGCGCGTCACGCTCGAGGGACCCTGGCCTGATGCTGACCGCTGGATCACCGTTGGAACACATCCCTGGAGGGGCGTGGAATACAGCGGAGTTCGACGGAGTGGCGGTCTTGACTCAGACACCGAAGTTGCCTGCAAATGGAGGGATCCGCAGCGGCGTGGTCCCGTAAACTCGTAATGAAGGGGTCCGCGGTTCGAATCCGCGCGTCGGCTTCTCGATTTGCAGGCATTTATGCTGTTTTGATGCCCGATCAGGCAACCCGGCTGAAGACCGCCCGAACACATCCGAACACATGAAGCGCCTCTGTGAGGGGGTCGAGTATCCCCCGCGTGCCCTCGGGCCGCGTCCGAACAAAGCACTCATCGGTGCCGGGCCTGGGTTCGGGCATCGCGGGTCCGCAGCTGCCATTTTCGCTTCTCTTCGCGCCGGAGATGGGCGTCCGCTCGCACGGCGATCGATCGGAGCTCACGTTGCAGCTTCAACCAGCTCGCGTGGCGCTCGCGCGACAGCTCGCCCGAGACGAGCGCCGCCTTCACGGCACAGCCGGGCTCGGTGTTGTGCGAGCAGTCGCTGAATCGGCAGCGCAGCGCGAGCTCCTCGACGTCGGCGAATGCCTCCTCGACGTCGCCGTCCCACAGCTGCAGCTCGCGGATCCCCGGCGTGTCGATCACGACGCCGCCGCCCGGAAGCGCGATCAGCTCGCGGTGCGTCGTCGTGTGACGACCCTCGTCGTCGTCCGCGCGCGTCTCCTTCGTCGCCATCAGCTCGCGGCCGACCCAGCGGTTGACGAGCGTCGACTTGCCGACGCCGCTCGACCCGATCAGCACCGCTGTCCCACCGGCGCTCAACCGCGCACGCAGTGCGTCGAGGCCGTACCCGGACACCGCCGAGACGACGTGCACGGGGACGCCGATCGCTACCGCCTCGACCGACGCCACCATCTCCCACGGATCGTCGAAGCGATCAGCCTTCGTCAGCACGATCTCCGGCGACGCCCCGCTCTCCCAGATCGTGACGAGATACCGCTCGATGCGGCGAGGATCGAGATCCGGGCCGAGCGACGACACGATGAACGCGAGGTCGACGTTCGCCGCGAGCGTCTGCGACTCCGACGTCCGTCCGGCAGCTTTCCGGACGATCGCGCTGCGCCGCGGCAGCACGACTCGCACGAGCCCGTCCCCGAGGCCGACCCAGTCGCCGACCGCGACCTCGACGCTCTCGTGCACGAGCCGCCCCGGCAGGCGGGTACGGACGATCTCCGTCGGCCGTCTGCACGTCGAACGCGGCGCGGTGCGCCGCGATCACGCGCCCCGGCACGAGGCCGGGCTGCAAGTTGTCGGCGAGCTCCGGTGTCCACCCGAGCACGCCGAGATCGAACTCGGACAAAGCAACGCTCCTTTCCGGACGTGAAGACACGACGGCGCGGCGGCCGTCTCCGAAAGGGAGCTACGCCCGTCGCGCGGCTAGTCGGCCGAAAAGACCGAGGAGGCGGCAAGCACGGTCATCATGTGAACGACCTCCTCTTCGCGGAAACGGGACCTGGCCAAGTTACGGTCCGACCACCCAGCCGTCAAGCGAGGCCGGCGTGATCAGGAGGGATCGACAGGCTCGAGATCGTCTGGCTTCCAACTGATCTCGCCACCTCCCTGTCCAGTCGCCGCCATCGGAAGCCCGTTGTAGCGCTGGTCGCGGATTTGCAACGACTAAAGGGTCGGGCGTCTTTGTGGGCGAGGCGGCAGCTAGACCCGCTCGGCGACGTACAGCATCGCCAGATACGTCTTCCGCACGTTGCGCTCGGGACGCGCCTCGATCCGTTGGTGGACGCGTTCGAGGAGGCGCTCGCGCGCCTCGTCGTCGAGTGCCCGATGGTGTGAGTAGGTGTTGAGGACGGCGATGTAGTCGTCGGCGGTGTAGATCACGTCCCAGAGGTAGCGTCTCGCGCCGACGTTGTGAAACCGGCCGCTCGTCTCGATCTCGTTGGTCACGACTTCGTCGCTGTGATCTCCGAGCGCATCCGGATGCGGCAGCCGCCAGGGAGGTGAGTAGAAGGCGCCGTCGGCGCCAGCCTTCGTGGTCGGATCGTCCGGTATGACGGCTTCGTAGTCCGCCTGGACTTCGATGAAGAAGGGATCGCCATCGGATGGAAGAACGTGTGCCGTCGAGACGAAGCCGAGCTTCCCGTGCTCACGGAGAAGGTCGGCCGTCTTCGTGTAGCGCAGATCAGGCGCGAGCCAGTGGAATGCGCTGAAAGCAACGACCGCGTCGAATCCCAGGCGCTCGGGCTGCCAGGTCTCGAAGTTCGCGTTGATCACCGAGACGCTCGGAAAGGCCGCCAATTTGCGCTGCGCAGTGGCGGCGAGTCGCTCCCCGAGTTCGACACCGGTGATCGCATAACCGCGTTCGGCAAGTGGCAGCGTCGCCTGGCCGGTGCCGCATCCGATCTCGATGAGACGCGCCTGGGCCGGAAGCTGCGCGAGTGCAGCGAGGTCGTCGAAGATCTGCGGCGGGTAGTTCGGCCGGGCGCGATCGTAAAGCTCCGGCACCTGCTCGAACGTCGTCCTCAGAAGCTCCTGTGGCGTGTCCGACACCGGCTCGATGATGCCCGATCTGGCGAGTTCGCTACTCGTCTCTCGGCTACGGCTTCGCTGCCTGCAGCCCGACGCAGCCTCCCTCCGCTCGGGTCCGAAGAGGCTGACCCTTGCGGCTCCGACCCACTTCCGAGGCGCTCTCGAGCAACCGGATGGATTTGCGCATCCGACACGGTCGAAGAGTCGCCTTCGGATTCTCCTCATCGGGGAGGGCTGAGGCCAAGTGCATCGAGCGCGTCGTCGTCGCTGATCGCTCGGCGTCGCTTGAGGCTCGGTGTCCTGATGGGGGCGTATCGTCGGTCGCGTGCCGTCGTCGTCGAGCGTCACTGAGGTAGCTGCCGAGATGGAAGGGATCGTGTCAGCGCTTGCTGCTGCCGACGGGGTTGCCTGCTTCACGCGCCTCTATCTCGCCGTCACCAAAGGTGTGCAGGACCGACTTGCTAGCGTGACGTTCGCGGATCCACCTTTCGTGTCCAGGCTCGACGTCGATTTCGCGAATCTCTTCTTTGCGGCGCTCGAGTCAAGCCAAGGCGATGCCGGGAGCGTGCCGGCGGCCTGGGCTCCGTTGTTCGAGGCCCGTTCCCGCAAAGGCATCGCGCCGTTGCAGTTCGCGCTCGCGGGCATGAACGCCCACATAAACCGCGACCTCCCCGTCGCGCTCGTCGCCACCTGGCAGCAGGCTGGGGTTACGCCCGACGACGATTCGCCCCAACATGCCGACTACCTCCTTGTCAATCGATTGCTCGCTACGGTCGAGGCCGAAGTCAAGCCGCAGTATCTCGGCGGCCGGTTACGCCATCTCGACCGGCTGGTGCACCGGTTCGATCGCATCGACGACGTGATCGCGATGTGGGACGTTGCCCGCGCGCGCGATGCCGCTTGGACGAACGCCCGAATGCTCTGGCTTGTGAGAAGCGACAAGGATCTCTATGCGGCCACCCTTGACACGCTCGACCACACGGTGGGCTTTGCCGGCCGCGGCCTGCTCATCCCCGCCGACACCCTGCTCCAGAAGCTCGGACGCCTGATCGGCTGACGCAAGAACACGCTCGCGCCTTCCGACGCCCATCTCGAACACTCACGGGTCGTGCCGCTGCTTGCGACGGACAACTCCTCGGCCCCCAACGCGATGCCCGGACGCGAGTGCGGCGTCGCGACTGGCGCAACACCAACTCACGCTGTACGTGCTGTTCTGGATCGAGCACGGCTCGCGGCGCCGTTACCTCGCCGGGGTGACCGCAAACCCGGACTGCGCCTGGGTGACACAGCAGGTTCGGAACCTGGCAATCGACGAGCGGCTCGGGAACGTGCGGTTCCTGACCCATGATCGGGACGCGAAGTTCTGCGGTCCGTTGGACGCGATCGTTCGCTCCGAAGGCGTTCGTGTGATCAAGACGCCGTTTTGGGCGCCAGGGGCGAACGCGGTCGCCGAACGGTAGGTCCGCACGGTCCGCAGCGAGTGCCTCGACCACCTGCTCATCGGCATCGCCTGCTAGCACGTGCTCGCTCGCAACGAACCCTTCAAGCCCGCCGCCAGCCAGGCGGCGCCGATCGTCCCGGCAAGCTCCAGCCAGCCCCTCGCCGCCTGACGGCCCACTTGCGAGTTGAGACGCCGGGACAACTCCGA
Organism: uncultured Acidobacteriota bacterium; assembly: GCA_963738025.1. Lineage (GTDB taxonomy): Bacteria > Acidobacteriota > Terriglobia > 20CM-2-55-15 > 20CM-2-55-15 > 20CM-2-55-15. The sequence goes on along the minus strand of CAVTWA010000067.1, from coordinate 661,625 downwards.
TCGGACATCCTGCGCCCGCGAGCGCCGAAAGAGGATTGAGCACCCCTCGACCCTGACCGCCAACGGAAGCGACGAGCACGTCATGTGATCCCGCCTTGACCGCGCCGAGCTAATCAAAGAGAGGCTGGGAGTGAGCGCGCGCGTCGCCCGGTCCGCGAACTGGTCACGCGCGGCTTCGCCGTCGCGGCCGTGACGCGTGCTGCGGGTCAGCCGCCAGGCGGACTATCGGACGCCAAAGCCGAGGACGGCGCCGCAGCGGCGGCCGGTCGCCGATCCGGTCGAGGCGGCGATCGTCGAGGAAGCGACGGCGAACCAGACCAACGGCTACCAGATGCTGACCGCATTCGTGCGGCGCCGGCTCGGCCGGCCGGTGAACCGCAAGCGTGTGCTGCGGGTGATGCGGGAGCGCGAGCTGATCCAGCGCCGCCGCCCGCTGGGGCGGCGCAAGCCGCCCGGCTTCCTCCAGGTCGAGCGGCCCCGGCAGCTGTGGCAGCTCGACCTGAGCTCGGTCTGGGTCGCTGAGCACGACTGGACCTACCTGATGGCGGCGCGGGCGTGCATTGATCGCGAAGAGCCGCACTGGGGGCGGCTCTTCGCGATCGGGGGCTCTCTGTTTCGGCGCTAGCTGCAGTCGATGCTCAGGGTGTCGTGCTGGACGACCACGTCGTCGCCGTCGGTCGTGATGTGGGCGGTCTCGTGGACGAGGAGGTTGTTCCCAGGCCCGGGCCCGATGAGCCGGAAGTTGTTCACGAGGTGAGGGTGTAGTGCCCGTTCTGGAGGCTCTCGGTGGACGTGCCCTGGCTGACGCCCGTGACGCGGTAGACGTCGCCGGTGATCGCCCCGACCATGGTTCCGTGCGGCTGGAACTGAAACTTGTCCGAGGTGTTGTTGTCGTTGACGGTCGAGGTGATCAGGTTGTGCACTTCGATCGTGCCGGAGAGGATCTCGCCTGCGCCGCCGTTTGCGCAGGGTACGAATCCGGCGAAGGCGAGCGGTACCTGCTCGTTGGTGGTGACCTGCGCCTGGGCTGCGGTCGCGCTCGCCACGATTCCAATCATGGCGAGCGCGAGCACGGCGAGCAGTCGCCTCGTCATCCGTCCCTTCGCTTGCACATCGCTTCGCTTGTTCATCGTTCCTCCTGTCGGTTGTTGGCTGCCCGGAGCCGGGTTGCTCGGGAGGCAGGAGACACGGTTGCGGTTGCGGTTCGGTGGAGCCACGGGTAAAGCGCCGGTAACATTTGGTGGGCGGTCGGCTGGCTCGGTGCGGCCGGGCGCGCAGCGCTCAAGCGTCCAGGGGCCGTCCCTCGCGAGCACATGGCACGTTTGTGCGACGCGAATCGCGATCCCGCCACAAGCGACACGGGTTATTTCCAAGCTGTCAGCGGCGTCGGCTCTCGCCCGTTCGGCGGGAGCAGTTGGAGAGCGCGGTGTGGCCTGGCTGGTTGTGGTGGCGGCGGGGTAGACGCGGAGCAGGTGCTCGAGGTGTCGGTGAGCGAGGATGAGAATCCGGTCGAAGCAGTCGGGGCGAACCGTACGTATCCATCGCTCGGCGAAGGCCTTTGCGTTCGGGGCCTGGACCGGTGTGCCGATCAGCTTGATGCCTTCCGCCCGGAAGACCTCGTCGAATGCGCGGCTGAACCTCGTGTCGCGATCATGGATGAGGAACCGGAACGGGTGCTCATCCCCGAACTGCATGGCGAGGTTGCGCGCCTGCTGGGCGACCCATCCTCCGTCCGAGTTTTCGAACTGCGGGCCGCGTGCTCGATCCGCCGGTCTCAGGGTCGACTTCGACCGCTGCCGGCGAGGATCGCCGGCTCAGGGCGGAGGACGAGGATCTCCAACTCCTTCGCACAACGCGGCCGCCCCAGCAGCCACACCAGCGCAAACAGGTTCCGGACAACGAGATCGACAAACGACCGGAGCAAGCAGCCGTCCCTCGACCACCAGACACGAGACCGAGACACGAGACCTACAGAGCCGAACGCCGCAACGAGCCACGGACGAGTTTGCGAGCCCTACGGCCGTCCTTTCGTGGTGGATTCCGTACCTCGACGCTAAGACGCAGACGCGAATCCGGCGTCGTCGCGAGGCCGGATTCGGGGTCGTCCGAAGAGGTGGTTCCGTCTCCTACCGAGGTAGGAGACGGAACCCTCGTGTTAGGCGGAGGTCGGCACCGGCTCGAGCTCCGGCGCGGCCTCGGATGCGCGGCCCTCGCCACCGGGAAGCCACTCGAGCCAGCTGGGCAGGTACCAGTTCCACTCGCCGAGCAGCTTCATCGTCGCGGGCAGCAGCACGCCGCGGACGATCGTGGCGTCGATCAGGATCGCCGCTGCGAGTCCGACGCCGAACTGCTTGAACATCAGCATCGAGAGCGTCGCGAAGATCGCGAACACGCGACCATCACGACCGCGGCGCTTGTGACGACGCCGGCGGTCGACTTGATCCCTTGGGCGATCGCGTCGTCCATCGGCGCGCCGCGGTCGAAGCTCTCGCGGATCCGGCTGAGGATGAACACGTGGTAGTCCATCGAGAGGCCGAACAGGATCACGAAGAGCAGCAGCGGTACGACCGGGTCGATCCCGGCCGTCGAGCTGAACCCGAGCAGGCCCTTGCCGAAGCCGTGCTGGAAGACGAGCACCAGCACGCCGTAGGCGGCGGCGACCGAGAGCAGGTTGAGGAGCGATCGCCTTGGCCGCGACGACGATCGAGCGGAACGCGACCAGCATCAGTGCGAACGCGAGTACGCAGGACGAACGCGACGACGAGCGGCAGCTTCGACTGCAGCTCGTCCGTCGAGTCCTTCCACTCGGCGGTGAGCCCTGTCACGCCGGCCTCGGTGTTCGGGAGCGCGCCGACGGTCTCGGGGACGATCCGTGTCGCGCAGGAGCGGCGACGCGGCGCATTCGACGCCGCGTCGGTTCCGGTGCCCTCGATCGGGACGGTGATGTTCGCGACGGTCGCGTCCTTGTTGACGTCGACCGTGATCGGCCGTGCATCCGGCCGCTGGCCGAGGCGCGCTGCTCGAGGTTGTGCGATCGCGTTCTGCACCGCCGGTGCGTTGACGTTCGGGCGCCTTGACGACGACGCTGGCCGGCAGCGCCGTGCCGGGGAACGCCTGCTGCATGCGGTCGTAGGTCTTGCACGACGGCGAGCGACTGTCGGGAAGGTCTCCGCCCCCGGGCGTGAACCATGTGCAGCTGGAGTGCCGGCAGCGCGAGCGCGACGAGCAGACCGCCGGCGAGGATCGCCGAGAGCAGCGGACGGCGGAGGACGCGGTCGATGATCGCGCCCCAGATCCGGCCTTCGCCGTCGTCGCGGCGGCGCCGGCCGACGAACGGAATCCGGCACCGCTCGACGCGGTCGCCGAGCTTCGAGAGCAGCGCGGGCAGCACAGTCAGCGAGCCGAGCATCGCGATCGCGACGACGAGGATCGTGGCGACGCCGAACGAGGCGAACGTCGCGTCGCCGGTCAGGAACATGCCGGCCATCGCGGCCATCACGGTCAGGCCGGAGATCAGCACCGAGCGGCCGGACGTCGCCGCGGCCGCCTCGAGCGCAGCGCCGCGTGCTGCGACCGGCGGCGCGCTCCTCGCGCTCGCGCCGCAGGTAGAACATCGAGTAGTCGACCCCGACCGCGAGCCCGATCAGGAGCACGATCGCCGGGACCTGCATCGCCATCGGGAGCAGGTGGCTGGGCACCGCGAGCAGCCCGAACGTCGCGAAGACCGCGGTCAGGCGCGAGGAGCAGAGGAATGCCCGCGGCGACGAGCGCTCCGAAGGCGACCACCAGGATGGTCAGCGTGATCGGGAGCGAGAGCATCCCGGCCCTTGCCAGGTCCTCGCCGAACGCCGTCTCGACGCCGTTGACGACGCTCGCGTCGCCGAACTCGCCGATGAAGAGCCGCGGGTGGGCCTGCTGCGCCTCGGCGACCTTGTTGAGTACGGGCGCGATCTTGTCGCTCGCCTTGTCGGCGTCGCCCCGGATCTCGAACTCGACGAGGACCGCGTGACCGCTCTTGGCGATCTGGTCCTGCGTTGGCCGGATCGAACGGCGACGGACGTTCTGCACGTCGTCGACCTTCGAGACGCGCGGCGACGACGTCCGCGACCGCAGCCTTGAAGGCGGGATCGCTCGCACGAAGTGAGTCGGCTCTGGATCAGGATGTTCTCGCCGGCGGGCTGCTTGAAGCCCGTCGTCGAGGATCCTCTCCATGCGGCCGGACTCGCCGGGCCCGGCTTGTTCGGGTCGATGTTCTTCGTCCCGACCGCGCCGCCGATGCCGAAGGCGACGACGACGAAGGCGAGCCAGCCGAACGTCGCGGTCTTCCAGTGACTCGCGCTCCAGCGACCCATGCGGGCCGCCAGGTTGCGCGACTGCCGCGACGACGCCGTCGGATCTCCTGCTGCGGCGGCGGACTCGTCGTGGCGGTGGTTGTGATGCTTGCGAAACATCTTCGTTCCTCCTTCCGAGGATGTCGAGTCCCTAGGCCGCGTAGGCGAAGGGGTGGTAGAAGGCATCGAGCGGCACGGTCGGGTGCGACCGCGATCAGGAAGCAATCGCCGACACGCTCGTCCTCGACCGAAACGGCTCACCGCGTTCTCGTCCGGGTGCTCAGAGCAACAGGACCTGGACGCCGTCGCCGGAGCGGACGGCGAGCTCACCTCGCTTGCGTGGTCTCGAAGCTCATGGCTCCTCCTTCTCGCTCGGACGCGAGTGGGCGCCCGGTCGTGGGATCTCCCATCCGAATTGCGTGCCGTTTCGTGATCGGAATGCATGCCCCGACGCTAAGCGCGTGCCGGCTGACGGGCCTCGTCGGAAGGCCGGATTCGGGTCTCCGACCAGCCGACGATTTGCGACTCCTACTCAGGTAGGAGGCGGCGAGCGAGAGCTGTGGAGTACTTTCAACGCATGAGCCGGTTCGAAGCCCTCGCGCGTGAGTACTGGTTCGAGCTGCTGATCGCGGCTGCTGGCGATCGCAGCGATGCTCGAGCTGGTCGTCGGCCGCAACTCCCCGGCCGCGCCGACCACGTCGCTGTGGTTCGTCGTTCCGGCGGTGGCGCTGCTGGTGCTGCCGCTCTTCGCGCGGCGGCGCTTTCCCGTTCGCCGCTCCGGCGTCCTACTGGCTGCTCGCCGCCGGCACTCACGCTTCGTCGACGGGCGTGCTGATCCCGTTCATTGGCAGCCTCTGCGTCGTCGGGCTGGCGACCGCGTTCCTGCTCGGCAACCTGCGCGACGCAGGCAGGCCGGGCATCGGCCTCGCGATCGTCGCTCGGATGCATCCTGATCGTCGTCGACAACATCCCCGGTGCCAGTCGTCAGCGCACGTGATCTCGATCGTTCATCGCCGGTCGCCGGTTCGCGCATCAGCGCTGGGCTGGCGGGCGTTCTGCGACCTGCGCGAGCGCGCGCCGAGCGAGGCGGAGGCCGCCGAGATGCGCGCGAGCTCTGGCCGAGCGCGAGCGGGAGGCGGCGGCGCGGATCGCGGTCGCGGAGGAGCGTCGCGCGATCGCGCGCGAGCTGCACGACATCGTCGCTCACGCGTGAGCGTGATGGTGCTCCAGGTCGGCGCCGTCCGGCACAAGCTCCCCGAGAGCCGCGCGCGAGGACGCGCGAGGCGCTCGCGGCGGTCGAGCAGGCCGGCCGCACGGCACTCGCGGAGATGCGCCGCCTGCTCGGCGGCGATGCGCCGCGACGGAGACGAGCGTCGAGCTCGGCCCCAACCCGGGCTCGACGGCCTCGACTCGCTGCTCGATGAGATCGGCGCGGGCCGGCCTGCCAGTCGAGCTGCACGTCGACGGCGAGCCGGTTCCGCTCCCGCGCGCGATCGACCTCTCCGCCTACCGGATCGTGCAGGAGGGTCTCACCAACGCGCTCAAGCACGCGCACGCCAGCCAGGCGGACGTGACGCTCCGCTACGGGCCGACGATCTCGAGATCGAGGTGCGCGACGACGGCGAGGGCACGCTCATCGAACGACGGTCTCGGACACGGCCTCGTCGGCGTCCGCGAGCGCGTCAAGATCTACGGCGGCGAGATGAGCGCAGGATCGGCCAACGACGGCGGATTCGTGCTCAGCACGCGCCTCCCGCTGGCAGCAACGCGACGATGACCATCCGCGTCCTCGTCGCCGACGACCAGTCGATGGTCCGCGCCGGCTTTCGGATGCTGCTCGCAGGCGAGGACGACATCGAGGTCGTAGCCGAGGCGGGCAACGGCCTCGAGGCGGTCGACAAGGCCGCACGTTTCGATCCGAACGTCGTCCTGATGGACATCCGCATGCCCGAGCTCGACGGGCTCGAGGCGACGCGGCGGATCCTCGCGGCCGACGATGCAGCCCGGATCCTGATCCTGACCACGTTCGACCTCGACGAGTACGTCTACGAAGCGCTCCGCGCCGGCGCCAGCGGCTTCGTGCTCAAGGACGACCCGCCCGAACAGCTGATCGCCGCGATCCGCACCGTCGCCGCCGGCGACGCCCTCCTCTCACCCACGGTCACGAGGCGCGTGATCAAGCAGTTCACCCGCACGCCGCGGCCCGCGCCCCCGAAGGAGCTCGAGCGACCTGAGCGAGCGCGAGCTCGAGGTCTTCCACCTGATCGCCCGCGGCCTCTCGAACGCCGAGATCGCGGCAGGAGCTCTACATCAGCGAGACGACCGTCAAGACGCACGTCACGCACATCCTCCAGAAGCTCGACCTCCGCGACCGCGTCCAGGCGGTCGTGCTCGCCTACCAGACGGGCCTCGTGGACGCGGACGGGCCCACAGCCGGCTAGTACAAGAGGACAGCGCGATTCCCTAAGTGTGATACGCGGGGGCGCGTGAGGGGTTCCAAATGCGGAGGGCGCGATCCTGAGCCACACCGTCCAGAGCGGCGGGGTGGGAAACAGGGTGAAGCCACCCAGGGCGAGGGGCCGACGTCACCGAAGCTACGTGTTGCTGGGGGTCAATCCGACGACCCTCTCTGGGTCGTCGATCCAGGCGTTGTGCCCTGCCCCGGCAACCCGGACGAACCGAAGATTCGGATTCTTCGCGGCGAGAGCCTCACCCTCGTCGGGCGATCCGAAGGCGTCCCCTTCGGCCAGATCAGGAGCGTCGGCGTCATCAAGGCTCGCCAACGCTCGCCGAGAACCACTTCTCGCCGATACCCAAGTCGCCGGGCACCGGCGATGCACCTCACCAGGCCAAGCATGCTCTCGACATTGCGTCGCGTGTGCGCGACGTCGACATCGAGCAGCAGATCGTCCGTCTCCAGCGCCTGCCGTGCTTCGACGACCGCCGCTGCCGGCGCGTACCAGGCGAGCGCCCGCGCGAGCAGGACTCGCGCCTGTGCGGCTTCGAGGCGAAGCCCGAGCCCCGAAAACAACTCCACGGCCGCCTGCAGGTCCGCCCGCGCTTGCTCGTCTCCTCGAGCCGCCCGGACCCTCCCATGGGCGAGCATGACGACCGCGCACTTGCGTTCGTCCTGGGAGTCGGCTGCGAGCTCGACGAGCCCGGCGAGTGTCTCTTCGGCGGCGCTCAGTTCGTCGGGAGCGAGCTGCACCTCGACGAGCAGGCCGAGCAGCTGCAGGCGGTCCGGATCCGGCGGCGGTGTGCTCTCAAGGCACAGGCGGACGAGATCCTGCGCCAGAGCGAGGTCACCGCGAGCCAATGCGATCCTCCCGAGTGAGCGCTTTGCGCTCGCGTTCCAGTCGAAGCCCTCCAGCAGACGCTCGGCTTCCTCAAGCCGTCCCTGCCGGACGCATAGCTCCGCCAGCCGGAGCAGCGGGTCGAGTCGGGACGCACGGTAGGCCGTCTCGAACCGGCGGACGGCCGCGAGCAGTTCGCGCTCGGCCTCTTCCCAGCGGCCGAGGGCGATCAGGATCCCGCCGGAGTGCGTCCGGCAGGTCGGCGGCACGAAGTCGCTCCACGCCTCGAAGCGTGTCGCCGCCTCGAGCCACTGCTCGGCGCGTCTGACGTCGGTTGCCCGTTCGCAGACAGCCAACAACCTGCAGTAGATCTCACCGGCGGCGCCGACGCCGCGGACCTCTCCGGCGGCGACGGCGGCCATCGCCTGGTCGAGCAGCGTCATCCCCTCGCTGATGCGCCCGGAGGAGACGTACGCGTTGCCGAGCAGGGCCATGGCATCGAACTCGAGGTCCCGGTCGCCGTGATCGCGTCTGCGCCGATCGGCCGGATCGATCGAGTATGAGCCACCCGTGCGCCGCACATTCGTCGACGCCCTCGAGCACGCTCTCCGCCCGCGCCATCCACCCGTTCGCCGCGGCCACGTTGCCGTGGACCGACGCGTACAGGAACGCCAGCCAGCGCGCCAGCTCGGCGGCCTCCGCGCTCAGGCCGCGCCGTTCGTATTCGACAAACGCCCGCTCCTTCAGCTCGATCGCGCGCCCTCGGCACGTCCTGGGGAGCCCGAACTCGGCTTCGCGCTCGGCGAACAGGCCCGGCTGCAGCGCGATCCGCGCCGGCCGCGAGACGGCGCGCCGGCAACCGTCGACTTGCCGGTCTCGGCGTGAACGCCGAGCCGCTCGACCCGGCCAACCTGTTCACCGGAGCGGCTGAGCGTAAGCGCCGGGCCAAGGCTGAGCTCGCGCGCGGGTGCCGTCTGCCTCCTACCTGAGTAGGAGGCGGGATCGCCGGTTGGTAGGAGCGCAAATCCGCCCACGCGACGAGGCGCCTGGCGCGACGACTCCCTAGCGTCGCGGTATGGACGCGACGACACCACAGAGGGAGGTTCTGATGAAACGGTGGTTCTCGACAAGCCGCTTGGAGCTCGTCCTTCTGCCGCTCGCAGCGATGGTGCTGATGTCCGCACCCGCCGCCTCGGCAGGACGGACGAACAAGCCGGTCTCGAACACGCTGGGCAGCAAGCTGCAGCGAATCCTCGACGACGCGGTCGGGAGTCCGAAAGCGGTCTTCCCGGGTACCGGGCTCTTCGTGAGCCAGCCTGAGCTGGGGACCTGGAGAGGCGCCGCGGGTGAGGCGAACGTCCATCCGAGGACGCCGATGCACCCGAACGACACGTTTCGCGCCGGGAGCATCATGAAGCCCTTCGTCGCGACCGTCGTGCTGCAACTGGCCGAGGAGGGGAAGCTGGCGCTCGATGACCCGCTCACGGCGGTTCTCCCGCACGACGCCGTCGCGCGGGTTGCAGACGCCGACCGGATCACGGTGCGCATGCTTCTCAACCACACGAGCGGCGTCCCGGAGTACGACGACGCCCAGTTCGACCACATGGTTCTCGTCAACCCGCGCCGGGTGTGGAAGGTCGACGAGCTCCTCGATCGCGCGGCCGGACAGCCGCGGCGGTTCCAGCCAGGCAAGGCGTACGCGTACTCGAACACCGACTACAACCTGCTCGGCCTCGTCATCGAGCAGGCGACCGGGCAGCCGTGGCGCACGGCGGTTCGGGAGCGCGTCATCGATCGGATCGGTCTGACCCACACGTCGCTGCCGCAGCCGGGTCACACCTCGATCGGGAGCGATGCCGCCCACGGCTACGAACTGGTGAACGGGAAGCTCCGGGACGTCACCGACATCGATTCGTCGATGGCGGGCGCAGCCGGTGGCAACGCGCTCGTGACGACCACCGAGGGCTTGAGCCGTTTCCTCGACGCGCTGCTCGCCGGCAAGCTGTTCGAGAAGCCCCAGACGCTGCGATCGATGCTCACATTCGTGCACGCGAACAGCGACTCGGGGCTTCCACTGGGGTACGGGCTGGGGATCGAGCGCTACACGCTTCCGGGAGGCGTCACAGTGATCGGGCACTTCGGGACGGCAGGCGGCTACCGCGCGTTCGTCGGCTACGCACCGGCTCAGAAAGTCACGATCGCGATGATGATCAACAGCGGCGAGGCGGGCGATCCCACGCCGGTACTGATACCCGCCATCGAGCTCATGGTCGCCGAAGCGTCCTGACGTGCCCGTTCGAGCTCGCGACGGAGTGTGCTGTCAGAGACGGCGCCCGACCGGCGCCGTCTCCACGGTAAGCAAGACGCCGACGAGCCTCCGTGAAGCACCTCGGAACGGACGCATTTGCAGCTGCTCTTCGCGTCGAGCTCACCCCCGCGCCGCATGGTTGAGCCAAACGTGCGATCGACGTTTGGGCCACGAGTGGCCACGGAATCTTGCCTTCAGAGACAACGCGCGGGCCAGAATGCGAGGACGTCGCCGACACTCCGCGTAGAACCTCTGGGGTCAAGAGCAGCTCCGCCGTCCTACGTCTTCGCCGGCCGCCCGGCCCTCGACCGGAGGCGGCGCGCTGAAGGCCTTCGGGTTCCGGAAAGCTCGCAAACTGCGGGAGTCTTGCTCCCGTTGGGGTTTTGCCTTTGGAGGGTAGGGAAAAATAGACTCCCTTTTGGGGGCAGCATTTGCTGGCCGAGGGCAGGCGACCGATGTCACGAGGGTGCTCCTCGATCTCGGGCTCGATGAGTTCCAGCCGATCAGGCTGCGAGCGGGTTGTGACTGCTGGAGATAGCCGACGGTTGGGCGTCATGTCGGCGCTGATGAGGTCATGTCGGTGCTGATGAGCCAGTCGGCTCCGCAACGATCGCCCTCGTCTGAAGGAGCGTGGGGCGCTCGGAGATCATCACGATCTCGCACTGGAGATTCGCTGCGGCCGCGTATTCGACGCGCGGGCTGGCGATGGATCCGAGAGTTTAGAAGGACCGAACCGACCTGAAAGGAGGTGGTGTCAGAGACCAGGGACTTTCGACGGTGCGACGCGCGGACGAGACGAGCAGGCTCCATGCCGTCACCAAACCGTAACCGACGTGCCGTCACCAAACGAGAGGAGACCCACATGGCCGTCACGACCGAGAAGTCGGCGGACGCCACAGCGATCCGGCCGCTCACGGGGGAGATCCCCCAAGCGGATCTCGATGACCTGAGGGCGCGCATCGTGGCCACGCGCTGGCCCGAAAAGGAGACCGTCGAAGATCTGTCGCAGGGCCCGCGGCTCGCGACGATGCAGGCGCTCGCGCGCTACTGGGCCGAGGAGTACGACTGGCGCAAGTGCGAGGAGAGGCTGGACGCCCTGCCGCACTTCATCACCGAGATCGATGGCCTGGACATTCATTTCATTCACATTCGCTCCGAGCATGAGGATGCGTTGCCGCTCATCGTCACGCACGGATGGCCGGGCTCGATCGTCGAGCAGCTGAAGATCATCGATCCACTGACCAATCCGACGGCGCATGGCGCGAGCGCTGCGGACGCGTTTCATCTGGTGATCCCGTCGCTCCCCGGGTTCGGGTTTTCAGGTAAGCCGACCACGACCGGCTGGGATCCGCAACGCATCGCACAGGCCTGGACAGTGCTGATGAAGCGCCTTGGATACACGCGCTTCGTGGCGGCGGGCGGCGATTGGGGTGCGATCGTCACTGACCAGATGGGTGTCCAGGCCCCCCCGGAGCTGCTCGGCATCCACACCAACATGCCCGGTGCCGTTCCAGCCGAGGTTCATACGGCGGTCGTGTCGGGCGCCCCGGCCCCACCCGGCCTCAACGAGGAGGAAACCGCCATCTACGAGAGGCTGAAGCTCTTCTTTGCAACAGACGTGGGCTACGCACAGGAGATGGGGACCCACCCACAGGCGCTTTATGGAGTCGCGGATTCTCCCGTCGGCCTGGCCGCCTGGATGATCGACCACGACCTGTGGAGTATGGAAGGCATCTCGCGCGTCTTCGACGGCGATCCAGACGGCCGGTTTGGCCTCAGCCGAGACGACGTGCTCGACAACATCACCTTCTATTGGTTGACGAACACGGGGGTTTCGTCGGGACGCATCTATCGCGAGAGCAAGCTCGGATTCTTCGACGTGAAGGGAGTGTCCGTCCCGGTAGCCGTGAGCATCTTCCCTGACGAGATCTATGCGGCTCCGCGAAGCTGGGTGGAGCAGGCCTATCCCAAGCTCATCCATTACAACCAGCTCGACAAGGGCGGACATTTCGCCGCCTGGGACCAACCTGAGCTGTTCGTCTCCGAGGTCCGCACGGGGTTGCGGTCGCTTCGCTAGGTGACCGTCTTCGACCGGCTACGCATGCCCTCGCTTGGTGGGGCAGCCGAGTGGCTCAACTCAAAGCCACTCGGCCCCGCCGAGCTGCAGGGTCACGTCGTCCTCGTGAACTTCTGGACGCTGACGTGCATCAACTGGCTGCGCCAGGAGCCGTACGTCCGGGCGTGGTCGCAGGCCTACCGACACGACGGGCTGGTCGTCGTCGGAGTGCACACACCGGAGTTCTCGTTCGAGCACGAGATCGAGGGCGTGCGGCAGGCGACCAAGGCGCGAGGGATCGACTACCCGGTCGTCGTCGACAACGACTACGAGATCTGGGGCGCCTTCGACAACCATTACTGGCCGGCGCTCTATTTCGTCGACGCGGACGGGGTCATCCGCGACCAGCACTTCGGTGAGGGACGCTACGAGCAATCGGAGCGCGTGCTCCAGCGGCTACTCGGTATCGAGCGCGATTTCGTCTCCGTCGAAGGGGTAGGCGTGGAGGCGCAGGCCGACTGGGACCACCTGCGAACGCCCGAGACCTATCTCGGCTACGAGCGCAGCGAGCGATTCGCGTCACCGAACGCCGCCGCGTTCGGCGAACGCCGCGTCTACGAGCTGCCCGAGCGCCTGCATCTCGACGACTGGGCCCTCGCCGGTGAGTGGACGATCGGGCGCGAGAATGTCGTGCTCGAAACGGCCGACGGTAGCATCGCCTCTCGGTTCCACGCGCGCGACGGGCATCTCGTGCTGTCTCCCGGAGAGCGAGAGCCGATTCCCTTCCGCGTGCTCCTCGACGGCGAGGCCCCGGGCCGCTCACACGGCGTCGACGTCGACGCCGACGGAAACGGCGTTCTCCGGGACGGCCGCCTCTACCAGCTCGTTCGCGAGCACGACGACGTCCGCGACCGGACGCTGGCGATCTCCTTCCTCGAGCCCGGTGCCGAGGCGTACGCGTTCACGTTCGGCTGACGTCTGACCGATCGGTCGCCCACCAAATGAAACCGTCTGCTGAGCGATCTTGCTTCGTTTGAGTGCTGTCCGCGGCACCGGCGCGAGCCGCATCAACGACCCGTTGCCCGCCGATTTGGGGTCGCTGCTGCCCGCGTACGGATCGCCTGTCTGCTCGAACCGGCGTAGAGCGGCCGAGGTGGCGATCCCGATGTCGAACGCCGGCCCCGGTCGGCTGCTCATGGAGCCGTCGCGCCGCCAGCGGATGTACCTCGTGATCTGGTCGTGCTCGTCGAAGCCGTCGCGCTCGACGAGCGAGGCGGCAAGGCACAAGGCCTGGCTCGTGTCGTCTGTCCATTGGCCCGGATCGAGATGGAACGGCCCACCGCCGACGATGGTCGAGCTGTGCGCCGTTTGGCAGGATGCCGTCCATTGCGAGGCGGACGCGGCGGAAGTCGTCTGCGGTCGGGTTGAAGACCACGACGCGAGTTCCGGCGGCGGGGAGCTCTTTCATGCGATCGCGGCGTGCGTTGGCGCTCCAGGTGAATGGGTTGTCGAGCGAGTTGAAGTCGGCGCGGTCCGTCTCGAGCGCGGCGATCCGCGAAGCTGCACCTACCCGGACGCCCCGGTGGGACAGGGTGTGGGCGGGTCCACACCACCGTCGCCGTCCTCGGCTGCGGCATCGATCGCGACCACCCGCGGGCGCACACGGCACTTGCCGCGGAGATCTACGACCGGGGGCTGCTCGTCTCCGAGTATCCGCCCGGTGTCGCTCCGGCGCCCTGGCGCTTCGCGGCTCGAAAACGCAGGGGGCCAGTAGGCAAGCGTTTTTTGGCTCTACGAGCGGGACGCCCGCGCTGGAGCTCGTGCGCGTCGCGAGGTCGTAGGCGCGCGTCTAACGGCCTCCGCCCCGTCGGCTCGACCGGTGACATGCCGTGCGGCGCCCCACCGCCTCGATTCCTAGAGGCTCGCTCCGCACACCCACCCGTACAGGAACCACTTGCCGAACCTGATTATGTAATTCATGCCCGCTCGTCCCAGCGCGGCGCTGCGCAAAGACGGCGTCGGACGAGCCGCCCTCTGAATGCGGATGGCACGGCAAGTCCGATCTTGCGAAGCACGGGTTCTCCTTCAATGAGTTGGTCGAAAGGGGCTGAGCCGCGAGGGGCGAAGCAGCGTCATCGTCGCGCGCCGGGCGACGCAGCCGCGTGACCCAATCGGGGGATCATCGTCGAACTGGGTCGAGCGCGGCGTTTACGACGTCACCCTGTCCTTGACCAGCTCTCAGAGACCGAGAGCGGTCTTGACGCCGGTGATCGCGCGAGCGCGACCACCGGATGCTCACAACTCAAAGAGCGAGTTTCCGAAGCCATCTACGGCTTCGTCAGGGCGAGAGGAACAAACCGTGGCCCACTCCTTGCAATTCATCTCAAAGCTTCTCCTCCGACGGAAGGTCGAGCTTGCTGAGCCACCACTGGCGCTTGGCGATCCGCAGGCGGACGCCGTTCTCGTAGAGGAACCACTTGCCGAATGTAATTGTGAAATACCCGAGCCTTGTCATGGCGACACGACCGTCTTCAGCTTGCGGACCGTTCGCTTGGCATCGCCCTCGAAGACGATTGCAACCGCCGCAAAGAGTGCCGTGGTGCAATACCAACCGGCCGCCCAGATGGCCAGTCTCGTTGCTTCCTTGCCCTTTTTCATGAGTAGTGCTCCTAGAATGAAAATGCAATTCCCGTAACAGCGAGGCCAGAGTGCCCAGGACACGTCCGCGGCCGCCTGACCCGATTGAGCTGACTGCGCCGTAGCGGGGCGTGTCCGTCTAGGCAGCCGCGAGTACCGGGATCGGCCCAAAGGCACGTCGGTGATAGCCTCACCAACCTCGAATGTCTCGGCGATCGCTCGACATCCGCTCGTAGACCGCTGCTACGCCTCTGTCGGGGCCCGCCAGATCGGCGGAACCCTCGACGAGATGGCTCGCGACACCCGGCCGGTTGAAATACTCGCGTCTTGACAGCCGCCCGCCGGCGCCGGACCTCGGCGCGTGGCTCGTCAGCGCAGGGCTCGCAGAGCGGACACCCGAGAGGCTCACCGCCACCGCCTCCGGCCTCGAGCTCGGCGGATGGCTCGACCCGGCGGCCGATCCCAGCCCGCTACGTCTCGACGAGCTCGCGTGTCCGCGAGCCCTTGGCCAGGAGCTCTCTGAACTCCAGGTCGAAGGCCTGCGCCTTCGGCGACCGCACGACTGATCCATGAATACAGCCATGCGGCGTGAAACCAGATTTCTGCACCCCACACGCAAACAGGAACACCCATCGCGCTGGCGATAGCCCCTGCCCGCCACAGCCGAGGCGTCTTGCTGCCTCCGCGCGCTGCTTCGTCTTGGGAGCCGGCTCTCCTAGTGGCGCCGGCCCGCAACCCACGAATGAGGCGGATCCTTCGGCTTACTTCTGCTGCTTCGGTGGCGGCGGGGTCGTGACCCGCTTCTCGGCGCTGACGAGGCCCTCGCCGAGGGTCTGATACTTCGTCTCGCCCAGCGGATCCGGGTTCTCTTGCCCCTTGGGACTGAGGCCGGTGGGATCGGTGAGGTCGTAGTCGATCTTGAGCGCGTCTGGCGCCTTGTACCCGCCCTTGTAATCCTCGGGTTTGACTTCCTGGCTGCTCGTACCGACGTTCCCGCCGTTGTCGGTGTAGAAGTAGTTCGTCGAGCCGATCAGGCGAATCCCCTTCTGCTTGGCGGCCGTCGCCGCGGCGCCGGAGTTCTTGCCTCCGAGCACCCGGCAGCCAATGATGGCGACCGCGCCCTGATCCGAGACCTGCGCCAGCCCCGCGACGTCGCCGATCTTGACGTACTTCTTGTCCGGCGCAGTGCCGGGCACGTTCGGAATGAGCTCACCGCCGTTGTCCTCCGTTCCGTGCCCGACGTAGACGAAGGCGCTCACGCTGTGGCCGGCCTTCTTGATCGCCTCAGCCGTCGCCGCGACGTCTTTGAAGGAGACGAGCTTCACGTGCTCGGCGCCGATCGAGCCCTTCAGGCTGGTTTCCAGCTTCTTGGCGATCTCCTTGATGTACGAGTTTCCGTGTCCCGGCGCGTCGTAGCCCGTCGCGATGATGACGTCGCGGCCGTCCGGGTCGGTGTATGTCACCGGGTTCTCCTGCGCGTAGCCGTAGAGGTCGGGTGACTCCGCCGGAGACGTCGCCTTCTGCGGATCGCTGACCTGGAGCGGGTCGGCGCTCTGCCAGACGCTCGTGCGGGGGTCGTAGTACCGCGCGCCATAGTAGTAGAGCTCCGTGTCGTCGTCGAGCAGCTTGGCGCTGTACAGGTACGGCGTGTTGTTGGTGTTGCTCTTCTCCTCGACCCAGCTCTCGCCGAAGGGGAAGTACTCGAGGTGCTGGTAGAGGTCGCCGTTCGCCTGGGTGACGTAGCTGGTGCTGCCGAGCCGGTCCGGATGGAAGAAGGTACTCGGACTTCTCCAGAGGCGCGGGGTCGCCGGCGGACGGGTTCTTCATCAGCTTCGAGACGATCCTGGTCGAGCCCAGCCAGATGTGCTTCGTCCCCACCGCGCCGTTGCGGATCGTGAAGAGAGGATTGACGTACGCGACCTGGCCCTGTGAGCCGTAGGCGACGACGCGCGTGCCGCTGTCGTCGTAGAGGTAGTTCGTCTTGTGGCCGTTGTCGGCGATCTGCTGGATGCGGTTCTCCTCGTCCCAGGTGATCGTGCGTCGCGTGCCGTTCTTGTCGTTCGTCCAGCCGGTCTGGTTTCCGTTCGCGTCGTACGTGTAGGTGCGGATGCCGATGTGGGTGGGAGCGTTCGGCTGCGGGCCCTGGTACTGGTAGGCGAAGTCGTAGCTGGTCTTCTTCTGGGGCACCGTGGTGGCGCCGGGCTGCGTGATCGAGTCGGCCTGCGACTTGGTCAGGAGGTCGTCCACGCTGTCGTAGCTGAAGGACGACGTGTACTGGCGCGTCTTGTCGGGGGCGAACTGGTACGAGCCTGCGGCGTTGGTGATCCGGTAAAGGCTGTCGTAGCCGAAGGTCTGCGTGGTCGGACCGCCCATCTGCGAAGGAGGCGGAACGGCCACGTCGTTCGCCTCGCCGAGGACATTGCCGACGGGGTCGTACGTGTAGTTGAGGTTCTGGAACATCGTCCCGGTCGGCGTCGTCGACCGCAGGTTGCTGAGCCGGCGGTTGTCGGCTCGATACGTGTAGCGCGTCCTCGCGCCGTTCCCGAGCTGCTCGAACGCCGCCTCGCCGAACTTGTCGTACTCGTAGCGATCGACGTAGTGGTAGGTGTTCCCGAGCTTCACGCCGCTGACGCCGCTGACGAGGCCGGCGGTGTCGTACTTGTACGTGACGAGCTCGCCGTCGGGGTACGTTCCGTTCTGCAGCCGGCCCCACGTGTCGTAGACGTACTTCGTCGTGTAGGTGTCGGTGGTGTTCGGGCCGTTGCCGTTGTTCTTGTTGAAGATCGTCTCGACCTCTTGCGTGACCTGGCCGAGCTGGTCGTAGGAGCGCTTGACGTTGCCCGCCTCGTCGTTGACCTGGGTCATGCGACCGGCGGCGTTGTTCGGTGCTCCGGGCGCGCCGTACGTGTAGGTGACGTTGTTGCCCGGGAGGTCCGGGTACGTGATGCTCTTGAGGCGGTTGAGGTCGAAGTCGTAGTCGATCTCCTTGTTCTCGGCGCGGAGGTTCGGCGTGATCTTCGCGATCGCGTTGGAGGCCAGGTCGTAGACGGTGTCGACGCGGCCGGTGTCGGGGTTGTCGATGCTCGTCTGGCGGCCCAGGTTGTCGTACGTGATGTGCGTGACGTTGTTCTTGTCGTCGGTGGTCGAGACCAGCTTCTGCAACGGGTCGTACCTGTAGCTCTTCCACACGGGCTGGCTGCCGCCGTTCGTCGTGAGGAAGCGCTCGACGCTCGTCGTGAGCTGGCGGACGTTCGTGAACGTCTTCTCCTTGTTGCCGTCGGCATCCGTCTTCGTGTCGACGAACTGCGTGTCTCCCGAGCGGTCGAGGCCGAAGTCGCGGCTGTCGGTGACCACGGAGTTGTCGGGCGTCTTGACCGACGTGACCCGGTCGAGGATGTCGTACGTTGTCTTCGTCGGGGCGACGGGGTCGGGCGTCGGGTTGAACGTCGCGGGCGTCCCGAGCGGCTCCGTGCGGGGGTAGAACTGCTGGATCGTCCGGCCTGCGAAGTCGAAGGTCGAGCGGCCGGAGACGACCATGACATCCTCGGGTGAGCTGGTGGCGTCATTGAAGACGGTCGCGGTCTTCTTCGACTGGATGAGCCGGTCTAGCCCGTCGACGAACGTGACGTTGTCGATGGTGGCGTTCGGGGCGCGGAACGTGTCGAGGTTCCGGGTGAGCGCCCACGGCACGGACGCTTGGGGGTGGTACTCGTACCGCACCGTGGCGGTGGGGCCGCCCTGGTCGAACGGGCCGGTGATCGAGGTCACGCGCCCGAACTCGTCGTAGGTGTGCGTCGTCTTGTTGTTGTTGGTGTCGGTGGACGAGAGCATGACGCCGAACGACGGGTCGTAGACCGCGCTCGAGCTCAAGCCGAAGCTGTTCTTGATCCCCGTGACGTAGGTCTGGACGTCGGGGTCGAACGTGTAGTCGAGCTGGTACCGCTGACCGTGGAGGTTCTGGGGCCCGACGAACTGCTTGAGGTTGCCGAACTGGTCGTACTTCACGTCGGTGACGGCAGCGGCCGCGACGGTGACGTACTCGCGGAGCTGGTCGACGTTCCCGTTGGAGCAGTCGACGTTAGCCTCGCGGTGCCGAAGCTCCGTGGCGCCGCTCGTCACGACGATCTTGTTCGGGACGTTCATGACGTACGCGGCCGGGCAGTTGGCGTACGTTACGACGGCCGAGTCGTTGTCCGCAGGCCCCGGATCGCCGTCGTCGGTGACGTTCGTCGTGTTGCCGAAGGCGTCGTACCCGTAGGTGATCTTTGTGCTCTTGCCCGGCGCCGCGTGCCCCTCGTAGAAGAGCTTGTCGGCCCGCCGGAGCTCCGGGAAGGCCGTCGCGGTGGTGCTCGACGGATCCGCCAGCTGCGTGCCGGGGTTGTTGACGTCGCTCAGGAAGTAGGTGTTGTCGGTCTCGAGGAACTTGTTCCCGGCGCCGTCCTGCGTCACTTCGCTCGTCAGCAGGTTCTGGTCGTAGTAGTTGTCGTTGCTGTAGGTGCGCACGATGGAGCGGTACACGTTGTTGCTCCCGTCGAGCAGGTTCTCGGTGACCTTGGCGTAGCCGAAGAAGTCGCGCTCGACGAAGCTCTTCTTGCCGCCCTCGTACGCGTACGTCGTCACGGTGGTGTCGACGCCGTCGCCGGGCTGACCGTCGTCGACGGTCGTCTTCGACATCACGTAGCGCGAGTCCGGATCGTCGAATGTGTTGCCGTCGCGCTCGTACTGGACCGTGACCTTCGACCCGAGCGGACGGTCTATCGACTTCAGGAGGTTCGTGTCGCCGGTCGGGTTGAGCGCCGCGTGGATGTTGCTGTCGTCCGGCCCGCTCGTCGCCATGTCCGTGTAGCCGTCGCCGTTGACGTCGCGCAACGTCGTCGTCTCGCGCGCCATGCTGAACACGTGGTCGTAGCCGGGGTTGATGACCAGGTAGCAGGCGGCGAGGCAGAGGGGGCCGATCCCGATCGTGAAGTAGACGCCGAGGCCCTCGCTGTGGCTGCTGCTGCTCGAGGCCGAGTCGCCGATCGCACCTGGCCAGCTCTTCGGCAACGCAAACCCGTTGCCGAGGTTGAACGAGACGTTCATGTTGCCGCTCCCGTCCCTCCTGACGAAGTCCGTGAGGCCGTCGCCGTTGACGTCGATCAGCGTCGCCTTGCTCTGATCCTGCGACTGGCTCAGGTTCGCGCCGCCGGCGAAGCCGTAGACGCTGTCGGCGTTGAAGCCGATCGAGATACCGAGCGACTGGTTCTCGCTGTGGCCGGTGTTGATGTCGCCGGTTCCCCACGTCTGCGGCTGCGTGAAGCCGTAGCCGAGGTTGAACGCCACCGTCAGCTGGCCGCCGCTCGCGGTCACTCGATCGGGGAGACCGTCGCCGTTCATGTCCGCGAGTTCGCTGTTCGCGTTCGAGTCGGCATTCCCGATCCCGGCGCTGAAGCCCAGGCTCGCCATCAGCGTGCTGTCCTTGTTGTCCTTCGGCGTGGAGTCTCCGGGCGCGGTCTCGGCGCCGGACGAGTCGGCCTTGTTCAGGGGCACCGTCCCGCCGGTTGAGAAGCCGTTGGCGTCGGTGTCGCTGTTCCGCACCGGCTCGACGCCCGCGACCGACTGGGCCGCGCCCTCGAGGCTCCCGAGCGGCGTCGTGAACTGGATGCTGCCGTCCCCGATCACGTCGGGGTAGCCGTCGCCGTTCATGTCCTTGAAGTCGACGCCGCCGTCAGCCGACCCGGACGACGTGGAGGCCGAGGCGAAGCTCAGACCGCCGCTGAGGGCGTTCTGGCTCCCGTGGCTGAGCCGGTTCACGGCCGAAGCCCCTGCCCCGGAGACATCGCCGGTGTGCGGCACGTCGATGTGGTCCGCGCCGACCCGGGAGCTGCTCATGCCGCCCGGGCTCACCCAGGTCTCCGGGAGGATCGCGCCGTTGCCGTCGTCCCCGGTCGTCGGTCCGCTCCAGAGGTTGTTCTTTGTGTCCGGGTAGTAGAGGTACGACCCGGCCAGGGTCGGGTTGAAGTTCTTGTCCGAGGACTGGTCCTGGTTGAAGACGAGCTTGGACTCGTCGATCGGCTGGCTCTCACCGCCGTTGCCGTTGTAGCCGGCAGCGGCCCACCCGCGGTACGGCTCCGCGTACAGGCCGTTGCCCAGCGTGTTCGCGGGATCGAGGCTCGGATTGTCCTTCGTGTCGATCGGGAACGGCACGTGCAGCGCGCTGGGCACCGAGATGTCGTTGCTGCCGTCGTTGACGACCACCTTCGGGCTCGACAGACCGGCGCCGAAGATCGGATCGCCGGCCGAGAAGTCGAAGTAGACGACGTCGTTCTTCAGTACGTCGACGCTGATGGCCGGGCCGTTCGTCGTGCCCTGACCCACGCTGAACGACTCTTTCCCGAGTCGCCCACCTGGGCGCTTGACCGTGACGGTCACAATGCCGGTTGCCGGCCCGTCCTGGACGGCGTTGTAGGTGATCGTCGGCTTCACCGTCAGGGTCTCGTCCTTCGGCGCGACGAACGCGTCCTGCGGGCTCCCGATCGGCTGGCCGCTGCTCAGCCTCGTGTCGGGGAAGACGTTGATGTCGTACGGCGGATGGAAGTTGATCAGGAAGCTGCCGCTGCCGTCGGTCGCAGGCGCGTTCGGATCGGTCGTCGAGACGTAGAACAGCGTCGGCGACCACTGCAGCTTCGTTACGTCGATGGGCGAGTCGACGACGACGCGGAGGGTGATCGTGTCCCCTTTCGCGACGCTGATGTCGTGCGAGGCGTCGCCCTCGGCCAGCGGGATCGTGGCGTTGGCCTGATCCCAGGTGAGCGTCTGCGAGAAGGCCGGCACGTCGTTCTTGAGGAACTGGAGCTTGACGTCGTCCGTGGTGATGCCGAGCTTCTTGAAGTCACCCTTCACGCGCACGACGCCCTCGAAGGGCACCTTGGTGTTGATGCCGGCGCGGCCCGCCAGGGTGAAGTCCATGGAAGGCTGATACTGGAAGACGTCGAGCCCGTTGACGTCGAGGCTGCTCAGCGGGTTGTTGCCGCCGTCGAGGTACTGGATCTTCGGGTCCCAGGTGACCTTGTCGTGCCGGCCGTCCAGGATCGAGCCGACGCGGAAGTAGATGCGCTCGCCGACGGTGACCGGGATCGAGCCGACCGCGTTCGCGTCCGGCGTCGTGGTTCCGCCGGGCTGGAGCGTCGACGACCACAGCTCGCCGGCGTTGTCCTGGATCGCCACGCGCACCCCATCGGCGCTGTCGGCGTCGAGCGAGACGGCGCCGCTGATCTTGATCGTGCCATCGAGGGGAGCGACCCAGCGGCGGAGCGTGTCCTGCAGCGGGAACTCGTCGAGCTCCTGCTGGTAGAGCGCGTCGAAGTCGGCGAGGATGCCGCTCGAGTCGACCGTTCCCTGGTTGATGGGGTTGCGTGTTCCGCTCGAGAGGTCGGAGAAGGTCGGGATCCCGTTGACGACGTGGTTGAAGTGCACCTTCCCGTCCTCGACGATGTCCGGGAGCCCGTCGTTGTTCACGTCCTCGAAGTAGAGGTCGCCCACGGTGAAGGTCTCGGCGTGGTTGACGACGACGCTTACGCCGATGCCCCCGATGCCGACGTAGGCTTCCGCGCCCCCCGAGAATGTGAAGGAGTGCTCTTTGGCGAGGCCCGGGAGCGTCGCGACCGCCTGCGCGCCTCCGAAGCATGAGCCGCTCTGCGCGCATGCGGCCGACGGGTGCGCGCCGGACGTGTTGAGGCGGACGAAGAAGTCCCCGCTGCCGTCGTTGAAGATCTTGTCGGGCAGGCCGTCGCCGTTGAGATCGACCAGCGTCAGGTCGCTCTCGGTGCGACTCGTCTGGAAGCCGAGCTTGCCCCCGAAGGAGAACTCCTTGTCCGGGTCGGCCGGATTGAAGCCGATGTACAGGTGGCCGTCGTCGCTGTTCCCCTCTGCACCGCTGAGCGCGCTCGCCTTGTTCGCGTCCGCCGCCCCCGGCAGCTCCGGCGCACTCGACGTGACGTTGTCGGTGCCCGCGTTCCACGTCTGCGCTCCGTCGAAGCCGTTGTAGCCGCCGTTCGAGTCCTGGGCCTCGTTGAAGTAGTCGAACGTGTGCGTGGTGAACTCGGTCCCGTTCCTGCCGGACTCCGTGATCGACTTCAGCAGCGACTTGTTGTACGCGCCGATCTCGTACTCGAGGTGGTAGCTTCGGACGAGGCTCCCGTTGAAGCGCACCTCGATGCGCCTGAGCCGATCGGCCGTCACAACCGGAGAGCCGGCGTGAGCGTCGCTGAGCACGTCCGGCCGGACATCGCTGTCCCGGAAGAAGGTGACCGTGTAAGGGCCGGGTGAGCCGTTGAAGCCGGTGTAGTCGATGCTCTTCAGATAGAGCTGGTCGCCGAGCAGGCTGCCGCCGGCGACGACCGGGTCGTGCGCGTGCTCGTAGTGGTACGCGACGCTGTTGCCGAAGGGGTCGACTTCCTTGCGAAGAGCCCATCTGAAGACGCCGCCGGGCGCGCTGAGAGTCGCACCGGGATCGACGCCGTTGCCGTCACCGCCGTAGAAGAAGTGGGTGCCGCCCTTGTCGATCACCTCCCACCAGTAGGTCAACGGGGTGTTGCCGTGGCGAATGATCTTGTCGAAGGCGCCTTCGATTCGGAGGTGGAAGATCTTGTCGCCGCTCGCGTTCCGTGCGACCAGCGGGTCCGTGCGCGCGATCCGCGTGAGCTCGTCGCCGTTCAGCAGATAGCTCTCCGTCTCGTTCGCCGGGTCGTACCGCGGAACGCCCCAGCGCGTGTCGACCGAGAGGGTCGGTGCCTGGAGATCCCAGCCGATTCCCAACCAGCTGTCGGACTTGCTCGAGTCGTAGGCGATGGCCACGCTCGGCGCGATCCCGTTGCGGCCATCGGGAAGGTCGATCGGGTAGGAGACCTGTGCGTCGCCCCTGTTGTTCGCGACCGGAGCCTTGATCAGCGTGAGGCCGGCTCCAGGATCGGCCGCCTTGAGGCCTTGGATCGTGTTCGGATCAAAGGCGAGGGGCTGTGCATGATCCGGCACGGTCAGCGTCCCGTTGATCATGTCCGTGAAGTGGTCGCTCGAGCTCGTGACCGTGTGCTTCGTCGTGTCGATCGAGACGCGATCGAGCTGCTTCCAGTCGCCCGCCTGATCGTCGAAGTAGTAGGTGCGGACGTCGTCCGCGCTCAACCCTGCCGGAATCAGCGTCGGGTCGTACGGGATCGTGACCTGGATCGCCTTTTTGAAGTGCATGTTGTGCGGCGAGAAGCTGTAGCCGCAGCGGGGACCGAGCGTGACGTTGGTCACGCCCGGGTCGAGGCTCGCCAGCTGCGTCGGATTCAGCGGAGCGATGCCGATTGTCGTGTTGGCCGACAGCGCGCCCGAGCCGATGCTCAACGTCGCGCCGTCGTACGAGAACGTCGTCTGCTTCGACGGGCCGGCCGCGATCGTGCCGGTCGGCGAGGAATCACCGCCGCAGCCCGCAACCGTTTGCTGCGTCCGGGCCGGCGCAACGACGAGGAGCAGGAACCCGACGAGCGCGATGACGGTCAAGAAGCGACCCCCCACTCTCGCGACAACCCACGCCTGCATACCTGGCCCCCCGCCGGGCAACGCCCACCACTCAGCGCAGATATTCCGCGCCGGCCTCTACCCTGATGACCGCGACCATCTCACGTGCGATCACCGAAAGCAAGATCGGAACGACATATTCAACGTTCGCCGCTCGCGCGCCCGGCGCCCGACGCCCGACGGAACCTGTGTGTCGCGGGTGAATGCACTGACGCGAAATCGGCGGGCTCAGGAGTGCGTCCCACGCACCGCCGATAGAGCTGCGCGGGGTGGCCGCCCTTTCGAGTCGTTCGGCGACCCGTTCCGACGAGAAAGCCGGGCGAGCCGAACACGTTGCGATCGAAGTTGCGCGGGTCGAGCTCCCCGTCCGAGACGACCTCGTACACATGGCAAAGCATCAGCGATCGTGAACTCGTCGGCGCAAGACACCGTCGCCAGTGGCGAGTACTCGAGCTTCGCGCGGGCCCGCTCAAGCCCGTCGACGAGGATCTGATCGTGATCGAAGGCGAGCCGGCGCTGCCCCGATGAGCGCTCTGAGACCGTTCCCCTGGACGAAAACGATGTTGAAGTGAAGCGTTAACCATCGATCCCATTCCGACATCCAGAAGACCTGAGGACCCGGCACGTCCATTTGGCCGACCTCAAAGACCCTGAGGCCATACGTCGGTGGGGCGCCATATTCAATCGGTGTGTGCTCGGCTCGTGCGCTCACGCGAGATAGCCTCCGTCAACGGCGAGATCGACGCCCGTGACGAAGCTGGACTCGTCGGCCGAGAGGAAGAGGGCGGCTGCTGCAACCTCTTCGGGCCGTCCTGGGCGACCAAGCGGAACCCGGGCCACGAACGAGGCCGTGCGAGCGTCAGCTTCGCGTGCCAGGGCATCGGTCAAGATGACTGACGGGCTAATGGTGTTCACCCGGATCCCGAACGGCGCGTATGTCACGGCTGCGTTACGAGTCAACATCGCTACGGCGGCTTTTGCCGCCTGGTATGCCGGTGCGTCCGACTGACCGGTCGAGCCTGAAACCGAGCCGATGTTGACGATTGATCCCGATCCGCGGCGAATCATCAGCGGGATCAGAGCTCGCATTCCGAAGAAGACGCTCGTGAGGTTGAGATCGAGCGTTCGATGCCATGTGTCCGTGCCGTGCTCGTGGAGGATCGCCGAATCCAAGAGGCCACCGGCGTTGTTGATCAGGATCGCAGGGGGCTTCTCGGAGAGAGCGCGTGCGAGCTCGGCCCAGGCCTGCTCGTCCGTGACATCCATGCGGTGTAGGGAGCGAGGTACTTCGTTCGGTGCGTATCTTTCTCCGTCAACCGCATCGAGGCCGATCACGGTTGCACCCTCGCCAACGAACGTCGCAGCGATAGATCTTCCAATGCCACGTGCTGCTCCAGTCACAACCGCGACCTTGCCTTCCAGCCGCCTGCGGCGACGGGGCGTTATCAGCGCTTTGGGACACCCGTGATATCCATTTCGGCTTCGAGGAAGCCGCCTGCGTCAAGGATCATCCAGAAGGCGACATCAGCGTATTGAACGATCGTCGTTTCGACGCTGGCCTTGACGAATTGGCCTTCGCCCATGTACGGGTGGGCTGCGATGCAGTGGACGATCGGCTCAGGCATCCCGAGCGTCAGGGCAAGATGCGCTCCGTATACCGGATGGCGGAGAGCCGGTGAGCCGGTACGGCTCCGGTCGCTCTTCCAGCGCTCCCAGCCAGCGAACTCATACGCTTTTCCGACGTCATGCACGAGGGCCGCAGCGACGAGGATGTCGTAGTCGATCTCCAGATTGCCCATCGCCTGCTCGAGACCCTTGGCCATGCCGACCGCCATCGTGGCGACTCCACGGTAGTGATCCGCCTGCGTGCCACGCCTCATGAGCGGACTCTCCGGGACGCCTGAGGGTGGGATGTCCTCTATCTTCTTGAATGATGTCTCCGCAAGTGCCAGCGCGTGAAGTTCCACCACCTGCTCGCGAAGCGTCGGGTCATTGATCATCGCCAACTCGGGCAAGCTATCGCGGACCCCTTGCCTCAAGTCTTCGAATGTCTCGGATTCCAACTCGACCATTGCGACTCCTTTCGTGCGAAGTCGGGGATCTAATGTCGTGTGGCACGGGGCGTGGCGAGAAGCAGAGCGCCCAGAAGGATTAGGCCGTACGCAATGTTCACCCATGCCTGGCCAACGTTGAGCAAAGTCAACAGCGACACCATCAACGTCAACACGAGTGCGCCCGCAACGGTTCCCACGTAGTTACCGGATCCTCCGAGGATTGAAGCGCCTCCGACCGCGACCGCGGCCGCGGTCGCGAACAGGTACGGGTCTCCGAGCGTGAAATACGCTCCGCCGGTGAACGCCATGAGCAGAATTCCGGCGAGTACGCCGCAAAGCGCGGAGACGATGTAGGGGATTACAAGTGTCCGGCGTACATTGTTGCCAGATAGAAAAGCAGCTGTCGGGTTGGTGCCAATCGCGTATAGCCGCCTTCCGAGAGTCCCACGCGAAAGAACAAGAGTCATGACGGCGGCGATCAGAGCCCAGATCAGCACTTGTTTTGGAACGCCTAGCCAGTTCGATGTGACCCAGCGTTGAAGGCCCGGTGGAGCAGGAACTGAGCCACCGCCGTTGGTATAGACGAGGATGAGCCCCTGGAGCATTCCGGCCATTCCGAGTGTCATGATGATCGGAGGCACGCCTCCGTAGGCTATGCCGACTCCGTTGACGAGTCCGACTGCGATTCCCAGGCCGGCTAGAAGCAGAAATACCTCAGGGAGCCGGTTGGATTCTCCGTGCGACAGCTCGGCCGCGAGCACCGCTCCCCCCGTCATTGTCCACGGAATCGACAAATCGATTCCACCCGTCAGAATGCAGAGCCCTTGCCCGGCGGCGGCGATGCCGATTGTCGACGCGTACGTGAGAAGAGAACGAATGTTGGTTGAGCTTGAGTAACCGCTGGAGTCGATCGTCCCTGCGATGAAGAGCAATGCTACGACGCCATAGGCAACGAATATGCCTCGGTGTCGGCGCGCGAACTCGGGCGATCCGCTCGGCGGTGACAGCCACGCGCGCCGTCCGCTACCTTGCGGGGCCTCAGTACTCACCGCGACTTCTCCCGACTTGAAGGACGAGCGAGCTAATCAGCACTGCTACGATAAGCAGTAGTCCTTGGATAAAACCAGTCCAGAAGCTGGAGATATTCAGTGTGAAAATTAGATCGGGAATCATGAGAAGCGCGAGCGCGCCGGCGATAGTCCCTGCGACTGACCCTCTTCCGCCGAAAATGCTGGTGCCGCCGATTACAACTGCCGCGACCGAAGTGAGGATGTAGTCGTTGCCGACCACTGGGGATCCTCCACCCTGTTGCCCGGCTAGCCAGATGCCTGCGAGCGCGGCGAATGCGCCTGAAACCACGTATGTCTCAATCTTGCGCCGATCAACACGCACTCCCGCAAGGTCAGCTTTACGAACGTCACTTCCGATTGCTTTAAGGTCGAGGATGAAGTGGCTCCACCGCACCCAGATCCAGAGTCCGCTCAAAGTTGCAATACCGATGACTGACTTCGGAACCCCGAATACCGACCCTGTCAGCCAGCTCGTGAGCTCAGGTGAAACAGTGCCCCCTTGTTGCGGAAGGAGAAGGATCGCGATCCCACTCCAAATGGACCATGTCGACAGGGTGACGATGAATGGCTGCAGACTCGTCTTAGCAATGACGACACCGTTTATGGCGCCACCGAGGACTCCGAGTGCGAGGACTGCGAGCAGTTCGGCTACTAGGATTATGCCCGTTCCTTGAAAACGCGTTGCGAGCAAGGCCGTTGCCGTGCTCAGTATCCCACCTACAGAGAGGTCAATGCCGCGCGTGAGGATAGCGAGCGTTTGCCCAACACCGACGAGTGCAAGCGGCATGAGAGCTGTTGCGCGAATGTCGATCGCTCCCGTTCCGACCAGTATGGCGGAGTTCAGCGAGTAGATCGCCGTTCCGAGGGCGATGCAATACCCATAGGGTATTAATGTCGTCACTAGGTCTCGGTCGAAGCGAACGCGAGTGCGTCCGACGTCGACTGGGCGGTCGGCGGTGCTGGTCGCGTCGGTCATCTCAGCTCGCCCCGATCACGGCTGCAATGATCTTCTCTTCGGTTATCTCTTCACCGATCAGTTCTGCGCGCACCTGACCGTCGTGGAGCACGACGACGCGGTGACTAATTGAAACCAGCTCGGAGACATCTGTCGAGTAGAAGAGAATCGCCACCCCAGCGTCGGCTTGCTCCCGAACCAGGCGGAAGATCTCTGCCTTCGTGCCGACGTCGACTCCGCGAGTTGCGTCGTACATGAGGAGAAGCTTCGGATGCAGCGACAGGACGCGCCCAAGAAGCACCTTCTGCTGGTTGCCGCCCGAGAGCGTCTCGACATTCGTCTGCGCTCCTCGAGCTCGGATCCGCAGCGAGCCCATGGCCTTCTGCACGATCTTGGTCTCGCGCTCACGGCTAATCAGGCCGAACCTCGATATCAAGTCAAGGCTGCTGAGCGTGAGGTTATCGCGGATCGAGAGCGAGACACAAAGGGCGAGCCCACGATCCTCTGGTACCAGCCCTACTCCTTGCGCGATCGCCGCCGCGGGGCTTCTTGCATGAAGCTTCTTTCCGTCAAGAAGTGCGCTTCCCGTAGAGTGCTGTGCGCCGTAGAGTGCGAGGAACAGTTCGAGCTGTCCTTGACCCTCGAGCCCTGCGACCCCGACGATCTCGCCCTCGCCGATCTCCAGGTTGACCGGACGGAGATCTGGAAGGGATGCAAAGCCCTCCAGCTTCGCGATAACGCGCGAGCCGCTCAGGTGGTCTCGACGCGCCCGCTCTTCGGCAAGAGCCTGCTCGACCGCGTCCCCAGCAACGAGTTGGACGAGGTGGCTCTCGGTGAGTTCGGCCGTCGGACCGCCTCCGACGTTGGTGCCATCACGAAGCACGGTGACGCGATCGCATAGCGACCGTATTTCTTCCAGCCGATGCGAGATGAACAGCACGATCTTGTCCTTGGCAACGAACGCGCGTACCTGTTCGAAGAACCACCAGACCTGGTCAGGCGCCAGCGCCGAGGTGGGCTCGTCGAGGATGAGAATCTGCGGCTGCGCCATGAGCGCGCGCATGATCTCGAGCGTCTGGCGTTCGGCAAGTCGGAGATCCCGGATGGATCGCCGCGGGTCGATTCCGGTGACACCAAACTCCCGCATTGCTGCGACCGCGGCTCGCCGAGATGCGCGAGGGTTGATCCGACCAACCCGTATTTCAGGTTCGTTGCCGTACAGAAGATTGGTTGCCACATCCCAGTCCGGGACCAGGCTCAACTCCTGATACGCCGTTCCGATGCCGGCTCTCCGAGCTTCTGTCGTGGCGCCGAGCGAGAGGGGCGCTCCGCGATAGGTGATTGACCCTCCATCGGGCTCGGTCGCGCCAGAGAGGATCTTTACGAGCGTGCTCTTGCCGGCTCCGTTCTCACCGATCAGTCCGTGGACTTCGCCTGCGCGGGCGTGGAGGCTTGCTCGGCGCAACGCGATGACTCCGCCGTAGGCCTTCGAAACATCGGAGAGCACCAGGTCGTCGGACCCGGTGCTCTCCGCTACGTTGTTCTGCTGGGGGTTCAGTTCCGTATTTCTGGCTGGGGCCTACTTACTTTCCGGCGGCCGCAAGACCGCTCACCTTGTACGCGGGGAGCGTAAACGGCATCGCCATTCCAGCCGGGAGATCGCTGCAGGTCGTGCCGGGGGGTGGAGGCGTTGTTCCGCACTTGATCTGCTTGATCTGCACTACGGGGATCCCGAAGGTCTTCTTCGGGTGGAACGCCGCCGAGTTCGTCACATAGATCCATTCGGGGTTCGGGATCACGACGTTCTTCGGTGGGTTCGCCTTGCCTTCGAGGATGTCAAGCGCGGTCTTCATCGCGATCTGGATGCCAGTCGGCGCTCCAGTCGACACTCCACACTGCCAGTGGTTTACAACGCACTGGCGAAGCTCGCCGTTGTATCCGTAACACGTCACGGGTAGCGGTTGAAGGCCGGCGGCTTTTAGCGCGTTCTCGACCGGCGAGCAGTAACCCTGATTCGAGATCCCGTTGACGTCCTTGTTCCCCACGAGGAGCGTAGATACCGCCTGCTGCGACGGTGCATTCGAGAACTGGCCCTGATAATGAGCGACGACCTGAACGTTCGGCGCCTCGAACTTGAGCCCATCGAGGAATCCCTTCTCGATCGTCTTCGCGATGTCTGGCCCAGCGAGCCCGTCGTCGACGAAGACCTTGCCTTTCCCGTTGAGGACCTGTCCCATCCATTCACCTAGGATGAATTGAGCGTGGTAGAAGTCCTCGGAGACCGTCCACGCACATGGCTCGGTTGCGGCTTGGTCCACGTCGATGACAAGAATGCCGGCGGCGCAGGCCCGCTTGATTGCGGAGTTCACCCCGGTCGGGTCAGGTGGCTCGAGGAGAATTGCGTCAGGCTTGGTGCTGATGATGTTGTTCAGGTCGGCAAGCTGCGCCGCGGTCGTCGGTTGCGACTCGACGACTTTAACTGTGACCTTGCCCTTGAAGGGCGGCAGATTGGCCGTGAGCTTGGCAAGCCTGAGCAGCTGCGGGCGGTAGTCGTTTCCAAGGAAGTTGTTGCTCACGACGAACGTGTAATGCGACTTTTCCTTCGCATACACGCTGCGTTGCGGGGAGCGGCTGGCAGCCGGTGCCATCGTCGAGAAGACGAGAACTCCAACAACCGTGCCCGCGCCAACAAGCGACCCCACGTTTCTCCGATTGAACCCGTTCCGTCCCATCGCATCGACCTCCTGGGGGATGACACGCATCTGGCTAAGCTGTCAAGGGACGGCCTCTTTCGCTTCCGAGCGCCGACCCCGATTGCTGACCTACGTCAGTGCCTCTTGCACCTCCTCGTCGGTTCTTGTCATGGCAAGATGATGAGCGGATGTAAGCTCGATACAGGCGACGTGATGGGCGATCTTCCCTTGCTTCGGCCTCGCTGTCAAATCGCTTTCTGACCATGGCGGTCTTGTTGTCCGTACAAGAGCACGGTATTGTGGCCCCGATATGTGCGTCCCGACATGAACCCCACCAGGAGGTGCGGCATGTGCCTGAGGGGCAACCGTTCCTACGTCTCGGAGCGGCGCATTTTGCTTCACCGCGGGTGCGTCTAGCCTCGATTCCGCACGAAGCTCGGGGTGTCAGCAGGAGCCGGTGTCTCTTGTGACGGGGGTCGGTCCGGGGCTCGTCTGGCGGAACGCCGAGCTGCTCGATTGTACGTCGAACCGACCACTCGACGTTGTCGGGCCCGCAGTCCGTGACGCTGAGGGGTCACATATGCTGGTCGCCAACCTGACGCCTCGGCCGCACGAGGTGACCGTGACCGGTCTTCCCGTCACCGTCGACCTCAGGCGATTGAACCTGGAAACAGTCCAGATGGCTTCCTTCGACTCCGAGCAGTTTCGCGCAGAGCGGCTACGAGTCATCGCCGCAGTCGGTGGGCTGCGGCTCGAGCTGGCGCCGTACGAGACAATCCGAATTGATCGGTCGCCATGACGATCCACTCGAGGCCGGCGGAACGCCTGGCATCTGGATTCGAAAACTCGCGCCGTGGGCCGCGGAGGGGCGCCCTTGCGGCCATGGGCACACGTGCTCCTGCGCACCTGCCCGAAGCAGACGCGCCTTGACAAGGGGCGCGTACCGGCCCGTCGGCGAACTGAGGAAGAGACGGGATGAGGATCCTCGTCGTCGGCGACTCCTACATGCCGCCGCGCTACTTTCAGATCGCTTTCACGGGCTCGAGCGTGTCCACGAGATCGAGTACCTCCAGATCGACGCCGATCGCGCCGACATCGCCCGTGTCGCCGTCACTCGCGAAGCTGGAGGAGTATCAGGGCTCGCCGAGCGAGGTTGCCGAGAGGATGTCCGACGTCGAGGTGCTCGTCGTGCAAGCAGCCCCGGTCAGCGAGGAAGTCCTCGAGGCGGCACCTCATTTGAAGCTGCTCTGCTGCGCAGAGGCGGCCCCGTCAACGTCGACGTGGACGCGCTCACGGCGCGAGGTCTACCACTCGTGAGCACGCCCGGCAAGAATGCCGAAGCCGTGGCCGATCAGACGATCGCTTTTCTCGTCATGCTTGCGCGCGGGTTTCCGAAGGCCCAGCGCTTCCTGCTCGAAGGAAACCAACTGAAGGACAACTGGGAGGGCGCGAGGTTCATCGGCAGCGATCTTCGTCGCCATACGCTTGGCCTGGTCGGCTTGGCCGAGTCGGACAGCGCGTCGCCTCGAGAGCCCGCGCCTTCGGAATGGCAGTGATCGTGTATGACCCGTATCTGTCGAACGCGCCAGAAGAGGCCGAGCGAGTCGGCGCTATCGATGAGCTGCTCGCTCGCGCCGATTTCGTCTCGTTGCACGCGCGGGCGACTGCCGAGACGGCCAACATGATCGACGCCGCGGCGATCGCGAAGATGCAGCCGGGTTCGTTCCTCGTCAACACTGCCCGCGAGTCGCTCGTCGACGAGGACGCGCTCGACGCAGCGCTCGAGTCACGACATCTCGCCGGCGCGGCTCTCGACGTTGTTCATTTCAGCACCCAAGCCGGAATCCATCGTCTCCTTCGCCACGAGAACGTAGTGATGACGCCCCACATCGGCGGCGGCACACACGAGACACTGCTTCAGGGCGCCGAGATGATCGCGGCCGAGATTGTCCGTTTCGCGGCCGGCGAACGGCTGGTCAACGTCGTCAACCGATCGATGATCGACGAGTGACCGAACAGTTCGATATCTCGTGCGCGCGAGCATGACGATTCACCTGCAGGGTCGAGAATGCTTGCTCACCGGGACGTTCCCACGCGGCAGTCCAGGAGTTCTGCGCGCTTGCGGTGTCGCCTCCCTGGGGCGGGCGCTCGGCATGCGTACGGTTAGCGTCCTCAGTTGTCTGGACAGGGTGACGTCATGCAACTAGCGTTGGGAACCGCCTGAGCTCGTCAATGCGAGGAAAGGGGATGCGCTGTGCCTGAGGCTGACGATGGCGGCTCCAAGAATTTCTCGACGGGCGTCCCCCCTCCCGACGGCGGCTTCTTCCTCAAGGGCTCAGGTGGCTACGACTGGGGAATGAAGAATCGCCTCGCGAGGATCTTTCGACCCGACTACCGGGCGAACGGTGATGCTCGCATTCGACCACGGATACTTTCAGGGGCCGACCACAGGGCTCGAGCGGATCGACCTGAACATCGTTCCGATCGCCCCGGCCGCAGACGCCTTGATGCTGACCCGCGGCATCCTGCGCACGACGATTCCCGCCTCGTACGGTGGCGGAATCGTGATGCGCGCCAGCGGCGGGCCAAGCATCCTCAAGGATCTGTCGAACGAGCGGATCGCCCTTGACATGCAGGATGCCGCCCGAATGAACGTCCACGCGGTCGCCGTTCAGGTCTTCGTCGGCGGTGAGCACGAGACTCAGTCTGTCGAGAACATGACGCGGCTCGTCGATGCTGGTTACCGGTACGGCATCCCCGTCCTCGGGGTGACCGCCGTCGGTAAAGACCTCGCTCGCGATGCGCGCTATCTCGGCCTCGCGACACGTATCTGTGCCGAGCTCGGCGCGCAAGTCGTCAAGACGTACTACACCGAGGACTTTGCGAATGTGGCCGCCGGCTGCCCCGTACCGCTAGTGATGGCCGGCGGCAAGAAGCTGCCCGAACTGGAGGCGCTGGAGATGGCTTACCGGGCCGTGCAGGAAGGTGCTGCCGGGGTCGACATGGGGCGCAACATCTTCCAGTCGGAGGCCCCGTCGGCGATGATCCAGGCGGTCGCCGCCGTCGTGCACGACGAAGCGAAGCCGGCAGATGCGTATGAGCTTTTTCGCGAGTTCGCGTTCGCTCCCGCCGGCTGACAGCGTGCCGCCCATCCCGTAGATCCGGGACGACCGGCCCGGAGCGCGCGCCGGGTCACCGGCCTGATGTCGGTGATCTCGGGGCAATCGGCAAGCGGCGGCGTGACGACGTCGAGCCCCGCCGATGCAAGTCACAGAGCATCCGGACACCCCTCTCTCAAGTGACTCCCAGGACGTGGTTGTCGACGCGACTCATGTTCCGGCCGCCCGCCAGAGCGGGCGAACGATCCCTTCGTCCGAGATCTGGAGCATGCGACCGTACACCTCTCGCCACTGGTCGTAGAGCCGATCGTAGGTCGCGGCTGAAACTGCGTTGGGCGCAATCTCCGCATCGAAGCGCGCGAGCCGCGTCCCCTCCGTCAGGGACGAGGTACAGTCCGACGCCGACTCCGGCGCAGATCGCCGCGCCGAGAGCGGTGGACTCCTTGATGTGCGGCACACGCACGGGAACGTTCAGCACGTCAGCCAGGATCTGAGCCCAGAGTGACCCGTTTGCGGCGCCGCCGGTGAACACGACTTCGTCGACCGGCCGCCCAGAGACCTCCCGGGCGATCTCCAGATGCCCGCGAGAGACGTACGCCGCGGCCTCCTCGATCGCGCGAAAGCATTCCTTCTTGCCGGACGACTCGGGCTTCGTGATGTCGAACTGGACGAACGACGGCGAGGCGTGGGTCCAGTGCTTCGCCTCCATCAGGTTGGAGAAGACACCGAGCACGCCATTCGCTCCCGGGGGAACGCCGGCGGACTCGGCCTCGAGGAGGTGGTACACATCGACGCCGCGCTCCGCCGCCAGCTCCTTGTCGCGTTGGCAGAACGCGTCGCGAAACCATCGCATCGTGAGGCCGGAGTAGAAGCCGATTCCTTCCATCATCCACCTGTCAGCCGCGGCGTGGCAGAGCGTCCGGAGACGTCCGTGCGGGTCGATCGACGGCTCGTCGAGGACGACAGTCTGCTGCCAGAACGAGCCGCCGACGACGGTGAAGCGCCCCGCGTCGACGACGCCGATCCCGACCAGGCCGAGTTGGGTGTCGGCCCCTCCAACCACGCAAGGCGTTCCCTGCCGCAGCCCCGTGTCGGACGCCGCCTCGGGTGTCACGGCTCCGACGACCTCGCCCGGCTCCCGCACTGGTGGGAACATCGAGGGCTCGAGGCCGACGACTTCGATCAGCCGCTCCGACCAGGTGCGGGTGGCGAGATCGAACATCCCGGAGCTCGAGCCGAGCGACGGGTCGGTCGTGAACTCGCCGCAGAGGCGGGTGAGGATCCAGTCGCCGAGCATGCCGACGTGCGCGATCGCCGAGAACGTCTCGGGCTCGTGCGTCGCCAGCCAACGGAAGCGCGCGGGGGCCGTGATGGAGACCCAGTCGCCGCCGATCTCGTAGATCTCCTGCGCTGCCCCGGAGCGGATCAGCTCGCCCGCCTCCTTCGCAGCCCGCGAGTCGACGTTCGGGCACGCCCAGATCTCGTGGCCGCGTGCGTCGTAGAGCACCATCCCCTCGCGCATCGACGTGGCAGCTACCGCCGTGACGGCGTCGGCGTCCGTCGCGGCGAGCACCTCGCGCACGCAGGCGGAGATCAGGCTCCAGTTGTGCTCGGTGTCGAAGATCTGCGAACCCGGCACGCGGGCTTGGGCGGCGTGCGACCATTCGCGCTGCGCGATCGCGACCTGCCTGCCTTCAAGGTCGAACGCGACGACACGGCAGGATCCGGTACCGGCGTCGATCGCGAGCAGCAGCTCCGCCGTCATGCGACGACCGTCTCGGGCTCGATCACCTGGACTACTGTTCCGGGTACGTCCGAACGGGCTTTAGGTCGACCGCGTGACCTGTACCCGATTCGAGGATCACCTTCAGGAGCGGCTCGGTGTCGAGATAGAAGAACCGGATCGTCTCGCCGATTCGGCCCTCCATCAGGATGTTCGCTCCGAGCTCGGAAAAGTGCTCCTGTGCCGCGTCAGACTCTTCGGGGGTCGGACGCATGACGGCGATGTGGTGCAGGCCTTCACCGTGTTTCTCGAGCCACTCCTTGTAGATCGATGGGCCGTCGCACGGTTGGAGCAACTCGACCACGATCGGCCCGACATGGGTTTCCGCGCCGATCATCGTGTACTCGCTGGGTGAGCCGTGCAAGTAGGTGTCGTGCAGAGAGGGCGGCTGATGCTCGTACACGCTCCACGGCCCCCAGCCAAGAACCCGGTTGTATTTCTCGAGCGCGTCGTCGATGTCACGCACGACGATCGCGATTTGGCTGATCGGGAGGGGGCCGCTGGCCGAACCATGCGCGAAGGTCACCTGCTGCTCGTGCGAGTGCGCGTCCATCGAGCCTCCTTGACAGCGGGGGTACTGGCTTGACCAGAATAACGTCATCCTGTCCGGACAACAATCGGTCGGGCGGCCGGTCGTCGTCATTACCGGCGGCCTCAGCGGAATCGGCGAAGCCACGGCGCTGGCGTTTGCTCGCCACGCAACGCGCCTGGTCCTCGTCGACGTCGCGACGGAACGTGGCGACGAGGTCGCTGCCGCGGTGAGCGCGGCCGGGGGCGAGGTACTCGTGATCGAAGCGGACGTACGGGACCACGGAGGCCTCGAAACGGTCGCCTACTCGGTTCTCGAGCGATTCGGGCGGATCGACGTGCTCGTTGCCAACGCGGGCATCGCCGACCAGAGCAGCGCCGGCGGCGGCGATCCCGAACGCTGGCGCGCAGTCGTCGAGACGAACCTCCTCGGCACGATGTTCGCCGTGCGCGCGGTGTTGCCGCACATGCTCGGGCGCGGGGCTGGGCACATCTTCATCGTCGCGTCCGTGTCCGGCCGCGAGACGTACGTCGGCGAGCCGGCCTACATCGGGAGCAAGTGGGGCCAGGTCGGATATGCGCACGCGCTGCGCCAGGAAGTCGCGGACGCAGGTGTGCGGGTGACCGTCGTCGAGCCCGGGCTCGTCGACACCCCGCTCACCCGCGACAATCCGATCGTCAGCCCTTTGCTCGAACGCGCCGAGCCGCTCGCTCCGGACGATGTCGCAAGCGCGATCGTGTACGCCCACGCGCAGCCCGCACACGTGGTTCTGAGCGAATTGACGATTCGCCCCCTTCGACAGCGCACGCCGAGTTCGGAGCGGAGGCTTGACAGCGAGCGCGGATCGTGCCGATGATCTCCTCGTCCTGTCCGTACAGGCCTAAGACAAAGGAGGCTTCAATGCGTGACGACGCTCGTCCGAACTCGAGGAGCGCGTGTCCCGTCCGATTGATCGGCGGAGATTCGTTCTCGGGGCTGCAGGCATCGTCGCCGGGCTGGCGATGCCCGCATCGGCTTTCGCCCGCTCGTCCGCGATCGCGAACTCCAAGACGATCGCTTTTGCTCAGCCGGACACGTCTGCCAGCGTCTACCCGCTCTTGCTCAAGGGCGCGAAAGAGGAGGCCGCGAAGCGTGGATACGAGTTGCTTCAAAGCCATGCCAACGGGAAGCTCGACGCGCAGGTCAACGAGCTGAACACCTGGATCGGCCAGGGCATCGGCGGCGTGATCGTGCTCCCGCTGGACAACAACGCGATGGCGCCGCTGATCAAGAAGGCGCATGCCGCGAACGTCAAGTTCCTCGACTACTCCGACAAGGCGCTGCCCGGCACCGACGGGTGGGTGATCTTCAACAACCTCCAGGGCGCGGCGCTCGTCGGCACCGATGCGGGGCGACTGGGTCAACCAGACCCTCGAACGGCAAGGCGAAGGTCGCACTGCTGACTCACGAGATCCAGCAGACCGGCAGGGACCGCATCCACGGCGGGATCAAGGCCTTGAAGAAGGTCGCGCCGGGCGCGCAGGTCGTCGCTCAGCACGAGGGCGTGCTCGCGGCCGACTGCCTGACCGTGACCCAGTCGATGCTCCAGGCGCATCCCGACCTGAACGTGATCCTCTGCATCGCAGACGACGGGGCGCTCGGCGCAGAGAAGGCCTTCATGCAGACCCATCCGTCGACCGAGCGGAAGAACACGATGTACATCGCCGGCTGGGACGGAGCGATTCCGGTGATGCAGGCGGTCGTGCAGGGCGGCGTGATCCGCTCGACAGGCGCACTCGACCTGGTCGGTATCGGCGGTGCGTCGGTCGCGGCGACGGCGAACGCGATCGAGGGCAAGAGACCGACCCGGATCAACTACCCGTACGTGCTGGTCTCGCAGAGCGCCGCCGGCAAGGCGATCGGAAAGAAGCTTCTCGCGAAGTACGGCGCCTAGCGGCAGGAAAACGGGGTGATTCAAGCAGAGCCTGCGGGGCGTTCGCGGCGGGGGCCGCGGCGCCTCGCGAACGGCAGTCGGCGCGATGGCGGAGCCTCGCGGCGACGCTCGCCAACTA
Organism: uncultured Acidobacteriota bacterium; assembly: GCA_963738025.1. Classification (GTDB taxonomy): domain Bacteria; phylum Acidobacteriota; class Terriglobia; order 20CM-2-55-15; family 20CM-2-55-15; genus 20CM-2-55-15. Next base: position 623,206 of record CAVTWA010000067.1, on the reverse strand, counting down.
CCAGAGCGGCGGCCTGCTGATCGCCCTGATCGTGATGAGTGCCGTGTTCACTGCGGCGAGCAGCCAACTTCCTCACACGGCCGCAATCTGACCGTCGTCCTGTTGCAGGTGTCCGATCGTCGGGCTCGTCGCGATCCCCGGGGCAATGCTCGTGCTCTCCGGCTACGTCGACCTCTCGGTCGGGCTCGGTCGCCGTGCTTGCGGTGGCGGTCTTCGGTCAGATGGCGAAGGTCGACCACCACTCGCTCGCGCTCTCGATCGCGATCGCTGTGCTGGTCGGGTGCGGCCTGGGGGCTGATGAACGGCCTCCTGATCAGCTACCTCGACTTCTCTCCGATCATCGTCACGCTCGGCGGCTTTGCGGGCGCCCGCGGCATGGCGGACACGATCACCCACGACGTCACCCAGTTCGGCTTCGGCGACACGTTCGCGCGAGCTCGGCAACGGCACGGTTGCCGGCATCCCGGTCCCGGCCGTGATCTTCCTCGGCCCCTTCCTGTCGGCGCCTACATCTGGTACGAGATGCCGCTCGGCCGCCACATGACGTCGATCGGCGCCGACAAGACCTCGGCGCGCGCGCTCGGCGTCATCGGTCGAGTCGATCCCGTGCGTCCTCTACGTCTTCTCGGCGCTGCAGCGCGGTGGGCGGCCTGATCCTGACCTCGGAGCTCGACGGCGCCTCGCCGTCGATCGGCGTCGGGCTCGAGCTGCAGGTGCTGACGGCGGTGCTGCTCGGCGGCGTTGCCTTCGCGGGCGGCCGCGGCTCGCTCTGGGGCGTGCTCTTCGGCGTCCTCTTCATCGGCGTGCTGAACAACGGCCTGATCCTGCTCAACATCGGCCCGTACGTCGTCAACCTCGCGGTCGGCGCGTGCTCGTCGCCGCGGCCGGCGCCGATGCCTTCTACCAGCGCCTCGAACTGATCCCCGTCACCGCGGCCGAGCCTCGCTCGTCGGCGACCGAGGCGTCGGAGGGGACGTGCGACGTGAGCGGGCAGACGGCGTGTGCTCGAGGTCGAGGGCGTGACCAAGCGGTTCGGCGCCGTGACCGCGCTGCGCGACGTCAGCCTTCGGCTGCACGCGGGCAGGTGCTCGGGCTCATCGGTGACAACGGCGCCGGCAAGAGCACGCTCGTCGGCGTGGTCTCGGGCGCGTCCGGCCCGATGAGGGTCAGATCCTGGTCGACGGTGTGGAGCGGAGCTTCAGCGATCCCGCCGAGGCGCGCGCCGTCGGGATCGAGACCGTCTTCCAGAACCTTGCGCTGATCCCGACGCTGAACATCACGGAGAATCTCTTCCTGCGCCGCGAGCGGCTCGGTCCCGGCGCCCCGGGCCGGGTGTTCCATCGCCTCTACAAGGCCGCGATGCGGCGCGAGGCTGCGCGAGGCCTTCGAGCGCTTCGGCGTCACGCTGCCGCCGGTGCGCACGAAGGTCAGCGCCCTCTCCGGTGGCCAGCGGCAGGCGGTCGCGATTACGCGGGCCGTCCTCTGGGGCAGCCACATCGTGATCATGGACGAGCCGGCCGCCGCGTTGGGGGTGAGGCAAACCGAGCTCGTGCTCTCGCTCGTCGAACGGCTGAAGTCGCACGGCGTCGCGATCGTGTTCATCAGTCACAACATGCAGCACGTGCTTCGCGTCGCCGACCGGATCGCCGTTTTTCGCCTCGGTGAGAAGGTCGCGGACTTCGACGTCCGACAGCAGACGACCGGCACCGATCTTGTCGCACTGATGACCGGCGCCGCCGGCGGCGATCTCGACGCTGCAGGCTCGCTGCCGTGAGAATCGTCGGCTACAGCGACGTCTGGAGCGTCGCCCCCGGTGAGCGGATCCAGTTCATGGTCAGCACCGTCCACGCGAGCTTCGACGCGTCGATCGTGCGCCTGTACCACGGGGACCCGAAGCCGGGCGGGCCCGGTTTGAAAGTGGTGCCGGTCGAGACGACCGTCGACGGCACCTACGAGGGGCGCGAGCAGCCCTACCCGCTCGGCTCGTTCGGGATCGTCGAGCACGCTCCTGACCTCGATCCGCGACGGGCCCTTCACCGTGTCCGCCTGGATCTACCCGACAACGCCGGCTAACGGGTTCCAGGGGCTCGTCACCAAGCGGTCCGAGAGCGCCGACCTCGGCTGGGGTCTCTTTCTCGATCCGGTCGGCGCTGTCGCGGTGCGACTCGACACCGAGCTCGTCAGCACAGGCGTCCCGGTGGCTCCGTCGGCGTGGATCTTCGTTTCGGCCGCGTTCGACGGCGCGCGGGTTCGACTCGAGCAGCGACCCCTTCGCTGTTTCCCGGGCGGGCCCGGCCGATGTGGCCGTCGAGCGCGAGGTGCCGGCCGGCGCGTCGCCGACACTCGAGCCGGTTCGCCTAGGCGCAGGGTTCAACGGCAAGCTCGAATCGCCCCGGCTCGATGCGGGTGCTCGTCCGATCGCGTCCTGGGACTTCTCGCTGGAGATGGGCAGCGACCGCATCCGGGACGGCTCGGAAAATGCTCACCACGGCCGTCTCGTCAACATGCCGATGCGCGCGGTCACTGGGCACAATTGGACAGGTTCCGAAATCGACTGGCGCAACGCGCCCGACGAGTACGGTGCGATCTTCTTCCACGACGACGATCTCGAAGACGCGGGCTGGCAGCCGTCGTTCGAGCTGCGCGTGCCGGAGGCTCTGGCGAGCGGGGTCTACGCAGCTCGGCTGCGAGCGGGCAAGGACGAGGACTGGGTTCCGTTCTTCGTTCGGCCGCCGCGTGGGGAGAGTCGTTCGTCGATCGCGTTTCTCGCGCCGACCCTTTCCTACCTGGCTTACGCTAACGAGCATGCCGCCGAAGGGAATCCCGTCGCCGTGACGGACTTCGAGCTCTCCGACTACTACCAGCCCGAGGATCGCCTCGCGATCGACGTGCCGCTCCTTGGTCTCTACGACAAGCACCGCGACGGCGTGGGCTGCTGCTACTCGTCTCGCCTCCGGCCGATCGTCAACATGCGTCCGCAGTATCACTTGCCGCTCATTCGCAGTGCCCATCAGTTCCCCGCCGACCTTCACCTCGTCGACTGGCTCGACGAGAAGGGCTTCACGGTGGACACGGTGACCGACGAGGACCTCCATGACGAGGGTCTCGAGCTTCTTCGCCGGTATCGCGTGGTGATCACGGGCAGCCACCCCGAATACTGGACGTCGAGGATGCTCGAAAGCCTTGCTCGCTACCTGGAGGACGGCGGCCGCGTCGTGTATCTCGGCGGCAACGGCTTCTACTGGGTGACGTCGATCGATCCGGAACGGCCACACGCGATCGAGGTTCGTCGAGGCCGGCGGGGAACCGGCACCTGGCGAGGCGCACCGGGCGAGGACTTTCACTCGACGACGGGTGAGCCCGGTGGGCTGTGGCGAGACCGCGGCTTGCCGCCGCAGCGGCTCGTCGGTGTCGGGATGGCGGCACAGGGGTTCGACCGCGCGCTGCCGTTCGAACGCGCGGCCGGGGCAGACGACCCGCGTGCGGCGTGGATCTTCGCCGGAGTGCCCGAGAGCGTGATCGGCGAGCACGGGTTGACGATGGACGGCGCCGTCGGCCTCGAGTTCGACCGCCTCGATCACGCTCTCGGTACGCCGCCGCATGCGCTCCTGCTCGCGTCGGCGCGCGGCTTCTCCGACTCCTACCAACACGTCGTCGAGGAAGTCGCGTCGAGCGATTCGCGTCAAGGCGGCACTGTCAGCCCGTTCGTTCGCGCCGACATGCTGTTCTTCGAGCTTCCTGCCGGCGGTGCGGTCTTCTCGGCGAGTTCGATCGCCTGGTGCGGCTCGCTCTCATACAACGGTTATGACAACGCGGTTTCGCGGATCACGGAAAACGTCCTGCGCCGCTTCGCCGATCCGGAGCCGTTCGGCGCCGCGCCTCCCCGAGAGGGGGGGTCTCCACGGTGAGCGCGCTGGCGACCGGCATCAGGCGGGATTCCCCGATTCCTTTTTATTTCCAGCTCTCCGAGCTGCTCGAGCAGGAGATCACGAGCGGCCACTGGAAGGCAGGGTTCCGCCTGCCGTCCGAGCCGGAGCTCTGCCGCTTGTTCAACCTCTCGCGCACGACGGTCCGCCAGGCGCTCGGACGGCTCGAACAGGAGGGACTGATCGAACGGTCCAAGGGTCAGGGGACGTTCGTCTGTGAGTCGCGGCCGCGCTCGTGGTTGCTCCAGTCGTCGGGCGGGTTCTTCCAGGAGGAGGTCGAGCGTGGTGGCCGCCTGGTCACCTCGGTCGTGCTCCGCTCGGACACGTGCGGCGAGCTCCCCGCCTGGGCGGCCGCCGCGCTGCGGCTCGAACGGGCCGAGGGCGCCACGCTGGAGCGGATCCGCTCGATCGACGGGCTTGTCGCGATGTACAACATCAACCACCTGTCTCGTACCATTGCCGAGCTCGTGCTTCCGCTCGAGGACCCGAATCAGTCGCTCTACCAGCGGCTGAAGGACGTGGTGGGCATCGAGGCGGCGGGCGGCAGCCGAGTCGTCGAGGCCGTGCGAGCCGAGGAACGGCTGGCCCGCGTGCTCGAGGTGCCGACGGGGTCGCCGGTGCTCTTCATCGAGTCGGTCACGTGGGACCGCGACCTGCGGCCGTTCGACTGCTACCAGTCCTGGCTACGGACCGACCGGATGCGGATCGACGTCCAGGTCGCCTCGTCTCCCGTCACGGCGTCGACGTTCGCGACGCCTGCGTTCACCGGCGGTCGCGGGTGAGCGGTTGGTTCGCGCCGGTCGATCGCTGATGGCGCTGGAAGGTTCCCCTCCGTTTCGTCTCTGGTACGGCCGGGATGAGCCGCCGCCCGACGTGCGGGTCCTTCGCGCGGGCCCCCTGCTCCTCGAGCTGCACGGTTCTGACCTGCGCTACGCGTGCAGCTCGCGCAACGAGGTCGTGCGCCGGATCTACATGGCTGTGCGCGATCTCAACTGGAACACGCCCTCGGCGGCCGTCGGCGAGCCGCAGATCGAGGAGGGCGACGGCGAGTTTCGAGTGCGGGTGGCGGCGAGGACGACGGAGGGTGACATTGACTTCGCGTGGAGGGCGACCCTTGAGGGCACACGAGACGGGGTCGTGAGCTATGAGCTGGATGGCACCGCCGAAGCGTCGTTTGCGTTCGCCAAGATCGGGCTCTGCCTTCACCATCCGATTCGCGAGACCGCCGGCCGGCTCTTCCGCGGCGGAGCGCCGACGACCCCGGTCGGAGGTGAGCTGCCGCGGCACATCGGTCCGCAGATCTCGGTCGACAACGGGGCCTGGGACCTGCCGCTGTTCGAGCCGGTCGAGTGGCTCGAGATCGATCTGCCGCACGGTGAACGGATCCGGTTCGACTTCGAGGGCGACCTCTTCGAGATGGAGGACCAGCGGAACTGGACGGACGGCTCGTTCAAGACGTCCTCGACGCCGGCCTCGTTGGGGTATCACCACACGATCGCGGTCGGCGGTCGGATCCGGCAGAAGGTGACGTTCCGCGTGGATGGCCTGGACGGTCGACGCCCGACTCGGCGCGGTGTCGGGGATTCATCGGTCCGTGTCGGCGAGCCGCTCGGCCGACGCATGCCGCCCGTCGGTGTTGGCATGGCGAGCCACGGCGAGGCTCTCGGGCCGCGCGAGACCGAGCTCTTGCGGGAACTGGCTCCGGCGCATCTACGCGCCGACATCCGGCCCGGCGAGACGAGCCGGCTGCTGCAGGCGGTCGAGGAGGCTTCTGCGCTCGGTTGCGAGCTCGAGCTCGCGCTCTTTCTCAACGGCGACGAGTCCTTCGCCGTGGAAACGGCCGAGGCGCTCCGCGACGCCGACGTCCGGGTCGCGCGTGTGCTCGTCTTCGATGACGGAAGAGAGGTGACTCCGCTCGAGCACGTCGATGTCGTCCGCCGCCTGTTCGACGGCATCCCGGTCGGCGGCGGTACCAACATCTACTTCAACGAGCTCAATCGCAACCGCCCCGACCCGGAGCGACTGGACGTGGTCGCCTATTCGGTCAACCCGCAGATCCACGCCTTCGACGAGCTCTCGCTCGTCGAGTCGCTGGAAGCGCAGGGCGAGACGGCGCGGTCGGCACGCGCCTTCTCCCCGTCGACCCCGGTCGTCGTCACCCCGGTCACGTTCCGCCCCCGCTTCAACGCCGTCGCCGTCGTCGAGGAGACCACCGAGCAGGGGGGGCTGCCGCGACAGGTCGATCCGCGCCAGATGTCGCTTTTCGGTGCGGCGTGGACGGTCGGGAGCGTAAAGAGCCTCGCCGAGGCGGGCGCGGCAGCCATGACGTACTTCGAGACGACCGGCTGGCGCGGGCTCGTCGAGCGCGAGCGCGGATCGGCAAGCTCAGCGTTCGCCTCCCTGCCGGGTCAGCCGTTTCCGCTCTACCACGTTCTGGCTCGGGTGTGCGGCTGGCGCGACGCCGAGTTGCTCGACTGTATCTCGAGCGATCCCCTCGGTGTGACCGCCCTGGCCGTTCGTCGTAACGGGGAGACCACCCTCATGCTCGCAAACCTCGAGCACGCGGCCAAGACCGTACTGGTCCAGCGGCTCGCCGGCCGCGACACCGCGGTCCGGCTCGGGCCGTACGAGGTAGCGGTGGCAGACGGGTGAGAGTCGCGGTCGTCACCGGCGCCGGAAGCGGGATCGGGGCCGCCGCCGCCCGTGAGCTCGCCGACCGTGGCTGCGCGGTGGTGCTTGTGGGACGCCGCGAAGAGCTGCTCCGCGAGGTGGCCGCCGGTCTCCCCGCGGCTGCCGTCGTCGTTGCCGATCTGGCCGAGCCCGATTCGTACCGACGCGTCGTCGAGGCGACGCTCGCCTCGTTCGGCCGGCTGGACGTGCTCGTCAACAACGCGGCCGTGATCCGCAATGGGCCGCTCGAGACGTTCACGATCGAGGAGTTCGACCAGCATGTAGCGATCAACCTCCGCGCACCGTTCTTCCTGACCCAGGCTGCCCTACCTTCACTGCGGACGGGCGACTCGGCAGCGGTGGTCAACATCAGCTCCTCGGTCGGCAGCATCGTGAAGCCCGGGACGACGCTCTACTCGGTGACCAAGGCGGGCCTCGAGTACATGACGCGAGCGAACGCGTTCGAGCTCGCCCAGTGGCGGATCCGCGTCAACTGCATCGCGCCTGGCCCGGTGGATACGCCGATCCACGCGACCTACAGCGATGATCTCGAGGAGACCTACCGCGATCTGGGCCGCCGAATTCCACTCGGGCGGATCGGACGCGTCGAAGACGTTGCGCGGTGGGTGTGGCTGCTCGCGGCGCCGGCCACCGAATGGACGACCGGCAACATTGTCCATGTCGATGGCGGCCAGGTACTCGGACTGCCGGAGAGCTCGGGTGGCTGACGCCCATGAGCTCGCGGGAGGCGCTGTTCGGGAGGTGAGTGCGGTTCTCGCGCAGATCCCGCCGACGACGGCGGACCGCCTCTGCGACGAGGTCGCGGCGGCACGGCGGATCGCGTGCTACGGCGTCGGACGCGAGGGCCTGATGATGAGGGCGTTGTGCATGCGGCTGATGCACCTCGGGCTCGATGCACATGTCGTCGGCGACATGACGACGCCGCCGCTCGGCGAAGGCGACCTCCTGATCACAAGTGCAGGGCCGGGAAGCTTCTCGACCGTGGCCGCGCTGCTGCAAGTGGCGCAAGCGGCAGACGCGCGCACGGTCGTCGTGACCGCCAACCCCGACGGGAACGCAGCGCGCCTGGCCGATACGGTAATCGAGCTTCCCGCGCAGACGATGGCCGACGACGAGCGGCCGGCTCCGAGCATCCTGCCGATGGGGAGCCTCTACGAGGCAGTTCAGCTGCTGTTCTTCGACGTCGTCTCGATTCGCCTGCGCGAGCGGCTTGGACAGAGCGCCGACGAGATGCGATCCCGCCACACGAATCTCGAATGAGCAAGTTCGGCATCAATCTCGGCTTCGCGATCAAACGGTGGCCTGATCCGGCCGAGTGGGCAGCCGTCGTTCGCCACGAGCTGGAGCTCGATCTCGTGCAGTTCTCCTTCGATCTGCTGAACCCCTGGTGGCCCGACTGCCGGCGCCTCGCTCGAGGCGTGCGAGCGGCGGCGGCTGCCGAGGGGATCACCATTCACAGCGCTCAGATCGGCCTGGCCGAATACACCTATAACGGACTGCTCCACCCGGTTGCCGATGCGCGGGCTGCCGGGGTTGAGTGGTGGCACCGGGCGTTGTTCGTGACGGCCGAGATCGGCGCGAACGCGATGGGCGGCCCGGTCGGTGCGCTCTCGGTCGCAGACCTCGCTCGACCGGGCCAACGCGAACGCCGCTACGCGGAACTCGTGGAAACGCTTCGTGACCTGGCTGAGAGAGCCCGCGGCGAAGGGCTCGACGCACTGCTCGTCGAACCGACTCCCCTCCCGCGCGAGATCCCGTCGTCGATCGTCGAGGCCGAGCGCCTCGCGGCCGACCTCGGCGGTAGCGCCGTCCCGGTTCGCTACGTGCTCGACATCGGCCATGCGCTCTTTCGTCCCCTCTACGGCCGAGAGATCGCCCTCGAGGACTGGCTTACGCCGCTCGCGCCGCACGTCGGGTTGTTGCATCTCCAGAACACGGACTTCCAGAGCGACTCGCACTGGGGCTGGCCCGACGATCGCGGTTGCGTCGACCTCGGCGCCTTCGCCGCTGACGTCGAGGCAAGTGGTCTCGCGGGGCTTCCCGTCTTTCTCGAGCTCTTCGATGCCTTCGAGGCCGCCGACTCCGACGTCATCGCTCGCGTGCGGACATCCGTCGATCATTGCCGGGCGAGTCTCGGCTGCCAGGCCGCGTAAGGGCTCGTCGGGCGACACGACGCAACGCCCCAGCGAAGACCGATCCCGCCTTTCAAGGCGGGTAGAGGTTTCGTCAGGCGGCGTGCCGCCCCTCAGCGCCCGTGATCATGCGGACGATCTGCTCCATGCCCGTGTCGCGCGTCCTGACGCAGCCGACTCTCCTTCCGGCCCTCATCACCATGACGCGATCGGACAGTTCCAGGACCTGGGGCAGGTTGTGGCTGACCAGGATAATCGCGAGCCCGTGCTCGTTGATGCGCCGGATCACGTTCATGACCGCGGCCGTCTCCTTGACGCCGAGCGCCGCAGTCGGCTCATCCATGATCACGATGTCGCGCCCGAACGCCGGCGCCCGGGCGACCGCGACTGCTTGACGCTGGCCACCGGAAAGGGTGTCCACGCGCTGGCGCACCGAAGGGATGCCGATGTTCAGAGTTTTCAGGTGCTCCCGGGCCTGCCGACGCATCGACCGCCTGTCGATGAAGGGCAGTAGGCGACCGAGTGGCCCCCCGAAGCGAACCTCACGTCCGAGGAAGAGATTCTCAGCCACGTCGAGGGCCGGGACGACTGCGAGCTCCTGGTAGACGGTCTCGATCCCGTGTTCACGTGCGATCATGGGCGAGCGAAAAGTGGTGCGGTGGCCGTTGACGCGTAGCTCCCCGGTGTCGGGCTGGAGATTGCCCGAAAGGATCTTGATCAGCGTCGACTTGCCGGCGCCGTTGTCGCCGACGAGTGCGAGGATCTCGCCTTCATAGAGATCAAGGTCGACGTCACGCAGCGCCTGGACATGCCCGAACGCTTTCGAGAGCCCCGTTGCCGCGAGTCGCGATGTGACCGCCGCCCCGGGCTTGTGCTGAATCACACCTTGATTGTACGGACATTCCGACCTTATAGTGGCGGCTCACGCACGCGTCGTCGTGAGCCCGGCGCGTGCGGACAAAGCTGGAAGGAGGGTCATTAATGGTCAGGAAATCTGACGTAGAGTGGAGACGGCTGATGGCATTCGCGGCGCTGGCGGCGACGGCTGTTGCCGTCGCCGTCTCGCTCTCCGGCGCCGCGAGTGCGTCCCGGAAGGCGACGACACCACCGAGTCTGATTGCGCAGGCGAAGGCCAACGTACTGGCGGCGGCCGGCTGGCCCAAGACGTGGATGGGGCCGACGACGCCGACGAAGCCGCAGAAGGTCAAGAACATCGTCCTGATCTCGTGTAGCCAGGCAACTGCATGCGCCCGAGAGACCGCAGGAAGCGTGTCAGGCGCAAAGGTGATCGGCTGGCACACAACGGTCGTCGACGGAAAGGGCGATCCCAACGTCATGAGCGCGGCGATCCGAAACGCTGTGGTCAGCGGAGCGAACGGGATCATCCTCGAGAGCACCGGCGTCAGCGCTCTGGTCGACGCGCTCAAGTTTGCGAAAGCCCATCACGTCCCCGTGGTCAACAACGGAGCGATCACAGCCAAGCAGGCCGGCGTCGATCCCAGCCTCGTCCAGGGGAACAACCCGGACCCGAACGTCAAGCGGGGCCTGATCAGCGCGGATTGGATGATCTGGAACAGCAAGGGCACGGCAGGCGTCGTTATCTTCCGCACCACCGACGCGGGTCTCCAGACCCGCGACGCCGCAACCGTCGCGCGTCTGAAGCAGTGCAGCGGCTGCACGATCCTGTTCGAGGACGTTGTTGGCTTCGACATCACGACGACACCGAAGATGACCCAGGAGATCAACTCGATCCTCGACCGGTTCGGGGACAAGGTCACATACATTCGTGATCCCTACAGTGCGGCGGACGCCTTCGTCGTGCCGGCCCTCCAGGCGCGTGGACGGACAGACGTACAAGTGCTGTCCGATGCACCGTCGACGCTCCAGATGCAGCAGTGCTACCAGGGAAAGAACATCGGCGCCGTCTACGGAGACGACCTCACCTGGGTCGGGTGGGAGGGAGTCGACATGATGAACCGGATCCTCGAGCATCCCGGCGTGACGCCCCCTCCGGAGAACACCCAGTACGTCATACTCCTGTCGCCGGCGAAGGCCTACGCGGCGCCCGGCACCCCGGCGTCGGCGACATGCCCGGCCAGCCTCAACTTCAGCGAGGGTAACCCGGTCGACTACCAGGCGAAGTACAAGCAGCTGTGGGGTATCAAGTAGCGCGTCAGAGGTGGACGCGCGCTTCGCGTCCCGGGTTGGGGGCCGGGACGCGAAGCGTCGCAGCGCTACGGAAGACGAGCACGTCGTGACCGGTGCTCTGCCCGCGCCGGCGGAACTTGCGGGAGGCCCGCTCGTCGTCTCGACGGTCGGCATGGCGGTGATCGACATCTGGGCCGCGATGGCGACATATTGGGAGACGCTCGGCTGGGGGCCCTGGAGTGTGTATCGCCAGGAGCCGCCCGCGCTCCGAGAGATGCGGTATCGCGGCGAGCGCGCTGAGTTCTCATTTCTCGTCGCCGGGACGTCGGCGCCCGGCGGCACAGCCTTCTGGCTCTGCCAGCCGCTCGAAGGACCGAGCCTGTACCGCGACCTCGTGGAAGACGCATCTCCGGGACCGCACTTCATGACCGTGTGGCGGCAGACGGAGGCTGAGAGCAACGCGGTCCGGCAGTGGTTCGCCGAACGCGGCGCCGAGGAGTTGATGTCCGCACGCGTCGACGGCTCGATCGAGTTCGCGTTCATCGACACGCGGCAGGTGTGCGGGATGATCCTCGAGACCGGGTACGGCCACTCCGTCAACCAGCGACTCGAAGCGACCTATCCGTAGAACGAGACGGGCCGCTCTGCCTGTGCCACATCTCGACAGCACCGCCGTCCGCGATCACGCCTCCGACGCACTCGCCCGCTACGGGCTCGTGGTCGTAACGATCCTGGTCATCGGACTGTTCTCGGCGCTTCAGCCGTCGACCTACTTCACGACCCTCAATTTCGAGGTGATCGCGACCAATCAAGCGCCGACGCTGCTGCTCTCGCTCGCGATCCTCCTGCCGTTGATCTCCGGGGAATTCGACCTGTCTGTCGCAGCGAACTTCGGCTTGTGCGAGCTCGTGGTCGCCGGGCTGATCGTCAACCAGGGGCTCCCTTGGAAAGCAGCGATCTTGCTGACGCTGGCGGTCGGGGGTGCGCTCGGACTTCTGAATGGACTGCTGGTTGTGGTCTTCCGACTCAACTCGTTCATCGCGACGCTCGGCACGGCCACAATCATCGGCGGACTGACAACCTGGTACTCCGGCGGGCAGACCATTGTCGGAAACTTCGCGGCGGGGTTTCTCGAGCATCGGCTCGACGCAGGTGCTTGGATCACTCTCGATCTTCGTCGTCTACGCGCTGGCCATCGCGCTCGTCGTCTGGCTCGGGCTCACCTACCTCCCTTCCGGGCGCCACCTGTACGCAACCGGCGGCGGGCGCGTTGCGGCTGTGATGCTCGGTCTCCGCACCGGGCGGCTGATAGTCGCCGCGTTCGTCCTCTGCGGTGTCATCGCGGCCTTCACGGCCGTCATCACCGCGAGCCAGCTCACCAGCGGCCAACCCGCCCTCGGGGCGGAATACCTGCTCCCGGCGTACGCGGGAGCGTTCCTTGGTGCCACGACCATCAACATCGGCCAGTTCAACGTCTGGGGCACCGTGATCGGCGTGTTCCTGCTCGGAGCCGGCGTGGCCGGACTCCAGCAACTCGGGATGCCGTCGTATGTCCAGGACTTCTTCAATGGCGGGGCGCTCCTCATCGCCGTTGCAGCATCGGGCTACATCGCACGTCGCCGCGCAGGCGGTCCGGCGAGGAGCGTCGGCCGCGGCGATGCGGCGGCGCCGGGCGCGTCGGAGCGGGAGCCGATGGATGACGCGATCTTCCCGACGGCCGGCGGGGCGGTGCCATGATCGTCGAGGTGGGCATCCTCCGCATCGATCGCGGCCGCGCCGACGAGTTTGCGCCGGTAGCAGACGACGAGGTCACGGAGGGACTGCGGTGAGCGATCAGATGCACGTCGCGCTGGCTGGTCGCCGCGTCGTCGTCACGGGTGCAGCCGGCGGGATCGGGTCAGCGATCGTCCGGAAGCTCGAGGAGTCGGGCGCCGCTGTCGTCGCTACGGATACGGTCGCGAGCGAAAGCATTTTGCTGCGTTGCGACGTTTCGTCGGAGGACGATGTCGCCGCCGCGTTCCGCGAAGCGGCAGCGGGCGGCACCGTGACGGATGTCGTCCACGCCGCGGGCATCTGCACGACCTCGCCGGTCGCCGACCTGGAGCTCGAGGACTGGACGCGGATCCTCGAGGTCAACCTCACAGGGGCGTTCCTCGTCGGGCGTGAGGCCGCCCGCGCGCTTCCCGACGGTGGCAACATCCTCTTCATTGCGTCCGTCGCCGGGCTGACCGGCGATCCCTTCTTCGGCGCGTATTGCGCGAGCAAGTTCGGTGTGGTCGCGCTGACGCAGGTCCTCGCCAGGGAGCTCGGGCACCGTGGGATTCGCGTCAACGCTGTCTGCCCGGGAGGTGTGCGGACGGCGATGAGCGCGGAGACGATCCGCCGCGACGCCGACCGGCTCGGGCGCAGCGAGAACGATCTCCGCTCGCTGTACGAGAGCGACGCCTTCCTGAAGCGGTGGGCGGATCCGGACGAGGTCGCCGACGCCTGTCTCTACCTGCTCTCCTCGGCGTCGTCCTACATCAACGCGCACTCCCTTGTTCTCAACGGCGGCGGCAACCTGTCGTCACACCGCTGAGGGAGAGAGGAGGTTGACCTCGATGTACGCGATGACGACGAACGGCCCCGTCGTCGCCGAGAAGCTCGGGATCGTCCTGCCGCACGAACACCTGATCTTCGACTTCACCGCATTTCTGACGGTGCCGCTCGACGAGCACGAGCTCGAACTGGTCGACGCTCCGCTATCGCTGGAAAACGCGGCGCACCTCCGTCGGAGCCCGCTGGTCTCGCGCGCGAACCTTCGTCATGCAAGACGAGGATGTCGCGGTGCGTGAGCTCGGTTACTTCCGCGACGTAGGCGGCCGCACGATCGTCGACTGCACGCTGCCCGAGATGAAGCGCGACGTCGCAACGGTCGCTCGGATCGCTCAGGCCACCGGCATCAACATCATTGTCGTCACCGGCCACTACGTGCAGTCGATGCAGCCGCCCGAGGTGGCACGGCAGACCGTCGACGAGATCACCGAGTGGATGCTCGGCGAGCTGCGCGAGGGGATCGACGGGACCGGGATCCGAGCGGGAGCGATCAAGTTCGGCTTGACGAGCGTCCCGCGGATGCCTCCGGACGAGCGGAAGTGCCTCGCAGCGGCGGCACAGGCGCAATCCGAGACCGGCGCGCCCATCACGATCCACAACCCGCCGCCTTTCGAGAAGCGCGGAGTCGAGGTCGTGCGACTTCTGACCAGGGCAGGCGCCGAGCCGGAGCGGATCATCATGGGTCACATGACACACACGGTCCCTGACGACCGATACCACCGCTCGATCATGGATACGGGCGCGACGATCGAGTTCGACCGCTTCGGCCAGGAGCTGTACCAGGAGGCGAATGCCGGCTTCAACCGGTGGGGTCTGTACGCCGGCGAGCCGCGCGACTCGGATGTCGTGAACGAGATCGTCACGCTTGTGAAGGACGGGTACGTCGACCGGATCCTGCTGTCTCACGACATTGGGTTCAGCAACGGCCTGCGGACGTTCGGGGGGTTCGGCTACGCGCACGTCCCGTACCGGATCGCGCGCTACCTCCGACAGCAGGGTCTCGACGAGGGAGATCTCGAGCAACTCATGATCCGGAATCCCGCGCAGCTGTTTGCCTATCAGGCCGTGGAAGGTGTCAGCTGATGCCCTGACGACGCCTGCTTGGCGGCAACCCATCGTCGGCGGCCGCCAGGGCTCGGGCGAGGGATCACGGTGGCGCTCGCAACGGAGGGTGCGCGTCCCTGCTTGCACCCCGGACTCCGCCGGCGTCACCGGCAGGACGATGTTCGTCGACCGCGGCGCTCGGACCTCTCGTCGGCGCAGTCGGCAACGGCGACCCACGCGACGGCGCACGCGCGCGCGCCGGCGTCGACGTAGCCGCGTGAGGACTCGGGGGCACGCGCCGCCCGGCCATGCGTCGCCGCGAAGGTCGACGTCCGGTCTGCGCCCTCCGCTGCCGCTTCGGCCGCGTCGGCGAGCGCGTCGCGTAGGTGGTCCCCCCGGTCGGCGGCAGCGCAGAGCGCTCGCGCGGCCGGCGCCATGGCGTCGATCAGGGTCTTCTCTCCCTCGTTGCACCTCCCCCGCACGCGGATCCCTTCGACGGCTGCGGTCGCGGCCCGAGCCACGGCGGCGACGTCGGCGACCGGCGCGTCCCCGAGCGCTCGGCCGGCGCGCAGCAACGCCGTCCCCCAGAGCGGTCCCGCGGTTCCCCCGACCGTTGCAAAGCTCGCTGCGGCGCGCCTGAGAGCGTCCCCTGGTGAAGTCGGCGGCGGGGCAATCAGCTCGCCGAGGACGGCGCGCCAGCCGAGCACCATCGTCACGCCGTGGTCACCGTCGCCGACGATCGCGTCGAGCCGATCGAGCTCGCGCTGGTTCGCTTCCGTCGCACGAAGGATGCGATCGAGCGCCGCTACGACCGCCTGGGTGTCGGCATGGGTCACCAAGGCAGCCGCAGAGGGGGCATCGCGAGCGACCGCGCCGGCGCGTCGAGCAGCGCGGCGAGCCCGTCGTCGATCGAGGCGACGGTCAGCGAGAGCCCGCTCATCTCCAGCGAGGTCACGTACTCGCCGACGAGTGCGCGCGAGAGCTCGATCCCGAGGCCGCCGAGACGCTCGCCGACGCGTCTCAGGACGATGTAGCCCTCCATGAGCGGCGTCGCCCCGAGCGTGTTCACCATCACCCACACCGCCGGCGGGTCGGCGAGCGGAAGATCGCCGAGGACGAGCTCGAGTAGGAGGTCGGCCACCTCGTCGGCGGACGCCAGCGCCCGCCGGACGAGCCCGGCTTCGCCGTGGATGCCCATGCCGACGTCCATCGATCCGTCCGGAAGCTCGAACGTCGGGACGCCGGCCGCCGGGATCGTGCAGGGCCCGAGCCCGACACCCGCCGTGCGCGTCAGCTCATTCGCCCGCGCCGCCGCGCGGCGAACGTCGTCGAGCGTGGCGCCGGTATCGGCCACGGCCCCGGCCGCCTTGAGCACGATCACATCGCCGGCGACTCCTCTTCGCCGTTCCCTGAGCTCGGGCGGAGCTGACGCGACGTCGTCGGTCACGACGACTTGGGCGGTGCGGATTCCCTGCTCCTCGACGAGCTCGCCCGCCAGCTCGAAGTTCATCACGTCGCCCTCGTAGTTGCCGTAGAGGAAGAGGACGCCCGCGCCGCGGTCGACGCGTTCGGCCACCTCGACGATCGGCGTCGCCGACGGCGACGCGAAGACGTTTCCGATCGCTGCGCCGTCGGCGAGCCCTGGCCCGACGTAGCCGAAGAACGCGGGCTCGTGCCCCGAGCCTCCGCCGGTCACGATTCCGACCCGGCGCGACGCCGCGCGGCTCGTCGAGACGACGCCGCGCCGCGACGGCGTCAACTCGATCTGCGTCGGAAATGCGACGGCGAGCCCGTCGACCATCTCGTCCACGACCGCGAACGGATCGTTGATCAGCTTCCGCATCGGCGCGACCACGGCACGGCGAGCTCAGAACGTCGCGGCACGGCCGGGCCCCCGTGGCGTGATCGGCCAGATGTCCGTGACAACGTCGTTCTCGACGACGTGGAACACGTCGTAGAGGTTGACGGTCGTCGGGCCGTAGCCGGCAAGGATCTCCGCGCGGTCGCCGAGGTCCAGCGGCGGCGTTCCCGGGAAGTCGAACAGTGCGTGCTCCTCGGCGTAGTAGCGGATCTGCCCCTCCGGGTAGGCGGCGAGCGGCGGAAGGACGAAGTCGATCCCGACCGACTTGCGGCCGGAGTCGAGAACGACCGTCTCGCCCTGGCGACTGACCACCGTCCCGAGCACCGTGAGCGCGACCTCGAAGCCGCCCGGGACGAGCTGCCCGTGGAAGCAGTCCATCAGCGTGTACGAGCCGGCCTGCACCTCGGTAATGCGCGGGTTCGCGCCCGTGATGAAGTACGTGCCGGTGCCGCCCGCGGAGACGTCGTCCGACGGGAATCCATGCTCGGCAAGGAAGTCGACCGCCTCGACGAGCTTTGCGTTCGCCGCGTGCGTCTCGCGGTACCGGACCTCCGGGTCGGGCTCGAGCATGCAATGGCCCTCGTAGCCCTGCATCCCGCGCAGGCGGAGCCCGGGCATGCCCGCCGCGTGCTCCGCAAGCGCGAGCGCCTCCTCCTTCGTGCGCACGCCGCAGCGAACCATGCCGACGTCGATCTCGATCAGCAGCTCGAGCTCGACCCCGGCCTCGGTCGCCGCCGCCGAGAGCCGGTCGACGTTCCGCGGGTCGTCAACCGCGACCGTGAGCCGCGTCAGCCGCGCGGCATCCATCGTCACACGCACCTTGTCGGGATGGACGACCTGGTTCGCGATCAGCACGTCGCCGATCCCGCGCCTGCGCCATCACGAGGGCTTCCCAGGCGGTCGCGCACGCGACGCCGACGGCGCCCGACTCGACCTCGAGCCGGGCGAGCTGCGGGCTCTTGTGCACTTTGACGTGCGGGCGAAGCTCGGCCGGGAGCTCGCGGAACTTGGCCGCCATGGTGGCGATGTTCCGCTTCGCCTTGTCGAGGTCGAGCAACAGCGCGGGCGTCGTCACCTCGTCACGCGCACGTCCGATCTGGTCGCTATACGCGTCGAGCCACTGCTCGTGCAGGCTGTCGACGGTCGTCATCGTGCTCCTTCCGGTCAATCGGTGGGGTTGGCTTCGGCCGCATCGACCAGGCCGCCTGTGATCCCGAGCGTCTGGCCGCCGTCGATCACGAGCGACTGGCCGGTGACATAGGACGCCTCGTCCGAGGCGAGGAAAAGCACCGCGTTCGCGACGTCCACCGGCTCGCCGAAGCGGCCGAGTGGCATCGTGCGGAGATACTGCTCGAGAGCACGGGGTCCTCGATCACCAGCGAGGCGATCCTGGTGTTGACGACCCCGGGCGCGACGGCGTTGACCCGGATCCCGTGCCGGCCCAGATCAATTGCGGCGGAGCGAACGAAGTTCGCGACCGCCCCCTTGGACGTGTTGTAGGCGGCCATCGTCTCCTCGACGTGGAACGCATTGATCGACGACGTGATGACGATCGCGCCGCCCCTGTCGCGCGCGACCATCGCCCGCGCGGCCTCCTGTGTGCAGTAGAAGACGCCGTCGACGTTGACGGCCATGTGGCGCCGCCACTCGTGGTCGTCGAGATCGAGCAGCGGCTTCGGATATGCGACACCCGCGTGCGCGACCATCGCGTCGAGGCGGCCGAATCGATCGAGGCACGTCTCGACGGCGCGGCAGACGTCCTCGCGCTTCGAGACATCGCCGGTCACCGCCTCGCAGGCGAGTTCGGCCGCGGTCCGGCCGGCCAGCTCGCCGTCGACGTCCACGATCACCACGCCGGCGCCCTCGGCGACCAGCCCGGCCGCGACCGCGCGGCCGATTCCCTGTGCGCCGCCTGTGACGATCGCCGCCCTGCCTGCGAAGCGGCTCACGGCGAGCCGCTCGGCAGACGGGATCGTTGCTCAGAGGATCGCGGAATGATGCTGTATCTCTTCACGCGTCTCCGGGCGCTCCTCGACGGCCCGGCCGGCCCTGTGGAGCCAGTCCTCCTTGCCGACCGCGGCCATCACGACGAGCACGACCAGCCCTACGACGATCCACCCGACCACGGTCCAGATCGTCCACCTGAATGGATCGGCCGGGTACGGGTTGACCGTCTTGTAGACGAGCCAGCCGAGTGCGAGCGTCGACAGGAGCGGGAACAGCGCCTGCGTGAGCCAGTTGAACTCGCTCCGCTTCTCGCGCCAGTGGTACACGAAGTTCCCGAGGTTTCCCAGGGAGTAGATGCAGACGACGGACAGCGTGATCACGAAGCCGAACCAGAACCAGATCGTGTCCGGGCCCAGGATGTGCCCGACGGCGAACGCGACCACGATCGTGAACAGCGTTTGCAGGTGCAGCGCCGTCCACGGCGTCCGGTATTTCGGATGGACGGTTCCGAACTGCTTCGGCAACGAGCCCGACCGACCCATGGCGAACCAGATCCGGGAGGAAATATTCGAGCACGCGATCGAGACCGCGAGCGTCGAATTCACGAGCGCGAGCAGGACGAGGATCCAGGCTCCGTGCCAGAACCGGTGCGCGAGCACGAACGGCGGCAGGTCCTTCGAAGCCGTGAGCGAGTCGAGGCTCTGGACGCCCCAGCCGTTGAGCAGGCCCCAGAAGCACACGATGAAGAGGACGCCGAGGATCCCGATCGACGTGAAGATGCCGATCGGAACGTTCCTACGGGGATCCTCGCTCTCCTCGGCGATCGGGGCGACGCCTTCCCAGCCCGTGTAGGCGAAGATCGAGAAGACGACCGCCAGGTAGAAGCCGTTCAGGCTGGTCGCGTTGCCGGGGTTCAGCGGGGCGAACGAGAACCCTCCCTTGCCCGGGTCGAAGAACCCCCAAACCGAGAGCAGCAGCACGAGAAGCACCTCGAGACCGCCGAAGACAATCAGAGCCTTGCCGGACAGCTCGATACCGCGGTAGACGGCGAAGGTGACGATCGCCGCTCCGCCGAGCGCCCACCAGTACCACGCGATGTCGACGCCGTAGGCGGAGTTGATCTCCGTCTGGAGCACCCAGCCCATGAAGCAGAGGATCGTCCCGGCCACCGGCGGCGCGTAGAGGATGTAGATCCACGCGCTCATGAAGCCGGCGCGCGGGTGGACGGTGCGGCTGACGTACGTGTAGTAGCTGCCGGCGGACGGGAACGCGCGGGCAAGCGACACCAGAGAGACCGCCGTCATCAGGACGATGGCGAGCGCAGCGACATAGACCCACGGGGCTGCGACGCCTGCAAGCCCGACGATGAACTGGAACGAGTACCAGGATCGCGATCGCCGGGGCGATCGTCGTCACTCCCTGCATGATCACGGCCGGCAGACCGAGCGCTCCAGCCTTGAGCTCGGTCTGAGCGACCATGTGCTGCTCGCCGGCGGCCACGCCGGGCTGAGCGATTGACTCGGACATCTACCTTGCCTCCTTCGGGTCGCGGCTGACCGGGACCGACGGCCGGTTGCGTACATACATCGGCGGCCCCTCCGGCGAGGGGCGCGCACTCCGGGCCGCCCGGGGTAGGAAGCGCACGTGCTCACGCGGCGCGGCACCGTCGAAGGCGGCGCAGCCTGCGGCGATCAGATCGACGCTGAGGAAGCTGATGCGTCGACCGTCCCTCTTCGTGCCCCCGCCGCGGAGGGCGAGCACGAGCTCGCGCGAACCGAACCGCACGCGGGCTTCTGCGGGGCTGAGGTCGGTGGCCTGATCGAGGAGCGCGAGGACCTCCCGGAGGCGAAGCAGCCGACCCGGTAGACGCGCCCCGGCCTGAGGTCGACCGCGTGGCCGGTCCCGACTCGATGATCATCTCGAGCGCGGGCTCGGCGCCGAGGGAGTCGAAGTCGATCGTCTCGTCGATACGGTCATCGATCAGAACGTCGGCGTCAGCCTCGTCGAGGAAATGCCGGCGGGTGGCTCGTACACGCTTCACGAGGCCAGCCCAACATGCAGTAGGGGCGCTGCCAGGCGTCGTCGGCGGCCCGAGCGACAACCGCGATCTGGCTGATCATGAGCAGCGCGGCGCCGATGTCGCCATGCACGAGTAGTCGCCTCCTCGACAGTCGTGGTCGGTAAGCAGGACGATAACGCCATCCTGTCGGTGCAACAACCGTCGCCTCGGTTATCGCCGCCCGGGCCGAGTCATTCCGAGTGCCACCGATCGCACGTCCTCGCCTACCGTTCGGTCAAGCGCAGAACTCGAGCCGCCCAGACCGGGAGGTACCAGTTCCAGCGGCCGGCGAGGGCCATCGTCGAGGGGAGGAGCACCCCTCGGATGAGCGTGATATCGATCATGATCGCGACCGCGAGCCCGAACCCGAGTTGCTGCATGGTCGGGATCGAGCCGAGCACCATGCCGCTGAACGTCGCGGCCATGATCAGACCCGGCTGCGGTGACAATCCGGCCGGTGTTGGCCAGACCCTCGATCACCGCGCCGGTGTTCGACCTCGTCCGGTCCCAGGCCTCGCGCATGCGGCTGACCAGGAACACCTCGTAGTCCATCGAGAGGCCGAACAGCAGCGTGAACATGAAGACCGGGATCCAGCCTTCGATCTGGTTCACCTGCAGCAGGCCGGCTCGGCTTCCCCAGCCCCATTGGAAGACGGCGATCATCAGACCGGCGGCCGCGGCGACGGTGAGGAGGTTGAGCGCAATCGCCTTCAGCGGCAGCAGAAGCGACCTGAAGGCGCGCACGAGCAGCAGGTAGGTGAGTCCGAGCACGCCCAGGATCAGCCACGGGAACGATCCGAGCGTGCGCGAGACGAAGTCGGCCGCATACGCTCCGCCTCCGCCGGCGATGACCGTGGTCGACGCGGGGAAGCGGGCGAGCGGAATCAAGCGCATACGGAGGCGGTCCGCGAAGGCCTGCGCCTCCTGGCTGGCCGGGTCGTGGCGGGTGACCGCGTCGATGCGCAGGTAGCGGCCAGCCGGATCGCTGACCGCCGTCGAGACGCTCGCTACCTCGCGATCGGCGTGGAGGAGTCGGGTGAGGCGCGCGACCGCACCCGCGCTGCTGCGGACGCCGCCGGCGCGGCGGGTGTCGACGATGACGGTGGTCGGATCAAGGGAGTCCGCAGAGCCGCCGGGCTGGAGGATCGCGAGCGCCCGGGCGGCGGGCATCTCGGGAGGCAGGCTGCTGGGCGAGCCGGGGCCGACGTGGATTCCGATCAACGGCATCGCGCCGAGGCACGAGGAGAATCGCGACGAGTGGCGCGAGCACCTTGGCGCGTCGGATCACCCACGCGGCATGGGCAGCCCAGAGGCGCTGCTCGCCCGCGTGGCGGCGCTCGGCGAGGCCGCGAGGCAGGAACCGCACCTGCTCGAGGCGCTCGCCGAAGGTCGCGAGCATCACCGGCAGCAGCGTGACCGCGCACACGATGCTGACCAGTGGGACGAGGAGGCCGCCGACGCCGAAGCCGCGCAGGAACGGCACCGGGAGCAGCAGCATCAACGCGAGACCGATCGAGACGGCGACGCCGCTGAACACGATCGTACGGCCAGCCCGCGCCATTGTCTCGGCGACCGCGTCGTCGTGAGAACGCGCCCTGCCGCCGCTCGTCGCGGTAGCGGTTCACGACGAGCAGCGAGTAGTCGATCGCGATGCCGAGCCCGATCAGCATGACCATATTCCGCAGGTAGTCGCTGAGCTCGAAGACGTGCGCCATGCCCCAGGCGATCCCGAGCGACGGCGGGATCGTCGCCGCGGCGAAGAGGAACGGCAGCAACGCCGAGCCGGTGCCGAAAGCGAGCAGGAGGATCACGAGAGCGACGGGCACCGCGAGGAACAGCTCGCCGACGCGGAGATCGCGGGCGAGGACGGGCGCCAGGTCGTGCTCGATCGCGGCATCGCCGGTCACGAGCACGTCCGGGCCGATCAGGTCCCTCAGCGGGGCGGTCGCAGCCTCGGCCCGGGCGGCGCTGAGTCGCGAGTCGACGAATGAGACTGCGGCGCCCGAGGGCAGCGACTCGGTGCGCTCGACGCGGCCTCCAGGGAGAAATCGCGCCGCCTGCTCGGCGGCGGCGCGCGCCCGGGAGAGCGCATGGTCACCTTTTGCGATGAGGACGACGCGTGCCGAAGAACGGTCG
The DNA here is from genome assembly GCA_963738025.1 of uncultured Acidobacteriota bacterium. GTDB lineage: Bacteria > Acidobacteriota > Terriglobia > 20CM-2-55-15 > 20CM-2-55-15 > 20CM-2-55-15. The sequence continues at coordinate 600,667 of CAVTWA010000067.1, read as the reverse complement.
TCGTAGTCGCGGGCGAGGATCTGCTCCACGCGGTGAGAGTCGGTTCCCGGTAGCGAGAAGCCGGTGGTGAGGAGCGGGGTCAGCCGCAGCGCGCCGACCACCCCGAGGGCGATCACGACAACCCAGAACGCCGCAACGACGCGTCGGTGCCCGAGAGATAGGTCCGTCAGGCGAGCCAGCAGGCCATTGGCGGTCGCCGAGCGTATCGATCCGTCCGTCAGGTCGCATCCACCGATCTGCCGAGTGCACGAGGTCGCCCGGCAGCGTCGAGACGGTGCGCAAGCCCCGACCACTGTAGCGGCGGGCTGATCTCCGGCCGGTTGAGTCGCCATGTACGGATGGCATCGGGCCGCATCTCGTCGAGACTCCCACCATGACACGTATCGCAACGACAGCCGGACTCGATCGCCGGTCTGGCGGCGGCGCCCGTGCACGTGACCGTGACCGCCCGAATGCGAATGCCGAAACGGCTTCGAGCTACGAGCAGGTACGGACGGACCAGGTCGAGCCGGACAGGTCGCACTGCGCGTGGGTGCCGGCCGCCACGTCCCGCCGTTCCGGTCGCGGACGCCCTTACAGGGGCGAGGGCGGGGTTCGAGATAGGTCAGCCCAGATCGAAGTCGGCGACGACTGGCGCGAGATCCGAGATCGAGAACCAGTTGCTGTTCGCCAGGGCTTGACAGGCGACGAGACGTTTTCGCGCAGCCTTCGAGTCGTCCTGGCGGTCGCGTCGTAATCGCCTGGAATCGGTGGTGCGGCTCGGACGCTCACCCGCCGGGGTCTCTCGCCGTTTCTCGGCTTACGCGCAGGCGCTCGCGGCTGTCTCGGCGCTCGCTGCGGCCGCTTCGTAGCCGTCGGCGGCATTGTCGCTCTCGGCCAGCGCCTCGGTCGCCGCAAGCGAAGCGTCCGAGCACAGCTTCGACTGCTCGGCCTCCGCCTGCGCCTGCTCGGCCTCAGCCCGCGCGAGGTCGCGTTCGGCACGTGCCTGTTCAAGATCGCTCTGCGCCTGCGCCGCGGCAGCCTGTGCCTCAGCCACGTTCTGCTCGGCCTTGCTCACCGCCTGCTCCGCCTCAGCCACCTCCTGATCGGTGACCACCACCACGCCGCTCACACCCGAAAGCGCCGTCTTGATCCGCGCCTGCGCATCCGCGATGCGACGGTCGGCCTCCGCCGAAGCCGACTGCGCCGCAGCGGCCTGCGCATCAAGCTGCGCCTCGCTGTCGTTCAAATCATCGTTGAGCACCAGCGCCCAAACCCCGAGCCCGATCGCAGCCAGGATCGCCACACCGGCAACGATCATCCATACCAACGACCGCTTCTGCGTCGCCCCCTCCCCCGGCGGCCGCCCGCCGGCCGCCGGTTCGTTCGCTCCCGAGTCAGTCGTCATTCGTCGTCCCCTCGCGTCAAGGCCTCCCGCCGCGCGATCCCGACGCGGAGCATCCGCCCCCGGCCGCCTATCAAAGCGTCAGCACCGCACCGGTCGACCCCGACCCGACCCAGCCGACCGCGCCGGCGCCGGCACCCCTCCCAGGCCCGGAGGGCGGGCATCTTCCGCGGGTTCCAGGCGCGAGTCGAGTAACAGCCGAGATCACGGGGTCTCGCTCGACCGCGATGGCGTCGCGGCGCCGGTTTGCGACACGCCGCCGGTCGAGCGAATCGACGCCGCCTCGTGCACTCGTTCCGGGTGGAACATCAGCCAGACCACTCCGCCGGCCAGGCCCCCGACGAGCGGCCCGACGAGGTAGATCCAGAGATCGCCGAAGCTCCAGTTGAACAAGGCGGGGTCGAGCGATCTCGCGGGATTGAACGAGCCGCCGGACGCCGGACCGACCGCGTCCGCCGCCGTGAAGATGAAGAGCCCGATCAGCAGAGGCGCCATCACACCCTTCCAGGGCGCGCGGTCATCTGTCGCGACCGTGCAGATCACGATCACGAACAGGGCCGTCGCGATCAACTCCAACAGGAGTGCACCCCCGTTCGAGATGCCGAGACCCGGAGCAGTGTCGAGCTTGTCGACCGCGAGGTCCGAGTACACCACCGCGACCACGAGAACGGCGACGAACCCCCCGACGAGCTGCGCCACCCAGTACGGGATCAGCTCCTTGGGAGGGAACTTCCGCGCCGAGACGAGGCCGAGGGACACGGCAGGGTTGAAGTGACCGCCGGAGATCTGGCCGAGCCCCCCGATCGCAAGCGCCAAGCCGAGCCCGAACGCGAACGCGATCCCCAGGCTGCTGATCGCCCCGCCACCGAGGTCGACCGAAACCGCGATCGCGTTGAAGCCGAAGAAGAAGAACAGAAACGTGCCCAACGCCTCGGCTCCGAGGCGCACAGCAAGCGGTGACGAGTCCATCGACGCACCTCCTTTGACGAGACCCCGTCTCTCCTCACGGAAGCGTACGCAGGCTGCCGGACGGAACCGCCGTTCCAGCCCGCCGGTGGCTGCAGCTCCCTCTCGGCGACCCGGCCGCGCGAATCTCCCTCACAAGCGGGCAGTGCGCCTCGGCTCACGTGCCCCGAGGATCAGTTTGCGTCGTCCTACGGGGTCAGCGCGGGCCTCGGTCAGGTCGCGACGTAGGCCGCGAGGTGCTCGCCGGTGAGGGTGGAGCGGGCGGCGACGAGGTCGGCGGGTGTGCCCTCGAAGACGATCCGGCCGCCGTCGTGGCCGGCGCCGGGGCCGAGGTCGATGATCCAGTCGGCGTGCGCCATGACCGCCTGGTGGTGCTCGATGACGATGACCGACTTGCCGGAGTCGACGAGCCGGTCGAGCAGGCCGAGCAGCTGCTCGACGTCGGCGAGGTGGAGGCCGGTGGTCGGCTCGTCGAGGACGTAGACGCCGCCCTTCTCGGCCATGTGGGTGGCCAGCTTGAGCCGCTGCCGCTCGCCGCCGGACAGCGTCGTGAGCGGCTGGCCGAGGCTGAGGTAGCCGAGCCCGACGTCGGCGAGCCGGTCGAGGATCTTGTGCGCGGCCGGCGTCTGCGCCTCGCCGGCGCCGAAGAACTCCTCGGCCTCGGCCACCGACATCGCGAGCACCTCGCTGATGTCCTTGCCGCCGAACGTGTACTCGAGCACCGTCGGCCTGGAACCGCTTCCCCTCGCACTCCTCGCAGATGGTGGCGACGCCGGCCATCATCGCCAGGTCGGTGTAGATGACGCCGGCGCCGTTGCAGTTGGGGCAGGCGCCCTCGGAGTTGGCGCTGAACAGCGCCGGCTTCACGCCGTTGGCCTTCGCGAACGCCTTGCGGATCGGGTCGAGCAGTCCGGTGTACGTCGCCGGGTTGCTCCGCCGCGAGCCCCGGATCGCGGCCTGGTCGACCGACACCACCCCGTCCCGGCCCGACACCGAGCCGTGGATCAGCGAGCTCTTGCCCGACCCGGCCACGCCGGTCACCACCACCAGCACGCCGAGCGGGATGTCGACGTCGACGTCCTGCAGGTTGTGGGTGCTGGCGCCGCGGACCTCCAGCGCTCCCGACGGCGTCCGCACCGACGGCTTCAGGGCGGCCCGGTCGTCGAGGTGCCGCCCGGTGAGCGTGCCGCTGGCCCGCAGCCCCTCGACGGTGCCCTCGAACACCACCTCGCCGCCGGCCGGTGCCGGCGCCGGGGCCGAGGTCGACGACGTGGTCGGCGATCGCGATCGCCTCCGGCTTGTGCTCCACGACCAGCACGGTGTTGCCCTTGTCGCGCAGCTGCAGCAGCAGGTCGTTCATCCGCTGGATGTCGTGCGGGTGCAGCCCGATCGTCGGCTCGTCGAAGACGTAGGTGACGTCGGTGAGCGACGAGCCGAGGTGGCGGATCATCTTGGTGCGCTGCGCCTCGCCGCCCGACAGCGTGCCCGACGGCCGGTCGAGCGAGAGGTAGCCCAGCCCGATCTCCACGAACGAGTCGAGGGTCTCGCCGCAGCGCCGCGAGCAGCGGCGCCACCGACGGCTCGTCGAGGCCGCGCACCCACTCGGCCAGGTCGCTGATCTGCATCGCGCAGGCGTCGGCGATGTTGATCCCCTCGATCTTCGACGACCGGGCGGCCTCGCTGAGCCGGGTGCCGCCGCACTCGGGGCAGGCGGTGAACGTGACCGCCCGCTCCACGAAGGCGCGGATGTGCGGCTGCATCGCGTCGACGTCCTTGGACAGCATCGACTTCTGGATCTTCGGGATCAGCCCCTCGTAGGTCAGGTTGATGCCGTCGACCTTGATCTTGGTCGGCTCCTTGTAGAGCAGGTCGTGGAGCTCGCGTCTTGGTGAACTTGCGGATCGGCTTGTCCGGGTCGAAGAAGCCGCAGCCGCTGAAGATGCGGCCGTACCAGCCGTCCATGCTGTAGCCGGGGATCGTGAGCGCACCCTCGTTGAGCGACTTGCTGTCGTCGTACAGCTGGGACAGGTCGAAGTCGGTGACCGAGCCCATGCCCTCGCAGCGCGGGCACATGCCGCCGGCGCCGCGTGAACGCTGCGCTTCTCCCTCGGTCTTGCGTGCCGCCCTTCTCGATCGTGATCGCGCCGGCCCCGCTGATCGAGGCGATGTTGAAGGAGAACGCCTGGGGCGAGCCGATGTGCGGCTGCCCGAGCCGGCTGAAGAGGATGCGCAGCATCGCGTTGGCGTCGGTGGCGGTGCCGACCGTGGAGCGGGCGTCGGCGCCCATCCGCTCCTGGTCGACGATGATCGCGGTCGTCAGCCCGTCGAGGACGTCGACCTCGGGCCGCGCCAGCGTCGGCATGAAGCCCTGCACGAAGGCGCTGTAGGTCTCGTTGATCAGCCGCTGCGACTCCGCGGCGATCGTGCCGAACACCAGCGAGCTCTTGCCCGAGCCGGAGACGCCGGTGAACACCGTCAGCCGGCGCTTCGGGATCTCGACGCTGACGTCCTTGAGGTTGTTCACGCGCGCGCCGTGCACGCGGATCAGATCGTGGCTGTCGGCACCGTGCAGCGCAGGCGACTGCGTGTCCGTCCTCGTGGCCTTGCTCATCGTGTCTCCATCGGTTCGGCGCGGGCGCGACTCGACGACGGCGGCGTGGCGATCGTCGGCGGCTCGAAGGCCGAGCGGTAGTCGAGCGCCACCTCGAGGCGCCCGGCCCGCGCTCCCGTCTCACGCTGCGAGCTTCTCCAGCAGCGCGTCGATGCGTGCGAAGCCCTCCTTCGCGCCTTCCTCGACGCCGTACTGCATCGTCGTGTCGCGCTGCTCGGTCGTTTCGAAGCGCATCGTCTGCGTCAGCTTCGTCTGCTCGCCGAGATCCTCGAACTCGAGCGTCTGCAGATGGTTCTGGAACGTCTGCACGAGGCGCGCGGGCGGCTCGACCTCGCGGAACTCGCCCTCGACGAGCGCCGTACGCGGTGCGGAACCGGTAGGTGCCGCCGGGACGGACGTCCATCTGCTCGACGACGGTGCCGTCGCCCCACCATTCGGGGATCAGCTGCGGATCCGTCTAGACGGAGAAGACGTGCGTGCGCGGCGCGTCGAAGATCCGCTCGACGCGGATCTCGAGCTCGTTCGGGGTGGTGACGCTCGTGCTCATCGTGCTCCTTTCGTGCGTTCGACGACAGGGATCGGCGAGCTCGCTGATCGTCGCGGCGCCCTCGCCGAGCCGTTCGAGCACGGGACGACGGGTCGGGTCGGCGAGGGCCGCGAAGGCGCGGTCGACGGTCGGAGCATACTGAACCATTGAGTTCAATATTGCAGATACGCGGCACCCGGGGCAACATCGACAAGCTCGTCCTCGAGCCACGCCACGCTCGCCGAAGCGGTCGCAGCTGACACGAGCTGATGGAGAGTTGACCAGCGTCGCGTGCCATCACCCCTTCACGAGGGTGGTCGATCCGAGGCGCGCTGCTCGGTCATCCGTCTCGACGGCGCATCGCGACGGAACGCTGCTGCTCTCACCCTCCGACCTCAGCGATTCCTCGCCTGCGAGCACCCGACGGCCGTCCGGGCCCGGCGGGGCGCCGGCCCGCGTCGTGCACGATCAGCTAGGACGGCAGAGTCGGGATCACCGCCGTCGTCAGCGCGAACACAGCCTGCAGCGGAACGCTCAGCGCCGCGACCCCGTCGGCGTCGACGACGACCGCGCCGCCGCGGGTGAGCTTGCCCTCGCCGTCCCGATTCCAGACGACCAGGTCGAGGGACGTGCCCGCCGGAAGACCACCGATCGCGTACGTCACCGGCGGCTCGGGCGACGGCTGCTCCAGCAATGCACCGCCGGTGTCGAGGCCGAGGACGGTCAGCTGGCCGCGCTCGCCGGCGAACACCGCCAGCTCCTTCGTCCCCGCGGCGGCACCCTTCCGCTCGACGCCGAGCGCACGCCACCCGGTCGGGACGGCATGCGCGAGCAGCCAGAGGACGTCGTATGTGGGGTAGCGGGGCCACTCGTCGCCGGCCGGCGGGCCGACGGCGTAGAACGCCTGCGGCTGCTTGTCGTACTGGCCCCAGAAGCAGTCCCACTTGACGATGCCGGCGAACCCGTGCTGCACCGCCGCGATCTGGAACCACGCGTGCTGGAACGCGGCGAGCGTCGTCTGCCCGATCGGGCCGCCCGACGGGCCAAGACCCGGCGGCGGCCGGCCATTGCCGCGGACGCCGTACTCCGTGACGACGAGCGGCTTGCGCGCGTCCGCCGCAAGGGCAGCGACGATTCGCTCCACGCCGCCGAGGCGGAGGCCGATCTTGGCGGTGTCGTCGTAGTCCCAGTAGATGTGCACGGAGTAGGCGTCGAGGATGTCGGCCATGTGCTCCGCCATGTAGGCGAACCACGTCCCCTGGTTCGTCTGGATCAGGTCGCCGCCCATGAAGCGGACTTGCTGGTCGGATCCGCCGCCGGCCGTCCGGAGCCCCTTGGCGACGAGCAGCGCGTCGAGGTACCGGTACATCGCCTCGAGCAGCTGGGGCGTGACGTAGCGGAGCCCGACCGTGTTCGGCTCGTTCTGCAGCGTCACCCAGCTCAGGTTGCGGACGCCCCGAGTCGTCACCAGCTCGCCGAGGACGTCCGCGAAGCGCGACATCGCGGCCTGCCAGGCCTCGGTCGTCGAGAGATTGCCGCCGGCCCAGGTGACGTTGATCGTCGCCCCGGCCGTCTGGGCCAGCTCCACCGTGCGGAGGAACGAGTCGAGCGTGGCGTCGGGCGCCGGCGCGAACGTCTGTGCGTCCTCGAAGAACACCCGCACGAGCTGGGGCGCGAGCGCCACGACCTTCGCCTGCAGGTCGGGGAGGCTCGACGCCGGCGCGTTCGTGATCGGGGCGAAGACGTTCTGGTTCAGCTGCGCCCCGCTGCCCATCAGGCTCGCGACGAGCACCCGGTCGGGGACGACCTCGAAGTCCACGGCGGCTGCCGTCGCGGCGTCACCGGCGGCCGATCGGGCTTCGGGGCCACTCGCCATCGCGTTCTCCCTCTGGTCGGGTCGACGAAGGGTTCATGCTCGTCGGCGACGGGGTGAGCCGTGGTCATCCGGCCGGGATGATCGTGACCGTGCGCGAGAGTCGCGCGGATCGCGCAGCGATCGTCGTTCCGCCCACCGTGGCTCCGGGGGTCGCGCCCCGGATTTGAGATTCGGGAACTCGTAGGCTCCGAGCTCGAGCCACGCGCTCCTCGTTCCACAAAAACCCCCGTGAATCGGCGCCGAACGGACGAGCTCGCGAGGCCGCGGCGCGGATGGAGGAGAGGCCCGCCGACGCGGCGGCGGTGCGGTAGCGCTCATCCGATCGCGCGCCGCAAGGACCTCCTTCGCACCGCGCCTCCTGTCTAGGCTCCCTGGCAACCGAGCGAGAGGCGGAACCCGATGTCGGAGAGCACCTGCAGCGTTCTGGGACGACGCGCCCGGATCGGCGCAGCGCTGCGGGCGCTCGTCGCCGACGGCGGCTAGGCCATCGTGGCCGAGACGACGATCCGGCCGATGACGCCCGACGACGTGCCGGCGTGCTGCGACGTCTTCGGGCTCGCGCTGAACCAAATGCGTCGCGCGATCGGGCTGCCTCCCTTCCACTCCGACCGGCTCGACGGGGGCGTCGCGCACCTGCTGGGCACCGATCCGCAGGGTCGCTCGTCGTCGTCGGCGCCGACGACGGCCCGGTCGGCTTCGTGCAAGCCGCGCGGCGAGACGAGCTCTGGGTGCTGGCCCATCTGTTCGTCGCCCCCGAAAGCCAGGGCCTCGGCCTCGGCAGGGATTTGCTCGGCCGGGCCGTCGCGTACGGCGCCGGTGCCCGGTCGGGGATCATCGTCTCGACGCCGGAGCCGCGCGCGATCCGCTCGTACGCCCGCCTACCCGGATTCGAGCTGCATCCGATGCTGCAGGCAGGCGGCAGGCTCGACCGGCGGCACCTCGCCGCGGCCGACGGCGTTCGCGAAGGCGGCACGGCCGACCTCGACTTCGCCGCCCACGTCGACCGCTTGCTCCGCGGCGGCGCACACGGCCCCGATCTCGTGTACCACCTCGATGCGGGCGCCGAGCTCCTCGTCCTGCCCGATCGTGGCTACGCCGTCGCCAGCAACGCCGGGCCAGACATCGTCGCCGGCCTCGACACCGACGCCGCCGCGGCCCTGCTGACCGCTTCGCTCCACCGGTGCGACGACGGCGCCGACGTGACGATCAAGCGGATCGGAGCAGCCCACCAGTGGGCAGCGGCGATCGCCGTCGAGGCCGGGCTCGAGCTCAAGCCCTGGGGCCCGCTCGTCACGCGCGACAGCCCGGCCGCGACCGCTCCGTACATTCCGGATAGCGCCTTCTGCTGATCGCGTCCGGACCGGCCCGCGGGGCACCAATCCGGCCGTTATCTGGTTACATTAGTGGCAGTATCTCCACGACCGGAGGTTTTGGGTAGAGCGTCCCGCGATGGCTGCGAAGAAGGCCCAGGGGATTTGCCGGCACTGCGACGCGGTCATCCCGTCGCAGGCCCTCCGCTGCCCGGAGTGCGGACGCGTCCAGATCACGGCGGCCGCCGCTCCGCCGCCGGCCCGGCCGAACGTGGAGCGGCCCCCGCCCGAGCGCCTGTCGGCGGTGCCGCCGCCGGTGTTTCCGAAGGCCGAGGCGCCCGAGCGCGTGCTCGACGAGCTGCCGTCCCCGGAGACGCTGCCCGAGGCCCCGGTTGGCGATGCACCGCTTGCCGAGCCGCCGAGTCGGCCCGGGCCAACCGGTCGACGAGACACCGGTCGCCGAGCCCCGTCGCCGAGACGCCGGTTGCCGAGACACCGGTCGCCGAGACACCGGTTGCCGAGACACCGGTCCAGTCGCCCTGCAGACACCGGTTGCCGAGACACCGGTCGGCGAGGCACCGCCGTCGGGCGAGGCCGAGGCGCTTCTCCCGGAGCCCGCTCCTTCCGGAGACCCCGCGCCGCTCTCCTTCGTGACGGCGCCGCCGGTCGGGGCTGACGAGCCGGACCGCGGCTTCGACGCCGTCGCCGAGCCGACCATCGCTCCCGAGCTCGAGGACGAGCAGTGGACGGAGTGCGAGATCACCTACTGGCGGGGACATGTCCACGGCGAATTCATCGCCGCCCACTTCAACGGGCTCGCGCGCATCGACGTGCGCTGGCAGTCCGTGCTCTGGCCCGGACGCGACACGATCCCGGAGGAGAAGCCGAGAACGGTCGCCGCGCTGGACGCGCTCGACGCCCAGCTCCTCCAGGACGGCTGGGAGCGCCACGGCCATGGCGACTGGTGGTACGCGCGCCGCTACCGCCGGCGGATCAGCGATACGGAGGTCGCCGAGCCCCACCAGCCCACGCCTCCGCCCGGACTGACCAGACGCTCGAGCCGACCGAGACGCCCGAGCCCGAGGCACTCGAAGGGACCCAGTTCGAGACGTCGGAGCTCCCATCGCCCGACGCCGAGCCGAGTCGACCTTCGCCTCCGCTCCGAGAATATCCAGATCAGGGATTACCTTCCCTGGCGCTATCTTCGCGTCACGCCGGCTCCTGCCGCCGGCGCCGTGGCTGACGAATCCGCAGCCTCCGCCGAGCCCGCGCTCGCGGAGGCGGGCCTCGACGCGCTGCTCGCCGACGAGACGGCCCCCGCGGAGGACCGCCGGCGGACGCAGCGGCAGCCGCGGCCGACCCCGAGCCGACGCTCGCGCCCGAGCCCGAGGCGGAGTTCGAGCTCGAGCCGGAGCCCGAGCTGCAGCCCGACGGGAGCTCGTCGAGCTGGAGCTGCTCGAGCCGCAGGCGGTCGGCTCCGACCTCCTCGCGCCCGAGCCGGTCTCCGACGAGCCGCCGGTCGGGCTCGAGTTGGTCGAATCGGGCGCTGACGAGCTCGTCCTGCTCGAGCCACAGGCCGTCGGCCCGGAGCTGGTGCGAGCCGCCGCCGAAACCGAGGCTCGTCGAAGTCGTCCCCGACGAGCCCGATCCCGAGGACGTCGTCGAGGAGCCCGATCCCGAGGACGTGGCGGCCGAGGAGCCCGCGGACGAGGTCGAGGATGTCCCGGCCGAGCCCGAGGTGACGCCGCCCTGGTGGTTCAAGCCTCAGGTGACGGTCGCCCTCAGCCCCGAGGCGCGAGAGCGCGTGAACGACATGCTGCTCGACCGGATCAGCGCCTACTCGGTCAAGCCCGACGACGTCTGACGCGACGGCCGCCGCTCAGAACGCCGTACCGCTCGAGAACCGTGCCGTTCAGAACCGTGCCGTTCAGAACCGTGCCGTTCAGAACCGCGCCGCGGCGCCGAGCCAGCGGCGGTGCGCGCCGGTCTCGAGGATCGTCCCGATCTCGCCCGATCGCCCGCCGGAGCTCGTCGTCGGTGGTGAAGAAGTGCGGCCCGAGCCGGATCCCCGAGCCCGGGCGGAAGTCGCAGATCACCTCGCGCTCGCCGAGCTCCTTGTGCACCGCCTCGAAGTCGGGCACGTGGACCGTGACGGTGCCGCCGCGCCGCTCGGGCTCCCGCGGCGAGCGGACCTCGAACCCGGCCTGTCGGCCAGCTCGATCAACAGCGCGGTCTGGCGGAGCGAGTTGCGCGCGGATGCGCTCGACGCCGACCTCCTCGACCAGGTCGTAGCCGGCCGTCGCGGCGTACAGCGCCGGCACGTTCGGCGTGCCGGTGAGGAACCGGGCGACGCCGGCGCGTAGCGCAGCTCCGGCTCGAAGGCGAACGGCGCTCTCGTGCGCCTGCCAGCCGATGAACGTCGGCTCGAGCTCCTCGATCAGGTCCGGCCGCACGTAGAGCCAGCCGTTCCCGGGCCCGCCGCAGAGCCACTTGACCGAGCCGCCGACCGCGAAGTCGACCTCGAGCTCGGCGACGCTGAACGGCACGATCCCGGCCGACTGGTAGCAGTCGAGCACGACGCGGGCGCCCGACCTCGTGGGCGCGCCGGGTGATCGCGTCGACGTCCTGGATCTCGGCCGAGCGAAAGAACACATGGCTGATCGGGACGAGCAGCGTCCGCTCGTCGATCGCCTCGACGATCTCCTCGTCGCTCTCGCAGACGACGACCTCGAGGTCGGGCTGGGCCTGGTAGAGGTAGCGCACGGACGGGAAGTTCTCCGCGCTCGTAGACGACCCGGTTGCGCGCGCGGATCGACCGGCCGGAAGCAGGAGAGCACGATCGCCTCGGCGATCGGCGACGTTCTGGTGCATCACCGTCGTGCCCGGCCCGGCGCCGATGATCCGCCCGACCTGGTCGCCGACCTCGAGCGGCATCGTCCACCAGCCCTCGCCCCAGGCGCGGATCCCGCGCGTCCGCCCAGACCCGGGCGTACTCGGCGAGCCGCGTCCTCGGCCGCGGCCGGCATCGCGCCGAGCGAGTGGTTGATCAGGTACGTCGTCTCGGCCAGGATCGGAAAGCGATCGCGGAAGAGGGCGGCCATCGGCCAAGCGTAGAGGCCGGCGCCGGGCGGCGAGGAGACAGACGAAAGGCGATCCTTACGAATTGTGTAAGGGTTGCCTGACATCAGCGTGGTAGGCTCCCGGAGTGATGCGAGCGGCCGCGAGGGACTGAGTGCTTCCGACCTTCGTGATCGGCCTGCGGGAAGGGCTCGAGGCGTCGCTGATCGTCGGCATCATCGGTGCGTTCCTGATGCAGGAGGGACGCCGCGACGCGCTCCGCTGGATGTGGCTCGGCGTCGCGGCCGCGGTCGTGATCTGCCTCGGCGCGGCGATCGGGCTCCAGATCGTGAACCAGCAGCTCCCGCAGGCCGAGCAGGAGGGCCTCGAGACGGTCGTGGCGCTGATCGCGGTCGGGATGGTCACGTTCATGATCTTCTGGATGCGCCGGCATGCCCGCAATCTCGCGGGCGACCTGCGCGCGACGGCCGCCACCGCGCTGGCGGAGGGCTCGATCTGGGCGCTCGTCGCGATGGCCTTCTTCGCCGTCCTGCGGGAGGGTCTCGAGACCTCGGTCTTCCTGCTCGCAGCGTTCCAGGCGTCGGGCGACTCGAACGCCGCCTGGATCGGCGCGCTGCTCGGCATCCTCCTCTCGGCCGCGCTCGGCTGGGTCATCTATCGCGGCGGCGTGCGCCTGAACATGGCGCGCTTCTTCCGCGTCACCGCCGTCGCGCTCGTGCTCGTCGCCGCGGGCCTCGTCATGTCGGCGGTGCACACCGCGCACGAGGCCGACCTGGTTCAACAGCCTGCAGGGAACGACGATCGACCTCAGCTGGCTCGTCCAGCAGGGAACGGTCGGGAGCTCGCTCCTCACGGGCGTGCTCGGGCTCCAGCCCCGTCCGACGACAGGCGAGCTCGGCGGCTGGCTCCTCTATGCGGTGCCGATGCTGCTGATCGTCATGTGGCCGAAGCGGTGGCTCAGAGGCAGCCGCGCAGCGGCCAAGAGCCGTCCCGTCGGATCGCCGGCCGGCTGACACGCGAGAGCTCCGGGAGGACGAGCTTGAGCTTCGAATGGATTGGTGCGACGAGGACGGCGGCTGCCGTCATGGGTGCGACGGCGCTGGCGGCGGCCGTCGCCGGCTGCGGATCGTCGAGCTCGGGCGGCACCTCGTCCGGAACGGCGACGTCGTCGGAGTCCCAGACCCTGAAGGTGGCGCTGACCGACGACGGCTGCTCGCCCGCCGAGCTCGCCGCCAGGAGCGGGCCGACGACCTTCGAGATCTCGAGCGGCTCGAGCGGCAAGGTGACCGAGCTCGAGCTCAAGAACCAGGACGGGATCATCCTCGCCGAGCGCGAGAACGTCGTCTCCGGGATCAAGAGCTCGTTCTCGCTCAACCTCCGGCCGGGGCGCTACGTGCTCAGCTGCCCGAACGGCGACGAGGAGGACAACGGCGTGCTCGTCGTCAGCGGCAAGGCCTCGTCCGGCGCATCCCCGGCGGACGCCAAGCTCCTGGCCGCCGCGACGAACGGCTACCGCGCCTACATCGAGCAGCAGTCGAGCCGGCTGCTCGCCCGGACGAAGCAGTTCAACGCGGCGCTCGCGAGCGGCAACCTCGGCCGCGCCAAGGAGCTCTTCGGGCCGACCCGCTACTTCTACGAGACGATCGAGCCGGTCGCCGAGAGCTTCGGCAACCTCGACCCGCAGATCGACGCCCGGGTGAACGACGTCGCGAGCCCCGCCAGGTGGACGGGCTTCCACCGGATCGAGCAGTACCTGTGGGCCAGGGGGACGACGCAAGGGACGAAGCCCTACGGCGACAAGCTGGTGGCGGACGTGACGACGCTCGACAAACGGGTCAAGACGCTCACATTCCAGCCCGCGCAGCTCGCGAACGGGGCCGTCGAGCTCCTGAACGAGGTGGCGAACTCCAAGATCACGGGCGAGGAGGACCGCTACTCGCACACCGATCTCTCCGACTTCGCGGCCAACGTCGAGGGCGCCCACAAGGCGTTCGTGCTCCTGCGCCCCGCGCTCGTCGCGAACGGCGACAAGGGGCTCGCCGAGACGATCGACGCCCGGTTCGCAGCGGTCGACAAGGGGCTCGACAAGTACCGCCGCTCGACCCCGCTCGGCTACGCCGTCTACAGCGAGCTGACGCCGGCCGACCGCCGCGCGCTCTCACACGCGGTCGACGGGCTGGCCGAGCCGCTCTCCACCGTGGCCGGCAAGGTCGCCGGCTGACGGGCCGATCGGGGCCGGTGGGCGAGCCGAGGCTCTCACGCAAGCGCTTCCTCGCCGCGGCCGGCGGCAGCGCGGTCGGCCTCGCCGCAGCGGGTGCCGGCGGCTACCTCCTCGCCCGCGACGAGGGCAGCTCGTCGACCGACGAGGTGATCCCCTTCTACGGCGCCCATCAGGCCGGGATCGCCACCGCCGCGCAGGATCGGCTCGTCTTCGGCGCGTTCGACCTGACGCTCACCGACCGGACCGCGCTCGCCGGGCTCCTGCGCGACTGGACCACGGCGGCCGCCACGATGAGCGCCGGCGAGCCGCTCGGCCGGCCGGACGACCTGCTGATCGTGCCGCCCGTCGACACGGGCGAGGCACTCGGCCTGCCGGCATCCCGGCTCACGATCACCTTCGGCTTCGGACCCGGCATCTTCGCGGGCGGCCGCTTCGGGCTCGCGCGCCGGCGGCCCGAAGCGCTCGTCCCGCTTCCACACTTCGCCGGCGACGAGCTCGACCCCGACCGCTCGGGCGGCGACCTCTGCGTCCAGGCCTGCTCGAACGACCCCGTCGTCGCCTTCCACGCCGTCCGCAACCTCGCCCGCGTCTCGGTCGGCCGCGCCTCGCTGCGCTGGACACAGCTCGGCTTCGGCCGCACGTCGTCGACCACGACCGGGCAGGACACGCTCCGCAACCTGCAGGGGTTCAAGGACGGGACGAACAACCTGCGCGGGGACGACGAGGCGTCGATGACCCGCTTCGTCTGGGTGGGCGACGACGAGCCCCAGACCTGGCTGCGCGGCGGCACCTTCCTCGTCGCCCGGCGGATCCGGATGCGCATCGAGGTCTGGGACCGGTCGGCGCTCGGCGACCAGCAGGACACGATCGGCCGCTACAAGGAGAGCGGAGCGCCCCTGACCGGCGTCGCGGAGCACGATCCGGTCGACCTCGACGCCAAGCAGCCCGACGGCACCCCGGTGATCCCGCTCACCGCGCACATCCGCCACGCCGGCCCGGCAGCGAACCACGGCGAGCGGATCCTGCGCCGCGGCTACTCGTTCACCGACGGGATCGACCCCGAGACCGGCCAGCTCGACGCCGGGCTGTTCTTCGTCGCGTTCCAGCGCGACCCTCGGCGGCAGTTCGTCCCGATCCAGCGACGGCTCGCCGCCAACGACGCCCTGAACGAGTACATCGTGCACACCGGGAGCGCGCTCTTCGCCGTGCCGCCCGGAGTCGAGCGTGGCAGGTCGATCGGCGACGGGCTTCTGGCCTAAGGTGTGGCAAGGTCGGCGCAAGAGCCCTGCTACTCTGAATCCGCGAGCGCCGGCACGGGAGCCTCCCAAACACGGCTCCCAGGCGCGTCGCTCCGTCGCACCAGCGCTGTTTCCGGGGGGATCACGCTCTGAGCGCCGGCCGACGCTCCCACCGGGGCCGCACATGCAGCGCCCCAACCTCCGTGAACTCACCCGATCCCCCCTCAGCGATGGATGCGCCGTTGCCCGGTACGAACCGGAGAAGCCGCGCTGCGAATCCCCGGACTCAGGGTCGGGAAAGCAGCTGCCGGCCGCAGGCGACCGCCGCATGACACCGGCCCGCTCCACCGATGCCGAGCCCGTCGGCAAGGAGGGCAACCGCCGCCGCCGGCTCCTCCTGGGCCTGCTCTTCGCCGGCATCACCGTGGCCGCCTGCGTGCTGCTCGGCCGACGGTTCACACATACGAGCTGGCCGCTCCAGCGCGCCCACATGGGGCTCGTCGGTGGGGCGGCGGCGCTCTACTTCGCAAGCTTCGTGCTGCGCGCGCTCGGCTGGCAGAAGCTCTTCCCGGCCTCGACCCGACCGGCCCGGGCCCGGTGCCTCGCCGCGTGCGGGGCGGCCGCCGCGAGCGGCGCGGTGCTCCCGTTCCGGCTCGACTACCTGGTCAAGATCGGCACGCTGCGCCGGATGCGGGGCGTGAAGCTCGGCCTCGAGGCGATCGCGCTCTCGATCATCTCGCTCGGCCTCGTCGACGCGATCGCCTTCCTGCCGCTCTCGATCTCGGCCACGGCCGCCACGTCGTCCAGCTTCCGGATCCCGCTGCTGCTCGTCGTCCTCTTCGGCGTCGGGTCGTGCGGCGTCCTCGTCGCCGGCAGAAACCTCGGGCGGGTGCCGTTCATCGCCCGCGCGTGCCCGTCTCGCCCGGTTCGCGAACCAGCCGCGCGGCACCCTGCGCGAGTCGGTGCAGGCGTGGTTCTTCCTGCTCGGCTGCTGGAGCTCGCGGGCCTGGGGGAGCACGCTGCTGCTCGCCGCCCTCGGCGTCGGCTTCTCGCCGCGGCTCGCCCTCGTCGTCCTCTGCCTGGCGGCAGCGGCATCGCTGATCCCGATCGCCTCGGGGGGTGCGGTCGCAAACGTGAGCGCGACCGCCGCCGTCCTGCTCGCGCTCGGCGTGCACAAGGATCAGGCGATCAACTTCGGCCTCGCCTCCGGTCTCCTGCTCTGCGCCACCGCCGCGTCCGCCGCGCTCGTCGGCGTCGCGACCTCCTTCGCGCTCGGCCGCCGCGGCGTCGTCGTCGCCCCCGCCTAGGCGGCGCACCCGCCCCGCCCCGGGTGCGCGACAATCAGGCGCGAATGCTCGCGCGGGGGTTTGCTCTGGCGCTCGCCGCCGGCACGCTGACCGCGTGCGGCGCAGCGGCGACCGGGCCGCACCCGGCGGCCCATTCGGCCGCGGAGCGGCAGTGGCTCGCGAACGCCGCCGGCCTCGTCGAGACGCTCGAGACGAGTGTGGGGCTCGCCGCCAACGGCGGCGACAACGTCGCGACCGCGCGACGCGCGCTCGGCAACCAGTCGATCCTGTCCTCGCTCCTCGTCGCCTACACCCTCTTCGGCGGCTGCAGGCACGAGGTCGCAAACGTGGGCGTCCCGAGCGATCGGGCGCGTTCGGTCGTCACGGCGCTCACGGCCGCCTGCGCTCGCCTCGAACGCGCCTCGGCGCTCTTCGAGCGTGCGGTCAAGGACGAGAGCGCAGCCGTGCTCCTGCAGGCGACGCGCCTCGCCGTCGCGTCCGAGCCGCTGCTCTTCCGGGCCCGGACGAGCGTCGAATCGCTCGACGGCTGAGGCGATACTCAGCCGACTGGCTTGTCTCGACCTCGTGCTCGCCCGCACGTTCCTCGGCGGACCGCTCCCGGCGAGCCGGTAGGGTGACGCCGATGGGAGCATTCGCCGACGTCAACGAGCTGCCGCCGCAGCAGATCTGGGACGGCCTGCTGGCGCGGACGGTGCACGGCGACCGGATGACGCTCACGTTGATCGAGCTCGAGCCGGACACCGACGTCCCCGAGCACCGGCACGAGAACGAGCAGATGGGGATCCTGCTCGACGGCTCGCTCACGTTCCGGATCGGCGGCGAGACGAAGACGTTCGGGCGCGGCGGCACCTGGACGATCGTCGCCCAGGTCCCACATTCGGTCACGGCCGGCCCGGAGGGCGCGGTTCTCGTCGAGGTCTTCTCGCCGGTCAGGGACGACTGGCAGGCGCGCGACCGGCTCTCGCCGCGCCCCGGCCGCTGGCCGTAGCCGCCGCTTGCCGGGCGGCGCCGCGCAGGCCGAGGCCCTGCGTCGCGCGAAGGCGCGGCTGGACACGCTCGCGCTCTATCCCGCTCCGGTGCGGATCGGCCGGGTGAGAGTGGTCGTCGTCCCGTGGCTCTTCCGGCTGCCCTGGTTCCGCCGCTTCGACGGCTACGCGGCCTGGGGGACGATCCTTCTCCGCAGCCCGACCGCGCGCGACGACGCCGACCTCGTCTGCCACGAGCTGTGCCACGTCTGGCAGATGCAGCACCATCCCCTGCGGATGCCGCTCTCGTACCTGCGGAGCGGCTATGCGGCCAACCGCTACGAGGCCGAGGCGCGAGCCGCGGTCGAGAAGACCCGCGGGCTCTGAACGGCACCGGGGCCGCGCGCCGCCTCTCGACCGCGGACGGTCTCGGACCGTCGATCAGCACGCCGGTTCGGCCCCGTATGCTGTTCGCATGGCGAAGAAGTCGCGGACTCCCCCGCCGCCGAAAGGGCCGCAGCGCGGGGTACAGGCGCCGCAGCGGCGTGACACGAAGTCGAGCGGCACGGGCCGGCAGCTTCCGCACATCCCCCGCTGGGGCCTCGCCGCCGGCGGGGTCGTGCTCGTCGCGGTCATCGCCGTCGTCGCGCTGCTGCTGGCCTCGGGGAGCAGTGCCGACGTCAAGAGCACGATGATCAAGGCCGGCTGCACGTACCGCGACGTGGCGCCGTTCCCGCCGAAGAAGGATCCGACCAACTACCACGCCGACGTGCCGTCGCTGACGACGCCGACGAAGGGCCTCTGGAGCACCGATCCGCCGTCGGCCGGCGGGCACTACCCGCTCTGGGCGGTCTGGGGCTTCTACCGCTCGCCGGTCAACCCGCGGCAGGTGGTGCACAACGAGGAGCACGGCGCGGTGGTGATCTGGTGGGGACCGAAGGTGCCCAAGGCCACGGTCGACAAGCTGCAGGCCTTCTACAACCAGCAGCCGGACAGCGATGTTCGGCACGCCGTATCCCTCGCTCGGCGACAAGATCGCCCTGACCGCATGGACGGGCGACCCGTCCAAGTACTACGTCGACGGGAACTACGGCATGGGCCACATCGCGATCTGCTCGAGCTTCGACCAGAACGCATTCGCCGCCTTCCGGTCGGCCTACCGCGGCAAGGGGCCGGAGGGGATCCCGACCTCCGCCAACGAGCCCGGCATGGGCCCGCAGTAGGCCGGGCACGGACGACCGCCCGGCGGGGCGCGGAGGCCGTTCGCCCCCGCACTCCGACCGGGTAACCGCTCAGCCGTTGGTGCTGCTCGGGAACTCGCCGAGGGTCACCTTCACGGTGCTCGCGGCCCCTGCCTGGTTCACGTACTTGACGGTCGCCGTCTGACCGGGCTTCAGCCCGGCGAGCACGGTGCCGAGATCGGACGAGCCGGGCGTCGGGCTCCCGTTGACCGCGACGATCACGTCGCCGACCTTCAGGCCGGCCTTCGCCGCCGGCCCTCCCGCCGACACGGCCGAGACGTAGACGCCGTCACCCGTGTCGCCGATGTTGATGCCGAGGTAGGCGCGGTGGGAGTTGACCACCTTGCCGTGGGCGATGATCTGCTTCGCGTAGTCGGCGACGTCGTTGCTCGGGATCGCGAAGCCGATCCCGCCGGCGGCGCCGCCGAGTTGCGGATCGCTGGCAGCGAGGGTCGGGATGCCGATCACCCGCCCCTGGATGTCGGCGAGCGCGCCGCCCGAGTTGCCCGGGTTGATCGCCGCGCTCGTCTGGATGGCGTTCTGGAGCGTCGCCCCGCCCTGTCCCTCCGACTCCTGCCGGTTGAGGCCGCTGACGATGCCCTCGGTGACGCTCGAGCTCAGGCCGAGCGGGTTGCCGATCGCGATCGCGATGTCGCCGACCTCGAGCTTGGTCGAGTCGGCGAAGACCGCCGGCTTCAGCCCGGCGCCCGGAACCTTGATCACCGCCAGATCGTCCTGCGGGAACGTCCCGACGAGGGTGCCCTTCAGGATGTGGCCGGTCGACGTCGTGACGGTGAATCGCGCCGAGCCATCGACGACGTGGTTGTTGGTGACGATGTCGCCCTTCGTGTCGAACACGATCCCCGAGCCGAGGCCGTCGCTCGTCTCGATCTGGACGACCGACGGGGACACGCGCTTGAACACGTTGACGAACGCCGCCTGCAGCTCGGACGCGGCCGAGGTCGAGGCGGCGGGCGCCGTCGTCGCAGCGCGGCTGGAGGCAAACGCCGACCCCACCGGCGACACACAACGAGACGGCGGCAATGAGAAGCGGAACCTTGAGTCGATTCATGCCGCTCTTCTACCCGTCGAGACTGAGGTGATCCTAAGAATCTTCCACGGCCTCCTCGGCCTGCCAGGCATGCCGCAACCGGTGGTCGACCCGCGCGCGGGGCTAGACGGCGGCCGAGGTGATGAACGGCTTCGTCGTCGGCTGCGGCGAGCCGCCCTCCGGCTCGACCGTGACCGCGACGACCGCGCCCGACGGGATCTGCTTGCTCAGCCTCACCACCGTCGTGCCGGCGCCGCCGTCGAACGTGCCCGCCGGGGAGGCCGACTTGCCCGCGACGACCCACGCCTCGTACGTCTTGCCCGCCGGGGCGCGGTCGAGGCCGGCGACGACGAGCGCGCCGGTGCCGCCCGAGCCGACGACGACCGAGCCGGTGGCACCGGTGAGCGGCACGCCGCGCAGGGCGCTCGTCTGGTCGTTCAGCTGCCGGTGCAGCGAGACGTTCCAGACCACGAGGCCGATCACGGCGCACGCGGCGACCGCGGCAGCGGCGGCAAGCGGCGCCGCCCAGCGCGGCCGCAGCGGGACGACGTTCGGACGCTCGGCGCGGGCGGCGTCGAGGATCCGCGAGCGGAGCTGCGGCGACGGGTCGAGACCGGCTCGACCGCATACGCGAGCGAGCCGGCGGCCAGGGACAGCTCGGCGACCTCCTCCTGGCAGCGCCGGCAGCCCGCGAGGTGCTCCTCGAAGACCTGCCGTTCGGCAGCGTCGAGGGCGTCGAGGGCGTAGGCCGCCGTCAGGTCGTGGATCGGTTCCGTGTCCAAGTCTCTTCCTCGTCGGGCGCGTCGAGCAGCTCGCGCAGCCGTCGGAGCCCGGTGAACATGCGGCTCTTGATCGTTCCCAGCGGCTCGCCGAGCCGTGCCGCGAGCTCCGACTGGGTGAAGCCTCCATAGTAGGCGAGCTCGATCGCCTCACGCTGCTGATCGGGGAGCCGGGCGAGCGCCGCCTGCACGCGCTCGCGTTCCAGCCGCAGCCACGCCGCGTCCTCGGCCGACTGGTCCGCGGCCGCCGAGCTCGCCCTCGGGCAGCGGGTCGGCGCGACGGCGCTCCTCGCGGCGGACGAGATCGACCGCACGGCGGTGGACGAGCGTCAGAATCCACGTGCTGGCCTTCGCGCGCTCCGGGACGAACCGCGACGCCCCGCGCCAGATGGCGAGGAACGCCTCCTGCACCGCGTCCTCGGCGAGCGCCTCGTCCCGGATCACGCGCAGCGCCAGCCCGTAGGCGATCCGGCCGTAGCGGTCGTACAGCTCCGCCAGCGCGACCTCGTCCGAGCGGGCCGTCAGCGCGACGACGGCTTCGTCCGAGAGGTGAGCCAGATCACGGCGCGGCATCGTGCGAGTCCTCCGGTGCGAGGCCCGCGGGGACACTAGCAAGCCGACACCGCCCATCTCCTTCACGATTCGTCGCCCGGGCGCTTCCGGTTCATCGGGTCGCGTGCCCGGGCGAGCCGTCCAGGACGCGCCTCCGTGCCGCCGAACCGGATCGCGGGCCGCCGCGAATGAGGGGCAGCTCGCGACCGCGGGCACGAAACGAAGGAGGATGAAGATGAGCGGTACGTCCCGGGCCCAGTTCCTCTCCCGCGGCGCGAAGGGCGGGCTCGCCCTCGTCGCCGGCGGCGCGATCCTGTCCCTGGCCGAGGGGCCGGCCTTCGGCGCGGTCTCGACCGACGCCGACATCGCGAAGCTCGCCGCGACCGCCGAGCTGCTCGCGATCGACTTCTACACCAGGGCGATCGCCTCGAAGCAGCTCAAGGGCGACGAGCTCAGCTACCTCGTCGGCGCCAAGGGCAACGAGGTCGCCCACTACGACGCGCTCAAGGGCGTGCTCAAGTCGGCGACGCCGGCCGGCCTCAAGTTCAGCTACCCGACCGGCGCGTTCGCGTCCCGGAAGAGCATCGGCATGCTCGGTGAGGCGCTCGAGACCGCCTTCGTCGGCGCGTACATGGGCGCCGTCACCGCGCTCCAGAGCAACGCGCTCAAGGGCGTCGCCGCCGAGATCGGCGCCTGCGAGTCGCGGCACCTGAGCGTCCTCACGAACATCGCCGCGAACGCGATCGTGCCCGGCGCCCGACCTGCCGAAGGTGTTCACCGCCGCGCAGGCGACGGCGGCCGTGAAGCCGTTTCTCGCGTAGCGCGCTGGCGAAACCGTGGTTCACCACGGGCCCGGCCTGTTCCAGTGGGGGCGCCGGCAACGCCGGCACCCCCACCCGCGAGGCCTCGCGCCACAACGCTGCGCGGTCGCGAAGACGGGCCGGAAGGCCTCGTGCCGGCCGCCGGCCGGACGCTAGACGGCGAGCTCGGCCGAGACGAACGTATCGGCGTCGCGCGACGCGAGCTGCGAGAAGCGGCCGCCGCGCGCGATCAGCTCGTCGTACGTGCCCGCCTCGACGATCTCACCGCCGTCGAGGACGACGATCTGCTCCGCGTCGCGGACGGTCGAGAGCCGGTGGGCGATCGCGATCGTCGTGCGGCCTTCGACGAGCCGCGCGAGCGCCTCCTGCACGGCGCGCTCGGTCTGCGTGTCGAGCGCGGACGTCGCCTCGTCGAGGACCAGGATCGGCGGGTTGCGGAGGATCGCGCGCGCGATCGCGATGCGCTGCTTCTCGCCGCCGGAGAAGCGGTAGCCGCGCTCGCCGACGACCGTGTCGTAGCCGTCGGGCAGCGACGCGATCAGCTCGTGGATCTGGGCCGCGCGCGCCGCCTCCTCGACCTCCTCGTCGCTCGCGTCGGGCTTGGCGAAGCGGAGGTTCTCGCGCACGCGTCGCGTGGAAGAGGTAGGTCTCCTGCGAGACGACGCCGACGGCGCTCGCGAGCGACGGCGAAGGTCAGCTCGCGCACGTCGACGCCGTCGATCGGCACCGCGCCCTCGCGTCGGGTCGTAGAGGCGGGCGACGAGGTAGCCGAGCGTCGTCTTGCCCGAGCCGGTCTCGCCGACGATCGCGGTCGTCGTGCCGGCGGGGATCGTCGACGTCGACGTCGCGCGAGCGCCCAGGTCGCCGTCGCCGTAGCGGAACGCAGACCTCGCTCGAGGCGCACGTCGCCGCGGATCGCGTCGAGCTCGCGCGTGCCCTCCTCGATGTCGACCGGCAGGTCGAGGTACTCGAAGATCCGGTCGAACAGCGCGAGCGAGCTCTGCACGTCGACCGAGATGCTGAGCAGGCTGCCGATCGGGACGAACAGCCGCGTCTGCAGGGTCGTGAACGCGACGAGCGTGCCGATCGTGATCGCGCGCCGCCGCGCGCAGTCGGCGAAGCCGGCGAACCAGTAGATCGCGGCCGGCATGACCGCGAACGTCATCTGGATCGACTGCATCATCCAGCGGCCGGTCATCCGGCTCCGCACCTCGAGCCCGGCGAGGCGCTGCGACTCGCCCTCGAAGCGCTCGGCGAGCTCGGCCGAGCGGCCCATCGTCTTGCCGAGCAGGATCCCCGAGACCGAGAGCGACTCCTGGACGAGCGACGAGATGTCCGCCATCGACTCCTGGCGCACGGTCGGCGACCCGCCGCCGCGGCCTCGCCGACGCGGCGGGTCATCCAGACGAAGAGCGGCAGCAGGGCGAGCGCGAACAGCGCCAGCCGCCAGTCGAGCAGGAACATCGCGATGACGGTCGCGATCACCGTGGTCACCGTCGACATGACCGAGGTCGCGGTCGAGGTGAGGACGTTGTCGACGCCGCCGATGTCGTTGCGATCCGGCTCTGCACCTCGCCGGTGCGCGTCTTGGTGAAGAACGCGAGCGAGAGCCGCTGCAGGTGGCGGTAGACCGCCGTGCGCAGGTCGTGCATGACGCTCTGGCCGACCTGCGTCGAGAGGTACGACTGGACGACGCCGAAGATGCCGGTGACGAGCGCGATCGCGATCATCCCGCCGACGAGCCCGGTCAGCAGCGCGCAGGTCGACCTGAGGCGGCCCGTCGCTCGGGATCGTGATCGCCTTGTTGAGCACCTCGCGCAGCAGGAACGGCGAGATGACGCCGAGCGCCGGACGCGACGACGATCAGCGCCGTGACGACGAGAGCTTGCGCCTGTAGGGGCGGAAGAGCCGGGCGATGCGGCGCAGGTTCGCCCTGCGCACCGCCTTGTCGGCCGGGCGCTCGACCGTCTCGCGCGGCGTGAAGCGCCTCGGAAATGGACTGCCACCGATCAACGGTACCGAGCGGGCCTCGCGACTCGCCGCCGAGATCGGTCAGCCGCCGCCGCAGCCGGTCGCGGCCGCCGTGCAGCCCGCCGGCGCGCCTGACCGATGTGCCGCGCCGACGGCCGGCGCCGGCTCGCCGCCGACCGGAGCTCGCGGCGCAGCAGCGCGTCGGGCTGCTCGCCGGCGCCGCGCCAGGCGATCCGGCCCTGCGGATCGACCACGTAGAACGTCGGGTAGCGTCGTGACGCGGTAGGCCTTCGACACCGGCCCGGGCGACCCGTGCGACGGGAAGCTGACGGTCGTGCCGCCGGGATCGAGCACGCGCCGGAAACGGCAGCCCGAAATAGACGTGGTAGGCGAAGACGCTCGGCGCGTCGCTCGCCGTTCGCGTCGACGCCGACGAAGGCGACCCGCGACCGCGGCAGCGACCGGGCGAGGTGCGCGCAGGTGCGGCGCCTCGGCGGCACAGTGCGGGCACCACGTGGCGAAGAACTCGAGCAGCACCGCCTTGCCGCGCAGCGCCGCGAGGCTGACCGGTGTCCCGGCGGCGTTCGCAGCGCGAACTCGGGCGCCTGCGCGCCGACGCGAGCAGCCCCGGCCCGTGGACGGCGCCGAGGCGGCCGGCTCGTCCTCGATCGTCCCGGCGCCGGACGCGTCGGCGGCTGGAAGCCGACCGCCTCGGCGGCCCGGATCGAGCGCCGGCGAGTCGCATTCCGGTCGGCGACGGGGATCGTCACCGAGCGGGGCGGCTGCGGCTTCGAGCCGCGACAGCCCGCCGACCAGGCGACGACGACGACGAGCGCGACGGCGAGGCCGACGGTGAAGCAGGAGCCGCGTCCGGCGCGAGAACGGCCGCGGCCCGGCCGGAGCGGAACCTCGGGCAGCCTGGACTGTCGCCGCGGGCGCCGGGCTTCACGGCGCCGACCCGTCTCGAGCCCCGCTCGAGCCGCCAGTCGTGGATCACCTCGGCGGCCGTGACGTCCGAGCCGTACGGTGAGACGCTCGCGCCCTTGCGGGTCGATCAGGAACTCGACGGTCGAATGCGTGACCGTCGCCTGCGGCCCGGCGAGCACGGCGACGTGGTACGCCTTCCAGACGCGGCCGAGCTGCGGCGCGCGTCCCGATCAGGTAGTGGAACGGCGGCACGCAGCCGGTGCGTTCGCGCACGTACCGGCGCACAGCCGCGCGCGCGTGTCGCCCTTCGGGTCGACGCTCACCGCGAGCACGCGCAGGCCGGCGCGGCGCGCGACCGGGCGTCTTGAGCGCGGTGTTCAGGTTGCCGGCGATCATCGGGCAGACGTCCGGGCAGTGCGTGTAGAGGAACGTGACGACCACGTAGTGCCCGCGCTGCGCCGCCAGGCTGACCGGCGTGCCCGGCCTGGTCGCGCAGCGTGAAGTCCGGCGCGGTGACGGGCGGCGAGAGCACGACGCCGCGGAAGAGCCGGACGGGCTCTCGACGGTCGCGTCCGCCGCCGCCGCCGCAGCCGGCGCAGAGCGCCGCGACGGCGGCAGCGAGCGAGGGCCGCTCGCCTCACGGCGCCGCCCCCTTCGCCGGCGGCGCACGAGGCGCAGCGCCGAGCAGCAGGAGCCCGACGACGAGCACGGCGCCGCGGCGATCAGGACCCGGTCGCGGTTCGCAGACGAGCCGCCGGAGCCCGGGCTGCGCCGTGAGCGTGATCCCGTGCCGCGCCGCGAGCGCGACGACGGCGTGCTCGCCGCCGTCGACGAGCGAGTCGCCGTCCTTGCCGCGCGGCGGCGGCAGCGCGGCGATCAGCCGCCGGTCGGCGGCCGGCAGGCCGTTCGCCTTGAAGATCCCGTAGCCGTTCGGCATCACGACGAGCAGCTGCTGCCTTGCTGAAGTAGAAGAGCTCCTGGCCGAGGAAGCTCGCATACCGCTGCGGCTTCCCGAAGAGGACGGGCACCGCGCCGAGATCGTACGGGCGCGACGATCACCGCCACCTTGAGCGGGAACCCCTTCTTCTTCGCGTCGGCGAGCAAGGCCGTCAGCCTCGCTCGCCTGTCGGTCGAGATCTTGCCGTCGAACGGCGAGAGGAACGTCGGCTGCGTGATCAGGTAGTCGCTCGCCGGGTCGCCGTCGGCGCGCGCAGCGCGGAGCCGAGCAGCGCAGCCACGGCGAGCGAGCGCCGCGAGCGCAGCAGGATGAGGCTAGGCGAGGACACGCTGCACCAGAAGGATGGCGATGACGACCGCGGCCGCGCCGGCGGCGAGCGCGACGGCCGCGGCGGCGAGCCGCAGCCAGGCGACGCGAGGCGCCGCTCATCCGGCCGCCCGGTCGACGACGAGCACGCTGAACGGCTGCGCCGCCCTTCGGCGTGACCTGGAACGCGAGCCCCCAGTGGCCCGACCATCACGAGCGCCGGCGCGGCGCGCGAGTAGACGCCGGGCCTGGTCTCGGTCAAGCCGGTACTCCTGGTTGCCCATCTCCATGTCGAGCATCGCGAAGGTCAGGGTGACGTCGGCGCCGCGCACGGGCACGCCGTTGCGGCGTGAGCTCGAGCGCGAAGGTGTTCGGCGCCGCCGCGCGGTTCGGCGAGACGCGCACCTGAGCGTGTAGCCGTTCCTGGTGCACGACGGTCGACGACCGCGCCCGGGCCGACCCGCGCGAGCGCGCCGCCTTCCTGCGCGAGCGCCGGCGGCGGGCGGCGGAGGCTCGACAGGATCGCCGCGGCGAACACCGCGGCCGCGACGACAGCACCGCCTCGCCGCCGACGAGCCGGCGCAGCAGCCGTGGCGGCCGGCGCGCCGAGCTCGGGCCGCTTGCGCGCGGCGACGAGCCGCGGCTTCGTGCGGACGAGGTTGACGGCCGCGAGCAGCATCGGCGCGCGCGAGCAGCGCGATCTTGATCAGGATCACCTTGCCGTACGAGGTCTGCCAGAGCGCCGCGAGCGATCGGCATGTGGTTCACCGTCGCCCAGATCCCGGTGCCGAGCAGCACGAGCACCGAGACGAAGGCGACGTTGGAGAAGCGCGGCACGACGATCGCGAGCCCGGCAACGCGGCGGCCGG
Organism: uncultured Acidobacteriota bacterium; assembly: GCA_963738025.1. GTDB lineage: Bacteria > Acidobacteriota > Terriglobia > 20CM-2-55-15 > 20CM-2-55-15 > 20CM-2-55-15. The sequence continues at coordinate 573,710 of CAVTWA010000067.1, read as the reverse complement.
CGGGCAGGCTCGCGCCAGAGCACGAGCAGCCCGACCAGGCCGCCGAGCCAGACCGAGCCCGAGATCGAGGTGCAGCCAGTCGAGCGCGAGCGAGATGCCGCGCGGAGCCGTCTGCGCCGCGTGCCCCGCCGCGCCGGGACGACGAGCACCGCCGCCGCCGCGGCGAGCGCGCCCAGGGTGGCGAGCAGCTCGGCGATCGAGCGGTGCTCGCGGTCGGGCCGGTCGACCCAGAGCGCGACCGCCGCCGCGGCGACGAACAGCGCGAAGCAGAGCTCGAGGTCGAGGTAGCCGCGCCCGAACGCCGAGTCGTCGAAGAGCGGCACGAGGTCGCCGATCGCGAACGCCGAGCGCAGCGCGAACTCCGCCGTCGCCAGCAGCGAGGTAGACGGGGATCGCGAGCGAGCCCGACCGCCGCGGCGACCGCGAACGCCGAGCGAGACGCGCCGCAGGCTCGCGTCCGTCGCGCCGCCGCACGAGCGGCCGCGCGAGCGAGGATCCGGAACACGAACAGCCCGATCGCCGACATGACGGAGAGGAACACGACCCAGCGGGCCGCGACGAGGCTCGGCGTCGCCGCCGTCTCCGAGATCGACGGCACCGGGAACTGCGGCGCCGGGCCCGGGTTCGGGCCCACGGCGAAGGTGAAGAACGCCGCGCACGGGGTGGCCGTCGACCGAGATCGCCCGCCAGTAGACGAGGTACCAGCCCTCCGGCACCTTCTTCAGCGGCACGACCAGCGTGTCCGGGTCGCCCGCCGAGCGGTGCAGCGGGCCCGACGTCACCTGGTGGCCGGCGGCGTCGGTGACGGAGATCGAGCGCGAAGCGCGGCTCGACCGCCTCGTCGAAGGTGAGCGAGACGTTCGGGGGCGGGCTGTTCACGACGCCGCTCGCCGACGGCACCGTCTTGACGAGGTACGCGTGCGCCGACGCCGCCACGGGCAGCATCAGGGCCACCGCCGCAACGGCGAGCGCGACCAGAACAGCCCGCCCCCGCAGGCTCACGCGAGCGGCCGCTTCCCGCCGCCCGCGACGAGCGCGAGGCCGCCGAGGACGACGCCGATCGCGCCGACGACGAGCGCGACGATCGTCAGCGTCGAGCTGCCGCCGCCGCCGAGCGACGACTTCGCCTCGACCGTCGGCGCCGGCGTGTCGGAGCTCTCGGGCCCTGACCAGTCGACGACCGACCCGTCGGAGTAGGTCTGCTCGACGGCGAACGTGTACGTCTTCGCCGAGCTCGCCTCGCCGAGGAACTGGAAGAACGCGTCCTCCTCGGGCGGAACGCCGCTTCCGTGATCGACCGTCCAGGTCACCTTCGAGACGACCGTGTTCTCGCCGGACCCGGTCTGCTGGACGTCACGCTTCCAGCCGGGCGAGGCCACGAACGAGTCGATCGAGAAACCGTCGGGCACGGTCAGCACGACCTTCGTCGTCTTCGCAGTCTCCTTCTCGGTCGGAACGGCGAGGCTGTAGAGCTGACCGGCGTTTGCCAGCGCGACCGGCGGGCTGATGTGCGCGTGGGCGCTCGCCGAGACCGCTGCGACGAGCGACGCGATCGCAACGAGCGCAACGGCGGCCGGCAGGCGATGCCTGCCGCTTGTTCGTTGGTGCATGTGAGTGCTCCTTTTCAGAGGATTCCGGCAGGGACGGGTCCCTGCGGCGGGCCTCGCGGGAGCGCAACCGAGCACACCGGGCTCGGGCGCGGGCGGCCGGCCGCCGCAGCGGCGGGAGCGGCCGGCCGGGCACCGTGCACGCGGGCGGCGAGCTGGGCGACGAGCCGGCGCGCCCAGGCGAGCAGAAGCTCGATCGCCCCGTGGGCCGCGACGACGACGAGCACGAGCGCGGCGATGACCGGGATCGCGTCGCGATGCACGGGGCCGACCAGGCAGCTGAGCCCGTGCCACCCGAGCCCGGCGCGCCAGTGGATCGTCGACTCGAGGAGCGCGAAGCCGAGCGAGGACGCGGCGAAGAGCGCCAGCGCCCGGACGGCGAGCCGCAGCGGCCGGAGCCGCGGCGGCGCAACGAGCGGGCGTCCCTCGAGCGCGAGCCGCTCGCGCACCGCGACCACGGCGAGCCACAGCACGGCGGCCGCGACGAGCGCCGCGGCGGCGACCCCGGTGGTGAGCACGCCGGCGAGGTGCGGCCCGCCCTCGCGGTCGGCGAGCTCCTGGAGCAGCGCGCCGCGGGTGGGCGTCAGGGCATAGACGGTCGCCCGGGCAGCGAGCACGACCAGCACGGCGAGGAGCGGCCAGATCCAGAGCTTGAGCCGCACGTCCTAGCCGACCCTGAGCGTGAACGGAGCGGTGAGGACCTTGTCGCCGACCTTCCCCTGGAGGAACAGCCGCCAGGTGCCGGGCGCGGGCACCAGCACCCCGACCTTCAGCTGCCCGGGCTTCGACGCCCTCCCCGTCACCCGGGCGCCGCCGAGCACGCTGGTGCAGCCGCTGACGCCGGGCGCGCACACGTGCGTGTGGAAGTAGTCGAGCGAGCCGCGCCGGAAGAAGATCGCGTGGGCGAGCGCCCCGAACCACGGCGTGAAGCGCGCCGGGCGGCCCTGCGGGTCGGTGACGTCGACGGTGACGAGGCCGGCCCGGATCGCCTTCAGGCCGGTCGCGCCGTGCAGCTTGAAGCGGTAGCCGTCGACGACCGTCTCGCTCTCGGGCGGGGGCAGCGGCTTCGGCCCGGTAGGCGCCGGCCACGTGGACGTTGCCGAACAGCTGGAAGTTCGGCTGCGGGCCCGACGCCGGGTAGACGTCGACGACGAGGCGGTAGTTGCCGGGGCCGGGGAAGGTGACCGTCTCGCGGATCGTGCCGTCGGGAGCGATCGGCGGATGCTTGTGGATCAGGTAGGCGAGGTCGCGCCGGACGAGGATCACGTGGACGCCGGTGTGCGGCCCGGGGCCCCGCTTGAAGCGGCGAAGCGGCGTCCCGTTCGGCTGCCGGATCACGAACGACAGGCGCACGGGCTTCCCCGGCTGCACCGGCCGGGACGGCTCGAAGTCGCTCGAGCCGGAAGACCTTGGCCGCCCCGGGCGCCGTGAACCCGGAGCCCGACGAGCCGCCGCCGCAGCCGGCGGCGAGGAGCCCGACCACGACCAGGCCGGCCGCCGCGACGGCAACGGCACGTCCCCGCGCGGCGGCGAGGCGCCTCACCGGGCCACCCGCACCGGCTCGTCGAAGTCCGGCAGGAAGCTCAGGACCGCCGCCGACCCACCGCAGACGAGCGCGAGGCCGCAGAGGAGTCGCGCGGCCGTCCCCGGCAGGGCGGAGACGACGACGCCGTGCCAGAAGACCGACAGCGTGCCGAGGCTGACCACGGCCGCGAGGGCGCCGACGACACCCACCGCGTGCACGCGGGCGCGCCCGTGCAGGCGCGCGACGACGGCGGCGACCACGGCGCCGACCGCGATCCCGATCCCGATCTGCAGCCAGGCGACACCTCCCTGCGGCGCGTCCCTGGCCGCGAAGGCGGTGACCGCGGTGAGCGCGGCCAGGCCGCCGGCGACACCGAGGCCGATCGTCAGGGCGAGCCGTCGGCTCGGGCGGCGCACCGCCACGATGATCGCGCCGACGAGCAGGACGCCGGCCGTGAGCCACGGCCAGAGCGCCGGGCGGGCGACGCGCACGAAGTCGCCGCCGATCACGGCCTGCCGCCCGTCGACCGCGACGGGGATCGCGAACCGGCCCGCCGGGCCGGGCGTGCCGACACGCGGCGGGGCGAGCCGGTGGTCGTGCCAGGCGATCGTGCTGCCGTGGCTCACCCGGACCCAGCCGTGGCGATCGGCGGCGACGAGACCGTCGGCGGCCGCCGTCGGCGAGCCGGCGTTGACCCATACGCCGGTCGAGTCGATCCGGAGCAGCGGCTCCCGCAGGAGGCCTCTGACGAGGAGATCGACGCCGGGGTCGACACGGGCCTCGAGCGAGCGGTCGCCGTCGAGCACCCGGACGTGGAGCCCGGGGATCGAACGGGTCGACGGATCGAGCCGGAGGTCGTAGTCGAGCGCGATCGTCGCCGAGCGGCCGTGCGCGAGCGCCTGCGCGGGCAGGAGCAGCACGGTCGCGAGCACGACGGACACGACGAGCTGGATTCGGGGCGCGCGGCCTGCGGCGGCAGCGCCCAGGGCAAGACCTGACAACGGGTTCCTTCCGGTGGAGACGACGCCTCGTGGCGCGCACGCCTGTGCCACCGGTGCCGGGGTCGAGCTCCGCGGGATGGAGCGGCCACGGCCCGCGCTAGGCGAGGCGCGCGCGTGGGCCGGCGGGAGGCGCGCGGCCGGCCCGGGCGGAGGCGAGCGGAGCGAGGCGCGGCCCGATCAGGACAACGGACGGGCGGCGCAGCGAGGCGGCGGGACGGCCGGCCGAGCGTGTCCTCGACAGCCTCGCGACGGCATCGACGACCTCGCCTGCAACGCGCAGCACCGCGGCGACCGCGGCCCCGGCGAAGGCGGCGAGAACGAGCGCCCACCAGCCGCCGTGACCGACGATGCCGGCGACCCCGCCGGGATGGCCCGAGGCGAGGAGCCCTTCGAGCGCCTCCTGGACGGTGTAGACGGCGGCGAGGCTCACCGTCGCGAGCAGCCAGAGGCCGGCGAACGACCGCCTCGCGGGCGCGGCACCGCCTCCGGCGGCGGCGCGGGCGCAGCGGACGAGGAAGGCGCCGAAGCCGACGGCGAGCAGCAGGCCGACCCAGGGCGCGAGCGAGTCGAGGTAGCCGTGCCCCTGCGCGCTCAGCGCCTGCGGCGCGTCGGCGCCGTAGCCGAGCAGATAGCGGAGCTGGTGGACCGCGAACGCCGCCGCCGGCAGCAGCATGAAGCCCCGGCCGGAGACAGCACTCCGCAGACGGGTGCGCGGCATGGCTCCAGCTTACCCCGGGCCCGGGCGCGGCTGTCGCCGCGGCGCCTCAGCTTCCGCCGGCAGCCGAGCCCTCGATCGCAGCCGGCGCGAGCGAGGCGACCGTCCGGCGGCCGTTCAGCTCGTAGACGACGTCGACCGAGTCGTGCTTGCGGTAGGAACCGGCGATCCCGAAGAAGATCAGCGCCCAGCGGCCGACCCCGAGCTTTCCCTCCTGGGCGAGCGGCCGGTGGAAGAGGAGGCTCGAGCCGATCACCTCGAAGTCCGTTCCCTCGACCTGCTGCACGCCGTTGATGAAGACCTCGAACGGGCGGGTCACATAGGGCGGCAGGTCGACTCTCGTCCGGCTCTCCGATCTCGATTCCTCCACTGGGCGATACAGTGCCAGACGGCGTGGGTCGGAGACTGCTTGTGGTCGTGTTCGCGTGCCTCGGCGTGCTCACGCTGGCGGCGGCGGCCGCCGCAGGCAACGGCGGCCTGCTGCCCCCGGCGCCGCACTCGCCGAACGCGCAGCGGATCAGCAACGCCTACGTCTTCGTCCTCGTCTTCACGGGCATCGTCTTCGTGCTCGTCGAGGGCGTCCTGATCGCGTTCGTGATCCGCTACCGGCGCGGCAAGCGCGCCCGCACGCTCGAGGGGCCGCAGATCCACGGCTCGACCAAGCTCGAGACGCTCTGGACCGTGGTGCCGGTGGTCATGCTGGCCGCGATCGGCACGTTCGTCTTCTACGAGCTGCCCGCGATCGCCGACGCGCCGGCCGCGAGCGCGGCCGACCAGACGAAGGTCGTCGTCCAGGGCCGCCAGTTCTACTGGCAGTTCACCTACCCGAACGGCGCCGTTTCGATCGGCCGCATGGTCGCCCCCGCGGGCAAGGTCGTCCACGAGGACGTCACGTCGCCCGACAACGACGTGAATCACAGCTGGTGGGTGCCGGCGCTCGGCGGCAAGCTCGACGCCATCCCGGGCCGCGTGAACAAGACGTGGTTCCGGGCGCCGGCCGGCAGCTACGTCGCCCGCTGCGCCGAGCTGTGCGGCGTGCAGCACGCGCGGATGACGGCGGTCGTCGAGGTCGTCCCGCCGGCCGAGTACGACCAGTTCGTCGCCGAGCGGGAGGGCAACCTCAGCGTCGCGCTCGGCAAGGAGGAGTTCGAGGGCGTGTGCCTCAACTGCCACCGGCTCGACACGGCCTACGTCGGGCCGGCGCTCGGCGGCAACCCGCTGCTCACCGACCGCGAGGGGATCGAGACGATCCTTCGCCAGGGCGTCGGCAACATGCCGGCCGTCGGCAGCGGCTGGTCGGACGCGCAGATCGACTCGCTCGTCATGTACACGAAGACGCTGAAGCAGGGGGCCGGTGGCAACCAGGGTTGAGACCGAGAACGTGATCGTCCCGTACCGCGCCGACTGGCGGCGCGGACGGCTCACGTCGTGGCTGACCACGGTCGACCACAAGCGGATCGGCCTCCTCTACATCTGGACCGCGCTCGGCTTCTTCGCCGTCGGCGGCGTGCTCGCGCTCCTGCTGCGGACGCAGCTTGCGACGCCGAACGAGGGCTTCCTGACACTCGGCGAGTACAACGAGGTGCTCACGATCCACGGGACGTCGATGATCTTCCTCGTCATCGTCCCGATCCTCGCGGGCTTCGGCAACTTCCTGGTGCCGCTGATGATCGGGGCGCGGGACATGGCGTTCCCGCGCCTGAACGCGCTCTCGTACTGGCTCTATCTGCTCGGTGGGATCGTCCTCTACCTGAGCTTCTTCGCCCGCGGCGGCGCGGCCGAGAGCGGCTGGACGTCCTACGCGACGCTCTCGACGCTGCACTCGCCCGGACGGGGCCAGGACCTGTGGATCCTCGCGCTGCACATCCTGTCCATCTCCTCGCTCGCCGGCGCGATCAATTTCGTGGTCACGATCCACAACATGCGGGCCCGCGGCATGACGTGGATGCGGATCCCGCTCTTCGTCTGGGCGATCCTCACCTACGCGTGGCTGCTGGTGCTCGTGCTCCCGACCCTGTCGGCGGGGCTGACGATGATGCTGCTCGACCGCCAGGCGGGCACCAACTTCTTCAACCCGGCCGAGGGCGGCAGCCCGATCCTCTACCAGCACGTCTTCTGGTTCTTCGGCCACCCCGAGGTCTACATCATGATCCTGCCGGCGATGGGGATCGTCTCCGAGATCATCCCCGTCTTCGCCCGGAAGCCGATCTTCGGCTACAAGGCGGTCGCCTACTCGACCGTCGGCATCGCGTTCTTCTCGCTGCTCGTCTGGGCGCACCACATGTTCGCGGTGGGGCTGCCGATCGGCCTGCAATCGTTCTTCATGCTGAGCTCGATGGTGATCGCCGTCCCGACGGGCGTGAAGATCTTCAACTGGCTGGCGACGCTCTGGCGCGGCAACATCTCGTTCGACACGCCGATGCTCTGGGCGGTCGGCTTCATCGGCGTCTTCACGATCGGCGGCCTCTCCGGCATCTTCCTCGCCGCCTTCCCGGTCGACTGGCAGCTGACCGACAGCTACTACGTCGTCGCCCATCTGCACTACGTCCTCTTCGGCGGCTCGATCTTCGCGATCTTCGGCGGCCTCTACTACTGGTGGCCGAAGATGTTCGGCCGCGTGCTCGACGAGGGCCTCGGCAAGCTCCACTTCTGGCTGGTGCTGATCGGGTTCAACCTGACCTTCATGCCGCAGCATTTCCTCGGGCTGCTCGGCATGCCGCGCCGCGTCTACACCTACACGCCGGGGGGCCTCTGGGAGGTGTACAACATGATCTCCACGATCGGCTCCTACGTGATGGGGATCGGCATGCTGGTATTCGTCGTCAACGTGGTGAAGACGACGCGGGCGGGACGGCGGGCCGGGAACGACCCCTGGCTCGGCGACACGCTCGAGTGGTACGCCACCTCACCCCCGCCGCCGTGGAACTTCGACCGGATCCCCTACATCGTCAGCGCCCGTCCGCTGCGCGACCTGCGCCGCCGCTTGCAGGAGGAGGGGCGCCTGTGACGCCCCCGTCCGCGCTCGGACCGTGGGCACGGCTGCTCGCGGTGGGTGCCCTGGCGGGAACGGCCCTCGCCGTCGTCTCCGGCGCCGCCGGCTGGGATACGGCGCACCGGCTGCTGGCGGCGCTCGCGTTGCCGCCGCTCGTCGGGCTCGTCGTCCTCGCCTGGCTCTCCGCCCGGCGCCTGCTCCCGGCCTCCGTCGCGTCGCTCGTCCTCTTCGGCCTTGCAGCGCTCCTGACGGCCCGCGACGTCCACCTTGCCGCGGCGGCGGTCGCCTTCGCGGCGACCAGCCTGCTCGTGCGCCCAGGCCTTCCGCGGGCAGGGGCGCCTGACGGGCGAGCTCGGCGACTACATCACGCTGACCAAGCCGCGTGTCATGTCGCTGCTCCTGCTCACGGGCGGGGCCGCCGTGTTCGTCGGCGCCTCCGGCGTCCCGGCCGCCGGCACCTTTGCCGCGACGATGGTCGGCCTGGCGCTCGCCTGCGGCGGCGCCGGAACGCTCAACCACTACCTCGACCGGGACATCGACAGGCTGATGGGGGAGCGCACGGCGACGAGGCCGGTCGCGGCGGGACGCGTGGCGCCGGAGCGGGCGCTCGAGTACGGCATCGCCCTCTCCGCCCTCTCGTTCGTCCTGCTCGACTCGCTGGTCAACCTGCCGACGGCGCTGCTCGCGCTGGCCGGGAACCTTTTCTACGTCCTCGTCTACACGCGCTGGCTCAAGCGCTCGACGCCGCAGAACATCGTCATCGGCGGCGCGGCGGGCGCGGTGCCGCCGCTCGTGGGCTACGCGGGCGCGGCGGGCCACCTCGGCTGGGCCGCGCTCGTGATGTTCACGATCGTCTTCCTCTGGACGCCGCCTCACTTCTGGGCGCTGGCGCTGATGATCAAGGAGCACTACCGCAACGCCGACGTGCCGATGCTGCCCGTCGTGCGCGGCGACCGGGAGACGGCGCGTCAGATCGCGTGGTACACGGTCGCGCTCGTCGCGGCGACGCTGCTCCCGGTCGCGTTCGGCGTCTTCGGGCTCGTCTACGGCGTCGCCGCGCTCGTGCTCGGAGCGGTGCTCTCGCTGCTCGCGTTCCAGCTCTGGCGCGAGCTGACGCGGTCGCGCGCCGTGAAGCTGTTCCACTACTCGATGCTCTACCTGGCCCTGCTGTTCGTCGCGATGGCCCTCGACGCGGTCGTCGCGTGAGCGAGGCTCAGCCGCCCTCCCGGCCACCCGACCTGATGACGTCGGCGGTCGAGGAGACCCCCGAGCTCGCACGCAAGAACATGCGCTGGGCCTGGTCGTTGTTCGGGCTCTCCCTGCTGCTCTTCGGCGGCACCTTCGCGGTCGCGCTCGTCTACCTCTGGCTCTGACGGGCTCTCACCGAGCGATCGCTCGGTCGGACGGGCCTTCGCGGTACGGCGTGGAGGCGCAGGCAGGTGGTGTATGATCGCGCCCCGGCCGGCGGCGCGGGCAAAGCTGTCCGGAGCCGGCCGTGGACGGCGAAGGGGGGAGGCACGTGAGCAGCGAGAGCGCCGGCGGTGACGGGACCGTGCAGAACGGCGGCCGCCACGACGGTCCTGCCGATGAGCTCGGCGAGATCGGCCCGGTCGACGTCGTCCTGATCGAGTTCCCGCCGGGCGCGCCGATGACCGGCGAGGCGGTCCCGATCATGCTCGACCTCGTCGAGCGGCAGATCGTCCACGTGCTGGACGTCCTCTTCATCAGGAAGGGGATGGACGGCAGCTACTCGGGCTTTGCCGCCCGCGACCTCCAGGCCGAGAGCGTCGGCGACTTCGAGGCGTTCGAGGGCGCGAGCTCCGGCCTGCTCGCCGACGACGATGCGGCGACCGCCGCAGACGCGCTCGAGCCGGGGGCGTCCGCGGTGCTGATCGTCTACGAGAATTCGTGGGCCGGGCCGTTCGCCGCCGCTATCCGGCGCTCGGGCGGCCGGCTCATCGCCAGCGAGCGCGTCTCCGTCCGAGACCTGATCGAGGCGATCGAGGCGACCGAGGCAGGCACCCCACAGTCGAAGGTGAACGCGTCGATCCTGCGCAGCGTCACCCGCAGCGCGCTCGGCTCCGGATCGGCGCGCGGTGTGTCACGGCAGATCGGCGACCGCCAGTCCGGCCGCTGGGCGGCGCAGCACAACGGGACGAACGGGCACGCAGCAGCCGAGCCCGATCGGCTCGACTGAGCTCGGAGCAGTCCGCACGCACAGCTCGGCGGGCCCGGGTCAGTCGATCGAGGCCTCGGCGGCCTCGGGCAGGATCAGCACCGGAAGCATCGCCGACTCGCGAGCTGCGAGGCGACCGATCCGAACAGCGTCGCCTGCAGCGCCGACAGGCCGCGCGCGGCGACGACCAGCACCCGCCCGTCCTCCCGCCCGGCGACGGAGATCAGCGCTTCCCACGGCCGACCCTCCTCCAGGACGCACTCGGCGTCGACGGCGGCGGCCGCGGCCGCCCGGTCGAGGATCTCCTCGGCGAGCCGCCGGCGCGCATCGGGCTGACCGCTGAGCGGCGGCGAGGTCGAGCGTGCGCCCGGGTAGGACGCCACCGCCTTCAGGTCGGGCAGCGCATGGACGACGATCAGCCGGTAGCCGAGCCGCTCCGCCAGCCGGCCCGCGAGCCGCGTGGCGGCGAGCGCATGGTCGGAGCCGTCCGTGCCGCAGACGATGCTCGGCTCGCCCGCGCGCCGACCCGACGGCGGCGCCCTCCGGAACGATCACCACGGGGCAGTGCGCGCTCGTCGAGAGCGTGCGCGACACGCTGCCGAGCACGGCCGAGCGCAACGATCCGCGGCCGCGCGAGCCGACGACGATCAGGCCGGCGCCCACCTCGTCGGCGGCCTCGAGCAGGCGCGGCGCCGGCGAGCCCTCGACGAGGCGGACCTCGTCGTCGGCGTCCAGGCCGAGCCGCTCCCGCAGCGTTGCAGGGAGCTCCTCGGCCGCCTCGACCGGCTCCTCGACCACGTGCAGCGCGATCAGCTTCGCACCCAGGCCGTCGGCGAGCCACCGCGCGACGTCGGCCACCGGCCCGGCCGCGTCGGACGCATCCACCCCACAGACAACGGTCTCGAACATTCGTCCCCCCACGGTCGCGTGAACACCCGCTCCGTTGTGCCGCGACCTCGCGGTCGAGCTGACGCGAGTCTATCGCCCGCGCCTCACGCGCGATGCCGTTGGGGCCCGGCTCAGGCGGAGAAGCCGAATTCCTCCGGCAGCCGCGCCGGTTCCGGCTCGGGTGCGAGCTCCTCGCGCGCCCGCATGTCGAAGTAGACGTAGACCGTGACCAGCGCGACGAACGGCATCGCCACGGCGTAGACGAGGCCCGAGATCAGGTTCAGCAGGGCGAGCGAGACGCTCGTCAGCAGGATCAGCAGCGCGCCGAGGAACGGGCCGGCGAGCAACGCGAGCGCGGCGCCGACCACCGCCAGCGAGGCGACCTTGAGCCAGCCCCGCCGAACGAGGCGCCGGCTGCGGCCGAGCGCGCCGAAGGCCGAGCGGCCCTCGAGCACCACGACCGGGACGACGAGCGCCCAGCTGACGGCGAGCCAGATCGCGATCGGCAGCAGCGCGACCGTCGCCAGGCAGAGCGAGACGGCGATCGTGACGACGAGCAGGGTGCCGAGCAGGGCCACACGCTGCGGAGCGCGAGCCGGTACGCGCGGAGCGGATCGACAGGCCGCCCGGCGTCGAGCTCGACGAGCGCCCTCGCGGCGGCCGCCATCACGAGCCCGAGCCCGAGCAGGGTGAGCGTGGTGCCGATCGCGACCACGCCGAAGACCAACACCCCTTCGCCCTCGCCCTCGGCCTCGACGCCGAGGATGCTCGAGACGTGCAGGAACCCCGACTGGAGGAGCGTCACCGCGACCGAGACCGGCAAGGCCAGGACGCCGATGCCGAGGAAGAGCCAGAGGCGCTCGGCGAACATCCGTCCCGAGGCGGCGAGCGTCTGGCCCCAGGCGCGGCGGCGCGCGAGGCGGAGCGGGACGGCGGGCCCCCAGGCCGTCCGGGTCAACGCCCAGACGATCAGCCCGAGCAGCACGGCGAGCGCGGCGAGCGCGGGCAGCGGGTGCTCGAGGCTCCGGCGCAGCCCGTTCGAGCCCGCTGCGACGGCGCCGCAGAAGAAGTCCGTCGCCGACGTCCCGAGCGCACCCCCGCCGGGCACCGCGACGCTCCGGTCGCGCCAGCTCGTGGGACCAGCGGATCGGCTCCGTCCACTGCTCCTTCAGGTTCGGCCCGGTCGGGCCGTTGAAGAACGCCGGCTGCAGCTCGCCCCAGCGGCCGCCGAACTCGATCCAGGGAAACGCCCGGCGGGCCGCCGCGGGATCGCTCGGGATCGTCTCGACGACGGGCCGGAGGTCGAGCGTCGGCCCCCGCGTGTCGTCGCAGCCGACGCCCTCGGACGCCGAGCTGCCGAGGTAGAGCGCCTCGCCGTAGAAGTTCGCGTGCGACCCGGCCGCCGGGTGCACGACCGGATGCGTGCCGCCGACGAGCTCGAGCTTGGGGTCGTCCCACGCCGCCCGCTCCGCTCCCTCGTGCTGGCTGTAGCCGACCGACGTCGGCGTGCGGGAGAGCGCCTCGGCCGGCGTCGCGCGCGTCGAAGTCGAGCTGGATCATCTCCCAGTCGCCCTCGTGCGTGTTGTTCCAGTCGTTGAAGACGTAGAAGAACCAGTACTGGAGGGCGAGCTTGCCCGGGTAGTCCGGCGTCCGGTCGCGACGTGCGCGTAGACGGTCGGGCGACGTTCCCTCCGTGATGCGGCGGCGCCCAGCGCTCGTAGTTGCAGCCCGGATCGAGCGGGTTCCCGGGGAAGTCGAGGTGGTACTCGTAGCGCGCCGCGGTGAGGTCGCTGCGCCGACGGGGCGATCTTCACCAGGTCGCCCTGGCCCCACGGACCGCGGAGGGCGACCGTCGGCTCGCCGAAGAGCGCGTTGACGTCGATCGGCTCGTACGACTCGCCGGTGCCGCACTCGTGTGCCTGGGCGACGAGCTGCACCACCGGCGCGAAGCGCTGCGCCAGCGCCTGCTCGTCCGACGCGGCGGCGCTCGCGAGCGACGGCAGGCGAGCAGCAGCCAGCAGCGGCCGCGAGCACGACGAGCGCGCGCGATCACGCCTCCGGCTCCGAGGCGAACACGTCGAGGCCGAGCTGGCACGAGAGGAACGCGCGCGGCGAGCTGCCCCTTGACGCTGTTCCCCGCCTCGTCGAGCCGCGGGGCGAAGGTGCCGAGGCCGCCCTTCCCGGGCGAGACGGTGACGATCCCGCCGCCGATGCCGCTCTTGCCCGGGCAGGCCCGACCTCGTAGAGCCAGTCGCCGGAGGTCTCGTAGAGCCCGGCGGTCGTCATCACGGCGAGCGTGTACCGGCAGACGGCCTGGATCGACGACGCGCTCACCGGTCAGCGGGTTGACGCCGCCGTCGGCGAGCGTCGCGCCCATCACCGCCAGATCCGTGGCGCTGACGTCGAGGCAGCACTGCCGCGTGTAGAGATCCGTTGCCTCGGCCGGATCGCAGTAGATCCGGCCGAGCCGCTCGAGCACGCCGGCGAGCGCCTGGTTGCGGTCGTTCGTCTCGGACGCCGAGCGGTAGACCTCCTCGTTCAGCCTGAGCGTCGCGGCCGGCGAAGCGCGACAGGCCCTCGTGGATGACCTGCCACTTCGCCTCGGCGGTCGACCCCGGGGACGAGGCTCGTCGCCGCGATCGCGCCCGGAGTTGACCATCGGATTCGTCCGCCCGTCACCGCTTCGCTCGACCGCCTCGAGCGAGTTGAACGGCAGGCCGGTGCCGTTGACGCCGAGCAGCTCGCGCAGCCCGGTCGGCGCCGAGCGCCTGGCAGACGAGCGCGAAGACGAACGGCTTCGACGACGCTCATGATCGTGAACTCGTCCTCGGCGTCGCCCGCGGCGTAGGTCGGCCCCGTCGGTCCCGACCACGCAGATGCCGAAGCAGGTCGCCTCGGCGCGGCGGCGAGCGCCGGGTAGACCTGCGAGTTGCTCGCCGTCGTCGTTCGCGCTGTAGCGCTCGTGCGCCTCGGCGACGAGCGCTCTGCACCGCTCGCGGAGCGGCGGCAGGTGCCCGGTGGAGACGAAGGCCATCGGTCAGAACGACCAGCAGACGGGCACGAGCAGCGTCGCGACGACGCCGAAGAGCACGAGCAGCGGCAGGCCGAGCTTCCAGTAGTCGCCGAAGCGGTACCCGCCGGGCCCCATCACCATCAGGTTCGCGGGCGTCGCGACCGGCGTGAGGAACGACGCCGCCGCCGCCACCGTCACGCACATCAGCACGGGCTTCGCGGAGACGTCCATGTCGGCCGCGGCCGAGACCGCGACGGGGATCACGATCAGCGCCGTCGCCATGTTGCTGATCAGCTGCCCGAGCATCGCCGTGAGCAGGAACAGCGCCGAGCAGCAGCGCGCGCGGGCCCGCGTCGCCGACGACGCGGACGAGCCCGTCGGCGAGCTTGCCGGCCGCGCCGGTCTCCTGCATCGCCGTCGAGAGCGGGATCATCCCGGCGACGAGGATCACCGTCGTCCAGGAGATCGGCGCGGTAGCACTGCTCGACGCGTGAGCACCCGCGAGCAGGACGATGGCGCCGGCCGCGAGCAGGCCCGCCGACGGCGGGCGGGACGGCGCCCGTCGCGAGCAGCACGACCATCCCGCCGAGGATGACGATCGCCGCGCTTGCGCCCGGGGCCGAGCGGCACCGCCTGCCGCCGGACGAGCCCCGGCTGATCGACGACGAGCACCGCGGGTCGTCGAGGTTCTCGTCGAGCGCCTCCCATGCGCCGCGCAGGAGCAGCGTGTCGCCGACGGCGAGCACGGTCTCGTTCGGGCCGGTCCTCGCCGTTTCGCTGCACCGCGAGGATCACGAGTCGCCGCTGTCGGTCACCATCCCCGGGAACACGGTCTCGCCGACCGCGGTCGAGCGCGGCGGGATCACGACCTCCGCGACGCCCTTCTTGCGCGTTCAGCAGCGTCGTCGGCCGTCCGCGCTCGAGCTCGTACTGGTCGACGAGCGTGCGGGCGTGGTCGCTGAAGTCGCGCGGCAGCACGCGGGCGCTGCGCGTGCGGCAGCAGCCGCTCGCCGAACAGGACGACGATCGCGATCGTGCCCGACGAGGAGCGGCAGGCCGACGAGCGCGAACTCGAAGTAGCCGATCGTCCCGACGCCCGCCTCGCCGGCGGACTCCGAGACGATCACGTTCACCGGCGTCCCGGTCAGGACGAGCAGCGAGCCCGCGTGGGCGGCGAAGGCGAGCGGCATCAGCAGCTGCGAGGGCGAGCGGCCGAGCCGGACTGCCATCACGACGACCACGGGACAGCGCGGCGACGGCGCCGTTGACGCTGATCAGCGCCGTCAGCACGGCGACGAGCAGCATCATCAGGACGATCAGCCGCGGCCGGCTCTCGCCCGACGCGGTCGATCAGCTCCTGCCCGGCCCACGCGGTCACGCCGGTCGCATCGAGCGCCTCGCTGACGACGAACAGCGCGCCGATGAAGAGCACGGCCGGATCGCCGAAGCCGTCGAGGGCCTGCCCGAGGTCGAGGACGCCCGTCGCCCAGAGCGAGAGCGCGACGCCGATCGCCACGATCGCGACGGGCAGGCGGTCCCGGACGAAGACCACGACGACCGCGGCCAGCACGACGAAGCTGATCGTCGCGTCGCTCACGACGGCGCACCCGGCGGCCCGGTGGACGCCGTCGCGCTGAGATAGCCTTCCGCTGCGGAGCGGCACGCTCGTTGAGGCTCCGGGGACGGGGCCGCCCGGACCGGAACACGCTCCCGAGGAGGCCGCAGTGACCGATACACAGCCCGCGCCGCCGGCATCGACGATCGCCGAGATCGTCAGCTCACTCATGCCCGAGCTGACGTCCGATCTCGGCCGACTCGTACGCATTCCGTCGATCGCATTTCCCGGCTTTCCGCGCGAGCCGCTGATCGCGGCCCACGATCTCGTCGTCGAGCTGCTCGAGCAGGCCGGCGTGCACGAGCTCGACACGCTCTCGCTGCCCGATACCGCCCCGGTGATAACGGGCGGGATCCCTGCGCCGGCGGGCGCTCCGACCGTGCTCCTCTACGGCCACTACGACGTCGTGCCCGCAGGGGACGAGTCGCTCTGGGCGTCGCCGCCGTTCGAGCCCAGCGAGCGCGACGGCGCGGTGTTCGGGCGGGGCAGCTCGGACTCCAAGGCGAACATCGTCGCGCACATCGGCGCGCTCCGCGCCTGGAACGGACAGCCGCCGGTCGGGATCAGGCTCGTGATCGAGGGGCAGGAGGAGGTGGGAAGCGCGCTCAACAGCTACCCACCGGAGCACCCCGAGGCGTTCACCTCGGATGCGATGCTGATCGCCGACATGGGCAGCGTGCGCCCGGGCGTGCCGACGCTGACCGTCGCGCTGCGCGGCATCGGCACAGGTCACGCTGGAGGTGACGACGCTCGCCGGCGCCAAGCACAGCGGCCAGTACGGCGGCGCGGCGCCCGACGCGCTGATCGTGATCCTGCACGCCCTCGCGAGCCTCCACGACGAGAACGGCGACGTCGCCGTCGCGGGTCTGCGCCGCGAGCCGTGGACCGGCGCCGCCTACAGCGAGGAGGAGTTCCGCGCCCTCGCCGAGATCGAGCCCGGGCTGCCGCTGTTCGGAACCGGCGATCTCGGCTCCCGGCTCTGGTCGGGGCCCGCGATCACCGTGACCGGCATCGACGTGCCGACGGTCGAGAACGCGCTCAACGCCGTCATCGCCGCACTCGCGGGCCTCCCTGAACGTCCGCGTCCATCCCGAGCAGGATCCCGCCGAGGCGCAGGCCGCCGTGATCGAGCATCTGCGCAACGTGCGGCCGTTCGGGATCGAGCTCGAGGTGCACGCCGGCGGCGATCGGCCAGGGCTTCGCGACCGGCACGTCCGGCCCCGCCTACGACCGCCGCGCGCGAGGCGATGGCGACCGCGTGGGGCGCCGAGCCGGTCAACGCGGCGACGGGCGGCTCGATCCCGCTCGTCGCGGCGCTCCAGGAGGCGGTCCCGAACGCCGAGATCCTGCTGCTCGGCGCGACCGACGGCTACAGCAACATCCACGCCCCGGACGAGCGGGTGCTGCTCGACGAGCTCGAGAAGTCGATCGTGGCGGAGGCAGAGTTCTTCCGGCTCTTCGCGGCGCGCTAGACGCCGAGCCGGGAGCCTACAGATGGACAGGGGAGCCAGGGCCGAGCGGGATGCCGATCAGGTACCAGATGACGAAGAACAGGATCCATGCGACGGAGAGGACGACGACGTACGGGAGCATCAGCGAGACGACCGTGCCGATTCCGGCGTCCTTTCTTGTAGCGCTGCGTGAAGATCACGATCAGCGGGAAGTACGCCATCAGCGGCGTGATCACGTTGGCGGGCGAGTCGCCGACGCGGTAGGCGGCGAGCACGGTCTGCGGGGCGACGCCCAGCCTGATGAAGAGCGGGATGAAGATCGGCGCGAGCAGTGCCCACTTCGCGATCGCCTGCGGGATGATCAGGTCGACGATGATCGTGACGATGATCAGGCCGATCAGCAGCCAGACGGCGCCGATGTTCATGTCGCTCGAGCACGTCGCCGAGTTTCACGGCCAACACTTTAGCGATGTTGCTGAAGTTGAAGTACGCGATGAACTGCGCGATCAGCAGGAAGAGGAACAGCAGGCTCGCGAGCCCGGCCCAGGACTTGGTGATCGTGGCGATCACCTCTTCCTTCGTCTTGATCGTCCCGGCGCCGCGCCCGTAGGCGAGACCGGCCGCGAAGAAGATGAGCGTGATGATCAGGATGAGGCTGTCCATGAACGGCGAGTCGCCGATGATCTTCCCGGTCTCGGGGTTTCGCAGCGGTGCGCCCGGAATGGCCGTCAGCAGGGTGATCGACGGCGAGGACGGCCAGCGTCGCCCACAGCGCGTAGCGGAGGCCGCGTGCCTCGTCCGCGGGCGAGACCTCCGGCGCGTCGTCGGCGGTCTGCGGGCCTTCGCCCGTGTCGGCGGGGTCCCACGTCGCCCAGGCGGTTCTCGACCAGCCTCGCGGTGACGAGCGTCAGGACGATCGCGACGAAGATCGTCGAGCCGATCCCGAAGTAGAGGTTTGCCGCGAGATCGATGTGGTGGCCGGCCGCTGCCGCTCGCGTCGTTCGTGATCTCCGTCAGCACGCCGTCGAGCGGCGTGATCAGGAAGTTCACGCCGAAGCCGGCGGCGACGCCGGCGAAGGCGGCTGCGATTCCCGCCAACGGATTTCGGCCCACGCTCTTGAAGGCCGCGGCTCCGAGGGGTATCAGCACGAGTAGCCGGCGTCCGAGGCGATGCTCGAGATGATCCCGAGCAGCACGATGATGAATGTCAGCGTGCTGCTTCGACGAGACGCCGACGAGCTTTCGTATCAGCGCCGCTATCAGCCCGCCCGCCTCTGCGAGTCCGACGCCGATCATCACGACCAGGATGATCGCGACGGCCGCGAAGTTGCGGAAGTTCGAGACGAACGACGTGAACAGGTAGCGGACGCCCTCCCCGGTCAGGAGGCCCTTGACCTTCGCGGTCTCCGTGATCGACTTTACGTCTCTCGGAGCCTCGGGTTCGGTCGGTCCGACGTACGGTCGGCTCGACCGAGCCGCCGTAGTAGGTCTGCTCGGCCGGCACGGGAGGCGGCTTCACGACCTCGTACGTCGCCTTGAAGTCGAACCAGTACAGGATCTGCGAAAGGACGATCACGACCCCGCACAGGATCAGGAACAGGATCGCCGGGATCCGGCATCTTGTTGCCGAGCCGCTCGATCCCGTCGAGGATCCGCTCGAGGAACGTGTGCTCGGGTGCCGGCCCGTCGCCGGCCGAGACCGTCATCGGCCGGGCAGCCCTCGGCAGGACCAACGCTGTGACGAACGCCGACGAGCGCGTCTGATACCCAAGGGGCCCCCCCCGGACCGTCGAGGAGCGCGAAGCCTACTCCACCCGTCGGTCTGCGTCCGTGTCAAGCGCGGCAACACCGGTCCCGGTCAGTCGGGCCGGCGCCGGCCGTCCCAGATCGTCACGTTGACGACCGCCGCGGCGACCACGATCCGGCTGACGACGAAGAGCGTGAACAGCAGCCCGGCCGCGACGCCGAGCACCCCGTACGCGCTCTGGCTGCTGTCCACGCGGGTGGCGATCAGGTAGGCGCCGACGTCCGAGAGCAGCTCGAGCCCGACCGCGACGAGGATCGCGCCCGGGACGAGCGCCTGCCACGAGGTGCCCCGGTGGGGCAGCTGCAGCGAGACGAGCAGCCACCAGCCGAACATGCTCACGAGCCCGACGAGCGTCTTCAGGACGAAGCTGCCCGTCCAGGTGCCGACGTTGCTCGCCAGCTCCCGGAGGAGGAAGTAGAGGAGGAACATGCCGAGGAACCTGAGCGTCGAGACCAGCGTTGCCTTGGGCACCACGTGCCGCGGGTCGCCCCACACGAGCCGGTGCACGACGACGAGCGCGCGCAGCAGGCCTCTGCTCGCCCAGATCAGGATCGGGATCCCGATCGCGATCGCGTACCACCGCGACGTGCCTCGGGACGCCTCGGCGACCGAGCTCGCGATCACGCCGCGGAGCCCGAGCGACCGTGCCGCGCTCGCCGGCGTCTCGTCCGCGGCGCCGGCCGCGAAGCCGATGCCGCCGACGATCACCGAGCGCGAAGGGCAGCAGCCAGATGAAGAGCCGGTAGGCGAGCGAGCCGGCCATGAGCCCGCCGCCGATCTCGCTGTCCCGGTCGAAGATCCTGAAGGCGGCGTCGACGCTGCCGTGATCCTGGCGCGACGCCTCGACGCGCTCGGCGTACGCCTTCGCGCGGGCGCGCGTGTCGGCCGCTCGGCTGCGGACGCTCACAGGTCGGGCGGCTCGGTGCCGACGGCGGTCGTGACCTCCTTGCGCAGCTCGTCCATGTCGATCTCGGCGGCTTTCACCGCCTTGCGGAGCGGGGTGCGCAGTGAGGCCGACTGCACCCGGTCGGTCTGGAGCTGATCGATGCTCGGTGAGACGGTCGCGCCCGCGAAGTCGAGGAGCGCCGCGTCGTCGCCGAGCAGCGCGACGGAGGATCAGGGTCGAGCTGGAGGGGGGCGATGTTCGCGCGGGCGAGCAGGTCGAGCGTGCGCCAACAGCCCTCGGTCGCCCGGCGGAAGCGCGACCGCTCGATCGACGGCGAGTAGACGCGGAGGCGGCGGCGAACCCGACCGACCGCCGGCCGCACGCCTCGATCTGCGCCGGCCCCTACGCGGTCGTCACTCGTCCCCGGCATCATCCTTCCCAGCCCCAGTAACGGCCGAGTTGACTCTAGTGGAAACGTACGCGCGGTCGAGCCCGCGGCCGGCCGGTAGGCTCCGCCGCGGGCCCAGGCCGCAGCGACATGACGGCAACCGACGGAATCTTCATCACCCTGCTCGATCCCGGCGACGGGATCAGGCTCGCGGTCAAGGATCTCTTCGACACGGCGGGGATCCTCACGACCTACGGGACGGCGATCTTCGCCGAGCACGTCCCAGCGGAGACCGCGTCGGCCGTGCGCCTCCTGGAGGCCGCCGGATACGTCGACGCCGGCAAGGCGAACCTGCACGAGTTCGCCTTCGGCGTCAGCTCGCAGAACCTCCACTACGGCACGGTGCCGAACCCGGCGGCGCCCGGACGCACCGCGGGCGGCTCGAGCGGGGGCTCGGCTGCGGCACTCGCCGCAGGCCTCGCCGACGCGGCGCTCGGGACGGACACGGGCGGCTCGATCCGGATCCCCGCCGCCTGCTGCGGGATCGCCGGCTTCAAGCCGAGCTTCGGGCTCGTGCCGACCGACGGCGTCTTCCCGCTCGCGCCGAGCTTCGACCATGCCGGCCCGATGGCGCGCGACGTCGCCGGCTGCGCGGCGATGGCGAGCGCGCTCGTGCCCGGCCTTCGACGCCGAGCCGGCTCGAGCTCGGGGCGCTCGCGGTCGGCGTCGCCTGGTGCGACCACGCCGACCCGCTCGTGCGCGCCGCCGTCGAGGCGCGCCGCAGCGTCGTTCCCGCGCGTCGCGGCCGGTGGAGTTCCCCCAGCCGGACGGCACGCTCCGCACTGTTCATGCACGAGGTCGCCGGCATCCACCGGGAGCTCTGGGCCGAGCAGGCCGACCGGTACGGCGCGAACGTCGGCCCGAAGATCGAGCGCTGCCTCGCGGTCGGCGACGCCGAGGCCGCCGCTCGCCGCGCGAGGCGCGCAGCCGCTACCGGCAGCTCGCCCTCGAGGCGCTCGACGGGCTCGACCTCCTGGTCACGCCGACGCTGGCGTTCGTCGCGCCCCCCGCCGATGTCGACGAGCTCGCCGAGCCGCGACCGCTTCGTCCGCTTCACCTACCCGTTCAACGTGCTCGGCTGGCCGGCGCTCGCCGTCCCCTGCGGCGCCGCCGAGGACGGCCTGCCGGCCTCGATCCAGATCGTCGGCCGGGAGGGCGCCGACGGGCTCGTGCTCGCCGCCGGGCTGGCGCTCGAAGCGGCGCTCGGGCGTTAGCGTTGCGCTCCGTGGGCCCCGACCTCCGCTTCGCACACGA
The DNA here is from genome assembly GCA_963738025.1 of uncultured Acidobacteriota bacterium. Taxonomy (GTDB): domain Bacteria; phylum Acidobacteriota; class Terriglobia; order 20CM-2-55-15; family 20CM-2-55-15; genus 20CM-2-55-15. The sequence continues at coordinate 552,332 of CAVTWA010000067.1, read as the reverse complement.
GCTGGCCGACGCCGCCGACGCGATCACGATGGGACGGTTCCGCGCCGCCGACCTGCACGTCGAGACGAAGCCCGACCTGACGCCGGTGAGCGAGGCCGACCGAGCGGCCGAGGAGGCGATCCGCGCGCTCGTCGCCCGCCGGCGGGGCGGCGAGGGCGTGCTCGGCGAGGAGCTCGGCGACGACGGCACGCCGACACCGCTGGATCGTCGATCCGATCGACGGCACGAGGAACTACGTCCGCGGCGTCCCCGTCTGGGCCACCCTGCTCGCGCTCGAGCGGGAGGGCCGGATCGAGGTCGGGCTCGTCTCGGCCCCGGCGCTCCGCCGGCGCTGGTGGGCGAGCGCGGCGAGGGCGCCTGGGCGCGACGGCGAGCGGTGCCGGGTGTCCGGCATCGGCCGCATCGAGGACTGCGTCGTCTCGACCACCTCCGCGCCGGCGATGCCGGCGGCGTGGGCGGCCCTCTCGGCGACCGCCTGGTCGAGCCGCGGCTTCGGCGACTTCTGGCAGCACTGCCTCGTCGCGGAAGGGGCCGTCGACGTGGCCGCCGACGAGGAGCTCAGCCTCTGGGACTACGCGGCGGTGCAGATCCTGGTCGACGAGGCGGGCGGCCGCTGCTCGACCTTCACCGGCGGGCCGCCGGCCCCGGGCAACCCGTTCCTGGCGACGAACGGCGCCGTCCACGACGCCGCGCTCGCGCTGCTCGCCCCCGTAGCCTCAGGCGCGCGCGGCGGCGCCGACCGCCTCCTCGTAGATCGGGTCGCGGGCGAACCTGTCGAGCTCGGCGCTCAGGAGGTCGCTCGGCGAGGCAGCGGGGTCCGACGGAGGCGCGAGCTGCTCGCCGCCGAGCCGCACCCCGAGCTCCCCGGCCGGCTCGATCGGCCGGATCGCACGATCGAGCCGCGCGTTCAGCCACCCGGCGAGCAGCGACGCCTCGGCGCGGGGCCCGCGGATGCGAATCTCCTGCTCGCGGATCCCCGGCCAGCAGCCGGCGAGCCCGAGCCGCCAGGCGTGCGTCCGCGCCCACGCGATGTCGGAGACGACGGCCCGCGGGAAGAGCTCGGCCAGCTCGTCGTAGCGCAGCTCGTTCCACTCGGAGCTGTCGACGATCAGCCGGTCGGCGACCCCGACGAGGCCGCTCGAGCTCGACCTCGCCGAAGGGCGGCTCGCCGCGCCAGCGGAGGAACACCGGCAGGTCGGAGATCAGGAGCGGCAGTGCCAGCGACGCCGGCGCGCGCGCCCGGTCGCCGCGGAGCTGCAGGAAGATCACCTCGCTGCACACGGCCCGGTCGCCGACGGGGAAGCAGCGCAGCGACAGCGTCGGCGTCGAGCCCGTCCGGCTCATCGGGCCGCGGCACGAGCACGACCGTCCGCGAGGGATGGCGCTCCGCCATGCCGCCGAGCGTCCGCTCGGCCGCGTCGAGCCAGGGGAGCGGCACCCAGGCCAGGTGGGTCATCACGCTCGTGCGCTGCTGCGGGCGGTGTCCCTCGCCGGACGAGACGTCCCGCAGGCGCGCGAGCTCGGCGTCGATGTCGGCGATCGTGACGTCCGTGCCGGACCAGCTCTCGACGACCGGGGAGCTCATCGTCAGTGGCGGCGCCAGGACCGGCCGTCGCGGTGGAGCGAGCTCGTCCGCCGTCGGCGGGCCCCAGGTGCCGGCGGCGTAGTTCGGGAAGCTCGGCCGCTCCCGCTGCCAGGCGGCGACGACCGCGTCGACGAGCGCCCACTGCTCCTCGATCTCGTCGGCGCGCGTGAAGAGGGTCGCGTCGCCGAGCATCGCGTCGAGGATCAGGCGCTCGTAGGCCTCGGGCAGCCCGTCGCGGAACGCGCTGCCGTAGAGGAAGTCCATGTGCACCGTCCGGATCGACATGCCGAGGCCCGGCACCTTCGCGCCGATCGCGAGCGACAGCCCCTCGTTCGGCTGGACGTGGACGAGCAGCACGTTCGGGCGCAGGCCCTCCGCCGCCACCTCCTCGAACGGCGGATGCGGCGCGCGCTTGAACTGGATCGCGATCGTCGTCTCGCGCCGCGCGAGCCGCTTGCCCATCCGGACGTAGAACGGCACGTCGGCCCAGCGCCAGTTGTCGACGTAGAGCTTCGCGGCGACGAACGTCTCGGTGATCGAGTCGGGCGCCACTCCCTCCTCCTCGCGGTAGCCGGGCACCTCGACGCCCTCGACGAAGCCCCGGCCGTACTGGCCGCGGACGACCGACTTCGGGCCCGGCGTGTGCAGCGAGTGCAGCACCTTGACCTTCTCGTTGCGTACCGAGTCGGCGGTGAAGTCGCTCGGCGGCTCCATCGCCGTGATCGCGACGAGCTGCAGCAGGTGGTTCTGGAAGATGTCGCGGATCGCGCCGGCCTGCTCGTAGAACGCGGCGCGCCCCTCGATCCCGAGCGACTCGGCGACGGTGATCTGGACGTGGTCGATGAACTGCCGGTTCCAGATCGGCTCGAAGATGCCGTTCGCAAACCGGAGCGCCAGCAGGTTCTGCACCGTCTCCTTGCCGAGGTAGTGGTCGATCCGGAACACCTCGCGCTCGTCGAAGTGCTCGCGTGATCTGCTCGTTCAGGGCGCGGGCCGAGGCGAGATCGTGCCCGAACGGCTTCTCGATGATCAGCCGCGTCCAGCCCCTGTGCGTCCGCCGGACGGCGATCTTCCCGACGAGCGTCGAGATCGCGCTCGGCGGCACCGCGAAGTAGAAGACGCGGTTCCCCTCGGTGCCGCGCGCCTCGTCGACCTCGCCGAGCAGCCTCGCGAGCTCGTCCTCCGCCTCGTCGTTCGCGAAGTCGAGCGTCGCGTAGCGCATCCCGCCCGCGAGCCGGTCCCAGACCTCCTGGCGGAACTCGTCGCGGGCGAACTCGCGCACGGACTGCTTCATCCGCTCGCGAAACGCGTCGTCGGTCTCCTCCGACCGGGCGGCGCCGACGATCGCGAAGTGCTCGGGCAGCATGTTCCGGAAGGCGAGCGAGTACAGCGCGGGCATCAGCTTCCGCTGCGGTCAGGTCGCCCGACGCGCCGAAGATGACGAGCGTGCACGGCTCGGGCCGCCGCCGCAGCTGCAGCCCCTCGAGGAGCGGGTTCTCCTCGATCGCCGAGGTCATGCGGGCCCTTCCCCCGCCCCCGCGGCCGAGCGGACGGCGTGGCCGCCGAACTGGTTCCGCAGCGCCGCGTTCACCTTCGCCGCGAACGACTCCTCCTGCCGCGAGGTGAAGCGGGCGAACAGCGCCGCGCTGATCACCGGCACCGGGACGTCCTCGGCGATCGCCTCGGCGATCGTCCAGCGGCCCTCGCCCGAGTCGTCGACGTAGCCCTGGATCGCCTCGAGCTTCCGGCCCTCGAGCTCGAACGCGGCGTGCAACAGCTCGAGCAGCCAGGAGCGGACGACCGAGCCGTAGCGCCAGATGCCGGCGATCTCGTGCAGGTCGAGGTCGAACTCCGACCGCTCGAGCACCTCGAAGCCCTCGGCGTAGGCCTCCATCAGGCCGTACTCGATCCCGTTGTGCACCATCTTCGTGAAGTGGCCGGCCCCGGACGGGCCGACGTGCGCGTAGCCCCCGGTGGGTGCGAGCGCCGTGAACGCCGGCTCGAGCCGCGACACGGCGCCGGCGTCACCGCCGACCATCAGGCAGTAGCCCTCCTCGAGCCCCCAGATCCCGCCCGACACGCCCGCGTCGACGAAGTGCACGCCGCGCGCGGCCGCGTCCCCGGCGCGGCGCTGCGAGTCGTGGAAGTTCGAATTGCCGCCGTCGACGATGACGTCGTCGGCCGAGGCGAGGCCCAGCACCTCCTGGAACGTCGACTCGGTGATCTCGCCTGCCGGCACCATCAGCCAGAACGCACGCGGCGCGGTGAGCTGGTCGCGCAGCTCCGCGAGCGTCGACGCCGTCGACTCGACGCCGGGGTCGTACGTCTTCACGTCGTGACCCGCGTTGCGAAGACGGGTCGCCATGTTGCCGCCCATCCGGCCGAGGCCGATCATCCCGAGCTCCATCTAGCCGCTCTCCTCCAGGTGGATGCGCGCGAGGCGGCGGCCGCGCTCGCGCAGGGACTCGAAGTCGCCGGCCGCCTGGGCGCGGATCAGCCTGCCGAAGCCGAACGGCCGCTCCGGGATCGGCAGCTCGGCACCGTAGTCCTCGACCACCTGCAGGAAGAGGCCGGTGTTCGGGCCGCCCTTGTGCAGCTGGCCCGTCGAGTGCAGGTAGCGCGGCCCGAAGCCGTGCGTGACGACGCAGCCGGTCGCGCTCCGCGCCTGCTCGGCGAGCGACGCCAGGCGCTCCTCCGCCGCGGCGGTCGGGTTGACGAAGGCCTGGATGCAGACGTAGTCGCCGTCCTCGGCGCGCGCGAAGAGCTCCTCGGGCGACGACTCGGGCTCGAGGACGACGTCGCCGCCCGCGAGCACCTGCGTTCGTCCGGTCCTTGGCCGCCTGCACGTCCGGCTGGTCGAAGGGGTTGATGGCGAGCATCGACCCGGCGACGGCGGTGGCGAACTCCCAGCGGAAGAACTCCTGGCCGAGCTCGTACGGGTCGGGCAGGCGGACGTCGTGCCCCTGGCGATCGTCGCCCTCGGGGGCCTCGCCCGGCGCGGGCACGAGCCCCCGCCCCTGCTTCCCGGTCGACTCGGCGAGCAGCTGCTCCGACCCAGAGGCCGAAGCCGTTCTCGTTCGGCAGGCACACCTTGTCGCGGCCCGCGCGCCAGCCCTCGCCGAGCGCGAGGCCGAGGTCGAGGCCCGGGTTGCCGTCGTCGAGGCGGCACGCGTCCGCCATCTCGCAGGCGCGGTCGAGGAGCCGCGCGAGGTCGACGCCGACGAGGGCGGCCGGCACGAGCCCGAACGGAGACAGCGCCGAGTAGCGGCCGCCGATCGTCGGCTCGCCCACGAAGACGGCGGCGAACTTCCGCTCCTGGGCGAGCGCCGCGAGCTCCGAGCCGGGATCCGTGATCGCGACCCATTGCTCGCCGCGCGGCGCGAGCCGCCAGAAGTAGTCGGTGTGGGAGCGCGTCTCGAGCGTCGAGCCGGACTTCGACGCGCTGACGAACAACGTGTGCTCGAGGTCGAGCTGCTCGCCGAGTCCGCGGATCGCCTGCGGGTGCGTGGTGTCGAGCACGTGGAAGGCGACCGACCCGAAGGCGCGCCTCAGCACCTCGGGCGCGAGCGACGAGCCTCCCATCCCGAGGAGCACGACCGTGTCGCAGCCGTCCGCCGCCTCGGCTCGTGAGGTCGAGCATCGACTCGGCCTCCTCCCGCATGCGAAACGGCTCGTCGAGCCAGCCGAGCCAGCGGGCCTCGTCCTTGCCGGTCCAGACGGTCGGGTCGCGCGACCAGATCCGGGCGACCAGCTCCCTGCGCTCCGTCGTCATCGGGCCGCGAGCTCGCCCCGCTTCGCCTCGAGCCCGGCGATCAGCTCCTCGAACGAGTCGGCGAACTTCTGCACGCCTTCGACCTCGAGCGTCTCGACGACGTCGTCGTAGTCGACGCCGGCCTCCTCGAGGTCGGCGAGCAGCTTCTCGGCCTCGTCGACGCCCTCGAGCACCGTGTCTCCGCGCACCTCGCCGTGGTCCTGGAACGCGGCGACGGTCTCCGGCGGCATCGTGTTCACGGTGTCCGGCCCGATCAGCTCCTCGACGTACATCACGTCCCGGTACGCCGGGTTCTTGGTCGAGGTCGAGGCCCAGAGCGGCCGCTGCACGACCGCGCCCGCCGTCGGTGAGGCGCTGCCAGACAGGCCCGGTGAAGGCCTCCTGGAAGTGCCTGTAGGCGAGCTTCGCGTTGGCGATCCCGAGCTTGCCGCTCAGGTCGAGGCGTCCGACCTCCTCGAGCCGGCGATCCGCCTCGGTGTCGAGCCGCGAGACGAAGAACGACGCGACCGAGGTGACCGTCGACGGATCGCCGCCGCCGATCGTGAGGCGCGAGAGCCCGCGCAGGTACGCGGCCACGACCGCCTGGTAGCGCTCGAGCGAGAAGATCAGGGTCACGTTGATCGAGACGCCGCGGGCGATCCAGTCCTCGATCGCCGACAGGCCCGGGACGGTGGCCGGGATCTTGATGTAGACGTTCGGCCGCCCGACCGCGTCGTGCAGCTCGACCGCCTGCTCGAGCGTCGCGTCGGTGTCGTCCGCCAGTCCCGGGTCGACCTCGAGCGAGACGTAGCCGTCCCGGCCGCCTGTGCGCTCCCAGACGGGCCGCAGCACGTCCGCGGCGTCCTGGACGTCGGTGATCGCGAGCCCGAAGAAGAGCCGGCGCGAGTCGTGCTCGGTCTTGATGCAGCTCGGCGATCTGCTCGTCGTAGTCGTCGCCGCCGGCGATCGCCTTCTGGAAGATCGTCGGGTTCGACGTCAGCCCGGTGACGGCGTCCTCCTCGATCATCCGCGGCGAGCTCTCCGCCGTGGACGAGCTCGCGTGAGAGCAGGTCGATCCAGACCGACTGGCCCCGCGCGGCGAGCTGGTGCAATCTCGACTCAGCCATGCTTCATCTCCTTCTCCATCGCAGCAACCTTCTCGAGGCGGGCGACGTAGCGCTCGCCACCGTCGAACTCGGCACCGAGGAAGATGCCGACCAGCTCGCGCGCCACCGACGGCGCCGACGATCTCGGAGCCCAGGCAGAGGACGTTCATGTCGTCGTGCTCGACCGCCTGGTGGGCGCTGTAGAGGTCGTGGCAGATCGCGGCCCGGATGCCCGTCAGCTTGCAGGCCGCGATCGCGGCGCCCGCCCCCGAGCCGCAGACGAGGATCCCGCGCTCGGCCTCGCCGCGCTGCAGCACCTGCCCGACCTCGCGGGCCTTGTCCGGGTAGTCGATCCGCACCTCGGCGGTGTGGGTGCCGAGGTCGATCACGTCGTGGTCGGACGAGCGCTTCGAGCACCGCCTCGCGCAGGGAGACGCCCCGGTGGTCGAACGCGACCGCGACCTTCATGCGCTACCCCCTCCCCCTGAACCGGCGTCGACGGCGCCGTCCGGCCCGAAGCTCGACACGAGCCCTGATCATGCCACCCGGACGCGGGTCGGGAGCGGTGGGGCCGCGATCACCGCCGGCGCCGCGCTCCGCGCGGACGCCTTGCGCGCCGCCGGGCAGGGTCGCTCCTCTTGAATAGGTGCAGCAGATGGCAATCGTGATCGCATCCAGGCTGCGCAAGGAGCTCTCGGGCGCCCCGCTCTTCGACGGCGTCTCGTTCAAGGTCGAGCGCCGCGACCGGCTCGCGCTCGCCGGCGCGAACGGCGCCGGCAAGACGACGCTCCTGCGGGCGCTCGCGGGAAGCGTCTCGCTCGAGGGCGGCGAGCTCGCGTGGGAGAAGGGGGCGCGCGTCGCGCTCCACGACCAGCGGCCGCCGGCGACGAGCGAGCGCGGCCGCTCCGCGACTACGTGCTCTCCGGCACGGCCGATCTCGCCGCGCTCGAGCAGGAGCTGCGCGAGCTCGAGCAGGCGATGGCGTCGGGCGCCCACGACGCGCGCACGCTCGCCCGCTACGCGACCGCGCAGTCCAGGCTCGAGCACGCCGGCGGCTACGACTGGCGCGACCGCGCGGCCTCGGTCGTCCGGGGGCTCGGGTTCACCGACGCCGACCTCGACCGGCCCCTGTCGACGTTCTCGGGCGGCGAGCTCACGCGTGCCTCGCTCGGCCGCGCGCTCGCCTCGCAGCCCGACCTCTTGCTGCTCGACGAGCCCACGAACCACCTCGACATCGAGACGATCGAGTGGCTCGAGGAGCTGCTGCGCACGATCGACGCCGCGGTGATCCTCGTCGCCCACGACCGCTGGTTCCTCGAGGCGCTGACGACGGCCGTGCTCGAGCTCGACCGCGGGCGCTCGGTCTACTTCCCGGGGAAGTGGCACGTCTGGCGCCGGGAGCAGGCGGCGCGGGCGCAGCACGCCGCGCGCACGGCGGAGCGCGAGGCAGACGAGATCGCCCGTCTCGAGCGCTTCGTCGAGCGGTTCGGAGCGAAGACGACGAAGGCGAAGCAGGCGCAGTCGAAGCGCAAGCAGATCGAGCGCATCAAGGCGAACCGCGTCGAGGTCGGCTCGGCCGAGCGGCGGACGCTCGGGTTCGAGTTCCTGAAGCCCAAGCGCTCCGGCCGGGTCGTGATCGAGGCGGAGGATCTGGGCGTGCAGGCCGGCGACAAGGTGCTGGTCACGGGTGCGACGTTCGCGCTCGAGCGCGGCGAGCACGTCTCGCTCGTCGGGCCGAACGGCTCGGGGAAGACGACGCTCCTCGAGACGATCCTCGGCCGGCGCGACCCGGCGGGAGGCCGCGTGAAGCTCGGCTACGACGTCCAGCCCGCCTACTTCTCCCAGCACGAGGTCGAGCTCGACGAGCGCGGCTCCGTGCTCGACGCGACCCAGGCCGCGACCGGCCTCCGCCGGCCCGACGCCCAGAAGCTGCTCGGCCGCTTCCTCTTCTCCGGCTGGGAGGCCCACGAGAAGCCGGTGACCGCGCTCTCGGGAGGCGAGCGGCGCCGCCTGACGCTCGCGCTCGTCGTCGCGAGCGGCGCCAACCTGCTCGTGCTCGACGAGCCGACGAACCACCTCGACCTGGAGAGCCGCGAGGCGCTCGAGGCGGCGCTCGAGGCGTTCCCCGGCACCGTGCTGCTCGTCACGCACGACCGGGCGCTCCTCGACGCGGTCTCCGGGCGGCTGCTCGCGATCGAGGACGGCCGCCTGGTCTCCTACGCGGGCGGCTGGGCGGAGTACCTGCGCCGCCGGGACGCCGAGCCGCAGCCCGAGCCGGCGGCCCCGCAGCGACGCGAGCAGCCTCGCCCGGAGCGGGCGAGCCGCGAGCGGCCGCGCGGGCCCTCGCCGGTCGAGCTCGTCGAGCGCGAGATCGCGCGCAGCGAGGAGCGCGTCGCCGAGCTCGAGCAGCAGCTCGCCGACGACTGGACGAACGTCGACCTCGTCGCCGCCCACCGGGCCGCCCGGGACGAGCTCGAGGCCCTGCTCGCGCGCTGGGAGTCGCTCTTCGAGGCCGCGGCGCAGGAGCGCTCGGGCTGAGCCCGAGGGCCGGCGCCGCTCAGCGCCAGAACGCCTCGAAGGCCGGCGGATCGGTCGGGACGGCCACGACCTCCTGCCAGCGCCCGTCGGCGCCGAAGGTGATCAGCAGCACCTGGTCGATGTCGAGCTCGCGCCCGAGCCGCTGACCCGCGGGCGCGGTAGACGGCGACCGCGTGCGCGCCGTCGGCAGCCGCCCAGCGGAGCTCGCTCAGGTAGGTGCCGTCCGTGAGCCGGCGGGTCGCCCGGAAGAGGTCGAAGATCGCCTCCCGGCCGCGGTACTCGCGCGACACCGGAGCCGATGCCCGGCACGCGCCAGACCGCGTCCTCGGCGATCACCTCGAAGAGCGCGCGCGGGTCGCCCCCGGCGAAGGCGGCGAAGACCCGGTCGATGCCCTCGAGGGCGTCTATGTCTCGAGCGGCGCCATCGTCAGGCCGCTTGCCTCGAGCTGGGAGTGGTAGAGCTCGGCGAGCTCCCGGTGGCCCGACCAGACGATCGCCTGGCCCTTGTTGTGGATCGTGGTCGCGAGCTGCAGCCCCTTGTCGTAGTCGATCCCGGGGATCGTCTCGGCGAGCGCGAACGCCACGCCCTCGAACGTGTTGTGGTTGTCGTTCAGCACGATCACGCGCCAGGCGCCGCCGGTACCCGAGCCCGTGCCCTCGTCGAGGCGCTCCCGCAGCGGTGTCACGGTGGTCGGTCACGGCTCAAACGTATCGATCACCGCTTCGGCGATCACGCGCAGCGGCCGGCCGGAGACCTGGCTCGCCTTGCGCAGGCGCGCGAACGCGTCCGCCTCCGACAGCTTCTCCTTCTCCATCAGCAGGCCCTTGGCGCGCTCGATCGCCTTGCGGGCGACGAGCGCCTCGGCCAGCGAGCCCGCCTCGGCGCGCACGGCGAGCAGCTCGGCGTGGCGGGCCCGCGCGGTCTCGATCGCGGGCACGACGTCCTGCTCCCGGAACGGCTTCACCAGGTAGCCGAACACGCCGGCCTCGGCCGCGCGGTCGACGAGCTCGCGCTGGCCGAAGGCGGTCAGCATCACGATCGGGATCGGGCGCTCCTCGAGGATCCGCCGCGCCGCCTCGATCCCGTCGAGCCGCGGCATCTTCACGTCCATCACGGCCAGGTCGGGCTCCTGCTGGCGCGCGAGCGCGACCGCCTCCTCGCCGTCGCGGGCCTCGGCGACGACCTCGTAGCCCGCCCGTTCGAGCAGCCCACGCAGGTCGAGCCGGATGATCGTCTCGTCCTCGGCGAGCAGGATCCGCATCGACACCGAGTCTAGAGACGGCGGCTGCGGAACCGGGCGCCGACGGGGCACCGGCGATCAGGTCGGGAAGCGCACCTCGCCCGCGTGCCGCCGTTCGAGCTCAGCTCCAGCGTGCCGCGCAGCTCGTCGCGGACGAGCGCCCGGACGATCGAGAGCCCGGTGCCCCGCGTCGGCTCCTCGCCGATCCCGCGGCCGTCGTCGGTGATCGCCAGCACGACCTCGTCCGCCTCGCCGTGCAGGTCGACGCGGACGTGCTTGCCGCCGTGCTCGAGCGCGTTGCCGAGCAGCTCCGAGAAGACGAGCGCGAGCGCCGTCGCGCGCTGGCCGGCGAGCAGCACCGGCTCGAGCTCGGCCTCGACCTCGCGCCCGCTGCCGATGCCCTGGACGAGCATCGCGCGCAGGCGGTCGAGCAGGTCGGCGAGGTCGACGTCCTCGTCGCGCTGCTCGGTCAGCACCTCGTGCACGGCCGCGATCGCGAGGATCCGGTTGACCGAGTCGCTCGAGCGCCTTCCTCGGGTCGACGCCGTCGGTGTCCCGCGCCTGGAGGCGGAGCAGCGACGCCACGGTCTGCAGGTTGTTCTTGACCCGGTGATGGATCTCCTGGGCGAGCACGCCGCGCATCACTGCGCGGCCGTGCTCGAGCGCGACCGCAGCCTGCTGGGCGATCGAGGCGAGCAGCTCGCGGTCGTACTGCGTGAACGGCGAGCCGCGGTCGGCGACGAGCTCGCCGATCTGGCGGCCGCGCCAGCGAAGCGGCGACCGGATCGCGTGCGCGTCGGCGCGGCCCTCCGGCCAGGCGATCGAGCCGTCCTCGAGCACGAGCGCGGCGCCCGTGGCGGAGAGCGCGTCCATCGTCGTCTTCACGATCGCCTCGAGCGACTCCTCGAGGTAGAGCGACTCGGAGACCGCCTCGGAGATCCGGGCGAGCGCCTCGAGCTCGTGCACGCGGCGCTGCGCCTCCTCGTAGAGCTTCGCGTGCTCGATCGACTGCGCCACCTGGGCCGCGATCGCGAGCAGCAGGTCGATCTCGCCCTCGTTGAAGTCGCGGGAGACGCGGGTGCGCACGTTCAGCGCGCCCTCCAGCCGCTCGCCGCGCGCGAGGATCGGCACCGCCAGGATCGACTCGTACTCGTCCTCGGCGCAGATTCGGGAAGTTCTTGAAGCGCGGGTCGAGATGCGCCTGCGTGCGCGATCATCACCGGCACCCGATCCTCGGCCGCCGCGCCGGTGATCCCCTCCCCGGGGCGCATGCGCGGCCGCTGGGTCATCTCCTCGACGCTCGTTCCGTGCGTCGCGCGCAGCACGAGCTCGGCGGTCTGCTCGTCGTAGAGGTAGACGAAGCACGCATCGGCGTGCAGGGCGTCCGCGACCTTCGTCGCGACCTGCGACAGCACCTCCTCGAGGTCGAGCGTCGAGTTGACGGCCTCGATCGTGTCCGTCAGCAGCTTGAGATGCCGGTCGCGCGTATCCATCCGTCCGAAGAGCGTACGCTGCCGCCGTGAGCACGCTGCAATGGCTGCTTGCGCTGCACGTCACGGGTGCGTTCCTGTTCCTCGGCGGGACGGTGGTAGCCGGAACGTTCAGCGTCCTCGCGCAGCAGGAGGAGCGACCGAGCGGCGTCGCGTTGTTCCTCGGGCTGACGCGGTTCGCGGTCGTCCTCATCGCCGCGGGGGCCGCGCTGACGCTCGTGCTCGGCCTCTGGCTCGTCCACGAGGCCGGCCACTCCTACGGCCAGTTCTGGATGATCGCCTCGCTCGTCCTGCTCGTCCTGTCGAGCGCCGCCGGCCAGCGCGGCGGCGAGCGCGAGGCCGAGACCCGCCGGCTCGCCCTGCGGCTCGCCGCCGAGGGCGACCCGCCGAGCGAGGAGCTCCGCGCGCCGGCTGCGCGACCCGCTGACGCTCGCCCTGTCCTGGGGCGCCGGCCTCGGCAGCCTCGTCATCCTGGCGCTGATGATCTGGAAGCCGGGCGCGTGAGGCCCGCACGTCCAGCTCTTCCTCCACGTCGCCGGCGCGACCGCGCTCTTCGGCGCGACGGCGACCGTGGCGATCATCGGCCTGACCGCGCGGCGGCACGCCGAGCAGCTCCGGCTGGCACGCGCGGCGTTCGTGACGACGCTCGTCGTCGGCATCCCGAGCTGGGTCCTGACGCTCGTCTTCGGCTCGTGGGCCAAGTCGAAGGAGAACCTCCCCGACTCGCTGGACTGGCTCCGCATCGGCTCCGGCGTGGTCGATGCGGGGATCCTGTTCCTGCTCGCCGCCGCGGGCATCTCCTACGCCTGGATCCGCCGGCCGGCGAACGGCCGCCTGCCGCTCGCAGCCGGCATCCTGGCGGTCCTGTACGTCGCCGCGCTCGCCGTCGCCTGGTGGGTGATGACGGCCAAGACCTGAGCCGCCGATGACCGAACCGTCCGGTCGCCGGGCTTTACAGAGTCCTTACCGCTTGGCAAGGGAATCCAGCCGCAGCGGGGAATAGTGTCCCGAGCGTGACCGCCCTGGCCCTCGACCTGCGCGAGACGGAAGGCTTCCTCGTCGCCGACGCCCGCGGGCGCATCGTCGGCCGCGTCGAGTGCGCGATGTACGGCACCTCGGCCGACACGCCGGACGCGCTCGCCGTCCGCTCGGGCTTCCTCGCCCGCCGCCGGCGCCTCGTCCCCGCCGAGACGATCGAGCAGATCGACGGCGGCTCGCAGGTGATCGGGCTGCGCATCGAGCGCGACGCGATCCGCACGTTCCTCTAGGCCGGGCGCTTCCTCCCGACCTGCAACGGCGGCCGCGGACGGGGCCGGCGACCCCGACCCCGCACGCGACCGGCGCTACAGCACCGAGAGGTAGCGGTCGTGCTCCCACTGCGTGAGCTGGACGCGGTACTCGTCCCACTCCTGCCGCTTGAGCTTCACGTAGTTCTCGAAGATGTGGTCGCCGAACGCGCGCCGCATCAGCCCCGAGCCGGCGAACTCGTCGATCGCCTCGCCGAGCGTCTCCGGAAGCGAGATGATCCCGCGCTCGTGCCGCTCCTCGGCCGAGAGGTGGTAGAGGTTCGTCTCCATCGGCGGCGACAGCTCGTAGCCCTGCTCGATCCCCTCGAGCCCCGCGTGGAGCAGGGCGGCGAAGGTCAGGTACGGGTTGCAGGCCGGATCGGGGCAGCGGATCTCCGCCCGCGTGCCCTGCTCCGAGCCGGGCTTGTAGAGCGGGATCCGGATCAGAGCCGACCGGTTGCGCTGCGACCAGGCCACGTAGACCGGCGCCTCGAACCCGGGCACGAGCCGCTTGTACGAGTTCACCCACTGCGCGAACACCGCCGAGAGCTCGCGGGCGTGGCGCAGCAGGCCGGCGATGAACTGCTTCGCCGCCGGCGAGAGGTGGTACTCGTCGTCCTGGTCGAAGAACTGGTTGCGACCCTCCTTGAAGAGCGACATGTGGGTATGCATCCCCGAGCCGTTCTCACCGAAGAGCGGCTTCGGCATGAACGTCGCGTAGACGCCGTGCTTGGCTGCGATCTCCTTCACGATCAGCCGGTACGTCAACGTCGCGTCGGCCATCTCGAGCGCGGGGGCGTAGCGCATGTCGATCTCGTGCTGCGACGGCGCCACCTCGTGGTGGTGGTACTCGATCGGGATCCCGACCGCCTCGAGCGCCTGGATCGTCTTGTAGCGGAGATCGGTCGCCGCATCGAGCGCCGTCATCGCGAAGTAGCCGCCCTCGTCGAGCGTCTGGGTGCCGGAGCTGTCCTTGAACAGGAAGTACTCCAGCTCGGGGCCGATGTTGAACGTGTCGAAGCCGAGCGACCGCATCCGGTCGAGCGCCAGCTTCAGCACGTAGCGCGGGTCGCCCTCGTACGGCTCGCCGCCCGGCTTCACGACGTCGCAGATCATGCGGCCGATCTTCGCCTCGCCCTTCTCGTAGGGAAGGACGCGGAAGGTCCCCGGGTCGGGGATCGCGATCATGTCGGACTCCTCGATCGCGTTGAAGCCGGTGATGGACGATCCGTCGAAGCCCATCCCGTCGTCGAGCGCGCCCTCGAGCTCGCCCGGCGTGATCGCGAAGCTCTTCAGATGGCCCTCGATGTCGGTGAACCAGAGGAGGACGTAGTCGATCTCCCCCTCCTCCATCTGGCGCAGTACGTCGCGGCGCGCCTCCGGGTCGGACGTCGCCCGGTTCCTGCTCTCGATCATGCCCATGGTCTCTGTTCCTCCGATTCGACGAGATTTCGACTCTACCGCCCGGTTTGCGCTGACGTGCCGCACTCGCTACCGTTCGCGCCACGCGGGCGCCGATGGGCCGCCGCGGAGGCAATGAGGCCTCGCGACCTGGATGGAGCATCGCTCCTCCGGTCGTGGGGCCTTTTTTCATGGACCACCTCACCGTGAGAGGAGCGGCATGTCGGACGAGAAGCACTACCTGTCGAACGGCTCGGACGCCGACCGGCAGACCCCGGGCGACGCGATCGAGTTCGCGCGCCAGGCCGGAGCGAAGATGGTCGACCTGAAGTTCACCGACCTGCTCGGCACCTGGCAGCACGTCTCGCTGCCCCTGTCGTCGTTCGGCGAGGAGGCCTTCGAGAGGGCCTCGGCTTCGACGGCTCGTCGATCCGCGGCTGGAAGGGCATCTCCGAGTCGGACATGCTGCTGCTCCCGGACCCGGCGACGGCGGCGCTCGACCCGTTCACGGGCGTGCCGACGCTGTCGCTGATCTGCGGGGTCGAGGACCCGCTCACCCGAGAGCCGTACGAGCGCGACCCGCGGCTCGTCGCCAAGCGCGCCGAGGCGTACCTGGTCCAGAGCGGGATCGCCGACACCGCGTACTTCGGCCCGGAGGCCGAGTTCTTCGTCTTCGACGACGTCTCGTACGACCTGACGCCGAACCGGGCCTCGTACGAGGTCGACTCGAGCGAGGGCCACTGGAACTCCGGCATCGCGACGGGGGGCTACACGATCCGCGAGAAGCACGGCTACTTCCCCGTGCCGCCCCACGACAGCTCAACGAGCTCCGCACCGAGATGGTGCTGATCCTCGAGCAGCTCGGCATCGTGTGCGAGTACCACCATCACGAGGTCGCCACCGCCGGCCAGTGCGAGATCGACATGCGCTTCTCGACCCTGACGCGGATGGCCGACCAGCTGATGATGTACAAGTACGTCGTCCGCAACGCCGCGAAGCGCGCCGGCAAGACGGCGACGTTCATGCCGAAGCCGATCTTCGGCGACAACGGCTCGGGGATGCACTGCCACCAGTCGATCTGGAAGGACGGCAAGACGCTGATGGCGGACGAGGCGGGCTACGCGGGGCTCTCCGACACCGCACGCGCCTACGTCGGCGGCCTGCTCGCAGCACGCCCCGGCGCTGCTCGCGTTCGCGGCGCCGACCACGAACTCGTACCGCCGGCTCGTGCCCGGCTACGAGGCGCCGGTGAACCTCGTCTACTCGCAGCGCAACCGCTCCGCCTGCATCCGGATCCCGGTCTACTCGCCCTCGCCGAAGGCGAAGCGGATCGAGTTCCGCTGCCCGGACCCGATGGCGAACCCCTACCTGGCGTTCCCGGCGATGCTGCTCGCCGGCCTGGACGGGATCCAGAACGGGCTCGACCCGGGCGCCCCGTCCGACTACGACCTGTTCGAGGAGGCCGGCGCGGAGGTGCCGCAGGTGCCCGCGTCGCTCGGCGAGGCGCTCGACGCGCTCGAGGCCGACCACGAGTTCCTGCTCGCCGGCGGCGTCTTCAGCGAGGGGCTGATCCGCACCTGGATCGACTGGAAGCGCGAGCACGAAGTCGACGCTGTCCGGCTGCGCCCGCATCCCCTCGAGTTCTCGCTCTACTACGACGCCTAGAGCCTGCCGTCGCGTCGTCGCCGCCGCCGCCGGCCCGGACGGGCCGGGGGCACGTGGCGCTCACGCCTGCCGGTAGGGGTCGGCCAGCTCGCGCGCGCGGTCGAGCGAGATCCCCTCGCGCTGCTCGACCGCGAGCGGGTGCGACGCATCGGCGAGCTCGAAGGCGGGCAGCTCGTCGACCGAGCGCAGCCGTACCGTGCCGGGCAGGTCGCGGGTCCGCCCGTAGGCGGGCAGCTCGCTCGCGAGCCAGCCCGGGTAGGCGGAGCCGGCGGCGGCCGGATCGTTCCAGCGGGCGGCGATCTCGGCGACGTCGGCGCGGGAGAGCCGCGCCCAGACCCCCCAGCCGAAGCAGCGATCGTCGCGCCGCAGCGGCAGCTCGATCAGCGAGCGGACGAAGTGGCGGTCGCCGACGAGGCTCGCGAAGTCGCCGCTCGGATCGATCGCCGCCAGCCGCTCGCGCTCGTCCTCCGACAGCTCGAAGATCTCCTGCGGCAGCCCGGCGCGCACATCCAGCAGCTCGTCCTCGTGGAACCGCCCGCAGATCGTGCAGGTGAAGCCCAAGGCCTCAGGCGGCGTTCGCCGCCGTGTAGGCCGCGAGATACCGCTCCCAGCGCTGCGGGATCTTCGGCGCCGCGAGCCTGATGAACAGCACGGGCGCGGGCGGTCGGGGCGGGTGGGCGAGCTCCATCTGCACCTCGTGCGGCAGGCGGTTGCCCTTGCGCAGGTTGCACGGGGCGCACGAGGTGACGACGTTCTCCCAGACGGAATCGCCGCCGCGCGAGCGCGGGATGACGTGGTCGAGCGTCAGCCGGCCTCCGCTCGAGCCGCAGTAGACGCAGCGCCAGCCGTCGCGGGCGAAGAGCGCCCGCCGCGAGATCTTGCGCTGGACGATCCGCGGCACGCGAACGTAGTGCGAGCAGCCGGATCACGTGCGGCCACGGGAACCGGCCCGAGGCGGAGCAGAGCGGCCGGTCGAGCTCCTCGATCAGCTCGGCCTTGCCCTTGTAGACGAGGACGTGCGCGCGGCGCAGTGAGCACACGTTCAGCGGCTCGTAGCTCGCGTTCAAGACGAGAACCTGCTGCACCTGCCCGAAACGTACCGGAAGAGGCCAACGACGGGCTCTCAGCGGCCCATCGCGCGCTCGACGGCCTCCTGCTCCTCGGGCGAGAGGGCGACCGACGGCTTGCCGCGGTCGAGCTCCTTCATGTAGATGCGCGCGTAGTCGCGGCCCTGGATCGCGGTCACGACGAGCCCCGTGCGGGCGCTGTCGAGCAGCACGAGCGAGGCCGACTGGTGGCCGCCGGTGTCCTCGTAGGCGTCGTAGCGAACGATCGCCGTGTTCGTCACCGTCGCGTCGACCCGCCGGTCGACGCGCGCGAGGCCGGCGGCGATCTCGTCGACGGCCCGATGCAGGTCGTCGATGCGGCTCTGAAGCGAGACCGCGAACTCGACCAGGTCCTTCCGGCCGCCGCCCATCAGGACGCGCTGCGCGTCGCGCAGCCGGCGAACGCGCACCCAGGCCACCCATGCCAGGGCGATCCCGACTCCCGCAGCGACGACGCCGATGACGGCGACGAGAGCAGCGACGTTGCCCGAGACGTGCACGGCGTTACTGCGGCAGCGAGAAGATGACCCTGTACTGCGCCGAGTTGTTCGTCTTCGTCACCTCCCCCGGCACCGCCGCGACGTCGACGGAGACGGTCGTCTGGGAGGCGAACGGCACCTGGCCGAGATCGCCGAAGGTCACGGTCGCGTCGGTCGCGGGGTCGATCAGCTGCACCGTCGCCGTCTTGGTGATCGGGCCGCCCTGCTGCGCCGGGCGCGCGATCGTCAGCGTGACGGGTATCTGCACCTCCTGCGAGTCGCCGCCGTTGTGGATCGTCACCTGGAAGACGAGGCTCGAGCTCGTCGTCACCGTGTTCAGCGTCCCGACCTGCAGCACCTTCGAGGCGCCGCCGACGCCGGTCGGGAGAGCGGCGGTCGAGACGATGTTCGTACCGTGTCGGCCGACAGGTGTGCCGCCCGTCGAGGCGCCGCCGATCCGCTGCAGGACGAGCGACATCGCATGGGTGCCGACGATCAGGTCCGGGCTCGCCAGGAAGTGCGACTCGGGCACCTCGACGCCGGAGATGCCGTCCTCCTGCAGCTGCGTCATCGAGGGCGTCCTGAACAGATCGTCCCAGACGACGTCGCTCGCGAGCAGCCGCTGCGCCTGGTCGGCGAGCAGGGCGGCGCTCTCGGTGTCGCTGCCCGACGTCTTCGAGGCGGTGATCCGCTGGAAGGTGTCGGCGAGGCCGTTGACGCCGCTCACGCGGAGCTGGAGCGCCTCGATCAGGTTCCCGTGCTCGACCCGGAGCGTCCCCGGCGGGCGGAGCCCCTGCGCGGCGTCGACGTTCTGCTGCTCGCGGGCGGCGATGTTGCGGAGCCGCGAGACCATCTGGCTGAGCGTCAGCCCCGGCGTGGTCAGCGCGGTCACCGTCGCCTTGCCGTTGTTCGTCGACTGGCTCGCAATCGTGTCGACGTCGTCCATGTAGCTCGCGTACGACATCGTGCTTCGACGAGCCCGCGCACGACTGGATGAGCAGCGCGAACACCAGCACGACCACCAGCGCGACGGCGGCGAGCGCGATCAGCCGGACGAGCGGCGCGCCGCCGCGCGTCGGCCCGGACGGGACGGCGCGGGCCGCGGCCCGAGCGACGGGGGAGACGCATGCGTCCGGGGGGCGCCTCGGCGGTCACCGGCTCGTCTTCGAAGAAGTCGAACTGGATGTCGTTGTCGGGCGGGTCCATACCTACGCGAATCTATCGAGTACGTTCGTCGGACAAAGGAGTTCTCCTCGGGATGAAGTAGAACCGATGGTGACCTCGTCTGCTCTCGCACACGAGCTCATCCTCGGACGTTACCGGCCTCTCCGACCGCTGGGCTCCGGCGGGATGGGCCATGTCTGGCTCGCGCGCGACGAGCGGAGCGGGCTCGACGTCGCGCTGAAGATGATCCCGCGCGAGGGCAAGATGGCCGAGCGGGCCGAGCGGGAGGCGCGCGCCGCGGCGGCGCTCAGGCATCCGCGCTGCCAGCGGATCTACGCCCTGGCGCGCGACCCGGGCCACATCTACATCGCCTACGAGTACGTGCCCGGACGGACGCTCCGCCAGGCGCTCGCGGCGGGCCAGCTCGGCGACCGGGAGGCGGTCGAGGTCGCGGCGCAGGTGCTCGAGGCGCTCGCGCACGCGCACGGCCGCGGGATCGTGCACCGCGACGTGAAGCCGTCCAACGTCCTGCTCGGCGAGGGCCCGGGCGTCGACGTCCGCCTGCTCGACTTCGGGCTCGCTCAGATGGCCGAATTCGACACGCTGACCGCGATCGGCGACGTGCCGGGGACGCTCGCCTACATCTCGCCCGAGCGGCTGATGGGGAAGCATGCGACCGCGGCAGCCGACGTCTGGGCGGTCGGGGTGATGCTCTGGGAGGCGCTCGCCGGCCGCCATCCCTTCCGCGCCGCCAGCGCAGCCGAGACCTCGCGCCGGATCCAGTCGGGCCCGCCGGGCCTCGACACCGTGCGGCCCGACCTGCCCGGCTCGCTGCACGCCGCGATCGCCGCCGCGACCGCCCTGAACCCGGCGCGCCGGCCGCCGGCGGTCGAGCTCGCCGCCGGCCTGCGGCCGACCGCACGCAAGCGGAGGCGCCAGCTCGAGGCGCCGAGCGTGACGAAGCTCGCCCGCCGGCCGCAGATCGACCTGCGCAAGGAGGCCGAGCAGCGGCTGCCGCCGGCTCTCTTCGCCGCCGTCTGGACGGGCTGGGTCGCGGCGTCGCTCCCGTTCTACCCTGCCGGGCTGGGCGGCGGGCCTCGCCGCCTTCGCAGGCGCGACTCGGCGCCGCCGCGCCCCGCGCCGGCCTCCTGTTCGCCTTCACGGCGACCTTCTTCCCGCTCGCGAACATCTCGCTCGGGCTCGCGCTGCTCTTCGCGCTGATCGCGGCCGGCTGGACCGCCCTGACGTGGAGCGACCCGCGGGGGAACCTCGTCCTCGTCGCGGGCGCGCTGCTCGCGCCGATCGGCGCGCTCGCGTTCCTGCCGCTCGTGGCGCAGCTCGCCCGCGGGCCGGTGCGGCGCGGCGCGCAGGCGGCCGCAGCCGTGCTCGTGGCGACGATCGTCGCCGGCCTGCGCCACCAGCGGCTCCCGTTCGACGGCGCCCTCGCGCCGCTCGGGCTCGGGATCAGCGGCAGCGACCGGCCGAGCGCCGTCGCAGCCGCCCTCGCCGATGCGATCGGCGCACACCCGGTGGTGCTCGCCGAGGCCGGGGTGCTCGCCGCGGCCGCCGTGGCGCTGCCCTATCTGCGGGGCCGCGGCCTCTGGGCGGCGGCGGGCGCCGGCGCCGCGCTCCTCGCCGCGACGGCACTCGTCGCGCCTCTGTCGGCGTACCTGCCGATCGTGGCCGCGGGCTGGCTGACGGCGGGCCTGCTCGCCGCACCGCGCCTGCGGCGGCCCGCGATCGCAACCGAGGCGCCGCGGCCGACGAGCGCCGGCTGACCGCGGTGTCAGCCGGCCGCCGGCGCGGGCGACGCCTCGGCGACCACCGACTCGACGAGCGCGCGGTCGGGCCCGACCAGGAACAGATGCTCGCGGTTGCGCAGATGCGACACGCTCCCGACCTTCTCGCCGGCCGGGTTGTGGATCCCGATCTTGGCCCCCACGTAGCGGTTGCCCTCGACGTCGATCCGGCCGACGTGACCGTGCTCGACGAGCAGCTCCCGCAGCGTTCCGGGGTCGTGGAAGCCCTCGTCGTTGACCGAGACGAGCAGCCACGGCGCCCGCAGGGCCCCGAACAGCTGGGCGAGCGCGGCCGCCGCCTCGCGCTTCCGGTTGAACCGGCTCTTCTGCTCCCGGCAGTCGAGCCGCTTGTTCGCGACCCCGTAGCTCTCGGGTGCGTCCCAGCGGACGAGCGTCTCCCACACGTGGTAGTTGGAGAAGTAGGAGTGCTGGTTGTACGGCGGGTCGACGTAGACGAGATCGACGTCGAGCGACGCCGCCAGCTTGCAGGCGTCGAGACGGCTCACGCTCCCGGCCGGGCCCTCCACGTCGTGCGGCAGGCGCAGCTCGAGCGCGCCGTACGAGCGAGGCGCCCAGCGCTTGAGGTAGGCCATCTGCAGCCCCGTGGTGCTGTCCACCCGGTCGGCCGCCTCGAGCAGCGAGGTGAGCACGATGCCCCGCTCGACCGGCGGCAGCGCGGCGCCGCTCGATCGCGGCGCGGATCGCGTCGATGCGCCGGCCGTTGTGCGGCTGCACGTACCGGGCACGGCGGCAGAAGGTCTCCGTGAAGTAGCCGTCCTCGCCCGGGAGGCGCTCGAGCTCGCGCCAGCAGGCAGGCGAGCCGCTGTCGGTCGACGCGTCCGTCGGCGGCGATGTAGGCGTGACCGAGCGCCTCCGAGTACGTCGCGACGTCGTTCGAGTGGACGGCGAGCCCCAGCGTGCGGAGCGCCTGGCCGACCCGCGTCGTGCCGGCGAAGAGGTCGCAGGCCGTGCGCGCCGGCAGTCGCTGGACGACCCGCCGGATCAGCGGCACGAGCAGGCGCTTCGAGCCGATGTACTTGATCACCACGCCACCGCCGCCGAGCGTACCCCGGGCCGGGGACGGCGGCAGATCCAGCCTCTAGACTGGATTCCCGGGGTACCAACCCGTCCTATGCGCCATTTTCCGCCTCCCCTTCCCGCCCGGCCGTGAGCGTCCTCCGGAGCATCGAGTCGAAGCTCGAGTCCCTGTTCGAGGGGGTGTTCGGCCGCGCCTTCCGGGCCAACGTCCAGCCGGTCGAGCTCGCCCGCAAGCTCGTCAAGGAGATGGACGACCACCGCAGCGTCTCGGTCTCGCGCGTCTACGTGCCGAACGAGTACACGATCTACCTCTCGTCGGCGGACCGTGCCCAGTT
This sequence comes from uncultured Acidobacteriota bacterium, assembly GCA_963738025.1. Lineage (GTDB taxonomy): Bacteria > Acidobacteriota > Terriglobia > 20CM-2-55-15 > 20CM-2-55-15 > 20CM-2-55-15. The sequence continues at coordinate 530,348 of CAVTWA010000067.1, read as the reverse complement.
CGCGGACTACGAGGAGCAGCTGCGGGAGGAGCTCCAGGACTACCTCGCCGAGCACGCACGCCGCGAGCGATACGTGCTCCTGACCGAGCCGCACGTCAAGCTCGACACCGACGACGACCTCGAGGTCGGCGTCTTCGGGATCGCGACGCGCCTCGTCCGCGGCGAGCGCGCCGAACGGCCGCCCGCCGACGCGCCGCTGCCTCAGCCGGCTCCCGGCGCGACGATGATCTACCGGCACGCCGAGGCCGCGAACGGCCCGGGCGGTGCCGAGACGGAGGCGGCGGTGGTCGCGCCCTCGCCGCCGGAGCCCGTGGCGACGCTGACGGTCGGCGAGACGAGCCACGAGCTCAAGAAGCGCGCCGTCGTCCTCGGCCGCTCGAAGGACTGCGACATCCAGGTCTCCGACCCGAACGTCTCCCGGCGCCACGCGGAGGTGCGCCGGGAGGACGTCGAGGGGGAGCCCGTCTTCACGCTCGTCGACCTCGACTCGACGAACGGCATCGAAGTCAACGGCAAACGCGTGAAGGAGCTCACGCTCGAGGACGGGACCCGGTTCACGATCGGGTCGACGGAGATCGTCTTCGCTCGGAGGCTCCCCTAGCCTTGCCGCTGGCTTCGGTTCAGGTCGAGACCGCACTCCTTGTCCTCAAGATTGCCTTTCTTGTCCTCCTCTACCTCTTCATCTGGCGAATCGTGCGCTCCGCCGCCCGCGACCTCCGCCTGCCGCAGGAGTCGATGATCCTCTCGCCGCAGCAGGCGTCGGCGCTGCTCGCCCAACCGGTCGCGCGCGAGCTCGGCCGGCTCGTCGTCGTCACGAGCAAGGTGCTCGCCCCGGGCGACGTCTACACGATCGACACCAACGCCCTGACCGTCGGGCGGGGCGGCGACAACGACCTCGCCGTCGCGGGCGACGACTACGCCTCTGCCCGCCACGCCCGGTTCGAGCCGCGCCGCGACGGCATCTACGTCGAGGACATCGGCTCGACGAACGGCACCTACGTGAACGGCGTGCGGCTGACGCGCGACCGGCGCCTCGCGCCCGGCGACCTCGTCCGCATCGGCGAGACCGACCTGAGGTTCGAGCGATGAGGCTGGTCGCGAGCTTCGCCGACACGAACACGGGCCGGAAGCGCCGGCACAACGAGGACGCGTTCGTCAGCGAGCCGCCGCTCTTCGCGGTCGCCGACGGCATGGGCGGCGCGCAGGCCGGGGAAGTCGCCTCGGCGATCGCCGCCAACACGCTGCTCGAGGACGCCCGCGGCTCCGGTGCCGGCGGCGCCGCGCACGTCGTCGAGCTGATCCAGACCGCGAACCTCCGCGTCTACGAACGCGCGCACGAGGATGCGACCGCCTCCGGCATGGGGACGACGATGACCGTCGCCCGGGTCGAGGACGGCGGCATGGTCGTGATCGGCCATGTCGGCGACTCGCGGGCGTACGTGCTCCGCGACGGCACCCTCGAGCAGCTGACCGACGACCACTCGCTCGTCGCCGAGCTCGTGCGCCGGGGCGAGCTCTCGCCGGAGGAGGCCGAGGTGCATCCCCAGCGGTCCGTGATCACCCGCGCGCTCGGCACCGACCCGAGCGTCGACGTCGACGCGTTCTCCTTCCAGGCCCGGCCGGGCGACATCTTCCTCCTCTGCTCCGACGGCCTCACCTCGATGGTCGACGTCGATACGGTCGCGGGGATCCTCGACCGCAACCGGGACAATCTGGCGGCCGCCGCGCGGGCCCTGATCAAGGCGGCGAACGATCGCGGCGGCGAGGACAACATCACCACCGTCCTCTTCGCCGTCGGCGGCGACGACGAGCTCGACCGGACGGTCGAGGCCGCGGCCGTCGTGCCCGAGCCGGACGAGGACGAGCAGGACACGCTGCACCCGGAGGACAACGTCGCGCCGCCGGCCGCAGCCGCCGTCACGGCCGCGGCGCCCCCCGAGAGCCAGACCATGGTCCTGTCACCGGAGGAGATCCGCGCGGCGCTCCGGGGCGAGGCCGCCGCGGCCGCCGCCGGGGAGGCGCCGCCGCCCGGCCGGCCCCCGACCAGGCTGCCGGAGCCGCAGCCGCCCGAGCCCACCGTCGTGCCGCTCCCGCCGCCTGCCGCCGTCGAGCCCGCCCGCCGTCGAGCCCGCCGCGGACGAACCGCCGCGCGCGAGCGCCTCGCGCCGCCTGCTTGCGCTCGTGGTGATCGTGGTCCTGGTCGCGCTGATCGTCCTGCTCATGACCAAGGGGCTGACGCGATGACCGCCAGGAACCGGGAGCTCGCCTATCTGCTCGCCGTCGGGGCGCTCACCGGGCGTCGGCTTCGCGAGCGTCTACATCGCCCGCCAGGCGGTCGTCTCCTGGGGCTCGCTGGGCTACGCCGCCTTCTTCCTCGCCCTCTACCTCGTCGCGCACGTGATCGCCCGCATCACCGTCCCGAACGCCGATCCCTACCTCCTGCCGATGGCGGGGTTCCTCACCGCCGTCGGGCTGACCGAGATCTACCGGCTCGATCCGACCGACGCCTTCCACCAGGGCCTCTGGATCGTGATCGCCGTCGCTCTCTTCGGCGCCGCGTTGTTCCGGCTCCGCTTCGACTATCGCGTGCTCGAGTCGTACAAGTATCTGTTCGGAATCGGGGCGATCGTGCTGCTCTTCCTGCCCCGCCTGCCCGTGATCGGGACGACGGTCAACGGCGCTCGGCTCTGGGTGCACGTCGGCTCGTTCCAGTTCCAGCCCGGCGAGCTCGCGAAGATCGCGCTGATCGTCTTCCTCGCCGCCTACCTGCGCGAGAAGCGGGAGGTGCTCGCCCAGGGGCGCCTGAAGGATCTCGGCCCGCTGCTCGTGATCTGGGGCGCGGCGATGCTCGTCCTGGTCGAGACCAACGATCTCGGCTCGGCGCTCCTCTACTTCGGGATCTTCATCGCGATGCTCTACATCGCGACCGCGCGCCTCACCTACGTCACGGTCGGGCTGGGGCTCTTCATCGCCGGCGGCTTCCTCGCCGACCGCGAGATCGGCCACGTCCACGAGCGGATCACGGTCTGGCTCCAGCCGTGGACGAGCCACAAGGTCTTCTGCCCGCTGAACGGCACCTACACGCTGCGGCAGGAGTGCCAGGGCTACCAGATCGTCCGCTCGCTCTACTCGATCTCGAACGGCGGCTTCGGCGGCACGGGCCTCGGCAAGGGGACCTTCACCTCGACGAACGGCACGCCGCTGATCCCGTACGTCAACACCGACTTCATCTACTCCGCCCTTGCGCAGGAGCTCGGGCTGGTCGGCGTCTCGGCGCTCCTGCTCGTCTTCATGCTGTTCGTCGCCCGCGGGATGAAGATCGCGCTCCGGGTCGACGACGGCTTCTCCAAGCTCCTCGCCGCGGGGCTCACCTTCGGCTTCGCGCTGCAGACGTTCCTGATCGTGGGGGGCATCCTCCGGCTGATCCCGCTGACCGGGATCACGCTGCCGTTCGTCTCCTACGGCGGCTCGTCGGTGGTCGCCAACTTCCTCCTCCTCGCCGGCCTGCTGCTCGTCTCCCACCGGGCGAACTCGAGCGTATGAACCGCCAGATCTCCCGCGTCGCGCTCGCCTCGCTGCTCCTGCTCGGAGCGCTGATCGTCGCGACCACCTACTGGCAGACCTGGGCCTCGGCCGGGCTCGCCGACCGCCAGGACAACGAGATCCAGCGGGTGGCGCAGTTCGAGATCAAGCGCGGCAAGATCTTCGCCTCCGACGGCCGGACGGTGCTGGCGACGAACATCCGCAAGAAGGTCAAGGGCCAGACCCTCTACTTCCGCACCTACCCGACGAACGGGTTCGCGTCCCAGACCGTCGGCTACTCGACCCAGAGCCGGGCCCGCGCCGGGATCGAGCAGGGCCTGAACAGCTACCTGACCGGCTCGAACGCCAACCTGGGCACGCTGCTCGACACGCTCGGCGACCGGGTGAAGGGAACGACGATCAAGGGCAACGACGTCACGCTGACCCTGAACGTGCGTGCGCAGAAGGTGGCCGAGTCGCTGCTCCATGGGACGTGCGGCGCCGTCGTCGTGCTCAACCCGAAGACGGGCGCGGTGAAGGTGATGGCCGCCTCGCCCGGCTACAACCCGAACCTGATCGAGCAGCCGAACGGCTACGCGCAGATCGAGGCGACGAAGAGCCCCTGCCCGCCCGAGCCGGCCGCGCCGCTCCTCAACCGGGCCACCCAGGGGCTGTTCCCGCCGGGCTCGACGTTCAAGACGATCACCGCCGCGGCCGCGCTCGACGACGGCGTCTTCACGCCCGGCTCGACCTTCGACGACCCCGGCTACTGCACCGAGTACGGCAAGAAGGTCTCGAACGCGCTCGACCAGAACGGGCCCGAGGCGTACGGGCTCGTCGACTTCGTCCAGGCCTACGAGCACTCGATCAACGCGGTCTTCTGCAACATCGGCAAGAAGCTCGGGGCGCGCCGGATCCTCGAGGAGGCGAAGCAGTTCGGCTTCTACACGGTGCCCCCGCTCGAGACCCCGCGCAACGAGCGGGCCGACGTCGGGCCTGTACCACAACGGCAAGCTGTTCGATCCGACGACCTCGGCCGGCTACTCGCGGGTCGACCCGGGCCGCCTCGCGTTCGGCCAGGAGACGATGCTCGCGACGCCGCTGCAGATGGCGCTCGTCGCCGCCGCCGTCGCCAACCGGGGCGTCCAGATGAAGCCGACACTCGTGAAGCAGGTGACCTCGCCCGGCGGCTCGACCGTCACCAGCCTGCATCCGCAGGAGCTGCGGCAGGCGACGAAGCCCGAGACGGCCGACCAGCTGAAGGACATGATGGTCAAGGCGGTCGAGAGCGGTACCGGCACGAACGCGCAGATCCCGGGCGTGATCGTCGGCGGCAAGACCGGCACTGCCGAGACCGGCACGCCGAACGTCTACGACGCCTGGTTCATCTTCCTCGCCCCCGCCGACAACCCGACGATCGCCGGCGCCGTGATCGTGGAGAACCAGCGGAACGGCTTCGGCGGCGCCGTCGCGGCCCCGATCGCGAAGCGCGTCATGCAGGCGCTCCTGCCGGGCACGTCGAACTCGAGCGGGTCGACCTGAGCGAGCCGGGCGGAGCCATGGCCACCGATCACTGGATCAACCGAACCTTCGACCGGCGCTACCTCGTCCTGCGAAAGCTCGGCTCCGGCGGCATGGCCGACGTCTACCTGGCCGAGGACGAGGAGCTCGGCCGCAAGGTGGCGCTGAAGATGCTGAACGAGCGCCACGCGCGCGACGAGCAGTTCGTCGAGCGGTTCAAGCGCGAGGCGCGCAACGCCGCGGGCCTCAGCCATCCGCACATCGTCCGCATCTACGACCGCGGCCAGGCGGAGGGCACCTACTACATCGCGATGGAGTACCTCGACGGGCCGACGCTGAAGGAGCTGCTCGTCCGCAAGGGCCCGACGCCGCCGCTGACGGCGATCAAGTTCGCCCGCGAGATCCTCAGCGCGCTCGCCGAGGCGCACCGCCACGACATCGTCCACCGCGACATCAAGCCGCACAACGTGATCGTCGGCAGCGACTGGCACATCAAGGTGACCGACTTCGGCATCGCGCGGTCCGGCGCCTCGCAGATGACGGAGGTCGGCTCGATCGTCGGCACCGCCCAGTACCTCTCGCCCGAGCAGGCGCGGGGCGCGCCGGTCGACCAGCGCTCCGACCTCTATTCGCTGGGGATCGTCCTCTACGAGATGCTGACCGGTGCCGTGCCGTTCACGGGCGACGCGGCCGTCGAGATCGCGATGAAGCACCTGTCGGAGGTGCCCGACCCGCCGTCGGACCTGCGGCCGGAGATCTCCCACGACCTCGACGCGGTCGTGATGCGGGCGCTCGCCGAAGGACCCGGATCAGCGCTATGCCTCAGCCGAGGAGATGGACGCCGATCTGGCGCGCGTCGCGCGCGGCGCGGGCGTGTCGCCGCGGACGACCGAGGCGATGACGCAGGTTCTCGCCGGCGGCGCCACGGCGGGAGCGCAGACGGTCGTCGCGCGGCCGCCGACCGCCGTCACCGCGCCGGCGCCGCCGCCGTACCGGCCGCCGTCCTACTTCGACGACCGGCCTCGCCGCCGCTCGATCTGGCCGTACGTGCTCGGCCTGCTCGCGGTCGGCGATCGCGGCCGGCGGCGGCTACCTGATCTACGACAAGATCCAGACCCAGATCGACTCGAACCGGACGATCGCGGTCCCCGACGTCGGCCAGCTGACCAGGAACAACGCCGTGATCCAGATTCGCGACCAGGGCCTGCGCGTGCGCGTCGTCCACCTCTCGAGCGACACGATCCCGGTGGGCTCGGTCACGGGCCAGAACCCGGGCGCCGGCGACCGCGTCGCCAAGGACACGACCGTCACGATCACGGTCTCGACGGGCAAGCCGAAGGTGCAGGTGCCGTTCCTGACGGGCCTCCCGGTGGCGCAGGCGGTCTCCGAGCTCGGCAACCGCGGCCTGAAGGCGGACCAGCACTCCGTCTACTCGCCGAAGGCCGACGCGGGCACGATCACGGCCGAGTCGCCGCCCGGCGGCACGCTCGTCCTGAAGGGCTCGATCGTGCGGATCAACGTCTCGCAGGGCCCGCGCCTGATCGAGGTGCCGAACGTCGTCGGGCAGCCGTACGCAAACGCCAAGAGCGCGCTCGAGGGGCGCGGCTTCACGGTCGCGAAGAGCGAGGTCAACGCATCGGCGCCGATCGACGAGGTGACGGCGCAGGATCCGGGCGGGGGCGCAAACGAGCCCGCCGGCACGAAGGTGACGCTGACCGTCTCGCTCGGGCCGAAGACGTCGGACGTCCCGAACGTCGTCGGCAGCAACCAGTCCGACGCGGTGCAGCTGATCCAGCAGAGCGGCTTCAGCCCTTCCGTGATCACCCAGGACGTGACCGAGCCGAGCCAGGACGGGCTCGTGCTGCAACAGTCGCCGTCGGGCGGCACGCTCAGGCAGGGCTCGGTCGTCACGATCACGGTCGGCCATCTCGTCGTCCCGACCACGACGACGACGCCGACGACGACCACCAGGGAGACGACCACGACCGTGCCGGCCACGACCACGACGCCCACGACGACGGCGACCACGGCCACGACGACGACCACCGCGACGACGACGACCACGACGACGACCACCGCGACCACGACGGCCACGACGACGACCACGACGACCACCGACGACCACGACGACGGCGACGACGGCGACACAGCGACGCGACGACGGCGACCACGACGACCGTGCCGCTGACGACGGCGACCACCACGGTCACGATCCCGGTCGTGACCGAGCCGCCGCCGCCGTGACCCCGCGCCGGATCGCCGTCCTCGCGGGCGGCCGCTCGAGCGAGCACGAGATCTCGCTGGCGTCGGCCGAGAGCGTCGTCGGTGCCCTGCAGGGGCTCGGGCTGGAGGTGGTGACGATCGAGCTCGCGAAGTCGGGCGCGTGGACGCTGGCCGCTGCGCCGCAGCCGTCCCTGCCTGCAGGGGCGGCAGCGGACGCGGGGACGGAGCTCGCAGGGCGGCTGCCCGGAGGCGCCGTCGCGGCCGCCCTCGCCGGCGTCGACGTCGTCTTCCCGCTCCTGCACGGCCCCTTCGGCGAGGACGGGACGGTGCAGGGCCTGCTCGACCTCGCCGGCGTCCCGTACGTCGGGGCCGGCGTGGCGGCCTCGGCCCTCGCGATGGACAAGGACCTCTTCAAGGCCGTCCTCCGCGACCACGGGCTGCCCGTCACCCGCAACGTCACCTTCCGCGCCGGCGAGCGCGTCGACAGCCCGTACGGCTTTCCGGTGTTCGTCAAGCCGGCCCGGCTCGGTTCCTCGGTCGGCATCACCAAGGCCCACGACGAGGCCGAGCTCGCCGCCGCGGCCGAGCTCGCCTTCGCCCACGACGAGAAGATCCTGGTCGAGGAGTTCGTCGACGGGATCGAGGTCGAGGTCGGCGTGCTCGGCAACCGGCGGCCCGCCGCGTCGCTGCCGGGGGAGATCGTGGTGACGCGGAACGAGTGGTACGACTACGAGGCCAAGTACGAGCAGGGCGAGATGGAGCTGCTCGTCCCGGCGCGGATCACGCCGGAGCAGGTCTCGCGCGCCCAGGAGCTCGCCGTGCGGGCGTTCGTCGCGACCGAGTGCGAGGGAATGGCCCGCGTCGACCTGTTCGTCCGCAGCGACGGCGAGGTGCTCGTCAACGAGCTGAACACGATCCCGGGGTTCACCCGGACGAGCGTCTACGCGCGGCTGTTCGAGGAGTCGGGCATCGCGTACCCCGCGCTGCTCGAGCGGCTGCTCGACCTGGCGCTCGAGCGCCACGAGCGCCGCTCACGCCTGCGCTACTGACGCCGCCCGTCAGCGGGCCTCGACCTCGTTCACGTGCACCTGGGACGACGAGCCGAGGTTGGTGATCCAGACGACGTAGTACCTCGCTCGTGCGCCGTCGAGCTCGAAGTCGGTGCTCGTGCCGACGGTGCGGAGGGCCGACACGTCGTGGAACGGCCCGGTCGGGCTGTCGCCCGCCTCGATCCGCGCCGTGAAGCCCGGCGTGTCCGACGTCACCGTCATCACTCGGGGCGACACCGTCTTCCTGGCGTCCAGCACGAGCCCGACGCCCGCCTTGCCGAGGCTGCTGAGCGAGCTGCGGTAGTTCTCGGTCTCCCAGTAGGTCGCCGGGTTGTCGTCCGTCGCCCGGCTCGCGAGCTCGGGATGCTCCTGCCCGTCGCCGTCCGGATCGTACGAGCCCGAGCCGACCAGGGCGATCGGCGCCGAGCCGGTGCCGCCGGTCGTGGGGCCGTTGCCGCCCGAGCTTCCGTTGTCGGCGTGCCACACGGCGTAGCCGATCGCGGCGGCCGCCAGCGACGACCGCGGCGAGCAGGACGAGCCAGAGCAGGCGGCGGCCCTTGCGGCGGCCGCGGGTCGCGCGCTTGGCGCCGCGCTGCGGGGGCAGCGCCGGCATGACGCCCGTCGCCGAGGCGTCCGCGCCGAGCCGCACCTCTTCGAGGCACGACTCGAGCTCGCGCGCGAACTCGCCCATCGACGCGAACCGGTCGGCCGGCTCCTTCGCGAGCGCCTTCTCGATCGCGCGGTCGACCCGGGCCGGGACCTCGGGGCGGCGGAGGCTCGCGGGCGGGACCGGGTCGTTGATGTGCTGCATCGCGATCGCGACGAAGTTGTCGCCGGTGAAGGGCGGCTCGCCCGTCAGCAGCTCGTAGACCACCACCCCGAGCGAGTAGACGTCCGTGAGCTCGTCGACCTGACGGCCCTGCGCCTGCTCGGGCGAGATGTAGTCGGAGGTGCCGAGCACCGTCCCGGTGAGCGTCACCCCCTGCGGCACGGCCAGCGAGCGCGCGATCCCGAAGTCGGTCACCTTCGCCTCGCCGTTGCCGTTGACGAGCACGTTCTGCGGCTTCACGTCCCGGTGCACGAAGCCCTTCTCGTGGGCGAACGCGAGGCCGCGCGCGACGCCGATCGCAAGCTCGAGCGCCTGCTCCACCGGCAGCGGCCCGTCCCGCTCGACGAGCTGCTTCAGGTTCTCGCCGGCGATGTATTCGAAGACGATGAACGGCCGGCCGTCGTGCTCGCCGCGGTCGATCACCGAGACGATGTTGTGGTGCGAGAGGCCGGCGACCATGCGCGCCTCGCGGCGGAACCGCTCGACGTACTCGCCCTCGGCGGTCAGCCGCTGGTGCAGGAGCTTGAGCGCCACCGTCCGCTCGAGCACCCGGTCGTGCGCCCGGAAGACGCTCGACATGCCTCCGGCGCCGACCAGCTCGTCGAGCTCGTAGCGGTCCGCGAGGACTTCGCCGACCATCAATCCCACATTGTTCCCGGGCGCACGGCGCCTCTAACCGAGCACGGCCTCGAGCGCCTCCTCCCAGACGCCGAGGGCCTCGTCGAGCTCGGGATCGGCGATCACGAGCGGGACGAGCACACGGATGCAGTTGCCGTTGACGCCGCAGGTGATCAGCAGCAGGCCCCGCTCGAGCGCGGCCGCGCTCACCGCCTGCGCGAGCTCCTTCGAAGGCGCCGCGCGTCGCGGGGTCCGAGACCAGCTCGATCGCGAGCATCGCGCCGAGACCGCGGACGTCGCCGACCGCCGGCCAGCGCTCCTGCCAGGCGAGCATCCGCGCGCGGATCGTCTCGCCGACGAGCGCGGCGCGCTCGACCAGACCCTCCTCGTCGATCACGTCGAGCACGGCGAGCCCCGCCGCCAGCGCGACCGGATTGCCGACGTAGGTCCCGCCGACGCCGCCGCGCTCCGGGGCGTCCATGATCTCGGCGCGGCCGAGGACGCCGGAGAGCGGCAGCCCGCTCGCGATCGACTTGGCGACGCAGATCAGGTCCGGCTCGACGCCGGCATGCTCGATCGCGAAGAAGCGGCCGGTGCGGCCGAACCCGGTCTGCACCTCGTCGACGACGAGCACGATCCCGTGATCGTCGCAGAGGCCGCGGACTCCGGCGACGAACTCGGGCGGCGCGACGATGAAGCCTCCCTCGCCCTGAACCGGTTCGAGGACGATCGCGGCGACGGTCTCCGCGGCGACGACGGTCGTGAACGCGCGCTCCAGCGCCGCGAGCGCGGCCTCGCTCGAGACGCCGCGGTACTCGTTCGGGAACGGCACCCGGTAGATCTCGGGCGCGAAGGGCCCGAGCCCGGCCTTGTACGGGTGCACCTTCGAGGTGAGGGAGAGCGAGAGCAGCGTCCGGCCGTGGAAGCCGCCCTCGAACGCGATCACGGCCGGCCGCGCCGGTGTATGCGCGCGCGAACTTGACCGCGTTCTCGACCGCCTCGGTGCCGGCGTTGAAGAAGGCGGCCTTCACCGGCCCGGAGATCGGCGCCCGTTCCGTGAGCCGCTCGGCGAGCTCGACGTACGACTCGTAGGCGACGATCGTGAAGTCGGTGTGGGCGAAGCGGTCGAGCTGCTCCTGCGCGGCCGCGACGACCTCGGGATGGCTGTGGCCGACGGTCAGGCAGCCGACGCCGCCGGCGAAGTCGATGAAGGTGTTTCCGTCGACGTCGGTGAGCGTGACCCCGCGGGCGGAGTGCGCGACGACCGGGAAGGTGATGTCGAGCGGCCGCGCGATCGAGCGCTCGATGCGCTCGCCGATCGCCCGCGAGCGCGGGCCCGGAATCTCGGTCGTGAGCACGATGGAACGCGTGGCGGCCACTCTTCAAGGCTAGCGGAGAGGTGTGAAGGAATCCGGTGGACGACCCGGACCCTGGGCCTCCTCCCGGCGCCCTCGCGGCCCGGGTGCGTGACAGAATCGGGCCGTGGTTCTCTCCGACCGGACGATCGCGCGGCTGCTCGAGGAGGGCCGGATCGAGCTCGATCCGTACGACCCGCTGCTGCTCCAGCCCTCGAGCGTCGACGTGCGCGTCGACCGCTACTTCCGCGTCTTCCGCAACAACCTCTACCCCTTCATCGACGTCAAGCGGCCGCAGGAGGACTTGACCGAGCTCGTCGAGATCGGCGACGAGCCGTTCATCCTCCACCCGGGCGAGTTCGTCCTCGGTTCGACGCTCGAGCGGGTGCGGCTGCCCGACGACCTGGTCGGGCGGCTCGAGGGCAAGAGCTCGCTCGGCCGCCTCGGCCTGCTGATCCACTCGACCGCGGGCTTCATCGACCCGGGCTGGGACGGCCACGTGACGCTCGAGCTCTCGAACGTCGCCAACCTGCCGATCACGATCTACCGCGGGATGAAGATCGGCCAGCTCTCCTTCATGGAGCTGACCGAGCCCGCCGAGCATCCGTACGGCGCGGGCGCCATCGGCTCCAAGTACCAGGGCCAGAAGGGCCCCACCCCGAGCCGCTACTGGAAGAACTTCGCCGCCGAAGCCCCGTCTCCGGACCCGCAAGCCGTCGAGTAGCCGCCGCCGGCTCGTTGCAAAGCTGTCACGGTCCCGTCACGGTGCCCGACACCGCGACAGGCCCCTCGCAGACACCGGCCGTTCCGGGCGGCCGCGGCACGGAACGAAGACGCAGGCTGTCACAAAGCTGTTGCGGTGACTGGCACCGGGACACGTCCCGAAGCGACGGCCGGAGAAACCCCACAACCGAGCCGTTTCTCGGGCCGAAGGGCCCGGACCCGGGTGGTGGGCGCCGGTGTGTCTGACACCGGACACGGCTCTCGGGGACGATGGCCGATCGGGCCGGTGGTGCGCGGCCGGCCGGCACCCGGCTGTCACGAAGCTGTTGCGGTGACTGGCACCGGGACATGGCCCGCGCAGACAGTGGCCCGAAGGGGGAGGTGAGGCACGGCCCTTGAAGCGGAGAGGGCCGCTTTCGCGGCCCTCTCCCGGTGACTAGCTTGGATTTCGTAGGGGCGCTTCCGGCCGACGAAAGGTCGGCGGCGCGTCTGCGCGAAATCCCCCACGCTGGCTAGGCGATTCCCCTTCAGGTCCCGGGGACACGCCCCTACGAGCTAGTACCTCCACTGCCCGTACTGGAAATCTCCATCTACCGGACCACCTCCTTTCCGCGGTTAACCCGATAGTAGCCCGTCGGTCAAGACGGACGTCACCTCCAACCCGTTGTCGAGCGGCACCGTGACGCTCGCGAGCGTCGGGTCCTCCTGCCGCGCGGCGGAGTACGCGGCGAGCGTCTCACGGTGGGAGACCACGTTGTCGGCGACCACGACGCTGCCGGCGCGAGCCTCGGGCGGACGAGGCCGAACAGCGACTCGTAGTCCTCCTTCCACGCGTCGAGGAAGACGAGGCCCCAGCCGCCGCCGAGCCCCGGCAGCGTCTCGAACGCGTCGCCGGGCACGATCTCGACCCAGCCTCCGAGGCCCGCGGCGGCGATGTTCTCGATCAACCGGGCGACCTTGGCCGGCTCGGCCTCGAGCGACGTGAGGCGGCCGCCGGCAAGGCGCGCGGCGGCGCCGAGCCAGAGGGCCGAATAGCCGTGCGAGCCGCCGATCTCCAGCAGCTCGCACCCGACCCGGCCGGCGGCGAGCCCGAACAGGAGCGCGCCGCTCGACGGCGCGATCGCGAGCGACCGCTCCCGCACCGGCCGGGCCGGCGCGTCGTCGCGCGCGTCCTCGTCCTCCAGCCGACGCAGGACGGCGAGGACGCGCTCGTCGAGCATCAGACGGCTCGCTCCAGCTCGACCTGGTCGCGCACCCAGCACCCCTCGAGGTGGTCGTTCACGACCCCGCATGCCTGCATCGCGGCATAGATCGTCGTCGCGCCGACGAACCGGAAGCCCTCCTTGCGCAGGCGCTTGGCGAGCGCGGCCGACTCCGGCGTCGACGGCACCCAGTCGGCGGGCGACCGCGGCACCGGCTGCGCCGCCGGCGCGTGCGCGCCAGAACAGCTCCTGCAGCGGCTCGCCGCCGTCACGCAGGGCGACCGTCGCGCGCGCGTTCGCGATCGCCGCCTCGATCTTCCCGCGGTGGCGGACGATCCCCGCGTCCCCGAGCAGCCGCTCGACGTCGGCCTCGCCGAACGCGGCGACACGGTCCGGGTCGAAGCCGGCGAAGGCCGCCCGGAAGGCCTCGCGCTTGCGCAGGATCGTCAGCCACGAGAGCCCCGACTGGAAGCCCTCCAGACAGAGCCGCTCGTACACGCCGCGCTCGTCGCGCACCGGCCGGCCCCACTCCTCGTCGTGATAGACGACGTAGAGCGGGTCGGCCGGTCGGCCAGCAGCGGACGACGGACGGCTCGGCCGTCAGGAGCCGACCTCGACCTTGACGACGCCGTCCTCGACCCGCACCGGGAAGGTGCGCGCCGGCAGGTACGCCGGCAGCGCGAGCGCCTTGCCCGTCCTCAGGTCGAAGCTCGCGCCGTGCCGGGGACAGATCGACCTTGCACTCGTCGACATCCCAGTCGCCGTGGCAGAGCGGACCGTCGTCGTGGCTGCACCGATCCTCGATCGCGTACAGGTCGCCCGTCGCAGTTGTAGACGCCGATCGAGCACGCCCCGTACTCGACGAGGGCCATCGTTCCGGGCGGCAGGTCGGCGAGCGGCCCGACCTCGAGCTCGAGGCTCATGCCCCGCGCTCAGGCAATGTCGAGGCCCTGCCACTCGTCGGGCAGCGGCGTCCCCTTCGAGCGGTTGAGCGCGACCTTGAGCACGCCGAGCCCGAGGATCGCGCACTTCAGCCGCACCGGCGTCAGCGGGATCCCGACCTCGCCGAGCAGCTCTTCCTTGGGCAGCCCGGCGACCTCGGCGGCAGTCTTGCCCTTGACGATGTCGGTCAGCATCGACGTCGCCGCCTGCGAGATCGCACAGCCGCGGCCCTCGAAGCCGATGTCCTCGATCGTCTCGCCGTCGTCGGCGAACTTCACCGTGACGGTCACCTCGTCGCCGCAGAGCGGGTTCTGACCCTCGGCCTGCGCGTCGTTCGGCTCGAGGAGGCCGTAGTTGTGCGGGTTCTTGTAGTGGTCGAGGATGACCTCGCGGTAGAGGTCGTCGAACTCGCCCATCAGCTCATGAGCTCCCGCGCCTTGCGCACGGCGGCGCCGAGGCGGTCGATCTCGTCGGGCACGGTGTAGAGGTAGAAGCTCGCGCGGTTCGTCGCCGCCACGCCGAGCTTGCGCATCAGCGGCTGGCAGCAGTGGTGCCCGGCGCGAATCGCGATCCCGTCGAGGTCGAGGATCTGCGCCATGTCGTGCGGGTGCACGCCCTCGACGTTGAACATGACGATCCCGGCGCGGCGCTCCGGCGGCGGGCCGTAGAGCGTGATCCCCGGCACGTCGCCGAGCACCTCCAGGGCATAGGCGGCGAGCCGGTGCTCGTGCGCCTCGATCGCGTCGAGCCCGACCTCCTCCAGGTAGTCGATCGCGGCGCCGAGCCCGACCGCCTCGGCGATCGGTGACGTGCCCGCCTCGAACTTCGCCGGCAGCTCCGCCCACGTCGTCGTCTGGTCGCCGACGCTGCGGATCATGTGGCCGCCGAGCAGGAACGGCTCCATCTCGAGCAGCAGCTCGGCACGGCCCCAGAGGAACCCGATCCCGCTCGGCCCCAGCATCTTGTGGCCGGAGGCGGCGACGAAGTCGGCGCCGAGCGCCTGGACGTCCAGCCGGACGTGCGGTGCGGCCTGCGCCGCGTCGCACGTGAGGATCGCGCCGCGCTCGTGCGCCCACGCCGCGAGCCGCTGCGTGTCGCCGATCGTGCCGAGCGAGTTGGAGACGATGTTGGCGGCGACGACCCGGACGTTGTCGAACTCCGAGACCTCGTCGAGCAGCAGGTCGCCGTTGTCGTCGATCGGGATGATCCGGAACTCGGCGCCCGTGCGGTTCGCGACGTACTGCCAGGGCACGAAGTTCGAGTGGTGCTCGAGCTGGGTCGCGAGCACGACGTCGCCCGGACCGAGCCGCGCGAGCCCGTAGGCGTACGCGACGAGGTTCAACCCCTCCGTCGCGTTGCGGACGAAGACGATCTCGCGGTCGCTCGGCGCGTTGACGAACGCCCGCACCTTCTCGCGCGCCCCTTCGAGGCCGGCGGTCGCGCGCTCGCCGAGCTCGTAGACGCCGCGATGGACGTTCGAGTACGACGTCTCGTAGAACTCGGTCATCGCGTCGAGCACCTGACGGGGCTTCTGCGACGTCGCCGCCGAGTTCAGGTACGCGAGCGGGTGGCCGTGGAATCGCTGCTCGAAGATGGGGAAGTCGGCGCGGAGCCGGGCCGCGTCGAGCGCTGGTTGTGCCTTGACCGCCATGTACCTACTGTACCGAGCGGCCCTTCGCCGACCGGCTCGCCGCCCGCACCGCCGCCCTCGGCTCGCACCGGCCCCCGTTTGCGTAACCTGGCTGCGGCCGCGAGCGCCCGAGGATCGAATGTCCGACTACGTCTACTCCATGTACCGCGCCGACAAGTTCTACGGCGCGGACCGCCAGGTGCTCGCGAACATCTCGCTCTCGTTCCTGCACGGCGCGAAGATCGGCGTCCTCGGGCCGAACGGCGCGGGCAAGTCGACGCTGCTGCGGATCATGGCCGGCCGCGAGGAGACCTCGAGCGGCGAGGCGCAGCTCGCTCCCGGCGCGACCGTCGGCCTGCTCGAGCAGGAGCCCGAGCTCGACCCGGCCAAGGACGTCCGCGGCGAACGTCGAGGACGGCGTCCGCGAGCTGCGCGACCTGCTCGACCGCTTCAACGCGATCTCGGCGGCGTTCGCCGAGCCCGATGCGGACTTCGATGCGCTCCTCGCGCAGCAGGCGAAGGTGCAGGACGAGATCGACCGGCGCGACGCCTGGTCGCTCGACGCGACCCTCGACCGCGCGATGGACGCCCTCCGGCTCCCGGAGGGCGACCGCGACGTGACCTCCCTGTCGGGCGGCGAGCGGCGGCGGGTCGCGCTCTGCCGCCTCCTGCTCTCCGCGCCGGACCTGTTGCTCCTCGACGAGCCGACGAACCACCTCGACGCCGAGTCGGTCTACTGGCTCGAGCGCTTCCTCGCCGACTACAAGGGCACCGTCGTCGCGGTCACCCACGACCGGTACTTCCTCGACAACGTCGCCGGCTGGATCCTCGAGCTCGACCGCGGCCGCGGCCTGCCGTTCCAGGGGAACTACTCCTCCTGGCTGGAGCAGAAGCAGCAGCGGCTCGCGGCGGAGGAGAAGACCGAGTCGGCCCGCCGCCGCACGCTCGCCCGCGAGCTCGAGTGGGTGCGGCTGAGCCCGCGCGCGCGGCACGCGAAGTCGAAGGCACGCCTCGCCGCCTACGAGCAGCTCCTCGCCGACGAGGAGCAGGTGAAGCTCGAGCGGGTCGAGATCCACATCCCGCCGGGACCCCGGCTCGGCGACGTGGTGATCGAGGCGGTCGACCTGAGCAAGGGCTTCGGCGACCGGCTCCTGTTCGAGAACCTGAGCTTCTCGCTGCCGCCGGCGGGGATCGTCGGCGTGGTCGGCCCGAACGGCGCCGGCAAGACGACGCTCTTCCGGCTGATCGCCGGCGAGGAGCAACCGGACGCGGGCTCGCTCCGGCTCGGCGAGACGGTGCAGCTCGCCTACGTCGACCAGTCACGCGGCGACCTCGACCCGAAGAAGACCGTCTGGCAGGAGATCAGCGGCGGCCTGGACACGATCGAGCTCGGAAGGCGCGAGGTCAACTCGCGCCAGTACGTGAGCTGGTTCAACTTCCGCGGCGGCGACCAGCAAAAGCCGGTCGGCCAGCTCTCGGGCGGCGAGCGAAACCGCGTCCACCTGGCAAGGATCCTGCGCAGCGGCGGCAACGTGCTCCTGCTCGACGAGCCGACGAACGACCTCGACGTCGACACGCTGCGCGCGCTCGAGGAGGCGCTGCTCGACTTCGCCGGCTGCGCCGTCGTGATCACCCACGACCGCTGGTTCCTCGACCGGGTGGCGACGCACATCCTCGCCTTCGAAGGGAACTCCGAGGCCGTCTGGTTCGAGGGCACCTGGGGCGAGTACGCGGCCTGGGTGACCGAGACGAAGGGCGCCGAGGCACTCGAGCCGCACCGGATCAAGTACAAGCCGCTCGTCCGCGCCTGATCCGCGCCGACGGGTGCAGCCGCCCCCGTAGGATCGGGCCGTGCGCACGAGCGCCCGCGCGTCCGCCGCCGTCCTCGCCGGCTTCACCGCGATCTCGTTCCTCTTCTTCGGCCTGCGGCTCGTCTCGCACCCGGGCCGGGCGATCCTCGGGTCGGGCCGCGACCCGCAGATCTTCATCTGGTCGTTCGCCTGGTGGCCGCACGCGATCGGCGCCGGCGAGAACCCGTTCGTCTCCCACGCGATCTACGCCCCGGACGGGATCAACCTCGCCTGGGCGACCACGGTACCCGGGCTGGCGCTCGCCTTCGCCCCCGTGACGATCCTGTTCGGCCCGGTCGTCGCCTACAACCTCGCTGCGCTGCTGATGCCGGCGCTGGCCGCCTGGACGGCGTACCTCCTGTGCCGGTACCTGACGGGTTCGCTCTGGGCCTCCGTCGCCGGCGGCTACCTGTTCGGCTTCTCCGCCTACATGCTCGGGCAGCAGCTCGCCCACCTGCACATGACCGCGGTCTTCCTGCTGCCGCTCGTCGCGCTCACCGTCGTGCGCTTCGTCCGCGAGGAGCTCGACGGGCGCGGCCTCGCGTGGCGGCTGGGAGTGCTGCTCGGCCTGCAGTTCTGGCTCTCGACCGAGCTCTTCTTCACCGCGGTCCTCGCGCTCGGCGTCGCCCTGCTGCTCGCCTTCGGGCTCGTCCCGGCCGTCCGCGCGGCGACTGCGGGCGCTCGTGCGCCCGCTGCTCGCGGGTCTCGCCATCGCCGCGCTCGTCACCGGGCCGCTCGGCGTCTACGCGGCGCTGGGCTTCACGTCGGACTCGATCAACGACCCGCGCCTCTTCAACGGCGACCTGCTCGGGTTCGTCGTGCCGACGCACCTGGTCGGGATCGGCGGAGCGACGTTCGCGCGCGTCGCGGCCCACTTCCCCGCCTCGGACGCGGAGCGCGGCGCGTACCTCGGCCTGCCGACGCTGCTGATCGCGGCGCTCTTCGCCGGCCGGGTGCGCCGTTCACCGACGGCCCGCTTCCTGCTCGCCTCCCTCGGTCTCGCAGCCTTCGCCACGCTCGGGACGAAGCTCCTGGTCGAGGGCCACGTCGTCGTCACCCTGCCCTGGGCCGCGCTCGTCCGGCTGCCGCTCCTCGACAACGTCCTGCCGGTTCGCTTCGCCGCCTTCACCTCGCTCGCCGCCGCGGTGATCGTCGCACTGTGGACGGCGCCGCGCCGCGACTGGAGCGGCCGCGTGCTGCCTGCGCTCGCCGTCGCCTCGCTCGTCCCTGCCGTCTGGCACGCCGACTACCGGTCGGTGCCGGAGCGCTGGCCCTTCTTCGCCGACGGCCTGTACCGCGCCTGCATCCCGCGCGGCGAGAACGTCGCGATCTTCCCCTACGGCTTCTGGGGCAACTCGATGCTCTGGCAGGCCGAGAGCGGCTTCTGGTTCCGGATGGCGGAGGGCTACCTCCGCCCCAAGCCGCCGCCGCCGTTCCTCGCCGACCCGACCGTGACGATGCTGACCTTCACGACCGACAACCCGAAGCCGCCGCAGATCCTCGCCTTCGCCCGCCACAAGCACGTCGACCGGATCATCTCGGTGCTCATCTACCCGCATCCGAGCAGCAACCAGATGCACCGCTTCGGCGCCGTTCAACTCGACGGCGGTGTCCTCGTCGCCCCCGCCTGCGGCTATCCGTCGCTCCAGACGGCCGTGACGCCGACCTCCGCCCATCCGGCGACGAAGTAGGACGAAGGAGGCTGATCGGTCGCGCGAGAGGCTGAGCCCGCGCCTCAGGCGGGCGGGATGCGCGCCTCGAGGGCGGCGCCGAGCGCGTCGCGAACCGGCGCGAGATCGATCCGATCGAGCACGTCCTGGAAGAAGCCGCGCACGATCAGCCGCTCGGCCTCGGCGCGCGACAGCCCGCGGGCCATCAGGTAGAAGACCTCCTCGCGGTTGACCCGGCCGAGCGTCGCACCGTGGGTGCAACGCACGTCGTTGGCCATGATCTCGAGCCCGGGGATCGAGTCGGCGCGGGCGGTGTCCGAGAGGAGCAGGTTGCGGTTCTCCTGGTAGGCGTTCGTCTTCTGGGCGTCCGCCTCGACCCGGATCATGCCGCGCCAGACCGCGTGCGCCGACTCGCGCAGCGCGCCCTTGAAGGCGAAGTCGGACTCGGTCGCCGGGGCGATGTGCTCCTGGAACGTGTCGTAGTCGAGGTGCTGGTCGCCGTCGGCGAAGTACGCGCCGGTGACCCGGGAGGTCGCGCCCGGGCCGTTCAGGTCGTTCTGGATCCGGATCTTGCCGTTCTTGGAGCCGAACCCGCCCGCGACCCAGTCGAGCTGCGCGTCCCGCTCGACCCGCGCGTGGTGCGTGGCGAAGTGCCACGTCTCGCGCGAGAGGTTCTGGATCGAGACGTACTCGAACTTGGCGGCCTGCCCGACGAACACCTCCGCCACCGCGTTCGTGTAGGCGGAGAGCTCCGGGCTCGACGACGCGTACTCCTCGATCAGGGTGAAGCTCGAGCCCTCCTCGGCGACGACGAGCAGGCGCCAGTGCAGCGACCCGCCCGGGACCGAGTTGGCGATCCGGACGTAGAGCGGCAGCTCGAGGTCGACGTCCCGGGCGACGTGCACCAGCAGGCCGTGCTTCCACACCGCGGCGTTGTGCGCGGCGAACTTCTCGTCCCAGCCGACGAGCGAGTAGAGCCGCGGGTCGTTCTCGTCCAGCGGCTCGAAGCGCACGCCCTCGACGACGGGCACCGCGCGCACGTTGATCCCGGTCTCGCTGACCTCGGCCCAGCCGGCGACCTCGAGCTCGGGCAGCATCGACACCGTCTCGAACTTGCCCGGCTCCGGCTCGGCCGCGAAGGCGGCCGGGTCGAACCCGGCGAGATCGGTGAAGCGCCAGGCCTCGTCGGTCTTGGCGGGCAGCGGCAGCTCGGCGAAGCGGGCAGCCGCCTCGGGGTTAGCCAACCGATCCTTCCATCTGCAGCTGGATCAGGCGGTTCATCTCGACCGCGTACTCGAGCGGCAGCTCCTTCGTGATCGGCTCGACGAACCCGGAGACGATCATCGCGCTCGCCTCGGCCTCCGAGAGCCCGCGCGACATCAGGTAGAAGAGCTGCTCGTCCCCGATCTTGGAGACGGTCGCCTCGTGGCCGATGTCGACCTCGTTCTCGTCGATGTCGATGTAGGGGTAGGTGTCCGAGCGGGAGTCCTCGTCGAGGATCAGCGCGTCGCAGACGACCTTCGACCTCGAGCCCTTGGCGCCCCGGGCGACCTGCAGCAGCCCGCGGTAGCCGGCGCGGCCGCCGTTCTTCGAGATCGACTTCGAGGTGATCACCGAGGTCGTGTTCGGCGCGACGTGGACGCACTTGCCGCCCGCGTCCTGATGCTGGCCCGCGCCGGCGAACGCGATCGAGAGCACCTCGCCGTGGGCCCGCTCGCCGAGCAGCCAGATCGCCGGGTACTTCATCGTCAGCTTCGACCCGAGGTTGCCGTCGACCCACTCCATCGTCGCGTCCTCGTAGGCGACGGCGCGCTTGGTGACCAGGTTGTAGACGTTGTTCGACCAGTTCTGGATCGTCGTGTAGCGGCAGCGGCCGCCCTTCTTGACCACGATCTCGACCACCGCCGAGTGCAGCGAGTCGCTCGAGTAGATCGGCGCCGTGCAGCCCTCGACGTAGTGGACGTAGGCGCCCTCGTCGACGAGGATCATCGTGCGCTCGAACTGGCCCATGTTCTCGGCGTTGATCCGGAAGTAGGCCTGCAGCGGCAGCTCGATCTTGACGCCCTTCGGCACGTAGATGAACGAGCCGCCCGACCAGACGGCGGTGTTCAGCGCCGCGAACTTGTTGTCGTTCGACGGGATGATCGTGCCGAAATACTCCTTCACGAGCTCCTCGTGCTCGCGCAGGCCCGAGTCCATGTCGAGGAAGAGCACGCCCTGCTCGGTCAGCTTCTCCTGCAGCTTGTGGTAGACGACCTCCGACTCGTACTGGGCGCCCGACACCGGCGAGGTACTTCTTCTCCGCCTCCGGGATGCCGAGCTTGTCCCAGGTGTCCTTGATCTCGGCCGGCAGGTCCTCCCACGAGTCCGCCTGCTTCTCGGTCGGCCGGATGTAGTAGTAGATGTTGTCGAAGTCGATCCCCGACACATCGCCGCCCCAGCCCGGCAGCGGGCGCGCGAGGAAGTAGTCGAGCGCCCGGTGGCGCACCTTCCGCATCCACTCCGGCTCGTTCTTGTGCTCGGCGATCGCCTCGACGACCTCGTGCGAGATACCCCGGCCCGACTTGAAGAAGTAATCCTTCGCCTCGTCCGGATTCGAGAAACCGTACTTCTGCTCGTAGTCGGAGCCGATCTCCTGGACGATCTCGGTCTCGGTCTGGGTCATCGCCTCCACCTTCTCCTTCTCCCACTGAACATACCCGGACTGCTCGAGCTCCTTGGCGAGCTCCGAGCCCACCTTCCTGAACGATACGCCCATCGACGAACACGTGGACGAAGTCGGGCTCGATGTAGTCGAGGATCCGCTGGTAGTGCGTGATCACCAGCGCACCCATCGCCGGCCCGACCAGATCCTTCACCCCGCCCGCGACGATCTTCAACGCGTCGATGTCGAGGCCCGAGTCGGTCTCGTCGAGCACGGCGATGCGCGGCTTCAGCATCGCCATCTGCAGGATCTCGACGCGCTTCTTCTCGCCGCCCGAGAAGTTGTCGTTCAGGTAGCGCGAGGCCAGCTCGCGCGAGACCTTCAGGCTGTCCATCGCCGCGCGCAGCTCGACCAGGAACTCCTTGACCGGGATCGGGTCCTCGACGCCGCCGTTCCGCGCCTTGCGGACGGCGTTCATCGCGGTGCGCAGGAAGCTCTGCACGGTCACGCCCGGGATCGCGTACGGATACTGGAACGCGAGGAACAGCCCCTTCTGGGCCCGCTCGTCGGCCCCCGCCTCGGTGATGTCCTCACCGTCGAGCAGTAGCTCGCCCTCGGTGATCTCATAGGCAGGGTGGCCTGCGATCGCATAGGCAAGCGTCGACTTGCCCGAGCCGTTCGGGCCCATGATCGCGTGCACCTGGTCGGTGTCGACCGCCAGGTCGACACCCTTGACGATCTCGGTGCCGTCCTCGAGCGCGACGTGCAGGTTCTTCAGTTCGAGCAATGCCACCAGAAGGATCTCCTCAACGATTCCAGGACGGGCCTCGTGCCCCTCCGCGGGCGAGCACCTGAATCGTAGCCGCCTCCGCCCGGCCGGGCGCGGCGAGCGGGCCCGCAAGACGCCGATCTGGACCCGATTTCGCCTTGCGCCCCGCGGGAGGGACGCTGCTACGATGGCCCCATGCCAAACATCGGACCCATGGAGATCGTCCTTCTGCTGCTCCTCGCACTTCTCCTCTTCGGGGCCAAGCGTTTGCCGGAGATCGGCCGCTCGCTCGGCACCGGGATGCGCGAGTTCAAGGACACTGTGACCGGCGACAACAAGAAGGTCGAGACTCGCTCAGAGCTTCCTCCTCCGGTTGCGACGCCTCCGGTTTCACAGCCGCCGGCGGACGATGCAACGACGTCCGCGCACGACGTGCGCGAGACCGAAACCGTCTCCTAGGCAGCGATGCCGAGGGTGTCGCTGAGGCCAAGGCTTCCGCGCCGCCTGGACCATGGTGAGGAGGCGTCGCTTGTCGAGCATCTCGATGAGTTGCGGTCGCGGATCTTTGTCTGCCTGGGTGCGCTCGCGGTCGGGGTGGTGGTCGGCTTTGTCTTCCACAGCCGCCTGATCCACTGGCTCGAGCTGACGCTGCCCGCCAACCACCGCAACCTCTACACCTTCAGCCCGGGCGAGTCGTTCATGACCTCGCTCTGGATCAGCATCTACTTCGGCTTCATCGTCGCGCTGCCGATCATCCTCTGGCAAGTGTGGGCGTTCTTCGTCCCCGCCTTCGACCAGGCCCACGCCGGCCTGATGAAGTGGTTTGTCCTGCTCGCCACGATCCTCGCCGCCGCCGGCACCGTCTTCGGCTACTTCGTCGCGCTCCCCGCCGCGCTCCACTTCCTCACCAACTACAACGCCGACCAGCTCCACTACCTGCCGCAAGCCAAGCCGTTCCTCACCTTCTGCACCCACGTCCTGCTCGCGATGGCGCTCGTCTTCGAGCTGCCCCTGTTCGTCGTCGGGCTCACCCGCATGGGCATCCTCACCACCGACCGGCTCCGCCGCAACCGCCGCATCGGCTACTTCATCGTCGCCTGCATCGGCGTCGCCCTGCCCGGCATCGACCCCGTCACCACGATCATCGAAACCCTCCCGCTCGCCATCCTCTACGAGCTCTCGATCTGGCTCTCCGTCATCCTCGACCGCCGCGCCACCCGCATCAAAACCGCCGCCCTCGGCACGTGACCACCGCCGTCTCCGCCGGCTGGGTGCTCCCGGTCGACGGCCCGCCGCTCCCCGACGGCCTCGTTGCCTGGGAGGACGGGCAGATCGTCGAGGTCGCCCGTGGCCGGGCGGACCGCCACTTCGACGGCGCCGTGATCATCCCGGGCATCGTCAACGCCCATTCGCACCTCGAGTACGCGGTCTACGCGGGCTTCGGCGACGGGCAGCAGTTCGGGCCCTGGCTCGGAACGCACATCGCGCGCAAGCGGGCGCTCTCGTTCGACGAGATGGTGTCGATCGCCCGCCGCGGCGTCGCCGACTCGCTCGCCGCCGGGATCACGACGACGGCCGACTACAGCTACTCGGGCGCGGCCGCGGCAGCGGCGGGCGAGCTCGGGCTGAGGGCGACCGTCTACCTCGAGGTCTTCGGGCGCGACCCCGCCTCGACCGAGCAGGCGTTCCGGCTGCTGCGCGAGCGGGCGCCGGAGAGCGGGCTGGTGCGGATCGGGATCTCGCCGCACGCCCCGTACAGCTGCTCGCTCGAGGTGTACCGGTGGGCGCTCTCGCTCGGGATCCCGGTCGGCACGCATCTGGCGGAGAGCGCGAACGAGAACGAGTGGCTCGAGCACGGCAGCGGGCCCGATGGCGGCGAACGGCGACGTCCTCGTCCCGCCGACCGGGAAGCGCAGCGTGGCGACGCTCGCCGACGTGCTCGGCCCCGAGCTTCTGTGCGCCCACTGCGTCGAGGTCGACGCCGACGAGATCGCCCTGCTCGCCCGGCACGACGTCCCGGTCGTCCACTGCCCGCGCTCGAACGCACTGCTCGGCTGCGGGATCGCGCCGCTCGCCGAGCTCCGCGCCGCGGGGCTGCGCGTCGGGCTCGGGACCGACTCCCCCGCCTCGACGCCCTCCTTCGATCCCTGGGAGGAGCTCAGGACGGCGATCTACCTCAGCCGCGCCCGCAGCCGGCGCCCCGACGCGCTCGACGCGACCGACGCGCTGCGCCTCGCGACGCTCGACTCGGCCCGGGCGCTCGGGCTCGACCACGAGCTCGGAAGCCTCGCTCCCGGCAAACGAGCCGACCTAACCATCGTCTCAATTGGCGGAAGCCCGTACGATCCCGTTGAGGATCCGTCGGTGGCCGTCGTGTTCGGCGGCTCACCGGGGGCCGTGCTCGAGACGATCGTCGACGGACAGACCCGCTACCGCCAAGGAGAGACCGAGTGGCAAGAGGTACGCAGCACCGCAAGAGCAGCGCGCGGTCGCATGCTCGCGTAGCTTCGGCGCCGGCGAAGGCGAAGCCGAAGCCGCAAGCAGCCGAGCTGGGAGGACCAGCTCTTCTTCAACCGGCTGCGCAACCACGCGAAGTGGGTCTTCGTGCTGCTCGTCGTCGTCTTCGCGGTCAGCTTCGTCATCTTCGGCGTCGGCTCCGGGTCGACCGGCATCGCCGACGTGCTGCAGAACTTCTTCAGCGGCACGAGCAGCAGCGGCTCGTCGCTCTCCGCCCTGCAGAAGAAGACGGTCGAGCAGCCGAAGAACGC
The DNA here is from genome assembly GCA_963738025.1 of uncultured Acidobacteriota bacterium. Taxonomy (GTDB): domain Bacteria; phylum Acidobacteriota; class Terriglobia; order 20CM-2-55-15; family 20CM-2-55-15; genus 20CM-2-55-15. The sequence continues at coordinate 505,033 of CAVTWA010000067.1, read as the reverse complement.
CCAGGCCTGGCGCAATCTGGCGACCAAGCTCGAGCAGGACGGGCGCGACGACGAGGCGATCACGGCCCTCACGAGCTACATCGGCCTGAAGCCGAAAGACCAGGACGCGCTGCGGGAGCTCGCGGCCGTCGACCTGCGGCGGGCCCAGGCCTATCAGACGCTCTACCTGGAGGCGCAGGCGCGCAACCAGGTCCTCTCGCCGACATCGACGTTCCGGCCCGCGTCCGGCTCGAAGCTCGGCGAGGCGATCGGCTCGCTGCCGAGCCCGGTCGGGCAGGCGATCTCGTCGCAGACGAGCACCGGCACGAACGACCTCTACTCCAAGTTCGCGGGCTACCTCAGCCAGCGCCTCGACACCTACAAGAAGCTCGCCGCGCTCAACCCGCAGGCGGCGACGTCGCAGTTCGACCTGGCACGGGCCGCGCAGGACGCCGGCGACACCCAGACCGCGATCACGGCCCTGAAGAAGTTCCTCAAGCTCGCGCCGCAGGACTCGCTCGCACCGTCCGCGCGGAAGCTGCTGAAGCAGCTCCAGGCCTCGGCCGCCGCATCCGGATCAACCGGCGCGACGACGTCGGGCGGCTGACGGAGTACGGCTTCAGCGACGCGGCGGTTCCACCTTCACCGGCGGAGGCCGGCGGCTAGACTCACCCTCGGCCGGCCCTGAACCCGTCCCATTCCGATGAACTTCGACATCAAGACCGAACAGCTCGCCGACCAGGTCTACGTCGTGTCGCTCGCGGGCGAGGTCGACCTCTACACGGCGCCCGAGCTGAAGCAGCAGCTGCTCGAGGTGATCGGGCAGGGCGCGAGCCACGTGATCGTCGACTTCACCAACACGACGTTCATCGACTCGACCACGCTCGGCGTGCTCGTCGGCGGCGTGAAGCGCCTGCGGACGAACGAGGGCGAGCTCGCCCTCGTCTGCAGCGACCGCAACATCACGAAGATCTTCGAGATCACCGGCCTCGACCGCGTCTTCGCGATCTACGAGACTCGCGACGACGCCGTCGCCGCCGTCGACCGCGAGCTGACGGCGTCGAGCTAGCGGCATGCCTTGACGCAGCCCGATGCGTCTAGCGCTCGGCACTGTCTGCTCGCCGCCGTGGCGATCCTCGCCGCCGGCTGCGGCGCGGTGAAGATCGTCAAGGACGGCGACCCCGCCGCCGGCAAGGCCCTCTTCAAGAGCAAGTGCGGCGCCTGCCACACGCTCGCGGATGCCGGGACGACCGGCACGATCGGGCCGAACCTGGACGACGCCTTCGCCTACGACAAGAAGCAGGGCTTCCACGAGCAGAGCATCCGCGACCTCGTCCGCGGCCAGATCGCCTACGCCGAGGCCGACCCGGGAACGGGCACGCGCCTCATGCCCAACCCCGGCATGCCGCCCAACCTCATCACGGGCCAGGACGCCCGCGACGTCGCCGTCTACGTCGCGAAGTGCTCGGCGGTCCCGCACTGCGGCGTGACCGCGGCCGGCGGCGGCTGACCCGCAGCGCCGACGGCATTTCCGCTTCGGTCCGGCCAGGCTAGAAGCCGTGCGCCCGCGCCGACTCGCTCGGCGTGACGCCCGCGCGGTCGTCGCCGAGGTCGACGACGACGTGCGTGACGGGAAGCGCGAAGCGGTCGCGGGCCCCCGTCACCACCCCGCGCTCGAGCCAGTTCGACCGGCCCTCCGGATGCGTCGAGATCACGAGCTCGTCGGGCGCGAACGTGCGGAGGGCGTCCTCGATCGCCTGCAGCGGATCGCCGTCGCCGACCTCGCCGCGCGCCTCGATGCCGGCCGCCCGCATCGCGGCGAGCGAGGCCTCGAGCCGCCTCGGCAGCCGCCGCACGCGCGCCGTCCTCGTCGGAGACCCAGTGCCGCAGCGGCGAGTTGAGCGCCGGCGTGACGACCAGCACCTCCGTGCGGCGCCCCTGGAGAGCGACGGCGCAGCTCCTCGAGCAGCTCGCGGCCGCCGACGGTCTCGTTGGCGATCACGAGCAGCCGCTTCTCACCGGGCGGGTGCTGCGCCGGCGCCTGCCGGGCCGGCGGCTCCTTGCGCGAGCCCCGGGAACAGCCACCACACGAGCACCGCCGTCTCCGCGATGAACACCGCGACCCCGAGCCAGGTGTTGACCCAGGCCGCGAAGACGATGACCGCGCAGTAGGCGATCGTGAGCCACACGAACCGGAACGCCTCGGCCTCCGTCTTGAACGGATTCCGCATCGTGCGGAAAGTGTTACAAAATGTAGACGCTCACGTAGACCACAATCCACATCACGTCGACGAAGTGCCAGTAGATGCCGCCGAGCTCGATGCCGTGGTGATGCTCGGGGCTGAAGTGGCCACGGAACGACCTGATGGTCATCGCGAGCAGGATCGTCAGGCCGACGAAGACGTGGACGCCGTGCAGGCCGGTCAGGCCGAAGAACGTCGCCGCGAAGGCCGTATCGCTCGTGTTGAAGCCGAGCCGGTGGTACTCGATCACCTGCGTCAGCAGAAAGGTCGTGCCGAGCAGGAGCGTCAGGACCATGCCCGCGCAGAGGCCCGCCCGGTTGTTCTTCTTCACCGACACGCTCGCCCAGTGCATGGTGAAGCTCGAGGTGACCAGGATGCACGTGTTGACGAGCGCGACGAACCAGGGCCGGTGGAACTGCACGCCGTTGCTGTCGAGCGGCGGCCAGAGCGGCGGGTTCGCGACCACCCGGACGAAGAAGTAGGCCGTGAAGAACGAGCCGAACAGCATGATCTCCGACCCGATGAACAGGAAGATCCCGACGATGACCGGGCTGATCCGCGAGCTGTAGTGGATCGGCGGCGGATGCAGGTTCGCATCGCCGCGGTGCACGGCGCCGTGGCCGTGCGCGTCGGCTGCGGCGCTCATTCGGCCACCACGTGATCGACGGGCAGCGCCGTGTCGCGGCGGAGGCGCTCGACGAGGTCGCGGCGCAGCCACCCGGAGCGGTCGCCCGGGAAGGTCGAGACGATGATCTCGTCGACCCGCTCGTCGTGGGTCGCATGGAGCGCAGCCGTGTACGGATCGGGATGCACGACCTGGCCGTGCACGTCGATGCCCTCGGAGCGGAGCTCGGAGAGCGCGCGGCGCAGCCGGCGGTCGGCCTCCGGGCTCGGCAGGTCGTCGCTCTGCGGCGCCATGATCAGGAAGCTCGCCGGGCCCGAGCCGGCGCGCAGGCGGATGCGGTCGAGCAGCTCGCGCGAGATGACCGTCTCGTTCGCGATCACGAGCACGTTCTTCTCGGTGTCGGGCGCCTCGTCGTCCGCGACGATGTGGCGGACGGGGATCCCCGGCGCGGCACGGGTGATCTCGCCCACGACGTCGCGGCGCAGCCAGCCCGACCGGAGCTCGCCGTGCGTCGAGACGACGATCTCCTCCGGCGGCGGCTCGAGCTGGGCGAGCGCATCCTTCGCCGCCTGGACGGGGCTCGTCTCGACGACGAAGCCCTGGGCGGGGATCGAGGAGCCGCGCAGCAGCGACAGCGTCTTCTCGAGCCTGCGGCCGGCCGAGGCGCGGCGCGTGTCGTCGTAGACGACGTAGCCGTGCCGGGGCTCGCTGACGGGTGCGATCACCGTCACGTTGACGTCACCCTCCGCAGCGCGCTCGCGGAGAGCGTGGAGCAGGGTCGGAGATGCTGCGGTCTCATTCGCAATCACGAGGACGTGTGCCACACCACTGTCAGTCGGTCGTGACGGGCTGGGGCTTGGCGGCGTGGAGGATCGCGTGGCGGGCGCCGGGGACCCCGTACTCGTACGGGCCGCCGACGACCTGCGGGATCTCGTCGAAGTTGAAGATCGGCGGCGGCGAGCTGACCTGCCACTCGAGCGTGAGCGCGTGCCACGGGTTGTTGCCGGCCTTCGGGCCGAACTTCCACGACCAGATCATGTTGTAGAGGAAGATGATCGTCGAGGCGCCGAGCGCGAACGAGGCGATCGAGATGAACAGGTTGAAGTCGGCGAACTGGTTCGCGTAGTCCGAGACCCGGCGCGGCATCCCGCGCAGCCCGATGTAGTGCATCGGGAAGAACGTCAGGTTGAAGGCGATGAAGGTGAGCCAGAAGTGGAGCTGCCCGAGCCGCTCGTTGTACATCCGGCCGGTCATCTTCGGGTACCAGTAGTAGATCCCGGCGAAGATCGTGAACACCGAGCCGCCGAACAGGACGTAGTGGATGTGGGCGACGATGAAGTACGTGTCGCTCGCGTGGATGTCGATCGGCACCGAGCCGAGGTAGATCCCCGACAGCCCGCCGATCGTGAACATCGCGATGAACCCGATCGCCCAGAGCATCGGCGTCGTCAGGTGGATGCGGCCGCCCCAGATCGTCGCCAGCCAGGAGAAGATCTTGATCCCGGTCGGCACCGCGATCAGGAGCGTCGTCGCCATCATCGGCACGCGCAGCCACGGCGCCATCCCCGCGACGAACATGTGGTGCGCCCAGACCGAGAAGCCGAGGATCAGGATCGCGAGCAGGGACAGCGCCATCAGCCGATACCCGAAGATCGGCTTGCGGCTCATCACCGCGACGATCTCGGAGATGATCCCGAACCCGGGTAACAGCATGATGTAGACGGCCGGGTGCGAGTAGAACCAGAAGATGTGCTGGTAGCCGAGCACGTAGCCGCCCTGCTGCGTCTCGAAGAAGTTCGTGTGCATCACCCGGTCGAACATGACGAAGAACTGCGAGCCGGCGATGAACGGCGTCGCCAGCACGACCAGGGTCGAGGTCGCGAAGTTCGCCCAGACGAGCAGCGGCATCCGCCAGAACGTCATCCCGGGCGCGCGCATGGTGATGATCGTGACCAGGAAGTTGAGCGCGGTCATGATCGAGCTCGCGCCCGCCCACTGGACGCCCATGTTGAAGAACACCTGGCCGAGCGGCTGGTGCGAGCAGAGCGGCGCGTAGCACGTCCACCCCGCGGAGGGCCCGCCGCCCGGCGTGACCATCCCGACCAGCATGATCAGGCCGGCCATCGGCAGCAGCCAGAACGACAGCGCGTTCAGGCGCGGGAACGCCATGTCCGCCGCGCCGAGCATCAGCGGGATGACGAAGTTCCCGAGCGCGGCGAACACCGGGATCACGAACAGGAAGATCATCAGCGCCGCGTGCACCGAGAGCAGCACGTTGAAGGTCTGCGGGTTGAAGTACTGGTCGCCCGGACGCGCCAGCTCGGCGCGGAAGAGGAGCGCCAGCAGCCCGCCGATCATGAAGAAGACGATCGTCGTCGCGAGGTACTGCATCCCGATCACCTTGTGATCGGTGTTGATCCGGAAGTAGTCCCGCCACGACCGCGCGCCGTGCCCGGAGTGGTCGTCGACGGGCGTCCGCCGTCCCGCGGCGTACGCCGCCCAGTAGTCGAACCCGCCGATCCCGATCAGGAACCCCATCGGGAACGACACGAGGCCGACCGTGACCAGGGGCACGCTGTACCAGACCGGATCCCAGTGGGCCAGCCAGCGGATCAGGCACACGATGCCGAGCCCGAGGAAACCGACGAGCGGCGTCACCCACAGGATCCGCAGCCACCCCGGCGCCGTCCACCGGTGCCAGCCGGTCACCGGCGGCGGCGTGGCGTGGTCGGCGTGGAGCTCGTGCGAATCGTGGGCGTGGGCGATGTCGGTCATGGCTGCTTCGGGCTAGTGGGTGTTCTCGAGCAGATAGTGCACGAGTTGGTCGAGCTTGTCGGCGGGGATCGTGGTGCCGAAGTTCGGCGGCATCACTCCGGGCTGGTAGCCGGGAGCGATGTACTTGTTCGGATCGACGATCGAGTCGTGGATGAACTGCTCGAGGGGCACGCCGGCGCGCTTCGCGGCCGCGCTCAGATCGTCGAGGTCGGGACCGACCTTCCCGTTCGCGCCCGGGATCGCCTTGAACGTGTGGCAGGCCACACAGCCGCTCGACTTGAACACCGCCACGGCGGGATCGGCGCCGCCGCCGCCGCCGCGCTCGACGGCGGCGGCTTGCTCGAGTTCTTGTACCAGTCGTCATACGCGGTGCCGCTCATCACGACCGCCTCGCTGCGCATCAGCGCATGGCCGAGACCGCAGAGCTCGGTGCAGACCACCGGGTAGGTACCGAGCCGGTTCGGGGTGATCACCAGCCTGTTGATCTCCCCCGGAACGGCGTCCTGCTTCTGGCCGAACTGGGGCACCCAGAAGGAGTGGAGGACGTCGCGCGACGTGATGCTGAGGACGACGCTGCGGTCGACGCGGAAGGTGGAGGCTCGGGTAGCTCTGGCCGTTCGGGTACGTGAAGGTCCAGGCGAATTGCTCCCCCATCACGGCGATCCTGAGCGGGTTCGTGCCGGCGCGGCCGTTCTGCGAGAGCACGATCGCGCTGACGATCGTGATCGAGGTGACGAGGATCGCAGGCACGACCGTCCAGACGATCTCGAGCGTCGTGTGCCCGTGAATCGGCGGCCCGTCCGACCAGTCGTCGGGCTTGACCCGGAAGTTGATCAGCGAGTAGATGAGGACCGCCGCGACGATCGCGAACACGAACAGCGAGATGACCGTCGCGAACCAGTAGACGAAGTCGATCCGGTGCGCTTCCTTCGACGCCTGGACCGGCATCCAGGGAACGAAAACGGCTGTTGCCGTCGCGATCGCCCCGGCGGCGACCCCGATCAAGACCAGCTGGACAATCGAACCCCGGCGCACCGACGGCAACCCTACTGGATCGTCACAAGCTCCAGCGCGACAACTGATGGCGCCTACGGACGACGTGTCTCGAGATCGCGCGCCCCCGGCCGGAGAACCCGGCGGCCGGCACGGGTCGATCGTCTAGCGTAGGCGAGGAGGAGCAGCCCGGTGACCGAGACGGCGACGACGGACGTGACCGCGCGGCTCATCGCCGAGCTGGTCGGCGTGCTCGGCGCCGACCGGGTCTCGACGGCGCCGGCGCAGCTCGAGCTGCACGGCCACGGCGAGTCGTACCACCCGGCTGCGCCGCCCGACGTCGTCGTCTGGCCGCGCTCGACCGACGAGGTGGTCGCGATCGTGAACGCCTGCCGGAAGCACGGCGTGCCGCTCGTCCCGTTCGGGGCCGGCACGTCGCTCGAAGGCCAGGTGAACGCGCTCGCAGGCGGCGTGAGCGTCGATCTGAGCCAGATGTCGCGCATCCTCCGGATCTCGGTCGAGGACCTGGACGCGACCGTCGAGGCAGGGGTGACGCGCCTGCAGCTCGATCGCGCCCTGCGGCCGGAGGGCGTCTTCTTCCCCGTCGACCCGGGCGCCGACGCGACGATCGGCGGCATGGTGGCGACCGGCGCCTCCGGGACGACCACCGTCCGCTACGGCGCGATGCGCGAGAACGTCGTCTCGTTGACCGTGGTGACCGCGGCCGGCGAGGTCGTCCGCACGCGCTCGCGGGCCCGGAAGTCGTCGGCGGGCTACGACCTGACGCGCCTCTTCATCGGCTCCGAGGGCACGCTCGGCGTGATCACCGAGGTGACGCTTCGGCTGCATCCGACGCCGGAGGCGAGCCTCGTCGCCGTGTGCGCGTTCGATTCGTTGTCCGACGCCGTCGCCTGCGTCGTCCAGACCCTGCAGCTGGGCATCCCGGTGGCGCGGATCGAGCTGCTCGACGCGGCGCAGCTCGAAGCGATCAACCGCCGGCACGGAACGGACTACCGTGCGACGCCGACGCTGTTCCTCGAGTTCAACGGCGGCGAGCGTGAGGTGCGCGACGAGGCCGAGCAGGTCGAGGAGATCGCGCGGGAGCTCGGCGCGAGCGCGTTCGACACCGCGACCGGGACGGCCGAGCGGCGGAAGCTCTGGGACGCCCGCCACCAGGCCTACGAGGCCGCGCTCGCGCTCCGGCCGGGGTCGCGCGGCTTCGTCACCGACGTCTGCGTCCCGATCTCGCGGCTGCAGGAGTGCATCGAGGCGACCCAGCCGGAGCTCGACGCCTCCGGCCTCCTGGCGCCGCTCGTCGGCCACGTCGGCGACGGGAACTTCCATCTCGCGATCCTGATCGACCCCGACAGCGCCGATGAGCTCGACGCGGCGCGTGAGCTCTCCGGCAGCCTGGCGAAGCGGGCGATCGCGCTCGGCGGCACCTGCACGGGCGAGCACGGCGTCGGCTCGGGGAAGTCGAAGTACCTCGAGCTCGAGCACGGCCCCGAGGGCGTGCGCCTCATGCGCGCGATCAAGTCGGCGCTCGACCCGGACGGCATCTTCAATCCCGGCAAGGTGCTACCGGACTGAGCGGCCCATGGCCGGAAGCGGCAGGACGCGCAGCTCCGGCGGCGGCCGCGCGACGAACGACGCCGACGACCAGCAGCTCGTCGAGATGGCCGGCCTCGCGCGAGGCCTCGCCCAGCGGCGCCGCGGCGGCGGCCGCGGCGAGGACGTCGTCGACGGCGGTCCCGGCCTCGACCGCCTGGCGAGCGGCGATCCGGCCGCCCGAGAGGACGAACGCCTCCCGGCTGCCGCGGTCGAGCCCGGGCGCGATCAGGCAGAGCTCGAGCCGCCGGAGGCGCTCGAGCCGCTGCAGATGCGCGAGGACCCGCTCGAGCGAGGCGATCCGGTCGCGCAGCCGGCCGGCCTCCTCGTAGCGCAGGCCCTCCGCGAGGTCCTCCATCCGGCGGCGGAACCGCTGCAGCAGGCCGCCGTCCAGCAGGTGCTCGAACTCGGCCTCGGTGCAGCCGTCGAGGGCGCGCGCGGCGCGCAGGGCGTGCGCCCGCCGCCGGATCGGCCCGTACGGCGAGACGACCGGGCTCACGACGACGCGCTCTCCCTGCCGACGCAGGTACACGTAGCCCTCCGGCCGGGGGGTGCGCGAGTTGGCCGGCGGGCGCAGGTCGCGGATCAGGCGGATCTCCTCGAGCGCGGCGGCGAGCTCCGACCCGACGAGCCGCCACTCGACCTTCTCGACGGCGCCGAGCGCCGCCTCGACCGAGGGCCGCTGGCGGCCGCTGCGCGAAGTACGAGCGCAGGCGGGCGCGGAGATCGCGGGCCTTGCCGACATAGAGCACCTGGTCGTGGCGGTCGCGGAAGAGGTAGACGCCGGGCCGGGTCGGGGCGCCGCGCACGAGGTGCCGCTTGCCGTGCACGCGGCGCGGGCGCGGAGCCGCCAGCTCCTCGAGGTCGGCGACCGTGCGGGCGCCGCGCTCCTGCGCGAGCCCGATCAGCGCGAGCAGGATCTCCGCGGTCGCCTGGGCGTCCGGGAGCGCGCGGTGGCAGGGCGCGACCGACGTGCCGAAGAAGTACGCGAGCGAGGCCAGGCTCACCCGCTCGATGCGTCCCCGCAACAGGTTGCGCGCGAGCGGGACGGTGTCGAGCACCGGCGCGGCGAGGCGCTTGCCGGTGAGCCGGTCGAGCTCGCGGTTGACGAAGCCGGCGTCGAAGCGGGCGTTGTGCGCGACGAGCAACGCGTCGCCGGCGAACGCGCGGAAGCGCCTCAGAGCGGAGCCCACGCGCGGCGCACGGCGGAGCTCCTCGTCGCTCAGCCCGGTCAGCCGTCCGACCTGGACGGGGAGCGGCACGCCGGGTGCGACGAGGGTCTCGAACGTCGAGGCGGTCTCGAGACGCTCGATGCGGACGGCGCCGATCTCGCAGATACGGGACGAGGCGACCGCCAGGCCGGTCGTCTCGAGGTCGAAGACGACGAAGGCCGCCTCCTCGAGCAGCGGCGGCTCGACGCCGGCGAGCACGATCGAGCTGCCGCGCCAGGCGAAGCGGGCGTCCTCGGCGACGAGCGGCTCGAGCAGCGAGCGGGCGAGCCCGGCCGGCGCACGCCGCAGCGCGAGCACGTGGGCCGCGGCATCGACGGCGGCGACGCGGCCGCCCCGCTCCTCGAGGAGCTCGGCGAGACGATCGAGCGAGTCGAAGGCGAGCTGCACGCTCCCCATTGAAGCGAACATATGTTCGTGCTGCAAGCGGGATGGTCGCCGGCGGGGGTTCGCAGTAGCCTGTCGCCGAGCCGGCAACGCCGGGAGCCGAGGCGAGCCGCGACGCGCCGTGATCGACCTGCATTCCCACATTCTTCCGGGCCTCGACGACGGGGCGCAGACGCTCGACGACAGCGTCGAGCTCGCCCGGGCGGCCGCCGCCGGCGGCGTGCGGGCGATCGCCGGCACGCCGCACGTACGGCACGACTATCCGACCACGGTCGACGAGATGGAGGAGGCGCTCGCCGCCGTCCGGACCGCCGTCGCGGACGAGGGGATCCCGATCGAGATCCTGCCGGGCGGCGAGCTCGCGCTGGAGTGGGTGAACCGGCTCACGCCCGACGAGCTTCGGCGCTTCGGCCTGGGCGGCAACCCGGCCTACGTGCTCGTCGAGATGCCCTATCTCGGCTGGCCGCTCGGGCTCGAGCGGATCTTCCGCGGGCTCCTGACGAACGGGATCACGCCGGTGCTCGCCCACCCGGAACGCAACCCCGAGGCGCAGATCGACCTCGAGCGGGTCGGTCTGGTCGCGCGCGAGGGAGCTCTCATCCAGCTGACGGCCGCATCCCTCGACGGCCGCGGCGGCCGGCGCGCACGGGCGGCGGCGCTCAAGCTCGTCGAGCAGGGCGTCGCCCATCTCGTCGCGAGCGACGCCCACGGGGCAAGCGTCCGCGCCGTCGGGTTCGACGGCGTCCTCGACGCCGTCGGCGACGAGTCGCTCGCCCACTGGCTGACCGAGGGCGTCCCGTCGGCGATCGTCAACGGCACCGTCATCCCGGTCCGGCCGGAAGGGCCGCACCGCCGCTCCTGGCTGCCGCGGCGGCGGCGCTAGCGGCTCTCGCCCGTCAGCAGCCACGCCGCCGTCGCCGCGTCGACGTTGCCGCCCGAGACGATCGCGACGGTCCGGCCGCCGGGGCGGACGGCGGTCTTCGCGGCGAGCAGGGCGGCGACCGGCGCGGCCCCGGCAGGCTCGCAGGCGAGCTTCGCCGTCTCGTACAGCCAGCGGAACGCCGCCACGATCTCGAGCTCGCTGACGTGCACGACCTCGTCGACGAGCCGTTCGCAGAGCGGCAGGCACTGCGCCCCGATCGAGGGCGCGCCGAGGCCGTCGGCGAGCGAGCGCGGCTCGACCTCGACCGGCTGCCCCGCCGCGAGGGCGCGCGCCAGCCTCGGCGCGAGCTCCGGCTCGACGGCGACGATCCGCACCTCGGGCCGGCGCGCCTTGACGGCGGCCGCGATCCCGGCGACGAGCCCGCCGCCGCTCACGGGCACGACCACCGTGTCGAGCCCAGGCACCTGCTCGAGCAGCTCGAGCCCGATCGTGCCCTGTCCCGCGATCACCTCCCGGTCGTCGTACGCCGGGATCAGGATCCGGCCCGTGGCGCGCGACAGCGCGGCCGCCTGCTCGATCGCGTCGTGCGAGGTCGCGCAGGTCTGGTCGACCGTCGCCCCGTAGTCGCGGGCGGCGGCGACCTTCTGCTCGCTCGCGCTCGCCGGCATCACGACGACGCAGTCCAGCCCGACCTCCCCGGCGCAGAACGCGAGCGCCTGGGCATGGTTTCCGGACGAGGCGGCCACCACCCCGCGCCGCCGCTCCGCGGCGGTGAGCGAGGCGAGCTTCGCCAGCACGCCCCGCGGCTTGAAGGAGCCGGTGCGCTGGAACAGCTCCGCCTTCAGGACGACCTCGCCGCCTGCGCGCTCGGACGTGCGCCGCGACCCGAGCACCGGCGTCGGCTCGAGACGGCCCCCGATCGCGCGCCGGGCGCGCTCGATCTCGCGAACCGTGACGGTCGGGCCCGGGCCGCTCAGCGGACGAGCCGGTACGTGCCGTTCGCCACCTTGTAGACGAAGAAGGTCGAGGACGCCGGCTCGCCGTGCCGGTCGAAGGTCAGCGGCCCGCCGAGGATCGACCTCGCGATGTCGGTCTTCCTGATCTGCGCGAGCACCGACGCCCGGGTCGGCGCCCCCTGGGCGCACGCAGCCTTGATCGCGCGCAGGATCACGTTCGTCGCCGCATAGACCGGCGGCCCGAACGGGGTCGAGAAGGAGCCGTACTTCGACGTGTAGTCGGCGACGAGCTTGCGGTCGGCCGGGAGGTCGTGGATGTCGGGCGCGAACGCCGAGACGTAGGCGCCGTCCGCGTGGAAGTCCTTCGGCGAGAAGATGCTGTCGGCGCCGAAGACGGTCGTGTGCTTCCCCTGCGACGCGAGCTGCTGCGCGAAGAGCTGCGCGTTCGCGGGTACCTGGAGCGGCAGGAAGACGACCGAGACGCTCGGGTCGATCTTCGCGACGAGCGACGAGAAGTCGGTCTGGTCGGGGCTCGTCTGCTCGCGCACGACCTTCACCTTCGCCGCCTTCAGCACCTTGGCGACCGAATCGTTCAGCCCCGTGCTGTAGTCGGTCTGGTTGTCGAGCAGCATCACCTCCTTCGCGTGCAGCCGGTCGATCATGAACCGCGCGTCGGTCGGGCCCTGGACGCCGTCGTTCGGGACGACGCGGAAGAAGGTCGGGTTGTCGCCGTTCGTCAGCGTGACCCGCGTCGCGGAGCCCGAGATGAAGCCGAGGCCCGCCTTCTTGAAGATCGGGCCGGCGACGACGACGGCCGAGCTCGAGTCCGGCCCGGCGACGCCGAGGATGCTCGCGTCGGAGGCGAACTGCTGGGCGACGGTCGAGGCCTTCGCCGGGTCGACCTCGATATCGCCCTCGACGAGCTTGAATGACGTCCCGTTCAGCTCGTTGAACCGCTCGACGGCGTACCTCGCCCAGTGCAGCTCCTCCTGGCCGATCGAGGCACGCTCGCCCGTGAAGCCGCCCATCACGCCGACCGAGCCGGCGCAGTCGGCGGCGGCCGCGAGGCGCGCCGGTGCGGCGGTCGACACGGCCGTCTCGGCGACGGCGGCGAGTGCGAGCGCGGCCGCGGCGGCGGCGCTGACTACGACACGCTTGAAGGTCATCGGTCGCTCCTCTCGGGTGCCCGGCGATGGGCCGCGCCGGGGGACTCGCTCTTGGTAAGCGGAACTTACCGAGGTGCCGGGCGCGGTGCAAGTGGCGTCTCGGAGCCGAACCAGGCGTCCTCGAGCAGGCGGAGGTGGTCCTCCATCGCCGCGGCCACGGCGCGGTCGTCGCGGCTGCGCACCGCCTCGAAGAGCGTCCGGTTCGCCGAGACGGCGGCCTCGAGCGGGACGCGGGTGTCCATCCGCGTCGCACGGGCGATCGTCAGGTGTCGCGAGAGCGCGGTCATCAGCGAGACGACGAGCGGGTTGTGCGTCGCCCGCGCGAGCTCGAGGTGGAAGCGGGTGTCGAGTTGGGTGATGCGCGCCCAGTCGTCGAGCGCATCCTCCTGCTGCTCGAGCAGCCGTTCGAGCGCGCGGAAGTCGGCCGCGGTGGCGACGCGGGCCGCCAGGCACGCCACGGACGGCTCGAAGAGCCGGCGCGCCTCCAGCACCGCCGGCACCTCGTTCACACGCACCTCCGTCTGCGCGACGAGTGACGGCGGGATCGCGTCGGAGACGACGTAGGTGCCGCCGGTCACACCCGGCCGGATCTCCACGACGCCGGAATCGGCGAGCACCTTGAGCGCCTCGCGGAGCGTCGGCCGACTCACCTCCATCTGCTCGGCGAGCAGGCGCTCGGACGGAAGCCGGTCGCCGCGGGAGAGCTCGCCCGTCCGGACGGCCTCGGCGATCTGCCCGACGACGGCCTCGAAGGTGCGCCGCTCCCGGACCGGCGCGAAGGCGCGCGTCTCCACGCGGCCAACGCTACCTGCCGGTTGACAGCCCGCCCGGCGCCGGTCTATACAGCGTCGATGTCGCGACGCGGGCGATCCTGAGCATGCTGGCGGCGCGCGTCCACGGCTTCGGGCGCCCGGTCGAGCTCGAGGAGCGGCCCGAGCCGACGGTGGCCGAGGGCGAGAGCCTGGTCGCCGTCGAAGCGGCGGTCGTCGGCCATCTCGACCTCGGCGTCGCGGGCGGCCGCTTCCCGCTGCTTCCCACGCCGCCGTACACCCCCGGGACGGGCGGCGCCGGCCGCGTGCTCGACTCGGGCTCGCTCGAGCCCGGCACGCTGGTCGAGATCCGCGGCGGCGGCGTCGGGCTCCTGCGGGACGGGACCTGGGCCGAGCGGATCGCCGTCCCGGACGACGCACTCCACGTCCATCCCGAGACGGCCGACCCGATCGTCGTCGCGACCTTCTACAACTCGTTCGTCACCGCGCACGTCGCGATGTTCGAGGTCGGCCGCCTGCAGCGCGGTGAGCGCGTCGCCGTCACCGGCGCCGCCGGCGCCGTCGGGTCGATCGCCGTCCGCCTGGCGCTCGAGGCCGGGGCCGGCTCGGTCGTCGGCGTCGTCGGCCGCGCCGCGCCGTGCCGCCGACGTCCCGCCGGGCGCCGTGGTCGCCGTCGGCGTCGAGGGGGCGGTGGCGGCACTCGAGCCGCCGGTCGACCTGCTCGTCGACACCGTCGGCGGCGAGTACCTGCCCGGCCTGATCGAGCACGTCGCTCCCGGCGGCCGGATCGCGCTGGTCGGCTACACGGCCGGCGAGTCCGTCGCCCTCGACCTGCCGAGCCTGCTCTTCCACGACGTCAGCCTGCTGCCGGTGAACCTCATCCGCTGGCGCGTGCTCGCCGGGGATGCGCTCTCGGCAGCGGCCCGCGCCGACGTCCTGCGCGCCGGCACGCCGTCCCCGCTCCAGACCTTCGCCCTCACCGAGGTGCGCGAAGCGGTCGAGACGCTCGGCAGCGGGCGGGCGGCCGGCCGGGTGGTGCTCCTGCCCGGAGCTTGGGCTAGCGACGCTCGCGGGCGGCCGTCAGACCGACCAGGGCGTGTCGGTCTCCGGGAACATCGGCGCCGCCTCGGGCGCGCCGCGGCGGTAGATCATGAACGTGCGACGGAACTCGACCACGACGACCCCGTCCTGGTTCACGCCTCGCGTCCGGATGCCGACGATGCCGACGCTCGGGTTCGAGCGGGACTCGCGCGTCTCGAGCACCTCGCTCTCGACCCAGATCGTGTCGCCCGCATAGACCGGGCTCGGCAACTGGATGTCCGTCCACGAGAGGTTGGCGGCAGCGTTCTCGCTCGTGTCCGGAACGCTCATCCCGGTGACGAGCGCGACGGTGAAGGTCGAGTTGACGAGCAGGCGCCCGAACCGGGTCCGCTCGGCGAACGGCGCGTTGAAGTGCATCTGGTTCGTGTTCATCGTGAGGCAGGTGAACCAGAGGTTGTCCGCCTCGGTGACGGTCCGTCCGAAGCGGCTGCGGAAGACGTCGCCGGGCGCGAAGTCCTCGAAGAAGCGGCCGCGCCAGCTCTTCGGCGCCTCGTCGCTCGTCTGCGGCCGGTCGTCGTCCACGGCGGCGATACGCTAGCGGCCGCCCACCGGCGTCAGCCGTTGCTCTTCGGATGCGACCCGTCGTCGGGTCCGCCCTGGTCGCGAATCTGAGCCGAGAGGATGCGCGAGACGTAGGCGCGGACGTCGCCGCGGATCATCGTCTCGATCGCGCTCGCGAACTTCGGGAGCGCCTCCTGGTGGGTCTTGAAGCCGCGGTAGCCGTCCGTCAGCTCGATGAACAGCCACGTCTCGCTCTTCATCAGCTCGGCCGCCTGGCGGTAATGCCGCCACTTGTCACCGGCCGAGATGAAGTGCTCGACCGCGGACGCCGCAGCGACCGTGACGCCGAAGACGACCGTCACCACACGCCACCCCGGGCCGAGGTTCGCGGCGACATAAGAAGATTACCCCGGAACAGCTGAATCGCCTGCGCAAGCGGATCGAGGAGAAATAGCCATGAACGCGGCTTTGACGGCACTGGTGAACAGTTTCATTGTGAGCGCGGCAATCAGCGCAGCCTTGTGGCTCGCCATGGAATTCCTCTCAAGGCGCTCCTGGAATGCTTCAACGCGATACATCGTCTGGTGGTCGGCCCTGCTGGCCTCGGTCGTGATGCCGCTGTCGTACGCGATGGCGCACCCGGAGTCGTCTTCCATACGAGATAGCCGGGGTGCGCGTGCCGCTTCCGGAGCGGGTAACGAGGAAAGGCTGCGTCGTAGTAGGATTCAGTTGCCCGATGAGAGTGCTTCCGCTTCCACTTTCGCCGTCGTTTCTCCGTCGGCTCGGGCGGCGAAAGCAATAGTTGCTCCTGTTGGCGTTGTCACGCAACCGTTATTCCCGATTCAAATCGCTGCCGGACCCTGGGCCGGTCGGATCTACTGATCTGGATAATTGCGGCCACTCTCATGCTTCTCCGCCTGGCTGCCAGTTGCCTGGTCCTGGAACGGCGAAAGGCAAGGGCAGAGCTCATTCCTGCGTACGAAGCGCGTCTGCATGAATGGCTCACCCTCTGCGGAGCGGGGAAAAGAAGAATCCGATTGGCCGTTTCCAGAGACATTCCGACTCCGATCGCCGCGGGTCCTTATCGGCCTTCAATTCTGGTTCCTCGTCGCATATTGGAGGAGCTTACGGACGACGAACTGAATCAGGTGGGACTGCACGAGGCGGCTCACTTCAGCCGCCGTGACGACATCGCGCTGATTCTGCAGCGCATCATCGAAGCCGTGTTCGTCTTCCATCCCGTCGTTGATTGGATTTCGCGCCGTATCGATCTGGAACGCGAGATTGCATGCGACGATTTCGTGATCCAGAGGACTGGCAGTACGCGGCCTTACGCCTTGTGTTTAACGCGCGTCGTGGAACTGGCGAATGGAATGCGTCCTTCAGGGCTCGCTGCGTCGGCCACGGAGACTCGATCACATCTGGAAACGCGGGTTGAAATGCTTCTGGACAGCTCTCGCAAAACAAGTACAGGTTTACTCAAGCCGCGGCTCACAGGTGCAGTCGCTTCCATGTGTCTTGTATGTGGGATCGCCGTTGCAATGCCGGGCTTTCTCCTTTTCGCCACGCAGAAAGTGGCGGTGGCGACGAGCCCAGTGCGGCCTGCAGTGGCTGCACTTGTTGAACCGATGCCGGCAAACCCGGCAGAATCTTTCCGCACTTCCGCCGGCCCGCAAGCTCCACGACCTGAAAATCCCGTCCAGGCTACTCCGGTTGACTATGAATTGATGCGGATTCCGGTAGTTGTTACCGATTCGCTTGGCCGTTACGTGACGGGCCTTGTGAAGGATCATTTCAAGGTGTTTGAGGATGGAGTTGAACGGAGCATCGCGAACGTTTCGAGCGATGAGCCCGTCTCTGTTGCGTTCGTCTACGACATCCAGGACGGCCGATCTGGTGCCGATGTGTTGCAACAAACCCTGGACGAATTCGGAACAACGGCGAAATCCGGCGACGAATTCTGGATTGTTTATAGTTTCAACGGACAAGTTGAGACTTCATCCGGTCTGCAGAATAGTAATGTCATTGTGAGCCGCGTGAAATCTACACAAGCTGATCCGGTCAACCTCCTCGATGGACTCCGACAAGCGCTGAGCGTTTTGAGAACTTCGCGGAATACACAAAGAATAGTCATCGTGCTGTCGGATGGGGACGCGCACTTCAAGCCCCCGCCGCCCCAACTGGGGACGCCGTTCAATCGAGAAGCATATGATGCAGGGGCGATGGCGGGCCTGAGCATGGGGACCGTCATGATGGCGAATGAAGCCGATGCAAGAATCTATGCCATCAGTCTGACCTCCCTTTACCCGGCGCCTCTCAGCACGTTGGGGGCGGCATCGGGTCCTGCAGTACTCGACGAAATTGCGGAATCGACCGGCGGCTACCACTTCGCAATCGGAAGTGCACCTGAAACGCAGTCCACCATCACAAGGATGGACGTCGAAGTGCGAAACTCGTACTCGGTTGAGTACCGCCGCGAAAATGCAGCGCAAGCCGGGAAAAACGTAGAGCTTCGCGTCGAGATACTTCCGCCCAAGGGCATTCGGGCCCTTTATACTCATGCACGGCCCGGATACTCCGTCACAAATCAAACAGGTCCGTTCTCGTTTTCCACAATTGACCAGGCAGCCCTGCGTTCTCGAGAAGCGTTGAGTGCCAATTTATCGAGCAGCGACCCGGTTGTCATTTCCGATACGGAAGGCATCGATTTTACGGGATATCTGAGAGGGATAAGCGATCGCGTCCGTTCGAGCTGGTTCTCGAGAATTCCAGACGCTGCGAAACAAGGCCGGAAAGGCGGAGTGCAGGTTACATTCACGATCCTGCGTAATGGCACAATTCAGGCGCCGCGGGTCAGTAAAGGATCCGGAACGCTGGGTCTGGATCAGGCTTCGCTTGAATCAATTTCCGCCTCCGCGCCATTCCTCGCATTGCCCCAGGCATTCAAACAGGATCGGATTGTCGTGCAGCTTTCGTTCTTCTACAACCTGAATTGAAGATGGCCAGGATAATATTGGGGTAATGATCCCCGTCCTCGAAACCCGGCGTCTTATCCTGCGGCCGCTGGAACTCGCGGACGCGGAGCAGGTGCAGACGCTGTTCCCGACGTGGGACACCGTGCAGTACCTGTTCGCCATAGTTCCTTGGCCTTATCCCTCGAACGGTGCCGAAACGTTTTTTCGTGATGGCGTCATTCCGGCGATGAGCCGGGGAGAGCATTGGTATTGGACAATCAGGCTCAAGCAGGCGCCGGATCGAATTATCGGCGGCATCAGCCTGAACCTCGGCGATGACAATCGCGGATTCTGGCTTGGAAAACCGTGGAGAGGTCAGGGGCTGATGACGGAAGCGTGCGACAAAGTTACGGATTACTGGTTCGTGACCCTGCGCTTTCCTGTATTGCGCGTTGCAAAGGCCGTCGCCAACACGGCTTCCCGACGCATTTCAGAAAAGCAAGGCATGCGCGTTGTCGCGATAGAAGAAAGGGATTACGTGTGCGGTCGCTTACCGGCCGAAATCTGGGAGATTACGGCTGAAGAGTGGCGCACGCCGAAGAAATGAGTCGCCGAACCTTTGTACCAGGTGTCGATTGTTGAAACCTCGTTACGAGTGCAAACGTAAACCTTTTATCATGACTTATCAAACGCGCCTTTCGATTGCCGCTGCCGTCCTTTTCGGCGTTATTGTGACGGAAACCCTTGGTGCTCAGCTGACAGACCGTACCGTTCTTGTTCCAGTGTCCGTGTCGGGGGCAGGCAACGCTACGGTTGCGGGCCTGAAACAGGAGAGTTTTCAACTGCTTGAGGAGAACAAGGAGCAGCGGATCACGACTTTCCTGCCGGAGAACACGCCCGTGAGTGTCTCCATCATTCTCGGAGCGGGAGCGCTCGTCCGTTCGGATCGCGTATCCGAGAAGATTATGGAAGCGGTGGATGCGTTCAAGAAAGCGGGTAATCCCGCCAGCGAGTACTTCGTCGGTCCTTATGGCAGCACCGGAGTGGAAGACGCCATTGCCCGGGGACTGAGCAAATTGGACGCCGCGAAGAATCGCCGCAAGATCCTCGTTATATTCATCGACAGCCTGGATACTCCAAACGCCGCGGAACAGGGCGCTCTCGAGTCCGCGATGAAACAGGACATCCCAATCTTCTTCATGTTCATGAAGAACGACTTCTTCCGCTTTTCCGGCAAGCCGACGACCGCTGAGGATATCAGCGCCTATCCGGCATCCTGGTTGAACATTTTCGAAGATGTCGCCAACTATACGGGCGGCCGCCTGATCAATGCGGAACCGATGGGC
The DNA here is from genome assembly GCA_963738025.1 of uncultured Acidobacteriota bacterium. Taxonomy (GTDB): domain Bacteria; phylum Acidobacteriota; class Terriglobia; order 20CM-2-55-15; family 20CM-2-55-15; genus 20CM-2-55-15. Next base: position 485,517 of record CAVTWA010000067.1, on the reverse strand, counting down.
AATCTGAATGATGAAGCCGTTAAGCTGGCTGACGAACTCAAGAACCAATATGTTCTCGGTTTCGTTTCAGGTGCCGATGCAAAGGTTGCCAAATGGCGCAACCTGAAGGTGTCCGTTAAGGGCGCCGAGGCTCAACAGAAACTCAGCCTGCGATACAAACGCCGTTACTTCGCTTTCAAGTAGCCAGCGATTATTGTGGTCAGCCCGATCAATGCGCTCAAAGAAGTCGGATTCGCGGCGCGAAGTCGGCATTATCGTTCGTGATTCGAAAGTGGTAAGAGACATGGATGACGAATGAAGGTGGCGCCCCCCACATTTTTCTCGAATTGCTTCGACTGATACTCGGCGGGAGAAAGGCTGCCAAGATCGTAAAAGCCGCGATCTTTGAAGAATCCACGTGGCCTTTGACACCACCTACGGTCGAATCGATGGCCTTGACGGTCTCGCGAATTCTTGCGAGAGATCGCCGATTTCAAACGGTTCCCTGCTGGGAAACGTAGACCCCGGGGGCGCCGTGCTGGTAGTTCCACTATCGATCAGCAGAAACTTGTTTCCAGCAATCCGTCAGTTTGAATGCTTGCAACGGAATCGGTACGAATCACAGGAAAGAGCTTTGCGATGTACCAGACTGTAGCAGTGTGTTCATCTCACGATGTGTGGGACGAAAGCAACACGCTGGTGTTCACAATTGCACAGGTGCTCATGTTTGCGAGGCGAGGCGCCGCTTTAGATCGCGCGCGCGGCGCTTACGGTCATCCAGAAAGAACCTTATCAGCCGCGTCCGTTTGCGATCAGCCCCGTCCGTTTACAACGTTTCCCGAAGGTTTCTGCGGCCGGGTTTACTCACCCCGATCGCTTTCGACGGTCCACGCGTTCCGGCGGCCGGAATAGTTGCGGACCTGGAACTTACGATTCACAGCGACAATTGCGCTGGGGGTGCATGCGAACCGTTCGGCGATGTCCGGAATGGCCATCTCGGTTTTGGAGAGTAAACCGACGATCTTCTGGAGTTCTGTTTCGGAAAACGAATAGCCTTGCCTGGCCATAGTCGAGACCTCCCGTTTCGGAAAACCCGGCCTGGAGGAACGGACTGCTTCCTCAGTTGTGCGACACCGCCGGCCCGGCGACATACGAAGTTTCGTAGCACTCCCACAGATCATCGCAGTGTGGTTGCGCCTCGGAAACCTTGGCGCCTGAATGCTCCTTTAAAAAAACCAGTTCGGATTTACCGGCTACCATGTCCACGATCACGTTGTCGCCCGATGTTATCTGCGTTGTCGACAGCAGCCTGGCCAAGGGAAGAACCAGATGACGCTCGATCGCGCGCTTCAAGGGACGCGCACCATACTTGGCGTCGGTTCCTTCACGGATTAGAAATGCTTTTGCTTCCGGAGTGCAGTCGAATTTAAGCCCCGGCAGCGGTTGCAGAGAGTGGATCCTGTCCAGAACTCGCGTGAGTTCAATGTCGAGAATCTCACTCAGTTGGATCGGGCTAAGGCCATGAAAGACGACTATCTTGTCTAAACGATTCATGAACTCCGGCGAAAAATATTGTCTTGCCGCCGCGAGCGCAACGCTGTCTATCCTTTTGTCGGTTTGGCGAACCAGGTCCGCGCGCCCGCTGCAAGAAAAACCAATGCCTCCGTGTGCCAGGCGGCTCATCTGTTCGGCGCCCAGATTTGAAGTCAGCACGATAACAGTCCGGGAAAAATCGACCTTTTCATTGTCGCCCAGCGTTAAAGTTGCCTTGTCGAGCACACCCAGGAGCATTTGCCACATCGACGGACTGGCTTTTTCGATCTCGTCGAAAAGGATGAACGTCAGCTTCAGGGAATCCGTGTGGAAGCGGTCGATTGCTCCCTGGTTCAGTACGGCTGGAGTTTCCCGATGACCGAGATAACCCGGCGGCGAACCGATTAGTTTCGCGATTTCATGACTGTGCTGGAATTCACCGCAATCGATTTTGACAAAGGAATCAGGGCTGCCGCAGAGAATCTCGGCTGCAGCCTCGATAATTCGCGTCTTGCCGGATCCTGTGGGCCCCAGGAACAACAGGTTTGCGATAGGTCGTCCGGGAATCGTCAGGCCAGCCAGCACCGTTTCGTAGACGTCGACCAATTGCGAGACTGCCTCGTCCTGTCCGACGATCTTGCTGCGCAACTTAGCCGCAAATCCCTCAACTTCGGGATTTCTTCTCCCATGTTCGAGGACGATCCGGCCCACTGCTGTTTGAACTGTCATTGTGCCCGTCCTTTCCGTGGTTTCGAGCATTGCATTCTGCGGTTTACCGTTCCGCAATATGTATTGACGAATGAACTCTGAAAACGGCGGAATGATATTCGTGTTCAAAGTATGGGGTTTTATTGGGCAAGCGCGCCGTTCCCAATTGCACAATCCGCCTATCAATGACAGCCATCCCCCGCCTAAGTTAGGCGGGGATGCCCTCGCGCAGCGGGGGCTGGGGCGGTCTGTTCAAAGACGAACAGTACCGATTAATAAGGAGCGCTTCGCAAACATTTATAAGGTGGCTTCGCAGCTTTGAACGGACCACCCCGCCGCTGCGCGGCTCCCCTCCTTACTAAGGGCAATAACATACTTGCCGCAGTAACTGCGTGGATCGGTTGTCCGATATCCGTTGACTGTTGTACGACGATAAATGCACTTGTTGCGCTAATAGATAGCGGGATTACCGATTTATCGTCGTACTCCATTTATCGTCGTACAACACTGTCGTGTCTCTTGCGCTCAGCAGGTGCGGCTGTGCAATTCTGTACAGCTTGTGTCGTGACTAAAGCGCAATGTTGTCTCCGAACGCAAAATAAAAAAAGAATGCGCATCGAAGGAGACATTAAATGTTGTGGACCATCAGTGTGATCTTACTTGTGCTTTGGCTTCTTGGAATGGTGTCGTCTTACACCATGGGCGGTTTTATTCACATCCTGCTCGTGATCGCTATCGTCATCGTGCTGCTGCGTGTGATCGGCGGCCGCCAGATAGTCTGAGCGACCGTGTTGTGCCCACCATTTCGGCCAGGATCTCGTGACTCAGCGTGGGCATTGTGGCATTCCGGCACGACTTCGTATTCAAGCGGGAAGCTGCGCACAGTGCACACCCGAGGCCCGCAGTGTGCAATTGTGGACATCTTCTATCTGCCCTGTTGGCATAAATTGATCGCAGGCCGGACAGGAGGAGTGCTCCTTCTATGCAAGGATTGAGGCAGAAAACACGGCCCATGCCGGCAAAGGTCAATGCCTCTGCGCAGGTGCTGCTGGAAAACATTGTCGATGGCAAGGAATTGGTCACGCTTCGAAAGGGCGCCGCCCTTTTTTCTCAAGGAGAAGCTGCGAACTCAATCTATTTTATTCAAACAGGTCGCATTGGGTTGTTTGTAGTCTCGTCGTACGGCAAGAAGGCGGGCCTGGGGACCAGGGGGCCCCGCGATTTCCTGGGCGAAGAATGCCTGGTCAACGATTCCCGCCGGAGCAGCACGGCAACCACCCTGGAACCAGCCACAGTATTCGCAATCACGAAGCATGCCATGCGTGAAGCTCTTCATGGCCAGCCCCGGTTGTCCGCAAAGTTCATGGCTTCTTTGTTATCCCGCAATGTCCGCCTGGAAGGAGATCTCTGCGATCAGCTGTTTAACCACAGCGAACTGCGGCTGGCCCGTGTCCTTTTAAAGCTTTCTCGTTTCGGCCGGCACAATAAGCTGCCGGACGCAAAGGTGTTGAAGTTCACGCACAAAATGCTGGCTGAAATCGTCGGGACGACGCGTCCGAGGATCACCTTTTTGATGAATAAATTTAAAAAACTCGGCCTGATCGACTACGACAAAGGCAAGGCAGACATCATCGTCATTGCCGAAGCGTTGACCGACTCCATCTTACGAGATGAGGTAAAGCCGCGCGGATCAGCGACATTTCCGCGTAAGACAAAAGGAGCTTGAAAACACGAATGAGCCAGAAGGACTCTCACATGAAAAAAAAGACATCGGAGCATTCCGCTAAAAGCCTGGCAAAATCCGCGACCGGAATTCGCGGGCTCGATGAAATCACCGGCGGCGGGTTGCCCGCCGGACGGCCCACGCTGCTTTGCGGCGGTCCGGGCTGCGGCAAAACATTGCTCGCGATGGAATTCCTGGTGCATGGCGCCGCCGATTATGGCGAGCCGGGTGTCCTGATGGCGTTCGAGGAAACAGCGGAAGAACTGACTGAGAATGTTGCCTCGATTGGACTCGATTTGAAGGCCCTGATCGCCCGCAACCTTCTGCTCATCGATTCGGTCCAGGTCGAACGCTACGAGTTCGAGGAAACGGGCGAATACAATCTCAAAGGCCTTTTCCTCCGGCTTGGCGACGCGATTGATACCATCAAGGCGAAGCGCGTCGTGCTTGATACAATCGAAGTTCTTTTCACCAGACTGCCCAGTCAGGCGCTGGTGCGCGAGTCGCTTTTCGAACTCTTTCGCTGGCTCAAGAAGAAAGGTGTCACGGTCATCATGACGGGCGAGAGCGGCGAAGGCATGCTGACCCGCTACGGCCTGGAGGAATACGTCTCCGATTGCGTCATCTTTCTCGATCACCGCGTGTCGGATCAGGGCACGACCCGGCGTATGCGCGTGGTCAAATATCGCGGCGCAAACCACGGCACCAACGAATATCCTTTCCTCATCGACGAAGCCGGCATCTCGGTCTGGCCGGTAACCTCGGTGCAGGTTGAAAGAGAGATCTCGAACGAACGCATCCCCACCGGCATCGAACGGCTCGACACCATGCTGGGCGCTGGGTACTCGCGCGGCAGCAGTATCCTCCTGTCCGGTATGGCTGGCACGGGCAAGACCAGCATCGCGGCTGCCCTTGCCGACGTCACGTGCCGCCGCGGTGAGCGCTGCCAGTTCTTCTCATTCGAGGAATCGCGCAGCCAGATTATCCGCAACATGAGCAGCATCGGCCTCGATTTGCAGCAGTGGGTGAAGAACGGGCGTCTTCAGTTCCAAACTGTGCGTCCGTTTCACTACGGCCTCGAAATGCATCTCGCCCGGACCATGAGGCTTGTCGCCGAGTTCGACCCGCAAGTGGTGATCGTGGATCAGATGTCGGGTTTGGAGACGACAGGCACTCCGCTGGAAATCAAGTCTGCAATGATGCGCTTGATCGACTTCCTGAAACTGAAAGGCATCACCGCGATGTATACGGACCTGACCATGGATGGCAACCCGGTCGCTCTGACCAACACCGCAATCTGTTCCCTGGTGGACACGTGGCTGATCCTGCGCGATCTCGAACTCAACGGCGAGCGCAACCGCGGCCTCCACATCATCAAATCGCGCGGCATGGCACATTCGAATCAGGTCCGCGAATTCATCATGAGCGAGCGCGGTATCGAGCTGAAAGACATCTATATGGGTCCGAACGGAATGCTCACCGGCTCGGCGCGTGTGGCCCAGGAAGCCCTCGAGCGGGCACAGCAGGTGAGGCGGCACGAAGAAGTTGAGCGGCAACAGCTGGAGCTGAAGCGAAAGCATGACGCGCTTGAAGGGCAGATTGCCGCTTTGCGCGCCGAGTTTGCCGCCGAGGAAGCCAGAATCGAACGAAGCATCAGCTACGACAAACAGCACGAAGAGTCGCTTGTCCTTGACGTAGTGGAAATGAAGCGCAGCCGCAAACACGACGAGGTCAAGACCAGCCGAAATCTCGGTTCCAGGAATGGCGGTAAACTGTGAGGAAGAACTAAATTGCCGAATGGGGCTCACATCTTAGCTCGGCAAGAGGGTGTATCGCCTGCCGGCGGTGGTCCGCCCGCGAAGCGCATCGAAGAATCACAAAAGATCGCGAAGCTCAACGTCAGAGACATCGATCCGCATGTCGAGACCTTGCTCAAAACCATTGTGGCTGGCAAAAATGTTTTGCACCTCCAGAAAAATACGACGGCCTTTTCTCAGGGTGACCCGGCCGACGCGATCTATTTCATTCAGTCCGGCAAAGTGAAGCTCACCACCGTCTCGGGTCAAGGGAAGGAAGCGGTGCTGGCCATGCTTGGGCCGCGTGAGTTTTTTGGTGAAGGATGCCTCGTCGGCCAGGCCTTCCGGGTAAGCACGGCGATGGCAACAGAGCCGTCAACCATCTTCCGGGTTCAGAAACAGGCCATGTTGCTGGGTCTTCATGCTCAGCCCGAATTTGCGGAAACATTCACAGCGGCATTGCTGGCCCGCAACATCAATTTGGAAGAAGACCTATGCGATCAGCTCTTCAACCATAGCGAGAAACGTCTCGGCCGCGTCCTGCTGAAACTCAGTCGTTTGGGCCAGCACAAAGAAGTACCGGACGCCAGGATGCCGAGGTTGACTCATGAGACCCTGGCCGAAATCGTGGGTACGACGCGTTCGCGAATCACGTTTTTCATGAATAAGTTCAGAAAACTTGGACTGATCGAGTACAGCGGGACCGGAGATATCACAGTGAGAGCGGAACTGATCACGGACCTTCTCTTACGCGACTGAGCCCGGGCGGCACTATGCAAAAACTGAAAAAGACCACAAAGCTCAAATCCACAGCCGGCGATTCTTATGTCGAGAGCATGCTCAAAAATATTGTCGAGGGTAAGAAAATACTGAATCTGCGGAAAGGGATGAAACTCTTTTCGCAAGGCGCCGAAGCGAACACCCTCTACTTCATTGAGTCCGGCAGCGTGAAGCTGACCATTGCCTCGATCCAGGGCAAGGAAGGCGTACTCGCCCTGCTCGGGCCTCGTGAGTTTTTCGGTGAAGGCTGCCTGGTCGGGCAATCTCTTCGGATAAGCACTGCGACCACTACAGAGTCCGCTACCATTTTCGAAATTCAGCGGCGCGCCATGCTTCAGGCTCTTCATGATCAGCCCGAGCTTTCCGAAAAATTCGTAGCCTCCCTGCTGGTTCGCAACATCGATATGGAAAAGGACATCGGCAACCAGCTTTTCAACCAAACCGAGAAACGGCTGGCCCGCGTTCTGCTGAAGCTGAGTCGTTACGGACAACACGACTTTCTGCCGGATGCCAAATTGTCGCACTTGAGTGATGAAACTCTGGCCGACCTGGTCGGCACTACAGCCCCCCGAATCCTGCACTTTCTTAATAAGTTCAGGAAACTGGGGCTGGTCCACTACCACTACAACGGAAGCATTGTGGTCCGGGCCGAAATGCTGGCCGACATGGTTTTACACAGTTGATTCCGCAAGGCTACGACAAACTGTTCCGCGGTTTGAAGGAGCACATCGAAGCCGCGCAGGCACAGGCCGGCGTCGCGGTTAATCGAGAGCGAGTGCTTTTATACTGGCGGGTCGGTCAGGACATTCTCGAACGGGAAAACCAGTCCGGCGACGGAAGCAAAGTGATCGACCGGCTTGCCATCGACCTTCGCAGCGAGTTTCCCGAAATGAGCGGCATTTCTCCACGATATCTCGAATACATGAGAGCTTTTGCCGAGGCGTGGCCTGAGCGGTCAATTGTGCACGAGTCTCTGGCGCAATTGAACTGGTATAGCAACATTGCGCTTCTCGAAAAACTGAGCACAGGCGAAGAGCGTCTCTGGTACGCCAGTCAAGCCATTGCAGGCAGCTGGAGCACAAATGTTCTGGTGCGGGAGATTGAAGCGGACCTCTTCAGGAATCAGCGTAGCTAAGACTGTTAGATCTCCGAAGTGAGCACAACATCATCCGTGTCTACTGCCTGCGTTGGCCGGTGGCCATTCCCGGGAGGAGACAGTCGATGAACGTTAGAAGGTCCGGGAACGCCTCAGCCGCTATGCGCCCTGGAAGGGCTCGTCGGCGCTCCCGCCGTAGATCGACGGCACTTTCGAACCCATCGCTCGGAGGTACGTCATCAACTGGCCGCGGTGATGGACGCCATGGTTGTTGGCCAGCCCCAGAAACGAGATCGACGGCCCCTTGGTCATGCCGAAGAAATCGACCTCCTTCGCGAGCTGCTCGCCCGGAGTCGATCGGAGGCGCTGGATTCGCTTCGGGTACTCGCGCTTGTAGAACTCGACGATGTCGTCCATCGTGTTGAGTCCTGCAGTCCTCTTGTTCTCGACCTCCGGGTCGTAGACGAACGCCCCGTCGCAGACGCTATCTAGAAACCAGAGGTCCGAGCTGGCGAGGTGCGTCGCCAGATCCCACGCCGTCCGGGACTTTTCATCCGGCTTGTAGTCGCGGCGATCGTTGGGAACTGCGCGCAGCACCTTCAAGGTGTTTGCGCTTTCCTGGTCGAACATTGTGGCAAAGTAATCGGCGATGGCTTTGGCGTGATCCGCTGTCATAGTCACCTCGTTCCGGTAGTTGAACTGGTCCTGACCGGAGGATAGAACTTTCAAAAGGGTTGCCGCAAGGTCCCGGTTGCGGCAACCGGAGAAATAACGGCGCACTGCACGAGCCTGGGTTGCGATTGGAAACGGCCGCCGCCCCGCCCGGCCCAACCCTTCCGCAGTCTATGACCAGAGCTGTCCAGGATAAGGACCGATGTAGCAGTGCCCACAGTCCCCGCTTAACTTAGGCGGGGACTGGTCCATACGGTTTACGTACTCAGACGTGTCCTGATCCGGTCTGCACACCCGCTATCATGATCAGGTGAGTCGCGCGCAGACTAACATAGCCGTTCTGGCCGAGAAGCCCTCCGTTGCCCGGGATATCGCGCACGCCCTGGGCGCAAGCATCAAAGGTGAAGGATTCCTGCACGGGAACGGTTACGTCATTACATGGGCCATCGGTCACCTTGCGGCCCTGGCCCAACCGCACGAAATCAATCCAGCCTGGAAACAATGGAGACGCGATACGCTTCCGATGCTACCGGGACACTGGCCGCTGGTCGTGTACGAGAAGACGAAGCACCAGTTTGATGTCGTGAAGAAAATTCTCAGCTCGGAGCGCATCTCCGAGATCGTGTGTGCGACAGACGCGGGTCGCGAAGGCGAGTTGATCTTCCGTTACATTTACGAGGCCGCCGGTTGCGGTAAGCCGGTCCGCCGGTTGTGGGTTTCCTCGCTCACGCCGGACGCCATTCGTAGAGGGTTCGAAAACCTGAGGCCCGGAACGGAATACGATTCGCTCGCGAACGCTGCCCGCGGGCGAAGCCGGGCCGATTGGCTTGTTGGCATGAACCTGTCGAGGGCGTATTCCCTCACATTCAATGAAGAACTTTCGGTCGGCCGGGTGCAGACTCCGACGCTTGCCATGCTCGTCGAGAGGGAAATTGCGATCCGCAATTTCGTCGTCGAGGAGTACCTCGAAGTTCACGCGACGTTCTGTTCCACAGTCTCAAAGGGAAAGTATCGCGGCGTCTGGTTCCGCGCAAAGCCAGAGGAAACGCGTCTGCCGATTGACGGAGAGGAGGCCCGGATGATCGTCGACCGGTCCCACACTGGAAAGGCATCCGTCGAATCCATCAATTCCACCACGCAGCGCGCGGCCCCTCCTTTTCTGTACGACCTGACGGAATTGCAGCGGCATGCGAACCGCTTGTTCGGTTTCAGCGCGCAGAAAACGTTGGATATCGCCCAGGCGCTTTACGAAAAACACAAACTCATCAGCTATCCTCGAACCGACAGCCGTCACTTGTCGAAGGATGTGGCGGAGACTCTTCCGCGCATCGTGAAGGCGATCGAACCGCCGTATCGCGCGAAGCTTGCGCCCGGTACAGGAGTGCGTCCGCTCGGTCGAAGGTTCATCGACGATTCGAAAGTGACCGATCACCACGCCATTATCCCGACAGCCATGCCGCCGGAGAAGGCATCCATGTCCGAGGACGAGCGCGCCATCTACGATATGATTTGCCGCCGCTTGCTCAGTGCCTGGCACGACGATCACATCTCGTCGGTGACAACCGTCGTTAGCGCGATTCGAAATGCCGACATCGTCGACCGCTACCATACCTCCGGCAGTCTCGTGCAGCAGATCGGCTGGCGGGTGTTCGACTCCTCACCTGCGAAGAAAGCCAGGGGGGACAGAGTTAATGATGACCATTCCGACCAGGTTCTCCCTCCGGATCTTGCAAAAGACCAGTTGTTGGACGTGATGGACTGCGACTCGCTGAAGAAGAAGACCCGGCCGCCGAAACGTTTCACCGAAGGAACATTGCTCACGGCGATGGAAACCGCCGGAAAGACGCTCGATGAGAAGGAGCTTTCGGATGCAATGAAAGAGACCGGACTCGGTACGCCTGCGACTCGCGCCTCCATCATTGAAGTGCTGTTGAAGCGCACTTATATCGTGCGGGAAGGAAAGAGCCTCGAAGCGACGGACAAGGGCATTCATCTGATCGAAGTCGTCCATCCGGAAGTGAAGAGTCCCGCCATGACCGGCCAGTGGGAGGCATACCTCAAGAGGATCCAGCGAGGTGAAGCGCAACTGGATCCTTTCCTGAAGGGCATCGAGGAGTATGTTCGCGTCGTCGTCGGTAAGAGCAGTCAGAGCCTGGCAAAACCAGTTCGCCAGGCCGTGACGGCAGTTGCCTTGCCGGCGTCTCCGGCAGCCTCACTGCCGGACCTGCTTCACGATGCGTTCGGATTCTCCTCGTTTCGTGCAAACCAGGAAGCGGTCTGCCGCGCGGCTATTGAAGGTAACGATGTGTTGCTTGTCATGCCGACAGGCTCGGGCAAGTCCCTGTGCTACCAGTTGCCCGGCATTGCCCGTGGCGGAACGACACTCGTGATCAGCCCGCTCATTGCGTTGATGGAAGATCAAGTCGTGAAGCTGAAAGAACGCGGATTTAGGGTCGAACGCATCCATTCCGGACGCGACTCCGCCTCGTCGCGGCAAGCGTGCGCGGATTACCTGAACGGCTCGCTGCAGTTTCTTTTCATCGCGCCGGAACGGTTGCGGTTGTCCGGATTTCCGGAAATGCTGGCGAAGCGCAAACCCACTCTGATCGCTGTTGACGAGGCCCACTGCATTTCGCAATGGGGGCATGACTTTCGTCCGGACTATCGCAGACTCGGCGAGCACCTTCCGAAACTGCGGCCGGCGCCCGTCATCGCCTTGACCGCAACCGCAACACCACTGGTACAAAACGACATTGCGGATCAGCTTCAACTTCCGGAACTCAAGCGATTCATTCACGGTTTTCGCCGCGCCAATCTGGCGATCGAAGCCGTGGAGGTCGTGCCGTCGCAACGAGCCGCAATGACGGCGGAACTGTTGACCGATGCGGAACGCCGGCCGGCGATCGTCTATACGCCGACGCGCAAACAAGCTACAAGTCTGGCGGCAGCGCTCGCGGTTGCGTTTCCGACGGCTGCCTATCATGCCGGACTCAACGCCGATCTTCGCCGCCGCGTTCAGGAGCAGTTTCTCACCGGCAAGATCGCCGTGATGGTTGCCACAATCGCGTTCGGAATGGGCATCGACAAACCGGACGTTCGAACCGTCATCCACACGGCTCTGCCGGGAAGTCTCGAAGCGTATTACCAGGAAGTCGGCCGCGCAGGCCGCGACGGAGCGCCGAGCCGCGCGATCCTCATGCATTCATACGCGGATCGTTACACGCACGACTTCTTCTTCGAGCGCGATTACCCGGACGTCGCCGTCCTCGATCGTCTCTTTGCCGCTCTTCGCGACGAACCACAGGAGAAAGCCGGGCTGCAAAGGAAACTCGCCCTCGATCCGGATCTGTTTGACAAGGCTCTCGAGAAACTCTGGATTCACGGCGGCGGAGTATTGGACTATGCGGAGCGAATCACCCGCGGCCAGCCCACCTGGCGCGATTCCTACATCGCACAAGGGGAGCAGAAGCGATCGCAGATCGACCTGATGATCCGCTATGCCGAAACCAACCAATGTCGGATGTCGACATTGATCCGCCACTTCGGCGACCTGGCCGACGGACAGAAGTCCTGCGGTATCTGCGATTTCTGCGCACCGTCCCGTTGTGCAGCGCAACGCTTTCGCACAGCGACCGATGCCGAACGCGCAGCGCTGCTCCGTGTCGTCAATGAGCTTCGATCCGGCGGCACGAGAGCCACAGGCCGTCTGCACTCCGAGTTGTTTCCAGGCAACGAGCTAAGCCGGGACACGTTCGAGGAAGTGCTCGGCGGGATGGCGCGTGCCGGTCTTGTACGTCTGTCGGACGCGTCGTTCGAGAAGGACGGCAAGACGATTCCTTATCGCAAGGTCAGTCTGACGCGCGAAGGACAATCTTTCGAAGAAGGTACGCCGATCGATTTCGTGATGAAGGAAACGGGAAAGCCCGCGAAAGGGAAACGCAAAAGGAAATCTACTGAACCATCTGCGAAGCCCTCCAGCAGGGTTGACCCTCGCATCGAAAACGCACTGCGCTCGTGGCGCCTGGAAGAAGCTCGTCGCCGTGGAGTCCCCGCCTTCCGGATTCTCACCGACAAGGTTTTGAGGAAGATCGCGATTACCCGTCCCGCGACCTCAGATGAGTTACTCGCGATTCCGGGCATCGGAATGAGCACGATCGAAAAATATGGCCCTTCAATCCACCGCATCATGAACGAGCGGCGCGGGTGAAGGAGCGCGCGGACCTGATAGCGGCTCCGGCCGCCCCGCCAGCCGGGGTTCCTCTTCTCCATCGGGCATTAACCGTGAGTTTCCGCCCGTTGACTTCCTTACCGTTAATTCAGCAATAGCTTTTTCTGCGGCTACGTTGAGGGACTGTCACCGTAGAAACCCGGTCCAGAGCATTGTCCATGGCATCACAATCCTTCCATCTCAATCAAAGTCTTCCCGGATTCGGGGCAGATCCATGCCGACAAATGCCCTGGTCCGGGCGGATTGGCTGGCCCGGACATAGCTTGCTGCCGCAACGGCTTTCCATGGACCGCGCATATGCGCGACCCGTCGGGCCGTTTTTGTATGACGCAGTCTGGTGTCTTTACAATCTTAGACATTGCGCAAATTCTAACATCTTCTTTTCGCCGCATCAGCTGACGTTGCACTTGGTGAGTCCGGGTACGCCACGTCAGGCAGATGGCGATTGTTCATCTGCCACAAAACGATCATCTATGTGCCTGGCGTCAACTCCGTCCATGTCATCGAAAGCGGACCGTTCTGTTTTACAAACCCTTTATTAGTTTTCCAATTTCCTTTATCGTTATTCCGCCGGCCACAACTCTGGATACCCGACGACAACAAAACAGCATGGAGCGATGAAGTGACGGATCACATCGAATCGCATAGGCTCTTTGAACTCGCCCACATTGCTGCCATTACCGATCAACCGGAGTGGGAACACATCAAAGATTGCGCGTCTTGTGGCATCGCTTTTATCCACCTGAAACAGATACTCGATGGTTGCTTCCTCGATGTTATCTCTTGAGGGCGAGCCGATGTCGAGTATGGAACGCGCATCGTTGAATGTTGCTTCAGCGAAGAAACGGTTGGACTTCGACAAACCGCTTGCGCTGCCCCCGCACTTTAAAGTGGCGGCCGCCGGGAACCTCAGCCCGACTTCTCCAGGCCGCATAAAGGACAAGAGGCAGCAAAGACCGGCTGTATCGGCCTTACCAGTAGTGCTTTTCGTAATTACGCTATCGTATTCGGATAAGTGCAGATATTCCCCGCCTAAGTTAGGCGGGGATGCCCGCGCGTAGTGCGGGCTGGGGCGGTCTGTTCAAAGTCCGCGCGAAGCGCGCTCCTCACAGATATCCGCGGAGCGCACCTTATTAATCGGTACTATCGTCTTTGAACAGACCGCCCCGCCTTCGCTTCGCGAAGGCACCCCGCCTAACTCAGGCGGGGAATAGCTGAGCTCAGGTTGTCCTCGAACCCACGTCTCCATACCTTACAATGGCACACGTGTAGGCATGGTTCAACTGCTTGACGAACCTGATGCCGTTGAAGTCGCCGAAATTCAAATAGAGTCAAGTCATCAGAACAAAGGCATCGGGAGCCGCATATTGTTGGACACGCTTGCTCGCACGCACGAGAGAAACAAACCGGTTAGGCTTTCTGTGGGCCTGAAGAATATCCGCGCTCTCCGGCTCTACATCCGCTTGGCCTTTGAACAAATCTATGGAGCGAGGAGATCAAGCGCAGCCGAAGCGAAGCTGTTACCGAAGTTGAGATCATGGCGGATAAGAAGACGCAGTTAATTGGGGACGTGACTGTATCTCCCCACAATCTATCGTTGGACGATGCGAAGGAATTGTTCGGGAATGATCACAGAACTATCCGCTACGATTTTGACATGTGCCTGGATAAGGGCGGCGAAGGTCCGATCTACGAATCCCCGAACGGATCACTGGAGTTTGTGGTCTACCCTGCGTTAGGTATCGCAATTTTCACTGACGGACGACGGGCACGTTACATCGACTATCGCAGCACGCCTCTTGGACCCAAGGAGTCTCAGTGCAAAGGTACTAAGCACACCAGGCGGTGACAGTGCTGACGGCCAGCCGCATATTGGTTTTAGCTTCTCCTTCCTTCTCTCATTGATATTAATCTGCTGGAGCTTCGCGGCTGCCTCTGCCTGTCCCTGACGCTCAGCGGCCAGATGAGTCTTATCCGGTCCAATCACTTGGCCATCCGACAGGATGATTGCAGGCTGTTGTGATCAAGATCGATGCGAGGCTGGTCGCCCGCGCCGACCGCTTTGCGCGCAGCACGAAACACCTCGCGCCGATACTCGAGAGTTCAACGCGCTCGGTATCGACTTCATATCGCTCGAATCGGTCGATACCTGAAGGTCCCGCTCTTCCGTGAACAGTTGAGGACCTCAAATCAGTGGGGTGATGTTCGGCTCGATGCCGAGCAGCGACTTGCCATAGATCTCCAGATTGACCTGCCACTCGGTTATGGCATGGTGGCTTGCCACATGAATGTCCCGCCAGTGCCTTTGCAGGCGGTTGGAATCCGCAAGGCTCGAAGTTCCGTGGGCCGACACCAGCAGGTCCACCGCTTCGCGGCAATACTTCGCTACCAATGCAGCGTCCGCACGAATGCGGGCACGGGCGATGAGACCCGGGTGCGCGCCACTTGTTGCGGCCTCATCGAGATCGTCCGCGGCGCGAAAGGCGTGAAGGTATGCCGTGTCGATTTTCATCGCGGCTTCGGCGACCTGTATCTGAAAACCGGTGGATTCCGCCTGCCTCGTGAAGTTGGTGTGCGTTACACCGCGGGCCGAAGCGTTTGCAGTGACGTAGTCGAGAGCGGCTTTTGCAATGCCCAGCTGCGAACCAATGAGGATAAGTATCGTCAGCGGCACGAGAGCTGCGCGATACAGCGGTTCATCCTGATACTCGGTTCGATAGCGACCCTCGAAAGCGGCGGGGTAAGGAAGGAATCGATGCTCCGGAACAAATACATCGGCCGCCACGATTGTATTACTCCCGGTGCCTTTCATGCCCGCCATGTGCCACGTGTCCTGGATCGTGAGCTCGGTCATGGGCAGCAGCGACAGGCCGAGGTTCGCCATCTCGCCGCGCTCGTCTTTCATGTGAATGCCGCATGCGGCCCATTGGGCATGCAGGCAGCCGGACGCCCACGGCCAGCGTCCGTTCACCATCCACCCCCCTTTCACAGCACGAGCTTCACCTCGAGGCGCGAGAGAACCCGCGACCCAGGCTTCGCTATTCGTTCCCCAAACGTCGCTTTGCGCCCGCTCCGGAAACAGGCCGGCGAGCCACGCGCACACATTTAATAAGCTTGCTGTCCATGCAGTCGAGCCGCAGCCCTGGCCCAATTCGGCCATGACTGCGATATATGTTCGGATGTCGGTCTCATAGCCACCGATGCGCCGGGGCATCATCAAGCGACAAAGACCCATCTCGCGTAATGCTTGAACATTCCCGTCGGCCAGACGACGCAAACGATCCGTCTCCTCCGAATTCGCCTCGAGGATCGGGCAGATGCGCTTTGCGCGCGCCAGAAGCTCCGACCGATCGGGCACACCGGTTTTTGTTGCCGCTGTTTCGCTCATAGTGCTGGCTATTTTATCCTCGCTGTCCACTCTTCCATGTGAATCGCACCTCTAGCTCGAATCTCTCATGAGCATAGGTGGGTGTATCCATTCCGGGGCAAAACTCGTGAGAAATTGAGGCTAAATCCCAGTCCTTAACCGGGTGATTTCTAGAGTTCGGCATCGAAGATCAAGCAGGAGGTGCCGAGCTGTTAAGGGGGAAAGACGTGCACGAGATCGAGGAACTGAAACGGCAGGGACTCCTCCTCAAACATCTCCGCCCGCACCTCCGCCTGCGGGTACCGCCATTCTTGATCTTCACCACCTGATGGTTTCTCCGTCCACGCGGTAGCCGGAATCCTGACGCCATACGATGATGCCCCCAGGTCAGGGGCGCAAGCGTGCGATTACATTCGGCCCTGCCATGTCACCTTCGTATGCTTAGGCCGATGAACGCACGGTTTGGCCGTGTCCAATTGATTTAAACGCTTTTTGAGGAGCAACATGATCAATCGTATCGCATTAACGCTTTGCCTTATTTTCGTCATTTCGGACAGCATCGCAAAGGGACAGACGATAACGACGTATGCCGGTCCGCAGCTACCTGTAACCGGATCTCAAGCATTGTCTCAACCAATTGACCGGGCGAGTTCCGTGGCTACAGATGGCGCGGGCGGGGTCTACTTCGTTAGTCCGAATGAGAATCGAGTTTATCGAGTCTCTGCGAGTGGAACGTTAAGCACGTTTGCCGGAAATGGCACATATGGCTTTCGCGGCGATGGTGGGAGGGCGACGGCCGCTCAATTGGCTTCGCCCTGGGGCGTGGCCGTTGATTCGACAGGAGCGGTGTACATCACCGATGCCGGCAACAACCGCGTCCGCAAAATCACAAGCGATGGCCGGATTGCTACAGTTGCTGATTCGTTAACCGGACTCTCCGGTATCGCTGTGGACACCAGCGGTAACATCTACGTTGCGCAGTCGTATGCCATCACCAAATTAACATCCGACGGAACGTCCTCCACAGTTGTGTATTTGAATAACTCCCAAGATTGTCCCGCTGGTCTTGGAATAGATGCGTCCGGTAATGTCCTTGTCGCCGATTGCTCGTCGGGCCGGATCTTGGAGATTTCTTCCAGCGGGGAGGTTACAACGCTCTTTGGAGCTGGATTTCTAGTGCAACCACGTAGCATAGCCGTTGATAGCAAAGCCAACTTGTACATAGCGGATTCCGGATTGAATTGTATTTGGGAGGTCACACCCAGTTACGAGGCGGGATGCGTCGTGGGAGGGGGGCAGACGAATTACAATTTTTTCGGCTTCGGGTGTAGCCCGCTTCCTATCGGGCAGCATTATTATCCCGATCCAGCTCCTCTTGCGGTTTTAGTCGCGCCATCAGGCGTGGCGCTGGACAGTACGGGAAATCTTTACATCGCCGATGCTGGCGCGAACCCCGTTCGAAAGGCTTTATTTCCTCTTGATAGTGGTTCATTTATGTGGTGCATCTGTCCGGGTGGTTACATCTGTCCCGTATCTGTCGGGATAATCTCCCCAGTCGCCGGGTCTTCCATCACAGGCTATCAGGGTGACGGCGGATCGGCTGTTTCCGCAACCCTGAACTTAAATTCAACGTCCGGTCTCGCGCTGGACGCCAAAGGCAATCTCTACATTGGCGACACTGGCAACAATCGAGTCCGGCAGGTCAGCACGGATGGCCTTATCACCACAATCGCCGGAGATGGGACTTTCGGACTGACCGGCGGTTCATCACCGCAGCTTGGAGGACCATCCGGCGTGGCTATTGATGCCGCCGGCAATCTCCTTATTGCGGAGAGCGGCGCGAACCGGATTCGCAAATTCTCTAGCGGGGTCCTGAGTATAGTGGCTGGCAACGGGACCAGGGGCCGTGGTATTGACGGAGTCTCGGCGACCGTGAGCCCACTCGCAAATCCGACTGGTGTCATCGTTGACTCTTCGAATATTTACATTGCGGATTCGAGCAACGGACGGGTCCGGGAAGTGACGCCAAACGGCTTGATTACGACCATAGCAGGAAACGGTTCAACAGTGGGAGATGGTGGACTGGCATCCCAGGCGGCATTGATCAGCCCGTCGTCCATTGCAACGGATGGCGCCGGGAATATCTACATCGCCGATCCGGCAGTTAACCGCGTTCGGAAGATCGGGCGCGACGGCCTCATCACGACAGTCGCCGGTACGGGTACCGCCGGCTTCAGTGGCGATGGTAGTCCTGCCACATTGGCACAGCTCTCTGCACCATCTGGTGTCGCCGCGGATACAAAAGGAAACGTTTACGTTGCCGATCGGGGCAATAACCGCTTACGGAGGGTGGCGCCCGATGGAACCATCAGCACCTTAGCAGGTAATGGGGTTGCTGGATTCAGTGGTGATGGAAGTCTCCCGTTGGCCGCTCAATTGGCTGCGCCATCCGCAGTGACTCTCGACTCAGTCGGCAACCTATACATCGTCGACAGCGGCAACAGCCGCATCCGTAAGATCGATGTCAGTGCTCTGCCACGTGTAGGGTCATTCGCTCAGGTTGCCTCTGGCGGAGGGTGGAAAACGACACTGACGATCGTCAATCTGAGTGATGTTGCAGTCACTGCTCGGCTAAACTTCTACGCAGACGCAGGAACTCCGCTCGTATTACCCCTGACATTGTCGGACGGCTCACACGTAACGGATTCGAGTGTAAGTCTGACGTTGCAGCCTCGCGGCTCAGGAGTTATCGAGACGGAAGCTCCCACAACGGACATCAGTACGGGTTGGGCGGAGGTTCGAGCATCAGGATTCGTGTCCGGCTATAGTATTTTTCGGCAACGAATCGGCGGATTACCGGATTCTGAGGGTACAACCGACCTGGATATCACTCCAGGCCCTTCGATTTTGTTTTCATACGACAATACTGCCGGCTTTCAAACCGGCGTGGCTTTAGTAAACCTGTCGAATTCAGATTCCAAAATCGCGTCTATAGTTCGTGACGACACCGGCGTCATCATCGGACAATCCACTCTGTCTGTTCCCGCACTTGGCCATACTTCGTTTTTCGTAAGTGGTAACTTTCCGGCCTCGGCCAGTAAGCGTGGGACCATCGAGTTTAGTGGTGTTTCAGACGACGTAACGGGGATCGGACTCCGATTTAGCCCTAGTCTCTCATTCACTTCCATTCCGATCATCCGGTAAAACGTACTTCGGAATGGTAAGACGGAATCACAACCTGAACAGTTTCACGCCTTCGCAACCGAAAGTGTTGTGATTCAGCAGCGCAAACCAGTGTGGGCACGATGTGGACACTGCCGGGCAAGCAGTCTTCACTTAAATTAGTTAGCAACCAGCGTCATAAGTGAGCCGCGCAAGCGCCTGATCGTTTCTATGGCGAAAGCCGATCGAAACACCTGAAACTAAAGGTTTCGATTTCAAATCTTATCGATGGCAGACGCACCGTCGAGGTTATACCAAACGCCGACTGCGGCCTGAGCGGGAATTCGCCATGCACGATCTGATCGTCGATTGTTTTTGGGTCTTGTCGGAAGGTGTTCGAGCACAAAAGCTGCACAGCCGTTGGCGCGGAGTGCTCAACCTTTCGGAATGGTACCTGCAACATGGATCATTAACCAAAAGGAAGTGCCCTTTCTGGCGGTGGAAACTGAGCAGCATGCACTATCCCGAGGCATTCAAACAATTGAGGAGTTTAGTAATGGAAAAAACCAGATACCCCAAGGTCCTGTCCAGCAGCACGATTTCCAGTGATCACGTCAAGAACTCGGCTGGCGAGGATCTTGGTAAAATCGAAGACCTTATGATCGATACGGATTCTGGCCGAGTTGCTTACGCGGTCCTGTCGTTCGGCGGCTTCCTGAAAGTTGGGAATAAGCTGTTCGCTATTCCGTGGCAGGCGTTGCGCCTCGATTCGGTCAACAAGCAGTTCGTTCTCGACATCGACAAGTCGGTGTTGGAAAAAGCTCCGGGATTCGACAAGGACAATTGGCCAGACATGGCCGATCCCACTTTCGGAACGAAGGTCTATAAGCATTACGGATACAAGCCGTATTGGGAGGATGTAGCTTAGTTCCTGCCCAACGCAACACTCATCGCGGATGGATCCGCGATGAGTGGTTAAGAAGTCGCTGATCGTTTCCGAGCGCCGATATACCCCGGAAGCCGTTGGTCGAACCCTTGCTGCCACACGGGTAGAACTTTGGGTGCCTGGAGCACGTCAAAGGTACGCAGAGCCAAGGTTTGAGGCGCTCGCTGCGGTCAGCGACCCCGCCTTCAAAGGCGAACAACTGGATCTCCAATTTACGTTCCTATGCAACGAAAAATCGGAAGAGAAGAAATAGGCCCAACCTTGCCTAGCGCAGCCTGATGGCTGGCCGTTGAAGATTGTGCAGCTAAGGATGGATTCTCGAAGGTTTGATATTGAGTCCGCAATCTCATCCCGTAGGGTCCAAAAACTGAAATTATTTGATCTTCACCCAGTGGGACAAGCTTTTGCCCTGGGCCTCTCACTCCGTGCTTGTAGATCAGTTGATTGCCAACAAGGTGAATACGTTCGATAACCATTAGCTCATGGCCCTGGTGCAGCCGGTATGTCTGGACAATGAACGTATCGCCCTCCCACTGGCTCATGCGGAGCTTCCGGAACCTCTCTAGGAAACGTGGGATTGTAGTTGGCTGTGCCGCCGAAGCCGCCGATTGTCCCGGGACGTTGCTGCGCTGCCATCCTCTTTCTCGTTTCTTCCCGATGCTGCGCATGTCGCTTTCTCATGGTCTCCATATCAGCCAGCGGTGGGCTGGCCATACTTGCAGGGCGTTATTGCGTCCGTGCACAGAGCGGGGTGGAATTCGACGTGCGGTTTACAAACTTAAAAGGAGATTGCGCGTGTCATTTGGCATGTACATGGTCGGGTACATCGTTCTCATCGTTGGCCTTGCGCTCGGTTCACACTTACTCCATGTTCCTCCACGATGGATCGGCGTAGGCGTTATTTGCATGATAGGAATTGGAATTCTGACCGGCGTCACGACGACTCGTCACCGCGATCCGCCAACTTAGCCTTCACGCCGGGACTAGACAACCGAGTATTTCGTGTATTCAAAAGTGGCGTCTTGGGATCGATCCTGACCGGGGGACGGGCCGTGCGCACTGTGGTACGCACGCCACAGGCAATGTGCAAGTCCGCATCACACCTGTTTATCTCGATGAAGGTCTCACTGTAATAACTAGCCCGATCCCGCAATCAACGGTTTTGGACCGGCGGTCTAAGCCGCAGAGATCATCAGTACCCGAGTTCCTCCAGGTATTCATCATCCAAACCGAAGAAATGCGCCATCTCGTGCACGATGGTGATTTTTATCTCATCCTTGATTTCATTTTCCGTTTCGCACTTTTCTTCAATCGGCTTCTGAAAAATTGAGATCCGGTCCGGATACAGGGGTGCAATGAAGCCTCGTTGGGTTAAAGGAGTGCCTTCATATAGACCAAGGAGCGTGTCACCAGTCGGGACTTCCATCTTGTCCAACAGCTCGCTGGAAGGTCGATCATCGACAATCACGATGACATTTTCCAACTTCCTGCGAAACTCTTCGGGTAATTCCGCGATGGCTTCATTGACTACTCTTTCGAATTGATCCCGTTTCATAGACAGCTTCGATTTTACCTCCGGTGGCGTTGAAGGCGTTCGAGTGTTCAATTCAAAGTCCCGATATGTCGTGTTTAGAAATATGGTTAGAGCGGCGCCACTAGTTGATTCATCCGCATCGCTCCACGTTTGGCCAGTCATCTATTTTGGTAACGGCCCACTATCAGTTGGCGGTCACCCGCGCTTCTCGCTCAGCGCAAAAAACTTATGGCGGCGCGTAAGATGCGCAACTTGTCTGGCAGAGAATACCTGCAGTGGTTATCGTCCGGAGAACGCTGCTGCAAGGCTCATCTACTACAGCCATGAGCGGTTGCCGCAGCGTGATGGTCGCAGTTATGAAGTTGTCCCGTCAGGAAATCATCAAACCAAATTGGGTGGGGAAAACTAGGGATAGTCGGCATTTGTCAAAATATGCAAACTCGTTGCTAACGAAAGCGGCCCGATCAACGACAAATATGATTTGATGTTCAGGCCAGGAGTGACCGTCATGTCGGAATTGGACCGCTCGTTGATCTATCAGACTCGCAAATTCATCACGGCGGCAAACGTGCATTCCGTAAAGACCTGGATGTTTTGTTACGAAATGTCCATGCCCGGAACCACAACACGAAGGCGGTATGAGAAGTTGCTCCGCGATTTTGTTGCGTCGAATTTGCAGCTTGTCGCCACGCGCACGCAAGTTGAGCGGGACCGCCGCGGAATTCGCTAATCAAAAACTCTAGGTTAGCAGCGCAGGATTCGTGGTGGTCACCGAGTGCGGCTTTGAATAGCGATGCGCCCCATAAAAACACGGCAGCACGGGCGGGGCCAATCGGAAATTACCGCAGCCCATTCATTTAGCGCCCCATTACAAGCTAATGTACAGATTCAGCTTTTTCCTGCTGTACTGAAATGACCGTGTGTCCAAAGACACTTTGCTGATCGCCGCATTGCGGACAGGTGACAGGCAACTCCTCATCGCGCTTCGTCGGATCGAATCCGGACACAACTTTGATTCGTATACCACACTTGCATGTCCAGTTGGTAAGGCGCAAAGGCTATTCCTTTCAAAGGAAACAACGAGCGCGGCATTCTTGCATAGATCGGCGTGAGACACAATCCGCATCGTGGAGCGGCTGGAGCACAATGCCTGAATATGCAGGGCGAGATCAGGCCATCCGTGATTATCATTACTCGCGACGTTCCATCCGCCTGCGTTACGGTTCGTCGGACGTGGTGGGTGCAATTGGGGCTGCCGTCGTCGCGTACTGTGACCCAGCCGCAGTGCAGAGCGTCGTATAGTCTCGTGCATAGCCGGGGATGGTGGCTGTGGAGAAGGTTTGGTACCGCTTGGTCACCAGATCCAATGCAAGAATCGTGTCCGGGAAACCAAGTGCGAAGCTACCGATTCCCGCCAACCCGCCGAAGCTCTTCAGTTGCTGCACTTTGCTATTCTTGTCCAGTGTAGAGGGTAACTCTTGAATTGCGGCGAGGCCAAGGTCCGCGCACGTGATACCAATCAAGGTGCCTCCGTTCACGATTGCATGGGCATGAGGAAAATACGGCTTCAACGCCTGGTCAGCTTGTGAGCGAGCGGTCTCCGGGTTTATCAAATGGCACTGTTGTTGAAGTGCGAAAGTAAGAATTGCGACATAGAGGCGCATCGGCGGGTATTGTGCGGTGCGGTCATAGCGGTTGCAAGTCTTGAAGGCTTGGGAGAATCTACTACCCCCGTGACGGCAACGGCTTAGTTTTCGGCAGGTTTTTGCACCTTGTCCACCACCAGCACCTGCTCTGGTCCCTTCTCCGGCTCGAGCTTCAGGCCGAGTTGTTCCTGCAGAGCCGTGAATAGTGAAGGTGCGGTGATGTTGGCCTGGCCGTTAGCGGTGGCGCCCGGCTGGAGCAGGGCGTCGGGTGTCCAGGTGAGGTCGAATTCGTAGGGTTCGGTCAGGCCGGTTTTGTCGACGATGGTGCGATCGACGACATTGTTCAGGGCGCTGGCGACGTTGGCCATGCGCAGTCCTCGACCTTGAAAGCGGCCCTGGCCGAAGAGCGGGAGAATCAGGCCGGGCGGTGGCCCATCCGTCGCTCCGCGGGCGGGGCAGTATCCAGGGGTCGTGCGCCATTGGCCTGACAGTCGGTGGTTGAAACCTTGAGATTAGGGTCCAACTTTCCGTCACGGCGCGCAAGTATCAGGGCGTAGACCGGAACTTCTCTGGTTTCTGTGTGGACAACCAATCCAAAGCGGTCTTCCAGCAGCGGACGAAGCATCATGCGCATTTCCGCGACAGAAGCGCTGCCGCTGGTGGTCGCCAGAAGATCAAAGCGCGAATTATTGACCCAGTCGGGTTCGCCGACGAGCTGCCGCGGCTGTACTTGGTATGCCACCTGGATCAGCGTGCGCAAGCTCACGTTGGTCAAAGACGCGCGTCCCGGCGTTTCACGGAGATCGGAGACGGCCGCCCCGGCCCGCTGCGATTGCGCGTTGCCGTTGGATGTTAGAAGCAGGATGGCAATGACTGTCGCAGCTACGGCACAGAGACGCGTGCCCGTCTGCGAGCAAT
Organism: uncultured Acidobacteriota bacterium; assembly: GCA_963738025.1. Classification (GTDB taxonomy): domain Bacteria; phylum Acidobacteriota; class Terriglobia; order 20CM-2-55-15; family 20CM-2-55-15; genus 20CM-2-55-15. The sequence goes on along the minus strand of CAVTWA010000067.1, from coordinate 461,429 downwards.
ACGTACCAGACTTTTTGTTGAGCAATACCATCGCGACAACCTACCACGCTGAAAGCCGGGATGCACGAAATGATGATTCCTGGCCCCTCAGTGGGTTTTCGGGTATGTCCATCAAGCTCGATGTATTCGTTCTAAAAGGTGAGTCAAATGCGGCAATCGAGACTTCAGAGTTTCGCGCCTCGATTGCCGCATTCTTTACTCAGCTACGTGCAGATGAACGTAACCGGGTCGCTCCAGTCCGTGTAGCCTTCCTTCAGCAGAGCGCGCGCCTGGAAAAAATAGGTCGCGCCCGGCGTCAGTCCCGTCAGAACAATCGGCGACCTCACCATCAGAACGGCTTGCGTTGTCCATGTGGTGGGTGCGCCGCCGTTGACGGCCGGCCCATGGTGGAGTTCATAGCTGCCGGCCTTACGAACAGCCTGGAGCCATACGCGAACTTGCCCACTATTGGAGCCTCGATCGATTTTGCGGATCTTCTCGGACAACGGCGCCGCTTGCGCCTTCGTCCTTGAAGCGAGTTGGAATCCGCTCGTCTCGAACGCCGCCGGGTCGCTCTGAGAAGCGACTTCGACGTAACGCGCGAGCATCCGCAATATTCCGATCACGACTTCACGTTGCTGGTTCTTCCTGGCGATAACCTTCTTACTTCCATCGGCCGCTTCGGCGATGAGCGCCGTCAGCGAATCGAGATCGGTTTTCAGGACCGCCAGGTCGACCGGCGCATTCGCGAATTTCGAATTACCGGTCAGATTGGTTTGAACAGCGATGCCGTTTTTGACGACATCCAGGTCGGACAGCTTGGAAAAGCCGACCAACGCTTTGAATTGAACTGTGTTTGGCATAGTGTGCCACCTCCTTTGTTAATGGTTAACGGTTTTGGGAAGATCCGCGGCGGCCCATTGCCGCCGCATCTCTCGCCCCGCTCTCTATGTAAAACCGGCGGCAGAGGAGAAACCGGAAGTGAAAAATGAAGATTTTTTGCGGAAAAATCGCATCCTGTTGGAACCCAACCGGTTACGTTGGCAAAGCGTTTTACGGGCAGGTAGGTTCCAGCTGTAAACCAGGGAATAACTTTGGCAAATAGGGAGTGACTTTGGGAATCAGGGAACGACTTTGGGAATCAGGGAACGACTTTGGGAATCAGGGAACGACTTTGGGAATCAGGGAACGACTTTGGGAATCAGGGAACGACTTTGGGAATCAGGGAACGACTTTGGGAATTAGGGAACGACTTTGGGAATTAGGGAACGACTTTGGGAATTAGGGAACGACTTTGGGAATTAGGGAGTGACTTTGGGAATTAGGGAGTGACTTTGGGAATTAGGGAGTGACTTTGGCAATTAGGGAGTGACTTTGGCAATTAGGGAGTGACTTTGGCAATTAGGGAGTGACTTTGGCAATTAGGGAGTGACTTTGGGAATTAGGGAGTGACTTTGGCAATTAGGGAGCGGCTTTGGGAATTAGGGAGCGGCTTTGGCAATTAGGGAACGACTTTGGGAATTAGGGAGTGGACTTTGGGAATTAGGGAGTGACTTTGGGAATTAGGGAGTGACTTTGGGAATCAGGGAGCGACTTTGGGAATTGGGAACTGAATTTGGGAATCAGGGAACGACTTTGGGAATCAGGGACTGAGTTTGCGAATTAGGGAGCGACAGCCGGGATAATTGGGCAAAAAATCCCCTGCGATTGCTCGCAGGGGATTTTTGCGTTTCGACTTCTAGAGATCAGAAGTTCATACGCATGTTGACGATGAAGGCGCGCATACCATTACCGACCAGTTCGGTTCGGAGAGCCGTGATGCGGCCGAAGTTGGTCGAGTCGATGCTGGTGGTCGGCGCTGCGAAGTTCGGATGGTTCAGGATGTTGATGGCATCCATCCGGAACTCGAGCTGCTTTCCTTCAGCAATCTGGAAGCGTTTCACCATGTTCATGTCGAAGTAAACGGCCGAAGGCCCGCGGACCGTGCTCTGCTGGAGATTTCCCTTCGTTCCCGGTTGCGGGTTAGTCAGAACGATGTTGCCGTTCGGATCCTTGATCGCCGTCAGGTTGTAACCAGCGCCCAGGCCGTTGCAGGCCGTCGTTGACGCGCCGCAAGAGGGGGAGACTTGCGCGAAGGTCGGGTCGGCGACCACAGAGTAGCCATTGAAGTACTGCACACCGTTGGCAACTTTTGTGACTTTGCCGAAATCCGATGGCAGCGAGCCAACGAGGTTCGGTCTGCCGAGTTTCGTTGCTGCTGAATGGCTGCCACCGTCGAGGTGAGAGAGAGCGGTTCGCCAGTATAGAAGTTCATGACGCCGCCCAGCTGCCACTTGCTGATGATGTTCTGGGCCCAGCCCGGAGCCTTGCCCATCAGGAAATGATCCGTTCCGAAAGGCAATTCATACGTGCCGTTGCTGCTGATCTGGTGTTTGTGATCGACAGCCTGCAACGTCTTCCAATCGGAGCGCTGGTTCGGGTCCACAAAATTTCCAGCGCCCATCGCTTTACTCCAGATGTACGACGTCGTGTTGGTGAAACCGTGCGACAGACGACGCGTGATCTGCATGTTCAGCGAGTGATACGTGGAGTTCTGATTGTTCCCGTTGAGGTTTATCGAGGAATACTGCGGATTGGGCGTCAGGAAGTTGTCCGCGAACCCGGCATGGCGAAGGACCGAACCCGCGTCGGTCGGGCCTCCCGTGTACTGCAGAGTCGTGTTGAGAGAATTCAACAACGAACCATAGCTGCCATTGGCCAGCTGTGGCCGCGTCGTTGTATTCATCCGAAGAGCCTGAGCGCCAGTACAGGTCGTCCCGTTGACCGTTCCGCATCCACCGGTGAGAGAGATGCCGTTGAACAGTGTATTCAACAGTGGGGACTCGCCGCCGTTACGTGCGACGTCAAACGCGGCGAAGAGCGCTTGCGCATTGGCCTTCTGACCCAGGTAATAGTCGTTGATATTCTCGTCGCCCAAGAGCTTCGTACCCTTCGTTCCGACGTAGCGAATTTCAACGGTGGTGTTCTTGGCCACCTCACGCTGGATTTCAAGGTTCCAGTTCTGAGTGTACGGGTTCGTATAGTTATAGGTTGTGATTCCGATGTTCCGGGTCGTCGGCTGAATCGTAAACGGCGACGTGTCCGGAGTGCCTGCCGGCTTCGGAATGGGCAGCGTGAGGTTGGAGAGTGTCGTTAGCGGTACTCCAGCCGAGGCGGTTGGAGGGTTCCAGGTCAGACCTGCTCCGTTCGAAATAAGGTTGATACCCGGAACCGTATTGATCGTGCTGTCCACCGTGATGAAGTTGCGGAGAGCGCCTTCATACGCGATGCCGTATCCGGTGCGCAGTACCGTCTTTCCTTTGCCAAACCACGGCACATTCCACGCGATTCCGACAGACGGCGCAAAGCTGTGGTAATCATTGCCCTGCAGATTCACGCCGACGTTCGGATGCGTCGAATTTTTTCCGACAAACTGAACCTGCGTCAGGTTGGTGCAGCTGGTGTCGGGTGATGCGATCGGAGTGCCCACCGTGCTGGCGCACTGCACATTCGTGAAAGCGCTCTGGTCGCCCACGACGCGAGCCGCAAGCCCGTTGGCTCGTAGGGCTGGCCGTACCATTCCCAGTGAATACCGAGATTCAAGGTGAGGTCCGGGCGGAATTTCCAGTCGTCCTTGAAGTACGCGCTGGCTTCATTCTGATAGTTCCAGTGGCGATTGTTGGGAACCTGCGGCGTGGGCAACAGCTGCCCGTCCGTCGCATTCAAAACGCCAAATGCCTGGTTCACACTGCTGATCTGACCGGTGAGGTCATAGAGAAATGACTTGGCTAAGTTTGCGTTGTTGGTGCTGAGGCCCGTGAATCCACCGTTGGCCGCTGTAGCGTCGAGAAGGGCGCCATTGCTGCCCCCGCCGAAGGTGGCGACCGGCGTGTTGTTGGAATCGTTGAAACCGTTTGATTCGGTACGGCGCCATTCCATGCCGCCCTTGAAGGCGTGTTTACGAACCGTCCAGCTCAGATCGTCGCCGATCGAGTAGCGCGGATTGATTCCTTCGCGCCACCGTCCGAATTGACCTTTGGTGGCAAACGGCAGAATACCGGTCGCGTAGGTGAACGTGCCGATCGGAATGCCGCTGGCCTGATAGAGCAAGGATCGGACTTGAGCTCCAATTGCGTCGCCGCGGTCGGCCGGCCCCCACTGCCAGTTATTCGAACCGCTCTTGCCGAGACGCAGCTGGTTCAGCATGCTGGACGACAGCGTCGAACTCAACTGAATGCTATACACGACCGGCCGCTTGACGGCCAATCCGTCGAAGCCCAGGGGCCAGGCTCTCAAGCCGGCCTGAGTTGCTGTGCCCCACGTATGTTCGTTTGTGGCAATCAGGCTCAGCCGGTGCCTGGAATTGAAGTTGTGGTCGATACGAGCGTTGTATTGATCACGATTGACTTCGTCGCCATTTCCGTTCGTCAGGTCGAGACCATCCTGGCGCCGGATGAAGCGGATGTTCGCGGTGTTCAAACCATCGCCGCCGGTGAACTGATTCGGTGAAGGCATACGACGCAGCGTTTCTTGAACAAACGCCACGCTGGACGGGCTGGAGCGAAGCGGATCATTGTAAGTTTTGCAATTCGGGACAGGCGCGCCCTGGTAGTTGCAGGAACCGAACAAGCCGATCGCCGAGGGAGTTCCCAGGAGCGGATTGCCGTTCATGTCAACGACTGGACTGTTGCCGGCGGCATTCTGGTTGTCTTGATTGTTGGGATAGTAACGGAAGATCCCGGCCTTCGCCATGTCCGTCCAGGTGAGACCCGTGGCCTGCGACTTCTTGAGGTCGCGCTGGCCGCTGAACAGCAAAAAGAAGAAGGTCTTGTTTTTGATGATCGGGCCGCCCATGCGGGCGCTGTACAGATTGCGATTATCGTAGCTCTTCCCGATTCCGTTGAAGTTGTTGAACCAGTTATTTCCGTCAAGCGCAGAGTTGTGGTTACTCCAGGTGAGGCTGCCTCTGTACTGGTTGGTTCCAGAGCGCGTCACCATTGCAACCTGGCCATTGCCGCGCGAGGTTTCCGCATCCACCGGCGCCACGACAACTTTGACTTCTTCAACCATGTCGGGACTGGTGTAGATGGTGGACCATGCGCCGTTTTCATAACGGCCGTCATTGACGTTGATACCGTCGCGCGTCGCATTGACGTCGCCGAGACGTCCGCCGGCCATGTATCCGAAGGTGCCCGTCGCATCGCGCTGGACGCCCGGCGTGTTCTGCACCAGATTGAGGACGTTGCCGGTCAATGTGGGCAGATCACGAATCTTGTATTCCGGAAGAATAGTACCGATCGAGTTCGATGTTGTGGCCAGGACTGTGTCTGCCGCGACGGTGACCTCGACGTTCTGGCCGGCTGCTGCAGCAACCTGCAGCGTGAAGTTCAAAGTTACCTGTTGTCCGCCGCCGAGTTGCACATCGGTGAACGTCTGCGTCTGGAAACCCGGCAGTTCCGCACTTACTTTGTAATTACCCGGTTGCAGTGCGGGAAAATTGTAAGCGCCGGATTCATTCGTCACTGTCATGGCTGCGACACCCGTTCCCGTATTGGTCGCTGTTACGGTGACGCCGGGAATCAACGCTTTCGACGGGTCGGCTACCGTGCCGCCGACTGCCGCGTTGACCGATTGTCCATATCCATTGACGGAGAGGATTAAGCACAGTAGCGACAAAGCTACCGCGCACATAGATTTTCTCGTCATATCCACCTTTCTCCTTAGCCTTCCGAAGCTCTCCTATAATTTCTCAAAGAGCTTTCAAAAGTGGGGCAACTCTATATCAGGGAAGGGAATGGGTCAAGCAATGGGGCGTAAAAATTAACTGAAGATAAACAAATGACAATTGTAATAAGCCACGGATTCAACGGATTTAACGGATTGAATCCGTGGAATCCGTGGCTTATCCTGATGGCCATGTTCATCACCAGGAAGCACCTCTCGCGCCGTCTATTCCTGCGCGCGGCCGGTGCGACACTCGGGCTGCCATTCCTCGATGCCATGGTTCCGGCCCTCGTCGCTCAGGCAAAGGCGGCGCCGCGCCTGTCCTTTGTTTATCTGCCGCATGGCGCGATCATGGATCAGTGGACGCCGAAGAAAGACGGCACGAACTTTGAATTAACCCCTATCCTCCAGCAGCTCAAGCCTTTCCGGGAACACGTCAACATCATCACGGGCCTGGCGCATGCGGCGGCCGACACCTCGGCGGTGCATTCGCTGAGTCCGACGACGTGGCTCAGCGGCGTCCGGCCCAAGCCGACGCAAGGCAACGATGCCCTGGCCGGCGTCACGGCCGATCAGATCGTCGCGCAACGCATCGGCCGCGAGACCTTGCTGCCTTCCATCGAACTGGGGACGGAAGATCGCGCCGGCATGGTCGGCGCCTGTGATCGCGATTACGGCTGCATTTACATGAACTCGATGTCGTGGAGCAGCCCCACGACGCCTCTTCCCATCGAAATCAATCCGCGGCGCGCTTTCGACCGGATGTTCGGCCAGACCGGCCGCACCAAAGAGGACAGCAGTATCCTGGACGCCTTCAAAGATCAGGTCGCCGACCTGCAGAAAAAAGTCGGAGCCAAAGACCGGGCCGCTGTTGGCGATTACCTCGACAGCGTTCGCGAAATTGAACGGCGCATCGAGAAGGTCGGGACCGAGCAGCACGTCGATCCGGGAATGCCGGCGCCGCCCAGCGGAATTCCATATTCGTACGAAGAGCACGTGAAGACGATGTACGACCTGCTGGTCCTGGCGTATCGCGCCAATGTTACACGCGTTTCAACCTATATGGTGGCGCGCGAGACCAGCAACCGGCCGTTTACTCAGATCGGCGTGCCGGATGCGTGGCACGAGATCTCGCATCATCAGAATGTGTCCGACGCGATCAAAAAGAACGTCAAGATCCAGATCTATCAGATGGGCTTGTTTGCGCAGTTCCTGGAAAAGATGCGCTCCACGCCGGATGGCGACGGCTCACTGCTCGATCACACGATCATTCTGTTTGGCAGCAACATGAGCAACAGCAATCTGCATGACCATTTTCCTTTGCCGAACCTCGTCATGGGGGGCGGCATCAAGGGCGGGCGGCATATCAAATTCCCCGACCGGACGCCGATGACGAACCTGCTTTTGACTTTGATGGATAAGGTTGGCGTGACGGTCGATCAGCTGGGGGATAGCACCGGGAGATTGGACCTATAACGCCGCAACCGGACAAGGGGAAGGAACTAATGGGCGTGTCGAGTAATGTCTTGCGGTGAGCTGAGGGGTAGCGAACTCCCCGCCTAAGTTAGGCGGGGAGTCGAACACGCCAAACCTGATATGCCGGAGCTAAACACCCAGCGAAGGCTGGAGTTGTGAGACCTTATACGATTGCGGCAGTGTTTGTGTCTCTGTGCCTCTGCGTCTCTGTGGTCACCGCAGCTCCCGAAAGCCTTCGCAACCTCAAAGACCGCCAGACTTACATCCGGATTCCTGCCGGCAGCTTTCGCATGGGCTGCTCCGATGGCGACAAGGAGTGCTATGAGGACGAAAGACCGGCGCACACGGTTCGCATCACCCATGATTTCTGGATGGGCCAGACCGAGGTGACCGTCGCAGCTTTCCAGCACTACGCCCAGATCAAGGGCGTTCGGGTGCCGCCCGACCAGAAATCCGGGAAGTACCCGGTCATGGGAGTGCTCTGGGACGAGGCGGACTCCTACTGCACCTGGGCGGGAGGACACCTGCCCACCGAAGCCGAATGGGAATACGCCGCGCGCGGCGGCACCACGGCCGTCCGTTACGGCGAGCTCAATGCGATCGCATGGACGAGCGCCAACAGCCAGCACACCCCGCATGAAGTCGCAAAAAAGCAGCCCAATGCGTTCGGGCTGTATGACATGCTCGGGAATGCCTGGGAGTGGGTGGCCGACTGGTACGGCGCGAAGTACTACGAACAAAGCCCGCCTGCCGATCCCACCGGACCGCCGGTCGGCGACACCCTGATTCAGCAAGGCGTGGACATGCCCGTCAAGGTGATCCGCGGCGGGGCGTGGATCGGATTTCCCGGCGTCGCCCGCGCATCCTACCGCTACTGGTTCATTCCAACCTTACGTGTGGCGAATATCGGTTTCCGCTGCGCGCTGGAAAAAAATTAGCCCACAACGAGCCCAGAAAGCACAAAATAGCGGTATGGCTGAAAAGATTATCGGCAGCCTTATATACGGCGATCATCCGATCCCGAAGAGGTCGCGCGCGCTCAAGGAACGGCTCAAGGTTCCCTTTACCATTGCGCTCGTCCTCATTTTCCTCAGCGGTCTCATTTATAAGTTCGCGAATTTCAGGGAAGAACGCGCCGCGCGCCAGTTCATCGCGCAGGTCGAAGGCGGTAATTACGACCAGGCATACCAGCTCTGGGATGCGGCAGGGCGCTACTCGATCAAGGATTTCCTGCAGGATTTCGGCAAGGACGGTTACTACACCAAAGGAATGCACGAGGCGAAGGTCTTCGATTCCAACGGGAAAGGCGGTTCGGTGGTGGTCTATGTTTCCATCGACTCCCTCAAGAACCCGCTGGCTCTTCTGGTGGACAAAGACACTTTGAAGATTTCGTTTTCGCCCGTCAGCAAGTATCCTTCTCCATAATGAGCATAAGCCCGATCGCAGCCAGGATACATGAGCGGAGCGAATGCAAGCCCGGTAGGGCGCAGCCAACAATAAACAATAAATGATACTGTCGCTTTTTCTCCTTCTTGCGGTAAGCAATCTCAATCTGGATATGATTAATGTCCCGCTGACGAGTGACATCAAGGTGACGCTCACTCCTGCGGGCCGGCTCGAGATGAAGCGGGAAGGCACGGTGACTCGAATGAGAATCGATATTGATCGAGTCGCGCCGCCATCCATGATGGGACCCGCCTACAACACTTACGTCGTCTGGGCGGTTTCGCCGGAGGGGATTCTGGACAACCTCGGAGAGCTGGACATGAACGGCGTGAAAGGCCAGTTCAACGCGACCACGCGCCTGGGCGAGTTTGGCGTCCTGATTACTGCTGAGCCTCACTATATGGTGGACCGTCCCAGCGCTGCTGCGGCATACCGAACGCAGACGAGTCAGGATCTCCGGCGGAAGACGGCGGTCATTCCGATCGGCGCTTACGATTATTCAAAGCTCAAGCCGACCACCGGCGCCACTGTCCATGGTTCCGTCATCCAGGCGCGGATGGCGTTTCAGATCGCGCAAAGCGTCGAGGCCGAGCGCGTGGCCCCCAAAGAATTCCGCAATGCCCAGGTCGCGATCGGGGCTCTGGAGGAATTGATCACGCGGTCTTCCCCGTTGGATATCCTGTGGCCGCAGGCGAATGAAGCCATCCGCTGGTCCGAACGGGCCGTCGAGATCGCTCGCCAGGTCCATTGAGTATTGTAGGCGCGGTCAAAGACCAGAGCTGTCCAGAATAGCCCGCAGCAATGTGTGGGACGCCAACTCCCCGCCTGAGTCAGGCGGGGATGCCCTCTCGCGAAGCGAGGGCTGGGGCGGCGCGGAGTGTGAGCCCGATAGGGCGAAACCTCAAAACACTGTTCAAAGACGAACAGTACCGATTAATAAGGAGCACTTCGCGGAAATCCATGAGGAGCGCGCTGCGCGCGGGTCTTGAACAGACCGCCCCGCCTTCGCTGCGCGAAGGCACTCCGCCTAACTTAGGGCAATAACATACTTGCCGCAGTAACTGCGTGGATCGGGTGTCCGATATCCGTTGACTGTTGTACGACGATAAATGCACTTGTTGCGCCAATAGATGGCCGGATTACCTATTTATCGTCGTACAACAGTCAACGGATATCGGACAGCGAACCCGCTCACTGCGCCAAATACATTGACGCCCTAACTTAGGCGGGGACTGGTCCACCCGTTTTACACCCAAACCAGGTTTACGTCGCATCCACTTCATTCAAACCTGCCTGCCGCTCCCTGTTCATCCTGTCTTGGACAGGCGCGGTCATAGACCGCGCCTACAATTCATAGAACCGTTCGATCTGCGGGATAACCACGCGGGCACCGAAGCGCCGGACGACGTGATCTCGCGCTGCCGGATCCAGCTGACAACTCCGAATCGCGTCCGCTAACGCGTGCGGATCGCGCGGAGGGACGAGCGTCCCGCGAACCACATCCGCCGGGCCGGTGGCAATCACCGGAATGCCGCAGGCCATCGCCTCCAGCGTGATGATCCCGAACGGCTCCTGCCAGGACGGCACAATCAGCATGTCGATCTCGTGGAAATAAGCCGGCAGGGCAACAAACCCAATGAATTCGATCGGCAAAGCCGCCGATTTCCGTTTCAGCGCGGAGACGTACGAGCGCTCCCCCTCGCCAGCAATGATCAGCCGGAATCGATTGCCAAGTTCCCGCATGGCTTCGACCGCGTCGTCATGGCCCTTGTGCGGCGAGATCTGACCGATGAGGCCGATCCGCACGGGCTTGTGCGGCGGATGAGGTGAGAAGGCAAACTTCTCCGTATCCACCCAGTTCGGAATCACCGCCGCGCGCCTGGGTTTCAAAGGTGCGAGCGTTGCCAGAATTTGCTTTGTGGGAGCGATCCAGCCATCCACGCGTTTGTATAAAGGATTTCGCCGGACCGGATACAGCAGATGACGGGTGAAGATTACCGTCAGTCCTCGAATGCCCAGGGCTGCCGCCGCGACAACCGGGTAATCGTGCGCTACATGAGCATGAACCACATCGAAGCGTCCGTGTTTCAGAGCGGAGCGCAGGCGCAAAACGCCCATCGGAATGTCGGGATTGAGCGGGCCATCGCGCCGTCCGGCGAGAACCACCCCATGACCATGCCTGCGCAGTGCCGAGGTCAGTTCCAGGACGTGAGTTTCACCGCCGCCGAGGGTTTTTGCCGAGTTAACCTGCAGAATGCGCATTGCGGGCTTCGAAGTCGGAGACCAGTTCGGGGCGGCTGACGGTCGCTGTACCGACTTTGCCCACCACGATTCCGGCGGCATGATTCGCCAGCACCGCCGACTCTTCCATCGTGGCGCCGCCGGCGCGCGCTAAAGCCAGAGTGGCGATGACGGTGTCGCCGGCGCCCGTCACGTCGAATACTTCACGGGCGAACGTCGGCAGATGGTGCGAGCCGGTTTTATGAAATAACGACATGCCCTCTTCTCCGCGAGTGATGAGAGCGTAATCGCATTCGAACTTCTGCAGCAGCCGGCGTCCCGCTTCGTCGAGCGCTTGTTCGCCGTCGATCGAGAGTCCGGTCAACAGCTCCGCCTCGCGATGATTTGGCGTGATGACGGTAATCGGCTGGTAGTAGTCCGCGTGATGTACTTTCGGATCGAGGAATACCGGAATCCCGGCCGCGCGGGCTTTCGGAAGGATGCTCGTCATGAGATCCCGATTGATGACGCTTTTATCGTAGTCCGACACGATGACGGCCGCTGCGTCCGGGATGAATTGCGTGAACAGGGCGTCGAGTTCCGCATTGATTTCCCGCGAGAGCGGCTTCTTGCTTTCCCGATCCGCGCGGACGACCTGCTGGCTGTGCGCCAGGATTCGCGTTTTTACGGTTGTGGTCCGGTCCGTGCGCACCAGCCCGTGGGTCTCGATTCCAGCCTCTTCCAGTAAATCGGCAATGCGATTCGAAGCAGCGTCGCGTCCGACGACGGCGATCGGAATGGCTCTTCCGTCCAGCCCGCGGATATTCGCGGCGACATTGCCGGCGCCGCCCAGCCTGTAGGTTTCATCGGTGACTTCGACGACGGGAACTGGAGCTTCCGGAGAGATTCTGCGCACTTTTCCCCAGATGAATTCGTCCAGCATGATGTCGCCGACGACGAGAATGGTCTTGTCCGGAAAGATACTCAGAATGCTTTCAACGCGTTTACGATCCATGCTAAGTGGTTCAGAGCCATTCCCGCCTGAGTCAGGCGGGAATGCCCTCGCGAAGCGAGGCGGAGGCGGTCTGTTCAAAGTCGCGCGTAGCGCACCGATTGATAACGAGCGCTTCGCGGAAATCTATAAGGAGCGCGCTGCGCGCGAACTTTGAACATACCGCCCCGCCTTCGCTGCGCGAAGGCACCCCGCCTAACTTAGGCGGGGAGTCGTTCAGACGGTTACTCCCAAATCAGGTTTATACAATACGCTGCTCTGCGGGCGAGGATAATACTTCCTCTACTGCCGCATGGACCTGGTCCACCGTTACCGACTCGATGCACAGCGGCGAATTGGCGACGAGGCAACGATAGCCCGGACACGGATTGCACTCAAACGGATTCTGGACGACGCGGTGTTCCACGCCCCATGGCCGCCACCGTCGCGAATCCGAGGAACCCCATACCGCGACAGCCGGCGTACCGACTGCCGCTGCCAGGTGCATCGGTCCCGAATCGTTTCCAAGGTAAATGCGGGCGCCGCGAATCAATTCGCCGAGTTCGGGAATCGAAAGGCCCAGCAGGATGACGGTGCCTTCAATTTGCTGCGCGACTTCGAGGGCGTAGGATTCCTCTCCGGGGCCTGCCGTGACGACGATGGTCAAATTCCGCGATGCCAGTTGTCTGGCGACGGCGGCAAAGCGTCCGGCTTCCCAGCGCTTCGTGGCCATGACAGATCCGGGATGCACCACGGCATAAGGCCGGCGTTTCAATGTCTCGTCGATGCGGGCCGCTTCCGAAGGGTGCGCTTCGAATCGCAGGGCCGGAGCCGTTTCCTGGCGGACGCCGAGCCATTGGAAGACCGCCATCGTCGATGCGGCGGTGTGCAGCGAAGGATCGGGTGGCGGAACCCGGCCGTGATACGTGAAGGCTCCGCGATAGTGTTCCCGGCCGATCCGTCTTCCCCACGCCAGGCAGGTATATGCCAGGCTGGTGGGACCGCCGTGAAGATTGACGATCAGGTCGAACCGCCGCGTCAGGAGCCGCGCTGCCGTTCCGATCTTTCCTCCGGCGGTCAATACCTCCGAGAAATCCGGATTGCGTGAGAAACAGCTGGCGAAGCGTTTCTCGGCCAGGACCGCCACTTTGAAAGAGGGAAACTCTTCTTTCAGCGCGCGGACCGGCGAGGTGAGCAGCAGACAATCGCCCATCGAGCGCAGGCGCACCAGTAGTATCCGGGTCTTTGCGGGAAGCCGATGAAACAGGTCTTTAGTCTTCAACTTTCGCTTCGCTAGGCAGCATCACTGGGATGTCGTCGCGAATCGGATAAACGCGGCGGCACTGGCTGCACTTCAATCCCTGGCCATTTTCAGTCAGATTGACCGGCGCTTTGCAGAGGGGGCATACGAGAATCTTCAGGAGATCGGGATTAACGGCCATACGGGGGAATCATAAACCATGGACATTGGAAAGGGAACAAGCCACGGATCGAAATGACTAATGACTATTGACCATTGAGAATTGACCATTTCTCCCGAATGCTTTGTCAATTCTTAATGGTCAATAGTCATTAGTCATTTCGATCCGTGGCTTATGGTAGACTGGCCCTCCAATGGCACCCCGGGTTTTACTGGCCATGGTCCTGATGGCCGCTTCCGCCTATGCCACGACAGTCCAGCGTCTTGGTCTGGAAGACCTTACAAAAAAAGCACATAACATCGTCGTAGGCCGGGTAACAAATTCCCGGACCTACTGGAGTTCGAACCGCAAGCTCATTTTCACCAGCTATACCCTTCAGGTGGACGAAAACATCAAAGGTCAAGCTGCGCGCAGTGTGGAAATTACGACGATCGGCGGCAAGATCGGCGATGTCGAACTTCACGTCTCCGGCATGCCGTCATTTCAGGCCGGCGAGAGCGCCGTCGTATTTCTCGAACAGAGTGCCGGATATCAGACCGTCGTCGGTTTGGGCCAGGGCAAGTTCACGGTAACCGGCGGACAGGTCGTGAACAGCGTCGGCGATCTTTCTTTTCCGGATGGCCGTCCTGGCGTCCCGACAAAAATGCCGCTTCCCGATTTCAAGAATCGAATCCGAAGTATCCTCAGCCAGTAAGCCCTTGAAGAAATACGGAACTATATCCCTGATATTTGCCTTTTGCGCCAGCGCGGCTGCGTACGTACGGATCACGAATTCGATTGGGCAGATGCCGAAGTGGCCCTCGATGCCCGTATCGTATTGGATCAGCGAGACAGGTTCCCCGCAATTTCTGAATGGCAGCGATTTTGCCGCGGTGCGTGCCGCATTTCAAACCTGGCAGAATCTGCCAACTGCAGACATCCGTTTCAACTATCAAGGTACGACCCCTGTCAGCACTGTCGGATACGACGGGATGAACATCGTCACTTTCACCGACGCGTCCGTACCGCTGGGCACCAGTGTTATTGCGGCGACGTTTTCGTACTACGGCAGCGTGCTTGGCGCGGACGGCGTGATTCGCTACGGCACGCAGGAAGCGGACATCGCGTTCAACACGACATTCGATTTTTCGACCAGTGCGGAGCTCGGCAAGTACGACATTCAGGGCGTGCTGACGCACGAAATCGGGCACTTTCTCGGTCTCGATCATGCGCCCCTGATCTCTTCCGTGATGGTGCCCTTTGCGATAACGTCGCAGCTCGACCAGCGGACGCTTTCCTACGACGACATCGCCGGCGTGATGGAGATTTTTCCAAAGAATGTTCCGGTCGTGGGACAGATCCAGGGAACGATCCTGTCCGGTACGGCTCCGGTTCTGGGGGCCAATGTCGTTGCGGTGGACAGCACCGGCACTGCAGTTGTTTCGACATTGTCTCAACCGGATGGGACGTACACCATCCGATTCGTCCCGCCCGGCACGTATACGGTTTATGCGGAGCCCCTCGATCAACCGGTCACTCGAGATAACCTCGGTGGCGGCTCGGGCGGCTTTTACGGAACGAGCGCGACGAATTTCGGGACAACCTACGCCGGCAATGTTGCCAGTCTTGCCGCGGCGAGCAGGGTCAGCGTCACTGGAAACGGAACGGCGAAAATCGATATCCAGACGCTGCCGCAAAGTCCGACGGGACTGAATCTGACGCGTCCCGCCTTCGGGGTGCGGTTGCAGCGGGGTCTGCTCAACGGAACGTTGACGCTGGGAGGGGAAGATATCACTTCCGGAGTTGGGTTCAGCCCTTCCGCTCCGGGCATTGTCCTGGGGACGCCTTCAGACAACTGCAGCGCAAACGTCACCACGAATTGTTTTGGCGGACGAATCTCGGCCGTCGCATCGACCAGCGCCAGGATGGATGTTTCGATTTCAGGCACGACTGCACTCGGGCCGAAGAATGTTGCGGTGAGCCGGAATGGCGACACCTCCATTTTGTCCGGCGCGATCGTCGTCACGAATTCCAACCCGGACAGCATTGCAGTCAGACCGGCATTCGGTTCGGTCGATGGCGGCACGGTCGTGACGGTAACCGGCGCCAACTTTCGGGCCGGCGCGCAAGTCTATTTTGGAGGTCTTGCGGCCGTGTCCGTGACGTTGCTGGATTCGGGAACGTCTGCTGGCAACGGCCCCCGCGGCCCCGCCCGGCTTCGCCAATGTTGTCGTCATGAATGCCGACGGAACCTGGGGCGTCGCGCAGGGAGCCTTCGGCTTTGTCACCGCGCCGCCGGTGATCACCAGCGTCGCGCCGTTGTCGGGGCCGCCGGCGACACTCGTCACGATCGCCGGCGATCACTTTGGAACGTTGAAGCAGAACGTACAGGTTTCGTTTGGTGGCGCGCCATCCCGGATCATTTCCGTCACGAACAATGTGATTCAAGCCGTCGTTCCATATGGCGCACGCGAGTGGCCCTGTCGTGGTGAGGGTTGTGGGGCAGTCGGCGTCGTCGCCGTCCTTCACTGTGACGAACGCGGTTCCGAGTACCAATACCGCCCCAGCCGTCTACAACTTCAAAGATGCGTCCTTCGCTGCAGGCGGCACACCGCTGGCGTTCGGCGATACCGATGACGGCGTCGCTTTCATTTCTCTGCCATTTACGTTCAGTATCTTCAGCGATATCTATGCCGCCGGAGAACGCTTGTCCATTTCGGCCAACGGCTGGATCAGTCTGGAGGGTGCTTCCGATCGCGCCTATCAAAACGCAAGCCTGCCTGCGGCGACCGTTCCGCAAACGACGGGCGGGACCGGCACGGTCCCCGCGTCGCTGATCGCACCGTACTGGGACGATTTGATCCTCAAGGCCGGAACCAGCAACGTCAGCATGCGTGTCGCCGGAACCGCTCCGAACCGGCAGTTGATTGTCGAATGGTCGAACCTGAGCATTCTCGACGACTCCGGCAACGACCAGAACGCCAGCGTCACCTTCGAAGCCGTGCTCTACGAAGGAAGCAACGACATTCAGTTCCTGTACGGCGATCTGAGCGGACCTTTATCGAACGGCTCGAGCGCCACGGTGGGCATGCAGAACCTGAACCGGACGAGCGCTGTGCTCACCAGCTTCAATCAGCCGACGGTCAAGAACAAATCCGTTCTGACCTATAGGTACCAGAACGGAAATTACATCACCACGTCCGGCACGGTGGATCTGACGCCACCATCCAAGCCCGTTGTCACGGATGAAGGCGCCTTGACATCGAACCGCGCGCAGCTTGCGGCGTCGTGGATTGAGGATATTCCGGCATCGGGTATCGGTTCGTTCCAATACGCGATCGGGACGACGCCGGGCGGAACGGATGTGCGGCCCTACACCACGACGGCACAAAATTCGGTCGTCGTTAGCGGCCTGAATCTTCAGACGAACACGACGTATTACTTCGCGGTGAAAGCGATCAGCGGCGCCGGTGTGACGAGCCAGCCCGGCGTGTCCGATGGGATTCGTTACGACCCGGCATTTCAGCCGCAGACCCGGATCCTCCCGTCTGCTCCGCAAAGCGCCGGCGAATTCAGCGGGATCGCACTGCTGGCTCCGGCCTCGAGTGCCGGCCCGGCGACGATGAACGTGGTGCTTCGTGCGTTCGATTCAAATGGCGCGTACATTGTCGGCCCCGGAATCCACAATCCGACGAGTATTTCACTGTCTGCGGGGCAGCAGTACGCGAAACTGGTGACCGAGTTGTTTGGCGTCGCGTCATTTGATGGGTGGATTCAGGTCGAGGCGTCCGGCCCAGGGTTGGGTATTTTCACGGCAACAGGCGCGATCGATCTTTCGGCGATGGATGGCAGTGTGGCGCGCGACGCGTCCAGCGACTTCGTGCTGTTTCATGCCGGCGCTTCGGCAATTCTGGTGAATCCGTCGCCGCGGAGCGCGACGTTGTCGCTGACGAATCTCGATACGGGCGCCAGCCAGCAGCTCACGATAGCGGCGGCAAACCGGCTTGTTGTACCGTTGTCCGGCGTGACGCGAGTGCAATCGTCGGAAGCGTTGGCTGCGGTCGAGCGGCTGTCTGCGCCAGGGAAGTTGTCGATCAATGCGGCGGAGCCGGTCTCTGCAGCGCAAACATCGCTGGTCTTCCCGGATGCGGTTGTCGGCGATGTGTATTCGTCGACGCTGACGCTGGCCAACGTTGCGGCAGTCCCGCACAACATATCGATTTCGTTTGCCGGCACGAGTGTCACGACGCGCATCGAAGCGAATGGCACGCTTCGTATGCCGATAGGGCGGGCGGCCGCGATGGCAGGGGCGGTGCGGGTCGATGTGGGATCGATCTTTGGCTCCGATCCGCCGTCGCTGGTCGGTGTGCTGGATATCGACAATGGCGCGGATCCGGTCACGATGGGCGCCCGGCCGGCGGCAACGGATTTCTTGTTTCCTCAGATTGCGAATGGGGACGGGTTGTTTACGGGCCTGGCGCTTGCCACGGGCGACAACGCGGCAATGATCACGATTGAGGTTTACGGCGCGAATGGCGGTTCGCCGCAGTCCGCGACGGTGACGCTCGATGCCAATCAGCAGCTGGCGCGTTTGCTCAGCGAATTTGTGTCCGGCGTGTCGTCGCAGTTGGGCGGATATATTCATATCCGATCCAACCAGCCGATCTGGGCCTGGGAGATCTACGGCTCCGATCGCATCATGGCGTCGGGGCCGCCATTGTAGGCGCGGTCTATGACCGCGCTATTGCGTTGAGGTAGAGCGCGCGGTCATAGACCGCGCCTACAACTACTCTTCTTCTTCCTCTTCTCCGGTCGTGCCGGCCTTGGCGTTCGCGATGACCTTCTCCGACAGATGGCTCGGCACTTCGTCATAGTGGCTGAACTCCATCGAATAACTTCCACGCGCGCCGGTCTTCGACGTCAGGTCTGACGCATAACTCAGCATCTCCGAAAGCGGCACCTGCGCTTTGATCACCGTCGTGTGCCCGCGGACTTCCATGCCCTGCACCCGGCCGCGGCGGCTGTTGAGATCGCCCATCAGATCGCCGGCGAACTCTTCCGGTCCCTGCACTTCGACATGCATCACGGGCTCGAGCAGAATCGGCTTCGCTTCCCGGATGCCTTTTTTGAACGCAAGAGATCCCGCGATCTTGAACGCCATTTCCGACGAGTCCACGTCGTGATACGAGCCGTCGTACAGGATGACGCGAAAATCGACCGTCGGGAATCCGGCGAGCACGCCCTTCTGTCGCGCTTCCTGAATACCCTTCTCGACCGCGGGGATGAAATTCCTGGGAATCGATCCGCCGAAGATCTCGTTGACGAATTCGAAGTCCGATCCGCGCGGCAGCGGCTCCATGCGGATCTTGCAGTCGCCGTATTGGCCGTGGCCGCCGCTCTGTTTCTTGTGCTTTCCCTGCACGTCGGCTTTGCCTTTGATCGTTTCACGATAGGGAACTTTGGGTGGGTGCAGCAGCACTTCAACGCCAAACCGCTTCTTCAGCCGGGCGACCGCCATTTCGACGTGCATCTGTCCCTGGCCGGAAAGCAGAAACTCTTTCGTCTGGGGTTCGCGCACGTAGCGGATACCGAGATCTTCATCCATCAATTTGTGGATGGCAGTGCTGATTTTCTCTTCGTCGCCTCGCGACTTCGGTTCGATCGCGAATGAAATCACTGGTTCGACCCATTTCACGCCGGGATACGAAATCGGGTGGGCCTTATCGCAAAGCGTGTCGCCCGTTTGCGTCTCTTTCAGTTTCGCCACGGCGGCGATATCGCCGGCGTGCAGTTTCGGAACGGCGACCTGGGTCTTTCCCTGCAGAAGGACGATCGAGCCGAAGCGCTCGACGACGCCTTTGTTGACGTTGTACGGCTGCAGTTCCGTCGTGAGCGTTCCCGAATAGACGCGGAACAGCGAGATACGGCCGGTAAACGGATCCGAAAACGTTTTGAACACGAACGCGGAGAAGGGCTCGCTGTCTTTCATTTTGCGTTCGATATCCTTGCCATGAGTGTCCTTACCTGCGACGGATCCGCGCGCGACGGCGTCCGGCAAGAGATTCAGAATCGCATTCAGCAACGGCTGCACGCCGATGTTGCCGGTCGCCGAGGTATAGAGAATGGGATACAGTTTTCCTTCGGAAACCTGCTTCTTCAGCCCGGTGACCATTTCCTCGTCGGATAGCGACCCGGAGTCGAAAAACTTCTCCATCAACGTTTCATCGCTTTCGGCGACGGCTTCAACCAGCTTCTCGCGATACTCCTGCGCGCGCGCAGCGACGTCGGCCGGTATCGCGGCTTCACTGAATTTTCCGGATCCGTCGGTCTGATAGACGAAGGCTTTCATCTGGATGAGGTCGACGATGCCTTTGAAACCCTTTTCTGCGCCAATGGGGATTTGAATCGGCACGCACAGGCGGTCCAGCGTCTGCTGAATCGATTCGAGGGAGCGCTCGAAGCTGGCGGTATCGCGGTCCATTCGATTGACGACAACGATTCTCGGCAACTGAAATTCGTCGGCGTAGCCCCATGCTTTTTCCGTCTGCACCATTACACCGGAAACCGCATCGACGACGACCACTGCCGCATCTGCCACGCGCAAGGCGCCGCGGGCTTCCTGGATGAAGTTGCCGAAACCCGGCGTGTCGAGCATGTTGATCTTGTTCTTGTTCCATTCGCAGAACGCCAGTTTTGCGGAGATGGTGATTTTGCGCTCGACTTCGTCTTCGTCGTAATCCGTCGGGGCATTCCCGTCGTCTACGCGCCCGAGGCGGTTAGTGGCACCGGTGTCGAACAGAATTGCAGAAACCAATGAGGTTTTGCCGCTTCCGCCATGTCCGACCACGCCGACATTCCGAATGTTCTTCCCTTCGTAGACGTTCACGAATTTCTCCTTGTTGTTGGGATCAAGTTTCGAAATCTAGCATATTCATCCTTGAAAACGCATCTCGCAAAAAGTTAGGCTCAAGTAGTGTTTGCGCCGATTTCCGCCATTTCCGCCTTGCTGTTTTTCGCCGCGACACTGCCTAATGGAATTCGAATTGGCGCGCTCCCGGCGACCGGAGACTCCATGGAAATCGTTGCGGGATATACTTCCGGCGGGCTGTCCGATCTGGCGTCCACTGCCGCGGGGAAGTCACTTCTGCTGGACGCCTACGCGGTCGGGGGAAAGATTCAGTTCATCAGTGAATTCGATAGAACTGCCCTCCGCCTGACGGTGCCCCAATGGGGCGCCGCGCTTGTCACCGGCGACCTGCCGGCTTTCTTCAAACAAATTCCGGAAGCGAGTGACCGCGGGACAGACCTCCCGGCCCCGGATTTTCGCGCCAAAGTCGAAGAGGAAGTGCGGAGCGCATTGTTGGGTCCGGCGGGAGCGCCCTCGGACTACGCCACGGAAGATGCATTCGTTCTCAGTTCTGCGCCGCTGCCGGCGGCGGTTCGCGACGCAATCGCGGCGATTCCCAAACGAGCGTCAGCCAAACCTGCGAACGATGTGGCCGACAGATTGCCGGCCGAGCGGACCTTGCGCTTCAAATCCGATCTTGCGACTGGCGGAGTGGTATTTGCGTCTCCGGCGCCGGCCGTTTACTACAAACAGTGGTACCTGCTCCTTCTGCTCGACCGCTTGATTCACAGAGCCGTCGCGTTGCCGTTGCAGACATCGTTGCCGTTGACCTCGCGGCCGTATTACTACCGCATCGAATTACCTCTCAGTGCCGGGCAATTTCCCGAGCCGGCTGAAGAAAGCCTTCTACAGGAACTGCAGCGGCTGCAATTCACTCCAGCGAAGCCGGCGGATATGACGGCGGCGCGCAGGGACGCGCTGGCATATCTCGACAGCAAGGACGTTCGGGAGTGGTTTGAGAGCCACGATATGTCCGACCGGCGCCTGGAAGGTATTCAGTGGCTGGAATCCATCACGACGGACGACCTGCGGGCCGCGGCCCGGGATCTTCTGATCATGAATCATGTCATGGCGACATGGGCTCCCAAGCCAAAGCAAACTGCGGTATCGGTCGAGTCCGTAACAGCCGGCACAACGACGCGGCCGGCCATCAGTCGTTCGCTGGCAGCACCCAACCTGGGGGAAGCCCGAATTGCGCCGTTTCCCGCTCACGTCGACCCTCCGACAGTCACAGGTTTGCCGGAAACTCTCTCTTCCGGGGTCTCATTGGCCGCCAGCAACGTGGATGCGATCTTTGTTTCCGGCGGCCCCCTGACGCGACTGGACCATGCCCCTGCAGCCGAGGATCTTAAAGGGTTCGCGAAGTATCCGGCCAGCCGCATTCTTGTTCTGACGCCGGCGTCGTCCATGGATCGGATGCGGCAGCTCTGGAACACGTTCAAAGGGAACGCGTCAGGCGAGGCGGGGGTACCCCAGGGCAAGGTATCGACGGGCGATCTCCCGGCGTTGTTCATTCTGAAGACGATCCTGGATATGAAAGTGATCGAAGCCGGGTGGTGGCACGACGTCACGCTGCGCATCGATGCCGGCGAGGGTTCGAATCTGGAGATTGCGGGCGATCCGGACAAGCGTGCACAGGTGGTGGGTTGGATCAAAGGGATCAGCACGACGAGCCCTGACGAGAAGTACTTCAACTGGGCTCGCGAAGTGGCGATTCACCAGTTCGATACCGAGCGCCCCGATCTGCAGGCCTTGATGTGGGAGCGCGATCACCAGGGGGCGCTTCCCGATCTGACAACCATCACGCCGCAGCTCGTCCAGGATGTCGCGCGGATCTACTTTTAGTTGTAGGCGCGGTCTATGACCGCGCATGCCCAACGCCGATGGAAGGGAGTCGATGTCAAGCGAGGCCGGTTTGGACAAAAAGGGCGTGGCCCAGTCCCCGCCTAAGTTAGGCGGGGTGCCTTCGCGAAGCGAAGGCGGGGCGGTCTGTTCAAAGACGCGCGCAGCGCGTTCCTTATGAATATTCGCGTAGCGCACCGATTGATTCGGAGCGCTTCGCGGAAATCCATAAGGTCGCTGCGCGTCTTTGAACAGGCCGCCCCGGCCCTCGCTACGCGAGGGCATCCCCGCCTAACTTAGGCGGGGAGTGGCGTGCTGCATCCATGTTCACAAACTCGAGGAAAAACGCGCGGTCACAGACCGCACCTACAATTCGAATCGGCGTCGACACGGGCGGAACCTTCACCGACTTTGTCGTCATTCGCGACGGCAAAATCGAAATGTTCAAGACGCTTTCGACGCCCCGCCAGCCGGAAGACGCAATTCTCAAGGGAATCGCCCGCCTGGATGAATCCGCCATTCAGGAAATCATTCACGGCTCGACCGTCGCCACCAATGCACTCCTGGAACGTAAAGGGGCGCGGACGGCGCTGATCACGACGCGCGGTTTCGAAGACGTCCTTGCCATCGGCCGGCAGACGCGGAGCGAACTCTACAACATATTTGTCACGCGTCCTGAGCCGCTGGTTTCCGATGAGATGCGTTTTGGCGCGCTCGAACGGACGCTATATGACGGAAAGATCGAAACGCCTCTCGACAACGCACATCTGCAGAATCTGATTCAACAGCTGATCGCGAACAAGGTGGAATCGATCGCCGTTTCCCTCCTGTACTCCTTCGCAAATCACGAACACGAGAACGCGATTTTCAGGGCTCTCCAGCCGCTTGGCATTCCGATTTCGCTGTCATCGCAAATCCTTCCGGAATATCGCGAATACGAACGCACATCGACGACCGTCATTAATGCCTACCTCGCGCCGTTGATGAGCCGCTACCTGACGCGTCTGCAGGAAAGTGTGACGAAGTCGCCCTTGCGTGTGATGCAGTCGAATGGAGGCTCGGTAAGCTCCCGCACTGCCGCGTCTGAGCCCGTCCGCACCATTCTCTCCGGCCCGGCCGGGGGAGTCGTGGGCGCCTTCCGAATTGCGCAGATCTGCGGCTACTCCAACTTCATTGCATTCGATATGGGTGGCACGTCGACCGACGTTTCGCTGTGTGAGGGCGAAATAAAAGTGACGCACGAAAACGAAGTCAACGGCATGCCTGTCGGGATTCCGATGATGGACATCCACACCGTCGGAGCCGGTGGCGGCTCGATCGCGGAACTGGATCCTGGAGGTGCTCTGAAAGTGGGTCCGGAAAGCGCCGGAGCCGATCCCGGTCCGATTTGCTATGGCAAAGGTGAAAGACTGACGGTAACCGACGCCAACGTCATCCTCGGCCGGCTGCTGCCCGAGTTCTTTCTCGGCGGCACGATGAAACTCGCCGCGGATCGAATCCCCCAAGCGCTCCAGAAGTCGGGATGGCTGCGTCACTGGAAAAATGCGCCGGAACTGGCGCACGGCATCATCGATGTCGTGAACAACAATATGGAGCAGGCCATCCGCCTGATCTCGGTTGAACGCGGCTACGATCCCCGCGATTTCACGCTGTTTTGTTTCGGCGGAGCGGGAGGCCTGCATGCCGCCAGCCTTGCGCAGGCACTGGGGATGAAGCGTGTTGTCGTGCCGCGATTTCCAGGAGCGTTATCGGCGCTGGGCCTGCTGCTCGCCGACGTTCGAAAGGATTATTCACGAACGCTCTTGATCGATGCCGGGGTCTCTTCGCAAAAATTAAAGGAAACTTTACGCGAGTTGCACCAGCGCGGCGAGTCGGAGTTGCGGGCCGAAGGTTTCAAGAAACCGGAGATCCGGGCGCAGGATTTCGCCGATTTGCGCTACCGGGGACAATCGTACGAACTCACAGTTCCTCTCGCTTCGGGTCTCGTGGATCTGTTCCACAAAGCGCACGAGCGCCGTTATGGTTATGCAAGTCCGGGCCGGGAAGTGGAACTGGTCAACGTGAGGACCGTCTTCACCGGCCGGACGTCGAAGCCGGTTTTCGTCAAAGCTTCAAGGGAGCGGCGGAAAGCGGAACCGATGGACGCGCGGCCGATATGGCTGGGGGGCAAACAGACCAGAACGCGTATTTACAATCGCGAGAAACTGGGACACGGTCACGTCATCGAGGGCCCGGCGATCGTGGGCGAGTACAGTTCGACGACACTGGTGCCGGCCGGTTGCCGCTGCGTCGTGGATCCGTATTTGAATCTGGTGCTGGAGACATGACCATCAATCCCGTTCAGCTCGAAATCTTCAAAAGTCTCTTCCATGCCATTGCCGAAGAGATGGGAGCCACCCTTAAACGCACCGCTTTTTCGCCAAACATCAAGGAGCGCCGCGACTACTCCTGTGCAATTTTCGACAGCCGCGGCGACATGGTGGCGCAAGGCGACCACATGCCGGTGCACCTGGGCTCGATGCCGCTGTCTGTCAAAGCGGCGATCGAGAGCCGCCCCATCGGGCCCGGCGACGCGATCATGCTGAATGATCCCTATAAGGGAGGAACCCATCTTCCGGACATCACCCTCGTCTCGGGAGTGTTTTCGAAAAAGAAGCTGCTGTTTTACGTCGCATGCCGCGCGCACCAGTCCGATATCGGTGGTATGTCTCCGGGTTCCATGCCGCTGGCGGAGGAGATTTATCAGGAAGGTCTGCGCATCCCTCCCGTTACTTTGATGTCGAACGGCAAAATCAATGCGGACGTATGGGACATGGTTCTGGCCAACGTGCGCACGCCATCCGAACGTGAAGGCGATCTCTCGGCGATGATCAGCGCCAACCGGACGGGCGAACGCCGGTTGATGGAAATTGTGGAGAAGCACGGCTGGACGAAGGTCCAGCGCTACGTTGCGGAAATTATCAACTATGCGGAACGCATGACGCGTCACGCGATCTCTTCAATTCCCGACGGGGTATACGAAGCTGAAGATTTTCTCGACAATGACGGAATCTCAGACAGGCCGATCGCCATCCGTGTGCGGATCACGATTAAAGGCAATCGTGCGACGATCGATTTTTCCAGATCCGATCCGCAGGCGGAAGGCAGTGTCAACGCCGTATACGCCATCACGGCGTCGGCTGTTTTCTACGTATTCCGTACTCTGGTCGGTCTTCCCATTCCTTCGAATGCCGGTGGGATGCGTCCGTTGAGCATCATCGCACCCGAAGGCACGATCGTGAATGCGCGTCCGCCCGCTGCGGTCTGCGGCGGCAATGTCGAGACGTCGCAACGCATCACCGACGTTCTTTACAAATGCCTGGCGCAGGCCCTTCCCGACCGCATTCCCGCCGCCAGCCAGGGAACGATGAACAACTTCACGTTCGGAGCGATCGATCCTCGGACGAACCAGCCGGTGGCTTATTACGAAACCGTTTCCGGCGGTATGGGAGCTCGTCCCACGATGGATGGTCTTTCCGGTGTCCACACGCATATGACGAATTCTCTAAACACGCCTGTCGAAGCATTGGAACATGCCTGCCCAATTCGCATACTCCGCTACGCTCTGCGGCGTGGCTCCGGCGGGCGCGGGGAATGGCGCGGCGGCGACGGCGTGATCCGGGAGGTGCAGTTCCTGACGAAAGCTCAAGTCACGCTGTTGTCCGACAGACGCAAATTTGCGCCGTACGGACTGAACGGCGGTGAGCCTGGCGCGACTGGATCGAACACGCTGGTGCGCGCCGGCGGCGAGACAAAGGCACAAGAGATGCCGTCGAAATTCACGCTGTGGGTTCAAGCGGGAGACATCCTGCGCATTGAGACTCCTGGTGGTGGAGGCTGGGGGAATTCATCGGACCGTAAAGGCCGTAAAGACACGGATTGAATTGGAAAGCTGGTTGCGTATACCTTTTGGGTAGTCGATTATGGACGAGTCGCAACGGTACGAATCAGCGAAACATTTCGTCAGCATCACGGGTTTCGTCCTCGATGTCGTCATTCTGCTGTATCTGCTGAGCTCGCACGCCACCATTCAAATCCGGGAATTCGCAGAAAATATTTCCGGCTGGCACTGGCTGACTGTCGCCATTTATGTGCTGGCCATCGGCGCAATTTTTAAAATCGTCGATCTGCCTTTGAGTTTTTTCTCGGAATATGTACTGGAGCGCCGCTTTGGTTTGTCGCGGCAATCCGTCGGTTCCTGGATCGCGGATCAGTTGAAGGGCATTGCCCTGGCAGTCCCTTTGGGTATCGCCGGCGCGGAAATTATTTATTTTTTACTGGCATCGTCTCCATCGCACTGGTGGATTTATACCAGCCTCGTTTTCGTGACATTCGTTGTCGTCATGACGAATCTCGCGCCGGTACTCCTGCTGCCCTTGTTCTTCAAATTCAAACCGGTAGAGAATCCGGACCTGCAGAATCGCGTCGACCGCCTGGCGAAGCGCACGAACACGGCAGTGTGCGGAATTTTTGAGTGGGCGTTGGGAGAAAAGACGCGCAAGGCCAATGCCGCTGTCGTGGGCTGGGGAAACACGCGGAGAATTATCGTATCCGACACGCTGCTCGAGAACTTTTCGGGCGAAGAGATCGAAGTGATCATGGCTCACGAGCTTTGCCATCACGTGAAGAATCACATCTGGCAGGGGCTGGCGCTGCAGTCGGTGCTGACATTTGCCGGTTTTTATGTGGCGTCGCGGGTTTTGCCGCCGTTTTCCGCTCACTTCGGCTTCCGCGGTCCCGCGGATGTGGCCAGTCTGCCGTTGCTGGCAATCGTGATGTCGGCGGTTTCGTTGCTGATCCTGCCGCTGGTGAACTATTTTTCCCGCCGGCTGGAGACACAGGCAGACCTGTACGCGCTCGACATCACGGGTGATGCGCTGGCGTTTGTCTCAAGCATGGAGAAACTCGCAGACATCAACCTGGCCAACAAGGCGCCGAATCGGATTATCGAATTTATTTTCTACAGCCACCCATGCGTGGAAGACCGTATTAAACTCGCCGCCGACCGCGTCGGTCAGAATGTGTCGTAGGCGACACCAGTTTGTCCGAGTTGATTTTGGGCGGACATTGACATGGGGAGTCCCCGCCTAAGTTAGGCGGGGAGGCTGCGCGAAGCGCAGACGGGGGCGGTCTGTTCAAAGACGCGAAGCTTCCTTATAGATGCTCGCGAAGCGCACCGAATCAATAAGGACCGCTTCGCGGAAATTCACGAGGAGCGCGCTGCGCGCGAACTTTGAACAGACCGCCCCGCCTTCGCTGCGCGAAGGATCCCCGCCTAACTTAGGCGGGGAATAGCTGCGCTCAGGTTGTCCTCGAATCCACTCCTCATACGTTATCGTAATTACGAAAAGCAGTACTGTCCGATAGCGTCTTGTGGTTTCTTCTTCTACCCGCCGACGCCGTCAGCGGTGAAATAGGCTTCGAGCGAATCGAGCTGACCGGTAAGGTCCTCGATTTTGTTGTGAAGCAGGCTGCGCATCGAAATCATGCCGGCCAGCGAGCCGTCTCGATCGACGATCGGCAGGTGGCGGATGTGCTTGTCGAGCATGACCTTCAGAGCTTCATCACACAAACAGTCGCGATGAATTGTCTCAACGGGGAACGTCATGACATTTTGAACGAGAGTTCGCTCAGGATCTTTCCGTTCGGAAATAACGCGCAGCATCAGATCTCGTTCGCTGAAAATACCAACGAGATCATTACCGTCCATGACGGCTACCGCTCCGATGCTTTGCTGATCCATAACTCTCACGGCTTGCATTACAGTCGTCTCTGGCCTAACCGTTACAAGTGGCGTACGGGCGATTCTCAGTAGACCCATAAAGTCCTCCGGTCGTTGGTGTTCTGGGTGGGGCAATAGTAGCGCATCAAGGGCCGGATTGCACTACGATTTGAATATGGTTTTGATTCCGCAGGGCTGGTTCTGGATGGGTTCGGAGAACCATTACAAGTGGGAGAGCCCACGCCATCGCGTCTGGGTCGATGCGTTCGAGATTGGCCGCACACCCGTGACGCGGCGCGAATACGAAGCTTTTCTCGAACTGACCGGATATGCAGAACCGACGGGTTGGCACGACCCATCGTTAAGCGGACCCGATCGGCCTGTTGTCGGTGTGAGCTGGTTTGCGGCCGTCGCCTATTGTGAATGGCTTTCACATATGCGGGCCGCTGAATACCGGTTGCCGACTGAAGCCGAATGGGAGAAAGCGTGCCGCGGCGGGATCGACCAGAGCGAATACGCCTGGGGAAATGAGCCGCCGCAAACGATCGAATACTTCCGTACCGAGTGGACCGGCCCGCGCAATGTCGCCGAATGGTCTGCGAACGGTTACGGACTGTTCAATATCGGAGACAACGTCCATGAGTGGTGCTCGGACTGGTATTCAGAGGACTACTACAGCCAGACGCCCGAGCGGAATCCTGCGGGTCCGGAAGACGGAACTCGCCGGGTTTCCCGCGGCGGATCCTGGCGGCACCAGATCAAAGCATCGCGCGCTGCGCATCGCAGCAGCCTGCCGCCGCATTTTGCTTATACGGATTACGGGTTCCGGATTGTGAAGAGGATAAGCCACGAATTGAACGAATTTAACGAATTGGGCCCAATTCGTTAAATTCGTTCAATTCGTGGCTTATCCTTCCCCTCTATGATGATGTTCCGACGTAACCGCGGCGGGCGCGGACGAGATCGCCGCTTCGGACGCGGACCTCGAGCTGATGAAAGCGTCCGTCGTCGGGCTTCGCAGGATAGAAGCCTAATGTGTACTGGCTGCGAAGCTCGTCGGCAATGGTGTCCAGCACCTTGTCGATCTGAGTCCCGCGGCCGATAAGCGTTTCGGCCAGAAGAAACGCACGTCCACCGCTATTTTCCGCCAGCGCACGCAGTACGTTCAGGTCGACATCATCCCGGCGGCTTTGAGAAATAGCTTTTGTGGGAAGGAAAGCCGCACCAGGCAAATCAATCGAACCCGGCACCGTGTTCCGCGCATACGTCAGCGGTGAAATTCCAATCGGATACACGAGCAGTTCCGCCGTGCGAATCGACTGCAGCACGTGATCGAGCTTCATGGTGCTCGCCGTATCCTGGCCATCGGTAATGACGAGCAGAGCGCGTTTCGAATGACGGGCCGACCGCAGTTTATTCAGGCCCTCTCCAAGCGCGTCATACAAAGCCGTGCCGCCGGAGGCATTGACGCGCCGCAGAGCTTCAGAGAGCTTTTCCCGATCGTTTGTGAAGTCCTGCCGTAACACGGCCTGTCCTGAAAAGGTGATGAGGAAGATCTCGTCATCCGGGTGAATCCGTCGAATGAACCGTTCAACCGCTTCGACGGCGGTGCGGATTTTGCGGTCCATGCTTCCGCTGGTATCGAGAAGAACTCCGACGCTGACGGGCACATTGAGGTCCTGGCTGAAGTGGGAAATCTCCTGCCGTTTGCCGTCTTCTTCGAGAACGAAATCGTTTGCCGTGAGATTGGAAATGTATCGGCCGTGGGAATCGGTGACGGTTGCCACCACATTGACGAGGCGGACATCAACCCGCACCTGGGCTGCGAGGATTGAACCCGCAATTAACACCACCGCGGCAAATAAAAAAGCCAGAAAACGGCGTCCCATGTGAATCTCGTTCGCGGATGTTATCATACGGCGCCTATGGTTACTTCAGATCAATTTCGTCAGGTCATGGGTAATTTTGCGACCGGCATAACCGTCGTTACGACGCGTGACAAAGACGGCCAACCATACGGTTTGACAGTCAACTCGTTCACGTCCGTTTCATTGAATCCCGTTCTGGTTCTTGTCTGCCTCGACCTCAGACTCAGCGGACTGCACTCGTTCAAGGACTCGAAGCATTTCGGGATCAGCATCCTGTCCGAGCATCAGGAAGATGTGTCGCGCATCTTCGCAAAAAAGGATGCCGAGCGGCCCGCCGAGATTTATACCGAAGGCAAACTCGGCATGCCGCTGGTGAAGAATGCGCTGGCCATCATGGAGTGCCAGACGGTGAACATCTATGAGGGAGGCGACCACCTGATCTTTCTAGGTGAAGTGGACAATGCGGAAGTCCTCCAACCCGATCATCCGCTGATTTATTTCAGGGGAAAGTATCGGAAAGTGCATGTGGATCTGTAGATGACGAATGACGAATGACTATTGACCATTGAGAATTGACAAAGTATTCGGGAGAAATGGTCAATTCTCAATGGTCAATAGTCATTCGTCATTTTGTGTAACAAGGCTGTAAGTTTTAGTTTTTTTTGGCACGATTTTCGGACGGAGACACCAAAATCCCTTACCCACGTTTCGCTGGGTTTGTAGCTCCGGTTTATGACCGTTGGCGGTGCGGGGACTGGACTCCCTCACATTCACTTCAAAACATTTCGGGCACCAAACACACGTCTTCCGCTGTTTGGTCTTTTTGTGGCCAATCTCTTCTTTGACTCAAACGAGCACTCGCGAAATCAAGGGATTGATCCTCGCCAGAACCTCATACGGTATCGAGCCGCTCTTTTCCGCCAATTCCTCGACGCGAATCTCGGCATTTCCCTGCCTTCCAATAAGGACCACTTCCTCATCGAGGTCGGCGCCGATATCGGTCACATCGAGCATGGTCATGTTCATGGCGACACGTCCGATAACCGAGGCCGGTTGGCCGTGGATCAGGGCGCGGCCGGAGTTGGAGAGTTTCCGGTCGTAACCGTCGTAATAGCCGATCGGCAGAACCACCAACTTCATGGGCCGGCTGGTTCGATATGTGAGACCGTACCCGACGTAGACGCCGGCCGGGACCTCCTTGACCTGCGCGACCCGGGTTTTCCATGTCAGGACGGGGGCAAGCGCCGGCCGTTTCCCGCGCTCGCGGGCGGCAAGCTGAGTTTCGCGTGACGGCCAGATACCGTACGTCCCGATTCCGACCCGCACCATCGAGAAAGCCATCTCCGGATACAGGAGCGTCCCGGCAGTGGCGGAGGCATGAATCTGGGTTGGCCGGACTCCGACTTTTTCGAGTATTGCCAGAGCTTCTTTGAATTTTCTGACCTGCGATTCGGCGAACGATGGGTCGAGTGTATCTTCGATATTGGCAAAGTGCGTGTAAGCGCCTTCAACTTCGATGCCCGGCAATTTTGCAAGCTCCGCCATGAACCCGGGGAGATCGGCTAATCCGATGCCCTGACGATTTGTTCCGGTTTCGATCTTCAGATGGACTCGCACCGTCGTGCGATGCTTGCGGGCGCCGTCAGAGAGAGCCTTCGCCACATCCTGGCGGTACAGAACCTGCCGGTAGCCGTTAGCGGCCACCGCGTCCAGTTGATCCAGAGGCGTGTGACCAAGGATCGCGACGGGTTTTTTAATGCCAAGTCGCGTAATGGCGAGCGCTTCGTCAATGCAATTGACGCCGAGCCAGTCGGCTCGTTCCGCAGCGACGGGAGCCACCGCATCCAATCCGTGGCCGTATGCATTTGCTTTCACGACGGCCATGATCGAAGTGCCGGAAGGTATTGCGCCGCGAAACGCATCGAGGTTGCTTCGCAGCCGTGACGCATCGATTTCGATCCAGGACAACATAGCGACCGATTATAAGCGAAGGCCTTTTTTCAAAACGATTGCAGGCGCAGTCTATGACCGTACGTGTCCAAGACAGAACAGATGGGGAACCGCAGAATGGCGCCCTGTAAAGGTTTGAATGAAGTGAATGCGATGTAAACCTGGTTTGAGTGTAACGGGAGGACCAGTCCCCGCCTAAGTTAGGCGGGGTGCCTTCGCGCAGCGAAGGCGGGGCGCGCGCGTGAGCCCGATATGGCGAAACCTCAAAACACTAGGCAGGGACTATGACCGCGCGTATTTCGTTGATTCCGGGTAAAGCGGGCGGTCATAGACCGCGCCTGCAACCGTTTAAGGTACACTGCTTCGACATGGCGTCCATTCTGGAGTTCCGTAATGTCCGCTATGCCATTCAAGGCCGGGCGCTTCTCGACGACGTCTCCTTCAAAGTCGAGGCAGGTGAAACGCTCGTCCTTTTAGGACGAAGCGGCTCCGGTAAAACGACAACACTGAAGCTCATCAACCGTCTGCTGGAACCGACATCCGGCGAAGTGCTTGTCCAGGGCCGGAAAACCACGGAGTGGGACCCCATCCGGCTGCGCCGCGGAATCGGCTATGTGATTCAGGAAGTCGGGCTTTTCCCCCACTTCACGGTCGGGCGCAACGTCGGCCTGGTGCCCTCCCTGGAATCATGGCCGGCCGAAAAAATTTCGGCGCGAGTGGATGACATGTTGTCGCTGGTGGGCCTGGACGCCTCGCGCTTTGCCGCGCGCCTTCCGCGGGAGTTGTCCGGCGGCCAAAGGCAGCGTGTCGGGGTGGCGCGCGCTTTAGCGGCGGATCCATCCATGCTATTGATGGATGAACCTTTTGGAGCCTTGGATCCGATTACCAGATCGGAGATTCAAAAAGAATTTCAGGCGCTGAAAAAGAGGCTGGGAAAAACCATCGTGTTTGTCACTCATGATGTACGCGAAGCCTTCATTCTTGCAGACCGGATCGGCCTTCTGAAAGACGGCCGCCTGCTCGCCCTGGTTCCGGCCGCTGAATTCCATGATGTGGATCATCCGGAAGCGAAGGCGTTCGCGGAGACCTACGCATGAATATTCTGGATTTCATGTGGGCGCATCGGCAGGAGGTTTTGCAACTGACGTTGGAGCATCTTGGCCTGGTGGCCATATCGATCTTTATCGCAGCCGGTATCGGTCTTCCGCTGGGCATCCTGATGACGCGGCACGCGGCGATCAGCCGCCCGATTCTGACATTCGCCAACGTGGTCCAGACGGTTCCAAGCCTGGCCCTCTTCGGTTTTCTCATTCCGTTGCCGTTCATCGGAGGTATCGGGGCCCGAACGGCCATTGTTGCGCTGGTGCTTTATTCCTTGCTGCCGATCATCAAAAACACATTCATCGGGATTTCCGGGGTGGATCCCGCAATCCGCGAAGCGGGCCGCGCGATGGGGATGACCGACGGTCAGCTTCTCTGGAAGGTTGAAATCCCTTTAGCGCTGGGCGTGATTTTTGCCGGCATTCGCGTCGCGACGGTCATCGGCGTCGGCGTGGCAACGATTGCCGCGGCTGTCGGTGCGGGCGGACTCGGCATGTACATTTTTCGAGGTGTTTCCATGGTGGACAGCCGCGTGATTCTCGCCGGCGCGATTCCAGCGGCCGCCCTGGCGCTGATTGCGGATTTCGGCCTCGGCTCGATAGAAAAAAGACTGTCGAAGGTCATCGCCGTTTTGTGTTTGTGCGTGCTCCTGGCGTCCTGTACGCATCCGGATCGCATTGTCGTGGGTTCCAAGAATTTTACCGAGCAGGTCATTCTCGGTGAACTCGTCGCCCAGCAGATCGAGCGGAAGACGCACCTGGAGGTCGATCGCAGACTGAATCTCGGCGGCACGATCGTATGTCACGACGCGCTGATTGCGGGGCAGATCGACACCTATGTGGAATACACAGGCACCGGTTTGACCGCGATTTTGAAACTCACGCCATCCAGCGACTCCAATCGCGTTTACGAAATGGTAAAGGGCGCCTACGAGTCGCGCTTTGCCGTCGAGTGGACGGAGCCGCTTGGCTTCAACAATACGTTCGCGATCATTATTCGCAAAGCCGATGCGCAGCGCCTCAATCTAAAAACGATATCGGATGCTGCGCCGCACACGGCAGAGTGGGTTGCCGGATTCGGGTACGAATTCATCGAGCGAGAGGATGGCTATCCGGGGCTGGCCAAAATCTATAATTTCCGCTTTCCCGCTGCGCCTCGAGTCATGGATCTCGGCCTGACGTATAAAGCCGCCGCGGAAAAACAGGTCGATCTGATCGCGGGCAATTCGACGGATGGATTGATCGATGCACTCGGCCTCACGGTTTTGGACGACGACAAGCATTATTTCCCGCCCTACGATGCCGCTCCGGTCATCCGTGATGTTGTGATCATGAAACATCCCGAAGTTCGCGAAGCGCTGAGACAACTGGGCGGGAAAATATCAGCAGAGCAGATGAGGCGGATGAATTATGCCGTCGACGGCCAGCACCGTGATGTCAAAGACGTTGTGCGTGAATTCCTGAAAAATATCTAATGGCAGCCGATCTGCACTCAGTTTTGGGGGGCAGATATGCAACTTTGGCAAATCATTGCAATCGTCGTTGTTGTCGCCGTCGTCATAGCGGCTGCAGGATGGGCGATTTACAAGCAACGCCGTAGCCGGTACCTGCGGGACCGTTTCGGTCCGGAATACGATCGGACGGTTACCGAATTCGGCAATCGCAGTCGGGCGGAATCCGAGTTAGCACAACGCGAGGAGCGCGTCCGTAAATTAAACGTCCGGCCGTTGTCGCGCGAAGAACGTGAAAATTTCCTCGTTCAATGGAAACAATGCCAGGCGCTATTCGTCGATGACCCGGAACGGGCCGTCGATCAGGCCGATATTCTGTTGACGGAAATCATGCGCGTGCGCGGATACGCTGCGGATGATCCTTACGATCGCGTCGCCGACATTTCCGCCGCTTATCCTCGGCATGCGACAAATTACCGCCTGGCGGGCGAAGTTGTCAGCCGGCACC
This sequence comes from uncultured Acidobacteriota bacterium, assembly GCA_963738025.1. GTDB lineage: Bacteria > Acidobacteriota > Terriglobia > 20CM-2-55-15 > 20CM-2-55-15 > 20CM-2-55-15. The sequence goes on along the minus strand of CAVTWA010000067.1, from coordinate 426,767 downwards.
ATCGGGGCCGCGCAACGACGGAAGATCTCCGTTCCGCATTTATTCATTACAGAGCACTTTTCGACGATATTTTGGGAGGACAAGATGAAGAACTTAAACGAGCCTCGTAGAAATGCACCGCTTGAAAAGCAAGAGGGCGAAGTCATTTCGGGCGAAGTCATTTCGATGGAAAGCCGGCGGATGAACATCAAAACCGAGGGCTCGCTGGTGGGCACTCGCCAGTTGGAAGACCTTCGCGGCCGTTGGTCGGGCATCCAGGCGAGCTTCGTCGATGATCCGCGCAAAGCGGTCCAGGAAGCCGATGCTCTGGTTGCTTCTGCGGTCAAACAGATCGAGGAGTCGTTCCGCGATCAGCGCTCGCAGCTGGAGAAGCAGTGGAGCGAAGGCACGGAGGCATCGACGGAAGACCTTCGCGTCGCGGTCCAGCGTTACCGGGCATTTTTCGACCGGCTGCTGTCGATGTAAAAAAAGAATAAGCCACGAATTGAACGAATTAAACGAATTCGGTTCGTTAAATTCGTTCAATTCGTGGCTTATTTTCCCCGTTTATAACGCCAATTCCAGGTACACCGCATTCGGAATCGGATTCCGATAATAGGCTGGAATTTCTTTGAAACCCAGCGATCGGTACAGGCCGATGGCCCTTTCCATGTCTGCGATGGTATCGAGCCGCATGGCGGTATAGCCGATCTGCCGCGCTTCCCGGATGATGTGTTCCGCCAGTTTCAGCCCCAGCCGTTGTGCTCGAAATTCGGGTCTGACGAACAGCCGCTTCATTTCGCAGATCCCGCTGCCGAGCGGTTTAAGGGCAATACATCCGGCTGCAACCCCGCCGACCCGGCAGAGAACGAGGCGGCCTGCGGGTGGCGCGTATTCGCCGGGCAAAGCACCCAATTCCTCGTCGAAATTCTGAAAACACAAATCGAAGTGGAGCGAGCGCGCGTATTCCAGAAAGAGCTCGCGCACCACTTCCAGAGCCGGGCCGTCCGTCGCATCGACTACTTCGACATCGTCACTCATAAAACATAAAGAACACCGCCCCGACGATGAAGCCGAAGGCGACAATATAGTTCCAGCGAAATTGCTCCCGGAGGTAAGTCACCGAAAAAACGGAAAAGACCAGGAGCGTAATCACCTCCTGAATCGTTTTCAGCTGTGCCGTGGAAAACCGGTAAGAGCCTATCCTGTTAGCCGGCACCTGAAAACAGTACTCCGCGAAAGCAATCATCCAGCTGACGACGATCGCCATCCATAGCGGCGACTCTTTGAACCGGAGATGCCCGTACCAGGCGAACGTCATGAAAACATTGGAAATAGTGAGTAAGAGTATCGTCTTCAATTCATTAACTTCCTATCCCGGATGAATTTTATTTGCGTGGCCATGTCCCCACCGTAGGATGCCAAATCGACGGAGTAACTATTATGCCGAGGTTCGCCTCTTGCAAGCAGAAGCGGTGCGGATCTCGCTGTTGGAATTGCTGCCTGGGAGTGGTTCAGCGTGGATGGATCAGTAAAACGTAGAAGATCGGAAGCCGGCATCACCATGATCGAAACGATGATGGCGGGAGCGATCCTCATCATCGGTTCGCTAAGTATGATCGCTCTGATCATCAATTCCATCGCTTCGAATAACCGGAACAAGATCGACAGCACGCAGACGATGCTGGCGTCGTCGATTATGGAACAGATCAATTCGACGTTTATCGCATCGGGTGCATCCACTCTTACCGACTGTTCGGGGACGAGTTGGACGATCGATACCGGACTTCCGAATACCGGTTCTTCCGGAGCGGCATTGAGCGGCAGTTCGATCGACTGGACAGAAGCGACTCCGCCAGCCGGTTATCACATGGATTACGTCGTGAGGACGCCTTGCACCAGCACGGGTGCGATCCAGGGTACATATGATGTGCGCTGGCATGTCGACGTCGTCGGAGGAGTCGGTGTGACCAACACCTTTCTTTTGACCGTCGGCGCGAAATTAAAAAATCACGGAGAAAACAATAAGTATTTTTCAGCGCCGGTCACGCTGCGCATGATGTCCGGGAACTAGGACTAGGAACTAGAAACCAATGAGGGTAAACGAAGCTGCGGAGCAGCGTAAGACTTTCAAAGCTATTGCAGGTGCGGTCTATGACCGCACGTTCTCCGCAAAATTAACGGAAGATGCGCGGTCACAGACCGCGCCTGCAACGAAGACACCTGCATCCGGTTTTTCTTTGATTGAACTGATGATCGTCCTGATCGTCCTGCTGGTGATCACGGGCGCCATCTTTCAGGTCATCAAGCTTTCCACCGAACGGTCGGTTACCGAACAGACCAAAGTCGATATGTTCCAGGAAGCCCGCGAGTTCATGGACCAGATGTCGCGGGATTTGCGTCAGGCGGGATATCCCAGTCCCCGGAACATGGATCCCTCTCTCCTTACGCAGAATCCAATCATGAACGATCACCAGGCTGCCGCCGGTCTGGTGAAAGTAGACACTGGAGACCTGTGGTTCGAGGGAGATGTTGATGGCAGCGGTACAGTTTCCGTGGTGCAGTATCACCTGGACAACGTCGGGACCAATTGTCCGTGTCTGAAACGCAGCCAGCTTCCCAAAATCGATGCCAGTCCTTTAAATCAGTCCACGCCAACCTATCAGGTCGAAGTTCAGGGCGTTCAGAACACCAATATTTTTGCTGCGTTCAACAGCGGGGCGACCGTTGGTCTGCCCGTAACGGTCGCTACCTCCACGGGCACTGTAATGGCAGCTGTGGACACGGTGCAGGCGACGCTGACGCTACAGGCGGCGACTATCGATCCGCAGACTCATCAGAGACCAGTGACGACGCTGATTACAACGGTGCGCCTCAATAATTGTTCGCAGGCCGCGATCGGCTATCAGACGAGTTGCCAATAGGGGAATGAAGATGAAACGAGAACATTACAAGCTATCAGTCAACAGCGACCGCGGAATCGCATTGCTGGTGGTGCTGTTTTCGTTGCTGCTGCTGAGCGTGATCGGGTTGGGAATGATGTACTCCACCAATATGGAGACGTCGATCAACTACAACTACCGCGACAAACAGATTGCCTTTTACGCCGCCATGGCGGGCCTGCAGGAAGCGCGAGACCGCATCCAGCCGGCAACGCACAATATCGTTGCGCCGACGCAGTTGCCGTCGACCAGTCTTCAGAACATTATTTATATTGTTGCGAATGCTGCATCGGTGAATCCATGGGATACCACGAACGCCTATTTCGACACGGAACTCTGTCAGGAACAGATTTTGAGTCTGGCGCGAACCGTTGGGGTTCCTTGTACGACCATCGCTTCCGGCACCGGCTGGTACTCCGTTAAAGATGACAGCCTGTCGAGTTCGGCCCCGTGGAATATAACGAATCCGTTGGATTTGAAGTGGGTCCGAATTGAACTCAAAGGGAATAATATGACGCCGGTTGCCGTTAACGGCGACAGCTCGAGTGCAGCAGAGACCTGTTGGACAGGGGCGAACGAGATGTCGACCCCGACTGGGTATACGACGGGATGCCGGCCGAGCGGCGGCTTGACTTCGGTGACCATCATCACATCGGGTGCTTACACCGCGGCCACCCCGGTGCCCACAGTGACGCTCACTGGCGGAGGCGGTACCGGTGGCGCAGCTACAGCGGTAATGGCTTCGACGAGCCTGACGAACGGTGTCGTTTCGGTGGTCAACCTCACCACCGGAGGCGCCGGCTATTCGTCTGTGCCCGGCGGTTCTTCTCAGTGGTGGCGGAGGGGCGGGTGCTACAGCGACGGCAACGCTCGGCACCAGCACCGTTACCAACGGCTTTGTGACGACAGTCACCTTGACGACCGGCGGGTCGGGTTACTCGACTGCTCCGGCTGTTATGATCAGTGGCGGCGGAGGAGCGGGTGCTACCGCAGTGGCGACGATTGCGACATCGACGACGGTTACGGGCATTACGCTAGACAGCACCGGAAGCCAATGCTATTCGACAGCTCCAACCGTTTCAATTACCGGTGGTGGAGGGTCGGGAGCGGCCGCGCATGCAACGCTTGAAGCCACAAAATCCTGTATCTTCAGTTGGACGGCCCCAAGCAGCCCGCAGTGCACCAACAAATTGACCGCCGGCAATGGGTTATAGTCCCGCTCGACCAGAAGTCCGGCGTAACTTTCAATCAAGGCAATGGTTCATTTTCGGGAACCCTATTCGTCCGTGCAGCCGACGATAAGTCGCCGAATAGCTTCACGATCGAGGATCCGGGGCATGACACCGTCGGGTATTCCGCCAATTTCACGTCGTATCTGAAACTGGGAGGAAGTACGTGGGCGCGACTGCGGCAACATTACAGTTACCGCCACGACGGGATACCGTCTCCAGTCGATAACGCAGGATAGCGCCGGGACCGGATACACTTCGGCCCCGACAGTGACGATTCGGCTCAGGCTCCGGAACTGCTGTGCCTGGTCCGACCGCTCACTCCGGTGTCGGAAACCTGGGGGTGACCAGCGTGACATTGACGAATGGAGGAACCGGCTACACCAACCAGGCGACGATCACCGTCGGTTTCAGCGGAGGCGGCGGCTCGGGCGCTGCAGCAACCGCGACAATTCAGACGACGAGTACGACGACTTCGTATGTTGCCTCGGTTTCACTCACGGCGGGAGGCTCCGGCTATACGTCCGCTCCCTCTGTCGTTTTCAGCGGTGGAGGTGGCGCAGGAGCAGTAGCCGTCGCCACTGTCACGACCTCTACGATCACGACCTATTATGTCGATCATGTCGATGTAACCGCCACAGGCTCCGGTATACATCCGTATCCGGCGGCTCGCGATCAGTGGTGGAGCAGTTACAACACCAGCCACGGCTGGGCGCAAATCAGCGGAGGGACGAAGTTTCGGTCAGGTCTGGCTTTTAACTTCATTCGCGCAGACAAAGGCGGGAGCGCGCTCGATGTTACAGATGGAGGTCGCCAGCCCTGTTCTCGGCTTTGCGACAGGTGGGGCGCTTACCCTCGACGGCCCGAATCCCATAATGGACGCCATGCCGCATTCGCATAACTTCAGGATTCAGGGAAATGATGCCAATAGCTGCAGCGAGACAGCAGGATCCCGACCATCCGGCAATCGATGGTTATGACGATCCAAACGCTAATCCGCCGACCAATTCCGTTTCGACAATCATCAATAGTCTGCCGAGACCGGATCACTACACCGGCGCAGGCGGAACCCCCTCCGTACAGAACGGCTATGCCTCGCTCGGCGAAACTATGACGACCCCCACTGGATTGAAGTCCCTGATCGACGCAATGAAGACCACGCGCGGCAAGCAGGGGGACATATTACGACTCCTCCAACGTAGGATCGTTCAATCCGGTACATACACATACGAAACCCTCAGTTACCTACGTGGACAGAAACCTTCCTTGGACGGCAACGGAACCGGCTATGGCATCTTGGTCGTCACGGGCACGCTCACGATGAGTGGAAATTTCACCTGGTATGGGCTGGTGCTCGTGGTCGGCGACGGCAATATGCAATTTAACGGCGGCGGTAACGGACAAATCCAGGGAATGATGGTTGACGCCAACATCTGGGATAACCATACCAGCCCAAAACCTTCTGCCCAGCCATCGGCTCCCCGACATTCGGATGGAACGGCGGCGGCGGCAACGGCATCCAGTATGATCATTGCTTGAGCACCGACCTGATGACGGCTATCCCGTTCACGCCTCCGCCAAGCACGAAGCCGCTCAAGATCCTGAGCTTCCGTATGCTGCCTTATTAGCCGATGGAATAAGCCACGGAATTAACGGATTAACGGATTGAATCCGTTAATTCCGTTCAATCCGTGGCTTATCATGAGATCGGTATGAGCTTCCTTACTGAGGTGTCGGGGCCACCTGTTACCGATGCTCTCCCTCCACAGTGGATCTTCGAGCAAATCGAAGCGTGGGCCAAACGTGTTCCCGAGCGCGCCGCTTTCGTTCTCGATTCTCACGACCGGATTGAGGAATACCGCTATGCCGATGTGCTTGAACAGGCGCGGCGATTGCCTCCGAACTGGAAGCCAGGGGGATTCGTCCGGGCGACAGAATCGGCATCGTCATGGAGAACACTCCGCAGTGGGTCTTTGTGCTGCTTGGCGCGATGCAGATGGGCGCGATCACGGTGCCGCTTGCAACGACTCTCCCTGAACATTCGATTGAGTTGATCGCCCGCCATGCCGGCTGCAAGTTGATTTTCGCGGATGAACACAATCAGGAGAAAGCTGCAGGCGTTGGCCAGAAGTTACCCTGCGAGGTCGTTCCCGTTCGAAATAAGCGAAACACCGGCTCTCCGAACAAGGTCAGGCGCAGGAACTGCGATCCCGGTGCCACGGCGATTCTGATTTACACATCGGGCACGACCGGCAACCCGAAAGGCGTCGAGCTGACGTTCGACAACCTCAACAATGAAGTTCGCGGGGCGGCGGAAGCGTTGCGGCTCACACCGGACCACCGCATTCTCTCGGTCTTGCCTTTCTCTCACGTGCTTCCACTGATTGCAAACGGACTCGGTCCTTTGTGTATTGGCGCGACGGTGGTGTTTTTGTCCTCCATTTCACCTCAGCGGATGATCGAGGCGTTTCACCGGCACCGGATCACTTTCTTCATATGCGTTCCGCAGTTCTTTTATATCCTTCATCGCCGAATCTTCACGGAAGTGCAATCTCAGGCCTTGCCGGTCCGGCTGGTATTCAAGGCCATGAGGCAGCTTGCGAGCCGCAGCAGCAATGTTGCGCTGCGGCGGAGACTGTTCGCACGAGTTCATAAAAACATCGGGCCCGAGCTGCAATTGCTGGCCAGCGGCGGATCGCGTTTCGACCCGAAGGTCGCGCAGGACCTCAGCGAGCTGGGCTACAACATCCTTCAGGCTTACGGTCTCACTGAAACTTCCGGAGCAGCGATTGTTACTCCGCTCGACGAGGATTGTGTCGGGACCGTCGGCAGGCCGGTTCGTGGAGTGACCGTTCGCATCGATTCGCCAAATGACCAGGGAGTCGGCGAGGTCTGGATCCGCGGACCCGTATTAATGAAAGGCTACTACCAGGCAGGGCAGCAGACGGAGGAGGCGATCAAAGACGGCTGGCTGCGGACTGGCGATCTGGGTGTGATCGATCCCAGGGGATACCTTTCGATCACCGGGCGGAGCAAGGATGTCATCGTCCTGTCGAACGGCGAGAACGTTTATCCGGAAGAACTCGAGACGCATTATTCGCGGACGCCATACATCAAAGATATTTGCATTATGGGCATCGCTCAAAACGGCGGAGGCCCGGGCAACGAAGTCCTGCACGCGATCGTCGTGCCCGATATGGAAGAGTTCAGACGGCGGGGCCAGACGGCGATTACGGAGATGATTCGATTCGAGATCGAGAACCTGTCCAAGAAGGTTCCCTCGTTTTACCGGATTCACTCCATCGCCGTCCGGAATGAGCCGCTGCCCCGAACCGCGACACGCAAGTTGAAGCGATTCGAAATCCAGCAGGAAGAGACCGATCGCCGTAAATCCAGACAGCAACCGGCGGCTGCGGGGAAACGCCTCGACGACCATCCACGTTTCAGGCAAGGCGCCGGCGCCGTCATTGCGCAGCTCGTGCGGGAGTCCAAGGCGGATGCCGCGCCGCTCGATCCTTCGATGAACATCGAACTCGACCTCGGCTATGATTCGCTGGCCCGCGTGGAACTGCTGGGACTGGCCGAAGCCCGCCTCGGCGTCCATATCGATGAGCATGAAGCGACGCAAATCTTTACGCTGGACGAACTGATCAAGGCGTTTGAAACGGCAGCAGCTTCGAAAGAGTCGGTTGCCCGCTCGTGGAAGGAAATTCTGGCGGCGGCTCCGGCTAATGAAGCCGAAACGCATCACATTTTCAATCGCCGGCCGTTACTGAATCCACTGTGGCTGGTCGTCATGCGGACGCTCAAGCTTGTGGCGGGTTTCGTCTTCCCGGTGCGGTACTTCAACGTGGAAAAGGTGCCGCGAGCCTTGCCCTATCTGCTATGTCCGAACCATCAGTCCTTTCTTGACGGTCCGGCGATCATCGCGGGTCTGCCTCGAAGCGCCATCTACAACATCTTCATCCTTGGCTATAGCGACTATTGGAAGGGCGCTTGGTCGAGCTGGCTGGCGCAGCTGTGCAGCATCGTTTCCATCGATCCGAACGTCAACCTCGTTAAAGCCATGCAGGTCGGCGCCGCTGGATTGAAACGGGCCCGGGTACTGCTGGTATTCCCCGAAGGCACCCGGACCATCGACGGCCATGTTTGCGACTTCAAAAAAGGTGCGGCGATTCTGGCTTACGAACTGGGGGTGCCGATCGTGCCTGTCGGCCTGAAGGGAGCTTTCGAGACCTGGCCCCGAGGCGGCAGCTTCCGCTTTCACCCCATCGAGGTTCATTTTGGAGATCCGATTGATCCTACGGCCTTTGCCGGGGCTGCCGACCCCTACGCCGCGATAACCGAAAAACTCCGCCAGGACGTCAAGACCCTCTGCGGCGACGATCTCGTGTAACCTTATAGATAGCCTTGCCGTACATGTCTCTGAAGATTGGGGATTTCTGATTTCTGCCTTTTGTAGCCTGAACGCGCGGAGCGCGCCCTCAAGGGTGAATTAAAAAAAGAGATGGAACGAAAATACGGACAACACGGGTATCAGGACTCCGACGGCGAACGTCGCGAGAGGGAACGAGAAAAACCTCGAGAAAAACCTAAAGGCGGACCTCGCGGTTCGAAGGCCCGGGAATCGCCGCGCCCGATGAATATGCCGGGCTTTCAGGAAGTCTTCCGCTGTTCGTTGTGCGGCACCATCGTCCCCACCTCCCTGCAAATCAATAACGAGAGCCAGTGCCCGAAGTGCAAAGCGGATCTGCATTCTTGCAAGAATTGCCGGCACTTTGATACCGGCGCCCAGTTTCAATGCACCCAGACGATTCCTGAACGTATCACCAAAAAAGACCTGCGAAATCGCTGCGAGTTATTCATGGTTCGCGCATCGATCGAACGGGAAACGCGAGACTCCGGTGGCGGCAACAACGGTCACAGCCAGGTATCGCCTGTGAATCCGTCCGACGCCCGCAGCGCATTCGATAATCTGTTCAAGAAATAAATTGCAGGCGCGGTCTATGACCAGAGCTGTCCAAAATAGGATGAACGGGGAGACGCAGAATGGCGCCTTGTAAAGGTTTGAATGAAGTGGATGCGATGTAAACCTGGTTTGAGTGTAACGGGAGGACCAGTCCCCGCCTGACTCAGGCGGGGAGTTGCCGTCCCAGCACAGCACATCGGGGCGCGGATCTACTCCAGCAACCCTGCTATTTTGAACAGTTCTATGACCGCGCGTATTTCAAAATGTGCGGTCATAGACCGCACCTGCAAAGGATCTATCTATGCCGTGCATGTCCTCGCCGCATTTTTCTGCTATTCTCTATTGAATGGTAGAAGACCGTCTAAAGATCGCTGTATTCATAGACTTTGACAATATTGAAATCGGGGTCAAAAGTACCCTCAATCGGCATTTCGACATCGGTGCAGTTCTCGAAGCGATAAAAGAGCGCGGTGAGGTTGTCACCAAGGTTGCCTATGGAGATTGGAAGCGCGCCGGCGAACACAGCCGCAGCATGACGCAGCACGCTATCCAGATGGTGCAACGCAACTTGACGCCCGGCGGCGACAAAAATGGCGCCGATATCAACCTTGCGCTCGATGCCCTGGAGATGGCATTCACGCGTAATCACATCAACGCCTTCGTCATCGTCGGCGGAGATAGTGACTTTATTGCCCTGGTCGAAAAACTCAAACAATACGATAAGAAGGTGCTGGTAGTCGGCGGCCGCAATTTCACGAGCGCCATCCTTCAAAAGAACTGCCACGAGTTTATCGCCTACGAGAACCTGATTTCTTCGCCTGCCGGACCTGTGGGCCAGCGCCGTCCCGCCGCCGAAAGGGCGCGTACGGCAGTTGCCGATCCGAATCTGGCCAAAGCGTTTCCTCTGATTCGCCGCGCTTTGAAGGTTTTGACCGATCGCGAAGTGTCGCCGCAGCTCGGACTGCTGAAAAGCACGTTGCTTCAACTCGACTCGACATTTACCGAACGTGATTTCGGCGCCAGCACATTCCGCGACTTTATCGAGAAAATGGCGGCTGCCGGCTATGTCAATCTGAAGCAGGTCGACCGCAGCCTGCTCGTGGAACTGAAAGAACAATTCCAGGCCGAAGGCGAAGACGCCGCCGCTGCCGCGGAGGCGCCGGGAGTACCGGCGGCAATGCCGGCGATGCCGGCAACACCGACGAACGGTCAATCGGGTGAGGTGTCGTCCGTTCCACCGCCGAGTATGCCGGTTGCCGGCCCGACTCCGATGCAGGCCGAAGAGGGCGTCCGGGCAATGCAGGAAGCGTTTCAGAACGCCAGAATTCCACCACACTGGCCGATGTATTTGCGTAATGTGAAACAGTTCATCAAAAACGCGCTGCCCACTTTCGATGAACACCGGTACGGGTTTCACAGTTTCCTGGAGGCCGTCCGATCCGGCCAGCGCGCCGGGTTATTCCGCCTGGAACGCAACCGGCAGGGCATTCTCCGGGTGTACCCCGGCAATCAAATCTCTCAATCTCAGCGGCCGCTCATGGCCGGCAGAGGGGAAGATTCGCCGACGCCCCCCGAAATTTACGACGTTGAGAACGATCCGACCCTTCAGCAACACGTGCACGCGGCCCCTCCTGCGGTTTCCGAGGCTGAGGACATGACGATGACCCAGGAGGGCGACGAACCGGCTGCCATGGAGGCCATGGAGGCTGCAGCGCCTGAGGTTGAGGAGAAACCCGCCGCGAGGAAGCGGCGCGTCAGTACAGGAATCAAGAGAAAGACCGTCACGCCCCGAAAAGCAGCCGGCTCGCCCGAGAAACGGGCCAGGAAAAAGTCCTCGCCACCCCCCGAAGAGGACGCCGGTTAGGAATTCGGGATAATTCGGGGACGGTTGCCTAAATCACCTAAATTCGCTCAGAATTTAGGTGATTTAGGCAACCGTCCCCGAATTTCCCGAATTATCGGTTTAATTCACTAAATCCTTTAGTTCTTTCCACCCGGTCTTAACGAAAACCTCATTCCTTGCCGATAAATAGCTACGAGGTTACGTTTGGGCAACAAATCACAATTTGAGGCCCTTCCCAGACAGGCAAGGATTACGATCCTCTTGTTCGGGATTGCCGGAACGCTGGGGCTGGACCGGGCCGTGCTACAGCTCGGACACCCGAACTACGGCTATCTGGTGCTGCTGTGTTTTCTGGCGACGGTTACCGGTCATGCGAAGGTTCGCCTGATTGGCGGTTCTTCTCTTTCGCTGATGACGACTGTCGTGCTGGTTACAGTGATGACGCTCAGCGCGCCTGCAGCCATTCTGGTCGGCGTCTGCGGTGTTCTGGTTCAATGCGGATTTCCTCCGAAAAAATTCAATCAGCACCATCTTGTTTTCAATATCGGAATGATCGTTTTAACCATTCTGATGACAAATGCCGGCTACCATGCGGTGGTCCGGGAAAACCATACGGCTCCGGCCGATCAATTCGTCGGAGCATTGATCGCCTCCCTTCTGTATTACATAGGAAGTTCGGTCTGCGTTTCACTGATCATCAGCCTGACGGGCGGCAAATCTGTTTTTCGCGTCTGGCATGACAACTTCCTCTATACGGCGCCATCTTTCGTTGTAGCGGGATTACTGGCCTGGATTGTTGCGCAATTTGCCGGCACGCTGCAGGCCAGCGTATTGCTCATCGTCATTCCGATCCTTTATCTCTGTTACTACTCGTATCAGGTTTACATACGAAGTCTGGAAAACGAGAAGAAGCATGCTTCGGAGATGAGCGACCTGTTCAACTCAACCCTGTCGACTCTTGCTCTCGCCATCGATGCCAAAGATAAGAACACGCACGGCCACATTCAGCGCGTCCAGAAGTACTCGCGCGCAATGGCGGAAGCGATGAAGCTGGACGAGGTGACGACGAAGGCGATTGCTACAGCAGCGCTGCTTCACGACATCGGTAAACTCGCAATACCGGAATATATTTTGAGTAAACGGGGTCGGCTGACGCCGGAAGAGATGCGCAAGATGCGTATGCACCCGCAATTGGGAGCAGACCTTATCTCGAATATCAAGTTCCCGTATCCCGTCTCGGACTCGATCCTGGCGCACCACGAACGATTTGATGGCACCGGATATCCGAACGGTCTCAAGGGCGAGGAAATCCCATTAGGCGCCCGTATCCTCTCAGTCGCGGACGTGTTCGATGCCTACACATCCGATCACATGGCCTCTGAAGAGACGCTGCAGAGCGCGATGCAAACCCTACGCGACGGGGCCGGCACATCTTTCGACCCCGAGATCGTCAAAGTGTGGGAGTCGATTTATCGGGAAGTGCTGGCCTGGAAGCCGGCCGCGGCGAATCCCTCGGCGTACAGCGGAATTCAAAGGGCAACGTCGGAATTGAAACTTCTGGAATCGCTGGCGCAGGCGATCGAAGGAAGAGCTTCTGTCGGTGAGATCGCGTTGGCGGTATATGCGCACCTGACCAAAACACTTCCCGGTTGCACGGCGGCACTCGAATTGGGCGACGGCAGTGGAACGCCTGTAGTGTTTGCCGACAAGGTTATTGCGACGATCTGCGTCGAACGCGATGAACTTCCGCTGAATGAAGACGAATTGCGGCTCATCAACGTCGTTGCCGAAAAAATTGCGCCCGCGCTGAATAATGCGATCGCACTGGAGGCGGCTCGCCGTGAAGCAACCATGGACCGGTTGACGGGTCTGGCGAATCGCCGCGCCTTCGAAATGATATCCGCGTCGATGAGCGGGGAGTATTCGATCATTCTGATAGATGCGAACGGCCTTAAAGGTGTGAACGACAACTTCGGCCATGCCGCCGGTGACTGCGCGCTCATACGTATTGGAGTTCATTTGCGCGCCGCATTTCCCGACGCGCAACTCACATGCCGGCTGGGCGGTGACGAATTCCTGGTGTTAAGCTGCATCGATCCCAGAGAACTACGGACGCAGATGCGGAATTTCCGGAGAACGGTGGTCTGCGATCCGGCGCACGAACCTTATCGGAAAATGCTGTTCGGAGTGAGTTGCGGTCTGGCCAGCGTTCCGCGCGATGCCGAGGACCTCGAAGGCGCAGTGAACCTTGCCGATGAACGGATGTACGCATTCAAGGTCCGGTTTAAACAGTTCTTCTCCAGGACGGCCGTGATGTTGGCTACCGGCACCGAGTAACGTTTGAATTAGCCACGAATTTAACGAATTCAACGAATTAATTCGTTAAATTCGTTCAATTCGTGGCTAATCCTCCCCCGCGAAATCAAATCCCGTTCATCATTCATTCATATTTCCGTAATATTCGCCGCCGACGATCTCTCGACCACTTTATTTGGTTGGGAGGGAACTAATGCGTGACGTCTGTGACCGCGTACTCGCGGTCGGTGTATGGATTCTTCTGGCTCTGGTGTGCTCAACATCCCTGCAGGCACAAACGATCGGCAGTTCGGCAACAATATCCGGCACAGTTCAGGATCCCACCGGGATTGTCGTGCCCGGTGCAATTGTAACGATCAAAAATGATTTAACGGGCAACGTAACTACGGTTTCAAGCGATCCCGCCGGCCGCTTTTCGGCGGCCGGCTTGATCGTCGGAACCTACACCGTGGAGGTCACGGTTCCAGGCTTTACAACCGCTCGAAGCACGGGACTTCAACTGGCAGCCAATGGCCTGGAGAACATTCTGGTTACGCTGAGCGTTGCGCCAGTCAATCAAGAGGTCACGGTCTCGGAATTCGTTCCGTTAGCGGCGATTCTTGCGCCATCGCAGAGCTCACTCGACGCGCACTCGGCACAATCCGTCATCAGTCCGGAATACATTCAAAATTTCACCTCGCCGATGGCTGATTACACGGAAGTGGTCCAGATGGCGCCTGGCACGTTCTCCTTCAGTCCCAACGGCCAGGGCCTTGGAGATACAAAGACTTACTTCCGGGGCTTCAAAGACGGCGACTACACAATGACGTTTGATGGTATTCCGTTCGAGGATACGAACTCTCCGACCCACCACTCCTGGGCGTTCTTTCCGGGGCAGTTCATCGGCCAGACAGTGTTCGATCGCAGTCCGGGTACGGCATCGACCATAGGGCCCACCAACTTCGGTGGTTCTATTAATATGATGTCGCCGCTCCTGCGGCCCAGCCCGAACTTCAGGGCAACGGCGTCCTACAGCTCATTCAATACACGCCTCTTTGACGCGGCATTCGATTCAGGACAATTCGGCCCGGGCGGCAAGTCGAGCCTGCTGATGGATCTCCAGCAGATGAAGTCCGACGGCTACCAGACCTACAACTTTCAGAAGCGGAACTCGTTCCTGGCAAAGTACCAGTATCGGATCACACCGAAAATGACCTTCACCGCATTCACCTCGATCGGTGAATTGAAGTCGAATACGCCCAACACCAAAGGTCCGACCCGGGCGCAGGTAGCACAGTTCGGCGACAACTATCTGCTGAGCAAGGATCCTTCGCAGCCCAACTACTTTGGTTACAACTTCTACCATATCCCGTCGGACTTCGATTATGTCGGGCTTGCGACGGACCTGGGACACGGTTGGACGCTCGACACCAAGTTCTATTCCTACCGTTATTACAACAAGCAGAATTACAACGGAACGACGATCACCACTACGAGCGCGGTCGACAAGCTGAACAGCTACAGGAAATACGGCACCCTTGTGCCCGTCAGCAAGATTACGAAGTATGGGATTTTCCGCACAGGCGCATGGACGGAGTACGCCAAGACGAATCGGTTCCAGATCCCATCCGATCCGAGATCATGGGCCGATGCAGCGTTGCCGAATTTTCATGAAAAGTTCAATACGACATCGACGCAGCCCTTCGCCGAGTTCGAATGGCATCCGACCAGCAAGCTCATGGTTACACCGGGCGTCAAGCTCGTCTACTACCGGTTTTTCCTGACTCAGTTTGCCGACAACGGCAAAACAGTTGGCAGCCTGAATGGCGCGCCGTTCGTGGAGCACACCGCAGCTTTCAATGCCTGGACTCCATCGTTCGATGTCAATTACAAGTTGCGGCACAATTGGTCGACATACTTTCAGTTTGCACAAGGCAGCGAGATCCCGCCCTCGAGCGTGTTCGATGTTGCGAACGCCGCTGTCGCCGTTCTACCAAAGCCGGTAAAAACCAATACGTATCAGATCGGCACGGTGTTCAAGTCCGGCCGGTTTACGCTGGATGTCGATGGATATCACATCAATTTTCAGAACGGCTACTCTTCGACCCCGGATGCGAGCGGCGAACCTGTCTACTACCTGACGGGAACGTCTACGACGAAAGGCGTTGAAGCGGAGAGCACGGTCATCCTGGGCGGCGGCGTCAGTTTGTACCTCAACGGTACTGCCGGAGCGGCAAAGTACGATGCCACCGGATTGTGGGTCCAACAGGCACCGAGAAACACGGAGACGGTGGGTCTGAGTTACCAGAGAAGAAACTGGGATCTCGGATTGTTCAACAAGCGGATAGGCCAGATGTACAACGACAACGGCAGCATCAACCAGGCCGTGTCTATTGATCCATTCGACATCACGAATATGTATCTCAACTACACGATCAAGGGCGAATCCCGCTTCGCCGAAACCAAAATCAAGTTGAGCGTGAATAATCTGTCCGACAAGCACAGCATCGTGGGTGTCGCTCCGGTTTCAACGAAAAGCAATCTTGCGGCTCCGGGAGATATCCTCACCTTGCTCCCGGCGCGAAGCGTTTCTCTGGCCGTGACGTTCGGGCTCTCGCCGGGTAAGTAAGGGGATTTGAAAAATGAAAATTGATTAGTGAGGTGGAGTGTGCGGATTACGCACGCGTTTGCAATGAGTCCCCGCCTGACTCAGGCGGGGACTGGTCCACAGCGTTACAAAAACCAGGGTTACATCGCATCCCTTACTTCAAACCTTTGCCAGGCGCTACTTTGCGGCTCCCCGTCTACTCTGTCCTGGACACGTATGATCCGAATTAGTTTCTCAAAATCGTCCAGATACCAACCCCCACAAAAACCAAACCGGCAATGGACTTAAGGGTCTTCGCCGGCACAGCTCTGGTGACCATTTCGCCGAAAACGACCGCCAAAAGCGTTGAAAACACGAGGGCAGAAGAGGCCGCGATGAATACATGAAGCGGCCTGACAGACTTCTCGGTAGCGTATAACATGGTTGCCAGCTGGGTTTTATCCCCCAGTTCCGCCAGAAAAACCGATCCGAAAATAACCGCCAGAGTTTTCACGTTCACTCCCGCTGTAACGTCTTTGGAACAAACTCAGGTTCCTGCTATCATTTTGCACTCCATGAAACGGTCTGCCGAACTTTTATCTTCATTTGACACCTCCTGGAAGGAGTTTTCTCAAGCTTGGAAGAAGGCCCGGGCGAAAGCGTCCCGGAAATCGGTTCACGATCTGCGAGTTAATACCCGCCGCCTGATTGCCAATCTGGAATTGACGCGTTCGTTGTCGCAGGGCGAGGATGTCGTGAAGCTGCAACGCCGGTTTAAGAAGGTCCTCAAAGGTATCGGTCCGCTGCGTGACCTGCAGGTTCAGTTGGAAACGGTGGCTCATCTCCGGCAGGACGGTCTGATCGGCGATTTCAAGAGAACATTGGAACGGCGGGAGAGCCGCGAGATTCGCAACATACAGGAAGCGCTGACCCGTGGGCGAAAGCAACGGCTGGCGAAGAAGATCAGGGACGTCCGGGGGGAATTCAGCCGTTTCTTCGAATCCACCACGGAGACGAGAATTCAGCGATCGATCGAACGTGTAATGAGTCTGCGCCGCAACGAATTGCTGAAGGCGGAGCGGCATTTCCGGCGGCTGCAGCCCTTGAATGATGACGCATTGCACGAGGTACGCCTGGCATTGAAGAAACTCCGATACGTCCTGGAGGCGGCACAGCCTGTACTCGAGCCATCGGCAAAGAACCACGCGCGGGAGATGCGTACGTTCCAGCAGTTGATCGGCGACAGCCGTGATCTGGAACTTCTTCGCACGGAACTTGAAGAGTGGGCGAAAAAGAGAGGAAAGAAGATCGCGATTGTTCCCGCTCTGGAAACGCTCAAGGAAAAGCGTGAGAGCCTGCTCGGAAAATTTGTCGAATCCGCCGATCAATTCGAACAGCTGATCCGGTCCGAGCCGATCAAACCTGTTATCGAGAGGATCCACGCCGTCCCCGCGCCGGTTCGCGGCCGCTCGGGAGTGATGGCCTGACGCGCGGTCTATGACGAGAGCTGTCCAAGATAGAGACGGGCGCAGTCCCCGCCTGACTCAGGCGGGGACTGGTCCAGCAGTGTTCCAGGTAAACCAGGTTTACATCGCATCCACTACATTCAAAACCTTTACGGCGCCACTTTGCGGCTTCCCGTCCATTCTGTCTGGGGCCCGTATGCGTCATAGACCGCGCCTACAGCTACCATTATGCGTGCGTCGCGCGCCCATGCCGGATGTCGTTTCCCTCGACAAGGAAGATAACCATTTCAGCAATATTCTTGGCGTGGTCGCCAACTCTTTCGAGATTCCGGGCGACGAAGATCAATCGCAGCGCCCGCGTGATAGTGGTGGGGTCCTCGAACATGTAGGTCAGTAACTCGCGTAGCATTTGCTGGCAAACGTCTTCGATGTACCGGTCACCTTCAATGACGCGTTTGGCCAGTTCCGGGTCTCCATTTACGAAGGCGTCGAGGCTTTCTTTCAGGATTCGCTGAGCGGCGCTTGCGGCTACCGGTACGTCGATCACCGGCTTCAGTTCCGGCTCGTTCATTATCTCGAGCGCCCGGCGGGCGATATTGGCGCCGTTATCGCCGATGCGTTCGATATCCCCGACAATCTTCATGGCGGTCGTGATGAACCTCAGATCCGAGGCGACCGGTTGCTCACGCGCCAGAATCTCGAAGCAGATATCGTCGATTTCGAGCTCCAGTTCGTCGAGTTTGTCGTCATCGGCGACGACACGCTGTGCCAGAGATGGGCGCCTTTCGACCAGAGCCCGCGTGGCGTCGGCGATGGCTATCTCAGCCATGTGGCCGATCAGGAGCAGCTTCTCCTTCAGAAGGCGCAGTTGCTGTTCGTAATGTTTATTCGTGTGTTCACGTTCTGGCATGATGGAGGTCCGAATGACACCAAACAGTCATTGCAAATATGTTACTGCTCAATGAACTTTCGAAGAGACGAAAGGTAGAATAATTTCAATCACGATCAGAGCTATGATGATCCATTCCAGGATCTCCATCCTCCGGTTGACGACCTGATCGGAAATCTTCTGGTAGATACTTTCCAGCGTTTCGAGCTTCCGCAGAATGCTGGCGTCCCACTCGGTGAGATGAAAGCGCTGCGCCGCCAGGCGATAGACACGCGCAAGATACTGATCGCCGAGGAGTTTCAGCACATTATTAACGCCTTCGAACAGAATGGCGCTGTCAACCTGCCATTGCGAAACGTCTCTTAAGGCCGACGGATTGGTGCGCGTCGGCAACCATTTGCGCTTCCGGTAGGAAAGACGGTCATATGCCAGCTCGAGGGCTTCGTCGAGCCGTTGATCCAGAAATCGCATCTCGAGCAGCTCGACATTCGCGAATTCGAGGATCGTCAAAATGTCGGCCGCTTCTTTGTCCACCACCAGTGCGGCGTTCCAGTCGACCAGGACGATATCGTCTCTGCCGAACGAGATACGGTGCGACAGAGCATCGGCTACCTCGTCATTCGATAATTCGCGGGCCTCGGCCCGCAGGATCTGGGCGAGATGCTGAGCGTGCTGTGTCACCAGTTCATCGATACGAGTGGAATCCGAAAAGCTTTCGATCTGGAAGATGACGTAATCTTCGACGAAACCCGAGATATTGGCCTTTGAGATAGCGGCTTCGATAAGTTTCAGGACTTCTTCGACTCGTCGGCGCGAGTCGTCCAGGAGTTGGCGGTTCTCATACAGGCCTTCGCTCAAAACAAGCAGGCCGGAACTGTCACCAGATACGGTTATGCGGTAGATCACGCTGACTGCGCCGAAGTCGTAAACAACGAGATCGACTTGCGGCTCTGTGGCGAATCGTTCATCGATCCGGACCGGGGGCGACTGCTGGCTGATTCCGATAGGCGCCGGCCTGTACTCAAAATACTGAGGCGCGCGCCGCTTGTGTTTGATCGTTTCGCGTTTCGCGGAAGTTATCCGGCGTTCCGCTTCTTTGAGGTCAATCGAGAATCCGATGTCGTAGACGAAGATACTGTGGCACGTTCCCCGGGCGATGGACGGCATCCCCCATCATTTCATTTGAGTCGGGAAATGGTCCAGACTTCTTCATTGTCTATCGCGATATTCGAGTTTCGTGCCCACTGGATCAAGTCGCTGGTCAGAATGAAGGACTTGCGGCCTATCTGGATAATGCGAATCTGCTGTTCTTTCGCGATTCTGCGGAAGTGACGGACTGAGAAGCCCGAGACCTTCGCCGCCCGCACGATTCCCAGAAGCGGCAGAATTCGTCCTTCAGGAAATCGATCCTCCAGTTTGCCCATGCCCGTCGTCTCTCTCCTTCGTGATCGTTACAGGCCGAGTCTGGCAGCTGATCGTGCACGGTTCTTTACGAACTTATGAATTATGAATAAATCGTTTGCGATTGCAGGCGCGGCCTTAGGCCACAGCTGTCCAAGATAGAGGGTTGCTGGGAGTAGATCCGCGCAGCGACCTGTTGGCACGGCAACTCCCCGCCTGAGTCAGGCGGGGATGCCCTCGCGACGCGAGGGCTGGGGCGGCGCGGAGCGTGAGCCCGATAGGGCGAAACCCAAAAAACTGTTCAAAGACGAACAGTACCGATTGGAGCGCTTCGCGAGCATCATAAGGTGGCTGCGCATCTTTGAACAGACCACCCCGGCGCTTCGCGCCACCCCTCCTAACTTCGGAGGGGATTTAGCAAACCGGGTCTGTTCGTAACAGCACAGTTCCAAGCCTTTAACAGATGCGGCTTTCAGCCTACGGGACCGATTTATTTGGGATCTGGTCATAGACCGCGCCTGAAGGCCGCAACAAAATGTTTTCTAGGCGTTCATGAATCTGCAACGTGCTGTGCTTAGTGTTCCATTGGTAATTCACTAAGCTCCCACCTTCCTTCCAAACCCGGCCTTGGAGGCCGGGTTTTTTTTGCCTGCGCGCCATCGGTTTCACGAAACTATCAACATTCTGTACGAAATCGTTCATAACTTCAGGGTATTCTGCCACTTACTTCTGGTCGGTTGGTTCGCGCCTTCTGAATTTTCAGTCAAAGTACAACCTTTAGGAGAGCCGAATGGACATCCTGACCAGTATCCCGGTCGCTATATACGATGGCGAAGCCATTCCCATTGTGCTTGAACGTGTGAATGAAAGAATCTCGCGCCGTGCGTTTGAAAACTTTGTCGCTCGTGGTTGCATCGAAGGTCACAGTCTCGAGGACTGGCTGGACGCCGAACGCGAGACGATCATCAGACTTGCGCCCGTGGTAAGTGTGGATCGCGAAGATATTACTGTTGAAGTTCTGCTACCTGAGATCGACCTGCCCAATATCGCCGTGCATATCGCACCACGCCAATTTCTCATCTCATCTGATATTGACGAAGACGGTCTTCAGATTTGTCAGGTGATCGACCTGCCATACGAGGTTTCCATGGACGGTGTCGATGCGGAGCAAACACGTAATATGGTTCGCGTCACTGCCGCCTTGGCTTAATCTAAAAAGGGGAGCTGCCCCCGACAGCTCCCCATTAACTCGGATGACTAATGACTATTGACCATTGAGAATTGACCATTTCTCCCGAATGCTTTGCCAATTCTCAATGGTCAATAGTCATTAGTCATCGTCCTCATTTCACGCTCAGGAAGCGCGGCCAGCTATCCGCCACGGTGCCGATAGCGCGGGCGATGCTGAGTTTCGCGACGTTATGGGCAAACACGCTGTTGATGTAGTCCAGTTGAGCGGATGCCACAGCGTCCTGAGATTGAACGACTGCGACTGTGTCGGATACGCCTGCGTCCAGCTTTTGCCGTGTCAGAGTTAGCGTCTCCTGGTTCACCTCGAGGTTCTTCTGCGCGACGTTCACCTGGCTCTCGGCGGCTTGCATGTCGAGCAAGGCATTTCGAATGTCGCTCTCGATTCGTCCACGGAGATCCGCCAATTCCGCTCGTCTCTGGGCGAGCGCTGCCTCTGCTTCATCAATATCCCCGTCCGTCCGTCCCCCTTGCCATATGGGAATCCGAAGGTTCCCGACGACCGAGAACGTACCGTGAGATTGAGCAGGATTGACGCCGATGGCGCCATAATCGCCACTGACCGTTAACGACGGATAACGTTCGGCGTGCGCCGCCGCACGGCTCCGTTCGGCCGCTTCCACTTGAGCGGTAGCGGATTTGAGGTCCGGGCGCTGCTCGAAAGCCTGCTTCAAAGCGTCTTCGACGCTGAGAGGAGCGAGCGGCGAGAATGAAACCTCGCTTGCAAGATCGTAGGCGTCATTGGGCGGCAGCCCTGTCAGGCGCGCCAGATTGATTTTTTGCTTGGAAAGATCGTTCTGAAGCGAGACCAGCCGCTGCTGCTGCGTCAGCACCTGGACCTGACTGCGATTAACGTCGATCTGCGCAACGAGCCCGGCACTCCGCTGTTCAGAGGTCTGTTTGTAAAGCGCATTGGCTGTCTCGAGCTGCGCCCGGGCCGCTTCGACTCTGGCGCCGGCTGCAATGACCTGCAAATAGGCGCCGCCGACAGCCAGCGCTGTCAAATCACGCGCGTCTGCCAGGGCGAACTGTTCCGCGCGGACGATCTGCTGAGCCGACCGATTGTTGTTCACCGCGGTCATATCGATGATGTTCTGAGTCAGTCTGGCGCGAAAATCGATGTAGTTGAACGGCCCGACGATGGTTGGAAGCGAAAATCCCAGGATCGGAACGTTAAGCTTCAGACCAAAGGCGCGAAGGTTCTCCTGCTGCACCGCTTCAGTCACATTTCCCGTTACGTTCGGAAGTAAGTAACTGCGAACGATCTTCGCCTGGGCACTGGCCTGGCGCAGCGTATCGTTCAGACCGATCGTGCCAAGGTTGAACGCGAGACCACGATCCATCGCGTCCGGCAAAGTCAGTCTCCCATTGAATGGCGTGGCCGTGGTGCCCGGAGTACTTCCGTTGTAAGGTCCTTGCACCTGAATCGACGGGTTGATGGTGTTGACGCTCGTCGTTGTGCCCGGCACGGGCGATTGAATCGCGGTAACGGACCCATTCTGTGTATTCCGCCCCGAGAGAGGGAGTTGAATCGCTTGCGGTGCCGCCGCGGGAGCGGGCTGCACGCTGCCGAATTGAGAGAACCCATTCACCGCGAAACCATAAATAAGAAAAAGCAAGACGGTGTTCCGAATCATATATGTCCGCATCCTGTCGAAAAGGAAGTCGCCACAAGACGCATAAGATGCACAACCAATCTCGGTTTTGTGCCTTTTGTGCTTCTTGTGGTTCCTTCCCTCTCCATAGCTGAGTGCACAGACTGCGCCTAACTGAGCTGCTTGCGAAAACGCCAGGCGCTCAGTGAGACCATGACGAAAGCGATGACGCTGAGAGCGATCAATTCGCTATAAAGGACATCGATGCCGCTGCCTTTGAGCATGACGCCGCGCGCGATGATCGCAAAATGCTTGACGGGATTAATAGCTGTTATGGGTTGTAACCATCCAGGCATGGCTTCAATCGGCGTCGTTGCTCCAGAGAGGATGGCGAGCGGCGGATTCGTGAAGAATGTCATCAGCTGAGCCTGCTGTTGCGTGCGCGTGAAGGTCGCAATCATCATTCCCATGCCGATTCCGCAGAAGACGCACAGTGACGCGGAAAAGAAAAACAACAAAAGGCTTCCCCGCATCGGAACGCCGAAGGCGATCCGCGCCACACCAATCGCCAGCCCGATATCAAGCGCCATCAGCAGGAATATCGGTCCGACCTTGGCCAGGATGATCTCCGAGCTGCCGGCCGGGGTCATCAGCAGCTGCTCAATGGTGCCGAGCTCTTTTTCGCGCACCAGCGACGCAGACGACACCACCGACGCCTGCAGCACCAATAACAAACCGATCATGCCGGTCGTGATGAACCAGGCACTGTTCAGGCCGGGGTTGTACAGCAGCGTCAGATGCGGTGTCACCGTGATCCTGGGCGAAGTATTCATTGCGATGGCTCCTTCAGGGCCCTCTCGCGATGCCGCAATCATTTGATTCAGGTTGCCGATGATGCGTGCCGCATACCCGCCTGCAATGGTGGCCGTATTGGCATTCACGGCGTCCACGAGCAATTGCACCTGCGCTGTTTCGTGGCGCGCGCGCCGCTCGGCAAAATCGCGCGGAATGACCAGGCCGGCATCGAGGTCACCTTTATTGATGGCTTGTCCCAGGTCGTTGGGCGCGGCGAACTGACCGTTAATTTTAAAAACCAGACTCTCTGTGAATGCCGAAACGAGATCCCGGCTTTCCGGTGTGCCGCTATAATCCACAATTCCGAGTCTGAGATTTTCGAAATTCGGATTCAACGCGATGCCGAACAGGACGATGTTCAACGTCGGTGGAATGATCAACATGATGACCAGCCGTCGATTCCGCCGTATCTGGTGAAGTTCCTTAATGAAGAGCGCCCAGATGCGTAAGTTCAGAATTCGTTTCAACATCGCGTCCTCTTAAGCATTTATCTGCATCGGCTTCATGACTTTCCACGCCCGGTAGAAAAAAAATGCGGAAAGCAATGCCAGCGCGATTGGTGCCCACCACACGCCGGGCCAGCCGCCTCCGCGAAGAAAGGCATCGCGAATCACAACCAGGTAATAACGCATCGGCACGAAGTTGCACAAAAACCGTAAAGGTTCCGGGATGTTTTCTATTGGAAAAATGTAGCCGGAAAGTAAAAAGGAAGTGAGGAATCCGCCGAGTTGGGCCGCCTGAATGGCCGCCGCCTGATTGGGAATCGCAGCGCCCAGCATGGCTCCAAAACAGGTAGTGCAGAGAAGATAGAAAAATGTTGTGACGAGCAGCGGTGTGGGATCACCAGCAAGGCGAAGTCCGAAAACAAAGAACAGAATGAGCATCCCCACGGTCCACTCGGCGAATGCAACGATCAGATAGGCGATGACCTTTCCCAGCAGGTATTCGAACGCCGTGATGCTCGAAACGTAAACCTGCAGGATCGTCTGCAGTTCGCCTTCGCGCGACAGCGCCAGGGCGGCGAGCAGTGTCGGAAATAATGCCATGGCGAAAGCCAGAACCCCTGGCCCGAAATATTTGAGATCCTCACGGCCGGGATTGAACCAGTAGCGGATCTCGGTTTCAATCGGAACGGCCGCTCCAGGCGCCCCGATCTCGTTGCGGAATGACTGCGTAATGGCTGCCGCCTTACCGCGCATCACATTTGCTGTATTTGCATCCGTGCCGTCGATGAGCCACTGGATTTCCGCATTTTGCCCGCGCTTCAAGTCCCGCTCGAAATGTGGAGGAATGATCAGCGCGCCACGCGCGAAATTCTCGTCCAGAGCGCGTTGGGGTGACATGCCAATGGGCAAGCCCTTAACGACGAACGAAAGAGAACCGCCGACGTCTTCGATATACCGTCGGGAGGAATTCGTTTTGTCGAGGTCCTGAACAGCAATTGGAATGTCCTTCACCGAAAGCGACGTCGCTTTACTCAAGAGCAGTAAAAGCAACGCGGGCAGGACAAGTGCCAGCATCAACGTCAGCCTGTCGCGCGTCAACTGTTTGAGTTCTTTTGCGACCTGAGCCAGAACACGTTTCATGCGTTCGCCTCTTCAGCCGCTCCGCGGCTGGGGATCCAGAACTATTCCTCTGCCGCCTTGCCTTCCTTGCGCATCTGTTCGACTACCGCAATAAATACATCTTCGAGTGAATATGGCTCTTCCTGGGCCTGCATCACATGGACGCCCTCGGTTGCCAGCGTTTGCGTGATATTGCGGATGCCAATCGGCGGATCTTCATCGACGATGACATGAAGCCGGTCGCCGAAGAGAGAGACCCTCCAGCGATCCATCTCGCCTTTAAGCCGATTGTAGGCGCGCTGTGGTTTGTCGGTGATGAACTGCAGAACATGGCCTTTTTGCCCGGCCTTCAGGCTCGACGGCGTTCCCTGGGCGACCAGTTCCCCGGCCACCATCAAGCCAAGCCGGTTGCACTGTTCGGCCTCCTCCAGATAATGCGTCGTTACGAGAATCGCCATACCGCGATCGGCGAAGCTGTTGATCATCTTCCAGAACGCCCGTCGTGCCAGAGGGTCGACGCCCGAGGTTGGTTCATCGAGGAAAAGCACGTCTGGTTCGTGCATGACGGCAGCACCGAAGGCCACCCGTTGTTTCCATCCACCCGGCAGACTTCCGGTCATCAGATGCCCGCGTCCTTGCAGTCCTGATAGTGACAGAACCCACTTCTTCTTGTCCGCCCGGTTGGCCAGCGGCACTTCGTAGACTCCGGCGAAAAAATCGAGGTTCTCTTCGATCGTGAGGTCGTCATACAGCGAAAATTTCTGCGACATGTATCCAACGCGCTTCCGGATGGCTGCTGAGCGGAGTGGACCGACCGAACCTGCCAGTGAGCCTTCCCCCGACGTGGGTTCAATCAAACCGCAAAGCATCTTGATCGTCGTCGTCTTGCCGGCGCCGTTTGCGCCGAGCAGCCCGTAAATCTCTCCGTAGTGGACTTGCAGGTTCATGTCTCTAACGGCAAAGAAGTCACCATATCGCCTGGTAAGGTTTTTTGCGCCGATTGCCACCTCGTCTCTTTTTCGTTCCTGATGGGCGCGCTTGACCGGAAACGGTTCTGCGCTGATCTCGCCACCGCTTCGGCGCAGCATTGCGACAAAGGTGTTTTCGAGCGTTGGAGAGGCGGCAGTAATCTCATTCACCTCGAGGTTTGCGTGCTCCAGCGTTTCGCGCGTGATCTTCTCGCCTGCCTGTTCGTCTTCGACCATGACGTCGAGGCGGTCGCCGAAGCGTTGCGCATCCTGTATACCGTCCACCTTATGGAGAAGATCTTCGGCCTTGCCCAGATCGCTGGTTCGGACGACGAGACGGCGTAGTCCGAGGCTGTCGCGCAATTCGCGTGGCGTGCCCGTCTGATGTATGTTGCCTTCATACATGAGTCCGATATGGGTGCAACGTTCGGCTTCGTCGAGGTAGGGCGTGGCCATGACGATTGTGATTCCGTGACTCGAAAGGTCGGCCAGGGCGTCCCAGAATTCCCGGCGCGATACGGGATCGACGCCAGTCGTCGGCTCATCCAGCAACAACACCTTGGGTTCGATGATCAAAGCACATGCCAGCGACAGCTTTTGCTTCATGCCGCCGCTCAGTCTTCCAGCAAGCCGGTTTCTGAAACGGTCCATGCCGAACATAGCAAGGTAACGCGAGCCGCGCTCTTCGATTTGTTCCCTGGAGAGGCGTCGCAGATCCCCCATATAACGGAGGTTTTCGGCAACGCTGAGATCATGGTAGAGGCTGAATACCTGCGTCAGGTATCCGACGTAGGAGCGCGCATCGCGCGCTGAACGGCCAAGGATAATGGCTTCGCCGGATGTTGCGGGCATAATGCCGCCCAGAATTTGAAAAATGGAGGTCTTGCCGGCGCCATCGGGACCAATCAATCCAAAAATCTCGCCCTGGGCGACTTCGAGATCCACACCCCGAACAGCTTCCACCGGGCCATAGTTCTTCCTGAGTCCGGCCAGCGAAATCGCACTGCCGTGTGGATCAATCGCAACGCCGCCAGCAGACTGCTTTTCAGGCGTACCTGGCATTACGGAGTCTTCTGGTGAGGCGGCCATTGATCGCCCTGTACAAGAATATCGCCGTCCGCGGACATGCCGGGCTTAGCGAATCCCAGGCCGCTCTTGAGTTGCAGCTTGATGCCCACAACCTGTTTCACACGATCGTTGCGGAAGTACGTGTTCTCCGGAGTGAACGTCGCTTCAGGATCCACACGGGATACGCTTGCGTCGAGCGCTTCGTTGGGTTGCGAATCGACATAGACGCGTGCCGTCTGGCCGATTTTCACTCTGCCTATTTCTCCTTCAGGTATGAAGCCTCGCAGATAGACTTTTCTGAGGTCGAGTAAAGTGACGATTGTCGTGCCGGCCGTGACGACTTCACCCGGCTCGGCAGATCGCGTCGTCACGGTGCCATCGAAGGGTGCTCTGACAATAAGATCCTGCCGATTCGCCTGTGCCTCATCGAGCGCGGAGCGCGCCTCGCCGGCGCTCGCGACAGCCGCCGCGATTTCGGCTTCCTGCTGAGCGATTTGCTTTCGTACGACAGCTTCTTGCGCAGCCCGGATACCGGGATTGTCGAGATTGGCGCGGGCAGTAGTCAGTGCACCTCTAGCCGCTTCGACGCGCCGTTTGGCCGCGGCGACAACTGCTTCCTGCTGTTCGGCGGTGGCAATGGCCTGTCTGCCCTGACGTTCGGAAACCGCGCCTGTTTGCGCCAGGCGCGTATAAGCGTCCCTGTCGAAAAGGGCGAGCTTCAAAGACGCTTCCTGCTGGGCCAGTTCCGCTTCAGCGCTCGAAATGTCCGCTTCTGCCTGACGAACACGGCCTTCGGCATCCATCTTCGATTGTGCCGTTTGTAATTGCGACTGCTGCAGTTGCTCCTGAATGGCGGCGAGTTGAGTGCGCGCTGACCGCTCCCGGGCTTCACTGGCTGCGAGCGCAGCTCTTGCCTGCTCCTCGCGCGCCCGCACCTGCGCGTCGTCCAGGACCGCGATGGTGTCGCCCGCCTTGACGGTGTCTCCCTCGCGGAACCGGACCTCGAGAATTCTGCCGCTTGTCTTCGGCGCGATATTCGAATCGTCGCCTTCGATCCGTCCACTCACTTCAACGACGGTGTTCGGAGCCTTTGGCCGCGCGATCATCGTTCTCCAGACGACATACCCCAGTACCACGGCAGTTGTCAGGATGAGCAGCACTTTCATCGCGTGTGTGGTTGTGAAGGACGTGGAAAATGTGCATTCATATGTCCGCTTTAAACATGCGACCGACCATGTCGGCAAGTCAAACGCAAAAGCGGCGTGGCTTCCTGGCTTGCATCGGCGTCCGGCCGCAGGCGCGGTCTGTGACCGCGCTTTACGGGCGCCGGCTGCTGAAGCACCGAAGTTTTCGCAACATGTTAGGTCATAATAATCAGATGTCGAAAAATGATCCTCCGGTCGTGCTGACCAACATGAGTTCTGATTTCGACCGGTTGTTTCCGACGTTGAAACCGGCGCAGATCGAGCGGGTTGCTGCGCGCGGTGAAAATCGGGTCGTTCAAGATGGAGAAGTTCTGGTCGAGTATGGAACACCCAACGCGCGCATGTTCCTTGTCACGAAAGGCAATCTGGAGATCGTCCGGCCGACCGGCAGGGATGAGCAGGTGTTTGTGATTATCGGGCCAGGCCAGTTTACCGGAGAAATAAGTATTCTGACGGGCAGGCGGGTGATGGTTCGAATCCGCGCGCGGCAGACGGCGGAAGTGGTGGAAATCGGACGTGAACAGTTGCAGACGCTCGTGCAAACCGACGCCGAACTCAGCGAAATCTTCATGCGAGCATTCATTCTTCGCAGAGTGGAATTGATTGCGCGTGGCTACGGCGATGTCGTGCTGCTCGGCTCCGCTCATTCGCCGAGCACCTTGCGGATCAAAGAGTTTCTGACGCGCAACAACAATCCGTATTCGTATCTGGATCTCGACAAAGATCCCGGCGTTCAGGAAATCCTCGATCATTTTCAAGTTTCTGTCGAAGATGTGCCGGTGCTGATATGCCGCGGCGAGACTGTTCTTCGGCACCCGACGAATTCACAAATTGCCGAGTGCCTCGGGTTCAACGAAGCGGTCGATCAGAAAAAACTGCGCGACGTTATCGTCATCGGAGCCGGTCCGGCGGGTCTGGCGTCGGCTGTATATGGCGCATCAGAAGGGCTGGACGTCCTGGTCGTGGAGTCCGAGTCTCCTGGAGGGCAGGCCGGCTCGAGTTCGAAAATCGAAAATTATCTGGGTTTTCCCACGGGAATTTCCGGGCAGGAACTTGCAGCGCGCGCCTACACGCAGGCTCACAAGTTTGGCGCTCAGATGATCATTGCCAAAGATGCTAAACAGTTGACGTGCCATCGCAAGCCTTACACCCTTTCGATCGACGATGGGCCTCCGGTGCCGGCGCACACGGTAGTCATTGCTACCGGCGCCCGATACCGCAAGCTTCCGCTGGAAAACCTCGCGCAGTTCGAAGGTGCAGGCGTCTACTACGGCGCCACGTTTGTCGAGTCCCAGCTCTGCGCA
This sequence comes from uncultured Acidobacteriota bacterium, assembly GCA_963738025.1. Taxonomy (GTDB): domain Bacteria; phylum Acidobacteriota; class Terriglobia; order 20CM-2-55-15; family 20CM-2-55-15; genus 20CM-2-55-15. The sequence goes on along the minus strand of CAVTWA010000067.1, from coordinate 397,359 downwards.
GGTGAAGAGGTCATCGTCGTTGGCGGAGGCAACTCGGCCGGACAGGCCGCCATATTTCTTGCGTACACCTCAAAACGCGTTTATCTGCTAGTCCGGTCGGACGGCCTCGCCGACAGCATGTCCCGTTATCTGATCCGGCGCATTGAACAAACTCCCTCCATCGTCTTGTTAACTCGAACAGAAATCAGCGCGCTGGAAGGTTCAGCCGGTCTCGAGCGCGTGCGGTGGCGTAATAACGAAAGCGGAGAGGTCGAGACACACGAGATCCATCATGTCTTTGTCATGACGGGCGCGACGCCGAACACCGCCTGGCTTGCCGGCTGCGTGGTCCTCGACGATAGCGGCTTCATCAAAACAGGACCGGACCTGACACCGGAGGATCTGCTGACGGTTCATTGGCCACTTCATCGTCGCCCTTATCTTCTCGAAACCAGCTTACCCGGCGTGTTCGCTGTCGGCGACGTGCGCAGCGGCAACGTCAAACGCGTCGCATCGGCAGTAGGCGAAGGCTCGATTGCGATATTCTTTGTACATCGCGTATTGCAGGAATGAAGGTCGGGTGCAATGCGGTGTACGGTTCATCATAGAATCAGTGATGCGCGGTGGCACCGCGCCTATATCAGATGGGAAATTTTTTATGACAACTCAATCGTCTGGCAATGAACTTACGAATCGAGAATTCTTCATACGGCGATGGGAACAGGAGTTTCCCGGCTTTGTTGAGGTTATGCGCGCGCTGCCAGCCGATAAACTCGGCCATCGGCCGCACCCGAGATCCCGTTCTGCCGGAGAACTCGTCGCCTTTCTGGTTGCGATCGAACGGGGTTGCATTGATCTCTGTACCAGCAAACAAAGTTCTTACAACACCTACATGCATTGGCACGAGGGGGCGGGTTCCGCGTCACTGGTCGAGATGATTGCCGCTTACGAGCATCATCACAAGACCCTTGCCGTCAAATTGAACGAACTCAATGACAATATCTGGAAACATGCGGCCTGGATCATCCGCGGCGAACAGGAGATCCTGCTCAAGGACACGGTCGGCGGGCTCCTGTGGCTCGCGTTGTTCGATGCGGTCCATCATCGGGGTCAGCTGAGCACCTACATCCGCCCGATGGGAGGCAAAGTGCCGAGTATATACGGGCCTTCTGCCGATGCTCCTTCAAGCTGAGAAACGGAGGCGGATATGGCCGAGGCTACAGAGGTCACGGTTTCCAGCAGTGAAGGATTAGCTCAGGAAATCGTTTCCGGCAACTTTCGCTGGCTCGCCGACGAGCCAGCTCCCTTCGGCACTGGAACGGGCCCCTCTCCCTATCAATTATTACTGTCCAGTCTGGGTGCCTGCACGGCCATGACGCTGCGCTTGTACGCGAAACGTAAAGGCATGGACCTGCAACGCATTACCGTGCGTCTTCAACACTCCCGTATCTACGCCGCCGATTGTCTCGATTGTGAAACGAAAGCCGGCTTTCTCGACCGCATCGATCGCGAAATCCAACTTACGGGGAATCTGGACGAAGACCAGAAACACCGGCTGCTCGAAATCGCAGAGCGCTGTCCTGTCCACCGGACGCTGAAGTCGGAAATGAACATCCGCACATCTCTCGAATAGAGCAGTCCTGAAGGGAACAGCGGCGCAGACCGGAGCTCCGTTTTTTTGGCGCTGGTGCGGTCGTTAGCCGATGCGCTCCAGGTGGATGGCGCGTGGCCGGCCTGATGTTCGGTATCGAAGGCGAACACCAATCTCGAAGCTGAGATTGCGGCGCTGACAAGCGAGTCCACATATCTCCAGGAGGGTTTCGATGTAAACCTGGTTTGGATGCTGGATGGGCCAGTCCCCGCCTAACTTAGGCGGGGACTACGAACCCTCACGCTGCATGCATCTCTATCTTGCTTCGGCGAAAGACAACAAACCTACTTATTCACCAGCAACATCGTCGAGGGATCCAGCGCGAGCCGCAGCTTCGCGACGTCCGGATTGTCGTGATCTTTCAAGAGCGACAGTTGCACGCCGTCATTTTCATCCGTCATCTGGACGATGACGGCGATCGAGGCTGCGAGTTTCGCCAGCGGTTCCGGGACCCCGTGTTCGTTCAGAGGTACGCCGCGGTGAGTTACGGCGGACATCCACAGCTCGACGTTGAAGTCCGTGGCGAGCTGCCGGAACGCGTCGGCGTCTTCGGTTGTGCCGCGCTCGAAATCAAAGCCTTCGAGGATGATGCATTCCGGGCTGAAGCGGGCATACTCCTTGAGGAAGTTGATCGAATGACGAAGCTTGGGGATCGTGAACGACTTGCCAGCGTAGGTGTGGAGAATGCGGTTGCGTTCCATCTCGAGCCGCTCCGATGGAAGGTCGTCGAGGTGGGCGGAGTGAGCGAGGTCCATGAAGATCTCGTCGTAAAACTCGCGCACGTGATCGACGGTTTTATCCAGTGAAACGTGCAGCACTTTGCGGCCGCGCATTGCGTCGTCAAGCGCGATACCGACGAGAAAGGCCGTTTTGCCGATGCCATGGCGAGCGACGACGACTCCGATGTTCCCGCGGCCAAGTCCGCCATGGATGGAGTGTTCGAACAATCGCAGGGGATTTCGTTCGTTGAGTTCCTTGCCGTACATCGCTTACTCCTCGTCCTCGGCGATCAAGCCGGTGCCGTATTTTTTGACCAGTTCCTGGTGAACCTCGGCCGGAACCGGGGCGTAACGTGAGAACTCCATTGTGTATTCAGCCTTCCCCTGAGACGAAGACCGCAGGTCGGTCGAATAACCGAACATTTCCGCCAGCGGCACCTCCGTATCGACGCGCACAAAGCCTTCTTCCTCTGTCGTTCCGATGATGATGCCCCGGCGCTGCATGATTGTTCGCACGAAGGCGCCCTGGAATTCGAGCGGTCCTTCTACCGAGACCTTCATGATCGGCTCCAGAATCTGCGGTTTCGCCGAAGAATACACCGAGCGGAATGCGCCGCGCGCCGCTGCCTGAAAGGCGTTGTCCGAGGAGTCGACGGCGTGTGCCGCTCCATCGTTGATGACGACGCGAAAGCCGGTGACCGGAAACCCGATCAGGCGTCCTTTCCCCATCATCGACTTGAAGCCTTTCTGAACCGAGTTGATGAACTCTTTGGGGATCGAGCCGCCGTAGACCTCGTCGACGAATTCGAAATCGCCCTCCTCCATAGGTTCGACATAGCCCGCCACGCGGCCGTATTGTCCCGAACCGCCGGTTTGTTTCTTGTGCGTGTGATTGAACTCCGCCTTGCGCGAAATCGCTTCACGGTAGGCGACCTGTGGCGCGCCTGTTTCGACCTCGGCGTCGTATTCGCGCTTCATGCGTTCGACGTAAACATCGAGGTGCAGCTCTCCCATGCCGGAAATGATCGTCTCGCCGGATTCCTCGTCGACGCGCGCACGGAAGGTCGGATCTTCCTTGGTGAAACGTTGCAGCGCTTTACCGACGTTCGTCTGAGCCTTCTTGTCTTTCGGCTTGATACTCAGGTGGATGACCGGGTCTGGAACGTGCATCGACGTCATCGTGTAGCGGATCTTGTCCGAGGTGAACGTATCGCCGGATGCGCAATCGATACCGAACAACCCGACGATGTCGCCCGCTCCTGCGTCCTGGATGTCTTCCATTTCATCGGAGTGCATCCGCACCAGCCGGCCGACGCGCACGTCCCGCCCGGTGCGGGAATTGACGATGGTGTCGCCTTTCTTCAGCTGCCCCTGGTACACGCGAATGTACGTCAGCTGGCCGAATCGCCCTTCCTCCAGTTTGAAGGCGAGAGCGACGAACGGGGCGTCGGGTTTGGAGCTCAGCTTGACTTTCTCTTCGCCCTTCGAGATATCGAGCGCTTCGTTGGCGACCTCGCCCGGACTCGGCAGGTAACGCGTCACGGCATCGAGGAGCGGCTGCACGGCCTTGTTTTTGTAAGCTGAACCGAGAAACACCGGAGTCAGATCGAGTGAGATCGTTCCCTTGCGAATCGCTTCATGGATCAGTTCGGGCGTCACCTTCTCTTCGAGAACCGCTTCCATGAGTTCGTCGGAATACATAGTGACGGCGTCCAGCATCTCGACGCGCTTTTCTTCGGCCTGTTTGCGAAGCGCCTCCGGAATTTCTTCGACGCGCCGCGTTTCTCCGTTGGGGCCATCGAAATAGTAAGCCTTCATTTCAATGAGGTCGATGACGCCTTCGTGGTCGCCTTCGAGACCGATCGGAATCTGCATCATGACCGCGTTGTGTTTGAGCTTTTCGCGAAGCTGTGCGGTGACACGAAACGGGTTGGCTCCGGCCCGGTCGGACTTATTAATGAACGCGAGCCGCGGAACCTTGTAGCGACGCATCTGCCGGTCGACGGTCATCGACTGGGACTGCACCCCGGCGACGGCGCACAGGACGAGAATCGCGCCGTCGAGCACCCGCAAAGAGCGTTCGACCTCGATCGTGAAATCGACGTGGCCGGGCGTGTCGATGATGTTAATGAAGTGATTATTCCATTCGCAGTATGTCGCCGCGGACTGAATCGTAATGCCGCGTTCCCGCTCCAGGTCCATGGAGTCCATCTTCGCTCCGACGCCGTCCTTGCCCTTGACGTCGTGGATGACCCGGATCCTCTTGGTGTAAAAGAGAATGCGTTCCGTCAGTGTCGTCTTACCGGAATCGATATGTGCGCTAATTCCAATGTTTCGTAACCGTTTCAAATCGCTGATCAATACAACCTCGCATTCAAATAAATCCGCAGGGACAGGTCACTTTTTTTCGCCGGAATGTATCGAAAGGAAACACATTCCGGAAAAAAATTGACTTGTCCCTCTTGTGGGCGCGGTCGATGACCGCGGTACGTTTCTTGATTGTACAGATTATGCGGGCACGCCGCCCATGCTACGCCGGTTGGCCGGTTCGAACGATCTGCGCCTGGCAGGCAAAAACCTCGCGGAACTTGAACCAGTTGACATTATTAGACCAGAGCTGTCCAAAATGAGGACCAATGTAGCGGTGAGCCCAGTCCCCGCCTAAGTTAGGCGGGGACTGGGACACCAGGTGTTACAGCCAAAACCTCATATTGCATCCACTACGTGCAAATATCTTTACGGTGCGCCGACTCTGCGGCTCTATGACCGCTCCATTTCGCTGCCCGAGCCCGGAGGGGCGCATTGCGCCCCACTCCTCTCCCTCTCAGCCCCCTACCTCATATGGATTCCGTGATAACCCAGTTATCGACAGGTCCGTGTAGAACTTTAGATAAATTCCTGCGGTGCGCCTTATCGATCCGCGCTTCGACTCTCGGTTGTCAACTGTCACGGACATTTGACAACTCCGTGTCCTCATGAATGGCAGATCCGTTGCATATGTATGGCCGTGATGGAGGACGTTGAATGGGCTACACGGTGATTCCGATTCTCGGTTTTCTGGCCATTCAACTCGTGGGAGGCATCGTGCTGTTTGCCGATGCCGGTGTTCGGTTGCTTCGGGAGAGAAGGAGATAAGTATGTGGTATCTGTTGAAGGTGGATGCTTTAGTAGCGGGTTTGGTTTTCTCGATCGCCGGTCTGCTGGTCCTGGCTCTGTTTGTATATCAGGAAATCAGAGCCTATGTAGCGGCCCGGCACAGAATCTATCAACGGCTGGCGACTCTGCTCACGCATCCTCAAGTTTTCGCGAACTCATTCGCGATTTCGCGAAGTTTTTCGCGAAGCCACAGCCGCGATCACGTCGTTTCAGCGAAGTATCAGTGAGTTACGAGTTGGCAGCCATGTTGCATTTCCGATCGGCGCTAAGGAGGAAAACAAAAATGAAGAAAACATTATTGGCTGCCGCCGCAACGTTCGTACTCTTTTCAACGGCGGCTTTTGCACAGGTGGAACAACCGTCGCAGATCACTGTTCAGGGGACGGCCCTGATTACGAAAGATTCGACGTCGGATTCCACCTCCACCCTGAATCGCGCGACGAAGTCCGGTGGATTCCTGCTGGGATACTCCTATCAGTTCAATAACTGGGCAGGCCTGGAAGGCAACTACGGCTATACGCGCAATACTCAGGATTACTCTGGATCCTTCGGTCAATCGGCTGTACAGGCGAACACGCATGAGCTGACCGGATCATTTGTCTTTCACTTCCCGCTCAAAATTGCCAATGTTCGTCCCTACGCCCTGGCGGGCGCCGGCGCTCTGGTCTTCGATCCTACGGACAAATTCCTGGTCGATGGCGTCGATCGGCAGACGAAGGCAACATTCGTTTATGGCGGCGGGTTCAATTTTGATGTCGCACGAAATTTCGGTATACGCGCTGAGTATCGCGGTCTTGTGTACAAGACTCCGGATTTCAAACTCGACACCCTGGCTCTCGACAAAGTGACCCACCTGGCACAACCCTCAGTCGGATTTTACTTCCGATTCTAACCTCCCTCACGCAGCCGCCGGCCGCTTCTGCGGTCCGGCGGACTGCATTTTTAAAGGAGAGCACTATGATGCGAATTAAAGTTCAGTACGACCAGTTCACGCGAAGTTTCAAGCTCGTCGACGATCAGTTCAAAACGCTCCTCGAGGGGGATGCCCTGTACGACCTGGATATCCCGCTGATTGTGGAGGGAGATGAGGTCGAGGAGCCATGGAGCAGCCCGTATGTTGCACACGCATGAAGGAGATCGGGTCAAATTGAACGAATTCAATGAATTCCATTCGTTAAATTCGTTCAATTCGTGGCTTATTCTCCTCGTGCTATTCTTGCCTGCATGACGACAACGACTCAGGAGCGCCTGGAATCCAGTGCGCACCTCATACTTGAGGTCGCGAAGGCTGCCAGCAGCCTGGAGCTGACCGAAGTCCTCGAGGCGTTGATCGTCGCTCTCAAACCCATCATTTCTTTCGATGCAATCGCCGTTTTCGTCATTGAGGGCGAGTACGCGCGCCTGCACTCGTTGCATGTCGAGCGGGTCGGCCGCAGGCCCGGGGAATCCGTCGAAAGCGTCATTGCACGCACCGAGGCATACTCCAAATTGCCGCCGAAACCGTTGATCAAACAACGGCTCAAGGAGCATCACGTCAGCGAAGTTGCATCATCGCTCCAGCCTTATGTATGCACCGATCTCGAGTCCAGGCAGCGATTTCCCGAGGATGAGAGGATGTTGCAGCACGGCGTGCGCAGCTACATCTCGCTGCCTCTCCTCAAGCGCGGCGCGATGATGGGAACCGTGGATTTCGTTTCATTTCAGAAACGCAGTTACAGCAGTGCTGAAGTGCAGCTCCTGCGCGATGTCTCGGAGATTGTTTCCATCGCGGTCTCGAATGCGTTGGCGTTCGAAGAAATTACTGCGCTCAAGGAGCAGCTCCAGACGGAAAATCGCCTTCTCCAGGACGAGATCGTTCAGCGCTCTATTTTTGAGGAGATCGTCGGCTCGTCCCAGGCCTTGCGAAGCGTGCTGACTTCCATCGATCGTGTCGGGCCGACCGATTCGACCGTCTTGATCACGGGTGAAACCGGCACTGGAAAAGAGCTCATTGCGCATGCCATCCACCGGCGATCTCAACGATCTGCGCGCGCTCTCGTCAAGGTCAACTGCGCGGCGCTTCCCAAGGAACTCATCGCCAGCGAGTTGTTCGGACACGAAAAAGGCGCGTTTACGGGTGCCTTGCAACAGCGAATCGGCCGATTTGAAGCGGCGAATGGCGGGACCATCTTTCTGGACGAGATCGGGGAACTGACACCGGATATGCAGATCGCCCTTTTGCGAATCCTCCAGGAAAAGGAGTTCGAGCGGGTGGGCGGCAACCGGACCATCCACGCGGATGTTCGTGTCATTGCTGCGACCAATCGTGATCTGCAGCGCGAAGTGAGCGAAGGGCATTTTCGTGCGGACCTCTTTTACAGGCTGAATGTTTTTCCGATCCACTCTCCGGCTTTACGACAACGGAATGACGACATTCCCATTCTCGTGGACTACTTCATTTCGCGGTTCGCTACAAGAATGGGAAAGCGCATCAACAAAATCGATCGCCGGACATTAGATGCGATGCAACGCTACTCCTGGCCGGGCAACATTCGCGAATTGCAGAACGTGATCGAGCGTGGAGTCATTCTCGCCGACGGAGAAGTTTTCCGGCTGGAGCCCGGCACGCTGCCGGAAGAGGCCGTTGCGATGTCCGAACGCCTGGCCGCGGAGTCCTCGGCCACGGGAGATCAGCAGAAGGCGCGCATTGAGACCATCCTTCGAGAAACGCGGGGCAGGATTTCTGGCCCGGAGGGGGCGGCCGCCCGCCTGGGCGTCCCGGCGTCAACCCTGGAATCGCGGATCAGAGCTCTAAAGATTAATAAACATTTGTTTCGAGGTAACCCGTGATTAAGATTGTGGTCCCAGACGTGCATTTAGGCAGGGTGAGGAACAATAGATCGTGTTAAGAATCACTCCAAACCGGGAAGGTGAAAAGTCGCTGCAGGTGAAGTTGTGCGGCCAGCTGACGAAAGACTATCTTCCTGAGGTGCAACGCCTCCTCGACGAGGGCAACGCGTCTGAGACCGTCTCGCTCGATCTTGCCAATGTGACGTTTGTCGACCGTGAAGCGATGGTCTTTCTTTGTTCCGCCAAGTCGAAAAATATCGTCATCGAGAATTGCCCTTCGTACGTCATCCGCTGGATTCAACAAGAAAAACTCTGCGGCCCCTCCTCCAACCCCGACTCCTCCGACAAATAAACGAAACCAGAACACAAGAAGCACAAAAGGCACAGGATTCTTGCGCCTCTTGTGCTTCCTGTGTTCCGTCCCCTCTTCCTCGCGAAGTGCTTCGCGATTTCACGACCTGCTTCGTGATCTAGCGACGGCCCGCAACAGAGATTCAACAGTTTAGCTTGGCAGTCTCCTTGCATTAATAGGCCCCCGTAAAGGAGAGACCTGCCGAATGAACAAAATATTTCTCGCTTTGATGACGGCATTACTTATTTTTTCGCTGTCCGCATGCAGCGTTCGCGCGAGTGCTACCAACGCGCCATCGGCGCCGCCGGCACCCGAAGTCTCGGTTGTCAAGGTGTGCGACGAAGACGTTCCGATATATTCCGAGTACGCCGCACAAACGTTCGCCCGCGATATGGTGGAGGTGCGGGGCCGCGTCGATGGCTACATCGAGAAGCGACTCTTCGAAACGGGCTCCGATGTTCAGGCCGGCCAGACGCTCTACATTCTGGATCTGCGTCCTTATGAAGCCGACGTCCAGAAGCTGCACGGTGAACTCTCGCAAGGCGTGGCGAATCAGGAATTCGCTTCCAGGCAGGTGGGCCTGCTTCAAGCGGAAGCGGACCTCGGCCAGGCGCAGGCCAATCTGCTCAAGGCGCAGCAGGACGTCGACCGCCTCGGTCCTCTTGTAAAGGAGCAGGCCGCGGCGCAGCAGGATCTCGACACGGCGCTGGCGTCACTGCAGGCAAACCAGGCCAATGTCCGCGCCCGGCAGGCGAGCGTCGAACAGGCGCGCCTTTCCACCAAAGCACAAATTGAAACAACCGCCGCGCAAGTCGAATCGCAGAAGGCGGGATTGCGCTCCGCGGAACTCAATCTCGAATATGCAACGATTCGCGCTCCGATAAGCGGCCGCATCGGCGACAGTCTGGTCCAAGTCGGAGGTCTCGTCACGCGCAGCTCGGCTCAACCGCTGACGACGATCGTGCCGCTCGACGTGATCTGGGTCCGCTTCAAATTGAGCGAGAAGGAATACTTCGAGTATCAGAAGCGGCGCGCATCCGGCGCGCGTCAAACGACCCCCTTGCAGCTTGTCCTGGCTGACGGCCGCGTCTTTCCACACGACGGCCGGCTGCAGAATACCGTCAACCAGGTCGATCCGAAAACAGGAACCATCGAGGTTCAGGCGACGTTTCCAAATCCGGATAGATCGCTTCTCCCCGGCCAGTTCGGACGCGTGCGGATGTGGATCGAGGACCGTCAGGACGTGATTCTGGTGCCGCAGCGCGCCGTCCAGGAGTTGCAGGGCCTGCAGTCCGTCCTCGTCGTTGGTTCGGAAAACAAAGTTCAGGCGCGTACCATCTCGACGGCCGAACGTGTCGGTGAGCGCTGGATCGTCACCCAGGGACTCAAGAAGGATGACCGCGTCATTGTCGAAGGAACGCAGAAGGCGATGCCGGGAACCGTAGTAAACCCCAAACCATACGAGGCACAGTGATGGCCAGGTTTTTTATTGATCGTCCGATCTTCGCGATTGTTATCGCAATCGTCATCGTGATTCTGGGGAGCGTCGCGGTTTTCAACCTTCCCATCGCGACCTATCCCGAACTCGTTCCGCCGGTCGTTCAGGTCATCGCCAACTATCGAGGCGGCAATTCGCTGGACCTCGAGAAGACCGTCGCGCAACCGATCGAGCAGCAGCTGACCGGTCTGGACGGAATGCTTTATTTCTTCTCGAAGAGCTCGAATGACGGCGTGCTCACGATCGATGTGACATTTGAACTGGGCACCGACATCGATCTCGCCACAGTGAAAACGCAGAACAAAGTGAATGTGGCATTGCCGTCGCTGCCGCCGGAAGTTCAGCGTGTGGGCGTGACGGTGAAGAAAGTGTCTTCGGCCTTCCTGCTGGCGATCGGAATTTACGCCAATGACGAGCGCTACGACTCGTTGTTTTTGAGCAATTATTCGACGATTAATCTTGTCGACAAGATCGGCAGTATCCCCGGCGTCGGCGACGCGCGTCTGGCGGCAACGGAAGACTACGGCATGCGCGTCTGGATCAATCCGGACAAAATGGCGAAGCTTGGTCTGACGGCGACGGATGTCAGCCGGGCAATCCAGACGCAAAACCGGCAGAATCCGGCCGGCGCACTGGGACAGGCGCCCACGCCTACAGGCACCGACTATCAGTATCCGGTCAACGCCGCGGGGCGGCTGCTCGAACCGGAGCAGTTCTCCGACATTATTTTAAGAGGAGAGCCCGACGGGTCACTGCTACGGCTGCGCGATATCGGCCACGTCGAACTCGGCGCGCAGGATTACAAATCGTTCAGCCGCATCGGGAAGAAGCCGGCCGCATTGATAACGGTTTATCTGACGCCTGGCGCCAATGCGGTCGAAACGGCGGATCGCGTGATCCGGTTTGTTGCCGATGCGAAGAAGAGTTTTCCGGCAGGCATCGAATACAAAGTCGGCTACGACGCGACGAAATTCGTCCGGGCGGCGATTACCGAAGTTCGCGACACGCTGTTTATCGCCGTGGCGCTCGTCATCCTCGTCGTTTTCCTGTTCCTGCAGAACTGGCGCGCGACTCTCATTCCGTTGCTGACCGTCCCGGTGGCGATTATCGGCACGTTCGCGTTGTTTCCGCTGCTGGGATTTTCGATCAACATGACCAGCATGTTCGGTCTGGTGCTGGCGATAGGCATCGTCGTCGACGACGCGATAGTAGTCGTCGAGGCCGTTCAGCACAAGATCGATCATGGCATGAGTCCGCGCGAGGCGACCATTGAAGCCATGCGTGAGGTGTCGGGGCCGGTGGTCGCCATCGCGCTGATTTTGAGCGCGGTCTTTATTCCGGTCGCCTTCCTCGGCGGCATCAGCGGCCAGATCTACCGTCAGTTCGCGTTGACGATCGCGGCTTCGGTTCTGATATCGGCATTCAGCGCGCTGTCGCTCAGTCCCGCATTGAGCGCATTGCTTCTGCGGCCGGCGAAGAAGAGCAGAGGGCCGCTGGGCGCGTTCTTCGGCTGGTTCAATCGCGCATTCGCCTGGACGACGAAACGATATCTGAGCGGCGTCCGGATCTTCGTCCGCCGTTCCGCGCTCGCGTTTGTCGCTTTAATCGCCCTGTACTTCGTGGTTGGCGGCATGTTCAAAGCGGTTCCGGGTGGCTTCCTGCCTGACGAAGATCAGGGTGTGATTTTCGTTCTGGTGCGGCTGCCGGATGGAGCCTCACTCGAGCGCAACGAAAAAGTCACGGCCGAAGCGGAGAACGCGCTGCTTGCCATTCCCGGCGTAGACGACACGGTGGTTTTTGGCGGCCTCGATATCACGACGCGTACCAACAGTTCCAACGTCTCGACGATCATCGCTGTGTTGAAGCCCTGGGAGGAACGAAAGTCGGCGGGACTTCAGTTTGCGAGCATTCTGGGCCATATCAACCAGCGGGTCAGCCAGCTGCAGGGCGCCTTCGCCTTCGGCTTCGGACTGCCTCCGATTCTCGGCCTGGGAACGTCCGGCGGTTTCGAGTTCATGGTGGAGGACAAAACCGGCGGCGACGTCGGCACGCTCGCCGATGCCGCCCAGGGTTTGGTCGCCGCCGGCAGAAGTCAGCCGGCGCTGGGCCAGGTGGCGAATATTTTCCGCGTCGCGGTCCCCAGTTATCAGGTGAAGCTCGATAACGAGAAGGCCGAGACGCTTGGCATTCCACGCACCGATGTGTACGACGGCCTGCAGACTTTTCTTGGCGGTCTGTACGTCAACGACTTCAACCGCTTTGGCCGGACCTGGCGCGTGATCATGCAGGCCGAGCCGGAATATCGGCGGAATCCCGATGCGGTAAACCGCTTTTATGTGCGCACATCGAATGGCGACATGGTGCCGTTGAGCACGCTGGTCACGATGAATCCGACGAGCGGGCCCGACGTGATCTATCGCTTCAATCGCTATCGCGCCGCCGAACTCATCGGGCAGACGGCGCCTGGATTCAGCTCTGGACAGTCCGCGGCGGCAATGGAAGAAATCGCCAGCAAGAACCTGCCGGCCGGCTTCGGCTACGAGTGGAGCGGCACGGTGTTCCAGCAGAAGCTTTCGGAAGGTAAGGAAGGCTTTCATTTTCGGCTTTGCCGCAGTCCTGGTGTTTTTGTTTCTGGCGGCTCAGTACGAGAGTTGGAGCATACCGTTCGCGGTCGTTTTGGCTGTGCCGCTCGGACTGTTCGGCGCGCTGGTCGGTGTCATGGTTCGCGCCTATGCCTACGATGTGTACACGCAGATCGGTATTGTGACGCTGATTGGTCTGGCGTCCAAGAATGCCATCTTGATTGTCGAGTACGCGCGGCTGAAGCACGAAAGCGGGATGTCGATCGTGAGGTCGGCGCTTGCCGCCGCACATCTGCGCTTGAGGCCGATCGTCATGACCTCGCTGGCATTCATCCTGGGAGTTGCGCCGCTGCTGGTCGCGACCGGGGCGGGCGCCGCTTCGCGCCGCGCGCTGGGAACCACGGTGTTTTCCGGCATGCTGGCCGCGACGTTGCTGGCAGTGTTGTTTGTTCCGACGCTGTACGTCATCACGCAAAAGCTGGGAACGCGGGCTAAAGCCCGCGACTACAGCGGCGAACGCCAGCTCGTTCCCGAATAAGGCTGTAGGCGCGGGCTTTACGCCCGCGTTCAACCACCAAAACGAATTCCTTGTTTGAAATTTGAACGTAATAACAGTTTGGACAGGTCTGATTCACGAGGCAGCGAAAATGAAACGTTACTACTTAACAGCTCTGATTGCCGGCACGTACCTCCTGGCCGGTTGCGTGATGGGTCCCAACTACCAGCGGCCGAAAATCGAAGCGCCTGCCGCATTCCGCGGCGACGATTTGAAAACCGGCGAATCTTCCATTGCCGACATGCGCTGGTCCGAGCTCTTCAAAGATCCCGTCCTCACCGGCTTGATCTCGACGGCATTGTCGAACAACTATGACATGCACATCGCCGCTGAGCGCGTGTTGCAGGCTCGGGCGCAACTCGGTGTGGCCGATTCGGATTTCTTCCCCTCACTCGATGCAAACGGCGCTCTTTCAAGTAATCGGAATTCCCTGGTCGGTTCGAATCGATTTCTTCCGGCGGGAGTTACCAATGATGTCAGCTACACCCAGGTTGGTTTCCGCCTCGGCTGGGAGCTCGACTTCTGGGGACGCTTGCGGCGGCTGAGAGAATCCGCCCGCGCCGATTATCTTGCCAGTGAAGACGCACGCCGGGGCGTGACGACGACTCTCGTGGCCGATGTGACGGCGGCGTATTTTGCCCTGCGTGAGTTCGACATGGATCTGGAAATTGCGCGCAAGACACGCGATATCGGCGACAACAGCCTTCGACTCACAACACTGCGCCAGCAACGAGGCGCCGCGACAGCTCTGGACGTCCATCAGGCCGAGCAATTGCTCAGAACCGCAACGGTGCAAATCGCCGCGTCGGAGAGATCGATTGCGCAGCAGGAAAATGCGCTCAGCCTGTTGCTTGGCAACACGCCGGGCGACATCGCGCGAGGAAAGGATCTCGATCAATTCGCGGCGCCCGAAGAGGTGCCCGCCGGTTTGCCGTCGGCTTTGCTCACGAGGCGCCCCGATGTCCGCGAAGCCGAGCAACGGCTGATCGCCGCGAACGCCCAGATCGGAGCAGCCCGGGCGCAATACTTCCCGCAGATCTCGCTTACAGGATTTATGGGCGGTCAGAGCCGCGCCCTCACGGACTTGTTCACCGGTCCCGCGCGACAATGGACGCTTTATCCCGTCGCCGATCTGCCGGTATTCGACGCCGGACGAGTCCGCTCGAACGTGAAATTCACGGAAGCGACACAACGCGAAGCCGTCGCACGATACCAGAAGACCATCGAAACGGCCTTTCGCGAGGTGTCCGATGCGCTGGTTGCCTATAAAAAGGATACGGAGCAGTTGGAACAGGAACATCTCCTGATCGACGCGCTGCGCGAAACCAACCGGCTTTCCACGGTGCGATATCAAGGTGGTTTGGATAGCTACCTTCAGGTCCTCGATGCCGAACGAAACCTGTTTCGCGAGGAACTGGTTCTTGCCCAGATTCGCCGCGCGCAATTGACATCGATCGTCGAACTCTACCGCGCCCTCGGCGGCGGCTGGCAGTAAGCGCTCAATATGGCGCCTAAGACGGCATCGGCAACACGAGTATCACGAGAGTTGGTTCTAGTCTTTTGGCGACAAGCGGATCTAGTTTGTCGAACTTGCTTTTTCGGGCAGGATGTTGAAATGGGGAAGTCCCCGCCTGACTTAGGCGGGGAGTTCGCTCCCCCACAACATTTGCCTGTCAACTACTGTGAGTCTTACTTTTCGGTTGCGGCGTAGCCGCGAATTGTAGTATGGCCGCTGACCTTTGGTCGCCTGATGCGAGTCCAGCCAGAACCTGAACCAGAACCCATCGTTGAACGACAGAACGTTGTCGATCGCGTAGAAAGCCCGCTGTTGAACCGGGAACTGAGCTGGATCGAGTTCAATCGTCGTGTTCTGGAGGAAGCGTTGGATCAGCGCTTGCCTCTGCTCGAACGGCTGAAGTTCCTCTCGATCTTTTCAGCCAACCTCGACGAGTTCTTTATGATCCGCGTGTCGGGTTTGCTGGATCAGATCGAAGCGAAGCCCGAATTGCTTTCTCCGGACGGCCTGTCTTCGACGGCACAACTTCAGCTTATTTCCGACCGCCTCAGGCCGATGCTGCAATCGCAGTCACGCTGCCTGCTCGACGAGATTTTGCCGGGGCTCGAACGCACGGGCATTCGCATCGTCCCATATGACGAACTCCGCGCCGAGGAACTCGGGGGGCTGCGGAAGTATTTTGACGAGCGCGTCTTTCCTATATTGACGCCGCTCATCGTGGATCCCAGCCACCCGTTTCCTTATATTTCCAATATCAGTCTCAACCTTGGCATTCTTCTGATACAGGACAACGGCCAGGATGACCAGGAACCCCGCTTTGCCCGCGTCAAGATTCCTCAGAACGTGCCGAGGCTCGTACCCGTCGGCTCCGGCCATCTTTTTATCCTTCTCGAGGACCTCGTATCCGCCCATATCAGGACCCTGTTTCCGAAGAGGCACGTTGTCGAATGCACGCCGTTTCGGATTACGCGCGATGCCGATATCGAGATCGAAGAGGACGAGGCCGATGACCTTCTGCGAATGATGGAGCAGCAGTTGAGGCAGCGCCGGTTCGGTTCCGGCGTCCGTCTGGAAGTTGCCGAAGGCATGAGTTCGACAATGACGGATCTGCTGGCCCGGTCGCTCGACCTCAGTTCGGAAAGCGTTTATTCGATCGCAGGTCCCTTGAACATTCCCGACTTGATGGCCCTTTACAAGCTGGACTTGCCCGACCTGAAGGAAAAGCCGTTTGTGCCGCGGACATCGACTGTGTTTCGGCAGACGGACTCTCCTTTTGACGCGATTCGCCATCAGGACATTCTGTTGCATCACCCCTATGAGTCCTTCGGACCTGTTCTCGATTTCGTCCGCGCCGCAGCGACCGACCCCAGCGTGCTGGCGATCAAACAGACGCTTTATCGCGCTGGCCCGAATTCACTGGTAGTCGAAGCACTCATCGAGGCCGCCGAGCGTGGGAAACAAGTCGCCGTTCTCGTCGAATTGAAAGCGCGCTTCGACGAGCAGAGCAATATCTTGTGGGCGCGGCGTCTGGAACGCGCCGGAGCGCATGTGGTCTACGGCATCCTCGGACTGAAAACACATGCGAAAGTGGCGCTGGTGGTCCGGCAGGAAGAAAGCGTCCTTCGACGATACGTCCATTTAGGTACGGGCAACTACAATCCCGTGACCGCTCAGATCTATACGGATTTCGGATTGTTGACAGCGGATCCGGACATCGCTGCGGACTGTTCTGAACTGTTCAATTACATGACCGGCTCCTCCGGCCAGGAAACGTACCGCAAACTGGTGGTCGCGCCCATGAACCTCAGGTCGCGACTGATCGAACTGATCCGGCGAGAGGTCGATCATCACCTTGCCGGCCGTCCTGCCGGAATCGTTGTGAAGGCCAATTCGCTGACCGACAAGAAATTGATCGGCGAGTTATATCGCGCTTCCAGCGCCGGTTTGGCGATTGATTTATTGATAAGAGGAGTCTGCTGCCTCAGGCCTGGATTGAAGGACCAAAGCGAGACCATCCGGGTGGCCAGTGTCGTCGGGCGGTTTCTCGAACACTCGCGCATTTACCGCTTCCTGAATGGCGGCCACGAAGAAATCTACCTGAGCAGCGCCGACCCCATGTCGCGCAACCTGGATAATCGCCTCGAAGTCATGTTTCCCATCGACGCCCCTGCGCTCAAAAGCCGCATCCGCAGAGAAGGAATCGAACTGCCTTTTACGGACAATGTCAAGTTGCGCTGGCTGACGGAAGACGGCAATTACGTTCGAGCAAATCCCACAGGCTTCGCGATCGATTCGCAGACCATCCTTATGCAGCCCGAACAGCCCGACTGATCCCTGGTTCCTAGCCGCGGAGCGGCTGGGAATAGAAACCCACGGCCTTCGGCCGTGGCTACGCTCTGACGCCGCTCCGCGGCTGAAAGCGCGGATATTGCAGCCGATGGCAGCTCAGAATTTGAACGCGAACCCGAACACCGGCCCCTTCAGGCCCATATCGAACAGGAAGTGGTCCTTGTTGTAATCCACATTCAGATAGCGATACCCCAAAGTGAGAGCATAGTGCTTATGGAGGTCTATGCCGGCATTTCCGATAATCTGGTATGTGAAGTTTGAGCCCCCGCCGCCCAGATCTCCATAGCCAGTGGCCCACAATTTGTCCGATAAATACACTTTTCCTCTCAATCCGAAAATCCCATCGACCCAGCCTCGCGTGCCCTGAACCTCAGTGCCGGGAAGTAACCCCGGTTGAAATTGCAGGTCCGTCGTCAGATGCCAGTACCGGATGCCACCGACGATATCCAGATAGCCCTTGCGGTCGTCGAGGATGCGGTAGCCGCCCTCCGGAGTGAGAAGGAATAATTTCTGGTTCGGATTGACACCCAGAAACAGCGGGCCCGGTGTCGCGTGATACCCGCGGAGGTCCGTATACACAGCGTCAGTCAGCAAAACGATCTTGTTGTTCCAGGTCGCGTCGCCCATACCCATCAAAGCGAAATGCAGATGGTCCAGAATATTGCTGAACGACGCATTAACGTCCGCCGAGCGGTCGCCGACACCGACCCGGCCATCCAGGCTGGTCGCCCACAGATACGGAACGACCTGAAATTGCCAACCTTCGGAAGAAGAAGGCTGGGGTGTAGCGGTTTGACCGAACACTTCCGGAACGAACATCAGGAGACAGCCGATGATCGGGGCAAAATAAAGCTTTCTCACGCAGTAACTCCGTTCTTAAAGTGACAAACCCACTCCTCAGCTCAACTATTGAAAGTACCGTCGGGTCACCCCGCATTCGATCAGCAGGATTACGGGTGCTCTCCGGAAAACATACGAGTGAGTGACAGAGGCGCGGGTTCGCGCAGAGCGACTCCTGTAGTTGGATTTGAACATTGGTCGATCAGAGTCCCCGCCTAAGTTAGGCGGGGTGCCGTCGCGCACCGCAGGCTGGGCGGTCTGTTCAAAGTCGCGTAGCGCCTCCTCACAGATATCCGGGAGCGCACCTTATTATCGATAAAGCCACAGCTTCGGTCTATGGCCGCGCCTCAGTGCCAAAGCGTCCGCTTAACGAGACGTGGTTATATATGCGAGGCAGTAGCGCACATTTTTTAACTGTTGTTATAACCGTATATGGTCATTTATAAAGTACGGCATGACATTACGAAGGACTTTATTTCTCATAGTTATCGTTTACGTTATATGTCCCTTATTTGCCGCCGCCCAGGCGGGCCGGGCCGAGCTTTTCGGTGTGATTCGCGACTCTTCCGGCGGAGCCATCCCGGGCGCGGCGGTTCAGGTCGAAGACCAGGCGACGATGGTTCGATACTCCGCAACTTCGGACGATCGAGGCGAATACCATCTTGTCGGTTTGCCGGCCAGCAACTACGTTGTAACGGTGGAGCAACCGGGCTTTCGCATGTATCGGCAAAGCGGTCTTACGTTGCGGCTCGCCGAACGTACGGTGCTCGACTTGACACTCCAGGTCGGACAGACCACCCAGACCGTCGAAGTGACGGCGTCGGCGCCTTTGCTGCAGACCGCCAGCGGCGAAGTCAGCATGAATATGGACGAGAAGAAGGTGACGAGCCTGCCGCTGGATGGGCGAAACTTCATTCCGCTGGTGACAATGGCTCCCGGTGTAGCGTTGCCCGGCGGTGGGTCGGTCCTGCCTCGCATTAACGGAAGCAGACCGCGGACGAATGAGTACTTGTATGACGGCATCAGCGTCCTGCAGCCGGAGCCTGGCCAGGTAGTCTACTACCCGATTATCGACGGGATGGCGGAATTCAAGCTCAACGTTAACGCCTATTCTCCCGAATACGGCCGCTCGAATGGCGGCACCGTGATGGTGATTGGAAAGTCGGGAAGCAATCAGTTCCACGGAAGTATTTTCGAGTTTTTCCGCAACGAAGCTCTGAATGCCCGCAACCTGTTCGCCCCGACGGGACCAAAGCCGGAGTTCCGCCGTAATCAATACGGTGTGACTATCGGTGGACCAATTCAAGCCAACAAAACCTTTTTCTTCGGGGATTGGCAAGGCACACGCCTGCGAACCGGCGTCACTCGATTCAGCGTGGTCCCAACTCTTGCGCAGAGGCAGGGTATCTTCACGCAAGCAATCTTTGATCCCGCAACGCCTGGGAGGACTCAGTTCCAGAACAATACGATACCGACGCAGCGATTCGATCCGATCGGCGCTCAGGTCCTGGATCATTACCCGGTGCCGAATGTTTCCGGCGCCAACAATTTCGTCCGCACGGCGACGGAGCCTGACAACCAGGATCAAGCGGACTTCCGGATTGACCGTTATTTCGGTCAGAAGCACCGCGTCTTCGGCCGATACACTTATTTCGGCGATAACGATACACCGGTGACGCCGCTGCCAGACGGTAGTGGAAGCCTGACGTCCGGTGTGGTCGGACATGCTCTCACCCGCGGAGACGCACTGGTTGGTGACTACAGCTGGACCGTTTCTCCGTCGATGCTGAATCAATTCCGCGTCGGGTATTCCCGCCGCGATCTCAATCAGAGTTCCTTACAAAACGGAGGAATCAGCATTCCGGGACTTCCAGGAAACTCATTCGGCTCGGTTCTGCCGATTTTTTCGGTCGCCGGTTTCCAGCAGATCGGTCCGACGACCGCCGCGAACTCCAATTTCACGACGTCGATTACGGAGATTCTCGATACCTTCACCGTCGTTCACGGCAGGCATACCATCAAGTTCGGTACCGATATCCGGCGCGAAGCGCTCGATGTTCTCAATCCACCGAATCCGACGGGGGCTTTCTCGTTCACGACGACGGGAACAAACAACACATCCGTCGCCAATAGCGGTAATGCCTTTGCTTCGCTCTTGCTGGGCCAGGTCAATGCTTTCTCGATCGACATTCAAAGCCGCGTCATCCAGGAGCGCGCGCATATTGCCGAGTTTTTCGTCGGGGATGATTGGAAAGTGTCACCTCGCCTTACGCTGAACGTCGGCACGCGATATACGCTCAATTTCCCTTCAACCGAAGTTCACGATCAGGGCGCCGTATTCAATCTCAGCACGCAAGTGCTCGATTTCCCCCACACTGCGCGTAAGCTCGATTGCTGTGATTTCGGTCCCCGGCTGGGGTTAGCCTATCGAATCGGACAGAGTTGGGTTGTGCGCGCCGGCTATGGTGTGATCTTCTTCGAACAGTCCGGCATTACAACACCGTTTACGATTCCTCAGTTCCCGTTCATTCAAACAGTTGGCCAGCAATCGCAGGATAACTTGAACGCCGCTTTCGCACTATCCAGCGGACCGGCGGTCAAGGTCAGCACTCCGAATCCAGACTCGGGCTTGGGGCAAGGTGTCTTCGGCGTCGATCACACTAATGGTTCCGGCTACTCGCAGCAGCGCAACCTGACAGTCGGCAAGAGTTTTGGCGACGCATGGAATGTCGAAGTGTCTTATCTGGGTTCGAAAAACACGCGGCTCGGTATTCCTGACGCGAACATCAATCAGCTTCCAACGCAGTATCTTTCTCTGGGAGCGTCTTTGTTGGCGCGCGTCCCGAATCCGTACGTCGGCGTGATTCCGGCTTCATCGTCGCTCGGGGGCGCGACGATCACACAGCAGCAACTATTAAGACCCTTCCCGAAGTTCACGACGGTGGCTCTATTCCGGGATAACGTCGGCAATTCGTCCTACAATGCTTTCGCCGTGAAACTGGAGAAGCGATTGTCGCGTGGTCTGACGATGAATGCGGCGTACACATTCTCGAAACTCATCGATGATGCGTCGAGCGTATTCTCACAAACCATTTTTACCGGTCCCGTTCTGAACAGTACCGGCGCAGCCGATGCCTATAATCGCCATCTGGAAAAAGATGTGTCGAGCGGCGATATTCCGCAGGTCTTTGCAGCCGGTTGGACCTATGATATCCCACGGTTCTGGAAGATTTCAGGAGTGCAGATTGCAGGACTCCTCCGCCTGCAGGCAGGAGATGCGGTTCCCGTAACGCAGGCAACTAACAATAATTCGAGCCTCGGTTTTGCGGTCCAGAGGCCGAACCGTACGGGCGACCCCAATCACTTCACCGGGCGCAGCGTGGCGAAGTACTTCGATACGTCGGTGTTCAGCACTGCGCCGCAGTTCGTGATCGGCAGCAGTTCACGCAATCCTGTTCGCGGCCCTGGATTGCAGGATGCGGACTTGATGATCGGCAAGACATTCCCGATCCGTGAAAAGGTTAACCTGGAGCTGCGAGCCGAGGCTTTCAATGTGTCGAATACCCCGCCGCTGGGCGACCCGAATGGAAGCTATGTTCCCAACAGCGCCGCCTTCGGTTCGATAACCAGCGCCGGCAATCCGCGCGTGTTTGAGCTGGTCGGCAAGGTTCGGTTTTAAGGAAAGGGAACGGAACACAAAATGACTAATGACGATTGACCATTGAGAATTGACAAAGCATTCAGGAGAAATGGTCAATCGTGCATTATGTGCCTTTTGTGTTCCGTTCCCTCCGTTGAAGAGAGGATCACATTACAGTGAAGACAAACATCACCAACCGCGTCGCCGAAATCCGCAAAAGCCGTGGTCTTGGAGCCTCGGACCTGGCGCGCAGGGTGGAAGTCAGCCGGCAAACCATATATGCGATTGAAGGCGGAACATATGTCCCGAATACCGAGGTCGCGCTGCGGATCGCCCAGGAACTCGAAGTCAGCATCGACGAACTGTTCCAGCTCGGAGAACACGACCAGAAAACGCCGGACTCCTTGCTGCGGAGGTCCTCAGTGGATCGCCCGCGGAGAAGGGCCAACCGGTCCGTGTCTGCCAGGTCGGCTCACGCTGGGTGAGTGTGCCCGTCAGCGCGTCGCCTTATTACATGCCGGAAGCCGACGGAATCATCCAGCATGCCGAGCGGGCAAGCCGGCGCGCGAAGCTGGTGGTGTTCGCGAAGGACGACGCGGCCGCGAAGAAACTTGTCCTTGCCGGGTGCGATCCTGCGGCCAATCTTCTTGCCCACATGGTGGAAAAGATCAGCGGAGTCGAGATCATTCCTGCGGCAGCGTCAAGCAAGCTGGCTCTGAACTGGCTGAAAGAAGGCAAGGTCCATATTGCCGGCTCTCACCTCGAGGATCCCAAGACTGGTGAGTTCAACCTGCCGTATCTTCGCAAGGAATTTCCGGACAAGGACTTCCACGTCATCACATTCGCTCATTGGGAAGAAGGCCTCGTTGTGGCCGCGGGCAATCCCAAACGCCTGACGAAAATCGAGGATCTGGGGCGCAAGGGTGTCCGGCTCGTCAATCGCGAACCCGGCTCCGGCAGCCGCGCCCTTCTGGACCGGCTGATGGACAGTGCCGGCATCGACTCCGGCAAAGTGCAGGGTTACGATCGAGTGGCGCATGGCCATCTGGCTGCGGCGTACAGCGTGATGTCCGGCGATGCCGACGTCTGCCTTGCAACGCGCTCCGCGGCCCAGACATTCGGGCTGGACTTCATCGCCTTGCACAGCGAACGCTACGACCTCGTGCTGCGGAAAAAGACGGCTGGTTTTGCCGCAGTCCAGACATTCCTCGATGTTCTCCAGCGCGCCACTCTACGCCGCAAGCTCGAAGTTCTTGCCGGTTATGACACGTCGCAGACCGGCTCGCTGGTAGCTTGACCTGTAAACCGTCGCTTGTAATTCTAAAAAGATGGTGTCGTGTAAAACGGACCATTTTGCTGGACAAATCGTTTCGTCAGAACTAGACTGCCTTTCAGTAGGACATAACATCAATTCAGGCCGGTAACGTGCCGGCCTTTTTTTATCGCACGGCGAACGGCTCATACCGCCTATCATCTCGCGGCGCAACGCGAACGTCCTGGTCTGCCCGTAACCCATTCCCCGCCTGAGTCAGGCGGGGATGCCCTCGCGAAGCGAGGCTGGGGCGGTCTGTTCAAAGACGAACAGTACCGATGAATAAGGAGCGCTTCGCGAGCTTCAATAAGGTACGCGCTGCGCGCGGACTTTGAACAGACCGCCCCGCCTAACTTAGGCAGGGAGTCTCGTTCCCGTCTACTTCCGGCAACGGCACTATTTGGACTGCTCCGATCATATATGCCGCCGCGGCCGGCATATCAGAAAACTGACGATCAGCGAGCCGTCTGCTTGCATCACATCGTGCGACAGTGCGCGCCATCCGCCCTGGTCGAAGGAATCCAGGCTGTTTTCAAGAGAGGCGCATAATTCAACGAGCGTTTCGGCAATGAACTCCCCCTGCTTCTTTCCAGATACGGAGGAAGCACCATGGGGAATTTCACGTGTTTGAACGAGAAACGCATACTCCATCGTTGAATCCCGCACCGTGTCCTTATTGAGAGACATCGTCCGGTTAATATAACATCAACTCCCGCAAGTAATATCGCGGTGTTAGAATCGCCAATGACAGCACAAAGGAGAGAAACAATGCGCAGGAGGCCGCTGTGCCGGATCTTACTTTTTGCCGCACTTTTGCTATCGTCTGCCGCCGTTGCGCAACAGGCGACGCCGTCTTTGTCCGTGACCGGAGCCGTCAAGCAGCCCCTGACGTTGACCGCCTCGGACCTGGCGGCCATGCCTCGCGCCAAGGCCGTTACCGACAACAACGGCATTCAAACCATGTATGAGGGCGTCTGGTTGAGCGATGTTTTGAAGAAGGCCGGAGTGCCTCTCGGCCCGGGTCTTCGCGGCGCCGCCCTTGCGGGCTATGTGCTGGCTTCAGCATCCGACGGTTACCAGGTGGTGTTTTCAATCGGCGAGCTGGATCCCGACATGACCGATGGCCAGTTCCTGCTGGCGGACACGGCGAACGGAAAGCCGCTCTTCGGAGAGAATGGATCGTTCCGGCTCGTCGTTCCCAAAGACAAGCGGGGTGCGCGATCGGTCCGCCTGCTGACCAGGATTGAAGTTGTGCAACTAAAGAAGTGATCGTGGGAATGCAAACAGTGCAGGCCGGAATTAAACGCGTCGCTTTACTGGCTCTCATCAGCGTGGTTCCGCTTCTTGCTCAAACAAGCGGCTTCGATTGGCACATCCCCAAGCCGTTTCCGCGCCCGTCCGTTCCGGCCGATAACCCGATGAGCGCGGCCAAAGTCGAATCAGGACGCTATCTGTTTTACGAAAAACGCATGTCGGTCAACGGCAAAGAATCCTGTGGCAGCTGTCATCGCCAGGAACTCGCCTTTACCGATGGACGCGCGCAAGCCGAGGGAACAACCGGCGAGCTTCATCCCCGCAGCAGCATGAGTCTGGCAAATGTCGCTTACAGCCCGCTGCTGACATGGGCGCATCCTTCCCTGAGCTCGCTGGAAGAGCAGGCTCTCCTTCCAATATTCGGTACGGAGCCCATCGAGCTCGGACTCAAAGGATATGAAGACCGATTTTTGTCCGAGATCGGGCGAGATCCGCTATATCAGAAACTTTTTCGCCAGGCGTACCCTGGACAGGATTCCCCGTTTACGATGAGCAACGTGACAAAGTCTATTGCCGCATTCGAACGGACTCTGATCTCCGTGAATTCTCCCTATGATCGTTATCGCTACGCCAACGATTCCAATGCGATTTCGGAAGCTGCAAAGCGAGGCGAGATCCTGTTCTTTTCCGGTGAACGAACGGGCTGCTTCCAGTGCCACGGAAGCTGGAACTTCAATGGGCCTCTACAATATGAAGGTGGTGGTACGCCGAGGGTCGCGTTTCAAAACACCGGACTGTACAACATTCGTGGGGAGCTTTCATACCCGGCTCCGAACACGGGTCTCTACCAATACACGAATCGTCGTGAGGACGTCGGCAAGTTCCGGGCGCCGACGTTGCGCAACATCGCCGTAACGGCGCCCTACATGCACGACGGCAGCATCGCGACTCTCGGCGAAGTGATCGATCATTACTCCGCCGGCGGAAGAACGATCGATAGCGGACCGCATTCCGGCATCGGCCATGACAATCCGAACAAATCGCCAAACGTCCGCGGCTTCAAGCTGAGCGATGCGGAAAAGAACGATTTGATTGCCTTTCTCAACAGCCTGACCGATACCGATTTTTTGAATAACCCCGGGTTTACCGATCCCTGGAAGCGATGACATCAATCTTCACTCGGCGCGCCTATCGGACCTGTGCAGGTTTCCTGCTCGTTCTGTTTCTTTTGGCTTGCACGCGCCAACAAAGCAAACCAGCTCAAAACTCCCTGAATATTGCCGCCGCTGCCGACCTCGAATTCGCGCTGAACGAAACGATTCAACATTTCAAACAGCGGAATCCTGAAGCCGAGGTGAAAGTCACATACGGATCTTCAGGCAATTTTTACACCCAGATACAGAACGGTGCTCCGTTCGACATGTTTCTTTCCGCCGACATGGATTATCCGCGGAAGCTCGAAGCGGATGGCATCGCGATTCAAGGCACCGAATTTGTATATGCGGTGGGGCGCCTGGCCGTCTGGGTGCCGAAAGCATCGCCGATCCCAATCGAACAGAGCGGTATCACTTCCCTGCTGGACCCCACCGTCAAGCACATCGCCATCGCCAATCCGCAGCACGCACCATACGGGCGAAGCGCTGTCGCCGCCATGCAAAAGTTCGGCGTTTACGACAGAGTAAAAGATAAGTTTGTCCTGGGAGAGAACGTTTCTCAGACTCTTCAGTTCATCGCGTCAGGCAGTGCGGAGATCGGCCTAATCGCCATGTCCCTGGCAAAGGCGCCTCCCGTCACCGTTCAGGGCCGTTACTGGGAAGTGCCGCTGGATTCTTATCCTCGAATGGAACAGGGAGGTGTCATTCTCAACCGCGTTGGAAGACGTGACACCGCGGACGCATTCCGCTCGTTTCTTCTCGGACCGGACGGGCAAGTGATCTTGAAACAGTTCGGCTTTTTCACGCCGGAAGAAGATAGATCCCGCTGACTTGCAAGCTGCAGCCGGTCACAATCGGCCGACGTCGACAAGAGCCTGGGCAAATGCACGTGGATCTTCCTGGGGCACGTTGCGGCCAATGCCTTTCAAAATACGATGTGCATATCTACCGGAGAATTTATTGCGGTACCCTTTTCCGTCTGCGGCCGGTCCGTCGAAATCGCTCGCAATCGTAATAGTCGAGACCGTAATGACAGGCCCATCCGAAAGCTTGCGCTCTACATTGTCATATTGCGGCTCACCCTTGGCCAGACTCAGCCGCCAGCGAAAGTTATGCGTGACGATATCGACGTGATCCGGATTGTTGAAGGAAGCGGCGGTGCGCTCGTAGGTATCCTCATCGAATAACCATTTCGGCGAGGCAAGCTTCCAGATGAATTTATTGAAATCGTACCGGTTTTCGCTGTAGCCGAGCTTGCCTCGCTCTGTTGCAAGGTAATACTGGTACCAGGATGCGTACTCCGCCGCCACCGGCAACGGACTCATACTGGCTTCAAGGTTCGTAATCGAATAGCCGCCAACGGAAACAAGCCCCTTGCAACGTTCCGGCCATAGCGCTGCGACGATGTCGGCAGTTCGCGATCCCGAGTCAACGCCTCCGAAGACTGCCTTTTCGATCTTGAGAGCATCCATCAGAGCGATGGTGTCGAATGCCATTGCCGATTGCTGGCCGTTACGGAAGGTCGCGCTGGAGAGAAAGGATGTTGCTCCATATCCACGCTGATGGGGAACGATTACTCTGTAGCCCGCCGATCGTAGCAAGGGAGCAACGTCAGCGTAACTCAGAATGTCATAGGGCCAGCCGTGCAGAAGAACTACAACTGGACCATCACTTTGGCCGACCTCCGCGTATGCAACATTCAGGACGCCCGCGTCGATCAGCTTCAGAGGCCCGAACGAAGTGTTCGTCCCCGGAAAAATCTTGGGCAAACTGGCCGGTTTCGTTTTGATCGCCTGTGCATTGGCCTCAGGGATTGTGCCCAGGCTGCCGGCTGCGAGACCCGCGGCAACGCTGAGGAAACAGCGACGATCGAGGTTATGCTGTTTGGACATTTAAATCACCTCTCTCCTATTGCCAGATCGAGTTGTCTGCGAAAGATCTGCATGCGTCCGACTCAGCAATAACCATTCCCTGAATCGCCATTTGCAGAGAATCAGGATCTTTTGATGAGGGTTCTTACGTGCTTTTCTGGCTGCGGGCCAGCAGGTTTCCGCCGCAATCATCGGAGACGAGCAGAAGGAGGAAGCTGTCTTGTTGCCTGGACCATTGGCTCAGGCCTCACGTCCGGCTAATTCCAGTGGAAACGACGTCCACATCAGGACACCGCTGCACCGCAGTTCCGCGAATGCAGGATTAAGCGGTGAGCTTTGCGAAGATCTAAGAGGAAGCTCCGCGACTTTGAACAGACCGCCTGAGCCCCCGCTGCTGTGGCTAATCCTTGCCTTTCGCCGCGAACGCGGCTGAAAACAGCAGCGGATCCTGTGCCCAGGCACATGGCTCACCGGATAGCAGGAAAATGGATACGTACTTATGCCGCGGATCGATTCCGATTCAAATGGGCAAGCGGGAGAGTGAAGCAGAACGAACTACCTTTGTCCAGCTCGCTTTCGGCCCAGATCTTTCCTCCATGGGCCTCAACAATTCCTTTGGCAATCGACAAGCCCAGGCCGCTTCCCATCTGCCTCGTCTCTTTTGCCTGCCAGAACCGATCGAAGATTTTGGATAAGTATTCGGATGGAATACCTGGCCCCTGATCTGTAACCGAAACGACGACTGTGTCGCCTTGTTGACGAGCCGAAACGAGGATTTTGCCGCCCTCAGGTGTGAATTTGATTGCATTGCCCAACAGGTTGGATACGACCTGGCCGACACGGTGAGAGTCTGCGAGAACTTCCGGCAGACTCGAAGAAATATTCAACGCGATGGTCTGTTGCCTGGCGTCAGCTAGAGGCTTCAGGACGTCGATCACGGGCATGACCATGTCCTCTACGCTGCCGGCATGCGGCTCAACCGAAAACGTGCCGCTCTGAAATTTCGAGAAATCGAGAAGGTCGAAAACGAGCAGCCGCATCGTTTCGACTGCACGATCGATTTTGCCGGCGAGGTCGCTGAAGCGGTGCGCTTCCATGTGCTCGTATCGGCGAAGCGCTTGCGCGACAAGCCCTATCGTCGACAGAGGACTCTTGAGATCATGAGAAACAATAGCAAGTACGTCCTCGCGTGTTTGAATGGCGCGCCGTGCTTCAATAAAGAGGCGGGCGTTCTCGATAGACAGCGCGGCACGCTGAGCAAGCTCTTCGGCCAGCCGGACGTCGTCAGATCCATAAATGCAGGCTGCGGAGCAGGAGATCAGGAGGATCGCCCCGACGAGCTTCGCATGTGCCAGAAGAGGCACAGCGAGCGCGGATTCGAGTCCGGCTGCCCGGATTGCCCGAAGATCCGCCTCGTCCGGCGAGAACGATCCGGTCATCTCTGCTGATAAATGCTCCATGAGAACCGGGCGAGCGTTCTCGAGCAGCGATTGAAGCCAGTACGGACGATGCCGGTCCAGCGGAACCCGCATGAAGGCACCGCAGAGCCACTCCCTTGACGGGTCCCGGCTCATGACTTTCAGGCGCGTTACACCGCCGTCTTCCGCGACGCCATCGATCACACACAGGTCCGCCAGATCACGGACAGCCAGTCGAGCGACATTCCGGAGCGTGTCGTCGAAGTCGAGGCTGGAGCCGAGCACCGCACCCACTTCTGCGAGGAAGCGCTGTTCGTTTTCCGCGCGCCGGATATCGGATATATCGCGAGTGACGGTTCCCATACCCAGCACCCGCGCGGTTTCAGCGTCGCGAATCATGAAGTGCTCATCCGAAACAGGGATTGCATCCTCCGTCTGCCAATGCCGAAAGAAGGTTTCGCCCTTCCATTGCCCTTGCTCGACCATCGATCTGACGATGACTTCCGCGGCAAACGAGCGTTGATCCGGAGCGTAATACTCAAGCATTTGTGTATTCCCGACGGGATAATCGGCTGGCAGCCCGACCATCCGGCGGCCGGCCGGATTGACGTAAACGGGCTTCCCGGCCGCATCTGCAATACCGATAAAGTCGGATGAGTTCTCGATGAGCGCCTCGAAAATACGGCGTTCGTCCATGACTTTTCTCAATTTCTCGTTTGCGGTCTGAGAATCCTCGAATGCCGCCCTGGCCAGCAGTTCATCCGACTCCGATTGCCTTGCCGCCTGCCATGTCGTCCGAAAGAGCAGCCCTCCAAGCACGACAACGAAGAGTGATGTCTGAACACTGGCGCTGTACCAGTTGGCGATGACGCCAATTCGCGTCAGTATTCCGACCAGCGGTGGGGCCAGAATACCGGTCAGGAGAATCCGTCTTGCCATAGCGCTGCTCCGCGTGCCGCTTGTAACAAGAGACATCATGCCGTCACCCGGACGGCTAAGGAGAAGGGCCACTGCCATCAGAATGAACGCCGCGGCGGTATGCACCGCCATTCCCGTGCCGAGCTGCGGAAATCCATAGAACTGTGTGGCGCTGAAAATATAGCCCGTGATCATAAGAGTGGCGTTGGCGCCCGCCAGCAGTACGAACAGCTGACCTGCACGAATGGGAAGAGAACGTAAGTTAAAAACGAGCAAGGCGGCCCCGAAGAGCACCAGATTTGCCGCTGTTTGAGGTGAAGATCGTCCAGGGTAAAGCTCTGGCGGTATGGTGGCAGCGCCGAAGAAAACACGGTCGATTCCCAGGTCTCTGGCAGCAATGTACTCCGCCAGAGTGAGCAGACCAGGCAGTGCGGCGGCCGCTCCGAGCGCACACGCTGCACGTGAGCCTCTTCGCGACCGCTCCTGATATCCGGTCAAGAGAACGCCGGAGACTACCAGCAGCAGCCCGAGCGCAGTATTGGGATGCATTACTGGAAGCGAAGGATCTATCTGTCGGAGCAAGCGGATATCGAAAATCCAGCCCAGGATGGCCAGAACAGGAAAGGCCGCAGCGGTAAAACAGAGAAATTTCGAGATCGTCAGACTGCGTTTCGTCAGGCGGGCCTTTGTGCCGCTATCCGTTTGGTCTCGCATTTTAGTGGATACCTCGGTAGACGTCCTACAAGTTGACGGAGCAGCAGATTCCGAAAGGTCCCATCCTTTAACAAGGCCGCGGCAATCGAATCACCAATTTCTCGAAAAGCCTGCAGCGTGAGAACTTTCAAGCACCGATACGCAATCGTCTTCAAATGGACTGCCGAACTCGACAGCATCGCTCGCGAACGCAAACCGTGAAGCGTGCAATGAGCCGATGCGGGATTTCGCGTTGACAAAAAACTACCCAAAAAGAACTATGTCCATGCTGTTTGTGCGGTGTTTCCTTCGTTGTGTCATTCTGCAGGAAATGCGTTAAATTTGGACGATGGCTTCGAATTTCATCCCTTTTATCCTTTGTGGTGGCAGCGGAACGCGCCTCTGGCCGAAGTCTCGTGTGTCGATGCCGAAGCAGTACTGCGACCTTTTCGGCATCAACCTTTTCGAAATGACCCTTCTCCGGTTTGCTAACGCGCCGAAGATCGGAATCATTACGACGGCATCCCAGCTGCCGCTGATCCGGAAGTCGGCGCCGCAAGCGATGTCGGCAACGGCAAAGATTGAGATTCTCGAGCCGCACGGTCGCAATACGGCGCCCGCGATCGCCCTCGCCGCTCACGCGATGGAGCAGTCTGGCGAGGGAAACGCCATTATCGGAATTTTTCCGGCCGATCACTATATTGCAGATTCCGCCGCCTTCCGGGAGGCGGTTGAGCGGGCGGCGAAGGTTGCGGCGGACGGAGAAATGGTCACCCTGGGTATCCAGCCGACTTATCCTGCGACCGGGTACGGGTATATCGAAACGCGACCATCGTCCACCGCGACAGAAGCTCGGGTAGCGACGCGATTTCATGAGAAGCCGGATGCCGTCCGAGCCGCGCACTATCTCGCGAGCGGTAGTTTTTTCTGGAACGCAGGTATTTTTGTGGCGCGAGTCGATACTCTCGCCAAGGCGTTCGCCTCGCACGCGAAAGAGCTCTGGGCCGGTATCCGACGAGTGAAAGATCCGCTCGCACCGACAAAGGACGAGTATTCATCGCTTCCAGCCGTAAGTTTCGATGTCGCGATCATGGAGAAGCTTCAGGAGCACGTCTGTATCCCGGTCGATTGCGGGTGGAGCGACGTCGGCACATGGGATTCTCTGATTTCGACCCTCGGTAGTTCGGAGACCGCTGCGAAGCACGATCCAAATGTCGTTCGCCTCGACTCGAAAGACGCAAAGGTCCTTTCGCATCGGAATCGAAAGATCGTCCTTATCGATTGTCCGGAGACAAACGTGGTCGATACCGAGGACGGCACCTTAGTTTTTAAGACCGGATCGTCCGAAAAAGTGAAGGCCGCCTACGAGGAACTCCTGAAGCGCAAGGCACGCGAGGCGACGGAGCACCCCTTCGAGTTCCGGCCGTGGGGAGATTTCGAAATCCTCCGCGATACCGCCGATTTCAAATCGAAGGTGATCCATGTCCTTCCGGGCCAACGTCTGAGTTATCAGAGCCACGCCAGGCGCGCCGAACACTGGATCGTCATCCGCGGCGAAGCCGAGATCACGCTGAACGACGAGATCGTCCGCACCCGGCCGGGCGAACACATCTTCATCCCTCAGGGCGCGAAACACCGCATTTCGAATCCAGGCGCCGAGGTTCTCGAGTTCATTGAAGTTCAGGTCGGGACTTATTTCGGTGAGGATGACATCGTTCGATATCAGGACGATTACAAGCGGGTTGAGCCCCGGGAAAAAGGAAAATCATAGGCGCCGCGAATCGGAAACTGCCGCCGTTATGAATCGGCACCACGCGGGAGTAGCTCAACGGCAGAGCGCTTATCGTTCCTGATAGGAGATCCAGGTGCAAATCCTGGCTTCCGCCTCAATTTGCACGCAAGTCTACGGGGTCGGGTCGGGAATTCGGGGAATTCTGGACGAGTTCCAGGATAAAGAGTGAAGAGAGATTGGCAGGGCGCGAGTCATTTCCCCACGAGCTGCCGGCAAAGATCAGATTATCGACTTGGTCGACCCATAGCGAACGGACTTCGATATCCTCGGTTCCTTTGAAGCCTGTCAGATCGCGAAGGTTCAAGGTGCTGATGAAACCATATGCACCATTCTTCTGCTCATACAAATCAATTGCACCTGCCTCGCTGCCAGCGATCAGATAATTCGCGCCACTTGCTTTGGCGGCCGCAACGGTGTTTGCGCTGCGCGCGATGAACTGACTGTGCTGCAGCGTGGCGGCATTATAGATATCGATTCCCGTCCCGCAGCAGCCCGGCGTCGTCATGAAGATAAAGTTTTGCAGTACGCGCAGACCCACGTGACCAGGTCCCTGTTGAGGTAATTCCCCAATCGGGCGGAGGGTCTGCCGATCGAAGACCAGTGTCCGGTGCGGTACGAATTTCTCTCCGTAACTGCGCATGCTCAACAAGTCAAGACCCGTGTCGCCAGGATTGAGTTCAGATATGAAAAGATTCGAATCGGACGCTGCTGACGCGGCCTGTCCTTTTGCAACATACAGGTCGCCCGCGGCGATGTCTAACCCCGTCAATCCATAGGTCGAAAGGGACATCTTCTCTGTCTGCTGAAGTGCTGGCCAGGTCTTGGCGAAAGTATAGAGGTCGCCGTTGCGGCTGGTGACGTAGATATTCTTGTCGTTTCCGTGGACGGAGGTCAACGGGGCGCCGATGTGAATCGTTTCCAGCAACGGGAAGTTTGCCTTTCGATCACGACGCAGAACGAACAAGTCGCCTTGATAGGAACCCAGGAATAGACGCTCATGATCGGCGTAGACCGCGTGCGCCACAACGAAAGAGCCCGGCAATTGTTTGGTGTCGACGAGCTTGATTTGCGGCTTTACGTCCCGAACTGGCGGAGTAAACGATTCGACGAGAGCGCCGACGGTGAGGATGCTTCCCAACATTGCTACAGCCCGGAGCATGTCTTACTTTCTCCTACTGCGGGTTCAAGCGTCCTGCGCGATCTCCCGGTCAGGAACCCAAAAGCGTCCAAAAATCCGTTTCTGAAGCGGGGTTGAGGTTCCAGTTCGTTTATCCATAACTATCACAAATATGAATGTTCGTCGCGCCCTTTGTACAGCCCCTCCGTTCTGGCAGCGTCTGGTCCCAAGAAACAAAACTGATGATTTTCGGCAGGACGTTGAAACGGGAGGAAGTCCCCGCCTGACTCAGGCGGGGACTTCGCTCCTCACATCCTCATGACGAACTTCGGCTGCGTCCGTGGTCTCAGGTAACTCCCGCTGTTTGGTTGCGGCGTAGCCGCGCTAAGCTTTTTGTGTTCCTCCTTCCGTGCGGGCTAAAGTTTCCTCAATCTCTGCCGATATAGAAAGGATCTGGGTCAATCCAGGTCAATGATCCCATCTGAGAGGAACTTCGATGGCTAAGCGGATAGGTGTTTGTCTTCTGATCTTTACGATGATGTTTTCGGCTCTGAGCACGAGTGCAGTGGCCGCAACCAGCAGTCCCGTCATTATTCAAACAGGAGGCCTGACGGGGAACATCCTGAATATCATCAGCACCCTTGGTGGCGGAACGCTGCTGGATTCAATACCCGGGACCAACATCTATCTTGT
The DNA here is from genome assembly GCA_963738025.1 of uncultured Acidobacteriota bacterium. GTDB lineage: Bacteria > Acidobacteriota > Terriglobia > 20CM-2-55-15 > 20CM-2-55-15 > 20CM-2-55-15. The sequence goes on along the minus strand of CAVTWA010000067.1, from coordinate 363,470 downwards.
CAATCTGCCGAATCTGCCCGTCGTGACGCCGCTCCTCCAGAGCCTGCTGGGAATCGTCTTCATGGAACCGGACAAGCATGTGAGCAGCCCCGCGCGCGGGCAGATGGGAATCCTCACGGTCCCGGTCCAGACGGGTTCCGACTGGTACAGGCTCCAGCCGGAACTGGAGCGGATTGAGGCCCCGAACGCACAGACCATCTCAAAAGGCAGGGGCGTCGTCGTCGCCGATCTGAACTCGCTGGTGGACTACACCCATCCCGCCCTGATCGGACATCTGACGGGCGGGTATGACTTCGTCAGCGCAAGATCGGGTTATCAGGGAGTACTTAACTCGGCTTCTGCATCGTTTCTGGACCAGTCGAGTGCGACGTTCCTGGACCAGTCGAGCGTCGGTTTTCTGGACCAGTCCTCGGCGACATTCCTGGATCAATCGTCTGCGACGTTCATTGACCAGTCGTCAGCGACATTTCTCGACAGCAATCCCGCCTACGGTCATGCGACTCTATGCGCCGGAGTCATTGCTGCAGTTGCGCCAGGCAGCATGATCATGCCTTTGCGAGTGTTCGACGACTCAGGACAAACCGACGTCTTCTCGGTAACCAAGGCGATCTACTATGCGGTCCGCAATGGAGCCAAGGTCATCAACATGAGCTTTGGTATGTCGCAGTCATACAGTTCGATCAAAACCGCTCTGGCCTATGCGGAGAACAATAATGTTGTAGTTGTCGCCTCGGCCGGAAACCAGAACTCGTCCACTCCGCAGTTTCCCGCCTCTGCCGGCGGCGTGATTGGAGTGGCTGCCGTCAGCAGCACGGACGCAAAAGCGTCGTTCTCCAACTATGGAACTGCGGTTTACGTCGACGCTCCGGGAGTGAACATCATCTCGAGCTATCCGAACGGCCGCTATGCCATGGTTTCCGGCACATCTTTCAGTGCTCCGATCGTCGCCGGCGAAGCGGCTCTGATCATTTCTGAAAAGAATGGCAGCGTGAAAACAACGATCGGCGCAGCGTCAGTAAACATCGACGGCAAAAATCCAGGCTATGTCGGAAAGTTGGGAGTTGGCCGGGTCGACCTGCTGAATGCCGTGAAGTAGTGGCTGATTGGGGGCGGAAATCATTCCGCCCGGTCGAGCTTTCGAAGGTACGACAGAAGGCGCTTGCCCCGCGGAGAGAGGCGATAGCCGACTTCCAGGCTCTCCGTCAGGCCGGACTCCTTCAGCTTGCGGATGTCGAGTTTGAATACCGGCCGATCGACACCCATTTCTGCCGCCAGCACGGTTGAGACCACCGCCGGATGGCGATCGATCAATTCCAACGCCTGGCGAGTCCACGGTCCGTGCGAACTTGCTTTATCCAACCGCGTCAGGCGTTTCACCAGCGCATCGATATCTGCGTCTGAAAGATCGTCCGTCTGACGCAGCGCAATCCGCCGATCCGCACCGGCGAATCGAAACTCGATCCGGTAAAGGATTCCATCGGGGTATTGTGCGAGTTCCGCAAGCAACTCGTCCCGGCTGGCGTAGCCGGCAAGTCCGGCGTCACGCAACGTGATCGCACGCTCCTCGACTTCTTTGGCAGACACCACCTCGATTTCACCGAACGGTTGACGATACCGGTTGCCAGGCACAACCTGCAAACGCTTCCAGCGGCGAAAGGTTCGAGTGATCGAACCATCGACGATGCGATCATGAAAGCGCGCCTTGAACAGCATGCAGGAGATTGTACTTGTGCTATCACGCTCTGGAACCTGGAGTATGCTGTGGCTGTGGAACATTCCCGGCAGATCATCGAAGGCGGTTGTCACCATGGCCCACAATTCCGGCCACCGGCCTCGCGTTTCTCCTGGGTGATCATTGCGGCAATCGTGCTGATTGGGGTAGTGGCCGCTATCGTTGCCCACAAGTGATCGCACAACGGCATGGTTTAACAGCGGGGCAAATCCGACGGGCTCGCGCTGTCTGACGCGGACTCAACTCGGTAATGCGGTGACAGACACGGATACGTGTGCTGGACGGCAACTCCCCGCCTGAGTCAGGCGGGGATGCCCTCGCAAAGCGAGGGCTGGGGCGGTCTGTTCAAAGACGAACAGTACCGATTAATAAGGAGCGCTTCGCGAGCGTCATAAGGTGGCTGCGCATCTTTGACCAGACCACCCAGGCGCTTCGCGCCACCCCTCCTAACTTCGGAGGGGAGTATGCAAACCCGGGTTATTCGCCCAGCACAGTTCCAAACCTTTAACAGATGCGGCTCTCTAGCCTTCGGGACCGACGTATTTTGGACACGTATGGTTATAGAAAGCGCCTGCACGCTTTCAAGTGGTCGTGTAACCGCAGGGGCAGCAGATGCAGATCCCACTCTCGATCCTTAACTGAAGGATCTGCCCGTCGCAGCAGGCGTGTCTACCCAAGCCGGTCGAAGTATCGTCTGAAATGTGATCCGTCCGGCATGAAGGATTCGATCACAGATTCCGCGTCTGACGGTCGCAACTCTTCCGCCTGCAGCCATAAATCGGAGAAAAGCAACTCCGTCGCCCCAACCGCAAGTGATGGGAAACGCTCTCGTCCTCGAATTCGCCGAAGCCTACGATCAACAGCCTCGAGAAAAGCTCCTTCATCGCGCGGTTGTATTCCGTCTCATGTGTGCGGCCCTGAAGATCGGCGGCTCTTTTCAGCCCCTTCGTGGAGATGGGTGAATTGTTCTCCAGGACTTCCATCACGATTTTCGCCCCGCCCGACAGCCCCCGCCGCAGATCCGGGCTGCGGCGCAGCACCGCCAGCATCGCCGTGAAGAGTTTTCGCGAAAGAAGGTCGCGCGTCCCTGATACCACTTGGCGTAGACCACATCGCCGGTCTGCGACAAACGCTTCATCAACTGCCACATTCCAGCGACGCGCTGGTCGCCATCCTCATTCCAGTCCCATACCATCGGCGTTCGGGGAAAAAACTCGGACGACAGTGAGCGCGGCTCCGGTCGATTATTGATCGGGTATACCAACAGCACACCCCGCTCGCGGATCCGGGCGATTGCTGTGGATTCTGTCGGGACATATCCCCTGGGTTTATCTCTCAAGATCCTCCGAATCCGCTACGGAGTCCACCGAAGCAAATCTCTCGAAAAAGCGCGCGGAGATTGCGCCAAAGATGAATCCTCCGACGTGGGCCGCATAGGCCACGCCCCCGGACTGGACGTCCGCTACGGCGCCAAACTGGCTGAAGAGCTGGATGATAAACCAGAACCCGATCAACAGCGAGGCGGGAACCATGGTTGTGCGGATAAAGAAAAATAACACGAGCAAAACGCGTATCCGATCTCTGGGGTACGTAATCAAAAACGCGCCCATCACGCCGGCAATGGCGCCGCTCGCACCCAGATTCGGAACGTGCGAGCCGGGCGCCATGAGGATCTGCGACAGCGTGGCTGCGATTCCACTGAGCAGGTAGAAGGTCAGATATCGGAACCGCCCCATCGCGTCTTCGACCTCCGGACCGAAGGCATGCAGGAAGACCATGTTGCCGATAATGTGCATCCAGCCGCCATGCATGAACATCGCGCTGAAGATCGTCAGCCAGCTCTTGCCGGAAACGATGTCTGCCGGGATGACCGACCACTGCTGGACAAACGAATCGCCGCCCATGATTTCCAGCGCAAAAACCAACGCGTTCGCCACAATGATAGCCGTCGTCACAACAGGATAACGGGTCGGCCGGCGGGAGGAATCGGTCAAAGGAATCAGAGTCATGACAGTTTCACGAACGTACTATACTCGCGCCTGCCAATTCTGCGGAAAGCCAATTCCAAACGCGCCTGAGCGTGCATTTCGACGCTTGATGTAAGCCGCCTGGCCTCGAGGCTTCCCGGGATTCTACGTAGTTCTTCGGATTGAACGTCGTTGATTACCGCCACATGATTGGACATCGTCGAACCGATTGGCGTGCTGGACGGCTTGGAGGCAGACAACCATGAGCAGCTCACGGAAGACAGCCATCGTGACCGGAGCTTCGCAGGGGATCGGCGCGGGAATCGTGAAAGGGTTTGTCGAACGGGGTTTCAACGTCGTTGCCAATTCCCGGAAGATGACCCAATCCGCCGAGGTCGCAGCTTCCAACCAGGTCGCTTTGGTGGACGGCCACATCGGCGAGCCGGCAACTGCCGCCAGGATCGTCGAGACGGCGCTGTCTCGTTTCAAGTCAATCGACGTGCTGGTCAATAACGCCGGCATCTTCTTCACCAAGCCATTCACGGACTACACGCCCGAGGACTTCAAGTCGCTCGTCTCGACCAACGTCGAGGGCTTCCTGTACGTCACCCAACTCTCCATCAAGCAAATGCTGGCGCAGAAGACCGGCGGCAGCATCGTCACGATCACGGCGGCTCTTGCCCGCAACCCGATCCGGGGCGTCACGGCGGCGGTGCCGATGATCACCAAAGGCGGTCTTGAAACGATCACCCAGCATCTGGCGATGGAGTACGCGAAAGACGGCATCCGCGTGAACGCCGTCGCGCCCGGCGCCGTCTACACGCCGCTTCACCGGGACACGCCCGAAGGACGTGATGGAGAGCCTGTCGCCGATGGGTCGGCCTTCGACCGTCAAGGACATCACCGATGCGGTCATGTACCTGACCGACGCCGCGACCGTCACCGGCGACATTCTGTACGTCGACGGCGGTGCCCATTTCGGCCGCTGGTAATTGAAAGGAGTTCTGGGTTCGTTAACCGCGTGAGCCATGTCGTGAGGCTTGGCGTGTACGTCGCAGCCCCGCCCGAGTTCACTGAGCACCCGAAGGTCGCCGATGCGGCGTCGGAGTTGCTTCGAGATGTCTTCGGCGAAGAGACTGTCTCCTCTCGCCTTGTCCTCGGCGTCCCGAGCCTTCCACTCGGTTCACCGGTCGAACTGGAAGTCATTCTGGAAGTGAAGCCCTGATCAACCGGCGCCGAATGTCATACCTTGTGGAAGGAAGTTCGTTGTGCAATTTCTCTCGATATACAATCGCCCATGGACAATTCCACTGAACAGCAAAGTGGGAGTCACTCTGCCCTTGCCGCCTCTTCCCTGAAGCAGAAAAACAAGCTTGTGCGAGCCCAGGGTGAAGACAGAACTGTCCAAATTAAACTGCGCGGGCAGTCGGAGAACCACGCCCCTTGAAGGTTTGGCACAATATTCATGGCAGCAGGCGTGGTCTGGCGCCAATCCCCTCCTTAGTAAGGAGGGGCAGGCGCGAAGCGCCGGGGTGGTCTGTTCAAAGGGCGCAGCCACCTTATAGATGCCCGCGAAGCGCTCCTTATTAGTCGGTACTGTTCGTCTTTGAACAGACCGCCCAGCCTCGCTGCGCGAGGCATCCCCGCCTTACTAAGGCGGGGAATGGCAGCGGTAATTTGGACACCAAAGGGGTGAAGAGGGCGTGCGCGCGGGTGTGCAACGGCTGGCAGCCTTGCCCGTTTGGCCTGGCCCACATTCCGGCCTGGGGCAGCGCATTCGCAATCGCCGCGGATCTGCCGCTCGGCATTCTCATGACCGCGGTGTATCTGTGGCGCCGCGACTTGATCGCCAATATTCTTGCGCACAGTGCTGCGCTCGTTGTCGGATTACTGGTGCTCTGACCGGCCGGCTTTCTTTCATCAGTTCAACAATCCCGATAGCCAATGAAAAATGTTCAGCGCAAATTGGCGATCATCGTTGCCGGACGTGTTCATGCCGATTTTGCTGTCGTGCGGTTGCGGATCGGTGTAACGGATGATCTGCGCGGATAACAGCGCAGCTTCGCCAAGCACAACGATCCTGCCAGTGCCGAATGGCATTGCGAGGCCTTGCGCCCGCCCCGCCGCACTTGTGGACCGTGAACCGTAGCCCGGACTGGAAGGCTGCCGGTTGCGGACAGCCGTGTCTTCGGCGTCCATGTCGGCAGGGGTAGCTGCATTGCGCGCGGTGGGACTCAGTTTCATCAGGATCGTCGCGCCTGCAGGGACAGCGAGTGACTGTCCTGTGAACGCCCGGATCGTGTTTACTTTTTGGAGCTGCTGCGTCCGCTGATGATTGAATGTTTTCCCAGCAAACCGTTATGGCGTGAAAAATCCAGCTGCGTCGTGATTCCGCCAGTACTGGCCTGGTCAAAAACCCATCCTTTGCCCATCGTGACACCGAACCGCCTGGCGAGAGTATCTGCCGCATTGCCGAACGGCGCATGATCCGCAATCAGCAGCAACGATCCTCCAGCGCGAACCCAATCGGCAATAACATCGCATTCATGGTCTGTAAAAGCAGGCTGAGAGATGTCGCCGGCAAGTATTGCCTTGAGGTTACGTGCGTTGGCGACAATCAATACACGGATTCCAGCGAGATTTTCTTTCTCGAACGGGACATTCGAAGCGACAACTTTATATCCGTCGGTTCGAAGCAGTGCAGCAAGCGGTGCATACTGGCCGGCCAATGTGTGGAAATTGTCGTGGGCTTCGTCAATCGCTACGGCTGGGCCACCATTCGGATAGGCCGGTTTCGCGACCGCCGGTTGAAAATCCGGATCCACGATTTGTTGCTGCGCGACCGCCTGCATCGACACGCACACCAGCGACACCATGAGCAAAGTGCGCGCCATTCTCGTGAGCCCCGTTTTGGGGCGCTCATCCACAGTCATTTCCTTTGAAGCAGCTCCGTCCACGTGCTTGATCAGCGGCGCCAGCGCCCAGAGCGTGCTGTTCCGGGAACAGTGCTGTACGCTATTTCGTAATGTGCGAGCTTTGTTCCAATCATGATCTGACTAGAGAAACCGAGCGGAGTTTAACAGAGCCTCCGCAATTCACTCAGGGATTTAGGGATGGGTGAAGAGAGATGTGCCCGGAAAGTCCAGTTGGCGATGCAGCTTTCTGTGGAATACCGCCCAGCCGAATAATAGGCCGATATGACTGATCGAACGCAACGCGATGCCAGATGGTCGCCCTTTGCGAGTGGAATACTCATTACGATCGGTTTCGCCGTCATAGTCTTCCGGAGCGCTCAGTCCTATGGCCGCACAGTGGGATTCGCATTCGGCGTCAATTGGATCCTGATCGCATGGGCGATCTGGTTGAGTCGCGTACTGGAATCTCGAAGCGGTGCCTGGGACGGGATATCGCATCGACTACCTGCCTCTTATTACACTACGCGTCCCTTCGAAAATGAGGGGCGCATTTACGACTACCTCGGGGTACGTTGGTACCGCCGATTGCTACGTCGTGTCCTGTGGTCTGTGAACCCAGCCCTTCTCAGATCCCAACCGGGAGCCCGACAGACCATGATTCGAGCCACGCAAGATCCAGAGGCGGGGCATCTCGTCATATTCGTTGTGATCCTCGGAATCACGTTCTGGGCCCTGGTCTCCGGCTGGTGGGACACCGTGGCATGGCTGCTACTCTTTAATCTTCTGCACAACGGGTATCCCGTGGTGTCTCTGAGGCAGATTCGCGCCCGATTGAACCGCCGGAGCGAAAGTACAGCCTGACAAATTAAAAAACACATGGAGCTGCCTGCAGCTCATGTGTGGCGTTAGAGCGGCACTTGCGGGTTTACTCCAAGCTTCTTCCACCTGTCCTACAGTCTCCTATCGCCCAAGTGCGGCAACACCGCCGCGGCTGGATCGCTCTCATAAGGGGCATTTTGGGGGAGTGTTAAGTCTGAACGCACAAGGTTCTGAAGACTAGGAAGCTCTGCTGGTGAAGTAAGGAATTTACCGGATGTAACGAGACGCGTCCCAGCGCCTACAGTTGGCTGATGGCCTCAGGATCGAATCGAAATCATTAGTAAGAAGATCCTATTTAGTGAAATTCCGTTCTAAAGAGTTAAGGAAGGCACATGTCAAATATGAAGTTGGGCAAAGAGGAAGCTCTTGCGATTGGCGAGGATGCGTACATCTACGGTTATCCGCTGGTGTTAATGGATGTCACTCGGAGCGTCATGACGGCCGTCCCGAAGGTTGACGGCCGTAAGGCGCCGATCAACCAGCTCCTCCACCTCGAAAGGTTCCCTGACGCGACGTTTACTGACGTGGTCAGCCCTAACGCCGACACGCTTTACTCGGCCGCATGGATGGACTTGACCAAAGAGCCGATCATTCTGAGTGTGCCCGCTATGGGAAATCGCTACTACCTGATGGAAATGTTGGATGCGTGGACGAACGTCTTTGCGTCTCCAGGAACGCGCACTACTGGCAACGATAAGGGCGATTTCGCGATTACTGGACCTTCCTGGAAAGGGCAACTGCCGGAAGGCGTGAAGGAAATCAAGTCGCCGACGAATATGGTCTGGCTGATCGGCCGCACGCAGACCAATGGTACGGCTGACTATGCGGCGGTTCATTCCATTCAGAAGCAGTACGCGCTGACGCCGTTGAGTGCTTGGGGCAAGAACTACAAGGCGTCGGACAGCGTACCTGTGGAAAAAGAAGTCGATACGAGAACTCCACCCGTACAGCAAGTAGCCAGAATGGATGCTGCAGCGTTCTTCACTCGGATGAATACGGTCATGAAGGACAACCCAGCTGCCTCCGCCGACGCTCAAGTGATGAAAGAGTTTGCGGCGATCGGGATTTCGCCGGGGAAACCATTTAATCTTCCAGCGCACGATACGGCGGTGGCTGAAGGTCTCGAACAAGGGCTCAAAGCCGGTCGATCCAGAATCGATGCCGAAGCTAAAAAGCCTTTTGGCAAAAAGGTCAATGGTTGGGAGATCATGGCGGACGTTGGACGCTACGGAACGAACTACTCCGTTCGCGCAATGGTTGCCTTGATCGGGTTGGGCGCCAATTTACCTGAAGACGCAGTTTACCCGCGCGCGACGGTGGATGCCGGCGGCAACCCCCTTGTTGGCACGAATCGGTATGTCATTCAATTTCCCAAGGGCCAGCTTCCACCGGTCGGTGCCTTCTGGTCGATAACGATGTACAACTCCAAGCAATTCTTCGTACCAAATCCCATCAACCGCTACGCCATCGGCGATCGTGACGATCTCAAGTTCAACGACGACGGTTCAGTGACCATTTACATCCAGCACGAATCGCCGGGCGCAGATAAAGAATCGAATTGGCTGCCTGCCCCGAAGGACAAATTCAATCTCTTCACGCGGCTGTACTGGCCGAAAAGAGAAATCATTGATGGCACCTGGAAGATGCCGCCCGTGAAGCACGAGGGCGCCCGGCCGAAGACTGAAGCTGCCTGAATTCACCTTCGAGAAAAATGTTTCGCTGAGTGGCGGCGACCTGATCGCCGCCACTCGACCGTCCAATCCACTTCCGATGTCGGGGTTAGAGCGGCTCGACAGGTCCAGGTCGTTGGTCTATCCCCACTTCAATTCGATGAGGTAGAGTGGCACGCCATCAGGATCGAAGAAGTTCTCAATAATGGCGCCTCGATCCTGGACTCGCGGCTCAAATCTCACGCCGCGAGATTCGAGTGCCTTCTTAGCCGAGCCAACGTCGTCGACCTGAAAACCCAGAGACATATCCCGGCTCAGTTGCTCGCCAGGCTTTTTCCCCGGATGCAGCCCGATTCTCAGCCCGTTCGATTCGACGACGGCAAACTCCCCGCCGTAATTGCTGATTAGCTTGAGTCCCAGCGTTTCGGTATAGAACTTGATCGACCTGCTCATGTCGGATACGCGAATGGTCACGTTACTGGTTTTGAACATGGCGGAATTATTGCGGCCCCTGAGCGGTGTGTCAATGTCCGGTACTGTGGTACATATGTACCATGAAGCAGATGAAAGGCAAGCTGGACCGGGTTCAGACAGGCGTGCGGCTGGAGAAGCGCCTGCTGAAGGTCATGAAGGGTCTTGCGGAATACATGGAAGTCTCGCTCGGGGAGTTGATTGAAATCATTGTATTGTCGAGCTTCGACGGCAGCGCGAAATTCAGCAAAGGAACGCTGTCAAAGATCTCGGACCTCAAACGCATTTACGAACTCGACTACGGCATCGAGGCCGCGCATATGATGCTATTTTCCAGGAAGCCGAATAAGTAGGCAAGATCATGCATGGAGTGCTGTACCAATACCTCTCCTCCGATCACAACCGACTGGATGCGTTGCTGAATCGTGCTGTCGCAAAGCCCGGAATGATCGATATGGAACCTTACGCGGAGTTCCGGAAGGGCATACTTCGACATATCTCCATGGAAGAGAAGATTGTCTTGCCCGCAATTGCAAAGTGGCAGGGAGGCACAAAGGCAGCGATTGCGGAACGCCTTCGACTGGATCACGGCGCAATTGTGTCCCTGCTTGTTCCGCCGCCAAGTCCGTCCATAATTCTCACCCTCAAGCACATCTTTGAAGTTCACAATCCCCGCGAAGAGGGAGACGGCGGCTTGTACGAATTACTCGAAACTCTGGCGGGGCCGGAAACGGAGACCATGCTCGGCGAACTCCAGGCCGCGCCCGCCGTTCCGGTATTGCCTCACAACGAAAAACCGGACGCTATTGAGACCACCAGAATTGCCTTGGCGCGCGCCGGTTACGAACTCAAGCCCGCTCCTTGAAATGACTAATAACTAATGACTATTGACCATTGAGAATTGACCATTTCTCCCGAATGCTTTGTCAATTCTCAATGGTCAATAGTCATTCGTCATTTCGCCACCGTCAAGATCACTTTCCCTTTGTGCTTCGCCGAGGAAAAGTGGCGAAAGGCGTCCTGCCAGTCGCTTAGCTTGTACGGCCCGTCGATGACAGGCGTCAGGTGTCCCGCCTCGAAAAACTCCTTCAGATCCGCCAGATGCGCGTTCTGTTTCAGTTTGATCACGACGATCTTCTTGCCGGTGAGCAGCCGGATCAATCCGCCGAAGATGAGGAATCGGAAGAGCGCTGCCGTCTCGCCGCCGACCGTGGCGTAGGTGCCGCCGGGCGTGAGCACGCGCAGGTACGCGAAGAGTGAACGATTGGTCTTGGTATCCAGAATGAGGTCGTAGCGCTTGCCGTTTCTGGTGAAGTCCTCCTTCTCGTAGTCGATGACGTGATCGAAGCCGATACTTCGCATCATCTCGAGTTTCGACCCGCGATCGACGCCTGTCACCTCGACGCCCTGCAGCCTGGCGACCTGGACGCCAATCGTTCCGACGCCACCGCCCGCGCCGTTGATCAGAATCTTCTGGCCCGGCTGCAGCGGCCCGCCCGCCTTTAGACCCTGCATGGCGAGTGCGCCCGCCTGCGGCAGCGCCGCGGCCTGCTCGAAGGTCATGTGTGCCGGTTTCGACAGTAATGCCGATTCGGGAGCGCAAACGTATTCCGCGAACGCGCCGAAGCCTCCAACTCCGAAACGGGAGACGTCACCGAAGACATCATCGCCAGGACGAAATCGCTCGACGCGGCTGCCCACCGCGACCACGCTTCCGGCGACGTCGCAGCCGCCGATCCTCACGCGCGGCGGTGCGCCGGCAGATACCGCACGCAGCAACGCTCCCACCACACGAAAGGGCAGGGGAGGACGCCCGAGAATGAACAGGTCGTAGTCGTTGAGGGACGACGCATGCACCCGCACCAGCACTTCGTTCTCTGCCGGGACCGGCACGTCGACCTCACGCAGTTCAGGCGAGCCCGACGCACCGCGCACGATCGCCTTCATCGCACATTCGCCATCGGCGAGATCCCGAAGCGCCGCTCATTCCCGGCGATGTGCTTCGCCACGGTGTTCATAGTCGATTCGAAATCGTCGGGCGAATCGCTGTACAGCCACTTTTGTGACATTGACGCCCCGGTTCCCGCCTCAATTCACTAGCTACTTGACGCGCGCGATGGCCTCCGCGAACAGGTTTTTCACATCCGACAGGTGTGTGGTCGGGTCATTGTTGAAGTCCATCATGCGATGTTGATAAGTGCGGTCCTTCGTTCGATTGCTCGCGTGCAAAGCCGCGTTCCATGTTTTAGCCGCAGAGCGGCGGCAGATCCTAACCACGGCCGAAAGGCCGTGGTTATATTTACAAAGAGCAATGAGCCGGCTGGGAATTGAAACCCACGGCCTTCGGCCGTGGCTATGATCTGCCGCCGCTCCACGGCTTAAGGCGGAGCGGATGCGTTGCACGGCCACGAACCTCTTTATTCTATAATCGGTGCGAAATCGTCGTTTTGAATATCGGTCATGAATAAAGGTCCTGATTCGGGTAATCAGTTTCATCCTCCTGGTGCCTTGCGGAGCACGTGCCGAATCTCAATTTTCAACAGGAGCACTAGATAATCTATGGTTCGTGATTTCTTATCGAAGGTGATCTGGCTGGCGCCGGCGCTGGCTCTCGTTTTAGGCGCTACGGCCGGTGGGCAGGGGCGCGGCGGCGGAGCGCGCCGGAGTACGGTTGAAAATGTCGTCGTTCACGGCAAGGCGCTGGAGACGAGCCGTCAAGGAGACTCGGCGGATCGTAATGTGACGGTGTATCTGCCGCCAGACTACTCCTCCGACAACGCACGCCAATTTCCGGTGATCTATTTCCTGCATGACTACGGAGAGAAAAGCGACGGTTTGATCACGGCAATCCAAGCCGCGGCGGATAAGCTCGCTGCCCTTCAGGGGTATAGCGAGCCGATCGTCGTGATACCCGACGTCAACACGGCGCAGCAGGCAGATATGTATTCCAGTTCGGCGAATGCCGCCGACTGGGAGCGATTCATCGCGGAAGATCTCGTTTCATACGTCGACATGCATTACCGGGTACTCGCGAAACCGATCAGCCGCGGCCTGGCGGGACACTTGATGGGTGGCTATGGTGCGCTTCGAATCGGTATGAAACGGCCGGATGTGTTTTCCAGCGTGTACGCCATGAGTGCCTGCTGCTTGACGTCGGCGAATTCCTCTATGGACGCGTTACTCGACCAGTACGTGCAGAATCCCAGGAAGCAGTATGGGATCGCGATCGATGCGGGAACAAACGATCCTGGTCTTGCAGATAATCGACGACTGCACGACGCGATGGTACGCCTGCGAATTGCTCACTATTACGACGAATTCGAGGGAACCCATTCCAGCCGGCTGAGCGAGCGGCTCGAACGCAACGTACTGCCGTTCTTCTCGAGGAATCTTGCGGCGCCGGCGAATCCCACATCGCCAGCGGTTCAATAACTACCCCCATGACGCGGTGGTGGGGGCTCCACCGGGTGCCAGCCGTTGGCAGGTTTTCGAGGAAGGACGACACTGAACGTGGTTCCGTCTCGATCGGGTGACCGCACGGCGATCGAGCCTCCGTGCGCGCGCACGATCTGATTGGCGATGAACAGACCCAGCCCGATGCTCGAGCCGCGGTCTCCCGCGCTCGTCTGCCGGCTGAATGCGTCGAAGACGCCCGCTTGCGCGGCCTGAGGAATCGCCGGACCGAAGTTGTGCACCTCGATGGCCACGGCGTCGATGGTCGTCTCCAGCACGGTCACGCTGATCGGTCCTTCTGTCCCGTGCTGGATCGCGTTGCCAATCAGGTTCGACAGCACCTGTGCGATCCGATCCGAATCCAATACCGCGTCGGCCCGGCCTTCGACGCTCAGAGCGATCTCCTGGTCCGGTCTGCTGAAGCGTAACTCGTCGATGACAGATTGGCAGACATGGCGCAGATCGGCGGACGCGAACCGGAGCTCGAAGCTCTGCCCGGAGCGAATCCGGGCGAAGTCGAGGATCTGCTCGATCATACGCGTCATCCGGTTCGCGCTGCGCTGGATCCGAACGACGAGTCCCTCCTCGGTCGGCGCGAGGGCACTGGAACCCAGCAATTGCGTCGCCATCCTGATCGCGGAGAGCGGGTTGCGCAGGTCGTGCCCCACGATGGCGACCAGCCGTTCTCGCAGCACAGCCGCCTCTTCGGCGCGCTCCCTCTCCTTCTTGCCGGTCCGGAAGAGCTCCGCGTTGTGCATTGCCGTGGATGCGCGCCGTGCAAGCTCCTCCGCAAAGACCAGGTCATGCTCGTTATAGACCCTCGTTCCCGCCGCTGCGAAGACGATCACGGCGAAGGGACGACCGGCCGCGAGGATCGGGACGTGGATGGTCGAGGAGATGCCAAACCTCCGAATCAGAAACGCCAACTCATCGTCCGTCTCCTGGACACGAAGCCACTCTGGAGTCAATCTGGGATGGAGCTCCGAGCGTCCCGTCCGCATCACCCGGCGGCTGGGAGCGGCCACTCGATAGATGCCCTTGATCTGCATATCCCGAACGGCAGCGAGCAACGCCGGGTTTGCGGCGTGGAACAGCTCGAGACGAGGCTCACCCTGCGGATCCCTCAGATGGATCACCACTCCGTCGGCGAAGGAAGGGACGACCATACGAGTGATTTGAACAGGATCTGCTCCGAATCGAGCGACTCCGCCAGGAGGCGCGAGGCATCCGCAAGAATCGCCATGGACTGCTCGGCGTGTTTCTGCTCGGTGATGTCGCGCGTTACCTTGGCGAAACCACGCAGACGGCCCGACTTGTCGTGCAGCGCGGTCAGGACCACGGACGCCCAGAAGCGTGAACCGTCCTTGTGCAGGCGCACCCCCTCGTCCGTGGCGACGCCTTCTTCGGCAGCGCGTCGCAGCAACCGGCCCGGTACCCCGGCAACCACATCCTGCGGAAGATAGAAACGGACAATCGACTGGCCGATGATCTCGTCGGCGCGATAGCCCTTGATGCGCTCGGCCCCGGCGTTCCACGTCATGACATGTCCCTCGGGGTCGAGAAAGAAGATCGCGTAGTCGCGCACTTTGTCGACCAGCAAATGAAACATCTCCTCACTCTCGCGCAGCGCCCGCTGCGCCTCGTGCCGTTCGGCCTCACGCTTCTCCTCGGCGAGGCGGAGTTCAGTCAGATCCCGGGTGACCTTTGCAAACCCGATCAGGCTTCCCGATTCATCGCGGATCGCCGTGATGATGACGCTCGCCCAGAACCGTGTGCCATCTTTGCGGACTCGCCAGTTCTCTTCTTCATATCTCCCTTCACACAGGGTTGTTTCCAGCAACCGCTTCGGATGTCCGGCCTGCCGTGCTTCTTCGGTATAGAAGATAGAGAAGTCCTTGCCGATGATTTCATCCCGGGTGTACCCCTTCAGCCGCTCCGCACCGCTGTTCCAGGTTGTGACCCGGCCATCGCCATCGAGCATGAAGATCGCGTAGTCCCTGACGCCATCGACGAGAACCTTGAACTCCTCGGCAGCATGACGCTTCGCTCTCTCGTCAGCGAGAGTCCGTTCCATCTGATGTGTGTAGAAGGCGATCTCGATGGTCGCGCGAAGCTCACGTTCGTTGAACGGCTTCACAAGGTAACCAAAGGCCGTTGTCTTCCTGGCGCGGAGGATGGTTTCCTCATCGGCATAGGCAGTCAGGTAGACCACAGGCACGTTGAACCGATCGCGGATGATCCCGGCCGCCTGGACGCCATCCATCTCTCCGCGGAGACGTACGTCCATGAGGACGAGCTCGGGCCGCAGCTGATCCGATTTGCTGATCGCATCCTCTCCGGACGACACGTTGTCCACGACAACGTAACCGAGTTTCTTTAGAGTGTTTTCAATGTCGGCAGCAATCAGCCGCTGGTCCTCGACGACCAGAATGCGGTGGGCGGCTTCGCTCATGAACGTGTCCCGGGCGTGAAGCGGAGGCTGAATCGTGTTCCTCCCTCACGCGTCAGGTCCATTGTCCCGCCCACCTGTTCGGCGAAGATGGCCACCAGTTTCAGACCCAGAGTCCCCGGGCTGCGGAAATCGAGGTTGGCGGGGAATCCGACACCGTTGTCGGCCACCTCAAGAACCACATCGGCCCCAGTGGAACGCAGGGTGACCTCGACCTGTCCCTTCCGGCGAGCCGGAAATGCGTGTTTCAGCGAATTGGAGACCAGTTCATTGACGATCAACCCGCAAGAGATCGCGGCGTCAACGCCGATGGGAATGTCTTCGGTATGAACCGCAAGGACGATGTCGTCCGGGTTCACACCGTATGTTGCAAACAAGCCGTTTGCGAGTCCCTTGAGGTATTCAGCGATCTCGACCCGGCCAAGTCTCTCGACTGGTAGAGCTTTTCGTGGAACAGAGCGATGGAGCGCACACGATTCTGGCTCTCCTTGAAAAGCTCGATCGCCTTCGTGTCGGAGAGTTTCTCCATCTGGAGGTTGAGCAGGCTGGAGACGATTTGCAGGTTGTTCTTCACTCGATGGTGGATCTCCTTGAGCAGAACCTCCTTCTCTTTCAGCGACGAGCGAAGTCTGGTCTCGACGAGCTTTCGTTCGGAGATGTCCCGGATAGCCGCCGATACGAGCACACCGTCTTCGGTATCGATCGGACTGAGGCTGATCTCTACCGGGAACTCACTGCCGTCGCTGCGCAGACCGAAGAGCTCCAGCCCGGATCCCATTGGCCGTACCCGCGGATCGGCGAAGAACTCGCCTCGATGGCCGACGTGGCGGCCGCGGAAGCGCTCGGGTACCAGCGTCTCGACCGGCATACCCAGGAGGTTCTCGCGCGTGAACTTGAAGAGCCGCTCTGCTTGTGTGTTTATGATGACTATCTTGCCTTCGCGATTGACGACAACGATCGCGTCGGGTGCTGCTTCGAGGAAACCTCGAAACTTCGCCTCGACTTTCTTCTGTGCCGTGCTGTCTCGAATGATGCTGATGACTAGCGTACCGGTCTCGGTCTTCAGTGGGCTCAGACTGATTTCGACGGGGAACTCGCTGCCATCTTTACGACGCCCGGAGAGTTCTCTGCCTTTCCCCATGGGACGCGTGTGGGGCTCGTCAAAATAGTTGTTGCGGTAGCCGGTATGCTGCTCTCTGAACCGTTGGGGCACCAGTCCCTCGATCTGCATGCCGAGCAATTCTTCGCGGGAATAACCGAACAGGCGCTCGGCAAGCTGGTTGACAATAACGATACTGCCGGACCGGTCGACGACCACGATCGCATCGGGTGCAGCTTCAAGAAACCCTTCGAGCGCCATAGGGCTCGAAAGACCAAGGGCGGCCAGGTACGCCGGATATTTACTCATTCGGGTGCCGGTATAAGCGGTCGATCAGAGACTACCCGTGTCCGTATCGCCTTGATATTGGGTGTATTACTGAATTTAGATTGCGGATTTTCCCTGCCCGGGCATCTTTCGATAAGGAGCGCTTCGCGGATATTCACAAGGAGCGCGCTGGGCGCGAACTTTGAACAGACCGCCCCGCCTTCGCTGCGCGAAGGCACCCCGCCTAACTTATGCGGGGACTGTTTGCACACCCTGCCGCGCTTGTGTTTCGTGCTCGTTGTGCAAAAATGGCAGCCATGATGCCATTTCAACACGTACTCACGACTGAAGCTGAAATCCGGGAAATCGTCGGCGACCCGCTTGAACGTTCGATACAGAAAGAACGGGATAACATCGACGAACTCTGTCGCGGGTTCATCGCGCGGTCCTCTTTCCTTTTGATGGCAACCTCTGCATTGGACGGCACGTGCGACGTTTCGCCGAAAGGCGATGCGGCGGGGTTTGTGAAGGTGTTGGACGGGAAACGTCTCATCATTCCCGAACGAAACGGGAACAAACGGCTGGACGGTATAAAGAACCTTCTGGTGAATCCGCATGTCGGATTGATCTTTGTCATTCCCGGCTGCGAATACACCCTGCGCATCAACGGCCGTGCATGTGTCACGCGTGATCCCGAACTGCTGGCCGCCACGGCGGCCCATAACGTGACGCCCAAACTGGTCATCGGCGTGGAAATCGAGCAGGCGTTCTTTCATTGCGTCAAAGCATTCCGCCGGGCGCAACTCTGGGCACATGAGCAATGGCCCGATTTGGAAGAGTTGCCCTCGTACGCCTGTACCGTTTTTAATCAAATCCGGCCCGCGAACGCGACGCTGGAAGACTACGAAAGGGTTATCAAAGAAAGCAACGCGCAGCTATATGCGTGAGCAGCGCCGGAGGCGCGTAAGAATATAGCCCCGGCCGCCAGGCCGGGGACCAAACCAGCGAAGGTTCGAGGCCCGGAGGGCCGAAAGATTAATGCGACTAATCTTATGCCCTCCGGGGCTGGCGTTATGACGAATACAAAACCCCAGCCTGCGGCTGGGGCTAGGTTCTGACGGCCCGGGCCTATTGTTTAATGTTGGCCTGACTTAGCACGACTGCGGGAGGACTCGTCGCCGAACCTGCGGCATTCGTAATCCTGACGGTGTAACGTGAGACGTCGGCGGCTTTAACGTTGCTCCTGGTCAGCGTTGCCTCCGTTGCGCCCGGAACAGGCCTGCCATTCTCCAGCCATTGATAGGTGCCCTCAGGAACTGCCGCAACCTTGACGCGGATCGTCATGGATTGTCCGGCGCTCGACATCACGGCTTCCGGAGCGGCCAGAATCAGCGGGGACAGCGCCGGAGTCCAGCCCAGCACGTATGCGGGATTGCTGTAGTTTGCGATCGTCTCCGCATCCTTTTCCACCGTCAGCTGTTTCGATTCCGCTTTGCGCCGGCTCACGTCGACGGGTGCGCCGTCGCTCAAGTTCACGCTGTTGTATTCCCAGTAGTGCATGTTGGCGGCGTCGCCGCCCATCGCGCCCCAACCCACCGCGCTGATGCCTTCCAGTTTCGCATTGATCAGCACCGCCTCGGCATCAGGATACGCGCGGCCGTTATTGACCGGCGCGCGAGCCAGTTCGGTGACGCCCGTTCCGCGTTTCCTGAACGTGCAGTTGAGAAAGACGTTGCCGTGATTTGCCGCCGTATTGCGAATCCACATGAATACGCCATTGGATTGAAGCTCGCTGCGATTGAAGAACGCCGGGCCACGGCCGAGAATGGTGTCGCCGTCGCCGACGATCAGGCTGTCGGTAATGAACACGGGTCCGTTCACCTGCAGCGCGTCACCCGAACCGACGACCGTGACGTGGCTCAGGATGTTCCTGTCGCCCATCAACAGCAATCCCTCGGCCTGGCCGCGCGCCGTGGTCTTGATCGTGATGTTCACGAGATGAATCCCGGTGGAGTTGTCTGCCATGAACGCTGCGCGGCGCGATGGAAACGTTCCCGGCCACTCGTTGGTGCTGATGTTCGAAGGATGCGGGTTAAAGACTTCGTTATTCGCGTAAGAGACAACGACCTTGTCGCGATCCTCACCGAGGATCGTCATATTCGATTTATTGCGGAAGTAAACGATCTCTTCGTAGTTTCCGTTTCGGATGAAGATCGTGATCCGCCGCGGGCTGCGGTCCGGAACGAAATCGATAGCGCCCTGCACGGTATTGAAATCGCCACTGCCGTCGGCCGCGACGACCAGGCGTGCGGAGTTCGCGGCAGGCGGAGTTTTCTTTGTCGTGAAACTCCAGCCGGCGGCGCCGCCGATCCCCTTGAAGCTGCCGTCTGCGAGATTCAATACTCCGGGATCGATCTGTACGTAATAGGTCTTGCCGTATTTCAGAAGATTGTTATGCGGATAGATCGTCGCCACATTGTCGTGAACGATCACCGGAAAGAAGTGAAACCCGTCGCTGAATCCGCCGATGATCGTGAGCTGGTAATCCCGGGAAGTCGGAACTGCGGCGCCGGACGGTGTGCCAGGAGTCGTATCGGCATTTGTCGGATGCGCGGTGGTGTACGGATATGGTGTCGGTGTGTAAGGCGCGGCCGGACCTGCGGCCCCGGCGATGGGTCCGGGTGGAATACTCAGATCGAGGGTATCGACGAGCTTGTTGTCCGCGGCGTCATAGATGCGAATCTGTCCGGACTTGCCCGGAACCGGCGCATTGGGAAAGATCAGCACCAGGTGCGTGTCCGGATTCACATTCCTCGCTTTGTCGGCGGGGAAGCGCATGACCGACGGCTGCGCGAACGCGGGAGTACGAAGCAGCAAGAGGCTTGACACTAACAGCATCGAACAGAAGAAAAAGCGTCGCGGTTTAGTTCCCTGGCGCATTGCGGTTAACATTCGGCTCCAGCGAAAATTCGCTCCGGCGTTTCGATACGTGCTCCAGCACGACATGCGTTGGAGCAGGCGCGATCCCCGTGGCGGATCGCAGATTGCCTTCGAGATCGGTGACAAGACGAACGATACTGCCGGTCGCATATAAAAGTTTGTCATTCAGATAGAGTTCTGCCCGGCCGGAAGCGTAGCGGATTTCCGCCGTGCGGGTTGGTGTCATTTTCAGGTGAAAGCTGGAACGGACGCCGTCGCCGGGCGGCCGTACATTCCATTCCAGCTTATCGTCAGTTTGTCGCACTCCGGAAAGTCTCCAGGTGAAATCCACGAAGACGAGCGCCGCAGGTGAATAATCACCTTGATCATTCGTGAACGTCCCGTCGGCGGGATCCATTTGTTGAAGAAACTTTCCGGCCCTGAGAATCGCACTGCTCCACTGCTGCATGAGATGAGCGAGATCTGCGGGCTTGCCGTAATGCTCCATCCACCGCGGCGCACGCAGCGCGGTGAGCGCCTGCGAGGCTCCGCCCCACGAGTTGGCGGGAATCGGACGGACAAATTCGCGATCGTCCAGCGCAATAGACGGCAGCGGATAAGCGGCCCAGAACGCCTTCGGATTGTGGATCTGTCGTGCGTACACTGTGTTGAATAACTTTTGATCCGCTACGTGCTCTCCCAGAACCCGGCTGATGGCGTCGCTGCGGACGCGGACGAAACGGTCGCGCGCATCGAGATCGTAGAATGAAGCGTCGCCGGGCACGTAGAGCTTGCGGAGAATTGCAGAGCGGATCTCTTCGGCGTCGGCCATCCAGCGTGCGGTCTCCGATGGTTTCCCCAGTGCACCGGCCATGGCAGCGAGAGCCACTCGCCCGCCATAAACGGTTGCAGAAAGGTCCGGCGCCAGGCGGGGAAGCGACGGTTCAGGGGGAAGTTTCTTCGCATCCGCATCCGGACAGCGATTCGGCATCCCCTTCCAGCGTGGACTGTTGTCGTGCCCCGTATCCCAGGTACAGAAGCCTTCACAAAGCCCGCTGCCGCGGGTATTGCGATAGCGCCGCAGCCACGCATCCCAGCGGCTCGCGCCGGCATAGGCCTTTTCAAGCAGTTCCTGATCGCCAGTGCGCCGGGCAAGTTCCCAGGCTGTCGCCGCAATGGGAACGACCATTTGAATCTGTCCGAATCCGGCGGCGGTCGTTCTTGACCAGCACGGGATCTGACCGTCTTGTTTCTGCAAAGCGAAAAATGCGAGGTGGTTGTTGCGGGCAATGTCCGGACGGATGTCCGCGTAGACGAGTCCTTCGTGCGGCCCGCACTCCAGCCAGATTCCAGAGTAGTTGCTGCCTTCGATCAGGACGGGCTCTGGATAGCCCGACACCAGAATCGTGTTGCGTTCGAGAACGTCGAGGGCGCTGGTGTACGTCTTCTGGTGTAGCGTGTCGCTGGTCTCGAAGCGAATGCGCGGTTCGGAAACAGGTCTTGCGCGGCGGGACAGGAGCGGAACAGCAGCGGCAAGCAGCGCAGATTGTTTGAGAAAAGCCCGTCGATCGATAACCATTTTAAGCTTTAATGCTGTAGGCCGCGTTCTATGTGCCATGGTTAGCGTGTCCGCAGTCTCCGCCTAAGTTAGGCGGGGATGCCTTCGCTGCGCGAACGATCCCCGCCTGACTCAGGCGGGGACTGATGCACCAGCGTTACAGCCAAACAGGTTTACATTCACTTAAACTATATTCAATCCTTTACAGGCTGCCACTCTCTCTGGCTCCGTCCATATGGTCGCGCGTCTTGTTCAAAAATTCAGGCGCCGGACCGAAGCTTCTGTTCTATCCGGAAAGTCGGGGCTGCCGAAACTTCGGAAATCCGTTATGTCTCGCAGCGAAAAGGCGGCAGTGTTCCTGCCGGCCTTCACCCGGAAGAGATCGATGCCTTCAACGTCGTGTATCCAGAAAGCCGGCCGTTCGTCGGGCTTTGCGGTCGCAATCTCGATATTGCTGAATTCGAGATTCCGCGCATGCCGCACGAAGAAGCCGCGCGCCGGCAAGGTACCGAACATGGTCGCCTCGGGATAGGCGTCTTCCTTTTCCGGAGGCTCGAGCGCCGCCCATTCTTTTGTACCGCCGCCCAGTTGATGGAGATACATGTCTGAAATGCGTATGTCCTCGATTCGACTGCCGGGAATGCCGCTGATAATCGAGGGATACTCGGCCACCGCGTTGGAGCTCACGATGTTGCTGAGGATGACGCGTTTCAGGACGCCCGGCTTGACGCCGGCCGGCCCGCGCATTCTCGCGCCCAGACGCAGAAACAACGGCGAGTGCACCACCCCGCGCATCGTCAGATTGTTGATCGTAATGTCTTCGATCGGTCCTCCGTCCACCGTCTCCAGCGCCAGGCCGCGGCAATATTCGAAAATGCAATTGGTCACGGTTATGTTTTTGAAGCCACCGTTCGACTCCGTTCCGAGCTTGATACGGCCGATCGGCGGGCGTCCCGGAGGATATTCCATACGCTTGAGAGTACCGTCCAGCAATGTTCCGTAGTCATAAGCTCCAGTCACGTAACAGTTCGAAATGGTGACGTTCTCGGTGGCGCGTGCATAGCCCAGAGCGTAGGAGCTTTTCGGAACAATGGCGTCGTCCCACGGAGAGTTGACCGTGCAGTTGGAGACGTGAACATTCCTGCAGCAGTCGATGTCGATGCCATCACGGTTGGTATCGATCCGGAGTCCGTCGATCAGCAGATTGTCAACGCCGGTCAGGAGCAGGGCAAAGTGTCCGCAGGAGAGCATGGAGAAATCGCGGAACGTCACATTGCGGCAGTTCTTGAGGGCGATCCCCTTGTTCCCGACGCCGGGACTCTCCGCTCGCGGCATTTCGCTGGCCTCGCCGCGGCTCAAGCCTTTGCCCCAGATGAGTCCGGTTCCGGAGATGCTCACGTCGTGCAGGTCTTCGCCCCAGAGCAGGCTGTTGCGCCAGTGATTGTGACCGAAGTCCTGATACTTCTCCCACTGCTGCGGTGGGCCGGCCGGATCGTAGCCGCCCGTCGTCGTTCCTTCGGCCGGAACATTCGCTGCAAGGATGGTTGCGCCGGCGTCGAGATAGAGGGCGACCTGGCTCTTCAAGCGAACGGAATAGCAGAGGTATGTTCCGGATGGAAAATACAGTGTGCCGCCGCCGTTTTGCGAAACGGTCTCGATCGCTTTATTGATGGCAGGGGTGTCCAGGGTTTTGCCGTCGCCGCGGGCGCCGAAATTGCGAACGTCGTAAAAGGGCAACGCGGCGCGGCCCGGGGTCTGGGCCGGAGAAGGCAGTCCCGCAGCAAACCCGATGCCGGCACCGAGAACAGTAAGCAGGAACTGCTTGCGATTCATTTCATTGGTAGACATATGACCGCGCGCTTTACGCTTGAATCAAAAAATAGGCCCGGAGGGCCGTTAGAACCTAGCCCCGGCCGCAGGCCGGGGTCTTGTATCCGTCGGAACTCCCGCTCCGGAGGGCGTAAGATTCGTCGCATTAATCTTTCGGCCCTCCGGGCCCGTTGCCCAAACGCCGAGAACCAATCCCCTTAGTAAGGGCAATAACATACTTGCCGCAGTAACTGCGTGGATCGGTTGTCCGATATCCGTTGACTGTTGTACGACGATAAATGCACTTGTTGCGCTAATAGATGGCCGGATTACCTATTTATCGTCGTACAACAGCCAACGCATATCGGAAAGCGAACCCGCTCACTGCGCCAAATACATTGACGCCCTTAGTAAGGAGGGAGCCGCGCAGCGGCGGGGTGGTCTGTTCAAATTTGCGAAGCGACCTTATAAATGCTCGCGAAGCAGTTCCATGATTAATCGGTACTATTCGTCTTTGAACAGACCGCCCCAGCCCTCGCTGCGCGAGGGCATCCCCGCCTAACTAAGGCGGGGAATGGCTCTCCCTGTCGGCCGGCGCCAATTCATTCACGCTTTGAAATACTTATCCAGGAACTTCAGGAACGCCTGCCAGTCCGCGGGCGTGGCCAGATGACCTTCGCTGTGATAATTCCAACCGATGTCACCGTCGATGATGGGATGATCCATCGGCGGCAGTTCGGCGGTGCCCATATCCTTCTTACCGAGCAGGCGATAAACAGGGCCGGCCGCTACGGCGCCGAGGAACTCTCCCTTGGGATCCGACCATTGATCGCCGAGTCCTCCATTGAGGAACAGCGGCCGGGGCGCCACCAGCGAGATCACAAAATGCTGGTCGCCGGGCAGCTTATCCCAGTGACCGGCATACTTCTGAATGTTGCCGGCAAACTGCCAGTAGAAGTCATAGGCCATATCGTCCAGCGATTCGCCAAAATCGCGCCGCGCCAGCGCGGCGCCCAACTCGCCGCCGCAGCTCGAGAAGACTGCGGCGATGCGCTGATCCTGCGCGCCTGCCCAGAGAACCGTTTTGCCGAGACGGGAGTGGCCCTGGATCGCGATCTGTTTCGCGTCCACGGCTTTGTCGGTCTCCAGGTAATCGACGATCCGGCTGACGCCCCATGCCCAGGCGCTGATCGTGCCCCATTCGTCCGGCGCGGGCCGGGTCTGGCCGGGTTTGAGCGCCAGCTTGCGGACGCGGCTGAGACTCGTGTTAAAGGTGTCGCCTTCGATGTCACCGTAAGCGATCGTGGCATAGCCCCATCCGCGCGCCAGGATGTCCGCGATCGGATCTCCCGGCCCGACGGCTGCGACGGGTCGATTCGGACCTCCGCCAAAAGTGATCGTCAGGATTATCGGCACCGGCCCGGCCGCTTTGGCAGGCGTGTACATCGTCACATTCATCGCCGGCGCATCGGCGCCATCTCCCATGTGACCGACGAGACGCTTCATGACGGCTGCGCCGTCGCGCGCTTTGGGATCGATACTGGCTACTTCCCATCGCACCTTCGGCGCGGTTTCGGGAACTCTGCCGTAGATCTCGGACTGGTACATCTTGAGAATCTCGGGCCGGCGTTCCTTGAACCACATCTGCGAGTCGGCGACACGACGACCGTCATTCATCTTTAACGGGTCGGGCAGCGTGTAAGGCGGGATCTTGTCCTCGTAGTAATTCGTCAGGTGGCCCGAGAGGCGGGCGCGGTAGACGGTGCGGCCATCGGCGTCTTTTTCTCCGGCTCTGGGCTGCGGCGCCTCGCCGGTCAGATAAAGATTGGTGCCCACGGGGGTCTGCAAGCCTCCGGCTGCGGCTGCGATGGCACTCGCAAAAAGGCCCAATGCGAGCAGATGTTTGTGTCTCAGTATCATGCGAGCAATTACCTCATTTCGAGATGATTTCGTTATGGACAACGCCGTTCACCGTGACCTTGTCGAGCTTGAGGTTTTTCACATTCTCGATGACATCGGCCTGCGCAACATTGTCGAACTTACAGTCTTCAATATGCACGTTTGTAACGGGTGTGCGGGCGTAACCACGTATGGACAGGGCGTTCCGGCTCTTCTGACTGGTGACCCGCATCACATCCACATCACGAACTGTCGGAGGAAACTTTCCGGTGTCCCCTTCTTCATACTGGAAGTCCACCGTGACCACAGCCTGGCTCACCTGGCCAATCGTCACGTCGCGCATGAAGATGCGTTCGACGACACCGCCGCGGACGGAATTCGTTTTGATGCGCAGTGCGATATTGAGGTTCGGGCTATCCATTCTGCAGCGCTCGGCAAAGATATTGCGCGCGCCGCCGGAGATTTCGCTGCCGATCGTGACGCCGCCATGGCCGTCTTTCATCGTGCAGTCGCGGACGATGACGTTTTCGATCGCCGTATTGACGCGCCGCCCGTCGTCGTTGCGGCCGGACTTCAGTGCAATGCAATCGTCTCCGGTGTCGAACGTACAGCGTTCGATCAGGACATCTCGGCACGACTCGGGGTCACAGCCGTCGTTGTTCGGCCCGTGGCTGACGATATTGACGCCGCGAATGATGACATTCGTGGACAGGACGGGATGAACTTCCCACATCGGCGAGTTCCTGATCGTAATGCCTTCGATGAACACGTTGCGGCAGCGATACGGCTGAATGAAATTGGGACGCAGGTACGCCCCTGGACCGAAAATGCGGTCGGCGACCGGCATCAGCGCAGTTTCCGGACTCGTCAGTTTGCGGCGGGATGCGGCGGCATTCCGCGTCCAGTCCCACCAGTGAGAATTGTCCGCCTGGCCGTCGAGTGTACCGCTGCCGGTGATGCCGATGTCCTGCTGGTCATAGGCGTAAATGAACGGGGAATAGTTCATCAGCTCCGTTCCCTCGAAGCGGGTGTAGACAAGGGGAAGATAGTCTTCAGGAGCTGTGGAAAATTTCAGGACTGCGCCTTCGGAAAGATGGAGGTTGACGCGGCTCTTCAGGCGGATCGGCCCGGTTGCCATCGTTCCCGGCGGCACCACAACCCGACCCCCGCCGGCCGCGCTGCATGCGGCAATCGCGTCGTTGAGTGTCTTATATTTCGCCGCATCGAAGTCGCGGGCCGGGAACGCGGGCTCTTTGATTCGTGCGAGTATCGCGGCAGCCTCATTCCACGGATCGATACCTGGAGTCTGCCGGAACGGAATCCGCGCCAGCGCCAGCGCCGGGGCCGCCGCCGCAAACTTCAAGAGGTCCCGGCGAGACAAGTTGGATTGCATGGGTCGCTTGCCCCCAGGCCGCGGACGACCGGATCATCCGCGGCTGAAATTTGTGACTTCCTCCAGACGGACTGTTATTTTCCTCCGGGCCACTGAATAAACGGCGGCTTCGGCTCCTTACCGGCAGGCACAAATGCGGGTGCCGGGGATCCCCCTGCACCGAGCGATTTCACATATTGATAGAGAGCGCGCAGATCCGCATCGTTCATCGCCTGGACGTTAAACCAGGGCATTGGAGGACGCGTCATCAGATTCTTTGCGTACTTGAGCCATTCGTCTTCGGTCATTTTACTGAGTGAAAGCCGGAGGTTGGTAGGATAAGTCGTACCCCACGGCCCGCGATATCCGAGGGTATCGCCCTTGAGCCTCTCGCTCTCTGCCGCTTTTCCCCCATTGTCTGCGTATCCCGCGGTATGGCAGTCGTTGCAACCACCAATTGCAACCACATACCGCCCACGTTCGATCTGCTGCGCATTCGGCGCCGCCTGCTTTTTCTCCTGACCGTTTCCTGCCTGTGAACCAAGCACGATGGCAAGGCTGGCCCCAACAATTGCTGTTCGGTAGAGTTTCACCGGTTTTACCTCCCTGACTATGTCGAAAAGTGCTGTTTACATTAGCACATCATGCTGTAAACGCTACATTTACGTTGATGGCGCTCGAAATCGTTTTTAGCCGCGGAGTGGCGTACGATCATAGCCACGGTCGAAGGCCGCGGCTTTGTTTGCAAAGAGGAAACGAGCCGCGGTAGTGGCGAAAGAATCTTTCGCCGCTACCCGCTGTCTGGCTGTATTGAAACCCACGGCCTTCGGCCCTTGGCTTACGCTACTCCGTGGCTAAAACAATTGAATTGATTGGTGAGATCTGCCGGAAGCGGCGTAACTAGGCGGCAGGATCCTTGCGCTGCTTCTTTGCACTTGGCAGCTGGGTAACGTGACGGATCGGCTCATCTATGGCGGACTTCCACGTCGTCGTCAGGTGCGGATGCTTAGGACAATCCGGAAATTGCGCACCTTCACTGATGACGATTTCCAACCCGCAGCACAGGTTTGTGTACACACCAAAACGCGTGTTGATGTCACCATTCGCTGGCATACCGTACACCCGCCTCCTACAACGCTGTGTACGATAGCATACATAGCGCCAAACATCTCGAGCTGCATTTTCTATGCGTTACATATGTACCGTGTTACCACTGTTGGCAAAGAGTGGCAGAAGCAGGTAAGAATAGGCCGGACAGGCGGAATGCGCAGAGACGGCCCATCCATCACCATCAATGGACTACGCGGACCTTTTAAAGCTGAATGCAAGGTCCCAGTTCGGATCGGCCAGAAGCGTACAAACTCCACCCTTTATGTCACTGCAGCGTTATAGAGAACGTCGAAGAAGGGAATTCAGGCGGTACGCAACTCGTCTCTGTCGTTATAACCCAATTGTTTGAGCAAAGCGCCAAACGTATCCGACTTGAACGACAGAATGAACACATGGAGACACTGCTCGCACTGCAGGATGTGATCGTGTTCCTCGCTCGCGAATTCACCCCCGAACTTGATGTAGTTCCAGACGCGATGGGGATGAATGTGGTCGCCGGCATCAGGCTTTCTTGCCATTAGTGGGACCATCCAACAGGCAATTGCATCGGAGTTGCTTCGTCCCGATGTTGCAAAATCATACGTTATCCAGCGTACACAACCGATGTAGGACAAGCAATGACACTTTTATTCAGAAGAAGGTGGTAACTGTCTGCCATCGTATGTTGCAGACAATATTGGAACGGTTGCTGATCGGATCGGAATCGCGTTGCCAGGCCCAAGCGGCGCAGACATTAAAAGAAAAGGTGCGGTCGCTTTTTGGGGATTGAGGGAGTTACCCGCACCGGAGAGTGAGTGTCTTCACACAATAAGCCGTTGTCGATGGCGGGAGAATACCGGCAATCTGGTATTTCCAACGGAATAGCTTGGTATCGACTTCTGTGTGCGCCAGACTTATTTAAAGCGACCGCCCGGCAACCAACTCCAACTGTCGCTTTGATCGGCGCACGTATCCATTAATACACTTCTACGTCGAACAGTCCGAGCAACCGACTCGAGGAGAAGGAGCCATGACTGACTGTTACGCCGCACATTAAATCGGTATTCCGGAACGTTCCGGCGTCAAATTCCGACCGGAGGAAGCCACGGCCGTCCAGGACGACGGACGCCGCCACAAATCTTCCAGAACGAGCCAGATCGGTTTCTGATGAGCTGAGGCTCTCGGAGATCAAACGCGACGAGCGCCCGGCCGTCTTTGCCGGGCGCTCGCTATTGTCCGGGGGTTTAACCGAAAATTAGGATCGCAAACCGTCAATTGGCGAAAGTGAATTGCAGATCGTCAGCTGGCGTTTGACGACCTGCAATTGGGATTGCAGATCGGCAAAAGCGAATTGCAGATCGTCAGCTGGCGTTTGACGACCTGCAATTGGGATTGCAGGTCGGCGAAAGTGAATTGCAGATCGTCAGCTGACGTTTGACGACCTGCAATTGGGATTGCAGGTCGGCAAAAGCGAATTGCAGATCGTCAGCTGGCGTTTGACGACCTGCAATTGGGATTGCAGATCGGCAAAAGCGAATTGCAGATCGTCAGCTGGCGTTTGCCGATCTGCAATTGGGATTGCAGATCGGCGAAAGTGAATTGCAGATCGTCAGCTGGCATTTGCCGATCTGCAATCGGGATTGCAGATCGGCAGACGTCAATTGACGGTTTGCAATGGTCATGGTCGATTTGCGTCGGCGCCTGATGCGCCACTGGTGGCATAAACGATGCATATTCTTGTAGATATCGACAACATACCCGGACAGCCTTCCCATTCGTTTGAGCCAAGCCTTCCTTCCCGCCTGTTAGAATGAAAACGGGAACGGAAGACTCTCGCTCTGTGCCTTCCCATGAACCTGGAATAATGAAAACCCTGGATCCTGGAATAACGCACTGCGTAACAACTGACCGCTATACCAAGATCGTATTGATGGTAATTGGTGCCCCACTGATTGCGTGGTTCTTCAACATCAATTCATATCCGCTCCAAGCTCAGACAACCAAAGCCCCACAGCAGTATTGCGTGTGGACATATACTCACCGACGAGGGCAGACCCAACCTCGGCAAGGACGGGCAGGTCGATCTCCATGAATGCGGATTGGAAAAAAATGTCAAATGAAGGTTGGTACCTGAAAGTGTGGGCACAGAACGGAACTTATGTGTTCGAGCGGTGTGAATAATCCTTGATGCGGTCCAAGGCATAAGCCTGTGCGCATTACAATGGGGATATGCCAACGCGCATGCCCTTGGAACGCTCGACGTCGAAGTGGATGAGATTATCAATACCGCTTTTGGCTCTAATCTATCGCGTCTGGCCGCTGTTAAGAAAAAATACGACCCCACTAATTTTTTCCGGGTGAATCACAACATCAAGCCGGCCCTGGCGCAAGCCGGCGGTGCCTAAGAGGATCGCGGCCTGGTTGTTCAGGCGCCCCCATCAAGAGCGCTAACTAACTGCGCCTTACTCAGTAATCGAACCCTCGGTCCCGGCCAGCGAAGCATCAGGAGCGTGAAACGGCTACCGGATGTTGGCAAGAACGCCGTTCGGCCGGGTGACGAAGATGGTGCCTCCGCGGAAATAGCGCTAAAACTACTTCTTCGCGGGTTCGACGGGCTTCGCGTAGATATCGATTACCTCCGGCCGTTTGCCTTCGGTCGAAAGACCGGCTGCGCGCATCAGCCTGGTAACGGCTTCGATCGTTGGAGGATCGGGGCGAGGGAGACGGCCCGCGTAACCTTCGGCGAGGAATAGCGGCGTGCGGCCGAATTTGTCGGGCTTACTCCAGATCTGCGGATCGGCTCCACGTTTGGCGAGCAACTCGACGACCCGGGGGTAAATGTTGTACGCGGCTCCGTGCATTGCCGTATCGCCTTCGTTGTTCACGGCGTTGATGTTGGCGCCGAGGTCGAGCAACATATTCACAGCTTCCAGCGCTTCGTTTTCCTCGCCTGCCTCTTCCAGCGGCTCTGTCGTGCCGAGACCGGCTGCAGCCATCAGTGGTGTGGTGTTGTTGAAGTTCGGAATCAGGGGATCGGCGCCCAATTCCACCAGCAGCCGCATGAGCGGAACGTCCGAGCGGTCGGCGGCAAAGAGCATAGGCGTCGCCCCATCAGACTCGATCCTCGACGAGGTATCGGGTACCTTTGGCGCGCCTTTGGGAAGGCGATAATTGACGTTCGCACCGCGCTTCACGATTTCGCGCACGAAATCCAGGCTCGTGAGACGGCCTTCGCCGATCGCGGGAGCGGGATCGCTGTTGTCGCTCGAATCCGGCTTTCGCACCCAGGTCAGCGTGTGGAGTGCAGTGAATCCCGACCTTGCGTCGTTCGGATCGGCGCCCGCATCGACCAGCGCAATCGCGAGTTCGAAGTGACCGTTTTGCACAGCGAGCAGCAACGGGCCCGTGCCTCTGTCTACTGGCCTGATGTATGAGCCGGCCGCTGATCTGGGTGCATTCGCTGGACGCTGCAGCGGCGCATTGACATCGATGCCGGCGGCAAGAAACAAGCGCACTGTATCGAGGCGGCCCTCACGCACGGCAAGGAAGAACGGCGTAAAGCCGGACGCCAGTGTCGCGTTCATATCGGCTCCAGCCTCCATGAGCAGCCGGACAACCGCGGTGTTCCCCTCGGCCGCCGCCCACATCAGGGCCGTCTGGCCGTGCCGCTCGTGCGCCTCGGTTCTGGCGCCGCCCGCGAGCAGCGCCTTCACGACATCCACATTTCCGGTTCGAGAAGCCAGCATGAGGACTGTTTCTTCGCCGTTCATCGTGGCGTTCGCGTCCGCTCCAGCTTCCAACAACAGCTTCACAATTGCGGCGTTGCCGTTCGTACATGCCAGCGCCAGGGGCGGCACGCCATAGCGGTTCACTGCGTTGACATTGGCCTTCGCTCGCAAGAGCATCGCAACAGTCTCGGCATCATCGTTATATGCGGCCCAGTGCAGCGCAGTAGTCCCATCAACCTGCGCGGCGTTCACGTCAACGCCCGTCTGCAGTAGTGCGCGGACGCCGGCACGGTCTCGTTGTTCGGCGGCATCGGCGAGTGCCGCACGTTCCACCGCAAATGCGGGGACGGCGAGGGTGAGCACCAGAAGCGTGAGCACGATAGTTTTTTGCCAGTGCATGCGCGTCTCCTATAGATCCCTATAAATCGAAGAGGCCGTCGATTTTTCCGGAGCTGTCAACGAACGAATCCAGATGAACGCCAACACGATCCAGCAGTGTGAGGTGAAGATTGGCCAGCGGCGCTGGCTTCTCGTACCGGATATGCCGGCCACCCTTCAGGCCGGTTCCGGCGCCGCCCGCGACGAGGATCGGAAGGTTATCGTGATCGTGGAGGCTGGAATTACCCATGCCGCTGCCATAGAGATAAATCGAATGATCGAGAAGCGAGCCGTCGCCATCAGGAGTGGCCTTCATTTTCTGAAGGAAGCCGGAAAACAGCGAAACATGGAACGAGTTGATCTTCGCCATCTTGGCTAACTTATTCGGATCGCCCCCGTGGTGACTGAGTGGATGATGAGGGTCCGGGACGCCGATCTCCGGGTAGGTGCGATTGTTCTGCTCGCGCGTGAGCTGGAATGTCACGATGCGCGTGATGTCGGCCTGAAACGCCAGAATCTGCAGATCGAACATGAGCTTCGCGTGATCGGCGAATTCCGCGGGGACTCCGACGGGCCGCTCGACGTCGGGAACCTTCGGATCCTCAGCCCCGCGCTCTGCCCGCTCGATCTCACGCTCCACATCACGAACGCTATCGAGATACTGATCCAGCCTTGCGCGATCGGGAGCACCCACGCGCTGCTTGAGCTTCGCGATATCCACGCTGAACGAATCCAGGAGACTTCCTCGATTGCGCAGCCCCGCGCGGCGCGCCGCAGCATTGCCACCTTCACCGAACAGGCGTTCGAAAACGATGCGCGGATGCGCCTCGGACGGCAGGGGAGTGGTCGGCGACGACCACGAGAGGCAATTCTGATAGACGCATGCATAACCGTTGTTGCACACACCCGCCAGCGGATTCAGATCCATCGCGAGCTCGAGCGAAGCGAGCTGCGTTTCGCGGCCGATCTCTTTGGCCGCAATCTGGTCGATGGTTGTGCCGTTGAAATAATCCGAGCTGTCGGTGTGCTTGGAGAACGCAGCGCTCAGAAAGGCCGAATTGGATGTGTCGTGCGTGCCTGGATAAGCATTCTGTAACCGCGTATTCGTGATGACGGTCACCTGGTCTTTCACCGGGTTGAGCGAGGAAAGGATGGGTGAAAGGTCCTGGAGGTCGCCCTGGCCGGACGGAGTCCATCGTGCTTGATCGCATCCCATCGGGATAAACACGAATCCCAGCCTCGGCGCCGGCTTTGCAGGCGTCCTGGCCAATGCAGTGGCGGCGGGAATCATGGCGTCGAGCAGCGGCAGCGCCAGAGCGGCGCCTGCTCCACTGAGGAATGTGCGCCTCGGAATCGCCTTCTTGGTGATGAACATCACGCTCTCCTTCCGACCATTGATCATTTGAAACTACTCCGCATTTGAAACGGAACGCTCTGCACGATTCCGAGAACCAGCGACGACAACCGGTATCCGTCTTTCTCAGAGTCACGCACGATCTTGCGAACGGCAGGCGCGTCGTAATAATCGACGCCCCGTCCGAGCGCAAACGTTAAAAGGTTCTCCGTCATCGTTCCCACAATCAGTTCGGGACGGCTCAGCAGTGCGTCTTCGAGTCCGTCGATACCACGGAACTCCCCGGCGCCGGGCAAAGCTGCCGCCGCATCGACGGGCTGTCCATCCGCGTCCGCCTCCCGCCACTGTCCCACTGCGTTGAAATTCTCGAGCGCGAAGCCAACGGGATCGATGGTGCGATGACAGCTCGCGCACACGGCGTTGCTGCGATGCGCAGCCATGCGCTCGCGCATGGGGAGATTGGCGGCCACGTTGCTTTCGTCGAGCGCCGGAACATTCGGCGGTGGAGGAGGCGGCGGCGCGCCGAAGATATTCTTCAACACGAAGACTCCGCGAAGTACCGGCGACGTCCGCGTCGCATAGGACGTCACCGACAGCACACTTCCCTGGCGCAGCAGGCCGCCGCGATGGCTGTCGGGTGCGAGCGTGACGCGGCGGAATCGGCTCCCGTACACGTTGGGAATTCCGTAGTGTTTCGCCAGCCGTTCATTGAGGAACGTATAGTCCGCCCGGATCAAATTGAGCACGCTGCGATTTTCGCGCAGCACGCTGTCGAAAAAGAGTTCGGTTTCCTGCCGGAAGGCTTGCCGGAGGTTGTCATCGAAGTCGCGATAAATGGCGTTGTTCGGAGTGACGGCATCGATATTGCGCAGCCGCAGCCATTGTCCGGCGAAATTCGTCGCGAGGTTGAATGAGCGTCGATCGGCGAGCATCCGGCGCGCTTGTTTCTCGAGTTCTCCGGGCTGACTCAGCTTGCCACGAATAGCGGCGTCGAGCAGTTCATCGTCCGGGATGCTGCTCCACAGAAAGAACGACAGCCGCGATGCCAGCTCGAGATCGCTGACCCGGTAGACACCACCGGCCGCAACCCGCTTCAGGTCTTTGGGCTCGCTTTCCACGCGGAACAGGAAGTCCGGATTGGTGAGCACCGCACTCAGCGCCCTTTCGATTCCGGCGTCGAAGTCGCCTTCGCCACGCCCTTCGCGGTAGAAGGCCATCGGCTCATCCACTTCAGCTTTGAGGATCGGCCGCCGATAGGCACGGCGCATCAGCGTCGAGAGAATCTCCCGTGCGCAGGTCCCCTCTTGCTGCGCGCTGTCGCGCTTGCGCTTCGTCTCTTCTTGCTGCGCGCTAGCGCGCTTGCGCTTCGCGTCTTCTTCTTCCTTGTCTTGTCCGTCCGGGCGGCATACAAACAACCGCCGCCGGCTGGGCGTGTCCCTGGCGCCTTCCGGCGCATAAGGCCCCGTCACCGAAACCTGACTGATGGCAGGTCCCGTTCGCGGATGCCGCCTTTCATTGAAGCGGGATTGCGTCGGCTGCCTTGCCGTTTCGATGAGCGAAGCGCCTTCCTGGACGAATGTGACTCCGAGGTTGTGCGGGCCCGCGTGAACGGCTACGCGCAGTTTTAAATTCTTATCGAGGGTTGTGTCGTCGTCAGCGGTGGCCGGCTTCTGGATCGTGAAGTTCCCAACGGGCTCGCGATCGACAAGCACGAGCAGTTCGTGCGGACGGGCCTCGCGAAACCCGCCGACGCTGCCGGCTAGATCGCGCATGAGCCAGATCTGAATCTCGTACTCGCCGTCCTGAGGAAACGTATAGGGAACCGACACGCCACCGCGCGTGCCGATCGGCAGACCAGGCATTTGTCCTTCCTGCGAGAGATCGGCAGGAAGGCGAATGATGTCGTTCTGTACAGAGGACTGCGGCCTGCCGACCGCGAGGCTGCTGATTTTCTGGGCGGCTGAAACGTAACGATTCAGGAGGGTCGGCGAGAGATCGCCGACGATAACATTGTCGAAGCCATGACCGCTCTCATCGGCCGGCAGAAGGGAGGCCGCATCGATGTCGAGCGCCAGCAGGTCACGGATCGAGTTCTGATACTCGGTTCGATTCAGGCGTCGCAGCGTTTCCGTGCGACCCGGATTCGGCTTCGCAGACGATGCCGCATCGAGTGTTGTTTCGAGCCACGTCGTCATTGCGAGGCGATCTGCCTTGGGAGGCTGCGGCATGTTGGGAGGCGGCATGACGCCCGTCCGCAGCTTGCGTACCACCTTCTCCCATACTTCGGGTTGCGCCTCAGGTTTGGACACGTCGGCTTTGTCCAGACTTAGGCCTCCGGTCTTCAGCCGATCGTTGTGGCACGTCGCGCAATACTTATCGACAAATTGACCCTGATTCGGAGCGGCCGGAGATTGGGCGTCTGCACGCACGAGCGCAAGGCAAAGCGCGGCCGATACGCCGACTCCTCTGGTCCAGGAATTCATCTGAATCCTCCGGTGGTTAGCGGCAATTTTACTTCAACCGCAGAATTGATACGAAAGGTTTAAAAAACTGCAGGGCGGGATAAACCGCCCGAACGTGTTCCTGGCCAGGTCTGATTCGACAAGTTAAGGAATTCAGATGTGCGAGTTTCCAAAAACGCAAGTCGGCTCCCGGGTCAGAACAACTGTCCGGGCTCTGTTCAATTTTTCCGCTGATTACGCGCCGACCGGCGTCATACTGCCGAAGGGATCCACTTTCATGTTGACGCGCCAACGATTGATTACGCTTACCATGGGAGTATTTTGCGTATGTGCGTGCTCGACGGGGTGCTCTACGCAGCAACCAAGTCGAACAGAAGCCGTGGCCGCTACTCCTCAATGCCTCGATGTTTCGGGAAAATACGTGATTCAAGGTGAGGATGGACAGGTTCATATCTCGATCTTGCAGGAACGCTGCGACCGCGCCACTATACGCAGAGATAGTGGGTATCTTGGGAAAATAACCTCGGAAGAGCACGTGCTCAAACTGGATGGCACTGTTCAGGACGACTCACCTTGGCTTGGTAGCACCGACCGGTACGAGACTTCGGCGAAGTTCAATAACTCCGCTCTACAGATCGAAGCAAGAACCACCACGGGCAGTACCCTAACGATGATTTACTCTCTGACTCCCGAAGGCGACCTCCGTGAAGATGCGCTCATAAATGGCCGATCGGGCGGCTCGTCTGTGGCAAAACGCGAGAAATGAAGCTGCTATTTCTTTGAAGGTCCTTCAGTCCTTGGTATAAGTCGACATTCCGTACAAGTGAATTCCAATTGATCAGGCATGATTTCCAGGTTTTACGTCAACTTGGCGTTGAAATTCATGCGAAGGGCACGATTCGATATGTGAGTAAGTGGAGTGAAGATTTGTCACAAGGCGGTAGTAAGCATCATGCGGTGTACGGCGATTTCGAAGCCATCGTCGACATTGAGACGGGTGAGGTGATAGCTGGTGAGTTGCCGAAAAGGGCATTGAGTCTCGTATTGTAGTGGCGGAACACAACATCCCGGAGTTGAAGGAAAACTGGGAACTCGCGCGCGAACACAAAGAACTCAAGAAGATTCCGCCATTGGAGTAGGGAATGAAATATCACGTGATAGCTGCTGAGTACGTTTCCGGCTATGTAATCCGGTTGAAATTTCGAGACGGAATCGTCGGGGAAATCGATTTGTCTACTGAGCTAACTGGCCCTATGTTCGAACCTCTTCGGAAAATCGAGATCTTCAGGCAGTTTAGAGTCGATCCGGATTTTCATACTTTAGTTTGGCTAAATGGTGCTGACCTGGCCCCGGAATTCTTGCACCAGAACCTGCGAGTCACTGCCTAACACGCGGTTGGAGCGAACCGCGCGGACGGTCCAGAACATGCCCGACATCTTGAGTCTTCGGCCGATGACAGTCTTGCAGCCGGCCTCGACAACACCGGAGCCCGCGAAGAGTTTCTGGGCGCGATACCGGCGTAGCGCATACGTTCAGAATTACGCTCAAAGATCACCGGCAACGAAGCCCGCTTTACGGCGAGAAGGCGCTCCAGGGGGTCGCAGAACTTGCGTGCCGGTAGAGCTTCCAGGTGTAGTGCTTTCAGCGTTTGAGCACAGCTTTTGACCGCCCGAAATCGTTCATCGCGCGCCGGAGTCGGACCGACTACCGCAGGGATACCGCGTGCCCTGAGCCATCGAGCTGGTATACCAGGCGCACATCGGCGAAGCGGCACCGTGATGCTAGGGGGTCCTGAGGCCGTACCGAGGTCGAGATCCACCATGAGGAGGCTCGGGGCGCGAGTTGGTGTAGAATGTCATCAAATCATCACAACCGGAGCAATCACATGAATGTCCGCCACCTCGTTCCGTCCGTGAGCCGCCGGCTCCTGTCCATCGGATTTCTAATATTGGCGGCTAGCCTGCATTACGCGTCAGGCGAAGACCTCTCGAAGTACAAGCGCATCGAGCCGCAGTTCATCGCGGCGCTGGGAGACCCCGGGGCCAAATCCGGCAACGGCGCGCAATCATGGGGCTTCTGGAACCAGGATCCGGGCCCGCGCGCTTGCAAGCTGGACCACTACCCTCAATTGAAGGCGACCGGCGTTGCGCCGGCGCAGTGGAAATTCGACGCTTCGGATTGGTGGTTGGAAGAACACGGCTTGATCATGGAGAAGCCGACCTTTCCGCTGGCTGCTGGGAAATATCTCGTCACGGGTGACCGCAAGGTGACGACCGTGCTGACAGTTCACCCCAAGGACAAAGACGGCAATCAGCGGTGGGAACTCGCCGACGGCGCGACCCTCTACGATGTCACCCATCTCGGATGCCGCTCCGCACGCTACACGCCGGCGAAGGCTGCCAACGCGTGCTCGCCTGCGAACGCTCCCACGAAGGGTTTTCCTGTGAATCCGGGGGCGGTCATGCCTGCCGTGAACGGCTGCCACAAGCAGGACTACGCGGTTCTCATCGTCGTTGGGCTGCCCGCCAAACCTCACTGAGCGGCCGCACCAGGGCGCGACCGCTCGCCACGCGACCACGCCGACACCCGCGCTACTTCTCCACCGAGCAGCCGGAAAGCGCCTCTAGAACAGATTCATAGCGGATCAGACTACCGCTCCCGAGCAACGCCGCAGGGTTTACCAATCGCCGCTCAGTGGACGTATAGTCGCTATCCCGGACAAGTGGATTGACCGTTTGTGCCTCCCGGCATTTCTCCGGTTAAGCGGTATCCCGGACAAGTGGATTTGAGGGGTGGTGCTTCTTGCCAAAATACGGTTTAGCGGTATCTCGGAGAAGTGCCCGAAAGCAAATTGAAGCCGAGTCTATTGCGAATCGCGATGGGTATAGCAAGCACTCCGCATCGGCTGGTAAACAGATCCGCGTCACCGAGGATCGGAGACGCATTGTCGCGGCGCAGTAGAATGTGGGAATTCTTGGATTGGAGTTGTAATGCATAGCGCGCTTCTACTGTTCTGGTGCCTGTCCTTGTTCGGTGCCGAGCTGACACAACTGAGGCAACTCGAAGGGACCAAGCGAATCTTTGAGCTGCGCAGAGCTCTGGATCGACCTCCGGAACAGGACGAGTTGGAGATTCGCTACTATCGGGCAGTAATGGCAGCTCGATTCGGCCAAGAAGAAGCAGCAGTACAGCAGCTCCGGGCATTGCTTGCCGCTGGCGCAGATCCGAAGATGGAGCTCAAAGAACACGAGGAACTGGCTTCTGCGTTGGCCCGTCTGGGGCAATACGGGAATGCGGCCTTTGAATGGTCCGAGATGCTTCGCCTTATGGCAAATGATGACTTGGCAAGGGAAGGAACAGAAAATACTCGCTCACTTTACGAATCCTTGCGCGACGTCGTTCCTCAAACCATCGAAATCGGCCCCGACGTTTTAGTTAAGGCCGCGCGCAATCCTGTTGGCTCGTGGAACGTGCCTGTAAGCGCGAACGGACACAAGGGTGAATGGATATTTGATACGGGCGCAAATATTTCCACGCTGTCGGAATCGGAAGCTTTGCGAATGGGTCTAGTGATTCGTGAGGCTGACGCCTCCGTGAGCAGCGATCATACCGGCATTAAAACCCCGCTGCGCCTTGCTGTGGCGGGCGATCTAAATTTTGGGCCGGCTCATTTGCACAATGTAATATTCCTCATATTGACCGACGATGCCCTCCGCTTCGGCAAATTCCAAATCCACGGCCTATTGGGGCTGCCGGTTCTTCGAGCATTAGGCTGCATAGACATCTCCAGCAAAGGCGTAGTTCGGATTCAAAAAGACTCAGGGAAGAGCGGAGGTAACCCGAACCTTTTCTTTGAGGAGCTTTCGGCGATAGTTGAAGTATCTCATCATGAGCACGTACGACAGATGCTTTTGGATACAGGGGCAAACAAGGGCTATCTATACCCTTCCTTTCTCGATGCATTGGCACCGGAAGAACGCAGAAACTGAAGAATCACTTGGGAACAAGTGGCGGGGCAGGCGGGATCGTTCAGCAAGAAACTAAGCTCTTACCGATACACCAAGTTCAGATTGCCAACAAAGTAGTCGAAGTAAGAAAGATCTGGGTTCAGCTGCCCCCTACCGGAATCGATGGCTTTCGCGATGGATTAGTCGGCATGGACGCATTGAGCGGCGGCTTCACGTTGGATTTTACATCGATGCAACTGCGGCTTCACTAAATGCGCTCTCAAGTCCCGAGAAGTCGGTAAACCGGAAAAGTGCCTCAGCCGGATAGTTCCTCGAAGTCGCCCAGCGTTCAGGCATCCAGCTCAACCGGAGTCCATCGACACTTCTGTTTTTTCGGCGGGTGATCATTGCGGATACAGAATTTCCCCACCGATCTGTTCTCAGGAGCCCATCTTCGGGATGGATGTTTGACGGCTAGGCGAGCCATACTCAATGAAACGACTACAGAGGCTAGCATGGGATACAAGTTGCAGATTTTGGGACTTGTGTTGGTAACGGCTTTACTCACGGTCACAGGGGCCCAGACGCCGGACCGACAGAGCACACACAACCTCGAATTTCGTCTCCAGCCCGAACGAATGGAACGGGGGGTGCCGCAAGCGTTCGACTTCCTGCTTGTGAACAAGACTGACCACGATGTGCGCGTACCTGTCCCAATAATCGACTGCGAAGATTCCTTTAGCGGTGACGTCTTGCTGAGGCTTCATTTCGCACCCCTCAAACGAGAACCGTCCGATGAGGGGCAAGGATGTGCTGACGATCGAGAAGAGTGGCCCCCGATAATGAATCGCATCGCGGACTGGAAAATCGTGCATCCAGGGGCCGCTCTCACGCTGACTGCCGATCATGAGCACCTGTTCTACGACGGTAGCAAGCCTGGCACATACGAGTTTTGGGCCATCTATTCTCCTCCATCCATTAACTCTTCTGAGCGAAAGAAGCTGCAAGAATCCGGAATAGACTTTCCTCATGAAAAACTGCGGACTTACCATCTCACTTTCTTGAAAAAAGAATAAGAGTATGTTGTTACCGTAGTAGCTGCATGCGAGGTATAAATGTCATCAGGGTTTATTCTTGTAAATTAGGCATGGTATGTCCAATCGTCAGCACCTGGAATTCGTAGCACGCCATTTCAGCGATTTACAGACGATTCGGTTCGCACCGGTGCCAGTTGCGATGATTCTCGTAGTTGTAACACAGCCGCTGTCACCTGCTAGTCGGATCGCCTCGTGGAGCATTCTTTTCTCCTTTCTGCTCGCCGCGGCTGGGTTCTACTGGTGGAGTACCGCCGCCATCCGGCGGCGATACGGATCCGTCCAGACGATCCGCGAGGAGAGTTGGCGGATGCAGCGGCACCCGGCAATTGTCGTGCTCAGAGTCGCTCTGGCACTGGCCGCGGTGTGGTGTTGGGTGTCTCCCCGAGCCTCCTGGACCGACATATGGATTGCGTTCATCGTGCTCCAGTTCATGCTGATGAAAATACTCGACTCCACGAATCTGGCAAGTCGCCGGATCATCTGGGGGCTCGGACTCGTGACCCTGTTCGGGGCCGTCCCTTTTCTAGCGGGCATTGACAGCGGGGCGCCAGTCTTCTTGCTGGCTGGAGGCATCTGGCTCACTCTCAGCGCATTCGACTTCATGCTTTTGAGACGAATTCTCGGCCACAACTCCTCGCCCGCTGCAGGCGGTGATGCCTTCGCCCCCTGTCGCTAACCACCTCGTCATCGTGTAATAGGTGTCGTTTCTAATCATCGGTGCAAGCTCAGAAACACTTCCGCAGCCAACAACCGAGAAACTGGCATGCGATCAAGACGGATTACACGCCATAAGCCGGTCTTCGATTACAACGGAATGAGTATTCAAAAACCCGGTGAACATGGGGGCCTCGCGAGTACTTCAACCGGAGGAAACTGGCTGGCTGTGTTTAGCTATTCGGGAAAAGAAACACCTGGGCTCATCCCATTTCTGGGAGGCGGAGTTGAGAACGGAGACGTCTACTGGGATGTATATGATGTAAAGTCCCGTTCCAAGGTGATGTCCTGGCACGCAACTTCAATTCAATCGCCGGCGATTGGCTTTAATGCTGCGTGGGTAGAAGAGCGATACCTCGTCATGCCACTTCGATCCGGTCCGAACTCCTTCGTGATTGCCGATCTAATGAATCAAAACTAATGCCAGCGCTGTCCCGTATCGTGCTGCTTTTCTCGTTCGGCACAAGCGAATCAAATGTCGTGCCACCAGCGACAGCGCGTGAGAAAAAGCTCTCAGCTTTTTCCCGAATGGAGGCTGGACATGCCTAATGCATCGCGAACAGTTCTCTCAATTGGTCTGGTTTTGATCTTGCAAAGATTTAGGGACGCACCCCGAATTCAATTCGGGGTGCGTCCCTAAATCTCAACGCTCTACCGCAATTCAGCCGGCCATCGACATGTTCCAACGAACCCAACGGGAACTTCGGAAGTCATCATGTTCGCAAGTCAGCTTCTCCGGATCGTGGACGAATTGCAAGGACACTTGTGCTACTGATGGCTGACAATCCGGCGCGGCGCACCCACCGTCCCTTGAATTCCCTTTCAACCAGCTTTCAGTTGTCGCATGATTTACGCCAGCTTTGGACAATCGCTCTGTACGTTGTTTTCGCAAAAGACGGGCAATTTTTCGGAGTACGGGGGTTTACTGCAATGCGAATGAACTATCGCTTGTTCCTTTCGTTGTTCTTACCAGTCCTTTTCCTCCTCGGCGGGTCTGCCGTCGTTGGGGGTCAGAAGGAAAGTTCTTCGGCCGGCAAAGGGGGGCGCTGGTCCGATCCAGCCACCTGGTCCGACAAGAAGGTGCCAGCCGCAGGCGCCGCGGTCACCATTGGCAGAGACATGGAGGTTGTCCTCGATGTCAGTCCGCCGGCGCTGCGCAGCTTGACGATCAACGGCAAACTGAGCTTTGCGGATAACAAAGATCTTGAACTGACCACCGAGTGGATCATGGTGCACGGCGAGTTGGAGATTGGCACGGAAGCCAAACCCCACGCGCGCAAGGCGACCATCA
Source organism: uncultured Acidobacteriota bacterium (assembly GCA_963738025.1). Lineage (GTDB taxonomy): Bacteria > Acidobacteriota > Terriglobia > 20CM-2-55-15 > 20CM-2-55-15 > 20CM-2-55-15. The sequence continues at coordinate 320,951 of CAVTWA010000067.1, read as the reverse complement.
CCCTTACCGACAACGTCAAAGACGAAGATATGAGTGGAATCGGTGGAACGAATGACCGGAGTGACCGCGGGATCATGATGATGGGTGGAACCCTGAACCTGCACGGTAACCGGACGAACTCCTGGACGAAGCTGTCCAAGACCACCGAAGCAGGCAGCAACTCGATTGAAGTCCTGAACGCCGCGGGCTGGCGGACCGGCGACGTGATTGTCCTCGCGTCAACGGATTTCGATCCCCATCTGGCAGAGCGGCGAACCATTGCTGCCATCCGTGGCAATACGATCACGCTCGACAAGAAACTGGACTACATGCACTTCGGCAAGATCACCTTCGACGTGGATGAACGCGGCGAAGTCGGAATGCTGTCGCGCAATATCCTGATCCAGGCTTCGCCTGACGCAGACCAGAGTCTCTTTGGCGGCCACATCATGGCGATGAGCGGGAGCAAGATGTTTGTCGAGGGCGTTGAGCTCAATCGCATGGGTCAGAACATGCATCTGGCCCGGTATCCGATCCATTGGCATCTGATCGGCGATGCGCAGGGGCAGTACATCAGGAACTCCGCCATTCACGACACCTACAGCCGCTGCGTGACCGTGCACGGCACAAATTACTTGAGCGTTGAAAACAACGTGACCTACAACAACATTGGTCACTGCTTCTTCCTGGAGGACGGCGTGGAGCACGACAACCAGTTCGTGCACAACCTGGGGATCCTCACCAAGTGTCACCCGGACGCGCGGTGCGTCCCGACGAACCTCGCTGCAGCCGGAGAGAGCCGAGCGGGATCGAATGGCCAGAATGCCAAGGACATCCTGCTTCCCTCGGACAACACGGCGTCGACTTTCTGGATCACCAACCCGGACAACATCTACCGGGATAACGTGGCCGCGGGTTCCGACTCGAACGGCTTCTGGATGTCATTGCCGGAGCACCCGACGGGTAAGTTCGAAGGCACGGAGATCAGTGCGAAGACCTGGCCGCGCCGAACGCCGTTCCGCGAGTTCAAGGGCAACGTCGCCCACTCCAACTACGACTCGTTCATGTTCGACCGAAACGTTACGCCCACTGGCACTTTCAGTGTTACCGGCAGCTCGCATACCGGCCTTGAAAATCCCGCTGACGCGAACAGCAAGGCGCTGGAATCGGTCTTCGAGGATCTCACCGCCTACAAGAACCGGAATGGCGCCATCTGGGGCCGCGGTGAGATGCACGTATTCAGGAACGTGAAGCTGGCCGACAACGCTAACGGCTTTACGCACGCGTCTGGCGCATTCGGTCGTTACGCCTTTACGTCAAAGGTCGTTGACTCGCTGTTCGTGGGCGAAACCGAGAATATCGGCAACCCCAGGACTGACGCGGAAAAGGCTTACGGCCGCAGTTTGCCGAAGCCCGAAATCCCGGATTACCCGATCCACGGCTACGAGTACTACGATTACCGTCATGACGTGGAGAATGTCACCTTCCGGAATTTCGAGGACAACGCCACTCGCAAGTCGGGAGCGATGACTTACCTGCTGTATACCAGCTTCGGGGTCAGCTCCAACAACTCCGCCGAGCGGGTGAAATTCGTCAACGCAAAGCCGGTGTATTTCCCGCCGATGGAGCGTAAGTGGGGCAACGATAATGGAGGCAGTACGGCCTATAAGACCGCGGTGATCCGCGACAAGGACGGCTCGTTCGGCGGTGGTCCCAATTCCTACGTTCTCATCAATGACGGCGCCAACGACAGCATCGCAGTCGACGCAGGAGCCTGTGAGATCAAGCCCACCTGGAACGCTGCGGTGTGCAAGGGCGATGTCGGACGCCTGAATGTTGGCGGCGGCGGAGCAGGAGGTTTCGGCGGCGGTCGTGGCGCAGGTCCTGCCCGAGGCGGGGCAGCCGGTCCTGGCGCGGCGCCCCCGAGAGGCGGAGCTGCTGGCCCCGGCGCCGCCGGTCCTGGCGCAGTTGCAGGTCGTGGTGGTCCTGGCGGTCGAGCCGGAGGTGCCGGTGGAGCTGCTCAGCCGCCAGTCGTTCTCAGCCGCAATGGCAAGGAGTACAACGTAACGGGCACCAACGTACGAGCCGGTACCGAGATCAAGGTGACCACCGAAAGGCCGTCCGTGTCCCTCTCCCTGACGGAACTGGATAGCGGCTCGTGGGTGATCTTTGAGCTGCCAGGATTCACCACCGCAGCCTCGGGTACGCCTCAGGACAGCCTGGATGCGCTGCGCAAGGCCAGCGCCACCTCATACTACAAGGGCAAGGATTCGCTCTGGGTCAAGGTTGTCTCCAACGGTGACCCCGGCAACGGCGCCCCTGGTGGTGGAACCAGCCTCCAGGTCAGCCGGTAAGCTGAACCCTGCTGCATGAGCAAGAGCCACCGGCAGAGGCCGGGGGCTCTTCAGGGTGTCGGGTCGCGCGCGAGCAGCTCCCGGAACCAGCCTTCCAGGTACCACGGATCGCTGATGGCCTCATGGCATAGCGCCAGCGGTACTCACCAACTTCGGAGTTCACTTGGACCGGTAGTCGGCAATCCGGCAACTGAACCGTTTTTCTTCTCATGTGCAGCCGCCTCCAAACGGCTGAACATGATTCGGTCATTTGTCGCGACGACGGTTTCGCGGTATCTCATAGAAATGAACTTCATCGGGGCGATTCACCTTCATTCTGCGGATAGCCGGTTTACGGCCACTGTCGAGCGATAAAAACGCTGGCCGTTATAAGGAGTGATTCCGCCTGCCGGCTGCTGACGCGCACAGTCGTTGGGTTCACGCTCTGGGGATACAGGTATCTTTTAGGTCATTGGAACTGCCTTCAATCACTCTTAAGATAAGGACTGCAACGGCACGATGACGAAGTGCAATCCCGGAGGGATTCCGATGACTGAAATGGTGGCAACGTGGACAACGGCGATTGTCGCCGGCTTCTTACCGAGTCGCTGCAAAGCAGTTGCCGCTGCCGCCCTCCTTGGCGTCACATTGTGCTGCGCTGCCTGGGCGCAGCAGCCCGAACCGCTCGTGACGCAAACGCCCCGAGTCGCGCCGCCGCAAGCGGTCTGGACGCCGATGTCGGGTGCCCCGGCTGGCCTGCTGACCGTACTCGAAGGGGGGCACCATGACAAATTCATCGAGCGAGCTCGGGCAGGAGACATCGACATCGTCTTGTTCGGAATGACGGAAACCGAGATGTGGAACTGGCCGGACCGCGGCCGCAGCGTCTGGGATCGGACGCTTGGATTGCGCAAGGCCGCGAACTTCGGCTCTCAGGGCACGCGCTTTGAGAGCCTCCTGTGGCGCATGCAGAACGGAGAACTGGATGGCTACCAGGCGAAGCTCGTGGTGCTGCAGGGGTTCGGCCCCGGCGACCAGGCGATGGGCGCCCGCGCACCAGAGTTTGTCGCGGGTTTCACTGCCATCATCGCGGAGATCCGTGCGCGCCAGCCGCAGGCGAAGATTCTGCTTTCCGCCGCCTTTCCGCGCGGCCAGTTGGACCGAGCGAATTGGCGGGAAGTCGCGGAGGAGAACACTGCGGTGTACCGCAAGGTCGCAGATGAGCAGACCGTCTTCTACGTCAACATCGGCGAGCGCTTTTTCCTTCCCGATGGCTCCCACAATCAGGAGATGTGGCGATTTCCGCCGCTGTCGGGAGGCGTGAACGTAGGAACCCAGACGGCCACCTTCGAGGTGTGGGCGGAAGAGCTTCAGCCCTGGCTCGATCGCTTCGTGCGTTGAGGAATGAAATTATGAGAAATCGGGTCACGCAAGCGCTGAGTATCGTGGGCCAGGCACTTGCCTCAGCCGCCGCACTGTCCGCTCTGGCAGGCTCATTCACCCAGACTGGGTGCAGAAGGACCCGCTTAATATCGAGGCGACTCGGCCCCAGGGAACTCCGGTCTATACCTTCCAACAGTTGCAAATTGACCAGTCGAGTCGATTGTGATCGACCGGCTGAAGAGGCCAACTGAACACTGACGTCGAAGCAGGGTTTTAGTCAAAGAGGCCAGTGTTACGATTGGGAAGGGAAAGTCAGTGCGCAATGTGAAGCTACGCTTGCGTACATCTTGAGAGAAGTCAGCTTTGTTTAGGACTTTCGATTTGCCCGCTTATTAGGCACGCGCACAAACGCGCTGGGTCCCATGCATAAGATGAACGTCGGCATTTTCATTTTCGATGGCGTCGAGGTCTTGGACTTTGCCGGCCCGTTCGAAGTGTTCTCTCGCACACGTTTAGAACCAGGCGTTGAGTCACGGCGCACCGACGACACGGCACCGTTCCGGGTGTTTACCGTCGCTCAGAACTCGGCACTCATTATGGCGACCGGCGGACTCCGTGTCCTTCCAACGCATGACTTTGCCACGGTACCGCCGATTGAACTCTTCGTAGTTCCTGGCGGTTTTGGTTCGCGGCCCTTATTGGACAACGTCGCCGTTCTTGATTGGATTCGGCGCACTGCCGCGCATGCGAGTTATGTGACGTCGGTTTGCACTGGCTCGTTGTTGTTGGCGGCAACTGGGCTATTACGCGGGTGCAGAGCGACCACCCATTGGGGAGCTGTGAGGTTGTTAGCGACCCTCGATCCGACGATCACGGTCGAAACAGGTCTTCGGGTGGTCAATGACGGGATTATCACGTCTGCGGGCGTGTCCGCCGGAATTGATATGGCATTATCAGTTGTTGAGTCATTACATGGGCAGGCTGTCGCCAATGAGACCGCGCACTTCATGGAATATCGGCGTGTGCCTGTTCCTTATGAAGGAGCAACCGGTGCCTAACCGGCTTTTGCAGCTGTCGGCAGCCAGTGCGATTATGAGCTGCCGCGGCTGAATTGCAGGCGTTGGGCGGACGAGAACATCTGCCCGAGGACATACGGAGAACTGGCCTGATCGATTTCGCCTCATGTCCCCCCGACGACAACTCATTCCTCACCACGCGAATGTGGAACAAATATCTCTCCGAGCGAGTGATTGCATCGGCATCCCAGATGTTGCAGGTGAGTTGGGCTGCCGGAATCGATCCGAAAACAGGCCGTTCCAGCATTCATCCCGACGCGCTTTATTCTGTGAGAAGGGTGTGGCCGTGTATCCCTGCAGATGCACACACGTCGTGCATATTTAGTTTTCGCGGGTCAATCAAAGAGACTACGATTTACACGTGGCCAAACCGGACCATCCAAATTTTCCGATCGGTACCCGCATCGTATTGGGTATTGTGGCGATCTTCGTCATCGTCGCCATGTTGCGTCTGCTGGGTTTCATCTAGGAAGTTGAGCAAAGCAGCCTAAACCGGGAGCGTCAGAACGCGCGTCCACGATGCGCGGCGGCAAGCATGTAAAATTGCAGGGTGGTGCCGATAGGCATCCGCACGAAAGAGAGTCCTGTAAGAGAGTCGTCATGAAGATTTGCATTCTTGGAGCCACTGGCCTGGTCGGGCGCGAGACCATTGACCTCACGAGCCGGGCGTGGCCCGGCGCCGAACTTGTGTTATTTGCGAGCCGCGATCAAGAGCTCAAACACGGCAATAAGACATACAACGTCAGAGCGGCCGTGAGTCTCGAGTCGTCGGACGCGTCGCGGGGCGACCTCGCTTTCGTAGCGCTGGATGACGAACACAGCAAGCGTTACGTGCCGCGTCTGATCGAGCTTGGTTATCGCGTGATCGATAAGAGCAACACGTACCGGGCGGATCCAGAAGTTCCTTTGGTCGTGGCAGGAGTGAACCACGAACTCGTTACCAATGAGGTGCGTCTCGTGGCGAATCCGAACTGCACGACGATTCCGCTGGCGCTTGCACTCTGGCCGCTGCATACGCGCTTTGGTCTTTCGAGCGCGACAGTGAGTACGTATCAAGCCGTGAGCGGCGCGGGTATCGCCCCGCTCGACCAGTTCCTCGAGGCATCGCGTCACGGCTACAGCGAGCTCGACCGTTTCGGCTCGCGGTTCGATCCGAAAACGTATGCCGGCAACACGGTGCCACACAACGGCAACACCGACGCGAGCGGGTTTTCTTCAGAAGAGCGCAAACTTGTGTTCGAGAGCCGCAAGATCTTGCGACTGCCATCGTTCGGAATTTCCGCGCAATGCTGTCGCGTAGCCGTTGCAGTCGGCCATTACGAAAATGCATGGGTCTCGTTCGACAAGCCGGTGAGTATCGAGGATGTTCAGGCGGTGCTCGGTAACGAGAAGAATGCTCCTTTCGTTCGCTTCTTCCCTGGAACCACCGGCGACGGATTGAGCGCGCTTTCGTGCGTGCACGATCGCGACCGCACACTCGTGGGACGCGTGCGCCATGACGATCGCGACATGAGCGGCAAGACCATCTGTATCACCGTGATCGGCGATAACCTCCGGCTCGGCGCCGCAACCAATGCGGTTCGGGTCGCCAGCCGTTGGTACAAGTCGAACAATCCGGCCCTGAGCTCGGGCAGCTAGAAAAGTAACATTATCTCGAAATCCTGAACGCGGGCTGAAAGCCCGCGACTACTTCATGTCTTCATCAAGCTTGAAACCCCGATTTCTAACGCTCAGTTGCAGCGTTGCGGCTCTTCAATGCAGTTGCCTTTGTATTTTCGGAGAAGGTCCAGTACCTTTTCGTTCTTTTCTTCCTTCGCTATCTCAAGTGGATATCCGTGAAACTTGCCGCCAATGCTCGGATCGGCCGTGTGCTCGAGCAGCAACTCCACGACATCCGGGTGGTTATTCTCGATAGCGGCAATCAGAGCCGTACCTCCCCCGACATAATCATTGAGGTTAACGCTCGCGCCCTTCTCCAGGAGGCACTGGTAAACGCGAGCATGCGCCCATCCGGAGACCAGGATGGAAGACGATCGGCTGAGCCGTTCCGGGTCAGGTTGACCGGTCCGCTTCCGTCGACATTCATCAGGTAAATGTCCCAATTTCCGTCACGGTCCGTTTGGAAGGCAATCTGGCGCCCGTCCGGCGACCACGCTGGAGACTCGTTCCGGCCGGCATTGCTCGTTATTGGCGTCAGCTCGGAATGGTTTGGACCATATATATAGATGTCGTTCTGCTGGAATGGTTTCAGCGCGCCATGGTACACGAGAGCGCGGCCGTCGGGCGACCACGAGAACGCCGGTTCCTTGAAGGCGAAACCAACCCATAACAACCGTGAGTCCGGATTATACAGATCAAAATGAGAAATCCGGGTTCCCTCCCGGTCGACGGTGTATGCCAAACGGTCTCCATTCAACGACCATTTGGGAAACATGGCCTTATCGCTCTTGTCGGTTAGAACTCGCAAATCCGTCCCATCCGGATTGATCGCGTAAATTTGATCGCTTCCGCTCCGATTGCTGTGAAACGCGATCACCCCCATCGATTTCGAGGGTGGTGGTTGTTGAGGGGCCTGTTGTGCTGATTGCTCCGCCGGTTTATCCACTGGAGGACGCTGGGAACAACCCAACACAACAGATGCCGCAAAAGCTAAAATCAGGAGCCTCATTCCGCAGGAGCTTAATACGAGGTCGGCGGAAACGGGCTGCTTTAGCTACGAAGCCCGGCATGTTCGAGGGAACTCTGGAAGAATGACAGTCAGACTGTTCCGGGGCCAGGAGTATAAGGGCAAAGGATCGAATATTGAAAAAGAGCACGCTCGTTCATGCCTTTGTCGGATTCATCGTTGGTTTAGGTGGTGGTCTGGTGGGATTGGGCGGAGCCGAACTGCGTCTCCCCTATCTGGTTGGTTCACTGAAACTCCCCGTAAAGACCGCCATTCCGATCAATCTGGCAATCAGTCTTCTGACGATTCTTGCCGCGTTGCCCGCGCGCTTGTACACCCTGAGCACCGCCGGTCTGAAGCCATTTATTTATGAAACGGCAGCACTCGGGTTTGGCGCCGCCCTGGGCTCGTATGGGGGCGTGAGCTGGTTAAGGCTCGTTTCTCAACGTACCCTGGCGCGCTCGGTGTTTGTGTTATTGCTCGCGCTGGGCACGGTGATGCTGGCTGAATCCATTGTGACCTTTACTCCGCACGACCTGATCTCGCGAATGTTGTTTCCCCGGCTTCTTTCGGGACTTTGCCTGGGATTTGTGATCGGCGCGATCAGCGGACTTCTGGGTGTTGCCGGAGGCGAGATGATCATTCCGACTTTGATTCTTGGCTTCGGAGCACCCATTAAAGCCGCCGGATCCCTCAGTCAGATGGTGAGTATCCCGACGGTCCTGACTGGATTCGTCCGACACTATCGCGCAGGCGCGCTCAGGGATCAAAAGCTGATCCGGAGCCTGATTTTCCCCATGGGGCTCGGCGCCATTGCCGGGGCGATACTCGGAGGCACGCTTTCATCCCGGGCGCCGGCCGCCTTCCTGAAGGCTTTGCTGGGGGTTATCTTAATTGGATCTTCACTCAAAGCTTTTTCACGCCGCGAAACCGCAGCCGATGAAAGGCAAATCTCCGAGCGTTAGCATGGGTGACGTTTACCCATTTGGCGTGTAAACATCGTTTCCAGATCAACTCAACCCCACGGTTAGTCGGCAAGCCGGACAAGTGTCTGAAAAGTAGTCAGACGAAACGTCATGGCGTAATCTATCGGGCAGAAACGAGAGAATCCCGTGCGGACACGAATATTTGGGGCAAAACTCGTGAGAAATTCAGGCTAGTGATTCGCCAGCAGGAACAGATCGAGGCGTTGCCGGATTTCGTCGCGTACACGCCGAAATGTTTCCAGCTGCCGGTCGGCCGGCGCATCCGCCGGATCATCGAAGCCCCAATTAATCGGTTCGGACCCTGGGAATATCGGACACGCCTGTTTTGCGCGATCGCAGACCGTGATGACATAGTCGAATTTGTCTTTGGCGTAAACCGAAACGTCTTTCGACTGCTGGCGTGAGATATCGATCCCGACCTCGTTCATGGCATCGATACTGCGAGGATGCAAGCCCTTCGGATGCGTCCCGGCGCTGAAGACTTCAAACCGATCGCCGGCTTTTGCCCGAAGCAGTCCTTCGGCCATCTGGCTTCGAGCAGAGTTCCCGGTACACAAAAAGAGGACGCTCTTCTTATTGCCCATGACTCGATCTCCTTCCCCACAACCATGACCGTATAACGGTGGCTGCCAACGCTCCGGTCAGCTGGGCAGCGATAAAACCGGGCGCATCCGCAAAGCGGATCCCGGAGAAGGTATCCGTGAAAGAGCGCGCCAGAGTTACGACCGGATTTGCAAATGACGTCGACGCTGTAAACCAGTACGCGCCTGTGATGTAGGCTCCAACAGCAAAAGGAACAGCTTCGGGCCGCAAACGGCTGCAGCCCAATATGACAATGAGCAAACCAAACGTGGCAATGAACTCGCTGAACAATTGTGCGCCGCCCGATCGCACATGGTGGGATAACGAAAACGCCGGGAGTTCAAACATGACGTGAGCGGCGGCAACCCCGGCGAACGCTCCAATTGCCTGTGCAACGATATATGCCGGCACTTCGATCCAAGGCATTCCCCGCTCCATTGCCACAGCCAGCGTGACGGCCGGATTCAGGTGGGCGCCGGAAATGCCGGCGAACGCCAGAATGATTGCAACGAGTGCTGCGCCCGTCGCTACCGCATTCGCGAGGAGCGCAATCGCGACATTGCCGCCGCTCAATCGTTCGCCCATGATGCCCGAGCCGACCACGGCGGTAAGCAGGAACATCGTTCCGAGTGCTTCCGCCGTGAATTTACGGGCTGCCGTCATTGCACTGAACGCGGCTTTACGGCCCGGATGAACGCGCTCATGAACTTCCCGTCGATCTCCTCCGCAATCGCGTCAACGTTGATGCCGTGGCCGCTCAGAAATGAACGCGCATCCTCGATTCGATAAAGCCGCGTCGGCTCCAGGCTGAAGTTCTCGAAGCCTGCTTCAGAAAGCTTTGATCGATATTCCCCTTCTTCCAGCGCGCCGGCGACACAACCGACCCAGAGAAGAACGACTTGGCGGATTTCTGGAGGCATGGCGCCTCGCACCACAACATCGGAAACAGCGAACCGGCCGCCCGGCTTCAGAACGCGCCAGGCCTCGCGCAAGACTTGGTCTTTGTTTGCGGACAGGTTGATGACACAGTTGGATATGATTACGTCGACCGATGCGTCGGGTAAGGGAATGTGTTCGATATCGCCTTTCAGGAACTCTACATTCTCGAGGCCGGACTTTCTTTGATTTTCACGGGCAAGAGTCAGCATTTCATCGGTCATATCGAGGCCGTAGGCTTTGCCGGACGGGCCAACGCGGCGCGCCGACAGCAGAACATCGATGCCGCCGCCCGACCCGAGATCCAGCACAACGTCGCCCGGATTCAGCGCGGCCAGTGCCGTGGGATTGCCGCAACCCAGCGAAGCTTTGATCGCTTCTTCCGGAATCTGGCCAACCTGATTGTCGTTGTAAAGATCGGAAGAGATGGGATCTCCGCAGCAGGAGGTTTCGCAGCAGGATGACGGTTCACCGGACAGCACGCGCAGAGCCGCCTCGCCGTATTTTTCCCGGACCGCTTCTTTGATATTCGTCGTAGTCATATGCTCCTCACTTGCAACAAACAATTTTCTGAGGTTCGACAGCCTTGTTCCGCGTGCAGCACTCGGCATAAAGAAAGCCGAGCAGTTCCTGCAAGGTCTCCGTATTCGCCGAATACCACAGGAACGTCCCTTCGCGTTTCACGCGCACAAGGTCTTCGTTCTTCAACTTGTCCAGATGATGGGAGAGCGTCGAGCTCGGGATGTCGAGCTCGCTGCCGATTTCGTTGACGACAAGTCCATCGGGATGGGCAGAGAGCAGGAGCTGCATGATCCGCAGCCTCGACTCCGTTCCCATCGCCGCGAACATGTCGGCATATTGTGTGATCTTCTCGGGGCTCGTTCTTTTCATAGTTCTATAATAATGGAAATACGGAATATGTCAACTGCAAGGCTGCCTGACGCGGGTTTCGATGAAGGTTTTGAGTGCGGGTTTGACCCGACGGGTTGGGCAAAAATCCTGTTCGGCCTCGGCGTATTAACTTCTGATCGAGGCGTGCATTTTCCAATCTGAAATCCGGCCAGAAGCGCGCGCTGGCGATGATTCGCACTGGTATAGGCTGTGAGCGCAGCCGGAAAGCGCCGGCCTTCTTCCGGCCGCCGCGCTCGCACTTGACGAATCAGCGTGTAACCGGTCGATATGCGGCGGTGAGCGTACTGAGCGCCGTCGTCACGGGGCCCGGCAGAAATCCGCTGTACCACGCGCTCATCATCACCGCCAGGATGAACGTTACCAAAGGCGCCTGCTCGTGAAGCAAAGAAGAAAGCAGAGAACGCGCAAGCAAGGACAAGCAGGACGGCCAATAGCAAAACTATAGCGGGAGAGTGGCGACGCGTTCATCGTTCTACATCGCCGATTACTGTCCCGCAATTATGACGCTGCTTTCCGGTCCAATCTCACCCATCGCGTTCGTAACCCGTTGTAGGCGCGCACTTGAAATCTTCGGTTGATCGTAATCACCACGCTTTTGCTGCACGCCATCCGCTCCGCAATCTCTGTCACCGTCATCTCTGTTGAAGCCAACAGGTGTACGATGCGTTGAACGCTTTCCTGCGCCATGATCCTTCCTCTTCCAGTCATCTGAAGCTTCTCCTCCACGCGCTATTTGTAAAGCGCCTGTTCGATAGCAAGCAAAGCTCCACGACTCCGACTGCGTGTTTTTAATGCGTTACAGGCATCGTTCATTGTAGGTGTGGGAAAAATCGCCTCACCGTGTGAGAAGATACGCTATCGGTGGCACATGATTACCATACCGAGTACGGCTGCAAACCTTGCTTTTGAAGGTCGAAGTCCTACTTGTATTTGACTCAGTGCAAAAACCTCAAGATGCCAGTGGCGGGCATAACGCGCGTACGCGAATTCAGCCATGGATGCACGTGACGTTGAAACTTTGTCCGGTTGACGATTTTCAGCCAATCCGGAAAAGGCAGATCAACTTATGGAGAAACTGTTATTGTCGCGTGAACCGGGACGAAACTGCCAGTGTGATCTGCTTCGCTCCGGTGTGCACGAACACCATTGATGGTCCATGCTCCCGGAACAATACCGGAAGACACATCATGGGCGGCAACACTACCTGTTTGCCAATTCAGGCTGACATCACTGGCAGTACTCCCCGGAGCAGTAAAGCGCACGTCGAAAAATGTATCCAGCGGAAGATTAGATCCTGAGAATGTGGAGGTGTATGAACTGCCAGTAGCAACAGTCGTCCGGTCGAATTGCAGGTCATTAGCAATGGAAGCAGGCACCAATACAGGCGGCGTGTAGAGTTCGGCACTGGAATTCTGGAACAGGGCGCCCGGGAATTGGAGCGTATACGCACCGCCGGCGAGCAAAACTCTTCCATCCTGAAGCAAGGTGGCCGTGTGAACCCCGCGTGGCGCAAGCATATTACCAATGGGACCGAATGTTTCAGTGGCAGGATCATAAAGCTCCGCCGCGCTTAAGAAGCCGCCATATTTGCCCCCAGTCATCAGAACCCTGCCATCTGGCAGGAGGGTGGCGGCGTGGTAAGATCGACCCACTGTCATGCGGCCGGTAGAAGTGAGGCTTCCAGTAGAGGGATCGTACAGGGAGGCGCCGACAGTTGAGAAAGTAATGGCCTCGTTCTCGCCACCGGCCAACAAGACCTTGCCACTCATGAGCAACGTCGCCGAGAATTCGAAATAGTCCCAGGTCATCGCTGTAAGACTGAACGTACCGCTCGCAGGGTTATAGAGTGTGATGGGGGATTCCGCTGAAACCATCAAGGCCCTGCCATCTGGAAGCAAGGTGACTGTGTCACCTAGAAGAAAAGGACCACTGCCAGCATAACCTCCCGCCTGGGTGAACGTACCGCTCGAAGGGTCGTAGAGTTCAGCGTTGTCGCCAATCGCGGGCAGCCCCATGAGCACCTTGCCATTATTGAGCAGCGTAGCGCCGGTATGACCAGCGGCCATACTGCCGGTCGCGGCGAAGGTGCCGGTGAAAGGATCGTAAATCTCTGCGCTAAGTGATAAATGCCGGCCGGGGCCCTCATAGCCACCGGCGATCAGGACTTTGCCGTCCGGGAGTAATGTGGCTGTGTGCCCTAATCGTGCTGTGGCCAGGCTGCCGGTCGGAGCGAAGGTTCCGGTGGAGGGATCGTAGAGTTCCGCACTGTCCGTCGGAATTTGAGAGCCTGCAAACCCAGTGAAGACATCACCACCGGCAATCAGGACTCTCCCGTCCTGTAGCAAAGTCGCTGTGTGGAAACTTCGGGCCGTGCCCAGGCTGCCGGTAGCGGTGAAGGTTCCCGTGGATTGCGCCGCTGCTGTTGAGGTGGTGCTGAATATAAGAAGAGAGAGAGAAACGCTCCCGCCAGAGGGGTCCAGATTCGCTTGCCTGCCGATTTCACTTCGAGCCTCCTAAATGCCGCTGCCGTCCGATTTGGTTGCAGTGTTTCGATTCAGGTCCAGGTGTGACCCCTTCTCCGACAGGTTTTAGGATTTGCTTCTTGTTCGCTTCTTAAATCCCCCACGCGATCGGTTTATGCCACTCTATCTACCAAGGCGGTCAATAGCTCCGAAAAAAAGCGAAAAGTTCTTCTTCAGTTGTTGTGGATAGTATTGATGAGCAACCGTCTTGATTGGATCTTCACTCAAAGCTTTCTCACGCTGCAAAACCGCAACCGATGAGGGGCTCTCTGTTTTTCAAGGCGCTCCGCGGGTTGCCGACAGCCACTCATCGATGATTGTGATTGGAGAATTTTCAGCCGGTTTGGGTTGACCATCCGTTCGGAACGCTAAAGTTTCAGTGTCAGACACCGTGAAGCCGGCTTCACTGTTGCTGGTATTGATCCCGATATGTTTCGCGACCGTGAATGCGGGCCCGGCAAACGCGATGCTGTATGGGTTGAAATGCCGCGCCATCAAAGTTGATCCATCCATAAAGACGATGTTGTCGGGTGGCACGAACATCGCCTTGCTGCTTGTTCCGACAACGAAGGTCTTCTCCTTTGAATCGATGGAACCTATCCAGACTGCGGAGTCTGCCGGCTTGCGCGCGACAGCGAGAAAGAGGAAATGCTTGCTGTCTGGAAGAAACCATGGGTGCCGGTGGCCAATCTCTTCATGCGATCGATCGACTTCAGTGACTGCCGCAGGCGTCCCGCCAATGGCGGCGACGCGGAAGAGCGGGCCATTTCCGGACGGCGAAAATAGAATGATGCCCTCCCGGCTCCAGGTTCCTCCACGTCCCTCCGGCGCGTCTGCCAGCATCCGTGGCTGACCGCCGAAGCGATCGATTACCTTCAGCTTACTGTCGCCAAAGAACGCAATGGATCGCCCGTCCGGCGACCAGAATGGGAACCCTGTGCTGGTTGTCGTCGAGGTTTCCGAGCCCGACACGATATGCCCTGTCTGGGCGTTCAATGAATGCAGCCAGAGCGCCCTGCCCTTGCCATTGGGAACAACGCTTACGACTTCAGCCCCGTCCGGAGACAACGCAAGGTGAAGTGGAGCGGATGTCGAAGGGGTTTGGATCTGGACGTGGGGATCTTCCGGTTGCTGCCTCGCCGCCTGCACAAACTGGTATCCACCGGACGCGGCGAAAGGCAATCGCCGCTGTTACCCAAAGAATACGAGGCCAACCCTGAAGTCCAAAGGGTTTCATAAACATGAATAGCAACCTGCGATCAATCATACGCCCGGTTCAGCCGCGGAAGCGGCGTCACAGCAGCCACGGCAGAAGGCCATGGGTTTGTTTACAAAGAGCGATGAGCCGCGGTAGCGGGGAAAGAATCTTTCGCCGTTTACCGCGGCTTACGGCTGGCTGGGAATTGAAATCCACGGCCTTCGGCCGTGGCTATGATCTTGCGCCGCTCCGGCGGCTAAGCGCCCGCGACTACTTCTGGCTGATCTGGCTGACGCGGGTTTCGATGAAGGTTTTAAGTGCGGGTTTGACCGCGAGGGAGCGGGCGAAGTCCTGTTCCGCTTCGGCTTTCAATCCCTGTTGAAAGCGGACGAGTCCGCGGTTGACATAGGCTTCAGGGAAGTGCGGATCCAGCTTGATGGCTTCGGTGAAGTCGGCGACTGCGGCTTCCATGTTTCCTTTGGCGACGTTGGCAATTCCGCGGTTGTTGTACGCCATGAAATAGGTCGGGTCGTGTTTCAGCGCCTTGTCGAAATCGGATTTGGCGCCATCGAAATCTCCGTCATTGAGCCGGAGATTGCCACGGTTGTACCAGGCCGTGCTCAGAGCGGGCATGATGTCGAGCGCGGAGCCGTAGTCGGAAATCGCTTTGGCGACGTCGCCTCGCTGCTCGAAGGCGCAGCCCCGGCGAAGGAAAGCGAAGGCAGAATCCGGAGCGAATTGAAGCGCAATATTGTAGGCTCCGATCGCGCGATCGAAGTCTCCGAGGTGGGCGAATTTGTCCCCGAGTTGAATGTAGGAATCGGCCGTTTCTTTGCGCGTTTCGGCCTTTGCCATCCCAGCCGAGAAGCACAAAGTCCAAATGAGCGCGGCAGAGAGTTTGTATCTACCCATCATATCTTTGTGTCCTGACTGAAACTTCTATCGTGGGGACAATCCCATTGATAGCGTTTTTTAATTACTTATTCATCAAGTTGTAACATTTTTGACGACGGATCAACTCGCAAAATTCCGTCCCTGCTAACCCGTGTTTCTACGGCCCGGACTTGCCTTGCTGTAACACTTTATTAATTTCTTATTAACAGGCTCGTGAGTGTTCGGCCTCTAAGCTCGCCCTTCCATCACTTTCCTACTTGTTCACTGATCAAAAGGTTAAGAAAACTCCAAAGGAGGCGGGATTGAGAGAAATGATGAAGAGTATGGCGCTGGGCGCGCTCTTACTGACTTTCGTAGCGGCAGCGGGATACGGCCAGGTCGATCAGGGGAAGATCCAGGGGGCTATTAAAGACACGACTGGCGGTGTCATACCCGGGGTAATGATAACGGTCAAAAACGATCGGACGGGTGAGGAGCGGGAGGCACTCAGCGGCGACCGTGGCGACTATGTTGTGACGTCGCTCAGACCGTCGGTCTACACCGTGCGGGCGTCGCTGCCCGGTTTCGCGCCAAAGGAAGTGACCGGAGTTCAGGTCGGCGTTGGCCAGAGCCTGAGCTTGGATCTGGCGCTCAGTCCTGCCGGTGTGTCGCAGGAACTGACGGTTTCGGCGGACGCGGCTGAAGTTCGCGTCGAAACCAGTTCGGCTGCCATGGGTGCGAATGTGGATGTGCGGGAAGTGGCCGAGCTGCCGATCAACGGCCGCCAGCTCTCGCAACTCTATCTGCAGGCGCCTGGCGCGCAGAATACGGGCAACGGTCAGTACAACGACATTCGTTTCAACGGGCGGGCGACCGACCAGAATGCGGTCCGCTTCGATGGTGTCGAGGCGTCGGGAATCGTCGATGCCTCTCCCGGCGTCGTCGGCGGAGAGCTGGTATCGCCATTCAAGCTGCAGAGCAGCCTGGAAAATGTTCAGGAATTCCGCGTGGAGTCGAACACCTACGCCGCTGAATTCGGAACCGGCAGCGGAGGCCAGATCAACGTCGTCACCAAGTCCGGCAGCAATGCCGTCCACGGTTCCCTGTTTGAATTCCTGCGCAACGACAAACTGGATTCACGCAATTTCTTCGACCGCGTGGCGCCCGGTGGACTTTCCAAGCTGCCCCTTCGGATGAATCAGTTCGGCGGCTCGGTCGGCGGCCCGATCGTCAAGGACAAGGTGTTCTTCTTCGGCAGCTACGAGGGATATCGGCTGCGCAACGGCGTCAATCTCATCGAGTCCGCACCGAGCGCGCTGGCCAAAAGCCAGGCCGTTCCTGCGGTGGCGTCCATTATCGATGCATTTCATGCGCCTCAGGCGTTCATCCTGCCGGGCGCTTCCTCCGACCCTAACTTCGACATTTATCAGCTGCAGGCCAATAATGTCGTCAATGAAGATTCCGCTGGGGTCCGCCTGGATTTCAGGCTCAATGAAAAACACTCTCTTTACGCCCGCTTCTTCCGCGATCTTGGATCCAACACCCAGCCGCAAAGCATCAGCGGCCGCGTGCTGCAGATCCGGACCTGGCCGCAAAACGGCGTGATTGCTCTGCAGTCCACGCTTTCCAACTCGATCATCAACGAGGTGAAGTTCGGTTATAACGGAGTTCTGACGCGGGGATTTGGAAAAAGCATCGTCGTGAACGGCATCGACACGTCGCCGATCAGTATCAACATTACGGGCAGCGCATCGAATAATGGCATTCCCGGACAGGGCGCCACAACCGGTATCGCGGTTGCCGGCGGCCTGGTGCGCTTGAACAGCCAGGCGAATGGCCGCGGCGCGCCGTACACCCCATGGACGCTGTCTTTCATCGACAACCTCACCTGGATATCGGGAAAGCACACCATGAAATTCGGCGGCGAGATCCGTCCGGTGCGCTTCTATACGGACCGCAACGGAGGAACGCAGTACACCTTCAACAGTCTGTCGGATTTTCTGGCGAACAAGCTGGCGAGCTTCCGCTATGTGGGAGATTTGTCGGATCCGAGCGTGTTCAACAATGGCGCTACGGGCCAGCGTGAAGGCAAGCAGGAATACTACATTGCATACGCGCAGGACGAATGGAAGGTGGCGTCAAACGTTACGCTGAACTATGGGATACGTTTTGAGCACTACACGCCGATGCGCGAGGCACGCAACCTGGACGTCCAGTTCAATATCAATTGCACGACGACTCCGGACTGCTTTTTCCCGACGAACCACACGTTTTACCAATCCAGGATGAACTTCGATCCGCGCGTTGGGTTGACGTTTTCGCCGGATCAGAAAACTTCGATTCGTGGCGGTTTCGGTATCTTTAATGGACCCGGCCAGACGGAAGACCTCCTGCAGCCCATCGAAAGCGATTTGATCAACACCGTCGTCAACAACGGCACGTACCCGATTGACGTCAGCGCCGTGCGCGCCAGCTTCATCAGTAACCCGCTGAACCGGTCATTCGGACCGCGCGCTTACGATCCGAATTACACGGTTCCGGAACGGATCTACACCTACAACGCTTCAGTTGAGCGCGAATTGCCCGGCCACATCGTCGTTACAGGTGCTTATGTGGGCAGTCAGGGAACGAATCTGTTTCTGCGCAGTATCGCGAACCGGATCGTGGCAGTTCGAACAAACCCGGATCCGACGCAGGCCGGCGTCGTCATACGCGAGTTCGACATCGACAACGGCGGGACGAACGTTTTGCATCCGTTCGGCGAAGTCGATTACAAAACCAGCGGCGGCCGCGACACCTACAATGCTCTTCAAGTGTCGGTCGTCCGGCGTTCTGCCAAGGGCGTGACCATGAATGCGCAATACACGCTGGGCCGCAGCTTTGGAAACAGTGAAGGCTCGAACGAGGCCGATACCGTTGGTAACAATGCAAGAGACATCAAGGACTTCGATTACGACAAGAGCTTCAACAAATTCGATGTCCGCCATAACTTCAACACCAGTCTCGTCTATGACATTCCAAGCCGCGGACTGAGCGGAGCGGCGAAGGCCATTCTCGGTAATTGGAGTTTTGGCGGGATTATGAATGCGCGCAGCGGATTACCTGTGAATGTGTTTATCACTCGACCGGATATCGCTTACACAGATGCTTCAGGAAACGTCTTTACGTCTCCAGCGGTGGGCCGCAATGCGGTGATCAACACCCCGTTCGGTGGTTCCACGCGCGCGACGCGGCGGCCGGATCTGGTTCCCGGAGTTAATCCGTACCTGAACCAGGACCGTACGCTGTTCAATCCGGCTGCGTTTGCAATTCCGAAACCCGGAACGTTTGGCAACTTGCCGCGGAGTTTCCTGCGAGGACCCAACTTCCGTCAGTTCGACCTGATCATGAATCGGAAGTTCCCCTTTGCGGAAACGCGTAACGTCGAGTTTCGCGCAGAGATTTTCAACATCTTCAATCTGACGAACTTTGCGGCGCCCCCCTCGACCCTCGGGCCGGCGTTAGGAACATCCGCCGGGCAGTTTCAGCCGGGCCAGCCGCTGTCATTCACCGGCAGTTCGGCCTTCGGGATCGTGACGTCTACTGTTGAACGGAGTGTCGGGCTGGGGACGAACCGGCAGATCCAGTTTGCGATGCGGGTGAATTTCTAAGAAGAGGATTAGCCACAAAACGGCTTAGCGCGGCTGCGCCGCAACCAAACAGCGGAAGGACGTGTGCGTAGTGCCCAAATGTTTTGATGTGAAAGTGAGGGAGTCCAGTCCCCGCCTAACTCAGGCGGGGACTTCTCCGATTTCTATGTCCTGACGAAAAATCAACTCGGACAAACAGGGATCGTCGCTTTCTTCCAAAAGCTGGTTAAAAAAAACTAAAACTTACAGCGCAACTGAGCCCCACAATTACATAAAGAAATAACAATAAATTGACGGCCCCGCCTACTTCGGTCTTACCATAGCCGCGGGAGGATCCGATGAGTACCCGGAAGGCTGTCACATTCTTGTACCTGGGACTGCTGTTGTCTGCCACCGTGGCTGCGGCGGCACAGAAAGGCGGAGCCGGACAGGCTTTTCAAGGTACGCAGATTGAAGAGTTTTTAAGAACTGGGAAGATCGGCGGAATGAAAGATCTTCCTGAAGGTGTGACGCTTCCGAAAAAAGCCACGGTGGAATTCAACGGGGAGAAACATTTTGGTGTCTGGAAAACGATCGATGAAGGGCCTGTGCCGTCAAAAAAGTTGGAAACCGGAGTGGAGCTGCAATTCCAGGACAGTTGGCGCACAGAAATTGCGGCCTATGAGCTGGATAAACTGATCGGGTTAGGCATGGTGCCCGCAACGGTCCCGCGCACTGTGGACGGTAAGCAGGGATCAATGCAGTTCTTTGTGGATTCGGTGATGGACGGGGAGGGGTTAAATAAAAAAAAGATCCAGCCCCCGAACCAGGTGCAGTGGGACCAGCAAATCGCAAAAATCCGGCTCTGGGACAACCTTATTTACAATACGGATCGCAATCTTGGAAACCTGCTCATCACTTCGGATTGGAACATACGGTTAATCGACCATTCACGGACATTCCGGCCGTTTGAGGAATTGAAGGACCCAAAGCAGCTGACGATGTTTTCCCGCACACTCCTGGCGAATATCAAGAAACTGGATGAACCCACGCTGCAGGAACACCTTGGGAAGTACCTGTCCCCAGCTCAGATCCGCGGAATTTTGAAGCGGCGCGATGCCATCATCGCACTCTCAGATAAGATGGTCGCCGAAGGAGGCGGAGACGTTTTATATCAATGATTCGATGTATTCGCGCCGCTGACCTGTGCTTGCTGGCACTTGCACTCGGCGCTCTCGGTCAAGGCGGCGCGCCTCAATATTATTTAGTCTGCCATCGAGGATTACCTAGCCCAGATCTCTCATGAACATCCGTGGCTTATCCACTCCGGGGCAAAACTCGTGAGAAATTCAGGCTAGTTATGCCCCGGCAGTTCTTCTTCCAGGATTTTCACGTCACGGTTCTCCCATAAGTACCGAATGACGGATTTAGTTATGATCGACGACGAGTGAGCGCGATGCATCGTCAGCCGAAAACTAAACGCCGGGCTTCTTCCACTCAGACGCTCCATACGACGCCGAAATGGCTGCGAGGCCTGGTATTGGGGCTTTCGTTATTCCTGATGCTTTGCTGGCTATCGCGTAAAACTGCAGATGGAGACACCTGGTGGCATCTCAAGACGGGCCAGTTCATCTTGACTCAACACCGGCTGCCGCTGCCGGATCCGTTTGCATGGACTACCTACATGGGCAAGCCCGTGTACACGGGGGAAGAGGCTACACGAGATTTCAACCTCACGCATGAATGGCTCGCGCAGGTGGCCCTGTACGGCATGTATGCGGGCGGCGGGCTGAGCGGATTAGTGCTCATGCGTGCGATCTTCCTGGGTGGTTTTTGTGCGTTAGCTGGGCTGATGGCATACCGCAGGACCGCCAGTTTCTATCGTGCTCTGAGCGCAACAGCAATCTGCGCAGTCGTCATGCACAGCTTCCCAGAGGATCGGCCGCAGTACTTTACTTACGTTTTTCTCGCCCTGTCGATCAACCTCCTGGATTCCGGCCGCCTGGTTTGGCTGCTGCCGCCTCTTTTCCTCATATGGGCGAACTTTCACGGTGGTTTCATTCTGGGATGGGTCGTCGTGGGGATCTATTTGGCCGAAAGCTTCTATTATAGATGGCGAGACAGGCCTGCAAAGCACGAGCGAACACTTTGGTTGGCCGGGCTCGATGCTTGTGTCGGGTGTGAATCCCAACGGATTCCGCGCATTCGAGATTGTCTGGAACTACAGCAGGAGTCCGCTGCAGTCCCAGATCATCGAGTGGTATCGCCCGAAATTTTGGGAATTGAGTCCGTTTACCGTCCTGTTGTATGGCGGCCTTTTGGTGTTGCTTTTAAACCGCCGCAAAGCGCGGCCTGCGGAGTGGCTGCTCTTTGCAGCATTCGCTTCAGCGGGTTTACTCGCTTGGCGCAATGTCGTTTTCACCGCCTGGGTTGGAGCTTTTCTGATCGCGGCATATCTTCCTGTTTGGCCGCAATTCCCGAAACGCAAAGCGTTGGAGTTTGGGCTGGCGGTCATTCTGCTGACTGCGGTAACAATCGTCATTGGCCAAGGGCAGGCACTGCGATTCCGAAATGCCATCGAGACGCCGGTCGCCGCGGCGTCTGATTTCCTTTTGCAAAATAACGTTCAGGGCAGGCTTTTTAACACATACTCTGAAGGCGGCTATTTGATCTGGCGCCTCTGGCCTAAACTGCAGGTGTTCGCGGACGGCCGGGCGCTCAACGAGAGCGTCGCCCAGGACATGCAACGGATCGTTCTGGCTGCCGACGCGAGTGGAGGCAGGAGCGGCGAAGACCTACTCGGCGACTATGGCGTCGACGTCATTGTAATGAGCGCCTTCGAGCCCGTGTCCGGGCAAGCCTATTATCTGCCCGTCGCGTTCGCCGATCCCCTACAGACCGAATGGAAGCTCGTGTATTACGACTCGCATGAACTCATTTACATGCGGCATGCCCCGCCTGGAGTCCAGCTTCCTGACCAACTTGACGGATTGGTCGCCATGGAAGAGGAATGCACTGCCTGGATAAACTCCGGAGCACCCGCCTGCACGCAAGGCATGATCGACGTCTTTACGCGTATCGGAGACGCCGACCGAGCCTACAAGTGGTCTGAAATCCAACGAAAACTTTATTACGAACGCGTCAACTTTTAAGCTGTAACAAAATGTTAATAAGCTGGTAATGATTCAGTCACGCTCCTAATCCTATCCTTTACCGCCGTCAATATACGCTTGGGTATATCCACATAAACATTCGTGAAAGGTGATTGAGGAAAGGATATCGACTGATGGGTAAATTAAGTAAGGTCATCGGGTTACTGAGCATTGCGTTACTTGTTGCCGCTGGCGCAGGTAGCGCATTTGCGGGTGAGAAGCCCAAAAAAGAGAAGGAGAAGAAATCGGAAGGGGCACAACCAACTCCCGCATCGAAACCAAGCCCTGCGTCCATTGAGTCTCTTCAAGAGAGCATTGCCGGCCTGAAAGCCGAAATCGAGCAGCTCAAGACGCAGGTACAGAAACAGCAGGAGCAGTCTGACGCCGCTGCAAATGCCGGTTCCGCGAAAGAGGCAGTCGCTGCATCAAATCCCACAGCCGTCGCCACTGCTGCGGCGGTTTCCCAACCTGCGACTGCGCCTGCTGCCGCCGCGCCTGCCACAGCTCCGCAGCAGCAGCTCAACCTGCCTGCGAAGAGCGCCCAGGCGGTCTCCACCGACACAACGGGTAACCCTGTGCAATTCAGGTTAGGTGACGCGTTTATCACGCCGATCGGGTTCATGGATGTGACGAATACGTTTCGCAGCACCAATGCCGGAAGCAGTCTTCAAACGAATTTCGGAAGCATTCCTTACAACAACACGACGGCGGGCCGACTCAGTGAAGATAAATTCAGCGCTGCGAATTCACGCATTGGATTCCGCGTGGATGCCAGGGTCAGAGGTGCGAACGTCCTGGGTTATTACGAAGGTGACTTTGTCGGTGGCGTCGCCGGCAACAACACGCAG
Source organism: uncultured Acidobacteriota bacterium (assembly GCA_963738025.1). GTDB lineage: Bacteria > Acidobacteriota > Terriglobia > 20CM-2-55-15 > 20CM-2-55-15 > 20CM-2-55-15. The sequence continues at coordinate 297,898 of CAVTWA010000067.1, read as the reverse complement.
GTTTCCAGCAACAGCCTTCTGTACCGGATCCGCCTCTACTGGATCGACGTTCAGAAAGGGAAGTTTGAGGTATTGGGAGGCCAGTCCTGGAGCATGATGACTCCGAATCGCAAGGGGATCTCTGCGATACCTGGGGACCTCTTCTACTCCCAGGTCGTCGATGTGAACTACATGAATGGTTTGACCTGGGGCCGCATTCCCGGCATCCGCTTTCTCTACCACCCGAGCTCGCGGGTTACGTTCGGCGTATCGGCCGAAAACGCCTCGCAATACTTCGGTGGCTCGGGCGGCGGCGGTGTTCCAGCTCTGCCCGCGGCTCTGGCGACTCCGATGGCAGGTGAACTGGATCAGAACGTAGCCAATGGTGTGGGGACTCCAACCGTCCATCCTGACATTATTGGCAAGCTCGCCTTCGATCCGAATTCCCGCGTTCACTTCGAAGTTGCGGGAGTTGAAAGCACGGTGAAACTGTTCAATCCGCTGACGCAGCAAACGTTCACGAAAGGCGGCGGCGGCGGATCTATTAATGCGAATATCGAAGTCGTAAAAGGCCTGCGGCTTGTAACTAACAATTTCTGGAGTGATGGCGCCGGGCGGTATCTTTTCGGTGTGGCCCCCGATTTTATTGTCCGGGCGGACGGCAGCCCTTCCTTAATCCACTCCGGTTCAACGGTTTCCGGCTTTGAGTACGCTCATAAAAACAGCGCGTTCTATGCGTATTACGGCGGAATTTACGTCAAGGCGAACACCGCTCTCGACGCGAACGGGACAACGCGGATCGGTTACGGTTATCCGGGTTCGCCGAACAGCCAGAATCGCAGCACACAGGAGGGAACGTTCGGGCTCACTCAGACCGTTTGGAGAGATGCAAAGTACGGTGCAGTTCAGATGATGTTCCAGTACGCATATCTCTTCAGAAATCCATGGTCGGTTTCGGCCGGCGCACCTAAGAACACGCACGAAAATGCCGGTTGGTTCAACCTTCGATACGTCCTCCCGGGCGCCCCGCCATCAGCGGATGACCTTAAGAGATAGGCAATGAATAAGCCACGGATTGAACGAATTAAACGAATTCAATCCGTGGCTTCATCCTTAATCCGGTACTGCCGCGGTCTGGGGAAAGATTAATCGCAGAAGTCCTTCCCGGATGGAGACGGCGGTGCCCAATGCGAGCTCGACAGGGTGTCTATCGTCGACTCGCAAGCTGCGGCTGATGTCCTGCAAACGGCGCGCTTCTTCCCGGAGCGCAAGTTCGAGATTCGTAAAACCCTCAGGGGCCTCTGCGGGATTTCGACCTGAATGCAGCATCATCTGCTGTGCCGATCGGATGGTGCTCGAGTAATCGGTCAGCAGTGAACCCATTCTTTCGAAATCGTCGCTGTGCGCCGCGTCCTGTACCGAGTCAATGATCAGCTGCGCGATCCTGATGTAGATCAGGGTGCGTTCCACAGGATCCTTCATATAGGAGAGTCGTCTGTTCTCAACTGCCAGCAGCCGCTCAGTCCTCACGTTGGGATTCAATCTACCCAGGCGGGCAGCGCACCCGAAAGTGAAGAAGATCATGCAGATTGTACTGAGCCGCTTCATTTGTCCACCTCGCTGCGATCAACACCACTGGGCCGCTTCCAGCATTAAAGATGGAACAACCGCTGCTCCCTCTGAAACCCGCTAAACTACTGGAAAAGACAGCGGAAGTCTCCGACTTGACGCCGGAATGCTTCCAGCTGTCTGTCGGCCGGCGCGTCCGCCGGATCATCGAAGCCCCAATGAATCGGTTCGCAACCCGGGAATATCGGACAGGCCTGTTTTGCGCGATCTCAGACCGTGATGACATAGTCGAATCTGCCATTGGCGTAAACCGAAACGTCTTTCGATTGCTGGCGTGAGATATCGATTGCGTTACCGCGGGGTTTGCAAATGACGTCGACGCTGTGAACCAGTACGCGCCCGCGATGTAGGCTCCAACAGCAAAAGGAACAGCTTCGGGGCGCAGGCGGCTGCAGCCCCATATGACTGAAAAAATCGAGCTCGGGATGTCGAGCTCACCGGTGGACCAGTCCCCGCCTGACTTAGGCGGGGACTGCCGGCAACGCTGCATCCGTTTCTATCTTGGATTGCTAGAGCGTCCTTCTCGGCATTTTTACTGGTTGTAACAATTTATTCACATAGGTCCCGTAGAATTGTAAATGGATTCGCTTATTTTCAGGGGACGCAGTAGGCAATCAGTTCACAGGGAGGGAAATATGCGAAAGATTCTTGCGTTGTTTTGTGTCTTATTTGCAATTGGAGTGTGTGCGTCCACGGCTGCCGTCCTGATCAACGGTGCCGGCGCGACATTCCCGTATCCGATGTACTCCAAATGGTTTAGCGAGTACAACAAGCTTCATCCGGACATTCAGATCAATTATCAGTCTCTCGGTTCCGGCGCGGGAATCCAGCAGGTCACGGAAGGGACAGTGGATTTCGGAGCCAGCGACGGACCGATGAATGAGGACCAGCTCAAGGCATTCCGCACGAAGCGCGGTTTTGGCGTCCTTCATTTCCCCACGGTGCTGGGAGCGGATGTGCCAACATATAACGTACCGGGTGTCGCGACAGATTTGAACTTCACGCCTGAGGCGCTGGCGGGTATTTTCCTGGGCAAAATCACCAAGTGGAATGACCCCGAAATCGCCAAGGCGAATCCCAATGTCAAGCTTCCCGCGAACGATATCGTGGTGGTTCACCGTTCGGACGGTTCCGGTACGACTTATGTCTGGGTCGATTACCTTGCAAAAGTCAGTCCCGAATGGAAACAGAAGGTCGGAGTGGGAACGTCGGTGAATTGGCCGGTGGGACTTGGCGCCAAGGGTAATGAAGCGGTATCGGGTCAGGTCAAACAGACGGCGAACTCGATTGGTTATGTCGAGTTGATCTACGCTATTCAGAACAAGTTGCCGTATGGTAAAGTGCGCAATTCATCAGGGACTTTCGTTAAAGCCGACCTGGCAAGCGTTTCTGCCGCTGCAAGCGGAGCGGTGGAGAACATGCCAGACGATTTCCGCGTTTCGATTACCAATGCTCCGGGTAAGGATGCCTACCCTGTCTCTAGTTTTACCTGGCTTCTGATTCCGGAAAAGATCCAGGACGCAACAAAAAGGAAGATGATTACGGACTTTCTAACCTGGATGTTGAATGACGGGCAGAATCTCACCGAGCCTCTTTCATTTGCGAAGCTGCCGAAAGCGGTTGTAAGCAAAGAGCTGAAGGCCATTTCAAAGATACAGTAACTTTATGTCGTCTGCGTCTTTCGAGGTACGAACTCCTCCTGGCAAAGGGAGAGTTCGTGCCTTCCTCGATCGTCTGGTAGCTGGTGATGCGATCGCTTATTTGCTGACTCTGCTCGCTGCCGCGACGATTTTCATGATCACGGCGGTGATCTTCTATCAGCTGTACGCCCAATCGGCCCTGCCCCGCCAAAAGTTTGGCTGGCACTTCCTGACAACACAGACCTGGGATCCGGTTGCCGGCCAATTCGGCGCGCTTCCATTTATATATGGAACCGTGGTGACTTCGATCGTTGCGTTGGTCATTGCGGTGCCTCAGGGGATCGGATCGGCAATCTTCCTGTCGGAACTTGCGCCGCCGGCGATATCGGATGGACTGACCTTCCTCATTGAACTGCTTGCTGCCGTCCCCAGTGTGCTTTATGGGCTGATCGGCATCTTCGTGCTGCTTCCGATTCTGCAGAACGATGTCGTTCCCGTCCTGAAAGATACCCTGGGATTTCTGCCCATATTTCAGGGCGCCTTTTACGGTGTGAGCTATTTTTCAGCCGGCGTCGTTCTGTCGATCATGATCGTTCCGTTCATTGTTTCGGTATCGCGCGAGGTGTTGATGGCGGTGCCGCGCGAGCAGCGTGAAGCGGCTCTGGCTCTGGGTTCGACTCGCTGGCAGACCACTTGGCGCGTGGTTCTTCCGTTCGCCTCCAAAGGCATTATGGGCTCCATCTTTCTGGCTCTGGCGAGGGCTCTGGGAGAGACCATGGCGGTCACGATGGTGATCGGCAATACGCCCCAGATCAAGGCGTCCTTGCTGGCTCCCGGGTATTCCATCGCCGCTGTGATCGCCAATGAATTTACGGAGGCCGTGGGAGATTTGTATCTGAACTCGCTGATCGAGCTGGGGCTTGTCCTGTTTGCTGTCACTTTCCTGATTAACGGGCTGGCGCGCCTTCTGATCATTGCCACCACGCGGCGAGGCGCAACTGCGTGAGCTCTAAAAAAATCATCAACTTCGTCATGTTCGGCCTGACCGGCGTGTGCACGCTGGTGACCGTAGGCATCCTGTTTTTCATTCTCGGATACCTGGTCTGGCAGGGTGGCACATCGTTGAACTGGTCGTTTTTTACCAAACTGCCGGCACCTGTGGGGGAGCCCGGCGGCGGGATGGCGAACGCGATCGTCGGCAGCGGTAAGGTGCTGCTGCTGGCGACGATCATCGGAATTCCAATCGGGTTTCTCGGCGGCGTTTACTTGAACGAATATGCCGGGCCGACGATGTCTTTCATCATCCGGTATGCAACGGATCTGCTTAACGGCGTTCCGTCGATCGTTATCGGTATCGTCGTATGGGGACTGGTTGTTCATCCCATGGGCCATTACTCGACGATGGCCGGCGGCATCGCTCTCGGAATCATGATGATTCCCATTTCAGTGCGCAGTACTGAGGAATTTCTTCACGCAGTGCCTTTGTCGCTGCGGGAAGCGGCGGTCGCGTTAGGGGCATCGAAGTGGAAAGCGATTGTGACTGTCGTTATCCCCGCTGCAATGCGCGGAATCATTACCGGCACGATGCTCGACTTCGCTCGAGTTGCCGGTGAAACAGCGCCATTGTTGTTTACGGCGCTTGGTAATTCGTTCTGGAGTTCCGGCTACAGCCAGCCGACTGCAACTCTTCCTGTAATGATTTTTACGTATGCCATTTCGGCCTACGAGGACTGGCACCGCCAGGCGTGGGCTGCCGGGTTCGTTCTGCTGGCGTTGGTTCTGACGATTAACATCGTTGCGCGTCTGGTGGTATCCCGAGGAATTCACATGCCGAGAGGAGCGGCTTAAATGAGCAAACCGATGTTGAGCCCTGTCCCGAACGTGGGGCAGAAACACAATCGTCCTGAATACATATCCGTGCCACAGCCCTCCATTTTTCAACGAGTATCGGCCGCCCTCGAGAACGAGAGAAAGTCCACGTTCGAGCCCAAACTCGTTGCGTCGAGCATCAACTTCTACTACGGATCGTTCCAGGCTCTGCACGACATCAGTCTGGATTTCGCGAAAAACAAGATCACGGCGCTGATCGGGCCGTCGGGTTGCGGAAAATCCACCTTCATTCGTACTCTGAATCGCATGCACGAAACCGTGCGTGGCGCGCGGTTAGAGGGAACGATCATGATGGACAACGAGAATATTCTGCAACACGACGTGAACGCATTCCGGCGCCGCGTAGGGATGGTTTTTCAAAAATCGAATCCATTTCCAAAGAGCATTTTCGACAATGTTGCTTATGGGCTGCATGTGAACGGGATGGGCCGGCGCAGCGAAATCGGCGAACTGGTCGAACGCAGCCTGCGTCGAGCGGCCCTGTGGGACGAAGTCAAAGACAAGCTTCATCAGTCCGCTTACGGGCTTTCCGGCGGCCAGCAACAGCGCCTGTGTATCGCCAGAGCGCTGGCCGTCTGTCCGGAAGTCTTGCTGCTTGATGAACCATGTTCGGCTCTCGACCCCATCGCGACGGCAAAAATCGAGGAGCTGCTGTTTCAACTGAAAAGCCAGTGCACGATCGTGATCGTTACCCACAACATGCAGCAGGCCGCGCGTGTGGCTGACTACACCGCGTTTTTCCTGATGGGCAAGCTGATCGAGTTCAACGAAACGAAGATCATCTACACGACGCCGAGAAACAAGGAAACGGAAGACTATATTACCGGCCGATTCGGCTGAGGGCCAATGCCACAAAATTCTGGGTTGTTCAGGCCCAGCGGGCCTAACCTGGCTTGGTGAATTGCACCTTATTAATCGGTACTATCGTCTTTGAACAGACCGCCCCGCCTTCGCTTCGCGAAGCCACCCCGCCTGGCTTAGGCGGGGAATAGCTGAGCTCAGGTTGTCCTCGAATCCACGTCTCCAGCCGTTACCGTAATTACGAAAGGCAGTACTTAGGCGGGGACTACGAGGCACCCGAACCGCTGCATGGGCGGTCACAGACCGCCTCTACAGCTTGGCTTAGCGCCCCGATTCCTAGCGCTTTTGCTTCTCCGGTCCACGGGCCTTGCGGCCGAGGCTACGTTCTTACGGCCTTCCGGGCCTGTTCGAGCAAAAAGCCGCGACCGCACCTCCTGACGTCAAATCTACACATACCAGTAACTTTTTATTAACAATTCGGGCGTTGAATAGGCTCCTGCATTACATCAAGGAGATCTATGAGTCACAGGAGCTTGAGGCTTTTATTTTTTGGGCTGACAGTGCTCGGTTTGTCCTCCTGCGGCGCCGGCAATAGCGGGAGCGGTGCTGCGGATTCGGGCGCGACCGTCAAGTTGCAAGGCGCCGGAGCCAGCTTCCCGGCGCCGCTCTATACAAATGGTTCAAAGCGTACAGCGGCAGCCATCAGGGCGTTCAGATCGATTATCAGTCGGTCGGGAGCGGCAGCGGAGTCAAGAGCGTCCTCGATAAGACAGTGGATTTCGGGGCCAGCGACGCCGCCATGAAGCCCGAGGATATGCAAAAAGTAGACGTCGGCGTGCAACTTTTGCCGATGACGGCTGGCGCGATTGTGCTCACGTACAATCTCAAGGATGTTCCCGGCCTCAAACTGTCAAGGCAGGCCTATTCCGGAATCTTTCTGGGCAAAGTCAAAAAGTGGAACGATCCTCTGATCGCCAAGGCGAATCCAGGCTGAAACTTCCCGACCAGCCGATCAATGTCGTTGTCCGCGCGGACAGCAGCGGTACGACGTTTGTATTTACAAAACATCTCAGCGCGATCAGCGAAGAGTTTGCGCAAAATCCCGGAGAGAACAACATGCCGAACTGGTCGGTCGGCACGCGTTCGAAAGGTAATGAAGGCGTAACGGGAAGTGTGATGACAACGCCGGGTTCGATCGGCTACATCGAATATGGTTATGCCCTCAGTCAGAAGCTCCCGATGGCCATACTTGAAAACAAGTCCGGTAACTTTGTGGCAGCGTCTACGGAATCGGGTTCTGCGGCGCTGGCCTCCGCGACCATGCCCGACGATTTGATTGTATGGGCGTCCGATCCGGATGCGAAGGACGCGTACCCGATCGTCACCTATACCTGGTTGATCTGCTACAAGCAGTATCAGGACAAGAAGAAGCTCGAGATACTGCATGACCTTCTGCAGTACTGTCTCACCGATGGCCAGAAGGACAGCGAATCTCTCGGCTACATTCCGCTACCGGCTGCAGTCGTAGAAAAAGTCAAGGCCGCGGTGCAAAACATCAAGCCGGCCGCAAGCTAGGCGCCGCTGGGAGCTGGAATGGCAGATAGTGTAGAAATCACCCAGCCGCCGACGCGGCTCCAGCAGAATACGGATCTGATTTTCCGGAAATTGTGCCAGGCGCTTGCCTGCCTGTCGGCTCTGCTTGTAGTTTTCATCATCGTGAAGATCGTCACGGCCGCAATGCCGGCGATGAAAGAGTACGGCTTGCAGTTCGTTACGGGGACGACCTGGGATCCCAACAAGAATCAGTATTCCGTGCTGCCTGAAATCTGGGGAACGCTGTACACCTCGCTGCTGGCGTTGCTGCTCGGGACGTTTTTCGGGCTTGCTGCGGCAATTTTTCTGAGCGAGGGATATCTGGCTGAGGCGGTTTTCGGGCTGTTGAGAATCGTTCACCTGGATGCGTCTCCGTCCTGGGGGAAGCTGCCCGACCGGGTCGAACTTGTATTGAAAAACCTGATCGAGTTGCTTGCTGCGATTCCGAGCGTGGTCTATGGATTGTGGGGCCTGTTTGTCGTCATCCCGATGTTGCGCCCGGTTTGCAACTGGCTACACGACAAGATGAGCTGGGTCCCGCTGTTTTCGACCGATCTGAGCGGGCCCGGAGTGCTGCCCGCATCCATCGTCCTGGCGATCATGATTCTGCCTACCATTACGGCCATCAGCCGCGATGCTTTGACCGCCGTCCCGCCGAAGCTTCGCATGGCGGCATACGGAATGGGCGCCACGCGCTGGGAAACCATTCTGGCCGTTCTCCTTCCGACAGCGTCGCGAGGGATCCTGGGTGGAATCATTCTGGCATTCGGCAGAGCCCTCGGCGAAACGATGGCGCTGGCCATGCTGGTTGGAAATGCCAACGTGATCCATCTTTCGTTGTTTTCACCGGCAAATACGCTCGCCGCGCTGCTTGCCAACAGCTTTCCGGAGGCCCGGGGTAAGGAAATCGGCGTCTTGATGTACGCCGCCGTCGTGCTGCTGACGATCACGATGATGGTCAACGCGATCGGTTCGATGATTATCCAGCGCGCTTCGGCGGGCAGGGAAGGGGCGCGATAATGGCCAGCACCGATGCCGTATTGAACTCTGCGAACGATTTGAACCCGTTCGAGGGAGTGGATTTCTCGGAGCTTGACCGGTCGCTGCGGCGGCCGCGAACGTTCTTCAGCATCATGATGAGCGCTCTGGTGACCGTGTCGACGATGCTTGCTCTGATCCCGCTGTTCTCGGTTGTTTTGATGCTCTTCTGGAAGGGCGGCAGCAAGCTGAGTCTTGCGGTTTTCACCCAGCTTCCTCCGGCGCCTCTCGAGCAGGGAGGCGGTTTTGGAAATGCGATTGAGGGCACGTTAATCATTGTTGCGCTGTCTCTGCTGATCAGCTTGCCTGTAGGCATCCTGAGCGCCGTTTTTCTGGCGGAATCGGAGCCGAAGAACCGGCTCGCTTACCTCGTGCGGTTTACCGCCAAGACTCTGACCGGATTTCCATCGATACTCGCCGGGGTTTTTGCCTATGGAGCGGTCGTCCTGACGACCGGAGGTTTCTCGGCGATCGCAGGGGCCATCGCCGTATCGATTCTCATGCTTCCGACCATCATGCTGACGTCCGAGGACGCCATCCGCATGGTGCCCGCCAAAATGAAGGAAGCGGCAATCGGCATGGGAGCTACAAAGACTCAGACGACGTGGATGGTGATGCTTCCGACGGCTTTGCCTGGAATTCTCACGGGCGTCATGCTCGCCGTGGCGCGCGGCGCCGGGGAAACAGCGCCACTGCTCTTTACGGCTCTGTTCAGCAATTATTGGCCGGTTTCTGGAGGGCACGCCAACATCATGCAGCCGACGCCTTCTCTTGCCGTGTTGATCTACAACTTCGCCGGGATGCCTTTTCAAAACCAGGTCGAGTTAGCCTGGGCGGCAGCCCTGATCCTGGTTTTAGTCGTATTGACAACAAATCTTATTGGACAGAGTCTTTCACGCCGCAAGGCGGGATGACGCGTGGAGCTGCAAATGCCAAACACTGGCGTCGAAACCAAACCAACCAACGGCGAACACAAGAGCGACGAGGCCGTCATTATCGACTGCAATATCCAGCAGTTGTTCTACGGAAATTTCCGCGCTGTCCGTGATACGGCAATTCCGGTGCGGAAGAATTCGATAACGGCCTTTATCGGGCCGTCAGGGTGTGGCAAGAGCACGGTGTTGCGTTGCCTCAATCGGATGAACGATCTGGTTCGGGGCTTCCGGTTCGAAGGGCATGTGCATTTCCGCGGCCGGGATATCTATCATCCATCGATCGACGCCGTCGGGGTGCGCCGATTTATCGGCATGGTCTTCCAGCAGCCGAATCCCTTCGATATGAGCATCTATAACAACGTCGCGTTCGGACTACGGCTGAATAACTACAAGGGCGACCGGACAGCCAAGGTTACCGAAGCGCTGAAGCGCGCGGCATTGTGGGACGAGGTCAAAGACAAGCTGCACAAGAACGGCTTGTCGCTGTCGGGCGGCCAGCAACAGAGGCTTTGCATTGCGCGGGCGATCGCCACCGACCCCGAGGTTCTGCTGATGGACGAACCGTGTTCCGCGCTCGATCCTATCGCGACGCGCAAGATCGAAGAATTGATGCTCGAGCTCAAGAATCGCTTCACCATCGCGATCGTGACCCACAACCTGCAGCAAGCGCAGCGCGTGGCTGACAAGACCGGGTTTCTTTATGTGGACACCTCGGAGGGTGGACGCACCGGCTACCTGGTGGAATTTGGCGATTCCCGTCAGATTTTCGAGAGCCCGAAAGAAAAACATACGAAGGACTACATTCGTGGTGAGTTCAGCTAAGCAAATAACTGCAGTCGTTTTCATCTCAGTCCTGTTGGCTGGTTGCACGCCGCAAACGGAGCCGATTGCGGCAGCACCTCGTGATGGGCTGCTGCTGAGAGGAGGGGGCGCGACGTTCCCTTCTTTGCTCTACAAGCGCTGGTTTGCAACATATGAACGCGATCATCCGCAAACGGCAATCAGCTACGACGTGGTCGGCAGCGGTGAAGGCGTGCGCCGATTCATCGGCGGCAATATCAAAGACAGTGAACGCATCGATTTTGGTGCGAGTGACGCTGCGATGAGCGACGAACAGATCGCGCAGGTAACGGGAGGCGCTCTCCTGCTTCCGTTGACCGCCGGATGTGTGACGCTGTCGTACAACATTCCAGGTTTTGAAGGAGATCTCCGGCTTTCCCGGCGCGCCTACACCGCCGTTTTCCTCGGGCAGGTCCGCAATTGGAATGACCCGCTCATCGCCGAAGCAAATCCCGGAGTGAGCCTTCCCAAATTGACCATCGTCACGGTCGTCCGCCAGGATGCCAGCGGCACGACTTATGCGTTCACCAAGCATCTCGACGCGGTCAATGACGCGTGGCGAAACCAATATGGGGCGGCAAATCTGGTGGACTGGCCAGGCAATGCCATGCGGGCACCGGGTAATGAAGGCGTCGCGGGGCGCATTCAACATGCGGAGGGCTCGATCGGCTACGTCGGTTATGAATTCGCGCACCGGCTGGGATTGCGGATGGCTCTTGTCGAAAACAAAGCGGGTGCTTTCGTCAAACCCGGTGGGGAAAGTTGCGAGGCCGGCCTGGCATCCGCTGAAATGCCCGAGAACTTTCGGGTTTACGTTCCGGATCCCCCGGCTGCGAACGCCTATCCGATCGTCACGTTCAGCTGGATTCTGTTGTACAAGAACTATCCGTCCGCTAAAGCAGCGGCCCTGCACGACTTGTTTGTCTGGTGTCTCCGCAGCGGACAGGAACTGGCTCCGGAGCTGGGGTACGTCCCGCTGCCTCCGAATGTTGTGTCGAAGGCCGTGGCGGCGCTGGATAACACCCTTCGCTAGCATTGGGGTTTGGATAAGCCACGAATTTAACGAATTTAACGAATTCAAATTCGTTAAATTCGTTAAATTCGTGGCTTATTTACGCTTCTTCGCCGTTAGCGAAACGATAGCCGACGCCGTGAACGGTTTGAACGTAGGCGGGCTGCTGCGGGCGTAGTTCGATCTTTTCCCGGATGCGGCGTACGTAGACGTCGACGCTGCGCGGCGTAACCGAGCGGTCATTTCCCCACACCCCATCGAGAAGCTGGTCGCGTGAGAACACCATTCCCGGGTGCAATGCCATGTAATGGAGGAGTTTAAATTCCAACGCGCTCAACTCGACCGAGCGGCCGGCGACACTCACGCTATGGGCCGTGGGGTCTATAGAGATGTTGCCGCGATTGACTTTAACCCGTTGAGGCGTGGGCGGTTCGTTGCGGCGGAGGAGCGCCCGGACACGGGCGATGACCTCACGGGTACTGAACGGTTTGGTAACGTAATCGTCGGCGCCCAATTCGAGGCCTACGACCCGGTCGGCTTCTTCGCTGCGTGCGGACAGAATAAGGATCGGCGTGCGCGCGAAACGATCGTTCCGGCGCAGCTGGCGGCACACTTCCAGGCCGTCCAGCCCTGGCAACATCAAATCCAGAATGACGATGTCGGGGGGATCCCGGCGTGCTTCGGCCAGTGCGACAGTACCGTCGGTCGCATAACCGACTTTGTAGCCTTCTTTCTCCAGGTTATATTTGAGAAGTTTGACGAGATCACTTTCATCTTCGACAATCAAAACTTTTTTCTGCACACGTATCCAATGCCACAAAAAACCGTAAAACTACGTAACAACTCTGTGAACTTTTTGGATCAATGGTCTTACGCTATTACCAGCATATTCATAGCTCCGTAACATTCTCGGGTATCATATTCGATCATGTCTGTTCTGCCAGGCGTCCGCAACATCCAGTTTAAGAAATGGCCGACCCCATAAAGATCAACGTTTTGCACGCCAACTTTTTTTATGGAACCAATCAGGCGCTTTTTGACGTGTCGATGCAGATCCGACCGCGATGCGTTACCGCGCTGATTGGTCCGTCGGGGTGCGGCAAGTCCACATTTTTGCGTTCTCTCAATCGGATGAACGATTTGATCCCCGGCGCGCGGCTGGAAGGTAAGGTTGAGCTGGACGGCGAGAACGTCTACGGCGACGGGATGGATGTCATTCATCTGCGCCGGCGCGTCGGGATGATTTTCCAGAGATCCAACCCGTTTCCGATGTCGATTTACGATAATGTCGCTTATGGTGTGCGTGTCAACGGATTGGCAAAGAAGCGGGTCCATCTGGATGAGATCGTCGAGAGGACGCTGACCGCTTCGGCTCTGTGGGACGAGGTCAAAGACCGGTTGCACCGTTCGGCGATGTCTCTTTCGGGCGGTCAACAGCAGCGTCTCTGTATTGCGCGGGCGCTGGCAGTCGAACCAGAGGTCCTTCTGATGGACGAGCCCGCGTCGGCGCTCGACCCGATTTCGACGGCGAAGATCGAAGAGTTGATCTATAACTTGAAGCGGGATTACGCGATTGTCGTCGTGACGCATAACATGCAGCAGGCGGCGCGTATCTCAGATGAGACCGGATTCTTTTTGACTGGCCGGCTGGTCGAATTCAGCGACACAAAGCGGATATTTACGGCGCCGGCGAACCAGGAAACAGAAGATTACATTACAGGGCGATTCGGATGATGTCTCTGTGGTTCAATGGGTAAATGATTATGGATCGCGAGCATACCAGCAAACATTACGAGCAGCAGTTACGGGAACTGAAGGACAAGCTGCTGCTCATGAGTCACAAGGCCGAGCAGATGATCTCCGACTCGATTCGCTCGCTTGTGGACCGGCGTCCAACCCTCGCCGCCGAGGTTATTGCGCGCGACGATGAGATCGATAAGCTCGAGATTGAAATCGACAACCTGTGCTACGAGGTCCTTGCCCTCGAGCAGCCGGTGGCGCGGGATCTGCGGTTCATCGCAACGGCGCTGAAGATCGTAAAGGACATCGAACGCATCGGCGATATCGCGGTCAATATTGCCGAGCGCTCCGTGGAGTTGATTCAAGAGCCCGAACTGAAGCGGCTGGTCGATCTTCCGATCATGGCGGATGCGGCGCAGAAGATCTTGAAAGAGAGTCTCGACGCGTTCGTCAATTCGGATGCGGAACTGGCTGAAAAAGTCATCTTCAACGACAATATCGTCGACGACATGTATGAGCAGATCTTTCGCGAGCTTCTGACATACATGCTGGAAGATCCTCGCGCCATCTCGCGGGCGATCAAGCTGATCTTTATCGCAAAGCATCTCGAACGGGTGGGCGACCACTCCGCCAACATTTCAGAAATGGTTATTTTCCTCGTAAGAGGTCAGGATATCCGGCATGGAACGCGTCTTGATCGTGGACGATGATCCTGACATTCAAAGGCTTGTCGGCTACAACCTGAGTCAGGCCGGATTCCAGGTACTGAGCGCGTCCACCGGCCGTACTGCTCTGGAGAGCGTTCAGAATGAGCCTCCGGATCTCATCATTCTGGACATCATGATGCCGGACGTTGACGGTATGGAAGTCTGCAGAATTCTGCGCCAGCGCGAAAGCTCCCGCCGGATTCCCATCATCATGCTGACGGCGCGAAGCGAAGAAATCGACCGCGTCGTCGGCTTCGAACTTGGCGCCGACGATTACGTGATGAAACCCTTCAGCCCGCGTGAACTGGTGTTGCGGGTCAAATCTATTTTCCGGAGAGTGCACGAGGATCGTTCCGAGGTTCTGCGGGTCGGGACCATTCAGCTTTCCCCGCAACGCCGGTCGGTGCTCGTCGGCAATCGCCCTGTCGTCCTGACGGCGAAGGAATTCGATCTTCTTCACGAACTGATGCGGGCGCGCGGCAATGTGCTCACGCGTGAATTCCTGATGGATAAGGTGTGGGGATACCACGGGGAGGCCACTTCCCGGACGCTCGATACGCACGTGCGCCGCTTGCGCGAAAAACTGCGCGACGATGGCGAGATGGTCGAGACCGTTCGTAGTGTGGGCTACCGCATTTTTCAGGGAGCAGACGGATAACACATGGCTTTCCGCCTCCATTCCCGCCTCATTGCCTGGAACCTGCTGCTCGTATTTATAATTTCTTTCGGCCTCGCCTTCGTTCTAAGTCCCGCGGAACTGGTCCTCTTCCTTCTTCTGGCGGTTGGACTCACGTTTACTTTCGGATATGGTGTCCGGCTGATAGTGGCTCGGCCGCTCCACCGCATTTCTATCGCTTCCCGAAAACTTGCCGCCGGACATTTGAATCAGCGTCTGCCGATCACGGGCGACGAAGAGATTGCCGCGCTGGGAACGTCGCTGAACACGATGGCGCAAACCCTGAGCGAAAAGATCCATGCTCTGTCGGATGGAAAACAGCAACTCGAATTGATTCTGGAAGCCATGGAGCAGGGCGTCATGGTTCTCGATCGCGATGCGCGGATCACCCTGACGAACAGTTCTCTGCGCCGCGTCCTGGGAACGGACCGCGATCTCTCCGGCAGAAGGCCCCTCGAGGTGCTGCGCCGGCCCGAATTCGACGACGCCGTCCGCGCGGTCCTCGGCAGCGCACCTCCGCGAATTCTGGAACTCAGCGCCGGGAACAACAGAATCTTTCAGGCAAACGTTGCGCCTGTGACCAACGCCAGCGGCAATGTGGATTCGGTCGTCGTCGTCTTCAATGATCTGACCGATATCCGGCGGACCGAACGCATGCGGCGCGATTTCGTGGCGAATGTCTCGCATGAATTCAAGACGCCTCTCACCTCGATTCGCGGTTATACGGAAACCCTGCTGGGCGGCGCGAAGGACGATCCGCAGATTGCTCTGGATTTTCTCTATACGATTGAACGGAATGCGAAGCATCTCGAAGCCCTTGTGAGCGATCTGCTGACATTGGCGAAGCTGGAGGCGGAAGTGCCGGCGAGCCGGGAGGAATTGGACTTGAAGGCCATCATCGACGACCAGATCGCATCGCGGGCCAAGGCGCTTCGCGAGCGGGAGATTCAGGTCACCCTGGATTGTCCTCAAATTCAGATTCAGGCTGATCGCTCACGTCTGGGGACGGCTCTCTCGAACCTGATCGATAATGCCATTCACTACAACAGGCAGCGCGGCGAGATACGCATTGCCGCCGCCGCCCACAATGGAACGGTGCGTCTTTCGGTTACCGATACCGGGAACGGCATTCCCTCGGAGGAACTGCCGCGCATATTCGAACGGTTCTATCGCGTGGATAAGGCGCGCTCGCGTGAGTCCGGCGGCACTGGGCTGGGTTTGTCTATTGTGAAGCACGCGATTGAAAGTCAGGGCGGCTCGATTACGGTGACGAGCAAGCTTGGGGCGGGCTCGACCTTTACGATTCACCTGCCTGCGTGAGGGAACAAATAAGCCACGAATTGAACGAATTAAACGAATTCAATTCGTTAAATTCGTTCAATTCGTGGCTTATTCATCTTAGTTCGCGTAATTGTTTCGGTGTCAGCAGCCAGTGGAGCGTGGCGCAGCGGCCGAAGGTGAGTTTATCCGTGGTGAGCTTGCACAGCCCCCCCTTTTTCAGCTCGATTCGGGCCTCGCTGCCGCCGGTGGTCAGAACAGAAATGAGCTGGCTCAGGTCCGGTTCGTGGCCGACGAGGAGGACTCTCTGGGGCTTTTCGTCGTTGATTTCAGAGATCAGCTCGAGGACGTTACCGTCAGGCTGTAGCAATTCGGTAAATGTGACTTCCTCGTCGAGTTCATCGGCTACGATTTTTGCAGTCTGTTCGGCGCGCGCGAATGGACTGGAGAGAATGAGATCGAACTTCAGCTCCATACCGAGGATCGCTTCGGCGATTCTTTGCATTTTGTCTTTGCCTTCAGGAGTCAGGGGGCGATCGCTGTCCTTCTTGTAGCCGGGTGTTCCTCTTTCAACGGCAATACCGTGTCGCAGAATGTAGATCTCCATTACTCGTCTCTCTTCTCCGCCAGGACCAGTTTTCTCATCGACCGGATGGCTTGCTCGATTCTGCGCAGATCTTTTCGACGGCCTTTCTCAGGCTTTACATTGATGGCGTCAAGAGTGGCTTTCATTTCCGCCAGGATGGGACTTACCGTCGACTTCCTGCCTGTGGGGGGACTGGCGCTCTCATTCAGAAACTCCATGATTTGTACGATGTCGCGCTGGAGATTGGCGACGTAGAGGCGGCTGATCTCCTTCGTTTCCGTCCGTAAGTGCTGTAGCTGAGCGAGCAATTCTTTCCTTATGGTCTGGTTCATCAATTTCCTCTTCGATATGATTCGCCTTGCCGTTGAGTACCACCTCGACTCTTGCCCGGAGATCGTTCTGGATTGCGCGGGGCGAACGGTTTCCATTGATGGTTTCGAAACCGTAGAGTTCCTGCATGGTTTTGAATTCTTTCTGGATCAACCGTTGATATTCGATGAAGCTGGCGTACATGTTCGAGGACCGGTGCATATCCATGCCGGATTCCCAATAGTCGAGCACGGCGTGCTTTCTGAGATTTCGTTCCACGAGAATTTTGGGGCTCACCGTGAGATAGAAGACTGCGTCGGGCACCAGGGCGATGCTGTAGACGTCGCGTATCCATGCCGATTCGACGCCGCGGACGATCGCGCGCGCCATCAATGTGTAGATGTAGCGGTCGGCGAGGACGATGAAGCCGGAGCGCAGAGCGGGGATGATGCTGTTCTCCAGCTGATCGGCGAAGTCGGTGGCATAGAACAGGCTGAGGGTTCGCGTGCCGAGGATGTTGCCTTGCATCGCCTGTTCGAGTTCGCGGCTGACGAGCATCGAGCGTTTCAATCCGACATTGGCGGTCGGATAGCCTCGCCGTTCGAGCCAGTTGCGCAGGAGATCGATTTGTGTCGAGCGTCCGGAGCCGTCGGCGCCCTCGACGACGATGAGCTGTCCCTTGAGTTCGTCCAGGTTAGCGCCAGGCAATCCCTTACCGTAAAATTGTTTTGGGTTCGGCATGTTAACTGATGTGTCGAGGGTAGATGGAACCGTGCCAGCGGTATGAAGGCAGGTCGATTTTGCTCTCGAGAATTTCGCGTACTTTTGTTTGTTGAACATCGGGACGTTGGTCCGCGTCGATGCGGATGAAGTCATACTCGCGGATCATGCGCTGGTATTCCCGATGGATCTTGCCCTGGAAGATCCGGAAACTCTCGTACGGGTCCTTCGAATAGCCCATATCCATACCGGCTTCGTGGTACTTCACCCGGGTGCGTCCGTCGAGGATTCGGGATAGCGCTGTTTTCAGCGGCACATCAAAATAAAAAGTCACGTCGGGTTTTAAGGCATAGCTGTACAGCTTCCGCAGCCAGGTGCGATCGCAGCCGCGCACGGCATCGCGGGCAAATGCAGTGAAAATGTAACGATCGGCGAGAACGATATACCCGGCATTGAGCAGGGGGCGGACCTGCCGTTCGTAGCGATCCGCAAAATCAGTGCAGTGAATCAGCGAAAACGTCGTCGGAGTCAGGAGCTGCCTTTTCTTTCCTTTTCGCGTTGCCTTCTTGACGATCGCAGATGAGTTCCACTCGGTAAAAAACACCTTGTAGCCATCGAGTTCGAGCCATCGTTTGAGCAGATACACTTGCGTCGACTTACCCGATCCATCCAGTCCTTCGACGGCGACGAGCTTTCCGGGAATTTGTGGTTTTTGTGCTTCAGACATCAGGGTGCCAGATCCTCCACGACGACGTTGGCGTCGAAAACGGCTTCGAACAGGTCACGCTTGGCGGCGAGGGCCCACTTTTCCAGTAACATGTCCCCTTTCCCCTTCAGCCGGAACAGGAACTTCGGCCGCTTGTACTCGACCTCGACACTATCGACGGTTGAAGCGTGTTCGTGATCGAGCGCGTCGGCCAGCCGAAGGATTGCGGCAAGTTTTGAAATGATGAGCCGCTGTTTCGGTGCGAGGTCTTCGTAAGGTTTGTGCTGGACCTTCGGCGGAGACTTCCGGTGGTAGCGGGCAACATTGGCAACCATGTCCATCTGCTGCGAGGTCAATCCGATCAGAGGACTCGACTGGATCAGATAAAACGTGTGCTTGTGATGGTTGGCTACGTTGACGTAGTGCCCGATATCGTGGAGCAGGGCGGCCACTTCTAAAATCAAGCGGGCTTCGTCATCCAACTCATGGACGAGCTTCGTTTGATCAAAGATCTGCAAGGCGAGTTTCGAGACGACCGTGCCGTGCTTCTCGTCGTAGCTGTATTTCTTGCCGAGGCGTCTCGCCGATTCAATGACTTGACCGCGGTACGAACGTTTTTCGTTATCGCGAATTTCGGCGATGATTTCCAGAAGCAGGCCGTCCTTCAGTCCGATGCCGGGAATGATGACTTCTTCGACGCCGGCCTGCTGGACGATTTTCTGCAGCACGATCGCGGCGGGTACGATGACGTCCGCCCGGTCCGGCCGCAGGCGTAACTGCTGGATGCGTTCTTCGAATGTCATCGTTCTCAGTTTCTTGACGAGGGCCTTCAATTCCTCGCCGGTTATTTTCTGCGCGCTATTTTTGGCGAAAAGGTCCTTTCGCAGCTCGCCAAGCGATTCGATGCTGCCGCCAGTGCCGACACAGACATCGATCTTCTGGTTGCCGATTTCCTGCGCCAGCCGGCGCTGTGTGGCATCGACATATTCGGTGACCAGCTGGTGGAATCGTTCCTCGCCGGCTTTTTCGTCTAGAATTTTAAGCAGGCGCACACTGCCCATGGAGTAGCTCTCGGTACAAAGAACGGTCGTGTCGTCCGCCAGAACAACTTCGACGCTGCCTCCGCCGATATCGACCAGCAATGCCACCTTGCTCTTGAGGTTGACCGTTTGTTTCACCGCCTGATGAATCAAACGCGCTTCTTCCTCGCCTCCGATGATCGAGATCTCGATACCGGTCGCCCTGGCGACCGCTTTTAAAACCGTTTCGCGGTTCGATGCCTCCCGTAAAGCACTGGTACCGATCGCTTTGACATGCGTAACAGCATGTTCCTTGATCTTCTGCTTGAAGTCTGTAAACGTCTGCAACATGCGATCTGTGGTCTGGCCCGAAATAACGCCTTTCGTAAAGACGTCCTGGCCGAGCCTGACGGCCTCCCGGCCGACATATAACATCTGATACTCGCCAGTGGGATTGACGCTTGCTATTGCCAGACGAATCGCGTTGCTCCCCACATCAATGGCGGCAATGGTCGGCATGAGAGCCAATGACTGTCTTCCTCCAAAATGACAATTTTATTCCTGAATTATTAAAGTCTTGTTACAGCCTCTGCCCAGGCTGATGAAAATAGCCACAGCCAACAGACTGGCTACGGCAAAGTCGAGCCCCAGCACCTGAAGCAGCCGCTGCGTACTGGCGCCGGGCGCCAGAGGTTGGATAAGTGCAAGAGTGGTCGCGCCATATATCAAAATCCGGGTTCGTCTCCGGGCCATTAATCCCACCGCCGCCAGAGCCGGCCAGAGCAGGAGTGCCAAGGCGTACTTCTGGGTGAACGGCTCCAGCAAAGCCACAAGGCAGAAGGCAAGGCCGATATCCAGAAAGCGGTTGTCCACCCTTCGCCGTATCTGCATCACAAGAAACCCTGCATATAGGATACCGGCGATGACGATCCAAATCAGCCGGACGGTTGTGCTGGAGACATTTGCAATGTTGATCTGGGGGTAATTGGCGTCGGGCACTTGTGAATAATCGACAGTCGTCAGATATCGCATCAGGACGCCGCGCAGGGATTGGTTCGGGAACCAGATTTCGTTCTCACTCATCTGGGTATGGAATTCCTGCTTGAACCATTGTCCCAGCAATTGAAGATTACCCGTTAAACCGAAATAGAGTGAGGGAAGGAGCCCCAGCGCCAGCACGAAGATCAGGGTGTAGGCGACCATCTTCCAATCCCGGCGTACTGCGAGGTAGGGGACAAAGAAGAGCGGCCATACCTTAATACTTATTGCCAAGGCGAGCGACCCCCCTGCCAGTATGGGCCGCTGCCGGGCGAATAAGAGCGCCGCTGCCGCCATGGCGACAATGAAGAACTGGGCATTGCCGTAGCGGAAGTCTTCGATGATGTACGGCGCGATCAGGAAGAGCGGAGGCAGGAAAAACGCGTTTTTGAAGTGATGCGGCGCATAGGCCAGCCATATTTCGCGCACCAGCCAGACGAGCACCGCCACCTTTAGAAGTACCCAGACGACCGCCGCCAGACCGAGCGGAAGCACTGCAAATGGGGCAAATAACAGGAGAAACAACGGAGGATACCGGTAATGCATCGGCCATCCAAGGCCACTCGTCAGGCCGTAAACCGGCCGCGTGCCATCAAAAACACCACGAGCCCCGTAGTGGTATACACGAAAGTCCATTGGCTGCCGATAAGCGTGGTAGGAAAGGACGACGACGGCGAAGATCGTTGCGGTCAGCAGGATCTTCTTGGCAGGCGTGTCGCGCACGCAGCAAGTCTAGCAACAGGAGACCATTAGAACTCTACTAATTGTGCCCGTTTTCTTGACTCCGTTATGCCCTTCCGCTACGTTCGGCCAGTTTATTTAGGTTTTGCAACAGCTTGGAAAGGAAGGCGACCTGGTGCAAGGAATGTGTCAGAAGAAAATGGGTCAGGTTTTGGCAAGCAGCCTCACCGTAGTGTTGATGGTGATCGTTCTGGGGAGCAGTTCTTTTGCCCAGATCCCGAGTGGGAATTTCCGATATGTTTTTCCGGTCTTCAGCAGTCAAACCAGATCGGAATTGATTCTCGGCAATCTCGGTTCAACGGTGGTGACTGCTGAAATCACATTGCTGAATTCGAACACCAGCATACCCGCAAACGGTTTTGTAAATATTGCGGCGGGATCCCAACAGCGGTTGACTGCTGCATCCTTTGGTCTTCCGTCATTCTCGGGTACTGTTATCGTGAACGCCAGCAGCCCACTGTCGGTGGTTGCTACTGTGGCGGACGCTTCCGGGAATTTCGAGACTGTAGGGCCAGCGGACAGCGCCGAGGCTCTCATCGTGCCGTTTGGCCCGGACACAGATGGGTCCATGAACCTTACCCTCTTTAATGCACAGTCTGCGGCGAGTTCAGTGGTGTTGTTGGTTATGGCTCCGGATGGTTCTACGATTGGCAGCGGACAGGCTAGCGTTCCGCCGCTCGGGACGATATCCGCCAACATCAATGCATTCGTTCCGCAGACAGGGTTTTCGCCGCAGAATGCACTCGATCCGCATCCTGCGTTTACGCAGGGAAAAGAGATTTCGCACGTGGTCGTCAGGACCGTTTCCAATGTGCTTGGAGCCAGCCACCCGGTATACGTAGTGGGTACTCTAAATGCCTTTTCCGACAACGCGCAAGGAGTGGTAGGGCCGCATTTTGATCCTGCTCTGATTCCCGGGTTGCCGGCGTCGAGCGGTGCGATGGCGGCCATATTCCCGATGTTTGTGCAAGGGGGCGATTATTCAACGCTTGTCCAGATCATCAATCCCTCTAATGTTTCAACGTCTGCGACCTTGACGATTACAGGAACAGACGGGCAGCACTTGTCGGCGAACCCTGCGGTTGTTCAAATTCCCCCTAATGGTTCAGTGCGACTGGGTTTATCAACGCTGTTCGGCCTTCCGACGGGTCTGCAGGTGGGTTCGCTGGAGGTGGACAGTGCCGCTCCAGTAATTTCGAGTGTGGCGCTGGCGAGTGTGGCGCAAAACGGGATTGTCGTGATGCAGCCTGCAGAGTCCGCCAATACCAGTTTCGCTTACCGCACTCGAGCATCGGATCCGCAATTGTTCCTGGGACTGGCATTACGTAACACCAGCGCGACACCGGCGAATTTGACGATATTGAGTATTCCCGACGATGGTTCCGGAGTTTCATCGAGTTCATTGACTATCCCACCATCCGCTCTAGCCAGTAAAAGTTTGACGGAACTATCGGCGTCAAGGGGCGCAGGATTCATTTATGTCACGTCGGATGCCCCTGTGATTGCGCAAGCGTTGGAGGGCCGCGTCGACGATAGTATGCTCGCTGGTTTGCCGCCAATGCATGCTCAACCCGGTTACCTTCCGCCGTCCTCGACAGCGCTTTCCCTGACCGGTGTCGTGCTGCACAACGGCCAACCTCTGGCCGGCGCGAACGTGCAGTTGACTGGTTCAGTGACGGCTGCAACGTTGACGGATGCGTCCGGTAACTATAGTTTCGCGATTCCGCCGGGCCAGTACTCGGTGCGCGTCGTCGCCACGGGATATATCATCTCCCCAAGTTCTAATAATGCGACTGTGACCACGTCGAACCAACGTGTCAACGACTTCAACGCAACTCTGGTCGTCCCCTCAATTACTGTGGTGCAGCCGGCATCAGTAATTCCCGGCAGTCCGGCAACCGACCTGATTATTGCGGGTGGCCCCTTCCTTTCGAACAGTCAGGTTATCTTTGACGGAATTGCATTTCCAGGAACCCTCACTCAGGCTGGAGTGCCAGTAGCGGTGGTGACGTCAACCGGTGGAATAGCCATTGTGCTGCAAACGCAGACGGTCCTGAAGGCCACGATTCCGGCGAGTATGCTCGCGGTGCCGCGTGTGACTTCTGTGGCAGTGCGGAACAATGGTCCGGGGGGAAGTGTCATGTCAGCCGCTCAAAGCTTCCCAGTCGGAACGCCGCCTCCCATACTCAGCTCGTTGAGCGGTGTGCCGAGTCCATTGCGGGCCGGCAATTCCGGATTTCCCGTTACAGTGACGGGTACGGGATTTGTTCCTGGAACATCCCTTCTGGTCCAGGGTTTTCCAATTGCGACGACGTTTATCAGCAGCACGCAGCTCAACGGGTCTGTGCCTGCCTTTTTGTTGTTGACCGCAAATAGCCTGGACATTACCGCTGTGAACCCTCAGCCGACAGTCGGGTCGTCGAACGCACTTACGATGACGGTCAACTGAACTCAACCGCGAATTACGCGAACGACCTTCGCGTAATTCGCGGCTGTACTGTTATCATCCTCCGGCATGCCGGACCTTACCGACCGCACTCTCATTACAGAGGACGATATCCGCAGCCTCGAGCGGGGCACGACGTTGCGCATCAGTAAAAAAGCACTGGTAACGCCTCTGGCGGCAGATGTCGCACGCGAGAGGCACATCGTTCTCGAACGCATTGCAGTAACAGCAGGCCCGAATCGAACACCGCTGCGAATTGCAATTGGCGCTGATCATGGCGGCTTCGAGATGAAGGAGGCGCTGAAAAAAGTTCTTCAGGATCAGGGCCACGAGTATCAGGATTTCGGAACGAACTCGACGGAGCCTGTCGATTATCCCGACTTCGCGCAAGCGGTCGCGCTTGCCGTAGCCCGTAAAACCTGCGATCTGGGCATTATGATCGATGGCGCTGGAATCGGCTCCTGCATGACGGCCAATAAGATCCCAGGTGTCCGCGCTGCAATGTGTTACGACGAAGCTTCAGCTCGCAACAGCCGCGAACACAATGGAGCGAACGTCCTGACGCTCGGCGGCAAGATGATCTCCAATGAACAAATGCGGGGCATCGTCCAGATGTGGCTGTCCAGCCAATTGGTCGAGGAGCGTCACCGGCGCCGGGTCGCGAAGATTGATGCACTGCTTTAGAATCAAGGTATGGCTAATGCCAACCGTGCTTATTCTGAAAACATAAAAGGAACCTTCTTCGTCGACGATACCTGCATCGATTGCGATTTGTGCCGACAGATCGCCCCGTCGGTTTTCAAAGACGAAGGTGATCATTCCGCGGTCTACCACCAGCCGGAATCCGACCCCGAGACACATCAGGCCTCAATGGCGCTGGTTGCCTGTCCGACAGGATCGATTGGAACACGGCAAAAGGTGGATATCCGGGCCGCTGCCGCGTCGTATCCGGAGTTAATCGCAGAAAATGTATATTTTTGCGGTTATGCGTCTCCCAATTCCTACGGAGCAGCGTCTTATTTAATTACACGTCCCGAAGGGAACATCCTCGTTGATTCTCCCAGGTTTGCCCGAACACTCGTTGAACGAATCGAAAAATTGGGTGGAGTATCTCTGATCGTGTTTTCGCATCGTGATGATGTTGCAGACCATGAAAAGTTTCACGCACACTTCAACTGTCCACGCATCATCCACCGCGCCGATGCCGCCGGGATTCGAACGGAGCAATTCTTCGAAGGGCAACAGCCGACGGTGCTGGATCGGGATTTAGTTGCGATCCCTGTTCCCGGCCACACCCGGGGGCACATCGTGTTGTTGTACCGGGATAAGTTCCTGTTTACAGGGGACCACCTGGCCTGGTCCGATAATCGGGGCGGACTGATCGCCTTCCGTGATGTCGCATGGTACTCTTGGCCTGAACAGACAAAATCAATGAATCGGTTGCTCGACGTCCGTTTTGAATGGGTCCTGCCTGGCCACGGGCGACGAGCGCATTTACCTTTTGAGGTGATGCATCAGAAGTTGATCGATTGCATCAACTGGATGGAGAGAACAAATTGAACGTAATGAAACGAACTTCGACAATTGCTGTGCTTTTGCTGTTGCTGGCGGTGCCCGCAGCCATGGCTCAGTCGGTGAAGTTTACCGAACACAAACTGAAAAACGGCCTGCGAGTGATCCTGTCTGAAGATCACTCCGCGCCCACCTATTCGATATCGGTGACCTACAACGTGGGTTCGCGCGACGAAAAGCCTGGACGGACAGGTTTTGCGCATCTTTTCGAACACATGATGTTTCAAGGTTCTCAGAATGTGGGTAAGGGCGAGCATTTCGTGCTGATCGAGAATAACGGCGGCGGCATGAACGGCTCGACCAGTCAGGATCGTACGGAGTACCACGAGACGCTTCCGGCCAATCAGCTGGATCTCGGCCTGTTTCTGGAGTCCGATCGCATGAGGTCGCTGGCGATCACGCCGGCAAATCTGGAAAATCAGCGGCAGACCGTGAAAGAAGAGAAGCGGCAAACGCATCAGAACCAGCCTTACGGTGAAACATTCGATACGCTCTTCGAGACTGCCTACGATGATTACGCCTACAAGCATTCGACCATTGGATCGATGGAGGACCTCGACGCCGCGACATTGAAAGATGTCGAGAATTTCTTCAAGATTTACTACGCCCCCAACAACGCCGTTTTGTCGCTGGTGGGCGACTTCAAAACAGCCGACGTGCTGCAGAAGATCGACAAATATTTCGGCAGCATACCGGCTCAAACCGCTCCGCCGGCTCCCGATATGACGGAACCGAAACAAACTGCGGAGCGCCGTAAGATTCTCAATGATCCGCTGGCTCAGCTGACTCGTATCGATATGGGCTGGAAGGTTCCTGCGGGGAACACGCCGGATTTCTACACCATGTATGTACTGGGCGAAATCCTTTCGACCGGCCAGTCGTCGCGCTTCTACCAGAAGCTGGTCAGAGATAAGCAAGTCGCCGTTCAGGTGGGAGCCGGGCCCGACGAACGACGAGGCCCGTCGCTGTTCATCGTCGATCTTGTTGTAACGCCAGGCAAAGATCCTGCCGAAGTCGAGAAGCTCGTCTATGAAGAACTCGAGCACGTCAAGAACGAAGGCGTGACCGACGCGGAACTGCAAAAGGTACGCATGGAAGTGAAACGCGGAAAGGTTGAACAACTCGAAGGCACCCTCTACCGCGCACAGAACCTGGGGCAGGATGCCGTTTATTATGGCGATCCGAACGTCATCAATACGGGGAACGATAAATTAATGAGCGTCACCAAAGAGCAGATCCAGAAGGCCGCCCGTACCTATCTCACGGACGCCAATCGCACAGTCGTGACGACGGTGCCGAAGCCGGAAGCGGGAGGGCAGCGATGAGCGGAAATATGAGCGGAGCGAATGCAAGCGCGGCAGCGCGCAGCCATCAAATGATAAGAATTCTTACGCTGATCGTGGTCCTTCTGATGCTGGGTGTATCGGGATCGGTAGCCGCCCAGGAAGAGCACTCCACCGACCTCAGTAAAGTCGAGCGGAAGAACCGCGCGCCGGTTTCGAAAGAAGTATTGAAGGTGACTCTACCGCGGCCCGTCGAGGCGACGCTGTCGAATGGTCTGACGGTATTGATCATGGAAAACCATCGATTGCCGATGATTTCAGTTCAGCTCAACATCAGTGGCGCGGGTCCGCTGTTCGAACCTGCGAATATGCCGGGCCTGGCGAATATCACGGCCCAGATGTTGAGACAAGGCACCAGGACCAGAAGCAGTGTCCAGATTGCCGAGCAGGCTGCTCTGCTGGGTGCGGAAATCTCTGCCGCGTCCGGGTTCGGCTCATCCTCCACCGTGCTGAACGCTTCGGGGCTCAGCGACAATTTCGATCAATGGTTCGCTCTGGCGACAGACGTTTTGTTGAACCCGAACTTTCCGGCAGACGAACTGGACCGGCTCAAGCAGAGAATGAAAGCGCAGTTGCGGCAGCAACGCGCCAATCCGAACTTCCTTTCGCGGGAAAGATTTAATCGTGCCGTCTACGGTTCTCATCCCGCGGCGATCGTTTCGGCGACGAGTGAGTCCATCGATGCTGTCACTCCGGCAATGCTGGCCAAATGGCATCAGGACCGGTATGCGCCGCAGAATGCGATCCTCGGTATCACCGGCGACGTGAAGGCGGCTGAAATCGTGCCGAAGCTGGAAAGGGCATTGGCCGCATGGAAAAAATCAGATCTGAAAGAAATCCTGCCGGAAAATCCCAAAATCATAACGGCGAAGAAGGTTTTACTGGTGGACCGTCCCAATTCCGTTCAGACGACCGTTGTTCTGGGCAACATCGCCATCGATCGCCGCGATCCGGATTACTTTGCCCTTACGGTGGCAAACCACATTCTGGGGGGCGGCACGACGGGGCGGCTTTTCTTGAATCTGCGTGAAGAGAAGGGATACACGTACGGCGTCTACAGCAACTTCACCGCGGTGAAGTATCCAGGTCCCTGGAGCGCCGGCGGCGACGTTCGTACCGAAGTGACGGCAGGCGCCATGACGGAGTTCTTCAAAGAGTTCCAGCGTTTGCGTGAGGAAAAAGTCTCGCCAACGGAACTCGATGAAGCCAAGCGCGCCATTGTCGCTTCTTTCGCGCTTTCTCTCGAAAGCCCGGACGAACTTCTGAGTGACGCCATCGTCCGCAAGATTTATGGTTTCCCGCCCGACTACTGGGATACCTATCCAGCGAAGGTTACCGCGGTCAGCGCGGAAGACATTCAACGCGTCGCGCGGAAATACATCAATCCCGATAATCTGCAGGTCGTCGCCGTAGGGGACGTCAGCAAGATCAGGGCGATCATGGAAAAGTATGGCCCTGTCGAGGTTTATGACGCGGAGGGAAAGCGGCTCACGAATTAGCTAAGAAGATTTGCCACAAAAAGGCTCAGCGCGGCTACGCCTTTTTGTGGCTAATCTTCTTACCTGAGGTCGGCCTCCCTGGCCCGGCTGGCGTAGCAAGCCAATCCTGAATCTGCGCGCCATGGCCGGGTGATTCTAGCATTACAGTGCTAAACTTGGCCCGCTATGGTTGGTGCTCTGGTCTTCTCCCTTTTTCTTTCCTGGGTTCAGGTCAGTTCGGACACTTACATTGTCAAATCTTCCGCGGGAGAGGACAAAGCAAAGGCGGTATTAAAGGAACTCGAAGCGTTTCATCAGCTTCTGGGCAGCTTCGCGTTCCGGAATGCCGAGCTGCCCGAATTACCGATCGAGGTTCTGCTGATCGGCGACGAAGGAACGATGAAGGAACTTGAACCCGAGTACAACGGGCGCAAGGTCCCGGTGGCTGGTTATTATCAGCGCGGGGAGGACCGCGACTTCATTGTCCTGTCCGGCCGTGCGCTTTCGGCGAACCTGACCAGTATTGCCTATCACGAACTCTCGCATTACTTTCTCGCCCGCAGTCTCGCCAGCAAGCCCGTCTGGCTCAACGAAGGCCTGGCCGAATACTTCTCAACCGCAGAGATTGGTGGAGACGAGGTATCTCTGGGTGCGATCCAGCCCGAACGCTTGCAAACCCTCAAATCCGTCGGGCTCCTTCCCTTGCAGGATTTCTTTGCGGTTGATTTGTCGTCGCCCTACTACAACGAATCGTCCAAGGCCAGTGTGTTCTACGCTCAGGCCTGGGCTTTCACGCATTACATGATGCATGGGGAATATGCAGCTCGATTCAAGAGCTACCTCGATGCGCTGGCGAAAGGTGAAGCCGATCTGCTGCAGTATCTGAAGGTGAGCAATCGCGATCTGGAAATCGGTTTTCAGAGTTATGTCAAGACTTCGATCGAGCATCCGACGCGGAAAGTGGTGAAGGTTTCGCATGAGGGATGGTCGATGGGTATCGATCCTATTTCCGAAACCGAAGCCCAGATGTCTATCGCCGAGATATTTCTGGCGAACGGCAAATTTGACGATGCGCGGCGTCATCTGGAGAGTCTGGCCGGTCAGAAGCCCGACTCCACGCGCGTCTCTTATTACCGGGGGATTCTGGCGAAGATTGCGCCGCGATCCGGCAGCGAGAGAATTTTTCGTCGATGCCTTGCTGGATCCCTTCCTTGGACCGCGCGCCGCGGTCCAGCTGGTCGAACTGGGCGACAGTCAGATTCCGGCGGTGCGGAATTTACTGGAGGAAGCAGCGGCAATGGGGACGCGTAATCCCCGGGTGTATCTGGCGTTGACGAAGATCTATTCGGATGACGTTCGGGACATCGAAACTGCCGTCCGCCTGAAACAAAAAGCAGCTGCAGCCGAGGCGCTTCTGCCGATGCCTGCGAAGGTCGTCGAGGACGCAACTCCTGCGTGGCGGTCTTATGTACAGGGCAGTGCTCAACATGTCCGATACGAACTATCGTCCGATTCTGAACTGCGACCCGAATTGAGAACCGTTGTGCCGCCGTATTATCCCGCCGATCTGGCGGATCAGAAGCTATCCGGAGAAGTGATCGTCGATGTGCAGATCACCGAGGCTGGAAAAGCCGGAGGCGTGTGGCTGGTTTCGGCAACGCCGGAACTGTTCGGAACTCTCGCCACTGCGGCTGTTCGTCAATGGGAGTTCGAACCGCTGCCCGTCAAGGTGCGGGTCGTGCTGCAATTCACCCCGTAGTTGCCGCGTCGGCGGACGGTCGCAAAGGCAAGCGGACGGTGAAGGTCGATCCGGCATCGTCGCCTGAGCTCAGCGCCTGAACCGTCCCGCCGTGAGATTCGACCAGATGGCGAACGATGGCGAGTCCGAGTCCCAGTCCACCGTACAAGCGCGTGCGAGACGTGTCGGCCTGGCGGAATTTGTCAAAAACGTGGGGCAGGAACTCCGGATGGATGCCGATGCCGGTGTCGATGACCCTGACTTCCACGTGACCTTCGGATTCGGCTAACTCGACGACGATCCGGCCCGAATTCGGTGTGAACTTCACCGCATTTGCCAGAAGGTTCCAGAACACCTGCTGAAGCCGATCGGCATCTCCAGACACGACACCGCTACCGGGCTCCATGCGTAATTCGATCTCGATGCCCTTGGCGTCACTCGCCGGCCGAACGGTGTCCAGAGCCGCTTGCAGGACGTGCTTGAGATCGACGCTTTCCATATTCAGCCGCAATTTCCCACTGACGGCGCGTGAAACCTCGAGCAGGTCATCGACGATCTTGACCTGCGTCTTCGCATTGCGTTCGATGATATCCAATGCCCGCGAGAAAACGCTGCGGTCGTCCGGTTCGCTCCGCATCATGTAAACACCGCCCAGAATCGGCGTCAGCGGCGTGCGCAACTCGTGTGAGACGATGGCGACAAATTCGTCTTTCAAACGGTTTGCCTTGTACGTTTCGTGGTACATGCGGGCGTTTTCCAGCACCAGCCCGATCCGGCGGGCCAATTCCTCGAACAGATGCAGATCTTCGCCGTCGAAAGCCCATGGCCGCATCGAACTGACTGCGAGAAGACCGGTCACTTCGCCGCGGGCCCGGATCGGCATGAGAACGCGCGACACTGGTGTCAGAATGACCTCAGGATTTCCTCCTGCCATGACAGCCTTCAGATCGGCGGGGTTGAAATCGGCTGCCCGCTCCACGGGTGCGCGTTGCGCCGTAGCTATTTTAACGAGGTGATGGTCTTCTCGAACGAAGACCGCGCATGCGTCGACTAAATGGGAGACGACGAATTCGGCAAGCTCCGGCAGGGTATTTTCGGATTCGAGCGAGGATGCCAGAATCTTGCTGCATTCGACCAGTGATCTCAGCCGTTCTTCGGATCGGCGCCTTTCGGAAAGATCCATCACCAGACACAGGGTTTCGGGAGTGTTCGGCGGACCCTCGATGGTGACGCCGCTCAGTAGAATGGGCACCCGGCTGCCGTCTTTCCGGAAGAATTCTCTTTCGTAGGGGGTAAATACTCCGGCGGTTTTCAGTTCGGTGCGGGCCTTTGCATCCGCATCGTGGTATTCCAAGGGAGTCATTTCCCGCCAGTGCAGCTGTCGAGTGACCAGATCCGTGCGAGTCGCCCCCACAATATTGAGGAAGACGTCATTGGCTTCCGTGATGAAACCAGCCTCCACGACGATGACGCCGATGATGTTCGACTCGATCAATCGCCGGAATCGTTCCTCGCTGGCTCTTAAAGCCTCCTCCATCCGATGACGCGACGTGATGTCACGCGAGATCAAGATGAAGCTGCCGTCCGCGTTGGGATACGTCTGGTGCTCGAACCATCGATTGAGGCTGTCGTGAAGGTGTTCAAAACGCCTGGCAGCGTGATCGGCAAAACCGGCTTTGATCTTCTGCCGGAATTCATCATCAGCGGGCGCAAGCAATTGCGAGGCCCTTTCATTGACGAAGGCGACCTCTCCGGTTTCGTCAAAGACACATATGCCGTCATTGACTTTGGATAGGACCTCGGCGAGGTTCGCAGTGGAAAACATCGAGGCAGGCACTATAGTTTCGCGATTCGAAATTCGCAATTGTAATGTGCTATCTTACTCGCCTGCATGAAGTGGGAGAACAAGCTCCGATTACGTGCGCGTGAACTGCGGATGATTGCACGTGGACTGCTATCGACGAAGCACGTGCTGCTGGCTCATATCATCCCGACGCGCAGGTGTAATCTCGCCTGCGGTTATTGCAACGAGTACGACGATTTTTCGCCTCCGCTTCCGACTGACGAGATGATCCGGCGAATCGACCGGCTTGCCGCGCTGAAGACGGCGATTGTCACCATCAGCGGCGGTGAACCGCTGCTTCATCCGGACATCGAGAAGTTGATCCAGCGTATTCGCCATCACGGAATGATCGCCGGCATCATCACCAACGGATATCTGCTGACGCCCAAAAAGATCGGCGCCTTGAACGAAGCCGGCCTGGAGCACCTTCAAATCAGTATCGACAATCTTCAGCCGGACGACGTTTCACTGAAGAGCCTCAAAGTCCTCGACAAAAAGCTGGAGTACCTCGCCGAATTCGCCGAATTCGCGGTAAACATCAATTCGGTCATCGGAGGGGGAATCAAGAATCCGGAAGACGCCGTCGTGATCACGAATCGGGCCCTGGAATTGGGCTTTGCGAGTTCGCTCGGGATCATCCATGACGGCAGCGGTTCGGTAAAAGCGTTGAACCGGCGGGAAGAGCGCGTCTACCGCGAAATCAAACAGTACGGTAAACAGAGCTACAGCCGTTTTTACTGGTTTCAGGAAAACCTGGCGCGGGGAAAACCCAACGAATGGAAATGCCGCGCAGGGGCCCGTTACTTGTACATCTGCGAAGACGGTCTGGTGCACTACTGTTCGCAGCAGCGCGGCCATCCCGGTATTCCGCTCGAGCAGTACACTCTAGCCGACGTCGAGCGCGAGTATTTGACCCCGAAGGCTTGTGCGCCCCATTGCACCGTGGGATGCGTTCAGAAAATCTCCGTGATCGATCATTGGCGCGATCCGCAGGACAAAGCTTCGGCATCGGCAAAGAACCACTCCGTTCCACTCCACATTGGATAGGAAATAAGCCACGGATTAAACGGATTTAACGGATTCAATCCGTTTAATCCGTTCAATCCGTGGCTTATCCCCTCACACGCCCAGGATGTGATAGCCGCCATCGACGTAAATCACTTCGCCGGAAATGCCGCGAGACAGAGGGCTGACCAGGAACAGAGCCGCATCGCCTACTTCGTCGATATCGACGGCTTTGCGCAGTGGAGCGCGCTCGGCGTGGAGGCGAATCATGTTGGAGATTCCGCCGATCGCCGAGGAAGCCAGAGTTTTGACCGGTCCGGCCGAAACGGCATTCACACGCATGCCGTGAGGCCCGAGGTCATTGGCTAAATACCGGACCGATGCTTCCAGGGCTGCCTTTGCCACGCCCATGACGTTGTAGTTCTGAACGACACGTTCGGCGCCGAGATAGGTCAACGTCACGATTCCGGCTTGCCGGTCCTTCATGAGCGGCAGCGCTGCCCGCGCCACCGCCACCAGGGAATAAGCGCTGACGTCCAGTGCGATTCTGAAGTCCTCCCGCTTGGTGTCGGCGTACATGCCCTCGAGCGCCTCGCGTGGAGCGTAGGCCAGCGCATGGACGATAAAATCCAGGTGTCCCACCTCTTCACGGATGCGGCCCATCATGGCCTCGATTTGCTGGTCATCGGCCACATCGCACTGGGCGAGAATCGGGTTGTTCAGCTGCGGCGCCAGATCCCGAACATTCTCGCCAAGTCGTTCACTCTGATAGGTTAAAATAAGACGTGCCCCGGCCTTGTTGGCGGCATTCGCAATACCCCACGCAATGCTGCGTTTATTGGCAACGCCCATCACCAGTCCTGTTTTGCCTTCCAGTAGCTGTGTCATAGGGCCGCTACATTACCATACAGAGAGGGCGTCGAAGGGCCGACTTGCATTCGTGCCGGGCGATTGCTACAATGACCTACCGATCGGTCGGTAGGTCTTATTTTTATGGAACAACTTCCTACGTTCACATTCTGGATTCTGGTGGAGAACCGCTTCGGAGTCTTATTTAACATTACGGGTCTGTTCAGTTCGCGAGGATATAACATTGAGCGGTTGATGGTTGTTCCGGATTCGGAACCCGGCCTCTCGAGTATCACGATGACGGCCCGATGCAGCCCGGCTCTCGCCGAACAGATCGTCAAACAACTTCACAAGCAGATTGATGTCATCTCAGTTGAGATGACCGACAAGGAGATTTCATGGCCAACGTCTATTATGAAAAGCACGGCAACCCCAGCCTGATCAAGTCCAAGCGCGTCGCAGTTATCGGCTACGGCAGCCAGGGGCATGCGCACTCATTGAACATGCGCGACAGTGGTGTTGACGTCAAAGTCGCAACCTATGCGGGAAGCCCTTCCGCCACTCGTGCGAAAGAAGATGGACTGCCGGTAACAACGATTGAGCAAGCTGTGCAGAATTCCGACGTGATCATGATTCTCATTCCCGATGAGAAGCAGAAGAGCGTTTACAAGGCTTCGATCGAGCCGAACCTGCGGGCGGGGCAGACGCTGATGTTCGCGCATGGATTCAACATCCATTTCGGGCAGGTGGTTCCGCCTCCATTTGTCGACGTCTCGATGATCGCGCCGAAGGCCCCTGGCCATCGGATGCGTGAGTTGTTCGTGGAAGGTGTGGGTGTGCCGGGCCTTCTGGCCATCCATCAGGACGTCAGCGGTCAGGCAAAGCAAAACGCGCTTGCCTACTCGTGGGCGACGGGAAATCTGAAAGCCGGCGTTATCGAGACCACGTTCAAGGAAGAAACGGAAAGCGATCTCTTTGGCGAACAATCCGTTCTGTGCGGCGGCGTGAGCGCACTCGTCAAGGCGGCGTTTGAGACCCTGGTTGACGCGGGATATCAGCCTGAAATCGCCTATTTCGAGTGTCTGCACGAACTGAAACTGATCGTCGACCTGTTCTATCAGGGCGGTCTGAGCTATATGCGGTATTCGGTCAGCGATACAGCGGAGTACGGTGATTACTCGCGCGGTCCGCGAGTCATCGACGAACATGTCCGGGCGACGATGAAACAAATCCTGAAAGAAGTACAGGACGGAACGTTTGCAAAGCAATGGATTGCGGAAAATGAAGCGGGACGTCCCAATTTCAAGAAAATGCGGGAAACGGAAGCCGATCTTCAGATCGAAAAAGTCGGCAAGCAGCTTCGTGAAATGATGTCGTTCCTGCAGAAACCGAAACAGAAGGCGGCGCCGATTCCGGCTGCTGTTGGTGCACGGGAGGAGCGATGAGCGCTCAAGCCGAAAGGCATGCGCCCTCTCCGTCCGGGAGCGAAGCTCCGGGCCGGAGCGGGCATCCGCTCGCCGGTCAAGTCATGACCGGCGCGGACATGGTCATCCAGATTCTCGCCGATGAGGGTGTGGATGTTCTGTTTGGTTATAGCGGCGGCGCCATCCTGCCCACGTGGGATGCGCTGGCCCGTTACAACATCGAGCAGGAATCCAGGCGGCGAAAACCGATCGAACTGGTTGTGCCGGCAAACGAGCAAGGCGCCGGATTCATGGCTGCCGGTTATGCACGGGCCAGCGGCAAAGTCGGTGTATCGATGGTCACCTCCGGCCCCGGCGCGACCAACAGCGTTACACCGGTGCGCGATTCCATGTCCGATTCGATTCCGATGGTGTTGATTTGCGGCCAGGTTCCGCGAGCCAATATCGGGACGGACGCCTTTCAGGAAGCGCCTGTGTTCAACATCATGAGCGCCTGCTCCAAGCGCGCATTTCTGGTGCTCGATCCGGACGAGCTCGAGGCAACGGTGCGCACCGCCTTCGAGTTGGCGCGCAGCGACCGGCCGGGTCCCGTTGTTCTCGATATCCCGAAGGACATTCAGAACTGGAAGGGCGTATTCAAAGGCGAGGGCGTGCTGGAGTTGCGCGGTTACCGTGACCGCATGCAGGCGCTTTACAGCAATCGAATACCGGAGTCGAAAGGCGCCGCGTTTTTCGACATGCTCGGCAAGAGTGAGCGGCCTCTTCTATACGTGGGAGGCGGCGTCATCAAGAGTGATGCAGCGCGGGATCTGCGGCGGTTCGCGACGACATACAACATACCCGTCGTAACGACTCTGCACGGCCTGGGCGCCTTCGACACGACGCATCCCTTGTCGCTTCACATGCTCGGCATGCACGGCACGGCATTTGCAAATTATGCTGTCGAAGACTGCGATTTTCTGATCGCTGTCGGTGCACGATTCGACGATCGGGTTGCAGGGAAAGTCGCGACGTTCGCGCCGAATGCCAGGTACATCGCTCATATCGATGTCGACGCGACGGAAATCGGCAAGGTGAAGCAGGTCACATGGTCCCATGTGGCGGACGCGAGAAGCGGACTGCAGGATCTGCTCAGTTTCGGCCGAAACTTCAAAAAAGATTTTTCGCCGTGGCTGGCGCACATCGCCGAGCTGAAAAAAACTCATCCGCTCGATTACGACCGGGATAGCGATTTCATTCAGCCGCATTACGTTCTCGAGTGCTTGAACAAGATCGTTCAAGGTGAGGCGATCATCTGCACGGGCGTTGGCCAGCACCAGATGTGGGCTGCGCAATACCTGGATTACAAGCATCCGCGGTCCTTTCTGACCTCGGGTTCGATGGGAACCATGGGATTTGGTCTGCCCGGCGCCATCGGGGCGCAGTTCGCCCGGCCCGATCGTCTGGTGATCAACATCGACGGCGACGGCAGCCTGCGCATGAATATCGGGGAGATGGAAACCGTCACAAACTACAACCTGCCGGTCAAAACGATTCTCTTTAATAACCAGGGTGACGGCATGGTCCGGCAGTGGCAGAAGATGTTCTTTGCAGAACGCTTCTGCGGCACTGAAAAATTCCTGCACCGGAAGGACTTCGTCAACGCTGCCCGGGCTGACGGTTTCGAATTTGCGGCCCGTGTCAGCGAAAAGAATCACGTCGAGCCGCTACTGCAGGAGTTCGTGCATTACAACGGGCCGGCATTTCTTGAAGTGATGATCGATCCCGATGCCTGCGTCTTTCCCATGATCGGGCCGGGAATGGGGTACAAGGAAATGGTCACTGGTCCGCACATCAATCCGCGGACGGTGGATCCGGTCAAGCCGGCAAAGCCCACAGATTTGTTTTAGGACAGAAAAGGATAAGCCACGAATTGAACGAATTTAACGAATTATTTCGTTAAATTCGTTCAATTCGTGGCTTATCCGTTTTTGTCCCTAATGCTTCAGCCGTTGTTCCAGCCTGGATACTTCCTCCCGCAGTTCGTTGGGCAGATGCTCACCGATTTCTTCGAAGAAGTTATTGATCAGCGGAATTTCGGCCAACCATCCCGGCACATCCACGCTGAGCAGCTTCGTCGAGTGCTGCTGGAGCGATGTCGAGGCCACGCGTGTCCAGATCCTCAGGCCGCGGTACTCGTCCTATTGGCGTTTCGACAGCATCGGCGGAGCCGTTGCAGCGTTCGAAGATCCATTTCAAAACGCGGCTGTTCTCGCCATAGCCGGGCCACAGGAACTTGCCTCGTTCGTCTTTGCGGAACCAATTCACAAAGTAGATCTTCGGCATTTTCGCGCCAGGGGTTTTGCCGAGTTTGAGCCAGTGCGCGAAGTAGTTGCCCATGTTGTACCCGCAGAAGGGGAGCATGGCCATGGGATCGCGACGCAACATGCCGACTTTGCCGGCAGCGGCCGCAGTCGTTTCGCTGCTTGTCGTTGCTCCGAGGAACGTTCCGTGTTGCCAATTGAAAGATTCCGTTACGAGCGGAACGATATTCGCGCGGCGTCCGCCGAAGAGAATGGCATCGATGGGAACGCCTTTGGGATCTTCCCATTCCTTTGCGATGACGGGACATTGTTTGGCAGGGGTGGTGAAGCGCGCGTTGGGGTGAGATGCAGGACGTCCGGACTGAGGATTCCATTGCCGCCGCAGCCAGTCGGTCAACTCAGCGGGTTTTTCATCGGTCATGCCTTCCCACCAGACGTCGCCGTCGGGAGTGATGGCGCAATTGGTGAAAATCGAGTTCTTCGTGACCGTCAGCATCGCGTTTGGATTCGACTGCATGCTGGTGCCGGGCGCGACGCCGAAGAATCCGGCTTCCGGATTGATGGCATAAAGCCGCCCGTCCGGACCAAACTTCATCCACGCGATATCATCGCCGATCGTTTCGACTTTCCAGCCGGGCACGGTCGAAATCAGCATCGCCAGATTCGTTTTACCGCAGGCCGATGGAAACGCTCCGGTGATGTACTTCACCTCGCCCTGCGGGCTGGTCAACTTGAGAATAAGCATGTGCTCGGCGAGCCAGCCTTCATCGCGCGCCTGCACGGACGCAATGCGTAAAGCGTGACATTTCTTGCCGAGTAACGCATTACCGCCGTATCCCGATCCGAAGGACCAGATTTCCCGGGTTTCCGGGAAGTGGCAAATGTATTTATGTTCGGAGTTGCAGGGCCAGCCTGTGTCCTGCTCGTTCGGACCAAGGGGAGCGCCTACGGAATGCAGGCCCTTGACGAAATCGCCGTCAGGACCGAGCATCTCGAGCACTTTCGTACCGACCCGCGCCATGATGTGCATGTTCGCGACGACGTACGGCGAGTCCGAGATCTCGACGCCGATTTTCGAAATGGGCGACCCCAGCGGTCCCATGCAATACGGAATGACGTACATCGTGCGGCCTCGCATCGAGGCCGTAAAAAGATCCGTCAGTTCGCGTTTCATGCGAACCGGATCTTCCCAGTTATTGGTAGGACCTGCTTCGTCTTCTGTTTTTGAGCAAATGAATGTCTGGTCTTCCACGCGGGCGACATCGACCGTCGTCGAGCGGACGTAAAAACTGTTAGGACGCTTTTGAGGATTCAGGGCTACGGCGGTGCCGCTTTGCAGCATCAGCCGCATCATTAACTGGTATTCTTGTTCGGAGCCATCACAGATGCGCACACGGTCGGGCTTGCAGGTAACGGCCACTTCCTCGACCCACTGCAAAAGCCTTCGATTTATGATCCTGCCGGCTGCCGCTTCAGAGACCGCCGACTCGTAAATTTGCGGGTTTGGCATGAGCTCTCCCAAAAAATAACGGCGACAAAGTATGAATATCTATCACAACGGCCTGAATTATTTCACAACTTTACCTTTGATTTGCATTGAGATAACTTCACGACATGGATGAGCAGCTCCTGGAACTACGCGACATTATCCGGCAAAAGTCGTTTCGGACAGGCGATTTCACACTCTCCTCAGGAAAAAAGAGTTCCTATTACCTTGATTGTAGAATGACTACCCTGGATCCGCGCGGTGCGCTCCTGATCGCGCGTCTGATCCTGGCCCGCATGCGCGAACACAAGATTCAGGCTGATGCCATCGGCGGGCTTACGATGGGAGCGGATCCGATCGTTGCTGCAGTCGCGGTTGTCAGCGGTCTGGAGGGAGCGCCGCTGCCGGCGTTCATCGTGCGCAAGGAGACGAAGGGTCACGGGACTCAGCGATCGATCGAAGGTTACGATGGCAAACCCGGCTCGCGTGTGGTTGTTGTCGACGACGTTTGCACCACCGCCGGCTCCATTTTGACGGCCGCCGAACGGGCCGAGGCTGCCGGGTACCAGGTTGCGGCCGCGTTCTGCGTCGTCGACCGGGAAGAAGGCGGTACGGAGCTCATTGCGAAGAAGTATCCCTTCTACTCGCTGCTCACCGCGAAGGACCTGCTGGGATAAGCCACGGATTGAACGGATTTCAATCCGCTTAATCCGTTCAATCCGTGGCTTATATACTTGTCCAATCGTGACGACCGGTGCTATACCTTTAAGACCTTCCGCAACTTCACATATAGGAGACAAAATGCGCCGAACAACATTGTTGCTTAGTCTGGCGGTGGCGTTGTGTTTGACCATCGCTCTTGGACTGACGCTGACTGCCGCGCGCCAGCCCGCCAGTCCGGCTGTCGAGCTAACCGCCGGGAAAGTCCCGCTGATGTCCGCCGGTGCGCTTGCCTTCGGGCCGTCCGGCATTCTTTTCGTAGGTGATTCTCTGGGTGGTTCGATCGTCGCCATCGATACACAGGACAGCAAATCTGCGACATCTGCCGTCAAGATCAACGTGGACGGCGTAGACACTAAAATCGCGGCGCTCGTAGGCATCACACCGGATCAGATCGTCATCAATGACGTCGCAGTGAATCCGGTATCGAAGAATGTGTATCTATCGGCGTCCCGCGGCCGCGGTCCCGATGCGATGCCGTTGATCATGCGCGTCGATGCAACCGGGAAAGTGTCCCCTGTCTCCCTCGACAACGCAAAGTATGCGGCCGTAAGTTTGAGCGACTCACCGGCGGCAAACGCCGGCGCCCGCCAGAATCCGCGCGTACAAACAATCACGGATATGGCCTATATCAACGGCAACATTATCGTGGCCGGATTGTCGAATGAGGAATGGTCGTCGGCTTTGCGCTCGATTCCGTATCCTTTCACCGCTGCACCGAAAGGCGCCACACTTCAGATCTGGCACTCTTCGCATGGAAGATACGAGACCGAATCTCCGATCCGGACATTCGTCCCGTACACCATTTCGGGCCAGCAGTACGTGCTTGCGGCCTACACGTGCACGCCTCTGGTCAAGATTCCGGTAAGCGAACTGAAACCCG
The DNA here is from genome assembly GCA_963738025.1 of uncultured Acidobacteriota bacterium. GTDB lineage: Bacteria > Acidobacteriota > Terriglobia > 20CM-2-55-15 > 20CM-2-55-15 > 20CM-2-55-15. The sequence goes on along the minus strand of CAVTWA010000067.1, from coordinate 257,931 downwards.
GCGCCAAAGTCAAAGGCGTGGAGATTGCCGATCTCGGGGCAGGGAATCAGCCGCTGGATATGGTTCCGTATACGAAAGGCGGCCACGAGTACATCCTGATCGCCAACAGTTCCTTCGGTGTGGTGAAACTGAAGGCCGATAAACTCGAATCCTATCCTGCCATCAATGCGCCGACGGTTACCGATGTGGCCGGCGTCCCGTATGACAAAATCAGCGAACTGACCAACGTGCGCCACCTCGCGCAGGTCGATGACTCGAGCGTCCTGCTTCTGAGCGGCAAGGCGCAAAGCGGCCCGATGAATTTGAGCACGATCACATTGCCGTAAGTAATGGCGTGTTGCTGTAAACGGAAGTTTGCCGCAGTTGCAGTCATCCTCTTCATGGGGATGGCTGCAGCCGCTCAGTCCGTTTCAATCCAATTCGAAGGTGGTGTGTTCCGGGTTGTCGGTTGGAAACCCGTTGCGGAACCTCCCACTGGCTGGAATTCGCTATTCAGTGTCTATGCTGGTGCGGCAGATCTACCGCCGATGCTTGGAACCTACCGTGTCGAGCAGGGGACACTGACGTTTCATCCTGGTTTCCCCGTTGCGCCCGGCGTCCGCTATCGGGCCGTATTCAGAGCGCCTGGCGCGGCTGCCATTGAAAAAATCTTCAACGGACCACCTAAGGAAACCAACTCTCAGGCGCGGGTCGTCCAGATCTATCCTTCCGGGGACGTCCTTCCGAGCAACCAGCTGCGACTCTATATTTACTTCTCCAGTCCGATGAGCCGGGGTGTCGCCGCGCAGTACATTCACGTTCTTGATGAGAACGGCAAAATACTGCAGGGGCCGGAAAGTGTTTTCCTGCGCAGCCAGGAGCTATGGGATCCGGCTTTTCAACGCCTGACGATGACCTTCGATCCCGGGCGCATCAAGCGCGGTCTGACATCAAACCAGAATATCGGTCCGCCCATCATGGAAGGGAAGCGCTACACGCTGGTCATCGATCGCGAATGGCCCGATGCGCGGGGCGTGCCGATGGTGGAAGGTTTCCGAAAGGCGTTTCGGGGCGGACCGGCTCAACGGATGCCGCCGGATCCGAAGCAATGGCGAGTGACCGCTCCCAATGCCAATACGTCTGACGCGCTCGTGGTCAATTTCCCGAATCCGATGAATTATCCGTTACTCCAGCGAATGTTGCTGGTTGCAGGGCCCCAGGGCAATGTCATGGGGATGGTCGCGGTGGCCCATGGCGAGACCGAATGGCGCTTCACGCCAGCTGGTCGCTGGGCCGCAGGCAATTACCGGTTGATTGTGAATACCGGCATTGAGGACCTGGCCGGCAACCACATCGGGCAACCCTTTGATATCGATACGTTTGACCGGGTCACCGAGCACATCACGTCAGAGACGGTTGCGCTGCCCTTCCGCGTCCGGTAAGGTCCGGCGGCTATGTTTACAGCTGTCCAAGATAGAAACGGATACCGCTTCGTAATTACGCTATTGTATTCGGATAAGTGCAGATATTCCCCGCCTAAGTTAGGCGGGGACTGGGTCTGCCAGCCTTGCAGGTAACCAGGTTTAAATCCATCCCCCGCCATTTTTCGACTGCCCGTCCATTCTGTTCTGGCCACGTATGGTCAGAGACCGCGCCTGGATAAGTTTCTATGACTCTCCACATTAAAGTTTCTCTATCCGCACAACGATACAAACGGAAGACGGAGTGTATATGAATCAAGGATTGGTCGGCCGGCAGCCGATTTACAGCGACGGGGTCAAGGTTTTCGCCTATGAGATATTCAGTCAGAACAGCGAACTGAATCAGTCTGCCTTTGCGAACGGCGACACCGTTACGGCGGAAGCCCTGCTTCACGAATGCATTGATGTGGGACTCGGCCGTATAGCCGGGCCGCACCGGGCCTTCATTCCTGTCACACGCGACTTCATCATCAACGATTACCCCTGGTTATTACCGAAAGACAATGTGGTTCTGCAAATCGATGGCGAGACCGCCTCGGACCCGTCATTGCTGCGGCCGCTACTGCATTTGTCGGTAGGCGGGTATTTGATAGCCCTGAAAAATGTTCAATACGACGAAGAATTCCAGCCGATTATGGAAGTGGCGGACATCGTCAAACTCAACGTGCAGGGCATCGATCAAGGATCCTTGTCGAGACAGACGGAGGAGTTGCGCAGCTTCGATGTGAAGCTGGTTGCTGAAGAGGTCGAGAGCCATAAGGATTATGAATATTGCAGAAAGTTGGGTTTTGACTACTTCGAGGGGTATTTTTTCTGTAAGCCTCCGCTGTTGGACAAGCAGAGCTTGCCGTCCAACAGGCTATCGACGCTACACCTTCTTTCACTGCTCCAGAATCCGGGTGTCACCGTAGCGGAACTGGAGAGGGCTGTCGCACAAGACGTGGCCATGAGTTACCGGATCCTCAGGTATTTAAATTCACCCATGAATGCGTTGAGGAAGAAGGTCGAATCCATTCGGCACGGCATCACACTCGTCGGAACGGACCTCATCCGGAAATGGGCGAGTGTCGCCTGGCTTGGAACCATCGAAGAGAGGCCGCGGGAACTGATGGTCATGTCGATGGTTCGCGCGCATGCGTGCCAGCAGCTTGGCTCCGCGTTACGCCATAAAAATCTGGATCAGTTTTTCACTGTCGGACTGCTTTCGCTGGTCGACGCTTTGCTCGACCGCCCGATGGCAGTGGTCCTCCAGGATCTGCCGCTCACTCAGCCGCTCAAAGATGTTCTTTTGAAGCGCACCGGAGTCATGGGCGATGCTCTCAACTGTATTGAGGCCTTTGAACGTTGCGATTGGAGCAAAGCGACTTGTCCCGGCCTCGATCAGCGGGCAATCCGCGAAGCGTACCTCAGCGGGGTGGAGTGGTCACGCGCGGTGCTGAAGGAACAGTGATTGACCGTGACGCGGTCAGCGCGCCTCCGGCAGCAGTACGGAGCGGTTGATCCAGAGAATGTTGTCCCAGCTCAGCAGCTTCTCCGTACCGTCGAAGAGTTTCGAGTAGCTTCCGCCGCCCGCCTTGAACGAAAACTCCTTGACGCGGTCGGGAGGGTTTGTCGTCGCGTTCCGAAGGATATCGAGGACCTGTTCCTGCTTCGAGAGCTGATAGAACCCCGGGTTCTTCGCCGAATAGAATTTCACCTCGGCCGGATTTGCTCGATTGGCAACGCCGCGCTCGTACTTGATATGCATCTCGAGACGTTCGCCGGTTGCCGCCGCAAAGACCCAGTCCTGTGAATCGAGGTTTGAACTTCCGCCCGTCGATGTCGAACGCTGCATCGTATGCGTTGTGGCGGGAAGGTAATTGCCGAACGGGCCTGGAGCGTCGGCAGGATCTTCCGTCAATCCACCAATCACAAGTTGGACATTTGCGCCGGAAGGGTCCTTCACGGGTGCGACAAGGTAGACGAGCCGGTTCGTTCCTTTGCCCACCGGTTTGCCATCGGGAGCGTTGATCGTGACGCGGTCGATGAAAACGGCGCGGAGATTGGCATCCTTCGCGGCGCCTTGAGCCGCGATATTGGGACTCCAGCCTTTCGGGAGGAATGAAGCCAATACGGCATCCGGTACATGAAGGTCGAGCTGGAATCTGGCTTCCGAACTGTTTTCGACGATGGTCTGAGCATTGCCGTATCGCGCGCAAAACGCCATCACCGCAGCGACGGCTAGAATCCGAATGGTACGGCTGTAACGATGTCCTGACATTGTTCTCTCCTCCGGAACGATGTTAGCCCGGATTTCTCCCAAGCCGAGGTGGGATTCGGATAAGCCACGGATTGAACGGATTTAACGGATGGGCGCATTCATAGACTGTTTAACGCGCCCATCCGTTAAATCCGTTCAATCCGTGGCTTATCAACTCCTCGCGCAAAAACTCGTGAAAAATTCAGGTTAGCGGAGCGTTTTGATTCTGCGCTCCAAATCCTGCCGCGTTATCAAATCGAGCACCTGGATGCGGTCGGGTAATAATCGGAACAGTAAACGAAAATCGATGCCGATGCGTTGACGGACCACTGTCGGCGCGCTCTTCAGCCGTTTCGCGCCGTTGAAAGCGGCCGCGTCGCCGCCGGCCAGTCGTCCGAGCACGACCATGGCCCCGCGAGCGACATGGTGTGGAAATTCATTGAGGCGTTCGTTGAAATTCCGCGGAAATTCAATCAGACGCACGGGATGGGTTCCTTCGGCATCCTGGGGCAGCAGCAAATCATCTTCGAGATCTGCGTCCGTTCCGCTGTTGTTTACAGCTGAGGCCGACGGGCGGACTCCGAACGCCTCAACAGATGTCTGTATTTTTTCAAGGCGCTTTTGCAGCTCGTTTCGCTCGGTGTGTGTTTCCTTCAGATTTGTCTCGAGATATCTCACTTTTTCGCGCAGTTCTCGCAAGCGCTGTTCGCTGTCTGTATTACCCGGAAACGGTACGGGAGAATCCACTGCAGCAGGCCTTTCCCGGCGCGCTAATTCCTTCTGCAGTTGCTCCAGGTTTTCTTTGAGGTTTCTGACTTCCCGCCGCTTTGCTTCGAACTTTTCTTCAGCCTCCTGCAGTGCGGTCTCCGTTTCGTCCCGGTACTTTTCGCGAAGCGTCGTAAGCAGCCCGTGAATCGGATCCTCCGGCGGAAGGTTCAAACGGCGGCGGATACGCTGTATCTCTTCATAACCCTGCTCGGCCTTTTCGGGATCAAGCGGCAGGGCGGCGCGAAAGAGAAGAAGTCCGAGTCCGGCCCACTTTGAAAAGCCGACTGAATAGGTGAGGTCGAAGAGTTCGTCGGTCGTTTCCGACTTCGCGGCCTTTTCAGCGGCCTCTTCGATCAAAAGAAGACATCTGGCGGGGTCGTCCTGGGCGAGCAGCAGTCTCTGGCTCAAGCGAAGCTGGTCTTCCGTAAGACCTTCGGCAGCGCGAAGCTTCATCAATCGCTCGCCAATATCTTTGCGTTGCAATCGAGCCGCGGTGAACATGACGAAGAACCACGCGTCCTCGAGGTCTTCTTCGTATTTCAACTTCTCGAGAAACTCTGCCCCGCGGTCGAGATCGAACAATGTGAGCCGTACAAAGTAATCCGTGATCAGATGCCGCGGGACCAGTGACGGATCCATGCGGGCCAGTTCCATTGCGGCAGTCTTATCGAGTCTCTCCAGCGTCAGATGCTGTTCGGGGCGCTCATTCATTTCCTGCAGCGTGAGACCGCTGACGCCGGAGGATTGCTGCAAGCGCTGGCGGTCTTTTTCGGAGCAACAGTTCTTGTATTTCTTGCCGCTACCACAATGGCAGGGATCGTTGCGGCCGATACGCGCCACGGCGCGGCGGACAGTTCTGCTGGGATCCTGCGGATATGTAGGCGTTGCGGGCAGGAGTTCGAGAATAGGCGTGGTACAGCTGCTCAGAGGGTGCGTGGAGTTGGCGCCGATTGTCTTGACGACATCCTTCCATGCTTCATCGTTTAACTCCGGACGATTCCGCCGCAGGCTATCCAGCAGCAGCCGGTCATTCGCACGCAACGCCAGCAGGAGCAGCAATGCTTCCGCTTCGATTACACCTTTCACTTTCGGTGCCAGCAGGCGCGCTTCCGGAAGCAGTTCCTCGGGATAAACACCCCCGCGATGTTCGTCGCACCATATTGCGATGTAAGCGAGGGCAGCGGCGTGCGTGGCGCGATATATCGCTGTGTTGCGCAGGCCTTCGAGCAGATATTCGGGCACATCGCCTTTCAAACGGCATGCCATGGCAGTCAAATAAGCGGGCCCGCCGATCAATTTTGTCCCGCCGGCGAGATGCTTTGCATCGACAGCCCGCTCGCGACTGATGGCGGCGAACACGATCACCATGAAGACGAGAGAATGGCCCTGGCGGACAGAGTCAGCGATCCAGCTGTCGAGTTCGCTGTCGTCCTGCGGCAAGATCCCGGCCACATGCTCGACGGTCGCCCGGCACAGGCCGCTCTGATTGATAAAGTCGATTAGTTCGGGCTTCACGCTCCCATATAATGCACCGAATTGCGCGAAGAGGCCTAATCCGGCTGGCGCCGGCATACGATGATAGAATCGCGAGCTCGATAAGTTTTTAAATTCTGGGAGGATAAATCATGCAGAGGAAGTTTGGACGATCCCTGGTCATCGTCATACTGTTCTTATTGGTCGTCGGTATTGGAGTTGCAGCCCAGGCGCCACAAGGTGGCGGTGCTGCAGGCGGTGGGCGCGGCGGTGCTGGTGGAGGGGGCGGTCAAGGTCGGGGGCGCGGTCCTGCAGGGCCAGCGCTCAATGTCACCTCATCGGCCTGGCAGGACGGCGGGGAAGTTCCGATGAAGCATGCGGGCCGCGGCGGAAATATGTCGCCTGCATTCGAATTCAACTGGGTCCAGGGAACGGCTCCGGCGATGCCGCCCGCGAATCTGGCCAGCTATGTTGTCATTTTGCACGACATCGAAAATGCCCCGCGCGGCGACCAGCCGGACACATTGCACTGGCTGATCTGGGATGTCCCGGGGACCGCAAAGGGACTTCCTGAAGGCCTGCCCATGGGAGACCTGCCGGACGGCACCAAACAGACAACCACGAATGTCGGACGAGGCGGATACTTTGGTCCTGGCGCCGGCGTCGGTCCGTTTCATCACTATGTGTTTGAGTTTTACGCTCTCGACACCAAGTTGAATCTGCCGAATACCTCCACCCGCGCGCAAGTGTTCGCGGCGATGGAAGGTCACGTCATCGGGAAGTCGGCGTTCGTCGGCCGCTTCCATCAGACAGCCCAATAAAAGAGGGGGAGATTAATTCGGGGACGGTTGCCTAAATCATCTGAATTGCGCAGCAATTCAGATGATTTAGGCAACCGTCCCCGAATTCTATTGTCCGCGCGCTCCGCGGGCGCCGCGTCCACCGCGACCACCGGCAGGAGCTGCCACCGGGATTGCGAATGCGACCAATTGCCCGGCAGGCTGACCGCCAACAGGGAGAACGATGAACTGCCTGTTCTGGTAGGTGTAGGTCATCGGAACACCGGTCTGAGTCCCTGGCATCGGCAACTCCGCGATGTTTTCCCCTGTCTTTTTATCGTACGCGTGAAGAAGAGGATGTCCGCCCGAGCCTTCTCCGGCGATCAGCAGCGTCTTTGTTACAAGCAAGCCGGCCTGTGACTGGCTGCCGGTCGGAGGAACATTCGTGATACCGAGACGGGTCAGGATATCTTTAATGTTCTGCGGTGTATCTCCATTCGGTACCTGCCAGGCGATATCGCCTTTGTTCATGTCGTACGCCGTGATTCGCCCATAAGGCGGCTTCAGCAGCGGGAGACCTTCGATCCGCGGCAGAGCTACGCCGCGGCCGGCGGTGTAGTCGGCTTTGTTGGGGTCGCCCGGTTCGGTTTTGGCGACTCCGGCAACGGCGGGGCTTGTGATCGACCCGATGTAAACGAAACCCGTTTCCGGATCGGCTGCCCCGGACTGCCAATTGGCGCCGCCGCCAAAGCCAGGCGCGACAATCGTGCCTTTGTTTGCATTGGCAACGACCAGGGAAGGCGGCGAGAAACCGGGTCCGATCCGATACCCTTCAATCGCGCGTCTGGCTTCGTCTCTTAAAGCGGGAGTGAAGTCAATCAAGTCATTGACAGAAATGCCGTGAAGATCGAATCCTGGCGGTTTTGTCGGGATCGGTTGTGTCGGAGACGTCCATTCGGATGGGACATCGGTTTGCGGTACGGCGACGTCCGGAATCGGCCACACTGGTTGACCATTGGTTCTGTCGAACACGTAGGCGTAGGCAATTTTGCCCATCTGGACGACGGCTTTGACTGGTCTGCCATCGACTCTGATATCCAGCAGGATGGGATGCGCCGGCATGTCGTAATCCCAGATGTCATGATGGATGAGTTGCTTGTACCAGACGATCTTGCCTGTCTTGATGTCCAGACAAACGATCGAATCGGAATAAAGGTTGGCGCCCGGACGATGACCGCCGTATCCGTCATTTGTCGGGGATTCGGTATTCAGGTAGACGTATCCGAGTTCATCGTCGGCTGAGAATGGGCCCCACACACCTGTGTTGCCCGTGTATTCGGCGGAGCCATTCAGCCACGTCTCATATCCCGGCTCGCCTTTGCGTGGGATGGTGTGAAAAACCCAGAGTTTCTTTCCGGTCCGGACGTCGAACGCCAGCACATCGCCTTTGACATTTTCTTTGTTGGGGCTGGTGCCGCCCTGGGTAAGCGCAGGACCGATGACGATGACGTCACGTGAAATGACCGGCGGAGAGCTGTTGCCGATTCGCCCGGTCGGATCGACTGATGTCGTAAGATCCAGTTGTTTGAAGAGATCGACGCTTCCCTCCTGACCGAAGTTGCGGACCGGAATGCCGGTTTTCGCGTCAAGAGCGACTAATTGAAATCCGGGTGTAACCGTGATGATGCGGGTATCGGTGCCATCGGTCCAATAAGCGACGCCTCGCCCCACCTTCCGTGGCGCCTGGTCGAAGCGCGCGCCTTCGTCCGGTCTCCATGTCCATAGAGTTTCCCCGGTCCCGGCATTTGCAGCAACGACATTCCGCCGTGGACCAACGGTGAAATAAAGGACGCCATCCACCATGATCGGTGTGGTTTCACTCGTGCCTCCGCCGAAGTTATCGAATTTCCAGCTCCACGCGACCTGAAGGTTTTTAAAATTGTCGCGATTAATCTGGTCGATTGGTGAGTAGCGGGTGCTGCCGGCTTCGCCGGCATATGACCGCCATTCTCCGCTTTTGGCGCCCTGCTGAGCCAGCTGTGGGAACGCACCCCAGATGACGAGCGCTACCAAGAACCCTAAAATCGCAAATCGAAAGGAACGCGCCATTACAATCTCCTGCATCGGTTGGATTGGATAACTCGCGCGTTCTTATATCACGGAATGGCAGGCAGCGGATGAGCCACGAGTTGAACGGATTTAACGGATTCGCCCATCCGTTAAATCCGTTCAATCCGTGGCTTATCCGAATCCCACCTCGGATTGAAAAATCCGGGGAGGATCAGGCGACGTTGCGCAGATCTTCGGAGACGTCTTCGGCGCGAGTTTCTGACAGCACATTCTTAGCGATATCGCTTAAGCGATCCAACTGATCCGACAATTGTTCAGAAATGTCGTCATAAGCGTCCAGCACGCGGTCCTGGATCTGGCTTCGCATGCGTTTGCCGGAATCGGTGGTCAACAGGTAAATCGCTGCGCCACATCCGACCGCAATACCGCCGATAATTCCGCCGACCAGCAGCTTATTATTGCTCACGGTCTCGCCGGCTTTCGCGATCCGGTTCTTTGCCGTATTCACCATGTTGTCCGTCATGTTGCTGACTTCGTTGGGAATTTCCACGTTCTGGCTTTCCAGATGTTGTCCTTGATTCTTACGACTCATGATTTCCCCTCCAAACATTTTGACGACCATTTCGCCGTTAGGCTTGCACGGCGCGGGCCAGGGCCGCGCCCGACCGCGTCCCTGGCGTTCCCACTCCATCCGGTATACGGCCGCTTGAGGAGTGTGGACGTGCCATTAAGTCATCATGAAACCTTGCGTTCTTTGTCTTCTTTCATGAAATCATCGACTTCGCGCTGCGCCTGCTCTTTGGAGCGGCCATATTTCTGCTGCAGAATGCCCAGCAGTTTGTCTTTGTCGCCGCTGACTTGTGTCCAGTCGTCGTCGGTCAGTTCGCCCCATTTCTTTTTGAAATCGCCTTTCATTTCATTGAACTTCCCTTTGATTTCATTAATGTTCATGGAATTACCCCCTTATAAAGTCGACGGCCGCTGGCGTAATCCGTTAAATGAGTCAATTGTCTGACGCGAGGAGCGAAAATTGAATATCTTGTTCAGCAGGTGTAGCATCCGCTTGCTGGAGGCCTCGACAATGAAACGTAAAACGATGCTTATGATGTTTGCGCCGATTTGCGGTTCCGCGCTTCTATTGGCTCAGACATCAGTTCGGGGGCAGGCGCCGACGGCCCAGCCTCAAGCGCCATCTTGTATACCATCGCCCCAGCCGGCGGTTGCGGCGGGGGATGCAAGAGGCCGTGGAGCGGCAGCGGCCGGAGCAAGAGGCGGAGGACAGCCTGCCGCGGCTCAGGGTCGTAGTACGCGTGACGCAGCGATTACGGAAATTCCAGGTGTCGTTGCTGCCGGTGCAAAATGGACGAAGATCTGGCAGCAGGCAGGCAACAGTGCCGATGGCATTATCCCCGATAAGAGCGGCAACGTACTCGTCGCGCAGGAAGACTACGACGCTGTGCTCAAGATCGATCCGGACGGCAAGGCGTCAGTCTACGTCCCCGGTGCAAAAGGCCTGGGTTCGATATCGATGGATGGGGACGGACGGCTGTATGGTGCTCACCGGACTGAAAGGCCTGGTTCGACGAAGCCGGATATTGCCTCGATCGTGAATGCGATCAGCATTCTCGCTCCCGAACGGAAGACGCTTGCCGACAAATGGATGGACGGAATGCCGCTCAGCGTACGTCCGAACGATCTCACTGCCGACAATCAAGGTGGTGCGTATTTCACATCCGGCTGCGTTTTTTACGCGAGTCCAAAAGGTACGGTTTCGGTGGCTGCTGAAAATCTGCGGACCAACGGGATCGTTTTCAGCCCCGATAACAAGATCCTTTACGTTACGAATGGCGGAGGGGGAGCAGGCCAGACCAGCACGATCGTGGCGTTTGATGTGAAAGGTCCAGGCATGCTAGCCAATCGCCGTGAGTTTGCCCGGCTTCCCGAAACGGGCGGGGCCGGCGATGGAAGTGTGGTTGACGCACTGGGCCGCCTGTATGTGACGACGAATCCAGGCGTGCAGGTTTTCGACAAGACCGGGAAGTATCTGGGGTTGATTCCGACTCCGCGCGGCGTTATCAGCGTTACATTCGCGGGTAAAGACAGAAAGACGCTCCTGGTTATCGGCTCGGGCGCCGATGACGCAAATGGTCAGCCCATTCGTGAAGGACCGCAGCAGACTGCCGCGACGATCTACAAGCTGCCGATGATTGCAGAAGGTCTCAAAGGCCGGGCCAAGTAGCGGCGGGTTATCATTTAAGGCCATGCAGCAAGTTGCAACAGTAATCGCATTGCTTGTACTGCTTCAGCCGCAGATCCAGCGGCTCGACTCGCGTGAAGTCATTACTTATTTCATCGACGATGGCAAAGGTGTGCCGGGATATCGCGATTCGGACAGAGAACTGGTGACTTTTGCGCTGGATGCATGGTCGAGGGAAAGCAGCGGAAAATTGAAATTCAGCCAGGCGCGGACGCGTGAGTCGGCGCTGATTCGTTTCCGGTGGATTTCCGCCAATGATGGTCTGTACGGTGAGACTCAGCGCGTACTGGTGAGCGGCAAACCCGGAGCGATCGTCTACATCATGCCTCAGGTTTCGGTTCAAGGTGAGCCCCTGGCCAGCCGGGCGACTCAAGACGTGCTGCTGCGCGACTCCATCGTGTACCTCACCTGTGTCCATGAGCTCGGACATGCCGTCGGCCTGCAACACACCCGAAAGTTCGAGGACATCATGTACTTCTTCGGCTATGGCGGAGATATCGTCGAGTACTTCATGCGATACCGAAGCAAGCTTCAATCCCGCGCCGACATCCCCAAGTATTCCGGTTTATCCGGCGCCGACGTGCAGGTACTCCGCACTTTGTATAAAGATTAGGCATTGGAATTGATAAGCCACGGATTGAACGGATTTAACGGATGGGCGCATAAAAGACTATGAATGCGCCCATCCGTTAAATCCGTTCAATCCGTGGCTTATCCGATTCGCCTCCCACATCACATTGAAAAGTAGGAAGTGCCGGTGTAACTCAATCCCAGCGTGAGGATCTTCTGCAGCAGCTGGCCGTATTTCAGCCCGGAATGCGCCGCCGAATCGGCGAAGTCCTCATTCATCGCTATCTGCGGATTTGGATTGGCTTCGAGCAGGTAGAACTCGCCATCCGTGGTCATGCGGTAGTCCAGGCGCGCATAGCCGCTGAGGCAGAGATGACGATAGATCCTCTTGGAAAGCAGCTCCAGTTTTCGCTGTAAATCCGCCGACAGTTCGGCTGGTTTTGTGACGAGTCCGACTTTCTTCTGATAATCCGGGTTCCACTTGAGGCGTCCGGTCGCGATGTTCAGCGCACCTTCCGGCAGATTATTGATAACGAGTTCCCACGGTGTGTACGTTTGCAGGTTGCGATTGCCGATCACGCTGACATAAATCTCGCGGCCTTCGATGTATTGCTCTGCGATCGCGTGACTGCTCGTCTGGCGATGAATGAAATCCACCCTCTCGGCGAGTTTCGCATCATCAGTGACCACGGACGCCTGGGCGATTCCGACGGAACCTTCTTCGACCACCGATTTCACGAACAGCGGGAATCTCAGCCGGCGAGGGCGGACGACCTTTTGCCCCATAGGGAAAACTGCAAATCCGGGCACGGCGATTCGATGGTAGGAAAGGATTTTTTTAGTCAGCGCTTTGTCATGGGCAAGCGTCAGCCCGCGTGGATTACAGCCGGTGTATGGCTGCTTCAGCAGTTCCAAATAACTGACGACGTGCTGATCGAACAGCGCCTGGCCTTCGAAGTCTTCCAGAAGGTTGAAGGCAATTTGTGGTTTGTGTTCTTCGCGGGCTTTTGCAATCACCGCGAGATCGCTTCTGAGACCTACCGGTACGACATCGTGTCCCATTGATTTGAGGGTGGAGATGACGTCGTACTCCGTTCGCCATAGTTGTTTTTCTTTTTCCACGCCGTCGGGGATGGCATCCGGCGGCATGAGTTCCTGCGAAACGAGGACGATGATCCGGAGCTTGGTTTTGGGTCTGAATCTCACAATGGAATCCGGTGATAGCCGGTTCGCAGCACTTGCATCACCTGCATTGTCAGGGTGACGAGGATGAGTTGTCGAGCTTCTGCTTCAGGAATCGCTACCCTCAGGTTTTGCTCACGGCATCGTACGATCATATGCTTGACGATGTGGTTGATGGTGTAGTGGTGCACCCCGGTTCCGTTTGCCACGATGTTGCTGATCTCATTGCGATGATGTCTCAGGAATTGCGCAGCGCTCGGGTGGGATTGCCGCCGGCTGTCGTGTGAAAAGACGCGGTACAAATTGCGCTCGTAAGACGCCGGCCAGTGGATCGTGTAGTAGGCCCGTTTCTTTCGATAATGCTCCCGTAATGTTTTCTTCAGGCTCGACAGTGGCTCGACTTCCCGCCGTTTTGCCCGTCCGACACGTTGCCCGATCAGTTTGGTCATGATGAGGTCAACGTATTCCAGCTTCCGTTGTGCGCCCCATCCTTGATATTGGCGTCGCCAACGCCGGCCGGGCTTGAGCCACACGGCAAATGTCTCCGCAAAATCCTCGGCTGGATGCGCCTGTGCATACCACGCATCCAGGTTGAATACGTAATCCCGGCTGCCGGGTTGGGGTTGATACCACTCGGGGTAGGGCACGCGATAGGATCCGAAAACGTCGGACCAGCTCGGCCTCGAATGAAGCTTGAACGCGTTGTCGATGGCATGACCGGCTTCATGCCGCAAAATTCTCATGCATTCGCCTTCGCTGGCACCTTCGACTTCCAGCATCTGCGTCCGTTCGAGTTTCATAAGGCGGGGGTGGGCAAGATAGAACGGTATCGCAAACCCGCCCACTCCGTCGGGCGTAAACCATTCTTCCGACAGCCAGATATGCGGTTTGAACCGCAGAGATCTCGCTTCCAGTTCTCGATGCAGCTTCTCAATCCGTTCTTCTAATTCCGTGCCAGGGATCCGTAAAGGAAGATCGCACAGCCTCAAATCAAGGAGTTGGCGGTCGGTAAGGCGATCCAGCCGAAGTCTCACGAAAGTATTGTAGAATCTTCGGCGGTGAAATCAGTGAAACGTTTGTTTACGGGCCAAATTATTGCATGGTGCGCCAAGGGCTTCCTTGCCGGTGCACTCCTTTCAGGTTGTTCAGCGAATCCGTCCGCAGCCCCTCCCCCTCCCGGGGTACCTGTCGTTGTTGCAAACGTTTCGGAAAAATCGATGCCGGTGGAAATCACCTCCGTCGGCAATGTCGAACCCATTGCGACAGTTTCGATCAAAGCTCAGGTTGCGGGTGAACTTCTTGAAGTTCACTTCAAGGAAGGCGATTTTGTCCGGAAAGGTCAGTTGCTGTTGACCCTGGACGCCCGCCCGTTCGAGAACCAGGTCCGGCAGGCGCAAACCGCCATCCTGAGAGAGGAGGCCGGCTTGCGGCAAGCCGAAGCCAATCTGGCTCGCGATAAGGCTCAAGGCGAGTACGCCAACGCTCAGGCCAAGCGCTATAACACCCTGACGCAGCGCGGGCTTGTGCCGACGGATACCTCGGATCAGGTGAGATCCCAGGCGGCTGCGCTGGAGGGATCGATTCGGGCCGATGAGGCCGCCATCGAGAGCGCCCGCACGAACATCCGGGCCCAGGAAGGGGCGCTGGAAGGGGCAAAACTGCAACTGAGCTTTTGCACCATCTATTCTCCAATCGACGGGCGTACTGGTGCGGTCATGCTGAAGCCCGGCAATCTGGTAAAAGTTGCAGATGCGCCGATCGTCGTCATCAACCAGGTCAATCCGATTTACGTCAACTTCACCGTCCCCCAGCAATACTGGTCCGACGTCAAGACACACCTGAACGTCGGAGACCTTCGAGTCAAAGCTACGGCAAGTCAAGATGAGGCCAATCCCAAAGAAGGGCGTGTGACGTTTGTCGATAACGCCGTGGATCCAGCGACAGGGACTCTTCGCATTCGAGCCGAATTCGCTAACGGCGAGAACCGGTTTCTCCCGGGAATGTTTGTCAATGTCGTGCTTCGTCTTTCGGAACAGCCTAACGCGAAAGTCGTGCCGACGCAGGCCATTACCGACGGCCAGAACGGCCCGTTTGTCTTTGTGGTGAAATCCGACAATACGGTCGAAACACGGCCGGTCGTCACGACCCTCTCTCACGATGGCCAATCCGTCATCGACAGCGGCCTGCAACTCAACGAAATGGTGGTCATCGACGGCCAAACACGGTTAACATCGGGTTCGAAGGTTCAAATCAAAAACACAGCTAACGATCCGTCCCAGAAGGGCCGGTAGCGGGCGGGCAGAGTTTGGGGGCGGTTTACGACGGCCCGTATGTGTCGTTTCAGCATCTAAGGTGATGCCTTTATGAGCATTCCTGAGTTATTCATCCGCAGGCCAGTTGCAACAACGCTGACGATGGTCGGCATCCTCTTATTCGGTCTGGTGGGTTATCAAGCACTACCCGTCAGCGACTTGCCCAACGTCGACTATCCCACACTCCAGGTCCAGGCCAGCCTGCCCGGCGCGAACCCGGACACGATGGGCGCAGCCGTCGCGTTACCGCTGGAGAAACAGTTTTCGACGATTGCCGGCCTCGATTCGATGGTTTCGCAGAATACACTCGGGAACACCCGCATCACATTGCAGTTCAACTTGAAGCGCAGCCTCGACGGCGCGGCGCAGGATGTGCAAAATGCGATCTCTCAGGCCAGCCGCCTGCTGCCTCAGAATATGCCGGCGCCGCCGGCCATCAGGAAAGTAAATCCGGCAGATCAGCCTGTCCTGCAACTCGCGCTTTCGTCGACCACGCTTCCCCTGTCGACCGTTGACGAATACGCGGAAACCTTAATTGCGCAGAGTATTTCGACAGTGCCCGGCGTTGCGCAGGTGCAGGTATGGGGAGCAGCGAAATACGCCGTCCACGTCCAATTGGATCCTCACGAGCTGGCGACGCGTCAGATCGGTATCGATGACGTCAACAATTCGCTCAGCGATGGGAATGTCAACATCCCTGCCGGCGTCCTCTGGGGACCGCAGAGAACCGTAACCCTGCAGGCAAGCGGACAACTGTTCAAAGCAGCCGACTACCAGAAATTGATAGTGGCGTATCGCAATGGATCGCCGGTCCGGCTGTCCGATCTCGGACGCGTAATCGACAGCGTTGAAAACCCTTACAACGCCAGTTGGTATTACGACAAGAATTCACCGAAAGGCGTCCGCGCTATTCAGCTGGCGATTTCCAAGCAGCCCGGAACCAATGTTGTTGACGTGGTCGATGGCGTCAAAGCGATGCTGCCGACGCTTCAGTCACAACTGCCGCCTGCCGTCACGATGTATACGCTCTACGACCGCTCTCTCACCATTCGCAACTCGGTCGATGACGTCAAATTCACCCTCGAACTGGCGCTTTTCCTGGTAATTCTGGTCATTTTTCTCTTCCTGCGTAATCTCTCGGCGACCGTCATTCCGAGTCTGGCGCTGCCGCTTTCATTGGTAGGCACGTTTGCGGTCATGTATCTGTGCGGCTATTCGCTGGATAACCTGTCGCTGATGGCCTTGACGCTCTCAGTGGGCTTCGTCGTTGACGACGCGATCGTCATGCTGGAAAACATCGTCCGGCATCTCGAAACCGGAGTGACTGTTTTCCAGGCGGCAATAATTGGTGCCAACGAAATAGGTTTCACCATCCTGTCGATGACCTTATCGCTTGCGGCAGTGTTCATTCCCGTCCTGTTCATGGGCGGTGTACTCGGCCGGTTGCTCAACGAATTTGCTGTAACGATCATATCCGCGATTCTGGTGTCAGGTTTTGTATCTCTGACGTTGACCCCGATGTTGTGCAGCCGCTTCATACGATCTCATCGTAACGTGCAGCACGGGCGGTTGTTCAATTCCGTCGAGAGAATGTGGGACGGTCTGGCTGCGATTTACGATCGCTGCCTCAAGGTCGTGCTGAGACATCAACCGGAAACGCTGGTCGTTTCATTCCTCCTGCTGGTTGCGACGGCCTACCTTTACACGGTCATCCCGAAGGGCTTTCTGCCGAGCGAGGATATCGAACAGTTCAACGCTACGACTGAAGCGGCCGAAGGCATCTCGTTCGACGGAATGGTGGAACACCAGAAGCAAGTGGCGGAAATCGTTGCTCGAGATCCGGCAGTTGCGTACGTCATGTCCCAGATCGGCGGTGACGTGCGCAGCACCAATCAAGGCCAGTTGAACGTGCGGCTGAAGCCGCGCGCGCAACGTCCGCAAGTGGAACAGGTGATGCAATCCCTGCGGCCAAGGCTGGCGAGCGTGCCTGGAATTGCGGTATACATGCGCAATGACCCGCCGATCCGCATCGGCGGTCTGCAGAGTAAAGCCCTGTTCCAGTTCACGCTGCAGAGTCCGGACACGCAGAATCTGTTTCGCCTGGCGCAGGAATTTCAGACCAAGATGCGGGGGCTGGGGCCTCTGGTGGACGTCAGCAGTGATCTGCAAATTCGTAATCCCCAGGTCAATGTAATGATAGCCCGTGATAACGCTTCCGCAGTCGGGATTACTGCGAACCAGATCGAAGACGCGCTTTACTCCGCATACGGTTTGAGGCAAGTTTCAACGATTCTTGCGCCGAATAACCAGTATCGTGTGATCCTCGAGCTGATGCCGGAATACCAGCGCGACGCGAATTCGATTGCTCTTTTGTATGTCCGGTCCAAAACGGGGCAACTCGTTCCGCTGAGCGGGATCGCGAACCTTACGAATACGCTGGGTCCGCTTTCGGTGAATCACCTGGGCCAACTTCCGGCCGTCACGATTTCGTTCAACCTCAAGCCCGGCTATTCCATCGGCGATGCCGTGGGTCAGATCAACGATCTGGTTCGCAGTAATTTACCGCCGACAATCACCACGACTTTTCAGGGCAATGCCCAGGCTTTTCAATCGTCTCTTACCGGTCTGGGCATGTTGATCCTGATGTCCATTCTGGTGATCTATCTCGTCCTGGGAATTTTGTACGAGAGTTTCATCCACCCGATCACCATTCTTTCGGGTTTGCCTTCCGCCGGTTTCGGCGCTCTTTTGTCTCTCTACCTTTTCCATATGGCAGCCGTGAAAGGCTGGATTTCACCGTTGCTGGACATGAATCTCGACATTTACGGATTTGTCGGGGTCATCATGCTGATCGGCATCGTCAAGAAGAACGCGATCATGATGATTGATTTCGCCCTCGAGGCACAGCGGAACGAGGATAAGAGTCCGGCTGAAGCCATCTATGAAGGATGTCTCGTACGGTTCCGGCCGATCATGATGACGACGATGGCGGCCTTGATGGGAACGCTTCCCATAGCGTTGGGATTCGGCGCCGGCGCCGAGTCGAGAAGGGCACTAGGCGTATCGGTGGTTGGAGGCTTGTTCTTTTCCCAGATCGTGACGCTCTTTTTGACCCCCGTCGTGTATATCTACATGGAAAAGGCGCGGTTATGGACGCAGCGGGTGGTTATCCGCCGGACCGGCTTTGTTTCTCCTACCGCCGAAGCTCATCGCGGCAGCAGCGCAGATTGACTGTAGGGACGGAGTGTCTGTAGTCCACGCCTAAGTACTGCTTTTCGTAATTACGGTAACGTCTGGAGACGTGGATTCGAGGACAACCTGAGCTCAGCTATTCCCCGCCTAAGCTAGGCGGGGTGGCTTCGCGAAGCGAAGGCGGGGCGGTCTGTTCAAAGACGATAGTACCGATTAATGATATCTGTGAGGAGCGAGCTTCGTGCAGCATCCTTTTAGATGTTCGCGTAGCGCACCGAATGAAATAAGGAGCGCTTCGCGGGAATCTATAAGGTCGCTACGCGGCCTTTGAACAGACCGCCCCGCCTTCGCTTCACGAAGGATCCCCTCCTAACTTAGGCGGGGACTGGTCCACAGCGTTACAAAAACCGGGTTTGCATCGCATCCACTACATTCAAAACTTTTACTGCCGCCACTTTGCGGCTTCCCGTCCATTCTGTCCTGGACACGTATGGTCATAGACCGCGCCTGCAGCTAGTCTTTTCTGTTATCATCGTGTTAGGAAAACTGAATGCTTGCAACCCGTATCCGTCAGAAAGACGGCATCTTCTACTTTGTTTCTTTTAAAGCAAAAGACATTTTGAATCGTGTCCGGTTCACCAGCCGTTTCTATTTCGAAGGTGAAACGATCGAAGCAGACGCGGATGCGGATGATCCTATTGCCAGATTCATCGGCAAAGTCGAGCGTAGCGAAAAGGCATTCCAGCGATTGCTCAGCCGGCGGAAGGTCCGCGAGATCGTGAATTTCTACGAGTCTGCCGAAACGCAGCCGGCGATTCCAGGCAGTGTCCTGCTGTTTGCCGAGGACATTCTGAAGTTCAGACCTCTTGGACAATATGAAACCATTGGCGATCTGGAAGACCCGAAATCGGGTTTCCTGATCATCGATGGCCAGCATCGTCTTGCCGGCCTTCAGTTTTTCGGCGCGAAAAATCCCAGTTTGCTCGATCAGATCGAGGTTCCATGCGTGATCTTCGACGGCAAAACCGGCGATTTTGCTGCCGAAATGTTCGTGATCATCAATTCCACGCAGACGCGCATCAATCGATCGCACTTGATCGATCTGCTCGACCGCATCAGTGCCTCCGATGACGAAACCCGGCTGGCAGCGCAAGTGGTGAAGAAGCTTTATGAAGAAGACTCCTCGCCCCTGCAATACAAGATCAATCGATTGGGCGGCCGCAGCAAACAGGAGAAGTGGATTCTTCAAGCCGAGTTGTTCAACGAAATCAAAAAACTCGTCGTACAGAACGAAAAATTGTTCATCAAGGATTTTCGCGCCAAGCCGGATCGCGCCTTTGAACTGATCGCCGATTACCTCAAAGGTGTCCGCACCGTAATGGAGAAAATCTGGGGCTCGAACGACAAATATAAATTCACCAGCAGTGTGACATTGAAGGCTCTGATCCGCGTCCTCGCCGACCTTACGATGCGTGAAGGTCTCATTGCGAAGTGGCGCGACAACCCCACTCCCCGTGTTTTCGAAAAGCTTGTTTCGCCCTGGGCCGACCTCACAGACGAGTTCCGCAACGAAGGCTTCTACGAGCGGTTTCCGGCGAAAGGCCAGATCGAACGCGTCCGTGTGATCGAGCAACGCCTCCTGCGGGAGATTAACTCGTAAATTCGCCTGACGGGGCCACCGCAAAAGCCGCCGGAATAGCGACTATTTGTTCGCGCAGTCGCTGACTTCGGCCATTATTCTCATTGAACCCCTTTAAATGCAATCGAGTGCTGCGGGCGGGCGCGTGCTCAACGGCTCACATGAAAGCTTTTGTGATCCAATCCGACCCCCGCGCCATCTGGAAGGCGCGACAGGGCTACCGCATTCTGGTCATCGATCAGGGGGCGGTCCGTTTCGACTTTCCAAACGACTGGTTGGCGGCTGTGGATTCGAAGTATGTCCGGCTTCTCGACGGCGAGCCCCCAGACGACCGCTGCGGTCTGATGGTTTCCTGCCGTCAGGTCTCAGAGATCATGTCCGGTTTTCCGGTTCGCGAACTTCTATATCAGGTCACTGCCGAGGATAGTGGCGAAAGGCCAATCCTTGAACGCGGACCGATCTTCGGCTTGTTTCGCCCTCCTCTCGAAGCGGCCTGGCGCCAGATGAGCTTCCTTGATCCGATACAGGGCCGCTCCGCCTGCACAAGGGTGTGCATCGCACGCGGCGGTCGAACGCTTGCGACCATCGTTTTCGACTTCTGGCCCGAAGACGAGTTGCGCTTTCACGGCATGTGGACGACGTTTCTGGAAACCCTGTCCGTTGGTGATTACATCGAGGATCCAACCACTGGCCGTAAACGCGAACAGAGGGGGTGATGCTGGATGATCAACTGCTTTACAGGATATTGGACGCGGCTCGCAGTGTGCACACGACACTGGGACCAGGGTTCATTGAAAGCGTTTATGCGCGCGCCTTAGCGGTGGAATTAAAAAGTCGCGATTTAGAGGTTGATCGTGAGAGGACCATTAAGATTTGGTATGGCCTCGCCTTGGTCGGTAAACACAGATTCGACCTCATTGTGAATCATTCTGTCATCGTTGAGTTGAAAGCGAGCAGAGGCATTGTTCCGGTGCACATCGCACAGATGCGTTCATATCTGCACGCGTCGAGCTTAAACTTTGGTCTTCTTCTGAACTTCGGAACGACCGAACTGCAATGGGAAATCGTTGTGCAGGACGGACAAGCCACGAATTGAACGAATTCAACGAATTAGGATTCGTTAAATTCGTTCAATTCGTGGCTTATCTTCTTTGTACTAGACTTGTTAAATATGAAGATAGCCACAATCCTCGTCCTGTCCGCCTCGTTCGTCGCTCTCATCGGGACGGTTATTGCACAGAATCGACCTCCCGCCACGAACCGGGTTCTCGAGCGCGTTGGCGATACCGGTTTCCTGGCGCTGCAGGCCGATAGCTTTTCGCAGCTTGGTACGCAGCAGAAGGCGTTAGCGTATTGGCTGACGCAGGCCTCCATTGCGATCGATCCGATTATTTACGATCAACTGTCGCGCTTCGGAATCCGTGAAAAAAGGCTGCTGGAGGAAGTCGTAGCGCGGCCTGCAAGTGCTGATGCGGAAACGTTCAAGAAGATTCGCGATTACGCTTTGCTGTTCTGGGCCAGCCGGGGCAATCACAACGAAAACACGGGGCAGAAGTTTCTGCCGGCGTTCACTTACGAGCAACTTCAGAATGCAGCATTGAAGGCGCAGGCGGATGGAGCGTTCAAGACAGCATACGGCGATCTTCCCGCGCTGGCGACGCCGGCCGACGTGCAGCGCGAACTGGCAGAACTACGTTCCGCTATTTTCGATGCTGGTTTTGAACCGCTCCCGACTGCGAAGACTCCGCCAGCGGGCCAGGACATCATTCAGGCGAGTTCCAATACTTTCTATCGTGGTGTGACACTTCAGGATCTCAAAGAGTTCCATGATCGATATCCGCTCAATTCGCGGACAGTCAAGGGCAACGACGGGGTCATCCACGAAGAGGTTTATCGCGCCGGTACCCCCGACGGGCGGATTCCTGCGGGTCTTTATGCCGTTTATTTGAAGAAAACCAATGAATTCCTGGAAAAGGCCCGGGCCGTCGCGGATCCTGCTCAAGCGCGCGTCATCGCCGATCTGATCCGTTACTATCAAACCGGGGACCCGAAGGACTGGTTGCAATTCGGGGCCGACTGGGTGCGGAACGATGCCCAGGTCGATTTCGCAAACGGGTTTATCGAGGTCTATCGCGATGCCCGCGGTGCGAAGGGAAGCTCCCAGAGTTTTGTCACCGTCACCGATAAGCCTGTAACCAGCGCAATGACAAAACTCTCGCAGAATGCTGCCTATTTTGAACAAAAGGCGCCGTGGGATGCACAATACAAAAGGCGGGATTTCCAGCCACCGGTGGTCAAGGCCGTCGAGGTTCTGATCGAAACAGGTGACTTTCACGTCACGACGATCGGCGACAACCTGCCGAATGAAAACGAAATTCACGAAAAATACGGGACCAAAAACTTTCTTTTCATTGGAAGCAGTCACGCGCTGGGCCGGGCCCGCGGCTCCAAGATCGCGGAGGAGTTTGCGGCCACGCCTGAAGAAGCTCAGCGGCAGGAGAAGTACGGCGAACAAGCGGATGATCTGAAAACCGCATTGCACGAAGTGATCGGTCACGGCTCGGGCAAGCTCAGCGACAAGCTGAAAGGCGGATCCGAGCCCTACCTGAAAGAATATTTTTCCACGCTGGAGGAGGCTCGCGCGGATCTGATGGCGCTATGGAATATATGGGATCCCAAGTTGAAGGAGCTCGGGCTGGTGATGAATCAGGAAGAAGTCGCACGCGCCATGTACGATTCATCGGCGCAGGTTGCGTTGACTCAGTTACGCAGCATTCCTAAAGGCGACACGATCGAGGAGGATCACGCCCGGGACCGGCAGCTTATCGTGAATTACATCATCGACAAGACGGGTGGAATCGAGCGCTCCAATCGCGGCGGCAAAGCGATGATCCGGGTGACGGATTACACCAAAATGCGCCAAGGCGTGGGTATGCTGCTTTCCGAGCTCATGCGTATCAAAGCGGAAGGGGATTACGCTGCGATCAAGGCACTTGTCGATAAATACGGCGTGCACTTCGATCCGGCAGTCCGCGACCAGGTGATTGCGCGATACAAAAGTCTGAACCTGCCGACGTATTGGGCGGGAGTTAATCCCGTTATTACTGCGGATGTGGACAGGGCCGGAAATGCGACGAATGTTCAGCTGTCATATCTCCGCAACCCGGTGCAACAGTATCTGGATTACGGTCGTATGTACCTTCAGAAATAGGGTCACTCCCCTCCGTGCAGGCGGAGTTCAGAGCTGTCGAATCCGAAGCCGTAGAATAAGCCACGAATTGAACGAATTGAACGAATTGAATTCGTTAAATTCGTTCAATTCGCGGCTTATTATTCCTGATCCCGGCAAAGCGCTGATTAGTCGTATTGCGAAGCGAGGACCTTCACTTTCCGCTCGAGCTCGCCGCGAGGGATCAGGTCGAGGACGTCGATCGTCGACGGGCACAGCCGGAATAGAAGCCTGTAATGGCCGAGGCGTAATCGGGTTACGGAGGGGCAGGCCTTGAGGCGTTTGGTGTCTACAAAGGCGGCAGGTTGTCCGCCGGCGATGCGGCCGAGGGCGGCAAGCGCGGCGGCGGCGATGTTTCCCGGGACGGCATTCAGCCGCTGTTCGAAATTGCGGGGAAATTCGATGAGCCGCAAACGATGATGGGCTCCGGAATCCTGCGGCAGAAGGAGATCGTCTTCGGCGTTGGCTTCGGAGTCCGCTTCGGCTTGCGCTGCTTCGCTTTCAGCACGGTTGCGCATCGCGGCGATTTCGATCTCTTTTGCGGAGACTTGGCGTCTCAATGCGGCGGCCTCCTCGTTGCGGTCTCTTAAGTCGGATTGCACGTTCTCGAGTTTCCTCCGGAGCTCACGCTGGATGACATCGTCTTTAGTGGCCGCGGTTTTTGTTTCCGGTATTTGCGCCAATGCTTCTTCGTGCCGCTTAAGATCGCGCTCGATGCGGTCGCGGGATTCCCGAAGCGCGCTGGCTTCGCGCCGTTTCAGTTCGAACAGCTCCTTCGCTTCGCGGAGCGCGCTATCGGCTTCCAAGGCCTCGCCCGCGGCGGCAGCCAGTTTGTCGGCGGCATCGTTGATCGGATCGTCCGGATCGAGACTCAATTGGCTGCGGGCGCCGAGCAAATAATCGAGCATCGACGTTACGTCGGCTCGAGAGGAGAGAAGAGGAATGATGCCTCGGCACACGAGGATACCGAGCGCGCGATGCTTCGTCAGCAGCAAGGCCAGTCCGATGTTGCGCAAATCGTCGATCTTGCCGGATCTGAGGGCGGCTAGCGCTTCACGGTCGATCCATTCCCAGGTCTTTACCGGATCGTCTTCGATCGGCAGCAGCTGATGCTGCATCGACATTTCCGCCTCCGACATTCCCGCGGCCTTCTTCAGTTCCAGTAATCGCATGGCGGCATGCTTGTGCCCGAAAAAGGCTGACAGATAGACGAGCCAGTCCCACGTCTGCTCGTATTCCTCCAGATAGCCGAGCTTCTCGAATGCCCCGGCGGCGTGATCGAACTCTTTGCACTCGCCCAGGCGGATGAAATAACGGGCGAGCAATTCAAAAGGTATGTGTTCCGGATCGAGGGCAATCAGTTCGGTTACAGTCATGCGCTGCAGCCCCTCATCGCTGAGGTAGACCTCGGGCAACTCGTCGCGTTGCTTCCTGGTGACGCCCTCGATGTCTGAAGACTCGCGCAGCACCTCCCGATCCGCCTCGAGACAGCAATTTTTGTATTTCTTTCCGCTGCCGCAGTGGCAGGGCTCATTGCGTCCGAGGCGCAGCACGGAACGGCGCATGGTGTTCTTTCCCGTCACCAATATCCGGTCCGAATGGTCTGGAACAATATCGATGATCGGCGTGGCGCCCATCTTCAGAATCTCGTTGCCGAATGTGCGCGCCCCATCGCGTTTCCTGCGCCAGGATACTTCGGTTTCGTTCTGGTAATATTGCCTTCGCAGAAAACCCGCCAGTTCTTCATCCGGCAAATACATCGCAAGCCCAAGCAGCGCCGGCACCGCATCCAGCGCCAGATCGTCGTAGTGCGCCACGGAGCGGATCATCGAAGACACCGCAGGAGGGGTCGCCTCGCCCCGCTGGCGATGCATGACGGCGACGACGGCGAGAGCGTACGCTTTGCCTCGATTACTGAAGAGCGCATTCCGGACCGCCTGCATCAGGTACTCTGGAACGTCGCCGCTCATTTTCATCGCGGTCTCGACCAGCATGTCGCCGGCAGAAAGCAGGGAAGCGCCTCGAATGAGATGCGTCGCGTCGATGCGGCGGCCGGCGTGAAGGGCGGCAATCATCAGGAATACGAATTCATTGCCCGCGTATTCCGCCGCAAGTTGTTCGAGCAGTCGCTCAAGTTCGCCGTCCTCCGGCAACATGTCTGCAAGTTGGCGGATCGTTTGCTTATCGAATGCTGCTTGCTGGATGAACTGTCGAAGGTCGTCGCTCATTCGGCGACTAATATAGGCAGAAATAAGCCACGAATTGAACGAATTGAATTCGTTCAATTTCGTGGCTTATCCACTCCCTGGAAAAGCAAAACCCCGACGAGCCTTGCGGCTCCTCGGGGTTTTGTTTAATCCCGGCAACGACCTAGTCTCCCACAAGGTCGCCCTTGCAGTACCATCGGCCCTGAGAGGCTTAACTTCCGTGTTCGGGATGGGAACGGGTGTGACCCTCTCGGTACGGTCACCGGAAAACTTGTTAAATTGGACAATTTCGATTCGAAATTCCCAGTTGTAAAGTTTGGAGATCCTTGACAACTCAATATTGATGGGCAAAGCGACGAGCGCGCAAATTTGTAATGATAAATTAACGAATTATTTCGTTATGATCAAGCCTCACGACCGATTAGTACTGGTAAGCTAAAGAAGTTGCCCTCCTTACACATCCAGCCTATCAACGTGGTAGTCTTCCACGGGTCTTTAGGGTCTTGCGACCGGGAGATCTAATCTCGTGGCGAGCTTCACGCTTAGATGCTTTCAGCGTTTATCTCAACCGGACATAGCTACCCAGCCACGCCATTGGCATGACGACTGGTACACTAGAGGTCCGTCCAACCCAGTCCTCTCGTACTAAGGTCAGACCCACTCAAATCTCCTGCGCCCACACTAGATAGGGACCGAACTGTCTCGCGACGTTCTGAACCCAGCTCACGTACCGCTTTAATAGGCGAACAGCCTAACCCTTGGGACCTTCTACAGCCCCAGGATGCGATGAGCCGACATCGAGGTGCCAAACCCAGGCGTCGATGTGAACTCTTGGCCCGGATCAGCCTGTTATCCCCGGCGTACCTTTTATCCGTTGAGCGATGGCCCTTCCATACAGAACCACCGGATCACTAAGTCCTGGTTTCCCACCTGCTCGACTTGTTGGTCTCGCAGTCAAGCTACCTTATGCCTTTACACTCGGCGGCTGATTTCCAAACAGCCTGAGGTAACCTTTGAGCGCCTCCGTTACAATTTAGGAGGCGACCGCCCCAGTCAAACTACCCGCCTAGCAATGTCCCTGATCCCGATAAGGGAACTAGGTTAGATTCACAGAACAACAAGTGTGGTATCTCACCGGTGGCTCCCCACAGCCCAAAAGCCATGGTTCAAAGCCTCCCACATATGCTGCGCATGCAGTCCCATAAATCATTGCTAGGGTATAGTAAAGGTGCACGGGGTCTTTCCGTCTAAGTGCGGGCATCCGGCATCTTCACCGGAACTACAAATTCGCTGAGTCACACGTTAAGACAGTCGAAGGATCGTTACACCATTCGTGCAGGTCGGAACTTACCCGACAAGGAATTTCGCTACCTTAGGACCGTTATAGTTACGGCCGCCGTTCACCGGGGCTTCAGTTCACAGCTTTGCCGGATTGCTCCAGCTAACCGCTCCCTTTAACCTTCCGGCACCGGGCAGGTGTCAGCCCCTATACGTCGTTTTCGACTTAGCAGAGACCTGTGTTTTTGTTAAACAGTCGCCCTTCGCATTTCACTGCAACCCTTTCGCGCTTGGGGGATAAACCCTTTGACGCTAACAGGGCACTCCTTCTCCCGAAGTTACGGAGTTAATTTGCCGAGTTCCTGAACGTGTGTTCTCTCAAGCGCCTTTGGACATTCAATCCTCGTCTACCTGTGTCGGTTTGCGGTACGGTCACCTTGGATTCTCCTTAGAGGTTTTTCTCGGCAGCGTGGTATCGTTCACTTGCGAGTCTTACGACTCCGGACTCCCGTTTCAGCGTTAATGCCCGCGCGGATTTGCCTGCGCGAACCGCCTACCCGGTTCCACCTTCCATAGCCATAGGATTTGGCTGAACTAACCTTCTGCGTCACCCCATCGTGATAACGAATCCACGGTGGTACAGGAATGTTGGCCTGTTTCCCATCGTCTACGCCTTTCGACCTCAACTTAGGGACCGACTAACCCTGAGCGGATTAACCTTGCTCAGGAAACCTTAGACTTTCGGCGGGGAGGGTTCTCACCTCCCTTATCGCTACTTATGCCGGCAGGGTCTCTTCTGTACGCTCCATCAGTCTTCTCAATCTGACTTCACAGCCGAACAGAATGCTCTCCTACCAAATCATGATCCGAAGACCATGAGATCCGCAGCTTCGGCACGATCCTTGAGCCCCGTTGAATTATCGGTGCAAAGACGCTTGACCAGTGAGCTGTTACGCTTTCTTTAAAGGATGGCTGCTTCTAAGCCAACCTCCTGGCTGTCTCGGCATCTTCACGTCCTTTACCACTTAGGATCGATTTTGGGGCCTTAGCTGGCGGTCTGGGCTGTTTCCCTTTCGACAATGAGGCTTAGCCCCCACTGTCTGACTGCCGTGCATTTGTCTTCGGCATTCGGAGTTTGATTGGATTCAGTAACCTGGTAAGGCCCCTAGTCCATTCAGTGCTCTACCGCCGAAGCAATTCACACGACGCTAGCCCTAAAGCTATTTCGGAGAGAACGGGCTATAACGGAATTTGATTAGCCTTTCACCCCTACCCTCAGCTCATCCAAGCTGTTTTCAACCAACACTGGTTCGGACCTTCACCGCATGTTACTGCGGTTTCATCCTGGCCAAGGGTAGATCATCCCGCTTCGCGTCTATTGCCACTGACTGAATCGCCCTTATCAGACTCGCTTTCGCTACGGCTCCCCCAATCGGGTTAACCTTGCCAGTGACAATAACTAGCCGGCTCATTATGCAATAGGCACGCGGTTAGGCGGTCTTGCGACATCGCCCTTCCACTGCTTGTAAGCATACGGTTTCAGGTTCTTTTGACTCCCCTCGCAGGGGTTCTTTTCACCTTTCCCTCACGGTACTGGTTCACTATCGGTCGATGGAGAGTATTTAGCCTTACGACATGGTCGTCGTAGATTCCCGCAGGGTTCCACGTGTCCCGCGGTACTCAGGTGCCCACCACGAGCCTCACCACTTTTGTTTACGGGGCTATCACCCTCTATGGCCCGTCTTTCCAGACGATTCTACTAGCGGATCGGTTGGTAACTCGCTGGCTTTAAACCAGGCAGGTCCTACAACCCCGATGAATCCGAAAACCCATCGGTTTGGGCTGTTTCGCGTTCGCTCGCCGCTACTGACGAAATCACTAAATTGTTTTCTCTTCCTTCAGGTACTAAGATGGTTCACTTCCCTGAGTTTGCTCCCGAGAACCTATGTATTCAGCTCTCGGATACTGCACTTTCAGCGCAGTGGGTTCCCCCATTCGGATATCTCCGGATCAACGCCTGTTTGCGGCTCCCCGAAGCTTTTCGCAGCTTACCACGTCCTTCATCGCCTTCCATCGCCAAGGCATCCACCGTATGCTCTTAGTAGCTTGATCATTACTTTCTTGTCTTTGGCGCTCGCTCTACGATTTATTTGTAGAGTTTGCCCATCAATATTCAATTGTCAAAGACCTCAAATGCTTCGCATCGAACTGCAAGTCCGGCTGAAACTATGGAAACGCAGGCTAAAAGCCCGCGACTACATTCCAAATGGAGATGATCGGCTTCGAACCGACGGCCTCCGCAGTGCAAGTGCGGCGCTCTCCCAACTGAGCTACATCCCCCTACCCAACCCTCGATCTGCAAACATGGGCCTGGGTAGAGTTGAACTACCGACCTCACGCTTATCAGGCGTGCGCTCTAACCACCTGAGCTACAGGCCCGATGGCGTTCCTTTGGGATATATCAGAAAACTTTGAGGCAGAAAACGTACAGAAGTCAGAACTCGAATCTCGTCAAGAGTCGCGCGAATCACTTTGACCCACGAGCCGAAGCCCATGAGTTAACACTCTTAGAAAGGAGGTGATCCAGCCACAGGTTCTCCTACGGCTACCTTGTTACGACTTCACCCCAATCACCAGTCATACCTTGGACGGCTATCCCCTTGCGGTTAAATTACCGGCTTCTAGTACAACTGGCTTTCGTGATGTGACGGGCGGTGTGTACAAGGCCCGGGAACGTATTCACCGCTGCTTGCTGATCAGCGATTACTAGCGATTCCAGCTTCATGCAGTCGAGTTGCAGACTGCAATCCGAACTGAGAGCGGTTTTTTGAGATTGGCTCCCCCTCGCGGGTTTGCAACTCATTGTGCCGCCCATTGTAGTACGTGTGTAGCCCTGGACATAAAGGCCATGAGGACTTGACGTCATCCCCACCTTCCTCCGGTTTTTCACCGGCAGTCCCTTTAGAGTGCTCAGCTTAACCTGGTGGCAACTAAAGGCAGGGGTTGCGCTCGTTGCGGGACTTAACCCAACATCTCACGACACGAGCTGACGACAGCCATGCAGCACCTCGACTAGTGTCCCTTGCGGGAAAAGCGACTTTCGCCACCTGTCACTAGCCGTTCGAGCCCAGGTAAGGTTCTTCGCGTTGCGTCGAATTAAACCACATACTCCACCGCTTGTGCGGGCCCCCGTCAATTCCTTTGAGTTTCAGCCTTGCGACCGTACTCCCCAGGCGGGATACTTAATGCGTTAGCTTCGCCACGACTGGATTCAATCCCAGTCACAGCAAGTATCCATCGTTTAGGGCTAGGACTACCAGGGTATCTAATCCTGTTTGCTCCCCTAGCTTTCGTGCCTCAGCGTCAGTTTCTGTCCAGGTAGCCGCCTTCGCCACCGGTGTTCCTCCTGATATCTACGCATTTCACCGCTACACCAGGAATTCCGCTACCCCCTCCAGAACTCTAGCCCGCCAGTTTTGGATGCAGGCTCTGGGTTGAGCCCAGAGTTTTCACATCCAACTTAGCGAACCGCCTACGCACCCTTTACGCCCAGTAATTCCGAACAACGCTTGCCCCCCCCGTATTACCGCGGCTGCTGGCACGGAGTTAGCCGGGGCTTCTTCTACGGGTACCGTCAACCTTGCGGTTTCTTCCCCGTCGAAAGGGTTTTACGTCCCAAGAGACTTCATCACCCACGCGGCGTTGCTTGGTCAGGGTTGCCCCCATTGCCAAAAATTCCCCACTGCTGCCTCCCGTAGGAGTCTGGACCGTGTCTCAGTTCCAGTGTGTCCGACCGTCCTCTCAGACCGGATACTGATCGAAGCCTTGGTGAGCCATTACCTCACCAACTAGCTAATCAGCCGCGGGCTCCTCCTAGAGCGAATTGCTCCTTTCATAACGAAATCCGCAGATCCCGCTATCGTATGCGGTATTAGCACCGGTTTCCCGGTGTTATTCCCCACTCCAGGGCAGATTACCCACGTGTTACTCACCCGTGCGCCGCTTTACTCAGGGAGTTGCCCCCCTTTTCTCGCTCGACTTGCATGTGTTAGGCACGCCGCCAGCGTTGATTCTGAGCCAGGATCAAACTCTCAAGATTTCTTGATGGTTTGATGTATTCGCGTTCAAAAACCGAATTGACTCGAGTATCTAAACTGCTGTACGTTTTCTATTTTTCAAAGAACCGGAACGGCTCTCAGGCCTCAAACTTGGCGTCAAAAAATCCGCCTCAATTTGCTCGGCGGAAGTCTCAACCACCGTACCCAGCAACTAATTTGTCGCTCGGCACATCTCTTAACTATAGGTATCGAGAGTATTCGTGTCAAGCACCGAATTCGCTTTTTCTTACCGGCTGCTGTCGACTGCCACCATCGGAAATCGATGATCGCTATACGCCTCTTTTACAAGCGTAGGTGTGGCATCCAGATCTGTCAAGAGGCTGAAACCCGCGTGGGACGCCCGTTTCAGCCGGCCGTGCAATTGCGCGATGATATTCGTCGTTTGAAGTTGAACGCTAGCGCATAGTCCGCGTTCACATGCTCGTCCCGAGATTTTCACGAATGACGTTGAGCAACTCTTCCATCAGACGATCATTTTTCTTCGCATCGTCGCTCTCGATCATCACGCGCAGCAGCGGCTCCGTGCCTGAATATCGGACCACGAGGCGCCCGCGTCCCTGCAGCGCATGATGCACTTCGTTCATCTTGGCCTGAATTGCCGGCAGCGTTTCCAGCGGGACCCTTTCACGCACGCGGATGTTCTTCAGCAGTTGCGGCGCCTCGACCCAGTCGCGCGCCATATCGTCAAACGAAGCGCGATCGGTTGCGATTGCCTCCGCCACCTTCAGCGTCGTCAGCAACCCGTCACCCGACAGTTTGAAATCCGGGAAGATCACGTGTCCGGACGGCTCGCCGCCAAGCGTACTGCCGCTGCGCTGCATTTCTTCGAAGATGAAACGATCGCCGACGCCAACGCGGGTGAGCGTTATCCCTTCGTCGCGAAGCATCCGCTCCAGACTGAAGTTCGTCATCAGCGTGCCTACGACGATTGGCGGATTCAGCTGACCCAGTTTCTTCAGCCGCCGTGCCATCAGGAGCAGAACCGCGTCTCCGTCGATCAGCCGTCCGCTGCCGGACATGAACATCGACCGGTCGCCGTCACCGTCGAATGCCACGCCAAAATCCGCCTTGACCGCACGCATGGATGTGCGAAGTGCTTCCGTATGTACGGCCCCGCACCCGTCGTTGATATTGCTGCCATTCGGCGATGCATGCGTGACGACGACGTCGGCGCCGAGTTTGGTCAGCAGGCGCGGCGCGATTTCGCTCATAGCGCCGTTAGCGCAATCCACGACGATTCGCAGTCCGCGCAGCCAATCCGAATTCGGGAAATGCGACAGCAGGATTTCCTGATAGCGTTCATTCCAGCCTGTCGTATTGGATGCAGTGATCTGCCAGCCTGGAACCGTATCCGTCTTCCCGCGCACATCTTCGTCGCCCAGCAACTCATGAATCCGCTTTTCGATGTGCGACTCTTCCACATCGTTCAGCTTTGTTCCATCAGCTCCGAACACCTTGATCCCATTGTCCTGATAGGGATTATGTGAGGCTGAAATCATCAAGCCGCCGGAGTAGCCGAGCCATTTCGTCAGAAGCGCAATCGCAGGCGTAGGAATAACGCCGGCGTTCTGCAAAGTTGCCGGAGTATGCGCAAAGCCTTTTTGCAGCAGTTCAAAAATCCACGGGCTCGATACTCTCGTATCCTGCCCGATAAGCACTTTTCCGCCGAGCCTTTCACCGACGGCGCGGCCGATTGCGACAATCGCGGGACGATTCAATGGAAACTCACCGGCGCAACCGCGAATGCCGTCGGTGCCAAATAACTTGATGCTCATGTGAGTCAGCTTACCAGAGGAGCGGGGTTCCGGATCAATCCCGAGAGTGCTTACCTTTTCCGCCGGATCTCCACGCGGACGCTAACCGGAGAAGGATGCTGCAGGCGGATCTGCGGGTCCGGGACATCGAGATCGGCCGTCTGCTCGACGTGCGTCGTCTGTTTTCGGTCCAGCCGGATCCCAACCGTCGCGATCGAGGTGAGCGCATTGACCCGGCTTTCCGGACCTTCGATTTCAACGGCGCTGGGATTGACCAGCACTTTGCCGATTTCGTAACCGTCTGGCGGCTGTCCGACGATGGTCGGCATGACCGGGATGGTTTTTGTCATCGTTCGTTCCAGGTTGAACCGGACACTCGACGGGTTGACGCGAATCACTTCCGCGCCAAACGGCGCCTGAACGTTCTGAGGCGACAGCGGCACGACCTTCTCGCCGCGTGTCATTTTTCCGAGATCGATCGTTGTGGAGACGTCCCGGGCCGTAATCTGTTTAATCACATTCGAAGAACCGCGCAAGCGGATCTGGACGGTATTGGTCATGTCTCCGGTGATTTCCAGCTGCCGCGGAATGTTGCGATACTCCAACGGAACCTCCAGTCCGATTTCGGAGGAGGCTTCGTTGGCGACCGCCATCCATAACATCGCTGCAAGGACGAGCGAGACGATCTTGAGCAGCCAATTGTGAGTCAGCCAGTGCTTTGCAGATTGCATGTTACAGGTCGATGCGGTGTTCGGCGGGTTGGGCGACGATATGCGGCGCCGTCAAGGCGCCCTTGCGCTCGAACGCATCGCGCAGACGGCTTCTCAATGTATCCGGGTCCAGATACCGTTCCATTTCGCCGTCATGGGCAAAGGAGATCGCACCTGTCTCTTCCGACACAATAATCGCAACAGCGTCCGTTTCTTCAGTAACGCCGATTGCCGCGCGGTGGCGCGTTCCGAGTTCCTTGCTGAGCCGCGGTTTCACTGTCAGTGGCAGGAAGCACGCCGCCGCTGCGATGCGGCCGGTTTGAACGATCACCGCTCCGTCGTGTAAAGGCACGGATGGATTGAAAATCGTGACAAGCAGATCGTACGAAAGCGCGGCATCGAGCGTAATCCCGCTCTCGATATAGGTTTTCAGTCCGATTTCGCGCTCGATCACGATCAGCGCCCCGGTTTGCTGTGACGCCAGCGTCGTGACGGCGAGAATGATTTCGTCATAAAACTCATTGCGATTGATGCCGGAGAACCCGGCGAATAAGGGGGCCTGGCCGAAACGCGCCAGGGCGCGCCGGATTTCATGCTGAAAAATCACGATGATGGCGAAGACGAAATAGGGAAGCATGTTCGTCAGCATCCAGGTGACCGCTTCGAGCCGCACCCAGCGCGAGAAATAGAAGAATGCGATCACCAGACCGAGACCGAGAGCCATCTGGACCGCGCGCGTTCCCTTGATGAATACGAGCAGCTGATAAATGAGAAACGCAACGATCAGAATATCCAGCGCTGCGTTCCAGGTCAGCCTCGGTATGGAGATAAAATCGAGCATTGTTTTAAGTCGAAAGCCGGTCCGCTACGTCCGCGAGTATACGCGTCTGGCGGATATCATGAACTCTTACGATATGTGCACCGTTCATGATTGCCACAACCACCGTGGCGGCTGTCCCCCAGGTGCGCCCCTCCTGTTCTGAATCTGAAGTAAGCAATCGGATGAATGATTTGCGCGACGTGCCGACCAGCAACGGATACCCTATTTTACTAAATACTTCGAGGCTTTTTAAGATGGCTACGCTCTCCTTCGCCGCTTTGCCGAAACCGATTCCCGGATCCACCACAATCGACTCGGCGGCAATGCCTGCCGTAACAGCGGTGTTCACGGCGGACGAAAGACCTGCCGCGACTTCAGCCAATGGATCCGGCATCTGCGGCTGCTTGTGGAGAGCGTCCCGGTCCCCGCGGCTGTGCATCAGGACGATTCCGCAGCGAGCGCCATTCACAACATCCGGCATACGAGCATCAAATCGGAAACTGCTGATGTCGTTTACAATCTGCGCGCCTGCCTCGATCGCGCGCCGGGCAACGCCGGAGCGATACGTATCGACGGAGATCGGAATCCGGACGGTTTTCGCGACCCCTTCGATGGCCGGTACGACGCGACGTATTTCTTCCTCTTCCGGAATGGCCTCGCTGCCGGGCCGGCTGGATTCGCCACCGATATCGATAACGTCCGCGCCTTCCTGTTCCATTTCGACGCCGCGGGCGATGGCCCTGGCAGGATCGAAGTACTGGCCGCCATCCGAGAACGAGTCCGGCGTCACGTTGAGAATGCCCATGATCGCGGTGCGGCGCCCGAGTGTCAGCGTCGTGCGAGACAGTTTCCAGGTATAGAGTTCGCGCATATCCGATGGCAGAAACCACAAGAGGCACAGGAAGCACTGTATTTGTGCCTCTTGTGCCTCTGTGGTTTCTATCTTAAGTGCCGGTTACGCCGGAGACGGCTTCTCGTGGGGCGAGATGCTCGGGGCCGGACGCACAACACCTTTCGAAGGTACCGGTGTCGGTTTTTCGTTTTTCGGTTCGATACGCGGCGAGCGCCGTTCTTCCAGCGGCTGTCCCGCAATCAACAGCTTGATCTCGGCGGCATCGAGGGATTCGCGTTCGAGCAGCGCTTCGGCAATCCGGATGAGCGCTTCGCGGTTCTCATTCAGGATGCTTTTTGCGCGGTCATAGCCCTGCATGATGAACTTTCGCACTTCGCCGTCGATGGAAATGGCCGTCTCTTCGCTGTAATCACGATGCTGCGCGATTTCGCGGCCCAGGAAGATCTGTTCTTCCTGCTTTCCGAAGGTCAAGGGTCCGAGCGAAGACATGCCGAACTGGCAAACCATTTTTCGCGCGAGCTCGGTAGCTTGTTCGATGTCATTGCCGGCGCCCGTCGTCATGGTTTCGAGGAACAGTTCTTCGGCCAGGCGTCCGCCCATCATGATCGAGAGCTGGCCTTCGAGATAAGCCCTGGGATACGTGTGACGATCGTCAACCGGCAACTGCTGAGTCACCCCAAGCGCCATGCCGCGCGGAATGATCGTTACTTTATGGAGAGGGTCGGCGCCTTCGACCATGACAGCAACCATGGCGTGCCCGGCTTCGTGATATGCCGTAACCCGCTTCTCATGTTCGCTGATGATGAGCGATTTTCGCGCGACGCCCATCAGGACTTTGTCCTTCGCCATTTCGAAATCTTCATGCGTGACCGTCTTCTGGTTCATCCGCGCCGCGTTGAGGGCGGCTTCGTTGACGAGATTCGCAAGATCGGCGCCCGAGAAACCCGGCGTACTGCGCGCAATGACGGAAGTATCGACATCGTCCGACAAAGGAATTTTCCGCACATGGACCGCGAGAATGCCCTCACGGCCTCTCACATCCGGACGGGCGACAACAACGCGCCGGTCGAATCGACCGGGCCGGAGTAATGCCGGATCCAGAACATCAGGACGGTTGGTTGCCGCGATCAGGATGACGCCTTCGTTGGACTCGAAGCCGTCCATTTCGACAAGCAACTGGTTCAAGGTCTGTTCGCGTTCGTCATGGCCGCCGCCGAGGCCTGCTCCACGATGCCGGCCGACCGCGTCGATTTCATCGATAAAGATGATGCAGGGAGCGTTCTTCTTGCCTTGTTCGAAAAGGTCGCGGACGCGCGATGCGCCGACGCCCACGAACATTTCGACGAAGTCCGAACCGCTGATCGAGAAGAACGGAACGTTGGCTTCACCGGCAATGGCGCGAGCCAGAAGGGTTTTTCCGGTTCCCGGAGGGCCGACGAGCAATACGCCTTTCGGAATGCGTCCGCCCAGCTTCTGGAATTTCTGCGGCTCCTTCAGAAAGTCGATGATTTCCTGTAATTCTTCCTTGGCTTCCTCGACGCCGGCGACATCTTTAAACGTCACCTTCTTTTGATGCGCCGTCAGCAGCCGGGCCCGGCTCTTGCCGAAAGACAGGGCTTTGTTGCCGCCGCTTTGCATCTGGCGCATGAAGAAGATCCAGAAACCGATCAGAAAGAGGAAGGGGGCCCACGAAATCAGCGCTGCAAACCACGGATTCTGGCTTGGTTTCTCGCCAGTGATCCCGACTTTGTGGTCCATGAGCCTGTTGATCAGTTCCGGATAGTCAGTGGGCAGCACTGTCTTGAAACCTTCGCCCGACTGAAGCTTACCTGTAATATCGGAATCCGCGATCGTGACTTCCTTCACGTTGCCGCGGTCGATTTCATCCAGGAACTTGCTGAATTGAATCGCCTGAGTACTTCGGGTCGACGTGCGCTGCACTACGGAATAGAGCAACACGGCCGTCGCCAGGATCAGGATCCAAAACAAAATCGTTTTTGCTGTCGAATTCAAATAAACCCCCATGGGTAATTGGGGGCCAGATACCGTTTCTAGAACTTCAGAGCTCGGTCTCTGTCCCCGAATTAACCCTCAACCTTAGACGCCGGCCAATTGCAATTGTGCCGCCTAAATTTCTGAAGCCTCAAAAGCCACTATCTTCTGGGATCGTCC
Organism: uncultured Acidobacteriota bacterium; assembly: GCA_963738025.1. GTDB lineage: Bacteria > Acidobacteriota > Terriglobia > 20CM-2-55-15 > 20CM-2-55-15 > 20CM-2-55-15. The sequence goes on along the minus strand of CAVTWA010000067.1, from coordinate 220,849 downwards.
ACGAGGGGCAAATTCGCGGGAAACTGGAAATGAGGCTACCCAGATAATCGTCGAATCGGCGACAATCACCGGCCAGCTTGTTCGGTAACATCTTGGAATCCGGGCGCGTTGAAACAGTTTTTTGAGCTTTCCAGCTGGTAATCCCAAGGGTCTGTAATAATCGCCGGGTTTCCAATTACGAATTCTAACACACGGTCCGACCGAATCGGCATCCACAAAAACGCGTTGCCCCGCCGTTTCAGCCACTTCGGATTCAACAATTTCCGCCCGGAACATCTTCCTTAGCTCCGGTATATGGATCTGCCCGGGTATTTTCAACTCATACTCGTATTCCACTGCAATTTGGCTGGCCTTCCGGAACACGAGGCTGCTGAAATCCCGTGCCACCTCGGTTCCGCCCGGGATTTGCACCAATTTGCCGCTTTTCCCTTTGCCGGCCAGCGTTCGCACGGCCTCAACGTGTTCAAAGGCCACATCCTGTAGATTCGAGCCGGCTTTTCGCAAGGCTGCCCGTACCACTCGCCGTTGCAGGGCAACTGAAGCCGATTGCAAGCTTTCAGCGGGCAGTGTGAATCCGCCTTCTCCTGTTGTTCCGTTCTGATCCAGCCATTCCTGGGTGAGTGCTCCCATCCAGGCATCCTCGCTTTCCAGGATGTCGAGGGTTCGCGTCAGGGTCTCAACCAGCCTCGGGTTGTATTGCCCGGCCAGTTCGGGAATGACAAAGTGCCGGATCCGGTTTCGGACGTAGGCCGGGTCCAGGTTGGATTCATCCGTCCGCCAGGTCTGGTTCCGTGCCTGAAGGTACGCTTCAATTTCGCTCCGGCTCGCCTCGATCAGAGGGCGGATCGTACGTTGCGAAACCGGGTTCATTGAGACGAGACCCTCGGTTCCGGCTCCTCGCAGTAAATTAAGTAGAAATGTCTCGACGCGGTCGTTCCGCGTATGCGCCAGAGCAACTCTGGTGAACCCGTGCCGATCCGCCATTTCACTGAAGAAATCCCGCCGCGCGTCGCGGCCGGTTGCTTCAATGTTTCCGCTGATCAGCAAAATCCTTCTCGAGAAATAAGGAATCGACAGGTTTTCAGCAAGAGCCGCCGTGAATCGCTCATCCTCGTCTGAATCGGCACCCCGCAGCCCGTGGTTTACATGTGCGATTCCGATTTTGTACGCCAGATCCTTCAGAGCCAGAGTGAGGCAGACGGAATCGGCACCTCCGGACACGCCGACGAGCACCGTGTCTTCAGGCCCAAGCATTTTGTATTTGTGGATGGTCTTGCGAACAGCTGCTGTAAAGGTGGTAGCTGGACCAGGTTGGCTGATTCTTCGCATGGAAGCGCGTCGGCGCGGGGTCGGCTTATCCGATCCCTCCTGTGAGAATCAGGGTTAGGCGCGCCTACGAAATGCCGGAGGGCGGACTCGAACCGCCGACCTAAGGATTATGAGACCTTCGCTCTAACCACCTGAGCTACTCCGGCCGAAACAACTAATCTTAACGTGAACTTGATCTGTGTGCCAGCACTTGACCGTCAGCGGCGGCGGGACTTGGTTGCGGGTCTGCCGGCGTCTGCGGGGAGGAAATATGCGCGGCGCAGCAGTTTGTCGACTCGAACGACCTGGACCGGAATACGATCGCCGATTCGAAAGCGCTTTCCGGTACGGCGTCCGACGAGGGCGTGGAGCGATGGATCGAGTTGATAAGCATCATTGGGAATCTCAGCTATCGGCACAAAGCCCTCGATGAAGAAGTCGATAAGTTCGATGGCAAAGCCGTCGCGCCAGACCCCGATGATGATGGATTCGAAGGTGCCGCCGAGGTGCTGCTCCATGAGAAGCATCTTCTTCCAGTCAAACAATTCACGTTCGGCCTGGTCGGCCTGCCGTTCGCGTTCGCTTGCTTCACTGGCAATTGCTTCGAGTTGCGCTGCAGGTATGGACGGTTTCGTGCGGCGCGCCATTCCGGCTTTGACGATGCGATGCACGATCAGATCGGGATAACGCCGGATGGGCGAGGTGAAGTGGGTGTAGGAGTCGGAGGCCAGTCCGAAATGGCCGATGTTGTCCTCTGAATATCTGGCCTGCTTGAACGAACGCAGCATCAGGTAGGACAGCATCCGCTCTTCCGGCCGCCCGCCGATTGAGGTGATGAACTTTTGGAAGTCGGCCGGTTCCGCCTTCTTCGGATCGAAGTGCAAACCGAACCCACGGACGATCTCCGCGAAATCTTGGACTTTCATGGGATCGGGCTCCTCGTGCACCCGGTACAGACTGGGAACGTCATTCTCTTCGAGGTGCCGCGCCACGACTTCATTGGCGAGAATCATGAATTCCTCAACGATACGGTGTGAAAAGAGTCGCACGGATTTCGCGATTCCCGACACTTCGCCCTGCTCGCCGTAGGTGAGCATCGGCTCGGGCAGATCGAAATCGATTGCTCCCCTTTGCTGGCGGCGTTTTCTGATGATTTCCGCCAGGCGCGCGATCGCCAGGATGTGCGGAACGACAGGCGCGTATCGACGCTCCATCATGGCGTTGCCGTTCAGGACTTCCTGAACATCTTCGTAAGTCATCCGTTCCTTGGAATGGATGATGCTTTTGTGAAACGAATAGTCCAGAACGTCGCCCGAGCGGGAGAGATGCATCATGACGCTGACGGCCAGCCGGTCCATTCTGGGATTCAGCGAACACAAATGATTCGATATTTTTTCGGGAAGCATCGGAATGACGCGGTCCGGGAAGTACACCGAAGTTCCACGGCATCGGGCCTCGACGTCCATCGAGGTATCCGGGGTGACGAAATGCGAGACATCGGCGATGTGAACGCCAAGCTGAAACGTGCCGTTCGGCAGTATTTCAAGGTCAATGGCATCGTCAAAATCGCGGGCCGTCTTCGGGTCGATGGTAATCGTGTTGCGCTTCCGGAAATCATCCCTGCCGGCAAAGTCTTTCTCGCTCAGCGCGTCCGGTAATGCGGCAGCTTCGTCTTCGACTTCTTTCGGGAATCCCGTGGGCAATCCGAATTTTTTGATAATAACGTTGGTTTCGACGTTGGGATCGTCGATGAATCCGATGACGGAAACGATACGGCCGGCCGGCCAGCGCGTTTCGGTTGGAAAGCGCGTCAGTTCAACTTCGACGATTTTATCTTTGTGCTCGGCGGCATCATTGGTGATGAGTATTTTTGCAGGTAGCTTTTCGTCGGTTGGCGCAACGAAGAAGACCTGACCGTCAAACCGCAGTTGTCCGACGATCGTTTCCCGCGCCCGCTTTTCCACGGTCACGACACGGCCCTCAGCTCTGCCGCCGGCTTTGCGATAGGTGATTTCAGCCTTGACCTTGTCGCCGTTCATTGCCGACCCGAGCAGCGCCGCAGGTATATAAATGTCGCTGTCGATGCCCTGGATCTTTTCTTTGAGAATGACGAATCCGTACCCGTCGCGATGCACCACGATCGTGCCTTCAACCAGATTGCGGGCCGCAGCCTCGTAACGATTGCCGCGATGCTTGGCGAGCTTGCCTTCCTTCACGAGCTGATCCAGGATGTCCTTGATCTGCTTGCGGGCAGCTGGCGTCGCGTTGAAGTCTTCGAGAATCCGCTGGAGATTCATTCCCCGGTCGGCAGACTTTTGAATGTATTTGACGAGTTCGTCCCTGTTGAGGGCCGGTTCCGGTCTGCGCCGTCCACTCCGGCCCCGCGAGTTCTTCGCCCTCATACACTTCAGTCTATTGACTTCACCGTTCGAAGAACATAGATTTGATTTCTTTGCCGAAATGGCGGAATTGGCAGACGCACTAGATTCAGGTTCTAGCGCTCGCAAGGGCGTGGGGGTTCGAGTCCCCCTTTCGGCACTTTCACTTACGAGGAAATAGGTTCAGATACGGAAATTGGCTGTTGCCAGTTTGTTGCCAGTTTTGTCATTCCCTGCAAGATAGCCGTAGTCCCGACCGTCTCTTTCAGGCTCAAATGCATATACCGCTCCGTGGTAGTTATCGACGTATGACCCATCAGGTATTGAATCTTCCCCACGGGTGTTCCGTTGATAGCCAGCCAACTGCCGAATGTGTGCCGCAACGTGTGAATTGTTACGTTCTGCATTGAGTTGTCGCTGTTAAGTCGTGCAAGGTTTACAACCTCGCTGAACTGGTTCTGCAAAATCTTCTTATGCGCGATCCAGCCGCTGCCGCCGCGAAATTGAAATAGCGTCCCCGAAGGATTCATGGCTCTTTGCTTCAACGCCGTGATTGCCTGTTGGGTCTCGCTATTGAAGTGGATGTGTCGTTCCCGGCCGTTCTTCGTGCGCCTGTTCGGCAGATTCTTAACGCTCAGGATCGAGCGTTCCATGTTGATATTTCCCAGCGGAAGCGCCAACATCTCTGACAGTCGAAGCCCACAATTAACAGCGATAACGATATACTCCGGCAGATCCATGAAGCGCAATCTACCGTTCTCGCTGCTTAAGGATTCCCGCTGAGCGATTGCAGCGGCCAAGAGCCGTTGGTACACCGAGTTCTCCCTCGATGAATGCGCGATAGATCGTCAGCTTTGCGAATTCGTCCGTAATTTGAGCGCCGCGCCACGCTTCGACTTGCTTCCGCATTGGATCAAAATTGCGCTGCATCCGTTCGACGCCGAGCGCAATGGCATCGACGAGCGAGAAGTGTTTCGAGTGCTTTGCGAGTACCGGCGTGAAATCCCCCTGAAACGCCATGTTGTCGCAGCAAAAGACGCGGTATCCGACCGTCATTGCCAGCCGCATGCTGCGGTCATTTGAATTTCGGATGCCAAGCGCGAATCGGACGCCGGTAAATCCGGTTTCGAGATCGAGTACGCCGAACATCTTCATGCCATCCGCGGTCGCGGCGTATTCATCACGGACGACGGCGATATGCCTGAATCCGAGCGTATCGATCAGCGCATCGACGATTTCGGCGTGCGCGACCGGTTTGAATGTTCCGGTCGATTCCGGAAATGGCAGATGGCGGAGTTCGTCTCTTGAAATTTTATTGCTCCGGAATGAGCGATCAGTGTGCCTTGCATTGTTTTCTTCCCTTTCGTCTTAATAACCGCTTCACGCCGTTGCTGCGAGTGACGCGATAACCACCGGAGCCGTGTCGGCCAGCAGTGTGTCGAGACGGACACCGATGTGTTCATGGTCTTTCAGCAGCAGATGGCCGTAGCGGTCGAGTGTGGTTTGAATGGACGCATGGCCGAGTTGATGTTGAATGAACTTCGGATGTGCGCCCTGTTGAATCGCCAACGTGACATACGTATGGCGAAGATCATGGAATCGGATCCGCCGCAATCCGGCTCGCTGAAGTGCCGGTTCGAACTGCTTCCGCACGACGTAGCGCGGATCGAGCGGTTGTCCGGTCGGCGTATGAAAGATCAGATCGGTTTCCGGATGTTTCGTGTTGCGAAACGCGTGCAATGCCGAGCGGAGTCGCGGCGTCATCAGCACGTCACGCATCGACGACGGCGTTTTCGGTAAGACAAAGTGCGTGTGATCCAGTGAACGTTGAACGCGAATGATCTGGCGCTGCCAATCGATATCGGTCCATTTCAACGCGAGCAATTCGCCGCGGCGCATGCCGGTCAGCACCGCCGTTAGAAAGAACGTGTAGAACGCCGGATCGACGGATCGCAAAAACGGTTGCACTTCGTCCGCTCGGAGAAAATCCATCACTCGCGGCTGTATATGGAGTCGTTCGACCGATGCGCACGGATTACGCCGCAGATAATTCCACGCGATTGCCGAGCGGAAGAGATGCCGGAGCAGCGCGATTTCATTCGCGACCGTGTTTCTGGCGACGCGTTTGTCACCGACGCGAGCCGCAATGTACTGATCGATGCTCTGTGGCCAGATATCGGTGAGTCGGCGGTGCGCAAACCATCGTTCCAGTTGCCGGATGCGCGAGCGGTACGACGCCAGTGTCGATGGCTTCACGCGAACTGCCGCATAGTCGCGCATCCAGAGCGTACACAATTCGTTGAAGCGAAGCGGCTGCATCGTCTGGCATCGATGCCGCCGTCGATTTCGTCGAGCACGTCGCGAAGAGCGCGTTCCGCTTCAGATTTTTTGCTGGCCAATCGTTTTCCAGTGCTGCCGTCCATCCGCGACCATTTAATAATGTAGCGACCGTTTCGGCTTGAGATCCAGCCTTTGCCATCCGAAGCACCTCATCTCAAATGACTTATGGGACTATTGTAACGTTTGAACCGGCACAAGTCCACCTAAATCATTGATACGAAGGTACTTATGGGCCATTGTGAGATCAGTTGCAAATCGGTTGCAGTGGTCTGTAAGTCGCTGAAACTAAAGCGGTATTTTTCGTGAATTGTATGATTAGAACAATGCAGAGAGTTCGTCGCACGTGCAAAGGCTTTGGCACAAGCGCATGCGCCTGGGAATTCATCCGTGATCAGCTAAAAGGGAACGGAGACTGGGCTGTGAAACCGTAAAACCGGAGATAGCGCTTAGTGGCAACAGTACGGGATCGCGGTATGAACGAAGCCGCTCGTACGGCGGACGCTACGCGTGGGGACACAAACATCCTTCCCTCGCCGCGGTTGACGGCTGTAGGATTGTGGCCTCATGACTGGAACTCGCTGTTTAAGAATGTACGGGTTTTCCACAGGGTTAACTCCTTTAAACAACGGCGAGTTTGGTACTGTCTCCATAGACTGACCGCGTCCGCCGCAAACACCAGCGGCATCCTTCATACCTCGTTATCGAAAATCCGCGGCGACCGGCGTTACTCTTCGACTCGACTTGTCTCGCCGCGGATTTCCGATGAACGCTAGCGGTTGCACGGCCAGTTGACGGGAACGTCGTCCTCTACGAATGCCACGCACCGAGATCGGGTCAGATTGTCAGCATCGATGCAGGTCGGTCTGAAGTGACGGTCAGGGGTTCTCCCGGGCTGCGTTGTGGCGCCCAGGAAACCGCAGGTCAAAATCAGTACCACGATGGCACTGGCCGCAGTCAGCCAGCCGACTCAACAGCCGCAGATGTTCCCGCGGTTGCGCTGTCAAATGTGCCCTCGATGATCGCATTCACGGCTCCATGGTACATCACGGCTGGCCAGACACTGCCCGATTGCAGACGGACATATGCGGCGAGATAGCCTACCAAGACTTGTAAGGTCTAATCCACCCGCGGAGCGAACCGGACGGTCAAATATGTCTCATTCGGACCGTGCATCTCGTATTGCTTTGCGGCAGACAATGCGGAGTCGATCAGGCTGCGGTCGGAAGCCGATGACACTTCCGCATCCGTCACCTGTCCCTGATTGTTGAAGGCCGCTCGAATCACGACCGTTTCCATTACGTTCGAAGTTCCCGGCAGGCTGAGCTGCATGTGCGACGGCTCGGAAAGGACCACTCCGCCACGGCCGGCGGCAATCATCTCCTGCGTTGGCTTTAATTGTTCCGGATTGATGGCCGGATCCTTGATCGTCATGTCCGCTGTGATCACCTGCACGCCATTCACGTAAGTTGTGAAATGGTCGGGCATGTATTTGCCGTGGAATTGCAATTCTTTCGAATAGCCGAATACGGTATACGTGCCCGGCACGGGCGAATGAACCTGAAGCAATCCTGTCGCCTTTGAAACGCAGTACTCGTTCTCTACCCAGAGCCGTGATTGCGTCTGAGTCATCGTCCCAGTGACCCCGGAAAGAAGAACGCATGTCACCGGCTGGCTATTAAACATCGCATTCGAAACTCGAACACTCTCCGGCACACCGCCGTTCACATGGCCAATCGCCCACATGACTTCATTGCGGAGCATCTGTGGACGCATGGGAAGACTCGATACAGGGATTTGGTCTCCGACTTTTCCGGAATAGCCCAGGCGGACCATCGAATAATTTCCTAGACTCACAGTGACACGCCAATTCTGTCCGGATAACCATGTTTCGGTGATTTCACCGGAACCCGTATTCGCCACATTTCCAGTGGCATTGAACTTGACCTGGTAATCGAACGGGTTCATGTCCGCATTGTGGGTGATGCCGTTTTTCGCCGCTGTGCGAATCAGGTTCATCGCCGCAACGCGGTCGGCCGGTTGCGTCGTCACATAAATTGGTCCGCTGACGAGTTCGTAGGGATCCGGCGGCGGAGGAGCGGTCGGGATGGTGCGGCCTTGTCCGAGGGCCGACATGATAAGAAGGGCGGTCAGGGCGACGAGAACGCTCGCGAAAAATGTCCTGTATTTGAACATAGCGATCCCTTTCATCCCAATCGATTAAGCTATCGAGCCAGAATTCGAACTTCAGGAAGTATAACTCCCCTTTCTTATAGTTTTGTTAACGGAATGCGCCCGTCCGGCTTAGTCTCTGTCGGCCTCTGCACGCTATCAATTACGATCACGTCAATCGGATCTCTCCTCGTCTCAGACGCTCGTCCAACGTTTTCCAGACGCCGTTAAGGCGACTCTGAGCAAAAACCTGTAACTCCCGATGAGTCGGCAAACTGGACAAGTGAAATCCAATCGACCACGCCGGATTCTCAATCTACGGGATAGCGGTTATATATGGTCGCTAACCTTCTCTATCGAAGTTTCGGGCCGCCGGTGGCCGATTGCGTGAGCGCAAGAACATACGATTTCGAAATGAATCACCGCACCCTTCCGTCGCACGTCAGCAGAATAATTGAGTGATCAATAGCTGGTCGTTGGCTGCGATGGCGATTCCGACGCCGGTTTTTTCGTATCGACCCGTAAGAATGTTCTGCCGATGGCCGGGACTGGCCATCCAGCCATCCACGCTTGTCCTGGCGATCTTGTCCGCGCTGTTCCATTCATATTTGATATCAATACCGGAAATAATTACTCGATTGTAGAGATTGTTCTGAAAGATATTTTCGGCAAGCCCTTCGGAAACATACTCGCCTTCAAAGACGTTACCGTCTACATCCACCTTCATAGCCGGGGCTAGGTGTCTGACGCATTTGTAATGTGCCGCGGCGCCTCGTTCCGTTGGATCTTGGCCGTCTGGGTTGACATGATCAAAGAACCCGCGTCGCGCCATGTCCTCGCTGTGGCGGCGAGCTATTTCCGAAAGCTTCGGATCGATTTTGAGCGGCTTGAGTTTTTCTTTCACGCGTTCCGCATTGATGAGTTCCGAAACACGGATTTCAAGACTCCGCGGCTCATCAAAGGCGCAGCAGTTTGCGCACGTGGCGGGGCGAGCGACAGCCAAAACATCATCAACGCCGGGAACATCGTGAGGCCATTATAAGCGCTGTACCTGCGTGTGCAAAGGCGCCAGAACGACGAAGGTTTAAGCGGACATCCGTGGAGGCTTTAAAAGACGAAGACGACCTTTGAATTAAGTTACAACGGTAATCGATATCGAACATGTGATCCTACCCGGATTGATGTTTGGTTCGAGTCCTAATTCCTACATTATTTTCGGTACTTTCAGTTTACCTGACGCCGTCTTTGAACAAAGATCATCTCGCCCGAACCAGTCGATGTCTTTCACAGAAACAATCCGGCGATTTTGCGCAAACGAATCGATTGTTCACGTACTTTCCGCCACACATCTGTGCTGCAATTCCCCATTCTTTTCTGCCGTTTGCATTTCCGAACACCCAGAAGACATGATCCACAACGGCGGCCCGATGAATACCAATAGATTCACAGATAGCTTGGAATAGTTCGGGGTCGGTTTGGCCGCGCTTAACCCAGCCGAAGTTCCGAAAGATTCTCTGTAACACGACATCCGCTTTGACCAGATCGACGCCGAATACGTCTCGAAGACTATTCCGCGCCGTCAGGCGGCCGATGCCGGGTAGACTCTCGTCGCGGACTGCTTCGTTAAGCAGTCCCGACAAACCTTTCGTGTGGTAAATGTCGCGGTAATAACGGCGTGCGCCGCCATATTGCTCGTGCAAATCCAGCATCCGTCTCGCAATGATCCACGCTCGCGAATAGCGTTCACTCCATTTTGGAAATGCCGGTTTTCCGTGCCGAAGCGGTAGGTTCGGCGGGTGCTGTCTTCTCGATTCTTTTGCAATACGCGATAATGCCAGCCCTTGTCCTGGGGACTCGCTCGATGTATTCATCCGGGCGTGGCGGAAAGAACTGGAACACGATGCTCGCATAGCGCCCCCAGTTGCTGTTTTGCTGGCTCATCACAGCACCGTAAAACATTTCGAAAATCCGTGCCGTGTCAAGCTTCTCTTCTTCCGGCGACAGATTGGGGCCTTCAAACCTTATCAATTTCTGGTCATATTCCGTTTTCAGTTCTCGCACTTGCGAATGGATGCGCAGGAACTTCAGTAAATCGCGATAGGTATGGCGGTATGCCTGTCGCAAGTGTGCCGCCGCTGTCTTTGTCGATTTTGATCTCGGCATCTGTTTAAACAACGACGTGATGATATATACCTACATTGTAGGGTTTCAATATAAAATAGGTATACAACAAAGTTAAATGATGGTATTCGCCGTTTTAACAATCGCCAAGGCGAAGTCCGACGTATCGTAGCGGGACGCGACATGGACGCGCTATAAACGAACGTCGAGAGGAATTCGGCCATTTAGCGAGACAGTACCGACATGCTCCAGGATGGCGGAAAGTGTGCCTCCCACGCTTTACGTATCCGCATGAGTCTCCGCCTTCGCGCTCGGCCATCTGACGGTGACAGTTGCACTTATCCAGGGTGTCATTGCCTTAACGGAGTAGCCGCCTGCACGGGCTTGACCTGACCGACTTTCAAACAACTCCGCCCGCCCTTCGGCCTGACTATAATTGGCATTCTTGATCTTCACCCAGTTGCCTGATGGTTTATCGGTGACACGGTAACGGGGGTCTTTGCGTTTCGCGATTATCCCTCCAGATCGAGGGCGCAGGCGTGCTCGAATAATGCAATGCCTTTATTGTGGAGACTGAGGTAAGGTGAACGTGAACTTCGCGCCTTCTCCTACCGCACTCTCGACGGCAACTTCGCCCCCGTGAACCTCGATAACCTTTTTCACGATGGCCAGACCTAAGCCCATCCCTTTCTTCTCAGGATCGGTTTCGAGTTTCTCGAAAATCTTGTCCATGCGTTCTGCCGGTATCCCTTTTCCCGTATCCTGCACCCAACAACGGACGGTTCCCTCTATCGCTTCGGCACCAACGTTAATTCTGCCGTGCTCCGTATACTCGATGGCGTTTGACAACAGATTTTGGAACACCTGCGTCAGAAGAACGGCGTCCGCGAACACGACAAGATCCTGTGGAACGTCATTCACGATTTGCGTATTGGCTTTCTCCGCTAAAGGCTGGACATCACGAGCCAGTGATTCAATGACCGCCCACAGATCAATGTCACGCTTGTTGAGCTTCAATTCGCCAGTCGCGCTTGCGACAAGATTAAAATGATCGTGTGAAGCTGCCTTCAGCAGCGTATCGAGACGTTTCAGGTTGCGCCGCATAACCGAAAGCATGTCTTTGATCCGCCCACTCTTCGCTTCGTCAGGCAGATCCCTTTCGAGAATCGTTTGGGCCGTGTAGGTCGCGGAGAGCGGAGTCTTCAGGTCGTGCATCATAAACGACAGGTGTTCCTCTCGACGATGTTGGATTTCCACAGCTTTCTGTCGGGCATATGTATCGACGGCCATTGCGACACCCCGGTCAAATACACGATTGATGATCCGGTTGGGCTCTCCCGAGATGTCGATACCTTCGCTTTCAGCGATGGAAAGAAGTGTTTCTTTCAGAATGTTGTACTCGGCTACAACTTCAACGATGTCAAACCCATCGCGTAGTCTCTGTGCGCCGTGGATCTTTGGTGTTTCGGACAACTCAATGTCGAGCACGGACTCGGTATGGCCCGCCTTCAATGCTGCGGTCAGTTCAGTCAAGAGTTCGGGAATATGGTCGTTTAATGTTGGCACATCCAGATCGCGAGCCGCTGGCACCCGGCGGACTTGGGTCCGCCAGATTTTTAGTAATCGTTCCCGATTACTTTGAATCAATTGGGCAAGCTTATGTAAATTGTCGTTGGGCGGCAAGGCTGCGGCTTTCATAAAGGTGCCTCATAGCTGTTGAAGGCACGGCTCATACCCTGACGGCAAGACTAAATCCTTGTTTTCCAATACCTGACCGCTCTTCAACCCAAATCCACCGGGGTACGAATTCCCCAACAAGGGGGAAATTTGTCCGCAGAAAACAAACGACTGCCGTTAAATGGGCCTGTCCTCCGCTGCCGTGCATGCCCGCCGGAGGGTCGGAAACGGAGATTTGTCGCTGAAGCGGGAATTGAACTGAGCTTGTAGGACGCTGGCCGATGTTGCCCGGGACGGATGACCAGCACTATAATTCGCTGCCCTTTGATTTCCCTAACGGGGGACTGCGATAATGTCCAAGTTCAGGGTTGGCGATGAAGTTGAGCGGATCGACCCTTTTGGTGCCGGGATACATGCGCAGCGGCATTGTCACTAAAGTCATTCCGAATAAAAATGGCTTGGATTGGTTCACGCAGTACGAAGTGAACTTCGGCAACCAGACGATTGCGAACTTCTACGAAACGCAGTTGGTGAAAGCACCCACTGATCTGCAATAAATGAGAAAGCGCCGATCACTGTTAACATGGCCGGACGCCGGATAAATATTGATCCACTGCCAAAACTTTCTCCTAAGTGATGAGCAGCCAGGTGGGGCCTTCCCGACGAACAGTACTTATATAACTCTGGTTGCAAAATGCCCTCAGAACGGAATTATTTAGTGATTAGCCAGCCTGTAGGTGCAAGTTGATGGAGACGCCTTCACGTTCGACCTACAGACTGACAAAATGTCAGGGCGTTAGCATGGCTATAGTGGAAACGAATCACGTTTCTGCGGAGCGACTCCGCGAAATCGTCACTCATGATGATCGCTTGTTCGCGGCTGAAGAGTTGGAGCATCTCCAAAGCTGTTCCGAATGCTTCAATATCTGGGAGGAATGCTGTCACAGTGTGGCGTTCGACGAGCATTATGACGACTTCTTCAGCGAACGCTGACGAACCTCCTGCACGTTGGCATCGCGCAAGCTCGGCCATCACGAAATCAAACGAACACTGCTTCGCAGTGAGATTCACTACGCCCCGACGAGCATGTCCCTCAATTGAAGAAACGCGATACTACAATCGTCGCAATTTCTGATGTGTTCGAATTCAGGCTGATCGGCGATGACGAATATTTCTGCAAGCTCTAGGAGCCGATGCGCTTCGATGTGATTCATGCAAACCTCCTCCGCACACGTTTCCGCCGCCAACCGCGGCGCGGTGCCCAACGTTGCCGAATAGCTCATGATGCAAGCCGACAGCCAGTACGCCTGGCGAAGACGAATCTATAACTTGCGGTGGGCACTCATCGCGGTAACTAACAAATTCCGTCATTCGAATTGATGAAGAACGTGAGCGACGCCGCATTCAGCGTGGGATAGCGTGTGCGGTATGCCGCGCGACTTTTTCGACCCAGCAGCGGGAGAGCGGCTACGAGTTTGTCCTTGGACACTGTTGCCGTCTTCATCGAGCATCACCTGCTGCGCCGAGTTTTTTCGCAGGCCATATCCTGAGCGCCTCCAATAAGGTTTAGAAACGGCTTGGGTGTCTTCGGGACCATGAATGATTTATAAATTTGACGGCGCGGTAGCTCAGTGTTTGGCCGTTCGTGTCAGCTCTTGTCGTCCGTGCGGCGTCCAAACAGATACGGGTCATCAGGATGGCAGTGCTCATAAGATTCGATAGCCTTCTCTGGTGACGGATCTTCTGCGTCTACCAGACGCAGCTATGACAATTGCCAATGGAAGAATCATTTGAAGCAGGAAAATCAGTAAGGTTAAGCGCTTCTCACCTCTAACCACCCCCCACCTGTTTCAAAAGCTTCGGGCTACGACGGCCCGAGGTGTGGACGAATATCGCCGCAAAACGCTCGGCCAGTATCCTGAATCGGCCACGGACAAACGTCGCACGAAATTCAGCAGTTTTTCTGATTGATAAAAGTGCATCGAAGACAAATCTTGTTGCGATGTTCTCAATCCAACGGGCTAACGAGGTGCACTCCTCGCTGATTACCTTGTGGGAGTATCGAAAACAACACCGCCCCCTATCGCTGGATGAACTTCAACATCTTTCGGAATGTGAGGAATGTCTGTTGCTTCTTGCGCTGTGTCAAAGCTCACAATCGATACCTGAAGCCGAAAGAGTATTGAAAGAACTCGGGCGATAAATCCCATTTTTAAATGCCACGCGATTCAATGATGCGATGAGCAATTCACTTCGCATTGATAAATCAGCAATTGTTCGCTAGGCGTCGGCGCATGTTTGAAGTGATGCGGACCCGCTATCTTGACCGACCGGTTCCGACCCCGAAGTGACGGATGGACTTACCTGCGTGATTTGCGCGCCAGCGGACGCAAGCATCTAGGTGCCTGCGCTACCCGCCAGGCGCGTGCCACCGTATCCGACAGGACAAATGGGGAGGATACGGCCGCACCGACGTTATCCTGTGCGTACGACTGTTCGTCAATTGGGCATGGATATAGACCTTTGTCAATTCAAGTATTCGCCCTCTGAATGTATCGGCACAAAAGTTCATGCTATGTCCGGCGATCCTGATGCTAATCACATCAGCGCTTCTTTTGTTGAAGCGAATTTAATAGATCGGGTGTTGACCTTTGAAGATATCGTGGCGATTATGGAGACGGTCATAGAGAAGCCCGGACCGCGCGGCGCGTACAGGAAATCAGATATGAGCATTGAACACATCCCGCTCGACCGATTATTAGCGGTAGCCATTGCCGAGGATCTTCTTTTCACTCCTGAGGAATTCAGCCACCTTAAAAGCATGCGCTGACTGCTTCAACAAATGGGCGGAGTTCATTCGCGTTGCGCAGGACCTCAAAAATTCAAACTGAGACACTACCAAGGACGGCCACTGCCGTTCGAGCGTGCTCTTTTAAGCGCGAATCTCGTATCGGGAAGTAAAACCTGCACTTGTCTTCTTGTGGGGATGCTGGTCAAAGATCACTTCGACATCGTCGATGCTCTTCGGGGATATCGTTTCCATCGCAATCAAGGCTGCGCACCAGGAGGTGGAGTTACAAACGGACCGAATACTGTCTGTGCGCATGAACGGCACCTTCAACGGCATTCCAATCGAACAGATATTCCGGCCGTGAGGATCAGCTCGCACAGAACGGTTCAAGGTCGGAGTAGAACCGCTCCCTCTGCGTTTTTAGCAACCTGTTAGGTTAGGTGAGTCTGCGTTGAGAATATGCACGACCTCCAATAACGATCAGGCCCAATACTAGCAGAGACAGAGTCGATGGTTCTGGAACTTGAGCAGGCACGCCGGAGACCGTCAGCGTGCCGTCTTGCCCTTGGACAGGAACAAGATCATGGTAAGTTCCGTTAGTTAGTACCGCGTTGGGATCAAAATAAAAGAAGGACTCTAGCCTACCCAGGCTATTCACTACCACATACCCAAAGGCATCGGCCGCTAAAGGCCCCAAACCGTGTGCGATGGCATCTTCATAGAAATTGACGAAGGCGCATCCATTGCAAACTAGACTGGCACCAGGCGTAAACGACAAATCCGGATGGAATCCTGTGGCCCCGGTGCCGGCGAGCGGAGCTAAGACCGTTAATGTGAAAGACGCAGGTACTGGATTGTTGTTGGGCCCTATGTATTGTCCAACAAAGCTGTAGACGATGCTATCAGCATGAGCAAAGCCAGCTGTTAACGTCAGCGCTAGCATTATCGTTACAACGCACATTGCAATTTTCATCTCTGTCTCCCATCACAAATGATTTCGTAAAACCTGTTTACGGATCTATTCGGGGCGATTTTACAGCTTCAATCCCATCTTTGCCCAGCCGCATAGCAAGCTCGCCAGCAACTTTCCTTCAGTGCGTACCTTATCAAACCGGAAGCGCCGGTTCTTCATGACGAGTTTGTCGAGCGCCATATTCATCGGTCGAGCCTTCCAGATTTCGCGTACCAGCGCCAGCGGTACCGGCCGGAATTGGGTCACCGCCTTCCATGTGAATCGAACCTCCAGGCACTGCGTCGCGCGATCATACGCAAGGCTCCGAATCCAGCCATCCTCAACGGCATGGTGTGCGCTCGCAAGTGGTTCCACGAGGTGCTCACAGTCGACGACCCAACGCCAACAACCCGCGCACCAGTGCGACTCGGGCGTCCAATGGTCCACTTCATCCGGCTTGGCTTCGAATTGGCTGGTGTTCACGGCTAAATTCTAGCGTGTAAGTAATTTAGATAAAACCAGTAATATTACCGATGTCTTCCCCCCCACGACAGTTCCATACTTTGCGCTACAAATTATAAGAAACGGAGCGACGAAGTGAATGATTCACATCGAATCGCATCGCTTGTTTGAACTGGCCCAGATGCCCACCATCCTGGATCAACCCGAATGGGAACACATTAAAAATTGCCGTGATTGCGGCATCGCCTTCATTGGACTAGTAAACGTCGTGGAGTGCTGCTCACCCAGAGCAGCAGAACAGGTTGTCCGATTATTTCTTGAATAGTGGCAACTGGACGTATTATCCCAGCGTTGGAACAGCTACGCGATCAGCATACTGAAGCCGGTCACTTGCCCCTTACGTAATCGTGGCGCGCGCATCGATTGCACAACCATGCAGGCCGATAGATAACCTGCTCACTCTTTCCGGCTCGAAGTTCCCTGAATTGTGGCATCCATGTCATAGTGCCGGGACACTTTCTCTTTTTCGTGCATGGCTTCGGCTGCGGCAGTGGTTGATCAGACGAAATTGGCGGACTCATAACCCTTAAAGGGCCTCGGATTAAAGGGGCGGGCAAGACCATGTTAGAGCGGCACGCGGGCAGCGTCAATTAAGGAGACATAAAATAAATCCACCAATGATTGAGAGCGGGCGCGCCCAGAATCTTTTTTCTTATCTTCGGCCCCGTTCGGTTTAATCGATGCAACATCAAAGGACAGAGTCTGGTCCAAGCGGCGACATCACAAGCATTCCCAAGCAACCGAATTCTTGAACTGCGGGCTACTTGAACTGAAAGGCTGGAGCGCTCAAACAGACAATGGATTCGCTCTACTAAGGGGCATTCAGCCTCCTGTGTTCAATTCGCCACAGACGTAGAACTTTTTTCACACACCAACGGTATCCGCCAAACTGGCAAATGGTTGAAAACACACCCCGAGCATCTTGGCGCTGATTTTGCTCTCACTTCGACTTACCATCCTGAAACACGAATAGAAGGAGACCCGTTCATGACCACCCATATCGAAATCGAACGACTAAACGATGCCGCAGAACGCAGGATCCGACTCGATTCATCGGAGTGGAAACACATCGAAGAATGTCAGCAATGCATGACGCGCCTTAAAGACGCTATCCGCGGCTCTGACGCCAAGGCGCAGTCTGCCGCGTAAGAACCAAACTTCGCCTCGTTAAGTCGATTCGTTATCGACCTGGATAGGAATGGTGCGCTGCGATTAGACCAGCAACCATTGAATTGTCTAATCTGACTGATCGTCTGCACAACATTTCTGCAACGCGCATTGATGCCACAGTAGTAATCGTGGCCGCTGCTGATGTGGCTTTCAAGGAACTGGTTAATACCGTCGAAGCCGTGCGCGGAGCAGCCATTGAGCGAGTGGGTATCCTCACAAATGAGAAGGACGGTTCAATAAAAGAATCGTTGCCACCTGCAGGCGCGACGTTGCTCAGCGTGGACCGCAGCGGAATTCTCCGCATGGACGGGAAGAAGATGAAGGTGAAAGATGTGGCGGCACAGTTGCAAAAACAATTCAAGCGCAGGAATGATCGGACTGTCTACGTGCAGGCATACGGGGCACTGCCATTTGATGCGGGGGCAATGTGATTGATGCCGCAAAGGCGGCTGGCGCAAGTCGCATCGCGGTACTGACCTCTGGAGACTAATCCTGTTTAATCTTGGAAACCTTCCGAAACCACGCAGGAGCCGCACTATCGCGTTCCCGCACAAGACCCGTAGCTTTCTGCATAAGTTACAGCGCGTCATTCTGGCCGCAAGGCAGACGCATACATTTCTGATCGGCGGCTTGACGCAGACAGATTGTAAGGAGCCTCTTTTCTCTTCCCAGCACGCGCACTTCGGAGTCACACTTCTATCATTATTTTCTCGTGGAGAACGGCTATGAGACGCATTGCCCTGACCATGATATCGGGCTTCGCGATGATTGCTACGACGGTGACGCCAGCGGCGTCACAGAAGCCGATGTTTGAAGTTGCCAGCATCAAGCGCAACACCGGAGCAAGTCGGGCTATTAGTTGTTGCGGTGGGCCTGGGCGATTGGCCGGAACAAATGTAACGCTGGGGATGCTTATTACTACCGCCTATAAGGTCCAGGATTTTCAGGTGGTGGGAGCGCCAGGGTGGGTCAATTCCGACCGTTACGACATTGAAGCCAAAGCCAGCGATGCCGCCGCCAGTCAGGGAACAGGAATCGTCCAGGGACCGTTGCTGCAAAGTCTCCTCGAAGACAGGTTCAAGTTGATCGTCCGGCGCGAGACAAGGGAACTTCCGGTATATGAGCTAACGGTGGCAAAAGGCGGCGCGAAATTAAGAGCCGGAGCATGCAATACTCGCGATCCGAATTCGCCACCATCACGTCAACGTCCATCGGACTGCGGGTTCTCCGTAATGGACAACAATACGATTAAGGCGACTCAAATCGACATGGAACGCTTCATACCAATGCTGACATTTTGGGTGAGGCGAACAGTTCTTGACAGAACTGGCTTCAAAGGCACCTTCGATGTTGATCTCAAATGGAACCCTGATGAGGCCACTGCAACGCCTACCGCTGATACCGCGCCTTCGATCTTTACCGCGATTCAGGAACTCGGCCTCAAGCTCGAATCCGCGAGAGGCCCTGTTGAAGTGCTCGTTGTTGACTCCGTACAACGTCCATCAGAGAACTGATCATGCACCGACTAATTGTTTTGGGTGTTGCCGCTGCCTCGCTGTTGTCGATCATCACTGCCGCACAGAACCAACCGTTGGCTTTCGAGGTGGCTTCGTCAAAAAAACGAACAATGGTCCCTCCAATTTTGTCCCGCAGCGGTCCGGCGATTTGATCATCATGCACAATACGCGTCTCTTCGCGATATTCAACTATGCGTATCGGCTTACGGAAACGTATCAGATGGAAGGGTACGACCGTTTTCAGGAAGGCTGGAAGTGGTATGACATCGAAGCGAGAGCACGGGGCGGCGCTACGGACGATCAAGTACGTCTCATGTTTCAATCATTGCTTGCGGACCGGTTCAAAGTAAGAGTACATCGCGAAACGAAAGAGATACCGGGCTTCGAATTGCTTACAGACAAGGGTAAGTCGAAACTGACGCGCACCTCCAGCGAAGGACCGATGAAGGCTACGATTGAAGGAATTCCGGTTTCCCAGGCCGCGGGAACCTGCGGCGGTTCAATGCTGCACGAAGGAGTGCGCATGATCTGCCACGCCGTCAGCATGAACACCATCGCGCCCCAATTCAGCGCCCAGATGCACGCGCCAGTTGTGGATCATACCGGCCTCTACCGGGACCTACGATCTGGACATCCTTTTCCTTCCGGAGGAGAGACAGACTCGATCCCAATGCTCCGCTCACTCCGTCTTTCGAACAGGCGCTTCAGGAAGAACTGGGACTCCAGCTGCAAAAAGGAAAAGGACCTGTGGAAATATTGGTGATTGATTCAGTGAGCAAGCCTTCGGAAAACTGAAATATATGGGACGTAATGCGTTCATCGTGATGTTAGCAATGGCCCCAATGGTAGTGGCAGCAGACGGCAGCACAGAAGCCTGCGTTTGAAGTGGCTTCGATCAAGCCGCACCTTGCGTCGGATCGGCGGCCGACTGCGGTGATAACTCGTGGTAACCGCGTTCTCGTAACAAATTACACGCTGAGAGGGCTTGTGCTGCTGGCCTACAGTCCTCGAACAGAGCCGATGCTGGACCAGTTCCTTGCAGGAAGTCCCGCGTGGGCTGCTACCGACCGCTTTGACATCGAAGCCAAGGCGTCCGAGGGTTCGATCACAAAGGAGCAGTTGAACCTTATGCTTCAAACCCTCCTGGCGGACCGATTCCAACTGTCATTACATCGCGAGTTAAGGGAAATACCGGTGTACGACGTTGTCGTTACAAAGCCGGGCAAAATGAAATTGTCCGAAGACCAATCAGCGCCAGTTCTGCCGCCGATTCCCGCCAGTGTTCGATGGTCCGCTATGGCTGGGACGCAACCGCGGGGTGCTTCGGGCATGGTCCTTAACGCGGAGGGCGTTTCGTTGCATGGTACGGCAATGCCGGTGTCCGCAATCGCGGCGCTTTTACAGACCGTCGTGGACCGACCAGTCGTTGATAAGACGGGGCTGACGGGCCTATTCGATATGCAAGTGTTGATCAGCAGGCGTGAAGATGCACGTCCGGTTTCGCGACCCCCCGTTGCGGCAGCGCCTGAACTCGGTCTGCCGCCAATCGACTCCGTACCCTACCTGAATCCGGTTTTTGAATCACTCCAACAGGAAATGGGGTTGCGGTTGCAGCCCAGCAAAGGAGCTCTGAGTATCTTCGTGATTGATTCCGTCAGCAAGCCTTCGGAGAACTGATATGCGTTTCGCGACAACAATAATCACGGCTGCGCTTACCGTTCTATTGAGTGCGGCCTATTCTCAATCGCGTCTTCCTTCGCTTGAGATCGTTGTGCCCTCGCATCCTACCGTTTCAGTGAGGTCATTCGATCCGGTATCCGATAAGGACTTGGGCCGGATATTGCAACGACCAGGATTAAGCGACCTCGATTCTTTGGTGGCCGTGTTGGTAAACAATTCGGATATTCCGATCATGGCAATAGCAGTCCGGTGGACATACACGGATCAGCAAGGACAAGAGCATAGCTTAGGGGTAATTCATGAGGGTGGCTTTAACGCCTTGCCTGCTCGACCAGTAATTGCTCCTAGATCAGAGGCTCTTGTGACCCCCAACGGAATTTTCCTCGCGCAAAGTGTGACGGGTGGTGGTGGGGGCGGAGTTGCCAATCAGGCCGAAAAGCTTTTATCTGCATCCCACGTCAAAGTGACTATTGATGCCATCATTGCCGCCAATGGGTTGGTCCTCGGAAGTGACAGTACTGGCCTTGAGGCGGACATTGTAAGCAGGCGGGCCGCCGCAAGATCGGTAGCTCAGGTGGTTCGCGAGGCTGTCTCAAATAACACCGATGTTATGCTGCCTTTGGACAATCTGGCTAAAAATGGGGACGAGCCCACCGCCCGCTTGGCGCACCGAATGATGAGAATGTCGTCACAACGAATTCAGAATGAATTGAAGGCCCTTGAGAGCTTGCCTGAATTACCAGTGTTCTTTCGTAACTAACTTCGTTGCCATCGTATTCTGGATCTTGTTTCAGATCCTCCGGCGTTGTCTATGGGCCGATCCCAAGGTGGCCATGCGGAGAAACGTTCGGAGAACTGATCCTAGGACGATGCTTCTACCACTCGAACTGGGCATTGTGGTCGCATTATTTGTGGGCGGCTGTTGGTCGAGGCGGGTCGCAGTTGTATTTCTGCCGGTAGTTGGCGTGTCGCTAATGATATTCGCGATCCGCATCGGCAATCCGGTTGGTTTGTTAGCGTCGGGCGGCGGTTGGTTGATCTTGGATACGATGTTGGTGATTGCGGTTCTTATCGCGAATATCGGAAGTAAAGCTCGCATTTAAATCGTCATCGACTGCGCGGAGAAGCCGGACGCGAATTAAGCTGCGCTGCGCAGGCTTATCCTTTTGTTATGAAGCTGCGGATTCTGTTGGGCATTGTTGTTGGCGTTGCCGCCTTTGTGATTGCGGTTGTTATTTTGGCGATGTTCTACTACCGTCCCACCATTGAAAGGGTGAAGTAAATACCGCACAAAGGCGGACGATGACGAATCTATTTGCGTCCGTGAAGAATCGCAGGCCCGCTTGCGAGACACACACGGCGATTACGGTGCTATTAGCGTTAAGATGCACTTTCAACTCCAGGAGGCGAACGGAAGCGAGCAGTAGACAAAACGTCTGCGTTTTATGTTGCCAGTTTGTTGCCAGTTTTGTTTCGGTAGACTTCGTATCAGTTCAGTACTCCAAACACGATCAAACCCGCGCCGGTCGCTGATTTCAAACGTTTTTCGGTAGTTTTCGGTAGACTTCCTAAATGGTCATTTTCAGATTCAGGTTCTAGCGATCACAAGGGCGTGGGGGGTCGGGTCCCCCTTTCGGCATAACGAGTTAGTTTAATCCGCTTCAGGTCTCACAAACCGACCTCGCCTATTTATTGCCTACCGCTCTCCCGTTGAAGCGGCGAGATCGAGCATTTCCATCGTTATCAGAATTCAGTGGGAACGGGGTTGTCCCCTACCCATAATGTGGCCGGTAATTCCATAGACCAAAGGAGGCCGGACCAGTGATCGCGACAGAATTCCTTGCAGAGTTGAGAAGCATCAAACATCTGTTTGAATGGAGGCTTCAGGCGGATGAAAACTGGCCCGGCAATCGACGTTCGCGTGCCCGGCTGCACATACGAGCGGCTCTTATCGAATCGCCTCAGAGCGCACTTTTCGATGCCATAGGCGCGGTATGTTTTGCCAGGACGGGCCGCCTGTTCGATCTGGAATCCTGGATTGATGCCGCCAATGCCATCGAGTTGTCGCTCATTGACGCGGCGGACATTACCGCAGCGTCCAACGGTCGAACATGGAAAGCCGCTGGCGATCGGCGGGTGGTCGATCCCCATCTGGCTTCACTACGGGAATCGCTCATGAACACAGTGGGACTGCACCAGGCAGCGACTGAAGTTCCGGCCGTCAGATAGTAATGAATACGATTGCCGTCGTTCGATAGTCACCGACGGCATTCAACTTCCCGACTCGTTCACAGCGTGAATCGAAAGATGGGTTATGCCATTCGCGAAGGATTCAGGGTGCATCACGCCACCATTCGGCGATACTGACGTGGCATCAGTCCCGGTGGGCATCGTTGGTTCCGGCCGCACGCGGAACGGACTTGGTCCGATGCTCGCTACCTTTCTCGAAGAGTCGCGATGTCGCGTCGTCGCCGTGGCCGGACGGTCGGCCGACCGTGCCGCCGCAAACGCTGCTGCGCTCGAAGAACGACTCGGACACACGGTAGAAGCTTGCCGGGATCTCAATGAACTCTGCGCGCGCAACATCTGTGCATTAGTGATCGCGTCCCCACCTGAACATCATCTGGCTGCGCTGCAAGCGGCCGCTGCTGCAAAATTGCCCGTGCTGTGCGAGAAGCCACTGGTCCACGAGCAACACCTGGCTGAAGGATTTACTCTCGTGGATGCGTTCAGCCGCGAGCGTATTCTCCTGACAGAGAACTGCCAGTGGCCCTTTGTTCTTCCCGTTGTGCAGGAACTGTACGGAATTCCGCCGGCGCGGAACGCACGAAGTATCTCGCTCGGTCTGGGACCGCCGGTGCCGGGACGCCTCATGGTCCAGAACATCGTCTCCCACGTGCTGAGCCTTGCCCAGGCGGTGGCTTCTGTCGATTCTGAAACACGAGTGAGCCGGGTGCGTCTGGACGATCCATCGCTTTTCAACACGCCCAACGTTCTGCGTTGCCATCTGGAGGGACGGTGCGTCGATCTGGAAGTGGCGCTCTATCTGGAAATTTATCCTGAACCTCCACGACCTGCCTGGTTTGAGATCGACGGCGCGCGTATCGATCGCAGGATCGGACCGGGATATACATTCACATTCAGCGGCAATGGGCGGGAAGTCTCCATTGCTGATCCGGTTCGCCGGCTGGTGTCGTCCTTTTCGGAATCACTGCGTATGCCGGACGAAGAAAGGATCGCCGCTGGTATCGAAGCGGTGCGTCACCGCCTCCGGCTCTACTCGGCGATTTTGAGTTGCCTGCCTTGACGGTGAAGCCTCAGATCGTTTGTCACTACGACGTTGAAGAGGCCGGCGCGCCACGACAAGCGGTGCTTGAAAGCCTGAGTACGCTGTTTTCCGAATTGTTCGGATACGATCAATGCGTACCTGCCACCGAGCGGCACATTCCGCCTGCGGCAAAAAGCACTGAATCCCTGGCTCATGTCGTCGCTACAGCGATTCTGCAGGCCGCTCGTCCCGGTCAAGCGACGACGCGTCCGCACGAGATCTCCATAGAAACGAGAATTGCGGAGTGTATTCGCCAAAACATACCGATTGCGGCTCAAATATTGTGGTCTCCGAAGAAACATTGGATCACCGGGCCGGATAGCAATATCGATCTGGGCGAGCTGACTGCCCTGAATACCCTGCTGAAGGTCCACGCCATTGTGAGTGGCATCTACCGTCCTGGACTTGCTTTCACAATTGATCTGGAGGATATCGAATTCGAGTTTATGGAGGGCGACGACCCGGACCTGGCGCAATCCAGATACAACTACATCGCCGGACTCCAAAAGGTGATCCGGATCTTCGCGCTTGATGATGTTTTCCGAACTAATAAAATCAGCGATAAAGCCAAGGACAAACAGGAACTGCGCAGCTGGATGGCGCAGATGGAGGAGAACTATCACGTCTTGAAAGCCTACTGGTATGAATCCGGGAAGAAAGGCATCGATGGATTCGAGACGTATGAAAGTTTTGCAACGTTGAAGCGCCTGGGGTGGGACGGCGCGATCCCTCAGGAAATGAGGGATCACTATTTGCGGCGGTTGAGTTTTCGAGGAGTCCCGGAAGAGGCCAAGGTAGACATGATTTTGAGAAATCTTGCCGGTATCCTCCTGCATTATCAAAAAAATCTTTTGAACACAGGAAGTCCGATCCAGCCTGTCAAGTTTTCTTTTATTCCTTCTGCACCGGGTGCGCCTTCGAAACTAACTTCTGCACGGATTGATCTGAGATTCGTTTCCAGGCGGCTCTGCAGCCTGGTTGGTTCCGCCGCACCGTGGTCCACAAAGGGCCTCTTTCGAGAGCGCCATGGGAAAGTAACGCTGACTTTCAGGAGCTTGCATACTCCAATGGAACCGGGCACAAAATTAGCGACCGGGCATCTTACGATGAGTCGCGGAAGCGAATCTTTGAAATTGCGCGCGGATTTCCTGATCCAGGAGAAGACCGGGGGACACGACAGAGAAGGATCTTTGGAAACCGGTAATTTGCGATTAGCGGAAGATAATACCGATTGAAAATTAACCTCTTCGCGATCGGAAATCCTCGCGACATCAACACGTGGTCGAATGTCCCTTATTTCTTTTGCCGATCGCTGGAAAAACGAGGGATCGAGGTCAACGCATTAAATGCGCTACCGGAGAAAGATTTGAGCTATCGACTGTGGAACCTCCTGACGAGGTTTTTGTCGAAACTCCCATTCGGTTGGGATTCAAGGTACGTTGGAACTTTTCGCGGTCGACTGAACTACTTTCTTGTGCAGCGAAACGTAAGGAAGCTGGCGCGGCTGCATTCCCCGGTGGACATGAACGTGTTCCTCACCTTCAGCCTTTCGTCTTTCAAATACACGAGCACGCCAGTCGTCCATTATTGCGATCGTGTCTACGAGCAGTTCCTGGAAGAGACTCAACAGCAGCCTACGCGTCGAGACCATCGTTTGATCGAAGCTGAAAAGAGAAATCTCGAGCGTGCGGCGATAGTACTGTCGCTGAACGAACCGTGCAGGCTGTTTATACGTGACCGTTACAGGATCGAGAACGTCCAGAAATTGAAAGCGGGCATCAATCTGGACAAACTGGAACCGCTGAATCCGGAAACATTGATCACCTTTAAGGAAAGCCGGCGAGACATCCTGTTCATCGGCAGGAACGCGTACAGGCGTGGTGTCGACATATTGGTTAGAGCATTTCGAATGTTCAACGCGGAATGTGGAAACGATTTCCGGCTGCAGATGGTGGGCATCACTCCCGAGGAATTCAATGAAGCGGATGAGAAGGTCAAGATCTATCCATACCTTCGAAAAGATGATCCGCGAGAATTGGCGATTTACAATGAACTGCTCGCATCAGCACGGCTCTTCGTGATGCCGATGCGTCAGGGCCCGCTACCCGGCGTGATCCGTGAGGCCAAATGGGCTTGCACTCCGGTGATCATCAGCGATATTGCAAACGCCGGTGAGCGAGTGACGCACGAGGTCGATGGAATATTGGTCCCCAGTATCCATCCCGGGGATTTTGCATTGCAAATGACCCGGCTCGTACAGAACCAAACCCGATGGCGCGAAATGGCTCTCGAAGCACATCGTTCAGCAGGCAAAGAGACCTGGGATCATACCGCCGGCGAGTTCCTGAAGATCTTTGAGGCGCATACTCACAAAAAGTAAACCACCGGGTTGTTCATCGCTGCTGGCGCGGCGGACGCTACTCAGCGATTGATTGGCGAAAAACCCGTTTCCGTCCTGTGTCTTTATTTATATGCACATGCCTGAGGCGGAGTTGCTCCAGTCCGTATATTCGTCGTTGTTTCCAAACGCGCGCACTTGAAAAGACATAGATCGTGGCGGGTGTCAGCCCGTCGATGCGGGCCGGACGTCTGCCCCTGCATCTGTCTGTCCATTTTCCATTTTCGGGGAGCTCATCGTTCGGGTCTGGGCGCCCCGGCGTAATTCGTAGTGTCTGGCTTTGCGGTAGAGCGGGGTCCATGCCGCCAGCAATTCGCCGCTATTGTTGCCTTGATGCACCCACAGCATGCGAGGAACAGGGCAAAGGTCGTCCGATGCGCGCCCTCCGCCGGCGAGTTCGAATCCGCTGCTGATGAATGTGGCCATATCGTCCTTGCTTACGGCCTCAACATAATGGCCGAGGTGGTCCAACGAGTGGGTGAGGACGCTGCGGGCGCTTTTCAGGTCGGCGAACGCTTTCCGGCCTCGGTCGAGCCCGCCGGCTATTGCACGATCGAATCTGTCCAGCTGCGCCTTCAAATCATCGAGGTCCACAGGTGGTTTCGGAAAGCGAAGGACGTTTTTCTTCATTCCGTCGTAAATCGCGTGTCCACCCGAGACGGGCTCGAAGCATAAGCTTTAGGGTTTTCTCCTCGAAAACGTCGGCTGTTTTAGCCCAACTCCGGAACAATCTCCTGGCGCGATCGTTTAGTGTCAATGACTTGTCCCGTTAGGCGCGTCACGAGCCAGGTCTTGAGAGCGGAAAGGGTCGTGACACGCGTCACGAGCCAGGTCTCGAGAGCGGAAAAGGTCGTGACACATGTCACGAGCCAGGTCTTGAGAGCGGAAAAGGTCGTGACACATGTCACGAGCCAGGTCTTGAGAGCGGAAAAGGTCGTGACACATGTCACGAGCCAGGTCTTGAGAGCGGAAAAGGTCGTGACACATGTCACGAGCCAGGTCTTGAGAGCGGAAAAGGTCGTGACGCATGTCACGAGCCAGGTCTCGAGAGCGGAAAAGGTCGTGACACATGTCACGAGCCAGGTCTTGAGAGCGGAAAAGGTCGTGACACATGTCACGAGCCAGGTCTTGAGAGCGGAAAAGGACGTGACACGTGTCCCGAGCCAGGTCTTGAGAGCGGAAAAGGTCGTGACACATGTCACGAGCCAGGTCTTGAGAGCGGAAAAGGGTCGTGACACATGTCCACGAGCCAGGTCTTGAGAGCGGAAAAGGTCGTGACACATGTCACGAGCCAGGTCTTGAGAGCGGAAAAGGTACGTGACACGGTCACGAGCCAGGTCTCGAGAGCGGAAAAGGTCGTGACACATGTCACGAGCCAGGTCTTGAGAGCGGAAAAGGTCGTGACACGCGTCACAAGCCAAGCGTCGGGAACGCACCGACCGCCACTCTTTCTACCTCTGGTTACTGCGCGTGATTGATGACGATTCAAAGCCACCTTATAGATGCCCGCGAAGCGCTGCTTAATTAATCGGTACTGTTCGTCTTTGAACAGTGTTTCGAGGTTTCGCCCTGTCGGGCTCACGCTCCGCGCCGCCCCAGCCCTCGCTGCGCGAGGGCTTCCCCGCCTAACTTAGGCGGGGAATGGCTGTCACGTCCTTTGAGCAACACTTACTCTAACGGCCCTCCGGCCGGAGATCCGTTACATCAGGTTGTGAACTTCTTCATTTGCCGGACCGTTATCAGAACGAAATTGGACTATCGACTGGCGGCAATCTCCTTATAGCATGGCAAAAGAGATGGTGATGCGCAGGTTATTCTGGGCGACAGTGGCGGTCATTCTCTTCGCTGCCATGTTCGGTATTGTTCATTCCACGCTTATCGGGGCATGGGCGGTTCCCGAAAAGCTGACGGATCAGCAATTCTGGAAGCTGATCACGGATTCGTCCGAGCCCGGTGGCTATTTCCGCAATTCCGACGTCACGAACCTGACATCGAACGAATTGTTGTATCAGCGGGTGCTGACGGATCTCCTGAATCGAACGAAGCCTGGCGGGGTCTATCTTGGCGTCGGGCCGGAACAGAATTACACCTACATGGCAGCGCTGAAACCGCGGCTGGCGATTATTTTCGATATTCGGCGCGGCAATCTCGATATCCAGTTGATGTACAAGGCGATCTTTGAATTGTCCAGGGATCGATCGGACTTTGTTTCGATGCTATTTTCAAAGCAGCATGTTGCCGGTCTCAATCGGATGTCTTCGGCGAGCCAGCTGTTCGACGCCTACGCGAAGTCATCGGCAGTGAACCAAGCCACGTTCACGAAAAATCTGGCCGCCATCAACGATTGGCTGACGAAAACGCACGCTTTTCCGCTGCTGGCCCGCGACCGGGAAGCCATTGCGGACATTTATCGGACGTTCCACGAGACGGGTTTCGCGGTACGACCCTCTCCCAGTTACGACGAGTTGATGACGGCGACCGATGAGCACGGCGTCGAGCGTGGCTATCTCTCGACTGAAGAAAGCTTTCTATTTTTGAAGGACTTGGAATCGCGGAATCTTGTTGTTCCCGTTGTTGGCGATTTCGGCGGTCCGCTGGCGATCCGGGCTGTCGGCCGATATCTCAAAAGTACCGGCGCGACTGTAACGGCCTTCTATCTCTCGAATGTGGAGCAATATCTGTATCAAGACGGGAAGTGGGATACATTCTGCCGGAACGTCGCAACGCTCCCGCTCGACAGTTCCAGCACGTTTATTCGATCCGAATCTGGTTTTGGCGGAGGCTTTCGCCGCTCCGGCCCCGGTTTCGTTTCGAGCCTCGGCCAGATCACCAGCGACATCAAAGCGTGCGCCGGCAGGTGAACGGGATCGGAACACAAAAGGCACAAGCACCTGTTTGTCCGAGGTGATTTTTCGCCCGGACATAGAAATCGGGGAAGTCCCCGCCTAACTTAGGCGGGGAATAGCTGAGCTCAGGTTGTCCTCGATTACCGTAATCACGAAAAGCAGTACTTAGGCGGGGATTGGACTCCCTCACTTTCACATCAAAACATTGGGCACCACGTGGTTGCGACGTAGCCGCGCTGTGCCTTTTGTGTTCCCGTTCCCTTTTACAGCCGCTCTATCTTTTCCAGCGCTGAATTCCACCGCCACAGGTTTTCCGGGGTGAGGTGGACGCCGCCATACCAGAGATCAATGCCGTTAAGTGCGACGGCATCCGCCTTATTCAGAAGCACATCGCGGCCGGCATCTGTAATTTCAACGACGTCCGTTTCATGAATGAGGGGAGACCTGCCGGAGCCCCACATATCCAGGTACGACTGGAGCGACAGGTCGCCCATCCCGTGCCGGAAGATTTCCGGAGTGTTCACGACGCGCGGGAATAACGCGCGGAACGCGGCCGGCTGTTCGTTCAAAATCTCGAGCGTCTTCTGGCCGAGAATTCCCAACCCGTTGGTTGTAGAGGGGAACCGTTCCAGGTTAGCGCGTAAAGCCGGCGCAACCAGGGGCAAGGCCGAACTGTCGGATTGAATAAATTTCTCGATCTCACGAGGATCATCGCCGGCAAACGAGTGCCATGCCGATTGAGCGACGCGCTTCTGAGCGTCGGTCACGGGAGCCCGGGTCGGGAATAACGAGTTCAATTCTTCCGCATATAACTCGCCTAGTCCGCGAAACCGCGGACGCCCGGGGAACGTTTCGGGACAGATCAAAGTAAGTCGGGTTTCCCCGAGGTCGCGAGAAGCATACCAGTCCAGGTAATAGAGGAGATTTGCCTGACAAAACAGATCGAATTCGAACCATAAGACGATTTCGTCGTGCAACAGCGATTCGTCAAGTACCCGATCGCGCTCGCGGCTACCCGCAAGATATTCCGATTTCTGGATGGAGAAATCGCCCTGAAGAACCTCGGCGCGGTAATCCCAGGAGGCTGGTGTACGCAGGCCGTCGATTACCGGGCCCTCCATCAGGATGTCATCGATTGAGAACTTGTCTCCCGGCACCGATGTTTCGCGGAGGGTTCCCAGGGCAGATTCTCCGGCAACGAGATGAATCATGTATTCAGCCTATCAAAGTCAGTCTGAAATTGATTATTGCCGCGTTTTGAAACATCATCTGCGCAAAGTCGATCGACAGGAGTGCCGATGCGCATCATAGTGTCCGCGGCCTTACTGCTCTTTGCGAGCCCGCTTTTCGCGGCAAAGGCCTATGACAAGACAGCTGAGATTCAGGGAACAACGGTTCACTATAAGGTCGTTCTGCCCAAAAACTTCGATCCGGCGAAGACTTATCCGGCCGTGCTGGCATTCCCACCGGGATCGCAGGCAATGGACATGGTCCTCACCACAGTGCTGCAAAACTGGGTTCCTGAAGCGGACCGCTTCGGATACATCGTCTTTGTCCCCGCGGCCCCCAGTGGACGTCCATTTACGGAAGCCGGCGCCAGGGTGTTTCCGGAATTCATCGAGTTGCTGTTGCACGAGTACAAAATTCGCGACAACAAATTCCATATTGCGGGTATGTCCAACGGAGGCCGGAGCGCCTTCCACATCGCTGCGTTGTACCCGCAATATTTCCTGTCCATAACCGGACTTCCCGGCTACCTTCCGGACCCTACCCCTGAGCGGGTCGGCGCGCTCGCCAAAATGTGCATCTACATGTACGTTGGAGCTTTCGATACGGATTGGGTTGAACAGGTACAGCAACAGGCGTCGATGTTTCGGGCGAAAGGATATAGCGTGCACTTATCCGTGGAGAAAGGTGAAGGTCACGTTATGCGAACGCTCGGCGGTCCGAGCTCGGCGAGGCTATACGAAGGGTTCGACAAATCGACCCGCGGTTGCGCAAAACAGTGATCGTCCACACCTGTGAATGGGCGCAACAGAACGGCTGGGCTCAGGCGGTCGATAACCGCGCGCTTCGCCTCGAATCAACGCAATACGCGCGGTCATAGACCACGCTGTCCAAGATAGAGACCGATCTAGCGATGAGTGTCCACAGTCCCCGCCTTAGTAAGGCGGGGATGCCCTCGCGCAGCGAGGCTGGGGCGGTCTGTTCAAAGTCGCGAAGCCTCCTTTCAGATATTCGCGAAAAGCACCAATTAATAAGGAGCGCTTCGCGGAAATCCATCAGGTCGCTACGCGTCTTTGAACAGACCGCCCCGCCTTCGCTGCGCGAAGGCACCCCGCCTAACTTAGGCGGGGACTGGTCTGCTCCGCCAGACCCAAACCCGGTTTACATCGCATCCACTTCATTCAAACCCTTACAACGCGCCATTCTCCGCTCCCCGTTCATCCTGTCTTGGCTCGTATGGTCATAGACCGCGCCTGCAATCGCGCCGAAACTGTCTTTTTGCATTTACTAATCCTTTAATTGGAAGCGCTTTTCGTCCGCACGGCACCGTTGTACACTGTCGCAACTTTCGGAGGACTGATGAAATACATAACTTGCGCCGCCCTGATCGTCTTCGCTCTTTCGCTTGCAGTTCAGTCACAACAACAGCAGGGGAAAGATCTCACCTGGGCTTTTCCGGTCAAGAACGGAGACCTTCCGCCAGAGCCGGCCGGTTCTAAATCCGTACCGGGCAGCAAGAAAACATATGATCAAGCGCAGATCGAAGATCTTTCCAATCCTCCGGATTGGTTTCCGGAAGAGCACGCTCCAGCGCCACAAATCGTTCAGCACGGTCATGGTGACGCGTTAGCATGCGGCGCATGTCATTTGATGTCGGGTGTTGGCCATCCGGAGTCCGCGGACATGGCCGGAATGAAAGCCGAATACATCCGCCGTCAGGTCGCTGATTTCAAGAGTGGGATCAGAAAAGAACCGAATCGGATGAATACGATTGCCGCTGCGTTATCGGATGAGGAGATTCGTCAGTCGGCCGAGTGGTTCGCTACGTTGAAGCCTTATGTCTGGACAAAGGTTGTCGAAGCCACGATGGTTCCGAAGTCCTTTATCGGCGGCGGCCGTATGCGTTTTGCCCAGCCCGGTGGAGGTATGGAACCTCTCGGGAACCGCATCATTACATTGCCTCAAGACCAATCGAGAGTTACCAAACGCGATCCGCATTCCGGATTCGTCGCGTATGTGCCGCCGGGAAGCCTGAAAAAAGGTGAAGCCTTTGTCAAAACGGGCGGATCCGGTAAATCCGTACAATGCGCAATCTGCCACGGCGACAATCTGCAAGGTCTGGGCAACGTGCCGAGAATTGCCGGCCTTCATCCCATCTACATTGCCCGGCAGCTCTATCAGTTCAAAGACGGTTCGCGCAACGGCGGCGACGCACAGCTCATGAAGAAGCCGGTAGCAGAAATGAGCGATTCCGACATCCTTGCGATTGCTGCTTATATCGGATCTCTCAACCCCGGGAGTTCGAAATGAATTCACGGGGAAATAACAGAACGAAAGGTACGACGTTGGAAAGGGGATAAGCCACGAATTGAACGAATTCAACGAATTAATTCGTTAAATTCGTTCAATTCGTGGCTTATCCCAGTCCCCCCGACGTTCAAGTGGTGGTGTAATGCCGGAAGACGAATTTGAAACGACCGAGTTCAAGGAGAAGCTGGAGGAGGCAACGGAACGCGCGGTTGAACAATCCGAGCAGCGCGCGCGATGGATCGTATATTTGTCATTTTCCACGGCCTTGATAGCAGTTCTCGCCGCGATAGCCGCGCTGGAGTCCGGGACTCTTTCCAATCAGGCCTTGATCGAAAAAAACGAGGCCTTGCTTGCACAGGCGAAAGCATCCGACCAATGGTCGTATTACCAGGCTAAAAGCGTAAAGAGCACGATCTATTCTTCCCAGGCTGCGGCAGCTCAAATCGCCAATCCTGATCTGGCGGCGAAAGCCAGGAGCGAAGCCGAACGCTATGGGAAGGAGGAAGAGGAAATCAGCAGGTCCGCTAAGGAGCTTGAGAAAGAAGTCGCAGAAAAGACGGAACGGTCCAGTGAAAGCATGGAGCATCATCATCGCTTCGCTTATTCCGTAACCATGTTCCAGATCAGTATTGCTCTGGCCGCGGTTGCCGCGTTGAGCCGTCAGAAGAACGTGTGGTACGCGGGTCTGGTGGTGGCTATGATCGGATGTGTTTACTTCGTGGACGGCTTCCGGCTGTTCTTCTGATATGAACCGCAAAGGCACAGAGACCCGGAGAATGCGGCGAGTATTCGTATGGTTTGCTGTCGCCTTCCTCTGCGTCTCCGTCTCTTTGTGGTTGGTTTTTGCAGAGGATCAGCCGCCCCTGGACTTGCATTCGATTCCAATTTCCGATTGGTTGAACGCCGGCGAACACACGGGTATCCCCTGGGATTTCACCGTCCGCGATGCATACCTGCGGGTCGATCAGCGGCTTGAAGTCTCTTACAGCTGCGGCATCGAGGCAAAGGAGCTCAACAAAACAGGTGCGAAGCACGAGCTCTTTCTGATCAGCCGTGTCAGCAGTCCGGATGGCGAGTGGGTGAGCGAGACCTCCGTCATGCAACAGAATATTGAAGATCAGTTGGCCCGGCACGTTCAGGTACAGTTCGCAATGCGACTGGTGGTGCAACCCGGCGACTATCTTCTCTGGGCCGTGCTTTATGACCGTAAAACAGGCAAATATAACGTTGCCAAACGTCATTTCAAGGTTTCCGAACTTCGCAACGATCCATTACCTGATCTATATCTTCGTATGCCTCTGGTCGAATTTCCGGAGACGAATGACGAAAAGACCGGCGTCGGCTTCGTCAACGGGCTGCTCTACCTGCCGGTACACAATAAGCGGGCTCTGCAAGTGCAATTGATTTCGATGCTGAGCCCTCCGGAACAGTGGACCGGCCGCAGCCGCATCGTCCGCGCGCACAATGATGACACCATGGGTGCTCTGGCGGCTTTATCGCAAATGGAACTTACGGACGGCAGCATTTCCATCACCGGTCTCGATCTCGTGCGCCGGCAGGTTTTATTCGATCAACGCGACTTCAAACGAGTGCGATGGAATTCGCTGATGGAGGCCATGAAAAAGGCGCAAAGTCCGAACATCAGCGCCTCCGCTTTAGAGGGATCAAAGAACAATGCGGCGTTCTTCCGGGAATTTCTCGACCAGCGGCTGACATCCGAATCCGCTGAAGGCGATCCGCTACGGGTGATTGTCCTGGTGACGAGTTCGCGGCTTTTCGAGAGTGGCTCAGACCTGAGACCCCTGCAAATCGAGGGGGACTGTCACTGCCGGGTCTACTATCTTCGGTTCCGCCTCAATGTGAATGATGTTTTCGATCAACTCGATAAGCTGATCAAGCCGCTTCATCCGCACGTCTTTAACCTGCTGAGCCCCCGTGATCTGCGTAAGGCGCTTGCTGAAATTGTGGATGATCTGGGGAAACTGTAGCTGCCAGATTCGCTTCTGCTCTCGCCGACCACAGCATCGATATCGATGTGTAGACCACCACTGCGATCACAAGCCAGCGGACCGTGCCCAGAGGCAGCTCCTTAACGATATAAGCTGCCAGTAGAACTCCCGGAATCCCGCCGAGCGCCAATCCGAGCGCCGCTCGCAAGTGGTAGCTTTGCTCTCGAATGAAACGGATGCTGCCTGTCGGCATCAGGAATGCGCATGATCCCATCATGATGGGGAATGCTGCTTTAGGATTCATGCCCAGCAGGCTCACCAGAATCATGCACGGGGCGTACAGCCCGATACCGAGCGTCATCAAGGCGCCCAGCAGGAAATTCACTCCGACCGCGATGACAAACTTGAATCCCGTGACACCGAGCGCCTCGCCGCCGCCGGGGAAGAGCTTGAGTTGCGTCATGAACATCAAGCCGGCAGCCACCAGCAGCGCGACGCCCATCCCGATTTGAACTTTCCGTTTTGGCCACCGTGCAACGACACCGGCTCCCAACCATGCCCCCAGAATGGATGCGCCGATCATTGCAAATAGCGTCGGAACATCGACGGGAATGATCGTCGTGTAAATGAACGTTTGAACTACGGTGGGCAGGGTATGACCGACGTTCAACGTGCCGGGTATGATGCGATCGTCGACCATGCCGAAAATCCGGTAGATCGTTGTCGTGGTCGCATAAGAACCAATCCCCAGTGTGTCGAAGAAATTGGTAAATGCGCCCACGCTGATCTGCCCGGCATTCGGCGCGCTGACCTTTTGTTTTGAAGCGCGGATCATAGCGGCCCAGCCGCCTGTAAATAATGCCGCGACTGCGCCCAATGCCCCAAGTAAACCAGTAATGGGATTCATGGGCCGATACTACCACAAGGCCATTCAACGCAATTTCAGGTTTAAAGGCCGGCCCGCTCGCGAAAAGAAACGCATTGCGCCGCAGAGTAAACTTCCGGGACGCCTCCGGCCAACAAGGCAGAGCTTACGAAAATATGCAGGGGGTACGGTAACATTACCTGATTGATGCATCTTGTTCCATTCTTGTTGATTCTGTTAGCCTCACAACGTTCTCAAATTCCGGCGGGCACCCCGGTGGAGGCCCGGCTGGAATCGGTCGTGAGAACCCGCACTTCGTCCGTTGGTGATCGCGTCGTCGCCGTCGTCGTAAAGCCTGTTTTCGCCGCAGACGGGACGGTCATTTCGCAAGGCAGCCGGTTGTTCGGCCGGATTGAAACGCTTCAAATCGCGACAACGTCCAGTGAGGGGCGCGTACGCCTCGTCTTTCGTGAAATCGAGCTGTCGGGAGGACGCCGTTTTCAAACGTGGATTACGGAGTCGTTTGCGGCAACCCCGCCCCGCCGCGGCCTGCGCTACACCTTGTATATGGGGACTGGAGGCGTGACGGGGGCTTTGATCGGCGGCAGGGCGGCACGCGCTGCCGCCATTCTCGGCGGCGCCTTGCTGGGATTTATCGTCGCCGATAACAGCGGCGGCGGAAAGCTGCCCGACCTCACGCTGAAACCGGGACATAGACTGCATCTGAAATTCGGAGAGGATCTGCAGATGTCGCTGTCATTCTGATCGCCCCGCGTCGTTCGACTCAAGTGCTGAACGCCGCCTGCTAAGATATGTTCGGTACGGTGACAGGGGAGTCTGCGAGTGAAGATTACAGTCGCTGATGCGCTCTTGAAGGAACTGGAGCGGATCGGTGTCGATACGGTGTTCGGCATCATCAGCATTCACAATATCCCGTTTTACGACGCACTGGAGCGCCATGGCGGATTCCGCGTCGTGACGGCCCGGCATGAAGGCGCCGCCGTGAATATGGCTGATGCTTTTTCCCGGCTCTCTGGAAAACTGGGAGTGGTATTTACCAGCACGGGGACGGGGGCTGGAAATGCAGCGGGTGCAATCATCGAGTCGTGGAACGGCGGTGCTCCTTTGCTTCACGTTACAGGAAACGTTGCTTCGCCATATCTCGACACGGGACGGGGATACATCCACGACTGCAAAGATCAGTTCGGGATGCTTAAAAGCATCAGCAAGACGGCATATCGCGTGAGACAGCCCCAGGAGGCCACAGCCATTTTTCGTCAGGCGATCCAGCAGGCGATTCAGCCCCCGCCGGGCCCGATCACTGTTGAAGTGCCCATCGACTTTCAAGCCAGCTCGATCGCTGTCCCCGAAATTGTAAATGTGCCGGTCGATCTCGCGGCTCCTTCAGACCGGGAACTTGCGATCGCCGTCGACCGGATGCTCAGCGCGAGGAGACCGGTGATCTGGGCCGGCAGTGGCGCGATGTTTTCAGACTCGGCTCCAGAAGTGACACGGTTGATGCAACTGCTGGATGCGGCCGTGATTACGACACAGTCCGGCCGCGGCATTGTGCCGGAAACCGATTCGCGGTGCATTGGCCATTTTGCAACATTCCCGACGCTTCGCGAGTTTGTGGGTAAAGCCGACCTTTTGATCAGTATCGGCGTCCGATTTCGAGGAAACGAGACGTCGAATTGGGTTTTGCGCAGCTCCGCCCGAGCACATTGGCATCGACGCCGATCCTTCCGCGATCAATCGAAATTATCCACATTCGATTGGCATCGTTGGTAACGCCAAAACGATCCTGGCCTCCTTGACACGGCTGATTGAGCTCAAGCAACCAAAAGCGAAGACGGATTATCGCGAAGAAGTAGCGTCATTGCAGCGGAAGCTTCGAAGGGAAGTCGTCCAGACGATGGGGCCCTGGGAGGAAATACTGGACGCCATTCAGGAGTCGCTGCCTGAAGACGCGATCTTCGTCCGTGACGTCACGGTGCCTGCTACAACATGGGGCAGCCGTCTGATTCTCCGTCGCCATCCCCGAACGACGCTGCACGCTTCAGGTGGCGGAATCGGTCAGGCCTTGCCGATGGCCATCGGTGCCCAGCTCGCGGCACCGGCGAAGACGGTGCTTGCCCTTTGCGGCGACGGCGGCTTGCTGGTGAACATTGGAGAACTTGCCGTCGCCCGCCAGGAAAATACGCCCATTGTGATCGTCTGTTTCGACGATAACGGGTACGGCGTCTTGCGGAATATTCAGAACGCCCACTTCGAAGGGCGAAGGATCGGCGTCGATCTTCAGAGTCCTGATTACGTGACGGTGGCGCGGGGATTTGGATTCAACTCGGAACGCGTCAAGTCCGCGCAGGAGTTCCGGAAGGTGTTTGCTCGTGCAGTGCAGTCACGCGAAGCCTGGATGGTTGTGGTCGATTCCAATGCAATTGGTCCCATGAAGACGATCTTTTCAGGCCCGGACGGCGGCGCGGCCTTGTACAAGCCGCATTCAGGTGAGAACCAATTGTAGGCGCGGTCGATGACCAAGCGTGTCCAAGAGTGGCACTTGTAAAGGTTTGAGTTTAGTGGATGCCAGGTGAACCTGGTTTCGGTGTAAACGGTGTGGACCAGTCCCCGCCTAACTTAGGCGGGGACTGTGCCACCGCTATATTGGTCCTTTCTTGGACAGCGCTGGTCGATAGACCGCGCCAGTGAAATATGACTGCGAAGAAGACTTCCATCTCCGAAACCCAATATCAGGTTGTCAACCTGAAATCCTGGGAAGAGTATGTCTCGATCATCAGCGACTCGCCGTATCAAAGTTGGGCGTTTCGAGGCCAGCGTGATGCGTCCGCCCCTCTATACAGCGTACTGTCCAGGTACTTCATGGCTTTTAGAGTTGATCCGCGGGCCTGGCCGGAACAAGAGGATCGGATTCTGCGCATTTTCAAGCGGAAGGCCATTCATTTCATTGATCACGTTCCAGAACGGAATGACGACTTCGAGTGGCTGGCTCTGATGCAGGATCATGGCGCCCCGACTCGACTGCTCGATTTCTCCTGGTCGCCCTATGTGGCGGCATTCTTCGCGCTGCACAATACGACGCACGAAGGCGTTATCTGGGCGTGCAATCCCGCTGAGATCCTGAAAAGAAAAGAGGTCGATCTCGAGAAAAAAGGCAATTTCAGGAAGTATTTTCTGACGGGCTCCGGTTCCTTTGTCTGGCTCGGAGAGCCGCACGCGATGAATCGGCGCTTGATTGCGCAATCGGGCACCTTCCTGGTGCCGGCAAACCTGCACAAATCGATCGAACAAATTCTCAGGGAATATCCTAATCCCAGCCAGACATTAATTAAGTTCATTGTTCCCGCCGACAAAGTCCGGGATAAAGGAATGCGCGAATTGTATCGGATGAATATCACTCAAGCCACGCTGTTCCCGGACCTCGACGGTCTTGCGCGGTCCCTGGCGTACGAACTCGAATTCCATTGGGCGTACGATCCCCGCACGATGAAGCGAATGATAAAGGAATGAAAAACCTCGTTCTCGCATCACAATCTCCACGGAGAAGGGAATTGCTGGCGATACTTGGCCACGAATTCACCGTGGTGCCGTCGTCGATCGATGAAACGCCGGCGCCGGGTGAGGTGCCGGAGGAATATGTCGCGCGGGTGTCGCGCGAAAAGGGGACGGAAGTCGCATCGCGCGTGGCAGGCTCGGTGGTCCTGTCGGCCGATACGGTTGTCACGATCGACTGCGAAATTCTGGGAAAGCCCACGGATAATGACGATGCCGTCCGCATGCTCCGCAAGCTTTCAGGCCGCGAGCACCGCGTGTATACCGCAGTGACCGTCATCAATCAGATCAAGGGAGAGATACTGGAAGGACTCGAATCGACGCGCGTCTGGTTCAAGCCCTTAAGTGATGCCGAGATCTTCGATTATGTTGCTCGTGAAGACGTTCTCGACAAAGCTGGAGCGTACGCGATCCAGGGTTATGCTGGAGTCTACATCCCCAGAATCGATGGCAATTATTTCAATGTGATGGGACTGCCGCTGCCACTCGTACATGAATTGTTATGCCGTACGTTATCGTAGGAACGGCGGGCCATATCGATCACGGTAAAACTGCGCTGGTCAAGGCGCTCACGGGTATCGATGCGGACCGCTTGAAGGAGGAGAAGGAGCGCGGCATTACCATCGATATCGGATTTGCCCATCTGGCGATCGACTCCTCGACCACCATAGGTTTCATCGACGTGCCCGGCCATGAGCGGTTCATCAAGAACATGCTTGCCGGGGTCGGTGGCATTGACATCGTGATGCTCGTCATTGCGGCCGACGAATCCGTCATGCCGCAAACCCGCGAGCACTTCGAGATCTGCTCGCTGCTCCAGGTTAAGCAAGGCTTTACAGTCCTTACGAAAATCGACAAAGTGGACGCGGATATCGCAGACCTCGTGGAAATGGAAGTCCGGGAATTCTTGAAAGGCTCCTTTCTCGAGCGATCGCCCATCATGCGCATGAGTTCGAAAACAGGCGCCGGCATTCCTGAACTCATCGCGCTGCTTCGGAAATTGGCTACGGAGGTGCGCCCGAAAGATTCCGGCGACGTCTTTCGGCTTCCTGTCGACCGGTGTTTTACCATGAAAGGGTTTGGCACGGTTGCGACAGGGACCCTGATTTCTGGTCGTATCCAGAAGGACCAGGAAGTCGAAATTCTGCCGGTTCGGCGGACCACGCGTATCCGGGGAATTCAGGTGCACGGCCACGCTGCAACTGAGGCGCTTGCCGGTCAGCGTACCGCGTTAAACCTGCAGGGGATCGATGTGGCTGATGTTTCCCGCGGGATGGTTTTGACTGAGCCGGGACTTTTCTCGCCGGCATCCATGTTCGACTGCTACCTCGAGCTTCTTGCGTCGGCGCCCGCTCCGATCCATATGCGAAAACGGATTCGTTTTCACGCCGGTACTGCCGAACTGATGGGACATGTTGTTCTGCTCGGTCAGGACCGCTTGCATCCTGGAGAATCTGCATTTGTGCAGATCCGGCTCGAAGAGCCGGCGTTCGCTTTACCTGGTGATCGCTTCATCATCCGCCAGTATTCGCCGATGATTACGATTGGCGGCGGCGAGATTCTCGATGCGGGCCCGCCGAAGCATCGCCGCTCGGACCAGTCCGTTATTGAAAAGCTCACCGTCTTCAAACATCGCGAGCCCGAGGAAGCCCTCATCACCGTGATCGAAGAAGCCGGACTCGGCGGCATCGACGTTTCAACGCTGGCGTCGCGGCGCGGCATGCTTCCTTCACGCGTTCGCGGCCGGCTCCTCGATTTGACAAAGAAGGGTGTGGTCCGGATGGTGAGCGATAATCCGGCAACCGTCGTATCCCGAACGCGCTTCAATTCGGCGGCAGATGCGGCAGTGGCCGCGATTCGTCGCTTTCATCAGGCGAATCCTCTTGCGCAAGGTATCGGCAGGGAGGAATTAAGAGCGCGGTCGTTCGGCGACGCCTCCAGTCTGGTTTTTAACGCCTTGCTGGAGCAATTGATCGCGGACAAAAAGGTTTCAGCGTCGCAGGATGTTGTCCACGATTTTGGCCGCCAGGTGACTCTCAAGGCGGAGGAGGAGCAGATGCGCGCACGTCTGCTGGAGCGTTTCAAGTCCCTGGGCCTGCAGGTTTCAACCGTCGATCAGGTGATCGATTCGCTCAAGCTCGACAAAGCGACGGCGAGAAAAATCGTTCAGTTGATGTTGAAGGAAAACGCGCTGGTGAAAATCAGCGAGGAAATGGTGATCGACCGCGCCGTCCTCGATAAGCTGATTGCCGACGTTCGCGCCCTCAAAGCGAAGACTCCGAGATTAGGTGTGACGGAGTTTAAGGATCTGACCGGGATATCGAGGAAGTATGCGATCCCGCTGCTCGAATACCTGGATCGGCAGCGGGTTACGAGAAGGATTGGAGACGAACGGACGATCCTGTAGCTTTTACGCTGGCTCGATCAGTCGCCGCTGATGGATTTCTTAAAATTGCGGATACCTTCGCCGATGCCTTTTCCCATCTCGGGCAGTTTCTTCCCGCCGAACAAGAAAAGAACAAGGACGGCAATGATCAGAAGTTCCGGTACGCCTAGCCTAAACATTACATTCTCCTAGATTGGGTGCGAATAACCCTGTCAGTATAGCAGAAGGGGTCAGTTCGTCCATGAGTAATCCCAGAGATAACG
Source organism: uncultured Acidobacteriota bacterium (assembly GCA_963738025.1). GTDB lineage: Bacteria > Acidobacteriota > Terriglobia > 20CM-2-55-15 > 20CM-2-55-15 > 20CM-2-55-15. The sequence goes on along the minus strand of CAVTWA010000067.1, from coordinate 179,082 downwards.
GTGTCGGCGGCCCATTGGAGTTTCTGGAATGACGATACGAAACCGCCCACCTGTTTCCGCGGCGATCAGAGCGTAAACGCGCCCATCCGGCTCACGATAAACGAGATAGTACAAATCCCGAGTTCTGCCCTCGTGCCGGCGCTGATCGAGAATCCGGCCGCGCTGGAAGTCATCGGAAAGCAGGCTTTCCACTTCCCGGGCTGTCGGTTCCCGTAGTTTTCCCTCTTCGATATCCGTGCTCACGATGATATCCGCCGCCAACCCCGAGGCATTTCGACGCTGCATATCATCCATAAATCGCGTCGCTGCCTTCAGGGGAGGTTCGTAAAAGAAGAAGTAGTAGTAGCCGAGAGCGGTTGACCCCACTGCAAAGACGCCGATAAAGAACATCAGGGAGATACGGCTTGGCAATTTCATCTATAAAGAGTCTAACCAATTCTTGGGCTCGACTTTGATGGATTTGAATTCGACGAGTTTTACCAGTCCGGGTTTCGCGCGGCGCGGTTTCGTCACATGTTTCCGTTTGGTGTAATGGACCTCGACTTTAGAGGAATTCCTCGCCTGGGAGAAATAAGCCGCCATCTGGGCGGCTTTCAAAAGCGTGGCGTCATCGAGATCCTTCTCCTTTTTGGGATTTCTCACCACGACGTGTGAGCCACTGTAATCCGCGACATGAAACCAGAAATCCTCGGGTCCCGCAATGTCGAAGGTCAATTCATCGTTTTCGCGGGCGCCTTTGCCGACAAGGACTTCTCTGCCATCCACTTGAATCCGTCGAAACCGCCTGCTCTTTGTCTCCGAGCCCTCTGCTTGAGGCCGCGCGTGCACCCGTGCGGCGGCTTCAAACGGTTGAGCCGCCTTTGCGGGTAGCTTGCTCGAAATCGCAGACCAGGTATCCCAATCTTTGATCGCTTCTAATCGTCTCGTCTGCTCATCGATTGCCGCTTTCCGCTGCCGCACCTCAGACACCTGGCGTGCCACGATTGATTTTCCCCGTCCCGCCTTCTGGTATCTCTTAAACATCTTATCGATGTTTGCTCTAAGACTGAGCGATGCATCCAGGGGAACGTCTGACGCCTTCGGGTTGTCTCCGAAGTAGTCGGTGACCTGGACTGATTCGTAATGCTGCTCCATGTCATGTCCGCTGGAGTTCAGCATTTGTGCTGTTTTTTGCAATCCCTCGGCTTCCTGATATTTTTGCTGTTCACGAACCAGGCGCTTTTCGCGATCAGCTAATCGCTTGGCGGCCTGGCGCATATCGCGGAGCACTGGAAGTTTCGCCTGCTCCAGCAGCGATCGTGTTTCAAATTCGTCGTAGTAAAACTTTGCCGCGTCCAGAATATTGGCGAACAGCCGTGCGCTATGTGTGCGGCTTAAAGATTCGAGCTCGATCGGGCTGAGAATCGCTTTCTGGAGCCGGCGCAGGTCGTTTTGCTCCAGGATGTGGCCTAAAGGCAAATCCGTGTAGAGCCAGGCGCCACGCGACGGCGCGCGCACCTGCTCCAGCATAATTTTGATTTCCTCGATCCATGGCTTCCCCGACTTGTTCTGGCGCGCCGCGAGTTCCCGGGCGAAGACGGGACCAATCCCCGCCACCCGCGAAACCAGCGATTCGGCGTTCAAATCCTCAAGTTGAGGGGCAGTTTCCTCCAGCAAATGTTCCAGCTGCAATTTATCGCCCTGTGCAGGGTAGGCATATGGTTCATATTCCCCGATGCCGTGCTGCGGAGTCAGCGGGACAAAAGAGGAAAGAACCCGCCTTTCTGCGTCGAGAAGAATGAGGTTCGGCGCATTGGGCAGCAGTTCGACGATCAGGAACATCGTCTCGAGTTCTTTGCTGGGCACCGCCGTCTTGAAGTGGAATTCAATGATTCTTTCTGAAAGAGGCTTGTGGATGCCCGTGACTTCAGCCGATGTCAGGTGCTTCCGGAGCACCATTAAAAAATCCGTTCCCGGCGATTCGATCGGCGGCCGTGTTTCCGAGGCGTATATCGTCGGCCGTTGGGTATCCGCGACAATTTTGAGGGCTGGGAATCGGACGGATCTGGTCTGGAAAATGAATCCATTGGGCTGATGCTGGACGACGCGGCGAACAACAAGTTCGCTCATCGCCGGATGAAGATTTTCCAGCAATGCGATGAGCGCAAAATTTTCCATATTTCTATTCTAATGTGAGGATGTTCGAAAACTCACGACTGACTCACTGCAGGCGCGGTCTTAGACCAGAGCTGTCCAAGACGGGATGGACGGAGAGCTGCAGAGCGGAGCCTTGTAAATGTTTGAGTTTAGTCCGAAGTTCCCGCTTCGGTTTAGTGGATGCCAAGTGAACCCGGTTTCGGTGTAGCAGTGTGGGCCAGTCCCCGCCTTACTAAGGCGGGGACTGTCGCCACTCATCGCTAGATCGGTTTCTGTCTTGGACACGTATGGTCATTAGACCGCGCCTACAGTGAGTTAAAGCTTCTTGACGTAGGTTCCGGAGACTTTATCGGCCCAGGTGAGGTGTTCAGGATCGATCAACATCCAGAGGAATCCCAACGACACGGGGAGAACCGAAATGAGATATCCAAATCCACGCCAGCAGGCCTGAAAGGCATCAAGGGGCTGCTCGTTTCTGTTCACGACGACGAGCCGCTGGTATTTCATTCCGGGAGTCTGGCTGGCGCTCAGCATGAATAGGAAAAGATAAATCGTAAACAGGGCAAAATAACAAACGCCGTAAATGCCGAGAACGCGTTTGTCGAGCGTGACGTTTTCCGGCATTTCAACAAATGTCGTAAGAATAAAAACGATGTAAATGGCGGCGACAACCGCCAGATCCACCGCCCCGGCCGTCAGGCGCGGAATGATCAGATCCCTCTGGTACTCCGGAAACGTAAAAGGAGGAGATTGCTCCGCTTCCTCGAAATCGAAGTGGGGCTGGAATTCATCGATGGAGATGACAGTCCTCTTTTTTCGTTCCATAAATTTTTCGTTTCGAGCACCGTGTGAACGTCTGACAGCCATCCTCGGCTAGAGTTATACTCTGCGCTGTGGTTCAGCTTGCCATGATTATTGTCCTCTTCCTAGGGTCACAACAGGACCAGGTGCTGATCCAGGCCGAGCAGCAGACAGGAAGCAAGACCGACCATATCGAGCACGCCAGTGGAAATGTCGTCGTCACCTACCGTGACATGCATATGGAAGCGGATGAGGTGACATATGACGATGAGACGAACATGGTCACGGCGGGCAACCATGTTGTCTACTCACGGGCCGACGAACATTTGCAGGCCGATCACATCTCGCTGAACGTCACCAGCAAAGTAGGCGACTTCACAAATGTTACCGGTCAGATTGGGCCTGGCTTCAATATCAAAGCTGAATCCGCGCATCGCACCGAAGAGGGGCTTTACCAGCTTAAAAATGCAACGATAACAACGTGTTGTGACGGACCGCGTCCGGGATGGATGCTCTTCGTTGCCCGCGCCACCATCGACCCCCACCGGCGCATGACGGCGAATGGTTCGGTTTTCCGCCTGGAAAACGTGCCGGTGTTCTACATGCCGTACATGACTCTTCCCAGCGCGGACAGGGAGCGCTCGACTGGATTCCTCATCCCCTCGACATCCACCTCGACGACGAAAGGACGAGCCGTCCGTGAGTCCTTTTACTGGGCAATGAACCGCAGCGTCGGCGCGGAAATCACCGGAGAATATTTCAGTGCACGCGGGCCCGCAGGATCGATTAACTTCCGTGCAATTCCCGACGCCACCTCGAACATCCACGTGGAATCCCTCTTTGCCCATGACAAATTGGGGCAAGGCGGGCGGAGCGCCCGGATTCTGGCCTGGGGTAATTTCCCAAAGGATTTTCGCGGTGTTGCGGACATGAATCTGGTCAGCTCCTTCGTGTTCCGGCAAGTTTACGAGGATGGCTTAAATATCATTTCGTCCCCGATTACGAACTCAATCGCATTTCTTAGCCGGAACAAGCCCAACGCGAACGTTAATTTCCTCTACGCCCGGAACGGTGTGTTCTTTCAAGATCAGCCGACTGTGGTCCTGCAGGATGCCCCGAGTGTTGACCTTGGATTGCCTTCGAGGCGACTGGGAAGGCTGCCGCTCTACTTTGACGGCGAGACGAGTCTTACTGGTATCGCCCGGCGTGATGCGTCCATCAACACGCCGTTTCTCGAACGGTTTGATTTTTATCCATCGATCAACGCGCCGCTCCTGCGGTCAAACTTCTTTGACTGGAACCAGCGACTGAGTGTCCGTGAGACGTTCTATTCCCGATCCCTTGCGACTCCCACGACCGTTGGGGGTGCGTTAAACCGTCTTTCTTTCGAGTATGGTTCGCACCTGAACGGTCCGGCGGTGGAACGCGATTTCGGAAGATGGCGGCATCTGGTCGAATCAGACATCAATTACAGATACGTTGGCAATGCCGACCAGTTTCGCAACACGATCGTTGTAGACAATGTGGATCTGGTGACCCATACAAACGAAGTGGAGTACGGGCTCACCAACCGGTTTTTCACAAAGCGTGAAATCTTCTCCTGGCGACTCTCGCAAAAATACTTTCTGGACCCGACGTTTGGAGGCGCGATCGTCCCTGGCCGGCGGAATGTATTCGCACCGCTCCTCGATATCACCGGGTTTACCTTTGCGGACGGCCAGCGGCGATTTTCGCCGATCATTTCGGATATGCGTCTAGCGACGACCCCCTCGACCTCTGAGGACATCGAAGTCGATTACGATACCCGGATCATCTTTTCAGAAGCGCTGGCGTCATCGGCAACGCGAATCGGGGACAATTCACCGGCGGAGTTTCATATTTCTTCACCCGTCGCAGCGCGATCGAAGTTCCGAGCAATCAGTTGCGGAGCAGCTTCGACCTACGGAAATCGCCTCAAACCGGGATTCAGCGCGGCAATCCAGTTTTCGTACGATGTCCAGCACTCACTTTTCCAGGGTTCGGTCGCCGAGGTTGGCTATAATACCAGTTGCTTCGGCCTGAACTTCGAAGTCAGTCAATTCAATATTGGCGCCCGCGTCGAAAGCCGATTTCGCTTCGCATTCACGCTGAAGGACGTTGGATCGTTTGGAACGATGAGGCCACGAGAAAGACTCTTCTGAATGGCATTCCCAACACATCGCATGCGCCGCTTGAGGCGTACTCCCCGGCTGCGTAATCTCGTTCGCGAAACGAGGTTGTCGCCGGAGTCCATGATTTATCCGATTTTCGTCTGCCCGGGTGACGGAGTGCGGACGGAAGTCAGTTCAATGCCCGGCCAATATAACCTTTCGGTGGACAACGCGGTGAAAATCGCCCGGGATGCCGAGCAAGCCGGTGTTGGCGGCATTATCCTTTTCGGGATTCCTCCAGAGAAGGATGAAACTGGATCGAATGCTTATGACGAAAACGGCATCGTCCAGACAGCGTTGCGCGCCATTCGGGAGAACGTTCGCGACCTCCTCCTGATCACCGATGTCTGTATGTGCGAGTACACATCGCATGGCCATTGCGGTGTCATTAAACATCACGATGTGCAAAACGACGCCACGTTGAAGCTATTGGCCGACTCCGCCGTCAGCCATGTCCGAGCCGGCGCCGATATGGTGGCGCCGTCCGACATGATGGATGGGCGGGTTGCAGCGATCCGTCAGGCGCTGGATCTGGATGGGTTCACAAACATCCCGATCATGGCGTACTCGGCCAAGTACGCTTCCGGCTTCTACGGTCCTTTCCGTGAGGCTGCCGGCGCGACGCCAAAATTCGGCGATCGCAGAAGCTATCAAATGGATCCGCCAAACGCGCGCGAAGCTCTGCGCGAGATTGCGCTGGATATCGAGGAAGGGGCGGATATCGTGATGGTCAAGCCGGCGCTATCCTATCTCGACATCATCACACGCGCCCGCCAGGAGTTCGACCTGCCCATAGCGGCATATCAGGTCAGCGGTGAATACGCGATGATCGAGGCGGCAGCGCGCGCGGGATGGATCGAAAGAGAGCGCATCATTGTGGAGACAACCACGGCCATCAAGCGTGCTGGAGCGGACATTCTGATTACGTATTACGCTCTTGAACTCGCGAAGATGCTATGAACAGGTCTGAGCAACTTTTCAATCGAGCGCAGCAGGTCATTCCCGGCGGTGTCAATTCTCCCGTTCGCGCCTTCCGTGCAGTAGGCGGCAAACCTGTTTTTATCGAACGCGGCGACGGCTCGCGCATCTGGGACGTGGACGGCAAGGAATACATCGATTACGTCGGTTCGTGGGGGCCGCTGATTTTCGGGCACCGTCCACCCGAAGTCCTGAAGGCGCTGACTGAAGTTCTCGAAGTCGGCACCTCGTTCGGAGCTCCGACGGAACGTGAAGTCGAGATTGCCGAACTGATCGTAAAGATGGTTCCCTCGGTTCAAAGAGTCCGGCTGGTCAATTCGGGTACCGAAGCAACCCTCAGCGCAATTCGTCTGGCTCGCGGATTCACCGGCCGCAGCAGAATCATAAAATTCGATGGCTGCTATCACGGGCATGGAGACAGTCTGCTGGTAAAAGCCGGTTCCGGCGTCGCGACTCTGGGATTACCCGATAGTCCGGGAGTGCCGCCAGCGCTTGCGGAGCTGACAACCGTGTTGCCGTTTAACGATCCTGTCGCCCTGACGGAAGAATTAGCCCGGCGCGGCAGCGAAATCGCTTGCATCATCGTTGAGCCCGTCGTTGGAAATATGGGCTGCGTCCCGCCTCGCCCTGGTTTCCTGGAGCGCTTGCGGGAACTGACGAAATCGGCTGGCGTACTGTTGATATTCGACGAAGTGATGACTGGTTTTCGCCTCGCGCCTGGCGGCGCGCAGGAAAAGTACGGCATCACTCCCGATCTCACGACGATGGGAAAAGTTATCGGCGGCGGCCTTCCTGTGGGTGCCTATGGCGGACGGGGCGACATTATGGACCAGGTCGCGCCTGCAGGCCCTGTTTATCAGGCCGGAACCCTGTCGGGCAATCCACTTGCGGTTGCCGCCGGCCTCTCCACGTTGCGGCTGCTGCAGAAGAATGATCCGTACGACAAACTGGAAGCCCTGGGAGCACGTCTCGAAAAAGGTCTGATGGCAGCGGCAACGCAAGCCGGCGTTGCGGTCCGAATGAACCGGGTGGGATCGATGTTCACAGTGTTCTTCACCGATCGCGACGTGTTTGATTTCGATTCGGCAAAGACATGCGATACACGGCGATTCAACCGATTCTTCCACTCGATGCTGGATCAGGGCCACTATTGGCCCGCTTCGCAGTTTGAAGCCGCGTTTATCTCTGCCGCCCATTCGGAATCGGACATCGACCGGACCCTTGCCGCCGCGGCAAAGGCATTCGCGACATGACCATCCCGGCTGGTTTCGGCTCCTGGAAATCGCCAATCACGAGTGCCCTGCTGACTTCATCCGGTATCGGATTCAGTGAGCTGCATTTTTCCAACGGGAATCTCTACTGGCTGGAAAGCCGGCCCGACGAGGCTGGACGGGTGGCCATCATTCGTTGTTCGCCGTCGGGATCACCCGTAGACGTTTTATCGCCCGCATACAGTGCCAGAACGCGTGTCCACGAATACGGCGGCGGCGCGTACTTCCTGCACAACGACACGATCTTTTTTTCCAACTTTAAAGATCAGCGTCTTTACCGGCTCGATCCCGACGGCGAACCGAATCCCATCACGCCAGAGCCACCCCAGCCGGCCAGCTTGAGATATGCCGATGGACGGGTTACTCCGGACGGCAAACTGATTGTCTGTGTGCGCGAAAGACACGCGGCGGAACATGAACCTGTCAACGAACTTGTGGCGTTTCCGGCAGATGGATCGCACGAGCCGCAGATCATCGCTCGCGATTATGATTTCTACTCGTTTCCGCGCATCAGTAATGATGGCATGCGCCTGGCATGGACCTGCTGGCGCCATCCTCAAATGCCCTGGGATGGAACTGAATTGTGGGTGGCCGATCTCAGTCCGGATGGGTCGATTTCAAATAGCCGGCGCATCGCGGGGTCTTCAACGGAATCCATATTTCAACCGGAATGGGCGCCCGATGGTTCTCTCTTTTTCATTTCTGACCGGACAGGTTGGTGGAATCTTTACGCCGAGCGGTCAGGTAAGGTCGAACCGATTCTGCAAACCGATGGCGAGATCGGCGTGCCTCAGTGGCTGTTCGGGTACTCGAGGTATGTCTTGCTTTCCGGAGATCGCGTTGCATGCATCATCGACAAGAATGGCTTCGAACATTTAATCCTGATCGATACACATTCTAAAAAATCCCAGACTGTCGATGCGCCGTATTCCGTCTTTGGCGGCATTCGCTCTGACGGCGAAGATAATTTGTTTTTTGCCGGCGCCTCGGCAACGAAAGCAGCGGAAGTCGTTTCACTGAACTTGAAAAGTAACAAGGCTCGTGCTTTGAAGCGGAGTCTGGAAATTACGATCGATTCCGGTTATTTGTCGGAACCCGAGCCGATCGAATTCCCGACGTCAAACGGCATGACCGCGTTTGCTCTATTCTATGCGCCCGCGAACAAGGAGTACCGCGCGCCGTCCGGAGAGCGTCCGCCGCTTCTCGTCATAAGCCATGGTGGGCCGACGAGTGCGACTTCATCGGCGCTGCGTCTTGCCGTTCAATATTGGACAACCCGTGGATTTGCCGTCGTGGATGTGAATTATGGCGGAAGCTCCGGGTATGGCCGGCCCTATCGGGAACGCCTGAAAGGCAATTGGGGAATTGTCGACGTCGAAGATTGCATCAACGCGGCTCGTTATCTCGAGAAGCGCGGTGACGTCGACGGCAAACGGATGGCAATTCGCGGAGGCAGCGCAGGCGGATACACGACTCTGTGTGCGCTTGTTTTCCATCACGTTTTTGCCGCCGGAGCCAGTTACTACGGTGTTGCCGATTTAGCCGCACTTGCGCGGGATACGCATAAGTTCGAATCCCGATACGAAGACGGTCTGGTCGGCCCGTATCCTGAGGCCGAGGCACTCTACCGCCAGCGTTCGCCGGTTCACTTTGCGGACCGGCTGTCGTGCCCGGTAATCTTGTTGCAGGGTCTCGAAGACAAAGTAGTTCCGCCGTCGCAGGCCGAGACGCTGATCGCCGCGCTCCGGGCGAAGCACCTGCCTTTCGCATATGTCGCCTTCCCCACCGAAGGCCACGGCTTCAGAGAAGCAGCAAACATCCGGCGATCGATTGAAGCCGAGCTTTACTTCTATTCCCGCATCTTCGGGTTTGCGCCTACAGACAAGATCGCACCTGTGGAAATCGAAAATCTATAGCCCGCTTTTTTACCGCCAGCGGCGGACCTGTTTCGTTTTCCTGCCCGGCGTGCCGCGCAAATGGCTCCCTGCTTGCACGCTCGCAATACAAATGGCCATGACAACCGACCGTCATCATGTCCGCATGACGGCACCTGTAATACCTGCACTTCTTTCGGGTTTCACCTCAAGCGCAAAGAAGCTGATACTGGAATCAGCCGAACTGCGCAGGTTCCGATCGAATTCAATCATCATCAACAGCGGCGATCCTGCGACTCGACTTTTTCTTCTAAGAAAGGGTCGGGTGAAATATTACCGAGTGACAACAAATGGACAGGAGGTTCTCCTTTTGTGGGTGTCACCGGGCGAGATCTTTGGAACCGCGACTCTTCTGGGAACGCCCCAGCGTTATATCGGCACTGCCGAAGCTATTGGCGATTGCGAACTTCTGGTTTGGAGCCGGAAGAAAATCCGCCGCCTTGCCGCCGCCCATGACCACCTGTCGGAGAATATCCTGGCCATTCTGATGCATTACCTGTCGGAATACGCCGGCAGAATTGTAGGTTTGGTCTCTCAAACGGCAGAGAACCGCCTGGCGCACACTCTTCTCCGCCTCGGCGAGCGAACGGGGCATGTAAGACCCGATGGTGTAGAAGTGGCGATCACGAATGCGCATCTCGGTGGCTTAGCCGATGTCGGCGCTTTTACAACCAGCCGGCAGTTGAAACAGTGGGAACGCCGGGGGGTACTTAAAAAAGCCCGAGGAAAGATTCAGATTCTTTCCCCCGAAGGTTTACTGATCGATTGAGTTCCTTCGGTCTATTTGCTCTAGAGCAACGACAGGCAAGCGCTTCCGCACTACGCTCCTTCGGTTCCATTTCAATCATGGAATCGAACTCAGGAGTAGCATGGAGCCATTGCGCGTGCTGGTCGCGGAGGATCACAAGTGGATGCGGACGACCGTGGTGGAATTGCTCAAATCAGAATTTACCGTGGTTGGTGCTGTCGGCGATGGTCAGCAACTTGTGGACGCCACACCGCTCTTAAAGCCCAACATCATCGTCAGTGACATTGATATGCCGTTGATGAATGGTTTCGCTGCGATGAGAGCACTTCGGGTGCAGGGTATTGAGACTCCATTCGTCTTCATTACTGCGATGAAGGTTGACGAACTTTCCTCCGGCGTGGAGGAACATCCGGTCGGCTTCGTGCATAAGGAGGATCTTCTGGACGAGTTAAAATCCGGAGTTCGCGCGGTCGCAATCGGAGTCTCCTACCTGTCGCGATCGTTCCGGCAGAACCACGGAAGTCCCTAATGTAGTTCGTCATAAATAATGTAACGAATCTCAGGCCAGGAAGGCCGTCAGAGTAAGGGTGTTGCTCAAATGACGTGACAGCCATCCCCGGCTAAGTACTGGTTTTCGTTATATCGTAACGCTGTGGACCAGTCCCCGCCTGAGTCAGGCGGGGAATACTTTGCGCTCATTCGAAAGCGCGCGCAATCAGCGCAACACCGTAGAAACGCCTTAATAAGCCACGAATTGAACGAATTTATTCGTTTAATTCGTTCAATTCGTGGCTTATCCGAACCCGTGAAGAAGTAGGATTTGCGCCTGTCGCGTTAGTACTGTACGTTTCAGGTCATGACGACCTGCCGCTGGCTTGTACTGACGGTGCTTTTCGCCCCTCTATGCGCCCTGGCAACCCGATCATCGGCGCAACAGACGACTCCTTCCGAGGGCGTCATTCGCATCAATGTCAGTCTTGTGCAGGTTGACGCCATCGTCACCGACGCTAAGGGCAAACCTGTTACCGATCTCACTGCCGACGACTTTGAAGTGTTTCAGGACGGCAAGCCGCAAAAGGTTACCAACTTCGCGTTCATTAACGTCAAGGATTCGAGAGTCAACGTGCCTCCGGTTCCGGTGGAGCCCAAGAAAGCAAAGAACGCTTTGCCCGCGCCTCTCCCGCCGCCACCGTCGCTTCGGCGGGATCAGATCCGGAGGACAATCGCACTGGTCGTCGATGATTTGGCCCTGGCATTCGACAGCACCGTACATGTGCGAGAAGCGCTTAAAAAGTGGGTCGATACCGAGATGCAGCCGGGTGACCTGGTCGCCATTCTCCGCACGTCCGCCGGAATGGGTGCGTTGCAGCAGTTCACCGCGGACAAGCGCGCTCTCTACGCCGCGATTGAGCTTGTTCAATTCCATAGCGGCAGAGTCGGTGTTTCAAGTTTCGCTCCGATCACCGGCGCACAGTTGCAAACGAGCGTCGCGGGTCCTGATGGACAGGTCTCCTCAACCGAGGTCGACACAACGCTCTTCAATAACGAAATCCAGCAGGCATACATGTTGGGAAGCATCGGCGCGGTGCAGTATGTATTACAGGGTTTGCGTGATCTGCCAGGACGTAAAAGCCTGGTTCTGTTCAGCGAAAACATGAAATTTACATATCTCGAAGGACCTGGTCTTGTGAACCTGGAGTTCACCAGCCCCGGTCTGGTCGAGGACCGCCTGCGCCGGCTCATCGATGAAGCCAACCGTTCATCGGTCGTCATCTACGCAATAGATCCGCGAGGCGTTGTATATACAGGCCTGACTGCCGAAGATTTCACTGGCGCCGGCGGTGGAGACAACGGCGGGCTGACGCCGCTGCAGATCTCGCAAATCGACGGCCAGCGTAATGCGGACATCATCGCTTCGCAGGATGGCATGATCGCCTTAACGCAGAAGACAGGCGGCTTGTTCCTGCACAACAACGATATTCCGGGGGAACTGCGGCAGGTAGTGGACGATGGCGACGGTTATTACCTGCTCGGATATCAGCCCGACTCGTCGACCTTCGACGAGAAGAGCCGGCAGGCCAAATTTCACTCGATCAGCGTTCGCGTCAGGCGGCCGGGCCTGCGTGTGCGATCGCGCTCAGGATTCTTTGGCACTCCGGATACGAACGCGCCGCCTCCACCGGTGGGCAGAGCAGCACAGATCGCCAAAGCGATGGCATCTCCGTTCGGCAGTGGATCGATGCGCGTGCGACTGACGACTCTGTTTTCGCACTCCGAGAAGGAAGGTCCGTATATCAATGCGATGTTCCACTTTGATGCCGGCGGTCTGACCTTCAACCGCGTCAACGATGGGCCCCGGCAGGCGCAGTTTGACACAGCCGCCGTGACGTTTGACGTGGACGGTAAAGCGGTCGTCGCGGCAGACAAAACCTGGAACCTTCGTGTCGAAGATAAAGATTACGAAGAGCTTCTCAGAAGAGGTCTTGTCTATTCATTGCACTTGCCGGTGAAAAAGCCAGGCGCTTATCAGATGCGCATGGTTGTGAGGGATTCCGCAAGCGAAGAGGTTGGCAGCGCCACTCAATTCATTGAAGTCCCGGACATTGCTAAAGGACGTCTGAGTCTGTCAGGAATCGTTTTAAGCGGAGAGCAAGCCCTGCAAAAAAGCGCCGATGATCTCAGCGAAGGCGCGATCGACGCCCAGGATGCAAACCTGACGCCTGCCGTCCGGATTTTCAAACCGGGGACCGCCATCGTATACGCCTATCAGATTTTGAACGCCCATGCCGACAACAACAAGAAGTTCCAGTTGGAAGTCCAGACGCGGCTGTTTCGCGAGGGACAACAGGTTTATGCCGGTCCGCCGACTCCGATGAACAGCGAGGGCCAGAAGGATCCCAGGCATCTGGTGGGAGCGGGTCGAATGCAACTGGCGCATGCCGCCCCCGGTTATTACGCGCTGCAAGTCATCGTTACCGATAAACTGGCCAAAGAGAAATTCAGAATTGCGGCCCAAACCATGGATTTCGAGATCCGGGAGCGATGAATTGCCGGACGTTTGAAGTCCTGTCTTCGAGGCGATCTCTCAGGACGCCGTGCGGCGCAGGAACGAAAGCTCGTTTTCCGATGTCGGGACGGCGCGCCACGTTTGGATCACACCACTCTCCAGGTTGACCTCGACAAAATAGAATTCCTCTCGCCCGTCAACCTCTCGGCCGAAGTCCCAGTACTCGCAGGATTCCTGCCGCGTCGTATCATCGGCGTTGATAACAAGTACATCTGCCCTGTAAGGTTCTTTGAGCCCGTGGAGGCGTTCGTAACGAGCCACCAATTCTCCGGCATCGTTCTTGACCTCCAGAACACCGCTGGGCAATACGTTCTTGTGGAGGTCTTCGTCGTATTCGCCCTCGTAATCCGGAAACAGCAACAGAAGCGTTCGCTCCGTGGCGCCGGGAACCCCGGCGTTCTCGCTCACGCGCAGGGTGAGCCAGCGGTCTTCCGGGCCCTGGAGGATGTAGTCGACGGATTCGAAGACTCGGGTATCGATCGTGCGGCGGTAAACATCCACCTCTGTCACGAGGCAATGCGCTTTACTGATGCCGTTCAGCACGTCATCGACGACGACATAGTCCGCGGGCTTCAATGCGAACGGATTGTACACACGCAGCACCAGCGATTTTTCCTTGGTTCCGCCAAGCAGATCTTTAAACGCCTGCCAGGGTGTGAGCCGCTGTTCTTCCATTAATACATGCGCCTCCGTGGCTTGAACATCGGAACGAAGAAGACAAGATAGGCGCCGCCAATGACTGTGAGGGTGCCGAGGAAAAGTCCCCACTCCGGGTGCCTCTGATTTTCCGTGTACGCCTGCTGCACCTGTTGATCGTCGTACATGAGATCCTGGTCTACACCCGGAGGTGTATAAGAGGGATCTTTTGCTGCACCTTCCTGCTCCAGGTCATGCAGCCGGCGTTCAAGGCCGGCATCTTTTTGTACAAGGTCGTTATACCGTGCCTGATCCATCTCATCCCGGTGGTTATAGACCCACAGGTCCCGGTCCCGCTGGTTGCGGTCGAGCAGCCAGAGCCAGAACCAGGGATTAAACGAATCGTGATAGATGGTTGTCACGGGTTGCCGGTAGTAACCGCCGAAAATGGTTTGCTGGCGGGCAGGCCTTGTCTGAATCGTCTCTTCGCTCACAGGGCCGACGCGTTCAACGGACCCGGTACGGCCGCCATTAAAGATGCCATTGGCGCGATCGTACAATTTCCTGGACGATTGAGCGTGTTGTGCTGAGCCGGCGTCCCGATCGAACTTTGTTGCGAATCCGCCAGGCGACTTGAACGTGCCGCGGCTCGGCGCCGACGGAGCCTTGGGGGTCGAAAACGATCGACTGCCGCTGAATCCGCCCGGGCGCGACCCGCCAAAACTACGGCTGCCTCCACCAAAACTGCGGCCGCCTCCAAAACCGCCTCCACCCTTCGCAGTCGCGGGCGGCGCAACCATCAGAGTGCCGACCAGGAGTAGAACGAGACAGAAGGACAGGCGTAATCGCAGCATTGTCAGCTCCTTATCTTGATGTAGAACAGAGTTGTGATAATGAACAACACGGCTTCGATGATTCCTGCCGCAACATTGCGGTCGGTGAGCAATTCTTTACGAAGACTGGTGCCGGGCAGAAAGATCTTATTCAGTATAAATTGAATCACGGTGATGACGAGGAGCCAGATCGCCAGGAAATACGCGACATCGATACTGTCCTGAACCCAGCCGTAGCTCTCACCGGCGATTGCTGCTCCGAGCGCCAAACCTCCAGCAACCAGGAAGCCCCCGAGCGAAAAGGCGGCGGCCAGGTTTTGTGCTGCCAGCGCTTCTTGAATCCCGGGTGCCGCAATGCTGTAGATATTGTCGAGCACGACCAGAACGCACTGGCCAACGGCAAACCAGACAAGGGCAGCGCCGATACCCGCATCGACGTTGGAAAGGGCGCCCGAAGTGATAAACGCCGTACCCAGATAAGAGGATCCTTCAACAAGTGCAATCGCCGTGTTCTTTTTCCCGATGACTTCCGCGTCGTTGCTGAATTTGTAAAGAATCAGCCTGTCATTCACTTCGCGAGCAATGACCAGAAGAAGTATCGATACCAGTCCATAGAACGCGACGATGTCGAAATCCTGTCTCAAGCCATTCCCTGAGGGTTCCAGGAGTTTCAGGAACGAGGTCGCTGCCGCTACCAGAAAGAACCCGAAACGGATTCCAACCGCCGGATTGTCATTGATTGTGGTTTCGACAGTAAGACTGTAGCCTTCGATTCTTCCCACCCATCCGAAGACAGAGCGGGCAAATACAAGAAAGCTCAGGACAGACGCAAGAATGAAAAGAACTTCTAGAAAGTTTGTCATTCTTTTTGCCCGCCAGTTACGTCGAACTGGGCAACTGCAACGCGGATTTCTGACCTGCGAGCCGCGCTCGTCGAGCGGCAATGTCGGCGTCCGCTTGCGTCAATGCGACATCTTTTCCGAGGGTGTCATCCATACTTTCCAGGGCGCGCTTCAACTTTTCGTCCGCGACATCGTGTCTGGCCTGAATGCGGGACGTGAGATCATCCACCGAGATGTCGCTGCCGATGCTGGAGATCTTCGCCGCTTGTTGCAGCGCCCGCGCGGCGCGTTCCTTATCTTTCGCGGCCCGGTCCATGGTTTCCAGGGTTGAGAGTTGTTGAACCATGCTCTCATGCTTGCTGCGAAGCGCAGACAGCGAATGCGTCATGGCGTCAGCGGTTTCTCTGGCTGTGGAAAGCTCGACCTGCTTTGCATCGAGCTGCTGTTTGAATCCATTGAGTTTCACTTGAAGCTCGCGTGCCTTATCGTTCGCCGACGGATCATTACTGCCCAGAATGGCGTCGATCGCGTGGTCATAGGATTCGACCTGGCCCATGAGCTTGTGAATTTCCCGGTCTGTGGTCGTAACGTGGCCCGCCGCTTCCGCAGCGTCGTTCTCAATACCGCTGATCGAGGTTTCCAGATCGCGGATGTATTGTTTGATGGCTTGAGGCGAATTGAGATCAATGAGCTTGTCGAGCAGGTTGTGTGCCTGAGCCAAAACGCCAATCCGAACTTTTTCCAAAAGACCCGCCATATTTCTCTCCTTCGTTTGACCGTTGTTTTCTAATGGAACGGTATGGGTATTTTCCCTCAATCCGGCAGCCGCACTAGTACTTGTCGGTAAATGGCGGTTGCAAACCGGTAGGTGCGACCTCAAGGCGCGCGAGCGGCGCTGTGCCGAAACGTCCGATTCATTGACAAAGTTGGATTATGATTCCCGCTCTATGACATCTACCCTGCACGTCGAGATTGATGGACCGAACAATGCGGTACCTCTGGTGTTTATTCACGGAGTGACATCGAGCGGCAGAACATGGAAATGGTTGCCTGAGGAAGTTACTCGCGGACGCCGTATCATGCGGCTCGATCTTCGTGGGCACGGCCGCTCGATCCACACTCCGGGGCAGTACAGGCTTGCGGATTATGGAGGCGATGTCGTCGGTGTTTTGCGCGAGCTCGGGACGCCGGCAGTGCTTGTCGGGCATTCGCTGGGCGGCGTCATTGCCTGGTGGGTTGCACAGAATCATCCGGCATCGGTCATTGCCGGGTTTCTGGAAGACCCGCCGTTATTCGCAGCCGAGCCGTCGCCGGAGCACCTCGAAAGATCACAGCGAATTTTTTCGGCCATGCTCGAAAACGTCCGCCGCAACCGTGCTGCCGGGCTTTCCGATGAGCAGCTCACGGAACTCATGGGCGCCGCACCGTCCGCCTCCCGCCGCGGATTTCTTGTTCGTGAGATCGCGATGGACGATGCTGTCGCAGCGATGGCCTTCGGACACAACCGGCTCGACGAAGGTGTTCTCGAAGCAGCGATCGATCGCTCAACACTTGCGGACACGGACGTCAGGTCAGCGGTCAACCGGCCGATCTTTATTCTCGCTGCTGACGACGCGTTCGGCGCCGCGTTTTCATCGGCAGAGGAGAAGCTGTTTTCCGAGGCGCATCCCGATATTCAAGTTATCCGCGTTGCCGGCTGCGGCCATGGCATTCATGACGACCGCCGCTATCGTGAGACGTTTGTTCAGCACTTGTGCAGCTTTCTGGATCGATATGCTCCAAGGGCGAGTGGCGCCCGGCAAACGTAACGCCAATTGGAAGTCATCTTGAAGCGCGTCGTGTTCCCTTAATTCAGTTCAGGATCCGAGGCACGTAAAACCGAGGGCGCGGGCCGCGATGCTTTGCTGTTCATCGTGCGTGGCGAAGATCAGATCAGCGGCCCGGCGGTCGCGAATAGCCACCGCGGTCACGAGATGGAAGGCATCGAGCGTTTTCACAACCGTTGGCATGCTCCTGGAAGCCGCCTGAATAATCGGTTTGGTGATACGCACTCGGGTAATGCTCTTCTCGATTCGGGCAAGTTCCTCTATCGCCGTGGCTAATGCCTCGTCGTCGAGAGCATTCTCGAGGCGCAGGCGGTCCATCACTCTGCGACATTCGACTCCCATAACTTCACTGGAATAGGCTTTCTCCCATTCTCCCCATTCGGACAACAGCCGGGGCTGATCCAGCAACACCCGGAGAACGACGCTGGAATCCAGATACAGGTTCACCGATCCCCTCTGGCTTCCCGGATTAATTTATCGAGATCGATGCGTTTTTTCGGACGGATCTTTTTAATTCGCTTGAGATCGGAAGCCGGACCCGTTCCCTCAATCAGCGAAAGATCATCCGGCTCCTCCTGAAAGGGAACGAGGCGGGCGATTGGTGTGCTGCGGTCGTAGACGAGAACCGTCCCGCCGCGACGGACCTCCGCCAGAAAAGAGCTCAGTTTGGCCTTCA
Organism: uncultured Acidobacteriota bacterium; assembly: GCA_963738025.1. Taxonomy (GTDB): domain Bacteria; phylum Acidobacteriota; class Terriglobia; order 20CM-2-55-15; family 20CM-2-55-15; genus 20CM-2-55-15. The sequence goes on along the minus strand of CAVTWA010000067.1, from coordinate 161,145 downwards.
GCTCCGAAACGTTCGTAGTCTTCATGACCCCATTATGACCAGATCTGGTCACAACCGTCAAACGCGCCGGTACCGGTGTTTACAGCTGTCCAAGATAGAGAGTTGCTGGGAGTTGATCCGCGCAGCGACCTGCCGGGACGGCAACTCCCCGCCTGAGTCAGGCGGGGATGCCCTCGCGACGCGAGGGCTGGGGCGGTCTGTTCAAAGACGAACAGTACCGATTAATAAAGAGCGCTTCGCGAGCATCATAAGGTGGCTGCGCATCTTTGAACAGACCACCCCGGCGCTTCGCGCCACCCCTCCTAACTTCGGAGGGGACTTAGCAAACCGGGTCTATTCGTAACAGCATAGTTCCAACCTTTAACAGATGCGGCTCTCAGCCTATGGGACCGATTTATTTTGGGCACGTCTGGTCTATGACCGCGCGTATTTCGTCGATTCGAGGTAAAGCGCGCGGTCATAGACCGCGCCTTATTGCTATTTTATCCGATAGGTTTCAGCACGGCGTTGCAGCGCGATCGAGGTACGAACGATCAAGGGCGTTGATCGCCGGACATCCAAGTAACCGCAAGGTGCGGTTCAAGTCCTCTCTCAAAATTTCCAGGGCGCGAGCGACGCCTGCCTCGCCGGCCGCCGCCAGACCATAGGCATATGCCCGGCCGCAGAGTACGGCGCGCGCTCCCAGGCAGATGGCCTTCACGATATCGGATCCGCGGCGAATGCCGCCATCCATCAGTACTTCAATCTGACCATTGACCGCTGCCACGACTTCCGGTAGCGCTATTAAGGACGCCGGAACGGTGTCGAGTTGCCGCCCTCCGTGATTCGATACAACGACGGCCGAAGCACCGGCATCGACGGCCCGGCGCGCGTCATCACCGCTGAGCACGCCTTTCACGATGAGGGGGCCTTGCCAGATCTCACGTATCCATCGAAGGTCCTCCCAAACGACAGTCGATTGAGCCAGAGCCGTGCCGACGTCGATCAGTGGCATTGGACCACGGCCGGGAATCACGACGTTGGGCAGCACAGGCACGCCACCGCCCCACAGAAAGCTCATCAGCCAGGACGGTCGTGCCAGGATCTGGGGAAGAAATCGGATCTTGTCCAGCATGCCGCCACCGATCAATTCTTTCATTCCGTTTCGGAAATCGCGTTCACGCATGCCCGCAACGGCTGTGTCGATGGTAACGAAGAGACCGGCAAATCGCGCATTCCGAGCGCGTTCAATAGTCGCTTCCGCAGTCTCACGTCCGCCTATCAAGTAGAGTTGGTAGAAAACGGGTCCGGAACTGGCAGCTTTGACATCCTCCAGGGCGGCCCCGGAAATCGTTGACAGTATGTATGCCGTACCGGCCTCGCCGGCTGCCCGTGCCGCCGCAACTTCGCCGCGCGATCGCATCACACTGCTGTAGCCGATCGGAGCCAACATCGCCGGTAGAGCAAGATCGCAGCCCAGCACACGAGTACGAAGATCGCACTGCGGAAATGCGACGGCGTGGCGCGGCCGGAATGTGAGTTCATCGAAAACGAGACGATTCCGTCGAAGCGTAATTTCATCTTCGGCGCCACCATCGAGATAGTCGAAAACCACTCTAGGCAGTCTCCGGCGGGCCAGAGATCGAAGGTCGTGTACATTGACGACTGCCGGGGACCGGACATTACGCAAAGACTTCATTTGTTAGCCGTATTCATTCGACGACGCCAGACGCAGCTATGGCCGTCGGTAGAGGTGGACCCGCCCGGTTGAATCTGTTTTTGCAGTTCCAATCTCAATCCAATTCTGCGTCAGCCATCGTCCTTGAGCGTGCCAGAGTTGATCGCCTTCTTCAGTGATCGCCCAGCGCACTCGCGGATCGATAGTCCCCAGGCTGGAGGCCCAATCCGGAGGATTCATTTCGGTCACAAACCGGCGCATTGGAATCCCAGTCGCCCACACGACCACGTGAACAATACGGGTATTCGTCAGGATCAACCCCGATTCATCGTGATGCGCTTCGATATCCGCTTTCACAACGTTTGAAACGTCCACAAAAGGCGGCATCCAGAAGCTCTGATTGTGGATCGCTTCCCGATAAAACAGGTTCTCAGTGAATTGATCACCCATGCCCTCATGGCTGGATGCCGGGACCGGATCGGGCAGGATAAGGGGCGCCAGCATCAGAAGCGCGAAGGTCCGGCGCCGTTCAACCTGTCGCCAGACAATGAACACGAAGAGCGCCGCGAAAAGCGGAATCGTTGCAGCCATGACGCTCCCATATCTGACGTTGTATGCAGACTCGAGATCGTCTTTCACCACACCCGGCAGAAGAATCGAGACGTTGTTCGCGTACAGATTGACGACATAGAAAGCAAAAACAGAGAGCGCCCCCCCGGCGAGCACGATCGTTGCCCGCCAGTTGTGCCTTTCCAGCAGAACGACTGCAAGGAGGAAGCCCGCGACGGCGAGCCACAGCACGCCCGCGTTCATGGTGTAGGCCACATCAATGAAATAACGGATGGTGGAACCCCAGAGGCTTCCAGCGGTGCCGAATGCTTTTCCAGTGTTATTGACCAGAGCTGAGCCAGCACCGTAAGTGAACATGAGCGGGTCGTCAAAATAGACCATGTTATAGAGCATCCACAACATCGGCCCCGCGCATGCGGCGCCCGTGAACAGGACCGTTGAAGCGAGGCGATTCCTCCGCGTCACGATCGGAACAATGAGGCATGCGGTGGCTGCGAGCGCCCAGCCCTCATATCGAGTCCAGGTGCCGGCAAACACGAAGACGCCGGCTAAAGCCAGATCGCTCCACCTTTCGTGCTGCGTCCAGCGAATCAGGTAATACATGAGTCCGGCAACGCATAAAACCATCAACGGTTCGTTTTCCGGTGTTGTGAACAGGTAGATGATGTGAGGGTTGAGAGCGAACAGGAGAAAAGCAACCCAACCGACCAACGGAGTTCCGGTCCATGAATAGCCTGCCGAGAACAGAAACAGACTTGTTCCAATAAAAGCAACAATACTGACCACACTGCCGGCGGCGCCGTTGCGCCATAGCGCATCAACGGCTGCGAGCGGTGCCATCAAAAGGTGTGGAAGCGGAAGCCAGACCGTACCGAGTTGCCGAAGGCCGGGTTGGAAATTGTCGAATAATCCTCGGGCTTTATTGACGTGCGCGATGGCGTCGATGTGAACAAATGTCCGGTCGTGCGCAAGCAGATAGAGGAATGCATTGACGATGATAACGGCGGCAAGTACACCGACCAGCAGGCGGGCCTGCTTGAATTCGCGCATTTGTTCATTCTAACGTCCAAATTTGCCTGAACAGGCAGCATTTGCCCGTTTCCGCCAGCGAGTGGTCGAGATAAGCCATTGGCCAAGAGCGCTGCCTTAGTAGTGCTTTCGGATAAGTGCAGATATTCCCCGCCTGAGTTAGGCGGGGATGCCCTCGCGAAGCGAGGGCTGGGGCGGGGCGGAGCGCGAGCCGCTAGGGCGAAGCCCAAATATCGGTTCAAAGTCCGCGCGAAGCGCGCTTCTCACAGATATCCGCGGAGCGCACCTTATTAATCGGTACTATCGTCTTTGAACAGACCGCCCCGCTTCGCTTCGCGAAGCCACCCCGCCTAGCTTAGGCGGGGAATAGCTGAGCTTAGGTCTTACGTGACCGTAATTACGAAAAGCAGACCAATTGTCAATCAAACCGGAGATTTCCGTCGACGGACGATCGCGGATCGCACCTTTCGGCTGCGGCTTGGCGACATTCAAGCTGGAAATACCTGCCCGAGGACCTGATCGAAGAAGCCCTTTCATTCGTTGTATTCAGCCAGGCCCGTGGCCGTAACCGGATGGTCGCGGCCTCGCAGCCTGAAACAATTGTGAGCCGGGCCGTCCATTAAAGGCGGCCGGCGCGGTATAATGGTTTTGTGGCACGTGGATGGGAAAGCAAATCCGTAGAAGACCAGATCAGCGAGCGCGAGGCAGCCGGCGACAACTCACAGAAACACGAACCTAGCCCCCAGGATTCCGAAAGAAAGTCCAGGCGCGCAGGTATTCTCCTTGTCCGGAGCCGAACTCAAACTTCACTAGATGCGACCCGTGATGCGCGGTATCGCGCTCTTCTGGAGCGCACGCTGGAACACCTCGATTTGGAGTTGGAAAAACTGGCTTAAACGAGTACCAGGCAAGAAACCAACAGGCGCAAGACGCACGAGGCATAAAGCCCTTGTGTGTCTTGCGCCTATTGTGTTTCTGTCTACCGGACTAACAAAATCTGTCCAGCGTGGATAGCGGAGTTCCGAAGATTATTGGTATCCATCAAGTTGCGGACGCTGGTACCGAACCTCTGGGCGATTTCTGTGAGAGTGTCGCCCTTGCGGACCTTGTATTTGTCTGAAGCACTCTGAACAGGCCGCCTGGCTGGGGTCTTGGTTGCGACGCGCACCGGAGCCACCGTAGCCGGAGAGGGCTTTGTCGATGGCGTATCCAACGCGAGTTCGCCGAAGTACTGTTGATAGCTGTTGTAGACCTCGACTGCCGCTACAAACTCAGAATAAAAGTTCATCGAGGCATACCCGAAAAGGGGGCCTTTATATTCGTTGATGACCTTCGTGATTTCGGAGGATCCCACTTCGCTCTGAGCCCGCAACATTCCTCCGCGGCCGTGGTTGTAAGCGGTAATGGCAAGCGGCCATGACTCCAGGGCGCTGTAGTTGGCGAGCAGGAGGCGTGCCGCCGCATGGGTTGCTTTGAGAGGGTCAAGGCGTTCGTCGATCTTGCGATTGACGTTCATATAAAGCCTTCCAGTCGACCTCGTAAATTGCCAGATCCCGGCAGCGCCGGCATTGGAGAGCGCGCGGTTCTCGAATGAGGATTCAACCAGCGGCAACAGTGCCAGATCGGGCGGCAATCCTTCGCGTTCGAAGACCTGCTGGAATGTTTCAACATAGCGCCCGGAGCGAATGACTCCTTCACGGAACCGTTCTTTGATCCCAAGTTGCGTGTGAACGTTGTCCATCAGGTCTGCCAGTGCGGCGTCCGTCAGGGGGACGCCATTAGCCATAATCTGATCACGGATCTGCTTTGCGGATGGACTGAGGTTTTCCGGCATTGCCAGATTTCCGCGTATCTCGTCGAGTGCCTGCTGAACGGCCGCGATATGCGAGGACTGTTCGCCCTTAGCTGCGACGTCGTAAATCAGGTTGACGTGGACACGGTCATGGATAATGACGTCATTTTCGCCGTACTGTGTGTAAACCTTCTTCCAGAACTCAATACGGTTTTCCAGCCCCTGGCTTGGCATTTCGAATCGTTCGGCGAGAGCGGACGGGGCCAACGCCAGTACAGCTACGATTAATCGAGGAAGATTCCACCTCATGCCTGTTCACTGCTCCTTGGTGATAAAGCTCGGAGGCATTTTATCACAATGACATTCTTCGCAAAACCGCTTGAGCGGCGACCAGTAGCGGGTCCCAGAGGCTTCCATAGGGCGGCGAATACGAAAGGTCGAGCTGTGCCAGGTCATCCACCCTCATGCCCGCCATAATCGCTGTCGCCGCTACGTCGATGCGCTTCGAGGCGTCGCCATAACCGGCCACCTGTGCCCCGACGAGCTTACGGCTCTCCCGTTCAACAATCAGCTTTACCCAGATCTTGCGCGCCGTTGGATAGTAGGCGGCACGATCCAGCGCTTCGATGCGAGCCGAAACGACCGGCACGCCCTCAGCCGAGGCATCTTCCGAACACAATCCAGTACGGGCAACGGCAAGATCGAAAACCTTTACGACGGTAGTACCGATGGCGCCTTGAAACTTGCTTCTCCGGGCTGCCAGATTCTCTCCGGCTACCCGGCCTTGCTTGGCAGCGACCGTTCCGATGTAACTCGCGACCGGCCGGCGGCGAATCGCGCAAAATGTTTCGGCGCAATTACCCGCCGCAAAAATCCCAGGCACGTTGGTTTCCATGTAAGCGTTTACGGAAATGGCTCCTGCCACACCAGTTCGAATTCCAGCGGCATGAGCAAGTTCCACGTTCGGTGCAACACCTGTGTCGAGGAGTACCATATCTGCCGGGTCGATTCCCAATCCACTTGCTGCCTTGATGCCTGTCAATTTGTTGACAGCGCCTCCAACAAGGGCTAAAACATTCGCCCCCACGGAGAGCCGAACCCCGAACCGCTGCAATTCATATTCGATGATCTGGGCCATGTCCGGATCCATGCCGGGAAGGACATGCGCCCTTTTTTCGTATAAGTGGATGGTTTTGCCCAAAGCGTGCAGAGACTCCGCCATTTCAAGCCCGACATAGCCTGCTCCGATGATGGCGACCCGCTGAGTATTTGAGAGGGCGTCGTTGATGCGCATGGCATCTTCCAGGTTTGTCAGAGTGAACACGTTTTCGAGGTTCGTGCCTGGAACCTGAGGCAATTCAGCCCTGACGCCGGTCGCAATCAAGAGCCGGTCGTAAGAGAACTCGGTGCGTTCTGCTGTATCCGTCCGCGTACAGAAGACACGCTTGCGTGCGGGCACGAGCTCATCGACGCGGGTCTGAGTGTGAACTTTGATGCCGCGTTCTTTCTCGAAGGACTCCGGAGTGTAGGAGATCAGATCTTCTGCCCGTACCATCTTGCTCAAAAAGTACGGAATGCCGCAGGTGCTATACGAAATGTGGGAGCTTTTTTCTAATACCGTGACATCCAGCCGGGGATCGATTCGCTTGGCGCGCGCTGCGGCGGTGAGGCCTGCCGCGTTCCCTCCGATAATGAGTACCTTCTCCACTAGAGGTACTGCTCCCGCGCTTTGATCCAGGAGTTGGGATCGCTCTCGCCCGTTCGCTCGATGAAGAAGTGAAACTCGTCTTCAACCAGGCGCACCCGCTCAAGCCCGGATTCGTCTACAAGAGCTTCTATTTCGACGCGCGTGAATGCCGCGCGCAGGGCTGTTTCAATATGCGCGCGCATTTCGCGACCAAACTTTGCAACATGGGCATCAATGGTTCGCTGCATCTGGAATCGACTGGGTCTGCGAAGGTCTCGAATCAGCAGGCCGCCTCTCGGTTTCAGGACTCGATTAATTTCCTTCAGCACGGAGAGCGGGTCATCGAAGATGTGCAGAGTTGAATCCGAGATCACCAGATCGAAATATGCCGTCTTCAGCCTCATTTTCCGCGCGTCGCCGACCTGAAAAAACGCCCGGTCTTCCAGGTTCCACGCCGCAGCGGTCTCCCTGGCGCGATCGATCATCATGCTGGATCGATCCATTCCGATGGCGTAGAAATTCTCATTCTGCCAGAGGATTTTCAGTGGGAGCAGGCCGACGCGCGTGCCGACGTCAAGGATCATGCCCCCGTCGACCCCGAGTCCAACGGCCTGCCGGACAAATTCGTCTTCGATTTTCGTCGGGAATTCCAACGCGCGGGAGTCGATAAATGCGTCGATCTGGTCGCGAGTTTCAAGCTCTGGAGATTCGATTCGGGCGGAGTGTGTGAGGCGCGACAGAAAGCTCATTTATGGAAGCTCAGCGCAACAACCGATCGACCTCTTCCAACACGATGTTGTTCTCGATCATGTACTTGGCTTCCATCCAAAAAGCAACAATGTTGAAATAAAGCGATACTGCGGCCAGAAGGGCGTGCAAAAGCGGCGGTGTCCATGAGACATGGGTATGGACGCCTCCGCCGATGATCATCGTTGCCATCGTAAAAAGCATGGCCCACAAGGATGGAGGAAATACCTTTGCCTTGAAGACCTTGGTTCTTTGAATCAATTGCGGGCCGGCAGGCAGCGCGCTCACGAGATCTTTGACCTGTTTACCGGTGCCGATGAAATAGAACATTGTCATGCTCTGGCTGAGCGTGACGAGAAACGTTGTGAAAAACCCGAACAAAACATGTTGCGCGAGGGTTGTCTTCACAACCGTGAAACCCATCAGGAGGGTCACGATAAAGCACACGATGGACACCAGAGACGAAGTAAGTAAAGCCAAAACCATGAGACCGCAATTTTATCCCAACTGCGGGAAGAAACGTGGAACGCGGCGCATATAAGAGGCATATTCCGGACCGTAACGGCCCAACAGTTCACGTTCCTCGAATCGTATCAACAGCGGAAGTACCACGCAGTCCACTCCAAAAAGGATCCAATTGGCCGCAAAATTCGTCAGCATTGCCGCCGACAGAACAACCAGCCAGTGCGCCAGATAAATTGGGTTGCGCGTGCGCGAATAAACTCCCGAATTCAATATTGCTTGCGGGTTCGTTGCGGGTTGCAGCTCCGGAAAACCGATCATCGTTCGAACGGATATCTTTCGAGTTGCCTGTCGCAGAAGTAGGACTCCGAAGAGGAAGGCAGTCGTTCCAAGCAGAGAGACAGGGATTTCGAGGGCGTGCGGCAGTGTCCATCGAAGAGAAAAGATCTGGCGCCGCAAAACCGCCAGCGGCCCTGATGTCATCGTCCAGACTACCGCCGCAACCCAGTAGGATGGAGTGCCGATGGCCCTCCATCGCTCGATCCTGCCGTGGATAATCAGCCAGAACAGCAGGACGCCTGGATAAAAAATCACAACCCATTGGGCCAGGATGACCGACAATAAGCCAAAAGTTGTGGCCATCATGCCGGTATGTTATTACAGGTCTTGTGCGTCGATTGCTTTTCGTCATCGGCATAGGGATATTTCTTTCAGCCTGCGGCCACAAGCGCGTCCAGGTGAATGCTCCCCCTCAGGCGGCTCCCCAGGCGTCGGCTTCGCCAGGAGATCTGGAAGGCCTTGCCTCTTATTACGCGGAGCCGTACCACGGCCGCAAAACCGCGAGCGGCGAAATTTTCGACACGTACAAGGATCTAACAGCAGCTCACCGGACTTTGCCTTTCAACACGATGGTCCGAGTCACGAACAAGACGAATGGTCGTGAGGTGGACGTCCGGATCAATGATCGGGGTCCATTCGTCAGTGGCCGCGTCATCGACCTTTCCGTTCGGGCCGCGCGCGAGATCGATCTCGTTCGACCTGGAGTTGCGCCAGTAAAACTGAAGGTGCTCAAAACCGGAGAGTCGGCACAGTTTCAACCGTTCGCCGTGCAGGTTGGCGCCTTTGAGAGTGAGAGTAAGGCCGAAGAGTTGAGGAAGTCGCTGGAGAAGAAATATCCCTCTGTGCGGGTTCAGGCGTCATCAGTCCCGAGCACGGTCTATCGTGTGCGGATCACCGAACCCGACGCGGAAACCGCCAATAAAATTGCCGCCGAGCTTCGGAAGCGCGACTTGCAGCCGTTTGTCGTGAGAGTCAACGGGGAGGATTAGGTTTTCCTCTTTTGTGCTTAGCGACGCGGGCCCTTTCTGGTTTGTCCGAGTTGGTTTTGGAGGACGTTGAAATGAGGGACTCCCCGCCTAAGTTAGGCGGGGATCCTTCGCGCAGCGAAGGCGGGGCGGTCTGTTCAAAGTCCGCGCGCAGCGCGCTCCTTGTGGATTTCCGCGGAGCGCTCCTTTTTCTAATCGGTGCGCTGCGCGAATATCATAAGGAGCGCGCTGCGCGCGAGCTTTGAACAGACCGCCCCGCCGCTGCGCGGCACCCCGCCTAACTTAGGCGGGGACTGTTCGGCTACGTTCCAGTCTCAGGTTCCTTCCGCTGTTTGGTTGCGGCGTTGCCGCACTAAGCCTTTTTGTGGCTAATTTCTTCTTCTTGAACCCTGCCGGATATTCCGTTCTTCGAAAACCCGCTTAATGTCCAGAACCAGATCATTCTTCGTCCGCCGCCAATTGGGTGCGACGAGCAGCCCGAATGGCGCCTCGCCGAACATTCGTTCGATGATGATTTTCGAATCCAGACGCTCAACAAATTCGCACAACACGTCGAGATACTCTTCATACCCGAGAACCCGGAAAGGCTGCCGCGCGTATTCCGCTGCGAGTGCGGTTCCTCGCACCAGGTGCAGGTGGTGGATTTTTAAAGCATCGACGCCGACTCGCGACATCTCGTCGGCCATAGCGAGCCATTGCTCGCGAGTTTCCCACGGAAACCCCACAATCAAATGCGCTCCGATGTGGATGGACCGTCCCCGAGTCATTTCAATCGCGTTCAAGAACGCTGCATAGTCGTGTCCGCGATTCACGCGCCGGAGTGTGTCGTCATAGATCGACTCGACTCCATACTCCAACGAGACGAACGTCCGCCGCGCGATTTCATCGATCATGGCGATCTTCTCGGCATCGACGCAGTCCGGCCTGGTGCCGATCGCGAGACCAACAACTTCAGGATGATCGATCGCATTCATATACAGACGCACGCAGCCGCTCGGTCTCGGCATAGGTGTTGGAAAAAGGCTGAAAGTAGATGATGAATTTGTGGGCATCGAAACGTTTTCGGATGTACTCGATGCCTTCCCGGACTTGATCGCGGATTGGATCTGTTTTGATCGCAGAGGGAGGCCGGAACGAGTTGTTGTTGCAATAGGCGCAGCCGCCCACCGCGACCGTGCCATCGCGATTCGGACACGTGAAGCCGGCGTCAACGATGACTTTGTAGACGCGTTCGCCGAATTTTTCCTGGAGCCAGCGATTGTAAGAACGAAAGCGTTCGGTGGGTTCTAGTTTCGCCACCGCCGCTTTTCCTGATCGTCATTCCGGCGCCGTTCGTTGTAATAGACCTCGAACTTCCGGCGCAGGCGGTTGCGATGCCATCGATCATAGCGGCTTTTCAGGTCCGGCAAGATACGGCCGCCTTTCATATAAACCAATGCTGTAAGCATGCCCCCCAGGTGAACACGATAATCGGTGCTGCTGCCAGCTTGAAGCGACGAAAGGACCGTGATTACGGCATAGCCGATCACAAACCATTTCACCTTGATGGGGAATATGTAAAGGATGATTTGGTTTTCGGGAAACAGGAAGCCGTAGGCGACGAGCAGGCCGAATATGGCCCCCGAAGCGCCGACGGTGGCCTGAAGACTGGAGGGGCTTAACACGGTCTTAAAAACCGCACCGCCAATACCGCACAGAAAAAAGAACTTCGTGAAGTCTGTTTGCCCCACATACGTTCCAGGTCCGTTCCGAACATCCACAGAAAGAGCATGTTGAACAGGATGTGGAGCAACCCGCCATGGAGAAAGATATAGGTCAATAATTGCCACGATAGAAGAATTGATGAGTGACCTGAAACGGCACGAGTCCGAATTCACGAGTAAAAACGGCCGCCACCGGCCAATTGGTCGACTTGTCTGAAGAAGAAAGACGACACAGCAGACAATGATCAGCGTCTTTACAGCCGGGCTTATCCCCCCGGGCCCAATTGAACCAAATGAACTTCGATTATATCGAGACGACTGATGCGTTACGATCCTTTTCGCGGTTGGATGAATCGCCCCGCGTAAAATAATCCTGCGCCGAGCGATGCCGTCTTCATGAGCGGCCCCATTTGACCGAAGTAAAGCAATAATGCCTCTCCGGTCAAGATAAGCCCGAGCAATTGAAGACCCATCGCTGTGTAGTGGCGTATCATTTTTAGAATTCTAGCATGCGGAGCAGGTATGGATTTGAAAACGGTGCGCGTCGAGATTCCAGACGGAACGAATATCATCCTGGGGCAGACTCATTTCATCAAAACCGCTGAAGATCTTTATGAAATTCTTGCCGGTTCATCGCCGCACATCAAATTCGGCATCGCGTTTACGGAAGCCTCCGGGCCATGCCTGATACGCCATGAAGGAAACGACCCGGGCCTTACGGAAGCGGCCGTCTCTGCGGTCCAGAACATCGGTGCCGGTCATGTTTTCGCCATTTTCATTCGCGAGGCTTTTCCAATCAACGTCTTGAATTCCGTTAAGATGTGTCCGGAAGTCTGCCGGATCTACTGCGCGACCGCGAATCCTCTGGAAGTCGTCGTCGCCGAGACCGGGCAGGGCCGGGGGATTATGGGCGTTATCGACGGATCATCGCCGAAAGGCGTCGAGCAGGATGCGGACAAAGCCGCGCGCAAAGCTCTGCTGCGGAATTTCGGGTACAAGGTGAGATGAGCGGATGCGAATGCAAGCGCGACAGCGCGCAGCCATCTGGGAAATGAGCGGATGCGAATGCAAGCGCGACAGCGCGCAGCCATCTGGAAAATGAGCGGATACGAATGCAAGCGCGCGCGAAGCGCAAGCGCGACAGCGCGCAGCCTCAATCAAGGCGCGCAGCCTCAAAAAGATAGATGACGCTCGTTTGGAAATTCATCGTTAGTTTCCTGATCGGGGCGATTCCGTTCGCGAAACTGGCGATGCTTGGTACCGGCATCGACATCACGAAAGTCGGTTCGAAGAATCCGGGATTCAATAACGTGCGGCGTGTGTCCAGCAAGTGGCGGGCGGCGATCACGTTGATCGGCGACATCTTCAAGGGATATGTTGCTTTATTCTTCCTCGGCCCTTTCTGGTTGTTGGGCATCGCATCGGTGATGGGCCATTGTTGGAGCCCTTTTCTTGGATTCAACGGGGGAAAAGGTGTTGCCACCACCGTCGGTGTTCTGCTGTTTCTCGAACCGAGAATCACATTCGTTTGTCTTCCGCTCTACCCCCTCCTTCGATTTTTTGGTCGAAAAATGGGATGGAAGCAGGAGGGCGCGATCTCGTCACTGACTACGATGTTCGTTGTCTCGACGGCCGTGTTGGTATTAAGAGGTGCTGAAAACGGCATTTTTGCCTTCATTTTGTTCGTGATTGTCCTGGTTCGTCACGAACCTAATCTGCGCGAGATCGCCAGCACAAAAGTCGATCAGCTATAATGACTGCCGTTTTATGAACAAGGCCGCCTTTTACGACCTGGACGGCACGCTGCTCTCCTGCAATGCGGTCAGGATGCACGCGTACTATGCCAGGAACGATCGCTCGCTGGTGAAGAGCGTGTATCAATTTACAAAGGTTCTGGTGAGCGTCCCGCTGCTCTTCGGGCTGGACCTCTATTCGCGAACCCTGTTCAATACAATTTCATTCCGCGCCTATAAGGGAATGCACCGCGACCGTCTGATCGGTCTGGCGGATGATCTGTTCGAAGTGACGTTGAAGCCGTCTGTTTTTCCTCAAGCTAAACGTCTGATCGAAACCACGCAGGAACTGGGCTATCGCAATGTCCTGGTCACGGGTACCCTGGACTTTCAGGTCCGGCCGATTGCTTTGTACTTCGGCTTTGACGAGGTGATCTGCAACCGGCTCGAATTCAGAAATCACGTGGCAACGGGCCGTGTACTACCACCGCTCCTTGCGGAGGATGAAAAGGCGCGCAGCATTCGAGATTATGCGGCGGAGGAGGGAATTGACCTTGCTCAATCGTGCGCATTTTCGGATAGTTCTGCGGATTTGCCGATGCTCTCTGCCGTCGGGCACCCGGTAGCAACAAATCCGACGCACCGCCTGCGGCGGAGTGCTTCTGCGAACCATTGGCCAATTCTTGAACTGGGCGATTCGTCAGCTAAACTTCCTCCGTTCCTTCTGACTGCCAAGGCTCATTGATGAAGTCGCGCACAACCTGGAGATGGAACGCTGTCCGCGGCGAGTACGAACCCGGTGATCCGCCGCCTCTCCAGGGAACCGGGGAGATCTCGGCAATCGAATCCTTCAGCAACAAGACAATGCTTTTGCTGGGATGTACAGGTTTTCTTGGAAAAGTGCTCCTTGCGATGGTGCTCGACCGGTTTCCCGAGTTGAAGCACGTCATCGTTCAGGTACGCCGTAAGAAAACGGTGTCGGGCGAACAACGCTTCTATTCGGATATTCTGCAGTCCGCACCTCTGCGTCCAATTGTTGCGCGCATCGGTGAGAGCGTCGTCCGCACGAAAATCCAGGTTGTCGAGGGGGATCTCGATCAACCGCTTTGCGGAATTGCTGCCGACCAGCTCGAACAGCTCAAAGGCAAGGTCGATATCGTCGTCAACCTTGCAGGGGTTGTCGATTTCGATCCGCCGGTTAATGAGTCTGTTGAGCCGAATGTCTATGGCACTCAACATCTCATCGACCTCGTCCAGTTGCTCATGGCTAAGCTGGTTCACGTTTCGACGGCGTATGTCGCCGGCACGAAGGATGGACGTATCTCGGAAGACACTCCCATCCTGGGTTACTTTCCACGACGAGGCGAAAAGCAGGGGGAGACGTTTTCGGTGGCGGCCGAACTGGAGTGGTATGAGCAATTCGTGAAGGAAACCCGCGAAAGCCGCGCGACAAATCCCCGTCCCGTCAGGGAACGGCTGCGCGAGGGAGGAATGATTCGCGCCGAATCCTGGGGTTGGACGAATACCTACACCTACACCAAAAGTATGGGCGAACAATTGATCGCTCAAACTCCAGGTCTGGTTTATTCGATCGTCCGTCCGGCGATCGTGGAATCGTCGCTGCGCTTTCCGTTTCCCGGGTGGAATGAAGGCCTCACGACATCGGCGCCTCTCGTATTGATGGGCGGAGATGGCGTCAAAGACTGGCCGGTACGAAGAGATGGGCCGCTCGAGATTATTCCGGTTGATATCGTTGCTTCAGGAATCCTGATTGTGACTGCCGCGGTCCTGTGCGGCAAAAACAAGAGGGTTTACCAACTCGCTTCGGCGGATGAGAATCCGATCGTGTTGAACCGCCTTGTGGCATTTCTCGGGATGAACTCGCGTTACAAACACAAACACAAGCGACAAGGCAATCGCCTGGCGAACCAATGGAAGGCGTATATCGACACCCGGGTGATCAGTGTGGAGTCTCTTCAAGCGCGTCGGGCGCGACTGCATAAGGGATTGGATGTCATCCATGCTGTGCTTACGCTGGGCAAGACCTTGCTCGGCAGTAATACGGTGGGTCCCTACCTGAAAAGCCTGCGCGATACTCGCCGGCAGCTTCGAGCACAGGAAGTGACGCTGGATAAATTCCTCCCTTTCATCCTCCACAACAGTTTTGTTTTCGAAACTCGCAACATCCGCGAGGCCGCCCGGATGCTGACCAACGAAGACCTCAAGCGCATCCAATGGGATCCCGAATCCATCGATTGGGCCGACTACTGGGTGAACATTCACACCAAAGGCATCGAAAAGTGGATCCGTCCCGTCTTCACCAGACAAAAGTAACCAAACTGAACAAAATCGCTAAAAACGGGGGACAGATCACTTTTTTTAACTGGTTTGTTACCTTTTGATACCAATTCCGGTCAAAAAAGCCAGCTAACTCTTGGCGTTTCAAGACGTCTACGCCGAAAACATCAAAAGTGACCTGTCCCTATTTGTGTCCCTATTCGTAACGGAGGCATTCGACGGGATCGAGACGGGAAGCCTTGCGTGCGGGCCAGACGCCAAACATCAGACCGACGGCGACCGAAACCAGAAGTCCCGACATCACGGCCCAGAGCGGTACCGATGCCGGCAGCGATGGGACGAAGAACATGATGATTTCGCTGGCGGCAACGGCAAGGAGGACTCCAACCACACCTCCGAGAAAAGTCAGCGTCATCGCCTCGAAGAGAAACTGTGTCGTGATGTCCTGATTACGGGCGCCCATTGCTTTGCGGACGCCGATTTCAGGAGTGCGTTCCTTGACGGAGACCAGCATGATGTTCATTACCCCAATTCCGCCCACCAGCAGCCCGACGCTCGACATGGCGATTGCGATGACACCGGCCAGTTTTGTAATGCTGTCGAATTCGGAAATGAAGCGGTCGGCGGTTCCGAGATCGAAATTGTCCGGTTCGTTGAATTTCACGCCCCGTTGCCGCCTCAGAACACCCTCGACCTGATCCAATGCCTCGTGAATTTTGCCCGGTTTGGATTGGATGATCAACATCATCCAATGGCGTCCTGGCGAAATCTGACGCATGGTCCGAAACGGAATGTAGATCGCGTTGTCTTCGTCATTTTCCCCGAGAAACGCGTTCTTTCTGCGCTGCAGGATTCCGACGATCTCGAAGGTATGTCCGCCCATTTTGACTTCGGTCCCGATAGCGCTCCGGTGATCCAGGAACAATGCGTCGGCGATGCTCCAGCCGATAACCATCGTATCCCGCCGATGCGCGTCATCAAATTCGCTGATGAAACGGCCATCGCTGACGGACACATTCGTTGTCTGAGCATGGTTCGCGGAGACTCCCTGCAGGTTGCCCCGCTTATAGCTGTGACCCTGATAGGTAATCGCCGAGCTGAAACTCCAGTCGGGAAATTCGACGAGCGCGATCTCCTGCACACTGGACGTGTGCATCTGAATTGCGAGCGCATCCTCCTCGGTCAGCGGTTTGCGAGTGCGTTCCTCGCGATCCTGATTCTGGCTGAAGCCGGTTGACAGGTGAAAGGCGTAAATGTTGTCGGTGCCATATTCCTCGATTAATTTCACAAGATTGTCGCGCAGGCCTGTCAGGATCGATGCAATCGCGATAACCGTCGAGACTCCGATGACGATTCCGAGTACCGTCAAGGCGCTGCGGAACTTGTGAGCCCGGATACTGTCCAGGGCCATCGTGATGATTTCCGCCCGGGGGACCGTTGTGACGCGCTTCATCTGGTATTTCCTAGCTCTTCGTCAGAGCAACAATCGGATCCAGTCGTGAGGCCCGATAAGCCGGATAAATGCCGGCAACCATGCCGACGCCTCCCGACACTACCAGCGCCAGCAGCACATAGGCCAACGTGATGGTCATGGGAATCGGTGTCGCGGCGGTAACGACCCACGAAATGCCGGAGGCGACCAGCAGACCAAGCATTCCGCCAAGTGCCGAAAGCAAGACAGACTCGATGAGAAATTGCAGCATGATCTGATTGCGGCGCGCGCCCAGCGCTTTGCGGAGGCCGATTTCAAAGGTGCGCTCGGTAACGCTGACCAGCATGATATTCATC
Source organism: uncultured Acidobacteriota bacterium (assembly GCA_963738025.1). Classification (GTDB taxonomy): domain Bacteria; phylum Acidobacteriota; class Terriglobia; order 20CM-2-55-15; family 20CM-2-55-15; genus 20CM-2-55-15. Next base: position 144,354 of record CAVTWA010000067.1, on the reverse strand, counting down.
ACGACGATGCCGCCGACAACCAGTGAAATCAGCGTGATTGGAGTGACGACCGCGGCGATACTTCCGGTGAACTCGTCGATTTGATTGTTGACCTGCTGAACGTTGATAGCACCGAAATCGTCGTCCTGATTGCCTTTGAGCTTGTGATGGACTCGCATCGACAGCCGCCCCTGTTCGAATGTTGTATCGAAAAGGTTGCGGTCGCTCGATTTGCCGTGCACCTCAATACTTTGAGATCGTCCGAACATACGGCCAAAGGTCGTGATTGGAACATAGGCAAGGTTGTCGAGAGAGTTACCGAACATCGATCCTCGCTTTTGCTCCACGCCCACGATGAGCATCGGAAAACCGGCGACCTTGATCGTTCTGTCGATTGGATCGAGATTAGGAAAGAATTTTTCGCGGAGTTCGTCGCCAATGACGATGACCAGAGCCGCAGTGTCGACGTCGTTCGGGCGGATAAAACGGCCATCGACGATCGTTTTATCTTCGATGTCTGCCATGTTCGCTGTAACGCCTGAAACATTGGTTCCGAAGAGTTCCTGGCCGTTTTCTTTGAGGTCGACGCCCTGTGAAACTTCGGCGCCTACTTCCTGGCACAGCGTGCAATTGGCGAGAACCCATTCGAAATCGTCCCAGGTCAGGCGTTTATTGCGGCGATTTCGGATTTCCCATTCTTCCTCGCTCAGCGGACCGACGTTTGCCATCCGCGCCATCATGAAATGATTGACCCCGAGAACCCTCGACACCCGGTCGACGACATAGGTGTTCAAGCCGCTGATGGCAGCGCCAACCACGACGACGGACGCAACGCCGATAATGATTCCAATCAATGTCAGAAAAGCCCGTAATTTGTGCGACAAAATGGCTTGAAGTGCGATCCGGAAGGCCTCGCCGTAGAATGTGTAGACCGTTTTCATTTGTTGAGCTCACCGACCATTGCTATTACGCAGACCTGCCTCCGAATGTTCCGTATTTGCAATATGAGTCTGTCCTGACTAGATTGCCTTCAAGTAGCCCGGAGGATGAAATGAAAATTTAACGCAATGCGGCGGTTTTTTAACCTTAGTACTGCTTTTCGTAATTACAGTAACGTATGGAGACGTGGGTTCGAGGACAACCGGAGCTCAGCTATTCCCCGCCTAAGCTAGGCGGGGTGGCTTCGCGAAGCGAAGGCGGGGCGGTCTGTTCAAAGACGATAGTACCGATTAATAAGGTGCGCTCCGCGGATATCTATGAGGAGCGCGCTGCGCGCGGACTTTGAACAGACCGCCCCAGCCCGCACTACGCGGGCATCCCCGCCTGACTTAGGCGGGGAATAAGCGGAAAGTAAGACTCCGGCTGGCTAGGGGACCGCGCCTACAGGCTTCACTCGACGCGCTGGCGGTTGATAAAACGTGCGAGAGCCGACATGGCGTGTGGCGGCAATAACCGGGCGACAAATACGAACGCGCGGTTGGCGATCCCGGGAATCGCGACATGTGTTCCGCGCATTGTTTCGCGAAATGCAAGCCGGGCTGCTTCTGCTGCCGTCATTCCGCTGTCTGGCTGTTTTTCGATGATTCCAGCTCGAGAGCGGAAGTTCGTCTGAGTAATTCCCGGGCAGAATACCGTCACGGTGACGCCCGCATCGCTGACTTCGTTCTGCAAAGATGCTGAAAAGGACAGCAGAAACGCCTTGCAAGCGGCATAAACAGACTGAAAAGGCACCGGGGCAAACGAATATACGGACGCGACGTTCAAGACTTTGCCCCTCCTTTTTTCAATCATTCCGGGCAGTACCGCTCTGGTCAGCTTGAGAGCCGCGGTGAGCTGAACATGAAGCAACCGAATGTTTTCGTCGATATCCGTTGAGCTGAAGTCGCCGTGAATGGCAAAGCCCGCATTGTTAACCAGTGCTTCATAGGAATAAGTTTTCGATGAGACTGTTTGCACGAGCCTGTCGATGCCGTCGGTGCAGCTCAGATCGGCGACAACGATTTCGGTTTGTATCGAATGTTTCCGCGAACATTCGGCCGCAACCTCGTTGAGTGCATCTTTATCCCTGCCCGTGAGCAGCAAATTAAAGCTGCCAGCGGCGAATTCGAGAGCGAGCGCGCGGCCGATACCGGATGAAGCCCCGGTAATGATGGCCCATTTCATGAATTGTCCAGACCCTGATTGCCCGAGCCAAACACATTTTGAGGGTCGAGACTTTTCTTGAGCTGCCGTTTCCACTGCATTGCCGTTTCCGACATGATCCGCGGCAGATACGCATGGCGCAGTTTGCCCACACCGTGATGATGGGATAGAGAACCGCCGGAGTTCAGAATTTCGTCCCGCGCAATGTTCTCGAGGTCGAGATAAACATCCTGCGGATTTGGAATACCTTTGTAGTAGAAGCCGAAATAAAAATAGATGCAGACGCCGGTTCGATACAGTTGCGTCACGCGGGCCGTGACGAAAGGTTTACCCGGCAATTGGCGCCTTTTATATTCATCCAGAAGCCGGCGTTTCACATTATCGCAGAGCGCCAGCGCCTTGCTCCATGGCACAGACGTTTCAAATGACTCCGCGATGATGTAATACGGCATCAGGAAGTCGCGGATGTAAGCGATACTGTAGGTCAATTGATATCCGCGTCGTCCATTTTCACTGCCCGCCTTCATTCCCCGATGGCGTGCTGCGATCCGGTAGAGGTTACGTTCCTGCTGTTCGACTTCCTGACGTGAGCCTTCAAACACCAGCGTGCAGGCGACCATTTTGTCCGGTTCGAATCGCTTGAGCTTTGTGACGAAGAACTTCTCAGCCTTGCTCTTTACATCGGCGAGGACGCTGGTGGATTTCGGTTTCAACGCCATTCCGAACTGAAATTGAAGATTGTCCACCAGCCGCACACTTGCGGGCGGCGTTGCTTCACGCATGAGTTCTTTCATGAATTCGAATCCGTTTTCAAAGGTAGGGAAGAGCACGGATCCGTACTTCTGGACCTCGGGCAGAGGAAAGACTTTGACGATCGCCGAGGTGATGATTCCCAGCGTTCCTTCCGATCCGAACATCAGGCGGCGCAGGTCGAGCCCGATCGACTCCCGCGGCGCGGCGCTGGTCCGCTCGAGTTTGCCGCCGGCCGTCACGACGCTCACATCGAGAACAAGCTCTTCGATGTTGCCGTATCGATTCTTTTTCATGCCGCTCGCGTTGGTCGCAATCCATCCTCCGAGCGTGGAAAATTCGACACTGTCGGGTTCGTGGCCGATCGTGAAGCCATATTTCTTGAAATCGGCCATGATGTCCCGGCCCACTGCTCCGGCTTCGATCGACGCCATCATGTTTTCCGGATCGATCCATCGGATGCGATTCATGCGTCGCATATCCACGGAGACGATCGTGCGGCGCTCGGCCGGGTCGCACCGGAGAGCGTCGGTTACATTCGTTCCTCCGCCATATGGAATCAGAGAAACATTACGCCCCTTCGCCGATTCAACAAGCTTTAGAACCTGTTCCTCGCTTTCCGGATAGACAACGACGTCTGGAATCCGGCCAAGCCGGGTGTACTTAATTGCATACATTTCTTCCTGGGTGTGTCCGTGCCCGTGCCGGAGCCGGGCCTGTCCATCCGTCTCAATCTGCGATGGCGTGAGGAATGTTTTCAGATCATCGAGAAATGCTGTTTCCAGCTGAGGTTCGGGGATGGCCGTCGGGTATTGCGGCCGGTTAACGTCCTGCGCAGAGACGTTGCACTCGAGAACTTCGCGTACCCAGGGAAGAAAGCGCGGTAACTCCTTTCCGCTAAGCTCATACCGTTTGCCGCGGATAATGACGTGCCCATTTTCACTGATGTCGAAATGGGTGTCGTGAAAGCCCCAGACATCCAGACTTTCGGCTTCGTCCGGACCTGGTTGGGGCCGTTTTTCGGGCTTAATAAGCTTTGATCCGTTTGTCGAACTCAAACGGGGAAAATACGATAGATTCCGCCGATGTTCAACGTCGAAGAACTAAGTCCGCCCTGCGCCTGGGTCTTAGCGTGACTTTCCATCGACCGTTACCGCGAATTTCCCTGGCTGAAAATGACGAGGAAAAGGTTGTTCAGTTCACGGACAATCGCGAGGTGCAGGCCTCTCATATCGATGGGACCCCCATTTCCTCCGGTTGTGACAACCTGACCGCCAGCGGCTTTCAGCGCCTTGACCGCCGCTTCTGAATCGCGCACCCGGAGTTGCAGGCGCGTCGCACCCGGGTCCTGGATGTGCGCATCCAGCGGCTTTCGGTCGATGCCTTTGAATTCCAGAAACTCCACTTGTAGCGCAGAGCCGGGCACCCGCGTCATGGTTCGCCGGATCTGCGCTCCCGGTGTATTCATCAGATCATTTATAGCTTTGTTCGTCGCAAAATCGCGGACTTCGGGTTTAAAGCCGAGCACATCACGGTACATCTGTGCAGTCTTTTCCGTATCTGCAACGGTCAGGCTGAAGCGTGAGCCGATAACGTTACTTGCGGCCGGCGCGGTTGTTTCGGGAAGGGGACTCATTTGAAGGAGCATGATGTGGAATCCGTCCGGATCCTGAATGACGACTGCGCGATTCTTGTCGTCAATGTTTACAGGGGCGCCGCCCGCCGTCACAATCCGCACGCCATCGCTTTTCAGCCGCCTGAAGAGACCGTCGACGTCCCGCACCAGCAGGGTCAACATCACTGCGCCGGGGTCCTGTAAACGGGGGACAACAGCCTTGCGGTCGATGTCCTTGAAGTCGACAAGTTCCACATTCATCGTGGTTCCGGGAATTCTAACGGTGCCCACGCGGACTTGAGCCGTCGGTGTGCCCAGGAAATTAACAAGCGCGGGATCTGCTCCGAATGGAGTTGGCGTCGCAGCCGCGGGCGGATTGACTCCGAGCAGGTCCCGGTAGAACTCCAACGACTTGTCGAGATCTTTCACAATAGGACTGAAGCTACCGGAGCCGATCACAACATCCCCGGCCGGTTCTGCAGGCGGAACTTGTCCCGGCAAAAGTGATGCTGTCGTCAGCACCAGTGCGATGATGATCAGCAGTATTCGCATGCGGCCTCCGATGGAAAAAGGTGTTGTCGACGTATTTTCCACGTTTTAAGCCATAACGAGATGGGTAAATCTGGAAACGCGACGTTTTCTTCATTTTTGCTTTTTTGCTTGCATCTCTCGATTGGGTAAATAGACTTAGGTTCGCTCCCACCCCCCTTAAAAAAACCAGATACCTTTCTTGGGGGATACATGCGAAAACTGTTCATTCTCACCATGCTTTGTCTCATTTGCGTGGCTCACGTCTTTGCGGACACGCAAGACACCGTTGTGTTTCGAACGCGGATGTTGCCGGATAACGAAGTCCCGCCCATTGCGGCGCCCGGAAATAGCGCCAATGCCACCATCAACGTTCACGTCACCCGGGATGGTCTGGGCAATGTCAGTGCCGCGACGGTCACCTTCGACATCGATTACACGATCAGTTCGGCTCTCACCTTCACGGGTTTGCATATTCACAATGGTGTCGCCGGACAGAACGGGCCGGTCGTCATCGATACGGGAGTCTCCGGTTCAAACAACCTCGCCGCAGCTGCGGGCTCCGGACACATTACAAAAGTTGTGAACTATGCCAGTACGGACACGAATGGGATCAAGTTTGTAACGGGCCTGCTGGCGACGCCTGAAAATTACTACGTCAACATTCACACGACGGTGAACCCTGCTGGTTTCATGCGGGGACAATTCCAGTCGAGCCATTTGATCTTACGTCCCGTCATGAGCGGCGCCTTCGAAGTTCCAGCAGTGAATCTGGATGCTCAGGGCGCGGCGCTGGTCGACATTCAAGTGAACCGCGATCCGCAGACCGGCGCCATCACCTCGGGGACCGTGATTTTCGATGTGGATTATCGCTTTCCCAGTCCGGTCACAATTACAGGGCTTCATATTCACAATGGGCCTGCCGGTGCAAATGCGCCGGTTGTGATTGATACTGGAACGAACGCCACGTCCACGGCCGTAACGAATGCCACGCGCGGGAACATTTTCAGAATCGTCGAGATCAACAGTTCAAACACAAATGGTATTGCCGCGCTGAACGGACTCTTCACGGATCCGACGCAGTTCTATATCAACATGCACACGACGGATAATCCGGGTGGCGTGATCCGGGGCCAGTTCTCGCAGAACGTTTACGTCTTCTATAACCAGATGACCCAGGCTGAAGAGAATCCGCCCACCGGTGTCGCGGGAGGGGCCAATTCGATGACGTACGTTCGAGTCGACCGCGATTCAACGGGCAATGTCACGGGAGGCGTCGTCAGCTTTAACGCGAACTACAGCCTTTCCGGTCCGCAGACGTTCACCGGCTTTCACATTCACAATGGAAAAATTGGCGTTAACGGGCCGGTAGTCATTAATACTGGCCTCAGCAACTCGAATTCGGTCTCCAGCCCGACGGGCGGCGGTTCCATCGATCGAGAAGTCACGATCAGCTCGACCGATGCCGCGCTCGACTTTTTGCGCGGGCTGGTTGAAACTCCTGAAAACTATTACGTCAATCTTCACACCACCGTTTTCCCGGGCGGAATGATCCGGGCCCAGCTTGCAAAGGAGACATATCACTTCAAAACCAATATGAGCCCGGCGAATGAGGTGCCCGCGATTACGACTGCCGATACAGCAGCTACCGGCTGGGTGACCGCTCAAATGCTGCGTGACGCAAACGGGAATTTGACGGGCGGCAACGTGACGTTTGACGTGAACTACACAAACAGCGGTCCCGTCACCTTCACTGGTCTGCACATCCATTATCCCGGCGTGGCGGGCGTGAATGGACCGGTGATCATCAACACTGGTTTAAGCGGAACAAACCCGGTGGATAGCCCGACCGGCAGCGGAAATATCACCCGCGTGGTCAGCGTTGATCCCACCAATGCCACAGCGCTTGCGACGCTTAATGCGCTGATCAGCGCTCCCGACACGGCGTATATCAATATCCATACGACAACGTTTGCAGGTGGAGTGGCACGGTCGCAGATGTTCCCGGTTGTGAATACGATCGCGCAGGTTGCGGGAGGAGCGGACTGGATTTCCGCGATCACCATCGGGAATCCGTCCACGACGGCGGCTGTACAGGGAGTCGTCGATTTCTTTCTCGGCAATGGATCGCTGATGCCGGCCAGTATTACGCGGCCAAGCATTCCGTTCCTGGTGCCGCCATCCGGATCCGTGACCATCAACACGCATAACAAAGGCGATTTGACTGCCGGATTCGCGAAGGTATTTTCAAACGGGAACGTGACCGTGCAATCGCGATATCTTAATCCGGCGTTCTCGCCATCGACAACTACAGCAACCACGGTGACTTCAAGATCCGTGTCGGTGCCTGTATCAGTTACCGCTGCTTCAAATACCGGAGTCGCCTTAATCGCCAGTTCGGCCGGAACGTTGACGTTGTCGCTGGTCGATGCGAACGGCGCAGCGATCGGAGGTGGCAGCCGTAGTGTGGACGTAACGGCCGGTCAGCAGATTACTGCTTTCGTGAAGGACCTGCTGCCGACCGTCACTGCCACGCAGTACAGCGGTACTCTGACGATTACGGCGAGTGCCGGAACTGTTTCGGTATTGGCTCTGCAGTTCGATAGCGGAATAACCCCGGTGACGGTTACGGCCAAACCGTAGGTGCGCGTGCGTTTGCAGGCGCGGTCTCTGACCATACGTGTCCAAGATAGGATGAACCGGGAGCTGCAGAGTGGCGGCTTTAAGATTTGAATTTGTCGTGAATGGGACAAACCTGGTTTGGCTGTGACGTTGTGGACCAGTCCCCGCCTAACTTAGGCGGGGACTGTGGACAGGCTCACCGCTACATTGGTCTTTATCTTTGACAGCTCTGAGAAACGCTAAATCGAAGCGGTTACGCGATTACGGCCGTTCTGCTTGGATTGATACAAGGCACGATCTGCTGCAGCCATTAGTTCTTCTTTATCGACCGGCTTGCCGCCTTCCAACGTAGCAACCCCAAGACTGATCGTGACGCGAACAACCGCACCGTTTATGACGATTTGGGCGGCCTCAACGATAGCCCGGCAGTTTTCGGCTTTCACGAGCGCGCCCCGTTGGTTGGTTTCGGGCAGAATCAACGCAAATTCATCACCCGCATAACGCGTTACCACGTCAACATGACGTGTGGTTTTGCGAATTTCAGTCGCGATTGTCTGTAATACGAGATCTCCGCCCGGGTGGCCATATGTATCGTTGATGCGCTTGAACTGATCGACGTCGAGCAAAACCAGCGACAGCGGCCTCTGGTAGCGTTCGCATCGTGCAAGTTCCCGCGTAATTGCTTCGTTGAAGTGGCGGTAATTGTAAAGGCCAGTCAAATCATCCTTGAAGGCGAGGGCGCGTAATTTGATGTTCGCTGCTTTCAGCTGCGTCGCCAGTAGTTCAGCGCGCTCCTTTGCCTCTTTGTGAGCCACCACCAGCATTTCATACGAAAAATTAAGTCTGGACAGCTCTTCATTCGCTTCCTGAAGAATCTGTGAGAAAGGCCGGATTCCGCCGGGCGGAATGTCCAACTTAGACAGCAGATCCCGGCTCTTTTGCGCGACCGAATCGATCAGAGCATCGGATTGGGCCTCCTGCAGATCGAAAGTTCGTGAAAGCATGTCCTTCACAGCGCGGACATTTTTGATAGCACTCGAGCCGTAATAAATCGCTGCCAGACGGTCCGAAACCTGAATGACGCTGCAGAGCTTCTCGAATTGTCGCGGAACACCTGCGGTTTGGTGGTGATAACGGATCGGCAGATACACGGATTCGGGGACGCCCCACATTTTCAGAAGTTCTGCGCCGACTTCCTGGTGATCAAATCCGAAGGTCTGTTTTTCGATGGCGATAAGCGGCTGCTGGCTTACCAGCCTTTCATCCAGCACGGCTAAATAATCTTGCCTGCTGCAGAGGAACATTGCCGCCACACCGATGTCCTGGAGCAGGCTGGTAATGAAGATTTCATCGCTTTTGAAGCCGATTTCGGCCGAAATCAACTGACTCGCCACTGCTGCAGTCATTGATCGCCGCGAAAAATGATCAAAATCGAAGCGCTCGCCGCGCTGGCCCTTGAACGCGTCCGAAAGAACGAAAGAAAGCGCGATGTTTTTCAGCGCGTTCACGCCAAGTACGCCGATCGCCTTATCGATGTTGCTGACCACTTTGGGGCCGCCGTAAAACGCCGAGTTCGCCAGCCTCATTATGCGTGCTACCAGCGCCGGATCGGTCTCGATAATTGCTGCAAGCTGTTTGAAGGAGTAGTCTTCGCCTTTGATGAGATCGACAATCCGCGACGGCGATCGCCGGCGGGGATGGCAGGCGTATGTCGTTCTTAAGTAACTCCTCTACAGGCGACATGGAGCTCACCATACAGGTGGGACATCAGACATGCGCGCTAATTTTTTCGAAGTGACCGCGGACCGCCTCCGGTTCGTCTATAAAAGTCATGACGAGATGGTCCGGTGAGATGTCATAGAAATACCCGGGATGTACCAGAATCCCGTCGCGCTCGAGCAGCGCCGAGGCGGCCTGTTCCTCGTCCTTGTTGATTCGAAGCGTGATGTAAAAGCCGCCTCGCGGCGGCGTAAACGAAAGCCCGGCCAATCCTTCCAGAGCTGCGTTACGGCAGCGGGAAAGCCACTGTTTATAATGCGCCAGGAAATCGTTTCCGCGGCTGAACACGTCGGCAACTGCGAATTGCGCGATTTCATTCACTGGCAGGAACGTGTCTGAAATGAGATCCAGGGCTGCGATGGATTTCTTTACGAGTGAATCTTCGCCGGTGATAGCCATCCAGCCGATCTTGATTCCAGGCAGAGCAAACATCTTGGAAAATCCATTCAACGTGAACACGAGAGGCGCGCCTGCCGCGCCGACGCGAGGAAAAGACTCCATATCGAATAGAAATTCGCTGAATACTTCATCCGAGATGATGGGCAGACTGTGCCGGGTGGCGATGTCCGCAAGCCCTTTGAGCTGCTCCTGATCGGCAACCATGCCCGTGGGGTTGTGGGGGGATATCAGAATGATGGCTCGCGTTCCCGCCGTGATCTGGCTTTCCAGGTGTGCCAGATCGATCGCCCAATCGCGCGCCTCGTCCAGCCGGTAATGGCGCATGGAAAGACCCGCAAGCCGGGCGATGTAATCGAACAATGGATAAGACGGCTGCGGGCAAAGAATTTCGTCTCCGTTTTCGGCCAACAGCTTGAAGCAATACCAGTAGGAGACGCTCGTTCCTGGTGTGATCAACACCTGATCGGCCGTCAGATTCAAATCGGAACAGTACCTCGCGATTGCCTCGCGCGCCGGGCGCTGGCCGAGCGAATCAGGCCGGTAAATGCGGGCCGCGTCGGCTGCATCCTTCAAAATGCCGGCAAGAGTTTCGGGTGGATAGATGATGCCGTGCTCGTTCACGTTGCCGCGAACAAGATCAACGACATTGGCGCCTTCGGTTTTCAGCCGCTCGTGCAATGCATACAGAGGATTCTTCGGGCCGCCAAGGTTTGCCGCAAAATCTGAGAAGAACATCTCCATGTGCTGAAGTCTACCAGTGCTAGAATCGCCCGTCATGTTTGAGGCGCGATTTCAGACGTACTGGGCCGACGTGGATGCGGCAGGCATCGTGTACTTCCCTCATTTCTTCAGGTTTGTCGAGCAGGCGGAACAAGAGCTATTCCGGGCTGCCGGTAAGGAAATGGTCCGGCTGATTGAGGCAAATCAGGTGTGGCTTCCCCGAGTCGAAGCCTTTTCCAAATATTCAAAGCCAATCAAGCGTGGGGATGCGATCCGGGTCCGGCTTACGCCTCAAATCAAAGGTGAAAAGACAATCCGCTACGATTTTGAGGTTGTCGACGACAAAGCCGCCGAGAAGCTCGCCGAAGGGTATATCACCGTCGTCTGTGTTGATGCGAAGACGTTCAAATCGGTCAGAATTCCAGATGCCATCCGGAACATCCTGCAGGATGTTTAGCCGCTCAGGGACCAAAATGCACATTCGTGGGTCGGTGTCCGTGGTCTCAGACGCTCCTACGCGCTGATTGTGGCGCGGCTCTATAACCGCGCTATCGCATCGGCTAAATGTCGTGCACGCTGGGGAAGCCTGGGACAGACCTGGCCTTCATGACGGCACGCAGGATCGCCTCCGAGACAGCTTCGGCTGCAAGCGCGCCGATCGCGGTAAGGTTGGCGTTTGCTGCGGAGGTACCCGTCGATAGCGCAAAGAGCGTATCGCCATCATTTGGGGTGTGTGTGGGATTGATCGCGCGGGCCATTCCATCATGCGCCATTTCCGCGACCTTGGTCATTTGCGTTTTGTCGAAACGTGCATTCGTAGCGACGACGCCGATCGTCGTATTTTGTCCAGGCGGCGCATTCTGGACGACTCCGCGGCCGGTACGGTAGGTTTGCATGATGTTGAGGAATCCCTTTCCATCAGGCGTGCGCGCGCCGGCAACAATCTTCCCCGTCTTCGGATCGATGACGTCACCAACGCAATTCACCGCGACAATGGCTCCCACCACGAACCCGTTTGCCAGTCGGATGCTTGCGCTGCCGATGCCGCCCTTCATCGGCTTTCCGCCGCCGATTTTGCCAACCGTTGCTCCGGCACCGGCGCCGACGGTGCCTTCTTCAACCGGTCCGGACTTTGCCGCTGTGCACGCTTTATAACCAGCGTCGGCATTTGGCCGGATTTTCGCATCGCCGACATTCAAATCGTAAAGAATCGCCGCCGGCACAATCGGGACCTTTCCGGCTGCGGTGGCATATCCCGCATCGTGTTCTTCCAGGTAGCGCATCACGCCCGTGGCTGTATCCAGACCGAACGCGCTTCCTCCAGACAACACGATGGCATTAACCCGGTCGACCAGATTCGTGGGCTTCAGGAGATCGGTTTCGCGCGTACCTGGAGCCGAGCCGCGGACATCGACACCCGCCACGGCGCCTCGTTCATAGAGCACGACGGTACAACCGGTAGGTCTTCGGGTTTCTGTAAAATGTCCGACCTTGATCCCGTCGACGTCAGTTATGAATCCTTCGCGGGCCTGTGCATCGGCAAGACGTTCGAGCAACGCTGCAGCACTTAATGCACCGAGAAAGGTCCTGCGGTTCATGGCGTAATCATTATCACGAATCCTGCGCCGATTCCTATTGGCGCCGATTGCGTGAAGGCTGTAAGCGCAACCGATGTCACGATTGCAATAATCGCCCGCGCTGCCGTCGGACGTTGCGAATAAAGGCCGACGATCAGTGGAGCTGCCAGAGCGACAGCCATCAGAGTATAGAAAATCTGGAGCGCGGAGATGATTGAAGGCAACTCTATCGCGAGTGCAATCCCGAAAAATGCGCCTGCGATTGCTGTCATTCGACCGACTGCAAGCAATTCGCTATCGCTCGCCTGAGGTTTCAGGAAAGTCTTGTAGAGATCGACGCTGAGCGAACTGGAAAGCATGAAAAGGATCGCATCGCTGGCACTCACTTCGGCGGAGAACACGGCGGCCAGTGTCAGGAGGCCCAGCCATGGGGGCATCAGCTTCGTCATGACCATCGGAAGAGCAAGTTCACGGCTTTCCAGATCTGGAAACCGTGTTCGCGCAACCATGCCGAGGATCGCAGGCGCGAAAGCGAACACCAGCAGCCCAATCGCATTCCAATTGACTCCACGCCGGACTGCCTGGTCATCGCGAGCCCCGTACAGTTTTTGGATCAAGCCGGGTGAAATGATGAATGAAGGCACTAGAATCGCGGCATAGCCCAGGACGCCGCTCGCCCCAAGCGGCGTGGAGGTTTGGATGGCGGGCTGCAAGGACCGCCATCCTCCAACTGCAGCAATGCCGAACGGCACCGCTAAAAGGAAACCGGCGAATTTGACCGTTAGCTGAATCAGGTTGACCCAGGCTGAACTCAGCAAGCCTCCGGCTGCGAAATAGGCGGTCACGACCGCTCCGCCGATGAAGCAGCCCTGCCACTTCGGCAGTCCGGCAACCACCTCGAGGATTTGCGAAATCGCAATGAGCTGGCCGGCCAGAATCATCAATGTTCCGACCCAGAGGAGTACCGCAATCAAACCGCGAACCGAGCGGTTGTAACGATAATCGAGAAAATCACCTACTGTCCGCCAGCCGTGTTTCTCGGCAAGTCTCCAGATTTTCGGGCCTACCGTGTTCGCGAGAACGAAGGAGCCGATTCCGGCGGATCCGACCCACCACCAGGCGCCGAATCCGTACTTGTAACCCAAACCGGTGGCTCCGACCGTCGAACCGGCGCCGATGTTTGCCGCCAGGAATGTGGCCGAGAGCAGGCCCGGCCCCAGACTCCGTCCGGCGACCAGAAAATCATCGGCTTTTTTCACACGCCGGCCGATATACAAACCAAAACCGATGAAAAATGCCGAATAAAGGATGAGTACGCCGGCCTGAAGATTCACTTCGTGAAGAAGATGATGTGTTGCCAGGGAAGAAATTCGAGTGAACGTTGGAATTTGAAACCAAACGGTTCGAGTTCGGATCGCACGTCCTGTACCGACATTTTGTGCAACGGCTGGATAGGCACACTCGGATCCTCTTTGCGGAACTCGACCAGGACGACTCGCCCATCCGGCTTTAATGCATCTTTGATGTGCCGCATCATCGAAACGGGATCCGAGAATTCGTGATACACATCCACCATCAAAACCATATCGAGTGAGTTGGCGGGTAGCTTCGGATCCGCCGGAGATCCCCGGACCACCTCGACGTTTCGGAGTTTGCGGTCAGTGATATTTTTTCCGAGCAGTTGAAGCATGCCGTCCTGAATATCTTCCGCGATGACTTTGCCTGAAGGGCCGACAATGTCAGAGAGGCGCCAGACGTGATACCCGACACCGGCGCCGACATCCGCGACGACCGAGCCTTTCTTGAGGTTCAGCGAGGCCAGCATCCTGTCCGGCTCTTCCTCCTGAATCCGCTCGGGCCGGATCAGCCAATCCGCTCCGGCGCTTCCCATCACCGGGGCAGGCTGGCGCCGGGTCTGCGCGTGAGCGAAGGCCAGACAGAGGAGCAGGATTACTGGAATTGCCCGAAGTTTCCGCACGAGCGTCTAATGTTAGACTGAAACGGCGGTGAAAGCACACATCAAGGAGAACGTGGCGCTGGCGCCATTCACGACGTTTCGCATCGGCGGTCCAGCCCGATATTTCATCGAAGCTGGGACCGAACAATCCGTCCTCGATGCTGTTCAATTCGCAACGGAAAAAGATCTGCCCGTTTTCGTGCTGGGCGGTGGATCCAATCTTTTGGTGGCCGACGAAGGCTTCCCGGGTCTCGTGATCAAAATTGCCATTCTGGGAATTGAATGGGAGCGCACTCAGGATAGAACGATTGTCTCGGCCGGCGCAGGAGAGGACTGGGATCGACTGGTCGCGTTATCGGTCGAGCGAAATCTTTCCGGCGTCGAATGCTTGAGCGGGATTCCAGGCTCCGTCGGAGGGACGCCTGTCCAGAATGTCGGTGCATACGGACAGGAAATTTCCGAAGTATTGATGGACGTTCGCGCCTATGACAGTACGGCTCAAACCGTTATAACCCTTTCACGGGAACAGTGCCGGTTTGCCTACCGGACAAGCCTGTTCAACACCACCGCTCGACACCGATACATTGTTCTGCGGGTCGGCTACTGCTTAAACAATAACGGCGTTCCTGCAGTTCGCTATCCTGACGTGCAGCGGGAATTCGAAAAAGCGACAGCCCCGCCGACGCTGGCGGATGTGCGTGCCGCGGTACGGCGCATTCGCGCTAAAAAAGCGATGTTGCTGGTCGAGGGTGATCCGGATTGCCGGAGTGCCGGGTCCTTTTTCAAAAACCCGATGATGACGCCGGAGGAATTCAATGAACTCCAATCCCGTGCCGGTGCCGGGTTGCCCCGTTACGCAAGCGGCGCGGGGCAGGTTAAAACCTCGGCGGCGTGGTTGATCGAACACGCCGGATTTTCAAAAGGCTACTCGGTTGGACCTGCCGGCATTTCCAATAAACACACTCTTGCCATCGTCAACAAAGGCGGCGCCACTGCCCGGGATATTGTGCGAATTGCGAGCGAGATTCGAGAGCGCGTGCAGGATCGATTCGGCGTGAAGCTCGTTCCCGAGCCGGTCTTTTTAGGTGAAAAAGATGGATTCACATACATGTAGTCGCGGGCTTCAGCCCGCGACTACATTGAGAGATCCATGAAATCCAGGCTAGCGATGGCCGACGGTCCTGGGTACGCTCTGATACAATCTAGTTATGGCTTTTTGGAATAAAGATGAAAAGAGCTCCGGTGTGACCGAAGAGCAGATCCTCGGGGTTTTGAAACGTGTTCAAGATCCTGATCTGCACAAGGATATCGTGTCGCTTGGGTTCATCCGGAACTTGAAAGTGGATAGCGGCAAGGTCTCGTTCGATCTGAATCTCACCACGCCGGCCTGCCCGGTCAAGGATCAAATGCGCGACGAAGCGGTCGCTCTCGTCAAGGCATTGCCTGGAGTCGGAAACGTCGAAATCAAGATGACGAGCGAAGTGCGCCAGGCGCCACAACTCGACAAAACGGCGCTTTCGGGCGTACGGAATATCGTTGCTGTGGGCAGCGGCAAAGGCGGTGTCGGTAAATCCACCATTGCCGTCAACATCGCGGCGGCCCTTGCATCGGAAGGCGCGCGGGTCGGTTTGCTCGATGGTGACATCTATGGCCCGACCACGCCAATCATGTTAGGCCTCGAGACGCCTCCGAAATCGGTTGGCAACCGCATGATTCCACAAGAAGCCAGCGGCTTGAAGTTCATTTCGATGGGCCTTCTGGTGAAGTCCGACCAACCACTGATCTGGCGTGGTCCGATGGCGCACAAGGCCTTGCAGCAGTGTCTGTTCGACGTGGATTGGGGCGAATTGGATTACCTGATGGTCGATCTGCCGCCCGGTACCGGTGACGTGCACCTGACTCTGGCGCAAGCCGTACCGTTAACGGGAGCCGTGATCGTTTCGACTCCTCAAGATGTCGGGCTGCGGATTTCGATGAAGACTTTGCGAATGTTCCAGCAGACGAGAGTCCCCATCCTCGGCATCGTCGAGAACATGAGTTACTACATCTGCCCGCATTGCAATTCAAAGGATCACATCTTCGGCCAGGGCGGCGGCAGCCGCGCCGCGGAACAACTGGGCATTCCGTTTCTCGGCGAGGTCCCGCTGGATCTGGCGATCCGCACCCAGTCCGACATCGGCCAGCCGATTGTTCTTGCCCAGCCTGACGCGCCGAGCGCGCGCACCTTAGTGGTGATCGCAGAAAAGGTTGCGGCTCAGGTCAGCATCCGTAATTACGAAGCGCCGGTTCTCGAGGTCGAGTGAAGGCCGCTACTCCGACGAAAATTAAAAAGGTCAGTCCCGGCGAATTGATGATCATGTGGGCCGACGGACAGGAAAGCCATTACCTCGCCCCTGTATTAAGAGGCATGTGTCCATGCGCATCGTGCAAAGATGAAATGACCGGTGTGCGCATCATCCTGCCGATCCATATTCCCGACGATCTGGAGTTTCGCAAGATCGAACTAGTCGGCCAATACGCCTTGCAGTTCGAATGGAGCGACGGCCATCGCACGGGAATTTACAGCTACGATTACTTAAGGGAATTAGCCGGCGGCGGGCTCAACGATAGCGGCCATCGAACCTAGCGACCTCGGCAGCCGCCAATCCGGTCCATAGCTGTGAATCAAGTCGCGCTTGTGTTCCGCTTTTTCCAACTCACAAGTCAGCAGGATCGTAGTTCCTTTGGTGTCGACCTCCACTGCGTGAGATAACGCCTTCGATTCCGAAAATCCGAAAATCTTTTCCAGCATTTCGATGACGTAATCGTAGGTATGGTCGTCGTCGTTCAGCAGGATGACATGATAGAGAGGCTGAATCTGATCTGAAGTTTCGTCTTCTGTTTCGGGTAATACCGAGGCGGATCTCGCAGCCATCTATCTAAGGTAAACCACAAATACGCAAAGCACAAAAAAAGGCCGCATCATCTGAAGGTTTTTTGCGGCTTTTCGCTGCGTGTTTGTTTCTTTAGGGTTTA
The DNA here is from genome assembly GCA_963738025.1 of uncultured Acidobacteriota bacterium. Lineage (GTDB taxonomy): Bacteria > Acidobacteriota > Terriglobia > 20CM-2-55-15 > 20CM-2-55-15 > 20CM-2-55-15. Next base: position 127,271 of record CAVTWA010000067.1, on the reverse strand, counting down.
CGCCGTCTACTGCTTTTGCTACATTCCTCAGTTGTTTTGCGTTCAGTGCTTCGTTCCTACCTTAGGAGGAGATTCAGATGGCCGATGGCACAGGCCCGGGTCGCATTACTCTAAGCGGCGTTATTTTGGCAGCTCTCATTCTTGTCTTGATAGTTGCTTCACTTTACCTTTTCATTGCGCAGCCTTATTGGTTTCCCACGCTGGCCTCCGAGCATGGCGGACGAATCGACAGCCTGTTTATGGCGGTCCTCGTCGTCAGCGGCATTGCTTTCGTTCTCGTACAGGGGGCATTGGGCTACTTCGTCGCGCGTTACGGAGAGAATGCGAACGAACGTGCGTCTTACTGGCACGATAATCCGAAAGCCGAAGCGATCCTTCTGATCATGACGGCGGTGATTCTCACCGTTCTCGTGTTCATGGGGCAGCGCGTGTGGGCTTCGATTTATTTTTCGGATGCGCCGACAAACGCGACGATCGTTGAAATCACCGGCGAGCAATTTGCGTGGAATTTTCACTATGCTGGCCCAGACGGTCAGTTCGGCCGTACGGACACGAAGCTCATCACACAGACCAACACGATTGGCCTGGACCGGGACGACCCTGCCGGCAAAGGATGACGTGCTGAGTATCGGTGTGATGCATGCTCCGGTCGGCAAACCTGTTCGGGTCCGCCTCAGATCAAAAGACGTGATCCACAGTTTTTTCCTGCCGAATTTCCGCATGAAGCAGGATGCGGTTCCGGGAATGGGAATCGAGGTCTGGTTCACCCCGACAAAAGCTGGTCAGTACGAGGTCGCCTGCGCGGAATTGTGCGGTCTCGGACACTACCGAATGAAAGCATCCCTGACGGTCGACGAGTCACAGGATGCGTTTAATAAGTGGCTTGCAGAAGCTGGTAAATAGCTAGGAGGACAGGCAACATGAGCGAGTCCCACGCGGCCGGACACGGCCACCACGAGTTGGGCTTCATCCGCAAATATATTTTCAGTACGGATCATAAGGTCATCGGCCTCCAGTACATGATCACCGCGATGGCTATGGCCGTCATTGGCGGTTTGTTGTCCATGCTGATGCGCTACCAGCTCGCCTGGCCGACGACCCTTTCCCCGAACATGGCCAAGCTTTTTCCAACCGCATTTGCCGGCGGCATCATGGCTCCCGAGTTCTATATCTCGCTGGTGACGATGCACGGCACGCTCATGGTCTTCTTTCTCTTCACGGCTGTGCTGACCGGTGGTTTCGGAAACTTTCTGATCCCGCTGCAGATCGGCGCCCGCGATATGGCGTTCCCGTTCCTGAACGCGTTGTCCTATTGGATATTCCTGGTCTCCTGCGTCGTCATCTTCTCGGCGTTATTCGTAACGACGGGCGCACCCATGGGAGGTTGGACGTCATACGCGCCGCTCAGCGCTTTACCTGCTGCAGCGCCGGGACAAGGCACCGGTGTGACCTTATGGGTGACAGCCATTGCGCTATTCAGTGCATCCGGTCTGATGGGCGGTCTTAATTACATCACGACCATCCTGACGATGCGGACGCGTGGTCTCTCGATGATGCGGCTGCCGCTGACCCAATGGTCGCTGCTCATCACCTCGGTTCTCGGCTTGCTCGCTTTTCCCGTGCTGCTGGGCGCAGCGATTCTACTGACGTTCGATCGCGTTGGAGGAACCAGTTTCTTCGTTCCTGCCGGAGTCATCATGAATGGAATTCCGGTCGACCATTCCGGGGGGCATCCATTGCTGTGGCAGCATCTGTTCTGGTTCTTTGGACACCCCGAGGTGTACATCGTCGTTCTGCCCGCAATGGGAATGGCATCGGACATCCTGTCGACGTTTTGCAGGAAACCGATTTTCAGTTATCGAATGATGGTGTATTCGATGGTGTCAATTGCCGTCCTCAGCTTTATCGTGTGGGGCCATCATATGTTTGTCAGCGGAATGAACCCTTTCCTGGGTTCCGTCTTTACGCTGACGACGCTGCTGATTGCAGTCCCATCCGCTGTCAAAACTTTTAATTGGTTAGGTACGGTCTGGGGTGCCCGTATCCGCTTCACGGCTGCGGGCTTGTTCGCCATAGGATTCGTGTCGATGTTTGTCAGCGGCGGCCTCAGCGGAATCTTCCTCGGGACCTCGGCTGCTGACATTCAGCTTCAGGATACTTACTTCGTCGTTGCGCATTTCCACCTGGTGATGGCGATCGCGCCCCTTTTTGCTGCTTTCGCCGGTATTTACTTCTGGTTCCCCAAAATGTTCGGCCGCTTTATGAATGAGGGGTTGGGCAAAGTGCATTTCTGGCTTACTTTCATCGGCGCTTATTGCGTCTTCTTTCCGATGCACATTCTCGGGATCGGTGGACAAATGCGCCGCATCTACGATCCGACCCAATACACATTCCTTGTGCCACAGCAGCCGGTAAACGTCTTTATCAGCTATGCCGCCTTTGCTCTTGGAGTTGCTCAGGTCATCTTTCTGGTTAACTTCTTCGTCAGCATCTTTGCCGGCAAACGAGTGCTGGAGAACAACCCATGGCATGCCACAACTCTCGAATGGACCGTACCGTGTCCCACGGGACATGGTAATTTCCCGGAAGAGCTGCCCGTGGTATATCGCTGGCCATTTGATTTCAGCGTTCCGGGCGAGAAGGAGGACTTTGTTCCGCAAACGGTGCCCGCGACCGTCATGACGAAACATTGAGATTATCGATGCCGACATTAGTTGAAGAACGAAAAGGACCCGTTTTACCGCCGCCTCCCCCTGTCAATTACGGAGGCGGTGAGGGTTCCAGCGGTTCCAACTCTTCCTTTCCGATCTCGAAGGGGCAGGTTGGAATCTGGATCCTGGTGACCGCAATCATCATGCTGTTCGCTGGTTTATCCAGCGCTTACATCGTCTTGAGAGGGATGCCAACCTGGCAGGGGATCGAGCTGCCGTCGCTGCTTTGGCCGAATACGGCGATCTTATTGATGAGCAGCGTGGCTATCGAATTGTCCCGCAGATCGATCCGCCGGAATGATACTCAAAGTATGAAGCGGTGGCTGTGCCTCGCCGGCGTCCTGGGGCTCGCGTTTCTGATCGGGCAAGTGGCAGCCTGGAAACAACTGGTGAATGCTGGAGTCTATGTGCCATCCACGATCCAGAGTGGTTTCTTTTACATCTTGACCGGCCTTCACGGATTGCATTTGTTCGCGGGTGTTGTGGCATTGATCGTGGTTCTGGGTATGGCGATGAGAAATCGTCTTACCGCGTTCAGCCACGAACCATTGACGCTTTGCGCGGCCTACTGGCACGTGATGGATGGACTCTGGTTGTATTTGTTTCTCTTGCTGTTGTTGTCTTGAATTCAGCCGCGCCAAGCGGCGAAAAGGAGAAGGGGAAAACTTAATGGATTCCAGTCTGGCCGCGGAACAACAACGGATACTTGCTTCCAACTGGGGCGGCGGCAAGTCGCCGTTTGGCACGTCCTGGAGCAAGTTCATGATGTGGATTTTCATCGTTTCGGACGCGCTGACGTTTGCCGCATTCCTGATTGCCTATGGCTTTATGCGAAGTATTAGCCCGGAATGGCCGAAACAGACGCAGGTCTTCAATATGGTGCTCATCACCTTCATGACCTTCGTTCTGATCTCTTCCAGCGCCGTAATGGCTATGGCCGTCGGGGCCGCGCGCGCAGCTAACCCCAAGCTGGCATTCCGTTTCCTGTTATTGACCATCGTCGGCGGCCTGATGTTCCTCGGCTGCCAGGCCTTTGAGTGGAGTCATTTAATTGAAGAAGGCGCGCGGTTGACGCATAATCCATGGGGAGTCCCGCAGTTCGCTGCGACCTTCTTTGTGATCACCGGTTTTCACGGATTTCACGTTCTCAGCGGGGTCACAATTCTCTTGATCGTAGCGATCCGGACGGCGATGGGTAAGTACTCGGCGGATCAAGTTGAGAATGCCGGCCTGTACTGGCACTTCGTCGATGTCGTCTGGGTTTTTGTTTTTGCATTTTACTACCTCCTATAGGAGAACAGCCATGGCTGAACACGACGAACACGCAGTAAGTTACAGGCTCTATTTCATCACATGGGTCTGGCTCCTCGTCCTCACTGCCCTGGCATTGGGGCTTGGTTACGCACCCATCAACGAACGTCTCAAGGCATTTCTTCTGGTTTGTACGACCCTGGCAAAGATTCTGGTCATTGCATCCATCTTTATGCATCTGCGCTATGAGCGGCTCAATCTGATCCTGATTACGCTCGTTCCGTTGATCCTGGCAATTATTATGTTTTCTTTCACGTTTCCGGAAACGTTGGGCACTGCGACCCATGTGTTAAGAGTGCGTTGATGATGAATTTTAATCCCGCATTATGGGCCCAGGGCTGCGCGATGTGCCGCTCAGCCCTGGAGAACTCGCCGGAAGGTAAAGTGATCGCTGCCAGCCTGGCTCATGGCATCATCTTGATGCTGGTCCTGCCATACTGCCTGTTGGGCGCCTTTGGCTTCGTTGTGTATCGCGCCTACAGGAAACGCTCAAAACAGCGGCAGCAGAATCCGTATTCCTATCAGACCTAACCCGATCGCCAGCAAGCGGAGGATCCACGATCCTCGCAGTCTGTTGGACAGCTTCGCGCCCGCCTGCGCACCTGCGACCGCGCCAAGAGACAGCCACGCTATCTGTACAAAGTGGCCGTCCAGCGTTCCATTTTGGAGCCGGATCAAGGTTGCAACCAGTGCTGTAATGCTTAAAACGTAGTGTGAAGTCGCGGTCGCCTTATGGACCGAAAACTTCAGCGCCTGGGTCAGCGCCGGGACATGGATTATTCCCCCCCCAATACCCAGCAGGCTCGAGAGAAAGCCGACTCCAGTACTGATCGCAATCCCCAACCCCAGATTGTAATCGCCCGTCGATGGTTTATCCGCTTTCTCGCGGGAAGTGGTCATCAGATATAGACAGGCGGCAATCAGCAGGAAACCGAAGATGCCATCGAAGACCCGGCGCGGAATGTGAGCCGTCGTGTAGGCGCCAATGATCGCACCCGGCATCGCTGCGACCGCGAATATGGTGCCCGCCCGAAAATCAACCCGGCCCATCCTTGCATAAGCGATCGAACCTGAACTTGCGTTGAAAAAAACGACGGCCAGCGAAATGCCTGCAGCGACTTCAGGCGTTATGTGTGGATCGAGCAGCAGAAGAGTCGGAACCAGCAGAAAACCACCACCGGCTCCGATCAACGTGCCGATCCCACCAACAACAAACCCGATGATCAGTAAGCCTGCCGAGCCGGTGACCATCGCCAAAGTATAATGAGCTTATGTTGTTTGAGGTCGATCCAGTCTGCCATATGAATGTGATGCCGGCGACCGCAGCCGGCAAGTACGACTATAAGGGTAAGACCTATTATTTCTGCAATCCACGTTGTCTGGAGCGATTCCGCGCCAACCCGGAGCAGTTTCTAGGGCTTGTTCAGTTGGAGATTCGAACTGCGAAAGCCGGGACTTCTTCAATTTATGTTTGTCCGATGGATCCGGAAGTCCGGCAGAAGGGGCCGGGAGCGTGTCCGAAATGCGGCATGGCTCTCGAGCCCGAGACGATCTCACTGGAGGAAGACAAAAATACCGAACTTGAAAGCATGACCCGGCGCTTCTGGATTGCGGCGATTCTGAGTATGCCGGTCCTGGTGCTCGGAATGGCGGAAATGCTGCGCGGTCTTCAGTTGCTTTTGGCGACACCCGTGGTCGTCTGGTGCGGACAGCCGCTGTTCGAGCGCGCGTGGGCATCCATCCGAAATCGAAGTCCGAATATGTTCACGCTGATCGGGATGGGGACCGGGACGGCCTATATCTACAGCATCATTGCGGCGGTAATCGGACTTCCGGTTTACTTTGAAGCGGCTGCCGTGATTACGGCTCTCGTGCTCCTGGGGCAGGTGCTTGAACTTCGTGCGCGGAGCAGAACGGGAAACGCCATCCGGGCGCTGCTCGCTCTGGCGCCAAAGACTGCCCGGCTCGTGGTGCCTCTCGGCCCCGACAAGGACGTTCCACTGGAGCAGGTGCGCACCGGCGATATCTTGCGCGTTCGCCCCGGCGAGAAGGTTCCTGTTGACGGTGTTGTCCTCGAAGGCCAGAGTGCCGTCGACGAATCCATGATTTCAGGCGAACCGATTCCGGTTGAGAAGACGACTGGCGATCGTGTGATCGGCGCCACCATCAATGGTACAGGTACCTTTCTCGTGCGTGCCGAGCGTGTCGGCAGGGATACCTTGCTGTCGCAAATCGTCGCGATGGTCGGCCAGGCCCAGCGGAGCCGCGCTCCGATCCAGCGGCTTGCGGACCGGGTGTCGGCATATTTCGTCCCGGCGGTGGTGCTGGCAGCCGTCATCACCTTTTTTGTCTGGTTCAGCGTAGGCCCGGCGCCCAGGTTGCAGCATGCGCTGTTGAATGGCGTGGCGGTCCTGATCATTGCCTGTCCATGTGCGCTCGGCCTTGCGACGCCAATGTCCGTGATGGTTGGTATAGGTCGCGGCGCCACCGCCGGAGTACTGATCAAAAATGCCGAGATTCTCGAGGTGATGGAAAAAGTCGACACTCTCGTCGTCGATAAGACCGGAACACTGACAGAGGGACGACCTACGCTTTCCGCTATCATTACGGACCGCGGGTTTACCGAGTCGGAGGTGCTGCGACTGTCCGCAAGCATCGAACGCAACAGCGAACATCCGCTTGCCAGTACGATCGTGAACGAAGCCGGCAAACGGGGCGTGTCCCTGGCTTCCTCCAGTAATTTCCAATCGCTTACCGGGAAAGGCGTGAAGGGCTCAATTGAGGGAAAAACGATCGTTCTGGGTAACTCCAGAATGCTGCAGGACGTTGGGATACCCCAGGGGGACTTGGCGGGTCCTGCCGAGCGGCTTCGCGGCGAGGGGCAAACCGTAGTGTACCTGGCCGTTGATGGCAAGCCGGCCGGCTTATTGAGTGTCACGGACCCGATCAAAAAATCGACCACGAGCATTATCGACAGACTGCATCGAGAGAACCTCAACATCGTGATGGTCACCGGAGATAACCTCGCGACGGCGAAGGCTGTGGCTAAGAAACTCAAGATTGTAGACGTGCGTGCAGAAGTGTTGCCCGAAGCCAAGAGCCAGATCGTGAAGCAGCTTCAAAAAGAGCGTCACATCGTGGCGATGGCCGGCGACGGCATCAATGACGCTCCGGCGCTGGCCCAGGCGAACGTCGGTATTGCGATGGGTACGGGCGCCGATGTCGCCATGCAGACGGCGGGCATCACGCTCGTCAAGGGCGACCTTGCCGGAATTCTTCGCGCCCGGGAGCTGAGCCGCGCAACGATGAAGAATATCCGGCAGAACCTGTTTCTCGCATTTATTTACAACACTGTCGGGATACCCGTCGCGGCGGGAATTCTCTATCCGGTATGGGGCCTGCTGCTCAGTCCGATGATTGCCAGCGCCGCAATGACGTTCAGTTCGCTGTCGGTCATTACGAATGCGTTGAGGCTCCGCAAGGTTCGATTATAGAATCCATCGGCTGGGCTAAAATTTCATCTTCGAGGAGCATTATGAAAAGATCGATTCTTGTACTCGTTATTGCCATGACTGCATTAGCGGGATCGGTGCTGGCGCAGGCGCCCGAACGTGGCCAGGGGCAAGGAGGCGGCCGGGGAGGCGGACGGGGCAGGGGCGGCCCTCCTGCAATGCCTCCGCTGACCGGGCCGGTGGCGGACATGGTCAATATGATCGTTGCCGCTTTGAACAATCAGGACGCGGCATATCTCCAGAAAGTGGTTGCTCCCGACGCCGTCTGGCTCGATGAAGACGGGCACATGCTGCCTGCCAATATCTGGATCAATCGCCTCATGCAGGCGAAACCGGCCAAGAAGGTGACGATGACCGGGCTCACCGGCCAGACATGGGATGGCGGCGCATGGGCGGCTTTCAGCTATACACTTGAGGAAACCACGAATGCCGGCGCGCCGAATCAGATGAAAGGCACGAACAGCATGACATTCAAAAAGGTGGGCAACGACTGGCAGGTCGCTCTCATTCACGCCGCCGTCAATGGACCGGCCATCTCCGCCCATTGATGTCATAGTCCTGATTGTAGGCGCGGTCTATGAAGGTGCGAATAAATTGATTCCATGGATGAGAACTGAAAATTGATTAGTGAGTTGTAGTGGATGCGATGTAAACCTGTTTTTTGCTGGCCAGTCCCCGCCTAACTTAGGCGGGGACTGTGCTCACCGCTATATTGGTCCTTATTTCCGACAGCTCTGGTCTATGACCGCGCGTATTCCGCTGGTCAGGAGAAACGCACGGTCATAGACCGCGCCTACAAAACTACCGGCTCAAATACTTCGGGATCGATCTCGCTGAAGAAATCGGCGTGGAGTTTCTGAATTGCCGTGTTCGCGTCTTTTTCGTCAATGAGGAAGCTGAAGTTGATGTTCGAGGCGCCGTGCGACACCATCAGAATATTAATATCCGAGAGGCTGCCGAACGCCCGGCGCGCCACTCCCGGCGTGTACTTCAGGTTATTTCCGACAAGGCAGATCAGGGCTTTCTTTGAACTGACTTCCACGTCGCCGAGCTGTCGCAAGTCCTGACTGATCGCATCCAGAGCGGAGACATCATCCAGCGTGAGCGACACCGAGACCTCGGAGGTCGCAACCATATCGACCGACGTGTGATGCCGGTCGAAGACTTCAAAAAGCGCCCGTAGAAATCCGTGCGCCATCAGCATGCGGGACGACGAGACGGTGACAACCGTAATGCCACGTTTGCACGCGATGGATTTGATCAGATTCCTGCACGGCCGGGCCTCTCGGGTGATTTTTGTCCCGGTGCCTTTCGGTTTTCGCGAATTCAGGATGTAAACGGGGATATTTTTTTCGACCGCCGGCAGCACCGTCAACGGATGGAGGACCTTGGCACCGAAATAGGCGAGTTCGGAGGCTTCATCGAATGAAATCTCCCCCACTTTCCAGGCGGAATTCACAATGCGCGGATCGGCTGTCATCATGCCATCCACATCCGTCCAGATCTGGATTTCCTCGGCGTTGAGCGCTGCGCCGACAATAGCTGCGGAATAGTCCGACCCGCCACGGCCCAGTGTTGTTGTGGTTCCTGCCAGTGTCGATGCGATGTAGCCTCCCATGATAACGACCCGGCCAGCGTCGAGGTGCGGGCGTGCTGCCTGTTCCAATCGAGCTGCCGTGACGTCCATAATCGGGGAAGCTTTGCCAAATCGCTCATCGGTGACGACGCATTCGCGCGCGTCGATGTGCACCGCGTTGAAGCCAAGCCGGTTCATTCGGTCTGTGAAAATCAACGACGAAAGGGCTTCGCCAAACGAGGCGATCAGGTCCTGGGTACGCAGTGAAAACTCACCGATGGCGCTAAGGGCCTTCAGTAATTCCCGCAACCTCTCGAAATATTCCGCAGTGGATGGCAAAAGTTCGCTGTGCCTGTACTCCAGCCGATCGGCAATGGTCATCGCCTTGCCGATTTCGCCGCGTGCCGCGAAGCTTCCGGCCTCCAGTAGTCCATTCGTGGCGCCTCCCAGTGCCGAGACTACAACGAAAGGTTTCCGCGCTGCGCGTTCTCCGACGATGCTGCAGGAACGATCGATCGCGGCGGCGTCTTCTACCGACGTGCCGCCGAATTTCATGACGATAGCCATTTGGGCAGAATAGCACAGGCTTGTAATTCATCGGCCGGCGCATAGATTTTGAGTTGAGGGGGGCGAGCCAGTCGCGGGGGCTTCTTTTTGTTGCCGAGACCTATTGACTCCGTATCGCAGTACCGGCTGTAAATTCGAAGGATATGCACGACGCAGGTAAGCCAATGACCATCGGGCAAGTAGCAAAGCTTGCGGGTGTTGGGGTTGAGACGATCCGTTTTTACGAACGAGAGGGGCTCTTAAACAAACCGAAGCGGAAACAATCTGGCTATCGGATGTTTGATCCCGAGGTGGTGAACCGAATCCGGTTCATCAAGAATGTAAAAGAACTCGGGTTTTCATTAAAGGAAATCCGGGAGCTTCTCTTCCTGCGCGTTGATTCAAGAGGAACGGCCGCCGAAGTGAAGAAGCGAGTCGATTCGAAAATCGACCAGATCGATCGGCGCATTAGTGACCTGAAAAAGGTTCGCACTGCGCTTGCTCAAGTTTCGCGCTCGGCCGGGAAGGGCTCGTCAAACGGCGAGTGCCCTTTGCTCGAGGTTTTCGCGAAAAAGGGAGCATAACCGCTTTTATCCCGTCGAGAACACGACGCTATACGTGTGCCTCCGGCGCATTCTTGCCTTCCAGCCGCGGAGCGGCGAAAGAATCTTTCGCCGCTCCGCGGCTAAGAGCCAAGGGATAAGCCCGCGCCTATGGCAGGTCCGTCTGGCCCATCAGATACTTATCAACAGATTTGGCGGCTACCCGTCCTTCGCGGATCGCCCACACGACGAGCGATTGTCCGCGAGCCATATCACCCGCGGCGAATATCCCCGGAACGCTGGTCATTTTTTCGGCGTCCGTCGCGACGTTGCCGCGCTCGTTGATTGTGACGCCGAGCTGATCCAGCATTCCTTTGCGCTCGGGCCCGAGAAAACCCATCGCGAGAAGAACGAGGTCCGCTTCCAGCGTGAACTCCGTGCCGGGAACCTCTTTCATGTTACGGCCCTCGAACATCACGCGCACGCCGTGCAGTTGTGTGACGTGCCCGTCGCGCCCTGTAAAACTCTTCGTCAGGACGCAAAACTCGCGGTCGCCACCCTCTTCGTGTGCGGATGACGTGCGAAAGATATTCGGCCAGTTTGGCCATGGATTGTCGGCTGCGCGTTCGGCAGGCGGTTGGGGCAGCAGTTCGAACTGTACGATGGAGCGGGCGCCCTGGCGGTGAGCGGTGCCCAGACAATCGGCTCCCGTATCGCCGCCGCCGATGATGACGACCTGTTTATCTTTCGCGCTGATAAATTGCACGTCGGAAATCTCGTCACCTTCGCACCGTTTGTTCTGAAGCGGCAAATATTCCATTGCGAAGTGAATGCCTTTCAGTTCTCGCCCCGGCACGGGCAGATCTCTTGGCGCTGTCGACCCTCCGGCGAGAAGGATCGCATGGAACTCGCGTTTGAGTTCCTCGACGGAGACATTCACGCCGACATTCGCATTCGTGCGGAACATAACGCCTTCTTCGTGCATGATGTTCAGCCGCCGGTCGAGGACCTGCTTTTCCATCTTGAACTCGGGAATTCCGTACCTTAACAGGCCGCCGATCCGGTCTGCCCGCTCGAACACGGTCACCCAATGTCCCGCTTGATTCAATTGCGCGGCGGCCGCAAGGCCAGCGGGTCCGGAGCCGACAACGGCTACGGCCTTACCGGTACGAACTTTCGGCCGGCGAGCCCGGATCAGACCTTCTTTAAAAGCGCGGTCGATGATGCTGACTTCGATGTTCTTGATCGTGACGGCATCCGCGTTAATCCCGAGCACGCACGAACCTTCGCACGGCGCGGGACAGATACGTCCGGTGAATTCCGGGAAGTTGTTCGTCGCCAGCAGCCGGTAAAGCGCCTCCTGCCATTGGCCGCGGTAGACGAGGTCGTTCCAGTCGGGAATGATGTTGCCCAGCGGGCAACCCTGATGACAGAAGGGAATGCCGCAATCCATGCACCGCGATGCTTGAGCCTGCAGTTTGTCTTCAGGAAACGGCTTGTAGACTTCCTTCCAGTCCTGGATACGCTCGGCGGCCGGCCGCCGCTCGAAATTGACTCTACCGATCTCTAAAAAACCTGTCGGATTACCCATGTTGTACCATCGCGAATGATTTTGCTGCCTGCTCCTTTTTCTCCGCGAGGACGCGACGATAATCGAGCGGCATGACTTTGACTAATTTTTCCCGGAAGTGAATCCAATTATCCAATATATGTTTCGCGCGGCCGCTGTTTGTGAGCTCCGCATGACGCGCGATGAGGCTGCGCACGTATTCTTCTTCCTGCACGTCTTCAAGGGTTTCGAGGTCGACCATCTGAAGATTGCAGCGCTGGGCGAGATCTCCTTCTTCATCGATGACGTAGGCGATGCCGCCACTCATTCCCGCCGCGAAATTTCGTCCCGTCCGGCCGAGAACAACCACCCGGCCTCCGGTCATGTACTCGCAGCCGTGATCGCCGACGCCTTCGACGACCGCGATGGCTCCGCTGTTGCGGACGGCGAAACGCTCTCCGGCAACGCCCCGCATGAAAGCCTCACCCGAAGTCGCTCCATATAGGGCGACGTTACCGATCACGATATTTTCTTCGGCTTTGAACGTTGCAGCTGCCGGAGGGAACACCACCAGCCGTCCGCCGGACAGTCCCTTTCCAAAGTAATCGTTCGCATCACCTTCCAACGTGAGGCTGATACCCTTCGGAACAAACGCGCCAAAACTCTGTCCCGCCGAGCCGGTAAAACGGACTCTTATCGTGCCTTCAGGCAGTCCCTCTGCGCCGTAACGCCGCGTGACTTCGCTGCCCAGAATTGTGCCTACGGTTCGATTGGCATTCCTGATCGGAAGCTGCAGCTCGACGGGCGTCTGGTGTTCGAGCGCCCCTTTTGCAAGTTCGAGCAGAAGATTGTCGAGAGCCTTTTCCAGGCCGTGATCCTGGCTTTGCACGCGCCGGACCGCCACATGAGCCGGGACTTCAGGCATGTGAAGAACCGGTGTGAGATCCAGTTTCTGCGCCTTCCAATGTTCGATGGCTTGCCGCGCATCGAGCTTGTCGCGGCGGCCGACCATCTCGTCCACGGTTCGAAAACCAAGCCGGGCCATCAGTTCGCGAACCTCTTCCGCAATCATCCGGAAGTAGTTGACGATGTACTCAGGCTTGCCCGTGAACTTCTGCCGCAGCACCGGGTCCTGAGTTGCGACGCCGACGGGGCAGGTATTCAGGTGGCAGACGCGCATCATGATGCATCCGGACACAATCAATGCGGAGGTGGCGAAACCGTATTCTTCCGCTCCCAGAAGAGCTGCAATCACGACATCGCGGCCCGTCTTCAACTGCCCATCGGTTTGAACGACGATGCGGCTGCGTAGATTGTTCTGGACCAGAACTTGATGCGTTTCGGCCAGGCCCAGTTCCCAGGGAATACCCGCATGTTTGATGCTGGTGATCGGCGAAGCTCCCGTTCCGCCGCTGTCGCCCGAAATCAACACGACGTCGGCGTGAGCCTTCGCCACACCGGCGGCGATCGTTCCGACACCGACTTCGGCGACCAGTTTGACGCTGATGCGCGCCCGGGGATTGGAATTCTTCAGATCGTAGATAAGTTGCGCCAGATCTTCGATCGAATAAATGTCGTGGTGTGGCGGCGGCGAAATGAGACCGACGCCGGGAGTCGAGTGCCGAACCCGCGCGATCACCTCATCGACCTTGTGTCCGGGTAACTGTCCGCCTTCGCCTGGCTTTGCGCCCTGCGCCATCTTGATTTGCAGTTCGTTCGCACTGACCAGGTACTGGCTTGTCACGCCGAAGCGGGCTGACGCGACTTGTTTGATGGCGCTGCAGCGGGAATCCCCGTTCTCATCCGGAAAGTAACGCGCCGGATCTTCTCCGCCTTCGCCTGTATTGCTGCGTCCGCCGATCCGGTTCATGGCGATCGCCAGTGTCTCGTGCGCTTCCTTGCTGATCGAGCCGAACGACATCGCGCCGGTCGCAAACCTTTTCATGATCGATTCAACAGGTTCGATCTCGCTCAGAGGAATTGCTTCCGCATCGAAACGCAGATCCATCAGGCCGCGCAACGTGCACAGCTTCTGGCTGTGCACATTCATGACTTCGCTGTATTCCTTGAAGATCCTGTAATTGTTCGTTCGCGTCGAGTACTGCAGCTTGTGAATGGAGTCGGGATTGTACATGTGGTACTCGCCATCCTGACGCCACTGATACTGCCCTCCCCAATCGAGGTCGGGCAGGCGCACCGGCCGTCCTGGAAACGCCCGGCGATGACGTTCGATCGTTTCCGCTGCAATTTCTGCAAGACCGATGCCGCCGATGCGTGAAGGCGTGTTCGTGAAATAGGCGTCGACGAACTTCTGGTCCAATCCGACGGCTTCGAACATCTGAGCTCCTCGATAGCTTTGAAGCGTCGAGATACCCATCTTCGACATCACCTTCAGGACACCCTTTTTCACGGCCTTCGTATAGTGATTGACGGCTTTGCGATGGTCGATGCCGGTCAACATGTGCTGACGGATCATATCGTCCAGCGTCTCGAACGCCAGATACGGATTGACTGCCGAAGCTCCATAGCCGATCAGCAAACAGTAGTGATGCACCTCGCGGGCATCGCCCGTTTCGACAATGAGGGTTGCTTTCGTGCGCGATCCTTCACGTACCAGGTGATGATGCAGGCCTGCGGTGGCCAGCAGGCTCGGGATCGGCGCGAAATCCTTATCGATTTGCCTGTCGGACAAAATCAGAATCGTTGCACCGGACCGTATCGCCAGGGTTGCCGTTTCGAAGAGATCCTGCAGAGCGCGGCGCATTCCCTCTCCGCCTTCGGACGCTTTGAAGCACATCGGAAGCGTCACGGAACGGAACCCGTCGACCGAGATGTTGCGTAGCTTCTCGAGGTCGTCATTGTCCATGATCGGAGACAGAATCTTGATCAGCCGGCAGCTCTCCGCTGTCGGGTTCAAAAGGTTCTTTTCGGGCCCCAGCGCCGTTGACATCGAGGTGACCAGTTCCTCACGAATCGCATCGAGCGGTGGATTCGTCACCTGCGCGAACAGCTGTTTGAAATAGTTGTACAGCGGCGGCGTTTTGTCGGACAACACCGCCAGCGGCGTGTCGGTTCCCATCGAACCGAGGGCTTCTTCGCCGTTCTTGGCCATCGGAGCCATGAGGATGCGCAAGTCTTCGTGCGTGTATCCGAAAACCTGCTGCCGCAACAATACCGTTGCGTGATCCGGTTCCGGCACAGGATGGCCGGGCAAATCCGCCAGCCGCACCAGGTTTTCGTTCAACCATTGGCGGTACGGCTTTTCGGTCGCAATCTTATGTTTCAGTTCCGTATCGTCGATGATGCGGCCTTCCCGCGTATCGATCAGGAACATCTTGCCTGGCTGCAGACGGCCCTTCCTGAGGATGTTCTCGGCGGGAATATCGAGCACGCCGACCTCGGACGCCATCACCACCAGACCATCTTTCGTAACGTAATAACGCGACGGACGCAGACCATTGCGATCCAGCGTGGCGCCGATAACGACGCCGTCGGTAAACACCATCGAGGCCGGACCGTCCCACGGCTCCATCAGACACGAGTGATATTCGTAGAACGCCTTTTTCTCGTCGTTCATCGTCTCGTGGCCATCCCACGCTTCCGGGATGAGCATCATCATTGCGTGAGGAAGCGACCGGCCGGACATCACCAGCATTTCCAGAGCGTTGTCGAACATGGAGGAGTCGCTTCCGCCATCGACAATGACCGGAAGAAGATCTCTGAGGTCTTCGCCAAACAGTTCCGATTCGAACAACGCCTCGCGCGCTTTCATCCAGTTGATGTTGCCGCGCAGCGTGTTGATTTCGCCGTTGTGCGAGATGTATCTGAAAGGATGCGCCAGCGACCAGCTCGGGAACGTGTTGGTGCTGAACCGTTGATGAACCACGGCAAGAGCCGAAACAATCAGCGGATCGAGCAGGTCCGGGAAATAGACCTCGATCTGGTCCGCCGAGAGCATTCCTTTATATATGAGCGTGTGGCCCGAGAAGCTGGGGAAGTACATCTCGGTCGTCGTCTTTTCAATGCGTTTCCGGATCAGGTACAGTTTGCGCTCAAAGTCGTCCGCAGTTCTCAGATACGAGTTGCGCTCGACAAAAACCTGCTTGAAGACAGGTTCGACGGCTTTCGCGGAGTCTCCGATCGGAGAGTTGTTGGTCGGGACATCGCGCCAGCCAAGAACCTTCTGTCCGGCGCGTGTGGCGGCGCCTTCGACCATTTCCTTGCACCAGCGCTGGGTGTGATTGTCACGTGGCATGCAAACCATTCCGACGCCGTAGTAACCGGGCGCTGGCAGGTTGAAACCCAGTTTCTTGCACTCCGCCTTGAGGAAGTCGTGAGGAATCTGAATGAGGATTCCGGCTCCGTCGCCGGTATTCTCCTCGCAGCCTTTGGCGCCGCGATGTTGCAGATTTACCAGGACTTGAAGGGACCTCCGGACGATCTCGTTCGATTTGCGGCCGGCGATATCGACCACAAAACCGACGCCGCAGGCGTCATGCTCGAATTGAGGATCGTAAAGGCCTTGCTTTGGCGGCAGTGCTGAAAACATATAGATATACCTCTCCGGACACTTGTCCTGTCAGGGTGACGATACTTTAGCCAACTTCGTTGAATAAGTCATCCTGCAAAATAAAAGTACTTTGCATAAGCATAGCTAATCCTTTATCGTGTCCGAACGTGGGTTGAAGCCGGGCGCAGCAGATCCGCATGCATCGCAGGATCCCGTCCCGCGTTCTGCAAAGTATGAATCTGGACACCCTGAGTCTTTATTGTGACGTCATCCGCTCCGGCAGTTTTTCACTCGGCGCGGCCTCGCATCGGATTTCGCAATCGGCGGCAAGCCAGGCGGTCCGCCAGCTTGAAGAGGAACTGGGTTCCCAGCTGATCGATCGAACGAAGAGACCGTTTATGGTGACGCCGGAGGGCAAGAAGTTCTTTGAGGCTTGCGTGGTGCTGCTGGAGAACTTCGAAAAAGCCAAGGCCGAAATTACATCCCAGCGAACGCTTGTCAGCGGGGCCGTGCGTGTCGCCGTGATTTATTCAGTCGGCTTGCACGACATGGGCATTTACTCGCAGCAATTCACCCAGCGTTATCCGCACGCGAAAATCCGGCTGGCTTATCTGCACCCGCATGAAGTCGTCGATGCGGTTATCAACGACGAAGCCGATCTGGGGATCCTTTCGTTTCCTTCCCCGCATCGATCGTTAACGATAGTGCCGTGGCATTCTGAGCCAATGGTCTTTGTCTGCCATCGTTCTCATCCCTTCTCGAAGCGAAGGATGATCTCGTATAAAGATCTCGACGGCGAGACGTTCATCGCATTTGACCGCAGTCTGAGTATTCGAAAGGCCATCGACAAAACGCTTCGGCAGCACGGCATGAACGTGAACATCGCCATGGAGTTCGACAACATCGAAACCATCAAGCACGCGATTACGCTTCAGTCGGGAGTGAGTATTCTTCCCGAGCCGAGCGTGCTCCGCGAGGTGGAAGCCGGCATTCTCGCCGCCATCCCTACGGATATGCCCGACCTCGTCCGTCCGATCGGTATCATTCACCGCCGTCAGAAACTGCTCACGCCGACCGCACAAACCCTGCTTGAGTTTCTGCAAAGCCAGAAGCAGTAAGGGGGCGTGGGTTGCTGCGCCTTCTGTGGTTCAGCCGCGTAGCGTCGAGCTTAGACCCCGTCGACGTCTTTAGCCGCGGAGCGGCGTAAGATCGCTAGCCACGGCCAACGGCCGTGGTTTCGGACATCAAGGATGATGAGCCCCTTTAGGGGCGAAAGATTCCAGGCCACAACGTATCCTGAGCGCAAGTCTTGCACCGCCCTGCAGACACAAGGCCGCTCCGCGGCGCGCACGAGCCGCTGGAAAAGCAAACCCGCTCTGGTGCTAGACTGAAATGCATGGAACTCCTCATGCTTTTTCTGCTTCTGTTTGAGAACCCGAAGCCGGAGATTCGCATTGCCGACCTCGAACAAAAAATTCACCAGCTGGTGAATTTTGAACGCAAGGCCGCGGAGCGGCCGCCGTTCGAGTGGGATGACGAGCTGTCCAAGATTGCGCGGGCGCATAGCGAGGATATGGTGAAGCGAAAATACTTCAAGCATGTCAATCCGGAAGGTCTGACGCCGATGAAGCGGGCGGAGGCTGCCGGTTATCGACCATGTCAATTGATGGGTGAGAACATCTATCAGAACAATTTGTATTCGCGGGTCATCACTGAAAAGAAACGCACCACCTACGATTGGAATTCAATGGATCAGATCGCCGCGTCCACGCTGAAAGGTTGGATGCAGAGCGAAGGAGGACACCGCGAGAACATCCTGGAGAATAAGTACACCAGGGAGGGGATAGGCGTCGCCATTTCCGAAGAGGCCGACGGTAAAGTTTATATCACTCAGATGGTTTGTGGCGGCGAACCGCAGGCTCAGGAGAAATAGAACGGCATCGGAGTGAAGCAAAGGGCGAACATCGCGAGAGCGATCCACCCGAGCGCTGTATGACGGGTTTGCAATGGCACGGAATCGTCCAGAGTCATCGGATGCCGTAATCCGATAAAAAGCAGAACGGTTGTCCAGAGCAGCCATCCCTGCCAGTAGAACAGGCCCAACGGGATCAGGGTAAACAGAAACGCCTGAGAAATGCGCTTGTGTAGCCCGCCGAAGAGTGCATAGGAAACGTGTCCTCCATCGAGTTGCCCTACCGGAAGCAGGTTCAGCGCGGTTGCGAAGAACCCGAACCAGGCAGCGAACCCGATGGGATGCAGGTTGATGCTCATGCCGGCAGGAGGCGTTTTCCCCATCACAAATTCCAACAGCTTGAAAATTAAAGGCTCGCCCAGTTCCACGCCTGCTCCGGAGGGATCCGGCGCGGTGAAGCCGGATTTAGCCAGAGCGATAATCAAGGTCGGTATTGCCAGAACAAATCCGGCAATCGGTCCCGCGATTCCAACTTCGAGAAGAGCAGCGCGATGTTGTATCGGCGATTTGATTTTAATGAACGCGCCCATGGTGCCGACGATGGTCGGGGCCGGTATGAAATAAGGCAGAGTTGCGTCGATTCCGTAGTACCGGCACGTCAGGTAGTGTCCCATCTCATGCGCCAGCAGAATCGTCATGATGGCGAAGCTGAACGGCACTCCCTTCAGGAGCACGGACGGCGAACGCAGAATTTGTTCCAGGAATGGAAGCACGTCGCCGAACGAGTTCGTATAAGCTTCCATTAGTGCGGTTCCGACGATCATCGTGCTCAGGCACGTCACGCCGAACAGCGCCACGTTCAACCACGGAAACTTTTGCCGTTGCGCTTCTTCAAATAGAATCTCAGCCGGCGGGTTGAACGAATTGTCCATGGAACTATTGATACTACTACTTCTGCAGGAAACTTTTTGGGCTGCCGGGCTAAAGCGACTGCAAGTCTTTGCCAGGCTTGAACCGAACGGCCTTTCCGGGCGGGATATTTACTTCCGAGCCGGTCCGGGGGTTCCTGCCGATGCCCGTTTTCCTCGGCTTGACCGAAAATACGCCAAAACC
Source organism: uncultured Acidobacteriota bacterium (assembly GCA_963738025.1). Lineage (GTDB taxonomy): Bacteria > Acidobacteriota > Terriglobia > 20CM-2-55-15 > 20CM-2-55-15 > 20CM-2-55-15. Next base: position 107,989 of record CAVTWA010000067.1, on the reverse strand, counting down.
GCGCAACTCAATCCGATCATTGGCCTTCAGGGCATCTTTCATGCAATTGAAAATGGTATCGACTGCCTGTTCCGCTTTTGTCTTGCTCACTCCCGTCCGCTCAACAATCTGATTCACGAGATCGAGTTTGATCACTGGAACCTCCGTATCTCTTTTGTCACCATATTTTTACCATCAGGAAACGAGTTAGGCAATGCCAATTAAAGCCGATCGATGGATACGCCAGATGGCGCAGGCTCACGGAATGATCGAGCCGTTCAGTAGCGCGCAAGTAGCAGAAGGTACGATCTCTTACGGTTTATCTTCTTATGGATACGATCTTCGCGTGGCCGATGAGTTCAAAATCTTCTCCCCTCCGCCCGGTGCGACGTTGAATCCGAAGGCAATTCCGCCCGATTACTACCGGGATCATAAAGGTCCGTCGTGCGATATCCCTCCGAATGGCTATGTTTTAGGGCGCACCGTCGAGTACCTGCGCATTCCTCGCGATGTGCTGACTCTATGCGTCGGTAAGTCCACGTATGCCCGTACAGGCGTTCTGGTCAATGTCACTCCGTTCGAGCCGGAATGGGAAGGATTCGTCACCGTTTCGATCGCCAATACGACTCCGGTGCCGGTCCGCATCTTCGCTAATGAAGGTTTGTGCCAGGTCCTTTTCTTTCAATCCGATGAGCCGTGCGAGGTGTCTTACAAAGATCGCAAGGGGAAGTATCAGGCCCAGAAGAAAATCGAATTGGGCAGGACGAGTTAAACGCACAGAGAGAGGCAACTGCAGGCGCGCGGTCTATGAAGGTGTGAACAAACAGGCCCGGAGGGCCCTTTAGAACCCAGCCCCGGCCGCAGGCCGGGATTTTCCCCAAAAATGACTAATGACTATTGACCATTGAGAATTGACCATTTCTCCCGAATGCTTTGTCAATTCTCAATGGTCAATAGTCATTAGTCATTTGGCCGAGGGACTGTATCCTTACGCGCCTCCTGCGCTAATTCATTCACAGGGCTTTGTCAGATCGCCAGGCCACCATCAACTTGCACGACTTGACCCGTGATATACGCCGCCTTCGGCGACAAGAGGAACAGCGCAATCTCAGCAATCTCTTCCGGTTTTGCGAACCGCCCTAATGGAATCTGCTCCATAGCCCTGGCTCGATAATCCGGGTTCAGAACCCCGGTCATATCGGTTTCAACAAAACCGAGCGCGAGCGCATTGACGTTCACGTTTGCTTTGGCGATTTCCTTGGCGAGCGCCTTGGTAAAACCGATCATACCGGCCTTCGATGACGAATAATTCACCTGTCCCGCCATACCGACCACGCCACTGATCGAGGTGATGTTCAGGATGGAGCCGGATTTCTGGCGAATCATCAAACCGATGATCGGTTTGGTCATGTTGAATGCGCCCTTGAGATTCGTATCGATGACGTCATCCCAGTCTTTTTCACTCATCAGCGCAATCAGCTTGTCCTTCGTAACGCCGGCGTTATTGACGAGAATGTCGACTCGTCCGAAACGCTCCTTCACCTGTTTGACAAGATTCTTCGATTGTTCGAAGTTGGTGACATCGGCCTGAAGTGCCACGATGGTATCGCCATTTGCGACCTCATCGGCCATCGCCTGATTCTGCGTATAGGTAAATACGACTCGAGCGCCTTCACGCGCCAGCGCCTGCACGATAGCGCGGCCGATCCCGCGGCTTCCGCCGGTAACGATTGCAGTCTTCCCTGAGAACATAGGGGAGGGATTTTACTTTTCCGAGTTACTCAGTGAAAAGGTGATTCTTGCCGTGAGAACGACCGGTACGGCCTGGCCATTCAAATATGTCGGCTCATACTTCCATTTTGAGACGGCATTCGTGGCCGCTTCCATCAGCATGCTTGGACCGGAGATAGCGGCGCTGCTGGCGGGGTGACGAGAGGTTTTTCCTGGACCGGTGGCGGCTGCCGAACCGCGGCCGGAACGCCTTGAGCGATCGGCTTTTGCGCATCATGTCTCGCGCGCTGCGCCGTCGGGCTCAGGGCAGGCGCCGGTGGAGGGGGAGGGGCGCCATGTCCAAGGTCGTGAGAAGGCGGAAATCACCGAGTTTCTCCGGCAAGGCCATCTGGACGGTTAGACGGCCGAATCAACGACAAGGGGTCAGACGATTCCGGATCGCCAAGAGTTATCGGGAGCGCCAGAGATCATGCAGGAACCAGCCGACGATCCGGGGATTCCGGAGGGCGTTTTTCAAGCGGTAGGGAAGTCCGGCATGACCGTGCGGAACGTACATCCGGGCACGGACTCCAAAGTCACGGGCGATTTTGAGCAGCGGTTGTTGCGGCAGCCCATAAAGAAGTTCCAGTTCGCAGGGGGTACCTGCATTCCGCAACCTTCTTAAAGAGAACCGGGCGATGCTGGGATTGTGCGTCGCTACCGCGACGTGCACGGCACGTCCGGATATCGTGTCCACGACGTTCAGGAATCCCTCGCGAGGATCGGTTTCATCGTCGCCGATACCCGCCCACTCGCCCTTTACGACCCGTACCCGGAGGCCGAGTTCGAGAGCTTTTTCGGCATCCTTCAAGCTCCGTTTCCAGCGTCCGGGAAGGGTACAACCCAGGCTTGGATAGATATTGTGAGCCTGTTCAATGAGCGAAAACGTTCGATCGATGGTTTCGGGACCCATCGCATCGAAGTGGACAATTGCGTTTAAGGAGCGTGCTTCAGCGAGGACTCTCTTAACAAGATCCATATCGAATTTCAGCGCGGGAGCTTTGATGGAAAGATAGCAATCGGATGCCACGGCCGATGTGGCGCGGAGAACGCCGACATATGCCTGTGTGATCGAGACAGGTTGATCCGCGTACACGTCCCAGTAACAGACGGTACTCGCGATGCCGTTACGCGCCAGGCGTTCGCATGCTGCCTGCGCATCCTTGATCGCCGGCCCGGCCGTATAGACGCGAGCTGCGCGCCGGATCAGTGATTGAAGTGCCGATTCAGCCGTTCCCATCCGAATCTCAGAGCGTCCCACGTGAATGCCGCCATGCCTCGCGGGTTGTTAGGGTAGGCCCACACCGCAACGCATGGGCGGAGGCGGTCGGTCCAGATTTCAGTCCATGGTTCGGCGGAGCCGAGGAATTCATATGTACGCAAACCGCGCGACGCTGCGTATTTCAGCGTTTCAAGCATCAGGAGATTTCCAGGCGAACAGCGCGCGAACGTTTCGTCATAGCCGACCTTCAATAGCCAGAAACCCTCTCCGCATTCGACGGCGATCTGAGTGGCGGCGGCATGGCCTCCGATGCGGACAAAGCAGAGACGCAGTATTCCGCGTTCGCACGCTATCGCGGTGTACCTTTCAAAGAATCTCCGGCGGTCCGTATCGCTCAGCAATGCGGAGCCGCTGCGCCCTTTCCAGCTCGCCGCCTCCACCTGAAGACTCTCGGTCAACAGCGATGGCAACTCCTGCGGTGTGGGGGACAGGATCTCGTACCTGACTGTTCCGATTTCCTCGGCCTTCCGCAGAGACCGTCGGAGGCTGGAGCGTCGGCTGGAACTCAGCTTCTTTTCCGGCTCGAGCCAGGAGGAGTCCAGCTCGATCCAGGGATAACCCGTTACCGGCCGGGTCATTAAGACGCCGCGCCAGCGAAAGGCGCTGCGCAGGGCGGTGAGTACGGGGGAATCTGCGAGAATACGCCGGAGCAGCAGAGGGCGTCGCGATTCCACTAGTGTATTGACAAGGCACGTAAGGGAAGCCGGATCGGAATGAGGGAAGTCGGTCGGCTCGTATAGTTCGTCCACACCCAGACATTCCAGCCGGTGCAGCCGCCGGCCACGGACGATGAATGGACCAAGCGCGCCGGGTTGGTCGTTACCGACAACAATCAGATGAAGTTTGCCCGCAAATGCATCGCTACAAGCCTTTACCCAGGCATATTGGTGCATCGGGCTGTTGGTATCCTCAGAAAGCAGCCTCCAGCGCTTCGCTTCATCGTCGATCGCGCCGAATTCCTCGAAGATCCTTACTGACGTGGTCACATCTCCGGTCAAGCACGTCGTATTCCGCAGAGCAGCTATCGTGTATCATGTCTCGCGAAAGAACGAGGCCGGATGAAGAGCGGCCTTCCTCACAAGGAGATCAGCATGAGCAGGGAAGATGATTTCGATGACATCCTGGACTCGTCGGATGAGATGGACGCTGAGCAAGACGATTCTTCCGAAGTGATGGTCGACGATGTCTCAGAGTCCCCGGTCCAGGAATCTGAAGAGGTGGAAGTGGACGTCTATGCCGTAGAAATCGACGTGGACGAGACGCCCGCGCCTCCTTCACGGCCCGCCCCCGCGAAACGAAAAACCCCCGCGAAGAAAAAAACTACCGCGAAAAAGAAGACTGCCGCTAAGCCGAAGCCCAAGCCGAAGCCCACGGCAAAGCCGGCGGCGAAAAAGAAGAAAACCGCTAAACCGGCTCGCAAACCGGCCGCCAGAAGCACAACCCCCAAAAAGAAAACCGCCAAAAAGAAAGCGAGTCCCGCGCCCAAAAAGAAGAAAGCCGCGCGCAAGCGTTAGTCAGGCAACGGATTGAGCGGAAGAAACCCGCTCAATCCGTGCACTCGTGTCCTTCAAAAGAAAAAGATCATCCTGTCCGCCTGGGGCAGAGAGGATGATTCGCGCGTTCAGTTCAGAAATCCAAATGAGGAAATGAAGAATCCCGGCATTCGGCCGCCTCATGCCTCCACTCGCCAATTTTCGGGTACAATCGCTCGCCATGCGAGCGCTTCGATGGATTCTGCTTCTGGTCGTCATCGTCGTGCTGTTCTATTGGAAGTTGGTTTTCACGAAGCAGTTCAGCGTTCTGTGGGATTGGGAGCCGGTCACGCAGAGCTATTCGTGGTTCAATTTCGCGGCCAGTTCAATCCACAAAGGAATTCTTCCGATCTGGGACCCATTTCGTTTCTCAGGCAATACGTTTATCGGCGAGATGCAGACGGGCCTGTTCTATCCCCTGAAATTCCTTGTATACATTCTCCCTCTCGATTCGAACGGCATGGTGCCGGAGCGCATCTATAGCGCGTTTTATGTTCTGACACATTTGCTGGCTGCCATTTTTATGTTCGTCCTGGCCCGGCATCTGCGGATCTCGAGTTTCGGCTCGGCCGTAGCCGGCATCACCTTCGCGCTCGGCGGTTATCTTGCAAACACGCTGCATCCGCACACATTGGATTCGGGGATCTGGCTGCCCTTGATCGTCTACTTCTTCCTCAAGTCGACCGGGGAGGATCGGCCCAAAAGGGCTGCATTTTTTGCCTCCTTGTCCGGCATCTCGCTGGGTATGACGGTCCTCGCCGGCGGAATTCATATGACGATCATGAGTGGAATCGTGATCGCAACAATGGCGGCGGTCATCTACAGGAACGAGCCTCGGCGCCTGCGGGTCTTCGGCTTGGCGGCACTGGTAGCGCTGATGGCGTTTCTCTTCGGCGCCGTGCAAATGTTGCCGTCGATGGAATACGGGCCGCTGTCATATCGCTGGGTTGGAGGGGACTCCCCGATAGGGTTTCACAACAAAGTGCCCTATGCATTTCTTGGCACTCAGGCGCGGTTTTCGCCTCGCTCGCTCTTTACGTTTTTGTTTGCCGGTGCCAGTCCTGGAGATGAACTGCCGACCAACTATTTCGGCGTTTTGCCTTTTCTTCTTTCGATCGTCGGAGCGTGGCGCGGATGGCAAAACAAATGGGTGAAATATCTCGTCGCCGTGGCGGCTCTCTCGTACCTGTACAGCTGGGGCGAGTTTTCATTTCTGCACGGCCTGTTGTATTTGCTGCCGGGGCTCGACGTTGCGCGCGAAGCCGGCCGCTTCATCCTTCTGACTCATTTCGCCTGCGCAATTCTGGCGGGCTTCGGAGCCGGCGAGCTATTCGAAGCACTTGCTCCCAAGGATCATTTCTTCGGCGCATTCGTTCGCTGCCTGCGCTGGCTGGTGGTGCTTCTCGCTGCGATCCTTCTCGCCGGCTCCGTCCAGACGACGATAGCGGTCGACGATTCTTTGTTCATGTCTTTCGTGTTTATCGCGGCGGCGTATGTCGTATTCGAGTTGCTGTATCGGGATTACCGCCCGGCGACCTTGAAAGGTGCACTGGTCTTTTTGATCCTTTGGGATCTGTACGTGTTCAATTATCCGGTCCGAAACAAAGTAACGATGGCTGCCGCGAAGCAGGACCATATGGCCGAGCTGGTCGAGACCCGAAAGCTGGCCGAGTTTTTTCGCGCACAGCAGGGTTTGTTTCGCATCCAGTTCGATGCGATCAATCCGCCGAACATCGGCAATTCCTACGGAATTCCAACGACTGGCGGGATGTCGGCCACGATGCTGACGGACTATTTTGCATACCTCGGGCATCCTCAGATGCCGGGATTGTTCAATGTTCGCTACACCCTCAGTCGATCGGATCTGCCGGGCAGGGTGCCCGTTTTTTCCGAGGGGGAATGGCGCGTTTTCGAGAACCGCAGTTATGGTGATCGCGCCTGGGTTGTGCATGATGTTCAGATCGATCCATCCAAGGAACGTCCCTTGAGACGCTTGTCTGATTCGCATTTCGACCCGCAGCGCACAGCAATTCTGGACCGCACTCCGCAGGAGCCCATGGATCCAGGCACTGATTCTCACGATGTGGCCGCCGCAGTACGGAATGAAGCCACGTCGATGGAGTTCCGGATCCATTCCGCAGGGCGTGGTCTCCTTGTTGTAGGTGAAGTGTTTTATCCGGGCTGGGAAGCGACGGTCAACGGTCTCCGTGCGCCGATTTACCGCGTGGACGGCGTGCTCCGTGGAATATCTGTTCCCAAGGGTGATTCACTTGTAAAACTCGATTATCGCCCGCGATCGGTTCGATTTGGATTTGCGCTTACCCTTGCGGCGACGGCCGTAACTGTCGTTTTAGGCTTCGCTAGCCGCAATGCCTCATTGAAACGGTGAGCACAGTCCCCGCCTAACTTAGGCGGGGACTGGTCCACCAGTGTTACAGCCAAAAACCAGGTTTACGTCATATCCACTACATTCAAAATCTTTACGGGCGTCACTTTGCGGCTCCCCATCATTCTGCCTTGGACACGTATGCTCATAGAAGCTGTGAATAAATCAACCTTCGGATAAAAATTGAGAATTGTCCTTGGAAATTGGGTCGATTTGCTGAGCATAGACGTGCAGTTTGAGCTGCGGTTATTGCGGAGACACCAGCTTCGCATCGATATCGGTGCGCCGCAGGGCGACCGATGATGCATATCGCAGGACATCCGAATCGAAATATTCCGGATGCGATTCGAACACTATCGTTCCATTCGGGGCAGGCTGTGGCATGGCCTGAACGGAAGCAACGAACGCGCGATATTCTGCTGCAATGTGTTGCTGCCATTGCCTGCGTTCGACGGTTTGATCCCGCTGAAGGACGTAAGTTCCCCAGCAAAGGAGCGCAAAAACGGCAGTTGCGCCGAGTGGCACAAAACCGCGTGGCAGTCTGGGTTCAACGATCGCAACAAACGACTTCACCAGCAACGCAGCGAGCCCGCACAGGCCAAAGATCGGAAGGTACCAGTAAAAGGCTTCACGGTGGTTGACCAGGAAGATCAGTGGAAGAAAACTGATGAAGGTATAGGCCTGGAAGAAAATTGCCGGCCGCATTTTCAGGAAGACGAATACCAGCAACAGTGAGACAAACCCAATTGCCCAGATCTGCCAGCGGATGTCGGTATTAAAGAGGAGATTGAAGTAGCCCCCGAAGCCTCGCCCCAGGGTCATTGACCGAATGTCCATATAATACGGATCGGCGGGAGAGCCGCCTCGCATTTCCGTCACCTTCATCAATCCGTAGAACACGCCAAGCACAGTCGCGGGGACCAATTGAAGCAGGTTCTTCGCCGTTAGTTTGTTTCGCAGTGTCAGGTCAGACACCAACCATAAGGCCGGCAGTGTAATGGCCATTTCTTTTGCCTTCAGCGCAAATGCAAACACGAACAAACACAAGAGTGCCTGCCTCCATGACCGGTCTTCCGTGTTCCACAATAGAATGCCGGTGAGCATCGCGAGAGCGCAGACGAGTTCGAAAATTGTTCCAAAGCTCCAATAAAGATCGACAAAAGCAGCTTCGCAGGCGTAGAACATGGCGCCAATCGCAGCTCCTGCTCGCGAAGCTGTGATTCGTTTCAAAATGACGTAAACGAGTGCCGTATTCGTGGCGTGCAGTAACCACGCCACGACGTGATAGGCGCGTTCATCGAGGCCGAACAGATGAAGCAGCACCCAATAAAACAACATGCCGGTCGGGCGGAAAAATTTCGATGCAGGATTGATCACGTCCCACAACATTGCTGAAGCGCTTTGCCGCTGCACCCAGAACAGGTTATTAAAATCGTCGATCCAGAAAAAGGCAGACGTGTACAGGCGGTAGGTCGAGATTAACAGTGCAGCAATGCACAAGAATGGAACAAATCGAACTCTGGAGGTCATGAAATCAAGCCGAATTATATTCCGAAGCGCGCCGTCGGGCACCATCCCAAGATCTGCTGTCCGCCTCAGTAGCAGCATTCTGCTGCCGCCAATTCTCTACTCGATGACAATCTGGCTGTGACGCGGCGCTTCAGCACATATACTCTCACCCATGCGCCTGGCACCTATTCTCATCCTGTTGCTGGCAGCACTGCCGGCAATAGCCGAGGCGCCGAAGCCTTCTTATAACGATTCCACCGTGATTGCTCCCCTTTACATTGAATACGCGAAGGTGTCGGACGACAAATTCGCTTCGGAAGCCCGAGAACTACGGCAGCGTCTGGGAGAGGCTCCGCATGTGCTGCTGGGATTCGCCGCATTTCTTTCGTTCAATTACGAAGGAGAACTCAAGCTCGACAGGCCGATCGAGGAATCCATGCTCGAGCCAACGCGGCGCGAAGCGGACCTGCTGGTAAACCGGGCAGCAACGAACGGGCTTGTCACGCATATCGCGCTGGTATCCGGTTTCTTTCATGGCTGGAATCGGCTGCGGGAGATCGCGATTCAACAGGACGTCAGGAACGCCCAGTGGTTTGCTGACGGCTGGATTGGGCCTCCCGAAGATCTGAAGGATCCTGTCGTCATTCCTCATTCAATCTGGGTGACTCCTTCACGCTACGCGACCGATTTACACAGCAGGATGGAGGAAAGCGTCCGTATCATTGCCAGGCATCTCGCCGATACGATGGCGGCTGCACCTGGCACACTCGTCAGTATCAGTGGCGACGGGGAAGTCGAACTGACATGGGAACGAAATTTAGGTGATGGCGCGGTCGGCCGTAAAACAACAGAGTTGCTGTACACGGACTACAGTCCCTTTGCGGTTGCGGAGTTCCGGGATTGGCTGCGTTTCTCTAAATATCTGGGGGATCGGACGCCCGACTCCGACGACGACGGTGACGGCCACACATTCAACGGCGACTATCAACGGCACTTTTCCACCTGGGAACTTGAATATTTTAATGACAGCGGTCCCATCCCGTTCGCTTCTTACGTTGCGCTTCGAGCCAAATTGCCGGCGTCAGGACCTTACTTTAAGGATGGTGGTTTCGACGCGCCAAGATCACCAAATCCCGGCGATCCGCTCTGGAACGCCTGGCTGGCATTTCGCCGGCGCATGATCGGCAATTATGTTCATGATTTTGCGCAGTGGATAACCACAACGCCATCGGGAAAAACGAATGGCTTTTCCATTCCGGCCGACCGCTTTTACTCGCACCAAATTCCCGCCGAGTTCCTTTTCGAACAAGCCGATAACGTTCGTGTCTATACCTCGGCAAGTTCCCTGGACACGGCATTCGCCGCGCCGTTCGGCTCACCGGGCGTCACCGCTTACAACGTTTTCGATGGCAAGCGGCACCTTCGCACCGTGACCAAACCACTGCTGTCCCAACTGCGGGAACGAAGCGCCAACTGGGCCGTCCTCGAATATAACCCGTCAGCTCCGCTGCTGCCGAGCGTCCAGCCTAGCAACGATCTCAGCTACTATTCAGAACAACTCCGGCTGCTGTACGATTTCCGGCCGCATGTCATCGTCCCGTTTCCGTGGACAGAATTGCCCGAGCATAGCCAGGCCGCCATCAAAGACAAGCCGTTTGAGCGGGCACTGCAGCGCTTTATCAAGGACATCGGAAATACTCCATGGTCGCCTGGGGGCAACTCAAGACGATGATCCTACGCTAAACTGCGACTATGGACGCAAACCGATTCGAACGGCAGATTCAGTTTATTCTGGAAGTCGACAAGCTCAAAACCATCCTGCGGCGAACCTACCTGATTCACCAGAATCGGTCCGAAAATACGGCGGAGCACAGCTGGCATCTTGCGATCATGGCCATTTTGCTTGCGGAGCACGCGAACGAGCCGGTGGATGTAGCGCGAGTCGTGAAGATGGTACTCATACACGACATCGTCGAAATCGACGCGGGAGACACTTATTTCTACGACACCGCCGGGGCCCTGGATAAAGCGGAGCGCGAGCACGCTGCTGCAGACCGCCTTTTCGGAATATTGCCTCCGGATCAGGGACAGGAACTGAGGGAACTCTGGGAGGAGTTCGATGCTGGCGAAACGGCAGACGCACGGTTTGCTCTGGCGTTGGATCGGTTCATGCCGCAGCTTCACAACTACCACACGCATGGTCGCTCCTGGGCGGAGCATGGAATCACCGCCGAGCGGGTCATCGAGGGGAACGCTTCGATGGCAACAGGGTCGGCGACACTTTGGGAATGCGCCCGCTCTCTTCTGGATGATGCAGTGGCCAAAGGGTTTCTCTCATCGGGCAAAGAAAAATGACAACTTGTCACGGTCCCCGTGATAAAATTTTGGCGTAACCGCAACGGCGATTTGCTGCCGTTGTTTTATGGACCTAGGAGCTTCTTGTCACTGTCCGGGGAGTTGATTCTGCTTTTTGATTCTTTCCTGCCCAGCCCACGATGTTCCTTACAAAATTGAATTAGGAAAAAAATGTCGAAGAAAATTTACGTTGGAAATCTGTCGTTCAGAACGACTGAAGATGAACTTGCCGGCCTGTTTCAACAGATTGGTGCCGTCGAATCCGTCAGCATCATTACTGACCGGGACACCGGCCGCTCCAAAGGGTTTGGTTTCGTTTCCATGAACGATGAAGACGCAGAAAAGGCGATCGCTGCGTATAACGGTAAGGACTTGGGTGGGCGCGCGTTGACTGTCAACGAAGCTCGTCCCATGGTGAAGAAGGACTTCACCAGCCGTGCTGCCCGGAACAACCGCTGGTAAACACTCTCTAAGTGCGGCCCGCCAGCAGCACAGCCTGCCGGCGGGCTTTGAGAAGCAACTCTTTATCGCGACCGCCTCCTGCCTGCTCGTTCGATCAACTCCGTCACCTGACTGTCCTTGAGAAAGAACCGCGGCCTCATTATTTTCTCGCCAATATCCTGGTGATTGGGACATGCTCGATTCTTAGTTTTCTGGCAAGCGAGCGGTATTGCATTTAGAAAGGAGTTCCCGATGGAGTCCGTCGCTAATGATCTTTTGTCCGCGCTGCAGATTGTCGATCGTCTGAGGCAAATCGGGGATGAGAAAACGTCTGTGCGGCCGGCTCCGGGGAAATGGTCCACTAAAGAGATACTGGGACACCTGGTTGATTCCGCGGCCAACAACCATCAGCGTTTTGTGCGCCTGCAGCTTGCCGCCCGGATTGACCTGCCTGGCTATGACGGCGATGAATGGGTTCGCGTGCAACGTTATCAGGAGCGGCCCTGGCGTGAAATCGTCGATCTGTGGCACGCCTACAACACGCAACTGATAGCATTGATTCGTCATGTCGATTCAAATGCCCTGCGGAATATCTGGCACACTCCGGACGGCAAGGATTTGAGTCTCGAATTTCTGATGAAGGATTACGTCGTCCATCTCCGGCATCACCTGGACAAAATCACCGGTTAAAAGGAACGGATAAGCCACGGATTGAACGGATTTAACGGATGGGCGCATTCAAGAACTGTTTATGCGCCCATCCGTTAAATCCGTTCAATCCGTGGCTTATCCGTTCCAGCTTCTACTGCCGCCGATGCTGGCTGTGCGTGGGTTTTATTTGATACAATGGGGTTTAACCTGCTGTCAGGAGGGCATAAGGGCGACAGGACTTCCGGAAATCCTACCTAGGTTTCGAGTTCAGTCACATTCCAAAAAAATGAAAACGTTTGAGATAAATAATACAGGCCTGTCAGCCGAACTTCGTCTGCGGGTCGATGGCTTTACGTATCCTGATCTTTATAAGCCCGAACGTCTTAAGGAACTCCTCGACGTTTTCGACTGTGAAGTGGCTGCGGCAAATCCCGAACTCTTTGCCACCTGGGACGAATACCGCAATCACCCCGAAAAACCGAGATCCGAACCGGAAATTTCAGCCTTACTGGTTGCGATGGCGGCGCATGTCAGCCAGTTCCTGACCAGGCTGTTCGGGATCAGTGCTGAAGTCGATGCCCTTGCCGCTGCAACAGCGGATCAGGATCCTGTCTTTCGCTTCAAAATCGATTTCGTGCGGCGCCGGGTCATACCGAGTCTGAAGAAGGTTACGCCTCCGGCGGACCCGCAAGTCCTCGAAGCCGAAATCAAAGAACTACGCCGTCAGGCCGCTCAAAAAGCCGGTTCCGTGCTGGATGACGAACTGGCGACGGCACTGGTTGCAGTGGACCTCATGCAATCGGAACGTGCGGGCCAGCCTTCACCGCAATTGGAATCCCTCAGACAGTGGTGCGCTCTTCACCTGCACGATCCAGCATATCGTCACTGGGTCAGTTTCCGCTTCCCTGAAGCCGTCGATCACTTCAATCTCGTCCAGCTCGAGCGTCCGAATTCACAGGTTCCCGAAGAGTCCATCGGACCGGACGGGCGGCTGCGGCGGCGCGATGGCTTTGCCTTGACGGATGAGCGGATGAAGTCGCGCGAGATCCTGAGCGAGATTCACTACTGCATTCTGTGTCACGAGCGCGACAAGGATAGCTGTTCAAAAGGCATCAAGAGCGGCGGCAAAGTTACCGTCAATCCGCTCGACATACCGCTTGCCGGCTGTCCGCTCGACGAAAAAATCTCCGAGATGCACTACATGCGCAAGAACGGCGATGCTCTCGGGGCTCTCGCACTGGTCATGATCAGCAATCCGATGTGCCCGGGTACCGGGCATCGGATCTGCAACGATTGTATGAAGGCGTGCATTTACCAGAAGCAGGATCCGGTCAACATTCCGCAAATTGAAACAGCGGTCCTGACCGACACTTTGAATCTCCCATGGGGCGTCGAAATCTACGGCCTGCTGACGCGCTGGAATCCTCTCAACATTGCCCGGCCATACGCGCTTCCATACAACGGCAAGAACGTTCTCGTCGTCGGAATGGGACCTGCCGGTTATACGCTGTCGCACTATCTGATCAACGAGGGTTTTGGCGTTGTCGGAGTCGATGGCTTGAAGATCGAGCCGCTCGACGAAGAACTGGTCGGTACAGACGGCAAGCCGCCAAAGCCGGTACGCTCGTGGTCTGAAATCTATCAAATCACTCGATGAACGCGTTCTGGAAGGTTTTGGCGGTGTTTCCGAATACGGCATTACGGTTCGTTGGGATAAAAACTTTTTGACGCTGTTGCATCTCACATTGTCGCGGCGCGATATGCTGCGCATTTATGGAGGCGTTCGTTTCGGAGGCACGCTCACCATCGACGACGCCTGGAAATGGCGCTTTCATCACATTGCGGTTGCAGCGGGAGCGGGGCGTCCGACCATCATCGATCTCAAGAACAACCTGGCGAACGGCATCCGAAAAGCGTCCGATTTCCTGATGGCGCTGCAGCTTACCGGCGCTTTCAAACGCAGCGCACTGCCGAACCTGCAAGTGCGGCTGCCGGCGCTTGTGATTGGCGGTGGACTGACAGCCATCGATACCGCGACCGAGCTTTTTGCTTACTATCCGGTGCAAGTCGAAAAGACGCTCGATCGCTATGAGAAGCTCGTCGCTGAGAATGGCGAATCTGCAACCCTTTCGGCCTTCAACCCCTACGAACGCGAGATCTTGAGCGAGTTCCTGGAACATGGCGCTGCGGTTCGTGCCGAGCGGACTCGCGCTCAGGCGGCGGGCGAGAAACCCGATTTCGTTCCGCTGGTGCGTTCATGGGGCGGAGTTTCGATCGTTTATCGCAAACGTCTTGTCGATTCGCCCGCGTATCGCTTGAATCACGAAGAAGTCATCAAGGCGCTCGAAGAAGGTATCTCGTTCATCGAAAACATGAATCCCGAAGAGGCGGTGGTCGACGATGGCAACAACCTGACCGCCGTCCGCTTCAAAGCCAAAGATCGCATCGTCGAACTTACTGCCCGCTCGATGATGGTTGCTGCCGGAACCACTCCCAACATTACTTACGAGAAGGAATACACGGGAAGTTTTCAGCTCGATAGCAAGAAGAAAGTTTTTTGCCCCGCATCGCGCAGGCGGAACGGAGACGGCAGCTTGGGCCTCGAGCCGGCGGTCGATGGCACTGGCGCATTCTTTACGTCCTACAACCAGGACGGGCGGCTGATCAGCTATTACGGCGACAATCATCCTCTCTACGCGGGCAATGTCGTTAAGGCGATGGCATCCGCCCGGGACGGTTATCCACACGTTACCGCATTGTTCGAGCATGAGCTTGCCGCGCTCGACCCCGACAAGCAGGAAGAACGCGATCTCGCATGGCGGCGGTTGACTGCCGAACTGGACCGCGAATTTATTGCGCAGGTCTCCGAGGTCCGCCGCCTCACGCCGACAATTGTCGAAGTGATCGTCAAAGCGCCTGCTGCAGCCCGACGTTTTCAGCCGGGCCAGTTTTACCGCCTGCAAAACTACGAAACGCGCGCCCGGCGCGCCAACGGAACTCGCTTGTTAATGGAAGGCATCGCGCTCACCGGTGCATGGGTCGATCGCGAACAAGGCTTACTGTCGCTGATTGCACTCGAACTGGGAGTTTCGTCGAAGCTGTGCGCACATCTGCAGC
Source organism: uncultured Acidobacteriota bacterium (assembly GCA_963738025.1). Classification (GTDB taxonomy): domain Bacteria; phylum Acidobacteriota; class Terriglobia; order 20CM-2-55-15; family 20CM-2-55-15; genus 20CM-2-55-15. The sequence continues at coordinate 92,967 of CAVTWA010000067.1, read as the reverse complement.
CCGGCGAACCCGTCGTGGTCATGGGACCCACGGGAACGCCAACAGAGATCGAAGCGAACGAGAACGTGTTGCTTGCCGGTGGTGGACTTGGCAATGCGGTGCTGTTTTCGATCGCAAAAGGAATGAGCGAGAAAGGGAATCGCGTCATCTACTTTGCGGGCTACAAGAAAGGCGAAGACCTTTTCAAACGTGAAGAGATTGAAGCGGCAACAGATCAGGTCGTCTGGAGTACCGATGTGGGCGCCGCCATCGAACCGCGGCGGCCGCAGGACCGGCATTTCCGCGGCAATATCGTCCAGGCGATTGTGGCCTATGGACGCGGCGAACTAGGTGAACCGTTAGTCCCGTTATCGGAGATCAACCGCATTATCGCCATCGGTTCCGACAGAATGATGGCGGCCGTTAAAGATGCGCGGCACGGAGTCCTTCAGCCTCTCCTGCAACCCGATCACGTGGCGATTGCGAGTATCAACTCACCGATGCAGTGCATGATGAAGGAAGTCTGCGCTCAGTGTCTGCAAAGCACGTCGATCCGGCGACGGGGAAAGAGACGATCATCTTCTCCTGTCTCAACCAGGACCAGCCGATGGATCACGTGGATTTTCAAGAATCTCGCAACCCGCCTGAAACAAAATACGGTGCAGGAAAAGCTGAGCAGCATGTGGCTGGACCACCTGTTGAAGCTGTAGCACGAGCTTGGGATTGGGATAAGCCACGGATTGAACGGATTTAACGGATGGGCGCATTCACAGTTTTCTTTAATGCGCCCATTCCGTTCAATCCGTGGCTTATCCCAATCAGTTCGAAGCGGAGGCGCTGACGTAGCCGGGCCGCGTGCGGACGTCCAGCATCTTTCCACGCTTGCCGGCCGCGACAATTTTGACTTTCCGGAATGTGCCGTCGTGATTCTGATTTGCCGAGATGTAGCCGATCGTGTATTGCCCCCGGATCGCGTCTGCAATTCGCGGCCAGATGGTGCGTAGTTCTGCGAGCGATTTCGGGAAATAAGACTCGCCGCCCGTGACTTTAGCAATCTTCTTCAAAACGGCGGGGTCGCGGTCTTTCTGGTTCGGGTCGTAAATGCCGATGCAATAGATGGTCGCGCTCGATTGCTGTGCCATCCTCAAGACATCGTCGATTTTTACCCGGCTCGCATTGTCTCCACCGTCGCTTAAAACCACGAGTGCCTTGCGCTGACGCGAGGTTTCCTTGAAGTGATTGAGAGCCAGTTCGATGGCGTCATAGAGAGCAGTTGTGCCCTCGTTCTGCGTTTGCGTCAATGTCGCCCGGAGTTTCTCACGATCACTGGTGAACGCCGTTCCTTCAGGCAAGGCCAGCCATGCTCTTCGGTTGAAATTCACGATGAACATCTCATCGTCTGGATGACTCGCGGCTACAAATGCCTGCCCCGCTGCAATCACGTCGTTGCGTTTATTCGTCATGCTGCCGCTGGCATCAATAAGAATGCCCACTGTTGCCGGCGTATCTTCGGGCTGGAAGATTTTGATTTTTTCTTCGCGCCCGTCTTCAAAGACGCGGAATTTGTCGGCAGTCAGTCCGGTGACGGGGCGTCCATCATCGCCAAGTACGGTGACATTGAACACAGCGAGATCGACGTCCACCGAAAGGGTGAACTGAAAGACCGCCAAAATGGCTAATGCACATTTAAGGAACATCCAACCACCCTTAACGAACACGAGCTCAAGCTCGTGTCTACATTAGCATGGTGCCTGCTCTGACCGTAGTTTCAGGCTTCAGCCCGCGTTCACTGAAAGCGCGCCATGCCCGGGAGCCTAACAAAACCATCAGCAAAACAGCGTAAGCCAATGGATTTCTGAAGTCCGATTTCACAAAGAAATAGTAATGAAGCACACCCCCCACACCGCTGATGTAAATGAGCCGGTGCAGCAGTTGCCAGCGCTTTCCCCCGAGGCGGCCGATCCATTTTTTCGTGGAGGTAATGGCAAGGGGAATCATCAAAACGAAGGCGGCCATTCCCGACATGATCATCGGCCGCTTGATAATGTCCTTAACGATTTCGCTGACAATGAAGGACTGGTCCAGCCAAAGGTAGATCGTCCAGTGGATGATGGCCTGGAAGAAGGTAAACAGCCCCATCATGCGCCGCATACGGATCAGGCTGTTCCAGCCGGTCAGGCGCCGCAATGGCGTGATTGCCAGTGTGATCACAAGGAAACGGAGCGTCCAGAGACCGGTCGTTTCTTCAATGACTTTCACAGGATCGCCGCGGATTCCCGGGTCCAGGCCCTGGTAGGCAAGCCACAAGGCGTGAACGGCCCAGGCCGTCGGCAGCAGGCAGGCGACGAAGATAACCGGCTTGATCACCCACCAGCGATTGGCTTTCTTCATTCGCGAACTTTAGAAGTTCTTTTTCAGGTCCATTCCGGAATACATGGATGCAACTTGATCGGAATAACCGTTGAACATCAGCGTGGCTCTCTGGAAAAACTCGCCGATCCGCCGTTCTCGCCCCTGACTCCACCGGGGATGGTCCACAGTTGGATTCACATTGGCGTAGAAACCGTATTCGTTAGCAGCTTGACGCTGCCACGAATTGACAGGTTGTGTATCGGTGAAACGGATGTTCACGATGGCCTTGATGCCTTTGAAGCCGTACTTCCAGGGGGTCACAAGCCGGAACGGGGCGCCGTTCTGATTGGGGAGAGCCTTTCCGTAAAGGCCGGTCGCCATCAAGGTGAGAGGATTGGTCGCCTCGTCCATGCGCAGGCCTTCGATGTATGGCCAGTCCAGCGGTTGGAACAGAGAACGTTGTTCGGGGTATTGGTTCTTATCGACCAGCGTCTTGAATTCGACGAATTTGGCTGATGGCAGTGGCTCCAGTTTCTTGATCAGATCCGCCAGGGGAACTCCCTGCCACGGAATCGACCATGGACCACGCTTCCACACAGCGCATGCGATAAATCCGGTCTTCGACGGTCAGACCCTTCAGCAGGTCTTCGAGAGTGTAGGTAGCCGGCTTCTTCACGAGGCCTTCGACCTTCACGGACCAGGGCTTGCTTTTGAAGTTCCCGGATTTCTTTGCCGGATCGTCCTTACCGGTGCCGAACTCGTAATAGTTGTTGTAGGCGGTTATGTCCTCGTAACGAGTGGCCTTTTCAGTGGTGTCGTATTTTCCTTTTGCCTGCGGCTCTCCCGCTGCTCCAACGACACCGGGCGCGCAACTCGCAGCGATGGTTCCTGCTGCAGCTATTCCTAAAACAGCCGACGCTGTCTTAATGAATTCACGCCGGTTATGAAAAAGGTTTTCAGAAGTGATTTCTGATGACGGAATGTCAAATGCGCGTTTGATAAGCATAGGAAAACTCCTCCAATGATCTTACGATCCTGCCAGAAAGCATTGGATGGTATACGAGAGATTCTAGCAGAGGAACACGTCCGCGGCTTGTGCAATCAAGCCGCGGTGTGCAAAACCAGCAAGCTTATTTTTTGTCGTCCGTTTTTTTGTCGGCTTTCTTTTTGGCGTCGGCCTTTTTGTCCGCTTTCTTATCGCCTTTTTTATCGCCCTTCTTTTCAGTCTTTTCCGTTTTCTTGTCGGGCGTCGGCGTCTGTCCGAAGCTCGGCATGGTAGACATGCCGACCATAACGGTAAGAGCCAACAGAAGTCCTAACACTCTCTTCATCTAATTCTCCTTTGATTATGTCCAAAACCTGACCGGCGGCATTCTACCGTCCAGCGGCGCTTAAAATATCACGATCGCCCTGTGCAATCAAACAATTAGGCCTGCAACACCCCCTTCTACGCTAGGATAAAGCCCATGAGAAGTTTTCACGAGGACCGGCCGAAGAAGCCGCTAAAGGCCTCGCATGTCTACCGCGACTTGCGCGACCTGATCTGGCCCCGCCGCAAGCTTTTTCTGCTGGGGCTGCTTCTGGTCTTCATCAACCGGGCGGCAGGTTTGGTTTTGCCCGGATCGACACGGTACCTGCTTGATGATGTTGCGCAAAAACACCGCGGGGACCTCCTGAGGCTGCTGGCGACCGCGGTCGGCGCCGCAGTTGTTGTGCAGGCGGTGACCTCGTTCGCGCTGACGCAGATCCTCAGCACCTCCGCTCAGCGGCTGATCGCCGACATGCGCGTCCGCGTTCAGGAACATATCGGCCGGCTCCCGATCCGGTATTACGACGCGAACAAAACCGGAGCACTGGTTTCGCGCATCATGTCGGACGTCGAGGGCGTGCGGAACCTGGTCGGTACAGGTCTGGTGGAATTCATCGGCGGCATTTTTACGGCTGTTATCGCCTTCGTGCTGCTGCTCCGAATCAGTGCAACCCTGACCCTGGTCGCCATCGGATTCATGGCCGTTTTCGGCGCAATCCTGCAAAAGGCATTCCGCCATATCCGCCCGATCTTTCGCGAACGCGGGAAAATCAACGCGGAAGTGACAGGGCGACTTACCGAATCGCTCGGCGGCGTCCGGGTTGTCAAAGGATTTCATGCCGAAGAACGTGAAGCCGCCGTCTTTGAAGCGGGAGCGATACGGCTCTTCGAAAACGTTCGCCGCACGCTTTTTGCGAGCTCGATGATCGGTCTTTTATCGACCTTTTTGATGGGCACCGTCAGCGTTACGGTGATGGTGATCGGCGGCCGCATGATCCTGCGTCAGGAAATGTCGATCGGCCAGTTCGTTCAGTTCACGCTGTATTTGGGTTTCATGGTCGCGCCCATTTTTCAGATGGTAAACATCGGGACTCAGATTACAGAAGCCTTCGCCGGCCTGGACCGGATGCACGAAGTCATGTCTGAGGCGCCCGAAGACCGCGATCCTCAGCGCAACGTCTCTATTGACCGCGTCAACGGCCACATTCGCTTTGAGAACGTCATGTTCGAATATGAACCCGATAAGCCCGTGTTGCGGGGCGTTTCGCTCGATGCAGTTCCGGGAACCGTCACCGCGCTGGTGGGCTCGTCCGGGTCCGGTAAGAGTACGCTGATTGGCCTCGTCGCGGCCTTCGCCAAGCCCGCTGGAGGCCGTGTATTTGTCGATGGAGTGGATTTATCGACGGTCCGTCTCGACTCGTATCGCTCTCAGCTCGGTGTGGTGCTTCAGGACAACTTTCTATTCGACGGCACGATAAAAGAGAACATCCTGTTTGGGCGTCCAGCCGCCTCCGATCAAGATGTGTTGAAAGCGGCGGCAATAGCCCGGGTCGATGAGTTTGCGCTGAAAATGGAAAACGGACTCGATACCGTTGTCGGCGAGCGAGGCGTCAAGCTCTCCGGAGGTCAACGCCAGCGCGTCGCGATTGCCCGCGCGATTCTGGCAGATCCGCGCATCCTGATTCTCGATGAAGCCACCTCCAGTCTCGATACCGAAAGTGAAGCGATGATTCAGGAAGGTCTTTCAGCGTTGATGGCCGGACGTACCACGTTTGTCATCGCGCATCGATTGAGCACGATTCGCAGCGCCGACCAGATTCTGGTTCTCGAGCACGGACAAATCATCGAACGCGGGACGCACTCGCAGTTGTTCGCACTGGGCGGAAGGTACTTCGCCCTTTACACGCGCCAGGCCGGGCTGGAAGCAAATCGCTTCTTGAATCCCGGAGAGAAAGGGCTGGAAACCGTTGTCGAAAACGGCGAGCCGCGAAAAGCCAGAAGAGAAGGACTCAATGAAGTCGCGCAGGATCTGCTTGGCTTGAGCAGAAGCTCGAGAAGTTAGACCGATTTAAACCTCGATGGAAAAAGGCGTGAAGTTCGTCTCGTAATCGAAGTAGTCTTCCTGCTCTTCCCGCTTTAGAAATCCGACGACCTTGTAAGTGATCGGAGTGACGATTGTTTCCCAGACGACTTTAATAACGTAGTTGCTCACCATCACCGTGACGACGAGCCGCGGTTGCCACACTCCGAGAAAAGCGAGAGGGTAAAACACGATGGAATCGACGCCTTCGCCGACAATGGTCGAGCCGATGGTCCGGGTCCACAAATAGCGTCCGCTGGTCAGGATCTTCATCTTTGCCAGCACAAACGAGTTGGCAAACTCTCCCGCAAAGAAGGCCGCCAGAGAGGCGAACACAATGCGCGGCGTCTGGCCGAACACGCTTTCATAGGCATGCTGATCATTCCAACCCATCGCCGGAGGCAACGTCACGATCACCCAGCTCATAAACGAAGCGAAAATAATGGCACCGAAACCGGCCCAGACGACCTTACGGGCGCGGGCGTAGCCATAAACTTCGGTCAAAACGTCCCCAAAGATATAACTGATGGGAAAGAAAAGGACGCCGGCGCCGAATGTGAATCCCCAGACGGTGCATACTTTCGCGGCGCCGATGATGTTTGAGCACAGCAGTATGGTGACGAACGCCGCCATCACGAGATCGTAGTATTTGAATAATTTCCGGCGTACTTGAGACATGTCGGTATCGTACCCGATTTGCAGAAAGACGAAAAATAATTCAAGGACGGTTGCCTAAATCACCTAAATTGCGGAGCAATTTAGGTGATTTAGGCAACCGTCCCCGAATTATTTCAGGCTGCAATCTCTCGCTTAAGCGACACGAGTTTGAACAAATCGGCCCGGGTCAGGATGCCGAGCAATGCCCCGTTCCGGACAACCGGAGCTTCGCTGCAGTTTTGCGCTATCAGAAGACGCAGAGCGTCCGTCGCGTCCGTTTCGGGATCCATCACGCAATATGTGGATGGATCCGAGAGAAAACCGCCGATTTTGGTGGTCGGCCAATCGTTTGGAGGAACACTTTTGATCGACCGGACATCCACCATTCCGACAAATCGATTCAGTTCCAGCGCCGGGAAAATCCGGTAATGGTAGTGAAATACATAATCGTTGATGAACTGTGAAATCGTCATCGAAGTGTTCACAGCGATCGGCGGTGTCATGATTTCCCGCAGCCTCATGTTCTGCAGACCAAAACGCAGTTCGAATGATTTGTACTCGTTCTCCGCGGAATTTTTAAGAAAAAGGCCGATCAGCAGAAGCCACACACCCGGGATGATGTGCATCGCCAGCACAGACAGGACACCCAGCCCCATCAGCGTCATTGCGAAAATGCCCCCGACTCGTGTGGCTGACTTTGTGGCTTGATTCAAATTTCCTGTGCGATGCCACAGGTACGAGCGAAGCACACGGCCGCCGTCGAGTGGAAAGCCGGGAATGAGATTGAACGCCGCCAGTAGAAAATTCACATAGTAGAGGTAATGGAACATCTCTACCAGAATACGGTCCGCAGAATTCCTGATAATCGCTGCGATCGCCAGGAAGGCAATGCCCAGACCGAGACTCGACAAAGGTCCTGCGATGGTCGTCAGAAATTCTGCTGTCGGCGTGCTCGAATGGGTCTGCGCCATCTCCGATACACCGCCGAAGATGAACAGCGTGATTTGCCGCACCGGTATCCCTAGCTTCCGGGCAACAACACAATGGCTGAGTTCGTGCAACAGCACGCATGCAAACAGCGCAAGTGAACTGAGGGTACCGGCAATCCAATAGGAGAACGTCGGGTAATCCGGGACTTGCAGTGGGAAATACCCGGACGATAACGTCCAGGCGAATAGCAGGAATGCGATAAACCACGAATGATCAATACGTATGCGTATCCCGCCGATCGAGAAGGCGTTTATTGCAGGCACTAAGCCCTCCACGGGAGATGATGCAAATGGAAGGCCGTTGATTAGCCACAAAAAGGCACAAAAAGCACAAAAAGGCTTGCATCCAAGCCTTTTTGTGCTTTTTGTGTAACCAGGCTGTAAGTTTTAGTTTTTTTAACCAGCTTTTGGAAGAAACGACAAACCCTGTTTGTCCGAGTTGATTTTTCGTCAGGACATAAAAATCGGGGATTGGACTCCCTCACATTCACTTCAAAACATTTGGGCACCACGCACACGTCTTCAGCTGTCTGGTTGCGGCGTAGCCGCGCTAAGCCTTTTTGTGGCTAATCTTCCTGGTTTACGACGAGATCAACTGGCGTAATACGTACTGCAGGATCCCACCATGCCGGTAGTACTGAATCTCGTACGGAGTGTCGATCCGCATGACGGCCTGGAAGTTCTTTTCCGCGCCACCATCGTCCCGTACCCGGATGTTGACCCGCATTCCTGGCTTGATACCGCCGGCGATACCTTCGATATCGAAAGTTTCGAACCCGGTAAGCCCCAGACTGGCCGCGGTTTCACCGTCTTTGAACTGCAACGGGAGCACTCCCATTCCGACGAGATTGCTACGGTGAATTCTTTCGAAGCTTTCCGCCAGCACAGCATGAACGCCGAGGAGGCGCGGTCCTTTCGCGGCCCAATCGCGTGACGAACCGGAGCCGTATTCCTTTCCTGCGATGATGAGCAGGGGAACACCTTCGCGTTGATATTGCATGGCTGCGTCATAGATTGTGGTTTCCGTCTTGTCCGGGACATGAACCGTCCAGCCACCTTCCGTGCCGGGCGCCATGTGATTGCGCAGGCGGATATTGGCGAAGGTGCCGCGCATCATGACTTCATGGTTCCCCCGGCGCGCCCCGTAGGAATTGAAATCCTTCGGGCTGACGCCGTGGGCAATCAGATATTTGCCGGCCGGGCTTTCGGGCTGAATGGAGCCCGCAGGTGAAATATGATCGGTCGTGACGGAATCGCCCAGGACTGCCAGAACGCGAGCTCCGCGTATGTCCTTTAGCGGTGGTGCCTGCTTCGGCATGTTTTCGAAGTAAGGGGGACGTTTGACATATGTCGAGGTCTCGTCCCACTTGAAGATTTCGCCAGCCGGAGCCTGTACTGCCTTCCACCTTTCGTCGCCTTGTAGCGATTCTTCATAAGCCTTGCGGAACATTTCGGCGCGAACGGAAGAATTGATGGCTTGCGTGATCTCCTGCTGCGATGGCCACACATCGCGCAGATACACCGGATTGCCGTTAGTATCCTGACCTAGAGCCTCGCTGTTCAAATCCGTGTCCATACGTCCGGCGAGCGCGTAGGCGACGACTAGAGGAGGCGATGCCAGATAATTGGCGCGGACCAGCGGATTGATTCTTCCCTCAAAATTCCGGTTTCCGCTGAGAACGGCCGCGACAACCAGACCATTGTCTTTTACCGCGACTGCGACAGGTTCCGGCAAAGGACCGCTGTTTCCGATGCAGGTCGTACAGCCGTAGCCGACCAGATGAAAACGCAGACTCTCGAGGTACGGCATCAAACCCGTATCCTTTAAATAATCCGTAACTACACGCGAACCCGGAGCGAGGCTGGTCTTCACCCAGGGCTTTACTTTAAGGCCCCGTTCGACTGCTTTCTTGGCGAGGAGGCCCGCCGCAATCATCACGGACGGATTCGAAGTGTTAGTGCAGCTGGTGATCGCTGCGATGACAACCGACCCGTGGCCGATGTCATATTTTTCCCCGTCGTCAGTCACTTCCACCGTTGAGACTTGCTTCGTTTGCTTGCCAAGCATCGCTGGAAGCGCTTCCTGAAACGCCTGTTTGGATTTCGACAACGGCACACGATCCTGCGGACGCCGCGGACCGGCCAGGCTGGGTTCGACTTTGGCGAGATCCAGTTCCAGAGTGTCGCTGAAAACAGGATCCGGTGTCGATTCCGTCCTGAAAAGGCCTTGCGCCTTGGCATATGCCTCGACCAGGTTCACGTGCTCGGGATCGCGTCCACTGAGGCGCAAATAATTCAGCGTTTCCGAGTCAATGGGGAAGAACCCTATCGTTGCACCGTATTCCGGCGCCATGTTCGCTATGGTTGCGCGGTCCGCAAGACTGAGACTCGAAAGTCCGGGACCGTAGAATTCTACGAACTTGCCGACGACACCCTTCGCACGCAGCATTTGAGTAACGGCGAGCACGACGTCGGTCGCCGTTGCGCCTTCCGGAACTTTGCCGTACAGCCTGAATCCGACCACCAGCGGTATCAGCATCGAGAGAGGCTGGCCGAGCATCGCGCCTTCGGCTTCGATTCCGCCTACACCCCAGCCCACAACGCCCAGCCCGTTGATCATTGTCGTGTGCGAATCAGTTCCGACCAGGGTATCTGGATAGGCCGCTTTCCGGCCGTTCTTCGTCTCAACGAAGACGGCCTTCGCAATGTATTCGAGATTCACCTGATGTACGATGCCCACATCGGGTGGCACGACTCGACAATTCTGAAAGGCCGCTTGTCCCCATTTCAGAAAGACGTAACGTTCGCGATTCCGCTCCAGTTCCCGGTCGGCATTGAAGGCAAAAGCTGCAGGCGTTCCGAACTGATCGACCTGGACCGAATGATCGATGACAAGATCCACTTGCTGTAGTGGATTGATCTTTCGGGGGTCGCCGCCCATCTTCTGGATTACGTCGCGCATCGTGGCCAGGTCCACGATGGCTGGCACGCCGGTAAAATCCTGCATCAGAACTCGAGCCGGCCTGAATGCGATTTCTTTTTCCGATTGTTTTCCTGTCGAGCCCGCCGCGACTGCACGAGCATCATCAGCCGTAACTGTGCTCCCGTCTTCGAAACGCAGCAGGTTTTCGAGCATCACCCGCGACGAAAACGGCAGCTTTGATACGGCGCCGACGCCCGCTTTTTCGGCTTGTTCCAGAGAGAAGTAATCGTATGCGGTATTTGCGACCTTTAATATGGATTGCGCGTTGAATGAATTCATAAACTGAAAATTCTAACACGCGGCTAAGCGCCTGCCGATACACCCAGCAAGCGGCCGATCAAGAATGTTGCGCCTGCGGCCAGCGCTCCGATTCCCAGCATGCGGAAAGCGCTGAAGAAAAAATTACGGCCGGTGAAGAGAGAAATGAGTCCACCGATCACGAAAAGAGAAATTCCACAGACCCCGGCGCTGGCGATGAATGCGGACGCACCGGTCGTGATCAGATAAGGGATAACCGGCACGGCGGCGCCCACGGCAAAGGCGATGAATGAACTGGCGGCGGCAATCCATGGCGATCCCAGGGCCGCAGGATCCAGTCCCAGTTCTTCGCGTGCCAATGTATCGATGGCGGTTTCCGGATTAGAAAGAATCTTTTCTGCGAGTTCTTCAGCCTGACCGATTGGGATACCCTTGGCCTGGTAGATTAACGACAACTCTTCCCGCTCTTCTTCCGGCGACATTTCCAGCTCTTCGCGCTCGATGGCGATCTGCTGTTCGTAGAGTTCCCGTTGCGATTGTACCGATACGTATTCCCCTGCAGCCATCGACGAAGCTCCGGCGAGCAGCCCGGCAATTCCCGCCAGCAAGACGAAACGAGGCTCGGCATTCGCGCCTGCGATGCCCATCACGAGGCTGAAGTTGGACAAAAGGCCGTCATTTGCGCCAAAAACAGCTGCGCGTAGACTGCCGCCGTAAGATGTCTGGTGCCAGCTTTCCAGGTCCAGAATTGTCTCGGGTTTGTTCTGGCCGTGATACTGCATTGCGCGAAGCGTGCGCATATGTCCACGTTCCTCGGCCGGCATACCGGCAGCCTCCACCTGCCCCCGGTAAACATTCTGATCACGCGACTCCAGCCCGGTAACTACCGGCAGAATGTGCTGCGTTCCAAAGCGGCGTGAAAGCCATCCCAGCACCTGAACGCGCCAGCCGGGCGAATAGAGAGGCACAGACGCACCATTGGTGCGCAATAGCCTCGCCCAGCGGGCGGCATGCCGTTCCTCCGCCTGAGCAAGCTTTTCAAAAATATCGATGCGTGCCGGGTCTTTTTCCGCCTTGGCGAGCGCGCGGTAGAGCGCAATGCCATCCTGCTCCCGCAAAAAATTGTCGGTGTAGCGCCTGAGATCGTCTTTAGTGGGCTTCACAAGACCAATTTAACCGGGGATCGTAAGGAAAAGAAAGAAGCGGCGCAGCGAACGCCGCTTCAAAGGAGAGAATTCAGGAATAGATTTAGCTGGCCGACTCGGCGGTGACCCGAATCGAGCAGTAATATGCAATCAAGATTGGACTGAGCAACGCGGCGACCATCAGCAGGTTGGAACTGCTGATGATCGCGATCAGACCGAGCGAAAGCAAGCCGGCAATCAGAAACGAAGGTGCTGAAAACAGAAAGTGATGAAACCAGACGTTAAAGATGGACATCCCTTTCGTCAGTGAGACGATCAACGAAACCGAAATCGAGTTGCCAAGAAAATAGGTGAACGACGCGAGAACGGTCGCCATCATTCTGGAAGTCATGGCATCCACGACATGCGTGCTGGCGAGCGCGTGGTACGTCAGCCAGCTCGCCGTGACCGTCAAAGCAATCATTCCAGCGTTGAAAGCGAGCTGATGGAGAACAATCCTTTTCGACGGGAACACCGTCTGAATCGTTACTCCACACAATCCCACGAGAACGGCAACCGCCGGTCCATCCTGAAAGACAGCGAGGAGCACGACCGAGGTCAAAAACGACAGAGTCGAACCTTTGAACAGCGTAACCTTCATCCGGGCACTCGCTGCGGCGATTGCCATCAGCAAGAATATCCGGTGCGAAGCAAGGCTCGGCTGGAAAGCCAGCGTGTACAACACGGACGCCAATCCGGCGATGCCGAAAAGGACGATCGTGCAGCGCGCAGCAAGAGGCAGGCTAGTGAAGTCGGATTGTGCCTTCATAGTTTCCTCTCCCAGGTGTCCTGTGCTTACTGGGCATCCGAATCGTCGGAGGTGTCGCCCCAGACGATAGTCAGAGCGTCGAGACCATTCCACACGATAGTTTGACTTCCGAGGATTGCCTGGGCAGCTGAAGCGCTCTCCTGCCAGACAATCGTTTCACCCCAGAGAATTGTGTCGCCCCACAGTATGGTGTCGCCCCACACGATCGTGTTCGACCAGACGGCCTTGTTAAAGTTCAGGCTGTTTCCGACATAAGCGGAATCACCCCAGACAATCGTATCGCCCCAGACTATGGTGTAACCATTGACCAGGTCGTATGGCGGGAATATCACCCCGGGAAGCAACCAATAGGATCCCACTGGAGCGGCAGGATTAACGCTCGTTGCAAGCTCCATCGCGCCGACATCATTAATGTAGCCGGCACCCCAGTCCAGAGGGTTGCCGCGGCTTTCTGATGTGTACATCAGGATGGCTTTGACAGCGTTGGGTGTCAACGCCGGCACCCTGGAAAGAATCATGGCAACTGTCCCTGAAGTTTCGGCTGCGGCCATACTCGTGCCGCTCAGCATCATGTAATTGGAATCGATTTGCAGCTCCGGGTAATTGGCGCACAGATAACTTCTTGGACTGATCAGTGAAACCATACGCGACCCGGGAGCCACGAGATCCGGTTTGATGATGTTATCGATTGTCGGGCCACGCGAACTGTAACTGGCGACGACATCGTCGGATCGGGAAGGCGTTCCCCACGTTGTAACGGCGCCAACGGTAATGACGGACGGCTCAATTCCAGGGCTCAGGATCGTGCCGTAGATGGTATTCCCATTAGCATCTTTGCCGTAGTTTCCAGCGGCCGCAACAACAACAATACCGGCCTGCACGGCTTTCCGGCATTCCAAAGCCAGAGGATCCGTCGCTGCACCTTCGTGCGGCGGATGCCCTAACGACAAGTTGATGACGCGGATGTTGAGCGGTTTGCCGTCCCAGCCCTTAGCATTTCGATTGGCAATCGCCCAGTCGATGGCATCAATGACGCTGCTGGTGCTACCTGTACCGGTATTGTCGAGCACCCGCAGATCGATCAAACGCGAACCTGGCGCAACGCCGGCATAGGGAGTGGCTGAGTTGCCGCCGTCTGCTCCTGAACCGCCGACAATCCCGGCTACGTGAGTACCATGCCCGTAAAGGTCTCCGCTTCTTCCGTTTGAATTCGTGAAATCCATGCTGAACACGAGATTGGGCAAAGCGCCGGTTTTCGTCGAGATACCGCTATCGATAATCGCAACGCCCACGCCTTCTCCTGCCGCGCCGAACTTCTTGAGAGCCGCGAGTGCACCCGAAGAACTATTGGGGCGTTCCGTTCCGTTGCTCGTACTGTTATTCGATGTTGTAATAGTCAAACTGGGCAATGTAGTGCTGGTGCTGACCGGGTCATCACTCGATACGGCGTCAATCGCGGAGTCCTGGCCGAGACTGAGAAGGTCACTGAGGGCCACTTCTGCAGCCAGCCCGGGGAATGTCTCAAAACGTTTCACATTCCGGGCGTGGACCTTCCCGAGTATCTCCTGAAGCAGCCGGACATCATGGCCTTGAATAATGACCGGCACACTGTCCGAAGCTTTGCCCGTTTTGAGTTTGTCCTCTAATTTATGGTCGAACTTGCTGCTCTTTGCATATTTTTGGCCTTGTGCATTCAGGCCAAGCGCAACCGCAATCGTCAACAGGATCGACAGACTGATCCTCTTCATTAATTTAGCTCCCGAGCCTCAGTTGGATTCCCGGCTCTCCAGCCTTAATCGGCTGGACTTCGGAGCACATTAGAAAATACGAAAGAAACTTGGTGGACGACTTTGTCCACTCCATGGAAGTTATTGATTCGGAGGTTTTTAGTTCGAGTTAAGCTGTCGGCGGCAGGACGAGATCGATCTCGAATCCGAAGTATCTCTTGACGGTTCCGTCGGCGAATCCGACATCGTACCGATGGACGAAATCCCCGATATGATCCGTTACATGAACAACCGAGCCTTCTTTACCCCGTTCGGCCGTGGGAGTGAGTACTACAACTTTATCGCCTACCTTGAATTGCGGCAAACGGCGTAGAGGGGCCCCAGAGCGCATGTCTGTACGCCAGCAAACATTCTGCCAGCCCCCCGGCCGCGATAAAGGAAACCTATATGTTATTTATTCTTAACGACGTAACTCTAAAAAATGCGATATCTGCACTTACAGGGCAGCGAAGAAAAGCCTGGAACCTTTCCATGCAACAGCAGGTTACGGCGCGCTTTGAGTTAGTCGTGAAACTTGTTGTCTCGGATCGTCTTCCGTCAAGACCATAGCCAGCCGGCGCTCGACGGTTTTGATACGTGCTGCAATCGCAAACTCGCCGTTTTGCCGGGCAACCCTGGCAAGTTCGATTAACGCGTGCCGGATCTTGTTCGTGTAAGTCCCGCTTGTAGGGTTCAGAGCAATCAGTTCCATGCAGGCCCGGATCGCTGTTACACACTCATTCTGTCTTGCATTGTCCTCCGTCAGGACCTCCTTGGCTGCAAGCTCATTCAATGTATCTTCCAGAACGGTGAAAGAGAAAATGTCCATGTGGCACCCCTTTCGCTGTGTCGAAATGATCCCGAAGGCCTCAGCTGCCGCCGCACGAGAACACCAGAGGTGCAAGGCGGATTCCGACTCGCGATCCAGTTGATTCGTCGAAACATGACGTGGAATACCCAACGTGGCGTGGATGTCGGTTCAGGGCGTTGTATGGATTATTTCCATGAGCCCCGAGGCCAGGAGTATTGGTATGGAGCGATTCTTAGTTGGCCAGTTTAACTCGACGATTTGACTCGGCATCTGCTTGCGACAGCGCCAGGCTTTGCGGGAGCGGTGCCCGGTCGATATCGAATTGCCGCTTTCTCAGTTCGCGATAGTCCGCAGCCGAGTCCAGACGAACACGGAAGATGCCGCCGGACATGGGATGCATCTTGTTCCAGACGGCAAACCGTGAGAACAGCGGTTGACCGAGATACGGCACGAAACCGCTGAAAGAATCTCCTCGAACGCTTCGCGATGCGGTCCTGAACATATGGCCCGCCGAATAAAACCGGCGATAGGATGAAAACAGAAGTTCCTGGAGTTCGCCCGCACTGAATGTGGGGTGACGCCAGGTTGAGGTTGTACCGTCGAATCGATCCAGATTGCTTTCTGTAATCCAGCCGGCGGAAAGAAAAGAATCGTACTGTTCCGTCCCAGGTATTGGACACAGGATGTAAAAAGATGAGACGTCTGGCTCCAGCTCGCGCAGCACCCGCATGTGCTCGTGAATCGTTTGTGAAGTGTCGTCCGGAAAGCCGAGGATGTTGGAAAAATGGCTGACGATGCCGTTCTTTCTGCAAAGCCGTACGATTTCGCTGTAGGTCGATGGATAGTTTTGCGTTTTGTGCGCGGCAAGCAATGTTTTGCGGTTGAATGATTCGACGCCGACGAACATTTCGAAACAACCGGCTCGTCCGAGGAGGTCGACGAGTTCCTCTTGCTTCGCGATTTGCGTATCGCATTGCACGAAGAAAGGGATACTCAACTTCTCCGCGATCATTTGTTCGAGTAGTTCTTCCGCTTCCGCATATTTGTTGAAATTGTCGGAAGTGAACATCACCAGACGCACGCCGCCGGCCTTTGCATTGCGCAGGCTCTGCATCGTAGTCTCAATCGACTGACTGCGAATTTGCCGGCCGGCGATTTTGATAACAGAGCAGAAGTTGCAGGTGAATGGACAGCCGCGGGCAGGGTAGATGCCGAGCATCGTAACAACGTATCGTCGCAAATCGCGTTTCGACGGGGGAATCAAGACCGGCGCCTCGACCTGTGCTGCCCAGCGCTGCTCCAGGCCATAGACCGGATGCAGTTCGCCCCGAATCGCATCGCGCAGGATCTCGAGCCATATCATCTCCGCTTCGGCGACGGCAAAACTGACACCGCGGTTTTGCAACATGCTGGTGTCGCAGGTCAACGGATGCGGGCCGCCGATAACGCAATGCTTCACGCCATTGGCTCGGGCCAACGCTGCAAGATCCAGGCTGCGGTGGAACTGGTGCGATTGCACGCCAACCAGCGCAAGGAGGGTCGGTTTGTCCGGATTGCGAAGCAAATCCAGATACCCAAGGTCCGTCTGAACATATTCGTCGATGGCGACTGTCTCAATCGGCGTTCCATCAATCGAGGACGGCGTCATGCTGCGAATGTACGGAACGGTACTGTTAGGCATGAAGCCGCGCCGGAACCGTTCCACGTCGCCGTTGAGACCATACTTGCTTGGTTTGATGATGACCACCCGCAGCATCACGAGATCATAGCGTGGACGGGCGATTGCGTAAAGTTATGGAATTCTGCTACTTTTGAGGTTTTATCTGGCCAACCGCGACGCTTCCAGGGCGGGCCAGAAAGGATTCGATGGATGCTGCATGAGTACAAAGGAAAGTGGCCCAGGGTCGGCGAGCGGGTGTACATCGCCGAAGGCGCCCAGATCATCGGCGATGTCGAGATCGGCGACCACTCCAGCATCTGGTACAACTCTGTCATTCGCGGCGATGTCGATATCGTCCGCATCGGCCGGCACACGAATATTCAGGATGGCTCGATCGGTCACGTGATGAGAAACGAGTGCCCGCTGATTCTGAAGGACTATGTGACCGTGGGGCATGGAGTGATGCTGCATGGCTGCACCGTCGAGTCACACTGCCTCATCGGCATGCGCGCGATGTTGTTGAATAACGTTGTTGTTGGTGAGTACTCCATCGTGGGCGCCGGAGCCCTTCTCACCGAAGGTATGAAAATTCCGCCCCGCAGCCTCGTTTTAGGGTTGCCGGCGAAAGTAAAGCGCGTCCTGACCGACGAAGAAGCCGCGGGCATAGACGAGTACGCGCGACGGTACTACGAGTACAAAGAAACGTACTTGGATATGAAGAAAAGAGAAGAAGATTTGTAATGGAACAACTGAAGCGAACACATTCATGCGGTGAACTCACAGCCGCCAACAACGGACAGGATGTCTTACTGATGGGCTGGGTTAATCGCTGGCGCGATCACGGACAGCTTCTGTTCATCGATCTGCGCGACCGCGAAGGAATGACCCAGATTGTTTTCAATGCCGAAAACAATCCCGACCTCCACCGGTCCGCCAAGACGCTGCGCTCCGAGTTCGTTATTGCCGTTCGCGGTCAGGTCCGCGTGCGCGGAAAAGGACTCGAGAATCCCAATTTAAAGACCGGCGAAATAGAAGTCGTGGTAGCGGAATTGTGGCCGCTGAACGAAGCCAAGACGACGCCATTTCCCAT
Organism: uncultured Acidobacteriota bacterium; assembly: GCA_963738025.1. Lineage (GTDB taxonomy): Bacteria > Acidobacteriota > Terriglobia > 20CM-2-55-15 > 20CM-2-55-15 > 20CM-2-55-15. The sequence continues at coordinate 75,080 of CAVTWA010000067.1, read as the reverse complement.
TGAAGACGAAATCACCACATCGGAAGACTTGCGTCTGAAGTACCGCTACCTCGATCTCCGCCGGCCGAAAATGCAGGACACTTTCCGCATGCGGCATAGAGTTACGATGACCGTTCGCGACTACATGGATCGGCAGGGATTCTGGGAAGTCGAAACGCCCATTCTGACAAAATCCACGCCGGAAGGCGCCCGCGACTATCTCGTGCCCAGCCGGTTGCAGCATGGACAGTTTTACGCCCTGCCGCAGTCGCCGCAGCTCTTCAAGCAGATCTTGATGGTTTCCGGATTCGAGAAGTACTTTCAGATCGTGAAGTGCTTCCGGGATGAAGACCTAAGGGCCGACCGCCAGCCGGAATTCACCCAGATCGATATCGAAATGTCGTTCCCGCGGCGCGAAGATCTGTTCGCGATGATCGAGGGAATGATGAAAGAAGTTTTCGCCTTGAAAGGCATCGATATCCCCACGCCTCTGCCACGCATGGATTTTCAGGACGCCATGGAGCGCTATGGCAGCGACAAGCCGGACACTCGTTTCGAGGTATTCATTCAGGACTTCACCGACATCTTCAAGAATGCCGAAGCTGGCGTGTTCCGCGAGATCGCGGAGACCGGTAATACGGTCCGTGGACTCGTTGCTCCGAAGACCGCCTACTCGCGAAAGCAACTGGACGACATCGCTTTGTTCGTGAAACAGCTCGGCGGGGCAGGTGTGGCATGGATCAAAATCGGCGACGATGGAATCAATGCGGCGCCGATGGTCAAGAACGCCGGCCAGGCGGCAATGGATGCTGTTATTCAGAAATCGGGCGCCGGAAAGGGAGACACTATATTTCTGATGGCCGGCCCCCTGGAAGCCACTCTGAACTTCATGGGAGCGCTGCGGCTGGAACTGGCCCGTAAGGAAAACTGGATCCCGCCCGGACTGTGGAACATGCTCTGGGTTGTCGACTTCCCGTTGCTGGAATTCGCGCCGTCCGAAAACCGCTGGGTTTCCCGCCATCATCCGTTTACTTCACCCGTCGATGAAGACCTTCAACTGCTGGAGAGCCATCCGGAACGCATTCGCGCCAAGGCCTACGACCTCGTGCTGAACGGGACCGAGATCGGCGGCGGCTCGATCAGAATTCACCGCAGCGATATTCAGTCGAAAATCTTCAAAGTTCTCGGCTTCACCGAGCAGGAGGCGCGAGACAAATTCGGCTTCTTTCTTGAAGCCCTCGAGTTCGGTACACCTCCTCACGGCGGCATCGCTCTCGGCGTTGACCGTCTGGTGATGATTCTGACCGGGCAATCGTCCATACGCGACGTTATCGCCTTCCCGAAGACTGCCAGGGCAGTCGATCTGATGAGCGGTTCTCCGTCTCCGGTCTCCGAGCAGCAGTTGCGAGAGCTCGGAATTCAGATAAGAAAGAATTAGCGGCAGTCCGTGGTTAAATGGTCTAACGTGAGAGCCGTTGATTGCAGGCATGGTCTCTATGACCATACGTGTCCAAGACAGGATGGACGAGGAGCTGCAGAGTGGCGCTTTGTAAAGGTTTGAGTTTAGTGGATGCCAAGTGAACCTGGTTTCGGTGTAAACGGTGTGGACCAGTCCCCGCCTGACTTAGGCGGGGAATATGCGCCCTGCTACATTGGTCCTTATCTTGGTCTGCTCTGGTCTATGACCGCGCGATTTTCCTATCTTCAAAGCAATGCGCGCGGTCATAGACCGCGCCTGCAATCACGCCTTTTGCCGCATGCCAAAGATTAGAGTCCTGTCCGACGATATCGCGAATCGTATTGCTGCCGGCGAAGTCGTCGAGCGGCCCGCTTCCGTCGCGAAAGAGCTCATGGAGAACTCGCTCGACGCGGGCGCAAGAAAAATCGCAGTTGATATCGAAGAAGGCGGCCGTAAATCAATTCGCGTGACGGATGACGGCGAAGGCATGACTCCGGAAGACGCTCTAGCCTGTTTCGGCCGCCACGCCACCAGCAAGCTGTACCAGCCCGATGACCTGTTTTCGATCAAGACCTTGGGGTTTCGCGGCGAGGCTTTGCCGTCGATTGCTTCCGTATCGCGGCTGCTTTTAGAGACCCAGGCAGAAGGCTCGATCGGAACCCGTGTCGAGATTGCAGGCGGGAAGTTTATCGGCCAGAGCGAGCATGCCTTTCCACGCGGCACTCAAATCGCGGTTGAAGACCTTTTCTTCAATGTTCCGGCGCGCCGCAAGTTTCTGCGTTCGGAGTCGTATGAATTGAGCCAGATTACGACATACTGCACGCATTACGCTCTGGCATTTCCCGAGATTCATTTCCTGCTGAAGAGCAGCGGATTCGAAATCGTGTCCGCACCTTCGACTTCTAATTTCAGGGAACGGATCTTCCAGATTTTCGGCAAGGACCTGCTCGATCAACTTGTCGAACACGAAAAGAGTTTCGGGCGATCCGGCGTCAAGGTGCATCTTTTTACCTCCCGTCCGCACGTGCAGAAGTACAACCGGAATTCGATGTTCTTCTTTATTAATCGCCGGCTGGTGCGGGACAAAATCATTCTGCACGCGATCAGTGAAGCCTATCGGAACATCCTGCCTTCCGGCACATTTCCTGTCGTCATCATGTTTGTGACAATCCCGTACGAGGATGTCGATGTAAACGTGCATCCGGCGAAGACTGAAGTCCGCTTCAAACATCAGTCCTTTGTTCATGACGCTATTCGCGATTCGATCCTTTCCGGTTTGACTCAGGACAAAACAATCGTTGCCATGGAGACCGAGGGCGCGCCGCCGTCCCCCTTCACCGCTCCGCCGCTACAGGCCCGGGTTCCCGACTCCTGGGAGTCTGGAGACCCGATCGCGCGTGGTCCGTTCACTCTGGCTCCGGGTATGAGGGACACCTTGCATGAGCCGATACCGCTGGGGTTGAACTTCAGAGCGCCTCAGGCCGCATCCGATGGCTGCGAGGATGTTTTGGATTTACCGGCGTATCCGGAATTCGACCGCGTCAAGAGCGAAGTGCGCCCCCTTGGGCAGCTGCGTGACAGTTTTATCGTCGCAACAGATGCATCTGGTTTGATCGTCATCGACCAGCACGTAGCCCACGAGCGTGTCCTTTTTGAAATTTATTTGCGACAAAAGCTTGCCGGAAAGCTCGATATACAGCGATTATTAATGCCCATTGTGGTTCAATTGCCCCCGCGGCAGCTCGTTATTCTGGACAATATCATCCCCGAGCTGGCTCGGAATGGTTTCGAGGTGGAACCGTTTGGACCAAAGACCATCGCAATCAAGAGCGCTCCGGCGATCTTGAAAGCTGCTACGGTAGAGAAGCTCCTCGTCGAGCTTCTTGATGGTCTCGAACGTGAGACTCAAGTAGTAAACATCGATGCACTGAAGAAGAAGATCGCGGCCACCGTTTCGTGTCATGCCGCGATCAAAATCAACACGCCACTCGACGAAACGAAGATGCGCTGGCTTGTTGGAGAGTTGATGAAGACAGATGTTCCCACAGTCTGTCCTCATGGAAGGCCGATTATTCTGCGTTATGATTTGCGAGAAATTCAGAAGGCTTTCAAGCGAGCTTAGCTTGACAGATCAGGGCACTCACTCTAACGTTCTAAAGCTGATTTGGTTTCAGTGGCTCTCATCGTAAAAATGTTGGACGCAATCACGTACCTGCTAGTGAACTCTAAAGGAGGATTTTGATGGCAAAGATGACCCAGACCCAGATCTTCGCGGAAATGTCCACGAAGACTGGCATCAGTAAGAAACAGGTCAAAGATTTTATGACGGCGCTCACCGATCTCGCTTATCGAGAAGCGAAGAAAGGTGAATTCGCGTTTCCTGGACTCGGCAAACTTGTAAAGCAGAAAAGAAAGGCGCGCCTCGGGCGGAATCCTGCAACTGGCGAGGAAATCAAAATCCCCGCCAAGACCGTTTTGAAATTCCGCGTAGCGAAAGCCGCTAAAGACGCCGTTCTGGGCTCCGCCAAGAAGTAGAGTTGGGGTGGAAACGTAACCCAACAGGGAACCGGATTACACACCGCGTAGATGAGTCTACCACCTGGTAGACAGTCTACGCGGGCCGCTGCTTAGCCTTTTTAGTGGATTCCCAAGTCGAAAAATCCCGCCCGAGGATGAAGAATTTTCGGCCAATCTGAACGATTGGAATGTTGTCTTCTTCAATGATTCTGCGGAAATGGCGGATGGAAAAGCCGGCCATCTCTGCCGCCGTTGGAATATCTAAGAACATCTTCGTTCTGGGTTGAGTGCTCGTTGTCGTCTGAGTCAACATCGTCCTGGTTCCTTCCTTTCGTTCCCCTATCTAGCACTTGACTTGCCAATGTCCCAGGCGTTGCCGAAGACCTGCTGTAGCAGGGCCGTTATGGCGTCACGTCTGCGCACCGTCACAACCCGGTCCGGCCATGCCGGTGTGGAGATTGAGGGTCTGGCCTGCCACAGTCCTTATAATCCGCAACGCGAAGCCGGGAAGTTCTATCAGGCGGAACCCGTCGAGAAGGCCGATGTAATTCTTCACTTTGGATGGGGACCGGGCTATAGCGGGGCGGTCCTGAGAGAACGCATTAAGCCGTCCGGACGTGTGCTCGTCTTTGAACCCGATGAAGAGCTGTTTAAGCTGCATCTGGTTCAGTCGGACAGCCAGAAGATCCTGCAAGACCGACGTTTTAAGTTCATTGTTGGAACCCCAGCGTGTCAGTTTTTCGACGACTGGTCTCTTGACGCCCGTCAAGAAACCGGCCAACTCCTGTGGCTGATATGGCCTGCCGCGTACCAACTTCATGGAAACCTTGCCGACAAACTTCGGGAAAGCTTCAAGATCCGCTTGCGGGACCAGGCTGCAAATCTTCTGACGCACTTCAACAACGGAAGACTTTATTTTGACAATGTCCCGGCAAACCTCGATTTTCAACTTGACGCTGATGCCAGCTGCCTGTTCAGCCGATTCAAAAGACGCTGTCTGGATGCCTGCCTCGACCGCACAGCCAGGGAACCTCTCTTGCGCCGCGATGAAGAGTCTGTCATTGAGAGTATTCTTTGTGGATGGAGGGCCTGTGAAGAAGTTTGCAGAACTCATGCCGAAGGCCGAGCTGCACTTGCACATTGAGGGCACTCTCGAGCCGGACTTGATGTTTGAGCTTGCGTCCAGAAACCAGGTTGACCTTCCGTTTCGTTCACCCTGGGAAGTCCGAAGAGCGTATCAATTCTCGGATCTGCAATCGTTTCTGGATATTTATTACCAGGGGACTCGCGTTCTGCTGCACGACCGTGATTTCTACGATCTGACCTGGGCATATTTGACTAAAGCGCACGAGCAGAATGTCCGTCATGCGGAGATCTTCTTTGATCCGCAGGCGCACACCGAACGTGGCGTTCCGATGGCGGCCATCATCGAAGGGATCCATCACGCCCTTGCCGACGGAGCGCAGCGCTTCGACATTTCGTCACAATTGATCCTGTGTTTTCTACGTCACCTTAGCGGGGAAGCTGCGATGCGCACGCTCGACGCAGCGCTCTCGTATCGGAACTACTTTTCCGGAGTGGGGCTGGATTCATCCGAACGCGGGCATCCCCCGGAAAAGTTTACGGAGGTGTTCAAGAGAGCTCGAGCGGAGGACCTCTTCGTTGTGGCGCATGCGGGCGAAGAAGGGCCGCCGGCCTACGTCTGGCAGGCATTGGACACCCTGGGAGCCGCCCGCATCGATCATGGTGTCCGTTGCACGGAGGATCCCGCGCTGGTCGAGAGATTGCGTTCCGGGCGCGTGCCGCTGACCGTGTGTCCTCTGTCGAATGTGAAGCTGCGAGTGTTCGATTCGATGGAGAACCACAACCTGCCCGAACTCATCGACGCGGGCTTGTGCGTCACCATCAATTCGGACGACCCTGCGTATTTTGGCGGCTATATCAACGAGAACTTTCGTGCCGTATGCGACACATTCAACCTGAATACGCAGGAAATCTGCATGCTCGGCCGCAACTCCTTCGAAGGCGCTTTCATCGAAGACGGTCGTCGTCGCGCAATCATGGAAGAGCTGGATGAGATGTCCGCTTCTTCTCAGCCGCGTAGCGGCGGAAGAGGGCCACGGCCGCAAGGCCGTGGTCAACGCCTGTGACGCCATAAACCGCGGTTTATGGCGTGGCGAAAAGCACACCACGGCCGTCGGCCGTGGCTACACTCTAACGGCCCCGGGCCTATTTATTCGTTTAATTCCCTACAGTGAACTGGCTTCGATGAGAGTCTTCGATTCGACGAATTCCAGGACGGCGGGAACGCTCGTATAGATATCCCATTCCTGGATATCGTCCTTTTCATTCCGCAACAGATCGCGAAAACCAATGTCTGTAGGGCTCTGGCCTGCGGGGTCGAGCAAGACGGCCATCGGCGTCCTGGTCGTAGTTGCAATCCAGGAGATGCCTGAATTTCCGCCGATGTAACAGCAACTCCAGCGGATAAGGCAGGCAATAACCTGAAGCGGTTTATCCAGGCATGACACGGTTCCCGGCAGCAGCGGGTTTCCTTTTTTCGCAAAGACCACGGTTGACATGCCGACCTGCTGGGCGAGCTTGATCAGATTCGAATTCGGCCAATGGCGCGCCCCGCCATCACTTTCGCAACATGCGGTTATAAACGCGCCGCGCTTGAGGCTGTGGTCCCTCAGGAACTGTTCTGCCTCGAGCATGGCATCGGCGCTCGGCTCCAGAAAGCTTTGGTGTGTTTCCAGCTTTATCCCGCATTTCGCAGCCATGAAATCCATGGCGTGCAGTCCACTTTGATACCATTCGTCCTCGTTCACGCCGGGTTCTGGAAAGAACACGTGGGTGAAACCCTGTGCATGCACCCAATCCCAGGGGATAATTCCACGCGGTTCGAATTCACGGACCTCTTCGGCGAAGCTGCGACGGGCCAGGTCTCCATACTCCGGTGAGGTGAGCCAGACGGTTTCAGCGTGAAACTTCTCCCGCAAAGCAGCCACGATCGGAAAGGCATGGACGACATGGCTCAGATTCCCGAACACGATGAACAGCAATTTGGGCGTCGATATGAGTTCTGTCGTCTCGAATACGTTGGCGTCCCGCTCGCGATAAAGAACCGGGTTGTTCAGCGCCCGCCGTGCCTTAGTGTGCCCGGGATTCAGCCTCAGGCATTCGATATAGTGGACATGCGCCGCGGCAGCGTTTCCCATGCCGGATTCGATACATCCCAGATGATATTCCGAGCCATCCCAGAAACCTTCGTCCGGCCGGTTAAGGACGAGTTTGAAAAGACGGCGCGCTTCATCGAGTTCGCCGATAGATTCAAGGTGCGAAGCCTCCCGGTAGATTGCGAGTGTTCCTGAATTTCGCCGTCGCGGTTTAACCCCGCCCATGTCCCGCAGGCCTTCGAATATTCCGTGCTGGAAGTAGTGGCGGCAAACATTGACGTACAACTCTGTCGCGCCGGCAGGAAGAGCTGTCGCTCCGGACTGTTCGAGCAGCGAGATTTCATCGACTGCGGCCTCAGCATCTGCTGTCTGACCTTCGTTGCGGGCGAGAGCCTCCATATCATCGACCAGAGGCAGCGCCTCGGGAAATTTGGAGTGCAACAGAACAGCGGAAACGCCCTCCATGAATTCGCGCTCGACGAGATCGCGGATCTTGAAGACATTGTTTTGAAATGCAACCGCTGCCTCGACGGATAGCATTTGCAAGCCATGTTGCTTCAGACGGAGCTGGAGTTCCGTGTCTTCCAGGCGCCGTATGAAGTTTTCATCATAGCCGCCATGCTGCAAAACGAAGTTCCGCGAAAGAAGCATGGGACGTTGAAACTTGTTGGCCTCCTCCATCCACTTCATCGTCAGTGTGAGCGGTACGTCCGGATCCCACACAACGCGGGCCTTCAGACAAAGTTTCGGATTGTTCCGCGCTGCAAATTCATCGACGAGGCGACCCACCATATCCGGAGCAGCGAACAGGTCATCCGTTATGACCAGAACCTGTTCATGTGACGCTGCTCTCAATCCGGCATTGATCGCAGCGCTCCGGCCGCGATGCCGATCAGGCCGTATGACCCGTGCCGTCTTGGCTGGAAGTACAACCGGCTGTTCGGAACAGTCGTCGACAACGATGATTTCCGCATGGTTGTGCTCCAGAGCGGCGACGCACTCGACCACGCTGTTATTCCTGTTATACGTCGGAATGATAATCGTCAGCTGCATCCGATAGTCTTATCGGCGTAACTAGACTGAAGCTTTACACCCCAATCATTGCAATGAGTTGCTGGCGAAACGGTCGGCGGGTGAGCCGGAATTGGCATCCGTTCCGGATGGCCGGCAGGTTGTATTGTGCATCGTGGTAATCCGGGCGGGATCGCAACACCAGGTGTAGACAGGACAAAGCCGCCTTGGAGTCGCCGCACAGCGCCAGTAAAACGGCCAGATTGTGAAGGAAAGCGGCATCGCGATCCTTGAGTTCACGGAAGCTTGTTATCGCGTTCTCGTACTCGCCGTTATCGGCCTGAAAGACGCCTGGCGCGAACCGGAGGGAGTGTGATTTTCGTAGGGCTCACGGAATCGGAGTAAGCTTTCCGGGTTTACCAGGTCGCACTCGTTCGACTCCAGCCCAGTCACCTGATGGCCATTCCGCTTCAGCGCCGGCACCAGGTTCCGTCCCGGAAAGCCGGTCGCTCCAGTTACGAGGACTCTCATTGAATCTGGTTTCCACGGGAAAATAAAAGCTCACACCAGTCTCGATCAGATGCCGGTTGTTGCGCATGATCTCGTCTTTGAAGTTCCAGGCGAGAACGTAGTAGGTATCCGGAGGGTCGATTTCGCCTTCCATGACGACAGGAATATGCATACCCGGCGATACCAGGCCCTTTCGCAATGGGTTCTTCTCGACCAGGCAATCGAGCAGCTGGGTGCCTATTCCGAAAAAATTCAGCAGCGTATTGCCTTTGACCGGAGCTCCGAAACCAAAGATCTGCTTGCCTTGCCGCCGTTGCTCCGTCAGGAAATCGAGACTCTCCTCCTTCTTTGTGGCGATGTCGCGCGCGAATTCGCGATACGTAGCCAAGTCATTCCAGCCGGCGGCGCGCTCTGCCTCCAGCATGATTTCGTATCGTGGTGAACGCTGCTTCTGACCGGCATGAGTTACAAATCCGATGATGGATCCGCCATGTATTGGCGACAGGTAACAGTCGAACATCGCCAGGCCGTGGCGCGCCAGGAGTGTCTGGATCGTTTCCAGATTGTAGTAGAGAAGATGCTCGTGATAGATCTGGTCGAAAGCCAGGTTCTCGATGATTTGTTTCATATAGAGAAACTGGACTACAAAGATGCCGTCTTGTTTGAGGCAGTCCCGTATGCCCTCGGTTGCCGAATGCAGCTCGTCGAGATGGAAGAACACGCCGGAAGCATTGATCACATCGAAGGTCCGGTTGAGTGACCGCGCAACGTCCCAGTTGAAGAAAGTCTGGAGAGTTTCGATACCTCTGTCGTTCGCCAGGGCGGCCGTTGATGTGGACGATTCCACGCCAAGCACCGAATACCCGAGCTGTTTGTAGTGCTTGAGTTGAGTGCCGTCATTCGAGCCAATATCGAGGACGGACTTCACCGCCCGTCCGCGCATGAAACGATCGTCAACTTCGCGAGCAACCTGTCCGAAATGGTTGTCGAGCGTTTTGGTGATACCTGAAAGATAGGTGTGGTCGCCGAAGAGAATCTCTTTCTTAACCGTGAAGTCCAGCTGTGCCGTTTTGCACCGTTCGCAATGCACGACGCGGAGGGGATAAAACGGCTCGGAGCCTGCCTGTTGCGGCCGGAGAAAATGATTGCACCGGGGCTGCAGCCCCAGATCGATTGCCGGCTGCAAATCCCGGCTGTCGCACACTCTGCACTGCGCAGTCATAGGGGAGCGCTGATTGCAATCGCTCTGCCAGCGCTAAATCGATTGATACTGCACAGTTGCGGAACGTCACCGCGTCAACATTCTGACCAGTCCGGGCCGAACCAGTCGCTCATGTGACGCTGCCTTAGTTGCAGGCGCGGTCTTACATCGATTTGGAAAACTCGGCTGTGCGCTATATTGAGCCATGCAGTTTGCCTTCGAAACCAAAGGCCTGAGCAAGACTTTCCGGCAGTTGTTGCGGAAAGGCCGTGTCCGCGCACTGCAGAATGTCAGTCTGGCGGTTGAGCCGGGGACGATTTTCGGGCTGCTTGGCGCGAATGGCGCCGGCAAGACAACACTGATCAAGATCGCTCTCACTATCGCCCGCGCGGATGCGGGAGACGTTCATCTTCTGGGCCAGCCGTTGCGCGATCGTTCGATCTTAAAGCGTATAGGCTACCTGCCGGAGAATCCCCGGTTTCCCGCGCACCTCTCGGCTCTCCAGGTTTTGTGCCTCTATGGCAGCCTCAGCGGAGCCGATACAAAGCGTGTTCGACACAATTCCATGAAGTGGCTGGAACGGCTTGGACTGATGGAGTGGCGGGACATGCGGGTTTCGAAATTTTCGAAGGGCATGAATGAGCGGCTGGGCTTCGCCCAGGCGTTGGTGCATGAACCCGATTTCATCTTTCTGGACGAACCAACCGACGGTCTGGATCCGCTTGGCCGAAGAGAAGTCCGCCAGATCTGCCGGGAACTGGCGGATGCGGGCAAGACGGTCTTCATCAACTCACATATCCTCGCCGAGATCGAACTCATCTGCGATCGAATCGCGCTGATGAAGGCGGGCGAGGTCATTGAACAGGGAACGATCGTCGAATTGACGTCGGCGCACGGAGCTTACGAAGTCCTTGTCCCCGCTGTCGAGGGGCTTGGGCAATGGATGCAGGAGAAAGGAATTACCTTTTCCTCTGCAGACCGGCAGCTGCGCCTTCAAGCCAGAGATCGTGCATCGGCGAACGCCCTGATCGACGCGTTGCGGCAGAAGAATGTTGAAATCGAATCGGTCAACGCCAAGCGCCGGACGCTGGAATCGGTGTTCATCGACAGGATTTCGGAGTAGATCTATGAAGCCAGGCATTTTTTTCGACACATTTCTCGAGTCGTTTCGCAACAAGATGTTTCTGGTGTTCTTCGTTGTTTCTTCGTTCCTGATCGGAGCGATTGGATTAGCGCTGAACATGGATGCCGTCAATGGGGTTATGCGCGGCGCGACATTCTTCGGAAATGAATTGAAAGTCCCGGCATTTTCGATCCGGGAATGGGTGGAAAGCCTGCAAGCGGCGCTTGCCATGCTGACTGGCACAGTGGGTCTCGTACTGGCCTTGATGGCGACATCGACTCTGTTTCCCAGCATGCTGCAAAAAGGCAGCATCGATCTCCTGCTTTGCCGGCCGATTCCAAGATGGTTTGTGATCACCGCCCGGTTCGTCGGCGGAGCGTCCATTATGGCCTTTAACGCAGCCTACCTGTTTACAGGCATTTGGGTCGTGCTGGGTTGGAAATCCGGAGTCTGGAATCAGGGGTTCCCGCTGTCGGCCGCCCTGGCTGTCTTCGCTTTCGTTACTCTATTTTCGGTCGTCATGCTGGTATCGGTTACAACCGAAAGCGCGCCTGCAGGTCTCCTCGTCGGCTTTACCCTGCTGATTTTCAGCCCGGTCCTGGCTGCCCACGAACAGATCACACCGGCGTTTTCCTCGGAACTTTACCGGCAGGTTTTTCGTTCGTTGTATTGGGTCCTGCCGAAACCGGCTGAGACGATTGGCGCAATGCGCCGTCTGATTCTCGAAACCCCGTTAGAGATGTTCCGGAAGCCTCTGGATCTGAACTGGGTCTTGGGCACAACGGCCCTGTTTGCGCTGGCGTGCTATGTGGCGACAGTGGTTTACTTCACGAGAAAGGATTATTAGCCATGAAATGGATAGGCGGACTTCTCACGATCGCGGTGATCATGGGTTGGGTTGCAACGGCATCGATCCCCGCGGCACCGGTCTCAATCGACCCCGCCAGCCTTAAATTCCTGCCGCCGGAGACCCAGGGTATTGCCTTCGTAGACGTTGCCGCCCTGCGCAATGCGACGCTGGTTCAAAACGCCCTCCAGACGGCGACTCTCGACTTTCAGAAAGGGCTGGCCAATTTCGTCGTCGCTACCGGCTTGGATCCCCAGAAGGACGTCGATCGGATCACGGCTGGAAAGCTTGGCACTAACCAGATCCTGATGATTGTTCAAGGCCGCATCGATAAATTCAAAGCAGAGCAGTTCTTCAGAGACAAGGGCAAGGAAGAAGAAACATACCTCGGCCAGACCATCTACCACGACGGTGATGGCGGATTCGTTTTCCTCGATGGCCTCGTGCTGATGGGGCAACTCGAGGCTGTGAAGAAGGGACTCGACCAGATGTCGCTTCCGGGCAGCACGCCGCTGCGCGCGGATCTGACCGCAGCTATTCAGACAATCGAAGTGGGCAATCAAGTCTGGGCCGTCGGGGATTTCTCCATTGCAGATATGCCGGCTGCCGTTCGCGAGCCCGCGCCGATTGTAGAGATACTGAAGTCTCTTCAGCGGGGTACCTATCAAATGCGAATCGATAGCGACATCCATGCCCGCGCGACCGGGACTTTTTCCGATGAAAACAGTGCGAGGAATATCGGCGATCTGGCTCGAGGCGCACTCGCGGTTGCGAAGTTGCAGGTCGCCAGGCAGCAACCCGACATGGTTCACGTATTGGATGGAATTCAGGTCAGCAACAGTGGAACGATACTCACGGTGAGAGTCGACGAATCCGGGAGATCTGTTGAACAAAATAGGCCACGGATTAAACGGATTGAACGGAAAAATCCGCTAAATCCGTTTAATCCGCTGGCTTATTCCCTATCTGGCGCCGCCGCTCATCGAGGCCAGGAAGTCGGCGTTGCTCTTGTTCTTGCCCATCTTATCCAGCAGAAGCTCCATGGCCTCCACGGTGGAGAGCGGATTCAGAACCTTTCTCAAAATCCAGATCCGGTTCAGTTCATCCTTGGGAACGAGCAGCTCTTCTTTGCGGGTTCCGGATCGATTGATATCGATTGCCGGGAAGACCCGTTTGTCGACGAGTTTGCGGTCGAGGCCGATTTCCATGTTGCCGGTACCTTTGAATTCTTCAAAGATGACGTCATCCATGCGGCTTCCGGTATCGATCAGAGCTGTTGCCATAATCGTCAAGCTGCCGCCTTCTTCAATGTTTCGAGCCGCACCGAAGAAGCGTTTGGGACGCTGGAGGGCATTGGAATCGACACCGCCCGACAATACTTTGCCCGACGGCGGCACAATCGTGTTGTACGCGCGCGCGAGGCGGGTGATCGAGTCGAGCAGGATGACCACGTCTCGCTTGTGTTCGACGAGGCGTTTGGCCTTTTCAATCACCATTTCGGCAACCTGGACGTGACGGGATGCCGGTTCGTCGAACGTCGAGCTGATGACTTCGCCGTTCACCGAGCGTTGCATATCGGTCACTTCTTCCGGCCGCTCGTCGATCAGCAACACGATCAGGATCACTTCCGGGTGATTCGCAGTGATCGAGTTTGCGATCGTCTGGAGCAGCATCGTTTTTCCTGTCCGGGGCGGCGCCACGATCAGGCCGCGCTGTCCTTTGCCGATTGGCGTGAGGAGGTCGAGCACGCGGGCGGAAAGGTTGTCCTTGCCGGTCGGCGTTTCGAGTTTCAGCCTTTCGTTCGGATAGAGCGGAGTCAGGTTGTCGAAAAAGATCTTATTTCGAGCCTCGTCGGGATGCTCGAAGTTGACCGCTTCGACTTTAATCAGTGCAAAGTACCGCTCCCCATCTTTCGGAGGACGCACTTGCCCGGATACGGTGTCGCCTGTGCGCAGATCAAACTTGCGAATCTGCGATGGCGATACATAAATATCATCCGGTCCCGGAAGGTAGTTGTAGTCTGGGGCTCGGAGAAATCCGAATCCGTCGGGCAGCGTCTCGAGAACGCCTTCACTGAAAATGAAGCCGCTCTTTTCGGTCTGCGCTTGCAGGATCTTGAAAATCAGTTCCTGCTTCCGCATACCGGAAGCTCCCTGAATGTTGAGATCTTTGGCCATCTGCGTCAGTGCGGAAATATTCATTTCCTTCAGCTGCGCGATGTCCATGGTCGACGCGCCCTCTGGGCGATCTGGAGCAACGAATTTTTTTGAACTCATAGGTGGGTTTTTCTCTTTTCAGCGTCGGGCCCCCCGTCCGGATAGCTGCGTATCCCGCTTACTACCGGCCGGTCCCCCCACGCTGTGGGAAGTGATCTAAGGCAGTTTGGATTCTCGTCAGGATTGCGTCCTTTCCAGAACCGGTTACTGCCGAAAACGGAATTATCTCCTTTGTGTTTAGGGTTTCGGCGCTTGTACGGAGCGCCTGATTCAACTGGTTGCGCGAAATCTTATCGGTCTTGGTCAAAACAACTGCATTTGGAATGCGATGATGATCGAGCCAGCGTTTCATGATCATGTCCGATTCAACTCGGAGGTATACGGCTATCGACGAGCATCAAGGCCAGCTTCAGCTGATCTCGGTTCTGAAGATAGCCTTCGATCATCGTTCCCCAGGTTTCCTTCACGGCCTTAGGCACTCTCGCGTATCCGTATCCCGGCAGATCCACAAAATACAATCGTTCATCGATGAGAAAAAAGTTGATCGTCTGAGTCCTGCCAGGCGAAGAGCTCGTGCGAGCCAGCCCATGGGCGTTCGTCAGCGTGTTCAACAAACTGGATTTGCCAATGTTCGATCGGCCACAAAATGCAATTTCAGGTCGCTGGTCTCGGGGAAATTCAGCCGGTCGTGTTGCACTCTTGACGAATACGGGCAGAGTTGATTTTCACGACTGGCAGTCGAGAGGCCGGAATCTGTTCCTAGTATACAGCAGGTGATTCAGGGACGGTTGCCTAAATTATCTAATTTAATCATCTCTGGCAAGACTCAAACAGGTAGTTCACGCAACCATCCTTAGAATTACCAGACCTTAGTTCATGACCGATTCTTGAAGGTCCGGATCACCGCCAATGGGTGGCTGGAAAGCGACTTCCGCCGGCGCGTCCAGCAGCGGCGTTGGTTGCTGAACCAGAGCGACCTTCAAGACTTCGTCCATGCTTTCGACGAGGTGTACCGTGAACTCATCCCTGATATTGGCCGGTATATCGGCGAGATCCTTCTGATTGTCTTTGGGAAGGATGATCGTTTTTATTCCGGCGCGATGGGCCGCCAGCAGCTTCTCTTTGACTCCCCCGATCGGTAATACCTTTCCCCGGAGCGTTATCTCTCCCGTCATGGCCACATCACAGCGAACCGGAATCCGAGTCAGAGCGCTTACCAGGGACGTCGCCATAGTGATGCCGGCGGACGGACCATCTTTCGGAATCGCACCCTCTGGAACATGTATATGGAGATCGAGCCGGCGGTAGAAATCTTTGGGAATTCCAAACAATTGAGCCCGGGACCGCACGTAGCTCATCGCAGCCTGGGCCGACTCCTGCATGACATCTCCGAGCTTGCCGGTCAGCGTGAGGTGACCTTTACCTTCCATCAAAGTGGCTTCGGTCGCTAAAATCTCGCCCCCGACCTCGGTCCATGCAAGGCCGGTTACGAATCCTACTTCATTTTGTGATTCGTGACGGTTAGAACGGTACTTGGGAATGCCAATGTAGTCAACTAGATTTTCGTTGGTAATGCTGACGCTGTTCTTCGCTTTTGCCTGGACGACCGCACGCGTCACTTTTCTGCAAACCGATGAAATCTCACGTTCGAGGTTACGAACTCCGGCTTCCCGCGTATAGTGACGGATGAGTCCGTGGACCCCTTCTTCTGTGAATGTCACGTGCTGGGGTTTCAGGCCATTCGCCTCGATCTGTTTCGGTATCAGAAAGCGCCGGGCGATCTCCGTTTTTTCATATTCCGTGTAGCCGGGCAGCCGCAGGATCTCCATTCGGTCCTGGAGTGGCTGCGGAATGGTGTGCAGCACGTTCGCGGTGGCAATAAACATGACCTGCGACAGGTCGTACTCCACATCGAGATAGTGGTCCTGGAAACGTCGAATTCTGTTCCGGATCCAGAACCTCGAGCAGTGCCGCCGACGGGTCGCCGCGGAAATCCATGCTCATTTTGTCGACTTCGTCGAGCAGGAATACCGGATTCACCGCCCCGGCCTTCTTCATCATCTGAATGATCTGGCCCGGCAACGCCCCGATGTAGGTGCGGCGATGACCGCGAATTTCGGCCTCGTCTCGCACGCCGCCCAGAGCGAGACGGACGAACTTACGTCCGGTAGCGCGAGCGATCGACATGCCAAGCGATGTTTTTCCAACTCCCGGCGGTCCGACAAAGCAGAGAATCGACCCCTTTGGTTTTTTAACCAGCTGCCGTACGGCCAGGAACTCGAGAATGCGGTCTTTGACTTTTTCGAGGCCGTAGTGATCTTCGTTCAGAACCTTTTCGGCCAGCGCGATGTCACGAATCTCCCGCGACTTCTTTTTCCACGGCACCGCCAGAAGCCAGTCTAGATAGTTCCGCGAAACTGTCGATTCGGCGGACATCGGCGGCATCATCTCCAGCCGCTTGAGTTCCTGCAACGCCTTATCGAGCGGGTCTTTCGGCATACCCGCCGTTTCGATTTTCCGCCGCAGTTCTTCGATTTCGGATTTTTCGTCTTTCTTGCCGAGTTCGCGCTGGATCGCTTTGATCTTCTCGTTCAGGTAATACTCTTTTTGCGCGCGCTCCATCTGACGCTTCACGCGATTTTGTACGGAGCGATCGACATGCAGTTTCTCGATTTCGATATCCAGCATGTCGGCCAGACGCTTACAGCGTTCGACTGGATTGAAGATTTCGATCAACTCCTGTTTCTCTTCAATCGACAGCACCATGTGGGCGCAAATGGTGTCGGCCAGCCGGCCGATATCGTCGACCTTGATGGCGGCGAGCACCTGGTCGGCATTCAGGTTCTGGCTCAGCTTGACGTACTGCTCGAATTGCTGGCTCAGACGCGAGGCAAGCGTGTCATAGCCGGTGAAGCTCTGGTTGCGGAATGGCGACAACCGGAGATTCGCCTTCCAATATCCATCTTCTTCCGCCAATTGCAGAATACGAGCCCGCTCGATCCCCTCGACCAGCACCTTGGTATTGCCGTCTGGCAGCTTGAGGGACTGAACGATATTCGAGATTGTCCCGACCTGATAGATTTCATTGGGTTTCGGGTTGTCGACGGTAGCGTCGTGCTGTGTGGCGAGGAAGATCCGCTTGTCGGTTCGGAGCGCCGATTCAGAGCGCTTGAACGGACGATTCGCGTCCGATGACGAACGGAACCATCATGAAAGGGAAAATAACGACGTCCCGGATGGGAACCATTGGAAGCTTGGTCTGTTCGTACTTTTCCTTTGTGCTCATTGTCATATACACCTTTGTGGCTTTGTACCCTTGTGTTTTCACCACAAAGGTACAAAGACACAAGGGGCAGCCAGTTTTCTATCCAGCTTTCTCGAATGGCAGCTGGATCTCCTTCTTTTCGACCATTTCTTTGGTAATGGTTAGCTCCCGGTGGTCTTTTTGTTGGGGGAGCTGATACATCAGATCCAGCATCAGTTCTTCAAGAATGATGCGCAGGCCGCGGGCGCCCACATTGCGCTTAATTGCATCCAGCGCAATAGCTTCCAAGGCATCGTCGGAGAATTTGAGCTTGACGTTCTCGTATTCGAAGAGGCGCTGGTACTGCTTGATGAGGGCATTCTTTGGACGTGTCAGGATGTCCACCAGAGCCTTCTGATCGAGATCGTGCAGGGTCGCAACAACCGGGACGCGGCCGACAAACTCGGGGATCATGCCAAATTTGATGAGATCCTCCGGTTCGAGCTGTTCGAGCAACGCGGAGCGCGGATTCTCGGACTTTACCTTGATTTCGCCGTGAAATCCCATAGTGCTTCGAACGGCCAGTCTGCGCTCGATGATCTTGTCGAGCCCGACGAACGCTCCGCCGCACATAAACAGGATGTTCGTGGTATCGACCTGAGTGAACTCCTGATGCGGATGTTTCCGGCCACCCTGGGGAGGAACATTCGCCACGGTGCCTTCCAACATCTTTAACAGGGCTTGCTGGACGCCTTCGCCAGAGACGTCGCGAGTAATCGAGGGATTTTCGTCCTTGCGCCCGATCTTGTCGATTTCATCTATATAAATGATACCGGTCTGGGCTCGTTCGATATCGCCGCCCGCATTCTGGATGAGACGCAGGATGATATTTTCGACATCCTCGCCGACGTAGCCCGCTTCCGTGAGCGTCGTTGCATCGACGATCGCGAAGGGAACACTCAGAAGGCGGGCAAGCGTCTGAGCCAGGAGAGTCTTGCCTGTTCCGGTGGGTCCGATCAGCAGGATGTTCGATTTCTGCAGTTCGATGTCGGATTTCTTCCGGGCCAGCTCGATGCGTTTGTAATGGTTGTAAACCGAAACAGCCAGTTTCTTTTTCGATCTATCCTGGCCGACGACATACTGATCAAGAAAGCCCTTGATTTCGGGTGGTTTTGGAAGATGAACATTTTTCGGGGAAGGCTCGTAGTTCGAATCCTCATCGATGATGTCCTGGCAAACCCCAACACATTCATCACAGATGAAGACCGTCGGCCCCGCGATCAGTTTACGAACGTCATTCTGACTTTTATTGCAGAATGAGCATCGCAACACGTCGTCGCTGTTTTTCTTCACGGGAGTTCCTCTCTTGTTACGTCGATTGGAAATTTAAAACTTCCAATACTCTGAAACCCGCGTCTGTACAGGGTTTCAACCCCTTTTGGAGATAACCTCGTCGATAATACCATACTCCTTCGACTGGTCTGCGGTCATGATGTAGTCGCGCTCGACGTCCTTCTCGATACGTTCCAATGCCTGCCCGGTATGGTGAGCCAGAATTTTATTCAAAATCGTTCGAATGCGGAGAATTTCTCTCGCATGAATGTCAATGTCGGTTGCCTGGCCCTGTAATCCGCTCATCCACGGCTGGTGGATAAGAACTCGCGAGTGAGGAAGTGAAAAACGCTTCTTCGGTGAACCTGCCGCCAACAGGACGGCAGCCATGCTCGCAGCCTGGCCGATACAGATCGTCGTTACGTCATTCCGTATGAACTGGATCGTGTCGTAAACCGCCAGTCCAGCGGATATCGATCCTCCCGGGCTGTTGATGTAGAGCGAGATATCGCGCTCCGGATCTTCAGCTTCGAGAAAGAGCAGCTGCGCCGTGACCAGATTGGCGACATTGTCGTCAATCGGTGTGCCGATGAAAATGATGCTGTCACGCAGCAGCCGCGAATAGATGTCGTAAGCACGTTCTCCCCGGTTGGTCTGTTCGACGACCATCGGGATGAGAGTGTTGAATTCCTTGTTCATTAGAGTTGTTCCATCTGTTAATTACAATTTTTCAACCAGCGCACTGGTGGGTCAATGGGTAAATGCATCAGGCGCCTGAGGCTTCAATGTGGGCCTTTTCTTGTAGCAAATCGAGTGTCTTCTTATTGCGAATTTGACCTCTGAGCCGATCCAGTCCCGAATCCCGCGAAAGTACCTCCCGGACCTTTTCTTTCGGCCGGCCTGTTTCCGAGGCGATCTTCTCCACCTCCGCCTCGACCTCGTCGTCCGTTACGCTGATATTTTCTTTTTCGGAAATGTAATCGAGAATCAGCGAGCCCTTCACGTCCCGGACGGCTTGATGCTGCTGCTCCCCACGTATTTTTGCCCAGTCGACATCGAGCCGCTGAGGATTGATACCCTGCCGTGAAAGGTCGCGCAGCAGACGCTGCACCCGGATCTGCAATTGCCGCTCTACCAGCGACTGTGGAACTTCGAATTCGTTGTTATCTTCGAGCCATTCGAGCAGCTTTTCACGCATCTGTTCCTGCGCGTGGTCGCGTTTATGTTTAGCCAGATCTTCGCGAATTTTGGCTTTTAATTCGTCGAGAGTCTTGTATTCGCCGAAGCGCTGAGCGAATTCGTCGTTGAGTTCGGGAATTTCCTTCGTCTTGATGGCTTCGACCTTTACCACGTAATCGACCGACTTCCCGGCCAGCCGCTGTTCCGGATAATCCGGCCGGTAATTGACCGTGAACGATCGTTCCTCGTTTACTTTGGAACCGACCAGATTGTCCGTGAATTCTTTGACGGTGGTGCGTCCGCCGATCTCGGCGACGGCCTTCTGGCCCGTTACCGGCTCTTCGCCAGAATCCCGGATGGTTCCGCTGTAGGAAATCTCGGCAAAATCCCCTTCGCGAACCAGCCGGTCCTCTTCTACAGGCGACAGCTCGGCCATTTCGTCCTGAAGTTTCTTCAACGAAGCTTCGACCTCGCTGTCATCCACATTGGCGGACACTTCTGCGACGGGAATGCCTTCGTAATTGGACACGCTTAATTGCGGATAGACCTCGAAAACAGCTTTGAACTTGAGCGGCTTTCCCGACGAGTAATCGACCGATTCAAAGCGCGGAGTGGCCTGGATGATGTCGAGTTTCCGCTCTTCGATGGCATCGCCAAAATACTTCGGCATCAGATGCTGCATCATCTCGGAGATGATCTCGTCCCGGAATCGAGTTTTCACTACACCCAGAGGCGCCTTCCCGGGACGGAATCCGGGGACCTTTGCGCGCCTCGCGAGTTCTTGAGCGATGTGTGTGATTTCCTGGTCGACGACTTCTTGAGGAATCTCGATCTCGAGATTTTTCCTGCACTCGGTAAGGTCTGTCAAATCAGCTTTCATATATTCCAATGCGAAAGGGGGGACTCGAACCCCCACGGCGTTAGCCACTAGATCCTAAGTCTAGCGCGTCTGCCAATTCCGCCACTTTCGCGCGTAAATCTGATTGTGCGGACCTGTAGCGTTTGTGTCAATCACCTCGTCGAAGCGATCCGCCGCGCGGGTCAGCAGAAAGTGTTGCGAAATGCTTCGCGGCGCGCTCATCATGCTCGGAATGCCGATTGATACCGCCACGATCACGTTTGCCTGCAAACTTGCCGACACCGCCGGTGAGGTCATTCGTCCTTATTTCCGTCAGCCGATCGATGTCACAGACAAAGGCCTTGCCAAGGGCAGCGTGTTCGATCCAGTGACCGCCGCCGATCAGGGAGCCGAAAAGGCTCTTAGAACCATCATCGAACGAGAACGGCCGGACGACGGAATCATAGGCGAGGAATATGGCGAGAAAGCATCGTCGAGCGGTTTTACCTGGGTTCTCGATCCGGTCGACGGTACGCGCGCCTTCATAACGGGACGGCACGAATGGGGCTCACTCATCGCTCTGGAGGAAAACGGCCTGGCGGTGCTCGGCATTCTAGATCAGCCGGTTTTGCATGAGCGGTTCCTCGGCGTCAATGGCGAAGCGGTTCTGCTGACCGGGACCCGGCGCACTGCGCTCCATGTCAGGCCATGTCCGGCTCTTGCCGAAGCGGTGCTTTGCGCTACACACCCGGACGCTTATTTCTCACCTGCGGAGGCCGATGCATTCCACAGAGTGCAGCGTACAACCCGGATGACCCGATTTGGCGGCGACTGCTATCTGTTTGGTCTGCTGGCCCTTGGATTCATCGATCTGATCGTCGAAGCCGGCTTCCACCACTGGGATGCGGCGGCGCTCATCCCGATTATCGAAGGCGCCGGCGGCATCATGACCAACTGGCAGGGCGGCTCCTGCGCCCGGGGCGGCCAGATCCTGGCCGCCGGCGATGTCCGCATACACGAGCAGGCGATGACACTGCTAGCGGGTTAGGTCAGCGGCAGAAAAGATTCGACAAAACGTCCTCCTTCCGCTGAAATTATCGCGACCCCGATTCAGGATCTCCGTCAAAACATATGGAAGAAAAGCAGGGAAATCCGCCGGCTGTCGATCTGGCTGCAATCCGGCAAGCCTCCGATCAGTTTCTGGACGCTTACAACGCCGCCGATATCGAGCGCGTTTGCGCTCTGCTGACTCCGGGGGCAGTGCTCATGCCTCCTGACGAGCCAGTCGTATCCGGCGTCGATCATGTGCGCAGCCGTATCGAATGCTTCTTTTCGGGATTCACCTTCAATTTACGTTTCGACGTCCGGCAGACCGAAGTGGTGGGGCCTGTTGCATTCGAACGTGGCTCGTACGCCGCTTTTGCACTGCTGAAAGGTGAGGAAGCCGAGCCGCGCGGAGGATACGGCGAATACATTCTCCTGTTCGAACGGCAGCCGGACAGCACCTGGCGAATCGCCGCTTTCGGAACAGCCGCGGCGCAAGGAGTCTCCCCCCGGAACGTGGCAGCCCCAGCCCGGCTGGAGGATCTCCTGGGTGGAATTGAGGACCCGGAAGCCAGCTACTGGTCCGCCAAATGGACCGATACGCTGTCCGAGCATTTGCCGCCACTGATGACTGCCGACGTCCGTCGAAAACTGTACAACTAGCTCAATTGCAGGGGTGAACAAATAGGCCCGGAGGGCCGTAAAAACCCGGCCGCAGGCCGGGGTTTCCCCAAATGACTAATGACTATTGACCATTGAGAATTGACAAAGCATTCGGAAGAAATGGTCAATTCTCAATGGTCAATAGTCATTAGTCATTTGGGGCCGGGAACTTCCTTGTGATGCCCTACCCCGCCTGGGTACGCGGCTTCGCGAAGTCGAGGTTCTCGGTAATGCGGGCTCCATTCTTGTGGAACGCATCGGTCAGAAGTTTTATCCGGCGTTTCGCTTCGCCCAGATCGTGGTTATCCAGATTGATGTTCAGGAGATCGACGTACCACGGCAGTTTCGCGTCGTCCATGACATAGGCCTCGACGATCTCGCGCGCAATGGGCAGCGTCGTATTCTTCGACACGTCATGGACGTCGCGGTTGCTGGCTTTCCGCAGCTTGTCGTACTCCTCGGTTAACAGGCGTAAACAGAGTTGGGGAGTGAACTTGTCTCCGGCCTTTGCGCCTGTTTCCTTATCGTCGTCGGTGAGCGACGCGCCTTTGTGCAGCCATTCCCACAGGATGCTCAAGCGGATTTCTCCGGTTGCCATGTCTTCCATGAGGTACAGCACGTCGTCATTGCCGAAGAAATCCGCCGGCTTCAGAGCGGCCGCCTGCAATCCCTGTTCGAATGCGTTTCCATACTGCAGGGCAACGCTCAGAAGATCGCGGGCGCCTCGAATAGTTCTCGGGCCGCCTTCAAGCAGAATGAGACCATCGGCGTCAGCCTGCGTGTATGTGAGGGGAGGAAATTTGCGCCCCATTTGATTCGCCTGTCCGACCTTCTCCCAGACCGGACGGACGATATTAACCATCTTCCAATGCGCGACCCATTTCCCGTTGGCGCCTTCACGCTGCTCGCGTTCGGCTCCCGCGACGGCCTTCTTCATGGCGGCGGTGACTCCCGCTTCCGAGCCGACGGGAATGTTTGGCTCCATGCCGCCTTCCCAGAGAGCAAATTGGCCGAGTTTGTCCGCTGTGCTGCAGGCGCGGCGGACGCGGTCTTCATAGACCCGCATATAGCCATAGGTCATCGTGATGACGTCGATATTCGGATTGATGAATCCGGGATCCCACGCCATCGCGTCGGAAACACTGTTGATGTAGTCCCAGCGGCCTGTATTAAAGCCGATGAAATGCTTGCCCAGCGCGGCGCGCATTTCCATCAATTGAAAACATTGTTCGATCTGCTCCACCAGGACATAAACCTTGGTGGAACCATCCGGAAGTCCGAGATGTTGCTCGAGGGCGGATAAGACGTCGCCCCAATACGCAGCCTCTTCGGCCGTTTGAATCTTCGGCAGGTAATAAACAAAGGAACAGCCGGTCTCCTGCAATCGTTTGTGGTTGTTGACGAGGTACAGCGTTGCGTCGACGATGGATGCTGAAAACCCGCTGCCATCGGCGTTGCGCACATGACGATCTTCCAGATGGAGTCCTCTTGCCCGGAAAATCTTCGTCGTGAAATCCAGTTGCTTCACCCAGTCGCTGATAATCGTGCGGCCGAAAAATCCCTGCGCCCACTGATTCATTTCCTTGGCCACCTGTTCGGCGGGTTTCATGAAAGTGGGGTCGCGGTGAATCGCGAGTTTCAAGTTCCGCTGGTTGTCGAGCGACATCGATGAGATTTGCCCGAGCGCATCCTCTCCGTCGAACATCCAGCCGTCCGCTCCGGATAAGAGTGCATAAGCAATATTGCGGATGCTCTTGTCGATTGGAGAATTCGGTTTGGCCGCCGGACCGGTGCCTTGAATCCACTGTCGCTGAAGGTCCCTGGGAATTTCCGAGCCGACGAAGTTGCCGTCGCGCGCATCCTGAACCTTGATTTTCGTGCGCCCGATTGTGGATTGTGGATCGAGAAAAGTCAGCCGTTGTTTGTTCCGTGCCCGCGCCGCGCGGCGTTCAATGCGGGCAGCCATGAGTTGTTTCCGGTCTTTATCCAGATGCGCAAGCGCATTCAGAGCCGCGATAGCCTCATCAGTAAAGACATCCCGGTACTCATTTTTCAGATTGCCTCGAATCTCAAGCATCGAATTACCTCGCGCCGTCACAATAGCAAAACTGAGAAAGAAAGGTCTACGCCTTAGACACGTGCTCGTTTACACTGCGGCCATGAGAAAAATACTCATTGGCATCGCATTATTAGCAATACTAACGATCGTTGCAGTCGGACAAGGGAAAATGACAACAACTAAAAGCGGCTTGAAGTATATCGATCTGATGGTCGGAAACGGCGACACCGCCATGAAAGGCAACAGAGTCACTGTAAATTACACCGGCTGGCTATATGTCAACGGCAAGCGCGGCGCCCAGTTCGACAGTTCGGTCGGCAAAATGCCCTTTGACTTCAAATTGGGGAATCATGACGTGATCGCAGGATGGGACGAAGGCGTCGAAGGAATGAAGGTGGGCGGCAAACGGGAACTGATCATTCCTGCCGATATCGCCTATGGTAATCGCGCCGTCGGTGGAGTGATTCCTGCAAACTCGACGCTCGACTTTGAAGTGGAGTTGCTCAAAGTTTCGAAGTAAGAGATTAGCCACAAAAAGGCACAAAAGGCACAAACAGCAATTGTTGTTTGTGCCTTTTGTGTAACAAGGCCCTGTTTGTCCGAGTTGATTTTTCGTCAGGACATGGAAATCGGGGAAATCCCCGCCTAACTTAGGCGGGGATTGGACTCCCTCACATTCACTTCAAAACATTTGGGCACCACGCACACGTCTTCCGCTGTTTGGTTGCGGCGTAGCCGCGCTAAGCCTTTTTGTGGCTAATCTTCTTACGCCGCTTGCGAAATATCCTTCAAAGTCTTGCCGGACTCCTTCTCCTCGACCTTCGCAATATCGCCGATGGAAACCACGCCAACCAGGCGTTTGTTCTCGTTGAGCACCAGCATGCGACGGACTTCCTTGTCGCTCATTTTCTTTGCGACATCCTTGATGTCGTCCTTTGCAAAAGACCAGTGAACTTCCCTGGTCATGATGTGCCGCGCCCTGAGCGAGTCGATGTCCTGCCCGCCGGCGATTCCACGGATAACGATATCGCGGTCTGTCACGGTGCCGGCGATACGATCGTCTTCACAGACGGCTAAAAATCCGACATCCAGGGCCTTCATTTTATTCGCCAGTTCCGTAATCGTGGATTCGGGAGTTACGCATTCGACGTTGGTGGTCATGATTTCGCTTACTTTCATTACGCACCTCCACACCTAAGGACTAGGCTGCCTTATGTGTTTTTTGCGATTTTTTCTGTGCTATTCGAACAATTCCGAGCAACTCGCCGTCCGACGTTGTAATGATGGCCCCCGGTGCGTCGTAGTTGCGCAAAATCCTCTGCGCGTCCTTCGGTTCGAGATCCGGCCGGAGAGTGCGCGGACCCGGTTTCATGACGTCGACGACTCGCGACTGAGGACTTGCATCCCAGGCTTCTCCCTGAATCACACCAAGAACGATACTCCGGTCATTGATGACGATGCAGAGGTCCTCGTGAGGACGCCGCCGGCTCTTGACGTCTTCAAGACGTTCGCGCAGCGAACAGGTCGGCACGTCCTTATGAATCATCTGGCGGATGCGGATTTTTTTAGCGTCTGTTCCTTCAGTTTCCCAACCCGCGGCAAGCCAGTCGGACTTACCGGGAGTGTAGCGATACACCTCCTGAAAGCCCATGCTCTCCAGCCGCCAGGCGGCTCGTGCGCTCAGGTCGCATTGAAAATCTTCGCAGTAAACGATGACCGCGACATCTTTGCGCAAAGATCGGGTCGTCTCCGAGGTCATTGTTTCCAATGGGATATTCAACGCCTGCGGCAGATGTTCCCGCTTGTACTCTGCGGGAGGCAGCACCTCCACAAGTTGTGCGCGGCCTTGCGCGACTAATGTTTTCACGTCTTTACGACGGATTTCGATTGGCATAGCCGAACTCCTCTACTCAATTAGACGGCCGACTTTGAAAGCATTATTCGGATGGCGCTCGTTTCCTTCGTGACCTATTCTCGTCCCCAGGAGGGAAAAGAATGGGAAACCCGGAGAAATGGTGGAAGGCGGTGCTTTTTCGGGACCGCGAATTTGACGGCCGGTTTGTCTACGCCGTTCGTTCAACCGGGGTTTACTGCCGACCAACCTGTCCTTCGCGTCGGCCAGACCGAAGACAAGTGGTTTTTTTCCCAGGATATGAGCCCGCCGAGCAGGCCGGTTTTCGTGCCTGCCGCCGATGCCATCCCCGCGATGAGGCGCGAATGCAAGCAAAACTGGTCCGCGACGTTTGCCGGTACATCGAGGCGAACTCCACTGATGCCGTACATCTTTCGACGTTGAGTTCGCAATTTTGTGTCAGTCCGTCCCACCTGCACCGCCTCTTCAAGGCGGCGCTCGGTATTTCTCCGGCCCAATATGCCAAGGCGTATCGGATCAAAACTGTGAAAAAAGCTCTTCGAAGCGGCAGCGATGTCACGTCCGCAATTTACGAGGCGGGGTTCGGTTCCAGCAGCCGCCTCTATGAGATTTCCGACTCCAATCTCGGAATGACGCCGGCAACTTACCGCAAAGGCGCTGCTCAGGTCCGCATCCGCTATGCGACGGCTGCTTGTTCTCTGGGCCGTTTGCTTGTTGCTGCAACCGATCGTGGAATATGCGCCGTCAGCCTCGCGGATTCGGATCGGCAGCTGGTCTCGGCGCTTCACACGGAATATCCCGAAGCTCGCATTACACGCGACAACCTTGCACTGCGCGAAGAACTCGCAATCCTGGTGACACATCTGAACGGCTCGGAACCGTCTCCTGAGTTTCCTCTCGATATCCGGGCCACTGCGTTTCAGCTGCTTGTCTGGGAGGAATTACGCCGCATCCCATACGGCACGACCCGCTCTTATTCGGATGTCGCCAGCGCTATCGGTAAACCAAATGCCACTCGCGCCGTCGCCCGTGCCTGCGCTGCAAACCCCGCTGCCCTCGTCATTCCCTGCCACCGCGTGATCGGAAAAACCGGCGATCCCACCGGGTATCGCTGGGGAAAAGAACGAAAAATACAGTTACTTCGTAAAGAGAAGATCCGTACCTGAAACGAGCATTAGACTTGAGATTTCTAGCCGCTTGTCCAGGACGATGGGGAGCGCAAAGTAGCGCCTTGTAAACGTTTGAATGTAGCGGCTGCGTAAAAACCTGGTTTCGCGGTAACACTGGTGGCCCAGTCCCCGCCTAAGTTAGGCGGGGTGCCTTCGCGCAGCGAAGGCGGGGCGGTCTGTTCAAAGGCCGCGCGCAGCGCGTACCTTATAGATTTTCGCGAAGCGCTCCTTATTAATCGGTGCGCTACGCGGAAATTCATAAGGAGCCGCTTCGAATACCTGCGTGAGTTTGGCCACGGTTGCGGCGACAGAGTCTTTCCTGCCGTGAAACAGACCACGGCATCCGGCCGTCGCTGCTCTCTTTCGCCCTCCGGGCATAGACGTTCTTTTTGCCGCCGAGTCCAAGAATGTATGGGCGAAGAAAAACCTCACGTATCCGCCATCGAGCTTTGGGGCTACACGAGCGGAACTGTCAATCTCAACGACGAAGACTTCGACCACTTGTTAGTTTGTGTGGAATGTCAGTCGCTGGTGAATCAGTTCATCGAGGTCCTGGATCAAATTCCGCCTGTCAATCCCAGCCACGCAGCGTGACTACAGATCATAGCTGGTGTAAATTACTTGATCGTCGATTCGATTGAAATTCGCTGATCGGGGGCTTCAGCATTGTGCGGACGACGCTTCTGGTTGTCGTCATCCTTCTCACCGCAACGGCCTGGCTGCTGACCTACTCCACGACACAGAACATGGGCCTCATGATGCAAATCGGAGTTCCCATGTCTCTTGGCATGGAAGGCTGGGCAGGCGCCGCCAGTTTTTTCGTCTTCATCGGCATGTGGCTCGTGATGATGGTCGCCATGATGCTGCCCTCCACTTATCCGACGCTGCTTCTCCATCGCACGGTTTACCGGAAAAGGACTCCCGAGGCGCGAGGTGGAACGTTCCTGTTCGCCGTCAGCTATTTTCTGGTCTGGACAGCAAGCGGCGTCTTCTTCTATGGCCTTTACGTTCTGATCGGGAAGTTGCGCCAGTCGATCGGCAGTTCGGATGTCGCCGTATTGAGGGCTGCGGGCCTCGCGCTCGTACTGTCCGGTTTGTATCAATGGAGTCCGTTGAAGCGCACCTGCCTGAAACATTGCCAGAATCCGCTGCACTTCGTATCCGAGCATTGGCGCGATGGAAACCTCGGCGCCTTGCGCATGGGAGCGTCGCACGGCGTCTACTGCTTCTTCTGCTGCTGGGGCCTGATGATGATCCTATTCGTCATGGGAGTGATGCACCTGGGCTGGATGGCGGCGATCGGCGCCCTGATCCTGCTGGAAAAAATCGTCCCGTGGGGAAGGCGTATTCCGCAGCTGATCGGTGCGGTATTTATCCTGATCGGTGTTTTTGCAACCCTGTTTCCGCGGTTGTTATTGCAGCTCTCTTCGGCGATCAGACTTTAGCTGCGCTACCGCACAAGCAAGGCCAGCCGGGGAAACGTGAACTTCCCGGCGGCATCATCGACGACATTGATCTGGCAGGTGTAGAAACCCGGCTTGAGTTGCGCCAGCGGAACCTGCAGCTCGAAAGCGGTGGCTTTGCGGTCCGGCACATTGACTTCATCGGCGCGCACCAGCGGTGTTTCGTATGCTTTCACGTTGTTCTTATAAAACACGACGCTCGAGAGCAGCCGCACCGCGTTTTTGTCGTTGTTGTCGTGAGCCGGATCGTAGATCTCATAATAGAAAAACAGGTTCTGGCTCGACGAAAACACGTGCGTTACGTTGGGAACAAGCTCGTTACCATTGCTGATCAAAGGATTGAGGTTGCGCTGCGGCCTTCGCCGCACCGCCTTCTTCTGGTTCGAAACCACAACCGAACTGACCTTGACCGGTTCATCCTTCAAATCCGGTATATCCACAGCGGTCTCAAAAGATCCGACGCGCCCGGTCTGGTTCTCGCGGACCAGGACTTTTAAATCGTATTTGCCCGGCGGCAGCTGGAATCCGGTGTCGTACTGAACGTTTTTGTGCTGCACATCTTCCGACACGCTTGGTTGGACACGGACCGTATCCCGCAGTTGTCCGAACGGCCGTTTCCGTTCGTCTCTCATGACCGCGATGACGTCGAGTGCGGCGCGATCCTGTTCGCCGGCGCGGGTGAACGGGATCTGCGATCCCGGAACAACGACGGAAACCGGAACATAAAATTGTTTATCGGTCAGCCGGAAATATCCGGTGGAGAGATAGACCGGAAAATCGCTGCCCGGAACATCCGACTGAAATTGTTCCTGCAGTTGTGCCTCGCGAGTGTCTTTTGTGGAATGCTGGAAATCCGCCGGGCCATAATAGCCCTTTCTAAAATCCAGTTTGGCATTCTTAATCTCCGGCCGGTTGAGCCGGACCTGGATCTTCCGGTACTTGCCATCCTGAAGCGGATTGCTGCTGATGTATCCAAGAAGATAGTAGAACGCCGTGTCCTCATGAACCTTCGTAAACGCTGGTGCGAAATCGTTATTGTCGAGGAAAGCCTTGCCGCCGGTGTCGTTTGCGAGGGTATATAGCGTTTCCTGCGAGGCAAAATTCGAATTGTACTGGCTCAACATTCCGCGGCCGGTATATGTGGCGCTTCCACCGCCGCGGCCGCCGCCCCCGCGCCCTCCTCCGCCGCGGGCCGAACCGCCGGGGACGATGGCTTCGAGACCGCGGGCATCGACGGTATAGAACGAGAGATTCGCATGGGTGGCCGCGGAGATCGCCGCCCGCAACTGCGTCTGGTTTTCAATCCCTGTGCGTTCGATTCCACCACTGAAATAAATCACGGACTTCTTCTGCTGGACCAGCGCCAGGTCGTTCGCCAGATTCGTCAGCGCCTGCAGCCGCCGATCCGTATTAAAGATGTTGTATTCGGTTTCGTCTGGTGTGAACGCGGCAGCGGCATCGGTAGAGCTGTCGAGACTGTCGGCATCGGGGGTGGCGCCATTGGCGAGTCCTTCATTAGTGCCGGTGTCGAAACCGGCGAGGACGCTCTTCAACTCTTCCTTATCCGCGGTGAAATCCAGATCGACATTGAGAGCGTTGGAAAGAGTGACGACAGATACCAGATCCGCCGGCGTCATCTGGCGATCGACATATTCCATTGCGGATTTTGCCGCCCGCTCGACTTCTTCCGGCTGGAGCGAACTGAGATCGAAAAACAGCACGATGAGCCGGCGGTCTTTCAGATCGGTTGCGGTCAATGAAGCGGCCTCGAGCGAATTCGGTTTCGAGGGTGATGTGCTGGTCAGATTGGCTAGAAGTTCGGCTTTCGGGGCTTCTGCCGTGACGACGGCATCCGTGTTCTCGACATCGATGGAAACGATATCCTGTTTCTTGCCGTCTTCGAGGATCGTGAAATCTTCGGTCTTGAGGTCCTTGACCAGCATATCGTCCTTGTCCTTCACGACTACGTTGACAAGAACGATCTCGGTCGAGGTTTTCAGCGTGAACTGGCCTTCTTTCGCTGCCGGCTGTATCTGCGACGCCATCTTGAACGGCAGCAGACCAGCGAGGATCACCACTGAGGCACAGAGGCACAGAGAAAGCCTGTTTGTTTTCAGTCGGCCTCTTTCTCTGTGCGTTCGTGCCTGTCTGATTCACGCCTACCTCACCATTAACGCCAACCTCGGGAAGGCGAACTTGCCGGCCGCATCATCGACGACGTTCACCTGACAGGTATAAAAACCTGGTTTGAGCTGCGCCAGGGGGACCTGAAGTTCGAAAGCCGTTGCTTTGCGGTCCGGCACATTAATCTCATCCGCCTGCACGAGAGGAGTCTCGTATGCCTTCACGTTGTTTTTGTAGAAAACGATGCTGGAGAGGAGACGCACGGCGTTCTTGTCGCCGGCCTTTTCTTCGTGGCCCGGATCATAGACTTCATAATAGAAGTACAGATTCTGCCCCGAAGAAAAGACGTGAGTGACGTTGGGAACGATCTGGTTGCCGTTTTTGATCAGAGGATTGAGATTGTTTGGTCTCGCCCGCACCGCTTGTTTCTGATTCGATAGAACGACCGAACTGACTTTGACGCCCTCGTTCTTCAAATCCGGAATCTCGACGCTGGCTTCAAAGGATCCAATCCGTCCGGTCTGGTTTTCGCGCACGACCAGCTTGAGATCGTATTTACCCGGCGGCAATTGAAAACCCGTGTCATATTGCACGTTCTTGTGCTGAACGTCTTCGGACGCGCTGGGTTCCACGTTGACCGTATCTCTCAATTGTCCAAACGGCCGCTTCTGATCGTCCCGGACGATGGCCATTACATCGAGACTGGCTTTGTCCTTGTCACTGGCGCGAGTGAACGGGATCTGTGCTCCGGGAATCACTACCGAAACGGGAACGTAAAACTGTTTGTCGGTCAGCCGGAAATATCCCGTGGAGATATATACCGGGAAAGTCGCTGCTCGGAACGTCGGACGTGAATTGT
Organism: uncultured Acidobacteriota bacterium; assembly: GCA_963738025.1. Lineage (GTDB taxonomy): Bacteria > Acidobacteriota > Terriglobia > 20CM-2-55-15 > 20CM-2-55-15 > 20CM-2-55-15. The sequence continues at coordinate 43,191 of CAVTWA010000067.1, read as the reverse complement.
TCCTGCAATTGCGCTTCTCGCGTTTCTTTGTTCGAGTGCGCGAAATCCGACGGCGCGTAGTAGCCGTTGCGATATTCCAGCTTTGCATTTTTCAGGTCCGCCCGGTTCACGCGCACCTGGATTTTGCGGTACTTTCCGTCCTGTGCGGGATTGCTGCTGGCGTAGCCGAGAAGGTAATAGAACGCCGTGTCGTCGTGGACTTTCGTAAAAGCCGGTGCGAAATCGTTGTTGTCGAGAAACGCTCTGCCGCCCGTATCGGTGGCGAGGGTTGCCAGGGTTTCCTGCGAGGCAAAATTGGAATTGTACTGGCCCTGTACGCCGGCGCCACTGTAGGTACTGCTTCCGCCACGACCGCCGCCGCCACGACCGCCTCCACCTCTAGCGGTGCCTCCAGGAGCGATCGCATCCAGGCCCCGGACATCGACGGTATAGAAGGACATGTTCGCGTGCCGCGCCGCGGCAACGGCGCCGCGCAGTTGCGTCTGATTTTCAATTCCGGTGCGCTCGATGCCGCCGCTGAAATACAGCACCGATTTTTTCTGCTGAACGAGAGCGAGGTCATTGGCGAGACTCGTCAGGGCCTGGAGACGCTTGTCCGTATTGAAAATGTTGTAGTCCGTTTCGTCCGGAGTAAACGCCGCCGCGGCATCGGTCGAAGTGTCCGTGTCGGTATCGGCCGTGGCGCCATTCGCCAGCCCTTCGTTGCTTCCGGTATTGAAACCGGCCAGCACCGTCTTCAACTGTTCCTTGTCGGCGGTGAAATCCATATCCACATTCAGAGCATTTGAAAACGTAACGACAGACACCAGGTCCGCCGGGGCCATCTGCTTATCCACATAGTCCAATGCGGATTTCGCGGCGCGTTCGACTTCCTCGGGTTGCAGCGAGCTCAAATCGAAAAACAAAACGATCAAACGCCGGTCTTTGAGATCGTTCTCCGTCAGGGCATCGGGCGCGGCGGGCTTGGGCTTCGCGCCTGCGGTGTTCAGGTTGGTAAGCAGTTCCGTTTTCGGTGTTTCCGCGGTGACAATTGCGTCCGTGTCCTCGGCGTCGATGGAAATGACTTCCTGTTTTTTATTGTCTTCCAGGATGGTGAAATCCGAGGCCTTCAGATCCTTGACGAACTTGTCGTCCTTGTCTTTAACGACCACGTTGACCAGAACGATTTCCGTCGAGGTTCGCAGTGTGAATTGTCCGTCGCCGGCGCCTTTCTGGACATCATTGGCGGGCGCTTGCTCGGGAGCAGGGGTCTGGGACGCCATATTGAACGGCATCAGGCCGACCAGGAAAACGAATAACAAGAATTTCTTCATCCCGCTGTTCATACAGTTCCTCTAGAAGTTATATCGAGCCTGAATTTGAGCGGTTCTCATGGGCGCCGCCGTAATGATTCTGCCGAACGTCGGGGAGTTCAACGTTGTGTCCATCGAGTTGTACTGCACCATATTTAAAGGATTTTGCGTCACGATCGTCAGGTCCACGGAGCGGCCATCGCCAAACACGACGGTCTTTCGGAGCGTTGCTCCCATGGTGATCTGCTTCGGGTTCCGCAGCGTGTTCTTTCCTGCATTCCCATACTGCCCTGGCGCTGGACAAGTGAAGGCAGCGGGGTTGAACCACTCGGCGACAGCTGGATTGTCGACGTGAACCGAAGCACCGGTCGCATTGGCGCGAAGACTGCCATTCGTTGCGCCTGTCAGATTCGTGTAACAGGTCGATGGGGCCCGTACCGTGACCGGAGTTCCCGAATTCACGCTCCATGTTCCGTTGAGCTGCCAGTCTCCAAACATTGTCTTAAACGGCGACCCCTCGGAGAAGAACGGCTTGTTCGTGCCAAACGGCAGTTCGTAGTTGTAGTTGATACTCAGCCGGTGCGGCTGGTCGAACGACGACAGACCACGGTCGGCTCGACGGTTGAAGGGATTCTGTATGGGAGTTCCCCCGCCTCCGCCGCCGGACACCGTGCTGGAGTCATCGATCGATTTGGAGTACTGATACGTGCCCCCAAACGATATGCCGCGTCCTAACCGTCTGTTGATGCGGACCAGCCCGGAGTGCAGTATCGAGTTGCCGCCCCAGGTTTCCCAGCGAAAGTCCTGGACGTTCGCGATCCGCAATGCGCCAGTCGCCGTCAGGTTCGGCGATTCGATGATGTCCAGGTGAGTGCCTTTGGTTCCCGTGTAATCGAACAGAACCTGCAGCTTCAATTTCCGCAATTCCTGCTGCGTGGAGAGATCCCACTGTTGCGCGTAACCGATACGGTAATTCGGATCGACGCCGTAGGTATTGCTGACACCGCTGGGCGTTACAAACCCATTCTGCAGGGTCAGCGGCAGCGCACTCGAAAAGGTGTTCTTTTCTGCAATCGAATACGGCGGCTGATTCGACATCTGGGACGCGATGGTTGTATACGCGGCGCCATTGTAGGTAATGCCATAGCCGGCCCGGACGACTGTTGTGCCCGTCGCTCGCCAGGCGAGACCAAAGCGCGGAGAAAGCTCTTTGCGATCGGGTTTGACAAGACTCTTCGGGAAGAGTCCGTGGAATGGTCCGACCTGTCCCGGGAGGACTGGAACGGCTGACGAAAAGTCGGGCGCCACATCCAGATTAACCAGCTTGTTGTTGGACTCGTAATACGGCGAGTTGTAGTCATAGCGCAAACCAAACTGAAGCGTCAGGTTTCCGCGGAACCGCCAGTCATCCTGAAGGAACGCATCCCAGGAACTGCCGCGGAAGTAGTAGGTCAATGCGCCGTATTGCAGCGTTGTCTGTTGCGGAAGCCCAAGTAAAAAGTCGGCAAAGTCGAATCCGGTTCCCGGGGTCGGCACACCCGCCGCATCGACGGCGGCAGTACGCGCGCCCGTGAACGTGAAGCTGCCTCTTGAATTCGAAGTCGAATGGGTATTCTGCTGTTGCGCCCGCCAGGCGGCTCCCCAGCGAACGTTGTGTTTGCCGCGATTCCAGCCCATGTCCTCCGCAAGCTGTTCGGTGTAATTGATGCGGGTGGCGCCGGCGACGTCCCGGACGCCGTTGAAATTGGTAAAGGATACAGTCGGAAGACCCCAATCGAACGGGTTTTGCGACACTCCGGAGACCCCGAGCGAGCTCGCGATGTTTTGCCTGTTCGCGTAGAAGTTGGTCGTCGTCGTGTTCTGGCGATTGACGTTGAAATTGAGCGAGCTGTTGATGCGGCCAATAGGATGCACGAAACCGAACGTCGCGTTCAGGCCGTTCGTCACGCCGTGGCCGTTGATCGACGGTACTGGACTATTCGTAACGGTCGTGTTGTTACTGATCTGCAGGCCGAAGTTGATGTTGGTACTACGTCCACCGCGCCCACCACCACGCCCGCCACCACCACCGCCACGATTGCCACGCTGCTGCTGTTGCTGCTGCTGCTGTGGATTCGCAAACGTGTGATTCATGCGCAGGTTGATGTTGTTGGAACTGGTCGTGTTCGTATACGAGTAGGTGAAGTTTTGGGGAGATCCGGGAATAACCGAGTTCGGCAACGGAATGAATTGCAGCAGGCCGACAGCCGCTGGATCAAGCAAGGACGGATCGATAATGTTGTTTTGAAATGGCGTCAGCGTGAAAGGATTGTAGATTTGAACGGAAGTGCCGATGCCTGAGCCCTTGAGGACGCTGGACTGCGAAAAGTCTCCGGTGCGTTCGGCAAGAGTCGGGACAACCCACGAGCCAGTTGACGGAGTATTGCTTCGCGTTCCGTTGTACGTCACGGTGTAGGACGTCGTGGTCGTCTTGACAATGTGCGGAATCACCAACGGCCCGCCGATCGATGCTCCAAACGTATTCACCGTCGAACTGGGTTTGGCAATCGGTGCACCGGTAATCGAAAACGGCTGTGCATTGAAGGCGGAATCTCTCAACGTATAAGAGAGGTTGCCGCGGGGCGCGGTCGCTCCGAATCCCCGGCCGCCTCTGCCGAGAGCAAAGCCTCCCCGGCCGCCGCCTCGTCCTCCTCCGGCGAAATTGCCGCCGCGCCCGCCGCGGCCGCCACCTCCGCCACCGGGCGCGAAGTTGCCGCGCCCGCCATTTCCGCCTCCCCCGCCGGCATTGTTTTGATCGCCACCGCCGCCGCCGTTGCCGGGGTTGAAACCAAATTGCTGATCGATCAGATCGCGGATCTGGTCGCGATTGAAGTTCTGGTTACCACCAAACGGATTGGTAGCGTTATTCCCAAGGACGGCGACGGATTCCGTGGGGGCATCGGCCGCCGCTCCCGGAATCTGAAGGTCCGGAGGAGTTGCCGTCAGATCGTCTTCCTGCTGCTGTCCATTCTCCTGCGTCTGCGCTCTGGCTGTCTGCAGCAAGGTCGGGTTTTGCTGGCCGCCACCACGTCCGCCGCGGGCGCCGCGTCCGGCAAGCGGAACCGTTGCCGGCGGCGGTGCAGCCGCGGCTTGTTGCTGTGGCGCTCGCGAGCGCAGAAGGACTTCGAAATCCAATCGGGCTGCTGGTCCGCTGGCCGGAACATCGACTTCCTTTGTCGAAGGAGCGAACGCCGCAAGCGTCGCTTCAACCGTGTAATGACCTGCCGCGGGAACCTTGAGCTGATATTGCCCATTCACACCCGTCGTGGTGACGGTCTTCTTACCGGTCTCGGCATTTGTAGCCGTAACTTCAACACCTGGCAGAGGATAGTTTCCCGATCCGACGATTCCCTGAATCGTTCCTCCTGTCGTTGTCTGAGCGATGACGACCAGATTTGCTATGAGAAGAGCGAGGATTATTGAGGAACGGACAAGAAGCGTAGACAGTTTACCGTTTCTATTTCTGTGAACGAGCATTCAACCACTTACCTCCGCGATTACGTGGACGACTGAAGGCCTCCGCTCGGCCTGGCTCCTCGACGTCAATTACCAATACGAGGCCCACCAATTGTGGTTACGCCTGCGGCTTTTCGTTAGTAAATTGTTGTTAAAACGCCCGAAAGAAAATCTGCCGGTCCTCGCTTCTGCCATTTCAGACCGGTGTTTTACGTGCTTGCGCCGGATGACCCCGGGCTAGACTCGTCGAGCCATGAGAAAACTTTTATTGTGCATGTTGATGGCGGCAGATCTGGGAACGGGCTTTGCTCAACAACGCGGGGCCGCGCACAGAACGAAAGGTCTCGTCGTTGCCTTCTTTGATGAGCAACGTTTGAAGACGTACGATGGCGGCGAGGCAACGCTGGAGAATTTTGCGTTCTTTCTCAAGCCGATCCAGGAAATCGCCAAGCGGGACTTTTCGGATATCGAATTCAGAGTCCTGAGACGAGGCGAATTGCTGCGTCTTCCGGACGGCACGGCCCTGAACGTTCAGAATATGCGACCCGAGCTTGGTTACGTCTTCTCGGTCCGCGGTAAGAAGAACCGTGTACTCAGCGGCGTCCAGTCTGACGCGGATTTCGCCTGCGCCGCCGCGGCTTTTTTTCGCCGATCCTCACCCGCCTGCTCGAAATGATTGCAGGCGCGGTCTATGACCAGACTTGGCACTGGTTTGAATGAAGTGGATGCGATGTAAAGCTGGTAGTCCCCGCCTAAGTTAGGCGGGGTGCCTTCGCGAAGCGAAGGCGGGGCGTGGTCATAGCGCGCGCCTACAGCTAGAGAGACTGGCTGCGATCCACCAGACCGCTGAGGCTGCCGACGATGCTGATCAGTTCGACCGGCTCGATCGGTTTCGAGACGTGCATCTGAAATCCGGCGTTCAGCGCTTTCACCCGGTCCTCGATCCGGGCCAGCGCGGTCAGTGCGACTGCGGGTATCCGGCTTCCCCGGTCCTGCCGGATCGCCTTGATCAATTCATATCCATCAACGCCGGGCATACCGATGTCGGACACCAGAATGTCCGGTCGCCAGCGATCAAAGACATCCAGTCCTTCTTTTGCACTGTGCGCGGTTTCGACAATGGCGCCGCATTCGTCGAAGACGTAACGAATGAATTCGCAGGCGTCCAGGTCATCATCCACCACCAGCACCTTCAATCCGACGAGAAGATCGCGCTGCTTCAGTTCCGCTTGAAGTCGAGGTTGTTCGGCCGGCCGAGGCGGGATCATCGGTTGTCGCAACGGACTGATGGGCAGTTTCACCGTGAAGACGGCTCCCTGACCTTGCCCTTCGCTGAATGCCGACACAACGCCGCCGTGCATTTCGATAAGAGATTTCACAATGGCCAGTCCCATACCGAGACCGCCGCGACTTCTGGTGATGGAATTGTCCGCCTGCGTAAACCTTTCAAAGATGTGGGGAACGAACTCCGGAGCAATGCCCATCCCGTTATCAGTCACCCGAAGTTCAATTTGAGACCCGGCGCGGCGGAGTTCTACTCGGATCGAGCCACCTCCGGGAGTGAATTTGATCGCGTTCGAGAGCAGATTCCAGACGACCTGCTGCAGGCGATCGGCGTCGCCGATAATCGGGCTGATATCCGAGCTGACGGTGAATTCGATTCGTATCCCTTTACTCTCCGCCGCAGGTTTGACGGCTTCCGTGGCGGCGGTCACGACCGCCTTCAAATCGATCGACCGGAAATCCACCCGCAGTTTTCCGGAAACAATTCGTGAAATGTCGAGCAGGTCTTCAATCAATTGCGCCTGGGTTTTGGCGTTTCTTTCGATAATGCCCAGCGCCTTGTGCTGCCGATCGGCGTCAAGCTGCCCGCTGGCGAGCATGCGCGTCCAGCCGAGAATAGAGGTCATCGGTGTGCGCAACTCGTGGCTGACGGTCGCGAGAAACTCGTCCTTCATCTGGCTGGCCTTTTCCGCCTGCTCGCGCGCCACTTCGGCCTGCCGCTTCGCTTCTTGCGCCTGGCGCAGGACCTCGCGCTCCCGGCCTTCGATCTGTTTGCTGTCCGTGATGTCCCTGGCGATCTTGGAGGCTCCGATGATCCGGCCTAACGAGTCTCGTATAGGAGATACGGTGAGTGACACATGGATGACGCCGCCATCTTTACGAATGCGTGACGTCTCATAGTGTTCGATGCGCTCGCCGCGGCGGATGCGCTCCAGGATCTGTGGTTCTTCATCAGGATGATCGGGCGGAATCAAGATCGAGATCGGCTTGCCGACTATTTCTTTTTCGCTGTAGCCATACAACCTCTCGGCAGCGCGGTTCCAGCTGGTGATAATGCCATCCAGATCCTTGCCGATGATCGCATCATCGGCAGATTCGACAATCGCTCCCAGGAACGATTCAGCGACTTCCGCCTGTTGCCACCGCTTCCGTTGTGTAATATCGCGGGCAATCTTCGAAGCCCCGATCACTCGTCCCATGGAGTCCTTGATGGGCGATATCGTCAACGAGACCTGGACAAGGCTGCCATTCTTTCGCTGGCGCGCGGATTCGAAATGCTCAATGCGTTCGCCGCGTCGAATACGCTCGATGATCATCGGTTCTTCGTGCAGCAGAGCTTCGGGGATAATCTTCGTGATCGGTTCCCCGATCATCTCTTCAGCCGTATATCCGAAAATCTTTTCCGCCGCCTGATTCCAGCTTCTGACGATGCCGTTCAAGTCTTTGCTGATGATCGCGTCGTCGGCGGAGGAAACGATGGCTGCGAGCAATGATTGATCGCGCTGGGCCAGGTCCATTCGTTTGCGCTGAGTCTCGCGTGCGATCTTCGAAGCGCCGCTGATGCGGCCGAGCCGGTCGCGGATTGGCGATATTGTTATCGCGACGTCGATGATACTGCCGTCCTTCCGCCGCCGCTGCGTTTCATAGTGTTCGATGCGTTCGCCGGACCGGATACGCTCCAGAATCTGAGGCTCTTCGTCCGGATGATTGGCTGGAATAAGGAGCGAAATAGGTTGACCGATCATCTCTGCGGCGGTGTAGCCGAAAATCCTTTCAGCAGCAGGATTCCAACTGGTCACCGTACCGTACAGATCCTTGCTGATGATGGCATCTTCCGCAGAGGAGACAACGGCGGCAAGAAAACACGCATTGCGCTCGTCCCGCGCCGCCCGATTCCCGGTCGAGAGGTCCGTGGCATAACAAAGAATTCCGCTGACAAAGCCGGCCTCGTTCAAGACAGGGCACAGTCGTAAGCGCAGCTCCGCCGCGCCGCCATCCTTTCGCAGATAGCGCATTTCGACGGATTGGATCGCGTTTCCTTGCTGAATCTGTCCGAGCAACAGGCGAAAACGATCGGCGTCCGGTAGCGTTAAGAGCTTGTATATGGATTGACCGGTAATCTCCTCGCGGGTGCTGCTATACAGAGTTTCAGCGGGGGGATTGACCCAGACGATCGTACCGGCCAGATCCGTAATAAGGACGCTTTCTTCGGCATATCGAAGAACGCCCGTGAGCTCCGGTCTCAACCAACCGTTGCGTACAGGACTGGTCTCTTCTCCCCTCATCAATGCCTCCCGGCGGTGTTACGTCAAGTCTCACAGGAGGAGAGCGCAGCGTTCGGGAACTACAATGTGTAGGTTCCTACCTGAAGGGCCAGACGAAGCTAACTAGCGGTGCATACGAGGTGCCGAAGTTTATAGCCAGTGGATTCAATAGCTTAGTCTGTTCGGCAACGAATCAGACGGGTGATACCAGGACATTTGGCGCTGCGGCAGGGTAAAAATCCCCCGCTCCATATCCGATTCTGTTGTTGTGCCGTGATTATTCTTTTGCTGGAGCACGAGGATTCGCAGCTCGTCCTGGTGTCCGGCTGGTGTCCGGCAGACAGAAACCAACGAGTACCTTTAAACAGGTTTTCGGCGGCTTTCTTAGTGCCGCGTGCACCGATCGAGGTAAACGCGCTAGGATCAATTAAAGAATATTCGAACAAGCGACGGAGGATGGAATGGCGGAAGCACCAGCGAAAGTGTCGATCGAGAAGGTTCTCTTTGCAACCGATTTTTCTCCGCTGAGCGCGAACGCGTTTCAATATGCCGTCGCGATCGCGGATCGTTATAAGGCAAAACTCGTTGTCGCTCATGTCGTCAATATTGAAAGCTTCGAGCTGTTGCAAGACGATTCGCCCCGTCAGGTGGAACAGGCGCGGGCCGAAGCCGTCCGGAAAATAAATCAGTTACTGGAGCCGCTACACCTGCCTCAGGACCGCTACGAGATTGCGGTAAGCGACGGCAATATCGCTGAGGCATTGATCGCTATCGTCGAACAGGGTCATATTGACGTTGCGGTTGTCGGAACGCATGGCCGCCGCGCATTCAAAAAGCTGATGATGGGTTCGGTTGCGGAGGAAGTGTTTCGGATGTCACCGTGTCCGGTTCTGACCGTCGGCACGAAGGCGAGGCCCGCTTCAGGTGAGTTGCGTCACATTCTCTATCCCGTGCATTTTGCCCCCGATTTGAGCAAAGCTGCAGCCTACGCCGTTTTGCTCGCCGAGCGTTACGGCGCCAGGCTGACAGTGATGAACGTCAGGGAAGATATGCCCGAGTCCGCTAGTGTCCAGGCGGACGTTACGCAACCGGTTGAACGCTGGATGAACGACCATATCCTTCAGGGCTCCGATTTGCGCCAACGCTTGCGTTTTGAAGCGGGATCCGGTCCTGCGGCGAATGCAATCCTGAATTTTGTCGAAGAACAGGGCGTCGATTTGATCGTAATGGCCGCCCGCCGGCTGGACCCGGTGATTGCCGCCCACCTTCCGAAAGCCGACACCGCTTATGACCTGGTCTCGCGTGCCAGCTGTCCGGTTCTCACAGTTGGTGAATGAACTGCAGAGTCGCGTCTTTAAAGGTTACGGTGCGGACCAGTCCCCGCCTAACTTAGGCGGGGATTATGCGCGCCGCTACATTGGTCCTTATCTTGGACACGCGCGGTCATAGAAGACCTGAATAAATTGATTTTGACCCTCTTGCAGTCAGGCTGACCCAGGTACATGCAGAAGGTGTCGTTTGGCCGCTTCCACGACCAGCAGGTACACCCCCGTCGCCACAGCAAGGAAAGCAAAGTATGACGCCGGGAGTGGGGAGAAACCGAGCACGTCCGCAAGCGGGCTGAATGGCAAATAGATTCCGATCACCACGACGGCCAGGCACGTGACGGTCAGCGGCCCGCTCGGCCGGCTGCGTAGCGGGTTTTTGGACGTGCGGATGACGAACAGCACGAGTGTCTGGGTCGCCAGAGATTCGACAAACCAACCGGTATGGAACTGGGCTTCGCTCGAACGGAAAAAATGCAGCAGCACATAGAAAGTCAGAAAATCGAATGCGGAGCTGATCGGTCCGATGAACAGCATGAAGTTGCGGATCAGCGCGATATTCCAGCGCTGGGGTTTGTGGAGGTATGTCTCGTCTACGTTGTCGGTAGGAATGGTGACCTGGGCCAGGTCGTAGAGCAGGTTGTTCAGCAGAATTTGCGTCGGCAGCATCGGCAGGAACGGCAGGAAGAGCGAAGCACCCGCCATACTGAATACATTGCCGAAGTTCGAACTGGTTCCCATCAACAGATACTTCATGACGTTGCCGAAGGCTTTGCGCCCCTCGACGATGCCGTCATGCAGGACCCGCAGGCCCGGTTCGACGAGAATGACGTCGGCAGCCTCGCGCGCCACGTCGACGGCGCTGGACACGGAAATGCCGACATCGGCGGCGTGAAGCGAAGGCGCATCGTTGATGCCATCGCCCATGTATCCCACGGCGTGACCGCGGTGTTTGAGAGCAAGGAGAATCCGATTCTTCTGGGCCGGAGACACCCGCGCGAATATGTGCGTGATTTCGGCAACGTGCGACAGCGCCGGGTCGGTCATCCGGTCCAGGTCTTCGCCCGTGGTGATGCCGCCCGGTTCAATTCCTACCTGGGCGCAGACGTGTCCGGTGACGCGGTCGTTATCCCCGGAGATCACTTTGACGTCAATGCCATCCTTTTTTAAAGAGGCCAGAACCTGAGCGGCATCAGGTAACGGCGCGTCGGAAAAACTCAGAAACCCGGCGAGGACCAGATTCCGCTCGTCCGCCACCGAATAGTTCGGGTGGGCAGGGACCTCGGCCCAGGCGACTGCAAGCGAGCGGAATCCCTGGTTGTTGAGTTCATTGCTCGTCTGCTGGATGCGGTGGATCAGCTCCGGACTCACGGGTTCCACCCTGCCTTCAACTTCATAGCCGCGCAGGAGCGGGAAAATCCCTTCCGGAGCGCCTTTTGTAATGAGAAGCCGCTGCGCCTGCCGCTCCACCACGACGGAGAGCCGTCTCCGCTCGAAATCGAACGGGATCTCGTCGCATTTCGTGTACCCGTCCGTGTTGGCTGGAGTCTGATGAAGGATCACTTCATCGAGCGGACTTCGGATGCCGGTTTCAAACTTGCTGTTGAGATAAGCCAGGTCCAGCGCGCGTTGCGAGGGCTTGCCAAACGGATCGACCGTGCGGTCGAGTGACATTGTACCCGCCGTCAGCGTTCCGGTTTTGTCGCTGCACAGCACATCGAGACTGCCGAGGTTCTGAATGGCCGAGAGATGTTTGACGATGACCTTTTTGCGCGCCATGTCGACGGCGCCTTTCGACAGTGTCACCGAAGTAATCATCGGCAGAAATTCCGGCGTCAAGCCGACGGCCAGGGCAACCGCAAACAGGAGGGATTGAAACATGTCGCGGTGCCGGACAACGCTGACTGCGATCAGGAAGATGACGAGGAAGAGAACCGTCCGGGCGAGGAGTTGGCTGAAATCCCTCAACCCTCGATCGAAAGCGGTCTCTTCCGGCCGCGCTGCAAGGCGGACCGCAATGTCGCCAAAGGCCGTTCGCGCTCCGGTGTTGATGACTTCCGCCGTTGCCGAGCCGCTGACGACCGATGTCCCCAGAAACACCATGTGAGGTGAGTCGGCTTTGGGAGAGGGAGGCTCTCCGGTCGCTTGTTTTTCTGCGGGAAGCGATTCTCCGGTCAGCGCCGCTTGCTGAACGTAGAGATCGCGGGCCGTTACGAGGCGCGCGTCCGCCGGAACCAGATCTCCGGCGGACAGCCGGATGATGTCTCCCGGGACCACGTTGCGCCGGCGAATTTCTTTCCACTCTCCACTTCGCAGCGCCGTTGCCGTGGGGGCAACCTGGCCCCGCAGTTTTTCAATGGCGTGTTGAGAACGATAGGTCTGACTGAGGTCCATAGCGGAGCTCAGCAGAACTATGACACTGATGATCGCGGCATCTACCACCTGCCCCAAAAAAGCGGATGCAATTGCGGCGGTCACCAGGATCAGCACCAGCGGGTTCATGAACACATGCAGAAAATCGGAACGCAGAGAATGGTGCTCCGCCGCCGCCGTCTCATTCGGCCCGAACCGGGCCAGGCGTGCCGCCGCTTGCTCAGCCGTCAGGCCGGCAGCTTCCGAGGGTGTTGGGTTTGTCACACCGGTCTAATTACCATTGGCAAGCAGTGATTGCGAACAGAATCGTAAGCGTCTGGAGGCCGCTGGAGGAGCGGTCATAAGAAGGTGCAAACGATTATCGCCGGAGGGGCCGTCAGGGCTTGTTGCTCAAATGGCGTGAGACCCATTCCCCGCCTTAGTAAGGCGGGGATGCCCTCGCGCAGCGAGGGCTGGGGCGGTCTGTTCAAAGACGAACAGTACCGATTAATAAGGAGGCGCCTCGCGCATTTATAAGGTCGCTTCGCAGCTTTGAACCACCCCGCCGCTGCACGGCTCCCCTTTTGAGGAACTCGACGCTAAGTCATTGAAAATACATACAGCGTCAAAGTCGCGTTCGTCCACTGTTTTCACCCGCAACAGCGGGCAAGGGCCTCCTTACTAAGGAGATTGGTTCTCGGCGTTTGGGCACCAGGCCCCTCAGGCCGGGGACCAGACCAGCGAACGTTCGAGGCCCGGAGGGCCGAAAGATTGATGCGACTAATCTTACGCCCCTTTCGGGGCTGGTGTTACAAAACCCCGGCCTGCGGCCGGGGCAAGGGTTCTAATGGCCCGGGCCTATTTGTTCACAGGTTCAAAGGCCGAGCCTTCAAGTCATTTGCTGATTCGCAAACCGGTTTGCCCGGCAGCAAAGTCGTTCCCTGATTGCGAAAGTCGTTCCCTGATTGCGAAAGTCGTTCCCTGATTGCGAAAGCCATTCCCTGATTGCGAAAGCCATTCCCTGATTGCGAAAGTCGTTCCCTGATTGCGAAAGTCATTCCCTGATTGCGAAAGCCGTTCCCTGATTGCGAAAGTCATTCCCTGATTGCGAAAGTCGTTCCCTGATTGCGAAAGTCGTTCCCTGATTGCGAAAGTCGTTCCCTGATTGCGAAAGCCGTTCCCTGATTGCGAAAGCCGTTCCCTGATTGCGAAAGCCGTTCCCTGATTGCGAAAGTCGTTCCCTGATTGCGAAAGCCGTTCCCTGATTGCGAAAGCCGTTCCCTGATTGCGAAAGCCGTTCCCTGATTGCGAAAGCCGTTCCCCGATTGCGAAAGTCGTTCCCTGATTGCGAAAGCCATTCCCTGATTCCCAAAGTCGCTCCCTGATTGCCAACGTCATTCCCTATTTCCGAAAGTCATTCCCTGGTTTGCAGCTGCAACGTACCTGGCCGTAAAACTTTTTCCCGGCGCAACCGGTTGGGTTTCAACAGGATGCAATTTGCCTCAAAAAATCTTCATTTTTCACTTCCGGTTTCTCCTCTGCCGCCGGTTTTACATAGAGAGCGGGGCGAGAGATGCGGCGGCAATGGCCGCCGCGGATCTTCCCAAAACCGTTAACCATTAGCAAAGGAGGTGGCACACTATGCCAAACACAGTTCATTTCAAAGCGTTGGTCGGCTTTACCAAGCTGTCCGACCTGGATGTCGTCAAAAACGGCATCGCTGTCCAAACCAACATGACCGGTAATTCGAAATTCGCGAATGCGCCGGTCGACCTGGCGGTCCTGAAGACGGATCTCGATTCGCTGACGGCGCTCATTGCCGAGGCATCCGATGGAAGTAAGAAGGTTATCGCCAGGAAAAACCAGCAACGTGAAGTCGTGATCGGAATGTTGCGAATGCTCGCGCGTTACGTCGAAGTCGCTTCTCAGGGCGACCCGGCGGCGTTCGAGACGAGCGGATTCCGGCTGGCTTCAAGGACGAAGGCGCAATCGTCGCCGTTGTCCGAGAAGATCCGCAAAATCGATCGCGGCTCCAATAGTGGACAAGTTCGCGTATGGCTCCAGGCTATTTGGAAGGCCGGTAGCTATGAACTCCACTATGGGCCGGCCGTCAACGGCGGCGCACCCACCACATGGACAACGCAAAGCGTTCTGAAGGTGAGGTCGCCGATTGTTCTGACGGGCCTTATGCCGGGCGTCACCTATTTTTTCCAGGCGCGCGCTCTGCTGAAGGACGGTTACACGGACTGGAGCGACCCGGTTACGTTCATCTGCACGTAGCTGAGTAAAGAATGCGGCAATCCAGGCGCGAAACTCGGAAGTCTGGATTGCCGCATTCGACCCGGCGTTTAGAATGAATACATGAACCTTTTGGAAAACATCGCGGCCCTTGGGCGAGGTATATATCGTGAGGCGGACTCGACGGTTAACCGCCACCGAGATTCGTGGCTCCATTAGCAGGCGGGATTGAATAAATGAGTCCTGCGGCCAGTGCGGCAGTCTACGTGGCTCGAAGTTTTATCATCTCCAGACCTTTAGTGATCGGGCTGGACACGGCCGCCAGAGTCAGAGCCAGTTCATCCCGCTCAGCCGGCATTAAGGGCAATAGCGATCGGAAAAGCAAACTGCCGAGTGTCTTTCCGTCGCTCCTCAATGGAACCCGGAAAGTTTCGTCATTGAGCCAGCTGTCCCCGGCGTCGTCCGGGTTCGCATCTAAGGCAGGGTCGATATCGTCGAAAGCTGGGTTTCGGCCGCTCTCGGCTTGAACGATCGTGGCGACACCGTTCGAAGACAGATACGCGGCAGACCAGTTGCCGTCCAGATATGAGACAACGTGTTCGAGCGCTTCGGTGAGGAACTCATGTTCGGACTTTTGATGGTCACCCAGCAGATTAGAAAGATCGAAATGCAATGTCAGCTCTTTCGATGTATTTCGCAGCCTCCTGGCCGTCACATGGCTCAGCGCCGAAAAGAACTGGAGCGCTTGCGGCGGCGAGTCCTTGACCCAGCCCTCGAGATCCCCGCTGAATAGTTCGAACAGAAGGCACGATTCAGCTGCTGCAGCGCTGGCCGATCGCGGTACCTGGTCCACTAAAGCCATTTCCCCGAAAAAAGAACCGGGGCCGACAACCGCAAGTTGCCTGCTGGAACCACTTGCCGTGCGCTTATAAATGCGAATGCGTCCGCTCGCCACGAAGTACATGCTCATTCCGAGGCCGCCTTCTTTGAAGACGACAGCGCCCGAAGCAAACCGGCGGGGCTTGAGGAACTCCGCCAGCGCTTGAATCGTGCGCTCCGGCATGTCCTTCAGGAGCACAATCGACTTCATAAGTCTGAGTTTTTCGTGATAGGGCGGGACTGCATCGGACACGACGCTATCCGTGTTTTCGCTTTCGTTAAATTCGTTTGCTTGATCGTTCTCGGCCATAACTTAATGCGTTTATCGGATGAGGCCATTCTAAAAACCAGTCAAAAGGCTCCTGACCGGATTGCCCGGCCTTCCAGCGCGACCCTAACGTCATGCAATGAAATGGTTTCCTGCGTCCGGGCGATTTCCTGTTTTTTGTATTCAGGTCACGTTAGGTAGAAAGCCACGGCACACCCTGGCTCCTGCCGGTATCCTGGATCGACAATAAGAAACCGGGACCTCAAGACAGAAATTGGCAATCCGGAAACCGGCGTGCTCACAAAGCGGAAATTTCCTTACTAGAGGTGAATATGAATGCAGCGATCGTGTTATTTGGCGGCGGCAAACGCCAGTCCTGGGAAAAAGAAACATTGATGATAGCGGCAACCGCAGGGATCGCGACGGCAATCGGCGCCGCCGTGGGTGGTAAGAAAGGCGCAACTTTCGGGGCAATCTCGGGAGGAGTCACACGGTTTTTGATGCGGATGTTGACCTGGTAAACATCCGCACGTCGACTGGCTGGCACACCGCGCTGCGAATGCCATTTTCTGCGCATTCCAATGGCGATTCGCAGTTCGTTCCTGAAAGAGTGAGGCGACGGGGCGCCAGCCAGCGACTCAGTTGAACTGCATCCGCAAGTCTTTCGCTGTCAATTGGTCCCACTGACACTGACAGGGAAGGGCTGGCGCCGGGAGCGGATTATTATCGCCTCGCCGGATTACTGTACCCTGGCGATCACATCCGCGCTGAAGCCGCGTCGATCATCGCGTCTAGAGCGAAACCGGCTGCACCTGCGTCCTGATCACCTCCACTGAAGACGAAATCCTTTAACCATTTTTTCCTCGCGGCCCAAATCCGAAAAGCTGGTTCTGGCGTTCTTATAGGTGGGGGGACGTATCGTGCCATCGCTTCAAAAACGGATTACAGCCACATCTAAGTTCAGAATCGGAGATCGGGTCAGAATTCTGCCTCAAGGGCAAAAAATCTTTGTGGGCGTCGAAGGTGTAGTTCATGACGTCCACCCCAATGACCGGGGCATTGCCGTTCTGGATCAATACGACGTGCTTTTCACCTGGGGCGAGAAGAAAAGCTTCTACGAGGTACAGCTGGAATTGACCGCGGAATGACATCTACGCTTTTGCCGTTGTCGGGCGAGGTGTGACCACAAATGCTATAAAGCAGCCAGTTGCTAAAGCCACTAAGGCCCCGACCCGCAGGGCCGCGACTCCCAATATCACTTCCTGTTCGAGAATCGCATGGGCCCGGTCGATTCCGAGGAACTGCGGCACGACTCCTTGCAGGGCCATTATCACCCCCAACACACGCAGAATCCTGGGTGTCCTGGATTTTGGGCCAAACAGGAACAGCACGAGGCCCATCGCAACGCGAATTGAGCCGGTAATAAAAAGGACACCAGGCGTATCCAGGAGGTGCCGTCGTGCCGTCGTCAGGGCATCAGGAGAAACAATACCCACGACGCCGATCGTGATGGCGAAAAGAGCGACGACCCGGGCAGCGACGCGCATGTGTTCTCCTGAGTGAGGTGCGCCGATGATATTAGTCCGGGTCGCTTATGTAAACCGGATTGACAGATCCGTGCCGACTAAAAGTCCTTTGATTTTTTCGATTGTCTCCGTCGAAAGATGTCTTCCTCGACGCCGGGGCATCTGCCCCCTCTTTGAGGCGGTTGCCGTCTCGATAATGCCCGCCTGCGAGCGATAGCTTCCTGCCGGATATCGTCGGGCCATTCCGTCGATTAAACCCTCGCCAGGTTCGCACGTATACATTGCCTGACGGACAAGTGGAGACCGGCCATTTCTTCTTCGATCCGACAGCATTTGCAATCCTCGCCCCTTCCGGGCCGGCCCAGGCGAGGCCCGGTAATGTAGGGCGCAATGCGTTCACCGGCCTCGGCCGAGACGACGTCGATGTCAGCCTGATGAAAACCTTTACAGTGGCTGAGCGGCATCACTTCCAGGTGCGCCTGGATACGACGAACCTGTTCAACCACACTCAATTTGTTCAGGCAACGACGGCGGCCACCAGCGTTCAAACGCCCATCTTTGGCCAGACTGATCACACCACCGGCCCGCGCCTGCTCCAGTTCGTGGTTAAGTACAGCTATTAACAAAAAGCCCCGGCACTCCGGCAGTACTTCGGAGGGGCAAAGTTGGCGGAAGGCTGAGGGCGCTGAAGAAGAATCGGAATCCTCTGTCGTTGAGAGTCAATTCCGTCGCGTCTCTGACACTGTCATCACTTCAAGTAGATGGCCGTTCGGGTCTTCGAAATAGAAACCACGCCCACCTCGGCGCGTGTTGATCTTGCCATCATGGCGGCTGAAGGGGCCGCTGCCAAAGGGAATCCCTTTGGCCTTTACCCGATTGAAAATCGCATCGAACTCGGTGTCGCTGATATGGAAAGCATAGTGGTGACTGCGGCCTCTACTGGCGTCGGAGCCTCCTCCACCGCTGATTTCAGGTTCATCGGCGAAATCGAACGTCAAGTTCTCATTGATTTGAACTTGTACGAAATGACCGGCATTCTTGACGGTCAATCCGAAAATCTCGGCGAAGAACTTCGCCGAAGCAAGCTTATCTTTCGCCGGCACTATAGTGTGGTCTAAGAGAATTGCCATTGCCTCCTCCCACGGGTGTACAGCCTGCAAGGCCGCTGCCAAATTTCCTCGAACGCTGATTTCATTATCATACGATTTGAATTAATGATCGAGGTGTCCCGGCCTCATTGACACGCGCCGAAATGGCTGCATGAGACGCACTATTATTCGTTTGCTTGCGCTGAATGGCTCGGCTGGAGATCCTCAGGGCGTAAAGACGAAGAAAAAGGGAATCGGAGAAGAACTCTTCCGAGAATTCAAGGTCTATTTAAGCGAGTGTGATCTGGCCCTCCGCGGTCCTGGAAGCCTGCGTCTGTTCCAAACACATTTTCAGTTCCTGGGCCCATGCTGTTACGTAGGGTTCCCTGAGGATATCTGTGTGGCTGCCTTGAACTTCGCGTATCTCTGCGTTTCCCGTTGTCAGAGTTCGCCAAGCTGGAGTGGGTCGAAAGATCACCACGCGGCCGGAGTACGCATCAGGTCTGTAGTCATCGATTGCCTTGAAGTACATCTTCAGGATGTAGGGGCTCCGAAGGGAAGCAGGCAGCGTGAATCCCAGCCCGAGACAGGCTTTACACAGCTTATCCTGGACGAATTTTCGAATGGGAGACGCGGCACTATCGAACCGTACTCTCGCCCGCTCGAAAACATAGCTGAATGCCCCCGGTGCGCTTAAGCCCCGAATTTCCTGCATGTGCCTGGAAATTTCCCGCGTAACAGAAATGCTCTCGTTCAACGGAATATTGAGAGATTTGTCATCCTCCAGCCTGGAAGGGGCGACGAGGACCAATAGGGCTACCTCTTCGCTTTGCTTTCTAAGCTGCTGTGCGATCTCAAACGCTACCAATCCGCCGAAGCAGTACCCTCCGATGAGATAAGGACCACTGGCTTGAACGGTACGGATCTCGCTGAGATAGTGGGTCGCAATGTCTTCAACATTTGTGAAACGCGCAGGTTTTCCATCGTGCCCCTGATGCAGCAGTCCATACAAAGGTTGGTCTGTTCCGAGGAACTGAGGAAGTACGGAGTCACTGAGTTCACCGTGAATCCAGAAGAAAGGAACTTTGGAGCCTTTAGGTTGCAGCGGCACCAGCGATGACCACGGGGCGAGTGAAGACTCTTCGTTCAGAAAACGCGCCAGTTGCTCAACAGTTGGATGTTGAAACAAAGCGGTTACGGGTACCTTCTTGTTAAAGACTTTCTCGACCTGTCTCATCACCCGAACTGCCAGCAGGGAATAGCCTCCAAGCTCAAAAAAGTTGCTCGTCACTCCGATTGGACGAACATTCAGCACCTTTTCCCAGATGTGAACGATCTGTCTCTCCAGGTGATTCCTTGCAGGAACGAAGGCGCCTTCTGGCGTCTGCTGCGTGAGATCCGGAGCTGGGAGGGCTCGCCGATCGATCTTTCCGTTCGGAGTTCTCGGGAACTCATCCAGGAAAGCGATAGACGAGGGCACCATGTATTCGGGGAGTTTCGTTTTGAGGAAACTCGTCAATTCGGCGGCGGTCGGCGCTGATTGTGGCTCGGACGTGACATAAGCGACCAGTCTCTTTTCTCCAGGAAAATCTTCGCGGGCAACGACGACAGCCTGCTGTATTCCTGGAAACTGGCTCAGGGTTGTCTCGATCTCGCCAAGCTCAATGCGGAAGCCGCGTATTTTGACCTGATGGTCCATTCGTCCCAGTAGTTCAACTTTTCCATCAGAAAGATATCGAGCCAGATCGCCAGTCTTATAGAGGCGCTCTCCCGGTTCGAACGGACTCGGGATAAACCTCTCGGCAGTCAACTCGGCGCGATGGAGATAACCTCGTGCCAAGCCAAGACCGCCAATATGAAGCTCACCGGGAATCCCAATTGGCACAGGTTCCAGGCTGGTATCCAAAATATAGATCTGAGTGTTATGAATCGGCCGGCCGATGGAAATGCTCTTGTCGCTCGCCTGAACGTTGTGCGTTGTCGACCAGATCGTGGTTTCTGTCGGACCATACATATTCCATAATGACGCGCATTCAGGGAGCAGCTGGTTTGCAAGCTCGACGGGAAGAGCTTCGCCTCCACAAAGGGCTGTAAGCCGATTGTTGCCTTTCCATCCACTCTCCAACATCAGCTGCCACGTCACAGGCGTCGCCTGCATGAATGTGATACCGGTTGAATCGAGTTTCCGAATCAGCTGGCTGCCATCCATTGCTTCATCATGACTTGCGAGTTCCACGCGCGCACCGGTGGTCAAGGGGAGGAGAAGCTCCAAGCCGGCGATATCAAATGAAAGCGTTGTAACAGCGAGCAGCGCACTTTTGCAGGTGAGACGATGCTGCTCCTGCATTGCGCCAAGAAAATTCACGACAGCACGATGAGTAACCTGGACCCCTTTAGGTAACCCGGTCGATCCCGACGTGTAAATGATGTAAGCAAGGTCGTCCGGGGAAACTGCGCTGGGTGCAGCAGGTCCCGGTGAATCGAATCCCTCCCAACTTCGATCCACACACAGAACGTGCCCTGCGAAGGTGGAGGGTAGAGACGGAAGCAACGATTGTTGCGTGAGCAGCATTGAGGCCTGAGAATCTTGCAGAATAAATGCGAGCCGATCTTGTGGATATGCCGGATCCAGAGGAATATATGCGCCGCCAGCCTTCAGAACGCCGAGAAGCGCTACGATCATTTCCAGAGAACGTTCGAGCGAGATGGCTACCGGAGATTCCCGGCCCACCCCGAGCTTTCTAAGATAGCCAGCAAGCCCCTCAGCTCTTGCATCGAGTTCCCCATAGGTGAGCTGTTTGCCATCAAAAGCAGCCGCTATTGCTTTGGGCGATCGCTGGACCTGGGCTTCGAATAGATCGTGTATGCGCCTGGTGCTCTCGTAGGGAAACTTTGTACGGTTCCACTCCACAAGCAATTGATGCCTTTCAGCACCGGCTGTTAGAGGTAGTCTTGAAAGCCGGCAGTCTGGCGTTTTTACGATTCCTTCAAGTAGCGTCTCGAAATGGCCCAGCATCCGCTGGATCGTCCCCGCATCGAACAGATCTGAACAGTATTCGAGTGTGACACCTATACCGTCAGCGTTGCTGGCGACATACAGGCTCAAGTCGAAGCCCGCCGAGTTTCTATGTATTTCGACATCCTGAACAATGAGACCTGGGCAGGTGAACTTCCTGCGTGGCGTGTTCTGATAGGAAAACATGACCTGGAAGAGTGCATTGCGGCTTAGGTCGCGGGTGGGCTGCAGTTCCTCAACCAGCCGTTCAAATGGCAGCTCCTGGTGTTGGTAGGCCGCGAGCGTGGTGCTCCGAACGCGTCGGAGGATTTCCCGAAAGGTGGGA
This sequence comes from uncultured Acidobacteriota bacterium, assembly GCA_963738025.1. Taxonomy (GTDB): domain Bacteria; phylum Acidobacteriota; class Terriglobia; order 20CM-2-55-15; family 20CM-2-55-15; genus 20CM-2-55-15. The sequence continues at coordinate 21,839 of CAVTWA010000067.1, read as the reverse complement.
TTACCCGACAGCTCGGTTCTTAAGACAAGCATGTTGATGAAAACGCCAATCAACTCTTCCGTTTCAGGTCGAACTCTTCCGGCGATTGGAGACCCTATGACGATGTCCTCTTGCGCGCTGTAGCGGCATAGCAGCGATTGAAAGGCCGCAAGAAGGGTCATGAAAAGCGTAACCCCCTCCCGGCGACTCAAAGCCTCCAGTCCGTCCGAGAGGGTTTTTGAGAATCGAGCCGATTCCGTCCCGCCGCGATAGCTCTGAACCGCCGGCCGAACGCGGTCTGTGGGAAGCTGGAGTGGAGAGATACCTCGCAGTTGCTTTACCCAATAACCAAGCTGCTTTTCGAGCAGTTCATTCCCTAGCCTTTCGCGCTGCCAGATCGCGAAATCCCTGTATTGAATTGGTAATTCGGCGGGTGCAGGCTTTTGCTCTCTGGCATAACGAAGTGTACGCGTGGGATATTTCGTGAATTAAGATTCCCGCGGACCAGCCGTCTGAAGCAATGTGGTGCGTGACTAATGCGAGAATGTGTTTCGATGCATCAAGCCTCAGCAACTTTGCCCGAAGCATCAGATCCCGGGAAAGGTCGAATGGCCGGTTCACCTCCCTGTCGAGTATTTCAAGAGCTTGCTTTTCTACTTCAGCTTTTGGAATGTCACCAAGATCAAGGATCGGAAGGGAAAATGCCTCACCGCTGCGGACGATCTGTAGCGGTTCGCCGTCGCTGGCTGCGTAAACGGTTCGAAGTGTTTCATGGCGAGATACAACGCTTTCGATTGCCCGGCGGAGAGCTTCTGGGTCAAGTTTTCCCTCCAACGAAACGCAGGTGTGCAAGTTGTAGAATGAGTTTTCAGGTTCAAGCTGGTCCAAAAACCAAATTCGTTCCTGAGCGAATGACAAGGGTGCAGAATCCCCAGGTGCTCGGCGCTCGATTTGAGGCGCGGCACTGCCGGCAGACTTCAGTTGCCTTAGCTTGAGCTCGAGAAGCGCCCTCTTTTCCGGGGGGAGCTTGGCGATTCGCTCAGAAAGACGTTCCATCATGGAAATACTGAGCCTCCAGCGGAGAAATATAAGCCATTTGCCATCCGCCTATTGATACAAAGTTGAGACCCCAAGGGACAATTAGAAACCGCGGCGCCGGTCCCATGGAGGTGCCCAGAAAGACAGGACTTGAATACCAGACGAGGACCCCACGACGATCAAGAGTCAAACGCCCGCGAGGGGCTGCTTCAGTGCCAGCAGCGGCAGTTTCGCAAACTGGTCCGTCACGCCTGGCGTCAGTCCGCGTTCTACCGGGAGTTCTACAGCAGCCACGGGATCAACGAAAGGGCTCTGGAGGACTTAGCCATCAACGATTTGCCTCTGCTCCCCAAGAGGACGTTGATCGACAATTTCGATCGGGCCGTTACAGACCCGAGGCTGCGCCGAAAAGAGCTGTCCGAATGGTTTGAGACCCATCACGATCCAAACGAGGCTTTCTGCTCGGACATTGTAGCGATTCATGGCTCCGGAACCTCAGGCGACATTGGCATCTTTGCTTACGACCGGAAGGCATGGACTGTGGCCGACGCCACAGTGGCAACGCGCTTGCCGATGCCGGAAAACTATCCGGGCGGCAAAACCAGAATCGCATTCTATGTCTCGGCGAAGGGACATTTTGCCACCGTGAGCATGGCAGTCTCTCTTCCTAAGGACGTCTACGATCCGTTGATCTTGTCGCTGCTGGATCCAACAGAAGAAACAATCCGACAGCTGAATGCGTTTCAACCGCATCGTCTCACGGGCTATTCCAGTAGTGTTGCTCAACTTGCGGAGATTGCTCTCGAGGAAAAGCTCAAGATCGCTCCTCAGAGGATTTTTGTGGGAGGCGATAAGCTTACTCCAAGCATGGAGAGAAAGATTCAGGCCGCTTGGAACGCGCCTATTTTTGTTCTCTACGCAGCATCCGAATCGAAATACATTGCGATCAAGACACCGGACCGCGACCAGATGCTGGTGATGGACGATCTGAATATCGTCGAGGTCTTGAATGATCGGGACCAATCGGTCGCGGCGGAGCAGGAAGGTCGCGTCGTCCTTACAAATCTCTACAACTACACGTTGCCGATGCTGCGCTATGAGTTGGGCGATTATGTCGTGAGGGGGACACAATTTTCTGACGTACCCTTCACAACATTGCGGGACATTCGCGGTAGAGTGAATGACGCGTTGCCTGTTCTCCTTCCCACTGGGGAACACCACAGCATCCATCCGATCGTCCTGACAACTTTCTATGTACCCACACTTGAAAAACTGCAGTTTGTATCGATCAATCCCGCACATGTGAGAATCGACTATGTCGCTCCCGCAAATATCGACATCTCTGTGAAACACGAGTTTCAGAGGATGCTTGATGAAAAAGGCGTGGCGGCTACTACGTTGGAAGTCCGACATGTACCGGCGATTTCCAATGATCCGGTTACAGGCAAACTCCGGTTGGTACGGTTTGAGGGCCGAACTACCCGTCCACTCCCTCGCGTGGAAAAGGCTGTTGTTCCGATAGCTGCCGCTCCCGTCCGCCTCAAACGGAGTCCTTCGTTTGAGAGCTTTTCCAGGGAAGACATCGAGCAGTCGATTCCGGCTCGCTTTGAGCGCGTTGTTGAGCGATGCGCCAGGAAGCCGGCTATCCGGCAGAGAGATCGGACTATCAACTACCAGGAACTCAACAACGAAGCCAATCGTCTGGCAAACGCCATCTGTGCGAGATTGAGTGAGACTCAAAAATTCGTCGCGTTGCTCCTCGACCCTGGAATTTCCGCTGCAATTGTGATGCTCGGGATCCTGAAAGCGGGGAAGTGCTACGTGCCGTTGGAGCCTGGGTTTCCTCTAGCCCGACTCTCGAGCATTTGGAATGAGGTCGAACCTTCACTGATCATCACCAACGATCGTGGGATCCCTTCAGCACGCTCATTCGTCCCGGAATCTGCGGGCATTTTGAACCTGGATGAAATCGACAGAGCGCTGCCAAGCGACAATCCGAAATTGGCTGCTACGCCAGACAGTCTGGCGTATTTCTTTACGACATCCGGTTCAACCGGGAAGCCAAAAGGAGTAGCGCAAAGTCACCGGAGCGCGTTGCACCAGATCATGAGCTATACCAATGGTCTCCTGATCAGTTCCGAAGATCGAATGACCCAACTGTTCTCCCACAGTTTTAGCGCATCCAGACTGGACATCCTCGGCGCCCTGCTGAATGGCGCGACCTTGTATCCTCTGATGCCGGGCGTTGAGGGCCTGGGAAGCCTGGCCCGACAGCTTGTCGAAGAGAAATTAACGCTGCTTCACTGGCTTCCGACCGGATTTCGGAGCTTCGTAGATACTCTGAAGAAGAAGGAGGACTTCCCGGACTTGCGTGTGATTGTACTGGGAAGCGAACCGCTCACGGCGCGCGACGTCGAATTGTACAAAGAGTATTTCTCTTCGGATTGCGTTCTCGTGAATCGATACGGATCAACCGAAACAGGAAATATCACCTGGTATTTCCTGAACAAAGGTACCAGTGTACCGGCGGGAACAGCTCCTGTCGGTTATGCGATTGAGGATACCGAAGTTCTATTAATGGATCAGACAGGTCAGGTAGTGGGAGACAACCAAATCGGTGAAATCGCAGTGAAGAGTCCATACCTGCCTTCGGGCTATTGGCGGCAGCCGGACTTGACAGGAGATAGGTTTCAGCCAGCGCCCGGACTACCCGGAACGTCAATTTATCGAACCGGGGATATGGGACGACGCCTTCTGGATGGTTGCCTGCTGCATGTGGGCCGAAAAGATCTTCAATTGAAAATCAGGGGCTACAGGATCGACCCAGGGGAAGTCGAGACCGCATTGCTCGCGCATCCTGACATCGCTGAAGCGGCAGTGACGGCGGGGCGGGATACGCTTCATCAACAGGATCTATGCCTCGTGGCGTATTACGTCCCAACGCGATCACAACTTCTCCCAATCAACGCGTTACGCGAATTTCTGGGGAACAGATTGCCGCCGTACATGGTGCCGGCCGTCTTCATGCCGCTCCAGGCGTTACCGTTGACGCCGAACGGCAAGCTGGATCGTGAAGCACTACCTCGCCCCTCCTTCTCGCCAACTGCAACAGTTGCGCCCGCTGCTGCTCCACTGTCAGATATTCACGGGACCCTGACAAAGATCTGGTGTGGTGTGTTGGGTCTACGATCCGTAGGTCTCGACCAGAGCCTTTTCGATCTGGGTGGCAATTCGTTACATGCCATGATGATCATTTCTCGAGCGTTCGATGCATTCGGAGTGGAGGTCGCCATCCCGGAGTTCTTCGAGCAACCCACCATTACACACCTGGCTCAGATTATCGGTGGTGTATCCCTTGCGAATGATGAGCGGGATCTCGCCGCGACTTTGGAAATGATTGAATCCCTCTCCGACGAGGAAGCGAGACGACTTTTGAAGGAAGAAACTGAGGACTGAGACCTTTGTGCAGCCCGGGACAATCGCTCTTCAGGATGCCCGAAATCCGGTTTTTCGCGCTTCCGGCTGCCGGATCCAGGAATTCGCAGTGTTCTCCGATTCCTTCTTGGAGCCCTCTCCTCCAGGATGGCATGAATTCATTTCCAGTAAGTCCTCTGTTTTCGTAGAGCGAGGGACGGGATGAAGTGGGCCAAATCAAGTTGTCAAAACCACTACGCGACAAGGCAGGACTTATCTCCCAGAACCCCATTTTCGAGGGATTAGTTTGAGATCGCGGAGCTAACGACTCGGATCGTCTACCTGAGAGTGGATCCTATGACCAAGGTCTTAGATTCGCAGCGTAGCGAGTCTTGTTGGGGGCTCCGAATCATGGTTTACTCTTCTCATCATTCCAATCCGACACGTTTAGTTCTCCGCTTATAATCCAATTTATGGGCGGTCACAAATCGGCATTCCGGCCCGAACCGCAATATCTTGCGCATGCGGTCCGATCTTCGCCGCTCGATTTGGCGCCTCCAAAGCGGTGGCGTCGCTTTATTCCGTTATGGCTGCGCTCCCTGATCTGGGTTGATTCCGCCACCGGCTACGACGCTTTTCTGTCTTACAGCTGGAAAAGGGACAGCGCGGTGGCACCCGTAATCCAATCCTTAATTCAGCGCTTCCTTTGCCCGTGGTACAAGCTACGAGCGAAGACGGTGTTTCGAGACCTCTCGTGTCTCCCAGCCGGGTCCAGTCTCGAGACTGAACTATTCGACCGCTTGGATCGATCAAAGCACTTGATCGTCCTCGCGTCTCCTGAGGCGGTTCAGAGTCACGGAATGGAGATGGAAGCTCGTCACTGGTTCAGCCGCCCGCGGGATGGACAGATCCTCATCGTGGTCACGGCTGGGGAATGCAAGACCTGGGAAGAGATACGCCAACGCCTGCTTCCAGTTTCGATACGCGACAACCTTGCGAGCGAACCGCTGTGGGTTCCTTTGCAACATCGTCGCAGCGAGATTGAGGCCAATCCAAACGCCCGTGAGCTAGGAGAGCTCACTGAAGACCTAAAGCAGATTCTTCTGCGGTTTTATCCGGATCGGGATTGGGGACAGTTGCGTGGTGAGGAGCGATCACAGCGGCGGCGTGCCATCGGACTCATGTTGGGGCTCGTGTCGCTCTTTTTTGGGCTTACGGTAGCTGCTGTGGGCGCCGCCTGGGTTGCGCGTCAGCAGCAATTGAGGGCAGAGTCCCAGGCACTGGCCGCCCAGGCCGAACAGTTGGTGGTTCGAGACCAGACTGGTGCGCTAGCTTTAGCGATACGTGGCTGGCAAAGAGCACACACGGCAGAGGCCAATCTTTCCGTCGTCCGTGCATTCCCGCAGCAGCAGCTCAAACTCGAAGGTCATACGTTCAGTGTCTGGCATGCAGCGTTTTCGCCTGACGGGCAACGCATCGTCACCGCTAGCGGGGACGAGACGGCGCGGGTCTGGAATGCGAACACGGGCCAACTGCAGGCCACGATCGAAGGCCATATGGGCAGTGTTGTGTATGCGGCATTCTCGCCCGACGGGCAACGCATCGTCACCGCTGGCGGGGACAAGACGGCCGGGGTCTGGAATGCGGCCACGGGCCAAATCCTCGCCACTCTACAAGGTCACACCGACACTGTTATGCGTGCGGTCTTCTCGCCTGACGGGCAACGCATCGTCACCGCTAGCAGGGACAAGACGGCGGGGGTCTGGAATGCGGCCACGGGCCAAATCCTCGCCACTCTGCGAGGTCACACCGACACTGTTATGAGTGCGGTCTTCTCGCCTGACGGGCAACGCATCGTCACCGCTAGCGGGGACAAGACGGCGGGGGTCTGGAATGCGGCCACGGGCCAACTCCTCGCCTCCCTGCAAGGTCACACCGACCGTGTTGAGAGCGCGGTGTTCTCACCCGACGGGCAGCGCATCGTCACTGCGGGCCCGGACAAGACGGCGCGGGTGTGGAACGCGAGCACGGGCCAACTGCTGGCTACATTCGAAGGCCACGCGGGCTACGTCTGGAACGCAGCGTTCTCGCCGGACGGACAGCGCATTGTTACCTCTAGCCTCGATGGTACGGCGAGAGTGTGGGACGCGGGAACAGCCAAACTGCTCGTTTCACTCGAAGGACATGCGGACCAAGTCACGCACGCGGCGTTCTCGCCGGACGGGCAGTTCATCGTCACCTCCAGTGCGGACAAAACGGCGCGGGTGTGGGACGCGGGTACGGGCCGACTCTTATGCACGTTGGAAAGCCATACGGAACCAGTCGACTACGCAGAATTCTCACCCGACGGGCAACGCATTGTCACGGCAAGCTGGGACAAAACAGCGTCGGTGTGGAACGTGGCCGCCGGGCACTTGCTGGCCAAATTGGAACACGGTGCAAGTCTAACTTACGCAGCATTTTCGCTCGACGGGCGCCTTATCGTCACTGCCAGTGAGGACCATAAAGCGCGGGTGTGGAATGTGTCCAGCGGCCAACTCCTAGCCACCCTGCAGGGCCACTCCGAATCGGTTCAGACTTCGGAGTTCTCACGTGACGGGCAGCGCATCGTCACCGCCAGCCTGGACAATACCGCGCGAGTGTGGAGCGCAGGGACAGGCCAACTGCTCGCCACTCTCGAAGGCCACAGGGGCCCTGTCTCGCAAGCGGCGTTCTCGCCCGACGGCAAGCGCATCGTGACCGCCAGTGGCGACCATACGGCGCGAATCTGGAACGCGGATACGGGCCAACTGCTCGCCACGCTTGAAGGCCACACGGATCAACTTGGGCATGTAGAGTTTTCGCTCGATGGCCAGCGCATCGTCACCGCCAGCTCGGACAATACCGCGCGAGTGTGGAGCGCAGGGACAGGCCAACTGCTCGCCACGCTTAAAGGCCACAAGGACTTTGTCTCGCACGCGGCATTCTCGCTCGATAGCCGGCGCATCGTTACTGGCAGCGGGGACGGTACAGCGCGCGTGTGGGACGCGGGTACCGGCCAACTGCTTGCCACCCTCGAAGGCCACACTGCCGAGGTCTGGCACGCGGCGTTTTCTCCGGAGGGGCGGCGAATCGTTACCGCCAGCGGGGATGGTACAGCGCGTTTGTGGGACGCGAGTACCGGCCAACTGCTCGCCACTCTCGAAGGCCACAGGGGCCCTGTCTCGCAAGCGGCGTTCTCGCCCGACGGGCAGCGCATCGTAACCGTTGCGGACACCATGGCGTGGGTGTGGAACGCGAGCACGGGCCAACTGCTGACTACGCTCGAACGGAACGAGGGCCCTATCTCGCACGCTGCGTTTTCGCCCGACGGGCAGCAGATCCTAACCGCTGGCCGAGACGGCACGGCGCGAGTGTACCGCGTTATTACTCTTTCGGACCTTGACAAACTGCTCGGGAATTGAAGATCGCGGATTGTGTCGCCCCAAAGCTTTCGGTGACCTGAATCCCTGACCTCGTCAGCGAAGGTGTGGCGTCTAGCCGTGTCTGCGATCATGAACAGGCAATACAAAACTCACCGCGTATAGATCCTCTGTAACGCCGCAGCGTTTACTAATCGCAATTAGCTGTTGATAAATCCCCTTATCACGATTGATCTGGCCGCCATCCGAGGCGCGTTGCGAGAAAAAAGATCCTGCCTTGTCGCCGGGTTTACCAATCGCGCTCCGGCATGAGAGGATACCGCTCAGCGTCCCTGATACCAGCCTGCCGCGGGGTAGGATTCTCCCCTAAGATGCCCGCCAGATGCTTCAATCTTTCCACTCGCTTTCCTGCCGAACCGGAGTGATGGATGTTGAGGCGCGGATCACGCGCAGAAAGGAAACGACGATGGCCAAGGAAATCACAACGACCAGTGAAACAGCAACTGAGCCGAAACGGAAAGCGAAGGCACCGAAAAGGGCGAAAGCAGCCAAGGCAACCAAACAGGCTGGCAAGGCCACGAAGAGCCCGCCACGCTCAACCAAGCCGAAGGAGCGCAGTAAGAAGGAGCGCATCCTCGAACTTTTGCGCCGGAAAGAGGGAGCCACGATCGCCGACATCGCTAAGGCAACGGAGTGGCAGAACCACTCGATCCGCGGATTCCTCAGCGGAAGGGTTACCAAAAGGATGGGACTCTCCTTGGAATCGTCGAAGGACGAAGGAGGCGAGAGAACTTACCGCATCACTGAGTAACATTCCCGCCTCGCCGAACAACAAAAAAAGCCGCCCTCGATAAAGGGGCCGGCTTTGCTTTTTTCAGCTTCCGATTTACGCGCCAACTGGGAGGCTTCGTAAATAGTGCGGCGTTTTCGGGTTGACTATTGTGTAAAGCGCTCCTTGGCCATCACAGAAGCACTTCGACGACTAATCGGTTACTCGGGACTTAAGCGTTCCGCTGCGAAGGCTCTGATAAGATTTCGGCCGCACCTAAATATTCGTCACATTCATGATCGGAAGCCTAACAAATTAAGGATTTTTGCCAGCGCGAAGCCGCGGCAAAATCCTGGGTTGAACTGAATCCCGGAAACACACCTTCAGCCGACCGCTGAAAAGCGCGGCGGCCGAGCGGCAGGCCGTTAGACGCCATGAACGATATCTGGTACCGATTCGCCCGATCAAAGAGCACAAAGCCGTTGTTGTGCAATTGTGCACAACTTTTTTCGGGCTTTAGGACGAGGCTATTAGCAGTGAAGTTCTGGAAGATCAGGAGAACTCGTGAAAGACAAAACCAACATTCGATACATTAGCTTTAGGTCCGCAAACGATGGAGGTCGGCTTTTCGATTTTTCTGTTTCTGCAACGGAGCGCCCCGGTTTTCTCACGTCCCTCGAGATTCCCGCCCAGCTTTTCGCTGGAGCCGACCGCGTCCGGCTGCAAGAAGGCATTGGCATTTGCTACGCGAAACTCAAATATCTGCTCGAGATCGGACCGTTAATTGACCTACCCGAGCGGTTGTGCCTTACAGCCTCTGATATCGCTCAATACAGAGAGGTTCTTCCAGGCACGGGTTCCGGCCGAGCTAGACCGAATTTCAATTGGATCCCGGAAGGGAAGGCTTCGTAGGTTTGCCCTGTACTGGAGTAGGTGCACACCAGGTGGCTCCCGGGCGCCCTCCATGTCCCTAGAGTCGGGATCTAGGAAGTTGGCGTCTACGGAGTTGATCAGCTGACGTGTAGTCGATTATTACCGGCCAATTCTTTGAATCACACCCCATAAAGAGGTAGTAGCCGAGAAAGCTGTCTTTTTCCTTCAGTTGGGATTTTCTCTTCAGCAGGAGCTCGCTTCCGGCCTAGATCTTGGCAGGTCAACGCTAGGGACAGAACGCCATATCTCGGAAACTTGAACGGGCTCGCCTTCGGGATGCCGGCCACTTTCCGATTATGCGGTTATACGACAACTGAACCTTCCGCGCCGAGTTGTCCCCAGCCTCAAATACAGGAGTGATTTGCAGGTATCTGATAGACTGCCCCCGGATCTTCGTCCCTTCATGATTGGAACAAAGCTCGCACATTACGAGATCACCTGCCACTTGGGCTCGGGGGGCATGGGAGACGTTTATCAAGCCAGCGACTCGAAGCTCGGCCGCAATGTTGCGATCAAGCTCCTGCCTGAAGCCTTCACACACGATGCGGACCGGGCGGCACGATTCGAGCGCGAAGCGCGTGTGCTGGCTTCGCTGAATCATCCCTCTATTGCGGCGATATATGGATTGGAAGAATCCGGTGGACTGAAGTTCCTTGTGATGGAACTGGTCGAGGGACAGACATTGGCCGAGCGTATCAAGCGCGGTCCGATTGTTGTGGATGAAGCGCTAGGGATCGCAAAACAGATCGCCGAGGCGTTGGACGCGGCGCATGAAAGAGGCATCATTCACCGCGATCTGAAGCCGGGTAATGTGATGATCACACGGTCCGGGCAAGTGAAGGTGTTGGACTTTGGGTTGGCGAAAGTGCGCCAAGCCGAAGATGATGTCGCGGGTCTGTCGAACTCCCCGACGCTGTTGACGGCGGCCAGTTCCAGAATGATTTTGGGAACGGCGGCCTATATGTCGCCCGAGCAGACGAAAGGGAACGACGCGGAGCGCACTGCGGATGTGTGGGCATTCGGATGCGTACTTTACGAAATGCTCACCGGGCGTGCGGTCTTTCAGGGCGAAACGGTTGGCGAGATTCTCGCCGAGGTGTTGAAGACCGAACCAGATTGGGGCCGGCTGCCTGCCCATACCCCTGAAGGCATCCGGCGGTTGCTGCGCCGGTGCCTTCAGAAGGAGCCCAACCTACGCATCCGCGACATTCGCGACGCACGCATCGAAATTGACGAGTCGAAAAGCGCGCCAAAAGTGATCGGTCCTGTGGTGCAGCGCGCATCACGTACTAGGGAGCGGGTCGCATGGATATCGGCAATTATCGGTCTTGGCCTGGTTGCAGGCGCGCTTACGTTGCGGCACACACCTGATGTTTCGGTAAAGGTGATGCAATTCGCGATTCTCCCGCCTTCGAATGCGAATTTCACGCCTGATACCTCTCAAGCGATCTCTCCGAACGGCCGACAGGTCGTGTTTGCCGCGACGGCGGCTGATGGAGCGTCGATGCTGTGGGTGCGACCGCTCGATTCGCTGACTGCACGCCCGCTTGCCGGCACCGAGGAGGGAAGCACCCCATTCTGGTCGCCAGACAGTGGCTCTATCGGATTTTTCGCGCACGGCAAGCTCAAGAGAATCGACATTGCGGGCGGGTTGCCGCAGACCCTCGCAGATGCGTCGTTTGGGCTTGGCGGAGCGTGGGGCCGCGATGGGGTGATCGTGTTTTCACCCAACCTGGCCAGCCCTCTCCTGCAAATTCCTGCAGGAGGCGGGACCGCGAAGCCAGCCACCAGGAAGGATGAGCGAAGACGCGACCTGATTCACATGGGTCCATCATTCTTGCCGGATGGCCGGCACTTTCTCTTTTGGGCCGGACCTGCGGACCCGGGTGTGTATGTTGCGTCGCTTGACGCCAACGAAGTCAAACTGGTCCTCCACGGAGACTCGGCAGCGACCTATTCACCGTCGGGTTACCTGTTGTTCATGCGCCAGTCGACGGTGATGGCGCAGCCCTTCGATGTGGCCCGGATGTCAACCACAGGCGATCCGATGCCGGTGGCGGAACGGGTCGGTCGTTTTATCAGTCAGGTGGGGTTCTCTATCTCCGACGATGGAGTTCTCGTGTTTCGTGCCGAAGGCGCTGATCAAACTGAGCTTGTCTGGGTCGATCGCACAGGCAAACGACTCGCTGTCGTGGCGCCACCTGACTCGTACGATAATGTTGCGCTTTCGCCCGACGAGAATCGCGTCGCGTTCGATCGGAACAGCGGGGCGGGCAACCCCGACATATGGCTGATGGATTTGCGGCGTCGTGTCACCGAACGGTTTACGTTTCAGCCGTCGGTGGACAATGTGGCGGTTTGGTCGGCCGACAGCCGGATTGTGGCATTTGCCTCAGAGCGCGACGGAGGGCTGGATATCTATCAGCGTTTGACCAACGCAAGTGGGCCCGACGAGGTACTCCTGAAACTTGGTGCGCCGCCCATCATGTTTCCCTCCGACTGGTCATCCGACGGGCGGTATCTGACGTACTACCGTACGGATCCAAAAACCCTCGACGACATCTGGGCCTTACCTCTTTTCGGTGATCGGAAGCCATTCCCGGTATTGCACGGTGAGTTCAACGAAAATCAGAGCCAGTTTTCCCCAGACGTCAAGTGGATCGCATACGTATCGGACGAGTCGGGTACTCCGCAGATCTACGTGCAGTCGTTCCCAACGCTGACCAGCAAACTGCAGATCTCGACCGAGGGTGGCACCCAGCCGAGATGGCGCCGCGACGGAAGGGAGCTGTTCTACATCGCGCCCAACCGTAAACTGATGGAGGTCACCGTCAACGCTGGGTCGACCTTCGAGGCCGAGACTCCTCGGCCGCTCTTCGAGACACGCCTCGATAGAACTGCACAGCGACAAACGTACACCGTATCGGCCGATGGAAACCGATTCCTGTTAAATGTTGCGCCCGAAAGCGGCGCGCCGCCGTTGACGATTGTGGTCAACTGGCCGGCGCTGTTGAAGAAGTAACAGTGCCGCCACGAGTCAAGGCCTCGACTCGCCGCTAGCAGCTTGTATCCTGTTCCGCTTCCTCTTTTTCACTTTCATGAAGCGACATAAACCATCATGCAGCCTACCGGTGTCGAATGGTCTTCAGTTAGCGAAAAGTCGGTATCCCGGACAAGTGGATTTGAGGGGTGGTGCTTCTTGCCACAAGTACGGTTTTACGGCCAAGTGCTTCAGCCCTCGCCGTCGAACGATTACTAAGCGCTGCGCGACCGATCCCGAAACACAGTCGCCTGACCGCAAGCTGCGCGTTAACGAATCGCAGTATGGTAGATTCGTGCTCGTGAGACGACTGATTGAATCCCTTCAGCAGGAATTGAAGTGGGAGCAGCCCTCGGCTCTCAGAACGGAGTACGAGCTGGGCGCGCCCGACGGGCTAATTGCTACGTTGCGCTTTCGGAGTTCGTTCGGTTCCCTCGCAAATGTGGAAAGTGCGGACGGGTGTTGGACGTTCAAACGAGTCGGCTTCTTTCAAACCAGAATCTCGGTTCGCGTGTGCGGCTCCGAGACTGAGATTGCAACCTTTCGGAACAATACTTGGAGTGGTGGCGGTGCGTTGGAGTTGCCAGATGGGGGTAGCCTGAAGGCCACTACCAACTTCTGGCAGACACGCCTGGAATTCAGAGCTGAGAATGATGAATCGTTGATTCGATTCGAGCCCGGCGGGATCCTTCATATGTACTCCTCCGTTGAAATTGCGCCGCAGGCCAAAGAAGTTCTCGAGAAGTTCCCCTGGTTGGTGAGTCTGGGCTGGTATCTCATCATCCTGTTGCGGAGCGATAGTGCAGCCATTTGCGCCTCCGCCTCGACTTAGCGTTTTAGGATCTCAAGTCCTGAGAAGTCGGTATCCCGGACAAGTGGACTCTTCCGAGTACGTCGTCAATCACTCGGAATCAGACTTTTATCCGTTTTGTTGGACCCAGCTTTCGACGCTTCCGCGCAGTCGCTTAAGGTCGTGGTGCAGCCAGTTCTCAGTTCAAGCTTGCTTCAATTTTTAAGTCCGGCAAGCCCGCCGAGCGATCGACGGGCTCTAGTGCTGACGTCGGCGGAGGCGAACGTCAATCGTCGCCGGAACCGTGGCGGATCGATCCACGCGCCACCGCAACCGCGTCCACTGAGAGAGTCACGATACTGGCAATCAAGGGGTCACCCAACAGATCGTCGGCACAGGTTGCCATGCCGGTGGAGGTGTTGACGGCGCACGGCAACAATTCATTACCCACAGTGGTCGGAATGACGAGCCATGCTGCCTTTCCAGTGATACCCGTGAAGGACGACGTCACGTGCATGCGCCTGCCATAAAGGGTCATTTCTACTGAAGCCTCCGTGTGACCACTATCGATTGGTGCGAGCGACGCCTGGGCATGCTTGATGGGCGTCTGTGCCAATCGACTGGAATCCCAAAATAGCAGCACGCCATTTTGCCCCGTGCTAGAGCTATTGGGGTCAGCCGGGTACTGCGAAACTGGCACGTAAACAAAGTTCGCGATCGGGTCAACCCCCGCAACGTGACCTCCGCCCGTGCACGCCACGCCGTCGAGTCGGACCGGGTTGTGACGTTGACCCGCCGCATCCATCACCCCCAATATCGGCGTGAACGGGCCGGTTCCCTTCGGGCACCCACTAGTCGTCGCTGTGTTCAAGCCTGCGGCCGCATAAAATCTTCGATTATTCGGATTGAACACTACGGTGTCCGTTCCTCCCACGTCGGTGAAGGTTGTCAAAACCGCGCCGTTGCTCAAATCGATAGCTACATCTCCACGGTCTCCCGTACCACCGAAACAGCCCATTACAGCGATGTTCGAGATCGGGTCGATATCGATCCCATGACCGGGGCACGGCGGGCCAACTTGAGACACGAGCTTCACCACGCCAGTGGCCGGGTCATAGGCGTAGACCCCCGCTGCAGCATTATTGTCGTTGCCGTCGGCGTCCTCTGCAGCGATATAGACCTTTCCATCAATAGGATTGAATTTGATCAAGTCGGCACTGACTGGCAATGGGGTCTGGCTCACGACTTTCTTGAGTGGCAAGCTGATGCCTATCAGGTATTCGGGTGGATTGTCGGTGACGACGTAGACTGTTTGGTTGATCGGATCGTAATCGAGTCCGTCCGTGTTCGTACCCATGTTGACTGGGAACGTGTATTTATCTGGTTGCGACGGCTGGGGGGCTCGTAAGTCCCAGACGTATACCGAGGACAAGCCGTCCGACACCACTAGTTGCTGCAGGTCTATCGCTACCAGCGGCACGTTGGGGCAAGACCCACAGCTTCCAATTCCGGGAACCGGTATCAACCCGATTACCGACCTCGTATGCGTATCGATCACGTCGATCCCGTGGTTAGTTCGATCTGCCAAATACATTGTTCGCGTGACCGGGTTATACCCCATTACATCGACATTCGCGTTGCCGGGAGTGCCTGTCGCTTTCCATCCAGGAACCGGAATCGTCTGCAGGTACACCAGTCCGGAATTTTGCAGGCTCTGTGCCCATGTGGCAGCGGGGGACAAAACAAAGAAGCCCCAACAAGCGAACAGAAGCGAAATCCTCATTCGTTGCATGATTGATCCTCCTTACTCGCGCACTCGTTCACTGAGAATCGAGCTTGCCGGTCAGGATTCTCGTAAGCGTTGTATAACGCCACTGGAACCTTGGCTGCGACCTCTGGCAAGTTTGTGGGCCTTGACGTTGCACATACTTTATCAGGTCGGTTGACATATGCATCTGAATTGGTTGGCGGGGATCGATCGACATGTTCAGTTTGCTGGACATACGGGGAATAATTTCAGTCTTCCATTCGCGCGAGGTGATAGTAGGCACTACGAAGGACGCTTGGAATACGGGGCCCTGATCGATTTGGCTGCTCCATGCGGCCAGAACGATTGGGGCCTTTTCACATTACCTACCGAAACCGTCGACGACCCATCGTGTAGTCGTCATCTCCTATCCCGGCATTGTGGGCGAGTGGCGGACCTGCACCCTAGCGGGAGTTTACTGAGAATTGAGAAACGGGGCGTGGAAGTATTGGAGAGAGCTGGATTTAGGGGCGCCGAGTTGTCTTACCTAGATTCGTGTTTTGCCAAGTTCATCCAAGCCGAGGGTTTTAGCCAATTGGAGTTGTGGAAGAGTTTGCTTGGAGCGGACGATGGCGGCGCGCTGGGGCCCCCGGTCTCCTTGTGGTGGATAGAGCAGGACGAATTGTTGGATCTGCCGCAATTCGTCGAGCAGTTGTTCCATGGACAGCCCCGGCCAAGCCGTCTGAGCTTGCTTGTGGATGTACTTGAGTAGAGAGATACCGAGCATGGAATAGAAGGCGTGAATGCGGATCTTGCTATCGGTCCAGTGATACATCGGTCCCCATCCGAGCCAATCCCCATCTTTCAGGCCGCGGAAAACCTGCTCGACTTGCTGCTGACCCGAATAGCCGGCCACGACTTGTTCGGCGGTCCAATCCAAACGATTGGTCAGTAACACGGTGCGGCCCAAACGGTGAGTCAGGAGTTTCTGAAAAGCGGCATGATTGAAATCGAACTGTAAATGCCAGCGCCCGTTTTCCGAATCGAGCTTCCATTGGATCAGATCTTGCAGGAATGGAGATGACAAGAGCCAACGCTGAATCTTCTTGTGGATCTGTTCCTGCTTTGAACGGCAGCCGGGTTTGGCCAGATCCATCGACAAGCGCCGGAGCGACTGAAGGATTTTGGCGAGACTGGTCGTGATGCTATGCAGTTGTTCACTGGCGAAAGAAGCGGAGTATTTCAGCACGCACAGATATACTTCGCCATGAACGAGGGCGGCCTCGGCAACGGCATGAACTCCGGGTTGATCACTGCTGCAAAGCGGCAGTTGTTCGATCGCGCGCTCGCGCAGCTCCGGGGGCGCCTGATTCCAAGGCAATGCGGAAATCCAGCCCACTCCCGCTTCCTTCAGTAAGAGCGTATTGTCCAGCGCAGCGGTGCCTTTATCAAAAACGAGCGTGACCGAAGCGCGCTCAATTTGATTGTGGTCCAGCATCTTTACAATCCGCTCTAATGCTTTGGGCAACTCCTCCGCATCGGCGACATTGCCGGCATAGACGTGATGACACAAACTGATGCCATTCTCACCATCCAGCACGTAACTCAATCCCACTTGTCGCAGATTGTGACGGCCCTGTTTGTTATGGCCACGCTGAGCGAGGCTGTTACGTTGATTCGTGCTGGCCGTCCATGTATAGAAGTTCGTTGTGTCATAGGCCAGCAGGCGGCGGCTCACCAACTGTTTCTCTTTCCAAACGGCCAGCAACTGTAACTGAGCCTGTTCCAACTCATCGGGACCGCCACGTTCCTCCGTTTCGATCCGATCAAACGCATCCCAGAAATCCTGTGAGCGAAAACGCTCGGGAGAAAACCCCCACAGCGATTGCAAAATCGTAGATCGGTACCAATCGGCAACTTCGGTCTTTGGTCCGGGCTGACAAATGCGGTGTATGAGTGCCAGCAGCAGATAGTGCGCTGTGGATGGGCCGGAGCGCTCCGGAGGCCACATCGATTTCAACACATCCCAGACGCCGGAACGCTGGGCGGCCAACCAGAGCGCTCCAGGAAGACCGAACTCACGGGTTGTGGCCGAGATGGGAACCGGAGCGGTGCGTTCCTTCAAAAGCTCGGCCAAACGGTCGGCGGATCCCAGATAGGTTTGCTGTACGATACGGGGCTTGCCATCGACGCGGCCACTCTCGACGACATAGTAGTAGAGCTTGTTGCCCTTCTTCTTGCTGATAAGCGACGCCATATAGGGTAATACATCGCACAGACATGACGATGTTGTCAATACGAAATGGACACCATTGACCATGCTGATGCTGTCAAGGACGCCGACAGTCGATGCCTTAGAAGCGATAATATAGGGTAATACACTACAGGATGCGGCTAAACGCTTGCAATCAATAAGGATTTTAACGGTGCAGTCGATCCGATAAACCGGCGCTCAGTAAACTCCCGCTAGCGCCGAACGCCGATAGAGTTCTTTACCGGGGTCTTCCGTCACTGAATTGTAGTCGTTTGCGTGAGAACCTAGAACTAGCGTTACAACTAGCGGACCATCCCGGCCGAATCCCGGAACTGCCCATCTTGGACGTAGCCTTCACAGGCGACTTCCCCGGCAACAGTCGCGATAGCACCGGACAGATTGTGCGGGGTGGCGAGTGGACCTGCCAGAGGCTCCAGGACCGCCTGATACTGCAAAGAGATAACGGAGGAGAACATGAAAACACGAAGGAGTCGTATCGTAGTCGCAGTGGCTGGTTTCCTGTTTGCGTTGTGGCTAGTCGCGTTTGTTTGTCGGGGGAACGACAAGTACCCACCCGGTGGCTATCCCGTCCTACTCGGATTCATCATGGGAGAGTACCGCACTTGCTCGCTCAAAGGGCCGAACGCGAATGGTAACTCCCGGGATGTTCCGGTTCTGGCCTGTCAGTTCGAGCAATGGTTCCGCGATGCGCCTATTTTAGAACGTAGCGTGTCCTCAGGGGAATTTCCAGATAAATGGAAAATTGATGAGTATGGCGTTTCGGCCAGCGCCTCGACTCTATCGACATAGCGCCAACCAAATGGACCTGTCTAGAGGCGCCAAGATGGGCTAGTTTGCAAGCGGTGATATACCGTTTTTGATTTGGCTTACTGAAGGGGCGGCTTCGGAGGCATTTTGGGCAAACTTGGACTGTATCTCATCCTGCATTTTGGCCAGTTTGGGCCGAAAGACATCCAGATTGGCCCGGGCCTAGTTCACCTTCCAGAGCTTTCTCGCATTCCGCTTTGTGGTATGCCTCACGTTCTGGAAGTTCTCGATACGCTCGCACATCGCCTTGTTGTCTTCGAGCTGATAGGCTTCCTTAGTTCTCGCCACATCATTTTGTCGTCCATGGTGGGTAAACATAGCAAAGAGGCACGGATTTTAGGAGCTCCGTGGCCCCACTGTGTGTGGCTGGTGTGTGTCACCCCATGCGATTAATGGTGTGTTGCCTGACGTACGGACACGTAGGCCGATTTAGGACGATGACACGGTTTGTTTTCCTTCGCGGCCGGGCGGCCCCACGGGCACTTCGATCTCGACTGTCTGTGGGCGTGCATTCTCGCAATAGACCGAAATCCCCAAAACCCTTTTCGTGAGATCGACGCGCGAAAATATCATACTTCCGGCATGCATTCGGATGCCATGAGGATGGATCACGCCGACGACGTTACTCCAGCTAACAACTGAACGGCCACTGTTGAGGTTCGAGTCATTCTGCATGTTGTCGGAAACCGAAATGATTTCTAAGTTCTTAAAGTTCGCGAGAAAGCCTGCGTGTTTTGCGACGGCACGCCCCACATTTAGGATGCCGAACCTAGTTCCTCTTGTGAATCGTCGCGTTGAACCGGAATCAGATTAAGTGTCAGCAGTGGCTTCTGCCGTCCACCAAACATATCTCGATGTCGAAATGCTCCATTCTATAGAAGCTGTCACCGCTTCTCTTGTAGTAACGATCCTCGCCCAGTTTTGCCATCCGGGCCACGGTCACTTTCTGGCACAAGGGCGTGATGAAGCCCGCCAAGTTGTTGCCGGTATCGTTCAGCACAAGGCGATGACGACACCGTCTGCCGTCGGGTTTGTTGCTTCACCCGTCAAGGACTGTATCGTCAAAAGGATGGCTCGGGCGTTCTGCATTGGTTTTAGCACTGATGCGGCATTAATTCCGGTGGCCTGATCTTTCTTGCACTCGACTCCCCAGACGGTGACACCGCCGTCGGAATTCGCGAAGCCTGAGTATCCCTTTGGCAGAGATTCTTTCGGTCGTCGCGGCCTTCAGATCAATATGCCCATGGAGATGATGGTTTTGAAGTCCAAGGTGCGGTTTCATGCCGCGCCTTTGAAGAGACCCAACGGTCGAGGAGTTCTCGATCAATTTGTTCATACAGTTGGTTTGATAGTCATTCGGACGCAATCATTAGAACCCAATTCACCCTGGTGTCTTGTTACCCCGGCGAACATAATTTTCTGTAAGTTAATGAGCCGTGAAAGAGGAATCGAACCTTCAACCTACTAAATTAAGAGTCGTCCCTAAACAAAGAATCAACAAGATAGCCGCGAATATCAAGGATGTACAACCCAGTACTGCCAAGGGTTCGGTTAGGGTGTGTCTAGCGTGAACATGCGTGTCTAAGACCGGGTACTGGGCACAAAACTGGGCACAGTGACATACGCTTGGGCTACCGGCACCCCCTCGCCAAGGCGTACATCTTCACTGAGGGGCTCAGGGAGGCTATCACCACGCACAAGTGCCACGCTGGAATCTCTGAAAGGGCACCTTCCCAATTTTTTGGGGACCTATTCCAGGGATTCGGAACAGCGATTTCACGAAAAACGGGCGGAAGAGGTCACCACCCTGCGCGCCCGATTCTTGGCAACTTGTCCGAGATACCGACTGTTTGTCCAAGTGAAACGAATGGGTAAACACTACGGCGTTTATGGCGGGTAATCAGGCTAAGGCTTAAATCATTGCTACGCATTGCACTTCGGAAACGTTTGTGATGTTTCGTACGGCAGAAAAGGTTTTTAGCGCGCGAATCTTCGATCACCATAAAATCGTTCCATGACCGGCAAAAGCCAACCGAAACATGACCCACCATTTCATACCGGTCTTGTATCTCAAGAACTTCACAGCACGAACGGCTCACTCCATGTCATCCTCAAGGAAGAACGGAAACCGGTTCTCAACAGGTAAAAAGGGGATCAACGGCTACGAGCATCATGACATTCTACTGGCCGGACGATCTGCAGGAAGGTGAAGACCCGAACGTTTCAAGACCAGTTCTCAGAGTTGAGGGAAAAGCCGCTCCCGTCATGGAGAAATGATCGCGACCCGCGCGATGCCGACCGACAAAGAGAACAGCATTACTGTTCAATTTTATCGCGTTCCAGATAGCCCGCACCCCAAGTGCGAGGCGTTTGATAGCGACCGCGCGTGAACAAACGGCTGAACATTATGAACTGCTGGAGAATTCCAAGGAACTGTATGAGAGCAGTGCGCAGTTCTGGCCACGACCTCGACACGCATCCGTACGAGAAGTCAAGGACCGGAAAGGGAAAGTACGAACCGCAGCTGACCACCGAGGGCTTCATCGAAAAGCGCGATGACGATGATGAATGCGGTCCTACAACCTCATCGGCGGACCTGGACCGTTCTCGTGTCAGAGCGCGGAGCGAATCCTTCGTTGTATCCGATCATCCGGTCGTACTCGGAATGGTACAACCCGAAAGGAAAGAGGTTCCCGCCCGGCCACGCGCACACAGACAGTGAACTCTCTTTCCCCCTCACTCGCAGGTCGCGCTTATCGGCTGCTATACACCGTTCGATCTCGATCCTGCCCAGGCGAACGCCAATATACTGATCTTTCGGGCATAATTCGCGGACGATCAATTTGTCTCGCGTCTTTACTATCGCGGCTTGCGAGGACCGTTTTATTTTGCAGGAAGGAGGCCGCATCACTTCGGCGCCTTATTCATCGAAGAGGTGAAGAGCGTTCACGCGAAGCGAGCGGCTAGGGAGAATCGGACTAAAGACGGTCGCTCCGCGAAAGTCGCCCAGCATTTACCAATCTCGACGATGCGCGTGCGGCACTTGGGCGTAATACCGCGTAACCGTAGATATGAGGCCTACTCGCGTTCAAACAGTTCCTGGCGCCCTTCCAATTGGCTGTATCGCGAATTCTTGACCTTGATCCAGTATCGCGACGGCTTCTCCGTCACCTTGTACGGTGAATCCTTCCGCTTGCAGACGATACCTTCCAGATCCATCTTGACGACTTGTTCAAACAGCAACCGGCCATCGCTTTCAACGTGATCCAGGTAAAACATTCGGGCGCGTTTGCGCCGGATCAGCCTCTTCAGCATTGCCTTTCGTTCGATCAGTGGGAGAGTGCGCAGGTCCTTTCCATTCAGGTAAAGCAGATCGAAGGCGATGAAGATACACTGACGTTTCCTGAAAAACAGATCTCGAAAGGTCGGCCGGCCGGATTCATCGAGGCACGCGATTTCGCCATCGAGGACGGCACTTTCCACGCGAAGATGCTCGGCGATCCACTTGGCAAGCTCGGCGAAACCGTGGAATATGTTGCCGTTTCTCGAATGAGTTCGCCTTTGCCGTTCTGGATATGAGCTAAAGCGCGGAAACCGTCGATCTTCAATTCGTAGATGAATAGGTCGGAGTCGAAAGGTTCGGCGC
>CAVTWA010000066.1:0-4102 GCA_963738025.1 uncultured Acidobacteriota bacterium | reverse complement strand
TTTTCACATGGAGTGTTCCAAGGTGCCTCGCCTCATCTTCGCCTTCCTCATCTGCTTATCGCTCTTCGGCCAAAGCCGCCCGCTCCTGCCGCGGCATACCTTTCATCCCACGGGACGTCTGACCCCGCCCAGTCCGGCGCCGGCGCGCGCATGCGCACAACTACACGCGGTCGGCCGCCCTCGCCGGCGGTCTCGCCGAAACCGACCTCGCCGGCCTCTACGTGGCTAAGGAATATCGCACCGAGCACAACGGCGTCACTCACTTTGTCTACCGCCAGCGATTCCAGGGGATCGACGTCTACAACGTTGAGTGGACCGTGAATATCGATGGCGATGGCCAGGTCATCAACGCCGGCGGTTCGCTCGCCGCCGCGCCCGCCGCGGGAATCGTCGCGCCAAATCGCACCGCAGCGCCAGCCGCACTCGACGCGGCCCTGCACCCATCCGTCCCAAGACGCTGGCCCGCCCGGCATCCGCCGATCCGCAAGGCGAGGCAGTCTGGTTCTCCATCAACGGCCGATTGCGCCCGGCCTGGCTCTTCTTTGTGCCCGGCGAGGAAGCAGCCGACAATTTCGCCACCATCGTGGATAGCGAAACCCGCCAGGTGCTGCGCTCCGATAATCTTACGTGGTATCAATCCGGCCCGCGCGGGTTGGTTTTCGAACGCGAAAGCCCGCAGCCCAATCCCAAACCGGGCGTGCAGTCGACGGAGACGCGACCCTATGTGCCCGGCGCACGCTCCAATCCTTCGCCGGAGACCCGGTGGCATCGCCGAAAGGCTGGGTTTCGGGCGGCAGCACCGCGGCAACAACGTCATCGTCGGCGAGGACTTGTTGGGCATCGACTTTCTGCCCTCTGCGCTCGTGACGCTCGCGCCCACCGGCGATTTCAGCTTCCCGCTCGATCTCGGCCCCGGCGCCGCGAATCCGCTCGCCTTCAGGGACGCCGCCAACACCAACCTCTTCTACTGGGCTAACCGCACGCACGATCTCTTCTACCAGATCGGCTTCGACGAGCAGGCCGGCAATTACCAGCAGGACAACGGGAACCGTGGCGGCGTGGGCGGCGATCCTATGATGGCCTATTCTCACTTCGGCGCTGCCGAGCGAGGCGCGGCGGAGATCAACAATGCCTTCTATACCAGCATGCGTGAGGGCGACGATGGCGTGCAGTCGTCTATTAATATGTTCATCGGTGGCGGCCACGGCGTCTTCACCGACGGCGCGTACGACGCCCAGGTGATGGTGCACGAATATACGCACGGCGTAAGCCTGCGCCTGGTGCGACAGATGAACAACTATCAGGGCGGCGCCATGGGCGAGGCTTGGAGCGATTTCTTCTCGCTCGAATTTCTCTTGCCCGATGGCGCTCCGGCCGACGGCATCTATCCTGAAGGCGAGTACCTGATGCAGGGATTCGGAATGGGCATCCGCACCCGGCCCTACACCACGCGCACCGATGTGAATCCCCTCACCTATGCCAACTTCGGCCACGTCAGCAGCGGACTCGATGTCCATGCCGATGGCGAAATCTGGGTCGAAGCCTTGTGGGACATGCGCGCCAATCTCATCCAGCAGTTCGGCGAAAAGGAAGGACGGCGCCGCGTCCGCCTGCTCGTCATCGACGGCATGAAACTCTCCCCGCCCTCTCCCAGCATGGTGGATATGCGCGACGCCATCCTGTTGGCCGATCAGGTGGATTTCAAGGGCGCCAGCCAGGATCAGATCTGGACCGCCTTCGCCAAACGCGGCTTGGGCGCACTGGCCATGAGCGACACCGCCGAATCGACACATATCGCCGCGTCCTTCGATAAGCCGTCGCCCAAGGGATCCATGCGCTTCTTCGAGACCAACTACGTGATGGGCGAGAGCGTGCGCGTGGTACTGCAGGACGCCAACTACGCCAAGCCGACCTTGAACATTCAGATCGTCACCGGCTCCGGCGATCTGGAGAATCTGCTGCTGCACCGCACCGGCAATGTCTATTACGGCGAGATTCCCACTGATAGCTATGGCGTAACGACCCGTAACGACGCCTCCCTGACGGTCATCCCCAACGACGGGCTCTCCGCTTATTATGTGGATCTCGACACCGGCAAGGGAGCCTCCGAAATGATCCAGGCGACTGCCTCCGTGTCGCCCGAATATGCCATGGACTACGGCAAGAAAGATCCATATCCGACCTTTTCGGGCGAGCGGAGGCTATACCTTATCTTCCCGGGCTCCAGATACTACGGTTTCAGTACGGCCATCACGCTTCCCTTCGAATTTCCCTTCTTCGACAAGAAGTACACTACCGCGCGGCTGTATAGCGACGGCCTGGTAGCCTTTGACCTGCCGGTCTCCAGCCCGTGCAAGGATGCCGCGGCCCTGGCCAACGTCAACGGGATCGCCCCGCTCTGGCTCGATCTGGCGTACGGCGGCGACGCTCAGGCCGACGAAAACATCTTTATAAGCTCGACACCGGATACGGTAACTTTCCGCTGGGCCGCGGAAACGCAGCCCTTTCCGACATCTTCGATATTCAAGCCGGCCCCGGTGAACTTTTCCGTGACGCTCAATCGCGACGGCAGCATCCGCACCGATTACGGCGACGGAAACAAGCATCTGGCGGACAACTCGGTGCTTACCCAAGCCTACGGCTGCGCCTTAACCACCTCAACCATTGGAATTTCGAACGGCCATGAGACCTACACGTACATGCCTTTCGTATCAGGCGAGGGCGCCCTGGATAAGCTGTCCTCCATTTCTCTATACCCGCCCTTCGGCTTCAGCAGCTTCCCGGTGGTGAAGATTGAGAAGCCCGCAGCCAACGAAGCGGTGCAAGACTCGCTCGCCATCAGCGGAGTCGCGTACGACAGCAGCAGTTTCATCAACCGCCTGGACATCCTGATCGATGGCGTCGCCAGCGGCTACACCTACGCGAATAAGTCACGGCCGGATGTCTGTGCCGCGGAGAAGTTGCCGAACTGCCCGAATATCGGCTTCGCGGCCAACGTGAATATCACGAACCTGAACCTCGCGCCAGGACCCCACACGTTGGTACTGCGTGCGTCGACGGCGCGCGGCGCCATAGTCGATTTTCGGAGCAGCCCATTCCATTTACAATCGCGACGGGACACAGTGGCCTACCTGTGGGCGCGATCGAAAAGCCGGCGGACGGCGCCGAATTGTCGGATACGGTCACTGTGAAAGGCTATGTCTATGCGCCGACGTCATGGTGAACTCCGTCGATATCATGTTGGACGGCGTGACTTACGGGACAGCCTCCTACAATCAGAAGCGCGACGATGTCTGCGGCGGACAATCCCCTGTCCCGCCTAATTGCCCCAGAGTGGGATTCACTTACAGCCTCGACACCCGCACCGGATCCATGATGGTACCCAACGGGCCTCACACGCTGCAGGTGCGCGCACGGGACAAGCTTGGCCGCTATACCCTGATTCCGGAAACGCCGCTCAACGTCACGGTGAACAATCCGGTGACCGCCGCGCCGATGGGTGCGCTTTCCACTCCGCAGCCAAACGACGTGGTCAGTGGGACCATCCAGATCTCCGGATACGCATGGTCTCCGGATAACCGCGTGAGTTCAGTGTCGGTGCTGGTGGATGGCGCGACGGCCGCAACCTTGACCTACGGGCAGCCGCGGCCCACCGAATGCGCGGCGCTGCCGAAGGTCGCGGCTTGTCCGAATATCGGATTCGGAGGCAATCTGGACACGCGCCGATTCTCCAACGGTCCGCACGCGCTGGGGGTTTCGATCCGCGACGTCAACGGCAATTCGATCATCGTCCCGGCCCTGATCCGGAATGGTAAGAACGTGATCGTGCAGAACTGACTACTGGATGGCAGCGTCGAACTCCAGGTAGCCTTCATAGTCGGCGCGGCGCCCAGGGGCATTGATCGAGAACCAGGTGCGGCCGCCGCTCGATCGCTGGACCAGTGCGCCGGGTCCGGTGCAGCCATCCGAGCCGAGCGTCTCGACGTTTCGGCAAAGGATCCCGCGTGCGTTCCCGATGACGACGGCGCGATTGGCCAGGTTCGGGATACCGGCCTCCCGCTCCAGGTTGCCCGGCAGCACGATGTGATACCGTCCCGGACCG
>CAVTWA010000065.1:0-28898 GCA_963738025.1 uncultured Acidobacteriota bacterium | reverse complement strand
GGAGCAGGTTGCAAAATTTTCGTGGAAACTGGCAGCGCAAAAAGTGCTGGAAACCTATCAGGTTGCGGGTTTGGGCCGGGAGAAAGCTGCGGCGGCTATTTAAGCGACGATCCGGCCTGGAATTCCTGATATTTGAAGTTGGACGCGACGGCGATGCGCGTACCGGGCGTATCGATGTTCGTAGTCGTCTTACCCCGTGTAATGGTCAGCATTTCGCCAACGATGCTTAGCGACTGTGGTCCTGGACGAATATCAAAACTTATCGTCTTCCGCGACATCGGAGTTACATACTTATCGATCTCCGCAGTACTTGTCTTCTGGATCGGTTCGTCGAATTTGTCGCCCGGCTTGATCTCGTCAACGATCGTGTAATGACCAATGCTCGTCGTCCCGCCACTTAAAACCACGATCGACGTCGTTACTTCCGCCGGAGTGCCAAAATCGTCAGTCATGGCGATGCGATGATGGAGATCGAACGAAAACTTTCCGCCCTTCTTCGTATAGGGCAATTTGATGAAGACACCTGCAGTCGGCTGACGGGTGATGACGACATCGTAATACGGCCGGCCCGTCGTCACGCCGTGTCCCATGAGCAGTTTCTCATTGGCTCGTATATCAAACCCAATGTCTTTTGCTTCTTGCGCAAACGGGGTCCACGTGAGAAGCAACGAAACCAGGAACAAAAGCATTCATCCTCCGCGAGTACCTAGACTATAACATGAAGCTCGACGGGGACGGCCGCCCCGTCGATGATCCGGAAAGCGGCGGTCTGCGGATGTTCTTGATCGGAAAGAGATACGATCAACTGGGCCGCTTCGGGGTAGTAGGCCCGCTCGATGTCTTTCCTCGAAGGCTCGGCGGGGCCATGCGGATGCGAGTGGTAGATGGCGATGAGTTGTTCGCCGGTCCCACGCAGATTGCGCAAAACGCTGATTAGTTCTGCGGGGTCCATTTCGAATTCTGCCGGGCTGGATAAAATGTTTTTCATCGGAATAAACCGCTCGGCCGAGCCGCGCCCGACCAGCAATCCGCAGCCTTCATTGGGATAGGCGGCTGTGGCGTGCTGAATGATTTGTTCAAGTATTCCAGGAACCAATATCAAATTCATTTGAATCTCTCCACGAACAGCCATTGCCGGCGGAGACATAATCCCCTCCGGAGTCAGGACGGGAGCCGCGCAGCGGATGAAAAATGCATTAGTGAGTAATGATTATTGTCCTTGGGTAAATGAGTCAATTACTCGATTTGTCCAAGGACATTTATCATTACTCACTAATCAATTTCATTTTTCAAATCCGTTTCGAGCGTGCTGCAACACCCTCTATTAAGGCGGCGAATTAATCTACTTAGCCCTTCGTTGCCGACCGTCCGGCACGAACTCCAATTGCGCATCCCAGAATGTTTGCTTTTCGCCCCAATCGAATATGACTGTATATGAATCGAGTTGCACCAGATTGCGAGGGTGCAGTTTCACCTCGCTGACCACGCCATCTATGCCGGCAAAGGGTGAACCGTTTGGAAGGATTCGAACGCGATCAAAGGGTTTAAATCGGGACATTCCAGGTTTTTACCATATAGCTGCCCACTTGTCTGTACGGTGCCGACAAAACAAGAACCAAATGACGTGCACGAAGATGACAGTTCCCACGCTCCTGGCCATTGGCTACGCTGATTTGAATGGACGGCAACGCGGCCGTTCCTCAGCGGAACAGGGATGAGTCGAACTTGAACATGACGCGATACAGAGCGATCCGCAGTTGATCGTCGCTGGAAGACGGAGGAAGCGCTTCGATTTTATGGACTGCTTGCGTCCCTTCGGCCTGAAGACAGGACAATCTTTCGTGTGCGCTCAGTAGAATTGCGGTTCCACCTTGGGACACAGTCCCATTTTCCACGCTCCGTCTTTGACCTTGTCGGAAAACGACTGTCATCCTTCGCTAATTCCCACCTTTTGTTGCGTTGCCGGACCCAGGCGCATCCTCGAAGCACGGATCCAAAATGGCGGATCTCGAGGAAGCGTCCGGAATGGTCCTACGCTTGCCAGTGTCCAACCGGTCTCCAATGTCGGAAAACAGAACTTATTCTCAGGAGGAACAATGAACGGACTACAAATGAAGACTGGAACAGATGCTGAGGTGTCCGGACTGTACGTATCGGAGTGTTGCGATCTCGAGACTTCATTCGTAGCAGATCAGACCTTCACCCGCTGTATGAAGTGCAGCAACCTCACTACATGGGAAATCCTCGAAGCGGATTTGCGAATGGCAGCGTAACGGAAATTAACGAAAGATGAGCCCTCAACGTCTTGTGGGTTCTGGAAAGTAATCACATCCTATGCAACATCAGCAAACTGATCTTAAGCACATTCTTGTCATTGATGATGAGCCGGATACATTGGAACTGCTCTGTACTGTACTTCGATCTGGCGGATTTACCCCCTCGGGCGTCCGTAGCGCGGACGCAGCAGTAGAACAAGTGCGGGAGCGCGTACCGGACCTGTTTATCATTGACTACATGATGCCTGAAACCGATGGTATGACAACCTTGCAGCGTTGCCGGGCGCTGCCAGGCGCGAGAAAAGTCCCAGCGGTAATGCTTACCGCAGACAGCCGGATTGCCACACTGGAGTGGGCCCTTTCCAGAGGATTCGATGAGTTTCTCTCCAAACCGATCCTGGATGACGGTGAGTTCCTGTCGCGGCTGAAAGCCGTGATGATGCGAATCTCGTAGAGAGTCGCCCTCCGAAGCTGTTTCTCGCCAGACTTGAAGGTAGGAGAGCATGAAGCTCTTCACTTCAATCACTGTCAGCAGTTAGTTTTTTTGAAATTTGTTCAGCAAAAACCGTCAGGGTTGGATCAGCGTAATCGGGAGGTCGGTATTGAGGCATCGCGCCTCATTGTCGATGACGGTGGGGTTGAACTTCCATTGCTCGACAGCAACTTGAAGTGCATCGGCGATGCGGGAATCGGCGTTCACTACGTCTTTAACGGAGACATTGCCCTTTTCATCGATCGAAATCCTGACAACGGTTTCCTTTTCAACATACGGCTGCAAGCCTGGTTCAATCGTGGGGTCCACGCGATGCGTTAATAGGCTCATTGCAACCGCCGGGTTTCTCTTGATGCACTCGCCCAGGGCGTGAGCTGGAGGAGCAGCAACGGGCTTTTCAGGCGCCGTTGGAATTGCGGGAAGAGCGGTAGCAGGAGGAGACGAAGGTGCCGGAGAAGAGACTGAAGAAGAGGCGCCTCGCAGCGAAGGTGCCGGAGACTTTGAAGCGGTCACAGGCTTTGCCGCATTCAAGGTGGTCGCAGGAGAAGCACACGGCTGCATTTGAACCAAAGCATCTTGGCTGAATCGCAGCCCGGGAGCGATATTCGACGCCTCATTTCGGATGGCTTCCAACTTCGGAAGTTCCATTGCCGCACAAGCTCCCTTCCAGGCATCGACCAGAGTGGAAAGTGCTCCTTCGTATTGTGCTTCGATCTTGTCGGCCAACTCGGCAGAACGAGGCCTCTGATCGGAGCGAATCCTAATGTACGTTGCCGCCGCCTTATCGAATTGCCGGGCATCGAAGTTGACGCGCCACTCCAGATATCTGCGTTCGGCGATCACCACGAGCCATTGCTGAGCCAGATTTGAGTATTCGCGCGCAAGTTCATGTCCGCTGTCGAGCGCCAGCACCACGTTGAAATACTTCAACGCATCGCCGAATTCGCCTTTTTCGTATAGCTCCTTGCCGCGCAGGAATGTCGAGTCGGCAGACAAATTTGGTGTCGGGTCTGCCGACTGGGGTGGCGAAGCGCACGTTGCCTTTACTTCATTAAATAAAGCAATGGCGCTGGAGGGGTATTCTCCCGGATCCAACGTATATTTGCTGTCCCGTTTACAAACTTCAGTGAATTTGGATTTCGCCTGATCAGTCTTGTTCAAAGCCAACTGAGCCAGCCCCATATAAAGCTCGACCTTCAAGAAATCGGCTGTCTTTTGAGGGTCCGTGCCGATTCTTTTTTCGAGTTCGGCAAGCAGGAAAAGCGATTCGTCGAACTGATTCGCCTTATAGAACGATTCTGCACGCAACAGCTCGGCCGCGATGTCCTGTGCCTGAACTGCAGTCGCATAAGCTTCGCCGATCAGCACGATGACAAAAATCAGGATGACTTGATGCGTTTGCAATTTCCCGCGCATTAGAATTCGGCCGCCTCTTTTTTAAAATTCATCCTGAATACAAGTTAAAGACTCATCCGAATGCCCGCTGTAACTGACGCGGAGTCCCAACAGGAGACAATCTGAGTGCAGTTTGCGGTTTCATGTACAAGCATCGGCTACCAGATGTTCCGCAAACCGTTTGTATCGAATCAGCGCCTCCGTAAAGCAACGACCGGACCAAATGGATGTTCGGCCCGGAGCGCTACCGAATCAAAGCTTTGGTTGGAAGGAGGTTTCGAAGTGCCACCAATGGATCAGAAGAGATTTCATAAATTCGCGGAAAAGTTCCCTGAGAATTTGAGGGCGCTTCGCGGCGATTCACTGCCGCGTTCCAACTCTTTGCACAACGGAAAGGGGAACGAAACACATAGGGCTTAGCGCGGCTGCGCCGCAACCAACCCGAGAAATCCGCCGAGTTCGCCGTAGGCGATAGCGGTACCCAGAGTTGCGAGCATCAAGCCGGAGTAGATGGGATGGCGGACAACCGCATATGGCCCTGTCTGGATGAGTTTGTGGCCGTCCTTCACTTGTATAAGTGCACTCCAGTTTTTTCCGACATAGAGCCTCGCCAGGATCGCAAAGATCAACCCGGCCTCCGTGATGGCGAGTCCAGCATAAACCGTAGAAATCGACGACGAGAATACTCGTCTCGACAGAAGTTCTGTTCGAAAACCGTGCGAAAACAAAGCCACCAGCCAGACCACACGATGTATACGGCTATTCTCGACATACCCTCGGAGCGCGATCGCGCCGTGTCCTTCAGGTTGAAACCAGTCAGAATCCAAATGCCGAACATCACAACCCACGATATCCCGATGATTTGATAAATCGATGCATCCATACTTAAACCGACCTGCCGACAACTTCGGCAGCAGGCCTTGCAGCGATTCTAGATCGAAAGACGAAAAACAGCGGCAGACCAAGGATCAAGATCACCAGGCAAGTGACGGCCTCGATCGGGTTCGTTCGCAGCGTGTTGTAAGTCAACCAGAGGGAAACCCCGATGAAGGCAGCCGGCACGATGGGATACCCCGGAGTCCGGTATGGCCGTGAGGCTTCTGGCATCGTCCGCCGCAGGACAAAGACTGCACCAATAGACAACGCCCAGAAGAGGAGGTTCGCAAAGATGGCCACATTGGTCAACTGATCGAAGGATCCAGCTAAAACGAAGAGGCATCCCCACAGGGTGTATAACATCACCGACCACGCCGGTACTTGAGCGCCCGCGCGCAAGACCGCGAACCGTGAAAAAAACAGCTTGTCGCGAGCCGAAGCAAAGAAAATACGGGCCGACGACAACACCATACCGTTCAGAGAACCAAGCGTGGAAAGAACGAAAACAATCGCGAAGAAGCCGATCGCGGACGGCCCTAAAAACATCTCCGCAGCCCGGACACCCAATGAAGGGGCTTCCGGGTAAAGGGTCGAATTCGCCGTTGCCACTTGCGCGGCTCCCAGACCGAAGAAGTAAGCGGTGTTGATCAGACAGTACACTACGATCACACCTGCCATCCCCGCACCGATTGCGAGTGGAACATTCCGGCTCGGATTCCGTACTTCCCCCGCCGCCATGGGCAGATACTGCCAGCCGCTGAAGGCCCACAACGCTGAAAACATTGCTGCTCCAAAGCCGGCCAACCCACCATGTCCCTGCACGTTTATGGAAAGGGCCAGATTGTTCCAGGAAGCACCGCGCGTAAAGAAGAACAACCCGGCGGCTAGAATGCCGATGCCCAGCAGTTTGGCCAATGTGAATACGGTTTGCACATGTCCACCGACCTTAACGCTGGCACAGTTCACCACCCCGAACACCAGAAGAGGCAGGATGCCGATGACCTGTCTCGGACCGAACTGCCACAGGATGTTATGTCCGAAGAGCGCGATTGTTCGCTCGATCCACGCACCACCCAGAGGAACCACCGCCGAAAGAAACGTTGCAAAGGCCGCTCCATAGGCTGCGAGACTGGCGGCACCCACGGCAAAGGAATTCCAGCTGAAGAAAAACGCCGCCAGGTCTCCATAAGCTTCGCGCAGATACACGTACTGCCCGCCGGCGTGCGGCATCATCGCCGCCAATTCTGCCAGGCTGAGCGCCCCGGCCACAGAATACAGGCCCGCCGCAATCCAGGCGCCCAGCACCAACGCCGGCGAGCCGACCTCCTGCGCCATGACCGCCGCCTTCAGAAACACACCAGTGCCAATGACGATCCCGACGACCAGTGAAGTGGCGTGAGGCAACGTGAGGTTCCGTCTAAGTTCGGAATCGTTATGGATTGGCATCGGGACGCGCGGGGGGATTATCAGAGACGAAGGGGATCCAG
This sequence comes from uncultured Acidobacteriota bacterium, assembly GCA_963738025.1. Classification (GTDB taxonomy): domain Bacteria; phylum Acidobacteriota; class Terriglobia; order 20CM-2-55-15; family 20CM-2-55-15; genus 20CM-2-55-15. The sequence goes on along the minus strand of CAVTWA010000065.1, from coordinate 22,371 downwards.
TGCAAGCTGCATCAATGAAGCCCCTGGCGATACTGATGCTCTTCTTCCGCGAGACGCATTTTGAGCTGAGCCCGGAAGCCTTCGGCCAGACTGTGGCAGGAGCCCGGGTCGATGAGCGCATTCGGATTCGAGCGACGCTGATCGAGGCGCTGCCACAGGTTCGCGAAATCCGGGTGCGGCGTTATGAGGATGTCGCACGGAGAGCTATCGAGGAATTTGAAACTTCGTTCGAAGTCGGCCACCGCATGTTGATAAAGCTTGCTGCGGCTGAAGAAAAAGCCGTCGGCGGATACAGGTGTCAGGCTGTCGGCATACACCAGATTCACACAACGATTATCTTCGCAGGATCGCCATGTCCAGCTGGTTCCTCCGGGTGTATGGCCTGGCGTAAAATGCGCGGTTACGGTAACCGAACCCGCCTTCAGGATTTCGCCATCTTTAAGCGTCATAACCCCGGCAACGCGGGCAATCGGAACGCTAATCCCAAACTGCGGATCGTCGCGCGGCACAACTCCCTTCTTCATGACTTCGGCTGTCCACGGGCTCCCCGCAACGCGAGCGCCGCTCAGCTTCTGCAATTCCGCGATGCCGCCGGCGTGATCGAAATGCACATGCGAGTTCACAATCAGCTTGATGTCTTCAACGCGAAATCCCAATGAGCGGATGTGGTCGACAATCTGCTGAACAGATTCCGGCAGCGCTCCATCGATCAGGATGTGCCCCTCCGGCGAAGTAATCAGGACGGAGCCCAGCCCATGAGTGCCGACATAGTAGGTGTTGCCGTATATCTGGAACGGCTGCTGGGGCATATTCCAGACGGGGCAATTGGCGCACGATGCGGGCCGGTTTTGAGGAAGGGTGCTGAACAGAAAAAGCAAAAGCAGCGGAAGATGCATCGACGCTAGCGTATCAGCCGGACCGGAACACAAAAAGCACAAAAGGCACAAGAGCCCGCTTGTTTCCCGGGCCTCCTGTGCTTCTCGTGTTCCGTTCCCAGAACGCTGGCAGCAGATCGTTCAAACTGGGCCGCGCTGGCCTTTAGATGCCGGAAACACTGCGCGAATTTTGCCGAAGCTAAGTACTGCTTTTCGTGATTACGGTACGAATCAAGACGTGGATTCGAGGACAACCTGAGCTCAGCTATTCCCCGCCTAAGCTAGGCGGGGAATAGCTGCACTTATCCGAATACGATAGCGTAATTACGAAAAGCGCTACTAAGTAAGGCTGCGCCCAATCAAGGCCACGGCATTGTCCTTGCCAAGAAACCGGCCCACGGTCATGGATTTCCCGGGAACGTCCCCAAAAACATTCATCACGAAGTCTCTCAATGCGTCCTGTAAAGCAAGGTCGAGTTCAAACTCCTCGCCGGCCTGAACTGCCAGGATATTGTGATCTTCTTTTCCGTCTTCGATCTGCTCGAACATTCCTATGGGCTCCGCCTCTATCATCTCTCCTGAAGAAATCGTTTTCCGCGTCAGAAGAAAACAGTCCAGACACATGCCATCACCACTCCTTGTTCCGACGACGAAACCGTATGGGAACGGATACGCACGTTGGACCCTGCGTGTTGCCATCAGCTTGAAGGTGCACTCATCGTATCGATGCTTGATTAATGACCCTGCTTCGTTTTCAATCAGCACTTTCATTTGAGATCTATTTTGAATGAAGGTGGCAACTGTTGATGCAACAATTCTGGCTGGTTATGAAAACATGCAGAAGAATAAGCCACGAATTGAACGAATTAAATTTTCGTTCAATTCGTTAAATTCGTGGCTTATTCTGGCTTCACGTTCTCATACTCCTGTGGCGAAGACAGACTTCAAATCCGTGAGCGAGTACATCGCATCGAAGCGCAAGGATGTGCAGGCGGTGCTGAAGCTCGTGCGGGACGCGATCCGCAAGGCTGTACCGGAGGCGGAGGAACTGATCTCGTACCAGATGCCAGTGTACAGATTGAATGGTGGGCCGGTGCTGTATTTTGCGGGTTGGAAGCAACACTACTCGCTTTATCCCTTAGGAGACGCGGTGGCAGCGGAGTTCCAGAAGGAACTCGCGGCCTACGAGATGAGCAAAGGCACCATCCGGCTTCCGCTCTCGGAGCCGGTGCCTGTGAAGTTGATCCAACGCATTGCGAAATTCCGGGCGAAGCAGCTGGCAGCGCGTCAGAAGGCGAAGGGTTCACGTAAGAAAGGCCACGAAACCCAACTCGAACGGGTTCGGCGGCTTTGCGGCACGATGCCGGGTGTTTCAGAAAAGCTGTCGCACGGCTCCCCCACGTTTTTTGTCCAGAAGGACAAAGGCGTGTTCGCGATATTCACGGAAAATCACCACGGGGACGGCCCTGTCGCCGTGTGGCTGCCGGCGCCCGCAGGTCTTCAATCCGCGCTGATCAGCGATGCGCCTGAAATGTATTTCAAACCGCCATATGTCGGTTCGAGCGGGTGGATTGGCATTGTATTGGATCAAATTCGCGACGAAACGCTCGAAGTGCATATCCGCGAAGCCTGGGAAATCTCCGCCCGAAAATCCCGGGTATCGGATTCCCGGAAGGCTCCTCGACGACGTCGATGATTTTGCAGGAGCGTGCAGCCAGGATGTCGGCTTCATTCACGCGGGCCGGATGTACCACTTCATGATCGATGCTCCAGAGGCAAGTTGCACCGGATGCGATTTCCTTTGAAAACAGACCTCCGAGATTCGAACGATCGTGTCCTCAATCGAATTCGACCAAATAGTTAACGATCAGAATCGAATCCTCGATTCAACGTGGATGACCTTGTGGAACGACCGTTCACATGACCAGTGAAAGACGGAAAGCTCGTACCACCGCCGAACGATAACCAGGATGCATTGACCTTAAACAATGCAGGCACGCGCAGCAAACACGTCGGGAACGAGAACTTTGGTAGCCTCGTAAAAAAGCTGCGACGTGCGCCACATCGAAAACCCCTGAGGAAACGCCGCTTTTTTAAAATCCTGGCCGCCTTGCGACATGAAGTGGGCGGTCACCGGCAGCGGTCCGAAGCAATCCCGTGATTTCGCCTTCTTGCCGGCCGTGAAATTCTGCACGCCGACGAGATCCGCCAGCTGAATGAGCTGATCTTCGAGATGAGGCTCGACCTTTCGATCCCGCTCTTCCGCTTCCCCTTGAACATTGGCCTTCACCGTGCAGTTTTATATCCGAATGTCGGCATTACCGAAGTCCGGCGCTAAAAAGCGGGAAGAACTTCCATTGTCGAAGGCTGCAACTCATCGAAGAATGCCGCGTGGTGTTGCCCGGATCCGGCGTTTTCGGCTAGGTCCCGCCACATGACGCCCGCGGCGCTGCACCGGCAACAACATCCATTGGAAATCGCGGACAGCTTTTAGAAGATTTCCAGCCGTCTGCCGTCGTGGAGCATGTTGCGGCTGGCTTCGGGCCTTGGCATCGATTTGTATCTCGTCAGCCGCGTTATTGCGGGAAACCTTGTGGTTGCGCTTTATCGCGGTAGGTGTGTTTGTCTTCTTCTCAGGACTGTGGTTCGGCCTGCCGAGCGAGCGGTCTGCAAAAGGGTATTGGTGGCAGATAAATCTGGCAATTCAAAATCACTTTCAATCGGGATCGATGTCGGCGGCACGAAGACGCAGTTGGCGCTTTTCAGCGAGAAGCTCGAAGTTCTCGACGACATCAAAATTAAAACACCAAAAGAAAAGGTATCGTTCCAGGACGAGTTGACGAAAGTCGTCCGGAAATTCTCAAAGGGAGCAAAGGAAGAGGGCCAGAAGGTTTCGGCCATCGGGATCGGTTTTGCGGGGTCGATCGACCAGGAAAGAGCCGCAATCAAGAATGCGCCCAACATTCCAGATCTCGCCGATTTTTCTTTCAGGGATGCTTTGCAGGATGTGTGTAAGTGTGAAGTTTTCCTGATGAACGATGTGCATGCTGCGTTGTACGGCGAGCTGAAGGTGGGCAGAGCCGCCGGTTACAAGGACGTGATTGCGATTTTCATCGGCACGGGAATCGGCGGCGCTGTTGCAATCGACGGGAAATTGCATTTTGGGGTATCGGGTGAGGCCGGCAATATCGGCCACTATCTGCTGCACGCCTTCGGACCACTCGCGGGATCCGCACGTCACGGGATTCTCGATGATTTTGCCAGCCGCCTTGCGATTGCCGGCACGGCTGCGACGTTCGCCGCGAAGGGATGGGCGCCACATCTTCTGGAAACTGTCGGAACGGATGTGAACAACATCAAGAGCTCGGCATTCGCGGAGGCGATTCGTTGCGGTGATAAAGAAATCGAGGAACTCGTTCGAAGCCGGATGCGAATTGTCGGCATCGTGCTCTCCAACATGGTGGATTTTCTGAGCCCCCAGGTCATCGTGCTGGGCGGCGGGGTGACCGACGCCATGCCGGAGCTTGTCTGTTCGGAAGTGACGGCCGGAATACAGGCTCACAGCACGCACGCCGCAAAGCAGGGATTGAAAGTTGTCACCGCAGAGCACAAGGGCCATGCGGTGACGATCGGCGCAGCGAAGTTTGCGCTGGATTCGAAGAAAAGTTAGGCGGCCAGCGCTCGACGCCTGAAGCCCGAGGGCATCGACGCGGGCGCCCATGTCCACTAAAAATTAGTCCTTTTATTTCTACTTGAGCGAATTCAGTAGAGCAAATATCTTGCGGACGGATGGACACGGCATTGGATGAGGAACCGCTGGCCGTCATGGGTATCGTAGGGGGTCCAGTAGTCGTACCGCCCGCAGCCTTGTTTAAGAAGCCGGTTTCCAGACAGGCTTGGAACAGATATGTCGGCGCGGGCTTGGGCACCGACTGACTGAGGCTCTGTACCTCGGCGACATGATTTTTCGGCAGGATGTCGAAATGGGGAAGTCCCCGCCTGAGTCAGGCGGGGATCCTTCGCGCAGCGAAGGTGGGGCGGTTCTATGAAAGGGGTTGTCAAGACAAAGTCCTCCCCGCTGACCGGGCGCCAGGTGTTGTACTGGCAACCAGCCCCGCCTCCGTCGTGACGATTTGTTGTCCGACGACGTGAATAGGCCCCCGTTCGTCATAGCGTCGTATGTCCTGAGAAACTGAAAAGCGTTTGGCGGCCGTTGTGTTGCCGACCACGGTTCTATTGGAGTCTTAGTAGACTACTGCTTTTCCAGGTCATGCGAGGGGGGATAGAGTCTGTATGGGTCTTCGACCGGAGTCGTGGACCAATCGCCCAAGGATCCTCACCCTCGACCTTATCCGTTCTGAACACACCGACGACGAGCGGTTGCGATTTATCGCTTTGCCGTCAAATCGTTCCGAACGGCTATGTCGCCCAATTCAGTTTCTTCGGATCCAATTTCTCTCCTTTTTTCCAAATTCTCAGGCCACCGCCGCGATCTTACGGGCCAACGTAAGCCGCGCCATTTCCTCGCGGATGCCCTTCTTTTAAACCCTGAAGGTAAGCCCGATAGGGATCCGTCCGGCTTCCACCCGTGGCCGCCCCGATGAACACATCTTTCATCCGCCGATTGCAGTTGCGGTTCAGTCCTCGAGTCGCGATCGGTTTTCGGCTCCGCACCACGTGCCCTTCCCCATCTCGTATTCGGCGCTTATATGCGTGACCACCGCCAGTCCACTGTAGCTCCACAGTTGCCGCCTAGTGCGAAAACGATGCGGCGTGTCGATGGTCGCCACGATCAGCGCCGCGCGGATCGCTCCCAATTGCGGAATCGTTCGCAGCAGTTCGACGGCTCGATACTCTCGGCTTTCCGTAAGCATCGCTTGTTCGGCTCGCCGCCGCAGTGACCGGAGCTGATCGAGTTGTTCGTAAAACCATCCCACGCGTTGTCGTACACCAGGCTCACTCAGATGCTGCAACCATTGCTCCCGCTGTTTTGGCTGATAGACGCTACTGCCGGGTGTGGGAATTCCATGCGCTCCGAAAATTGCCTTGATCCGCACCATCATCCGCTGGTGTCGATGGACAAGGTTTCATATCCCCGGACCAGTTCCTTAACTGGCGCGTTGCTTCTGTCCGTGATGCACCGGCCGAAGCATTCCAGTCCGCAATAGATCGGCCAGTTTTCGAGCATCCATCCTGTCGCCCTTTGAATCCTCGCCTAATAATCTGTTCTGTCGCGGATCGCACACGATCACTTCCGCCACAAAATGACGTATCACTTCATGGAACCATTCGCCTGCGTTGTTTCTTCCAATGTTACGTGCACGGTCCACGCACACTCTGAACCAATCGAATGATGCCGGCTGCTTCGGTCTCGACGATGGTTTCCAGAACCACATGCCCCCTGCATCCAGAACCCACCACCACTGTCGTTGCCTGATGCATATCCATGCCCATATACTTGTCACACTTCATTAGCTGCTCCTTTTGTGGGTTCAACGCGTCAACGTTGAACGGTTGTCGTATGTTTTCTCCGACAACCACCCACATCAGGGGCGTCCTTTCTTATAGCGTCTGTTCAAAGTTCGCGCGCAGCGCGTTCCATCTGAATTTCCGCGAAGCGCTTCGCAGTTATGACGTGACTTCTGACGGCCAATTCATCATGAGCCGGCGCCAGACGCCTCCCGACCAGCCCGTCACCAAACTGAATATCGTGTTCGGCTGGGCCGACGAACTGAAACGGCTGGTGCCTTCTCGCCGCCCCTAGGTCGAAGCTGCGAACAAAGTGAATCAAATGATTCGATCACGTAGTCACAGACTTTAGCCGCGTTCGGGATTCGCAGAATATAGAGGCCCAACTCGAGCCAGAACGCGGGCTGCAGCGCGCGGACGACCTGCCAGCGACGAGGAAATTCGACTCACTTAGATCGGTCCCCGATTCGAAGTAAGTCAACTCGCGCCCTCATTGCAAGATTTCCACGCTTATTCGTCTTAACACGCGATACCAAACGAGCACTCCCTTTCGAATCAACGAAAACAGGGAATGAGAACTGCCCTATTCGAAATCTGGAGGTTTTATGGGAAACGCGCAGATCCTGAATCTCGAATCCGCACCGTTGGAAACGCCTGAACCCGAATCCAAACCGGTGGTAGCCGAGTTCACTCAGGCACGTCACATGATCGAAGAAGCGCGATCCGATGTGCAGCGCCTGCGAAGACAGGTGGAACGGCAGGCAGATGAACAGGACGCGTATGAGAAGCGCATCAGAATGCTTTTTATCTCTGTGGCTGCGCTGATTATTCTTTTTGCCGGAATAGTCTGGTTTGGCTATCCAACACTGGCGAACGGAAAAAAGACCATTGCGGACGTTTCCAGCTTACAAAACATTTCGAATGCATTAACGGAACAACTCAATTCATTCGAATCGAACCTGAAAAAGATGAGTGCCGACTTCCCCGCTCTTTCGGGCCGGGTGGATCAACTCCAGGCCAGCATGAAAACCAACCTGCAGGTTGCGCGGAATCAGGCTCAGGCCGTTGCCGTCCAGGCCGGTAAGCGCCTTCGCGAAGACATGGACCAGAGTTTACACGCCATTCAATCGCGGCTTTCCGGTTTGGAATCCAACCAGAAAGAATCTACTGAACGCGTATTACGCCTTCAGGAACAAGTGACTGGAATGCAGCAGGAGGTCGCCCGAATGCGCGAGCAAAATTCTGCGGCCAGCAAAAACACGGAAGAAAATACTGAGGCTGCGAAAAGAACCGGCCCTGCCCCGGCGGCTTTTGCTGAGCCGGACCCTCCAGATCAAAAACCAAACTAATGGGCTTTTGTGCCCTGTAGGGGCGCTCTGTGAGCGCCCGTTTTTTCCTGGAAATCATAGAGTAGAGGCGGTCATAGACGAGAGCGGCTGCCCAAGATAGAGACGGATCAGCGGTGCGAGTGTCTCGTAGTCCCCGCCTAAGCTGGGCGGGGCTGGTCCACCATGGCAGCAGAGTGCGTTAGTCTCTCACGATGAAACGATTTCTCCATTGCGCTGGCGCTCGCGTTGGATGGTTGTGTCCATTCGGCCCGAAGACAGGACAATCTTTCGTGTGCGCCCAGTAGAATTGCGGTACCACCTTCGGGGACACAGCCCATTTTCCACGCTGCGTCTTTGACCTTGTCGGAAAACGACTGTCATCCTTCGCTAATTCCCACCTTTTGTTGAGTTGCCGGACCCAGACGCCTCCTCGAAGTACGGATCCAAAATGGCGGATCTCGAGGAAGCGTCCGGAATGGTCCTACGCTTGCCAGTGTCCAACCGGTCTCCAATGTCGGAAAACAGAACTTATTCTCAGGAGGAACATATGAACGGACGACGAATGAAGACTGGAACAGATGCTGAGGTGCCCGGACTGTACGTATCGGAGTGTTCCGATCTCGAAGCTTCATTCGTAGCAGATCAGACCTTCACCCGCTGTATGAAGTGCAGCAACCTCACTACATGGGAAATACTCGAAGCGGATTTGCGAATGGCAGCGTAACGGAAATTAACGGAAGATGAGCCCTCAACGTCTTGTGGGTTCTGGAAAGTGATCACATCCTATGCAACATCAGCAAACTGATCCTAAGCACATTCTCGTCATTGATGATGAGCCGGATACATTGGAACTGCTCTGCACTATACTTCGGTCTGGCGGATTTACGTCCGCGGGGGTCCGTAGCGCGGACGCAGCAGTAGAACAAGTGCGGGAGCGCGTACCGGACCTGTTTCTCATTGACTACATGATGCCTGAAACCGATGGCATGACAACCTTGCAGCGTTGCCGGGCGCTGCCAGGCGCGAGAAAAGTCCCAGCGGTAATGCTTACCGCAGACAGCCGGATTGCCACGCTGGAGCGGGCCCTTTCCAGAGGATTCGATGAGTTTCTCTCCAAACCGATCCTGGATGACGGTGAGTTCCTGTCGCGGCTGAAAGCCGTGATGGCGCGAATCTCTTAGGGAGTCGGCCTTCGAAGCTGTTTACCGCAGGACGCTTGAAGATAGGAGAACATGAAGGTCTTTCACTGCAATCACTGTCAGCAGTTAGTTTTTTTCGAAAGTACGCAGTGTGTGAATTGCAGTCACACGCTGGCATTCTTGCCCGATTTAAGAATCATTGGAGCGTTGGATACGGTAGGTGATGGTCAGTTTTCGATCAGTTCTGGAAAAGCGCAGTATCGTCTGTGCCAAAACTACGCCAGAGAGAATATCTGTAATTGGGCGATTCCGGCGTCAGATACGAATACGCTCTGCGAGTCCTGCAGACTAACGCGCGTCGTCCCTGATCTCAACCGTCCCGGGTTCAGGGAAGCGTGGTACAAGCTCGAGGCTGCCAAGAGGCGGTTGATCTACTCACTTTGCGAACTCCAGTGTTTTGTCAAGAGCATGGCCGAGGATCCTAGAGGCATTGCGTACGAGTTTCTGGCCGATCCTGGTGAAGAAGGTGCCCCGCCTGTACTCTCGGGACACGCCAATGGAGTAATCACCATCAACGTGGCAGAAGCCGACGACGCAGAGCGTGAGGCCCGCCGCCTCAAGCTACACGAGCCCTATCGGACGCTGCTTGGCCATTTCCGGCATGAATCCGGTCACTACTACTGGAATTTGCTGATCAATGACAGTCCGTCCATCGACCCCTTCCGCGCGCTGTTCGGGGATGAGCGAAGCGACTACGGCCAAGCTCTCCAGGACCACTACAATCATGGGCCCGCGCCGGACTGGCAACAACGGTATGTGACGGCCTACGCCAGTTCGCATCCATGGGAAGACTGGGCCGAAACCTGGGCGCATTATCTTCACATGACCGATACTCTGGAGACGGCTGCAGCATGCGGGCTTTCACTTCGTCCAGTACGACCGGATGAACCGGTCCTCCAGACCGCCCCAGAGGCAATTAACGGTGTCAGATTGTTCAAACATTTGATTGACAGATGGTTCCCGCTTACCTACGTTCTCAATAATCTTAACCGCGGGTTAGGTTTGCCTGATGGTTATCCATTTGTGCTTTCTTCTATAGCAATCGACAAACTCCGGTTTGTCCACGAAGCGATCTACTCCTCTGTGCAGCTGACCGAAAAGTCCATCGCTTGATTCGGCTGTCTCTGACTTAACCGCCGAACGGCAGCTACTTTAAAGATCCTTGCTTCGCTGGGTGTTTCCTGGAAAACAGCTGATTCAATTCCGGCGAAAACTCTTTGAAAATGTTTCCCGCCATATCCACTCCAATCTGCATACCGAATTTCATAGCGGCATCGCCGGCATTCCGGTTGTCTGAATAGTATGCATTCGAGATTGCGACGCTCGTCGAGTTGCCGAGAACTTCCGATAAGTTGAATTGCATACGGCCTGAATCCGTGTGGGTCCAGAATATTTGTCCCACGGCGTAGCCGAGCCTCGACCACCCACTTCCGGTCGCGCGGCGAAAGTAACGTGGATCCTGGTGGAGAATGGTTGGATAGATCGCTTCCGTCATGTAGTTGCCGATTACGAAGTCGGAATAGGAAGCGGCGAAATATTTCGCATAACCGGACGGGCCATTCCCGAATGAAGGAGCGGACCTGGTCAACAGCGACTCGCCCGCGAAGAGTGCAGAGAGCATGAACGTTCCACGGTCAAAGGCGTCCTCGGTGGCGATCTTGAATTTCTGGCGTGATGTGAGCGGTGTGTATTCTTTCGCGCCTGGAGTGGTGCGATAGTTCGGAATGATGCCGAAGATTCGCTTAGGCGCAGGGTCGTCGTCAGCGTTCGCCGGTTGCTGCGCCTCAGAGGATTCAGTGTCTTGCCGGGTGGCGGCCGATGTCTCGGCGACGGGCCTATCCTGCGCGAAGAGATCCCCTCTGCAAGTAGCGAAAACAATGAGAATCAGGACGACTAATCGGCTTATCTGCATTCCGGCTGTTTTTATATACATGCAACATTTCAGCATGCATGCGGACTGCCAATGTGTCGTCGAACGGCCCCCGTATGGTCCAAGTATCCGAACTGTTTGAAACCAATGGTGGAACACGATAGGGCGCTATAAGGCTTCTTTCGGTTGTGAACAGGGATGTTTGGATGTCGCCCCGGCAGTTTCGCGAAATTGTTACATTTCCCGCCGAGTGATCCTGTTTATATCGCCCATTGAGCGAGGGCCGCATGTCTGAAATACGGCGGCCTCGCGAGTTGCAGAAGATCCAGTGCGGCAGGAGCGCCGGCACGCCGTTAAACGTAGTCACGGGCTTCAGCCCGCGTTTCTGATTTCCGCCAAATGGAGGCAGGCTAAAGCCCGCCTCCGCGTTGCCCGCCCCTTGCCGCTTCTGGCGGAGGTCGCGGTGACCGTGGCGACCGGTGTGCTTCGGCAGCCGGCGCTCAACCCGGAGCCTAATTCTCGGATGGTTTTTCTGCCCGATCGATCACCCACGCATCCACGCGAGCCGCCATGCGCTGCAGTCGCAATCCTTGTTGTTGAAGGACGGTGAAAATCGTCGGACTCGTTGCACCGACCAGGCCGGCGAGTGGCCCGCTGAACGGCTCTATTACGGCAAATTTCAGATCGAACGAATACTCGCCCGTCAAACCAGTGTGATCCAATACGGGCGTGTGCGTTACCGGCTCGATCACGTGAGTGAAATCGGCGATCGATGCCTTGTTTCCTCGAACGTGAACGATAAATTCCTTGTTCTCATCCGGCTCAATGACCAGCCCCATCCCCTTTGGACCTTCCGGCCGGGATTGCGGAAGTTTGGCTTCGGCGACTGGAAGTGCGGTCAATACGTACGCCCGCATGTCCTTCGTCATCGGATGGACGGCGAGCTTGAAACGTTCCGTCAGCAGATTCCGGAGCATGGCCTGGAGCGCCGGTGCCGATCCGGACTGAAGTTGCGGCAATGTGTAGCTGGGTGAGCCCGCCGGGATAACACCCTGAACGTCGAAGCGGTCGGCCAAAATCCATTTAGGTCCACCTGAATGAAGATCGGCGTCGTTCACAATAAAACAGCTGTATCGGATGCCGTATGCCAGTGTGATCAAGGTGTAGAGTGTCGTATTCGTAGCGGAGAAGCGTTGCGGATCCACCTGTATCAAACCGCCGGCGCATGCCGGGAACGATGCTGTTCCATCTCCATCCGGGACACGAGGTCCGCCTGTGAAGCCCGGGGTACCTGGCTTGACTGATGCCACTTCGAACGTTTCTAAATCCTGTGATTGAGGCTCGCCTCGCGATGCAAGCATGCCCATCGGCATTGTTATTGCGAACACCCAGGAGAGCAAATGGCCGTTACGCATGAACGCCTCCAGAACCACATTGACGCGACAATTGAATCTACGGTTGACAATTTATACGTCAAATCGAGGCCACCATAATCCAGCGGCGTAAGCGAGTGATGTAATCTGGGACCGAAGTCATTCACGGCGGCCTTCTGCAAGCACCTCGGGAGCACGACCGTCCCTCCCGTTCCTGACGCCGTTGCGCTGTTCGCTGGCGTTTCTCGGATAGCTCTTGCTCCTATGTGAATCAGCGCAGTCCATACTTGGACACGTTCCTCTGCCGGCTGGGATGTTTTCTTTGGTGTGCCAACCTTTCTATGCACCGCTCAACATCCTGCTGTCCGGCTGAAAACAGCAGCGGATCCGGCAAGCTTATTGACACCCGGACTTCGGGATGCTCTTTTCGAATGCAACGGTTCTTATGAGTACTTCACATAGCCGCCGCGTTGCCGGAACCTTGCCAGAATGGTTTCGAGAGGTTTGAGTTCGTCACAATTCAGCCACTCCGGAGTAGCCAGGCTCAATGACGTCACGGAAGCGAGACGCTGCTCGAGGCTGTTGAACAACTCGGCCGTCGTGCCATCCAGAGTGGAATCCACACACCGCATGAACAATTGTTCGCACGATAGTTCCGCGGCGGTCTCACGCTCTTTTGCCAGAAATAAGAAGTCGCGGCGATTCATCTTTGTTTTCACGCGCGGTTGGCAAGCTCCAGCAGCGTGCGGCGAACGATGCCTCTGGTCAGCGGGACCTTATAGCCATTTTTCGCCAGGGGACGCGCGCCGGCAACAGCGTGTTCCGCAGCAGCGGCGGCCAGTCCGTCCGTAATCCGCTGGCCGGCCAGCATCTGCTCCACTTCCGGCAAACGCCAGGGAATTGGCGCGACGCCACCCAGGACGACGCGCGCGCTGCGGCAGACCTGTTTGTCCATGTCGAGCACGATTGCCGCGCTGACGACGGCATGCGTCCACGCCTCACGGTCCATCGTTTTGTGGTAGGTACTACGCGTTCCCTCGCGCACCACAGGAATTTGAACTTCCGCCAGGGCTTCATCGGCGGCCAGAATGTTCTCACGCGCCGGGTTCTGCTGCGGCAGAGCGAAGAAGTCCGCGGCCGGGACAATGCGCTCGCCGGAAGGGCCCACGATTCGAAACTTCGCATCCAGCGCGAGCAGAGCGACGGCTGTGTCCGATGGATGCACGATGTAACTTGGTCCGCCGCCGAAAATCGCGTGGAACTGATTTTCGCCTGCGAAAGAAAAGCAGGTGTTGCCGCCATTTTTATAGCAGGGGAAACCGTTCCGGAAGTACCAGCACCATGGCCGCTGACAAACATTGCCGGCGAGGGTTCCGACGTTGCGTACCTGGGGCGTAGCCACTGTTTCTGCGGCTTCGGCAAGTACCGCGTATTGGCGGCGGATGAGGTCGGTACGGCTCAGAGTGTCGAGGGTGATGAGGCCTCCGATGTTTACGCCGGCATTCGACATTTTCACCTGATCGAGGCCTTTAATCGTTTTCAGGTTGACGAGCACGTCGGGTGTCACGATGCGTTCTTTGACGAGACCAAGCAGATCGCTTCCTCCGCCGACCAGCGATGCGGCCTGTCCGGCCTGGAGCGTTTGTTGCACAAGGCTGACAGCGTGTTGAAAATCACGTGCGTTGGAATTTGAAAAGGTCTTCATGCGAGCGCTCCCAGGATCTTGTCTCGAGTAATCGGCAGATCCTTCATGCGACGACCGATGGCATTGAACACAGCGTTGGCAACGGCGGCGACGGCCGGCACTTTGCTCGATTCACCGATGCTCTTCGCGCCATATGGCCCATAGCCATCGTCGCTTTCAATGAACATCACTTCAACTTCCGGCGCGTCACGATGCGTCAGTATTCGCGCGCCGTAAAACCCGGCCGTCAGCGGTTGCCCGGTGCGCCGGTCGTAGAGCAGGTCTTCATGGAGCGCCATACCCACGCCCATGAGGGCGCCACCTTTGATCTGACTTCTGGCAGTAAGAGGGTTCATGATCCGGCCGCTGTCGTGGACCGCAAGGTATTTGAGAACGCGGACGCGCCCGAGTTCAGCATCAACCTCGACCTCGACGAAATGCGCCGCATATGCGGCGCGCACCTTGCCGTCCAGCGTGGGATTGGGCGAGGCGGAACCGGCGAGAACGTTTTCGCCTTTCGGTAAACCTTTTTCAGCGATTTGACGCTTGAGCGCTTCCGCAGCCTGGATCACCGCGTAGCCGGTCTGTATCGTCGTACGGCTGCCGGACTCGCCGACGGAATAGGGACAGCGGTCCGAATCGCCCCAGACGACGTCGATCTTCGAGAGGGGCACACCGAGAGCTTCGGCAGCAATGATCGCCATGGTCGTCTTCGCCCCGGCCCCGATATCGGTTACACCGACAAATACCGTGTATTTTCCTTTGCTGTCCAATCGGATCACCGCATTGCTGCGGCCGAGAGCAGACCGGAACGCCATGAAAGAGACGCCGGCGCCGCGTTTGATGGGACCCGGATCCGAACCCGGTTGCGAACGCCATCGTTTCTTCCATTCGAAGGCTTCTGCGCCGCGCGTCATACATTCTTCCAGGCTGTAGTTCGTGTATGGAACCTCGTCGCGCGATTTCCGGGTCATGTTCTTCAGGATGAATTCGACCGGGTCCATCTTCAGCTTATAGGCAACGTCGTCCATCATCGATTCGATACCGTAGTAGCCTTGCGGATACTCGGGACCTCGAAAATTGCCGGAAACCGTTTTGTTGGTGTAAACCGGATAGATGATGCTTTCGATGTGCGGACATTGATAGATGTCCATACCACCGATCGCTCCCGTGTTCTTTCGGTACGGGCCCATGCCGCTGTAGCCGCGAAGCTGGATCGCTTTCAACAGGCCGTCGCGCGTCACGCCGACCTTATAGTACTGAACGGTTGGCCAGCGGCCGTGGACTCCGATGAAGTCGTCCTTTCGAGTAAATTCGAGCTTTACCGGCGCACCAGCCTGCCTGGCGAGCATTGCCGTAATCAGATCGGCATCCTGATTTTGATTCTTGTTGCCGAATCCGCCTCCCATGTATTGGCAGACGATGCGAACCTGCTCCTGCGGCATTCCTAAATCACGGGCCGTGTCGCTCCGGCAGTTTGAAATACCTTGCGTTGGCGTATAGAGCGTCAGCTTATCTCCCTGCCATTCTGCAACGCAGCTGCGCGGTTCCATCTGCGCGTTGTGTACGAAGGCGGTGGTATAGCGATCTTCAAAAACCTGATCCGACGCGGAGAAACCTTCCTGAACGTCGCCCCGCCGCGTCGTCATTGGCTGCACTTGATTTTGAGCGTTCGGCGATAGATTGCCTTCCGGCCAGATCTGGACGCTGCCGCTCTTGAGAGCCTCTTCCGGCTCCATCACGAAATCGAGATCTTCGTAATCGACCTGTATCAATCGGATGGCTTCTTCCGCCACGTGCCGGTTGAGCGCAGCAACTGCGGCAACAGGATCACCGACGAATCGGACAGGATTGTTGAACACGTAACGGCGGTGTTTTGTAATCTTTTTGACGTCGTCGTTGTATTGCTGCCCGCCCGATATTCCACCGGCGCCCCACACCACTTCACAGTTTTCGTGGGTGAGGATGGTCTTCACGCCGGGCAGCGCCATGGCCTTGGAGGTATCGATACGGCGAATGCGTGCGTGCGGGCGCGGGCTTCGCAGGATGCGCGCATAAAGCATTCCGGGAAGTTTGATGTCGTTGGTATACGTGGCCTTTCCCGTAACGCGTTCGAGGGCATCGATGCGGGGAGCTGGATGCCCGACAGTCGTCAGAGGCGCGATGGGCGGACTTTTTTGCTGTCTCATCGGGAACCTCCCTTCGCCGCCGCCAGTACAGCTTCTACGTAGTGGTTGTAGCCGGAGCATCGGCAGAGATTACCCGTCAGGCCTGCGCGCACTTCATCGGCCGTCGGATGGGGATTGCGTGCGAGGAATCCTTTGGCGCTCATCAACTGGCCCGAGGTGCAGAATCCGCACTGCGGCGCATCATGCGCAATGAAGGCTTGTTGAAGCGGATCGAGGCGGCCGCTTCGCGCCAATCCCTCGACGGTCTCGACGGATCGGCCGTCCGCCCACACGGCGAGATTGCTGCAAGAGTAGACAGGCTTACCGTCCAGTAATACGGTGCACGCTCCGCATTCACCACGATCGCAGCCGATTTTCGTACCAGTGAGATTCAGGTGGTCGCGCAGAAGCTCCACCAATGTCCAGCGGTCTTCGACTTCGATGCGACGTTCAGTTCCATTGACTGTGACACGTATCGAGGTTTGAGGAACCGATTCGACGGATTGCACGGCCGCAGCCGTCCCGGCTTCGATCTTCGGTGCGGCGGTGACGACGGCTAATGCGGCCCCGGTTCCTTTCAGAAATCCCCGACGGGAGAGAGGCTTTTTCGGTTTCTTTTTGGACATGGAGAATACTCTACGGCTTGAGGATGCGTAGAACAAGAATTGTTAGCGCGGATTTCTCCAAGCCGAGGTGGGATTCGGATAGGCCACCATTGAACGGATTTAACGGACGGTGGCTTCGTTTTCCGCATTACGGGTATCTTAATGCCGCATGCAGCAGCATGGCGATGGGCCGCATCAGCGGCCTATCGCGCAGTTTTCCCTCAGACCAGTCCCGCTTTGTACAGCGCGAGCAGTTTGGTCCAGGCGCGGTCTGCGTCTGCTTTGTTGTAGATCGGTTGGCCGTTGGCTTGTTTCGGCATATCGGGGACGCACCAACCGTGCTGGGATTGGGAATAGACCTCGATTTCTACGGGGACCCTGGCAGCCTCGAAAGACTCCTTCAATTTTATCTTTGCGTCCGGTTGCTGCATGTCATCGTTTGTAGCGATGCCGAAGTACATCCGGGCTTTGATTTTCGAGGCGAGCAGGTGCGGGCTGTCGGGATTCGCTGTCACAAGGCCGCCACCGTGGAACGAGCCTCCAGCGCCCACTCGATTCGGGACCGCCGCAGCGGTTTTTACGACGAGCGGACCGCCCATGCAGTAGCCCTGTGTTCCGATCTTCTTATTACGATCGACCTGCGGCTGCATATCGAGCCAGGCGATGAACGCCTGCGCATCGCGCTCGGCCGCTCCAGCCGCGTTGATCGAACCCATCAGTGGCGTCAACTTGCCCCGCTGTCCGGGATCATTGAAGTTGAAATTCGAGGCGTTTTCGACGACCGGCGATTTCGCCACACGATAAAAAGGGTTCGGAACCAGGACCGAATAGCCGCCTTCCTGCACAAGACGTTTGGCCATGTCGCGCATGGAGGGCCTCAGGCCAAAGGCATCCGGCCAGATGATGACGGCCGGGTGCGCCCCGTTCGCAGGATGAATGAATGCGGCATCGCATGTACCGTCGGCGGTTTTGATTTCAACGTTAGTCTCGACAATGCCCTGCTGCGCCATTGCGTTTGCTCCTGTTGCGGCCGCGGCAACGCTCGCGGCTACGGTCATGGATACAAAGTCCCGTCTGGTGATCTCATCGTCTTGCATATCATGCCTCCCGGCCAAAAATGATACCCCTGTTCCACTAAATCCGTTTAATCCGCATGCCCGAGAAGCCATCAGCATGGCGGGTCCGCCGGGCATTTCCCGCAGCGCATCCTGCATTCGTGCTGTCGCTCCAATTCAACGAAGATGAGAAGGAAATCGAGGTCATGGGCAGCAAGTGGTCACTTTACTGGTCACCTGCTAGACTACGGGTATGAGCATTCAGAAGACCATGCCTGCTGCGGAGTTCAAAGCGAAGTGCCTGAAAATTCTGGATGAACTCGAAGCGGAGGGAATCCTTATTACGAAACGCGGGCGCCCCGTAGCGCGAGTTATTCCGGCCGTTGAGGCCGACAACAAGAAGCTGATCGGATCGATGAAAGGTAAAATCGAAATCCACGGCGATCTGCTTTCTACGGGCATAAAGTGGAATGCTGAATCTGGACACGCACCTCGTCGTAGCCCTGCTCGACGGAAGCCTAAATAACAAGGAAACAAAGCTCGTTTCCGCCGAACCTCTGGCAATTTCACCAATTGTCTTCTGGGAACTGGCCAAGCTGGTTCAATTCAGGCGACTCACGATGGATTTCGACTGTCTGGAATTCAGAACTTTCTCTGAGGCAGGTCAGTGTCATTCCGATCTCTTTCGAAATCGCTCTGCCCAGCACACAGCTGGATTTCCATTCTGATCCGGCCGATGAGATCATCGCCGCAACCAGCGTCATCCATCGAATTCCGCTTCTCACCCGGGACAGAAAGATCCTGAAATCGAAGACGGTTCCTTTTCCAGCGTGACCTCACGGTTGACATTGGCGCCTGCATCATCAAATCCCGAACGATCTCTTCCTTGGACAGATGCGCCAGAAACAGGCAGTCTGGGCCGGGAATCACAATAGAGAGTGCATCCCGAAAATCAATCTGGTTCGTCATGACGTGGAACCAGATCCAGAACGTGGACCACAACGGAACGTATGCAAGTTGCTTGATGATCGAGTACGCAACGAGTATTAGTGGGAAATCCGCAAACAGATCTTCAGCGGAGCACCCCGGCCGAAGATTGACATAAGACCCTATTCTGAGCGGAACCGCAGCGCTTACCGGGCGACGACTGCTTGAAACACTGTGCGCGATGCCGCGTTCGGGAGCCACTCCCCTCCTTAAGAAGGAGAGGGGAGCCGCGCAGCGGCGGGGTGGTCTGTTCAAAGCTGCGAAGCCACCTTATAAATGCTCGCGCCGCGCTCCTTGCGCCGCAGCCTGGCTACCCTTTTGCCGCCTCGAGAATGCGGATAACCGAGGCGACGGTATTCCAGTTCCTCGTCGTTGCCTGCGCCTCGAACAGCTTGTCGATCTTGCCGAGGTAGCCGATCGTCTTCATGTGACGACGATACTCACCGAAGATGAATTGGCCCCGCACACCAATAAGACGCACCAGCCACTCCGTCTCCGATGGTAGAGCGAATGGAACATCGACGGGCAGCCGCCGGGCCTTTGAGAGAACACTCACGAAACGCGTGACATCGGCGCGCGGCGGCTTGTCGCCGAAAGGATGCTCCGTCTTCAGGCACATGAACTCTCGCGCGTCGCAGAGCGCGATGCCCGTTTCGAAGGGGAGCTTCTTGCGTAGTGCCGCCTCGAACTGCGCACGCGGTATCGCCTTGTGCACCACGAACGTTCCTGCCGCCCCGACGTTCACCACGCCATACTCGCTCAACTCTTTGGCGAGAATGGTCGGCTTGAACGTACGGTGGCCGCCGACGTTCACTCCGCGAAGAAAGACAACGAGGGCCATGCGCGACATAATACCGTAGCGGCGCGCGCCGGCCTTCGGCTGTAGGTCCTGTAGAAGCTCTGAGAGCCGGATAATACGGACAATTCGCCGTTGCGGCTATTCGTAAAACTCCGGCGCAATCTTGCGCTTGATCCCTGCGGTGTAGTCGTGCTGAATCCACAACTGCGCGTGATTCTTCTTCACAAAATCTTCGATCATCGTCCGGCTCTTCGCCGTCTGATCTTTGTCGAAGTCGAATGACGGAATGCGCTTGTACGTGATCTCTTCCGGATAGTGATACAGATCTCCTGAAAGCAGGATCGGACCGGTCTTACGAAGTTTCAGGAACAACGACTGATGCCCCGGTGTGTGCCCGGGAGTGGACTTGATCACTACGGTTCCGTCGCCGAACACATCGTGATCCTCGCCCCTCAACACGATCGTTTTGCTTTTCGCCAGTTCCGTAAAGTAAGCGGGGTCAGCGACGGCGCCCAATCTCTGGCCGTTATTCTGGCGCGGCGCAAATATTGCATCGCGATCGGCCTGTTGCACGATCCAGGTTGAGCCCGCGAATGCATTAGCGTTCGCAACATGATCGCCGTGGTAATGCGAGAGAGCCAGATAAGTAACGTCCGACGGTTTGTATCCGATCGCGGCCAACTGAGGCAGGAGCGGCCGATCCACCGTGAACGCGCCCTGTTTCGCTGGCGCGGGGCCGTTTGCGAAGGCGCTGTCCGGAATCTCACCCGTATCCCACATCATTGTCCCCTTGGGATGCACGATCAGAAAGCACGGCGTGACCATATTCGACGTCGCAAGCTCGCCGGGCTTGAAACCCATCGAGTCACCGTTGGCGACCGTGATCCGCCCGCAATCGAAAACATAAAGGCGAACCGATTTCGGCGCCGCCGGTTTTCGCGTTTGAGAGAACCCCAGAGGCAGCATTGAGAAAAGCACCAGGACAGCCACCACATACACCATGCGCGTTATTCGTTGGATCATGGCGGGAAGAATATCATCACTCTGTGTACTGTGTGACTGTGGATCTGGCTGCCCGCCAAACCGAATTTCCCGGCATGAAGTAATCGATTCCGACGATTACTCCGGCTCGGCAAACCGGAACTCCGGTCCCGCAATCCCCAACTTCGGTCCGCACCAACATGTTTCGGGCCTGAAACTTCGCAGCGTCGCTTAAAAAAGTTTTTATTGAACTGCTGCGGTATCTGCTGTTGTCCTTGAAGCAGGAGATCAGTCATGAAACAGTTCGTTTTCATTGCCGCACTGCTCGTGCAGGGATCCGCTCTGGCGCAGGGTCTGCAGCCGCTCCGCCTGAAGGAAACTGTCGGTGATTTCCCTCGCAATCAGCTACAGGTGAAAACGAACGGGCCGGTTTCCATTGCCGTCAATCAAGGGGAACGAGAGGCATATGAGAAGATTGCGGAAATCGCGGGGCTGAACATCGTGTTCGATCCGGATTTTCAAAACAGTCCAGGCGCGCCGTTCCGGATTGAGAATGCGGATGTGCTTCAGGCATTCGACCTCCTATCCGCACACGCGGGCACCCTTGTGGAGGTTCTCAACAGCAACACGATCATTGTCTCGCAGGATAATCAGCAGAAGCGTCGTGATTACCAATCTATGGTGCTTAAGACGTTTTATCTGCCGAATGGCGCGGCGCCCCAGCGTCTGACTGAAACCGTAACGGCACTTCGCACCACTTTAAACATCAGGTATCTCGCACAGAGTACGGTCGCGAACGCCGTCGTGATGCGCGATACGCCGGAGCGCGTCGCAGTGGCGGAAAAGATTGTCGCATCGTCGATGCCCCTTGTAGCAGGCACGGCTGTATCCACGATGGGTGAGAGCATCGGTAATGGTCACATCCTGATGCTCGAAAACGGCGTGGTGAAAGATTCGGCGCCGGCGCGTGCGACGCTTGCGGTCAGCGGCTCCGCGTCAGTCTCTCTCGATGCGAAAGACGGTACTCGTTCACTTTTTGAAAGGCTCGGGCGCACGGCAGGGCTGAACGTCATCTTCGATCCGGACTTCCGCAGCCTGGATGCGTTCTCATTCAAGGTCGACAACCTTGATGCTTTGGACGCAATCGAACTGCTGGCATTGCAGACGCGAACTTTCTGGGAAGCAGTGGACAGCAAGACGATACTGGTGGCACCGGATAATCAGGCCAAACGACGCGATTTCCAAAATGTGTCGGTCAAGACATTCTACTTACCAAACGCTGGCCGCACGGAGATGATTGAGGTCGTCACCGCGCTTCGAACCATTTTAAACGCCAGATACGTGGCAACAGTCTCGGATTCGAACGCGATTGTCATGCGCGACTCGGCGAACAAGCTGGCGCTTGCAGAAAGGATCGTTTCGGACTTGCGTAAATCCAGCAGCGTGATTGCCACGGCGGGATTTCCCGCAGGCAGTGAAGCGGGATTCGTCCAGAGCCGGCGTGCTGCAGAGACACTCGGGGCTCCGGCGTTGGCGCTGCAATTCACAGTTCGTGGCCGGTTTTCGTTTGATGCGAATGACACGGCCCGCGCGACTTATGAAGCGGTCGCCGCCATGGCAGGTCTTCGCATCGTTTTTGACAGCCGGTTTCAGGACTCTGCCGCCACGCCATTCAAGGTCGAGAACGTCAATATTGGCGACGCGCTCGATTTTCTTTCGCTTCAGACCAGGACCATCTGGCAGATGATGGACGGTGACACGGCGCTCGTAGCGCCGGATAATCCAAGCGCGCGCGCGGACCTGTTGCCAAAGGTGACCAAGACGATCAGCCTGGCGCTGCGTGCAGGCACTCCAGGTAATACCAATGAATGCGACGGCGCTCGGAGGTTTCTTAACCTCCGGCAGATTTCTGCTCTCGACAATTCGATTGTCGTGACGGATACGGCCGAAAACGTCGCATTTTCTGAAAAAATAGTAA
>CAVTWA010000064.1:0-13015 GCA_963738025.1 uncultured Acidobacteriota bacterium | reverse complement strand
CAAAACGTTTGAATCAAATAAGGGTGTTGAAGGCCACGTGGGGTCGATTTCGGCGGAGCCAGATCGACCCACCAGAATGTCTTCTGGATGAATCCTCAGGTTTTTATGATTTGTTCGAGCTTCCTTTGTGTCTGTCGCCGGGAAGATCTTTCCCGTTTTGCTTTCATCCAAACACCAGTTTGCCAGCGACCCAATGTCGGTGCAGGCGGCGGAGATTCATCGCCGTACACAGCAGCAACCATTGCGTCTGTACTTTTTCCAGTCCTCGAACCGTCCACCGGCGGAACTTCATGCCTTCCTTCGCCCATCCGAACAAGGGTTCAATGATGGCACCCCGTTTCTTCAATAACGCGCGCATGGTTTCGTCTTTCAGTTTCTCCCGACATCGCATCAACGTATCGTGATTGGGATGGATCTGAACCGTTCGTCCGTTTTTGCTGGAACTACACTGCCAACGGACCGGACAGCTTTCATAGCTCTGACAGCGATAGACCCGAACGTCATAGGGCTGGGCTTTATCCCTGGGCTTGATCGACTTGAATGCCAGGACTTCACCCCTCGGGCAGATGCACCGATCATGCTCCGCATCGTAGCTAAAATGCGACGCATGGTACGGTTGTTCGTCGCTTTGCTGCATCGTTTTGGGAAGGTTGACCAGCGCCGGAAGTCCCTTCTGTTCGGCTTTTGCTAACTCCGTTAACGCCACATAACCCGCATCGCCGAGCGTCTGCTCCGCCACGGCTCCAACGTTGTCGCGGACTTGTTCCATCATCGGTACCAGTTGATAGTTGTCGCTCTCATCCAGCACCACATCCGCCGCCACGATCAACTTACTCTGTTCATCCACGACCGCTTGGGCGTTGTAGGCAAACTTCTTCTCCGACCGGCATTTCATTACGCGTGCGTCTTCATCTTTCGGCTGCAGATGGTCTCGTTCCTTTTCTTCCAACTGCTTCAATTTCGTCTGAATCGTTTCCCGCAACTGCTGCCGTTCTTGTAAGGACGCCGGTAATCGGCTCTCTCCCGCCTGCTTGCCCGCTTGCTCGGTCTGCTTCATGATTTCGTTGATCGCTTCGTCCACCCGCTTCAGCGTCTTCGCTAATGCTTCCCGATGTAACCCCTTCTGTTCCGCCGCCTGCGATTGGATCTTCGTTCCATCCACCGCATGCAGTACCAGCCCCACTAAATCCATCGCCATGGCGATCTCCAACAGCCGCTTGAACACCGTTCGGATCGCTTTGCGGTTATCTCGCCAAAATCGCCACAGCGACGTATGATCTGGACTCAGCATTCCCGTCAACCACAACATCGCCAGCTGATCCAGGCACGCTCGCTCCAACGGCCGTAACGTCCGAATTTTGCTCAAGTAGCCGTACAGCCATACCTTCAACAGCAGGTTCGCGCTGTAGTTCGGTCGACCCGCTATCGCCGTTCGCTCCCGGAAGCCTAGCTTCTTGAGGTCCTGCGCATCAACAAACTCGCGCACCATTCGGGCCGGATGATCTTTCGGCACCAGATCTTCCAACGTCGGAGGAAACATCCATTGCTGGTTGTATACCGCGTATCTTTCGTAGCTCATTGCCCGCTATTGTTGTTACCACCTGCCCAACTCTGGTCCATTTCACCGGTTTTGCAACACTCTCAAGTTAGGCGGGGATGCCTTCGCGCAGCGAAGGCGGGGCGGTCTGTTCAAAGATCGCGCGGAGCGCGCACCTTACAGATGGCCGCGGAGCGCTCTTTATCAATCGGTGCGCTTCGCGAATATCTGAAAGGACGCTTCGCGACTTTGAACAGACCGCCCCAGCCTCGCTGCGCGAGGGCATCCCCGCCTTACTAAGGCGGGGACTGGCAGACACCAACCGCGGCATCCATTCTTGTTTTGGACAGCTCTAGCCTATGATCGCGCCTATTTCGTTGATTCCAGGTAAAGCGCACGATCATAGACCGCGACTACAAGGACTGCGCGAACACCCTTCTATCGTGTACCGCCATTTGCCGGTGCAGTGCGTTGGTTCACCGAAAGGCTGAATACTGAACGAGCTGGGCGCGTGCTATGATCCGGCCACTCAAGTGACCTATGAACATTGTAGAGATCGAACACGTAACCAAAAGCTTCGGACACCACGTCGCGGTGAATGGCCTCTCTCTCGCGGTGCCCAGAGGATCCATCTACGGCTTTATCGGACCGAACGGCTCCGGAAAGACCACGACTTTGCGGATGATCATGCGCATCTACCATCCGGACCCCGGACCAGGTGTCATTCGTGTGCTGGGCGAGGAGAACTCCGCCTCGGCGGACGATCGAGTGGGATACCTGCCGGAAGAGCGTGGTCTCTACAAAAGGATGACGGTGCGCGACGTCCTGCGCTTTTACGGGGAATTGAAAGGACGCCGCGACGCTGCTGCGCTTGTGCCGCCATGGCTCGACAAAATGGGGCTTGCCGATTGGGCCGACAAGAAGATCGAGGCGCTTTCGAAAGGAATGGCGCAGAAAGTCCAGTTCATTTCGGCGGTCATCGCCAGGCCGGAACTGGTGATTCTGGACGAGCCGTTCACGGGTCTCGATCCGGTCAATGCCGATGTTCTGCGGGAAGCCGTGCTGGAACTTCGCAAGACGGGAACGACGGTGATCTTTTCCACGCACGACATGAGCGTCGCCGAGAAAATGTGCGACTTCATTTTTATGATTTACAAAGGCAATAAGGTGCTCGACGGGACTCTGGAGTCCATTCAGAATCGTTACGGAAACGATACCATCCGTGTAAGCGTGGATGGCAATGCATTCGATCCCCGCACGATCCGCGGTGTGGAAAAAGTGACGGACTTCGGCCGGCTGCAGGAACTTAAAATGGCTGCCAAAGCCGATCCTCAAGCCATCCTGGCGGAACTCATGAAGCGTGGACGTGTCATGCACTTCGAACTGGCGCGGCCTTCCCTGCACGACATCTTCGTGCGGATCGCCAGCCCCGATGCCGCCGACATGATCCCACTCGCGGCGAAAGGAGCAACGGCTCATGCGTAAGACAATTATTGTCGCTCTTCGAGACTATCAGGCGGCAGTCAAGACGAAGGCGTTCCTGATCGGGCTCCTGATGATGCCCCTGATGTTCGGCGGAGGCATCCTCGTTCAGATCGTGTTCCGCAACAATAACGACGTCAGAGACAAGCGCATTGCTGTTGTGGATTACACCGGACAACTCTTCGATACCCTCGCTCAGGCGTCTAACATCCGCAATCAGACGTTGATCTACGAAGGCGAAGGTGCGGCGCGAAAGCAGATCCAGCCGCGATACGTCATCGAGAAGGCCGATCCGGGAACGAACGACGCGGCCCACATGTCCCTGACCCTGTCTGATCGTGTACGGAAGAAAGAACTTTTCGCCTTTGTGATCATCGAGCGCAATGCGCTCGAGCCCGGCGGCAACCCCGCCCGCAGCGCCGTCCACTATCACTCCGAAAGCCCCACCTATGATCAAATCCAACAGTGGATTGCCGGCCCGGTGAATGAACGCATCCAGCAAATGCGCTTGCAGGCGGCAGACCTGGATGCCCGGATCGTCCGCGAAGCAACCCAACGCGTGCTGGTGGGCAACCTCGGTCTGGTCAAGGCGGATGCTGCGGGGAATCCCATCCAGGCTGAGCAGAGCAATCTAGCCGCCAACATTTTTGTGCCGATCGGGTTGATGATGCTGATGTTCATGGTCGTGATGGGCTCGGCGGCGCCGTTGATGAATAGTGTGCTCGAAGAAAAAATGCAGCGCATCGCCGAAGTGCTGCTGAGTTCGATTCCGCCCTTCCAGTTGATGCTGGGAAAGCTTCTGGGCACGGTTGCGGTGGCTCTGACCACCGGCGCTGTGTATCTGCTTGGCGCCTACCTCGCTCTCAAGCGCGCCGGCTACGTGCAATACTTTCCGTGGGACCAGGTGTGGTGGTTTGTCGCCTTTCTGGCGCTGGCCGTCCTGATGTTCGGTTCGATCTTCATCGCGATTGGCGCTTCGGTGACCGACATGAAGGAAGCGCAAAGCATGATGACGCCGGTCATGCTGCTGCTCATCAGCCCGATGTTCGTGTGGTTCAACGTCGTGCGCGAGCCGAACTCGACGATGGCTCTCGCCATGTCGCTGATTCCTCCAATGACTCCAATGCTGATGATCGTCCGGCAGACCGTCCCGCCGGGCGTTCCCATCTGGCAGCCCCTCTCCGGCATTGCGCTGGTTCTGGCCGCAACGACGCTCTGCGTTTTTGCCGCCGGCCGGATCTTTCGCGTCGGCATGCTGATGCAAGGCAAAGGCGCTAAGGTGTCGGAGATGGTGCGCTGGGCCATCCGCGGTTAGGGCGCATGTAGTCGCGGGCTTTAGCCCGCGTGTCGCCATTCCCACAATGTCGCATTCTCGCTTGAGACGGGCGCGGGCTGAAGCCCGCGATTACATGGAATGCGATGTGGATGCCAAGGAACCGCGAATTCCGGCAATCGATCGATCTGGCTCCAATCCCAAGTCGTCGCCCGATCATAAAGGGTCTCCTACCATCGCCAGAACGGGTTTTACGCAGTCTTTGGAATATTGCCGGCAAATTTAACGTGTCATCCAGTACTCGCTTGAGCAGCTTTCTCTGAATTTGCGGTCTTCTCGGTGCCAATCAGAATAATCCCCACCAGAATGACAACTCCGCCTCCGACTAGTTGCGCTGTGACTGGCTCGCGAAGCAGGAAGTATGCAAATCCGACGGCGAACACCGGGATCGTGCAGAGCAAAATCGCGAGCATGCTAACGTCAATCAACTGTTGAGCGCGAGCATAGACCCAGTACACAACGCCCGTTCCAAAGACAGCCAGCACCATGAACATTGCGATGGGCCACACTGCGAGCTTTACAGCCCAAGCGCCATTCCGCAGCATCGCTGGAGCCGTTATGACTGCGGCGATCGAAAATATGGGCGTGAGGCCGTGGTACAAGCCGCCTTTCAGAGTCGTGCGGCGTTGCGCCACGGCAAATAATGACCACGAGATCGCTGCCAGCATTACCAGGACGTTCCCCAACGCATGGTCGCTCCTCATCACATCGGCCACGTTGAGGCTGTCGAAACTGACAAGCAGGACTCCTGCGATAGTGATCGCTCCGCCCACGACGCGCCGCCCATTGAGACGCTCGCCTAGAATCCAGACAGCGAACCCTATGGTGGACAGCAACTCGATATTGATTACAAGGCCGGCGACATTTGCCGCAGTGCGTTGGACGCCGTAGTTATACAGAATGAAATCGACGCCAAGGCCAGCGCCCGCCAGCCATGTCCAGCGATCGGCTACAAACCAACGCGCATTGCGGCCTGCCATTTTGCGGAACACTACTGCCGCTATACCCAGCCGGACAAAAGATAAGAACTCTGGACTGAATCCCTCTAATGCTCCCTTTGTCGCAACCGGCGTGAGTCCCCATAGTGCGGCTGCGAGAAGGGCGAGGAGCATACCTTCACGGCGATCGGCTGCGCGTGTCACTGTCTACCCCGATATTCCACCAGATAGGCCGCTGGCCGTGTCCCATCCTTATGTGGAGGATTTCCTCGGTCCGCCTTTGCCGACCGAACACGAACGCAACCGCCACTCCGATTAGGCGATGAGCGGAACCATGTGCCCCTGCTGCGCCATGTCTTAAGAGAAACTGCAAAGCGGCCGGGAATGCCACCGTGTACCCGACACGGATAGCCGGAACGTTCGACGGCGCAATTCACTCCAAGACCAGTCAAAGGGTCGGCTCGAAGGAATAGTTGTTGTGCTCATGGACAACCTCCTGAGAATGCATCACAGTTGAATTGCGATGACTATACGACCCGTTCGGTTCAGATGGAAGCCCTTAGCAGTCCGGCAACTTCTCGTACGCCAGACTCTGGATGAAGCAATACCATGAGACATTCAGCGATGGTCCGGACTGCCCTGTGGGCCGGCTTTGGTGCAGTCGCCTCGGTTGGCTGGGGAGTCTATTTCGCAACTGCGGATAAGGCCGTCCCAATCGGCCCGATTATTTCCACTCTGGCCCGTTTAACTCAACCCGCCGTTGCGGTTGGATTGCATTCTTTTAATTTTCCGCTCGGCCTCCGCTTGACGGTCGCTGCGAACGCTGCGACATATGCGCTGCTTGGTTTAATCGTGGAAACCATTCGCAGTGATCAAAGCGAGGCTGGCATTGTACGGAATCGACGAAGAGAATTACCAGCGGACACCGAACGTAAGCGGGATGATTTCGGTAGGTGAATTCGTGGTGAACATTGGTGGTAGCGAGTCTCAACGAAGAATTTCGTGCGAGTGCCGACGTTCACTCCACCACCCACGTTGTACCCACCCCGGTATGGATTGATATTGCCGCTGAGCGAAGCGCCCGTGGGAGAACTGCCGACACAAACGTTCCAGAATGCATCGCACGCGCTTGCGGCAACCGGCCCCGGAGCCGGAATCTGGAGTTGCCGGTTGTAAAGCCCATAGCCGCCTGTGACGTAAGTGGTGAATTTTTCCGCTTTAAAGAACTGATAGGTCGGGTTTACGGTCAAGCTCCAGACGCGCACCAGGGACCCCAGTGACAAGTCGACACCGGTCACCGGACTGTGAAGAGAATTTTCGACGTTGAAATAATGAAGAGCGAAGTCCAGGCTCAGACTCAGCCTCGAATTGAACCGCGCGCCTCCGGATGCGACAAAGTTAAATCCGGTCTCCGCATGGTTTTCAAGCTGGCCAACGGGAAATGAAAAGCCGGCTCCCGCATCAAATGTGACGTGTCTTAACCGATCCTGCCCGTACGAATCCAACGCGAGCACGCCGCCGAGGATCGCCCCGATACAGACGAGCCGTATTTTCAGAGAATTAACCATTCCAATCAGAATGGAATCCAGGCACAGGCGTTTCAATCAGGTAAACTCCCGGTGGATTTCGAGGAATGTCCGAGTGATGTGGTTGATCGTGCGGATAAAGGCCTGGCGTCGACGTGAGACTTAAGCGTTTACAATCTGTACGCTTTTCAAATTCGATATGGCGAAGAACGTGCGGTCATAGACCGCACCTACAGAAGCACCGATGGCGGGGAGTTCGGGCTCAAGACAACAGCGTTTCCCGCGGCCCGTCCAGATGATCGCCAGGGCGGCAACGCCAGACAAGGCGACCAACGGCAGCAGGGCGAGCGAGAAACTGCCGGTCGCGTCGCGGATAAAGCCCATCACGTAAGTCGTGCCGAAGCCCGCGAGATTGCTGATCGCATTAATCTGCGCCAGGCCTGCAGCTGCAGTGCCCGCGGAAAGCCATTCCGTCGATATGGCCCACACAGGCCCTTTGCCGGCATAGATGCCGATTACGGCCAGACACAAAATGACGATAATCGCGAAAAGCGAATTGAAGAGGACCGCCGACGCCAGGCTGATGGCCGTCAGCACGAGAGGCAAAGCCGAGTGCCAGACTCGCTCGCGGGTGTGGTCCGATCGCCTTCCCCACAGATCATGATCACGGTCGCCAAAGCAAAAGGAATGGCATTGAGCAGTCCGGTCTGCATATTGGTGAGACCGTATGACTTGATAATCTGCGGCTGCCAGATCTGCAGTCCGCTGCTTACCGCAGTGCTTCCGGCTAAGACGACGCTGAGCACCAGCACATGTTTGTTCCAGAGCACCTGACTCAGCTTAACTTTTCCACTGGCGCGCCACTCTTCCTGCCCCAGCCGCCGATGAGCCACCTTCTGCTCAGCCGAGCCACGTTGCGTTTGCAGGACGATCGCTGAGGACGACGAGACAGACAATCCCAGCAACACCGCGGGAATCCCCTCCAGGATGAACATCCATTGCCAGCCGCGGAGCCCATGCCATCCATCGGTTCCCAGGAGAGCTGCCGAAATCGGCGAGCCGAGAAAACTCGATACCGGAATCGCGGCCGTGAACAATCCGATGATCCGTGCGCGATATTCTGCCGGGAACCAATACGTCAAATAAAGAATTACGCCGGGGAAAAAGCCTGCTTCCGCGGCACCGAGAAGCAACCGCATCAGATAAAGCGACTGCGGGCCTTTCACGAGCGCCATCCCGCCGGCCAGCACGCCCCACGTGATCATGATGCGGGCGATCCAGACGTCGCGAGCACCGAACTTCTCCAGGAGAAGGTTGCTGGGCACCTCGAACAGAAAATACGAGAAAGAAAATTCCGCCGCCAAAGCCGAAAACGGTCAGCGGACAAATGAAGAGTCCTTGACCATCTGCAGCGCGGCGAAACCCAGGTTCACCCGGTCGACGAAAGAAACGAAGTAGGCGACCACATCAGGAAGGGCACGATGCGCAGGGTCACCTGCCGCATCGTTCGTGTTTGACTGCAAGTTTGCCGGTAGCTCCACTTGACGGCATCGGATGTGGATTCTAATGCGGATCCATTGGCCGGGTCGACCAAACTTTCGACATAGCGGCAAGACCGGGGAAACTGCACCAGCACGATCATGGAGCATAGGGAAGCAATGGCGTGTTTGATGGAGCCGGAGTGTGAGCACGCGGGCTGTCGTATAACGATGAACCGTAGATTGGAAAAACCGCTGGTCGACGGGGACTCACTTCTCCGCGATCCCGACTATCGTCCAAACCCCGCGGCTCGCTAGGATTTCCCCGATATGTAGGACGGGTTCCGATATATTCCGGGCTTCCGAATGCAAGGCATTCCGAGGAGGTTATTTACCCAATGAAGAAACTATTATCACTCGCTGCAATAGTTCTGATGGGAACCGTAGTTACATTCGGATTGAAAGCGCATGCACAGTCTCCAGAGTCCAGCTCACAGCAACCGTCCACTCAGCAAGAACCGTCGAATGATCAACAGCAACCGTTGAATGATCAACAGCAACAGCAGATGAATGAACAGCAGAAGAATGATCAACAATCAATGGCTCACGAAAAACCGAACCCAAACCAGGGAGTTAACTACCAGACTCCTAAAAAGGTCAGGGATAAGGCGATGAATCCTACGCCGGGCTCGAATGCGACGCAACAGTCCAGTAAGTCATCGATCGGCAAAGGAAAGACGACGGTGAATACGTCGAAGGACAACAGCTTCTGGGTGGAACAAGTGGACCTCGATGGAACCGGGCATCCCGTCGATACCCAGATGCTGTGGGACGATACCGACAAGGTGCTTTATTCGTCTGCCGGCAAAACATTTCAGTGCAAGGACGGCTCGTCCGCAAACGGAGACTTGTTGATGGCCACCTTTGCGAAAGGCAATAAAGCCGGGAAACCGGCCGGATCGGGTTGGTGGATGGCCAGTTCCGATCAGGGCTCGTGCAAGATGCCCACGGAACAGGCTTACGGCTGCAAATTTGATGCAACCGGTAAAAATACTGCGTGCGGAATGGCAATCCTGGATGATCAAACCCATGAAATGACCATCGTCGAGGCCACTACGACGAGCATCCGCTAAAGACGCGGGATTAAAGTGCGTTCAAGGGACTGCTCTGGACGCACCTCGTCGCACACTCCAG
Source organism: uncultured Acidobacteriota bacterium (assembly GCA_963738025.1). GTDB lineage: Bacteria > Acidobacteriota > Terriglobia > 20CM-2-55-15 > 20CM-2-55-15 > 20CM-2-55-15. The sequence goes on along the minus strand of CAVTWA010000064.1, from coordinate 3,527 downwards.
GGGCAGGCGCACGGCCTGTCCCTGAATTTGTGTAACGGTTATTTCTCCTTCGTTAAAACTCCCTCTTTCCACCGCTTTTTGTGCGCACGATGTGATTTTTCCCGCGCTCCGGCGAATCATACAATGATGCAGCGAATGAACGGCGAACGGAGCGACTGATGACGATGCCTGTGACGGGCCGGGAGGATGAATTCCTGGCACTCCTCGAGCGGCACAAACCCATTCTCTTCAAGGTCGCGAACCTCTACTGCCGGAACCGGGCAGACTTCGCCGATGTTGTTCAGGAAATCACGCTGCAGGCCTGGCGTTCGTTCGGCCGTTACGACCAATCGCGACCGTTCTCTACGTGGCTGTACCGGGTTGCATTAAACGTCGCGATCTCGTTTTATCGGGCCGAAACGCGACGCTCGAGATCCATCGTGCCGGCAGGCGAGTCCATCGTCGAAATCGCCGCACCGCCATCAGAAGCTGCCGAACTGGAACATCAACTTCGGCTGCTGCAGAGCTTCATCGGTCAGTTTGGCGAATTGGACAAGGCTCTCGTGTTGCTTTATCTGGACGGAAACTCCAACGACACCATTGCGGACATTCTCGGCATTTCGCTGAGTAATGTCGGTACTCGAATCCACAGGATTAAGCAGAAGCTTCAACGAAAGTGGGCCGATCTCTCCAAAGAGGAATACTCGCATGGACTTCGATGATCTGAAACGCGCCTGGCATGAGTGCGATCACAAGCTGGATTCCGGTATTCATCTCAATGCACGGCGGCTTCGGTCAGTTTTACGGCTGGATGCCGAGGCACGCACGAACAGGCCACTGGAGGATATCGATTACACCATGCCCGTTGTTCTCGCTCAAACGCAGATCCATACACATCGGATCACCAGGATCGGTTGGGCGGCTGCGGCCTGGATCAGGGAGGCTTGCCGCGCCGACAATATGACCGGAAAGCTTCAAATAACGGTCATGCGTCTCCTCGGTCGTCACCGGACACTTCGCGGTTGATGTTGACTCATCTCAGGAGGCTGCTTGGAAGCTAAAACGGGAATACAAATGCTGATTGCCTGGACACCCTTCCTGGTTCTTATCATTTTATGGGTGGGCTTCATGCTGTACTTCCGGATGTCGCCAGTCATGGTGAATCGGCGCCACTGGTTCGGCGAAACCTTGCATCATCTGCAACGTATCGAAGAGTTGCTCGAAGAGATCCTGCGGAAACTCGGCAACAGTGACCGAAAGTAAGCCGGTTCTTCGTCGATCAGGTTGCGCGAAATATAACGCGGGACCGAACCAGGCCGAGATCTCGATCGGATTGTCATTACGGGGTAGCAAATAGAGTAACACTCATCTATTGGTTGCCTCGTTTTGTGGGGCCTGGAGCGGGAGCCGCCGCGGGTGGCTGCACGATGATGCCTGCGGGGCCGACGGCGAGACTGGTTCTGGGCAACTGCTCCCATTGGGCGCGAGTCAGATACTCCCGCATTTCCAATGTCATGAGAGCGCCGGCGCGTTCCATTTCGCTGCGCGCCTGAGTCACGCGATCGATCTGCGTATACACCGCGTTCCGGTCAACCGGTTCGCTGTCCAGCAGCCGTGCCAGGAGCGCTTCTTCCTTCTCGAGCTGATCCGTCGTCGAGAGGATGGCCTGGCGATGGTTCTCGAACGCCCTTTCAATCTTTGCTTTTTGATCGTCTGTTATTCCCAATCGCTGGATGAGTGCGGTATTCATCCACCATGCTCCGGCAAGCTGCGTGCGAATGGTTTTCTTCTCGTCTTGAGCAAGAATTGTATTGTCATAGGGAGCACCGGAGTTGGCGAAGCCAATGAATATGGGCGGGCTATTCGGGAGTGACAGGTCCCGGCCATTGGCGCGGAGCGATCCGTCCCTGGCCTGATAACCGTTAACCGTAACCTCGGTCCCGAGTTTCAGAAAATCTCTCGTCAGACCGCGGCTCAGGAGAGCAGCTGCGCCGGCCGCTTCGACCCCCCAGTGTTCGACGCTCCCATCGTTCTTCTTCAGGTCGATGTAGATCCACGAATGCGGATTGACCCATTCCATTTTCGTAACGGCGCCCCGCAGGGTCACGGGCTTATTCGCGTCGAACTGAGCTGCAAATGCGTGATGGGCCCAGGCAGGGGCCGCAGCGAGGATTACGTACAAACCGGTCATCATTAGAAAGACGCGTGTTCGCATTTGAATCATTGTTCTACCTTTCATTGAGCCCTTTCCGGCTCACTCGCAGGCTGTTCAGCCGAAATCAGTGACATCACGGGCTCCATGGCTTCGGGCAGCGTTCTGTAAGATGACGATTCAGACGTTCCATTACGGCTTCGGGACTCATCCCGGCCGGGGTGTTCACGGTGGGTGTGGGACGCGAAATAAAGAACGGCAGCATGATCGCAACGGCCAGCGTTGCGGCGGCTATTGCCCAGCGCCACCGCGGAACATCGATGGATGCAAGCGCCACCGTTGCGAAGCCGGCGCTCTCGATACCAGCCGCCTCGCCGGCCAGATCCCGGATCGCTTTTCGGAAGAGCGCCAGCCCTTTGCCGAAGCCTTCAACCTCCGCGCGACATTCCGGGCACTCACGCAGATGCTCCAGTTCCGACGGACCGCCTCCGGCTAAAAGACATTTTTCGAATTGGTCTTCTGACAAGTGATGGTTCATTTTCCCTTACCTAAACGTTTCCGAATACGGCGCACTGCCCGGCTCAGGTGCACGTTGACGGTGCTGTGCGTGAGTCCCGTCGCTTCGGCAATCTCGTGAACGTCCATATCCTCGACGAAGCGAAGCAGGAAGACCGTGCGTTGTCTCTCGGAAAGTAAACTTGTGGCTTCCCAGATCACCTGAACCTGTTCGTTGACCGAGGCTCTTTCTTCAGGAGAGATATTGTGATCCGCCCACGTCTCGATCTGTTCGCTATCGATCCGCTGCGCTTTTTTCCAGAACTGATACCGGCGGGTCCGCACCTGATTCCGAACAAGATTCACTGCAATCCGGATCAGCCACGTATCAACGCTGCACTCTCCTCGAAAGGTCCCGCGGCTTTTGTAAGCGTTCCAGAAACAGTCTTGCGTCAGTGATTCCGCCAGATCTTTGTCACCGAGAGACGCCAGCAGAAATCGCAGCACTCGTGTCCGGTATTGTTTCCACACGCGATCGAAGTCCTCGAATTCCAAAGCGGGGCTTTCCATCGTCAACGCGATCATCCCGGACGTGGTGTTCGTCTCCATTCGTTTCTATAGACGCGACTTCTGGGGCCGATCGTGACACCTTGCCGCTTTTTTTGTTTTTCGTGCCCGCCTGACAGCGTGATGTCCAAAAGAATACCCATCGTCGAAGACGCCAGAGACCTTTCGATATTCTTTGAAGAACTCCTCCGGGGGCGAAGGCTATGAAACGGAGATCGCGGAAAACGGCATCGTCGCTCCTGAGCTGCTCAGGCGCGAAAAGCACTGCCTCCTATCGACATCGACATGCTCCTCGTCGCCGTCGAAAAGGCCATTACCGACAATTACTCCTGAC
>CAVTWA010000063.1:0-5400 GCA_963738025.1 uncultured Acidobacteriota bacterium | reverse complement strand
CCGGCATACTCCTTTTAAAACCGGACTACATGTGACGTCCCGGTTTCACAGGTCGATCCGCATCAAGCGCACGGTATCAACGGTATGTGCGCCCATACGTTCGTAGAAGCGAAGCGCCGGTTCGTTCGCATGCCATACAAGCCAGCTCATCGAGGTGGCGCGGGCCGTTTTGCAGATTTCCATGATTCGTTGCATCAGCGCTTCGCCGATGCCCTGCCCACGACAGACGGAGCGAACGAAAAGGTCGTGTAGAAATACGGTTCTGCTGCCCGTATCGGTGCTGTAGTCGGAGCCATAAAGTGCATAGGCCACGGCTTGACCGCCGCGTTCGGCGATCAAACCCTGGAAAGCGGGATTCGCTCCAAAACCATCGCGGCGATACTGCTCGCTTCCGGTTGTGCACGCGTCAACGTCGCCGAGGGCCCGCAAGTACGAGCGGAACTCGTCCACCATGGAACCAATCGCGGGCGCATCGTCGATTGTGGCGTTTTGAATTACCAGCGCATCATTTGCATTCATACAGGCGACACATCGCCAGATATTTTACACGTACGACGGCTTTGCAGGTGCGGTCTATGAAGGCGTAACAAATCGAATCAGACGGTTTGAACATGTAGTCGCGGGCTTCAGCCCGCGTTTGGTGCGGATAACTCCAACATTATTCGATACCCGAACGCGGGCTAAGCCCGCGACTACATGCTGGATCGCAATGGTCGGATTCATTCACAGCTTCGATGACCGCACGTTGTTCGCAGAAACAAGGGAATGCGCGCGGTCACAAAAGGTGTGCCCGGAAGAGCCGCCATTTAATCTTTCGGCCCTCCGGGCCTCACCCCTTCGCCTGGTTGGTCCCCGGCCTGGCGGCCGGGGCTATATTCTTATGCGCCTCCGTCGCTAATTCTTTTAACGGACCGGTGGGGGCGGCGGGGCGGTAAGGGGCCGCTGGGGTTCAAGGCGCCGGAAGGGCCGTTTCGCCGGGTCTGCGCGTTCGTTTTGCGCGTCTCCAGAGCCGTATTGAACGATTGGTCGGCAAGTGCTGTGAGCCTCGCCTTTTCCGCGGGATCGACGGCGAGTCTGGCTTTTTCCCGCAGCAACAGATTCTTATATGTCATGGCGTCCTCATATTGAGGATTGAGAGCCAGCGCGAATCTAAATTCGTCAGACCTTCTTCGATGAGCAGCGATTGCTGCCCGACGGGCAACGGACTGTTCTTGTTATAGACGAGAATCCAGTCGATCGCGCCGAGCGCATAAAAGGTGACCGGATTTTGTGGATCGACTTTTGAAGCCATCAGGTATGTGTCGCGCGCCTCTTGGAGATGGTTGGCATTTTGATAGATGCTGGCAAGCCCCGACAGCGCGGTAATGCTATTCGGATCCGCACGCAGGACGCGCTTGAATGACTCGATCGCGTTGTCGGCGTAACCATTGTTTTCGCGCGTTTGAACTCCCGGAATGTATCTCCGAGCGTAAGCGGTAGCCAGGTACAGTTCCGCGACCATGAAATTCGGATCCAGGTCTACGGCCTGCCTGAAAAATGCGATAGCGGATTCATAATCGGCATTCCGGAAAGCAGCAACACCTTTATTAAGAGTCTCTCGTGCTTGAGTTAAAGGCTCCGGAGTCTGCGCCCGGAGGAAAACTCCGGAAGTGAACAACGCTGCAATGAGACACGCAGTCATAGAAGCGCTCGCCTTCATTGAAACCTCCGCCGTTGAGCTGAACCTCCAGTTAGACACCAGGTTCTGCGATTTGTTCCCGTCTGGTTTTTCCCCGTGCGTCCGATCGGGTACGGAAGGTTATAGAATACCGCGTTGCCGTGGTGGGCGGGATACTGTGCTGCCAGGCCCAACGCGCCTGGCCCCTCATGATGTAGGCGGAACCCCGTTCAAGCTTCACTGAAAGACTCTCGGGATTACGGCCCTTCTTCGGCGGATAAGGCCGCAGGCGCATGCGGCAAGAGCCCGCAAGCGACACGCCAACAATGATTTCGAACTCCGGGACGTCTCGATGCCAGCCGAGTTGGGTTCCAGTCTGGTACTCCGCAATCAGAGCGTGGGTAAATCGCGTCGCCGGAAAATTGGCCCAGGCGGCGATACGCTGACGTAACCCGCCCAGAAATAGTGGAATAGGTCCGGTGGGGATCAACTCATTACTGGAGAAATCATAGCGGCCTCCGAAGCTGATGATTCGCCGCTTCGCCGTGTACTCTTTGTATTTTGCTTCGCTCAAAGGCAGCCTGAGAATTTCAGCAAGGAGGGTGGCTTCTTCCCCAGCGCTGAGGAAATCCGGTTGATAGACAAAACCCGGAGGCAGATGTTGCATACCTCCGAACAACTCGCCTGTTTCATTTTGTCGAACGTGCGCGGCGACCGGCAATACGTTCATCGGCTGAAGCCCAGCCGGCATCGAACGGACATCCTGGCTCGTCAAGGTCGACGACCAGCGGAGCATGATCGGACGGAATTGGTTTGCCCTTGCGCGCTTCGCGGTCGATTTCTGTCGCCAGGACTCGCGACTTCAGAGGTGCACTGACCAGGAGGTGGTCGATACGCATTCCAAAGTTCTTCTGGAAATTTCCGGCACGATAATCCCACCAGGTATAGCGGCCTGGTTCGGGATGCTGGAGGCGGTACGCATCGATCAGACCGACCTGGCAAACCCGTACGAAGGCCTCCCGCTCCCGGGCTGAGACGTGCGTCCCGCCATGGCAGGCGGCGGGATCCCAGACGTCGGCGTCATCAGGCGCAACATTGAAGTCGCCTCCCACAACGACCGGAGCCTTGACGTCGGCCGACCTCTCAAGCCATCGCGTCAAGCGATCGAACCACGCCAGCTTGGCTTCATAAAACGGTGAACCGACCACCCGGCCGTTTGGCGCATACACGGAGACGACGCGAACCCCGCCACATAATGCGGCGATCATCCTCGCTTCCGCCAGAGGCTGTTCGTCACCGGCATCCGAAGTCTCCGCAGGACGCAGCGGTTCGCCGAAATTTGTCACGACATCTTCGATGCCGCAACGGCTGGCGATTGCAACGCCGTTCCATCGCCCTTCTCCATGGTGCGCCAGCGCATAGCCGGCATCAGCGAAAACAGCAGACGGAGCATCCCGGTCCGCAAGTTTCGTTTCCTGCATCAAAAGGACCTCCGGTCTGGTGCGATCGAGCCACCATTGGACCTTTTCAAGACGGGCTTTCAGCGAATTGACGTTCCAGGTCGCGATGCGCATATGTATAGATTACCGGTGAACTGCAGGCACAGTCTATGACCGCGCAGCGCCGGAAGCGTGTAAGAATATAGCCCCGGCCGTCAGGCCGGGGACCAAACCAACGAACGTTCGATGCCCGGAGGCCGAAAGATTGATGCGACGAATCTTACGCCCTTACGGGGCTCGTACTCCGACGCATACGGAATCCCCGGCGTGCGGCCGGGCTAGGTTCTAACGGCCCTCCGGGCCTAATGTTTGTCCCGAGAATTTCTAACTACCTCGGTGGTTTCTGACCAACCGGATTGCGGTTGAATTCCTCGGACTTCCCTAACGGAATCGACAGCGAATTCCAGTCGCTGCCACGGAACGACTTTACGAGAAATACGATCTGCCCGACGTGATAACTGGTGTGGGTGACCAGACGAAGCAATGCATCGTGGACTGCAAATTTTTCGCCGCGGATGGTAACCATTTTCGAGAGATCCGAATCCTGGAGTGGCGCGAGCGCTTCAAATAGCGTCGTCCATCCTTCGTTCCATTTCTCCAGCAGCTCTGCGCGTGTGACATTCGGCCGCGGTTCGAACTCCGTGTCACGTTTGCGCCACGGCTTCTCACCGTCCGCGGTCAGAAAATCTTGAAAGCGGGATTTCAAATTGCCGGCAATATGCCACACGATGATCGCAACAGAATTCTCCCCTGAGCCATCACTCTTGCCGATCTCATCGTCTCGCAATTGCCGGAGGCGCCCTCGCCTAATGCTTTGTAACGGCGCCACTCTCCTTCGATCGATGAAACAACGTCCCTCATAAGGCCAGAGTGTATAACATTAGAATTGAGAATGAGAGAAGCCGCCTTCCAATGGATTGCGCAACACGGCTACGCTGGAATATTTTCGCTGCTTGTATTTGGCATCGTGGGACTTCCGGTGCCCGACGAATGGCTGCTTACATTTTCGGGGTTTCTTGTCTTCAAACGCACTCTGTCCTTCGTGCCGACATTCGGCGCCGCGTTTCTCGGCAGCAGCTGCGGAATCACGGTGAGCTATCTGATGGGCCGAATCTTAGACACGTACGTACTGGTCAAGTACGGCAGGTACTTTCACCTCACCCCCGAACGCCTCGCCCGCGTGCATTCGTGGTTTGAGCGTCGCGGCCGATGGACGTTGCTCGTCGGATATTTCATCCCGGGTGTGCGCCACCTGACAGGATACGTAGCCGGCGCATCCGAACTGGCCTTTTCACAATTCGCATTATTCGCCTACACCGGCGCATTCTGCTGGGCTGCCGCGTTCATCACACTGGGCTATGTTCTGGGTGAGCAATGGAATCACGTCCTTCACACTCTTGATGAAAAAAAAGGCGTGGCCGTCGGTCTGATCGTTGGCGGCATGATCGGTTATCTGATATTCGGTTACCTGCGACGCAAACGTTCAGCCATGTTGCAAGCAGGGAGCAAATAATGGTATTACGATACCCCATCGGACAATTTAAATGGGCCGGTCCAAACACGTCGGAGCAACGCGTCCAATTCATCGACGATATAGCGGCAACACCACGACGGCTGCGAATTGCCGTTCAGGGGCTCAACGAGCAGCAACTCAACACGCCATACAGAGACGGTGGATGGACCCGTGCAGCAAGTTGTACACCACGTGCCTGACAGCCACATGAACAGTTATATCCGCTTCAAGCTTGCTCTGACAGAGGACGAGCCAACCATCAAACCTTACGATGAAATAAAGTGGGCGGACATGATTGATGGCCGCAGTGCCGTGATCGTGCCGTCGCTCAAACTAATGGAGGGGTTACATCACCGCTGGGCCGTCCTGCTGCGATCGCTCTCCAGCGAGGATGTGAAGCGGCGGTTCACGCATCCGGAGCTGGGACTTGTCTCTATTGATCAATACATCGCGCTATATGCATGGCACGGAAAACACCATGTCGCGCAGATCACGTCATTGCGCCAGCGGATGGGCTGGATGTAGTCGCAGGCTTCAGCCCCGCGTACTGGCCACTGCAGGCTTTACCTGGAATCCAATGGAATACGCGCGGTCATAGACCAGACGTGTCCAAGATAAGGACCACCCGTAGCGGTAAGCAAAGTCCCCGCCTAAGTTAGGCGGGGAATGGTCCACACCGTTTACAGCCAAACCAGGTTTACTTGGCATCCACTAAACGCAGCTGCAGACAT
>CAVTWA010000062.1:0-4985 GCA_963738025.1 uncultured Acidobacteriota bacterium | reverse complement strand
ACTGCATCGCCAACTTAACCTTCCGAGCCACATTTCTCTTCACACATCCCTAAATCCCTGAGTGAATTGCGGAGGCTCTGTTAAACTCCGCTCGGTTTCTTTCGTCAAATCATGATCGGAACAAGGCTGGCACATTACGAAATAGCGTACAGCACTGTTCCCGGAACAGCACGCTCTGGGCGCTGGCGCCGCTGATCAAGCGCGTGGACGGAGCTGCTTCAAAGGAAATGACTGTGGATGAGCGCCCCAAAACGGGGCTCACGAGAATGGCGCGCACTTTGCTCATGGTGTCGCTGGTGTGCGTGTCGATGCAGGCGGTCGCGCAGCAACAAATCGTGGATCCGGATTTTCAACCGGCGGTCGCGAAGCCGGCTTATCCGAATGGTGGCCCAGCCGTAGCGATTGACGAAGCCCACGACAATTTCCACACATTGGCCGGCCAGTATGCACCGCTTGCTGCACTGCTTCGAACCGACGGATATAAAGTTGTCGCTTCGAAGGTCCCGTTCGAGAAAGAAAATCTCGCTGGAATCCGTGTGCTGATTGTCGCCAACGCACGCAACCTCAAGGCCATACTTGCCGGCGACATCTCTCAGCCTGCTTTTACAGACCATGAATGCGATGTTATTGCCGATTGGGTTCGCGCGGGAGGATCGTTGCTGCTGATTGCGGATCATGCGCCGTTCGGCAATGCGGCAGATACTCTCGCCAGGCGGTTCGGTGTCACGATGGGCAAAGGATGGGTTTTTGACCAGGCCAGTACTGGCGGAATCACGACGCAGCTGGATTTTTCACGCCATAACGGTTTGCTGGGAAAACATTCAATCATCAGCGGACGCAGCAGCTCCGAAAAAGTAAACACGATCCGGGCGTTCACAGGACAGTCACTCGCTGTCCCTGCAGGCGCGACGATCCTGATGAAACTGAGTCCCACAGCGCGCAATGCAGCTACCCGAGCCGACATGGACGCCGAAACCACGGCCGTCCGCAGCCCGCAGCCTTCCAGTCCGGCCTACGGTTCACGGTCCACAAGTGCGGCAGGGCGGGCGCAAGGCCTCGCAATGCCATTCGGCACTGGCAGGATCGTTGTGCTTGGCGAAGCTGCGCTGTTATCCGCGCAGATCATCCGTTACACCGATCCGCAACCGCACGACAGCAAAATCGGCATGAACACCTCGGGCAACGATGATCGGCAATTTGCGCTGAACATTTTTCATTGGCTATCGGGATTGTTGAACTGATGAAAGACAACCGGCCGGTCAGAGCACCAGTAATCCGACAACGAGCGCAGCACTGTGCGCAAGAATGTTGGCGATCAGGTCGCGGCGCCACAGATACGCCGCGGTCATGAGAATGCCAAACGGCAAATCTGCGGCGATTGCAAAGGCGCCGCCCCAGGCCGGAATATGGGCCACGCCAAAAGATCAAGTTTGCCCGCCCATGCACCACAGCACCCCCCTTTTTTTTTTTTTTTTTTTTTTTTTTTCCCCCTTTTTTTTTTTTTTTTTTTTTTTTTTTTTTTTTTTTTCTCAGCGACGGCCCCACGGTCCTCTGAACGCCCACCAATACCGCTCGATATTTCGCGTAGCCCTCACGATAATAAATATGAGCGTCTTTGAAATTTTTTTTTTTTTTTTTTTTTTTTTTTTTTCCCCCCCCCCCCCCCCCCCCCCCCCCCCCCCCCCCTTTTTTTTTTTTTTTTTTTTTTTTTTTTTTTTTTTTTTGCTCCGCCTCCCTCACCCACGTCAAAATAAACACCTCTTTCTTATCCCTGAAGGCAGGCACAAACATCCGGCGTCCGGCAACTCCGGCGAACGCAAAAAGCGCCCATAGCTCCACAAAAAAAAAACATGGGCGATTGTATATCGAGCAGAAATTCCACAATGAACTTCCTTCCACAGAATGCCTGACATTCGTCGCCGGTTAAATCAGGGCTTAACTTCCAGGATAACTTCCCCAGTTCGACCGGTGAACCAAGTGGAAGGCTCGCGACGCCGAGGACAAGGCGAGAGGAAACGATCTCTCCGCCGAAGACGTCTAGAAGCAACTCCGACGCCGCATCGGCGACCTTCGGGCACTCAGTGAACTCGGGCGTTGCTGCGACGTAACCACCAAGCCTCACGACATGGCTCACGCGTTATGTTTGGGTGGTCGGAACTCCTTTCAATTACCAGCGGCCGAAATGTGCGCCGCCATCGACGTACAGGATGTCGCCCGTGACGGTCGCGGCGTCGGTCAGGTACATGACCGCATCGGTGATGTCCTTGACGGTCGAAGGCCGGCCCATCGGCGACAGGCTCTCCATCACGTCCTTCGGAGTGTCCCGGTGAAGCGGCGTGTAGACGGCACCGGGCGCGACGGCGTTCACGCGGATGCCGTCTTTCGCGTACTCCATCGCCAGGTGCTGGGTGATCGTTTCAAGGCCGCCTTTGGTGATCATCGGCACTGCCGCCGTGACGCCCCGGATCGGGTTGCGGGCAAGGGCGGCGGTGATCGTGACGATGCTCCCGCCGGTCTTCTGCGCCAGCATTTGCCTGATGGCGAGTTGGGTGACGTACAGAAAGCCCTCGACGTTCGTCGAGACGAGCGACTTGAAGTCCTCCGCCGTGTAGTCCGTGAATGGCTTGGTGAAGAAGATGCCGGCGTTATTGACCAGCGCGTCGATCGACTTGAAGCGAGATAGCGCCGTCTCGACGATCCTGGCGGCAGTTGCCGGCTCGCCGATGTGGCCGTCGACCAGAGCGACGTGGTCGGAAGCCGCGATCTCGGTGGATTGGGTCATCTTTCGGGAATTGGCAACGACGTTGAAACCCCGTTCGACAAACGCTTTCACGATTCCCGCGCCGATCCCCTGCGAAGCTCCGGTCACGATGGCTGTTTTCCGTGCGCTGCTCATGGTTGCCTACCTCCAAAACGCCATGTCGTTTATCCCGACAGACGATCCTTCTTCGGGCGCCAATCGGTCAGACTGTTGTCCAATGATGTGGCGGTGATCGAACGAGGTTCAATCCGAAGAACTACGTAGAATCCGGAGAAGCCTCGAGGCCAGGCGGCTTACATCAAGCGTCGAAATGCACGCTCACGGCGCGTTTGGAATTGGCTTTCCGCAGAATTGGCAGGCGCGAGTATAGTACGTTCGTGAAACTGTCATGACTCTGATTCCTTTGACCGATGTCCTCCCGCCGGCCGACCCGTTATCCTGTTGTGACGACGGCTATCATTGTGGCGAACGCGTTGGTTTTTGCGCTGGAAATCATGGGCGGCGATTCGTTTGTCCAGCAGTGGTCGGTCATCCCGGCAGACATCGTTTCCGGCAAGAGCTGGCTGACGATCTTCAGCGCGATGTTCATGCATGGCGGCTGGATGCACATTATCGGCAACATGGTCTTCCTGCATGCCTTCGGTCCGGAGGTCGAAGACGCGATGGGGCGGGTGCCGATATCTGACCTTCTACCTGCTCAGTGGAATCGCAGCCACGCTGTCGCAGATCCTCATGGCGCCCGGCTCGCACGTTCCGAATCTGGGTGCGAGCGGCGCCATTGCCGGCGTGATGGGCGCGTTTTTGATTACGTACCCCAGAGATCGGATACGCGTTTTGCTCGTGTTATTTTTCTTTATCCGCACAACCATGGTTCCCGCCTCGCTGTTGATCGGGTTCTGGTTTATCATCCAGCTCTTCAGCCAGTTTGGCGCCGTAGCGGACGTCCAGTCCGGCGGCGTCGCCTATGCCGCCCACGTCGGAGGATTCGTCTTTGGCGCGATCTCCGCGCGCTTTTTCGAGAGGTTTGCTTCGGCGGCCTCCGCTAGCGAATTCGGAGGATCTTGAGAGATGAACCCAGGGGATATGTCCCGACAGAATCCACAGCAATCGCCCGGATCCGCGAGCGGGGTGTGCTGTTGGTTTACCCGATCAATAATCGACCGGAGCCGCGCTCACTGTGGTCCGAGTTTTTTCCCCGAACGCCGATGGTGTGGGACTGGAATGAGGATGGCGACCAGCGCGTCGCTGGAATGTGGCAGTTGATGAAGCGTTTGTCGCAGACCGGCGATGTGGTCTACGCCAAGTGGTATCAGGGGCGCGCGACCTTCTTTTCGCGAAAACTCTTCACGGCGATGCTGGCGGTGCTGCGCCGCAGCCCGGATCCGCGGCGGGGGCTATCGGGCGGGGCGAAAATCGTGATGGAAGTACTGGAGAACAATTCACCCATCTCCACGAAGGAGCTGAAAAGAGCCGCCGATCTTCAGGGCCGCGCACATGAGACGGAATACAGCCGCGCGATGAAGGAGCTTTTCTCGAGGCTGTTGATCGTAGGCTTCGGCGAATTCGAGGACGGAGCATTTCCATCGCTTGCGGTTGGAGCGACGGAGTTGCTTTTCTCCGATTTATGGCTGCAGGCGGAAGAGATGCGACCGTCAAAAGCGGAATCTGTGATCGAATCCTTCATGCCGGACGGGTCGCATTTCAGACGATACTTCGACCGGCTTGGGTAGACACGCCTGCTGCGACGGGCAGATCCTTCAGTTAAGGATCGAGAGTGGGATCTGCATCTGCTGCCCCTGCGGTTACACGACCACTTGAAAGCGTGCAGGCGCGGTCTATGACCATACGTGTCCAATAATACTCGGTCCCGAAGGCTGAGAGCCGCATCTGTTAAAGGTTTGGAACTGTGCTGTGACGAATAGACCCGGGTTTGCATAGTCCCCTCCGAAGTTAGGAGGGGTGGCGCGAAGCGCCGGGGTGGTCTGTTCAAAGATGCGCAGCCACCTTATGATGCTCGCGAAGCGCTCCTTATTAATCGGTACTGTTCGTCTTTGAACAGACCGCCCCAGCCCTCGCGGCGCGAGGGCATCCCCGCCTGACTCAGGCGGGGAGTTGGCGTCCCAGCACACGTATCCGTGTCCGTCACCGCATTACCGAGTTGAGGCCGCGTCAGACAGCGCGAGCCCGTCAGATTTGCCCCGCTGTTAAACCATGCCGTTGTGCG
>CAVTWA010000061.1:0-12843 GCA_963738025.1 uncultured Acidobacteriota bacterium | reverse complement strand
GCTGCAAGGATTGCAATATGCCAACGCCGCAGGAACGAAACGAGTGATGAGCACCGTCGGCACCGGCGAAGTCGATCTCGACCGCAACCACATCAGTTGGGTATCACCCCTGGCGCGCGCGATCGACCTAACGAATGAGCCCGAAACTGACCGCCGGCATTCGCCGTCCGATCGAGTCAGTCCGGTGGAAGGCCTCAGGGCTTTGCGGACGGTGGCTGCCAGAGCTCAATCTTGTTCCCATCCAGGTCATAGATCCAGGCAAAGCGACCGTAGGATTCGTTCATTCGTTTGTCGTCGATCTTCACTCCCTCTGCTTTCAAGCGGTCGAGCAAAGCATCCAGATCGTCCACGATGTAGTTGACCATGAACGATGCGTGGCTGGGATCGAAATAGTCAGTGGAGGCGGGGAAAACAGTCCAGACTGTAACGTGTTCCTTTTGCGGGTCGTCGTGTTCGCGCCACGGAAGCATCGCGCCTCCGCCTTTGTCAGCGAGTCCAAGATGCTTCGAATACCATTCGCGCATCTGATCACGATTAGCGGATTTGAAAAAAACACCGCCAATTCCAAGGATGCGCCCGCGCTGTTCCATTTTCACGGGCGGCTTCGACTCTTCAGGTTTCGGAGATTGCACTTCCTGTCCTCCTTTTGAGTAGACCGAGATGAACAACAGCGAGCCGAGCGCAATTGTGCTCCAGGGTATTCTCTGCATGTTGGGATTATAGAAGTTTCGATTCTAATGGAGAAAACGTTTCGCAGGCTCTTATGAATTATTACCTTGAGTAGACCGCATGATTGAAAACCGGCGTATAGAGAGACGCGGTCGTGTGGACCGCCGCCAGATGACGCGTGATCAGGTGTTGCGCGACCGGCCCCCAGATGTCATTGCCAATATGCGATTCAAGTGGAGTGGAGAATATCTTGGCCTCAGTCAAACCCTGCATCGCGAAAAAGCACACGTTGGCGATGAAAAACATCTGGAGCGGCATAAGGAATGACTTGCGCCGGCCCCGCTGGAAGGCCACAGTGAGATCGCCCGGCTGTATCAGCGCACATCGGAAACTGTGAATCAATCGTCCATCGATCTCGGTAAGTGCGCTGATCAGCTGTTTGAAGAGACTTCGAAGAGTAAGATCGCGAGCGTCGGGAAAGCGTTCGCCGCATACGGGACAGTGCAAGCTCCGTACGGCACTGTTGCACGAAGGACAGGTCCACGGATCGGCGGCCGCCTGCACTGGTATGAGCTCGCGATCGGTCATGGATATCCTTGTGAAAGAGAGAATAATCGTGTGGAAGCCGGCGCCCGTCACGGATCTCGGCAAAGCGCTGCTGGGCTATATCATTGCGTTCGGGCTCTGTCTGGGGTTGGCGGCTTTATCCCCGGGAATCGGGCGCCGCACACCCGACATCGCTCATCGTTGCAATCGTCGCCGGAATCGGAGAAGAAGTCGGCTGGCGCGGCTACCTGCTGCCGCATCTGTCCCCGACTGGGTGTAGTTTGCGGCTGGGCTGTTCGCAAAGCGCCTGGTTGTTTCAGACAAGCTTGTTGTTTGAGCATCGGCCACTGAGCCTCATTGTTCTATAATCCCCTTGCGAAATCATGACTTTGAGCATTGACACGCGACTTGGATCACACGAGATAACTGCCCTTTTAGGTAAAGGCGGAATGGGCGAGGTCTATCGTGCCCGCGATTTGAAGTTGAAGCGTGAAGTTGCAATCAAGATCCTGCCGGAGGCCTTCTCGCGCGATCCCGATCGCATGGCGCGGTTTCAGCGTGAAGCCGAAGTGCTGGCTTCCATTAATCATCCGAATGTCGCTGCGATTCACGATCTGGAAGAAACAGGTGGCACACGTTATATCGTCCTCGAGTTGGCGGAAGGCGAGACAATAGCGGATCGGATTGCACGCGGGCCGATCGCGCTCGAAGAGGCGCTCGACATTGCTAAACATATTTGTGAAGCCCTCGAAGCAGCGCACGAGAAAGGAATCGTTTGACTTCAGGAATTATGACGTGACGTCCGACGGAGAAAGATTCCTCCTGATCACACCGTCCGAGCGTTCAAACAAGGGGACCATCACGCTCATTACCAACTGGACGGAGCTGCTTCAAAGGAAATGACTGTGGATGGCGCCTCAAAACCGGGACAATACCATCGGCGTACACAGAGCAGGCGTCGCCGACTTTGTACACAAGATGAAAAGGCTCACGAGAATGGCGCGCACTTTGATCATGGTGCCGCTGGTGTGCGTGTCGATGCAGGCCGTTGCACAGCAACAAATCGTGGATCCAGATTTTCAACCGACGGTTGCGAAGCCGGCTTATCCGAATGGTGGCCCTGCCGTAGCGATTGACGAAGCCCACGACAATTTCCACACGTTGGCCGGCCAGTATGCACCGCTTGCTGCACTTCTTCGAACCGACGGATATAAAGTTGTCGCTTCAAAGGTCCCGTTCGAGAAAGAAGCTCTCGCTGGAATCCGTGTGCTGATTGTCGCCAACGCACGCAACCTCAAGGCCATACTTGCCGGCGACATCTCTAAGCCTGCTTTTACAGACCGTGAATGCGATGTTATTGCCGATTGGGTTCGTGCGGGAGGATCGTTGCTGCTGGTTGCGGATCATGCGCCGTTCGGCAATGCGGCAGATACTCTCGCCAGGCGGTTCGGTGTCACGATGGGTAGAGGATGGGTTTTTGACCGGGCCAGTACTGGCGGACTCACGACACAGTTGGATTTTTCGCGCCATAACGGTTTGCTGGGAAAACATTCAATCATCAGCGGACGCAGCAGTTCCGAGAAAGTAAACACGATCCGGGCGTTCACAGGACAGTCACTCACTGTCCCTGCCAGCGCGACGATCCTGATGAAACTGAGTCCCGGCGCGCGCAATGCAGCTACCCCTGCCGACATGGACGCCGAAGACACGGCTGTCCGCAGCCCGCAGCCTTCCAGTCCGGCCTACGGTTCACGGTCCACAAGTGCGGCAGGGCGGGCGCAAGGCCTCGCGATGCCATTCGGCACTGGCAGGATCGTTGTGCTTGGCGAAGCTGCGCTGTTATCCGCGCAGATCATCCGTTACACCGATCCGCAACCGCACGACAGCAAAATCGGCATGAACACTCCCGGCAACGATGATCGCCAATTTGCGCTAAACATTTTGCATTGGCTATCGGGATTGTTGAACTGACGAAAGAAAGCCGGCCGGTCAGAGCACCAGTAATCCATCTCGAAGCAACTCCGACGCCGCATCGGCGACCTTCGGGTGCTCGGTGAACTCGGGCGTGGCTGCGACGAACACACCAAGCCTCACGACATGGCTCACGCGGTTCAACGAACCCAGATGGCTCTTTGTGACCGCAAGAACATTCAGTGCGGCCGTGTAGGCCGCTTCGCGGCCGGCCTTCACATCAAGGTCTTTGCCCACGACGCCAATGACCGTGGCCGTGTGGCCCGAGGTGGCGAGCATCCCGCTCAGGAAAAGGAGGTTACCCGTCCGGACGGCAGGCACGTACGCACCAAAAGGCGTTGGCGCATCCGGCAGATGGATGCCAAGCCTGGCGAAACGATCCTCGGGGGTCGGTATGTTTGTGGTCATGACGAAACTCCTCTCAATTACCAGCGGCCGAAATGTGCACCGCCATCGACGTACAGAATGTCGCCAGTAACCGTTGCCGCGTCGGTCAAATACATGACCGCATCGGCGATGTCTTTAACGGTCGAAGGCCGACCCATCGGCGACAGGCTCTCCATCACGTCTTTCGGGGTCTCCTGATGGAGCGGCGTGTAAACCGCACCAGGCGCGACGGCGTTGACGCGAATGCCGTCCTTCGCGTATTCCATGGCCAGATGCCGGGTAATTGTTTCAAGACCGCCTTTCGTGATCATCGGCACCGCCGCCGTGACGCCCCGGATCGGGTTGCGAGCAAGGGCCGCCGTTATCGTGACAATGCTGCCGCCGGTCTTCTGCGCCAGCATTTGTTTGATGGAGAGCTGGGTCACGTACAGGAAGCCCTCGACGTTCGTCGAAATGAGCGACTTGAAGTCCTCTGGCGTGTAGTCCGTGAACGGCTTGGTGAAGAAGATGCCGGCGTTATTGACCAGCACGTCGATTGACTTAAAGCGAGACAGCGCCGTCTCGGCGATCCTGCCGGCAGTTGCCGGCTCGCCAATGTCGCCGTCCACCAAAGCAACCTGGCTGGAAGCGACCACCTCGATGGATTGGGTCACCTTGCGGGAACTGGCAACGATGTTAAAACCCCGTTCGACAAACGCTTTCACAATTCCCGCGCCGATCCCTTGCGAAGCTCCCGTCACGATAGCGGTTTTCCGTGCGCTGCTCATACTTGCCCGCCTCCAAACGCCATGTCGTTTATCCGGACAGACGATCCTTCTTCGGGTGCCAATCGGTCCGACTGTGTCCAATGATGTGGCGGTAATTAAGGATGTTCAATCCGAAGAACTACGTAGAATCTGGAGAAGCCTCGAGGCCAGGTGGAGCATATCGCCACCTTGATAGAAGCGCACAATCTGTTCCGGCACGAGCTTGTGCTGATACTTCCATGCCGATTGGAACGCCTGAGGGCGATCCGCACCGCGAGGGTCGAACTCGTCGGGGCAAATTCCTGCCATCTCTGGTAGTTTCTAAATATAAATGCACGTTAGATCGGTGGATATAATCCTTCGAGAGGCTTCAGCATCAGACGAACCGTTTCTTTGGGAGATGCTGTATCACTCCCTCTATGTGCCGTCCGGTTGCGCGCCATTCAGTCGGGACATCTTGAGCACGCCAGAAATTGCAAAGTACGTGCGAGGCTGGGGGCGCTCAGGAGATATGGCGTTCATCGCTCTGGATGCGAAAAGCTATAAAGCACTCGGAGCGGCATGGATGCGAATATTCAGCGGGCCCGATAAAGGCTACGGATACGTTGGGGACAACACGCCGGAATTGGGGATCGCGGTATTACCGGAGCATAGAGGACGCGGCGTCGGCTCCCTGCTGCTTCAGAGACTTATTGAAACTGCGACTTCCAAGTACGACGCACTGTCATTGAGCGTCTCGGCAGATAACCCCGCAGCGCGGCTTTACCGTAGAGCTGGGTTCGAGCGCGTCGGGAGTTCTGGAGATTCCATCACCATGCTTAAGCTGTTGAAATGAGTGATTCGCCATCGCCGTGCCATTGAGAGGTCGGGCGATGGAAGCCGTTTATACGACCACTTGCCGATCAAAAGCGCACCTATGGTATGCAGCCGGAACAATCGAGACCTCACAAAATCCCGCGCCGAATAGCTATTAGTCGGGTTAGGCTGCCGGAAATGGGAGAACACTGGATTCTTGAAAAACCATCATCGCGACGACGAAATGAGTTTTTGGCTGCCGTGATTCGGAGTCGGAGGTTTCACGGCCATTGGGTATCACCGCCACAGACGGCGGAAGCGTTTGATGAAAACCTCAAACGCTTCCGCGGCAGGGCACACATTGGGTACTGGGTATGTACCGAGAATAAGGAACTCGCCGGCGTAATCAATATCAATGAGATTGTCCGAGGTAGTTTCTGCTCCGGTTATCTTGGATACTACGCCTTCGTGCCGTACAACGGGCGCGGTTATATGAAGCGAGCGCTTTGCGCCGTTCTTTCCCAGGCGTTTGGTAGCCATCGGCTCCATCGGCTTGAGGCAAACATACAATCTGACAATGAGGTATCTCGCGGACTCGTTCAGCGGCTCGGATTCAGACTCGAGGGATTCTCGCCGCGATACCTGAAGATTGCCGGTCGTTGGCGCGATCATGAAAGATGGGCGCTTACAGCAGAAGAGTGGAAGGCACAATTCTGAACAGCCCGTTGCAGCCGCTGAGGCCATGCACGGCAGTATCTGGGCTCGTAAAACTCTTCGGTACAGGGTTGCCCATGCTCCACAGCGGGTAAGTCAGTAAACCGGACTTTTGGTGCGGCTCAGGTGCAACAGTACGGGATAGATGTTCGATCGCGCTGTATTCTGCGTTTTCGAGGTCACATTAAGTATGACAAATCAGGGTCAGCCGGCTGGCCGACGTCCCTCGAAACTTGCTGCCGCGCTACAGAATGCGGTGACCAGGGTACACAGCTTCCTCTATCGAAGCAGCAATGGAGCAATCGGGGGAAGGATAGCCAACAGCCCGGTGCTGTTGCTCACCACCACAGGACGACGGAGTGGCAAGCAACGTACGGTCCCGCTTTTATACTTGATGGACGGACGCAATGTGGTGCTGGTGGCTTCCAACGGCGGCGCGGTAAGGCATCCTACCTGGTGGCTGAATCTCCAAACCACGCCTGAAGCCTGGATACAGATTAAGGGTGTTCGACGGCGAGTTAAGGCGGAGCAGGCTTCTGCGGCGGAGAAGCAACGTCTCTGGTCTCGCCTGACAGCGATGTATCCTGGTTACAAGCGGTATCAAGAGATCACTGATCGGGACATACCAGTGGTCATTCTACGTCCCATAGAAGAGGGTAAGAACCGGTCGAACGATTAACGGATGTGGCATAGGGGCGGCGGGCGACCACCGCCCCTATGCCGATCAAACACGGTTATCGGAAAGTCCCACGCTAGTCATTTCGGGATAGGCTACGGCGTAACGGTGATTACACCGAATAATCCGTTGGCATAGTTATCCGGCCCTGCGGTAAAGAAGAGTTCGTTCATGGCGCCGTTGGCGCCGGCGCCTTTGCCGAACTCCAATCCCCACAATTGGTTAATGGCAATTGGCCGG
This sequence comes from uncultured Acidobacteriota bacterium, assembly GCA_963738025.1. Taxonomy (GTDB): domain Bacteria; phylum Acidobacteriota; class Terriglobia; order 20CM-2-55-15; family 20CM-2-55-15; genus 20CM-2-55-15. Next base: position 6,099 of record CAVTWA010000061.1, on the reverse strand, counting down.
CCGTTTCCATCGGCGAGGTGTCCGAGGAAATTTCCGGTGTCTGGATCGAAGGCGTTGATCTCGCCATCCTTTATGTTGTTGGCAACGAGAACAGCATTGCTGAATGGACCGAAGTTAGAGGGGGCCTGAGCGAGTCCCCATGGCGAATGCAGAGGGCCATTAGCCTCGAAGAGTTTGGTCAGAGTCCCGTCGTTGTTGATCTGGAAGACGTCCACGAAGCCGCTATTTGCTTTATTGGTGCCAGCGAATGTTACCCATAGGCGGTCACCAATGACCCGAGCTCCGTATGGCGCAAACTTCTGCGGAATCTGTCCGTCGCTGACGGTATACAGGAAATTGAAGCCGCCATCGAACACGTCGATTCCTCCGCCATTAGTGTTGTTGGCGGCGTAAAGGAAGCTTGTTCCGAGGCTGTTCGTGAATAGTGTAAGAGCGGTATAGCTTGCTCCAAAACCCGACCGGTTGCGAGCGATGACAGCAGTAGTCGGAAGGACTGCAGGAGACCAGCCGCTGATCGTGCCGTCCAGGGTCGCGAAGATGAAAACAGCCTTGCCCGATTTCGTCACGCCTCCCTGAGTGACCGAAACGACAAAGCTGCTGGCTGTGGTGTTGCCGATAACACCGGTCGGCGTTCCCTGGCCTGTTCCGCTCGCCGGGGGGATCGTGACCACCAGGCCCTGCTTCTGACCCAGGCTGTTATACAGAGTGGATTTCCCCGTGCCGTTGTCGCTCACCCAAAAAGGGCTGGTCGCTAGCGACGTGATGCCCCATCCGTTGATTAAATCCGGGTCTGCCGGATTTAAGCCGATGCCGTTTTGATTGGAAACCAGGTTCGTAACTCTATATTGAGCAAAGCCTGGCGTCGCCAGGCAGGCGAAAAGGCCCGCCATGAAGCAAGAGTGACGCCGCAGACTGAAAAAACGCTTAGACAAGTATGCTGAAGTCATAATCCCTTCTCCTTTTCTGAAATGCCGGACATAGCGGAAACAACGCTCTGCGGAAGGCGAGGGCGGCGGGACGTTGGGATTCCAGCCGGAAATCGTACCGTTAAGAATGAAGTCGAATGTGGCCTCGGCTCCGAACCTAAGGAATGGAAGCCAACATGAAGAACAGAAAGACAACTGCAGCGGCGCACGTAATGTCGCATTCAGTCAACACTCTTAAACCTCGCAGTTAATAAACTCTCGGAACCCTCTGAGCACGAAGAATTGCCATTATGCAGCTCGACTCAAACTACCTAACTCCTCTGTTTGAGTTGTCACCACCCGGTCTCCAACAGGTTATTTCTTTGTTACAAAAGTCGTGCCGCTGAATCATGTGCGATGCAGCCGCCCGCGGAGCTTTTTATCCCAGAGGTTGGAAAATGCCTGCAAGAGACGATCTGATGGGCTGATATCTTTAAACTCGTCGCTGGCAGCGACGGGCAAGGATTGAAAAGGCCCTGACACCAATGATCTGAGCCGCCGCCCCGCCTCAAGCCGGCCCCTGCGCGTTTGGAATTGGCTTTCCGCAGAATTGGCAGGCGCGAGTATAGTACGTTCGTGAAACTGTCATGACTCTGATTCCTTTGACGGATTCCTCCCGCCGGCCGGCCCGTTATCCTGTTATGACGACGGCCGATCATTCTGGCGAACGCGTTGGTTTTTGCGCTGGAAATCATGGGCGGCGATTCGTTTGTCCAGCGGTGGTCGGTCATCCCGGCAGACATCGTTTCCGGCAGGAGCTGGCTGACGATCTTCAGCGCGATGTTCATGCATGGCGGCTGGATGCACATTATCGGCAACATGGTCTTCCTGCATGCCTTCGGTCCGGAGGTCGAAGACGCGATGGGGCGGGTGCCTTATCTGACCTTCTACCTGCTCAGTGGAATCGCAGCCACGCTGTCGCAGATCCTCATGGCGCCGCTCTCGCACGTTCCGAATCTGGGTGCGAGCGGCGCCATCGCGGGAGTGATGGGCGCGTTTTTGATTACGTACCCCAGAGATCGGATACGCGTTGTGCTCGTGTTATTTTTCTTTATCCGCACAACCATGGTTCCCGCCTCGCTGCTGATCGGATTCTGGTTTATCATCCAGCTCTTCAGCCAGTTTGGCGCCGTAGCCGCCGTCCAGTCCGGAGGCGTCGCCTATGCCGCCCACGTCGGAGGATTCATCTTTGGCGCGGTCTCCGCGCGCTTTTTCGAGAGGTTTGCTTTGGGGGACTCCGTGGCGAATTCAGAGGACGTTGAGAGATAATCCTGAGTTTTGCAGGTGAGGCCGCAATCCGGCACATCAGAAGATCGCCGCAATAGCGCACAGAAAGTATGCGTGGATATGTCCCGACAGAATCCAAAGCAATCGCCCGGATCCGCGAGCGAGGTGTGCTGTTGGTTTACCCGATCAATAATCGACCGGAGCCGCGTTCACTGTGGTCCGAGTTTTTTCCCAAAACGCCGATGGTGTGGGACTGGAATGAGGATAGCGACCAGCGCGTAGCTGGAATATGGCAGTTGATGAAGCGTTTGTCGCAGACGGGAGATGTCGTCTACGCCAAGTGGTATCAGGGACGCGCGACCTTTTTTTCGCGGAAACTCTTCACGGCGATGCTTGCGGTGCTGCGCCGCAGCCAGAATCCGCGGCGGGTGCTATCGGGCGGGTCGAAAATCGTGATGGAAGTACTGGAAAACAATTCCCCCATCTCCACGAAGGAGCTGAAAAGAGCCGCCGATCTTCAAGGACGCGCACATGAGACGGAATACAACCGGGCGATGAAGGAGCTCTTCTCGAGGCTATTGATCGTAGGCTTCGGCGAATTCGAAGACGGAGCATTTCCATCGCTTGCGGTTGGAGCGACGGAGTTGCTTTTCTCCGATTTATGGCTGCAGGCGGAAGAGATGCGACCGTCAGACGCGGACTCTGTTATCGAATCCTTCATGCCGGCCGGATCGCATTTCAGACGATATTTCGACCGATTCCGCTAGACCGCAGACTCCCGAGTACCGCGGCGGACATATGGTGGTTACACGACGCACTTGAAGCGCGTGCACGCGGTCTATGACTACAGCTTGTCCAAGATAGAGAGGAATGCAGCGGTGAGGGTGTATTCATAGTCCCCGCCTAAGTTAGGCGGGGACTCCCTCGCGAAGCGAGGCTGGGGCGGTCTGTTCAAAGTCGCGAAGCATCCGTTTAGATATTCGCGTAGCGCACCAATCAATAAGGAGCGCTTCGCGGAAATCCATAAGGTCGCTACGCCTCTTTGAACAGACCGCTCCGCCTTCGCTTCGCGAAGACCCCCGCCTGACTCAGGCGGGGAGTGGTCAACCAGCGTTACTGCCAAACCAGGTTTACATCGTATCCACTACATTCAAACCTTTACGGGGCAGTACTTTACGGTTCCCCATCCATTCTGTCCTGGACAACTCTGGTCACAGACCGCCCCTGCAGCGTGGGATTCGCCCCGATTCCTATACCGACTGACGCCATGCCCCGTGGAAACCAAATGGGACCCGATGAGACAATTGGGCGAGCGCAATCGGGCCATCTTCGAGCGTGGCAACATCGAAAATGGCAAGGTCGCTGCGTTTTTCAGCGTTGCGATAGATCGTAGCGAGAAGATAACCGTCGCCCTCCGCGGCGTCCGCCCTGCGTGGTACGAACACTGGTTCGGAAAAAGCGTCTCCCGGCGGAACCCGGTAAGTCGTGCGTTTGCCCTTCTCCAGATCGAAATGGACGAGCATGTCGAACATGTCGACCGCCTCTCGTTTCTCGGTCGCGGCGCAGAAACCATGCCGGTACGGTGAAAGCGCATAGCGGGAATCGAGGCGTGGAAAGTCAGACGAGAGATCGTCGATCGGCTCCATCTTAAACGTGTCGCTGCCGGCCTTGAGGTCGAACGTCCAGCGATGCAGCCGCGCGACCGTTTTGCTTCGATCGACTGTCTTGCCGGGCTCCGGGAAGAACGGCGGGTTCTCATACTGCATGACGTGGGCGACGATCTGATCCCCTCGTTCATAGGCATTCATTGCGTGATAAACGTAAACGGGCTCGCAGTGAAACCAGCGCATCCTCGAAGCCGGAGCGTCCCGGCGCACGACGCCAACATGGCCGCCCCTCGCCGGTTCCCAGGCATACGCGGATTCGCCTTTTCTAGCGCGATCGAGGCTGCCGGCCAGAGGCAGGATGGGGAAAAGAATGTAGTTCTCTGTCACAAGAAAATCGTGTGCCATCGCGGAAAAAGGCGCTTCAAAAGTATCCATCCTCGTTATTTTGCCGGCGGGGTCGACAAAGCCGTAAACGATCGTGTTGGAGAAATAACCTCCCACGCTGTAGCCGAAAAAGATCATTTCGCCGGTTCGGGGATCGATCTTCGGGTGTGCCGTAAAGCGCACGCTGGTCAGTATTCCGGCGAAGTCCCAATAGCCTTGCGACTCGATCGTCTCCGCATCGAATGCGAATGGCAGGTGCCCTTCTTCGGCAGCAAAAACTTTTCCCCCATGAACCACAACGCTCGTGTTGGCGATGCCGCTGCTCTTCCCGCGGACGGATGCATCCGTGGTTGCCGGATTGCCCCAGCTGCCGAACAACGCTCCGCCGGCCGCACGCTCGGCTGAAAACTTCGGCGTTTGCATCCAACGATTGCGATAGCGTACGCGGCCATCCGAAAGATGGAACGCATGGATCATCCCATCTCCAATAAACCAGTGATAAAGATTGTCGCGCGGAGCAAATTGTGGATTTGGTCCGTTCCGATAAAGTGCGCCATTCAACTCCTTCGGAATTCCGCCGCGCACCGGCAGGTCGTTTGCGTCAGCTTCGAACAGGATTGGTGCAAAGTTACCGCTGAGGTATTTATGCTCCGGGAATGGCTCGCTCATATCAGTTCCCTTTCGATCGAAAACTCGGACTCCCTTAGCAGGAATTTCGAGGTTACACTATTTTACGTGAGCTCACTCGTACCTTTGACTTCTACCCATCGTGTCAGGGCAGATGGCGTAAACGTGTTCTACCGGGAAGCCGGGCCGCCGGATGGGCCGGTCGTGCTCTTACTTCACGGATTTCCCGCCTCTTCATTCCAATTTCGCGAATTGACGCCACGTCTGGCCGACCGGTATCGCGTCATTGCTCCGGATCTCCCCGGTTTCGGATTCACCGAAGTACCCGATGCGCGTCGCTACCGATACACGTTTGACGCGCTGGCAAACACAATTATCGGCTTCACCGAAGCGCTCGGCCTCCGGCGTTACGCGCTCTACGTTTTCGATTACGGCGCCCCCACCGGCTTTCGTGTAGCGATGGCCCATCCGGATCGCGTGAGTGCAATCGTTTCCCAAAACGGGAATGCATATGAGGAAGGACTCGGTGACGCGTGGGCCCCCGTCCGCCGCTATTGGAGCGATCCATCTGCCGAGAATCGTGAAACGATTCGTAAAGCCTTAAGCGACCCGGATGGAATCCGCCGGGAATACTCCGTCGGCATGCCCAATCCGGACTTGATCGCGCCTGAAAGCTATACATTGGATGCGGCGCTGATTGCCCGCCCCGGCAACATGGATATCCAGTTAGATCTCTTCCTCGATTATGCGAACAACGTGAAGCTCTATCCGAAGTTTCAGGAATACTTCCGGAAATTCCAGCCTCCACTGCTCGCGATTTGGGGAAAGTACGATCGCTACTTCATCCCGGCAGGCGCCGAAGCTTTCCTGCGCGACGATCCCAACGCTACAGTTCAGTTCCTGGATACAGGACACTTCGCACTTGAGACGCACGTCGAAGAAATAGCAATTGCAATGAGAGAGTTCCTGTCGCTGACGAAGCAGTGAAGATGTAAGGAAAGGACAGGATCTGGCCGGGCGGGCCGGCGAGGGTACCCTCATTCGCCCGGCTACAGCGCGGTCATAGACCATCCCTGTCCAAGACAAAATGGACGAAAGCCGCAGAGTGGCGGCTTGTAAAGGTTTGAATAGAGTGGATGCTATGTAAACCTGGTTTGGTGAACGGTGTCCGCAGTCCCCGCCTGAGTTAGGCGGGGACTGCGGACACTCTAACCGCGGCATACATTCTTGTTTTGGACAGCTCTGCTCATAGACCGCGCCTACGATTTGGACGTTAGACCGGCCCCTGG
>CAVTWA010000060.1:0-8008 GCA_963738025.1 uncultured Acidobacteriota bacterium | reverse complement strand
GACGCAAGAGCGAGCCGTTCCTGGAGTGGACCTTCACTTTCGGTTCCCATCCAGGCCAACAAGATCGTGATGACATGCCTGGAAAAGGATCCAGCCAATCGCTACCAGAACGTAGAGGAGTTGTTAAGGGACGTAGAAGCCGTCGATCCTGAGAAGAAAATCGGCAGGCTGGACCGCGCCCGGCGGCAAGTTACGAAACGCTCGATTTCCTGGAAAACCGTCGCGATCATCGCGATGGTTGCTCTGGTCATAGCGGTGACGGGTTTTCTGATTCGCAACCGCTTGGCACCTAAAAACGAGACAGCGGCTGCGCATGCTCCCGGCTATGTCTCATTGCCGATTTCACGAATCACACTGGGATTCGGTCTTCGACGGTACGCTTGCACCAGTCTGTCCAAACTGGCACTGGAAGGTGCAGGATTCATCACTGCCTATGACCGCACGCAATTGCGCAGTCTTGGTGACATCGGCAGTCTCCGGCAACTTCGATGAAGAGGCCGCACTGGGCAGATCGCAGTGGCCCAAGGCCTGGGTGTTGTACTATCCGGCTCGCTGGACCGCAGCGGAACCGGGTACAGTCTTTCGATGAAAGCGACTCAGGCTGTGACTGGCGACACCATTCAGATTGCCGACGACGCCGCATCCAACAAAGATCAGGTCCTGTTCACAACCACGAAACTCGCCAGCACCGTGCGAAAGGCGCTCGGCGACGACACATCGGAGTCCGCGCAACGCTTCACCCTGGAGACTCTCTCGGCGGCTTCCTTAGAAGCGGTGCACGAATACGCGACCGCAATGGATGGGGTATCCAACGCAAAATATGGAGATGCGCTGCGAAATTTTTCGCGGGCGGTGGAGGTCGATCCGAACTTCGGACTGGCTTACGCAGGTATGGCCGTGGCCTCCAAAGCGCAGGGTCAGCAGCAGGACGCCGAGAATACATCAGACTGGCGCTTGGCCACCTGGACCGGATGACCGAACGCGAACGTTACCGGACGAGAGGTTTTTATTACGCTCTGACTGGTGAAGGGCAAAAATGTGTTGATGAATACACGAGTCTGATCAGCCGCTTTCCTTCTGATGCCGCAGCGCACAACGATCTCGCATTTTGCCTGAGCGACCTGCGAATCTTGTCCAAGGCTCTATCCGAAGCCCGTCAAGTGGCGGCTATTCTGCCGAAGCGCCTGACATATCGTCTCAATATCTCTTTGTTTGCGTCGTACGGCAGCGACTTCCAGACCGGGGAACAGGAAGCGCAAAAGGCGCAAAATATGGATGCGTCTTCACCATTCGGCTTTGTTGCCCTGGCCTTTGCACAAATGGGGCAGGAGAAAATACCGGCAGCGACGGAAACGTATTGGAAGCTACGGAATTGCCGAGCAAGCTCGGCGCCTCTTACGGCCGATTGGGCCTGGCCGATATCGCTTTGTACGAAGGCCGTTTCAAGGATGCGATCCGGATCCTGCAACAGGGAGCAGCCGAGGACCTGGCTGCAAAGTATCCCGACAGGGCAGCGGACAAATTCGCAACACTGGCTTACATTCGTCTGTCGCTGGACCAGAAACAGCAGGCGTGGCGGCCGCAGAAAGCGTGCTGGCAAACAGCAAAACCATCAAAAGCCGCTTCTTGGCCGGCCGGATTTTCGCCAGCGCAGGTCAGGCCGCCGAAGCCAAGTCACTTGCGGATGGCCTGACTTCCGAATTGCAAATCGAGCCTCAGGCGTACGGTAAATTGATTGAGGGCGAAATCGCCCTTGCCGCAGGAGATCCACCAAAGGCAGTCAAAACGTTTATCGAAGCGAATAATCTGCTCGACACATGGATTGGCCGCTTTGATCTGGGAAAGGCATATCTCGAGGCCGGAGCTTTGCCGGAGGCCGACTCCGAATTCGACCGCTGCATCAAGCGGCGCGGTGAAGCGCTGTCACTATTCCTGGACCAGTCACCGACGTACGGGTTTTTCCCGTCCGTCTACTACTATCTCGGACGTATTCTAGAGGGATTGAAAAGCGCCAATTTCGCGGAATCGTATCGCACGTACCTGTCGATCCGCCAGAAGGCCGGCGAGGACCCGCTGTTACCTGAAGTGCGGAAACGCGCCAGTCAGTGATGCGTCGAACCGCCGATTGAACGGGTTTTTTCCTTGTTTTTCGGCCCATATTTCTATTGACGAGTGTACAACGCCCTCCTAGAATCAACGCGTCTCTGACGCATTTCCATACAAATTCAGTTTGCGGAACTCCGACGGAAGAATCTTTGTAGCATCTCCCGCGTTGCCATTTTCAGTTCCGCCAGGCTGTTGCCAAGTTTGCGCTCGCACCGGAGGAAGAAGTTAAATATGGGTAGGAAACCCTTTTCGCAACGATTGTTCAGAACCGCTTTTTGTTTTTCTATCCGATTTCTGGGTCTGTTTTCACAAACGGGAAGCGCTCAGGATGCACTTAACTTCTTCAAAAACTATTTCGTGACCGGCGACTATGTCGCCGGCGGCGTTGGCTTGCGTGGAACCGGAAAACAATCGGCATCAGGCGATCCCTGTTTAGATCAACTGAATTTCGGCAAGGCTTCTGGAAAGTTACAGGGGGCGGCGCTTACCGAATGGCAAAATCTCAAATCATCATGTCCGACCTTTAACGGTTCTTATGCGCAAAACTCGATTACGGTTACGGGCGTACCGGTAACCCTCATCAACGGCCAGCGCGTTCCTGCGGACATCGTAGCTGCGTTTCTTTACTGGCAGACGGACGAACCACTCACTCCCGCACGGCAAGAACGCCGCCAAACGCCCCGATGGGAAGGCGCGGAGTGTTCGATGGCCATCCGATTGTGGGTGCGGTGGTGGGTGACGCATCAAATCCGGTCTGCGACACATCGACGGGAGCTCAGTTTGGACGCGTTACCGTGCGGACGTGCGCAAGTACTTGCTGTATGACGTGGACGCCAGCAACAAAGCCGCGGCCAACAATGGCGTGAACGGCACACATTTTGTAAGTTTTCTCGACAGGGCCAACTCGATCCCGGTCTGCTGACCAATGGCGCAAGCCTGATCATTATCTACCGGACGGTTGTACCGGGGAATCCACAAGCGGTTCCTTTGTCGGCCGTCGTAATGTATGACGGCGCTTTCTCAATCAACAAAAGCAGCGGCAAACTGATCAAACAATCGCAGGTTATTATCAGGCTTATCAAAATGCTGCAAATAACATCATTACTAAAATCACCCCGGTCATAGGCAATGGCCAGCCTGGCTACGTCAGCAGTCTTAATGTAACCACGTCCGATGGGCCGGGTAATTTCAATAAGCCATTCACTGGAACGGCAGGACCACGGTGGGACAGCACGACATTCAATATCCAGCAGAAGCTGAACTCCTCGAATTACTCGTTCCATGTCACTTTCGCCGCCAGCGTTTGTCTGACCTTCACGTCATTTGTTACGAGCACTCAGGTCGTAGATACCGACCGCGACGGTTTGTTGGACGTGTGGGAGACCAATGGCCTGCATTTGAATACCGCAGTGTCTCCTGCGACATTTGGAACCTGCACGGACTATCCATCGGACCCGGGAAATTGCGTGAATCTGCCCTCGATGGGCGCGAACGCGCTTCGGCCGGACATCTTTGTCGAGCTCGACTGGCTGAAGTACACTGGAACCCGCTACATTTTCGCCTGTTCCAGCGCACGAACATAAACCCTGGCTTGGCGCACTTAAAGCGATATTGGATACCTTCGCCGGCCGCGGCATCGCGGTGCATTTTGATGTTGGGACTGCTTACCCGTCCGTGGGCAATCCCTTCATCGTCCCATCGTGGAAAGTCGGGGGCGTCGAATACAATCTGCAGGGTGGTCTGATTACAGACCTCGATGAAACCTCACCTTCACTTCATTGTCCGAACGCTAAAGTCACCGACCCGAACAAGTGCATCTTTTCGGAACCCTATTCCGTTCTGGATTGGAAAAACGGTTTCCGCGGCATCGAAAGTGGTTTCAACGCACTGGGAATCAACGAGCACTTCCGGCACTACCGGAAAGACGTCTTCTTATTACGGTCTGCTGGCCCATGCAATTGCAACGTTCACATTCGACGCCGCCGGTAATCCAATCCCGGCCAAAGACCCATTAAGTCAACCGCTGGGCCAGCCTCTGGCCAATTCCGGTGTCGCCGAAACTTACGGCGCTGACTTCATGGTTACTCTGGGCTTGTGGCCTTCGGATGATCCGAAGTTCAACCAGATCGGAACCCTTGAACAGCAGGGGGGCACGATCATGCACGAAATGGGTCACCTTTTCGGACTGTTCCATGGTGGGTTGACGCGCACACCAAATTGCAAGCCGAACTATCAGAGCGTCATGAACTATCTGTATCAGACGCGGCTGTTGACGGGCTCAAATCTGAATCCGAACTTCCCGGGCAGCCGGGAGTTCCTTGATTTTTCGGATGGCTCGCTGGCTCCCATCGACGAAGGGATTCTTTCGGAGAATCCGAGTTCGCTCGGTAATCTGAAGTACAAAGTCAGATTCTACACACCGCCTCTTACCGATATCAGGACGGGAGCACTCCTCGAGGGCGCAGCGAGTCGTCATTGCGATGGAACTTCGACAACGGTTCCGACAAATCCCGCGCCGGCTAACAGCATTTTCACCCAAGCATCCGGGGTCCGGCTCGAGGGAACTGATTTCTCGAGCCCGGATTGGAATCGGTCGGGAAGATTGAAAGTTGGCGGTGTATACTCCGCCATTCCATTTGAGGATGTCAATTACGATGGCTGGCTGCCCACCGGCTCGGGCTTGGTCCCTTACGCGGATTCCAATGACTGGAAAAGCCTGAATCTCCAACAGATTGGAGCGAGACGCAACGCGGGCGGATTGTCTGCGGATCTGACCTATCTGGATCTGACAGGTGTCGGTCAGGGTGGTTTGCCGGATCTGGGCGGCTTACCCGATCTGGGCGGTTTGCCGGATTTAGGTGGTCTGCCGGATCTGGGTGGTTTGCCGGACTTGGGCGGGTTGCCGGACTTGGGTGGTTTACCAGACTTAGGTGGTCTGCCGGATCTAGGTGGTTTGCCGGATCTGGGCGGCTTACCCGACCTCGGTGGGTTGCCCGACCTCGGTGGGTTACCCGATCTGGGTGAGATCGACTATACGACATTCGTTTCAACACTGGACCCGACGGATCCTGAAAAGCCGCTGCGGGTGATCAATCTGATTGACGCCAACAAACTTTCATTCGGTCCTCCGAAGGTCGGTCAGATCAGGCTGTACAACATTTACCGTTCGACCGATGGCGTCAAGTTCGCGCCATTCCGGACAACAAACGATGGCGTGAATCTCTTCACGTTCGGGAATGTCGACCCGACGACGGTACCCGCACCGCCACCAGCCGACGCGAACGGGTTGTTTTACATTTTCGACAAGGTCACTGACTTCAGAGACGCAGGTTCAGCATGCCCGGATGCTTTGACCTGCTACAACACCCCTTACTGGTACTACATCACTTCGGAGGATATCCGAAGCACCATCAGTAACGGTTCGAACCACGTCGGACCCAGCGACGTGACGCACGTGTTCGTCATTGCGAATTGTCAGGCGAATGCGGGCGCGGACTGCGCCATCAACAGTTCCACACCGAATAACGGACCCGTTGTGTACGGTAACCCGACGGCGACCACCTATCAGATCTACGGCACAACCGCTTTCTCCGTGAATGGCAATACGGTTACAACCGTTGCCGCGACCTCGGGATCGGTGTCGACTGTGAGCTGCGTCTACGCTCCCGCCCAACCCAGAAACGCCGGTGTCTACCCGATCAACTGCTCTGGACCACTCGTTGTGGGAGATCCGAACACCTCAACCCTCGGCGTTTCATATGTCGGCGCCGGTGCCGTGGATTCGAAGTCGACTGCGCCCTATTACAACGACGTCAACGGTCAGAATCCCAAGAACCCGGGCAGTTTGACAATCAACCCGTCGCGCTTGACACTCACGGCGCAACCGAACACGAAGATTTACGATTCATCTGGGACTGCGAACGCCGTCCCGACCGTCGCAGGACTTAAATACAACGCGGATACTGTCACGAATCTGGCAGAAACGTACGATACGCGGCACGCCAGGGCGGACAAAGCGCTTGTTGTTTCATCGTATACAGTCAATGACGGAAACCCGGTACCAGGTAAAAACTATTGTGCGTTCGACGGGTGCCGGATTGCCGATGGTGGAACGGCCAACCTGGTTCCTGTGAATACGGGAGTCGTCAAACCGAAGCCGTTGACGATCACGGCGCAACCCAACACGAAGGTCTATGACAGCACGAAGAGCGCAGCCGCGACACCCCTCGCTACTGGCCTTGTCGGTACGGACACGATCACGGCAACCGAAATGTACGATAATCATAACGTCGGTACCGGCAAGACGCTTTCGGTATCGCCAGGCTATACCGTGAATGACGGCAATTTGGGTCTGAACTACTGCTCTACCGACATCTTTAACGCGAACAACGGTTGTGTGGTGGGAGATGGAGGAACGGTCAAGCTGGTCGCCAACACTACCGGCGTAATCAGCCCGGCGCCGTTGACGGTAACAGCGCAGACGAATACAAAGACCTATGACACTAACACCAGTGCGGCGGCCATTCCTGTCGTTACCGGTTTAAAAGGTACAGATACGGTAACGGGTCTGGCCGAAACCTATTACACCAAGAACGCGGGCACCGGCAAGACGCTCACGGTATCGCCAGGCTATACCGTGAATGACGGCGACAGCGGTCTGAATTACTGCTCTGCTGCGATCGCCGCGTGCGCCGTTAGCGACGGTGGAACCGTCAGGCTGGCCGTCGACACGACCGGCGTGATCAACCCTGCACTTCTGACGATCACAGCCCAGACCTATCACAAGACATACGACGCCACGGAAAGCGCGGCAGCCGGCCCGGTCGTCAGCGGTTTGCTGGGAACGGATACAGTAACCAACCTTTCAGAAACTTACGATACGAAGAACGCCGGCACCGGCAAGACTCTTTCCGTCGCGACATATACCGTCAACGACGGCAACAATGGCAAGAACTATTGCTCGGCGGCCGGTTGCCTGGCGAATGCCGGAGGAACGGTCAATCTGGTCGTCAACAATACTGGTGGGATCACGGCGGCGCCACTCACCATCAAGGCCCAGACCAACACGAAGCCATATGACGGAAATACCAGTGCGGCCGCAGAACCCACGGTGACCGGTCTACAGGGCACCGAATACGGTCGCCGGTCTGAATGAAACCTACGACACACCGAATGCAGGTAGCGGAAAGACACTTTCGGTCAGCAGCACATACACCATCAATGACGGTAACGCCGGCAACAATTACACCGTCACCCTTCTTGCAGATACCACTGGTGTCATTAACTAAGCGAAACTTGGACGGTGCTGGATGGCGGCAACGCCACTGGCACCCGACCGCAAGAACCGATCATAGATGCGCTCTCCGTGGGCAGGTCCAACTCTTCAATCCTCTTCCGACGTCCAAACTGTAGTCGCGGGCTTTAGCCCGCGTTCAGTCCGCAGAATGTTATATTCTCCCTGAGCAGGGACGCGGGCTAAAGCCCGCGACTACATTGATGAAAGCAACAGGACAGCTGAAGGCAGCCGTTATCGGGCTTGGTTTTGCCGTGTTGAGCTTCTCACAAGCGGCCACCACTGGTACGTACGCGGACCTTCCCGGCGTTCGCATCTGGTATGTCGACACGGGCGGGAAGGGTGTTCCCGTTGTCTTCCTGCATTCCAATACCGGCAGCAGTGCAAACTGGGAGCACCAGATTCCCGCATTCACATCCGCAAACTTTCGCTTCATTGCGTATGACCGCCGCGGATGGGGGCGCTCCGTCACAGAACCGGGCGCGCCGCCCGACACCGGCGCCGATGACCTGCACGCATTAATGAAGCATCTGAAAGTCGATCGCTTTCATCTCGTCGCCACAGCCGGGGGCGGTTTTGTCGGTCTTGATTACGCGCTGTCGTTTCCGC
>CAVTWA010000059.1:0-7303 GCA_963738025.1 uncultured Acidobacteriota bacterium | reverse complement strand
GACCCAAGAGCGAGCGATTCCGCCGGTCGACCTGGATTCGTCGGTTCCGATACAGGCGAACAAGATTGTCATGAAGTGTCTGGAGAAAGATCCAGACCAGCGCTATCAATCGGTTGACGATCTGTTAAAGGATGTTGAGGCCGTAGATCCAGACAAGAAAATCGGAACATTGAACCGTGTCGGCCGGAGTGTTGCGCGGCAGTCGATTCCTGTCCGGAAACTGGCAGGCCTCATCGCACTTCTGACCTTGGTCGTTGTCGTTACGGCTTTGTTCACTCGAAACCGACAGCCTGCCAAAACCGCCTCAGCCGTGCATGCTCCGGTAACGGTGATCGTCGCCGATTTCAACAATCACACCGGCGATCCCGTGTTCGATGGCGCTCTCGAACCGGTTGTCAAAATGGCGCTGGAAGGAGCGGGTTTCATCACAGTCTACGACCGCAACGGCATGCGCAGTCTTGGATTGCCGGCGGTTTCAGGCCGCCTTGATGAACTTGCCGCCGGCAAGATCGCGGCAAGCCAGGGGCTCGGCGTGGTGTTGTCTGGCTCTTTGGATCGTCAGGGAGACGGCTACACGCTTTCGATCAAGGCTACGCAAGCTGTTAGTGGCAATCCGATCCGCGTTGGCGAGGATTCCGCTTCGAAGAAGGACCAGGTCTTATTTGCGGCAACGAAGCTCGCCGGAACCGTTCGCAAAGCGCTCGGCGACGACGCCTCAGACTCAGCGCTGCGATTTGCAATGGATACGCTGTCGGCCACCTCGCTCGAGGCGGTTCACGAGTACGCCACCGGCGTGGATTTACTGACGAAGGGGAAATATGAGGAAGCGCAGCAGAGCTTTTCGAAAGCCGTCGACCTCGACCCGAATTTCGGTATTGCGTACGCAGCTATGGCGACCGCCGCTAACAATCAGGGCCACGAAGAAGAGGCACTGAATGACATCAAAAAGGCGCTGGCCCTCATCGACAGGATGACAGAGCGCGAGCGATACCGCGTACGAGCCACTTATTTCGCTCTGCTCAACGATTTTCAGAAATGCGTCGAGGAAAACGGAACGCTGATCAGCCGGTTCCCTTCGGATGCGACGGCGCGTAACAATCTCGCCTACTGCTGGACTAAATTGCGAAACATGCCGAAAGCCATCGACGAGGTCCGCCAGGCCACGCTCATTTTGCCGAAACGCACGCTGTACCGGAATAATTTGGCCCTCTACCAGTCCTACGAGACGGGCTTTGAAGCGGCAGAAAAAGACGCACGGGTCGTGCAACAAATGAATCCCGACTTCAATCTCGGTTTTGTGTCGCTCGCCTTTGCACAGATTGGTCAGGAAAAGCTGGATGAGGCAGCGGAGACCTACCAAAAACTAGCGAAACTACCCAAACAGGGCGCTTCGGACGGTGCATCCGGGTTGGCCGATCTGGCTTTGTATCAAGGACGTTTTGCTGATGCCGCGCGGATTCTTGAGGAGAGTGCAAGTGCGGACCTGGCGAGCAAGAACGCGGACGCGGCTGCGCGAAAACGAGCGATCCTGGCCTACACGCGGCTGCAGCAGAATCAAAAAGCGAACGCCGTCGCCGAGGCGGAAAAGGCCCTGACGATCAGCAAAACGTTCAAGATCCAGTTCCTTGCGGGCCGCGTTTTTGCCGCTGCCGGCCAGGCTGCTCGCGCCCAGGCGCAGATGGCTAACCTCGCCAAGGCGGAGACAGAGCCTCAAGCATACGCGAAAATCATCGAAGGGGAGATTGCCCTGGCACGGGGAGACCCCCGTTCTGCGATTGCTGCATTCAATGCCGCCAACAATCTCGTCGATACATGGATCGGCCGTTTCGATCTTGGTAGAGCGTATCTCGATGCCGAAGCCTTTACCCAAGCCGACTCCGAATTCGACCGTTGCATGAAGCGACGCGGTGAAGCCCTGTCGCTTTTCCTCGACGAATCTCCGACTTACGGTTTCTTTCCTCCCGTTTACTACTACATAGGCCGCGTCCGTGAAGGCTTGAAGAGCCCCGGAGCTGCTGAATCCTACCGATCGTACCTGTCGATTCGGGGCAAGGCCGGAGAAGACCCCTTCTTACCCGAAGTGCGAAAGCGCGCCGGACTGTAATCCCTGTATCCAGTTAAGATTTCAGAATTTTTCCTGTGGGTTTCCATTGACGTAATCCCCAGGAATTCCTACAATCCGCCGCGCCTGCCAAATATTTTGACGCGCACTAAAACACATCGCCGAAGGACTCTGTTCTGCCCTCCGGCCCGCTGGAGATTATATGAGTAGGAAACTCGTTAATATTCTCAGACCCCTTGTCATTTTCTTCCTCGGCTTCTTCGTTCTGTTCGGAGAGATCGGCCGATCTCAAGACGCACTTCATTATTTTAAAAACTATTTTGTCACAGGCGATTACGTCGTCGGCGGCGTCGGCGGCTTGCGGGGAACGGGTATGAACTATGATGGACTTGGGCCCAATCCTCAGAACAACCCAAAGATGAAAGGCTCGTTCGCCACCGGGACGATCGAAATCGGCGGGGAAAAAGCTAATGGATCGTCCCCTGTTCCTTCATCTGCGGATATCGTTGCGGCATTTCTCTACTGGCAAACCGACGAGCCGTCTTCATTCACCAAACCCCAATCATCCATCGGCTTTTTCGACGGAAACGAGATCGCCGGGGCGGTCCTGGGCGATCCCCAGAATCCCGCCTGCGACGGTACATCGAGCGCGTTTTATGGACGTTCGTACCGTGCCGACGTCCTTCGGTATCTACCAATCGATACCGTTCACAATGTGCGCGTTGCAACCGGATCGCACACCGTCAGCCTGCGTGACGGCGGAGGCGGAACGGGAGGATCTGGGCCCTTCAGCAACGGCGCCAGTCTGGTCATCGTTTATCGAATCGTGATGCCAGGCAATCCAACGGCAGCGCCGCTGAGTTCCGTTGTTATCTACGACGGCAGTTTTTCGATCAACAAAAGCAACGGTAAGCTGGACCAGACGGTTGGAGGCTTTTACCAGGCTTACCAAGACTCAGCCAAATCCGTGTCCAGCAAAGCGACGGCGATCGTTGGCAACGGGCAGCCCGGTTATAACAGCACACTGAATGTAATCGACTCCATTGGACCGGGCCTTTTCAAGAAACTATTCGTCGGCGCCGCAGGAACCCGTTGGGACAATCCGACGTTCGACTTCTCCATGAAGGCTAATGACGACGCCTATTCATTCCACGTCACGTTTTCTGGCGAAGTGTGCCTGACATTCAGCAGCTTTGTCACAAGCACGAGGGTCGTCGACACGGATAGCGATGGCCTCCTGGATGTCTGGGAGACAAAAGGAATGCATCTGAACATCGGAGACTCCTCGCATCCTGCCACCTTCGGTGGTTGCGCGGATTACCCGGCCGAACGGTGCGTCAATCTGCCGGCGATGGGAGCAAGTCCCACCAAGCCCGATGTGTTCATGGAGATCGACTGGCTCCACGGCACTCAACCGACGGACCACCTGCATATTCCTAAAATTGCCGCTCTCAACGCCGTGGGTGACACATTTGCGAATCACGGAATCGCGATGCATTTCGACGTCGGCAATAATTATCAGGGCAAGTATTACCAGAACAACACGCAAGTCTCGCCTTACATCATCCAGGCTGCGGGCCTGCCGAAGGGCTCTTTGCAGGGTGGAGAAGTACTCGAAGAATCCGATCTGTTGTGTACCAGCATCAATAACAACATCGCGAAAAACGTCTCCCCAACGAGCCTCCTCGGTCAAGCGTTGAATATGCATCCGCTGACTTGTGAATTTGCGGAGCCTTACGCAGTGCTCAGCTACAAACGAGGGTTTCTGAGCGTCAAGAACGGGTTTCCGCTTGCGGGCATGGTTCCGCACTTTGACAACAGCCGGAAAGACATTTTCCGCTACAACCTTTTCGGGCACGCACTGGCAACATTTAATGTCGACGGAACACCGACGACCGATAACGGCTTACCTGTACCGATGGGTGTTCCCACACCGGTGAGCATTTCAGGGGTTGCCGACCGGCCGGGAGCAGATCTCATGATCACGCTCGGGTTATGGCGATTCGACGACGTAGCCGGCTGCGACCCTACTGGCGCGTCACTCAACCTTCCGGAGTGCGCCGACCAAACGGGAACATCTCTGGTCCAAGCCGGCACCTTGCTGCACGAATTCGGACATAATTTAGGCTTATCGCATGCGGGCCTGGGGCGCACACCGAACTGCATGCCGAACTATCAGAGCCAGATGAATTATTTGTACCAGGTGCGGGGTCTGACGGATGCACAAGGACTGGAACACATCGACTTTTCAAATGGCACGCTGAACCAGTTGGATGAGTATTCGCTTTCCAAAGATCCCACGTCTTTAGGTTCACTGACGTATCGAGTCCGGTACTATAGTCCCTCGCTTCCTTCAGGAGAAGGCTTCTCGACGCGGCACTGCGATGGCTCACTGATTACGGATGGCGCCCACGAGATCCGTCTCGAGACGTCCACGGTAACTGTCCCTGATTGGGACCGAAGCGGAACGCAAACCCCCGCTCGATTCGACGTTAATTTTGACGGCGTCAAGCCCCCCCCTCAAGCCCGCATGGATGTTTTTAACGATTCCAAGGACTGGCATAATTTAAACCTCCAGCAGATCGGTGCCCGACTGAATACGGATGGCCTGTCCGTTAACGTCGGCTCACTCGATATCGGTTCACTGGATATCGGCTCGCTCGACATTGGTTCATTGGATATTGGATCGCTCGACATCGGCTCACTGGACATCGGATCTTTGGACATTGGTTCACTGGATATCGGCTCACTCGACATTGGATCGCTCGATATCGGATCGCTGGATATCGGTTCGCTCGATATCGGTTCACTCGACATCGGTTCGCTGAACATCGGAGAAATGAATTTCAGTGACGCCACGTCAAGTCTCGATCCGACGAATGCCGCGCAACCGTTGAAAGTGCAGAATACTGCCACAAGCAATATATTGACCTGGGGCAGCCCGACTCTCGGACTCATCCGGCACTACAACGTGTATCGTGTGAACACGCAGGATCCCACACATCCGACGCCAGCAGCGATTTATCTCCTCCCGTCGGGTTACTCCATTGACGGCGCTCCGCCGCTAACCACCTACACCGATCCGGCAAATGATTCTGTGAATGCAGGGCCGGCTTGTCCTCAGAATCACACCTGCTTCAACACGACGTACAGGTACTACATAACGTCTGTCGATATCATTGGCACCGAAAGCAGTGATTCCAACAGCGTGAGCAGCGAAGTGACGCACCTGTTCGTGGTGGCGGACGATCAGAATGTCATATACGGCAACAGTTTCCCCACTCCGACTTTCAAAATCTTTGGCGATGTCGCGGGCTCCCTTTCCGCGACAAACGTGGTCTGTACTTACACCATCGCGTCAACGGATCGGCATAATGTCGGCACATATTCCGTCATAACCTGCCCGCAAGGATTGAATGGCAGGAATCCGCTGCAGACGTCACCGACGGATGCAATCACCTACCTGGCTCCCGATGCTTCTTACAATGACGGCACCAATCACACCCAGGGCAGGCTGACGATCACTCCACGCCACATCACGGTCACGGCGCAGCACAACGGTCGGGTTTACGATTCGACCAGATCCGCCTCGACACTGCCGACAATCACTGCGGGCAATCTGGTGTTTACGGACACGCCGAATTTCATCGAGACATACGACACCAAAAATGTTGGTAATAACAAGACACTGTCGCCGTCCGGGCTGGTGAACGACACGAATAGCGGTAACAATTACACGATTGACCAATTCATCAATGACACGACCGGGATTATCACCCCGTTCCCGATGACGATCAGCGCTACTGGAATCAACAAAGTATACGATGGCACCACTGCCGCGACCGTGACTCTGTCGGATAACCGTTTCACAGGAGACGTAATGAGCGACAGTTACACAACAGCGAGGTTCCCGGACAAGAACGTCGGGAAAGTTAAACCGGTATCTGTTAGTGGTATCTCGATTTCAGGTACGGACGCACCGAATTACACATTCAATACAACGGCGATGACGACCGCCGATATCACACCGCGTCCATTGACAGTCAGCGCGACGGGTATCAAGAAAGTATACGACGGCACCACGACGACGGCCGTGTCTCTCTCCGACAACCGGATCGCCGGAGACGTGTTCACCGACAGCTATACAAGCGCGGCCTTTACGAACAAAAACGTCGGTACCGCGAAGGTTGTCATGGTCACCGGTATCTCCATTTCTGGTACTGATGCCGGCAACTACATGCCCAACCCGACTGCCATTTCAATGGCCGACATTACGGTGCGTCCTCTGACGATCTCAGCAGTTACCAATACCAAGAGTTTCGATGGCACCACGAGCGCAGCAGCCGTGCCAACCGTATCGGGAATCCAGATTGGCGACGCCGTCACCAACCTGGCAGAAACGTACGACACGCCAGCGGTCGGAAAGGGCAAAACCTTATCCGTCTCGCGTTACACCGTGAACGATGGCAATAACGGCAGCAACTACATCGTGACGACGCACGTAGATACCACCGGTGTCATCACGAAACATTAATACGGGGTTGAACACGGCCGTAAGCTTTGCGGTCCAGCCGGGAGATATCCTCGGGGGTCGACTTCACGAACGGCATTCGGTGGTTCCCTGGCTAATCCGGTGCCACGATTTATGATCTGCAGGGCGACCCCGCACTACCAGGCGCGCAGGTTAACAGTTGCGGCACAACCTCGCCGCCATGTTGGTCCACTCAGGCGATTACTGAACTAACGCCTCGACCTAATTGTGCCGGCGGTACCGCGATTCAGGACTACACCGTTAGCCAATGTGAACTACTGAGTTGATATACTTCGCTGTCAGCGGATGAAAACGACTGGACAGCTTGCAACGATCATTGTCCTCTTTCTGGGGGCTGTGTTGAGCTTCTCACAAGCGGCCACCACTGGTACGTACGCGGACCTTCCCGGCGTTCGCATCTGGTATGTCGACACGGGCGGGAAGGGTGTTCCCGTTGTCTTCCTGCATTCCAATACCGGCAGCAGTGCGAACTGGGAGCACCAGATTCCCGCATTCACATCCGCAAACTTTCGCTTCATTGCATATGACCGCCGCGGATGGGGGCGCTCCGTCACAGAATCAGGCGCGCCACCGGACACCGGCGCCGATGACCTGCACGCATTAATGAAGCATCTGAAAGTCGATCGCTTTCATCTCGTCGCCACAGCCGGGGGCGGTTTTGTCGGTCTTGATTACGCGCTGTCGTTTCC
>CAVTWA010000058.1:0-18863 GCA_963738025.1 uncultured Acidobacteriota bacterium | reverse complement strand
CCCGAGGTCGCGCGACTCCTGTTGAACGAGGGTGCCGACGCCGCAATCTTGACTCCCACCTGACCGAATTTCCTGCACGCACACGGTCAGTGTGCTTGCGAGAGCATTTGAGGCTACCGCGCTGCCAACAACGACCATCGTTTTACTCAAAGAACACGCGCAACGCACCAAGCCGCCTCGGGCGCTCTTTGTGCCCTTTCCCTATGGCTACGCCCTGGGAAAACCAAACGATCCGGAATTCCAGTACAAAGTGTTGAGGGCTGCGTTAGAGTTGTTCACCGCTGAAACAGGCCCGGTTTTGGCCGAATTTCCTGAGAAAGGGGACACGCCCGCACGCCTCATCCAGCCCACCACGGTGCAGAACGTCAATACCGAAGGTGACGCGGCCGATGAATTGACCGCGATGCGGCGGTACTACGAGCAATGGGTTGAGGAACATGACGGTCGAACGGCGGTCGGAAATTCAGGCATTCCGCCTCGGCGTTTCCGCGGGTTGGTCCGCTACCTTCAATCCTATGTGGCCGGCACTCCAGAGGACTATACGGAGAAGCCGGCTGAAGTCAGCCAAGTCCAGTTCATGCGGCAGGCGGCAGATGATCTGAAGGCGTTCATGCTGGAAGCGCGCATGCAACAACGTTCCAATGAGCAGGATCACGCGCTTCAGGGATGGTTCTGGGAAGATACAGGCGGTAAATTTGCTGTTAGCACGCTTTGCCGAAAAACTGAAAAAATGCGGAAGAGACGACCGCATTCGGTATCGCTCGCTAAGCTATAATTTGTTCTACGATTCAGGCTCCGACGATCGCGGGTAACTCATCCAAAGTCTTCACCTCAAAATCAGGCTTGCCCGGAAGTCGTTCCCGGCGCTGACCATAACGATTGCACCAAACGGCGCGCATGCCGAAAGCCGACGCGGCATAAGCATCCCAGGCATTTGCCGACTGAAATGAAATCGTGCTTCGCTCCAGCCCGAGCCGTTCGGCTGCCAAACGATACACTCTAGGGTGCGGCTTGTAGACACCGGCTTCCTCCACGGAGAAAACGCCATCAAGCAGATGATCGATGCCGTTATATTCGACAACAGCCTGCAGCATGGCGGGGGAACCATTTGAAAGAATCGCTGTCTTCAGCCCGGAAGCCCTCAGCCGCACGAGCATATCTCTCACCTCAGGAAATGCTTCGAGCTCAAGGTATAACGCCATCAACCGGTCGCGGAGCCCAGGGTCCCTCAATTCGAGAGTCTCCATCGCAAAATCGAGCGCGTCGCCTGTAACCTGCCAAAAATCCGCATGCGCGTCTTGAAGCGCTCTCATCCACGTATACTGGAGCTGCTTTTCCCGCCAAAGAGCATTAAGGTTTTCAAACTTGTCCCCGAGCGCATCACGGCAGCGTGCTGCCGCGGAAGCGTAGTCGAACAAAGTCCCATAAGCATCGAACAGGCAGGCATAAATACCTCTAAGGGGCGGCTTCGTCATTGCACGTCTCCATTCGGACTCGCTCTTATTTGATGTTTTATTTCATTTGGCGAATTCGGTCTTCCGTGTCTAAGGTGTCGGAGCGCTCGGATTAGAAGCACCTGATTTGCCTAGCCGGACTGGCCCCCTGGACACCAAAGGCCAAGTTGTTTCCGTAGAAAAGGATTCTCGGCGGCAACAGCGGCTGGCGCGCGGAGGCACAAACCCAAAGAAGGTTAACACGTCCGCCAAGCCGCGGAGACGGTTCAAACCAACGTCCGGCAGCCGAGACAATCCAGACCAGAAATAACATTAAGCGATTCTACCGAATCGCTGAGTAGTGCTATTTAGGAGCCGGATGTAATTTTTGTGGACCGCACCTGAGGAAGATCTGGAGACAATGGAGAACGACGCTCGTCGTCGTACAAACCGCTACTGTTGTGAGTTGGCGACGGCGGCGATTCAAGCAGTACTGGAGGAGGCTGTCCCAGACGAAGGGACCAGGACGGCGTATTGATCAGGTTGCACGCTGGCAAAACGAGACGAGTCGCCGATGAAAAGAACGGCTCAAGGAAGGCGAATCACGCAGCCGTCTTGTCCGGCCTGCCGCCGATGACTTTCCCGTGGATAGCAAGGCTGGCCGCAATCTGTTCGTCGCTCACCTCTGGAAAATCATCGTAGTAGTCGCCGAGATCCGCGATCTTCGTTGGAGCAAACAGGACGACCATTTCGTCCGTCAGCTGGGCGAATCTGCCGCACGGCACACTTTGGAGCCACAGGAAGGGCTCCGACCAAATACCGTGCTCCGATCTTGCGGAGGGACTGGATTGCGGCAACAAAAGTGGTCCCCGTAAACGTGCCTTCGTCTACAGCAATTACGGTCTGGCCACGGAAATCCGCAACCGCCCGTCCGCCCCGATAGCAGGCGCATCTCCGAACTACGTCCGATTCCAGCAACTGAACTTCCTCCTCAATATAGCGTCTCAATTCGCTGGGTAGCCACGGCTCAGTGGACAACTCGACCTCGTCGATGTATACAACGCCTGTCTCCGTGACGGCTCCTAAAGCACGCTTTCGATCCTCCGGCAAACCGAGTTTTCGACTGACAAAGACCTCACACGGCAAGCCGAGTGTTTGACCCAGTGCCGCCGCGACAGGAACACCGCCACGCGCCAGCCCCACAACGATCGTGTCTTTCGCGCCGCTGTAGCTCTCCAGCCTTCCGGCGAGTTCGGTGCCGGCATGCACACGATTTCGAAATCTTATTTTCCGTTTCATAAAGGATTTCTTTCCACCGCCCAGTACCGGATTTCTCATTAGTAAACTGCCTACACCCATCGCGTAGATGTCCTTCAAGTGACGGCAGGGCGATCGATATTACGTTAGACGCGCTACGGGGCTTAAAGAGTAATAAGATTCCGTGCTCATGGTAAGTGACTGCCCCAGACTGCATAAGTAAATTGTTGCAACGGCTAAGATATCGTGCAACGATATCTATCACGATGTGGCATGCAAAACGGAATGTCGCCATAGAACGGACCGCGCTCTTGCGCACTTTTGATATTACGCATGGTTTGGATATGCGCGACAGCGAGCCGGCCACTCGAGCCTTAGAGGCCCAAGCGCCGTACAGACGTTTAGCGGACACCTGATGTGAAAACTCAGGATTGATTCTGATTATGTGAAAGTCAACAACCTAGAACCACAAGGAGACCAATCATGTTCAGAGGAATCGCAGGATCTTTAACCGCCCTTCTGCTATGTGCGGGATTCGTTTCAGCCCAGAGCACTCCGGCGCACTTGATGGGTGCAGTAACGGCTGTCAAGCCGGATATGGTTACTATCAAGACACAGGATGGCAAGTCCGAAACGGTCATGCTGGAGAAAACAACGAAGTACATGATGCACGCAAAACCGGCGAAGAGTACCGATTTGAAGGTCGGCGACAGCATTATGATCAACGCGAAGATGGATGCAAAAGCGAAGAAGTATGCAGCCGAGGAAATCACGCTGGATGCAAAAGACGCGAAAGGCAAGACCGCGACGGCAAAAAAATAACCGATGGCGCGCTGGCGGTGGCCTCGCCATCGCTGGCGTAGAGCGCCGGCTACTCCGGAAAGTCTTTTCGTAAGGGTGAAATCTCAGGCCTCCGGAAAGCTGCCGGATCGTTCATCTCGTGAGGGTTGCGATTGTCTCCGATGATCGGGTACGGCACGGGCACGCGTGTCACTGATGCGGCCAGGAACTGCGAGGGCTTCCCGTACGATGATCGAATGCGTCTGCTAAATTGCTTCGTAGTACGATCTCCTATTCAGGGCCAACATGAACTACAGACGAGGCTTCAACCTAACAGACGATAATCGTAACTCCCGAGACTTTGATGGCCTGGCACCGAAAATTGATCGCTCAAAGTACGATGGCAGTTCGTTTCAAACAGCGAGACGACGTCGACTCGCGATTCGAATCGTTCATTCATGTTTTTGAACCTTATGGGATGTAAGTTGTTGCAGACCACAGGTGCGTTGCGCCACCAGCTTTCAGCAAAGTTCTTTCGCTTCACGGCCAACCGGCGGCCGTTGATCGTCATTGAAACGCAATCGTCTGCAGCCAATCTGTTTTCGAAGGCCGCGGTTCTCTTCCACGAGATTCTCGAATGACATGATGCTTTTAAATAACCGTCGTATCCGAAGTCGCGTTGTCCAGCTTTCACGTTTCACGGCGATACAAGACCATTCACGACATGACTTGCCGAAAGCCGATGGATGCTGATCCGATCACGCGGTCTCACCTTCGAATCAACACGTATGCTCTTATGGATCGAGAAAATTAAGAGCTGATGGGATTTGCAGTAGGGGCCGTTCCCTTGCATACACGCTCGATTGACTCAGCGTAGGACTTGAAGCCATGGCACTTCCAAACATGGTCGACGTAATTTAACGGCAAGGGCGGCAGCGCAAATTCAGCCCCTTGAAGCCTAAGTGCATTGGATTCTTCGGACAAGCTGCGAGAACCAGATAGAAAGATTATCGTGCACACGATATCGTGTGTAACAGAAGTGTCTGTCAGCCGTCATACATTATGGATGTGGAGAAAGGACGGCAATTACGAGATCGCATCAACTCCAACCTGTCGCGCAAACGAATTCCAAACACTCCGTCGACAAGGATGCACCGAACGAAACAAAACGTTGCATAGCAGTGCTAGACGACAATGCCCACATACGGCTCCTCCTCCGGGAGATGCTGCAGCGCGATTACATCGTTGATGACTTTGATAACGCTGCCGATTTGCTTGAGTTTCTTGAACAGAATCCGTGCGATCTGATCGTTTCAGACCTGTCTCTTCCGAATATCAACGGATTCGATTTTATTTCGCGTTGAGGAAGAACGCTCGTCTTGCGGGCATTCCCGTTGTGGCATTGACGGGATAAGAATCAGATGAAACGCGCAGAAGAGCATTGGCCGCCGGTTTTGTTACCTACTTGATGAAGCCGTGCCGCATGGATCAATTACTTTCCGCGATCGCCAAGTGCCTGAAAAGGTCGTCCTGACTCTGCGACTTCCATTGGAGGGGCTTATGCCGGTCAACACTCAATCCTTGAAGCCTGTGCCTCCCTTGCGGGGAATCGCGCAAAAGCGACCAGCGCAGCCCCCTGCCCTCATAACACGTCGATCGTTTATCCATTGGATCTCCTTAGGATGGGCCGCGTTCACAGCCACAATAGCTTTGATGGGAATGCTGACGATGCGGTTCTTTTTCCCCAATGTGCTGTTTGAACCGCCAAGCACGTTCGAAGCAGGATTTCCCGCTGAAATTCAGGATGGCGAAGTCGATGAACGATTCAAATCCAGCGAACGGGTTTGGCTGGTCCGGCAGGGAGCGGTGATTTACGCTCTGATTGCCATCTGCACTCACCTGGGCTGCACGCCAAACTGGCTCTCAGAAGAACAAAAGTTCAAGTGCCCATGCCACGGCAGCGGGTATTACAAGTCCGGCATCAACTTTGAAGGGCCGACGCCCCGTCCGCTGGAGCGGGCCGCCATAAGCCTGGCCAGCGATGGCCAGATTTTAGTCGATAAGAACGTGACGTTCCGTTATGAGAAGGGAGAATGGGGCAATCCAGGTTCATTTTTGAAGGTCTGAGCGGATGATACATCCGCGCATGGGCTCCCATTCTCTGATAGCAGCGCTGCTATTTTCCAGTAATTGTCTCTGATACGCTTTGATTTCTCCTTCCTCTATTTGCACGAAGCATTGGTCCCAACACGTTCCATCGGACCCAGCAATCGCCTGACGCGATTGATGAGATATCGTAATACGATACTGCTTTGAAACACGAGCGCCTTTGGCCCGTCTAATATTGCGGCGGATGGAAACATCCTCCAATTGTGATTTAGGAGGTACGAATCGTGATCGGAATGAGTTTTTCATCTTTTCTAACTTTGCTCGTGATCGGGGCCGTTTGCGCTTTGGTCTTTCGCAGCATGTTGAAGCTTAAGGTATTTCAGAACCGCGAAGGCTATCTCTGCGCCGTGATCACGGGTTGGACTGGAGCCTGGATCGGCTCGCCTGTTCTGGGCTACTGGAGTTGGATGGTCCCCGGCACCAACGTCTATCTGGTCCCGGCGCTTCTAGGCTCGATAGCGACGATCTACACGCTAGCTGCTTTGTTCACAATTATTGAATCCCTCCTGGCGCCTTTGTCAGTGCCGACGACGGCGGCGCATCCAAACGAAAGAACGCGAGCCGCCTAATGTCGAATGATTTTGAAAGGAGAAAACCCGTTATGCGAGTAATGAAACCATTATTAATGATGCTTTGCTTGGGCGTATTTGTCTTTTCCTCGCCCTTGGCCGCTAAGGCCGATGAATGGAATAAGGCGACCAGCTTGACATTCAACAAACCAGTCGAGATTCCGGGGATGGTTTTGGGCCCCGGCACATACGTATTCAAGTTGCTGGACTCGCCGGCGGACCGCAATGTGGTGCAAATCTTCAATGCGGACGAAAGTCATCTCTACGAAGACATTCTTGCCCTTCCGGCCTATCGTGCCGAACCCACCGACAAGACAGTCATAACATTTGAGGAAAGAGCCGAGGGCTCACCGGAAGCGATAAAGGAATGGTTTTATCCGGGTGACATCGATGGACTGGAATTCGTCTATCCGAAGGTGAATGTGGCGAAGGTTGCCGCTCTCCCTGGCGAAAATCCGAAGGTGACAGCGAGGAACGCTGAGGTGGCGGCTCCAGCGGGGTTGAAACGCGCAACACCCGAGTATCAAACGAATACACCAACAGCCAAATCGCAGCAACTTGAGGCCGCTCCGAAGAATGTACCTGTGCAGATAGCCCAAGCGTCAGCGCCGCCAAAGCCAGCAGCGCCTGCGGCAGCTCCGGCCGCGCCTCAGAAGCAAGCACCCAAAACACTTCCTAGAACGGCGAGTCCGGTTTCTGTTCTGATCCTGATTGGCCTTCTGTCGCTAGGAGCTTCAGCGGGCGCTCACGTGTATTCGAGACGCGGCGTCTAGCGTTTGCCGGATATACCGAATAGGGGTCTCGTATGCTGCTCGCAGTGCTGAAACGCGTTTTGTTCATTGCAGGTGTTGGGACGCTCGCTTATGCTGGCATTCTGATTGCGGAGTCGCATCTCACGCAGCGTTACGAGGCCTTGAAATTCGATCGATCGCTTGCTGTACTTGTACATTCCCCTGACAGAGTTGTCTTACCCGGTGGCCCGATCGGAAAACTCACGATTGGCTCGGTTGGAATTTCGGCGATTGTGCTCGAAGGCGCCGATAGCGAGACGCTCTAATGTCGCGCCTGGTCATATTCCCGGAACGGCGCTCCCCCAAGAAAATGGGAACGTCGCAATCGCAGGGCATCGTGACACGTTCTTTCGAAATCTCGAAAAGATCCGGGATCGCGACTCGATCACTCTGACAACGCTGACAGGTGTCTATAAGTACAAGGTCGACTCCATGGAAGTGGTCGATCCGGCAAGGCTGGATATCCTGGCTCCTACCAAGGAACCGATGCTGACCCTGGTGACCTGTTATCCTTTCCATATGATTGGTCCCGCGCCCAAGCGATTTATGGTACGCGGTCACCTAGTGAAACCTTCGGTGACAAACTCGATCGAATCTTAATCCTGGAAAGAGGCATCGCGTAGACCGGGAGTCATCGGCGAGCATGGCTGAAGGATGGCCCGTCGAGGGACTGGTCCGCGATAGCCCCGTCCACCGAAGCAGGCTCGAGACAGTCAACCCCTGTACCAGAAGACTGAAGATTACGGCACTGAAAACCATCACGACCAGATTTTCGCGTTCCGGCAACGTCGCCGGCAGGCTCAACACGAGCGCAATCGAAAGCGAACCCCGGAGACCACCCCAGAACAATACATGCTGCCAGCCTTGCCGCCACCCGCTTTGAGCGCAAATTCACCAGAGGCATCAACCCATAGACAGCTACTGCCCGTGCCACCAGCATCGCCGCCACGGACCAGGCCGCGACTCTCAGATTCTGCGTTATCGCGCCGAATCGAAATTCGAGACCGATTAAGAGAAAGACGAGCGAGTTGACCACAAAGGCGGCATACTCCCAAAAGGAATTCACGGCGACCTGCGTTGTCGATGACATCGCGCGCTCGCGTCCGTAATTTCCAATGACCAGTCCAGCCGCGAGGACGGCGATGACCGGCGACACGTGCACGCTCTGTGCGAGCAGGAACGCGCCATATGCTGTAATCGTGGTCAGGGTTATCTCGAGCAGATGATCGTCAAAGTATGAAGTCAGTTTTGAGGCTGCGAAACCGACGGTCGCCCCAATCAAGAATGCCGCCAAAGATAACGAAAGCGAATTCCCGCAACGATCCCAGGATCAGCCCGCCTGCCGTGGGCATTCCGGCGCCGGTCGCAAAACCCAGAATGATGCTGAAGACGACGACGGCTGTCCCATCGTTCAGCAGGCTCTCGGCTTCCACGATCGCCGTCAGCCTCGGCGGCGCTCCAAGCGTCTTGAAGAGCGCGAGAACCGAAACGGGATCGGTTGCCGAGATGATCGAGCCGAACAGCAGAGCTGAGGACCACGGTATCGCAATGCCCAAACGAAGGACCAGCCCGATGACTGCCACAGAAACACCAACTCCCGCAGTCGCCAGAGTCAGGATTGGCAGCAGATTCTCGCGAAGATGACTCAACTTCAGATTCCAGGCGGCCTCAAAAAGCAGCGCGGGAAGAAAAATGAGCAGGATCAAGTCCGGCGAAATGTGCACGGGCGGAAGAAGGCGCATCGGGCTGATCACCAATCCCACGATCACCAATGCCAGCGTGTATGGTAAACGAACCCATTTGGTTGCCATCGCCACTGCTGAAGCGATCAGCAGTAACGTGATGAACATCCTGATTGAGGACTGTGGCTCCATATATGGTCAACGCCTTTTCAAAGGTGCCCCGGGGACGTGACGTAGATCAGATCTTTCAAGAACTCGATTCACTAAGTACGAGAATGATTTTGCTGGCTGATTCAGGAATGAGTAACCGTATCTCGCGGAGCAAATACTTGATGCTACCAGGCGTCATGAAGAGCATTACAATCGAATGTCCGAAAAACCTAAAGGGGATGCAGCCGGACGATGAGCACCGAACACGATGCGCCCTCAGAGACGGTCTCGGCAACGCTCCCGAGCAAAGCTCGCTTGAGTCCCGTGCGTCCTACGGTGCCGACGACGAGGAGACTCGCTTTCAAATATGAGGCTAAGTCGATGAGCGCAGGTCCAGCCGACCCTTGCGTGACCCTCGTCTGCCCCTGAACACCCAACTGATTCAGAGCCTCGTCCAGTCTTGCTCTGGCCGCCGATTCCAACTCGTGTAATTGGTCGCCTGAGAGATTTATCGGAACGCCGCCGAACGCCATCGATGGATACGACACTGCGGACCACGCAAGGTCCAGACTGTGAACGAGCGTCAGTTCGGCGCCGGTCCGACGGGCCTCATCCGCCGCCGCTCGCAGCGCCGGAAAGGCCGGATCGGAGAAGTCTGTGCCCGCAACCACTCCGCCAGCCCGCTCGCCAGGCCGGATAATGAGGACAGCGCAGTGAGCGTACCGAATGATCTTGTTCGTAACGCTTCCGAGGAGCACATCAGCTGCGCTGGTTGTGCCGTGACTGCCGACGACGATGAGATCTGCGAGCCACTTTTCAGCATGGGTCAGGAAAGCCGCATAGGGCGTTCCATCATCAACGATCAGATCGAATTCTGCCTGTGTTCTGCCCGTGATATCCGAAACCCGTGCAGACACTGTTTCTGCAACACCCTCCAGTTCCAATGGAACCTTCAGCGCTGCGAGCCGGTTAATGTGAGGGAATAGCAGGTTGCTCCGCAGTTCATTTGGCACGATGTGGCAAACAGCTAGTTTTGCGCCGGTGGAAGCGGCGCGGCTGTGGGCCTGCCGCAAAGCTTCGTAGGAGCCGGGACTGAAATCGAGACCAACGAAGATCTTTCGGAAGTTATTCATGTGCCTCCGATTCCGTCAAGCATGGGTTGATATGACGTGATGCCAAATTACTGCCAACGGCCAGTCGGCACCATCCTTTCGGCGAAATCAACTCATTACCGGCAAGCACGTGTGTTGCAAGCTAGCAAAATGTGCTTTACACCAGCCGCAATGGGTAGAGACAGCGATATCGTGTCACGATACTGTAACTAAGAGCAACAAATCTTTTAATTGTTTACAGGACGCTCGACAATGGAATGTTAGGTTATCATGGACCAGCACCGCGGCGTCGTGTGCTGCCGTCTTGGCGGCGTTCTTCCCTTGCGCATTCGCAATACGGCGGTCGCGGCTACTTTCTTTGTTGCTTCTGGCGAAGCCACGCTTCAATCCTTTAAGGAGAACTATGGATAGGGGGGCCGTCCTTTTCAATGCGGCTCTAAGGGCGTCGTCTTGTCTTCTGGCCTGTGACCATTCCGAACCAGAGTGGACAATTATGCATTGGGCCCTTCGCAACCCGTTTCTTTTTTCCCGGGGATCACGGCACGGCGCATTCCTATCTCCGCAACCTGCGGATGTAGTTCAGAACGTGGTCGGTGGCTTCCAGGTGGTGTATGCCACAACTCTCTGCACCGTTTGGTCCGATCCTGCGCTGTCATAACACGATCCTGGACGTTCGGGGATGATATGATTTTGATGAAAGTGTGCATGTTGTGCGGTGGCAGAACGTAACGGATTTCTTGGTTCTTACGGTCGCGATCTACGTGCTGCTTCGCTGGAGCAGAGAGGCAAGGGCGTTCCGCATCTCTCTGGCCATCCTGGGTTTGAAAGCCGGGGCGCTGCTGGCGAGCCAACTAGATCTTGTCATCACGAGCTTGATTCTCGATGTGACGAATCTCATCGCCATCATTCTACTTTTGATTGTCTATCAATCGGAATTGCGCCATGCGCTAACCCGCCTGGATGTTTTGTCATGGTTCGTGCCGCGCCGGACAGTTACAGCGTCGCCCGAACTGGACGCCATCAGTGCCGCTACATTTTCATTGGCGCAGGCGCAGTGCGGAGCATTGATTGTCATTACTCGAAGCGATTCGGTCGATGAACTGATCGATGGCGGCGTCAAACTGGGTGGCGACATTTCGCCTGAAATCCTTGAAGCTATTTTCCGTAAGAAGTCTCCCGTTCACGACGGGGCGACCATCATCGAAGGCGCTCAAATCACTAGGGTTGGCGCGATTCTTCCATTGACCCGGCGAACCGATATCCCCAAAGAGTATGGGACGCGGCACCGCGCAGCTATAGGGTTGGCCGAGAGATCCGATGCGCTCGTAACGGTCGTTTCAGAGGAACGCGGCGAAGTCAGTGTGATGTACGGCCGCGAGATCCAGATTGTTCACACTGCCGCCGCGCTGGCCGCCAAGGTCCGAAAGTTGCAGGCGACATTCCGTCCTGAGCCTAAGACCAGAGTACGGCGAATCGTGTTTGGAGACCTCGGTCTAAAATCCGCTGCTTTGGGCCTTGCCGTCATATTCTGGAGCATCTCGTTCTTCCTGGTGGGAAATTCGATTCGCACCGTTACTGTTCCAGTCGAGTTCAGCAATGTGCCGGCCGATACAGAGATTACCCGCTTGTCAACGGACACCGTCCAGGTTCAGGTCCGAGGCAGTGCCTGGCTCCTGGACTCTACGAGTTTCAACACTTTAGTCGCGCGCTTCGATCTTTCGGACAAGAAGGAAGGCACCCAAACCTTAAGCGTTAACCAAAGCACTCTCAATCTGCCGCCGGGCCTGATTGTCGAGAACATTTCGCCGAATAAGATCTCGGTAAGCCTCGTGCGGCCGGCGCACCCAACCTCATGAAGGATTGAGGGTTTGGTCCGCTTTAAAAGCACGTAAAACGGTTGGATGCGTGCCAGGAACCCTCTATTCTCTTGGGGTGCCGTTTCAATAGTCGGCTTCAAGAATGTTCCGACGAAATTGAACCACGACTTCAACCGGCATCGTTAATCCAGGCGCGAGCCTGCGCAGCCTCGGACGTCGGAAACGATTTCATCGCGCCGGGCATCAGGAAGCTAATAAGCCGCATCGTATGTGCGATCCACTCGACATCAGTGACGACGGCGACCCGCTCCCAGCGAGTAAGGTGCCCCGTTCCAACCTTCAAATCTTCCCATATTGCACCTGGATCAATGCCGCCGAAATCCGCAGCAGTTTCATAGTAGAGCCGGACCTTTTTCTGCTTTTTTAGCGCATCCTCAACGGCCGGAACAAGCACGGCATCATAATCCGCTTTGGTTACACGTCCCCTGCAGACAAACGCGAGAACGTTGGCAGGAAAGTCTTTCAATTGTTCGATCAATGGGCTTCACCTTTCTCTTAGAAGTTATTGGTCCCAATATTGACGCTAAAGATCTGAGTGGCACGGGTGGGTAAACCCCTATCGGCCTGATTGGGGCGGTGCGCGTAAATGGCCAGTGTCGCGACGAATCCGCCAAATCTGCCGCGTATTGTGGACAGCTCGCCGAACATCGCAACCACGCGGCGTAGCTTTTGGTGTAGTCGCAGGCGACGGCATGTTCTATTTCGACCCTGGCTCAGAGTGCCGATCTTCTTCAGTGACCGGCTTCCTGTCTCCGCTGTTTCCGAATGTGAGCCTGACAGAGGACGAGGCGGATTTGCCGTCTGACAAAATGGAAAATGCTGAAGCACCGTACGAAGCTCCGGCTCCGCGACTTGTGGCCGCTGCGTGGCGCAAGACCAGTGTCGTGTGGCAAATCAGGAATTCGTACGTGACGGCCGCCTCAGACACCGATTTGCCATTCCCATCGGTTCGTGACTTCGGATGCGTACTGGTACGACCGACTGCGCGCACTCAGCGAGTAAAGAGAATCCGCATCTCTGTCTGACACTCGAAACAAATATGGAAGATCAAACGTACACGCCTCAGAGTGGTTGTCGAAGCTTGCCGTAACAGGTGCGTTGACGTTCACGTCAATATCGCGAACATTAATTTGACCGTCCTCATAGGCGCTAACACTTTCCGAGACGGGGAACTTGGTAATCACTTGAACACTTGACCCTTGTGTTGCGCACGTGCCCCTAAAAATATATGTAGAAAGATCGGCTCTTACGTCATCCAAGCTGGTTCGGTACCAACCGCCGAAGTCACGATACTCATTAAAGAATGCAACCTCCCGCCATTCCCCTGTATCCCCGACGAGATCGGAGCGCCGTATCGGTCGGGCCGAATCGAACACTCGCTGCAGATCGGCATCACAAAAAGCGTCAAACACCCGCCGAAGCTGATCGACGAATGTCTGACTGAAATGACCGTGTCGCGGAGACGCAGACTCGCGCGCGTACGATTCGTATACAAGGGTAAGCACCCAGCCCAACGAGTAAGTCAAATACGCAATTCGGGTCGGCAGTTTCATTCGTTCTCAGTGCGCCACAACCTTCATAAAATACACATATCGTGATACGATACAAGTAAGATTAGCCGATGTGCAATCTGAAGGCTACTGAAAGATTGAAACAGACTGTCAATGCAGATCCTATCTGCCCGCAGACCCTGCCATTCGAGGAAGGTTCAATCATGTATAGCAAGGTTCTAGACTATCGCCAGCCGTCGATACTTTCTTCCGGTGTTACGGCCGTCTGCGCCGTCTTAGTGTGCGCGTTGTTTACATTCGCCACACCTCTGCATGCCACGCACACGATTTTCGCGACGCTGTTTATTCCAGCAGTTCTTGCCAGTGCTTGGTATGGCGGCACGCGGTGGGGCCTGATAGCCACGGGATTGTCGTCGACTTTCATGCTCTATTTTGTTCTCGAACCCGTTCATTCACTCAAGATCGATACGGCTGAAGATGCTGCGCGAATTGTCGCGTTTGTGTTTGTTGGCATCTGCATTAGCTTTGGCATCGCATTCGAACGTCGGATTCGCGATACGTCGCTTGAGAACGCGGAACGGCTTCGAACAACATTGGAAAGTATCGGCGATGCCGTGATGGTTACAAACGCAAACGGCGCCATCACCATGATGAATGCCGTCGCCGAACGGCTTACTGGGTGGTCAGCGTCCGATGCTGAAGAAAAACATTTGCGGGAAGTATTTCATGTCGTAGATGAGCAGAATCAAGGCAATACGCTGGACAACGTACACGACGTTGCTTTGCCCTTGGTTATCCGCTTACCAGAACGAAGCGTCCTCGTTTCCCGAGGCGGTTCGGAACACCCCATCGAGGCGAATGTTGCTTTAATCCGAGATGCATCCACGGTGTTCGGAATCGTAATCGTCTTCCGGGATGTGACCGCACAACGTCGGTATCAGCGAGAAACGGAAGAGAACGCACGAAGGCTTCGCGAACTCGCGCAGCAACGGCAACAGCTTTTACGTCAGGAGCAATCCGCGCGCAACGAAGCCGTAGCTGCGAATCGGATGAAAGATGATTTCCTAGCGATGGTCTCCCACGAATTGCGTACACCATTAACATCAATCATAGGGTGGGCGGGTATCATGCGTGCCAAACGAGTTGCTCCTGAAATGTTTTCTAGAGGACTGGAAACGATTGAACGAAACGCACAGGTTCAGCTGCAACTTGTCGAGGATCTTCTGGATAGTTCCCGGATCACTGCAGGCACTTTCCGCATAGAAAAGCGGCCAGTTGAAATTGACGGAATCGTTACAAACGCAATAGACGGCCTGCGCGTCGTGCTCGATAAAAAGCACATTACGCTTACCTTCAATGCGCAGCGGTGTCCGACAATGTATCTCGATCCCAATCGACTACAACAGGTTCTTTGGAATCTTCTGTCAAACGCTATCAAATTCACACCACCACAGGGCCACATCGCTGTTCAAATCGAAAACGATGGTCAGATAGTACAAATTCGAGTCGTGGATGATGGGCAGGGTTTCGATCCCGATTTTGAGTCACGTTTGTTCCACCGTTTTCAACAAGCTGATCGTAAGGCAGGAAAGCAAGGCCTCGGCTTAGGGCTCGCGATAGCACGGCATATTGTGGAAATGCACGGAGGTACAATTCGTGGCCATAGCCATGGACCGAACACGGGGGCAACTTTCACTGTGAGCCTGCCGATCGTTGCTGATGCTGAGTCGCCCAACCATGCAATCAGGACAGGAAAGACTGCTTAGGCGATCGCCGCAGTGGGCCACCAAAGCAACACTCAGGAGTGACACCCGGATATCCGACATTCAGTCATCCCTAAAACCGCGGGTCATCGTAACTGCATTAGCTTTCGCTAAAGCTGCACAATCCCATCATTTCCCTCGTCGTCGTGGCAGCTGGGTCTGCAGCTCTTGCGCCCTCTTCAAATGGCTCTCAAGCGTCGGTAGAAAGTTGCTCGCGTATTGACGGACACTTCGGCACTCGCGAGAAGTGACCCACCTATGCTCGCCAAGACTGAGCCAGCTGCGAGAAAACTGAACTGAATCTCTCCTTCTATTGATGGTGTGGCGATCATGGGTCGCCATGCCTGATGCTCCAAAGCGACCTTGTTGTATTTGCCGCCGATGGTTTCGACCGGATCCACGAGTGGGATTGCGTCAACGAGCGTGTGGTCAGCCAGGGTGCCAATCGGCCCGGCGAGTCCAGACGCAGAAGTCGTGGCGGGATCGGAACGCCGACTATTTCATCGCCCGCCGAATCCAAGAGCGTGGCAAGCCAGATCAACCACCCGAGCCACTACGACTGCCTTCGCCACTGAACCGACTTCCGTGGGATATCGCGCAAGACGAGTTCGGGGTCAAAGGCGCTGATTTCATTGGGATTTTCGGCGCAATCCTACTTCGGGCGGCGCAAGACCAGTTCAGGGCTTATCCAATTGATTCCACGGGGCTTGCGGACACACTTCGCCCCAATCCGGCGCAAGACCAGATCCGTCTTGTACGAGAGTCGGTGCGTGTAGGGACGGAGAATGAAACTGGAGTTTCACCAACTGGACCGCCGGTTTGAGCATCTGCGTGTTCGGAATCCGGAACGGCAACGGCGATTAATGACCTCGTTGGCCACATCGGGACAACAGACGCCAATCGTGGTCATCGCCGTATCGAAAGGTCCGGATCGATATCTGGTGATCGACGGCTACAAACGCGTGGCGGCTTTGCAGAAACTCGGTCACGACACGGTCGGAGCGGTGATCTGGGACATGAGCGAAGCCGACGCATTGGTCCTGGATCGGTCCATGCGTTTTTCCGAACAGGAGACGGCACTGGAGCAGGGCTGGCTGCTGCAGGAGCTGGAGCAACGTTTCGGCTACGGCCTGGAAGATCTGGCGCGACGCTTCGATCGCAGCGCGAGCTGGGTCTCGCGCCGGTTGGCTCTGGTGGAACAGCTGCCCGAAACCGTGCAAGAGCGCGTCCGCGCCGGCGAGATCTCGGCCCATGTCGCGATGAAGTATCTGGCGCCGGTGGCTCGCGCCAATCCCCAGGATTGCCAACGCATGGCCGCTGCGTTTTCGAAGTACCGCTTCAGCAGCCGCCAAGCCGGTGAACTGTATGCGGCCTGGCGTGACGCATCGGCATCCATACGCGAACGGATTCTGGATTCTCCCGAACTGTTTTTAAAAGCGCACCAACAGGTCTCGCCGCAGCCCGAGTCTCCAGCCGATGAACTGTTGCGGGATCTGACCATGGTGCTCGCGATCACCAACCGTGCCAGCCGGCGTCTGGCGCGCGCCGCGCCGCTGATGGGCAACATCGAGTTTGAGAATGCACAGCGCAAGATCGAGTGCGCCGTGCGGGATCTCACGCATCTGGCCGAACGTATTGAAAAGGAGCATGACCATGTTGAGCCAACGTCAACGGACCGCGATTCTGGAGCTCTATTCGCAGGGAGTCTCCAAACGCGAGATCGCCCGGGTGTTGAACGTATCTCGTCTGAGCGTGCGCAAAGTCCTGCGGTCGAACTCATCGGCGTTACCAGTGCTGATCCGTCCCGAGAAAGCCGAAGCTTACCGAATCCAGATCCTGGAACTGTTGGCCAGCCACAAAGGGAATCTGGTCCGGGTCCATGAGGAACTGGTGAGCCGTGGAGCCAAGGTGTCCTATCCGGCATTGACGGCCTTCTGCCGCCGTAACGGCATCGGTCAGGAACCGAAGGTTGCCGCCGGCCAATATCACTTCGAGCCTGGTGAAGAACTGCAACACGACACGTCACCGCATGAGACGGAAATCGCTGGCAAAAAGCGCAGCATCCAGACCGCCTCGGCCGTGCTGTGCTACTCGCGCATGGTGTTCTTTCAGTGTTATCCGACGTTTCAACGTTTCGACTGCAAAGTCTTTCTGACCGATGCCCTGCGCTACTTCGGCGGCGCGACCCGGCGCGTGATGATCGACAACACTCATGTCGTGGTGTTGCGCGGAACCGGAGCGGCGATGGTTCCGGTTCCCGAGATGGAGGCGTTTGGTGGACGCTTCGGCTTTTGCTTCGCGGCTCACGAGCGTGGCGATGCCAATCGCTCGGCACGCGTCGAGAGGCCATTCGATTTTATCGACAACAACTTCCTTGCAGGCCGGATATTCTCCAGTTGGGAGGACTTGAATCAGCAGGCGCGCCAATGGTGCGATCGTGTCAACGGCACCTACAAGAAACATATCCGTGCCATTCCCCGCGAGTTGTTCGCCGTCGAACGATTGCATCTGAAACCGCTCCCGGTCTGGATTCCAGAGGTCTATCGGCTTCATGAACGCATCGTCGATGTCGAAGGCTACGTCGCTCTACACTCCAGCCGATACTCGGTTCCCGTGGCCTGGATTGGCCGGCGCGTCGAAGTCCGCGAAACCAAGGACAAACTCGAAATCCAACTCGATTCGCGGCACATTGTCACGCACCAGCGTGTGCCCGAAGGCGACTACCAACGCATCACTTTAGCTGAACACCGGCCGCCCCGCGGCCAGGGTATCAAACGCAGCGATCCGCATCCGGAAGAACAGGCAATCCTCCAGACGGCTCCGGAACTAGCCGATTATCTGGCCGCGCTCAAAAAACGCGGACACCGTTATCTCACCATTGCTCTGCGCCAGTTGCTGCGGATCGTCCGCGAATATCCCCGTCAGCCCGTGCTCTCCGCTGTGTCGGAAGCGGCACGTTATGGCCTCTACGATCTGGACCGGCTCGAACGCATGGTCCTGCGCCGCATCGCTCGCGACTACTTCCTGCTCGAATCGAAAGGGGCTCCGGATGAAGATTAATGAAGAACTCGAACAACTCCTGAAGAATCTCAAGCTCCGCCGCATTCTCGATATCTATGATGAACAGTTGCGCGCGGCTGAAAAAGAGGACGCTCCTTATACCGAGTTCGTCACGGGTCTAATGCGCGCCCAGTGGCACGCGCGACAAGAACACTCTCTGGAGTGGCGCATCCGCAACGCCAAGTTACCTGAACGCTGGTCGCTGGAAACGTTCCCCTTCGCTCGCCAGCCCAGCGTCAATCGCAAACAGATCCGTACCTTCGCGGAACTCGACTTCGTTTCCAAGAAGGAGAACATCGTTTTTGTTGGCCCAACCGGTGTGGGCAAGACCGGATTGGCGTCGGGGATTCTGCTCAAAGCGCTGGAGAATGGCTATCGCTGCCAGTTCGTCAAAGCTCAGGATCTCTTTGATGATATGTATGCGTCGCTGGCGGACCGCTCCTCGCGCCAACTGCTCAAACGCCTGGCTCGTCTCGACGTTTTACTGATTGATGAGTTGGGCTACCTCAATCTGAAACCCGAGCAGTCCAACATCTTCTTCAAACTCATGGAGGAGCGCTATCGCCGAAAACCGACCATCGTCACCACGAATCTTGGATACGACGAATGGGCCGGCTTTCTCGGCAACCGCAATATGGTCGAGGCGATGTTGAGCCGCATCCGCCATCACTGCCATACCGTTCGCATTGACGGGCCATCCCTGCGCGAT
>CAVTWA010000057.1:0-8483 GCA_963738025.1 uncultured Acidobacteriota bacterium | reverse complement strand
TTAAGAGAGTAAATCCGTGATAGGCTGGCGGCACTTCTCGGGCGCTTCGCGCCGGGAGACACCAGATGGCGAGAACAGCAGCAAGCCTGGGCGAAGGTGCACGAATAACCGATTACATCAGTCTGGGCGTGATCACGAAAGCTTTTCCAGAGAAGGCCATTCGATCAGCGGTAAGCGAGCACGGAAAGAATAGCATCCGGGAGCGTGACTTGCCCGCGCATGTGGTCGTGTACTACGTCATTGCGCTGGCGCTTTACATGCAAGTATCGCAACGCGAAGTCTTGCGGTGCCTGCTGGAAGGAGTGCGATGGCTGTTGGACCGGAGGTTTCGGTGAAGGTGACGGGCAAGTCCGGTATCTCGCAGGCGAGAACGAGACTGGGGTGGGAGCCGGTCAACTTTGCATGATGAAGTCGTTGAGCCGATCGCAATCAAGAAGACTCGAGGCGCGTGGTACGGAAATTGGAAGTTGGTGAGTCTGGACGGAAGCACGATGGATGTGGCCGACACCCATGAGAACAATGACGACGCCTTTGGACGGCCCGGCGCGAGCCGAGGCACGCAGTGCCTATCCTCAAATCCGCTTCGTCTCCTTGGTGGAGAACGGCACGCACGTGCTGTTCGGGACGGATATGGCAGCCTATTTCACGGGCGAAGTCACATTGACCAAGTCGATCTTGAAGCATTTAAAACCCGGCATGCTGTGTTTGGCGGATCGGAATTTTCTGGGGTACGAACTTCGGAACAAGCACAAGCCACGGGCGCAGATCTGCTATGGCGAGGAAAGAAGCATTTCGCCTGGAACACGAGAAAGAGCTTTCCGACGGTTCCTCTCAGCCATATCTATCCTTCCGAGCGCGACCGGCGGAAGCAGACCAACGCCATCCCCGTACGTGTAATCGAGTACACGCTGGAAGGCGTCGCCGACGCGGAACCGATGTACCGACTGGTGACCAACGTTTTGGATCAAAAAGCGGCGCCGGCAGAGGAACTGGCCGCTCTCTATCACGAACGCTGGGAAATCGAGACCGCGCTGGATGAACTGAAAACCCATTTGCGCGGCGCCAAATCGTATTGCGCAGCAAAACTCCAGATCTCGTGAAACAAGATTCTATGGCTTCATGATGGCGCATTTTGCGATTCGAGGGCTGATGCACGAAGCGGCACTAAAAGTGGACGAAGATCCCGATCGAATCTCATTCCTCCATGCTGTACGTGTGATACGGCGCAAATTGCCCCTTTCCGGCGTTATTCCCCCCTCTGCAGAAAGCAGCCTTTCATGACGCGGTATTGGCTGAAATACTGGAGGAGCGCGTTGTATCCAGTCGCGTCGCTGGAATCCACGCGGTATCAAACGAAAGATGAGTAATTACCCGTTGCGATCCGCAAAAGGTAAAAACCATTCGAGGCCAATCCAGGACCGCATCCGGATGATTAAGTGAACAGTATTGGGGCAGGGTGCGTATTCCGGGGCAAGTCATCCACCCGATTCCGATCGAAAGTCATCCACTGATTCCGAATCAAGTCATCCAGTGATTCCGACGCAAAGCATCCAGCGATTCCGGCGGGAAGCCATCCAGTTTTTGGCAGTCGTCGGAATCGGTGGATGAGCATGTCGGAATCGTCAGTCTGAAGGAGCGATAGCGACGCTGGACAATCGGCTGGTACGTTCTTCCTTCTCAATCGAGAGGAAGGGAACACGTGCCGGCAGAAAGATTGTCCATGCGGAAGATCAAAGAAGTTCTACGACTCAAGTTTGAGGCTCGGGCTTGGCAACCGGCAGATCGCGCGCAGTTGCGCGATCAACCACAGTACGGTCGCCGATTACTTGCGGCGGGCCAAGGCGGCGGGGCTGGATCCGTGGCCGCTGCCAGCAGATCTGGATGAGACGGGGCTGGAAGCGCGGCTGTTTCCTCAGCAATCGACGCGGTCGAACCAGCACGTTCGGCGCTCCGAATTGGCCCGCCATCCATGAAGAACTCGCACGGCCATAAGCACGTCACGCTGCAGTTGCTCTGGCAGGAATACAAGCAGTCGAATCCTGACGGTT
The DNA here is from genome assembly GCA_963738025.1 of uncultured Acidobacteriota bacterium. Taxonomy (GTDB): domain Bacteria; phylum Acidobacteriota; class Terriglobia; order 20CM-2-55-15; family 20CM-2-55-15; genus 20CM-2-55-15. The sequence continues at coordinate 6,435 of CAVTWA010000057.1, read as the reverse complement.
ATCAATACAGCCGGTTCTGTGAACTCTATCAGCAATGGACCGGCAAGCTGGATCTGGTGTTGCGGCAAGAGCACCGCGCCGGCGAAAAACTGTTTGTCGATTATGCCGGAGCAGACGGTTCCGGTCACCGATTCCAAGACCGGACGAGGTCACGGAAGCGTCGATCTTTGTGGCCGTCCTGGGCGCCAGCAACTACACGTTGCCGAAGCCATCCTGGAAACAGGATCTGGCTTGCTGGATTCGCTCTCACGTCCGCGCGCTGGAGTTTCTGGGAGGCATGCCCGGCACTGCTCGTTCCGGATAATCTGAAAACCGCGAGTTCTCCATCCCTGCCGATATGAACCGGATCTGAATCCCACCTATCAAGAGATGGCGGCTCACTATGGCATGGCCGTCATTCCGGCGCGTGTGCGCAAACCACGCGACAAAGCGAAAGTCGAAGGCGGCGTGCTTTTAGTGGAGCGCTGGATACTGGCCGCCCTGCGGAAACGCGACGTTCTTCAGCCTTGCGCGATTTAAATCAAGCGATTGCCGAACTGCTGGAGCGGCTCAACCACCGGCCGTTCCGCAAACTCGAAGGCAGCCGCGCCAGCGTGGTTTTCGAAACTCGATCGTCCGGCCTTGCGTCCGCTGCCCGCCGAACCCTACTGCTTTGCCGAATGGAAAAAAGCCCGCGTCAATATCGATTACCACATCGAAATCGAGCGCCACTACTACAGCGTGCCCTTACGCTCTGGTCCATCGCGAGCTCGATGTCCGCTACACCGCCATGACCGTCGAGATCTTTCACGGCGGCCAACGCGTCGCCAGTCACGCCCGCAGCTACAAAGCCGGCGGCTTTACCACCATCGATGCCCACCGGCCCAAATCCCATCAACGTTATCTGGAATGGACGCCGGAACGTCTGGTCCATTGGGCGTCCACCATCGGCCCATCCACCGCCGCTCTCGTCGATAAGATCCTTCAATCCCGCCCTCATCCCGAACAAGGCTTCCGCAGTTGTCTGGGCATCCTGCGTCTGGGAAAAACCTATGGCTCAGACCGGCTGGAAGCCGCGGCCCGCCGCGCTCTCAAGCTGGATGCCTGCTCCTATCAAAGTGTGAAGTCGATCCTGCATACCGGTCTGGATCGCCAAGCGGTTCTGGAACTGCCGCCCGACCGGCCACCCATTCAACACGCCAATATCCGTGGAACCGATTACTTCAATTCTCAGGAGGAACCGTCATGTTAATGCAACCCACGATCGAGAAACTCTATCGCCATGAAACTCACCGGCATGGCCGAAGCCCTCCGCCGGCAGACGGAAGATCCCGAAATGGGCCGGCTCAGCTTTGAAGAACGGCTCGGCTTGCTGGTCGACCAACAATGGGACTGGCGCGAAAATAAAGCGCTCACCCGCCGGCTCAAGAATGCCCGGTTCAAACTCGATGCCGCCGTCGAAGACATCGACTACCGGCATCCCCGCCGTCTGGACCGCCCACTTGATCCGCAGCCTATCGGCTTGTGACTGGGTCACGCCAGCATCAGAACATTCTGATTCTCGGCCCCACCGGTATCGGGAAAAGTTATCTCGCCTGCGCTCTGGCTCAGAAAGCCGTCCGCGACGGCTTCACTGCCCTCTATACCCGCGCCCCACGTCTGCTGCGCGATCTGGCCGTCGCCCGTGCCGATGGCAGCCTCGCCAAACTCCTGGACCGGATCGCCCGTATCGACGTTCTTATCGTCGATGATTGGGCGATGGCTCCACTGGCCGACAGCGAACGCCGGGACTTTCTGGAAATCTGCGACGACCGCTACGCGACCCGCTCCACGATCCTGACCAGCCAGATTCCCATCGCTCACTGGCACGATCAAATCGGCGATCCCACCGTCGCCGACAGCATCCTGGACCGCCTCGTTCACAATGCACACCGGATCGAACTCCAAGGTCCTTCGATGCGGAAAACCAAAACCGTCAAACCGGATTCAAACGGGAAGGCCTGATGGAAATGCCGCAACGGAGGAAATCCACGAAGAACGAGACCGTGGATTCCCTCCGTTGCTTGGAAAAGACGCGCAACAAACGCGCGCCTTTTCCACATTTCCACAGGCCCGGCGGCGGTATCACTTCCGGAATGAAAGAAGGGGGGAATTACAGAAAAAAAACGTTTCTATTTGACCGAAGCCATCCACTTCGGAAATCCTAACCACTCCAGCGTCGCTTCGCTCCGACCCACTGGCTGCTTTCCCCGAAATCGCTGGATCCTTTGAAGCGGAATCACTGGTGGACTTCCCCGGAATACGCAGGCAGGGGGCTGCTCTGGTCGGTTTTGCTCGATTCCCCGCAAGGGAGGCACAGGCTTCAGGGTTTGAGTGTTGACGGGCATGAGCCCCTCCAATGGAAGCCGCAGAGTCAGGACGACCTTTTCAGGCACTTGGCAATCGCGGAATGTAATTGATCCATGCTGCACGGCTTCACCAAGTAGGTAACAAAACCGGCGCCAATGCTCTTCTGCGCGTTTCATCTGATTCCGATCCCGTCAAAGCCACAACGGGAATACCCGCAAGACGAGCGTTCTTCCTCAACGCACAAATGAAATCGAATCCGTTGATATTCGGAAGAAACAGGTCTGAAACGATCAAATCACACGGATTCTGTTCAAGAAACTCAAGCAAATCGGCAGCGTTATTAAAGTCATCAACGATGTAATCGCGCTGCAGCATCGCCCGGACGAGGAGCCGTATGTGGGCATTGTCGTCTAGCACCGCTATGCAACGTTTCGTCTCGTTTGGTGCATCCTTGTCGATGGAGTGTTTGGAATTCGTGTGCGCGATAGGTTGGAGTTGATGCGATCTCGTAATTGCCGTCCTTTCTCCACATCCATAATGTATGACGGCTGACAGACACTTCCGTTAGACACGATATCGTGTGACGATATCTATTTCTACCTGGTCCTCGCAGCTTGTCCGAAGAATCCAATGCACTTAGGCTTCAAGGGGCTGAATTTGCGCTGCCGCCCTTGCCGTTCAATTACGTCGACCATGTTTGGAAGTGCCATGGCTTCAAGTCCTACGCTGAGTCAATCGAGCGTATGCAAGGGAAGGGCCCCTACTGCAAATCCCATCAGCTCTTAATTTTCTGGGTCCTCTGGGGAAATGTGTGGACGAGTTCGCCACGATAGGTTTGCCCAAGAGCGCACAAATAAGGAAGGGGAGTGTTTCGTTTAACCTGAATTATGCACAGAATTGCCCTGTTTCCGACGGCATCGATCCCACTGAAGGCACTGTTCAGCGCGGTTGTGTGGTGATTGTCAGCGTGATTCGTCGCCGATGTGTGCGTTGAACTAGCCTTCCATAGCAATCATTAATTGAAGTAGATTCCCCATTTTCCAAGCCCATGTTTAATTTGCAGTCGGTGCATAAATTTCTATGCACAGCGGCGAATGGGAATCAGCAAAGCGGCGCGACGATGACCGGCTTGAAGCCGGACGGTCGCGGCGCAACGTTGCGCAACCGCGACATCAAACGCTGGAAGACTGTCTTCTCTTCATAGTGATCGCTGTAGCTGATTCCAGTCCGGCCGGCATGACGCCAGATCTTGGCCGCGATAAAGAGAAAACGGAGTCGTGAGGTCGCCAGAGTCGTGTGTTTCAGCGCGTTGACATCCGATTGCGGTTCGCGGTTGAACAGCATCAGCCAGGCGTTCAGGTTGTAAGCCAGCATGGCCAACTGAAAGTGATTCCGGTTCACGTCAAACCGGCCTGATGGATGGGCCGCCAGCCCGGCATCATTGTTGGCTTCTTTGATGAGATTCTCGGCGCCAGCGCGTTGGTTATAGAACCACACGACCAGTGGGACTGGATCTTTCAGGTTCGTCACGAACACTCTGTATTTATAAGGCCGCGTTTCAAACAGCTGATATTGAACCTCATCCTGCGGTTCGTGTTCTTCGTTCTTGTCGTAACGCAAGGCGATAAACCGGTGCGCTTTTGTCCAGCCCTCCGGTTGATAGACAAACTCGCATTGTTCATTGGCATCCGTTTTCGGCGACGGTTTCCAGTCTGCCTGCTCGAGTTGTTCGACCAATCGTGAGGTTTTGCGTGCGACGATCACGAATCCGCAGTTTGCCTCTTCGTAAGCCTGGACGGCTTCGGCACAATAAAATCCCGAATCGGCCCGTGCCGATATGTCGTGGATGCCTTCGGGCAGCGCGGCGATGGCGTTCTTCAGATGCTCATAGACCTGCTTGCCGGTCGGACGATCGCCATTACGCAATTCGCCCCATAGGTATTCCCGCGTTTCCGCAATGAAGGTCAGCATCGGCTGGTAGCTCTTCTTGCCTTTGTTTTTCGGATTATAACTTTTGCGGCCCCCCATCTGATTGCCGTAGAGCGTGTGCACCGTCGTGTCGGTGTCCAGCGTTACTGCTTTCAGCCGGATGTTGGCCGCTTGCCATACACGCTGCCGCATGGCGCGTTGGATTTTCAGGATTTGCATCGTCACGTTCAGGTGCAACGATGTCAGGAAGCGCCACAGCGTCGACTGCGGCGGCAGTCTCGGTTCTGAGAGAATCCCCGTCAACATCGGATCATGAGCGATAAAGCGCAGTTGATTCAAACGCGGAAATCCGATGTAGAGGCCCAGCACAATGCCCAACACGAATTTGTAAAGGCTCATCACTCGCGTCTCGCGACTGCACGTGATGGTGTTTTCGACTAACTCTTTGAATCCCAACTTCTCCAGCATCGTCGCCACAGAAAGTAATCCGCCATAAGCGGTCAGATTCTTCCCGTTAAACTCGAACGGCGTCGAAGGCCCGATTTTATTGGGTTGCCAATGTGTGTCTTGAAACGCTTGTCTGGCAGGCGTTTTCTCTCTATGCTTCTTGTCGTTCATCACCATTTGGGTGACCTCCCGGGATGGAATTCCTCCGAGTTGGCCCTCAGAGAAATTCGCTTTTTATCCCGTTTTTTCGGGGTCACCAAATGGTTCTTTTCATCCGACCCTCATCAGCACGCGCTCATGTGCATAATTCAGGTTTAAGGATTCACCGCATTGTGCCAGGCCCGAAGGGGTTTGGTTCTTTTGATGAACAAGGTGGGGAGTGGAAAACCAAGAAAGGACCTGAGTAGTGCACCCTGCTCTCCATCCTGTATTTCGGTATTGCGACATATCGAAGCAGGAGTGGAAAGACAGGATGCAATTGAAGACTATTCTGAATCGTGTCCAAAAGTTCAAGTCGTTTGTGTATGAAAGTGCGCGATGGGATGAGACATGGATCGGACGGCTGTGTCTGATCGTGACCGTCGTGCCGCGGGCCAACAGCCGGCCGATCTGTTCGGGATGTGAGAAGACGGGGTCCGGTTATGACACGATGAAACCCCGACGATTCGAGTTCATTCCGGTATGGAATATTCCGGCGTTCTTAGAATACGCCATGCGCCGTGTGGATTGCCGGAGTTGCGGCGTGAGGGTGGAAAAGGTTCCGTGGGCGTCGGGCAAGTACACGCTGACGACGGTGTATATGCAGTTTTTGGCTCACTGGGCGCGGAAGCTGTCCTGGAAAGAGACCGCAGTCTCGTTTCACACGACGTGGGATAAGGTGTACCAAGCCGTCGAGTACATCGTCGAATGGGGCCTGAAGCGCCGCGAGATTGGACCGATTTTCGCGATGGGAGTGGACGAGATTCAATATGCGCGAGGGCACAAATACCTCACGCTGGTGTATCAAATCGATGACCTGACTCGTTTATTGTGGGTCGGTCCGGAGCGAACCGTCGAAACGTTCGAGAAATTCTTCGCGATGATCGGCCCCGACGTTGCCTCCAAAATCGAATTCGTCTGTTCGGATATGTGGAAACCCTACTTGAAGGTCATTCGTGAAAAATGTTCGCTGGCGCTGCACGTTTTGGATCGCTTTCATATTGTCGCCAAGATGAATGATGCCGTCGATGACGTGCGCGCCGAGGAAGCCCGCAAAATGAAGGCGGCTGGACATGAGATTCTGAAACACACGCGGTGGTGTTTGCTCAAACGCCAGGAGAACCTCACGGATGACCAACGCTTCCGGTTGCGGGATCTGCTCACCTATAACCTGAGAACCGTTCGGGCTTATCTGCTCAAAGAAGTCTTTCAGCAGTTTTGGGATTACAACTCGCCAGCTTGGGCCGGCAAGTTCCTGGACGAATGGTGCCGGCAGACCATGCGGTCTCGAATCGAACCGATGAAGAAAATCGTCCGCATGCTGCGATCTCACCGGGAACTGATCTTGAACTACTTCCGGGCCCGGAAGGTGATTTCTAGCGGCATAGTCGAAGGCTTAAACAACAAGGCCAAAGTGACGATGAGAAAATCCTACGGTTTTCGGACGTTTCGCGTTACTGAACTCGCTCTCTATCACTCACTCGGCAAGTTACCTGAACCGGAACTCACCCACAAATTCTACTGACGAGGCAA
>CAVTWA010000056.1:0-7705 GCA_963738025.1 uncultured Acidobacteriota bacterium | reverse complement strand
TAAAGAAGCTCGCCTTCGCCGTCGCCGTCGACGGAAAGCGCACTCCGACGATCCGTGCCGATCAACTGGCGCACCAGCGTGGTCTTCCTTCCTCCTGTCGTAACGAGCGATAGAACCGCCACTCAGGCGGAATCTGCCCAGCGCGGCAGCGGAATCAGCGCATCGCGAATCGCCATGACATCCCGGTCTCGGAAAGCATGTCATGATAAAAGATGTCGACCACGAGCGGATCAAAACGAGCTGACGATGTTGTCCGGCTGCGCGGTTCCCAGAAGATCGGCTCCGCAAGCCGTTCTTCAGTTCCGCGATCAGCACTAAGGCGCCCTTCTCAACTTTCGTGCCTAACCCGCGGCGCAACCGCCGTCCCAACCCCCCGGTCGCGCGGGCCAACTGACTTTGACACGTTGTTATTCAGTTGGTCTCTCGAATCAACATTTAATCCACCACGATTAATTCGCTGAGCGACGATAAAAGGCACAGCTTTGGAACAACCATTCCGGCAGCAGGCTGTACATTCCGGCAGGCGCCGCTGGAACCAGCACCGTGCCGCACGTCTGAAGTGCTGCCCGCTGGCGTGTTGCGTCAAGCACTCGGATCCTGAACGGCGCGCCGAGCGGCCGCGACCGGCACATGGGCGCCACGAGGCGTGACGAGTTGCCGAGACGCATCCCCCGGTGCTGCCGACCGCTCCGCACTTCACCGAGGAGCGACGCCATGCAGCGCTTCGGGCCGGATCGCGCGACGCGTGACGAGATGAATCTCGCGTGATCCATGGTACAGGGCGACATCATCGATGCAGACGATCATGACACGATGCAACGCGGCCTGCGGCAGGTTCGAACCGCCTCCTGCGATGCGGAAACGCGCTCCAGAATGTGGGCTAACGCGCTGAGATGGAGAGCGGCGCGCCGGAATGCACGGGTGGGCGACGGAATACGCAGCCGAACGACAAGATCTCACGGCGTGTGCGGATTTGTCGGCATGCGCGCTGAGATGCGGACACGAGCGCCTCGATGCGGGCGAGCGTGCGGATCTACCGCTGCGCCTGACGCGATACCGGCGGCTGGAACGGAAGATCATAAGCAAAAAGCACAAAGGGATCAAAACCATTTCTGTTCCCTTATGTGCTTTTTGTGCCTTTTTGTGGTTAATCTTCTTCCTGGAAGTCACCGCACATTCGCGTTCGAGTGCGTCGTCGGCATGTGGTCGTTCAGGTCCGGGAGGCACTCGACTTCGGCAATATCGCGTTCATCGACGCGTTGAAAAAGCTTCGTCCATTTCCATTCGCCTTCCCAGGTTTTGGGATCGTTCGCGGTTGTCTCGATTTGCAGCGTTTTCCCGTCATTGATCAGGCGGATCCGCTCGACGATGTGCAGGGCATCGCTGGCTCGTATTCCGGCGTCGATCCAATGATGATCGGGGACGAAGTATTTGGTATCGACCACCAGTGCATCCTTTTCCCAATGCCCGATGGACTCGCCATTGAAGCTGGGAACAGCGATATCCGGGTCGGTATGCTCCCGGCCGTCGAGATAGATGAAGCGCATCGTGTTCAATAATTCCTGGACCATATAGACCGCCGTCGGAAGCTGGATCATCGCGATCGGCCACACGCGGGTCATCAGGATCGGCAAACCGGACGGCCAGCACTGGCCGATATCATCGTGATAGACCTTTCCTTCGGCCTGCGCTTTCCGGGATTCGTCATAGATCACCTGCGCCTCCGGCGTCAATTTGAAGCCAGGCGGAGGAGCGAAACGAAAGCCACCCTCGCTGCCGCCGTGGAGCCAGGTTCCGGTCAAATCGAAGGGCGGCTTTGGCCGGGGTTTCGCGATGTTCGCGGGCGCCAGAGCTCCGAGGGCGCCCTGAGGCTGAAATTGCGCGCTTAAGTTTGAAGCCGTGCAGACAACAGCGACGATGATCAACGGTACGACTCTGCTGAGCCGGAATTGGGGATATCGCATACGGTTCTCCTACTGCTCGCGAATTTTCAAATGGACGACGCCTTTTTCGTCCACATACTCGCGATTGTTGTCACAGACGAACTCAACCATTTCGTAATTGGGTATACGCCGATATGCCAGTGTGTAGGTGAATGGTTTTTCCAGCACGACCGGATCTTCGATCGTGATTTGATCGTGCAGGATGTCCGGCGCGACCAGGCGCATTCTTTCGCTGATTCGCATCTGATCGCTGTGCGGCATCCGCTGATACTGGACGGTTTCCTTGATTCCGACGGTGTCAATGACGAGGGTATCGCCTTCCCAGCGGCCGACGGACCGGCCGTAATATCCAGGCGGGACTTCATCGATCTTCATCTGCGGCCGGTCCGTAAAGATCCGTCGCACCTCGCTGAATGCTTCCGCGACGATGGTGATCTGTTTCGCCGCCTGAATAATCTCGATCGGATAAACGGCGACGGACATCATGGACGGCATGCCATATGGAACACAGAGCACGCTGGCATTTCCCAGAGGCTCGCCGCGATTTGCCGATGCGGTTTCAGCTGCTTTCCGGGCTTCGTACGGCTTGGCATATTCCGGCTTTAACACAATTGGAGTGGCGGGCGGCGGCGCCAGTTTCGGATCGGCACCACGTCCTCCACGATACGGGCCCCACACACCGCTGATGTCCGGCGGATTGGCTCCGGATTGCGCGTGAGCTGCACTCTCGAGCGACAAGAATGCACAGCAGGTCAGAAAGCCGATAAGCCAGGTTCTCATTTGCCGTCACTCGTCGGTTGCGCAGGGCCGCGTCCGGGTCCGTTGCCGAGGGTTCGTCCATCGGGCAGCGTGGCCTGAACGAGCAGCCCTCCCAGTTGTCCGCTTTTCAGCGGGCTGATCCGCACCGTGATCTTATCGCCATGCTTCAGATCTTTGAATTTCCATCCGCTCTGCATCAGGATGCTCGGGCTGCCGAGTTCGATGCTCCAATGTTTGTTGGCGCCTGCATCCGGTACGTCGATTTCGATGTAGGCGTGCGGATTAGTCCATTCAAACGTGGTGACAGTTCCGGTCAAGGTCACCGACTTCGTCGTATCGAACATGGCAAAGGAATGATGTGCCAGAAGACTGTTCGCACCTGGCCCAACTAAGGCTATCGTCAGGACAACCCAACACCATAAATTGCCGCGGCTCATCATGGACCTCCATATTTTTCAAAAGGTTGACGCGCGAATCATAGTCGATCCTTTAACTCGGTTCAAGCTGTACGCGCGCGTTCAAAGCAAGGTGTAACAAATAGGCCCGGAGGGCAGTTAGAACCTAGCGGGAGTTTACTGACGGCTGTCGGCGTCCGTGACAGCAGCAGTCAGTAAACTCCCGCTAGCCCGACCGCAGGCCGGGGTCTTCATATTGCCTCGGAATACCAGCCCCTTAAGGGGCGAAAGAATAGTCGGATAAATTTTTCGGCCCTTTGGGCCTCGAACGTTTTATGGTTTGTCCCCGGCCTGCGGCCGGGGCTAGGTTCTTACGCGCCTCTGGCGCTAATTTATTCCACCCTCTTTAGACCGCGCCTGCAACGCCAGAAAGAAATTCTGGGAATACCCATACTTTTACGGGCAGTGTTTATCACTTAATGCAGCAGATCGAGCAAAGTTCGAAGGCAACGGGTTGGACCGCTTGATCTAAAACGAAGAAAAAAAGGGAGAACGGGAATGAATCAAGAAATCAATGTCACTGAAATCGTCATCGACATCGAGGAATTAGAAGCAAAGATCGCTCCGGATCAGGCGGCCACCTTCATCGACTAATCGGCCGTCACGCAAAAAAAAGCGCAGGGGAGAGTCTCATCCTCTGCGCTCGAGTTGGACGTTCGTTACTTCTGGGTACTTGTCTGGCTCTTGTTTTCGATCTTTTCGCCCTGCTTCTCCAGGCGTGCGCCTTTCTTCTCCAGATGCTCGCCGCGCTTTTCGTTGTGTGCGCCCTTTTTCTCCAGCTTGTCGCCGGCCTTGACGTTGCCCTGGTTCTCGAGTTTCTCGCCGACCTTCTCCTGCTTCTCGCCCTTCTTTTCGACGCGGTTGCCCTTCTTCTCGAGATGTTCGCCCCGCGCTTCCTTCCGCTCGCCGACGTTCTGACCGTTACCTGCGGCCGGCGCCTGCGAAAATGCCGGGATGTTCAGACTGACGGCGACAAAGCCCCCCATGATCAACGTGGTCCATTTACCTCTCATAACGTGTGTCCCTCCTTTAAAAGGTTTACGATCAATTTACGAACTGATTGGACAATGGGGACAGTTAAGGCCGGATTAGAAGGATATTAACTTCAATTAATCTGAGCGCGACAGGTTGAGCGTGTCCAGTCCGTCATCTGGTATCGTGGTTGACAATGGCTAAAGACCGCTGGATCTGGCTGATCGGCCTCTTGAAACTGTTCAAAGGCATCTTGTTGTTTGGTTCCGGCATCGGTCTGCTGAAACTTCTGCATAAGGACGTCGGCGACTTCGTTGCGCAATGGATCAACACGCTGCACGTCGATCCCGACAATCGGCACATTCAGGGCCTCCTGCTCAAAGCCTCAATTATCGATGAACGCCAGACTGAAGGAACTGAGCCTCGGGTCATTCTTCTACGCCGGCCTTTTACTCACCGAAGGTACAGGCCTTCTTCTCGGAAAGCGGTGGGCGAAATACTTTTCCGTCATTGTGACGGCGTCATTCATTCCGCTGGAAATCTGGGAATTAGCCAGGCACTTCACTGCCGGCAAGGTGTTGGTGATCGCCGTCAATATCGCTATCGTTGCGTATCTGGTAATACGAATTCAAAGTGAGAAGGCAGAAAAGCCACGAATTGAACGAATTAAGACGAATTAGAATCCGTTCAATCCGTTCAATCCGTGGCTTATTACAAATAGCGGTAGATTTGATCGGGAATCGGGAATGTGCGGCGGTTCAGGACGGCGCCCAGGATAGGAACCTTGGCGGCTTCGAGCATCATCCTGGTATTGATCGCAGTGTCTCGTTTGCTTGAATTGGCCGCCAGGACGAGCACAACTCCACCGGTCAGGCGTCCAATGAGGCCACAATCCGGAGCTGTCTTCATTGCCGGCGTGTCGATGAGGACGTAGGCGAATTCCGTTTTCAATTCAGCAGATCCGGGTCTCGATGTTTTCGGTATTCAAGACCGCATTGCAGTCCGAAAGCGTTCCGCCCGAGGGCAGCACCCACAGGTTGGCATGACCGGGACGCCTGGCAAACTCGCGAATCGGGCTATCCAATCTCATGATGGCTTGCAGGAGGCCGCTTTGGTTTTCCACACCAAAGGTGCGGTGCAGCGATGGCCAATGCAGGTTCGCATCGACGGCGCACACGGGAGCATCCACTTTCCCGGCAAGGCGCTGAGCAAGACGCGAGACCAGCCAGCTGCATCCGGCATGACGCTCCGGAGCGCTGAACGTGATGCTGTTCACCGCCGACTCGCGCGCGAGAAAGGTGCAGTCGATGAGTTTGTTTTCCTCCTCGAAGAGCAACTGGACCATTTGCGACGGCGTCATAATGAACTGGTCTCCTGGTCCGGATTCGAATCGCCAATGAGCGGCGTTGACGCGAGCACGGGGATCCCGAGATACTGCTCCACTTCGACAGGCGTACGGAACGAGCGGTCGTAAAAATCGGTCACGAGGCCGATACCCAGGCTGAGAAGCCCGGCCAGAACAAATCCGAATTTCAGCGGCACTGGTGCCGGATCAGGCAAAACGGGAACCGACGGTTCTTCCGCCATCGCAACATTCAGGATGCGCTGTTTGTCCAATTCCTGTTCGATGCGAGCTTCTTCCTGTTTCCTCTGATAGAGCAGATACTTTTCTTCCGCGGTTCTCTGCGCCCGCAGCAGATCGGACCGTTGTATGTTTTTTTGATCGAGGTCCAGCACCAGGGACCGGTACTCCTGAACGGCCCGTTCTTTCGCATTCGTTCCGGCCTTGCAGCGACGCCAGCTCAGACCGGGCCTTTCGCCAGTTCTACCGTGATCCAGTCGTCGGTCGGGGTTCGTATCCGTCGTTTGTTCGACGAGAGGAGTTGTCTGTGCATCCTGGATCGCATTCTTGACGTCCTGGATCTGCTTATCGAGATCCAGCAGCGGCCGGTACGTCGGCGCAAATTTGCCTTCCATTTCGGTGCGCTTCACCTGCAGAGTGACGAGTTGTGTCTGGAGGTCCTTGAGCGCCTCGTTAGGAGCAGTCCGAACGCTTCTCACCGTGCGATGCGCCGTTGTTTTGCCCAGCGACTCGAGCTGTCGAATTCGCGCCTGCGTCTCGGCGATCGCCGTTTTTGTATCCACCAGCGCGGCTCTGTAGTCGCTCAGTTTGCGTACACCGATTTCCTTTTCGGTCCCATCGGTGACCAGTTGTTGCTGTTGGCCGAACGACGCAAGCTGGGTTTCGACTCGCTGCAATTCCTGTTTGTAGCGGTCGGCTTCCAGTTTGAAAAATTCGAAAGCGTCACCTGGCCGGTGAACGGCAAGATGTTTTTCCATGTAGAGCTTGCCGATTGACCGCAAGATGCATGCGGCCTGGGCCGGGTTGCCGGAAGAATAGCTGACGGAGATCACGTCGGAGTTCTTCAACGTGATGATCTGCATACTCTCGGCAAGGTCTCGCGCCGCCTTCGAGACCATCAGCAGGTCCGAGGATTCGCGTGGGGGAGCAGCGGCTGCGAATGCGTTGACGACAGGCACGAACGACCAGAACTCCGTTGGAGGTTTCCGACTGGTGCATTGCGCCACTGCACCTTCGAGAACGTCGCGGCTTTTGAGTAATTCGGCCTCCGACTCGAGATCCTGCTCCGTCAGATTTCCTACGCGTTGCACCTGCCCTTGATCCGGCGTCACAGGGGGATCCACCCGGCTTTGCTTGACCAGGATCTTCATCTCTGCGTCATAGGTATTCGGCACGAAGGACAGGAGCAGTGTCGCTAATCCGCACAGGAAGAAAAAGACATGAGGATGAGCCGCTTTCGCCGGAAAGCAATCGCAACAACATCGCGCATGGTTAACGTTTTCATAGTCGTCTCCAATCGGTGCGCTATGGCAGCGGCAGCCGCCAGATCAACAGATTGGCGTACTCTTTCACTTTCGAGATCCGACTCTTCGGGACAAACACCATGTCGCCGGCCTGGATCTTGACATCGCCGGCGACGTCTCTTCCTTGAAGGACTTTTTTCAGGTCGATTTCCTTGACTTCAACGTCATCGCCAGATGCACGCCTGAACAACAGGACCTGGGAGTGTTTCGCATTCGGGCTGAGGCCGCCTGCGATTGCAACGGCCTCGCTCAATTTGATGTCGCTTCGCAGGTCATACTTGCCGGGTTTTTGAACTTCACCCTGGGCGAGGAAGAAGGGTTTTTCGAAATCTTTGATTTCGACACTGACGTCAGGATCTTTGAGGATCCCGGTGTATTTCGCTTCGATATTCTTCTTCAGCTCGGGAATCGTCAAACCGCCCGCGCGGATATCGCCCACCGCCCGCAATGTCACATAACCGTCGGGTTGAATGGTGACACTCTGATTGAATTCCGGCACGTAGACGAACGTAAGATCCAGACTGTCGCCGTTTTTCAGGTGGTAGCGAGACTGCTGAGGTGCGGCAGTAATAAGTGTCGCCAGAAGAACGACTACTGCTGAAAGTCGAAACCCCGTCCGCATCGTTGCCTCCCTCGGGGACATTCCCAGTCCGCTCATTGCGTCATCGGTTGAATCCATTCCCAGTCTGT
>CAVTWA010000055.1:0-16404 GCA_963738025.1 uncultured Acidobacteriota bacterium | reverse complement strand
GGGACGAGTTGTGATTTACTGCGTCTGCGCCGGCGCGTAATACCCGGTTTTCGCGCGGACCGTTAAGGAGGGAAGTCCCTTCGGCGGATTCACTTCGACATGGATCTGCCGCCACTTGCCGTCCTTTAGTGGATTAGTGGAATGATAACCCAACAGGTATTGGCTCTTCAGTTCGATCGCTATGCGTGTGCAGATATCTTCAAGCTGGTTCGCGGAACTCGGATAGAACGCCCGGCCACCGGTGGTTTCCACCAGGTCTCCTATGGTCGTGCGGCCCCGCTCGCTGCCAACCAGCCCGATGCCATAAATCAGCGCATCCCGATGCCGGGTGAATTCGCGGATATCGAAGAATGTGTGGCGGCTGTTATTGTCTTCGCCGTCGGTTACAACGATGATGGCTTTCTTTGTATTTCGCGCACCTTCCATCTTTTCGAGGCCCATCTGGACGGCGTCGAACAGCGGCGTCAATCCGCGGGCGGAAGCTGAGAAAATCCGTTTCTGCAGCCGTGAAATGTCGGTGGTGAAGTCTTCCACAAGCCTGGGTTGATCACTGAACTCGATCAGGAAATATTCGTCCAGGAGATTGCTCGTTTTTAGAAAGGCGAGGGCTGCGTTTCTTGCCGCCGGCATCTTATCTGCCATACTGCCAGTGGCATCAAGAACGAGACCGACGCTTACGGGCAAGTCTTCCACCGAAAAGTATTCGACCTTTTGATCGACATCGTCCTCCGTTAGCCTGAAATTCTGCCGGTCGAGGCCGGCGACAAGACGGCCCTGCAGATCGGATACGGTTGTATTAACCAGTACAAGATTGACATCGACCGTGAGCGTTTGATTCTGCGCTTTCGACCAGACACGCATCGAGAAGAGCGCCAGGATCGCGCATACGGCAATTCTTGTCTTCAGATTCCTGCGCATAGTAGCATTGCTCATGCTTACAACGGCCTTTCTGATAATGCAATTTATTATCTCTGCGAAAGCGGGACTGGTGAATGACGTGGAAGGCGACGCCAATGTCCGCGTTAACCAGCAGGTCAACGCAGGAGTCCCGATTCAGACAGGGGCCACTGGCCGCGTTGAAGTGATGTTGAATCCAGGATCATTCCTGCGATTAGGTGAAAATTCCGAAGTTGTCCTGGATTCTGTGGACCTGACCGATATTCAGGTTCGCGTTGTCTCAGGTATAGCGATCATTGAATCGAGCGCCGTCGACAAGAATAGTCCGATCCGCGTATCGAGTGGCGACCAGACCCAGTTGATTGCATCGCCCGGCGTTTACAAATTCACCGAAAACGGATTGCCGGAGCAGACGAGTGAGCTGGAACAATGGAGCCAGCAACGATCGAAAGAAATCGCAGCGATCAATGCCAGATCCGCGCAGAGTGATTCGGCTTCCTATTACCCGACGGATCCGTATGGCCAGTTGCTGTATCCCGGTGGGCCGTTCCGTTCTCTGCCAGGTAGTTCGCCGTATCTCGCGCCATATCCCGCGCCGTATCTCGCGCCATACTCATTCGTTCAGCCGTTCTCATTCTTTCCATGGTACGGCGGCGGATACCGCTTCTATCAACCGCTCGTGCCAACTCCTTCGGTTGTGCTTTCTCCTTCGATCCCCCGGCCGCCTATTCGGCGACCTGCCCCCTTGCCGCCAGGCCCGACCACGATAAGACCCGTTCGGCCCGCGCCGCCTGCACCTCATCCGGCGCTTTCTCACGCAGGTGGACGCAGTCCGCGTGGCGGACACCGGTAAACCCCTTCTGCAGTAGCCGCTGCGGCGCGTTCAGCGTATATCACAGCAATTACGCGATTACTTTTCGAGACAATTTCGTTTGAAGTTCAGCAGGTCTCCCACTTGAAGAGGATTCCGTAGAAGCCTGAGCTTACCTGCCGCATTGGCCGTCGTCTGCCTGGTCACTCTTGTACTCTGGATATTTCAATCGACGGTCAATAGCACCACTGTCGGGTTATATATGAAAGCATTGGAAGCATTGCCATCCAGGGTGAGGAACTATCGACGGCTGCGCTGAATGCTCTGCTTAACCTGCTCGCTATTACGATGCCGAGATGAAAAACGTATTACAGACTTCGCAGGAATTTCAACAGCCTCGTTCTCTCGCGTTCGGACAGGCGGCGAAATCGTTCGGCTTCCTGGTTTGCAGTATTCTTATGTTTCAGAATTGCTTCTTCCAAGGTACGAACGCTACCGTCATGGAGCAGGGGTTCGGCGTTGGCAAGCTTTGTTCCCAGGCCCCAGAGAGCGGCGGTGCGAATCATTCCGCGGGACTCCGGTGGCATGCCTTCACGCAGGACCGTGGGCCCGGAGCCAATGTCATGCAAAAGGAAGTCACCGTACGGATGAAACTTCTTGTTCCCAAGAGCTCTCGGTACGCGGAAGGTTTTACCGTTGATCAGTGTGCCTTCGTTCGCCGTGACCATTTCCGGAATGTGGCACGCGGAACAACCGCTTGACGTGAAAACCTTGAATCCTTCGTCGATTTCGTTATGCTCCTTCTTGTCTTGAGAGAGAAGGCGCGGCGGTGCGGATAACGAGCGCATGAAACTGGTAAACGATTCCACGTCGGTGCCAAATTCTTTTCCCCTGTCTTCGGGGTCGGGGACGCCGTCGTCTACAGGATCTCCGAGGAACGTATTGTCGTTGGGCACAAGAGGAGATGTAATTCCCATCTCGTTTCGATAGGCGTCCGCTGAAAAGGAGAGAAGGCTCGCATGCTGCGAGGCCCAGCCGAATCGTCCGACGGCCGTACTCCCAGGGGCTTCTAATAGCGGCACCTCGCGGATAAATCCACGAATTCGCCCGTTACTGTCACTCATCTGCTTTCGCTGGATCCGTCTTAAGTCTTCGTCCGCTACGGCTTCCACGAATCCGGCTCCGAACAAGGAGATCGTGATAAACCGGTCACGAATATTCTGTTTCTCCGACAATGCTTTTATTTCCGGAATGGCGTTCCCGACTGCCTTGGTTGTTATGAGCGTGCCACCGGGCGCAGGAAAGAATTCGTTGTTGAAGCCGAGGAACCCGGCGCGGATCTCGGTGGTCGGGCCGCTTCCACCGGGCAGAAGCCTGGCTCCGGGTGCCAGATGACAGGCGGCGCAGGAAACGTCATTGAAATGGATGCCAAGTCCCTTCTGGGGAGTCTCGACTTCTTCAAATGCCTTCCGGGCTCGATTGAATTGGTCTTGAAGGAGAAATCCATTCTGAGAATCGAAACTCTGGGGCGCATCCTGGGACCATAGATTGACGGAGATCACCACGATAACAGTGGCCTGAACCGCAAAAAGTCCAGGCAGTCTCATAATCATCTTCCCCCTGCGTCTTTGCTTCGGCGCTTTTTTAACGAGCACACCCAAAACGGTCCTGACGGTTTCGACGACTGGTCTTACATCAAGCAAATGTGATCGCGATCTGCGGCGCCATTATTTCTTCACGCTCGCGAAAATGTCGCGGCACAATCCGCCGAGCGCGGTCGCGGCGGAATCAGCCGTGAGGCCCTTCGGCAGTCCGTTGGCGATTTCGGCCGTACAGGCGACGCCGCCCTGCTTCGCCCAGATGAACGTCCCCGCGGGATTGCGCTTCGCGGCTTCGCCGACGCCGGCAAGTGACGCCGTCGCTTTGCGCTTGTCGGCATCCGTCTGCAGCATGTCGGGACCGTCCTTGCCGGTTCCGGTCTGCACCGTCAGGCGTGAGAAAATCGTCTGCGCGCCGACGCCCGAAACCTTCGGGCCGATGTACATGCAGGTGTCTACGCCGAAGCCGACGTGATCGGTCTTCACCGGCGGCTGCGGCGCAAGATCTCCGAGGACGGCTTTGGCCTTCGCCGGCGTGACGATGACGCACACATCGATCGCAGGCTTCGTCTGCGCGAAGGCCGTCCCAGCCGCCGCGCCGCATGCCACCATGAATGCAATTGCTGCCTTACTCCAGTAGTTCATTCATTTCCTCACCGCCAATCCTACCATTCTCCTTTATATGTGGGCATCGGTGAGACGGGGTCGTCAAAAGGAGACCGCTAAAAGGCGGCCGCCGGTACGTTTGTCGACCGTATTCCCCAATCTTTTAACGATCGTGGAGCTGTTCCAGATTCTTTTGAACTGCCGATGCGTATTCCTTGGCCGTGACACCATCTACACCCGCGCTGGCATCCTTCCGCAGAACCGCGCTGAGGAGACTGCGAGGCTTTCCCAAGTTCCTGGAGAATCCCTCTGAAAGCGCCCGCCCACTGGAATCCCGCTCTCCAAGCTTTGCCTGGCGCGATAAAATTCTTACGTTCATTGCGACCGATAATCTGTCAAAAGAGGACGAGAGGAAGGAAAAGGTCCGCGGTGCCGAAGGGGCGTCCGATTCATCGAAGGGCTCGCAGCCGGCGCCAGGATGCCGGCATACCGACCGCACCATCACCAACCACAGGACGGCATTTGCTACGACTTGCCCTGGACTACAGTCTGACGCCGCCAGGCGGCTGAGACATTACTTCCCGGGCGTCTGCTCCACTGCACGGGCGCCACTGAGAATGTCGCTCATCGCGTAATTCCCTTCGTGGCAGGCATACTCGATCATCTGATAATCGTTGTTCTTCTCGAGCGGAATAAGAATCGTCCACGGCTTCGTCCAGGTCTTGTCATCAATGATCGTGGCCCGGTACTCCAGCGCATTCTCTCCAGTGCGTGTGAACTTCTCGATGACCTTCAACTGATCGCTGTGATAGCCGGGATCCCCCGGATAGCCCGCGCCGTTGGAGCCGATCGCGTCCTTGTCTGTGAAGTTCGTCGTCTCGACCACGAGCGTGTTGCCTTCCCAGTGCCCGCGCGAATCGCCCATAAACATTCGCACGCTCGAATTGACATGCGGACGCCCGTCGAGAGGAATCACCCGGCTTTCATGGATCATCTCATTGCGAAACACCACGTAACCCGGTGACTGAATAATCTGATTGCCGTTGTTGTAGACGACGGGAATGATCGAACCGAGCAAGCCGCGAGTGATGCAGCGATAGTAGATGTTCAGGTCCTCATAGGAGTCCGCTTCTCCCTTCCATTCACCCGGCATGCCCTTACCGCCCCGGGCCTCTTTCCGATATTTCTCCGCTTCGGCGGTCAGAGGAGGAAGCCGCCCGTTCGGAGGGTCCACGATAAGAGATGTCTGACGCGTCGGCTTCCCCCGTTCCGTCCAGTAGGATGGTGGACCGATGCCGGGCTGCGAGTCGCTTGTGGCAATGGACTGATTGTCTGCAGCCACCTGCTTTTTTGCCTGAGCCTCGCGCTGAGCAAACTCTTCATCCGTCAGGGTAGTTCGTTCGCCCAGATTCACGGGTCGCTGCAGGGGCACGCCGACATTGCCTGGCCAGATCCCCTGAAGGTCAGGATCGCCCCACGGCGTCTTCGGTTGGATCCATTTCGCCTTCAACGGTGGCGCCTGTGCCATCAATGGAACAACCATGAGGATGGAAGCTGCGAAAACGCCGAACTCGGTGCGCATGTCACCCCCTGCACTGAGGGAGAAACCCTCTTATTGTTTCGACGCCATCAATTTCCGGAGAAGAGCCGCCGTGCCCGGATGAAGTTCAGCAGCCTGAGCGCCGCGCTGGCCACCACCGCGCTGGCCGCCAGTTGCTCCCATCGCGGAATCCAGGGGTGTCGCGCCTCGTCCATCTTTGGCATCCAGCTTCGCTCCGTGATCGGCGAGAAACTGAACGACCTCGTCCCATCCCCAGCCAGCGGCGCCGTGGAGTGCGGTCTGACCGCCCCGGGTGTCAGTGGCGTTGACATCGGCGCCACCCTTGATCAGGAGGTCGAGAGCCTTCACCGACTTTGCCGGCACGTCTTCCGTAAGGAATCGGCCCCGCGTGTCGCGATCACGGGATCCCAGTCCGGCAGCCGCCATGACTGGAGTGTAACCGGCCGAATTGGGAAGATTCGGAAGAGCGCCTTTTTCAAGCAACAGACCGATAGCAGCGGCATCAAAGGCTTTGGCAGCACGCAGGAGCGGGGTAGTGCCAATCGTGATCATACCGTCTGCCCCGCGGTCGGGCCCGACTGCGCGGTATGGCTGCGCAAGTTTCAACTGGGCGTTCGGGTTTGCTCCTGCGTCGAGAAGCATTTTAATAATCTGCAACCCCGTCGTCTCATCCAGCGAAGGACGATCCGGCCTTCCTCCGTGTGGAACGGTGTTCAGGTCAACAGCCGCGTACAGTGCGGTCTGTCCATACCAGTCCCATTTGTTGACGTTCGCACCCTTCTGGATCAGGTAAGCCCCGATGTCGAAGTTGCCATTCAGCAGTGCCATCAACAACGGAGTGCATCCTTCCGGATCGGTCAGGTTCAAATCGGCTCCGCCTTCAGCGAGGCTCTTTACGCATCCCAGACAGTTCTCACGGGCTGCATACAGGAGAGCGGTCAGTCCTCCGGCAGGCCGGTAAATGGCACGCGGCTCAGCCGTCACCTGTATCTGCCAGTCGTTCACCTGCGACCGTGCGTTGACATCCGCTCCGTGTGCTATCAATTCCTTCACCATTGCCGGTTGGTTTTCGGCCGAAGCCCATATCAAAGCGGTCTGCTCTCGCCAATGCTCTCTGGCGTTGATGTCGGCGCCATGACTCAACAACACTCTGGCGGCTTCAACCTTGCCGCTGCGTGCCACAACCATCAGTGCAGTCTGGCCGTCGGCATTCGGCGAATTGACGTCGGCGCCCGCCTTCAACAACTTCTCGATCATGGCCGGGTTCCCGATGATTGAGGCCTCCGACATCGGAGTGGATCCGTAGTCGTTCTTCACCTTCACATTGGCGCCGGCCTGGATCAGACGAGCGGCCAGGTCGACATCATTCTGCTGAACAGCCCAGTGGAGCGCAGTCGTGCCATCGGCCTCCGGTGCATTCACATTCACTTTCTTTTGAAGCATTGTGAGGACGGCCGCTTTATCTTTCGCTTTGACGGCATCCACCAGCGGAGCGCCAGCGCCCGCACCTGCGAGAACTGACGCCGTGAAAGCCCCAATCACCAAAGCTGCAGAGGACAACCATATTCTGGTGCGCATGCGTTATACCTCCGACAACTGACCGGTGCCGTTGCCGAATTTTTCCACCGGAATGCCGGCTCTGTCCAGCAGAGTGGTGAGCAGATTCGCCAGCGGTGTGTGCTCCGGATACCGGAGGTGCTGCCCGCCTTTGATCTTTCCGAGGCCGCCGCCGAGGATCGCCGTCGGCAGGGGGGAATGATTGTGGGCATTGCTGTTGCTCATGTTGCTGCCGTAAAGAATGATCGAATGATCCAGCATGGTGCCGTCGCCGTCCGGCATCTTCGCAAGTTTCGCAATGAATTTGGCGAAGACCTCGGTGTTGTACACCTGAATCTTTCCAAGCGGCACGAGCTTTTTCGGCAGGTTCTGATGATGAGAGATGGCGTGGAAGGAATCCGGAACTCCGATGTGATTGTAGGTCCGGTCCGTGGCTTCCTTGGCCATCATGTAGGTGAATACCCGGGTCAGGTTTGCCTGATAGGCGAGCGTGACGATATCGAACATCAGGTTGAGCTGCTCGTCGAACGACGGCGGAATACCCAGCGGAACTTCGGGCAGGTTCAGGTTGGAGGTGTCCTGCTTCTCCATTTTCTGAACGCGCCGTTCGATCTCGCGAACGGTTTCCAGATAATCCCCGAGCATGGCGCGATCCTGCTCGCCGAGTTTTCGCTGGAGACTCTGGGCCTCCTCGGAAACCTCGTCGAGAATACTTCCGTATTGTTTAACGAGCGCTTTCCGCTCGGAGGGGGTATCGCCCTGACCGAAGAGCCTTTCGAAAAGCTTGCGTGGATTGACTTCCATCGGAAGCGGCGTCGACGGGGTGCGGAACGAGATCGTACCGCTGTAGCTGCAACCGTAGTCGCGGTCACAGGAGCCTCCGGTGACGCTGTGGGCCTCAGCAGCCAGCTCGAGTGAAGGGAGCGGTGTATCCTGGCCGATGTGCTCGGCGGCGATTTGATCGATAGTGATCCCGCCGAAAGGTTCCTGGGTCTTGCGCGGCGCGACGCAACTCAGCCAGGTTCCGGGAGACAGCGCATGAACGGGGCCGACGGCCGTGGTATTTTCGAGTCCGCTGACGATCGTTAACTGCTTCCGGAACGGCTCCAGCGGCTTCAGAATCGGCGGCAGATCGAAAGTCTTGCCTTCGGCCGCCGGCGTCCATTGGTCCATGAGCGCACCGAGCGGAAAATAGATGAATCCCATATGGGGCGTGGGCTTCGCTGCCGTTTGCGCCAGAGCGGTCCACGCTGGAATCATCGCATCCAGCAGGGGGAGTCCAACCGCGACGCCGGCACCTCGAAGAAACGTGCGGCGGGAAAGGTGTTTCCGAGTGATGAACATGATCGTCTCCTTATTTGCCAGATTTTAATTGCTGGATGTCTGCTGAATTCTCGTCATTTGGAACGGTGCGCTTTTCACAATACCCAACACTACCGAAGAAAAACGATAGTTGTCCGGCGCGGCATCGCGCACGATCTTACGAATCGTGGGCATATCGTAATACTCGAGCCCTCGACCCAACGCATAAGTCATCATCTTTTCGGTAAGGGTTTGAACAAACTGCCCAGGGTGCTTCATGATCGCAAGGCGCAGATCCTTCGGCCCGCTCACCGGTGTTCCATCGACCAGCTGCCCGGCCGCATCAATGAACGTTCCTGCGTCCACGTCCTTCGATCGCCAGGCGCCGATTGCGTCGAAGTTTTCCAGGGCAAAGCCCAGCGGATCCATCACTCCATGACAGGCATTGCACGACGGCTTGGCGCGATGGAGTTGCATGATCTCCCGGACGGTGAGCGCCTTCGCGCCCTCTTTATTCTCGGGAAAGCCCTCCACATCAGGAGGAGGAGGCGATGGCGGCGTGCCCAGAATGTTTTCCAGAATAAAGGCGCCACGAATAACGGGCGCGGTGCGGTTGGCGTAGGACGTGACCATCAGCACGCTGCCCTTGCCGAGCAGGCCCCATCGATTTTCATCCGCAAGCGTAACTCGCCGGAATTGGTCTCCGCGAATGTCCCGGATACCGTAATGAAGCGCAAGCCGCTCGTTGAGGAATGTGTAGTCCGCCGTCAACAAATCAAGAGCGCTGCGATCTTCGCGAATAATACTGTCGACGAACAGTTCGATTTCACGCCGGAAGGCAATTCGCAGGTTCTGGTCAAATGCCGGAAAAATGAAATTGTCCGGTTCGATGCCGTCGATTCCGCGCACGTTCAACCACTGGAACGCAAAATTATTTACCAGAGAACCCTTGGACTTCGGATCCGCAAGCATCCGGCGAACCTGTTTCTCGAGCACGTCCGGGTCTTTGAGTTTCCCTTGCGCCGCCACGTTCAGGAGCTCGTCATCGGGAAGTCCGCTCCACAGGAAGAACGACAGCCGCGATGCAAGTTCCAGATCGCTCACGCGGTAGCTTGTGCCCTGGGCGAGGCGGTCCGGAATTTCTTCGGTCCGGTAAAGAAACTTGGGACTCGCCAGAACCAGCGTCAGGGCATCCTTGATTCCCGCTTCGAAATTGCCGGTCTTCCGCGCTTCCTTATAAAACGCAAGCGGCGGCGCCAGATCCTGCTCCGACACCGGGCGGCGAAACGCGCGCCGGGCGGCACTCGAGATGATCTGAGTCGCGCACGAAAGCTCCTCACTCGGATTGGCTGGGCGACACGAAAAAATCCGGCGGCGGCTTGGTGTCTCGGCAACGCCTGCTGGAGTGAACGGGCCGACAACTTCCAGGCCACCGACTCTTGGAATCCGTCCCACGCCTCCGCCCGGCGTGAACGAGTGCAGGATAACGTCGGATTCCGCAAATGTTCTCGCGATAAAGGTCACCCCCACATTGTGCGGGCCCGCTTTGACAGGCACGGATATATTCTGAAAACGGGCGGAAATCGCCGCTGAACCTCGGGCCTGCAACTGGTCCACAGCTTTGCGGTCTTCCTCGCCGCCGATTTTCCCCTCGAAGACCCTGGTGCCATCAATCGTCATGATGAGCGTGTGCTGATACTCGAGACCGCCCACGTATCCGCCGGTGACCAGACCGCTGATGTTGAACTTGTATTCGCCGTCCGCGGGGAACAAATGATTTATCAGCACGCCACCCCGTGTACCCAGCGGCAGACCCTCAACGTGGACACTCTGATCGATCCCCGCCGGAATGGGAAGGTTAATGCTCAGCGCCTTGGCGGACGGTTCGCCAAGCGCCTGGGTCGTCACGATCCGGGCGGCCGATATGTATTGATCCAGAAACGATGGAGAAACCTTGAGAACGCTGGCGATGTTGTCGAAGCCGCTGCTCACGTCGTCTGCCGGAAGCAGTGCGCTGGGATCGACATGCAACCCCAGAATGTCCTCGATCGCATTGGCGTACTCCGTTCGATTCAGCCGGTGCACCGCGACACGTCCGGGATTGGGGTCTGCGGCCGAGGCACTGTCGAGCGAGTTCTCCAGCCACGTGGCAAAGGCATCCACCGCGGCGCGGTCCGGCTGGCGTGCGCCCGGAGGAGGCATCATGCCGCCGCGCAGCTTTCGCACCGCGCGTTCCCAGATCTTCGCGTCTTTCGACAGATTAGCCAGATCCATCGTATCGAATGTGACGTTCGCCGTTTTGGCGCGCTGGTTGTGGCAGGTGACGCAGTACTGGTCCAGAAGCGCTCTCTGAGCAGAAGCCGGCGACGATGAGGAAGCTGGTGGTTGTTGACGCGCGGCGCCAAGATTCCGGGAACCGGACGAGAGAAGTGCTGCGCCAATAGCGGCGGCAACGAAAACGTAACGCATCAGGATTCCCTTCACTGTAGCGGCGCTCTGTGAGCGCCGACAACATAGCAATTTGCGATACAACCGGCGGCCAGACCCCGAGGCTGCGCGCTATTGCGCTTGCGCTTCGCGGACCGCCGCTACATAACCTGTCGGCTAAACGATGCCACCCAACTCCCGGACGTGGCTCCACATCCCACGATACACAACGGACAAAAACACCGTGGGATCACCCCACGTCTTATCAAACTCCGCGGTGGGCGCCGCGGCAATGATCTCGCGCGCACCCTTCCCCGACTTCATCATTTCGGCGATCTTTGTCTTGAGGGTGTTGCACATTTCATACTGAGCTTCCAGATTGCTTCGGCTCTGCAGCGGCCCGGTTCCAGGAATGACGCGTGTCTTCATGTCCGTCAGTCCAACCAGAGTCTTTGTGGCGGTGACGAGTCCTCCGAGCCAGCCATTGGTGCAATAGTCCGGGACCGGGTACATCCCTGCGGAAAAGACATCCCCGGTCATTAAGATATTAGGGCCTGGAAAGAAGACATAGATGTCGCCGTCGGTATGGGCTTGGCCGAGGTATCCATAGCGAATCTCTTCAGTTCCGAACGTCATCTTTCCCGTGGTGTAAAACGTCTGATTCGGAATCGCCTGTGTTGGCCGCGGCTTATAGGTCCGTTTTTGCCATTCCACATCGATATCCGTGCCGAGCCACAGCTTCGTGTTCTCGTGCGCGATGATTTTGGCGCCTGCCTTTCCAAGTGCTTCGTTCGAGCCCGTGTTCTCCGGATACCAGTCCGTGTTGAAAAGGGCCTGGACGCGATTGTTGGAAGAAGATTGAGCCGCGACGGCCTTCAGCAGATCGGCGGATTGTTCCGGCCGGCCGCCATTCACCATCAGGATGCCGTCAGGGCCGTTAACAGCCAGAACGTTCCTTCCGGCGCCGGTGAGGAGCACCATGTTCTCGCTTAACCGCGTGGCCGCGATCGAGGCAGAGGGCTGCTGAGCAAATCCTCCGGACGTCAGCGAAAAGGCGGTAGTGCCTCCGATGACAGCCTTCAGAAAATCTCTACGGGATCTGGATTCCATGGTTTGCGCTAAGTCTACTTCGAGTTTGGTTTCGATCCAAGAAAAAGCTTCGGTTGTGATATGTCAAACGCACCGCAGTCAGGTCCAGGGAGTAAGAAGATTAGCCACAAAAAGGCACAAAAGCACAAAGGGAATGAAACGATTGATCCCTTTGTGTTTTTTGTGCCTTTTTGTGGCTAATCTTCTTACTGCACACTAGAACTCGAGACGCAACAGGCCCTGAATCTGACGGTTCCCGGACTTCGAGGCGATATTGCCAAACGGTGTGGTTCCGCCGTTGATGTTGAGAGTCGGGGCTGCGGGCGTCGGATGGTTCAATATGTTTGTGCCATCCACGCGGAATCTCAGGGTCTTGCTTTCCCTGATCTTGAATGCTTTGCTCATGGACGTGCTCAGCAGCCAATTCCCAGGATTTTCGATTACATTCTGACCGAGATTCCCGCGAGTGCCGGGTTTCGGATTCTGCAGGACGATTTGGCCCGAGGAATTTGCCACGGCCTGCAGTGTGCAGAGGGATTGCAGATTGGCCGCAATAGAGGAACATTGCGGATCCGGAACGCTGGTGTAAGCGGTGCCGAAGTAGTTTCCGGCAAGGGCCCCGTTCTGCCACTGGACATGCCCGAGATGCGGGTTAAACGGCCCGACTCTATCCGGAACGCCGTTCCCATATAGCATGTTCTGAGCGGTGATGCTTACCGGACTACCGCTATTCAGGTCCATGATCCAACCCATCTGCCAGCCTTCAATGGCCCGGGCGATCACACCGTGGCTTTTGCCGAGCAGCATTTGGCCCGGCCCAATCGGCAAATTGAACGAACCGTTGGTCCGGAAATTATGGCGGATATCGCCCGTTTGCAGCGTGTAGTCTCCGCGCCGGTCAAATGGAAGGGTATACCCGCCGGCATTCCCCAGGAGCTTGCTGAACGTGTAGGTCGCCTGAAGACTGACGCCCGCAGTGGGCCGTAACGTCGACTGAAATTGAAGCGAGTTGTAGTTGGTGTTGCCGAGATTCGTCTGCAAAGTTGCGGCGTTGAACTGAGGACTGGCCGCGATGAAATTCTCGGCGAATCCGTTTTGCCGCAGCACGGCGCCCTGGACGCCGGTCGGGATGACCGGCAGGCTGTTATTGCCGGTAAGCGTTGTGTTGTAATTCAGAATGTTAAGCGAGGTGGCGAGAGCCACGTAATTGCCGTTGGCCAGGTTGTTGCGCAGTGAACTTGCCGACGCGGCCCGTAACTGTCCGGCCCCGGTCTGCAAAACGCCATTGACGGTCGTTCCTACCGCGCCGGTGCCCGTCCCGCCGACCAGATTGATGCCGTTGAACATCCGATCGAGCAACGGCGATTCCCCTCCGCTGCGTGCGGCATCGAAGGCCTCTTTCAATCCGTTAAACAAAAAGTTGGGAGAATTGAGATTGATACTTCCGTACAGCTTCCGGCTGAGTGTCCCGATATATTTGACGTCCACTGTCAGGTTCCGCCCGACCGTTCGAGTCAGATCCAAGGTCAGGTTCTGAACGTATGGGGTTGTCAGATGGGGGTCCATCGCCGACAAGGACACACTTCGGTCCGTGACAAGAATCGCCTGCATCGGTGCGGTCGACACGGGCACCGGAACGAGGCTGGCCAGTTTGGTCATGTCCAGATATGGCAGACCGGGAGCCTGGTCGATTTTGGCATCGTATGAGCTTCCCGGCGGATTGGCAAGAGTGGTGTTGAGCGCCCCAATGCGCCCTCCTCCTCCGGGCAGAAAGCTGAGCTGATAGCCGCCGCGAAGAGTGGTCCGACCCGCTCCAAACCAGGGGACCTGCCAGGCGAACCCCACCGCCGGAGCAAAGTTGTGCTTGTCCTTCGGCCAGGCGCTGATGGCCGGATTCGGCGAGCCGGGTCCCACGAACTGCAATTGCGTGAGAGCGCCGCGCTGTCCGGGTTGCATCCACGTTGAGAAACTTCCGCCGGAATATCCGAACAAATTAAGGCCGCCTCCCACAGGAGCCGCCGTCAAACCATCGGAAACCCAGTAGGGTCCGTAATAATCCCAACGGACGCCGAGGTTGAGCGTCAGAGATGGCTTCAATTTCCAATCGTCTTTGAAGAAAGCGGAACCCTCGCGCTGGTTGAGCGTGCGATGTCTCTGAACAGTCGTCCGGTAGTCTGCAAACTTCGTGTCGGTGGCAGAGGCGAGCCAATTCATCATGGTCACCTGCTGAAGCGATCCGGAGAGGAGCGACAACAGGCTTGTCATATACAACTGCGCGCCCGCGGTGGATGTGCCCTGCAGTCCCGGCATTTTGCTGCTGTTGATGTTCTGAGTCGGCGACAGCGGCGCGTCGCCGCCGAAAGCCCGCGCGAAGGCGCTATAGTTGCTATTTTCAACGTCGTCGCCAAAAAATGAACTGCCAAAGCGCACTTCGCCGCCGCCTTTGAACGTGTGTTTTCCTGTCGTCCACGTGATCGCGTCGGTGTACGTGTAGAGGTTGGTCTTTTCAGCGATATTGCCGTTGAAAAGGGCACCTCCGGTTTCCCCCTGGAACAGGGGCTGGCCGCCACAGATGCAGATGTCCTGCACGGCGCCAACGGCGTTCATGCCCAACTGTGGAAGCACGGGTATCCCTTGAACATTGGGAATAAAAGCAATCGCGGCCTTGCTTGTTGCGGGATTGGCCAGTGCGTGTTGGGTGTTGGTCCCCGTCCGGCGCATTCCGAAGCGGACTTCATTGAGCAGGACCGGTGACAACGTGGACGTGAAATTGAGCGTCAAGACTTGCGGCTGGTGGTGCGCGACCCCTGAAAATTGCGCTGGCCAGTTGGGTTGCGCGTAGTCCGCGTGGTCGCGTTCGAAAGTCCATCCGCCATTGATTTTGTTTCTGGTGCTGAAATTGTGATCGATCTTGATGTTGGCCTGTTTGCGTGCATCGGGGGAGCCGAAACTAAACCGATTGTTGGCGCCGTGCTGGGCCTGCGTCCACTGAAATCCGCCGGTGTTCAAGCCGTCGCCGGCTCGATAATTGTTCGCCTGCGGCATCACGCCGAGGATCTTACTGACATAACCGGACGGATCCATCTGCGTCCGGTTGGGATCCCAGCTGGTTCCCGGCTGGACGAGTGCGGCGAGGTTGGAGCAATCCGCATTGGCCGCGGGCAAGTTCGCCGGCAGAGGACCGAACACGCTCGCATAGTGGAGGGCGGCAGGCGCGCCAGTCGGAGTTGTTCCCGGATTCCTTGGGCTGCCGTCATCGTTGACCGTGGCGATCGTTGGAGTTGTCCCGGTCGCATTCTTGACAGTCTGCGTATTGCCGTTTTGCCAGCCGTCGAAGTACCGGAAGATGCCGTTTCGGGCGCACGGTGTCAGCACGGTGGCTTCGACGTTGTTGCGCGCAGCCGGAAGCATTCCGTCCCACAGAAAAAAGAAAAACGTTTTGTTTTTGATGATGGGGCCGCCGACGCTACCGGTGTATTCCGTAATGTTTGTCCATGGTGGAACGATGGCTCCCCCCGACGCCTTGTTGTTGGCCCACGTATTGGGTTCGACCGCGCTGTTCCGGTTGTTATAGACCAATGCGCCCCGGAACGCGTTCGTTCCGGACCGCGTTTGAATTTGAACCTGCGAATTGCCGCGCCCGAGTTCGGCATCCACTGGCGACGTGATCATGCGGATCTCGCCGACCATGTCGGGGTTGGTGATGGTAGCCGGTTGGAACCCCCCGGGGTTCCGTCCCGCAGCGCTGGCGTCGACCCCGTCCCGCGTGATATTCACAAAAGCGGCGCTGACGCCGGCCACCATGTCGTTATTGGCCGTGAGGGTCTGATCGATGGTGTTGATGCCCGTGATGCCCGGCATGGTTCCCACCAGACCGGAGACCGCGTCGTTGCCCATGATGCCGACGATCGGAAGCGCCTTTATTTCCGTATCCGGAAGGACCGCGCCAACCGATGACGTGGATTCCAGCAGCAGCCGTTCGGCCGAAGCCGTGACTTCGACGGTGGTGTTCAGCGACGCCACAGTCAACGTAAAGTTCAGCCGCGCCTGCGCGGCATTGCCAAGGCGAACGTCGGTGAAGGACTGAGTTTGAAAACCCGGCAGCTCCGCCGTGACTTTATATACTCCAGGCAGCAGCCCTGGAATGTTGTAATTTCCACTTTCATTCGTTATGCCTGTGGAAACCACACCGGTTTCCGTGTTTGCAGCAGTAACGGTCACGCCAGGAATCAATGCTTTCCCGGCATCCGCAACCGTTCCACTGACAGTCGCGTTGCTCGATTGGCTCAGTGCCTGCAACGACATTGCAAGCGCCAGCACGAGCGCTCCGACAACGAAAGACTTCCGCATGGTTCCCCCCACGATCTGTTGTTTCCAGTCTTGAAAAATCGTGGGCAGACTATATTCCGGCGGAAGCGGATCGTCAATTCTTTGTCGAAGGGATAGCCACAAAAAACGCAAAATCACAAAAGGTCGCTGCCCCTTTTGTGACAGTTGCTCTTTATGAATCGGTGCGCTGCGCGAATATCGACGTTGACCCGTGACCGCCGGTTGCT
>CAVTWA010000054.1:0-8306 GCA_963738025.1 uncultured Acidobacteriota bacterium | reverse complement strand
GAGCGAAAAGCCGATCAGTGGTCCGCTCCCGAAAAATCGTTTCAGCGGCGGCCGGTTCACCTGCCGGGACTGCCGGCCGAATCATCGATACCAACGGGATGACCGCATGAACGCACCTCTACACATCAACACGGGACCCAACGAGAAAGCGCAGATGCAGGATTCGATAGGCGTACTGGATTAATACGACAATCGTGTTCAAGAGCCGCCGCGAGCTCAGAACTCGAGTCGGAAACTGAACTGCATCACTCTCTCCGTGCCCAGGGTGGTAGTGATCTTGCCTAACGTCGCCGGCTGATCAATATTGTGGCCTCCGTCGTTTGCCGGACTCGGGACCTCGAAATTCGGATGATTGAACAGGTTGAATGCTTCCCACCGGAGTCGCAATCGCCGGTTTTCGCCGACGTTTATGTTCTTCGTTGCGGAAAAGTCGACATTCCAATAACCCGGACCGCGGCCTTGATTGCGGGCAACTGGACCTCCTGCATAGCTATTCTGGAAGTCCTGGGCGGCTATTTTTGCGCGGTCCGCAGCTGTTCCAGGGATAATAAATACGCCTGCAGCGCTTTTCGTCAGCTCAAACGGGACCGGGGCCACGAGCTGCGGCTGATCGCGGCCAACGTAGTGCCGGTTATAGCGGCCAATGGAAGTGAAGTCCCATGGCCGGCCGGTTGCGGCAACCCCTACCCCGGAAACCTGCCAGCCACCGATCACGCGGTCGAGTATCGGTGATGCGTTACCGCCCAATAACCTCCCTCTTCCAATGGGTAGATCGGCCACGAAATTAGTGTTGAACGTGTGCCTCCGGTCAAAGTCAGAAAGCGCGTAGGATCGGCTGGGATTTAACGGATCCCCTGCCACGCCCTCAAGGTTGACTACATTTGGCCGAAACCCCTGTGCCTCTGCCGCAGACGTAGTATCAAGAGATTTTGCCAGCGTGTAGTTCATTGTGAGGGTAACGCCGTGCCCGAAACGCTTGCGGCCGCTGAACTGGCCGGAACTGTAATTCGAACGCGAGAAATTCCCGAACAAACCCAGATACTGAACTTGCGGGCTCAGGACTTTGTTTTTGTGCAAAGCCCTCTCAACATCGACCCAACGATCGATCTGGCTGACGGTCACGTTTGGTCCGGGCGTGAGACTCGCTGCCGACGGATTTTGCTGCAACAGGTACGCGTACCACGCCTGAGTCGTACTCGCAAACGTTCGCCCGAGCCTGCTTTCGACGAATCCTTTGATTTCCGGGTAGACGTTTTCATACCAGTCAATCGGTTGGATATCGTTCACGGGCGTCCTGTTCTGCATGTATCGAGTGAACACCTCGTTTGTGGCTTCATACCACGTCATGCCGGAAGCAGCGTCACGGACGTTCGGAGGTGAAGCAAGATCGACCACACCGACAAGGTCCCGTGCGAAGCGTCCGATGTAAGAAGCTTCCACAATCCAATCGCCGGGTAATTCCTTCGAGACTGTCACGTTCAGCAGATGATTTGTCGGGCTATGCAGTCCTGGGTCGACGCCGGCCGTCACAAGAGAACCTGGACCTCCGTTCACCGCTGGCACTTGAAAATTTGTTTGAGTGACCGTGGGGAACGCCTCACGAGGCAAGGAGCCGCCCGATCCTATCCGGGGCGCGCGGGGAATAGCATTTAAGCTATCCACGGAGAAATAGGAACCCGGCAGCGAGTATGCGTTCAGGAGACCTATCGATCCTAGTGTCGCGGCATCTCGCGCAAAGCGGCCGCCGATTCTGTCGTAAGTAAGGGCGTACCCGGCCCTCACAACCATTGGGCCGCCCTTGTCGGCGAACAATTCAAGTGGTCCGTGCTCGAAATGCGGCGACCATGCCAGGCTCGCGCGCGGCGCCACGTTATTGGTGTCCGTTCTGTAATAGTCCGCAAGTCGATTCGCGCGGCCGGCAAGCTGCGTGGCAAGAAGCGGAAATTGATCGGCTGTTTTTGTCGTGTTTCTCATCTCTCGCCATCGTTGGCCCAGATCCTCCGTCCAGTTGACCTGAATACCGTTACGTTCATAGGGCGGTGTTTGGACGGCATAGTGAATACCGTAGGTGAGCGTGAGACTCGGCCTCACTTTCCAGCTATCTTGCGTGAAGAAATCCCACTCCTGGAGTCCAAAATTCCGGATGAAAGGTGAACCGGCGGGCAGTTTGTTCCCCTGAAGATCAAATTGAACGCGCTCGGAAAAACGTGAGAGAACCGGTGCCCACGAGAATAGCATCGGCAATGGTGTTCGCGGAAACGAGATTGGCGAATTCGTCCGCGCCAAGAGCGCGACTCAGGCCAACAGCGGTCGCGTTCGCCGTTACATTCGAAGCGGCATCGTACAGGGGCGCGATTCGCAACATCGAATGAGCGAAGAAAGTTGTCGATGTAGCGGTAGTTGAAACCTCCTTCTGATCATGTGAGTGCCCTTCAACCAACTGAGATTCGCCGCGGGATTCCAGCGTATTGATCGCCTGACGGGAAGCGCCGGTGGTTTGGACAAAGTTATCGAAAGGTCGCGGGCTGTAAGTTGAAATCTGGTTCCCGGTGTCTTCTGAATGACTCACGGGTCAGGCCGGATGAATGAGTGCGGCGATCAGCCTGTCCGTAATGACGCTTATTCAGATTTGCGGCAAACCCTTTGCTGTTATCGATGTGAAATCTGGCGTTATCGAAACCCGGAAAGGTTTCCGGATCCAACGTCCGATGGTCATCGTTCAACGTCCCGCGCACGTACAAGTTGTTACGTGAATTTGAGCGTACTGTAATCCATTCGCGAGATGTAAATATTTCTGTCCCTCCTGACAGGCGCATTGAACCGATAAGTCAGCACGTTCGCTCCGTTGTCCGTCGTGCTTGGAACAAGCCCGCACTTTGTCCATCGAAAAGGGACGGTATCTTTCAAACTGCCCGCCCGGGCCAATCAAAACCGGGTTCCATCCATCGCCGGGAATCTGCGATATAGCTCTCGAGGGCTCCGCCTGGTCCATCAGTGAACACGCCGCGACGAACCATCTTTGCGCTGGTAACGCACGATTCCGTCCAGGAATTCCGGTGTCGGGATATTGTGTGTAGACAGCACCGCACTGCGATCGCTGTTGTGTTCATAGCTGCCGAAAATAAACAGCCGGTTCTTGAGAATCGGCCCGGCAACGGATCCACCAGGTAAATGCCGTATCAGAGGGGCGGCTTTCCGGACTGACAGTAGTTGCGGGCGGATGTGCCCGTCGTCCGGTAGTACTCATAAAGTGAGCCGTGCCACGCATTGCTGCCACTCCTGGTAACCAACTGCACCTGGGCGCCGCCACTCCTCGAAGCACTCGCTTCATGTCCTGCGGTTTGTACTTTGAATTCCTGCACGGAGTCCAGGGTGACCGGCAGGGCGCCTTCAAGCGCACCACCGCGCTCCTGCTCGTTGACGCCGACACCGTCTGTGAGCACGATGTTTTGCTGGTCGTTGCGAGCGCCGTTCGACCTGTCCGCCGGGCATCGCGGTCAAACTCACCGGCTTTATCGGAAAGCGTGACCCCCGTGTAAAGTGGCAACAACCCGACGATGTCGCGCGCATTCGATGGCAGATCGATGATACGTCCCTGATCGAATACGGTGCCGATTTGAGCGTTCGTCCTGTTCACGGTATCCGCTGGAGCCTGTCACTTCCACGACGATTTTTGCGGCGCCAGGTTCCAGCTCATAATGTCCAGCCTGATAACTTCACTTACCGGGAGGTGAACATTGACGACTTTCGTATTGAACCGTTCCCACTCCGCGCGGACGGAATAAGAACCCGGTACAAACAGCTGCGGTATCGAATACCAACCGGCGCCGGTTGTAGTTGGTACCCCCGGTCAAGCCGGTCGCGTCATTCGTGACCCGCAACTCGTACATCCGGCACCGTCTCCCCTGTCAGTATCTACCACAACGCCATTCAGTGACGTTAAAGTCTGTGAGAACGCCGGCTGCATGCCAAGAAGGACAACCAGATATAGTCCAACCCACCGGGCATGATTTTTCGCTGCTCAGTCGCATGACGGGCCCCCTTTGATCATCGAGAGGCACACGTCGAATCCTTCTTCGCGTGCCTCTTTACACTCTCGCGTTATCAGCTCACCGAAAAGCTTCAGCCACAAAGAGCTTCTGCGACTCTCAGGCTAACTGAACGGTCACAGTAGCCGTCGGGATCGACGCGAACGGTTTGCGCGCCCACGCGCACGACGGCGCCAAACTTGTAGAAACCCTGGTCTCTCGGCCCCGGGCTGCGTTGGATTCCCACTGGAATCGACGGGTGGGGATAATGACCGCCGCAGTCAGGCTGCCGCCGGCAACCACCGACTGGCGGGGCGCCATTCCATCCAAAAGGATCGGTGGGTGCACCCGGAACCGGGCCGACGTCTGGGTTCTTCAGAGCCGAGACCTCAAACGGATATGCCGGTTGGCAAACAATTTGAACAAACTCCCCCTCACGGATCATGATAGGGAATGTGTTCGGGGTCAGTTAGAAAATCCGGTTCAGGTTTAATACGCTTCCGATCGGTCCATTCCTTCACAATTCGATCCTGTAGCACTTTGCCGGGCCCGATCGAGTCTGCATCCTTCAGACGATCTTTCATCTTCTTGTGGAAATTAGGATCCGGTTGGATTGTCCAGTCTCCTGTCGGGCGCAGGACGATTTGGATCACTAGAGGGCTGTCCGCTGTAAACTCTCTAAGTTTTCTACTCAGCATTATTTTGATTCTCCTTTTGGTTTATTTACATTCCCCAAGCGTTCCGACGACATGAGCGCTATGTACCTCGGCTCAGTTTTGAGAACGCTCAGTTCGGGTTCTTCCTGAATATGAGCCGGACCGTAGTCGGGTCGAACGGCTTGTTCCAGCAGGCTTAGAGCCTGTAGGCGGTCATTGAGCTGGACGTACGCAGTGGCGGCGATCAGCAGGTAATGGGGATCGTCATATTTCTTAGCGAGCGCTTCCGTGAGATGGCTGGTCGCCTCCGGTTTTTTCCCGAGCATCGCGTAATACCGGCCCACAAGCAGATGCACGCCGGGATCGCCCGGATTCAACGTCAGCAGTCTTTCGCCGTCGTGTATTGCGAGTTCGTATTTCTGGCGGGCTTCGTCTCTACGTCCCACCAGCCAGTAAATCCGTGCGAGATTTCCAAGGCTTCTATAGTTCTCGTTGAAACTGGCAGACTTTTCCAGCGGAGCGACGGCATCAGCAAAGTGGCCGCGCCGCAAGTAAGTCAAGCCGAGGTTTCCATAGGGTGCTTCAAGATAAGGGCCCAGCTCGATGGCTTTATGGAGCAACTTGATCGCATTGTCGTACTGTGAGTCATCAAGATAGGCCAACGCCATCGAATAGCAGACCTGGGCATTACCGGGTGATAACGCAAGAGCTGAATTGAAGTGATCGATGGCCTCAGCATAGCGATGCCGCCTGTCATAGAACACCCCGATCCACGAATGGCCCGCCCAATATTGGGGGCGACCGTCAATAGCTTGCTGATACGTTTTTTCGGCTTCATCGTAGCGATTCAAATCTTCAAGTGCACTGCCCCTGGCGCGATATGCGTCATCATTCGTGGGCGAGTACTCGATAGCTCGTTGAAAATATTCAACCGCCAATTCGGCGTCGCCTCTCTCTTGACGGACCCGCCCGAGGCAAACCTGAGCCTCTGAAAGCCGCACGTTCAAACTCGCAGCTTTTTCACAACTCGTTCGCGAGAGTTCCAGCAAGGCAGCGTCCTTGACCCGGGAGAATTTCTGCCAGTACGCTCGCCCCAGCGCGGCATAGGCGAGCGCATAGCGATCGTCCTGTTGGGCCGCCTGGGAAAACAGGTTGATGGCCTTTTCAACATTTTCCGGTTCCTGATAATTCGCCAGCGCTCCCATTCCGGACGTGTAAAGAGAAAATGCCTTGAAGTCGTCCGTTCCATACACGGCAAGCGCCTCTTGCTGGTCCGTGGTGAGTTTAATCCGCAGCATTCTCAGCAGATCCTGCACCACGCCATCCTGCAGCTTGAATGGGTCGGCAATCGGAACCGTTTTCTCATTGCGAGCGACGTCGTGACCCGCTGCAATATCGGTCAAGGCATAGGAAAAACGCACCTGGTCGCGCGAAAACTGGAATGTCCCATCCAACACCAGATTGGCACCGAATTCGGCACGGGCTTTTTCCAGAGTGTTGATCTGTTTTTCGCGCACGAGACTTGTCGAAGCGATCTGGAGATCCGGAATTGTGGATAGTTCCGCCAATTTGGCTGTAAGAATCTCCGAAACTCCTTCGGAGTAAAAACGCTCGTCACCGGCCTGACCAATGACGCGAAAGGGTAAGATGACGAGGATCTTTTTTTCGGGCAGCGGGGCACCACGCGACAGCCGTCCGAAATATGAGCTAGCCCCTACGATCACAATCGCTAAAATGATGATTGATGCCAAGGTCGGCGCCGGCCTTCGCGCAACGGAAGCGCCCAATTCAGCGGCGGTGTGCCATTTGTCTCTGAAGAACCTGTGATGGCGGCGGATGATTTGGAGTTCTCGCAGGACTTCTCCGGCGGACCCTATTCTTTCCGCCG
Source organism: uncultured Acidobacteriota bacterium (assembly GCA_963738025.1). Taxonomy (GTDB): domain Bacteria; phylum Acidobacteriota; class Terriglobia; order 20CM-2-55-15; family 20CM-2-55-15; genus 20CM-2-55-15. The sequence goes on along the minus strand of CAVTWA010000054.1, from coordinate 1,734 downwards.
GCTTCTTGGCCAGCATCCTTTCGACAAGGCGAACCAGGCGGGCGGGTATCTTCTTGCTGACCTGACTCAATGAAGGAGCGCTCTCCGTCACTATCCGTTTCGTCGTTAACTGCAGGTTCTCAGACCGGAACGGATGCGTCCCAGCCAACATTTCATAGAACACCAGGCCCAGTGAAAAGATGTCGGCGCGTTCGTCAAACTGGTTACTTTCCAGTACTTCCGGCGCCATATACGGCGGTGTTCCGGCAAAGGTCCAGGGTGGCGGGGGTTCGATACTTCCGTCCTGAATGGCCGACAGTTGATGGGCCACGCCAAAATCACACACCTTCACCTTGTTCGAACCCGTCAGCATGATGTTTTCGGGCTTGATATCCAGGTGGATTATGCGTTGCTCGTGTGCGGCTGCCAACGCAGATGCGCACTGGCTGGCAAACGGCAGAAATTCATCCACGTTGAAAGGGTGTTCGAGACGCTTCCGAAGAGTTTGTCCATCGATGAATTCCATGACGACAAACACTTCATTGGACTGCTCGACGACATCTTTTACTTCGGCTATGTTTTCATGGTCGAGCAACACCGCCCTGCGTGCCTCGGTAACAAAGCGCTGCCGGTACTCCTTCCTGTCGCGCAACCCGGTGGCGAGGCGCTTTATCGCAACAGGTACACCGAGCAGGCGGTGATCCGCTCGATAAACGTCGCCCATGCCGCCGGAGCCGATGTGTTTGGAGACCACATAGCGGTCATCAATGATTGTTCCGACCAGATCCTCTACACGCGCACCATTCTCGTCTTGCGCCTTCAGACCGTAGGCGCGGACCAGGACTTCAATCGCGGTTTGTTCCAGGAATTCGCCTACCTTGTCTTTGTAACCGAGCAGTGACTCGACCTCTTTTTGCAGGTGCAAGTCACCCGCACATACCGTTTCCAGATAGGGGGTTTGCTGCTCTGCAGTCAACGCGAGCGCGCCGAAATAGGCCTTCTGAACTTGTTTCCAACGGTCAGGATTCATCAGTTTTCTCGCCCTGAATTGCTCGTAACAGCCAGACTTTAGCCAAATGTAGCTCGCGGTGAACCGTGGCCACACCGACGCCTAGCGCTTCTGCGATTTCTTCGATGCTCAGCCCGGCAAAAAACCGCATCTCTACGATCTGACTCTTGCGTGGATCCAAAGCCTCGAGCTCGTCAAGTGCAGTGTTGAGGACAATCAAATCGACGGTCTCTACACCTTTGTTCTCTGTTTGCACTGCTTCCTCGATGGGCACGAGTCTTATTTCGCCTCCTCCCTGCTTCTGTAAGCGTTTTTTTCGGGCGTAATCTATCAAGATTTCCCGCATTTTCTTTGCGGCAAGCCGGAAAAAATGGGGCGCGGTCGTTCCACGTCAGCTGCTGGCAATCCACTAAGCGAAGGAATGCCTCATTCACAAGCTGGGTAGGTTGCCAGGATTTTGCGTCCCACTCGCGAGCTAGATAGGCCTTGGCGGTGCGTCGAAGTTCTCTATGGACGAGGGGGATGAGCTCATGCAACGCTTCCTCATTGCCCGAACTCCATTCTTGGAGCAATCTGGTGATGTCGTCTCGCGCCGGAGCCATGACATTCCTTTTTAGAATCAGCAATTGTGATGTTGAGGGCGGCCAACCTTACCACAGTTGTTGAAGGCGGTCCAATTTCACGACTCACCCATGTAAGCTCGGTGCGCTACGCGAATATCAACGTTGACCGTGCCCGCCGGTTGC
>CAVTWA010000053.1:0-25078 GCA_963738025.1 uncultured Acidobacteriota bacterium | reverse complement strand
ACTCCTGTGCCCGACAATGTACTGAACGGGCAACCCGTTGATGCGTTCGTAGATCGCATTTTCCAGGATGCCGTAGTCCTCATCCGAAATAGTGGAATCGTCGTGGGTGTATAAATAAGTCCGATCCTTGTGGAGGACGTGGGCGAGGAGTACTTCCGCGCAGAGGCGAGGACTCGGGATGCGTTGGAGTTCGAGACGATGCGTGGCTTCGAGAAGAACCTCTCGAATGGTCACGCCACCTGGCCGTCGCCCCGGTTTCCCTGATCGCCGATTTCGCGCTTCAGTCGTTCCGCTTGGTAGTGGGTATTCAGCGCCTCCAGGATTTCACTGACATCGCCATTCATGACGGCGTCGAGGCGATGGAGCGTCAAACCGATGCGGTGATCGGAAACACGGTTCTGGGGATAGTTGTAAGTGCGGATTTTTTCGCTGCGGTCGCCCGAACCCACCTGTGAACGGCGCTCATCCGCCAGTGCTTTCTGTTGCTTTTCCATCTCGAGTTCATAAAGACGAGAGCGCAACACGCGTAAGCCTTTCGCGCGATTCTTGATCTGAGATTTTTCGTCCTGACAAGAAACCACCAGGCCAGTGGGGATATGGGTGATGCGGACTGCGGAGTATGTCGTATTGACGGACTGTCCACCTGGTCCTGATGAACAAAACGTGTCGATCCGGAGATCTTTCTCCTGGATGTCGACTTCCACTTCCTCGGCTTCGGGCAGAACCGCAACGGTGATCGCCGATGTGTGAATCCGGCCGCTGGCCTCGGTGGCCGGAACCCGCTGTACGCGATGGACGCCACTTTCGTATTTCAAACGGCTGTAAACCCCGCGACCTTCGATCAAGGCGATGACTTCTTTTAGTCCGCCGATGCCGGTCGGATTGGATGACATGATTTCGACCCGCCAGCCCTGCGTTTCCGCATAGCGCGAATACATACGGAATACGTCGGCGGTAAACAGAGCCGCTTCGTCTCCTCCGGTTCCGGCGCGAATTTCAAGGATGACGTTTCGTTCGTCGTTGGGATCCTTGGGCAGAAGGAGAAGCTTCAGGTCGGTTTCACATTGGGCCAGCCGCTCGTCCAGCATCGCTAATTCATCTTCCGCCATCTTCTTCATGTCGGGATCGGCTTCGCCTTCATTAACCATAATGCGGGTTTCGTCGATTCCGCGCTGCAGGCCTTTGTATTCCTGAAACTTCTGAACGATCTCGCCGAGGTCGCTATGGGTCTTGGCGATCTTCTGATAGCGCTTACTGTCCGAAACGATCTCCGGCAGCGCGAGCTGATGATTCAGTTCTTCGTAGCGTGTCTCCACGCCACGAAGTTTTTCCAGGAGGAGGTTTGGGATCATACGGTCAGAGCTTCTTCAAGAGCGCGGATGGCGACCTCCAACTGGGAAGAACTGGGCTCTTTGGTGGTGATTTTTTGAAGCAACAGTCCGGGGAAAGTCACCCAGCGAATCAAACCTTTCGGGATGTTTGGCCGAGTAGCGGATGATTTCGTAGGAGATTCCCGCGACCAGCGGAAGCAGTACGATTCGCGACAGCAACTTGGCGGCGAACGATACGAAGTGTACGGAGGAGAAGACCAAGATGCTGACGATCATGACGACCAGCAGGAAACTGGTTCCGCAGCGCGGATGCAGCGTGGAATATTTCGCTGCGTTCGCAACTTCAGGCGTTTCTCGCGCTTCGAAATTGTAAACCGTCTTGTGTTCGGCCCCGTGGTACTGAAACACCCGGTTCATGTCTTTCATCCAGGACACCAGGTACAGGAAGCCGACAAACACTGTGACGCGAAATAATCCGTCGATGGAATTGAAGACAATCGAGCTCTGGAAACCGAGTTGATTTTGAATGAGGCGGGTCAAGAACAGGGGAAGAACCACAAACATCAAAACATTGACGCCAAGCGCGAGAACCAGGTTGCCGGCGATCAGCAGGTTCGAAGTTTTTTGCGGATCGATTGGTTTTTCGTTCTTGGCGCCTTCTTCGGCCAAAGCCTCCTCTGCCGAGAACCGCAATGCTTTGATGCCCAGGACGAGAGCCTGTGCCAGCACACCGATGCCGCGGAGGATCGGCAGTTTGAAGACTTTCCATTTCTCACTGACGGTTTTGAGCACCTCACGGATGACGCGAACGTTACCGTCCTGTCGACGCACAGCGACGGAATACCCTTTCGGGGAGCGCATCATGACGCCTTCGATAACGGCCTGGCCACCGACCAGGATTTCGTCATCGGAACTGCTGAGGGCCCAAGTCGTCGCCGTCAAGACAAAATGGTGCCAATATCTGAAAATAGACATTGTTTAGGCCAGCCTCTTAATTCTTTGAATACTTTCTTTGGAATCTCTCGACGCGGCCCGCTGTATCGACCAGTTTCTGCTTGCCGGTGAAGAAAGGATGGCACTTAGAGCAGATTTCCAAGTGGATTTCCGGCTTCGTGGATCGGGTCTTGAACGTCTCGCCGCAGGCGCATTTGACGACAGCTTCGACGTAATTGGGATGGATATTCGCTTTCATAAGCCTCCAGTCAAGACAGCAATTATAAGCCAAAAGCGATTCTTGGCCACCCCCTGTTTTCCTACATGACGCCGGCCATGAGAGATGCTTGACATTCGGGCAATTGACGGAAACAGCCGAGTCGCATATATTTACGGCACACCATTCAGCCGCAGTTGTGTGCAGGACACGCGCGTTCGTGAGTCTCCTCTCCCAGGTCCGGCGAATACAATCCAAAGCGGGTGCTCCAAGCTCGTAAAGTTCCGTCAAGTGGTTGCAATGGTTTCAGAAATCCGTTACCGTAGCAGTTTTGCATTATCTCCAGGAGGAAACTAAACACATGGTTAATCAACCCGGAAAATTGGCTAGCGCCAGTAGCACAGCCAATTTGCTATTTCAAAAGGAGGGGAGGACGATAGTTACGAAGCATCTCTTAGATCAGTATAGCGGCCGCCGCTTCGCCGAAGGCGAAGTGATGAAAGGCACGGTTCTGAAGATTACGAGCACGGACGTCATCGTCGACATCGGCTATAAATCTGAGGGCGCCATACCCGTTACCCAATTCATCGATCCGCAGGGTCACTGCACAGTGAAGATCGGCGACTGCATCGATGTGTTGCTTGAAGATACTGAAGATTACGACGGACATCTTGTCCTGTCGAAAGAAAAAGCCGAAAAAGTCAAAGTTTGGGAAGATGTGGAGCGCGCCTTTAACGAGGGCTCGATCATTCGCGGACGCGTTGTCGAACGAATCAAAGGCGGTCTGTCGGTTGATATCGGCATTCGCGCATTCCTTCCCGGGTCTCAAATCGATGTCCGGCCCGTCAAGAATCTGGACGCGCTGCGGGGAAAAGAAATCGAATGCCGCGTCATCAAACTGAACCGCAAACGAGGCAACATTGTCCTCTCGAGAAAGATCGTTCTCGAAACCGAACAGCAGCGGAAAAAGCAATTTACGCTTGAAGTTCTGAAAGAAGATGCCGAAGTTCGCGGCGTCGTGAAAAACATCACGGATTACGGTGTGTTCATCGATTTGGGTGGCATTGACGGTCTGCTTCATGTCACCGATCTCTCCTGGGGACGAGTCAATCATCCTTCTGAGATGTTCAATGTCGGTGACGAAATCACCGTAAAGGTCCTGAAGTACGATCGCGACAAAGAACGAGTCTCGCTGGGTTATAAACAGCTCACTCCCGATCCCTGGTCTCTCGTGCAAGCGCAGTATCCGATCGGTGCTCGTGTTGCCGGAAGGTCGTGAATCTGACGGACTATGGTGCATTCGTGGAGCTGGAGGCAGGTGTCGAAGGACTGATTCACGTTTCCGAGATGTCCTGGAGCAAGCGGGTCAAACATCCCTCAAAGATGTTGAACGTCGGGCAGGAAGTCGAAGCGGTTGTGCTTGAAGTCGACATGGAAAATCGGCGGATCTCGCTGGGTTTGAAACAAACCGAAGCGGATCCATGGACGACGTTGACGGAACGCTACACGATCGGTTCTGTGATCGCCGGCAAAGTCCGCAACCTGACGGATTTCGGTGCATTCATCGAGGTCGAAGAGGGAATCGACGGATTAGTCCATGTGTCCGATATTTCGCCGCGACGAATCAAGCATCCTTCGGAAGTGTTGAAGAAGGGCGATCGAGTCGAAGCGGTGATCCTGAACATCGATTCGGAGAACCACCGGTTGTCGTTGGGGATCAAGCAACTGCAGCCCGATATCTGGGAACAGTTCTTCACCAATCACCGGGTAGGCGTTACCGTCCGTGGCAAGATTGTCCGGCATGCGCCGTTCGGAGTCTTCGTCGAACTCGACGAAGGTATCGAGGGTCTGTGCCACGTTTCGGAACTGGACGATGCCCATCGTCACAACGTGGAGAAAAGCTTCCCGATTGGCGGCGAAATCGACTTGAAGATCATCAAGCTGAGTCCCACCGAGCGAAAAATCGGTTTGAGCCAGAAAGCGATGGCCGAAGACGCCGAACGGCAGGAGTATGATTCCTACCGCGAAAGCGCGGACGGCGGTGCCACGCTGGCCGACCTGTTCCACGCCAAAGACAACAGCTAACTTCGAATAATGCGGAACCGCATGCTCATATGGCTCCTCCTCGGCGGAGGAGCCTTTGTGCTTCTGGTCATCACGATTCTCGCCGTTCTGATGACGGTCAATGGCGACCAGGCTGCGCGGTTTGGGTTTTCGGACCGCGTTCAAGTTGTTGATCTCGAAGGGGAAATCGTCGATTCACGAGCGGTTATTCAGCAACTTCAGCGCTACGAAGACAGTGACTAGTGTTCGCGCGATCCTTTTGAATATCGACTCTCCTGGCGGGGGCGTGGCGGTTTCTCAGGAGATCAACACGGAAGTCAAACGCCTGCGGGAGAAGAAGAATAAGACCGTCGTCGCGTATCTTTCGTCGACGGGCGCCTCGGGCGCATACTATGTCGCCTGTGCCGCCAACAAGATTATTGCCAATCCAGGTACTGTCGTTGGCAGTATTGGCGTTATTGCTGAGTGGATTAACTACGGTGACCTCATGCAATGGGCGAAGTTGAAAGAAATCGTTTTCAAGAGCGGCGAATTCAAGGATACGGGGTCGCCAACCCGGCCGCTGACAGACCGCGAAAAAGCGTATTTTCAATCGATGATCGACGATATGTATGTTCAGTTCGTTGAGGCCGTGGCAGCCGGCCGGCATTTGGAAATTCAGGACGTGCGTACAATGGCGGACGGACGGGTATTCACGGGCCGTGACGCCAAAGAGAAGAAATTGATCGACGAGATCGGTAATTTTCAGGATGCGGTCGATCTGACTGCGAAACTCGCTGGGATTTCAGGCAAACCTCGATTGATCCAGGCAGGACGGCAGCGGGTTACACTTCTGGATGTGCTGACGAGCGATCTTTCGCAGATCATGCCGTTTCAGGCCAAGGCTTTAAAATCAGAAATTCGGTTTCAGTATCTTTGGAAATAGACTTACGGCTGCGAAGTGCCAGCCCGGTAGGGCGCAGCCATCCAAAAATGTAGAAGTGAGGCGAGATGACAAAGGCAGATCTGGTAGAAGAAGTAGCCAAAGTTACAGAATTGACCCGAAAGGATTCGGAAGTCATTGTCGATACGCTATTTGAGAGCGTGATCAAGGCGCTTCGCGATGGCGACAAACTGGAAGTTCGTGGCTTCGGCAGTTTCCGCGTGCGCCAGCGGAACGCTCGCGTCGGCCGCAATCCCGAAGACCGGTGAGAAAGTGGAAGTTCCCGCGAAGCGCGTTCCATATTTCAAGCCCAGCAAGGAATTGAAGGATCTGATCAACGATGGGGTGGCCGCAGCTCCCGAAGGTGGGACGGCTTCGCCCACTCCACCACCATCAATGCCGTCCGCGTAAGGATGGATTTCCTTTGGAGTCCGTGGCGCTATGACTACATGGCGTCGACGGTATCGCCGGATACGCCGCGGAGCTGCGTATTTTGCCTCGGTGAGGATCGCAGCCACGACGTCGAGCGGCTGATCCTTCACCGGGGCGAACTGAATTTCATCATTCTAAATCTGTTTCCCTATACGTCCGGCCATCTCATGGTCGCGCCTTACGCGCACCTGAGTTCGATCCTCAGCGCACCTGCGGAGCAATCCGCAGAGATGATGGAGTTAGCGAAACAAGCCGTGCAGGCGTTGACCGACGTGTATCACCCGGAAGGCTTCAATATCGGTATGAATCTGGGCCATGTGGCCGGCGCCGGAGTGCGGGATCATTTCCACCTGCATGTGGTGCCGCGCTGGGCGGGGGATAGCAACTTCATGACGATTACCGGAGAAACCGAGTGTTGCCGGAGGAACTCAAGACCACCTACCGTCGATTGCAACAGGGGTTACGACAGGTGCTTGGTCATTAGATACGCATCGTTGCCGTTGGGGTAATAGCGCTTCAGCGTACAGAGCATTTCGAAGCCATGTTTGGTGTAAAACTCGATGGCGCCGGTATTTTCAACATCGACTTGTAGTTCAAAACGCTGAACCATACGCTTGCGCAGGACCTCTTCAGATGCGAGCACGAGCTCCGTGGCAAATCCCTGTCGCCGATACTCGGAGCGCACGTCCAGTGTAATCATCGTTGCGTGTTTTTTTCGACGTCGAATCTCGACCAGGATGAAACCAGCGATCGTTCCGTCCGTCTCAATAACCAGCGTTTCCGAGCCCTCGCGTTTCATGAAATACGATAGTTCGGACGAATCGTAAGCGATGCCAGGCGGAAAGCTTGCCTGGTCTATCTCGAGAAGCGTCGGAAAATCACTTGAAACGGCTGTTCTGACGTGAGTTTTCGCCATTGAACAAAACAGTAGTACTATTTATCATATCGGCAAGATGCCCCGCTGCCTGCATATGTACAATTCCGGCCTTCAGTGTATCGACGAGTCTATGGACCCAACTGAATTTTGTGAGTCGCATCAGAAAATTGTCGATTTCGAGACATTGAAGGATTCGCCGCTTCGAAAGATGTTTTACCGTTTGATTGCATTGGTTTTACTGTTGTTGTTCCTGCTCCCCTTTATCTACACCATCCGTAACCTGTATTCGGCACCACCGGGTAAGGCTCAGGAGGCGTGGTGAAGCGTTTTTGGCTTGCCGCGTTGATGGGATTAGTCGCTCTGGGAACGGTTTCGGCTCAGCAGATGAATTTTGTAGGTCGTTATGAAGATGTCAAATTCATCAAGCAGGATACGACTGACGACAACAAGTTCCATTTCGCCCGGCTGATTTACAACGGACAAATACCCGGGTATTACAAGGGCTGGTACACCGATTATCCGAAGTGCGACACCAACCTGATTCAGGGCTTGAAACGGCTTACGAATCTGAATATCGGCGATACGCCGTTGGCTATTCCCATCAACGATCCGGACTTGTTCAAATATCCGTTCGTCTACTCGAGCGAGATCGAGCAGATGGTGTTGACCAAAGAGGATGCGGAGATCATGCGAGAGTACCTGGCTCGCGGTGGTTTCTGGATGATCGACGACTTTTGGGGCAGCTTCGAGTGGGATGCGTTCGCCGACAATATGAAGAAGATCATCCCCGGGGTTCAGATCAAAGACATTCCGCTGGATCACCCGATGTTTCACATGTTCTTCGATATCGACCAGCTCATGCAGACGCCCAGCACGGCGTATTTATTCAACGGGCATATCACTTGGGAAACCGACGGCTTCAAGCCGGAATGTAAAGGCGTTTGGGACGAACACGGCCGCCTGATCGTGGTTATCAATCACAATACCGACTTAGGCGATTCGTACGAAAATGCCGATGTGCCGGGATATCCCGTGGCTTTCACCACATATGGGTATCGGATCGCGCTCAACACCTTCCTCTACGCTTTGAGTCACTGAGTTGGCCCGCATCTCGGCCATCGTTCTCGCTGCCGGAAAATCCGAGAGAATGGGCCGGCCGAAGGCGCTTTTACCGTTTCGCGGAGCAACCTTTCTTGAAAACATTTTGACCGTGATTGCCGCGTCGGATGTCCGGGAGACAGTGGTTGTGCTGGGCCGCCATCGAGACGAAATCCAGGGGGCTCTGAAACTTCCGAACGCGGTTTTCAATCCGGATTATGAGCAGGGGATGATTACATCCATGCAAACCGGAATTCGAGCGATCTCCGGGGGCAGCGAGGGCGCTTTGCTGTTGCTTGTGGATCACCCGTCCATCACTACTCCGACGATTAACGTTCTTATTGAAAGGTTTGCCCCGGACCGGATCGTTGTTCCCAAATATGGTGGTCGACGCGGACACCCCGTGCTTTTCGCACGAACGGTTCTTGACGAGATTCTGGATCTTTCTCCGGCACTTGGAGCCAACGGTGTTGTTTGGAAGGACCCCGCGCGTGTTGTCGAGGTGGGGGTTGACGATCCTGGGGTGACCTTTGATATCGATACGCCTGAGGACTACTCACGGCTTTGCGAGTCGTCGAGTGGGAAAATAAAATAGCGAAAATGAACGAATGCAACATTCGAAGTTCGAAATCATCGAAATACAAGAATGGAAATCCGACCGGACGACTCCCCTCGGATTTCGGATTTTGTAATTCGATGATTTCGAACTTCGAATGTTGCATTTGTTCATTTTCGCTATTTTCATAAAGGGGGAATGATGCCCGATTTCCTTTCCAACTTCAGACACGGCGACCGCCCCGCCCCAACCGCGCAAGGGGGCCGGTCCCCGGTCGTGGCAACAAACGGAATGGTGGCAACAAGCCAGCCTCTCGCCTCAGTCGCGGCGCTCCGGGTGTTGCAGGACGGCGGGACCGCCGTCGACGCGGCAATCACCGCCGCCGCTGTCCTTAATGTCGTCGAACCGATGATGACCGGTATTGGCGGCGATGTTTTTGCAGTGCTCTACATGCAGCAGGACGGAAAGCCGGTGGCATTGAACGGCAGCGGTTGGGGCGGTTCGAAGGGCTGCGTCGACTTCTTCCGATCTCGCAGTTTGAGCGAGATTCCCTTATCCGGCATGCATTCCGTCTCTGTCCCTGGCGCCGTCGCCGGTTGGTTCAAGCTGCATGGAAAATACGGCAAGCTGCCGATGGCGAGACTGCTCGAACCGGCCATCGATTACGCGACCAATGGTTTTCCGGTTTCAGAAATCATCGCGGGCCAATGGCGCCGGCAGGAGACCTTCCTACAGCAAACACCGGACGCCGCGCAGACGTATCTCCATGACGGTCGGGCGCCACGACACGGCGAAATTTTCAAGAATCCGAATCTGGCCCGATCCCTGCGACTCCTCGCTACTCAAGGGCGCGACGTGTTCTATAAAGGCGACATTGCGCAAAAGATTGTCGATTTTTCCAACAGGCATGATGGGCTGTTAACAACCGCCGATTTCGCGGAGTTTGATGCCGAGTGGATTGTGCCCTCGCGGACCAGCTACCGCGGTTACGAGTTGTACGAAATCGGCGAGAACACTCAAGGCACTACCGCTCTCGAGATCATCAATATTCTCGAAGGTTTCGACATTCGCGCCTGCGGCCATAACACCGCCGATCATGTTCATCTCATGGTTGAAGCCAAGAAACTCGCATTCGCGGATCGCGATGCCTACATTGCCGATCCTCGAAAGGCGGAAGGTCCCTCTCCAACGGCTCGGCACGAAAGCGTATGCTGCCGAGCGGCGAAACGCGATCGACCCGAAACGAGCCGTTCCGTCCGTTAGACCGGGCATGATCGAAGAGGGCGAGACCGTTTATCTGACGGTTGTCGATCGCGATCGGAACGCAGTTTCGTTTATCAACAGTATTTTCGGACATTTCGGATCCGGCATGGTTGCCGGAGATACCGGAATCGTGTTGCAGAATCGAGGGGCGCTGTTCGCGCTGGATGCGGCCCATCCCAATTGTATTGAGGCGCAGAAAAGACCATTTCACACGCTGATACCGGCCCTCGTCTTAAAAGACAACCAGCCATTCTTCTCTTTTGGAGTGATGGGCGGCGACATGCAGCCGCAGGGACACGCGCAGGTGCTGGTGAATGTCGTCGATTTTGGTATGGATGCGCAACAGGCCGGAGAAGCCGCCCGATTCCGTCATTCAGCGCTGGGCTTGGCGCTCGAATCGGGGTTTTCGAGCAGCGTGCGATACGACTTGGCCGAGCGCGGGCACTCCATCATCAATTCCGTCGACGTATTTGGCGGCTACCAGGGCATTATGATCGACCCGAAAACGGAGTGCTCATGGGCGGTTCGGACGTGCGAAAAGACGGTCTCGCGATAGGCTGGTAGATTCGGTTATCATTAACGTCTTTGGAGGTAACGATAATCCATGGCTTCTGGCGGTAAACTCAGCAAGACGGCGCGAGCCAGCTTAGGTAAAGACAAGAATCGATCGAGGTTGGAAAGCCCTGTCCGCAGTGCACCACCGCTATGGTTGCAACGCGGGTCATCAAATCGGCGGGACATGCCCGGCGGTATGTATTGGGTGTGCCCCAAGGACGACTTCCGGCTAAAGACGTAAAACGAAATATTTTTATTCCAAAACGGTCCTAACCTGTCCACTAGTTGTTCTCAAATACAATACGATGAGTGATCAACCGCGGCGCGGTAAGGAACTCGGTTTCCTGGACGGTATCGACGAGCAATTCCAGCGCTGACGAACTGAACGGCAATGGAAAGCGAGGCGCGCGGAACGGCCGGTCCGGAGAGGACCGGCTGATGAGCGAAATTTTCGATGCGCTGGATGGTTTGTCGACCACCCAACGGCAGCAAGTGCTGTTCTACATCCAGTCTCTCAAACAAAAGGCCGAATGATGGGCAACTCCCCGCGGCTTGGCACGCGGCGGCTAGTGCTTCTGGTCTGGATCGTCGTCATCCTGATCTATTTCTATTTGTCCTACGGCTATATCCGTGTGCGCCTTAAAGACGGCGACCTGACCACGTACATGGATTACATCGTCCAATTGGCGGGCAACGAAATCGGCCGCCGAAGGAAATCCGGGCCTTGATTCTGGTTAAAGGCGGATGAACTCGGGATTCCGCTTCAATGGCGAGCAGATCAAGATTACCGGCCAACGGGATACGCTGTACAGTTTCAGCTTCCTACGGTGTCGATATTTATTTGCCGGGGCTTCACCGCATTTTGTACCACGAGAATTTCGATCATACCGCCTCGTATCATCAGCTGCGTTGAACTTCTCCCACAGATGACAATTGAACAGTGAACATTGAACATTCCGGAAAAATGTTCACTGTTCAAATGTTCAATAGTCATTTCTTGGACCAACGCTAATCCCGCTATCAAAATATTCCCGTTAAATCCGTGATTGGGTTGGGTAAGTCCGGCGTTGGACATATGAAAGTAGCGCCACTCGACGACGTATCCTAAGCCTTCCCGAATCGGGCGCTCCATCCACCACGCCTTCGAGAAGAAACTGAACATGTCGCCGGAGCTTCGGATGCGTGCTCATTGATCGTCGTGTGCAGAGGGCCTGAAGTAAAGTCGAGGATTGGCGTGGTGCGGCGGATCGGCTTGAAGACGAACCGAAATAGCAGTGTCGCGCCGATCAGATGTCCACCGGGATAGGGGCGAGCCTCCGATGATCCCTTCCGTCAGCACCTCGAACCGCTGCAGCGGCAGTCGAGACTGCGGCGAGCGCCACGCTGCAATCCCAATCTGCGGCTGCGCATACATCATGTTGATGTGAGAGATATTCCGGGGAATCGCGTTTTCCAGGCCGTCGCCAGCTGGAAACCGTAGACGAGACGATCGGCAGCCTCGCCGCATTGAGACTTGAGAATGACTCCGAGCAGACAGACCAGAATGCGCAGATTCGCGCGTTGTCCCGTCATTTCGAAATTTCGGACGCAGTCAGCCGCAGCGTGATACTGCTTCCAGCAGTCGCCCGATTTCCAGCTTCTTTCGATCAGGGGAGACGGTGGCAAAAGAATAATGTCGAAGGTTCAGCTCCAGACGATGCTGCTCGTTCGTTCCGATCAGCAGCACACGCGCCAATGCGGAATTGACTTCGGCGACCAGAAGTCGGTGTTGCTGAACCAAACCTTCGAACACAGACAATGTGACGTCCAGTTCGCGGTCGATATGTTTACGGAAGAACGCGATTACGATTTCGACCTCTCCAGGATCACTGATCTGCATATCCTTTTCCTGTCCAAATTCTAAATCAATCGCTGAGGTCTGAAGCCCCTTCAGCGTTTTCCGGAACAACCGAAGGTGCGCGACGTGCCGCATAACGGTGGACGATCAGATACATTGCCGGCAATACCAGCAGGATCAGCACCGACGAGGTGAGCATTCCACCGACGACCACCCTTGCCAAGGGCTTTTGAGTTTCCGATCCAATACCCGTTGCGACAGACGCCGGAAGCAACCCAATCGCTGCCGAGAGCGCCGCCATCAAAACAGGTCGCAGCTGTAAATCCGAACCACGAACCACAGCATCATACAGCGGTATGCCTTCCTCGCGGAGTTGTTGAATACGCGATACCAAAATGACGCCGCCTAAGACAGACACGCCGAACAGTGAGATGAAACCAACTGCCGCCGCAATGCTGAAATTGGTATGAGTAACTAATAATGAGAACATGCCGCCGATCAAGGCGAGCGGAACGGTACCAATCAGCAACATTGCATCTGTCAGATTACGGAACGTACTGTACAATAGAAAGAAAATGATCAATAAGCTGACCGGCACAACAATTTCGAGTCGGGCCACGGCGGCCTGCAATTCCTGGAATTCACCTGCCCATTCGTAGTGGTATCCCTGAGGAAGCTGGATTTCCGCTGCGAGTTTCCTTTCAGCCTTCCGCGATCGTGCTTTGCAGATCGCGGCCCGCGAACGCTGAATTTCACCGGGATGTAGCGCGCGTTGTCTTCGCGGTAGATGAATGACGCGCCGGTCTGTTTGACGATTTCGGCGACCTGTTTCAGCGGGATCCGCTCGCCGTCGGGTGTGCTGACGGGAATGTTCGAAATCGATTCGATGCTCTCGCGATATTGCGGCAGGAAACGGACGACCACATCGAACCGACGTTCGCCATCAAGCACCTGTGTCACGGCTTGTCCGCCGACTGCCGCCTGAACGACGCCGTTCACGTCGGCCGGAAGCATTCCGTAGCGCGCCGCCCGCCCGCGGTCGAGCGCGAACCAGCAGATTCGGCTGACCCAGCTCACCAAACACGCCGAGATCTGCGACACCTTGTACCGTTCCCATCACCGCAGCTATCTGGTTGGCGGTCGACTCGAGTTCCTCAAGCTTGTCGCCGAACAACTTGATCGAATTCTCTCCTTTAACGCCGGACATCGCTTCTTCAACGTTGTCTTGAATCGTTTGTGAGAAGTTGTAATCGACTCCCGGAATCTGCTTCAGTTCCGTCTCCATTGCTCGAATCAGTTCGGGTTTGGTGAGCCCCGACGGCCATTCTTCCGAGGCTTGAGATTCGACGAAAAACTCACAATTGAAATAGCTCGTCGGATCGGTGCCATCATCAGGGCGGCCGAGCTGGCTGACGACGTCGATGACTTCCGGGTACTTCTTGAACGTCACACGCATCTGGTCCGCGAGTTGTCGAGCATATGAGAAGGAAATCGTATTGGGCATGCTCGCGCGGACCCAGAGGTTACCTTCTTCGAGTTTCGGCATGAACTCGCCGCCGATAAACGGCAGCGTGGCGAGTGTCGCCGCCAGCACCAGGACGGCAACGACAACCGTAACCATCGGCCGACGCAGGACGGCTCCCAGCATGTGTGAATACACTTTGCGGATGCCGCGAACGACAAAGGTTTCGTGCTCTTCGGCCTGCGGCTTGAGGACCAGCGACGCCATGACCGGAGAAAAGGTCAGAGCCAGCAACAGGGCCCCGGTCAGAGCGAAGCCGTAGGTGAGCGCCATCGGGCCGAACACCTTCCCTTCGACACCGGTCATCGTAAACAGCGGAATGAATGCAGCAACGATAATCGCCGAGGAAAAGAAGATCGGTTTGACTGACCTCCTGGGCGGCCAGAACAATCGTTCGCCGGATATTATGCCGGTAGGGATTCGGTTCCGAGAGATGGCGATAGATATTTTCAACCATCACCACGGAAGCATCCACGATGATGCCGAAGTCGATCGCTCCCATGGAGATCAGATTGGCCGAATCGCCCCGCAATACCATGACGATGAACGTAAACAGAAGCGACAGAGGAATCGAGAGGGCTACAACCAGTGACGCACGCAAATCACCGAGGAAGGCAAGCAGGATGAACGCTACCAACACCATGCCCTCGAGCAGTGTGTGAGTGACGGTGTGAGTGGTGATGTTGATGAGATTGGTTCGATCATAATACGGAACGATCCGCATGCCTTTCGGCAGGATGCCGTTGTTGAGCTGATCCACTCTTTGTCGCACACGGTCCAGCGTCGGTATCGACTTTTCGCCTCGGCGCATCAATACGACGCCTTGTACGATGTCCGGCTGTTCGTCTTTGCCGACTCGTGCCGACCGGAACCTTGGCGCCGATGCTCGACCTCGCCGAGTTGTTTCAGGTATATCGGCGTGCCCGTTCTTCGCAGCGACTGCAACATTCGACGATGTCGTCGGTATCTTTGAAGAGCCCGATGCCGCGTACGTTGTAGCTCTGCGCGCCAATTTCCAGATAGTTTGCGCCGACGTTAGCGTTGCTGTTGGCGATGGCCTGCATCACCTGCGGCACGGAGACATTGAAAGCGATCAATTTGTTCGGATCGAGATCGACATGGAATTCTTTGGTGTCTCCGCCGAAGCTGACCACGTCGATTACGCCCGGAATCTGTTTGAACTGCCGTTCGAGTACCCAGTCCTGCGCGACCTTCAGATCCATCAGACTTTGTCCGGCACCGACCGATTGGTAGCGGTAGATTTCGCCGACTGCCGATGTCGGGAGAGCTGCCGGCTGAACACCTGCCGGCATATCGGCCATCTGCAGACGGTTGAAGACTTCCTGACGGTCGAAGTTATAGTCGGTCTCATATCTGAAATAGCATTTGATGTCGGTCAAACCGAATAACGAGATCGAACGGAGGTGATCCAGACCGGGCATGCCGTTCAACTGTGTCTCGAGGGGAACGGTGATTTGCCGTTCCATTTCTTCTGCGGACCAGCCGCGCTTCTGCGCGATGATTTCGATCGTCGGCGGCGACGGGATCGGGATAGGCCTCGATATTTAAGGCCTTAAATGCGAACAGACCTCCGACGAGCAGAATCACCGCCGCAACGATGACCAACAGTTTCTCGCGGAGGATGAAATCGATGAGCTTGCCGACCACTGTTTACTCCAATCCTCTTACTTTGCCTTACCCATTTCATCCAGCAACAGGGCGCCGCGGGTCGCGATGATGTCACCAGTCTTTAGTCCGGAAGTGACAACGATATTGTTGTCCACTTCCGGTCCAGCCTGGATCTGCCGACGCCGGAAATGACCCGGGGTTTCCTGAACGAAGACCAGGGAATCATTGCCTTCGACGACGACCGCGCTTGCCGGTACGACGCGAACCGACTCGTGGGTCGCAGCGGCGATCTTGATCGTGGCAAACATGTCCGGTTTCAACAAACCATTGGGGTTCGCAACCAGGCAACGAACCCGAAGCGTTCGCGTGGTGGGATCGACCGTTGGGCTGATAAAAGAGATCCGGGCGGGGAAAACCCGATCGGGATAGGCGGAGACGCTGACATCGACCGGCATGTTGAGCCCGATGCCGGCTACATCACTTTCAAAGACGTCGACCAGCGCCCACAACGTCGACAGGTCCGAGATCAGGAACAGCGGGTCGGGAGCGACCGGTTTGACGTATTGTCCGGGCCCGATCTTACGGTCGACGATCGTTCCTGCTATGGGGGCGCGCAGTGTGATATGAGTATCGGCATGATCACCCAGCTTCGCAATTTCCTGTGTATCCTTGCCGAACAGGGCGAGCCGATTCTCGACCGAAGTTAAAGTTGTCTGGGCCCTTCGCACTTCGTCCTGAGCTCGAGCCAGATCGGCTTCTGCCTGCTGCAGGTCTTTGGTCGTCACTGCTTCCTGGTCATGAAGACGGCGGGCCCGATCGGCGACGACCTGGGAAGTGTCGAGTCCGATCTTCGCCTTGGCTACGTCGGACCGTGCCGATGCGAGGTCATTCTGGGCCGCGACGAAGTCGGCAGATTCGACACGACCAGAGGCTGCCCGGCGCGGACGTTCGCGCCCTTGTTGGCCAATAACTCGAGAACTCGGCCCGTGTACGGTGTAAACACCGGCGTCAGACGGTCTTCATCGAATCCAATCTTGCCGGTCGCTTTGCGATCAAGCTAACCATCTTCTCCTGCACCGGCTCGGTCGAGACTTGCTGCAGATTCCTCTCGTCAAGCACCACAAGGTCGGTTGGCGCGGCTGCAGTGGGCTTAACGGCGGGTTGATCGGCCGCTTCGGATCGCGAAGAGACCCGCTGCCAGCTCACGGCGAGGATCGCGATCGCTAAAATGATCAGCGTCAGAAGCCAGACTTTGCTGGAGCGGCGCCGAGTGGGTCCATCTTTTTCGTTAGGCGTTGAGATTGGGCCTGTCATAGCTCTCCTCAGAAATTATTCTTGTGTGCTGGCAGTCGCCAGCCGCAACGGTCGCCCGATCGCTTGTTCCAACTGCCACAAGCTCATCTGGTAATCGGCGGTCGCCTGGTTATATGCGGCAATCGATTGGTTGTAGGTACGCTGGGCGTCCAGTAGTTCGAGGAGGCTTGCTGCACCTTCTTTGAAACTAAATGTGGAAATCGTTTTGAGCTTTTCTACCTGGGCCAGGTTATCCGATGTATAGAGGTCGAGGACGTTGCGTGCCGATTGGTAAGCGCGATACGCCTTTTCCACGTCCGTTGCCGCCTGAAGTTCGGCCTGGCGAAGAAGGGCCTCCGCCGCATCGCGCTGCGCCTCCGATTGTTTGATGCCCGCCTGGTTGTTGTTATAAAGGAAAAGGGGAACCTGCATCACGACACCTGCCGAATGGTCGCTGCCGACGCGTTGGTACTCGTAGCCGATGTCGAGATCTCGCCGGATTTGCGACTGAGCCAGGAGCACTCCGCGATTGGTCGCTTCGAAGGTGTTCCGCGCCGCCACCACATCGGGACGATCGGTCAACGCAATTGCCCGCAATTCGGGGAGAGTTTGGGTAATTGGACGATTATCGAAGGTTCCGATCACCTCGAGAGCTGCGTTCCCAAGAGAATCTGGAAAAGCAGATCCATTCGGTGCCTGTGCCGAATTCGTACTGATGTTGGAAACCACCGCCGCGGCGGCCGTGGCGACGGAACGCGGAGCAACCTGGTCCGCATGCGCTCCAAGCGCATTCAAAATGTCGCTCGTGGCCTGTTGGTAACTGGTGCGCGCCTGCAACACCGATTGCTGGAATTGTAAGCGGCCGGCGCGAATCCGATAAACCTCGAACGGCGGCACATCGCCGTTTTCCAGTCGCACCTGGGTTAGCCGCTCCGTCTGTGCATATTGCTGTTCCGTTTCTTCCGCCACTCGCAGATTTTCGCGCGCCAAAATGGCGTTACCGAACGCCTGCCGCAGCTGGAACATCTGATTGCGGATCGCGTCAAGCATCTGCGCTTCTGCCGTTTTGATTTGAAAGTCCGCAACATCCGTGCGCAGTTCGCGCTTTCCGCCACGTTCCGTAATCTTGTCGAAGCGCAACGTATAGGTCGGCTGAGCCCCAGCGTCGGCGTTTGTGGTGGCAAACCGGGGAAAAGAGTTGTTGATCGGTGAATAAAAAGGGAACTGCTCAGCGCCAACCGTGAGTATCGGATTGGGTTTGTAGCTCGCAATCAGCCGGGCGGCGCGAGTCGCTTCAACCTGGTATTTGGTTGCCGCGATCGTGAGATTTCGTTGCAGTAGAAGGTTCTCCGCTTCGGCCAGTGTGAGCCTGCCGGGAATGCCAGCGGCCGCAGGAGTTTGTGCCCTTGCCGGCGATAGGAAAATCAATGCAATCACTGCAACGAGCACACCAGTTGTGATATTCGCTGTAACGTTTTTCGAAACCATTCAGTCGTCCTCAGGCGTCTTCAGGAGTTGAAGAAACCAAGCGCAATTTGTTGGTCTATGGGAACGAGGCTTTTGTTAAAAGGTGTTAAACGGAGGCGGAAAGCGGCGGTGCCCGTGGAGAACTTGATGGGCGAGAATTGGCACTACCTGCGCGGTCATCGGTCGGTGTTACGGTCCCTTTAGGTTCGGACCGTGGAATCCAACGAAAAACAGTAGCGGCCGGAGTGGCGACAAACCTGCGAAAACTCGTGCTGACAAGAACGGGTTCGCTGCTTCTCTGTCTCGGGGGCCTTGGGGAAAGCGACAGCCTGACTGAAAAGGCGCTCTCCTTCCGACCTTCGGAGAACTGGCCGTGTCCGTCATTTATCCAGACGCCGACGACTTCTCCATTGGTGATTCGGGTCAGAACAAGGTCGAGGTCGTTATCATTGTCGAGGTCCACCGCCGCGAGCGACAGGCCGGAATAAGAGGAATGGAAGCGAAACACTTGAGGCGCTTCCAGCGAGAGGGCAAATTCCAGGCTGTATTCGTAGCCCCGTGAACTCGTCCCAATCTTGTTGGCAATCGCAAAATCCGGCTGGTGGTCCAAATCGAAATCGGCAATTGCTGTCGACCAGGAGAAGGGAAGTCCGGCAGTTCCTAATCGGAAAGGTGTTTTCGGGGCTTCTGCGGCACGAGCGACACAGGGCAGCAGAAGCGTGATTAAGCTACCAGAAGGCAGTAAACCGTTCTGCCTGTACTCCGTTGTTGACTTCCGTTTCTGTGAAACATCCGTTTTCGCAGCTAAACCGCCAATGTCATTGTATCAAATGAGCGCGCACACCCTCTTTATCAATTATCCAGTTGGTAGTTCGAGAATGTGCTCCTTGTAAGGCTCCGAGGCAAAAACAGGGGAAACGCTGTAGAGAATAAGGACCAGTAAAACGCCAACGATTCGCTTCATGAGGTACCCGGTCCCTTCCGCCAGCAGAGTAGAAATGCATTGCAAATGCAGGCGCGATTATTTATATATCAACGATCTAGATGAGAATAATATTCATACGACTTTGTCAGGAACTTTGGGATGGTTCGGAATCGGAGGGGAAATGGTACTGAGGAAAACGGGGCTGGCTGTTGTCATTCTTTGTTGTTTATTGAACGCTGCATTTGCGAAGGCGCAAACCTTTAGCGGAGGCCAGATCACGGGAGTGATCAAGGACAGCACTGGCGCTGTCCTGCCAGGCGTGACGATTACGGCGACCAACACCGGAATCAATCTGAGTCGAACGATGATCAGCAACGAAAGCGGTCTCTATACGATACCGGCGTTGCCCATCGGAACTTATGAAGTCAGCGCCGAGCTGCCCGGTTTTCAAAAGCAGGTACATGGGAATGTGACTTTGCAAGTCGGAGACAGTTTACGTATCGATTTCAACCTGGTTGTCGGTCAGGTGACCGACAGCGTCATGGTTACCAGCGAAGTTCCTGCAATTCAATCCGAAACGGCGGCGCTCGGTACGGTTATCAATAATCAGATGGTTTTGGAAATGCCGCTTAACGGACGGGACTTCAATGCATTGGTCGGTATGGTTCCCGGGGCTGTATCGCCTGCGCCAAGTTCCGGCTTAGCGACGCGTGGTGGAGTGAATTTTGCGGGTGCTCGCGACACCGACAATTCCTATACCCTGGACGGAGTGGATAACGGTTCAGCCGGCACCAACGGCGCCTCCATGAAAGTCAGCGTCGAGACGCTGCAAGAGTTCAAAGTGTTGACGAACTCCTACTCTCCGGAATACGGCCGCGGCGGAGGCGGGCAAGTCGTAATGTCGACCCGTTCGGGAACCAGTGAATATCGCGGGACGGTCTGGGAGTTTCTCAGGAACAGTGCCCTGGATGCGAAGAACCTGTTTGACTCTCCCGACTGCGACAAGGTTGCCGCCGGACAGAAATGCGGTCCGATCCCTCCCTTAAAGCGGAACCAGTTTGGCGCGGTCTTGGGCGGCCCTGTACCGAAGATTAAGAACTTCTATTTTTTCATCGCGTATGAAGGTTTACGCAATCTCGCTTCGACAACTTCCATTGTCACGGTGCCAATAGCGGCTTTCCACCAGGGCGACTTTTCATCGTTACTGCCGAAAACCATCATTAAAGATCCAATTACCGGCATCGCTTTTCCGAATAATATCATCCCAGGGAATCGCATCGATTCCATTGGCCAGGCTTTCATGGATCTGTATCCGCTGCCGAGCAGCAGCGGTACCGCGAACAACTTGCTGACGAACCCTCCGCGTATTCACGATGAAGATCAGTCGACGGCCCGGCTGGATTACCACATCGGCAAACACACGATATATGCGCGACATCTTTATGACCGCGACCTTAATCGTGAACCGTTTCCAGGCAGAGGCACGGCGACGGGAATTCCCGGCTTTGGTTGGGACGATCCCATCGTGGGAAACATTTTTACTGCCGGTTCGACGTTGGTCTACTCACCAAAATTGATCGGCAACCTGCGTTACGGTCTGAACCACATTCATGAGTACAACGTTAACGCTCACTTTGTGCCATTCAATCAGCAGGTGGGAATCTGTTGCACGGACCCCAATCCTTATTTTTTGGGGACGTCCATCGGTATCAAACACGGGTTATGCCGGCGTCGGCGATGGTGGCTTGGGGAGGACGGGAAGACTGGATCAACGAATTGAATTACACGCAATCGATGTTGGCGGGTAACCACAACTTTTCAGCTGGTTTCAACTTCAAAACCGTCCATGTCGACACCGTTCTGGCCGGTTCCCGGCGCGGTACATTCAGTTTCGACGGCACTTGGAGCGGAAACCCTATCGCCGACATGTTGCTGGGGTATCCGCGAACATCGACGTTCACGCCGTCCACCGCCAATCTGACTCGCCAAGCAGCGCGGGAAGCATTACTCGGCGTTCTTCAACGACGATCGGAAGGTGAAACGAATCTGACGCTCAATCTCGGATTCCGCTACGAAGTCAACGGCGCCCAGTATGCCGATGACGATGCCATTGCCTCTTTCGATTTCAAGACCGGCAAGATCGGCGTACCCGATATCACAAAGATCACGCCGGGATCGATTGACTTGTCCCTTGTGGATAACTCTCCGTATGGTCGCATATTGAGGAAGGTACAGACCTGAACAACGTCTCTCCACGTATCGGAATTGCCTACACACTCAATCCCAGAACTGTAGTCCGTAGCGGCTACGGAATGTTCACGGAATATCTTACATACGGGAATCAGGAGACTCGGTTTTCTCAATTCTCTCCCTGGTTCCCGACGAAGACCTATCAAACCGATTCGACCACGGGACCGGTGATTAATTTGACCAGCAGTCCTTTCCCCGACAAAGTCTTTACTGCGCCTTTGCTCTCAGTAGCGTTGGCATCCTGCTTTCAAAGACGGCTATTTTTCAGAATTGGAACTTCACGGTTCAGCGCGAAGTGATCAAGAACCTGACAGTCGAGACCGCCTATCTGGGATCGAAAGGTACGAACCTTTTTAACACTGTGAATGTCAATCAAGCATTCCTCGCCGGCGGACCATTAGGTTCGGGTTCCCAGCAATCGAGAAGGCTTTATCCCAGCTTCAGTTCGATAACATTGGTCAATGCTGCCGCTTCCTCAACCTATCATTCCTTGCAATTCAAGGTTGAACGGCGTTTTTCAGGAGGCTTGTCTTTACTGAGCAGTTATCTCTGGGGCAAGGCGCTCGAAACGTCACCCACCCAGGATACGTTGGGAATGGAGAAAGCCCTTGCTTCCTTCGACACCCGCCAACGCCTCTCGACGAATTTCATTTACGAGATCCCGCTGGGTGCGGGTCATACCTACCTGACCGGTGGACTGCCGAAGCAAGTACTGGGAGGCTGGCAGGCAAGCGGCATCCTAGTACGACAGGGCGGAAGACCTGTGACCGCCGGCACAACCGGAGATTTGAGCAATACGGGAGGCTCTACCAGACCGAATATCATCGGAGATCCCGTACAGCGGCGCCCAGACCACAGGCGCGTTTTGGAATGCCAGCGCCTTCGCGCTTCCGGTCTGCGAGGACCTTTGGAACGCCGGTCGGGTGACCCTGTGATCGGACCGGGGTATGCGGTCGTTCGATTTCTCTATGGTGAAGAACTTCCCGATCGGTTCGGACAACAAACGAAGGGTTCAGTTCCGGGGCGAAGATCTTCAACGTTTTCAATCACCCGATTCTTCGAATCCGAGCACGACCGTCAATGCGGCAGGCTTCAACACAATCACCTCGACCTTGATCAACACGACGTCGCGTCAAATCCAGGTTGCGTTGAAGATCTTTTTCTAAGTCTGCGGGCGAGTCGTTGAAATCCTACGGTAGTGGCGGTCTATGACCGCCGCTACCGTGGCGATTACCCCATGGGTTGACGCCAATCCCAATAAAATTCGTTGCAACCGCAGCCTATTAATTTAGATTTCAACCGTATAAATGCCGACAGTTTAGGTTCGATGAAATTCATGCGTTAAGTGATCTTGCCTGAGGGATGGATTGGAGGCTGCATGGGGCTCAAGAAAAACATCGTGGTTTTGATTCTGACTTGTCTGCTGTCAACTATTGACGCAGGAGCACAAACCGTTAGCGGCCAGTATCACGGGAGTGATCAAGGACAGCACTGGTGCTGTGCTGCCGGGCGTAACGGTAAGCGCTAAGAATACAGGTACCGGCTTCACCCGTACGATTCTGACCAATGAAGTGGAATCTATACGATGCCTTCGATTCCTATCGGACAGTATGAGATCACCGCCGAATTGCCAGGATTTCAAACGCAGATCCGAAGCGGCGTGACCTTGCTGGTCGATGACAATCTTCGAGCGGACTTCACTCTCGGCGTCGGGCAGAGTTCGGAAAGCGTTACCGTCACTGGCGATGTTTCATCCATTCAGACGGGGAAAGTGCAGCCCTCGGAACTGCGATCAACAACAGAACCGTTTTGGAAACACCGTTAAATGGTCGGGTGTTCTACGACTTGATCGAGCTGGTACCGGGCGCGGTCACTCCGGCACCGGGTAATAGCCTGGCGAATCGCGGCGGAATCAGTATCGCCGGTTTCTCGTGAAGGAGAAAACAGCTATACGATTGACGGCGTCGATAACGGTTCCGCAGGCACCAATGGGCCTCAGGTCAAGATCAGCGTCGAAACGCTGCAGGAGTTCAAAGTCTTAACGAATTCGTATGCTCCTGAATACGGACGCTCCAGCGGCGCCAACGTCGTGATGACGACTCGCTCGGGAAGTAATGAATATCACGCCACGCTGTGGGAGTTTGCGCGAAACTCGGCGCTGTTCGACGCAAAGAATCTATTCGATCCTCCATACTGCAGCACGCGGCTCCCGGACAATTTTGCGCAAATATTCCGCCGTTGCACCAGAACCAGTTTGGAGCTCTGGTGAGTGGCCCGGTTAAAAAAGTCGATAATCTGTTTTTCTTTCTCGCTTACTAGGGGACGCGGTCCAACAAGGCACTTTCTTCGTTGGCTACCGTTCCTGTCACTGCATTCCACAACGGAGACTTTTCATCGCTGCTGCCCAAGACCATCATCAATGGACCCGCTGACAGGAGTGGCATTTCCCGGCAATATCATTCCACAAAACCGCTGGGATCTGTCGGCAAAGCGTTCCTCGACCTTTATCAGCTACCGAATTTTTCCTCAAACACAGCTTCTAACCTTCTCTCTGAATCCGATTGCCGGCCACCCCAACGACCAGGCAACAGCCCGGCTCGACTACAACTTTGGGAAGAACAACTTTTACATACGGCATCGATAATCGGGAGCTTGTTCGTGAACCATTTCCAGGACGCGGGGCGACGCAAGGAATTCCCCGGATTTGGCTGGACAATCTCTCGTTGCCAATACCTTGTCCTTCGGTTCGGCGCTGGTATTCTCCCCACGGCTTATCGGAAATATCCGCTATGGGGTCACTGACATGTATGAGCACCTCATCGTTGGAAACCTTGTGCCGTTCGCTCAACAGGTAGGTCTATCCGGTACCAGCGCGCTGCCCGTAAATTACGGCCGGCCGTCAATTGCGTAACAAACTGATCCGGCGTCGGAGACTACGGCAGCGCTCCGGGATCGCGTAATGAGTTCATCATGAATTCAACTACACTCTGAATGTCCGGCAATCACACGTTGACCGCGGGATTCAACTTCCGGCTCGTTCATATCGACCATGGGTTACCCAATCAGCGCCGCGGCAGTTTCAGCTTTGACGGGTTGTGGTCGGGTAATTCGGCGGCCGACATGTTGCTGGGTTTTGCGCGGACGGCGAGCATAACGCCGGATAGCGCAAACTTCATAACTCATCAGCGTGGGAAAAACCCCAGTTGGTTTTTTAACGATGACTGGAAAATCACCCCGAAGCTGACGTTGAACATGGGGGTACGTTACGAATTCAGCACGCCGATGACCGACGCGGACGGGGCAATCGCCTCCTTTGATTTCGCGACAGGTAAGGTCATCGTGCCAGACCTCACCAAGTTACCGCCGGTGGATCCGTCGAACGGCTTGGTGGGCGGCGTGATCAACGGGAACCTGATTGAGGCCTCTTCGTATGGACCGGGCCTTAGGCCGACCGACTACCGCGACTTTCAACCCCGCCTTGGCATTGCTACACGCTCAACCCCAAGACGGTTGTGCGCACCGGCTATGGCGTGTTCTTCGAAGTACTGACTTACGGCAATTCACAGATTTCTTTTGTGCAAAACTCACCCTGGTTCCCGACCAAGACATTCTCCGACCGACAGCACAACGGGGCCGGCTATTTCTTCAAAACAACCCTTTTCCGAGCAAAACTTTCACTGCCCCTCTGTTAACGGCCAACGGTTGGGATCCCAATTACAGAGACGGTTACGTCCAGAACTGGAATCTGACGATTAAAGCGAGAACTACCGCACAACCTCCTGTTGGATGTGGGATACGTCGGCTCCAGGGGTGTAAAGCTTTTCCAGAGCTACAATGTCAATCAGTCATTCCTTGCTCGGTGGCCCACGAGAACAATTCGTAACTGAACGAGTTAGGAGGACATAAC
>CAVTWA010000052.1:0-18655 GCA_963738025.1 uncultured Acidobacteriota bacterium | reverse complement strand
AAAGCCACAAAAGGCACGAAGGAATCCTGTGCCTTTTGTGGCTATTTTTTCATTACAGTGTCTGTGTTCAGCCCATTCCGCCGACAGGCGCCAGATACAAACTTTCCGGCCGACGGAGACCACGACTGTCGAGAAGGCCACACCTAATAACGACGGAAGTAGGTTCTGAAACAAATACATAGGGGTTGAATGTCAGCGGATTACCGACACTCTGGAATCGTATCTGCATCTGATGCAGCGTATGGGATTCGCGAGGGTCTTCTTTCTTTCACATCTGGTGGTGTTTTCGGTTCTTCACATGCACTGGCAAGGACGCCAGAGGGAGCCTATAACCCATCCGAAATCATATATCCAGGTGACCCCGCAGGTTCGGGCCTCTTATTTGGCGCGGGCTATTGTATGGGAACGCCCCGATATGCGCACAATGACGGCGGACCGGGTTCGCCTGGGGGAACCGACCTCCCTCCAACCAGACAAACGGATTTCATGCACTTATGTTTACAAAACCCACGAGGAGATTGGCGGCAGCACTCCCAAATTCGATTGTCGGGACAAGAACGGCAAAATTTACCGGATAAAGTACGGCAAGGTGAAGCCGCATACCACAGTCGCGGCATCGCGACTTCTCTGGGTTTTGGGGTTCGGCGCGGCCACGTCGACGCCCGTCCGCGTCATCTGTGCCGGCTGTTCACCGGACCCCTGGAACAGGCCTCAGCCGGTTGAAGGCGAGACCAGATTCAACGAAGCTGTGGTTCAAAACGTGAAAGCGGGAAAAGAAATCACGATTCAGGGGCAAGCTGAGGTGGGTTGGTCCTGGAGCAAAGACTTACCGTTGGTCTCAGAGGAAGCCGGCGGCGCTACTCGGGCGCAGGTTGATGCTCTGAAACTCTTGGCTGTTCTCATTCAACATGGCGATAGCAAAGCGCCTCAGCAAAAATTGATTTGCCGGCCCCGCGATTACGATCCGCACAGCAATTCGTGCCGCCATCCATACATGTACCTTTACGATCTGGGAAACACCTTCGGCTCGGGCGGCATGAAAGTGCACCCTCTGAATTTTGAAGCGTGGCGACATAAATCCGTATTCAGGGATCAAGTCAGTTGCATTGGGAACCTCCAGCAAAATATCGGCAACGGACCAGATGGATTAACCTTCCCTAAAATCAGCGAAAAGGGCCGGCGTTTCCTGGCTGATCTTCTGGGCCAGTTCATTTCGAACCGGTCGAGGGTAGTCGCTATGTTTGAGGTCGCTCACATGGAGATGGCCGACCCGAGGCATTCTGCCAATGATTGGGCGGACGTTTTCATCTCAAAGGTCCGAGAAATCACTGATCATTCGCCTTGCCCCGACTAACCGACAAGTTTTCCACGCGATCTGCACACTCGTTGGGTTGCTCGAGTTGGGCATAGAATTTCAGCCGCGATAGAATGCGGGACGTCAGTCGAAGATTCTGCCTGGGAGGCGTTAAATGATGACATCGATCGCGCGACGCGCGACGGGAATCTCGTTCGTGATGGCCGCACTCACCGCCGGCGCGCTCGCACAGCAGGCTGCACCGAACCCGCAGACTCCAAGCAACCCGCGACTGCCGCCGCTGTTCTTCACCGAGGCATGGAAGCAGGCCGGCCTCGAACGCAACGTCGACAACGATGTCCTCACGAATCCCAATTTAGAACTGCATCTCTACGGCCCGACCTCGAAGCAGATTCAGATCGCGCCAACGACGCCGAACAACCGGCAGGATCCGCCGAACCTGTGGACGGGGATCTGTGACGGACCAGTGGCGGCCACTCTTCGCGACAAGAACAACTTTGTTGACCTTACCGGACGCGCGAAGATCCGCTGGCAGACACGCGCGGCGGGATTTCACGTCGTCCGTCCAGTCCTGAAGCTCGCCGACGGCATGTGGCTCATTGGCGATCACGCCGACGGCGGCGGCACGACCGAAAACTTCATCGAGACAGAGTTTTCGATCGCCTCGGTCCGCTGGCTCCTGCTCGACGTCAGCACCGTCACGACGGTGCACGCCGATCGGCAGAAACCGCCCGAAATCGGACGCTGGGTCGAGAAGCCCGATTTAAGCCGAGTCGACGAGATCGGGTTCGCCGATCTCATGCCCGGAAGCGGTCATGGCTGGGGCGGCTTCGTCAACGTCGGGAGAATTGATGTCTATGGAACACCGGTGAAACGTTAACTCATTTCCGACGAGTTCTAAACTGTCGAGTGGCGGCTGTTATAGCGTCGCGCGTGCCGCGCGTTCAGGTAGAACTTCCGCCGGCGTGGTCAGGAGGATGATCCCGACAATCGACGCCGCATTCGCGACGATCTGATACCAGGCGGGCACCAGCGGATTCCCCGTGACGTGAATCAGCCACGCCACGACGAATTGGGTCGTCCCTCCGAAAACCGTCGTGCCCAACGCATACGCGATGGCGAGCCCGCTGGATCGGACCAATTTTGGAAATGCTTCGGAGAGAAATGCGTAAGCCGCGCCGATGCCTGCCCCGAAAAGAAGGTTCAATGCCATATTGATGGCGACGATCAACCCGGGCGTCGCAGCGGGAGAGGTGAGCACGAGATAAGCAGGATAGACGACCAGGACGAAGATCATGCGAGACATAACGAGCATGCGCTTCCGCCCGAAACGATCGAGCCAAACGCCGGTTGCGAATCCACCAATTTGCGCGATCGCGCCAGTCAGGGTCAACATCGTGCCGATCGTTTCGGAGAGATGAAGCGTGGTCACCGCAAACGTGTTCATGTACTGGAACACATACGTCGATATCGTGCCGCCGCAGAGAATCAGGACGCCAAGGAGGACTGGGCGCGAGTGATGCCGAACGAGATCGGCAAGCACCGCCCCTCCCGATCGATGTGCTTCACCCGGCTGCATCGTCTCCGGAAGCCGCCGCCGGATGTACAGCGCCACCGGTGCGATCACGAGGCCGAGCAGAAAAGGCAATCGCCAGCCCCAGTCATACAGTTGCGTTTTGGTCAGCGTTACAGCCAGAATCACGCCGCAACCACTGCCGACGATCACCGCAAGCTGCTGGCTGTATGCCTGCCAGGCTGTCATGGCCGCGCGCTTCTCCGGTGGAGCGGACTCGAGAAGGTACGTTGTGGCCGGCCCGACTTCGCCGCCGCAGGAGAAACCCTGGATCAGCCGCGCGAAGACCAGGATGATCGGCGCCGCCAGGCCGATTCGCGCGTACGTTGGTGTGATGCCAACCAGCACCGAACCGCCCGCCATCAACATCAATGTCAGCGTCAACGCCGCACGGCGGCCCGCTCGGTCGGCATACGCGCCAATAACTGCCGCGCCCAAAGGTCTGGTGACAAATCCAACTCCAAAGGTCGCCAGCGCGCCAAGCAGTCTGCCGATTTCAGACCCGCCAGGGAAGAATGCGTCGCCGATCATGACGGCAAAGAATGTGAAGACGAGAAAATCGTAGAACTCGAGCCAGTTCCCGATAACAACAGCGACAACGGCTCGCAATGGCAGCCCCGTGCCGGCTTCGAGCGGTTGTCGCGCTTCAGTCTCACTCAAGATGCGGGCACCCCAAGCCGAACTCGTTTATCACAGAGCTCAAGGATTTCTTCAGGAATTTGTTTGAAGAGTGCGAGGGACATAAAATAATGGCCACGACTTCGTAGTGTCGTGGCCATTGTCGTTCCGTCTTGTCGGCGGATTATTTCTTCGGCTTGTCGTCGAAGAGATCGAGTATGGCTGCGGGAAGCTCGTCGTCGGGTTTGTCCCATCCGGCTTCAAAATATTTTTCCCAGTCCTTTGCCCACGGCCGGCCATAGTAGTCGATATAGCGGTCGTTGTTCGGCGGGAGTTGCGTCGGCCGCCCTTCGACGTTGACAATATTCGACAGGCACTCCACGTACGTATGGCGAAGCGTGGGGCTGTCGAGACCTGCGATGCGATTCCAATGCGTGGTAGACCGTAGCGGCGCGACGAAGGCATCCGAATCGTAGAACACCGTCTCCACCGTCAGACCAAGGAAGTTTCCTTTGTCGTCGCGCTGGGGAGTCACGATCTCGATGGTCTCGAACTTGTCGCTGAATTCGAACATCGCGTGCGTAATCGTCCACCCCTGGACATTGGCGGTCCAGGAGATCAACGTATCGCCCTTCCAGAATCCAATGGTCTCTCCGTACCACTGCGGAACCTTCTGAACGTGCTGTCGTCCGATCAGAACCCGGCGCAAAAAGTTGTCGGCAATGCCGCCGAGAAATTGCACCTGATTGGGGGTCGTCATCACTTCGACAGGCTGCTGCACGGCGAATTGTGTGTAGTACCGTAGAAGGCCTTCCGGATAACAGAATGAGGCGTTCCACTGCGGCGCGTTCGTCACGGCCTCGTGAAAGGCTCCTTGAACCATGCGTTTCTGGTATTCCGGAGTGAGCAGAGAGAGTATGGTGCTCGGCTGATTGATGTTTCCCCAAAGCCACTGATTCGGAGCGTCCTGTTGATCGTTCCGGCGGTAGAAACCGTCCCAATCGGGAACCGTCTGCTTCGTGTGCTTTGTCGGACCGCCTGCCTTCACGACCTCGGCCATGAGAGCGTCATAATGTTCTTTCGCAGTCTTATAAGGATAGGGGCTCTTGATTTTTTCCGCGGGATAATCCCTGGAACAATCGCCCCAGCCGGCGGTGGCGGGAGGATTGTCACCCATGCGGGCGTCGCTCCATATCTCCGCAAGCATCTCCGGAGCGTTACACCGGAAATAGCGAGGGTCGGACCACAGTTCCTTGTCTTTGTAAAAATTCTTGGTGGTAAAAAGATCGACCGGCAGAGCGGGCGGGTGAGGAGCGCCGGGAGGCAAAGCGCCTGGAGGTAATCGCATCACAGCGCCTCGAGCGCCCGGGATCGGTCCGATTGGGGCCGCTCCGCGCTGCCCGGTCGCTTGCGGGCCTTGCTGCGCCAGAACCTGCGCGCGCGCACTGAAGACGGAGGCCAACACGACCCCTCCAAAAAGAAAAAGCGCACAGTCCATGACGTGCCGTAAACGAATTCTCATTTGTTTCACTCCATTTACCCTGGTTTGTCGCGCTGCCTGATCGGCGACATTATCCTATATCGCCGGGCAACGTGATTGGAGTTTTGGAGAATGAGGTCCAACCATCACCTTATTGTGTAACCCCCTGCGTTTTCGGAGAGTGTTCAGCAGTTGGTTATGGGAAATTCATCTTCGAAAGAAGCGCTCCCAAGCGCGGATGCTGCTGGAGATCTCTCAAGAAAGGATGGCATCCGAGCCAGATGACGTCGGGATCGCGCGCGTCAATGAGTCTCTCCAGATAGTCGGCGACCTGGTCGTACGCCGAACAGCCCAGGTGGAAGAACATGAGGCCCTTAGCGCGACCGCTCGCCTGTTCGGGAACGTCGAGCCCTCGAAGAATACGTTCGGCCTCGGCGCTATCGCCGGCTTGCGCGTGCAGACTCGCGAGACCACCGATCATCGGAGGGAAAGCTGCAACACGCAGCCCCTCCTCGTATTCCGCGACAGCCTCTGCCCGCATTCCGCTCTGAGCGTAGATATTTCCGAGCGTGAAATTTGCCAGCCAGAACCCGTCGTTCCACTCGAGCAACCGCCGCAGTTCATCGATAGCGCGTTGACGATCGCGGCCACTCATGACCAACGCTTCGGCCATTGTCTTCCGTGGTAGGGGCGAGAGCGGGTCCGCCATCAGCACTGGCTCGAGAAGCGCAATTGCTTCGTCAAAACGGCGGAGTGGAATAAGGATAAACTGCGCGCAAAAGTGCCGCACCTCAGACGTTTGCGGCTCGCATGCGAGCGCGAGTGCAGACCGTCGCAGAGCCTCCGTCCAGTCGTAATCGAATGCGCCCGCGACGAGCCCCAACAGAGCGTGGGCCTCCGAATCCGTCTCGTCGAGCGCGATGGCCTTTAGCGCGGCGGTTTTGACCTGGGGCATCAGCTCACTCCCGGCCTGCAATCCAAACTGGACAGAAATGAACAGCGATTTCGCAAGTCCCGAGTACGCCGGCGCAAAGGAAGGATCGAGCGCAATCGCGTCCTCAAAATGTTTCCTTGCGCGGACTGCGGCAGCGGGCGTCACTGTCGCAGCGTGGTAACGGCCCTTCAAGTACGCATCATAGGCATCGAGGTTCGCCGTCTGTCGCACGGCGATCGGGTTATGTCCAGCGAACCGAAGCTTCAGCCTGTCTACGATCGCGCGTGCAATGTCGTCCTGCACGGCGAACATGTCCGTCACTTCGCGATCATACCGATCCGACCAGAGGTGGTATCCATCTCCGGTATGAATCAGCTGAGCGGTCACGCGCACGCGATTGCCTGAACGGCGTACGCTGCCTTCCAGAATCGTTCGGACATTGAGGATTTCGCCAATCTTGCGGACGTCCTGAGCGCTTCCACGAAAAGCGAAGGCGGACGTGCGCGCCGTCACGCGGAGACCCTTCACGCTGGTCAGAAGATTGAGGATCTCTTCGGCGAGACCATCACTGAAGTACTCGTTCTCCTTATCCTCGCTCAGGTTCATAAAGGGGAGGACGGCAATGGAATGCTCCGATGGGCCTGGAAGGCTTGCATCCACGCCGCTCACTCCAGCCAGCCAACGATAGCCACGCCGAGGCAAAGTCTCGATGAACCGGGGACTGGCCGCATCGTCATTCAAGGCGCGGCGCAGCTTTTTGAGCGCAGTCCCGATCCCGTGTTCGAACTCGACGACTGTGTCGGCGGACCAGAGCCTTTCGCGAATCTTCCCGCGCGTCACCACCTTGCCCGGATGCTCCAGGAGGAGCACTAGGAGTTGAAGAGGCTTGTCCTGAAGGCGGACCGTTCGAGCGCCCTGTCGCAGCTCACCGGACCTGACGTCGAGTTCAAAAGTGTCAAAACGCGCGGCGTGCATCGCTCGAAGAGTACATGAAGAGTTCATGGGCGGTGCATTGTTTAACTTGGATCGAAGGACGACTCTTCCGATATGAACACAACGACATTTCTAATGGAGCGACGGTTCTTCATCGGCTTTGGCTTTCTGGTCGCGTTTGTGGTCTTCGCCGGGTTTTCCAGTTCTTACTATCTCCGGCCGTTCACGGGAGCGCCCCCGATCTCAGCGCCTCTTTTCCTGCACGGACTGCTCTTCACCAGTTGGATAGTGCTGTTTGTCGCTCAGGCCGCGCTTGTTACGACCGGCCATGCCAAAGTTCATCGCAGGCTTGGCATTGCAGGTGTTTTTCTGCTGGTAGTGCTGCTTGTCAGCGGGTGGGACACTGCAATCGCGGCGGCCCGCCTGGGACATATCCCTGCTGCAAAGTCCGGCGTGACCGATCCATTGGCCGCTCTCGCTATTCCTCTGAGAGACCTCCTGGTCTTCGCGGCCCTGGCGGCGACGGCTCTTTATTTTCGACGCCACAGCGACATCCACAAGCGATTAATGGTGCTCGCCACGATCAACCTTCTGCCGCCTGCGCTCGGCCGCATCCCCATGCCCGATCCCCTCGTCGGTGTGGGGATGCTTGCATTTCTTCTCGCGGGACCGGTCTATGACCGATTCACTCGGGGTCGCGTTCACTGGATGTATTGGTTGGGCGGATGCATCACGGTCGTCTCGGTGTTCGTGCAGTTTGCTCTGGGCAGGACAGAGGCCTGGCACCACGTTGCCAGTTGGCTGATCCGTTAAAACTCCTCTCGGCTGATGATCCGGCCGCGACGCGAAAATCCTGGACTGTGTGGGGCTGGAGCGCAATGCTTCGAACGTCGAAATGACGGAAGGTCTCGCCCACATCAAGGAGGGTTCCATGAGAACAGCCATTCTCGCTCTGACGGCGCTGCTGTTATGCGCGGCGCCGCCGGCTTTCGCGCAGCTCGTGAGTCACGCCGACGCACCGATCCGCATCGGCCACTATCACCTCAACGTCACGAGCATCGAAGCTCACAGGAAGTTCTGGGGCGACACGCTCGGCGGCAGAGCCATGAAGTTCGGCGGCATCGACGTCGTTGAGTTTCCCGACGCATTCATCTTCCTGCACGTGCAGAAGCCGGCCGGCCCGACACGCGGCACCGCCTTCGACCACATCGGCTTCGCCGTGCCAAACGTGCCGGCGGTGGCGATGAAGCTGGCGGCCGCGGGATATCAGGAAACCACGGGGCGGGAACCGAAGCCGGGCGAGCCGGCGCCGGCAGCATCCGGCACGTCGGCCGTCTATGGGCGCTTTGCGTATTTTCTCGGTCCTGACGGCGTGAAGATCGAGCTTGTCACCAGCGATCAGAAAGACGCACCCCCTATAGTGGCGCATCATATCCATTTCATCAACAAACAGTATGTCGAGATGCAGCAGTGGTACCTGAAAGCCTTCAACGCGACGCTGCGTCCCGGACAAACCGATTTCTTCATTGGCGCCGACCTGCCTGGCGTCGGATACAGCCTCAACTTCTTCCGCTGGGAAGGCGATCAGTCCATCACTCACACGCCCACCGCCGGCCGCGTCGTAGATCATGTGGGATTTGAAGTGAAGAACCTGGATGCATTCTGCAAGGCGCTCGAAGCGAAAGGCATAAAGACCATCCGGCCCTACCGGAAAAAAGATGCAGCGATGAACAACATCGCCACTGCAATGATCGTCGATCCGTGGGGCGTTTCAATCGAACTGACCGAGGGTCTGGACCAGATCCACTGAAATTCACTGAGGCGGTCAGCGGCAGTCACACACGCTACGCAACGTAAACCGTCTGCATATCTCCGCGTCTTGAGCGATATGCAGACTGCGTGGCCGAATGGGCAACCAAATAGACAGTGCGCCCGGTTCGGTATACGTGAATGTAAGCCCAGTGATCTTCGAGCTCGACATCATAAAAATCCGCTCGAGCCAAATCCGGATACGCTGGGATCCCTTCTTCGATTGCGCGCTCAAGTTCGGTAGTGAGTTCATCAAATTCCGGCTTCAGGGCCACCACGCGATAACCGCGGAGCCTGAGGCAACCTGTGCTTCTGATGTCGTTTTCCGATTTCATCATAAAAATTCTCCTCGCCGTTCTGTTCTCGATATCAAGACCTTCAGCCTGTGCCTATTTATGAACACACGCTGAAAGCAGAACAGATCTTTTCGGCGAATGGAGGCCATCGACC
Organism: uncultured Acidobacteriota bacterium; assembly: GCA_963738025.1. GTDB lineage: Bacteria > Acidobacteriota > Terriglobia > 20CM-2-55-15 > 20CM-2-55-15 > 20CM-2-55-15. The sequence goes on along the minus strand of CAVTWA010000052.1, from coordinate 9,543 downwards.
GGTAACCGACACCGATGATCCGAGTCAGCCCGCCTTGCAGTAATTCGGGGACGCTCAAACAGAAATGAGCCTTGCCGGCATCGAGATTTACTTCCTTTTCTCCAAGTCCTCGAACCGCACATTCAGGATCGCGTAGTACTTCCAATCCTTGTAGTCGAAGTGCCACCACTCCTGCGGGTAGACAGTGAAGCCTTCCTTCTCCATGGCCGCGCGCAGGATGGCGCGTCGTTCGCGTTCTTTGGCAGCGCCACCCGCATAGTCTGCATAGGCGCGCTCGCTCATCTCGTCGTAGCCGCTGGGCATTTTCACGGCCGCGCCGGTCTTCAGGTCGTACAGTGTCAGGTCCACGGCGCAGCCGCGATTGTGCCGCGATCCGCTTTTGGGATCGGCTACGAAGATCTTCTTGTCGTTGGGTGTGGCCTCCCAGAACATCTCGGTCACATACCACGGACGGTAGCCGTCATAAATCAACAAGCCGTAGCCTTTGGCACGCAGCGCCGCGTTGGCGCGCACCAGCGCTTCCGCCGCCGGACGCTGAAGAAACGCCCTTGCCTGCGAGTACATCGGCGTGCTCAGAAAATTGTTCGTCGTCGCATAGCGGATGTCGAGCTTGATGGTTGGATCAAGTGTGGTCAGCTCAACCAGATCGGGCGGGCGGAAATCACCGGTCTCCTTTGGTGGCTGCGCCGCGAGGGCTTCCTTTTGCAGTTCATCGAGAGGACGCAGCGGGCTGATGTGAAAAATGGAATCGACACTGGACGACTGCGCTACGACTGGCCCATTCGCGTCGGCGAGCAACACGACCAGAGTGACAAGTAGAGAAAGAAGTGATCGCAAGCGCATAGCCGACTGTAGCACGCTGCCGGTCGCACGATTTTGCCCCGCAAAGATTCGGTGGATACGTAGCTGAAATGCCAGGTAGAATTTCTTTGAACACGCCAACCTGGAAATTTCCTACGAGGTAAAAGCAGTGCCTTCAATAGTGCCGAGACAACCCACGAATGTTTCGAATCGTAACGACGACCAATACGCACAAATAGCTGGAAAGTACGTTCACGCGAAAAGCAGTTCGTATTACCTGGAGTTGGGTCCCCATGGGAATTATGTTCTCTTCGAAGGTTCCCAGATTATCGGAACCTACGAAGTCAATGGTGCTGAGATTACACTCTTCGTTGCTCAAAGACCCACCTCGAAAGCAAGGATCGAGGATGGCTCGATAATCGACGAACAGGGCGACCGCTGGACTCGCGCAAACGCACCGTCTTTCACCAGGCAGCCAGAAAAAACGCCCGAACCGGCCATGGGAACGGACATCACAGAAACCCTCCCGACGGCAGATTCCCTTTTGGAATTAGAGCCGGAAGCATTGGGTGGATTTCTTCTCGAAAGTCTTTCAACCGGCAATTCACAGGATCTGCGTCAGGACAATTTCATGTCCAGAATGCGGGCCCATTACAAACAAGACGCGGTTAACAGTGCACTCCTTGAAGCGTGGGCGTGGCTTGTTCGCGAAGGTCTTCTGATCGGAACAAAGGGCGACACGTATCTTATTTCACGGCGTGGCAGAAGGCTCCAGGGCCGTCAAGACCTCGAGGCCTATCGAAAGTCAAACATCCTTCCGAAGGAATCACTTCATCCTGTTATCGCTGATCGCGTATGGCCCAACTTTGTCCGCGGCGAATACGAAACCGCTGTGTTTCAGGCTTTCAAAGAGGTTGAAGCTGCAGTGCGAACGGCAGGTGGCTTTCAAGCAACGGATATAGGAACGGATCTCATCAAAAAGGCCTTCGATTACAATTCCGGGCCGCTGACAGACACTGCGTTACCCGAAGCAGAACGCCAGGCAATGCTTGCCTTCTTTGCGGGGGCCCTCGGGCTTTTCACAGATCCTTCGAGCCATCGACATAGAACTCTCAACGATCCTAAAGAGGCGGCCGAAATGATCAGTCTGGCCAGTCTATTAATAAGAACCGTCGATAGCCGGTTGGAGTCCACTAAGGCTAAGAAAAATTCATAACACCGAAGTTCTGCGCCCCACTCATCGCGCTCATACTTCATCCGCTACTCAGTGCCGGAACCGGCGGTGACATTTGTCCGCCACTGAAGCCGATGAAAAGATTCGCGAAAAGAACCTGTGCTATGCTGCTGTTCCACTAACGCATCACAATTTTGCGCGCGGCACGCCAGGTCTTCGAGTCGCGCACCTGCGATCACGGCCGACATAAAGGAGAGCGCCGATTATGGCTTGGACCAGACGCACCATACTGGCAGCGGGAGCTGCGGCAGCGGCAACCGCCGCCGTACCGCACGCGCTTGCTCAGCAGCCGGGCAAGAAAGGGCCGGGCAAGTTCTATGAAAAAGGCCCGGTTCGCATCTACTATGAGGAGGCCGGTTCCGGTTTCCCGCTGTTACTGATTCCGGGTGGAGGATTGAACTCGACCATTTCGTTCTTTACCGGTAACTCGCCCTTTAATGCGATCGAAGAGTTCAAGGGAGAATATCGCTGCATCACGGCGGACCTGCGCAACGCCCCCAGCGGCCAGTCGACCGGCCCTGTTGAGGTGGAGCGGCCGTGGGAATCTTATGCCGACGACCAGCTCGGCCTGATGGATCATCTGGGGATCGACAAGTTCTCCGTCATGGGTTTCTGCATTGGCGGCCCTTTCATCTGGAGTCTTCTGAAGCGCGCACCCAATCGCGTTGCCGGAGCCGTGCTGGCGCAGCCCGTAGGCTGGCGTCCGGAGATGCGCGACCCCAAGTACTCAGGCACATTCTGGAAAGGCTGGGGTGCGACGCTAGTCGCGAAACGGCCCGAGATCACGTTGCAACAGACCGACCAATTCGTCACCAGAATGTTCGAGACCGACCCTGATTTCGTGTTCACTGTGACACGCGATTTCGTTCGGACTTGCCAAAATCCGGTCCTGATCCTGCCGGACGAGGTCCCGGCGCACCCATACGCCGTGGCCATGGAGTGCGCGATGCTCGCGCCAAAGGCCGAGGTCAGCATCTTTCCCTGGAAAGAACCGAAGGAGCGAATTCCGCTGGCGGTGCGCCAAATCCATTCCTTTCTCAAAGCGCATCAGCCTGTGGGGAAATCATAGGTCAAAGCCTGATCTATGGCATCGGTTTGAGGCCGCGGAAAAGAACGACGAGGAGTTCGTGTTCTGAGCAACGGACGCGCCGAAGCTGTTCTCGATGCCTCGGCCACGCAGAAATCAGAAATTGTTTCGGGAGTACCGTCAAGTGCGTTGATTCGCTGCGGCGCACGATCGAACGTTGACGTCCCGGTCTGCCGAATCCAGAGGCCGCCTGTCTCCGGTGTTCAGCTGACTTCCCCGAACGGTATATACCTTCCCAGGACAATCGCCGCGATCCACAAAATGATGGAACTGGCCGCGATGATCTTCGCAAATAGTGGAGCATCTTCACCGGGACCAAGGTGTTCGATAGACCGGAAGGCGCTGGTGCAGTAGAACAGCAGCAGATTCGCTCCGGCAAGCATGATGGCGAACATCTTGATCTGAAAGACGACATTAGGCGTGTAGAAACCCGGCATGCCCATAAAAAACAGCAATCCGGTAACGATATTGATCGCAAACCCGCCGATTCCCCAGGGAATGAACTTGTGGAGCGGAGCTACCGGCAATTGTTTGAGAAATCCGAGTATCCGGATGTTGAGCGCTCCAAAGGCGCCGATGATCAGAATCAAGCCGATGAAATGCAGGTCTTCCAGAATCGGCCACACCCACATCGACGAATCGATCACAAGATGTTGGACTGACGACGCCAATCCGAAACCCAGGCTTCCAATTGCGGAAGTCGGGCCGGGCCCCGAGGCAATCTCGGCGTGTCGAATCTCGCCGCCGGTATTTCCTGCGACTGCCATCAGACCGGATGTCGCAACTGCAAGGGCAAGAATGACGAACAGAGTCACTTTACCGGGACGCTCCATCCAGGGATTTTTCTGCGTGCGGCTGAACCGGAACAGACCAAACAGTGATACGGCCCCGGTGAGTTCCATAAAAATGAACGCAACCAGAGCGGAACCCTGGTGGGCCTGGATCAGATCCATGGGGGCATCGGAATTGTTCTTGATTACGTCACTTGCCGCATTCCCGCTCATGTACGCGGGTATCGCAAACAAAGCGATGAAGGCGAAAAGAGCGAGACCGGCTTGCTTCATTTCGTCATGATCGACGACTAGCGACAGCGCAAAAATCGCCAGCGCGATCATGGTGCCGAGAATCGGCAAATGGTTCAGCCAGAGATGGACGTGTACCAGATTCATGCCTGCTCCTAACCTCTGTAATCGTATTTCAAGTAGTTATAGGTGTAGGCCAGGAGGCGGCCTGCGGTAACAGCGCCGGTCCACAGGATCAGCGACCACATGGCCAAAGCCTTACCTTTCATCATCATGTCCGACTCATTGAGTGACGCATCGCCGAAAACGCGCTTCTTGATCGTCTGCATGATGGCAACCGCAAGGCCGATCAGCGTGAGCTTGATGTAGAAGTCCGGATTTGTCAGCGCTTTTGTCGGGTACGCAATGAGCAGGAGGGCTCCGGAAACAATCTGTATCCAGAATCCGATCCAGATGATCCGATACAACCCTTTGAGCGGCGCCAGAGGCAGATCCTTCGCAACCCCAAGCAGGCGTAGATCAATCACCACACTTGCGCCAACCAGCAACCCCATACCGATCGCATGAAGTGAAAGAATGAACCAGTAGGCGAAAATCGAAGGTGAATCGCGGATCCAGCTGCTGATCCCGCTTTCTTCGATGGTTTTGAAAATTATCGGAACGGCCAATGTTACCTCCCAAATGGTGGGGGCATCGTATACAGGCGAGGTAGAACGTGTCAACGGGTCGAGAGGGGTTTGAGCGCCGGAGGCGCGTAAGAGTATAGCCCCGGCCGTCAGGCCGGGGCTATTCCAGCGAGCGTTCGAGGCCCGGAGGGCCGAAAGATTGATGCGACGAATCTTACGCCCCTGGCGGGGCTGGTATTACGACAACATAATGAAACCCCGGCCTGCGGCCGGGGCTCGGTTCTAACGGCCGTCCGCGCCTATTCCATCTGGCGCGCGCTCGCTTATTTCTTCTGTTTGAAACCCGCCGGAAGCGCCACGTCGCCATCGTTGACGTCGGTTGACACTTTGAGGATTTCGAGGTTGGTGGTCATGATGTCCGCGCGGCCAGGAGTCTGGTCGTTTTGCGCGCTTTGCTCAGCTTTCTGCTCCACTTTCTTTTGCGCCGCTCGCGCTCCGATGCCTCCCAGAATGCCACCCACTGACTTTTTGCCTCCCAGGATGCCGCCGGCGCTTGCCGCACCAGTGCTGCTGCTTCCCTTTTCTGCTTTGGCTGCGGTTTGCTGTTGCTGTGCTAGCTGCTCTGCACTCTGGACGGACTGGAAGGCTGTCGCAGTCAGGATGGCGGTGCCGTCCATGCTGGTGTTTTCAACGTCCATCTTGCCGATCGCATCCTTCATATACGGATACATCGCGTAAGCGGCCGCCATTTGATCGGCGCTGGGCATTCCCATGCTGGTTCCGAGCGGGCCGGCAAGCTTTTCCGCGTACCGCCTGTCGAAGTCCTGGATTTCTTTCATCGCAGCGATTTTGGGGGTCAGCCATAAATTTGTGGTGAGCAGCATGCCGCCGCTGTCTTCGATTTTCTGCCCCTTCTGATGAACAGAGATGGTCATGACCACCTCCCGGCAGCTGAAGCCATTGATGTCTTTTTTCTGTCCCGTGTCTTTCACCGCGAAATCGATTTGCATCTGTTGAGCGTCGGGAGGAGGAGGTGCCTGAGAGGGCTCGCTTTGTACTTTGGCGGTTTCTTTAGTCGCGCGGTCTCTCGCCTCCTGCATCTTGCGGCGCATCTCGTCAAAAGTCGTGACTTTGTAAGATTTTCCCTTCAAATCGAGATCGTAGACTTTTTCTTCGTCGAGGTCGATGATCTGCCCTGTCTGGTCTTGTTCCGACAGCGTCATTTTGCGGTTGCCCTTGACGGCCACCTTCTCCGTGACGCCCTCTCTGGCCGCTTTTCCGCCGAACAGACTCATCATTTTGCCCAGCATGCCGTCCATGTGGAACTGAGTCTTTTCTTCGGTTTTAACGGCTGAAATTCCGGGAACTGCCCATGCAACCAACAGCAAAATCCCCATCCAGCGAAATGCGCGCATTTTAGCCCTCCTACAAACGGTTGGTGAAGACTTGAAAGTATACGGCGTTTGCCTGCCGCGCCTGCAATACCAATCTCGGCGATGTACTGTAAATAAGAATCAAGATCGGGACCCACCGATTAATACTTGACTTAAACCCAGAGCGGCTAAAATAATGACCATTCAGTTCTCAGCGATACGAGGAGGCTTATGAAGCGAAATTTTCTGGCGGTTTTGGGTCTGTGCGCGGGCCTGCTGAGCGCGACTATCCCAGCGCTCGCCCACCACGCGATTGCAGCCGAATTTGATACGACAAAACCAATCAAATTCAGTGGAACAGTCAAAAGCGTAGACTGGATGAACCCTCACATTTACGTGAACATCGAAACGAAAGACGAAGCCGGAAAGACGATCGTCTACTCCGTCGAGGGCGGCCCGCCAAATGCGCTTTACCGCCAGGGATGGAGAGCCGATTCTCTTAAGATCGGCGACAAAGTTCAAGTCAGTGGCGTGCGCGCCAAAAAGCCCGACAATAATCGAATCGGCAATGCACAGATCACAATGCCCGATGGCCGCATCTTCGCTCGCGGCGGCGGCAATCAAGAAAACCAACAGTAGCTCTCTTCAGAATCGCTGACCTTTGGCCGCGAACGACAACACGTTCGCGGCCTCTCTTTTTTCCTGCAAACCCGCGTTCATCGGCCGTGGTATGATCCGCCGCACCAATCGGAATCAACAAGCAGAGGACAATTGTGTTTGGACTGAAACAGCCTGTATTGGGCATTCTGGCAACGCTCCTGGTGATCGCAATATCACTCGCTTTCGTGTCGCTGTTCAGCTTTCCGACGTTCGGCGGATGGGTGACCTACCTGATGATCTGCTTCATTCCGATGCAGATCGTCATGGCTGTAACCTGGGGCACCAACCAACCCCGCTTTGCGGCAAAACAGCGCCAGCCTGCAAAGGGTTTGCTGTTAACGATTACCTCTCTCATTACCGGGGCCATTGTTGCCGTGGCGTATCTGGCAGTCGCGGGCGGGAACGTCACGCCGCCGGCTCCGATCTGGCACATGCCATCATCGTGTCCGTCATTGTGACGTTTTCAGGCGCCATCATGTTCGGTGGCTGGCCCTTTAAGGCTTTGTTCAAAAATGATGCAATTGCCGGCGTAACACTCCTTATTTTCTGTTACGCGCTCAACTATCTTCTGTTCCGGCTTTTCTTTGATTACAGCTTCATGAAAAGCGCTCCCGTGTACGTCGCCTCACTGGATCCCCATGGTCTGTTCAATGCACTGAGTGCGCTGGTCTTTTACGTTACCTGCTTGAGCATCATGTTTCTCGTACTGAGCTTCGATCTCTGGCCGATGACCAGGTTTCCCGCTGTGATGAAACAACCTGTTCTGGGGATCGTGTGGACCGCGATCCCCCTCGTATTGGGCGCGACGGCATTCTCGATCGGCGCTGGGCCAATGCAGATGGATGTGATGGTCTTCATGGTGACGGTACCGATTCCGTTTATTTTCGGTTCGATGACCGTTCTGAATATGTTTCAGAACTCGGTTGTTCTAAAACTGGCACAACCGGCCAAAGGTGCCGTGAACGCGTTGCTCGTCATCGTCATCGGAAGCGGACTCGCGCAACTGTATCGTGCGCTCGCACCGAAACTAACGGGCACCTTGCAGTCCGGACCTCCGGCATTCGAGATGGAAATCTGGCTGGCTTCGGCCTTGCTGGCCGTGACCTTTCCTTTCCTGATCTTCTTCGCGGAATTTTTCAAGTTCTGGCCCCTGAGCAAATCGGACTAGCCACTTGGCAGGAACACAAGAAGCACAAAGGCACGAGGCAAGTTCTTGTGGCTCTTATGCTTCTTGTGTTCCTGCTCGCTTTCCGTCATTTGTAATACATTGTCATCCGACGAATATGCCGGACCTGCTTCACCTGCGCCGCTACGCGATCTCTCAATCACTTTTCCCTGTGACTACCCTGAAGACGGCGATCCAGCGCCTTGGGTTTGTCCAGGCGGATCCGATCCGTTCACCGGCCCGGGCGCAGGGTCTGAATATGCGACATCGAGTCAAAGGGTATCGCTCCGGGGACCTCGAACGGCGCTACGCTGCTCTCGATATCGAAGAGGATGTTTTGTATGCATACGGTTTTCTTCCTCGAACCGTCTGGCAACTGCTGCATCCGCGGAACCTGCGTGGCATGTTGGAAACTGGAGAAGAAGGTTCTGGAAACGGTCTCCATATTCGGCGTTATGCACCCGGCCGAACTGCAAGAACACTTTGGAACGACTCGAGTCGTCAATGCATGGGGCAGCTACTCGAAAGCAACCACCCAGGCGCTGGAGCACCTGCACTACCGCGGGCTTCTTCGCATTGCGCGGCGCGAAAACGGAATTCGGCTTTACGAATGCGTGCAGCACTCTCGTGAAGCGGCAACGCTCGATGAACGGCTGTCCAGACTGATCATGCTAATCGCGAATATTCTTGCACCGCTGTCCGAAAGCAGCCTGCTGACGAACACCCGACGATTCAGCTATCTCGGGAACCCGCGACCGGTCCTGCGTGAACTTCTGAACACGGGCGCACTGCAGGCGGGTGCGGTCGACGGCGTCCGATATGTGTGGCCCCATTCCATCCGACTCTCACCGGTTCCGCGAACGGTTCGATTTCTGGCGCCCTTCGATCCGCTCGTCTGGGATCGCAGGAGGTTCGAGCATTTCTGGGGATGGGCGTACCGTTTCGAAGCCTACACGCCGGCGGCCAGGCGTGTCCGCGGTTATTACGCGATGCCCTTGTTATGGTGTGATGCCGTTGTCGGCTGGGCAAACGCTCGCATCGCCGCCAAGCAACTGAAGATAGAAGTTGGATTCGTCGGGAAACGGCCTGATGACTCGGTCTTTGATTCAGAATTGGACGCAGAAATCGACCGTTTACGCACCTTCCTCGGCCTTGAAACTTGATTATAAGAAGAGGATTAGCCACAAAAAGGCTTAGCGCGGCTACGCCGCAACCAAACAGCGGAAGACGTGTGCGTCGTGCCCAAATGTTTTGAAGTGAATGTGAGGGAGTCCAATCCGCCTAAGTTAAATCCTCTTCTCAGTGCTCAGCGGACCGCGTCGAGTCCTTCCGTCAACTCGATACTCGTACCCCAGGGGTCCTTGATGAACGCAATGGAGATGCCGAGCGCCGGAACTTTGCTGTAGGGACGATCCAGCTTGATGCCGTCCGCTTCCAGCTTCTTTGTGAACGCTTCGAGGTTTTTGACTTCGAAGCCGATGTGGTCGATCGAGCGGCCGGTAGTGCCGACGGTCGGGGTCGGCGACGGCGAGAAGTTAAGCGACACACCGGGCAACTGGTCCGTCACGAAGGCGG
>CAVTWA010000051.1:0-737395 GCA_963738025.1 uncultured Acidobacteriota bacterium | reverse complement strand
CCGGCGAATGCGTTGCCTGGTTCGGTTGGTCTTGCTCCTCCAGGATTTCCACGGCGGCCACGGCGCCGATCACGGCATGCACGTCGGGGTCCTGCTCAGGCGGCGGGACCGGCCCCAGGCGGCCAGCGCGGCCAGCCGGGCGCCATCGATGGCCAGCGGCACGGGGCCGGCGATGTCGAGCACGACCGCGGCGGCGTCCGCCGCCGCGGCCTGCCAGACCCGGGCGGCGACGCAGGCACCGGGCGGGCGCCCGGCTGCCAGGCGTGCATCGCGGCCAGGCTGGTGAACGCCGGGACCGCGGCCCGGCCGTCCTGCCCGATCAGCGTGGGGATGCTCATCTCACTGGTCTTCTCGCCGCCCGGTACGTGGCAGCTGGCCCCAGCGGCGGGAAGATCGGGAAGCGGCGGGTCGCCGTCCGGGCACCTCGGCGGCGACCACCGGGACCAGCAGCCGGACCCCGGCCAGCGCGGTCAGCACGGCGTGCTCACTGCCGGTGCCCGCGGCGAACGCGGCCAGCGCCGCGGCCGCCGCCGGATCGGCCGAGCCGTCGTCCGCGGCGAACTTGCTGTCGGTGTGGCCGAGCACGCCGACCACTGTAGTTTCCGCGCCCGCAGGCCCGGGATCAGTGCGCGGTACGGCCCGGCTGCCTGGCCAGTCAGCCGAAGCGGTTGAGGGCTTATTTCCGTATATGAGAGTCTCATGGCACTGCACAGGAGTCCTACCAGGGGAGCGCGTGCGCCAGGCCCAGAGTGCATCCAGTCCCATTCCGCCCGGAACGCTCTTGCAGAAGGCGATCCCGCCGCGGCTGGTCGAGCCGTACCTGACGGGCCGCCGGGCGGTGATCGCGGGCTTCGTGTACCGGGCCAGGGACTGCTCGTTCCGGGATCCGGCGGAGCTCGCCGACGCCCTCGACCTTGGCTACGAGGGGTCCGAGTTCGGGCCGGACACGGCCGAGGTCTACCTCCTGCGCTGGACCGCCGTGGCCGTGGATTTCGTACATGGTCCCCTATTCTCCTGAGCTGGGTGGTGACTGGAGAGGCAAGCCGCCGTTCTCCGGTACGGGCTACACCTCCTCGCAGGCGAACAGCATTGCCGAGTACTACACCGACCCGATCCCGGTCCCGGTCGGCACCGAGATGTACCGGCTTGCCAACGGGACGGAAGAGTTCATCGCCCGCTTCGACGGCCAGGCATGGCTGCGCCCGTCCGGAGGGATCTGACATGCGGTACCGGCTGATGGCGACCTACCAGGGTGTCCCGTACGAGGCCGGGATCGGGCCAGCCGACGGCCAGGTGGTGCTGTTCGCGGCTTGCCCGCCGCCCGAGGAACTGGGGGCTTCGCTCCGGCCACCGGGCACTGGCGCAAGCAGCTGCGCATGGAGTACGTCCAGGCGCTGTGGGAGTCCCGGCCGATCGGCCGGTGCAGGGGGCCAGCGCTGCATGGTCCTGGACGACCTCGGCGACCGGCTGCACATCGCCTACATCGGCCACGACGCCTTCCAGGCCCAGGAACTCGGCTACTGGCAGGTCGACCGCGGCGTCTACGAGCTGGTGACCCCGCGCGAAGAGGTCACCGAGATCACCGAGGACCGGTCGGACTACTTCCCGCCGCGGTCGGACACCGGGTCGATGCCCGCCATCAACACCGGGACCATGCGCGCGATCAGCACCGGGAACATGCCCGCGGTGAACACCGGGAACATGCAGGCCGTCACCACCGGGCCGGTGCCCGCGGTCGGCTACCGGCCCCCGGCCGACGGCTACGGCCCGGCGGCCGACTTCGGGGCCGTGACGACCGACTTCGGCCCGGCCCCGGACTACTCGGCCCCGCCCGGCTTCGGCGCCGCCTCCGCGCCGGGCCCCGGGTTCGGCGCCGTCCCCGGGCGGGGCCCCGGCTACCGCGAGGGCCCGGCCCGCGGCGACGGTCCGCGTCCCGGCGCCCCAGGCGGGCCGGGTTACGGCCCCAGCCGGTCAAGCCAGAAGGATTACGGCTATCCGGCGCCCGCCGCGTACTCCCCGTCCGGCGGCGCCCGGCGGGCCAGCCCCCGGTTCCCGGCCGCCCGCCGGGCCCGGCCCTGACGGCCGGGGCGGCGACTGGCTTCGGGCCCGCCACCGGCGAGTTCCCGGCGCCCGGCGCGAGGCCGCGTCAGATGCCGCCCGCCAGCCCGCCCCGCCGGGCCCGTCGCCGGCCGGTGCCTCGCCGCTCGGCGCCTCGCCGCTCACCAGCCCGGATTACCGGCCCGGGCCCGCGGGTGCAAGAATCGTGTCCGGGAAACCAAGTGCGAACAACCGATTTCCGCCAACCCGCCGAAGCTCTTTAGTTGCTGCACTTTGCTATTCTTATCCAGTGTGGAGGGTAACTCTTGAATTGCGGCGAGGCCGAGGTCCGCGCACGTGATGCTAATCAACGTGCCTCCGTTCATAATGGCGTGGGCATGGGGAAAATACGGCTTCAACGCCTGGTCAGCTTGTGAGCGAGCGGTCTCCCGGGTTTATCAAATGGCACTGTTGTTGAAGTGCGAGAGTAAGAATTGCGACATAGAGGCGCATCGGCGGGTATTGTGGGGTGCGGCCATGGCGGTTGCAAGTCTTGAAGGCTTGGGATTGTCCTGGGCGAGGTTCAGCAGTGAGAGCCATCGTCATTGCGTTGCTGCTGTTGACGGCTGCCGCCCAGGCCCGCCCTGCTTTTGAGGTGGCTTCGGTCAAACAGAACAGCGAGAGGGCTCAGGGACGTTTACGGTACAGCTCCATGGGAGAGGATTTCTCGGACGTATCGCTCTCCTCGATCATTCGATCCGCTTTGGTAATTGCCTTTGGACTTTTCATGCGGGGCGGCCCGGGCAACGAAAACACGCTGGGGGCCAGCCCAGCAATAAAGTGCCGGAAGTCGGGTTCGCGGAAACCTGTCAGTCAAGTCCAAGTGCCGTTGACATCAATTTTGACGATTGCTTTGCAATTCAGCGTCCGCACGGGATTGTCAGGCAGACGCGGAGTTCGAGCGATTAACAGAGTCCGTCCCGCGCAGGTACCGTACTAATTTCCAGCCGAGGATGGTCGCGACAATCAAGCCGAGAATGACCCATGCGAGACTGCCTAAAATCTCGGCTATCGATTGAACGCTGCCGCTGAAGATGTAACCCAGCGTCACATAGAGGACGACCCAGAGCACTTGGCCCACCACGTCCCAGAGGATGAAACGGTGCCAGGGATATTCAGCAATACCGCTGGTCACGTTGAGCCACGGCCCCAGCGATGTCACCAGCCAGCGGCTCAGGAAAATGCCCGGGCCGCCCCACCGTTTGGCTAGTGCCTCCGCTTTCTGGATTTGGGTTTCGCCCCCCAGTCTACGGGCTATCCGTGCCACCCAATGGCGCCCAAACAAACGCGCGAGACCATATCCGATTTGATCGCCCAACACAGCGGCGGCACTCGCCGCGAGGATCACTCCCCAGAGCTTCAACTCGCCCTGTTGGACGAATGAACCTGCCGCGACGAGCATCAGGCTCACGGGGATCAAAGGAACCCCGATGGAGGCAAACACGATAGCGCCGAAAAGCACCGGCAGACCATAGAGCAAAAATGCCGCCAGGAGTTGGTCGGTCAGATTCATGGGGATTTTTCTTGTGTAGCTGGGGGGGATTGTGGCGCTGAATATGTCGGACGTGCGTGAACGATCGCATCCAGCAGGATCGCCCTGATTTCGTCCATCGAACGATGCTGCATTTTGGCAATTTCGCGCAGCGGTCTTTTATCCGGCGGCTTCTCAGGTAATCCTAACGCCACATACAAAACAGCCGCTGGAACACGATAGGAATGCGCCACGTGGCCGACATTCATCCATCCACGAATCGGTTCGTCACGATGGGCTTTCCAGTAAATCACTCTGCGCGCCGTACGCACTGCCGTGAATGCGGTGAAGCCCGTGATCACCAGGAACGCCGTCAGGACCAGCCATTGTTGCCAGCCGAATGCGCTTAGAGTGCGGTTGATCCTTGATTGCATAAAGAAGCTCAGAGACCGGGCCCTTCTTCGGGCTTACCTTGGGCATCCTCTCAAACACTTATTTGCCCAATTGATTGCTTGATACGGACGGCCACTTCTGAGAATACGACCGGCTTGGCCAGAAAGGGAAGCTTGTGCTGGAAGTCCCGCACTACGACCGCCTCTCCCTAGAACTGCATTTAGTTCCAGCGTCGCATTCGCGGAAGTAACCGCGAGGACTCCGGTCTCTAAGCCTCACAAGTAAGCATCACGCCGTTAGGAGCAGGGGCTCGCCTTCCGTGATGACGATTGTGTGTTCGTAGTGAGCCGAAAGGCTGCGATCCGCCGTGCGCACGGTCCAGCGGTCTGGCATCAGTAAGCCGTTCCCACCGCCAGCTGTAATAATTGCTCGACGGCAATAACGAGACCGCGAAACAGCTTTGTGCGAGCACTCCGATCATAAAAATTGGGAACGGAGGGATGCTCATGAATGGTTCGACCGACACCATGTCCCCCTAGCTCCGGCATGACACTCAAAGTCTCTGTCCCGCATAAACAAACAGCCCGTTCCGGAGTGACTCCGAAACGGGCTGAAGTTTTCTTTCCTGAATAACGGTTAGTGTCGAAGCTGCGTCGAGATGTCGTTCGTTTCGTAGACTTCGCAATACGCACGCTCAGGCAGAATTCCGGCGTCGGCAGCTCGGTTGAGCCGCAGCGTTCGCGGCGCCATCACCCACGGTTCCACGAGCACCTCGGGGTCTTCGATGGTGATTTCGTACACGATTTCATCGCCCTTACGCGTGAATTTCTCCACGACGTGCATGTTGGAGGAATGGAAATAGCCGCCTCGTCCGAACCACGTCGAATCGACAAACGAGATGGAGTCGAGCACCAGCGTGTCACCCTCCCAGCGCCCCACGGTATATCCGTTGTAGGTGGCCACGAGCGCCTTCTTTGGGTCGTGCTTCTGGCCGTCGGTTGGGATCGAGCGAAATTCCCTGTTTCCGCCTCCGTAATCGCTCGTCGTATACAGCATGGTAATGTCGTTTACCGTTTGGAAGATACGGCGGGGCGTTCCCTCCCGCGGAATCCCCATCGGCTGGCACGTCATGATCGGATCGTCCTTGTTTGTCCACTGATCGAGTTCCTGAACCTTGTCCCAGAACTCGGGCTTGTAAACGGGACGACCCGGACGCCAAACCGCGAGGGCGAGATCCACTCATAATCCACCCAGAAGTTGTCCCGCGGGTCTGTCGCAGCCGACCTGCGTGGGACCACATCGGCGGTTTCCACCACCAGTGATTGGGTTAGCGGCGGCCCCCCAAACTCCTGTCATGTCCGGTTTCCCATTGGCCAGCCGCGGCGTGACGGCGGCTGCCGTCTGCGTCGCCGCCGTGCGTTGGGCGTCAGGGTCCAGTTGGGAGGCTGATTCGTTGGCTTGATCGCCGCCTTGACGCTGGCCGGAACAGGCACCACCACATACATCTGCCCCGTTTCCGTCAGCGTCGTCGTAATGTCGCGGGTGACGGTGCCGTTCTTCTTTTCCGTCATCTTGCCCGCGTACAGCGCTTCGGCCGGATTCAGCGGATTGTTCCAGTCTTTATAGCCGCTGTAGGTGAACTCGTAGGTGTTCGCGCCATTTTTCACCACGACGCGTTCGGCCATGAATTTTGCGTCGAGTGTGGCGGTCGCCGTTGCATTGGGCACGCCCGGAATCGGGAACGTCACCACCGGCTTGTTGCTTTCCCATGCGACCGACGTTTTACCCGCCGTCATGACATCGGCTGGTACGCCGTTGCGGTCTGGGTGCCATTTGAGGCGGGTCTCGAAGTCCCAGCGAATGCGGCCTTCAACGCACCCTGCGGGCTTGCCCACAGGCGAATCATCCGCTCCTCGACGGTTGCCGGCATCGGCGTGGCTTTGCCTTTGCCGGCGACGAGTTCGGCGCCGGGAATGTCTTCGTTCCAGGTATACGCGCCGCTGAGGACTTCGACATTGGAGCAACTCTGGCCATTGGGCCGAGTGCCGGTGATCTGGATCCGCTCACCCGACGTCTGGTAGCTGATGCTGGTTCGGTACTTCGTCACATTGCAGGGCTGCCCGTCCACTTGCATGGTGCCCTTGCCCTGATATTCGAGCGACATGATCAGATCGTATTCCTCACTGCTCCGCAACATGCCCGTGTACCAGGCCCAATTGAACAGGACTGCCTTGAGGTCCTTTGCGCCGGCTGCCGGGGTGTACAGCGGCGCACCGGCGCCTCGGCCCCCGCGACCGCCGCCTTGCCCGCCTCCGCCGCCCGCACCGGCCCCACGACCACCTTGGGCCGGCGCCGCCGCAGGTGCAGCACCGCCTGCTTGTGCACTGGCCGGGGACGGCGCGCTGATCGTCAGAGCGACTGCTATCGCGACACATGTCCCTGCGTAGCACAAGCGCTGCAGCGCGAAGCCGGAATCAAAGATATTTCGTAGACGCGAAGTGCAAGCCCGAAAGGGCGCAGCCTCAAGTCGCGAAGCGCAAGCCCGATAAGGCGCAGCCTCAAGTAATGCCATGATGATCCTCCTTCTTGTTTAGTCGTTCGGGTTACCGGCGGAAATCTGGATCACTCGTCCATCCGGCATGACGACGGTTTTGAGGAAGCCCAACGGACTGCCGTCCTTTGCAGGAAGGAACTTCACCGTGATCTTGTCACCGGTGTGCAGGGCGTTCGGTCCGGTTTTGCCGATCCCGCGCTGCGCAAGAGCCGTGGCCGAGCCAAGTGTCAGCACCCAATTGGTGGTCGAGCCATCCGGGTTCTTGACTGCAACCGTCAAAGAACCATGGGGATTGACGAACTTCACGCTGTCGACCGCCCCCGAGAGTTCCATATCCTTCTTCATGTCGTACACGCCCGCGAGCGAATGATGAGCCAGTAAGGAGCCGGCCGTCATGAACCCACACAACACAACGCAAAATAGAGTTCGCTTAATCATTTGTGCGCCTCCGAAAGCACTTCAGAATTTGAAAGGCTGGCGACGGACTATAACACCGGGCGCGTCAAAAAGGAATTCGGGGCCGTTCACCACTTGCACCGAATTCGTATTCACGATTTGATGAATTCGGTGCGAGCGTCCTTGTCCTCCGGAATAAATAGATCCGTCTTGGTTGGAAGGCGGCATCATGCGGCAATTCTCACCGGCGGTCATTGGGAATTCCTGGCCCAAGGCGTGCGGTCGGCCATGGTTGTAATGCGCGAGCCAGCCTTTCGGTCTGCCGCACATGTCCGGAAGCAGCCCGTTTGTAAATGGCTGGAGCAGGAATTCGGCGCTGTCTACCGTTGATCCGACCTGAAACCCAGCGCGTAATTTGTTTGAGGTATTAGCCGCGCTGCGACTAAAATAGCCCGCATCTCGTTATAAGGTTTTTATCATGAAGGTCGGTTTCTCTCTGCCGAATATCGGCCCTGTTGCCACTCTCGAAGCGGTCACATGCGGTTCGCTCGAGCAGATTGCAGACGACGTACGCGGCTGCGGCAAAATCGGCGCCAGTGAAATATTTTTTAATCCGGGATTTTCTCCGGGAGGGCAGTCGCTCGAGCATTGGCTTTCGTTACTGGAACAGTTGCAAGGGATGACGAAGGTTAGTTAGTGCCCCAGGCAGTGACGCGCAGCGGAGTAATTCGGAGGATCGGCGCATCGTCGGTAAGCATGCCGGAGCGATACTGCGGATACTTCGCTCTTAATCGCCGAAGGACCCGGCGACGTTCCGCGAGATCCGACACGAGTTTTGCGTTTCCGCGCACGAGCACGTACCAGAGTTTTTTCCAGTCTTCATCGTATTGGTCCACCAACAGCGCGACTTGGGGCGTTTTCCGGATATTCCGTATCCGCGCCAGCCGATTTGGCGCCACTCGCTTCGGCTTCCGGTCAATCGCGGAATAGAAAAACGTACCGTCATAAGTGAAACAGATTGGAACCAGATGCGGCCTTCGCCTGGCATTCAGCGTGGCCATGCGCGCGACCCGAGCCGCCTCGAGTTTTTTGCGGAGTTTCCGTGAAATCCTAGATGATTTGCGCGCCATATTAAGGAGATCCAGTGACAGGGGATATTAATACTGCCGTCACCAAAACTCTCCAAATTCTGCTACGGCTCACGCATTGGATGAGATCAAGCAATCGGAACACGTCGACCTGATTCGCGAGGTTTTCTATTCCATGACGAGGAAGTTGATGCCGTCTTGCAGCCCGACGTCGTACAGCATCCAGATCTTCGGATGATTCAAACTGGAGATCGTCCGGGCTTCGCGTTCAAAACGCTCGCGCAGTTCAGCGGTATCGGAGAGGTACAGCGGCAGAACTTTGATGGCGACTGTCCGGTCCAGGCGCGTATCCCGCGCTTTGTACACTTCACCCATTCCACCCGCGCCAAGGGGCGAGAGTATTTCGTAAGGGCCAAGCCTTGTGCTGATTAATCGGCATACGTATCGGCAGGGATTATAGTCGATTCGGGCACGCGGAACTCAAATGGGTCACCGAGGAGCGCTTAGAGACTCCTACGTTCTCACTCGCGATTCCGAAGAGCATTGCGGGCATCGATATCGCCGGATCTCTTGTTACCTGCCGCAACAGCGCAAGGGGCAAATAGCGGAGGTCTTCGGCGGCTCCCCTGGCCTCACCAGCCGTTGTCCACGAACGGTTGCAGCAGGCACCAATGTTTTCCAGGTAGAATCTTCGTCCGCTATCCGATTACGAACATCTGTTTTTTCTGGAGCTCTCGGAATTTAGTGACCTGTTTCCCGCATTTAATTCTCGGTAGGCTTGGTTTCCATGTGATCGATCACAAGGACGGGATAGGGCTGCTTTCTAACTTCGAGTTTCAGTCCCAGTCTTTGAACGCCTTCAAACAGGCTCAGTGCGCCATTGGGGTCGGAAGCGGCTCCGGCGCCTGTCGCTCCTCCACCTCCTCCGCCCGGGGCCTGTCCGCGCTGGCCACCGTCGAAGTTGCCGCGTGGTGTCCAGGAGAGCGCGAAGTCGAATCCTCCTTTAAGCCCCGATGCATCGACGGCGGGATGATCGACATAGGCGGGCGCCATTGCGGGCAATTTATCCGCGAGCTGCGCGAGCGTCGTGTTTTGACATGTAAGCGTGGCCGCAGGAACCCCGAACGAGTTATTCGCCACGGCACGTTTGCAGGTGGAGCGGCTGTTGGGATCCGCCGGTTTAAGCCTTGCATCTTTCTTTTGGAAAGTCAGGGCGTAAACGTTAATTGGCTGATCTTCGATGTGGTACTTGATTTTGAACCGGTCGATCAATAACGTCCGGAGCATGGCGAGGAGCGTCTCCGCATCGACGTCCGTACCGGACAGGGCAACATCCGACGGCGCCTTCGCGACGACATCATATTTATCGGAATCCAGAAACTTCGGTCCTGAAAGCAGGTCGCCGCCGTTCCCTCCTCCTAAATTATTCCCGGCGAGACCGAGGACACCAGCATCAGTTGTTTGAGCGTCAGGCCTTGCAGATCGATCCTTCCGCCGGGCTGAAGGCCGCCGCGAATCTGAGTGTTCGGCGCAGAGGGTTTCAGATCGGCAGCTTCGAACTCCGTGGCGACCACCGGCAGCAGCTTCTCGATACCCGGAGCATTGTCGGTCGGTTTGCGGTTCACACTGTCGACAACGAGCGTGGAGATGGGACGTTTCTGCTGCTCCAGTTTGATCCCAAGCTGCTTCTCGAATATCTCCCGAGCGGCGGTGGTATTGTTGCCCGCAGCAGCGGCCGCGCCAGGATTTGTTATCGTGATCTGGAAATCCCAGCTGCCTTCGAGTCCCGTCATGTCGGTGACCGCCGAATTGAAAGTGTTGGGATCGATTTGCCGCACGAGCTGGGCCAGAACGGGCATAGTTATATTGACGCAAACCAGCACGATGTTCCCGCCATCGCCCGGTTGTGGATTACAGTTTGACGGTCCCCCACCTTTCGCTTCTCGAAGCTGATCCCCGGGTTTTCCCGGAGTTACAGTAGTCATTACCCATGCATTCATCGGCGTGTCTTCGTTGTGAATGACCAGCTTGAATCGGTCGGCCAGCAATGAACGCAGCATCAGCTTGGTATTCGCAGGTGTGACGGAGGTGGGAGCTTTGGCGAGGATATCGAACCTCTCCGTTTCCAACCAAAAGGGACCGCTCACGACTTTCTCCGGGTCGATACCGTAAGCGTTTGCGATCAGATCCACCATCGAGGCGTTCCGGAACTGGTAGCGTCCCTGGCGCGCAAACCCGCCCAGGGATTGCACGTTCGGATTCGGGTTCTTCGGGCTGGAATGAACGTCCGCCGCGTCAAAAGATGGAAGCTTTTCAGGCGTTTGGCCGTATGCCAACACGGTCAGAGCGATGAGAAACAGGAAGAAGACTTGCGCCAGTCTGAACGTCAAAGCAGACCTCCGTCACCCGAGATTAACGTTATTACGAGAAACCCGGTACGAAAGTTTCGGAAAACTCCGCTTGAAACCTTCAGCGCAGGCCGATCCGGAGAAGTTGCTGACGCCCGGCGGTAAAACGCAGACGTCGACGTGGCGAATGGCTGCGGCCGGCTGCAAAAAGGGGACCCATCCGTTCTCCTTATGGCCAAGTTGCGCTACCGCCGTCGAATCAGCAGCATGGTCTGATCGTCCAGCTGCGCTCCGTGTGCACGGACCGCGGCAAGCGGCGGCGTGCTGTGCGCGGCCACGAATTGCTTCGCGTGTTCGAATCCCAGCTCACGCTGATCACTGTCGAAGACCTCTGTGATGCCGTCGGTCATCAGCACCAGCAGATCGCCGCAACGAGGTCTTATTGTCGCGCTTTTCGATATTCATCCATTGCGCCTTTAAACTGAGGGGAGTCTTTAAGCCGCTGCATGTAGCGAATCGTCTGCTTCCTCTTCACGAGGAACTCTACATGATCGAGACTCCCTCGTGCCCCGTGATATGAGCGGCATCCCGGTGTTTTGTCATAGTCGGCCTTAGTTATAACCTTGTCGGAAGACCAGACGTATTCGACAACGCATCGATCCTCGCCTTTTTGGCCGTTGTCATAGATCAAGGAGTTGTCTCCATAGGTCGCGATGCCAGAGATTCTGCCGGAGTGTCCGTTGAAAAACTCAACATCCATCCGCACGTATGCTGCGTGGTCGTCGATTGGCACGACTTCCAGGACGTCTTCCGACTGATACTTGTCGCCATTCACGTTCCCGTTTTGGAATTGAACCTTGTACACGCCCGCCACTTCCGCCAGAAACGCCGCCGATTCTGACCGACGGTTTGGCGTTTGCTGGCCTAAGCTGAGCGAAACCGCACAGAAGAACCCCACTGCAATGTAGGTGATGGTTTTGGAATGTTGCCTCATGACATGGCCGTCCTCCCCATCACCACAAGCCCATTCTTCGGAATGTCGATCCTGATTAAGCCGGCGCTCGAATTCGGGTCGTTGAGGAAGTTGCCGACACCGTCGCCGCCGAATTCCATGCCATCGCTGTTGAAGATCTGGGTCCAGGTGCCGGTTTCGCCGTTTGTGGGGACGGCGTAGCTCAGCATGTCGAAGCCGGTCCAGTTGCCGGCGACGATGAGGGCCGCGGCGTTCCACTTGCGTTTGAATGCGAACCAGCCATCTTGCGGGTAGCGGAGCCACTCGAAGGTGGTGTCTTCCTGCGTGAGTGGATCGTAGGTTTGCCGGAGCTCGATCAGGCGCCGGAACATGGCTTTGAATTCGCCGCCCGGTGTGAGATTTTCGAGGCCCCAATTCAAGATGTGATCTTCGCGGGCGTCATTGAAGCTGCCCTCCATCGCAAATTCGTCACCCATGAAAAAGAGCGGGATGCCGGGGGCGAAAAAGCTTAGCGCATACATCATGCGCGATTTTTTCCTGGACCAGTAGTCGCCCCGCCACCCGAACTGCGTGACGGGATAGAACTTGTCCTCGTGCGGCCCGCCGTCCCACCAGCACTCGTCGTGGTTATTGGCATAGATCACCCGCCCGTGGGCGTACGGATAATCGCCGCCATTGATGGCGTAAGCGAGGGCACCTTCAACACCTTGCGCGAACGGCGTGAGGACCTTTTGCAGTTCCTGGCGGAAGTTGAGCCAGCCCGCGTCAAAGCCGATGTAATCGATCATCCAGCGATTGTAGCCACCGGTGTGCTCGTCCCAATGCTCGCATGCGAGGATTTTCCCGGGGTGCGCGGCTTTGAGCCCCTGCACCAGGCGGCGCAGCACTTCGGTGCCACTGTCGGCGCCGGATCCGGCAGCCTTGTTCACGATCTGTGACGTGAAGTCGAATCGGAGACCGTCGAAGTGCAGCTCTTCGAGGTAATAGCGGCAGGCGTCCTCGATGTACTTCTGCACCCCGTAGCAAGCCCAGTTCGGGGCCATGCCGAACGAGCCGCCTGCCTGGTCCGAGGCCTGCTCGCCACCGAAGTAGATATTTTTCGTGGTCGAGTCGAAGTTCCAGAGGGGGCCCGAGTCTCCCACGGTCCCAAAGTGATTGAAGACGACGTCCGCAATAACGGAAATTCCACGGCCGTGAGCGTCGTTGATAAACGCCTTCAGATCGTCGTAGGAGCTGCCATCGCCGCCGACCGCACCGTACGAGGCCTCGATCGCGAAGAAGGTGACTGACGAATAACCGATGTAGTCGTCGCCGTTGTATTCGTTGACCGGCAATAGCTCGATGGTGTTGGCAGCCAGGGATTGGATGTAGTCGAGTTTCTTACGGAGCTGGGCGAAGTTGCCTTTCGTGTTTGGCCCCCATGTGAAATGGCAGTTGTTGCCGGCCGCGTCCTTCCAGTCCTGGTCGCCGCGTCCTTCGTATGCACCTTGAAAGAGTTGGTACACGACCATCTGCCCGCGCAGCGGCGGGCGATGTGCCTCGTCGGTCCACTCGAATCGTTCCGGGTCCTTGTAGATGGAGTACGATTCGCTGTGGTTCATGGCGCGAGCGTACGGGTCGACCCGATAGCGCGTGTCCCCGTTCTCGATCACGATCTTGAACCAGTATCCGTCCCCATCACGCAAGGGAGACGTGCCTGCCGGCAACTGCCAATAACCCCGCAACGTCTTACCGCGGTACTCGGCCGTCGTCGGTTCGAGCACGATCGGCGGCGCGAACGACTGCTTGTCTTTCGTCACGAGTTCCACGCTTCCAGCGTTGGGAGCCCAAACCTGTAGTTGAGTCATATGCTCCAGATCCCATCTCGACCAGGGATTGTTCACTTCGAATGGCCGGACGACCGTTAGTGTAACCTGAGCCGGTATGCAGCGCGGCCGGGAAGCGGTCGACGACAGGACCATTGGTTTAACGTCGTGTTTTTTTAGAACGGCCTCGCACCAATCGGAAATACCATCTAATCATGGTGCATTCGGCTTGAGCGCGAACGCGGGCTAAAGCCCGCGATTACATCTTTGATTTCGAAACGAAAGCTTCGTGTTCGACCGACGCGAGGCTGAAACGGAGCCGCGATCAATTTCGCCTGCAAGAAAGGCTGCGGTTGCTTTCCCGGCAGATGACGCCTATGCTGAGCCACTATCAGGTAATGCTGGACACACACATCAAGCAAATAAAGGTGATAAATGGCAAAAAAGATTTACGTTGGTAATCTCTCGTTTCAAACCACTGAAGCCGATCTCAGTGACATGTTCAGCAAGTTGGGACAAGTGGAATCCGTACAAATCATCACGGACCGTGATACCGGGCGTTCCAAGGGATTCGGTTTTGTTCAAATGAGCGACGATGCCGCTGCGGCTAAGGCTATTGGTGAATTTAACGGTAAAGAAGTCAATGGGCGACAGCTCACCGTTAATGAAGCCCGACCGATGGAAAAGAAAAACTTTGGCGGCGGTGGGCGTCGGGACCGATATTGAGTTCCGTATTGGATTCCATTTGAGCGAGCAGGTGGGCGGGTCGTCACAGATCCGATTGCCGTCAGTGGTGGCCTGACCGAGCCGCCGCACCGTTCGTGCGACGAGCGCGACGAGTTCAGCCGAATCGATAGGTTTCGCGGTGTGGAAATCGAAACCGGCAGCCAGGGATTTCAATGTTCGGTTACCGATGTCGCTGATCACCACGTCCGGACAGAAATTCGAGATCAGCTGCAGCGCTTCCGCGGAGGATGCCGCGTTTGAGACGCGGGCGTTACATTGCTGGAACACGACTTCGAGCAGGATGCGCGCGTCCGACTGGTCATCGACAACGAGCACATGAATCCCATCCAGCGAGGTGTCGTCGACCAGCGCCGACTGTGCCTGGGCGTTGCGCTGAATGACCTCGACGGTCTTGGCAGTGATTTCCGCGGAGAGGCTTCCCGAAAGCAACAATCCGTCCATCCCCGGATCGACATCTGGACGCCGGCGATCTCCGAAGTCGGACTTCGATGTCTTCGAGATTCGAAAAGGCCGTGGTTGGAGAAGGCTATGCAGGCGTGACACAAGAATTTCGGAGCCGATGATAATTCCTGCCCACGTTTCCCGCCTTACTAAATAGGGAAGGAGAAAACGTTATGAAAGGCCAAATCGAACAAGACAGAGCCACTGAACTCATCACTTTGGAAGTAGAAGAGTTGGAAAACCGAACCGCTCCGAATTATCCCACCGAGAGCATCACGTTCAGTTACGGGTCTATTAAGTACAGCTATTAGGCCGGCTCAGGACTCATTGCGGCGCGCGCTGACGCGCAAAACGGCCCGCCGTCCACGTATGCTGGCTGTGGTTTAAGCTATGCCGCTCAGCGACCCGAGGAATGCGCGTTACGAAGACAAACAAGACGTAAAATACATTCGCTGCGCTTTGTCCCCCGCACACGCGCCTCCATTTCAACCCACCCGTCCAGAACGTGCGCTTCGCCCAGGAAAGCCCCCACCCGATATTCTCGCCTGCGTTGCGTATCGCCTACCGGTGACTGCCGTAGCAGAGATCGAAGTGCCTTTTCGGTACGTTCTGGCCCGTTCCATATTATATTTCTCGCCGATATAAGTGTTCGGTAGCAGGAGGAAGCGGTCATGAAACGCGCATTCATTCTCGTTGGAATCATCGCCGTGGGAGCCATTACGATGGTTGCCGCACAACAGGCGCCAGCCGGTCGCGGCGGTGGCCGTGCCGGTGGTGCCGCGCCTATCCAGTTGCAACTGGAACGTGTGCGGCCAGGTATCTACCAGATTCCGATCTTCAACCAAAGCGTTGCGCCGGGGGCAACCACGACGGTGTTTGTTACCGAAAACCATGGCGTGGTGATCGTCGATACCAAGAATCCCGGATCGGGTGAGGCCATTATCGACATGGTCAAAAAGATTACCGACAAACCAATTACGACGATCATCAACACCCATACGCACAACGATCATGTAGGCGGCAATCTCGCGTTCGACGAAAAGGTCGAAGTCGTCGCGCAGGAGAATACGCTCGATTACATGAAGAAGCTGGCCCAATACAAGGAAGATAAGCCCGATACCAGGCACGGCCTACCTCACAAGACGTTCAAGGACAAGATGACGCTCTTCGAAGGTCCCGACGCGATCGACCTGTATTTCTTCGGACCGGCGCACACCGGCGGAGACGCATTCGTCGTTTTCCGGAATCAGAAGGTGATGGCCGCCGGCGACGTCGATCCGGCAACCGGCACGCCAATCATCGATCCTGATAACGGCGGAAGCGGCCTGTTGTGGGGGCAGACGATTGCGAAGGCTGCGGCCGGCATCAAGAATGTCGATATCATCACCCGAGGCCACAGCAGCCAGGCCGACAACTGGGCACAGTTCATCGAGTATGGCCAGTACATGCAGGCCTATGCCGACGCGACCCGGAAGGCGAAGAAAGACGGCAAAACGCTCGATCAGGCCATCGTCGAGGTTCCGACGATGATGGGACCAAAGTACAAGGATTACTTCATCGGCCTGTCCGGCCGCAATCCCGGCACGAGGGCCAATGTCACGATGATGTGGGCCGAATTGGACAAAGAAGCATCCAAAAAGTAAACGTTTCTTGGAAGGGACAGGTCCCCTTTTTCAGAATCTCACGCCGGCGGATACGCGGACCTGCCGATCGGCGGTGTAATTGACATGGGGGTCACGAGCCACGCGAACGAACCAGCGCCGCCAGTCGACATCGGTGCTGACGGACCATGCGTTTAACATCGATCCTTATCGCCGTTGCCGTGCTCGTTCACGAGATCGAGCGTGATCCGCCAGTCCTCATGGAACGACCGTCTGACGAAGACGTGAGTGTTGGTCTGTCCGGTGCCCAGTCGGTTATCTCGAATGGCATACACCGAAACGGTGTTGCCTCCGGGGTCACGGAATCCGGCGCCAAACTGGATGTAGTCATTCGGATCGAAGCCGAGATTCCAGTAAGGACGAAGATTCGTTCGCCCCATTCCGGCGATCGCAAACAACCTTCGCCCAGTCTCCGCATATAAGGTTGCACCGAGGAAGCCGCGGGTCGCCGCTTGAGCGGACGGGACTATTGTCAGCCAATCGCGGTGGTAGTCATATTGATAGCCCATTCGCGCCTGATCAAATCCGCTCCCTTCCCGGTATCCGCCGATCCATCCGGTGCTGGCCTTGAATGTATGCCGCAGATTGATATCGACACCCTGTTTACCCGACGAGAAGTTGTAGTACGACAGGGTTAGCTTATTCGTTGGCATACTCGCCGGATTCGATGCGTCCCCGCCTGCGGCCCCATTCAGAAGTTGTGAGCAAGCGATCAGAAGGATTACCGGGGAAATCAGACGGAGAGGTCTCATAAATCCAACGAGATTATAAGAAGGAAAAGGGGACAGGTCACTTTTTTTGGCCGAAATGTTTCAAAAACGAAACATGGGGCACTGGCGAGCGGAAAGTGATCCGAGATTTCCACTGATACACCGACTTTGTTGATGTGTTCTGTTCAGTTATTCCCGGAATTCAAGAGCAGCGGGGGCGCTTTCCTTGAAGTAATTGTTTCTTTTCGAAACGTTTCAGCAAAAAAAGTGACCTGTCCCCCTTTTATGTCATTAACGCGTAAAGTGGATATTGTGACGTTTCGTGAGGCGGTGCCGGCGGATGCGCCGGCGATCGCCGAGTTTCAACAACAGATGGCTCGGGAGACGGAGGAACTGGAACTCGACGCTCAGGTTCTTGCGCGTGGGGTCAACGGTGTTTTCGAGGATCGGTCGCGCGGGCAGTACTACGTCGCCGAGCAGGATGGCCGCGTGGTGGCCTGCACACTGGTGACGCAGGAGTGGAGCGACTGGCGTGACGGGACGGTATGGTGGATCCAGAGCGTGTTCGTCATTCCGGACCTTCGGCGTCACGGTGTGTACGCGGGACTCTACGCGCATGTCAAAAGCATCGCGGAACAGAATCCTAAGGTGAAGGGAATCCGGTTGTATGTCGATCGGCGCAACACGCGCGCTCAGACGGTATACACACGCCTTGGCATGAACGGCGAGCACTATCAGGTATTCGAGTGGATGAAAAAATTAAAAAAAAAAAAAAAAAAAAAAAAAAAAAAAAAAAAAAAAAAAAAAAAAAAAAAAAAAAAAACGCCTTGGCATGAACGGCGAGACTATCAGGTATTCGAGTGGATGAAGTAGGCAATATGTTTTTTAGTCCCCAAAGCGGGTGTTCCGAGCAAATCGGACATCGGAATCTGGGAGGTTTCGGGGCGGAAATCAAAGTCGTAAATGCCGCTGAGCATCAGCGCAGGGACTTTCGCTCGCGTCACGAAATTAATTTAATCGACTGCGGGAAGTACAGGCTCCATACGCAGGCCGCTGTGCACCAGGATGTTCAGCTTGATTCGTTCTTCCAGCGCAGGGAAGTGCGCGCCCATGCCGCCGCCCCAGCTGAGACCGTAGAATCCAATCTTTTTCGAATCGGAGCAGAACAATCGCGACACTACATTGGCAACCGGCCCTGAAGTCCGCGGCTACAGTTTGGCGCACAGCAACTTTCGAAGCGCGTCTATCCGTGCATCGGACCCGTGGAACAGATCGTCGGGGAATTTTCGATAGCTCAACACATTTGAAAAAACTTTCTGAAAGCTCATCGAATTCACTCCTAATCCTGCCAGATACTGCAAACGCAGATTCATGTCATTGTTCAGTTCGGCTCCGTTAAAGTACGACTTCAGGTCGCCCGCGCGACCGGCATAGGTAGCAAAGACCTCCGCTGCGGAATGGAAACCGACTTCGCTCAGCGATGCCAGCACTTTCGAGTATGCCGGGCGATCCAGACGATCCTGAACGGAATCCAGATCAATACCGCTTGTGTTTCCACCGACGAGTACAAGATCGTATCCGGCGGTGTTCTGCGTGTAGTTGCTCCACAACGAGCCATCAGGAAACACATCAAAAAACGTTGCCAGTTCACTTTTAACGGTTGCCGGATCGCTGTCGTAGATCGGCAGCCACTGGGCAACAACTCCTCCTGGATTCAGGTGTGTCTTAACGAGTTCGTAGTATTCCTTTGAATAAAGAGTCGACGTCCCTTTGACCCAGGGATGGATCGGGTCAGTGGTAATGACATCGAACTTTTGCTTTGTCGTGAAAATGAAGTGGCGAGCATCGTCATAGACAATACGAGTCCGTGAATCGTTCATGACCGAGTAGTTCTGCGGAGCGAAAAACCGGGTTGAAGCAGGCGGTATCAACGATTCCAATTCGCAGATAATGAGACTCTCAACCTCAGGATAGGGAACG
Source organism: uncultured Acidobacteriota bacterium (assembly GCA_963738025.1). Lineage (GTDB taxonomy): Bacteria > Acidobacteriota > Terriglobia > 20CM-2-55-15 > 20CM-2-55-15 > 20CM-2-55-15. Next base: position 718,731 of record CAVTWA010000051.1, on the reverse strand, counting down.
AAAGACCCCGCAGTGACACCAGCGCCGAACCCTACTGTAAGGCCGAGCGCGGATTCGGATGGATCAGAGCCGGGATGTGTCCCATCATCCGTTCCAGACGCATATCGGCTGGAGCGCTTGACGCCTCGGCTTTGCCGCTCACGTAGAACTGACGCAATCCTGCCCGGTCGGCAATGACAACCGACGAATTGATCCCTTCCCCTCTGAACAGCACGTTGGTCGCAGCGGCTTCCGGATATAAATCGGCGGCGCGCATCGTGGGAGCAATGCGCCGGCCGTAGGCAATGACTTCCCACGGTACATCTCTTACCGAGAAGATGATGGCTGTCGAACAGACGATCGCGGGCACGACCAGGGCGACAGCATTCCTGCGAATCTTCGGAATGCGCATCGCTGCAATCCCGGCAGCCACTGCTCCAGCGGCTGATATGGCGAGCAGGACTTGTTGTGCTCCTCTGGTGCCAGGCCCGGAATCAGAAACAGACTGAATGCCACGGCGCCAACGACCGAGCCTGCAGTATTCGCAGCATAAACTTCTCCCGATAATGCCGGATCTTCACCTGGTTCCGCGGCAGCCGCCAAGGCGAGCGGGAAACTGGCTCCCACAACAGCGTGGCCGGCAGGATGGCCCAGACACACCGCACGAGATCCAGCTGGAAGTTGAATAATGGACTCAACGAAAGCCATGGATCGACGGGCCAATAGGGCAGTGAAAACGCCAATGCATAAGCAGTCCATCCAACCGAGAGGATCAGCAGACTCTGGCAGACAGTCAGCGCCATTATCGGATGGGACATCCTGCGAGAAATAAATGCCCCGGCACTGCTGCCTAACCACAGGCCGCACAGGAAGACGGCAAGAATTATTGAGAACGTATAAACCGTACCGCCCAGAAGAAGCGACAGTAATCTGGTCCAGACGACTTCGGCGCCCAGGGCGGCCAGCCCGGAAAAAGCGATGGCAAGGAATATCAATTGCACCTTTTCGCTCTCGCGGCTCGCGCGCTGAGTATGCTTTCGCCTCGCCGGGAGCCGTCTCGACCAAACAAAACAGGCTATTCCGATCGCGACGTTGATCGCGGCGGCGGCGAACGTTGCGACCTCCATGTCATATACCCTAAGCAGATAAAAGCCGGCGATGAAACACCCGAGGAGGGCGCCCGCAATATTAGCGCTATAGAGCAGGCCGAGCCATGAGACGCCTTTCGTTGTCGTCTCCAGCCATCGTGCAATCGCAGGCAGCGAACCACCCATTAATAATGCCGGGGGAAGCGGACAGCACCGCGACAATGCCTCTAATGATAAGTCCGATTAAACCGTAAGCCGCCGACTCCGTTGCGCCCGGCAGGTACAAACGGGCAACGAGAGGAACCGCAAACAACACAGAGGGCCAAAATACCGATCCCAGTTCCAGAGCCGCATAAACTTTGAGGGGATGAATGCGGGGCGGAAGGAACGGAAAAGAGGCTGCCGGCGCACAATCCCCCCATATAGATGCCAGGAGCAGACCCAGGGACACCCCCGAGGATCCAATTACCAACTGAAGCAACTGGAACCAGACAATCTCATAAATCAGGGCCGCACACCCGCTCCGGAAAGCAACAGCAGAAGCAGCGGAAGTAGACGGGGCGTGCGCTGTTAGGGTCCCGTTTCCGGATTCATCTACTAAACAACAGAGAAGCCAGGACACAATAGAAAAAAAAAAAAGATAACTGCCATCACCGGAGTTCTTCTCATGCTCGTCTTTATCGCTTTCCCTGTGTTCTTTTCTGTGTCTTTTTTTTTTTTTTTTTTTTTTTCTGGTGGTTGACGCCCCCTATGAGAAAGACGAATTTCAATGCCAACTGGATGACGCGATAGTCGCCTGACGTCAGACCATTGTTGCCGCTGATGTCATTGGTGATCTGACCGAAATTGGGCGCAGTAAGCGCTACATTACCGCTTCTCTGGCCTGCATTCGGCGCCACACCAGGGGTAAATGGATTCAGATGGTTGGGAAGGTTGAAAGCCTTGGCGCGCAACTGAATCGACTGATGTTCGCGGTCGGCAAAAGTGCGCGAGACCGCCATGTTCAACTGAAAGACACCCGGCCCCTTCAAGTTGTTGTATCCCAGACTGCCATAGGTACCGGGATCCGCTGTCTTGAAAGCGCTGAGATCGATCCAATGATTGACGTTCTGATCGCTCGGATACGGATTCGCAACCATATTCGGAGTCTGGCTGGCCACCGTGTTAACGAGCGGTCCGTGCCTGCGAAAACCGAGAGAAGAACTGGGCGGATTTGATTTGCAGGATGGGAGCAAATTGCCAGTTACTCGCCAGAGTGCGAAGCGCCGGTCGCGAAAAATTCGGTGTCGTTGCCACCAGATTCAAGTTGAACAAGTGCCGCACATCGATTCCGAGACAGTTGCTGCGGAATTGCCGTCGGTTGTAGGTCGAGAAACACCGGCCGCTGTCGGGTTATCCGCATAAACATCACTGATGCATTTCGACCACGTGTAATTGCTGGACGCCGTGACACCATGGCTCAGCCGCTTCTGAACCGAAAGATTCAGGCCTTCGTAACCGGCCGTCGCGCCATCGTCGATCTGGCCGATACCGGCATAGTACTGTCCTTGGGCCGGATTGATGAGGTTGCAGAGGGGCGCCGCCTGGTCTGATTGGCAGTCGTCGAGCACTGGCCATTCGCGCCGTTGACGGTGACGCCGTTCGGCATGACGCAGCTGTTCGTGCCGTTGGAGAAATAAACGGACGGATTGACATTTTCCGTGGTGATCATGTGAATCGTGTTGTTTCCCAGATAATTCGCACTGACCAGCCAGTCTTGCCCGATTTGTCTTTGGATACTCAAATTCCACTGGTTCATGTACACCGGATGGAAGTCCTTCATGTTCGTGTTCACGTAGGTTCCATTGAGCGGAAATGGGATGTTATGGTCGTACACACCGACTCCCTGAAGCGTTGCAAGTGCAGCGAGGGGATCTCCACCGATGCCTGCCCAGGGATTGGACAGGTTTGTCCCCGAGACACTGACGTTGTTTCCGAATGGCGCGGAGAAGTACATCTGAGTGCCGGCGAGCATCATCGCCCGGTCGCCGTACATGCCGTACCCGGCGCGAATCGTTGTGCGGCCCTTGCCTTCCGGGTCCCATGCGAGTCCGAGCCTTGGAAAGAATTTATCCCACTTCGGACCATTGATGTATTTTCCACTCGTGTATTGCGGATCGCCGGGGAAAATCAGTCCCGCGGGGGCGTCTTGAAAACTGTGCTATGGACGTTCTGGCGAAGAGCCCCAAGTCGAAATGCTCGTTCTCGCCGCGGTTGTTGTAAGGCGCCAGGTAGGGTTCCCATCGCAGACCGTAATTTAAGGTCAGCCGTGGCGTTACCTTCCAATTGTCCTGCAAGTATAGCGAGTCGTAAAACTGGCGAGTGTAGAATCCGTAGACGGTGCCTTGGGCAAAAGTGACCGGGCGTCCCATCAGGAAATCACCCAGGAGCAATCCTGTCGTGTTGCCATCGAACGTCGCGGTGCCGACGGCGTTGACCCCCGAGAAGTAGTTCAACCTTTGCTGATAGATCGCGCCGCCGAACCCGATCTGATGTGATCCCTTGATCCAGCTGACATCCTCGACGACGGACGGCATCGGTCCGTTATGCTGTGCACCTGGCGATGCGGCACCGCCTCCTACAAGGAATGCGCCGGTCGCGGCGATCGCGACGATGTTACCAGCCAGCGGAGACACGTTGGCTCCAAACGTGGACCAGTTCTTGTAATTGTCCGGTAACTTCACGATGTTCGTGCGATTCGCAGCCAGTCGCAGGGAATTGACGATATTGTTACCGATCAGATAGGTGTCTCCAAAGTTAAAGCCATAGTCGAAATCCTGGAACCCATAGCTGCTGATCGAAAGTGGGTCGTGTCCGTCGTACGTTGACCCCTGATTGAGCCGGCCGAACAAGAAGCGTCCGAACATCGAATGCTGTGTGCTTTTCTGGAAGTCCAGCTTCGACACAATCAGGTCCTCGTCCTGGTTGGCAACCAGACCGTAGAGTGTTCTGCCGCAGGTATCGTTCGTGACGGGAAATGTCTTCGCGATGGCCACGGCTACAGGATTGAGCGCGCCTGGGTCGATCGTATTGTTGGCGAACCCCAGATTCGTCGGCAAGGTTTTTTGCACGCTGTTGTTGCACTGCGGCGAAGCCAACCCGGTGAAATCGCCTGCAAGCGCTGCAGGTGTGGGGATGAACGCTGTGTTCTGGACGCCGTCGGAGCGCAGCGATGTCCTCTGATAGCCGCCGAAGAAGAACAGTTTGTCCTTCTTGATGGGGCCGCCGAAGATTCCGCCGAATTGATTGCGTTTCAACGTGTCGCGCTTGAGTGCGAATGCGTCGCGCGCGTTCAGGATTCCGTTCCTGACGAATTCGAACGCATCGCCGTGAAACCCGTTGTTGCCCGATTTCGTGACGGCGTTGACGGTCGCGGTCGCATGAAAACCATACTGTGCCGGCATTGCGCTGGTCTCAACCTTGAATTCCTGGAGAGCGTCCGGAAATGGCAGAGGCAAGCTCAGACTGTTATAAGGATCCTGCCAGATCGACCCATCCAGCAGATACGACACGCCGTCGCCGTTGCCGCCTGCCACCGAAACCACGACCGTGGGATAGTTTCGTATCGAATTCATCGAACCCTGTCCGGGATATTCGCCATGCCGGCCAGGAAGATCAGTTCGTGAGGATCGCGTCCGTTGAGAGGCATCTCCGCGACTTGCTGATTCGTGACGACCTGCCCGATGGCCGTAGTACGCGTTTCGACCAGTCCGGCGTCCGCTGCAACTTCCACCTGTTCCGAGGTCTGGCCTATCTGAAGCACGACGTTGATCAGCGGGCTGGCATCGACCTGAAGGACAATACCAGTCTGCAGGTAGGACCTGAAGCCGGGCAAAGCGGCTTCGAGCACATAAGGTCCGACGGGCAGACTGGCGAGGACATAGTTGCCGGTCTCATTCGTGACGGTAGACCTCTTGCCGCCGGTCGCGGTTTGAGTAACTGTGATCTCGACGCCGGGTAGAACGGCGCCACTCGGGTCCTTGACGGATCCGAAGATCTGGGCGGTCGTCGCTTGCGCCCGACATGTACCGCTCGCCCAGGTTAAAGCCAGAAAAGTGATCAAGACCGATAGTCCAATGGATTTCACTTCCGCCCCCTTTTTAGACTAACGAACAGACGTGTTATCGGCCTGTTTTTGGATTTTGCTGCGCAAACAATAACAACCGATCCCAGCGCGGTCAAGTTTCCGAGGAACGAAAATGTGGCTACTCGTTTCGATGAATCAGCTTATGGTAAGTGCTCAATGAAGACCGCACGTCCCATTATTCTGGCTATCGCGATTGCCGTAATCGCTTTTGTTATCTATCGCCGGGCATTTCCCGAAAAGAAGGCCGCAAATTCTCCGGGCAGTGTAGTACTGGAGGTTCGATCGATTCCCGTTACGCACAATCTTGCGTTAGGCGATTTCGAAGTGCCCGCCAGAGCCACGCACGATGTGAAAATTGCGTTCGATGAAAGCGCAAGCAACGCGCGCGTTTCCGGAGAATTCGCGGCAGCAGAAGGTCCGGGGATCCAGGTTATGCTGCTTGACGAGAAGCAATATCGCCGGGCCCAGAATCATCAGCCCCCGTCAGGATTTCTGTATCTATCGAAGGTAGCGACGAAAGGGAATATCGAGGCAGACCTTCCCCGCACCGGCACGTACTACCTTGTCTTCGACAACTTGTCTTCGCAATCAAGCACAAAAGTCCATGCCGACGTTGCGATCCGCTACCAGATGATGCATGTGGATTCGCAGCGAGGCCAGAAAAGATGAGGAGAGGCGAGAAATTCGGGGCCTTGGAGCCGGTCCGGGCGGAGATTTCCCAGGTTTCGCGGATAAAGGAATCGGCAGAGCAGCAACATGTAGACTCGGGAGCGTGCGTTTCTTTTGTGTAGATCGATGCGCGTTCGAGCCCGCCGTTTACTTGATCATCCAATCGATAGGTTTCTTGTCGGCCGACAGTTCGCGATAGTGGATGGATACCGGCACTTGGCCGGGGGTGACCGCAAAATTCATCCACCCTCGCACGCACTGTTTCGGCTTGAGCGGCGTGATTTCGAGCGGCGGCTTGCCGGGCAGCGCAAGTCCTCCGCCGATGACGCCTTTATCGGCAAAATGCAGTTGGAAATAAGACGGGAAAGCGTGCCCATTTTCAGACGCGTGCTCGCTCGCGCAAACTTCAACATCGGCGCTGACCATGCCGCCGCGTTTCCTGCCGGCGGCGCGGCAATCGAGTAGATCGTGACGACATCGCCGCTCGCTGTAGTTCGTTTATCGGGATAGCGCTGTTGCGCACTCGCGATGACGGCACACAGCGCCAACGCTGCAAGGCCGAAGGTTGTGAAACGTAAACTCATTTGCAGCCTCCCACGCGCGTTTGAAGTTGGCTTACCGGATTCACCATGATTTTCCGATCCAGTTAGACATTTTATATCGGGTTGTATCAATCCATGTCGCGGGAACGGCGTGAACCAACGTTGGGAAATCTGCTGAACACTTAAAGACGTGATCGGTACGCTGCCGGACACAATCAAGGCAGGAGAACCAGCAGAAACTCGAGTGAACGAGGCCTATTCTCGCTAAAGGGTTTTTGATAGACATAGAGTTACGATAAAAACGATCGGCAAAACGATCGGGAATTCAGGCCAATTCACCCTCAGGATGTTTGGCATGTAGCACCTGGCCGCTACAGAAAATAGTCGGTGCAACCTGTAGGTTGCCCAGCTGTTGCTCGATCCGATTCAAAGGATTGTGTTCTCAGGGAACTTTTCCACAAATTTTTCAACCCGGTCCTCTCAGCACAGTGGCACTTGAAGGGCTCGGTCCAAACCAAAACTTTGATTCTGCGGCGCCGTGGACGAGAACACTCATTTGGCTATGTTTTTGCGCAGACGGAAACGCTGATTAACTAAACTGGAGGCAAGTAATGAAGAAGATAATCAAAAAATATCGAGGGATGAGTAATCGTGAGGTTGTTCCTATAACGGGACGTCACATTCATTCCCTGCGCATCCTTGCTTTCGCAAATGATGAGATCAAATTCACGGAGAAAGAGGATTCCCATTTCGATGCCTGCCGCCTCTGCCGTCTTAAGTTGATCGATGCAGTCAGAAACCTGACGCCTCTGGTCGTACGCACTATGCCGAAGGCTGCCTGAACACGGGCTCCCATACCTTGGGAGGATAAGTAGAATTACTGACCTGTCGCCCACGGAAAAGGAGCGGAAGTCGCATAATGCAGAGCGTTTTTCAGCCAACCGCCGCGGCCGCTCGCTTTTCCCTTTTTCCATAAGAGTAGAAATATCGTTGCGTATTTTGGAGGTTCAGGCCACACCTTTCCGACCGGTGCGGTCATCGCGCCTCGGAAAGTCTACCGAAAACCCAACAAATTTCGCGACGGATACGAAGTTCCTCAGGAATTCTCTGCACTCCACGCAGGTCTCAAGGTGCTCGGCCTCAGTGTCGCAAATGGAAGTGCCTCCCTCGATGAGAATCCACGCTCGATCAATTGGGATGTGTTGACCTAACATGAAAAGCTCAGCGCATTTCCAAACCCATCGAAGACAAGTACAGTCTATTCGACGCATTAAAGGGGTGTGAGTCACTTGGATCGCAGGTCAAGCCTGGTTTGGACATGGAGAATCCGCCCCAAGCCTGAGTTCCGCAAAGGATTGTCAACATCTCGTCCAGGCCGGCGACGACTCCGCACCGTCCGGACTGCAGGATTGTGCCTAGGAACCGTTCGATCGCGAGTTCAAAGAGGGGTCACGAAAAGCTGGATCACCAGAACGGAGACCTGCGCGCCATCAGGTGCGCGCTTTTCGTTCGGGAAGTCGTCGGGTAGTCGACACGGAGCTTCCAAGGACCACTCTGCCCAGGGATCGCACAACCCGATCGGCCGCAGACAAACGGTAATTATTCCACCTTCCATCTTCAGAAGTGTTTTTCTTCTCTTGTTCATCATGCTCAACGTGGAATTTTGAAGTCGTTTAAATTCTTCGACTTGACAGTGAGTCGGCCCCTCCAAATCACATTGGCCAAGGCCGTGCCGGGTTGTCACCTTACTGCCGCGGGAACTCAGACTAAGGCGTGAACCACGGAACCGACTCACGGCAGAAGTCTGGAAGGGAAATATGAAAAAACATTCTAACGAATCTTTGAAGGCCACGGCCCTTGACATCAACCTTTGAATATCCAGGCAAAGCCACATGTGCGTTACGTTGGATTTGAAGGTATTGAGGGTGGGGGTCGCCTCAGCTTTTAGTGAAGGCAATCGCCATGAGTCGGTGGAAATCGGCATTGAGATTTCGGATACAGCCTTCGCTGGCGCATCTGAAATCTCGATTCAGGATGCTGCTCCGATGGCATTCGAGAAATAGTAGAACTCTTGACGACAAACAATGCGCTCGAATCAACCGAGTTGTGTTTGACCGATGCAGACATTGCGCAGTACATAACCCGGCACGAGAGTTCACAGAAGCGCCGATATTCAAGGAGTGACGGAAGACGACAATCAGACGCAGCTTGATCAAAGCCTGCGTTTCGTAGTCCCCCGTTAGTTTGCGCCGCAGAATTCGACTCTGAGGTGAGCGGGGCTTCACTTTGTGGTGTATCTCGCCGGACTACAGCTGTTGTGTGATGAGAGCTTACGCAACCAAAGCCAACTGTCGTGAAAATCAACGTTTCACTGCGGGAAGGCCGAAGCCACCTGGTCGCGGATGTCTCCCTGAAGGTCATCGAGACGATCCACGGTCTTGCGTGCAAACTTCTTGATGTTTTTCCTGGATCCGAACGCCGCTCTGTGGCGCATACCGAACAGCAATAGCCGCTCCCCCCATTGCACCCGCAAACAAAACACCTGCCGCTTGTTTCTGGTTCATCGGTGCCATGTTTGAATTCCTCATATATGTACGGTGAACTCACAAGTTGCGACTACCGTCGTGAAAATCGAAGTGCCAGAACGGAAAACTTGCCGGAAGCAGGCCGCCCGCGGTGAAATGAAGCGCTACGAATGGTGGGATAAATATCGGCCATATTACCTCTTACCTGTTTCCCCTGGTTTGGGCCGCTGTCTGCTCCCTCTTGCAGCGACGAACTTGACTTGCGGGAACTACCAACGGTTCAGCACGACCACTTTTCACGTGCCCGTCAGGCTCCTTTTCTGGCTTTCCAGCTCCGTTCACATTGATCTGTTGATTGCAGAACAGACGACTGCGTTAGGTTACCAACTAAGAAAAGACTGCTTTGCTTTCGAAATTTCAATAGTCCCGGAGGATTGGTATTTATGGACAAGAAAGCTTTGATCTTAGTCGTGGATGACAACGCGGAGTGCCGCAAACTGCTTGTGTGGATTTTGGAGTTGCACGGTTTCCAGACGATTTCAGCCACATGCGGTCTTGAGGCCGTCGAATTAGCCATTGAGTTTCAGCCGAGACTGGTGTTGATGGATCTCAGCATGCCGGGCATGAATGGTTATGAGGCAACCCAGGCAATCCATGCTCATCGTCGTGGCAGGAACATTCCAGTTATAGCAGTATCCGCAGATTGCGGCGATGACAGATATGCAAGCTGGGCTTTGAAGGGAGGCTTCATCGCATGCCTCGCGAAGCCATGGGAGGAAGATAGCGCTTCTTCAGATAGTGACGAAGGTCCTCGCCCGCGGTGTTAAGCCGGACGTGTGCTTTCAGGACTCCTGAAAAACGTGGCAAACGACTGCACTCCCCTGATGTAATGCAGCACAGTCCGCGGCAAGCGTGTTTTATTTTGTTCGCCGCCTGGGTCTTACTACTCCTCTCAAATTCTATTTCTCGGTGCAGAGACCCGACGAAAGGTGTACGCCAAATCGCCGTTTCTGTGTTAGACCCGCCCCCGGAGCAGAATCTGTGACCGCAGAGGCGCGTCAGCGCGAGCGAGGCGAAATGGATTACAGGATAGACAAGCGTTAGAATAGCGCACCACTCATGAAAGACCCGCATTACATATGGCGCCCTCTTTGTATTGGCATTTGTGCCGTATCTGCCGTCCTGGCGGCGTGGATGGGCTTCGCCCAGCAAACGCGACAACCGGACGCAAACGCTCTGAAGAACGCTGCGCAGAGCGGCGAATGGTTGACCTACGGTGGCAATTACGGAGAAACGCGCTACAGTTCGCTTCGCCAGATTGATGCCACTAACGTCGGCCGTTTAGGGCTCGCGTGGACCGCCATCGTGGGATCCGGCGGTGGCAATCAGGAAGCCACGCCGCTTTTTTCCAGTGGCGTACTTTATGGGATTACGAACTGGAGTGTTGCCTTTGCGCTGGAGGCGAAAACAGGGCGGGAGCTATGGCGATTTGATCCGGCGGTAGACCACGCGTTCGCGGCGGCGGGGACAAACCGCGGCGTGTGCTGCGGCATCCTCAACCGGGGACTTGCACTCTACGAAGGCAAAGTCATCGTACCGGTCCTTGACGGCCGGCTGATCGCGCTGGACGCGGCAAGCGGAAAGACTCAGTGGTCTACTCGAATCCTGCCGGAGAACTCGACGGGATATTCGATCACTATGGCTCCCCGTGTCGTCAAGGACAAGGTAATCATCGGATTCGCCGGCGCCGATTTCACTCCGAATCGCGGTTTCTTCTCAGCCTATGATGTCAACACCGGGCGTGAGGTGTGGCGCTTCTACACTGTTCCGGGAGATCCTTCGAAGCCTTTCGAGAATCCTGCACTTGAAAAGGCCGCCAAGACATGGTCGGGCGAGTGGTGGAAGTACGGCGGCGGAGGCTCGGTGTGGGACGGCTTGTCATTTGACCCGGAAGCCAACTTGATTTATGTCGGTACCGGTAATGGCGCACCCTGGCCCCAATTTTTCCGGACATCCCTGGGTCTGGACAACCTCTATATATGTTCCATACTGGCGGTGAATCCGGATAACGGCAATCTCGTCTGGTATTACCAGGTCGTGCCTGGTGACTCATGGGACTTCGATAGCGTTCAACAGCTGATCCTGGCCGATATCAACATGAACGGACGCACGCGGAAGGTTCTGATGCAGGCCAACAAGGGCGGCTTTTTTTATGTGCTTGACCGGATTACCGGCGAGTTCATTTCGGCCACGCCTTTCAGCGCGGTGAACTGGGCCAGCGGCCACGATCCCAAAACGGGACGGCCGCTGATTCCTCGTGAGGCGTATTATTCGACCTCCTCATCGGTGACGATTTATCCTTCGGGAGGCGGTGCCGCGAACTGGGCGGCAAAGGCATATAGCCCTGACACGCGGCTCGTTTACATGCCTGTGAGCGGAATAAGCAGCCGAACATACACTGCGGTTGAATTCGAACTCAAGCCTGGCCTGGCAACGCAGTTTAATGGAACGCCGCGCGGTGGACAGGTGCCGCCGGGCACTCCCCCGCCGTCGACTCCTCCTTTGATCGGTCCCCAGGCTCGCGGTGGTTTTCTTGTCGCGTTTGATCCTGTGACCCGAACGGAACGTTGGCGCAATCCGGGCGGCGGCGGGAATGGAGGCGGAGCGCTGGCAACCGCTGGGAATCTCGTGTTCCAGGTTGTCAACGATGGGAGATTACTCGCCTACACGGCCGATGAGGGTAAAAAGCTATTCGAAGTCCCGACAGGACAAACAGGTATGGGGCCACCCATCACGTACGAACTCGACGGCAAACAGTACATCTCCTTTATGGGCGGGACAGGCCAGGCTGGCCGGGGTGGACCTTCAGTCTCTCCACGCATGTACACGTTTGTGTTGGATGGAAAATCACCCATGCCTTAGGAATGCGTGAAGATTTTCAATCTTCACATTTCAGAAGCGACATCAGGAGGGAACTTTATGACAAGACAATTTTTGCTGGGAGTTATGTGTGGTGTGGTTTCTGCTTGCCTGGTCTTCGGTGTTGTTGCGACTAAAGGAGCCCCGGCCCCGCTGGCTGGTCAAGCAACCCCAGGTCGCACCGGCTGGCCAGTCCACACCGGCCGCTCCCGCCGCTGGACGTGGTCAGGGGCGCGGTCAGCGAGGCCCGGCAGTCCCGCCTGCACCATGCGGTCCCAATATCGCCCCTCCGCTTGGAACAAACACTGCGCCGAATTCACGCTGTTTTGAGTTGCGGATGTACACGGTCGACGAAAGCCGGGTTGGTCAAGGTAATTTCAAAGGCGATATCAACGACCTGCACAAGCGGTTTCGAGAGGGCGAAGTCGAGGTATTCAAGAAGAACGGCGTGGACGTCATGGCTGTGTGGCAGGACCTGGGAGATCCCAAAACACTTATTTATCTTCTTTCGTACAAGGATCGTGCGGCCAGGGACACGGGTTGGGATAAATTTAATGCCGATCCCCAATGGACCGAGTTGCGAAACAAGTATTTTGTTCCCCTCACCACCAAAATTTACTATATGAGCGCCACCGATTATCCACCGCTGAAGTAATAAGTTGTCAAATGTCAAACCATGTCGAATGAACTTGTCAAACGACCAAGTGACCCATTTGGTCCGTAGGTCATCTGGTCAAGTTCATTCGACATTCTTTTTGGGCATCGCCCTGACGGGCTCGCGCTTCGCGCGACATGGGACATTGGACATTCGACAGCCGGGGAGCCCCTAATCCAGCGAGAACACCATGAGAGTGCCGCCGAGGTTCGTGTAGTCGGCGAGTGAGCGTGTCAGGCCGACGGCGCCGAGGCCCTCAGTCCCTTGTGAAAGCCCTTCTGCGAGGCCGATGGCTGCCCAGCCACCGACGCCAGTGAGGACGGCGACGAATTGCTTACCGTTGTGCATGTAAGTAATCGGATTGCTGATGATCCCTGATGGCGTGTGGAATTGATAGAGGATCTTGCCACTCGCCTTATCGACTGCCTTGAACCAACCATCCAGCGTTCCGTAAAAAACCAGGCCGCCGTCTGTGGAAAGAGTCCCGCTGTAGACTTGGAACGTCTCATCGATAGCCCACTTGGTCTGTCCCGTCACCGAGTCGAAGGCGATGAGTCTTCCACGAACGTTGCCATTATCGGCGGGAAACATCGACACGGTTGCGCCGACGTAGGGGAAGCCGCTCTTATATTTGACGGTGAAGGGTTGGTAGTCCATGCAGATGTGGTTGGTGCCCGCATAAAAAAGCTTGGTCTTTTCATCGTACGAAACCGGCTGCATGTTTTTCGCCCCCTGCGCCGCCGGGCAGACACCTTTGGTATTCGTGTCGGCCTTGGTCATCTTGGCAGCTGCGACGACCGGCCGGCCGGACTCCAGGTCGATTTTCTCTGCCCAGTTCACGCTGGGATCGAATTTGTTTGCGGCAATAGGCTTTCCGTTTCGACGATCAATGAGATAAGCGAAGCCGTTGCGATCAAAGTGGGTCAGCGTCGGAACCGTAGTATTGCCGACCTGGCTCTGTGTCAAAACGCTCTCATTGATACCGTCATAATCCCAGCCATCGTGAGGAGTCATCTGGTAGGCCCACGCGGCAACACCGGTGTCCGGATTTCGCGCGAAGAGCGTCATGGACCACTTGTTGTCACCGGGCCGTTGTGTGGGGTTCCACGTTCCGGGGTTACCGGAGCCGTAATAAACCAGGTTTAGCTGCGGATCGTAGGTATACCAGCCCCACGTCGTACCGCCGCCGAGCTTCCAGTCTTCGTTTTCCCAACTCTTGACACTCGAATTAGCGCCCACGGGCCTTTGCGTTGCACCGTCGATGGTCTCCCCCGGATTAAACAGGATGTCCGCGTCGGGTCCGACACTGTATGCACGCCACACCAGTTTGCCGGTATCGAGGTTGAAAGCACTGAGATAACCGCGCACCCCATACTCTCCTCCGGAGATGCCGACGAGTACTTTGTCGCGGATGATCAATGGAGCGCCCGTTATTGTCTGACCCAGTTTCGGGTCACCGTTTTGGGCGGTCCAAATGACTTTGCCGGTCTTCGCATCGAGCGCATAAACCTTGGCATCCAGTGTCGCCATGAGAATTTTTCCGTTCGCATAAGCAATGCCGCGGTTCACCAGATCACAGCAGGCGACGGACGGTGCCATCTTGTCTTGCTGCGGCAAGAACTTCCAGACGATGTGCCAATAGCTATCCAGGTCGATGGCATAGACGTAGTTGGGGTAGGCGCTCTGAAAATACATCATATTGCCGACAACAAGAGGCTGTCCTTCATGTCCGCGCAGGGCGCCCGTCGACATCGTCCAGGCCACTTTGAGCTTAAAGACGTTTTGAGCATTGATCTGGTTCAAAGTGCTGTGGCGCGTACCGGAGTAATTCCCCAGCGGGATCACCCATTGATTCGCATCCTGGGACATCTTCACCAGGTCATCGTTTGCCTGTCCAAAAGCCGAAATCGCGGCAAAGGCGAAATAGCCGCTCATTGCGATACTCAACCAACAACGGGCTTTCATGCGAGTCATGTCGGGCCTCCTAATTAACGACTGGCTAGTCATATTCAGACGGTGGCCTCCCACCTGGTATCAATTCGAGGCTCCGTCCCTTTACGTACTGGTAAATTTGCTGAATCTCTTCCTGGCTCAAAAAGCCGGCCCAACTCGGCATCCCCTTGTCCTCCCGGCCGGCCATCGCAACTGTCAGGAACGCCCTTTGTGGCATTTCCGCAGTGAAGCGCCTGAGATCCGGCGCGAGCGAACTCTCGGTTGCATCGGTACCGTGGCATCGGAAGCAATAAGAGTTGTAAAGCTGGTAGCCGTGGAAGACATCCTTCGTGACTTTCTTGTCGCTGCCCTCAACGAAAACCGGGAAATCTGCTGTGATTGTTTTATCGTTAACGACATAGGTGTACTGCTTTGGTTTAGATTCCTGGGATGGGCTAGCGGCCTGAAATGCTGACGAAGATATAGCTGAAAGGATAATAACGAGCGTGGCCAAGCCAAGCATTTTTCTCATAAGCATTTACTGCGGCGTGTACAACTTCACTCCATGTTCACTCAGAATCCGTGTGAGTTCCGACTGACGCCTGGCGATCACATCATCGAGCCGTTTTCGCAGCGAATCGTCTCCCTGGCGTACCCCCATCGACATGGGAAATGCATACTGCTCCGGCGCACCGAGGGCTCGTTCATTCGGAACTGCGACGACTTCCAGGTCCGGATATTGCTTCAAAAAAGCGCCGATCGCCGGTTGCCAGGTGATCAAAACATCGATTTGCCCGCTCTCCAACGCATTGAGCATCGATGCGGGTGACTCCCCGCTGTCACTCCCGACGTCGAACGCCATGGCAGCGGGTACCAGGCCGCGCATTTTCAAACCATTTTCGACAGGAGTATCACTTTCAAAACCGATCTTGATGCGTTTGAGCACCGCCGAATCCATGGTTTTGATGTCGTAGTTCTTGCTTTTCTTGAAAGCGAAGACATAGGACGAAACGTAGTAAGGCTGAGTCGTCAATTCCTCACGACTGCCGTAGGGAACATTCATGACGACATCGCACTTCTGCGCATCCAGCGTGCGCGCCAGAAACTCAGGAAATCCGCCGTGGCCGCGGGTGTTTTCCCAGGTATATTCGAGCGTTTCACCAAGGGCGCTGGCCACCGCCTGAGCAACTTTGTTCTCAAAGCCTTCGCCTGAGCGATTCGAATACGGCAGGTAATCCGGGTCCGCACAAACGCGCAAAGGCGCAGCCTCCGCCGCAAGCATGAAGAAGCCCGCGGCGGCCAGAAGGACAATCGTGGCGCTCAGTCTCATAGTTTTCGTCTGTCAGGGCTTTCAATTGCATGACAGCTTAGTCACTTGCGCCAAGCCAGTGCAAGGAAAGAATAAGCCTCGGATTTAACGGATTGAATTCGTTAAATTCGTAATGGTAAGAATTTTAAACGGCGAGGGGCGAGTGTGGGGTGTGGGTTGTTCGGCCAATCTGTGCTCTTATGTCAACCTTACCGCTGCCGAGTAGCGGGATCAAACATTCGGGTTACGGCCGAGAACTCAGCGCGCATGGTTTTCGGGAATTCACGAATATTAAGACCGTATCGATCGCCGCTTAATTTCCCTTCCCCATCGATTGCAGTAGCGGTCATAGACCGTGCGTCGCGGTGTATACTCAGCTCGCCCGGGAGGCTTCCATGAAAATTTCAACGATGATAGGCGTGACCTGGATACTCGCGTCCGTTTGTGCTTTAACCGCGTCTGCAGCATCATGCGACAGCCTGGCGGCTGTTGCGTTAAAGGATACGACGGTGACAATGGCTCAGCTCGTACCCGCAGGCCAGTTCTCTCCGCAGGGGGAGAGGCAGACCGCGGGAAGGGGCGCCAATCCTTACAAGGATCTTCCGGAATTCTGCCGTGTGGCGGCAACCGTCAAGCCAACCGCGGATTCGGATATCAAGATTGAGGTGTGGCTTCCTGCGAACGGCTGGAACGGCAAATTTCAGGCAGTCGGAAACGGGGGCTGGGCTGGAGTCATCAGCTATTCCGCCCTCGCGGAGGCGATTCGTGCAGGATATGCCAGCGCGTCCACCGATACGGGACATGTTGGCGGCCGAGGCACTTTTGCGCTCGATCATCCGGAGAAACTAATCGACTTTTCTTGGCGTTCCGAACACGAAATGACGGTGAAGGCTAAAGCCGTCATCCAGACGTTCTACGGCAGCGCACCGAGACTTTCCTATTGGAACGGCTGCTCGACAGGCGGACGGCAGGGTCTCAAGGAAGCGCAAATGTTTCCGGATGATTATGACGGCATCATCGCCGGCGCTCCTGCAAACCGTACGGCGATCTCGTTATGGATTGCGGATGCGGTCCTGAAAGAACCCGCCAGTTACATTCCTCCTGCGAAGTATCCAATCATCCATCAGGCTGCTCTCAACGCTTGCGACAGCCGGGATGGGCTGAAGGACGGCCTGATCGATGATCCAAGGAAATGCGACTTCGATCCGAAAGCACTTCTCTGCAAAGCCGGGGATGGTGCGGAATGCCTGACTGCTCCTCAGGTGAAGGCGGCGAAACAGATCTATTCCCCTGCCGTCAATCCGCGCACCGGAAAAGAGCTGTTTTCATCGCTGGTGCCGGGAACGGAACTCGGTTGGGCTGTTCAAGCGCTCGGTCCGGAACCTTCGGCCAACATCTACGATCAATATCGATATGTTGTGTTCAAAGATTCCAAGTGGGATTGGAAGACGTTCAACTTCGATGCCGATGTCGCTCGAGGGGACCGTCCAGAAAACCTGATCATGAACGCCACAGATCCGAACATGAAAGCCTTTTTCGCACACGGGGGCAAGCTGCTGCTCTATCACGGCTGGAGCGACCCCAATGTTCCGACATTAAACACCATCAAGTATTACACGAGCGTCGTTGACACTATGGGCGGCGAGGCCAAGGCGAGCAATAACGTCCGGCTTTTCCTGGAGCCTGGAATGGGCCATTGCGGTGGCGGCGATGGTCCAAACGTTTTCGACAAAGTAGGTCCGCTCGAGCAATGGGTGGAAAAAGGCAAAGCCCCGGAGCGGATGGAAGCATCCCACAGCACGAACGGAAAAGTGGATCGCACCCGGCCGCTTTGTCCTTATCCTCAGGTCGCTAAATACAAGGGCACAGGAAGCATCGACGAAGCTGTCAATTTCGAGTGCCGTGTGCCGTAGACGGGGCGCGGCCGCCAGCCACTGCATGCGCGGTCTATGAAGACGTAAATGAATTCAAAACTGAAACGGCCGAATGAAACACAAAGGCACAGAGACACAACGAAACGCCGCGACGAATCTGCTTACACGGTTGATCTCCATACCGGAGCAAGCGCTCTCATTGAAGGGGTGGCCGTACGCTTCGTAGACGGCATCCTGTTCGACGACGGCCGGCTTTAAGCGATGCAGATTTTCCTCAATCAGATCGCTCGTATCGATTTGAGTCCGGTCGGGAGTGGTGCAAACGATCATAACGGACCCGCACGTCGAGATCCCGACCGCCGTTGCCAAACACGCTGACCGGTTGGCCGGGGTCAATTCCAAAATAGCCACGGGATTTCCTCCGACAGCTGCGACATACGAGGTTGTGATCGTCAATATTCGTTGAGCGTAGTACCGATGAATCGCTGCACTGATCCACACGGAGTGAACGGCAAAGATCTGGTCGTGCTTATCAGTAAGTTTTTTGCGGCTTCTTAAGGCCTGGGAGCCAGCAGACATATACGTGTTGCAGCCAGTCTCTAGTCATTGCATTCCTTTCCTTATAACAGAACCAGCACAAGGTGGAGAGCAAACAAGAAGTTCGCGCAAGACTCCGTCAGGATATAGCGCTCGGCCAACGGTTGAAGTGGTTCCAATGCACATAAAATGCCGGCGCCGGCCGCGATCCAGATCACAGGTCAATTCAAGAAAGCCCGCAGATCCGCGGCCGATTGATCGGGTACCTCCTCCTGCGGAATGTGTCCAGTATTGGGGTACACGATTAGTTTCGAGCCCGCGATCGCCGCATGGAATGCATATGCGGCCTCCACGGGAATGGTGCGATCGCCTTCACCCCACAAAATGAGAGTAGGCGCCTTGATGTTTGGAATGTCATCCCTGATTCGCTTGTCCCGAATCCTGCTGCGGGTGATCGTCGCCGCACGTGTCCCGGCCATCCGAATGAAGTCCCAATACCTGTCAATCATCTCGTCGGTGATGATGTCCTTGTGCTCGATTGCGCTGTTCAGACCATCAACTACGAACGAGCGCGGAGTGATGTGGAGCAGCAAACGGTTCGCGACGGGTATGCCCATCAACCGGTAGGCCAGCGGTGTCGGCTCGACTTGCTTCGTCGGAAGCCCCCCGGAGTCGACGAGGACAAGGCGGGAAACCCTTTCGGGATGCGTGATCGTGAAAAGAACGGATGCACGGCCCCCCATGGAGTTCCCGCCAAGGGCGAACTTATGCAGTCCGAGAATGCTCGCGACCTGGTCGATGAACTTCACCATGCCCTCCTGGGTATAGTCGCCGTTGGGCACGGCTCCTGTCAGCCCATGCCCCGGCAGGTCCAGGGTGATGATGCGAAACCTGTCGCTCAACCGCTTCACCCACGGTTCCCATGTAAAGAGCGAAGCATTGGACCCGTGAATGAGAACGAGCGCCAGAGCGTCGCGAGGCCCACGGTCACGCACGTGCACACGCGCTCCTTCCGGCAACGTCAGGAACTGAGATGGAGGTTCCGCGTACTTCGCTTCGAGGATCGCGCGAGGGATATCGGGCTGGCTTAAATACCAGAACGTGCCCGGCAGGAGTAGAAGAAAGCCTCCACCGATGAGGAATTTTCTCATTGCGCCACAATCATATCGGTCGATTCCTGTATCGAGCAAATAACGTCTCGCTCGCGCATCGGACCTTATGAAGTGACATCGCCGCTCGGAAAGGGTGGTATGGGTGTGGTCTACCGCGCGCGAGATATTCAACTGCAGCGGCAGGTGGCACTGAAACTCCTGCCCGATCATTTTGCGGATGATCCCGACCGGCTGAGCCGGTTTGAACGCGAGGCACAGCTTCTGGCGTCCCTGGACTATGTTTCATACTGCACACCAGTTAATGAAGTTTGGTGAAAGAGGTTCGGTTGAACCTCAACGGCTTTGATCCGTAAGCCTTTTTGTCTTCCGCGGCAGACATATATGGCGTGAAGCTCGCCGCGTTTGACACGCTGCAACACGGTTTGGCGCGATACGCCGAGTTTTTTCGTGGCCTCGATCATCGGCAGATAGCCTGGTGGTGTCTGTTCGACGAAACGGGTGCGCAGTTCTTCGGTCATACGAATGCGCCACGGAGCGCCCGGAGTGATCTGCTCGCCGATAATGAAACCCGCATTGAGCCAGCGGTGAAGCGTCGACGGGACTACACCCAGAATCTCGGCGGCTTTTTGGACCGTGACCAAGTCGCCTTCTGAGATCTCGGCTTGAGGTTGATAGCGATCCATTTTGTGGTAGCGCCGGAGATTGCCGACGTGTCCTGCCGTGAATCGTTGCCCCGTTGCCGTTTTCCTCCCTTGCCGATTGAGAATGCCAGCGATGACGTCATCCGGATATAGCTTCGCCAAACGAGCGAGAAGCTCGATCGTGTCTTCGTCGGTATGCAGACCCGGAGGAGCGTGATGCGGCAGCGGAATCTGCAATGATGATATTGCGGCGCCTTTCCACCGCAGGCGTACTTGCGCTTGCGGGGGTGTTTTCTCTACCGAGATGACGACTTCCTCCAGCAGAGTTCGCAGCAGTTCTTTGCGGTCGCGATCGGTCGTCGTGGGTGCCGTCCAGACTTGGCGGAGATCGACACCCAACGTGCGAAGGCGTTCGATTTCATCCGGCTTGAGATGACGCGTCTGATGTTGTTCGCGGCGATGGAGTTCATTTTCGGCGGCAGCCAGATCGCGTAGCCGATCCTCCCAATCTTTTTCCAGCCCTCGAGCGACGAGGCGATTCTCTGGTTCCACCGCGCGGTAGCGGCGCTCCGCACGCTCGGCTTCGTAGCGAGCGCGTTCGACCTCCAGCCGCCACTGCCGGAGCGCCGTATCGCGATCCGCCTCGAGCTGTTCCAACGCAAGTACCGACGCTTCTACCGCGGCTGGAGTGATGGCATCCAGAAAGGCGCCGGCCACGGCCTTATCGATGGCGACAGCGCCGACTTGAAAACAATAATGGCCTCCGCCATCGCCAAGCTCGTTCGCCGAACATCGATATCCGGGCCTCGCATGATGACCACGGTAATAGGTAAACAGGCCACGGCCACAGTGACCACAACTGGCGATACCTTGCAACAGAGCACTGCCTTCTCTCACGGCGCCCCCAGACTGGTGTCGCTCGGCGCGGGCGTTGCTGCGGATACGTTCTTGATTCACTTGAAATGCCGTCCAATCCAGAAACCCAACATGATGGTCCTGAATCAACACTGGCCATTCTTTCATCGGCAACCGACGGCTTCGCTTCCGCACCACGCCTTGTTCATCGACGTATTGTTCCGAACGGTTTTTCCCATACACGTAGGCGCCGGCGTAAACGGGATTGGTGAGCACCTGATGGATCGATCCGTATGTCGGCACAATCCACCGGATCTCTCCTCCCCACGCATCCTTCTGTGAAGGGAAACGTAAACCTTGGGTCCGAAACCAGAGCCAGACTTGACGAACCGACCCCATCTCGGCGAAACGATCAAACACCGTGCGGATGGCGCCCACGACTGCCTCGTCCGCATGGAAACGAACTTCACCATCCTTCTCACCCCAAACCAATCCCACCGGCAGTTCGCGCCGCAGTTCGCCACGTTGCGCTTTGTTGCGAATACCGCCATCCAGCCGAGCCCGAATAACGTGCAGTTCCGCTTCGCTCATCGTCCCCTTCAGGCCAAGAACCAATCGATCGTTGAACAGTGCCGGATGGTACAAGCCATCGCTGTCGCCGATCAATGTGTCGGTGATCGCACACAGGTCCAGCAGCCGGTACCAGCTGGCATTGTTGCGCGCCAACCGCGAAACCTCAATGCCCAGGATGAGCCCCACTCGGCCCAGAGCCACTTCTGACGCCATGCGTTCAAAGCCGGCGCGATTGCCAACGATCGAACCTGTTATCGCAAGGTCCTCGTCAATGACCATTACTTGTTCTTTGGGCCAACCCAGGTCACATGCGCGCTCCACCAGTGCATACTGCCGCGCCGTCGATTCGCGGTTATGCTCGACCTGCGCTGCCGTCGATTGGCGGATGTAGACCAGTGCGGCACGCTGCCTATGAATCGCTTTGATTTTGTTGTCTGTCATTGTTGCTCCTGAGTGTTGTTCGGCCGTGATCATCTTCGCGATGACTCGCGCCAGCTTTTCCATCACGATGTTTTTGTGTTCCTCCTCCAGTTGATCCCACACCGATAGGTGCGGCACCGGCGGGTCCTCCATGAAGCTCAGCTTGGTTTGCACAGGCACTCTCCACGTTCAGGTTCGGCGTCTCGCCAACATGGCGGCGCTGGAGAGCGTCTACGACACCACGACTGCGCAACAGGTCCTCTACAGAACCTACGCTGGGATTGCAGGCCGGCGCCGGCGGCACCCATGCAAGTCGGTCCAGTCGGCAGGAATCAGCGACCGGCTTCCGTCCGGAAACACCACGATCAGGTGCAGTCGCCCGCGCTGATGCCTGGTCCCAAAAACGGCAAGCGACTTACCCTCGAATGCATGGTGTGGTCGAGTGATCTTGACGTATTCCGTGGAGTGGTGGAGGTGGGTAGTGTGTGCGGTCTTCGCTCAACCATCCCAACATCGCGGCGATCTACGACGTCCAGGAAGCCGGTGAGACGCGATTTCTCGCGCTCGAACTGGTGGAAGGAGAGTGTCTGGCGGATCAGCTCAGCCGGGGGCCGATACCAGTGGACGAGTCGCTGACAATAGCCCGCCAGATCAGCGAAGCGCCGCAGGCCGCGCACGAAAAAGTCGACCCCGAAAATCAGCCGATCCAGCACTGGCCGAGATTCTACCCCTGTCTGTCATTAGCTTCGCGCAAATTAAGACCAGACTAGCAACCTGGCTTAAAGGAACAATTGGGCTATTCTCTGCAAAATATGCGAATCGCATTTTGGAGCGCCTGCACTGACGGGAATCCTAGAGCTGAGGCAGCTGCTTCTAAGCCCCCAAACTGCCGAGCGAGCCCAGAGACAGTTTGGCCATGACAGTTCGGCGTCCCAGGCACTCCGGCAAAGGTAACGCTCGAAATCTTTGCCACGAAAGCATCGCCAAAATCGACTCCGCCGGCAAACATGCTCTGAATAGGACTGTTTTCCGTGCCTGGGAAGCCGGACCCTGGTGTGAGAGTATATCCCGTCACGTACGCGTCACCATTCCCGTCGACTGCAATTCCACGAGCTTGGTCCTCACCGCTACCGCCCAGATAGGTCGAATAGACGAGCGCTGTGCCTGCGGGGTTGACCTTCGTTACAAATGCGTCATAAGCGCCGCCGCCAAACGTGCTTTGGAGCATGCTGGCCGCGGTTCCAGGAAAGCCTGTGCCGGGAGTATTCGTAGTTCCTGTCACGTAAGCGTTCCCCCACTGGTCGACAACAATGCCAAATGCAAAGTCGTCACCACTGCCACCGAGATAGGTCGAATATATGGGCGCCGTACCGGCGGCGTTGATCTTTACCACAAACGCATCGCCATTCCCAGCATAGGTGCTCTGGATAGCGCTGGTCGCCGTGCCTGGAAGCGTATTCCCAGTCCCTCCGGTGACGTAGGCGTTGCCCACTTGGTCCACGGCAATCCCGCGCCCATTAGACGTGTCGCCGAGATAGGTTGAAAAGACAATCGCTGTACCTCCAGCATTGATTTTTGTGACAAAGGCACCGACGAAAATGGTGCCGGGCACCGTGCCTGGAAAACCGGATCCCTGCGTGGCCGTAACTCCTGTGACATACGCATTGCCCCCTTGATCCACAGCTATCCCGTTGCCAAAATCACGACCGGTCCCACCAAGATAGGTTGAATAGACAATCGCTGTACCAGCGGCGTTGATCTTCGTCACAAAGGCATCGAAATCGCCGGCATTGGTGCTTTGGATGAGGGTAGTTGACGTGCCTGGAAAGCCCGACCCTGGCGTGGCGGAACTTCCTGTCACGTAGGCGTTACCTCCGTGATCCACGGCAATCGCGGACGCTTCGTCAACGCCGCTGCCTCCTAGGTAGGTGGAATAGAGGAGCGCCGTTCCGTTCGCGTTAAGTTTTGTGATGAAGCCATCACCGGGGCCGCCTCCCGTGGTCTGGATGCTGCCGGGCGTCACTGGAAAGTCTTCTGAGCTAGTATCTCCTGTCACATATGCATTGCCGGCTTGATCCACGGCGATGCCTAAACCATCTTCGAGACCGGAACCACCTAGATACGTCGTGTACAGGACCGCTGTGCCGGCAGCGTTGATTCTTGTCACAAAGGCGCTCCCGAACTGGCCCGCGCCGGATGGAAAACCGGTATCGGTGTGTCCCGTAACGTAGGCGTTGCCATTTTGGTCCACGGCAATCCCGAAACCATAATCCTCGTTCCTGCCGCCTAGATAGGTGGCCCAGGACAGCACGGGATCTATGATGAGCGGCCTATTTGCGTCGTAAGATGCGACCTGAAACGCGACCTCCGTCGTACGTTTTTCGCCGAGTACCACCTCGCCGGTGTGCAGACCTATCTTATTAGCGGAGCCACGAATCGACGCCTGAGCAGATCGAATCACGTATCCTCCCTCAAGCAAGTGTTTACGACCGTAGTCATCCAACTGATAAACCACCGGCTTGTGCATGCGAATTGTTGCTGCTGCCAGGGGACTCATCGGAGGCGTGGGCACGGAGATGCGGAGGTCACGGTGCTCGTCGACCTCAATGTGGTTTGTGCCTTCAAAGGCCAGTGCGATCTGCGTAGGATCGGCGCCCGGCGCAACGATCAGGTCGTATTCGAGTTGACCCTCATTGCCGTAGTAGACGAGATCGACCCCGGCATAAATGTTCTTGTATTCAATTTTCTGGTACGTCGGAATGTTGGTCCGCCACTTTGCCGGATCGTTTCCTATAAAGTAGTTGACGATGCCTGGAAGTCGGTCCAGCCCGAGAGCTTCGGACTTGGGATTAGCGCCACTGAATTTCATCCGGATTACCGACTGTCGTGAACCCACGGGCTGTCTAATATTGCCGCCGCGCATTTCGGGGACGAGGCGCTTTTGTTCCGCTAACTTCGTTCCAGAGGTTCTCAAAGCGAGCACGGCGTCACCCGCGCTCAGAGACAATGAGTAACCGAGTCCGTGCGACTGAAAGCTCACACTCGGATCGAGTTGGCCTCGGTTAGCCTCAAAACTTAGCGGCAATTTACCGTAAGCTTGCTTCAGCGACACTGGGGTCGCCCGCTGAAACTCCTCTCGTGGAGACACGGAAACTGACTGTGCTTGCAGATTTGGGGCACTGGTCTTTCGGGCGAAGCATCGCAGCGGAGACCTTAAAGAACAACTCCTCCATGCGATCCCGATAGTTAATCCGATCAGCCCGAATGCCAATGCCGCCGGCACGAAATATACACGATTTCCTGTGTTCATGACGTTGGCTCCTGTTGTTGTTGACGCTTTTCGGACGCAGCCTATCATCGACTGGGTGCCCACGCCAAATCTACAGCTAGATCGTCAGGATAAAAGAATATCAACGATCTCGCTGTCCTTCCTTCTTTTCGCGTTAATGCCATGCTCTTCGAGAACTCCGCACAGGCGGATTACGTAACTCTGGTTCAACCAGTGGCCGATATCCTGAACGCCCGTCGGCAGCGGAGCCGCGAGCGTGACTTTCAATCGAGCGCCTCGCTCGGCATAGAACCGATACTCATCGTTCTCGGTATCCCACGTTATCTTTCCTTCGATACCGTGAAGGCGGCGCGTGCGAAAAGGTGATATTGCCATTGCCGTTCGACTTCGCGCTCTATCGTCCCGACATCCTGCCTTCGTCATTGCGAAAATCCTCCTGGCCGTATGTTTTCAGAACACAAGTTGCCGTCTGTTCGCCGAAGGATAAGATTTTAGGCACAGTATCTGCGGTGTTGGCCGGTGCGGACGGCGCTGCGGCTGCAAATCAAATCTACTTAATCCACTCCGGCTTCGACCCCCAGACGATGGTGACCTGCAGCGGCTTGTCTGCGTTGCCTTGGATGGTCTGTGCCGGCTTGCCTTCCGTGCGATCAAAGATTTCACGCATTGCCGTGATATCGCCTTCAACTGCAGAAGTGACGAGCTTTTCAACAAGCACTTCGCTATACATCCGGCCATCTTTCGTTTTGCGATGAAGGAGCATGCGGAGGCGGTCGGTAAGGGCCTTGCCGGCAGGAGGTCGCCCTTTCGGATTACCGATCTGACCTTTCGTGAAGCTGGTTGAACTACGCGCCATAAGTGCCCAATTTAAATACTGTTTGACGTCAAGTAACATCGCCTGGATGAAGGAGCAGTCGTTGAGAGGTCGTTGTCGGATAGCTTTTCGTCTCTTAACTCGCCTTTTTAAATCGCCGTTCCAAGAGACAAACATGGCCGTCGACCAAGGCCACGGGAAGCCGACATAATTCAACCCACGGATATTCGCTCCAATAATCACTGTATGTATTATTCGAAACGACGATGGCATCCCGTTGCTCAGCTGTTTCAAGTACTGCGCGGCTGATGTCAGAACCGTCTGGTATTGACAGGACAAGCGCTTCGCCGAGGAGATTCTCCAGGTTTTCGGGATCGCCAACTGTGGATAACGTAGCGGCCTCGACCAAGAGTATAGGCTCACGACCGCTCGCCTTCACCGCATCAATAACTGCGTAGATAGTCTTAATACGAGGTTTCTGTTGCGTCGGGACCTCTAGGTGAGAGATGTTCCAAGCATCGATAACGGCTTTTTGCTTTCTCATATTCTCGCCCCATATTTGTAGGCGCTACCCATAAGTTTGTCAGCATTTCACCTACCAGGCCCGCGGCTTCACGCAGCCACTTGGCTGGTTTGTCAGTATCCCGGACAAATGAATTCCATCGATCACGTCTGATTTCCAATCTAAGCGTGATCGAACAGGTCCAACTCGTGCATCACAACTCGAATAGGAGGAAGGCGCCACGGAGGTCTGCATTGCTCGCAGGTTTCGTCATGACCGGAGCATGGCCGAAAGCGTCGACGAAGCGCGGATTCGCCACGAAACAGGCTGCGCGCCAGCCGCTGAATCGCGCGAAGGCTCGGCCCATGTCGGAATAGAGAGCGAGCAGTTTGTCCTCGCCTTCCTCGGCACCCATGCGGACGCCATACGGCGGGTTGAAGCAGAAGATTCCCGGCTTCATGTCGCGCGCGCCGGGCAGCATGCGCTCGACGTAGTCCGGATCCAGCGCACGGACGTCCTGCTGGGCAATGACGATCGACTTCTTGTGCGAAGGACCCGTGAGCCCGACGGCTCGGAGGTTTCCCACCATGTCGGGAAGTCGCGCGGGATCGACGTCGAGCGCGAGGATGCGCGGCACGGTACCGGGGAAGAGGTCGGGCGTTTGGATTGGCAGATCCTCAAATGCGCTTAGATAGCCCAGTGGGAGATCCACGGGTCTGCGAATGGCCGCACCGACCGCGAGGCCGGCCGCCTCGATCGGAATCGTGCCTCCTCCCGCCATGGGATCGACGAGCGGCTCCGTCCGCGCGTCCCAGCGCGAGAGCATGATCAACTGCGCCGCCATCGTCTCGCGCAAGGGCGCAGGTCCCATGACCACCCGCGCACCGCGGCGATGCCTCGCTCCCAGGCCGATGTCTATGCCCACAACCGTACGGCGCGCTTCAGGGACTCCCGCGCGGCGAGCAATGAACACGACCTCAGGGGATTCGGCATCGACGTCGGCTGTGACGCCTCGCGAGGCAAGCGCCTCGATGATCGCGTTCTTGACGACGCCCCGGAGCTGCAGCGGCGAAGCCTCAAAATCCTGCGAAGGACCGACCTCCACCGAGAAGCGAATCCGCTCGCCTTCGGGAAGCCTGTCGTCCGACGAGAGCGAAGGCACAAGGTCGGCGAAGAGCAGCTCGAGGCGGGCGGCGGCGCTCGAGCAGAGGTCCCACGAAATGCGCGACGCCGTGCGCAGATAGCACGCGGCTACCCACGCGACTTGCGCGTCGAAGGGATAGAGCAGCGTCGCTTCACCTTCGCGCCTCGGCTTCTCGACGCGCACCCGAAACGGAGACCGCATCACGAGGCGCTTCAACTCTGCTTCCATTACCCGGTTCGCCCCGCCTGAACCCGTCAGGCGGAGCTCGTCGCAACGCTGTGCGTTCACACTGCGCCCTCGAGTTTCACCTCAACCGCGAAAACGGCCACCGCCGAGACGAAAGCGGCTCTTGTCCCGATGAACATAATGTAGACAGGCCCGGCCAAAAGAATCGAAGAAAACACCGAAAAGAGAACGCCAATCCAGATTGTCTCTCGAACACATCGCTGTCTTTCCCAAGTACCCAAATGGTCCCACTCTGCGGCCCCCGTCAGGTACTTCTCACCGCAGACACATACGTATCTCGGCGATCCCATCGCCGCCCAAACATGCGGTTTTCCAGGGCGAAGGTACTTGGTTACATTGCGGCCGCATTTGTCGCAGAAATACCGGTCGGCTCGTTCAGGAAAGGCACTTGCCGGAAGATTCATGAGCGCGATGAATTGTACCGGAAAGTCAAAAGGGCAAAACAGAATGTATAGTCGGTATGTCGGACAAGTGGATCCAATCGATCAGGCCGGATTTCCAATCTACCATTACGCGGTTTCTCAGGACTTGGGCCTTGGCTGCCTCGCATCTTCACATTCCTGAGTGATTTGCCTAGGTTCTGATAGAATCCCGCCCTCAACAAAAGATTCGGCACGTTCATGATTGGAACGAAGCTCGCACACTACGAAATTACGTCGCATCTCGGTTCCGGGGGAATGGGGGACGTGTATCAGGCCATCGACTCCACGCTGGGCCGCATCGTCGCTATCAAGCTTCTGCCTGAAGCCTTCACGCACGATGCTGAACGCTCTGCACGATTCGAGCGTGAAGCGCGTGTGTTGGCCTCGCTGAATAATCCGAACATCGCCATGATCCACAGCGTGGAGGAATCCAGCGGACGGAAGTTCCTTGTGATGGAACTGGTGCCGGGAGAGACGCTGGCTGAGCGCATCAAGCGCGGCGCGATTCCTGTACCCAAGGCGATGGGCATTGCCACGCAGATCACGGAGGCCCTGGAGGCCGCAGCGCCGTGAAATCGGGTTCACGAGCAATGATCGAAGCGAGAATGTCGGAAACAAGCTCGCCCTGAAACGCCTGCCTGCCGGTCATCATTTCGTAAAGCACGCATCCGAATGCCCAGACATCAGTCCGGCTGTCGACGTTCATTCCGCGCGCCTGCTCGGGAGACATGTACGCCGCGGTGCCGAGGATGACGCCTTGCATGGTCGCCGCCATGCTGATCGTCGGTGATTGCGACAGACTAGGCGGCGCGGTCTGCGGCTCAAACGCCTTCGCCAGTCCGAAGTCCAGCACCTTCACCTTGCCCTCAGGCGTCACTTTGATGTTCGCAGGCTTCAGATCCCTATGGATAACGCCCTTCTCGTGCGCGGCCCGGAGTTGAATCCCCTGGTGATGGAGTTGATCCGGCGGTGTCTCCAGAAGGATCGCAGACGGCGGTGGCAGGCTATCGGCGATGTCCGGATCGAGATTCAGCAGTCCCTCTCGGATCCAGGCGCGTTGACGCAGGTTTCGCGATCCGACGCACTGACAGAGTCGCCCGGGTCGCCCAAGTCGACGAAGTCGAATTCGAGCTGGATTGTGCCGTGGGTCGCCGCCGCTCTCTTGCTGGGTTTTGGCGTGGCCTGGTTTTTCAAACCGCAGCCTGTGGTGGAGCGCGACCTGGCACGGTTCGAATACGAACTGCCGTCCGGACAAATATTCCGCAACAACGGTCGCAACGTCCTCGCGTTTTCGCCCGACGGCCGCCGGTTCGTCTACAACACCACTCAAGGGTTCTACCTGCGCTCCCTGGACACCATGGCTGCGCGCTTGATTCCGGGTACAGAAGAAGCCAGCACGGATCCTTTCTTTTCGCCCGACGGCCAATGGATCGCGTATTACCTGAATAACGAAATCCGAAAGATATCGATCAGCGGGGGCGCACCGGTTGCTTTATGCAAGGCCGCCAATCCTTTTGGCGGCTCATGGGCGGCGGATGGAACAATCCTGTTCGGTCAGCAGGATGGGATCATGCGCGTGTCCGCGAACGGTGGTGAGCCGAAACTTATTGTGAAAGCGGACGCCGTGGAGCAGATGCACGGGCCCGAACTGTTGCCGGACGGCGATACGATTCTGTTCACCGTCACGCGCGCGTTCGGCCCCCTTCGCTGGGATCAGGCGCAGGTCGTGGTGCAGTCGCTCAAGAGTGGTAAACGGAAGGTGGTTGTACAGGGCGGCAGCGATGCTCATTATATCCCAACCCGCCATCTTATGTATGCCCTCGGCGATGTCCTGTTTGCAGTCCCATTCGACCTGAAGCAACTTGCAGTCACCGGGGGCGCCGTTCCGGTGATACAGGGCGTTCAGCGGGCCGCAACTCCTGGAGCGAACACGGCAGCCGCAAATTACGGTTTTGCGCGCAATGGCACGCTGGTCTACCTGGTGGGAGCTCCGGACGCTACCCTTACTCCGAGTGTTCTTGCGATTGCGGATCGCTCGGGAGCCGTGCGCAGGTTGAGCGTTCAGCCTGCGCAGTATCGGAATCCGCGGGTCTCTCCCGACGGGCGGCAGGTGGCTGTCGAATCCATCGATGAAAAAGAACACAGCAGCGTCTGGGTGTACGACCTCTCCGGCAAGTCGGCCATTCGCCGGTTGACCGAGGAGGCCAGCAACAGTACGCGTCCGATGTGGACCCCGGGCAGCAAACGGATCACCTATAGCTCGGACCGTCAAAAGCCGGAAGGGATTTTCTGGCAACCGGCCGATGGAAGTGGCCTTCCGGAAAGGCTCACTACCGTTGAAGAAGGGGTTCAACACCTTCCGGAATCCTGGTCGGCGGACGGTAAGGTGCTCTCGTTCGCGTGGATCAAAGGCGGCCTTGGTGGCAACAGCTGGGGATTGTGGACGCTGTCCCGCGAAAACGGCGGTAAGACGCAGCTTTTTTACGACCATGCAGGCTCGAACGAGTTCGGTTCCGTATTCTCGCCGGACGGGAAGTGGATTGCATACACGTCGAACGAAGAAGCCAGCTTCGGAGTTTATCTGCAACCCTATCCCCCGACAGGCGTGAAGTACCTCATTTCACGAACCGGCGGAGCCTGGCCGGTGTGGGCGCAGAACGGCTCGGAGTTGTTTTACCGGCTCAACTTCGCCAACTACAGTGTGCCGAAATTGAATGCAGTCACTATCACAACGAAACCCGTGCCATCCTTCGGTAGCGAGACCTCCGTTCCGATGGGCGATTTCCTGGCATTTACCAACTACAGGGACTACGACATCATGCCCAACGGCCGCGAGTTCCTGATCCTCGTTCCACCCCAACAAGCCGTTTCGAAAGATCCCATCCGTCTAAAAGTGCAGGTCGTCTTCAATTGGGTGGAAGAGCTGAAACAGCGCGTGCAATAGACGGAAAAGCCGGACAATGCCAGTGTCAGTCCCTGATTTAAGAAATATCTACAGTGGGGAAATTTTCCCGAAAATGTGAGTTAGCGTGTAGGTATATCCGAAACTGGACACGGTCGCTTTTGAGACATGCGTTACTCTCCGATATATCGGTTATACGTCAGGTGAGATTCTGTTCCATCGCCTGCTGCTGCGAATTTCAAATAACTGAGTGACATACGGATTGTTTGATAAAATCGGCAGCCGGATTTCGTTCACACCATGATCGGAACCAAACTCGCGCACTACGAGATCACCAATCACCTCGGATCAGGCGGAATGGGTGACGTGTATCAAGCTAACGACACCAAGCTGGGTCGCAGTGTGGCTATCAAGTTTTTACCTGAAGTGTTCAGCCACGATCGAGACCGGCTGGGACGGTTCCAGCGTGAAGCGCGTGTGCTGGCATCCCTGAATCACACCAACATCGCCGGGATCTACGGTGTGGAAGAAATCGATGGCCGGCACTTGCTGATCATGGAACTGGTTCAGGGCGAGACCTTGGCCGACCGCATCCGCCACGGCCCGATCCCGATGGACGAAGCATTACCCATCGCTAAACAAATCGCGGAAGCACTCGACGAAGCACATGAAAAAGGAATCATTCATCGCGATCTGAAACCAGCGAATATCAAAGTGGCGCCGGACGGCAAAGTAAAGGTACTGGACTTCGGCCTGGCGAAGGCCTGCGAACCGGATCAGAGGGATGCGGCGGCATCGAATTCACCGACGGCGATGAGCATGGCGGCGACGAATGCTGGAATGATTCTGGGCACGGCGGCTTACATGTCGCCGGAACAGGCGAAGGGAAAGATGGTGGACCGGCGCGCCGACATCTGGGCCTTCGGTGTGGTTCTCTACGAAATGCTGACCGGCCGGATGCTGTTCTCGGGTGAAACCATCTCCGAGACGATGGCCGCGGTCATGATGAAGCAGCCGGACTGGAATAGGCTACCCGCAAACACTCCCGCACGCCTGCGTGAACTAGTACGCCGGTGCCTGGTCAAGGAACCACGCAACCGCATGCGCGACATCGGCGATGCGCGCATAGCGATTGAAGAGGTCCAGAATGGAGCGGAAGTCGATGGCGATGTCTCACAACCGCATGCGCGACATCGGCCCAAGGTTTTGGTTGGGATTACGGCGGTTTTGCTTTTGGCGGTGATTTTCTTTGTCGCGCTTTCGGCTGTGTACTTCAACCGCACCGCGCTGCCTGAAATTCGCTTTGAGATGAACATGCCTTCAACTGGCGATCCGCTTTCATTTGCAATATCCCCGGATGGCCGGCTGCTCGTGTTTTCGGCATCAAACGAAGGTAAGTCCGAACTTTCGATTCGGCCGTTAGATTCGCTCGCCACACGGCCGCTGGCGGGAACGGATGGCGCAAGGTATCCGTTCTGGTCGCCCGACAGTGCGTCGGTCGGATTCTTCGCGGACGGTAAATTGAAACGCATCGACATCGTGGGTGGTGCGCCGCAGGTGCTGGCTAACGCCGGTCAGGGAGCGGGGGGCTCATGGAGTCGCGATGGAATCATCGTGTTCGCTCCCTCAGGCAGCGGACCTCATGAAGGTGGCCGCGACCACTGGCGGCGATGTGGTGGCCGCCACACGACTCGAAACCGGACAGGGCAGCCACCGATTTCCGCAGTTTCTTCCTGATGGCCGGCATTTCATCTACTTTGTTCAGGGTGGTCCGGCTCAGGGCGTCTACAGTGGTTCACTCGACGGAGGCTCGTCCAAGCGGCTTGTAAATGCGGATGTAGCGGCCGAAATTTCCCCTCCGGGTTTTCTACTTTTCTTGCGACAGACGACTCTGTTTGCTCAAGCCTTCGATTTCAAGAGACAAGAACTTTCCGGTAATCCCTTCCCTGTCGGCGAGCAAACGACCCCCGATCTGGCACTAAGCGTCCCCGGATTTTCCGCAACCTCGGGCGTTGTGGTTTACCGAACCCGTTCGGCCGGCCCGGCCCGGCAACTGACATGGATCGATCGATCCGGCAAAAGCGTGGGTACTGTCGGCGCTTCCGACACCGGTTCGACCGGCCCGGAACTGTCGCCGGATGGGAAACGTGTCGCCGTATCTCGCAGGGTCAACGGCAATCAAGACATATGGCTTATTGACACCGTACAAGGCCTGCCGACTCGCTTCACTTTCGATGCCGCGGTCGAACTCTTCCCCCTCTGGTCGCACGATGGGAGCCGCGTCGTGTTCACGTCCAATCGAAAAGGCAATGGCCTGTACTGGAAACGATCGAGCAACGCTGGAGCCGATGAACCATTGCTGGAAACGGATCAGGCCACATTTCCAAGCGATTGGTCCTCGGATGGACGCTTTCTGTTGTTTGTCAGCCTCGATCCGCAGACGGGTAGGGACTTGTGGGTTTTGCCAGTCTCCGATAAAAAGCCATTCCTTTTCCTGAAGACCCCGTTTGAGGAACGCGAAGGCCAGTTCTCACCTGACGGCAATTGGATCGCCTATCAGTCGAACGAATCGGGCCAGTTCGAAATCTACGTGCAGCCGTTTCCGGGACCTGGCGGAAAGTTCCTGATCTCCGCCGGCGGCGGCACGCAGCCGCGATGGAACAAGAACGGCAAGGAAATCTTCTACGTGTCCACGGACAGTAAGATGATGGCCGCAACGGTGAAGTTATCTCCCGATGGGCAGTCGCTGGAACCCAACCCCCCGGTGACTCTGTTTCCGGTTCGCATCGTCGGCGGCCGGCTGCCTACCAAGCAGGCAATATGCCGTGTCTTCCGATGGCCAACGCTTCCTGGTCAATCTCGAAGCAGACGAAGGCGAGGCCTCTCCGATTACGCTGATCTACAACTGGAAGCCCAAACCATGAGCCTCGCTGTCTGGGTGTAGGGCAAGAAGCCACTGTGAAGAACGACTCTCCGTTGATCGCTATTAATGTCACATGCCCGGATAGTCGGTACAAGTGTCCAGGAACGATGAAAGTGCGGATTTCTCCGGAAAATCGTTAGCGGTTACTTATTCCTGGCGATAACAGACCATCGCGCTAACTTAACTAACGGATAACGGCTCATGACGCGAAGGGGATTTCGCAACAGCTAATTGCTAACGGCTGCGGCGGCGCGATCTATCGTTCCGGATTCGTTCATTAACTGGAAGCAAATAGCACATCTACGGTTACGCGGTTACACGGCCAAGTGCCCCACTGGATCAGAGCGTAGGAGTTTTAAGCAATGGAAGGCGAGTAGTCGCTTCCCCGTGTAATGCCGCATAAGGGCGATTCTATTATTCGGGGCACGGCCTTTTGCCAAGACTGAAGGGCCGAGGGTTGGCCGGGAATGGCCCGTTGAGGCCGTCGCGAAACGCCTTTTCCGTTGGAAACCCGGCTCACGTGCAATACGCGCAGGCTTAACATATGGCCCACTGTGCGAAACAGCATGGGCTTTGAACGGACTATCCGCCGCACAAAAAAGCCCCCGGCTTGCGCAGGGGGCTTTGGTCAGTTCGCGAATAAGGTGCTTATCGCCTTACCGTAATGCTGGTTTGAGTATCCGACGGGCCAAACTGATCGATGCCAATGCCCTTGGGGGCGGTTGGGATTACCAGTTTCACCCAGACGGCATCCGGACCCTTGAAATACGAAGTCTCGGTCGCCTTGCGCAGGGCGTCGATGCTGTCCTGCTGCTTCCCGGAGGTCGCGCTGGCGAAACCCGGCAGCTCGAACACGACCCATGAGTCTTTGGCCATTTCGCTCAAGCTGATAGAAACTTCCGGTCTTTCGGTCTTCACACGGATCTCGGTACCGGCGCGCACAGTGCTCTGATTGGCCGTGATCTTGAAGTCCTTGCCATTGCGGCTCAGGGTAATTGGTTTTTCAGGAGCAGCCGCCCCCCGCGCAGGACCAGCCCCCCGCGCAGGACCAGCTGACTGCAAAGCAACATCTTTCAGCGCAAGACCAACACCCCTTGTGGTTCCGCCCCTCCTGATGCTGAACTGAATGCGTCCGATATCACCCTTGCACACTGAGGCGTTCCAGGTGGGATGAATCTCGCAGGTGTCGTCCGTGGCGACGCTGTCGTTCTCGCCGTCGTGGATCAGAACATAGGAATCAGGGATGCCGGTCGTCGAGCCGTCCAGATCGTGGATCGCCGCGGTCCGGTAGGCCGAACCACTCCGGTTGTCACTGTCGAACCTGGAGTCGATCTTCGGGAAATACACGGGCTTGGCATTGATGTATTTCGCACTCTTGACTGTGTTTTCGGTGGTAACCCCGGCGCCCGTAAACAACAGCCAGGAAAGCGCGCCTGATCCGCGCTGGTTGTTGTCCTGGAAATTCACGAACGTGGTGTTCACCACGTCATGTCGGTAATCGTAGTACTCGTAGGCGTGGATCGGGTAATCCGGAATCAGGCGTTTCGGCAGGCTGCGGCCGTAGGCCTTTTCTTCCGGCGTTACGGGGTTGCCGATGTTGTCGGTTTCGCCCACGAACAGCGAATCAACCACCAGTGAGGTAAACAAGTCATCGCCGAAGGAACCCGTTGAATTCGTGAACCCGATGGCATTGTCCGCCGCCTTCAGATTCCGGAAGACGTGCAGCTCGCCGCGGCCCCAGACGCCGCCATTGCGGTTCTTGTAAGCGGTGAGATCCGCGAGGAGCGATTCCACGCTCTTGCTGTTTTCGTCAGCGGGATTTTCCTTGGCTATGTGCGAGGGGCCGGCCAACCCGAAGATGTTTTCCCGATTGATGTTCCGGTCCAGCATGAACCCGTCGAAGTTGGAGTGGGCAACGTTGCCCCTGAATTCCGCCATCCTGGTTCGACGCGGCCAGGTGGCCTTGCTGATCTCCGTACCTTCGAACTTCCCTTGCGGGTGTTCCGGCAACGACCACCAGAAGCCATTCTCATCGGAACCCGCTGCCACGTTGTCGATGAAGACATTGTCCGGATTGGTGATCCAGTAAGCCGTCACCGTGTTGTCCGAAGGCAGCAGGGTGTCCTTGCCGGACATGCTGGCCGCCCTGTAGGTCGCGCGATTCAGCGGATTACTTCCCATGTTCTCTCCGTTTGCGCCGAGATTGGTCGGCGCGCAGGCCTTGGAGGTATGGCACTTGATCTGGATCGCCAGGTTGTGCACGAACTGGTTACCGTGCTCCGCGCCGTCTTCGAGGAAGAAGCAGTGACCGACGGTGTTGTAGGTCACGTTGTTCTCCACGTGCAGGAAGTTCGTGCCATGCACGGTCACGCAGCGGTTGTAGGTGTCGTGGAGCGCCGAGTTCTTGATGTACTGCCCCTGTGCATCGCCGACCAGATGCCAGTGGATTGGATAGCGGGCGAGAGTCATGTTCTGGCCCATTCGATTGAATTCGACGCCCTCGACAAACATCTTGCTTCCGACCATCGCCATGACGTGCCCGCCGTAGAAAGACTGTTCCGCGTCGGCCGATGCCTGCAGCTTGATATTGCGCGTCAGCATCGCGACTTCGCCGCGTTCATCCACGTCGAAGGTGATCTTGCCGAAGTGCATGTAGTCCAGCTTCTTGTCGAGCTTGATCGTATTCCCCCTGATGGCGGCAATGGTTCGCCGCTCGGCCTGGCGGGGATCGAAATCTGTAGATGCGAGAACGATCTCGTCGCCGACCTTCCAGCCAGCGGCATTCAGAACCTGTATAGAGGTGGCGCCTGCGGCAGCGGTGTTGGACAGCTTCGTCCAGGTATTGGTTTGGTTACCGTGCAGGTTCAGTGTTCCGCCCATGAGCATGATCCCGCGATCGACCTTGTCTGTCGTTCCACCCACTCCACTGATGTCTTCGTCTTTGACGTTGTTCGTAAAGGTGATGGTTGCTTTGCGCGTGTGGGGGGACTTTTCAGTACCAATCTCCAACTCCCCGTGCAACATGATCCACTCGGTGGTCAGTTCAACGTCGGCAGTGTTCGCAAAGCTGAGCTTACCGTTAACGGTCACACCGTTCAGCGCCGGCGTGTTGACGTCGAGCACCACTTCCTTGCCTGCGTCAATGGTGACCTTGTCGCCTGCGACGGGCACCTTGCGGTTGGGCCAGGTCGCCGGATCAGACCACTTCGTCGCCTTCCCTGCCGCCGCTGCAGAATTCTGGGCCTGCACGATAGTGAACACGCTGACGAGCAACGATGCCGAAATCAACGACATCAGAAGGAACGAGCGATTCTTCTTCCTCATGACATGAGCCTCCGATACCTGAAAAATGACCACGATCTGCTCGGCACAGGATAGCGTGAAACGGATAGGCGTTTCAAAAATAGAGTTCGAGGGACGTGCACCATAACTCCCGGGTAGTCGGTATGTCGGACAAGTGCTTTCGAAGCGCCCGCAGACATAAATAACGGGTCAAGTAGCGTTTACCCATTCCTGGCGATAACAGCCCAACTCGACAGCTGCGACGGCGCGCGGACGTACAACATTAAGACGGCGGTATTGGAGGCCGCCTTTTATGAAACGTACCATCCGCAAGAGGTCGGGTACAGACCGTCCCACCCTTACCGAACTTGACCAAACCAAAGAGTCCGTCCTCAACAGTCTCGCGTCCCTGCAGTCCCGCCTGTCGTATCAACATGCCATGGATGAATTCATCGAGTGGTATTGCTCCGAACCGCGGCTTGCGCTGAACCGCGGCATCGTCCTCCGTTACCGGCTGCAACTGGAGGCCAAAAAACTCGCGGCTTCGACCATTAATGTCCGGCTCGCCGCTATTCGTCGGCTGGCATACGAGGCAGCCGACACGGGCTTGCTCAGCCCGGAGTTGGTCGCTGGCATCCGCCGGGTGAAAGGTGTACCTAAACTCGGACGCCGAGTTGGCAATTGGCTCAGCGCCGCCGAAGGACCGTTCAGACAACGGAGCGATACATCGGATGTAAACAGGATCTCTCCAAAGCTGTCAATGATCGCCTGTCATTCGCGGCGCGAACCGGTAATGCAGCTGAGGCGCCGTAGCAATCCAAAAGGGGATTTCGCAACAGCTAATTGCGATTACGAATCGCGACGGAGTTCGGGGAACTATTTTTCTTCAGGTCACTGCGTCGAAAAATAGCATTTCTACGACAAAGCGGTTTTTACCATGTGGGGCTTGCCTTACATACCCATTTACTTTCGGCGTATCTTTTTCAAGTCCTCAGGGTAAATCAGTAGTGGAGCGGCCGCAATTTCGGTAAGACAGAAAACGGGATTGGAGGAACAATGAGACTCTGGTTAGTGGTCTTGACGCTGGCCGTCGTCCTTCCTGCAGCAGCACACCATCCGTTCACGCCATACTACGACGCGTCGAAACTGGAGGTCTTAACCGGTGTGGTTACGGAAATCCGGACCGTCAATCCCCACGTCGTGCTGATTGTGGATGTGACGGCTCCGGAAGGGCGTAAGGGCCGATGGGGTTTCGAGGGATTCCCACCCCACTTTTTCTCAAGGAACGGTGCGGATCTCAAGAGGAGGCTTCAACTGGGCACGCAAATTACGATCTCGGGATGGCCGGCAAAGGATCTCACAGCCCACATGTTCAGTGGACGTGAAATCACCTTCGCCGATAAGTCGACGATGGCTTTCGGACCGACACCGGAAGAAGCTGACCGCTGGACCTGCGGCCGCGGCCCATGTCCATACAAATACCCCGACGTACCCCTCACGCTAAGAACCCTGACCGTCTTCGCGGACCTCAATCGTCATTTCCTGAGGCCCGTCAGGTTCTGAGTGCCCAACAGCTCCCGCTCCCAAGAAGATCCCCTTCTTGAGACGCCCAACGTGCGCGCCGTTTCGTGCGGGATAGACGAATCGGTCACATAAGCAAGGCGTGCCCAGGCGCAAATCTCAACATTACGTATTCAACCGCTCGCAAGGCTCTGTGGATTCGAAGTAACCTGGCAAACACTGTACAGATTGGGGCAGAATGCAGGGCGGAGGTTTCGCAAATGCATTCTGCCCGTTTTCTAGTGCATTCTGCCCGTTTTCTTTTGATCGCTGCCTTCGCGACGGGCATCGCGTCCGCACAGACGTGCGACCGCGCGTGTCTGAAGACAACGCTCGACCAGTATCTGAACGCCGTGGCGAAGCATGACACCAGCGCGGCTCCGTTGTTCGTCGGCTTCCGGCAGACCGATAACGGCGTGGTGGTTCGCCCGGGAACGGGCACCTGGCAGTCGATCACGGCGCTGGGCGATATTCAGCGGAAGTTTTTCGATCCGGTCAGCGGGCAGGCGGCGTATCTCGGGTTGATCAAGGAAGGTCAGGCGACCGACATCGCGACGCTGCGGCTGCGGGTAGAGAATCGTCAGATTACGGAAGCCGAGTGGGTGATTGCTCGCCAGGGCGCTATCGGCCCCAGCGGCACTGCGGGCGGGAATCTCTACAACCTCGCGGGGTTCATCGCCGAACCTCCGCCGGAACGCACGGTGCCGCAGAATCAGCTGGCATCGCGCGAGATGTTGATCGCGATCGCCAACAGTTACTTCGACGGGCTGACGACGCACGACGGCTCGATCATCATGGCCCATGAAGGCTGCACGCGCAATGAAAACGGCACCCACACCGCGGGGCCGAATCCCAACGCGGGCGCCGGCGCCAGGGGCGGCCCGGGCAGTAGGGGCGATTGCACCTCCAACCTGACGAACTTCAACGTCTCGCTGATTTCGGCGCGGCGCTATCCGGTGGTCGACGTCGAGCAGCAGGCCGTGGTGGGCTTCGGCATCTTCCTGCGCAAGCCCGGCACCACGCTCATGCGGAATCTGCTGGCCGAATGGTTCTTCGTCGATAACAACAAGATTCGCAATATCTGGGCGTCCATGTTCTATCCGACCAACGATCTGCCGGTGCCGAACTGGCCTCCGTATGAGGGCAACTTTCCAGTGGCGGCGGAGTTTGCGGCCCCTGCGACTCCCGCGGCCGCCAGTCCTGGTCGCGGCGCAGGCAGACAATAAGGAGACAGGAATCCGTTCGCGCTTTTCCTCTTCGCCACGGCGCTCACCTTACGAGATCTGTGCGGATCGGCGGGGAGATCAAGTCCGCGCCCTCGAGGCGGGGCGCAGGGCTGCGCGGAGCGTCCGCTAGGTCCGGAGCTGCTCGAGGAAGCCCAGCCGATCCACGACCTGCCAGTGTCCGGCGACCTGTCCGTCCACGAGCTGGTAGATGGTCTGGCCGGCGAACCGCAGGCGCTTGCCGGTGGCGGGGACGCCGCGCAGGTCGCCCGACTGGGTGCCCTCGGCCTGCCAGCGCACGGCGACGCGGTCGCCCGCCGCGACCAACTCGAGCGGGGTGAAGCGCAGGTCGGGGAAGGCGCGCCGCGAGTATTCGACGCGCTCCTGGTACTGGGCACGGTTCAAGGTCTGGCCGTCCCAGGCGTCGCCGGGGTCCGAGTGGATCACGTACCGCGGGGCGACCAGCCGCTCAATCGCGCCGTACTGGCCGGCGCTCCAGACCAGGCGGAGCAGGTCGGAGACAACCGCGGCTGGGTCGCGGGGCTCCTCCTCGGCGCGGGCGGCCTCCCTGGCCCACTCGACCGCATACTCGCGGATGTCGCGGGGCCAGCGCTGAACCAGGGCCTCGAAGCGGGCCACGTCCCCCTGGAAGAGGGCCCGGGTGGCCTCTTCGTAGTGGGGCCGGTCGCCCGCCATGCTGGTGAGAAACCGGCTGAGGGCGGCGCGGAGCTGCCGGGCCCGGTCCTTCTCCGGGTGACTCCGCATCGCTTGCTCGACGAGCTTGCGGAGGGCGCCCGAGAGCCCGCTGTCCTGCCGTTCGAACCACTCCCAGTGGCGCGGGAGCAGCGAGACCTCGCGGCTGGTGACGCCCAGCTTGGGCCGTCCCGGGCCGCGTGTGCGCTGCGGTAGCTCGCGCGCGAGCACCTCGTCGAGCGAGCCGCGCAGGTCGAAGTCGACCTGGTGCCCGGTCGCGACCTCGAAGGTCAGGACGAGCTCGGAGCGGTTCCGGTCGAAGCGCGCCTTGAGCGCCGGCAGCACCTCTTGCAGCGCGCCGGCCGCGATCCGACGGGTACCGGTGAACGCCGCGTACTGGCTGTCTGTGTCCATGCGTTTATTTTACCCGGGTGAAATTGCGCTGGTCAATATATCCCGGGTAAAAATCGGCCCCGAGGCTAGCGGCCCATCGAGCGCAGATTGGTCGCGCTGGCGATAACAGCCCTTTGCGCCAACATTGACGCATGACGCGAAGGGGATTTATCAACAGCTATCGCGCAAGCGTTGGGTTTGAAGAAACGAATGGAAACCGGCCTAACACCGAAAAAGCACATCTACGGCTTCGCGGTTTCTCAGGCATTGACGGGTATGAGTGTCGCCGCGCGGACTGCCCCCACGCACAGGAGATCGCCCCATGCCACTGGCCATCAGATTTTAGAACTCTCTGGGTCGCAAATTCCTTCGAACTTGGTCTCCGGTTTGGCAACATTCTAAGTGGATCACAGCAAACGCTTTTGGATTTTGCTAGCGATAACAGCCCAACTCGCCAGCTGCGACGGCGCGCGGGCGTACAACATAAGGCGACGGCATTGGAGGCCGTCGTTTATGAAACGTACCGACCGCAAGAAGTCCCGTACAGACGGCCCACTCTTCCTGAGCTCGACCAAACCAAGAAGTCCGTACTTAACAGTCTCGCGTCCCTGCAGTCCCGCCGGTCGTATCAGCATGCCATGGATGAATTCATCGAGTGGTAGCGTACATGCTAAGCAAGCCAAGCGCCTGCAGCAAATTCAAAACTGCGGAGGCTGTGGACCAAACGGGCTACTATCCGACGGTTTCATGCGTACGGTATGACGGGGAGCGCGATGCCTATAACGTGTCGCTGGAGGAATTCGTCCTCCGGGAGCGGAGTGATCCCAAGCCGCCGGCCGCGACGCCGAAAAAGCCCTGATCACCATCCAGAAATCGGGTCACTTCGAGCACCACATGAACGTACTTCGGGACCGCTACCTTCGGTGAATTTGAGAGTTGGAATCCAGGGGACGGTGGTAAGAACAAAAGAACCGGCGAATTACCACCATATCCCCATTTAATTAATTTACACTCGATTCCAGATTCAACCTGAGACACCGCCCGCGGCCGTCAATATGGTGCGTCGTCGCGGCAGTCATTGTAATCTTTGCTATTGCTTGCCAGGAGGTTTCGAGATGAGAGTCCGATTCACGGCTATCCTTATTCTCGCGGCCGCAGCGTCCTTCGGCGCGCCGGCGTTCGCGCATCACAGCCAGGTGATGTTCGACACGACGAAGGAGATACTGGTCGAAGGGACGATCACGAGGTTCGACTGGAAGAACCCGCATATGTATTTGATCGTTGAGACCAAAGGCCCCAAAGGCGAAAAGGTGCTGGTCGAAGGCGAAGGCCTCGCGATTACGCAGGCACTGGTGGATGGCCTCCGCCGCGAGGCGCTCACGCCCGGCACGCCGGTCGTTATGCGCGCAAACCCCAACAAAGACGGCCCCGGCAAGCAGGTCCGCATTCTCGACGTCACGACTCAGGACGGTGAGATCCATCCGTTCTATGCGTCCAATACCCGCAACCGCACGCTGACCCCGGCCAAGAGTCTCGAGGGGCATTGGGCTCCCAACCGTGCTGCTCTGGGCGCCGCATTCGGGGCCATGGCGCGCTTTCCGATCACACCGGAAGCCCGTGCCACCCAACAGAAGCTGGTCGCCGACGGGCTGTGCTTTGTCGAACCCGTGCCGTTCCTCGCGGTGCTGGACGAGATGCGCTCAATCGAGATCGGTAAGGACAAGGTCGTGCTGCACTTCGAAAACTCGGGCGACCACGTTTTGCGCACCGTCCGTATGAACGCAAAGCATCCGGCCGGCGTGAAACCTTCGCGTCACGGAGACTCCATCGGGCACTGGGAAGGCGATACGCTCGTGATCGATACGGCCGCCTACGAGCCGAACGCCTCCGGCCTCGGCGGGAACGTGCCGTCGAGTGCGCGCAAGCACACGGTCGAGCGGCTGACCCTCACCCCGGATCGCACTCGCCTGCGCTACGAGATCACGGTCGAAGATCCGGTGTATCTCACCAAACCCGCTACATTGACGCAGCAGTGGGACCATCGCCCCGACCTCCAGTTCTCGCCGCCTTCGGAGGCTTGCGACCCTGTGGTCGCGGCACGCTATCGCGCTAGCCTGCCGAAGTAAGTACACGCACGGCGTCGCGATTCCGCTTGAATCCAGGGGATGGTGGTAAGAACGAAAGAACCGGCGAATTGCCACCACCGTTCCCATTTAATTCCTTTTGTGGATGAAAGGATGCGGTTTACGCAACTTCGACGACATCGCAAACTGTTCGAGGTTCAGGATCGATTCAGCTTTCAATCCCGGCAAGAGAGATCCCACGCTTACTGGAGATTTCGCGAGAAACAGGTCCTGCTCTTTCGTCGAGCGTTTGCCATTGGGCGTTTCAATGGTCGGACAACCGCCCTGTCTCAGCAGTGCATTTAGCTCCCACCGAAGGCGGGCGACTGTGCTGGTTTTGTGCTAGAACTCCAGCCGGAAGCAACCAAAACCAACCCTGAGCCAAACGCGGAAACCTAGGTGTTAATTGGGATTTGCCGTTTTCTGTCGGCTGCTGCCATCTTCAATCTTGCCCTCATAACCGAATGGTCGGGAGTTGGAAGGGTTTGGGAAACGCCCCTTATTCGTCAAGTCGCCTTAGCATTTGGCCAGTTCTGGCGATAACAGCCCATTACGCCAACGATTCATGACTGGCGCGAAGGGCTATCGCGCAAGCGTTGGGTTTGAAGAACGAATGGAAACCGGCCTAACACCGAAAA
Organism: uncultured Acidobacteriota bacterium; assembly: GCA_963738025.1. Lineage (GTDB taxonomy): Bacteria > Acidobacteriota > Terriglobia > 20CM-2-55-15 > 20CM-2-55-15 > 20CM-2-55-15. The sequence goes on along the minus strand of CAVTWA010000051.1, from coordinate 674,821 downwards.
AGCACATCTACGGAACCGGTTTTACGTCCGCTGGGGAGAATGCGCCCGTGGATTCCTGTCAGTGTCGTATCAGGCCGATTACGTTTACGTTGGAGACTTTTGCCGAACCGCTGTCTCCAGAGCAGGCCGGGTGGCCGCTATTTTCCGGGCAGGCCGGGAAGGCTGTTTGGAACCGTTAGAAGGAGGGATGGTAGCGCTAACGGGAATCGAATGGGAACACAGACTGCTACCCGGAGTGGTGGCCGCGACTGGCGGATCTGGAGGGTCCGTGTGCCCTGACCGTTCGCCAGTTCGACGAGGCGTGATGCAGCCCCTCCAGCCTCATTCCATCTCAACGTCGCGAAAGATCGATTTTGAACGGACTATCCGCCGCACAAAAAAGCCCCCGGCTCGGCGCCGGGGGCTTTGTTCAGTTCGCGAAACAGATCCTATCTGCTGACCGCTATACTGGCTTGCAGATCCGTTGGACGAACAATCGGCAACGGAGGCTTGGTCACGACCAGTTTGACCCAGAGGGCATCCCCGCCCCTGAAATAAGACGTCGCGTTCGCCTTGCGCAATGCGTCCATGCTGGGCTGTTCCGTTCCGGAGGCTGCTTTGGTGAAACCCGGCAGCTCAAATATGACCCATGACCCCTGGTCCATTTCGGCCAGACTGAGAGAGACTTCCTGTCTTTCGGTCTTCACCAGGATCTCGGTGCCGGCACGCACAGTGCTCTGGTTGCCGGTGATGTGAAATTCCTTGCCATTTCGAACAAGCGCGATGGGCGCCTGCGGAGCAGGACGAGCGGCCGGAGCAGGACGAGCGGCCGGAGCGGCACCAGCGGCTGGACGATTTCCACCGATCGAAGAGAGCAAAGCGAACCGAGCGGTCCGAGTTTCGATATCGACTGTGCCTGGAAGTTCTCCTCTACTGTCCGAGAGATTCAGGCGACCGACATCACCCGTGCACACAGAGGCGTTCCAGGTGGGATGAATCGCACAGCTGTCGTCAGTGACGACGCTGTCGTTCTCGCCGTCGTTGAGCATGATGTGGGAATCGGGGATGCCGGTCACCGAACCGTCCAGGTCGTGGATGGACAGGGTCCGGTAGCCCACGCCACCCCGGTTGTCGTTATCGAATCTGGAATCGATTTTCGGAAAATACACCGGCTTGGCATTGACGAATTTCGCACCGCTGATGGTGCTTCCGGTACTGACCCCCGAGCTCGCGAACAACAGCCAGGAAAGCGCTCCCGTTTTTCTCCGATCGTTGTCCTGGAAATTCACGAACGTCGTGTTCACCACATCATCGCGGTAATCATAGTATTCGTAACCGCGGATCGGGAAATCCGGAATCAGCCGTCTTCGGGCAGGCTGCGGCCATAGGCAACTTCCTCGGGCGTCGTGGGATTGCCGCTATTGTCGGTCTCGCCCACGACCAGCGAATCAACCAGCCGTGATTTAAACCGTGAGCTGCCGATGTCGCCAGCGGACGGCGTCATGCCAATGGCATTGTCAGCGAGTTTCAAGTCGCTGAATACGAAGAGGTCGCCCCGGCTCCAGAGACCACCATTGCGGTTCTTGTAGCTGGTCAAGCTCTCGAAGTGCGTCTCCACCACTTCGCTATCCAGGTCAGCAGGATTTGCCAACGGCAGGAACGGGATGGTGGCCAGACCGAAGGTGTTATCTTCGTAGATGTTCCGGTCGAACATGAACCCGTCGAAGTTGGAATGGGCCACATTGCCTCTGAATGCGCGCAGCGGCGTTCGGCGCGGCCAGATGGTCTTGCTGACTTCCGAATCCTTGAACGCACCTTGAGGGTGTTCTGGCAGAGACAGCCAGAAACCGTTCTCGTCGGAACCGGCCGCTACATTGTCTATGAAGCTATTGTCCGGGTTGGTGATCCAGTAGGACGCCACCGTGTTGTCCGAAGGCAGCAGGGTGTTCCCGCTGTGGAAGCTCATTTCCCTGTAGGCCTGACGATTCGCATACTTGGAGTCTCTCTCTCCGTTGGCGGCGAGATTCGTGGGCACGCATTCCAATGTCGGATGACATTTGGTCTGGATTGCCAGGTTCTTGATGAATTCATTGCCGTGCTCGATCCCGTCTTCGAGGAAGAAGCAGTGGCCGACAGTGTTGTAGGTCACGTTGTTCTCCACGTGCAGGAAGTTCGTGCCGTGCACGGTCACACAGCGGTTGTAGGTGTCGTGGAGCGACGCGTTCTTGATGTACTGCCCCTTTGCGTCGCCGATCAGATGCCAGTGGATCGGATATCGGGCGAGAGTCATGTTCTGGCCCATTCGATTGAATTCGACGCCCTCGACAAACATCTTGCTTCCGACCATCGCCATGACGTGCCCGCCGTAGAAGGACTGTTCCGCGTCGGCCGATGCCTGGAGTTTGATATTCCGCGTGATCAGCAAGCCGACTTCGCCGCGTTCATCCACGTCGAACGTGATCTTGCCGAAGTGCATGTAGTCCAGTTTCTTGTCGAGCGTGATCGTGTTTCCGCTGACGGCGGAAATGGTTCGCCGCTCTGCCTGCCGGGGATCGAAATCCGTGGATGCGAGAACGATCTCCTCGCCGACGCCTCCAGCCAGCCGCGCTCAGGACCTCGATCGAGGTGCTGCCTTTTTCGGCGGTCTTGGACAGCTTGGTCCAGGTGCTCTTCTCCGGTACCGTGCAGGTTCAGGGTTCCGCCCATGAGCATGATCCCGCGGTCAACGCTTGTTATTCCCGCCCAGTCCGCTGATGTCTTCGCCTTTGACGTTGTCGGTGAGAGTGATGGTCGCCTTCGTCGTGTGGGGCCTGGCTTCGGTGCCGATCTCCAACTCGCCGTGCACCATGATCCACTCGGTGGTGAGTTCAACGTCTTTGTCATCGGCGAAGCTCGAGCTTGCCGTTCGATCGTCAAACCGTTCAGCGGCGGGGTGTTGACGTCGAGCACCACTTCTTTGCCGGCGTCGATGGTGATCTTGTCGCCTGCCACGGGCACCTTGCGGTTGGGCCAGGTCGCCGGATCAGACCACTTCGTCGCCTTCGCTGCCGTCCCTCCAGAATTCTGGGCCTGCAAGATAGTGAACACGCTGACGAGCAACGATGCTGAAATTAACGACATCAGAAGGAACGAGCGAACCTTCTTCATGACATGAACCTCCCAAACTTGAAAAATGACCACGATCTTGGCGCTAAAGCATAGCCTGAAACGGACAGGCGGTTCAAAGAAAGGCCTCTCACTTTGATGGAGATGTGGGGACGGTGGTACCAATTCGACGACGATTCGGCGTTCAGCGTGAGGGTAGTCGGCATAAGCGGGCATGGCCGAGGAGAATCTTGCAGGCCGGCCGGGCTAGCGATGTCTGATAAAGTCGATAGGCATTTTAAGCGCGGTATGCCGCAGCGCGAAGGACGTTCCGGGGTGTCGCACAGGGGCCTTTATGTTCGATTTTTTCTCTGGAGGCGCGGTAGCCGGCCGCGGGGAGCTAACACTTCTGGTGTAGTCCATCACTATGCGGTCTGCGTTGAAGCGCCATCCCAGCGTGCGGATCGTGCGCTTCATGCGTTTGGTCCAGGCGCGAGGCAGGCCATGAAGCCGATATTGAGTTCGGCCTCATCATCAACTTCGTGAAGGACGCAAACCCGAAAAACCGGGCTCGGGCAAGCATGGCGCGATACTGTATCACCTGCATTGCGGGACAAGCGACCGCGCGTTAGAGTTGCTTCGGTTTTCGTGGCCGTGTAGTCGGTATCCCGTACAAGTGCCGGAACGAAGAAATTGCAGATTTTTTCGAAAGTCGCGCCGCCGTTTACACATTCCTGGCGATAACAGCCCTTACCACAAGCAATCGGCAGATAGGTCCTCCCTGACGCCGCAGGGTAGAGTCATCGGTTGCCGCAGGATTCGTAAATGCTGCGCGACTACTGGCGACTAATCCGTTGTGCACGGCTCGCCGAGGATTCCGATCAACGCTAGCGACTTCTCGCCCGTTTGGAAAAAACTAGTTCTCCGAAGGCCTCTCGGCATGGTCGATTACCAGCACCTCCACAGGACCCTTGCTCGATTCGAGCTTGAGGCCAAGCTGTTCCTGCAGCGCTTCTAGAAATGTTGGACCAGACTGGTCGGGCGCTTCTGTCTGGTCGGGCTTAGGATTGGGCTGTGGTACGGCAGGCTCGCGAAAAAACTGCATGCTGAAATCAAATTTCCCACTGAGTCCCGTGTGATCCACAACGGGACGGTCCAGCCGTCCAAGAGTCCCCAAGAGACCTGCCAGCCGTTCCATGGTCAAATCTCGTCCGCCCATATCCCAGTGAACGTTAGATGGTGGCGAATTTCCTCCAACATTGTCGCAGGGATACCAACGCTCGGAGAGTTTTGGGGGTGATTCTGGAACCTCCTTACATGGCACATCATCGGGGTGCGTTTGAAGCTGAGACCCCATCTTTCCCGGTTTCGCCAAGACTAGTGCGAACACCGAAAGCTGCCGTGTCTCGAAATGAACTGCAAGCTTGAAGCGGTCCGCAAGAAGGGACTGCATCATCAGCCGCATTTGGTCCTTGGTGGGTTTTCCATCCGCCCGTGCCTGGATGTCAAAGCCCTGTACAGTAGCCCACTTCGGCACGTCAGAATCAAGGAATTGAGTTTGGTACGCCGTAAGCTTGTACGCGAATGCTATATACACGCTGAGTGAAAAATCCTTTGCCGACAGGAAGCCCGCATCGGGAGTGTAACCATTCCCGGCTTCCAATGGAAAGTTGGCGGTTGCTCCCGCGGAAAATGGTGGCAAAGCATTCGGCTTGACCGAGGCAACATCAAACGATCGCTTGCCGCCTGCCGCTGTCTGCCAGTCAGGAACCTGAGGCGATTCAGTTGACAGCGTTTCAGCAGCAGTTTGCGCCTGCAGGAGAGCGCCTGAGAGACTCAGCACAATCAATGTGGCGATGCCCGCAATTCCAGTCACGCCAACCAGCGGCGCGGTCCTCAATTTCATCATTGAAATCCGAACCTCCACACCCGAAACAAGGCTCTCGACAAAGGCGGTGGTCAAGAGACAAATCTACAGTTAAGACAAACCTGTCTTACCGATAGTTCAATTGTTCAGTGAAACTCCCAGTATTTTCACCGTGGCAATTCACTATGACTGACGAGGCTGTCCTGAGCGGGGATTGGGTAATTTCTCACGGCCTTCACGTGGTTGATCAGCGGTTCGCACCCTTCTCGCGTCCGCGACTTCCTTGATCACGGCGATCGTTTCCTGCGTCACGGCCGCCTCGGCCGTGCACACCGCTGACGTTTCCTCTCTCACCGCCGTGACGGCCGTGCACACCGCCGACGTTTCCTCTCTCACCGCCGTGACGGCCGCGCTCACCGCCGACATTTCCTCTCTCACCGCCGTGACGGCCGCGCACACCGCCGACATTTCCTCTCTCACCGCCGTGACGGCCGCGCACACCGCCGACATTTCCTCTCTCACCGCCGTAACGGCCGTGCACACCGCCGACATTTCCTCTCTCACGGCCGTGACGGCCGTGCACACCGCCGACATTTCCTCTCTCACGGCCGTGACGGCCGTGCACACCGCCGACATTTCCTCTCTCACGGCCGTGACGGCCGTGCACACCGCCGACATTTCCTCTCTCACGGCCGTGACGGCCGTGCACACCGCCGACGTTTCCTCTCTCACGGCCGTGACGGCCGTGTAGGGAGTAACTTGAATTTTGTGTTTGGGGGCTTATTAGTTATTGCCCCCTCCGAAGAGGATAGTAGCCGTCGGCACTGTGGTAACGGTGGTAAAGCCGGAGCGGTTTTGGCGGAGGCTTTTCCAAACAGCTTGTGGGAATCATCAAGAAGAAGATGCCGAAGGCCACCTTTGTCGATTTCCACAGCTGTGGCCGTTTCCACAGCGCCTTCCGCCGCTCGTTTTTTGTTTTGCGTTTGGTGTTTCAAAAAGAAGAAGGCCCCAGGTTGCCGCCTGGAGCCAAAGACCCGTGTCATCAACCGACTGTGTTCAGGAGCAAATCAATGACAACAGATCCGAAGAAAAGCCTAGCATCAACTTCCATCTCCGAGCTTGCAAAAAGTGAGGTCGATCAACTCCTTCAAACAGGCCTGGCCGACTTTAGCCTGCGAGAACTTTTGGGACTGCTGATTTCCAGTGCCGGCGCCGCCGAGCGCAGCGTCTACCTGGAAAAAACCAACGGTGACAAACCGAACGGGTTCTATGACCGTTCTCTTCAAGTCGGAACCATTCCCATCGACGTTCGAGTTCCCCGCACGCGTAGCGGAGAGTTCCGGCCAGCAAGCTTGCCGTCGCGCTATCGCCGCGGTTACAGCGACGAAGTTCAGTCGCTGCTGTTGGGATTGCTTGGTTCAAGCCGCTCAATCAATGCCGCTAAAGACGCACTCCAAAAGATGGGACTGTCCAGCTCGGAACAGGATCTGGAACGTGTGGCGACAGGAATGATCGAGGAACTCGAACTCCGCAACAGCCGGCCTTTGGATCCCGACATGTTGGCAGTGTTTGTCGATGGCAAGTACGTCGAGTTGCGGGACGGCGATAAGCTGCGTTCTGCCTGTATCTACCTGGTTGTCGCTTTAGGCCGCGATGGTAAGAAACGCGTCCTCAGTTGCATCGCCAAACCAGGCCGCGAAAACCTCGAAGACTGGAAATCCGTTCTTCGTGGCTTGATCGAGCGCGGACTCCGGCGGGTCATGATCTTTATCCAGGACGATTTCTCCGGATTGCTCCCCATTACCCAAAGCTTCTTCCCCAACACCGACGTCCAGCTCTGCGCGGTTCATATGCAACGCAATGCCAAAAACCATCTCTCCAAGATCGACAGCTCCGAGTTTCAACAGCGATGGCGTGCCATTAAGTCCTCTTGGGATGTGGAAGTGGGTAATCGCCAGTTCGAGGAACTCTGCGATCGCTTCGCTAAGTCCTATCCCACCTGGATCGCCGAACTCCGCAGGAAACGGCCTCATTACCTCGCCTTCTTGCAGTTCCCCGAATCTATCCGCAAATCCTTCTCCACCACCAACGTTGTCGAGGCCATCAACGGTCAATTAGAAATCATGCGCCGCAATAGTGGGGGGTACTTTCATTCCGAGGACACCTTGAAGTTCAAGCTCGGTATCGCTGTCTCATCGCTTGAGGACGGCCGCTGGAGAACCGGCGCCCGCAGCACCTTTGCCATCCTTTCTCAGCTTAATGCCATGTTTCAATCCCGATTCGAGAGTGCCGCGTGAGGATATCAAACACAACATTATTGACAAGAGCCGCCGTGTACACCGCCGACGTTTCCTCTCTCACGGCCGTGACGGCCGTGCACACCGCCGACGTTTCCTCTCTCACCGCCGTGACGGCCGTGCACACCGCCGACATTTCCTCTCTCACCGCCGTGACGGCCGTGCACACCGCCGACGTTTCCTCTCTCACGGCCGTGACGGCCGTGCACACCGCCGACATTTCCTCTCTCACCGCCGTGACGGCCGTGCACACCGCCGACATTTCCTCTCTCACGGCCGTCACGGCCGTGCACACCGCCAACGTTTCCTCTCTCACCACCGTACGGCCGTGCACAGGACCGCTATGACGGGTCTGGTTTTCGAGCCGGAGATGACCATCCCTCTGCCCCAAAGTTTTTGAAACTCGATTTTTTCTTACAAAAAACAGCCCTTCAGAAAATAAATTTTCATCGTCGTAACGTGTTGGCTTCTTTGAAGAAAGCGTCCGCCTCGTTGCAAAAAACCGCGCTGTCCACGATCTAGTTTTTTTTGAGAATTGATTACTACCTTATGAGCGGCAAATTGGCGCCGGCAAATGTGGAACCCGAAGGAGGTGCAACAAATATGAAGACGAAGGCATTACCCGAAGATCTGGACAGGTTATTGGCGCTGGCGGAATCGATCGCAACAGTCCTTTCGGACAAGGCCGACGAGCTGGGTATCGGCTCCGATGTCGAAGCGTTGTTGCGGGCCAGTATCGCGGCGACGACGTATGCGATCGACAGTTATGTGGCGCTGTTATCCGGAGCACGGAAGTCACCGGAAGCGGCTGCATATGTCGCGGAGGCCAAGAGGCGGTGTGACCGCAGCATTCAGCAACTGCGGCGCAGGGTCCGCCGATCGATGGCAGAGTTCCGGCGACACAAAAGTGGGAACGGGTTAAAGACGCCGACGGATATATCGCGTCGATGAGCAACTAAGGTTTTTCGAGTTTGGGGAGAAGGCGGTCGCACTTCTTAAGTCGCTGTTTTCCCGGATCGCTGCAATGGCAGCGCTCCGGGTGCGACCCCAGTTATTTCACGCGGCCGTAAACCGTTAACAACGCGGCTCTTCGTTCTTTGAATCCGCGAGAAAGGGAAAAACAAAACTATGGGAAAACAAAAACTACAAATGATCAAAGCAGTCCTGGGCTTTGTCGGAACGCCAGATTCCGATCTTGTATCGCGTCTCAATGCGGTGCATGACGGAATGGTCAACAATCCGGCATATCCCACGCCCCCAATCGATATCACGACCTTCAAGTCGGCTATCGACACGTATTCGGCATCAGTCGCTGCCGCGCTTGATGGCGGCAAATCTGTCACGGCGCTGAAAAACAAGCGTCGTGGAGAGGTGATCCTGATGCTGCATCAACTCGGACACTACGTCGAGGTGGCCTGCAAGGGGGACGAGGCCACATTTGCTTCGAGTGGTTTCGAACGCGTTTCACCGGTTCGAGCCCCGGAGCAGCCGACGGATACACCGGAGCTCACGGTCGATCAGTCCGTCAGCGGGCAATTCGTGGCGACGATCACGTCTGTCGCCAAAGCCCGCCAGTACGAACTGCGATCCGCAGCGGTCCCCGTTGCAGGAGCGGACATCAACTGGAAGACGTTGATCCTCTCTTCGACGAAACCGCCGGCCGTGTTCCCCAACCTCACCCTGGGAGTGACGTACACCTTCCAGGTCCGGGCCTACGGAAAGCTGGGCTACTCCGAATGGAGTGCTCCGGTCAACCGTACGTGCTTCTAGTCCTCTGATGGAGTCGTAACTGAGTCCGCGGACTGCGTGGATGGATTTAGCGAAATCTGCGCAGTCCGCGGGGTCGGGCAGCACGGCAACGAAGGCGCGCTGCCACCACTGGGGAAAGGAGGTGCACCGATGAATGAGTACGGGGAAATTCTGATCCGGCTCGGACGGATCGAAGGGGAGTTGATCGCGATCCGGAAGTTAGCCGAGCGGGTCAGCAGGCTGGAACGTTGGCAGTACTGGATGAAAGGGGCGTGGGCGGCCCTTGTCGGCACCTGGGTTTATTTGTGCCGGCAGGGGCTTGGCAAGTGATCGCAGGAGCGACCCCCTGCCGGCGCTTCGCGCGCGGCTCTCCCCCTGTATCAGGGGGAGAGTCGAAAACAAACGCCAGAAAGGAAGTGCGCGGTCATAGACCGCGCCTACAAAACAAAGGAGGTGCAACAACAATGATGAATTTTCTTTTGCAACATCAGTTCTGGACTGCGGTCGGGATTTACTGGGTGTTCTCTGCCGCGGTCTCGTCGATGCCGGAACCGGGGGCCGACGACAGCGCGGTTTATGTGTGGCTGTTTCGGTTTCTTCATACGACGGCTGGAAACGTCACGACGGCTCTAGGAAATCGGATTCCCGGACTGAAGACAGTGATCCTGGTCATCTTGCTGCCGCTCGTATGTTCCATGACGGCCTGTGCGGCGCGTTACGCGATCCATCCGGGAGCGTTGAACGTTCCCGACTCGGCGGCTTACGACACCTTGTTGATCGCGGAGGCAGCGATCGATCAGGCGCGGGCAGAAAACCAGACGCGACCGCTTCCTTCGGAAGAGAAGGACGCGCTCAACACGCTCATCCGGTCGTACAACGTCACGCGGGATTCCTGGCTGACGTACCGGGGAGCGGTTGCGACCAATGTCCCGCCGGATCCGTACTTCCAGCAGCTGACGAAGAATCTGACGGATCTGGCGAATGCCATCCGCCTGCTTAATGAGAAGGAGGTGAAGCCATGAACTCCGATCTTGTTTTCAGGCTGGTGGATCTGGCGATTGCGCTGGCTCAAAGCCAGCTGGAGCCTGGAGATGCGACGCAGGTACTGGTCGGCATCATCCAGAAGGGGGCGCAGGCCTATAAGGACCAAACGGGCAAGCCTCTGGATCCGTTGCTCATCAAGGTGGAAGAACCGGTATGAACGCAGCGGTGATCTCGAAAATAGCGGACGCGATTGCTTTTGCCGAAGACTACGGCGTTTCGGGTTCGCGGCCGCGGCGGAACAACAATCCCGGCAATCTGGAAAGGATATCACTGGTAAGGCAGCCGGCTGGGATGCGCCCTATGTCATCTACGCCACAGCGCAGGACGGACACACGCGCTCGAACATCAGGTGCGATTGATGTTTGGAGGAAGCCGTATCTGCAGGCCATCAATGACCATCGCCGAGGTGGCGAGGCATTACACGGCGACCAATCCGGAGGCCTGGGCGATGCATGTCGCCCAGCGCCTTGGGGTTGCGGTGGATACACGGCTCGAACAAATCACGGCAACGCCCGTGGGTTAACAGTACGACTAGAGAGTTTGTAAAGAACGTTTTACAAATCAAACCGAAAAAAGATGTCCGTTTTGAAAGGCAGGTTGCTCCTTATACATATGAGAGACACAATTCCTCCGAAAAAGCGGCGCTCTCGCGCGAAAGTCCGGCGTGCGAAGGTCGAGATGCCGAACGGCATTTCGTGCGAGAGGGCCAAAACCCTTGACGAACAAATCGCCGAGACCTTGCAACTTCCGCAAGCGGAACGTATCGCGCAAGTTCTCAGGCTGCCACCCGAAGCCATGGTTTACTTCATCCGAAGGAAAGGTCGCGCGGATGAAGAGTTCTTTGCCGCCCTGCTCCAGGAACTCATGAGGTGGATCGTTCAGCGGGCTCGACTGTACGTTCGAGGGCTTCCGAAATCGACGGCCGAAGACATCGTAAAGAGAGTCGAACTGGACTGCGTCACTCTTCTTCTGGACCAGACAGGATCGCGCGATGCGGACTTCCTGGAAGTCTCGTTGGGAGTCTTCGTGGACAGACGCACCCTTAACGTCGTCAAAGCCTATTTTTCCTCGCCCTGGTCCCGCCGATCCGAGTTCGTCGCTGCAGGGCGGGACGACGATGATGACGAGATCGAGCGGCCGATCGAGCTGGCTCCAGACCCCCGTCCTGACGCCGAAGCTGCACTGCTGGAGTCGAAGCGTCTGGATGCCTGCATGGAGTTATGTACGACGGCGCGTGGCTTCATCACCAATCCACGCGCCCGCGAGGCCGTCTCGCTACATTACCTGGAGGGCTGGCCGATCCGATCCACGGTTCGAGGCAAGGACGACCTGGTGAGCTATTTCCGCGTATCCGAAGGGCGAATCAAGCGCTGGCTGGCGCAAGCGATGAAAGAGATGCGGGCCGGGCTGCAGATTGGAGTAACACAATGACTGAAAGATTATCGTTTGATGATGTTCTGACGTTGCTGATGCTGGAAGAAACGGATCCGCGCTACACCGTCCTGGAGAAATGGCAGGATCGCTATCCGGGATATAGCCGCGAATTGGCCGACTACTTCGCCGCCTGGGGGATTCAGAAGGCGCAAACCGGTCCGGACCTCATCGATGAGGAAAAGCTGGCGGCGTCGGGCGTCAAGTACGCGATGGATATGCTTCGTCGTCAGGGAAGAATCATTGCCAAGGACCAGATTCCAAGCCTCTCGTCATTCGAAGCCATAGTGCTCAGCGCCGTCTACGTACTGCACGGCGACGGCGATGTGGCCGGCATCACGGAAAAGGTCCGGGAGATTTCGGGACAGGACGTCATGAAGACGGCCAACGCTCTTGCACTCCGTGGAATGCAGGAGCGCTGGCTGGTCGATTCATGGGTCCCCGACAGGGAGCTCGATCCTGAAGCGCCAGATGCAGTCTACTTCACGATCACGATGACGGGCGAACGGGCGCTGGCTCTTGCGAAAGCCGCCTCGAAAGTCGTTTCCGATTTTCTGGGAGATTTCGCGTGAACATGGATGCCGCGGTTGGTGTCTGCCAGTCCCCGCCTTAGTAAGGCGGGGATGCCCTCGCGCAGCGAGGCTGGGGCGGCGCGGAGCGCGAGCCCGATAGGGCGAAGCCTAACTATCTGTTCAAAGTCGCGAAGCGTCCTTTCAGATATTCGCGAAGCGCACCGATTGATAAGGTGCGCGCTCCGCGCGATCTTTGAACAGATAGTTAGGCTTCGCCCTATCGGGCTCGCGCTCCGCCCGCCCCGCCTTCGCTGCGCGAAGGCACCCCGCCTAACTTAGGCGGGGAATGCCAAACCAGGTGTACATCCTTTACAAGGCACTACTTTGCGGCTCCCCGTCGTCTATGACCGCGCATTCATGATTCAAGGCGACACGCGCGGTCATAGACCGCGCCTACAGTCACAAGATGTATTTTTTGCCTGAGTCGTTGCTCATTGAGTATGAGCAACAACAAGCAAAAGCGAGATGGGGACAGAAGGTCTTTCAGGAAGCCATGTCTCTCGCCGGTTGATTCGTGGTCACCGATACGGAAATCGAACCCGAAGCTGAAACACACTCTATTTCACGTTCTGGGAGATTTCGCATGAATGCTTTGCCACGTTTAATTCTGAAGCCGTTCCCGATCCTGTTGACGGTTCAGCAATATCTCGTCCGGACGGCAGAAGACTCGAACAAGTTCCTGACCGCGGCGCAAATCGGGGTCATCATCTTCAGCTTTGGCGCGACGACAGGGCCACGGCCTCTATTCCTCGTGCTGGCAACCATCCTGAGCGCGCTGGCTTTTCGTGACATATTAACGCTCCACGCGCTGGGGACTCCAAAGGAGGGGCCCGCGCCCCTGGCGAAATACTATGTGGCGTCGTGCGGCGATGCCATTACCTGTCTGCTGTTCACGGTCGCCGCCGAACTGCTCGCGGTGAAATACGCTCCATCGATGGCGCTTCCCTTCTCTGCTCTGTATCACGGTGCGGTGTTCTGCATCCCTTTGATCGCGATGCTGCGCATGGTTCTCCGGCCTATGCCGGAGCCGGACCCGTCTTATCAGTCCTCCTCACCCCGCTCGGCGATTTACCTGTTCTGGCGCACTTGCCTGTTCAACCTTCTATGGCTGCTGACCTTTTGGGGACTGGTGGTGATGGACGTCACGGACGATCCGCACTCGAAGCTGGATGTGCTGCGCGGCTTCGCGCCGATCGAGACATTTGGCTTGTTGATCATGTTTGGACGCAATGGTCTGCTACGGCGGCACACGCTGTTGTCGATCCTCGTGTGCTGGAAGACGCAAAGGCTGATCCGGTTCAAAGAAATGTTGCTGCATGTGGTGAAGAAAGGAGATCCGTTTTACCACGTCGCCGTGTTTCTCGAGGCCCTGCTGTTTATCGAACTGGCGGTGTCGATGCTCGACGGCGTCTGGCCGTGGGTATCGGGACAGTCCACGGCGGGTGGCCCCCTGCAGGTTGCGGCGCACCTGCTCGCGTTCGGCACCGCCGTCGTGTCGTGGAAGTATCTGAAAGAGGCAAACCGGATTGCAGCCGCGTCGCTTCAGTACGAGATTAATAAGGTGCTCGAGGCCAGGTAACGAGGAAGGGGGACGGAACACAAGAGTCACGAGAGACTTAGGGACCGCGCAAAAATAACTTCACATTTTCGGGGACAAGGGGTCAGACCCCTCGTCCCCTACCACGCCGCCACACAGGGGACGAGGGCTCTGACCCTGCGCTGCTCTGCCCGCAAAATGTGAAGTTATTTATGCGCGGTCCCTTAGCGCGGCTACGCCGCAACCGAACGGCGGGGAACCCGAGACTCGGATGTAGCCGAAGTTGTCATGTGATGTGAGGAGCGAAGTCCCCGCCTGAATTAGGCGGGGTGCCGCGCAGCGAGGGGCGGGGCGCGAGCCCGACAGGGCGAAGCCTAAAAATCTGTTCAAAGTTCGCGCGTTGCGCGCGAACTTTGAACAGACCGCCCCGGCCTTCGCTACGCGAAGGATCCCCGCCTAACTTAGGCGGGGACTTCCCCCATTCAACGTCCCCCACGCAGAATCAACTCGGACAACCTCGGAAGTTCGTCGCTTTCTTCCACAAAACTGGTTTAAAAAACTAAAATTTACAGCCTTGTTCCGTTCTTGTTAATTCTCGGCAATCGAGGCGATGGCGCTGACGATGGCATCCGGCGTCGAGCCGGTCTTGCTCTGGCGATTCCGGCGTTTCGAGCGTGCGGCTGTCGAGAGATATTTCTCGCGTAATTGATCGGTCAAAACCAGGGCGCGCTTAAATTTGAAGTCACTGACGCCGGTCATGTGCTTGATGAGCTTGCAGGACGGGCCATGGTCCAGGGCCTCTCTGGCTGTGGCAATGAGCTCCTGCCAATCATGCCACTCGCCGATGACATCCTTGACCTCGCCGAGCATCGTCAGAAACTTCGGATCGCCGGCCTCATCGGCCAATTCCAGAACGTCGCGCAGCTCCTTCACCTTCAGCCGGTAGGGGTGCAGCGTGTCCTTGTTGAGCCGCGCGGGATCCTGCAGTTCGGCGGACAGGCGCATCGTCGTCGCGACCGTCGCCGGCACGGCGGAGGAGGCGGACGACTTCCCTTTCGTCTTTTCGATGCGTTTTTCGGCGCGGCGGATATTCCGCTTCAGGTGGTAGCGAAGCTCCGAACCGGCCTTCTTGATCGCGCGCCGGAGGTCTGCGGCGTATCCGCTTCGTTGTGCGCCGAGATGCTCCAGCAGCTGGACAAGGCATTCCTCTTCTCCATCTCCCGGATCCTGGAGGGATAGTGCATTCGCCGTCAGGACGTCCATGTCGCGGACTTTGCCGGCGCCTTTGCGAACGGTTTTCAGATCGCGCAGCAGGCTCGCAACGCGGCGCTTCGAGTCGAGACCTAACGTGGTAAAGGCGGTTTCGACGCTGCGACAGCCGGCCCGCAAACGATGAATGTCCCGGGCCGTCGGGTTTTTGGGGTTCTTCTTGAGGAATTTATCAATCCGGCGGCTCGCCTTCTCGATTCTGCCGATATCGAACGACATTTTTGGCAACCTCGTCCTGTGAAATAGCTTCCTACTCTACTTTACACACGAGTCATCCGAATTGTAGGCGCGGGTTGTGACCAGAGCTGTCCAAGACAGGTTGGCCGGGGAGCTACAGAGTGGCGACTGGTAAAGGTTTGAATGTTGTGGTTGCGATGTAGACCTGGTTTCGATGTAACACTGATGGACCAGTCCCCGCCTAAGTTAGGGGGTCAATGTATTTGGCGCAGTGAGCGGGTTCGCTGTCCGATATCCGTTGACTGTTGTACGACGATAAATAAGGTAATCCGGCCATCTATTAGCGCAACAAGTGCATTTATCGTTGTACAACAGTCAACGGATATCGGACAACCGATCCACGCAGTTACTGCGGCAAGTATGTTATTGCCCTAAGTTAGGCGGGGCGGTTTGTTCAAAGTCCGCGCGCAGCGCGTACCTTATTGATGATCGCGAGGCGTTCCTTATTCATTCGGTCCGCTTTCGCGGAAATTTATAAGGAGCCGCTTCGCGGGATTTTGAACAGACCGCCCCGGCCCTCGCTTCGCGAGGGCATCCCCGCCTAACTTAGGCGGGGATGACAAACTACACTCACGCTGCATGCGTCACTATGTTGGACAGTTCATACAAAATGACGTTCGGGAGAAATGGTCAATTCTCAATGGTCAATAGTCATTCGTCATTTCTTGGCAGAAGGAACCTTCAGTTCTTTCAGTTTGGCCACGATGGTTTCGCCCGACGTTGCGGGGTTGACCATTTTGTCGATGGCGAGGATTTTCCCGTCCGGACCTATATAAAAAGTCCAGCGGTTCGCCAGTTTGCCGAGGTCTCCACCGTAATCGCGGAGGACTCCGTATTTGTTGGCTGTTTCCTGGGTCGGGTCGGAAAGAAGAGGAAAGTCCGCGTTTTCCTGTTTGGCAAACGCTGTGTTCTGTTCAAGCGTATCCACGCTGATCATGAAATACGCCACATCGAATGCTTTGATCAGTCCACCGCTCTCACGGAGCGCTTTGCATTCGGCCGTTCAGCCACCGGTAAAGGCTTTGGGGAACCACGCCAGCACGACGGTCTTCCCCCGCAGCTTCGACAGCGTGTAGGTCTGGCCGTCGCTTGCCTTCAGCGTGAAGTCGGGAGCCATGTCACCGACCTTCAGCTGAGCCCAGGCGGCAGTGGACCACATGCCGATCGCAGCCATCAACGTAATGAGTTGGATGCTTCGTTTCATCGGGTCTCCTATCTAAGGTTATAGGAACATACAGGGGTAAAAGACACAAGGGATTTGGATAAGTCGCGCTAGGACAGATTCGAAACGCTCTTCAGGGTGGTGAGGGACCAGGCAAGAGACTTCTGATAGGAGTTGCTCATGGTTTCCCGCGGCAGATTCGCAGCGGATTCGGCGCAGTTCCAGTTGCGCTTTTCAAATTCCAGAACACTTCGCAGTACGGCTCCGAGGGCTCCCTTCTGGCAGCGCAGCGCATCCGTGATACCCGGTTCCAGGGGCACGGAGGCGAGGATCTCTTCCATGGGCTGATCGAGCAGGCCGTCCAGGACAGACAGCAATCCGACCAGAAACATGCGGTCCGGATTCGGCAGTCCCAGTGTCATGGCAAGGTCTTCACACATGCGGCCACGGACCGCGCCGGTCAGCACCAGATCGCGGGCTTTACCTTCCACGCTCGACAGCAGGATCAGGCTCGCCCAGGTCCGGATCTTTTCCTGCCCGACGAGCATGATGGCGTGACGGATGGAGGTGACGTTCCGCGCCAGCGAGTGCATCGCCGAATTGATATAACGCAGCAGTTTGTATGTGAGGGTCACGTCCTCGCTGATCGTCTTCTGCAACTCGTCCACATTCACTTCCGCCGCATTCAACTTCACTATGAGGCGCATGGCAGCCAGACGGCTCACCGGGATTTTCCGTCCTTGCATCAGTTGCGGACGGCAGAAGAAATGACCCTGGAAGTAATCGAAGCCGAGTTCCCGGCATTTTTCAAATTGTTCCGCCGTTTCGACCTTTTCGGCGATCAGCTGCACCGGATATTGCCGGACCATGGTAATCGCGCGTTCCAGCGTGGCCCAGTCGTTCCCCAGCAGATCGAATTTGACGAAGTTCGCCACTTCGAGCAGTGCCGCGGATTCCGAGCAGACGAAATCGTCCAGAGCGATGCGATAGCCCTTGGAACGCAGCTTCCATAACTTTTCGATCAACATAGAATCCGGGATGATTGTTTCGAGAATTTCGAGAACGACGCGGTCGCGGGGTAAAGACTCGCAATAACTGCCGAGGATCATGTTGCGTTCGAAATTGATGAAGGCGAGATTCTTGCCGACAAGTTCATTGAGACCGATGTCCATGAACGTGTTGACGAGGATGTCGGCCGTTGCCTGCTCACCATCGGTAAAGATGGCCTCGTCGCGTTCGCTGTCGCGGAACAGCAGCTCATAGCCAAACTCCCGCATATCGGGGCGGTAAATGGGTTGTCTGCTGACGAGGACCCGCTCCATGGGCAACCGTACTCCTGTAAATCCTCATCGGCAGCTTTGGGCGGAACTTTAGCTTTTTCTTATTGAGCGCTTAATTTGCGGGAGTGATGGAGTCGGCATGGATGGTCCGGGTTTTGGCATCGAGCGTGCCGGTCACGGTGACCTTTTTACCGGCGAACTTTTCCGGGGTTTTCTGGTCGCTGAGCGTGTAGGCCGTTTTGCCGTCGTAGAGAACGAAGAGAGCGTTGTGGTAGCTGGCGCAGGCAAGGGTGCACTCGGCGTCGTTGGAGCCCATCCGCATCCGGGAGTGATCGCCGGTCGGGCACATGTCGTCGGTGATCGTGCCGGTAAACTTCTGTTTGCTTTGCGCGGCGGCGACGGTCGAGATGAGGATGAGGCTCAGGACTAGAGATTTCATAAGAGATTTGTAGGCGCGGTCTGTGACCTCGCACTTGATTTCAAAGTAAAGCGCGCGGTCATAGACCGCGCCTACAAGAATTTCTTCCTACTCGCCAGGCGTCATCAAATGCGCAGCCGACGATCCCGCATTCATGATCCACACTCCGCCTTTGGCGCCGCTCTCCGGAAGCCCCATGGTCTTTTCCGTTGCGCCTGGAACGGCGATCGTGACGTGCGTGCGGGTCTGATCCTTTGACGGACCGCTGACGTGATACCAAACCGATCCGAACTCCGGCTTGGCCCATTGACCGGCCTTTTCGGCGGCCTCGAATGCAGCCCGAATTTTGTCTTTATCACCCATCGCTTCGATCTTCAGGCTCTGAGCAACTCGATCGAGATTCCCAAGGCTGGTGCACTCGGCAGCGAACGGCTGCTGGCCGGGCTGGCCGGACCGGTCATAGCAGACCAGACGGTTGGTGCCTTTGCGCAGCGTATCGTAGGTGTAGTCCGACTTCCATTTGATCACCGTCGCAGCGGCTTTCAAGTTGCCGGGCGCAGGGAGCAAAGCCTTGTCGAGCTCCTCCTGCGAGGCTTGAGTGAATGCGATAGCTGAAAAAGCCAGCATGCCAAGAACGATGAGCACAGTACGTTTCATTAGTCTTTAACCTCCAGATTTGGTCACGGCAGTCGTGCAGTATATCGCAAGTTTTGATTTGCGGGTGGGAAGTTGAGCCGCGGGATCGGTTTGTCCGATCTCCGTTGACTGTTGTACGACGACAAATGGACTTGTTGCGATCATAAACGGGTAATCCGGCCATCTCTTAGCGCAACAAGTCCATTTATCGTCGTACAACAGTCAACGGACATTGGACAACCGATCCACTGACCACCCGCCTTCGGGCTCCCCTCTGTTCCAGGCGGAAGCCGCAAAGTAGGTTGAGACGGTCTATGACCGCCCTACAGAAAACTGCATGGTCCCGATTCATCTGTTACAGGCCACCCAGTCCCCGCCTAACTTAGGCGGCGACTCAATCCGCACGCGCCACGTTCAAATTCTTTGCCACACAAGCACTCGGCCGTTTTGTCCGATTTATTCTGGACACTTATGCCTGTTCCAGGAGGCGAGTTGGGTTACTCCAAAACCTACACTGAGAAATAAAACAGCGCCGGGAAGGAACCAGAAAACAGGCCAGGCCGGCTTTGCAACCACTCGATAGTCGATAGCCAGTTCCGCCTGACTGGTATCGCGGCGCTGGGCGTTGATCTCGATTTGCCTGTCCACGGGGACGAGCGCGTTGGAGAGATAGACACTGATGTCCGGCTGATGCGTGTTGCGATACAAGAGCTCGTGACGGCCGGGCGCCAGGGCGGGAAATTCGGCGGCGGCGTGGAAGCGGATCATGCCGGTGCCGGCATTCATATCCTGGAATTCGGGAAAGAGCCCGGGAGCGAAGTGCAGCGCGAGCGGAACACCGTCAACCGACAGCTCGATGCCACGGCGGAGCTGGTCGGCGTAAGCCCGGCCTTCCTCTTCTGAAATACGTCCATCGCGATTCGTATCGATCAGGGAGAAGACCCGGGCGGCGACGCTCGAGCCGGGCGTCAGGTCGATTTCCATATCGACGTGATTCCGTTCAATGGAGAAACGCGCGGCCTGAAGATATTCATCCAGGCGGTGCGCTCCGGCCGGCGCGGGAAGGCCGAGCACAACTGCCGCAAAGGCGAATACAAAGAACAGGGGGCGCGCCTTCATGGCTTGACCAGCTTTGCGCCGTAATCGTTGGTCGGATCGCGATAGATGGTGTGGATGTGGTCCAGATCGCCTTGCTGCGGCGCGTACTCAATAATGACGGTCGGCCCCTGGATTCTGTAATACGCCAGGCCGCCGTTCGTCGTCGCGCCGCTCCAGGCCAGGTAGGTGCGCGGCAGATTGGCTTTGATCTCGGCCATCTTCGCATTGGCCGCTTCGTCGTTCAGGATCCCGACCCACTCATGCGCCAGATCGAGAAGCATCGCCTGCTGGTTCTCATTCAATGCCGAAGCAGGAATGCCTTCCGGCTGGATGACCTTGCCATCTTCGCCAGGGCCGAGGACGAGGTCCCGCACCACATAATTCAAGATCGCCTGCTTCTGTTGCGCCGGATTCAAGGCATTGATCAGGGCGAAAGCCTTGTCATTTTCTTTGCCGAGCGGGCGGATGGTCTGGCCGTTCATCGTGTACTTCGCCGGTTGAGCCGCGGGAAGACTCGGCGTCATGACGCTGCTGGTTCCGACGATGGTGACGTTGATGGCCAGATGATGGCCGCCGAACTGAATCATCCATGGAGAGGTTGTCGAGGGAGCGCCGAGCAGCGCAATGTAGTATTCATCGAGTCCGAAACGGACGCCACCGCCGCCGCCACCGCGGCCTCCTCCGCCGCCCTGACGTCCTCCGGTTTGTCCGCCTCCGGAGGTCTTGAGTACTTCGTCGCCATTCATGATCTCGGTGACTTTCTGATAGCCGTCGCGGCTTAAAGCCGAGGCAACCAGGGCGAGCGCAGCGCTGCGCTGCCGCGGGGTCAGGTCGCCGAAGCGCAGGCCGTTGCGCTGAAAGATGCCGGACGGCAGATTCGACCAACCCCTACGCTGGCCGCTGTTGAAAGCGAAGCTGACCTTTGACCGCTCCGCATTACTGAGCGTCGCCAGAAAGTCGTTGGCGGCCGTAACGGTTTTGGCGGTGACGGAGGGTGCGGCGCCCGCTGGCGCGGAAGTCCGCTGCAGGAATCCCAGCGTCATTGGCGCGACGATCGCGAGCGACAGGACGAACCTTCGAGATGTTTTCATAGAGAAATTTTAGTACTGACCTGGGGCAGTGTCTGTAAAGGTTTGCAAATTACTCCCGAGCGGGAATTCGTCTACAATGGCGCCATGAACGAGAAAATCAAAAAATCCGACGAGGACTGGAAGAAAGAGCTGACACCGACGCAATACCAGGTGTGCCGGATGAAGGGTACCGAACCGGCGTTCACCGGTGAGTACTACAAGACGAAAACGCCTGGCGTTTATCTGTGTGTGGCATGCGGAAATAAACTCTTTGACTCGGAAACGAAGTACGAGTCGGGCAGCGGCTGGCCCAGCTTCTACAAGCCGATCGATCCGGAACAGGTGGAGACGGAAGAAGACAGCACTCATGGAATGCAGCGGACGGAAGTCATGTGCAGCCAGTGCGGCGCGCATCTTGGGCACGTGTTTCCGGACGGTCCGAAGCCGACGGGTTTGCGGTATTGCATCAACTCGGTTGCGTTGAAGCTGGATCCGAAGAAGTAAAGGCGGACGCGGGGAAGTTCGGGCGGTGAGGTGTGGGACTGGCTTGTACACTCCCCGCGCTGACTCAGGCGGGGACTGAAAAAGCCCGCCCATAGCAGCGCTAAACGGTCTGCGTTTTGGAAAAGGTAAAAACATCGAATGCGTGTTCAAGCGGTCATCGGGATCCTTGTGTTTCTCACCATTGCGTGGCTGATCAGCGAAAAGCGGAAGATGGTCAAGATCTCCACGGTCGTTACCGGCGTGGCGGTCCAGTTCGCGATCGCCGGGCTGCTGTTGTACGTACCGGTTTTCAAACGATTCTTTCTGCTGCTGAACAACGTGGTGCTGGCGCTGGATTCGGCCACGCGGGCCGGGACGTCGTTCGTCTTCGGCTACCTCGGCGGCGGGCCGCCGCCATTCATGATGCAGGATCCGGGCGCGAACTTCGTTCTGGCGTTTCAATCGCTGCCGCTGGTGCTGGTGATCGGAGCATTGTCGTCGCTGCTGTTTTACTGGAAGATCCTGCCGTATGTCGTCCAGGCGTTCTCTTTTGCTCTGCGCAAGACGCTGAATATCGGAGGGGCGCTCGGGCTGGGCGCATCGACCACCATTTTCCTCGGCATGGTTGAAGCGCCGCTCGTCATCAAACCGTATCTCAAAAACCTGACGCGCAGCGAACTGTTCTCGATGATGACGGTCGGCATGGCCTGCGTGGCGGGAACCGTCATGATTCTGTACGCGACCATCCTGAATGGCGTGATCCCCGATCCGCTGGGTCACATCCTCGTCGCATCCTTTATACATGTCGCGGCAGCCATCACGATCGCGCGCATCATGGTTCCGGAGACGAAAGAGGAAACGGCCGGACGCCTGATGCCGCAGCGCGGCGCCACGAGCTCGATGGATGCGGTGGTGAAAGGCACGTCCGACGGACTTCATCTGCTGCTCAACATCGCCGCGATGCTGATCGTAATCGTGGCTCTGGTCCAGCTTGCCAACGTACTCCTGGCCGTTCTACCCAATTTTATGGGCCAGCCGATCACGCTGCAGCGGGTTCTGGGATTCATCATGGCTCCGGTCGTGTGGCTGTTCGGCATACCGTGGCATCAGGCGCAAACGGCGGGTGCGCTGATGGGAACGAAGACGATCTTGAACGAACTGCTGGCGTTTCTGGATATGGGAAAGCTGCCGGTCACGGCGCTCGATTCGCGCAGCCGGTTGATCATGACGTATGCGCTGACCAGCTTTGCGAATCTCGGCAGCCTCGGGATTCTGATCGGGGGGCTGGGAAGCCTGGCACCCGAGCGGCGCGACGAGGTGGTGAGCCTGGGGATGAATGCTCTCGTGGCCGGAACATTGGCGACATGTATGACGGGCGCGGTTGTCGGGATCCTGTTGTAAACTCCCGGGCGCAGGAGATAAATCAGGCTGTGATTTTCAGTTTCGAGAGTCGGGCTTGGGCTTGGGACCTGTGGTTTTTAAGTGCAAGAATCAGGCTTGGGTCGGGTCCAGTCCCCGCCTGACTCAGGCGGGGACTGGGAGACACCCATCCTTCGCTTTCTCGGCTTGTAGACACATATTGGAGGCGTGAATGAATTCAAAATTGAAAATTCTTACCCTGCTCTTGATCTTGTCGATGACGACGGCGGTGGCACAGGCGCAGGTGCCTCCCGACATCGAAGCGTCGTTGAAGAAGATCGGGCAGATTGTGGATCCGCCGTGCACGGCGAAACTGTATCGGCCGATGATGCCGAAAAACGACTACAACACTTACTGGCCGGCAGGCGCCGCGGGGCCGGTGGATCTTAAGGAACCGCTTTATCCGGGCGTGGCGCTGGCGCGCGACGTGAAATTCGGGGCCAACGCGAAGGATTTGATCGACATTTTCTCGCCCGAGAAGGGTGGCGGAAACCGGACGGTCCTTATTTATGTTCCCGGCGGAGCGGGCAACAAGCTCGAGCAGCAGGATCGGGAAGCCAACGCGTTCTACGACAACATCGGACGATGGGCGGCCAAGAACAATATGATCGGCGTCACGATGCAGCGCCATCCCGGACAGGCCTGGGATGATGGCGGACGCGATGTCTCGAAGATGATCCAATGGCTGCAGGAGAACGTCGCCAAGTACAAAGGCGATCCGAATCGCATGTTCATCTGGGCGCACTCGGCGGGCAATGGGCCGCTGGGTCAATACATCGGTCATCCGGAGTTGTATGGACCGAAAGGCGTGGGTGTCAAAGGCGCGGTGTTCATGTCCGGGAATCCGGTGCCGGATCTGGGGAACCAGGGCGGCGGCGGGGGCCGGGGCGGCGCGCGGGGTGATGCCCGCGGCGGTGCTGCCGGCGGCGCGGCGAACATTCTGGCGGGAGCCGGAAGCACGTGCGGGGTTGCCAGCGGCGCGGGTGGGTCGGACGGCGCGGTCAGCGGGCCGAGTGGAGTGACTCCGGCGCCGGCGCGCGGCGAAGGCCGCGGCGGTGGTGGTGGCGGCGGGCGCGGTGGACAGCCGCTCGATGCGGCGACGCAGGCGGCGCGGGCGAACCTGCCCGGGTTCAAGATGACGTCGGCGAAGATCGTTCTGGCGAGGGCGGAGCTGGATCCCAATGTGATGGGCGCGATGGCGGCGTCGGATATCGCGCTTCACGATGAGCTGTGCAAACTGGGCGAGGCGCATTGCCCGACGATGCTCTATCTGAAGGGCGAGAGCCATATGTCGGAGGTTTTTTCGATCGATACGCCGGATAAGACGGTCTCCGGGCCGATATTGGCCTGGATCAAGAAGACGAAATAGAGCGATTGCAGGTGGATGCGATGTAAACCTGGTTTGGGTGTAACGACTTGGACCAGTCCCCGCCTAACTTAGGCGGGGACTGTGCTCACCACTACATTGGTCCTTAAGTTTGGACAGTGGTCAGTCTGTTGTGATCGCAATGAGCCGCGGTAGCGGCGAAAGAATCTGTCGCCGCTACCGCGCTAAAACACCACAGGTTTTGTTTTCTTTACTCGCACGCAACTATAAGAGAAAATTGGTCGCAATATGCGCGCCCAAGTTATTTTCGGATTGCTAATTGGGGCGTGTATTGCCCTGCTCTGCTCGACGCCCCAGAAGGCGGCGCCGCAGACCGCCGGATCTCAGGCGGCCCCACGGGCGGTGCTCGACACCTATTGCGTCACCTGCCACAACGACAAATTGAAAACGGCGGGCCTCGCCCTCGATAAAGAGGACGTCGGCAAACCCAGCGCGAATCCCGAAGTCTGGGAAAAAGTGATCGGGAAACTGCGCGCCGGTTCGATGCCGCCGCCGGGACGGCCGCGACCGGATACGGCGACCTATCGGACGATGGCGCTGTGGCTGGAAAACGAAATCGATCGCGCCTGGGCGGCGAATCCGAATCCGGGCCGCATCGGCGCCGTCCATCGCCTCAATCGCACGGAGTACAACAACGCGATCCGCGATCTCCTCGACAGCTCGACCTCGATGTCCAGTCGCTACTGCCCGGCGACGAAACGGCCGACGGCAGCTTCGACAACTTCGCCGATTCCCTGTCCATTTCGACCGCGCACCTGGAGCGCTACCTGTCCGTCGCGCGCCAGGTCACGCGGCTCGCCACGGGCCTGCCGCCGACTCAAGCCGAAAGTGGACCGTTCGAGATCCCGCTGCACGTCCTGCAGGAGGACCGGCAGAGCGAAGACCTGCCGCTCGGCTCGCGGGGCGGCCTCGCCATCCATCACAACTTCCCGGTCAACGGCGAGTACCTCCTCAAGGTCCGTCTTGCAGCGGCAGTATCAGGATTACCTGAAAGGCATGGGATGGCCGCAGCGGCTCGACGTCCGGCTCGATGGCAAGCTGCTGAAGCGTTTCACGGTCGGCGGCGAAGCGAAGGGCCGGCCGGCGGCGGCCAGCTATGCAGGCGACGGCGAACCGGGATTTGCCGGCGATGACTCGTGGGAGAAGTACATGCAGATCGGCGGCGACGCCGGTCTGGAAGTGCGCGTCCCGGTCGAGGCCGGACCGCACATCGTCGGCGTTTCGTTCGTGCGCGAGATGTGGGAGCCGGAAGGTCTGCCGCAACCGCTGCAGCGCGGCCGCGTGATCACGAACGACCAGGTCTACATGGATTACGCCAACGTCGGCGCCGTCCAGATCGGCGGCCCGTACAATCCTGCAGGCATCGCCAAAGACACGCCGAGCCGCCGCGCCATCTTTGTCTGCCAGCCGAAAAGCGCTGTGCGGCGGACGAAAACGCATGCGCCGCGAAGATCCTTTCGAGCATGGCCCGGCTGGCCTATCGGCGGCCGGTGACGACAGCCCGACGTGCAACACGCTGCTCGACTTCTTCGAAAGCGGCCGCAAGGACGGCGGGAGTTTCGATGCCGGCATCCAGTTCGCGCTCGAGCGCATGCTGGTCGATCCCGACTTCCTGCTGCGCGTCTATCGCGATTCGAAGCGCAGAGCGCAGACGCATCTATCGATTGAGCGACCTCGAAGTCGCCTCGCGTCTGTCGTTCTTCCTGTGGAGCAGTATTCCGGACGAGCGGCTGCTCGACCTGGCCGAGACGCGGCCAGCTCACGAACCCGCAGGTCCTCGAAAAAGAAGCGCGGCGCATGCTGGCCGATCCGCGGGCGATCGGATGCGCTCGTCGGCAACTTTGCCGCGCAGTGGCTGAATCTGCGGCGCGTCGAGGAAGTCGGTGGTCGATCCGGAGAAGTATCCGAACTACGACGAGAGCCTGCTGCAGGCCTTCCAGACGCGAGACGGAGCTCTTCGTCGGCAGCACGCTGCGCGAGGATCGCAGCGTCGCTGGAGCTGCTGAACGCGAACTACACGTTCGTGAACGAGCGGCTGGCGCGGCATTACGGCATTCCCGGGAGTCTATGGCAGCCGCTTCCGGCGCGTGACGCTGCCGAATCCCGATCAGCGCGGCGGCCTGCTGGCGCAGGGCGCGCTGCTGGCGACGACCTCGTATCCGGACCGCACGTCGCCGGTTCTGCGCGGCAAATGGCTGCTGAACAATATTTTCGGCCTGCCGGTGCCGCCGCCTCCGCCGGGCGTGGATACGAACCTCACCGAGAACAAGCCCGGCGCGGCGCCGAAGTCCATTCGCGAGCGGCTGGCGCAGCACCGGCAGAGTCCGTCGTGCAACAGCTGTCATTCGGTCGATCGATCCGCTGGGGTTTGCGCTGGAGAACTTCGACGTGATCGGCGGCTGGCGCACGATCGACGAGGCGGGCAAGCCGGTCGACGCCAGCGGCGACCACGCCGAGCGGGAAAAAGATTCGAAGGCCTGTCGGGCCTGCGGGCGCTGCTGCTGGAAGATCCGGAGCAGTTTCCGCGCACGCGTGACCGAAAAGCTGATGGCGTATGCGCTGGGCCGGCGGGTCGAGTATTACGACCGGCCGGCGATGAGGAAGATCGTGCGTGATGCGGGCGGCGCAGAATTACCGCTGGTCGTCGCTCATTGTGGGGATTGTCGAAGAGTCCCGGCGTTTCTGATGCGGGCGCAAAGCAGAACAGGAGCCGGATAAGCACGAATTGAACGAATCAACGGATTCAACGGTAGATCGTTCAATTCGTGGCTTATCCCTGAAACACGTTATGCGAAATCGTTGCCGCGGCGGACGGTGCTGCGGGGCATGGGCGCGACGCTCGCGCTGCCATTCCTCGATGCGATGCTGCCGCCTGCGCGCCAGCGGCTGCGGTAAAACCGGTGCATCGGTTCCAGACCTTCTATGTGCCGAACGGAATGGCGATGGAGTACTGGTCGCCGAAAGGCGAAGGGACGGCGTTCGAGCTCTCGCCGATTCTCGAGCCGCTGGCGCCGTTCAAGGATCAGATGCTGGTCCTGTCGGGCATCAAAGCGAGCTGGAACTACATTCATGCCGGCGCGTCCGGGATCGTTCCTGACCGGCACGCCGCGCGGCGGCCAGACAACGAGATCGAGATCTTCGCCGACGTGTCGATCGACCAGCTGCTCGCGCGGCATTTCGCCAGCGAGACGCAGCTCGCGATCGCTCGAGCTGTCGATGGACACGCCGGCCAATGCCGGCGCCTGCACCGGCAATCTGAGCTGCGCCTACACGCATACGCTTTCGTGGCGCAGCCCGACGCAGCCGCTGCCGATGGAATGGAACCCGCGCGCGGTGTTCGAGCGGCTGTTCGGCGACAGCGGCAGGACCGACCGGCCGGCGCGCGAAGCGCGGCTGCGGCAGCACAAGAGCATCCTGGATTCGGTGACCGACAAGCTTGCGAATCTCAAGCGCGAGCTGGGGCCGCAGGACCAGACCAAGGTCGAGCGAATACACCGACGCGATTCGCGACGTCGAGCGGCGGATCCAGCGCGCCGAAGAACAACGCGATATCGCGTTCCCGCCGATCGATCAGCCGCCGGGCGCGCCGCCGGTTTTCGAAGATCACCTGGCGCTGATGCTGGATCTGCAGCTGCTGGCGTTCCAGTCGGATCTGACCCGCGTCATCTCCTTCATGATCGGCAAGGAACAGAGCGCGCGGCCGTATCCGCAGATCGGCGTGCCGGAGGCGCACCATCCGCTGTCGCATCACGACAATGTCCCGGAGCTTGTCGCGCAGATGTCGAAGATCAACCGCTATCACGCCCAGTTGTTTTCGAAGTACCTGGCCAGGCTGCGCGCGACGCCGGACGGCGACGGCTCGCTGCTGGATCACATGATGATTCTCTACGGCTCGGGCATCTCGAACAGCACGCGGCACTGGGCGGACAACCTGCCGCTGCTCCTGGTGGGCGGCGGCGCCGGGACGCCTGAAGGGCGGCCGTCATATCAATCTACAAAGACAAGCCGTCGATGGCGAACCTGCTGGTGACGCTGATGGACAAGATGGACGTGCCGGTCGAACAGGTCGGCGGCAGCACCGGCAAGATCCAGCTGGACGGCGTCTCGATATGAACGTTCGATGGCGTCGGAGCTTGGGAATGGGTTAACTCCGCATAGGTTAGCGGCGGACTGTGCGCTCGGTATCGTCATAGCAGGCTTGCCGTGCATTCTCGGTACAACGTGCGGTTTTGTTCGCTGCTGGCAGCCAGCGTTTCGCGGCGGCGGATATGCGGCCGCCGCTGGTGGATGCGGCGAAGAAGAACGATCGCGAGGCGGTGCGGACGCTGCTGAAACAACCCGGGATCAACGTCAATGCCGCCGAGCCGGACGGCACGACGGCGCTTCATTGGGCCACGTATCACGACGACGTCGAGATGGCCGATCTCCTGATCCGGGCGGGCGCCAAAGCCAATACCGCAAATGATCTCGGCGTCACGCCGTTATGGACGGCGAGCGAAAACGGCAGCGAGGCGATGGTCCGCAAGCTTCTGGCGGCCGGCGCCAATCGCAATGCGAAGCTGCTGTCGGGAGAGACCGTGCTGATGATGGCGTCGCGCACCGGCAATCCGGCCGTCGTCGAACAGCTCATCGCCAAGGGCGCGGACGTCAATGTGCGCGCCACGCGTTCTCAAACGGCTCTGATGTGGGCGGTGGCGCAGAGACATCCGGAAGTGACGAAAGTGTTGCTGGCGCATCATGCGGATGTCCATGCCCGATCGGATGCCTGGAACTACGTGATGGCGGTTCCGCCGCACGGTTATCTCGAATACAACAAGGCCATTCCGCATGGCGAAGACACGCCGCTGTTGTTTGCGGCGCGCGTCGGCGATCTGGAATCGGCCAAGCTTCTGGTGGCAGCCGGCGCGGACGTCAATGAGGCGGATGCCTGGGGCATCAGCGCGGCCACACTGGCGGCGCATTCCGGTTTCACCGATGTCGTGGCATTTCTGCTCGACAAAGGCGCCGATCCGAATGCGGCAAAGGCCGGTTTCTCGGCCCTGCACGAAGCCATCATGCACCGCAATGACAAACTGGTCAGCGTGCTGCTCGACCACGGCGCCGATCCGAATGCGCCGCTGCGAACCTGGACGCCCACGCGACGCACATCGAAGGACCACAATTTCGACCCGGAACTGGTCGGGGCGACTCCGTTCTGGCTGGCCGCTCGATTCACCGAACCCGACTTCATGCGTCTGCTGGCGAAGCACGGCGCCAATCCGTTGTTCGTCCACCATGCCGACAAAGTGGTGGAAGGCCGAGGCGGCGAGCCGTTCCAGCACCGCAACGATGTGACGACGCCGTTGCTGGCGGCGCTGGGTGTCGGCGGCGGCGTGGCCTGGGTCGATATCGATCGCAGCGAGCGCGAAGCACTGACGCTCGAGTCGGTAAAACTCGCAGTCGAACTGGGTGGCGATGTCAATGCAGCGAACAGCGACGGACGCACGCCTCTTGACGCGGCGCGCGCACTTCGATATGACAGTGTGGTCCAGTTTTTGACAGAGAAAGGCGCCAAAGCCGGCACCGGTGGTGCAGGCCGAGGGGCACGGCAAACACGATGAACAAAAAAGTTGTCGCAGTGGTGGTTCTTCTGCTTGGCATCTCCGCCCTCGCCTATGCGCAGTTCGGCGGACGCCGCGGCGGTGGCGGCGGAGCGTTTGCAGGAGCTGCCGGACAGTGTCTGGTGCCCGGTTATCGCGGGACTGGCGAAGAAGACCTTCCGACGCCGCGCAAAATCGCGCACAGCGGCTTCGTTTATGCCCGCGTCCGCTACCACCTGCAACCGTTCTGGAGAGGTGAAGTGCCCTGGCATCATGATTATCCGGACGGCGACACGATGTTTCCGACATCCCTGGGCCGTTTGACCACGACCGACACGGATTCCAACTCGTTTCAAATCGTTGACGTCGATAGTAAAGAACTTTTTAATTATCCGTTCGTCTATATGTCGGAACCTGGATTTCTGGATCTGCGTCCCGCGGACGTGAAGAACCTCCGGGAATACTTTGATCGCGGCGGTTTTTTGTTAATGGACGATTTTCGCGGTAATGAGTTCGATAATTCGCAGTATGAAAACATGGCTCTTCAGATGAAGAAGGTCTTTCCAGACCGGGAAATCGAGCCGATTTCGCCAACACATCCGATCTTCCACCTGTTCTACGATGTCGATTCGAAGAACATGCTGCCTCCCTATACGATGGGCAACTCCGGCCCGCTGCAGTTCCTTGGCATTTCAGATGCTAAGGGTACCTTGCAGGTCATGATCGATTTTAATAACGATATCAGCGAATACTGGCAGGCATTGGATGTCGGTTCGTGCTCGCTGCACGAGGCGGGAACGGCAGTCGAACTCGGCGTCAACTATGCCGTTTATGCCATGACGCATTGATTGTGAAACGTTTTGTAGTTCTGCTTGCGTTCCTGGCAATTACGGCTGGCCCTGCCATTTCGGACTGGAAAGAGGAGGAACCGGAGTTCGTTTTCGCGCGTCTGCAATGCAGTAATCGGTGCGATTCCTGGGATATCTGGCCGCAGTACTTTCCGGATAACCCTCCGTGGCATCACGATTACCCTTTCTCCGACGAATTACTGGTCGGATTGCTGCACGAAATGACCGGCATTCGAGTTTCGCCCAAGGCCTACAAGATCGTCCGGCTCGACAGCGATGAGATATTCAAATATCCCTTTCTGTACCTTTCCGAGCCTGGATTCATGGTTTTGACCGAAAGGAGATCTCGAATCTCGGCGAGTACATCCGGCGCGGCGGCTTCATCATGGCCGACGATTTTCGAACGAAGGAGTATCTGCACGGCCCGGAAGAACTGGAAGTCCTGCGGTATTACCTGAAGCGTGCCGTCCCGGAACGTGAACTCGTGCGGCTCGACATCAACCATCCGATCTTTCACAGCTTCTACGATATCGACACGCTCGCCATGAAGGCGCCCTATGGAGACTTTGTCGCCCCAGTTCTGGGGCATGTCCGACGAAAAGGGCCGGTTGCAGGTGATCGCGAATTACAACAACGATATCGGAGATTTCTGGAAGTACCTCGATCAGGGCGACAAACCGCTGCAGGATAGTTCGCGGTCGATCCGGATGGGTGTGGATTACGTTATGTATTCGCTCACGCACTGAGACCGGGGAGATTAGCCACAAAAAGGCTTAGCGCAGCTACGCCGCAAGCAAACAGCGGAAGACGTGTGAGAGTCCAATCCCCGCCTAACTTAGGCGGGGACTTACCGGATTTTCATGTCCTGAAGAAAAATCAACTCGGACAAACAGGTTTGTCGTTTTCTTCCAAAAAGCTGGTACGCCTTTTTGTGGCTAATCTTCCCCGTTTCTATTTCGGAGAGTGTCCGAGTCCTTCAGCGCAGGCGAATTCCCTTAACTCATCATTCGGCGACGCCGCTTTGCGGTAGCTGTGCACGGTCTCCCAGGGCTTGCTCAGAGCTTTGGGATCGTTGACGGTGATGCGGTCTTCCAGCAAGCCGGGAGAGACAAACCGGATACGCTCGCGGACCGTCATGTCCTCGCTATGCGGTGAGGAACTGTCGATGAAGGATTTGTCATTCAGCGCGACGGTATCGACGACAAGCGTGTCTCCTTCCCAGTGGCCGGTCGAGTATCCGGCGTATGTCGGGTCGTTCAGCACCTTTTTCGATGCCTTGCGTCCGTCCAGGTAGACGCGGCGCATCGCATCCTGCCATTCGCTGAAGAAGGTGATCTTGTCTTTGGATTGCATGATCTCCATGCCGTAGGCCATCGACATCATCTGCGGCATTCCAGGCGGGAGGCAGTTGGCGATGGGATCGTATTCGTAGGATCCGCTCATTCGCGACTTCCGGATGACTTCCCATTTCGCCATGTACTCGGGCGTCAATGATGGCGCAGTGGCGGCGCGGCCGTTCGACAGGTCGCCGGTGGGAGCGGAGCGCGTCGGTGCGGGAGGCGGGCCCTGGCGCTGGCCTCCGCCGCCGGCGCCGCCGCGGCCTTCCTGAGCCGGATAATAGACGCCAGAGAAGTCCGGAGGATTCTGGGCGCCGAGGACCGCCGGAATCGCGAGGCAGAATAATAAGGTGAGTGTTCTTTTCATGGTCAGCCTCCCTACTGGGCGGGTGTGTTGCCGAGAATGGTTCCATCCGCTTTAGTGACCCGGGCGATGATGCCGACATGAGTGCCGTCTTTTGCGGGACTCATGTGAACCGTCACCTTCTCGCCCGGCTTCAGGATGGTGCGGTCCCAGCCGGCGCGGCCGAGAACTCCGGGGGCGCGGCCTTCAACGGCCCACTCCGTCTTGCCGCCTTTTCCATCGTCAACCGTCATATATAGCCAGGTGTGCGGATTGGTCCATTTCCACTCTTTGACGACGCCGGTCAGCGTAACGACCTTCTCGACTTCATAGGCCGAATTGCTGTGGTGAGAAAGGGCAGGAAACGCGCAAAGCAGTACGGCCACGGCAGCCGACAATGCAATGATGCCTCTGTGCATGAAAAACCTCGCTTTCGATGGGTTCAGCTGGGCTGGCAATGTATCAGTGTCAAATCGCGAGGTCAACATTCTGCTAAACTACGCATCGCGCGCTGTCTATGACCATACGTGAAAAAATGGAATGGACGGGGAACCGCAAAGTGGTACCTGTAACACCGGTGGACCAGTCCCCGCCTGACTTAGGCGGGGACTGCAGGCAATGAACGCGCATTAAACCCAGAATGGCAACCGTCCGATTCACTCAAAATATTCAGCGGCATGTTTCTTGTCCGACACGCGAGATTGGCGGATCTGACTTGCGCGCTATCCTCGACGAATACTTTCGCGAGAACGAGCGGGCGCGGGGTTATGTGCTCGATGAGCAGGGGAAAGTCCGGCAGCACATGCTGATTTTCATCGACGGAGAGATGGTTCGCGATCGCGACCGGTTGAGCGATGCGGTAAAACCGGATTCGCTGATCGACGTGATACAGGCATTATCGGGAGGATAGGTTCAATGAGCGATCGATGTTATGTGGCGACGAGAAAAGGTTTGTTCACCGTGGACCGCAGCGGCTCGAAATGGTCCATCAGCCGGGCGGCATTCGTAGGGGACAACGTG
Source organism: uncultured Acidobacteriota bacterium (assembly GCA_963738025.1). Taxonomy (GTDB): domain Bacteria; phylum Acidobacteriota; class Terriglobia; order 20CM-2-55-15; family 20CM-2-55-15; genus 20CM-2-55-15. The sequence goes on along the minus strand of CAVTWA010000051.1, from coordinate 641,675 downwards.
ACTTTGATCATGCACGACCCGCGCAATGGCTATCTCCTGACGGCGCTGAATCACGGCCACTTCGGCATCAAGCTGCATCGCTCGACGGACGCAGGCGAAACCTGGAATGAGATCGCCGCGCCGCTGTATCCACCGATGCCTGAAGGATATGTTCCGAAGCCGATTCCGTTCTTCAACAAACCGCTCGAGTGGTCGTTGAAATTGATCTGGGCGCTGGCTCCGGGCGGATCGGATCATCCGGGCGAGGTGTGGTGCGGAACCATGCCCGGCGGACTGTTCAAATCCGGGAACAACGGCGAATCCTGGGAACTGAACCGGCCGTTGTGGGATCACCCGAAACGCGAAGAGTGGGGGCCCAATGGCGCCGAATGGCCCGGGATCCATTCGATTTGCGTGGATCCGCGGGATCCAAGGCATGTGAGCATCGGCGTATCGACCGGCGGTGTGTGGATTACCCGCGACAGCGGGAATTCATGGACGCCCACCGGTGGAGGTATGCGCGCGGAATACTTTCCGCCCGAGCAGCAGGGCGACCCGAATGTTCAGGACGTGCACTGCCTGGTGCAATGCGCGTCGAATCCGGAGATGTTCTGGATTCAACATCATAACGGCATCTTCAAGTCGACCGATGACGCCGCCACGTGGAGCGAGATTAAAGATGTGAAACCGTCGGTGTTCGGCTTCCCCGTCGCGGTTCATCCGAAGGATCCGAATACGGCGTGGTTCGTTCCATCGACGAAGGACGAGAAACGCTGCCCGACCGATGGACGCGTCGTTGTTAATCGCACGCGAGATGGAGGCCGGACGTTTGAAACGCTCCGGCGTGGCTTGCCTCAGGAATACGCTTACGACCTGGTTTATCGCCACGGCCTGGATGTGGATGAATCGGGTGACCGGCTGGTCTTTGGCTCGACAACCGGGTCGGTGTGGATCAGTGAGGATGGAGGCGACTCGTGGCAGACGATCTCGTCGAACTTGCCTCCGGTGTATGCGGTGCGGTTTGTGAAGGGGTAAGAATAAGCCACGGATTGAACGGATTAAACGGATTGGAATCCGTTAAATCCGTTCAATCCGTGGCTTATTTTTTCCCGTACTTTTGCGAGCGGGTTGCGCTAAGATAGGCCCCTCCTAGCCAGAACCTATGCTGGCTAAGGGTTTGAGCGGAGTTATGAAAAATCTTAGACAGACTTCAAAAACGAACGATCCCGAAAGACCGGTCTGGTGTGCTCACTGTTCCGTGCGGATAGCACCTTCCGAACGTCATGCCGTAAAAGGCGGTAAGTCGTATCACCAGGGCTGCTATACGAAGCTGCAGACCAGTTCTAAAAGCTAAGCTACTGCGGGTCCCGGGTAATTGCCGACGCCTGGAGGTCGCCATTGTTCCCGCTTTTCGCCGTGCCGAGGACCTGAATACGGTCGCCGACGTGAAGGTCCGCGAAGTTCAGCTCTGCATTGGCAAGTTTGATCATGGTGTCCTTCGTCACGTAGACCTTGTATTCCTTGGGCTGACCCTGCTGGCTGGTGGGATTGCCGCCACCTCCACCGCCGGGGTAACCGCCTCCACGGCGTCGACCGCCTCCGCCTCCGCCACCCGGAAAGCCCACACCCCCGGGAAAGCCACCGCCTCCGCCGCCGCCTGTTCTCCGTCCACCACCGCCGCCAGGATAGCTTCCGCCACTGCGTCCCGCAGACGTCGCGTTGTTTGCAGGTTCAACGTTTTTCACCTGCAGCACCTGTTTTTTGGCGTCGATCTTGGTGATCTCGGCATTACCGACAATCTGTGCTTTGTCGGGAACGGTTTTATCCTGAGTGGCTTTATCCTGGCTGGTTTTATCCTGCACATTTTGCGATCGCGCCGAAGCCGGAATGGCAATCAGCAGGAATGCGCATATGGCGATGAAACATCGTTTCATATCCGATTCTCCTCTTATCCTGGCTATGAGTTTGACAGCCCGGGACGGTTTTGTTTGTAAAAAAATACACGAACGCGAATGCTTGTTATAATTTGCCGCAAAACCGACGGAAGGAGCATGCATGTCGAATTCGAAGATTGATCGCCGAACGTTTCTAGGCACCGGCATCGCCGGCCTGACAATTCTGGGATCCGGTCACGCAGCGGAGACAAAGACGGGCCCGGTTGTGGAAACGACGTCCGGCAAGATCCGCGGAATGGTCATCAACAAGGTTAACGCTTTTAAAGGCGTTCCGTACGGCAGCGCCCCTCGCTTCATGCCGGCGGGCAAACCCGCCGCATGGACGGGTGTACGCGACACCGTCGAATGGGGACATGAAGCCCCGCAAGGTCCGCACACGGAAATTCCGGAAGTTGCGGCGACGATTCCCAAGAACGCTACGATCGTCGGTGAAGACTGCCAGGTCCTCAACGTATGGACAAACAGCCTCAGCGGCAAGCGCCCGGTGATGGTGTGGCTCCATGGCGGCGGATTCACCAGCGGCAACGGCGGCTACACCATGTACGACGGCGCCAACCTGGCGCGGAAACGCGACGTGGTGGCCGTGACGCTGAATCATCGTCTCAACGCATTCGGGTACATGTATCTGGGCGGCGCCGGCGGCGAGAAGTATGCGAACTCCGGCAACGTCGGCATGATGGACATCGTCCTTGCGTTGCGATGGGTGCGGGACAATATTGCGAAATTCGGCGGCGACCCGGCCAATGTCACGATCTACGGCCAGTCCGGCGGCGCCGGCAAGGTGAGTACGCTGCTGGCGATGCCCCCGGCGAAAGGCCTGTTTCACCGCGCCATCATTCAGAGCGGAGCCGCGTTGAAAGGAACTTCGATCGACGCGGCGAATGCCTCGGCCAGGAATTTTATGGCGCGACTCGGCGCGAAGAGCGTCGATGAGATGGCCGCCATGCCCATGGATAAGCTGATTGCCGCTGCCATCGCGCCTCCGGCGCAGGGCGCCCCGGTGAACTTTGGTCCGGTGCTCGATGGCAAGACGCTTCTCGATGGACCGTTCGATCCTGCCGCTCCAGCACTCTCCGCCGACATTCCGCTGCTGATTGGAACGGTGGAATACGAAGTGGCGTTTTTCCCGACTACGAAATTCGATCCGATCGATGATGCGGCGCTGAAGGCTTCCGTTAAACAGGCCTTGCGGCTCAATGCCGATGCGGATATCGACCGCGTGATCAGCGCATATAAAAAAGGCCGGCCGGGTCTGCAGAACATCGATTACAGCCTGGTCCTGGCGTCCGACAATTTCCGGGCCGGAGCGGTCACCGAAGCGGAGCGGAAAGCGGCGCAACGGGCCCCGGTATTTATGTATTACTTCACCTGGAAATCACCGGTGCGTGAAGGAAAGCTGAGAGCGTTCCATACGCTGGAGATTCCGTTCCATCAGGAAAACGTGAACGAGGCGACCAGCATGACCGGCGAGGAGAATGACCGGTATGCGCTCCAGGACAAGATGAGCCTGGCGTGGACGAACTTCGCCCGGGCGGGGAACCCGAACCATAAGGGCCTGCCGGCCTGGCCCGCCTTCGATCTGGCAAAGCGCGCGACGATGATCCTGAGTAATGACTGCAAGGTTGTGAACGATCCGAATGGCGAGGAAAGAAAACTCGTCGCTTCTTTGCGGGCGTAAAAACGACGAATGACTATTGACCATTGAGAATTGACAAAGCATCCGGGAGAAATGGTCAATTCTCAATCGTCAATAGTCATTCGTCATTTCAGGTGGTGCGGTCATAGAGGCGTTATTCCCCTCCTTGAAAAAGGAGGGGTGGACGTGCCATCAACAAAATGGATCCGTTCCGAAGCGGCGCGGCCGGGGTGGTCTGTTCGGCGAAATCTTCAGGCCTGAGCGGTTTCGCCGAACGGACCACCCCGTCTGCGGCTTTTCGGTCGCTTCGCCTCTTCTTATTGATGCCGCAGCCACCCCTCCTTTTCAAGGAGGGGAATGGCGCACCACCACTTCTCGCGATTCATTCACACCTTCATAGACCGCACATTCAGTTTTATTTCTTCGGTACTAACTTGATTTCGAAGATTTTCGGCCAGAGCTTGCCTGTGACAAACAGCCGGTCCGCCGCGGCATCGTAGGCAATCCCGTTGAGGACGGCATCCGGCTCCGGGTGTTCGGACTTCGGAAGAATTCCACTCAGGTCGATCCATCCGAGAACTTTTCCATCGGCGGGAGAAATACGCACGATCCGATCGGTCTGCCAGACGTTCGCGAGGATCTCACCCTTCACAAATTCCAGCTCGTTGAGTTCGGTCACCGGCTGGTTCCCATCTTTCACCGTAATGCGCCGGACTTCCTTCAGGGTGGCGGGATCCCAGACCCGGATCTGCGCCGAACCGTCGCTCATGTAGATTTGTTTGCCGTCGTTGGTCAGGCCCCAGCCTTCACCGGGATAATTGAAGCTCCGCAACACCCGGAGGGTGGACTTGTCGTAGACGAACCCGGCCTGAGCCTGCCAGGTCAGTTCCAGAATTTGATTGTTCAGGACAGTGATGCCTTCGCCGAAGAAGGGCTGCGGGACATCGAAGTTCTGGAGCACGCGGCCGGTTGCGAGCTCGACCTTCCGAACGGCCGAATGCCCGACGAGGCCGGTACCTTCGTAGAGAAACCCGTCGCGGTATTCGAGGCCTTGAGTGAAGGCCGTCCGATCGTGGGGGTAGCTCTTGATGACGCGGTAGGTGTACTGCGGTGGAGCGAGAAGGAACACGAGAGGCACAAAAGGCGCAAAAAAGAGAAACTTTCTTGTGCCTTTTGTGCCTCTTGTGTTCCTAATATTCAAGGAGTCTGGTTACCTCTCGCCGCAGGTCATCCACGGACGGCAATACTTCTTCTTCCAGCGAAACGGCGGAGCCCACGAAGGAGTCTTTCGCACCAACGCGAAGAACCGGCGCATCGAGATGATCAAAACAATTCGCCGCGATGCGCGCCACAACTTCGGCGCCCCAACCGAGCGTGACCGAATCTTCATGCAGCACCAGGACACGATTGGTTTTCCTGACGCTGCTGAAGACGAGGTCATCGTCCATAGGTACTATAGTTCGAAGGTCGATCACTTCGAGATCGAATTCGTCAGCAAGTTCGAGGGCGGTATAAACCGTGGCGCCCCAGGTGACGATTGTCGCTGAATTCCCTGCCCGCTTGATTTTGCCTTTGCCAAACGGAATCAGATAGTCGGCGTTCGGCTCCCGCGATTTCGACGAGATATGGCGGTACAACCGTTTGTGCTCCAGAAATAACACGGGATCGTCACAACGCGCAGCGGTTTTGATGAGGCCTTTGGCATCCTCGGCGTTGCTCGGAAAGGCGATGTACCAGCCGGGCGTATGCGCGTAGATCGCTTCGACGCATTGAGAGTGGAACGGGCCGCCTTTGATGCGGCCGCCGCACGCCATACGGACGACGACGGGATCGGACCAGGCGCCGTTGCTGCGCCAGCGCAGGGTCGGGATTTCGTTCCGCATCTGCATGAATCCCGGCCAGGAATAATCGGCAAACTGAATCTCGACGATCGGTTTGTATCCGGCAATGGCCATGCCGCCGGCAACACCGACGATGCTGGCTTCGGAGAGAGGAGAATTCTGAACACGATCGGGATACATATTGGTGAGGCCTCGAGTCACACCGAAAACTCCGCCTTTAGGATCCGCGATATCTTCGCCCCACATGACGATTTTGGGATTCCGTTCCAGCTCCTCACGTAATCCGCGATTGATGGCTTCGACCATCGAGATCGTGTCTTCGGAGACATATTGCGGCGCTTTTTCTTCAAAGAAAGGTCCGCGGTCGCTAAAGATCCGTTCGGTGATGTGGCCGGTTTCGGGTTGCGGCGCGGCGTCGGCCTCATCGGCAGCCGCGCTCACTTCGCTCTGGATCCCGGCGCGCAGCTTGTTCATCTCGTCGCGCGACATGATGTTGTGTTTGAGGAGATACGTTTCCGTCTGGGCAATGGGATCGCGGTCGCGGGCTCTTGCCAGTTCTTCCGAACTGCGGTACTTCGTCTGGTCGTCGGAAGACGAGTGGGACTCCAGACGAACGACTTCGGCCTCGACGAGGATCGGGCCGCCGCCATCGCGCATGCGCTGGATCAGTGGCGGCAGCGTCTGGTAAACCGACTCGTACCAGGTGCCGTCGACGTGGTAGCTCGGCAGACCAAAGCCGGCGGCAATCCGGTGAATTTCGGAACTGGTCTGGGCATTCTGCGGAACGCTGATGGCGTAGCCGTTGTTCTGGATCAGGAAGAGGACGGGCAATTCCTCGCGCGTCGCCCAGTTGATGGCTTCGAAAAACTCGCCTTCGCTGGTGGCGCCTTCGCCGGACGAGACGTAAACGATGGCATCGCTGCCGTCTTTCCGGATGGCCTTCGCCATGCCGACGGCCGGCAGGTATTGCGTGCCGGTACATGCGGTCTGGGAAACCAGATGCAGATCGCGTGAAGAAAAATGCTCCGGCATGTTGCGGCCGTTGGAACTGGAGTCGCCTTCGCGGCTGAGCATGTGCAGAAAAAGGTCTTTCATCGGCATGCCGAGCGCGTAAGCGATGGCCTTTTCGCGATAGTACGGAAAGAACCAATCATGGCCCGGTTTCATGAGCATGACGGTCCCGACCTGAACTTTTTCGTGGCCGCGCGTCGAAGCCAGGAACGAAATTTTCCCCTGCCGGGTCAAAATCTTTAACCGTTCCTCAATGTAATAGACGCCGAGCATCTTCCGGTAGAGCTCCCTTATCACAGCATCGGGGACGATCCGGTGTTCAGCGCTGTCCCGTAAATCAGTCGCTTCCATGGAGTTCCTGCTCATAAACCTCAGCCTTCATATCACTAAGGATAATCCCAATATATGTTTTGACGGCTTTTTCGCCAGAGCTGTTGGTGCGGTCTGGGCCGGCGCGTATTTTGTTGATTTTATAAGGACAGAATATGGATTTCGGCGTGAGCCAGTCAGTCCCCGCCTGAGTCAGGCGGGGACTGGTTGCGCGCACACCCAGGGTTATCAATCGAAGACAGATCGGCCATCCAGGGAGGGGGAGATCTTTTCCTCATGGGCGACGGCGGCGCGGAAGTCGGCGTGCGGTTCGCAGCGGTCTTCGACGGCGCGAACGAAGCGGTGGAGACGTTCGAATCCGGCGATTTTCTCGGAATCGCCCAGCTTCGCAGCGTCGAGCGAAGTCTGGAGCACGGAAAGCGCCTCGTCATAGGTCTTTAGCGGGACCGGGAAGGGATGGCGATCCTTTCCTCCCAGGGCAAACGAAAAACGCGCCGGATCCGAAAAACGGACCGGAGCGCCGTGAACGACCTCCGCGACAAGGGCGAGTGTCTGCAGCGTGCGCGGGCCAAGCTTTTCGAGCAGCAACAGCTCGGCAAAATCGTGGAATTCGCGTTCGTAGGCAACGCCGAGCACAGCGCCGAGCCGCCTGAGATCGACGTCCGAGGCTCGAACGTCGTGGCGGGTCGGAACGACGAGGCGACGGGCCTCCTGGAGTGTCGCTATCGGCTTCTGCCGAACGATGTCGAGCAGCGCAGCCTGCGCCGGACGGGCGTGCCCATCGACCAGATTCATGATCTCACCCTGGTGCCGGCCGACGATTCCGGTATGCGGATCGGCGACAAAGTCGCGGACGGTGGCGGAATGCCAATGGTAACGGCGGGCAAGACCACTCTGCTCATTCATGCCCTGCTGCACGACCGCCCATTCTCCTTCGGAAGTAACGACGAACGTATGGAGATAGATCTGGAAACCGTCGGCGATGGCGTTGTTGTCGATTCTGGCGGTGAGGCGGCTGGTTCGCACCAGCGCCTCGCCGTCGAAGCCGCGCCGTTCCGAAACGGCGCGTAACTCACTGGGTGTGTTACGGGAGTGGCGTCCGCGTCCGCCGCAGATGAAAATGCCGAGCTCGTCGGCGCGCGAATAAAGGCCGCGTTTCAGCGCACCCATGACGGAGGTTGTGATCCCCGAAGAATGCCAGTCCATGCCCATGACGGATCCGAGAGCTTGAAACCAGAACGGATCACTGAGCCGCGTGAGCAACTCCGAGCGCCCATAGCGAACAACGATGGACTCGACGATGGCCGTACCGAGCTTCGACATGCGGTCCGCGAGCCATTGCGGAACACGACCGCCGTGAAGCGGCAGATCGGCCACTCCAGAACGCTTCATACGAGCTATTTTAAGGCACTAAAGATGCGGTTAGATACGAGGAGGTGCCTATGGCTTCCAACAAAATTTCGCCCGAAGAGGTGAATGCACGCGTTTTAGCGGGAGAACCGATCGTTTACCTCGATGCCAGAAACGCGAAAGCATGGAGTGAATCCGACCGGAAAATCCCCGGTGCGCTTCGCATCACTGCGGATGATATCCCAGGGCATGTCGATCAGATCGCGCGGGACGCCACGGTCGTTGCGTACTGCACGTGTCCAAACGAGGAATCGAGCACCCGCGCAGCAAAAACTTTGCAGGATCGCGGATATCGTGCCTTCGCACTGCGGGGCGGTTTCGATGCCTGGGCAGCTGCGGAATACCCTCTGGAGGAGAAGACTAAGGCAGCTTAGCGCGGCTTTTTTTTGCCGGCGTCTTGCGCGGCGAGGCGGCCCGTTTCGTAGGGCCGTCCGCCGCGTCCTCTTTAGCCCCGGCTTTTGCCGCTTCGATTCTCTCCGGGCCGCCGCCTTTTGCCGCGGTGATGTGAATCACACCGTCTTCGTAATCGACCTTCACCGTCTTGACATCGATGGACTCGGGCAGGTCGACCAGACGAAAAATGGTCGCGGTCCTGAAATCAGAAATGTGCACCCTGCCGTCTTCAGAGACCTCTTCCTCCGCCGATTCTGCTTTCAGCAGGACGCGATTCGGCGTCACGATCACTTTCACGTCGTTCGGATCGACACCGGCGACGGCGAATTTGATATCGAACATATTGTCCTTCTCCACGATTCTGACCGGAGGTACGGTTACCATCTCGGATTGCGCCTTCAGCCAATCGTAGAGAGCGTGGGCGTCCTGTGGCCGCGTGTGCGACAGTTCCCACGCGCGATAGCGGATCTTTTCTTGAAGGGCTTCGTTTTCAGCAATGATCGGATCTTCCGTATCGAGAACAACAACATTCGCAGATTTCGGCGCCCTCTTCATGTTCACCTCGCTGTTCGATCGAAAAAACAGAATAGCAAAACATTTTGCGTCCCTTTGCAGGTAAAATCGAAGGCTGTCTTGCGGAGAGGTGCTGGAGCGGTTGAACAGGCCGGTCTCGAAAACCGGAGTGGGGGTAACTCCACCGTGGGTTCGAATCCCACCCTCTCCGTCCTTCCTTTTTTGTTATCGCGCTGACCGGATGCTCGAATGAGCATTCAACTCATTTAACAGCGTAACAAGTTCATTAATCGTCGGACAGCAGTCAACGGACAGCTGTCGTTTGGGACGATCGCGAGCACAGACGAGTCGCTTTTCTGCGCTGGCAGCTATCCGATGACTGTTGTCCGACGAGAAATGAACTTGTTACGCTGACCAGATGTACTACGTAAGGATAGTAACCGGACAAATACTATCTAAACGTAGTATATTGCTATTACTACTCCTGAGTAGTACACTCTGCTCAATGGCGTATCCTGTCAACACTTCGATTCAATTGCGGGCAGTTCTGCGCGCCTTACGGCAATCACGCAAGCTCAGTCAGGCTGAGGTCGGTACGCTGCTGGGGGTTAATCAGAAACGTGTAGCCCGGATCGAGAACGCTCCTGGTCTGACCAGCTTTGATCAAATCGCGAGGCTGATCGCCGCCCTTGGCGGGCGACTGGTGGTCGAGACTTCCGAGTCCGATACAGAACCGGCGGGAAAGAAACGTCAGCGCAAACCGTCAACCAGGCAAGCGAGCTGGTAGAAGGTCGCCTGATGGCTAAGGCCTCAACCTTAATCGTCTGGGCGAACGGCATACGTGTCGGTATGTGGGCTTATGCGCGCGGCAGCCACTCACTCCAATACGACCAGGGATGGCTGGAATCGCCGGCCAGCCGTCCGTTATCGATGTCCCTTCCCTTCACGCCGGGAAACATCGCGCATCGTGGAGCGACGGTAGGCAACTTCTTCGATAATCTCTTACCGGACAGTGACCCGATCCGCTCACGGATCCGCTCGCAATTCGGGACGGATTCAACGGGAGCATTTGACTTGTTGACGGCAATCGGCCGTGACTGCGTGGGCGCGGTGCAGTTATTACCCGAAGGTGAAGAACCGGCCGGGTTTGATCGCGTCCGGGCGAAGCCGCTGACCGATGAAGAGGTTGAGCAAGTCATTGCAGCCAGCCTTTCCAATGCCCATGGATTTGGCAAATACGAAGCGGAGGAGTTCCGCATTTCGCTTGCGGGCGCCCAGGAAAAAACTGCGTTGCTGTTTCATCGCGACAAATGGCAGCGGCCGCTGGGTGCGACGCCGACCACTCACATTCTCAAGCTGCCTCTCGGTCTCGTTGGCAATCTTCAGGCAGACATGGGGGATTCGGTTGAAAACGAATGGCTGTGTTCCCGCCTGATGAATGGCTTCGGCTTACCGACCGCCGCGTGCGAAATCCGCACCTTCGGTAAACGGAAGGTCCTGGCCGTCGAGCGCTTCGATCGCGCGACGCAGCCGGGCGGATGGATCGCCAGATTACCGCAAGAGGACTTTTGTCAGGCTCTTAGCCTCCAGTCGAACATACAAAGACAAAACCTACACCAATTACTTACTTGTCGAATCCGTCCAAACGCCGAAAGGTCCACGTCAGCGCATCATTTGTTCGTTAGGCAGCCTGGAACCAGCGCCAGCCAAAGAGTGGCTTGCACTGGCGCACAAGTTGAATCCGCAATACAGGGCCAAGAGTCGCTGCCGGAGTCTGCCCCGGAAATCCACGAGTGGGTTGAGAAAGCGCGAAGAAAGAAGACAAACAACAAGACGACTCCCGCTGATAAAAACGGATCGGGATCGACGATCGCCGTCGATGCCGGCAAGATCGAGATTGAGCAGGCACGCGAAGCGGGACCGGTGCATGCGGGACATCAGTTGTGGGAACAACTCGGCCTGAACGGGATCTTGCAGCAAGCGGTTCTTTCCCAACGCGCCTGTATCTTGACGGAAGTGATGACATTGAACCGTTTGATTTGTCCTCGGTCCGAACATGCGATGCCGGATTCGATTCGACGCACCGCGTTGGGAGATATCCTGAAGCAAGACTTCTCCGGGCTTCAGGACGAAGCGCTGTACCGGAATCTGGACCGCTTGCATCCGAACCGCGAACATATCGAGCGCGCATTGGCGGAGAAGGAAAAAACGTTGTTCAATTTGGACGACACCGTCTATCTCTACGACCTAACCTCGACGTATTTCGAAGGACAAGCGAAAGCGAACCCCCAAGCCAAGCGGGGATATTCCCGCGACAAGCGTGGCGATTGCAAACAGGTCGTCGTCGGGTTGGTGCTGGATCGTGATGGGTTTCCCAAAGCACACGAAATCTTCGACGGTAATATGCAAGACCGCCACAGCCTGGACAAGATGCTGGATGCATTAGAAAAGCGCACCGGCAAGCGGCCTGGCGCCACGGTGATCGTCGATCGCGGCATGGCCTTTGATGAGAATCTGGAGCAGATCCGCAAGCGTGGGCTGCATTATCTGGTCGCGGGACTGCAACCGGAGAGAAACCAGTGGCTGGACGAATTGGAAAATGATGAGGGCTGGGAAAACATCGTGCGGGTGCCCTCGCCGCGCAATCCGTTTCAGAAAAAAACGCGCGTGGAGATCAAGCGCCAGCAGAAAGATGGCGTCGTTTACATTCTCTGCCGCAGCGACGGCCGTAAGGACAAGGACCGGGCCATTCGTGAAACCCAGGAAAAGAAACTGATCGTCGATCTTCAGAAGCTTCAACAGCGCGTCGCCAAAGGCCGCCTGAAAGAGGAAAACAAAATCCAGCGGGCGATCGGCCGATTGCAGGAGCGCTATCCCCGCGTGGCGCGTTATTACGAGATCACCTACGATGCCGCCAATTCGAACCTCTCGTGGAAAGAACTCGCCGACAAAAAAGCCATCGCCAAGAAACTCGACGGCAGTTATGTGCTCAAGACCGATCGGCAGGATCTAACCGCAGACGAAATCTGGCGCACCTACATTCTGCTCACTCGCGTGGAAGATGCTTTTCGCGACATCAAGAGTCCGCTGATGGAGCGGCCGATTTTTCATCATCTCGAAGACCGCACACAGACTCACATTTTCCTTTGCGTGCTGGCTTACCACTTGCTCGCGGCTATCGAGCATCGCTTCTTGCAAGCCGGAGTTCACACATCCTGGTGGACTATTCGCCAACAACTCAGCACTCACCAAGTCATCACCATCGTTCTGCCTGAAGATGAGCACGGCCGCGTTCTGAAAATCCGAAAAGCCACCACTCCCGAACGTGAACACCGCGAAATCTACGCTACGCTTCGGATCACCGCCGACGTTATCAACCCCATCCAAACCTGGCACCAGTCCGAACGTAGTGACGAAAAAAATCTTAAACTATAGAAAATACAGCATCAGGTCCCGAAAAGTGTGGAAGTTGGGTTAGCCTGCCGCACACGAAAAGGTATGAGGCTGATGGCGGGCCGGGGATGCGCGATGTCCTGAGAATCCTCGATGGCAGTGTCCGTTCCGTTCAGGACAAGCGGGCGTTCGTCAAGGCGCAGATCGTCTTCTGGATGCTGGCAGCCATCGATGGTCATGCCAAGAATTTTTCGATCTTCCACGAGCGCGGCGGCAGTTACCGGCTCACTCCTTTCTATGACGTGTTGTCCGCATGGCCGATCATCGGTCGTGGTGCGAAACATCTCAATCTGCACGATGGCAAAATGGCCATGGCGGTGCGGAGCAAAAATGCGCATTGGAAGCTGAGCGAGATCCAGCCCCGGCGCTGGGACGCCGTCTGTCGATTCGCCGGCCTTGGCGACGCGACAACACTCCTTCAAGAGGTCGCCACGCAAACGCCACACGTCATTGAGGCGGTAAACCGCGAGCTTCCAGCAAAATTCCCGGCACTCGTTCAGGATAGGATTTTTCGCGGACTCGAACGCGCGGGCAAGCGGCTCGCGGAAGGTTGAGAGAGCTTTGCACGAAAAGGGCCGGGCGCACAGACGACAGCTGTCCAAGATAGATCAGGGTGCGAGTGTCTCGTAGTCCCCGCCTAAGTTAGGCGGGGATGCCCTCGCGCAGCGAGCGCTGGGGCGGTCTGTTCAAAGCCGCCTAGCATCCTTTTTGATATTCGCGCAGCGCACCGATCAAATAAGGAGCGCTTCGCGGAAATCCATAAGGAGCGCGCTACGCGCGAACTTTGAACAGACCGCCCCACCTTCGCTTCGCGAAGGCACCCCGCCTAACTTAGGCGGGGACTGGTCCACCAATGTTACAGCCAGACCAGGTTTACATCGGATCCACGACGCCACTTTGCGGCTTCCCGTCCATTCTGTCTTAGACAAAAGGGTTCGCGACTGTAAGGGCGCTCTATGAGCGCCCGGAATTCGGCCTATCACCGCAAGGCCTGGCCGGTGCGGGTGTCTTCCGGTTTGCCGTCTTTCAACGTCATGGCGCCATTGACGAAAACGTATTCAGGACCTGAGCCGAGGTTCTGGGGGTTCAAGACCACGACGTCGGCGGCGGCGCCAGCCTTCAGAAGGCCGCGCGCGCGGAGGCTGAAGCGGGCGGCCGGAGTACTGCTCATTCTCTGGATCGCGCGTTCGAGGACGACCGTCTTGTCTTGAACCAGTTGTGCGTAGGAATACGAGTCGGCCGAGATATCGATGCGCTGGGCGCGGGCACGTTCGATTTCCGCGATGAGCGCCTTGTCCTTCGTGATCACCTGGACGGGAGTCTTTGCATCGCGGGCGAGAGCAACGGCGGATTTCGCGTCGCGCGGCGTCAGGAGAATGGTGCCGCCAAACTTCGCGACGACCTTCGCCAGACTGAGTAACTCGTCGGTTGTGCTGAACGACGCCGGCTCCTGCTGCAGATCGGAAGCCAGGCCGAACGCTCCCTGCTTCATTGCGTCCGATATCAGTTCGCCCATGCGGCCGACTTCATCCGGTGTTGCCGGACGCTTGTAATCGGGGCCCATGATCTGCCGGCGGATCCGGGCATGGCCGACAAGCACGGCGATGTTCACCGCCGGTGGTTTCTCGTCGAACGGCACCATGAACTCTTCCACCGAATAGGGTCCGCTCCCATCGGCGCCGAGGACCGCCGTGGTCACGCCTTGCGAGAGCAGAGCGACGGCAGCAGGATCCTTCTCGATCGCCGCCGACGATAACGTTTGAAACTCAATAAATCCGGGAGCGACGATCAGGCCTTTGACGTCGAGCAGCATTTCGTTCGGCGCGGGCTTGAAAGGACCGATGTCTTTGATCTTGCCGTCATGAATCCGAACGTTGGCCGCCAAACGGGGTTTTCCCGACCCGTCGATGACCGAGCCGTTGACGAGAACGAGATCCTCGGCGGCGAGCGGCAGCGAAATCACGTAAACGAGAACAATCGCGAAGATAGAGCGCATGATCGCGGAGTATTATGTCAAACCGGAGGACGTGGATGAAAATTACCCGGTACGTTCGCTACTCGGAAGCGAACAAAACCTCGTTTGGGATCTTAGAAGAAGGCACGATACGCGAGCTGCGGGGGGACCTGTTCAGCGGAGCGGAACCGACAGGCAGGACGCTGCAATTATCGGATGTAAAGCTGCTGGCGCCATGCGTTCCGTCGAAAATTCCCGCTGTCGGCCGCAATTATAAGAGTCATATCGCAGACCGCGGACTGGAACCGGCAAAGGAACCCGGGATCTTCTGGAAACCGAACTCGTGCATCGTCGGCACCGACGAGGAGATCGTTTTTCCGGCAGGCGCCAGCAATGTGCATTACGAGGCGGAACTGGTCGTTGTCATCGGCAAGAAGGCGAAAGACATCAGCGAGGCGGATGCGCCGAAACACATCTTCGGGATCACGGCCGGCAACGATGTCAGCGAGCGGGACTGGCAGAAGAACGATCTGCAGTGGTTCCGGGCTAAGGGCTCGGATACCTTCGGAGGACTCGGTCCGTGTATCGCCCAGGGTCTGAACTATAACGATCTGCTCGTGCAAGGCCGCTTGAACGGCGAAGTCGTGCAGTCGCAACGGACGAAGGATCTCATTTTTCCGATCGATATGGTGGTGAGCTACCTCAGCCGTTACGTGACTCTGTTACCGGGCGATATCGTCTACACGGGAACGCCGGGAACGACCAAAGCGATGAAGCCGGGCGATGTGTTTGAGGTGGAAATCGAGGGAATCGGCGTGCTGCGGAATCGGGTTGCAGGAGCGACGGTATAATAAAAACAAATGGGAATATCTATCGACGCTCTCAAAGAGAAAGGTCGCCGGCTGCGCATCGATTCGCTGAAAGCGACGACCGAGGCGGGCTCGGGCCATCCTTCATCGTGTTTGTCGGCGGCCGACCTGATGTCGGTCGTCTTCTTCAATGAAATGCGGTTTGATCCGAAGGATCCGCACAACGTCGCGAACGATCGCTTTGTTTTGTCGAAGGGGCATGCGGCGCCGTTGCTGTGGGCTGCTTATGCGGAATCCGGGATTGTTCCCGAAAAGGATCTTCTGACGCTGCGCCGCCTCGACAGTGATCTCGAAGGGCACCCGACGCCGCGCATGCCCTGGGTCGATGTCGCCACCGGTTCACTCGGACAGGGCCTTTCTGCCGGACTCGGCAACGCGCTGGCAGCCCAGCTCGACGGGATTCCCTACAACACATACGTTCTACTGGGCGATGGCGAGTGCGCTGAAGGCTCCGTCTGGGAAGCCGCGGCGCTGGCGCATCATTACAACGCATCGAACCTCTACGCCGTGGTCGACGTGAATGGACTTGGTCAAAGCCAGAGGACGATGGACCAGTTTGACGTCAATCGATTTGCGGAAAAATTCAGGGCGTTCGGCTGGTTCGCCATCACGGTCGACGGGCACAATTACGTCGCGCTCCTCGATGCCTTCGAGCAGTGCCGGCAACACGGCGGCACGCAACCACGGGCGGTCATCGCGAAAACGTTCAAGGGCAAAGGCGTCTCGATGCTGGAAAATCTGGATGGATGGCACGGCAAGCCGGTGCCCAAACAGGACCTGCCCAAAGCGCTCGCCGAGCTCGAGAAGCCGCAAGGACCGAACGAGTTCGTTCCGCATCCGCGAACCGGGTTCTCCGTTCCCCGTTTTGACGGCAAAGTCGCGATCAAAGTGAATCGGAAACAAGGAGAGTTGGCCGCAACGCGCGAGGCCTATGGCGACGGGCTGGTCAAAGTGGCGGACCAGGATCCGCGGATCGTCGCGCTGGATGGGGACACCAAGAATTCGACCTTTTCGGAAAAGTTGTTAAAAGCGCACCCGAAGCGCTTCTTCGAGATGTTCATCGCGGAACAAAACATGGTCGGCGCCGCGACGGGTCTGGCGGCGCGCGGAAAAATCCCGTTTGTCTCGACGTTTGCCGCATTTCTGACACGGGCGTTCGATCAGATCCGGATGGCCGGCGTTTCGCAGTCGAACGTGAAATTCTGTGGCTCTCACGCCGGTGTGTCGATCGGAGAGGATGGACCGTCGCAGATGGCCCTCGAGGACCTTGCAATGTTCCGGAGCATTCCTGGATCCGTCGTGCTTTACCCGTGCGATGCGGTGTCGGCGGAGCGCGCTGTCGAGCAGGCGGCAACCCAGCGGGGCATTTTTTATATCCGGTCGAGCCGGCCGAAGACACCGCTGCTTTATTCAAACGACGAAGCGTTTCCGATTGGCGGCTCGAAAACCGTGCGAAAGAGCGCGAAGGATCATGCCACCGTTGTCGCAGCCGGGATTACGGTTCATGAGGCGCTCAAAGCGGCGGCGAAATTGGAAGCGGAGGGCATGGCCATTCGGGTCATCGATGCGTATTCGGTGAAGCCGATCGATGCCAAAGGCATTCTGGCAGCAGCCAGAGAGACGAACGGGCGGGTCGTCGTGGTCGAGGATCATTATCCCGAAGGCGGGCTGGGAGATGCGGTGCTGGAAGCGGTCGGGGATCAGGCTAAAGTGGTAAGGTTAGCCGTGCGGGAAATTCCCAGGTCGGGACCGGCCGATGCATTGATCGAGAAATACGGGATCAGCAGTAACCATATAAGCGAAGCTGTTAAGAGTTTTCAGTGAGGCACAAGGACGGAGGGCCCATGTCACAAGCCAACAGTAAGAAGGATCCGGCGGCTGCAGAAGTTCGGGTTGTTGTCGAGGTGGACGGCAATCCGGTTGGTTCCCTCAATCTGGATATCGAGCGCCTCTGGCCGTTGATCAAGCATCGCAACCAGGACGCGGTTCCGGTTGAATGGATGGACGCGGAGAAATTCGAATCGATGGTGCGGGCGGCCGTCGTCAAGCGGTTCATGGCGCGCATTCAGACCCACCTTTACCAGACGCTTGGCGATGAAATTGTCAAAGCTGAACTGGATGTCGAAAGCTTAAATCTGAAGGCCGAGGCTGCGGCACAGGTGTTCGGACGTAAAAAGAAAGATATCGAAAAGCTGGTACAGGAATCGGACCGAAGCCCGCTGGATTTTTACTCGTTCTTCATGGACTACCTGCTCGACGAGCGGGAGACTATCGATTTGAAGAAGGAGTGGAAGGCGAAGGGTAGCCGGCCTCGATAACCGATCGCATCCCTCCCCGAGTGCTGAATTCCCCCGTTACCGTTGCCGACACCGGCTGGCAGGCCTTCACGACATCGCGCAGGATCCGATTGATCACGTTCTCGTAGAAGATTCCCAGGTTCCGGTACGCGGTAAAGTATTCCTTTAAGGATTTCAACTCAAGACAAAGCTTGTCTGGACGATAGCGAATGGTTACCGTACCGAAGTCGGGCAGGCCGGTCTTCGGGCAGATGGATGTGAATTCCGGCATCGCAATGGTGATTTCGTAGCCGGGATACTGATTGGCCCAGCATTCGATCTCGGGGAGTTCGGCGTCGATGCCGGATTTGGCGTGTTGCTCGGTGTAGTCGGACATGTTGTAACTATAGCGGATGATTCCTGAGAAATGGGCTCGGGAGAAATGGTCGATTCTCAATGGTCAATAGTCATTAGCCAATGTTCGGAAAATGACTATTGGTCATTCGAAATTGACCATTGACCATTTCCCCAAAACAAGAAAAGCCCCCAGACGCGTCTTGCATCCGGGGGCCCATTCCCTAGTCTCCTTCATTACTGCAGCCCAGTCTCGCCGTACTGACTTCCTGTCTTGGGTTCCAAACCCGGGTGCGAGCGTCCTGCTAACCGGCTGCCAGCAACTACCGTCCCTGGCTGGAGTAGCCAATTGCTACTAGGAATCTGTTGTCTCTAGACGAGCGAATTCTCGTATTGAGCCGTCAACTTTGCAAGTATTTTTTTGTATTTTTATGAAATTTCGCTGCTCGCTGCGTTACCATAAGACCTTATGCCGAAGCCAATGAAGCCTCTTATCATCATCGTCCTGGCCGTTCTCGTCGCAGCCGGCGCTGCGGTCTTCCTGAGCCGGAGCACAGACCAGGCGGCAGATAACGGATCGATTGCAAGCCACGTTGAAATCAAAGGTGGCGGGCACCTGAGAGGGCCTGAAAAGGCCCAGCTGACGCTTGTGGAATTTGGCGACTACCAGTGCCCGAGTTGCGGAGCCTATCACCCGTTCGTGAAGGAAGTCATGAGCCGCTATCCAGAGAAAGTGCGGCTGGAATTCCATCACTATCCGCTGATCAGCATTCACCCCAATTCGATGGGAGCCGCCATGGCGGCCGAAGCTGCCGGTGAGCAGGGCCATTATTGGGAGATGCACGATGCTCTCTTCGAGCACCAGCAGGAATGGGCAGGAAGCGCCAACGCCGAACCGCTGTTCGTGAATCTGGCGGGCCATCTGGGTCTGGATACCAACAAGTTCATGCAGTCCCTGCACTCGCCGGTACTGCAAGACCGCATCTTGAAAGATGTGGCGCGCGCCCAGGATCTGCATATTCAAGCGGTGCCGACCTTCTTCATAAACGGAGAACAGGCTCACATCAAGTTGAGCATGGAAGATTTCGTCCAGGTTATCGAAGATCATCTGCGTAAATGAAATTTCGCTCGATCGTGATTGCGTCCCTCGCATTCATCGGGACGGTGGACGCGCTGTATCTGTCGATAAAAAGAAATGCCGGCCCGATTCCCTGTCATGTGACGCACGGTTGTACGGACGTGCTGACCAGCAAGTATTCGACGATTGGTCCGGTCCCCCTCTCGTGGATCGGATTAGCGTTTTATCTGACGATTCTGAGTCTCGCCATCTTCAAGATTTTCGAAGATCCGCAAGCTCCTTTGAGGTTTCCGTTATCGGCGGTGTTTTATCTGACGGGAACAGGTCTGGTGATTTCTGCTCTTCTTGTTGGAGTTCAGGCGTTTATCCTGAAGGCATTTTGCGAGTACTGCCTGCTTTCGGCCGCTTTGGTGCTGTCGATGTTTCTAGCGTCGCCAAGTCCGGCTCGGCATAAATCCCCTGCGTGACAGTGTCCGGCGAGGGCATCCGGGAGTCGCGGCTGGCCAACGCCTGTTTTTCAGCTGCAGCGATTTCCGTCAGCACCCGTTCTTCGGCTTCCTGAAGTTTTGATCGGCCGATTCCCTTTCGCTCGAGATAACTCTCGTACATTCCGATGGGATCGCGCAATCCCCAGTACTGGAACATTTCCGGCGGGCAGATTTCACGAGCTTCAGACTCATCGTGCGTAGCATGCCCACCCATGCGAAAAGTTTCGGCGAAGATAATTGCCGGACCGCGTCCGTTGCGGGCGAGATCGGCCGCCAGTCTGGTGGCGGCATAGGTATCGAGGACATTGTTGCCGTCGCATGAGAATCCACGGACACCGTAAGCCTTACTCCAGGCCGTGAACGGTCCGGCCTGATGCCGGTTGAAGGGTGTGCCGAGGGCAATCTGGTTATTCTGGAGAACGAAAATAGCAGGTACGTGAAGGACGGCGGCGAGGTTCATGCCCTCATGAAATGCCGCGGTTTTGGTAGCGCCGTCGCCGATCCAGGTCAGGCCGACGGCACGTTCGCCGCGTTGTTTGAAGGCGAGGGCCATGCCGGCGAAAACAGGCGTGAGCGCACCCACCTGACTGGCCGGAGCGATGACGCCATGGGCCATGCTGCCGACGTGAAGGTCCTTACCCTCGCTGGGCGAATCGGCTGTCGCCAGATACTCGCGCAGGAGATCCGCCACAGGAATTCCCATTTCATGGCATGCTCCGGCGTTCCGGATCATGGGTCCGACTTTGTCGATTTTGCGGTCGAGGGCATGCACGGTCCCCACGGTTACCGCTTCTTCACCGGTGCCGAGCCATGCTTTGGATAAAATTCCTTGCTTGACCCACCTTTTCAAGGTCATGTCGTGCAGGCGGAAGCGCAGCATCCCCGCGTACATGTCCAGCAACTGTTCTTCAGTAAGTTGCGAGATAACCGTTTCCCGATCCGGATCGCGCCGCAGTGTGGCCTCGAATTCGTCGATTATCGAGGCGACCGGAGCCCAGTTGACATACTCTGGCGGATCGAACATCGGATAGCGCTTCATTTTAAAAGTATAGTTCCAAAACTTTTTCAACGATTCGTGCACTGGCGGAGTATTAACTATTTAGATGATACGCACTGCTTTCTGGTCGCAACTTACGGACGCAGAGCCTTCACCCGGGACGCTCGAGATCGCGGAGCTTGTTCGCCGGGCGCTCGGCGGTGATTCGGGCGCTTTCGAGTGCATCATCCTGAGATACGAGCGTCGCGTGGTCAGCCTCGCCACCAAATTACTGGGAAGGCCGGAAGATGCGCAGGATGCGGCTCAGGAGGTGTTCCTGAGGGTTTACAAATACCTCCATCGGCTGGACCTGGAAAAGCCGATCGAGCCCTGGCTGATGCGAATGACGGTCAATGTGGCCCGGGATATCGGAAGGAAAAGGCAGACGCGCCTGAACACGTTTTCAGAGTCCGAGCCGGTAGAAACGGCGCCGGCGGTGACCGGACGGGATCCGTACACTGAAGTTGTTGCAGAGCAGCAGCGGCGCCTGTTGTGGAAAGCGTTGAACAGTCTTCCGGAAAAAGAACGCATCGCCGTGACATTGCGGGATCTCGAGGGCCTTTCCACTTCCGAAGTAGCGGCAATTCTGGAGTCTTCTGAGAGCACGGTCCGGTCTCAAATCAGCCGGGCGCGCGTCCGGCTCAAGGACGCGATCGATTGCATGATTGGAGGCCAGCAATGAGTTGCGCGTACAGCAGGGAGACGCTTGCGTTATTTGTTGAAGACGATCTCGCCGCCGGGCAGGCGGACGGAGTTCGAGCTCATGTCAGCCGTTGCGAATCATGCCGGCAGACCTGCGAACAATTACAAGCGAGCCAGTCCTTGATCCGGAGCGCACTGAAGCCTTCATTCAGCGGTGCGGTGCGTTCGGAAGTGTTAGCCGCCGTGCGGGACAGGGTGCTGTCACAGATTGACGACGCGCCGAAAACCTTCGGATGGAAATGGAGGATCGAACGCGCGCTGGTACTTTCGTTCCGCAGACACGCGTATGCCTGCGCCGGAGTGGCTGTTCTTCTGATTCTGTCCGCGTCGCTTCTGGGTGAGATCCGGCACGGTTCGTCCGAGATGGTGCGGCCGGATGGTTACCGCGGCTGGGTTCTGGTGGGATCGACGGAACGTGAGGGAGCGCGGAATAACGTTTACATCAGTCCCGCGGCATTTCAGCAATATTCGAAGACGGGGATATTTCCGGAGGGGACCGTCATGGTCCTGGAAGGGATGCGGGCGGGCGAGAAAGATCCGATTCAGTTGCAGGCTTCGGTAAAGGACAGCGGACGGTTTGAAGGCGGCTGGGGATTCTACGAGTTCGGCGATAGAGCGAGCCGGGCGGCGTCCAACGGGTCCTGCCGGTCGTGCCATGAGGAGCGAGGGAAGACGGATCACGTATTTACGCAGTTTTATCCGGTTTTGCGCTCGGCCGTTGCAGGCGCGGTCTATGACCGCGCGGATTTCCCTGGGTCTGTGAAGGACGTGCGGTCATAGACCGCACCTGCAAAGGGCATCCCCGCGAATTTTGCTTAACAAGGTGCTATAATGGCCCGGACGGTTTGAAAGGGTAAATCGATGAAACGTAAACAGCTTAAGTTTGTCGTGGGCTCGATGGTCATCATCCTGACGCTGGCGTATCTGGCATATTCGGGTTACCAGGACAGCAAGAGCTACTTCCAGACCGTACCGGAACTTTATTCAATGAAGGACTCCGCATATGGCGTTCGGACCCAGGTGTCGGGCGACGTGGTTGCGGGATCGATTGAGCGCAGCAAGGACGGCAAGGAAGTCATGTTTGCCATCGGCAAACAGCCGCAAACGCTGAAAGTCCGGTATATTGGTAAAGAACCCCTTCCAGACACGCTGATCGACCGCGCGACTGCGGTGGCCAGCGGCAGCTTGGGCCGGGACGGTATTTTTACGGCCAATCAGATCACCGCCAAGTGCGCCTCCAAGTACGAAAAAGAGCAGGCGGCCGGCGTGAACATCGCGACAAAAGAGTAAACGAACATGGCAGCACAAATCGGCCAGTTTGCCCTGGCTTTAGCCTGGGTGGTAACGGCGTACTCCATCATTGCGTCCTTTCTGGGTATCCGCCTCAAGAATGACAACTTGATTGCGAGCGGCCGTAATGCGGCGCTGGGCGTCTTTGCCTCGATAACGACGGCCATCGTGTGCCTCGGTTATCTGTTCGCTATCAGCGATTTTTCCTACAAATACATCGCCGCGCACTCGAACCGTGATCTGCCGATTTATTTCAAAATCAGTTCGATCTGGGGTGGTCAGGAAGGCTCGCTGCTCTTCTGGGGCTGGCTGCTGACGCTGTATACCGCGCTGGTGATCATCCAGAACTGGCGGAAGCACACCTCGACGATGCCGTATGTGATTGCGGTGTTGATGACGACGTCGCTGTTCTTCACGACGATGCATTTGTTTGCGGTGAATCCGTTCAATCAGACGGTCATCATGCAGTCGCAGACATCGCCGATTCCGTTTGTGCCGCGCGACGGCAGCGGGCTGAATCCCTTGCTTCAGGACGCCTACATGGTGATCCATCCGCCGATGCTGTATCTCGGCTTCGTCGGCTTTGCGGTTCCCTTCGCATTCGCGATGGCGGCAATGATGACGCGCCAGCTCGGCGACACCTGGATTCGCACGACGCGCCGCTGGACGATGGTCGCCTGGATGTTTCTCAGCATTGGAATTCTGCTGGGCGGCAAATGGGCATATCACGAGCTGGGCTGGGGCGGTTTCTGGGCATGGGATCCGGTAGAAAACGCCTCGTTGATGCCATGGCTGATCGGCACCGCATTCCTGCACTCGGTCATGGTTCAGGAAAAGAAAGGAATGCTGAAGGTGTGGAACATGGTGCTGGTCATCATGAGCTACATCATGTCGATCTTCGGGACGTTCCTGACGCGAAGCGGGGTCGTCAATTCCGTTCACGCCTTCGCGCAGTCGCCGATCGGGGGCTACTTTGCGGCATTCATCGTGGTCGCGTTATCGGCTTCGATTTATCTCCTGCTGGACAGGCTGCGGTATTTGAAGAGCGAAAACCAGATGGAATCCATGGTTTCGCGTGAGAGCAGTTTCATGTTCAACAACCTGATCCTGCTTGCGGCATGTTTTGCTGTGTTCTGGGGAACCATGTTCCCGGTCATCTCCGAAGCGGTTACCGGCCGGAAAATTACCGTCAGCGCGCCGTTCTTCAATAAGGTCAATGTACCGATCGCGATCTTTCTGATGTTTCTCACCGGCGTCGGGCCACTGCTGGCGTGGAGAAAAGCTTCAACCGACAGCTTGAAACGGAATTTCCTGACGCCGGCGATTCTCGCCCTGGCGGCCGGAGTAGTGCTGTACTTCCGGGGTGTTCAGCACCTTTATGCATGGGTCGCGCTGGTGATGTCGATTTTTGTCGCGATCACCATCGTTCGCGAATTCTACAAGGGCGCTGCGGCGCGAACCGTTGGAACGGGTGAACGATTCGTCGAAGCCGTGGTGAATCTCACGTTCCGGAATACACGCCGGTACGGCGGCTACATCGTTCACTTCGCGTTTGTTCTGATGTTTGTCGGCTGGTCGGGTCAGGCATTCACCACGGACTCGCAGGCCGATATGGGTATCGGCGACACGATGAATGTCCGCGAATACTCGCTGCGGATGGAGAAACTGGGCAGCGAGGACAACGCCAATTACTCGGCGCAGAAAGCCAGCGTCGGCCTCTACGAATACGGAAAGAAGGTCGCCGTTCTCTATCCGGAGCGCCGGGTTTACAAGGCCGGCACGGAACCGCAACCGACAAGCGAAGTAGCGATCTATTCCACCGCGAAAAACGACGTGTATGTCGTGTTTGCGGCGGCGACGACGGACGGCAGACAGGCCGTCATCCAGGTCTTCTACAATCCGTTGACGATGTGGGTCTGGATCGGCGGAATTGTTCTCGTCATCGGCACGTTGATCGCGCTGCTGCCGAACAAGAAGACCATCGTCAGAAGACGGATCGAAGCAGAGATTAAAGAGGAGCCGAAAACAGTTGAAGCTAAGGTTTAGATTTCCGAGAAAGCACTCCCCTCCTGGGACAGGAGGGGAGGCTGCGCCGAAGGCGCAGTCGGGGTGGTCGCTTTCGACGCGCCACCCCTCCTTTTCAAGGAGGGGAGTCTTTCTGCTCGTTCTGTTTGCAATCTCGAGTTTGACTCTCGCGGCAGACAGGAGCGAGCGGGTTAAGAACCTGACTCCCAAGTTCATGTGCATCTGCGGCGGCTGCAATCAGGTTCTGATGAATTGCAACCATATTGGCTGCCCGAGCCGCGAGGCGATGCTGAAAGACCTCGGCAACCAGGTCGATCAGGGCAGAGCCGACGACGGAGTGGTCGAGTACTTCATTGATAAGTACGGGACCGCGGTGTTGTCGGCGCCGCCGGCATCGGGGTTCAATCTCACGGCGTGGGTGATGCCGTTTGCCGCTCTCGGAATCGGGTTCATCCTGGCCATTATTTTCCTTCGCCGGTGGAAGACGGCACGCGTCGGCGAACCCGTCACGCATCCCGACCTTGCCGGCTACGAAAAGAAAGTTGAAGAAGAACTGAAGAAGTTCGTTCCTGAAGACTAATGACTTATCTATTTTGCAGCATTCTTGGCGGCGCGGTGCTCGGCGCAATCTGTCTTCCCCTGTTTCGCCGGGATAACAGCCTGGAATCTGCGATCATTGAAGAGACCCAGTGGGACTTGCTTCAGCGCAAGAAGGAAGTCATTCTCGGCAACATGCAGGACCTCGATTTCGAATACAAATGCGGCAAGCTCTCCGATCAGGACTACCAGCGAATTCGCGGGGACATGACGTCCGAAGCGGCAGGGGTTCTGCAGGAAATCGAGAACATCGAATCGACTAAGGATCTTGACGCGCTGATCCGGCGCGAAATCTCCGCGCGGAAGACCAGGTCGAAAGCGCCCGCACAGGAGTTCGCCTGTTCTGAATGCGGTGCGGCGAACACACGGTCTAACAAATTCTGTGCCGAATGCGGGGCTAAGCTCAAAAGTTGATGATGCTCCTACTGCTTCTGGCGCAGGATGAAGGCGCCCGCACTGCCGATGTGCCCAACGCCATGGGTGCGCATACCTGGTTCATCATCGTATTTGGAGCCGCATTTCTTGCGTGGAGCATCAGCTATTCGCTTCAGTTGCGCCGGGAAGCGCTGTCCCGGAGAAAGGGCCGGGAGGACCTCGTCAAACGCAAGGACGAGTTGATCGATAAGATCGCGGAGATCGAAACTCAGAAGGAATCCGGACGTCTCGATGAAAGGCGATACAAACAGGAACTGAAGGATCTCAAATTTCAGCTATCCAAAGTCCTGGAGAGAATAGCAAGCAAACCCAGCCGCGAATGACGCGAATGACCCCAACTTTCGCCCTCGAGTCCGAAGACATACGAAAAACGTTTGGGTACTTTACGGCGCTTGGAGGCGTGACTCTGCGTATCGGCCGCGGCGAGTTCGTCGCATTGTTTGGAAGGAACGGCGCGGGCAAGACAACGTTCCTCAAAGTGGCGGCCATGCTGGTCCGCGCGACGCACGGGAAACTCTCCATCGAAGGTATCGACATCCGGCAAGAGCCGGAGAAGGCGCGCCGGCACATCGGATTTCTGTCGCACAACACATATCTCTATCGCGATCTGAACCCGGTCGAGAATCTGCGGTTTTTCGGGCGGCTGTATGGCGTGCCCAACGCGGAGGAGCGCATAGAAACCATCCTGCAGCGGGTCGGGCTGGAGCGGCGGAAGTCGGATCCCGTACGGTCGTTCTCGCGGGGGTTGCATCAACGGCTGGGCATCGCCCGGGTGATGCTGCACGATCCTTCGATCATTCTTCTGGATGAGCCGTACACCGGGCTCGATGCCAATGCCGTCGATGTGTTGAATCAGATCCTGGACGAGGCTTCGGCAGCAGGCAAGACGATCATCCTGACGACGCACGATTTCGTGCAGGGATTGCGGGCTGCAACCCGGGCAGTGATTGTGGACCGGGGGAAGGTTGTTCTGGATGCGGGCGCCAAAGACGGTGCGGTCCGCGAGGCTTACGATCAGTACATCCGCCTCGGGGTGGCGCGATGATCGGATGCAGAGATTCCAGGGCACAAACGCTCAAGGACAGCCGATGAAGCCGATTTCCGCGATCATTTTCAAAGACATCGCGATCGAATTGCGGAATAAAGAATCGCTGGCATCGATGACCATGTTCGCGGTTCTGGTGCTGGTGGTGTTTAACTTCGCGTTCGAATCCACCGGCCTGGACAAGGCGCTGGTCGCTCCCGGCACGCTATGGGTGGCGATTTCATTCGCTGCGATCCTTGGCTTGAACCGTTCGTTCGCGATGGAGACCGACAATGACTGTCTGCAAGGCCTGCTGCTGGCGCCGATCAGCCGCGGCGAGCTTTATATCGGGAAAGTCATCAGCAACTTCATTTTTATGCTGATAGCGGAACTGATCATTCTTCCGCTATTCGTCATATTCAACGGATTCAATTTCGATTTGAAGTTTCTCGAAGTCGCCGCCATCGCTTGCCTTGGCACGCTGGCTATTGCCGGGGTGGGAACGATTCTCTCGACGATCTCGTCGAACACCAGAATGAAGGAGGTCATGCTGCCCGTGCTGCAAATACCGTTAACCGTTCCGGTAATCATCGCAGGCGTCGAGACGACACGGCAGGTCATGACTGAGGAGATTCAGCAAATCTCTTCTTGGTTGTACATTTTAGCGGGGTTTACGATTGTCTACCTGACACTGTCGTACCTGCTGTTTGAGTTCGCTGTGGAGGAGTAATGAAGCTCAAGATTCTCGCCATACTCACCTGCGTTTCGATGATATTCGCCCTCTACATGATCTTCCTGTTCGCTCCGCGCGAATCGACACAAGGGGACGCGCAACGGATTATGTACATCCACGTCCCGCTCGCGATTATGGGTTATGTGGCGGCGTTCCTGCTCGGCTATGGATCGGTGCGTTATCTGACGAGCCGCGGCTCCAAGTGGGATCGTTTTGCGCACGCGTCGGCCGAGGTGGGCGTCGTCTTCATTACGGCACAACTCTTGACTGCGATCATGTGGGCCCGTCCGATCTGGGGCCCGTGGTGGGTCTGGGACGCACGAACGACAATGCAGGTCGTGCTGTATCTCATCCTTATCGCTTATCTGATGCTGCGTGCTTTTGTGCCGGATGGGCCGAAGCGGGCCGTCTTGTCGAGTGTCTTCGGCCTGCTCGCCGTGGTGGACGTTCCGATCAACTACCTTGCGATATACCTGTTCCGCACACAGCACCCGCAGGCCGTTATCAGCCCCGGCGGTGGAGGAGAGGACCCCGACATGAATAAGGCGTTACTCGCCTCCTTCATCGCCGTCACGCTGCTGTTCATTTACATCCTCAACCGACGCCTCGCTATCGCCAAAGTTGAGGAAGAGGTTAACTATCTCGAGCAGGTGGTACTCGCCCATGAATAGAGGCTTGCAGTTCGCCTTCGCGGCTTATGGCCTGGCATTCCTGGTCATTTTCATCTTCATGTGGCTGATGATTTCGCGCCAGAACCGGCTGGACAAGAAACTGGATGAACTGAAGCGGCAGATCAAGGATCACCGGTAACATGCGAGTCCAAGACAGGATGAACGGGGAGCGGCAGAATGGCGCCGGTAAAGGTTTGAATGAAGTGGATGCGATGTAAACCTTGTCTGGATGTAACGCGTGGACCAGTCCCGCCTAAGTTAGGAGGGGCGGTCTGTTCAAAACCCACGCGCAGCGCGCTCCTTATAGAATTCCGCGAAGCGCTCCTCATTAATCGGTACTGTTCGTCTTTGAACAGACCGCCCCAGCCCTCGCTTCGCGAGGGCATCCCGCCTGACTCAGGCGGGGAGTTGCCGTCCCAGCACATCGCTGCGCGGAATTTCGGACAGCGTCGGGCACCGCAGCATCCAGCAGGTCAGGCAGAGCGTTTACCGGTAGCTTTTACAGGTCCTGGAGGTGAGGATTTGATCGGCTTATCGAAGACGATCAGCCCGACAAAAGCGAGGCACATAACGACGTCACCTACAATGACTGCAATCGTGAAATTATCCATATCGGATGATTATATCCGCACTCGCGGTCAGATCGTAAAGCCACTCGGCTCGTCGGCATCGTCGACGCCCAATTCGGAGTCGCCTTCGGTCAATTCGTCCTTCGCAACAGGGGTGAAATAGGCCTCGATCAATTCCTGGGCGCGGGCGGTGTCCTCCTGTTTAACAAAGATGCGCACTTCGTCGAGATCGCTGACGGTGGGCCACGGTGTGGATACCACGTCGCCCTGGAGACTGCAATCAATGCCGTTATTCTTCAGGATTTCCCGGATCATCTGCGCTTCGGCAGGACCTGAGACGGCGACCATTGCCAGGGGTTCGTCGTTTGGAAGATCTCTTTCCTCGGTCATAAATGCGCTTCCTTTCTTTATTTAGGCTGCCGTCTCTCACCTATTAGCTCTGCATAGGTTCGACGTACAAAATCTTGTTCCGAATACCCGAGTTTCTCACCCAGACCCGTAATCTCTTCATCTGACGGGCCTTCGACCTCCAGGTAATTTCCCGCCTCGGTCTCATCGAGCGAGACATTGAATGAATCCTTTTCAAAAACCGTCCGGTATTTCGAGTACTGCGTCCGGACCTGAAAGCCCGCCTCTTCCAGTATACGAATCATCGTGTCCGCGCTTTCAACGCGGCATTCGATCTCTTCGCGATGCTTCAATTTGGAGTTGGGATGGATGGGGCCTTTGAAAGTAACGGTCTGGTTCGATGGCGTCATGCGAACCCGAAGTACCTTGCCGGCTTTCTGCAGGGTTCCCGAAACATCGTCAAAGAGGAGATTCTTTTCGCAGTGGCGGCCGAGGGTGATACGAAATCCCAGTTTTCGCAGCTTCTCAGTAACCGTTTTGGACTCGTTTATCTTGAATTTGACCTCTATTTCTTCCATGTACTTTGATTATACGCTCGGCGAATTCTGTTAGAATTCGCCGTTATGCGTTCAGCCGTGGCCATTCTGCTGCTGTTATCGATTCCCCTCTCGGCTTCCGCCTGGGGTGAAAAGGGCCACTTGATGATCAACCGTCTGGCAGTCGAGGCGGCTTCTGCGAAACTCCCCGAATTCATCGGCATTTCGCGAGAGCACATTGTTTACAACGGTCCCGAACCCGACCGGTGGCGCGACGAAGGACGCACATCGCCGATGAACGTCGTGCAAGCCCCTGATCACTTCTTCGATTCCGAGCTGTGGGGACCGATCTCCACGATCGAACCGAACCGCTACGCCTTCATGGAGAAGGTTTCGGCAAAGAGGATTGAACTGGCGAAGATCGGCTATCTTCCCTACGCGATGCTGGAGAATTATGGAAAGCTGGTAAATGCCTTCCGATTCTGGCGCAATGCCAAAACACCGGAAGACCGCGAATCGGCGCGGCAGAATGCCGTGTACGTGGCGGGTGTGCTCGGGCACTACGTCGGCGACGGATCGATGCCGATGCATCTGAGCGTTCAGTACAACGGATGGCTGGAGACCAGCCCGAACCCCAGGGGATATACGAACGACCGCGGCTTTCATAACCGGTACGAAACGCTGTATGTCAACACGGCCGTCGAAGCGACCGTGGTTCGACTTAAAGTTCTAGGGCCGCAACGCCTGGCAAACGTCTGGGATTCGATCAAGCAATATCTGGTCCTCGCGTTTTCCGAACTTGAACCGGCGTATGAACTCGAAAAGGCCGGCGAATTCAATCCTCAACAACCCCGTCCGAAGGGAACAGAGTTCATCGTCAATGAACTCGCGCGCGCCAGCACCATGCTGGGTAATCTCTGGTATACCGCATGGCTCGAAAGCGGCGAGGCCGTCCCTGTTCAGAACGCGAAGTAAATTTTGATCGCCCGCGACATCATCCAGAAAAAGCGTGATGGAGGCGAGCTCAGTGCGGCAGAGATCTCGGCGTTCATCCGGGGCTACATGTCCGGGGAAATCGCGGACTATGAGGTCGCGGCATGGTTGATGGCCGTTTATCTCAATGGAATGACCGTCGAAGAAACGGTCACGCTGACCCGCGAGATGCGGGATTCCGGACGGCACCTGAAACTCTCGTCGATACGCTCTAAAAAGATCGACAAACACAGCACGGGCGGGGTGGGCGATAAAACGTCCATGATTATCGCGCCGATCGTCGCGGTGTGCGGTGTCACTGTTCCGATGATCACGGGCCGCGCGCTCGGCCACACCGGGGGGACACTGGACAAGCTGGAATCGATTCCTGGTTTTGATCCGCGGCCCTCACCGGAAGCCGTCGTCCGCATTCTGAAAACGGCCGGGGCGGTGATCATGGGGCAAACGGAAGACCTGGCGCCGGTCGATCGGCGTATGTATGCCTTGCGAGACGTAACGGCGACTGTGGAATCCATACCTCTCATTACGGCGAGCATCCTCAGCAAAAAGCTGGCCGAAGGAATCGACGGCATCGTCCTGGATGTGAAAACCGGATCGGGCTCATTCATGCCGAGCCTGGCGAAAGCCCGGGATCTCGCCCGGTCGATCATCGAAGTCGGCCGCAGGCTGAAGACAAAGGTTGTGGCCGTGATCACTGATATGGAGCAACCGCTGGGCCGCACGATCGGGAACGCGCTTGAAATCCGGGAATGTATCGAGTTTCTGAACGGCGATGCTGCCGCCGACCTGGAGACCCTTTCGATCAGCCTGGCCGCCCATATGATCCGTCTGGGCGGTGCGGCGAAGACTCAGAACCAGGCCTCGAAGCTGGCATATGAAGCGGTTTCGAAAGGACAGGCGCTGCAGCGCTTTCGCGAGATCATCCGGCAGCAGGGTGGCGATGAGAGAGTGACAGACAACCTCTCACTGCTGCCTCGTGCCCGGCATGTCCAGGAATTTCACTCCAGATCCAACGGCCTCGTGACACGATGCGATGCTAAGCTTCTGGGACTGGCATCCAACGCGCTGGGAGCCGGCCGCAACCGGATGGAGGATACGATCGATCCGGCTGTGGGTTTGTATCTGGACAAGAAAATCGGGGATAGGGTGAAACGCGGTGATGTCCTGTGCCAGATCCATTGGAACGACAAGCGGCGTCTTCGGGATGCCCTGCCGTTGATAGAGCAGGCATACGAAGTGAAGGCCAGGCTTGTGGACAGCCGTCCGCTTATCCACGCGGTGATGGAGGGGTAAACTAGAGAGACATGAAGTTTGAATTCGTAGAACAGGCAAAGAAATACCTTCTCGATAAGATGGGCACCCCTCCTGAAGTCGCGATCGTGATGGGAAGCGGATTGTCGGCCGTCGACGAGATTCTGGCGGGACCGACGAGGGTCCACTATGTTGCGATACCGTACTTCCCTGTTCCGAAAGTCCCCGGACATCGCGGTCAGGTTGTATTTGGAAAGGTGGGAAAGCATCAAGTCGTGGTTTTCGAAGGACGCGTGCATCACTACGAAGGCTACAGCATGCCCGAAGTCACGTTCTGTACGCGCGTCATCGGTCGGCTTGGCGCGAAGACCCTGATCCTCACAAACGCCTCGGGAGCGATCAATCCGGATTTTGTCCGCGGACATTTGATGCTGATCACCGATCACATCAATCTGATGGGTGCGAACCCGCTGACTGGCCCCAATGAAGACCGTTGGGGACCTCGCTTCGTCGATCAGACGCAGGTTTACGATCCGCAACTTACACAGCGACTCAAGGCCGCGGGCGCAGACTGCGGCGTCGACCTGTGTGAAGGAGTTTATGTGGCCGTTGCAGGCCCGACATATGAGACGCCAGCCGAAAGTCGCTTTCTGCGCATGATCGGCGCCGACGCCGTCGGTATGTCGACGGTGCCCGAAGCCATTGTGGCGAAACACATGGGGATGAAGGTCGCCGGATTGTCGATGCTTGCCAATGAAGCAGCGGCAGTTTCGGGAAAGCCTATCGATCATGCCGAAGTGCTCAACACGGCAACAGAAACGAACGCCGATCTGGGAATGCTGCTTCAGCGGTTCTTCGATACCTATGAGCGCTGATCTGATCGCAGAAGCTGCACGCGCTCGAGAGAAGGCACTGGCGGGTCATTCCGGATTCAAAGTCGGCGCTGCTCTGCGCACCGGGGCGGGCGCGATCTATACCGGCTGCAATATCGAAAATGTTTCTTATGGGTTAAGCATCTGCGCGGAACGGGTGGCCTTGTTCAAAGCGCTTAGCGAGGGCGCAACGGACTTCGCGGAAATGGCGGTTGTCACCGATGCCGCCGTCCTGACCTCCCCATGCGGCGCCTGCCGTCAATTGCTCTGGGAATATTGCGGCGATATTCCGATCCACCTGCACTCGCTGAAAGGCCTCGACGAGGAACATCGAATGGCCAGCCTGCTCCCTCACCCCTTCGATCACCGCAGCCTCAAGACTTGAACTCCTGCGCTACGGCTTAACAACTCCGATATATGGAAGATTGCGATAGCGCTGGCGATAGTCCAGCCCGTAGCCGACGACGAATTTATCGGGTATTTCGAAGCCGATGTACTTGAGATCCATCTCGATAATGCGGCGGGCTCGCCGGTCCAGAAGGGTGCATACCTCGAGCGACCGGGGATTGCGGCCCGACAGCGTGCGGAGCAGATATTTCAAGGTGAAACCTGTATCGATGATGTCTTCAATCAGCAGAACATCTTTGCCGGCGATATTCTCCTCAAGGTCTTTCGTAATCCGGACGACACCTTCGCTGTCCTCTCCGTAGCTCGAGATCGATAGAAAATCCATCGAGAGAGGCAACGCAATCAACCGAGCGAGATCGGTAGCGAAGAAGACGGAGCCGCGCAAAATAGAAACCAGAACTAATTTCGTGTCTTTGTAGTCGGCGGTTATTTCCTGCGCGAGTGCGGCGACGCGGGAGCGGATTTGCTCTTCCGTGAAGAGAACGTCAACGATGTCGTTGTCCAGTGGCGGCATCGTCCTGATCTTGACACAAAAGGAGAAAGTGCTAGACTTAAATCAGGTCCCGAGAGATTCGGGTTCCGGTCAAAAGTCGCACTGGGAAAGACGGAACGGGCTGTTGGTGACGTACCCTGAAAAGTACTGAGACCGCCTGAACTGAATCGTCGAATCCGCGGAAACGTGGATAACTTCATAGATGACGGACGCCAGTTTGTCGTCAGGAGCATCAAGGCGAATCAAGAAAACGTCGATTCGAGACGGACATCCGCCGCACGGTGGAAATTGATTGGAGCAGGGTCACTCGGGACCTTAGTTTTTCCTGCCAGAATCCCAGGATTCGCGCGGTCATAGACCAGAGCCGTCCAGGATAAAAACCAATGTAGCCGTGAGCGTGTCCACAGTCCCCGCCTAAGTCAGGCGCGTCTTTGAACAGACCGCCCCGCCTTCGCTGCGCGAAGGCACCCCGCCTAAACTTAGGCGGGGACTGGTCCAACGTCGTTAACCCCCAAACCAGGTTTACAAGGCGGCCACTCTGCAGCTCCCCGTTCATCCTGTCTTGGACACGTATGGTGACAGACCGCGCCTACAGTTCGGCGTCGCCGTTAGCCTCTTCTTCCTGGCCCAAGCCGTATTTCCAGATCAGGTTCTTGTAATCCCGCTCGTACAGAATCTTGATGTTGACGTCCGGGTAATGCTCGCGCAGCAGGCGCACCTTGCGGTTCTTCTTCGTCACCAGGCTTTGTTTCATGGTCGTCAGTTCGATAAAGAGATCCAGATCCGGAAGATAGAAATCCGGCGTGAAAGCCTTCACAACATTGTGATTCCCGTCCCATTCGATGGGAAATGTTTTTGGTTCGTATTCCCAGCGGATCCGGTAGAAATTCATGACGCGTGCAAATTCCCGCTCGCTGGGATGGGCGAACTCCGGCAGTTTGCCTGCAGCGGGTTGGAGTTCCGAGAGTTGTGCGACCTCCAGTTTGGTCGTCAGAATCTCCTCGCGAAGTTGCGGTGGCAACTGGACGGCAGTGCGCTCGATGCCCTTGGCGCGAGCCGCATTCACGATGATATCGACGGCGATCTCGTTAGAAAAGCGATCGATGTTGACCACCAGATCGTAATGCGCCGGATCGCGCCAATCCTTGCCATAAAGAGTTCGCAGAAACGTTTCTTTCTCGCGGTCGCGTGCCTCGATGATGCCTTCGGCGCGCTCGCGTTCGGCATTGGCGGTCCGCATCACACGTGCGATCCGGTAAGGCAGCGGCGCAACGATCTGCACATGGAGCGAGGCAGCGACGCGGGAAAAAAGGAACTGCCCTCCACTGCCGAGAATCACGACATTTTGCGATGCGGCAAGCTCGGCAATCGTCGAGCGCACCATCTCGTCATAGACTTTTCGATCCTGTTTGAGCTTCGCGAGTTGTTCAGTGCGGACGGGAAAGCGTTGATCGATCACCGCGTCGAGCGTGTTGCGATCGATAAATTCAAACTTGAGTGTATCGGCGACGGCCGAGGCGATTTCGCGGCCGCCGCTGCCGGTCAGACGCGAGATCGTGATAATCGCCATATGGTGTATAGTCCGCTATCGATGCACTATGTCGGGCTCG
The DNA here is from genome assembly GCA_963738025.1 of uncultured Acidobacteriota bacterium. Classification (GTDB taxonomy): domain Bacteria; phylum Acidobacteriota; class Terriglobia; order 20CM-2-55-15; family 20CM-2-55-15; genus 20CM-2-55-15. Next base: position 606,542 of record CAVTWA010000051.1, on the reverse strand, counting down.
ACATCGGGGGCACATCGGTCAAGGCAGGACTTGTCGATGAAACAGGCCGCATCCTCGAATCTCGCAGATCTCCCACCTCTATCGACGATCTGAATGCCTTTGTCTCCAACCTAACAGAACTGATCCGCGAATTTCAAAAATCCGCCGCTGTCGACGCGGTCGGAATCGGCGTCCCCGGGCTTCGTTCAGCGAAGACGCATACGATTGAGACCTCTCCAAACATTCCGTGCCTCAAAAATGTGAATTTAGAGCAATTGGTGGCGGAACAGGTCCATGTCCGCTGTGTCAGTGAAAACGACGCCAACGCTGCGGCGTATGCAGAATTCGTTTGCGGGGCCGGCATCGGCCTTCAACACATGGCTCACCTGACGCTCGGAACCGGCCTGGGCTCGGGGCTTGTATTGAATGGAAGTCTGTTTACCGGATCTTCGGGCTACGGCGGTGAGTTTGGTCACACCGTCCTGCGGGCAAAGCTATATCAGAAGGACGAAGGCCGGATCTGCGGCTGCGGCAATCGGGGATGTCTCGAAACGTTTGTCTCGGCAACCGGCATCGTCGCAACTGCCCGGGAGCACGGGATGCAAGGTCCGCTGACTTCGGAAGCGATCTATGAGGCCGCCGTGCGCGGCGATCCAACGGCGTTGGACGTTTTCAAAGAAACCGGCGAGTACCTCGGGATGGCCTGCGCCAGTCTGATCAATCTGCTCAACCTCGAAATGATCATTGTGGGCGGCGGCGTAATGGCGTCAGGAGACCTGCTCCTGGATACAGCTCGCGCCACGGCAAAAGCTTACGCGTTTCCTTCGTCTTTCGCCGGTTGCCGCATGGTGAAGCCCAAACTCTGGCCGGACGCCGGCGTCATCGGCGCCGCAATGCTGGCTCGCGACCGTTAGCAGCATGTTATGATTTGCCTCAATTTTTCAGGAGGCAAACGGATGTCTTTCTCCCTCAAATGCTGCCTGGGAGCTGTTTTGTTGTCCATTTGTGTGGCATATGGCCAAAGTTCATCGACGGTCAGCCAGGGGGTATACACCGATGATCAGGCAAAGCGCGGGCAGGCCGTTTACAAGGAGCGCTGTGCATCCTGTCACGGGGATACGCTTGCGGGACGCATTGGTCCGCCGCTGGCCGGAGACGACTTTCTCGCTGACTGGAATAAGCAGCCGCTGTCGGAACTCTTCGGCAAGATCAAGAACACCATGCCGCAGGACGCTCCCGGAAAACTGACGGCACAGCAAGCATCGGACATCCTGGCCTACATGCTCCAGACCGCAAAGTTCCCTTCCGGGCGGACGGAACTTCGTCCCGATGAAGCGGCGCTCAAGCAAATCGGCTGGCCAGCCGACGCCGCTGGGGCAAAAACGGTAGCAGCCGCCACATCCGTCGCCTTTCCCCCCGCCGGAAATCTGGCACAAGTCATGCGCGGCATTCTCTTCCCCAGCTCCAACATCATCTTTACTGTGCAAACGCACGATCCCGCCGAAAAGAGGACGGCACCCGACGCCAATTCCGACGGCGGTTTCAACTGGAGTATCTGGGGCGGCAATCTCTATTCCGGATGGGAACTCGTCGATTATGCCGGCGTTGCTCTGGCGGAATCGGCGCCGCTGATGCTGACGCCGGGCCGCAAATGCGAAAACGGCAAACCTGTTCCAGTAAACGATCCCGATTGGATTAAATACACTGACGAGCTTGCCGAGGCAGGCCGTGCCGCCTACAAGGCTTCGCAGACGAGAAATCAGGAGACGGTCAGCGATGTCAGCAATGTCATCGCCGATACGTGTCTGCATTGCCATCAGGTGTTTCGTGACAGACGTGGAGCCGGACTCAATCTCGATCCGGGCAATAAAGCGAACCGATGTACAAAATAACCATCGCTGGAGACTGACGCATGAAAAACTCGATTCGATTAGTACTGGCCGTCATGTTCGTGACAACGGTCGCACAGAGCGCATTCGCGCATTTCAAATTGCTCGAGCCCGCCTCGTGGCTCATGGAAGATGATCGTGGTGATCCACAAAAGGCCGGGCCGTGCGGCGGCACGAACGCGGATTGGGGCAAGCCAACCTATGCCGTGTCGAAGGTCACCGGCGGGCAAAGGATTCATGTCAAACTACAGGAAACCATCTACCATCCCGGCCATTACCGCGTCGCGCTCGCAGTAAACTCACCGACGGAGTTGCCGCACGATCCGGAAGTCACCACACGCGATACGGAAAGAGGTCCGCAGTCGGTATCCGCGACGATCCAGAACCCGCCGCAGATTCCGGTGCTCGCCGACGGTTTATTCGTTCATTCCACCAGGCCCGCACAGCCGCAGATGTTCGAAACGGACGTTCAATTACCGAACGTTAACTGCAAGAAGTGCACGCTGCAGATTGTGCAGTTCATGGCCGAGCACGGGTCCAACAACCCCGGCGGTTATACGTATCATCACTGCGCCGACCTGCAAATTACCGCCGATCCGAAAAAACCGCTGGATAAAGGCTGGCCCGCCGAAAGATAGGAAAAAGAGGGACAGGTCACTTTTCGCGTCAAAAGTTGTTTCCTTTGGAAACACTTTTTGACGCGAAAAGTGACCTGTCCCTCTTTCAGGCAAAGGGCGCGGTCGCATGGACGACTCTTCCGCCGACCATCGTTAAGAGGGATTCAATCTTCCGGATCTTCTGATCGGGGACGGTGAGATAGTCATCGCTCAGAACAGCGAGATCGGCATATTTGCCCTCGACAAAAGAGCCGACATCCTGATCATCGAAGGAGAACCAGGCTGCCCCTTCCGTGTACAAACGAAGCGCTTCGATTCGCGAGATCTGCTGGCCGTCGTTGGTGAGCATCCCGGCCAGATTTCGTCCGGTCGTCATATAGAACAACGAAAGCCACGGATCGAGGGCGGAAACGTTGGTTGAATCGGTGCCGGCACCGGTGCGGATTCCAGAATCGACAACCCGGCGAAATGGCGGACCGCCGGCCGCCGATAAGTAAGTCCAGGTTTGCATGGTGCCGCCGCACCCCAATTCCATCAGACTCTTCAGTCTCGAAGAGTCGATGCTTTGAAGATGGATGAGGTGCCAGCGTAAACCATCGAGCGGGTAGTCACGCGCAATCGAGCGAAAAGCGGCGATGTGAAAATCGTTCTCCTGTAGCGTGATGGAATGTTGCTGGAGGAGCCAGCGATTCCTGGCGATGACGCGGGCCGTCGGCTCGAATTGCGCCGACATCGTGTCATTGCCACCGATGCGCTCGCCGAAACCGGCCACGCGAAAAAGATCATCGCCGACGGCGCGGCCTCCCTGGCTGAAGTTATTCGCAATGCGAGCCTCGGCCTCTTGTGGCGTATCCGCCGGAAACAGGGGCCGCATCCGGATCGACAGTTTATTTTCACGCCAGAGCTGAAGCGAGTACTCCTGATCGCCGATATTGCTTGCGTTGATCACGGACGTAAGACCCAGACTGTTGGCGTGGGCGTTTATATCCGCCGTACCGCGCAAGCGGTCCTGCGGCTTCTGCATGGCCTGCAGCGCGGCGACCGCAGAATTGGCTGCCGACACGACACCTGTCGTTTCATCGACGGCTACACCTTTCGCGGCAAAGAATGCCCGGCCGATGCTGTTTGTGAGGGCTCCGGTGCCGCCGCCGGTTCCGGAAATGTAAACGGCGTGTCGGGGCGCAGCCTCATCCAATTCAGCTCTGGTGGGACGCCGGGCTTCGGCGAATTGCAGGTGATTCCAGCCGCCGATACATGTAATGAACTCTCCGGGAGGGACAGATTCCGCTCGCGTTGCGATGGTTTCTTGCAGTTCGTGAATCGAAAAAGCCCGCTCGATCCGGCGCGCTTCGTAGCCGGGATTAATCCCGCCTCGTGTGTAATGCACGTGGGCGTCGACAAAACCCGGGATAACGGTACGCCCGCCGAGATCGATCGTACGGGCGCCCGGAATCGGTGCTCCAGCCTGCCCGATACTGACGATGCGGCCATTCTTCACGGTTAACGTCGAGCCAACAACGCCCCGGCCGTCGACGAACTTGCCATTGGCCAAGACAACATCGTTGCTGCCGCCGCGCTGCGGAGCTCCAAGTATGAGTCGATGGCCTGCCATCGCCACCGCCGCGCCCAAGCCGGTACGGATCCATTGGCGACGGGAGACTGGAGAATGTTGTTGGAGCGGCATGTCTCGCGCGACCCGCTAACGGAGTGCTTTCGCCGGTCCCTGGATATGTGCCACGTTCGCATTTAATCTCATTGGAATACCTCGCGTGATTTGGCGAAATGCTAGTACGGGCGGCAATGCGCGTCAAGTTACGCGAGCTTGCTGACGATCTCGAACGACCGCAGGCGCGCAGGATGGTCGTACAGATTGGCAGTAATCATCAGTTCATCCGGCCGAACAGTTTCGATGAATGCATGAAGATCGCGCTGCACGGTATCCGGACCGCCGACGACCGAACAGGAAAGCGCGTAATCGGCACCAGCCCTTTCCCCGGGAGGACAGAATGCATCGATATCGTCGATGGGCGGAGGAATCTGGCCAGGCATGCCGCGCCGCAGATTGATGAAAGATTGCTGGATCGAGGTGAATTGACGTCGAGCTTCAATGTCTGTGTCCGCGGCGACGACAGTGATGCCACACATGGCAAGGGGATGCTCGAGCTGCGCGGAAGGCTGGAATGCAGATCGATACAGCTTGAAAGCCTGCATCAGGTCACCCGGAGCGAAGTGAGACGCGAAGGCAAACGGAAGTCCGAGATTCGCTGCGAGCTGAGCGCTGTAAAGGCTCGATCCCAGCAGCCAGATCGGAACATTCAGACCTGCTCCGGGAACAGCACGAATTTTCTGGCCGGCGGGTGTTTGCCGTAGATAGTGCTGCAGCTCCCGAACATCTCGAGGAAAGTCGTCAACCGTTTCGACCTTGTCGCGGCGCAAGGCTCGAGCCGTTGAAGGATCCGTCCCTGGCGCGCGGCCGAGTCCGAGATCAATTCGATCCGGATAAAGTGACGCAAGTGTACCGAACTGCTCGGCAATGACGAGCGGCGAGTGATTCGGCAGCATCACGCCGCCGGATCCCACCCGAATGCTTTTCGTTCCGCCAGCGATATGACCGATCAATACCGACGTCGCCGCACTTGCGATGCCCGGCATGTTGTGATGCTCCGCCAGCCAATATCGCCGATATCCCCACTGCTCCGCATGTCTGGCCAGATCGAGCGAATTGCGAAATGCGTCGGCAGCTGTCGCTCCCTGCGGCACGGGGCAAAGATCTAAAATAGAAAAAGGAATCACAACGCCCTATCGAATCTGAATGACAAACCTGCTGAAATCACGGCCAGGGGACAAAAGCTATCCGGATAGTCCGTTTTCATATGGGTACCCATTATATCCAGTGGAACCGCTCCGAAATCGCCCCAGATTCTGACGCATACACGCAAGAGGCGATCACACGTGTAATCCGTAGCTGAACTTGCCTCGTACTAACGTAAAATCTAAATGTGGCCGCATTGTCGAACATTCGTAACTTTTCTATCATTGCGCACATCGATCACGGTAAATCCACGCTGGCGGACCGTCTGCTGGAGCTTACCGGGGCTTTGACCAAGCGCGAAATGTCTGCGCAGGTTCTTGATGACATGGATCTCGAGCGTGAACGCGGCATCACCATCAAAGCGAAAGCTGTCCGGCTGTCGTACAAGGCAAAGAACGGCGAGGAATACGTCCTGAACCTGATCGACACTCCGGGCCACGTGGACTTCAGTTACGAAGTCTCGCGCAGTCTGTCGGCCTGCGAAGGCGCCCTGCTGATCGTAGACGCTTCGCAGGGTGTCGAAGCGCAGACCCTTGCGAATACGTATCTGGCGCTCGACCACCATCTCGAGATCGTTCCGATCATCAACAAAATCGATCTGCCGGGCGCTGAAGTCGATCGCGTACGCGAACAGTTGCAGTCGATCATCGGCATGGATCCCGAGGCCGCCCTGTTGATCAGCGCGAAATACGGCACAGGCGTGGAGGAAGTACTCGAGGGCATCGTGCAACGCATTCCGCCGCCCAAGGGTAATCCCGAGGGTCCGCTGAAGGCGCTTCTCTTCGACTCCTGGTTTGACGCCTACCGCGGCGTGCTGGTCATGATTCGCGTCATCGACGGCGAAATCCACAAAGGCATGAAGATCCGCCTGATGTCGAACAACCAGGTCTATCACGTGGAAAGCGTCGGCGCATTGACCCCGAAGATGCGCGAACTGGATCGCTTGTCCTCAGGTGAAGTCGGCTATCTCGTCGCCAATATCAAGGTCGTGTCCGATACGAAGATCGGCGACACCATAACCGAACAGGACAATCCAACCGCTGCTGCTTTCCCGGGGTTTCAGGAAATCAAACCGATGGTTTTCGCCGGCCTCTATCCGGTAGAACCCAATCAATACGAAGCTCTGCGCGATGCTCTCGAAAAGCTGCGGCTGAATGACTCGTCGTTCTTTTACGAGCCGGAAACATCGATGGCGCTGGGATTCGGCTTTCGCTGCGGGTTCCTCGGACTGCTCCACATGGAGATCATTCAGGAACGGCTCGAACGCGAATTTCAGTTGTCGCTTATTACGACGGCGCCGGGAGTGCGTTATCGCATTACGAGAACCAACGGAACGGTCGAAGAGATCGATAACCCGACGAAATTTCCCGAGGCTCAAGCTATTTCCCAGGTGGAAGAGCCGATCATCACGGCGTTGATTCTAAGCACCGATGAATTCGTTGGAGTGATCCTCAAGCTGGTCGAGGAAAAACGCGGTATTCAAAAAGGATTTGAATATGTGGCGCCGGGCCGTGTGCTGTTCACCTATGAGATGCCGTTGAATGAAATCGTACTCGATTTCTATGACCGGCTGAAATCCGTTTCCCGCGGATATGCTTCCTTTGACTACCATCTCGCCGGGTATCGGACTGCGGACCTCGTCAAACTGGATATTCTGGTCGGTGGCGAACCGGTCGATGCGCTGTCGTGGATCGTTCATCGGGACTTCGCCTATGAGCGCGGCAAGGCCCTGGTCAGTAAAATGAGAGAATTGATTCCCCGCCAGATGTTCGAAGTAGCCATTCAGGCGGCCATCGGCAGCCGGGTCATCTCACGGGAGACGATTGCGGCAATCCGGAAGAACGTCCTGGCCAAATGTTACGGTGGTGACATCACCCGCAAGCGCAAATTGCTGGAAAAACAGAAGGAAGGCAAACGGCGCATGAAACGGGTGGGCAAAGTAGACATCCCCCAGGAGGCATTCCTCGCCGTATTAAAGGTCGGGTCCTAGAGAATAAGCCACGGATTGAACAGATTTAACGAATTTGGTTGCGCTTATTCTTCAAATCTGGTTGCCATCTGTCACCCTGTTATAATAGGCGCGGCATGAAATCGCAACTTAAGCGCTATCTTGGATCACTGGTTTTTGTATTCCTCTTATGTGCGGCGATTGCGCTAGGGGCGACCGCCGGCGTCCTCTTCGTCTACAACAGCGACCTGCCGCAGATCAACTCGCTCGAGGACTATCATCCCAGCCTGGTCACCGACGTCCGTGCCGACGACGGACAGGTCATCGGATCGTTCGCTCTGGAGCGCCGCATTGTGGTCACTTACGATGAGATTCCACAGCTGGTTAAGGATGCCATCGTCTCCGTCGAAGATCAGAACTTCTACACGCATTGGGGCATCGACATTTACGGCATTGCCCGAGCCGCTATAAAAGACCTAATGGCCGGCCGCTTTGTCGAAGGCGGCAGCACACTGACACAGCAGTTGAGCAAGAACCTCTTCCTGACACCCGAACGGCATTTCCGCCGCAAGATTCAGGAAGCGATGCTGGCGATTCAGATCGAGCGCTACTACACGAAGCCGCAAATCCTGACGATGTACGTCAACCAGCTTTTTATGGGTCACGGCCAGTACGGTTTCGCCGCGGCAGCCGACTTCTACTTCGGAAAGCCGCTGAAGGATCTCAATATCGACGAGGCGGCGATGCTGGCTGCGTTGCCGCGGTCGCCAATCAACTATTCGCCGATTGTCCACCCCGACCGCGCGCGGATGCGTCGTGATTACGCAATCGATCGGATGGTTGCGGAAAAGAAAATTACCGTTGCTCAAGGCGAAGAAGCGAAACTGCACCCGATCAAGATTGCGGAAAAACAACGGCAGGACGAACTGGCGCCATATTTCGTGGAAGAACTCCGGCGGTACCTCGAAAAGAAGTACGGCACATTCGCCGTGCACGAGGGTGGCTTGAAAGTGGACTCAACCCTCAACGTCGAGGCGCAGAAAGCGGCGAATGCCGCAGTGCGGGACGGGCTCCGTGAATACGACAAACGGCATGGCTGGCGTGGTGCCGACCGCAATCTGTTGGACGAAGGGGTCGAGGATCTGGAATCCTTTGAACTTCCGGATTGGAAACTGCCGATCCATACCAACGATATCGTTCCTGGAATCGTCCTCAGCCTGAACAAGACCGGAGCCACAGTCAAGATCGGCAGCTATCTTGCGCAGCTCGTACCGGGTGACTTTGCATGGACCAACGCTAAGGCCGCATCGGACATCCTGAAGCAGGGCGATATCGCGCTGTTTCAGATCCGGTCGATGAGCCCCGCCGATGCAAAAGTCGGCGTTGCTCTCGAACAGAAACCGAAAGTTCAGGGCTCGTTGCTCGCGATCGATCCGAAAACCGGAGAGATCAAGGCGATGGTCGGCGGCTACGATTTCAACGAAAGCAAGTTCAACCGGGCGACTCAGGCGATGCGGCAGACCGGATCGTCGTTCAAGCCGTTCGTTTACGCGGCTTCAATCGATAACGGACTGCGACTGGACGATACGATCGTCGATAACCCCATCAGTTTCGGTGGATATTCACCGGGCAACTACGACGGAAAGTTTGAAGGAACGATCGGCATTCGTCACGCCTTCGCCGAGTCTCGCAATGTGCCGGCCATCAAGCTTCTCGCCAAACTGGGCGTCCAGAATCTGATTCCGTACGTGCGTCGATTCGGAATCACGTCGAAAATTGATCCGGTCCTCCCCATCGCGCTTGGCGCCGCCGATGTGACGCTGATCGAGATGGTATCGGCTTATTCCACCTTTCCGAATGATGGAGTGCGCGTCGTGCCTCAGATGATCCGGCGCGTCACCGATTACGAGGGCAATATCCTCGAAGAAAACTTCGCCGAATTGCGTGATGTGATTCCACTGGAAACTGCCCGCACGATGGTGGATCTCATGCAGGAACCCATCCATCCGACGAGCGGCCCCGGAACGGCAACGAAAGCCCAGGAACTGAAGCGGCCCGTCGCCGGAAAAACTGGAACGACCAACGACTTCACCGACGCGTGGTTTATCGGGTATACGCCGTCTCTCGTAGCCGGCGCATGGATCGGGTACGACGAAAAGGTCACACTGGGTGACAAGGAAACGGGCGGCAAGGCAGCGTTGCCGATCTGGATGGAGTTTATCCGGGAAGTCTACAAGGACAAGCCGATCGAACAATTCAACCTCGCGCCCAAGACGGAGGGCGAAGCCCCAGTGGCGAAGCTCAACCAATGAAAATATTTAAGATGTACGGCCATAGACCGCATCTACAGCACGTTGCCGTTTGCCTCCTGTTTTGTATATCACTGGACTGTTTCGGACAGTCCCTGGCGGACATCGCAAAGAAGGAACGCGAGCGACAGAAACAGACTCAGACGAAAACCGTGATTGTCGATAGCGGCGTCGCAACGACGACCACAGCCGGCACATCTTCGACAACCTCGACCGTTGCTCCTCCGCCTTTGAAACCTGGCGAGATGCGGGACAACAAAGGTCATGACGAGAAATATTGGCGTGACCTTTTTCAGCAGGCGAAGAACGACGCTAAACGGGCAGACGCCCGGGTTCAATTGCTTGAAAACAAGATAAAGGAACTGAACACGCAGCTGCTGAATCGCAGCGACATTTATAATCGCGAGACCGTCGTGGGCAAGGAACTTGCCGATGCCCAGACGCAGCTGGATGTTGCACATAGGGAAGCGGATCAAGCGAATCAAAAGATCTCAGACCTCGAAGACGAACTCCATCGAGCCGGCGGCCCCCCAGGCTGGGCGCGGTAAATGCGTTATCTCGGTGTCGACGGAGGCGGCTCAAAGACCGCCTTCCTCCTCGTCGACGACTATTACAACGAAATCTGCCATATTCAAACCGGCCCTTCCAATCATTTGTCCGTCGGTAATGATGCCGCCCGCGAAGCGATCGCCCAGGGCATTGCCCGGCTGACGGAAACGCCAGACATCATCTGCGCCGGCTTTGCCGGTGCGGGACGGCCGGAAAGCGTCACTTTTTACAGAGAGGTCCTGCAGTCGCTCGTTCCGGAGGCTCAGATCATCATCGAGAGCGATGCGTTCATCTCCTCCATAGGCGCAATCGGTATCGATCCCGGCATTCTCCTGATCGCCGGCACGGGCTCGATCGTGATCGGCCGCGATAAGGATCGCGGCATGTTTCGCGTTGGAGGCTGGGGTCCGTACTTTGGCGACGAAGGAAGTGGATTCTGGATCGGTCGCGAGGCAATCCGGGCGGGGTTACGTTCAATCGACCGTCAATCATCGACGGATTTCGCACAACGGATCGCCACGGCACTTGGCTTGAAATCTATCACAGAGGCCGTCGGAGCGTGGGCCAAGGGGGCACTTGGCGTACCCGATGTTGCCGGATTATTCCCGACAGTCGCCGGGATGTATCCCGACGAACCGGCAAACGGAATTCTGCGCGAAGCGGCCTCCCATTTACGCGAACTGGTCGAGATTGCTGCGAAACGCGTGGATATCGAAGAATGCCGCAAGTCGCTTAGCGGGTCCGTTGCCGGCCATCCCACCATGCGGGATCTCATCGGAATCCAGTTCGAGGAGCCGCGTCACTCTGCGGAATGGGGCGCCGTAATTTGGGCGCGGCAACATTCCAACGGCTGATAGAATTGAAATTCTTATGATCACAAGCGAATCGGTCGAAAAAGCCTGTTCTGAAGTGGGCGACTATACCGACGAAAACATGGTCAGCGAATTCGACCGGTTTTTCCGCGCCCAGCCTGCGGTCTGCGAGTTCATCGTTGAACTCACCCATGAAAGCGGACATAAGATCCAGGAATTAGCCCTCTTTCTGTCCTACATGATCTTCAAGGCCCTGGAAATCGAACGGACAGGCGAGATTGACGTCATCAAACCCGAGAACATTGAGGCGGCTTATCGCGACACGGAATCCTGGATGACTCAAGTCAGCGAGGCGGAAGGCGACGAGCTCCAATCCGCAATCACTGCAAGCTTGCAGCGCGACACAGAGCCGCACCTGCTGCAGTACATCGTTTCGGAATTGAATGAACCGATGGAAGACGGCGCCGAATTGACGGATGAGGAAAAAGGAGAAGTATTCTTTCTCCTCAAAACCATCATTTCGTCGTTGAATGATCAAAGGAGAATCATTGAAATCAACTAGCAAACAGAATGTTGCCCTTGGTCTCATTGCGATTGCCATCATTGCGGGAATCGGGTGGTATTCGCTGCGTGGGACGAACGACCAGACAGACCCATCCGACCAGCCGTCTGCAGAACTGTCGAAGAGCGCCGGCGTGCTTTCTCCGACCCTGTTTGACGACGAGAAGACGCGTGCCGCCTATCAGACGGCCAAAGATATCCCCGAAGTGCTCGAACAGCTTCCCTGTTTCTGCGGCTGCATGTCCAGCTACGGCCACAAAAACAATTTGTTTTGTTTCAAGGACCAGCACGGCTCCGGCTGCTCGCTCTGTCAGGACATCGCACTGGACGCCCGCAAAATGCACGATCAGGGCATGTCGATCGCGCAGATTCAAGAAAACATCAAAGCCAAGTATTCGCATAACCAAGGTGGAGATTGAGCTGAATTCCGGCAGGCTGAGCGTCCTGGATCAAGGAAAGGGTCCCGCCATCCTCCTGCTCCATGCATTCCCGCTTCATCATCAGATGTGGGAACCGCAGATCTCCGTTTTATCGAATCAGTTCCGTATCATTGCGCCGGATCTGCGCGGGTTCGGCGGCTCACACCCGGCCTCTCCATGGACCATGGAGGAAATAGCCGACGACCTGAATGCATTGCTGGGTAGTTTGCGCATCGATAGCTGCACCGTCGCTGGAGTGTCGATCGGCGGATACATTGCCTTTGCCCTGCGGTCGAAGTACCCCGGGCGGGTCGACCGGCTTGTGCTTTCCAATACTCGAGCGCGCGCGGACAATGACACCGAAAAGGCAGCGCGCAATGAAATGATCGCCGGCATCGAGCGACATGGCGCCGCGATTCTGTCCGATCGTATGTTGCCGAGGCTCCTGAGACCAAACGCGCCTTCCGAGATTGTCGGGAAGGTTCGAGGGATGATCGACTCTGCCGGGGCCTCCGCCGCGATTTATGCCGTAATGGCCATGCGCGACCGCGTGGATTTTTCAACGGCGCTGCACCGCGTGAATTGCCCCACCATGGTCGTGGCAGGTGAGAGTGATGCGATTATCCGCGTGGAAGAAGCCCGTTCCATGGCCGATGCGATAGCCGGTTCGCGGTTCGTGCAGATAGCGGATTCAGGGCATTTGAGCAGTCTGGAAAACCCGCACGAGTTTAACCGCGCATTGCTTGATTTTCTGACTCTGTAGGGGCGGTCTATGACCGCCCGGAATTCTACAGCGCGGGCGGTCATAGACCGCCCCTACAACAGAATCAGGTTGAACGGTTCAAGATGAACTCAGGAATGCCGATAATCGCGTCGCGGTAGATCGAAGCGGGAAACTCCTCCAGCAGCTGAATGGCGCGCCGGGCATATTGTTCAGCGAGTTCGCGAGTGCGCTCGATTCCATCGGAGCCCTCGACCATTTTCAGAATCTCGCCTCGTTCGACGGAACGGAAATCGCGTTCATCGAGGACCTGCTGTACTTTCCGGCTGTTTTCCGGATTGGCATTCGTGACTGCAAAGAACACCGGCAGCGTCATCTTGCCTTCCTTCAGATCGCTGGCGACAGGCTTTCCCAAAATATCCCGCGTCGACGTAAGATCCAACAAATCGTCGACTAACTGAAAGGCCATTCCCAACGACTTGCCAACCTCAGCCAGCCGTCCGGCGGAGCCATGATTCATCCCGGCGGCAATCGCGGGCAATTTGGTACAACCCGAAAAAAGATATGCCGTCTTGCGTTCGACGATGTCGAGCAGCTGCTGTTTTGTGATTTGAGACTTGCCGAGCAATGTCAGCTGCATCAATTCACCCTCGACCATCTTTTGAGTGATATCGATGAGCGTGTTCAGCACGTCGAAATTCTTCTCCTCGAGGGCAACGGCGAACGACTGCATATACAGCCAGTCTCCCGCAAGGACGGTCATTGAATTTCCCCAGTGGGAATTGGCTGAGGGGCGGCCGCGGCGGGTATCGGCGGCATCGATAATGTCGTCGTGGACCAGCGTCGCATTGTGGATGAATTCGACGACGGCAGCGAGGCGGATGTCGACCGGAGCTACTTCGCCGAGCATTTTGGCCGTCAGCAAAAGCAAAGCCGGACGAATCCGTTTGCCTCCGGCGCTCAACAGGTATTCACCGATTTCGGCGATGGGCGTTATTTCCGAACGTGTATATCCCTTAAGTTCTTCCTCAACTAGCACCAACTCAGGTGAAATGAGCTGGTAAATCTCCTGTGGACTAAATCGCATACAAGCAGTGCATTTTACGTTGTTTTGCTCGCAAACAGTCTCTCGAAATTGGCGGTGGTCTGTGCCGCAAGCTGTTCAGGCGTGGTTTCACGCACCTGTGCCAGAAAGCGCAACGTGTCTGCGACAAATCCTGGCTCATTGCGTCTTCCGCGATACGGCACCGGGGCGAGATATGGACAATCCGTTTCCACCAGAATCCGGTCGGCAGGAATCCGCCGCGCCGTCTCTACCAGAGTGCCAGCAGTCGGAAACGTCACAATTCCGGAAAAGGAGATGAAGAATCCGATATCCAGCGCGAAGTCGGCGAGCCCGTCGCTCGACGTGAAGCAATGAAGAACTCCGCGGCGGGGCGCCTCCTCCTCAAGGATCTGCCGGGTATCCGAATCCGCATCCCGTGTGTGGACGATGATCGGCAAATCCAGCTCCCTGGCAACGGCAACCTGAGCACGGAAGACCTCCCGTTGGGTATCGCGAGGCGAATGATCGTAATGATAGTCCAGTCCTGCTTCGCCGATCGCGATGACCTTGGGATGCCTGGACAGATCCTTCAGCAATGCGTAGTGCCTCTCTTCAACATGCTGAGCGTCATGCGGATGGATGCCGGCGCTGGTGTAGATCCAATCGTGAGCTTCAGCGAACGGGATGCCGCAACCCATCGCATCCGGACCGCTGCCATTGCCGATCGTCAGGATTTTACGGACGCCGGCATCCCACGCCCGCTGCAGAACCGCATCGCGGTCATCATTAAAACGGGGATCGTCGATGTGAGCGTGAGAATCGATAAACATGAAAAGTCAGGAGCCTTCTAAAACGAGGCTTACTTCAATCGTGCACCGTTCTGTACGTCTTCGTGGAAACCCACCAGTACGGGCTTGTCCTCGGCTCCGAGCGACGCCGCCACGATCATGCCGTTCGATTCCAGTCCGCGGAGCTTCCGCGGCTGAAGGTTGGCGACAATAACGACTTTACGGCCAATCAATGACTCCGGCTGGTAGGCGAGAGCAATGCCCGCCAGAATCTGGCGTTTCTCGAAGCCCAGATCGACGACCAGGCGCAAGAGTTTGTCGGCGCCTTTGACCCGTTCAGCTTCGATCACCGTTGCGACGCGCAGATCGACCTTTGAAAAATCATCGATCGTAATCTGGGGCGCAAGATTACCCGCCGGAGCAGGCGCGGCAGCCGCCGCCTCGGATGTTCCTGCTCCAGCCCGTTGGTCCGCAACAGATTCCATCTTTTTGATTACCTCTTTTGGATCTAAACGTGGAAACAGTGAGGCCCCGCCTCGGATCTGCTTTCCAGCCAGGTCGCGGCCCCAGCGCAATTCACGAAGATCCACGCTTTTGATCTGGCCATCCATCCCGAGTTGCTGCCAGAGGTTCTGAGCCGTCTTTGGAACGACAGGAGTAAGAAGCGCGGCAATGACGCGCAGCGACTCCGCAGCATGAAACAGGACGCTGTCCAACCTTCTGGCCTCGGCGGGCTTTTCGGCAAGGACCCAGGGCTCGTTCTCGACGATGTACTTATTGACCCGCGAAATCAGCTCCCAGACATTCTCGAGAGCTCGCGAGAAGTTATAGTCCTCGAAGTTCGCTTGGTAACTGCCGATGACGCGCGCGGCAAGGTCGCGGACATCAGAATCGCCTTTGGCTTCGCCCGGTTCCGGGATCCGGCCGCCCCGGTACTTGGAGATCATGGCCACCGTGCGGCTCAAGAGGTTTCCAAGATCGTTGGCGAGATCGCTGTTATAGCGCTGGACTACTGCCTCGACGGCAAAGTTGCAATCCTGGCCGAACACCATTTCTCGAAGACAGAAATAGCGCAACAACTCCGATCCGAATACTTCCGTCAACACGTACGGATCGAAAGTGTTGCCACGGGACTTCGACATCTTCTCGTCTTTGAACAGCCACCATCCATGGCCAAATACCATCTTGGGCAATTCCAGACCCGCGGCCAGCAGAAACGCCGGCCAATATACCGTATGAAAACGCAGTATGTCTTTCCCGACCAGATGCAGTTGCGCCGGCCAATATTCGATTAAACTTCGCGTCGTCCGACTTGAAGCGAATGCCGCTCATATATCCCGTTAACGCATCGAACCAGACGTAGAACACGTGCGAGGGATCGTCCGGAAGCGGAATCCCCCACTTCAAAGTGGCGCGGCTGATCGAAAGATCTTTCAGGCCGCCGCGAACAAAACTCGCGATTTCATTTCGGCGGGACTCCGGCCGGATGAATTCCGGATTGCCTTCGTAGAGTTCGAGCAATTGATTCTGAAATGCCGATAATTTGAAGAAATAGCTTTCTTCAGAGAACCACTCGGTCGTGCGGCCACAGTCCGGGCACTTTGCCGGTGTGGACGGATCGGTTTCCGGGGCATACGCCTCGCATGAAACGCAATACCAGCCGGAGTAGCTCCCCTTGTAGATGTGCCCGTTCGCCTTTGCTCTGGTATAGAGTTCGATCACGCTGACATCGTGACGAGGCTCCGTCGTTCGAATGAACTCGTCATATTCGATGCCGATGAGCTTCCATAAATCGGAGTACTGCGTGTAAACACGATCGGCCAATGCTTTGGGTCGAAATGCCCTGGGCCTTTGCCGAGCGTTCGATCTTCTGCCCGTGTTCGTCCGTGCCGGACAACAGCTTCACGTCAAAACCCATCATGCGCTTGTAACGGGCGATAGTATCGGCAACGATCGTCGTATATGTTCCACCTAAATGCGGCGGCGCATTGACGTAGTACAGCGGCGTAGTGATGTAAAAGGTGTTCAGGCATAAATAATTAGTGTAGCAGGTTCGGGAAGGGGCCGGCGCTGCCAAGCTCACCGCTCGAGATAAGCCTTCATCGCAAGTGATTGCACCATCTTCAGCGGCACGTTCTTCTCTTGAGCAATGCGGGCGCAGTCCTCGTACTCGGGAGAGGCGTTCATGACCTCGCCGTTCAACCTCGAAACTTTGATCTTCACTTTGCCGAATTCCGTATCCACCTCGACGAATTCCCGATCGAGGACACTACGCTCCACGGGATAGCGGCGGATACCAATCGTCGTGGTTTCCCGAAAGATGATCTGGGTCAAGCGGTCCACGGCGTCCGGAGAGGCGAGCACCTGCAGCAGGTGACCCGGCCGTGCTTTCTTCATCTGAATGGGAATGGTAAATACGTCCAGGGCGCCGGCTCCAAGCAGCTTTTCGGTCGCATACGCGAAATTCTGCGGACTCATGTCGTCGATATTAGCTTCGATCACAATGACCCCGCTGCCTGGCTGTGGCTGCAGCGAACGCGTGCTCTTCACCGATCATCACTCGCAGGCAATTCGGAAACTCCGCAAATTGCTTTGTTCCGGCCCCGTAACCGACCTTGTCTGCGGCAAAGCCATTCAAATCACCAAATCGATTAACCACGGCGGCAAGAATGGCGGCGCCGGTAGGTGTCACCAGCTCGGTGTGCGCGTGCTTCTGATAAATGGTCGCATGCCTGAGCAAATCCGCAGTTGCAGGCGCGGGAACCGGAAGTACACCGTGCTGGCAATGAATGAAGCCACTGCCGACGTTGATCGGGGAGCACAGGAACCGCTCAATGCCAAGTGCTTCGAAACCGATCGCCGCACCGACGGTGTCGATAATCGAATCGATCGCGCCGACTTCGTGAAACTCGACATCTTCCGGAGCGATGTGGTGAACCTTGCCTTCCGATATCGCCAGCTTCGTAAATATGTCCGTCGCGATCTGCTTCGCTTTCGGGTTCAGCTTGCTTTCGCCAATCATTGTCAGAATCTGGGACGCCTTGCGATGAAAGTGGCCCGAGTCATGGTCACGATGATCGTGCACGTGTCCATGCTCGTGTTCATGCTCATGTTCGTGCTCATGGTCGTGATCGTGGCCGTGCGTTTCGCCATGAGGCTCATGGGTGGCGTGGTGTTCGTGTTCCTCCTTACCATCAACCAATACATCAAATTTGATGGCACTGACGTTCGAGCGAGTAACGCGCGACATCCGCAGTTCGTAACCGTCGACCGGCAACTTTCGCAATTCGGTCTTGAGAAAATCAAAACCAAGGCCGGGGTCCAGGAGCGCACCGATCGTCATGTCGCCGCTGATGCCGGAAAAGCAATTGAAGTAGAGCGTCTTCATACATTTCTAATGTTAACATTGCCGTTTATGTTGCTCGACCTTCATACGCGTCTGAAAGATGCACTCCGATCGACAATCCGAACCCAGTGGAATATCGACCCACCCGATATCGTTCTCAACCAGACTCCGAAAATCGAATTCGGCGAACTTGCAACACCTGTTGCTTTGAGCTTGCCCGGCAACTGAAAAAAGCGCCCCGCGCCATCGCGGAGGAACTGATCGCAAGGACCGGGAAGATCGACGGCATCGACCGCATGGAAGCCGCCGGCGCAGGGTATATCAATTTTTTCCTCGATCGGGCTTCCTCGCTACGCGGGCAGCCGTCTGCGTGGATTTCCTGCGGATGAGGGAAAGGTCATCGTCGAGCACACGAACATCAATCCAAACAAGGCCGCTCATATCGGCCATCTAAGCAATGCCGCAATCGGCGACACCTTCGTGCGGGTGCTTCAGGCTTCCGGGCCGGACCGTCGAAGTTCAGAACTACATCGATAACACCGGCGTACAGGTTGCGGACGTCATCGTCGGCTTAAAACACGTCGAACGGAAGAGTTTAGAAGATGTCCGGCGGATGATCGCAGACAAGGCGATCCAGTTCGATTACTACTGCTGGGACGTTTATGCCCGCGTCACGCCGTTTTACGAAGCGGAGGATCCAAAGCATGCTCTGCGCGGACAGACGCTGAAGGAAATCGAAGAAGGCAATAACGATACGGCTCGCATGGCCGAAGTCGTCGCGATGACGATCGTGGGCTGCCATCTGCGTACCATGAGGCGGATCAACGTCGCCTACGATCTGCTGCCGCGCGAAAGCGACATCCTTCATCTGAAATTCTGGGATTACGCGTTCCAGCAATTGAAGGCAAAGGAAGCCATCTTCTTCGAGAAAGAGGGCAAGAACGCCGGCTGCTGGGTCATGCGGCTCGAGGCTGAAGGTCACGAAGACGACAAAATTATCGTCCGATCGAACGGCACGGTGACCTATGTCGGCAAGGACATCGCCTACCAGCTGTGGAAACTCGGCCTGCTGAACCAGGATTTCAAGTACGAATTGTTCGATCCCGCCGCTGACGTCTGGGTGACCGCGTCTGCGGGAGGTCAAAGCGAACATCCTCGCCTTCGGTCACGGGCACACCGTGTACAACGTTATCGACGTCCGGCAGTCGTATCTGCAGAACATCGTCGTTCAAGGCCTGATCGGCCTTGGCTACGAAGAGCAGGCCCGGCGGTCCATTCATTTCTCGTACGAAGTGGTGGCCCTGACGCCGGCCTGCGCGGAGCAGCTTGGTATCGAATGTCCCGCCGAAGACAAAAAACGCGCGACACATTGAAGTGTCCGGTCGAAAAGGCCAGGGCGTCAAAGCGGACGATCTTGCTGAACACGCTTGAAAGCGAAGCAAAAAAGGAAGTCGTCAAGCGGAATCCGGAACTCATGCCGGCGGAAGCGGAGACGATCGCCCGGCAAATCGCCGTCGGCGCACTAAGGTATTTTCTGCTGAAGTTCACGCGCACCGCAATCATCGCCTTTGATTTCAAGGAAGCTCTGAATTTCGACGGCGAGACCGGGCCTTATATTCAATACGCCGCCGTCCGCGGCAATAACATCATTCAAAAGCTGCGCGAAGCAGACCCGTCGTTCGATCTCGGCCGGGTTAATCAGATGTTGAACGATCCGAAGCTGGCCTCATTCCTGAATGGGGCCAGCGATATCTGGGAGCTGCTTTATACGGCTCTTCGGCTGGATGAAATCGGCAACCAGGTGATCGGCACTCTTGAACCCGCCTCGCTCGCTAAATATGCCTTCGGCCTGGCGCAGCGGTTCAATCTTTTCTACCACAACTACCGGATCGTATCCGAAACGGATCCGGATCGGCGGCTGTTTTACGTCCTCGTCGTCGATCTGGTGCGGGAAGCCCTGACCAAGGCTCTCGATCTGATGGGCATTGAAGTACCCCGGCGGATGTGAAGTTCATTGCGGACGTCATGGTCGGCAAACTGGCGCGGTGGCTGCGCGTCCGCGGCCTGGATGTTTCCTATTCGAATAAGTACGAAGATGACGAAATCATCGACATCGCCGAAAGCGAGGATCGCGTCATCCTGACACGCGATAAGGGCCTCGCCAGGCGGCGTACCAAAGCGCGCTGTCTGCTTGTACAGAGCGTCGATCATAAAGAGCAGGTGCGGCAGGTCATCGAGAAATTCGGGCTGACCGAATTCGCACCGTTCTCGCGATGCCTGCAATGCAATACCGCGCTTCAGCAAGTCGACAAAGAGGCGGTATTCGAGAGGGTGCCGCCTTTCGTTTACTTGACCCAGCAACGATTCGCAGTCTGCCCGGCCTGCAATCGCGTCTATTGGCATGGCACGCACGCAGACGACATGCTGAAGCGATTGTAGGCGCGGTCTATGACCATACGTGTCCAAGACAGAATGGACGGGAGCCGCAGTGGCGGCATGTAAAGGTTTGAATGTAGTTTATGCGATGTAAACCTGGTTTGGCTGTAATGCCGGACCAGTCCCCGCCTAAGTTAGGCGGGGACTGTGGACACTCATCGCTAGATCGGTCTCTATCTTGGACAGCTGTGGTCTATGACCGCGCCTGCAGTGAAAACGATCGGTATTATGGTGAGAGGAGAGACTACATGCCGATGTCAGGCTACTTAAAGGGAGTTCGCCAGAAAGTTGGGCACGATCTGCTGCTGTTGCCTTCGGCGGCTGTTGTGCTGCACGACGAACAGATGCGCATTCTGCTCTGTCTGCACGCGGATAAACAAGTCTGGGTGACTCCCGGCGGCCTGATCGAACCGGGCGAACAGCCGGCCGACGCGGCCATCCGTGAAACGTTCGAGGAAACAGGCTTGCACATCGACATTACGGGCATCCTCGGTGTCTATGGCGGCGACGATTTGATCATTGATTATCCGAACGGCGATCGAGCAGCCTATATCGGCGTCATCTTCCGCGGGAAAATAACCGGAGGAAACATCCGGCCCGATGGAGATGAGACCTTGGATGTTCGCTGGTTCGGGCGCGACGAATTACTGCATGCGCCTCACTCCCGATGGCTGGACACGGCAATGCCGGTTTTGTTCGAAGCGAACGCCAAGCCGCATTTTGTCTCTGGCAGTAGCAACAGTTCGTCTGATCAATAGAACTTGCTTGTCCGGCTGGCGCCGGTGTGATCGATATAGATCACCTTCACGTCCGTGTAAAAATCCAGGGCAGTCGGACCTTGTTCCCTTTCCCCGACACCAGACGATTTCATTCCTCCGAAGGGAATCTGCGCTTCGCCGCCCATGGTCGGCGAGTTTACGTGCACCATGCCCGTCTCGATACGTTCGCAAAAATCAAAGATCCGGTTGGCATCGTTGGTATAGATGGACGAGGTCAGGCCGTACTCCGAGGTATTTGCGAATTCAACCGCCTGATCATAGTCCTGTGCCCGCAGGACCGACAGTACCGGTCCGAATATTTCTTCGCGCGCGATACGATCCTGAGGCTTTACGTGGTCGAAGATCGTCGGCTCAATGAAGAACCCGCGCGACAGTCCCGAAGGCCGGTTACCGCCGATGACCAGCCGTGCTCCTTCGCGTTTGCCGATGTCGATATATTCCTCGACGGTCTTCAGCTGCTGCGCGCTGACGACCGGACCCATTTGAGTCTCGGGATCCAGGCCATTGCCGATTTTCCATTTCGCAATCCGCTCTCTGAGACGGGCAACGAGTTCATCGGCAATCGAATTTTGAATGATGGCGCGGCTTGTGGCCGTGCACCGCTGCCCGGTAGAGCCGAACGCTCCGGAGACAATTCCGTCTGCCGCAAGGTCCAGATCTGCATCCTCCAGGACGATGACGGGATTCTTTCCGCCCATTTCGCATTGCGCTTTCACGCCGCGCATCGCGCAGGAAGCATAAATCTGCGTGCCGTTCTCAGAAGACCCCGTAAACGAGATGCCGCGGACGCGCCGGTCGCGCGTGAGCATGTCTCCCACTTCGGAACTGCTGCCGACAAGAAGATTCAGGACCCCGGGCGGCAATCCTGCCCGCTCGAAAATGTCTACGAGCTTTGCCGCTGTAAGCGGAGTTGTGGAAGACGGCTTGAATACAACCGTATTTCCCGCAACCAGCGCCGGTCCGATCTTCCACGCGGGAATACATACCGGAAAATTCCAGGGCGTGATCAGCGTCACGACGCCGAGGGGTTGCCGGAGGGTATAGGCGAAATTCTTCGGCAGTTCGGAGGGAATGGTAATTCCACCCATCCGGCGGGACTGACCGGCGGTATAGTTCAATACGTTATAACCGCGGTAAATCTCGCCCTTGGCTTCGGCAACAGTCTTGCCCTCTTCTCTTGTGAGGAGGCGGGCAACGTCGTCTTGTTCGGCGCGGAGCAAGTCTGCGGCACGTTCGACGATCTCGCCACGCTTCGGCGCGGGCATCCGGGACCAGGCCGGCAAGGCCTCGCTCGCCGCGGCCAGAGCGGCTTCAGCCTCTTTAGCAGAGGCGAGGAATCCTTTGCCGATGACTTCATCCGTGATCAGCAGGATTCCGAATTTCGATTTCGCGGCCCTGGCGAAGGGAAAGCCATTCGCCCCGAATGTAATTGCGGACTTCAATCATGAATCAACGCCTCCAGATCCGAAAAATTATCGATAAGGAAATCCGGCGGAACATCTTTAAAGGTCGACGTAGCATAGCCATAGGTAACGCCGCAGGTGCTGACACCAGCGTTACGTCCGGTGAGCACGTCAACGGCAGAGTCTCCGATCATCCACGTCCGCTCACGAAATCCTTTCGTGTCGGAGAGAATCTGATAAATGCCAACGGGATCCGGTTTCTTATGGTCAAAACTGTTGCCTCCGTACACGGCAGCAAACTGTTTGTAGATGCCAAGGCCGTCCAGCATCGCACAACTGAAGTGCACCGGCTTGTTGGTCAGTACGGCAAGTTTACAGTGCGTCAGCCTGTTCAACGTCTCCAGTACGCCGGGGTACAGAACGGTGCTGTCCAGCATATGCGCTCTATAATAGGAGAGAAACATCTGCAGTCCGGCCTGGACGTTGGGTTCCGAGGCCTTTGTCCCAAGTGCCCGCCGGATCAGCATCAGCGCCCCGTTTCCAATGAAACGGGCGATCTCTTCCTCCGTCAAAACAGGCAGATCGAATTGATTTCGGATGTAGTTTACCGAAGCCGTAAGATCCTTTTTGGAGTCGACGAGCGTACCGTCGAGATCGAAGATAAGAACCGGTCGCACGGAGTGATAATAACATCATGATGCAGGAGCGAATTCGACGTGAATTCAATCAATGGGCCGACTCCGGGCATGGGCGTGGGCTCGAAAAGGGGCACTGGGAAACGACGCGTCAATTGATCGAATTGATGAACGTCGACGAACACGACAATGTCCTCGATCTCGGTTGCGGCGTCGGCTGGGCTACGCGAGTCCTGGCACAGAAGGCGGCCCGCGGAATCGTCCTCGGCATCGACCTCTCGGACCGCATGATCGGGCAAGCCCGTTCCGCTTATCGCAATCCGCATAACGCTTTATTCGTGGTCGCAGACGCTTCCGGCATTCCGTGCAGTCAAGGATTCTTCAGTTCCCTGCTTGCTGTCGAATCGATTTACTACTATCCGGAGCTGGAGCAGTCGTTTTCCGAGGTGCATCGCGTTCTCAAGCCTGGCGGTAAAGCGTTTTTCCTGAGCAGCTACTATGAGGAGAACAGCCATGGGCATGAGTGGGCAAAGCATATCGACATCCCGGTTCAGCTGCTGGGCACGAACGAATATATCGCGGCGTTGAAGAAGTCCGGATTTGCCGGAGTGACCCACCGCAGGATCGTGGACTCCACGCCCTTACCCGAAGACTGGACACCCGTTCACTGGTTTCCCTCCAGGCAGGATCATCTCAAGTTCAGGGCTGAGGGAGCCCTGCTGCTTGTGGCCGAAAAATAATTGTAGGCGCGGCCATAGAACGTGTGAATGAATAAGCGCCGGAGGCGCGTAAGAATAGAGTCCCGGCCGCCAAATGACTAATGACGATTGACCATTGAGAATTGACCATTTCGCCCGGGTGCGGTCCAGACCAAGCATTCGGGAGAAATGGTCAATTCTCAATGGTCAATCGTCATTAGTCATTTTTGGGGAAAACCCCGGCCTGCCGGGCTAGGCGGGCTCTTGTTCCTGCCCGAAGCGGATGAGGTCTTCTTCCACAAACTCCCGAACGACCGGATGATCGCTGGCGTACAGCTCGGCCATTGTGCCGATGAATACAAATTTTCCTTCGTTCAGCAAGGCCACGTGATCGGCAACCTTTTCGGCGCAATTCGCGATGTCGTGGGTGACGACCATCTGCGTCATACCCAGCTGGCGCTGCATTTTCCGAATCAGGTTATTGATCGTCTGAGACATGAGCGGATCAACCATCGTTGTCGGTTCGTCATAGAGGATGGCTTTCGGCTGAGCAGCAAGGGCTCGCGCGATCGCGACAGCGCGCTTCATTCCGGTGCTGAGTTCGCTCGGCATCAGTTCAGCCAGGTCTTCAATTTCAACTAAACTCAGGTACTCGGCGACGCTCGCCTCTATTTCCGTATCGCTGCGGCCCTGGTCGGTGAGCGGAAAGGCCACATTCTCCCAGACCGAGAGCGAGTCAAACAAAGCGCCCGACTGGAATACCAACTGTACTTTCCGCCGGACCGAAGCCAGTGCACGTTCGCTAAGGTCGGTAATATCCTGGCCGTCAACGATGATCCGGCCTTTGTCGGGTTTGAGAAGGCCGACGGCGTGCGTCAGCGTCACGGTCTTGCCGACGCCGCTGGGACCCAGAATCGCAAACGTTTCTCCCTTCTCGACACCGAACGAAACGCCGTCGAGAACCTTCCTGTCGCCAAACGTCTTCGAGACGTCCACGAATTCGATGAAATACTCCACTGCTGTATTGTAGATTCGGAACAGAATGAAAGCTATTCCCTGCCTCCTGATCGCATTGCTGCTGTCTGGACTGCACCCCGCGTTCGGTCGTCCATCTCAGGAACTCGTCTGGGCTGCCGATGCCGAAGGCGGAGCGCCTTACACCTTTCCGGATCCGCGCAATCCGGCGCAGATTGTCGGCTTCGAAGTGGATCTCGCGAATGCCCTGGCGGCCCGGATGGGTCGAACGGCGCGCTTCCAGCAAAACCAGTGGGACGGTCTGGTTCCAGGCCTCGAGCGCGGCGAGTACGACGTGGTGATTAACGGACTTGAAATTACGCCGGACCGCGCAGAGAGGATCAACTTCTCCAATCCGTACTTTTACTCGACTTTGACGCTCACCCGTCGCGTTGACGACGACCGCATCCGCAGCTTCGAAGATTTGCGCGGTATGCGCGTGGGAGTGCTCAAGGTCACGTTCGGCGAACGCTATGTACAGAAGCTGGGCGATATCACGCTGCGCAGTTACGACAGTCAGGTTCAGCCCTATCATTGACCTTGCTTTGAACCGCTTGGACGCCGTCGTTATGGATACGCCAATCGCCTTGTACTATGCGACAGGATCGCAGGTAAAAAACATCGAGCTGCCGGCCGCCCGGATGAGCTTTGGAATCGGCATTCGTAAGAACGACCCGGATCTGCTGCAGCAGATCAACAGCGCCCTGAATTCGCTGAAGCAAGACGGGACGCTGCGCAAGATTTATGCCGATTGGGGCATCTATAACTCGGCAACGGCGCAGGCATTCGGGGACCGTGAACCGTCAGGCAACGATAAATCGCCACGATATCAGGAATACCTCGATACGATCCGGACCGAGCACACGTTCAAGCAACGGTTGCAGCAGTACAGACAATTCCTGCCTCTTCTGGCGCAAGGCGCGCTGGTCACGCTTGAGATCTCGGTGCTCTCGATGGTGATTGCGATCGGCCTGGGACTTTTTCTGGCAGTGCTGCGCGTCTTCGGTCCTCCGATCGTGGCATGGCCGGTCATCGGTTTCATTGAAGTCATTCGCGGGACGCCGCTGCTGATTCAACTGTTCATTATCTTTTACGGCTTGCCGTCCATCGGCATTCGCTTTTCGCCGCTGTGGGCAGCCGTCATCGGCCTGGGAATGAACTATGCTGCGTACGAGGCGGAGAATTATCGTGCCGGAATCCAATCGATACCCCGAGGGCAATTGGATGCGGCGCTGGCATTAGGGCTTACGCGACTCCAGACGATCAGGAAAATCGTCCTGCCGCAGGCAGTACGGCTGGTCATCCCGCCCGTGACCAATGACTTCATCGCCCTTTTGAAGGATTCGTCGCTTGTCTCGGTTATTACGATGGTCGAACTGACCAAAATGTATGGACAACTTGCAGCGACGAACTATGACTACATTGGAATTGGTCTGCTGACGGCGGCAATCTACTTCGTGCTGGGTCTCCCGATTGCACGTTTGTCGAGGATGCTGGAGGCGCGGCTCGCCTATATGAAAGTGTAGTCAGACACGAAGGACGTTAACGGGTAATCATCTGGTAATTGAAGTATGCCACCCGATTCCGTCCTCCATTTTTGGCGATGTACAGCGCCTGATCGGCAATCCGGATGAGATCCTCCTTACTCAGCGCATTCACTGGAAAACTCGATACCCCGACCGAAGCCGTGATACTGCCAATCCCGGGAAACTCCTGCGCCGCGACGCGCTCGCGAACGCGTTCGGCAGCCTGGATGGCGCCGCTGAGCGGCGTTTCCGGCAGGATCACCGTAAACTCTTCTCCACCGTATCGGGCCGCGAAATCGATCTCACGGCACGTCGCTCGAATCGTTTCCGCGAGGGTTCGAATGACCATGTCACCGCTCGGATGACCGAACCGGTCGTTGACTTCCTTGAGGAAATCGAGATCGATCATCAGCAGCGAAAGCGGATGATTGTGCCGCTGAGCGCGGCCTAATTCGATCGACAGGGTTGCCTGAAAGAACCGGTGATTCGGCAAGCCCGTCAGGAAATCCGTTCGCGCCCGATGCTCCACCTCCTCGAACAATTGCGCATTTCGCAAGGCATTGGCCGCCGTACTCGCCATGACTTCGAAAAATCGCGCGTTTGCGTCGGTCAGCAGCGGGCCGAAGTTTGCCGACCGGATATCAATCAGTCCCAGCACCATTTCCTGAGCCACCATCGGGATGGCGATGATGCCCCGTGGACTGGCCTGTGGTATGAACAACAGCCGGCGCGAAGTGTATGCCTTTTCGAGTTCGGGATGTTCAGTGAGATCGATATCGACGTTCTTCTGGTCCGGCGCGGATGCGCTGACCATAATTTTGCCGGTGTGCGCCTTCGGATCGATTTTTACGATCGAGCATTCGTCCGCATTCAATACTTCGCGCAGCCGCGTCACGATGGAATACAAGACCTCATCCGTGTTCAAGGATGACGACAGAATCCGCGTCATCTCGACCATCGCTTCCGCGATTCGATTCTCCTCCATGACCGCGAATGCCGCTGCCGCGTCTTCCTTCAGGCGCTCAGACAGAAAGACGTAGAAAACGGAAACGACGAAGAAAAGAGCCATGGTCAGGAATCGCTCGACGTTGACATCTAGTCCAAGCCCAGAAAAACGGAAATAGCCGAACAGGCCAAAAAACAAACTGACGACGAGCAACGACAGTAAAACGAGCCGCAAATCGCGCCAGAGAAGGGTCAGAACGAAGATTCCGATAAAGGCCAGGTACAGGTAATTGCCCGGAATGCGCAACAGATACAATGTCGCCGACACAAAGAGGACGTCAAGAATCGCCGTGGCGACGTGCGACTTGCGTTGTGTAAAAACCCTGGAGGGGATGAAGGTTAATAAGAGGTTACTGAGCGCGAACGCTAGTGCAACTCCTGAAACAACTGGAAACTCTTCGGTCCCGCTATAGCTGAACAGGGTAAGATATGAGGCCAGAATGACGAGCAGCCACCGCAAGGCAAGGACAGCTTTCCTGTGATCCATCTCGGAGTGTGATTTAGCCTTTATAGCGAACGGCATGCTAAATTGTGGGCGATTCTACAGGAGGTATCCGTGAAATTCATGAACTTTTCCCGGAAGAATATCCCGAACATAGTCCGACTCGGGTCCATCTTCGGTGACACATGTTTTGATATTACGAAAGCCATCGGCGATGACCTTTTGGAATTTCCAAGCGTCGTTTTCTCGATCGAAGACGTGCTCCAGGTGAAGGACGGCCTCACCATGCTGGTCGATCAATTACGGGATCTGAAACGATCTTCGAGCGGAATTCAAAGTTTCCTGTTCTCCGCATCAGAGGTTACCTTGCGAGCTCCGATCACCCGCCCGCACAAAATCATCGGCATTGGCCTGAACTACAGAGATCACGTTGAGGAATTCAAACGTGAAGCGCCGAAGGAACCTCTGCTGTTTGCAATGTATGCCAACGCGATTATCGGCCCGAACGAGCCTATCGTGATTCCGCAGATGAGCCGCCAGATCGACTATGAAGCCGAACTCGCCGTCGTCATCGGAAAACGCGCCCGCCATGTACCGGTCGAAAGCGCGCTGGATCACGTTGCAGGATATACGATTTTCAATGACGTGTCCGCCCGCGACCTGCAGTTCAGCGACGGCCAGTGGCTTCGCGCAAAGAATTTCGATACCTTCGCGCCGATGGGGCCGTTTCTCGCCACGCGCAGCAAGCTGGGTGATGGCAGCGGGCTCGATATCGAACTGCGCCTGAACGGCAAGACGATGCAGAAATCCAACACGCGAAATCTGATTTTTGATGTTCCGAACCTCATTTCTTATATCTCGCGGGTGATGACTCTTGAGGTTGGCGACGTCATCGCGACGGGTACCCCTGCGGGCGTTGGCTATGTGCGAAATCCGCCGGTTTTCATGAAGGCTGGAGACGTGGTCGAAATCGAGATTGAAGGTATCGGACAGCTCAGGAACCCAGTGGCTGACTGCGACTGAGAACGCTTTCTATCGCCTCGACAAGCTCCTGGATTCGGAACGGCTTCCGGATATATTGCACACCCGTCTGAGCAAAAAACCGCTTTGTCTGTGTGTTGACGACGTCCCCGGTTACAAACAAAAACCGATGCCGCAGCTCCGGGTTCAGCGCTTGTACGAGGCGGTACAAACGTTGCCCGCTCAGGCCGGGCATCCGCTGGTCGCAGATAATAATGTCGTAGGGTTTGCTTTTGATGCGATCGAGTGCTTCCGTACCGGAATTGGCCAGATCGATGCGCGCGCCCTGACGCACAAGAACATCAAACATCAGCTCTGTGATATGCACCTCGTCATCGATAACGAGGACGCGCTTCTCGCGCAGCGCGTTGCTGGTCGCCGGTACCGGAACGGGCTGAACCACCGCCGCTACGATATCGGTCTTGCGAACAGGGAGTTCCATGGTGAACGTCGAACCGGTTCCATAGGTGCTCCAGGCGTAGAGTTCGCCGCCATGATCCTTCACGATCTCGGCGCAAATGCTAAGGCCCAATCCCGTGCCTCGCTGCCTGTCTTTCGTTGTGAAGAACGGGTCGAAGATGCGTGCCATGTCACGCGCATGAATACCGCTGCCATTATCGGTGACCTTGACCTGAAGCAGTCCGCCTTCGAGGGAGGTCTTGACGTGGATGGAACCGGGCCGCCCCCCGACATCATTGATTGCGTCTTCCGCATTGACGATCAGATTCAGCATCACCTGCTCCATCTGGAGCGGGTCACCCCAGGCGTGAGGCAGATCTTCCGACAGTTCGGCCGTGATCGAGATGTTGTCGACGCTTTCCTGATATTCGCGCAGCTGGATGACGTTGCGCACGGAATCATTGAGATCGAAGGCGATCCGCCTTGGTTCGGACTTCGCAGCGATACTCAGCAGGTTCTGAACGATCTTCCCCGCTCTTTCGGCTTGAGCATAAATGACGTCGATCATCCGCCGTGTCGGGGTATCCAGGTCGCCGCGCGCCAGGAGCTGCGAATAGCCGACGATGCCCGCCAGAGGATTATTGAGCTCGTGCGCAACTCCTGAAACCAGGCGGCCGATGGCCGCCATCTTCTCCAGATGCACCATCTGGCGCCGCAGCTGAACTTCGTTGCTGATTTCGACGCCATACAGAATTTTCAGCCCCCCATCGTTCAGCGGCACTGTCTCGAGTTCATAAGTGCCACGGCCAGGCACCTCGATTTCGTGGTGCGGAATCGACTGAAAATTCTCTACGCCCTGAAAAATGTCCTTGAACGCAGAGTTGGCGAGGACGATCCGGACATCGTTATCGATGATCGCGACAGGAACAGGTATGAGTGCAAATAGTGTGCCGATCAGCTGTGTCGGATCTGAAGCTCGTCCGGTACCTTCCCCGGTCATTTGCGTCCCCTCCTGGGATGTTCGTGAAACTGGGGAATTTTGCGAGCGGGACATCCATTTTGCAACGCTTTTTTTGTGTTTTTGTCAAATTTTACGACATAAGGCGCGGGCGTAAAGCCCGCGCCTGCGTTGTTACTGAGGATAGCTGAGCGCCGGCTTCGCACGCAGCGGATCGCTGTTTGTATGCGAGTTAGGATTGAACTGCGGATCGTTAGGCCTGTTCTGCCGGTCGTTATTGTGCGCCAGAATTTCCAGCGACGGAGCGCCATTCGCATCGGCAGCTGGAGTTGCGGCTTTTTGAACGACAATCGTGCGAACCTTGCGAAGTTCCGCCTCGTTACGCACCGGCATCAATGGAATCTCTCCCGGACGCACCAATGTTTTGTAGCCGGGATTGAGAATAACTTCACGGTCGAACAAAACATTCTGGACGTTGACCTGCCCATCCAGGCAACGGACTTCTACGATCTGAGCCGGGTCCACCTCGACATCGAAGATCGTGCCGCGGACCGCAATGAGTGCGGTCGGAGTTCTTACGCTGTACGGATTCGGCCGCCCACCCAGACGCTGGATGTAGAAGCGGACCTGCCCGAGCATCAGATTGACCATGCTTCGAAGGCTTCCGCTCCAGAAGTCGTCGACGACGAGCTTGGAATTCTCCGATACCACCATGTACGACGTGTCGGGCGCCGTCAGGATGACGCTGCCTCCGGAACCGGTCCGTACTTCATCTCCGATTTGAATCATCGGCGTTGAAGTGCTCAGCGGCGTAAATGTTTTGCTGGAAGCCGCTTTCCATTCGACGGGCGGGACAACGGAAGTCACGCGCAGTGCTCCCTGAGCCCAGGATGCCGAAGGCAGCAGCAGCAGAGCAAAAAAGATTAGAACATTTCTCATTGGCCCCCTTTTGAGAGTTCGCCCGGCAAATCATGAATCTTCGTTGGCTGAGGTATATCGATATGCCGAAAATCCAAAGCTTCTTGAAACAATCCGAATCCATTGCCGAGATCGGGCATGGGATGAACGCGCCGCGAAGCGCGGAGCTTTTCGAAGATGCGCGTATTCCGTTCGTATTCGGCCTTTTTCATGAAATCGTCGAGCGAACGGGCCATTTTTTCGAAGCTCATGCCGGCATTTTCAGCGTACGAATGAAAGTCGTACCTGGCATTCTCCTGGATCATTTCTTCAAAGCTCTTACCGGTAGTGGCCTGGATATAAGCCAGAGCAGTCATGTCGCCCCAGCTCAGTTTTCGAGCCACGCCCCATTTCAGTTCGTCTTCATGCGTACCGTATGCTTTTTCAATCAAATCGGCTAACAACGACGGCCCGTCGGAATCGATTGACGCTTCGCGATCGAGTCGGGAAATCACGCTTGTCAGCACCGCGGTCGGCGCTGAACTAGACCTGCCCGATGCAAACGCAGAGGCGCACAAGCCCGGAGCGGCGAAGAGAAGAGCGAGAATTGTTCTTCTTATCCTCATGATAGTCGCCTAAAGTCCGGGCGATCTTATACTTAAATGGTCCCGAAATCAATCCCGAGGCGCTTTGCCTTGTTGTAGAGAGTGCGCCTTTCGATACCGAGGATTTCAGCCGCACGTTTTTTGTTCCCGCCGGTCTCGCGCAATACCCTGATGATGTGTTCTTTCTCCATCTGGTCCAGCGATCCGTTGGGACCGTCCGGGGCCGCTTGCGCGGCACCTTCAGGCTCGGCGAAATCCAGCTCGGCGGCCTGAATTACTCCTGTATCGTTAAAAGTGATGGTTCTCTCCAGCATATTTTTGAGCTCGCGCACATTTCCAGGCCATGAATATCGCTTCAGCGCCTCAACCGCTGCCGCGGCCAAGCGTACGGTCTTGCCATGCTTTTCCGTAAACATTTTTATGAAGTAACTGGCCAGCAGCGGGATGTCTTCGGGGCGTTCTTTCAGAGAGGGCATAGCAATCGTGAAGACGTTGAGGCGATGAAAGAGGTCCTCGCGAAAGCGATTTGTTCGAACCATCTCGCGAAGGTCGCGATTGGTGGCAGCGATCAGCCGGATATCGACTCTCACCGTGTCGTTCGAACCGACGCGGCGAATCTCCCGCTCCTGAATGACACGGAGCAATTTCACCTGGAAGCTTAAGGACGTTTCTGAGATCTCGTCGAGAAACACAGTGCCGCCCGACGCGCTCTCCAGCAGACCCTTGCGCGCGCCGATGGCGCCGGTGAACGAGCCCCGCTCATGCCCATACAGTTCGCTTTCCAGCAATGTTTCGGGCAAGGCACCGCAATTGACGACGATGAATGGAGAGGTCACGCGGTCGCTATGGGCGTGCACGGCACGAGCGACAAGTTCCTTGCCCGCACCGCTGTCACCCACGACAAGAACGGGCGCCCCCGTCCTTGCGATCTTGGCAATCTTCTTATAGATCTCGACCATCTTCGGGGTCGCGCCAATCATTTCCGTATTCGGCAGCGTGTCGATAAGTTCGGCACCGATCGTCACGCCTTCCACTAGTCGAAACTTCTCTTCGATACGGCGAAGGATTCCAAGCATCTCGTCGATCACGAAAGGCTTGCTGATGTAGTCGAAAGCACCGTTGTGAACGGCATGGGCCGCCGTTTCCATCGAACCGTGAGCGGTCATGATGACCACCTCGGCATCCGAATTAATCGTCTTCATGCGTTCCAGCAGATGAAGACCGGAATCGTCGCCAAGATAGATATCGCTGACCAGAATGTCGAAACTTTCCTCATCCATGGCACGGCGCGCCTGCTCACCGCTATTCGCCACGCGAAACGGGTAGGATTCCATCTCCAGGATGGCGCCCATCAATTTGCAGATGGACCGGTCGTCGTCGACAACCAGTACTTTAGGTTTGGTCAGATTCATAACTTCATTTAGCTAAGAATGAAGGTTACGCAGATGAGACCGGTATTGATATGGTGAATACCGACCCCTTCCCTACCGCACTTTCTACTATCACATCGCCCCCATGCCGCTCCGCAACTTCTTTAACGAAGGCGAGACCCAGCCCGAAACCGTTCTGCTCCCGGGTCTCCTTATTTCCGCGGCGATAAAATTTCTCGAAGATTTTCGCCGCCTCGTCCGCCGGAATCCCGAACCCTTGATCGGCCACCCGGAAGCGGACTGCGCCGTTGCCATTGGAGACATCGATACGGACGGTAGTCCCCGCCGGGCTGTACTTGATGGCGTTCGTCACCAGGTTCGTCAAAGCCTGATACAAGAGCAGTCGATCCGCCCGAACCACTATTCCATTCGCATCGCCGGTTACGATGCTGATTTGTTTCTCTCCGGCCACCGGCGCAACCACGGTCGCCATGTCCTGCAGCACGGGTCCGATTTCGAAATCGCTTTTCGTAATCTTTTGCCTTCCCGACTCGATATAGGCGATGTCGAGAAAGGACTGGATCAACTGATTGAGCCTGCTGCTCTCATCGATGATCGTGCCGAGGAAATCTCTCCCTTTCTCCTGAACCAGGTTGTATTTCAACAGCATCTCGCTGTAACCACGGATGGACGTCAAGGGTGTGCGCAGTTCATGCGAGACCAATGAGACCATCTCGCTCTTCGCCAGGTTTAATTCGTGCTGCGCCGTCGCGTCATGCAGGCTGAGAACCACGCCGGCTGTAGAAATCGGGGTAACCGTCAGATTGTAAAAAGTTTTCCCATCCCGCGCCGGAACAGAATGAAGGACGGACGGCTCTAATTTAAATTCGCGGCCGTCCAGCAGGGACGACAAATATTCGGCGGCGCGCCCGGGATTTTCACGGTACTCGCCGAGATTTCTGGCGGCCGGGTTCTGGTAGACCACGCGTCCATCCGGATCGCAGACGATGATGACGTCTTCGATGCTGGCAAGAATCGCGTTATTGAATGAAAGATACCGCATCAGTTCGGCATTGAAGAAATCGATCGCATCCAACTTCCAGCGGGCATTGCGGCGCGGACGCGAGAGAATGCGGGCGCGCCGCCCGGCGGCGACGCTGGATTCCGGCCACTCCGGTTCATACCAGTTGAGGGCCGTAAGCCATCCTGAAGAAAGCCGGTCGATTTTGCGATCCAGGTCCCGGTTCACGCGCACGAGTTTCGTCACTTCGAGTCCCGGCACCACGACGACGAGCGCCGCCCAGAACGGCGGGAATTGCAGCCATAAGTAGCCGTACTTCATGAGCATCCAGGAAACGATCAGCATTCCGGGAGCGGTTACCAGGGATGCGACATAAAATCGCCTCCCTTCAAAGCGGCGATCCATCCACCACAGCAGGATCACGTATAGAAACAGACTGCCCAGCAGCAGAAGATCCGGGACCTCTAGAATCGAGCGGCCCGCATACAACGTCTCGATCGCGTTGGCATGGATTTCGACGCCGCTCATCTTTCGCCCGGTCTCCGCAAATGGCGTAAACCACTGGTCGCCGACACCTTCCGCTGTAAAGCCGATCAACGCAATTCGATCATTGAACTGCCCCAGATTTGCAGACCCTTCGAGGACCTGCCACGCAGGCACGCGCGGAAAACTGTCGTTGTCCCCCACAAAACGGATATTGAAAGATCCCGGACGGACGACAACTCCGCCGCCGATGCGCTGTTCCAGATTCGAGCGGACAGGCAGACCCGCCGCATGCAATGTCTGAATCGAGAATGCCTGGATGAAGCGGCCTTCCTGCGGCTCCTTGAATGAAGGAATCTTGCGATTGATCGCGTCAAAGTCCGGGTCGGTATGAACGTGGCCCAGGCGCACGTGTTTCTGCAGGAACATCGCAGCCGGCTCGTTCCAGCGCACGACTTTGTCGACCGACTCCAGTTGCGCTCCGAGAACGATTGCATGCGAATTGGCAATGGCTGTCGCCAGGGCGTAATCAGCTTCGGGCGTCGTCTGGTCGCCAAGCAGCAGATCGATTCCAATCGCGGCCGGCTTCGCCGTCTCGATGCGATCGATCAACCGCGCGAGCTTATCCCGGGACCACGGCCAACGGCCTTCGCGCCGCAAGCTGTCTTCATCGATAGCAACGATGAGTGTCGGACTATGAATGGGAACCGGTCCGGCAAGCCGCATTGTGAAATCGTAGGCGGTGGAGTTCAGCTCAGCAAAATAGGTCGTCCAGGACAACAGCAGGATTGCAACGGCCACGACAACACTGGCGGCTACCGCTCCGAACAGAGCCTTCATTGACGACGCATTATACACTTCGGGGCGGAAATGTAATTGCTCTAGAGGTTTCGATGATGGCAAGGGTTCCGCTCACCGTCGACACATCAGGACAGGAAAATTCGTGATCAATGTCGAATCCGTCGGACTCAGCCCCGAGCAGTTTTTCCGGCTTTGCGGCGACAACCCCGAACTTCGCCTCGAACTTACGGCCCAGAAGGAAATCATCGTCATGTTATGGTCAGCCAGCCACTCTTTGAACGAACTCGAGTTCAAACTCGACGAATATGTCGCAAATGGCGCGAAACTCGGATTTCTGGTTTATCCGCCGCAGCAGCAGGTCTTCGTGTATCGCCCCAATCAAACGCCACAATGTTTGCAACAGCTTTCGGCGGATCCGGCCGATCCGGAACTGCCCGGCTTTACGTTAGATCTGAGGGAAGTCCGGTAATAGCGCGACTTATTGAAATCACATGTCCTTGCTCGAATCGTGCCTCAGCGTGGCCATCATCGCGGCCATCACCTTTTTTGCCGCTCCTTCAATAATGAAGGCGCGCGACAATTATCAACTCGATCTGGTCACGAGACAGGTTGCCGGTAACGCGCAATCGACGCGCGTCAAGGCGATCAGCCGCAGTCGTGACTGCCGGATTCGCGTCGTTTCAGTGACGGCGTATGCGGTGGAATGCCAGGATCCGGTATGGCTTGCCGATCAGACCGTGGGTCTTCCTCAGGGATTTCAGATCGCGGCAAACGCGACGGTGCAGTTTCATAAACGCGGCAATGCAGCGCCGGCGGCAACGCTGACGATCTCGGACAAACACGCGCACACCAGGCAAGTGGTCATCAATATTACGGGTCGCGTGCGGGTCCAGTGATGTGATAAATGATCACTGTTTATGACTGACCCCGAACAGGTGGTTGAGGCGAACCTCAAGTTCTATTTCGCCCTCGAAAGCCTCGATCTCGATTTGATGGAGGAAGTCTGGGCCACCGACGCCAGCGCTATCTGCATCCATCCCAATTGGACACGGCTGGCAGGCTGGGAAAATATCCGGGCAAGCTGGGAGCAGATTTTCCGCAACACCTCATTCATGCGCATCGATGTATCCGAGGTCTCCGTCGAGGTCCAGGGGGCGACGGCCTGGGTGACCTGTCTTGAAAGCATCACCACCACTACCGGCGAACAGATGCGGCGCGCACAAGCCTATGCCACCAACGTTTTCGTCTTCGAAGATGAACGGTGGTTGCTCGTCCTGCATCATGCCTCGCTGCAACACAATTCCCAGGAAAGCGTCTGATTATTTCTTATCGCGCATCGCCAGCATCCATAACAGAAGCCAGACGACAATCAGAAGCGCCGCAATGCCGAAAACCCCCAGAATAAGCTTCATGATCGTCTGTCCTGAAACTGCAGCCCGCGCGCGAACATCCAGTGAGAGAGAAGCAGCGGCAGACTGGCCGACATCCATCCCTGAGGAAATCTGTATCCGAGTATTCCCCGCCCCACGAGTGGAAAAATCATCAGGATATTCACCAGCCACAAGCCGATCGCCGCAAAAAACACATTCCTCATGTATGGCTGGATCTTCTCCCAGAAGACGGCAAACGCGAAATACGCCCCGAAATACAGAATCGCCATATTAATAAGGATGACCGCCTGCAATTCCGCCAACGCCGGCAGAAGCCGGAAAACCGATCTCGCCAGCACTTCCGGCACGAATACCGCACCGACATAACGCCACAGCAGGATGTTGACGGCAATGAATAAAGCCGGTCCCAGCCACATCGCGTCATTCTACGCGACACTCGCCGATTGACCGCTTTGCATTTAGCAGGATTTTCCTGATGGGAAATCGTGTGACCAAGATGTGAAAACGGGCCTGACCTGACTCGGTTATGGGGCATTCGGGGGTTCCAGGGAGAGGCCGGTGTACGGTTTACTCAGGTCCACAGTGTGGACGACACTTCGATTCCGAATCACCCTGAAAGTTCTTCATCCTCGTGTTTTTCTAATTCTTCTCTCCTATAAAAACTCTACGAGGTGAGAACGCCATCAAGAAGAAATGGCTCAGGCGGCTGAAGCAGAACCCAATCGTAAATATGAACTTCCATCACCTGTGCTAGAATTTTCTTCGAATGAGCTGTGCGCGCCCAGAGGCATCACCTCAAATTGGGTGCGTTCTTCAAAGAAGTCTCATTCCTTTCCGGGCCTGTGGCGCAGTTGGGAGCGCGCATGACTGGCAGTCATGAGGTCAGGGGTTCGAACCCCCTCAGGTCCACTGAATCTAAACGAGTTAGGCCGCCATCGAGCGGCCTTTCTTTGTTTTGTAGCGTTTGGTCGCCACTGGTTGCCACTCCGGTTGCTTAGGAACACTTCACGTTCAATCTTAAATGTAGCGAAAACCCTATTCCCCCAATTATCCATATCGACATAACTCCCTCGCGCGGCCGACCTTTCGAGATCTGATTTTCCGGAAGCGGCAATGCATCTTCATCGCCTTCGATTTCCTCTACTTGAACGGCAAGGACCTCCGAACACTCCCTTTGATCGAGCGAAAAACCAACACTGCCGCCGAATTCAGCGATTTTTCCAGCGCGGTACGAAGGCTCACGAGACCGCCATAGCTCCCTTCACAGTTCTTTTGCCTTAGGTTACGACTTCGCATGTGAAAGCTATTGGCGGCCCATGATCTTGTCAATGGAGTGATGAACCTGTCATTGATCGATAGAAAGCTGAGGTCGTTCGGTTCATTGACTTGCAATTCCTGCGCGACGTTCGTCGAGGATCTGAGATCAAAACCTTTTTCCAATGCGGCTGCATAGAACTGCCCGAGAAAGCATGTTCCTTCGGGCAGTTCTGAAGCATCCGGGCGGTGGAAAACGGGCGCTCACTGTTCTTTAATGAGGGGGCCTGCTTGCAATATGCTGCCCACGACTAGGTCTGTCTCGACTTTTGATTTTTGTCTGGGAAGCAAATTGACTTCGGTCTCAAAAGTTCGATAGCCCGGCAATTCGACTTTAATCCGATGCTTGCCGGGGCTCACAAGCATGGAATGGAAGGCTCCTCCAAACTCGGCGGCGTGCCCAACGTAACCATCGTCCACGAATACGGCGGCGCGGTTCGGATTCACGGTCAGTTTCAATTCGGCAGCGTCAGGGCCGGGACGCAATGGGCGACCGTCCGGCGTCATCTGAAGACGCAGCGTATGCACGCGCCCCGGTTCCACCACGACAGTTTGTGTGAAACTGTTATAGCCCGCTTGCCGTACGGAAATTTCATGTTCGCCCGGCAAGAGCATGATCTTTTTGTCGCCCTTAAGCTCCTTCAGGTAGCCCACATATTGACCGTCGATCCATACTCCGGAACCCTTCGCAACTTTCGTCGCGCCTGAAAAGTTCAGCTCGCCCATCACCTGGTTTTGCTGGGCTTGCGTGAAATCCGGAGCAAAGAGCAAAAAAGCCAGGCCCAAAGTCACTAAACTCAACAACTGAAAGGATTTGGTTGGAACCATGTTTTGTCTCCCTCATAGCTGAATGCACGAGCGCAATGCGCAGCCTTATGCTGCGCGATCCACTAAATAATGACGAATGCCATCCCGCGTGAGCGCACGCTTCTCGTGAAGTAGAATGAGTTCGTCCTCTGTCAACCGCACGGAATCGACGATATAAATCCTCTTGCCGTCACGTGTATTCTCGTTTGTAAAAGCCAGTTCTGACTTTGCCAATTCTGTCAAGGCAGCAGTCAAATCATCAGCGTCAGACATGTTGCTCCCCCCCAAATGAGCCCCTCGGGCTCCGCTCGGGGGCATTACTCTCTCTTCTACAGATAGCGCAACTCCTACACTGTTGCTTCCTCAAAACCTACAGCGAGCATGGCGTCAGCCAAACCCGTCTGAAAATGCCGATTCGCGTTCAAACTGCTGAATTGAAACGATAGGAACGAGAACCGTATTTCCCAGGTCGATCGGTCCCGAGTTCGCGAGAATGACGGATAAAGGAAGTTTTGGCTGCTAAGGGATCTATAGGTGCCGCTTTCTCCAGAATGGACTTATGCACACGAGAGACAAATGAACCGTTTCCATTCGGATATTCATTGGGAGGTCTCCTCGGTCTCCATGAGATGTTCAAGAATCCAACATCTGGCGTGGTGCCTTCTGACGCAGGGGTGTGTCCCCCTGTTATGACTCGCGTCTATATCCGCCCTCGCTTGACGAACGTTTATATCAACAGCATAACGGTCGTGCGCCGCACATCCCTCCCCAAATGTCGTCCTCAGAATACGGTGGCACCCGCCTGGCGGGTTATTTAAGTAAGAAGCGTGCGCCCGCAGGCGGGCATTATCGAGACTGCAACCGCCTAAGGAGGGGCAAATGCTACGGCGTCAAGGAAGACATCGTTCAACGGAGGCAATTGAGAAAATGAAAGGACTTTTAGCCGCCACGGATCTGTCGATAGCGGCAATAGCGGAGCTCATCGATTGTTCAAAATCGGCGTTAGGATTTATCTCACAAATCCTTAACACGTGAGTTTTCCCGACGGGTTAGCGGGATCGGCTTCATTTTCCGGGATCGCGGTTATACGTCCGCTTGAGCTTGCTGTGCCGTCAGGTCCAATACAAGCTTAGGCCGAGACAGCTATACGAACGCATCTTTGAGGCGCCACGCACGGTGATGGAGAAGGTGGGTTTTAAGTTGAGATTCCGTCAAGTTGGCGTGTAACCGACTACTCGCTAATCGAAATTTAGTTGGTGCCCTGAACCGAGCTTATTTAGACCACCACCTGGAGAAGGCCAGTCGCGATGGCCCCGGAACGCTGGCAAGAAATGAAGAAGATGATTGCCGGGGCTCTTGAACATCCACCCAGCAGGCACTTCGCCGGGACATCCTGGCGTCGGGGGACAGGGCTGCCAAATGGTGTATTTTGATACGGACATGTCTGCGACTCCGATTCTGAACATGTTGCAGGACGGTTGCGATGTGCGAAAGCCGCTTTGAAGACGCAATCCGGAGTATTGGGATGGCGCGGGCATTCCTGGTGAAAAGGAAACTGGATTCAGGGCTAGCCCGTTTTGCCAAGGAACGGCTCGTCAGCGGGAACGTGTGTGCAACCAAGCCTTGTGCAAAGTGGCCAGTTCGTCGGCTACGACGGCCTGACCAGTATCCAAAACTACACGCGATCAATCACGATGGTCTCGACCTGCGCGTTCCCAGCTTCCAGCCTGAGACCGAGCTGTTCTTGAAGAGTCCTCTGCCACATTGTGAACCCATCATTACCGGGTTCGGGCATCGGAGCGACGGCGATGTCACCAGACTGCCCCTATGAGCAATTGTGAACAGACCGATTGCAAATAATGGCCGACACTTCAATTGCCTGACTGAATCAGGGAAAGGGATGTCGCAACCGCAACGCGAGCAAGCGATGTTCTGCAGGCAGAAGGAGATTTCGAATATGAAAAATTACATCAGGACAACGCTGCTTGCTGCGATGCTGCTGGTTAGCCCCTCGGTATTCGCCGCTCAGTTCTCGGTCGGAATCCGGATTGGCGCGCCGCCTGCCCCCCGAGTGGTTCGAGTTGTGCCGGCAAGTCCAGGCCCCGGCTACATGCGAATCGATGGTTATTGGTATCCAGTCGGAAAGAAATACAAGTGGCATGACGGTTACTGGACTCAACCGCCGTACGCGGGCGCTCGCTGGGTCCCACCTCGTCACGATGGTGCCCAGTACTATCAGGGCTACTGGGACGGAGACAAAGGCCAACAGGGACACGATCACCATTCGGATCACCAAAAAGACCGGGATTACCGGCGTTAAGCGGGATCACTGCTGAAAGACAACCGGGCTCCCGCCACGCCGTGCCGCATGGCCACGGCGGGCCCGGCTGTTTTTAACCCATGCACCCCGTACCCAGAAACTGGATTCGGTCATATTCCTTGGCTTTCATACCCCACCTCGATAGTAGTAATTGAGCATCCCGCCTATAAGCAACCGTTGGCCCAGCGGAACGTTGCCGGCGAAAGGTTGAACGCAGATCAGTTGCAGATACCCGAAGCTGAAAGCCTAGGTTGACATAGGTTTCCGAAGGGCCATTGGATTCGCAAACCAAGGTCCACTTTCCGATTACGTGGTTATACGACAAGTGAGAGCAGGACTGGCACGCGATAGGTAAACCCTCGGCGACTACTAGCGCGTAATCCTTCCTCGCGGGCTTCTCTACGAATTCTTGTGAGAAGTGTCGAAGCCATCGTCAGGAGCCTTCGCGTAAAACCACCTTTAAGCGAAAAATTGAACGTAGATGTAAGTTGAGCAGTCAATCATCGTTCACAATTCCGATACCCATGCCGGGAGGAGAAAATGGACGCACGAATGACGTATGACAAGGAGATCACGGCACTTCTTGTGATCGATCCGTATAACGATTTCATTTCCGAGGGAGGCAAACTATGGTATCGCTTGAAGGGCGTCGCTGAGGCTAACAAGTGTGTTCCTAACATGCTGCGGGTCCTGAATGCCGCGCGGAAGACGAGGCTTCGGGTCTTCTATGCACTTCATCTCCTGCGACATGCGCTTCGCCAGCCGGCAAGGCGCCCTATTCGGCAACCCCGAGATCGGCGTCGGACTGGTCCCGGGCGGCGGAGCGCTGGAATGGCTCCCGCGTTTGGTCGGCCGCTCGCGGGCACTTGAGATCGTGCTCAGCGGCGACGATTTCGACGCTGATATCGCCGAGCGCTATGGCTGGGTGAACCGCGCGCTGGACGATGATGACCTCGACTCGTTTGTCGATACGCTCGTCCGGCGTCTGGCCTCGTTCGACCGTGCAGCGCTAGCCGCGGCGAAGGCACAGGTCAATCGGTTCGGGACGCCGACAGCTACCGAGCTTCAGTCGAGCAACGACATGTTCTTCTCAACCCTGGCCTGGCCCAGTGCGCAGGCGCGCCGTGCCAAGGTCCGTAGTATCGGTTACGGTCTTCGGAGCGACTTCGAATTGAACTTCGGCCGGTACCTCCCTGCGCTCGGGCGGGCGGACGACGATGACACGGATAGTCTGTATAAGCACGAATAATCAATAACGCATTGGCATAGAGGAAAACCTATGTCCCATCATTTCGATACCAAACTTGCGAAAGAGGATCCAAGCCTGAACGTGTGTGATCTCTATCTGTTTCAGGGCGCTCCAGACACAACACGGTGATGGCGATGACCGTCAATCCTGATGTTATCCTCTCTGCACCGGATACCCTTCACATTGAGGGTTTGTATGCCTTCCGCCTGGACCTGACTGGTGACGCTCTCGAAGACGTTGTCTTCAAGTTCAGGTTCAACGAACCGAGACATGTGAACGGGGACGAGCATGTCCATGTTCAGAAGTTTCAGGTCCGTAGAGCCACTGGCGAGGCTATCGGCGGGGACAAGGGCGAGCTTCTGATAGAAGGCGATACGGGCAAAGTCCATAGCAAGTCTGATATTCGCGCCTTCGTCGGAATCGCTCCCGACATGTTCGCCGCCGACGCTGTCGCAATGCGTAATCTTCAGAATGCCTTCTACAACGAACACAGGTATGACGGCGATGCGTTCCTGCGCCATCGTCAGAACTTCTTCCACAATCGCAATATCACTGCGATTGTCCTCGAAGTCCCAAACCATCTGATCGGCAAGGGAACGGTCCACGCGTGGGCCACCGTGTCACTTTACGGCCATGCTCCCGAGATGCAGGTGTCACGCTTTGGCCTGCCGATGATCACGCACCTCTTTCTCAACGATCCCGGCAACCAGGAAATGAAAGAGACCTTCAACAAATCGGTACCATCAGATGACATTGCCTTATTCTCGGGATACATCGCAGACTTTACCCAGAAGATGACTACCTACGCAGGATCTGTCATGAACTCGGAAGAATACGGAAAGCAAATGGTCTCTCGACTATGCCCGATCACCTTGCCCTATGAACTAGGAACGGCAGCTGCATTTGATCTCGCGGGATTCAATGGGAGGCCG
Source organism: uncultured Acidobacteriota bacterium (assembly GCA_963738025.1). Classification (GTDB taxonomy): domain Bacteria; phylum Acidobacteriota; class Terriglobia; order 20CM-2-55-15; family 20CM-2-55-15; genus 20CM-2-55-15. The sequence continues at coordinate 563,242 of CAVTWA010000051.1, read as the reverse complement.
CTGGGTGATGATGTTATGGATGTGATGCTTACATTGGCGACAAACAGGCCCCTCCAGGACGGCGCTGCCCCTGATCGCAATCGGATCCGTACCGAGTTCCCATATTTTGGCGAGCCCTACTCGAAGGAAGAACAGAAGGATGTCGTACCATGGCACCCACGTCGTAGTCATTGAGATTCCGGAAGGTGTCTAATGGCGTGCAGCATGCAAATTGCCCTGCCAAATCGTACTACTTCCAGCTACCCGCGAAGCGGGTTTAGTCCAAATCTCTAGTCACTCATTTACCAGCGAGGGTTCCACTTGTCTGTATATTCGGTGTTACGCAGTGCGTTATTCCAGGATCCAGGGTTTTCATTATTCCAGGTTCATGGGAAGGCACAGAGTGAGAGGCTTCCGTTCCGTTTTCGTTCTAATAGGCGGGAAGGAAGGCTTGGCTCAAACGAATGGGAAGGCTGCCCGGGTATGTTGTCGATATCTACAAGAATATGCATCGTTTATGCCACCAGTGGCGCATCAGGCGCCGACGCAAATCGACCATGACCATTGCAAACCGTCAATTGACGTCTGCCGATCTGCAGTCCCGATTGCAGATCGGCAAATGCCAGCTGACGATCTGCAATTCACTTTCGCCGATCTGCAATCCCGATTGCAGGTCGGCAAACGCCAGCTGACGATCTGCAATTCGCTTTTGCCGACCTGCAATCCCGATTACAGATCGGCAAACGCCAGCTGACGATCTGCAATTCGCTTTTGCCGACCTGCAATCCCAATTGCAGGTCGGCAAAGGCCAGCTGACGATCTGCAATTCGCTTTTGCCGACCTGCAATCCCGATTGCAGATCGGCAAACGTCAGCTGACGATCTGCAATTCGCTTTTGCCGACCTGCAATCCCGATTGCAGATCGGCAAACGTCAGCTGACGATCTGCAATTCGCTTTTGCCGACCTGCAATCCCAATTGCAGGTCGGCAAAGGCCAGCTGACGATCTGCAATCGCTTTCGCCGATCTGCAATCCCAATTGCAGGTCGGCAAACGCCAATTGACGGTTTGCGATCCTAATTTTCGGTTAAAACCCCGGACAATAACGAGCGCCCGGCAAAGACGGCCGGGCGCTCGTCGCGTTTGATCTCCGAGAGCCTCAGCTCATCAGAAACCGATCCGGAACGTTCCGGAATACCGATTTAATGTGCGGCGTAACAGTCGGTATATCGGAAACTAGACACGCTCGCTTTAAGACGAGTGTCACTCTCCGGTTAAGGGGTTTTACGTCCACATTAATAACCACAGATGGTTTTGGCGACGGTTCCTAAAGTTGCCGACATATCGTGGATTCGCTCTACTAAAGAGCATTCAGCCTCCTGTGTTGAATTCGCCACAGACGTAGAACTTTTTTCACACACCAAACTCCCCGCGCCGCGCCTTGGCCCGCCGTGCCTCCAGCGACCGCTGGCGTAATAAATCCAGTTCGTATTCGTTCAGGCTTCCTTTCAGTCCTAACAGCAGTCGATCATTACTTTGTCGTGGGTCATATATGGTCTCTTGGTCGACCAACACAGTGTCCACCACGCGGCATACTTCCACCAGTTGCTGCCACTCCCGGCTGGAACCTGCAGGTTCGCCGGCGCGAGCTTCGGTCCATTTTTTGCGACGACCAACGCCAGAAACGACATATCCCGGGGCTCGTGATGCACGACCAGCTTCAGCCGGTCCGTCAGGAGGCTTTGCATCATCAGCAGTGCCTGTTCTCTGGGAACATCAGGTCCGGTTTTTGCCACGATGTCGAACCGCACGTCCCTGGACTTGATCCAGTCCGGACCGGCGATCTGTGTGTCGGAGACGATGCCGTATGCAAATTGAATGCACTCGCTCAGCGTCGTGTTCGTCAGCATTGCCGTACCGTTTCTAAAGGAGCCCAAATTGACACGTAGCGGCGTCCCCGGCGAGACCGGAGGGCCGCGCTTCACAGTGGACACCTCGAACTGAGGTTGTTGCTCAGCGGCGAGAAAGACTGAAAGGACGCCAACCAGGAGCAGACTCTTGAGCCACCATTGCATGGGAAGCTTAGACACCGCTCTTCCGAAGATGTTCCACTCGGCGTTGAGAGCCCATGCGAGGCAACGATTACATAAGGCAATTCAAGGGCGGCCCGGCGCTTCAATGCCGGGGCCAAGATATGAAGAATCCTTAAGCATTTTTAGCCGCGGTAGCGGCGAAAGAATCTTTCGCCGTTACCGCGGCTTACGGCTGGCTGGGAATTGAAACCCACGGCCTTCGGCCGTGGCTATGGTCTGACGCCGCTCTGCGGCTAAAAGCTCAGGGGATGCAGGCAGAATCTACTTTAGTCTCGGAGGCATTTCCCAGCTGATCGCCGTGCTGCGAGAGAAGTTGAAGACGCGGCCGTCTGGGACAGTGAGAGTGAGGGTATTGGCTAACCTGGACCCATCCTTTGCCCGCCAGAGATCAACAGTGACCTGATCTCCGGCTTTGATGAAATCCAAACCGAAGCTCCGTTTCAGGGCGTTTGGAGGCGGTAATTCAAGCTCCCAGTTCGAGACGGTACCGTCGTCGTTCCTTGGCGTCCACCCAGAAACGAGCGTGTGGATTAGCCCATTCGATTCTGGTGACCGCGCCCCGGATCGTGATTTCCTTGCTGACGTCAAACGTCCCCGGAACCGAGTGATGGGCCGTCACGGGCATGACAGAAGCGGCAAAGGTAAGCACGAAGATCGCGACGGCCATTCGAAGTTTCATCAAAACCTCCTGCACGTTGAATCCTCACTCATAATTACCCGACACCCAAGAAAAGGATACGCTCGTCGGTTCATCGTTGCCAGCGTCTCAAAGGATTTCAGGGTTCATGAAGTCACGGTTATCCACGATAACGTCGGCCTTGGACTCGGGATGTTCTTCATTTACATAAATGAACCAGGCGGGTTCATATCGCTCTTCATATTTCTTCCGAACCATATGCGGCTCGCCGAGCAAACCGGTGTCTCTCGAAAACGCCCGTGAAAGTGACGTTGCAAAGTCGATATCGAGGAGAATCCGGAAATCCCAATATGCGTTGAGTTCCCTGCGAAAGAGAAAGAGACCATCGAACAACAGGACGCTATTCGCATCGACGCTGATCGGAGGAGCAGTTTCCGGCATGTCGGTCTGCCAGTTGTGTGCGGCCTGGTGGCATGAAACTGGAAAGATTTCTCCGGATAGCGGCTCGAGCAAACAATCGATGACAGCCTCATAATCATAGGCATCTTCGTAGTAACCGACTGCCGAGAATTCTCCTTTTCGATACCGTCGCTCTCTCGGATGATGAAACCCATCGACGGAAGGCCGCAATACCTCCAGCCCGCTCGGAATAAGCGCCAACGCCAACGCGTCCGCGAGAGTCGATTTTCCCGCAGCACTGCGTCCGTCGATAGCAACCTTCAGGGGCTTGAACCGGCTTCTTCTGGCCGTAATCCGGGCAGCCAGGTAAGTAAGCAAGTCTTGTTGTGTCACGGACGACCGCCGCGGCAGTTCTGTCGATTCTTGCTGTTCAGACAGGTTTGACTTTTTTCGTAACAAAAAGGATGACGGAGCCGATCAGCCACGCAAAAACCGGCACCAGAAATGCCCCAAGAAAGTGTGCGGCCACGTGCCCCCAGTTTCTACCGTCACTTCCACCAAAGAACTCGGGCGCGGTATAGATGTTATTCGTCATCGTCACAATCGCGAGAGCGATTCCGGACGCGATCAGAAAATGCGCAAAAGCGTTCTGGACCAGCAGCAGTCCGAAGAGTTGCTTATAGCTGCCGAACCCCTTGGTATGGACCGCGACGGAGCAGTAAATCAGCCCGACCAGAAGGACAAGGTTAATGCTGATCCATTTCGTGGTCGCTACCGGGGTGGCCGTCATTCCGATAGCCAGACGGATAAAAAATGCCGCCGCAATCAGGATCAAGACCCAGGACTCAAATTGAACATATTCTCCGAATTTTTTTCCAAACATGACTGGGTGACGGTACCGCGTTCACTTTATCCAGACAAGTGGTTTCAGCTTGAACCGTAGCAGTTGTAAATAATGCAAAAAGCCGGGGGCGTGGAAACCCCGGTTCTCGAAGATCAAACTATGTGCACATGCAGGTTGCCCAATCCGCCCAGTCTGTATAGCCGAGCGTGCCTAGCGCGCGAACTTGAAACGCGTAGACCGCGACGGTGGAACTTTGGTCGTCGCGGCCGGCATGAATCCGCTCGATGTGAAGAGCGCCATATCGTTATCCGCGTGGACTTCGATATAACGTCCCAACACCCGAAGCATCTTGATGACAGCTTCCCGTTGCTTGTTTTTCTGGGCGATGACCTTCTTACTCCCATCCATAGACTCGGCGATCAGCGCCGAGAAACTGTCGATGTTCGTTTTGAGGACCGCCAGATCGACCGGCAGATTCTGGAAATTCGAATTGCGGGTCAAGCCAGTCTGTACAGCCATTCCAACGTGTACGATTGCGTCGTCGGACATGGCCGTGTACCCTTCCAGTGGTTTGATCTTCACCACTTTCTTTGCTTGTTTTTTCACTACACATCACCTCCTTTCCGCTTGAGTTCTACTGAGGCCCGATTTCCGCCCCATACTGTATAAATGCCGCGAGAAAAAAATCGGTTCATGCAAAACGCTGTCTCGACGACGTGGAGCGTTCTTTTGATCCTCAAACTCAACACGTTAAGGGCTTAATATTTTTTCTGCGAAAGCCGGTTTCGGGGCCCCAAAGATGGCGTCAACAAAATGACTGTGGCCAGGAGGTGTTGCACTTGAGAGCGGTAGTGGATTCCGGCGTGAAGGCGTTCTCGTCGATAGAACTGAAAAATCTATCGGCCTGAACCGGTTCTCGTCATTAGTACAACAGGATCAGCGGGGCAAGCCGGCAACCGACGCGATTACATTTCGGAAATGCCGGCAAGTACTCGAACTTACCGTCGTGATATTCTCGAAAAGACTCTCGTTGACCTGCATAAAATGCGCTTCTTCGTCATACGCATCTCCACTGGCGAGTTTCTGACTCAGGTTCGAATTATTTCCAACTACGTGGAATATGAATTTACGGCCGAGCGTGATGAAGCATCGCAGCTTAACGATTCTGATTCGCAACTCATATTGAAAAGGTTAAGGACCCTTGGAGAAACCCGCGCAAGGCGGGAAGAAGTAGAATGATGCGATTCGACGGTAGTACCACTCCACCTGTAAAACAAAGATCGCACAGAACGTACAAGAAGTCACAAGAGGCAACAGCAAACGTCCTCTTTATATCAGCGCGGCTGGATGGAGTCTCCCACTGGCAGTCGAGCGAATTTGCTCGATGCGAGGACCGGACCGGATTCCGCTAACCTGAATTTCTCACGAGTTTTGCCCCGGAGTGGATAAGCCACGGATTGAACGGATTTAACGGATGGGCGCATTCACAGACTGTTAAAGCGCCCATCCGTTAAATCCGTTCAATCCGTGGCTTATCCAACACCCACCTATGTTCATGAGAGATCCGGGCTAATGTTGAAAAGAGTCGATCGTTTGTCGCGAAGTGGAGGGGCAACGTTTGGGAGCGCGCCCCGTCCAGTGTTAACTCAGGACAATTCTTGAGGAAGGGCGGCGGAGCTAAAAGCCGGCAACCGACGCAAAGTCCATATCTGTCCGGACGAGGCGTTGAATGCTGCGCAGCTGATCCATCTCTTCATGCGAAACCAAGGATACGGCCTGGCCTTCGGCTCCGGCACGTCCGGTGCGGCCGATGCGGTGTATGTAGTCCTCCGCCACCATGGGCAGATCGAAGTTGATCACCATCGGCAGCTGTTCGATGTCCAGACCGCGGGCAGCAATGTCGGTCGCTACCAGAACATGGGTCTTTCCGGACTTGAAATCGCGAAGCGCCTGAGTGCGGGCGTTCTGGCTTTTGTCGCCGTGAATGGCGGCGGCGCGAAGGCCGGACGACATCAGGTGACGGCAGACGCGGTCGGAACCGCGCTTGGTCCGGCAGAAAACGAGTGCCTGATCCCGATTCTGTTTCAAGAGATGGACGAGCAGGTCGCGTTTTCTACTGTGTTGTACGCGATGGATGCGGTGCGACACCGTGGAGGCTGCGCTGTTTGGCGCGGCGGCCTGCACCTCTACTGGATTGACCATGAATTTTACGGCAAGTGACCGGATGGCTTCCGGGAAGGTCGCCGAGAACAGCATCGTCTGGCGCTGTTTCGGCAAGGCGGCGAGAATTCGACGCAGGGGCGGCAGAAACCCCATATCCATCATGCGGTCGGCCTCGTCGATCGTCAGAATTTCGACGGCAGACAGATCCACCATCCGCTGCTCCATGTGATCGATGAGCCGGCCGGGCGTTGCAACCACAATGTGGACACCGCGCTTCAAAGCATCAATTTGCGGCTGCATTCCCACGCCTCCGAAGATCGCCACGCTGCGCAGTCCTGTTTTCGTGCCGAATCCTCCAAGCGATTCCTTCACCTGAAGCGCCAGCTCGCGGGTCGGCGCCAGCACTAGCGCGCGCGGCCTCCGGGGCACCAACGGGGTCGGCTCGGAGCGAAGCAACAGACGTTCGATCATCGGCAGACCGAATGCCGCTGTTTTACCTGTTCCCGTTTGTGCACTGCCCAGGACGTCGCGGCCCTCCAGGGCCAGAGGAATTGCCTTCGCCTGCACGGGCGTTGGGACGCGATATCCGAGTATATGAAGGTTTTGCTTGATGACGGGCGACAGCCCGAGATCGTCGAAAGACATAGAGATAGCTCCTGTTTCGGCCTGGAGCGTTCCCGGTCAACCGCGCTACGGGCACATGAAAAAATGTTTTAAATCCTGCAGAAGTTTGAGTGGTGGAAACCGAACGGTAGTCGCGGGAAGGTCGGAGATGCAACACGCAAACACTACGAAGTATAACAGAGATCGGAGCGACCTTTGAGATTCAGTCAGCGGTGGACAGTCGCTCCGAATTCACTTTACTTCCCTTTGTCCCGTCAAATCACGGGACTCGCAGCGGAGCCGCTAGACGGAATTGGACCAGGCTCTCCGAACCGATCTGAATCTGCTCGCCGTTCTCAGCCGCGCGCGTCGCCACTCCCGCACCGCCGCCAAGACCGGCGCCGATCGCGGCTCCCGTTCCGCCTCCGAACAGGGCGCCAAGCCCTCCACCGACAGCCGCGCCGATGCCGGCGGATTTCGCCGTCTTCTTGCCCTGGCTCTTTCCGCGGAAATCAACAACGTGGCTGCGTACGACATAACTTGTGTTGCCGACGCGAATGCGCTCCAACTCAACTCGCAGTTCACTACGTCCTTTGATGCGGCCGGCAGAACTAACGTCCACCAGCTTCACATAAGCGGTTGCACCCCGGGGCACAACGGTCCGGTTGCCAATCCGGATTGCGTGGTCCAGAGATCCCCGAAACACCTGCCCGGCCCGGTTCTGATCCGAACTGATGCTATCGATCATCCGCACTCCGACGACGGTCCCTGCAGGAATTGTGACCCGTGTGTCTTGTGCATTCAGGGTTGCCGGACCGGTCAATAATGCGCAAATCGTTATAACGATCAATGTTTGTGGAATGGATTTCATAAACGCCTTCTTGGAGAGTCCAACGGCGAACCCTCTTTTCAGGGACTATGCAGCAATGCTTCTTCCACGCCATCAGACCATTACAGATCAATAAGATCCATAGTCGCAATAAACCCATTTCTTTAAAGTGCGGGCTTTTTGACCGAGCGGCCCGAGAAAATGGGCCCGGGACGCCTTAAAATGAATTCGGGGCGATGAGGGTTTTCTCAAATACCTCGCAACTGCAATTCGGACATTTGGCCGGCAGTTCGAGCAGGTAGTCGGTGCGCACCGGGTCCGAACCGGTGACCCGGTCCAGAAGGATATCGAACGGAAAATCCGCGCTCTCCGGATCACAATACTGGCAATAGGCGATCAGGTCCTGTGCCTTTCTCAGCAGCGCAGCAGGGATAAGTATCACGATTTGTTCTTCAGGCCTCTGCCTGAAGTCGCGAGGCATTCGTCGTCCCCTTTCCGTTGTGGGCAGATTATCTGTTATGGCCATGGCCGGTGCAAGCATTACGCCGCCAAAAGATGCAGAACCGGACGGATGCCAGAACCGGGGTGGACAGCGCGGCTGTTTTTGGCTGACAATCAATTCCCACTGTGGCTTACCGTTTAACCGATATCGAAGTTCGGGTCCTGGGCTCCCTCATCGAGAAGGAAATCACGACACCCGATTACTACCCGCTCTCCTTAAATGCCTTGATGGTGGCATGCAACCAATCGTCGAATCGCAATCCGGTCGTGCACTTCGATGAAAGTACCGTGGCGCAGGCAGCGGACAGCCTGCGCGAAAGAAAGCTCGTTCACCTTGTGGACCGCTCCGAATCCCGCGTTAGCAAGTACCGGCATGTCGTGTATGAAGAATTGAATCTGAGCAGGCCTGCGATCGCCGTCATGTGTGTCCTCATGCTCCGAGGGCCGCAAACCACGGGCGAAATCCGAACCCGCACCAATCGTCTTTACGATTTCGGAAGCCTCGAGGAAATAGAAACCACGCTGAATACGCTCATATCCTCGGAACTGATCGTGCGGCTGCCTCGCCAGAGCGGTCAAAAAGAAGTGCGCTACGCGCACCTGCTTTCCGGAGAAGTCCAGTTTACGGAGTCCGAGACCGCGACAGAGCCCGAGCCCGAACTCGACCGGATCGGAAAGCTGGAAGAAGAGGTCGCGGACCTGAAAAAGCAGTTCGAAGAATTCCGCAAGCAGTTCGAGTAAATTACTGAACGTCGGTCTCGAAATCCACAACAAGCGACAATTGACCGCACCGTGTGCAGGCGTTCACTCTTACGAATCGCTCTTCGTGATTGTCTGCGAAAACGACCGTCAATTCCTTTTCCGCAACCAGCGTTCCCTGCCGCATCGCATTACCACAGATGAGGCAAACGTTTTCTGGAATTGCAGGCCGGCCACCCGGCAGCGCTCCGACTATGGGATCATTCGAACCGACATCGATGCCCGTCTCCGGCTCGTCCGCGGAAATTTCAACTTTTCGCCATTTCAGCTCGTTCTTCGCAATGTCTACAGCCTCCTGGCGGTACTCTCCAGACGGCGCCAGGACCATTGCAATCAATTCATCGTCGGAGAGCTTGACCAGCCTGTCCTTCAGCTGCTGCAAATCGTCAGACATATGCCTCCCGGGCTGAACTATCCTAACTCGTATTGATCAAAAACCACAAAGCTGGCGCGAGAGCGTGACCCATCGCTATCCGACACCTCCTCGAGTGTCCCCGATCATGCTGCAGCGATGGCACGAAATCAGCGATTTCAAATGACTAATGACGATTGACCATTGAGAGTTGACTTGGAGCATTCGGGAGAAATGGTCAATTCTCAATGGTCAATCGTCATTAGTCATTTGCTACAGTCAACCATGCTCCCTGGTAAGGTTTGAATGTAGTGGATGCGATGTACACCTGGTTTGGCGGTAATGCTGGTAGATCAGTCCCCGCCTGAGTCAGGCGGGGTGCCTTCGCGAAGCGAAGGCGGGGCGGTCTGTTCAAAGACGCGAAGCGACCTTATGGATTTCCGCGAAGCGCTCCTTATGGATCGGTGCGCTTCGCGAATATCTGAAAGGACGCTTCGCGACTTTGAACAGACCGCCCCAGCCCTCGCTTCGCGAAGGGCATCCCCGCCTAACTTAGGCGGGGACTGTGGACACGCTCACCACTACATTGGTCCTTATTTTGGACAGCTCTGGTCTATGACCGTGTGGTTGGCGACGAAACGGGTCGAATTCGGATGAGAATTCACGAATGACACTAATGGCTTGTCCAAGGACATATCATTCTTCAACCGACAACCTCAGCGTTGGAGACTCAGCACCTGGTGCAGGTAATCGATCGAAATTCTGAACTGCTTCAGGTAATCGGCGCCGAGCAATCCGTCGATATGCAGCGTACGCAGGAGTTCGGCATCGGTCACGGCAATCGTGGTTTTGCCGAGACGGACCGGCCCGATCTGCACGACATCGATCACACACAAAGTAACCGGTAGCGCACCACCCGCGGTGATCAGCGATCCGCTGCGGCTCGCTGAAATTCGCAACTGATCGGCGATGGCGCTCGATAGGATGCTGTGCGTGGCTCCGGTATCGAGCAGAAACCGGTAAGGACCTTGTCCATTCAAGAACACAGGAACGACCACCAGCGAGTCGCGCACCAGACTGAAACCGATGTGAGGCGCTTCGCTGTCTGGCGAAAGCGAAACCAGCTGCGCAGCCACTGTCAGAATGATGAAGTTTGTGATCATGCCGCTCAGAATATGCGGCTCGTTGAATGGTCAACAGATTCAGGTCTGCCGCTGGACTTCAGGTACAGTTAAAAACTGTACCTGTGCAATCTGCGTATTTCTGAATCTGTACGAGAAGGGGTTCCGCGCGTACAGTAGGAGCGTATGAAGCAAATCGAATCTTCAACAGCACCTTTGTACCTGCAAGTTGCACATCAAATCGAAGATCAGATCCGCAAGGGAGCCCTTCGCACCGGAGACAAGGTTCCTTCGATACGAGGTCTTCGAAGACAGCAGGGCGTAAGCGTCTCCACCGTTCTGCAGGCGTACTTCTGGCTGGAAAATCGCGGTTGGATCGAGCCGCGGCCGCAATCCGGCTTTTACGTGCGAGTGCCGTACACCGACCTGGCGCCTGAGCCCGACTTTCAGACTAAACCGGGCGCTCCGACGGGCGTCGATGTCATCGATGTCCTGGACGAAGTCGTGAATACGATCGGCAACCGCGCTCATGTGCCACTTGGCGCAGCCGCTGCCAAGCCGTCGATCTTTCCAAACGTCAGGCTCAACAGAATCATTAATAGAATCGTGAGGAACGAGCCCGAGCACAGCGCACGCTATGAATTCTCAGGCGGGCTCGAAGTGCTTCGGCGGCAGATCGCCCGCCGGGCGATCGCCTACGGTTGCTCTTTTTCCCGAATGATCTGACGATTACCTGCGGCGGAATGGAAGCGCTCAATCTCGCAGTGCGAGCGGTTGCGCGACCGGGCGATGTGATCGCGCTCGAGAGTCCGACCTATTTTGCGCTTCTCCAGATCATCGAATCTCTCGGAATGAAAGCCATTGAAATCCCCACTCATCCACGCACCGGAATGAATCTGGATGCGCTCTCGCGGGCGATTCGCAAACATCGGGTGAGGGCCTGCATCAGCATGCTGAACTGCCACAATCCTCTGGGGTTCATTGCGACCGATGAATACAAGAAAAACCTGGTGCAGTTATTGACGCGCCACAATGTTCCTCTGATCGAGGACGACATTTACGGCGATCTCTCATTCGACGGCACACGCCCGAAGACCGCCAAGACGTTCGACACCAAAGGCATCGTGCTCTTGTGCTCGTCCTTTTCGAAAGTTCTGGCGCCAGGATTCCGGATCGGATGGATCGAAGCCGGACGTTACCGGGATGCGGTCCGACGGCTGAAATTCATCAACACTCTCAACTCGCCATCCCTGCCGCAGCTCGCAATCGCGGAATTCATCGAATCGGGCGGCTATGACCGTTACCTTCGCGGCCTGCGCGAGACGCTCGCGCGTCAGGTGCAGCTGTATAGCCAGGCGGTCACACGCCACTTTCCGGAAGGAACCAGGATTTCGAGACCGGCCGGTGGATATATTCTGTGGCTGGAATTACCGAAGCGGGTGGATTCCCTGAAGCTGTACCGGGCCGCAGCGGCCCAGAAGATCAGCGTTGTTCCAGGTGTGATCTTTTCGCCAAGTGGCCAGTTCCATCACCACATCCGCATCAGTTGCGGACACCCTTTGGACGAAACGATCGAGCGCGCGCTGATCACGCTCGGCAAATTGTGCGATAAGTTCTGACTGCAGGCTGTCCAAAACAACAATGGAAGCCGAGGTCAGCGTGTCTGCAGTCCCCGCCTTAGTAAGGCGGGGACTGCCAAACCAGGTTTCCATCGCATCCACTACATTCAAACCTTTACAAGGAACCACTTGCAGCTCCCCGTCCATCCTTTCTTGAACACGTATGGTCTATGCCCGCGCCCTTTTTTTGGGTGAAGAACGTGCGGTCAATAGACTGCACCCACAACTGCAAATTTACTGCTGGGGCGCTTCGGTATTCGACGAACCCGCGAACAGACGCTTGCCATTTGCAAAGGTGATCACCGACACGTTGGCTGTGGGCGTTCCGTTCCGGGCTTGCCAGCCTTCAACCATCAGAACCGTGCCCGCCGGCAGATCTTCCTTCCTCCAGCCGCGCCGGTACAGGGCGTTGGCGCCGCCGGTTTCAAGCGCCCAGTTCACGACTTTACCGTCGCTTCCGACCACATCGATGTAGATCCAGCCGTGGGGATTGGACCACTTCATTTCGGTCACTTTCCCGCTCAGCTTGATGGGCTTCTTTTGATCGAATTCTGCGGTGAATGAATGATGTGCGAAAGCTGAGCCGCCCAGGATTGTTACGGCAAAGATGGTTGCTGCGGCAAATGAGCCAAGTCTGGTCATGGTTCCAATCATTCCCTATTTCTCCTTGTGTTCGGCCCGGTATGCATCCCGAACCTCTTTCAGGTGCTGCAAATCGCCATTATCCTCGTGGCAGGCAATTTCAAGCAACTCATCGTCCTGTCGTCTCAGATTAATCTGGATCGTCCAGGGTCGCGTATAGACGACTGGATCGGTAATCGTCGCGCGGTAAGTGACATTGTCGGCATCGACAGGCGTGAACCTTTCGACGATGTGTTCGGCGTGACTGACGATCTCGCCGACCTCGTTCAGCCAGGTCTTTCCGTTCATGTTCGTGGTATCCACAACCAGCGTGTCCCCTTCCCAGTGTCCGACAGAATCGCCTTGCCAGAGCCGGACGTTATCTGGAATGTGGGGCCGGTTGTCGAGAGGAATCTGGCGCCACGACATGCGCTCGAACAGCATCACGACGTAGCCGGGCGGCTGAAGAATCTGATATGGAGACGGCGTATACATCGACCGCGGCACGCCTGCGACGAAACAATGGGCGGTAGGATCGTCGTATCCACGATGTGGAAGTTCGCGATCGACCCGTTCGGCTCTCGCCCAATCCTGGTACGGAAGCTTTCCGTCCGGCGGATCCACAATGACGCCTTGCGTACCCGGAGTCAGGAAATCGCGGTCGTGACGTTCCAGTCCATAATTGGCGCCACCGGAGTTTGCGCTGTAATAACCCGACAGGTCCGGCTTGCCGTCCGGCATCCGGCGGATCGGTTTGGAAGCCTGCGGTGCCTGCCCCCGGCCGCCCTGCCCGCGCGCGCCTTGGCCCCGTTCTCCCTGACCGCGTTCTCCCTGAGCCATCATCGGTAACGCGAGGGTCATTGCAACCACTGCCGTCAAAACGCTGCGAAGGACCGCGATGCGAAATCGGTTCATCTCTTTATCCTTATTGTTTCGGATACCAGGTTCGTGGGTCACGTTCGAAGGCCCCGCTGGCTTCCTCGGCTTGAGCCTGACACTGATATTCGAGAATCCGGACCATGTCCTTCCGCCGATACAGCGGCATGGTGATCTTCCAGGGCTTGGTGAAAACCTTGGGATCCTGGATCGTCACTTCGTATTGGATTGTATCCGGATCCGTCATCGTGTATCGCTCGACAAGCTGCATTGCATCGCTATGGAAATCGCCGGCCATATCGAACCACGTCTTGTCGTTGTGGTTCTTTACATCGACGACGAGCGTATCGCCTTCCCAATGACCGCGCGAATCGCCCATCCAGAAATCGATTCCCTTTGGCCCCGGCTTGCCGTTCGTATAGATCAGGCGAAAAACCGATGACCACTCGAAAGTGATCGCTATCTGCTGGGGAGTCTGGAATATATGGAAGGGGTATTCCATGTACATGATCCGCGGAACTCCGGGCATAAAACACTGCGCGAGCGGATCGGCAGTCTGCCGTTTGGCATAGTTTTCATTCTTCTTTGCGGCCGCCCAGGGCTGATACGGAATCTCGCCACCTTCGACGACGCCCTTGCCGCCAGGCATGCCGGGTCTGGCCGCATGATCCTGCAAATCGGAGGCGGCGCTGTTGCGCACCTGCCAGATGCCCTGCAGGTTTGGTCTTCCGTCAGCGGTTCTCGGAATGGTGCGGGCAGGCGACGGTGCTTGGAGCATCAAGAGACCGGCGACCAATAACGACACGAACATTCAACATCACCTCAAAATTAGCGTCCCCAATTCGAGCATGAACGTCCCGCCCGGATCAAGCGAGGAGTCGATTTTTTCCTGCAGAAATCACAATTTCCAGAAGTAGTCCCAGAACCGTTCCCGGCAGTTCTGGCAACGATAGGGCCGCCGGAACGTGAGGACAAGCCAGACCCATTCGAGGGGTTCGAACTCAGAGTGGTGGATATTGCTCGAAGAACATTTCGGGCAGGTCATACCCTATTGGATCGCAATGGACTCGATGCTACAAGCGTGAAACAAAGCGGAAGCAACCACAAGATGCACACAAGGCACAGAAGGTGTTCGGTGCGATTTGTGCTTCTTGTGGTTCTTCCACCTTATTATTTCTGCTCGTATACGGGAGCGGCAGGTCCGGCACCACGCGGTGGCGTCTGGCCAAGCGTGCGGCCATCCGGCAGCGTTACGGAAACAAAGAGTCCTCCCGGATCGCCATTCTTAAATGGACGCGCCGTGAACTTCACTTTGTCCCCCGGTTTTATCGTGGTGGACTTCCAGCCTGCCCGAACCAGATAAGAAGGTGGATTCATCTCCAGGTTCCAGATCTCGGTGTCTCCCTTTGCGCCCTTCACCTCGAGTTCGATCCAGGAATGGGGATTGGCCCATTTGAATTCCTTGACGACCCCTTCCTGCATCACAGTCTTTGTTTGATCAATACCAGCCGCCGAGTGGTGCGCATAGGCTGATGCCGCCACACAAACGGCCATCGTCAGAAAGATTCCGATCCGCAAACTTCTCATTGCTCCGCCTCCATTTTATCAGCGTCGGGCCAGCAGACTACCGCCGGTTCCCCACGCCATTTCCTTTAGCGAACGTTGTCCGTCGAGTGCACCGTGGGCATGTGCTCATTGAGATCGGGCAGACACTCGACTTCTGCGATGTCGCGATCGTCAGCGCGGTCCCAGTGTTTGACCATTTTCCAGTCGCCGACCCACATTTTGGGATCCGTCAGCGTGAATTCAACTTCCAGCGTTTTTCCGCCGTTGATCATCTTATAGCGCTCAACGATGTGCAAGGCATCGCTGCCGGGAATTCCGTACCTGTCGTGAACCCAATGATGCTCGTCCACAAAATTGGTGGTATCAACGACGAGCGTGTCGCCTTCCCAGCGGCCAATGGACTCGCCGTTGAAGCTACGCACCGCGATATCCGGGTCGGTGTGCGGACGCCCATCCAGGTAGACGATACGCATGCTGTTCATCAATTCACTGATCATGAAGATCGACGTGGGCAGCTGGATCATTGCAACCGGCCACACCCGGGTCATCATGATCGGCATTCCGGCCGGCCAGCACAGGCCGATATCATTTTTGTAGAGCTTCCCGTCTTTGGTGGCCAGCGCTGCAGCATCGAAGTGCTTTTGTGCAGCAGGCGTGAGCTTGAAGCCGGCAGGAGGATCGAACCGTTCGCTCTCACCCCCCGTGCGCGTATTGGAATTGTGCAGCCAGGCGCCTGTCAGGTCGAAAGGCGGCTTCGGGCGCGGTTTGGCGATATTCGCCGGAGCCAGTGCCCCCAGCGCACCAGGCGCCTGAAATTGCGCCGCGAGGTCGGATGCCGTGATGGCAATTGTAAAAACGATGAACACCGCCATTCCTATTCGGCCGAACTGTGCCTTGACCATTGCTTCCTCCAAGGTATTTCCAGGAATCGTAATTGGACGAGCAGCTTAAGTCAAACTTTAGGAAGAGCGGCCAGCTTTGATACCTTTAAAAAAGGAGAACAACGTGACGGAAAGAGAAAGAGAAAACGCGAAAAAGCTGGTCACCGGCTCCAGGGTTTTCGCTGCGAACTCACGCGAGGGTTTTGCGGAACAATATCCGTCTCTGAAGGCACTCTCCGCAGACGAATGGGACGGGCTGCTCGGAGTCGCTGGAACCGGCACCGCGCTGCTGATGATCCCGGGACGATACGCGCCGGCTGAGCAGAAGGAACTGACGGGCACCGTCATGGAAACGCTGCACGCCTGGAACGAATCGTCCGTGCTGGATCTCGCCGCATTCGTCAATTTCGTTACGAGCAAAGCGAAAGACCCGAACGGTGTTCCCGATGTGATCGGCTCATGGATTCTGCGCGACCTGAACCTGACGGAGTCGGAACAGTCGGCCCCTCACGTCCTGGGCGTCATGCTGATGAATACCTTCGGCCCGTGGTGGGATCAGTAGCTGCGAATTCATGTGTAGGCGCGGTCATACACCGCGCCTGCAAATCAGCCGTGCGTGCTTCGGCTGAGCGCCTGGCGCAGCGGTTCATCAACCACCCGCTGAGTGAAAAAGTTCGGGTACACCGGGGCCGGCGAAGTCATCTCATCAAGCGCCGAAAGATCTTCCTGAGGCAGGCGCAGCTCCGCGGCTCCAAGATTGTCTTCGAGCTGCGACAACTTATTCGCGCCCAGCAAGACCGAGCTGACAAACGGTTTGCTCAATACCCAGGCCAAGGCCACCTGCGCGGGCGTCGCATTCTGAGCCTTGGCGATAGCGCGAAGCCGGTCGACGACCTGGTGCCCCTTCTCTTTATCATAGGGCAGCATGTCGAAAGCATTCAGGCGGCCGCCGTCGCCTTTCGGATTCTCGCGGGTGTACTTTCCCGTAAGAAAACCGCCGGCGAGCGGGCTCCAGACAAAAACGCCGATTCCGGCATCCTGAACAAAGGGCACGAGCTCGTGCTCCAGATCCCGCCCGACGAGCGAGTAATACAGTTCGGCCGCTTTAAACTCGGCCCAGCCGTGCCCCCGTTGAATCCCGAGTGCCTTGGCCGCAATCCAGGCATTCCAGTTGGAAAATCCGACATAGCGTACCTTCCCGGATTCGACCAGCGCATTGAGCGCGCCCGCCGTCTCTTCGACCGGCGTGTGAGGATCCAGCCGGTGGACCAGGTAGACGTCGATGTAATCCGTATTCAGGCGGCGCAGGCTGTCTTCCGCCGAGGCAAGGATGTGCTGGCGTGACAAGCCTTGATGCACCAATGCCTCACCACTCCGGAAACCCACCTTCGTGGAGATAACGACATCCTTGCGGCGGGCCCCGAGCGCTGTCGCCAGGAATTCCTCAGATTGACCGCTGGTGTAAACATCCGCGGTATTGAAATGGTTTATGCCGGTATCGAGGGCTTTCGCGACAAGGTCATTGGCGAGCTTCTGATCTACTTTCGATATACCTTCAAAGATGGTGCCCTTCGCCGATCCGAACGTCATCGCGCCGAAAGCCATGCGTGAAATGATTAATCCCGTATTTCCAAGCCGTGTATATTGCATCGGATCCTCCTGGTGTGCGTAATCTTATAGAATACCTGCTAGGATTCACCCGTAATGTTCTAATTCGGGGACGGTTGCCTAAATTGCTAAATTTGATAAGGAAGCTCTGATGTCATCAGAAGTCGGTGGGATAAACGGCATACCGGCCGGAAAAGAAAATCCGGATCGCGGCGAAATCGTGAACGAAAACGCCTATCTTGCGGCATTTCGGCCCTTCATTCCCTCGGAAGCGCACCTGCGGGAACTGACGATACTGCCCCTCATCATGGGAACGGTTCTCGGGGTGGTCTTCGGCGCATCCTCACTTTATCTTGTGTTGAAGGTCGGACTGACCGTCAGCGCGTCGATCCCAGTTGCTGTGATTTCAATCACTTTGTTCCGGCTCCTTTCAAAGCTCGGCATTCGCGATGCGACGGTGCTTGAAAACAACATCGTCCAGACGGCTGGATCGGCCGGCGAATCGATTGCATTCGGCATCGGCGTCACCATGCCCGCCATCCTCATTCTCGGATTCGACCTGGAATTAACCCGCGTGATGCTCGTCGCGGTGTTGGGCGGACTTCTGGGGATCCTGATGATGATCCCACTGAGACGGGCGTTGATCGTTGCTCAGCACGGTTATTTGAAATATCCCGAAGGCACGGCTTGCGCCGAAGTGCTGAAGGCGGGCGCCTCGGACGAGTCGCGGGCGGCTGCCGCGGTCGGCGCTCAGACTACGGGCATCGTCGATGAAGCCACGACCGGCGGCAAGACCATCATGGCAGGGTTCGGCATCGGTTTTCTCTACTATGGCATTCAGGAGATCTGGAAAACCTGGAAAGAATATCCGACGAAAGTCTTCGGCAAGCCGTTCGAAGCGGGTTCGGTCTCCATCGAAAATAATCCGGCGCTGCTTGGCGTGGGGTACATCATCGGCCCCCGAATCTCTTCGATTATGGCCGCTGGAGGTGTGTTGTCGTATCTCGTGCTGATTCCTGCCATCAAGTTCTTCGGAAGCGGGCTGGTGGCGCCACTGGCGCCCGAAACAGCGCACTTGATCAAAGACATGTCGGTTTCCCAGATTCAAAAAGCATACGTCCTGTATATCGGAGCCGGCGCAGTCGCGGCAGGCGGAATCATCAGCCTGATTCGTTCGCTTCCGGTTATCTGGAGCGGTCTCAAAGGCGGCCTCGCGGATTTGCGACGCACCAAAACTGCAGTCGCTGGCGCACCCCGGACGGACCAGGACGTGTCGATGAAGTTCGTGCTTGGCGGCATCATTGCGTTGCTTCTGGCCATCATGATTGCGCCGCAATTGAACCTGCGCGGCAATCTCGTGGGCGCAGTGCTGATCGTCGCCTTCGGCTTCTTATTCGTTACGGTTTCATCGCGATTGACGGGAGAAATCGGTTCTTCATCGAATCCGATTTCAGGGATGACGGTGGCGACGCTGTTGCTTACCTGCCTCGTGTTCCTGATCATCGGCTGGACAGCACCGCCGTATTTCGTCACAGCGCTCTCGATCGGCGGCATCGTTTGTATCGCGGCATCGAATGGCGGCACAACTTCTCAAGATTTAAAGACCGGTTTTCTCGTCGGTTCGACGCCGAAATATCAGCAAATCGCCATACTGGTCGGGGCGCTTGCTTCCGCCGTTGTGCTCGGACCGATTTTGCTGGCAATGAATCAATCGGGCACTGTTTATGTTCCCGTCGCGCAGAACAAAGACTTCAGCTTTCCTGCCGGATTTCACTTCACACCCGACCAGTATTTGAAAAACGGCGACCAGCCGAAGCGCGACAGTTTGAAAGGCTCTCAGGCGGGCGCCGACTCCGCTTCATATTACGTCGTTCATAAGACGACTCCGGAATATGGTCCCGCCGGGCGATACCTGGTCAACGATCAGGGCGTTCCGGTCTATCTCGCCGACCCTGGAATCAACGGCATTTATGACAAGCTGCCGGGAAGCAATCAAACGGTTCCAAAGTTTACGGCGCCGAAGGCGACGTTGATGTCGTACATCATCAAAGGTATTCTCAGTGGCGAACTGCCCTGGGGCCTGGTCTTGCTCGGCGTGATGACCGCCGTCGTCCTGGAACTGAGCGGCATTCCGTCGTTGGCCTTTGCGGTCGGGATGTATCTTCCGCTCTCAACGTCTTCTCCGATATTCGTCGGCGGCATGGTCCGCTGGGGTGTCGATCGATACTTGCGGAAGAAACCCGAGAACCTCCCGCTCAGCGAAGAAGAAATGGCAGCCAAGACGGATCAGAGTCCTGGTGTTCTGCTGGCATCCGGTTACATCGCGGGCGCCACATTGGCCGGAGTGATTTACAGTTTCCTGAATCTGAGCGAGGGTATCTCGGCCAGACTGACGGGACTTGAAGATTGGGCAACGAAAAACAACCCGTTTTTTGAAGGACCCTATTCTGACTTGTTGGGACTGATTCCGCTCGTCATATTGACCGTCGTCCTGTACATTGTCGGGCGGGAACTCCTCCTGAAACCGAAGCGATACGTACAGGGAACGCAGTGAGCGAATCTTCCGGGTTGATTGAACGGATCTGGCGCCGCCCGCAAACCGTCTGGGCACGCAAGGCATTGTTTCAGATCCATCTGTGGAGCGGAATCGCCGTCGGTCTGTATCTTCTGGTCATCAGCGTCAGCGGCAGTGTTCTCGTCTTCCGCATCGAACTGCACAATATGTTCAACCGGCCGCCCTTGACGCTCACGCCGTCGGGCGAACGGATGACGGATGAGCAACTGAAGCAGTCCGCACTGCAGACGTTTCCCGGTTATACCGTCTCGCACGTCTGGCCCCAGAAGGATCCCACCCGCGCCGTCGAGATCTGGCTGGAGCGCGACCGCGTTCCAGGATCGCTGCACCGCATCTTCAATCCTTATTCCGGAAAATACCTCGGGTATCCGGACCCGGCGATGGTGCGCTTCATCGTCTGGCTCGCGTCTCTGCATGATGATCTTCTGAACGGCGAGAAGGGGCGTGCCGCGAATGGAATCGGGTCTATTGCCCTGACGGTCCTCTGCATCACGGGTCTGATCATCTGGTGGCCCGGCGTGGCAAGTTGGCGGCGAAGTCTTACGGTGGATCTGCAATCGAACTGGAAACTGTTCAATTGGCATCTCCACAGCGCCGTTGGTTTCTGGACTTTTCTGCTGGTTCTACTGTGGGCTCTTTCCGGTATTTACCTGGCTTTTCCCAATCCTTTCCAGAATTTCGTCGATTATCTGCAGCCGCTGGATGAGTCCAATCCGGCGCAAACCCGCTTCGGCGACAAGTTTTTACAGTGGTTCTCGCGACTGCATTTCGGCCGTTTCGGCGGTTGGCCGATCAAAGCACTCTGGACGGTCCTGGGCCTGGTGCCTTTGCTTCTTTTCATCACCGGCGCCGTAATGTGGTGGAATCGCGTCCTCCGGCCGCTTAAAAAAGGGGACAGGTCACTTTTTTCAGCAGAAGTTGTTACCTTTGGTAACACTTTGACCGAAAAAAGTGACCTGTCCCCTTTTTAGTCATGCCTGAACTGCCGGATGTTCTGCTGTACATCGAATCGCTGAAGCCCCGGATTTTGAATCAGACCCTGGAACGGGTCCGCCTGGCGAGCCCCTTTGTCGTGAGATCCGTCAGACCGCCGATTTCGGCCCTGCAGAGCCGGCGCGTGGTCGGCCTCCGGCGATTGGGAAAACAGATCGTCCTGGAATTTGATGGAACGTTATTCCTTGTTGTTCATCTGATGATTGCCGGACGGTTTCAATGGAAAGAGCCCGGCGCGAAGGTTCCCGGAAAACTGGGGCTTGCAGCCTTCGACTTCCCGTCCGGTACATTATTGTTGACCGAAGCAGGCTCGAAGAAGCGCGCCTCTCTGCATGTAGTTGAAGGCGAAAGCAACCTTTCAGCGTTCGATCGCGGAGCGCTCGAAGTACTCGATGCCCCGGCGGCGGCCTTCCGCGAGGTACTGACGCGAGAAAATCACACTTTGAAGCGCGCCCTCACCGATCCCAGGTTATTCAGCGGGATTGGCAACGCGTATTCCGACGAAATTCTGCACCACGCCCGGCTTTCACCGATGAAGCTGACGCAAAAAATGAACGAGGAGGAGATCAGCCGTTTGCATGAGGCGACCCAGGCAACGCTTCGAGAGTGGATTGAACGGCTGAAAAAAGACGCGGCAGGCGGATTCCCTTCCAAAGTCACCGCGTTCCGCCCCGAGATGGCCGTCCACGGCCGTTTCGGCCAACCGTGCCCCATATGCGGATCACCCGTGCAGCGGATCGTTTATGCGGAAAACGAGTGCAACTATTGCGCAACATGCCAGACCGGAGGCCGCCTGCTCGCGGATCGCGCGCTTTCCCGATTGCTCAAGGAAGATTGGCCACGCAGTCTGGATGAGTGGGAGATGCATCTGGAAAAGCGGAAGTAGCGGAGAAGGAACACAAGAAGCTTATCGCGGCTACGCCGCAACCGAAACATAAGACTCGCAGTAGTTGACACGCAAATGTTGTGAGGGAACGAACTCCCCGCCTAAGTTAGGCGGGGACTTCCCCCATTTCGACATCCTGCCAGAAATATCAACTTCGACAAACTAGATCCGCTTGTCGCCAAAACTCGGTCCCAACACACCGCCAACGGTCATAAACCGGAGCTACAAACCCAGCCAAACGTGGGTAAGGGATTTTGTCGTCTCCGTCCGAAAATCGCGTTAAAAAACTAAAACTTACAGCCTTGTTACACAAAGGGCATATCCTTCTTGTTCCTTTTGTGCCTCTTGTGTTCCTTCCCGCTCCCCTTGCTACAATTTCGGTAATGCAGACGAAGCACCGCGAAGCGCTTTTTCAGACGTTCTTTGAAAGCTCTCCCGACGCCATCTTCATTGAGGACATGCGGGGGAATGTCCTCGACTGCAATCCCGCGGCAGCGGCTCTCCATGGCCTGAGCCGTGAGGAAATCGTCGGCAAGAATGTCGCCGAGCTGGTCCCGCCCGAGCACCGGCGGGATCTGGTCATTTCCGCCACGACAGCGCCGAGCGAATTCGAGGGTTTCAGCCTGAGCTCCGATGGCCGATCCATTCCGGTGTCGATCCGGACCAGCCAGATTGAATACCTCGGAGAGCGGGCTTTGTTGCTCCACGTCCGCGATATCACAGAACGAAAACGCTTCGAGCAGGCACTGCAGCGCTCCAACGACGAGCTGGAATTACGGGTCCAAAACCGGACGGCCGCGCTGGCACGAGCCAATGAAATATTGCGAGACGAGATCGCCGAACGCAACCGATCGCAGGAAGTGCGGAAACGGCTCGAGGAAGAGATTCAATCCGCACGCAAGATGGAAGCCGTCGGCCGGCTGGCAGGCGGCGTTGCGCACGACTTCAACAATCTCCTGACCGTCATTATCGGCCGCTGCGAGGTGCTGTTAGGCCGCGTGACGCAAAATGACCCGATGAGGCCGGATCTTCTGCTGATCTATGATGCCGCGCAGAAGGCGGCTTCGGTGACCCGTCAGCTCCTCGCGTTCGGGCGCAAGCAGGTCCTGCAGCCCAAAATCCTGAATCTGAATGCCGCGATCGAGGAGATGGATGCGATGCTCCGGTCGCTGATCTGCGACAACATCGAATTGAAATGCGATCTCGCCCCCGACCTCTGGACCGTCGAAGCAGATCGTGGACAAATCGAGCAGGTCCTGATGAACCTCGTGGTCAACGCCATCGACGCCATGCCGAACGGCGGCACGCTCTCGATCATTACAAAAAATGTGGAAGTTGAAGCTCCTCCTCCAGGAACGGCCTCGCCTCTCGAAAGCGGCCGGTACGTCTTACTGCTTGTTCAGGACACAGGCCTCGGCATGGATTCCGAAACGTTGTCCCACATTTTCGAACCATTTTTCACGACGAAGGAAAAATCGAAAGGGACGGGCTTAGGGCTGTCTACGGTTTATGGAATCGTTCAGCAGAGCGGCGGATACATTTCCGCTTCGAGCCGGTCGCGCGAAGGAACGGTTCTCAGGATTTACCTTCCCGGCCTTCTTGCTCCGGCCGATCCTTCTCCGGACCACGAGCGTGTCGCGGCACGAGGCAGCGAAACGATATTGATAGCCGAAGACGCCGATCTTGTCCGGCAACTCACACGCGAGATGCTGGAGGTGCGCGGATACACGGTCATCGAAGCCGCGAGCGGCGAAGAGGCCCTCGAGATCTGCAAAACCTATAGAGGATCCATCGATCTTGCATTGTCGGACGTGGTCATGCCGGGTATGACGGGCCGCCAATTCGCTGACCAGGCCGCCCCGCTTCGCCCGGAGATGAAAATCCTGCTCATGTCGGGCTATACGGATGAGATCAGCAAGGCTGGCTTCCTGCATCCCGGCCTGCAGTTCATTGAAAAGCCTTTCACTTCGAATTCTCTGGCATTGAAGATTCGCGAACTGCTCGATCACTCCGGGTCATAGTCTTTGAAATGCGGATCCTTGTAACAGCGGATTATCAGACGCTGAGCCGGACGGCGGCAGAACTCGTTGCAAAAGCCGTTCGCGGACGAGCCGAGTTGGTATTGGGGTTGCCGACCGGCAGAACGCCGCTCGGAATGTACGCGGAGCTGGTGCGGATGCACCGGGATCAGGGCCTCAGTTTTTCGAAGGTGCGCACCTTCAACCTTGATGAATATCTCGGATTGGCTCAGGACGATCCGAATAGCTTCCACACCTGCATGCACGAGCATTTTTTCGATCACGTCGACATCGCGGAAGCTAACGCTCATTTTCCGGATGAAGCCGGCAATTACGAAGAAGCCATTCGGAATGTGGGCGGAATCGATCTGCTCATCGTCGGGATTGGCGCCAATGGGCATATTGCTTTCAACGAACCGGGGTCGGGTTTTTCTTCGCGTACCAGGACCGTCAGTCTGGCTGCCGAAACGATGGCAAACGCCGCAAAGCAGTTCGGCAGCAATGCCGTTCCACACCAGGCCGTAACCATGGGAATCGGTACCATGCTGGATTCCCGACACATTGTGCTTCTGGCATCCGGTAGCGGGAAAGCGGAAGTTGTCCGCCGCTCCTTGCGAGGGCCAATAACGGAAGCCGTACCCGCATCCGCCCTGCAGATGCATCCCAATGTCATTGCCATTCTGGATGAGGAAGCGAACGGGGAGAAATGAGCGGACGTGGTTGCAGGCGCCGTCTATGACCAGAGGTGTCCAAGACAGAATGGACGGGGAGCCGCAAAGTGGCGCGCGTTAAGATTTTGAATGTAGTGGATGCGATGTAAACCTGGTTTTTTGGCTGTAACACTGGTGGGCCAGTCCCCGCCTAACTTAGGCGGGGACTGGCTCACCGCTACATTGGTCCTTATTTGGACAGCTGTGGCCTACGACCGCGCCTACAGTCAGTCAAACGGATTAACCGCCGTCGCCGGGATCGATATCAGAGCCGGAGAGCGGAGAGTCGTCATCCAGATTGTTGAGGTAGCCCAGAGGAAGAGCCACCTTCTGGATACCGGTCGCTTTTCCGCGCACGACCCTCATTGCGGAAGGTGGAAAGGGCTGGGCCCGGTCGACAGTTTCCAACAAATTGCGCAGATCCATCCAGGTCTCGACTCGCATCAGTCCGGCGCGTTGCTCGGAGGTCAGACGAAACCCCTTGGTGTACCACGAAGCGTGGCGGCGAAAAGAATGCATTGCGAATCGTTCTCCGAACCAGTCGCACAGCTTGCGGGCATGCGCGAACATGATCTCGAGAACTTCGCCGAAATTCGGAGGATCGGCGGGTTCGCGGCCGTTGAAGACATCGGCCAGATCGCGGAATAACCAGGGCCGCCCAAGACAGCCGCGGCCGACAATGACACCGTCGCAACCGGTCTGGCGCATCATTCGCAAAGCATCATGAGCTTCCCAGATATCGCCATTTCCGAAGACCGGGATCCTCAACGAGCGTTTCAACTCGCCAATGGCATCCCAATTGGCATGTCCGTGATATAGCTGAGCGGCAG
Source organism: uncultured Acidobacteriota bacterium (assembly GCA_963738025.1). Classification (GTDB taxonomy): domain Bacteria; phylum Acidobacteriota; class Terriglobia; order 20CM-2-55-15; family 20CM-2-55-15; genus 20CM-2-55-15. The sequence continues at coordinate 537,780 of CAVTWA010000051.1, read as the reverse complement.
TTCGAGCGTGCAGACCGACAGCGGCGCAACCTTCGTCTTCAGCAACTCGACCCGCCGTCAGATACGTCAGATATTCCAGGTTAATTCCCAGCCTGAACTTGATCGTCACCGGAACCTCTTTTGCATTGCTGACCGCAGCGCGAACGATCTTCCGAAGCAGGTTGGGCTTTAAGGGAATTGCGGCACCGCCTCCCTTACGGGTGACTTTCGGCACAGGGCAGCCGAAATTCATATCCAGGTGATCGATGCGTCCTTCGTCAACGAGCCGCTTGACGGCTTCTGAAACGTAGTAGGGATCCGTGCCATACAGCTGAAGACTGCGGGGCGATTCCTCCGGTCCGAAATCCGCAAGCTTCAGTGTTCTCTCACGGCCGTCGACAAGAGGACGGGCATTGATCATCTCGCTGACGTACAGGCCGGCGCCGAATTGCTTACAGACGAATCGGAACGGATAGTTGGTCACACCTGCCATTGGAGCCAGAACGACCGGAGGCCAGATCATCGTGGACCCGATGCGTACAGCTGGGAATTCTCCTGGCTCGGCAAGCTTCACGGCGCCGTTGATGGCGCTACGATAGATGCTGTTCACAGATCCGTATGTTACCTGTTCCTGGAATCGCAATTGCCAACAAACTGACGAGAGGTGTTAACAACATGGCAAGGCTTTACATCGGAAACCTTCCTCATATGATTGCGGAGCAGGAACTTCAAGCGTGGATTGAACAGCATGGTTTCAAAGTCGAAACGGTACAGGTCATTAAGGATCTCGATACCGGAGCTTCACGCGGATTTGCCTTTGCAGAACTACCGGAAGTGTTGAATGCCGAGGAAGCGGTCGGTGTACTCAACGGTCAAAAGATGGAAGGTCACAACCTTCGGATCAGCGAAGCAAGACCGTTACCGTTTAGAACTGAAAACCGCCAGGTTGGAGGAACACGGACACCAAAGAAGAGGGCCTCTTAGGGTACGCGCGGTCATAGACCGTCCTACCGGCGCGCCGACCTGATGATTTTGTAACAACCACAAGCTGCCCGCTCCAGTGCTTTCCGCGAACGGATCGTAATAGACCCAGGCGTATATCGAATAAGCCCGGCATTTTGCAGCGCCGCTGCCGCGACTGAAATCGTGGCTCGGCGCGTGCCGAGAACGCCGGCGATAGAATCCTGCGTGAATTTCAACTCCGCTGACTGCGCACGGTCCTGCGTCATCAGGAGCCAGCGGCTGAAGCGCTGTTCGATCGAGTGGTTGTTATTGCAGATGCCGAGATAAGAAGTCTGGAGCACCAGGTAATCACAATACTTCATCAATGCAGCGTGAAATGAGTTGCATTTGAGAAACTGCTTCCGCGCGAAAGATGTTTTGCACATCAGCGCTGTTCCGGACACTTGAACGACACCGCGGAACGGCTTGCGCTCGCCCATGATACCGGACACTCCGGCTACACCCTCGCTTCCGACCGCCCACACTTCGACAGTACCGCCGTTCCCCGTATCTCCGCTGAATGATATGACAGCACCGATCGGAAAATACGTGTTGGGCCCGGCCTGATCCGGCTCGAACAGCGGCGTCCCTTTGGACAACTCCACCGGCTTTAATTCAGCCGAAAGCGTGTCGAAGTCCTGGAAGCGCAGCCGTTGAAGGATGGAGTTTGGATAACGTTTATACAGCCCCATGCGTCGGAAAAAACTTGCATAAAAAGATATATCACAGAGTTTTCGGATCCGTACGCAACAGTACTTAACGGTGGCTTGAGAGCTCGATCCTGGAGTGGGCGGCATATATCGTTTCGTAGCATTCGCAACTCGAGGCCTCCAGATATTTGCGCTCGAGGATGTGAATTACACCTCTACTGTAACGAATTGCCCCTTTTTTCTGGAATGCGCTTGCCGTCACCGAAACCGATGCCCGGCGGCTGCCGAGAACGCGCGACAAGGCTTCCTGGGTCAAAGGCACCTTGTCGGCAACGGAGCGGTCGTGCGCCATCAAAAGCCATCGGCAGAAGCGTTCTTCGACCGAGTGGAATTTGTTGCAGACGGCCGTCTGGGCAATCTGAATCAGCAGCGCGTTCGTGTAATGGAGCAGGACGCGATGCAGCGCTTCGCTGCGTCTGAATTCTTTTCGTAAGACATCCCGTCGCATTGCATACGCGCGGCCCGGAAGCTGGACTACGGCGCGAAAAGCCGTGGCATCGGACAGCAGCGACGGAATACCGACCACGCCTTCGTTGCCGATAACACACACCTCTAGTGTTTCACCGTCTGCTGTCCCGGACAGATACGAAACGGTCGCTTCATCTGGAAAGTAGACATCCTCAATCCGTTCGCCGGCCTCGTACAGCACAGTACCTTGCGCGAGGTCGACAGCCTTTAACTGAGACATCATGGATCGATATTCTTTCAATGGCAGCACTCTGAGGATGCGATTTTTCATTCGATGCGCACTATTTCGTGCGAACTGTAAGTACCAGACTCCACAGGCACAGTCGGTACGCTGCCGTACACGGATGTGTAAAATTAATCAGGACACCCGGAAATGGATGAAAGGCGGCTATTACGAGCTTTGAACGCTCCGCACGCCATCACGAAGAATGTCGTAACATTCGCACGACATTGCTGCGAGACCCTGCGGGTCGATGATGCTGATTTGACCGCGGCTGATCTTGATAAGACCGGCACGCTGAAGAAGACCGACGGTTACGGTTACGCTTGCCCTTCTCGTGCCGAGCAGGCGGGCAATCACGTCGTGGGTCAGAAAAAGAACATCGCTGCGAACGGCGTCGCGCGCGACCAGAAGCCATCTGCAAACGCGTTCCTGCAGCGTGTGGTAACAGTTGCAGATACTCGACTGGGCGATTTGAATCAAAAAGGCATTGGTGTATTTCAGGAGCAAGTCGCGAAGAAACGGGTTGCGCCTGAATTCTTCATATAGGGTTTCGCCGCGCATCCGAAACGCCTCGCCACCCATCTGGACCACGGCACGATACGGAGTGACGCCTCCTAGAATGGCGGGAACACCTACCATTCCCTCATACCCGATGAGCCCGATTTCGACGGTCGACCCTTCGGAATTCATCGAAATGATGGACACCAAAGCGTTGGTCAAAAAATAGACGTGTTCGATAGCCTCATCCGGTTCGTACAGTACCGTACCCGGCGCCAGCTTAACCGCCTCGAGGCACTCATACCAATTCTTCAGGGATGATGTCGGCAGTGCGGCAAGGATCTTGTTCGTGCAGCGTTCTGGAGAGTCCGGGTATCTATCGGGTTTCATGACCGTCTCAATACGTCCACAAGGGAAGGTTGCAATCGCCTTACCAAAATCGTTGCAGGGTCCGGCTATAGTAGACGGATGCTGAAGGTGTTTCGTAGCCGCAAGATGGCCGCCATATTAGTACTCGGATTCTCATCCGGACTGCCGCTTTACCTAACGAGCAGAACGCTTCAAGCATGGATGACAGTGACCGGTGTGAACCTCACCGCCATCGGTTTTTTCAGCCTTGTGAGCCTGCCCTATTCCCTTAAGTTCCTGTGGTCGCCCATCATTGACCGTTTTGAATTTTCTTTTCTCGGCCGCCGCAAAGGGTGGTTGATCGTGACGCAGGTTGCTCTCGCTGTTGCGATTGCCGCAATGGCTTTTCAGCGGCCGGCCCAGGCTTTGCGGTTGCTGGCTTTGAACACTCTGGCCATTGCGTTTTTGAGTGCTACGCAAGACATTGTCGTTGATGCGTACTCCACAGACATTTGTGGACCGTCGGAGACTGGTGCCGCCTCCGGGGCCAAAGTTCTTGGCTATCGTATAGCGATGATCGCTACCGGCGCAGGCGCTCTCGTCATGGCGGATGCCTTCTCCTGGCCCGCGACATACGCCTTGCTGGGGCTGGTCATGTTTGTTCTCGCGCTGGCGAGCAGCCGGGTTCCGGAGCCGGTTTTGCGGGATGCAGCCCCCGCCTCATTGCGCGAGGCGGTGCAGTTGCCTCTGTCAGACTTTTTCAAACGCATGGGCAAAAGCCGCGGCCTGAGTATCCTTGCTTTTATCCTTTTGTATCGCCTCGGGGACGCGATGATCAACAGCATGACGACCCCGTTTCTGCTTGAACTGGGATTCAGCCAAACGGACGTTGGCATCGTACAGGGAGGGATTGGACTGGCCTCGACGATCGCAGGAGTACTGGCGGGCGGAGCGTTTATCAGCCGCATCGGAATTAATCGGGCGCTCTGGGCGTTTGGATTTCTGCAGGCGCTGAGCAATTTCGCCTACCTGGTTTTATCGCAGACAGGGCGCAATTTTTCCGTAATGACGGCAACAATCATTATTGAAAACTTCTGCACAGGGCTTGGGACATCGGCGCTCGTTGGTTTTTTGATGATACTGTGCAATCCCCGCTTTTCGGCGACTCAATATGCGCTGCTTTCAAGTCTGGTTGCCATCGGCCGCGACGTGCTGGCCGCGCCCTCGGGTGCTCTGGCCGTCAAAACGGGATGGCCTGTGTTCTTCTTTCTCAGCGTGCTGGCGGCTGTGCCGGGTATTGCCCTGTTGCCGTTATTTGCGGGGTCGCCATGGCGATCGGCAGTCAAGCGGTTATAGGCGCGGTCTATGATCAGAGTTGTCCAAAACAGAATGGACGGGACCCTCGCTGCGCGATGGCATCCCCGCCTTACTAAGGCGGGGACTGTCGACACTCATCGCTAGATTGGTCTCTATCTTGGAGCACGCGCCTGCAGGTCAATACGGCAGCTTGTTTAGAAGACCCCAGTAGACGCCGAGTTCCGAAACCGCGTGTACAAAATTGCTGAAATCGACGGGCTTGACGATGTAGCTGTTTACTCCGAGGTTATAGGTATCCAGAACGTCGCGATCTTCCTGCGACGAGGTCAGCATGACAACCGGAGTGTGCTTTGTACGGTCGTCAGCCTTGATCCGGCGCAGCACCTCAATACCGTCAACCTTGGGAAGCTTCAGGTCCAGCAGGACGACTTTCGGACGATTTTCAATTTTCCGGGTGGCAAAAGCTCCGGTTGCAAACAGGAACTCCAGGGCCTCGGCGCCATCCCGGACGACATATACTTTGCTTGATAGGTTCTGTTTCTGGAGCGCCCGCATCGTCAACTCAACATCGTTCGGGTTGTCCTCTACCAGCAGGATCTCCACATCCTCGAGAGAAGTCATATATCACTCTTAGATCAGCTGCGATGTCTGTTACACCGCATGAGTTAAAGTGGCGACTTGTTCAACACGAGCCAATAGGTACCCAGGTCGGCAACCGCCTTGTAAAACTTGTCGAATTCCACGGGTTTCACAACATAGCTGTTTACTCCGAGCTTGTAGCATTCGCTGATATCGCGCTCTTCCTGCGATGAGGTCAGGACGACTACGGGCAGCGAACGGGTTCGCTCGTCCGAGCGGACCCGCCGCAGCACCTCGATACCGTCGATCTTCGGCAGCTTCAGGTCCAGGAAGACGACCTTCGGCTTGGGCCTGTTACTCAACAGATATTCGAGCGCTTCAGCGCCGTCACGCGCCACGGCCAGCCGGGCGCCCACGTCACTCTTCTTGAGGGCCCGTTGCGTCAGCTCAGCGTCGTTCGGATTGTCCTCGACGAGCAGGATATCGGTCTCTTGCGCCTCGTTCATCTATGCCTTTGGAAGTGAAAAATACAACGTTGCACCTTCATCCATTTTGCCTTCGGCCCAGACGCGGCCACCGTGCCGCAATACAATGCGCTGGACCAGGGCCAAACCGACTCCCGAACCTTCATAGTCATCCACGCTATGCAGCCGCTGGAACACACCGAACAATTTCTGGCTGTACTGCATATCGAACCCGACACCGTTGTCGCGGACGAAGTAAGTATTCTGATTTCCGCCTGCCTGGAACCCGATTTCAATGGTTGGATTCGATTTCGGCCTGGTGAATTTGAAAGCGTTGGAGATGAGGTTATAAAGCACCTGGCGCACCATGGCACGGTCGCCGAACGCCGGCGGAATCTTGCCCAATTCGAGCGAAACCTGCCGCTCCTTGTTCGCAGCCTGGACTTCGTCGAAGACACTGCGGGCCAGCTCCTGCATATTGATGTCGGCCTGGTCGAGAGGTTGCCGGCCGAGATGCGAGAAGGCCAGCAAGCCATCAATTAATTCGCTCATGCTCCGGGCATTGCTGCGGATGATGTTCAACAGGCGCTTGCCTTCGGCGTCCATCTTATCGGGATACTCTTCCATCAGCACCCGCGAAAACCCGTCAATGGCTCGCAATGGGCCTCGCATGTCATCGGAAATGGAGTAGGTAAACGCCTCGAGTTCCTTGACCATCATCTCGAGCTGAGCCGTCCGCTCTTTGACGCGCAGTTCCAGATCGCCGTTCAAACGCTGAATCTCTTCCGTCTTGGATTGAACTTCTTTTAAGGCATTCTGAGCCTCGCTGTAGAGGCGCGCGTTATCGATGCCGAGAGCGGCGCGGCGGGCGAGTTCTTCCGCGAAATTGAGATCATTCTCCGTATAGCGGCGCGCCGGATTCTCTGAAGCCAGTGTGATTGCGCCTAAGGTGCGGCCTCTTGCGACCAGGGGTACAACCATGGCCGAAGCCAATCCCAGTTCCTGGAGGATTTTGAAGTGTTCCGCATCCTGGGCCAGAGCAATCAGCATGGAATCCGGAATATCGGTGTAGATCTTGGCCTTGCCGGTGCGCATGACGTGGGCGACCCCATGCGGCGCGGCGGGATGGGACGAGAACTTTTTCTGAAATTCGCGCGCCCATTCGGCGCGCTGGGGATCGCGATGCGTGAGTGCAACGCGATGAAAGCCGTTGTTCTCATCGACGACGTCCACCGCGCACCAATCGGCGAGCCGGTTGACGGCGAGCTTTGCGACGGTCATTAGATTGGTGTGGTAATCGAGCGACGATGTCAGGACGGTACTTGCTTCGGCAAGAAACGCAAGCTTCTCAGCGTTCGTTTCCGCCTCCGACCGCGCCACGCGCTCGTAGATGAGGAGCTTGTCCCGCTCTTCCTCGGCGCGCGTTCTCTTGATAAAGTCGCCGACCTGTCTTCCCAGCGCGTCGAACATCTGCAGCATTTCGTCATCGGGCTGAACAATTTCGCGATTGTAAAACGCTATGACGCAGGCAACGTATTCGCCGACCCGGATCGGAAACGCAAATGCTCCATGCAGTCCGACACGTTCCGCAATCGGCGCGCGGGGGAAGTTTTTGTCATCGACAACGTTGTCGATCCATGCGGGCTGACCGCTGGAAAGCACGCGGCCGACGAGATCAATGCCTGGAAAAAGAATCGTCTTCCGGCCGGCTTTCTCGAATTCTTCAACTTCATAGGTCGGCAGATGCCAGCTGCCTTCGACATGCAATGTGTTCGAATCGGCATTGACAACCCAGAGTTCGCCGAGCTCCCAACCTACGGCCTCGCAGATGTACTGGAGCAACTTCGGCGTGGCCTCGGACAGGCTGAACGATTCGGCGAGTGCTCTCGTCACTGCAAACTGTGCCGCCAGGCGGCGGTCGGTGTACTTTCTCGCACCGATGTCACGGATGACGGCCGTATAGACGTGGCGGTTGTTCTTATTGTATTCCCCGAGGGAAAGCTCGATCTGGACAGCCTTGCCGGTCTTGTGGATGCCGGTGACTTCGATGACAGGCGCGTTCTTCCCCCTCCGCCTGACCTGCTCGACATGCTGTTTGTAGTCGGGAATGACGCGGTCCACCAATTGTCCCGTCATCTCCGGAACGGTATGTCCAAATATCCGTTCGGCAGCCCGGCTGATCGACAGTATCCTGCCGTTTTCATCGATAGTCACGATAGCGTCGGTTGCCGCTTCCTCGATGATCTCGTATCGGTCTTTAAGTTCTTCCATTTTTTCCTTGAAATTTCCTCGAAGCGGCAGAGCCGCGGCCAGAGTTTTCCGCCGCTCCCAGCGGCTGAACTTGTGCTTGTAGCAACAGATTTACCAAAGCCGACGGTAAACGAATGTGTTGATTCCAAGCGGGTTACTTGTTTAGCTCAGTTGCCGGCCGATACCATTTCGGCAACAATGCGGTAAAGAGGGGCTCTTTCAAAGGGGAAAAATGTCCTGTATAACATGGTCATGCTGAATTTGGCGAAGAAACTGAATGCAAACCGAAATCTACTGAAGAATCTTATTATTCGAGATCTGAAGCACCGCTACGTCGGCTCGATTGGCGGGTTCCTCTGGTCCGTCATTCATCCCATCGTCCTGGTGATCAGCTACAGCTTCATATTCCGTATATTGGGCCAACGACCCGGTACAGGCTCGGGTACGACTAATTTTGCGATCTTCTTTTTATGTGGATTGCTACCCTGGATCTTGTTCAGCGACACCGTGGTCCGGAATTGCAGCGTCATCTCAGATAATGCACCGTTAATCACTAAGACAATCATCCCGGCAGAGATTCTGCCGATCTCGATCACGATTTCAAATTTGATTCATCACTTTATAGGTCTTGGAATCGTGCTGACCGTGGTCGGCGTTTATCAAACCCTGCATGTCTCCGTCATGTGGGTCATTGTTTACATGGCGATGCTGCTGATGTTTGCCCAGGGTCTGGGGTGGATCGTCGCCGGCCTTCACGTATTCGTACGCGACACGATACAGGCCCTCCAGATCGCCATGATGCTGTGGTTCTATTTCACGCCGATTCTCTATTCCATGGAGGCATTGAATCGCAGCCCCAGAACAATTCGCTTTTTAGCGGCATTGAATCCGATGGCGGTGATTGTGACCGGGTACCGCAACTCGCTGCTGGACATCGCACAGCCCGCAGTGAAAGCAATCGCAATCGCATTCATTATAAGTATTGCAGTATTTGTCCTGGGCGCCCTCTTCTTCAGGCAGGCGAAGCCGGCGTTTGCCGATGTCCTGTAGGCGAGGGCGGGAACGAAACACAAAAGGCACAGCGCGAGTGGAAGACGTGTGCGTGGTGCCCAAATGTTTTGATGTGAATGTGAGGGAGTCAATCCCCGCATAAGTTAGGCGGGGTGCCGCGCAGCGGCGGGCGTGTTCAACGTCCGCCAAGCGCGCTCCTTATAAACATTCGCGTAGCGCACCGATTAGAAAAAGGAGCGCTTCGCGGAAATCCATAAGGAGCGCGCTGTGCGCGAACTTTGAACAGACCGCCCCAGCCCTCGCTGCGCGAGGGCATCCCCGCCTAAGTTAACTTAGGCGGGGAGTTTTGCTCCCTCACAACATTTGCGTGTCAACTACTGCGAGTCTTATGTTTCGGTTACGGCGTAGCCGCGCTAAGCCTTTTGGGGTCCTGCCCTTTTCGTTGCGCAATGAGGAACTCCGCTCGCGTAGTCAGCATTCCTTGCGGGCCTCCCAGACCAGCCGGGATCCAAAGGAACTGCTGAGTCCCAAACGGTTCAAAAACCCCTTATCCATTTTCCGTGGCTTTTTCATTTGATCCGATGCGCAAATACTGATCCGGGCGGGAATTTTGTTTTTTAGCAGGAATTCGCGGGACCGACCGGGCCTGCCGACAGCACGGCTGACAGCGTAAACCTGCTGAGAGGTCAAGCGGGGTTCACCATCGATGACATGGTCGGACTTTGGAAAGCGAATTTTGACCAGGGATAGCCACGACCGCCCGGAGACTTGTTCGACAAACGATGCCACCCCACCAGGCTTTAAGATTCGTCGTATCTGGCGGGCCACTAGAACACAATCCGACTGGCGCAGAGCTGCCGCACAGAGGACTCCGTCAACCCGGCCGTCCTCGACCGGGATCGCCGACGCATCGGCATGAACAAATATGACGTTGCCGCCCAGTCGATTGAGACGAATCCTCTCGCGGGTCGCTTCTAACCTCTCAGCCGAAGTGTCGAGCGCGATGACAGTAGCTCCCAGGGTTGCCAGGAGCAGTGTATTCAAACCATCTCCGCAACCAATGTCCAGGATTGTCTTACCTTGAACGTCACCCAACAGATGGAAGGCATATTCAAGGGGGAACGGACTGTCCGCGGATGGATGCCGAAAGCGGCTGATGCTCGACAACGGCGTCACGACATCTGCATATATAGTGCGCATTCCACCGTTACTAACGGGAATCCGCACGTTTTCGGGTGCTGGGGGCAGAGGTTGTGATCGCTCCAATTCGAGCAGTTGGTTATCTAACACGTAACGTCTCCTTCACAATCAACTGTCGAACTAGCAAGCCTGGAACCGAAACTACACGTCGCGAAATCCACAACATAGCGATCCCGGAGAGAATTCGCGTTCTCCGGGCCTTTACCGGCATTTCAGAAGCAGCAGAATAAGGCCTTATTTTGCAGTGGCTTACGACGACCCTAGAGTGTTCACCTTAATTCGTCCTAGGGCTCATCAAGGCGCTTTATAAGGCGTCCCCCCAATGTTTTCCGCCCCGGATCGCACGCTATAGTCGTTCAGTCAGTTCAACGAAGAACACAGATCAACTCCCATACTCGCTGCTCTTTTTATTAACGAACAACTAACCATTTTGTGTCGGGAGAGCGAGTCGGCCCCGTGTCTCAGGGGCGAACGGGAAACAAGGATCAGAAAATAAGAATGAAGACAAGTTTTGCGTATCACAGTAAGTTTGTTATCGCAGTTGTTTTGAGCATCATTGCGAGTGGCCTGTATTCGCCTTTAAAAGCACAGACAGCGCCATCGACATACTCCGCCTATACAGGGACCGACGCGAAAACAGTTCCGCCGGCACCCGCACTGGGTCCGGCAAATTCGGCAATTAAGGATCCGACTTTCGGTTCACGAATTTTGCGCGTCACCGATGCAAATACTCTCGGCGGAGAATCGTTCATCTCGACAGATGCCGGATCGCACAGATCCTGGAATGCCAATTCAACGGCTATCAAACTTAGTGGTCCACACGGCGATGGATATTGGCTTGAGTTCAGTCCGAGCAGTTTCAAAGTGGGCGACGGCTCTGCCAGCCCGAAGCTGCATTCGCTGCCGTTTGGGGCAACCTGGGAATGGTCAACGATCGACCCGGATATCATGTATTTTCTGAACGGAAATCAGATTGGGAAATACAACAAATCGACGGGCGTAAAGACCAATATCGGCGGGCCATCCTCAGGAGAGCCGCTCGCATACTTTGCGGTCGTGATCGGCCAGGATAACTGGATATGCGCAGCCGCAGGAGCCGGGAACCAGGATTCGTATACAAAGATTTACTGTGTCAATCCGACCAGCCCATCCGTTTCCAGGTACATTGACGTTGTGAACAAGACGGTCAACGGCGTGGCCCAGTCCGATCCGCACTGGCCAACGTCTGCTGCAGGGCAGGTCATTGGCATTCATGGTATATCCGGCGGAACCGGCGCGAATTGGCTGCCGGTAACGTTTCATCAGCAGAGCTGGGGCGGGAATGGCGATGCGGTGTTTGATTTCGCGACCAATACGTGGTCCCTGGTCTCAAATGCAGACGCCTACTGGTCGGGACACATCTCGATGGGTAACGGAGTCTATGCCAATGCATCGGGCTCTACAAATGGCGTCGATTCCAGAGGCATGATCCTGCGAAATCCGGATAATCTGATGAGTCCGTCGCAGTACAAGTTTGTGGGCCAACCAACATCTCCCTGGAACGGTTGGTGTGACGCAGATCACAACTCGTGGCTCAACTCGCTGACGAATCCCAACGCACCTATCCTTTCGTCGCGTTACCTCGGCGGCCCCGGATGTAAATTCGCCTGGACAGGCGAAATCATCGGAATCGCAACAGACGGTTCGAACACCGTATGGCGCTTTGCGCACAATCACAATGGCGGCTCGGTTTGCTACTACGCACAGGGATTTGCGCAGATCTCCAACGATGGGAAATGGGCATTGTTCTCCAGCTACTGGGATGGGACCCTGGGCTCAGATACAGCGTTCGGATGCGGCACCCGTATCGATACTTTCATCGTAGAACTCGTGCCCTCTTCCGGCACATCGAGTTCGGATTCCGGCTCGGGTACCACAACCGGAAGCGGATCGACATCGGGTGCGTCGGGCGGAACCACATCCAGTGGCGCTACCACCGGCGGTACAACGACCGGCGGCACGACATCCGGTGGCACCACCTCCGGCACGGGCACCTCTACGCCCCCAACAACAACGGGGACGGTAACACGCATAGAGCAAAACGGAACCGGAGTCACCTATACGGGACCCTGGTCGACGAACAGTGGATCGTTCAACAGCGGCGGCAGCGCCGCCTTGTCAATGGATTCAAGTGCCAGTGCAACAGTGGCATTCACAGGGACAGGCGCGACCTGGATTGGTTATCAGGACCAGTGGTCCGGCATCGCGCAAGTGTACGTTGACGGAGCGCTGAAGGCTCAGGTTGACACGTATGCGTCCACGAACAAGGCCAAATCACCGATATATTCAGTGTCTGGTCTCTCATCTGGCGCTCATACGATGACCATCAAAGTGATGGGACAGAAGAATGCGTCGTCGTCCGGCCTATGGGTCTGGGTTGACGCGTTCGATATCGCCTCCGGCACCAGCTCGAGCGCTTCGACGGGTTCTGCCTCAACATCGACTGGTTCCACCGGCTCGACTTCAACTGGCGGCACCTCCACGTCGACAACCCCTGGAACGACTCGCGTTGAACAGAACAGCGGCGGCATCGTTTACTCCGGCGGTACCTGGTATCCCAACACCGCCTCCTTCAACAGCGGCGGCAGCTCGGTTCTTGCTTCCGACGCCGGTGCTCGCGCGACGTTCACGTTCAATGGGACGGGTGTAAACTGGATCGCCTACCGTGACGAATGGTCTGGAATCGCGCGGGTCTATGTCGATGGGACGCCGGTGAGCACCGTCGACACCTACAGCACTCCTTCAAAGGCGCAAACGGTGGCGTATTCCGTATCCGGTTTGGCCTCGGGCAGCCATACGCTGATCATCGAAGCAACGGGTACCAAGAGTGCATCCTCGGGCGGCACCTGGATCTGGATTGATGCCTTCGACGTGATTTCGGGTGCGGGTTCAACGGGCTCGAGCTCAGGCAACTCCACGTCCACGGGTTCGACAGGTTCGACTTCAACCGGTTCCACATCATCCGGCTCGAACTCGACATCGGCTGCCACCTCGCAGAATCGCGTCGAACAATCGAGCGCCGCTGTGGTCTGGAGCGGCTCCTGGAGCGTGAACAACGGCATGTTCAACAGCGGCAGCAGCGCCAAACTATCCATGACGGCAGGCTCGAGGGCGACGTTCAAGTTCACGGGCACATCCGTAAGCTGGATTGCCTACCGGGACGAATGGTCCGGCATCGCGCGGGTCTACATCGATGGAACGCTTAAAGCAACCGTCGATACATACGCGCACCCCGCGATGGCCACGACAGTGGCTTACACGATGTCTAACCTTCCACCGGGCACGCACACAATCGCGATCGAAGCGGCGGGCAGCAAGAACTCGTTGTCAGGCGGATCATGGGTCTGGGTAGATGCCTTTGACTATGTTGGAGCGGCACTCACAAGCGCCCTTTCAACGCCAGATACGAATCCAAGTAATGCCGCCCTCGGCGGCGGCGTTACGCTGACAAGCAGCGGCGGCCTGCCGCTGCCATCGGTCGGCTCGGCAGAAATCACCGGCCCGGGGGGGACAGCCCTCTCAGGCCTGGCACTGATCAGTTATCGACAAAACGGCGTTGTCGCAACCGAGGCTGGAGTTCCAGCCTCCGTTCCTGTTTTAAGGGGACGCATTCTCGCAGAAATCAACTCCTCCCTGAATACGGGCTTCGCCATCGCAAATCCGAACGATTCGCAGGCGACGGTTTCTTTTTTCTTTACCGATACCACTGGAAAGGATTCGGGATTGGGTAGCTTGACGCTGCCGCCGCATGGACAGCTTTCACGGTTTCTGAACGAGAATCCATTCAATGCGAACCAGTCGACATTCGGGACCCTGACGTTTTCTTCAGACATTCCAGTCTCGGCAATCGCCCTTCGCGGACGAACGAATGAGCGATCCGAATTCCTCCTGACCACCCTGCCGGTTGCCGACCCCGACGTCCTTTCTTCAGCGACCTCTTTCTTTCCGCACTACGCCGATGGGGGCGGATGGAAGACTCAGTTCGTTCTCGTCAATCCTACCGATGCGCCGATGACAGGAATCCTCAACTTCGTCCAGCAAGACGGTAAAACGGCTGACTCGGTCCCCTACGAAATCGCTCCTCGATCTGTATGGCGCTATACCACGCCCAACCTGGATCCAACGATACACGTGGCGTCGGCACAAGCCATCGCCGAGCAGTCCACCCCTGCGCCTGAAGGCACGGCGATTTTGTCCTATGAACACAACGGCATTCTCGTTTCGGAAGCCGGCGTTCCATCGCTCGAAACGGGAACAGCGTTTCGATTGTTTTTTGAATCTTCTGCTGCCGGTGAGGTTCGAACAGGTGTTGGAATCGTCAATTCATCTGAAAACGCAACGACAGCGAAAATCGAACTGGTCGGGTTGGATGGCTCTGCCACAGGACTGACCGGAACCCTCAGTATTCCCGCCTTCGGCCAACGTGCCTTGTTCCTCGACGAAACGCCGGGATTTGAAACGTTGCCGAAACCCTTCAAAGGGTTCGTTCGAATTTCCAGCGTCGATAATTCCGATCTCGCTGTCGTCGGACTGCGTGGCCGGACAAACGAGAGAGCCGAGTTCCTGGTCACAACGACTCCACCGGTCAATGAAAACTCCGCCACTGCATCAAAGGCGATCTTTCCACATTTTGCGAATGGCGGCGGCTTTTCAACCGAGTTTGTTATGTACGGCGTGAACAGCGATCTGACGGTACATGACCAGAATGGCGCTGGCGTCACCATGACCTGGCAGTAAGAACACCGGTTCCACTTGAGTACTTTTTCGGACCACCGATTGAACGGATTCTGTTAGTGAACATCCGCTAAGGCGTGGCTGCCGGGCTTGGCAGACGCCTTGCAAGCATCTTGGATCATGTGCAAGGTGTACGCGTTGTACAGGTGTAGCCGCACGCTTCATTCCTGGAAGATTCCGATCTTTCCCAAGCTGCTCTACTACTTCATGCGGTTTGCCTTCACCGCCTCCGTCCCTTACACGGCCGTCATCGGCCGGAACACATCTTTCAATAACTATGGAATGGGTATTGTCATTCACAAGCGCACCGTCATCGGAGATAACTGCGAGATCTCACATCACGTGACGATCGGCGGTCGCGGCGGCTTCTACGAAGTACCAGTTATCGGCAACGACGTCTTTATCGGCGCAGGCGCAACGATCCTGGGCCCGGTAAAGATTGGAGACGGTTCGATTATCGGCGCTAATGCGGTAGTCCTGCACGACGTGCCCGCGCATGCAGTGGCTGCCGGCAATCCCGCCCGAGTCATCAAACAGAATGTGCAGGCCATCGTCGGCCCGGAGCCGCGCGCCGTGATGGCCTTATAGGATTATATGATCGAAGGACAAGACATCATCTGCTTCAGTAACGATTGGGACGGGGATCCTCTAAGCAAGAAACACATCATGCAACGTCTGGCGAAGCGAAACCGCGTGCTGTGGGTAAACTCGCTGGGCAACAGGAATCCGACCGCGTCGGTGCACGACTTCAAGCGCGTGATCAAAAAACTTCGCGATTTCGTCGAAGGATCAAAGAAGGTTGAAGAAGGCATTCATGTGTTTGCGCCTCTTGCGATTCCATTTCATGGCAACGCCACGGCTCGTTGGATCAACCAGAGAGCCTTGCGATGGAGTCTTCAACGCGCCTGCCGTAAACTCGGTTTCAGAAATCCGATCACATGGTCGTTTGTTCCAGCCTCGGCCCAGGTCGCAGGATCATTAGGCGAAAGCGCTGTTGTGTATCACTGCGTGGATGAAAATTCCGGGTTTACGGGAACCGACAAGAACGCCATCCGCTCGCTCGAACAGCAACTGATGGAAAGATCCGACTGCGTGTTCGTTTCGTCCGACGTACTCTTGAATACGAAGCGGCGCCACAATAGAAATACCTTTCTCGTCACGCATGGAGTGGATGTTTCGCATTTCCGGAAAGCGTGTGACCCGACGACAGTGGTTCCCGACGAAATCAGGGCATTTAAAAAGCCGGTCATCGGCTTTTTCGGTTTGATCGCCGACTGGGTCGATCTTGCCCTCATACGATTTCTGGCCACTTCTCAACCCGATTGGAATCTCGTCCTGATTGGGAAAGTCGTGACAAGCCTTGCGGCGATCGACGGCTTGCCAAACGTGCACCTGTTCGGACAAAAGCCCTACGCATCACTGCCCGGTTATGCAAAAGCATTCGACGTCGCACTGATGCCGTTTGTCATGAATGAACTGACGCTCGCCGCAAATCCGCTGAAGATCCGCGAGTACCTTGCAGCAGGCCTGCCTGTGGTATCGAGTGCGATTCCCGAAGCAGAGAAGCTCAAAGGCGTTCTTCATGTCGCACGAGATCACCATGAATTTCGCACCATCATTCAACAGATTCTCGCTTCGGGAAGAACCGGGCCGCAGATGGAAATCTCGCAGCAAATGGATCTCGAATCGTGGGACGCCAAAGTGGAGGAGTTCAGCAGGATCCTAACAAGCCTTGATAGGGCCAAAGCTGCATAATTGATGTCTGCACCAACCAGAATTCTAAAGTTCCTGACGATGTTTGCCATTGGCGGCACTGAGAGGCAATTCGTCTACGTGGCGAACGGTCTCAACAAGTCCCGCTTTGATGTCCGGATCGGCTGTCTTTCCAAAAAAGGCGAGTTCCTGAAGGATATCGAAGAGATGAAGCTACCCGTGGCAGAGTACCCGATCCGAAGCTTCTACAGCGCTGGAATGCTGCACCAACAATGGTCACTGGCGCGCGACTTGCGCCGGCAGGATATTCATCTGGTCCATGCATATGGCTTCTATCCGAATGTGTTCAGCGTTCCGGCGGCGCGGTTTGCAGGTTGTATTACTATCGCGTCTGTTCGAGATACCGGTGTCTTCACTAGTCAGGTCAGACTGAAAACGTTATCGCAACGAACCGCTTGCCATTTGGCGGACCGCGTCGTTGCCAACAGTTCGGCGGTTCGAAACTGGCTGGTGAGCCTTGGCATCGATGACAACCATATCGACATCATTCCAAACGGCATTGACTTGAATGGGAGGCGAACGAGGGCAGAGGACTTTCCGATACGCCGGGAGTTAGGAATCGATCCCAAAGTACCGGTCGTAGCCGTTGTATCGAGGTTGAACCCTGGGAAAGGCGTCGAATATTTTCTCAAAGCCGCCATGATGGTGCGGCAACAGCTTCCCGAAGTCCGGTTCCTCGTGGTCGGGGGATCCTATTGGGATCCTGCGTACAAACCGTCTCTGGAAGCGCTCGCGAAGGAACTGAACGTTGCGGATACAGTGCTGTTTACAGGAGAACGCAACGACGTCCAACAACTGCTCAGGGAGGTGAATCTATCGGTTCTGCCTTCGCTGAGCGAAGGCATGTCCAATACGTTGTTGGAATCGATGGCGGCGGGACTTCCGGTGATTGCCACCGATGTCGGGGGAAACCCGGAGATTGTTCAGGATGGCAAAACCGGATTGCTCGTACCAGCCCGCGATGCAACCGCGCTTAATGACGCCATGCTTCGCGTCTTGAAATCACCTGAAATGGGACAAGGGTTCGGCCAGGCCGGCTACGAACGCGTTGGCAGACACTTCTCTCTCTCCGCGACAGTGCGGAAGACGGAGGATCTCTATTCAATGCTGCTCGAAGAACGACTGTGGCGGCATGCCCGGATGGTCGGCATGATGAGTGCATGGTTCCTTCTTCTTGGCGTTCTGCTGCTTGGCGAAGACGCCACGAATGTTCGCCACCCGTCGTTCGAGAAGAACAAGGGCCAGGCGCCCGCTGACATCCGTTACATTCTGCGAACGCCGGATTACCAGCTGGATTTCAAACGCGCTGAAATTGTGTTTCATGCCGGGTCGAGCACATTGCGGATCCATTTCGATGGCCCATTGAATAAACGTGTGCCTGAAGGCCATGCACGGCTGGATGGTCTGATCCGTTATGTGGATTCAGAGGACGGCTCGCGTGCTCATGACAGTGATCACGCGATCCCGAAGTTCGCCTCGGTTCGCTACGACTCCTTATACAAAGGTATCGATCTGATCTGCTACGCGCGCGGCACCAACTCCGAATGCGGCTTTCTCGTACTTTCCGGGAGCCGAACCCGAACAAATACGGGCGTTCATCGATGGCGGAGACATGGAGATCGAAGATTCCGGAACTCTCCTGATCCGATTGCCAGACCGGGAGATCCGGTTTCCGAAGCCAAATGGCTTTCAAGTCGACCACGGTCAGCGAAAGCTGGTCGACGTCCGCTATCAACTCACCAACGGCAACGAGATCGGCTTCTTGACAGGGGAATACGATCATTCAAGTCCGCTGACTATCGATCCCCATCAGGTTGTGGTAGGCCTGGCGGGCCGTTAGAGCAAAGCCCCGGCGCTGACAATTCGCCGGTCGTTCCATACTGACAGGCCTGCTAACCTTCCGCTAACCTGGGGCTAAGTCAATCACCTGCCGGTAATTCTCGCAAATCGCGGAATCCTGATTCTTTGGCGTAGGAACTGCACTACCACTCCTAGAGTCATTCACTTCTGGGGGAATCAATGTATAACCGGATTCAGACTCCAACCTGGATTGCCGCATCTGCATTAGGCCTCGCGCTCCTCGTTGGTGGACTTACAGGGCGCGTGGTGCACAGCAGCACCGAAGAACCGACATATACCGTCGCCTCCGAGACGCGGACGCAGGTGGTTTTTGACCAGGGATTTTCTCCCGTGGTGAAGGCGGCAGCCCCCGCGGTAGTTAATATCTCCTCTTCTCGAGTGGTTCGTACACCGGAATCGGCGGAAGGCGGGGCGGATGAACAGCTTCTGCGGAAGTTTTTCGGAGAAGACTTCATGCGTCAGTTTAAGGTACCTAAAGAAAGGCGCGAACGCAGTCTCGGCTCCGGAGTGATCGTTAATGCCAGTGGGTACATTCTAACGAACAGCCACGTCGTGGATGGTGCGACCGACGTTAAAGTCGCCCTGTCGGATGATCGTGAGTTCTCCGGTAGGCTTATCGGGACGGATCCAGGCACCGACGTCGCGGTCATCAAGATCGAAGCCGATCATCTGGCTGTTCTGCCGTTCGCTGATTCGAGCAGAGTCGAGGTCGGTGACATCGCACTTGCTCTGGGCAATCCTTTTGGTCTCGGACGCACGGTAACGATGGGCATCGTCAGCGCCACCGGGCGTGGTGGATTGGGGATCGAGGATTACGAGGATTTCATTCAGACGGATGCGTCCATTAATCCCGGAAATTCCGGCGGGCCGCTCATCAATATGCGCGGCGAGCTGATCGGTGTCAACACCGCGATCCTGAGTCCCAGCGGCGGAAACCTCGGAATCGGTTTCGCAGTGCCCAGCAATATGGTCCGGACGGTCCTGGATCAGATCATCAGAACCGGCAAAGTGACCCGTGGCTATCTTGGCGTCAGCGTTCAGGACGTCACGCCGGAACTGGCGCAAGCAATGAAGCTGGGTCAGACACACGGCGCGCTTGTTGGCGATGTCGATCCGAACGGGCCGGCGGCTCGTGCAGGGCTGGAGCCGGGAGACGTCATTGTGGAGGCTAATGGCAAGCCTGTCGAGAACCAGCGCGAACTGCGATTGATGATCAGCGCGATGGCTCCCGGCTCTCAAATGAACTTGAGAGTGCTTCGTGGCAACCAGCCCCGCAGCGCGGCTATGACGCTGGGACAGATGCCAATCAAGCAGACGGCGTCAGATGAATCCACTGCAACCGCGCGGCAGAAGCCCGAGGCTCCCAACCCAGGACAACCTCATCTCGGTGTCGCGATCAGCGATCTCGACGCCGGATATCCTTCAACATCTACAGCTGCCCGCAACGACGAAGGGTGTGATTGTGGCCGACGTTCAGGAAGGCAGTGTGGCGGCGGAATCCGGTCTTCAGGTTGCCGACAT
The DNA here is from genome assembly GCA_963738025.1 of uncultured Acidobacteriota bacterium. GTDB lineage: Bacteria > Acidobacteriota > Terriglobia > 20CM-2-55-15 > 20CM-2-55-15 > 20CM-2-55-15. Next base: position 517,804 of record CAVTWA010000051.1, on the reverse strand, counting down.
CATCCAGGAAGTGGATCGGAAACCGGTGCACAATGTCGGGGAATTCCGTTCACAGATTGCGGCACACAGTTCTGGCCCCGTTCTGTTTCTGGTCAGTCGTGAAGGACATACGTTGTATGTCGCGGTAGACGAGAAGTAGGCTTCACGCAGGCGCGGGCTAAAAACCCGCGCCTGCAGAAGCTCAGATGATCACACTGCAATCAGCTTTTTCTGTATGGCGTATTTGATAAGTTCCGTCCGGTCATGAACGTCGATCTTTTTCATCAGGTTATGTTTGTGCGCCTCAACCGTCTTGACGCTTCGATCCAGCCGCACGGCAATCTCTTTTACAGTCAGCCCTTCAGCCAGCAGCTTTAGAATGTCCCGTTCGCTGGGTGTCAAACGGTCGTAGCTGGTCTGCGGCCGATTTGAGTTTTTGACGTAACCATCGACGACCTTCTTAAGCACATTGGGACTGAGATATCTTTCGCCTTTTCGGACGGTCTCGATTGCATACAACAGTTGCGAAGCCGGCGCATCCTTCATGATGTACCCCGCAGCGCCGGCCTCCAGGCAGCGGGCAACGAGTTCCTCTTCGTCATGCATTGTCAAGATCAAGACCTTGGCATCCGGATCAAAGTCGTGCACAAGGCGGGTCGCGTCAAATCCATTCATGTCCGGCATCGAGACATCCATCAGAATGACGTCCGGCTTCAGTTGTTTGACGAGTTCGACCGCGCGGCGGCCGTCGCGGGCTTCCGCAACGATTTCCAGGGACGCTTCATTCCGAAGCATCGCTTTAAGCCCTTCGACGAACAACGTATGGTCGTCACAAATCACAATTCGAATCTTACTATTCACGTTATATAAGGATACGCAACTTGGGCGAAAATTACATGGCCAGTTCGATCCAGAAGCGGCTGCCCCGGCCAGGTTGAGAATCGACGCCTACCCTTCCTCCCATCAATTCAACAGCTTTACGGACTGACGGCAGCCCAAGACCAATCCCGGGAAAACTCTGCTCCGAGTACAGCCGGACGAACGGCATAAAGATTCTTTGCTGGTCTTCGGGCGAAATGCCGACGCCGTTGTCACCGATCTCGATCCGGCATAAGTCCTGCTTGACCGAGGCGGAGACGGTGATTTCCGGTTCCACTCCTGCGGGAACGAACTTGATCGCGTTGGACAAAAGGTTGGTCAGGGCGATCTTCAACAGCGTCGGGTCGGCTTGCACTGTTCGACTCCGCCCCTTGAGTTTGATATGTGCGTTCCGGGTACGAATCTCAGCTTGAAGATTGCGCAGACAACTTTCTATATATTCCCTCAGATCGATCGGTTCATATCGCACTTCGCCGCGGCCAAGCCGTGAAAAGTTGAGCAGCGAATCGATCAACTCCCGCATTTCCTGCGCGGCCCAGCGAATGCGGCCGAGGTCCTGTGTGCCTTCTTCGGATAACCTGTCTTGCTCGGACATTGTCAGAGCTTCAGCGAACATCGTGACTGCCCGCACGGACGCACGCAGATCGTGAGACATCGCTTGAATAAAGGCTTCGAGGTCCTCGTTCCGCAATTTCAGATCTAAAGACACACGCCGCGCCCTCAGGAGGATCTCAACTCGCGATTGCAATTCAATTTTCGCAACAGGAGTCATGACCGCTTCATCAACGAGTTGCCATAGATTGGGTACGCGGGCCCACACGTCTGGCCGATGCGTCATAAGCAGGACTGGTAGAATTCCCGGCTGTTCGGCGTCCCGGCGAGCCTCGAGTTCATCCTTGAGGCGGTTCAAGTTAGGATCATCGATGATGCAAAGGTCGAACACTTCTTCCAGCGGTTGCCCCGCCACATGATCCCCGAGAGAATGATAGGCACCCAAAAACTCAGCCAGCAAATGCCTGTTCTGGGTATTCTCGAGGATTAAGATGATGCGTGCCATACCATGCCGTCAGGCTGCACTCAGAGGGACTTCCAGACCTTCACTTCCCAGACGCATCGCGTGCGTCCCCGCGTGAAAGTCGGAGCCGCGCAGTTTCGTCACCCGAACCGAGCGGCCTTCCGCTCCGCATGCAAGAAGGATCACGCCATCCACGTCACGGGCCGCCTCGATGTCCTCAGATGCAATGAGGAGCGTGCCACCCCGCAAGGTTGCCAGGCGAAAGAACGATTGCGCAAGCCGGCGATACTGAAATTCGTCTGCCGCGAGATTACGGAACAAACCGAAGCTGTCGACAAAAATCCGGCTGGGTTTCTTTTCCTCGATAACTTTGGAAATGTGACGACTGAGAGGCTCCCGTTCCACCTCCGCTGCTGAAAATATGTCATAGCTTTCCATCTCAGAGAAAGTCTCGGCCGGAGGAGTAAAGTCCAGGATCGTCAGACTGGCGATATCCAGGCCCAGCGATGCCGCGTCGGTGCGGATGCGATCCGCAGTCTGACTAAACGAAATGAGCAACCCGGATCCAGTGTCGCATGAAAGAAAATGGAGCCCCAACGTCGTCTTGCCCGTTCCAGGTTCACCATGGACAAGATATGTGCGGCCAGGGAGCAAGCCGCCATGCAAGATGTGATCAAGACCGGGAATACCTGTCGAAATTCGCATAAATGTAATCCGGATTCCGCATTACGGCGAGGGTGAGGAGAAGCGACCGATTCACCGGAGAATTACCCCGCCCACGGACGGCAAAGCGGCTGTTTCACCGCAATGGACAATTCCTGCACGAACGTCAGGTTTCCGGTTGCGGGGATAATCGTTTTGCTCCCATGAATGGTGAAACGGCTGCCTTGTAGTGAACTGAGAATGGAATCGGTATCCACCTGATCCGACTGCACATCCATATAGACTAGTTTGCGTGCCTGCTTCAATTGATGAAGATCGACGCCGCAAAAGGCCGCCGCTCTAGGATTCACCGCACGAATGCGGCGAAGCAGTTGAAAGGAGCTGGCTCTCGGAGCGACGGTCCCGTCATAGCGCCCGTTCCACACCTCGATGCCGTCGAGTTTTGTTTTGATGGAGCCAATCAGATTGATACTCCCGGCCGGTGGATGTGCCAGAACCGCCACACCACCGGCCTGGTGTATCCCGTCCACCAATTCCTCCATCGTGGAAAAGCGCACGCGGCGCCGGATTCCATATCCCAGAATGTGGATGGTGCCCCCCTTAAGAGCAAATTCGAGTCCCGGGATGACGAGAAAGGACTGGTCCGAAAGTGCTTCGCACGCTTGAAGATAATCTTCCATCCGGCGATCATCGAACACTTCGGCATGATCGCTTACTGCAGCGAAGCGCATGCCAGCCGACCGGATAACTTCAATGACGCGATCAAGCGATTCGTCTCCATCCGAAAACCTTGTGTGGACGTGAAGCACTCCCTTTGTTGACAAGACCTCTCCAAACCCTGCTATCGTGCGATCTTAAACTCGAATGATTGCTGACGAACGTAATGGCAATGCAACTCAAGCACCACGTCGGACGTAATCGTCCGTGTCGATCGTACTTGTTCCCGAAGCATTGGTAGCCTCAGAACCCTCGATAAAATGTTTGTGCCACTGCTCGAATACGATCAGCGACCATACTTCCTGGTAGCCGGAGTAGCGGCCTTTCTCCTGCAAATCCACAATTTCTTCAATCGCTTGACGATTGAAGTAGTTACCGCATGCAGAATCGCGCCCGAGAAGTGTGTCCCGCACAAATTCACGCAAATGAGTGCGGAACCAGGCGCCGGCGGGCATCGGGAAGCCCTTCTTTGAACGATGGAGGATCGAAGGTGGTATCTCGGTACCTATCGTGTTCCGGAGAATCCATTTCCCCTGGTTCCCGCGTATCTTTGCCTCGTCAGGCAAGCCTGCAATGTATTCCACGAGCTTATGGTCCAGAAATGGGACGCGAAGTTCGACGGCCGTCGCCATCGTCATCTTGTCGGCTTTCAGCAAGAGATCTTCGGGCAGCCAGACCTTCGTGTCGGCATAGAGCATGCGGTTCAAGGAAGACGCACGGCTAACATGTTTGAAATATTGATCGAAGATTTCATTCAACCGGCCCTCGCACTTTTCGACACGGTCCTCTCCGGTGAGCGCCAGGCGAGTTTCCAGAGAAAGGCCTTTGACCATTCCACGATAATGCCGGTCAATCGATGTCCCGGCGCGGCGCAGGTATGCACGAACCCGCTCCCCCACTGGAAGTAAGGCGATCATCGGAAAGCCTGCGGCAAGCGGCCCGACGCGTTTGCGCACCTTTTCCACGGCGAGCATTTTGCGATAGAACGTATATCCGGCCATGGTTTCGTCCGCCCCCTCGCCTGAAAGGACTACCGTGATGTAGTTGCGCGCGAGCTTGGAAATGAAATAGAGGGGGATGCATGTCGGATCTGCCATCGGCTCATCAAGATGCGCCACCATCCGGGGGATGGCTCTCTGAAAATCCTGCGCCGTCAGTCTGAATTCGTGATGTTCTGCGCCGAACCTGGCGGCCGCTTCGCGCGCGAAAGTGAATTCATTCGCTTCTTCGATTTCAGAATCGTCGCCGCCGGAGGTTTCATAACCCACGCTGAATGTCTTTACCGGGTCACCACCCTTTAATTTGCTCATCATTGCGAGCATTGCCGTCGAATCCAGACCTCCGCTCAAAAACACGCCGAGCGGAACTTCTGAAATCAATCGGAGACGCACACTCTCTTCCAGCAGGTGCTGAAACTCTTCAGTGTCGATCCTTCGCTGCGACTCGTAATCGAGATCCCAGTACTTCGTGATCCGAACGCCATACTGGTCTACGGTGAGCCGATGGCCGGGCTGCAGCTTGAAGATATTTTTAAACATCGTCCGCGGGCCCGGAACGTATCGCAGTGCGAGGTAGAGATCGAGAGCCTGCCGGTCGACCTCGCGCGGGACTTTGGGGTGCTGGAGAAGCGATTTGATTTCGGATGCGAAGACAAAGAAGTCTTTGCCCGCGTAGTAATAGACCGGCTTGATGCCGAGGCGATCGCGTACAAGGAGAAGCCGCTTGTGGCGGCGATCCCATATCGCGAAAGCGAACATCCCGCGAAAATCGCGCATGCAATCATCGCCATATTCTTCGTATGCGTGAACGATGGTTTCCGTATCGGATCGGGTGACAAACTGATGGCCCCGGCTGACCAGATCGGTCGTGAGATCGGCATAGTTGTAGATCTCGCCGTTGAAGACTACTGCAACGGAGCCGTCTTCATTGAAGATCGGTTGCCTGCCGCCGCTGAGATCGATGATGCTGAGACGGCGATGGCCCAAGCCGGCGTTTCCGTCGACAAAGTAACCATGATCATCTGGTCCACGGTGCGCTTGAGCCGAACTCATGCGTTCGACCAGCTGCCGGTCGACGTGGTCAGTTACGTTGAAATTGACGATCCCGCAAATCCCGCACATATACTCTTCCCTGTTCTCCTCTTTCGATGACTATCCCGTCTTCCCAAAGGTGCGCCTGAACGTATGGAATGACTTGCGGGCTGTCGAACACAGTTTCACCGCCATGCCGGAACGAGTGCGCGTTTACGGCCAGCACTCTGCGCAGACTGCCGTTCTGCAAACGCAACCAGAAGAACTCGCCGCGCATCACGCAGTCCATAATGTGCAATTCCCCGTCCCCGACCGTCATTACAACAATGTCGTCGTAGTCGCCGGCACGCACTGCCGCTGCGATCGTTTCACGAGAGTTCGCTGTGAAGCGCCGCGAAGGCGTGACGTCTTTTCCGGGTATCAGGAGGGACAGCAATGAAACCGGCGCCGCACCTCGAACAGAAGCGCGCAGCACGGAACCTGGCCGGCATTCCCCATACCGCTCCGATGACCAGCCTTGAATGGGCCTCTGCTGGCCGCAGACTGCGTCAGCCCGGAGCGAATCTGAAGCGTAAAGAAACAGCTGCAGACCCTCCGACCCGATCGAGGCCCGGCAATCCACTTCGCCACGGTTTTCGTCTCCAAATACGTTGAGCTTTGTTTCGTGGCCGAAGTGATAAAGGAAATCGAACTGATGTTCGCCTGTTCCGCGCAGCTCATCAAGAACGATCCAGTAGTTTGGCCGGATGTAGATGACGCGGCGGCGATGCGTCACGCCATTATTGCCGCCGGCATATCCGTTGTGCTCGGCATCGACGTAGTCGATATCCGGAAGGGAAAATCTGCTGCGAAGCGTTGTGGATGCCTTTGATTTCCAGGCGAATGTTCCACCCGTCCGGGACTGGCTGGCGCCGTCGACAACGACGGTATTATGGGCCGCCGTGGAGCGGAAATATTCACGGTATTCGGGTTGACAGTTGTACACGGATGTTCCGGGATCGATCAGAAATTCATGACCGCCGGAGAACAGCGTAAATGCGAGCGCGTCAGCGTGACCGTGACCACCACTGGGCTCCCCTAAGCCACCGCAGTCGAATATGAGATGGCTGTCATTCGCCCCCCAACCTGACCGTTGCACAAAGTAGCCGGCATCCGGATATGATTTCCCGGGCTCCGGACTGAGATCTGTCGAAATACCTTCGAAGACGGCGCGGGATTCATGGCCAAGGAGCCATAACGTGTCCTCGCTGAAGCCCGCGGCCTGGTGCTTGAAATCGGGCCGCCCGAACAGAACCGCGCCGGAGCAAAGACCGTCGCGGTATGACCGGTAATCCCTGGCGCTCAGCATGACAACCCGCCCGCCATCATCATCGCCCAACAGCGGCAGCGTGCCATCCGGCCTGGTAATGTGCATCACGAAATCGAACATTCGATCCAATCGCGTCCACATCCAATCCGGCAATGCAATGCCGTTCGCCCGGGCGAGTGTCAATGCGTGAAGATAGAAATCTGCAGCGTAACAGTGGTAATAGGACGACAATTCGCAATAGACACCTTCGCTGGACACCTGCCCCTGCATTTCATTAGTAAGGGTCGTTGCGCCGAAGTCGCGCCACTGTTCAGCCCGGGGCAGATCCTGAAAAACGACACCCCCGATAAACAACGCGGCGGCCTCGCCGATGAGGTGCGTATTCGGACTGCTATACACCGAAGGATAGCGGTAGATCTGGTCCAGCTGAGCGAAGAGTGAATTCGTAATCCTGCGTAACGTGGGTTCGTCAAGGGCGGCCGATCGCAGGAGCAGGACAATCGACCATAGCCAGGATATCCCGCGAATTCCGATCTCCAGGCTCGATTGCCAGTTGATGCCCTGCCACAGTGGATTTTGCTCCATCCAGCTCGTCATCTGGTCGACAACTTCCCGAGCATAACGTTCGTCGCCGGTCAGAAAAAACGCCTTCGCCAGGCGGGGAAGGTGCTGATGCCGATTCAACTCATGGATGATCTTTGCATCGGCGGGAGGGACACCGACCAGATCGTATTTTGTCCAGAATCGGCGGGGCCATTCAAAGCCGGAGATGGGATCACAATGCCAGTTGATTCTGGGGCTTAGACAGACGTCCGTGAATGCGAGCAGATCGACGCGGTGCTCGCAGAGAATGTCCGCCTCGCGAACGGCACGGTCGACCCATTGCGGAAAGTGTTCTGCGATGAATTGCGCTGTTCGTCCCCCGCCGTCACGCGTTGAGACGTAGAACCGCCGGGCGGCTGCTTCTTGCCAATAATTCTTAATGGAGCCATGTTTTTCGATCAGCACATCCAGCTGCCGGTCCTCTCGAGGTTCCCGGCCGGTACGAGAGCGCATGCGATCCAGTTCACGGCGGCCCTGCTCGCGCAACCGATGGGCAATCTCGCTCGCTGACATCCGACGTAGTTTTGTGAAGTCCATCAATTTAATCCAGCCGCCACTTTAGACGTGGTCACAGACCATGTGAGCGTGCCTGTAGTCCCCGCCTAAGTCAGGCGGGGATGCCCTCGCGAAGCGAGGCTGGGGTGGTCTGTTCAAAGTCGCGTAGCATCCTTTTAGATATTCGCGAGCGCACTGATTAGAAAAACCCACTACATTCAGACCTCTACAAGCCGCCACTCTTCAGCTCCGCGTCCAGCCCTTCCCGGCCTGGGGGGCACAGAACATCCATAACTCGCTTAACCAATCCGTCCACATCGCCGGGCTCGAAGAGCATCACGCCTTCTGGTCTCTCGCCGACATTACTTGCAACGACCGGCACACCCAGAGAAAGTGCCTCGCGAACCGATATCGAGTCGCCATCCCGGAATGTCGGGCGAACGAACATGGACGACCGGCTCATTATGGCCAGGCACATCTCATGATCGAGGTCACCGCCGAGATAAACACTCTCCGTCAAGCTGCTTCGTTCGACCAGCACCCGGGCCCCAGCCTGCGCCTGTTCCTCATCGCTGCCCATAATGAAACAACCGATTTTCGGATACTGCTTCTTTAATCGAGACACAGCCTCGAGCAGCAGTTCGAAACCGTACTCGGGCCTGAAGAACATCGTCGAGCTGATCGCGGGCGAGTGTTCCTGCATCCATGAAGCGATGTTTTCGGGAAGAGAGACGTCCGGTGTTTCGATCGGCAGAAATGCGGGCATGATTTGCACCTTCTCTCTTTCCAAACCTAACTGAGTGATGGCTTCCGCTATTTCGTTGTTAACGCAAGTAACGCGGTCGTAAAGCACGCAGGTGAGGCGCGCAATCTGCCGTTTCCATCTATCAGAATCGCGCAGATATGCAGGAACCAGGCCGGAGTGCAACGTCAGCGTCGCTCCAGGACCAAACTGCGCCGCAACACCGCAGGCCAAGCCAATGAACCAGCTTTTCGGGTTATGACCGTTGGTATGGACGTGCAGAATCCAGTCATTCCAGACATGCCGCAAGAGCTGAAGCGCCAGGTCCGTGCCGCCCGAGATCTTGATATATGCATCATGCTCAGGCGCAGGCGCACCGGGATCGACATTAAGCACACTCGACTGTTGTCCCGCCCGCTTCATGAGCCTGTGCGCGCTCCACACGTGCACGGAAATTCCCCCGTGCGGTGGCGGATACGGACCGACAAAAAGCACCTTCATCGATGAATCTCCGGCACCACAACTCGAACGTGATGAGCGTCCAGAGCTGCAGATCCAATGATCGGCCCCGATCGTTCATTTCGATCAGGCGCTCGATGTATGACTTTCTAAACAAACCACGTTCCAGACTCTTCCGCGACAGCAGTAAATCGCGGACGTAAAGACCGAGCTGGCCCTGAAACCATCGGCCTAAAGGGATGGCAAAACCACGTTTCGGCCTGTAGAGGATTTCGTTCGGCAAGATACCTTCCATGGCCTTCTTGAAGATGTACTTCGTTGTCTTGCCCTTCAGTTTCATCTCCGGAGGTATGGTTGCGGCAAACTCAACGAACTTGTGATCGAGCAGTGGGACGCGGGCTTCGATGGAGTTCGCCATACTCATCCGATCGACTTTCGTCAGGATGTCATTGGGCAGGTAGCCCTTCGTGTCCATGTACTGCAATGCGGAAAGCCAATGCATTTGCCCGTTATCCAGGAACCCGCGCCAGGCGGCTCGTGGATCATCCTGATGAATCTGTTCATAAGCGTCGGGTTCAAACAACGACGCCTTTTCGCGTTCGCGAAACAGGGTGTTGGTGTCGAAATATCGATCGGCTCCGTTAAGGGGAAGGTGTCTTAGGAAATTCCGCCCCTTCATGCCTTCGCGCATCGTTCGACCGAGAAGACCGGCAGCATGCCGGAATGGAGACGGAATGTTTTCGAATCTGCGATCGCTTCGCTCTTTAACGTACTTGTCGTAGCCGGCGAACAGCTCGTCGCCGCCGTCACCGGACAGAACGACGGTTACATGCTCTGAGGCGAGTTTGGAGACCATGTATGTCGGAATCGCTGACGAATCGCCGAACGGCTCGTCGAGAAACCATGCGAGATCGTCGATGATACCAAGGACATTCGGATCCACGACGAGTTCGTGATGGTCCGTCCCGAATTTACGGGCAACCTGGCGCGCATAGTCCAGCTCGTTATAGTCCTGATCTGGAAAACCGATCGAAAACGTTTTTATGGGTCCGGAACTGATGCGCGCCATCGTGGCCACCACAGAGCTCGAGTCGATGCCGCCGCTCAAGAACGCGCCCAGCGGCACATCGGCAATCAGGCGAAGCCTCACCGATTCTTCGAGCAACTCGCGCAGGCGTTCGACGAAATACTGTTCGCTTTTCGTGTAATCCGGATCGTATTCGACATCCCAGTACTGGCGGATATGCACACCCTGCCGCGTAGAAGCGGTGAGCAAGTGACCGGGACGCAGTTTGTGGACTCCTTCTACGATGCTCTCGGCCGATGGAGTGTACATCGAGTTGAAATAATGATTTACCGAAGCCCAGTTGAGTTTCCGTTCAATTTCCGGCAGTTGCAGGATGACCTTCAGTTCGGAGCCAAAAGCGAGCCGGCCGTCGGTGACGGTGTAAAACAGAGGTTTGATTCCCAGCCGGTCACGCGCCAGAAGCAAGGTTTTGCGGCGATCGTCCCAGACTGCAAAAGCGAACATACCGCGCAGCCGGTCGACGCACGATTCACCGTATTGTTCATACAAGTGAACGATGACCTCAGTGTCGGTATCCGTGTAGAACTGGTGTCCCTGCCGTTCGAGCGACGCGCGCAGCGACTTGAAGTTGTAGATCTCGCCATTAAACACCACCCAGATCGACCGATCTTCGTTGTGTACCGGTTGGTGACCGCCGTCGATATCAATAATGCTCAGCCGCCGCATTCCGATCACAGCCTCGGGCGCAGCATAATAGCCGTCATCGTTTGGTCCCCGATGCACCATCGCGTCGCACATCGATTGAACTTCTTCCTGCGATACCGGTTTTCCGCCCAGGCTCAGGAGACCCGCAATTCCACACATATAGACTCCTTGATATCGACATCGTCTTCGCAACCTGAATGCCAAGTGCGGGGTTTTGCGCAACGGCGACGGAAGCAACACAAGAGGCACAAAATAAAAGAACACAAGGAGCAGCGGAACGATCCGCGACCGAACGCGCATTCCAGTGAGTGGAACCACCATTCAAGCAGATAAGCCACGGATTGAACGGATTTAACGGATTCCATCCGTTTAATCCGTTTGATCCGTGGCTTATCGACTCGTACAAAGACGCGCATTCCATTAAATCGCTTGCATACTGGAATCACAGATGCAACGCGGCTAGGCATGAAAGTGACCTACGTCAGCCACGCCTGTCTGCTCATCGACACCGGAACCTCGAGGATTGCTACAGATCCCTGGTTTGATGGACCCGCATTTTGTGACCAATGGAACGTATTCCCGAAGCCGATGGATTCCGATGCCGTTGCGGACGCCTCTGTCTACTTGATTTCGCATCCCCACGAAGACCATTTGCACGAACCGACGCTCCGCCGCCTCTGCCGGAAGCCCAAACAGGTTTTCTATCCGTTCTACTGGTATCCGGAGACCATCACATGGTTGCGTTCACTCGGCTTGGGTGAGGTGGTAGAAGCCCGGTCGGGGCGCTCCTATACCTTAGATAAGAACACCATTGTGACTTTCATCGGAGCTCCTGGACAGAACAGCATCATCGTGGTCGAAGCCGGCGGCGAAGTCTTCGTCAATGTGAATGACGCGTTACACTCCGAATCCAATTCGCTGATCGACCTGTATGTAGCAAAGCTCAAACGTCGCTGGCCTAGAATCGACGTGGTTTTCTGCGGATTTGGAGGAGCCAGCTACTATCCGAACGCCCTGCATGCGCCGGCCAAAAATGATCATGAGATCGCCCGATTACGCGAGCAATTGTTCATTCATAATTTCTGCCGGATCGTGCATGGACTGGCGCCACGGGTAGCGATTCCGTTTGCCGCCGACTTTGTTCTGCTGGCGCCCCATCAGCGATGGATCAATGAAGTGCGCTTCTCTCGCGAAGATATTCCCGCTTATTACGCGAAACACTTCGGCCGAGACAATCACACTTCAGTTTATGCGATGTACCCGGGCGACAGGTTGGTGAATGGCGTCCTCGAGCCGTCTTCCCCTTACCGAGCCCACTTACAAAACGGCCGGCTGGACCATCTCATCGCCGAACAGTACCCTGAGGAAGTGTCGGCGTTCCGCGCCGCGCCGCGAGCAGATGTCAGCGCGACGCAGCAATGGACATCGCGCCTGTCAGATCATCTCAACAGTCAGATCAAATTTCATCCGGCCCGTGCATTCGAGGGTCTTTCTTTCAGTGTGCGTCTCCGCGACCTGCCGGACCGTAACTGGTATAACGCGGGCTGGAATGGATCCAGATTCGAGGTTGTTAACTCCAGCGCGCCTTCGGAGACATCTGGAGCAAATATCGAAACCACGACAGGCGTGCTCGAAACCTCGATCGATAACGATTGGGGCGGCGACGCGCTGACAATCGGCTATGCCTGCGATGTGACGGTCCTGGACAGCCGGTCTCCGGGGAAAGTGCGGCTTTGTGTTTCATTGCTGACACGATATCCGCGTCCGAAGTCGTATGCTCTGCGCTGGCCCCTCCGCACGGCGGATTACCTTTATCAATCGGCCCCGATGGTGATTGAGCGATTAAAGAGCAAGGTCCGCTCGCGTCTGCGCCGGACCGGCCAGGCTGACGTCATCACCAGTCCCCATTGGCTGACCGGAAATATAGACGCCATTCGCAAAAGCTGCAGGTTGCCGAAACTTTGAGTTCACCAGGTTGCTTCTTTCTCGTTACCTCTCATTCCACGACTGAGTTGGCCGCCCGCCTGAATTACAGCTACGCAAGGAGTATCCGCGATGAAACCTCGACTCGCAACTGTTGCCCTGATTGGACTATGTATGCTGCCCTTGGGCTCGGCACCCGCACACTCTTCCGCTCAACCTGAGGCACGTTCCTCCGCAACCAACTCTTTAAAGATGGCGAGTGATCACGGCAACCTGCCCATCAGTTTTCAACCCAACAGGGGCCAGTTTGAAGCGGATACAACATTCGGGAGCCGGGGATTCGGCTACGCTCTTTCCATTAATTCGACCGGGCTCCGGCTGCAGCTTCGCGACGGCGCTGAGGCGAAGGCGGCAACCGTGGAAATGAAACTTCTTGGAGCGAATCCAGACTCGCATGTTCGCGGTACCCGGCCACTATCAGGGGAAGCCAACTACTTCTCCGGCCCGCGCGAGAATTGGATAACCCACGTTCCGACGTATGAGAAGGTGCAGGTCGAAAACGTCTATCCGGGCATCGATGCGGTCTACTACGGGAATCAGGATCGATTGGAATACGACTTTATCGTCGCGCCAGGTGCGTCACCCCATGCGATCAACATTGCGTTTCCTGGTTCCACAAACCTGGCGGTCGCCGATAACGGCGACCTGCTGATCTCGACGGCAAATCATACGGTCCGCGAATCCAAGCCGCTTGTTTATCAAGACATCGACGGGAACAGAGTGGCGATAGCAAGTAAATATGCTCTTCGCAATAGCCAACAGGTAGGCTTCGAAGTCGCGGATTACGATCCCGGCACACCTCTCGTCATCGATCCGCAACTCATATATTCAACCTTCGGTGAGAGTATGACCCGGCCTTATGGGATTGCTCTCGATTCAGCAGGCAATGCATACATCTGCGGTACGACCTACGACGGCGGTCCCAATGATCAGGCAACCAACGCCTATGTGGAAAAGCTTAACGGGGCGGGCTCGGCACTCTGGTTCGCTTCCTTCGGTGCCTTTGGCCTCAGCGACAGTGCCACAGCCATAGCTGTCGACGCATCGGGAAACGCGTATGTCACGGGGTGGACGGTGTATAGCGCACCGCCGTTCTTCCCGAAACTCCCGACCGTCAACGCGATTCAACCGAACCCTGGCGGTGGTTCCGACGCATTCGTCACAAAATTCGACACGAATGGAAACATGGTCTACTCCACTTACCTGGGTGGCAGTGGCGACGATCAGGCTGAAGGCATTGCCGTCGACTCTCTTGGAAGTGTTTTTGTCACCGGCCATACCGGGTCAACAAATTTTCCAACAGCAAAACCGCTTCAGTCGATGCTTCGTGGCAGCTTGAGCTCGTTTGTTACGGTGTTGAATCCGCAGGGAACCGCGTTCATATATTCGACATACATCGGCGGCAGCGGCGCCGATGCAGGGACGGCGATCGCTGTCGATGCCATGGGGAACGCCTATGTTACGGGTTCAACCTCATCTCTGGATTTCCCGACGGCTAATCCTATACGTTCAACAGCTGCCGGCGGATTAGACACGTTCATTCTTAAATTGAATCCGGCCGGATCGGCTTTTATGTACAGCACATACCTGGGCGGCCATGGCGACGACGTGGCCAAGGGCATTGCTATCGATCCGTCTAACAATGCCTACGTCACCGGAAGAACAAATTCCGCCAACTTCCCTACTGCGTCTGCATTTCAAGCTACGCTCCACGGCGGGGTTGACGCCTTTGTCACCAAAATCAATGCATCGGGGACCGCATTTTCATACTCAACCTATCTCGGCGGAGCTAATGATGAGACCACAGGCGGCGAATGGTGTGAAGAGAAACCCACCTGTGGCGGAATTGTCGTTAATCCCAATGGAAATGCATATGTAACGGGCGTAACGGCGTCCCCCGACTTCCCACAAGTCCGCTCTTTGCAAACTTTCCGGGGAATCACCGACGCGTATATAGCCGAATTTTCGGTCGACGGCAAAACTCTCGTATATTCGACGTTATTGGGTGGATCGACCGGCGGGAATACGAACGAAGGACCGTCCGTCTCGCACGACGGGTTCAGTTCCGGGAGCGCGTTAGCATACCTGAATGGGAATGTATATGTTGCGGGTCTCACCAATACGCGAGACTTTCCTGTAACCGCGAATTCGACCGACGGTCCGTGTTGTGTCAATGCGGTATGGAACGGTGTCGATGGATTTGTCGCCAAACTCGCAGACGATCAGGCGAGTGGCGGAAGCCCCACGTTCACAAGGGTAGAACAGAACAGTTCGGTTGTCACATACACCGGAACCTGGTACAGCAACACAGGCTCTTTCAATAGCGGCGGCAGCGCCGCATTAGCCGTGGATAAAGGATCTCGCGCGACCTTCACCTTCAGCGGCACGGATGCAAGGTGGATCGGGTACAAGGACGCGTGGTCGGGAATCGCGAATGTGTACGTCGACGGCGTGTTGAAGACCCAGGTGGACACATATTCCGCCAGCGCTCAAGCTCAGGTTGTTCTGTATACGATCAACGGGCTCAGTTCCGGAAAGCATACACTGGCTGTCGAGGTCTCCGGGACGAAGAACGCAGCCGCTCACTCGTCCTGGATCTGGGTTGATGCCTTTGATTCCGCAGCCAGCGCCGGAAATGGTGGCGGCGGACCAGGGGGAACAGGCACAGGCAGTTTTACACGCGTGCAGCAAAATAGCTCGACCGTGACCTATACCGGCACCTGGTATTCAAACGGCGGTACTTTCAACAGTGGCGGCAACGCCGCGTTGGCAATCAATACGGGTGCTCGTGCGACGTTCACGTTCAGCGGAACCTCGGTGAAGTGGATTGGCTATCGGGACTCCTGGTCCGGCATTGCGAATATCTACGTCGACGGGATTCTCAAGACACAAGTCGATACATACTCCGCCTCCGCTCAGGCCCAGGCGGTGAACTACACCATTACAGGTCTGAGCTCCGGTTCCCACACCATCACGATCGAGGTTACCGGGAACAAAGATGCGTCGGCTCAGTCCTCATGGATCTGGGTCGACGCCTTTGACTTTCAGTAAGCCGCATTTTTTCTGGATTCGCATGGTTTCCCCGACTTGACGATCGTTATTTCGGGGAAACCACCGTCTTCCATTGATCTGATGTCTCGATCACGAAGCGGAATGGCCTCTTCGTCATGAAGCCTGGCGGCTCCGTCACGAAGCGGCATTTCTGCGAAATTTATGTAGCGGGCTGAAGCCTGCGACTGACAACAAGGGAAAGCAACCAAAAAGCGGTAGTAACCTGAGACCACGCACGCAGCCGAAGTTCGTCATGAGATGTGAGGAGCGAAGTCCCCGCCTAAGATTAGGCGGGGACTTACCCCATTCAACGTCCCACCCAGAATCAAGGACAACCCCCGCGGTTCGTCGCTTTCTTCCAAAAAACTGGTAAAAAAACTAAAACTTACAGCCTTGTTACACAAAGGCAGAATTCCTTGTGCGTCTTGCGCATCTTGTGGTTTCGTCCCTCATCCCCTTCCATTGGTTTCAAAACAGGGAATTTGGGAAGAACGGTACACCATTCTACGGAAAGGAGCTCGAACCGGGGGGACTTACGCTTCCATTACATATCGTCTACATATCGTCGTAACGCGTTGGGAACAAATCGGAAGATGCTGGAAAACAAGTTGCATAGCTGGGCCCATGAAGCAAGAAACGCATCGCATCCCTTCTCTGGATGGTCTGCGCTGTATCGCTGTCCTGATGGTTCTTTTCAGCCATCTGCTCGGCACAAAAGGGTTTCTACACCCGCCCAAAGCCAGTTTTCTTTACGAGTTCGGAAATCTGGGCGTGAAGTTTTTCTTTGTGATCTCAGGCTATCTGATCACAAACCTCCTGCTTCACGAGTTGGATAAGACGAATAAGATCCATCTCGGCAAGTTCTACTTTCGCCGAACCTTCAGGATCTTCCCTGCCTGCTACGCCCTGATCGCCGGGCTGATTCTGTTTTACGCGATGGGTTGGATCACGCTGACGCCGCGCGACGTGCTGCATGCCCTCACCTATACGTCTAACTATTATCCAGGGCGCTCCTGGAGTGTCGCCCATACGTGGTCGCTCGGTGTCGAAGAGCAGTTCTATTTGCTTTGGCCGGCGGCACTCGTTCTCCTTGGACGAAGAAAGGGCCTGTACGCAGCGGCATCGATGCTTCTGGTCTGCCCAATCATTCGCGAAGTCTATTGGCACTTCTACAAGCTGGACGGCATCGGCTTCCGCTTTGAGACGGTGGCGGACGCAATAGGTACTGGATGCCTGCTTGCAGGGGCTCACGAATGGCTGCGCACCCAACCTCTATACAGGCGATTCCTCGAATCGCCGGTTTTTCTGGTTGCACCGGCCGGCGTGCTTTTTTTCCATATGTTTTACGGGCATCCGACGATTTACTACCTGGTCAGCCACACCGTCATGAATATCGGTATCGCCTTGTGTCTGGACTGGTGCATTACCTACCACACTGGGTATGTGGGAAAATTACTGAACTCGAAAGCCCTAGTTTCGATAGGAGTGGTCAGCTATTCGCTGTACCTGTGGCAGCAAATCTTTTTCAACAGGTATTCCACATCGACCATGTCCGAATTTCCAGTAAACGTCGCCCTGGTCGCGGTCGCAGCGTTGGCTTCATATTTCCTGCTTGAGCAGCCGACTCTTAAAATGAGGCAGAAGTTGGAACGGATTGTATTCTCGACGCCGACCAAGCCGGCATCCGTCTCAGCAGTTTCCCCAGGACCCGCCATCGGGGATTCGCTCTAGCGGAGCTTTGCGACAAGAAAGGCCGGGCGGTCTATGAATGCCCGGCCTTTTTTGTCGCAAACATTCTAATGGCACGCACATTGCTCAATTCTCTGGATCGAGGTCGTTACGCTTATGAGCCGATGGTATTTCCTGGTCATTGCTGCCGTACCTCTGTTACTTAGCTTCCTGAGGCCGAAGCCCGCGACGGCACCTGGTTTGACCTGGTGGACGACACATAGCCTCGAAAAGGTGCACCCTTCCGACCCGGAGCCGACCACCCCCGCTCATAGTGCGAATATTCATGCCGCGCGGAACGAGTTTGAACCCTTTCAACTTGTTCTCCGATCGGTCGGCCAGGATCTCGATGCTGTCGACATTGAAGTATCCGATTTGCGGGGAAAAGCAGCCGCCATTCGGGCCGACAAATACGTCACGGTTTACTTTGAGGGATTTCTAAACCTGACCCACCCATCATCCATCGCCGGAGGCACCGGCGAGTGGCCAGACCCGCTCATTCCCCGCGTTGACCGCTACGCTAATGAAAAACGCAACGCCTTTCCATTCAAGCTGGTCGATGGCCGCACGCAGCCTATCTGGATTGATGTTTTTGTGCCGCCGGCGACACCGGCAGGTATGTACCACGGCGAGGTCCGCGTAACGGTCGGCGAGAAAACGCGGATCACCGTTCCCCTTGAGCTCGAAGTCTGGGATTTCGAGCTGCCGAGCACCTCAACCCTGCCGACTATTTTCGGTTTCAGCGGTAATGCCGCCGAGCGGACTCATTATGGACGGTACAAAGAGGACAAGGATGTGGACGAGATCACCTACATCTATGCCAAGTCGGCCCTCTGGCACCGTATCACCCTGGACGGCAGCGCCAGCGTCCTGCCCATAATCAAAATCGGCGACGGCAATGTTCGGCTGCAATGGAGCGAATATGACAGCCTCATGGAACCCTTCTTGGCGGGACGCGTTTTCTCACCAGACGAGCCGCTCAGCGGAGCCAAGGCTACTTCCGTCGCGGTTCATACACCGCCGCTGATCAAAACAGCAGAACAACAAGTTCAATTCTGGCGGCAGGTCGCTCAGCACTTTCGTGAGAAAGGCTGGTTCGACCGCCTCTTCAATTACCTTTGGGATGAGCCCAAAGCCAATTCGTTTCCTGCAATGGCTGAACTCGGCCGAACGGTGCACCAGGCGGATCCAGAGTTGCGAAATCTCGTCACGGCGCCTTTGCATCCGGATTGGTCCGACTTTATCGACGTCTGGACGCCGCCAATCAACTGCTTCGAGCGGAAGGCGCATCAGTACGATTTCTGCAATCCCATGGTCGAAAGGACCGCCTACCAGCCCGAACTGGCCAAAGGCAAGCAACTATGGTGGTATCAGGCCTGTGGCAGTCACGGCTGCAGCGTCATCGGCGGAGAGTACTTCAAAGGCTGGCCCAGCTATATGATCGATGACGCGCCCGTCCGAAACCGGATCATGGAGTGGCTCTCTTGGAAGTACGGTATGCAGGGAGAACTGTATTACAGCATGGACGAAGCTTTCGTCCGCAAGCCCGATGTCTGGAAAGATGTAAATCTCTATAGCGGCAACGGTGACGGCACGCTTTTCTATCCCGGCCGCCCCCAGGTCATCGGCGGCACGAAACAGATTCCTGTCGAGAGCATCCGTCTGAAACTCATTCGCGAAGGGTTGGAAGACTATGAATATCTCGCTATGCTGACGAAGCTGGCGGGATACCAGGAAGTCAGCGACGGAATTAAAGGCCTTCTGCAAAGTACCTACGAATACGATCAGAACCCGGCCAGGCTGCTCTCCGCAAGAGAATGGCTCGGACGTGAAATCAGCCGCAGGGTCCACCACTAAGGGCGGAGCTCGTGTCGCCCAAATGCATGGGATACCCACTGTAGGCGCGGTCTATGACCGCGCCTTTTGTCTCAAATCAAAGGGATACGCGCGGTCATAGACCAGAGCTGTCCAAGATAAATCGGTCCCGCGCAGAGGCTTCCTTATGAATTTCCGCGAAGCCCGATCCATAATGAGCGCTTCGCGACATCAATAAGGTACGCGCTGCGCGCGGCCTTTGAACAGACCGCCCCGCCTTCGCTTCGCGAAGGCACCCCGCCGCCTAACTTAGGCGGGGACTACTGGTCCAACCGCTTGACAGCCTAACCAGGTTTACATCGCACTACATCAAAACCTTTGCAGGCGCCACTTTGCGGCGTCGATTCTGTCTTGGACACCGCGCCTTCGACAAGCAACTAATTGCCGATCGCTACCAATATGTAGTCGCGGGATTCAGCCCGCGTTCTCCCTCAAGCCATACCGCGGAATCCTGAACGCGGGCTGAAGCCCGCGACTACATCGGCTACACGGGGATCGTGAGGTCGTTGTCGACACAAGTTAAACAAGCCGGGATAGCCGCGAAAGATCCTTTCGCCGCTATCCCGGCTCGTTACGATCGGCTAAGAGACAAACCGTTCAGGGTTCCGCCGCTTTTCGGGCGGACAACAATTGGCCGGAACCAGCAGGCAATCGATTCCATATGGCGAGAGTGCGCTTGATGGCGGACCGCTCTTCTCCGCTCAGCAGGCCCATCAATAGAACGATTGCGGCATAGCCTACAACATAGACAAAGCCGGAGATCGGAAGGAGCAGCAGGGTAGGAACGGTCAGGTTCGCGTTCACTAGAATGCCCGGGACCGCAGCCACACCCGCAGCGACCAGAATGCCGGCCAGGTTTTTCCACGGCAGAACACCGATACCCGTCGTTCCGAGTAGCGTCCGGATTCGGACAATCGCAAGAATCTTTGCGATCACCATTCCCACCAGCGTAATCAGAACGGCGCCCATGAGACTGAATCTTGCAAGAAACCAGCTCATCAGCAGGAGCACCAGGCTGAGACGCACCAGGTTGATGCCGACCATGTACTTCATTTGCGCAAAGACGCGCAGCACGCCGTCCGTCTGAAACGCCGAAAGAAGTATCGAGAGGCACCACACCATGAATAGCGGCACGCTTGCAGCGTAAGCTCGGGTGAATAACACCGTAATCAGACCGTACGCGTTGACAACCAGCAAGCCGACGAATGGAAAAAACAACAACGCGAGCTTTCGAGTCGTATCGTGCCAGATCGGCAGAAGACTCGCCCGGTTGCCATCCCGCTGTTCTTCCGTCATACGCACCATCATGACGTTCGACGCGGGTGTCGCCATGAAGTCGACGAGAGGGATCTGAAGACAACCGACCGAGTAAATCGCAAACATCGCCGGACTGAAATGAAACGCTACCGCGTATTGATGGTAGTTCTGTTGAATCACCTGGACAACAATAGAGAGCGAAAACGGCAGCGCATACGCCCACTGTTCCTTCAATAATGTTTTGTCCAGATTCAGGCGTCCGCTGAATTCCGACTTGAAGTAACCGAAAATCGCGCACACCCTGAGAAAGAAGAATACCACGCTGCCGATCAGGGCCCACATGAGGCTACGCGTGATCAAGGCAGGTATCACGAGAAATCCAGCACGGAGCAAGTCGGACCCGACATATGTGAGCGCAGCCAGGTTGTAGCGCTTCCTGGATATCATCGAGATTTCCAGAACCGTTCCCATCAGCATGAATAAGAGGTATGCGCCCATGATAGGCACATAGCGGGCAAGGGCCGCGTTGCTCATCCAATGCGCAATGCGACTGGGGCTTACGAGAAGCCCCAGCCAACAGATCACTCCGCTGAAGAACAGCATGAGGACCGAATTCAACGCATAGCTCGCGCTGCGTTCCGGATTCTTCGGCAGGAAATAAAACAGGCATTCCGCCAGACCGCATTGTCCGATCAGGAACAGAGTGTAAGTGATCAACATGAACTGCTTATACGTCCCGAATTCGGACTGTGAAAAGACGCGGACGAGCAGCACTGGTGTCAAAAACGTGATCGCGAACGCCGCAATCCGTCCCGACATGAGTTTGAATGCAGGTTTAAATGTCGAACCATCAGACGGCATGGACGCTCTCCGTTTTAGAATCGTTAATCCGTTTTGCAGCAGCAATGAGACCCACAAGGATGTACGGCCACCACGTATAGATGAAACCGCCGGATATACAGCACAGAACCAGACCCCACATGGCCAGCTCCAGCGCCATCGCGTACGATCCTATTGGGCCCGTTTCCATCTTCCACGCCTGATACAGCGACACGAAAAGGAACAAGACGAAGGGTACGAATCCCGCAATGCCCGTTTCTGCCAATGCCTGAATATAGGCGTTGTGAACGACCAATTGATCATGACAGCCACAGTTCGAGTCCCGCCCCGCGTAAAGCGCGTAAGCGACGCTTGAATCGCCGGGACCGACGCCGAGAAGTGGATTGCGGAAAAACATCCGCATACCGGCTTCGAGTGTGACCATTCGTTCTTGAACCGATCCGTCCTGCTTGATATTGCTGAACCCACCGGAGCTTCTCGTCCAGAACATTGGAATAGCGACCAGTCCTCCGATTAAAGCAGCAGCCATGGCAATCTTGATTACGGGCGACTTTTGTTTCCAGCCCATCAAACCAACCACCACGAAGAGCGCAAGCAACCCGCCGCGCGAAAACGTCAGGAATATGGCGAGCATATAAACAGCGAGGATGAGCCAGATGCCGATCCGCATCGGCAGATTGGACTTGCTCGCAAGAACCATTGCAATCGGAACCAGAATGATCAAAGCGTATGCCACTTCGTTCGGGTTTCCGAAGATGCCTCGCCAGGCGGCGCGCGAATGTTCGACAAGAATGCCCTCTTTGTAATGGCTGATTGTTCCAACAGCCGGAAATATTCCACCAATGACGAGGGTGAACATCACTTTCCGAAGGCGGTCTTCGGATGTGATTACATTCTCGAGAAGCAGGTAAACCAGAATGATCTTGCCGACGTCGATCGTTTGGTCCAATGCATGGCTGACCCAGAACGCCATTGGCGTCGAGATGATACACGCAGCGAAAAATGCCAAGACCATGGCGCTTTGCGGCCACATCAGTTTGAAGGATTGGCGCAACTGGGCCAGTTCGATCACCATCATAGCCAGAGCGGCTACTGCGATGACCAGAGCCGGCCGGAACGCGTCGAGCTTGTAGATAACGGATACGTTTGAATAAAGGACAAGTAAGAAAACGATAAGCAGCTTAAATGCGAATTTCGGCCCGTCCGTTTCAACGGACTGCGTCGTCTCTCGAATCCACCGGTTTGGCCGGGCGCCTTCCAGTGGATATTCAATTGATTGTTCCATTCGTCTCCTTTGAAAACGTGGGGGAATGGTCGTGCTCACAGCCTGCGCCGGAATCAAACACGCCGCGGGAATGGCAACCCATAATGGAAGGTGAAAAGCTTCCCCATACGTTTACGGTCGCGCGCTCCCACAATACTTTTCGCGCTATCGTCAACAGAGGGAGGTCCGGATCGCGCCAGCGGCAAATGCCATAGCCAAAGCGATATCCGGTCGACTGCACTGCCTGAACGACGGGCGAATTGCAGCGGCCGTCGGGATAAGCGAAATGCCGGATCTCGCTTTTCAGCTTTGATTCCAGGATTCTTTTCGACTCCAGCAACTCGTGTCTGGCAGTTTCCAGACTCTCGCTGGTCAGCAACGTGTGTGACTTGGTATGCGATCCGATGATGAATCCGCCGTGATGCATCCTCTTGATCATTTCCCACGTCAACGGCGCGCATTCTTCGAGAACGGCATTATCGATTGAGGTGCTGTGCTCGAGGGCGTTGATCACACCTTCAACATCCTGGCGCGGAAGATCCTTGAGCAGCAGCGTCATCAAACCAAAAGGCTCATCGTTCGTTTGCCTTACCGCGTTCAGGTCGATCGACATACCTGCGGAACGCACGGCGCTTTCGATGGTGGACGCCAGAGACAATCCGCGCTGTTGTAAGATTTTCAAGAGCAGGTAAAGTCTGTCGAATACCTGCGGACGGCCCGTTCCAACCAGATCGGTAACGACGAACACAGCGGCGGGGACGCCCTTGCGCCTGAGCAAGGGTATCGCATGATGATAAACGTCCGCATACCCGTCATCGAACGTAATGGCGGCAACTGGCCGGTTAAAGGGCAGATTTGCAGCGAGCTGCATACCTATCTCGTCGAGACTTACCATCCGGAAGCGTTTCGACAACCAGTCGATTTGGCGTTCCAGCATTGCCGTACTGATCAACATGGAAGGAATTGCGGTTTGCGCACTACGGCTGAAATTCTCCACCGCACGGTGATAACAAATAATAAACGGCGAGGCTGTTGCCGCCCGCCCGCGATCCGCCCTTGAATACACGGAGTAGGTAAGGCCGTGAGCAGCCGCAAAACATGTTTTGCCGAGGGATCGCAGCATAAACTTTTACGCTTTACTGAGCACCCGCCGTGCCATCCGGCGGGCGGCCCGGTTCAGATGGATAGCGTGTTTGAGAAGGCGAGCGCGCGCATGTGGGGGAAAGACTTCCATTCGGTCCAGATTGCGCGTCGCGCTCGCCCAGTGGAACTTGTATTCCTCATCGCCGTGGAGAAAGTCGTATTCCAGCGAGCCCTCCTCGATCGCAGTCTTGATCGCAAGTCCCATCGTCGCGACACCGACGCTGTGCTTGCTGAACACCGGATCAAAACCGGACTGATAGAAATAAAACGTCGGACCATAACTCAGTCCATAGAGTGAGGCGGCCGGTTGTCCATCAAGCCAGATGACAAGCAGGCGCAGCCAGCCCTCTTCGGCCGCCTGGCGCGCGAAGTCCCGGTGGAACGCAATCACCTCAGCCGTTCGAAACGCTTCGGAGAGGCCGGTGGCGCCCCATCGCTTCCGATGCAGATCAATCAGGACGTCCAACGCACCGTCTACTTCATCGACTGTTCGCGCACAAGCGACTCGCATTTCGAAATTCGCGGGCAAGAGCCGCAGATATCGGTTTAAGTTTTTTCTGATGTTGGGTCCGAGCCTGGCGAGATAGCCCTCCCATGTGAGGCCATTCAGATCAATGTACGGACAAACATTCAGTTTTGTCTGCGCTGCTGTCCATTGGCGTTGCTGCAGATCCTTCACCAGCCGCGATACCACGCAGTTGCCACTCCGGAGCTGGCTGAACTGCAGCATGATGCCGCGACTGTGAATGTAATTGGCAAACGAGGCAGCGACTTCCTCTTCCCGGTTCTGGACTGCGATGAGATCGAGATAGTCGGACCCGATCACACCGCTGCCGAGAAATTCGAATACGGCCGGTATCATTCGCGCGTATTGTGGCCGGCGGCGCGCCACGGGCAGGATCCCGACGAGCTTTCCACTCTCACGAGCCAGAAGGATAGAAAGCCGCCGCCCTTCCGAGAGGTGTCGCCACCAGCAAGACAGCCATTGGTGCGTCAGAAATACTCCGTCTGAAGTGCTCGCTTTCAGAAGTACATTCCATTCGTCGCGGAGACAGACAAACTCCTCAGCATTCTGAATCACTTCGATATTCATAGACTTTGCCTCAGCTTCAGAATTTCATCGGCCATATACCAGGCAGCGTCTTCAGTCACGTCCTGATGAATAGGAATTTCGAGAACGTGTTCCCGCAGAAAGGCGGATGGCGAACCTTCCTGGTAAGCCGCGTCATCTCCACGGTTCCAGAACTGGATTGTTTCAATTCCACGTTCCAGCAAGGCCTCAGCCGCGGCGTTCTTGTCCTTGACAAGGAGCGGGAAAAACAGCGGGCATACGCCATCGGAGAGAGTTTTGTCGAGGAACGTCGTTCTGCCGCGGAGCCGTTCCCCGAGTATTTCGAAGTTACGCCGACGTGCCTGCTTAATAGGGTGGTAGTCGAATCGCCGCAAAAGAGCGTGACAGAGAGGCGACATAGCGAGATTCGCCCGAGCCACATCGAACCCGGTGCCCCCGACCGGCATCCGTTGCACTTTCCTTGAATCCAGCGCCAGACCGGCTGCGCGCTTTAACCCAAGCAGCGTTCGTCCACAAGTATCCGAGCGGGTACGCACCCAATGAAATATCAGGTCGGCACTCCTGGCCGAAACCGACAGCGCGGAACATGGCTGCAAGTCATGCGGTTTCGCAGATGAACCATCGTTGTTTACCAGCACTCCGCCATTGGGCAGAGGAAGTGACTTGTACAAACAAAAGATCGAATACGATCCGAATGTGCCAAGAGATTTTTGCCGGTACTCGCTCATGAATGACAAGGCGCAGTCCTCTATAAGCATCAACCGCTTATCGCGACACAAACGCTGGATTGCGTCCAGTGGCTGTGGCCAGCCGATAAAATGCGTCAAATACAACGCCCGCGGCTTCGGTTCAAGGTCGCAAAGCCTGGCAAGCTCGGCCAGGTTCACATCGAGATCTTTTTGAATCGGGTAATATCGGATCTTCACCCCTGCTGCT
Source organism: uncultured Acidobacteriota bacterium (assembly GCA_963738025.1). Classification (GTDB taxonomy): domain Bacteria; phylum Acidobacteriota; class Terriglobia; order 20CM-2-55-15; family 20CM-2-55-15; genus 20CM-2-55-15. Next base: position 492,032 of record CAVTWA010000051.1, on the reverse strand, counting down.
TTCATCGCAAGGATCTCATTGCCGTGATGGTAGTCCGGTGCCAGAACTACATCACCCGTGCCGAAACGCAACGACCTCATCAGGTGGTAGATGGCATTTCTGGCAACGTAGAAATACGAACTTCCGGCGGTGTGAACAGGAAATGGTTTGTTTTCTGAAATCCTTGGTCTCACAAAGTGAGCCGGACTCAGGCTCGGCCAGGCAGGTATGTACATAAACTTTTGAGCCAGGGCTTCGCGGCTGGCGCAAGACAAAATTTCAACGAATGAAGAAAGCGAGCCCTTAAGGTGTTTTTGAACAGAAAGAGCCAGCGATGTTCGCGTATTCTGTTCGTCCATTCGAATTTCCACTCCTCATCAGCACCGAGAAAATCGTATTCGTCGATGCCTTCGGCGCAGGCTTGCTGCAGAATCAGGTTGAGGAGCATGTTGCCGGGAGAGTACATGTGGTACGCGGGGTCGTAGCCGATCTTCACCCCATACAGCTTCTTTCCGCATTGCAGCAGGTAGTTGAACGCTATTCGTTTTCCATCGACGCGGAGAAATGTCAGCCGCACACGGCCCAGCTCCGCCTCGCGTTGGGCAAGCTGGATATAGAATTCTGCGACCGATGGGTCGGAAATGATCGCAGTTCCCAATTCGCCTTTCCACGCGGCTGCTTCAATGCGCAACCCGTCCTTCATCGCTTCGCGAATCTGATCAGGACGTGTGACAACTTCAACGTCGACGATGCCTTTCTTCTTCAGGCGTTCGTATCGTTTTCGAAGGTTGTAGCGGCTGCTGCTTTTCAGGTTATTCAGAAATCCGTCATAGCCGTCTACAAGCGATATAAAAGGGGACGGAGCCGCTGACCAATGACCGCTGATCCAGCCATGCGTTTTACCCAGTTCCTCAAACATCGAGATGGTTCGGGAACTATTCGGAATCTGGGAGAGAATGACCGCGTCTGCGTAATCCTGTTCTAAGAGGTTCTTCCATATTGCGCGACACAGCTGCGGATTTTGATTTTCGCCGACAATGACATCGTAACGAGGCGTATGCGGATTGTAGATCGCCTGTATCGTATTAAGTTTCAGTCCATAGATGGTTGCGCGGGTGCGCATCATAGGCGCGACCGCGACCAGTTCCCGGCGGTGACGCACCGTCACAATGTGCAGTTCCTTCCCCCGACCGAAGGATTCCCACCACGTACGAAACCAGGTGTGCGACAGGAACATGGGATCAACAGCCCACCGCTCTGCGAGTCGCGTCCATTCCGGAGCAAGCGCATAAAAAGCATCCAGATTGCGGACAACTTCAATCTGGAGACCTCCAAGTGCTACTTCTTGTGTGTGTGCAAGGACTTGTTCTTCGACCAAACATCCTTCTTTCCGGTAATGAAATAGTAGAGACCGGCAACGGCGGCCCAGTTCATCAGCACAAACGTGTAGGGCAAAGACAGTACACGTTTCATGCCGCTCTCTTGCCTTCGTCCGCAACCAGAATCGGCGTAACCATTTCCCGCTTGGAAAGAAGATAGCCGGCTGCTGCGAACAAGTACCATGCTGCCTGCAGTGAGAATGTCAGCGTATACAATCCCCGGAGCATGAACAGATTCGTCACGAATAAGACCAACAGAGCCCATGGGACGAGCAACCGCCCGACTTTATGAGAGAGGAACTGGACAAAAATGGGATTCCGCCAGGGAACGATCGCGGCCGGCGCTTGCATTACCAACTGGTAGTTCCCTGTCAGAGTTCTCACCTTCCGGCCGTATTCCGCAAGCGGGCAGCATGCCACTGTGTCATATGCCTTGGCATCCGGATCAAACACAGTGCGCTTACCCTTCAGCACAATGCGCATCGGTGTCAGGACGTCATCGAGCAGCGTGTTTTCAGGCAGTTCCTCATACAGCTCACGGCGAATGGCGTATATCGCCCCGGTCGCGCCTGCAATGGAGTGAACGTCGCTTTCTAAAGAACGTAGAGCCTTCTCATAACGCCAGTACAACCCGACATCGGTCGTCGCCTCCTGCTGCGATTCGTCCATCAACAGGAGCTCGCCACTGACAGCACCTACTTGCGGCTGCGCAAAGTTGGCGACAAGCTCTCGAATCGCTTTCGGATCGAAGCTTTGCCTGACATCGGCAAACACCACAATCTCGCCTGTTGCCCGGCGCATGGCGCGATTCAGCGCTCCGGCCTTGCCCGTATGCTGCCTGGAATGCACTAATTCGACACCGCGGCTGACATACTTCCACACCACAAATTCCGATCCGTCAGTTGGTCCGTCGAGCGACACGACAATCTGGAGCCTGCGTTTGGGATAATCGAGCGAAAAGCAGTTCTCCAGCTTCCTCTCGATGTTGTGTCTCTCGTTGTGTGCCGCGATAACAATGCTGACGTTCGGTTCCCAATACTGTTTTTTTACCGGCTGCGCCGCAACGCGCCGCCAGATCACGAGGACGGCGGGATAGCCGAAATATACATAACAGATAAAAATAAAACTTAACCAGAAAATGACTTGCATAGGCACTGTAACCGTAGAACGGCGTGAGAATGCAGCCACGGCCCGAGGGCCGTGACTTTGCTACCTGCGAGTGCGGAGACGCGAAGCGGCGACAGAATTCGCCGCGCCCCGACCTATAGCCGCACCAGATTCTTTGCTTTCATGCCCTCAGTGGCATTCCGGGTGTCGTAAACGAGTGGAGCGTTCCGGACAATTTCCGCATAATCGAAAGAAGTATGGTTCGTGATGATCATTGCGACGTCACACGAGGCCAGCATCGCCTGAGTTAGCGGAAGCGCTTCCATACGATGTCCTTCAACCTGTATCGAAGGCACATACGGATCGCTGTAAGTTACCTGTGCGCCGAGACCTGTCAGCAGCTTGATCACTTCGATAGCGGGTGATTCTCGGCTGTCGCTGATGTCCTTCTTATAGGTCACTCCCAGAATATGGACATGCGATCCGCGCATCGCTTTTCCCTGCTCATTGAGCAATTCCATCGCACGCGTCACTACAAATCGCGGCATACCGCTGTTGATCTTGTCCGCCAGACCTATGAAGCGAGACTCGAAGCCATCGATCTTTGACTTCCATTCCAGATACAACGGATCGATTGGTATGCAATGACCGCCGAGACCGGGGCCGGGATAAAAGGGCATGAAGCCGAACGGTTTTGTCGAAGCCCCTTTTATCACTTCCCAGACATCTATATTCATATGCGAACACATCAGAGCAATTTCATTGGCGAGGGCGATATTCACGCTGCGAAACGTGTTTTCGAGCAATTTGACCATTTCGGCCACGCGAGTCGAAGAGACCGGGACTATCGTTTTCATCGCAGCGCCATAAAGCATTGCGGCCAGCTTCGCGCATCGGGGCGTCACGCCTCCCACTACTTTTGGAATGTCTCTGGTGGCGTACCTGCCGTTTCCGGGGTCCACTCGCTCAGGCGAATATGCCAGGAAGAAATCTCTTCCAACCTTCAAGCCTGCCGCTTCAAGAGCAGGCAGAATGAGTTCTTCGGTCGTGCCCGGATAGGTGGTGCTTTCCAGGATGACGAGCTGTCCTGGGCGCAGTTCTTTCGCAATCGCATCGGCGGCAGCGATGACGTACGACATGTCCGGATCTTTTGTCTTTCGTAGTGGCGTGGGTACACAGATACTCACCGCGTCAAGATTCCGGATTTCCGAGAGGTCCGTTGTCGCACGGAATCGGTTTTCGGACATCGCCTTCCGCAGTTCCTGATCGCCGATATCCGTTATATAAGAGCGCCCTGCGACAATAGAGTCGATGCGATTGGTATCGATGTCTATTCCAGTCACATTGAACCCCGCATCGCTCAGCGTCAGCCCGAGAGGCAGACCGACGTAACCCAAGCCTATTACCCCAAATCGGGCCGTTTTCGTTGTTATTTTCGCTTCCAATTCGAGATAAGCATCTGTTGCAAGCGTTACATCGTTTTCAATCGTTCTACTCATACCAGTGAAGCTCCTATTCAACGGTCACACTTTTTGCGAGATTCCGCGGTTTATCGACGTCGCAGCCGCGCAACACTGCTACGTAATATGCGAGTAGCTGAAGCGGTATCGTCGAAATAATCGGATTGACGAGCGGGTCGGCATCGGGAATATAGATCGTGTAGTCTGCCTTCTCGGCGATCTCATGATCACCCTCGGTGGCGACTGCGATCACGATGCCGTCCCGGACCTTGACCTCTTCGATATTGCCCATCGTTTTTCGGTACACAGCGTCTTGCGGCGCCAGTACGACGACCGGCATCTCGCCGTCAATGAGGGCTATCGGGCCGTGCTTCATTTCACCTGCCGCGTATCCTTCCGCGTGGATGTAAGAGACCTCTTTAAGCTTGAGGGCTCCTTCCATCGCTATCGGGTAGTGAATACCCCTGCCGAGAAACAGGAAGTTGCGATATTTCCAGAACTTTTCGGCCAGAGCGGCAATGCCTTCCTGCTGATCTAATAGCTTATTGATCTGGTCGGGCAGATCACGAAGCTGCTGCACGTGCCGCTGAATTTCGTGCGTTGGCAGAACGCCGCGTGATTGCGCCAGTTGCAAGGCAAGCAGATATAGTGCGACTAGTTGCGTGGTAAATGCCTTGGTCGAAGCTACACCAATCTCCGGACCGGCGTGCGTATAGATCACCGCATCGGATTGACGCGCTGCCTGGCTTCCGACGACATTACAGATCGACATCAAAAACGCGCCCCTGTCTCGTGCTTCCTTCATCGCCGCAAGCGTATCGGCCGTTTCGCCGGATTGGGTGATTCCGACCACCAGGGTTTTCGGCGGAATAATAGGATCCCGGTAACGGAACTCGGATCCGTTGTCTACTTCGACGGGGATACGCGCAAGCGATTCGATCAGAAACTTGCCGACATGTCCGGCATGCAGGGACGTGCCCATCGCGACGATTCTAATTCGTTCGGCTTCAGTCAGAATTCCTGGGTTCCCAAGTTCGCTGTCGAGCGTGATTGCGTCATCCGTTCCGAGCCGGCTCCGCAACGTATCTCGAATCGCGCGAGGTTGCTCGTGAATCTCTTTGAGCATGAAGTGGGCATACCCCTCTTTCTCTGCCATATCCGCCGTCCAGGTAATTCTCTCGGGGGCGCGGCACACACATTCGCCCTTGAAATTCTTGATCTGAACCTTGTCCGCCTGCACGATGGCCAGTTCCCCGTCTCTGAGAAACAGGACATCGCGTGTATAGGGCAACAGAGCCGGGACATCCGAAGCAATGAAGTTCTCACCCGAGCCAACTCCCACGACGAGCGGCGGCCCGTTACGCGCAGCCAGAATCCTCCGGCTGTCGCCTTCGGTGGATACCACCACGATCCCGTAAACTCCCTCGACGTCCTGTAAGGCCCGCCGCACTGCCGCTTCGAGGTCGCCTTCGTAGTAGCTTTCAATCAAATGAGGCAGAACTTCGGTGTCGGTCTCCGTCTGAAATTTGTGTCCTTCCGCAGCCAACCGATGCTTGAGGTATAAGTAGTTCTCGATGATCCCGTTATGAGCCACGTAGAAACGGCCCGAACAGTCTCGATGAGGATGCGAATTCGTCTCACTTGGCCGGCCGTGAGTGGCCCAGCGTGTATGTCCGATTCCGCATCTCACAAAACCTGGCGTTGAATTCGACGTTGTCAATTTCTCTTCAAGAGCGCCGATCCTACCGACGGAACGAATTACACTGGGCTTACCCTCATCCACAATCGCCAGTCCGCAAGAGTCGTAGCCTCGATATTCCAAACGCTTCAGCCCGTCTATTAAGACTGTGGAGACCTCCCTTGAGCCGATATAGCCGACAATTCCACACATTGTTACCTCCCATTCCCTTGGCTGCAGAGGATCTGATGCACACCGGCGAAGCCCCGCGCAAGGGACACAACCAGCCGCGCTAGAGTCTCAGGATCGTGTCTCGCCTTGATTTCGCCACTTCTGAGCAACGGCGCCGCAACTGGGATGGCGCCAATCCTGCGAATTTCATCTTCGTCTTCGGCAGTACCCGCGACGATTTGCGAACCTGATTTCAGATAACGTTCTGCAACTCCTGTACCGATCGCCGCCGAGTTCAGTACACACACATCGATCGCCGGCAGGTACTTGAGCAAGGCCCGCAAATGATCCGCTGACGAATAGCCGTCTGTTTCACCGGACTGCGTCATGAGATTGCTTACGCAGATCTTGACTGCCGGAGACTTCTGAATCGCTGAAGCTATTTCGGCGACCAGTAAATTCGGAATGATGCTCGTATAAAGACTTCCCGGCCCCAGGACAATAGCGTCCGCTTCGGCCAGAGCTTCGATGACGCCGGGGGCGGGAGATGGGCCGCCGGTCTCTGGATTTTCCATCTCCAGCCACACACGGTCTATTCGCCTGCCCACCTGAGGAATGTTCGATTCTCCGCACGCAACACCGCCGTCCTCGTAGATCCCGCACAGAGTAACCGGCGCCTCCGTGGCCGGTAAAACGCGGCCCCTCAGTTCCAGGAGATTGCAGGCCTGACTGACTGCCTCGGCAAAGCTCCCGGACATCTGATACAAAGCCGAAAGGATCAGGTTGCCGAGAGGATGCCCCGCAAAGGACGCGGGATTGTCGAAGCGATGCTCGCAGACAGATGTCAACACAGACTCCTCTGGTGCAAGAGCGATCATGCACTTTCGAATATCACCCATCGCCGGCATACTGAAGGCTTCCCGAAGCACTCCGGTTGAACCGCCGTTGTCAGACACCGCAACAATGGCAATAATGTCGATGGGCCCCGCTCCCTCGTCCAGGTCGCGAAGGCCGGCGAGTAACACCGGCAGACCTGTGCCGCCGCCAATGCCGACAATCCTCATCGGCCCTCACCTTTCACCACCACACCAATGGTCTTGAGCAGTATCAGAAGATCCAGACTCAGCGAAATGTGTTTTGCGTAATAGAGGTCGTACTCGAGCTTATGATAAGAATCTTCGACCGAAGCGCCATATGGATACATGACCTGCGCCCATCCGGTGATGCCGGGTTTTACGTAATGGCGCAGTTCGTAATAACGGATCTTGCCTTTAAGCATGTCCACGAAGTACGGACGTTCCGGCCGTGGACCAATGAAGCTCATTTCGCCGCGCAGCACATTCCACATCTGCGGCAATTCGTCCAGCCGGCATTTGCGAATGAACGCGCCGACGCGGGTAATTCGATCATCTGCCTCTTTAGCCCAGATCGGTCCGGTCTTTCGCTCGGCATCCTGCCGCATCGAACGAAATTTGTAGACAGTAAACCGCCTGCCCAGAAAACCCACTCGTTCCTGGCTGAAGATGGCCGCGCCGGGCGTCTCCAATTTAATAACTGTTGCGATAAGGGCCATGAGTGGTGCGGTTATGGTCAGAAGCGCCAATGCCAGACCGAGATCGAGAATGCGTTTTACAAAAAGATAGATGGCAGGTGGACAGAACCCGCTCGCAAATATCAGTCGTTCCGCAGACAGTCCTTCGATCCAGATCTTGCGGCTTGCGCGCTCGAATGAATCAACCGCACTCTCCACGCGGACGCCGCGAAGCTTCAGGTCAATGAGAACAGTAGCGTCACTCTCTTCCTGAATTTCCGGATCTGCAACAACGATGCGGGATATCGCCTCACGTTCAGAAAGCGGACGCAAATCGGTATATTTGACGACCCGGAGGGTCCCGGCGTCTTCATCGACGATTTCGCTGTAGAGTTTTCGCGCCATCGTCTCCGAACCGACAATCACCGTGCCTTCCGCCTCGTCATTTTTCGTCAAGGAACGCACAATGGGACGCAGTACAACCAAACCAAACATAAGAAAACAGACCGATGCTGCCGCCGCAGCGTAGCCTGGCGACAACCTGGGAAAGATATAAAAAAGAAGAGCGGCGATGACCAGGCCGGCGCCCGCCGACTTCAGTATTTTTTGAATGAAGACCTGTGGTTTGGAGTCGACGAGCAATTCGTCGACTCCATTCAAATGAAAGCAAATCTGACAAGACAAGAGCACGATCACCAGACCCAGGCTCTCGCCCATGAACTGCAAATGCATGCCTCCGCTGAAGTGCCGTGCCGCGAGAAGCACTGCCAGGGAAAAGAAGGACGCAATTGCGTAAAGCCAAACTTTAATCATGCCGTCTTCTTGTAGTACTCGTATGCGTACGCGTAGCGGCTGCGCTGGTAATCGACGTCATTGAGCACGGCGCCTAGAAGGTTGTTCGCGTCGAAGCCCTCGAGTGCATGCTGAAAGAGTTCACGAGGGGTTTGCCGGGCTCTGACAACAAACAGCACCTTATCGACAAGACCCGATAAAATGTGCGTATCCGCAATCGGCAAAACCGGCGGCGCGTCCACAACCACATATGCAAAGTCCTGCTTCAGGGCTTCGAAGAGTGTCCGAGCTCTCGGCGACGATAGAGCCGCCACCGGGTTCGCTTGCGCCACTCCACCCGGAATAACGAACAGCTTATTTATCTTCTGGATGTAGTTGTCGCGAAGTCCGTCCCCCTGCACGAGCAGGTTGTAAAAACCTTTATCATGGGGGACGGTGAGTCTCAGGTATTCACCAACGCGAGGCTTGCGCATATCCGCGTCGATGAGGAGCACGCGATCGTCGGTGGCCGCCGAAAGCGCGGCCGCCAGATTGAGCGCTGTAAGCGACTTGCCTTCGCTGCCGGCAGCGCTCGTGATCATGACGATTCTGGAGTGCGCCGCATCGCACTGCTGTTGCACCTTCATCGCTAGAATCCGGTATTGCTCAGCTGCTACCGAGTCCGGATCAGCAATAGTGACAACCGGATTCGCCAGCTTCTCTTTCTTCTTGCCGAATGCGATGTTCGGCACGATACCCGCGACGGGCAAGGTCGTAAAAGCTTGAAAATCGTCGACTGTTGCGAAGGTCGTATCGTTCTGTTCCAGAACGAACGCCAGAACGAGTCCCAGGCCCAGGCCTCCCGCAAGCCCCATCAGGATAAGGCGCGCCCGCTGCGGGCTATAGGGCGCTGGAGGCAGGCTTGCGGGCTCGGACACAGCGAACGCGATGCCGGTGTCCGACTTTTCAAATCCCTGTGCGAGGCTGTTATCGAGCTTCTTATCGAGCAGGGCATGAAACTGACTTTCCCCAACCTTCAGTTCACGATTCATGTCTTCAATGACTCTTTCGTGTTGAGGAGTCGCATCCAGCTGATGGTTATACGTCTCTAATTGCGCTCGCAGGCTTGCGATGTCGTTCTGATAACCGGCTATACGCTGGCCGCTGGCATCGAGCTCCGATTTCAACTCGGAATAGCGAACGTAGGTGGGACTGGGTTCGTTACGCCCCTTTTTAGGTTGAGACTCAATGGCGTGTTCCAGGTCTCCAATCTGACGTTTCGTGGCCAGAACCTCTGGATGTTGCGGAGTAAAGCGAGTCTGCAGATCAGAAAGATGGGCGCGTAACTCGTCGAGCTTGGTCTCATCCGGAGTCTTTTCGTGGACCATGGGCTGATCTTTAACGCCCTTGGCTTCCAAATCCGCGATCAATTGCGCGACGGAAGCCTTTTTCGCCTGTTCTTCCGTAATTTTCGTCTCGCGGTCCTGAATCTGTTCCTTCGTAGATTCAATGCCGCGATAGTTGTCATCGATGTGATCGGGCAAGGCTCGGACTTGTTTGGTTTTGTATTCGTGAATCTGCTTGCTCTGGTCTTCAATGCGCTTATTCAACGCATCAAGCTGGTCATCGATGACCTTGGCAGCCTCTACGGTTTTGTGTTCATTTTTAGCAGATGCGTTTTTAACGAATGCTTCCGCAAGGGTATTCGTCACCTCCATCGCCTCATGCGGATCCCGGGAGTCGTACGTCAGGAAGAAGGTGTGTTCGCTATCCAGCTTTATAAAGTCCGCCTGGGACGAGAGCTCCAGCCGGAATTGTTCGAGTTGCGCGGGGGTAAACGGTCCCTCGTGATTCCGATATCTTTTTGTCGCTTTGGCGGCTTCGGCAAGTACAGCATCGCTGAAGAGAACTTCACGAACAGTCCACAGGTGATCACGGATATCCAGCGGTGGGGGCGCAACGTGCCTCAGGTACTCTGGCGGCGTCGTCTGCTCCGCAGCGATAGTCGCGGTGGCGCGATAACGATCCTGCTGAAAGTGCGCAAACACGGAGAATCCTACCGTGAGCAGGATCGCCGGAATGATGACAATAAACTTTCGCCGCCGAAGTGCGTCGAGTAATGAAAATATCGAAAGCGAATTCCCTGCAGTATTTGCCATTATTCCTCCTACTGCGCTGTCGGCCGGCGCCGTTGATGGTCGGTCAGAGCGACGTATTGAGCGTCCTCGTTTGAATGATTCATCCGGCGGTCGGTCTCGCTGGAGAGCGAGACCTGGATTCCAACAGTGAATCGATTGCGGTCCAGCGGCGCATTTACATATGCATTGAGCGGTTGTTGAAACGTTTCGAAACTCGTAAACATGACTTCGCGGTCGGTGAGGCGATAGTCGAATCGGAAACGACCCATAAAGGCCTTATTGGATGTGGCGAAATGGCCGCCGGCATCGCGCGCCAATGTCGTGTCGATCTTGATGGCCGTCTTTAGAGTTGGTTGCCCTTGAAGGTGGACAACTACATAGTCATAGAAACCGTTGCTGCCCAGACCCTCGGCGAAAGAGGTCGATGAACCAGCTTGAAACTGCAGCGAACGGGAATAACTGGCGCCCATCCAGAAATAGGTTCCCAACCGTTTGTCGAGGTTGAGAGTAAACGTGTAGTTAGGGCCGTTATCCAGAGCAATGATGCCGCCGGACGCCGTTAAAGCCGTGCTCGGATTGAGGGCGACGCGGTATTGGAGGTTTCCGCTGTGGATCGGCTTCTCAAATGAGTATTGGGCATCGACCTGGTCTTCAAATTTTGCGTGCGGGTTGATCGGCCGGATCTTGAATACCGAATAGGTTCCCTTCAGGCGCTGAGTCCGCGTGAGCATTCGCGTCGCAGAGAACGAATAGCCGGTGGTCGCAGAGTCCAGAATCCGCGACTGAAAAGGGTCGGTCTGGCCGAAGTTAGCGCGGCTGTTATCGTACCGGACAGCCAACGCGGTCAACGCGTTTGGCTGGAACTCGACATCGCCGCGAATGTCGTTTTCATGATATGGGCTGCGTGGCAACAAGAGCGACACGTTGGACAACAGGATGGCAGGATCGTTCGATGACCTGTAACTGTCTCCGACCGACACCTCGATGTTTCTCGCAACAAAATATGTGAACGTTGCGGCTGCCTGCTGGCTCATGCCGTTCTGATCCGTGTTGTGCTGGAAGATTTCAAATTGAGGTACCCACGTCGCAAACAACTGGTGCCGCTTCGAGTCGTTCTGATAGCCGATTTTTGGAAGCAACAATGTGAGGATGCGGTCATCGAGTGTTTGTGGTTTGATGTCCGGGGCAGCCGTTTGAACGCTCGGCGGCAGTGACAGAACGAGCAGCCGTTCATTCGGGTCGGTCCGGTCAACCAGAAAATTGTGGTCGGACGTGCCCGAAATCTCCATCGGTGCGATGAATGAGAATCCGTTCGGGCCAGTCATAGCCTGTTGGGCGAAAAGCGCCGCTGGAAACAACAGACAAACTGCGAGCAAAAGGTTTTTCATACTCTCCCTGACAACTCCGACGATGGCTAAAAAATGTAGATTTTGTCGTATGGAAGGACATAAAACGGATCCGCCCGCTTGCCCTTGATTTGATCGGTAATGCTCAACTCGATGCGTTGACTGTCTCCGTTGGGCCCTACGCGGAAAACCACGACTTTCTTCTTTGAGTATTCCGTGAGACCGCCGGCGAGCGCGATCGCGTCAAGCAACGTCGCGCGATCCTTGATTTTGTACATATTGGGATTCTTGACTTCACCGATGACGGACACTTTCGGACTGTTGACTTCCTTCACTACGACCGTAACGGTGGGGTCGGCAACGAATTGCTTCAGCCTCAGCGCAATTTCCTTTTGCAGGTCTGTAGCAGTCTTGCCGCTGGCCGTCATTTCACCGATCAGCGGTAACGAGATCTTTCCGTCCGGACGGACTGGAACGGTCCTGTCGAGTTCTTTGTCCTGGTATACCGACACTTCGATCACGTCATCCGGCCCAAGCCGGAACTCCGTGTCGCCGTATGCATGAGGTTTTGTTGCCTGGGCGATGGCCGCGGGCACAAGTGTGGTAAAACCGATGACGGCTGCGAAAAGGATGGATCTCATTGCTACTCCTATATGCATTTCGTTACAAAGGATGCACACGGGTTGCCACGGTTTAAACCAAACTGTTTCAGTAAGTTATTACGGTGGAGATGTGAATGGAGGTTCTACTTCGGAATGTCGATACTCTGAAAACTTATCGCGGCAGAAAGCCAACGAGACACAAAAAGAAGGACCGCCTCGGAACTCCTTTGACTGCGGTCCTTCTTTTGTATCCTGCTGGGTTTGTAGTGCCGATCAGAACGGCATTGGCTCGAATTCCCGGCTTGCGGCCGGAGGTTTATTGAGCGAGCTTGGCATGCTGTGACGATTGTCGATCTGCCAGCGCTTCAGCTTGTTCAGCAGCGCTTTGTAACAGATGTTGAGACGCCGCGCCGCCTGCTTGCGATTCCAGCTCGTCTCTTCCAGTACGCGCAGCACGAGCTCTTTCTCTGCGGTTTCGGCCGCACGCGTTCCCACATCTTTGAGCGACATACTGTCTTCTTTTGGCTTGATGGGCGCGGGTGCCGACGTTGATTGCGACTGCTCCTTCAGTTCAGACAGATTCATATTCATGTCCGGCAGAATGAGGTAGCGTTTTATTGAGTTCTCGAGCTGGCGCACGTTTCCTGGCCAATCGTATCGGAGAAAGGAATCCAGCAAAGAGGGAGAAATCTCTTCGACGGTACTTTTATAGCGGTCGCGATATCTGCAGAGAAAATAATTGCAGAGAACTGGGATATCCTCACGTCTTTCGCGAAGTGGCGGAATATCCACGCGAATCACATTGAGCCTGAAGTAAAGATCCTCACGGAATTTTCCGTTCGCTACATGCTCTTCGAGATGGACGTTGGTGGAGGCGAGAACGCGCGCATCCACGTGGACCGTCCGTTTTCCACCCAGCCGTGAGTATTCGGAATCCTGCAGAACGTGCAGCAATTTTGCCTGGAGGTGCGGCGTCATTTCGCCGATCTCATCCAGAAGGATAGTGCCTTTGTCCGCTAATTCAAACTTCCCGGGCTTGTCGTTCATCGCGCCGGTGAAAGCTCCACGCTCATAACCAAACAGTTCGGACTCGAGCAGTTCATTGGGAAGGGCAGCACAGTTCACTTTTACAAAGGGTTTGTCGTGGCGTGACGAGTGATTATGGATAAATCGGGCGAGGACTTCTTTACCGACGCCAGATTCGCCGGTAATCAGCACCGGGACATCGGTATCTGCAACCTGCTTAGCTATTTCCTTAATTCGAAGAACCTTCGGATTAGTCGACAGAATGTCACCCGCATCGACATAAGAGTCGAGCTGCTTCTTGAGATGTTTAACCTCTTCTTTCAACTTCTGTTTTTCGACAACATTCTCGATGGCGAGTTCGAGTTCCTGCTCCTCAAAAGGTTTCACCAGAAAATCCGAGGCGCCGATTTTCATTGCCTCAACAACCGTCTTGGTCTGACCGCCTCCGGATAGGATGATGACGGGGATCGTCGAATTGATTTTCTTGACGTTTTCCAAGACCTCAATTCCGTTGATACCCGGCATAACGATGTCCAAGACCACCAAAGAAGGCACGTAACCGGCTCCAAGGCGCGCGACTGCCTGATCTCCAGATTCAGCACACTCGACCGTGTATCCACATGAACTGAGGAAATCGGACAGGTAACTGCGTACGCTTTGATCGTCGTCAACAACTAGAATGGATCGTTTACTCATTTCCTTGCCTACCCTCCACTTTCTCGGTAGTTCCCGGTTCGTGCATTGTCTCCAAACTACACGGGCCACGGGGTCGCGACATGCAAGTGCAATGAGCGTTCCAACTTGAGGCATTCAAGGGATTCCGGACGAAGAAACGCCGGTAAGTATATGGTTCTAAGCCATCATTTCGATTGTCATCAGATGTCCTACAAGGAAACTTGCGGTTCCACTATATCGGCTGGTAGCCCGCGATCGGAGACTCAGGGAACCACAGTGGGCATCGAAGGTTACATCAGTCGGGGGAAGTAAGTTACGCGGTCAATTGAAGGTGGACGGAGTCCTGGGCAAGAACAATGGTGAAAGTGGAGCCACTTCCTGGCCTGCTGTAGACCTCTAACCGATATCCCATGAGATCGCAGAGTGAACGGCAGATCGAAAGACCCAACCCGCTGCCTTCGACACGTCGTGGGGAGTCATTCACCTGGCGGAACGGTTCGAATATTTCGTTTATTTGCTGTGGAGGTATACCGACTCCGGTATCTGTAACCGCGATGCGAAGAGGGCGGCCATCGGAACTGACTTCCAGCTCTACAGTAACCTTTCCGCTCGAGGTAAATTTCAAAGCGTTATCAAGCAGGTTCATGAGGACCTGTTTCAGCTTTGCAGGATCTGTCTGAATCGTGGCGCTTTCTTCCGGGACCGCGATCACCAGTTCGACGTCCGGCTTACGCCGTTCGGCATTAAGCTGTTTGATGACATCGTGAACAATCGCACCCGCCGACGCTTCTTCGAGTTGTATCTCCATCCGTCCCGCTTCAACCTTGGAAAGATCGAGAAGGCCGTTGATGAGGTGCAATTGATCCTTGGCATTCAAGAGAATGCGTCCGAGGAAATCCTGGGTCTGTTCGTTCAGATTGCCGCTCTTATTCTGCAGCATCAGATTCGTGAAACCGATAATGGCATGAAGTGGCGTCCGCAGTTCATGGCTCATCCGCGCAACGAAGGCGTTCTTCGTTCGATTGGCCTCTTCCGCAGCCTCTTTGGCGAGCCGCAATTCTTCGTTTCGCTTGCGATCAGTGATGTCACGGATGATCGCGGTAAACATGATGCCGTTGCCGTTTCTCCAGGATGCCAGCGACAACTCCAGCGGGAAGACGCTTCCGTCTTTGCGCAAACCTTCGAACTCGCTGGTCTTACCGATAATCTGCGCACGCCCGGTGGTGCGGAACCGCTGCAGACCTGCTCGATGCGCGTCTACATACGTCTCCGGCATGAGGATTTCTATCGACGCGCCGAGAACTTCCTCCTCGGAGTAATGAAAGATTGCTTCCGCGCCGGCGTTCCAGCCGGCGATTCTGCCGTTCTCATCCGCAAGAATGATCGCATCGGCGGCAGACTGAACTACAGCTCGAAACCGCAATTCGGAAGCGCGAAGTTCGTCCCGCTGGCCTTGCAACTGCTCGAGTGACCGCGATTGCGCCAGCGAGTAACGGATCGCGCGCTCCAGTAGTTCCGGCGTGATTTTATCCTTAACTAGAAAGTCCGAGGCTCCGAGTTCCATCGCCTCGATATCGAGGCGGTAATCGCCAATCCCGGTAAGAAGAATCACGGGAGCCTTGCAACCGATGTCTCGTGATTCCTTCAACAACTCAAGGCCATCGCCTCCGCCGATTCTGAAATCGAGCAGGCAGACGTCATGCCCGCAACGACGGATGGCGTCAACCCCGGCTTGCCATGAGTTTGCCCATTCGAGATCAAACGACTGGCTTTCGACGCTCGACAACATCCGCCTGGTCAAAAGGTAGTCGGTTTCCTCATCTTCAATAAGAAGAACTCTTATCGAATTCCCGCCCATATGGGAAGCTCAGCAAATCGAGCGCCAATCCGGTCAGGAAACCCAGCGTTGGATGGTGGAAAACAGAACGTTCATATCCAATATAGGCTTGGCTACGTAGTCGTTAAATCCGGCGGAAAGATATTTTTCCCGATCGCCAACCATAGCGTGAGCGGTGAGCGCTATTACAGGCAGGTCATGCAGAGTGGAGTCATCGCGAATGCGGCGGAGAATCTCGGTTCCATCCATTTCTGGTAGCGAAATGTCGAGGATCACAACGTCGGGCTTGTTCTTACGGAATCCGTCTATTGCTTCCATTCCGCTCGAATACTCCACGATATCGTACTGGTCTTCGAGAATCGTCCGGATAATCAGCCGGTTGTCCGAATTGTCGTCAACGACAGCAATTTTCCGCATGTCCTGCAAATGATATCACGTCAATTCGAGGTGATCGGAAGGTGCACCGCCCTTCCACTCTCGGCACCATCCGACGCATCGCTATACCCTACCCCGCCCTTGCATTGAGAAAGTCCACGTACCAGCCTGCCATTTTGTCAATGAACTCGCCTGTCATAACCGGACATTCGATACCCGTGTTTTTCAACACATCTAATGCGCGCCGGCAATCGAAGCGAGGCTCGCCCTGCAGATACTGGTAATAAAACTCCATCTGCTTTTGAAACAGGGCCTCGAGTTTCGTCATGGGCGCCTTCAGGAAAGACTTCTCCCCAACGAGGCGGATGCCCTCAACGCGCAGGACCCGGCAGATGTTCGGTAGCCAGACACGGTTCTCAGTAGGAACGGGATTCGCCAGGTGGTATGTGCCTCCGGCACTGTCCGCTTTCCTGGAAATTTCCAGCATGCCGTTCACCACATAATCGATCGGCACGAAATTCAACGTCTGCGCTTCCGATCCGAGCACTCTCAGCGGTAAGTGAATCAAGCCGTTCTCGGGCGCTCTGCGCCGCAGGCGCTCCAGGGAAGCCCACAGGGCGCGAATGAAAGCGTAAACACCGTGGAAGTGCGTGACTCGTCCCGATCGTGAATCCCCAATGACAATGCTGGGGCGATAAACGGACGCCACGATTGCTCCTTTCATCTGCTCTCCAGCAATCAGCATCTCCGCCTGACACTTCGATTCTTCGTATGGATTCTTGAAACTCTGTCCAACATCGATCTGCGTTTCGAGTGCCACATCGGGACGGTTACCTGCAATGTAGGCGGTGCTGACGTGGTGGATTCGACGGGCTGGCATCTGCTTCAACAGATCAAGTACATTGCGAGTGCCGTCAACGTTCATGCGGAAGATCTCGTCACGATCCTCCTGTTGAAAGGACAACGATGCAGCGCAATGCCACACTTCTTCGGTCGACGATACGATTTCCTGTTTCGCAGCATCCGTGAGTCCGAGATCGGGGAGCGAGATATCCCCTTCGAAAACCTTCAGGTTCTCGAACCGTGATGTCCCCACATCCCTCAACACTTCCCGGACTCGTATCTCCGCGGAAGCAGTTTTTGAACCTCTGGCTAAAACACTTACAAAGTGGCCCGCATCCAGGAGACGACCTGCCAGGTGGCTGCCGACAAACCCAGTGGCCCCCGTTACGAAAATATGCTTAGGCGCCGACATCTACCGGTTGAATCCTTTCAATCAACAAGTCCGCCGAACTTGAACGATAGAACTCTGAAATGGATCTTCGTTTACGATCCCACTCGACGGGGCCCTTTTGAATAATCGACTCCAGTTCCGCAAGGGTCTTTGCAGCGAAGCCAAAGTCATAATGATGTGCCGCATTAAACAGTCCGGATTCCTGGGGCATCAAACAACCCATACTGGTGAACAAAACCGGCACACCGGATGCCAGCGCCTCATAAGCTGACAGTGCGCCGGGCTTGGTAACCACAAGATCGCCAGCCGCAATATAGCGATGCACATCGTCCAGGTATCCGAAGGTCCGGGTCCTTCGGTCCTGCAACTGCTCGATTTTCCAGCGCAGCCGGTTATTTCTGCCGCAGATAACGAGGATGTTCGCCTCGGAAGCGGTCTTTCGAATCGACCTGTAAATCTTCAAAATGGGACCGCCCCCGCGAGCCCCGCCATTGATAACGATGATCGGCGCATCGTCCAGATGAAGGCCGTTCCGCAACCCCTGAACATCCGCGATTCTTGTGGACAGAAATTGCTGCCGGACGGGCATAGGGACCCGCTCGATTCGCCAGGCCGGAATTCCGGTGGCCGTCAGAGCTTGAAGGGCTTCGTCCGTCGGTACAAAGTACCGGTCAACATAGGGTGAACTCCAGCCGTGCCAGAAAGGTGGAAACGGGTCGGTTAAAAACGTGTAACACGGAATCCCCAGCTGCCTTTCCTTGATGAACCGCTGGATGAAGTGGTTCATCATCGGATGCACCGATAACAGAATGTCCGGATTCTCCGTTTCGATGAATCGCCCGACATAGCTGCGGACTTTAGCGTAAGAAAACTCTCGTTCGTTTGGCCTCAGGGCATTGATCAAACGAAAGTACGCACCCATCCATTGCGGACGATACATCAGGAGACCGTTGTAAAAACTTGCGAGCGCACGGTTAAACCGGGTCGATTCTTCCAGCGGCTTTCGAATCTTGGCCTGCAGTCCGGCAGACGTAGCGGCGATCTCTATTGCGGCTGCCGCGCTGTTGTGTCCTTCCCCTGTGTCCGAGGACAGGATTAACAGTTTGGTCATAAATAACCCTTACTTATACCACATGTTGGCCGATAAGATTTTCATGAAGAAAGATTCGCCATCTGTCTTCTCGTCGACAGAACGGCTTGCTCCGATGAGCCAGGACGTCGTCGGACTTCCGTCATAAGGCCAGGCTGGCCCGCTCCTGATAAAAACTCCTCATGCATTCGCGCGCTGAAAGCGAGCAAGGAATTGTCTGTATCTCTCGCCCAGCCGTTCGGGACGGAACTCGGCCTGAAAACGATTGCGCATGGTTTCTCCCATCTCGGCACGGAACGCGGAATCGCGAAGAAGTTTATCGGTTATCTCAATGTAATTCGCTTCGCCGGGGGCGGTCAGTTCCCGCGACCCGACCAACTCTGCAGCGGCATTGTGGGGCGAATCTTGAGGAAATCGCAGCACGGCAACCGGTTTGCCGGCGCTCATCGCTTCCAGGATCGATTGCGCATTCGTCTCTGGAAAAGATGCCAGATAAACATCGATGACATTCAAGAGAGGTGTGACATCCTTCACGTCACCCAGGAAGCGAACGCGCGGAAGTACGCCCTCCGAATGCAACTGCGAGCGGATCGATCTTACGTTCCCGGAACCCGCAAACATGTGGAAGTGTTTTGGAAAGCGTTTCATGATTTCCGATAAAGCCCTGATGAAGTTACGGTCGGCGGCTTTGTCGAGCCCTCCAAAAGTTGCACTGATGGTGGCCGCAGACTCCAGCCCCATCGCCTGACGGGTGAGAGGTTCACAGATCCGCAGGCGGCTTTCAACATCGGACGTAAGCGGTACCCATTCCGCCGGTTCGGATCCATATCGCGCTCGCTTCAAAGAATTCTCGAAAAGATGAATACGACCGTCAAAGAGATCCGCATCGATATCTGTGCCGTAATTGATTGCAACCTGGACGGGACTTGGTCGCATTGAAGCGACGCGGGCCGCAATCTGATCGCCCAAATGTTCATGGAAAAAAGTCGCCTGAAATTCCGCTGATTGTACGGCGTCACAAAGGCGGTCGGCTCTTTCGACGAAATCGCCGTCGAGGCCCCCGATTCTCACTTCGCCAGGAAAATCCAGCGGCTGCGAATGAGATTGTCGAGTTGGACTGTAAAACCACGAGGCCGTTGCCTCGGTCGTAAACACGGTTGATTCGATGCCCTGGAGTCTCAGACTACCGGCGAGCATCTTGAGGTATTCCGTTACTGTCTGTCCCGGAATCAAGCAGGAGACAAAATGCGCAACTCGATGGACCGGGAATTCAAGATGCGCATCGCGCGCAGGCGCAGCCCACCCGTCAAAAACCTGTCCAATTTGCCTCAGATGATCGGCTGAAAGGCCGGCAACGATCGCTCGTTGGAAGTAGTCCATCGCCGAAGCGGGATCCGCCTCTACCAGCGACTGCCCGATCCGAAATGCGACGTCCGCCAGCCTGGTCTTTTCGCCGGCGCTGAAGAGGGCAAGAGTATAGGCGTTATTAATGATATCGGAGGCGAACCCGGTTTCCTCGGCGGCCTGGTTCAGAAGCGGAACCGCCGTGTAAAAGTCTCCATTTTTGACAGCCTCGAATGCCTTTTCATAACTCACGCAGGTATTCTAGACCAGGGACAAATCAAGAATGGAACTCGCGGGGGTAATACGCAAAAGGCACAAAGTACTGAGCCTGTGTGCCTTTTGATATCTTGTTCTAGGAAGCAGAGCCCTTGCGGGCTTGAAACTGCTCCTGGGCACGGCGTTTGAGGCGCGCTTTCTTCTTCGCACGATTAACCCGTCGCTTTTTCAGGATTTCGAATTTAGTCGACATAACTTCTCTATAATAACCGATCTGGAAGTGAGTAGGGTCCGGTGACTCTCCTGGCCTTCAAAGCCTGTGGGGCGTCGGGGAACCGACGTCCGGTGGGTTCGACTCCCACGCACTTCCGCCAGCTAGGCAGATGTTTTGGCTGCTTTCAAGGCGGCGACTGCTTTTGCCTCGTCGTCGTACACGTCGAAAACGGTGAGCAGCTTGGTCATCTGCAGCAGGTCCTTCGCCTTGGCTGTCAGATTCAGCAGCTTCACATCGCCTTGTTTGTTACGTACTGTCGTGTACGCTGAAACCAATTCTCCCAACCCCGAACTATCGATGTATGACACGTCACCCAGATTCAACACGAACTGGCGTGTGCCATCGTTTACCTGCACTCGTAAAGTTTCGCGCAGCAGGAGCACCGGTTCGCCTATCGTCAGGCGTCCAGACATATCCACAACAACCACGTTATCGACCTTTCGAGTTTTCACATTCAAACTCATACAACCTCCCTCGATTTCAATTCGCCGCACTTATGTCGGCTTATCCTAGCCCTCGCTTATAATATAGCGGAGCGCGTAGGTTACCTTGATCGGCCTTCAGTTTCAAGCGGTTTCGGGCCAATCGCAGGCTATTGCCTGCCTCAGTCAAATGTCCAGCGGGTTGCTGTCTGATTGAAGCCGTCTGTAAAGCCAAAAACCGTTTTAGGCCTCACACGGTAGATCGGCTCGTTGAACTTCTGCATGTCCCAGGCGTACTTGTCCTCGTAGGCCCTGGAAAATTTCTTCCGGAGTCGCGAATCCTTTATCAACTCTGCCATTCCCTCGACGATTACGGCGTCCTTGATCCGATCCTTCCTTTTTGAGCGTCTGAGCAGATCGGTTTCAAGGGCGACGGAACATTGGGAGTTGTTTGCGAGATTTCTTGCTTTTCGAGACTGTTCCCCTGTGCTGAAGAAGAATGCATCGTTAAACCACACGCCCCAAACCGGCATAACGTGCGGTCGCGCATCGGGCCTGGAGGTTGCAAGCCAATACGTTCGGCCCTGCATCAGCCGATCGCTGGCCCAACGCCACGGCAATAAACCGGTACCACCGCCGGCGTCGGCGATGCCGTAACCAGGCATGTGGGGACGGCTCGGCTTGGGTCTTGGCATTTCAGCCCTGTTCGTAAAATTTCATGGCAAGCGTTCCGTGTGCTGCTGCGCCGCTGGACCGTAACGCCGCAGCAAGGAGAACAGCTTCAGCAACTTCCTCTTTGCTCGCGCCGACCTTCTTAGCATTTTTCGTATGAACTTCGATGCAGTAAACGCATTGCGTTGTGTGAGCGACTGCGATTGCTATCAACTCGCGGTATTTGCGGGGAATCTTGCCATCTTCTCTGCCGACAATTCCGTCCAGCGCGGCCCAGACTTTGAATTCCTCTGGCGCGGCGGCTTTCATTTCCTTCAGAAGCTTCAGATCGTTCTCATTGTGATAGTGACTCATGACGAGGGATGATATCAGACTTCGCTCGCCGACGAAGCGAGGACGCGGTCCGGAATTCGTAACATGAATTCCGGACGCTGCGGCTGAGGGACACGTTAGCTTAACGGGAAAATTTATTTATCGGTTTCCCTATACTACTAAGCCCTTGGGAGACCTGATAACTATCAGTCCGAAGCTCATCCAGGTGGCACTGATAGAAAGTCACGGAAACTGTTGTCGGAGGAGAACTCACACTCCTGGAAGAAGGTACTTTTATATTGCCCGTATCCTACAGAACTCTGGACAACTGTCGAGAACGGGTAGTAAGTTGAACGGTCACCTGAAACCGGAGGACTTATGTTGAGGCTAATGGCTGTTGGATTGATCGCAATTCTCTTCCAGGCGTCGCCCGTCGAAACGCGAATTGTCGCGTATTTAAAAGCAAATGTGACGCCGGGCCGCCCGGTTGTCGTGTCAGAACTGTACAATAATGTTTTCAAGACGCCTGAAGAACAGAAAGTTCTGAACCGGCTGTATAACACCTTCTTCAAGATCCCGATGTTTATCGTTCAATACAATGCGGGCAGCAAGAAAATCCCGACGCTCAAAGAAATTTCGGAGCAATTCAATTTCACGGTACCGGGAGAAGCGGACGTGATTCTTCGCGTGATGGAGTCCGATCCACGCGTACCGAAATTTCTGGATCGAGATCCGAAAACCGGGGAAATTCTCCGGGTGGATATCGATAAGATCAAAGCCAGTCCGCAGTTCAGCCGTGTTCTGGACCGCACGATTGCAGGCTGGGAAGGTAAAGACGCTCCTGCATTTTCGATCATGTCCTACGATGGTAAGCCGGTCACTTCGGAACAAGTTTCAAAACAACCGCATCTCGTTTACTTCTGGTTTACCAACTGCCCACCATGCGTAAAAACGTCGCCCATCCTTGCCGAGTTGTACAACAAATACGCGTCGAAAGGCTTCAAGATCGTGGGCGCCAACGCCGACAAGGTTCTTGAACTACCGTATGACGACAAAGTGCGGAGCGATTATGCGAGAAAGTACGGCTTCAATTTCACCCTCGCTCATTTGAACGGAGAGATGCAACAGACCTATGGTGGCGTTACAGTGTTTCCGACGATGTTCTTTGTCGATAAGAGCGGCACGGTCGTCAAACACTTTGTGAATTTTCAGGAAAAGGCAACTCTCGAAGCCGCCATCCAGGCAACACTGGCCAAGTAAGAGGACGCGCTACTTTTTCTCTTTGTAGCCGTCCAGTGTGTGATGCTCTTTGTAATATTTGCCGGCGTCGTTAAGATCCGGCTTGCCGACGGCAGTGTGGCAGTAGGTACAGGCCTTATTCTCTTTCTTTGTGTACTCGGGAGTTGCCATTAAAAAAGGCAGGAACAACAGGGTTACCCCGCCAGTCAGGCACAAAGCAGTGAGAAGTTTCTTCACGTTATTCTCCGCGCGAGACCAAGTGTTAGGATGATAACACACCGATGTCACGCACCCTTTTTAGACTCCTCGCCTGCCTGATCGTAAGCGCCGCAGTTGTTTCAGGGCAGAAGCCCGATTACACATTAAATATCGACGTTCCATTTGTTTCCGTTGATGTTACCGTGCAGGATGCCACCGGAAAATCCGTTGATGATTTGCCCGCAGATGCTTTTGATATTTATGAGAACGGGCTCCGGCAAAACCTTCGGAATTTTCTGCCTGTATCCACAGCTTATAACGTGCTCCTCCTTTTTGATCGCAGCGGAAGCACGCAAGACAAATGGCCTTTGATGCAGCGCGCCGTTGCTGGATTCATTACAAATCTGCGGCCGCAAGACAAAATCGCCATTGCGTCGTTCGATTATGGGGTCGAATTTGAGCAACCCTGGACAGGTGACCGGGAAAACGCGTTACTCTCCCTGCCACGCCTCATCCTGGGAACTAACATCGGCGGAACTAATTTCTATGGTGCGGTTGAGGAAACATTGCGGAAGCACTTCCGCAAAATAACCGGACGACGCGCTTTAGTCGTACTGACGGATGGACGCGACACGTCGTTTTATAAGGACCTCGTCCAACACGACCGGCTGGTCGATCCGAAAGATGAACGCGGATTTCAAAATGCATTGAAAGCGGCGCGGACAGAGAAGATTCCCGTCTACTTCATTGCATTCAACACAGACCGAAACCGGGAACCCAACACTCTTGGCGCAGACGAGTACCGGAATCTGCGAGTCATCTACCCGAATTCGGATATTCCAGAGCGCTATCTCGCGGCAGTCCGCCTGCGCATGGAACAACTGGCGGACATCTCCGGAGGGCGCATTCTTTATCCGGAGAAGCTCGAGGATATCGTCCCCTTATATCGGCAGATCGGGCGTGAACTCGGAACCGCCTACAGTCTCGGCTATGTTTCATCGAATACGTCGAGGAACGGTGAATTCCGACGGATCGAGGTGCGGACGCGTCAGGAAGGTTTGACGATTACTCAGTCACGGGCAGGATATTACGCGAAATGATAAAGGGAGCCGAGGGTGGCCCGGCTCCCGCTCACAGCAAGGTGAGTGCGCACCTGATCGCTAATTGGTCTGGCGGTTATTCGTCGCCTTCAAGACGCGAATCTCAACACGCCGGTTTTGAGCGCGCCCCTGCGCGTTCTTGTTGTCGGCGATCGGATCGTCCTTACCTAATCCAACAATGGAAATTCGATACAACGGAATTTTCTTGGTGACGAGATACCGTTCAACCGACTCGGCGCGGCGCTGGCTGAGTCCGATGTTGTATTGCTCTGAGCCACGGCCGTCAGTATAGCCCTGGAGTTCAATCATGTATCCAGTGTTTCCGGCGCCGCTGGCTACTTTATCGAGAGTGCTCTTCGCTTCAGCATTCAGAACAGCAGAATTGTTCGAAAAGGTCACGACCTGCTTGTCGCTCTCCGCGTAATTGTCACCGCCTATCGTACTAAGACGACTTTCCAATGTATTGATACGATTGTTTGCCTGTTGCACGCCCTGATTCGCAGTATCGGCCTTCCTATCGGCGGCCTGGGCGGCGGTCTGAGCGGTCTGAGCTGCAGTCCCAGCTTGTGCCGCTTTCTGGTCGGCAGCGGCAGCGGCCGTTACGCCCTGTTGGGCACGGCGGTCAACGGCATCAATCCTTTCGGCATTCTCTTTAGCCGCATTGTTGGCTTCCTGAATTGCCGGCTCTAGTGCTTGCGTCTGAAGCCTTACGTATTTCCGGCTCGCGCATCCAGACAGAACCATGAGACCTGCCAGAACCGCGATACCCCCAACTGAGAATCGTCGAATTGGACTAACCATGAACTTCCCCCTTGTTGACTTCTGTGAGCTTTAAGGTCATACGTTCGCAACCTACTAAGGATTACCCTTACATTTTAGTCAACTTCTACTGCACACATACAATCATTTCGTCAACAGCGTGTTTGGTTCGACTCGCGAACGCCTGTCCACTTGCTTTTGTTCACAAAGATGCCATCCAGTCAAGCACTCCAATTGCCAAGCGCCAACACGCCAAGACACTGAATTTGTTGCTTCGGATGTTGGCACAAACGTGCCACTCAGTGGCAGAACAGGGAATCCTTGGAGGGCAAAAAGAATGTAGGGTAGCAGAATGCCACCCTACGACTAACGCCTATTCAGACGAATGAACTTTTAAAAAGCCGGCGAAATGACCTAACGTCCTCGATTAACGGCCTTCTTGAGTTCCGCTCCGGCAACGAACTTCGTAACTTTCTTGGCAGGAATCTTCAGAGGGGCTCCCGTCTGAGGATTTCGACCGGTCCTCGCTTTCCGCGAGCTGACCGAAAAGGTGCCGAATCCAACCAAGGTCACCTTGTTACCCTTTTTCAGCGTCGACTCAATACCGTCGAGCGCGGAATTGAGAGCGTTGCTTGCCTGGACCTTGGAAACCTTCGCATCCTTCGCGATCTTGTCAATTAACTCGCCCTTGTTCATCTTTGCTCCCTCCAGTCAGTAATTCGAATGTCTTCTCTTGAACCTTCCATCCAACGAACCGCAGCGGGTTATATCGCACGGTATACGCAGTGTCAAGCGACTGTTTACATCGATGAGACGCGGAAACGCAGAGCTGACGCGGGATTCAGACATTTGTGCTGCAAGAAAACTTGACAAACAGGTCATGCGTCATGAAGCTCCAATCATGACGCATCGAGTAACGCTCATTCCGGGTGATGGCATCGGTCCTGAAGTCTCCGCTGCAGTGCTTCGCATTATAGACGCCACTGGCGCTCAAATCGAATGGGAGCGGTTTATCGTCGGCGGAGATGCTCAAGACCTCGCCGGTTCGTCTCTTCCGGATGAAGTTGTCGAATCGGTCCGGCGTAACGGAATTGCCCTGAAGGGACCTGTTGCCACACCAGTTGGCGGTGGGTTCGAGAGTGTGAATGTACGTCTCAGAAAGATTCTCGACTTGTATGCCAACCTTCGGCCAGTGCGTAATCTGCCGGGAGTGCAATCGCGGTTTGGAGACGTTGATCTCATCATCGTCCGTGAGAACACCGAGGGTCTCTATTCCGGACTTGAACATGAAGTCGTACCGGGTGTTGTCGAATCCCTCAAGATCATCACGGAGAAAGCAAGTACTCGAATCGCGGTGTTTGCCTTCGAACATGCAAAGAAGTTCGGCCGCAAAAAAGTAACGGCGGTCCACAAAGCCAACATCATGAAAAAATCGGACGGGCTTTTTCTGGCATGCTTCAGAAAAGTCGCCGGGAATTATCCAGACGATCGAACACGATGAGAAAATTGTCGATAACCTGTGTATGCAGCTCGTGATGAATCCGTACCAATTCGACATGCTGCTGATGGAAAATCTTTACGGAGATATCGTATCGGATCTCGCGGCCGGCCTGGTGGGTGGGTTAGGCGTCGTACCAAGCGGAAACATTGGCGAGAATGCGGCGCTCTTTGAAGCAGTTCACGGAACAGCGCCGGACATCGCCGGGAAAAACCTGGCTAATCCGACCGCGCTGCTGATGTCCGCGATCATGATGCTCCGGCATATGGGTGAACGTAGCGCCGGCGACCGCATTGAGGCGGCGCTGAATAAGGTCCTCGAAGCTCGAAAGACGATAACTCGAGATTTGGGCGGTACGGCGTCAACCAGCGAGTTTGCGGATGCAGTGATCGCCTCACTTTGAAAACGAGATCAGCCACCATGTGGCTGATCTCATTCATAGGAGGTGACGGCCCCCATCCACGTGAATCATCTCACCAGTGATGTAATCGTTCTCAAGGAGAAATATCACAGCGTTCACGATATCTGCAGGTGAGCCCTCCCGCTTCAAAAGTGTTCGCTCGACCGCAATCCGCTTCTGTTCCTCGCTGTAGTACTCCGGAAACAATACCGGGCCGGGCGCAATCGCGTTCACTTGAATTTCTGGCGCATACGCCTTGGCAAGTCCGCGGTTCACCGCTATCAGTGCTGCCTTAGAGACGCTGTAGGGTAAATATCCGGGCCAGATCACCTCGCCGGCCACGTCGGCGATATTGATAATTTTCCCGCTGCCGGTCCGACGCATGAGGCGGGCAGCATGTTGTGCGATAAAGAAAGGCGCCTTCGCATTGGTGTTCATCTGCGCATCCCAATGTGCCGGAGTTGCATCATCGGCAGAACCGGGACTGAAAACCGAGGCGCTATTGACCAGGATATCGAGACGGCGGAATACGGCATCAATGTCCTGAAACATTTTGTCAACCGCCTCGTTATCCGTGAGTTCCGCCTGAAAAATGGCGCCCGCCGTACCCGCTACTTCGAGTGCTTCCCTTTCGTTAGACCGGTAATGAACCGCGATGCGGGCACCTCTGCGTGCCAATTCGAGGGCAATGTCCCGCCCAATGCGTTTTGCGGATCCTGTAATTAGTGCAACCTTGCCGTTTATTTCCATGAAAATAAGATTGCCATTATAACCGGCGCAAGCAGAGGGTTGACCAGGCTTCGCATTAGCGGTCCCGCACCGAAAGGACTGCAAGCGCGTACCATTTGCTTCGCTTTGTCAGAAATATCCAGATCACGCGAATCATTGTCGTTATAGCCTGGCGGCTCGGACGACCACCTCGGATCGATCCCAAGCTCCGGCCATCCGACTGAGTCAAATAACGCCGCACGGCCTCGCGGCCAAAGAAGCTCAGGAACTCACGTACGTCAAACCCGCAGTCGTCAAAGAACTGGCGTTCCTTCTCGTCTGGTACGCCAAAGATCCACGGTTCGCCCCAATTGGTTGTGTACTTGTGCTGCGACAGGTTGGAAAATCTCTCGAGCATATACCAGCTACTTCCCTGTTCTGACGGCCCTGCTGGTAATCGTCTTTCAACGCCTTTGATATCGGATGGTCCGCACTCAAGTCCAGCTCCTGCGAAGTGATCAACTTCTCTGCAAGCGAATCCGGATTGCGCACGCTGGCGTCGGGCTCGCGAGCCCCGAACGCACGGAGAGCAGCGACGACGATGGAAGTCCGCGAAGGCTGCCGCGGACCGAATTTGACTGTGGAGCTATTCATCGGCATAGTTTAGGGAATTTCCATCAGGAGGCGCCATGGTCAGCAGCTTGGTTCTTGGATTCATTGCCGTTCTCGCACAACAGACCTCATGTGAGAGTCTAAAAACTGTTTCGCTTCCAAACACGAAAATCATGACCGTGGAATTCGTTCCAGCAGGACCATACCGCGCTCAGGGACGCGGTGGGCAACAACAGGCAGGGCCGCAATTACCAGCTCATTGTCGTATTGCAGCTGTGCTTACACCATCGATAGATTCTCACATCGAAATGGAATTGTGGCTTCCCGCCGAAGGCTGGAACGGAAAGTTTCTCGCCGTAGGTAACGGGGGCTGGGCTGGAAACATCGAGACCGGCGCCATGGCCACTGCACTCAGCAAAGGTTACGCCACAGCGTCAAACGACACCGGTCACAAAGGCGGCAGCGCATCGTTTGCCGTCGGCCATGCGGAAAAGGTCATCGACTTCGGATATCGGTCGATGCATGAAATGGCGATCCAGTCGAAAGCGATTATCGAGTCGTTTTATAAACGCGCGCCGCAGCTCTCCTATTACCAGGGTTGTTCGACCGGCGGACGGCAAGGCATGATGGAGGCGCAGCGTTATCCTGAAGACTTCGATGCAATCATTGCCGGCGCGCCCGTATACAATCAGGTGCACCTCAATACAGCGCAGGTTTCATTACAGGTCGACATGTTGCGTGACCCATCGCGCATCGTTCCACAGAGTAAAGTCACCTTGCTGGCGAATGCGGTGATGTCGGCGTGCGACGCGCAGGACGGAGTCAAAGACGGCATCATCAGCGACCCACAATCCTGCAAGTTCGATCCGGCGTCTTTGATGTGCAAGGAAGGCGACGGACCCAACTGCCTGACAGCGTCGCAGGTCGAGTCCGCAAAGCGGGCTTACGCTTCTGTAAAAACAAAGAGCGGCGAATTTGTCTATCCGGGACATTCACCAGGATTTGAATCCGGATGGCGAATCCCCGCGCCCGGAGCCGCGCTTAATCCTCTTTTCGGCGACATGCCTCGATACATTGCGCGGCAGGACGCCAACTGGGACCTTATGTCATTCGACCTTGATAAAGATCTAGCCCTGGCGATAAAGAATGCGGGTTTTATCGAGAGCAGTGATCCGGACCTTTCACAATTCAAGGCGCGTGGCGGAAAACTATTGCTTTACCACGGCTGGGCCGATCCCGGTCCAGCCCCGGAGAATACCGTTACCTACTACACAGCAGCGGCGAAGAAGACTGGCGGGAAGCCGGACGAGTGGATGCGTTTATTCCTGTTGCCAGGGGTCGGACATTGCGGCGGCGGCGTCGGTCCGGATCGGGCGGATTATCTCTCCGCGCTCGAACAGTGGCGTGAACATGGAACGGCACCGGCACAAATCGTCGCTTCACGAAATCGCGCGGGACAAGCTGAAATGACACGCCCGCTTTGTCCATATCCGCAAGTCGCAAAATGGAGCGGAACAGGCAGCACGGACGATGCGAAGAATTTTGTTTGCCAGACAAAATAACGGTGGATTGAACGGATTTAGCGGACAGCGTCCGTTAAATCCGTTCAATCCACCGTTATCCTCCTTCTGGATAGTCGTATACGCCTTTACCGACTTTCTTTCCGAGCCTTCCCGCCTTGACATATTTCACCAGCAGCGGGCATGGGCGATACTTTTCACCGAGTGACTGGGACAGGAAAGTAAGAATGTTGAGACGCGTGTCCAAACCCACAAGGTCGATCATCTCGAATGGTCCCATGGGGTGATTCAGGCCCAATTTGAGAGCTTTATCGATGTCGCGGGCTGTAGCAATTCCTTCCTGAAGCATGTAGAAGGCCTCATTGCCGATAAGCGCATTGATGCGGGATGTCACAAAGCCCGGCGACTCTTTTACTTCGACCGTTTCCTTGCCCATTTGCTTGGAGACGGCATCCGCCACCTCAAAAGTTTCATTGTTCGTCTCGAGGCCGCGAATGACCTCAACCAGCTTCATCTTGTGAACCGGATTGAAAAAATGCATTCCGATAAATCGCTGCGGCCGCTTTGTAGCCGCAGCCATCTCCGTAATGCTGAGAGCAGACGTATTAGAAGCAAATACCGCGCGCTCCGGACAGGTCCGATCCAGACGGGAAAACAAATCCAGTTTTACCTCGATCTTTTCCGGTGCTGCTTCTATAACCAGATCTGAGTTACTCGTCGCTCGGCCAAGCTCGCGCTCCAGCTTAAGGCGGCCGAGGGCGGCCTCCGCATCGGCTGACGAAATCTTTCCAATCTCTGTTCCCTTATGCAGTTCTGACTGAATTTTGCTGAATGCCTTCTGCAAAAGATCATCAGAAATATCGTTCAATATCGTATTGAAACCGCCGAGCGCCGCGACGTGTGCAATACCTCGGCCCATGATGCCGGCTCCTATAACCGTAACTGTCCGGATGTCTTTTTTAGTCGCCATGCGGCGTAGGATAGACGATTCGGTCAGGATTTGAATAAAGGTTCATCGCGTGGCGCGCAAGAAACCAACCGTCCTCATGTTGAAATCCTGCGCCAGTTCGACTGCAAGACTGGATGGTGCGGAAACGGACGACACCACAGAATGCCTCGGATTACGTGCATCACCCCGCGCGACGCGGCAAGTAACTCTGTCTATCGGGAGCTCGAAACGGCCTCCGATTTAACCTGCCAGGTTGACCTGAGGCCATCATACCGACGTACCTGCCGCTTTCGATTAATAGTAAGCACGGCGCTGCGACTACATCGCATCCGAGCCGCAATCTCGGCAATTGTCATATCCGTGTCCGAAAGCAGTGACGTGATCCGTTGAAGCTCTTCCTCAGTGAATGCTCGTCCTTGTAGTGCCATCATCTCTCCGATCCGCAGGAAAGGGTTTTACCTATATTTTTTAAGGCGTGAAACGATGGCCGGAACTATCACCGATTCTTATTTTTTTATTTTTCTCCGCGGTTCCTCTGTTTAGCTTTTATTCCCAATAGCTTGAGCCACAATGACTATTGTGGCCGGCGGAAAAGACCGACATATACCGCCTTACCCAGAACATGGCCCTGCATTGCCTTGATGGCATTTTGTCTGGTCTCGACAGCGGCTGTGGCCGGTTGGGCATTCGATGAAGGCTGTACTTCCAGCATCGTATCGAGCGCGTAAACCTCAATCGTATAGTGGTGGAAAGGCCCCGAAGCCGGAGCGCCAGGTCCGCGATATTGAGGCCCCGACGCGCTGATCTGATGTGAACCGTCCTTCAAAGTCGGACCCTGGGGAACACCCTCAGGCATTCCCGTCGCGGTCCCAGGAATATTCCAAACCAGCCAATGCACCTGATCTTCGGTTCCCCGATTCAGCGCTGCATCGGGATCATGCATATGAACGACAAACGATTGAGTCCCTGCCGGAGTATTGGTCCACTTTAATTCCGGAGAAACCTGATCGCCAGCCTGTGTGTATTTTGGTGGAATCTGCGTACCGTCGGGCCATGCCGCCGTTGTGAGTGCCATTGGAGCGGCAGCCGGTCCGCGCTGCGCGCCAGCTGCCGCGTTTCGTTGCGCGAGAGCGAATGTCGAGTTCGCAGCCAGCGCAAGTACCAGGACGATCAACAATCGCGATGTTCTCATTTGCCGTTCCTCCTTCGCCGCAAGGACTTTACTATGTACCATTAGAATTTCGAAATCTTTGTAAGGAGAGGTCATGTCAAAGACGACTGGCGACGGTCTCAAAGTGGGACAAAAGGCACCCGAGTTCACGGCGTTAAACGATAAAGGCGAGAAGGTAAAACTTTCAGACCTCAAAGGCAAAAAGGTCGTTCTTTACTTCTACCCGAAAGACGATACGCCGGGGTGCACGAAGGAAGCCTGTGCTTTTCGCGATGGAATCGACGAAATCAAGGCCCAGGGCGCCATCGTGCTGGGTGTAAGCGCCGATTCCGTAGACTCGCACAAAAAGTTTAAGAGCAAATTCGATTTGAATTTTCCTCTGCTGGCGGACATCGATAAGAAAATGGTCGAGGCCTACGGCGTGTGGAAAGAGAAATCGATGTACGGCAAGAAGTACATGGGCATCGAGCGCACGACGTTCGTCATCGACGGACAGGGCAAAATCGCTCACATTTTTCCAAAAGTCAAGGTCGAGCAGCATTACGATGAAGTGCTGCAGGCCCTCGCCGAGTAAAACGAAGCGCACAAAGAAGACCGCCCCCGACGCCCTTAATGGCGACCGTTCGCCTTCGTGTCTTTGCGTCCAGTCTCTTTACTACTTGTTCTTCCAGGAGGGTGGCCGTTTTTCTAAAAAGGCCCTCATGCCTTCACGCATGTCCTCAGTTCGCGTCAGATCACGCACGTACAATTCGTGCACCCGATCGAGGGCCTCCTCGAAATGCCGGCCAGTGCCTTCCCTCAATGCCCGCTTGGCCAAAGCCAGAACAGCAGAACTCTTGGTGAGAAGCTTATCGACGAAGGCATCGACAGTTTCCGTCATCCGGTCTCGCGGCACTACTTTGTTAACAATGCCTGAACGTTCAGCATCGTTGGCTGTCAAGGGCTCGCCGATCAAAACCATTTCGGAAGCTTTGTGAAAGCCGATCGCGCCGGGCAAGTATGCGACGGCTACCGGCGGGTAACATCCCAATCCAATCTCCGGCTGTCCAATCTGCGCGTCTGCCGATGCAATGATGAGATCGCAGGACATAGCCAACTCTGCGCCGCCACCCAGAGTATGTCCGTGGATTGCGGCGATGCTGATGCAATCCGCCCGTCGTATACGCAGGAT
This sequence comes from uncultured Acidobacteriota bacterium, assembly GCA_963738025.1. Taxonomy (GTDB): domain Bacteria; phylum Acidobacteriota; class Terriglobia; order 20CM-2-55-15; family 20CM-2-55-15; genus 20CM-2-55-15. The sequence continues at coordinate 459,068 of CAVTWA010000051.1, read as the reverse complement.
CAAATGGTGAAACTTTTCGAGCACGATCTCGATCTTGCCCGGCTCATGATCGGCCACGTCAACACCTGCCGAGAACGCCCGCTCTCCCGCTCCCGAAATCACCGCAACTTGCGTTTTCAAATCTTCAACTTCCGCCCACACCGCGTTCAGCTCGTCCAGCATCTGAAGATTGATGATGTTTAATGGTGCTCTGTTCAGAACGATGGTTGCGACACGAGGCCCTGGATGGAACGAAATTGTCGAATAACTCATTTTTACTTACTTTGGCTGATTTAGCGGTTGAGTAGTTCCACCGCCGAATGGATTGGTCGATGGGGTCTGGTTCGTCCCGAATGGTGAGGCAGTCGGCGCACCTCCGAAAGGCGACGTTGATGGGGTTTGGAAAGGATTGGTCTGGCGCTGCCCGTTCCCCAGGGGATTCTGCTGAGTATTGGGCTGCTGTGCTCCCTGGCCTTGTTGGCCCTGCTGACCCAGAATTGCAACAAAATCCCACTCATCATACTTCTGGCGGTTGTTGTAGATCTTGATCGAGTCCTTGTTCGAATCCGATGCAACTCCGACGATGCCGCCACCGGCAATCGGCTGTCCTCCGGCGGTGCCCGGCGTGCTCCCAAAGCCTTGCTGCGCTCCCCGCTGGGGCTGCGATTGCTGGCTTTGTGTAAAACCACCCAGACCGCCGGCAGGCGCTATTCCACCGCCAACCCGCGATGCCCCAAATGGTTGCTGACTCTGCTGCGACTGAGACTGCCCGAAGGATGATTGCGATTGTTGCAAAGTTTGGGAATTCTGAAACGGTTGTTGCCCCTGCAAACCCTGCTGCCCGTTTTGCTGAAGGGCTTGTTGCTGCTGCTGCGGCGGCGGCGGATTTGATTGCCCGAAGGGTTGGGCATTGCCAAACAGCGACTGCGTATTCATATTCTGCGTAAACACCTTCGATCCGGTGAGACTTCCGTCAGGATTGATCAGAATTAACCTGAAGTCCTTTCCAGTAATAGGATCCTTGTACGCGCGACGCAGAAAGCGCAACCCGTTAGTGGAGACTAGCTGATCTACCGAGTTGGGATAGACACCAAACTTCCGTTGATATTTCTGTATGGCTCTGGTGTACTCGCCGCCGCGAAAAATCAACTCTTCTTCGAGTTCGCGTTTCGCTTGCATCTGGTACACCGGAACGGCCGCCGCGATGAAGATGGACGCCGCAGTCATGAAGAAAATCAAGGCGGGAAGCGAAAAACCCGCACTAGCCTTGTGGACCTTCATATTATTTGACGATGGGTAGCGACTGGCGGCGGCTGAATTCGAGATCCTCGATGTCGACCGTCTTGTCGGAAATCCCCAGAATTCGGTACCGGCCCATCAATACTTCACCAACTGTAACGTTGTAATGCCGCGCGTCATCCGCGAGAAAGGCGGTGAATCCTCCGCCAGGAGCCGTTGAAACGGCGTAACCTTGATACTTCAGCGGAATTGGCGGCGGAGGAGGCGGGCCGACCGGGCCGGAGCGGACCGGTACTCCTCCGGGCGTCAGGGCGATATCGGATGGACGCGACACCGATGGTGGCACCGGGCCACGCTGCACCACCGGCGGCGTTGGAGGCGGCGCCTGGTGATATTCGAAAACGTTCTTCTTACCTGCGTTTTCTTCACCAGATTCTTTTTCGACCAGATCCAGGCGCAATTTTGCGTCGACCGGAGAAGGTGGATTCTCTGATGGCTTTGTCACGGGAGCCTGCACCGCGTTCGTCGTATCAGGCTGATTCATCCGATAGCCCATCACAATCGTCAGTCCTAGAACGGCGACAAGGACAATGAGAATACTAAGCTTCTGGCGGTCAGGTTTCGTCATTGGTAAAAAAACGTCTCGAGACTCAAACTCATAGTCACGTCTGCGTTACCAGGAGTGCCGCTACCGCGAACGTCGATGGAATTGATGATGAAGAACGTGGGCGATTCCTCAAGTTCTCTAATGAGATTCACGACGCTCGAATAGAGGCCGTTCACCGGTAATCTTATTTTAACGGAATACAGGCCATATTGCGGAGTATCCGCAATGCTGTAATCCTGCCTGGTATTCTTGACTCCGGCTTTCTGGACTGCGGCCTCCAGCAGCGGCAGGGTTTCGGACCATCCTGCATTTCTCGGAATAAAATGCATGGTGAACAACCTGGACCGGTCCTGCGCCAAGGTTTCGAGCTGTGTGTTCAGCGTCTCCAATCTTTGAATCTTCTGCCGCCTGGCTTCGACTTCAGCACGCGTCTTTTGAATCGAATCCTGCAGTCGGAAGTACTCCGAACGCGCCGGTCGATACAGAATGAGAAAAAACAAAACGTTTACGACGGCGATCACAGCTAACAGGCCGCCGAAGAAATACTGTTGCCGTTGCCGCCGAAACGCTTTCACCGGACATCCCTTTGCGGGAAATAAACTGCGGTTAACGTAACGTTCACATCATTAGAAGCAGCCTGTTCGTTCTTTTGCTCGCCCATAACGATGACATTCTCGAATATCGGCGACATTTCTACACGTTTTATAAACACCGTTACATCGGCAATGCTGCGCGCCTGAAGGCCGAGATGAAGCGTGATTCCTCCGCTAGCTCCGACATCAGGCGTGAGATTGGTCAGATGCACGTTATCCGGCACCAAATCCTCGAGAGTTGCAAACAATCTGGTCCATGAAAAGTCCTTGCGGAGAATGAGATGGTTCAGAAAACCGATCTCGTTCAGCTTCGCTGTGGATTCCGGCCGGTCCAGGGTGGAGCCCAGCTGAGCAATCCGCTGGCCCAGAGATTCGGCGTCTACACGCGTCTCCTGCTCCTCCCTGTGAATGGGCCGGACCAGACGGGAATATCTGCCAAAGCCAATGGCCTGCCATGCGGAGAGGACAACGAGGACGATCAGGATAAGCGCATACGCGACGTTGATCGCCCGATAGGCGGGAAATGGCCTCGTTGAAAGATTCAGATCAAAATCCGGCTTCAAGCAACACCGTCCGGCTTGAAGTGAATCGCACCCAGCACCGGCTTGTATACATCCTCAACGCTTTTGGGCTCTATTCGTTCTGCCGCGAGTCCAAGCTTCTGGAGAATCTCCGCGAGGGGCGCTCGCAAATCCAAATCATAGTTGCAAACGACGAGATGTTCTAAGCCTTTGCCGGAAAGTTTGTCCTGGTAATACATCACGGTTGGATAAATGGCGTCATACAACGGCAAATCGGTCACACGCCGATAGAATTGAACACGCCGCTCCTGAAAAATCGTGGTCGTAATACAATCCGTAGCGACTTTAACGAACAAAGTGTCGCCTTCAGGCGGTGAAAAAAGATTCAATGCAGCCAGCGTCGACGGCAGGATCATCCCGGCGTGAACATCAATTGAATCGAACAACCTCTCATATGCCTGGACAGCCGTGCGCGGCGACAGTGCGACGAGCATATCGACGCCCGGACCTCCACGGTGAGGACCAATGACCCGATATGCGACTTGCGCGGTATCTACGTCAAACGGCACGGTCTTTTTCAGTTTCCATCGGATGAACGTCTTCTGACCCTCAACGTTTTTAGAGAGATTCTCCACCGAAAGGAATGAAATTCTGGCTGTCTCGTCGGGAACGACAAGAACGACTTCCGACCCTTTGAATCCAACCTGGTTCAAAACTTCCCGGACCGGCACCGGGGCTGTTGCGGCAGTTGTGCCCTCAGGCAGATCGAAGGCCCATTTGCCGGTGATCTGGGTGCGGCGTGAATTCACTCCTGCCACGACAATATGCTTGGATGTCAATTCGCACGCCCATAACGGCACCTGTGGTTTGAAGATTTCGGTTACCGTCTCGAGAAGCCCTTTACTCAATGAAGGTCACCTTATTGATTTCTTTCAATGTCGTAGTTCCGGCAAACACCTTTGCCAGCGCCGACTCCCGCAGGGATGTCATGCCACCCTCAAGCGCAGCGCGTTTGATTTCCGAGGTCGGCCGTCGTTCGATAATCATTTCGCGGATCTTGTCCGAAAGATCCAGGAGCTCGTGAATTGCGGTCCGGCCACGAAACCCCGAGCCATTGCACTCCAGACACCCTTCACCTTCATAAAATGTAAATTCACGATATTGATCGAGGTCCAATCCGGACTCGATCAACAATTGGTCGGGCTGGCGGCACGGTTTCTTGCAATTGACGCAGATCATTCTCACCAGCCGTTGCGCCAGAATGCAATTCAAGGCGGATACAAAATTGTACGGATCGACACCCATATTCAAGAATCGTCCAAGCACATCGACCACGTTATTCGCGTGAACCGTCGTGAAGACGAGGTGGCCCGTCAACGCCGATTGAATGGCAATTTGAGCGGTTTCGACGTCTCGGATTTCGCCGACCATGATTTTGTCCGGATCATGACGCAAAATCGATCGCAAACCCCGAGCGAACGTGAGACCTTTTTTTTCGTTTACCGGTATTTGCGTGATACCACGGATCTGATATTCGACGGGATCTTCAATCGTCAGGATTTTATCTTCCTCGTTCCTGATCTCCATTAATCCCGCATACAACGTAGTCGTCTTGCCGCTACCTGTCGGCCCGGTCACCAGAACCATCCCGTACGGCTCGCTGATGTATCGCCGGAATTTTTTGATATCCGAATCCGAGAATCCGACGACCTCCAGGCTCAGTGTACGGAATTTTTCGCTCAGCGATTCTTTATCGAGAATACGAATCACCGCATCTTCGCCGTGAATCGACGGCATGATCGATACGCGAAAATCGATGGATCGTCCCTTGTATCGGGTCTTGAAACGGCCGTCCTGCGGAACGCGCCGTTCCGAAATATCGAGTTCCGACATGACCTTTATGCGCGAAATGATTGTTGAGTGATGTTCCTTCGCGATAGGCGCCATCGCTTCGTTCAGCGAACCGTCGATGCGGTATTTAACGCCGACTTCGGTATCGCGTGTTTCGATGTGTATGTCACTGGCCCGTCGCTCGAGCGCCGTAAAAATGATCGTGTCAACCAGGCGTATGATCGGGCTGGACTCTTCCTGAGTTATTTTTTCAACCGTGATGGTCTCTTCGCCCGCTTCGTCCTCTCGAATCAGATCAAGCTTGAAACCCGCGGTCGCTTCTTCGAGCATGCGCTGCGAAGATTCAGATTTCTTTAAAAGATCCTGAATCTCAGAAAGCGGTGCGACGTTGATGATCATAGGCCGGCCGAGCAGCGCGGCTACCTCGTCGATGACGACGAGATCACTCGGATCCGCCATTGCAACAACGAGAGCGTTGCCCTCAACCCGCAGCGGCACAAAGTTGTACCGGAACATCAGATCGACTTGAATCGAGCGGAACAAGTCCAGATCAAGGTGGGCGCCCTTCAGATCGACGAAGTCATAGCGGTAGCGTTCGGCGAGGTGCTTCGCAGTCGCGCGATCCTTTTCCTTATTTTCGATAACTTCTTTCATCCTTGCACCGTGCTCAAACTGAATATCGGCATGTATAGCGAAATCAGTACTGCGGCGATAAATGTCGCCACACATATCAGGATTACCGGTTCGACCCAGCTCAGCAAAGCCGTCGACCGGAGGTTCACATCCTCGTCATAGAAATCGGCAACGTGATTGAGCATGTCCGGCAGTGACCCCGTTTGCTCGCCGACACGGATCATCTCCAGCGCCAAGTCCGGAAAATGCTTCGTCCGTTCCAGACTATCGGAAAGCGGCTTACCCTCCCGGACCTGCACAATCGCACCACGGATCGAGTCACTAATGACGCGATTGCCCGACGCCTCCCGGGCAACTTCGAGCGCCGCAACCAGCGGGATACCGCCTTGTAGAAGCGTCGCCAAAGTCCGCGACAGCTGAGCCATCGAAAACATCGTCCACAGACTCCCGACGATCGGCGCTGTCAGCTTTAACTCATCCAGCCATCGCTGGCCGCGGCCACTGCCGATCCAGATTTTGAACGCAACAGCCGCGCCGATGATAACAGGCACGATCAAAACCAAATTGTTCCGGACGCTATCCGACGCTGCGATCAGCACTCTCGTCGTCATCGGCAAAGGCGTGTTCAAATCCGCATACAATTCGCCGAACTTCGGGATGACGTAGGTCATGATGATCGTCATCATTACTATGGCAATGACAATCAAAAAGGCCGGATAGATCAATGAATTCAGGAATCTTTTGCGAACCGTCAGGATCGTCTTCTGGTATTGGACGTAACGGTTGATGACCTCCACGAGGTTTCCGCTCCGCTCGCCCGCGTACACCGAAGCCGTGAAAACGGTCGGAAACGCTCCCTGAGCCCGGAGCGCCTCAGAGAGTAAAGCGCCTGAAAACACCCGATCTCGCGCATCGCGGATATGCCGCCGCAACAATGGGTTAGCAATTCGATCCTTAAGCAGGTCTAGAGATTTCAAGATCGGCAAGCCGGCGCGAATCAATGCGACAAACTGCTGATTGAACAGAATAAAGTCGTCGGGCTTGACAGTTTGCTGCCGTTCCCGGCGCCGAAACGAAATCGACCAACCCCGCGGGCGAATGTCGATTGGCAACAACCCCTGCTCATGCAGGCGGTGCCGAACCTCTTCCAAATTTTGACCGACCAGAACAGCCTTCACAACTTCACCGGTCGGTTTGGTATACCTACATGTAAATTCCATTGAAAATTACGATTACTGCCCGATTCCTTGAACGACCTGAACGCCGGCAGGCACTTTGAAATCGAACATCGAGGCCTTCAGGCCCGTGTTGAGGCGGATGTTGGAAAAGATGAATTCCGAGCGCGATCCATCGTTATGGTTCAATAAAAGCCGCCGAATCTGGTAATTAGCAGGATCGACTTCCATAACGACATCTTTTATATCCGTCTTCCGTTTTGGATACATCCGAACGACCTGGGTTCCTTCCAAAAAGGGCTTTGTATCCACCGGACCCAGTTCAAACCGCGTGAATTCATTTCGGAGGTCAGACCGGCCCAACAGAAACATCAGGGGCATGCGGTCGTCGAATGTGTCCTTGACCGCCTCCTTATTGACCTGGTGGTCCGAAGGTACATAGAAGTAAACCGTCTTCCCGTCCGAAATGAAATATTGCTCCTCCGGAGTTTTGTAGTCCCATCGCATCTTGCGCGGTCGCATCAGATACAAATGACCCGTGGCCTGCCGGTTTCGGTTCAAAGGATTTTGATCCTTTTGAATAAAATCCGCTTCAAAGTCGGTCATTTGCGCGAACGAGCGCTGCACGCCATCAATTAACTCATTGAAATCGCGAAGCTTAGCTGTCGCCTGCGGTGCAATTGCTATCAGGAAGGCAAAAAGGTAGGACATATCTGTTCAGATTAAGCCAAGTGCGAGTTGGGGGCAATGGGACAGGACCTTCCTGGTGGATCAGGCTTGCGGATCGGGGTGGCACGAACCGCCTCTTTCTTGACCGTACGGGCTGCATACGCCTAAAGTCAACACCACCATGAAAGAAAAACTTCAATTCGTGCGGCTGCCGATCCTTCTGTTTGTGATCTTCTTCGTAGGAAGACTCGCCCTTGGCGCGGCTCTGGGTGTGAGTAAGCCAACTTACGACTTGGCGAACCGGCTTTTCTCGATGGTCATTCTCGAGGTTCATGTGGGACTACTGTGGGGTGCCGTCGGCCGCAGGTATCGCGGATATGGAATCGGCGGCTCAATTTCTGCTGTTGTTCTCGTCGTCATCGTTGCGCAGATTCTCATTTTCGCAGGAACGGCGATTTCTTACATCGCCGGTGTCAATACGCTCTTCAATTTCGGTGAGGCCTTGAACCAGCCTGGGGCAACGCTGTCATTCGGAGCAGCCATGGCGGCACGCACGATCACATTCATCGCTAATTGCATCATCGGCGCGATTGCCGGAACGCTCGGCTGGACCATGGGACCGCTTATTCCTTCGACGGTTATCAAGAGCCCTTCGCTTCAGGCCACGACTAAATGAACGAAATCGGGCGAAAGGGTGCGCTCTCTCCAGCTGTTTTCAGGGATGGACGATTCCTAGAACGACAAGCAGCGGGACGATAACGGCGATAATCGCTTCCCCGGCTATAAATCCGGAGGACAACGGTACGAGATAACGTCCGTATGTCCTGGAATTCCATCGCGACCACACCATCTCGACAACACCGCCAAGAAACATGACAAGGATCACCGCGGCGGGTACGAGCATTCCGATTCCAACGCCGGTTGGAGAAGGCACAAAACGCATGCTGCCAGACTCCATTATTGCCAGGACGATTCCGATCAGAGAGCCGACAATCAAAGCCGCCACCGCACCCGGGGGCAGGGCGCTTAGCCCGCGCGAAAGGATTTCGGCAAAACCCGCCCATTTGCGCGATATCGGCGAACTCAGTCCCGCATGGTCACCGACAATCCCGTAGGTATTCCGCAGCAGCGGATACATCCATGACACGGCGGCCGCACCGACAGGAGTCGCGATAAGCTGCATGATGGTGAGGTACTTTGGCGAAGAACCGATCATGTCTCCTGCCTTGTAATCCTGCATCAGAGCTTCTGACTCGGTTGCGATGGTGCCTGTCGTTCCACTGGCCAGCATGTTTGCTGCAATATGTCCCGGAGCCAGCACACCGAAGATGCCCTGCATCATGTTAGACAGAGCGCTGATCGGTCCCCAATTCGTTTCACCGAGCACACGCAGTCCAACCAGCATAAGAGGCAGCGACAGCAGGATGGCGACGACGGTCATCCACATGTCGAGTCCCAGGCTAACCTTCTGCACAATTACCAATGCGACACCGGTGACTGCCGCGCCGGTCAAAACCCAACTGAGAGGAAAATCATCGCTGGTGACCTTCATGCTGGAAAGGTTTCGAAATGTTTTCGCCAGGATCTTCCACCGGAGCACGAGAGCGGCCAGGCCGGCCGAAACCATTATCCCGGTAGCGGGCCACATCACCCACAGCAGGACATCATTCTTCGTGAAATTCGGATGGAGGACGCCATAGTGCAGCAGCGCATACGGCGCAATGATCCACGAAAGGATCATCCCGAGCAGCATGCTGGCATTAACACGAATGCCGACGAGCATTCCGGAACCAAGCGATAACAGGCTCCAGTTAATCCCGACCCCTGTCGTCATAGTGACGGCGGTCCCGAGGAGCATCACAGACGGAAACCACTTCAGCACCAGGGCGTCCTCAGTCATCAACATCAGCACGGCCGACGCAATGGCGCCGAGGCCCAGCGCCCAGGCGGCTTGTCTCGCCTCCGGGCCCTTCCCGTCCAGAACTATTAGAGTTTCGCCTGCCGCAAGACCATCGGCATATGGCAGCTTTTCATCCACGACAAAGTGTTGCCTCATTGGTACGGCGAGCAGCACACCGAGCAGACCGGCTGTCGTTAGCCAGACGAAGGATTGAAACGGTGAAAGCGTCACTTTGAACGATACAGTCGGACTGGCGGCGAGGATATCGAAGGCAGCCAGCAACACGCACATGAATGCCGTCTGGGCCGCAGCTGTTCCAGCGGTCTGGACGATGTTGTTTTCCCAACGATTGTAACTTTTAGATGCAATGCCGAGCGCCAGGTAGCCGAAAAATGCCGCCACCACGGATACATTCGGGCCGAATCCCAGCTTCAACACGACATATGGATAAGATGCGCCCATCACCGCCGCCACAGCCAGGCCGCAGATGACAGCACGAGGGGAAAACTCCCGAAGCCCCGGGGGTTTCACTGCACGCTTGTCTTCAGCGACCAGTTCGCGATGCCTAGCTTCGCTGCTCATGGGCGCACGTTACCGCGTTGGGGGGTTCTTGTCTATGCCTTTTGGAGCCAGTTCAGCCGCGAAGGGCCGGCTACAAAGGGGTCACCTCAGAAGCGCGGCGCGGCGGTACGCTTCCTGGGATTCGGCAAGCCGGCCGCTTTTTTCGAGAGTGCGTCCCCAGGCGACCAGCAATTTCGGATCCGGAAATTCTGTGACTGCGATCGCCTGATGATAAGCAGCTTCTGCGTCTGTCAGCGCTCCTTCTTTCTCGAAGCAAACGCCTGAGAGCCAGCGAGCAAAGGGATCTCCCGGTTGGATCTGCAAGGCTTCGTCTAACGCGGAATGTGCGCGGGAACAATTTCGATCCATGGCCATTTCCGTTTCGGCAAGGCCTGCGAGAAGCGGAGCATTCCGAATGATTTTTAAACCTGCTTCAAACTGCGCCATCGCTAGATCAGGACGCCCGGCTTCGACAAGCGCGACGCCTAATCCCTGCCTGCCACGAACATTGTGCGGCAGAACGCGAACGATATTTTCAAAGAACGTCAGCTGATCCTTCCAGAGATAGTTATGCGATATGCATAGTACAGCCCCCATAGCCAGCACACCTCCTGCGAGGATCGGCTTCAATTCCGTCCTGGGAAGTTTGGCCCACAAGAATCCGGCCACAAGGCAGAGGCCTGCGGACGGCAAGTACAGAAAACGCTCTGCAACTAACACACTCGTCGGAACGAGCCAATTGGAGACCGGGGAAATAGTCACATAAAAGAAAAGAATTCCGAACCCGAGTATGGGCTGACGTCTCGATACCACAATTGCAAAAACCAGGATTGCAACAACCGCAATGACGCCCAACCATGCAAACCAGTCCGTCGCAGTCGCGATGGGTATCGAATTGAAGTCGTAATCGCCCGTAACCTCGATTGGAGCGAGGAGCAGGTGAAAATATTTAAGGAATGCACGGCCGGTCGTGAGTTCCCTCTGAACCCAAGTCATGTGTCCGTCACCGTACTGCGCAATATCGGGCACACTGAGTCGATGCAACACTGAGAACCTCAGTGCCAGATATCCCAAGCCTGCGCCAACGACAGCGGTGAATCTGCGCCACTGCTGCAGGACAATGTCAAACTTTCCCGATGATATCCAGGCATCGATGGCAATAACTGCCGGGAAGGCAATCGCGTTCTCCTTGCTCAGCAGACTGAGAAAAAACGCAACAATACCCAATGCCGTTCGGCGCTGACGAAATAACAGCCACGCCAGCAGAAAAAACATGGCCGCCAACAGTTCACTGCGCCCGACCAGGCCGACTACCGGCTCCGTATGGACAGGATGCACAAGATAAATGGCGCCGGCCAGCAAAGCACCGCCGAGAGACTGCAGCAGTCTACGCGCGAGTATAAACACCAGGAATCCGTTGATCGCGTGGATCAGAAGGTTCGTCAGGCGGTACCCGCCCGGCCAACGATGCCAGAGTGGATATTCCAACGAAAACGACAAGATCGTCAGAGGCCTGTAGATTCCCGCCGTGCTGTGCTTTCCCCAGTATGGTGTGGTCAGGTTCTGAACCGGATTGATCGTCCTGATCGCGGGATTCGTCGCCACAATAGCGTAGTCGTCAAGGATGAAATCATTTTGCACAGAATTGACAAAACAAATTGTAACTATCGCGATTGCGCCAATGAAAGCCCAGGCGGGATGGGCGTCGAGGTAATTTAGAGCATTCTCAATCCACTGCCTCATTGGGACTTTAATGACTCCAGCTTGTGTTTGAAGACGACATTTTCGGGTTCGATTAAAGCCGCACGTTGATATGCAGCTGCTGCCGATTTCGTCTGTCCCGTATCCTCCAAAGAGCGACCCCACATGAAATAAAGCATGGCGTCGGGATAGGGAATGCTTTCGAGCGCCAGTCTATACATGGCCTCGGCCTCCCGGAGTTTGCCCTCCTTGTAATAGCAGTCCCCCATGCGTCGATGAGTATCAGGATGTTGCGGATCAATCTGCAGTGCACGATTCAACAACGGCCACGCCTCATTGCAGTCATTGGCGTGCATCTTTGTCAACGCGAGCGTAGTCAAGAGTTCCGGAAAATCCGGAATAATGCGGAGACCCGCTTCGAGTTGTGTGGCCGCTTCGTCATTGCGTCCTGCTTTAAGAAGCGCGAAACCGTATCCTAATCGAGCCTTGGCGCTGTTAGGCACGACCCGAACCATGTTGGCGAAAAATGTGAAGTCACTCCGCCGTATGTAATCGTGGCTGTTGCAAAGCACGATTGCACTAGCCAGGCCACCTACTGCGATAAGCTTTCGATGACGCGGAGCTTCGATTGCGGCAAAGGCCACGGCCAGGGCAATCGATACACCGATGAGCGGAAGGTACAGAAATCGCTCCGCCATCAGAACGCTGATCGGCAGAATCCAGTTCGAGGAGGGCATGAAGGCGACAAAGGCGAAAAGGATGCCGAACCCAACAGGCCAGTTCCGGCGACAATACCACAGGCTGCCGACTACGAGAGTCAGGGCCAGACCGATGCCGAGCCAGGCGTCCCAGCTCGACAGACCTGCAAGCGGGATTGCATTGAAGTCATAATCGCCGGCAAGGTCAATTGGAAAAAGAATCAGAATCAAGTATCGAATAAAAACCCGGCCGGCCGTCATCACTCGCTGAATGGTCGTCAAATGGCCGGCCATATATTGCGTGGAAACGGGAATGCCGATCGATCCCAGAACAGAGAAACGCAGTGCGAGGTAAATCAGCGCGACAACGAGCATCACACCCAGCCGAAGGACATTCCCTTTCCATGCGCGCTCCGTCGCGGGGCTCTTCGAATCATCGACAACCGCATTGCCGTAGATTGTGCCGAGAAGGTCAAGCAGTAAAATCGCGGGCAATACGATGGCGTTTTCTTTCGAAAGTAATGCAAGAAAGAACAAAACGGCTGCTCCAATTGTTCGTCCCTTCCGGAACAGCAGCCACGCTGCCATGAAAAAGCATGCAGAAAACAGTTCACTTCGTCCGACAATGCTGGTCACGGCTTCGGTATGCACCGGATGCACGAGATAGATCAGCATTGCGGCGACGGGAACGATACCGTCACTCACAAGGCTGGTGCACAAAAGAAAAAACAGGAACCCATTCATGGCATGCAGCAATAGATTCGTCAGGCGGAATCCGGGAGCCCAGCGGTGCCAAATGGCATAGTCGATGGAAAGCGAGAGGACCGTGAATGGCCGATAGATGCCTTCATACTGCTGCTGCGTCCAGTATGGCGATTTGAGAAAGTGAATGGGTGTAATGGAACGGATCGCCGGGTTCGAAGCAACAATAGCAGCGTCGTCGAAAACGAAATCGTTCGGCAATGAATTCAGGTAACAGATACCGACAATCACCAGAGACAAGATGAAGGCTGCTCGCCTGCTCAACATATTTGCGCTTTCTGCCATCCTGGTTGCTTTCTATCTTCAGGCTTGGTTTGCTCTACCAAAGCTGTCGTCCACAAATGACGAAGGCGTGCATCTCGCTGCCGGATACAGTTACTGGCAGACGCATGACTTCCGGATGAATCCCGAGCACCCTCCACTCGCAAAGTTGATTGGCGCCGCCCCCCTGCTGTTTCTGCATCCCAAGTTGGATATCAATTCCATCGAATGGCAGCGCGCCTACGAATACGATTTTGGCTTTAAATTCCTCTACGGCAACAACGCCGATCGCCTGCTCTTCTGGAGCCGGACGGCGATGATGATACTCACGGGGATCGGGCTCATCGTGACATTCCTCTGGGCGCGCGATCTCTTCGGAACACCGGCCGGTGTGGTGGCCGCTGTCATGTATGCCTTTTCGCCCAACCTGCTGGCTCACGGCGTTCTCGTCACAACTGACGTCCCCCTGGCCGTTTTCATGCTGTTGACTTTGTACTTCTTCTGGAAAGGGGAAGAGAAACGCTCGTGGCTGTTGGATGCGGTTACCGGGCTTGCGCTCGGAGCTGCGATGGCGGCGAAGTTCTCCGGCGCGTTTTTGCCGGTGCTCCTGGTCATTTTGAGCCTGACGCAGGACCGGCGCTCGGCCTTTAAAAGGCTCCTGGTTATTGCGTGCGCTTCCGTCTTCACGATCGAAGCGACGTATTTCTTCTCTGTCTCGCCGCTTGTGTACTTCAGAAACGCAACTCTGGTGAATGCAAACCATATCCAGAACTATCCGTTCTATCTGCTCGGGCAATTGAAGTTGAGCGGATGGTGGTACTACTTTCTCGCAGCATTTATTTTCAAGGCCACCATACCTACGCTCCTCGCTATCGTGTTCGCCATCTACACCGCATTCAGAGATGGCGGCCTGCGGCGGAGGGAAACCGTGCTGCTTGCCGGCATCGGCTTCTATTTTCTTCTCATTTCCATCGCGGCTGATCAAATCGGAGTGCGATATTTGCTGCCGATATTTCCATTGCTCTTTGTCTGGACGAGCCGCTTTGTTCCGAGCTTCGCTTCGGTGCGCGGTGGATACCTGGTTATTGTGCTCCTGCTGGCATGGCAGGCCGGATCCGCTCTTCGCGTATTTCCCAACCACATCGCTTACTTTAATGAGATTGCCGGAGGCCCTCAGGCCGGGCCTTTGCTTCTGGATGATTCCAACGTGGATTGGGGACAGGGCATAAAACAGGCTGCCGAATATGTTCGCACGCGCAATCTGACGAATGTTTACATGTACACGTTCTCGCCCTTTGATAACCCGCAGTACTACGGGTTGCCGCCGAATATCCGGACGGAAGACGCGTTTCAGCGGCTCGTGGCGCATAAGCCGAGCCCTGGAACGTACATTATCAGTGCGCATTACGTGGCACGAATGAAGGTCGTAAGCCCCGCCTGGAAGGTGTATGAACCTGTCGGCCGGATCGGAGAATCGTTATGGGTTTACACATTCTAATTTTCTCGCGTCAACTGCTTGAGTCGCGTCTTGATTTCTTCGTTAGCTGGGTCGACAAGTGCGGCTCGTTCATAGGCGGCCATCGCGGTCGGAGTCTTGCCTTGCGCTTCAAGCAGACGCCCCCACGAAACCAGAAGCTTGGAGTCCGGAAATTCTGAATTCTGAATTGCGACGCGGTAACTCTGTTCGGCCTGTTCCGTTTTTCCTTCCATGGCGAAGCAATCGCCCAATACCCAGAGGCTCTGCCAGTGTCCCGGCTCGACCGCCAGCGCCTGGGCAAGCAATGGCCTGACGCGGTCGCAGCGTCCATCAATTCGCATCAACGTGTTTGCCAGACCGGCCAGCAGCGGTGCACTCTCAGGTTTTATTTTCAAACCCGCTTCAAACTGAGCCTTCGCCTCCTCCGCTTTGTCGATGCGCAACAAAGCAAACCCATATCCAATACGAGCGCGAGCATTCTGCGGCAGCGTACGCACAGCATTTTCATGGAATGTCAAAGTATCCTGCCAGATATAGTTATGGCTGATACACAGGATCACGGCGATTGTCGCAACTCCTCCTGCGATGATCCTTCGAGCTCCCGGATCCCGGATGCCCGCCCACGTCATACCTGCGAGCAGCGCAAATCCAAACACGGGCGTATATAGAAATCGTTCAGCCATTAAAAGGGCGATCGGCATGATCCAATTCGATACCGGCAATAGTGCGATGAAGAAAAATAGAATCCCGAGAGAGATTGCCGGCCGTTTCTTCGCGATATACAGGGCAAAAGCAATCGATCCGAAGACCAGAAACAACCCTGCCCACGCATCCCAGTCGGTCAGACCCGCAACAGGAATCGAGTTGAAATCGTAATCACCGGTAACCCGCAGCGGAAACAGCAGCAGCCGAAAATATTGGATGAACACCCGACCCGATGTCATCCAGCGTTGAACGAGACTCAATGTCCCATCAAGATACTGGCCGCTTGGCGGAATTCCCAGTCCATGGAGAACGTGGAAACGCAGCGCCAGGTATGCAATGCCAGAAATACCCAGAACTACGAAACGGCGCCACGACTCAATGAGTTTGCGAGGCCCGCCTGACAATGCCACATCGAGCACGGCAATTGCTGGAAACGTGATGGCACTTTCTTTCGCAAGAGCAGCCAGGAGATAAATCAGCGCCGCCAATCCCGTGCGGCCCTTCCGGAATAAAAGCCACGCCGTGAAGAATAGACATGCGGCAAGTAGCTCGCTCCTGCCGACGATGCTGACCACGGCTTCGGTCTGCGCGGGATGGATAACGTACACGATGGCCGATGCCAAAGCGGCCAGAGGTGAGGCTACGAGACCTTCCACCAGCAGGAACACCAGCCAACCATTCAGTGCATGAAGGGCAATATTGATGAGGCGGAACCCAGGCGCCCAAACGTGCCAAATGGGATATTCCAGCGAAAAACTGAAGATCGTGAGTGGTCTGTAAATCCCCGCGTGATTGAGATCTCCCCAATAGGATTGAACCCAGACATGCAGAGGCTGGATGTGCCGGATGTGTTCGTTCGCTGCAACGATCAGAACATCATCGAGAATGAAAGCATTGGAAAGCGAATTCGCGTAACAGACAGCTGCGAGCGCGGCGCAAACGATCAGCGCGCGCGCCCCGGTGATGCGTTTAATTGACAGGTTCACCCGTGAATCCCGCCGGTGCCCGCGTGGGATCAGTCGAGTAGCGAATGACATAGTCCGGTCCCGAATAGAAATCATATTTGCCGGCGTTCGTGCCTTGCGCCGTCGCGGTCGCGGTGTAATTCAAGTAATCGGGAGTCAATTGGACGTCGAAATTGTATCCAGCCGATGATTGGGCGTAACGGAAATCAATGAGTCCTGCCGTAATCAACTCTGGAATGCCTCCGTATTGCCCCTGATGGTTCGAGAGATAGGAAACCTCGCCGGTATTCAAAGTCCTCAGATTGGCAACCGCGTGTGATTGGTTCGCCGCTTGCCGCGACTTCAACAACGCGGGTACGGCGATCGTTGCAATGATCAAAATGATCGCTACGACAATTAACAATTCCAACAGTGAGAAGCCTCGGTTTTTTTTCATCGCGCATCCTTGCCCACCGAAAATTCCTGACGGAATCATGTGGTCCAAAATCCTCCCTGCTGAGCCTATCTTATGCAAACGCAGGTCCAATCAGTAACTTCTTATTATTCAATGGCTTTCTGCCAGCCATCTTTGTCCAAAATGACAAATTACCGTCATCATAATTACAGACTGCGTCATAAGCAGAAAAAGCAAAAACGCGGACCCGCACTGGAAATCTGAACTCCCAGGCCGGATCCGCGTTTGTCGTACGTCTGAATTTAGTCGCGATTAACCAACAGGCGCGCCAGATGCGTTGGTCGGGAAGCAAGGATTGCACGTTCCGCTGGTCGCCGTCTGATAACGGATCACTGCATCCGGCAAACTGTAATACCCATATCGGCCAGCATTGGTCGATGTTGGCGTCGCCGTAACGGTGTAATCCGTACCCGATGCGGTGACGGCGAAGTTGTAGCCGGAAACGGACGCGGTGAACCGGCTGTCTATGAATCCCTGAGTGATCAGAGACGGCACATCGCCGTAACTACCCTGGTTAGAAGACAGATAAGTGACTTCGGCAGTATTGATCGTTCGAACCTGCGCGACGGCCGAAGACTCCTGAGCGGCTTGACGCGACCGCAGTAAACTCGGAATCGCGATGGTCGCGATGATCAGGATGATCGCCACGACGATCAACAATTCCAGTAATGAAAACCCTCTATTGTCATTCATTTGACTTTGGACCTTTCTCGAAGAAGCTTTAATTTCTGCTGCAAGCCGACCAGCGACGCCGTGTGCGCAATTGGGAAGCCATTCGCAAAGTGGTGAACGATTTAGGTCGTTGCAAAACCGACGCAGCAACCCGGGAACAAAACGATCCCAAGTTGCCGCGTATTTACACAGCCGCAACTTTAGATCACTGGTTTAACCAACAGGCGATCCAGATGCGTTGGTCGGGAAGCAAGGATTGCACGTTCCGCTCGTCGCCGTCTGATAACGAATAACCGCATCCGGCAAACTGTAATATCCATATCGGCCAGCATTTGTTGATGTCGGCGTCGCCGTAGCGGTGTAGTCCGTACCCGATGCCGTCACGCTGAAGGTGTAGCCGGAAACGGATGCGGTGAAGCGGCTGTCCAGGAAACCCTGCGTGATCAGAGACGGCACATCGCCATAACTACCCTGGTTAGAAGAAAGATAAGTGACTTCGGCAGTGTTGATCGTACGAACCTGCGCGACAGCCGAAGATTCCTGAGCGGCCTGACGCGATCGAAGCAAACTCGGAATCGCGATAGTCGCGATGATCAGAATGATCGCCACGACGATCAATAATTCCAACAACGAAAAACCACGATTACTCTTCATTCTCTTTTCCCCTCCGTGAATGTGATCAGTTCTCATTCCTGGGCCCATCCAATGCAAACGGGTATCCATCTTGCTCAGAGAAGCAGAATCTGTGGTTTGGGCGGAGTTTGGAGGCCAGAACTGACAAATTCCGTCACTGAAATTGAAGTAGAACGTCACTTTCGGAGAAGGCCCCAATGGTAGAGTGTCACCGATGCTTAGCAAGTTAGGAATTGAGACCCGTCTACAACTCGCCATAACCATATGCGTCATGGCTCTTATTATTGTCACCACTCTCGGCGGCAGCGGCGGCGCGCCATGGGTGTTCTTCACATACCGAACACTCTTGCTGTTAATTGCCATTCTGGGCGCGATCGGTTCGTGGCGAGACGACCAGCGGATCCGGCCGATTTTCCTGGCCGGCATCGGTCTGGTGCTGACGCTCATGCTCCTCGCCGTTCTCAGGATCCGCGGATCTCATTTTGAGGGTTTGTACCTTTGGTACAAGTACGCCTTCTTTACGTGTGCATTCTTAGGTCTCGCCAACTATGCGCGAAACCAATCGGCAAAATGGAAGGGCCTGTTTCTGGCCATTATTGTGGTGGTTGATCTGTCGCACCTTTTACCAGACTTGATCCTCAGGCGTGCCCAGGTTGTTGGTTTCTCGCATAACAACGCGAACTACTTTGCGACATTCTTATTGATCGGCCTCGCAGTGGCCATCTCTGTCGCGGTTTTTGCGACCGATCGCCTTTGGCGCGCGCTTGCCGCAGTTTCCGGAGCGGTGATCTTATTTGGAGTCATCAAGACCTCTTCCCGGGGAGCAACGCTGGCTATGGCTGCGATGATCGTGCTCGCCGCAATTCGGGCACGAGATCGAATTGCCAGACGTGTTTGGCTGATGATTGGATTGATCGCTATCGTAACGGCGGTTGGAGCCAGCCCTGTCCTCGTCAGAAAGCTAGTCGATCGTGGAGAAATCGATCCTTACAATTACGCACGAACGGAAATCTGGCGCAGTTCACTGAATGTCATTGCCCGCAATCCGATACTCGGCGTCGGGTTCGGACAATACTTTCATATGTCGAAGCGCTATACGTTGCCGGTCGAAGGGACAGTCGCGCGCTATCTGAAACGCGCTCAGATGGCGCATAACGAATATCTTCAGCATATGGCGGAACAAGGCATTCCGGCGGCTCTGCTTCTGTTTTCGCTTCTGGGATGGCTGATTTATCTCATTTGGAAACGCTCGACCAACGCATTTCCCGAATACCGGTTGTTCCATGAGGCTGCGCTCCTGACGGCTGCCGGCGTCGGCATACACGCGCTCGTGGACAATTGCTGGATTATTCCAGTCATGGCCTCAGGGTTAGTGGTTCTCGCGCTGGCCGACCCGCTTCCATTGGAGGAGACAAATGGGGCACGGAGTTGGACAGCCCCACAAATCGCTCTTGCCGGTGCCGCGTTGTCCGTCGTTTATCTCTTCTCGACCGTTATTCCCGGACTCGGTTTGTATTACAACGATGTGGGACACCAAGCGTATGACAAAGCGGATTATCCCAATGCCGAGCGGTATCATTTGAAGGCAATCCGAATCGTGCCGAATCATCCTCAGTTTCTGGACAATCTGGGAATGGTTTATCTCCAGGCATCAATCGATATGAAGAATCCCAAATTGCTGGACGTCGCCCGTGTCTATTTTGCTCGAGCGATGGCAGCGAGTCCGCAGTCACTGGATCCGCACATCCATATGGAGACGGTGCTGGTTCGCCTGATCTCCGGCGATCCGAGCCGCGATTCAGCGATATACCGTGACCTCATCACAGTCGACACGGAACTGCTTGAAATTGACCCATTCATACCGTTTCCGCGAAGAAACCTGGGAAGTGCCTATTACAACCTCGGCGATCGCGACGAAGCGTTCAAGCAACTGACGACTGCCATAAACTATGAACCCAATTACGTGCCCGGCTATTTGCAACTGGCGGCCTGGTACGAGGAACGCGGGGATCAGGATCTCAAGCGCCGATACACGGCTGCAGCCGTGACTATCGTGAACAAATACCGCAATTTCAAGCCGACACAACCGTATGAAGGGATTTTGTTGGGCCGTCCCTCCGGATAAAGTCTGGTAATCCGCTTGCCTTTGCCCCTGCCGGAGGTCAAGGTTGGATTGCACCTGCAAAACGGTCCGGCTGAACGGGGGACAAGCCACTTGTTTCACCTGGGCACAGTAATCACTTTTCTCTACTCTTACGTGCATCCTTTCAGCTTTGTCCAGGTCAACATCAATGGAACCGCCAATATTTTGAATGCCTGCCTGGAAGTCGGTACCGAGAGCCTCGTCACAACGTCAACAAGCGAGGTTTATGGAACGGCGGTGACAAGTCCAATGGATGAGACGCACACGCTGCATCCTCAATCGCCTTATGCCACATCAAAGGCGTCCGCAGATCACCTCGCGCAAAGCTATGAAAGGTCTTTCGAGCTTCCGGTTGTCATTGTTCGGCTCTTACAGCCGACATAACAGGTGAGATCTTTAACCTTTGAACGGGATAAGGGGCGGCCATCTCAATACGACGTGCTAGAATTCGGGTTCAATTTCAGCTTCGATGATATCCGGGCTGCTCTCGGTCTGGTACAGATCGAAAAGCCGCCGCGGTTTAATCGGCAGCGGAAAGATTTGGTTGATCGATACAGTCGTAGTTTGTCAAAAGCCGACGCCGATTTGATTCTGCCCTTCGCCGAATTGCCCGAGATGAAAGCCCCGTCTTATCGTATCTTGTTTTACACAGCCGTGAGGACCGCGATGCGATGGGCGACTTATTAAAAGCTGCAGGAATTCAAACCAGCATTCATTACCCGCCGATTCATCGCTTCGCAGCTTTTCGGCAGACACGCCAAATTGGGGATTTGCCGAAAACGGACGAATTCGCAGCCCGCGAACTCACATTGCCGTTGTATCCATCTCTTTCTCACGAGCAAGTGGACGCAATAGCAGATGCAGTGCTTAACGGCGTGGCTGGGAGGCGGGCTCAAGCCCGCAGTTGCGCGCTTGAGTAGAACTGTTCTCATCACAACGTCGCCTTTCGGAGAGCGTAATCCGGCAGCGCTGAGTCTGCTCGAACAGAACAACATCAGCTACGCGATCAACACCTTTGGCCGCCGCTCCGGGAAGAAGAAATCGCGGAGCATGATCGGACCGTATGAAGTGGTGATCGCGGGAACTGAACCGATCACGGAAAGGGTTCTCAACCGCGCACCGCGATTACGGTTGCTCGCCCACACAGGTATCGGGCTGGACAACATCAACCTTACGGCTGCACGGGCCCGCGGCATCGCGGTGACTTACACACCCTCCGCGCCTTCGCCTGCCGTCGCTGAATTGACAATCGGGCAAATGATCGCCCTGCTGAGAAAAACACATACCGCGGATTATGGAATGCGGCAGGGTCATTGGAACCGGTTTATCGGCCGGCGGTTAGGGAATGTGACTGTCGGGATAATCGGCGTCGGCAGAGTGGGACGGCTCGTCATTCAACACCTGCAGGCTTTTCAGCCGAACCGCATTTTGGCCAACGATATCCACATTACTGAACAAACCATTGGCTCGATGACCTTCGCGTGGGCAGACAAAGAGACGATTTTCCGTGAAGCCGATATCATTAGTCTTCATGTTCCCGCTGACACGGCAAACGCGCCACCTGATTGGCCGGATCTGAACTGACCATGATGAAACCCGATGCGATACTCATCAATACATCTCGCGGAGAAATCGTGGATGAACAGGAATTGGTTGCAGCATTGCGCACGAGACCGGACCTTTCGGCGGCGATCGATGTATTCGAGCAAGAGCCATACAGCGGAGAACTCGCCAGACTCGAAAACTGCCTGCTCTCCTGCCACATGGGATCGTGCACGGATGATTGCCGGCTTCAGATGGAAATGGAGGCGGCCATGGAGGTGATTCGGTATTTTCGTGGCGAGTCTTTAATAACCCTAGTGCCGGAAGAGGAGTACGCTTTACAGGCGGAAAGGTGATGTTTACACCAGTCGATGACTACCTCCACCTGCTGGCGGACGAGGATGCGCGGGACGTTCCGTTCGTAGTGAGAGACTTCAATTTTTCGGTCGGCCTGAACATCCCGGAATACTGTGGGGGGATGTCGAAGCGGAAATTCTAGCCGCGACCTCGCCAGTTTTGCGTTCCGGCTATTAGGGTCTTGCGTATGTGTCGCGCCGGCGCCAAACCCGAGATTCTGGACCAGATTCACCTTCGGGATTATCGCAAGCATGTTGTTGGTCCATCCGCACAACTGAAGCTGGTAGTCCCAGCCATTTGGTACCTTTTTGCTATAAATCGCATCGTACTTTCGAATCCACTCCTTGCGCATCCAACGCTCGGGAAGCATCGCTTCGAGTCCGGCCTCCCGCAATTCCGGCCAACCGTTCATGTCCAAATCCAGCAGGTTCCAGGTTCGCCGCCACGTCGCCCACCCCCATGACATTGTGTAACGCGAAAAGAAGTAGCTATGCGGATAGGCATCCCTAGGCAGATTGCTGAAGCCGCCGATCATGGATACGCGGGTGTCATGCTCATATCTGATCAGCAACTCTTCACAAAAAGAAAAAAATGAAGTGTCCGGCAGGCAGTCATCTTCAAGAATGATCGCCCGGTCGAATTGTTTGAAAACGAAGTCAAAACCAGAAACGATACGTCGAAAACTGCCGAGATTAGCGTCCGAATAGTTCTTAATGAGGTCGCATTTCCAGTCGACCGTCTCGATTAGCGCGCGTACTTGCTGGCATCTCTCGGCATCTTTGGCGACGTGCGAACGAGGACCATCGGCGTGGACTATAAGAGTCGAGGGCCTCACCTGCCTGAGGACGTTCAGAACTTTGGCGGTCTCCTCAGGCCGATTAAATACGTAGAAAGATACAGGAGGTTCGGCCAACTCTTATTTCCACCTGGAACGGCAAATGATTTTTTCACGATCGCAGCGGAAGGCATATTTTTCCGCAATTCCTTTGATCTCCATCAGCAGGCCATCGGAAAGCGTAATCGGTTTGAGTCCGAGATCAATAAAACACTTGTTCGACACATGAAGATCGTTACTGCTCGCTTCATTTCGCGGATTGTCCAAATGTTGAATATCTGCACCCGTGAGTTTAGAGATACGCGTCGCGAGATCCGATAATCGGTGTGTCTCTGCCATTTGATTGAATATCTTTACGCGGTCGCCGGATTTCGGTGGATTCGTCAGCGCCAACTCAATGCACTTGACGGTATCTCTTATATGCAGGAACGCTCGAGTTTGGCCCCCCGTTCCGTGAACAGTCAGAGGATGTCCAATCGCAGCCTGCATCAAAAAACGATTCAACACTGTTCCGTAATCGCCATCATAGTCGAACCGATTAATCAGCCGTTCGTCTCGCGATGTCTCCGATGTGTTGGTTCCCCAAACGATACCTTGGTGAAGGTCGGTAATCCGGTTCCCGAAATTCTTGTTGTAGTAATAAAAGAACATGGCATCTTGAACTTTGGTCAGATGATAGATGCTTCCCGGGTCCGGCGGATAAATGATTTCCTTCTCGGCAACTACCGTCTCGGCGCTATCATCGACACTTTCACCACTGAATTTGACTCGGAGGTAGCCCTCCGGAATTCGCATGCCGGCCGAGCCGTAGCCGTACACTCCCATGGTTCCCAAATGCGCGAGGTGAACGTCACGGCCGGACTCGACGATGGCGCAAAGCGTATTGTGAGTCGCATTCAAATTATTATTGACCGTGTAGCGCTTCGTCATTGAATTCTTCATGGAGTATGGTGCCGCCCGTTGCTCGGCGAAATGAACGATCGCATCGGGTTGCCAATTCTTAATCAACTCAAGCAGACGTGCGTAATTCTGCGCGACATCAAGATGCACGAAGCCTACTTGCCTTCCTGAAACCTGCTTCCACGCTTTGAGCCGTTCGCCAATTGGACGGATCGGGGTCAACGAATCGCACTCCAGATCGACATCAATTTTTCGCCGGGACAAATTGTCTACGATTAAAACGTCCCAACCCAGGTTGGACAAGTGAAGGCTCGTCGGCCATCCACAAAACCCGTCGCCGCCAAGTACTATCACTCTCATTCCGTTACCTCCTTCCTCATCACTAGGCATTCAACCATGAAGGCAACGAAATGAAACAAGAACTTCGCGCCAATTCAAGTATCGCCATGCGTTCCAGGGAAGCAGCATCTCAGAAATGATGCGTCCCTGTTGCCTCACCGGTGCATAAAAGAACGTGGTACCGTACCCGGCTACTGCATACGAAGTGAGAGTTGCAAGGGCCGCTCCCCGGCCCCCAAACCGAGGCATCAGCAAGATATTCAAGACTATGTTCAGACACGCTCCGACAGTCGTGGAGTAGAGCAGAAACCTGTTCAACCCCTTCGTGGTGCAGTAGGCCCCCCTTACGAGCCCGATGCCCACAAACACGCCCGCCCAAGCTCCGATTGTCAGCATAGTTTCCATACCGTTGAACTCTGAACCGAACAGGGCACTCGACACAGTGTGCGAAAGCAAACTCAGTGGAAGTGCGAACCCGTAGCTGACCAGGATGATGGCGCTATAGCAGCGACGGATCGTTGCGTTTAAGCGGTCCTCCGATATTGCATGGGCATTGACAAGTTTGGGAAACATTGAGGTGGACATCGCCATCAACACGAAATACCAGCCCTCCGACAGGCGGACTGCAGCGGCATACTTGCCGATCTCCTGGATGTTCGAAAGACTCTTTAACATCACTTGATCGATGCGCATATATACCACGATCATTAAAGACGAAAACATCAGCGGCCAACTCTCTGCTACTAAAGCTTTAGCAACGCCATAATCCCATTGCCACCTCAGAACCCCTGCTTTCCGGCGATGGACAACAAAGAGAAGAGTGCCCGCCAGTACTGTTTCAACTGAACCAGCCACGGCGAACGCAATTAGGGGTGCCTGCCAGAAAATCAGCAGAAGTTTAATTATGGAGAGAATTTGAAAGGCGAGCGACCGCGCGAGGGTTACATATTTCGACTGAATAAGAGCCTGGAAATCGTAATCGATGACGTCGGCGGCCTGCGCGATGCCCCCTGCCGCAGTGATCGCGATGAGAATCACGACCCGTTTGTCGACAGGATTCAGTACAGTGGCCAGTAATGTGGACATACCCAAAATTAAGAAACCGCCACCGAGTTTGAGCAGAAAAGCAGTCCCTAGTACTCTCGACCGCTCGCGCGTGCCTGTCACCAGCTCTCGAACGACAATGCGGTCCAGTCCCAGATCGGACAGCCAGGCAAACAGTGAGACAAATGCTGCACAGTAGCTCAGAAGCCCGAAGTTGCCAGGACCAAGATATCGGGCGATCCAGACCCCAACGATCAAACTGACGCCCAGGCGAAGTACTTTGTCTCCCACCAGCCATCCAGTGTTCTGCATTGCGGAGCCTAAAGCCGGTCTTATTTCTTGCGTCGACATATAAAAAGGCTCTCATTCTATAATGGCGTCGCGTATGCGACAGGAAGATAAAACTGGCCTCTCAACGGCTCGTTTTTTGAAATTCAATGAAAGTATTCCTTACCGTCGATACACTTATCGTCGGAGTAGTCCACGACCGAACTCAATATGCGAATCCTAAGCGTTTTGGGCATTCATCCTGTGCTGGTCGATGTGGGGGCATCTGAGAGCCCTCCGCGAATGTGGAAAGGGATTGCGAAGCACAGCGTCTACGTCGGATTTGACCCCGATTTGCGGGAGATGAAACAAACCACCGGCGGAAGTTTTTTCAGCGAG
This sequence comes from uncultured Acidobacteriota bacterium, assembly GCA_963738025.1. GTDB lineage: Bacteria > Acidobacteriota > Terriglobia > 20CM-2-55-15 > 20CM-2-55-15 > 20CM-2-55-15. Next base: position 433,186 of record CAVTWA010000051.1, on the reverse strand, counting down.
TTCATTGTTAATCAGGCCATCACGGCCGATCCTTCAAAGACCCAGGTCGACTTCTATCTAACCAAGTTTCCTTTTTGCTCAAGCACCCTCGAACCCGATGTTCAATCTCTCAACAACTTTCATTTTCATGATCGCTTCACTGTTGAAAGTCGAACCACGGTCCCGGCTGTGACACTCGAAGCCGTATTGAATCGGCTGGCACTGAACCACATCGATTGGTTAAAGACGGACACACAGGGCACCGATCTCCGAATCGTTATGAGTTTGTCCGATTCGGTGCGGCGCCGTCTACTTGCGCTGGATATCGAGCCAGGTCTGGTCGACGCTTACAAGGGCGAAGACCTCTTCGTGGACACTCATAAAACCCTTCTACAGCAGGGGTTCTGGTTAGCCGATTTAAACATCGGTAACGCGGTGCGCGTGCGTCCAACATCACTGCGGGCAGTAATGGAAGATGAATCGGTTCATTATTCCTACGCCGATCGGATGCTCAAAAAGAGCCCAGCGTACTGCGAAGCCCGCTATCTACGAACACTGGAATCGATGGCAGAAAATCGTTGCGGTCCTGCGGAATATGCGTTGCTTTGGGCCTTTGCGATGCTAAATGAACAAAGCGGGTTTGCGATGGACGTGGCATTGGAGTATGAAAGTCTGTTCCCTGCAGAAGCGGCAGGGGCTTCAATGAAGGAAGAAACGTTGGCGATTCTGCGAAGAAAAGCTTCACTGGTAGTGCCGGCGGTGCGGATGAAGCGCCAGATCAAGCGAGCACTAGGAAGAGGATGAATTAATCGTTTCATGAAAACTGCACTCATCACTGGAATTACAGGGCAAGACGGTTCGTATCTCACGGAGTTGCTTCTAAGAAAAGGGTACGTCGTGTACGGAATGATCCGCCGCTCGAGTTCATTCAATACGGAGCGTATTGATCACATCTACCAGGATCCGCACGATCCTAATCCTCAGCTACGGCTGATTTACGGCGACCTGAACGATGCCAGTTCATTGAACAAAATCATCCGCACGGTTGAGCCTGCAGAGATCTATCACCTCGGCGCTCAAAGTCATGTGCGCGTGAGCTTCGATATCCCCGAATACACCGGCGAGATTACCGGTCTGGGTGCGGTCCGCATCCTGGAAGCGATTCGCGAAACCGGGGTGAAGACACGTTTCTACAATGCGTCGAGCAGCGAAATGTTTGGTAATGCGCCAGCGCCGCAAAACGAGAAGACTCCATTCGAGCCGCGCAGTCCTTACGCGGTTGCGAAAGTTTACGCGCATTGGATGACAGTTAATTACCGCGAAGGCTACAACCTCTTCGCATGCAACGGCATTCTTTTCAACCACGAATCGCCCCGGCGCGGGGAAACCTTTGTCAGCCGCAAGATTACCAAAGCCGCGGCTCGGATCAAGCTCGGGATAGACAAAAAACTATTTCTGGGCAATCTTGATGCGCGACGCGACTGGGGATACGCGGGGGATTATGTCGAGGCCATCTGGTTAATGCTTCAGCAGGAACAACCGGATGATTTCGTTATCGCGACGGGCGAAACTCACACGGTTCGTGAGATGCTGGATGAAACTTTCGGCTATCTTGATCTGGACTGGAAGCGTTATGTCGAAATCGACCCACGCTACTACCGGCCGACCGAAGTGGATTTGTTGCTGGGTGACGCGACGAAAGCGCAACGAATCCTGAAGTGGGAACCCAAGGTTCGCTTCAAGGAATTGGTCCGCATAATGGTCGACGCGGACCTGCAGCACGAAAAGCTTAAAAACCGCCCATGAACTTCTGGCAGAACAAACGTGTCCTGGTTACCGGTGGAACGGGATTCCTCGGCAAATACGTCGTCAACAGACTGAAACAGGAGCAACCTGCGCAGCTCGTCGCTCCGGGTAGCGGGGAATACGATCTGGTGAAGGAAGCCGACATTACCCGCCTTTACGAACAGGTGCGACCTCATATCGTCATTCATATGGCAGCACGCGTAGGCGGCATCGGGGCAAACCGCGCCAATCCTGGGAAATTCTTCTACGATAACCTCATCATGGGCGTGCAAATGATGGAGTTGGGGCGCCAGAACGGCGTCGAGAAATTCGTTGCGTTGGGAACAATCTGTGCATATCCGAAATTCACGCCGATTCCTTTTAAGGAAGATGATCTTTGGAACGGATACCCGGAAGAAACAAACGCACCCTACGGTCTCGCAAAGAAAATGCTACTGGTTCAGGCCGACGCGTACCGGCGCCAGTACGGGTTCAATGCGATTTACCTCCTGCCCGTCAATCTCTACGGCCCGGGTGACAACTTCGATTTAAATACGTCGCATGTGATTCCTGCCATGATACGTAAATGCATCGACGCGGCACGAAACAACGAGCGGGAGATCGTCTTATGGGGAACGGGCAAACCGACGCGAGAGTTCCTATACGTCGGCGATGCTGCGGAAGCGATCATTCTGGCTACAGAACGATACAACAGCAGCGAGCCCGTAAACCTCGGATCGGGCATGGAAATCAGCATTCGCGATCTGGCGACGCTGATCGCGAGAATGTGTGAATTCAACGGCGAGATTGTCTGGGATAGAACTCAACCTGACGGACAGCCGAGACGGGCATTGGACGTCCACAGAGCGGAAGAGTTCTTCGAGTTTCGCGCTCGCATAGGTTTCGAAGAGGGCCTGCGCCGCACAATTGACTGGTACAAGAACAGATGAAGGCTCCGCCGCGACGCAAATGAGTAGCCACGGACTGAAGACACACGTGCTTCCTCGAATCAGCATAGTCACGCCGTCTTTCAATCAAGCGCAATTCATTGAGCAGACGATGGATTCGGTCTTATCGCAAGGATATCCGGATCTCGAATACATCGTCATGGACGGTGGATCGACGGACGGTTCCGCGGACATCATTCGGCGGTATGAAAAACATCTTGCATACTGGGTATCCCAGCGGGACAACGGCGCCTCTGACGCGATCGGCAAAGGTTTCGAACGCGCGACTGGGACCATACTGGCGTATCTCAATTCCGACGATGTCTACCTTCCCGGCGCGTTGAACGCAATCGCGGAGGCTATGAGTAAACCCGCCGTCGATGTCACCTATGGAAATCTGTACTGGATAGACAGCAACGGAAACACTACAGGCGAGCAACGACAAACGCCATTCGCTCCTTACAGTTACCTATATGGCGGTTCCACGTTGCAGCAACCGGCAACATTCTGGAAACGAGATCTTTATCTGAGTTGCGGTGGCATGAACCCATCGTTTCGATTCGCCTTCGACACGGATCTCTTTTTCAGGTTTGCCCTTGGACGCGCCCGATTCAAACATGTGAATAGATTTGTGGCGTCTTTCCGCATTCATCCGCAATCGAAGTCATCCAATGACCTAGAAATTTGCTCTCGCGAACTGGCGCAACTGCGCCAGCATTATCTTCCGTTCCCATTTAATTCATTTCGCGCACGCTGCGTTCGTGGAGTCACCACAATTCAGAGAATACTTCGCTACGCACTGCAGGGCGATTTCAGGTGGCTTCTTGGCCGAATTCCAGACCGCATCCGCGCTCGTCACTCCGAAGAAATCGTTGGGCCCCGCGGTCGTTGGATGTGAGAGAAAGACCTCATCAAGAGGCGAGAACACTTCGAACTGCATCGATTACGTCAGACACATCTTCCGAGGTTAAATTGGAACCGAACGGAATGCTCAGCGTCTCCCGCCCTGCTTTAGCTGCATGAGGATAATCCTCAAGCTTCCATCCAAAATTATCTGAATAAAATGAGTGCTCTGGAATACTCCGATAATGCACCCCTACTCCAATGTTCCTTACCTTAAGCTCTTTGAGAAATCGGTCGCGGGTAATACCGCATTTCGCCGGATCAACCATAAGCGTATAAAGATGGTATCCATGCCGGGTCTCTGCATCGGCCTCAGCCGGCAATCCGAGCGGTAAAGGTGCGAAAGCAGTTTGATATTCCCGCCAAATCTCTCTTCGACGTTCCCAACTCTGCTCAACTCTCTTCAATTGCTCGACACCGATAGCAGCCTGCAAATCTGTCATATTCTGCTTAAACCCAGCCGCGACCACTTCGTAGTGCTTATACCCTTCATCTCCAAATCGTTTCCATGCATCCTGACTCATCCCATGTAACCGCAACATCCTGATCTTTGATAGAGCGGCAGAGTCTTTTGTGATGACGATCCCGCCCTCAGCTGTTGTAACGTTCTTTGTAACGTAGAAGGAAAAACACCCGAAGTCGCCAAACGTGCCGGCTTTTTGACCGCGAAATTCCGTTTCGATAGCATGAGCACAGTCTTCGATTACCTTTAGGTTGCAGTCGCCAGCTAATTTCATCAATTGGTCCATTTCACATGGTCGACCCGCAAAATGCACCGGAAGAATGGCTTTCGTCTTGGGAGTGATCTTTCTTCTCAGCGACTTCGCATCCAAATTGAGGGTTTTTGGATCGATATCAGCGAGAACAGGGGTGGCACCAGTATGGATGATCGAATTGACCGTGGCACAAAAGGTCAGTGGTGTAGTAACTACCTCATCTCCCTTGCCGATACCCGCGGCAAGGAGGCTTAGATGAAGAGCGGCAGTACAAGAAAAAACGCTGGCAGCCTCAGAAACACCTTTGTAGGCCGCAAAATCTCGTTCAAATTGAAATACCCTTGGTCCAGTACCGATCCAGCCGCTCTTCATAACTTCGATTATCGCGTTTATTTCGGGCTGCCTGATATCGGGCGCGCCGAACACAAGGAATTCTTTTCGTGGCAACATTAATGGTTAGCTACCCTCACCGCCAGTCTAGGAAAGGGACCTCGAAATGTCTAGGAGCGACGATCGACGAACACACCTTGAGCTACAATAACGTGGCAAAATGAAGATCGTTCACCTTGTTACCTATGATTTTAGTGGCGGTGCGGCTCGAGCCACTTTTCGAATTCACCAGGCTCTTCGAGCCCTTGGTTGCGATTCCTGGATGTTTGTCCAGTCAAAACAAACAGATGAATTCAGCGTCGTAGGTCCGAATACAAAAAAGGAAAAACTCCTCTCGCGGTTGCGACCCATAGCAGATCTTTTGTTTGTTTCGGTTTACAAAAACAAAACCAAGACTTTGTTTTCTGCGAACCTCATTCCGAACTCGATAACACACCTCGAAAACTTTAAAGCCGATCTCATTCATCTTCACTGGATCAATGAAGGTTTCATTTCGATAGGAAGTCTTTCACGCATTAAAACACCGCTAGTTTGGAGTGTGCAGGATATGTGGCCACTCACAGGTGGCTGTCACTACGATGAGAACTGTGGGAAATACAGACAAAGCTGCGGAAAGTGCCCAGTCCTTGGCTCATCTTCCTATTCGGACTTGTCTCGTCGCATTTGGAAACGAAAGGAGAACTCTTTCTCTCAACTGGATATCAGCCTTATTGCTCCCAGTCGATGGATGGCGAGTTGTATAAAGGAAAGTTCCCTTTTTCGAATCGGCCGGTCGAATTGATTCCAAATGGTGTGGACACTAATCTATTCAGTCGAAGAGATTCAGCACTCGTTCGGTCCCTTTTTAATCTTCCCCTGAATAAGAAGTTGATTCTATTTGGAGCGATGAATGCGACCAGCGATACTCGAAAAGGCTTTCAATACTTGGGCCCTGCTCTCGAAAAATTGCACGAGAATGTCTCCAATCCAGACGGAGTCGAGATTGTCGTCTTGGTGCATCCCCTCCCAGGAATCCCCTGGATCTTGCCAGATTTAGAGTGAACTATATCCCTGTCCTTCGAGATGAAACGAGTCTACCTCTTGTCTATTCCTGCGCCGATGTGATTGTCGTTCCATCCGTTCAAGAGAACTTAGCGAATATGGTCATTGAAGCGATGTCTTGCGGAACTCCAGTGGTTGCATTTTCGATCGGAGGAATGCCCGATATGATCGATCATCAGAAGAACGGCTATCTTGCCGATCCTTTTAATTCAGATGATCTGGCATCTGGAATTCACTGGGTCCTCGAAAATGATAACTGGAATGCCGTTTCTCAAAAGGCCGTCGGAAAAGTTCGAGAAGAATTCGACATCAGGTTAACCGCCCGGAACTATTTGAACATGTACGAGAGGATTTTACAGAAGCCTGCAAGGCTCAGTGTTTCCAAAAGAACAAATTGAGACGAAGATCCATTCCTGAGTAAAGCGGGCCGTCAATGAACGGCCGGGCAAAAGGGTGAGGTGAGTGGACATGGACTCGAAATGACTGACTTTCAAATGACTCTACTAATGCACCAAGGTCTTGCTTTTGTCCAGAGGTCGAATGAAACTCGACAAAGGCAGCAGATGTCTTCGAAAGAAGATCGCGACAATCTTTAATAACTTCAACTTCCGCGCCCTCAATATCCATTTTCAGAAAATCGACGGACATTGATGCGAGGTAAGTCCGGAGTCGGGTGCACTCGACCTGTTGAGTTAAATGCGGTTCATCACCGATATGTCCAGCATCCGCACCCTCATGAACAAATGAAATTGCACCCTCCCGAGTCCAAACAGCTTTGCTTATAACCTGAACATTTGTGAGCCCAAGTCGCTCAAGGTTTTGTTTCAGATATGATGCAATTTTCGGATCCGCTTCGAAAGCGATCACCTTTGATTTCGGATAAAGGCGCTTGAAATAAATCACGCTTAGCCCGATGTTTGCTCCGCAATCAAGAATAACCGGGGCATCCCCTTTTGATTTGAACGCATAGATTTCATTTACGAAAATCTCTTCAAAGGCAGATAAAAACGACGCGACATCAGGCACGAGGAGGTTCCCAAAGGCGCACTTTACTTCAGCCTCTTTATATCGCGGCAATGGCCGATACTTCGCCTCGAGCCGATGATATTCTCGAAAATTCGGATCAGCCCACCGTCTCTGGACGTGTCGCAACGGTCCGATAACGAACGGCTTGGTGAAGTACATTTTGTCCAATAACTTCTTCAAAACGGGTGAAACCCCAGACCGATAAACTGTCATATCTTCACCTCAGCGTCGAATCAAATTGCCGAGACATCTTAATTCCATGGACGCGCACAAATGTGGATTTAATACTGCGCCGGCTGCCAACACAGCGTTCAAACCGACTGTTTCTCGCGATTCCCGTAACAACTCCTGGGTGTTCTCTGCGATGCATTTCTTCTTGTCGTCCGCCCGCTCATTGCTCACAATCGCGCTGGATGAGTACTGTTGAAGCCACCATGAAAGCCAAAGTCTTTCACGTGATTACGAAACTCGAACTTGGCGGCGCTCAGAAAGTAACCCTCATGACGCTGGAACGGTTGCCCAGAGACCGCTACGAGTTGGGTTTGGTCACCGGTCCCGAAGGACTGCTGGTGGATTGGGCTAATCGAATTCCCAATCTCAGCCTTGTATGGAATCCTTGGCTCGTTCGCGAGGTCCGACCGATCAAGGACATACTGGCACTCTTGAAGCTATGGCGATTGTTTCGGCGCGAACGTCCTCAAATCGTTCATACCCACAGCACGAAGGCCGGAATCATCGGACGCTGGGCTGCGAGACTTGCCGGTGTACCTTTAGTTTTTCACACGGCGCATGGCTTCGGTTTTAACGATTTTCAACGTCCTGCGATCCGGAACTTTTACATCGCATTGGAACGATTCACGGGCAAGTTCACAACTAAACTCTTTATAGTCTCGTACGCCAATGCCGATAAAGCGGAGAAATGCGGAATGGTTCGCCGCGGCGATTGGGTTCTGGCACGAGATTCGATCGCGGTTGAGGAGTTCTTACGCCCACGGCCGCCGAGGCGCAAGTTGCGTGCATGGGGCATCCCCGAAGATAAAGTGATCGTCGGAATGGTAGCATGCTTGAAACCTCAAAAATCACCTGAAGACTTCATTGAACTTGCAGCGCGTGTGCTGCGGCAAACCGATCGGGCGCACTTTGTGATGGCTGGCGACGGCGAGCTCCGCGCCTCCGTGGAGGAACGAATCCGCCGGTATGGCATAGCCGGAGATGTAACCATGTTAGGTTGGCAGAGTGAACAAGAGATGCCCGAGATCTACAGAAACCTGGACGTTGTTGTCCTGACATCTCTTTGGGAGGGGCTGCCGTGCGTTTTTTCCGAAGCAATGGCATGTGAACTGCCTATCGTAGCGACGAATGTGGACGGCGCTCGTGAAGCCATCATCGACGGAGAGAATGGATATTTACACGGACCTCACGATATCGAAAGAATGGCCCAATCCGTGCTTAAGCTTGTCGCCGACTCCAAACTTCGCCGCACCATGGGCGAGAGAGGCAAGAAACGTGTCATGGAATTCGACATTGGAACTTCGGTAGATAGCGTCGAGTCGACTTATCGCGAGTATCTAAAGACCTTATGATCCGGTATGGAGCCGCGTTCATATTAAGTTTCGTTTTTGCGCTTTATTGGACGCCGTTGATGCGCAAAGCAGCGCTGCAGTTAGGGATTGTCGATCAACCCGACGGAAATCTGAAAAAGCACGCGGACCCGGTACCGTATCTTGGCGGTCTGGCCGTCTTCATGGGTTTCCTCATGACCGTCGGAGTTTTGACAGAGTTTGGATCTGATATTTTGGGGCTCCTTCTGTCGGGAAGCATCGCATTAATGGTTGGCCTCCTCGACGACTTCGGAGCGTTGACGCCATCTCAGAAACTGCTGGGGCAGACCCTGGCCGCCCTCGTTCTCGTTAAGTCCGGTACCTATATAAAGCTCGATTTTCTGCCCGTTTGGGTCGCGATTCCACTTACCGTATTCTGGATTCTCGCGGTTACCAACGCTCTTAATATTATCGATATTCTAGACGGCTTGGCTGCCGGCGTGTCAGCTATTGCGGCAGTTTCCATAGCCATCGCCAATTTTATGGCGGGCCGCCACGCAGTTGCTTTCTTATGTATTGCGCTCACCGGCTCGATTGTAGGCTTTCTGCGGCACAATTTCTTCCCGGCAAAAATCTATCTCGGCGATGCCGGCAGTCTTTTCATCGGTTTTATGCTGGCCGCGCTTTCGATGAACGCCGGCTATACCCGGGCGAATCTGCTGGCGGTGGTCAGCCCTGTACTCATTCTGGGTATACCCCTTTTTGATTTATCACTCGTCACGTGGATTCGATGGCGGAATGGTATTCCGATAATGAAGGGGAGTCCCGACCATTTTGCGCTGCGGCTCCGGCGCTGCAAGCTGTCGGTGCGTGAAACTGCCGTTACAACCTACATCGTCGGTGCGCTGTTGAGCGGCGCAGCGCTTCTAATGAGCCAGGTCACATTGGGATGGGCATTTGCAACGATGTTCGGTACTGTGTCGGCGTTTTGCCTTTCAGCATACCTCCTAATGAAAGTTGACATGCATTGATGAGGGAGCAGGTCGTCATCATTGGCGGCGGTCTGGCAGGCCTGAGCGCGGCTTACCATCTCGCCGAACACGAGCCCGTCGTATTCGAAAAAGAATCCGCAATCGGCGGCCTCTGCCGCTCATTTTCGCAGGACGGATTTACCTTTGATTGCACCGGCCATCTGATTCATCTTAAGAACCCATACACCAAAGAACTGGTCGCGAAAATTCTTCCCGATACGTTTAACGCGCATGAACGTCTCGCCGCCATCCATTCAAAAACAGTAACAACTCCATATCCTTTTCAGGCCAACACGTATGGTCTGCCGCCGGAAGTTGTGAAGGAATGCGTTGTCGGTTTTGTCGAGAGCATGAATGCAAACGGAAAGGGCGGCCCCAACAATTTTCATGATTGGGTTGTCCGCACGTTCGGCACGGGCATTGCAAAACATTTCATGCTTCCGTATAACGAGAAGTTCTGGAAACAGGATCTGCGAACGATTACTTCGGATTGGGTCAGTTGGTCCATCCCAAAACCGACACTCGAAGAGGTGGTAAATGGGGCCTTGGGACTGACCAATAAAGGAATGGGCTACAACCCCAAATTCATTTATCCGAAAAATGGAGGCATCGACTGTCTGCCGCAGGCGCTCGCTGGTCCGGTTCAACGACTTTGCCTCAATGAGTCGGTCCAGTCGGTCGATGCGAAAAGGAAATTTGTACGCCTGACGAGTGGCCGCGAGGAAAAGTATGATTTTCTGATTTCAACGCTTCCTCTGCCGCTCGTGTTCAACATGCTCGAGGACGCGCCCGACTCTCTTGTTGCCAAAGCAAAACGGCTGCTTGCAATTTCAGTGTTGAATATCAATATTGGTATTCAGCGGCCGCAGATCAGCGACCAGCATTGGATCTATTTCCCTGAGCATGACTACGTATTCTCGCGCATCGGATTTCCGATGAATTTTTCAAAATCGGTGGCACCGGAAGGCACCAGTTCGATGTACATCGAGATTACCCATCAGCCGCATGAAAAGCTCAACATCGATGAAATGTTCGATCGCTCGATACGCGACCTGCAAAAATGTGGCATCCTCGACAGCAGCGATCGCGTGTTGACGCGACATGTTCTCGACATCCGGTGCGCTTATGTCGTTTTTGACGAACACCGGCAAAGACATCTTCAGGATCTGGTGGACTACCTTGAATCGCGAGACATCTTCACAGCGGGACGCTATGGCCGCTGGGACTACTACTCCATGGAAGATTCCATCCTTAGCGGGAAATCGGCCGCTGAGAATATTCAGGCCAAAATGGGAATCGTGGTCTAGATCCAATCCGGTTCGCTTAACATGGACAAGTGTGTTCCCGGCAGCTTCGTTTTCACCGTGTGTTTCTACCCCCGCTCGACTGAAGCCCTGACGTGCTCGGATCATGGGGTTTTGCGTCCCACATTTTGGCGGTTATTGCAATTTCACATAGATTGATTCCTAGCACGGATAGCTTTTCAATGACTTAAATGGCTTTATAACGCGCGCCATGAGACATGTGACACGCGTCACGTCCCGGGTTGTGACCTGATCCTGCCTCCTGGCGCGCGTCACTTCCCGCGTCAATCCCAGTCCAACGCGGTTCGCGGCCCACTAGATTGCGCCGTGCTACCGCGTCATCGCGACTAAGGCCTGGCGGGCCTCATTCATCGTGTGAATCGGAGTGTCGAAGGTAAAACGAACCTTCCTGCCGGATTCGAGCACATCGAACCCGTCCGAATCGATTCCAACCATCGTTGCGGCGAGACCGCCGCAGTAATGCTTCAGGGCGGCCGCGTGATCGGTGTTCATGTGTTCCACGATCTGTAGTTCCTGAACTGGAGAAAACGGATTCTTCGCGAGAAATTCGTCCGGATCCACCCAGAAGATCTGACCGAAGCCGCCAATGTATCGGATACGGACAAGCTCCAGCCTGAAAAATCTGAAGCCATGAGTCTGCTGGTACGCACGTGCGGATGGGAAGTATCTGAAATAGCGCGCACTCACGGCGCCGTCTCCGATGGACTCTTCAATCTGACGCGCATTCGCAATGCACGTCACGCGGCCCCGTGCCTGTACGTCATCTGAATTCACGTCTTGCTCGACCGCAGTCAGCGAGACTCTGGCATCCGCGATGATGTTTCGCGTATGTTGCGCAATATCACTGATATAAATGATCGGCTGGCCGTTGTCGTCCATGCAGTATGGAGTTACCGAACCAAATGGATAACCCGGCACGTCGAGCGAAATGGTAGACAGCACACCAAAACTATTTCCAAAGAGTAGTTCTCGTGCCGCGCGGACCTTATCAATTGTCATACTCATTTAGAAAGTGTGCCACAACGGCGCCGCCTCGAACAGCTAGCCGAATAATGAGCACCTTTGTTCACCGCAACTTCGAGACATTCGTAACCTCAGAATTCTAAAATCGTATAAATAGTATATTGGCAGGCAAAGCCCTTTTAAACGCCGACCGGAGGGACTGTGAAATCTGTACAGGTGCTTGTTTTGATTCTTCTCGTCTCCCAAGTCGTGATAAGACCCACATCAGCAGCTCTTCGGCCCCCAGATCCTCAATCTAAAGCCCAGCGGGATGAGGCACTTCGATTACAGGCGGTCGAGGACCAGATAGCTTCAATGGTCGAACGCATTCAAGAACTGGACGATGATCGAAAATCCGCCGAATCTGCGGCAAACGATGCAGAAAACCGGGCCGCACTGGCCGACGGCGGCTCCTTGTCTTCGGATCCAAGAACCGCGGCGGCCGCGAGATCGGCCGCTGGAAGCGAGCGGCAGAACGCCGCGAACCTGCGCGCGCGAGTCCGATCAGACAATGATGAAATTCTCTCGCTAACGCGGCAGATTGAGGAGTTGAAGTATGCCGAATCGACCGACGGCGCCCCGCCGCGGCCGAAACCGGCTGCTTCTTCCTCAGATCCTCTCGTGGGAGTCTGGAAATTGAATGCGGGCAAATCCACTTTTGCGGAAGAGGCCCCCAAACAAGAGACTCGCGAAGTCGAGCCGGCAAAAGGCGGAATTCACGCCGCCGATACGGCGGTATACAAGGATGGACGCACTGTTCGCATCGAATGGACCGCGAAGTACGATGGCAAGGACTATCCCTTCAAAGGCGACGCGGCTCGCACCATCGCCATTTCTCGCACCAGCGATCACTTCTTCAACTTCAAAATCAAACTGAACGGCCGTCTGATCAGCGCCGGTCAGATTGTTTGTAGCCCGGACGGCAAATCCCAGACAATCGCCGGCACTGTTACAGACGCCCGTGGTACCCAGCCGCAATTCGTCACAAATTGGGATAGACAACCTTAGGTTTAACGCACCGATTCGTTAAATTCGTTCAATTCGTGGCTCATTCCGTGTCCCCGCCCTTGCTTGTGCAGCGCTTCCGCGGTATTCAGATCTAAGGACACCCGAATGATCAGGCAGATTGCAGTTCTCGGGGCTGGGACGATGGGCGCACAGATCGCCGCCCATGCCGCAAACGCAGGGCTCTCGGTTTTGTTGCTGGACCTGACCGAAGAGCAAGTAAAGACCGCGCTGAAGAACCTTTTAAAACTCTCGCCCGCCGCCCTCTTCCTGCCTGAACGCATTCAACAAATCCGCCCCGGCTCATTCGATAAAGATCTACCGCGCATCAAAGACTGCGACTGGTTGATTGAAGCGGTGGCTGAAAACGCAGCCATCAAGAAACAGCTTCTTGAAAGAGTCGATGCCGTACGAAGACCAGGCTCCTTTGTTACGACCAACACCTCGGGATTGTCGGTCTCCATGCTGGCCGAAGGCCGCACGCCGGACTTCAAGCGGCATTGGTTTGGCACTCATTTCTTCAACCCGCCCCGCTACATGAAGTTGCTGGAGATTATTCCAACAGCTGAGACCGATCGTGAAGCGCTGAAACGGTTCGAGACGTTCGCAGAGGTCCTGCTGGGCAAAGGCATCGTTCATGCCAAAGACACACCGAATTTCATCGCAAACCGCATCGGGCTTTTCGCGGCGCTGAAAGCCATTCAGTTGATGCAGCGTGACGGCTTTACAATCGAAGAGGTGGATCAACTCACCGGACCTCTGATCGGGCGGGCGAAAACCGCGACTTTCCGCACGATCGATCTCGTCGGACTGGACGTGTTCATTCACGTTGCCGACAACATTTTCGCCAACGCCCCAAACGACCCTGAGCGGGACATTTTTCAAGTTCCCCAGTTCATGCGCTCGATGGTCGAGCACAAGTTGCTTGGCACGAAGACCGGCCACGGCTTTTACGAAAAGAAGGGAAACACGGTTCTAACGATTGATCTCGATACCATGGAGTACCGGGAGCAACGCAAGCCCAAGCTCCCGTCTCTCGAAATGATTCGCGGTATCGAATCGCTTCCTCAACGCTTGAACGCGATTTTCAAAGGAAAAGACCACGCGTCCGTGTTCGTCTCTGATTTGCTGAAATCGATCTCCGATTATGCTGCTTCCCGGGCACCCGACATCTCGGATGACCCCGGCGCCATCGATCAGGCAATGCGATGGGGATTCGGCTGGGAAATCGGGCCTTTTGAACTGACAAAGCTGCTGCAGGGGCAGCCGTTCAGTCCCCCGTCGTTTTTGAAGAAAACGCCAGTTCTTCAGGAAAATGCAGGGGCATCGCTGCGCGATATCGGCGACGGCGTCGCATGCCTCGAGTTTCATTCGAAGATGAATACCATCGGAAATGACATCATTTCCCTGCTCTTCCCGGCACTCGAGGAGGTCAATCAGAACTTCAAAGGACTCGTCATCGGCAATGAAGGCCAGAATTTCTCGGCCGGCGCCAACCTGATGCTGTTGATGATGGAGGCGGCCGAAGGCAACTGGGACGAAATCGATAACATGGTTCGCATCTTTCAACGCGCCACGCAATCGATTCGCTACAACCCTAGACCCGTCGTCACGGCCCCGTTTGCCCTCGCACTCGGCGGAGGCTGTGAAATCGCCATGGCAGGCGCAGGTTGCCAGGCGGCAGCTGAGACTTATATAGGATTAGTAGAAGTTGGCGCAGGTTTGATTCCTGCAGGCGGCGGCACAACAGAAATGCTCCGCCGTGCATCCGCTGGAGGCGCAGCACGCGTCCGCGAAGCTTTCGAAAATATCGGCCTCGCTAAGGTCTCGACCAGTGCCGAGCATGCCAGACAACTTTTGTATCTGCGCCCCCAAGATCGAATCAGCATGAACACGGACCGCCTGATTCACGATGCAAAAGCCGTTGTCCTGCAGCTGGCCGAGACAGGTTATCGACCGCCAGTCGCCATCGAACTGCCGGTGTTTGGCGAACCGCTGGCCGCAGAGTTGAAGCTCGGCATATATCTGATGCGGCGCGCCGGTCACATCACGGATTACGAAGCGCACATCGCGCGCAAACTGGCGTACGTCATATGCGGGGGCGATTCGACTCGCCCCTCCACGGCGCCGGAGCAGCATTTTCTCGATCTCGAACGCGAAGCTTTCAAATCGCTCTGCGGTGAATCGAACACTCTGGCGCGGATGGAGCATTTGTTGAAGAAGGGAAAGGTCCTGAGAAATTGAGGATTGTAGGCGCGGTTTATGAAGGTGTGTGGAGGTCAGGGGACAGACCCTCGGTACCTAAATCCTGTAACCCAAGGATTTAGGTACCGAGGGGTCTGTCCCTAATGCGTGCACGTTACTTCGGCCAAACCAATTCATTCACACCTTCATAGACCGCGCCTACAATGAAGTACATATGAACTCTCCAGTCATCGTATCCGCCGTTCGAACAGCGGTTGGTAAGGCCCCGAAAGGTAAACTGTCGGCGACTCGACCGGATGATATGGCCGCTGCGGCCATGCGTGCTGCCATCGAACGGGTTCCCGGACTTAACGCTGAGGATCTCGACGACATCTACATGGGCTGCGCCATGCCGGAAGCCGAGCAAGGCATGAATGTCGCCCGGATCTCCGCTTTCAGGGCAGGAATTCCTTATTCGGTACCGGCGATGACATTGAACCGTTTCTGTTCGTCAGGATTGCAATCGATCGCGTTTGCGGCGGATCGCATCACGTCTGGTGGCGCGCATTGCATTCTTGCCGGTGGAACCGAGTCGATGAGCATGATTCCAATGGGCGGCCATAAGATCGCCCCGAATCCAACTCTGATCGAGACAAATCCGGATACTTATTTGAGCATGGGTCTGACAGCCGAAAATGTCGCTTCCGAATATGGGATTCGCCGTGAAGAACAGGATGCCTTTGCCCTGGAAAGCCACCGACGCGCCATCGCAGCCATCGATGCAGGTAAATTCAAAGCCGAGATCGTCTCTCTGTCCATAGGCGAAATCGTTCTTGAGCACGGCAGTCGCGCAACAAACGAGTTCACTTTTGAAACCGATGAAGGTCCAAGACGTGACACCTCCCTGGATGCGCTGGCCAAATTGAAAGCCGCATTCAAAGCCGGAGGAACAGTGACCGCCGGCAATGCATCACAAATGAGCGACGGGGCTTCGGCGGTCATCGTGATGTCGGAAGAGAAAGCCCGGTCCATGCGACTGAAACCTATGGCGCGTTTTATTGCCTATGCAACCGCAGGCGTGCCGCCCGAGGTCATGGGCATCGGTCCGCTGGCGGCCATTCCGAAAGTACTGAAGCAAGCGGGCCTGACGTTGGACAATATCGATCTGATCGAGCTGAACGAAGCTTTTGCAGTTCAGTCACTCGCCGTCATTCGCGAACTTGGTCTGAACCCGTCTAAGGTAAATGTGAATGGAGGAGCTATTGCGCTCGGTCACCCGCTGGGATGTACCGGCTCGAAGCTGACAGCCACCATTCTTTTTGAAATGGAGCGCCGGAAGGCACGATACGGCCTCGTCACGATGTGCGTCGGAGGCGGCATGGGCGCTGCCGGCATATTCGAACGGGTGCCGCAAGAGGATATCAAATGACAAAAGAACTCGCGTTGAAACGCGGCGGCAGTTTTCTGATTGAGGAGTCCGAGTCCCAGGACGTCTTCACACCTGAAGATCTCTCTGAAGAACAGATCATGATCCGGGACATGACCGAGCGATTCGTCGAAGAAGAAGTCCTGCCTCAGGTTGACAAGATCGAGCACAAAGAATGGGACGTTACCGTGGCTCTCCTGAAACGCTGTGGCGAGCTTGGGCTGCTTGGCATCGAAGTGCCGGAACGTTACGGCGGCGAAAACCTCGATAAGGTTTCGGCCATGATCGTGGCGGAAAAAATGGCGCGCGTCGCCTCATTCGCCGTTTCCTACGGCGGTCACAGCGGAATCGGCACATTGCCCATCGTCTATTTCGGCAAGGAAGAACACAAACGCAAGTATCTGCCACTGCTCTGCAAAGGCGAAAAGATCTCTGCTTATGCGCTCTCTGAATCCGGCAGCGGTTCCGACGCGCTGGCGGCGAAAACGAATGCAGTACGCAGTCCCGATGGCACGCAATGGATTCTCAACGGCGAAAAGATGTGGATCACGAACTCCGCTTTTGCGGATCTGTTCATCACATTCGCACAGGCCGACGGGAAGCAATTCAGTTGCTTCATCATCGAAAAAGACTACCCCGGCGTATCGACGGGCGCCGAAGAAAACAAGATGGGCCTTCGCGGCTCCTCCACACGTCCCTTGATCCTCAATAATGCGAAAGTCCCGATCGACAATGTGGTCGGCGAGATCGGTAAGGGCCACCATGTCGCCTTCAACATCCTGAACATCGGCCGGGCAAAATTAGGCGCCGGCGCTGTCGGAGGTGCGAAAACAGCGCTCAACGACGCAATCCAGTATGCAAAGCAGCGAGTCGCATTCGGTAAGCCGATCGCGAGTTTCGGCGCAATCAAACACAAGCTCGCAGAGATGGCAATCCGTACCTGGGTTGCCGAAGGCATGGTGTATCGCACCGCAGGCTTGATGGACGGCACGCTGGAGAGCGTCGACGTCGACAATGCGCCGCAGGTCCTCAAAGCCATCGAAGAATATGCCATCGAAAGCTCCATTCTGAAGGTCTTCTGCAGCGAGGTTCTCGATTTCGTGGTAGATGAAGCCGTTCAGATCTACGGCGGATATGGCTACAGCGCGGAGTACCCGGTGGAACGCTACTACAGAGACTCGCGAGTGAACCGGATCTTCGAAGGTACGAACGAGATCAACCGATTGTTGATTCCGGGCATGCTTTTGAAGCGCGCCGCATCCGGTCAACTTCCGCTGCTTCAGGCCGCTCGCGCCGTCGCGGATGAAGTCATGTCCGTGTCCATACCGGCCGAACCGTCGAGCCGCTTCGGTGCGGAGTCGGCTGCAGTTACCCAGATGAAGAAGGTTCTGTTGTTTACGGCGGGATCGGCAATTCAGAAGTTTGGAGACTCGATTCGCGAAGAACAGGAAGTCCTGATGCATATCAGTAACATCGTGATGGAGATCTTCGCGATGGATACGGCCATTCACCGTTTGATGAAGAAGAGCTCGACGGACCTGCACGCAGACGTGACGCGCACGTTTATCAACGACGCAGTGGGCCGCGTCGAGTTCTCCGCAAAACAGATTCTGGCCGCTGTCGCGGACGGTGACACCCTGCGCACACAGCTAGCCGCGCTTCGACGGGTGCTGCGCTGGACGCCCGTCAATACCGTCAAAGCCAGGCAGCGAGTTGCAGATTTTCTGGTCGCATCAGGCCGCTACGCGCTCTGATCTGTCTGTCGGGGCGGCCTATGACCATACGCGTGCAAGACAGAATGGACGGGGAGTCGCAGAGTGGCGTCTTGTAAATGTTTGAATGCATTGCATGTGTGTAGAACTGGTTTGGCTATAACGCTGGTGGACCAGTCCCCGCCTAAGTACTGCTTTTCGTAATTACGGCAACGTATGGATAGGAAACCTGAGCTCAGCTATTCCCCGCCTAAGCTAGGCGGGGTGGCTTCGCGAAGCGAAGGCGGGGCGGTCTGTTCAAAGACGAGAGTACCGATTAATAAGGTGCGCTCCGCGGAATATCTGTGAGGAGCGCGCTTCGCGCGGACTTTGAACAGACCGCCCCAGCCTCGCTTCGCGAGGGCATCCCCGCCTTACTAAGGCGGGGACTGCAGACACGCAACCGCGGCGGCTGTTCTTGTCTTGGACAACTGTGGTCTATGACCGCCCCTGGAATCAGATCATTCCCAGCCCCTGCCCGATCCAAACCCCAAATAGCGCAACCAGCAACACAGCCCATGCGACGGTGATGACTTTCAGATAACGACTCAAGGCCGTCACTTTACGCCGGATTGCAGCCTGTTCTCGGACCAGATGCGCTTCGGCATTGTCCAGAATGAGGTGATCTTCTTCCTTCATATCGAGCATGCCCCGATAAAGGAACATCAAAACCGCCGCCCCGGTCAGGACCGCTTCCACGACCAGCAAACTCATAAAGGTCCCGTTCATTGAACCTCCTCCGAGTGAATGCACTTCTTACGCTTGTTTTGGCGGTATTGTATGCCTATTGGACGGAAACACTCAACTTGTAGTCGCCGGAATTGAAGACGGTGTTACCCGTTTCACCTTTCATGTAGTAACTGCGGACTTCAACGATGTACGTGGAGCCTGCGGGGGAAAGCGGAAGCCTGTCGGACATGCGCTCGGACTGGCCATTGAGCCCATTGTCCGATTTGTCGAGCATCCGGCCATTGACGTCATACAGGAAGATATCGAGATCGTTCTTGCTCGGATTGTTGCCGGGGCCCGGGTCGACGATATCCATGCGAATCGTGGCCGCGCCTCCCGTGGTCGTGAAGGTATAGAAATGCGCTGAGGTCACCAGATTCGTTCGGCTCGTCGAATAAGAATCGACATAGCCGCCGACAGAACTGCCGACCGTCATTGGTGTTGGAAATGGATTCGTTACGCTGGGAACACCAAGCGGCTGGTAATCGATCGAGCGGGCCTGCGCCAGGCCGAGAACGTCATTCGTTGCCGCAGGAATTCGCGCGATGAAATGATCCAGGAAATAGGGCAGATAAACGAAATGGTTGGTCTGCAGGTCCGCAAAGGATCCCCATATCGCCGAAAACGGGTAGGGTCCGGTCTCAGGTCCGTCGAACAGATTCCACAGCAGGGATTGAACCGACGCTTCGCTCCAGTACCCCGGATGTGGATCGGCCGCCGCACTGTTATCCGAAAGATCGTAACGCAGGACTTGAACCCCGTTCGGTCCGTGAGAGTCCCGCCAGATTGCGTCGTTACGGACAGCCGACGAAAAGAAATTGGCCCAACCTTCAGACCATGCCAGCCGGGGATCGAGCATGTCACCGAGAAAGTGTGGCCCGCCGGCCGAGTCGTCGCGAGAATATTTTGCGGCCAGCATGTGGGCATATTCGTGTGCAATCACCGCATCGTCAAACTCGTCGGAATCCGTGTCGCGATCTCCCAGAATGTAGGCCGTGTTGTTTCCGACATTGAATTCGCTTGTTCCGATGAGCCCGGCTGCGGGATTTCCCAGAGTATGCGTGTTGCGCGTACTCCAGTAAACGGTGACCGGGATCGACGGCAGATTCGGATCCGCCGTTTTCACCGTCTCGTTCGCGCGCTGAATCACTTCCAGGATGTTGAAGGCGCCGGAAACACGAGACCCGGGCGACTTATCGACCACCAGCAGGTTGGAAGTTCCTACGCTGCCATCGACGTTTGCCGAAAGGGCGTACAGCGCATTCGAATTGGTGTTATCGGCGACCCGCAGATCGAAGGCGCGGATTCGGCTGAGCACTCGGACCGTGAGATTCGGATCAAACGGAACAGCGACGGTGAAGCGTCCCACCGCGTCGGTCTCCGACACCGAAACAAGCGTTTGAGAAATCGAATTGAGAACCTCGACTCGAGCATTACGGATCGGGAACATCACGGGATGATTCAGATCAAGGCCGGAGTCGGTCACATCGATTTTCTGATACAGAGCAGTTCCCGAAATGTTCTGGGTAGGAGTGTTATCCGGGGGAAGAACGTGCAGGGGAACCGGTGGCGAGTCGGCGCCATTGGCGTGCACGCGCAGATTCACGAATCCGGTCTCGAGCGCCGGCAAGTCCAGTTCAAAAATTCCGGCAATCGCGGAAATCTGCCGGAAGTTCAAGACCTGAGTGCCGATGGTGAAAACGGCGTCATCGGATGTCGCCGCTAACACCGTCACTCGGATCGACGAGCCGGACCGGACATCCGTGGTCGATGATTCCACGCGAATTCTGGGCGTCGTACCAACGTTATCGGGCACAAAGGCCGCCGATACGGCCCCGCCCGGCACGTCCGCCAGAAACGCCGAACTCGAAATAATTACTTCTGTGCTGTAAATCGGCACCGACGACCGTACGAAGACATAGCTTCCGGTCTGGTTGACGACGTCCGGCAACAGGTCGTGCAGCAGCTTCGACGACTTCGAGTTTGCGGGGATCGTGATCGAGTTCTGGGTCACCGTGGTGCCGTCCGCCTGCAGAAGGAAGACATCGACACTCGCACTGACCGCGGCGGGATTCACCATGACGAGTTCTGTCACTGTCGAGGGGTTCTCAAAAACTTCGGAGTAGACCGTCCGGCTCATGGGATTCGTCTGAAGCGGAATTGCGGACACGGCCGTTCCCTCGTCCAGAACAAGCTCGCCATCCAGCGCCACATTCCCCGATTCGATACGCAACCAGCCATCGACCGTGAGGGGAATGATGAACGGGCCCAGAATATCGTTGGTTTTTTTCGAGATCGACCCGTTCGGCGGAATGACGAAGGTTTTTGCGACTGGCCCTTGCAGCGACGGATCAACGGCACCACCAGTCTGGCCAATCAGGCTGATCGTGACAGGTACGGGAGAGTTGTTCGGATTCGTCAAAACCAGCTTCGAGTCGAAACCGTTTCCGCTCAGGAAGTGCGGCGCCACTCGAAGCGCTGCCGGTTGATCCACCGCCTGACCGGGTGCAAACAACAGACCGCTCGTCCGGCTGATAATCGCGGTCGCCGCAACCGGAATGCTCGATACAATTCTTGCGGAAACACCATCGGCAGGTAAATTGGCTACGATCTGCGCGGGGTGAAGCGTGACTCCTGCATGACCCACCAGGGTCTGGGTCGTCCCTCCCAATTGCTGTCCCGCTGAACCAAAGAAGGCAATTGTGACCGTGCTGGTGCCCGAGGAGGAAGGATTCACGACTATAAGTGTTGTGTCGTTGTTCGCGTCCTGCTGAATCAGGGGCACCACCTGGGTTGACAGTTCGCTCGCAGGCGCGGCGCCTTCGAGTGTTTTTGCAAAGTCGCCGACCAGATAAGACCCGATCAGACCCGGGGTCAGGCTTGTTGCCTGCACCCATCCATCGACGCCCGATACCGCGAAGAGGTCGCGGGCGAGCACCGAGATTTGCCCCTTTGGTGCCACCCGGTAGCGGACAGGATTCAGCAAACCGGACGAGACCGGATTGCCATCGAACCCATAGAACGTAAACTGGACATCGGCATAATTCGCTGTCGGATTCGTGACAGCAAAGCCTGCATTCGATTGATCGCTGACAGTCGCTTTGACGAAATCCAAGACAGACTTCGGGTCTTGCCCGGATTGTGCCAAGCCGACCTGCGACAAGATCAGGCACAACCCAAGTGTGTAAACCCCGCGTAATAGTGTGTTTATTTTATTCACACTGATCCCTACGGTTACCGGCAACCGACTGACTGCGCAGCACGTTCGGAAAAATAAACCTCCGTATCAAGCAGTTATCCTGCCATTGATGACGGCCCATACGGCGGCAGCATCCGCAGGAACGTTGACCGGAAGATTTCGCAGGGAAGGATCGACCTCAGGCAGCTCTCCACTGTGAAAGCGCGTTTTGAATTCGGCGAACTTCAAACCGTGCGCCGTGCTGATAACCACGACGCGTGAGGATGGCGGAATCACCCGCGATTTGACGAGCTTAATGGTCGAAGCGAGAGCAACACCGGTCTGCGGATCATTGAAAAATCCAAACCTGTCGACTTCCGCACTAGCATTGACCAGTTCGGCTTCAGTCGCCTGTTCGACGATGCCGTCGGTTGCGCGCAAGGCTCGAACGGCCTTGCCAAAACTGACCGGGTTTCCAATCTGGATGGCTGTTGCATAAGTGCTTCCAGCAACAACTGACTGCAGGTTCTTAAAGCCATCGCGATAAGCCCGGTACAAAGGATTTGCCCGCTCCGTCTGAGCGCAGACGAGACGTGGCAGCCGGTCGATCATGCCCAGCTCTCGCATCAACAGGAATCCGCTGCCAATCGCCGATACGTTACCGAGATTGCCCCCGGGAACAACGACGAAGTCGGGCACCTGCCAGCCCAGCTGCTGAACGATTTCGAAGCTGATCGTCTTCTGGCCTTCGACGCGAAGCGAATTCATGGAATTCGCCAGATAGATCGAGTTGTCTTTCGTGATCTCCTGCACGATCTTCATGCACCCGTCGAAATCGGTATCGATGGAAATCGTGATCGCATTATTCGCAACCGGCTGAATCAACTGCGCGATCGAAACCTTGTCTTTCGGAAGAAATACGATGGACGGTATACCCGCGGCGGCACAGTACGCGGATAGCGCCGCTGAGGTGTCTCCCGTTGATGCACACGCGACCGCCTTTATACGCGAGCGGATTTGATTGACCATCGAAATCAGAACGGTCATCCCGAGGTCTTTGAAGGAGCCGGTATGCGAGGTACCGCACTGCTTGATATAAATTTCATCGACACCCAGGTGGCTGGCGAAACGTTCCGATTTGATCAGCGGGGTGTTCCCTTCCCCGAGAGAGACAATGCTCTTATCCTCAAGTTCGGGAAGGACCAGCTCTTTCTTGGACCAGACTCCACTCATCCGGCCGAGACGGGAATCGAACAGGTCTTTCCATTCCGATCCACGCTTCTTCTTCAGGGCATCGACGTCATGACGTACCTCGAGCAGACCACCACACGTTTCACAGCGGTAAACGATCTGATCAAGCCGGTATCGCACCCCACAGCCGGCAAAGCATTCGAACCAGGCGTGTAAGTTCATGAAAAGTTGAAGGGTTAATATAACGGTGGGTTGTCTTTAGGTCAATGGAACTAAGGAGGGATGGGAGAAAAGATAGCGAAATTCGGGGACGGTTGCCTGAATTACCTAAATTGCAGTTCAAATTTAGGTAATTCAGGCAACCGTCCCCGAATTTCTCTTTCTTAGATCGCCTGCTGAACCGGTTCCTTACCGGGCACCGCCCGCAAAACGCGCCTTGGGAAGGCGTACTCCAGAACCTCTTCGATCGTCTTCACATATCGGATCTTAAGTTCCTGCAGCAACTCGGGTTGGATATCTTCGAGCACGTTCTTCTCGTTCTGGGCAGGCAGGATAAGCTCTTCGATCTTCGCCCGACGTGCCGCGAGAACCTTTTCTTTAATTCCGCCGACCGGCAGGACGTGACCGCTGAGAGTAATCTCGCCCGTCATGGCCATTTTGGGCCGGATCGATACATTCGTCAGAGCCGAGACCAGCGCCGTGACCATGGTCACACCGGCCGACGGCCCGTCTTTCGGAATGGATCCCGCGGGAACGTGAATATGAACATCCGTCTCTTTGTAAAAGTCCGAATCAAGGCCCAGCTCAATAGCATAGGACCGCACCCAGGTTAAAGCCGCTTTGGTCGATTCCTGCATCACGTCGCCGACCTGCCCGGTGACGGTGAGGTGGCGGCCACCCTTTGCAATGTTCGCTTCGACAAACAGGATGTCCCCACCGACTGGAGTCCAGGCCAGACCAATGACCACACCTGGACGCTTGACGCGCTCTTCGACTTCCTCTTCGAGTTGATACCTTGCAGAACCCAACAGTTCGGCGACCGTTGCCGCAGTTACGACAAGCCGGGGATCTCTCCCTTCCAGGAGGCGGCGGGCGTGCTTTCGGCAAATGCTTGTGATCTGGCGCTCGAGATTACGAACGCCGGTTTCCCGGGTGTAATGACGGACCAGCTGGTGCAGAGCCGCAGGTTCAAATTCGATTTGTTCCGGCTGCAGGCCGCTGTTCTCGCGGCCACGCGGTACCAGATAATTCTTTGCAATCTGTACCTTCTCTTCTTCGGTGTAGCCGGGCAACTCGATCACTTCCATGCGATCGCGGAGGGCGGACGGAACGGTGTCGAGCACGTTTGCGGTCGTAATGAAAAAGACCCGCGAAAGATCGAACGCCACGTCGAGATAATGATCCCGGAATGTTGAGTTTTGTTCGGGATCCAGTACTTCGAGCAGCGCCGAGGCCGGGTCGCCGCGAAAATCAGCGCCCAGCTTGTCGATTTCATCGAGCATGAACACCGGGTCACGAGAACCCGCCCGCCGGATATTCTGGATCACCTGTCCGGGTAGCGCACCGATATAGGTGCGCCGGTGGCCGCGGATTTCGGCTTCATCACGCATGCCTCCCAGCGAAACGCGAACGAATTTCCGGCCCATCGCGTTCGCAATCGAGCGGCCCAGCGACGTCTTTCCGACGCCAGGAGGTCCTACAAAACACAGAATCGGAGCCTTGCCTTGAGGCTTCAACTCCAATACTGCGAGATATTCCAGGATGCGTTCTTTGATCTTTTCGAGATCATAGTGATCCCGGTCGAGAACTTCCCGGGCTTTGGTGATATCAATTCTTTCCGTCGTCAACACACTCCAGGGCAGGGTCACCAGCCAATCCAGATAGGTTCGAGTAACGGTATATTCCGCGGCAGCAGGCGACATTCGACCCAGCCTGCCCAGTTCGCGCTCGGCTTCCTTTTTTGCTTCTTCAGTCATTCCCGAAGCCTCGACCTTTTTCCGAAGCTCCTCGATCTCGCGCTGAGTATCATCGGCTTCGCCGAGCTCACGTTGTATGGCGCGGAGTTGCTCGCGCAGGAAGTACTCGCGCTGGCTCTTTCCGACTTCTTCCTGAACCTGGTTTTGAATCTTGCTGCGAAGTTCCAGAACCTCGAGTTCTTTCGCCAGTTCGGTGTTCAAGTACTCCAGCCGTTTTCGAACCGATACCTGCTCCAGAACGAATTGTTTCGAAACAATCGACAGATTAGGAAGGTTTGTCGCAACGTAATCCGCCAACCTGCCGGCATCTTCGATATTGATGACAATCGTCTGGAGGTCATCCGGGAGTTGAGGTGACAGTTTGATGATTCGCTCGAACTGGCTGACGACACTGCGGCGAAGGGCTTGAAAATCAACGCCGGTTTCGTCTTCTTTGTCGTCCTGCAGCGCCTGAATACGCGCCCGGATATAGGGATCGAATTGAACAAATTCCTCAACTTTGGTTCGTGATACACCCATGATGATCACGAACAAGTTCCCTTCCGGCGTTTTCATGACGCGGTGGACCATGCTGACGGTGCCTATTTCATACAGGTCCGCGGCAACGGGTGAATCGACGCGCTTGTCGCGCTGAGTCAGGACGACAAGCATCCCGTCACCCTGCTGGACGTCGTTGATCAGCTTGACTGAACTTTCACGGCCTACGGTTAAGGGAATAACGGCATTCGGAAAAATAACAGCGTCGCGCACCGGCAGGATCGGCAGCTGTTCCGGAATGGTCTGAATCTTTTGTTGGATATCATCAAGCTCTTCGAATTCACGTTTCATGCTTACCCCAAATTATGTAGCGCTTCCCTATGCTATGATCCGCGCGTGTCCGGGGAAAAAAGCTTCAAATGGTCGGTCGCCCTGATTCTTTTCGGCGTGTTGTTCCTGGGAGTGTCGGACACACAACTCGTCGGTCCACTTTTACCGGCCATTGCGCAGGATCTCCAGACGACGGCCGGACATGCCGGCATTATTGTCACCACTTATTCTCTAGCCGCTGCAGCTTTCGCTTTGATTGTGGGGCCCCTTTCCGATCGCGTTGGCCGAAAGAAAGTCCTTGTTTCCGGACTCGCACTCTTTGCAGGGGCATCCTTTCTTACATATCACGTTTCATCATTCAACGCCTTAGTCATTGTACGTGCCATGACAGGATTTGCCGCAGGAACACTTTCAACCTGCGCCCTGTCGTTCGCCGGAGACTACTATCCGTATGAGCAGCGCGGACGCGCCATGGGCGTTCTCTCGATGGGTTATTTCGTAGCTTTCGTCATCGGCGTCCCTGCCGGTGCATTGGCGGCCTCGCGCCTGGGATGGCATTGGGTATTTGGATGCCTTTCGGTTGCCGCAGGCGTCATGTTCGCCATCGCTCTTTCGGCACTGCCGGCCGACCGCGCCAAAGGTCCGCTACGCCGGAAACGGACCTTTTTCGATCACTTCCGGAAACGCGACCGGGTCGCTGGAATGGTAGCGGCGTTCCTCACCTCCGGTGGTGTCGTCGGCTTCCTGACCTACGTCGGCGCGTGGCTGAGAAACAGCTACAACATGGAACTGGACCGGATCGGCCTCTTGTTTATGGTGTCCGGGCTCGCTGCGGTGGCAGCCTCCCCGTTGTCGGGCTGGGTGGCCGATCATGCCGGGAAACGGAATGTCATCATCTGGGCGAACCTGGCTCTGGCCGTCTTGTTCATCGTTGTTTCCCGCGCCACCCTGGGACCCGGACTCATCCTTGGAATCGCCGCGGTAAGTATCGCGGCGTCCGCCCGGCAGGCCCCACTGCATGCGCTCACGACCGAAATTGTCGGCCCAGAAATCCGTGGCGAATACATTGCCGTGAGAAACGCGGCCTCACAGGTCGGCATAGCCGTCGTCGCTGGCGTGTCCGCATTTGCCTTCGATGCCGGCGGCTTCACAGCCGTGGCGCTCGTTGCCTCGCTCGCGACCGTGATGGTCCCCGTATCCTGCGTCTGGCTCAAGGAACCCTGAAAGAGGGGGAAGAAACAAGAAGCCTGGCGCGGCTACGCCGCAACCGAACAGCGGTCAGAAACCTGAGCCCCCCAGGTAGGTGTTGTGGTGATGTGAGGAAGCGAAGTCCCCGCCTAACTCAGGCGGGGACTTCCCTTTTCAAAGTCCGGCCTGACATCAACTTCGACAAACTAGATGAGCTTCGTTTTCGTCCAGCAAACTGGCTAAAATATCTAAACCTTACAGCCTTGTTACACAAAAGGCTCAAGAGTCTTGTGCTTCTTGTGGTTCCTTCCTTCCCTCGTTCCTTCCCTCTTCCTACAGAGTCGTGTACGATTTCATGGACAGACGTCCTGGAGTTGCATGTATGAAAAATCTGATCAAAGTCGCGTTCTTGAGCTCGGTGATTACCGCCGCCATGGTCTACGTAATCCTGGAATGGAAGCCGCTTCGGTCCGAAGAATCCCGCGCACCGGAGGTCAGTTGGGCATCCTCACCTCTCAGTATGCCAGCCGCTGCCGCGCCCGCAGGCCTGAGCGACGACGAACGGAATAACATCGACGTTTACCAGAAGTACAGCCCTGGTGTGGTGAACATCACGACCGTAACCGTCGCCTATGATTTCTTCTATCGTCCCGTTCCGCAATCTGGAATGGGTTCAGGCGCCGTGATCGACAATCAGGGGCATATCGTGACGAACTATCACGTGGTCCGCGACGCGGAACAGCTTCAAGTCACGTTATGGGACAAGTCGAAACATACGGCCAAGATGGTCGGCAGCGATCCCAATAACGACCTCGCCATTATCCAGATCGATGCACCGCGCGGGCTCCTGCCGATTCCACTCGGAACATCCAAGGGTTTGCAAGTCGGCCAGAAGGTTCTCGCCATCGGAAATCCGTTCGGTCTGGATCGGACGATGACGACGGGCATCATCAGTTCGCTCGGGCGGTCCATCGAAAGCGAAAACGGCCGGGTCATCGAAGACATGATCCAGACAGATGCCTCGATCAATCACGGCAATTCAGGCGGCCCGCTCCTGAACAGCCAGGGACAGATTATCGGGATCAATTCCGCCATTCTCTCGCCAAGCGACGCCGGCAGCATCGGGATCGGTTTCGCGATTCCGGCAGACACTGTCCGGCGAATCACCGATGAGCTGATCACGCGCGGCTACGTACGGCACGCCGCTCTCGGCATTTCCACTCAGTCGATAGTTCCACTATCGGATTACCCCTGGCTCGCAGAGGCCCTTCGCCTGGACACCACTTCGGGCTTGATGGTCGTTGACGTCCCGCGCGGCAGCGCTGCAGCGCTGGGCGGAGTGAAAGGCGCAGACAACGAAATCATTGTCCGCAGAATCCGCGTGCCGGTGGGCGGCGACGTCATTCTGGCGATCCAGGGCAAAGAGATCGATTCGGTCCAGCAACTGCAGTCCGAAATCGACCGTTATAAACCCGGGGATGCCATCAAAATCACGGTCTTGAGAAGCAACAAGAAGATGGATCTGGCCGTGACCCTGCAAGAGGCGCGTCGCCAGTAATGCTGGAGTTCCTGCGGTCCAGACAATGGATTATCGGCCGCCGCGTTGTTTTGATTATTCTCGTAGTGATCATCGGAATCCGCCAGTACGGCGGAAGCCTGGTCACTTATCTCCGGCGGCCGAATCCAACCCGCGACATCGAAATTACTCATGCGGAATTCCGTCCTGAACTGTCCGGAGCGAAACCGGCCTGGATCATCGGGTTCCATAACGCCAGCAACAAGTTCACCTACGACCAGATTCAACTCGAGGCAACCTATATGGACGATGCAGGCCAGGTCCTCGAGAAAGACAAGCTGGTCGTCCAGCAGAAACTTCCGCCGGGCGACGACAAGCTGGTTGGCAGTGTCGATTTCAAAAACCGCGGCACTGCGAAAACAGGAACATTGAGAGTCTTAGGTGCACAGGACGTCCGATGATCATTGAAACTTTTCCGGTCGGCTGGCTGCAGTGCAACTGTACGATCCTCGGTAACGAGGAAACGAAGGAGGCGATCGTCATCGATCCCGGCGACGCCCCCCAGGAGATTCTGGCCAGACTTGACAAACACGGCCTGACGGCGAAACAGATCGTCTGCACACACACGCATATCGATCATGTCGGGGCCATTTTCGAATTGCAGGAACATTCCGGAACACCGGCATCGATCCATAAGGCCGACCTGTTCTTATACGAAAAGCTCGATGTGCAGGCGGAATGGATCGGCATACCGATGCCAAAACGCGGAGCAATCGACCATTTCGTCGAAGACGGTGATGCCGTCCGCTGCCGCGGTGTTGAAATCGGCGTGCTCCATACCCCCGGCCACACCCCCGGCAGCGCGACGTTTCATTTGCCCGGAAATCGAAAAATGCTTTTTACCGGCGATACACTTTTTGCTCAGAGTATCGGACGCACCGATCTGTGGGGTGGCTCGCATCCGCAAATCATCAGTTCCATTCAACAGAAGTTGATGACGTTTGACGACGATGTCCTCGTCATCCCCGGCCATGGACAATCGACCACTATCGGCCAAGAACGCCGGTATAATCCGTTCCTGAAATGACGGACCGCTTCCCTGCCATTCGCATCACGATGCTGCCGCGCGATACCAATGCGCATGGCACCATTTTTGGTGGCGTCATTCTGAGTTACATCGATCTTGCCGGAGGAATCGAGTGCCGGCGGCAGTTCCCCCATAAATTCGTCACGAAGTCCATGCACGAGGTCGTGTTCGTGGCTCCCGTCTACCTTGGCGATCTCGTCACCTTCTACACCCGCACGCTTCGCGTCGGCACGACATCGATCACGATTGACGTCGAAGTCGAGGTTGAACGGCTCGGCATCAGCGGCACGAAAGAAGTGGTCCGGGTGACGGAAGCGGAAGTGGTATACGTCGCTGTCAGCGACGATGGGAAACCCGTTCGCATCAATCCATGAAGAAACCCGTCTATGTCGTCGACGCCATGAATTACATCTTCAGGGCATATCATGCCCTGCCGGACAACATCATGTCGCCCAACGGAATGCTGACGAATGCAGTCCTGGGATACCTTCGAACACTGCTGCGCATCATTAAAGAACGAAAACCGGAATATATGGCGGCAGCCTTTGAAAAGAACGCGTCGTTTCGCAGCACGATATTCGCGGCGTATAAAGCAAACCGCAAACAGACCCCCGACGACCTTGAGGCACAATTCGACTATTGCAGGAAAATTACCGAGGCAATCGGCGTTGCCTGTCTCGAAGTGGACGATTACGAAGCAGACGACGTCATCGGAACGATCGCCATGCGAATGTCCGCCGATGGTCATCCGGTCGTCGTCGTGACCGGCGACAAGGACATGTCGCAGCTTGTCTGCGACAGTGTTCGCGTCTACGACATGGCAAAAGAACACTGGCTGGATGAAGCGGCTGTCCGCGAAAAGTTCGGTGTCGCCCCAGTCCAGATCCCGGACCTGCTCGCCCTGCATGGCGATCATATCGACAATATTCCCGGTGTTATGGGTGTCGGCGAAAAGACTGCCCGTCAGATCTTATCGGTTTGCGGAAATGTCGAAGACCTCGTCGATTCACATTACGATCTCAGGCTGAGTTTTCGCGGCCGCGATGAAATATTGAAGCGCATTCGAGCGAACATGGATACCGTGCGGACGAGCCGGCGCCTCGCAACCATTTGCTGTGACGTCCCCATGAACGTTTCGCCCGAACGACTACGCTATCGCCGCGGCGACCGCCGCACGCTGGACGCGCTCTGCCAGGAGCTCGGCTTCGTCCGTGTTCTGGACGATATTCCGCTCGCCCAACCGATGTTGTTCTCCTAGCCTGAATTTCTCACGAGTTTTGCCCCGGGGTGGATAAGCCACCTTGATGTTCATGAGAACCTTTTTCGCAATTGGCGATTCGATTGCGCACTTCTTCTTAAGGGATCAGACCTCTCGGAATCGGCTCGTTATGGCCAGGCATCAAGCGCAAATCTTTTCTTTGACGCGAACGCAGCGGTACGCCATTGCTGTATCAGGAGTTCTCCTGGCCGCCTTTCTGCGCGCATTGCTGGATCCCTTTCTCGGCGCGGACATGCCCTTGTTCGTCTTCGTTGCACCGGTTATTGCGGCAGGCTGGTTCGGAGGTTTGTGGCCAGGATTGCTTTCCACTGTTCTTTCGCTGCTGATCGCCGACTATCTGTTCATAGCGCCCAGAGGTTCGCTTTTCCAGTACGAAGATCTTCTAAGCCTGCAGCGGATCTTCATCTTTGCATTTGTTGGAACGTTAGTCAGCATTCTGTGTGACAAGACCCGGAATGCCATCAAAGCCCGGGTGGAATGCCTGGAGCGCTTCGAAATCCTGGTCGACAGTGTTCCGGACTTCGCGATCTTCGCAACAGATCCTCAAGGACGCATTACTTGTTGGAACACCGGCGCCGAGCGTCTCACGGGTTATAGCGAGAGAGAAATTATCGGACGGGATTTCTTAGTCTTCTGCGCACCTGAGAACATTCTGCCCTGCAAGGCGGGGCACGAACTGGAGATTGCTCGAACAACAGGACGTTGTGAACAGGAGGGTTGGCAGACACGCAAGGATGGCTCCCGTTTCTGGGCCAGCGGTGTCATCGCCACGCTGCGTAATGACGCAGGAGAGGTGTGCGGCTTCGCGAAAGTGGTTCGCGACACGACCGGACGTAAGCAGGCCGACGAAAACAACAGATTCATGGTGAACCTGAGCCAGGCCCTGGTACCGCTTGCCGTTCCGGAGCAGATGATGGCGGTCGTTATGCGGATGCTTGCGGAGTACCTGGACGTGGATTGCGCCGGGTATGCGAATGTCGAGGCCGACGAAGATCACTTCGTCGTCATGGGCGAATACGCTCGCGGTGAAACCCGTCGCCGTATTGGCGACCGGCACCGTATTTCCGATTTCGGCGAAAGACAGCGCCAGTCATTACTCAAAGGCCGCCCGTATGTAGTTAACGACATCGTTGCCGAATCGCCGAAAGGGACGGACCTCTTGCTCTACCGGCGGGACGGAATCCAGTCTATGGTTGTAGCCCCCTTGATAAAGGATCGGACCCTCGTGGCTGAAATAGCCGTCCACCAGAACACACCCCGCGTCTGGCTGAACGAGGAGATCGATCTCATAACAACAGTGGCCAACCGTTGCTGGGAATCGGTCGAGCGAGCCAGAGCGCTGAAACGCTTGAAGGAAAGCGACGATCGCTACCGCGCATTCATATCGAACAGTTCGGAAGGAATCTGGCGTTATGAACTTGATGAGCCCGTCCCGGTCACACTGCCTGAAGACGAACAGATTGACTTGTTTTACAAACACGGCTATTTCGCTGAGTGCAATGAAGTATTCGCACGGACGCACGGCCGCTCCAGCATGGACGAAATTCTCGGCGAGCGGCTGACCGTTCTACTCGTCAGGTCGGAGCCTGAAAAGATTATCGAGTATTCCCGGGCATTTGTCCGTTCGGGCTATCGCCTGATCGGAGCAGAAACCCGCGAAGTGGACATATACGGGAATAGCAGATACTTTCTGAGCAACCTGATCGGCATTCAGGAAGATGGACGGCTCGTTAGAGCGTGGGGAACCCAGCGCGATATCACCGCGCAAAAGCGCAGCGAAGAAGCGTTGCGTATAAACGAGGAGCGGATGCGCCGGATTACCGACGCTACTCAGGATGCGCTCTGGGAAATCGACCTGAAAACAAAACAATTGTGGTGGAGTGAAGCCGCAAGGCCATTGTTCGGCCACAGTCCCTCAGAACTGCAGATCGGATTAGCGGATTGGTACAACGGCATTCACCCCGAAGACCGGGAACGGGTCCACAGCAAATTTGAAACCTTCATGTCGAGTGACGGCATGATTGACTGGTCTGACGAATACCGGTTCCTTCGAGCCGACGGCGTTTACATATATATTCACGACCAGGGCCGGAAGTTCTGCAACGCTATCGGAGAACCGGTGCTGGTGGCCGGCGCCATGGTCGATATCACCGAACGCAAAGCCGCCGAGCAGGCGCTTCGCGAGAGCGAAGAACGATTCGCAAAAGCATTTCGCGCCAGTCCGGACGCACTGGTCATCAGCCGTATCGCTGACGCGGTCATTCTCGAAGTTAACGACAGCTTCGTCGCGCTGTCCGGCCACGACCGGAAGCAATTGATCGGAAAAAGCATGCTAGCGCTCGACATTTACGTTGATCCCGACATTCGCGGGCGCGCGTTAAAGATACTGGAAGAAAAAGGCCGCGTTCGCGATATCAAAGTCGAAATAAAGCGGAGGTCGGGGGAAGTGCGCTTGCTCCAATTCTCCGCTGAACCGCTCGACCTCCGCGGTGAGCATTGCTGGCTCAACATCGGCCGCGACATTACCGAACAGGATCGGGCTGAAAAGGATCGTGAGCAGTTGTTGGTGAAGGAGAAAGCAGCGCGCCAGGAAGCCGAAACGTCGAACAGGATGAAAGACGAGTTTGTCGCAACGATCTCGCACGAATTGCGCACGCCTCTGGCGGCCATCCTGGGCTGGGCGCACATGCTGGCCCGCGGCACCCTCTCGGAATCCCAGACTCGCCATGCCGTCGAAGTCATACGGCGCAGCGCCCAATCGCAAGCGCGGCTGGTTGATGACATTCTCGACACCTCACGCATCATCACGGGCAGGTTCAGTCTCGAGGCGAAACCGATTGATATAGCCGGGGTTTTTCAGGCGGCCATTGAAATAATCCGGCCCAGCGCCGAAGCAAAAGGGCTCACTTTGCAGGTTGGGATTAACGATCCCGGCAGCATTGTTCTGGGTGACGCCAACCGCATACAGCAGATCATCTGGAACCTGCTGTCGAACGCAGTCAAGTTCACCGACGAAGGCGGCCGCATCGATGCCCGGCTGACGCGCATCAGAAACCGGATCGAGATCTCCATCAACGATACCGGCATAGGGATTGAAACTGAATTTCTGCCTCATGTCTTCGAACGATTCCGCCAGGAAGACAGCACTTCAACCCGTAAGTATGGCGGCGTCGGGCTGGGGCTGGCCATCGTACGCCATCTGGCCGAAGTGCACGGCGGCAGCGCTTCCGCTTCGAGTCCCGGCAAAGGCCTCGGCTCCACTTTCAAAGTCAATTTTCCTGTCGCTCGAACGGCGCGTCTCGAGCAACCCGCCGGCAGAACGCCCGAAGTGAATGCCAAACATCCCAGCGAGGGCGTGCCTGCAGCCGGCCCTCAGCGACTTAATGGCATGCGCGTGCTTGTGGTGGAAGACGATCCCGAAACTCTCGATATGCTCAAGTTCGTTCTCGGTCAGTCCGAGGCTGAGGTGACCACCGCGACCTCGGTGACTGAGGCCCTGCAGACTCTCGAAGGTTCACCGGTGAATGTCATCGTTTCGGATTTAGCGATGCGGGACCAGGATGGCTACGATCTGATCCGGCAGATACGCACGCGCGCGCCGGAGCGTGGAGGAAACATTCCAGCCATAGCGCTCAGCGCGTACACAAGGCCCGAGGATCGTACGCGCGCTGTAGCGGCCGGATTCCAGCTGCACCTGCCAAAACCGATCGATCCGGGCGACCTCGTGGCCGCCCTCGCGAGATTGACTGGCCCTGAACATGTCCTTCGAAATCCCCCAAAAGGCGGTATTGCAGCCTGACCCACACACGGCCGCGCGGTCACAGACCAGACTTGTCCAAGACAGAATGGACGGGGAGCCGCAAAGTATTGCCTTGTAAAGGTTTGAATGTAGTGGATGCGATGTACACATGGTTTGGCATTCCCCGCCTAAGTTAAGGCGGGGCGGTCTGTTCAAAGATCGCGCGGAGCGCGCACCTTATAGATATTCGCGAAGCGCTCCTTATCAATCTGTGCGCTTCGCGAATATCTGAAAGGACGCTTTGCGACTTTGAACAAACCGCCCCAGCCTCGCTGCGCGAGGGCATCCCCGCCTTACTAAGGCGGGGACTGGCAGACACCAACCGCGGCATCCATTCTTGTTTTGGACAGCTCTGGTCACAGACCGCCCCTGCAGCTTGGGAATCGCAACTGTGGAGGGCGTCTCTGAGCACCCTGATTCCTTTTTTATGCAGAGCTCGTGCCATCACCAGAAAAGATAAGGACATAGCGCGCCCCCTGGTTATATGCTCGGACGGAAGCGCGGCCCGCGAAATTATTGGCCCGCGAGGAGTACTTACAGTCATGCGCAAATGGATGTTGCAGATTTTTGCCCTCTCGTTATTTTCCTGTCCTGCGTTTTCTCAAGGTGGCGCCCCTGCAGGGTGGAACGATCCCTTCCCGGCTCATAAGATCATGGACAACTTCTACTACGTGGGAACCAAGGAACTCGCGTCCTTCCTCATCGTCACTCCTCAGGGTCTTATTCTGATGAACAGCGACTATGAGGCGTCGGTGCCCGTGATACGCAAGAATGTGGAAGATCTCGGATTCAAATTTACCGACATCAAGATCCTGATTGCCGGTCATGCTCACCCCGATCACGTCGAGGGAGATGCGCTGGTCAAGCAATTAACGGGCGCGCAAGTAATCGTCGGACGCGTGGATGCACCCAGGACCGCAGAGTTTCGCCCCGGCGGTAAAGAACATCCGATCGACCGCATGGTCGATGACGGCGAATCGGTCACGTTCGGCGGGACCACACTGACTGCTCACGTCATGGCCGGTCACACGAAGGGCTGTCTCGCCTGGACGATGGACCTGAAGGAAAACGGCAAAACCTACCACGCCTTCGTCGAGTGCAGCTTGAACGGCCGGTTCCTCCAGTCCCTCGACAACTACCCCGGAATCGTCGATGACTTCAGGGCCACCTACAAGAAGGCCCGCACCTTCCCTGTCGATTTGTGGGTCAGTTCTCACGCCTCGTTCTATAACCTTCCGGAAAAGTACGCCAAGCTCCAGAAACGAGGGTCCGGTGACCCCAACCCCTTTGTCGACCCCCAGGGCTACCTGGCTCACGTCGATGAATACGAGAAGTCTTTTGAGCAGGCCCTCGCGCAGCAGGGCCAACGCAGAGGTGGTGGCCAGCGGCAATAGCCGCGGGCGTTCCTCCGGACCTGGTATATAGGCTTGTCACTATTCAATTGAGGTGCATATGAGAACGCTGATCGGATTTTTTGCAATAACGCTGATGATGGTCATTCCCGCTGCAGGCCAGCGCGAACAACGGGGCGAAGAACAGCGGGGCCAGCGGCCACAAGCGCAACCACCGCAACCGCAGAGGGGCGGCGGCGAACGTGGCGTCGGCAATGGACACATTCCAGCCCGGGGTCCGGCGCCGGCGCGCAATGTAGCACCTCCACGTGCCACTGTGCCGCCCGGCCGCGGAGCAGCCCCAAAACCTCCCGCACCAGCAGAGACGAATCAGAAGCGCAGCTTTCGCGATCAACCGACGCATCCCGAAGCGCCACACGTGCACCCCGAAAACGATACATGGGTTGGCCACGATACGGGCCGGAACGATCCGCATTATCATCT
The DNA here is from genome assembly GCA_963738025.1 of uncultured Acidobacteriota bacterium. GTDB lineage: Bacteria > Acidobacteriota > Terriglobia > 20CM-2-55-15 > 20CM-2-55-15 > 20CM-2-55-15. The sequence continues at coordinate 396,549 of CAVTWA010000051.1, read as the reverse complement.
CGACCAGCCGTGGCAGCATGGACACTTTCCCGGTCCGACCGGTGCGCGTCATATCTTCCGGCTGCATGGCGGAAACAGAGAGCGCTTTGGCTTTGACGGCTTCTTCTTCCAGGTGGCCCCTTATGACTATGACTTCGTCAATGGTTGGCTCTGGGACAGCGATGACATTGTGGTCTATCCAGATCCGGATCATGACGGGTGGTATCTCGCCTACAACGTCAGACTCGGGACTTATGTGCACGTGATGTATCTGGGAACGTAGAAGCGTCACCGGCTGTTCGCCCGATACTGTTCACTTAACGCGCGAAAAAGAGAAGGAACACAAGAAGCACAAAAGGCTTAGCGCGGCTACGCCGCAACCGAAACGTAAGGCTCGCAGTAGTTGACACGCAAATGTTGTGAGGGAGCGAACTCCCCGCAGCGAGGTCCTTCCGCAGGGGCGGTCTGTTCAAAGTTCGCGCGCAGCGCGCTCCTTGTGGATATTCGCGTAGCGCACCGATTAGAACAAGGATCGCTTCGCGGAAATTTATATGGAACGCGCTGCGCGCGAACTTTGAACAGACCGCCCCACCTTCGCTGCGCGAAGGATCCCCGCCTGACTCAGGCGGGGACTTCCCCATTTCGACATCCTGCCGAAAAACGGGGTAAGGGATTTTGTCGTCTCCGTCCAAAATCGTGTTAAAAAAACTAAAATTTTTGTGCCTCTTGTGCTTCTTGCATTACCCTTGGAAACGCAACATCTTGCCGTTCATTTGGATCTGCCGCCCGAAACCGATGCGGCTCTTGCCTTTGTCCAGTACGGGTCAACAGACCCAGTAGCAGCAGAAAAGAGGGCCATAACTGCAAGAACAAGCGATCAAGTGATGCGTCGAGGTGTACCTTGAGTTCAACTGGCGTCGTGAGATAAACGACGTAATAGCCGGCGGACACGATGGCGAGTGTTATTGCTAATGTAAGCCATGATTGCCGCCGCGTAATAGAACGATCGATTCCCAAGAGCAAAACAAAAGCGAACAACGGTATCAAAGGCGATAGATACCAAGCGCCAAAAGAAAGAGAGTATTTGCCGATATATTTCAGAATTGTTGCGTGGCGGGTCAGATCCAACGTCTTCTGCAGCTTTCCCGGCTCATATGCGACAACGTAATTCCGAACAGTATTTGTTAGCTTGAATGCAAAGAGTACCAGCAAAGGGAGGGCAGCCCCAGTCGCAAATGCCAGGACGCGCCGGACAGTTTGAAGACGTTTGTGCAAGATTGGGACGGTCAGCGAAACACCAAGCGCCAATAAAAATAAGACTCCTTCATTCTTGGTCCATGCCGCACAACCCGCAAGGAATCCAGCGAGCCTTAAATAACCGATTGCGCCGGCTTCAGTGTTTTTCTCGAAATAAATGGCGGTCAGGGCGAGCGAGCCCAGAAAGTAAAAACTTAACGGAATATCCGCGTATTCAGACGTCGCATAGTGCAAATAGGAAGGTGTACCTAAAAGAGTGACGCCAAGCAGCATTCCTAACACGACGCCTCTCAACTCACCAAGTGTCAGGATAAGAACAGCGGCTGAACACAAACCCAGCACGCCGCCCAGCCAGGCTCCCGCTTCGGGAATCTCGGTGCCGGTATACCGCCAAAGGCGAGCTGTTGTTATAGGAACGAGGAGGGGATAATCGCCGTGGAATGCGAACGGCAACTGGTCCTTCCAGTGCGCCCCGGCGCGGTACAAAAGACGCGCTTCCCAATTCCATATGGCCCAACCATCCCAACCTCCATGCGGGACCCGATAAATACGTACAGTGAACGCGACAAGCGTGAGTGTTAACAGCGGTAGGAACACGACCAGCAACCCACCACGTGAGTTCCTGATTCTCAAATTGCTGAATCTTGTGCGGTATTTCCACAGCAGAAATGCAGCCGCCGCTGTCAACGCTGCCTCCACGGTAAACATCGGTCGGCGAAACAAAAAGAACGCGAGGCTGCAGACGCCCGAGCCTATGCCGGGCGCAAGTGCCAGACTCAACCAGGACACCCGTTCCGGCAGCAATGTTGACGCTAGTGACAGCCCGATCGTTATGCAAACAAGGATGGCCAGACATAGAAGGAGAGCTTGCGGATTAGCGAGCATCATTACGGTCCCAGTAGCACAATTCCGTCACCTGCATCGAATATCCGGCGTAGATCCGGTCGAAGACCGGCAGGTGTTCCTTGCCAAAAATCAGCCAATACGAACCGGGTATTCTGCTTTTCGCGAACTAGAACCCATGGAATCATAGCGTACTGAGCTTGTCCCCATCTCTTGTCATCTTCCGGCGAAGGCGGTTTTCCCATAACCGACGAATAGGTGACGAATGCGACTTCACCTTTGTGTCCGAAGCGACTGAGGACCTGACGGACCGGTGCCAGGTCCCGTTCCTTCCTTACAAGTTCGTCCGCCTCCCTGAAGGGGAGGTTTTGGGTATCCACACAAAACATGACGACGTTGTAATAGGCACACACAACGAGCAGGCCGCACATCACATATTTCAAAATTGATCGAAGCCGGCTGAGAGCATTAAGAATGGAAGTGTGCTTCATCTGTCTAAAACGAACACGCCGAAGCCCGGCAACAGCGCGATGTCGCGCTGAGCTCTTACGAGAGCCATCTCGGTTCTGGATTTTACCGCAGATTGCCAGCAAACAGGATTCCTGCAACGCCCATCGAGGGAACGACATTGTGAAGTCACACGCGGTCCACCAACCGCGGTTTGCCGAGATTGGCGTTTGCATTGAAAAGTGGCATTGGCTAAAATTTGCGTTGCATAAAACCTCGCTGCGACGAGCGAAGGCTGATAATTATGCCAAGCAGGATGTCGAAGCCAATTTTATCCGGCCACATTTTCTGCCCGCGGCAAAACCACCATGTAGCTACCGCAAACCGCCCGGAACGGCGATACGCGGCCGAAAGTATCAATGTCTTCACTGACGACTGGTCTGAAGCAAATCGTGGCCATGATTCCGCCCATGCGGCGAGTGCTGGAAGAACGCGACACCTTGCGCCACAAAACGGCCGCACTCGGAGCAGAAATCGCAAAACTGACAGGAACGTTGGCTCAAAACCAGGTGGAAATCAAAGCCCTATCCAAACAACTTGAGGGCCTCTGGAGGCCGCCCGGCCACTTTTACTCGCCAATCGTCGCCACTGCTGATGTGAAAATAAATGAAGAAGAAATCTTCAGTGAGCCACCTGCCATCCGGGGGGTGGATCTGAACGAGCCCGGACAGCTGGAACTCTTAAAACAGTTCGAATCGTTTTATCGCGAACAACCTTTCACTTCCGAACGCGTTCAAAACAGGCGTTATTTTTTTGAAAATCCGAACTACTCATATAGTGACGCAATATTTCTATACTGCATGATGCGCTATCTGCGCCCGCGGCGCGTCATTGAAGTCGGCTCCGGTTATTCGTCATGCGCGATGCTGGATGTAAACGAATTGTTTTTCGACAATTCAATCGCGTGCACATTTATCGATCCATATCCGCAGCTTCTCCGTGACCTCATTTGGCAATCCGATGAAGAACATGTACGAGTTATCGGGCAGAGAGTTCAGGACGCCAATCTGGATGTATTTCGTGAATTGGAGCCCAACGACATCCTTTTCATAGACTCGTCGCACGTAGCGAAGACTGGAAGTGATGTGAATTACATCCTCTTCAAAATTCTTCCGTTGATTCGAGAAGGTGTTTACATTCATTTTCATGACATTTTTTATCCTTTCGAGTATCCGCCTTATTGGGTCTATGAAGGGCGGGCGTGGAATGAAGTGTATGTTCTGCGTGCGTTCCTGCAGTACAACCGCTCCTTCCAAATTCAGTTTTTCAGTACGTTCTTAATTTGGAAGTACCAGCAGATGTTCGAGTCGCGCTTCCCGTTATGTTTGAAGCGAGCCGGTGGGCATTTGTGGATGAAAAAAACCGTGTATGACCGCAGTCTGGACAGGGTTGATGAATTGCGAGAACGGAAACCTAAACAGGTACCAGCCAGCCTGGATCTCTCCTCTGCTGAACATACCTACTTTTTGAGTGACGGATGGTATCCGCCGGAGCCGGGACATTGTTGGATGTCGTCGATTGGCGTGTTGCAGATCTCCGCCGCGGCTTCGACTGAACGACGATTGACCATCCATGCCTGGAGTCCACATTCAAACGGCGCAGCAGTATCCGCTACGGCGGATGGCATTTCGCTCGGTTCCTGTCCTGCCGGCGGGCCTGGTGATGTCACTCCGACGTTTTCACTGCCGTCTTCTCTCGTCGGACGTGATTCCATCACAGTGAGGCTTGCTATGGACCGGGTCCACATCACCCCCGATGATCCCCGGAAATTAGGCTTGTCGGTTCGTCGAATTGAGCTGCGATAAGCATCAGGACGTGCCTCCACAACCTGAAGTGGCTCTCACCCCCAGGGTGACCATATCGAATGTGCAGACGCGCGGAAACAATCGAGCTTTCCCGCGCGGTCATAGACCGGGCCTGCAAATACTCCCCAATTTAGTTGGACACATTCTTGCAGGTCATGGCACGCTAGCTGTCCCGAAACCAGAGCGTCTCAATTTCTGATGCGCTTGGCCTGGGGCTGAATCCTGTAGCTGATTAGTTTTTACCCTTGATCATGAGACGCCTGGAAAACCTTAGACACGCTCCCTGGCCAAAGCTTGCCGTCACCATCCTTTTCACGGCCTGCTGGTTTGTATCTGCGGTTGTCCGCGCCCGATTTGCGGGCGGAGAAACCGGACTCGATGCATCCTGGCTGATGGGATTGGCGGCGTCTTTGCAGCAAGGACTCATCAGCGGCCGGGATTTTCACTTTACCTACGGGCCGGCAGCACAAGTGTTCGCATGGATCGGGACCTTTCTCACTGTCAGCAAGTCTGCACTCGACGGCTACCGGATGATTTACCTCACGTTCGTTTGTTTGAGCGCCCTGGGTATAGCGGCGGCGCTACTCCTTTATGATCGGATCTCGTGGAAGCAAACGGCCATCATCTACGTTTACCTCCTGCTGCTGAATGTCTTCCGGGATGCAGTCAGTTTCAGGATGGCGCTATTAGTGCTATCTGCTGCATTCACGTACCGGATGATTGCCGCCTCCGAATCCCGCCGGCTGTTTCATGCGGCCGCTCTCGGCGTGTTCTGCTTCTGCTGTCAGCTTGTAACTCCAGATATAGGTATCTATGGTGCAGTTGTAGTCGTTGGTTCCACTTTATTGACCTACGTCCTGGAAAAACGCCAAATATGGCTGAACGCCACTGCAACCTTTCTGGTGACCCTGATTTGTCTGAACCTGGGAATCGATTTCGTTTTTAAAGCGACCTCAAAAGCCCCCATTGGAATATTCGATTATCAGTGGTATGCGCTTGAAGTGATCCGCGGCTACAACAATACGATGGGGCTGGACTGGGGATTTGACGGAATCAGGACAATGTTACTCGGGGCCGTCGTGGCCTACATAGTTGTCCTTGCCACACTGGTTATTCGCAAAAGGCGCACACTGGACAGCTATCTGATTGGAACCCTGGTCATTGCCTCGCTTCTTGGATTAAAAGGAGCTATGGTCCGGAGCGACCTGGGACATGTGGCCTATGCCGCAAGCCCGGCGGTTTTTACTTTCCTCGTTCTGGGCAAATCGGAGTGGAACTCGAGAATCGGGCAGGCCATATGGTGCGCATTAGTGACAGCGCTATTCTGGGTATTGCCGGGTGCTGGCGGGGTCGTTCCGTTGGAGATTTCCAAAGTGATCACTGGAAAGTACCCAATGGGATCAATGCTTCAAAACTTATCGGCCACGCCTCTTCCCATTGAGTCAGTTTTGCCGCAAACGCTTCGTTCGTCTGAATTTCGCAACAATCGTCGTGCTATATTGCCATTTCCCTACGAGGACTACATCGCAATTGCGTTGCGACGGCCTCTTCTCGCACCGGTTCTTCAGGGCTATGCAGCGTTAACACCATCGCTCCAAAGATTCTATGTTGACGCTGTCGAAAAGCAGCGCACTAAGGGTCTCGATATTATCTATGGCGTTGACGAAATAGCTGCGTGGGCCGTTGATGGGGAGCCGACCATTACCCGTCTCCCTTTAATATTTGAATATCTGTACACGCATTTCAACATTGCAACGACGGGAAGTCCCGATGGACATTATCTCCTGGAAAGTCGGGAAGACCCGAGACAAATGGCTTTTAAAGATCTGTCTTTCGCCAGTGAACGTTGGTCGAATTCATCGGGCATTGCCCATTTGCACGAACCCACATCGTGCGGACTCGTGCGGATCAAGATGACCGTCTCGATGTCATACAGACAGTACCTTTTTCGACCCAGCGGCGTTGAACTGACATTCCGCCGGGAGGGGGCGCCTATTCTGACGGTACCTGTCCGGCCGAGCGAATTTGGCCGTCCATTCTCCACTTACGTCAGTCTGATAAACGCTGAACGATTTCATTACCTGTTTCAGGATGCATTGATTCCCGCACCTTCCTGGGACAGTCTGGGGTACAGTCGTTCGCCGGCCGATAAGGTGTCCGCCAGACCTGTCAAGGTGGAACTCCATCAGGTTGAATGCGTGAACCCACAGATTTTTACTGAAGCCGATGCCTCGCTCGAGAGTCTCGACAGTGAAGCGTTCATTCCGGCAGAGTCCGCCACAGCCGAAGCCCGGACCGGCTATGTAGTATTAACAACGAGTGGAAGTACAAGCCCGCTGATGACCGTACGGCTTGCCAGAGCCGGAACGGCAAAACCATACCGGGACGTCATCGTCAGGCCGCCGGCAGCCCGTTACGAAATCAACATGCCTCCATCGCTTACAAACGACGTCGGACTTGCAATTGTTAATCCGCATGAACACCCGATCGCGATAGACCTCAGCTATCAAACGAAGCAAGGTCTGCAAACGTCTCACTTGACGGTCAAGAAGAATGAGCAGGTTTCCAAACTTCTTGCTGAATTCTTTTCAGATGATGCTGGCGTGACATCCGGAACCATGGTGGTGTCAAGCAAAGACAGCTTCTCGCTGTTTGCCGCTCGATTTCTCAGCCAGCAGTTTGAAGTTCTGCAGTCCACCACCTCCTCGGTCGATAACAATAGTCCGCTCGTGTTTCCTCAGTTCGTAAGGGGTGGCGGATGGGCGACTGCGGTGATCGTCTCCAACCCCAGCGGCCAACCAATCGAGGGGAACATCGGTTTTTTCTCCCCGGCATCTGCCCCGATGGCTGTGACAATGAATGGCAGCACTTCGAATGTTTTCAGATATGCAGTCGCACCCGGTAAAACGTATGTGCTCCGCCCGGACTCACCGACAGGGAGTCGCAACTAGTGAAGGTACTGATCAGTGGTGGATGTGGATTCGTGGGTGCAAACCTCGCAAGAGAGTTTTTAAAATCCGATTCCCGCGCCACGGTTGTGGTCTTCGATAACCTCAAACGGCGAGGCTCAGAACTGAACCTGCGGTCCTTCAAAGAGATCGGCATTCAGTTCGTGCACGGAGACGTACGTAACTCATCAGACCTCGAGGCATGTGGTACCGATTTCGATCTCTTCATCGAGGCATCGGCGGAACCAAGCGTTCAGACCGGCATGGATGGCGATCCGGACTATGTCGTACAAACCAATCTTCTCGGTACGTTCAATTGCCTGAAATACGCGCGGCGGCATGCCGCAACATTCGTTTTCCTGTCCACGTCCCGCGTATACTCGATTACAGCCCTCCGGGAGATCGCACTTGACGAAAAAGCTGAACGTTTCGTGATGAGGCCAGACCAGCAAATAGCGGGTGTATCGCCGGAAGGCATCTCGGAAGATTTCAGCACGAACCTCTTCAGGTCATTCTACGGAGCAACAAAACTAAGCTCCGAGTATCTCGTTCAGGAGTTTGCGGCAGCGTACGGGCTGGATACGATCATCTATCGGTGTGGCGTCATTGCAGGGCCGGGGCAATTCGGCAGAACCGATCAGGGGGTCTTTACGCTCTGGGTGGCTCGTCACTACTTTGGCATGCCCCTTGAATATATGGGGTTCGGCGGGCAAGGCAAGCAAGTAAGGGATCTGTTGCATCCACTGGATCTCTTTAACCTGATCGACAAACATTGCCGGCTCAGCACCCGTCAATCGGGCTGCGTTTATAACGTCGGAGGAGGCTCCTCACATTCCGTATCGTTAGCGGAACTCACTGGACTATGCCGGAAGATCACGGGCAGAGAGGTGCCGATTTCGTCGCGGCCGGAGACGGCAAAGGTCGATATACCCATTTTTATTTGCGATCATGGAAGAATCTCGGCCGATACGGGATGGCATCCCACTCGGGATGTGGAAACCATCGTGATGGACATCTTTCACTGGATCCGACAAAACGAAGCTGATCTACGCCATATCTTTATTTGAGGTCTTAAATGTCTATTGCTGTTGTGACGGGCTCTGCAGGACTCATTGGAAGCGAAGCAACGATTTTTCTTCATAACAAAGGATTGGAAGTGCTCGGCATCGATAACGATTTTCGCCGTTACTTCTTTGGCGCAGAGGCCTCCACAACCTGGAGGTCAGAAGAACTGAAGGCCACACTCTCCAACTACAGTCATCAATCGCTCGATATACGCGACAGTGCTTCGATCTTCGACCTGTTCTCGAAGGTCGGACCTGATATTTCATTGATCATTCACGCGGCGGCACAGCCGAGTCACGACTGGGCTGCCAAAGAGCCGCTTACGGATTTCAGCGTCAATGCAAACGGGACTCTCGTCCTGCTCGAAGCAGCGCGCCGCTATTGTCCGGATGCCGTATTCATTTTCATGTCGACCAACAAGGTCTATGGCGACCGGCCGAACGCTCTTCCCTTTGTCGAATTGGAAACCCGCTGGGAATTGGAACCCGATCACCCCTACATGAAGCGCGGAATCGACGAGTCAATGTCGATTGATGATTCGATGCATAGCCTGTTCGGAGTCAGCAAAGCCGCAGCGGATTTGATGGCTCAGGAATATGGCCGCTATTTCGGCATGAAGGTCGGGATCTTCCGGGGGGGCTGTTTGACGGGGCCGGCGCATTCCGCAGCAGAAGTGCACGGCTTTCTGGCGTATTTAGTGAAATGCGGAATGACGGGGAAACCCTACGTCATCAACGGCTATAAAGGAAAGCAGGTTCGCGACAATATCCACTCCTACGATGTCGTTAATGCATTCTGGCATTTCTATCAGAACCCCCGTTCCGGTGAGGTCTACAACCTGGGCGGCTCCCGATACAGTAACTGCTCCATGTTGGAGGCCATAAAACTCTTCGAGGAGATTTCGGGACGGCAGGTCAATTACTCATTCTCGCCTCAGGCACGCGCGGGCGATCATATCTGGTGGATCAGCGACGTTTCCAAGTTCCAGAGACATTACCCGGCCTGGTGTTATTCCCATGACCTGAAGATGATTATGACCGACATCGTCGAAGCCATGGCTGAACGGACGAAAGCCTCCCTCAAAGCGTCGAGATGAAGTTATCTGTCGTCATACCCGCCCACAATGAAGCGCTTGTTCTTGCGTCCACAGTGCGGGACTTGGCAAAACGTTTGTCCGCCGAAAAAATCAATCATGAGATTCTGATCATTAACGACCACTCGACGGACGACACCGAGCTGGTACTTCATCAGTTACAGACTGAACTGTTGCCAGTTCGGTATCTGAGCAATCCGAATAGTCCCGGCTTTGGTTTAGCTGTTCGTCACGGGCTCGAAAATTTCTCGGGAGATGCCGCCGCTGTCTATATGGCCGATGCATCGGATCGTCCCGAGGATCTGGTGGCGTTCTATCGAACGATGATTGCGAAGAACGTGGACTGCGTTTTCGGATCAAGATTCGTCGAGGGGGCTAAGGTCATTGACTATCCGATTCTGAAACTATTCTTGAATCGTTTGGCCAACAATGGCATACGGCTGGTTTTCAACCTTGGATACAACGACGTGACCAATGCCTTCAAACTTTACCGGCGTTCCGTCATACAAGGCGTGCAACCTGTCTTAAGCCACCACTTCAATCTCACGGTGGAGTTGCCGTTGAAGGCGATCATTCGCGGATATTCCTATGCTGTTGTGCCCAACCACTGGACCAATCGTAGAGCCGGTGAGTCGAAACTCAAGATTCAGGAAATGGGATCCCGTTATCTGTTCATTGTCCTGTATTGCCTGATCGAGAAGTGGCTGTCGAGGGGTGATTACCATTCGCGACGCCTTTCTCCGCCACAATCAGCATCTGAGCACCGAACAGCCGCCAAGCGATAGGAAGCTTGAGGTAGAGCTCGACAAGCCATGGGGCCTTTGGCAGCTTACTCTTGGAAGTAAATGGTACAAACCGGTCGATAACCTTGAGTAGATTGAACCCTGCCAGTTCCAATCCCTCAGACACGCTCCGATGGGTAAACACCAGCCGGTGATCAAAGAAATCAAAATATTCGCGTGCACAATAGGCAAAGTTCGGCTGAAGAATGACGAACCGTCCACCACCGCGAAGTACCCGATGTACTTCTTTGAAGCTCTCTAAAACATCCTCACGGCTCTGAAAATGTTCATAAACGTTGCTGGCAAAAACGGTGTTGAGCGCGGAATCGGCGATCGAATGCAGCCTGCTTCCAGAACCCGTAATGGTCCGGACGTTCGGATCCGCATGTTTCTTGAGGTTTTCTTCATTCACGTCGAGAGCGTACTTTTCCGATGAGCGGATGTTATTAATGAAGTGGCAGTACCCTGCTCCCAGGTCGAGAGTGGCCCCCGATGTCAGAACGTACGATTGCAGGTACTTGCAAATCGGGACCCAGAACGCGCGCTGCTGTCGCAGTTCTTCATCGCTGAATCGATGTCGGTAAAGTTCCCGCTCCATGCCGGCATATTGTATCGACTCTGGGAACAGCCCCCTAGGTACTTTCGTATCGACTATCAGAGCTGTCCAAAATAGCGCGGTTGCGGGGAGTAAATTGCGCGAACTCCCCGCCTGAGTCAGGCGGGGATGCCTCGCGAAGCGAGGCTGGGGCGGTCTGTTCAAAGACGAAGAGTACCGATTAATAAGGAGCGCTTCGCGAGCATCATAAGGTGGCTGCGCATCTTTGAACAGACCACCCCGGCGCTTCGCGCCACCCCTCCTAACTTCGGAGGGGACTATGCAAAACTTGGTCTATTCGTAATAGCACAGTTCCAAACCTTTAGCAGATGCGGCTCTCAGCCTTCGGGACCGCGCTATTTTGGACAGCTCTGATCGACTATGAATCGTGCAGAGCGTGATGAGCCGGAGGGTCCCGAAGACTTCCAGTCCTCCATGTACGGCAAACGGGCCGGGGAGCCGAAACGGTTTCGCGTTAGCGAGAAAGCGCTTGCATTCGTTTACACCTATAGAGAGCCGTACATTTCAACCGGCGAGAAGCCGCCTTGTATTTGCGCTCCTTTAAAGCGAGCAGGCTGGACAATGATTGGCGCGATTTACCTCGACACGCGGGAACCCGGCGGGTTCCAAATCGAAGACGTGAAACTCCTGGAGACGATCTCCCAGTCTGCTGCAAAGCTAATCCGTCGTTCGCTTCAACGACGTGCGGATCGAGAGGAGATGGACTCCTACCAGGAACTCGTGGAGCTCGACGACTTCAGTGAACCCGAGGGGCAGTGACTCATGAGCCCAAAAAAAAGGCCCGTGGATGTAAATCCACGGGCCGAATCGAACACTCCGACGCTCTGCCACCAGTCAGGCGCAGATAAACGTCATCGGAGTGCTCCAATCGTTGAATCCCAACTTACCCAACGCGCGGACTTGGAACTGGTAGGTTCCAGCCGGCGTCAGGCCGGTCAGGATGAGCTTGCGGGGGCTGGTCAGCGTGAGCGTGGTCGGGGAACCGGACGCTACGCCGTTGGCCACCAGGGTATAACGGAGTTCGTAAGCGATTGCTCCGATCAGAGCAGCAATCTTTACGGCAATCTCTCCGCTATTTGGACCGCGATCGATCCATTGGAAGCTCGAACCTGCCAGCGGCACCGGCGCAGCCTTGGTTCTGACAACTGCGCTGAAACCACTGGTATTGAAGGTTGCGAGATCGTCGTTGCATGCCGACTCGACGTAATGTCCGAGGTCCGTATACATCTTGATCACCGCCACACGCTGTTTGTCCTTCGCGCTGATGGCCCTCTTGCCTCCATCTTGCGCATCGGTCAGCAGCGTGCCGAAGCTGTCCACACCCTTTTCGAAAGTTGCCATATCCACCGGCGGGATCGGATATGCCGGATTGTTCTTCATACCCTTCAGCACTGCAAGGAATTGCTGTTGGGCATCCGCGTCCGACACATTGTGAAACGCCAGTTTGGCCTTGATTTTGTTAGCAGTCGAATTTTTCATATTTCACCTCTTTCTGTTAATGGTTGATTCCAGCCACGCCAATAAAGGTCGAGAGACATGCGGCCGGATTCCCTGTCTCTCCACATCTCGAACGGAATAATGATTGGTACCAAAACTGCCGTAACGAAAACAGCAATTGTTGATCCTTTCTTCCAAGAGTGTCGGTTATGCGTCACAATGGCGAGTATGTAATTTATTTTCAATTAGATATGGCAATACTTTTTAATTCTTGGAATTCTTCAGAATTCGGGGTATGATCAACCTAGGCGGGGATAAGCACTTCGGTGTATTCCATGAATCCCGTGTCCGTGGAACGTGCCAGGAACGCGAGATCGGCGACATTGAGCACCGCACTACGCTATTCTTCGATCATGATCAGAACCGTTCACGCGATCTACGAGGATGGGAAGTTGGTTGTTCAACAGCCGCTGCCGTTGCCGGAACACGCCCATGTCCGGGTAACGATCGACTCGGACCCCGATCGCGAGGCATGGCTGAAACTCTCCGAAAAATCGCTCATGAAGGTTTGGGACAACGACGCCGACGACATCTTCAATGACCTGCTCCAGAAATGATGTCGTTCTTCTTCCGATTCCGTTCACAGATCTGACGAGCCGCAAGGTTCGACCGCAATCGTCGTTGGTCGCAAAGAGACACAATGTGTTCTTGGGTGTTCCCTCCAATTAAATTTCGCGAACCGGCACGCAGTCCGTCGTTTCACAACAGCGAGTCGAGGGCTTGAACAGCTCGCGGGACGTCGCGGTGAGACACGATGTCGAGTACCTCTACTTCTGTGGGACGAACCCGGAAAAGGAGCCTGTATTCAGAATCGATGCGACACTCCAGGATAGGTTCCACGTGTTGGCAGGAATGCACTTTGGGGCGGATCTTCTCGCCCAGCGCAATACTTTCAAGCGTGTACATCAGCTGGCGGAACGCGGGCTTCGCTAAGTTGTTTATCTTTCGCTCCAACTCCTGAGGCGCTACAACACGGCGGAGTTTCGGCGGTGGCTCCGGCAACAACTCTGTTCCGGAAATGCGGCTATCTAACAGCTTTTCTGCCACGTCCTCCGCGCGTTTACGCTTCTGCGGCCAAACCGAATCCCCATCGGGGTATTGTTCGTAAAACCCTCGGAGTCCATTTAGCAACTTATCGTCCTTGGTTACGACACCGGCGCCGATCAGGTAGAAAGCCGCCTCGTCGCCCAAAGTCGCTCCTGTCGTCAGCGAGTACGCCAGCAGACCTAGATCCTCTGGAAAGAGTCCCTTCCGTCGGTCACGGTACCAGGCGGCGATGAAAAATAATGCCCAGGCCGCGTTTCCCTGATCGAATATTCCTTTACGGACTGCCTGCAGCAGATAATCGGCGGCTGCATCCTGCTGCATACGCCTGACGGTTTCGGCCAAAGCACTCTGCTGTGCCAGCAATGGTGCGCCTTTGACCAGATGACGGGCGTCGACGAGACGCTTTGACGCCTGGGCCGCAACTGCCAGAAACGTAAATTCCCAAGCCTCACCGCTCTCAACGGTTTGCACGAACCAGCGGTCGAGTGTCAGGTCGTCGGACGGAAGCATGCCGATTAACTCCTCAACGGCGTCCGGGTTCATGGTGTGCATGGTGTAACGGTGAATGAATTGGCGGACCGCTTGATCCATCAGAAGGCCTTTGCTCTGTTTGTCGTCACGGTTCCCGCATCGATAGCATGAGAAGGAAGATGCCGGCCACGAAATTCTTCGCAAACGGGGGCATCACCGACCCGCTCCACGTCGAGGACGAGCCTGCGGATGACTTGATAACCGACTGTGGCTTCGAAGTGACTCGTGAGGCGAACACCGTTTGAAACCCGTCGCAGCGAGCCGCCACTTTGACGAGGCATGGCTCTAACTAACCCCACCAGGGAGTTTGAAGAAGATATCGTAACCGCCCCGCTTGACTCGCATGCAGCCCGTGATGCAATACCTCTAAATCCAGTTTCATCCGTGGCTTGACACTGGCCGGGAGGCGCTCGAGTGAGCCTGAACGCACTGCGAATCGTGAGCTTGTCTGTGATGCTTGGTCAGCGTGAGCGTGGTCGGGGAACCGGACGCTACGCCGTTGGCTACCAGGGTAGAACGGACTTCGTAAGCGATTGCTCCGGTCAGAGCGGCAATCTTTACGGCAAATCTCTCCGCTATGACGGCTGATCCATTGGAAGCTTGAACCTGCCAGCGACTCCGGCGACGTCCTGGTTCTGACAACTGCGCTGAAACCACGAAATTCTTCAGAAATTCTGGTTATTGATAACCCTCGCGAGGAACCTGCCATTGATGAACAGGCTTGCTCAGGATTCGTCTTTCGGGGAAAAAAGGTTCGGTGCCGCGGCGCTGGTCTTTGCTTGAGGTGGGGCAGAGATCACTTTCAGTTCTGGAATACCTTCAAAATGTTTTTGATTGTTCGTGAGTAGCGTTAGGTTGTGGCGGATCGCACACGCCGCAATCCATAAATCGTTGGCTCCCACATTCCGTTGTGAACCCTGAGATGTCTTCAGCCTGGACCGGAGGGCGCCGTAAATTCGGCAGATCTCAAGATCATAAGGAATGATAACCGTCGCTCTGAAACGCTGTTCAACATTTGCGACCTTCCTGGCGCCCCACTTCTTCTTTTCTGCCCAGTGATAGAGTTCGCCGACCGTAATGAAGGTGAGCGCAACTGTTTTGCCCTGGATGTGCTTGCGGTAGAACTCGGCCCGGGAATCATCCTTTAACAAGTATGAGAATACGTCGGTGTCCAATAGAACAGCTTCCACTGGGTGGATTGCCTCTTCTAGCCTGTCGCCCTGTCTCGATAGGTTTTATCGAGGAATTCATCGAGGGGTTCGTCGTCCGGCCAACCACCCTTAAGGACGGAAAGTTTTCGCAAAGGCTCGATGCTCTGAGCTTTCGCCAATTCTTCCAGCGACTTTCCGCTAAAGAAGTCTGCTGCGGTGACGGAAAGAGGATCAATCGGTTCAATCGACCGGATAGCAATCTGTTCCGTCTTGCCGGATACGGGATTGATTAAGGCATCCCCTGTGACTCGAATCGTTTTTCTCAGCGCCTTGTAGATTTCGTCTTCCATGTTCCGGTCGAAGAAACATTGAATGGGATTTCCCACGGGCGGATGAATCCGGCAACGTTCGTCGGTCGTTCGGAAGTCAGCCATCTCGAGCCGTCCTTCAATGGTTACCTCCTTTTTTACGGGGACCGCGATGCTTTCCGCGACACGTTTGCGCAGGGTCTTGGTTATCGTTGCCTTAACGCTTCGCTTCCGTCTGGGATCGGCCCGGAACAATCCATTCCACCCGGTTGATTCCGTGTTCCAGAACTTCACCCATTCGATTCAGGCTATCGAGGACTCCGGGGTCCGGACGAACTTCAGGTTTCTTGCGTTTCTCGAAGGCCTTTAGCGTTTTGGTGACTTCCACGATGACTTCTTCGGCAAAAGTGACAACGCCAGGCAGGTGCTGCTGCGGTTTCGCGAGCGAAAACATGAGGGTTGTGCTCCCATGGCCGATGCCGGTGAGTTCAAGCGTACATTCGTCCTTGACCCTTGTGACCTTCGGTCCCGGCCGTAGGGATTGTCGTCCCTCCATCGCCTCAGCCTGCCTCGCCACCGCATTCTGGGCATGCTCACAAAGCGTCAGGAGGTCCGGCACCGTGATCCTTCCGGAATGAACGGCAGGTCCATCGACGTGTAACTCCAGCAGAGTATCCTTATCCGGCATCTTGACGTTCTTGAAGAACGGACCTCCTCGGAAGTGTCGTAGCAGTATACAGAGAGGCCCCCGGGCGGCCAATGTATGTTCAATGATACCGTGAGTTGTATCACACGAAAAAGTGCGGTACGCCGAAGTAGAAGGGATCAACGGAAAATTGGTCCTTATTTCAAGAAAGGAAGAGGTAAAACGAAATCGCAGTCTCTTTGTAAAGACGAATCCTGCCGCTTTGGGCGTGCGCGGCTAGGTAAAGCTAAATACAGGTAAAAATGCGTGTTAGGATCTGATCAACCTACTGCACCAGCGCAGCTATGAAATCGTGGAGAAGTCGGACTGCAACAAACTCTACGTCCGTTTGTATCGACGGGAACTTCGTCCACCAGTAATCTGTTTTCGTGACAAAGATCGACACCACCCTCGGCGGCTCTGCTGGATTTCCCCAACGCAATTTCGTAACGAGATCCAGCCCTGAGGTCTCCAGATATTTGTCTCTTTGCTCAACTTTCTGTAGATAACCGTCGGAAAATGAACCATTCGCCTTCTTACGGCCGAAGATCTTCCTCTGGATTCTCGCTACGTCCTTGATGCAGTACGCCGGATCGATGATTTTAGACTCTATGTTCAGCAGAACATTTTGTTTCCCAAGGTACGCCAACACATCGACGTCTCCGATATCACTAGTCGTCCCATCGAGTTTGTGTGGATAGACCTCTTTTTTGACGTTCGTTGTAAACCTTTTGGTAATTTCTTCGATTTTGTCAGCAAGCTGCTTTGTTGAACTATCGTGACTCTCCTGAAGAACAGCTGAGATATTCACACCGGCGATATCTGCTGGTAATCGATGATGTTGTCCGATCCCTGACCAATGACGAGCAGACCTCTCAACGGAATGTGGTCCCCAGTGATACACATTTTCGATCTTAATCAGCGGCCGAATCGTATATCGCCACGGTCGTTTTGCGTATTCCCAAACCGGCAAAGTTGAAACTGCGTCAAAACCGTTCTTTCCCTTCACTTTCAGCACGTCTTCCTGACTCAACGTCAGGAACTCCAGGATCTTATTGGTTGTGGAGGTATCGAAATCCGCGATAGCCGCGGAACATGTTGTACTAATTTCTTCTTCAGTCGCACCGTATGAGGTCTGCTCCGGAACTCGCGCATAGGCGGCCCAGAGCGCCATGACTTGCTGTACGTTAATCAGGTCGAACAGTGCAAAACCGAAATCTTTCCTGAATCCCGTATCTATTGCCTTCATGTAGTCTTCAATCGAAGCACCAGCAGCGGGATCGTCTGCCTTCCGACCAATCACGCCGAGATCCAGTTGAGCCAGGTGTTTACCGTATTCGTTTTGTAATTGATCGATCTGAGCCCCACACGAGGTCTGAACGCGAAAATCGCTGTCGATCGTCATATGGATTGGATAAACGTCGTATTGCAGAAAGTCGCTTTCCGTATAAAGGCCCAGGAGGCGATCGACGAGTGCCAGGAGTTCAGCAAGTAGCCCGCTTGTGAGCGACGCAGTGCCTGATGGCTGCAATTGCACGAATTTCTCGATGAGATACCGGTAGCTCTTATGATTTTCGATGAAGTGTTTTTTGCATTCGCGAGCAAGGTCCTCCCGCTGGAAATCAACTTCATGCTGCAGAGAATGTTTTAGCTGCTTTTCATCTCGATCGTACTCATCGGTTAGTGCGTCCACCTTCTCAAGCAAAAAGGGCAAGGCGTCTTTTAAGCTGAATTGCACTATCTTTTCATCGAGCCTGCTTACTACGCCGGAAACCAGTACATTGAGTTTTTGCTGGGCCTCATCTGTATAGGTTCCTGGCTCGATTCCCGCCTTGTATGCAACCTGAGCGATTTCTTTGGCCGCAAACTTGAAGTCCTTTGTTTCCGGTGTAACTGTGCTGATGAGTTCCGGAAATGAAACCCGTTTTTCCATCGCGAAGAGCTTAAACCGAGGTGGCTTTCGCTCTTCTGCATGAAGCTTTTTGAAGATATCGTCGTCGTACGGGCCTGGGAAAATACGAACGACAAGGTCGAGAATATCTGCAAGTAAAAGTATTTGGTACGTTCGGTCTGCGACGGACTCCAATGTCGAGATGACTCTATCGTCGTCATAAACGAGCCGTATTCCGTATTCCTGTTTGCGACCGAATTTGTTAATGTCTGTCACCCACAGCTGATCTGTCGGCAGAAAACGCTTCAAATGTTCAAGCTCTTGGCTCTCCCTGACCAACGATGCCGGGAAAAACAGCACCCGAATAACATTCGGAACTTTCGTGAATGCCAAGTCGCCTAACAGTTCGGAGTAGATTCGAATTGCGTCGGAAAGCGAATGTATTAAGTTCTCGGCAATCTGCGCCTGTTGCCATGTCATCAGATGAATGGGCGTATTAATAAATACGGTTGTGGATCCTAATCGTTCACAATATGCGTAAGCCCGAAATGTTTTCGAACTGATCACCAAGCCGTGTGGGGTGTATTTCTCTTCTGGAATAGACCAGCTACGGGGGTGCCCCTCGAATCCGGGGTCGGGAAAACGTTCCCAGAACTTCCTCAACGATTCATATCGGGTACTGGCCCCCCAGTGGGGATCGAGCGAGATCATGTCGGGTTCTGTTGCGCCCGGCACCAATATACTGTGAGAATCGCGGAACGATCCAAACACGTCCAGATAAGAACCGCCAGCGAGATGAACCGAGTCAAGAGAATGAATGTAATCAGAGAAGTCACTCAATTCACCGGGTTCTTCGACCTCATCAATCAGTCCGCATAATTGATCAAGTCCCATAACCGATGCATCTAGATCTGCTGGAATTTCGAATTTTACGAAGTCGGCATTGCACGGTGGGATGACAATAATCAACTCTGGGTGAAGACCCTGCTTATGGGCCGCGCCAAATTCAATGTGTCCTCCCTTAGTCGGTAAGCCGACGCGAGTAGGACTCACAGATAAAAGCTTTTTGCATTCCGCGACCTTGGGGACAAGATCGATCAAGTATTTTTCGATAGAGTCACTCGTAAGTGCAGGCGGTGTTGTGTGAAAAACAAATAGAGTGTCCTTGCTCCTGATACACAACAGGAGCAGGTCATCCGGTCGCAAATCCTCATTAATGGCCGTCGCGGGAATGAACGTATCATTTTCAGGCCAGCGAGCTTGAATGAAATGCGATAGCCCAATCATTGCATGATGTTGTAAATCCGGATCTTTCAACAGCGGGGTTATCTCGTTATGGTGCTTTTTTAGCAATTCTCCCCAAGTGTCAAGCACAACGGGAAATGCCCGACGCGGCATTACCGGATAGGTTTTCCCCGCCTTTCGCAGAAATAAATGTTGACTGTTTTTGCCTTCAAAAGCCTTTTCCGTGAAGGCATTCATGTCAATGCGCCCAGCTTCCGAAGCTGTGGCATCACGCCCAAAATTGGATACGAATTTGGAACCGTAACGGCCGACTGGATCAAATGAATCGATGAATTCCGTAGATTTTGTCCAAAACTCTTCAGATGGTAAGGTCAGGTCTCCCGGGCTAATGGGCGAATCGCCTGTTATTTTTTGGGCCGGGAGCCGTTCCAGAACCTCTTGCTGAAATTCAAGACAAAACTGAAGCTCATACAGTGGTGACCGCCCAATTTGTTTTTTGAACGCGGCATCTAGGTCGGTGTGCAGGATTTCAAATGAATGATAGAACTCATACGGCTGTGAAAGTTCGCACCCATAGAAGACCCGGAATCTCCGTTCCCTGAAAAAATAGTAGACATCACCCCAATCCGGCTCTGGAACGTAGTCCTCTAACGTAATAAAGCTCGGAAGTAAGGGAAATAACGTATTACAAAATGTTTCAAAATCAACGTAGCCGTTGAGCTGACTGGCAGCAGGCAATTCACCACAAATGGATTCAAATGTTCGATATAGGTATTGGAATTTAATTGGACTGGCGATATTCCGCAGCCACATGTTCAATGCGAAGAATGCTTTTGCCAGGTCATCGAATGAGAACTGTTTCAGATAATCCGCAAGCGCAGCATGATCGAACTGAGTCCCCATTCCGTTTTCATTGGGAATGAGGTCATTCAAGGCTCCTTCGATGTCAGATCTGAAACCCATATCCTTATTATTTTAGTTAATTTTACATCGTCGGCATTGTGTGAAGGCACTGGAAGCCGTTTGGCTTGCGCGGCACTCGCTATCTGGTGCGCCAGGCGACCATGGTGGATTTGATCAGCCTTGCCTATGATATCGACAACAGTAAGATATTGGCCGGTCCAAAGTGGCTCGACCTGGATCGGTTCAACTTATCGGCGAGGGCTCCTTCGGGCAGCACCCCGGAGGAAGCGAGATTAATGCTTCAGACGCTCCTGGCGGAGCGGTTCAGTCTCAAAATCCACAAGGATTCGAAGGAGCTGCCGGGGTTCGCACTCTCCGCGGGCAGCGGCAAGCCCAAAATGAAGCCGGCTGCGGACGACTCTGCTGCCCCGAATTGCCAGGGGCAACCGCAGAGTGCCTCGCCGGATACCGTCCCGCAACAGGTAGTCGACTGCCGCATTTTCGCGGTTATGTCCCAACGGTCTTCGTCCATGAACTTGGGCCCGCCCTGCACGCTCGGACTCAGGCTCGAGGCGGGCAAGATCCCGCAACCTGTCATTTTCGTCCGACAGCGTCAATGAAGCGCCGACGCCGAACGCCGCGGACCTCTCCGGCCTTAGAGTTCGACGCTGCGGTAATTACGCCCACGAATCCCGAATTTAAGGGACGCGGATGCAGATTCAATCCGCCCAGATAATTACCGGCTCCGGCGCGCGCGAGCAAAGCCGGTGGGGTTCAGGGCGCGACGCTCAGCACCCTGATCTCAACCGACCCGGGGCAGCCGCCGCAAGCCGACCCGGAGACGCGAACTGATGTCCAAGCTGCTGGAGGATCGCTTTAAGCTGAAGATGATCCTGCGACTCACCGGTTGTTATGAGGGGCCCGGTCCTGATGGGAAAGATCCCAGAGTCGCGAACCGCTGCTATCGCGACTGCTTTACTGCCGCAACATGACGATGGCGCAGTTCGCGGACCAGCTTCCTCAACAGGTGAACGGATACGTACACTCCGCCGTCCTGGATAAAACTGGTTTGACCGACGTCAACGATTTCACGCTGAGTTTTAGCGGATTCGGCATTCTGCAAAACAGCCTTCAGGGTCCCGGCCAGGCCGGCCCCGGACGCGCGGCGGATCCGAATGAGGCGCTCTCTCTTTCCGACGCTGTCAGTAAGCTGGGATTGAAGCTGGAGTTGGACAAGAGACCCGCTCTTGTTCTGGTCATCGATCACGTGGAGCGGCAGCCGACCGCGAATTAGTGCGGAGCAGCGTGCCCGCGCCAGTGTGACTGACAAGTTTCATTTGCGTCACGACCGCTGCGGTATAAACCAGTGCGCCATGCCGGCGAAGGTTGCCGTCCTTCCTTTTTTCGGACCATTCCTAGTAGAGTGTCTGTGATGAAATCGACGATCGCGTTTGTTTTTCTTCTGGCGGCGGCTTTTGCGCTGCCTGCGGCGGGGCAGCTGGCCACGCCGAATGCTGCGGGAATCAGCCTGGGACATATCCATCTTTATGTCAGCGACGTATCCGCACAGCAGAAGTTCTGGGCCACGATGGGCGGCGTTGCGATGGCGAATCAGAGGCTGGAGATGATCCAATTCCCCGGCGTCTTCATTCTTCTCCGCAGGGGCCAGACCAATGGCGGTACGGCCGGTTCGATCGTGAATCACATCGGCTTCGTCTGGAAGGATCTGCCGGCGGCGAAGGCGAAATGGGAGGCTGCAGGATACAAGATCGAGCAGGATAAGCCCAGCCACGGTTATATTCTTGGTCCCGACGGCATCCGATTGGAATTCTCCGGGGATCCGTCGCTCCAGGTGCCCGTCAAGATCAATCATATTCATCTTTATCCGCAGGACGTTCCGGCGATGGAAGCCTGGTATTCGAAGGTCGTAGGCGGCGTTTCGGGGAAGTGCACGAATGCGGGTGCGCCGGATGGGACCGATTGCGTCGAAGTCCCTGGCGTGAGTCTTGCAATGTCGCAGGGTGAGACAAAGCTCGATCCCACTGCCGGCCGTTCGCTGGATCACATCGGGTTCGAAGTGAAGAATCTGCCCGAGTTTCTCAAAAGGATGGAAGCGGATGGCGTCAAGATTACTCAGGGCGTGACGCCGAGCAACTTCGTCAGCACGATGCGCGTCGCGTTCATTGAGGACCCATGGGGAACGAAGATGGAGATAACCGAGGGCATCGCGCCCCAGCCGACGAAGCCATGAAGCGTCTGCTTTATCTATGTGCAGTTGTGGTTTTGATCGCCGCTCCCGCGGCGGCTCAGCTGGATCCACATCAGGCCCATCAAGCCATGCTGAATACCTATTGCATTGGCTGCCATAACAGCCGCGCGAAGATCGGCGGGCTTGCGTTGGACGGTCTCGACCTCCAGGCCGCAGCGGATAACGCGGAGATCTGGGAGAAGGCGCTGCGCAAGCTGCGCGGACATTTGATGCCGCCGCCCGGCAGTCCGCAGCCGGCGCAGAAGGACGTGGATGCGTTCGTCAGCTGGATGGAGAACACGCTCGACACTCAGGGCCGCGGAGGGGCAGGCGCGGAGGCGCGCAGCATCAAGCAAACTCCGAAGGCGGGTCGCGTTCCGCTCGAGCGGCTGAACCGCACGGAGTATGTCGCGTCGGTCAAGGCGCTGCTCGGTGTGGAACTGAAAGCGACGGACGTTCTGCCGCAGGACGGCCAGGTGGACGGATTCGACAACATTGCCGCGACCTTGACTGTGTCGCCGGCCTTTCTGAGCCAGTACATCACCGCCGCGCGGCAGGTGGCGAGGCTCGCGATCGGCAATCCCAATCCCACTGTGGCGAGTACCAAGTATGCCATCGCCGCTAATTCGAACCCCGATGTGCCGCTGCCTCCGGGCACGCGTGGCGGCATAGGTTTCAAACACAACTTTCCCGCCGACGGCGAATATCGCATCACGATCAACGACCTCGGAGTGGGCATATACGCCTCCACGCTGGAGAATCAGAGCACCCTGGTCATCATGCTCGATGACAAAATTGTATTCCGCCAAACGATCGGCGGACCCGACGATTGGCCGCTTCACAACAAGGGGCCCAAGGGACGCGCCCAGATCATGGAGCGTTTCTCGAAGATTCCTATCCAGGCACAAGCCGGTGTGCACGACCTTGTCGTGGCTTTCATTGACCGTTCGCATGTGGAGTCTCCCCACAATATTGCGGACCCATTCTTCGATGTCCTGACGTTGAGCTGCTCTTGCGCGCCTCCGGGTCGTCGCAATCGTCTTGTCGACGGCGTTGTAATCAGCGGACCCTTTAATCCTGCAGGTGTTTCCAGAACTCCCACCCGCGATCTGATTTTCGTTTGCGACCCACATACAAACGGAGAGTCTTCATGCGCCCGGCAGATTACGGAAAACCTCGCGCATCGCGCCTACCGCCGGCCTGTAACCGCGGCCGAAGTGACTCGCCTCATGCAGTTCTATGAAACGCAACGCAAAACCGGAAGCTTCGATCGCGGAATCGAACAGGTCGTGGCAGCGATACTGGCCAGCCCGAATTTCCTCTATAGGGAGATTTCTGCAACTACGGATCTTGCTCTCACCGATCTTGAATTGGCATCTCGTCTTTCTTTCTTTCTCTGGAACACCGGCCCCGACCAGGAACTGCTGAGTCTGGCGGAGTCGGGCAGCTTAACCAGCTCGGGCGAGATCGAAAAACAGGTGCGGCGCATGATGGTGGATCCCAAGGCGTCCAGTCTGGTCAGCAATTTTGCGATGAAATGGCTGAATCTCGACAGTCTGGAGTCGGTGAAGCCCGACCCCGTCTTGTTCCCGGGATTCAACGATCAACTGCGGCGTGATTTTTCCAGCGAGGCGGAGGCTTTCGTCAGCAGCATCCTCTTAGAGGACCGCAGCGTCGTGGACCTCCTCACCGCCGACCACACCTTCTTGAATGATCGCCTGGCTCGACATTACGGAATCCCGAACGTTGCGGGCCCGCAGTTCCGCAGGGTCACACTTACTGAGCCGGAACGCTTCGGGCTGCTGGGGAAGGCCGCCGTGCTGATGCGGACTTCCTACGCCGACCGCACCTCTCCGGTGTTGCGAGGAGCGTGGGTGCTCGATAAGCTCATCGGGACGCCTCCGACGCCGCCACCGCCGGACACCGCCACCGATCTCTCCCAGAAAGCAGGCGAGCCGCCCAAGACAGTAAGAGCCCGGCTGGAGATGCATCGCGACAAGGCGAGCTGCAAAATGTGCCATGGCGTGATTGATCCGACCGGTCTGGCCCTCGAGAATTTCGATGCGATCGGGGCCTGGCGGAGCGTCGATGGTCAGGCAAAGGCTCCCATTGATGCCAGCACGGTGCTGCCGAATGGAGTCGCGATCAATGGTGTGGTGGAGCTCCGGGCGCAACTCGTCGAGCGGCCTGAGACGTTCGTCACTGCCTTGACAGAGAGGTTGATGATGTATGCCATCAACCGCAAGCTGGAATACTTCGACATGCCTCAGGTACGTTCGATTGTTCGCGCGGCTGCGAAAGAGAATAACAAGTTGTCGTCCATCGTTCTGGGAATCGTCAACAGCGACTCTTTCCGCAGGCAGGCCGCGGAATGATTCAGGAGTAACCGGTAATACCAGGGGAAAACGATGTTCAATACAAAGAAACATATGTCGCGGAGAGCGGTACTGAAGGGTGCCGGAGTGGCTTTGGGGCTGCCGTTTCTCGATGCAATGGTGCCTGCGAACACCGCTCTTGCTCAAACCGCCGCGGCGCCGAAGCTGCGAGTGGGCTTTTTTTACATGCCTCACGGCGCGATCATGTACAACACCTCCCATGGCTCCGCCATGGACAAATGGACGCCCAGCGGCTCTGGCCTCAATTTCAAACTCAGCCCGATTCTTGCCCCGCTCGAGCCGTACAAGAAGTATGTTTCGTCTTTTGGCAATCTCGAGAACGCGTCCACTGCCGGCTCGGTTCACAGCTTCACTCCTTCGACCTGGCTGAGCTGCACTCGTCCCGACACCGGACGTGCCAAGGCACACATGGCCGTGACCCTCGATCAGGTGATCTCGAAGGTCATCAGCCAGGACACTCCGTTGCCCTCGCTCGAAGTGTCTTCGGAAACAATCGTTCAAACGTCGGCGGGGAATAACAGCATCTATACGACGCTGTCGTTCCGCGATGCGGATTCGCCGCTTCCGATGGAAACGAATCCACGCAAGGTCTTTCTGCAGTTGTTCGGTGAAGGCGACACACCGCAGGAACGCGCGTCGATCAGCAACCAGACCAACAGCATCCTAGATCTGATCCTGGAAGACTCAAAGAAACTGCAAGCCCGGCTCGGAAACGGCGACCGCGCCGTTCTGGATGGCTATCTCGAAAGCGTTCGCGAGATCGAGCGGCGCGCGCAGATGGCGGCGGCAAAAGATCTTTCGAGCCTTCAAATTCCCAATGCGCCGGTCGGGGAACAGGAAGACTTCGCCGAACAGGTGAAGTTGATGTTCGATCTGATCGCACTCGCGTACCAGGCCGACCTCACCCGCGTTGTCGCGTACGTGATGGCGGCGGAAGGCTCGAACCGCACTTACAACCACCTCGGAATTCCGGATGCGTTTCACCCCATGTCGCACCACGCGAACGATATCGACAGATTGACCAAGCTGGCAAAAATCCAGACCTGGCACGTGGAGAAGTTCGCGGAATTTCTCGCCAGGATTGCAGCCACGCCGGACGGGCAGGGAACATTGCTCGACCACTCGATCTTCATGTTCGGCTCGAACATGAGCAACAGTGACCTGCACAACAACTATCCGGTGCCGAACATCCTGGTTGGTGGCGGGAACGGCAGGATGAAACCTGGCGGCCAGCATGTCGTGCTGCCGGAGAAAACGCCGATCGCGAATCTCCACCTGACCTTGCTGCATAAGGCCGGAATCGAGCGCGACAAGTTCGCCGACAGCACCGGCACGATTTCGGAGATCTAGCTGTGGCGCGGTCTAATGAACGGATGAAATGTAGTCGCGGGCTTCAGCCGCGTTCGGGACGCGAACAATGTTGGAGTCAGGCGCACCCGAACGCGGGCTGAAGCCCGCGACTACATAACGCCTGCAGAATCGGAGGTCAGGCTTGGATCGCAGGGAATTACTGAAGTCTGCGCTGGCGGGAACGGTGGCGCTGGGGTTCCCGTCGCTGCTTCGTGGCCAGGGGGTCTCGATCGTCAGACGCCTTTCGGACACGTTTGCCGTCATCGACGGCGGCGGAACGAACGTTGTCGTGTTCTCGTCAATGCCCGGCCTGGTGCTCGTCGACAGCGGTGCGCCAGAGAACGGCGACCGAATCGCCGCTGCCTTGAAGACGTTCGCACCGGGTGCGAAAGTCACCACGCTCTTCAATACGCATTATCATTTGGACCAGACCGGCAATAACGAGCCGTTCGCTTCACTCGGCGCGAAGATCATCGCGCACGAACATACGCGCCAGTGGATGTCCACCGACTACTGGGTCCCAGACGAAGATCGCTATGAGAAAGCACGGCCCAAAGCCGCCCGACCCACGGAAACATTTCGGACCACCGGCTCTTTGAAAGCGGGTGAAGAACAGATCGACTATGGCTTCCTGCCTCTGGCCCACACTGACGGCGACATCTACGTCTTTTTCAAAACTTCGAATATTCTGGCGGCCGGCGACGTCGCCTCTCCGCTTCGCGACCCGGCCCTGGATTATTTCACGGGCGCGTGGCTCGGCGGCCGCCTGGACGCGATGGATACGATCCTCAAGCTCAGCAATGAACAGACCAGGATCGTGCCGGCGTCTGGTCCCGTCATGACCCGAGCCGAATTCAAGGCTGAGCGCGACATGATGGAGGAAGTTCGCAGCCGTGTGTGGAAACGGACTCTCCAGGGCGAGAGTCCCAGGGAAATGTTGGAGGCTGGCGTTCTAAATGGCCTGCCTCGAACCTGGAAAGATCCGTTCAAATTCCTGTACGACGCGGCCAAAGGCATGTTTGCGCACCATAACAAGCTGGACCCGAGTGTCGTTTAGGGTGGAACTATCGCAAATCAGGAATGATTTGAGGATGAGCCTTGTAACAAATGTTGCGGCGAAAGCCGCGTCCTTATTGAGCCGCGGAGCGGCGACATGTCATAGCCACGGGCGCAAGCCCGTGGCTATGTGTCGTTTTGAATGGAGCCCCGTAGGGGCGAAAGATTCGCAAGAAATCTGTCGCGGCTCCGCGGCTCCACCGGATGCGCTTGGCGCGATATCTTGGACAGCAGAATTTGTGTAGGGAGGCATAGTGAAACGCTGCATTCTCGCCGGTATCTGCGCGATCGTTGGCTCCCTGCTAGTCTTTGGGCAAAGCACGACGGGCTCTCTTGCCACTCTCATTCAAAAGGGCGATCGCAAGGCCGCGCTCGAGAAGATTCGAGCGGGCGCGGATGTCAATGAAGCGCAACCCGACGGAACTCGTCCGATCCATTGGGCGGTCTTCAAGGTCGATTACGAACTGCTCGACGCTCTGATAGCGAAGAAAGCGACCGCCGACGTCACGAATGAGTTCGGCGCCACACCGCTCGCTGAAGCTGTGAAGGTCACCGATGCCCGAATGGTGAAAACGCTGCTCGATGCAGGTGCAGCAGTTGAAGGCGCCAATCTGGACGGCGAGACGGCCTTGATGCTGGCCATCAAGACCGGCGAATTGCCCATTGTCCAGATGTTGATTCAAGCCGGTGCCAACGTAAACACGGTAGAGAAGGAGCATCATCAAACCCCGTTGATGTATGCGTCGGCCGCAAGGAAAAATGCGGGCGAGATGGTGAAGCTGCTGCTTTCCAAAGGCGGCGACTTCAAGCCGCGAAGCTTGTCCTACGATTGGCCAACCCACATCTCGGAGGAGCCTCGCGTGCAGTATCACCCCTTCGGTGGATTGACGGCCTTACTGTATGCCGCACGCGACGGCTGTTACGACTGCGTCGAGGCGCTGATCGCGAAGGGTGCCGACGTGAATGCGCCAACGCCGGAAGGCGTCACGCCGCTGATGGTCGCCCTCGATAACGACAACAATGATATCGCCAAACTGCTGCTCGATCATGGAGCTAATCCCGGCGTGTGGGATTGGTATGGACGCACGGCCCTCTATATCGCCGTCGATAGAAAAGATGGCGGCAGCAGCGGTGGCGGCTTGAGAGTTGCGGTGGATCCGAGTCATTCCGCACGTTCTTCCGTTATGGACGTCATCAAGGCTCTACTGGCCGCGAATGTCGATCCCAGTCCCGAGCTCCGTATGCATCGCCCGACGCGGGGAGGCTACACCGGACGCTTCAGCGATCCCTTGCTGGATACGGGAGCCACGCCTTTGCTGCGGGCGAGCATCGCCAACGACATGGAAGTCGTTCAAGCGCTTCTGGCCAGGGGCGCTTCACCCAACATCAACGCGATGGGTGTTACACCATTTCTGGCCGCGGCAGGCGTTGGAGGCGGCCAGGGCCGCGGTGGAGTTACGGGGGGAGGCGCGGCTTTCGCGCTGATGGACATGCTTCTTCAGCACGGCGCAGACGTGAATGCTCAAGTCACCGGTACAAAGACATATTCGATGCGCAACGCCCGCTCGCCCTCCACGAACGAAGGCATGACGGCGCTTCACGTGGCGGCGCAAACGGGCAGGGCGGATCTCGTTCGCTACCTGCTCGAGAAAGGCGCCAATCCTGAGATCGCCGATAGCAACGGCCGCAAACCCATTGACCTGGTCGTCGAGGTCCGCGCCGGCAACCCAGCTGCACCAGCGAATCCTGCGGCGGGAACCAGAGGTCGCGGCGGTCCTCAACCTGCAGCCGCCAGCGCGGCCGAGATTCGTGCCATGCTGGACAACGCCGTCTCCAAGAAATAAGCCGCCTTCCTTGGCAATTCGTGTGAGCTTTTTTGAAAAGAGCCGGCTTCCCTGGCAATTCGTGCCAGGTTTTTTGAAAAGAGCCAGCTGCCTTGGCAATTCGTGCCGGCTCTTTTGAAATAAGCCGGGTTCCTTGGCAATTCGTGTCAGGTTTTTTCAAAAAAGCCGGCTTCCCTGGCAGTTCGTGCCAGGTTTTTTGAAAAAAGCCGGCTCCCTTGGCAATTCGTGTAAGCTTTTTTGAAAAAAGCTGGCTGCCTTGGCAATTCGTGCCAGCTTTTTTGAAATAAGCCGACTGCCTTGGCAATTCGTGCCAGGTTTTTTGAAAAAAGCCAGCTTCCTTGGTAATTCGTGCGAGCTTTTTTAAAAAAATGCGGCTACCTTGGCAATTCGTGCCGACTCTTTTGAAATAAGCCGACTTCCTTGCCAATTCGTGTCAGGTTTTTGAAAAAAGCCCAGCTTCCTTGCGAATTCCTTTCATATAATCCCGTCACCTTGGATAACGACATTGAGCGGCAAAAGAAACTGGAAGCGGACGCGGTTCGCGACGGACTGCTTCGGTACGCCACCCGTTACGAATACCACTCGGCGACGGATTCCAAGCCGGTCCGCGATCTGCTGGCACACTGTCTGAACCCGCTCGCGGACGTCATTCGTGCGGAGCAACTCAAGTTAAAGACGTCGCAAGGCCAGAAACTCGAGAAGTATGTAATACCCCTTGCATCCGTTCATGCCGAACCAGTGGCTCTGATCACTCTCGGCATAATGTTCAACGCCATCAGCCGATCCGAGTTTAATGAAGGGACGGCGCCGGGCGTTACTGCGGTTTCATACGAAATCGGCGAGCGCTGCCGCATTGAGCGAAAGAACGACTGCGAGCAAAAGCGGGAGATCAATCTTGTCCAGGAATTGCTGCCACGCGGTCGCAGCCGGCACGCCGGGCGGCGCGCTGAAGAGATCGCACAAAATCACGACGATCCGGACTACTGGAAGGAGAACCGCCTCTCGTTTCACCTCGGTAGAAAATTGATCGATCTGGCGGTTCGCGCCGCGCCAGTCGAAGGCGTCCCGGTATTCGAGCTGAATACTTCTCGCGAGGGTGCGCAAAGCACAAAAACAACGGTTGCGCTGACAACCACCGCCTGCGATTGGATCGCCGAACACCAGCCCGCGCTGGAGTCTTTGATGAGTCCGGTTTACCGGCCGATGATCGTTCCGCCACAACCGATGTCGCTTTCCGGAGGCGGCTATCTGGTCAATCGACTCCCACTGCTGAAGCGTGAACCCAACAAACGGACGCAACGGCTGCTCAAAAAGGCCGATCTGACGCCAGTCCTGTCGGCCGTCAATGCGATGCAGAATACGGCGTTCCGCATTAACGAGCCCATCCATCGCGACATGCGGGAAGGCTGGGATGCCAAAGGTCCGTTTTTCCGACTGGAGAAGAATCCGACTAAAGGCGCCAGGCAGGTCATCGTCTCCGGCTTAGCCATGGCTGAGCAGTTCCGCGAACACCCGCGAATCTACTATCCGCACCAGGTGGACCACCGGGGACGCGCTTATCCGGTACCACAACTGGTGAACCCTCAGTCCGATGCGATCTTGAGGTCTCCGCTCGAATTCGCCGACGGTAAGCCACTGGGAGAGCGGGGACCGTACTGGCTGGCGGTCCACCTCGCGAACTGCTTCGGCAAGAACAGAATCTCTTTCGACGAGCGGGTGAGCTGGGTCCGGCAAAACGAACAGGACATCCTCGCCTTCGCGGCGCATCCCCTTCACGGTCACCGATTCTGGAAGGAGGCCAAAAAACCGTGGCTTGTCCGCGCTGCCTGTAAGGAGTGGAAAGCCTATCGAGAGCAAGGTCCGGATTTTCGTTCGCATCTGGTGGTCAGTATGGACGGCTCATGCAACGGCTATCAGCACCTCAGTGCAATGGGCCGCGATCCGGTTGGCGGCCGGGCAACGAACCTGGCGCCTGGAATCAAACCCGAGGATATCTACCAGGAAGTTGCCGATCACGCCAGCCGGCGGCTCGCCAGGGACGCTGGAGATCCCAGCTGCCGCGAAGCGCGAGCCCGACAGGGCGAAGCCTCAAGGGATGATCAATTCTGGGCCCGGCAACTGCTTGGCAAAATCGATCGTGATCTCGTCAAGCCTGCGACGATGACCACACCCTACGGTGTAACACGCGGCACGATCTATGAGGAACTGCTCAAGACAGACGCCATCAAAAGCTGCATCAATCCTCCGGAGTGTGCCCGTTATCTGGCCAAAGTATTAGAGGAAAGCATTCCTGAGGTCGCCATTGAGGCGGGAAAGATAATGGTCTGGCTGCGATACGTCGCACGCATTCTCGCCAAGGCGAACCGGCCCGTTGCGTGGACGACGCCAACCGGTTTTTATGTCGTTCATGGCGTCCGGGAACCGAAAGCGGTACGTGTGACGACATCGGATTCTACGTTCACCATATATGCAGACGATGAGAAGAGGAAGATCGACTGGCGGAAACAGGTGGACGGCATCGTCGCTCACTTCGTCCATTCCATGGATGCCGCGCACATGATGCTGACGATCAACCGGCTCTACGCCGAAGGCATCCGTCATTTCGCGATGGTCCACGACAGCTTTGGCGTCCATGCCTGCGACATCGATCTTCTCCATCGCGTTCTTCGCGATGAATTCGTTCGGATCTATTCCGAACCCGTCCTGCAGAAGTTTCTGGAAGAACAGAGGCAAGCCCATCCCGACCTGGATCTGCCCGAGCCGCCCCAGGCGGGAGATCTCGATATCCGCCAGGTCATCGAGTCACCCTATTTCTTTGCATGACTCTGGACGTAACGGCTGACGCCATATCGTGGCCGCCTGAGGACTACTGGCCTATCTCAATGAAGCTGTAGAATAAGCCACGAATTGAACGAATTAAACGAATTCAATTCGTTAAATTCGTTCAATTCGTGGCTAATCCAAACGCGGATCTACTTGACGCTCTTCATCCATTTGAGTATCGGACCCGTCACGGAATCGTCCGCCGTGTTGGGTGAGAAGACGAGCGAGACATGGCTGTGGCCCTTGATCGCTTCTGCGGTCGTGGGACAGCGGCCGGCCTTGCAGAGCGCACTCTTTAGAGCCTCGTCAAACTGAAGGATGTTGCGCGAATCGAGTTCTCCCCAGGCGAGAAACACGGCGATCTTTCCCTTGGCGAGGCCCGGGAGATTGGAACGGGCCAATTGCGTCGCTGGATCGACTGCGGGAGCGCCTGCACCGCCGCGACCATTCGCTCCGGGAGCCGCGCCTCCGCGCGCCGGCCCTCGGCCTCCTCTTCCCTCTCCTGCAGGCCGGCCGCAATTCGGGCTGAGATCCGCGGTCGCCGCAACAGCCGCAGCGGCGCTATTTGTCGGAATGGTCTCGGGCAGAATGTTGAAATTCGGTGACGACATCAAAACGATGCCTTTCACGGCGGCGCCATCGGCGCCGGCGATGTCCGGATGTCCCGCATAGGTGCTCACCGGTACGTTGCCTGCCGAGTCGGCCCAGAGAAAGATGCGGTCCGGGTTCCCTTTATATTTTTTGATGTTCTGGCGGACCCAGCCCACAACCAGTCCGACATCTTTAGCTGGTGCATCCCATTCTCCTCCGCCTCCGAACCCGCCACGACGTTGCATATTGACGCCGACCATACCGTTCTTCACAGCCCAGTACATGATGTTGTCGTAAAACGGCTCGCCGTCGGGTCCGTTGACTTTCTTATCGCCACCGCCACCCGAGACATACACCAGGACGGGCCGCGAACCGCCGCCCTTTTCCGCAGAGAAGACATCCATGATTGTCCGTGGATCCTGCGCGTAAGAGATATCGCGCAGCACCGTCACGCCGGCTGGCGGCATCGGCTGAAGCGGCTTGTACAGCTTTGCCGTTTCGGGAACGCAGACGCCGGTTCCGATCTGACGCAGTTGCGTCTCGACGTCCGGCGGTACCTCCGCCTGCGCCCGGGGCGCCGCCATGAGGGCAACTGCGACCAACGCGGCTGCCGCGAACCAGACATCCTTCTTCTTCCATTCCATATTCATATTGCCCTCCAAATCTTATTGAGCGTCTGATGCGCGGCAATTCCCTCCCGCACATCGATTGTTTTCCTCGCAAACATATTCCAGAAGTCCGAGCTGGTCCCAGTCGGGGCGCAGCGTCAATTCAAAGTCCTGCGAGAACGGCCGGGTAAAAATCTTCGGATCGTCGATGGTGATCTGGTACAGGAGCTTGTTCCCTTCCCGTTTCAGGTGTTCGATCGTGTGAAGCGCATCGCTGTGCCAGCGGGTCTTCGTCGGATCGGTGTAGTGATAGTCATCAAGGATCCAGCGCTTGAAATTCACACTATCGATGACCAGTGTGTCTCCTTCCCATTTCCCCACCGAGTCGCCATAGTACGACGGCTCGAGCCCTGTACGGTGCGGACGGCCGTCCGTGGGAATGATGCGCGGGGCACGCTGGAGTTCCGGAATGATCACGAGGTATTTCGGATTCTGGACGATCTGAATCGGCAGGATGTACAGCATTCCATCAGGAAAACCGGCAGGGAGGCACATGGCGCGAGGTTCATCGTGACGCGGATCACCGTTGCGCGGTTCATAGAGCAGGCTTTCGGCGCCGGGCTTCAGCGGAGCCATTTTGTCGGCGTTGAAAATGAGATTGCCGCGCGGACCTGTTGGGTTCACCGTCGAAGGCTGCGTGTAGATGCCGGAGAAGTCCGGCTTCCCGTCCGGCATACGCGGACCTTCCTGGGCTCGCGACGTTGCCGTCATCCCGAGAACGAGCACTGCCAGAACGCCCGGCCATACGCTTCGGCTTCTTCAGCCATCTGTTGGTCATCGGGCGGCCTCGCTATTTGACGTCAATACATTCCTGCCGTCGGCGAACGTCACGGTGTGGCTGGAAGCGTTGTTGGAACCGTCCCTTGCGCGTGACCCTGTGACATTGACGACCGCGCCGACCGGCAAGGCATCCTTCGTGATCCCTCGGCGCATCAGTGAACCGGGAGGCGCGGCGGAAAATCCCCACGTCGTCACGTGTCCGCTCTCGTCCTTTACATCGACGTAGAACCAGATGTGCGGATTCTGCCATTCGACTTTCTTGATCGTACCGGTGACTGTCACCGGTTTCGTCGAATCGTACTCCGCTGCTTCCGAATGATGGCCGAAAGCCGGCGCTACGATTGCTGCCACAAGAATCAACACCGCCAGAAGGTTTCGTGTCATGGTATGCCTCCGCGTTTCGTTTCCTGCTGACTCTAAAGAAGGTGAGAGTTGGAAGTCAAAGTCTTTGAATAGCCGTTATTTCCTGAACTTGACTGGCGTCCTCCACCCGCAATATGCTCGGCCAGCTTTCTAACCCGGATTTCTCACAAGCCAACGTGGGATTCGGATAAGCCACGGATTGAACGGATTAAACGGATTTGAATCCGTTAAATCCGTTCAATCCGTGGCTTATCAACTCCTTGGGCAAAGACTCGACATATCGGAGAGGATGACGACGATGAACTCTCAAAGAATCGGTTGGATAAAGGTCGCGCTCGCAGCCGGCCTCGCGCTCAGCGGTTCGCTGACGGGCAGTGCGCAGGGACGTGGGGTTCCTGAACCCTATACACCGGCAAAAGATGCCAAAGATCTGAAGGCCGTGCTCTTCAACTGGATGCGGAACCAGGGCATGCTCAAGGGCCATGATGAACGCGACATGGTCGCGATGCTCGAATATCAAGGCAAGGGCACGATTCAGGTGGACGGACAACCGTGCACGTTGACGAAATATCGTGCGAGCGCCAACTACCAGACATTCAGTCAGCGCATTCAGTACTCGTGCACGCGCGCGAACGGACAAACCTACTCGAACGTCGAAGTCGTGAGCGGGCTCTACGCATGGGACGAAGACAAGCCCGGGGCGGAGATCGGTCCAACCAAGGGGAAGGTCACGCCGATGCCGGCAGCCGTGCAGGAACGGCTCATTCGCCTGTGGGCAAGTCCTCAGGGCGCACCCAAGGCGGCGGTGGCTGCGACAACGGAGACATTCTGGCTGGGAGCCAATCCCGGCACGCTCTTCGCGGACGGCCTCGCGAAAGTGGGTCAGACGTCCGTCTCGTGGACGTCAGGTAAGCCGGTCGTGACGTTCCCGCTTCCCGGTGTGCCGGGAGCGACCGCGACAGCCACGCTGGATGCGAACTACATGACGGAACGCGTCGCCGTGACCATGGGGCAGACAACCAGCGAATTCAGTTATGGCGACTATCAGGACTGGAACAACCCGCTGAACAAAATCGAGGTGTTCTACGCCGGCAAGATGGTTGAGCGGCGAAATGGCGCGGTCCTCCGCGACCTGACGACGACGCAGACGGAAACGGGCAATGTCTACGTCGTGGCCCCGGTGCCGGCAAGCGTGAAGACGGCAATCAAAGTCACGGGGCAGCTCCCCCATGGCATTATGGCGAGGACGGAACCGCCAGTGGACAAATCGGTGGCCACGCCGAAGATGGGAACTCATCCCGACCTGACGGGCAACTGGTCCTATAGCGACTGGATCGGAAACTACATGACGGGCGGCGGACGCCGATGCGCGCCGACGCAGAAACAGCCGTGCGACCGGCAGGATAATCAGACGTACGACTTTGAGCTCTACTCGCCCTCGCGGTTCGGCAACCTGAACCGGCCAGTCTACAAACCCGAGTACTGGGACAAGGTTCAGGATCTCGACATGTGGACCAACAAGTACGACCCGGTCATGACCTGCCAGCCGCTGGGAGTCCCGAGAGAGGGTCCACCCCGGCGCATCGTCCAGTCGGATAAGGATGTGATCTTTCTCTATCAGGGCGGCGATGCCGGAGGCGGATACGGCGAGTATCGCGTGATCCCGACCGATAACCGCAAACACGACCCGATGAAGGCGATTGAGGCGACTTATCTGGGATATACCGTGGGCCGCTGGGAAGGCGACACGCTTGTCCTCGAGGCCATCTCGTTCGTCGATTCGACATGGCTTGGCCGCGGCGGTCTCTTCCACTCCGATCAGATGCATGTCACAGAGAAATTCACCCGTCAGGGCGATGTCATCCTGTACGACGTCACGGTTGAAGACCCTGAAGTACTGGTCGAGCCCTGGGTCTTGCCGACACGAACGGTTCAGCGTAATGCCAACCCAAACGCGGGACTGGTGGCCGAGCGCGGTAACTGCGAGGTGTATGAAACCAACAGCATCTCCTCGCAGATCCGCCACTAGGAACGAAGAAGATCAGCCACAAAAAGGTACAAAAAGCACAGAGGGAATAAAGCGAAGACTTTTATCCCTTTGTGTAACAAGGCTGTAAGTTTTAGTTTTTTTAACCAGTTTTTTGGAAGAAAGCGACGCCAGCCCTTTCTGGTTTGTCCGAATTGGTTTTGGGAGGACGTTGAAATGGGGGAGTCCCCGCCTAAGTTAAGGAGCGCGCTCCGCGCGAGCTTTGAACAGACCGCCCCGCCTTCGCTGCGCGAAGGATCCCCGCCTAACTTAGGCGGGGACTCTCGGCTACGTCCCAGTCTCAGGTTCCTTCCGCTGTTTGGTTGCGGCGTAGCCGCACTAAGCTTTTTGTGCCTTTTTGTGGCTGATCTTCTTCTCGCACGAGCGCGCACCTACTCAGGGCCGGCGGGGTCGGCGACGAAACGATAACCGACGCCTCGGACCGTCAGCAGATGACGCGGCTTCGACGGGTTTTCTTCAACATACTTTCGGAGACGGACGACGAAGTTGTCAATCGCGCGCGTGTCGGTATCCTGGTGAAGCCCCCATACCTCATGAAGTAAAGTTTTGCGTGGCACAACTTTTCCTTCGCATTGGATCAAGTGACGCAGGAACTCCATTTCCATGAGGGTCAGCCGAACGGTCCGCCGCCCCGCGCGCAACTCCAGCCGGGCGAAGTCGATTGTTTTGCCGGCAAAGGAAAAGTTTTCGAGCAATTCCTCTTCGCCCCGGCCCACCGTTTTAGCAGTTGCGGGTGCCGTACTGGCGGCGTCACCCCGCTGGAGCCAGCGGTATCGGCGCAATAAACTGCCCAGCCGGGCGAGCAGGATCGCAAGCTCGAACGGTTTCGCCAGGTAATCGTCCGCCCCCGATTCGAATCCTCGCAACACATCCTGAGGGCGGCCGCGCGCAGTCAGCATTAAGACCGGGATGAACTGTCCGGCTCCGCGCAGCTCGGCAGCGACGTCGAAGCCGTTTTTTCCCGGAAGCATCACGTCCAGCAGAACCGCATCGAAATGCCGCTCGGAAGAAAGGAGTAACTCGAGAGCGGTCTCACCATCACCTGAAACATCGACAGCGTAGCCCTCGGCTTCCAGGTTGAAGCGGAGCCCCTGCGCCAGGTGCTTCTCGTCCTCCACGATCAACACTGCAGTCATTGTGCTAAACCCTCGGAAGCACGATCGTGAAGGTGCTCCCCATTCCCTCGCCGGCACTCTCGGCGAAAACGCGGCCGCCGTGACGTTTGACCACCGAACGGACGATAAAAAGCCCGAGCCCGGAGCCCTTCACCTGTAACACGACGCGCCCCGGGATGCGATAGAACCGCTTGAAGACGCGCTTGAGCTGTCCGCGCGGGATACCGATGCCGCTATCCGTCACCCGGACAGCAAAACGTTTTTCGTCGAATGCTCCCACCTCAACCGCAACGCGGGCAGGCTCGGATGAATACTTGACTGCGTTATCGACGAGGTTCGACACAGCGACCCGTAATTCGTCGTGGTCGCCGAGGACGAGCGGCCGCGAATCACCCTTCAGACGTTCAGAATACTGGATCGTACTGCCGCTTCCATTCATGTGCGTTTGAAGCGGTTGCAGGCATTCCTGGACGACTGCGCCGAGGTCGATGACCGAGCGATCGATTGGACGCCTGCGCAGCCCGACGCGACCCGCCTGCAGCACTTGCTCCACGGTGCGCAATTGCCGGCTCGTATCGGCGAGCATGATGGAATAGAACTCCTTCCGGCGCGCCTCGTCCACATCGCGCGTCTGCAAGGTCTCGAGGTAGAGACGGATCGACGCGATAGGGGTCTTCAACTCGTGCGTGACGGCATTGATGAAACCGTCGTGCTGTTCATTCCGGCGTATTTCCCGGACCAGAAAGATCGTGTTCAGCGCGATGCCCAGAATGATTGCCGTGAACAAAATAACGCCGAATACCATCAGCGCCACCTGGCGCCAGTTCAGAAGGATCCAGCCGACATTCAACGCGATCGCAAGCGCGACAAGACACGCGCCGAAGGCAATGAAGAAGACGATCGACTTTTGACGGCTCCTGAGACGCATAACCGGACTTGCTCCGCTAAGAGGCTACCGCGATCCGGAGAGCGGAACAAGACCATGAGACTGCCCTGGACGTTTCACTCCGTGGGCGAGGCCAACCTTCTCGAGCGTCCAGATGAAATACCAACCCACGTCCACCTGCCACCATTTCAAGCCAAGACGAGCCGAGTTGGCGAAACGGTGGTGGTTGCCGTGCCAGTTCTCACCGCACGCCGAAAGCTGCAGCGGGCCCAGCCACCACAAGTTCCTGGCGAAGTGACCGTCCTCGTCAGGTTTTCCCATGTGCGTGACGCTGTTCACAAAGCACTGAAGGTGGAGCGAGTAGACCAGACGAATTGCCCCTAACCAGAAGAACGCTTCCCATCCGAATACGAGCCCGCAGAAAATCGAGAGCACGACGAGCGGTGCCTCGGAGTATCCCCAGAAACGGTATTCCGCTTTGTCGAGGTCCGGAGCCCATCGCTTGATATCGGCCGGAGTCGTCTGATAAAGCCAGCGCAGGTGCGCCCACCAGAACCCGCCGTGCGCCGGACTCGAAACGTCCTCCGGGGTGTCCGATTTCGCGTGGTGGAGCCGGTGATTTGCGACCCAGTGTGCGGGTGAACCCGAGCCATTGAAGACCGTCCAGAAGACGAGGAAATGTTCGACAACCTTGTTGAGTTTGAGGGTGCGGTGCGCCAGGTAACGGTGATTGCAAACCGTCGTGCCCAAACCTCCAAGCAGATTGAAGATCAGGGCCGCGACGAATACAGGGATGCTTGGAAGTGGATACAGGATAAGCCCGACAAGAGCCAGAACGTGAATGGCGACGAGATGAAGCAGCACTTTCTCTTTGCCTTTGACGGGCTTCCACGCGGGCATTTCCCACGGACGCAATTCCCTTTTAATGATCCTCGTCATGAGCCTCCAGCCTGAAGTTTTAAAGGCATGAGACATCGTAACTGGAGGCTTCATCGGCGATTGTAATAGTTATGTATCGTGTTGACGCAATCGGCCAGACTTCGATCTGGCCGATTGAATCATTACGTCCCGATCACGGCTGATTGGGAAGCGGACCAAAGTCAGGCGGCGGCGTCCGGTGTTTTGTCGCTCTCTCATAGGCCGACGCAATTTTCAGGAGCGTTGGCTCGTCGAAAGGGCGGCCGGCAAAATCGATACCGGCCGGAAGCTTTGCCTGCGTCACACTTGCGACTCGAGTGCCGTCGGCGGACGACGGATCGAGGACGCGATCGTACACGACAGTCGTAAATCCCGCAGGCACGGTCATTGTCGGGAAACCCTGAACTCACCTCACTTGCCCCGGATCAGGTTCTGATTTTTTGCGCAGACGGGTCGAGATATTTCCCAACCAGAAGTCGGACTTCGCACGCCTCCAACCTATTTGACCGATCCGGAGCTCAGAAAAGTTGCTATTGGACTGGCCGAACTGGCCCTCGAACGCGGCATCGACGTCAACGTGACTAGTGCAGACGACGGCAGCACCTTCCTTCACTTCTGTGCATTGTTGCGAGACTCGGCGACTGCCGTCTATGCTGTTGAATGGCTTCTCGCGCACGGTGCAGATCCCTATCAAAAGCGGAATGATGGTGAGACCCCACTCAGTTTAGCTGTGAAGTTCGATCGCACTGAGGTCGCTGACGTCATGCGAAGCTATGGAGGCCGCGACAGAACGCTATTCCGAATTCCTGCCGAAGGCGATTAGACGGCCGTCACAGTCCTTGATGACGAATTCCCGTGAGCGCCATGGTGTGTCGGCAAGGGCTCGCGTGAACTCAACACCGCGCGCCGCGTACTCCTCGTATAGTGCGTCCACGTCATCGACGAAAACATAGGCGTCGAGCAGCTCGTCGTCGTATTTGTCGGGATGCGGTGTGGGCGGTTCGGCGCAGCGGAAGTGGATCCTGTGCCCGTCACGCGCGACGACGGCATATACCGGAGGATCCTGCCAGCTGCTGACACAGTCGAACCCGAGTTTGTCGGTATAGTAGATGAGCGTCACACGCATGTCGGTTGCGAAGAACTGTGGCGCAATCTGGCGAATCATCGCGCCAACAGACCATTCAACGGATTGAATTCGTTAAATTCGTTCAATTCGTGGCTTATTCTGAACTTGTTTCCCGCGGCTCCATCGGCATAGCGCCAGGTGGGACCGCAAAGTGGCTCTTTCCATTTAACATTTTCTGCCGCAGTATACGTTTTCATGTACATACCCGAAGGTTATGGAACGGTGTTTCCTTACATGGTGGTCCATCAGGCTGAGAAGTTTGTCGATTTCCTGAAGAACACTTTCGATGCAAAGGAAATCGGCAGGACTACACTCCCCGGTGGCAGAATTGCAAATTCAAGAGTGCGAATCGGCGCTACGAACTTCATGGTCAGCGAAGCCAATGGAGAGAGTCTCAAGCCGATGCCTGCAACATACTATATCTATGTCGAAAGCGTAGATCGTACGCTCGACAAAGCTCTGGCTAATGGAGCGAAAAAGATGTTCGACCCGATGGATATGCCCTATCGTGACAGGCAAGCCGGAATTACGGACCCGTTTGGCAACATCTGGTGGATCAGCAATCGGCTCGTGAACGAAGCCTATGATTAGACCGAAGTCTTCTCGTTATCGCGGCGGGGCTGATCGACACCAAACCAGGATCGGGAATACGAGTGAGTGCGGGACGCTCACTTCCCCGCAAGGATCGTTTCATTCGTAGATCCGGACGGCAATCCGCTTTATATCAACTTGTAACCTGCGCCTGTTTTCGCTGAGCGGCTCGATATGATCAATCACGACGACGGAGACCGGCGCCCGCCTGGACTCCATTTTGATTCCGAGTTGATCCTGCAGTGCGGTGAAGATTGACGGGCCATCCGGATCGACTCCCGGCGGCGCAGTTGATCCGCGTTGCGCCAAGGCAGAGGCAGTGAACGCTTCCGGAGTGTACGTAACATCGATGTCGAAACGACCCTTCAATCCGGTCTCGTCCAATACCGGCCGCCTTTGTGGCGGAGCCAGAAGGCCGGCAAGAGCGATCATATCGATGCCTCTCGCAATGATCCTGCCCGCGCCCCCGGGCAGGACTCCGCACGGCGGGCGATTCGTAGCGGGTTGATCGTTCGCCTGCACTAACCGATTCGATCCGCTGAGCAGCGCATCGCATGCACCTTCGGTGACTTTCATCTTTGGTCCGAGCCGGCCGTCTCTATTATTGGCGAGCGTCAGAATCAGCGCATTCATTTCGCGGGTCTCACGATGGGCAGCCAGCTTGAATCTGTCTGCGAGAAGCGGTTGAAGCATCTGCTGCATCTCAAGCACGGATTTTACAGGCTGGTCGGTCTTCGCAATGATATCGATTCGCTGTTTGAGAACGGGACTATCTGTTGTCACGAGTTCAAAGGACTGAATTCCATACGC
This sequence comes from uncultured Acidobacteriota bacterium, assembly GCA_963738025.1. Taxonomy (GTDB): domain Bacteria; phylum Acidobacteriota; class Terriglobia; order 20CM-2-55-15; family 20CM-2-55-15; genus 20CM-2-55-15. The sequence continues at coordinate 354,784 of CAVTWA010000051.1, read as the reverse complement.
CGCCTGAATTACGTCCTGCACGAGAGCACTCGTCATGGTGAGACGGCCGGATTCCGGAACCGCGCTGTTTTGCCCACGGGCCCCGAGGTGCTGATCTTTATCGAAGCGACCTCAAATGTGTTGCGTGACGCTTGAGTTTGAGATTGGGCATGCACAGGCGAAGCAAATACGGCGGCGGCAACCATGAGAGTCATGGCCGCTGCGGCGCCCAGCAGCAATAACCCTTCAGCGAATTCTGGCTTGCCTGCCATCCTCTCGATCATGATTTCGTCGATCCGCCCTTTCAGATTTGTCGCCATCTTTATGCAAACTGCGCAATTATTTCAAGAGAGCTCTAACGAGAATTCAAACCGCTGAATAAGCCTACGAGGACATTCAGAAGCGATCCAGATTTTCAGGCAGCTCTTGATCGACGGCGATGCCGGCAAATCTTCTGAGATGCTTAACGATATCGCCCTTGAGGGTGCCGTCCTTCCTCACCTTCACGTACACCACACCGAGCCGCCGCTCGGGCGATGAGCGGGACCGCCCAGACGGTACCGTGGCGTTCCGTGCAGCGTGGACATCAGACCGAATGCACGGTAAATGACGTCCTTATCGATTTCAAAACACTATCGGTCTCATCGCCGAGCTCCGGAAACATGCAGAACGACGTCCGGAGCGAACTCCGGATGCTGAAGACACAATTCGGCAGAGCCGCTTTCAAACTGCGCGTGCTTCTTGTGTTCCGTACCCGATGCTGATCCATGATCGGAACCAAACTCGCCCATTACGAAATCACGGCGCAGCTGGGGTCGGGCGGGACGGGGCGCTCGGGTGTTACCGTGTTGCTATGGACCCACTCTATCGGCGAGCGATTATCCAGGGGATATTGGGAACGATTTTATTCATTGCGCTCATCTTTTGGCCTGCAGGCACATTTCATTATTGGCAGGGTTGGCTCTTCTTCGCAGTCTTCAGTGCGTCTACCATCGGCTTCACGATCTATCTGGCGCTTTATGACAAGCCGCTCCTGGAGCGGCGGCTCGCGGCTGGGCCTCGGCACGAGAAAGAGCGGTCGCAAAAGATAATCGTATCCTTGATATTCATTGCGTTTTTTGCGCTGATTGCTTTGCCCGCGCTCGACCATCGCTATGGCTGGTCGCCGGTACAGGCCCGCCGTCACGATCGCCGGCGACGTGCTCATCATACTTTCATTTCTCTTCATCTTTTGGGTTACCAAAGTCAATAGCTACGCGGCATCAAATATCAGAGTAGAGAAAGGCCAGAAGGTGATAGATACCGGTCCCTATGCGTATGTGCGCCACCCGATGTATGCCGGTGCGATCTGGCTGTTCATCGCAATCCCACTCGCACTGGGAGCGTGGTGGTGGACCCTGCTCACCATTCCGTGTTTCCCCGTCCTCGTCTGGCGCCTCCTCGACGAGGAGAAGATCCTGCGCAGAGATCTTCGGGGGTACACGGAATACAGCCAAAAGGTGCGTTATCGTCTCATCCCGTATCTTTGGTAAAAGTAGAAGACTATCTTGAGAATGAAAACAAGGATCGAATGCTCCATCTCATCAGGTGGTATTCCGAGCCGAAACGCTTCATGGACCCGGGAAGGAATACTACGAACTGAGCGATGCCGCCAGCGGCCGCCTGATCGCCCAATATGATCCGGCCGACAACCCCGGCAACCCCCTGCCCGAATGGGCCGAAGGACTAAACGAGAAGAAGCAACGCTCGCGTGCTCGCCAACTGGACTCCGGTTCGAATCGACAGCAAGTGGAAAGGATCGGGTAAATCGTCAGTTTTCGTCCCTCCGTGCGTTACACTTTGCACCGCTATGAACACAGCTCGCATCTTCTTACTTGTCACTGCAATCCTGCTAACGGCGTTCTCGACGGTGCTATCGGCGCAGTGGGTTCACTACCCCACTCCCGGGCTTAAGCGAACAACGGACGGTAAACCCAACCTCGCCGCTCCCGTGCCTCGAGCCGCGAAACGGAACCCCGGATCTTTCTGGAGTGTGGGTGAGCGTCGGACCCGAAAAAGCCGTTGCCCCCAACTACGCCGGGGCGCCGGGCAGCGGCGGGCCACCCTTCATGAACATCGAGAACTTCCTCACGGCGGATTCTTCGATCGTGATGCTGCCCGCAGCTGAGGCGCTATACCGCGAGCACGGTCGTCTATTGGGTGCAGGCCGGCCTTCGGAACGCTGCCTTCCTCACGGCATTCCGGACGCGATGCTGGTTCCCGGGCAGCCGTTCAAGATCGTGCAGACGCCCGGTCTCACGCTGATCCTCTTTGAAGAGTTCAACCACTACCGCCAGGTCTTCACCGATGGCCGGCCCTACCCCGCGGATTTCACCCCTTCATGGCTCGGCTCCTCGATAGGCCGACGGAACGGCGACACGCTTATCGTCGAGACGGCGGGTTTCAACGATCAGTCCTGGCTGGATGACAGTGGACACCCGCACAGCGATGCCCTGAGGACAACCGAGAATTCCACCGTCAACGCGGCCGCATGGAACTGCTGATCACCTTCAATGTTCGGCAAACGCACGTTCGGCGGCGGCGCAACCTGGGCCGCCTGAGCCGAATAAAAGAATCATTCGTCAGGCTGACTGTAACCAGAGCGGCCCCAATGCGATCATCATCCGGACTTGAATGTAATGTCTAAATTTCATCGGCAGCGAAAACCTCCCAGGTGCCACTGAATAATCCTCATTTATCACTAGACACCTTCGCGACGAAGAAGTCGGCAGGCTTCTCAATTGGCTGAATTGGAACGCGGGTTTGCTCGCGTTGCAATACGAGGGCTAATATATCGGTCTATATGAAGGCGACTACATTCGTATTTCTTCTGGCGGTTTGTGGCACCGTGATGCGCGCGCAGAACAGTGCGGCTCCGTCTGGTGACGTCACGATCGGGATGACCGAGGGCACGCCAGAGTATTGTCTGGGCCCGATTCCCTCATTTCTTTTCCAGGGTCCAAAGCGAGGCCCGGACGATATCACGCTTCGGCTATCCCTGAAGTTGCTTTACGAGAACCACCGGGCCGAGACGATCATTCTCCCTTCCTGGATTCACTATCTCACACGGCTGACAGTGGCCGGGCAGAACGGGTCCACCGTCCTGAGGAATATGGGAAACCGCGGCATGGACGTCAAGACGGTGATGGCGATGCCTGGTCCCGACCGCCGTTTCTCGATCATCGCCGGGGGCAAGTCCGCCTGGTACACGGGAACTGAAGGTGTCGTGATTCCGGTGCTCGACCGTTCTTCGGGGTTGGACTTGCGGGGGAAGACGGTTCAGATCGTGATGACGCGCGACTTTCGCTCGCTGGCACCGGAGGTGGTGGAGAAGCTGAATGAGAAGTGGAAGGACTACGGGGCCGTCTGGACAGGAGTTGCGGAATCCGAGACTGTGACGTTCCGGATTCCGAAGGGACCACTGACGCGCAATTGCATGGAGACGCTGGTCGCGCAGGAGCGGTAGTCGGTAAAACGGACTTTTGACCCGGTGCTCGTTCGGTGAGCTGTCGCCGGAGACAAGAAACATCCCCGTGAATCCCTCGATCTCCCGCTAACCGATCTTCGACCTCAACGATCTCGCACGATCGCGGCTGACATCCAATTCCACTCCGTTCGAGAGCTTGACTCTCCACGTGCCCGATGACCACGGCAGGAGCTCGCGCGCGTAATTCAGGTTCACGATCGCCGAGCGATTGACACGAAAGAAGCCAGCCGGAACGAGCATCTCTTCAAGCTCCCCAAGAGTGCGATCCGTCGCCAGTCGCTCCGCCTGTGTGTAGTAAAAGACGATCTGACTCTCAAGGGCTGCGTAAATAACGTCCCTGGGGGAGAGTAAGACGATCCGCCGGCCGCGGCGTGCCGCCAGTTTCGAGGGCGGCCCGGTGCGTCGGGACGACAGAGTACGTTGCAACAGCAATTCGTATTCCTCGCGCGGTTTTTCGAGGGTGGCGCGGACCTTGTCGAGAGCTTGCGCGAGGCGGATCGGCTGAATCGGCTTCAGCAGGTAGTCGAGCGCATTGGCATCGAATGCACCCACGGCATACTTGTCGAAGGCCGTCGTAAAGACGACGAGTGGGGGATGCCTCAGTTGTGCGATAACATCAAACGCATTCAGACCCGGCATCTCGATATCCAGAAAGGCAACATCCGGCTGCTGCCCGGCAATCAATTCCAGCGCCTGAATTCCATCCGATGCTTCTCCGGTAATGTCCAGATCGGCATACCCTTTCAGCAGACGCCGCATGTGGGTACGGGCAAGATCCTCATCATCGACGAGGATGCACCGGATTCTGGGAGTTAGAACCATTTTGCTCTGGCCTCGCCGGCCCTTCGATTCTCACGGAAACGAGATTCGGCCGCGGGACTGTAACCTCAATGGACGCCTGCCCACCATAGATCAACCGCAAGCGTTCCCGGATATTATCCAGTGCGTGGCCGCTTTTGAAGAAATCCGCTTCGGAGACTGGTGAATCCTCAAAGTCATTTTCGACGGTCAGGGCGAACCGCGTTCCAGTTCGCATGAGTCCGACGGCGATGGCACCGCCGCCGACGCGCTTGCCTATGCCATGCCGCACGGCGTTTTCGATCAACGGCTGCAATGTGAAAATAGGTATAACGATACCTTCGACCTCGGAGTCGCCCGGCAGTGTGCATTGCAGACGGCCTCCGAATCTCACTCTTTCGATCTCCAGATATCCACGGGCAAACTCCAATTCATCGCGAAGCGACGCCACCTCACTGCCGGCACCCGTAAAGACGTAACGGCTCATATCCGCCATCAATCCCAACATCCGTTGCGCTGCCGCCTGATCCTCCGGAATTAATGCGGCAATCGTGTTGAGCGTGTTGAAGAAAAAATGCGGATTCATCCGCGATTGCAATACCCGGGTGTATGCCGACGAGTTCGCCAATCTCTTTTCAGCATCGGCGAATTGTCGCTCGGTGACCACATATCCCCAGGCAAGAGCAAATATGATCAGCACAATCGGGATCTGTAAATCCTGTGGTTGTAAGCGAAATCCTTCGAAGAGGACGAACATGACAAGCGAGGCGGCGGCAATCCCCACGAGATTTGTTACCACCACCGCCGCTCTGGCTTTTGTGGGGAATTTCCCGGCAAAGTGCTCCCGCGCAAATCCCACCGGCAGGGCGCACATGACATAGAACATCAGCGAATAGGTTCCCCCGACCATTGCTGCCCGTACAGGACCCGACCAGCCGAAAAAGACTCCGAGCACAGGCCCGGCAATGAGGCCGAAGAGGGCTGCCCGAAGAATCGCGTTGGGAATCTGACGGACATGTGGTGCCGTTGGCGGAAGGGTGCGTACCAGCCAACTCGTTCTCTTTCGTAACGTCACCGGAACCATTTCGCTAATTCTCCTGAGGCCGTTGGACGCTGTCGATCACGAGCGTTTCGACGGGACCTTTGGCGGTTTCCAATCGCAATTGGTAATTCTGAACGCGGTGCGCCCAAGTGACCAGCATCTCCACTGTTACATTTGACCTGACTGCCACAAGCGCCAGCCTCACATTTTTCCGTTCGATCATTTTTGAACCTCCTGCCGGAAGTCTGTCCCGCACATGCGTCCAACGGTTTTCCAAATCCTGCGACTGGGGATCAAATTGGAGATCATTCAACGAACCGCGGGAAAAATCGAAATGCCGCGGCGCAGAACCTCGTTCCTGGTCCCAGACTGTAATCTTGCCTTGCGAAGTTCCCGCTGCGAGCCACTTGCCGGTTCGGCTCAGGGACACGATCGAAACTCTTCGATCGATTGGCCGACCCGCTGAACCGATGAAGGCGATCCAGGCGCACAGCGAAACGGCTGAAAGTGAGAGAACGATCAGGACCATTCTGCGAATGCTCGTGTTCATCGCCTCTCATTAAGACACCGAACTGCCAATTTCAGTTCCAGCGGCGCAATAACACCTCTGTTGGAAGCCCGGGCCAGGGCAAACGATTAATGTTGACGGGTAATGTTCGCATCTATATCGTCCACTGATAGAGATATAAACCCATGAAAAAGACATTCCGCGTCGTCCTTCTTATCGCGGCTCTTGCGACACACGCAGCAGCACAGAAACCGTTTGAGGTTGCTTCCATCAAACCGAACGATTCGGTTAATAGACCATCTCCTCTCACGGTTTCACCGGAACGGTTTTCATGGACCAATGCAACGTTCCGGCAGTTGATTCAGGTGGGGTACGACCTCCGGCCATATCAACTGATCGGATTGCCCGCGTGGGCGGATACCTCGCATTTCGATGTCGTGGCAACAACCGGCTCTCCGGTATCGCCGCAGCAAATGTATGTCATGCTGCAGGGCCTGCTGGCGGATCGTTTCGAACTGGCTATTCACCGTGACCGGCGCGACGTTCCAGGGTATGCGCTCGTGCTTGCACGTCGCGACGGCAAATCAGGTCCGAACATTCATCCTTCGGCAAAAGATTGTGAATCTGCGGCGGGGAAGCCGCTGGATTCCGCTGCAGCTCAGGCCGAATACGACGGATGCAGCCCGCAGATGGGTCTGACACGGCTGAGGATGGAGGGATATCGAGTATCGTTCCTTGTAGAAGGCCTGAAACGCATCTTCGAAAAGCCGGTGGTCGACAAGACCGGCTTGTCTGGGACTTTCGACATGGAATTGTCGTGGGCCCCAGATCCCACATTGCTGCCGGCCGGAGTTCCCGGCCCAGGCGTACCGGCCGAAGGACCTTCCATCTTTACGGCAGTCGAGGAACAGCTCGGGCTCAAACTAGTGTCTGATCGAGTTGCAGTCGATGTGCTGGTCATCGATAGCCTCAGCGGCCTCAAACCGGATTAATTCGGCGATGGAAGTGTTCTTGAACTCATAGCCACTCTGCCGGCGCGACCCGCGCCGGCAGTCTTCAAGGCTAATTCTCGGAGGGTTTTTCGACGTGGTCGATCACAAGCACGTCGACCGGCGCTTTCATCGATTCCAGTTTCAACCCCAGCTGCTGCTGGATCGCTGTATAGAGGTCCGGCATTTCTGCCTGGCCTGCCGGTGGCGGAGGAAGCGGCGGAGCATTCGGTCCGCGGAGTCCCGGGAACTGAAACTCATCGGGTGTCCAGTTCAGTGTGAAATCATAGCGGCCCGTGAGTCCGCTCTGATCCACAACCGGGCGATCCAGAGCGGTTCCCTGAAGTACTTGCGCAACTTCGGCCAGAGTGGCATTTCGTACGGTGAACCGGCCGGGGCCGCTGAAAAACAATCCGGGGAGCGAGTTAGGATCGGCCTGGCTAGGCGTCAGCTTCGATCCGGCCTTGGCGACGGTAATCACATATGCGGAGAGCTCCTTCTTTTCGCGATGGAACTTCAGCTGAAAGCGGTCCGCCATAAGTTTCTGAAGCATGGTCTTCATTTGTGTCACGCTGGGAAGACCTGGCACGTCTGGTTTTCCGGTGACGTCGAATTTGTCGGATCCTGCCCACTCGGGCGCGTTCACGATCTGCTTGGCGTGGAGGTCATAGGCCATGCTGAGGATATCGCTCAACGTCGTATTTACCGTCATGACGTTGGCGCCTCTGACGGTGAAGAGCTTCCCTGGTGTGTTGGGCATGCTGGGCTTGATCGTCGCTACTTCAAATGCCGGATTCGCATTGGCAGCCATCCGCGCCGGCGGCGGTGGAGGCTCGGGAATCGCCCATGCCGTTTCAGGTGTCGCTTTCGTCAGATTCAAAGGAAAAGATGCCGGCCCCTGGCTGAAAGTGCCTGAGATCGTCGTACCCTCCGTACCGAGTTTTCCTTCAAAGGCGCCACCCATGGCCGGGATCGTAAATTTGACGGTGGAGTTCTGTACCGTAATCGGGCCCAGTCCGATCCCTTGTGGATTCTGATCAATGCTATAAAACGTTCCGGTCAAAGCGCCGTTGTTTCCCTTCGCGATTTTAATCACGGTGCGCAGATCCCGGCCGCCAACGTTCGGCGTGCCCTGCCATGTACCTGTCAAATCCTGTGCCTGCAAGGCGGCTGCGGACAGCAGCAGGATTGCCAATGTATTCAGCATCCACTTCTTCATAGGGGTCTCCTCGGGCCAGTGTGGCACGAAGCAAATTGCAATACAACCAATTCAGACCCCGTTATTTTTCCGGTTTGCCGAAGAATAACCACAATCTTCAGAGGTTATTTTTGCAGTTCGGTCGTTCCGTACAAAATGGAATCACTACCCCGCGACAATCAATCAAACCGTCCGGATTCGACATCCTCACCGGCGTACCGAGTTCTTCGCACTTTCGCAGAAAATCCGGATCGGTGTAGGCAAAGGGTTCGATGTCTTCCCAGGCAAAACGTTTATAGTCGCCAGGGACAATCGAGCGGATGGAGAACTGACCGTCCGCGTCGCTGATTGCGATAGAAGTCGTGGAGGCTACGTTCGCCGGGGATGAGTACTACCTGAATATTCCCGACGGGTTTGCGCTCCTGATCCACGATCGTCCCGGCAACCTCCCCAGCCCTCGGACTCAACAGAATTTCGACACCAATGGGTACGGAGGGAGCTGCCGTGATCGAGACACCGTTCCGGATATCGACTTGTCCCAGGCGCGCTTCTTTCAGGTACGTTCCCGGCGGTTTCGAGATCAACGAGATCTGGTAATCTCCCGGCTGCAGATTTTGCAGCACGAATGTACCGTTCTTTAGAACGGGGGCAAAAGAAGCGGCCATTATTCCCCCGGCCGGTGTCGTTGGCGTGAAGAAGTGTCGCTCCATGCTACCGGGACCTCGTTGTTATTCTGCCCACCTTTGAGACCTTCAGCGTTGACAAGTCACAACTATATATTCATGCTATGTGAATATATGGCGGCGGACTCGCTCAGCAATTTCGAACTGATGGTGATGCTGGCGCTCATTCGTCTTGGCGACGAAGCGTACGGCGTGCCGATCTGCGACGAGATTGCGGCAAAGAGCGAGCGGGATGTGGCGTTGGGCAGCGTCTACGCGGCCCTCGAGCGTCTGCAGGAGCGCGGTCTTGTCGTGTCCAGCGTCGGTGAGCCGACGCCGGAGCGAGGTGGCCGTGCCAAACGATACTTTAAGGTGACGGGAAAAGGCCTCGATTTGGTTCGCAACACACAACAAACGTTGACGCGCATGTGGAAGGGACTGCGAGCACTTTCGCGAGGTCCGGCATGAAACCAACGCTCACGCCGATGGCTGCCTGGCTGGTTCGTAACGCCGCCTGCACCAGCGATAATGAAGCATTGGCCGGCGATATCGCCGAGTATCTTCATCAAGGCCGAACCGCGCTGTGGCAGTGGAAGCAAGTGATCTTTTTAGTTGCGGTCAGTACCGCAGCTCAGATTCGCCGAGCCCCCCTGGCCGTCCTTCGCGCGGTGAGCGGCGGCTGGCTGATTTATTGGCCGCTCGGCTACGCGATATTCCATTTTGGCTTATACCAAGTCACGCTAGACAGTCTGGATTTGGACAATCCGGACCTGCTCATCGGTGCGTGGGCGCCGCCGATCTGGTACCACACCGCCAGGTTCGGTACGACCTACACTTTCGCCGCCAATGCCATTGCGACAGCGTTGCTGGCCGTCATTGGGTTGCTCACCGGATGGATCGTCGCACGACACTTTCGCCCCCACTTGCGGGCGGCGCTTATTGTTTTGAGCGGTACGGTGCTCCTTTCCTGGATTGGCTACAGCGCAACGCTAAGCGACTCCGCTGCCGGGGCACGTCTACCCTGGTCCCTTTACTTCTGGATAAACAGCGCTCTCCAGAGCATCGGCATCTTGTATGGCGGAGCAAGAGGCGCGCGAGCATGATTGTCCATTCGGATTCCTTTGTCGGTGTAATGTTCCTCCTTTTAGTGATGTTCGGAACCTGCGCCTCAATCCTGGCATCGGCCGTGTTGCTCCTGGCGTTGAAGTTTCGCCTGGCCTTCAGAGTGCTCGCGTATACCGCGGTCACATGGTCGGTCTTTTTCGTTCTGCAGATCACCCTCCGGGCGCTAACGCCGCAGACCGTCGTAAAAAGAGGCGATAGCTTCTGCGCTGATATCTGGTGCATCGGCGTGACAAATGTGACAGCAGCGCCTCGGCAGCAGGACACGCTTTACAAGGTAGACGTCCACATCTTCAGCGACGCCGGCCGCGGCGGAAAGATTCACGGGAAAGCCATTCTGTTTCTCGTGGACGAACGCGGACGGCGCTTCCCGCTGATCCCCGATCCTTCCGTAACTCCGTTCAATCGGGAACTCGATCCCCAGGAAGGAATAGACACGACGCTGACGTTTGCCGCTCCAAGTGACGCCAGACAGCTTTACCTCACGAGCGAACCCACCGAACGACATTCGTTTGTGGTGAGAGTTTTCACAGGAGACTTGCTTGCGGAGAATCTTCCGTTCATGCACAAGCCGGCCGCGCTATTGCGCGTCCTGTAGGCAACGTTTCACCTCAAACCGCAATGAATCTCCAGAAGCACGCGAAGCTTGCGTTGCGCGAGTAATCGTTACGCCCCTTGCCTTTGGACATCAAGCATCGTCAAGCCTTCAAGTCGGCGACTCCATTCTGATCCAGACCGTGTCCATCGTCGTTATTTCCGAACCTCCGCGTTCAAACTTCGCCGCTTTCGTCAAATTCGAGTAGCATGAATAGTGATGGTGCTCGAAGGCCTTCTCTTTTTTTTCTTCTTGTCGCTTGGCCCGCCGTATCCATCGCCGCAGGGACAAGTGGCCATGAGCAAGACTGATTTAAACGAAAGGTTCTTGCTGCAAGTCAGCTATAAACAAGTCAATGGCCTTCACGATTTCATGACCAGTCGAAGTCGTATCGTCGACTTCAAATGGCAGGGAAAAGTTCTTCGCATGGTCGAAGAGCCGCACGATCCGGCGACTCCTCCGCACTTGTTGGCCACGATCCCCATTCGAAGCGAAACAGCGCGGACTCTAATCGTCGATTTCAATGCCGGCTTCGATAGAATTTTTGAAGAAGAGGACCGCACCGGTGAAGATTATGACGGACGTGTCGACACCCACGATTATTCGTTCTTCCGATTATCTCAACGGCAGATACTGAGCGTCTCCCGACGCGGGCCTGCGATCGTCCTCGATCAAAAGGCCCTCGATGCGCATTTGGAATCCGTACTGGTGCATTACTACTTGAGCCCGTATCGGCCGAACCCGAATTTCCAGCCCTTTGAGATCGAGAACCTCGACCACTTCGGTTTTTACGAAACGTATCCGCAACGACGATCAGATCGAACGGTTCTCTACGCAATGAAGTTCGACAGTCACAAGCCGATTGTCTTCGCCCTCTCGGCCGCGATACCTGTCCGCTATCGACAGGCCGTACGTGACGGCGTTCTCTATTGGAACAAAGCCCTTGGCCAGCCCTTGCTTCAGGTGATCGATGCGCCCGATGGCGTCACGGCGCCGAGTCCTCGATACAATGTCATTCAGTGGCTGACAGATGGAGACTTCGCCTCGACTTCGCACATTCAAGGCGATCCATTAACCGGAGAAATTCTGCACGCCCATATTTTCATCCTTTCACGAAGCGTTAAGCACGGCGATCTTGACGAGCAAAACGACCACCTGCGCTTCGTTGTCGCCCATGAAGTGGGCCACGCCTTGGGGTTAAGGCATAATTTCGCAAAAGGCCCCGTGAGCACGGTCATGAACTACTTCATGTTGGAGCAGACCGAGAAAATCGGCCATGACGTGATCCGAGCGGGCGGCAAAGCGCTCGATTACGATCGAAACGTCATGCGCCACGTTTACTTCGGCGAACCCCTTGATCTCGATGAGCTGCCGAATTTTTGTACGGACGACCAGGCCGGGTGCCTCCGTTTAAATTAAGGACGGCTGAAGCGAAGCTGAAAGTTTTCGGCACGAGATTTCGGAACACCCGACAATATACCCCGGGCAGAAATCGTTGCCCCAGAGCGAGATTCGGCCTGCCCGAAAAACGAAGCTGGCCATAGCGGCGCCACTCAGGTAAACATCGAAGCCAGAATAACGACAACAACTATTCAGCTGTCGATCCAGGACAATGGATGCGGCTTTGTAATGGGTTCGGCTGCAACATCAGGCCTCGGCCTGTCCGGCATGTCGGAACGAATGAAAAATGCCGGCGGGGTGTTGCATATTCTGTCGGCTCCCGGCAAAGGAACGACCGTTACGGCAAGCGTCCCCATTGCCAAAGCGATCAAAGCCACCGTCTGATATAAGACGTACGGCGTGTTGCAAAACTCACAAACCAGCCACTGCAGGCGCGGTCTGTGACCACAGCAGTCCAAGATAGAGACCGATCTAGCGATGAGTCTCCACAGTCCCCGCCTTAGAAGGCGGGGACTGTCCTCGCGCAGCGAGGCTGGGGCGGTCTGTTCAAAGTCTTGAAGCGTCCTTTCAGACATTCGCGAAGCGCACCGATTCATAATGAGCGCTTCGCGGAAATCGATAAGGTTGCTTCGCGTCTTTGAACAGACCGCCCCGCCTTCGCTTCGCGAAGGCACCCCCGCCTGACTCAGGCGGGGACTGATCTACCAGCATTACCGCCAAACCAGGTGTAATCGCATCCACTACATTCAAACCTTTACCAGGCGCCACTTTGTGGCTCCGTCCATTCTGTCTTGGACACGTATGGTCTGTGACCGCGCTTTATCTGGAATCAACGAAATACGCGCGGTCATAGACCGCGCCTACAACAGGCTCAACTCAGGTGTAGCCGCGACAGCGGCATTAACAGTTATTTACCGTCCTGTTACAGGCTTGTAACAGCGGGCACCTATTTTAAGCGTTGCTTCCCTTCCGTCTTAACACGCAAACCGGAGGTAATCATGCAACGCCGATTGCTCTCATTTGTTTTCACGATTGTTTTCCTGACTGTACCTTTAATTGCTCAAGATCGCGCCGGCATCGACGGCACTGTAACCGATGCGTCGGGGGCGATTGTGCCGGGCGCCATCGTTGAGTTGGGATCACTGGCAACGGGGCTTCGCCGGACAACAGTCAGCGGACCGCGAGGATTGTACGAATTTACGCCGTTGCCTGTCGGAAGCTACACGCTGACCATTAATAAGGATGGTTTCCGGCCAATCACGATTCGGGACATCGATCTTCAGTACGGCGAAACCCGGACCATCGATACCAAACTGGTAATCGGCGGATTGACCGACGAGGTTGCGGTGACGGCCGCGGCGGCCGAGGGACCCAATCGTACAAATGCTGAAGTGTCCGGCGTCATAGAGTCCTCTCAGATCAAAGAAATCCCGGTCAGCGGGCGCAATTGGGCCAGCCTGATGTTGATGGCTCCCGGGGCGATCAATTACGGCGACGGCGGGCAGCGGTCGATCCGTTTCTCCGGCCACTCGCTGGACGACAGTAACTTTACCTTCGACGGCGTCGATGCCAGCGGAGTCCAGGAGCAAACGCAGAAATCCGACACCCGGCTCAACATCGCCCTCGATGCCATCCAGGAGTTCCGCGTCAGTACCTCCAACTACTCGGCCGAGCACGGAGCCGCGGGTGGCGCTCAGGTGAACGTGGTATCCAAGTCCGGAACGAACGACTACCACGGCGGCGGTTTCTATGCGCTGCGCAAGGATGCGCTCGATTCCCGCTCGCCATTCGACGGTCCCACGCTACCGCCATTTTCTCTGCACCAGTTCGGAGCCAGTCTTGGCGGACCGGTCGTGAAGGACAAAGCATTCTTCTATATGAACTATGAGGGGCTGCGCCAAAGCCTGGGCGAGACATTTACGAACTTCGTGCCGAATGCAGCGTTCCGTTCCCAAGTACTGGCAAAGTCTCCGGCGCTCAAACCGATTCTCGATGCTTACCCGCTTGGCCAGAAACCGGTGGACAGCGTCACCGACGAACTGACGAAAGTAGCGACCCACACGGTGCGCGAAGATGCCGGCATGGCCCGATTCGATTACCGGTTCGACACGAAAAACACGGCCTACTTCCGCTACAACCTCGACAATGCTTACATTGATGATCCGACGGACGCGCTGGGAGGCCACAACGTGGTTCCCCACATTCCGACCAATATTGTTCTGCAGTACCAGCATGTCATCTCTCCAACTACAATCAACGAAGCCAAGGTCGGGATGAATCGCGCCAATTATCACAACTGGGGGTATGGGACGTCGCCGGTAGCCGCCGACATATCCGGCTTCGACAGCGTCGCCGACACCTCGCTCGATACGGAAGTCGGCACGACGTACTCCTATATCGATGACCTGACGAAGATCATTGGCCGTCACACTCTGAAGTTTGGCGTGGATATTCGCCGCGTCCAGCTGAATAACTCGGGCAATACGCTCACGACGTCGTCGATCAGCTATGCAACGCTCGACGACTTCATCAATAACCGGGCGGACTCCGCCTCATACCTTCAGGGAGAAGGAGTCGTCGGGAACCGCCGGACGTTTTTTCAAGGCTATGCACAGGACGATTTCCGGGTAAGTTCTACACTGAGCCTCAGTCTCGGACTGCGGTATGAGTACTATTCGGTCATGCACGAGATTCTGAACCGGTCGGCGGTCGTGGACATCGCGAACTGCGGCGGCTTCTGCCCCAAAGGAACGCCCTATTACGATCCCAACACCAGGGATTTCGGGCCGCGTTTCGCTATGGCATGGGCCCCCGCGGCGCTGCACGGAAACACATCGTTCCGCGGTGGCTTTGGCCTGTATTACGGTGGTAATCAGAACGACGACTTCAGCGACCCGGCGGAAAGCGCGGTGCCGCGTTATAACCTGACGACGGATGACTTCCCCAACCTGACATTTCCGCTTGTCGCTTTTCTCGATCCGAAGAATCAGCTCTTCAGTCCCAAGGCGATCGATCGCCACCGCAAGGACCTGTACTACGAAAACTGGGACTTCGTGGTCGAGCAGCAGGTACGGCGAAACTGGCTCGTTCAAGTCAGTTACACGGGCGGCGAGGGACACCACCTCTTCAATAAGTACACGACGAACCTGATCGATCCGGCGACAGGAAAGCGACCATTGTCCGGCTTCAGCTCGTTCGGTCTGAAGGCGAACGACGGCAATAACAACTTCAATGCCCTGCAGCTTTCTTTAAATCGAAGGTTCGTTCGGGGGCTGCTGCTCCAGGGGAACTACATGTGGTCCCACGGCATCACGGACAGCTCGAACGGGTCCGGGGAATCCGTGACGATCCAGAACATGGCCTGCCGCGCCTGCGACCGCAGCAACAGCAGCATCGACGTCCGGCACACCATGAGCGGCAACTTCATTTACGAATTGCCGTTTGGCGCCGGCAAACAGTTCCTGACCGGCGGTCCCGTCTCGCGGGTCCTCGGCGGCTGGTCGCTTTCCGGAATCGTGACGGCCCATACGGGGCTGCCGGTAAACATTACGATGTCGCGAAAATCCGGAGATCTGCTGGACGGCAACACATCCAGTCAACGGCCGAATCTGGTTCCTGGCGCATCGATCTATGCCGCAAACCAGTCGATTTCCAATTGGTTCAATCCCGCCGCTTTTTCGCTGCCCGCAAAGGGTACGTGGGGAAACCTGGGCCGCTATGCCGCCAGCGGGCCGGGCATGTATGAAGTCGATACGACTCTGCAAAAGCGCTTTCCGATCGCCGAGCGGCTGGCACTGAACTTCAGAGCTTCGGCTTACAATCTGTTAAATCACCCTGTTTATACGAATCCATCCGGCAGCATCGGGTCACTGACGGGTACGCCACCGGCAGTGAGCGGAAGCTTTGGACAAATAACAAACGTCATCAACACCGGAGCCGTGGGAACGGGCGCGCCCCGCCGCTTTGAGTTCATGTTTCGCGCGGAGTTTTAAGAATCATGGCAAAACGAATAGTGTGGCTTGGACTTATCGGGATTCTGCTCGTCACGGCGCAGCTGCTGCTGGCTGCCGACAAAAAGATCGTCGGCGGACCGTTCGCGGTCAGCGTGACGACGCGAAGCGCAACCATTGCCTGGATCGTCCAGACCGATGAAGTCACTCTGAAGGCCGCGGGAGGCGCTGCTTTGACGTCGCCGGCGTTGCAGGTCGAATCGACAACGCTGACTTCGTTACAACCCAACACGCGCTATGAATACACGATTTCGTCCGGAACGGATCAGGAGAAAGGATCGTTCAAGACACCACCCGCGGCGGCCGAGCCCTATCGTTTTCTGGTTTACGGCGACAACCGGACGCGCCATGACGTGCATCAGCGCGTGATTGCCGAGGTGATGAAACACGATGTGCCGGACTTTATTCTTCAGACCGGCGATATGGTGGAAAACGGTAATGAGACGGCGCAATGGCCGATTTTCTTCCGGATCGAGAAGGAACTGCTGCGGCAGACTGCGTTCTTCCCTGCGATGGGCAATCACGAACGTACCTCTCACTACTTCGAAGATATCTTCCACGAGGGGGCGCCTTACTATTCCTTCGATTGGGGCAACAGTCACATCACCGTCATCGACAGCGAACTGGCGAGTGCGGCCTCCAACGATGCGGGCCGCAATGCGTTCTGGTCGGAACAGTCACGCTGGATTGAAGAAGACCTGCAGGCCCATCAGAAGGCCGACTATCGATTCGTGATGGCGCATCACCCGCCGTTCACGGCCGTCGCATCGCGTCAGGGGAACAATCCGCACATGACGGCGCTGACGGCGATGTTCGAGAGATATCACGTTTCGGCGGGATTCTTCGGTCACGATCATAATTACCAGCACTATTTCAAGAACGGAATCCATTACGTGACGGCCGGCGGCGGCGGAGCCCCGCTGTATGACGTGAGCAAACCGCCGGCGGAGATTACGCAGAAGGCGGTCAGTATTGAGAATTTTGTCAGCGTGTCGGTGAACGGGAAGGTCGCGCACATCCAGGCGATTGCGATCGACGGGCGAACCCTCGACGAATTCGACATCGAGTCCCCAATAAGGTAAGTACGGGCTTCCGGCACGGGTGTCTCGGAAATCCCCGCCTGAGTCAGGCGGGGACTGGGCGCCAAACCAGGTTCACATAACCGATAGCTTCTGTCCTGGACACGTGCGGTTTATGCCCGCGCCTACATCGAGACGTTGACCGGACTGAGATGCACCCTGGCAAGGGCTTCGACCAACTGCTCGCAGGCTCGTTCGACATAAGCGGCGTCCTTGGATTCCAGTGTCAGCTTGATCGAATAGACCGGATTGTCGAAATACGGATACGAGCCGAGCAGGAGATCGGGAAAATCCGCCAGCAGCCGGTGCAGCGCAGCGGCAATCTGGCCTTCATCGGCCTTCAGAAAAATTTCGCGCAGATGGAACGGCGAGTCCCGGAAGGTCTCGCGAATGCGCTGGAATTTCCGCTGCAGGATTTCCGGAACGCCAGGAAAGATGTAGACGTTCTCGACTGAAACAACAGGAAACCACAAACCCTGCACGCCGACCAGGCGCGCGCCTTCGGGGATGTCGGCCATCCGCAAATTCCCTTCGATCAGGTCTGCGGAATAAAAGTGCCGCAACGAGGCCTCGAGATCCGCATTTCTGGCAATGCGCCGGCCGAAAGCGGTAGCAATTCCGACCATTGTTAAATCATCGTGCGTTGGTCCAACTCCACCTGTGGTAAAAACGTAATCGAAGGCCTCGTGGAAGTGGCGGACTTCCGTGGAAATGAGTTCCAGTTCATCAGGAATGACAGAGATCTTCCGCACATCCACTCCGAGGGCGCGTAGTTCTTGCGTGAGATAAGGCGAATTTTCATCACGGGTTTTCCCGGAAAGGATTTCGTTTCCGATAACGATGATTCCTGCTGTCTTAGACATGCCTCATTGAATATAGCATGCCGAAATTACCTCGATTCGATGCTCGTTTGATTTACAGCGCCAGCGAAAGCGACGCGAACATGCTTTGGCCAACCCGCTTTTTTGCCCCCGATCCGTTCCCATTCATCGAGAAGCGCGGCAAGCGCTATCTGGTGATGAACGATCTGGAACTCGACCGGGCGAAGAGCCAGGCAAGCGTCGACAAAGTGCTGTCCTATTCCGAATACCAGAAGAAGTGGCAACGGCGCGGGACCCAATTCCCCACTGCTGCGCAAGTGTTGTTCGAGGTCTTTCGCGATCTCAAAATTCGCAGCGTGGAGGTACCTGCGACCTTCCCCGTCGGTCTGGCTGACCAATTACGAGGGATGCGTATTCGCGTGGAACCGAAGACGGATCCGTTCTGGCCGGATCGAGAGTTCAAGACCAGCGAGGAAGTTCGCTATATCAACGAATCTTTGCGGGCCGCCGAACTGGGCATGGAAGCGGGAATCGACGCCGTGCGCCGCACGGAAATCCGGAAGGATGGGTATCTGTATCTGGACGGCACCCGGCTGACTTCGGAAATTCTGAAGACCATCATCAACACCGTCATCATGGCGCTGGGATACGTGCCGAGTCACACGATTGCGGCGTCGGGCGAACAATGTGTCGATCCGCACAATCAGGGCAGCGGACCCATCCGGGCAAACACATCCATCATCATGGACATCTTTCCGCGTTCGCAGAAGACGGGGTATTTCGGCGATATCACGCGTACCGTCGTTCGGGGACGCGCCTCCGAAAAACTGAAACACGCTTACGCTTGTGTCGCCCATGCGCAGGAGATCGGATTTCGCAAGATTCGCGATGGGGCGAGCGCCTATGACATCCACTTCGAGATCGTGAACTATTTTTCCGCTGAAGGATTTCCTACGGGACTTCAGAACGGCCGCATGCAAGGATTCTTTCACGGAACGGGCCATGGTCTTGGTCTCGATATTCATGAGGCGCCATCGTTTGGTCAGCGAAGCAAGAATGCGTTGCGCAGTGGAAATGTCGTGACCGTCGAACCGGGCTTGTATTACGAAGGATTGGGCGGAGTCCGGCTGGAAGATGTCGTTTTCGTGACCAAAACAGGTTGCCGCAACCTCGTTAGGATTCCCAGGATCCTTGAAGTTTAGTAGAGCAACTCTTTATACTGCCCGTGCCTTGGGAGGGCCTTAATGCGTGTGCGGTTCTGGGGTGTTCGCGGATCCACGCCGACGCCACAAAAAGAAAACATGGGGTTTGGCGGGAATACCTCGTGCACTGAAATCCGCACCGACACGAATCAGATTTTAATCCTGGACGGCGGCACCGGAATACGACTGCTCGGCAAGGAACTCGAGCAGGAGTTTGGCTCGAAGTCCATCAACGCGCACATCTTCTTCAGTCATTTTCATCTCGATCACATTCAGGGCGTACCCTTCTTCCGGCCGCTTTATAATCCGCGAAACCACTTCACGTTTTATTTTGCGGGCAGGCGCGACGCAAACCTGGTCATGGATGCTCTGGCGGGCATGATGGCAAACCCGTATTTCCCGGTCGATATGTCGAAACTTCCATGCTCGCGGGAATACGTCGACCTTGTCGAAGGAACCTTTACCGTTGCCGACACCAGAATCCTGGTGCGGCCTCTAAACCACCCCCAGGGCTGCGTGGGCTATCGGATCATGCAAAACGGGAAGGTCATTTCCTATTGCACGGACGTCGAACATGGAGTGGATTGGAGCGACAAGAACATGGTCACGCTGGCGAAAGATTCCGACTTCTTCATCGTCGACTCGCAGTACACGCCGGATGAATTGCCTGAGAAAGCCGGCTGGGGGCATAGCAGCTGGAAACAAGCGATCGAAACAGGGGTTCAGGCCGGCGCCAAACGTATTGCGCTTTACCATCACGATCCCTACCACGAGGATGGCGACATCGAAGCGATTGTCCAGAGCGCGCTCAAGATTGCTCCCAATGTGATTGCAGCGCGGGAAGGTCTCGAAATCACTCTGTAGTAAACTCAGACACATGCCAGTCAAATTTCGAGATTATTATGAGATCCTCGGCGTCTCCCGAACCGCAAAGGAAGAAGAAATCAAGAAATCGTACCGCAAGCTGGCGCGCAAGTACCATCCGGACCTGAACCCCAACAACAAGCAATCCGAAGAGAAATTCAAAGAGATTCAGGAAGCCTACGAGGTTCTGGGCGACCAGGAAAAACGCAAGAAATACGATCAGCTCGGAGCGAACTGGAAGAACGGAGCGGATTTCACTCCTCCCCCGAACTGGGGCGGCGCCCCCGGCGGTGGATTCCAGGGCACCATCAATATGGAAGATCTGTTCGGTCGCGCCCAGCAGCAGCGCGGCGGATCGTTCAGTGATTTCTTCGAAGCCCTCTTTGGCGGAATGGGCGGCATGGGGGGAATGGGCGGCGCCGAGACCGGCAGGCGGACGCGAACCGGCGCACGCGTGCCGAGGGGAGCGGAGTCTGAGACCGAACTGCCGCTGCCGCTGGAAGACATGCATCGCGGGACGACGCGGAAATTAACTGTGCGGCTCGGCAACGCGGAGAAAACCATCGACATCCGGATACCGCCCGGCGCCCGCGACGACAGCAAGATCCGCATTCCGTCTGGAGGTCCCAACGGCGGTGATTTGTATGTCCGGCTGCGTCAGGAGCACCATCCGCTTTTTACGGTTAAAGGCGACGATACGGAAGTCGAAGTCGCGATCACACCCTGGGAGGCCGCCCTTGGCGCCGATATTCAAGTTCCCATTCTGGAGGGCAGGGCCGGAATCCGCGTGCCACCCGGAATTGGCTCCGGTCAACGGCTGCGTCTGAAAGCCCAGGGCCTGAATATGCGCGGCGGCGGACGCGGTGATCATTTCGTAAGGGTGAAAATCGTCGTGCCGAAGGAACTCAGCGAGGCGGAGAAGAAGTTGTTCGAGGAATTGGCACGCGTGTCGCACTTCAATCCGCGGAACGGCGCGAGTTCTTAAAAGAAGATGAGCCACAAAGTCGTGTTTATTCCCTTACCGCCCTTCCGCTGTTTGGTTGCGGCGTAGCCGCGCTAAGTCTTTTTTGTGGCTAATTTTCTTCGTTGAATGGCAGTTTCACGACTTTAGCGGTGTGCTCTCCGACCTCGACCTCACTCCCGGGGGCACAGGCGGCACGATTCACGAATCCCAGGGCGATCGGCTTGTTCAAGCGCGGGGAGAGCAAGGTCGTCGTGATGTATCCGAGTTCCCTGCCGCCTTTGCGAATCGGACTCTTCATTTCGGGCAATTCATTGTGCGCCAGCACCAGGCCGACGAAACGGCGGTTCACGTGGCCGATGTATTTCACCTTGGCAACGACCTCCTGCCCTATGTAGCAGCCTTTGTCGTAGCTGATTCCGGCCTCGCCGAGTTCCGGCAGGGTTGTTGTTTCGTCGATGTCGACTCCGTAAATGGGCAGTCCGGCTTCCGTCCGCAGCACGTCCCAGGTGCCGTGATCCATGGCGGTGGCTCCGCCTTGCGATATGGCGCGAACGATCGTATCGGCCTGGGCGCGCGGAACCCAGATGTCGTAGCCGAGATCGGAAACCACAACCCGGCAGTTATCGACAGTGCGATGCGAGTATGGCGTACTGATGGCCAGTTCCTGACCGGCCCAGGTATTGAGTAAAGCGGCAGACTGTGGACCAATGACTGCCAGGATCGAATACTGATCCGAAACGTCCGCCACCTGCACGTCTTCCATAATCAGCAATTTATCGAATGCGGCGATCAATTTGGGGATGGCCGCGCGTTCGAGTGCCAGCCAGAGGGTATCCTCATCGGCGAAGATATGCATGTGGGCGACGATCTTTCCCTGCGCGGTCAGGTGTGCCGCATAGCAACCCGTCCCGGGCGTAAGCTTCTGCACGTCATTCGTGACCATGCCCTGAAGCCATGAAACACGCTCGCTGCCCGTGAGTTTTATAACACCGCACCAGTCTTTTTCGGCGATCGCTGCGCGCTCTCGCGCGGCTTTGTAGGATTCCAACAGCATATTTTTATTATAGGCAGGAAAATGTGTGACTGCAGGCGCACATGCTTGTAGTCGCGGGCTTCAGCCCGCGTTCAGGCTTCAATCCCGAACGCGGGCTGAAGCCCGCGACTACACGACATCGGACGATTGCCAGTAGGCCTCAGCTGCCCGACGTCGCCTGGGTGACAGACTGGATGAATTTTTTCGCGGGTTCGGGAACGGCGACATTCCCGGTTTCGACCAGCTCCTTCAGGTCGATGTCTTTGCCATACAGCTTCTTGTTGGCATCTTTATCGGGACGCAGCGCGGCGCCCTTCAGGGAGATGCCGGCAAACAGACCGCGGCTCCTGGAGTAGGTCAGGATTTCCGAACGCATGGTGGCGTTGGTTTCGGCAGAAGCGTCGCGGCCTTTTGGACCACCGGCCGCAGAAGCATCCACTCCCAGGGTCACTTTATCGCGCATTAAATATTTAAAGCTGTCCGGCGTCATGAAAAGCATCACGACATCGGTTTCCTGGGCGCCGAGCTGAAAGCCAAAGCTTCCCCCGGTAAGAGAGATCAGCGCCGGCGAACCGAATGCGCCTTTACCACCGTCCTTTTTGCAGGACACCGCGCCTTTCCCGGCTTCACCACCAAAGCCGATTGCGGCCTTTTTTAATCCGGGAATAACAGCAATGCATTCTGCTTTCTTTAATAGCTCTTTCGGAATATCAGAATCAGGCGCTTTAACCAGTTCATCCACGACTTTCGAGGATTCCCAGAGCCTGTCCGCAATCTTATCGTCGACCAGCAGCATTGCTATGACCATCAACAGTGATCGCATCATAGTCTCCTATTTCAAAATTGGTATCACTTCTGTCTGAATGGGCAAGCCCGTCACAATGGCTTCCTTGTCAGACAAATACATATCGACTTCGCTTCGCACGCCGAAGTTCCCTTTGAGATAAACGCCCGGCTCGATGGAAAAGCACGTTCCCTGCATGAGCCGGCGGCTATCCTGCGTCTCCAGATTATCGATGTTTGCTCCATTACCGTGAACTTCTTCGTGTATGGAGTGTCCAGTACGGTGCAGGAAATACTCTCCGTAGCCCGCCTTCTTGATGGATTGGCGCGCTTCTTCGTCGATCTGCCAGCCGTACAGAACTTCTCCTGTCGGATAACGTTTCTGAGCCGCCTTGATCGCTGCATCCCGGCCGTCGCGCACGACATTGAAGATCTTTTGATGCTCCGATGGAACGGCATCTCCAATAAAGAAGGTCCATGTGATGTCGTCATATACCGCATGTGGGAGTTTACGCTTGGACCACATGTCCACGAGAAGAAAGTCACCCTTCCTCATCGGAAGATTGTCGTCCAGGCTGGGCGCATAATGCGGATCCGCGCTGTGCGCGTTGATGGCAACGATAGGCGGATGTCCAGCGGTCAAATCGCGGCGCTCATACTCGCGCAGTATGAACTCCTGAATTTCAACTTCCGTCGCGCTGACGTTGGCCTGCAACCGGCGCCGAACCTCTTTCGTTATTTCGTCGACGATCTCACGCATATGCCTGGCGGCGTACAGGTGGGTCTCGAGCTGTTCTCCGGTCCATACGGCCTCGAACACCTGGACGAGATCGGCCGACGAAACGACTTCCACGCCGAAACTGCGAATCAGTTCAATCGTTCCGGCATCGACGCGTGAAATATACGGAATCGCGTTCAGCGGCGAATACTGCATCGCCACTCGCTTCGCGCCGTTCAAGGTCTCCCGCAGTACCTGATGCAACTGCTGCCATGGCAGGTAAACATGCTTGTCGCCCGGCAAACTATCGAGCGTCCCGGTTTCGATCGCGTGGACGATCTTTTGCGGGGCTCCCGTGGCCGGCACAAAATAAAACCAGCGCCGCGTCGTGAACTTCGCGTGATCGAGTCTCAGAATGTTTTCCGCAATCGGGTCGCTGCCCCGGAAACTGTAGAAGAGCCAGCCGTCCAGTTTGTCCTTCTGCAGGGCCTTCTGAAGCAATTCGATGTGTGCTTCGTTCATGAACAAATTATACGCTGTCACCAGCATAAAGCCCGCGGCACATAGTGACGCTATCTATGAGAAAATGTTTACCTGATGAACAACAAAAGTCATTTTCTGCGTGGCCAGCGGATTGAACCGCCGGCGATTGACGGCAACATGTCTGTTGCCGACCTGATCGATCAGACATTCAACGCCTACAATGCCGCGCGATTCCGCGAGACATGTCAACTCTTCGCCGAACGTGTTCTGGCCGACGATGTCACCGTCGGAATGAGTTTGTCGGGTGCCATGACGCCGGCCGGACTCGGAATGGCGGCAATCATCCCGCTGATGCGCGCTGGGTTTATTGATTGGATCGTCTCGACCGGCGCGAACCTTTACCACGATACCCACTTCGGAATCGGACTGGAAATGAGGCGCGGGCTCGCCAATCTCGACGATCGTGTTCTCCGGGAGGAAGGCATCGTCCGGATCTACGACATTTTCTTCGAGTATGACGTGCTGCTGAAGACCGACTCGTTCTTCCGGGAAATGATCAGCGGACCGGAATTTCAGAGAACCATGAGCACGGCCGAATTTCATCACATGGCCGGAAAGTATGTGCTGGAGCGCAGCCGCGTGTTGGGCTTGAAGGATAAGTCGCTTCTCGGCGCCGCAAACGAACTGGGGGTTCCGATCTACACCTCTTCGCCGGGCGACAGTTCAATCGGCATGAACGTCGCCGCCAAAGCGCTGGAAGGCAACAAGCTGCAGTTCGACGTCAATGCCGACGTGAACGAAACGGCAGCGATCGTGTATGGCGCGAAAAAGAAGGGCAACAAGAGCGCCATCCTGATCATCGGCGGGGGATCGCCGAAGAATTTCGTTCTGCAAACGGAGCCCCAGATCCAGGAGGTGCTCGGGCTGGACGAGAAAGGCCACGACTACTACCTCCAGTTTACCGATGCCCGGGTGGACACCGGCGGCCTCTCCGGCGCGACGCCGGCCGAAGCGGTAACCTGGGGCAAAGTCGATCCGGAACGCTTGCCGGATGCCGTGGTCTGTTACATCGACTCGACAGTAGCGCTGCCGCTCCTGACTGCATATGCCATGGCGAGACGGCAACCGAGAGAGTTGAAACAGCTTTACCACCAGCGTGAAGCATTACTGGGTTCGATGAAAGACGCCGCGTCGAAGACCGGCAACCTGAAGAAGAGCTAGCCGATGAAAACGGTTCGAGCAGTCTGCCCGCACGATTGTCCCGATACGTGCGCGATGTTGGTTGAAGTTGACGATAGCGGCCGCGCCGTCCGCGTGAAAGGCGATCCGGCGAATCCGTATACGCACGGCGGTCTCTGCGTCAAGGTCGCGCACTACGAGAAGCGCACCTACAATGCGGACCGGCTGTTGTACCCAATGAAACGCGCCGGGCAGAAGGGTGAAGGCCGATTTGCACGAATCTCGTGGGATGAGGCCCTTGATACTGTCGCTGCAAGGTTGAAATCCGTCGCCGAGGAAAACTCCGAATCGATTCTGCCGTACAGTTACGCCGGCACGATGGGTCTGCTGCACGGGGGCAGTATGGACCGGCGGTTCTTTCATCGTCTCGGTGCTTCACTGCTCGATCGCACCATCTGCTCGTCGGCCGGCATGTTTGGGATGCGTTACAGCGTTGGAGCTTCGGTCGGTACGAATCCGGAGACCGTCGATCAGGCGAAATACATCCTGATCTGGGGTTCCAACGTCATCACATCGAATATTCATCTCTGGCGATACATTCTCAAGGCGCGGTCGCGCGGCGCCAGGATCGTGACTATCGATCCTTTGCGGACAAAGACCGGGGAGCAGTCGGATGAGCACATCGCCATCATGCCCGGTACCGACGGTGCCTTAGCGCTCGGCATGATGCACATCATCGTGCGCGATGGATTGCAGGATCAGGACTACGTGGATCGATATACGCTCGGATTCGACAAACTGAAATCCAGACTGGAGGAATTTCCTCCGTCGCGCGTCAGTCAAATCACGGGCATACCCGAGCAGACGATCGAACGGCTGACACACGAGTACGCTGGAAACTCCCCCGCTTTTATCCGCGTCAATTACGGACTGCAACGGCACGCCGGTGGCGGCATGGCGGTGCGCAATATCTTCTGCCTCCCCGCCCTGCTCGGTTCCTGGCGTTATCCCGGCGGCGGCGCCGTGCTGAGCACGAGTGGATTTTTCAAGTATGACCACGCGGCGCTCGAACGGCCGGACCTGATTCGCGGCAATCCTCGAACCATCAACATGAGTTGCCTGGGCAGCGCGTTGACGGAAGCGGAGCCGCCGGTGCGCGCGCTGGTGGTTTACAACAGCAATCCAGGCGCGGTTGCTCCGAACCAGCAGCGAGTTCTGGCCGGGCTCCGGCGCCCGGATTTGTTCACCGTCGTGCTCGAGCACTTCCAGACCGATACGGCGGATTATGCCGATATTCTTCTACCCGCGACCACGCAGCTCGAGCATCTCGACCTGCACCGGGCATACGGGCACACGTATGCGATGCTGAACGCGCCTGCCATCGCGCCTCTGGGCGAGAGCAAGCCGAACACGGAGATCTTTCGCCTGCTTGCGGCACGCATGGGATTTGATGATGCGTGTTTTAAAGACAGCGATGAAGATCTGGTGGAACAAGCGCTGCACGGTGTGAACGGAGTGACGCTCGAGGGATTGCGGGAAAACGGCTGGATGCCGCTAGGGATAGGCGATGCGCCCTTTGCCAGGGGGAATTTTCCGACGCCGTCGGGCAAATGTGAGTTTTACTCGGACCGGTTGAAGGATCTCGATCCCCTTCCTGCGTATATCCCACCGCGTGAGGATCGCCTCTCGAATCCGGATCTGGCGCGGGTGTTTCCGTTCTCGTTGATTTCACCGCCGGCACATCACTTTCTGAATTCCACGTTCGTGAATTTGTTTGCCGGAAAAGAGATCGGCCCCACGCTGGAGATTCATCCAGTCGATGCGAAATCGCGAAAGATTGCGGATGGTGTGCCGGTGGAAGTGTTCAACCGGCGCGGAAGCTTTTTAGCGAAAGCCGTCGTGACCGACCGCACACGCCCGGGTGTGCTGGCGGCGCCGTCAATCTGGTGGAATAAGCTGGTCCCCGGCGGGCGCAATGCCAACAGCACAACCTCGGAAGAAGTGAGCGACATGGGCGGCGGCGCCACGTTCTACGACAATCTCGTGGATGTGCGGGTGTTGTAGGCGCGGGCTTTTAGCCCGCGTTCAAATTCAAACAACAATTTGCTTTGGTATTTGAACGCGGGCTAAAAGCCCGCGCCTACGGCCAATCCATCGAGTACATGGTCAGGCCCGAAAGGACTTTCGGGTAAAAATCCGTGGACTTCTGCGGCATGACATTGCCTTCGTAGGCGATGTCGCGCATCTGGTCCAAGCGCGTTGGATTGAGCAGGAAGGCAACCTGCGCGCTTCCGGAGCGCACGGCATTGATGGCCTCATCCCGTTCGCGAACGTAGGTGATGTAGCTTTCCTTTTTGACTGCCTCTTCGCTGATCCCCAGGCATCTTTCCAGAATCAGGCGATGCAATATCACCACGTCCAGGCCCCGTTGTTTTTCCGACAGGTCGGGCATGAGCCCTGCAAGATCCAGCCCCGGCTTCAACTGCAACCACGACAGCTCGCCGAGGCTGAAGACGCCGATGGTCACGCGTTCCCCTTTGGACGGCTCGAAAAATTCCGCTGCCCGCCCGAACAACGTGGTGGCATCGAACCCCGGAAGATTCGAGAGCACCCGGTGCGTCGGCAGAATCGTCAGACCCGGGCTGTGCATATTGAAGAAGGTCATCGGAATGCGACCGCTTCCCTTCTGACCGTGCATCTCATCGCGATAGACCAGAGCCGTCTCATAACGGTGATGGCCGTCGGCGATAATCAGCTTCTTCTCCGCCATTTGCGACTGGATGAACAACACCTTCTCCCGATCCAGCAGCGTCCACATCATGTGCTCGACGTCATATTCATCGCGAATATGAATGTCGGCTGTACGGCGCGTCGCCTCGTCGAGAACGTTATCGATGCGCCGCTCCGGATCCTCATAGAGCATGAAGATCTGTTCGAACTGGGTCTTCGTATGACGCAGCAGTTCCAGACGATCCTGCTTCGGACCGGTCAACGTCCGCTCATGCGGAAAAACGACTTTCGACGCGTAATCTTCGAGTTGTCCCACGCCGACAAATCCCTTGCGCAGTCGAACGTCCGCCTCACCGGGGACCTTGAAACGCTGAAAGTAGATGAAAAAGGCCGGTTCGGGTAATTGCTGCAGGATTGAGGTTTCCCGCCATCGCTTCAAATATCCGGCGGCGCGGGTATAGACATTGTTAGCCGGTGAATCGTCGGCACTGGACGTTCCACAGATAATCCGGACGATGTTGTTGGGATGCAGGGAGTAATAGCGGTCCTGCATCTTCGGGGAGATTTTATCGTAGGGTTGAGTAACGACCTTCTCGATAGGAACGCGATCCAGCGCGTACCGTAGACTACGAAAAGGATATATTTTCGCCATACCTCTATTATTGCTTGAGTATTTATTGCTTGGTCGCGGAATCCCAATGCTCTGCGATCTTGCCATCCTGGATCCGAAACATATCGAACCAGGTCGTCTTGTAGGGCTGGCCTTTCGAGTCCTTATTATCCTGGACAAAGCTCAGGACGACCAGATCGCCTTGCGCGACGATCGAGATAACGTCCCGTTTGATCTTCGGCTCGATGGGCAATGGTCCGCCTAAGCGCGAGAAATAGGCTTTGAAGCCGGCAACGCCGGTTTCTGCGTTCGGATTGTGCTGCATGTAATCCGGCCGCATGTACTTGTCGGCAAGATCCAGATGACGGGCTTCGAGAACTTCCCGCCAGAAGTCGAAAACGAGCTTCTTGTTGGCCGCAAGCTTCTTATCGGCGTCTTTCAGCATCTCCTCCTGGCTACCCAGCGGCTTGGGCGGCAGCTGAGCATAGAGTTGAAGGGCAAAGGTTAATCCGATAGCGACGCTAATGATCTTTTTCATGCGCGAAATTATAAATCACGCAGGTGGGAATTTTGGGATAAGCCACGAATTGAACGAACTAAACGAATTGAATTCGTTAAATTCGTTCAATTCGTGGCATATCCCGGCAAAGTTGAAGTCTGCACGGATCGCGGCTAGAATCGAGTCTCCCTATGAAGGCAGAGTGGATCACAAGACTAGAGCATTTTCTTGCAGGCAACGATTTCGGAAAGAACTGGGACGGGGCGTATCAGGATGCCGTGCCCACGATCCGGAAGTTTTTTCACAGCGAAGGTTTCCGCACGCACATCATGAGCGAATGGGATTCGCCGTCCCGTTACACAGAGCTCGTCGCGACGAAACAGCGGCTGGTCGTCCGGATTCCATGGGCTGAAGACTACTACGGCCGCTCCATCGTGGATCTCAGCGGCCTCGAAGTGCATATGCACCACCAGGAAGTCGCCGATTAGCCGATCAACCTTCACAACATTTCGGGCTGTGCTGTTCGACGCAGCCGAAACACTCTTCACCACCCGCGGCTCCGTCGGGGAAATCTACGCGAGCGTCGCGCGCAAATACGGCTCGCAGGCTTCACCGCAGGATATCCAAGCCGCCTTTCTGCAAAACTTCCAGGGCGCCGGGCCCATCAGTACGGGAGATCAGAAGCGCTGGTGGCACGACATCGTTCAGCAGATCTTCCAGCAGGTTGGCATGTTCGACAATTTCGACCGGTTCTTCGATGAGGTGTACGAGAGATTTCGCGGTTCGCAGGGCTGGGTGCTTTTCCCCGATACCCTTCCGGTCCTCGAAGAACTGCGCAAGCGCCGCCTGAAGCTGGGAATCATTTCCAACTTCGACAGCCGCATTTATTCTGTAATGGACAGTCTTGGAATCCGTCACTTCTTCGACACTGTCATCTTGTCCAGCGAGACCGGCTACTGCAAGCCCGACCCGGAGATTTTCGCCGCGGGCGCGAGCGCTGTCGGAGTACCACCCTCAGAAGCTCTTTTTGTCGGTGACAGCCCGCATGATGATATCGAAGCGGCAATCCGTGCCGGATTCTGCGCCCTCCTGATTGACCGTTCCGGACGCTATGGCGGGCTGAAACATCTGCAGCGGATCTCTTCCCTGAACGACGTCCTGCTCAAAGTTACTCCTTGATTTTCCAGCCCTAACTCCTTACATTTATAGAAGTCCGACCTAAACGGTCGGGGTTAGGCAGGTAACTCGATGTTCCGGCTCTCGAAAAAGTCCGATTACGGCCTCATTGCACTCAAGCATCTGGCCCAGCACCACGACGAATCGGTCAGTGCGAGGGAGATCGCCGCGCAATATCACATTCCTGCCGAGTTGCTGGCTAAAGTCTTGCAAAAGCTGGCACGTAAAGGCTTGTTGGTGTCCCAGCAAGGCATCAATGGGGGCTATGTTCTGGCGAAGCACCCATCCGCCATATCTATTGTGGATGTTGTCGAGGCGCTGGAGGGGCCGATTTCGATTACCCCTTGCGAGCGCGGTGACGATTGCCAGCAACTGCAGATGTGTTCGGTAAAAGACCCGCTCTTGAAGATCAAAGCAAAAGTCGTGCGGGTGCTTGGCGACACATCCATTTACGAGTTGGCGACGAATTAAGAGGTCACAGGAAGAAAATGGTTAAGCTGCCTATTTACATGGACAATCACGCGACGACTCCGCTCGATCCGCGCGTGCTTGATGCCATGATGCCTTATCTCACGGATCATTTCGGCAATGCCGCGAGCCGCAACCACAAGTTCGGCTGGGAAGCGGAACAAGCCGTCGAGTCGGCACGTAAAGAAATTGCCGCATTAATCGGCGCCGATCCACGCGAAATCGTCTTCACGAGTGGCGCGACGGAATCCGACAATCTGGCGGTGAAAGGCGTCGCATGGATGTATCGCGAGAAAGGCGATCACATCATCACGTGCGTCACCGAGCACAAAGCGATTCTCGACACCTGCAAGCATCTTGAAAAGGATGGTTTCCACATCACGTTTTTGCCGGTGGACAGCAAGGGTTTCGTCAACCTCGACGATCTGAAACGGGCGATCACGGACAAGACGATCCTGATCTCCATCATGGCGGCCAACAACGAGGTTGGCGTTATTCAAGACGTGAAGGAAATCGGGAAGATCGCGCGGGAGCGGGGCGTACTTTTCCACACGGACGCGGTTCAAGCGGCCGGGAAGATCCCGTTCAATGTGAATGAAATGAATGTGGACATCGCTTCGCTGTCCGCTCACAAACTATATGGACCCAAGGGCGTGGGCGCTCTGTATGTGCGGCGCCGCAATCCCCGCGTCCTGCTGACGCCCATCATTGATGGCGGCGGGCATGAGCGCGGCATGCGCTCCGGCACCCTGAACGTGCCCGGAATCGTCGGCTTTGGTAAAGCGGCACAGATTGCCCGCGAAGACCTGGCACGGGAATCCGCAGAAATGTTCCGGCTGCGCGAGAAACTGCGCACCACTCTCGAGCGCGAACTCGACGAGGTCTACATCAATGGGGACCTGCACAAGCGATTGCCGGGCAACTTGAACATGAGCTTTGCTTATGTGGAAGGCGAGTCGCTGTTGATGGGCATCAACGATATTGCGGTGTCGTCCGGTTCGGCATGCACTTCCGCAAGTCTGGAGCCTTCCTACGTATTGAAAGCGCTCGGAGTCGGAGAGGATCTGGCCCACACCTCCATCCGGTTCGGTATCGGCCGGTTCAATACAGAAGAAGAAGTGGATTACGTCGCGAACCGGGTTATCGAAGTCGTCCGCCGGCTCCGCGAATTGTCGCCGCTATATGAAATGGCAAAAGAAGGCATCGATTTAAAGTCCGTGCACTGGGCTACTGAGAGCAATTAGGAGAATCAAATGGCATATTCAGACAAGGTCATCGATCACTACAACAATCCGCGAAATGTCGGCGCGCTTCCCAAGGAAGATCCTAATGTCGGCACCGGACTTGTGGGCGCGCCCGAATGCGGCGACGTCATGAAACTGCAGATCAAGGTGAACGAAGAAAGCGGCGTCATCGAAGAAGCGAAGTTCAAGACGTTCGGCTGCGGCAGCGCCATCGCCAGCTCGAGTCTCGCCACCGAATGGGTCAAGGGCAAGACGCTGGCGGAAGCGCTGGCGATCAAGAACACCGATATCGTTAAGGAGTTGAGCCTGCCTCCCGTGAAAATCCATTGTTCGGTCCTGGCGGAAGATGCAATCAAAGCCGCTATTACCGATTGGAAGAAAAAGCACGACGGCAAGTAAGTAATGGCTATTGAAATTTCAGATAAAGCAGTCGACGAAGTTCGACGCATGATGAACAAAGAAGGCGTCCAGGCCGCCGGTCTACGCGTCGGTGTCAAGGGCGGCGGATGTTCTGGGCTTTCCTATAATCTCACGTTCGAAACGCAGGCACGGACGGGAGACAAAATCTTCGAGCGTGACGACGTCAAACTGTTTTGCGATCTGAAAAGTTACATCTATTTGAACGGCACCGTACTCGATTATGACGCCGGCTTGATGGGCAAGGGATTCGTCTTCATGAATCCAAATGCCAAAAAGAGTTGCGGTTGCGGTAGCTCGTTCTCAACTTAAGCGTTCTTCCTTGTAACTTCAAAACATGGACTATTTCGAAGTGTTCGGCCTGCCCCGAGTGCTGGGCATCGACCTGTCCTCCCTCGAAAAGACGTTTCACGAGCTGAGCCGGAAATATCATCCGGATTACTTCACCACCGCACCACCGGCTGAAAAGACTCAGGCCGTGCGCATGACCGCCTTGTTGAACGATGCGTACCGGACCTTGCGCCATCCCGTACGGCGCGTTGAGTATCTTCTCAGCCTTTACGGATTGAAGTCGGATGGCAGCAAGGTCCCTCAGGCGCTCCTCATGGAAGTTTTCGAAATCAATGAACAGCTCGAAGAGGTCAAGGCCGGCCGCGCCAGCGTCGAGGAAGCGGATTCCCTGCGCGCGCAGATCAAAGAGAAGCGGGAACGCTTCGATGCCGAACTGCAGCATGCGGCGCTGGAGTGGGACGACATCGTCAAGGCAGGAGCGGCAGAACCGGCGTTGCGGGAACAACTGGCGAAGTTGGCCGAGATCCTGTCGGAATCATCTTATATACGCAACCTCGAGAGCGAATTAGAAGGCGAGAAGAGCCATTAATGTCGAAAATAGTCGGAATCGATCTGGGAACAACCAACAGTCTGGTGGCTATCGTCGAGAATGGAACGCCGCGCGTCCTGCCTGGTCCGGACGGAAGCAAGCTCGTACCTTCGGTGATTTATTTCGATGAGGCGGGGAAAGTGATTGTCGGCAACGGCGCCAAGGAGCAGATGGTTGAAAAAGCGAAGAACACCATCTTCTCGATCAAGCGCTTCATGGGCAAAGGCATTGAAGATGTCCGCCCGGATTTGCCGCTGCTTCCCTTCGAGGTGTCTCCGGAAAGCGAACATATCATCCGCCTGAAGATCTTTGGCCGCGATTACACGCCGCCGGAGCTTTCCGCCTTTATTCTTCGAGAACTCAAGCGCAATGCGGAGATGGCCCTTGGCGAGGAAATCACCAACGCCGTCATTACCGTACCTGCGTATTTCAACGATGCTCAGCGTCAGGCGACGAAGGATGCCGGCCGTATTGCCGGCCTTGACGTCCTTCGCATCGTGAATGAACCGACCGCCGCCTCTCTGGCATACGGCATCGACAAGCGTAATCAGGGAACTATCGCCGTCTACGATTTCGGCGGCGGCACATTCGACATCTCGATCCTTAAACTGAATGATGGAATCTTCGAAGTTCTGTCCACGAGCGGCGACACTCATCTGGGCGGCGATGACATCGACGAAGTCCTGATCCGGATAGTGCTGAAAGAAGCGCCGAAGGCCGACATTCCAGCCATACGAAAGGCGGTGAATAAAGCCAAAGAAGACCTTTCTTCTCTCGAGCGGACGGAAATCGTTATTGAATCCGCCGGCTTCCGTCGCCCCATCACGCGCGCGGAATTCAATACGTTGATCGGCCCGATCGTCGAACGTACATTGGCGCCCTGCCGGCAAGCCTTGAAAGATGCCGGCCTTCGTCCGAACGAAATCGATGAAGTCGTGATGGTCGGCGGCTCCACGCGGATTCCTCTGGTTCGCCAGAAGGTCCAGGAACTATTCGGCCGGATTCCCCACACCGAGTTGAATCCCGATGAAGTCGTCGCATTGGGAGCGGCTGTCCAGGCCGAGATCCTGGCCGGCGGCAAGCGCGACATGCTCCTGCTGGACGTCACTCCGTTGTCGCTCGGGATAGAAACGATGGGTGGCGTGATATCGAAGATCATCCCGCGCAACTCGACGATTCCGGCAAGCGCCACGGAAATGTTCACCACCTTCATTGACGGACAGGCGAATGTGAAGATTCACGTCCTGCAAGGAGAGCGGGAACTGGTGAAAGACTGCCGAAGTCTTGCGCAGTTCGATCTCAAAGACATTCCGCCGATGACCGCCGGCCTGCCGCGGATCGAAGTCAAATTTCTCATCGATGCCGACGGCATCCTGAGTGTCGCCGCGCAGGAACAGCGAACCGGTAAATACCAGTCGATCGAAGTCCGGCCGACTTACGGTCTGACCGACGAGCAAGTCGAGCAGATGATTCTGGAATCCTTCGAATATGCAGAGGCCGACATCGAAGCCCGGCTGGTCATCGAAGCCCGCAACGAAGCGGAAACTGTGCTTAATGCAACCGCGAAGGGTACGGTCGATGAACAGTATGCTGCACTCTCCGAAGAGGAAAAGAGCGAGATCACCGCGGCAACGAAGAACCTGCGCGAAGTGATGCGCAGCACAAATCATCAGGTGATACGCGAAGCTATCGAGCGTCTCAGCAATGCCACCATGCACCTGGCCGAGTTGATTATGAATTCCGCGATTTCACGGGCGCTGAAGGACAAACGCGTGAGGGAAATTGAAAATGGGTAGATCATTGACATGGACCACGACGGAGGACGTCGCGATTGCGCTGACCGATAAATTTCCAGACAAAGACCCGCTGACGGTCCGCTTCACAGACCTGTACAAATGGGTCACCAACCTTGAAGACTTTAGCGACGATCCAAAGAACTCCAATGAGAAAAAGTTAGAGGCGATACAGATGGCATGGTATGAAGAATGGCACGATCGCCATAAATAAGTTATAAGTCAATGAGCATGATGTATTGTCCACGGTGCAACAACACGCACTGGGTTACCGGCGAGCCGCGTGGCCTCCTCGATAACCTGTCGTGGTTGGTCTTGAGGCGCAGATATCGCTGCATCAAGTGTGATCACAGCCGGTTTGGCTCCGTCTTTCTCGACTTCCAGACGTCGAAACCACTGAAGCCTAAACGCAAAATTGCGCGCGACAGGAAAGACATCACCGAGTTGAGGTGTCCCGAATGCGGCGGCGAGAATATTCGCAGATCACGCCGCCGCGGGTTTGAGCGGCTGCTGCTTTTCTCCAGAGCCTACCGATGCGCGGCATGCGAAGTGCGTTTTCGAACGATTAAAGTCGTATAGCTTCGGCAGCGCGCAGACCGGAAGTGACTGCCCCTTCAACGAACGGACCCGCCAGATAGTCCCCGCAAAAGAACAGTCCTGGTCTTCGTTCCCGGCTCCGGAAATATTGGATTTGCCGGTAACGGCCCGGAGGAAATTTCGGCATTCCGGAACGCCATTCGGCAGATTCCGCAGACTCGATCGACTCCTCCCGCACCGGATACAACGAACGGAGCTCGTCCATCAACTGGGCGGGCGTGACGGCCGGACCTCCACCGGTTATTGTGAGAAGCCCTTTGCCGTCCGGTACAGTCGAGGGGTCGATAAAGTTATGGAATGAGATTGTTGCTGCGGCGAAACCTTCAACTCGCGGAATGGAGACAGCATAGCAATTCCGGTCAAGCGGCGCGGGAGTTGAAACGGTTACGCTGACCGTCCGCTGGTAAAGCGTATTGCGAAAAAATTCGATATCGTCGCCGGAGAGTAAGGAATCGAGCCCGGCGATATTGAGAACAGCCGTTCCAGGAACCGCAATCACGAGGTCGGAGAAAACCCGGCCGTCGACCACATACTCGTCCGCCTCGGCATGAAGAGTGTTAATTTGACGGCCGGTTGTCTGCAGCTCATATGAAAGGCGCGCGGCCAGGCGGAGGATACCTCCCCGCAGCGTGCTCATGCGCGTGTTGTACATGTTTTTGGCCAGAACAAGGTACAGCCAGCGCGATGTTTCTGCGGAACCGAAATAAAACAGTGTAGAGATCAGCGGACCCGCAATGTAGTTCAGGACGTTCTGCGACAGCTCCCGCTTGACGAATGACGCAACGCTCTCGTCGTCGAATTCGAGCCCGAGCTCGGGATGATGAAAATCGAGCTGTGGTGAATAGCGGGCCAGCAGATATGCCATGCGTCCCAGCAATGCTTTGTCCGCGATCCCCAGGCCTTTGAAAGACAGCAAGCCGGTCGCCGATGCGACCCGGTGATGATAGACGCGCCCCTGGTAGACCTGAGCAGCCTGCGGCGTAATGGGAATGATATCGTCCGCCAGTCCCACGTCACGAACGAGCTGAAACGTGTTCCGGAACAAATCCGGCGACAGGAAAAACAATGCCGCGCTGTCACGGCCGCCGACTTTTGCGCTCGACTCAAAAACCATCGAAGGAATCCCCCGCCGTTTCAGAGCAAAAGCGCAAGTCAGCCCGGCCAATCCGCCGCCGATGATCGCAACACGCTTCACGTCACCTCAATTCGACTGAAGGCGCGGTCTATGAAGTGCTAACAATAGGCCCGAAGGGCCGTTAGAACCTAGCCCCGGCTGCAGGCCGGGGGTATACGTATGCGTCGTAACACCAGCCCCGGAGGGGCGTAAGATTCGTCGCAACAATCTTTCGGCGCTCCGGGCCTCGAACGTTCGCTGGTTGGTCCCCGGCCTGACGGCCGGGGCTAGATTCTTACGCGCCTCTGGCGCTAATTCATTCACACCGCGCCTGCAACACTATTTTCCCATGTTATTTACTGAACCAATAGGCGATACGGGCGAGGAACACATCATCCGGGCGGGCGAAAAGGTGGGCGACATCGTGGCCAGTCGAAAAGTGACCGGGATTGGAATTGTCCTGCCTGTTCTCCGTCCAGACCAGGTAGAGGGTAGAGCCAAGCCGCCACTCCCAGCGAAAAATGGCATTCACGCGAAGCGATTTGAAATTTAGATTTGGATCGGCGAACTTGATCTGCGGCGCCTCGCCCGCATTATCCGGATTGACGACGTACTGGCTGAGGGTCGGATCAAATGTAATCTGGCCGACGTCGTGTCCATAGCGCAAGAAGGAATAGGTTCCGGGTTGCGCAAATTCTTTAAAGTCCCAATACCTGGCGACGTTGATGTATGGCTGCGTATAGAGCTGCAACGACATCTTTGGGCTGAGTATCCAATTGACCCGTGTGGTCAGATTCACATCGAATTGATCGAGTTCAGAGAAGACATAGCGGTTTCCGAACGTTTTCGTCGCGGTCGCGTCGGCCTGGGATGTGACGTACTGGGAGTTCCCCCGGCTTCGATCGAATCCCGGCCCGGTCGAAATCGTGATCGACGGAGTCGGCTTGTAGGTCACGTTGACGTTCGAACTGACGTTCCATGCGTTGGGCTTGTTGCGGCCCATTCCATAGAATGCGCCTAATGAAACCTTCTTCCGCGAATCCGTATCGAAGCCAAAATTGATGAATTGTCCGGGGAGCCGCAGGGCAGCCGGACCGCCGCGGGTAAGCTGATCGTCCTGAGTTTGACGCTGAGTTCCAAAATTGACGAAAGTATCCCAGTAGTTCAGATACTGAACGGAAGCAGATCCGCTCCAGCCATCGCCCGTCACCTTGCGGCCGAAATCCCAGGTCCACCATTTACTCAACCAGACGTTGCGGTTTCGTGTGTATCGGTCGGGGTCCGTCTTCTTCCAGAAGACGACAGCGTGTGTACCGGCGGCATCGCCACCGTTTTGAAAGCCGATGTCGTTGGATTCAAATCCAGGGCTGACGGCCCAGAGCGCAGCATTGACGGTGACACTTCCGCTTTGGCGATTGAGGTTCAAGTCTCCGTTCCAACCTCGCATGGAGGTGGCACCGCTCTGTAGCCGGACTTCCGGGGCATCCGGCCGCTGAAAGTAGTGCTGAGGAGACTGTTGAAGATTGGTAATGGCAGTGCTGCTGCCGTCAATGAAACTTTCAGCCAGCTTTCCGGTGACGACCCACTGTTTTTTTGAATCCAGAAACCAATAGGCATCGGCTCCGGCGATTTGAGATCGCTTGGACAGGAGGTCGCGGAGCGACTGCTGCCGCAGATCCCGCGCAACCGTCGTTGTCAGGAAGCCGAAACCGGCACGGTTGTACTCGCGCAAGACGCGCGTCACCATGTAGTTTGTCAGCGGCTCGACTTCGACTTCGGACCTCAGGCCTTGAACGGACACGTCTGCGTTGTCACGTCCGGTAACGGCCTCCACCAGGCCGACCGTCCAGCCGCTGCGAGTCTTTCCGGTTAACTTACCCGCTCCGAGAATTCGCGTCGATGTCGGTGTGTCTACAAAATCGCCGGATGCGCTTCCTTGCGGAGACCGGCCGATACGCCGCGAGTAGAACAGGTTCGGCGTATTGCGATTGAATCCCCAGGAGCTGTTCGAGCCACCGCGGCCGAAATTGTCGAAGATGTTCGTGCCTTCGAGGAAAAACGGCCTCTTTTCCGGAAAAAACGTTTCGAATTGAGAGAGATTCACAACGGCGGGATCGACTTCCACCTGGCCGAAATCCGGGTTCACCGTCGCATCTAAGGTGAAATTGCTGGTCAGACCATATTTCATGTCCATCCCGATGGCACCTGATGGACGATGTCCGCTGTTGAATGGATCATTTGGAGCGGAAGGGTGGATGAACTGGCCGCGGCTCACGATGTATGGGGTCAGATCGAGGTGGCGATGCCCCTCCACGCCGTCAATTCCTTCGAGGTCATCCATGCGGGACGCGGTTCCGCTTTCCTTCTTCCCAACCATTTGCAGCCAGACGGTCTCATTCTTCCGATGAATGTAACGCGCAGCATTGATTCCCCAGACTTGACGCTCCCCCGGCGGAAAGCGCAGCTGTGAAAAAGGAATCCGCATTTCAAGGGACCAGCCTTCATCGTCGATCCGAACGGCGGATTCCCATACCCCATCCCAGGATTGATCCTGAAACGTGTCATTCGAAATGATGGCATCCCGTTGAACGCCGGCAGCACTGACCTGGAACAGCGCACCGGTCAGACGATCGTGGTTTGGGCTCAATTGCAGGATGAAATAATCGGCGTCCGGATTATCGTCGCGCCGCGAGAGCTGCCGCACGATTTTCTGTGGTTCCTTATCAAATAAACGAACGCCGAAATATACGGACGTATCGTCATATGCGACCTGGATTTGCGTGCGTTCGCTGGGATCCACTCCTTCGATAGGATCCCGCTGAGTAAACTCGAACTCCACGGGAGCCTTCATCCAGGCTGCATCATTCAAAAGGCCATCGATCGTTATTCTTTCTGTGGTTCGGTAGGCGTGAAGCGTATGGGCGGGCTTTTTGCCACTCTGCGCTTGAGTCGCGACAGCAAACAATAACAATAATTGAGCAGCAGTCGCGACAAGGCGGCGCATGCGCATGCAGTATAGACACGGTACCCGTCAATTTGGTTACGGAAAAGTTTTACATTTTTTTGCGAATCGTGTCGATGGTCCTCGCCAGGCCGGAGCTCACTTCCGCCCGGTACTCGGGCGACGTCCTGGAGAGTTCCAAAAGATGTGGCGGCAGCGCCTCGACTTCGGCTCTGCAGCGGTCGCGGCACGATTGAAGGGCCGCGGCTGGCTCCGTTCGCCGGCCGTTCTCCATAACCTTGACCAGCAAAGGTTCGCCGGCAATACCCGTTTCATCGACAAGGCCAACGACGTCTCGAACGAGCCCATGCGTCGAACGCTCGCGGAACACCTGCTTCTGTCCCGGCAGCGTCGATTTCGACTCCGAAAACTTCATCTTGGGCTGCCCGGCATACTGGGTCAATTTGTATACGGTATCCAGCACTGGGACATCAAAAGAGGACGCCATGTTCCTTCCAACACCAAAGCCATCGATAGGAACGCTCGCATCAACGATTTTCTCGATTTCATATTCGTCGAGACTGCTGCTCGCGTAAATTTTCACGTCGTAAAGGCCCGCCGTGTCCAGTTTCTGCCGGACGGCGAACGCCTGTTGAACCAGGTCGCCGGAATCCAGGCGGACGCCGGTGACGTGAGACTCGCCGCCGATTTCCCGCATCACGCTGATGACGTTCTGGATTCCATTTTCCACGCTGAAGGTATCGATCAGCAGAATTGACCGCGGATACGTGCGCACAAATTGCCGGAACGCCGCCAGTTCATCGGGGAAAGCCAGAATATAGCTGTGCGCCATTGTGCCCGAAACTGGAATTCCCCAGACCTGACCTGCCAGAACACTGGACGTGGAGTCCACCCCGGCAATGTAAAATGCCCGCGGCTGCTTGATACCGGCATCGGTACCGTGCATTGCTCTTACTCCGAAGTCGACGACCGAACGGCCGCGCGCCGCGCGGACAACACGGGACGCTTTCGAGGCGGCGAGGGTCGCCATTTGAATCTGGTTGAGAACGAATGTCTCGGCAATCTGCGCTTCGGGCAGAGGAGCGACGATCTCCAGGATCGGTTCGTTGGCAAAAAACGCGGTCCCCTCGCGCATTGCATATACGTCACCGGTAAAACGAAATCTGCTGAGGCTCCGGAGGAAAGGTTCAGAAAACTGGCCCAATGTCCGTAAGTATTCGATCGCTTCCTGGTCGAACGAAAATGTTTCGAGATAACGCAAGACATGCTCGAGCCCGCACGCAATCAAATAGTTTCGCTGGGGCGGAAGCCGGCGGACGAACAGATCGAAGACGGCGGTTTCATTCATTGCCGCGTCGAAATATGACTGCAGCATGGTCAATTCATAGAGGTCAGTCAGCAGTGAGGCGGTGGAATCGTTTGCCCAGGGCGGGACCATCAGTGCTCGAGAATTGCGCCGGCCCGCCGCACATCTTCCAGAGCGCGGTGGCCGTCGTCCGGATGAACATTGACGGCTCGGGTACCTGCGACGATGACATGCACTTCGAAGCCCTCGCGAATCGCATCCAGCGATGTTTCGCGGACACAGTAATCCTGCGTCAATCCACCAATCCAGACACGCTGGATACCGGCGCTGCGAAGGCGTCCGGCAAGGTCTGTTCCGCCGAAGGCGGAATAACTATCCTCGTCCGGCTTCTGAGCCTTGCTGATGATCTGTGCCTCAGGGGGCAGCTTCAGGTCCGCATGGAAAGCGGCACCCGAGGTCTCTTGCACACAGTGTGGCGGCCACGGACCGCCTCGTTCTTTAAAGCTGATGTGATGCGGCGGATGCCAATCGCGTGTGGCATACACAGGAATGCCGCTTTTCCGCGCCTGGCCGATCCAGTTATTCAGGACAGCAACAACCTCGTCGCCACTGTGGACCGCAAGCGCTCCCCCGGGGCAGAAATCGTTCTGCACATCCACAATCAACAGCGCGTCGCCCTTCTCCATAGTTCAAGTTTACCAGCGGGAGAGTTGGTTATTGCACAACAGGCCGGTCATTAATCATTTGATCGACGGAACCGTCGGCAAGCCTTCTTTCTTCCAGTCACGCATTCCACAAAACTCTACGGTCTTGTACCCGGCCTTTATCAGTGCGTCAGCAGCGCGCGACGCGCGCCCACCGCCGCCTCAATAGAAGACGATCTCCGCATTCTTTGGAAGTTCACCCATGCGCTTCTCAATCTGGGCCATGGGAATATGGATCGCTCCGGGGATGGCGCCGCTTTCCTTGATTTCGCCTGGTTCACGTACATCGACAACAACCAGCTTTTTGCTGGTTTCCAGCTTCTTTTTCAGCTCAGGAATGGGAATCCGTTCGGCCATATGACCGCATGATACATTACGCTCCAGCGGAGATGAGCACCGATTTAAGCAAACGTATCGAACGTGTCTGTGCCCGCTTCTACGACAATCACACGCAAAGATGATCCACAACTGGATGAGAATGCTCCTGGCGGTTCTGCTTGGAAATCTCTTCTATTTTGCCGCCGAACCATTTCTGCCGGAACCGGTTCAGCATCGCCTCTATCGGGTTGATGCCGGTCTCTTGATCGATTTCGGGCTCTGCCTCGGGATATATCTTCTCTTGCGAAGCCGCAAATTGTAGATGCGGTCTATGACCGCAAGCTGTTCGCAAATCAATACAATCTCGCGGTCATAGACTGCGCCTGCGGAGCGGTATCGCGTTTGATTGTTTTAGCGTAGACAAAAGCACATCGGGACGTAATTCTTTACTCATCTGAAGCAATAGTTTGCGTTGTGTTCTCGACACGGGGACCAGCCCAAACGCTGACTGGTATGTCGCACGGCGATGTGTGGGAACGGCTGCATTCGTTTTCATGCTTGGAATTCGTCGAAGGCAATCGTCCATCTGGCAAGGCCGGTGGTTGATGGGCAATTCGATAAAAACCTAAACCGTGTTTTGAAAGGGTTACAAGTTGAAAAAGGCTTATCGCGCCATCAGGATTTCCTTTTTGACCATTCTAGCGGCCGCAGCTTCGATAACCGCCGCCGGGGCCCAGACAACATGGACGCCGGAACTCAAACTATTGACCGCTGTCAACCTGCCTGGGGCGTTCGTTTCCTCTCAAATGGTCTATGCGGATCCTGAGCGCATCTTCCTGTGCTCGGTGGAAGGCGACCTCTTCGTTCTCGACCGGGATCGCGAGACCAATTTCCAGCTGATCGAAACCATTCATCTGGGAGCGCCACTGTCGGCCGTGCGCGGTAACGATACTCGGATCTTTATCACAAGCAGGAACGGCAATCTGTATAGCTTTCTGAAGACCTGGCCTCTGCAATTCGAACAATCCCTCCAACTCTCGACGTACGGACTGAACGCGCTGCAAGTGACGTCAAAGAACGTTTACGTGGCCAAGGGGCAGGGTTCGATGGTCGCCACGTCCGACCGGATCTACATGGCGCAACTGAATATAGGGGATTTTGTTGTTGAACTCCCCACCATGCGAACCTACGGTCAGGAATTCGCCCCGGGAAGTCTGCTCGAGTTCGATCGCAAGACGCAGGAATTCGTAGGTCCAATCACGACTGCTGAGCGCCCGGGTGTGATTTTCAACGCCTGGAAAAACTATGTCTTCATGACGCATCCCGGATGCTGCGGCGCCGGAATTAACGTTTATGACAGGACGACCCTGAGCACTGTTCAATTCATAAGCCGCACTACAAACACCGTGGCCGGGACGGAGCGGAAAGGCGTTCCGCTGCTGGTCGCTGGCAGCGAAACCGGCTCCGTCGACTTGTATGC
Source organism: uncultured Acidobacteriota bacterium (assembly GCA_963738025.1). Lineage (GTDB taxonomy): Bacteria > Acidobacteriota > Terriglobia > 20CM-2-55-15 > 20CM-2-55-15 > 20CM-2-55-15. The sequence goes on along the minus strand of CAVTWA010000051.1, from coordinate 311,530 downwards.
AGGTGGTGTGAATGGCTACAACTTGATCAGCAGCCTCGACCTGCCGGCTCAGACGGGACTTACCTTCCCGGAGGATATCGAGATCCGGGCGCTCTGGGTGGACGGTTTCGATAACCTCGTTTTTGCGGCCAGTTCATGGGGTAACGACCGCAGCCGCGGACCGAATCTCCCATCATTGTTCATCGTCGAGATCCGCTGAGCCGGCTGCTACGCGACAGTGGCGCGTCTTCTGGTAAACGGAAACTTCAGGCGCAGCACGCGATCGCGCCGCCGTTCTTCTTCCAGATCGCGCACGCGGGCGCGAAGCAGGTCCGTCAGCGAAACCATGCCGACGAGCTTTGCCGGATTGTCGCGATCCACAACGGGCATTCGAGTGAAACCTGTCTCCGCCATCCGATATACCACGAGACGCAGCGGTTCGTCCGGATAGGCAGTCACGACCCGTCTCTTGATCGCTTCCTGTACGGTGACAGTTCGTTCATGCAAACGGTGAAGATCCTTACGCGTGATCACTCCTTCCAGAGAGCCGGAAGCATCCAGAACGGGATACAAATGCTGGCCGCCGTGCGCGGCGGATTGAACCATTCTGGAGACGTCATCCAGCATGACCTTATCTCGCAATGCAACGACGTTCGTACGCATGACTTCACGGACAAACAGAATTTCGAGCGGATCGATCGCGTATTCCCTGCTGAGATGAAACCCACGGCGGCTGATCTTTTCCGTCAATATGGATCGCTTCATCACCAGTACGGTTAAGGCGTACGCAACGATAACGGCTATAAACAGCGGCAGAAGTGCGTTGAAATCGCGGGTTAATTCCAGCACAAAGATCACCGCTGTAAACGGCACGCGCATGGTTCCACCCAGGATCGCGCCCATGCTGATCAGCGGCCAGAAGCCCATGCCCTCAGCGGGAAAAAATATCGATTCGACGCCGCCAAGCGCTGCGCCCATCATGAGCAGCGGCGCCAGTACACCGCCCGACGTACCGGATCCAAGCGCCAGTGCCCAGATGGCAGATTTCACAAAGAGGATGCCGATAATCAGGCGTGCAGGGACATCGCCCTGCAGCAACGCTCCGATGGTTTCATAACCGACACCCAGAGCCTCGGGAAACAGCAACCCGCCAATTCCGATCAGCAGGCCTCCAATTGCAGGCCACCACATCCAATGAATGGGTAACTTGAAAAACGCATCTTCAGACCAATAGACGAAGTTCGTCAGCGCCGTGGACAGCAGCCCGGCCAGCACGCCGGCGACAGCACAGAACAACAAACCCTGCGGAGAAATGACCGAAGGATGTGCGGGAACCGGAAACAAAGGTCCGAGCCCCAGCAAATAACGTCGGATGACCGCGGCAGTTGTGGTCGCCAGGGCGACCGGGATGAGGCTGCGCGGTTTCCATTCAAACAGCAAAAGTTCAGCGGCGAGCATGGCGGCCGCAACGGGGGAGGCAAATGTTGCAGACATACCACCAGCAGCGCCTGCGACGAGCAGCGTCTTGCGTTCGGTGCTGGTCAGATGAAAGAACTGCGCCATCATCGAGCCGAATGCCCCGCCGGTCATGATGATGGGGCCCTCGGCGCCAAACGGACCGCCGGAACCAATGGAGATGGCGCTTGAAATGGGTTTGAGAAATGCAACTTTTGGCTCAACCCGGCTGCCATTCAACAGGATGGCTTCGATTGCCTCGGGAATCCCGTGTCCTCTGATGCGCTCGGATCCGTAACGAGCCATCAACCCGATAATCAATCCACCTATGACCGGGACCACAATGACAAACCAGCCCAGGTGGTGGCCGGCAGGCGATACGGTATCCGCCTGAAATCGCTGGTAGAAAAACAGATTTGTAAACAAGCCGATCAGTTTGAGGAGTGCGAGTGCAACCACCGCGCTGAGCGCGCCGACGACGAGCGCGAGGGCGGAAACGATCAAAAGTCGTGGGGTTGTTGTGAAATCACCGAGTCCGTGAGCATGTTTTTGAATCGATACGACGTTTTGCATATTGTGGAGTCATTATATCGCATCACGATGCGAAACCATTAACGGCCCGTGCTGGCTATGATTTCTCGGCTTCTGGGCACCGAATTGCATTGAATTTTGTATGGCACATCAATCGGAAGTCATTGTAATCACCGGCGCGTCGGCCGGCGTAGGGCGCGCAACGGCGCGAGAATTCGCAAGACATGGGTGCAGGATCGCCCTGCTCGGGCGCGGGGCCGCCGGGCTGGAAGGGGCGGAAGCGGAAGTTCAGGCGCTGGGCGGCCGCGCGTTGATCATTCCCACCGATGTTGCGGATCCCGCTCAAGTCGAGGCGGCAGCGGATACGATAGAGTCCGATTTAGGACCGATCGATATCTGGATCAACAACGCGATGGTGTCCGTCTTTTCCCCGGTATGCGAAATGACTGCGGAAGAATTCAAACGTGTCACCGAGGTCACGTACCTGGGCGTTGTTTACGGAACCATGTCGGCACTTAGCGTCATGCGGCCTCGCAACCGGGGTACGATCGTTCAGATCGGTTCGGCTCTGGCATACCGGAGTATTCCGCTCCAATCGGCGTATTGCGGCGCGAAGCACGCGATCCGGGGTTTTACGGACAGCCTGAGGTCGGAATTGCTTCACGACAATACAGACATTCACCTCACGATGGTGCAATTGCCGGCCATGAACACGCCGCAGTTCGATTGGGTGCGGAGCCGGCTGCCGCGAGAACCGCAGCCCGTGCCTCCAATCTTTCAACCCGAAGTGGCCGCCCGAGGCATCTACTGGGCAGCTCATCATCGAAGGCGTGAAGTTTACGTCGGTCTGCCGACAGTCAAGGCCATCCTCGGGAACAAAATCATACCGGGGTATCTGGATCGTTACCTCGCAAAGCACGGCTACGATTCGCAACAGACAAACGAATCCGCCGCCCCGGATCGACCGGACAATTTGTGGAGTCCGCTGCCTGGCGATCATGGGGCTCACGGCAGGTTCGACGCAAGCGCCCGGTCAGGCAGTCTGCAGCTCTGGTTCACAACGCATCGGGGTTGGTTTGCGACGTTGGCCGCGGCGGCGGCCGCGGGCCTGGTATTTGCAATGAAGCGCCCCGATTCGTCCCGTCAAGATCTGTCAAACGCCGCTTAAAGAAACAGGCTTCAGCCGCGGTAGCGGCGGAAGAGTCTTTCGCCGCTACCGCGGCTCCTTTACCGCTAAAACAACTGCCACGGCCTTGCGGCCGTGGCCAGGATCTTCCGCCGCTCCGCGGCTAACACAAAATCGTCCACCTCGGCAGGCTGAAACAGGATCTTTCGCACCGCCGACGCTGAAACACATTGCTATAATCGGCGAAACCGTTAGCTGGAGTGACCCATGACACGCATCCGAGCAATCGCCGCACTTGCCCTATTTTGTCTCGCCATTCCGATCATTGCGCAGATACCACAAGAGAAAGTTGATCTGGACGGGATCTACAAAATCAAAGACGAAGGACTGAATCGCTCTCAGGTCATGGACACGCTCAGCTACCTCACGGATGTATACGGCGCCCGCTTGACCGGCTCTCCGCAAATCAAGGCGGCCGCCGAGTGGAGCAAGACAAAGCTGACCCAATGGGAACTCGCAAATGTTCATCTCGAATCATGGGGCCCCTTTGGCCGCGGCTGGGCCAACGAGAAATTTTCGGCGCGAGCTATTTCTCAAGCCGGAACTTTCTCTCTGATCGCCTATCCGAAAGCGTGGACACCTGGAACCAGAGGCCCGGTGACGGGGGACGCCGTAATTGCCGTGATCAACAACGAGCAGGACTTCGAGAAATTGCGTGGGCAACTCCGCGGGAAATACGCGATGATCGCGGCCAGCCGCGACTTAGCCCCTGAATTTCAAGCCCCGGGACATCGTTACACCGACGAAGAGCTGACTGCACTGTCCAATCAGCCCGTGCAGCCGCCTCGCGGTGGCGCACGAGGCGGACAGCGAGGTGGCGGGAATCCGCAGGATTTCAATCAGCGCCGCCAGAAATTCTTCATAGATGAGGGCGTGGTTGCAACGATCGAACCAAGCCAGGGAAGCGGAGGGACTGTCTTCGTACAAAGTGGCGGCGGTAGAAATGCTTCCGATCCCCCCGCTCCTGCACAGGTTGTGATGGCCGCCGAACACTACGGCCGGATCTGGCGGATGCTTCAGAAGAACGTGCCGGTGCGGCTTGAAATGGAGATTGAAAACAAGTTCTACGACGAAGATTTAAACTCCTTCAATATCGTCGGCGAAATTCCAGGTACAGACAAAGCCGACGAAGTGGTCATGCTCGGCGCCCACTTCGATTCGTGGCATGCGGGAACTGGAGCCACAGACAATGCTGCCGGTTGCGCTGTCATGATGGAGGCCATGCGTATCTTAAAAGCCACCGGACTGCGGACACGGCGCACGATCCGTCTCGCCTTATGGACCGGCGAAGAAGAAGGACTTCTTGGCTCCCGCGCATACGTCACTCAACATTTTGCCGACCGGGCCGATATGAAGTTGAAACCGGAACATATGAAATTTTCAGGATACTTCAATGTTGATAACGGGACCGGCGCGATTCGCGGGATTTATCTGCAAGGTAATGAAGCGGTGGCTCCGATATTCCAGGCATGGATGCAGCCGTTAAAGAATCTCGGCATGACTACCGTGACGATTCGCAACACAGGAGGTACCGATCATCAGTCGTTCGATGCTATCGGACTGCCGGGGTTTCAATTCATCCAGGATCCGGTGGAGTACGACACGCGAACGCACCACTCCAGTATGGATGTTTACGAACGTGTTCAGGCGGCGGACTTGATGAAGGATGCGGTCATCGTAGCGTCATTCGCTTATCACACGGCAAACCGGGATGACAAACTTCCGCGGAAGCCCTTGCCGCAGCCGCAGCGGGGAGGCCGCTAAACAGGGCCCAGTGAGGCTGGTTCCGAACTGGAAGAATTACTCACTGGACCCGCCGATCTGTGAACTCGGTGCGTAGTACCCTTCTCGAGTCCGGGCGTTCACTTTGAGCATTCCTTCGGGTGGTGTGACCTTTACGCGAACCTTGCGGAATTTTCCGTCTTTGTTGCCGTTCGTCGATTCGTATCCGATGACATACTGGCTCTTCAATTCCAGGGCAATCTTTTCGCACGTGTCTTCGAGGTCGGCTACAGATGCGCGGTAAGAGTGGCCGCCCGTCATATCCGCCAGTTCGCCAACCAGTGCGCGTCCCATGTCGATCACATAGATCTGAGCGTCCGCCTCGCGAACAAATTCGCGGATGTCCCGGCGGCTGTATCGGCTGTGGTTGTCTTCTCCATCGGTTATGAGGAGAAGCGCTTTCTTCGGGTTCTGGCCTTTCTTCAACTGGGCAAGCCCGAGATAGACCGCGTCATACAAAGCAGTGTTGCCTTGCGCCGGTACCAGAGAAAGCTTGTCGCGGAGACGCGTGATATCGCTCGTGAAGCCCTGGGCGATATTTGCGCGATTGGAAAACTCGACCAGAAAGTATTCGTCGTCCGGAGTGCCGGTCTCGAGGAACTTCAGTGCAGCATCTTTCGCAAAGCTAAGCTTCTTTTGCATGCTGTGACTGATGTCCAGAATGATACCGATGCTGATGGGCGCCGCTTCGCTCGAGAAGTAGCGAATCTTTTGCTCGATTTTATCCTCGAATAGTTGGAAGCTTTGCTCCTTCAGAGCCGTTAGAGGCCGGCCGTCGGAATCGGATACGGCAACGCTTACCATCACGAGGTCAACGTCGATCTTTAAAGCTTTCTGCGCTGCCTGCGCGAGAGCGGCGACAAGCAACACGACTGCGAAGGCGAGGATTTTCGTACGGCGATTCATAAAGTGGGTAGACACTATCACCATAAAGAATTTCGGGTCAAGTGGTTCATCGCTTGCGGGAAGCGCCAGAAGCCGCGCCAGATGCGGGTTGGAGACGAAGGCGAAAATTGCAGGCGGAGAGTTTGCTTTTCAGCTGTGTGACAGACCACGAAACGAACTGAGCAACATGTCACTCAGACGATATTTCAGGTTGAAACAGATCAGAGAGGTCAAAAGTGTATCGATTGGAAACATCCGAGTGACCTGTCCCTCGTTTTGTTTCGTTTTGTTCCACAGTATCGCTGAGGGCTTCCTGCCCGCGGGGGTTACCAGATGCGTTGTATCGTCGTGACGAAATAGCTGGCCAGAAACCCGATGGCGATAACCAGACCGATCAATAAGGTTCTCATGCAAATTCTCTCCTCTTCCGAACCGCCCGCAGTTTAGCAGTCTCCATACCAAACCACATTTCAATGGAATCAGCGCCTTGGCAGGGAGGAGGCGGCCATAACAACGTTCTGGACTGGATATTCCATCAAGTTTATTACTGCGGAAGAGGACGAGCAGTCTCACTGCTGCGAAATACAACTTTTTTGCGGCGCCCGGGTCCTATTTTATAGGGGGACATATTTATGTTGGTTTCTCGGGAATTAAATGCCGGCTATTGGGCCTTACGGGTAGCGTTTGGGCTCGGACCGTTGCTGGCCGGTCTTGATAAGTTCACCAATATCCTCGTCAACTGGGAGCAATATCTCAGCCCGATGGTGCAGCGGACGTTGCCTATCAGCGCGGTGAATTTCATGCATATCGTCGGGGGCGTGGAAATCGTCGTTGGTCTCGCCATTCTATTTGGCGCGACACGAGTATTCGGGTATTTGGCGATGCTCTGGTTATGGGGTATCGCCGCAAACCTGATTTCCAGCGGACATTACTATGACATCGCCGTCCGGGACATCATGCTCGGGATCGGTGCATATGCCATGGCTCGAGTGACCGAAGCACGAGAATCGGTCGTTTTTATCGACCAATCTGAAGACTATCGGAGAGCAGCGTAGACCCGTTCGCCCTATAATGGATCGCCATGCGCATTCTTGTTGTTGAAGACGAGAAAAAAGTGGCGAGTTTCATCAAGAAGGGGCTGCAACAGGAGGGATACGCCGCCGATGCGGTGTACGACGGTCTGGAGGCTGTAAACAATGCGACGGCCTTCGACTACGATCTTGTAATCCTGGATCTGATGCTGCCCAAACTGTCCGGTCTGGATGTGCTGCGGCAGATCCGAACGAAGAAGGCAAAGCTTCCGGTACTCGTGCTGACCGCTAAAGGCGCGGTGGAAGACAAAGTGGCCGGGCTCGATGCGGGCGCCGACGATTACTTGATCAAGCCGTTTGCTTTTGCCGAACTTTCGGCGCGGATACGCGCGCTGTTACGACGCGGCAACCAGGAAAATCCGAAGCTCCGCGTTGCGGATCTCGAAATGGACACGGCCACCAGACAGGTCCGCCGGGCCGGCCAGCCGATCGATCTCAAACTCAAGGAATACGCCCTCCTCGAATTCCTGCTTCGCAATGCTCATCGACCCGTAACCCGGACGATGATCGTGGAGCACGTCTGGGACATCCATTTCGATAGCGTCAGCAATGTTGTCGATGTCCATATCAATTCACTCCGCAATAAAATCGATAAAGGATTCCAGCCGCCTCTGATTCACACCGTCCGCGGTGTCGGGTACATGCTCAGCGACCGCGCCGCATGAGGCCTCTGACATTACGGACGAAGCTCACACTGTTCTATTCGATCACCGTGAGCGTGCTGCTTACCGGGTTCGGACTCATTTACTATAACGTCCTGAGCGTGGGTCTCGACCGCGATCTGACCCAGGAAGTCCAGGATCGAGCCGACGGCCTTCGCGGGTACCTGCGCTTTGAGCCAGCCCAGCCCGGGGAGGAAAGCCAGCCGGTCTTCCGATATGATCCGAATGATCCGGATGAAGTGACGTTCATCAACACGGCAACGCGGTACTACCAGGTCTACGAAGTCCACACAGGCAAACTCCTGGCCGAATCCGATGAATTCAGCGCAGCGGCGGTTAAGTATCCGGCCTCTGATGTGACGCAGTACTCCAAAACCGCTCCATCCTTTGTTGATGTACAAACCGACGAGGGTAAGCTTCGACTGCGCAACGAGGAAGTCCGAGTCAACGGCGAGCCCTATCTGCTCGTGGTCGGTGCCTCCATGCGCACGGTGGACGACACGATAAACTGGTTTGTGAAGGCACTCGCCTTGCTCATTCCTTCGGGAGTCCTACTCGCGGCAATAGCGTCGTGGTTCATGGCTGGAAAAGCGCTGGAGCCCGTCGCTGCTTTAGGTAAAGCCGCGCGTGAGATCGGCGTATCGCGACTGGACCGCCGACTCCCCGTGCGCGGTAATGGCGACGAACTTGATTACCTCGCCGAGCAGTTCAACGAAACTCTTCAGCAGCTGGAAAAAGCGGTTGGCGAGATGAAGCAGTTCACTGCCAGTATTTCTCATGAACTGAGAACTCCCCTTGCCGTCTTGCGCGGTGAGGCGGAAATTGCATTAATGCAATCGAATTCGCCTGAACAATACCGGCGCGTGCTGGCGAGCCAGCTCGAAGAATTCGAGAAGCTGACGAAAATGGTGAATGAACTTCTTACGCTGGCCCGCGCCGAATCTGGAGAAGTGGCGATTGCGCATGATCCGGTAAACCTGTCATCGCTTGCACAGTCATTGATCGAACAGCTTGAACCTGTCGCTGCGTCTAAAAACCTCAGTCTCTCATGTGACTGCGACGCCGATATGTTCGTTCAAGGCGACGATGGATGGATTGAAAGGATCATTCTCAATCTGGTCGACAATGCCATCAAATTCACTCCATCGGGTGGACATGTGCTAGTTCGTGTCTCACAGAATGGCGAACACCGTTTCATCGAAGTAACGGATAGCGGGATCGGAATCGAGCCGGAGGCGCTACCGCACATCTTCGAGCGCTTCTATCGGGCAGATCCGTCCCGATCAAACCGCGCCGATGGAGCTGGTCTTGGTCTCAGTCTTGTGAAGTGGGCGACGGATCAGCATCACGCATCGGTCGAGGTCGATTCGACACCAGGTCAGGGGAGCACGTTTCGTGTGAAATTTCCATTCATTAAAGCGAATTAATCTCACCTTAATCACGTGTTAATGCACGTTAGCTTAAATAATTGAGGGTGACTAGGATTTAAATGCATCTGAGCTCTTATAGATTTACTTTCATCGCCGGCGCGACAGCTGTACTTTGCGTTGCGGTTTCAGCCGGCCAAAGGACCGATAAGGCAATTTCGAACCCTCCCGCCTCTCCCCAGGCGAAAACGTCCCAACCTGCAACTCATTTCACCCAGGGTACGATCACTTCGATTCAAGCGAATCAGATCGTTATTACGAGAACGGTTCGCGGCAAGGCAGGGCAAATGACTTTCATGCTCACTCCGCAAACGCAGCGGTCAGGTAATCTGGTTGCTGGCACTCGCGTGTCCGTACAGTATCGCGAAGCCAATAACCAGAATATCGCCGCTGCCGTCAGCGAGTTGTCCACGAAAGATCCTGCCGATTCAGGCAAAACTGCGCTGAAGCCAAAATCAAAGAGATAGGGTGCCCCCCTTCCTCCCAAAAGGACGCCGACTGCGGCGTCCTCTTTTTTTTTGCCCGTCCAACATAGAAAGAACCGGAGGAGCTTCATGGCCAAAAAAGATTTGACTGGAAAGAAAATTGCGATACTTGTGGATGAAGGCTTTGAACAAGTTGAATTAATTAAGCCACGGAAGGCCCTGGACCGTATAGGCGCGTCGACACAGGTCGTTTCGCCCCAGGAAGGCGAAGTGCGTGGATGGAACATCAAGAGATGGGGCAAAACCGTAGCAGTTGACGTTCCACTTGAAACCGCAAACCCTGAAGATTTTGATTCACTGCTGCTGCCTGGCGGCCTGATGAGCCCGGACAAGCTCCGCATGAATCCAAAGGCCGTGGAGTTTGTCAAGCACTTCATCGACAACCGCAAACCCGTTGCGGCGATCTGTCACGGCGCCTGGACCCTCATCGAAGCAGGTGGTGTACAAGGACGAACGCTCACGTCCTGGCCATCTCTTCAAACAGATCTGCGGAATGCCGGAGCGAATTGGGTGGATGAGGAAGTCGTCACCGATCAAGGGCTCGTCACGAGCCGTAAGCCTGATGACATTACGGCTTTCAATAAAAAGATGATCGCGGAGTTCGCGGAAGGCAAACGGGCCGCAGGCCAACGTCCTGCAGCTTGATTCAACGCATTCTGGGTGGAAAGTCATCGATCGGCCGCGGCTGCAGCTTCGCGCCCGTAATAGTACGGGCACACGTATTCCAGCGCAGCAATGCTTCATCATTCCCCGGCGGGCGCAGCCGCTCGGCCTTTTCATACAATCGCATGGCTTCATTGAAGAGATCATAGGCCGAGAAATTCGCGCCGGGGATTTCGCTGCGCATGTATAGCCGTGCCTGCCGCTCCAGAAGGATGCCCTGGTAATAGGCCTGCTGGTACTCATCGCGCAGCTTTGGAAGAAGCGACCAGGCGCGGTCCAGCTTTTCTGTGATGTTCTCACCGAACTGTTCCGACAAGGCGAGAAGAAGCAATACAACAGCCTGCTGGTTTTCCGGATCCACCGCGAGAATATCCAGACAGATGCTTTCCGCTTGTAACGGCTCGTTCAGGAGCCGGTAGCGTTCGGCTCTCTCGAGCGCCGGTGGGATCGCTTCTGAAGATAATTTTTTGAGTTGAAACTGCATAAAACTTCTCCTAATTCTTCAACAACACCTTCAGGACGTCTCGCTGCCCTGCCCTGGCGAAGGCTCTGCGAGCCTCAGAAAGCGGCATCGTATCCGAAATCATATCTCCGACGTTCACCATGCCCTCCGCCAGTAATTTCAGCGCAGGCTCGAATCTTCCGCAGCGCGAACCGACCAACGTAATTTCATTCACGATGATCGGTGCAGCATCGACTCGGACCAGGCCGTGAACCGTGGATTTCATGACTATTGTCCCACGCGGGCGCGTCATGCGCACTGCCTGTTCCAGGCCTCCACGGGTTCCCGTCGCCTCCACGATCCAGTCATAAGCACAGAGAGGTATCGTCTTGCCTGCCGTTACGGTGTGAACGCCCGAGCGCTCCGCAATGTGCAGCTTGTTCTTATGATGGCCGTAAAGATGGACCTCTTTTCGAGCCGCATGCAGGACTTGCGAGACCAATAAACCCAGCTTTCCGTCGCCAAGAACAGCGACAGCCGCTTTGTCGGGAATAGCCACTTGATCAAGAATTTCGCACGCAGCCGCAATCGGCTCGACGAAAACAGCCGATTCATCGGAGATCTGGCCGGGTACAGCATGTAAATTCGTTTCGGGCAGCGTCAAAAATTCACGAAACGCCCCCGCATGTCGAACGATACCGAGAACGTCGCGCTTGGGGCAATGACGTCCGAGGCCTTTCCTGCACCATTCACATTTGTCGCAGGCGATATTGATTTCGCCAACAACGCGGCGGCCCACAAGAGCCGTGTTGTCGGCTGCCACGACTTCACCTACGAACTCGTGACCGGGCGTACCGGAAAATCCGTAGTACCCGCGCTGGAGTTCGAGATCTGTATTGCAAATTCCCCCCAGGATGAGACGAATTAATGCTGAACCCGCGGCTCGCGACGGGCGACGCACAGCGCGAACGCCCACACGGCGGTTCTCAAGGTGGACAGCAAGCATAGAGTGCATTGTACGCGGCACCATGCATTCAAGGGAGAACTTCCCCGAAACTCCACGGGCCATCACGCAACTGTGGAAAACATCGAGGCTGCAATGCCCAGAATTCCATCTCTCTGGCGGCGCTGCCGGGTTCGTCTATGATCTGGCAATGAAGGAATAAGAAGTAGAAACAAAGAGGACGGAGCTAAACGGATTCGATGCGTTCATCCCCTTCAGTCGGTTCCAGCCGCGGCTGGTCCGCTTTGAGAGGCAGCCAACGAAAGAAGTCTCTAACTGGCCTGTCTCCTGCTTCTGGAGAAACGGTTATGTCCAGGAGATGCTCGGCCGCAAACGCAAAGCGTGCCCGATAACTGAAGAAATAAAACAGAACAGGGTGTTTCAGAGCGTAATCTCCGTTCACCAGAACATCAAAAATCAGATGCATGAAAGCACCGACCCAGTACCCGACCAGCAAGGGTACTGGACGAACCAGTAAGATGACGCTCAACAGCAGTGTCATGAGTTCGGCCGAATGAAGAGGAAGGATCAGCTTTTTCGGACACGCTGCGAAGTAATAGCGAAGGAAACTGACGGGGCCGGGGTGCCGCCACTGTTTTTCGAAGAACAAATAATCGAGATAGTGATCTACATCAATGAGGAAACCACCGGCAAAACAACCACTTGCAAGCTCCACAGAACCGGTTGTCGCGTAGGCTGCTCCGCTTAACGCAAGCGATGTTACGAGATGTCCACCAGGCATCATGCCGGCTAGTATTGCACGCGGACAGCCATGTCGGCCTTACGAAGGCAGTTCGCCGACCTCTTTCACATCTTTAGGCCGGTGCTCCAGTTCCTCTCGAACATCGGTGATGACCTCCGAGCGTTCTTTTGAACGGAGTTCCTTATCCATTCTGCGCAGAGCGACTCCGACGACATCTCGATGATGCAGTTTGCTGCCGAAATCATCGCTCAATTCAAGCCACAGATCGTGAACGAGATCGACATCTTCCGGCCAGAGGCGAGGGGGATGAGGGCCAAGATTCACAAAGATCGAGGGCCTGTCGGGCGAGATAATCTCCAGCGAAAACGGGTGGCGGGGTTCAGGCAGGCTTTCCCATGCCCGGCCAATGCGCCGGGCCAGTTCCTCGGAATCCATCCGCGCAGAAACGCCGCTCACCAGTCGCGATGCTCTCAACGTCGCTGCCGTCTGAACCATTGCATCGAAGGGATTCACACCGGGCACCGTCAATAATTCGACAGGTTTGCCCTCTTTTTCGGCCACGGAGACGACCCGGGAGAACAGTTCCCTTTCGTATTCGGTAAAGAGCTGTTCCTCGCTGAGGGCAAACTCACCTGTACCGGCTGTGGAAACGTTGCGGATGGTCATGACCACGACGTCGTGCTTCCGGACATTCGTCTTCTGCAGAACCGACTGCAGATGCTGCATCCGGTTGTAATCGCGGACTGCGACCAGCACGCAGCCCGGCCGGACACGAATGGACTCCGCAGAAATCTCCGGCCGCATGTCGAGATTGAATTGCTCGAGGATGTCTTTCTTGGATCTCTTCTTGTGGTAGCGGTGCTCGGAAATGGTGAAGATGATGAACAGAATCGCCGTGAACGACACTCCGGAAATCGTCGCAATTCTCTTCGAGAACAAGTTCGCAAGCGCGACAAAGAGGAGGACGGTCGTCGTCAAAATCAGACCGTAAGGAATCTCTCGGCCGGCGATTGTGATATTACCAGGCGTTTTGTACTCCTGATCGTGCCTCTGGAAACGCAAAACCAGCACACTGAGAGCTTTCAGGAAAAAACTCCAGACAATACCAAAGGCATACGCTTCACCGAGCAGGTACGTCTGCCCCCGGCTGAGCACCACCGTGATCAATTGAAGAATCGTGATCACATTGATGATTCGATACGTCGTACCGAAGCGGCGATGGGGCTTCTGGAACCACGGATCCAGCACTCCGTCTTCGGCCACCCGGTTCATAACGCCATTCGCGCCGATGATGGACGTGTTGACTGCGCCGGAAAGAATCAAGACACCAACAATCACGACGAATACGTGAAAGCTCAGCCTCAGCAATTCCGGCCCGACCAGGTGCATCGAAAGACCGCCGAGCAGGTTCTCGACATAATTCTTTCGAACAGCATCCGGAATGATCATCGCCGCCAGAAGAATGATCCCGCCTGTCGAAATCGCTGCGTAGGTGCACACGATGTTGCCGGCCAGCTTGAGACTCTTGAGCTTCGGGTATTCGATCTCCCGGTAAACCTGAGCCAGCGTCTCGAATCCGCTCATGGACAGCACGGAGTGTCCGAACGCGATGATAACCGCGACCACCGGGATTGTCGGCCACCAGGTCCCTTTGAACCAACCTAAACCTTCATCGCTGAATTGAAGGTTCCGCGGCAGCGGCGTGGGGGGATATTGCGCTGGACCACGTATCAGCAAGGTGAGTATGCACCACACCAGAAAGATCACCACCATCACGGTCGTGAGCTGCATGATCCGCAGAGCCTTCGTGCTCGACTCGTGAAGCCCCTTGATGTTGTACCACCAGAAATACATCGTCACGAGAATGGCGAAAAAGATGGCAAATTGCGCCGGGTCCGTCCGAAAGGTCAGGTGGAGCAACTCGCCGACTTCATTCACAAGGCGGCCAAGGTACTGGCCTGCGCTTACGCTGCTGATCGGGCCTGTGAGGACGTAGTCGAACAGCAGGGCCGAAACCGAAACGCGTGCGACGAAAGGTCCCATGGCGTCGCGGACGACAACGTAGACGCCGCCTCGCACAAACATGCTGCTGCTCTCCATATAAATGGAGCGAACAGCAAAAGCGAACAGCATGACGGCGATAATGAACCACGGAGCGGCGGGTCCAATAGCCTGTTCGACAATGCCGCCTACGTAATAGACGCTGGAACCCAGGTCATTGAGAACAATTGCTGCAGCTCTCCAGAAAGATATAAAGGAGAGCATGACAGTGCTGGCGACGACGACCTTGGCCGTCGTGACACGGTTTTCGTTTATAAGAGACCGTTTTGGAGTGTCCATGCAGAAATGGTGAATGGTATTGGAAAAAGTACGAACAAGGACTCAATGTTACATCATGACTTATTTATTTTAGCAGGGATATGAAACCGATAACCAACCCACGGCTCCGTCAGAAGATATTTCGGATTGGACGGGTTCTTCTCAATCTTCTTCCGCAGTTGATTGATGAAAACCCGTAAATATTCCACTTCCTCCCCGTAATCAGGCCCCCAGACGGATTGCAACAACTTCGTGTGTGTAAGCGGCAGGTTCGGATGCGCCACCATGTATTGCAACAAATCGAATTCTTTGGGCGTGAGCCGCGCCTCGCGCTCGCCGACAATGACGCGTCGCGTCGTGAAGTTGATCTCGAGATCCTCGAACTTGACGCTGTTGGTTTCCGGCAGCATCTGCGGCGAACGGCGCAGGGCGGCGCGAATCCGCGCCAACAGCTCCGGCGAGCCAAACGGTTTGGTGACGTAGTCGTCCGCACCTGCGTCGAGGGCTTCCACTTTGTCGGATTCGGCGTCCCGGACTGTCAGCATCACGATCGGTATTTCGGTAATGGATCGCAGCGCCCGGCAAGTTTCGAGGCCGTTCATTCCGGGCATATTGACGTCGAGGATGACGAGATCAGCCTTCTGCTCCCGAATCATGTCGAGCGCTTCTTCTCCATTCCGCGCATCAACGGCTTCGTATCCCTGCGCCACAAGGGCGGTTCTCAGCACACGCCGGATCTGGGGATCATCATCGACAACCATAATTTTACCTGAGCTCATAACACCTCTCCTTGCTGCCCGCTCACGGGAATTGTCGCTACAAATTCCGTAAGTTTTCGGCTGCTGCTATTCAAAAAGACATCTCCGCCGTGAGCCATGAGAATTTCCCGCGCGACCGGGAGGCCCATACCAGTCCCTGCCACTTGATGACGGACATTCTGGCCGCGGTAAAACTTGTCGAAAATCCTGGTGCGTTCCGATTCCGACAAAGGCTCGCCTTCATTTTGCACGGAGACGGCCAAATTACCATCAGCAAACTCAGCGGAAATCGCTATAGCCGATTTCCGGGGCGAATATTTGAGGGCGTTGTCAACTAATTGCCGCAGGGCGAGTTCAATCAAATCGGCGTCCACCCAGGCGCGAGGCAGATTTCCTGGAATCGAGACCTTAATGCGGCGCCCGTCACGCTGCAATTCGGTTTCTGCTATTAGTTTATCAACAATCGTGTTGATCCTGTGCCAACGACGGTTGACCTGTATTTTCCCCGCCTCGATGCGGGCCACATGCGTCGCCTCTGTCACAAGACGTGTCAGTCTTTCAGCCTCCTGATCCACGATCGTCAACAATTCCTGCTGTTGACTGATGTCCGATACGTTCGCGGCGAGCAATGCCGTTGCAGCTGCCCGGATGGACGTCAGGGGCGTTTTAAACTCATGCGCGAGACCGTCCAGCAGCGTTGACTTGAACTGCTCGCTTTGCCGTGCAGCCTGTGCCCGCATTGCGATGTCGCGACTGCGGGCGTTCTCCAGAGTGATCGCCATCAGATTCAACAGAGCCCGGAGGGCGGTCTCCGACAGTTCCCCACCCCGGAACGCAACACTACCCGTGCTGTGCCCCGCTAACGCAATCGGCACAAATGTCGTGCCCGTCTGCTCGTCTTCGAATTGCGTACCGGTTATTGCGCTGTTCTTAAGACGTTCGTCGATCTCCATCGCCGTATCACCGCTGCCATAGACCATATCCGCCGCGCGATCATAGATGGCGACTGCGGAGATCTGGCAGATCTGGACGACCTCGTGTGCCAGTTGATTTCCGATCGGCTCCTTGCCCGCCATCAGCATGATCGACCGGCTCAGCGCATACAATTTCTCCATTTCAGCCTGGCGTGCATTCGCTTCATCAGCGCGCCTGCGGGCGCGGTTAGAGAGATCGCTAGCGACCAGCGCACTCGCAAGAAATGCGGCAAGCGCAATCCAGTCCTCCGGTGCCTCAATCGCAAACCCAAATGGCGGAAGGAAATAATAGCTAAAACACAGCGCAGCCAGAATCGAGGCCAACACCGACTCCACGATCCCCCGCCAGGCAGCGATCAGCAAAACTGTAATGAGATATGCGAATCCGATCGTCGTGGCGTTTACAAGGGCTAGCGCTCCGAAGATCAACGTCACTAGAACGACGGCGCCGAGACTCACCGCGATACTGACGGCCCTGTGCTGGTATAAGTTCGTTCGCAACACATCAATCGCCGGCGATGAACATGCGGCTCGCGTTCAGCCCAGGCGCCCCCGTGATCCCGCCACCCGGATGCGTCCCAGAACCGCAGAGGTACAGGCCTTTAATGGGCGTGGTGTATCTGGCCCACCCGAGCACCGGCCGGAAGGCAAAAAGCTGGTCCAATGCATGTTCGCCGTGAAAGATATGACCACCTGTCAATCCGAAGCGACGCTCGATGTCTAGCGGCGTCAGAATCTGCCTTTGAAGAATCAATTTTTCGATGCCTGGCGCGTAATTCGCCAATGTTTTCAGCACAACATCCCCGAGTTCTTCGCGTCGCGAATCCCAGTTGCCCGTCTTTAATCGATAAGGCGCGTACTGCACGAAAATCGACATGACGTGCCCAGGCCGTGGAGCTAAAGAGGGATCCGCGAACGACGGCACGGTTATGCGCAAGACAGGCTGCGGCGAGAATTCTCCATACTTTGAAGCGTCGAAGGCGCGTTCCAGATAATCGGTGTCCGGCCCGATTTGAATTGTTCCGGCCGCGCCGCTGAAGGCCGGCGCTCCAGACAGCGCGAGGTTCACCTTCGCCATGTTGCCAGTCGTCCGATAAGCGCGGATCTTCATCAGGAAACCCGGGTCCAGTTCAGCCGGATCGATCAGCTTCAAAAAAGTGTTTTGGGGATCGGCATTCGACATCACAGCGTACGCGCCGATTTCCTCGCCATTGTCCAGGATGACGCCGCGCGCGCGACCATTATCAATCAGAATTCGCGCGACGGCATTGCCGGTGCGAATCTCTGCGCCGGCAGTGGAAGCCACACTCGCCAACGTCTGAGTCAGCGCCCCGACGCCTCCTCGAAGAGAAACCGGGTTTCCAAGTGCCGCTTGCATGAGCAATCCAATGCTGGTTCCCGCCGACCATGGGCCCGCGAACGTGCCAAACGTTCCGCGCGCTTCGATCGCGGCGCGCAGAAGTTCGGTGTCGAACCACTCTGCGGCAAGGTCGGCGATCGCCATGGGTACCCAGCGGAATAACCGGTAGGCATCTTTCTTGTGCAGTCCGCGAAACCTCAGTCCGAATTTACCGAGATTTAAAAGGTCATGCCCGTTCGGATTATCGATGTCAGGCGGCGCCACCGAAAGCAGGGGCGCGATTGCACGAGCGAGCTTGCTCAAAGTGGAATGGAATTCACGATAATTCTTCGCATCGTGCAACGACACATTCTGGAGTTCGGTCGCCGTCGTCTCCACATCCTCGTAAATACGCAACTCCGATCCGTCAGGGTGCAGTGTCAGAAGTCGAATTTTCGAACCGATCGTCTCCAATCCATGTTTTTCCAGCTGAAGATCGTTTGCAATCTGCGGCAGCAGCGGACCAGTTGAATCAAAGAGCGTGGGACATCGGAAACCCGGGTGGATCTCTTCAGTGACGGCGCAACCGCCAACAATTCTGGTCCTCTCCAGCACGATCGGCGAATAGCCCGCCCTGGCCAGATAAAAAGCGGCGATCAGGCCGTTATGCCCCGCTCCAATGATGACGACGCGCTGCCGATCAGTGGCCATCAGCGCTTCCATTCCTTCAGCACGGTCCTGGCCGCATTCAGCCCCGGCGCGCCCATGATGCCGCCGCCGGGATGTGTCGCAGACCCACACATATACAGGTTGCGCAGGGGCGTCCGGTACTGGGCCCAGCCAGGAACCGGTCGCAGGAAAAACAGTTGTTCCAGCGACAGTTCGCCCTGAAAGATGTTTCCTTCGGAGAGCCCGAATTGTCTTTCGATGTCCAAGGGGGTCAAAACCTGCCGGTGCAGAATGATCTCCCTCAGGTTAGGAGCGTATGCTGCGAGCGTGTCGATGACCGTATCGCCGAATTCGTCACGCTTCTCGTCCCAGGTGCCCTCCTTAAGATGATATGGCGCATACTGGACAAAGCACGACATGACGTGCTTTCCCGCGGGAGCAACTGAAGGGTCAGTCAAACTCGGTATGACAATGTCGATGTAGGGTTGCCGGGAAAACCGGCCGTATTTTGCGTCATCATATGCGCGCTCCATGTACTCCAGACTCGGCGAGATGGATATTGCACCACGAAGGTGAGCGCCGGGTCCCGGAAGACAGGTAAAATCCGGCAGAGCTTGCAGCGCCAGATTGACTTTGCCGGATGAACCTCGAAACTTGTATCGGCGGACGTCTTCTACAAAGTCTTGAGGCAAATGTTCCGGCCCCACGAACTTTATGAACGTCAAGCGTGGATCGACGCTGGACGAAACGACTCTTGCCCGGATCTCATCGCCGTTCTCCAGCACGAGCCCCTTTGCCTGTCCATTGGCGACAAGGATTTTCGCTACCGGCGATTCCGTCCGAATCTCCGCACCCGCTTCTCTGGCCGCACCGGCAATGGCGTTCGAAATCGCACCGGTTCCGCCACGCACAAGGCCCCATGAACGATACGCTCCGTCAATCTCGCCCATGTAGTGATGCAGAAGTACGTAGGCTGTTCCGGGCGACCGCACGCCGAGAAAGGTGCCGATAATCCCGGACGCCGACATCGTGGCCTTCAAGACGTCCGTCTCGAACCATTGGTCCAGGAAATCGGCCGCACTCATCGTCATGAGTTGAACCTGGTTGTACTTGTCCTGTGGCGGCAGTTTCCGAAAGCGTCGGGCGATGGACAGAAGGTCTCTTAACCCTCGTAAAGCAAGCGAGGTCGGGTCCGGCGCAGTCATGGCCAGAATCGGTTTGACGAAGCGGCCCATCTCCACCATGGCCTTGCCATATTCGTCATATGCTTCGGCATCAAGCCTGGAGTGGCGCGCGATTTCCATGCGGGTTTTGGCGTGGTCGTTCACCCGCCAGAGATAATTACCATTCGGCATCGGCGTGAACGTTCCGTCGAGCGGCAGGATCTCCATCCCGTGCCGCGGCAGGTCCAGTTCACGGATGATCTCCGGCCGCAACAAAGAGACGACGTACGACGCTACCGAAAATTTGAAACCCGGAAAGACTTCTTCGGTAACCGCCGCGCCGCCCAGCACGTGCCTGCGCTCACAGACAAGCACCTTCTTGCCGGCCCGCGCAAGATACGCAGCATGAACCAGGCCGTTGTGCCCGCCACCAATGATCGCGACGTCATAGTCGGTTCGCATCTCGATCAACTGACGGCGTGGTCGAGAACGGGTTGAATGTTGGGTATTCCTGAGCCGACCAGCTTTAATTTCGGCGGCTTCTCCAGAGCGGCGAGCAAATCTCGAATGATTTGATCGTCAATCTCGGCGGATCGTTCAAGGTCCAGAGGATATTGGATCACGACTTCCAGCCCCGTCTGGGTCAGGCGCAGCCGGCTCTTCGGTTCCGGAAGGTCGAGACCAAGCGCAAATGTCTGTTCCATATGCCGGTGTTGCTCTTCGATCTTACTTCGATATTTGGCATACACCGATTCGACCGCGTTCAGCATGCGCTCTTCGGCCATGTGGTAATCGCTGTCGGGCGAAAGAATGAGTTTCACTTCGTGCCAACCGAAATTCGTGCCTGGAATCTGTTTAAAGAAACTGGCTGTGGGCTGGAAAACGATAGAATTGGAAAACACCACAACACGACCCGTAGGCTGCCTGTCGGTTCCGGGGCCGGCGATCTCCATGAGGTGTAGTCGAATTAGTCCAATATCGATGACATTTCCGGTCACGCCCGAAATCTGGACCCTGTCGCCGACACGTACACCATATTTCCCAACGAGAAAGAAGTATCCCGCGATAGCCAGAATCACGTTCTGCAAGGCAACCGCGATTCCGGCGGTGATTAGTCCCGCAAACGTGGCAAGCGACCCGATCTCCGTCGCGAGGGAGAACGCGATGGTTATTCCGACGGCGAACCACAACACGATGCGCCTTAATAGCAGGAACTGATAGCGTCTGCGGGCATCGCGGATATAGCGGAGCGTCGCCCTCCTCCAGGCCTCGGCGAGGATGAAGACGACGGCGAGTACAAAGCCGAGCACCGCGGCGTGAACCAGCAAACCTCTTAATTCCAGCGAATATTCGCTCTGTATATTACTCTTCCAGCGATTCACGCTGTTCGTATACAAACCGAAAAGAATCGATTGCTGTTCGAGCGGGACCATGACGCTCGAGAAGTCCTTAAATTGGTTTGTCAACGCATCCAACTCGTGCTTTTCCTGCTCCAGCTGCTCGGGGCTGCTGGTATCCGCGACCTTCGCCAGTTCTTCTCCCCGTTTAGCCAGGGTGCGCAGGTTCTTCATCAACGGGCTGCGTAACTGTTGCGCGGAACGCGAAAGCGTATTCGTGGACTTAACGATCTCATCCAGAGTCTTCATCCTGCGCGAAAGAGTGAAGAGATTCGTAGCCAGATCGAGAATGCCCGAAGGCTGTATCTCGCGATTCCCGGATTGGGCAGTTGGAACGGCCGTGCCTTCTTGTGGAGGTATCTGAGTTCCGGCTGTTTTTGCGGCCTCCGTTTGAAGTTCTGGAACGGAACGCTGGAGTTCCTTGACCTGCTCCTGCAGGTTCGTTCCACTCCCTCCGGAAGTCCCGATAAATTGAACGATGCTGCGGAGCGTGTCGCGACGAGTACGGTTGAGGTTGAGCTCGCTTTGCACTTCGTCAATCGTCGATTGAAGCTCCCGCCGTTTATTGGCCGGCGCCGTCTGCAGCTTTTGCTTCAACGCCTCGACTTCCGTTTCGGTTTCCCGGACGTCATTGTCTGCGGTTGCGGCGGCCCTCGCCAAACCTGAGTTGCTCTCCAGATCTGCCGGCTGATCCGCCGCCGCAGCAGGCGCAGCCTTCGTTGACAACAACTTTGCCTCAGCTGCTGCAAACTCGAAGCCCGCCTTCAGAATTTGCTTTGCGTATTGCCTGTCGTCTTCAAGGAACATGGCGTCAGCACTGCCCGTTGTGAGCTGTTCTTCAACGTGCAAGTGCTGGAACCAGTCGATGGTCTGTCTCAGGTATTGCAGTGTTTCTGTTGCGTCAGGCAAATCTGGAGTGGTTGTCGAGGTTTGCGAGATCGAGCTCCGGCTGGTAAGCAGGGACAACAGAAGCAGCATGATTATCCGCGTTGCGAGTGGAACACCACTACCACGTGCAATCCGGAACAACTTTCCCGTTGATTCCCCGCAGTCAACGTATGTACGCTGACTGACAACTTGGTCTTTCTCATTTCTTAGCAGGGTGGCATACATCACAAGTCTTTTGAGTATACAAAAGCCGGTGTTGCCCTACGAGACCAATGTCCGCTCGGAGCGGCTGCGAGCATGCAGGAAGGCGTGCACATGCATTTGTTTTATCATGAGCGATACCTTCCAAAAGCAAATCCCGCGTTTCAAACCAGGCGATCAGGTTTCAGTGATCAGCCCCGGGATTTATCGCGACAAGCAAGGTGTGGTGATTGAAGTCAGTACGCCCTCAATCGATCTGGTTTACCGTTACCGCGTCCAATTGGCTGATGGAACGGCCGCGACGTTCTTCGGATTCGAATTGACGACATTGGGCCAAAACAGGACGGCCTGAGTCTGGCGCGCGCGTGCGATTTGTCAGGGTCGCCGAAGGATGCGCGTCGGCAAAGGTGATGCGGCTGAACCGATTTGTCGAGATTGTCCGCCAATAAATTCTTCTACCGATAATCAGGTACTGTACTTGCGCAACCGTTCGGTTTCTCAGCAGAATGCGAACAAGCGGTTGCGCATCTGGAGGAATCTGAAGAATTCGGCAATCTCGTGACCAGGGCGACAGATTGTCGCGTTACACCCGGATTTCTCGTCCCAGGCAGGCCGCGAATAATACCGTCGTGGCGCCGCATCGACCGTCCAGAAAGCGCTTCAGTCGCTCGACTCCCAGGATATCCTCGGCCGCTACCATGGTGAATATTTCTTCGTCGATCCGCTTTTCGCCAACTGGATTCGAAGAAGCATGTAGTTCAAACTCTTCAGACGTTGATATGGTTAGCGTGCCTAAAAAAAGCGGCATAACCGCATGACGACCAAAGGGCCGAACACGAGTCCTCCTCTTCTTCAGGGGCTGCTGCCGCTGAGTCGTGAGCATATCTTGCCCGACATTCTCGCGGGAGTCACACTTGCGGCGCTGGCGCTGCCCGAAGTGCTGGGGTATACCAAAATCGCAGGCACGCCGGTCATCACCGGCATCTATACCATGCTGTTGCCGATGCTGCTCTACGGTGTGTTCGGCGCCTCGCGCCATCTCGTGGTGGGAGCGGATTCAGCGACAGCGGCGATCCTCGCGGCCAGCCTCTCTGGTTTATCGTTCGTGCGCGGCTCGGCGGAGTGGCTCGCGATGGCGCAGGTGCTGGCGCTGCTGGCGGCGGCAACGTTGTTGTTTGCGCGCGTGCTGCGCTTAGGTTTTCTCTCGGATTTCCTGTCGCACACAGTACTCACGGGTTTCCTGACGGGGGTCGGCGTCCAGGTGGCAGTGGGGCAACTGACGGACATGCTGGGCGTGCCCGCTGCGCAGGGGAGCACGGTTGCGAAACTCGAACACCTCGTTGCCCATTCAGGTGAAGCCAATCTGCCTTCACTGAGCGTTGCGGCATTGACGCTTACCCTCATTATCGGGACGTATCGGCTGTCGAAGAAAGTGCCCGGGGCGCTCATCGCTGTGGTGTGCGCTATTTCCGCGGCCTCCCTTTTTCATCTCGAGAAATTGGGCGTGACGCTCTTGGGCGCAGTGCCGAGCGGGCTCCCCAGGTTCGGCCCGCCGCACGTGCACTGGAGCTTGACGCTGATCCAGCAGCTCCTGCCCACAGCCGCTGCCTTATTCGTCGTGATTCTGGCACAGAGCGCCGCAACCTCGCGCGCCTTCGCCGCAAAGGAAAACGAACGGCTCGACGAGAACACCGACATTGTGGGCCTGGCGCTCGCCAATCTCGGTGCAGCCCTGTCCGGAACCTTCGTCGTCAACGGCAGTCCCACAAAAACCGAAATGGTCGAGAGCGCAGGCGGGCGCAGCCAACTCGCACAATTCGTCGCCAGTTTGATCGCGCTGCTCGTGTTGCTATTCCTCACGCGGCCGCTCGAACTGTTGCCCGAGGCGGCGCTGGCCGCGATCATCTTCCGTATCGGCTTAGACCTCGTTGACATCCGGGGGATGGGCCGGATCTTCTCCGCACGACCCTCGGAATTCTGGATCGCGCTGGTCACGGCGCTCACGGTCGTATTCGTCGGCGTCGAGCAGAGCATCGTGCTCGCCGTCGTGTTATCGTTGCTCGATCATACCCGTCAGGGCTACCGGCCGCATAACAGCCTGATCGTCCGTGACGAGGAGACGGGGTTCCGGGCCCAACCCATTGGCGCACGCGCCCACAGCAATGGACCAGGAGGAATGACTCCCTCTTCTTTACAGGCCGAGCCAGGCCTGATGATCTATCGCTTTTCCCACAGTATCTACTATGCCAATACCGAACTGCTGTTCTCCCAGGTGACGCAACTCCTGGCCGCCGCATCGCCGCCGCTCCAATGGTTCTGCATGGACGCTTCCGGCATCGACGATGTCGATTTCACCGGCGCTGCAACCCTGCATGCGGTCCACGACACCCTCAGGAAAGCTGGAGTGAAGCTCGTGTTCGCGCACGTGTCGGACGAAGTCCGGGCGACGCTCGAGAAGTACGAGGTCACCGGGCTGCTCGACAAGGAGGTGCTGTTCGATTCGCCGTACACCGTGGTCCGCGCCTATAAACATAGCCGCGGCGGCAACGGCAACAAGCGCGAATGACGCAAACAGACCGCGGATCCGCGGCTTGAACAGACCACCCGCTGCTTCGCGGCTCCCCGTAACGTACGATATCTACGAAAAGAGGGGCATCGGAGAGCCTAGTTCGAGTGCCGTCGCGCTGGTTACCACCACGGCCATCAATCGATTGTCGGGGGCCACGTAGAACAGTTCCTTGCCGTCAGCCCGCCAGCGGGTTGACTTCCACCGGCAGGAGAAACTTGCTGCTTGCTTCCTTTGGTCGGGAATCTCTGGACGTAAACTTCATCCCGTCCCGTTTCGCCAGACGAATAAGCGATCCATCGGCCATCCGGTGAGATCTTAGCCTGGCAGTCTGCAGCATCGGTTGTGACGAAGGGTACGGGCTGAGCACGACTCGCATCATCGAAAAGAGGCAGAAGCCACAGGTCGGGTATGCCGCTGGCTCCGGGGACGCTGTAGACGGCGTATCGTCCATCACGGGACCAGTCATTGAGACGACTGCCCGGCCCGCTGAACAGAACTTCTTCATTCCCTGCGCCGCTGGCGTTCTTGATCTTGATGGTCCATTGGGAAGCCGCGTCCCTCGATCCGAACATGATGCGTCGTCCGTCGGCGGACCAGAGGGGTTTGGTAGGCTGGATTTCATCAAATGTGACTCTCGTACTCGATCCGTCATGCGGGTGGACCATACCGATCTGTCACAGACCCTTTTCTCGATCATCTCTGGGCGTTGCGGTAAATGTCGGCCTGGCGGCCGCCCTGGTTTTTCGCGGAATCACTTTTTTTTCTGCCCATGCTTCCGGGAATGTAGTTTGCCCACCGCATCAACAAAATTCAGACGCAGGACGCCGCTACAAATTGATCTGGGTCTGGGCAGCGTCGAGCAGCGACGAAAGCGGCTCGGCCCAGGTCTTCACCTCAGACTCCTGAAGGATGTCGGTGTGCTCGCCGGGAAATTCGATAACGCCGGCTTTCTGTGTGGAAAGTTCGCACCATGCGCGCCTGGAATGATCCAGATGGCTGTCGGGCAGAAATAGGACCACGGGCCCCCGGTATGGCTTCGCGCGATAGCGCCGCATTGCCTGCCGGTACACATCCAGGATATAAAAATTTCGAAGAAAAAGCGGTAGCGGATACCCCAGGCGCAGAATCACCGCACAGGCCGCCTTCTGCAGACTTTTCCTTACGGGGTTCACGACTGGGCTGAATGCTCTTGCAATCCTGTTCTTCGCACGCGCCAGAACGTAGGTGCGCTTTTCCGCTGGTTCGAGTTGTTCCAGATTTTTAAGGTGGCGGGAGACTTCGCCGCGCCAGGTTCTGGACCTGACCGGTGACCGGTTAAATCCATTCGAGCGGCCTGAATACGGAGTCGATGGCGCCAACAACGCCACCAGGGCGACATTCTCATGAAGAAGAGTCAGTTGTTGCGCCATCTCAAACGCAACCATTCCGCCGAAGCAATAGCCGCCCAGAAAATACGGACCATGCGGTTGAACCGTCCGTATTTCGCGAAGATAGTGCGAGGCGATGTCTTCGACGCTTTTGTAACGTGCGGGAGTTCCATCCTCGCTCTGGTGCAGGAGTCCGTAGAGCGGCTGATCCGGATGGAGATAACGGGGAAGAACCGCATTGCTGCGCTCTCCGTGGACCCAGAAAAATGGCGACCTCGATCCCTTCGTCTGAATGGTCAGCAACGATTCCCAGGGTGAGAGCGAAATTTCCTCGCGCAGAAGCCGCGCCAGATGTTCCACCGTCGGCGCCTGAAAAAAAGCAGCCAGCGGCAATCGTTTTCTAAAGAGCTTTTCAATTTTGCTGGCCACTCGAACCGCAAGCAGAGAATGCCCGCCCAGATCGAAGAAACTGTCTGTCACACCGATAGCGCCGGTCTGCAGAACGCTTTTCCAGATGTCGACGAGCTGCCGCTCGACATGATCTCGAGGCGCGGCGCCATGTTTTTCCGAAACGCGCACGGCGCGGTCCGGAGCCGCCAGGGCCCGCCGATCGACTTTGCCATTGGCGGTGACGGGAATCGCATCCAGGAAAATGAACGCAGAGGGCGTCATGTAGCCGGGCAGCGTTTCCTTCACATGCGCCCGCAGTTCATCGGCGGTGGGCGCGGGATTGTGGCGCGCCACAATGTAGGCCGCCAGACTCTTGCCGGAGGAAGCGCCTCCTTCTGCAGCGGTCAGAACCACGACTCGTCCCACGCCGGGATGCCGGCCCAGAACCGATTCGATTTCTCCGGGCTCGATTCGGAATCCCCGGATTTTCACCTGATCGTCCAGGCGTCCGAGGAATTCAATCGTGCCGTCCGTCAAATAGCGCGCACGATCTCCCGTCCGGTACATGCGCGCGCCAGGTTCATTGGAAAATGGATCCGGAAAGAATTTTTCCGCCGTCAGTTCGGGCGCACCGTGATAATCCCTGGCGACGCCATCTCCGCCTGCATAAAGTTCGCCCGGAGCGCCGATCGGAGCCGGTCCCCGGCCATCCAATATATAAACGCGAGTATTGCTGATGGGTTTTCCGATCGGCACGGAATGCTCGGTCTCCACCGGCGAATCCATAACGTGGCAGCATGTGAATGTCGTGTTCTCCGTCGGGCCATAGCCATTGATCAATCGCATGCGGCCCCTGTCTTTCGATGCCAGCACCCGATTCACGTGCGAAACCGGGAGGACATCGCCGCCCGCCAGCAATTGCCGTACATGCCGCAGACGTTCCAGTTGGCTGTCCACCATTTCCACAAACAGCGCAGCCGTCAACCACAACGTGGTGATGCGCTGGTTCTCGATAAATTCGCCGAGTTCTTCCAGCGTCGGCGAATGCGGCGGAAACACCACCAGCTTCGATCCATGCAGCAGGCTGGCCCAGATTTCAAACGTCGACGCATCGAAGGCCAGTGGAGCAAACTGCAGCAACACTTCTTCGGGCCCGAGATCGACGTAATTCGCACCCTTCACCAGGCGCACGACGCCGCGGTGCTCGATACGGACGCCTTTGGGCGCGCCGGTCGAACCGGACGTGTACATGATGTAGGCGAGGTTCGCCGCGCCGGAACTGCGATCCGGATTGCAATCGCTTTCCAATGCAATCGCCGGCCAGTCCGTGTCGAGGCGGACTGCATTCGATGCGGGGAGGCGCGGTGAAAGCCTGCCCATGGTCAGCAGGAGGTTTGCTTGCGTGTTTTCCAGGATGAACGCCAGCCGCTCCCGGGGATATGCCGGATCGAGTGGAACGTAAGCGCCGCCCGCCTTGAGAATGCCCAGTATCCCGACGATCATTTCCAGTGAACGTTCGACGCATATCGCCACCGGTGCTTCGGACTCAACACCGCGTTTTTTCAAATAGTGGGCCAACTGATTGGCGCGCGCATTCAGTTCGGCATACCGAAGTTCCCGATTTCCGAATACGACGGCGATTGCCTCCGGCGTCCGTTCGGCCTGTGCTTCGAACAGCTCGTGAATGCTTTTGTCTCGGGGATATTCCACCCGCGTGTCGTTCCATTCAGACAGCAGCTGGCGCTCATCTAAGGTAAGGATCGGCAATTCTGCAATGCACCGATCCGGATTGGCCGCAATGCCGGCCAGCAGCGTCAGATACTGCGCGGCCATCCGTTCCATGGTTGCGGCATCGAACAGGTCGGTGCTGTATTGCAGGGATCCTTCAAGCTGTCCCTGCTTCTCACGCAGCGTCAGCATCAAATCGATTTTAGCTGTCGTTTCCGGCTGCCGGAGCAGCGTCGCCGTCAACCCGGCGAACTGAGGAGGCGCCGCCGGAGCGTTCTGCAGAACGAACATCACCTGAAAAAGGGGATGGCGGCTCAAATTCCGATCGGGTTGCAGTTTTTCCACGAGTTTCTCGAACGGCAAATCCTGATGCGCGTAGGCGCCCAGAGCGGTCTCGCGGACACGCGCCAGCGCCTGCCGGAATGTGGGATCGCCCGACAAGTCGCCGCGCAAGGCCATGGTATTGACGAAGAAGCCGATCAGTCCCTCGATCTCGGCCCGGTTCCTTGCGGCAATCGGAGAGCCCACGACAACGTCGTCCTGCCCGGTGTGGCGGTAGAGCAGCACAAAGAAGGCCGTCAGCAGCGTCATGAACAGCGTGGCGTTTTCGCGCTTGCCGATTTCCGCAAGATCTTCAGTGAGCTCCCGGTGAATCATGAAGCAGTGTTCGGCTCCCCGATACGATTGCACCGCCGGACGCGGCCGGTCCGAATGCAAGTCCAGGACGGGTGAATGCCGAAGCTGGTTTTCCCAGTAGCCCAGCAGGTTTTCCAGCACACGACCGCGGAGCCGCTGATGCTGCCATTGCGCAAAGTCGGCGTATTGAACCGGCAATTCGTCGAGCGTTCCCTCTGCCGTTCCGCTTCCTGCTGAAAACGCAGAATAGAGAGCGGCGCATTCCCGAAACAGGATCGCCATCGACCAGCCGTCTGAAACAATGTGGTGCATCGTCAGCAAAAGCAAATGATCCTCGGCAGCGGCCTGAAGAAGCGTCGCGCGCAGGAGCGGGCCTCGAGCGAAATCGAAAGGCTGCCGGGCTTCTTCATCGCTCAGACGCCGGATTTCGGCGTCACGTTGGGTTTCAGGAAACGCCCGGAGATCGATCGCCGGAAGTGGAATGATCAGGAACGGCGCAATGGACTGCACCGGCTGCCCGTCGATATCCGGCAGGGTGGTTCGCAGGGACTCGTGGCGCCGCACCAGTGCATTCAGCGTTTTCTCAAGCGCCGCAACATCGAGCGGCCCTTCGAGGCGCACGTTGATCGAAATGTTATAAAGAGCGCTGTTGGGCTCCAGCCGATCGATGAACCAGAGCCTCTGCTGCGCGAACGATACCGGCAGCGGACCATCCCTCGGTACGCGCTGCACCGGAGGCGGCGCGTCTTTCAGGAAGTCCAGAATTTCGGCTTTGCGTTCGGCAAGCATACCGCGCAGCGCCGGAGTCAGAGAGCCTTTGGGGGCATTGCATCGAAGCTGGCCGTCTTCACTCCATATCCGCACATTCAGGCTGCGGAGATGCGATACGAGCTCGCCGATCGTCATAGCGTCAATTCTTCACGCTCGCCGGATTCATCCTGTGCGCCGGGCTCATATTTCCGGCCCGCCCATTGCAGGGTTTCAATGCATTCGGCCAGGCTGGCCACGGTCGGATTTTCAAACAGGCTTCTCAACGGGAGTTCGATGTGGAATTCCTGGCGCAGCCGCGACGCCGCCTGGGTCGCCAGAAGCGAGTGGCCGCCCAGATCGAAGAAGTTGTCGTCGATGCCGATGCCTTCCCGATGGAGAACGTTTTCCCAGATTTTTGTAACGGCTCGTTCGGCCGCTGTCCGCGGCGCGGCCAACACGGGGTTCGGCGCCGCGTGGCTGGCATCGAAGACGGCAAGGGCTTTCCGGTCGAGCTTGCCGCTGGGCGTGAGCGGCATCTCCTCCAGGAAAAGAAAAGACGTCGGCGTCATGTGGTCCGGCAGCCTGTCCTTCAGGAAGCGGCGCAGTTCGCCGATCGACGGGGCATGCGGGCCGGCGTGCGTGATATAAGCCGCGAGGATTTTGTCTCCACGCGCATCGTGGCGTATGTCCACGGCAACCTGCCGGATCGCCGGATGCTGACGGACAGCATTTTCGACCTCCCCAAGTTCGATACGAAAACCACGAATTTTTACCTGATGGTCGAGGCGGCCGAGGTATTCGATGTTTCCATCGGGTAGATATCGAGCCAGATCGCCGGTCTTGTACAAGCGGGCGCCCGAGCCCGGATCGGCGAAGGGGTCCGGAATAAATTTCTCTGCGGTCAGGTCCGGGCGATTCCAATAGCCTCGCGCCAGGCCGGCGCCTCCAAGGTGCAACTCCCCGGGCGCGCCGATGGGAACGGGTTGCAGATTGGCATCCAGCAAATAGGCCTGTGTATTCGCGATCGGGCGGCCGATGGGGACAACCGATGTGCCCGAATCGCGCCGGCAGGTCCAGAACGTCGCATAGATAGAACATTCCGTTGGCCCATAGAGATTGTGCAATTGGGCCGGCAGACAGCGGAAGAACCGGTCTTGAAGGTCGCTGGGGAGGGCTTCTCCACCACAAAACACAATCCGCAGACTGGTGCAGCGGTCGATTCCTTCTTCTTCGAGAAGAATCCGGAGCAGCGACGGGACGGTTTGAAAAATCGTGATGTTTTCTTCGGTAATGAGTTTTATGAGGTACGCACTGTCCTGGTGACCGCCGGGCCTGGCGAGAACGAGCCGGGCGCCAGCCGTCAATGGCGCGAAAAATTCACAAACGGACATATCGAAGCTGAATGGCGTCTTCTGGATGATGCTGTCGTCTGCGGTCAGTTGAAATTTCTGCTGCATCCAGAACGTGTGATTGACAATGCCGCGATGCGGAATCACAACTCCCTTCGGACGCCCCGTGGACCCCGAGGTGTAGATCATGTAGGCCGGATTTTCAGCCTTTACGCCCGTTATCGGGTTCCGTTCGCTCTCATCGGCTATTTCTTCCCGATCCATTTCCCGATCCAGGCAAATCACACGGGCAGTGTGCGGCGGGAGGGATTCCATCAGATGCGAATGCGTCAGCAACACGCGGATTCCGGAATCCTCCATCATGAAACCCAGGCGTTCTTTCGGATAGCCGGCATCCAGCGGCACATAGGCGCCGCCCGCCTTGAGAATGGCCAACAGACCCACGACCATGTCCAGGGAACGCTCGATACAAATTCCTACCAGCGACTCGGGGCCCACGCCAGTCCGGATGAGATGGTGTGCCAACTGGTTGACGCGCCGATTCAGTTCCCGGTAGGTCCATCGTTCGGTTTCAAAGACTGCCGCCACCGCGTCCGGCGTCCGCTCCACTTGCGCTTCGAACAATTCATGCAGGCATGGTTCCTGCGGGTAATCCGCCTGGGTCTTGTTCCATGCCGTCAGAAGTTGATGCCGCTCGCCGCCGGTAAGCATGGGCAAGTGCGAAACACGGGTGCCCGGGTTCGCCGTGAAGCCTTCCAGCAGGGTCTTCCAGTGTTGGAACAGGCGGTGGATCGAGCCGGCCTCGAAGAGTTCCGTGCTGTATTCGACGCGGCATTCGAGTCTGTTTTGCAGCGGACGGACGGCGACGCTGATATCGACAAGCGATGCGCCCAGATCCGGCTTGTATTCGTGGACGTGGAGCTGGTCCATCTCGCCCGGGTCTCGGAAGTCGCGAAATTGAAACAGAAACTGAAAGAGCGAGGCGCGGGCGCCGTGCCGTTCGACCTGAAGCTCGGCGGCAACTCTTTCAAACGGCATGTCCTGGTTGGCATGGGCCTCGAGCAGGGTCTGGCGCACACGGGAAATGAGTTCGCGACACGACGGGCTGCCGGAAAGATCCGCGCGCACGGGGAGCGTGTTGATAAAGCAACCGATGAGCTCTTCGGTTTCGACCAGGCTCCGGCCCGCGAAGGGGACGCCGACGATAATGTTCTCCTGACCCGAGTACCGGTGGAGCAATGCGTGAAATGCCGAGAGCAGAACCATGAACAGCGAAATGCCCTCCGCACGAGCCAGCGCAGTCAGCTTGTCTTTGAGGGATTCGGGCAAGGTGAAGGTTTCTGTGGCGCCATGGAGATCGGCAGACCGCACGGCGGGTTCTATCCGGCCCGAGGGCAAGCTGAGCACGGGCCAATCCCCATCCAGTTGACGTTTCCAGTATTCCAGCTTGTCTTTCAGAACATCCGAGCCGGCGAACGCACGCTGCCAGCGGGAAAAATCCGAATATTGCGCGAGCAATTCCGGCAAAGGCGAAGGGCGGCCGGAGGAAAAGGCATCGTAGAGCTTCTGCAATTCCGTGAAGAGGATCGCCGCGCTCCAGCCGTCGAAGGCGATGTGGTGCGTGGTCATCATCAGCAGATGCCGGTCATCCTCAATCTGCAGCAGGCTGGCGCGGAACAAAGGACCGCGCGCCAGATCGAACGGCCGCCGCGCCTCCTGATTTGCGATCTTGCGGGTTTCGATTTCCCGCTCCGCATCGCTCTGGCCGCGGATCCCGGTGAACGCCAATTTCAGCGGAGCCGCCGGTTCGATGCGCTGTACGGGTTTGCCGTCGACGGCAGGGAATATGGAGCTTAATGCGGTATGCCGCCGGACGATCTCGTTCAACGCGCGTTCGAGTGCGGGCCGGTCGAGAGCTCCGCGCAACTCCAGAAACATGGGCTGGTTGTATGCGGGATTGCCGGGATTCAACTGATCGAAAAACCAGATGGCTTCCTGGTTGTATGCGATCGGGACAATGCCGTCGTCCGGCAGCGGTGCGTGCTCGAGCCGCGGGAATTCCGTCCGGACCGTCATCAATGCGCCGGCAATGCCTGCGATGGTCGGAGTTTCAAAGAATGCGCTGACCGGAAGCTCGACTCCCATCGCCACCCGGATGCGTGAAACGATTCGAGCAGCCTGAAGGGAATCTCCGCCCAGTTGAAAGAAATTGTCATGGATTCCGGCGTTCGCGCCGAGGACCAGCGACCAGATTTCCGCCAGTGCTTTTTCTTCCGGGGTTTTGGGAGAGGCATCCTCGACGGAAAGCGTCAGGCCAAGCCTTTGATCGAGGCCGACGCGTTGAATTTTTCCGGTAGCGGTTCTCGGGATGCGTTCGACGATAAACACCTGGCGCGGAACTTTAAATTCCGACAGCCGGTCTGCGGCGAACCGGCGAATATCGGCTTCTGTGGCCGAGCAGCCGTCGCGCAGCACAATCGCGGCGGCGATATCCTGGCCCAGTGTGGCGTGCGGCACGGCGAAGGCCACGGCTTCGGAAACCGCGGGATGATCTTTCAATACTTCGTCCACTTCCAGCGGAGAAATTTTTTCGCCGCCGCGGTTGATCGTTTCGCGCAGGCGTCCGGTCAGGAAGATGTAGCCATCCGCATCGATATAGCCCTGGTCTCCGGTTTTCAACCAGCCATCCATAAAGTGAGGATCGGAACTCTCATTGGAATTCCCGGAGCTTTCCGCGTACTGCGTAATCACGGTGGCGCCGCGGGTGATGATTTCGCCCTCATGCACCGCGACCTCGGTTCCGGTGGGCAGCCCAACCGATCCGGGCTTCCGGAGGCGGGGCGGCAGTGGATTGCTGGCGATTTGATGCGACCCTTCCGTCATTCCGTAGGCCTGAATTACAGGAACCTGGAAGACGTCTTCCAGTTGTTGCATCACCCGCGGCGTCAGCGGTGCGGAAGACGTCCGGATGAACCGGAGAGGAATGCGGCGCAGCGCCTCGCGATCTTCCGGAACACATGACAACACCGCCTGATGGATGGTGGGAACCGCGGTGTACCAGGTAGGGCGCTCGCTCTCGAGCCACGAAAAGAATTGGTCCGCATCGAAGCCGGGAGAACAGACGACGCTGGCCCCGGCAAGCATCGACGATAGAAGCGCTCCCGCCAGTCCATGGATATGAAAGAGCGGCATCACATTCAGGCATCGGTCTTTTTCGGTGAGCTGCAGCGTTGCCGCGATATTTCCGGCCGACGCCAGGAGCGCGGCTTGGGACAAGTGCACCATTTTGGGTCGCGACGTCGTGCCGGAAGTGTGGAGCATCAATGCAGTATCGTCGTCCCCAGCGGCGGCGGAGCCTGCGGCAGATGGCGTCCATTCCGTCCAGTCCGTCCATTCCCTCCATGCGACGACAGGAAGGGAAAGTTTCTGCGCGGAGGCAATGGCCGGGGAGCTGGATCCGGGTTCGACGATGAGCGCTTTGGCTTTCAAATCCGAAAAATAGAAATCGAATTCCCGGGAGCGATAGGCTGGATTGAGGGGAGCGCAGGTAAAACCCGAGGCGATGGAAAGAAACGCGACGGCCATTTCGGGTCCGTTGGGAAGCACGACCGCGACAGGGTCGTTGCGCGACAAACCCATCGCGGTCAGTGTGTCCCTGACGCGATCCACACGATGAAGGAGTTGTCCGTAATGCAGCGGGGCGCGGCCAGGGGCGGCGATTGCGACGGCATCGGGAGTTTGCGCGGCCCTTTCCTGAAGCAGAGAATAAATGGTCAAGCTGGACAATCCTCGAAAGCAGTGTACATCGAGGTCGGAATGCGCAAGCATCCTCCGCGGGGCCACGAGCGGAACGATTTTGGTTCCGGGGACTTCGACCCGCGCCTTTCTTTTGAAATCGATTCAAACCTTACCGAACGACAGACCGGGGCCCCGACGGTATGACCTGGATCGCGCCAAGTTGGTCAGTGCGCAGTGCAGGCAACGCGGACTTTGCCCTTTTCGAATTCGGCCTTTCGAATATCCGCGACCCGCGGGCGATTCCCCGTCTTATCCATTCTGCAGTAGCGTTGTCCAGCGGTCGCCACTCGTATCGGCGGGTTGGGCCTGGAGACCTTACTTCTCCTTTCGTTTTGGATTGATGTTCAGCACAAAACACTTCGGACAAAAGCCTACGCTATAGTAAATCGGAGCATTTTTCATGTCACTCCAGTACGTCGTCCCATTCTTGTATTCCACTTTGATTGTTTGTTCATGCCCGCAAGCATATTTCGTGATGACAGTCTTTTGCTTCGATCTCGGTGATTTGATTTTGATTTCTTCGCCGTCTCCCGACGGCATTACTTCGCATGGCACGCCATAGACATAACCAATCCAGCCAGCCAGCGGCTCGATTGCCGGTGTGCACCAGAGTCGCTTGGGATAGCCGAACTGCGCACGATAGCCATCCTCATGCTCGATGACCTTACCCCATAGGTTAATCTCGCCGTAGACGAGCCTGAGTCCAGAATAGACGTTGCTTATCTCATGTAGAAGTCTCGGCTTCTCCTTGTAGGCATAGATGCCACACATACACGTCAGGTGTGGTGCCTGCTCGCTGTGATCCTTCCGAAGCACCAAGGTGCCAATGGTCGAATACGGTTCACAGTGCGCTTCAATCTTCTCACGAGGCACGTAGATCGTGTCGTTACCAAGATTGGCAACGAAGTGCGGGTACATGAAGT
This sequence comes from uncultured Acidobacteriota bacterium, assembly GCA_963738025.1. Taxonomy (GTDB): domain Bacteria; phylum Acidobacteriota; class Terriglobia; order 20CM-2-55-15; family 20CM-2-55-15; genus 20CM-2-55-15. The sequence goes on along the minus strand of CAVTWA010000051.1, from coordinate 276,018 downwards.
TCCATTGTCGCCAGCCGACGATGGGGTCTCGGACGATCACTACGCTGGCTCCTTGACTGGATCGGCTGGATGCTCGAACGGCACTTCTCTCTCTGGTACCGGTTCTTCCAGTGGCTCAACTTCGATGATTCTTAGTGGTTCACCTATCTGAGACATGCTGTACTCCTTTCATTATGATATGCGCCAGCCCGAGCATGACCTCGGAAAACCTGCACTGGCGCGCCCTCGAGAATGTTCGAAAAAGCGGGGCGCACACCTGAATTCACACCATAGCGTAATGGGCCACGACGTTTTGGCCGCTGGCGACCCGTCTACGGCATTTCTCGTCAAACCTGGCGTGCGCCCCGTCCAGGCGGACGCGCGCCTGAGCGGGCGTGGCCGGTCCGGTAGCAGGGTCAAGCGACTTGTCGGCCTTAAACCCGTTCGGAAATACGCCCTTCTTCAAGATGCGCTTGATGTACAGTCTGACCAGCGGGCGCAGGAAAAAGGGGGTTTTCCGAACCTTCGACGGAGCCCCGGAAAGGATGATCGCCCCTTCTTCCAAGCCACCCGCCACATGCTCCACGACCTGACCAGGCGACCATTTCCCCAGCGCGCGCGGCGTAGTCCAAGTCGCCGCTGATCTCTCCGCGGCCGCGACACGCTCGATGATGGCGGCGCGATTAGCCGCAAGCACATCATTGATATCAGCCATGGTATCTCCTTCGTGCATCCGCCTCAATGTGCGCACAGTAGCAGCCGTTCCGTGACCTGTCCCGAAGGATTTGTTAAGATTGGCCGAAAATTTAATGGCTATCCCGGAAGTATTTCATTTCGACGAGTTTACGCTGGACGTCGGAGAGCGGCGGCTGCTGCGCCGCAGCGAAACCGTTCGCTTGTCACCGAAGGCTTACGATGTGCTGGTTGTGTTGGTGCGGCAGTCGGGGCGGTTGGTCACGAAAGACGAATTGCTGGCGCAGATCTGGCCCGAGTCGTTTGTCGAAGAAGGCATTCTCAATGTTCACGTGGCAGCACTGCGCAAGGCGCTCGGCGACGACACGCGGCCTCCGGCCTACATCGAAACCGTCGTGCGGTCAGGGTATCGCTTCATCGCTGCAGTCCGGTTTGATTCGGGCGGCGAGAAGCCATTCGCACCGAGCGCGGTGGCGCGTCCCGTCGAACTCTACGAGCTTGTCGGCCGCGGCCGCTCTCACCTGCTGTCAGGCTCGTTCTTCGAATTGCCGGCCGCCGTGGACGCCTTTCGTTCCGCGATCGAGATCGGTCCGACCTATGCACCGGCGCACGCCGGACTGGCGCGCGCACGGTGCCTGCAGGCAATATTTCGCGCGGTACCTTACCAGGAAGCGTTTACAGAGGCGAAAGCATCCGCCTTGCGCGCCCTGGCGATGGACAGCGCTTCGGCGGACGCGCAAGTTGCCCTTGGCACCGTCCTCTTTCTGGGCGAGTGGGACTGGACAGCGGCGGAACGCAGCCTGTGCCGTGCGCTCGAGATCAATCCGGATCACACCGAGGCGCTCCTGCAGTATGGGTCGCTACAGGAAGCGCTCGGACGGCTTGACGATGGGCTGCGATACAAGCAGCAGGCGCTCGCACGCGATCCGCGGTCGCCCGGCGTTCTGGTGCAGATCGCCATCTCGTATTGGCATCAGCGGAAGTACGACGAGACGCAAGTCTGGGCTCGGCGAGCTCTTGAGATCGACCCGAAGCATGTGCTGGCGAGCCAATTCATTATGAAGGTCTATTGGAAGATCGGGGACGTCGATAGATTCGCGGCCTGGACCGCCAGCCAGGCCATCGCGTGGGGCTTTCCCGAAGAGAGAGTGGCGGTGTTGAAGCAGGTCACCGAGGACATGCAGCAGATATACGCGACGGCCGGCCTCTCAGGGGTGAGCCGATTCTGGGTGGATCAGATAACGAACCCGCAAATGGACTTCGACGTCTTGCTGAAGATGGCATTCTTTCGCGCCGTTCTTTATGGGGCAGCAGACCGGCTCGATGAAGCGTTCGCCTGCCTTGATCAGGCCATCGCATACCGCGACCCAGCACTTGTTCACCTGGCGGTCGCACCGGATTGGGACAGCCTGCGAACTGACCCGCGGTTCGCAAAACGCCTGCGATCGATGGCGCTTCCTTCGGTCGGCGATGACAACAACATCGGCAATGCGTAGCTAAATGACGAAAGGTCAAGATCCTCGCGATTCCCGGCAGTCCCGCAATGTCGGCGTTTTTGTACCGAAGTTTTGTCCGAAGTAATAATCTACCGTTCCATGAATCGAAGACAAATGCTCTGGAAATCCACGTAACTGACAGATAACGCGTGGCATTCTAGGAAGATCCCAGCGCGATAATAAAACGTGAATCCCCAATCCGGCCAGATTCTGGACTTCGCGGCCAATCCTCTGCTTGAGGCTTCGCCGCGCATTCATCGTTGGACGGAGGCCGACCAGCCGTGGCTGTTCCTGGCCGCATGTCTCGAGTGGAAACGCTACAAAGAAGAAGGTCCCGGCAAACAGGAGACCTCGATATTCAGCAGGTGCTCTCGTCCCCTACTTTTTTGCCTGATCGGCTTGCTATCGACGTTTGGTGTTGGTGCCAAGCCGGTCGATGGTCTGCCGGGTTTTTCGCGCAAGGTCTCTCGCCCTTTGCATCACATCCGCATCATTTTTAAAGACCCACCATGAGTCCCGGCATTCTTCGCAGTTTTGAAAGTGGTGCCGTTGCACTGCATCCAAATTTGGGGTTCCGTACGCCAACTCCTTCAGCAGCTCCAGCGACAGGTGCAACTCCCAATCATCAGCCATGGGTTTTTACCGGCTCCGCCCCAAAGAATCTGCACGCCAAGGGCCGGTAGAAAACCGAGCGTGTAACTTCATTCAAACAATGGACGCTCGGACCAGGTGGTAGCGGAATTCCTCCATGATCCGGTAGGAAAGGGCCAGTGGGTTGAGAGAAAATCCTCAGCTGATAAGCCACGGATTGATCGGATGAACGCATTCACAGACTGTTAAATGCGCCCATCCGTTAAATCCGTTCAATCCGTGGCTTATCCGAACCCCCGCCTCGGCTTGAGAAATCCGGACTACCGGCGTGCGAGGCGGGTCGCGACGAGTTGAAGTCCGTCCAGAGTCAGATTCGGGTCCACGATCTCAATAGATTTGGTTTCCTGACTGATGAACGGCGCCTGACCGCCAGTGCCGATGACGCGTGTACTTGCACCAAGCTCTTTCTTCATCCGGGCGATGATTCCGTCAACAAGATCAACGTAACCATAATACAAACCGCTCTGCATGCTCCCGATGGTCGAACTCCCGATGACATTCGCCGGCTTCTGAATTTCAATACGGGGCAGCCTTGCGGCGTGTTCGTAGAGAGCTTCCGCGGAAATGACGATCCCCGGCGCAATGACGCCACCACGGTACGCACCCTCAGACGTGATCGCATCAAATGTTGTCGCCGTCCCGAAATCGACCACAATGGCGGGCTTGCCATACCGGTGGACCGTAGCGACCGCATTTACGATACGATCGGCGCCGACCTCCCGCGGATCATCGTAGAGGACGGGAATACCAGCATTCTCATACGTGACAAACACAGGCTTGGCCGAGAAATAGGCGGTCACCATTTCGTGAAGCACCGGATCCAGCGGAGGGACGACCGAGGCGATGATCACGCGTCGGATTTTTGTGGCGTCGATTTTCTCATGGGCAAAAAGGTTACGGAGGAGAATTCCGTATTCATCCACCGTTCGTTCTTTCTGGGTCGACAACCGCCAATGCATGAGCATCTTGTCATTCGCGTCGTAAACACCAAACACCGTGTTCGTGTTACCGAGATCAATTGCTAAAAGCATAATCGCTTTTCACTCCCCGCGCAGCGCCGTTACCCGCTCATCAGCCGCACGTTATTCCCATGCCACGACATCCCCGCTGTAAACCTCGTCGATTCGGCCGCCTTTCTGCTCGATCTTCAAGGCGCCGAGAGGATTCAACCCACAGGTGACACCGGAAATTTTCCGGACGCCATCGTGAATCTCGATCTTTCGGCCATTTGCAAAGCTGGAAAAGCGCGTCCATTGGTCGATAATGCCGCGCGGTCCTTTGCGCTCGAAGTCCAGGTAGATGCTTTCGAACTCCTCGAGAAATTCCAACAAGATCTCGCTCCGGGATTGAATGCGGCCGGACGCAATTCGCAGGGACGTTGCGCGGCCTGCTATATCTTCTGGAAGACGCTCGTGATTTGCATTGAGTCCGACGCCGATGATCATCGTTTTTACCAGATCGACTTCCGCCTGTATCTCGGACAGGATGCCGCAGAATTTTTTACCGCCGACCAGAAGATCATTAGGCCACTTGATATCGATGTCCAGGCCTGAATACCGTTCCACTGCGTTATGCATCGCGACCGCGGTAGCTAACGTGAATAAGGGAGCCAGACTCGGCGGCGCCTTAGGAAAAAGCACCATGGAAAAATAAATCCCGGCTTCGCGCTCGGAATGCCAGCTCCGTCCGAGGCGGCCTCGCCCTGCGGTTTGGGACTCCGCGATGACGACCGTCCCATCCGAGACTTTCCGGCCGTGAGCGATCAACCGGCCAGAGAACAAATTCGTCGAATCGACGCCATAGAAGTGGTACAGATTTCTTCCCAGAATCCTCGTCCGGAGACGCGGCCGGATCAGCTGCGGCAGGAGAACGTCTGGCAGGCGAACCAGTCTGTAGCCCGTGAACAATTCACCACGTATTTCGATACCGGCGGCTCGTAGCTTGTCGATCCAGCGCACAAGCGTGGAATGGGAAACGCCTAGATCCCTGGCCAACTTTTCGCCCGAAACGGTAAGCATCATGTTCTGCATGAGGGCAAAGAGGAGCTCGTCGAGCTTTCGGTCCATGGATTATTCAGGCGTTACGCGGAGGTGAATATCGACCGCAGCGACAGAATGCGTGAGAGCGCCAATTGAAATGTAATCGACACCGGCTTCCGCGAAGCTGCGGACTGTTTCGAGTTCGATACCGCCCGAAGATTCAAGCGGAACACGACCGGCTACAAGTTTCACCGCCTGACTGGTCGTTTCGGGAGTGAAATTGTCTAGAAGAATGACATCCGCGCCGCTGTTTATTGCGGTGTTCAGCTCATCCAGATTCCGGACCTCCACCTCGATCTTGACGAGATGACCGAGATGAGCCCGAGCTGCCTGAACAGCCTTTTCTACAGATGCATGGAAGGCGAGATGGTTATTCTTGATCAGAACACCATCGAACAGTCCCATACGATGATTCATTCCGCCGCCGCAGGTCACTGCATATTTATCGAGGATTCGAAGGCCCGGTACGGTTTTCCGTGTGTCGACAATCCGGGCGAGCGTACCCTGGATCCGGTCGACGTACCGTCGCGTGACGGTCGCAATACCGCACATGCGCTGCAGGAGATTAAGCGATGTCCGCTCTGCCGTGAGGATCGAGCGGGCTGAACCTCGCATTTCGGCAACGGCCGTACCGGTGCCGACGGATGCCCCTTCAGGTACAAGGGCCTTGAACTCGAGAGACGGATCGACAAGCCGCACGATCTGTTCAATGACTGGAATTCCGGAAACAACCAACCCCTGTTTGGTCGTATACCGCGCCCGTGCCCGCGAGTCCGGTGGTATGACCGCACGGGACGTGATATCACCCGACCCGACGTCCTCACGAAGAGCCGCCAGCAGGGCCGCCTCAATCAGCTGCAGATCTATAGATGTCATCGAGATTTCCAAGCGAGACTGGTACCGGCGGTTCCCTGTAGGGGCGGTCACAGACCGCCCTTACAGAAAAACTGCATGGTCCCGATTCATCTGCGTCAGCCCAGCCGGTTCAGACCTTCAGCCAACTTTGCGGCCTGGTCCTGGTAATCCGTCAACCGGCGGCGGTTTTCTTCCACCACTTCTTTAGGCGCGCGCTCGACAAAGCTGGATTGCGATAACTTGCGCTGGAGATTGTCAATTTCCCGCTGTGCCTTTTCCAGTTCGCGCTTCAGGCGCGTGCGCTCTACTTCAACGTCGATCAGACCGGCAAGCGGAACTTCGAGCGCCAGACTGCCCGCCACCGCGCGGGCCGCCAGCTTGTCGTCACTCAACCGGGAAACAACTTCGAGCTGACTGACCTGAGCCAACCTGAAGATGTAGTCTCGAGCGTCCGCCAGAAGTTGCGTCAAATCTGGATCCGAAGTGGCAATCCGAACCGGTACGGTCTGCTTCGCATCGACGTTCATTTCCGAGCGAATGTTGCGCACTTTGACAATGATGTCCTGAACCAGGGCCATTGATATTTCGAGGGACTCCGGGAACATGGCCGGATCGAACTCCGGATACGGCGCAATCACGATCGATTCGCCCTTATGCGGAATGTTTTGCCAGAGCTCTTCCGTGATAAATGGCATGAAAGGATGGAGCAAACGCAGGGCGCTTTCGAACACATAAAGCAACGTGGACTTCGACCGCTCGGGATGCAGCTTGATCATCTCCAGATACCAGTCGCAGAACTCATGCCAGAAGAACGCGTAGACATGGCGCGCGCCTTCATGCAGGTTATAAAGCTCCACCGAGCGATTCACTTCGGCCGTTGCGCGCGCCAGCCGCGACAAAATCCAGCGGTCGGCCAGCGATAGATCCGATTGCTGCAATTCCGACAGTGATGGCAATCGATCGGACTCGTCGATGTGCCGGAAGATGAAGCGAGCCGCATTCCAGATTTTTGTGGAGAACGCGCGGTAGCTCTCGAGCAACTCGTCGGAAACCGCGATGTCGGTTCCAGGCGCCCCCATCCTTGCCAGAGCAAAGCGGACCGCGTCGGTTCCATACCGGTCACAGATCTCGAGCGGGTCGACAACGTTTCCTTTTGATTTCGACATCTTCTGCCGTTCGGCATCGCGAACGATGCCGGTGATGTACACGGCCCTGAAGGGAACATCGTTCATGAACTTCAGGCCGAACATCATCATGCGGGCGACCCAGAAGAAGATGATGTCGTATGCCGTAACAAGCAGAGTTGTCGGATAGAACGCTTTCAGATCGTCTGTTTGATCCGGCCAGCCGAGGGTTGAGAATGGCCAGAGTCCCGAACTGAACCACGTATCGAGGACATCCTGATCCTGGCGGATTTTTGCCGAGGAGCATTTCGGGCAGTGGCTGACATCGGTCCGCGAAACGATCATTTCGCCGCAGTCGTCACAATACCAGGCAGGGATGCGGTGTCCCCACCACAACTGGCGGGAAATGCACCAGTCGCGGATGTTCCTCATCCACTGGAAATAGGTATTCGACCAATTTGCCGGAAAGAATTCCGTCCGGCCTTGTTCAACAGCCGCAATCGCAGGCTCCGCGAGCGGCTTGATCTGAACAAACCACTGCGTCGACAGCAGCGGTTCGACGACGGTGTGGCAGCGCTGGCAATGTCCGACGTTATTCTTCAGCGACTCGGTGCGCACCAGCAGGCCCTGAGCGTCAAGGTCTTCCAGTACGCGCTTCCGGGCCTCTGCTCGATCGACCCCCTGGTAAGGGCCGCCGGCCGCGGTGATCTTCGCGTCCTCGTCGATGATGCTGATCTGCTCGAGCCCATGCCGCTGGCCCATCTCAAAGTCAGCGGGATCATGAGCAGGTGTAACCTTGACGACCCCCGTACCGAATTCGAGGTCGACCAACGCATCTTCGATGAATGGAATTTCGCGACCCATCAACGGAAGGATGACGGATTGGCCCTGGTATTTCTTATATCGTTCGTCTTTCGGATTGACGGCTACGGCCGTATCGCCCAGCATCGTCTCCGGCCGCGTAGTGGCGACTTCGACGAAGCCTTCCGCCGTCCCTTTGATCGGATATTTGATGTAGTAGAGCTTAGAATCAACGGGTTCGTATATCGTCTCGAGATCGGACAAAGCCGTATGACATCGCGGACACCAATTGATCAGGCGCTTGCCCCGATAGATCAGCCCCTCTTCATACAAGCGGACAAAGACTTCGCGGACTGCGCGTGACAATCCCTCATCCAGCGTGAACCGCTCACGTGACCAATCGCATGAAGACCCGATCCGGCGAATCTGTTTCAGGATGATGCCGCCGTATTGTGCCTTCCATTGCCAGACGCGGCGAACGAACTCCTCGCGTCCCAGATCGTGGCGGCTCAGGCCCTCTTTCCGGAGTTCCCTTTCGACGACGTTTTGGGTGGCAATGCCGGCGTGATCCATTCCGGGGAGCCACAGCGTATTGAACCCCTGCATCCGTTTGCGGCGCGCAATTACGTCATGCACCGTGTGGTTCAGCATATGCCCCATGTGCAACGAGCCCGTCACGTTGGGTGGAGGCATCATCATGACGAACGGCGGCTTTTGCGAAGCAGCATCGGCGCGGAAGAATCCCTTTGATTCCCACCATTGATACCAGCGGCTCTCGATTTCCTGCGCGTTATAAGTCTTCGGGAGTTCAGCTTTCATCGATTCGTTTCAGTTCCTCACGGAGAATCTTTTGCGTAATGTCCGGCACAATATCCCAGGCGACGCTCTCAATAACCTGCGTCGAAAGCTTTTGAATGACGCGGTCGGCAATGCGGTCCATATCCTCCTCAGACATCGCGGCAACCGGTTGCACGACCGGTTGTTCCTTAAAGATGGAGCTCAACCCCAGAAGATCTTCTTCTGGAGCAATGGGATCGGATACTGCAGACGAAACAACCGCTGCCGCTGCGGGCTCGGATGGCGCATGCTGCGGTTCGGCTACAGCTACAGCGACCGGCAATGGCTCGGGCTCGGGCGGGTTCGTTTCGCTTGCGCCCATCAGAACGGACTTGACCAGGTCGATCAGTGCACCGGGCTCAAAAGGTTTTGTGATGTTGGCTGTTGCTCCCGAACGTTTTGCCCGTTCTTCATCAAAGGCGTCGAATGCCCCCACCAGAAGAATCACAGGTGTCGCATTCAGAGACGAGTGATGTCGAACGTAGGCGCAGACTTCGTAACCGTTCTTGCCCGGCATATAGATGTCAGTCATCACAAGGTTTGGCTTAACTTCCTCCAAAGCTTTGATGGCCGCATCTCCGTTGCTGACCTCGACAATCTTGAAATCGGCATCCGCGAACGTATGTATCACGAGACGTCGAATCGTGGGACTGTCATCCGCTAGAAGAATCGTTTGTCGCATTCTGTGCTTAATCACTAAAAAAGGGCGGAACTGAGTCCGCCCCTTGAAGTTCCAGCTTGCGCACCGGCTAAGGGGACTTTTTTGCCGGCGCCGACGGCTTATCAACTATCTTCGGATCAATAGTAAACGTCGTGTTGTCATTTGCTGTACCGGGCCGCGTATTCGCATTGCTGCCTGTTCCTCCGCGGACGGGACCGGTGGTGTCAGCCGTCGCTTCTTCAGCCGTTGCAGTCGACGCTGCCGCCGTATCCGTCGAAACCGATGGACGCGGCTTGAGCCCTACAAGCAGCTTGCCCAGAACACCGCTTGGCTCGACTCTGTTTTGTTGTTGTGCGCGGGCCAAAGCCACCGGATTCGGTTGCGGGATGGGCTCGTTCATAGCGATAAGCCGTTGTTTCGCCAGGGCTACACGATCCGAAAGCGGATGGTCGCTCACAATCCGCGAATAATAGATCGCTGCCTCCTTGTCGTTACCGACATGCTGCAACCCGTCGGCCAGGCCGAACAAGGTCTGAGGCATTCTGGAGTAATCCGGATACTTCGTCGCCACCTCGCGGTAGCGGCTCACTGCGGCAGGATAATCCTTGTGCGAAATAAAATAAAAGTTGCCGACGCCGGCGACACCATCCGCCAGGACTTCCTGGACCTGACGAAGTTTCTGCTTCGCCTCATCCATCAGAGGACTATCCGGATAAGTTTCGATAAACGATTTGAACTCGATCTCGGCAAGTTGCGCCTGAGTCGTATCGCGATCCGGCTTTTCCAGCCGCTTGATGTGAGTCATTGCGATCTTCATCTGGGCGTCATCAGCAAGTTCGGTCCCCGGGAAAAACGTAATGTAATCCTTGAAGTTGTTTTCTGCCTGCGTCAGTGCCGTCGACGTCGCTTCACGATAAAACGACTCGGCCATGGCGTATTTCGCCTGCGCGAGGAATTCACTGTCGGGATACGTACTGATTAAGGTTTGCAGGTCTAATCGTGCAACGGTGTATCTCGCTTTCTCGAGATCCTTCATCGCGCGTTCAAAGAGAACCCGGTCGGGCTCGTCTAAATTGCTGGTAGGTGCCTTGGTTTCGGCTCTTTTGCCGCAACTCAGCAAAAGCAAACATAATGGGAGAAACGATAAAAACTTCCTCATTCGACCTCGATTTATTGCAGAAACGCCGGCTTGCGACGGCTCAGACGTACTGTCGATCATACCCGACTGACGCCGCTATTTCCAGGAGTTCCCTGACTTTTCCAGCAGGATCAGCCGATTGAAAGATGGCCGATCCGGAGACCAGGACCTGTGCCCCGGCCTTGACGACTTCCGGAATGGTGGCAGCATCGATTCCGCCATCGACTTCAATCGCGCAACCATAATTCCGCTCCTCGATCAACTTCCTGGCACGCTTGACCTTTTCGGCTGTGTAGGGAATGAACTTCTGCCCTCCAAAACCGGGATTGACGGTCATGATCAACAGCATATCGGCCACACCGAGCACATGTTCGACAGCCGACAGGGGAGTTGATGGAACAATTGAGACTCCGGCAAAAACGTTTCGTGAGCGAATTAAATTCAGGGTCCGGTCCAGGTGCACCGTCGCTTCGGCATGAACGGTCAATATAGACGCGCCCGCATCGACAAAATCAGGGATGTACTTGTCGGGATCAGAGATCATCAGATGGACGTCCAGAGGAAGCTTGGTTACCTTTCGGATCGCCCGGACGACCGGCGGACCGATTGTGATGTTGGGCACAAAGTGTCCATCCATCACGTCAACGTGCAGAAGATGAGCGCCGGCCTCTTCCACCTTCCTTATGTCTTCCCCAAGGGCTGCAAAGTTCGCCGAGAGGATCGAGGGCGCAATGCGAATGCTCACTGGCTCACGTCCAGAAAGATCACGTCAGGCTTCGTCAGGCGGTAACCGGCCTGAGGCTTCTGAAAGATCACGACACCGGGTTCGACGCCGGGATATTTGCGGTAATTCACCTTGCCGAGATGAAAACCTTCGGTTCGGACGCGGGCAGAGACCAGCTCGGCCGGCTTTCCGATCAAGTCCGGCATGATGAAATACTGGGCCGGGGGGCCGAGCGAGATCACGATATTGACCGAAGGATCTGCTCCCTCCTGCGTCCCGGGTTTGGGAGATTGATAAACCACTGTTGATGGTTCTCCATCTGGAGTGTGCGTGTATACCGTGTTTCCAAGCATGAACCGGCGTTGCGCCAGGGTGAGCTGTGCAGCGCGAAGACTTGTACCTACGAGATTCGGAACGGCAAACCGTTGTTCGCCCAGAGACACGAGCACTTTGACGGTCCGCTCTGCTTTCAGCCGGGTGCCGCTGGGGGGAATCTGCTCCATCACTTTCCCCTCCCCCACCGAAGAGCTGAACCGGGAACTCGTAACCTTTAGTTTCAAACCGCCATTTCGTAGAATCTGTTCGGCTTCTTCTTTCGTTTTGCCCACGAGCTTCGGAACTTCGACTTCCTTGCCGCGGATGGCAAACCGCATCGCCGTCAGCGCGCTCACCAGGCCTGCAACGGTCAAGATTGCGACCATGAAGATCATGCCCGACCACCGCGAAAATTGGTTCTGCGGCTTTGGCTCGCGCACTTCTACGGTTTCAATCTGAGGTTCATCCATATCGCTAATTATCCATCATAGGTTCAAATTTTTCACCGGCTTGGATGCGTGCACCGTTCGCAAAGTCCGTGCCCGAGACCGCCTTGCGGTTTTCCGGCTGAATGGTCAGGATTTCAAGAATTGCGCCGTCACCGCACACTACATTCAATGCCCCTCTCGCTGGCTGAATAGTCCCTGGGGGCGGATGGGAGAGTACCCGCATTCCTGCTTTCGCTTTCAGTACTTTGCAGACACTTCCGCGAAACTTCGTTACGGTTCCCGGCCACGGATTAAACGCCCTGACACGGTCCTGAATATGCCCGGCGGGCATCTGCCAATCAAGGAATCCGTCTTCCTTCTTCAGTATGGGCGCGTAACTCGCCTTTTCCGGGTCCTGGGGTTTCGCCTCTAAAGTGCCGTCCAGGACGCCGGCAACTGTTCTAACCAACACCGGGGCGCCCACTAATGCGAGCCGATCGTAGAGCTGGTTGGCGGTTTCCTCGGGCCCGATTTCGGTCTGATCGCAGAGATACACGGGACCGGTATCCAGACCTTCGTCCAGCAGCATCGTGCAAACTCCGGTTTTCGAATCTCCGTTTGCCACAGCCCAATGCACCGGGGCCGCCCCGCGATACCTGGGAAGAAGTGATCCGTGCAGATTGATGCAGCCGTATCCGGGAAACTGCAGAAGCCATCGCGGAAGGATCTTTCCGTACGCCACGACAACGACGAGATCGGGCGCAAGAGCCGAAAGGAGCTGCCTCGTTTCATCGGTCTTCAACGACGCCGGTTGATGGACTGGCAGTTTGAGCTCACAGGCAAGCTTTTTGACAGGCGATGATTGCAGCGCCTGGCCACGCCCACCCGGCTTATCGGGTTGGGTGATTACGCCGTTAATCCTGTAGCCCTTTTCGAACAACTGGCGAAGGGATGGAACCGCGAACGTTGCGGTGCCCATGAAGACGAGGTTTATTCCCACTTGCCCTGGCGCATCAATTTTTTGATCCGCCTTTTAATCATGTCGCGCTTGATGAAGCTCAGATGGTCGAGGAAGAATTTACCGTCGAGGTGATCCATTTCGTGACAGAAGGCTCGAGCAAGCAGGTCGGCACCCTCGATGACAACCTCTTTTCCATTGAGATCCACTCCGCTCAGCACAACTTTTTTCGGACGTACCAAGATTGCGGAGAATCCAGGAATGCTCAGGCAGCCTTCTTCTTCGTATTGCTCGCCTTCGGTCTGGACAATCTGAGGATTGACGATTGTGAACAGATGATCCTTCTTCTCACCGGAAGAGGTATCCGTCACCATGATGCGTTTGGCAACGCCGATCTGGGGCGCGGCAAGACCAACACCGGGTGCCTTGTACATGGTTTCGATCATGTCCTGCACGAGCTTGAGATCGTCGCCGCTGATGTTGGTAACAGGGTCCGATGGTTTTTCCAGCACCTCGGAACCCCAGAGCACAATCGGCCGTATCATACAGCCCCATTATAAATGCGAGTCACACAGAATTGATGTCTCCCTGCAAATTTCGTCAACCGTAAGCCGGTTGAACATAGGAGATTTAGCAGGTGGATTCACTGCCAAATATCCGTTGACTTCCCCGGCGCGCAGTATAAAACTTACGCAAAATTTACCGAGTTACATTGGCGAACAAAACTACTTGGGGGGAAATCCATGCGAGGACTCTGCATCATCGGGCTGATTGTTTGTCTGCTTTTGGCTACTGCCGGTTTCGCGCAAGAAGGAATCAATGCAACCTTGAGCGGAACTGTAGCGGACCCGACGGGAGCCTTGATCCCGGGGGTCGAAGTGACGGCGAAAAACACCGCCACTGGAGTTGCTTCGACCGCAATTACGAATGAAACAGGAACCTACCGCTTTCCGAGTCTTCAGCCAGGATCTTATGAAGCGACCGCCGTCTTGACGGGTTTTTCAACTCAAAGCTTTCGTCTGGCGCTGGGCACCTCTCAACAGATCCGGCAGAACTTTACCTTACAGGTTGGAACGGTGGCGCAGGCCGTAGAAGTAACGGCAGCGGCGGATGCACTACTGACGGCGGCTACGGCTTCGGTCGGCACGGTTCTTCCGGCGAACCAGGTTGTTGATCTGCCATTGGTGGGCCGCAATGTCATGGACCTGGTAACGAGCACGATGCCGGGCGTCATTGGAAACGGCACCGCAAGCACGACATTTGGCGGAGTTTCAGCCAATGCTTCCGCGAATGTGGGCATCTCGCTCGATGGCGTCACAATGAATACCGGCCGGCACACCCAGGGGCTGAAGCCCACCTTCTTCGTCAACCCCGACCTCGTGGATGAAATGCGAGTCGTAGTTGCCCCTGTTGACGTCGAGGGCCGTGGCGCCGCGCAAATTCAGATGCGCGCAAGGAGCGGAACCAACAAGTTCCGGGGTGCAGCAACCTGGAACGTCCGCAACTCCAAACTGAACGCCGCGGCGTGGAACGACAACAGACTGGGGACGAACCCGATCTGGTACAACCGGCAACAATCGACCGCGAGCCTGGGCGGCCCTATCTTCAAAAACAAGACGTTCTTTTTCGCTCTTTACGATCGGCAAGACCAGCTTCAGAAGCAAAGCACCGACTCGGTCGTGCTGACGCCAACCGCGCGGCAAGGTATCTTCAGATTCTTTCCTGGAGTGAACAACGGTAACGCCGACGTTATTGCAAACGGTACAGGTGCGACGCGAACCGTTCCGGTTGTCGACAAGCTCGGAAACCCGCTGAGCCCGGCGCAAGTCGGCGCCACGGGCCCACTGCAGAGCTTCAACGTTTTTGGCGACGCACTCAATCCCGGAGATCCGTTCCGCAAAGCTTTCGATTCGACCGGCAACATCGCTAAAATCGTTCAGGCCATGCCGTTGCCCAACGCCTACGACGGCGCGAGTTCGATCGGCGGCGTTAACGTCGATGGGCTGAATACCGCTGTAATTCGATGGGTAAGGCGCACCACGGGAGTTTCTCCTGGCGGAACCGGCGAAGTCATCGATGCTTACAATCGGCGACAGATCAATATCAAGATCGATCACAACTTCAGCCAGAAACACCGATTGAGCGGGACGTGGGTTCGCGAAAGCCACTATAGCGACAACAACGATACGGCGCCCTGGCCGACTGGATATCCCGGAGAGATCCGCGAAGACCCCACAGTGCGTACGTTGAATTTCACATCAACGCTCTCGCCGAATCTTCTGAACGAGGCCCGTTATGCCTACCGCTCGACCAGCTTGCAGTGGACGGCCGCAATCGAGACGCCGGGAGTGAAGGACAAAGCTCTCAGCTTCCTGCCGGTGATCAATGGATATCCTGTCTACATCCGGCCGGCGATGTTCCCGAATCATGTGGTCGGATCCAGTGGCGACTTCGGGAATACCAGCCCGCTCACGACGTACTCCGATACGCTGAGCTGGACGCACGGAGCGCACGCGATCAAAGGCGGCATTGAGTTCCGCTATGCTTACACTGCCGGATATCAGCCGACGCCCGTAACCACTCCGACGCTGGGCCTCATCCCGACGGTCTGTGGACAGGTTGGTTGTTCAACCACTGGCGCCGTGGGTAATGTCGCCGTCACCGGTGTCGATAAGGTTCCGGGGATGCTCACGAACAACATCAGCCTCGCACAAAACATGTTGGCTTTCCTCTCCGGATCGGTCGCGGCTGTGTCGCAGCGGTTTGAGACCTGGGAACCCACCGACACGCAGTTCCTCGACTACAAGACCTCGTATCACCATCCAGGCCAGCCGGAGGGAACGAGAGGAAAAATCCGCGAGAACCACCAGAACGAATTTAACTGGTTCTTGAAGGACGATTGGAAGGTCCGGCCGAATTTTACTGTGAATCTCGGAATACGCTGGGATCTCTTCCGCGTTCCAGACTTCAGAAGCGCAACCGGCCATTTCTGGTCGCGCGGCCCCATCGACGGCAATGCCGGCTACTTCGGCATATCGGGCCGCTCATTCAATGAAGCGTTCCACAACGGGGGCCAGACGAAAGCGAGTCCCACCCAGATGGTTCTGATCGGCACGGATTCCAAATACCCCAATCTGGGAATCTGGCCAAGCGACAGAAACAATTTTGCGCCGGCCATCGGTTTTGCGTGGTCGCCAGGTTTTGCCGGAAGGGATAAGACGACGATCCGCGGGGGCTATCAGATCTCCTACTTGCTGCCGGGAAATAGCCTTTCATGGATCGATAATGATGCGGGACGCCTGCCGGGTATCGAATACAGCGCCACGGATTCGGGCGGTTCAGCGTACCGCGACTTGACGGGCCTCGCCTTCCCGCTGGCATATCCGTCGAGCATTCCTGATGTCGTGACTGCCCTTCCCACGGATCGTTCGACTGCAGTGTCGTTTTTTGCTCCGGACTATGTTTCGCCTTATGTTCAAACTTTCACGCTCGGCGTAACCCGCTCGCTGCCGTCCAACATGATACTCGACGTGAAATACGTCGGCACCCGAGGCGTGAAGCTCCATTCATCGATCAACTACAACGAACCGGACTTTCAATACAACGGTTTGCTCCAGGCGTTGACCATCACGCGAGCCGGCGGAAACGCACCGATGTTTGACCAGATGCTGAATGGCTTGAACTTCGGAACGGGCATCGGCGTGGTTGGTCGCGACGTCACGGGCTCCGAAGCCCTGCGCCGGCACTCGTCATTCCGGGCGGATATCGCCAACGGCAATTTCCGGAATGTAGCGAACACGCTGAATACTGCCAATATCGGCGTCACTGTTCCTGCGGGCCAGACGATTGCGGGCGGGACACTGCGCTCCAGTGGGTTGTTCCCGGAAAACTTCATTACGGCTAATCCGCAATTCTCGACCATGGAGATGCGGAACAACTCTGACAACTCGACCTATCATTCCATGGAAACGCAGCTCACCATGCGGCCGAAACACGGAATAACCTATCAGGCAACCTGGACGTGGAGCCGCGCTACCGGAGTGGCGCCACCGACGGCGGATGGCGGCGGCACGACTGAAGTCTATCGGGATTTCATGAACAGGCACGCCGATTACACCGTCGGAAGCTTCCAGCGGACGCATAACTTCCGCGGCTACGCCACATTCGAACTGCCCTTTGGGCCAGGCAGATTCCTGGGTGGAAAGAGCGGCGGCGTCTTCGCCCGCGTCATCGAAGGATGGCAGCTTGGCACAATCTTCGACTTCTCGACGGGAGCGCCGTTGAACGTCGTCGCCACTACGACGATCAATCGAACAGGAACGCCGGATATCGTCGGCGACTTCCCGCGAAAGGGAAAGGTTGTCTGGGGTAACCCGTTTGGAAATTTCTTCTCGCAACCACTCTTTTCAGTGCAGGATCCGGCTTGTGCCCAGGTCGCATCAGGTCTTACGCAATTCTGTACGAACAGAGCGGTCTCGACCGACGCTGCCGGCAAGAACATCATCCTGCAAAATGCCGCGCCCGGGCAGCTCGGCACACTCGGCTTGAACCCGCTTTACGGACCCGGCACCTGGAATTTCGATGCCAACCTTCAAAAGAAGGTCCGGATCGGGGAATCGCGCAGCCTGGCCTTCCGCCTCGATGCCCGCGATATCCTCAATCACCCGACGCCGGGCAGTCCGAACTTGAACATTAACTCCGGAACGTTCGGACAGATCACCACAAAGACCGGTAGCCGGTCACTCGCAGGCCAGATGCGCCTCGAGTTCTAGAGACAGGCGACGAAGGGATTAGCCACAAAAAGGCACAAAAAGCACATAAGGATTCAAGACACTTGATTCCTTTATGTGCTTTTTGTGTAACAAGGCTGTAAGTTTTAGTTTTTTTAACACGATTTTTCGAGATTCAACAAGGCCAGGTCAGTGATGCGAAACTGCAAGGCGGTCGTCATCACAGTCTGGCCCTTTTTGTTGACTCGGTAGTAGTTGGTCTTGGGAACTCGATAAATCAACTCATGAGATCGGAGCAGTTGCAGGCTACGAGTGATGCGACCCGAAGCACGGCGGCGGTTGTCGGGATCGGAGTCCAGGTCTGGGAATAGGGCGAGACGCAAATCGCAATTTCGAAAGCCCTGCTATAGGTTTTCACCCGATAGGATTTGCTGATACAGTTGGCTATCGTTAGACTGATCGGCTTTAAAGCACGAAAGCGTCGTTTGCCGGACATCACGGGTTGACTGACAGGATCCAGTACACGATGAGAGGGTGTGGCATCTCCGACGACCGCCAGTGCGTCCAAATAGCGCGCATTGGCGCCTTGGCACACTTCTACACGGCGTCGAATATCAACGACGCCTTTTCGCATTTTGACCCACGTCATTTGCTTTTGCCCGTGGCGGGTCACGCGGCGACGGACCTTATAACGCCGCGTATTATTGATCGTGGTCTCGATTCTCAGTACCGAACTGGCTTTGTCGTACATTTTGATCGAGTTCTCTTCGACCCAATGCTTGATGCGGACGCCTTCCACACGGCTCCCCATGTGACTGCGAACTTCGCCTTCAAAACGACCGTTGATGCGACGGCCCAAAAACCGCAACACGTCTTTCGACTTAAAATGATGAATGGCATGCTTCAAAAGAGCCGGATAAATCTCTTTCAGAGCGGTTGCATCCCGAAACAGGATGTCGGTAGCGTATTCGCTTTGGCTTAGACTCCAGTAGTAGGGCTTAAAATGCAGCGCCGATTTGCCACGCAAAAACGGATGAATGCTGGCGGCCAGTTTTTCCAACCAGCCCGCCCAAGCTTGTTGATCCAGATTCGCAAACAACTGTTGCGCTTCGGCTAAGTTATCAATACGGGTGAAACAGTTGTCCTGTTTCTCATAGCCGATACCTTCCTTGTCCATCTGTCGAGCCAGCCACTCTCGCCCATTGATATACACCTGAATCGTGAACGGGGCCCACGTTTGTAGCCGTAGATGCATCAGCCCGTAATTCCGATCCAGCCAATAAAAATACAAGTGCAAGCATTTCCGCCAACGTCCGACCAGTTTCAGCTGTTTCTGCCTTTTGTCCTTCTGGATGTCGAAAGACTGACATGGTTCGACACAACTCAGCACACCGATTAATCCTTCATGAATCTGATCGCGCTCGGCGATCTTCATGGCGATGTCTTCCTTGGATTCCGCCGACGAGGCCAAATATTGCACCGGCCGCCCTTTGGCCTCGGCTATCCGATAGGCATACTCTTTGATTTCCTCCGACACTTTCTCGATATACCCACCGAATTGCTTCAGCAATACTCCCTGACTATTGAGAAACTTTCCCATCCCATCCACGTGCGCCATCCATCGCAAGGTCCCAGTAAATCGCATCCGATCGAACCCTGATATACTTCCCGCGATTCGGTTCTTGTGCCGATGTAAAAAACGCTCCATGACGCCTCCGAGATGAGTCTTCGCAAACCCATCGTCCCCCTTGCGGGGGACTGGAGGGGTCTTGGAGCGTTTTTCTTCTTTATTTGGTTGCGGCGTAGCCGCGCTAAGCCTTTTTGTGGCTAATCCCTTCGTCGCCTAGTGCGAAACCCGGTGAGCGTGATCCGCGTAATCCACATGATGGACATCCGCCGGAACTTTTTTCTGAATCAACGGCCGCACGGCCGCCATGACGATCAGGGCGAGTCCGAATGTGCAGACGATGGTGGCGCCAGTCGGAAGATCCAGCTTCAGCGACAGGTAAACGCCCAGCGCAGAAACGATAGTACCCATGGTCCAGCCGATGGCGAGACGGCGACCGATGGTATCGGCATAGAGCATTGCAGCCACCGACGGAACGATCAAGTAACAAAACACCAGCAACACGCCGGCGATAGAAACGGATGAAGTGACCACAAACCCGAAAGAAGCATAGAAGAGGAAGTCCCACATCTTTATCGAAATCCCCTCCGCTTCCGCCTGCTTCGGATTCATGGAAATCGCCAGAAATTTATGCCGGAAGATATAGTGAAACAATCCGATTGCGCCATAAAGAACGGCTGTCTTGAAAACGTCCGGCCACGATACCGCCAGAATGTTCCCGACGAGCATGTCTTTCAAGTGCTCGCTCTCCGACGTGGCCTTGCTCATCGCCAGGATGGCCGCGGCGGAAGCGACGGCATAACAGATACCGATGATGGCTTCCTGCGGAATTCGCGCGCGCCGGCTGCGAATCGTTGAAAAGATGAAGGCGCCGAGGAACGTGAATGCCAGGCTGACCCAATACGTCAACGGACCGTGGGCATCGCCTCCGCTGATGGGCAGTAGCAACGCGATGGTTGCTCCAAGCGCCGCGATTTGCGCCAGCGAGAGATCGACGAAGATCACTCCTCGTTCAACGACGTGCACACCCAGGTATGCGTGAATGCCTGTAAGAATCAAGCTCGCGACAAACGGAGCCGCCAGAAATGCGAGTGTCGATGTGTCCATTCCGCCCTCTTACTTTGCGCCGGTCTTTTTGATGGCGTTCACCAGCAGGTTGAGATCGTAGTCGAACAGTTTGAAATAATCGGTGATTTCTTTCACTCCGCCAACCGATGGCGGCATGACCAGCACCTCCGCGCCCGTATCCCGGCCGATCGCGTTCGGTGTTTTGAGGTCGAAATAAGGCTCGACCAGGACGATCTTCACATTCATCCGTTTCATCTCATTGATGAGATCGAGCGTGTGCTGAGGCGTCGGCGGAATACCCGGCTTCGGTTCCACATAGCCGACGATATCCAGGCCGAATCTGTCGGCGAAGTTCGGAAATGACCGGTGGTACGTGACGACTTTGACACCTTTGTACGGCGCCATCATAGCAACCCACTTCTTATCGGCGTCATTCAGCCGGTTGGTGAAATCGTTCAAGCGCTGCTCAAAATATGCACGATCGTTGGGCCTGAATTTAGTGAGCCGGTCGGCAATTTCCCGGGCAACAATCTTGCCGTTTTCGGGATCGAGCCAGAAATGCGGATTACCGAGAGGATGAACGTCACCCTCAGCCCGGGTGACTTGTCCCTGCGGAAGCTCGAGAATCCGGGCCTGCAGCGACGCGTCAAGGTAGCCGTCCGCGCCCACCTGGACTTTGGAATTGCGGCTTTGCTGAATCAGTGGCGGCAGCCAGCCGATCTCCAGATCGCGGCCGACAAGAATCAGGATATCGGCTTTCTGCAGTTTGAGAATGAAGCTCGGCTTGGCCTCAACGAAATGGGGATCCTGGTAACCTTTGGCGATTGAATCGACGGTGATGTGGTCACCGCCGACTTCGCGTGCAATGGCTGCCAGGTCCTCTGTGGTCGCCACCACATTCAGTTTGCTCTGCGCTTGAGCCGAGAAAGCCGCCACCGTCAAAAGTGCTGCAAGTACGGCTAGACTCTTTAGGCTGCGCGTTATCGCGCTTGCACTTCGCGTTTTGATCTTCATAAAAGGAACCTCTCAGTGACTTAGAATGGATGCGCACCGTGCGCTCCAATCGCAAATTGAACTTGAAACAACAGTTCGTTGGCTACGGGGATGACCGAGTTCGGGAGGACCGCGTTCGGGTCGGTCGCGTATTGAGTCCGGCGGTATTGCCCCCGGATCTGACTGAATTCGCTCGGCCAATACGTCAGAACTGCGGACTGGCCTCTATCCCTCAGCGATGAATTGTTCGCCAGATTCGACCAGTCGTAGCGAAGACCGGCAAACCATCTTCGGGCAAACTGATAGTCCCCCGAAATGTTATAGCCCAGGGATCTCTGTAAGCCATTGGATTGAACGCGGCGGCTCCAGATGACCTCCGAACGGCCCACGAATGAGTGGTAAATCGACCGCTGGAGAGGCCGCCAGCGGACGGTGGCATCCGTTCCATACAACCAGGTTTTGAATCTGCCAACATCCAATACATCGGCGATATTTGATGCATTGTGTCCACGGGCGAAGGATACACCGAGATCGATGTTCGTATTGTCGGTGATGTCCTGATATCCACGCAGATGCCCTACGTACGCCAAATCACCCCTTTTAGACGAAACAAAGACATTGTCGGAATCACCTCGATAAACCTGGCCGGTCCCTTCCAGAAAGAACCACTTGTTCGGAATCAGTCGCGCGACAGAGATCCCCGCATCATTGATTCCGTCCTCACCAGCGACCAGATTGTTGGTAACAATCGGCCGATCCGTCCACGGAAGCACATGGTTATGCAGTGTGTTGACCTTCCCGAACGCCGCGCGCATTTTTCCGACCCGGACAAGCAGGCCACCCGGCACTGCAGGGAACGTGATATAGCCCTCTTCGAGGTTTACACCCTCCTGACCGAAGGACAGGAAGAAATCCGCGCGGGCATACGGATCGACGATGGCTTGAAATGCCACTTCCGACTCGTGCATCTGCATCGCGGGGTCGAGTGGTACGTCTCCGCGGACGCTTGGATTAACCTTGTTAGACCCGGCGGCACCAAGAAAGTCACCGATGACTGCGATGTCGGGATTAAACACCTTCGATTCTGCAGCAGCGCCGCCATACACCGGCAGAGCGCCTCCAGGCCCACCCGCCCCTTGCGCACCGGCTGGAACTTGTGCAGCCGGCTGTTCGGCAGTCTGCGCTGCCTGCTGCGGCGCCGCAGCCGCAGCGGGGTTTGCAGGTTGACCGGCCTGACCCTGCAACTGCTGGAGTTGGTTTTCGAGTGCCTGAATCCGCTTTTCGTAGTCGGCTTTCAGACTGTCGATCTCAGCCTTTAATGCACTTAAGTCTGCTGGTTTTGGATTTTGCGCGAACCCCTCAGCACACAATCCGAAGATACAAAGCAACGTAAACGTGATGGTCCACGGCTTCATGCGTCCATCTCCTTGGCGTGACAATTAATTAAACGAATTACTTGTAATTTAGAACGTGAAGGAGAACAGAGCCGGGGGCGCGCGGGTCGAGACACTGGTGGTCCACGAATCCAGTTCCTCAGTGGAAATATTTGAAATCCACTCCTGGAAGAGACAGGAGGATCCGTGTGAACTACTGAGAACGTGTTATGCATCGTGGGCAGATCGCGGACATGGCATAACTGGCAACCCTGATCCGACCAATCTTTATGCCAATGAAAAATTGTCGCAGCGGTCGTAATCAGCAACAGAGCCGTCAGAAGACAGCCAAACAAGATCGCTGCACCACCAGGGACGATCAGACATACCGCACAATGATAGTCCTTATGACATTCATTCACAAACGAACCTGTAATTCGGACGGTTGCCTAAACCACCTAAATTCCACTCAAGGTTTTTCTGTTTGAGATTTAGGTGATTTAGGCAACCGTCCCCGAATTACAGCCCTAATAATTCCGAAGCTGGGCCAGGTACCCTTCGAGGTTTCTCTGCGTTTCGCCGACAGAATCGCCGCCGAATTTTTCAAGGAAGGCGCCGGCTATTACCAGAGCGACCATCGTTTCTCCGATGACGCCGGCGGCGGGGACGGTACAGGTATCGGACCTCTCGTGCTGAGCCAGAAAGGGCTCTTTCGAAATCATGTCCACCGAGCGGAGCGCCTTCTTCAGGGTCGGTATGGGTTTGAGATAACCGATCACGCGAACCTCTTCCCCATTGGTAATCCCGCCTTCGATACCTCCCGCCCGATTACTCAAGTGGTAAAAGCGGCGCTGGTTGCTATCGTAAGCAATCTCGTCGTGCGCTTGAGAGCCCCGGCTGTAAGCAATGCGAACTCCCTGGCCGATTTCCACCGCTTTGACGGCGTTAACGCACATGATCGCCTGCGCCAGTTTCCCGTCCAGCCGGGTTTCCCAGCCGGTATGCGAACCGAGCCCTAAAGGAACGCCTCGGGCAACCACTTCGAATGTGCCGCCAATGGTATCGCCGTCTTTCTGGGCCTTTTCGATTTCACTGACCATCTGTTTCCCGATCTCGGGATCGATGCAGCGTACGACCTCGTCATCTCGAATCGACTCCAGCTGCTCCCAGGAAACCGTGAAGTCGTCGGGCAGCCGGGCGGTCGCCAATTGCAGTGGTGTGGCTGAGAACCTCGATGCCGAAATGCCGCAGGAAAACCTTGGCCAGTCCACCGCACGCCACTCGAGCCGCCGTTTCGCGCGCACTGGACCGTTCGAGGATGTTGCGGGCATCCGTGTGGTTATATTTAAGAGAGCCAGCGAGATCCGTGTGGCCGGGCCGCGGCCGGGTGACTCTCCGTTTGGCAGCGGCATCGCTCAGGACTTCGCGCGCGGACATAATTTCTTCCCAGTTCGGCCAGTCCCGGTTCTCGATCATCATGGAGATGGGGCTGCCGATGGTTTTGCCGTGCCGCACTCCGGAAAGGAACCGAACCTGATCCTTTTCGATCTTCATGCGACCTCCCCGGCCGTAGCCGCCCTGGCGGCGCCGGAGTTCATGATCGATGAAGTCAAAATCGACGGGAAGATGCGCCGGAATGCCCTCCACCAGGGCTATGAGGGCGGGTCCGTGAGACTCGCCGGCCGTTCTAAAGCTCAGCATACGTTGAGTATAGCTGAATTTTCCGCTACGATGGCCTCGATGCCTCTTTCTCCGAAAGCTGCCATTAAGGAAGTACAGGACCTGTCCTTCCTGACAGGCAAGGCTTTCGCCTCCATGTTCCGTCGGCCTTTTTACGTACGCGACATCCTCATGCAGATGGATCTCATCGGCGTCGGATCGCTTACTGTTGTTATGTTGACAGGCTTCTTCACCGGAGCGGTTCTGACGTTGCAGACGTCAAAGACGCTCTCCCAATTCGGCGCCGTCGGCTTCACCGGCGGACTGGTTTCCGTTTCGCTCGTTCGCGAACTGGGCCCGGTTCTCGCCGCCTTGATGGTTGCCGGCCGCGTTGGCTCCGGAATGGCATCTGAATTAGGGTCGATGCTGGTGACCGAACAGATCAATGCCATGCGCGCGTTAGGTACAGACCCTATCAAAA
Organism: uncultured Acidobacteriota bacterium; assembly: GCA_963738025.1. Lineage (GTDB taxonomy): Bacteria > Acidobacteriota > Terriglobia > 20CM-2-55-15 > 20CM-2-55-15 > 20CM-2-55-15. The sequence goes on along the minus strand of CAVTWA010000051.1, from coordinate 251,388 downwards.
AACTCGTTGTGCCTCGCGTCCTCGCGACAATTGCCATGCTTCCTGTGCTGACTATTGTCGCCGATGCCATCGGCATTGGCGGCGGGCTCTCTATAGCCGTTCTCATCCTGCATATCACTCCGAATCTGTATTTGAGCCGGGCCTGGGACGCTCTCAAATACATGGACCTTTTTGGAGGTCTGCTGAAGCCTCTTGTCTTTGGCGGCACACTTGCAGTCGTCAGTTGCTATTGCGGCCTGCGAACTTATGGAGGAACCCAGGGCGTCGGCCGTTCGACCACCCAGGCAGTAGTGGCGTCTTCCGTTCTGATTCTGATCTTTGACCTGTTCTTGACGCGCGTGATCCTGCAATACACCAGATGAGCGACCAGGGACCGATGCAACCGGTGGTGGAGCTGCGGGATGTCGTCAAATACTACGCCGCCGACAAGCCCGTTTTAGACGGCGTGTCGTTCCGCATTTTCAGGGGCGAAACGAAAATCATCATTGGCGCAAGCGGTTCCGGCAAGTCCACTATCCTGAAGCTGATCATGGGACTGGATAAGGTCGACGAGGGACAGATTCTTGTCGACGGCGAAGACATCAGTCGCATGAGCGAACAGCAGCTCGTGGCCGTTCGCCAGAAAATCGGGATGGTGTTTCAGGAATCGGCGCTCTTCGATTCTTTGAGCGTTCGGGAGAACGTTGCCTACCGCCTCTATGAACTGGGCGTGAACGAGAATGAAATCGATAGCAGAGTCCGGGAGAGCCTTGGCTTTGTGGGACTCGAGGCGGCGATTGACAAAATGCCGTCCGAGTTGTCAGGAGGAATGAAACGGCGTGTCGCCCTCGCCCGCGCCTTGATCGGAGAGCCGGGTATCATGTTATATGACGAACCGACGGCGGGGCTCGATCCGATCACTTCGAAAAAGATAAATGAACTCATCATCGCATTGCGGGATACCAAACAAGTCACGGCCGTTTTCGTCACCCACCGCATGCGTGACGCGTTCACCCTGGCAACCGAATACGCAATCAACGGCGGGGAGCAGATTCGTTTTCAGACAGAAGGCAATTTTCTCTGCATCGCGAATACAAGATTTCTTATGCTTCGCGACGGAAAAATCGTTTTCGAGGGGCCGGATGAAGTGCTGCGTAAATCCGAGGACGATTACATAAAACGCTTCCTGAAATGAGAGGAGAACAATAATGGCCCAACGTCGATCACTGGCCTGGACTGAATTGCGAGTGGGCATACTCGTTATCACCAGCTTTGCCCTGCTCGCGCTGGCCATTTTTTACATCAGCGGTCAGTCCGGATTTTTTGTGCCGAAATACACAATCACCGCCTATTTCCAGAATGCAAACAACCTCCGGAATGGAGCGGAAGTCTCGCTCGAAGGCGTGACGATCGGCAATGTGGACAGCGTCGCCATTTCCAGGCAACCCGACCCGAATAAGGCGGTCGAAGCCGTTTTGAGAATCGACTCGCGCTATCAGAATATTATTCGAACGGATTCCAAGGTTTCCATATCGACCATCGGATTACTCGGCGACAGCAAGATCGACATCAGTCGCGGTACGGAGGAAGGGAAAATCATTCCAGATGGAGGCTTCATCCAAGGGACAGAAGAAGGTGATATCCGCAAGATCGTTCAGGGAACGAACGACTTCATCGCCAATCTGCAAGTCCTCAGCGAGGATTTCAAGAAAATTGCCGACCGCGTGGAACAAGGCGAAGGCACGCTCGGTCAGTTTCTAGTCAACAAATCCGTTTATGACAACGCGAATGCGGTGGTTCGCGAAGCCAATACGCTGGTTCATGACGCGCGAACAGGTCCGGGAACGATGGGACGTCTTATCTCGGATGATGCGTTATATACAAAAATCATGCAGATCGGCGATCGGGTCGATTTGCTGGTTAAGAAAGTCGAAAGCGGCAATGGCACAGTCGGCAAGTTCGTGAATGACCCGACGCTATATAATCGAGTCGACAGCCTCACGGCAAAAGTCGAGAACATCACCGACCGGATCGACCGTGGCGAAGGAACTCTCGGAAAGCTCCTGTCGAAAGACGATGCGCTGTATAACGATTTCCGCAACGGTGTCACAAAATTCAACGCCCTTGTCGATTCGGTGCAAAAAGGCGAAGGAAGTGCTGGTAAATTCATCCGCGACCCGGCCTTGTTCAACAGCTTGAACGAGACAACGTCAGAGATTCAGAAATTGATTTATGATTTTAGACAGAATCCAAAAAAGTTCTTAACCATCAATTTCAAATTGTTTTAGGAAATGCATGAGCACCGAGATCAAAAAAAAGCTTGAAGAAGAGATCCAGACGCTTGAAAAAGAATTACGTGAGGAATTGCCCAGAGCGCTGAAGACGGCTGCGGCCCTTGGAGATCTCAGCGAAAATGCGGATTATCAGGCGGCCCGCGAACGCCAGGATTTTGTCCGCGTTCGCCTGGGACAGCTCAAACAAAGACTGGCGGATCTTTCAATGATCAATTTTGATAAGATTCCCCGGGACCGGATTTCACTTGGTTCCAAAGTAGTCCTCCTCGACGTAGACAAGAACGAAAAGGTCACTTACAAGCTGGTAACCAGCGAAGATGCGAATGCTCCAGCTGGACTGATCTCAACGACTTCGCCCATCGGGCGCAGCCTTTTAAATAAGCGTGAAGGGGAGAGTGTCGAAGTCAAGATCCCGTCGGGGACGCGGAACTTCGAAATCATCAGCTTCACGACAATGCATGACAGCCAGTAAAAACGAGTCCAGAGCCATTACAGGCCGCATCGGCGCAGGCGGCAAGCGAGTTGTCGATTCCATCGTCAATCTGCTTGCAAGCCTCAACGTCCACCCGAATATCCTGACCCTTATCGGAATGCTGATCAACATCGGCGCGATGATTCTCTTCTATAAAGGGATCTTCCGATGGGCGGCGCTGGTGGTCATCTTCGCCGGCATTTTCGATATCGTCGACGGCGAAGTCGCCCGGCGCACAAACCGTGTCACAAAGTTCGGCGCCTTCTTCGATTCCGTCATTGACCGCTATTCGGATGTGCTGTTGCTTCTCGGTCTGATCGCGTGGTACGCGCGAATCAACCGGATTCAGTATGTCTGGCTGACCGGACTCTGCCTGATCGGCTCGACTCTCACGAGTTATACGCGCGCCCGCGCGGAATCGCTAATTCCTGCCTGCAAGGTGGGATTTCTCGAAAGACCCGAACGCATTGTGTTGCTGGTTATCGGCGCTTTGTGGGACAGGATGGCAGCAGCACTCTGGGTGATGGCCATCCTTTCGAATTGGACCGTGTCTCAGAGGATCTGGTACACCTGGCGGGAACTTTCCGCCATGGAGCGGCGGGCCCGCGTCACATCATAGCTGATCTTGTTAACGTGAACGTCCTTCGGCAGCCGCAAGTCGAAAACCGAATCCGGAATGGCGCTATTGATCTTGATATTTGAATACTTGTAAATCGCATAGTCGCCACCGGTTTCGGTCACTTTGACCTGCAGCGATATGCCCTTCTGCTCATCCATCCAGAGGCGCACCGCCCTGATACCGGCCAGAGCGGCCTTTGGCGTCAGATCCAGCATGGCCGTTTTTTTGCCGTCCACGACTTCTTCACCGGCGAACTTCACATCATAACCATTTTTCAGATCCGAACTGGATTGCCCGAACCCGATCGCCATGAACTGGTCGACGACGTTCGCGTGATTTCCCAAGGAAAATTCCTGAACCTGGTTGATCTTGGGCTGGTAGAAGAACCCCTTACCTTTGTCGATCAACAGATATTGCGGAGCCGGCTTGGAGATCTCAAGCTTAAGCCGCGGTTCTTTCCCGGCGCGCAGATAGTAGAGCCTTCCGGAAGCCACATCCTTATCGTCGACGATCACCGTTACCTTTGTCCGCTCGAGGTTCGCGTCGACAGTTCGAAAGGTTTTTGCGATTTCGTCCATCTTCGCGAAAACCTGATCGAGAGTGGTTTGCGCCTGCAACGGCGAGGTCAGCCACATCAGACAAAACAGAGCGAAAAATTTTGTGCTTTTTGTGCCTTTTGTGGCTGATTCTCTTCGCTTCATTTGCGGTTTACCTCGCTACCCAGATCGAATACGCAACGAGAGCTCCCGCTGCGTCATAGACCGGTTCCGTACGCGAAATGGTGACAGGCTCGCCTAACTTCTCTTTGAGACGATCGACAGCGTCCTGCTCGGTCTTAACTTTGACGACCCATACGGGTTTTCCGTCATCATCCCGGGTCTGCCGGATGGCTTGATCCCAGGCGTGGATGCGCATGAAGTCGGGACGGTCGTCAAAAAAGGCGGGAGGCATGATGAAAATGAACGCGAGGATGACGACACAGATAATGTCGTATTGGACGGACCCTCGCTCAAACGACCAAAGTAAGAATCGTTTCATACACGCGATGGCGCAGACTTATCAGCGAGTTCGTTATTCGTGTCCCACGGATCGTTGTCGCTGACAATCACACCATCACGCATCTCGATAAGCCGATCGGTATAAGTGACGAGTTCGGGGTTGTGAGTGACCAGGATGATTGTCTGCCGGAATCTCCGATTCAGTTCCCGGAACATATTCAACACAATTTCGGAATTTCTCGAATCCAGACTACCCGTCGGCTCGTCCGCCAGCAAAATTGCCGGTTTCGCCGCGAGTGCCCGCGCAATTGCAATACGCTGCTGCTCGCCGCCGGACAATTCGAAAGGTTTGCGGCCCATTTTATCTTCGATCATCAATAGCTGCAGAATCTCTGCCAAATGCTCATCGTGTGCCTTGGCGGTGCCATGGAGATAACGCGCAACATCGATGTTGCCGCGAGCAGTCAATGTCGGCAGCAGATTGAATTTCTGAAAAACGAACCCGATCTTGTCCCGCCGGATGCCGGTGAGCTCGGCATCATTCATTTCCGCGATGTCGCTGCCTTCGATCAGAACCTTACCGGACGTCGCTCTGGTCATTGCGCCCAGAATGTGCATCAGCGACGATTTTCCGCAACCTGACGGTCCCATGATTGCAGTCAGCTCGCCCTCGCGAACTCGTAGATTGATGCCTCGAAGAGCCTCGACGTCGATCTTCCCGACACGGTACGTCTTGCGGAGCCCGATAGTTTCCAGCAAAGTTTTCATTTATAAGGACCTAACTACAAATTTGTATCACAAATACTACTCATAGGCGAGCGCTTCAACCGGATCCTGACTTGCCGCCTTCAACGAAGGGTAAAAGGACCCGATAATGCCGCTAGCGATCGCGGAGACAGATGCGGCTACAATCCAAGTGGTTGTAATGTCCACAATAAGCGTGGGAAACACTGACGTAAGCACTCTTCGCAACAGGAAACTGGCGCCAATCCCAAAGATCACACCTAAGACGGAGATGACCGCCGCCTCCTCGAAGATTAGACCGACAATGAAAGCCTTCGATGCACCAAGGGAGCGAAGAATTCCAATCTCACGAGTTCGCTCGGTAACAGTCGTGTACATTGATAAAAAGATCACGAGAATACCGATACATAGCGCAACAAAGACCACGGCCTGCATGAAGGGCCGCAGACCCGTAATATTGGCGGACGTCATGAGCGTTAAAAATTGGTTGACGTCGCTGACATTGTAGCCTTGCAGCACTCCCTGGATTTCGCTCTTTACAGTTTTTACCAGCTCCGGGCTGTTCAGCTTCACGTAAAACATGCCAACACGGTCCGACTGCTGCCCCGTGACGGCGCTCAGCGTTTCTCGTGAGGTATAAACACGAGCCCCCTTACCCTGCTCCACAATACCGACGACTTTGAATTTGTGATTGAGCAGTTCGACCGTATCGCCGACTGCAGCGGGTTTAGATTTCGCCCACACGTTGTCGACGACGATTTCATCGAGACCACTAAAGGGTCTGCCTTGATGCCACGTAAGACCGCCGGTCACGTCATCAAACGATTTAGGTTCAATACCGAAGATCGTCTCAATGCCGTCCTGTGTGTTGATTTGAAGTTGAATGGGCGCTACCGCCTTGACCCCGGGAAGTTCGCGTAATTTGTCGGCGATCGACACCGGCATGGTGTTCCCCGACAGTTCCATGAACATCGAAGAACCCGCCGGCTGAACCATGATCTCGGCTCCCACTCCGACCGTCCGTTGTGCTTTCTCGCTGAGAATTCCGGTGACCAGGCCGACGATGACGATGATTAACGTCACCTCGAGAGTCACCGCCATAATACTGACAATCGAGCGGACAGGCCGTGCCGTCAAGCCCGAAATAATCATTTGCTTCTTCATATTTGCTGTACTGCCTTACTGTGCAACTTGCACGAGTTCGGATCCTTCCGGACGTTCAAGATTGAACGTATTGTCCGGCAGTTTGTCGTTCAGCGCCGTCTTCTGGAACCCGATCTTCAACGTGTAGTCTTCGATAGGCCGCTGGATCACCACAGTTTCAGGGAATTGCAGGCCCCCGGCACTGTGATAATTCGAATATTCAACATCCGTTTCGATTCTGCCGTCCGGCAGAAATATCTGTTTCCGCGACACCTGAAAGTCATCGTTGCGGTCAAGCCAGAGCTTCTCGAGGGTTTGAACCTCTCGGCCGTCCCCGGAAACATCGATAAAAGTGAAAACGTAAAAACTGCGGCGCCCCTCGATCTGCTCATTGAACAAAAACTTCACCTGCTGCGGCGTCTTGTCTATGTAGGAACTGATATCGACAAACAAAGCGTCCAGTAAATGCTGAGGCCTCAGATTGGCAATTGGGCTCTTCGCGTTCAGGGGTGCACCCACGTCGCCGACAGCGAATTGATTTTTGACGGGAATCGAGACGCGATACTGATGACCATCGGAAACCATATCGAATATCGTCGAGGCGACTATCGGAGCCAGCACTTTGATCCGGATATTCTGCGGTCTGTCGACAAGTACATATCCTGTCGTCTGCCGGTATTCCGTCAGTACGCCATGCGAGCCGCCACCTGAAAAATCCAACGTGACGCTTCCCTTCAGCGTGTGGACCTGTTTGCTTTTGTCCTGCAGAGCCTGCAGCAAATCTTCTTTAGTTGCTGTCTTAGCCGGCAAAAGCCGCTGATCCTGCGGAATGACCCGCGTTCTCTTGATGCTGATACAACCGGCCAGCATCAGCGAGAACAGCAGGAATACAATCCGAATTCTTGAACCGTTAAGTCTCACGCTTCAACGTTCGGGGTCCGGCGACGTGCGAAAGAAAAAAACATCGAGCACGCTGGCCACGATCAAGAAAGCAATAGCCAGACCCAGTTTCCCGTAATTTCTCTGTACGAATTCGATCGCGGCCGGACCGTACATGACAGCCAGGATCCCCTCCGAAAAATAACGAATGCTGCGGCCGATCACGACTGCCGTGAGGAATTTCGGCCAGGAAATCCCGAAGGTACCCGCAGATAACACAAAAACCTTGAAAGGCATCGGCGGCGGCAGCAATGAAGGTATGATCACGGCCAGAATCCCATGCTTTTGATACCATGCCTGGACTTTGGCCAGCCGTTCATCAGCGAAACTCTTGCGCAGAAAGGCTTCCCCCCCTTTACGGCCAACGGCATAAAGAAGCGAGCAGCCGATGAGGGACCCCAAAGTTGTCAGCAAAGCAAACTTGATCATGCTTTGTGGCTCATTCATTGCGAACGTCATCAGCAACACGTCATTAATTTCTGGTAAAGAAAAGAACGATGAATCGCATATTGCGAGAACCATTAGCCCAAAACCGCCATAAGGCAGCAAAGTAGTCCGGAGCCAGATGGAAATCGCTTCTAAATTCATCAATATAGCTGACTTGGGGAATCAACGGCCTGAGTCCGAGGCGATACACGCTAGACGGAACCGCATTGCGAGACCGAAAGTAAAATTGTAACATGCCGCGCCGCTCGCTTTTGCCGGTAAATTTCCCCCTTTCACCATCTCTGCCCACGTAACAATAGACACTCCCGGCGGTGCTTGGGACTCACACGGAAGATGCTGGCAGGCGCAGGGAAACTCCGTGCCAACAGGAGGGCTTTGCCCAACAGAAGGGGAACGGAACACAAGAGGCACAAAAAGGTGCGCGGCTATGCCGCAACCGAACGGCCTTCCGCACCTGAATGTTTTGTCTAATGTGAGGGAGCGGAATCCCCCGCAAGAATCGGCCAGCTTCGAAATGCATTGATTGAACGCGCTGGAATTCTTAGCGCGGGACGCGGAAACTGGTAGCAGAGGGATTTTTCAGGAGGAGATGTGGCAACCAAGCCCGCTTCCAGTGTTGCAGCTACAGTACAGAAGATCTTTCCGAAACTCGGACTCTCACTAAAGACCATCAATTCCGGAGTTTTTAGCGGTGCGTGGGCTAGCGAAGGCGAGGTAGTGACCAGACGAACGCCGATCGACGGCAGCGTTCTCGCTCGCGTGCGGACGGCGTCCGAAGCGGACTACGACCGGGCAGTTTCAGCAGCTCATCAGGCATTCCAATCATGGCGGGATTTGCCGGCGCCCATACGTGGCCAGGTTGTGCGGCGGTTGGGAAATGCTCTGCGCGACTTGAAACATGAGCTCGGCCTGCTCGTCGCCCTCGAAGCCGGCAAGATCCCGGCGGAAGGCGAAGGCGAAGTCCAGGAGATGATTGATATCTGCGATTTTGCGACGGGTCTGTCGCGGCAACTGCATGGCTTGGTAATCGCTTCTGAACGGCCCGGCCACCGCATGTTGGAACAATGGCATCCGCTGGGCGTTGTCGGCATCATTTCCGCTTTCAACTTTCCTGTTGCCGTCTGGTCCTGGAACAGTGCGATCGCCGCGGTATGTGGCGACGCCACGCTGTGGAAACCCGCCGAGAAAGTGCCGCTGACGGCTATTGCGTCGACGCGCATCGCCGAGCGCGTGTGCCGGGATTGTGATGTGGATCCTGCGGTATTCTCGCTGGTGGTCGGCCCGGGCTCTGTCATCGGAGAACGCATGGCGCGCGACTCGCGATTGCCGCTCATTTCGGCCACGGGCTCAACGCCTATGGGAAAGCGTCTGGCCGGGATTGTGGCTCAGCGCTTCGGGCGCACCATCCTGGAGTTGGGCGGGAACAATGCAATCATCGTCACGCCGTCGGCCGACCTGAACCTGGCGAAGCGAGCGATCCTGTTCGGGGCGGTCGGCACGGCAGGCCAGCGATGCACGACGACCCGGCGGATCATTGTGCACCAATCGATCAAGGACAGACTTGCGGAATCGCTCGTCAACGCGTATCGACAACTGCACGTGGGCAACCCCCTGGATCCAGGCACGCTTGTCGGACCCCTCATCGACGAGAGTGCGGTGAACAACATGATGACCGCCCTGAAAGAGCTGAAGAGGAGCGGCGGCAGAATTCTGACCGGCGGCCAACGATTGTCAGGAAAGCAGTATTCCGGAGAACTCTACGTTTCACCGTGCATTGCCGAGGCTAAGAACGACTGGCCAATCGTGCAACGGGAGACCTTTGCGCCGATCCTCTACCTGATCACATACCGTGATCTGGACGAGGCCATTGCGATGCAGAACGCCGTACCTCAGGGTCTGAGTTCCGCTATTTTCACCACTGACCTTCGCGAATCCGAGCGGTTTCTCTCGGTCCGCGGCAGCGATTGCGGCATTGCCAACGTCAACATTGGTACGAGCGGCGCGGAAATCGGAGGTGCTTTCGGCGGAGAAAAAGAAACCGGCGGCGGCCGGGAGAGCGGAAGCGACGCATGGAAAGCGTACATGCGCCGCCAGACCGTCACAGTCAACTACTCCGATGCGCTGCCGTTGGCGCAGGGTATTCAGTTTCTCTAGTAGAGCAGAACCTCCTGAACTTCCCGACATCATGTCCCGCCGACACCGCCGTGCGACGAAATGTGGACTGTGAGCGCGTATGATGTCATCGTCTACACACCAACAACACGGGAGACGATTATGAAGCTGTTTCTGGTCACGACGGCATTGCTGATTTCAGCGGTTCTTTTTGCGGCGGCGGGAAATTCAACAGTCACTTATGTCGATCACGAAAAGGTCGCCAAAGGCGGAACTCTGGTGACGGCGCCAGACCTTTCCGTTTCCGTAAATCGGCGCACGGCAGCCGGTCAGGTGGAAGTTCATGACAAAGAAACCGACACGTTTTACGTCCTCGACGGTGAAGCCACCGTTGTTACGGGCGGCACGATGATCGGCGGCAAAGTCAGTCGGCCGGCCCAGCAACTTGGCACATCGATTAACGGAGGCGAAACGCACCATCTCGTCAAGGGCGACGTCATGGTGATACCTGCCGGCACGCCGCACTGGTTCAAGGAAGTTCCAAAGGAGATCAACTACTACGTCGTGAAGGTGATCAAACCGTAGCAGAAGGACGACACTGTTGAGGAGACGAAACAACTGCCTGAAGCCGATACCCCGGCGGTCTTGCGTCCTCTTTACTTCCCTGGGTTCAGGCCCCAACTGAACTTCTTCTCCGGTATCAGTTCGAGGATGACGGAATCTGCCGGGTCGAGCGCCGCGTCGGTTTCGTAATGAGGATATTTGGCATAGAGCTTACGGCGAATTCGCTTGAAGTCCTTGTGGTCAACTAAACGAGCGGTACAACTCAGCATGACTCCCCGCAGGTTTTTCCAGGAGTCCCGATACACATCGAAAACGATAGCCACCTTCGGATTTGCGCCGATATTCCGGACCTTCGCCGCATTCTTATCCGAGCCGACGTAGATACGTTCGCGATCCAGTACAGGACAGACCGCAACATTATGTGGCATACCGTCCGGGACTATCGTGCCGATGCGCCCAACCCCTTGGTCCTTGATGAAATCGGTCTCGGCTTTTGTGAGCTTCATTCGTATTCACCTCTGGTTCGAACGACGAGATAGACGGAGAGCGTGCGACAGAAACCATCAAGAGTGTCCGCTTTTTTGGCGAAGATCATTGCATTGTTTTACGAGCAACCCGGCAGCACGCATGAGGTCAGCCGCAATGCGAGCGCTACCAAACCAGCGAAGTTCAACCGCAACCCGGCGGCCCTGGCCAGGCCCCATCGCGACCCGTCCGCTGACCGGAGCGGCGTAGACCTCCGACAGCCAGAGCTGCTGACGCGCCAGACGATCAGAGTCTTCGTCGTACGGGCCGAATACGGCCAGGATGCGTCCGCGTGGATTCTTCCGGGCGGGGCCCGCGTACCTCTTGTGGTTTCCGGCGGTTTAGGCTATAAGAATGGGGTTTCAACACAATGCAGTGTTGAGAGAGGACAATGGAGTCTTCGATCCGCTTTTTTGGGTCGAAGGCTTTTTTTGTTTATGGCAGAATGTGGCCGTTTTTCTAACGCCATCGGACTCAATAAAACAAATCTAATGCCGACGAGGAAAGGACTATGACCCCAAAAGAAGTATTCCAACTAATGAAGGACAAGGAGGTCAAATTCGTCGACCTCCGCTTTACCGATACGCGCGGCAAAGAGCAGCACGTGAGCGTGCCCGTGAAGTCGTTCGGGCCCGAGAAATTCGAATCCGGTCACTTTTTTGACGGTTCCTCGATCGCCGGATGGAAGGGTATTCAAGCATCGGACATGTTGCTTATGCCCGACCCGACATCGTGCTTCATCGATCCATTTCTGGACATGACCACGCTCGCCATCACCTGCGACACGATTGAACCATCGGATATGAAGGGATATGACCGCGATCCGCGATCCATCGCCAAGCGCGGTGAAGCCTACTTGAAATCGACAGGACTGGGCGATGTGGTGTACTTCGGACCCGAGCCGGAATTCTTCGTCTTTGATGCAGTTGAATGGTCCGTCGATATGTCTGGCGCTCGCTACCAGATTTTCTCTGAAGAAGCGGCCTGGTCGGCAGGTGAATCCTTCGACGGCGGCAACAAAGGGCATCGTCCGTCAATCAAGGGCGGTTACTTCCCTGTGCCTCCCGTCGATTCGCTGCAAAACATCCGCTCGGCCATGTGCACCTATCTCGAAGAGATCGGCGTCGTCGTCGAAGTCCATCACCATGAAGTCGCAACCGCCGGTCAGAATGAAATCGGTACGAAGTTCGCACCTCTCGTTCAACGAGCCGACTGGATGATGCGCTTGAAGTATGTGGTCCACAACGTCGCAGCCAAATACGGCAAAACGGCGACGTTCATGCCCAAGCCGATCGTCGGCGACAACGGTTCCGGAATGCACTGCCACCAATCGATCTGGAAAGGCGAACAGAACCTTTTCTCCGGTGAAGGCTATGCCGGACTGTCTGAGTTCGCGATTCATTACATCGGCGGCATCATCAAACACGCAAAAGCACTGAACGCCATCACGAATCCGAGCACGAATTCCTACAAGCGTCTCGTGCCCGGCTTCGAAGCGCCGATCAACCTCGCATATTCAGCTCGCAACCGGTCTGCTGCCGTTCGCGTTCCGCTCGTCAACAGTCCCAAGGCCCGCCGCATTGAAGTGCGCTTCCCAGATCCGACGGCGAATCCATATCTCGCCTTCACCGCGATGATGATGGCCGGCCTGGATGGCGTACAGAACAAGATCAACCCCGGGGATCCGATGGATAAGAATTTGTACGATCTGTCTCCGGAAGAAGCCAAAGACATTCCGCATCCATGCGCCTCGCTCGATGAAGCGCTGACGCACCTGGATAAGGACCGCGCCTTCCTGACGAAGGGCGGAGTCTTCAGCGACGACATGATCGATGCCTATATTGAACTCAAGATGGAAGAAGTCACGAAATTCCGTATGACGACCCATCCCATTGAGTTCGACATGTATTACAGCCTGTAAGAGGAAATTAGCCACAAAAAGGCTTAGCGCGGGACTCGCTGTAGTTGACACGCAAATGTTGTGAGGGAGCGAACTCCCCGCCTGACTTAGGCGGGGAGTTCGCTCCTCACATCACATGGCGAACTTCGGCTACGTCCGAGTCTCACTTCCGCTGTTTGATAGCGGCGTCGCCGCGCTATGCCTTTTTGTGGCTAATCTCCTCTCACTCGGAGCGCATCCAACCTGAGCCGTGCGCCACTGAGGTGCACATCCAGCAATCGCTTCTGCTCCTTCAGCATCTCGATTTCTGCAGGGCGCACGCTGGGATTCACACGCCTTAAATCCTCGAGGCGTGTGATCTCCTGGTTGAGCGCCGCTGTCATATCGGCCCGCGCCGCATCCACGATTTGCACCACCTGAGCTTCAGCCTTCTTTTCGGCTTCCCCCAGGTTTTCCGTCTCCACAACGACGCGAATCGGAGTTGGTGGCAAAAAACGATCAATGTGCAAATGGGGAGGGGTAATACATTCGAGAACATAAACAGCTTCCAGCGCGGGAGCAGTTTCCGATTCGAGCAGGCTGCTGTTTCCCTTCTCCGATCCGAGCAGCAGATCCAACGCGCCTGTAACCAGGGGATGATCCCAGGTCAGAAACTGAACGTCTTCCCTGACGAGCGCCCTTCTACGATCGCAGGTCACTGTCATCCCCTCGGCCGGCAAACCCGGAAACGACTCTGCAAACATCCCGGCTGAACCCAACTTATACGTGCGCGGAGCGATCTCTTCGACGTCAAGCGAGTACTGGTCAAAAACGCGGAGCATGAAATCGTCCAGGGATCTGTCACTGTCCTGGCCTTGAATCTCCGTAACCAGTTTTTCCGCAACTGAAGGCCGAAACGAGTTGAGTTCCAATAAGCGATCGCGGCCTTCATGCAACCGGGCGCGGATGTCCTGATGTGCCGTGCGCGTTTCTTCGATCAGGCGGTCCAATTCGAGCCGCGACCGGACGCCCGACTTGCTGAACTTCTGCGAAAGATGGTAAACAGGCGCCCCGAACTGCTCGAGCAGCTCCCTGCCTCCCTGCAGGTTGCTCTCGAACGCATTCAAGCCTTCGTGATACCAGCGCGCCAGAACTTCTTGTCCGGTGCCGGCAACAAAAGGAACGTGCACTTGAATCTCCGCTTTTTGGCCGATCCGGTCGAGCCGCCCGATGCGTTGCTCCAGCAGCTCCGGATCGAGAGGCAAATCGAATAGCACCAGGTGATGGGCAAACTGAAAGTTGCGCCCCTCGCTTCCAATCTCGGAACACAAAAGAATGCGCGCTCCGTGCTGATCCGCAAACCACGCAGCATTCCGGTCCCGCTGAAGCAGCGAAAGACCCTCGTGAAAAAGCCCGGCCTTCAGGTCCTTCACCCGCTGGCGAAGCGCGGTTTCAATCGCTGTCACCATCGCCGGCGTCCGGCAGATCAACAGGATCTTTTCGGGATTGAGCTTGCGAAGCAGTTCGGCCAGCCAATCGATGCGTTCATACTTCGAAGAACCGGCGGCCAGAGAAACCAGCTGTGCCTTTCGCGCCGGAAAACCCGATATTGTTGCCCGCGTATTGCGAAAGCTCACGCGCCCGGTGCCATGTTCATCCAGTAACCGGCCCAAAGTTGTGTTGTCCGTCAAACCGTCCGCTTCGCGCGCCACCTCGCGATACTGTTCCGTCTCCCGGATGAATGCATCCACGTCGTAGAAGCGATCGGGATCCAGCAGACGCAGGCGAGCAAAATGACTGGCGAGGCCGAGTTGTTCGGGCGTGGCCGTCAGAAGGAGCAGCCCGGGCGTTTCGCGCGCCAGTAGTTCGACGAATGCGTATTCCGGACCGGGACTGCCGGGGGCCCACGACAAATGGTGCGCTTCGTCCACAACGACCATGTCCCAGCCGGCACTGAGCACTTGTTCCGCCCGGTATTCCTGTCCCGTAAACAGTCCAACAGTGCAGAGAATGAATTGCCCGTCTAAGAACGGATTTGCTTCTGGATTCGCTCTCTCGATTTCCTCGCAGCGCTCCTCGTCGAAGATGTGGAACCACAGATTGAAACGCCGCAGCAATTCGACAAACCACTGGTGAATCAGTGACTCCGGAACCAGGACGAGTGCTCGCCGAACCCGTCCTGTGATTATCAGGCGGTGCAGAATCAGACACGCTTCGATCGTCTTACCAAGGCCAACTTCATCGGCCAGCAGAACACGCGGTGCGAGACGTGAGGTCACCTCGGAGGCAATGTACAGTTGATGCGGAAGTAGTTCGATTCTCCCTCCGGCGAATCCCCGCACCTTCGATTTACGGATCCTGTATTGGTGTTCCAGCGCTGCCATGCGCAGATCAAACAACTCGGCCGCATCGAACTGTCCCGCCGAGAGACGCTCTTCCGGCTTATTGAAACTGAGAGCATCACTGAGCTCGCTTTCACACAATTCCCGCTTTCCATGGCGGTAGTAAATGAGGCCGTCGCGTTCGACCACAGAGTCAATCGTGAGAGGCTTCTCGTGCCTGTCTTTGACCGTATCGCCTGGACGAAACCGAACCCGGCGTAATGGAGCATTCCCGCGCCCGTATTGCCGCTGCTCTCCGGCAGCCGCAAAACTGGCCGTCACCCGTCGATGCGTGACTTCCAGAATCGATCCAAGGCCGAGTTCCGGCTCGGTCTCACTGATCCAGCGCTGGCCTGGCTGAAAGTCAGCTGTCATAGCGGGCGAGAAAGAAGTCGTGAACAGTCGTCATATGCTGGCGGAGATCGGCGGCGAGGCGCTTTGCATTTTGCGTCCGGTCCTTTTCGCTGTAACCCAAGCGGCGCGCCAGGGATTTGAACTCTTCCGAATCTTCCGGCGGTAAAACGAGGTCGCTTGCGTCACCGCGGACTATCCGCAGAGCATCGATGACACGGCGTAGGACGAGATAGGCTGAATGCAGAGTCTCATACTCTTTGATGGAGAACAGACGCAGGCCATAAAGCGCATCGAGAGCGTCGAGGGTGTTGGTCATCCTTAATGCCTCGTATTTGCCGCCATACATCAGTTGCATATACTGCACCGCGTATTCGACATCAACGATTCCACCGGCACTGTATTTCACGTTGATTTCTCCTGGCTTGACGAGTTCCAGCATCTGACGTTTCCGGAGGTGCAGCGCATCTTTCCAATCCCAGTCCGCGCCGCTATAGGTAAACCCATCGCGATGCCCTTCAACTCGGCGGCCGAGCACCGGATCGCCGCCGACGCAGCGCAGCTTGATCAGAGCTTGCCTCTCGAAGGGTGCAGCCGCGCCTGTCGGGCTGTAGTAGCCGGCAAACTCGACAAACGGGATCGACCACGATCCGGCGTCGCCGTGCGGACGCAACCGCAAATCAATGTGAAAAATCCCGGTATTGCGCGCCTCGATCAATTCGGTGATGCGTCTCACCATCATTTCAAAAACAGCCGTATTTGCACCCGTCTCGTGGACAAACAGAACTTCAAGGTCAGAAGCGTAGCCCATCTCGCGTCCGCCGAATTTACCAAGAGCACAAATCGTGAAACTGCCGGGTCTTTCACCCAATTCGCCATAACAGATGCTGGCAGCTTCATCGAGAACGATTTCCGCAAGTTGAGTAACGGCGAGCGAAAATTCAACGAGGTTGATGCCGGGCTGCAGCAGATGTTTTGCGTCAATCCGGAAGAGTTCGGAGTCCTTGAACGTATTGAGGACTTTCTTCTTGTCTTCCCATGTTGCAGCGCCATCAAGATAACTGCGCAGCCCTGAGGGATCGGGCCGGATCGGGGTCTGATTGAGATCCTGTAGCACCGGAAGAAGGTCATTGAAACGGATGCCGAGAAAATCGTCCCAGAGGTAATCGCTCGAACCAAGTAAATGCGCAAGCAGACTCATGCCGTCCCGCTCGGCTAGAAACGACAACACGTGATCCGGAAATTGCTCCTCGGCAATCTTGTCGAGAAATTGATCGAAATGCCGCATTGCCTTGGCCGGATCGGGCGCCTCCGGCAGAAAATGCGTGAATTGCTTGATCATCGCGACTGAGGTCCGCAGTCTCTCCTGTTCGCGAGCGTCTTCAATCTTGCGTCCCCAACGATCGGCTATCAGGAACTGGTTTGATGCCTGTCTGCCGCTACTGCGGATCTTGACGTTGTGGATATACACGCCGCGCATCGCCAGGGCATTCGAGATGGCAAAAAGAAGCGCGAAGGTATCTTCCGCCTTTGTCTGCATCAGGCTCCAGCTTTTGAACGCTTCGTTGTCGAATACAATCTCCACCGGCGACAGGAGACCCTTCAGCGGCTCGTTCATCGTCTCGATTCGCTCGACAAGAAACCGGTTGAGGCGCTCCCGAGGCTCTTGAATATCTCCCGTTGCCAGCAGCCGCGCGAACCTTTGCATTTCCGCTATAAAGCTATCCTGTTTGTCTTCGTTGAATGGCGCACCCGGCTTTGCCCGCACATGAAAGACGTCCACGATTTTTCGAGCGCCGGAACGAGAAGGTGAGGTCGAGAACGAATAGATATCACCCGAATGAATATCGAGACCGAAAGCCGAGATGAGCCCGCAGAAAATCGAAAACTCCGACAGGTAATCGAAGCCAACCACGGTTATTTCAAAGTTGCTCGAGGCACCGGCCTCCGGAACAACCTGGATCTGGATCGGCTGTCTGACGTTGAGGCGAGCTGCCATCTGCATATGCCCGGCAATTTTTTCGGGCGGGAAGCTCGTAAAATAATCCTCGTCCATACGGGCGAAGAAGTCATTGATGACCTTGACGTCAACGCCGGCACAGAGGTTCTGAATTATTTCTTTATCCTGTTCTCTAACCACGCTGTCGGCGCGGTCGGTGACCGCGCATGTCTCCTGGCGTTAACGAAAGATAGGTGGTCATAAACTGCAGCTGTCCAGATAAGACCAGGGTAGCGGTGAGGGTGCCCCCAGTCCCCGCCTGAGTCAGGCGGGGATGCCCTCGCGCAGCGAGGGCCGGGGCGGTCTGTTCAAAGTCGCGTAGCATCCTTTGAGATATCCGCGTAGCGGACCGATTAGATCCACTACATTCAAACCTTTACAAGCCGCCACACTGCGGCTCCCGTCCAGCCTGTCTTGGAACACGTGGTCATCGAACGCGGCTATAATCGACCCTGCAATCTATCCGCCACCCAAGCCCCTTCATCAGTTATCGTATCAGGAATATGGGAGCGCAAAACCTTAAGGACCTACTCCTGGCGCCGCGGCTGGACCGCCAGCAGGTCGCTGCGTTGCTCGGACCCTATGGTTTTGAAGATCCCGCGAAGGCCGACGCGAATCTCCAGGCAATGGCCGCCGAACCCAGCGAAAGACACCTGCTGGCCGACATTCTCGAAAACATCCTGCACTGGGCGTCGCAGTCGGCCGACCCGGATCAGGCACTCAATTATCTGGAACGCTTTGCACAGGCCGCACTGAACAAGACCCGTCTGTTTTCATATCTCAAGGAATCTCCCGAAACCACGGAACTCCTGGCGCGAACTCTGGGAGGGAGCGCCTACATGGCGGAGATCCTCATCCGCGATCCACACCATTTCTACTGGGTCGCCGACCCGCACGTTCTTCGTTCCGTCCGGAAGAAGCGCGAGATTGAACGCGAATTGATCCAGACCCTGAGAGTCCTCGAAAATCAGCAGAAACAGCTCGATTATCTGCGCTTCTTCAAAAGACGAGAGATGCTCCACATCGGCGTCCGTGATCTCCTGCGCCTTTGCCCGGTAGAAGAGACACTGGCTGCATTATCCGTTCTTGCTGAAGCTCTGATATCGGCTGCCTATTGGATTTGCGCGACCTCTTTACGCCGGGAATGCGAAATTCCCCGCGATGCATTCACCGAATTTACGATTCTGGCGATGGGCAAACTGGGCGGCAGTGAGCTCAATTTCAGTTCGGACGTCGATTTGATCTTTCTCCACAACTCGCCTTTAGAAAAAGCCGGAACTATTGACGCGCCTGACTATTTTCGCCGCGTCTGTCAGAAGGTGGCCGGGGCTCTCAACGATTTCACGGCTGAAGGCTACGTCTATCGTGTCGATCTGAGATTACGTCCCGAAGGGCAGGGCAGCAAGATTGCTTACTCCTTCGAAGAATACCGGAAATATTACCAGTCCCGGCTGCGCACGTGGGAACGTCTGGCTCTGCTGAAAGCCTGGCCCGTAGCGGGCAGTCGCACGCTGGGCCGCGCCTTCCTCCAAATGGCGGACGAGTTCGTATTCGGACCGCCGTTCGACGCGAACGCTCTTGAATCGGTACGGGGCATGAAGGGGCAGATCGATCAGAAAATGCTGCGGCGTGACCAGCAGGAGCGGAACGTCAAGCTCGGGACGGGCGGCATTCGCGAGATCGAGTTAATCGTACAGTCGCTACAAGTACGGTTCGGCAGTTTACGGCCCGAAATTCGGGAGAGGAACACTCTGCAGGCCTTGCAGCGATTATGTGCAGCATCCATCATCTCGCCGGACGAATGCGCCTTTCTCACGAAAGCCTATCTCTTCCTGCGCGATGTCGAAAACAAATTACAGATGGTCAATGATGCCCAAACCCACTCGTTACCCGAGACGCACAAGGAACTTACAGCCTGCGCGCGATTGCTGGGCTATTCGGGGTCGGAACAATTTCTGCGTGATTATCAGGATCATACGGGCGGGGTCAACCGTATGTTCAGCGAACTTCATTTACTATTGTCTAGACAGCAGTAGAGCCGATACGATGTACGTGTTATGAAGCTGATAAAAGCAATCATCCGTCCGAATAAACTAGAGGAAGTCAAAGACGCACTGACAAAACTGAGCGTTGCCGGCATGACCGTTACCGAAGTTCGCGGCCACGGCCGGCAAAAGGGTCATAAGGCGGTTTATCGTGGAACCGAATACAGCGTGACGCTTCTTCCGAAGATCATGATCGAGCTTGTAATCCAGGACGAAATGGTCGACGACGTGATCAAAACGGTCATTGAAACTGCGCGGACGGGCGAAATCGGCGATGGCCGCGTGTTCGTCCTTCCGATCGAACAGGGATACAACATCCGCACCGGTGAACGAGACGTCTGATCAGGCAAAATAAGATAAGCCACGGATTGAACGGATTTAACGGATGGGGCGCAGTCGAACGTTTCTTATTGCGCCCCATCCGTTCAATCCGTGGCTTCTCTTATTTTTCGAGGCGGACTACGCTTGAACAAGCACAGCACCAATGCTGCTCTTGAGTTCTTCTTCGAGATCCGGCACAAGCTTACTGCCCTGGCGAGTAATATAAAACACGTCCAGGGCGCGATGCCCTTCCGTTGTAATCAACGCTACTTCAATGTTGCAGCCGTGCGATGCGAGCACGGAGGCGATACGGTATAGCAGTCCAAAAGCATCCTGAGCGACGATCTCCATAATCGTGCACCGTTTTGAGAACTCATGGTCGAAGTGGACGGTTACGGGAACAGCCAACCCTTTCTTCTGTTTGAAAACAACGCTCTTGAACTTTCGCTCCAGAAGGACGCTGAGCTGAACCGTCCCGCCAACCACTTCGTTCAGCACTTTCGCAAACTGATCCACTTCCGAAGGGTTCTTTTCAAAGTAACGGCCCGGATCTTCAAAAGAAATTAAATCGAAAATCGTGCCGTGCCGGTTCGAGAATGCTTGCGCGCGGACGATGTTCATGCCGAAGTATGAAAGAACTCCGGTTATCTTGGAGAAGAGCCCGGGTCGATCTGCGGTCATGACAAGAAGATCGTAAACTGCTCCGTTCTTCGCCATGTGCATGACCATCGGGCGGTCCGCCAGCTTTCGCGAAAGCAGAAAGTGGTCGGCAACCTGTTTTCTCGCTGTGGTTCTCAGATATTGCCGGGGAAAGCCGTCGAGAAAATCGCGAATGTTCTGGGAAGGCGTTCCCTGAGGCAGCAGCTTTGTGATGGCTTCGATATCGCTCTCAAGCTCCTGCTGCTGCGTGTACTGATCATCGGCCAATCCCAGTGTGAGCTGGTTGTAGGTCTCGACGTACAGCTGCCACAACAGATCTTCCTTCCACGGCGTGACGACTTCACTATTCACCGCTTTCATGTCGGCATATGTCAGCAAGCACAACATGCGCAGATTCTCAGGATTGCCGACCATGTCGGCAAACTGGCGCACGACCTGCGGGTCGCTGAAATCGCGGCGCAAAATGATTTTCGACATTTCGAGGTGCGCCTTGACGACGAACACGACCTTTTCGGCCTGTTCCGCCGGCATCTCGAGCTTTTCCAGAATTACCTTCACGCCCTCCGTGCTCGGATGAACGTGATTGCCTTCATCATGACGGTGCGACTTGCCGATATCGTGAAACAGCAGTGACAGGAGCAGCAGTTCCGGATTCTCGAGTTCGTTCAAGAGAACCGAAAAGTGATGCGAAGCGGGCAGCTGCTCGATATTGCGTATGGCAATCAACGAGTGCTCGTCCACTGTGTATTTATGAAAGAAGTCGCGAATGACGCGGCAGCGGATTTCTTCGAAATCTGGAAAGATCCGGCCCAGCAAGCCAATCTCATGCATCGCGAGCAGCGCATCGTAAATACCCTCGCGATCCTTCATCATTTCCAGGATGAGGCGTCCGGCGCGCGGATGATTGGTCAGCGCTCCGTTCGATTTCGTGAGACGTCTGGTGATCCTTTCCAGAGTGGCGGCATCCAGCTGCGCCTTCTTGCGGTGAGCGGCGGCAAAGGCCTCGATCATTTCGAAGGGATCCGAAAAATCCGAATTCACCGCAATGGTGTTCGGCCGGCCGACGATCGCTTCCTCCCACACTCTAGCCTCACGCGCGAATTCCGCGGCCTTCAAAAAGTAGTCGCGCATCAAGTTCTCGGCGGCTTCACCGTGCTCCGAGTCTTTATAGGCCAGTTTGTCGGCAATCTGTTCCTGAAATTCGAAGGACAGGACATTGAAGTTGCGGCCGGCGTTGAAGTGAAGAAAATTCCGCAGCCGATGATGAAAATCGAGAGCCTCCGGCGGCATTAAGCGGCCGAGAGGAAACCCAAGCGATTTCTGAACCCAGCCCGACCAATGGATGTCGCGGAGTCCGCCTGGAGCTTCTTTTAAATCCGGCTCGAGCTGAAAGATCGTATCGCCGAACTGCTTGTAGCGAACGGCCTTCATGTCCACGAGCGCCTGCAGGAACTGCCTGCGATTCGCCTCGACCATACCCTGGAAGATCTCATTCTCGAACTCTTCCGCAGTAGCGGCATCGCCGACCAGAAACCTGGAATCAAGGAAGGCGGTGTATGACTCCATGTGCGTCTCATCGAAGCGCCTGAAGTCTTCTGCCGTGCGAATCTGATGTCCGACTTTGAACTGCAGTCCCCACAAGGGGTGGAGCACGACTTTAATGGCTTCCTCATCGATGTTGTTCTTGAAAAAGAACAACAGATCAATGTCGGACTCCGGGTGGATCGTCCCCCGTCCGTAGCCTCCTATAGCAAACAGGGCGAAAGACTTTGGAGGCTCGCGATCGCGCCAGAGGCTGAGAATGATCTCGTCGATTTTCGCCCGGATCGTCTTTTCAATGCCGGTAGTGCTGGGATTCGCTAAAAATGAACTTTTGAGGTCGTCCAGGTAAGTCTTGAGTTCTGCACGTGTCACCATCCAGCCCATCTTAACCAGAAATCAGCCGCGGATTGAACGGATTTAACGGATTTCAATCCGCTATCCGTTCAATCCGCGGCCGATTTGCTAGTTTGCGACGGCAATAGGGGGCATCGTCGTAAACTGCACGGTCGGGCTGAAGCGCAGAGCGACCGAAACCATCGGGTTCATGCACCAGTACTGGAGCCGCCCGACCATGGGAGGCTGGCCGGGAAAGAGCTCATCAGTAAAGAGCGAAATGTGAGTCAGCGGTCCGAGCGTCTGAATCGTGGACGTAATCAACTGTCCTGCATCGTTCAGCAATTCAAAGTGGACTTCGAGATCACCCGTATTCGGATTGGCGATCGCAACTCCGGTCCTGAAACCGTTCGTTGTGTCGACGAATACGGCCTGCTTACCCAGGGGAATTGCCATGGGAACACCCGCTTCCGCGGTAATATTGCCGCCGCCATCGAGCAGCGAGAACATCGCAGTACCAAGGACGCTGGCATTCGCAGAGACCATCGCATAGCCCGCTACTAAGGGATGATCGTCAACAGAAACGAATTTACGGCTCTCGCCGCTCGCCAACGAGAAGGCGATGATGTTGTTGCCGTTCGTCACGTTAGTCCCGTTTTCGTCCAACCAGTTTGTGTAGAAAGCTGAACCGTCATTAGCGGTAAGTGTGACGGTGCCGCTGGCCGGCCCCGCCGTCGCATTGCTCAGAAAGATTGTTGTCCGCCATCCGGCGCCAACAGCAACCTGAGGAAAGTAATATGTGAATGCCTGAGCGGAAGCCGCCGCACTCATTGCAAATATGAAAGCTAGACTGAAAAGGACGCGCTTCATTCTTGGTAGCCTCCTGTGAATACGTGGTCATTTAAGCAAGGAGGCTGCCAATCAAGATGTTAGGTTTAGCTGCTTTACGAGAGTAGGAGATTAGCCATAAAAAGGCACTGGAGGCGTATTAGGGAAATGCCTGTTCCCTTTGTGTAACAAGGCTATAAGTTTTAGGTGTTTTCACCAGTTTTCCGGACGAAAGCGACAATCGAGTTGATTTCTGCCAAGCCATTGAAAATGCGGGAAGTCCCCGCCTAAGTTAGGCGGGGACTCCGCGCCTCAATCACATGACGAACTTCGGCGATGCCCGTGTCTCAAGTTCATTCGGCTATGGGCATTTATCTAATTTAAATTCAGGTTAAACGCCGCTCCGCGCTGTGTATAAAAATTCAGGTTTCCGGCCGAGGTCTGCCCTGCCGCTCCACTGAATAACACAAACTGAGTCGTGTAGCCGCCGCCGTTCAGAATGTGCGGGAAATCGAACTCGGCATTCGTCGTTGCCGTGTTTTCGTCCGTAGGCGGCGTTGTCGTCATCAGAAACTCGCCCGGTCTCTCGTTGTATCGAATGCGCAGGCCCACCACCGAAATCGGAACTGAGGTTGAAATCCGCATCACGCCTTGAAACGGAAGCGGCAGCGCCGGAAAGAGATCTTCAAGGAATTCTGCGGCCTGCCCAAAAGCCGAAATCTGAACCGTGTTGGTCAGTCCAGTGGAAACTCCCGCGAGCGTGAACAGTTCAAAAGTCACAGTGGCGGCAGCCGAAGAGGAATTGGCGATAGCAAAACCCGACGAGTAAGACCCCGGGGTGGCCGTCGTCCGCCCGGGAGTTCCTTCCACAAACATCCGGAATACCGTCGCTGAATTCGAAGGGACGCCAGCCTGCGAAATGATGGTGCCGCTCGTCGCGAAGGAGAAGACGGCTAAGGATACAGGCGTGTTGCTTCCCGAACCCGGCGTCACTGTGACTGTTCCTGATTTAAAGACGCCTGCGCCAGCGGTCGTCAATTTGAAAGAACTGCGGCGTGGAATCGAATATGCGAACGAATTTGCGGTCTGCCCATTGGCTGTCAGAGATTGCACTGTTCCACCCTGGGCGCGGAACTGAATCGTGCCGCTCATTGGGGTATCGGTCGGATTCACCAGAAGGACATACGTACTCCAACCAGTGCCATCGGTAAAGTGCGGCAAGATCACCGGCGTAGTCTTGACAGCTGCCGATGTATCGATAACCGGCAACGTGGTGATCAGGAACTCATTGCGTTCGTTCCTGTATCCTTCCAGAGCAACAACGGAGACCGGCACGTTCGAACTGAATGAAAACGTACCTTGAAATCCCGGAGATGCGTTCCAGGGAGCCTGATCGAGAAAGCTTGCGGACTGCGTTCCGGCAGCAAGATTGTAAGTTCCGCTGCCGACATCGATACCGGCAGCATTGGTGAGAGAAAAGCTGATTGTCGCCGCCTGAGCGCCGGGGTTCGCGACTGCTAATCCGATATCGGTTCCTAATCCGTTGAATCCGGATGGTCCGACTTCGGCATAAATACGTCCGTTCTGAATGGGCGCTGCTGCAGGCACCCCCGCTTCAGTCACCAGAGTTCCGCCGATCCGTTCGCCAAAAATCGCCACACCTGAGGGTGTAGAACCCGAATTCGTCAGAATGCGGGCATATCCAGCATTCAAATTGCCGCTGCCGTCGGTGATGAGGGAGATGCCGCCATGATCCACCATCGTGAAGGCGCTGACGGAAAGGTCAAGCGCGCCAATACGGTAGACATTGGTGTAAATGTAGTCGTTCTGGTTCGTGAGATCCCCGTTGGCCGCGTTGCCGGCGACATTGAATCGAATCGTACCGGCGCTGGCGCTTGACGGCGCAGTCCAGTTCACCAGGTACGGATTTGTCAGGATTTGCGCGTTGCTATGCTCCGCGTATTGGATCGCGCCTGAAGTCGTGCAACTGACCTGCTGGGTCGACGTTGCCGCAGTTCCCCGGCCGCAGATAATCTGCACTCGAGGGTTTACCGCAGTCAGCGTTCCGGCCTGTTGATTCGTTGCGTCGGCAACCGCCGAAAGTTGAAAACCAAAGATGCGCTGCGTCGCCGGTCCGGTGATCGTCACGGTCAGTGCATACGTCTGACCTGGCACCCAACCGGTCGTTGGCAAACCTCCCACGCTGACGCTGCCATTCGGAAGATTCAACGGGAAACTGGTGTGGCAACCGGCCACGTTGCATGCCCCATTTGCTGGAAAGATCCCATTCATCGCCGGATCCGGACCCAGAACATACCCAAATACCGTACCGGTCCATAAGATCCCGATAAGAACAACCCAAAGACAGGTGTACCTCGCTTGCATGAACACACTCCTATCCCAAAAATGGGGGGTGGCTTTTGTACGCTCCGTCGGCCCGCGGCAGCCGAAGGTTAGATGAACGCAATCTAGCAAAGAGACATCAGAAAGCAAAAGGGGTTTATGCAATCGGCGAAATTGTCTCAAAGAAGCGCGGAAGGAAGGCAGGACGAAAAAACAGGCGGAAAACGATGTTCGGCTCGTCTTTTGTGCGGCTTGTGACTAGATCAGTTCGACTTCAACACCGCCGATGCCGCTTTCGACGCGGATGTGGATGCGAGCGCCGCCGCCACCGTGATGCGTGTAAATGCGGCCCTGATGTTCAAAGGATGGAGCGCTGATGTTGGAAAGAAAACCGCCCTGACCGTCGATATCGACGTCGGCGTCTCGTGGAACGATGAGTTTGATAGCGCCGATACCGACTTTTATCGTCGCATCGCTTTGTGCCGTTCCGAGATCGCCGGTAAAATCCAGTTCCGTATGGCCGACGCCGCCCTTCAAATCGACGTGTTGCACGCGGCTGTTTCCGAGTCCGTGGATCAACAGCTCGCCAACTCCGCTTTCAACATCGATTGACTCGAGAGTCTGCGGCGACGGCTTATCGAAACTGACTTCAGTCTTTCCCACTCCACCACGCAGGTGCATGCGGCGAACCTGAAGCGAGCTCATGTCCAGTTGAGACTCGGAAACGCCGGTGGCAATATCGAGATCGAGAGGAACTTGATCACTGAGCTTGATGGACAGATCGTTGTCGCGGCCGCTTCCACCCCCGGCACCGCTGTGGCCGTTCATGTCGAGGCGCATCGAGGCGTGTTCGCCGTCGTCAAAATGAAAAGTGGGATTGTAGCGCTGGTGATCGTACTGCAAATCAAACGAAAACAGATTCTCGCCGGCGCCTTTGGTGATCTCGAGCTCGCCGACGTCATATTTCAAATCGACCTTTAACTCCTTTGCGCCCGCAAGGGGCCGCGCTTCATGCATGCTTTGAATATCCGGCGGACCCGAATTCGCCATATCGCAGCCTGCAATGACAAGTCCGATACACAACATTGACAAGCCTTTGAACTGTTTCATGGTTTCTGCGTCGGACGCATGATGATTTCGCTGATGAAGCTGTTCGGCTCCTGAGTGACGAGCATCTTCACGGCGTGTGCGATGTCTTCAGGCCGCAGCATCCGTTCCCGAGCCTTGCCCGCCGTCTCGGCGCTGGAAAATCCAGTGTCTGTCGATCCGGGACAAATTACCGCAGCTCGGACGCCGTACTGCCGCACTTCTTCGGCAAGAGACTCCGTAAACCCGACAACCGCAAATTTCGTCGCGCAATATACCGCACGATTGGCAGAACCGACTTTGCCCGCGATAGAGGCGATATTGATAATGTGACCTTTCTTGCGTTCGATCATAGAGGGAAGTACGAAGCGCGACGTAAAAAAGATCCCACGTAAATTGGTTTCGACGAGGTTTTCGAAATCTTCGTCCTTAAAGTCACGCACTGGACCGAAAATCCCCAGACCCGCCGCATTGACGAGAATATCGACTGGACCGAATGTCCTGTTGGTGTGCTCGAACAACCGATGGACGTCGTCTTTCTTGCGGACATCCGCAGGCATGACGCTGGCGTTCGCACCTATTGTGTCCGCGGTCTGCTCGAGGTCCGTTCGGCTGCGGGCCGATAGAACAACACTCGCACCAAGTCTTCCCAACTCAACAGCAATAGCGCGGCCGATACCTCGTCCGGCGCCTGTCACTACGGCAACAGATGTTTTTCCCAGGGTCATCATATTCAACCAGAACCCTTTCCTGTTTGTCCGACCTTATTTTTCGGCACGACATAGAAATCGTGAAAGTCCCCGCCTAACTTAGGCGGGGCTTGGACTCCCTCACTTTCACATCAAAACATTTGGGCACCAAGCACACGTCCTTCCGCCGTCTGGTTGCGGCGTAGCCGCGCTAAGCCTTTTGTGGCTAATCTCTGCTCACTTCGACTTCCTGATCCTTATATTGCAATTGATAAAGCTTGTAGTAAATCCCTCTCTGCGCGAGCAATTGCTGGTGCGTTCCCATTTCGCGCACGCGGCCCTTATGCATCACGATGATCTTGTCGCAACGCTGGATGGTTGAAAGCCGGTGGGCGATGATGATCGAGGTTCGGCCTTCCATCAGACGATCGATGGCCTTGCGGATTTGCAGTTCCGTCTCCGTGTCGACACTGGACGTCGCCTCATCCAGAATCAGAATCTGCGGATCGTGCGCCAGAGCGCGTGCAAACGCCAGAAGCTGGCGTTGCCCGGACGACAACGTGGTTCCCCGCTCGTTGACCGGATGATCCAGTCCTCGGGGAAGCATCCGGATGAATGGACTGAGATTCACATCGTCGGCAGCCGCCTGGACACGAGCACGCGGAATCGAGGAGCCGAGCCGGATATTCGATTCAAGCGTGCCCGAAAACAGAAAGACATCCTGCAGCACGACGGCAAACGAACTGCGCAGGTATTCGAGATCCAAGGTGGCGATGTTAATGCCGTCGAGAAGAATCTCGCCTTTCTGGATATCGTAGAACCGAGTCAGCAAGCCGGTGGTCGTTGTCTTACCGGCTCCCGTGTGACCCACGATCGCGACCGACTCTCCGGCACCGACATGAAACGAGACATCACGTAAAACCCAACTCTCGTTATCGTACGCAAACCACACATTTCGAAATTCGATTTCGCCGCGCACCGGCCGCGGCGGTTTGACAGCATCTGGCGGATTGACGACGGTGGCGGGCGTATCGATCAGCTTGAACAACCGCTCCGAACTCGCCATGGCCGATTGCATGATGTTGTATTTGTCGCTCATGTCGGCGATTGGCTGGAAAAATCTGTTCGAATACTGCACAAACGCCACCAGACCGCCCAGCGTCAGCATGCCCTGCATGACCTTGCCGCCGCCGTACCAGATGATCAGAGCAACCGCAACGGAACTGAGCAACTCGATCGCAGGATAGAACCATGCATAGGCGAGGATGCCGTCCACATTCGCCGAGAGATGCTCCTCGTTGATCTCATCGAAGTTTCGAAAGCTCTTCCGCTCGCGATTGTAAAGCTGCACCACCGCCATACCTGTGATGTGCTCTTGCAGAAACGCGTTGATTTTTGCAATCGCTACGCGCACCCGCCGATAGGAATCGCGCGCCTTGATACGGAATATCGCCGTCGTCACGAAGATCAGCGGAATGACAGACATCGTCACCAGGCCAAGCCGCCAGTTCAGCGCCATGATCGCGATCAGAATGCCGAGCAGCGTGAAGATATCGCCGAATATGGAGACGATGCCGGCCGAGAACATGTCGTTCAGAACATCCACATCGGTGACCACGCGCGTGATCAAACGGCCGACCGGATTCTTGTCAAAGAACGAAACGGGCAGCGTGTGCAGATGCCGGAATGTCTGCATCCGCATGTCATACATGATGTTCTGACCGGTGTTCTGGAGAACGTAGGTTTCGGCGGACGCGGAGACAAATCGGATAAATAACAGCAGAACATAAACCCCGGCAATCACCGCAAGCCCATTGAGGTTGCCAACGGCCATATACCGGTCGATGGAAATTTTCGTCAGCCAGGGGAAGATGACTTCCAGTCCGGATTCGAACAGAATCAACACCAGGGCGAGCGCGACATATTTTTTGTGCGGCTTGAGATACGTGATCAAGCGGCGCATCAATCGTGCGTCGTATGCCCTGCCGAGTACTTCTTCTTCCTGCATATTGATTGAATCCGTTGAATCCGTTCAATCCGTGGCTTATCTATTCGCTGACAGCCAGTTCTTCCTCCAACAGCTGCCGGCGGTGCAGCTCCGCATAGTAACCGTCCTTGGCTAACAACTCGGCGTGAGTCCCGCGTTCAACGATCTGGCCGTGATCGAGGACGATGATTTCATCCGCATCCTTTACGGTCGAAACGCGATGGCTGATCAGGATCGACGTACGATCCCGCATTACATCCTTCAGCTCGCGCAGGATCTGTTCTTCAGTGTAGGTGTCGACGCTCGATAACGCGTCATCCAGAATCAGGATTTTCGGATCCCGAAGGACTGCGCGCGATATCGCCGTACGCTGCTTTTGCCCGCCCGACAGCGTAATGCCGCGTTCGCCCACCATCGTTTCGTATTTGCCGGGAAAACCCTCCACGTCCGTATCGATGCTCGAGATAGCCGCGGCACGATAAATCTCTTCATCGGCTGCCGATTCCACGCCGAACGCGATGTTCTCGCGAATCGTTTCTCCAAAAAGAAATGTGTCCTGAGGGATGAATCCAATCGCGCTACGCAGCTTTGCCAGAGGAATGCGTTCTACGGGAATGCCATCGATCAAGAGCGAGTTCGGCGGCGCGTTGTAAAGTCTCGGAATCAACTGGACAAGAGTGGTTTTGCCGGACCCGGTTGCGCCAACGATCGCTACAGTCCTGCCCTGCGGAATCACCAGAGAAATATTTCGCAGCGTCTGGCTTCCGTCATATGAAAAGGTCAGATGACGAAATTCGATCTGGCCTTGAATCTCGAAATCGGGCGCCGTCTGCTCATCATCCTTCACTTCGGGAATCGTTGCGAAAATATAGTTCAGGCGCTCCAGCGACGCGCGGCCACGTTCCAACAGGTTGACCACCCATCCGAGTGCAATCATCGGCCATGTCAGGCGGCCGAGATAAACGGTAAACGCCACAAACTCGCCCAGAGAAATAGCGCCTTGAATGACCTGGCGGCCTCCGAACCAGATCACGACCACAGTTGCGAATCCGATCATCAACTCCATGGTCGGGTAAAACAGACTCTGCACACGGATCAACTCGCGATTCTTACTGACGAGCGACTGGTTCATCCGTTCAAATTCAGCGATCTCCGACTTCTCCTGGACAAAGGCTTTAACGACACGGATACCCGCCATGCTCTCCTGAACACGCGTGCTCAAATCGCCAAGCCGGGATTGCGATTCCTCGGTAAGATCGTGAATTTTCCTGCCGAAGTGGCGCACGCTGAACGAGACCGCGGGCAACGGCAGGAGCGCCAGCAGAGTCAACTGCCAGTTCATCCGCAGCATCAGCAAAACAGCCACGATCGCAACGACAATCGTATTTGCGGTATACATGATGCCGGGGCCGAAGAGCATTCGGACATTACTCAGATCGTTCGTGGCCCGGGACATCAGATCGCCGGTTTTATTCCGCTGATAGAACGACATCGGCAATGCTTCCAGGTGCCGGAAAAGGTCGTTCCGCATCGAGTATTCGATGTCGCGCGACACGCCGATGATGAGCCGCCGCATCAAAAACCGGAAAACGCCTTCACATGCCGCCAGTCCGATGATCAGCGCCGCGTAAAATGCCAGTTTCCCCTGCGTGACCGACTCTTTCAGACTGTCCACCGCATAACCCATGACCCGGGGCATGGCCAGCAAAAAGAGGTTTGTTAGAATGACACAAAGGAAGCCGGCCGCGATGCGGCCGCGGTGCGGCACGAGATAGGCGCGTAGGCCTTTCATAACATGCCACTTGTGTGACTCAAATAGCCCCATACAACTCTGATTTTATATTAACTTATGGCCGTGTCCGGTCCGGTTCGCATTCTTATCGTCATTAAACCCAGGTAGGTCAATACATGTCCAAAATGTATGATGGACCGCACGTTGACAGCATCCATGCCGATGACCGCGACTAATCCCGATGTAGATGCCGAACTTGTCGAGCGCTACCTGGCCGGCGATACGGCAGCGTTCGACGAGATCATGGTCCGCTATGAGCGGCAGATTTACCGGGTGTGCTATCGCTTCGTGGACAATCGGGAAGACGCAATGGACCTTGCGCAAGAGGTGTTCATCAAGGCGTTTGAACACCTGGGCACATTCCGGCGGGAGTCGAGCCTCAAGACGTGGCTATATCGTATTGCGATGAACCACTGCATCAACCACGTCAAAAAGCACTCCCAGGAGTTTGTCGAGGTTACGGAATATACCGGAAGCGTGCACTCGACAGTGCAGCATCAGCTTGAAGAACGCGAGCAGCGCGAACAGTTCCGCCGGCTGGTGAAAATGCTGCCTCCGAAACAGAAAGCGATCCTCGAGCTGCGGATTAACGAACAGCTCAGCTACGAGGAAATCGCCAAGGTTTCGGGCCGCTCGATCTCGACGATCAAGGCGAGTGTATTTTTTGCCCTGGAAAAGCTCAGAAAACTGGTAAAAGATCCAGATTTAAAGAAGAATCAGGCATAGGAAACATTTATGTTCGGTCATTTGAAACCAGAAGATTTTCTGAATTGGATGGAAAGCGGAGAGGCTCCGGCCGTCCACAGAATGCATCTTGATTCGTGCGTCCGGTGCCGCGAAACATGGGATTCGCTGCGGCCCTTGCACACTGAGATGACTTCGCTCGATAGCGAAATTCCAGAGCCAGATTGGGCGCGGTTCCGTTCCTCGGTTCGGGATGAATTGCTCTCCCGTTCCATCAGGCGCCAGTCCGGCTGGCAAGCGTGGACCTCCGGCTGGAGCGTACGTCCCGGTTTGGCCTGGGCACTGTCGCTGCTTCTTGCCGTCGCTATTCCGACCGGCGCATTCTTATGGCATTTGCAAAACGAAAAAATCCCGTCAACCGCTGTGGAGTCTTCTCAATCAGCCCCGGCCGCCGCGGATCTGATTGAATTAGGTACGGAGAAAACGGTTTTTGACGATCTGATCGATCTCAACGATTCGGAACAGGCACAACTCCAGCAGATGCTCCAGGCCGCCGTACAGAAAGGGACGCAGCGTTTCCAATGAGGACATGTGCCATCGCCTTCCTGCTCGTGGTTGCCTCGAGCGCGAATGGTCTGGCCTCGCAACGGCCGCAAACGCCCAAACTTGAAGATTCTGTTCTGACATTCTATGCCGGTGAGTTTCAACGTGTCGTCAACGTGAATCAGGATCTCTTTGGAAAGATCTACCCTTTTCTCCAGGAATTTATCCAGAACCGGCTGGAAATCAGCGGACGCCGGCTGGATACGCTGCAGCAGTTAAAAATGCTGATACAGCGTCCCGGCAGCTCGGACGAAGACGTCAAACGCGCCATACAAGATCTCGACAAAGCCGATGCCGACATGCAGGCGAACCAGCAACGGTTTTTAAGTAATGTCGATCCTCTTTTGAGACCGCGTCAGCAAGCCCGCGTCCGCATGTTCCAGCAGGTCGCAGACCAGCGGATGCGGCAGTTCCTCAACAGTATCCGGAAATAAAAGAGTGGATAAGCCACGAATTGAACGAATTTAACGAATTGAATTCGTTTAATTCGTTCAATTCGTGGCTGATCCTAATCCCACCTTCACCCAACCAGCAGAATCTGCAGATCCATCAAATTCGTGTGCGTCGGACCGGTGATAATCAAATCGCCCGTCTCTTCAAGAAGGCTGAACGAGTCATTGTTGCGGAGAAACATCGCCGGAGCCAGACCCAGCTCAACTGCGCGGGCGCAGGTCGTCGGATCGACGATCCCGCCGGCGGCGTCGGTCGGCCCATCGGTTCCGTCGCTGGCAACGCTGGCGAAGCAGTCCCTCGCCGCCGCGTTCCGTGATGCCATCGCGATGGCCCAGGCGAGCGCCATTTCCTGGTTGCGGCCGCCGACGCCGTTACCGCGAACGGTGACGGTCGTTTCTCCGGCAGCAAGAATACAAGCCGGGGATGGTATCGGATTTCCAGTGCTTTCGATCTCCTGCGCGATTGACGCAAAAAACTGTCCGGCGTCTCTGGCCTCACCTTCAAGACCGCTGCTGAGAATAAGTGTCCCAAATCCAAGTTCGCGCGCGCGAGCCGCGGCCGCATCAATCAGTAGTTTGTTGTTTGCAATGATGTGGTTTTCGACACGCTCGAACAGTGGATCGTTCGTTTTCGGGGTGTCGGCAATGCGGCCACGCGCTCCATCTTGAAGACGTTTACGGACTGAAGCGGCAACATCGATGCTGTACTTCTCCATGATCGCCACGGCATCCGAAAAGGACGTGGTATCCGGAGCCGTCGGACCGGACGCAATAAAGTCGAGCGGATCACCGATCACATCCGACATGATCAGCGAAATAACACGCGCCGGCGCAGCCCATCGGGCCAGTTGGCCGCCTTTGAGCTCCGAAAGGTGTTTACGCACCGCATTCAACTCGAGGATCGTTGCGCCGGCGCGCAGCAAAGCTTGCGTGACTGCCTGTTTCTCCTCCAGCGAGATGCCCTCGGCAGGAGCAGGCCACAACGCTGAACCTCCCCCCGACATAAGACAGAGGACGATATCGTCTTTAGTGAGACCGCTGACGAGTTGGCGAGTTTCCTGCACGGCCCGCACTCCGGCAGCATCTGGAATGGGATGTCCAGCCTCAATGAGCCGGATGCGACGGAGGCGGAGCGCATGCCCATATTTCGTCGAGATAATGCCGGCCGAGATGTGGTCACCCAGAATTTCTTCGATGACTTGCGCCATCTTTGCACCGGCTTTGCCGGCACCGATAACGACAACTCTCCCTTGGACTGGAACGCTCTTACCTCCGACCCAAAGCACTCCGTCTTTCAACGAAACGAATCTTCTTATGCACGTGGCAGGATTGGCAGCATTCAGAGCAGCTTCCCAGATCAGCCGCGCCGAATGACGAAGTTCTTCACGATTCATGTTTATTGATGGCTGCGCGCTGTCGCGCTTGCGTTCGCTACCGCTCACGTTATTGATGGCTGCGCGCTATCGCGCTTGCGTTCGCTGCCGCTCACGTTATTGATGGCTATGCGCTATTGCTTGCCGGAAGGCTGCATGCCCTTGCTGATTCTGTCGCGCATCTCCTCGACGCTGGCGCGGTCTGTTGCTTTCGGATTCTCCTTCAGATACGCGTCAAGATTCTCAACAACATCGGCCCATCGCGACTGTTGTACGTAGATGTTGGCCAGCATCAGACGGGCAGCGGACAAGGAAGGGTTTAGTTCGCGCGCTTTCTTGAAAGCGGCTTCCGCTTCCTCCAGAAACGAGGAGCGGTAGTTGGCCTGTCCCAGAAGGAAATAACCGAGCGCGGATCGTGGATTCAATTTGACCGATTGTTCCAGGTTATCCAGAGCCTGATCCAGCAGCTTGCCAGCCGATTCTTTATCGCTCTTCGCCAGCGAAGCTTCTTCGATATACAGGCTTCCCAGGTTTACCAACGGCCGCTCCGTCTTTGGATTCAGCTGGTGGCTTTCTTTGAATTCCCGCTCGGCCTCTCCAAATCGCTTGGCGGACAGATACAAAATGCCGAGATTGTTATGCGCGTGGAAAAAATTCGGAGCCAGACGGATCGCATCTTCCAGCAGTTTCACGGCGCTCTCCATCCGGCCTTTCTGCTTCTCGTCGATCGCCTTTTCGTAATCCTGCACTGCTTTCTTCGGCAGACTGTCTTTCATCTGGCTGACGTCGACAATATCGGGATCGTCCGCATCGAGCCCCGTCGGCCGTTCCTTGATCGTGACCGCAGGCTTGTTGAGAAAGATCGTCACCGCGTTGCTGCCCAGATTATTGAACACATCGACACCTTGGCGTACCGGCTCATAACCTTCCAGATCGATGGAAACGGTATAGCTGCCGGGCGCCAGACTGCGGAACTCGAAGTTGCCGGCTGCATCGGTAAACGTCGTCATGAGGACCTGAACGGCGGACTTTTCAAGGCGCACTTCGATCCGCTGATCCGCGCCGTGATTCTCAGCGATGATCACCTTGCCGCGAATGTAGCCATCGGCGCGGCGCTGAGGAGCCGGAGTTGTCTGGCCGAAAAGGAAAGTCGTTATAAAACAAGAGAATGCCAGGACGGATAATGCTTTATTAAGCATTCGTGACCTCGCTGGAATCTCCCGCGTTTATACCATAAACTAGCGACGCGATGAAAACGGCGCTCGGCACGGTTTTGATCACTGAAGAGGAGATCCAACTCCGCATTGTAGAATTGGGCCAGCAGATCTCCAAAGACTTTGCCGACCGCAGCGCGACAGTGGTCGGCATACTCAAGGGCAGTTTCATTTTCCTCGCAGACCTGATCCGGACGATCTCCACGGAAATTCCTATAGAGGTCGATTTTATGTCGGTGTCAAGTTATGGCGATGCGACGACGACATCCGGAACAATTCATATCGAGAAGGACCTGGGAATCCAGATTGAAGGCAAAGATGTCATTATTGTCGAAGACATCGTGGACAGCGGCCTCACTCTGCTTCACGTTTACAACATCCTTTCAGGACGGGGTGCGCGATCCCTCCGCACTGCGGCATTGCTGGAAAAACCTGGAAATTCAAAGTACGAAAAACCGCTCGATTACGTCGGATTCAAAATCCCCAATAAATTCGTCGTCGGCTTCGGTCTTGACTATGCGCAGCGGTATCGCAACCTGCGGGATATACGGGTTTTACATGAAACGGAGTGAATGCAAGCGCGATAGCGCGCAGCCATCAAACAATGAAGTCTGATTTCGGCCGGTATATCGATCACACGCTGCTGCGCCCCATCGGAACCACGAATGACATTCGGCGGCTTTGCTCGGAGGCGATCGAATATGGCATGGCAGCCGTATGTATCTTCCCTTCGTACGTTCCCATGGCACGCGATCTCCTGAAAGACTCCCGGATAAAGATCGCCACCGTGATTGCCTTCCCTTTTGGTATAACGTTCACGGAAATCAAAGAGGCGGAGATGCGCGCCTCCGCGGCACGCGGCGCCGACGAAATGGATTTTGTGATAAACATTGCGGCATTGAAATCGGGCGACGACCGCGCCATCGAAGACGAGATGCAACACCTGACGGCAAAGGCTCGAACACTTGGCGTTCATAGCAAATTCATCATCGAGACCGCGTATTTGACAGATGACGAGAAGATCCGCGCCTGCAAGATTGCAAACCGCGTGAAACCCGATTTCATGAAGACCTCGACGGGTTACGGACCGTCGGGCGCGACGGTTGAGGATGTGCGGCTGATGCGCTCCAATCTGCTTCCTGACATTCAGATCAAGGCGGCCGGAGGGATTCGCAACTACGCCGAAGCCCGCGTGATGCTCCAGGCAGGCGCATCCCGGCTCGGCACGAGTTCCGGCATCAAGATTCTGGAAGAGGCCAGCCGGAAATGAGCCAACAGGAAGTACAAATGAAGGCCGATCCCGCCGCTGCCGTCGTCAGTCCCGAGGCCCGGCGATTCGTCTCGACACTGGTCGAGATCAATCACGAAATCACATCGATTCTCGACCTCGACGAATTGTTGAAGAAAATCGCGGAACTCACACACCGTATAGTACCTTACGAGATCTTCTCGATATTTCTGGTTGACGATGAAAAGCAGGAGCTGTACCTCCGGTTTGCCATCGGCCACGAGCCTGAAGTGGTCAAAAATCTCCGTATCAAAGTGGGCGATGGGGTCACCGGAACCGCGGCAATGGAACGGACAACGGTCGTCGTCGAAGATGTGCAGAAATACCCGAGATACATCGAAGCGGTAAAGAACATCCGCTCCGAACTCGCGGTTCCTCTCGTAAGTCAGAATCGCGTCGTCGGCGTTCTCGATATCCAGAGCCCAGACGCCGGGCTATTTCCGCGAAGATCAGGTCAAGTTGTTGAATCTGCTTGCCAGCCAGATCGCCATCGCGATCGAGAATGCCCGCGTTTACGAAAGCGAACGGCGAAACCGCGAGCTGCTGGCGCTCCTGTACGACATCAGCCTGGAGATGGGGTCGACGCTTGAAATCGATGAACTCGTCCACAAAATCGCGGCGGCCGTCAAACAGAAGATCAACTACCACACGTTTTCGATCTTTTTGCTCGATGAGAAGCAGTCGTTACTGAGGCCGAAGTTCGTTATCCGTTCGAATGAGCGTGAAAATCAGAAGCTGGTTCTGCCACTCGGCACGGGTCTGATCGGCACGGCGGCGAAGATGAATC
Organism: uncultured Acidobacteriota bacterium; assembly: GCA_963738025.1. GTDB lineage: Bacteria > Acidobacteriota > Terriglobia > 20CM-2-55-15 > 20CM-2-55-15 > 20CM-2-55-15. Next base: position 213,915 of record CAVTWA010000051.1, on the reverse strand, counting down.
TTCCGCTCCGCATCGCGGATGTCACCCAGGATCCACGCTACTTGAACGTTCATACGGAGACCCGCTCTGAACTCGTCGTGCCCTTGACGTCGAAGGGCCGTGTCGTCGGCATCGTCGATCTGGAAAGCACCAAGGCGGGTTACTTCACCGAATATCACGAACGGTTCCTGATGACGCTCGCATCGCGAATCGCATCGGCGCTCGTGAACGCCGAACTGTATGCGCGCGTGGCCGATAACGAGAGCCGCCTGGGCCGCGAGATGAAGATCGCGCGGGAGATCCAGCGGCAGTTGATGCCCGACGAGTTCCCTCACGTCGCGCCGCTCCAGCTCGCCGTACTCTTTAAATCGGTCGCGCAGCTCGGAGGCGATCTTTACGACTGGATCGAATTCGATGACGGCCGTCTCGCCATCGTTGTCGGCGATGTGGCCGGCAAGGGCGCACCCGCTGCGCTGTATGGCGCGCTTTCCAGCGGGGTGATCCGGACACGCGCAGGCCGGAAATATCCACCGGGTCAGATGCTCGAGCTTGTGAATAAAACGCTGCATCAACGCCCCGTCGAGGGCCAGTTTGTAGCGGTGACGTACGCGATCTACGATCCGAAGACACGATCCATTGCACTTGCCAATTCGGGACTGCCCTACCCGCTGCTCGTGCGCGCCGGACAACCGACATTTCTCGATGTCGCTGGAGTTCCACTGGGACTGTTTCCCGACTCGAAATACGACGAAACATCAATGGAGTTGCTGAGCGGTGACGTGCTGGTTTTCTATTCAGACGGCGTCATTGAAATGCGAAATGAAGCGGGTGAGGAATTCGGTTTGACCCGCCTCGCCGAAGCCATCGCCGCCAATCATCAGAAACCGGCCGAGGAGATCGTGAAATCGACCAGCGCGATCCTCGCGGATTTCATTGGACGCGTTCGGCCCCACGATGACCGGACGATGATTGTGGTGAAGATGGGATAAGCCACGAATTGAACGAATTTAACGAATTGAATTCGTTAAATTCGTTCCATTCGTGGCTTATCCAACCCTTGCAATATTCGAATCATTTCGTCGTGGATGCGCCCATTCGACGCAACAATTTCCTTCTCGTAAACCGAAAACGGACCACCTGCAAAGTTCGTCACCCGTCCGCCTGCCTCTTCCAGAATCACCACACCGGCGGCGGTATCCCATGGGTGCAAATCCATTTCCCAGAAGCCATCGACCCGGCCGATCGCGTTGTAGCAAAGATCCAGCGCGGCAGATCCACCGCGCCGAACCGCCTGGCTTTCGAACAGGAACGCCCGGAACTGGCTCATCGCCGCGTCCATCTTGTCGCGAACACCATACGGGAAACCGGTCATAATGAGCGCGCCGGACACCGTAGCAGCCTCGGATACGGTCAACCGCTTACCGTTCATAAACGAACCCATGCCACGCGCTCCGCTGAACATTTCATCGCGCCATGGGTCATAGACGGCGCCACACAAGATCCGGCCGCCGAGTTCGAACCCGATCGAAACACAGAAGAACGGATACTGGTGGGCAAAATTCGTCGTACCGTCGAGCGGATCGATGATCCACTTCGCTTCGTTTCCCTGAGACGCCCCGGATTCCTCAGCAAGAATAGCGTGTGAAGGGAACCTCTCGCGGATGCGGCCGATGATCAGAGCCTCGGCCTCTTTATCCGCTACCGTGACGAGGTTCGCGCGCCCTTTGAGTTCCACCTGCTTGTCGCGATCCATGTAGTGCTTGAGCACGGCGCCGGCATCGCGGGCAAGCTGGACAGCAAAATCGAGATACTCCACTATTTGTTTTCGTTATTGGAGGTCGTTTGCGAAGCCATGCGATCCAGGATTTTGGTAAAGCCTTCCTCTTTCGCCAGGCCTGCAAACGCAGGCTCCATCCTGATCTTCTCGAAGTCGGAGAACCCTTCATCCAGCGCTCTGTTGAGATAGGAGATCGCTCGTTCCTTGTCGCCCTGCGAGGCATAGATCTTCGCAAAATAAAAGCTCACGGTCGGATCCGTGCGCCTGGATGTCTGAATGAGCGTACCGAAGCCGGAAACCTTATCCAGAATTTTGGGATCGATCTGGAGAGCGCGCTGCGTCGCCTTCATCGCCTCGTCGTACCGTTTCATATCAAAGAGACAGGCTCCCATATTCAACAGAACCGTCGGCGAATCGGCACGAATCTTCAACGCTTTCGAATACTGATCAAACGCGTTCTCGTAATGCTGGCGCGCATACTCGACGGTACCGATATTGTTGAGAACTTCCAGAAAGAACGGATTCTGTTTCAGGGCTTCGCGATAATAGCGTTCAGCCTCGTTCAGCTTTTGACTCTGGTGATACACCAGACCCAGTCGATTCAGAGTGGCGGCATTGTAACGATCCAGATTGATCGATTTCCGGTATTCGATGATGGCGTCGTCGTACATTTTCCGGGCAAAGAACGAATCTCCACGGCGTTCGTGCAGGCTCGCTTCTTCGAGCTCTTTGGCCGGCAGCAACATCTGCATCTGCAGCAGATCGCCTTCTCTCCTTTCGATCAAAGACGCATTCTCTCTGGCGATCCCGGTTGCAATGGTGCGGGCGCTCTTCACATTTTCCCGGGCATAGCGTGCGGCTCGAAGATTCATGCGCATGACCGCGTTTTCCGGATCCTTCTCGATGGCGCGGTGGATTTCGCGCTCGGCGTCACTGAATTTGTTCTGCGAGTAATACAACGCGGAGAGATTGTTTCGCACCGCCGCATTTTCCGGCTGTAGCCTCAGAGCATTCTTGTACGCAGTCTCGGCTGCCCGGAACTGATTCGATAAATGATAGGAGATTCCGAGGCGATTGTAGATCTCCACGCTGCGCTGGTTAGGCGGGACCTTCTCGTATGCATTGGCAGCGTCGGCATATTGTTTCTTCTCGTACTTGTCGTTGCCGGCGGCAACCTGCCCGAAACAATTCGCGCTGATGAACAGGACTAGTGCGAGAACACGCCCCATGCGAGTGATTTTACTGTAGACGCGGTCTGTGAGCGCGCTTTTTCCAAAAACGCGCGGTCACAGACCATACTTGTCCAAGACAGAATAGACGCTGAGCCGCAAAGTGGTGCCTTATAAACGTTTGAATGTAGAAGATGCGATCTAGACCTGGTTTGGCTATTAACGCGGTGGACAAGTCCCCGCCTAAGTTAGGCGGGGACTGTAACATGGTGGGGTGGCGTTGCTCCACGTTGTCGGCGGCAGCAGCACCGTAGTCGCGCTCGATTTGGGCAAGATCAACGCGGCATCGCGGATTTGTTTATCCAGAGCGCGGCGTTCAGGATTAGGAACAGTGCGGCAGGGATCTTCGGCCTCGATGCGGTAATCGACAAGGGCATCCAGTAGGAACTCTTCACGCATGTATTTGAAGAAATTCTCCTGCCGCCAGCGCTCGAACATACGGTAAGCGACTTCGATATCGCGAAGATCCCATCGGGATGTGAGCACCTGGGTTTGGTGATCGTTATCGCACAATCGTGTGATCTGCCGCATGCGGAGTTTGCCGTTGAGGAAACGCACGGGTTGATCGTGTAGATCATCGGTTACCCAATTTCCGTCGAGCTTGGCTCGGCGGCGGACGAATCGGCCCGCGTTAATCCGGCAGCTTTTGCCTTTGCGGTAGGTGAGGATGTCGAAGCCGTCATGGAGCATGGTCTGGAACAGCTTGGGGCTGAAGCCGCCGCGGTCAAAGACGATGGTGGCGCGTCGATCACCCAGCAAGCCACGCACTTGGGCAAGCAGACCGGGAAAGCTTTAGTCAAGGCGGTATTGACCTCGCCTGTGATCACCAGCAGCGGATCGCCGGCTTGATCATTGATCCAGTAGTCGGTGGTTGCGGGCATGGCCAGATGGCGGCGGGCCACGTAAGCGCTGGAGATGTCGTGTTTGCCATGGTAGGCGCGCACGTGGCCGTCGACGTAGAGAAATCCCATCAGATGTCCGCGCTGAGCGACGCGCCGGCGGGCGAGTTCAGCGCCCAACTGGTCTGCTCGTTCATAGGCCGCCAGCCGCGTGAGCTTGCGCCTTAGGGTTTTCACTTCCGGTGCCCGATCCAATCCAAGCAGTCTTCCCAGCACTGCCGGGTCTCGCTCTTTGAGATGCTCGGGCCTTTGGATGCGTAACAGGGCCATAAAAAGCAGCGTCAGCAATGTCGTGCGCAGCCCATAGAAGGCTGGCCCGATTTCTCCGTAAAGTTTCCGGCTGATATCGAAGATTCCGCTCTCGATCAACGCGGGAAGCGCCAGCAGGACACCCGCGCCCGGAATATGAGAGCCGTCGCGGAATACCGGTGCGGCATCGCTGAGCTTTCCCAGATAGGCCAGCATCCGGTCCAGACTCCGATCCGCCGCATCGCTGTCGAAGCTAAGCACCGGCGGTTCGGTGCCACCGGCTACTTCCGGCGATCTCTGGCCGGAGGATCCTTAGCCGGGGCGGACTCCGATGGGCGGATGTCCTTGTCTGCAGGAGCCACCGGCTTTGACGGTTGTTCGGTCCCTGCCTCCACCGCCAATGATAGCTGCTCGGCCTTGTCTGACTTGGAGGAGCCCACCAGCTTGCGGATTGCTTTCTCGGTGACACCCAGACGATGCGCCACGATGCGGTTGCTCAGCCCCTGCTGCTTGAGCGCCTCTATCGCACGCAGCCGTTTCCCGGCAATCCTGCGTCGTCCGCGAGGCAGGGACTGCGATAAACCCTCATCGCTGCATCCGTCTCTATCTTGGACAGCTGTGGTCACAGACCGCGCCTGCAATGATCAGCCTCTATTTGGAAGGCTCACGACACCACCGGCGCCTGATACTTCTCCATGAGTTCTTCCTGAAAACCGTGTGCCGGTTGGCCATCGGGCACAGGACGTTCATAGGTCCCGTCCGGCCGAAGCCATCGGATTTTTGTGTTATCTCTAATGGCGTTTTCGAGAAATTCCGTGCGTGCGCGTATCCGCTGCTGCGGATCTTCGATCGGGAACATGACTTCCACGCGACGGTTCAGATTCCGGTGCATCAGATCCGCGCTGCTGAGATAGATTTCGTCGCTACCGCCATTCGCGAACAAATAGACCCGCGCATGCTCGAGAAAGCGCCCGACGATACTGGCCACGCGGATATTCTCGCTCAATCCCGGAACGGCGGGACGCAGACAGCAAACCCCACGGATCACCAGGGTGATGGGCACACCCGCAGCGGAGGCCGCGTAAAGCTCTTCGATCAGACCGGTATCTGTAAGACTGTTGCACTTGGCGAATATGGATGCAGGGCGGCCGGCATTCTTATGCTCGACTTCCCTTCTGATGAGCCGGATCAGGTATTCACGCAACCCCAGCGGCGCCACAATGAGTTTCCGGTACTGCGTCTGACCTGAAAAACCCGTCAAGAAATTGAACAGTTCGGAAGCATCCGCGCCAAAGTCAGGGTGCGCCGTGAAGAGACATACGTCGGTATAAATCCGCGCCGTTGCAGGATTATAGTTTCCGGTGGCGAGATGGACGTATCGCCGCAGCACGCTGCCCTCCTGACGGATGACAAGCGTCATCTTGGCGTGGGTCTTTAAACCCACAATTCCATAAATCACATGCGCGCCCGCCTGTTCCAGCCGGCGTGCCCACAAGATATTGTTTTCCTCGTCGAACCGCGCTTTCAGTTCCACCAGCACGGCAACTTGTTTTCCAAGTTCGGCTGCTTCAATCAGCGCCCGAACGATCGGCGAGTCGCTTCCGACACGATAAAGCGTGGCTTTGATCGCGAGGACGTTCGGATCCTTCGCTGCACTGCGAAAGAAATCCCCGACAGGCATAAACGATTCGTACGGGTGATGCAGCAGCACATCCTGATGCCGGATCGCGTCAAACATCGATTCGCCCTCACGAAATGCAGCAGGAGCGACAGGTTCGAAAGGCTTGTCCTTGGCATTCGGCAAATCCAGTTTGTAAAGCGCCATCAGATCGGGAATGTTCATCGGTCCTTCGACCGAATACACATCCTGTTTCTCCAGCTGAAGCGACTGGCGCAGCACTTCGATCATTGGAACACTCATTGCGGAAGCGACCTCGAGACGGACACCAAATCCGAATCGCCGCTGGCGCAGCGTCTGTTGGACCGACTTCAAAAGGTCGTCGGCTTCATCCTCTTCGATTTCGATATCGGCATCGCGCGTAATGCGGAATGGCTGGCATTCCAGGATGGCGCAACCCGGAAACAGCGAGCGAATGTGTGCCGATACGAGATGCTCGAGCAAGACGAACTTGCTGGTTTCATTAACACGGATCAATCGCGGCACATTACCCGGAATCTTCACACGGGCAAAACGCGGCTCCTCTTCCGGCGGGGCGCTGCACGGCCGCAGCAGGACGCCAAGATTTAAACTGATGTTCGAAATGTACGGAAACGGATGACCAGGATCGACCGCAAGGGGCGTCAGAATGGGAAAGACCCGCTCCACAAAAAACTGCTCCAAGGTCGCTTCCTCTTCAGACGACAAATCCGGCAATTCCACCAACTGAATCTCCAGATCCCTCAGGGCCGGCAGAATCTCGCTCACCAGACAATCCGTTTGAAGCTTCAGCAGAGGGCGCAGGCGTTCCGATATGCGCTTGAGTTGCGTCGCCGGAGTGAGCCCGTCAGGTGAGAGAGAATCCGGATTGGTCTCGAGCTGCTCCTGCAGACCTGCAACCCGGACCATGAAAAACTCATCGAGGTTTGTTGAAAAGATGGAAAGGAACTTCAGCCGTTCCAGCACCGGGAGAGAGCGATCCAGCGCCTCTTCGAGCACCCTCGCATTGAATTCGATCCATCCCAGTTCGCGATTGAGCAGACGACCGTCCACGTCAGTAGTTTACATTGGTGGACGAAACACTGTAGGCGCGGTCTGTAACCGCGCAGTTTTCCCGGCCGAATGCGCGGTCATAGACCAGAGCTGTCCAAAATAGCGCGGTTGCTGGAGTAGATCCGCGCAGCGATGTGCTGGGATGTCAACTCCCCGCCTGACTCAGGCGGGGACTGGTCCACCCGTTGCTCTCAAACCAGGTTTACATCGGATCCACTTCATTCAAACCTTTACAAGGCGCCATTCCGCCGATCCCCGTTCGTCCTGTCTTGGACACATACGGTCATAGACCGCGCCTGCAGCCTCCCTAACCCAGCACTTTGGCGCGCAGTTCGCGGGCCTTGTCGCGAAGCTCGGCCGCCCGTTCGAATTCGAATCTCTTGGCAGCCGCACGCATTTCGGTCTCGAGCCTGGCGACAAGCTCGGCGATTTTTTCGGGATCTGCCGGCAGGACCTCCGAAACCTCTTCCTCAGGAACCTTGACGTAATCCGCCTCGGCGATCGCGACGAGCGTCATGTCGACCGGTTTAATAATGCTTTCCGGAGTAATGTTATTTTCCACGTTGTACCGGGTTTGAATCTCACGCCGCCGATTGGTCTCGTCGATGGCCCGTTTCATCGAGTCCGTCATTGCGTCGGCATAAAGGATCGCCCTGCCATTGATATGTCGCGCGGCGCGGCCGATGGTCTGGATGAGCGAATCGCCCGACCGGAGGAAGCCTTCCTTGTCCGCATCGAGGATCGCGACAAGCGAGACCTCAGGCAAGTCCAGGCCCTCACGCAGAAGATTGATTCCGATGAGAACGTCGAATTCTCCCCGTCTCAGCCCGCGCAGAATTTTGATGCGGTCCAAGGTCTCGATTTCCGAGTGCAGGTAACGGCACTTCACTCCGACTTCCGTGTAGTATTCGGCAAGATCCTCCGCCATACGTTTGGTCAGTGTGGTGACGAGCACCCGCTCGTTCTGCTCCGCGCGGAGCCGGATCTCGTGAAGCAGATCGTCAATCTGACCGCGGACCGGCCGCACTTCAACCTGGGGATCGGTGAGGCCGGTCGGGCGAATCACCTGCTCGATGACGATGCCGCCGACTTTGGTCAATTCATACGGCCCCGGAGTCGCGGATACATAAATAAGCTGGTTGGTCCGCCGTTCAAACTCTTCAAATGTCAGTGGCCGGTTGTCCATCGCAGATGGAAGACGAAAACCGTACTCGACGAGGTTTTCTTTTCTCGACCGGTCGCCGTGATACATCCCGCGCAGCTGCGGCATCGTTTGATGGCTTTCGTCGATGAACATCAACGAGTCTTGCGGCAGATAATCGAGCAAGGTCGGCGGCGGCTGACCCGGCATGCGTCCGGTGAAATGGCGGGAATAGTTCTCGATACCGTGGCAATAGCCGACCTCTTTGATCATCTCCATATCGAAGAGCGTCCGTTGATGGACACGCTGCGCTTCAAGCAGCCGCCCCTGCTGTTCAAGAAGAGTTTCCCAGCCGGCGAGTTCGGCTTTGATCGTTTCGACGGCCTGCTCCAGACGGGGCCGCGGCATGACGAAATGGCTCTTCGGATAAACGGTCAGCTTGTCGAGCACCTGCAGTTCGTCACCGGTGAGGGGATCGAAGGTGCTGAGCTTGTCGACTTCATCTCCCCACAGTTCGATACGAAAGCCGATATTCTCGTACGTCGGATGGACCTCGATCGTATCGCCCCGGACGCGAAACGCACCGCGCTTGAAATCCAGGTCGTTACGCTCGTACAAAATCTCCACAAGTTTCGAAAGAATCTCGCGCCGCATCATGCGCTGGCCGCGCTCGAGCATCAGGAGCATCCCGTAATAGGCCTCCGGCGAACCCAGACCGTAAATACAGGAAACCGACGCCACGATCACGACGTCGCGCCGTTCAAACAAGGAGCGCGTCGCCGATAACCTCATGCGGTCAATCTCGTCGTTGATCGTCGATTCTTTTTCGATATAGGTGTCCGTAGAGGCGATATATGCCTCGGGCTGGTAGTAGTCGTAGTAGCTGACGAAGTATTCCACCGCGTTTTGCGGAAAGAACCCCCGGAACTCGTGATAGAGCTGCGCCGCCAGGGTCTTGTTATGGGCAAGGACGATGGTGGGCCGCTTGAGTTTATCGACGATCTTCGCCATCGTGAACGTCTTGCCCGAACCGGTGACGCCGAGCAGAACCTGATGTTTTTCGGCATCATTCAGCCCCCGCACGAGTTGCTCGATGGCCGTGCCTTGATCGCCCCGCGGTTCATAGGATGAGACCAGCTTGAAGTCCATAACCCATCAATTGTACCGCACAAAAGAGAATGAGTTTCATCACCAACATCGATCCGGTTGACGGCGCGGGCTCAACGACTTATAGTCGCCAAACTTTTCGGTGAGGAGCTAAATGAAAGCACTTGGTATCCTGCTCGCATTGACGTTGTTTCCCATGATCGCTGCTGCGCAGACCGACGAGATCCAGGTCTACGACGGCGGTCTGGCCGAACCGGGTAAATTCAATCTGACATGGCATCAGAATTTCACGCCGATCGGGCAAAAGACGCCTGCTTTTCCCGGCGGCCTCATCTCGAATCACGCCTATGTTGGCGTTCCCGAGTGGGCATATGGCGTCAACAAGTGGTTCGAACTTGGCCTGTACATGCCGCTCTACAGCTTTACGAAAGATTACGGATCATCGCTGAACGGGTTCAAGCTTCGAACCCTGTTCGCCGTACCGAAAGCCGATGAACGTAAATTCTTTTACGGCGCAAATTTCGAATTCAGCTACAACGCGAAGCAGTGGGATGAAAAGCGGTTTACCTCCGAAATCCGGCCGATCATCGGCTGGCACCTGAATGGAACGGACATTATCATCAATCCCATTCTGGATAATTCCTACATCGGCTTCAAAAACCTCGATTTCGCACCATCGACGCGCGTGGCGCACAAGTTCTCACCGCAATGGACGTTGGGCCTCGAGGAGTACGGCGATTATGGCGCGCTCCGCAGTATCAATACTTTCCACGACCAATGGCATCAGTTCTATTTTGTCGCCGACCATTCGGTGAAGGGCATCGACGTCGAGGCCGGTGTCGGAGTCGGGGTGACTGCCAGTTCCGATAAACTGACGCTGAAACTCATTTTGTCGCGTGACTTGAACTAAGAGGATCAGCCACAAAAAGGATCAAGAAGTCTGATTCCTTTTTGTGTAACAAGGCTGTAAGAAAACGACAAACCCTTTCCTGTTTGTCCGAGTTGATTTTTCGGCAGGATATAGAAATCGGGGAAGTCCCCGCCTGAGTCAGGCGGGGATCCTTCGCGCAGCGAAGGCGGGGCGGCACCCCGCCTAACTCAGGCGGGGATTGGACTCCCTCACTTTCACATCAAAACATTTGGGTACCACGCACACATCCTTCCGCTGTACGGTTGCGGCGTAGCCGCGCTAAGCTTTTTGTGCCTTCTTGTGGCTGGCTGATTTTCTTAGTTACACGTTCGCGAGCACGCTGCGCGGCTTGTACAACTCCGATAGATACTTCAACTCATCCGCTTCGAGTTTCACGCTCAGTGCCTTGATCGCATCCTCGAGGTGGCCCTGCTTGCTCGCCCCGATAATCGGAGCGGTAACGCCGGGCTGGTGCAAAACCCAGGCCAGCGCGACCTGAGCATTGTTCAGGCCGCGCTTCTTCGCGACTTCGCTCAGTCGCTCGACAATTGCGAAATCTTCCGAGCGGTAATACTGCCGGCGGGAGTACTCATCGGTTTTCGCGCGCACCGTTTCTCCATAGTCTTCTTTACGGCGATTACCGACGACAAATCCGCGCGCCAGAGGACTGAACGGAGTGATAGCGATGCCCTCGGAACGGCAGAGCGGGAACATCTCGCGTTCTTCTTCGCGGTAAATGATGTTGTAATAATTCTGCATCGTGCTGAATCGCGCCACTCCCATGCGGTCGGAGGCGGCAAGCATTTTCATGAACTGCCAGGCATACATCGCCGATGCGCCGATATACAGCGCTTTTCCGGCACGGACAATGTCGTCCAGGGCGCGCAGCGTTTCCTCCACAGGCGTCGTCGCATCGAAACGATGGATCTGGTAAAGATCGACGTAATCGGTGCCCAGGCGCCGAAGGCTGTTGTCGATCGAATGCATGATGTGCTTGCGCGATAATCCACGATCGTTCGGATCGTCGCTCATCGGCATGTACACCTTCGTGGCCATGACGATGCGATCCCTTCCCGGTGCGAAATCCTTCAACGCCCGGCCAAGCACTTCCTCGCTCTTGCCTGTCGAATACATATCCGCGGTGTCGAAATAATTGATGCCAAATTCCAGCGCTTTGCGAATGAAAGGGCGAGCTTCTTCCTCTTCAAGGATCCAGGGCCGCCATTGTTTCGAGCCGTAGGTCATCGCGCCCAGGCACAGGCGCGATACTTTGAGTCCAGTCGGTCCAAGATTGACGTATTCCATAGAGCAAAAAGTCTAGCACGCTGGGCAGCGGCGCATGCCGTGGTTTGGGTTCGCTGACTAATAATTCAGGATGTTTTAAGGTGACTTCTCTGGCGGGAATACAGAAAATCCGTGTATGCGAATCATCAGACTGCTTTTGCTAGTCGTTTCATTGACCACACTGGTTAGTGCACAAACGCCGCAACGTGGTGCGGCTCCTCAAACTCCAGCGCGCGGCGCTGCCCCGGCGCGTGGCGCCTCGGCGTCATCGGCTCCCGTTATGGCCACTTTGTCGCAACTGATGAAGGGGATTTTATATCCGAACGCGAACGTCATCTTTGCAGCACAGAGTCAGAATCCGGCGGAGGTCAAACCCGCCAGCGACCCGTCATTAGCCACGGATCCGCTGGCGAGTACGTATGGGAAATGGGAGGCGGTCGAAAACAGCGCACTGGCTCTGTATGAATCTGCCAACCTGCTGACGATTCCGGGACGCAAGTGTTCAAACGGACGCGCCGTCCCCCTGCAGAATGCGGACTGGAACAAATTCGTGCAAGGCTTGCGGGATGCCGGCGTCGCCGTTTACAAGGCCGCGCAAGCGAAGAATCAGGACAAAATCGTCGATGCCGCCGATGTCATGACAACGGCATGCGCGAACTGCCACGATAAGTATCGCGAGAAGCCGAATCTGGCAGCCCGCTGCCAGTAGCTATGTAGTCGCGGGCTTCAGCCCGCGTTCAGCTATCGAATAATGTTGGAGTTATCCGCACCCAAACGCGGGCTGAAGCCCGCGACTACATGTGCGAACCACTGCAATCGGTGAAGTCACTAGTCCGAACCCTTTCGCTCGCTCGGGGCCGCTTCCGGTCTCCGCTCATTCGGATACCAATACTGGAGATGGCATTTTTCACAGGCTTCGTCGATGCCGTTGCCCACATCCAGTAGTTTGTCCTTATCCTTATCTTCGGCCGCTTTTAGGGCTGCCAGCGTGGCATCGTGCAGGCCATGCGCATACTTGATCCAGGCGGCGCGGTCATTATTAATAAGCGTCTCGATCTGTTCGGGCGCCAGTTCGACCTTCGGATCATCGGCTTTTTCTCCGGCCTGCGCGACGTGGCGTCCGGGCATCTGCAACAAATTAGTGGCTTCCAGAAGCATGATGGCGTGGTTGCGGACCTGTTTCCATTCCTCGTCCGTGTGCGGCGCTTTCTCTTCCACGCCTTTCGCACTGACGGTGGTCTCGACCGAATCCCATATATAGTCCGAGCCCGGGTCGACGAACGCGTCCATGATGTCTTTCACTGTCGCTGTCGTGCGGTATTCCGGCTGCTGGGCAGCCGATTGCTTTTGATCCGCTTGCGGCTGCTGCGACGCGCACGAACAGGCCAGTGCGAGCAACGCTCCGGCCAAAAGAACTTTTCGAAAGCTTTTCATTCAATCCTCCTTAAGTTTACGATGCTCAATCGACGATCCCATCTTCCTTCGCGGCCTGCTGGGCACGTTGATCGTTCGGATACCAGTAATGCAGGTGACAATTTTCACAGGCTTTATCGATACTCCCGATGGCCTGAAACAGCGCATCCTTGTCCTTCGCGTCCACTGCCTTCAACGCCTGCGCCGCCGCATCTTGCAGTTTTCGCGCCCGGCGGAAAAAGCTCGGACGATCGCCATCGACGAGCTTCTGGATTTCCTCCGGCTGAAGCTCAACCTGAGGATTCTTGGAACGCTCTGCGGGCTGCGCAACTTTCCGGCCCTCCATGGTCAAAAGGTTGGGCGCTTCAAGCAAAACGAGCGAGCGACGCCGGACCTCTTCCCATTCCTCATCGGTCTTCGGCGCCTTTTGCGTAATTCCGTGCTCATCAGCGATCTCGGCAACCGCTTCAAACATGTAGTCGCCACTCGGATCGACCATGGAATCCATGATGTCCTTAATGGTGGCTGTCTTTAAAAGGTCCGGCTGTGGCGCGGGCTTGCTGCACGCGGCAAGCGCGACTAACAAAACCGCAATCGGAAGCCTATGAGATCGCATAGCGGCAGCTCCTTCAGTAACTCGTGTATGCTAGTCGACATCTTAGATCCACCGATTCTGAATAATTTCTTAAAAATTTGTCATTTGCAAAGTTTCAGTCGATTGCTTACTTTGCTTGGCATCTGGGGGGACCTTTCTGTGGCTTCACGTATACGGTTGGCGCAAATTACCGCTGTGTTGCTTGTCATTCTGATCCTGCCTGCAATTGCTTCTGCTCACAATGTGTCAAAGCGGGATGCCGTGTTCGTGCAATCGAACACCGGCGCGGCGATCGCGCCCTTTTTGTATCTTGGCGCAAAACACATGGTGACGGGCTACGACCATCTCTTGTTCCTGGTCGGTGTGATCTTCTTTCTGTACAAATTGACAGATGTCGTCCAGTACGTGAGCCTGTTCACGATAGGCCACAGCATCACGTTACTCGGTGGCGTCCTGGGAGGCGTCCACGCGAACCCGTATGTCATCGATGCCATCATCGGTTTTTCCGTCGTATACAAAGCCTTCGACAATATGGACGGTTTCAAGCGGCTTTTCGGTTTTCAGCCCAGCACGCGGCTGGCGGTCCTGATTTTCGGTCTGTTCCATGGCTTCGGTCTCGCCACGAAACTGCAGGAGTTCACCCTGGCGAAAACAGGCCTGATCGCAAATATCGTCAGTTTTAACGTGGGTGTCGAAATCGGACAGGTGCTCGCGCTGACGGCTGTGCTGATCGCACTGAGCTACTGGCGGACTCACCGCGGATTTCTGCAGCACGCTTTTGCGACAAACACACTTTTGATGATCGGCGGCTTCGTGCTGGTCGGATATCAACTCACGGGATACCTGGTTGCACAATGAGCAAACAATTAATCACTGACAATGACAATATAGTCGCGGATGTCGAACCGCCTTCCCTCAGGGCGATCGTGACGGCCACCATCGTGGCGCTGGTTGTCGCGGTTATCCTGCTGGTAACGGCAGTCCTCCCGGCCGAATATGGAATCGATCCTCTCGGAACAGGCAAAGCCTTGCGGTTGATGGACCTCGCCAAAGCAGACGCTGCGAAAACACCGGCCCCGGCTGCCTCGGGCAAAAAAGAGGACGCGCTCCCCACGATTGTGCCGGTGCTGGAGCCTGCAACTGACGGCGGAGCGCCGCGGCTGAAAGGAACCTTCATCCCGCAAACCAAGGTCTACAAAATGGATTCGCGGGAAATCACACTGAAGGCCGGAGAAGGCGTCGAAATCAAATACAACATGAAGAAAGGCGCGGGGCCTCGTCTACTCGTGGTCCGCGACCAGCAAACTTCTTTTTGAATTTCACGGCGAGCCCAATGTGAAACCCGCGGGCAAAGAAGGAACCGACTATTACGAAACCTACGACATCGACAACCAGGTCGGCCAGGATCAGGGACACGGCACGTTTATCGCGCCGAGCTCCGGAATTCATGGATGGTTCTGGGAAAACAAGACTACAGCTGCCGTGACACTGAAAGTAATATCCGCGGGATTCTATGACTGGATTTTTTTGAACCGCGAGAACAAAGAAACTGCCCTGAAGCCGATGGATCCGGAAACAATGCCGGGACACCCGCAGATCCCCGACGAGGTGCTACACTGAATGAAGAGAGAAATAAGCCACGAATTGAACGAATTAAACGAATTCAATTCGTTAAATTCGTTCAATTCGTGGCTTATCAAAAACTATGGGTGATTCCGGCGAAGGACTTATCGACAACGAAGCGCGAATTCAGGAGCGCATGGAAGAGCTCCAGCAAAATCGGCAACGTGCACGCAAACCCGCCATTGAGAACCCGGAGTTGGAGCGCCAGCTTCAATCCCTGCAACTGGCGCGCACAGAAACCGTCCGCGCCCTGGAACGCACCGCTCATCCTGCACGCAAAGCGCAACTCACCGCGGCGCTGGCCGACATCGACAACCGTATCGCCGCATTGAAAACCTAGAAGGGCTCGCTCAATGATGCACGCCGGGGGCTTCGTGTCCGGTCCGCGCGACATACTCGATGTAGGAACCGGGATAGACATGCGGTTCAGCATCCGTGCCGGACTCGCCGCCCAGTTCCAGCACGCGGTTGCTGAGGCCACGCAGAAACGTGCGGTCGTGCGAGACGAACAGCATCGTCCCGTCAAAATCTTTCAGCGCATCGATCAACATCTCTTTGGTGGCGACATCCAGGTGGTTCGTGGGTTCATCGAGCACGAGAAAGTTCGGCGGATACATCAGCATTCGGGCCATGACCAGGCGGGTCTTCTCCCCGCCTGAGAGCGCGCGGATTTTCTTATCCACGTCGTCTCCGGAAAACTGGAACGCACCGGCAAGGCTGCGCAGAGACCCGATCGTCTCGTCCGGAAAGTCGCGATGAAGCTGTTCCTCGATGGTGAGGTCCGGGTTCAGCAGGTCGAGAGCCTGTTGCGCAAAATATCCCATCGTCAGACTTGCACCGAGACGAACCGCCCCCGAATCGGGAGCAATCGCCCCGGAAACAATTTTCAACAACGTTGACTTGCCGGCGCCGTTCTTGCCCATTACGCACCATCTTTCGCCGCGCCGGATATTCAGACTCAACCCGTCGTAAACGACGCGTCGTCCATACGCTTTGTGAATGTCTTCCAGCGCGACCACCTGATCGCCGGACCGCGCCGGCTGCCGGAACTCGAACTTCACCACGCGCCGCTTTTTCGGCAGTTCGATTTTTTCGATCTTGTCCAGGGCCTTCACACGGCTCTGGACCTGCGCAGCCTTGGCGGCGTGCGCGGCGAATCGTTCGATAAAACGCTGTTCTTTGGCCAGCATGGCCTGCTGGCGGGCGTAAGCCGCTTCGCGATTCGTCTCGCGAATCTGCCGCTCTCTCAGATAAAAGTCGTAGTTACCGGAATAGACGGTAATCTCTCCCTCATCGATCTCGGCGATTTTGCCGACCACCCGATTCATGAACTCGCGGTCGTGAGACGTCATCAGCAGAGCGCCCGGAAGCGACTTGATGAAGTTTTCGAGCCAGACGATCGACTCGATATCGAGATGGTTCGTCGGTTCATCCATCAATAAGACGTCCGGACGGCCGAGCAGCACCCGCGCCATCGCGACCCGCATTTTCCAGCCGCCGGACAACTCGCCCACATCGCCATCGATGCGTTCGTTATCGAAACCCAGTCCGAGCAGCACTTCGCGCGCCTGGCTCTCGAGCGAGTAGCCGCCGAGGTGCTCGTATTCTTCCTGGACCTCACCGAAGCGCTCGAGAATATCGTCCATTCTGTCCGCCTGAGCAGGATCGCCCATAGCCGTGTTGCAGCGCTTCGAGTTCGTGGTGAAGATCACCGATCCGGCCGCTTCCGGCAATCGCCTCATCCAGGACGGAACGGCCCGACATCTCCTCGACATCCTGGCGGAAATAGCCGATCGTCAGCTGCTTCGGTACGGTGACGCTGCCTTCGTCCGGCGATTCCTCGCCAGTGATCATGCGGAACAGAGTCGTCTTGCCCGAGCCGTTGGGACCGACCAGACCGACCTTCTCGCCCGGATTGAGCTGGAAAGATGCGTCCACAAAGAGAATCTGGCGGCCGTACTGTTTGCCGATGTGAGACAGGGAAATCATGAAAGTTCTATCAAGTTCCTCGAAGAGATAAAGGTACGCGGGGTTCCGTTCAACGGATCGATGAACGCAAGACGCCTGGCGATAAGTTGCATTGGCGGATCGCCAACGCGCTGCTCCCTGATCGTGGGATAAAAGACATCGCCGGCGATTGGACACCCGATGGATGACATATGAATACGCAATTGATGTTTCTTGCCGGTTCCCGGAAACAGTTGAAAGCGCCCGAATCCCGATCGCACGTCCACCAATTCAATTTCCGTGATGGCGTTGATCTTGCCCTCGACGATGCGCTGCAGGTACCACGGCTCACCAGGCTCGATCCGGTTCTCGATGCGCCAATGGGTCTGGTTCAACAGCAGCCTCGACGCGCGCCACCGCGACATACTCTCGCTCGACGCGCGCTTCGGCAAACAGAGCATGATACTGCGCCCGCGTTTCCCGATTGACGGTGAACAGAAGCAATCCTGCAGTTTCCCGGTCGAGCCGGTGTACGGGATTGAGGTCCGGCAATCCCAGCATCCTTTGAAGTCGCACGAGCAGAGACCGTTCGACATGATCTCCGGAGGGAGTCACGGGCATACCGTGCGGTTTGTCGACAACGACGATCTCGTCGTCACGATAGATAAGTACCGGATCTTCGGGTGGATCAGGTTCCGATGGAACCTCCTTGCGGTAAAACACAGTTATCCCATGACGGTACGATGAACGCTCTTCGACGGCGGTGCCGTCACTCAACGTAACGGTCCCCCGGGAAATCCGATCCCGCCAGACGCTCGAACGCACTTGTGGGAAACGCGCGAGCAGGTACTCGAATATCGTCTCCGGGGCACGGTCGAATTTAGGAAGATAGAGGCGGGACGGGCGAGTGACCATCAGCAATTATAATTCGCGACGGTTGCCTGAATCGCCAAATTCGGCATTTCAGATGGCGATCCCCCGATTAGATGGATCGCTATCCAAAATAGACCCGCAAAGGTTTGAATATAGTGGATGCGATGTAAACCTGGTTAGGCTGACAAGCTGTTGGACCAGTCCCCGCCTAAGTTAGGCGGGGAATCCGATTGCGCCTCAGTTGGCTTTGCCACACAAGCTCTGGAGCCTTTTTGTCCGATTTATTCTTGGACACGTCTGGTCTAAGACCGCGCCGTTACCTGTAATCTGCGAAATACGCGCAGTCATAGACCGCGCCTACAATCACCAGCAAACGCGGGTCGCCCCTATCCTTTCGACACCATCACTTCCGTGGCTTTAATCACCGCGATGACAGTGTCGCCCTTTTTCAGCTTCAGCTCTTCAGCGCTTCTGCGCGTGATGATGGCATCGATCATGTTCTGCCCGACGCGGATGCTGATTTCCGCCATGACGTCTCCCAATACGATCCCACTGATTTTGCCCTTGAGTTGATTTCTCGCGCTGATGCTCATATCGATCTCCGTTGATGTAATGACTTGCTTTCTAAGGATGGCACGAAACCCATCGAGTTTCAGCACGTTGAATTTCAGGCCAGGCGGCAAAAACTTCGAGCTTACGGCGCAGAACCGCACTTTACCGGAATGGATACCGGCGTGCCCAACAGCCGGTCGACAGTAGCCTACGCTATTCCGTTCACCACTTCCGGCGCAGCAGCAACGCGGAACCGCACGGTCGTAACGGTGTTGAGGGAAATAATCCGCACACCTTCCTCGCTTCCATCTCCGGACAATTGGTCCATTACGTCCGACGGACGAAACAAAATGTGTTTTATTTCCCTGCGATCATCGCGGACGGAAATGTTTATCCGGTGGTTCTTCCGGTCTTCCATGTCCAGTTCCACGCCGATCAACTGCATGAATCGCGAGTTCACCGTCTCGTCCGTCTCTAAGTCACGAGTTTCAATGCTCACCAGCCAGCCTGCGTGGCGGGCGCTGAAGGCCCGCAGCCATTGCTCCCATTGTTCGTGAGGGATTTTTGAAATATGCATTTTTATTATTGTCCGCAAAAATAGTGCCATCGGAAGGCGGTTTGAAGAAATGCGTAACGTTCAGCCGCACACCACGTGTAATCCGCTTAACCACCGGTTAACAGGTCGGCTGGACAGATATGCCTGCAGCTGGACTGGAACGCGTACTTCAGGTCCGCGCTCCGCAATCACGCGGCGTGAGCTGTTGGAATCACACGCGTCGCACCCTTTCGCGGAAAGACGTCGCGGCCGCGGGAACGGGACCATGCTCGGGCGAACTCAGCGCCGAACAGCAGAATCGCCGAGGAGACATAGAGCCAAAGGAGAAGGATCGCCAGAGATCCGGCCGCGCCAAAGCTGGTAGCCACAGAGCTGTGATTGAGATAGACGCTCATTCCGTATTTGCCCGCCATGAGCAGTGCTCCGGTCAAAAGGGCGCTTGGCACAACATCTCGCACGGCGACGGTTGCGTCGGGCAACACCTTCAGGATGCCGGCGACCAGAACCGTCACAACCAGCCAGGCGAATACCGTTTCCCGAACGCCGCCGAGTAACCCCGCGAACGGAAGCTGACCCGCTGCGCCGGATGACAGCACTGCCCGCAAAGCCATTGACGCCAGGAGGACGAACCCCATGCCGATGACCATGAAGAATGACACCAGCCGTTTCGCTGCAAAGTCAGTCCAGCCGGAGTTTCGAGGCTCCACCTCCCATGCTTGATTGAGCGCATATTGCAGTTCGGAAAACGCGGAGGTACTTGAGACGACGATCACCACGAGGCCAACCAGTGTGGCCAGCACACCGTGGCCGCCCGGCCGCGATGCATTTCGCAACATCGATTGAACCTGATCGGCGACCCCGGAACCGGCGGCGGATTGAATGGCAGCGTGGATTTGACCGGCGGCAGCGCCTTCACCAACGATCCGTCCGGCGACATAGACCACAATCAGTAGGATCCATGGCAGCGAAAACACTGCGTAAAAAGACACGGCAGCCGAAAATGTCCAGCAGCGATCGGCGGAAAACCCGTCCATCGCCGACTTGAAGACTTCAAATATTCGTTTCATAGCGACGGCGCCCCCTCAACAGAGTAGACGGCGGCGCGGGCAGTGTGTTTTTGGCGAGCGGTTTGCTGATCAGCCGGCCCGCGGCGAGCGGAGCGGCTTTGGGTGGCTCACGAACTGCAGCAAGTAAAAATCCTGCGAGGTTTGTAATCATCCAAGGAGCTTAGCAGACGAATGAATTACAACGGAAGCATAAGAACAAAAGACTCTATTGAACAATCTGGCAAACGCAACCTGAGTGGGCTACCTGGATCTAGTACAATCGACGTCCAGGTAACGCCACATGTCCGCAAACACGGCCGGATCGCTCGTCAACCTTCTCGGATTCATCACAGGGATCGTCCTTTACGGGATGCTCCTGTCCATGGTTCTGGCGTCGCGAGACGAGTCCAGCCGACTGACGTTCTTGACGGGGATTCTGGGTTTTTCGTGGAATATCGGCGCATTCGGCGGCTATGCGCTTTCCAGTCTAGGGTTTCTCGTGTCCTCCTCCCTGCTGCTTGCCGCGGCTTTCAGCGCCTTGTGTTTTCTTCCGGCCGTTCTTGTTCACGCGGCGCTGAGGGCGTGCGAAAAGGTGACGCGGTCGCAGAATTCAATGATCACAGGTCTGGCATACACGATGAGCGGTATCGCCAGTGTGATGCACTTTTATTCGGCGATCACGACGGGAACGCTGCCGTCGCCCTGGGGGTTGCGAGGCGTCACCATCGGCTTTGGCGGCCTCTTACTCGTCCTGCTCGTCATTACGCGAGGGCAGCCGGGACGGGGCCGCGTGCTCTGGGTGGCCGCGCTCTCAGTCTTCGCCGTGTCTGCTTTCCATCTGAGCAATCAAGAATTCGGCCAGGACCCATGGTGGCTGCAACTGGCGGGACATCACGCCTCGGTTCCTCTGGCATTGTTGATTTTGTATCAGGACTTCCGTTTCGCGCTGGCCGACACCTTTTTGAAACGCGCGCTCTCGCTGCTCTTTCTGGCCGGGTTGATCTTTGGCGTTTTCGTTGTGGCTGTATTTCCGATTCTGGAAAGTAATCCGACGAGTGAACGATCCATCGCGCTTCTTCTGGCAATGTGGGGCCTCACCGCGCTGGCCTACCCGTTCTTGCGGCAGGCCGCGGAGTGGTTGATCGATAAAGTCGTCTTGAAACGCGTGGATTACCAGCAGCTTGGAGCGCGGATCTCGCGGGCGATCGAGCAATGCGAGACGCCGCATGCGGTGCTCGATGAAACAGTCCGGATTCTGATTCCTGCCCTGACCGCAAAATCGATCGACTGGTCGGAGTGTGAAGAAGAATGTGCGCCGATCCGGGTTCAACAGGATCGGCGCAGCGCGAACATTGCCGTTCTGACGGTGGAGGCGCCGCACTCGGTGATCCATATCCGGGATTTGTCTGCCGGGCGCAGACTGCTTTCCGACGACATGAGGATGCTGGAGCGCGCCGCATTCCTGGCGGCCCGCCGTATCGATGCCGTACGGTCGATGCAGGAACGTTATCGACGCGATCTCAACGAACAGGAGATGCGTAAACTGGCAGCGGAAGCGGAACTGCGCGCACTTCGGGCGCAGATCAATCCGCATTTCCTGTTTAATGCGCTCACGACAATCGGTTATCTGATACAGACTTCCCCGGAGCGCGCTCTCGGAACGCTGATACGCCTTTCCGGATTGCTGCGCAGTGTGCTCCGCTCCAGCGAAGAGTTTGTCACCATTGGCGAAGAGTTGGACCTGATCGAGGCGTATCTCGACATCGAGCGCGCGCGATTCGAAGACCGCCTCCGGGTGCGGATTGATGTTCCATGGGAGTTCCGGCAAATCCGGATACCTGCACTTATTCTGCAGCCTCTGGTCGAGAACGCAATTAAACATGGAATCAGCGAGTGTCTGGAGGGTGGCGAAGTGCAGATTTCGGCTCGCTTCGAGCAGCCTCCGTCTTCTGAAGGCGTACCAGCCGCAGTCCTGATTTGTGTGGCGGATACTGGCCCGGGTATCAGCATGGCGGCGTTGGAACGGCAGAACAAGGGCGGCTTAGGTCTGGCCAATGTCCAGCGGCGTTTGCAGCAATACGGCAGCGGAACGACTCCCCTCGTGATCCAAAGCATGCCCGACACCGGAACGAAAGTCGAAATCCGCATTCCGCTGCAGAAGCGTGAAAGCGCGGCCTTCGTTGCTTCGGGAAAATAACTACAGGCGCGATCTATGATCGCGCGCATTTCACTAACTCCAGGAAGCACGCGCGGTCACAGACCGCGCCTACAATCTTGCTTCTCCCCTTCATTGGTAACAATAACCAATCACCAAAGCGAACCGACCATTCATTGAAATAGCCTCTGAAGGCCCACAACGCACTACATAAAATCGTAACGGGTTGCATTCAATAGGAGATACTCATGCGATTTTTAAACCATTTCCGGGTTGGCGCGATGGCTTTCGCACTCTTTTCTTCCCCTGCTGCGGTCAAAATCGTTTCCGCTCAATCGGTGGCCAGTGGAACCATTGAAGGCACTGTCGTCGATCCGACGGGCGGGGTTATCGTCGGCGCCAAAGTCGAGATGCGGAATCCGCTTACCGGGGCGGTTCAGAATGCCGTCACGGATACTGCCGGTATGTTCCGATTTACGAATATCCCTTTCAACAACTATCACATTGAAGTGACCCAGCAGGGATTCGGGTCCGCCACACAGGATGTGAATGTGCGCACATCTATCCCGGTCCCCGTAAAAATCATGCTGAGTCTGGCCGGCGTCAGCCAGGAAGTGAACGTGCAAACCGGGGCAGAAGACATCCTCGAAAATGTCCCCTATGCTCACGCCGATGTGAACATCGCGACACTCGATAAATTGCCGACGCTATCTCCGGCCTCCGGACTGAGCGACGCGATCGTCCTGACCTCTCCGGGTGTCGTCGCGGACTCGAACGGTTTCTTCCATCCACTTGGCGATCACGCCCAGACCTCGTTTTCGATCGACGGGCAGCCGATCAGCGACCAGCAGAGTAAAGCCTTCTCGACTCAGATCCCGGTGAATGCGATACAAAACATGGAGATTGTCACAGGAACACCGAATGCGGAGTTCGGTGATAAGACCAGCCTCGTGGTCAATGCCACGACGCGTTCCGGTCTCGGCCTGATGAAGCCGACCGGAAGCATCGTGGCCCAGCACGCTTCTTTTGGAACACCGTCGCTCGCGGCCAACCTGGGCATTGGCGGGCCCAAAGCCGGCTGGTTCATCGCGGCGAATGGCTTGCGGTCCGGCCGCTTTCTCGACACGCCGGAATTCACGCCGATCCACGCGATCGGGAACAGCGAAAATACCTTCAACCGGTTCGATTACCTGCCGACCTCGAAGGATGCGCTGCATATGAATTTCTTCGTGGCGCGAAACTGGTTTCAGGTGCCGGATACGATCGATCAGATCGGTCAGGACCAGCGGCAGAAAGTGGTTACCTTGGATTTCGCTCCCGGCTACCAGCACACGTTCAGCCCCAACGCGCTGCTGACGGTCAATCCATTCGTCCGGCAGGACCGCGTCCACTATTATCCCAGCGGAGATCCGACACTCGATACGCCGGCAACACTGTCGCAGAGCCGGCGTTTGACGAACTGGGGAGTGCGCAGCGACGTTTCCTACATTGCCGGGCGTAATAACCTGAAAATCGGCGGACAAGTCATGCAGACGCGTCTCCAGGAAGACTTCAGCCTTGGCATCACCGATTTCACGTTCAATCCCGTCTGTCTCAATACGTACCGGTACTCCTCAGCAACTTCCGACCATCACCAATCCTGCTCAATGTGCGGCTCGCGGCTTCACGGCGAATCCAGACTTCAACCCGGATTTGCTGGGGCTGGATCTGACCCGCGGCGGTTCGCCATTTCAGTTTGCAGGAACTGGAAACGTGAACGAGTATGCCGGCTATATCCAGGACACGATGACGGTCCACAATCTGACCGCCAGCGCCGGTATTCGCGTCGATCACTATGACGCCCTCGGTACGATCAAAGACACGCAGGTCGGACCTCGCGTCGGCCTCTCCTATCTGGTACACGGAACCGGTACGGTCCTGCGCGCCGGATACGCGCATACCATGGAAACGCCATATAACGAGAACCTCCTGGTTGCGACGAGTCCCGCCTCCGCTGCTTTAATCAACGCATTTTCGAACCAGGGACAAGCCTCACTGAATCCAGGCAGCCGGAATCAGTTCAATGCCGGCTTACAACAGGCACTCGGCCGGTTTGTTCAGGTCGAAGGCGACTACTTCTGGAAGTTTACGGATAACGCCTATGATTTCGGCGTTCTGTTCAATACACCAGTGACGTTTCCGATCGTGTGGCCTAAATCGAAACTGAATGGCGTATCCCTGCGGGTAAGCAGCATCAATCTGAAGGGGTTTCAGTGGTACACGACAATGGGACACAACACCGCGCGCTTTTTCTCCGGCGACGGCAGTGTTTTCAGAATCGATCACGATCAGGCCTTCCAGCAGACCTCCAATCTTCGCTATCAGTTCAAGCGCACTGGCCCCTGGGGCGGATTCACCTGGCGGTATGACAGCGGACTGGTTGCCGGCGACGTCGCGGATCTTTCTTCTGTGCTCGGATTAACCGGCGCAGAACAACTTGCCATCGGCCTGCGTTGCGGAAGCAATGTTCCGACCACTGAAACGGCACTCACCAGCGCCCAATGTAATGATTCCAACTACAGCGCCGTGCGTGTGAAGATTCCGGCTCCCGGTACTGAAAATGACGATCACAATCCTCCGCGCGTCGCTCCCCACAGTATTTTCGACCTCGGGTTCGGTATTGATGATCTATTTCGCAAACAGCAGGAACGTTCACACGTGACGTTGAAATTCACCATTTCGAACGTCACCAATAACGTGGCGCTTTACAATTTCCACTCGACATTCAGCGGAACCCACTTCATCACGCCACGAACGTATGCCGGCGCGATCGGCTGGGTCTTCTAGATGAATAAGCCGCCAATTCCGCGCGTCCGCGGAATTGACGGCTTCCCCGCATTAGATGACCATCCGGGTCATGGAGTCGGAGAATGGAGTGTAGCCTTCTGCGCCGTATGCACATACCTGGACTGCGTACGTGATGCCCGGCGTCAGGTTGTTGAGTGCTACGGCCGTCCTCGCGTTCGGGACGGTCACGGTCACCCAAGTGGTTGGCGTGGCGCCGCCCGGACCGACCTGTCCGCAGCGGACGAGGTAGTGTTTCGCCGCCCTGCCGGCAGATTTGATCCGCGCCAGCAGTTGCCCGGTGTACGCCTTGATCGAGTCCTTCGACCACAGGCGGAGCGAGCGGCGCCGCCGGAGTGCGAGTGGCCGACCGCGCCTCGAAGCCGCTGGTCAGGAACGTATTCATATCGTCCTTACAGTTCAGCTCCACGTGCAGCGCGAGCGCCCGCAGCATCCGGATCAACTCTTCTCCCAGCGTGTTGCGCTGGGTGATGGCTTTCCTGCCGCCATCTCTCGCCTCTCCGATGGAAACGGAGTAAGCGTCCAGCTTGGCCTTGAACACATTGAGATCGACCGGAAGATTCGTAAAATTCACGTTTCCGTTCAATCCTGTCCACACGGTTTGGGCTGAAGCGAAAAGTTGCTCGGGCATTTTCCTGCTGAAATCCACTACTGCTTTGATTAACTTCGGTACTTTTGTCATTGTCATTTGCCTCCTTTTTATTTTGAGGCTGCGCGCTAGCAAGCGCTTGCGCTTCGCCTCTTCTAAAGTTCGAAACGCTTTTGCGTTTCGGTGTTGTTCACACGTCCCTATAAGTGCACGGCGCGGACCAAACCGGCCGCCTTAGGTTTTCTGCGCAAAATCAAATACTTGCGTTTCGCCGCGGATTGTGGAAACTGTCCTGAAAATCGGAATCGTCTGCTTTACAGGACGAAGAACGAAGCGCGAGCGCCGTACCAGGCGCAGCCTAAATAACGCGAGCGCGAGCCCGACAGGACGAAGCATATATAGATGATGTCGAATTATCCGGCCCGGCCGCTGATCGGTTGCAGCGCGAAACTCGAGGAAATGCGCGATGAGATCGCCAGGACCGCGCCGACTAACGCGACAGTGATGGTCCGCGGTGAAGCCGGGACCGGCAAGGACCTGGTGGCGCAGGAAATTCATCTGAAGAGCGACCGGTCCACCGGAGCTTTTGTTAAGGTGAATTGCGGCGCCTTGCCCGACGACCTCATCGAATCGGAGCTTTTCGGTTGCGAAAGAGGCGCGTTTACGGGAGCCGTGTTCCGCAAAGGCAAATTCGAACTGGCCAATAACGGAACGATTTTCCTCGACGAAATCGGCGAGCTCACGATGAGGGCTCAAGCCAAATTGCTCCAGGTGACGGAAACGCCAGCCGTCGACCGGCTCGGCGGACAACATTCAATCCCGGTGGATTTCCGGCTGATCGTCGCCACCAACCAGAATCTGGAGGACATGATCCGTGACGGGAAATTCCGCAGCGACCTCTACTACCGGCTCAACATGGACATGATCCGTACGCCGCCTTTGCGCGAACGGCTCGACGATATCCCTCTCCTGGTGGATTATTTCATCGGCTGCTATGTCGCTGACGCCAGAAGGCTGGTGACTGGCGCTGCACCGCAGGTGATCGACACTCTCCAGCAGTATTCCTGGCCCGGAAACATCCGCGAACTCCAGAACGTCATCCGGAAAGCCGTCTTCAAGGGAAAAAACGAGGTGATCCGGCTGGAAGACCTGCCGTTCGACTTCGGTCAAAAAACGGCCGCACCGCCCATCACGCTCGGAAATTATCAGGAGCGGATGCAAGAACATTCATGCAAGCTCGTTGCCGCCGCATTGAATCATTGTCAGGGCGATCGTACGCAGGCGGCAAAGTTACTCGGAGTCAGCCGCTCCCGGTTTTACGATCTGGTCAAAATCCACGGTTTGGATGCAAAACCCGGCAACAATGGTCACGAACCGGAGTGGTTCGAATGAGTTACGGGAAAATACAATCTGGTCGTCGACAAGCGCGTGCTACGACGACCAAATGCAAATTGGTTGTCGACAGGCGCATGCTACGACGACCAAATGCAATTTGGTCGTCGACAGGCGCGTGCTCGACGACCAAATGCAAATTGGTCGTCGACAAGCGCGTGCTACGACGACCAAATGCAAATTGGTCGTCGACAGGCGCGTGCTACGACGACCAAATCGCAAAAATCTGGTTGTCGACAAGCGCGTGCTACGACGACCAAATGCAATTTGGTCGTCGACAAGCGCGTGCTACGACGACCAAATGCAAATTGGTCGTCGACAAGCGCGTGCTACGACGACCAAATGCAAATCTGGTCGTCGACAAGCGCGTGCTACGACGACCAAATGCAATTTGGTCGTCGACAAGCGCGTGCTACGACGACCAAATGCAATTTGGTTGTCGACACGCGCGTGCTACGACGACCAAATGCAATCTTCTCGTCGATGAGGTGAAAGGAGGACAAGGATGCATTCCTCGGGAGTTCAGTTCGGACTGGCGCAAGGACTGCTTCAGCTTTGCGGCGAAGAAGTTCTGCTTTCGGATCAGCTACTGGAAACGATTTCGCTCGAAGCCCAACGGCACCTCGACCGCGGCGGGCCGCCGATTCAAGGCAACTTTCTCGTCGATATCACCGTCCGCGCCGCGCAGAACGCCCTGGAACACGGACACACCGGCGGCGGGCAGCAGCTTTCGCCCTTTTTCATGGGACTGAACCGGACAATGTATTACACGCTCTGCCGGATGGCCGAGCGCGCCGGCCTCGCGCACAAAGAGCCGCGCCGGCTCCTGACGAACCCGGATTTCTGGAACGAATTCGTCGAGCAAGCGGTGGACGTTCAAATCAAACCCGCCAGGAGCGCCGCTAAAATGCAGAAGGCTCTGTTCAAAATCTGTCAGCAGATCGTCAACGAGCGCTACGTCCAAAACGATCCCGCCAACATCCGACATGCCGGCCTGGCGGCCCTATTTATGTTCAACTTCTGGAACGCCACCGGTGTCTTGCCGATGACGCAGGCCATGATCCTGGAGTCGGACATATAGCGGGAGGATGGAGGTCGGCCCCGCCATTGCAGTTGGTCAGCCTCGAGATCCAGAGTCCCGAGCGGAGGCGCATGTCCGTCCTCATCGAGATAAACCGGTCAGTCGCCAGTCGGGCCGTCAGGCAACGCCGGGCCGCTCAATTCGAACGGATGGCATCTGGCCTGGCCGTCGGTGCAAAAAGGCGGGAGCGTCGCAAAATCAAGGGCTTCGCCGAGATAGACGTAACGAATGACCTGTCGATCGTAATCGAGGGCTTCGTCGCCTGACAGGATCACCTCGCGACCGATTCGCACGGCTTGGTCAAAACCAAAATAGTTCATGACGGTGCTGGCCGGACCCTTCGCGAAATTGTGCCTGAGTCCCAGGGCGTGACCAACCTCGTGAGCGACGATATAGCGCAAGCGATTGTTCTGCTCGGCCAGATCGCCTTCGTCCACGCTACCGGAACGAATGAACACGTGGGCATGCAGTATCTCGCCTGTCAGGGGATCCCCCTGGATGTGCGAAGTCGAAGCGTCAGCCCCATGCGCCTCCCATTGAATGACGTTGTATCGGGGATTCGGCGCGGTGACTCCCTCGGGCGCATCGGTCACCTGCAGCAGCGGGAAACCGAACGCTTTGTTCCAGTAGAGAACACCGTCACGCATGGCCTCTCGATACCGCGCGGGAATCTCGGACGACAAGGCAAAGACTATCGGTTTCGCCGTGTCGAACTTCATGGCGTAGAGCACCGTTCTGCCCGTCCGTCGCTCCGGATAGGTCTCGTAAAAGCCGAAATGATCCAGGTTCTTGATCTCGAAGGGCTTGAAGGTTGGATTCGGGCGGTATGGGCTCAAATAGTAGTGCACGAGTACGGGTTTATCGTCTTCAGTGAACGCCTGCTGTTTGAGGACGAGCATGGGCCCATGACGGGAGACGGCCAGAATCCTGCGTTCAAACAGCCGGAAGAACGAATAGTCCTGCCTGTCGATTCGACCGTAATAGTCTTCACCTGTGCGATCCTCTTCCTTGAAAATCTTATTGAAGCCGGCGTTGAAGTCGACCATTAGAGCGGATGTTGTTTCATCTCGTATAGGGAATATGGCCAGCAAATGAGGTGAAGAGCTCGAATCGTGCGGCTCTTCAACCATGCGCAGCGACTCTCCTTGCCGCTCTAATTCGACGATACGGCTCCGCGTGTTCATGAAATCCTCCCCGCCAGTTTGCCGCTCATAGCCGATTTGCAGCAAGAGCCGCCTGTTCACCTGGTTCTTGCTGATGGCCACCGGATTCTGCGAAGATGGGATTGGCGGGGCAAGCGTCAGGAGCAACGAAAAGAGAATTCCTTCGAGCACCATTACTGCTTATGGTACTCGATTGACGGCAGCGCCGGAAGTTTGAACGCGGACGGGCGATAGAGCAAAGGAGTGGGTGCTTTGAGGCAATGGACGGAGGCTCTACGAATACCTTAATGTCGCCGCCGCATTTACCGAATTAATTCGTTCAATTCGTTCAATTCATGGCTTATCTTGTCTTTTCTGATACGGCCCATGGCCAAAGCCACAGGGAGGACACTATGGCTCGAAAATTATGCATGACAATCATTCTCGCGCTCATCTGCGCGACTATCCGAATTGATGGCTCGCAGCAACCGGCGGCAGGCGCCGAACGGGGCGGCGGTGTTAGTCAACGAGGCGGTGGCGGCAGGGGCGGCGGCGTTCCGACAACGACCATGCTCAAGCCAGGGCTGTTCATGATCTCTGGCATTGGAGGCGGCGCCTCAGTTCTGGTTCGCGTGACCGACGATGGCCTGGTCCTCGCGAACACCGGGACGCAGGGCGAGTCAGAATTTCCAGCAGCTGATGGATCAGATCAAAATGATCTCCGATAAACCCATCAAGTACGCCGTCGTCGGTGATGTCCATCAGGATAAGAGCGGTGGAACCGGCCCTTTCATTAAGGCCGGAGTTCAGGTCATTGGTCACGTTAATGAAAAAGAAGGCCTGAAGACCTATACGAATGCCGCGGGAGAGCAGGATCCGCCGAATATCACCTTTGATAAGGACTATTCGATCAAGCTCGGTAATAAAGAGGTAGCGCGCGTTTATTACTTCGGCAAAGCGTCAACGAATGGCGATGCGTTCGTTTACTTTCCGGATCTCAAGGTGATCACGATGGGTGACGTCTATCAACAAGGCATGAACTGCGATTACGCGCAGGGCGGCAGCATGATCGAATGGCCCAAGACTCTGGACGCCGTGATGAAGCTCGACATCGACATGGTCATTCCGAATCGAGGCAATCCGGCAACCAAGGCCGATCTTCAGACGGCCCGCGACCGCATTGCGAAAATCAACAGCGTCGGAACCGACCTTGTCAAGAAAGGGACGCCGAAGGATCAACTGCTGGCGCAGATCAATGCTGCGGATTCCACTCTAATGTGAATGGATTCCTCAACATTAACGCGCAGCAGCGGCTCGATGCGTTCTACGCCGAATTGCAGAAGCAGGCCCGGTCGAAAAACTGTATTCCAGAAGCGCCCTTTTTGAAGCGAATCCGCAGTGTGAGAGTCGAATCATAAATGCGGAATGCCGCTCCTGGAGATTCCATGTCCCACAAGGTAATCCGGTTCTCACTTGGCATCCTGGTCGTTCTCTTTTTGACTGGCAATGCCCTGGTCGCGCAAGACGATACGGCGAAGACCAGTGATCCGAACGCGAATCAGAAGAACAGCAAAAAGAAACCCAAGAACTCCGACGTTGATAACATCGGCTCCCGCGACATCAATAAGGGAAATATTCTTCCCACGATGTCTCTCGATAAGGAAGTCGCGTTGGGACATCAATTAGCCGCTGAAGTCGACCGGCAGTCCAAGCTCGTGAATGATCCCGTTATCAACGAGTATGTCAATCGCGTCGAGCAGAATATCGTGCGGAATTCCGACGCAAAGGTTCCCTTCACCATCAAAATTATCGATTCGGACGAGGTCAACTCCTTTGCCCTGCCGGGAGGTTTCCTGTACGTCAATACGGGTTTGATTCTGGCAGCCGATCAGGAAGCCGAACTCGCCGGGGTTCTGGCTCATGAAACCGCTCACGTCGCTGCACGGCACGGCGCCGAGACTGCCGCAAAACAGACTGCCGCCGGTCTCGCATCGATCCCGCTGATTTTCATGGGCGGAGTCGCCGGGGTGGGTGCCCGGCAGGCCGCCGGCCTCGCCATCCCGATCGGTTTTCTGAAATTCACCCGAAGCCAGGAAGCGGAGGCGGATTACCTGGGAACCCAATATATGTACAAGGCGGGCTACGACCCCAGTGCGCTCCTGAGCTTTTTTGAAAAACTCGAAGCGAAAGAACAGGCGAAGCCTGGAACAATGTCGAAATTGTTCACCGACCATCCGCCAACGGCGGACCGTATCACTGCAATCAAACAGGAAATCGAGACGATTCTCCCGGGCCGCGACCAATACGTCTTATCGACCTCGGAATTCGACGCGGTCAAAAACAGGCTGGTCACGCTTCAAAATGGGCAAACCGCCAAAAAAGACGATAAGAGTCCAGTCCTCAGACGACAGCCTGCAAGCCCGCCTCCGGCAGATTCGGATACGCCTTCAAGCGATGATGATCGTCCGACGATCAAGCGCAAGAACTGAATAAGCCACGGATTGAACGGATTGAATTCGTTAAATCCGTTCAATTCGTGGCTTATCCAATCGTTATCCAGAGCAGTACAGCGGCCCCTAACAAAATCCGGTAGACGGCAAAAACGGTGAATCCGCGGCTCCTCACCCAGTTCATGAACCACGCCACGACTCCCCATGCCACGATGAACGAAGTGACGAAGCCAATGAAAAGTACTGCAATCCCGTGCGAGTATTCCATGTGAACGGCGCCGGCTGAACCCGCCGGGGCGGGGTGTCGCACGAATTGCAATAGATCGTAGAGCGTTGCGGCGGCCATGGTCGGGATCGAGAGAAGGAATGAAAACTCGAGCGCCGTGGTACGGGACAGTCCGGCCACTTCCCCGGCAGCGATCGTGACCATGGATCGCGAGGTCCCCGGGAAGATAGCCGAAAGAGTCTGGCAGAGTCCGATCCCTAATGCCTGATTCAGCCCGATACTCTCCACGTCTCCGGAGTGCTGGCGGTTGCCGTAGACCGCATCGACAACCCACATCACGACACCTCCGATCACCAGAGCTGCCCCCATAAGCGCCAGGCTCTCCAGATTCTTGCCGATGATCTTTTTTAACAGGAATGCGGGAATCGCCGTACATACGAATGCGAGAAGCGTCAACGTCAAGGGGTGATTCAGCGCCGTCCGGTCACCCTTAATGCCGCGCGGGAAGGTCGCCAGGAATTCTGCGATGCGCCGGCGAAAAAGGATCGGCAGGCAAAGGATTGCACCGAGCTGGATCACAATCGAAAACATCTTCCAGTAGCCGTCCCCGAGATCGATGCCGAGAAGGGCTTCAGTGATACGCAAGTGCGCGGTTGAACTGACGGGTAAGAACTCGGTCAGCCCCTCGATCATCCCAAGAAGTAACGAAAGGAGATAGTCGTTCATGATCATGGATTACATGTTAGCCGATTGTCATCGCGGTCTATAACCGCGCGCATTTTGTTGACTTCTGTGAACAAATAGGCCCGGAGGACCGTTAAAATCCAGTGTAGTGTCCCGCAAATAACTAGACCCTGCTTGCAGTACCATTCCAAGTCGCCACATAAGTGCAGTCCACGACCCACAGCTGGTTCGGACGCGTCGCCTGAAATTGGCGTTGAGCCACATCCGCCGGCCTGTTTACCCCCAGGCCGGGGATTCGTCCCGTCAGAACACCAGTTCCCACGTCAGATTCCCTGCAGGGCGAGAGATCGCATGAGGCGCTCGACTGTACATCGCGCGATCCGGATGTCTTCGCGACCGAGCTGCAGCCACACCTTGCGCGCCCCATAGACTTTGAAGTTCTCCGCGTATACGCGTTGGATCTGTTCGGTATGGCAATGTCGCGTCGATCTTTCGGCGATACCCGCTCCAGGCTTCAACTTCTCGTGCTTTCTGCTCGTAGTAGACCGAGGGGGCGATCTGCAGCTGCATGCAGATCTACTCTACCCCGTACTTGCCACGTGACCGTCTATAAACTACACCATCACCTTGGTCTGCGGTCTAGTTCCGCCTGGGCGAATAAAGCCGCCGCCTTTCGCATTATCTCCTTCAGAAGATTAGCCACAAAAAGGCACAAAAAGCACAAAGGGAATGAAACGATTGATCCCTTTGTGCTTTTTGTGCCTTGTGGCTAATCTTCTTACTTAAACTGAAAGCAGTGTCTAGTTATTTCGGGGCCCCGGCCTGGCGGCCGGGGCTATATTCTTACGCGCCTCCGGCGCTGATTCGCTCACACCTTCATAGATCGGTTTGAAATACAAAAACAATGCGAAAGCGTCTAATCTTCATTTGAAATGTTGGACCACAACGATTTTGTGAAAACAAGTACTATTCCCAGGCCTAAGCGGATCCTTGTTATTGCGCTCTTGTTGTCAGTCGCCACCGTTCTGCTCGCGCGTCAGGGTTCCCCCGGTCCAAAACCGAGCTACACGAAAACCGAATATCGGATTTCCATGCGCGACGGCGTGAAGCTGTTCACGTCGGTCTACGTCCCACAGGACACGTCTCAAACGTATCCGATCCTGATGACGCGCACGCCATATGGAGTCGGACCCTATGGCCCCGATGCCTATCCGCTGACGCTCGGTCCAAGCCCGGCGTTCGCCGGCGAAGGCTACATCTTTGTGTATCAGGATGTCCGCGGGCGTTATATGTCTGAGGGCAACTTCAAGTGGATGACACCGTACATCGCAAACAAGACGGATCCCAAGGAGGTCGACGAGAGTACGGACACCTACGACACCATCGAGTGGCTATTAAAAAACATCCCGAACAACAATGGCCGTGTCGGGATGTACGGTATCTCGTACCCCGGGTTCTATACCGCCGCGGGGCTTGTCGATCCGCATCCCGCTCTCAAGGCTGCCTCGCCACAGGCGCCAATGGCAAACAACTATCTCGGCGATGACATTCATCACAATGGCGCCTTCTGGCTCCCGCATATTTTCACTTTCATCAACTGGTTTGGACAGCCTCGTCAGGGTCCACTGGAGACATATCCGGACGGGCTCATCGACCCAGGGACCAATGACGGCTATGACTTTTATCTCCGCATGGGTACGCTCGCCAATGCCGACCTCAAGTATTTCCACAACCTCAACAAGCTGTGGGACGAATGGATGGAGCACGGCGATTACGACCGTTACTGGCAAGCGCAGGACGTTCCGCAACATCTGAGGAAAAGCTCCGTTGCTGTCATGACTGTCGGAGGCTGGTTCGATGCGGAGGACCTTCAGGGCTCGCTGAGAATCTACAAGGCTCTCGAGAAGCAGAATCCCGCTACTTTCAATGTCCTCGTGATGGGCCCCTGGTCGCACGGTGGATGGTCCGTCGGCAGTGGCCTGTCCCTCGGCAGCATGACGTTTGGATCAAACACGTCTGCGTTTTACCGCGAAAATATGGAGCTGCCTTTCTTCAACTACTACCTGAAAGGAAAAGGCGCGCTGAATTTACCGGAAGCCTATGTCTTCGAAACCGGATCGAATCAGTGGAAGAAATACGATCAGTGGCCGCCTGGAAAAGAACGCATGGAAAGCCTTTACCTGGGACCGAACAAGAGGCTTTCGTTCACGGCGCCGAAGAATACGAATACCGGCGCCTACGACGAGTACGTCAGCGATCCTGCCAGACCGGTGCCGTATACCGACCGCGTTGCCATCGGCATGGTGCGCGAGTACATGGACGGCGACCAGCGGTTCGTGGCCGCCCGGCCGGATGTTCTCGTTTATCAGACGGAGGTTCTAAAGGAAGATGTTGAAGTAGCCGGGCCCGTGGGCGTCGACCTGACCGTCTCGACCAGCGGGACCGATTCCGATTTCGTTGTAAAGCTCATCGATGTGCAGCCGGACGGACGCGAATTGCTGATCCGCGGAGAGCCGTTCCGCACAAAGTATCGAAACAGTTTTTCAAAACCGGAACCGATGAAGCCGGATACGCCGACCACGATCGGATACGAAATGCCGGATATTAATCATGATTTCGCGAAAGGCCATCGGATCATGGTTCAGGTGCAAAGCTCGTGGTTTCCGCTGATGGATCGTAATCCCCAAAAGTTCATCGACATCTACAAAGCGACGGAAGCCGACTTCCAGAAAGCCACCGAACGCGTTTACCATTCGGCCGCGCATGCCTCCCGGCTGAAGCTTCCTCGAATACAAAAATAAGCCACGAATTTAACGAATTCGTGGCTTATTGAAGGATCGTCTGCGCGATTGGGGTAAAGATCGAGCCGGTAAAGCGCAATCCAATAACACTGACGGTGCCCGTTGTGGATGAGATGACGACTTGCCCGTAATAGTTCGGCGGCAACGCCACCAGTTCATTAACAAACTTCGCAATTGAACTGCGCGCGGCCAATTGTTGTGTGGCCGATCCCACAGTCTTGCCGCCGGCATCGCTGACCGTGATGGTGTAAGTGTTTGGTTGATCGGTATCGTTGGCGATGGCAAGTCCGACCTGCGCGCCATCGCGGAAATCCGCGAGGATCTGCACGGTCTGGGCAGCGGGAGAAGAAAACACCGTTGCTTCGGACAGCTTTACGCCTGCCGCACTGTAAAACGAATAAAGCGTCTGCGCCTCGACCACTCCGGTGCACTCCATGGTGGCGTACCCGGCCTGAAAGGCCTGCGTTCCATTAGTCTGAGCATCGACAAAAGCAAGGCTCGGCAGATTGCCCGTAAAGGTTGAATTTCCATCTGTCGTCAAGCCGCGCAGACGCGTCGTGCATGTAGCGTTGGCCGTTTGGACGGGGTTCAGATACATACGCGTCGTACGATAGTAGGCGCCATCGCTGAACTTGCCGTCGGCGAATTCCGGAAAGACGTGGTAGGTGTTGGCCGTCGCCCCGGTTGGACTCAATTGGATTTCCGGAATCGTGGTGAAAACATTTCCGGTGAAACGCAGTCCGATGATGCCAGCCGTCCCGGAACTGGATAACACTTCCACGTAAGAAAGCGCATTCGGCGGCATATTCGGCACAAGTTCACTGGCCAATTTGGCGATCGAGCTTCTCGGGCCCAGAGTCAGTACGGGCCCCGCCGCGCCCGCCCCGATGATGGTGTAGCTGACGGTTTGATCGGAATCGTTCGCTATGGCGATGCCCAATTGGGCTCCGGCCCTCTGGTCGGCGATCACGAGCGCGACCGAACTTGGCGGCGAAGAAAAAACCGTCGCTTCAGACTGTTTTTCTCCGCTCGCCGAATAAAACGAGTAGAGCATCTGCGCATCGACAGCGGCAGAACAGTGTAAAGTGGCGTATCCGGATTGGAACGTTCCAGAACCCGCCGTCTGCGCGATGACCCACCCGCCACCGGACATCGTGTAATTCGTCGCGAAATCAGACAGCGACAGTCCATGCAACTCAACCGTGCAAGAAGCACCGGCGCCGGCGCTGGGATTCGAAATCATGAGCGTCGTTCTGTAATAGGAGCCGTCTCCAAGGCGGCCGTCGGCGACCTGAGGAAACAGATGGTAGGTATTCGCAGTTACCGACTTCCCCGTGCCGGTTCCTGCAGGCGTGGCCATCATGATCGTGAGGGTGAGCGTCGTCGTTTTCAGGCTCGAGCTGTTATCCATAGCAACGACGGTAATCACGTTCGCTCCCACGTTCAGGGCCAGGGTTCGACTCCAGTTGGCGGTGGACGATCCTTCGGCAGTGTCGCCGGTGGCGCGCACACCGTTGACGGTTACCGACGAAACTCCGTTGCCGCCGCGGCCCGAATCGGAGGCTGTTCCGGATAACGTAATCGTGTTGGTGAAAACCGTCTGGCCGGAGGTGTGGCTTGTGACTGTCAGTGCAGGACCAAGTGTCGCACCGACCCCGGCGGTGCCGGCCCAGGCATGAACCAGAACCGAGGCGTCCACCGATCCCCATCCCGTCGCAAGGTCATAGCCCGGCCCGGCAGCGAAACCCGATAAGGTCCCGTTCGAACAGTCCGGCGATGCCGCCGCGCAAGCAACGCTGTTCGTACCGGCTGTAACGTCATGAAATGCGGCGGGAGTCCTGGCCGCAATCTTGTAGATTCCGGGATTTGGATTGCCATTAGCGCTGTTTACCGCCTGGTCGATTAGTGCCATGATTCCGGCGAATGCCGGCGACGACGCAGAAGTTCCACTGACAAGTTCGAGGAAGCCTTCCTGGATGATCACGTATCCATCGTGTGCCGCCGCCGTCAGGGAAACGTCGGGAACATAACGATGATGTTGACCGGATCCTCCCGGATCTGAACTGGGAACTCCCAGGCCGGTTTGCCAGCTCGGCGCAGCGAACACCATACTCACTCCGCCGCCGCCGCTCCACAGGCCGTGGGAGCCGCTTTCATTCCAGACCACCTCGGGTATATAGCCTTTCGCGGACTGGAAGTTCGAATTGTTCGTGCTGTTCCAGTATGTCGAGGCGGCGCCGTTCTCATTCAATTGTGAACCGCCAACGGCCACGCTGTAAGGCGTCGACGCGGCGCTGTTCACCCCAAGTCCGCTTGTCGCTTGCGCCAATGTGGCGTCATCGCAACCGGCCGAGCCCGAGTCGCCGGACGAGACGAAAATGGAGATTCCCTGGGCGGCGCCTTGCTGCCACAGACTCGACCAGAATTGAGCCCCGGTGAGAGACGCCGCTTCACATGCCCCAAAACTCATGCTGAGAATCGGCGCCACATTCTGATCGACGATATACAGCGCGGAAAGGACGACCCCATCGGTGCTGTTCGTTGGAGGTGAAACGACCAGCTTGATCGTTGCGCCTTTCGCAACCGCTCCGGACCACTCGACGTCGAGATCGGCCTCACCCTCCTCGTCCTGGCTCACAATACCCGGATCGCGGCCGTTGAGGATGATCTGAGGCGGGTTGGCAGGCAGACCGTACTTTGAACGAAAAGACGTGATATCGCTCACGTTGATGTTGGTCCTTGCGACGATGGCAATGCTTTGCCCTGTACCGTCGATTCCCGCATCCCACAAGGGCGTAACATCGTAAATCGCAGCAAAATCATACGGAGCGACGCCATGGAGGCCATTGGTGAAGTTGTCGTCCGGATTCAGTGAGTCCAATGCCTTTGCCGCCTTCACCTTTCGCGACATCTTGGAAGGCAACAGAAAGTCGTTGAGCGAAACAAGTCCCTGAACCGCAGGCGTCAACGCCTGGGGAATCGAAATATCCGTGGCGTTGGCGATGTGACTCACGCCGTTCGCCTGATAGGTGTGGATCTCGGTGTGAAACGCCTCCTCCACCTGGCGCAGCGTCCCGCTGAACTCGATCTGACGGCGGCCGGTGCCGACCTTTTCCACACTAAACCCATGACTGCGGAGCCATTGCCTGATTACGCCGATATCGTCCAGCGAGGCGCCGAACCTTTCGCCAAACTGTTCTGGCGTCAGCCATTGGTGGAAGCGCGGCGACGCAGGGTTTTGCTGATCCGCGAGCAACTGCTCGAGTTCCGCTTCCTGTTCCGGACTGCCCTTGAGATTCATGACGATGCGATTCATTGGAAGAGTCGCGGCGGCGCGGCCGCGATCCGTGTGGGTGCGGATCTGGCTGTGCGTCGTGTTCGGCAGGCGCACGACGACGTCATCTTGCACAGCCTGAACTATCGCTGCGCGCCCGGCAGCCGGCTGCTGCGAATACAACGGACTGGCTAAAACACAGGAAATCAGCGTCAGAACGATCGTTGAAAGCGGGACCCGGCGGCTCGCCTGCATAGCGCGAAATTAAAAGGCGCATGTCCAGTTGTCAAACGATAATCAGGTGAATCCTTCTGAAAATGAGGTTTCCCCTGAGTTTGCACTCGTTTGCGGCGGCCCGTAGGCGCCTGGTGGGCTTCATTCTACACAGCAAAGCCGTACCATGCCCCTGCCCCCCGGGAGGTCTCACCCTGACGGGTGGAATACTCGTCTGAACGGCGTAGCCGCGCTAAGTTCTTTTTTGTGCCATTTGTGCTCCTTCCCACTCGTCAAGGTATGCGGTAGAAGGGATTGGGAACGAGAAACGTCCGCTCGGCATATCCGCCCGCGAGATCGCTGGGTTGATCACCCACGTTAGCGATGATCGTGAAGCCCTGGGCCATAATCTTTGCGCGTTCGGGTACTTTGAAATCGGCGGCCGACGGCGTGGTTGTTCCCGCGGGCCGCATGATGACGGAGACCCAACCGTCGTATCCCGCCTTGCGCAGATTCGCTTCCGTGGCGGCGCGCAGGATTTCGCTTCGGCCGGTGATGAAAAACACGGCCGCGCCCATCGCCTTCGCTTTCTGAAAAAGCTTCAGCGTTGGACGGAGCGGCTCATCCTCAGCTCTTCCCTGCCAGGCGATCTGTCCGCATGGGCCCGCCGGAAGTTCACAAGGGCCGTTGGTGATCCTTCCATAATCGTTTGCCTGGATTTGCGGCCAATTCGATAGCGCTGTCTCGTCAATATCGAGAATGAGTGCGGGCTTGCGGACCATCGGCG
Source organism: uncultured Acidobacteriota bacterium (assembly GCA_963738025.1). Lineage (GTDB taxonomy): Bacteria > Acidobacteriota > Terriglobia > 20CM-2-55-15 > 20CM-2-55-15 > 20CM-2-55-15. The sequence goes on along the minus strand of CAVTWA010000051.1, from coordinate 174,387 downwards.
CCCGGCGTTCTACATACTGTTCCGCCATCGTCAGAACGGCGGCGACATCGCGGTCGTAGCGGCCCGACTGGTGGTACTCGGTAAGTTGTCGTTTGAAATCGCCTAAGTTGACAGGGGCCGAACGGGACGCCGTCTGGGCGGCCGAATGGGTATTCCCGACCAGAATCAGAAGAGACAAACAACAGACAAGTATCTTTACAGCCGACTGTTTGAAGTTTTCCATCATCATATGCGCGCTGGATTACCGTTCATCGTCATTTTCCTGCCGTCCATGAATTCCCCGTTTAAGTTCGTTTGCCCTGTCCGTAATCTTAAAGGTGGCGCCGTACCCAAGCAGGAAAGGGGAAGGCCGGCATAGCCTTCTGCGGCGGTTCGATTCCGTCCGGCGCCTTATAAAGCCACCGAGTTCGCCACGACAGGTCTGGCCACTTAGCGCTGCCCTCCTATAGTTTGAGGAGTTTTTCGCGCAGAACGCGGGACTGAATGCGGCTGACTCGAAACTCCTGGTTATCTTTAAGTATCACCGTGTAAGTACCTCCAGGCACAGGCAGAATCCGCCGGATCATATCGACGTTAACGACGGCTCCTCTGCCCAGGCGGACAAAACGCTGCGCATCAAGCCTGCTGGTCAGATCGCGCAACCTGTAAGAAATGGTGTGAGTCTCATTCTCGATCGTGCGCAGGTGAAGCAACTCGCCGTCGGCGACGATCGATACCAGATCCTTCACCGGAACAAGAACGATTTCTTCGCGGCGCCGGACCGGGATCCATTCCAGCGGTTTGCCGCCTTCGGCTTCATATTCCGCCTCCGCTATTCGGATCCGCTCCAGTTCTTCGGAGCGATGGTCTTCGCGTTCCAACCGTTCTTTCACCCGATCGATGGTCTGGCGGAGCCGGGCGCTTTCGACAGGCTTGAGGATATAGTCAACGGCATTCACTTCGAAGGCCCGTATCGCATGCTCGTCATGCGCGGTGACAAAGGCGATCAGGGGCGCCTGATCTTTCCGCAACAGGCGCACCACACCGAGACCGTCGAGTTCGGGCATTCGCAAATCGATCAACGCCAGATCCGGACGTTTGGACTCGATCAGCGAAACGGCTTCCACACCGTTCGATGCTTCGCCCACCAGTTCCACGTCGTCGAATTGACGCAGCACCGCTGCAAGAAAAGATCGCGCCGGCCGCTCATCGTCTGCAATAACGACACGCACCTTATCAGTTACGCCAGCCATAGTCCCCACCACCGCATTGTAGCCGTACACCTGCCGCAACAATCCAAAACCAAACGAACGGGCGGTTTCGGCTGATGACTGGACTAATGATACTTCTTTAGTTGGAGGAACGAGGTTGCGCCAGAAGTGGATGCGCCGCTTCTGCCAGATATTCAAGGATGGGATTGACGCCGACCCGACGCGACGACTGAATGCCGTCCGGCGCGAAAAATACCGCTGCGGGTATGCCCTGGTTCATGTCAATGCCGAGAGCACGCGCGACGTCGACGTTACGATCGAATTCTCCGACATCGACACCAACCACGTCGAAATGGTCGGCCATTTCACGTCGTGTGCTCTCCTCCTGCAGCATTCTGGACAGGACAAAGCAGTCCACGCACCAGTCCGCCTCAAATTCCACCATCAAGAATCTGCCGTTCGCCTCTGACTGGGCCCGGGCGTTTTGAATCCGCAGCAGGGTTGCCGCGTCGGCCATTCCTTCTGATTGCGCTCGCTTTGTACGGTGGTGCGACAGGAGGGCAGCGGCTCCGGCAGCGATAATGAGGATGAACGCCAACTTGTAGAAGTCGCGCACCTCTTCTGAAGAGCATTCCGCGTTCCGCTCCGTATGTAGTCGCTGGCTTCAGCCCGCGTTAACGTAGGATGACTACGGATAACATTCCATCCGCACCGGGCTCAGAATATCTGGCATCCACTTCGAAAGGATGAATCATGAAAGAAAGTCAATGCACATCGCACTCAGCCCACAATCATACCCATGCTGCCGGTTGCGGGCACATGGCTGTCACTCATGAAGGACATACCGATTACCTCCATGATGGTCACCTGCATCACATGCACAAGGATCACGTCGATGAACACTCGCTCCCGATAGGCAGTTCCAACCCGGACAAATGCACGCCAGACCATCAATGCAAAGGACACGCTGCCGAACATACTCATGGACCGAACTGCGGGCATGAACGCGCGCCGCACGGCGACCACATGGACTATGTGGTGAGTGGACACCTTCATCACTCGCATGATACCCATTGCGACGACCATGGTCCCCTGCAGAAAGCCGCCTGATCTAACGGGGGGAAGAAACCACAAGAAGCACAAAAGGCTCAGCGCGGCTACCGCAACCGAAACGTAAGACTCGCAGCAGTTGACACGCAAATGTTGTGAGGGAGCGAACTCCCCGCCTAAGTTAGGCGGGGACTTCCTCATTTCGACATCCTGCCGAGACATCAACTTCGACAAACTAGATCCGCAGGAAACTCGAGATGGGCAGTCCGGGGGCGTTCACGCGTGCCGGCTGGAACCGCAATATGGTAAAAATGGGCGACAAGGTCACGACGCCTGGCTGTTAGTCCCAGCATATGCTCCTCACCAGCTAAGAGTGCGGACCCGCCCATTTTGTTAGGTCAAGATCAGTGATGTTGAAATGGTTTCGTAAACAGCTTGCCGAAGTCGTCAATCTCCTGAGCTACGGAGAATCGAAAGAGGGCTCCGAAGCTTTGATCGGTCAGACCGGCGCCGGGAGAAAGCCGGAAAGTCGTATGGCTGGGCAGCGTCCAGGAAAAGACGGGGGCAATATATTGAGACGTTCCGTGACCCGTGAAATCGTTCCAGGTGCCCAGGCCGCCGTACGCCTCGACTCCGACGGAGAATGCCTCACGGCACCAGGCGCATTTTTTTCCTGTGGGTGCAGCCAGAGGGCGGCTTAATCCCACCGCGTAACCAAACTCCCATGGTTCCCCGTGGAGATTCTTTTCGGTAATGAAATTTCCCGAGAGGTCCCACGACTTGAATTCGCCCGAAACGATCAACTTGGCCTCGACTTCATGCGCTCGCTCCTCTCGAGCGACGCTGTTCGGTACCAGGAAATCCTCCTGCCGGTCGAATCCGACGATCTCTTTTAAAGTCTTGTCCGCTCCATTGAGGTGCTCGTATTCGACATACAGTACGGGCTTGATGCGATGGTCTCCCGTCAACAGGGCAAACCGGTTTTCGATTCGAAATCCGGTGTACAAGCTGCCTTCGTGCCGCGTGTGTTGCCAGTCCAGGTAGAACTCCGTAGTCCACCAATGACTGATACCGTATTCAAACTCGGTCGGGTTACCGAAGAAACGATTTCCACCTTCCGGCCGGCCCGACACAGTCTCGGCTTCGATTTCCAGCGTGCCGACCTCCTCCATGTGGGCGCTATAAGTGACGAAGTAAGGTTGCTCGTATTCCTCTTGGGCGAAGCCGGACTCAGAGCGCAGGAATAAGAGCGCGCCGGCAAGGAAGACAATGATGGCGTGGACTCTACTCTTCATAACAAATGCTCCTCTAAATTCGTGTAGGAGAAAGTCACCAGAGTTCTTTCTATAGCAAGAGTCCTGCCACCACATAAAAGATGTCTCAGATCGCAAAACCAGGACAATGAAGGGTTAAGTCTCCGTATAAATGCTGAGGAAAGCGGATGTCCCCGGTGGGCGCCCGGGGCCACAGTTGCGAGGATCAACCGGCCTGCGCGCGGCCTCTGAACGATTGTGCTATCCGACCTCTTTAAACATCGCCGTACGACCGCTCGCAATAACATGGAGGTTGTGCAGGACGTTCACTTCAACCGTACGGAGGGAGACCCTGGCTATCAGGTAAGCCAGGCCCGCGAAAACCAAGCTCGCTCCCAGTGTCACGAGTCGATCCTGGAAAATGAATAACCACTGCAGCACAACGATGATCAGGGCGCCGATCAATGCACCTATAACCAGGGGCGCAGTGAGGAACCCACCGTTCCGCTGCGGTGGATTAGAGAAAGGCAGCCCATCGACCAGAAACATTTCGATGCTCACATAGAACATACCGAGACTAAGACTGTAGATCAGGAACAGAAGCGCGTCTCGAACGCCCCAGTATCGGATGTAAAAGGGCAACAGCAAGAACGCAACGATGGCTAACGGGATCACGAGCGACCAGAAGATGCCCCGCACAAACGAGCGGATACTCTCCAACGGCGCCGTCAGAAAGATCCAGGCCGCTTTATGCTGGTCGGAAAAGGTCAACATCGCGCATAAGGACAACCCGGCAAGGCCTCCGACGTGCGGGAGCAGATGCGCGCCCGTCGGACGAACTGATGCAAACGGTGATGGTCCGAGCCCTCGTGCGATTCCCACCAGAGGCAAGACGACAAATTGAATCAACATCGGCATTGCGGAGCTGCGAAAGTGCCAGTCCGTTCTCGCCATCGCACACATAAAGGAAAACGCAGCCCGTCCTGACGGACTGCCGGTCATCAAACGGACAATCGATCCCAGCCAGGATCTCGACGAGCGTCTAGGTCTCGGTCCGCTGTGCAGAAGCAACTGGACCTTTGTCATATAACCATCGGAGAGCGAACGGATGCCATATATCAAAAATACGGCGCAGATGACCATGACCAGACCACCGCCCCAATCGAGACGGATTAAATGTGCATCCTGACCGATAGTGGCGCTCGCCACGAACCAGTTCAAAGGGCTCCTCCACCCTGCGGAAAGGGGCGGGATGAGGCCATGACGGGAAAGAAAAATAGCGGCGTTCGGTCCGAACAAGAACAGCAGGATCATTCCTGCCTGCATCCAGGCCGCAATATTCCGCAGCTTCGATGGTGAAAGAATACGTAATAGCACGCCAATGATCGCGCATATGAAAAGAGCCGTGAACATGCCGAACGTGTAAGCGGATAACAAATATGAAATCGGAAAGAACCATCGAGCCTCCTGAAGGTGGAGTCCCAGAAGCGCTGGAGCCGCATTCAACGGAACGATGATCCAGGCAACCACCGTCGCAAGGTAAGTGATCTTCGCGGCGGAATATGCGCGGTCCTGTATCGGCTGATGCGCGAGCATGGACATCTCGATGGGATTGAGGAACGTATTCACCGCTTCCGGAACCAGTGTCACCAGCAGAATGAACCCGCTGGCGGCATAGTTGACGACCACGAAGGCATGCAGCGCAGGATGGGCGGCAAAAACGGCGATGAGATTGACAAAGGCCGTCATCGTTGCGAATACACCAACGAAGACGTTGCGGGAAATCTCGGCCTGCCCCATCTTAAATTCCTGCCTCTCACTGAGAGTGGAAAACAGGTCCAGAAGGACGGCGTAGTGCACGGCATGGATTCCGGCGGCGCGAAGGGCGCCGGCAAAAACCTTGTTCTGAACGGCGCGGCTCAAACTCGGCACATCATCGCGCCTTCAACGCTTCAATGATCTTCGCGACCTGCGGCTGCGCGTTTGCGGTATGCGTGATGCCGCGAAAAACAGCTTCCAGGCTGGCTTCGTGCGTTTTGGCCTTCAGCCTTTCGGGGGTATCGTCGGCAACAATATTCCCTCGATCCATAATGATGACGCGGTCACAAAACCGTTCGACAACGTCCAGAACATGCGAGCTGTAAAGGACGGTCTGCCCCGCGGCGGCCAGTGAGGCGAGCAGATCTTTCGTCATGATTGCGCTTTCGACGTCGAGACCGGTCAGTGGCTCATCCATGATAATGACCGACGGATAGTGCAACAGGGCCGCAGAAATCAGGACCTTCTGCCGCATGCCCTTTGAATAAGCTCCCAGCCGTTGCCGCCGCTGCGCGGATAGACCGAAACTTTCCAGCAGAGCGTCGATACGCACCTGCAGCGCCGACTCCTCGATCTCGTGCAAGCGCCCGCAGAGCTGCAGGAACTCCAGCGCGCTGATACTCTCATACAATTCCGCGGACTCGGGCACGTACCCGATATGTTTCTTGACTTCGAAAGCCTGGTCCGGAAGCCGGTTGCCGCGGACTTCCACGTCGCCCTGCGTGAACTTTAAGATCCCGGTAATGATCTTCAGGGTCGTCGATTTTCCTGCCCCGTTTGGCCCGAGCAGCCCCGTCACTTCGCCGGGCCGAACATCGAAAGAAATGCCGTGCAGGACTTCTGCACCGTCATACCCAAAACGGAGATTGCGGATTTGAATCGAGGAATTCATTTGCGGACCTTTTATCAAGGAACCAGGGGTTTGCATAATGAAATGAGTCCCGAGGGCTTCCAGTGAAAAATGTCCGTTGATTGTTATGCGCTGATAACTGTACTTGTTGAGCTGATCAAATGGCCATTGCTCAGTGCCCCAGGTACATTACTCATCGCACAACAGTCAACGGACGTTTCTCAGTGGAAGGCGAACTCCCCGCAATGATTGTGGCGAAATCAGGCCTGCCACTCCAGCAAGTCAACAGCTACCTGGAAACGGGCGATCTGTCCGCCCTCGAAGCAATCGTCAATTCTTAAACCGCTTCCGCACTACACGCAGTCCGAATTCTCCGGTATCTTAGAGCGTCTGCCGTGATCACGATGTTTATCCGCATAACGCTCATTTTGGGTTTCGTCCTTGGTGCGGCCCTCGCCGCCCCGGCGGCAGAGGTCGTGACCGACGCCAGGGTCCTGGAACTCGATGAAGCCAGTCTTCAAGAATTTCGCGCGGCGACCAGCGGCAGCTTCGTCGTGAATCTGTCTCCAGCGGCGGCCCGCTCGATACTCGACGAAACCCATTCCCGGACCCTGCAAAGCTTTCAATTATCTGCAGCCGATGCGCGTCCGGTCCAGTTCCGCGTGGCTTCGCGCGTTGGTTCGATGGACGTCGGAATCGATTTCGAGTTCACCGGGCAGGTTTCCCTCAAGCGCGAGATTCACATTACAGTGACCAGCCAGACACACGTCATTTATGGCGAAAATGAAAGCCTTATCCATCCGGTGTTTGCCGGCGAGCCGGTCCGTCAGGAAATCATAACGGCCGAAGGTTCATACATTCTCGTGGCGGGTCTCATAGCTTCGCGGGATGCCCGGCAGCTCGCAAACATGGAAAAGCTGAGGGAAAGCCCTATCCTGAATTCCATCGTGAATGAAAAGGGCCGCCCGGTTCAACTTGTTCTGCTGCTGACCCCGCGTATCGTCGGAACTCCTGAGGCCCAGGACGTCGTTTCGAATTCCGGGCCGCCGCAGATGCAGAACCAGTTCACCGTTCAAATCGGCGCCTTTGAAAGCGGCGCTCACGCCAGAACCCTTCTTGCTGGATTAACACAGCGATACAAGGACGCCTTCATCCAGGAAACTAACATCGCAGGCAAACCGTTCTATCGCGTGCGCGTTGGGCGGTTCGCCGATTCCCGGCAGGCGAGCCTGCTTGAAAAGCAGCTCCGCAGCGAAGGCATGGCCGGATTCGTCGCGCAAATAGATTAGCGTCTGTATTTGGCGCCGGAGGCGCGTAAGAATATAGCCCCGGCCGTCAGGCCGGGGACCAAACCAGCGAACGTTCGAGGCCCGGAGGTCCGAAAGACTAATGCGACTAATCTTCCGCCCTTTGGGGCTGATGTTCTACCCGGATCTCTCATAACATAGGTGGGTGTTGGATAAGCCACGGATTGAACGGATTTAACGGATGGGCGCGCTAACAGTCTGTGAATGCGCCCATCCGTTAAATCCGTTCAATCCGTGGCTTATCCCCTTCGGGGCAAAACTCATGAGAAATTCAGGCTAACGGCCCTCCGGGCCTATTGTTCACACTTAATCCAGAAGCCGTTTCAAAATTCGAACGAGTGCGCGCTGCTCATCGACGGACAGCCGGCTCAGGATATCCGGCGGCTGCGTCATCCGGTCCATGACGACAGTGCGGAGGTGCGCTCCCGCAGCCGTGAGTTCCAGCACTTTAACCCGGCGGTCTCCCTGCGACGCCTGCCGCCGGACGAGCCCGCGCGATTCCAGCCGGTCGATCAGCCCGGTTACGTTCGATGCATCGCATGCCAGACTTTCCGCAATCCTGCCCATCGGAATTGGCCGATCGGGCTCAATCAGATGCAGAACATGGCACTGCGCCGGCGAAAGCTCGAACTCCGCCGCCAGCGTCGGCAGGTCTGCCCGCTGGGTAAAGAACAATCGCATGAGTAGTTTCCAGGCTTCGCAGGCCTGGTTCTTATTGGATTTCATCAATAGTTGACAACATCAACTATATGCATATTGTTCGGGCTATGACAAGACTTACACTCATTTCCCTGGACGATACCGTCGTTTTCCCGGGCATGCCCGTAACCTTGGCCCTCGATACCGGCGGCGATAAGCACATTTTCCTGATGCCGCGCCGCGGCAATCAATACGCAAAGGTCGGGGTCGTAGCGGAAGTAACGGAACGCGTTCAACTTCCGGGCCGTGGATACGCCGTATCCCTAATGGGCCTGTATCGTGGAGTGCCGGGGGCCGCTCAAACGGAATCCGACGGCCGCTTGCAGGTGAACGTCGAGGAACGGCCGGATATCGTTCCACCTCCCGCCGTAACTCGTGAATTGGAGCGTGAATACCGCGCCGTGGTTGAGGAGATTCTTCAACTCCGCGGCGACGACGGCAGGATTCGAGGATTCGTGCGCTCGATCACAACGCCGGGCGCACTGGCCGACACAGCCGGGTACTCCCCGGATTTGAATTTCGAACAGAAAATCGAACTTCTCGAAACAGTAGATGTCGCCGACCGTTTGAAACTCGCGCTGCGGTTGCAGCAGGAAAGGCTCGCCGAGCTGCACGTGCGGCAGCGGATTCGAGACGAAGTAGAATCCGGAACGCAAAAGCAGCAACGCGAATATCTTCTGCGGCGCCAGATGGACGCGATCCGCAAGGAACTCGGCGAAAACGAAAGCTCGATCATCGACGAATATCGCCAGAAAATCGATGCCGCGCAGATGCCCGAGGCCGTCCACAAGCAGGCGCACCGGGAGCTCGCCCGCCTCGAAAAAATGGGAGAGTCGAATGCCGAAGCATCCATGATTCGCACGTATCTCGACTGGCTGCTCGCCGTCCCCTGGTCCAAGCGATCCGAGGAGCGCCTCGATCCGAAATATGCGCGCGAAGTATTGGATACCGACCATGCCGGTCTGGATGATGTAAAGCGGCGCATCACGGAATTTCTTGCCGTACGCAAGCTGCGCTCGGAGCGCGGTCTTGCGGACACGCGCCGCTCAGGCGCAATCCTTACATTGATCGGACCGCCGGGAACCGGTAAAACATCGATCGGTGAATCAATCGCCCGAGCCACCGGACGGAAATTCGTCCGCATGTCCCTGGGCGGCGTGCGCGATGAAGCCGAAATTCGCGGCCATCGCCGCACTTATATCGGTGCTCTGCCAGGACGGCTGGTGCGGGCTTTGCGCGATGCCGGCACCATGAATCCAGTGATCATGCTGGATGAAGTCGATAAGCTCGGAGCCGACTGGCGCGGCGATCCATCGTCCGCCCTGCTCGAAGTGCTGGACCCGGCACAGAATCATGCATTTCAGGATCATTATCTCGACGTCGAGCTCGACCTTTCGCATGTTCTCTTCATTGCGACGGCGAACGTAGCCGAAACGATACCCGGGCCCCTCCTGGACCGCATGGAAGTCATCCGCTTCGATGGCTACACCACGGACGAAAAAGTCGCCATCGCGCGCGGATACCTCTGGCCGCGGCAGATCGAGCAGAACGGATTGCGGGCCGACGAAGTCACGATCGACGACGCTGTCTTGCGGCTCGTCGTGACCGACTACACCCGTGAGGCCGGCGTCCGCCAGCTCGAACGCGAGCTCGGCACGTTGCTGCGTAAGACGGCAACTGCCATCGCTTCGGGCGACAAGCAGCCTCCAGTCGAGATCGGAGCTGCAACTCTACGCGATGCGCTGGGCCGGCCGAAGGTTCAGCACGAGGCAGCAGCCGCAACCGCGATCCCGGGCGTGGCAACAGGTCTGGCCGTAACGGGAACGGGCGGCGACGTGCTCTTCGTCGAAGCCGCATCGTTGCCTGGCAACGGTGGGCTCGTTCTTACCGGACAGCTGGGCGATGTCATGAAGGAATCGGCCAGGATTGCTTTGAGTTATGTCCAGAGTCATGCGGCTCAGCTCGAAATCGACGAGACGGGTTTCCGCGGACACGAGTTCCACATTCACGTGCCTGCGGGCGCCATTCCCAAGGATGGGCCAAGCGCCGGCGTAACGATCGTGACAGCGCTCGCTTCTTTGCTGAGCGGCCGCTCCGTGAAAAGCACCGTCGGCATGACGGGCGAGGTCACACTCCAGGGACGTGTCCTGCCCATTGGCGGTCTCAAGCAGAAAGTCCTGGCCGCTCAAGCCGCCGGTTTAACGGATGTCATTCTGCCGGAACGGAACGAACAGGACCTGGACGACCTCCCGGCCGGCGTCCGGCAACAGATGCACTTTCATCCGGTGAACACAATCGACGAGGTGCTCGAACTGGCCCTCGAACCCAGCGAGGTCGTCATGGTTGCGTGACGTTACTTAGTCGAATCAGCGTAACGCTGCACCCGAACCGTGACGAGTAATTGTCCGACGTGGCGTTGCGTGTGCTCGGCCGCGTGCACCAGAAGACCCAGAACTGTTGAAGGAAGCTGTGCGCGGCCGACGCCCCGATATTCGGTCAAGATCCGTTCATCCGTCGTGCGAAGCTGTTCGAGAGCGCGATCGACCTGGCGCTCGAAGGCAGTCACCAGGGCGCTTGAACGGATCCCCATGTCGGGTACCCCTTCTGCGCCGAGCGTCTGTGCTTGCCCTTCGCTTAATGTCCGGCCCTGCGCATACGTCAACAGCCGGTCGAGCACACCAGCCAGATGCTGCAAATGGAATCCGACGGACGCAACTCCGCCCGGCCGCTCCCACAGCAATTCTTCCCGAAAGCCCGCCATCTCGGCGACAACTTCCTCGCGCACCTGCAGCAACGCATGAGCAACCGGTTGCAAAAGCGCCGGGACGTCCGGCAGCGGGCCTCGTAACCAAACTTCAGGCAAAGGTGTGTTTCCTCCAGCTGAGTATAAGACAAAGCAGCATTGTAGGCGCGGTCATAGACCACAGCTGTCCAAGATAGAAACCGATCTAGCGATGACCACAGTCCCCGCCTTAGTAAGGCGGGGACTGAGTGCCACCAGCGTTACAGCCACACCAGGTTTACATTGCATCCACTACATTCAAACCTTTACAGGCGCCACTTTGCGGCTCCCCGTCCATTCTGTCTTGGACACGTATGGTCATAGACCGCGCCTTCTACAATGCTGCTTCACATTTGAACAATTCCTCTTTCGGTGCCATCATTCACCTGCTCACAGGAGAAAACAATGAAGCGATTACCCGCAATGATCGCACTGGCCGCGCTGATGCTGATGGAAACCGCCAGCATGCGCGCGCAGCAAAACACCCGCAAGTTCGTTCCGGTCACGGATGCGATGCTGCAGAATCCTGACCCGGCCAACTGGATGATGTGGCGTCGCACTCTGGACAGCTGGGGCTACAGTCCGCTCACCCAGATCAATCGCAACAACGTTGGGCAACTTCGCGTGGTCTGGACACGCGGTCTCGGTCCGGGCACGTCGCAGGAAGCCACGCCACTGGTATACGACGGTGTGATGTACATTCCCAACCCCGGCGATTACATTCAGGCGCTCGACGCGAAAAGCGGCGATTTGATCTGGGAATACCAGCGGACGCTCGCGAATCCCGGCCGCCGCGCGACAAAGAGAAACATCGCGATCTACGGCACGAATATCATCCACACGACGTCCGATAACTATTTGATCGCCCTCGATGCGCAAACGGGAAAGCTCAGCTGGGAAACACAGATCCTCGATCCCTCAAAGCCCGCCAATGCCAGCTCCGGACCGATCATTGCCAACGGCAAGGTCATTTCCGGCCGGCAGTGCCAACCCGGCGCCGGCTACGACGGCTGCGTCATCACGGCGCACGATGCGAAAACGGGAAAAGAACTCTGGCGTACGCACACGATACCGCGCCCCGGTGAACCCGGCGACGAAACCTGGGGCGGCGTTCCGTTCGATCAGCGCTGGCACGTCGGAACCTGGATGGTCCCCAGCTATGATCCCGAATTGAATCTGATTTACGTGGGAACGTCGGTAACGATACCTGCTCCGAAATTTATTCTGGGCGGCAATGACAATAAGCACCTCTACCACAATTCAACGCTGGCGTTGAATGCCGACACTGGAAAGATCGTCTGGTATTACCAGCACATCGTCGATCACTGGGACATGGATCACCCGTTCGAACGCCTGCTCGTGGATACCGCGGTAACGCCGAATCCACGCGACGTTTTATGGATCAATCCCAAGCTCAAGCCCGGCGAGCGCCGCAAGGTGATTACCGGAATTCCGGGAAAGACCGGCATCGTCTATACCCTGGACCGCAAAACGGGTGAATTCCTCTGGGCCCGTCCGACGGTCTATCAAAACGTCGTCACCAACATCGACGGTGCTACTGGCGCCGTAACGGTTAATGGAGAAGTAACGTTCAGCCGTCTGAATGAAAGTCATCTCGTCTGTCCCGGCAGCAATGGAGGCAAGAATTGGCCGGCGGGCGCCTACAGTCCACTGACCAATACGATGTACATGCCGATGCAGAATATGTGCATGACCGCAACGACGACGACAGATCAGCGGGACCCGTCCAAGGTCTATGGCCTGACAATGCAGTACTCGATTGCGCCGGGTGCTGAAAAGGTCGGCGCCGTCTGGGCGATATCCGCGGAAACCGGACAGACCACATGGAAGCACGAGGAACGCGCAGGCGCCATGTCCCTGGTTGCGACCGGTGGCGGTCTGATTTTCGGTGGCGACGTCAACGGCCGCTTCCGCGCCTACGACGACAAGACCGGCAAAACGCTCTGGGAGATGAACCTCGGTGCGCCCGTCAGCGGCTATCCGGTCACGTTTTCCGTCGGCGGCAAGCAGTACGTTGCTGTGACCACAGGCCCTTCACTCGTGGCCAATTCGTCACTTCGAGTCGCCCCGGAATTGAAACCTGGCGCCACCGCCAGTGTTTTCGTGTTTGCGCTTCCCTAAGGGGACGAATAAGCCACGAATTTAACGAATTTAACGAACCTAATTCGTTAAATTCGTTAATTCGTGGCTTATCCCCTGCGAGAATCTTCGTCAACGGCCGCACGTTCTCCATTGTCTCGAGTTTGCCGATATAGCCGATCGCGCGATCGGCGGCCGCAGGACTGAGCACGCCCCGTGCGCAGGCGCGAAATTTCGCCAGCAGTTCATCCTGAGTCATGGGAACCTGTGGACTGCCCTTCGGGAACTTCTCTTGAAGCGACCGCGTTTGTCCGTCCCGGAGTCGAACGGTGACACTAGCTGGCCGGCTGCCATCCGATCCCGCCTGAAGCTTCGGATCGACTTTCATCTCCACCTTGTCCAGCAACTGCAGGACATCCTGATTACGAACCGCTTCATCGGTAAACGTTTCGAGCATGATTTTTCCATCGATCAGAGCTCGTGCGATCAGGTACGGCATCGAGAATTTGCCTTCGAGCCCCGTCTTTGGAACGCGGTACACCAGCGGCGCCGCCGTATCGGCCGGCACCTCGACATCGATGTGCTCGACGAGTGCAGGGGAAATCTCACGCTCGTTGCGAAGCCGGATCGTTGCATAAATTGCCGTGTGGGTGAGCCCGCCGCAGGGATACGGCTTGAAGCGGACACCGTATCTCTCCAGCGCATACATGCGTCCGAGATCGTCAATGGGGGCGCGATTTGGTTTGCCGCCAGGATAGTAACAATCGAAAAAGCCATTGCGGACTTCCAGCGTCTGCGGATTCGCCGTAAAGCCGGATTTCGCCAGCCGGGCCGCCAACACACCGTTTCGCGCAGCCTGGCCGACGTGCAACGGCTTGGTCATTGTGCCGAAATTGGAAGTCACTCCGCTCGCCATCGAAGCCGTGATCGCAAGAGCCATCCGGATCTCAGGCTCCTTCAACCCCAGAAGTCTGGCGCACGCGGCCGAAGCGCCGAACGAACCGATGGTTCCGTTTGCATGCCAGCCGGCGCCGCCCGCTCCCTGCACCGCAAAGATTAACGCCGCCGCAACTTCAAACCCGGCAATATACGCTTCCAGAATCTGCTTGCCACTGGCGCCAAGGGCGTCGCCAAGCGAAAAGACAGCCGGGATGATCGGCGATGTGGGTTGACCGCCGGCAATGAAACTGTGATCGAAATCGTGGGCGTGCGCGGCGGTGCCGTTTGCAAAAGCCGCCTGTATCGCAGACGACTTGAACTTCTGACCGTAGACCACAGACTCCTCTTTCGCAGCTTCCTCACGTACAAGCCGGCCTGTAATCCGGGCGCTCTCTTCGCGGGAACCCGCCAGCGCAACGCCCAGACAGTCCAGCATCGCGACTTTCGCCGTCTCCAACGCCTTTGGAGGTATCGCGTCATAGCGTAGATTCGCGACGAAGTTGGAAATCTCCGGCATCGGTGATGCAATGGCGACTGGCGCAGGCGCTGTCGTCTGCGAGCTCAATTCCGAGCCCTGCAGCATACCTAACGCAATGGCACCCCCTGTGACTTTTCCCGTCTTATCGAAAAACTGCCGGCGCGTGAACATGAATATGCCTCTTGTGGTTGTTCCCGTTTACTTCTGCTTGGGCGGATATTTTTCCAACGACTTCTTGACCATGTCGTCGAGTTTGCTTTCGATCTTGCTTGCGTCGCTTTTATCTTCTCGCGCGATAGCGCGCCAGACCAGCGTCCGCATACTGGCGTCACGAAGATCAATCACGAGGCTTCCCTCGGTATAGGGCACCTTGACAACACGCGTGCCCAGACCACGCCATCCGGCCGGATACCTCTCGACCTCCGTTTTGCGCGCGGAACCGAGCCGGTATTGCACGTTGAGATCGGCACGTTCGGAGACCATTGTCAGGCCCCTCGCCGTCAGGTCGCGCTCGATATCCGCCGCGATCCGCTTCCGGATGAGGTCACTGTTCAGCGCCGGATCTTTGCTGTTCAATTGGCCCTCGCGGATTGAAAACGTCTTGTACCTGGAAAAATTGGCGGCCTCGTCAAATTCAACCGTGACCTTCTGAGCAGACGCAGTGCCGGCGACAAGCAATATAAAGAGGAGTACTTTCATGCTCGCCAATCTACCACGAGCGCCTTATCCGTTGAATCCGTTCAAGCCGTGGCTGATTAAAATGCCCATAAGAGCCGCCAGCACCAGCACGAGCACCACAGGGACGCGCCGCGTTGCACCCAGCCCTATCGCCCCAAGCATGATGAGGAAATTGGTGGAGGTAAAGCCGGCGCTCTTCATGATTCCGGCAAGCACGACTGTGAAAATTCCGCAAACCGCCAGGCCCAGCCCGCGCACAAAGCCTTGAGTCGCGGGATGTCCTCCCCAACGGCGATAGAAGCCATGTACCAGCACCAGGACAACCAGCGGCGGCAGCACGATCGCGATCAGAGTCACCGCGGCGCCGCGTATTCCGCCGACGAGGTATCCCAGGCTGATCACCCACAATCCGGTTGGACCGGGACTGATCTGTCCGATAGCCAGGGATTCGGCGAACTGGCGGTCCGTTGCCCAGCCGCGGCTCAGAAGATCCTGGTGAACGATCGGCAGATTGCCGGTGCCGGTGGTGGAAAGCATCGCAGCCTTGAACATGATCCAGAAGAGCGCCAGCGGATTCATTGACGCTCCCGTTCACGCGCCATGCGTTGCCATTGTGCCAACGCCGACAGACCGCCGGCGCCCCAAAGTATGGCGAGCACCGGCGCATGGCTTAACGCCGCCGCCATGATGCTTGCCAGGAGCAACGCTCCGGAAACGATTGTGCTCGCGCGCCCTTCCCGCCGTGCTGCCGCTAGCAGGGGCCGCACCATCGTGAACCCAAGAAGCAACCCCAGACCAACCGTCGCGGGCACGACGCCGGCAATCGCAGCCCGCACCAGCGGAGCCTGCCGGATACTGGCATACACCGCCGTCAACGCGACCGTGATCGCCGCACTCGGCAGCAACAAACCGCCCAGCGCGAGCGCTACGCCCACTCCGCCGGCAACCCGCCAGCCAATCAAGGTCACGAGGCCCAGAATATTGATGCCCGGCGCGATCTGACACAGTCCCCAGTAGCGTGTGAACTCTTCATCGGTCAGCCATCCGTACCGGTCGACCGCAACGCGTCGAATGAGATACAGCGTCGCCGAGCCCCCGCCGAAGGACTGCACGCCGATGACGGTCCAGATCCGCAATAGCCGCCACCGTGAAAGGGATTCCGTTGCAGTCTCTAACAAAATCTTGCTCTCTCCAGCCACATCATACTGTGCCTTTGTGCCTTCGTGCCTTTGTGTCGTCTAAATCAGGAGAGCAACACCCGATTCCGCTCTTCTCTCCCGTAGAACTTCGTAGAGCGGCTGGATGGAGGCCATAATGCCCTGGAACGCTCCGCTGGCGGTGATCGCCCTTCTTTTTTTGCTGGATCAACCTGGAACGCTGCACATTTCCACTGCGGCGGACCCGCGCCCCCCTGCCAAAACCGTCGAAACCGGCCTGGTCGTCCTTTCCGCAGAGGTCAATTCAACGGGCGACCCGGGGGCTCTTATGGTGGCTCAAGGCGCACCGCCCTTTGTTGAACCCGCGCTGGACGCCGTGCGGCAATGGACATTCGATACAAAGAACGTCAAAGCGCCGCAACCAATAAACGTCACGATTTTATTCCGTTCGAGGACAGTATTGGCTGACCGCCCGTATATGTTCAACGTACCTTCCGAGCCGGCAACCAACACCCCGCCGCAGCCCACGACCATTGTCGATCCCGGATATCCGATCCAATCGATTGCCGAAGGTTGCGTGATTCTACAAATGCAGATTGACGCGAGCGGGAGGGTCCAGAAAACGGAGGTGATTCACGATGTCCCCACGCTCACCTCGGCTGCACGGCAAGCCGTCTCACAATGGCGTTTTCTGCCGGCGAGGCAGAATGGAACAGCGGTTCCAGGAACTGCCGTCGCAGTCCTGTCCTTTCTGAAGCCCGTGCTCGCAACCGGATAAGCCACGAATTGAACGAATTGAATTCGATTAAATTCGTTCAATTCGTGGCTTATCGACTCCTGGTTCTCTGATTGACTGATGTGAGGACAACAGGAGACTATTTTGAGAGGTAACGCGTCTTCGCTATCCAGAACGTCTCAGGTATGCAAAAGCAGCCCACAACTCGCCTTGGAGTCTCGTGCGTTCATTGTGACGACCACTACATGAAGAAGCCTGCCGGCCATAAGAAACACAGGACAAAGAATTCGTTGAGAGATGTGATTCTCGGCGGCCAGGATGGCCTGGTCAATATGTTGGGTATCGCTCTTGGCGTCGTCGCCGCGGGTGGCTCCAATCACATTTTGATTGTGACTGGAATCGCGGCGGCAATCACAGAATCGATCTCGATGGGGGCAGTCGCATACACATCGTTTGGTTCCGACCGTGACTTCTATCTCGCGGAGAAAGAGACCGAGCGGAGTGAAATCTCCTCGGACCCCGACGAGGAACGTGAAGAAATCCGGGAAATATACGCGTCGAAGGGTTTCAGCGGTAAATTGCTCGAAGAGGTCGTTTCCACCATCACCTCGAATCGGGAAACATGGGTAAAAACAATGATGGATGAAGAGTTGCACTTGCAGCCCGTCGCAGAGGAAAGCCTGCTGCGAAGTTCGGTGATTGTCACCGTTGCAACTCTAATCGGTCACTTGATCCCGCTGGTCCCGTTTATGATCGCCGCGGATACGCCGGCTATCATTGGCGCGTTGGCGCTCAGCGCTGCGGCGCTCTTCGGGGTCGGAGCTTATTCTGCGAAAACTCTGATCGGCGACTGGCGCAAAAGCGGTCTGCAAATGGCGGCTATCGGTCTTGGCGCCGCCGCACTCGGATTTGTGATCGGCCGATTGTTTCAGTCGACGGGTGGTTAACGCATAGCAGAAAGCATTCTTCTGAATCCTCTTAGAAATTCATCTCGAGATTCACGTGGAAAACGTTTCCGTTACCCCCCACGGGATACGGAACTGCCGTGTAGCCCACCGGGCAATTATGCAAATTAAGCCACTCCGCATTGACCCGGAGTCCCCGTTCCTGCCGGAAATACCAGTTCACGCCAGCGCGCACTTCGGAAGCGTTGCCAAAGCGGCCCCGGATCTCCGCGCCGCTGACATACGGCTGGAGAGTTTTCTGAATCGCCATCACCGAGAACTGGGCCTGAAATCCGTGATCGTTGATGTCGGCAATCCCGGCGACGTTCGTTCCGTGGAAATCGCTCAGCTTGCGCCAGTAGTGCTCGGCTTCCAGCGCGACGCCCCGGTACTTGACGCCGCCGTCAACGCTCACCATCTCGTAGTGCACGTTCTCGACGGTGATGCCCGGCCCGAACAGGTCCGGTGTGAAGATGATGCTGCCATCCGTCAACCGGATCTGCGTATTCTCGATACTGTCTGTGCCCGGTTGTTCCTGCCTGTCCTCGAGGCTTTGCGTGTAGTGGCCTCCCAGCCGGGTAGCCACGCGCTCGTGATAGTCGAAGTCGCCGAACGTGCCTAAATAACCGAACTCTCCCGTCGTCGGCAGCCAGTTGACCATGAACGACGACGTCTGCAGGTGGTTATCGAGTTGCGCCGCGCTGACGCCAAGCTGACTCAGGTTGTTTCCGAGCATGGCCATGTAATTGACCTTTTTGGAAAGCGCGCCCTTGATCCAAACGCCCGTCGTGTAGGAGCCGCGGAAGAACTCATCCGAGGTCAGTCGATCGTCGACGCCGAGCCAGTAGGGGAACTGCCCCTCGGTGCTGCGGACCGAGGGGAGGCTGGTGATTCCTGTACCCAGGGTCACAAAACTATTGAAGGCATAACTCACGTTGCCGGCGCCCACCACCTGCGCGGGATCTCCTTGCCCGGTGTTGGCCGACCAGACATAGAGGTAGTAGCGAAACTTCGGCGACAGGAACCAGCCCGAAAACGGAAGAAAGAACTTGTTGAGTTCAATATCCTCGCGCCGCTGCAGGGAAATGGTATTGCCGAAGAAATCGGTGTAGGTCGACTTGAGGTTCTTCTGATTGAGAAAGCGCGAGTAGGTGAAAAGCCGCATGTAAATCTGGCCTTTCTCGCTCTCGTAAAGCCGGAATCCGAGATTGGGGATGTACTCAGGGCTGCTCTTTTTTGCCGCAGGCTGCGCCGTGCTCTGCGGCGGCTCCGTTTGGCCGTGGGCACCAACGACAAACTCCGCCGAACAGCCATCCGCAACCCAAACCCCCATATCGTCGTAACCCCACGTCTTGCCGAGCAAACATTCAACCGCGCCCAACGATCGCTGGAGCACGACCCCTGCGGACGTATCGGCCGCGCAGTGCTGCCGGTCACCACCTTCCTGCGACGAGCACGTTACAGTCTTGGCCTGCGCGAGCAAAGACTGCGGACCCGTTAAAAAGAGGATGGCGCACAGGACAGTCATTTGTACTACGGCCTTGCCAGTCACTCGATTCCCTTCATTCTGTTTTGGCTGGAGTTTCATCGGGCTACCGGCAAAGCCTGTGCCGCTGCCGGAAGCTGTCGAGTTTCCCAATTCCTCACTCTTTTCGCGGCTTCATCGAAAATTCGTTCGTAATTGGCTTTGCGGACCTTGAGACCTGCATCTTTCGTCAGCAACGCCCAGAGCGGGTCATAAAGGTGGTAGGTCTTGAGATATTGGCGCTGATCCTTCGGCGCCATGGAATCCGTACCGAAAAGGATTCGGTCGGGATAACGGTTGATCAGGTCTGCCGCAATGTTCAGCGGCTCAGCAATGCCCCATGCCGGTGCATCGTTGCCGACAAGATATTTCGCAACTTCATCCCATGAAATGTCGAACATGACATGCTTCATGTCTGGAGCCTTCAGAATGTCCTCGAGGATGGCGGCGTAGTTGTTGACGGGGCGGACAACACGCCCCAATCCCATATGAGCCCATATGATCGTGGTCTTTGGATGGCGTCGGAAAAGCGCCTTAAGCGGCTCCAGATAAGCGGGTGGCGTTGTGGGATCGGCAAGCGGCGTATCGACATCGTTGTGAATCAGAACCACCAGACCCGCGTCTTCTGCCAGGTCCAGAAGTCGGTCCAATGCCGGATCGTACATACTGGCAGGACCTCCAGCCACTTTGGCTGAGACGAACTCCTTGTGAATCGAGAATTCGCCGATGCCGCGGAACACGCCAGGAAACGTTTGCAGCACTCGCCGGATGTGATCGGCCGCGTACATATCCGCTGGATTGAACCCTGTAATCATTGGATCGAAGCGCGTCCGTTCCGTCGGTGACAGGGACAAATAAGCCATCGCAATCTGTGCATCGGTGAACGAATAATAGTAGAGCGGGGCATCGGTATCGAGATAGTACTTCGGCGCGTCATCCCCATTGACGCGATAAGACCATTCCTGCTGGAGCGGTATCCCCATTAAAACCGACCGCCCTGTCGTGGTGCCCATGATCCGAAGGAAATCCCTGATCGAAGTGCCTTCTTGAATGTAGTTGGTCAAATGAAAGTGGGAATCGTTGAACTCGAAAGCGGTTTTAGCGGGCGCAACGCTCTGTGAGAAAAACTCCGCAACGACAACGACCATGAACAGGAGACACGACAGAATAAGCAGTGCATGTCCGCTCAAACGGCGACTTCGCATGCGTCGCGATCTGCAACGACGTAGCCGAACCCGGACGTTTTGAAAAGGACTGGTATTTTTTCAACGGGGTTTGAGGATTAAACCACTCCTGGTGGAGTAAATGTTCGTAGAAAAGCCAAGCCACTTCCCACAGCGCACCAACAACTGTCCGTGGCATTGTTTCAATTACCGTGGTACACCCAACACCACCGCACGCCGCTGAAGTTCCTCCTTATGGTAAGCCGGGCTCGGTTTTCTCGAATTACTTCTGAATTCCAGAATTTCAACCGACACAAGACGGAAATTCAACGGATGCGGTGGCGCATCGGCGCCTGCACGAGAGCGCATCAAGCTGCGGAACTGGAGATGACGTGTTCATCGGACTCAACAGCGACAACATCCGTCAGCCTGGATTCCACCTCCCAAATACAGAGTCGCTGGCACTTTGGACAGCGGCTGAATGTGTCGCCAACGTCAAAGATCAACTCCTGATTACAGCAGTCGTTTACATATAGCGCAAGCTGGAGCGCGTCGTCAGAGGTCTTCATTCTATTCTCCCTTCATACGTCTTATTGTCATCATCGCGCGTGCTGAAGCACTCGACATACCAAGGGGCTAACACGATGCCGCACCCTCTAAACATAAGAAAAGGCTCCCTGCGACGGCCTCAGCCTGCCTCGTCCTTCGCGAATTGCGCCGCGAATTCGCGACGCGCTCGCGATTTTGCGAGAACACATTCCTTATTGCGGTGGCGCCATGTTCTCCAGCGGACGGACCTCGCATTCGCCTTCGAACGCAGGCCAATGAATGCGGTGCAGATCCATGAAACGCCTCGCCAGGGCAAGCGCTTCCTCGTTCGACTTCGCCTCGACGAGCGCATAACCGCCGATCACCTCTCTGGTCTCGGTAAATGGTCCATCGATTACGGTTAACTTTCCGCCACTCAAGCGGATCCGCTTGCCTTTTGCGGTTGGCTGCAAACCCGCAGTGTCGATAATGGAACCATTTTTCATTGATTCGCCGACAAATTCCCCCATCGCCGCGAATAGAGACTGTGGAACCTCCTCTATTCTGAAATTCTCTGTGTGCTTTATGAACATCATGTAGCGCATTGCGTGGCCTCCTCAAAGATGAAAAGTTCAGATACAAACATTAGTCGAATGGGAAACGGCAAAATCGACAAATGTGCAGGAGGCGACTGCTTGCGTCGCACATTTTCTTTTCGGCCAGACCGGGCGTAGAATCCCTCCATGCTGTCTCTCGCGTTTGTTGTCCTGCAATACATCGTCTCGGCGAAAGCGGGCTTCGTCAATGTCGTCGACGGGGCGACAAACGTTTATCTGCATCAGCAGGTCTCCGAAGGCGCCCAGATCGAAACTTATGATCGCGGCCATGTCGAGTTGCTGCTGACTCCCGGTTCATTCTTGCGCATCGGCGAGAACTCTACAGCGGTCTTCGACTCCACCAATTTGACAAACGTTGCGATTCGCCTGGTGGATGGAAGTGCAATCATCGAGTCCGCCGAATCGAGCAAGCGTGTTCCGATACAAGTGACGGCAGGCACGCTTAAAGTTTCGATAGCAGCCCCCGGCGTTTACCGTTTTTCGCCAGGCTCTGCGCGTGTCCTCGACGGCAAGCTTCAGGTGGTCGGTTCGCCACTCGCTATAAAGAAAGGGCATGAAGTCACGGCGCTCGGCAACAGCTACGCTGAAAACAGCGTCCCCGTTGCTTTTGCCGATGATCTGGATCACTGGAACGAAGCCCGCTCGGAGCTTGTCGCGCGGGCAAATACATTGGCATACAGGAGTCAGCCCCGTCTGGTCTCCAGCAATTCCATGTGGTACTTCAGTCCGATGCTTACCGGATTCACTTTTATTCCGGTCCGATCGTACCGTTCCTACTATGGCTATAGCTTCGTGCCCGTAAGCAGTTTTCGCCCTGTTCCACCGCCACCTCGCCGCTCGCCGCCACCAGCTCCCACAAATACCGGAACAGCGACCGCATCATCTGGAGGTCGCGCAAACCCAACCGTGAGCCGCCCGGCAATTGCCGGCACTCACAGCAGCAGCCGGGTTGGCCGCACTAGCGGTTCAAAAGGGTCGGCGCATCGTTGATCTGATCGGAGGTGCGGTCTATGACCGCGCATCGCTCTCAGCGAACTAAATGTCGGAGATAGCGTTCGGGAGAGCTCAGAAAATTCCGCCAATGGCTGACGAGCGCCAGCTCATCGTACGACTGCACCCGATGAATTCCGTCCTCGTCCAACTCGAGAAGTGTCGCTCCGGGGAGCGATACCAGAAGTGGTGAATGGGTCGCAACAATGACCTGGCTTCCTTCGTTGCGCATCGTGTCCAGAAGCGATATCAGGCCGAGACACGACTGAAACGAAAGGGCGGCTTCGGGTTCGTCGAGGAAGTACACGCCGACGTCTTCGAAACGATGGCGCAGCACAGCAAGAAAACTTTCGCCGTGTGAGCGCTGCTGCATCTTCTCCCCGCCGTACGCCTGCCCCTGGCTGCCCTCGTCGATCTGCGCGAAAAATTGATGCATGGATTCCGCGCGCAGGAAGAATCCTGCAGGCGACGCCTGTCTATGAGTCTTTGCACGCAGGTGAAAACGAAGCGGGGAGTCCTCAACGGACGCAGCTGGCCCAAGCACATTGACGAAAGGATTTGCAAACCCGGCACGCGGATAAATAGCCGCGAGGGCCTCGACAATCGTGCTTTTACCACTTCCGTTCTCGCCAACAAGAAACGTCACGCCTTCGGCAATGTCCAGCCCCTTGTCTCGAACGATCTGCGCGACGGCAGGAATGGAGTATGGCCATTGGGCCGTATCCGGGGGATTACGCATACCTGGCGCCCATACGACTCGTTCCAGATGTCGTTGACTCACCGGCACATCATACATCCCCGATCGCGATGCATGAACTGGCGCTCCTAGTCCTGTTCGCCCAGAGTCTGGATGTACGTCTTACCGTACGGATAGAAGAGATCCTTGCGACCTTGCTGCCACGCCGCCTTGAGTTCGGGAGTCGTGATGTCCCAGTCCGATCGGCACTTCTTAGTAACGGCACGCAGATCCTGGCGGAGTTCTTCCACAGTCGGCCGGCCGAGAAACCAGTAGCCGTTGTAGATCTTATAAACGACGAGACCAGGCTCGAGGACTATCACGTGGGGGATCATCGGATTATTGACAGGATCGGTGTATTCGGCGATGTCGAGATCTTTCTGGATCACGCGCCCCGCGTCGGAAAGAAAAGGCCAGTGGGCACCAACTCCGCTTCGATATTCATTTGTCTGAGTGATGTTGTCGGTGCTGATCGTAACGAGACGGCAATATGAAACTTCCAGCTCGCGATGCAGTTGAACAAGTCCTTCAGCCTGCCGGCGGTCCTTCGGGCAGAAACTGCCGCGACTGAGGACGAGAACCATGGGATGCGGTCCCTGCAGGTCCGAAAGCTTCCGCCGTTTTGCGGTGTGATCGGAGAGTTCATAGTCTGGAAAGGTAGCCCCAGGGACGATGTCTGATCGCATATGAAGACCTCGAGATTTGGCACAGAATGTTGCCTGTTAGAAATCCCGTAAAACATATCATGAACAACATTTCGAAGAGTGAACTGTAGGTGCGGTCGATGACCGCACATTCTTCCTGGATTCGGGGAAAGCGCGCGGTCATAGACCATACGTGTCCAAAACAAATAGAGGTGAGCCGCAGAGTGGCGGCTTGTAAAGGTTTGAACGTAGTGGATGCCATGTAAACTGGTTTAGTGAATGGTGCGAGCAGTCCCCGCCTAAGTTAGGCGGGGTGCCTTCGCGCAGCGAAGGCGGGGCGGTCTCTTCAAAGACGCAAAGCGACCTTATGGATTTCCGCGCAGCGCTCCTTATTAATTCGGTCCGCTTCGCAGAAATTCATAAGGAGCCGCTTCGCGGGATTTTGAACAAACCGCCCCAGCCTTCGCTCCGCGAGGGCATCCCCGCCTTTTGAGAAACTGGTAAATCGCACCAATGGATTCAATAATTTCCAAAGATGCGATTTTCCAGTTTCTTCGCTGTTGTGGCCTTCCCCGAAGGTGGCAGCTAACTTAGGCGGGGACTACGAGGCAGCCGCAAGTTGAGTGAGTTTCTATCTTGGACAGCGGTGCCCGCCTACAAAATAAAGATAAGTCTAACTGTCAAACAGAAGTCGCACACGGCGGATACCGGTGCCGTCTGCCGGCTCCAAAACAGCCGGGGAATTGTTCTTCGCGGAATTGACGAGCGGTGAGACCTCAACCGCAGTCAGCCAGGAGCTCGGACACGGTTTGAACAGTTGCTTCAGCGAGTCCTGTTCGTGGATCTCGGGGTCAAGCCAGGCATCCTCGTCCGAACGGCCCAGGATTACCGGCATGCGGTCGTGAATTTCGCACATGAATGAATTGGCTGACGTTGTCAGAATCGAGAACGACCGGCGTTCGTCCGGCGTGCCGGGTCGCCATGTATCCCAGACGGCGGCAACACTCATGATCGGTTCATCCTTGAGATGAATTTTGAACGGGCGCTTTCGTCCGCCGTCCCTCTTCCATTCAAAAAATCCGCTTAGTGGCACGATACACCGCCGGCGAATCACCAGGTCCCGGTAAAGCGAGCTGTTGAAAACCGTTTCACTCTTTGCGTTGATGGTGGAGAGCTTCGTTTTGAAAGAGGGTTCCCAGTCGGGGATCAATTGCCAGTGCATCAGGTCGAACCGGCGCTCGCCATCTATCAATCGCAACACCGGTGAGTTCATCGTGGGACAAAGATTGTAGACCTGCACGAAGGCGAAATCGGTGAACGGCTGCTTGCTCAGATATCGGAAAGACAGCTCGTGATCGGTGTATGTTTCGTAGGCTCGTCCGCACATCGCGAAACGATTTTAACTCATTTGCAGGCGCGGTCTGTGACCATACGTGTCCAAGACAGGATGAACGCGGAGCGGCAGATGGCGCGTTGTAAAGGTTTGAATGAAGTGGCTGCGATTTAAACCTGATTTAGGTGTAATGGGTGGACCAGTCCCCGCCTAAGTTAGGGGGGGCCTTCGCGCAGCGAAGGCGGGGCGGTCTGTTCAAAGACGCGTAGCGACCTTATGGATTTCCGCGAAGCGCTCCTTATTAATCGGTACTGTTCGTCTTTGAACAGTGTTTTGAGGTTTCGCCCTATCGGGCTCACGCTCCGCGCCGCCCCCGGCCCTCGCTTCGCGAGGGCATCCCCGCCTGACTCAGGCGGGGAGTTGCCGTTCTAGCACATCGCTCCGCGGATCTACTCCAGCAACCGCGCTATTTTGGACAGCGCGGATAACTCCGACATTATTCGATACCCGAACGCGGGCTGAAGCTTGCGACTACAAAAAGATGGAAAATGCGGCAGTCTGGATCGTCATTTCATTTTTCCCAGGGTTTCCACCAGCACTTGATCCACATCGATACGCAACAAGCCGACTCGTGGAAATTCGTAGTCGATGATGACGTAGAGGGACATCCCCAACACCACGGCAAGAGTGGCGATGGACATCCAGTCCCGCCCCACTGACGTGGACATCGTGTACCCAGCCAACGCGGAAGCGGTGATGACGCTCAGTCCCAGCATGATGTAGACCGCGATCGGTGGATGTGTGATAAGCGCTACGGTCCGGTCGGTCGTAATGTCGATCGTCTCGTTCAATGCGTTCAGTACCAGAGTCTTTTCTGCTGGGCCGCTTTCTTTCGCCGCCGCCACGGTGCTTTTCCATAGCTTTTGCTGCAGATCCGATGAACGATCGAGGGCAGCCCTTACCGCCGTCAGATTCGGAATCTGCCGCTCCACGTCCAGACGGGCACGTAGATATGTCCTGAACTGTTCCTGGAGCTCTGGCCGCCTTTCGGCAGGAAGCAGATCGAGCCGCAAATACGTTGTCCCGATTGCGTTGGCTTCCCTGACGGCCAGCTGTCTTCGGTTTTCGAACCGGGAACCGGCTCCGTAAAATGTGAACCCGATCAGAATTCCCATCAGTCCGAATACGGAAGCCTCAATGGTCGGATGAACTGCTGGAGCAGTACCCGGTCTATTTCGCCGCCATCGAGTGCCGAGGCGATAACCACTCTCGACGCACACAAGGATTCCGCCGATCAGGCCACAAATAAACAGCCCGGCCAGAATGAACGTTGAGGTATTGGATATCATTTGCTCAAAACAGCTTTGCCAGACTCCTCAATTCGTTCTCGCCGGCGCCGATTCCGGAAGGTAAGGATTACCGTGAAGAGTGTTCGAGATATCCCGGATCGCCTTCTGCGCGCGCACGCTGTTTCCCGCTTCGTCCAGCGGCGGTGAGATTACGGCAATGCCGAATTTGCCCGGAGAAACGGCGATGATTCCGCCGCCGACTCCGCTCTTCGCCGGCAGTCCGGTTGCAAAGAGCCATTTGCCGGAATCGTCGTATAAGCCCGCAGTAGCCATTACTGCCATGACTTCCGCAACGTGCTCGGGAGCCAACAGCTGCTTACCTGTTATTGGATTCCGGCCATTGTTGGCAAGGGTTGCCGCCATCACCGCCAGGTCTTTCGCGTTGACGTTAATGGAGCACTGCCGCGTATAAAGATCGGTGGCCTGGTCCGGATTACTTTTGATCCGGCCGTACGCGAACATCAGTTCGCCGATCGCCCGGTTACGTTGATTGGTTGCAGCTTCGGACTTGTAGACATCTTCATTGACTTTCAGCGCCCGGCCGGCAAAAGCGCTGTAGGTCTGGATGATTTTGTTCCACACTTCGTCCGCGTTGGCTCCTTTCACCATGGACGTGGTGGCTATGGCGCCTGGATTGACGAACGGATTAATCTCCTTGCCTTTGTGTTGTTCGATCGCCTCGATGGAGTTGAAAACCCGGCCTGTGGAGTCGACGCCAATCGTGTCCACAACAGCGGCTGCTCCGGATTCCTGTAAGACATTCGCCAGAGTGAACACTTTGGAGATCGACTGGATGGAGACTTCCGATCGGACGTCGCCCGCCGTGTAGATCTTTCCGTCTGGCGTGACGAGCGCGATGCCGTAGAGATTCGGATCCACTTTCGCCAGCGCAGGAATGTAATCCGCGTTCTTCCCTTCCTGCAGGCTCTGGTACTTGGTGTATGCGGCATCGATGGCTCCCTGAATTTCGCCGGCCGTCGGCCTCGACGTCGCCAGTACTACACCCGCGAAAACAACGACAACAGCTCCGATAACGCGTCTGCGTTTCATTTCACACCTCCGATTTGTGCCTCAAAGTTGAATTTGAAAGAGAACTGAACGCGGTAATCATTTGAATGAAAACCATCCGCGAAATTTGTCCGGCGGCCCCATTGCCCTTCCACGCCGTACAGAATGTGGTCGGCAGGCGAATACAGCAGGTTGGCTATTGCGTATTGACCGCGATGAAATTCAGAGGGTAACTGAAGCACCGTATTGTCTATTGCGAGTTGCGAATAGCCAGCCGACGATGTCCACTTCTTACTCCAGCTGTGATCCAGAAACGCAACCAGACTCCGCAGCGGGAGTGCCTGGGCGCGGATCGGGCGCACTGGATCCCCGAAATTGGGTCTTGCTGCGATATCGGCGGGAGCATCGTTCATATAGTTTTCGACCCCTTCGCCCCACACGTACTGCAGCCTGAGGACGTCGCCATGGAATTTGAGATTCGAACTCACAGTGGCGCCCCAGCCGATCACGCTGTCGTTGAGGTTGAACCTGTCATTTGGCAGCAAATCGTCGATTTTGGTTTTCCGGACAATGCCGGAAAACTTGACGTAACCGTTCGACCCGCCGTAACGAAACTCACCCGAAAGGTCTGGAAGCGGAAATCGTCCCGAGGCATTCTGAATCTCGATCCGGTCCGCAAGAATTCCCGGATCCGCGGTGGCGCCAGGTCTTTCCAGAGCAATGGTCACTCTGGTGTCTCCGCGAACCGGCATCCAGCGCACCTGAACGTTACGAAAGAAAACCATTCCATTCGGTCCCCAATAGTCGAGGATGTTCGGGAAAACATCGATGTCCATGAACGGACTGTGCGCCTGGCCCGCTCCGAACGCGCCGATCTCGCCGTAGAAGGTACGGGGCCGGATCGTGGTCTGTCCGGCATCCACTCCGACGCCGAACATGTCGAATTCGAACTGGGTCTTCAGTTCACCGATGGGAGTGGGTTCGAAACCCTTCACGCCGAATCGCGTCTGGCGAACGCCGAAGTATGTCCTGCCGTTGCGACCGAATTCGTCCTTGAAGGCCGGGAGTTTAGTGGGCCGGTCAACGTCAAACCAGTTCGGGTCGTTCTGCATGAGATCGTATCCCGTATCCGTCATGACGAAACCGTAAATGTCCAGGTGGGGCAGTGTGGGGGACGGGGCCGGCGTCTGCGCGCAGGCCGGCGCCGGCGCGCAGGTCGGCGTCTGTGCGCCGGCCTGCGTCTGTGCGCCGGCCTGCAAAAATGCCAACGCGATGAAAACAGTCGCCAGCAGTGGCAGTACAACGTGCTTGCGCATGGTCCTCCTATCGAATCTGGGCGGCGGTCGGGACTTGCCTGGCTTCCCATGTGCGGACACGGGCAGCGGCCTCGCCGAAGACGCGTTCGTAATTGGTTTTGCGGACTTTCAGGTTTGTGTCCGGGGTGAGCAGAGGCCACAGCGGCTCGTAATCGCGAAAAGTCTTGAGGTACTGCTCCTGATCTTTCGGCGCCAGCGAGTCAGTGCCGAAGAGGAACCTGTCGGGATAACGGTTGATGAGATCCGCGGTGATTTTCAGAGATTCCGGCGAAGCGACCACGTATTTCGCAACTTCGTCCCAGGAAATATCGAACATGACATGTTTCATTTCGGGATCCTGCAAAATGTTCTCGAGCATCAGCGCGTGATTGTTGATGGGGCGCACCACACGTCCGACGCCAGTGTGGGCCCAGATGAGCGTGGTTTTCGGATGACGTCGCAGCACTTCCTGCATCTGATCGAGATAGGCGGGCGGTTTATCCGGAGCGGGGAACGGCACATCGATGTCGTTGTGAATCAGGACAGCGAGACCCGATTCTTCAGCGAAATCCAACACGCGATCCAGCGCCGGATCGAGCAGGCTCGGAACACCGCCGGCAATTTTTGCGGACACGAACTCCTTATGAATCGTGAACTCGCCGATGCCGCAAAACACTCCGGGAAAAGTCAGAAGTACTCGTCGAATGTGATCTGCGGCATACATATCGGCGGGGTTGAAGCCGGTAATCATCGGATCGAACCGGGCGCGCTCCTGGGGAGATAGAGACAGGTAGGCCATCGCAATAGCGGCGTCGGTAAACGAGTAGTAGTACAGAGGAGAATCGGTCTGCAGATAGTAGGTGGGCGCGTCGTCACCGTTGACCCGGTACGACCACTCCTGCTGCAGCGGGATGCCGAACAGGACGGATCTTCCAGTTGTCGTCCCCATGATCTTCAGAAAGTCCCGGACCGATGGGCCTTCCTGAATGTAGTTGGTCAGATGAACATGGGAATCATTGAACTGATATTGCGGTTCGCGGACAACAGCTCTCTGCGATTGCGAGACCGCCGTCAGCCCGAGCAAAACCGTCAATACAACAAAAGCCAGAAGGCGGAACGGCGCGCTTAGCATGCGCCAGACTTTGCAATGCAGCGGCCGGAGCGACTCCGTTTGCTCCGGCCCGTATTTTTAAGAAAGCGCTCTCGCACTATCCGGACCGCACGACGGTAGATCTCCGGAGACCGAATGTGCCATCTGGGTTTTGAGCCGCATCGATGCGTGAAAAGCCGAACCCGATAGAGCGCACCTTCCAATCCGTCTGTGGCACGTTTCAGGTTATCTGGGTGGAAGCCGGGTTCGTAAAAGTTCCGGCACGATATCCGGCCGGCGGCAAAATCTGTAGGCCGCAGAGTGGATGCGATGTAGACCTGCATGGCTAACACTGGTGGACCAGTCCCCGCCTAACTTAGGCGGGGACTACCAGACACCCGCACCCGTGATCCGTCTCTATACTGGAACGCTCTGGTCATACACCGCGCCTGCAAATCTCGCGCGCTGTAACAAAAACGTCACAAAACCGGATTACCATCACAAGCCATGAGAAAGGCTCTCGCTCTGTTTTCTTTCATGGCCCTGGCAACCGCGCTTCTTCCGGGTCAGTCCGGCCCGAAGGCTCAGGTTCAATTTATCTTCACATCGGACTCGCACTATGGACTCACGCGCACATTTCGAGGTGAAGGCAATGTTTCAGCGCACGTCGTCAACGCGGCGCTCGTGGCGCAGATGAATCAAGCTCTCATCGCAAAGTTTTCCGGCAGACGGCGGGCTACGCGCTTCTGAACCGGTTGGCCCGATCGACTTTGTCGTGGATGGCGGCGACATCGCAAATCGGGCCGAAGCCGGGGAAATCCCGATTCAAAGTTCTGCAAAATCGTGGTCTGAGTTCAAAACAGACTATATCGATGGCTTGAGGCTGCAGGATTCGACAGGAAAACGAAGTTCCCTCTACGTGGTGCCTGGCAACCATGATGCATCCAACGCCGTCGGTTATTACAAGCCCATGGCGATTCTGGATAAAACTTCAATCACCGAAATCTTCAATCTCATGGTGAGACCCGCAGTGCTCAAGACGCCGGATACATTCGACTATGGGCGGGATAAAACGCTTGTCTCGCATGATCTGGGCGGGGTTCATTTCGTCTATATCAGCTTATGGCCGGACTCCCGAGTCCGGACCTGGCTGGAAAACGATCTCGAGCACGTGAGCACGTCGACTCCGGTCTTTGTCTTTGCGCACGTGTTTCCCGATGGCGATCCGAAGCACTTCCGCAATCCGAACGGCAAGCGTGACATCAACCCTGCCGATCAGTATGAAAATCTGCTGGACGATACATTCACCGATGTCACATCGCAGCAAAAAGGCTGGGAGGACTTCGTCCGGGCGCACTCCAACATCACTGCCTATTTCCACGGTCACAGTAACTGGAATCAGTTCTACGACTGGACGGGTCCGAACCATACGGTGGCGCTGCATGCCTTCCGCGTCGATTCTCCGATGAAAGGAAAGTTGTCTAACCCGGACGAGTCGAAACTTTCCTTCCAGATCGCAACTATTGACCCGGCAAGCCGTACCATGAGCGTTCGCGAAGTGCTCTGGAATGCCAACCCTCAACATCCCGAAAAAGGCGCGGCCTGGGGAGCGTCAACCACCGTCTCCCTGTTCCGGCATTAAACGCACCCGTGGGCTTTTTGCCGCGGTAGCGGCGTAAGAGCCACGGCCGAAGGCCGTGGGTTTCAATTCCCGGCCAGGCGTCAGCCGCGGTAGGGGCGAAAGAATCTTTCGCCCCTACCGCGGCTCATTGCTTTTGTAAACATAGCCACGGCCTTACGGCCGCGGCTTGTATCTTGACGCCGTTCCGCGGCTGGAAACGCTGCAGGTCGCTCACACGAACTGTCGACTACGCTCCCGATGTTGGCGGCTACATCATGTTCTGGGAGCCTGCGAGCCAGGGTCCTGCTACCCTGGCGCCATTGACTGGACCGCGAAGATGGTGTAGATGTAACGCCATCTTTGTACGGGAAAGCAGACAGCAGAGATAATCATGAATCTTGCTCATATCCATATTATTTTGAACCACGTCCCTTCCCTGGGCTCGATCGCAGGTCTCCTGCTTCTGGCCGCGGGGATTTACAAAAAAGACGAAGCCCTCAAACAGTTCGCCTATGGCGTGCTGGTGCTGATAACTATGGCGGTGCTGCCAACTTACATCACCGGCGCCGAATCGCAGCGAATCGTCGACAAGAACCCGTCCTACTCCGCCGGCATGGTCCAGCTACATCAAAATGCAGCCATGATCACCCTCCTGTGTATGACCGCCGCCGGGATGTTTGCCTGG
Organism: uncultured Acidobacteriota bacterium; assembly: GCA_963738025.1. Classification (GTDB taxonomy): domain Bacteria; phylum Acidobacteriota; class Terriglobia; order 20CM-2-55-15; family 20CM-2-55-15; genus 20CM-2-55-15. The sequence continues at coordinate 141,822 of CAVTWA010000051.1, read as the reverse complement.
CTCGGCCTCTGGGAACACCGGCGTCACTCGCGTTCCGGACCACTGACAACGATGGCGACGCTGGTCTCGACCATGGCGGCAGTTGCAGCCGTTCTCGTAACGGCCAGCATCGGCGGCAAGATCAGCCATCTGGAAATTCGCGAGGCAGCAGACGCGGCGGTGACGGAAGCGGTGGGTTGGCGCCTGCCCATCGAAAGGTTCGTCAACGAACATGCTTTTGCCTGGCCGACGCTCGAAATGATCCATTACGTCGGAATGGCTTTCCTTTTCGGCGTCTCGACGGTCTATCTCTTCCGGATGCTCGGCATCATGAAAGGGATCAGTTTCCCGGCCCTGCACCGGCTTCTGCCTGTGGCCATCATTGGCTTCGTGCTCAACATCATCACCGGGATGATCTTCTTTGCCGCGTCGCCCCAGCTCTACCTCGGGAAACAGGGATTCCACACGAAAATGCTGGGAATCCTTATCGCGACGGTTCCCATTCTGTATTTCACAATGTTCGACAGGCCATGGAAAGTGCAGGCGGACGACGATGTTCCCGCCGTGGTGCGACTTGCTGCAGTGGCGACTTTCGTGTTAGTGGTTGCCGTAATGATTTACGGACGATTTCTTCCATGGCTGGACTAAGGACGGTTTGAACGACCTATGATGTTCCTCAGTATCATTTACATGTCCGTAATTATCGTGGTCGGTGTCAGTGTGATCGCCGGCATCGCGCTCTTCAAGATCGACAAGAACGCCGACCGGAACGAAAAGGCGAACTGACTGGCGGAAGGGGCCGCTGAAACGCGGCCCTTTTTTCTTTAGTACGCGTCCCCGAGGATGGTTGCCGAGTAGGGGATCAAACGCCCGCTGATCATAATCAAAATCCACAGCGCAAGCTGCAAAGCCGCCATCGTTTTGGCGTTGGCGGGGATGTTGTTCTCATTCACCGCAGGGTCCTCAAAGACTTTCATCTGGAATTTCCACATCAGCGGCGTGGCCACCGCCAATAAGATCATCTTGAACCAGAGAATGGGATTCGGGACACGTTTTTGCGCAGCCGCCATGACCAGCAGCAAACCTGTGATCGTGGTCAGGATCAAGCCGATCCACATCACCGGAAACAATTTCCGCAACGGCTTGAACGGTATGCTCTTCGCAAACCCGAGCATGCGCGCGGAGACGATCGCGTTGGTCGCCATAATGAAACAATAGCCGAACGCATGCGTCGTCAGGATGGTGGGGAAGCCCAGAAGAGAACTGGACTCGCGAATGAAAAGACTAATGCCTGTAGTTTCCAGGCCTGCCAGAAAATCGCTCATCGGTTATTCCTCAATAAGAGCGATCATCATACTCGAAATCCGTCTTCAATCAAGCCCGGATCCCGCTATCCATCACGGTTTCATCGCAGGCGCGGTCTGTGACCATACGTGTCCAAGACAGAATGGACGGGGAGCCGCAAAGTGCGCCCGTAAAGATTTTGAATGTAGTGGATGCGATGTAAACCTGTTTTTTGGCTCTAACACTGCGGCCCAGTCCCCGCCTAACTTAGGCGGGGACTGGGCTCACCGCTACATTGGTCCTTATTTTAGACAGCCCTGATCTGTAACCAACTAGTTCAAAGTTTGCCCGCCACGGTCTGCGCGAGCGTCTTTGCGACCGGTTTCGCGTCATTCACATCGAAACGGGGTCGCCCTATAACGGAGGCAAGTTCAGACAAGAGCCTTGCGGTCGGGAAATGCCTTGACCCAGCGATTGATGCGGACGCTGGCCCGCAGGCCGTTCACCCAGAATGGATCGTCCTTGAAGATATCGCGAACCTCCGCGTCGTTGTTCGCTTCAACGATCCATAGTCCGCCGAGCGGCTGGTCCGACGGAATTTCGCGCATCGAACCGGCGACCAGCACCTTGTCTTTCCGGCTGTCCAGAAAAGCGAAGTGCGACTCCAGGAGTTTCTGGCGCAGATCGCCTACTCCCGGCTTGTCTTCAAATTGCACAATGAACAACATGTCGATCCTTTCGTTTCAGCGTTTATAACCTGTGACGATGCTGTAGTAGCAACTGGTCTGGCTGCTTTCGATGCCGCTAAAGCCGGCGCCCTCGAGAATGTCCTTGAGTTCACCGAAGGTGAATTGCTGACCTTGCGTGCCAAGCAACATCAGCGTGGAGAACGAAGCGGCTGTGACGGGGCCGGTCCCGTCGTCATCCAGCAGCATTTCATGCAGCATGACGCGGCCGCCGGCAGGAAGGACTTCGAAGGCGCGGGCAGCCAGCCATTTGCAGGTTTGAAAGTTCCAGTCATGCCAGATATTCGAAAAGAACAGCGCGTCATAGCCTTTCGGCCACGGCTGGCGAAACATGTCAATGGCGGCCGTATCGACGCGATCAGCCACCTCTCCCGTTTTGACGTAATCCTGAGCGACCTCACACATCGCGGGAAGCTCCATGATCGTGCAGCGGAGATCAGTGTGCTTCTGGGCCATGGCAACCATAAAACAGCCGGAGCCGCCACCCACATCGAGCACTCGCCGGATGCCAGTGAAATCGTAATTGCGCGCCGCTCCGATCGCGGCAGTCAGTGAATGAGAATTCATCCGGGCAGCGATCCCCCGCGCTTGTTCAAGCGAAACATTTCCCGCTGCCCAGTTGTCGGAAACCCGGCCTTCGCCGGAAACCTGCGGCGTGCCTTCCGGCCCCGTGACCCGGTCCGATCCTTTTTTCTGGAGCTTCGCCAGCAACCGCGTTCGATGCCCTTCGTTGACGCCGACATTGAGCATGTGGCCCCAATAGAACGCGCCGGACTTCACAAGATACACGCGCGCATCATCCGCAAGCTGAAAACGCCCAAGCCTCTGTTTCAGCAGACCCAGTGCGGCAAGAAGACGCAGCAGAATGCCTGTCGCTCGTTCGTCAAAGTCCAGACTAGCCGCGACTTCGGCTATCGTCCCCGGTTTCCCCTCCAGCGCATCGAACAGACCGGCTTCGTCGGCCGCCACGACCGCAACCTGATGAATTTGCGAAAGAAGGATGTCCCATATCCGTCGGTCATCCGTGCTTGGCTGTTCGTATTTCATTTGCTCCTTTGTGCGGTTCACTACAGCACCGTGTTGGACAACGTTTTTTTCAATACATCAAAACTTCCCATAGGATCCCGGGGATCAAACAGCAGATCGATCGCTCCCTTTGGTTTCAGGTCTCGCCATTGCCTTGCAAGATGCCTGAGCACAACGCGGACTGGCTCCGTGCGTTCGATCGACAACGGAGCCGGTGGTTCCACTCCCGCTTCACGGCATGCGCCGACGATCTGATTTTGCAGAGCTTCGGCCGAAATGGCGTCCAGCAGCCAACCGGGATTGGCGAGGGCTTCCGCCAACGCAAGACCCGACAGATCGGCGCCAAATGCGGCGTACTTGTTGCGCCCGCCGAGGCGATTGGCCTGGTCGGCGATGATGCCCGGGTCTATTCCAGCATCCACTCGTCCCCAGAAGCCCTGTGTTACGCCGAATGCCGATTCGACAACCAGATGGATCATGTCATGCGGTGGCACATCGCCGTATGTCGGGAAGCCCCAACTCACTTCACTGCCATCCGACCGCCGGACGTAAATCCGATCGCGATCACCGACGGTCCTGACAAATGCGGCACTCAGCATATTCAAAGCGCGATGATATCATCCGCATTCAGAGATGTCCGGTCGCGAAAATTCGAATCCCATAGCCGAACAAGCGAGCCGGATTAGTTCAGGTTATTTGACTGAGAGAAAAGGCTTTCCCGAAAGGCCACTCGAATGCCATAAGCAACGGGCATGATCAACGATTTCCGCTATGCATGGCGCACCCTCCGGCAGAATCCAGGATTCGCCGCAACGGCAATCATTTCGATCGCATTGGCGATCGGGGCCAATTCGGCAATCTTCAGCCTTGCCGATATGCTTTTATTCCGGCCTCTGCCGGTCCACGATTCATCACATCTCGTCACAGTTCGCTCGCTCGCGCCAAGTTCGAGCATGTCCTCATTCGCCGACGCAAACACAGAGCTGTCCTATCCGGATTTCCTCGACCTCCGTGATAAGAGCCGTTCCTTCGAAGCGTTGACCGCATTTCATCTGACGCCGGCCGGATTCGCAAAGGATGACAAGAGCCAGGCGCAATTCAAAATGGGCTATCTGGTCAGCGGGAATTTTTTTCAAGTCCTCGGAGTGGAACCGTCTCTCGGACGGGCGTTCAGTTCAGACGAAGACCAGGTCCCCGGACGCGACGCCGTCGTAGTTCTGGCAAATGACATCTGGAAGGAAGAATTCGGGGCCGATCGGTCACTGATCGGGCGACGCATTCGACTCAATGGCAGTGAGTTCAGTGTCGTTGGTATTGCTCCAGAAGACTTCACCGGCGCGGAACAGTTTATTCACCCTGCGTTTTTTGTCCCCTCGATGATGGCGTCCCGCCTGGATCCCAAACAGGATCTTCTGAAGGACCGCACTTCCCGCGCCTTTGCCGTCAAGGGACGATTAAAGCAGACAGTGACGCTCAAAGCCGCGGATGCGGAAATCTCGGCGCTCGCAAAAGGCCTCGAAGCTGAATACCCGGGAAGCAACAAGGGAGTCGGAGCCGGAGTGCGCACAGAGGTCCAGATACGGCTGGAACGAACGCCTCTCTACGGGCCGATCCTCGTCTCACTCTTTACGCTCGTTGCGATTGTATTAGTGATTGCATGCTGTAACGTCGCAAATCTGATGCTCAGCCGGGGCCGCGCAAGGTCCCGCGAAATCGCCGTCCGGCTGGCCATTGGTGCGAGTCGCCTCCGCTTGATCCGGCAACTCATGGCGGAAAGTCTCTTGATCGGCTTGATCGGCGGAATGGGCGGGTTGCTGGTAGCACAGGCCGCAACCGACTACTTTGCAAGAATTGAAACGGTCAGCGATGCCCCAGTCATCGTGAAATACCAGCTCGATCATCGCTTGCTGGCGTTCACGTTCATCGTTTCCGTTGCGAGCGCCGTGCTGTTCGGGTTGATACCTGCAATCCGATCCACGAAAACCGACCTTACCCCTTCACTCAAAAGTGGCCCGACGTACGAGCCTCGCAAACGATTCTTCGGCCGCCGCGCTCTGGTCATTGCCCAGATCGCCGGCTCGCTGGTGCTCTTGCTTTCGGGTGTCGGTGTTTATCGCAACTCTGCCAGCATGCTTTCAGGGCGTGGCTTTCGAACGGATCATATATTGACGGCCAGGTTCGATGCCGCGGTCGCCGGTTACACGCCGGAGCGAGCGGAGGATTTTTATAAAAGGTTGACCGAACAATCACGGGCGTTACCGGGCGTGAAATCCGTGGCACTGACTTATTCGCTTCCCCTGACGACGATCATCGAGCAGAAAAACGTCATACCTGAAGGCTACCAACTCCCTTTCGGTCAACGGAATCTCAGCGTCATGTCGAGCACGGTGGATGAAAGTTACTTCGACATCTTAGGTATGCCGATTCTCCGCGGTCGAAGTTTTGCAATTACCGATCGCAAGGATTCACCGCGAGTGGCGGTCGTCAACAACATCTTTGCCGAAAAATATCTCGGCGCCGACCCGATCGGGAAGCGAGTCCGGCTGGAAAATGAAAACGGCCCGTTGGTCGAAATCGTCGGGGTCACCGCGACCGCGAAATATCTGTCGATCGCAGAGCCCCCGACGGGATTCATTTATTTACCGTTGGCTCAGAATCCGGAATCGCGGATGACTCTGCTGGTGCAATCGAACGGGGATCCTGCGAGCCTGGCCGGACCGGTTCGCGAAATAGCGCGGTCGATCGACTCGAACATCCCTGTCTTAGGGATCCGCACCATGGACGATTTGTTTCAGCGCAGCACTGTTCAGGCCATGAATATGGTCGTCACGCTTCTGGGCTCGGTAAGCTTGATGGGCTTTGTCCTTGCCCTCGCCGGACTCTACGCCGTTGTTGCTTATCAAGTTGCCCGCAAAACACGCGAGATCGGAATCCGCATCGCGCTCGGGGCGGAACGTCCGCAAGTCATGCGAATGATCTTGAAGCAAGCCGCCTCGATGGGCCTCACCGGTGTCCTTGCTGGTCTCGTAGTCAGTTTTGCACTGCGAGGGGCCGTGAACGCCGGCCAGGGTCAGCCGCAGCCGACTGACCTGTGGCTCCTGACGCTGGTGCCGATCGGCCTGTTCCTCACCACGCTGCTCGCCGCCGCTGCGCCCGCACGGGACGCGATGCGGATTGATCCGCATGTCGCATTACGAGAGGAGTGATTCAGTCGCTTTAGCGACTGCCCTCACCTGCGACCGCATTCCAGATTTCCTCTGCCCAGCGAACGGCCACCGGGACATCCGCTTCCAGCATGAATCGCTGGCCAACCAGACTCTCCATCGAGCGGGTAACCTGCCGGACGTAGTCTTTTCGATCGGCGTAACGTTCTTCAATCGAGCGGCGCGGATCACTGGCCTTCGCCCGGTCCTGCCGTGTGCGGGGGAACGGGTCGAAGCTGCCGATCAATCCGGCGAGATAGTGGAGATCGCTCAACTGAGGCAGCGCGATGTTCCATCCGGAGTAGGTGCCAAGTGGTACCGCAATCTCCGGAAGACGAATACCGCCGAGATCGTTTCCGTCTGCATCGACCTGAGGAACGAGCACGCGATAGGGGGCTCCGACGACCGGCGGTTCCGAGATGATGTGACGACGGTTGAATTCGGGACCGTAGTCCATCCGCCACACCTGCGGCATGTATGGCGCAAACGGCATGGATCGAATGCGCGGGAACTCCACCGTCTCCATCGGCACAAGCGTGCCCGAAGCGATCGATGGATACTGCGACGCCGGTGGGGTCGTTCCTTCGCGTACCCAGGCATCCAGATCGAGCAGCAATGCGCGCTGAACCCAGCGCTGTTCGGCGAAATTAATATAGTACTTGTACTGTTGCCCGCCTTTCGTCGGTGGCAATGGCCCTGCCGCGTGCGGCGATCCGGCCAGAAAATACAGCCGGGAAGTCGAAGCCAGCGGGACGGCCTTTGAACCATCTTCCGTTGTATGGGTCAGCGAACCGGCCCGAGCCCAGTATTCCGTAGACGAGAACGTATAGAAGATCTTCGGAACGGTTCTGGCGATGCGAGCTTTCGCCAGCAAAGCATCGTCGGTAAATGGCGGCAAGTCTACCGGACGCAAAATCGAAAGAACGGAATTACCGGCCTGTCCCGGCATCGCGAAGCGGTGATTGAAGCTGCCGCCACCTGCACCCGCCGAAGCAATCATCAACCCGTCAAACGCGATTCGCCCGTGCTCGTCCGCATTAAACCCGTCACGAACAAACTCGCGCAGAAACCGCGCGCTTTGCGAATAGCCATAGCCGATCACATCCCTCGATAATCCGGATTTGTCGCTCAATGGCGAGGAACTCGGACCATGCTTGAGATAGGCGGCAAAATCACGCATCGCCGCAAGGCCAAGCCCGGCGACAGGTGAGCCTTTCGTGTTATAGATCGCCTCGTAAAGGCCGGCCTTGAGATCCCCGCGCAGCCGGACGACACAACCGTCATTCGTGAAATCCCAGAGGTTTCGGGCGAGCACCTGTGGCGGGTCATCGATTCTGGTCCGAAACGTTACCTTTGCATCGCTCTGTCCGCCCGACGCGCAATAGGAAAGCCGGAAGGCCGCCATGTTTGCGGGCGCCACCTGTATGTGACTTTCGCGAACTACGCCTTCGACGTCGGCTGTCTGCGTTTGAAAGGTGAGACCTTGAGATGGTTGCACGTCGAATTGCCATCCGAGGAAAGCGACTGTAAAACCCTGTTTGAGAACAAAGCCATCGCCGAGATCCCACGATGCCGGGGAAAGGTCGCGCTGCTGTGCACCGCTCATCAACGCCAGCGACTGGTCCCGCCCGCGATTGACCACTTCCAGAAAAACCGTTCCACGCGCCTGTCGCGCGTCCTTGGGCTGGAAGAACAACAGATCGCTCGAAAATTCGACCATGCCGTCTTTGTCCCGCGGCGCCAGTTCGAGATCCACAATGTTTTGATTGGCCGGCAATGCCGGATCAACCCGGAAATACACGCGGCCAATCAACCGCTCGTGCGTCCCCGCATCGTCGCGTCGTTGTATCTCGACACGGACGACCTCGCCGAATGCCGCGGGACATATGACGATCAGAAACAGCGATATTTGCAGAAAGCGACTCGCACGCATGGTGCTGCATTTTAAACAGAAAACCGGAACGGAACACAAGAAGCACAAAAGGCACAACACATAAACGTATCCTGAAGAAGCGATGCGATACTATAGGCGCGACTCGCCATCATGATGTATGTCACCTGAAGATCTTCTACAACGCTCCGATGCCGACCTGGAACGGATGGCGATCTCCGTCAAAGCCGAAGAGCTTCATGACCTGTTTGATGCGATCTGGCAAAGGGTCCGTCCTCTTTACGCCGGCCAGCCAAAAAGTATCGGCTCGGCGGCAGGACTTTCGCTTGCCCGCGCCGCCTTACAGTTGGCCGCGCATCGCGATGATCCGCGGCTGCTTATCGAAGCCTGGCATTTGATGGGCCGCAGCCTCGGCGCCAATGAGGAATTTGAAAAAGCGATTCCCTTCTACCGGCAGGTGATTTCAGGTCTGGAAACCATCGGCGACGTGAAACAGGCGGCACGGCTTCACCTGGCATTGATCAGCGTGCTGCTCAATGCGGATCATTGCCTGGAAGCATTTGAGGTCGCCAAAGTCGCCGAAGGCCTGTTCGAAGCGCACCGCGATGAAACGGGCCTCGCCCGGCTGTATCACAACATCGCGAATATCTATCACCGGACCGACGACCATACACGAGCCCGCGAGTACTACCTCAAGGCATATACGATGTTTCAGAAGCTGGGCGACAACTCCGCAATTGCGCACTCGTGTTTTAACCTTGGCAATGTCCTGAGTCAGCTCGATCGGTTAGAAGAATCCGACGACATGTATACGCAATCGATCCAGTTGAGCCACGACCTGGGCATGACGGATCTCTGGACTCAAGCGAGCTACAACCGCACCTACCTGCAGTATCTGCGAGGCCGCTACAGCGAGGCGCTCGAAGGCTTCTCCCGCCTTCGCGAACAGTTCGAAACTACCGGCAGCCTGAGGCATGCTTCGATGTGCGATCTCCATGAAGCCGAGATCTATCTGCAGATCAGCTTGTCGAAGGACGCGGCAATGCTCGCCGTACGGGCTGCCGCGCAATTCGAAAAACTCGGCTTGCGGTACGAACAAGCGAAGGCCAGTGCGTTTTATGGAGTCGCGCTCATCCAGCAGCGTCGTTTCACCGAGGCGCTCCAGGTCTTCCGCGCCTCACAAGAAATATTCGAGCTGGTGAAAAATCGATATTGGATCGGACTGCTCGATCTCTATCGGGCGGAGGCGTATCTTTCGCTTCAGCGCTACTCGGAAGCTCAGGTACTCGCCGGCCGGGCCACAGCAGTGTTCGAGCAACTGGCTATTCCCTCCAGGAAAATCTTCGGCCTCGTACTTCGCGGCCAGGTCTCACTCGCGTTGAGCGATCTCGAGGCTGCTGAGCGGTACTCAACGGAAATCGGCGCAATTATCGCCACAGGCAGGGTGCCGCTGGTTCTTTTTTCCTATCGCGTCCTATGCGCAGAAATTGCCGAGCGCTCGCACCGCCCCGAAGAAGCTCAGATGCATTACGAAGCCGCGGTGCAGGAACTGGAAGAGCACCAGGCAAAACTTCACCACGACGACCTTCGCGTCAGATTCTTCATAGGACGCCATCGAGCATACGACGCGCTGGTTCGTCTTTCCCTGGACGGACCGGACGAGGTTGCGGCGCTGTCCTCCGCCTATAACTGGTGCGAGCGCGCGCATTCACGCAGCTTGATCGAGCTGCTCTCCCATTGCACACCTCCCGTCCGGCAGGAGGTCGCGCCGGCACTGTTGTCCAGAATCAACCGTCTGCGCGAAGAGATCAACACGCAGTACGCAAGAGTCGAGTCCCAGTCGCGGCCAATTGCGTCAAACGCCGTTTTGGACAGCATCGTTTTCAAGGAGCAGGAACTGGTGCGAGCGCTCCGCGAGGTTTCGCTGGTGGATCCGGAATATGCCTCGCTGCACCACGTCTCAATTGCAACTCTGACATCCGTTCAGTCCGCGCTTCCGCAAGGAACCACGCTGCTGGAATACTTCACGAGCGGCGACGAAATCCTCGTATTTGTCATATCGGCCGACGGCGCCAAGGCCGTGCGACGAGTGTGCTCTGTGAGCCGTGTTTCGAACCTGCAGGAACGGCTGAAATTTCAGCTTGAGGCTTTCACGTTAGGCGCCGACTACGCGGCGGTTCATGCCGATCAACTGCTTGAAACGGCGAAGCGGCACCTCCACGCGCTGTACCACTGTCTTGTGGGGCCATTCGCCAGTGACATCCTCACACCGAGTCTCATCGTCGTGCCGCACGGCTCGCTTCACCTTCTTCCTTTCCATGCGTTTTACGACGGAGAAAATTATCTTATCGATCGGTTTGAGATCTCCTATGCGCCAAGCGCTTCTGTCCTCAAATACTGTCTCGAAAAAGACGGGGTTCGCGATGCGGCGCCGCTGTTGGTTGGAGTGGCAGACGAAGAGGCTCCAATGGTAGCGGAGGAAATCGCGCAACTCCACCGGATGTTTCCTAATGCCAACGTGTTGCAGGACGAGGCAGCAACTCGTCGTGCTTTTATAGACAACGGCAGGAGTTGCAGCTTTTTGCATATCGCCACCCACTCCGTCTTTCGCCAGGACAACCCGATGTTTTCCAGTTTCAAACTGGCCGACGGCTGGTTCACGGCGCAGGATCTCTTTTCGATCGCCTGCCAAAGCAATCTGGTCACGTTAAGCGGCTGTCAGTCCGGCATGACCGAGGTGACCGGCGCCGACGATCTTCTGGGATTAATGCGGGGCTTTTTATATGCCGGAGCCCGTTCCCTGCTAGTAAGTTTGTGGACCGTAAACGACGAAGCCACTACCACCTTGATGGCACTCTTTTACCAGGAATGGCAACAAGGTGCCACCAAATCAACGGCATTGCGCCGGGCAATGCTCGGTGTGCGCGACCAGCATCCCAACCCGTTTCACTGGGCCCCGTTTGTACTCGTGGGTAATCCCTAGCACTTTTGCTTGCGGGCAGGTATTTTATTAGGATCTGCCGCCACTTTTGATGGAGGTCACCTGATGCATCAGCAGACACAGAGAGTATTCAATTTATTGGAGAGCCGTCGTCTCGTTAAAGTCCGAATTCGCGGACATAGCGGGGATTCCGGACGGCAACTCGTCCTGCGCGATGACGAGTTCGATATTCACATCAAGATCTGGACTGATGAAACAGGCAGGCGCATTCACGGTCAACTTCTTCCCCGCGGCGGCAAAGAATTCGCGCAGCCCGTTCAGTGTCATCTGCTGCACGGTGGTGCAAGATTTCAATCAACACGCACGGACGAAACTGGGGAGTTTCATTTCAACGAAGTACCGGAGGTCGGCCTGACTCTTCAAGTCGATCTGCCTGATGTTACGATCGTCGGTTCGCTGGATATCCCTCAAACAAATTGAACCGCGGTCCGGAGCCGCTCCCGGAACGTGAGAGCGGCTTTGAACTTAATCCATGAAGCTGGAACTGGACTGCGGAACCGTCTTCGGTTCGAGTTCTTCGATCTCTGCAGACAATTCAATAGGTTCATCGCTGTACTGCACCATAGTCAATGTCCTTTCGGATTGAAATCTCAGCAAATTTGGCAGGCAAAGCAGAGGTGGTTCAGACGGCTGATAAGAGCGATCGCGGCTCTAGTGCAGTTCGAGGGCCATCATTATCAAACGGGATCAGGAAAGGAACACAAAGGCTCTTCGTGCCTTTTGTGCTCCCCGTACTTGACCGCAAGCGTCGCTTCTCGGATGATTCCAATACAAACTATGAACAAGATCTATCGAACACGAACGGTATGCCTCATCGCCATCATCAGCTTATGGATAATGACCGGCCTCGCTTACGGCCAGAACATGGTAACGGGACAAGTCGAGGCCACCGGCCAGATCGGTTTCGTCAGCGGCATCGGCACTCATGGCGCTTTCGGCGGAAGCATTGGAGTGGCCCTGAACCAACACGTTCTCGCCTACGGGGAGTTCCTGTACATTCCGCTTGGCTCGAGTACCGTCAGTATTCTTGGTGCGGACCGCAATGTCAGTGCCAAGGCTTTTAACTTCGACGGGGGCCTTCAATATCAGTTCCGGAAATACGGCTCGATGGTTCCGTACGGCAATGTGGGCCTGGGATTCCTGCATTCTAGCGCCAGCGCTTCGAATACCTTTTCCTTTCAAGGCTTCAACTTCAGTACAGGCGGCAGTTCGAACGATTTCTATGCCAACCTCGGTGGAGGCGTCCGGTATTACGTCACGGAAAAATGGGGCTTCCGTCCCGAATTCACCATCTTCGCCGGTTCCAACACCTTCGTCCGGATCGGCGCGGGCGTCTTCTACGAGTTCGGTAAGTGAACGAATGCGCACGATACGCGCAGGCATAGACCAGAGCTGTCCAAGATAGAGACGGATCGCGGTGCGAGTGTCTCGTAGTCCCCGCCTAAGTTAGGCGGGGACTGCCCTCGCAAGCTGGTGCTAGGCCAGTCTGTTCCAAGCCGTAAACCAGCCGTTTACATATTCGCATAGCGCACCGACATTCAAAACCTCTACAGGCGCACTTTGCGGCTTCCCCGTCGCTATTCTGTCTTTGAACAGACCGTCTCGTCATCGACTTCGCGCCAAGGCACCCCGCCTAACTTAACCTGGGCACTGCCCGATTTCAATGCCCTCCCGAAACCGAACATAAACAGCGGACTTTGCATTGCAAAGTCACCTATGATACATTCGCTTTGTGACACAAAGTCGTTTTCATACAGCAGGATGATTGTTATGAAAGTCATAAGAGCTCAAGTGATGGGAATGTGTTTCGGGGTCAAGGATGCCCTCTCCACCGTCATGGCAATGGACAATCCGGAGCACGCGACCGTTTACGGTCAACTGGTTCATAACGGCGAAGTCTTGAAACGCATCAAGGCGCGCGGTTTTTCGATGATGGAGGAGCGTGAGCGCACCTCCATCATTCCTACTCCGAACGTGGTGATCACCGCTCACGGCGTCAGCGACAAAGAGCGGGGGAGACTGGAAGCATCCGGCAAGACCCTGATTGACACCACCTGCCCTCTCGTCAGACGGGTTCATCAAATCGCCAGGGATTTGCAGGAACAGGGTTATTTCGTCGTCGTCGCCGGCCGCAAAGATCACGTTGAAGTCAAAGGCATCGTCGGCGACCTTGAACGATTCGCTGTAGTGGAAAAGCCGGAAGACGTTCTCATTTATCCAGCGGACCGCATCGCTGTTGTTTGCCAGACCACGACTCCGCCGGCCCTGCTCGACATAATCTTTGAAACAATTTCCCGGCGAAATGCCGGAAAAACCATTCGTTTGATCGACACCATATGCGGTCCCACTCGCGAAAGACAAGACGCGGTGCAGGACCTGTTAGAGAGAGTCCAGGCGCTGGTGGTCGTTGGCGGAAAGAATTCGAACAATACACATCAACTGCGCGCGCTGGGGGAAAAGGCCGGAGTTCCCTGTTTCCAGGTCGAGCGCGCGTCGGAGCTTCAGCCCGAATGGTTTTACGCCCTGAATACGGTAGGACTGACTGCAGGAACTTCCACTCTGGACGAAACGATCGATGAGATTTACACGGCATTAGTGGAAATGGATGTGTCCTGTGACGCGACTCTTCGGAAGTGAGATCACCCGCACCATCTGGGGTGAGGCTGACAACATCCTTCTGATTTACGCTGGAGCCGCGGCGGAATTCGCCTTGAATCCGGAAAACCATTGGCTTTTTTACACGGGGAAACTTCCATCGGACCCGCTTCACCGTTTCGCATCAACCCTTCGCTACCAGCGGAAGCTGTTCTTCATGCCGCAAGAAGGAGTGCGGGCGCTCGCCGGACGCATCAAGGATCTCCACCGCGATGTCGAGGAAAAGAGATCCCGGGAACAAGGCGAAATCACCATCTCGGACCAGGCATACCTGCAGGTGTTTTCAATGCTCATCGAATACGGCATCCTGGGTTACGAATACCTGCACCGCAGGAAGATGAGTCATGAGGAGAAGGAAACGTACTTCGACGACATTCGCTCTATCGCGCTGATGATGGGAATTCAGGACTTCCCCGAAGACTACACCCATTACCTGAGCCGGCGCGCGCAAATGGTGATCAGTGAGCTTCATTGCAACGGCTTTACGCCGAAGCTGATGCACGCATACCGCAAAAGTCTGCCGCCTTTTTGCTACTGGGGGTTGCGCCAATTTCAAGCCCGCTTCATTCACCCCACCTTGGCCTGCCGCCTGCACCTCAAAAGGAATCGATTTTTTGGCTTGATGTACTGGCTGTATCCTCGAATTCGGTTCCAGCCGATATGCAACGGGGTGTTCAGTCTGATGTTGAATACATGAAAGCGCCATCGACCCAGGCGAGCAGGCCCTTTCGCTTGTCGAAGTTGTTTTTCGGCAAGATGTCGAAATGGGGAAGTCCCCGCCTGAGTCAGGCGGGGATCCTTCGCGCAGCGAAGGTGGGACGGTCTGTTCAAAGTTCGCGCGCAGCGCGTTCCATATGAATTTCCGCGAAGCGCTCCTTGTTCTAATCGCACCTGGCTGTCGATGACATTCAAGATGCGATAGGAATGCCGTACCCAATCATGATGGGGATCCGGTTCTGCCTCACAGTGCCCTCCCCCTTCGCTGACCAGGATCGTGTCATACCGTTCCCGGGCCGTCTCGAGACCCAGGGTTGTCATACACCCCGCCATCGCTCAGGATCAGATCAGTCGTGTAGGGCGGCGAATTGAGGTCTTCACCATCCGTCGCAGGCTCGAACTTCGGCTGGATATCCAGGTGGATTTTGCCTCCTGATCCCAAGCTTGTTATCTAAAACGAATACTCGATGTAGAGATTGCCTTTTGTCAGCTTGCCCACTTTCGGCACAGGCATCTTGGTACCGCTGTCGGCCTTTACCTTTCCGGACGATGTTGTGATGTCGAACGCGTCGCTTCGAACCAGGGCGCATTCATCGCCCAGCGCTTTCATCAGGGGATCACGCGGCACTTCGGTTCCGTTGTCCGGATTGCCGTAAACGTCGACTTGCGTCGAACACATCGCGACAAACCCATTCGCGTTCTTACTTAAAACATCGACGACGGCGACAGGCGTGGCATTGGTACTCCCGTGATGGCCCACCTTATAGAAGTCGATGGTCTCCAGAATCTCCTGGCCCTGCGAAGTGATGACAAGTTTGGCTTTGGCCGGATCCTGAACCGGGGCGCCTGTCTTGTAGAGCCAGTTTTCCCAGTTACCGGCCTGAGCGTCGCCGACGAACAAGAGGTTCTTCCCTGCGAACTTGAATAAGACAACGAGGCTCTGGTTGTTCAAAAACGTATCGATTTTAGCGGCAGCCGCCGCCAGCAGGTCGGGTTGCGCGTTGTTCACCAGGGTTCCGATGCTCTTGTAATCGATGGGATATCCTTCCGCATCGCGCGCGGGGTATTCCTGCTGGGGATCGGCGGACCAGACTACAGGGAACGGCTGAATGGCCTCTGCACCGCTATCTCCAGGTTTTGTCGAATCCAGATATTGTCCGACGCCCTTCTTCAAATCGGTGAGTTGCATGAATGCCTTGGCGTCCTTTGGCGGCGGGCCGAGGATCTCGGCAGTTAACCCTTCCAGCTCCGGAGGCAGTTCGGCTTTGTCACCCGCGGAGTAATATCGAACGTTCTTGCCATTGTTACCGAGGTGATTCTTGAGAACGTCGACAGCAGCCGCATTTCCACCGCCTTTCTTTGCTCCATTGCCCGCTGTGTTGAACTCAATTCCTGTAGCATTCGACAACTGATCCATAGCGACTTGCGCCGCTTTATCGTTCCGCCCGCGAAACTGCATCGCCAGCTGCATGGCCAGGTGTTCTATATTCAACTGCAGGTTGCCGGGAGAATCTTTGGCGTCATTGAACTGTTCCCAATACGGCATCCAGACCATGCTGACCTTGAAGTCCTTGAACCGGGGCGCCCGGCTGAAACCGGCAATGTGGTCCGCGTGACGGTGGGTCATGATGATCAGAGCGAGCTGTCCCTTGGTTGTCTGATACAAGTCTTCTACCGCGTCGACGATTGAACCGACATCGCCCTTCCCCGTCGTGCCTGTGAAAACACCACAGTCGATCAGAATGTATCGATCGCCGGACGAGACTGGCAACGTAACCAGGAAAAAATCGCCGAATCCCACGCGATACATCCGCACCTTGAGGCCGCTCGCGTCTTCTGCCGGAGCGCTACCTGAAGTCCTGGCAGCCGGACGCCGGGTTGGCGTTTTTTTCGCCGCTTTCTTTCGTGAAGCCGGAATACTCATCTCTAGATACCGCCATGGAGCATGTTGAAGTCGAGCTGGAAGCGTCGTGGGCCAGCCTCCTCAAGAAGAGCGTCATCCCGCTGAAAGATACGCCGTTGGCGCTCTTCCACTTCCGTGTGACCGGGTTCATCAAGTCTCCTGTCGATCAGATAGCGGATTTCACTGGAAGCGCTCGCGCGGTCCTGAACCGGCGGCTTGGCAATCAGCAATGTCGCACCGCCACGCATTGGAAAGGTTCCGAGTTCAGGTTTATTCGGATCCATCGGCGCCTCGTATTTCTGTGACATTTCAACAACCATGTCTATGCCGAGCCTGCCATCCGGACCGATACGGAATGTAGGATGGAACGACGGAACAGAAATGAACAGATCGGCCCGGAAGCCGAGTTTCTTCGCGTACTTCTTCGCGTATGCCCGTAACACTTCTCCATTGCGATCCTTCTCTTCTCCGGTGAGTCCATTGGGATCGCCGAAAATCAATCCGTCAACCGGCGGCAGGAAGCCCGGCGAAACGGGCTGCCAGCACAATGCTTCTTCGGAGAAATAAGAAGCGCCTTCGGGAAGGATGCCGCGCAGTCGAA
Source organism: uncultured Acidobacteriota bacterium (assembly GCA_963738025.1). Taxonomy (GTDB): domain Bacteria; phylum Acidobacteriota; class Terriglobia; order 20CM-2-55-15; family 20CM-2-55-15; genus 20CM-2-55-15. The sequence goes on along the minus strand of CAVTWA010000051.1, from coordinate 124,816 downwards.
ACGCCTGCATGAAAGCATCGCGCACTCCACTCTCGTCCACTGGATGGAGGTCGCGGTCGGCGGTAATGATCGCGCGCAGGTAGTCGCCAAAGGTAATGTCCACAGGAGGACAATAGTCGATCGCGCGCACGCATATTTGAAAGAACTGATCGGCTGTCTCGCTGGCAGCTTCGGCCAGCATGTTCGCCAGGGGCGCCGGTAACTCCACAGGATTCGCGCTTCCGCCGCCAGCGCGATAGATGCGGAACAGGTCCGTGGTCCGACGGACGTAAATCGTAAAATACGCATCGAACACGGCTGATACGAGAATGGCTCCCCGTTCGTGAGGCTCCAGGTCTGGATCTTTGATCCAATCTGGATCGATCTTGCCCAACGCCGACCGCAATGCCTTGCCCGTGCCGCGTGCTTCACCGAACTGTTGCGCCAGGCCGATCAATGGATTGTCGCCTGCACTTTGAGCCTGATTGGTCTGTTCTTCCCCTTGCGCAACAGGCGCATCCGGTTGAAGGTGGTATTGGTAAAGTTTGCCGCCAGTCTTCTGAATGGTGTCGAGAAGCGCTTCCTTGTGCGAGAAGTGCCGGAACAAAGCGGCCAGATCCGCGAAAGCCTCGTGAAAGGCCGGCACCTCGCGGTTCGTCCGCTCTGTGAAATACGTGCGGATGCCATCCAGCACGGCATGCGTCGTTTCGTGAACAATGATGTCGTGCGAAAGGCAGGTGAAGATGGTCTGTCCTGGAAGATTCCGGCCGGGATCGGTTTGACTGGCGCGAAAATAACCAAACAGGATGCCCTTCGCCGAAGGGGTATATGCGGCGTTCGCAGCGATCATCGCATGCGGATAAAGGTTCAGCCGGTAGATGTCCCCGGGCATGGATCCCTTCGGAATATTGCCCTTGGCATCCGGCTGCCGTTCGTCGAGGCGCCAGCCTACGCGCCGTCCGAGTGCAGCCTCGAAGTGCTGCAGAGTGTCGCTCACGACGGCATACACCATTTGCTGGTGGAATCGCGGATCCGATTCCGACGGATTGAGCCCGCCACGAATGAGCAGGGCCGGATCGTCGAGATCGACAGGCTTGTAAAACACCTGATTCGCACCGTCATAATCAATCACCGCGATCCGCCGGCCGATCGGCCCTGGCACTAATTTTTCGTATTTCACATTCAGGGTCATCTCGTTGCCGAGATTGTGCCCTTCGCTCGGATCGAACGCATAAGCCTTGAGCGGGCGCACTTCGGGAGGCTTAAGGGCAGTCGAAACCGGGTGCCGTCCCGCGGCACTTGGAAGCTTTACACCCTTGGTTGCATGTGACATTGATGTGTCCTTACTGCCCAGATGCTCGTTAGCTTTCGATCTCCAGATTCCTGATTGAACAGCCGGCAGGATGGGCAAATACGATCGGCGCCTTTGGTTATAGAGACTTCGACATTTTGTGTCAAGGTGGGGTAATGCGGAGAGCATCGGCCAGTGGCTGCTGAGCCCAAGAATGTCGGGCAGTTGAGTTTTGACGCCAATCCTCTCCTGAGTCAGGAGGGGTGGCGCGAAGAGCCGGGGTGGTATGTTCAGAGCCGCATAGCCACCTTATGATGCTCGCGAAGCGCTCCTTATTAATCGGTACTGTTCGTCTTTGAACAGACCGCCCCGGCCCTCGCTGCGCGAGGGCATCCCCGCCTGCCTCAGGCGGGGAATATGCCGGAAGTGCACCGATCAGGGTTGATAGACAATCACACCGTCCCAGAAATTGCAGTTGTGATTGGCGCCGAATTGCGCGTTCGTGAACGTCGACAGCGTCGGGACGTTTTGAGACAGGTATGCCGGAACGCCTTCCTGGGTGACGAAGCGGGGCCAGGGGCTGTTGCCGGATTCGTTTGGATTTCCGCTCTTGGCGAAATTGGTCCAGGCGGCAACGAGCTGGTCGGAGAGGCGCTGCTCCTCTTTGCTCAGCGCCGGGGACTGGCTGGCGCCGGGCACACCGAGGATGCCGCCGTGCCATAGCGGGAATAGAAATTGGATATCGATGGTATGGGCGGCGAGGGCAGAGAATCCGGGCATTGGCGGAAAGTAATAGGGTGCATTCCGGTCGTTGAACTCATAGGCATACACCGGCGCATCGGACCACTTCGTCCACAATGCATCAATATGACGGTTTCGGCAGGCGCCGGCCTGCGAGCCGGCGAGATTGAGCGCCATCTGCGGATCGCGGCCAGGCGGGTACTGCTTCAGAACCGCCTCGACAGTGCCCTTCGGGTAGTTCGGACCGCCGGGATATTCGGGGCCGCTGTACGCTGCCGTGATATTCGCAACATATTGGGCCTCGTTGATCGGCGCTTGCGGCGGACCGCTGAAATAGGTGGTGATGCCGATGCCGAAAGTCGCCTCGTCCTGGACGTTTCCCGCCATGATCGGCATGTGGTTGAACCGGCCTGCTGTCCAGGCAGTGTTCGGGCTGATCGGCACGATCGAGCCGTCCACCATCGGACCGGTCACATAAGGACCATTGGCGCTTGCGGTTCCCTGCAGCTGGAGGATCCTCGATACGCTGAGCGCTCGCAGGCATGCCGCCGTCGCGGCATCCGCTTCCCTGCCGCAGCCTGCAGCCGTCGCGAAATCCGCACCACGGCTCAAACCTGACGAGAGTGGCGGCAGCGCGTTCAGAGGCGAGCTCTGGAAGATCGCACGCTGGAACAGGCCAGCGCTTGACGGCGCAATCAGATGGGCTCCCGTATCGGTGGCCCCGGCGGATTGACCGCCGAGCGTCACTCGTGTGGCGTCGCCGCCAAAAGCGGCGGCATTGCGCTCCACCCAGTGCAGCGCGGCCTGGATGTCCATGATGCCGTAATTGGCGAAAGGATGGTTCTCCGCATCCAACGCGGGATGCGCCAGGAAACCAAACAGGCCCAATCGATAGTTGATGATGACAACCACGGTTGGGACGCCGCCCGGTCCTCCGGTGGCCAGCTTGCTTCCATCATAATCCGCCGACGTACCGTCGACATTGCCGCCGCCGTGAATCCAGACAATCACCGGCATTCCGCCAGATTGCGGCAGTGTCGGCTTTGCCGAGCTTCGTTGTGAAGACGTTGAGGTAAAGGCAGTCCTCGTCCACGCTGGCAGGACCGGCAAAAACACCAAGCGTCGTGGACTGCGCGCAGATGTTGCCAAAGTGAGTGGCGTCGCGCGGCTCTTTCCATTTCGCGACCGGCTGGGGCGGCATCCAACGCCACTTGCCGACAGGAGGAGCAGCGTAAGGGATGCCGCGGAATTCGAAAACGCCATTCCGAACAAGACCGGTAACAGGGCCTTCCGCAGTCTTTACAATCGGTCCCGTCTTGTTGTCGGTCGCGGTTACGGGTGCGCAGGCTGTCGCCGCCAATAGCAGGCCAGCACAAAATCGCCGTTGTTACAACGAGAGCCCTCATCGGTTTTCCTCCCTATAAGTGATCTGCTTGAATGTTTCGTCTCCGTCGTTACTCCGGACCGACATCCAACGCTTCCCGCAACGCGATGTCGATATTCTGAAGGTACACGATCTCATGCCTCCGGCTCGCTTCCTTATCCCCGACGTAACGGTATTCCCGCGCCAGGCTCCATGACACCAGGAAACTGTCCGATATGCTTTGCGACAGGATTTTCTGGAAGGTCTCGGCCGCGGCTTTGTGTTGGCCGATTCTGCTTTGGGCGAATCCCAGATTCAGGTAGGCCGTCGCGGAATCCGGAAAGGATTGGATAATGTTCAAAAACATTTCGACGGCCTCTTCGGGATGCCCCTCCAGCAGTTTTGCTGCAGCGTCCCGGTTAAGAACACCCATGTACCGGATGCGATCGGTTTGCGATCGCGCTTCCTCCTCGACTTTCCGAAAGATATCGAATTCTCTGTCGCTCTCTTCGTTCGCACCCATTCGCGCGAGGGCGGTCGCCCGGACATAGTGCGCTTTGCGATATCCGGAGTCGATCTCCAGTACCTTCGCGGCGGCCGCGGATGCCTCGGCGAGGAGGCCCATGCGCAAACTCGCGTCCGCAATACCAGAATAAGCGGCGGCGCTTTGGGGGTCAGCCGCGACAGCGCGGTTATATTCGTCCAGGGAATCCTTCGCTCTACCCTGCTGTAAGTAAACGTTGCCCAGGCCCACACGAGCCTCGACACTGTCGGGAGTGAATTCCAATGCTTTTTTGTAAGCCGTCACGGCTTTGTCGAACTCCGCCAGCTCGGCATGAATACTTCCGATTTTCTGGTAGACGACGCTTTGCTGAAGGCGATCCACCGCAGGATCAGCGCCCTCTGGTTTCATCCGGCTGAGGTACTCAAATACCTCGAGGGCTTTCTTCGGTTTCGAACTCCCACGATACAGTTCAGCCAGGTGGTAGCGGACGTTTCTCGATGTTGGAAAGAGTCGCGTGGCGCTGTCCATGACAGCCTCGGCTTCAGCGGTCAATTCAGCCTTGAACAATATGGTGCTCATCGCCTGGTACAATCCTTCAGCCATGGGCGCATGATTCGCAGCATCCTGGAATTTCGTACGTGCCTGTGTGAACTGAGAATCGCGAAAGTAGGACAGCGCAAGCACCGTGCAGAAGTCGTCCAGAACTTCAGGTACAGCCGCCCCGCCCCAATGGAGCGCGAGATATCGTCGATAGACCGGATCCGCCTCGGCATATTTTTTTTGAAGCCGGTAAGCTTCGGCCAGCCCGTGCAGGTTATCCTCCAGCCGGTCATCGGCCGGCTTCAACTTTTCCGCATACGGTAACGCCTTGATGAAATTCCGCTCTGCTTCTTCGTAGCGGTCGTTTTGAAAAGCCTCAAGGCCGGCGTTGAAGGAAGGAATCCAATTTGCCTCTTCGATTGTCAGGCGCTTCAATATGAGGAAATCGCCGCCAATCGGCGTTACGGCACTGATCTGACCTGGCAACAAACCCATCACGATGCGCTGAAGATCGGGTTTCAAATCACTGAGGCGAAACATTCCCAGATAACCGCCATCTTTCGCCGACGGATCGCTGGAATGTGCTTTAGCAATGGATTCGAAAGATTGTCCGGATTGAATCTGACGAAGCAGGTCCGCCGCTTCAGTCTCAGTCCGGACGGCAATCAGGCGCAGCCCGATTTCCTGTTCGGGAGTCTGGGAGAAGGAACACAAGAGGCACAAAAGGCACAAGAAGATAACACCGCAACTTCTTGTGCCTTTTGTGCCTCTTGTGTTCCTTCCCATCCCCCGGGAATCAGAAATCGACGCGCGCCTTCAGCTGGAACGACCGGTTTGGCAAACTGCACGAAGCGGACACCGGACATTTGTTGCTGAAAGAGCCGAAAGGAAGCGCGCTGTTGGTCATGGCCAGCGATGGAGCGCCAACGGTCGGCTGGAAGAATCCCGCGGATAGAGCCGGCGTCGCGTGATTGAACACATTAGTCGCATCGATACGTACTGTGAGGCTCTTGGTCTCGGCAAGCCGAACACGTTTTTGCAGAGACATATCCGCCTTCCAGGTGGGGAGGCCGTAAATATTGCGTTGGCCGAGTGTACCGACGTTACCGGGGAGAGGAGTTTGCAGCACGACCTGGCCGGTGGAATTGCTCTTCACCGCGTTCAGCGTGCAGATCCCCGCGAGCTGCGGCACCACCAGACTCGTGTTCAGGCACTGCGGATCCTTTGTATATGAATACAGAGGCTGGTGATTGGCGTCCGTGAACAAGTTACCCTGGGCCGCACCGTTTGCCCACGAGAACCGTTTGGTTTTGTCGAACGGGCCGACGATGTCCGGGACGCCATTGCCGTACAACATGTTCGCGGCCGTAACGCTGATCGGAGCTCCCGAGCCCAGGTTGACGACCCAACTGGTTTGCCAGTTTTCGAGCAGCCGCCCCGCCAGGCCGTGTGTGCTGCCGAGGAAAAGCTTTTGAGGGCCGACCGGCAGGTCAAACGTGCCGTAGTTCACCACGACGTGTTCCCGATGCGAGGGCAACAGCGCGTAATCAAGGTTGCGATTTGTCGGATCCGTAAAGAGGGCGCCAGTGCCGTTTGCTCCTTCACCGGGGTTCAATCCGAGATTCCGGCTCCATGTGTACGTGGTCTGGGTACTGATTCCGGCGATCGGACGAACATTAAACTGCGCCTGCAAGGAATGGTAGTTGGCATGGCCCAGGCTCGTTTCCATGACGGCGGTGCTGACTTGCGGATTGGTCTTGATGAAGTTTTCGGGGAAAAGACCGCTATTCCGCAGTACGGATCCTGCTTTGCTCGGATCACCGCCGTTAGTTGCACCGTTATTGGTCAATGTGTTCAACGTCGTCGCCAGCCCCACATAATTTCCATTGGCCAGATTGGTGTTGAACAGAGCCGATGCCCGCATTTGTGCGCCTGCCGTCTGAGCGACACCATTAACCGCGAGGACCACCGACCGGACCGCAGGTCTGCGATAAGGCGACGCCATCGCAGCCGGATGTGGCAATGGTCAGTCCGTTGAACATCTGATCGAGTATTCCGAACGAGTCATCCCCGCGCCGGATCTTGTCGAACGCCTCTTTCAGGCCGTTGTACTTGAAGTTCACCGAGTTGAGGTCCATGTTGGTGGGCAGCTTACGGCTGAGAGTGCCGATATAGCGGAGATCCAATGAGAGCTTTGAATTGAAGGTACGCGTCACCGACAGCGTGAGATTCTGGATATACGGAGTCACGAAATTGGGATCGAAAGCATTCAGCAATCCCGACCGGTCCGTCACTGGAATCAGCGTGTCCTTCGCCGGCAGGAATAATGGCTGGACCGGCGAGATGCTCGTATTGGCGGCGACTTTTTCGAGACTGAGGTATGGATCTGAGGTCGGTATGATGTAACTCGCGGTGTTGCTGCTGCCCGGCGGGTTGCCGAGCGCTGTGTCGAGAACGAAGCCGCGCCCGCCACCGGTATATTGGATCTGATAGCCACCGCGCACCGTGGTTTTATCTTTGCCGCCCCATGGAACGTTATACGCGAAGCCGATAGCGGGGCCGAAATTATTCAAGTCGCGATTGTAGATAGCCTGATCCGGGTTCGGCGAGTTCGGCCCGACATAGATGAGGTGCATCAGATCCGCGCGGGCGCCGGGTTTCATCCAGCTGTCGAAGCCCCGGCCGGATATGCCGAACAGCGAATATCCGCCACCCTGCAGAGCTGTGGTCAGCCCATTCCGTTCCCACGGCACGCCGAAATAGTCCCAGCGCATGCCGACGTTGAGCGTCAGATCACGAGTCGCCTTCCAGTCGTCTTTGAAGAAGAAGCCGAATTCGTTCTGCGCGAGATCCCGCACCTTGGTGAATTCGTTCGGGTAGTTATTCCACGCCCCATTCAATTGATTGATGAAGCGGCCCTGGGCGACGCTTCTCACGGATCCGGACAAAAAGTTCAACAGGCTTTCTGCATTGGACTGGTTTGCACTGGCTGATGACCCGGTCAAGCCCGTCCTTTGAATACCGCTGATCTGGGCCAGGGTAGCCGTGCCGATCGTAATCGTAGGACGATTTGGCCCGGTCTGAACGCTGCCTTGATTGCTGGATTTCGTACCCGACCACCGATACTCGCCGCCGAACTTGAAGGCGTGTTTACCTTTCGTCCAACTGAGACTATCGCCGTAAATCCACCGCGGGCTGACCTCATGGCTGCCATAGAGGATTCCATCCGCAACACCATACCCGGGGAAGCCCAAAGTCGTAGCGATATTTGTATAAACCGGTCCCCCATCGACCTGGAGAAGTTTTGCCCGGACGCTGGAGCCGATATCGATACGCTCCGGCGCTCCAACCGTGTTCGCCCCGGTTCGCGATAATCCGAATCGCGCCTCGTTGAGGAGCGAGCTCTTCAGGGTCGACACGAAATTAACGGACAGGACCTGCGGGTAGCGGAAGTCGGAGCCGAAATAGCCCTTCGGCCATGTTGGCAGAGCCGCATCATCGGAAATATCGGATTCGTAGCTGTACGACCCGTTGATCCTGTGGCGCTGGCTGAAGTTGTGGTCGAGTTTTACATTGATCTGTTTGCGCTGGTTGTTGACGTCTCCTCCAGCTCCGAACAGGTTGTCGGCGCCGTGATTCCGCCGGACCCATCGCAGAACCCCTGTATTCAAGCCATCCCCGCTGCCGATAATGTTGAACGAATTGGCATGGGGCATATCGGCCAGGGTGGCGGTGATGAATCCTGTTTTATCCAGCTGCTTCCGATTCGGGTCCCAACTCGTAGTGGCCGCATTGGGAACCAACGACGTCGTGTTGATGGGCGCGTCGGAGCAGTCGTTCCTGAGTTGTTGTCCAGGATTAAGACCCAGATTGCCGAACACGCTCAGGTATTGCAGCGCGCTTCCGTCCGGCGACTTCGGAGAGCCATCCGCGTTGACGACGGCGACTTGCGGCACACCGCCGACGGTCGTCGAGAGCTGCGCCGCATTACCGTTGATGAAACCATTGTAATAGCGGAAGATGCCCTGCCGCGCGCAATCCGTCAGTACTGTGGCAAAGACCTCTGAACGGGATTCCACGATGAGTTGATTCCATAGTGCATAGAAGAATGTCTTGTTTTTCTTGATCGGGCCGCCGAAGGCGACGTCGTAATCATGCATGTTTCTCCACGGTGTGGTGACGCGAGGACTGCGCGAATTGTTGAACCATGTGTTCGCATCGAACACTGAGTTCTGCACATTCCACACCGCGGAGCCGCGATATTGATTCGTTCCCGAACGCGTTTGAATCTGGATCTGCCCGTTGCCGCGGCCCATTTCTGCATCCACAGGGGCCAGGATCATGCGAACTTCGCCGACCAGGTCCGGATTCATCTTCGTCGGCGTATCGAGGCCGTTCGGCCACCGTTCGTTGTTCACGCTGATGCCGTCGCGCTGGATATTGATGTCGCGGGCACTGACGCCGGCCAATTGGGTTTGCTCCGCGCCGAAGACTTTGTCATTCGTCAGAAAGGTCCCACCCATGACGCCGACAAGATCCAACACGTTGTTGCTCACGAGCGGCAGATCCTGAACCTGTTTTTCAGGCAACACCGCACCGACCGATGACGAAGAGGTCGCGATCAGAGTATCGGCCGCCACCGACACTTCAACCGACTGCGCTGCGGCCGACACTTCGAGCTGAACATTGAGACGAAGTTGCCCTGCATTGCCGAGTTGGACGTCGTTGAATGTCTGAGTGCGGAACCCAGGCAGCACCGCGCTGATCTTATAAGTTCCCGGCTGAAGGCTGGCAAAGTTGTAAGCCCCCGCATCGTTGCTCAGCACCGTTGTGACGATGCCCGTCGCGTTGTTGGCCGCCGTAACGCTGACCCCTGGTATCAAGGCGCCGGATGCGTCCGCTACCGTTCCGCTGATTGTCCCATTGCTGGATTGACTGAAGAGAGCAGTCGACGTGAAAAGTACAACCGCCAGTAAAGCCGCTCGAAAAAGGAATCTTCTCATGATCCACCTTTTACCTTCTATTGGGGGTGTGTTCAGTTCAATTGTTGGTATTTCTTTGTAAACGCGTTGATCAAAACACCATACAAGGGCGTTGTCAACAAAGTTTGATGAGAGGTTATGCGTATCGGAATTGTAGAAACGATTGTGACATATCATTGGAGCCAGGAGAGCGTTATGGCGATCGAATACAAACTCTGTGCGGCGGCTACGGCAACGGAATTGAACAAGCAGGTGAATGAATTGCTCGAGGACGAGTGGGCGCTCTACGGCAATCCGTTCTTCAGTCCGCTGAACGGGTCAACCTCCGGAACCACGTCTTCCGGAGGATTGATTTGCCAGGCGCTGACCAAAGTGCCGAAGAAGGTCGCCGGCGTCCGCTGAGGGTTTGCAGGTGCCGGTCTATGTAAGATTCGTCGCAGCAATCTTTCGGCCCTCCGGGCCTTGAACATTAGCTGGAGCTGGTCCCCGGCCTGACGACCGATGTAAACCTGGTTTGGCTAACCCTGGTGGTCCAGTCCCCGCCTAACTTAGGCGGGACTACGAGACGCTCGCACCGCTTATCCGTCTCTATCTTGCACAGCTGAGGTCATCGACCGCGCTCCTCAAATGGCTCTACAGACTCTACAATCCGAAGGTGACCTCCTATTGTCGGCGAATGCCTGACATGGCAATGGATGCAAAAGTGCTGCCAGTACTACTACGGGGCGCGCCTCCATTCGCGAGCGATTGGCAAATGATCTGCGCGCCACTTTTCAAGCCGCACCAAACCGTTCGGTCTTATATCGCCGCAATGGAAGTCGAGAGCAGTTGTGAGATCGGCCGCTTTCAGTGTGGTGGCTTTATTGCTTGGCTCCTGCGGAGGGCAGTTCACATCGCGTTCCTCGTCGGTTCCCGCAATCGTGTGCAGGTACTGTTCAGCTCGTGCTGGAACTGGTTTCTGAATGCGCGCGATGCGCGCCTGATCACAGGGAGCGCGCACATCCGCCTCAATTAGACAAGACGGGAACCTGGCAAAACACCATGTGGCAGTTCACAAGCGACAATGTAGGCTTCGATGACCATCGGTAGTCTTCGATGCGCCAATTAAACCTGCTTTCAGTGTTTCTGCTGCTAAGGCTGGCGGTGACACCGGTGGGTTACGCGCAAAGCACACAAGCTTCTGCCCAATCCGGCCTTGCAAGTGTTCCGAGCGGTCCCGCAACGAATCAAGTCTTGCAGCTCACATTACGCGAAGCCGATCAACATGGCAATCCGCTATAACCTCGGCGCGATCGAAAGTGGAGAGAACATGCGCATCGTACGAGGTGAACGCCTTCGTGCCTTGAGCAATCTGATGCCGCAACTCAGTACGAGCGTAAACGAAAATGTAGAGCAGCTGAGTGCTGCTACGTTTGGCTTCAAATCAGCGCTGATCCCTTCCGTCATCGGACCATTCAGCTACAGCACCGCACAGGTGACGCTGAGCCAGACCTTATTCAGTTTTGAATCGATCAAAAGACTCCGGGCAGCGCAGACAGCGGAACAGGCGGCGAGCCTGAGCTATGACGACACGCTGGATGTGATCACGCTCATCGTGGGGAACGCTTATCTGCAGATCATCGAGGCCAGGTCACGCATCGAGGCCGAAGAAGCTCAGATACGAAACGCGGAGGCGCTTTACAAACAGGCGGTGGATACATTTGAAGCGGGGACCAGTCCGAAAATCGACGTCACTCGCACGTCCGTTCAACTTCACACGGAACAGTACAATCTGAGTATCGCCCGGAACAACTTCGCTATCGCCAAGCTCAATCTGTCTCGTGCCATTGGATTGCCGCTGGGGCAATCATTCGAAAATGCCGATCGGCTGCCTTATGCGGACTTGAATCCACAAACGGTCGAGGAAGCGCTCAAGACCGCATCCGCTTCGCGCAGCGATTTCCGCGCGGCGCTCGGAGTCGGCAGACTCTGCGCAGCAACAGTTTTCCGCGGCCCGCGCAGAACGGTATCCCGTACTTGCGACGAATGGTTATTACGGAGTGCAGGGGCCAACCTTCGGTCGTTCGCATGGCGTCTTCAATGCACAGGTGGGGGTCAACGTACCGATATTCACCGGCGGCCGTATTAAAGGAGACATTACGGAAGCCGAGGCGGCGCTTCGGCAGCGCAAGGCAGAAGCCGAAAACCTTCGCGGTCAGATCGATTACGACATTCGCACCGCTTTTTTGAATCTGCAGGCTGCAAAAGAGCAGGTGTCGGTTGCGCGTGAGAACGTCGAGCTGGCAAATGAAAACCTTTCGCGCTCGAAGGAACGCTTTGCTTCCGGCGTGACCGACAGCGTCGAGGTGGTCCAGGCTCAACAATCGCTGGCAAGTGCGAATGACCAGTACATCACCAGTCTGTATAGCCATAATCTCGCAAAACTCGAACTCGCTCGCGCGTTGGGAGTTGCACGAACCAGTTATAGCCAATACCTCACCGGTCATTAGAGGAATTTTCATGGCGGAAGAAACGTCTTCTGGTCCACCACTCAACGACAAAGAATCAGCTTCAGGGGCGCAACCCGCTCCACAGGAGTCAGTACCCAGGCGCGTCGTTCGTCCTCGATACAGGCGCCCAAAGCACTTCAAAAGTCTGTTGGCACTTGGTGCGCTACTTCTGATCGCGGGTGGCTTTTTTCTCTGGCGATATTTCGACAGCTACGAATCCACCGACGACGCGCAAGTGGATGTGCACCTCTATCCGGTCAGCGCCCGTGTTTCGGGCTATGTAACCCGGGTAAACGTGGACGATAACCAATACCTAAACGAAGGCACCGTGCTGGTTGAAATTGATCCGAAAGACTACGAGGTCGCCGTCGAGAAAGCGAAGGCCGATCTCGACAATGCCGAAGCGACAGCGCAATCGCTCAACATCAACGTTCCGATAACCTCGGTGAATACCTCAAGCCAGTTGTCGTCCTCTGCCTCGGATGTGGGAAGCGCGCGGGCCGGAATCCGGGCAGCGGAGCAGCAGTCAGCTGCCGCTCATGCACAAGTGGAGCAGGCTGAGGCCAACAACGTCAAAGCTCAGGACGATGTGAAACGCTATAAGCGGCTCGTTGAGCATCAAAATGTCTCCGAACAGACCTACGATCAGGCCTTGGCTGCCGCAAAAGCCAGCGCTGCCGGTGTCGCTGCAGCTCGCGATAACGCCGCTGCCGCCGAGCAATCCGTCGAGCAAGCGAAAAACCGCCTCGAGCAGGCCGAAGCCAATCACAGAGCTGCGCAAACCGGGCCTCAGCAAGTCGCGTCAACGCGTGCTCGAGCTCTCTCGGCCCTGGCCGATGTTCAGCAGAAGCGCGCCACGCTGGCACAGGCTGAACTCAATCTTGGCTATACCAGGATCGTCGCCCCGGTCAATGGCGAGGTAAACAAGAATGTTGTCGTCGGAATGAACGTTCAGCAGGGCCAGCAGTTACTGACGATTGTCCCTCTTGACGACGTCTGGATCACCGCCAATTTCAAGGAAACCCAACTCAAGCATATGCATCCCGGGCAGATTGTGGATCTGACGGTCGACTCCAGCGGGCGCACGTACCGCGGGCATATCGACAGCATTGGCGGTGCGACGGGCCCACTCTTCAGTCTACTTCCGCCTGAAAATGCAACCGGTAACTATGTGAAGATCGTTCAAAGAATTCCGGTAAAGATCGTTCTGGATCCGGGGCAGAACAGCGACCGGCAGCTCCGGCCGGGCATGAGCGTCGAACCGAGAGTGCGCCTTCGATGAAAGAAGAGATTAACAGCAACAAGGTGCCTGAGGCCCCATGGCAGCCGACGTTCAATCCATGGTTGATTGCGGCTGTGGTATCGCTGGCCGCTTTCATGGAAAACCTCGACACCAGCATCGCCAACGTGGCGCTGCCTTATATGGCGGGGAACCTTGGCACAAGTAACGACGAGAGCACATGGGTGTTGACCTCGTATCTGGTATCCAACGCGATCGTCCTCCCCATCAGCGGATGGTTCGCCGTGGCCTTTGGACGGAAGCGCTTTTTCATGATCTGCCTCGCGATCTTCACCTTGAGCTCTCTGCTCTGCGGATTTGCACCGAGCCTCGGCATGCTGCTCATATTCCGAGTCATGCAGGGCCTGGGGGGAGGCGGAATGCAGCCCATGGCTCAGGCCATTCTTGCAGACACATTCCCACCAGAAAAGCGGGGACTCGCGTTCGCACTCTATGCCGTCACTGCGGTGATCGCTCCCACCATCGGGCCGACCTTAGGCGGGTGGATTACTTTCAACTACAGCTGGCGCTGGATCTTCTTCATCAATCTTCCCGTCGGCGTGCTGGCACTGGTTCTCGTTTTCCGATTGGTTGAAGATCCGCCATATCTGGCTCGTATTCGAGCGGCCGGCATCAAGCTGGATTACATTGGAATTGCCTTCCTGACACTGGGAATAGGTGCGTTGCAGGTCTTGCTGGATAGAGGACAGGAGGACGACTGGTTCGGTTCCCGATTTATTGTGACATTGGCGATCATCTCGGGTATCAGCCTTGTGTCGCTGGTTATCTGGGAGTTATTTACCGACAAGCCGATCATCGACGTTCGACTGTTCAAGAACTTCAATTATTTGGGCTCAAACGTCATGATGTTTACTTTGGGCATTCTGCTGTTCAGCAGCCTGGTCATGATGCCGCAGTTTCTGCAGACTCAACTGGGATATACCGCGGAGTTGGCAGGGTTTGTGCTTTCCGGGGGTGCCGTGGTGTCGTTGCTGTCCATGCCTGTCGTCGGCGCGCTGACAAACAAATTCCAGGCGCGCTACATCATCGCATTCGGATGGTTGTGCCTTGCTGCTGCAATGTATTACTCCACGAAACGGATCGACTTATTGATCAGTTTCAGTTCAGCCACCTGGTTGCGTATGGCGCAGGTCAGCGGCCTGGGTTTTCTTTTCGTTCCAATCACGTTGGCAGCTTATGTGGGTATACCGTCAGAGAAAAGTAACGCCGTCGCGGGCATGATCAATTTCATGCGTAATATGGGTAGCAGCGTAGGAACCTCAATGGTCACAACATTGATTGCACGCCGTTCACAATTCCATCAGGCGATGCTGTCCGGCAATACGACAGCAGGCAGTCAAAACTTTCAGGCTGCCGTAAACAATCTGACCACTCGTCTGACGCGTTTCGGAATGAGCCCTCATGATGCGCATCAGAGAGCCTATGCGAGGGTCTATGGCATTCTACAGGCACAAGCGGCAAGCCTCGCCTTCATCGACACCTACTGGATTCTAGCTGTCGGCGCCGGGATCATGTTTGTGTTGTCTTTTCTCCTGAAAAGGAATGATCCCGGTCGAGGCGGCGAAATGGCCGTGGAATAACAAATCACCATGATTAAAATCGTGACCGTGGAGCGCGAGTACGGCTGTGGCGGCGGGCAGATCGCGCAGAAGATCGCCGATCGTCTGGGCTGGAAGCTGTGGGACCAGTTGCTAACTTCAGAAATAGCCCGGCTCAGCAATTGTGACGAATGCGAGGTGGAAACCCGCGAGGAACGTGTAGACCCACTTTACTATCGGCTTTTTAAATCGATTTTGAGGGGCAGTTTCGAAGGCAGTCTTAATGTCCATCGGTTGAAATTGCTGGACGCCGATACGATTTTACACAATACCGAGCGTGTCGTTGAAAAAGCCGCGTCTACCGGAAACTGCGTCATCGTGGGCAGAGGATCGCAACATTTCTTACGCCACCGCGATGATACTTTGCGCGTCTTCCTTTATGCTCCGCGGGAAGAGAAAATCCGCCGTCTCATCGGCGACGGCATCAGTAAGAAGGAAGCCGAAGAGCAGGTGGACATCGTTGACGAGGAGCGTGCAGCGTTTATTCAAAAATACTTCCAGGTGGAATGGCCAGACCGTTCCGTATATCACGCCATGCTCAACACGAGGGTCGGAGATGAATCAGTCATTCGCATGATTCTGAGCCTGAAGAAGGCAATGGACGACGAGACAAATTGACACACCGTGAGTCGCGGGCGACTACACTTGATATTGGATGCTGGTTCACGCACAGAATTGGAGAACTGTATGCAAAAAACATGGTTCGTCACAGGTGCCAGCCGTGGCTTTGGCGCTGAAATCGCCAAAGCCGCCGTGCGGTCGGGAGACCGGGTTGTCGCCACAGCTCGCAAGCGGACCGCTCTCGTTGACGGTCTTGGACCGGACAACGGTCAGTTGATGTCAGTTGAATTGGACGTTACCGACGCCGCACAAGCGCGGAAAGCGGTCGATGCGGCAATATCGCGATTTGGCGGGATCGACGTTCTGGTCAATAACGCCGGCTACGGCCATATGGGTTTCTTTGAAGAAATGACGATTGAGGACGTCCAGCAGCAGTTCGCAACCAATCTGTTTGGCGTTTTCAACGTGACCTGGGCTGCATTGCCCAGCATGCGAGCCGCTCGCAAGGGACGAATCCTCAATATCTCCTCTCTTGGCGGCATCCTTGGCGTGCAGTTCGGTTCATTGTATTGCGGCAGTAAGTTTGCGCTGGAGGGTTTCTCCGAATCTCTTTCGAAGGAAATCTCACCCTTCGGGCTGTTTGTCACGATCGTTGAACCTGGACCTTTCCGCACGGACTTTCTGACTCCCGAGTCGGCGCGCTTCCGGGGGAAACCCATCGCTGACTATGACGACCGGCGTGCTCAAGTTCGAGCGGGCTTTGAGGAGCGGAATGGTCTTCAACCCGGTGATCCTGCGAAACTCGCGGACGCGATCGTTCGGCTTGCGGAAGAACCGAATCCGCCAATTCGCTTCCTTGCGGGAACCGTTGCCCTCAATGCAGCCGAAGAAAAACTCGCCGGCATGCGCGCCGAATTCGAAAAGTGGAAAAAACTGTCGGTGAGCACCGACGGAGACTACACCGATTCCAGCCTTGGGGGCTTTCTCCGGTAACTTTTGATTCGTCGCCGTTTACTTGCGAGACCGTGATTCGCTCCGGCTTGTTCACTTTCACAAGTACCACTCTCGCTGACTGAAGATCCGGAATTCCGGGGCTGCCGCGGGATCAATGGCGATTAGAACTGCCAGCGATGCGCAGAATCGCCGTCAATGGCCACGGAATTCCCACTGGTACAGAAGAATTTTTTGGCCCGTCTGATACTCCACTTGCTGAACTGGATCTTGACGCAGGATTCGTGGCTCGAGGCGAACGTCCAAGGTTCTCGCTGTCAGGGGCCGGCCGCCGGATTACAGTGGAGTTTCTCGAGAATTACGAGTACACGCAGGTTTTCGCACCCAGGGGCAAGGACTTCGTCGCGCTCGAGCCCATGACTGCACCGACCAATGCGCTCATCAGTGGTCAGGGACTACGCGTGGTCGAGTCCGGCGAAACATTCCGTGCTACGTTCCGGATTCTGCTCAATGCTGAAGCATGAACTGGAAGTATCCACTGGGTACGGCGTATTTAACGAGTGGGCCGGCAAATGGCAGGGGCGAGTGCAGTCAGCCAGGCGCGGGAGATGAGCCCGAGGCACTGGCAAAGCAGTAAAGTGTGGAAAATCTCTTAGGGTGAAGCCGCCCCGGACGTCCCGCCGTAACAGACGGTCCGACACAATGTTCATATATTGCAGTGTTTTGGATGCACTTCAGCGCTGTGGTTCAGCAATTGCCTCACTATGCACCGCTGATCGAGATCCGATCGGCACTCGTTAGATGGAGGCAAACTTCATGTTGAAAGCACTGGCCGCAACTAATCTTGTACTCGTCCTTGCACTGGGCTATGGACTGTATTCTGTGAACGGAACGCTTGCGAATCGCATTAACGCGGTCGATTCCACGACGCACGACGCCGTGGCGAAAGCAGACAAGAAGACAACGGACATCGCTTCGGACATCGAATTGATCAACAAACGCGTCGGTGTCACTTCCGATGAACTCGTTCGTGCCCGTGAAACGGCGCAAGTTTTGAAACGGCAGCAGGAGCAAGCGGCGAAGCAGTTGGCCAGCCAATTGGCAACCAAGGCAAATTCTTCGGATGTCGATGGAGTTCGCCAGGAAGCAACCACGAAGCTGGCGGAGCTTCAGCAAGACTCGAATACCAGGATCGGAACGGTTTCCAGCGAAGTTACCGGTCTCAAACAGGACCTTGTCGCGACACGTGAGGATCTGGGCCGCCAGCTTGTGGACGTGAAGACCACGTTAAGCGAAGGTATTGCGAAGAACTCGGGCGAACTGGCCCAGCTTCGCAAGAAAGGTGAGCGCGACTACTTCGAATTTGACATTCGCAAGAACTCCAAGCAGCCTTTTCAGAAAGTCGCCGACATTCAATTGGGCTTACTGAAGGCCGATCCGAAGAACCACAAATACAGTCTTGCAATTCAAGTCGATGACAATCGGCTCGAAAAGAAGGACAAGACCGCAAACGAACCGGTTCAGTTCCTCGTCGGCCGCGATGAACTTCGATACGAAGTTGTCGTGAACACCGTCGACAAAGACCACATCAAGGGTTACATCAGCACACCCAAGGACAAGGTATTGGCCGCAGAAGCTCCTAAATTCCGATTACAACAGTAGCGCCGATGGCGCGGAGCAAACGGATCCGCAGCAAAATGCCTCGGCCTTGTCTATGACCGGCCGAGGCGTTTTGGCTCTTGATAAACGCCCTTCCAGCCAGAACCAGGCAAGGATGCCTTCACACCTCAACCCGGTAAACTCCCTGGTATGATTTTCTTGAGCCGCAGGATTGATTTTTAAGATTCCCTGCCACGGGCGCCACTGAAGATCTGGAGGACAAGCTGCCGGACTTCGCACCGACTTGCAGGTTCGTTCCTCCACTGTCCGAAACAACCGTGATTCGCCGATGCATTCCCAATCCGTAGAATTTCGGTTTTCCGGATCGAGGACTCAGTTCCAAACGATCTGACATAACTGGGCCGGGCAGATGCCGCTGCACGTGGGTAGTGACGTGCTCATAAATCCGGACTCAAGAAACAGCAGCAGCCACGGGGGTTGTGATGATGCGCACATGGTGTCTGGCAGTTTGCGCCGCAGTGACTTTCTTGTTTTTCCTTTCTCGCGTTTCTTCTGCGCCGCAGGAGATTGCGCGTCCGGTGTCATCCGGAGCGTTGAAGGCAGAAATAGAGCGGGTCAGTGCTGAAATCGATAAGATTTTCGCCGACGCACTCGCGGAAGTTCCGTCCATCCCGGGCGATGCTGCACATCGAACGAAACGGGTACAAACGCTAGGCAAGCTACTTCTCTTTGACAAGCAGCTGTCGGTCAATAGAAATGAAGCATGCACGTTTTGTCACATGCCAGATGTCGATTTTACGGGTCCGATCTCACTGCTGAACATGACCACTGTCGCGTACCCTGGTTCGTTCCGCGATGCAACCGCCGACCCGGCGCACTCACGATACGGTCATCGCAAGCCGCAAAGCTACACGTATGCCCCGTATTACCCGGTTCTTCAGTACAACGAGACGCAGGGGGACTTCTACGGAGGAAACTTCTGGGATCTCCGTGCCACGGGAGTCTACCTGCAAAATCCTGCTGCCGAACAAGCGCAGGATCCCCCTGTTGATCCTAACGAAATGGGCTTACCGGACACGGCGTGCGTCGTCCGGCGCCTGTCACAGGGCTCGTATCGCTCGTTCTTTGAGACCGTCTGGGGTAAGCAAGCATTCGCAATCACATGGCCAGACGACACTGATCGCGTGTGCAGCAGGCCAGGCCCGCCTGCGGGGAATGACCTGTTGCCTGTTCACTTAACGCAAATCGACCGCGGACGCTCCAAGGCAACTTACGATCAATTTGGCCTTTCCATCGCCGCGTATGAAGCCGCGCCGGATATCAGCCCTTTCTCGTCGAAATTCGATTACGCTCTGGCGAACCCCGATCAGCAGGTGCTGACAACGGATGAGCAGATGGGATGGGACCTCTTCAGCGGCAAAGCGAAATGCAATACCTGCCATCTGGATGGAACCGAGAGCCGTGCGGGAAAGAAATCCGAGAAGATCGCACCGCGAGACGTTGGAAGCAAGGCTCCGCTGTTCACCGATTTTACGTCATCCAATCTCGGTGTCCCGAGGAACGCGAGTCTCCCATACTTCAGCGAAACTAAGCCGGACGAATATGGATACACGCCCAATCCTGCGGGCTCAGCGTTTGTGGACAAAGGAGTCGGCGACTTTCTCAGGAATCTCACCCTCAACCCCAACTCGGATTGGGCGCGGCTCGCACCTCGATTCGACGGCAAGTTCCAGGTATCTACTTTGCGGAACGTCGACAGACGGCCGCGCGCCGATTTCGTGAAGGCCTATATGCACAATGGTTACTTCAAGAGCCTCAAGGAAGTCGTCCACTTCTATAACACCCGCGATGCACTCCGCCGCTGTCAGCAAAACGATCCGGGTGAAAAGACAACCTGCTGGCCGGCTGCTGAGTTCGCCAGAAACACGGACACGACCATCGGTAAACTCGGGTTGACCAATGAGCAGGAAGACCAGCTCGTGGCTTTTCTGAAAACTCTGACGGACGGATATAAGCCTCAGCAGACGGTTCAGAAAAGATGACGGGCCGAGGCATTATGAGCGTCCTTCAAGTACTGAAGCAGGACGTACTGAGGGCCTCACTGTCTGCTACAGATCCGCGAGTTTCGGGTAACCGTGAAAAGCCGGCGGCGTAGCCCGCCGGCGTCAGCTATGACAAACAATCATATTCGCTTTGGTTTTGCATGATTTGCTATTTCAAACTGATTACTGCCAACCGCCACCCAAGGCCTTATAGAGTTGCACGAGGCTTTGATATTCGTTGCCCCGATCCTGGGCCAAAATGAGTTCGGCGTTAAAGAGCGAGCGCTGGCCATCCAGGACTTCAAGATACGTCGTGATACCGCCCCGATAGCGCTTCAGCGAGGTGTTCACCGTTTCCTGAAGGTCTTCGACGGTGATCTCCTGCGCCACCCGCACGCTGTGAAATTTCTCGTAAGCGATCAGCGCATCGGAAACATCCCGGAAGGCTTTCTGAATCGTTTCTTTGTATGCGATCAGTTGCTGTCGTTGCTGTGATTTGGCGAGTCGAAGATTGCCGCGCATTTGACCACCGTCAAAAATCGTCTGCGCGATGTTCGCTCCGTAACCCCAGGTAGCAAGATTGGAATCCAGTACCGACTGGAACACGCCGGTCATTCCTGCAGCGCCGCCGCCGGCGCCGGTGAGAGAAATTTGAGGGAAGAAGGCAGCTTTGGCTACTCCGATTTCGGCATTGGCGGCTATGAGGTTTTGCTCGGCCTCAGAGATGTCCGGACGGCGCTCGAGTAGTGAAGATGGTACCCCCGCAGGCACTTCGGGGGGCATGGGCTGTTCGACTAACGGATGTCCTCGCGCCACACCGTGCGGGTAATCACCAAGCAGAATGCTGATCGCATCTTCCAGCTCCCCGATCTGCCTTTCGAACTCGGGAATCTGCGCGTTTGCCGTATCCAGCACCTGTTGTGCCTGCAACACATCGAGCCGGGTAGCAATACCGTGTTCAACGCGCAGCCGGGTAAGCTTAACCGCGGCCTGCTGCGTTGTAACCGTGTCTCGAGCGATCTGCAGTTGCAAGTCAAGGGAGAGCAGCTGGAAATAGTCGCTCGCAACGTCGCTGACCAACGTCATTATCTGTGTCTTCTGCGCATATTCTGTAGACAGCAACTGAGCCCGTGCGGCTTCGGTCGCCCGCCGCAATCTCCCAAACAGGTCCAACTGAAATGTCGCGTCAGCGGCGTAGGTACTGTATTTCGTTCTGACCGGAAAGCCGCCCGCAAAGCCCTGTTCGTTGGTCCCGAAACCATTTGCCGTCAACTGCGGGTATTCACTCGAGCGCGTCACCGTGAGCTGAGCCCGCGCGGCAGTGATGCGTTCGGTTGCGAGTTGCAGATCATAGTTGTACTGCAAGGCTTTCAAGATCAGGTCCTGCAGGACAGGATCTTGAAAGACCTGCCACCAGGGAAGATCCGCAAACGATGCCGCCTGCGCCTGCGGGTCCTGGTTCTGGCTGGGCCCGTGATAGTCGCCTGGAATCGGCACGATCGGCCTGCGATAGTCGGGACCAAGCTTGCAGCCGCCGAGACAAATCAAAGCCAGCAGGCCGGCCACAGCGAGCTGCCGCATTATCATCTCAGTCACCCTCCGGCAGAAAACACGTTCCTTCGCCTGGAGCACGACGTGGCCGTTGTTGGGGGACGCCTCCACTCAACCGTTCGACGACATAGAAAAGAGCCGGAATGAGAAAGATGCCGAACGCACTCGCAGCGAGCATGCCGCCGATGACGGCAGTGCCTATGATCTGGCGTGCGACAGCTCCCGAGCCCTTTGCCGTCCACAATGGGACACAACCCAGGATGAAGGCGAACGAAGTCATCAGGATTGGCCGGAGGCGAAGCCGGGCGCCTGCGAGCGCCGCGTCCACCATGGACTTTCCGTGCTCGAATTCGTCCTTGGCGAACTCGACGATCAGAATCGCATTCTTTGCTGCAAGACCGATAAGCATGACCAGTCCGATTTGTGAATAAACATCGCTCTCGATCTGGACCATGTAAGTCGGCTCGAAGGCATTGAGCAGTACGCGCCGCAACCACAGGACGGCAAACGCTCCGAATACGGCTACAGGCGTACTCAGCAGGACACTGAATGGCAGCGTCCAGCTTTCGTAGAGTGCGGCCAGAATCAGAAAAACAAACAGCAGAGAGAACCCGAAGACCACCGCCGGTCTGACGCCTTCCTGTTCCTTCTTTTCCTGAAACGACATGTCCTTGTAGTCGTAGCCCATTTCGGGCGGCATGGTTTGCGCGAATACTTCCTCCAGCGCCGCCATAGACTGCCTGGAGCTGTATCCGGGCGCCGCAGTGCCGTTAAGCTGCGCGCTCCGATATTCATTAAACCGCATGGTGAACTCAGGACCGGAGTGACGCTCGAGCTTGATAAAGGACGAGAGCGGCAAGTACTGTCCGTCGCTATTCCGGACGTAAAACTGACCGACGTTCTCGGCATTTGTGCGGTAACTGCCTTCTGCCTGAATGTAGACCTGCCACTGCCGGCCAAACTGGTTGAAATAGTTGATGAAGTACCCACCCATAAACGCCTGAATGGTTTTGTAGACATCGCTGATGCTCACGCCCTGTTTGAGAGCTCTGTCCCGGTCCACGGCCACGAATTGCTGTGGCACGTCAGGCAGCAATGTCGTAGCTGCAAAACCGATCTCCGGCCGCTTGCGAAGAGCAGCCAGGAACTTGTTGACATTATCCGCGAGGAACTGAATGTCCTTGCCGGCGCGATCTTCGAGAACGAACGTGAATCCTCCAGCGGTTCCCGCGCCGGGAATTGGCGGTGGCGCGAAGTTGAAGGCAATTCCTTGCGGCATCCGGCTCAATTCCTGATTCAAACGTGCCTTGATCTCCTGGTATTGCTCTGCTCGCGTGACGCGCTCGTCCCACGGTTTCAAAGTTACAAAGAAGAAGGCGTTGTATGTAGTGCGCACAAAGCTGAGCAGGCTGAAACCAATAACGCTGGTGGTGTACTGTACCCCCGGCGAGTGGGACAGGATCGCCTCAACCTTCCTGGCTGCTTCATCCGTGCGCTGCAAAGATGAAGCGTCCGGAAGCTGGAGATTCACGAAAAGATAGCCCTGGTCTTCATCGGGCAGAAAGCTGCTCGGCACCCGGTTGGCAAAGAAGACCGCAGCCAGGCCGAATAGAAGGAGCAGCGCGAGCGCCACGGCGCTCTTGCGGATCAAGACGCCGCAAAAGCCGACATAGGCCGATGTGGCGTGCTCGAACACGCGATTGAACCAGGCGAAAAATCTTCGCAGGGGGCCCCGGCTTGCGGTTTTCGGACGCAGCAACAGAGCCGCCAGAGCCGGACTGAGGCTGAGGGCATTAAATGCCGAGAGGATTACGGAAATCGCAATAGTCACTGCGAACTGTTGATAAAGGCGGCCGGTGATGCCGGGAACAAATGCGGTCGGCACAAACACTGCCGAAAGCACAAGAGCTATGCCCACAACCGGACCGGATATCTCCTCCATTGCTTTCAGCGCGGCGGCCTTCGGCGCCAGACCTTCTTCGATATGGCGTTCGACGGCTTCGACGACAACAATGGCATCATCGACGACCAGGCCAATGGCCAGCACGAGTCCGAGAAGCGACAGAGTGTTGATCGAAAAACCAAAAAACGGGAAGAAGACGAACGTGCCGATCAAAGCGACCGGTACCGCCAGCATGGGAATAATCGTTGCGCGCAAGCCCTGGAGGAAAAGAAAAACGACCATGGCGACCAACAGGATTGCCACCACCAGCGTCGTGACAATCTCCTGAATACCCGCCGTGACGGCCTTCGTGGTGTCCAGCGACACCACGTAGTCCATATCTTGAGGAAACCTTTTTTTCATCTCCGCCATTAATTTCTTAACGCCGGCGGCGGCGGACACTGCATTTGAGCCGGGCAACTGATAGATCGCGACGATCGCTCCCGAATTTCCATTCAGGCGACTGAGGGTACTGTAGTCTTGTGTTCCCAGTTCCACTCGAGCTACGTCTTTGACCCGCACAATTCCGCCATCTCTTGTCTCGCGGACCACAATCTGCCCGAACTCTTCCGGCGATATGAGGCGGCCTTGTGCGCGGACAGCATAGGTATATTCCTGCCCTTTCGGTGCGGGCTCACCCCCGGCCAGGCCGCCGGGATTTACCGTATTCTGCGCCTGGATGGCGTTGATCATATCGGTGACGGTGATACCAAGGTTTGCCAACTGGTCCGGTTTAACCCACATTCGCATGGCGTACTGGCCGGCGCCGAAAATTTGCACGATACCTATGCCAGGAGAGCGCGTGAGCGGGTCATGCAAGTTGATGTAGGCGTAGTTGGACAGGAACTTTGCATCGTAAGTATTCTTCGGGGAATACAGGCTGATGAGCATGAGCGGCGAAGTCACGGATTTCTGGACGGTCACGCCGTAGTTGTTTACGTCCGAGGGAAGCTGGGATGCGGCCAGGTTCTCGCGCATCTGCGCGAGAATCAAATCCTGATTCGGATCGGTCTTTACGTCGAAATCCACGATCATCGTCATTTGACCGTTACCCGTGGCATTCAACGAATACATGTAGTTCATGTTGTCCACGCCGCTCATCTGCTGCTCGATCGGGGTGGCAACGGATTGCGCCAGCGTCTCTGCGTCTGCGCCGACGTAAGTCGCTTGTATTTGCACTTCCGGTGGGACGATGCTGGGAAACTGCGCTATCGGCAGAGTCACGATGGTCACCGTACCTACTATGACTGTAAGAATTGCAATGACCATCGCCACGATGGGACGATTGATGAAGAACTCTGACATACGATCTAATTCCCCGGGTTTGCTGCGGCTTCTTCAGTAAAACCCGTGGGTCTGGGATTCACGTGAACACCCGGACCGACCTTCTGCACGCCTTCCGCGACCACGCGCTCACCCCTTTTCAGGCCCTCAGTAACAATCCACATGCTGCCCACACGCTCGCCGACCTTTACGGCACGGATGCTTACGTTGTCGTCCTTGTCCACAACCGCCACCTGATACGTGCCTTGTACGTCGCTGACGGCGCGTTGCGGCACCAACAGGGCGCCGGTCTGGATTCTGGTGACCGCGCGAACCTGCCCGTATCCTCCGGGGCGTAGAATACTTTCGGGATTGGGAAAGAGCGCAGCGATCCGGATCGTACCGGTGTTCTGGTCTACCTGGCGGTTCGTAAATTCGATTCTGCCTTTGTACCGATATGCCGTTCCGTTGGCCAGAAGCAACTCCAGCCGCATTCGGCTCGGGTGCACTGCGGCGCCCGCTAATCCGGGATCTTCCCTCGCGAATGTGAGGTATTCCCGTTCGCTGGGCGTGAAGTAGACCTTTATGGGATCGACTGTAGAAACTGTAGTGATGGGAACGCTGCTGGTGGCGCTGACTAAGTTGCCAACCTGGTTCTGCGCCAACCCGGCGATACCATCAATCGGTGAAACAATCCTGGTGAAATCCAGATTGATCGCCGCAGTTGCAACAGCGGCCTCTGCCGCCTGAATCGAAGCCTTGGTAGCCTCAACGGTGGCCTTGTTTGCGAGGTTCGTGCTGGTGGCATTGTCCAGATCCTGTTGTGTTGCGGCCTGGTCCCTCGCAAGAGGTGTGTATTTCTCGACATCGAGTTGGCTCTTCCGCTCATTGGCTTCGGCATTCAGGAGTTGCGCTTTGATCTGCGCCAATTGGGCTTTGGCTTGATCCATCGCCGCCTGAAACGGTCGCGGATCGATCTGAAAAAGCAGCTCCCCTTTTCTTACCAACGAACCTTCTTTGTATTCCTGCGTCAAGAGGTATCCCGTCACCTGCGCTTTGACGTCTGCGTTCACATATCCGTCCAGCGTTCCGATCCATTGGCTGTAACTCGGAACATCCTTTTGCTCGACTTCCACGACCTCCACATCAATTGATTGGGGTGATGCGGCCTGTGTGGACCTTTTGCAACTCGTCATGGCGATCAGTCCCAGATTGATCAGGCATACCGTTACCCACACTCCAGGATGGTGCGTGCTCACTGAATGACTCCGGTACTGTGTCGCGGTTTTTTTCACCATACTTTATCTATTCATCGTTTCAGAAACACAGCACTTCCTCGTCCAGACGACAATCTGCAACACGCCCCCGGTAGATCTTTCAGCAGGAGCCCGTAGTCTCATAAACAATCTGCTGGAAAGTCTGGGTCAGCCGGCCGCGCTCATTCTCCTGGCCGTGGCGCTTCTCTTGAGTCGTCTCGATGACGGCATGATGTCTCTTGTGACCAGCGGCAAGCGAAGCGGCACCATGGCAAGGCAGATACTCTTCACCGGCATGATCGCCCCACCTGTAGTCGGAATACTGACCCGAGTCGAAGTTGCCGCTGGATGGTATAACGCCAGTGCTCAAAGAATCCTGTGGCAACGATCGGACTTGTGGCGCACGTGCTCCAGCAATACGAACCAACGGACGCGGGCCTGCTCAACGACCTTGCCGGGAAAATCCAACGTGCCGTCGATAGGATGTTGCTGCTTATTTCCGACCTCCCCGACTTCTCCAGAATTCAGAGCGGAACATTTTCGGTTGACGTTCAAGCAGGTACGCTGGATGCGATGGTTTGCCCGTGATCGTTTAATTTCACTCTGCCCCTGGCGTATCTCGATAGAGTCCCCGGTAGCGCGGCGTGATTGGTCCCGCATTTGCAGCTCGTAATATTCAGACGCTCACTCGGAGCCTTTCATGAAAAAGGACCTCAGCACCGGACTCCTCGTAGGGTTTTTACTGGCTGCTCCCCTGGTCACCGTCCTTTTTCTCTTCCACATTGCTGCAGGCACCCCATTTATTCCATTTGATTTCTTTGATGGACTGGCGCGCGTTCTTCCCGGGAGACTTGTGACAGCCGGCATTGACACGATGGTGCGAGTGCTGATGTTTTTGGGCTTGAGCTTGAGAAGTTCCGCGAAAACTGCGGAACAGATTCAAGCGATCGCGATCTTCCTGGGGATTTGTGCCCTCGCCTCTGCGATGTTTTTTGCGACACGTAAACAAGGACACCCTACGGCGACCTGGCGCGCGGGTGTTGTCCTTGGTATCGCCGTGGCCATTCCGCTGATGGTGTTGCAGCACCTGGGCGGCTCGACGCATGAGCATGCTTTGCCAGGCGCAGTCTGGACAACCTTCGCACTTGCGGTGTGGGGTTTGTGCGCATATGCGGTGTGGCGCCATCTGGCAACCGGGCCTCGATTAGTGGAAGCCGGCAGCCGGAGACGTTTTCTCATCGAGTTGGGCGGAGCAACAGCGAGCATTACTGTTGTTGGCGCTGCGGTCGCTGCCTCCTTGCGGATGGCCGATAACGTGGTTCAGGCGGGATCGGAAGTAGAACTTCCGGATCGCCCCGGTGCGGTTCTCCCCGCTCCCGGGACTCGCCGCGAATACACGCCTGTCGCCGAACATTACCGGATCGATATCAACCTGATGCCAATGAAAATCGATGGGGACAAGTGGCGGCTCCCGATTACGGGACTGGTGGATCGCCCTCTCAGTCTGTCACTCAACGACTTTCGAAATTTCGCTGAGCCGCTGCATCAGTTCGTGACGCTGGCTTGCATTTCCAACCCTGTTGGCGGAGACCTTATCGGGACGACGCGGTGGTCGGGCGTTAGTGTCCGTCGCGTTCTTCGTCCCGCCGGCGTGCGCGCCGCGGCCCGATTCCTCAAGATCACGTCCGACGATGGATTCTATGAGACTGTTCCACTTGATCTCATCAACTCCGATGAGCGGATCATGTTCACCTATTTATGGGACGGCAAGCCGCTCACCAGGGAACATGGTTTTCCGCTGCGGATTTACATCCCCGATCGATACGGAATGAAGCAGCCGAAATGGATCACAAAAGCGGAACTCGTCGAAAACGACGAACCCGGATACTGGGTCGCCCGGGGCTGGGACAAGGTGGCCCGGATGAAAGCCACATCTGTCATCGATACCGTCGCTGTCGAGTCTCCGATCCAGGCAAATGGCCAGACGCTCGTGCCGATAGGTGGCATCGCCCACGCAGGCGCCCGCGGCATCTCGCGGGTGGAGGTTCGAGTGGACGACGGCGCCTGGATCCCCGCAACTCTGAGGACTCCGCTTTCGGATTTAACCTGGGTTCTATGGCGGTATGACTTGCCGTTTCAACCCGGGAATCATCGCTTTACTGTACGTTGCTTCGACGGGTCCGGGCAGGCGCAGATCGAGACGCCTCAAGAACCCCACCCGAGCGGCGCCAGCGGCTTGTTTAATATTCGTAAGCGGTTGTAATCATTTAAGTCTCGGAAGACATAGGCACTTCCGTCATCACCGCGGGTCAGAAGTGTTCGAGCCACTTGCGAATATTCGAGACGGTATCCTCGTAGAACGTCTTGTAAAGACCATGCGATACGTAGCCGATATGCGGCGTTGCCAGTACGTTGTCCAGCGTCCGGAAGGGGTGAGACGGAGGCAGCGGCTCAATGTCGAATACATCGATCGCGGCGCCGGCGATTTGCTTGTTCTTCAACACGCTGATCAAAGCTTGCTCGTCGACGATCGGCCCGCGCGATGTATTGATCAGCCGGGCCGTTGGCTTCATTCTCTCCAGTTCCGCGGCCCCTACCAGGCCGCGCGTACGGCTGCTCAACACCAAATGGATCGTCAGAATGTCGGCCCGCTCGAACAACTCGTCCTTGGAAACCAGGATTGCGCCCGCGGCTTTGGCGGCCTCGGGCGTCAAGTTCTGGCTCCAGGCAATCAGATTCATTCCAAAAGCGCTCCCAATCCGCGCGACCTGTGATCCAATCCGCCCAAGTCCCAGAACGCCCAGGGTCTTTCCACGGAGATCCGTGCCCACTGTTTGCTGCCAGCCGCCGGATCGGACGGAGTTGCTCTCCGTCACGATATTTCGCGCGGAGGCCAGGATCAGCGCCCAGGTCAATTCGATCGTCGGGTCCGACCTATACCCCGTGTGAACCACTGCGATCCCATGATCGCCCGCGGCGGCGACATCGATCGACGCGTTTCCAGGTCCCGTCGAGGCAATGAGCTTGAGATTGGGAAGGCGCTCAATGATGTTGCGCGGCAGCGGGGTCCGCTCGCGCATGACACAAACGACATCAAAAGGCAGCAACCGCTCAATCACGGCGTCCGGATCGGCGAGGTGGTTCTGAAATACGGCGATGTCCGCTCGATCCCGGAGCACCGACCAATCAGCGCTCTCAAGCGCCACATTTTGGTAATCGTCCAGAACAGCGATCTTGTACTTCTTCATTGGCATCCCTCCGCTTTCTCTCGTCAAAGTCTGTCAGATTGTGAGCACGACCCTGCCGAAGGGACGGCCCTCAACAAGGTAACGCAGAGCATCTGCCGCCTCAGCCAGCGGGAACGTCTTTGCCACGATAGGCTTAACCGCACCGGATTGAAGTAATGAAAAAATGACGGTCCATGCGGTCGTCCATACCTCCGCGGGTTGTGCGAACAGCGAGAAGCTCTTCATACTGGCGCGCTTCCAGATAAGATCCGTGACGTCGATGGTTGTCTTGCGGCCTGCGGCGTAGCCCAATGTAGTCAGACTTCCCCCGATAGAGAGTGTGCCGAGAGCTTCGCTCAGGATTTCTCCGCCTATTGCGTCGATCACGATATCGGCGCCATAACCCTCCGTAATCCGGCGAACGCCGTCTCTGAGCTTCTCCACAGAAAGGTCGATCACCTCGTCGAAACCCAGAGAGCGTGCTTGTTGCGCCTTCGAATGGTTAGTCGTGGTTGATATCGCGTGTTTCGCCCCTTGCGCCTTCGCTATCTGAGTGACTGCGTTTCCGACCGAACCTCCGATGGCAGGTGACAGCACTGTCATGCCCTTCGCAAATCCTGCAAAGCTCAGTGTCATCTGGGCGGTCAGATATGCAACCGGAACACCGGCAGCTGCAATATCCTCGATGTTGTCGGGAATCAAACAAAGGTTCTCTTTGCGGACGGCAAGCCACTCACTGTAGGTTCCATTCTCCGACACGCCATACGGCCCCGTAAACATCACACGTGAACCATCAGGAAAGGCTGTTCCCCCTCCCTCCTCCACGACGCCGGCTCCCTCTCCACCCAGGACCAGCGGTGCTTTCGCTCGTGGGTATCCTCCCGACAGAATGGTGTGGTCCAGTGGCGTGACCCCGGCCGCTCTGATTCTTACCAGCACTCGTCCATCCGAGACTGTCGGTTTTGGAATGTCCACTGGCTTCAAATCCTTGTAGCCGCTGAATCCTTCTGCTCTCATTGCACGCATGATCGTTCTCCCATCCTTCACCGCGCGGATGTGCGGTGAAGCAATTGATGCCGCGGCGCCGCAGCGGCAGTCTGGTCGATGTCGAAAACTCAATCACATCTGGTTGCCGGCATGGAATTCACGGCATCTCGCGTCTGCTGCAGAGTTGCAGTGAGCGAGTTCGCCGAGAGGTGATTGACGATCGGGTTTACGAACCATCGAACCGAAGCCGGAATATCACGAGTGAGAGCGATGGCCTCCAGTTCGAGGTCCACGCCGCCTTCCCGTTGTTCGTATCGCGCAATGCTGTGCATTCGCCACACGTAGCCACTACCCGTTCCATCCGGCAAAAGGCGCGCTCCGGCGCGCCCATAGTTTTCGATTTCCTGCACGACAATGCTATCGGAAATGTCGTACCCACGCCGTGAGTCTACCCGGACGTGACGAGCCTGGTATTGGCCTTCGATGGCGGCAGTAATGAAGAGGACCTTGGTCTGCCAACGCATCCAGAACGTCGGATTCACTGACGTGCAGCCTACAGTTCTGGAATCAACGACGACCGGTTTGTAAAAGTCTTTATATGCGTCGTAATTCTGCATCACGGCAGACAGGCTATCGATCGTAGCTCCGGGTATGAATACTCCGCCGATCCAATGGTGAATCAAACCATTGGGTACGTTCTGTGTCCCGTGAGAAAGAACCGGCGCAACGGGGATTTCGCCTCGTCCGACCCGCTGTCTGCGATCTGCCGATTCATTGGTCCACAGAAACGAGGTCTTTCCTTCCACACGGTCCTTCATGCGCAAGTCGGCATTTCGCACATATGCGTTCCAGGCATTCACTGTTTCCGGTTTCAGTTCGCTCGCATTCGCCGGCGCCGAAGCCGAAGCGAAAAGTACAAGTGCAAGGAACGCGCTCATCGTAGTTGCTGATCGGCTCATCGTGACCTCCTGGCAGACGGCAAAGGCAACCGACGTACCAACAGGCAAGTTCTTGAAACCTATCGGGCTTTACGGGATCTTCTCCTACGGCTCACGAGATGAAATCGCGAATCGACTCGCGAAATCGCGAAATTAGACAGGAAATGGAGCGCAGTCGTATCGGAAAGGGCGTGTATTGGGACCCTTCGTCCCTAACGTGCCGTTATCAGTCCAGAAACAAGTATACGAATAGCAGCCGCAAATAGTATAGCGCCGATCGTCGTTACTCGAGTTCCAATCGACGATTGATTCGGCTGTCCAAGCAACATGTGAAGAAACACTCCACCGGACTGCGCCAGAATTCCTACGACCAGCCCAATCCAGTGAGCGCCAACGCCCGTGCGCAACTCATTCGTCAAAAGCATGTTGTCGATACTGATTGTGACCAGGCGGGAGTAACCGACTTGCATCTCGCGGTGAAAATCGGGAAACACTGCGCCAGCTACAATGTCCGCTCTCAGGTGGTTCACTTCCTCTAAGACAATTCGACGTATCTGCTTTTTACCGGCCACTCGGTC
Source organism: uncultured Acidobacteriota bacterium (assembly GCA_963738025.1). Taxonomy (GTDB): domain Bacteria; phylum Acidobacteriota; class Terriglobia; order 20CM-2-55-15; family 20CM-2-55-15; genus 20CM-2-55-15. The sequence goes on along the minus strand of CAVTWA010000051.1, from coordinate 93,112 downwards.
AGGTCGCGAACTTATTGCCGAACATTGGTTGACCACTCTTTGATTGTTCTTTTGTGACCTCGTCTTGGATCACATCCCAATGCTCGACTAAAATTCCGTCCTTGATGCGAACGATGTCCGCTGCAATCCAGTTCACGGGCTGGCCGAAGCCCGAAAATCGGCCGTGCACGATGACAAAATCTTTTTCGGCGACGATCGTTCCCGATTCATACTTCAGCGTCGGCGGAATGCTCTTTACGAGATTGAACAAGCCCTCACGACCGGGAGGAATGTGCGCGCTGTGCTGGATATAGTCGGGCGACCAATAGCGCTCAGCCGCTGTGTAATCCCGCTTGTTAAACAGCGTATCGAAAGCCTCAAGGACAAGCGCTTTATTTTTCGATTCCATGGTCTGATTCATTTTTGTTCTCCGAAACCCGTCAAAGCGAGTTGCGACCTGACGGAACATTACTGGGCTGTTTTGCCGCCGTCCACGAGGTAGGACGCACCTGTGATGAACGACGCCTTGTCGGACGCCAGAAAGACGATGGTCTGAGCGATCTCCTCAGGTCTCCCTGCTCGTTTGAGCGGCACCTTCGCTACCAGACCCGTCTTTCTTTCGTCGGTGCCAGTGAAGCGGTTCAGCATCCCGGTGTCGATTGGACCTGGGGCGACCATGTTAACGCGTACCCCGGACGGAGCGGCTTCGAGTGCGGCCGACTTCGTCAGTCCTTCAACTGCATGCTTGCTCGCCGAGTATAGAGAAGCGCCGGCAGCACCAGTATGGCCGTAGGTGGAAGATATATTGATGATGCTGCCGCTGCCCTGGGCAAGCATCACGCGCATTTCGTGCTTCATGCTGAGCAGCGTACCGAGGACATTTGTGTCGAAGGTCGCGGCGTAGGTTTCGGCAGTCTGTTCCGTCACCGGGCCGGGTGTGCCCTCGGTTCCGGCGCAGTTGACGGCAGCGTCCAGACGACCAAAGCGCGAGACAGTTTGATCGATCAGGCTGCGCACGTCGTCCTCGTGACGGACATCCGAATGTAGGAATTCGGCTTCAGCGCCAAGCTTCTGCAGTTCGGCGACTAATTTTTGGCCTTCGTCATCGTGTCGTCCAGAAATAACGACGCGGGCACCTTCGCGCGCGAAAGCCACGGCGGTCGCGCGTCCAATACCTGTAAGTGCGCCAGTAACCAAAACAACGGGGGTAGTCATAAGATTTCTCCTTCAAGATTTCGTTGGTTCAGGCATTCGTTCCGCCATCCACGGTAAGATTTGCCCCGGTAATGTACGAGGACTCCGGCCCGGCGACAAACGCCACCAAGGCGGCAACCTCATCAACCTGCCCATAGCGGTCGAGTGCTGTCGCGGCCTTCTGTGGTACCGCCCAATCGCCGGCGGCGGGATTCAAATCCGTATCGATCGGACCCGGCTGGATATTGTTGACTGTGATGCCCCGGCTCCCCACCTCTCTGGACAACCCCTGAGTGAACATCTTGACCGCTCCCTTTGTGGCCGAGTAGGGCACCAGGCCGGGCGTCATGGCATGCTCGCCTACGGACGAGCCGATCATGATGATGCGGCCGCCGCTCTTCATGTGCTTCAGCGCCGCCTGCGTCGCGACGAAGGTGCCGCGGACGTTGATGTCGATCAGGCGGTCCAGCTCCTCCAGCGTGGTCTCCTCGAATCTCTTCGGAATGGCCGTGCCGGCATTGTTAACAAGCACATCAAGTCGGCCGAAGATCTCGACGGCCTTTTCGACCGCCGCTTCGACGGCGCTGGCATTCGTGGCGTCCGCCTGAATTGCGATCGCCTTTCGGCCAGCGCGTTCAATCTCCTTGACGACCGACGCGGCCGCATCGGCACCTTTCGAATATGTGATGGCCACGTTCGCTCCGTCCGCAGCCAGACGCTTGGCGATTGCTGCACCAATGCCGCGCGAGCCACCCGTAATGAGTGCACTCTTTCCTTCCAGTTTCTCGGACATTGTTTTTCTCCTTCTTGCTGATTTGCATTCAATGGAGTAGTTGCAACGGCGATTCCACCTGCAAGAAGTTGAATAATGGACTTTGGGCTGGCTAGATGGGACGCTGGCGAAGGCGGCGTCCCCGAATGCAAATCGCCGATGAATGCTTGAAAGTGTCGAGTGTATGCGCCATTGTTCAGGAATGGAAGGCGACCCTCTCGGAGACATTTTAACTTTGGCGAGCGCTCGCTGCGTCCGCATTGGGTACCTTAAGGCCGGAGGGACGTGGGCGCTCCGATTCCCGCCACCCCAAAAGATCAAACTGACCGCAGTCGTAAAGGGCGGTTGCTGGCTGGCGGTCGACGGTGCGGCTGCGCCGGTCCGTCTTGAGACGGGAGATGTTTTCGTGGTGCCCGCCGAGCGGTCGTTCGTTCTCGCCTCGGACCTGAAAAAGTCGCCGCTGGACGGTCTGGAACTTTTCACGAAAGCTACCGACAACGCCGCCAAAGTCGGAGTTGGTGATGACTTCTTCGCGATTGGAGGACACGTTGCCCTCGACTCTGCCCGCAACGGCATTCTCGCAGAAATGTTGCCCCCCTTGATTCACGTCGATGGTAGCTCGTCCGAGGCCTCGACGATCCGTTGGCTTTTAGACCAACTCGTGAAGGAAGTCGCCGCTAATCGTCCGGGTGCGGTGCTGGCATCAAAGCAGCTAGCGCAGTTGTTATTCGTTCAGATTATCCGGTTCTATCTTGCAGCCTCCAAACCTCTAACAGCGGGCTGGCTGCGGGCTATGAATGACGAGCGCATTGCACCGGCGTTGCGCCTGATGCATGAGGAACCGGGCCGGGCCTGGCGGCTGGACGAACTCGCAAAGCAGGTGGGCATGTCGCGAACCAGTTTTGCGCTTCGCTTCAAAGCCAACGCCGGTGTCGCCCCCCTCACTTATCTGCAGAACTTAAGGTTGAGCCTGGCGGAGCGTGGGCTTCGTGAGGGGAAGATGTCGGTCTCCCAATTGGCCGAGTCCCTCGGCTACGCATCGGACAGCGCATTCAGCAACGCTTTCAAACGGAGAACCGGCATGGCACCCAAGCACTATCAATCGGCCTTGGCAGAAATGGAGCGGTCCGCGTCTACGCACATGAGTTAAGCCACCATCGACAAAGAGTTCCACACCATTGACGTAACTTGATGCGTCAATTGCGAGGAACCCTGCGACGTTCTCCTCTCACGTTAATAAGTTTGGTTTAGACCTGCGCAGTAGGACGGATTACGATCTCGTTCACATCAACGTCAGCCGGTTGCTCGATCGCGAACGCTATGGCGCGGGCAATCGCAACCGGCGGAATGGCCATCTTGTCCATATGGCCGATAATTTGGGATTTGACCTCCGGATTTGTCATGGAATCCGCGAGGTGCGTCTGGACGAAACCCGGCGAAATACCGGTCACGCGCAGCTTCGCTCCGGCTTCCTGCCGCAAACCTTCGGTGATAGTGCGCACGGCGTTCTTCGTCGCGGCATACACTGCCATGGTCGGGTTGATTTGAATTCCGGCTGTGGAAATGACGTTGACGAAGTGTCCGAAACCCTGTCTACGGAAAATCGGCAGAGCGGCGGCGATGCCATTCAGAACACCTTTGAGATTGATGTCGATCATCTCATCCCAATCCTCCACACGCAGTTCGTCGAGAAGAGAAATCGGGGCAACCCCGGCGTTGTTGATGAGAACGTCGAGCCTGCCGTACCGCTCAATTGCCAACCCGACTAGATTGGCTAAGTCCTCGCGCCGTTTGACGTCTGTGGCTGTATAGGCTGCCTCGCCCCCCGATGCCACGATACGGTCAGAGATAGCCTTAAGACGATCCAATCCACGCGCGCCAAGTACGACTTTCGCACCGCGCTCGGCGAGAAGAAGTGCAGTCGCCTGGCCTATTCCACTGCTCGCGCCCGTGATAGCGATAACTTTTCCCTCAATTCCTGACATACCGTTCTCCTTTCCGATTCTGATCTAAGAAAACGATATGCCGGGCGAAGCAAACATGGAATGCTTGGGCGTTCGTGAAATCTGCTCGAGCGTTCACAAAAAGTCATTGAATTCAGGGTGTCAGGGACGGCAAAGCCCTCGTTCGACGTTCCGTGGCGGCATTATTGCGACGGCCAGACCTGTAAAGCTGTCCGGGCGATTGAGAGCAGGTCCTTCCGCCTAATCCCGCTAACCGCGCTGACGCCAAGCCCCCGCATAACTGTTATGAAGTAGCGAGCAAGTGCGGCACAGTCTATATCAGCGGGTAAATCACCATCTCAACGACCAGCGATCGGTGGCAGTATTTTGTAGCAACAGATCAGTGAACAACTTGGAGGGGGAACAAAAGCGAAAGGTGATAGACCACATTATTCTCACAATCAGTGATTTCGAGCGTTCAGTCGCTTTTTACGCCAAGGCCCTGAAGCCACTCGGGATCACAAACTTTATAGATTACGCAGGCCAAAACGGACACCCCGATTTGAAGGGTTTTGGTGACGGCAAAAAAGCTTGTTTCTGGCTCAAAGAAGGAAAGCCCGATCCCCAGGCGGTGCATGTTGGATTTGTAGCGAAAGACCATGCTCAGGTAGATGCATTCTACAAAGCGGCCGTTGACGCCGGAGGCAAGAGCAAGGAAGCACCTCAAGCGCGGCTCGAATACTATCCTGGCTATTATGCGACATGGGTGTTCGATCCTGACGGCCACGATATCGAGGTCGTTCATAAAAGCTAAATTGATTTTCAATGTGCCAATGCTGAATGGCCTGGGTGATGGCGAATTCTCCAGACGCCATTTCGATCAGGAAATCATTGTGCTTTGTGTGCATCGCCGGACAATGCGTTTTTCAGCGTCGACTCGTCATCGTTTCAGCAGCTGCAGCTGCGCGCATTCCCTCAATTCCGCCAGGTTCAACTCGAATGCGAGCCAATACGGCTGCCGGCTATTCGACGGAGATCAGGTGCCGCACCTTCGATTGCGACACAACATGCCGTTGTACTCGCTCTTCGGCCTCGCGATCGGCTCGCGTCAATCGTTCGTGCTGCCGGAGATGTTCAGACCATGAGGAAACGATGAAGGTTTCGACGTACCGATTCACATTCTCCGTGTCACGAAAGATGCCCCACTTTCGGGCGCCGTCGCGGCGGCGAATCCTTCGATATTGGCGAACCGCCTTGAGAAAATCCTTTACCTGGTCCGGCGCAACTTCATATTCGACGGTGACCAAGACTGGCCCAAGATCTCCATCTATTGCGGGGGTGCCTGTAACCATCGCCGGTAGACGCCAATGGTTCCAGGAAGTCAGATCGACCGTTGAATCCGGCAAACGCAAAAACAACGCCAGGGCTGTCATCGTAAGTGTCCCCGCACCGGCATACTGCAGTGCGGTCCCCACTCCAAACCGCTGAGCAAAAGTGCCCCAGACAGCGCTGCCGGCAGCGACAGCTCCCTGGAAAGCCAACGTGGAAAAGGCAAGCACGCGAGCGCGAACCCATCCGGGCGCGTGATTGAGAACGAGTACGCTGAAGAGCGAAAGGAAAACGATCCAGGATGAGCCTGCAACGATCATGGCCGCACTCAGCCCCGCCAGAGACCGCAATACGCTTGCGGCCAGCGTGACAATCCCGAAAAGCGCAACACCGCCGGTAACCACAACTTCTGTTGACCAGCGTGCGCGGGCACGCTGCATTAACAGAGCGCCCATGACAGCTCCGAATCCGAAGGAACCCATCAACAGCCCATAAGCGGTTGGACTGTTCTTCACAGTATGAGAAAGGGATGGCAGAAGTGCGAGAAGCCCGCTCGCGAAGAACATCACCAGGGCGGAGCGAGCCAGCAACGTGCGAATCGGCGGTGAGTAACGGACATAGCGGATTGCCGCCACAGTGGCGCCCGTTACTGTTTCCGGTGGCGTCGTCCTCTTGTGAATCATTCGCTTCCAGCGCGCAACCACCAAAATAACCCCGACGAATGAAACGGTGTTTATGAGGAAGGCGGTGCCGGCTCCAGCCGCAGCGATCACCAAACCCGCCAGCCCCGGTCCGACCGCACGCGAAAAATTGAACTCGATGCCGTTGAGAGCGGATGCCGCAGGCAGATCCTCTTTCTTGACCAAATCCGGCAAAAGAGCGCGCCAGGATGGTGTTTCGAATGCATCCCCCGCCGACAGCGCAAATGTCAGAATAAGGAGCGACAGTGGCCCAACCAACCCGCCAATGGTTAGTACGGCGAGCACGAGCGCCACGCCCGCCATCCATGTTTCCGTATAAAGAATCAGCTTTCGGCGATCGACGATGTCGCCGATGGCTCCAGCGGGAAGTGCGAACAGGAAGAAAGGCAAAGCAGAGGCTGTTTGTGTGAGCGCCACATACATTGGCCCGGCGTGGAGCGAAACCATGAGCCATGCAGCGCCCGTGCTCTGCATAAACGCGCCGACATCAGAAACGACGTCGGCAATGATCAGGTTTCGAAAGCTGGAGACGTGCAGTGGCCGCCAAATGCTCGTGCGCTCCGGTGATCCAGGCATCGATCCATCGTAATCGTGAAACGATTGGATAAGCCACGGATTAACGGATTACGCGGATTTAGTAACTGTCTTTTCGACGTACACGATGCCGCCCGGACGTTTGAAATCGCAGAAGCTGGCACGTACAGCCACCGTATCGGTGGACGGGGAGCCGGACGTTGCACCCGTTGGGTTCATGTTTGATGGCCTGCACTTTCTGGTCGGTGGCATCGATCTGCGACGAACCTTGAAGTACAAGAACGCGATTGCCACAGGACGCGCCGCTTTAGTCGTCGACGATTTGAGGACTACAGATCCATTTGAGCCTCGCGGCGTCAAGATACATGGAAAAGCTCGAATCATTACGTGAAAAGGGTGACGCCGGAGACGCCGAGTACATTGAGATCACACCCGAACGGCAGGATGAATGAGGCTCTAAATCTTCAAATCGCCGTGCGGCCGCCGTCGACGGCCAGCTGGGCCCCCTGGACGAAGCTGGCACGATCTGTGGCCAGAAATACGATAGCCTCAGCGATCTCGTCAGCTGTAGCGGGACGGCCGGCTGGCGCCTGCGCGGCCAGCTGCTCGATTCCTTCCGCCATTTCCTGTGTGCCTTCCGTTCGCGTAGGTCCAGGGCTCACTGTGTTGATGCGGACGCCGCTCGGACCGTATTCAGCAGTCCAGGCTTTGGTCAGCAGATTGATGGCTGCCTTGCTGGAACCATAGAGGCTCATACCCGCTGCGCCATAATCGGCAACCATCGTCGATACATTAACGATCGCTCCTTTGCCTCTTTGCGCCATGAGCGGAGCGAGGTCGGCGACGAGAAAGTATGGTGCCTTGACGTTGAGCGAATACACACTATCAAATACTTCTTCCGTCATTTCATGCGTCGGTCCGAACGGAAAGATTCCCGCACTGTTGATCAGAATATCCACATGGCCGTTTGCGAGTTCGCCCGCTCTTTTCGCAACTTTGCGGACGCTCGAAGCATCTCGAAGATCGGACGATATGAAGTCCGCCTTACCGCCTGCTGCGCGGATTTCCTGAATTGTCCTCTCGCCGCGTTCAGCATTGCGCCCTACGACGATGACATGAATGCCGAGCTTCGCGAGTTGATTGGCGGCAGCGCGGCCAATACCGCTCGTTCCGCCAGTAATAAGTGCTGTCGATGGATTAGTACTCATTTCCAATTTCCTTTAGCTGAAGATTTGCCATTGCCTTCTGTCCTTGATGTCCATCGTTACGAACTCAACCCTGACGCGTTTTTGCCAAAGCAACATGGATAGCGGAGATTCCTTCGAGAGCTAGGCCGTACGACAGTCCTTCCTGGATGCGACGGCGAAACCGCTGCGTCAGGGCCATCCGCGAATAACGCAGAGTCAGCGAATTCTGCCTGGTCAGTTGCCCGGCCAGCTCCCATGCCCGCGAAAGTAAGCTATTCCGGGGAACGATTTCATTCACGGCGCCGTATTCCTTCGCTTCACCCGCGCTCAGCTTCTGTCCAGTGAGGAGGAAGTAACGACCTCGAAGTTCGCCAATCACTTCCGGCCAGACGATGTGCATTCCATCCCCGGGAACGATACCGAATGCGGGGTGGGGCATATCCTGAAACGCAGCATCCTCGCTCGCAAGGACGATGTCGCATAACAAGATATATTCGGAATGCAGCAGTACCGGACCATTCACGGCCGCAATCATGGGAACCTCGATATCCAGAATCGCGTTCAGAACCCTGGTCCCTTCCCTCAGGATCTTGTCGAATCCCAGAGGAGTTTCGAAATCGAAACCGTCACCTCTGATTTGTGCACAGAATTCGTTGCCGGTGCCTGTCAGAATGACGACGTGGTTTTCCCGGTCATCGCCAATGTCGCGAAATGCCTTCACCAGTTCCTCGTGCACGTAGCCATCGAAAACGAGCGGGCCCTCGTTGGTGTGCAACGCGACTTCCAAAATTCCGTTCTCTCGTTTCATTTTCAAGTTCTTGTAACGTGTCGAATATTCCTCGAACATACGAGCGGTCCTCCGAACAACTAAATCGGTTAATGGACTGCAACGTCCATCTCTCAACACCATTGCTCGATGCGTTCTTGATCCTCTTTTAAAAATTACAGCACATGCTCCATCAGAAGTATCGACGTTTGTTCTTCTGACTGTTATCGGTAATAGTGATAGCATCCGGATTATGGAGTTACGGCATCTGAGATACTTCGTGGCCGTTGCAGACCATAAGAGTTTCACGGCAGCAGCCCGGCACGTGCACGTGTCGCAGTCTGCACTGAGTGGCCAGATTCGCGATCTGGAGGATGAGATCGGCGTAACACTATTCGAGAGAAATAACCGTGTGGTTTCTTTGTCGCCCGGAGGAGAGGTCTTTCTCGAGGAAGCGCGCCAGATCATCTCGCACGCGGAGCGTGCCCGGGAGATGGCAGTGCGAGCTTCCAGAGGGGAGGTCGGCGAACTCACAATCGGGTTCTGCGGACCAGCAACTGCGTCATTTCTGCCCGGTTGCGTTCGCGAGTTCCGGCTTCACTACCCGGGAGTCGCATTGTCCTTGAGGGATATCAATCCAGCCGGCCAGTTGGATGCGTTGCTGGCCGATCAAATCGATGTCGGGTTTACCCGGACAGTACCAAAACGGTATCGAGACGCTCTGATATTCGAATTGATCTATCAGGAACCTGTTGTCGCGGTGTTGCCGATATCGCATCCGTTGGCGAAACAGCGGATGATTCGTTTGAGAGATTTAGCCGATGAGCCGTTCGTGCTGTATTTCCGGGATGGTGCACCGGAGATGTTCGACACCATCATCGGCATGTGTAAGAAAGCCGGCTTCTCGCCACGCATAGTAGATGGTCCCGACTTGATGCAAACGGTTTTGACGATGGTCGAGTCGGAGCAGGGCGTCTCTCTTGTGCCTGCGTGTGTTCGGCTCCTGGGCCCAGCAGGAGTAACTTTCCATAGACTGCAAGCTGATAAAACACGGCTCGATCTGGTGATGGCCGCTCATCGCGGAAAGCAGTCGGCCGTTCAGACCGCCTTCTTGCAATTGATCACGAAACAGCGCTCAACCATCGCAAAACAGGTCACTGCATTTTAGCGGATTTCAGCTCTGACAGATGTAATCCGTTAAACAAGGCCCGGCCGGGATTCCACGAATCACAAGTCGGACGCACGGCTTCTGAACCACATCATCGGCATCGTAATCGTCGTTGTGCGTGATCGCTCGGGCTGCCCCGGCCGGACCGCCACGAGATCCTTGGGGAAAAGATCGACCGGTCCCGGAACATCATTTCCCGAGCCCGATTGCTCTCCAGTCGTCGCTCGATATTTCTCCCCACTGGTATAATCCCGGAAAAGACAAAACCTGACACGCCTCGGAAAAATTTGTACAGTTTCTTCTGCTCACTCCTGGGTGGCAACGCTTCGGCCACAATTTCCCGGGTCTGATCACAACCCCGGAATTTTGATCGCAAACTGCAGCAGCTTCCTTGCCAATTCGTGTCAGGTTTTTTGAAATAATCCGGCTTCCTTGCCAATTCGTGCCAGCTTTTTCGAAATAAGCCGGCTTCTTTGCCAATTCGTGTCAGCTTTTTCGAAATAAGCCAGCTTCCTTGCCAATTCGTGTCGGCTTTTTTGAAATAAGCTGGCTTCCTTGCCAATTCGTGTCAGCTTTTTTGAAATAAGCCAGCTTCCTTGCCAATTCGTGCCAGCTTTTTCGAAATAAGCTGGCTTCCTTGCCAATTCGTGCCAGCTTTTTCGAAATAAGCCGGCTTCCTTGCCAATTCGTGTCAGCTTTTTTGAAATAAGCCGGCTTCCTTGCCAATTCGTGCCAGCTTTTTCGAAATAAGCTGGCTTCCTTGCCAATTCGTGTCAGCTTTTTTGAAATAAGCCAGCTTCCTCGCAAGTTCGTGCCAGCTTTTTCGAAATAAGCCAGCTTCCTTGTAAAATCCTTTCATATAATCCCGTAACCTCTTTTGCGGGGATTATCGCTCAGCAATCTGGTGAATGCCGGTTGTCGGACCGTCTTGTTTCATTCGCGCCGTTTCATGTAATGGATACCGAGTGTCTGGGACCCTCAGCATTGACGGGAAGCAAAAGCGAAAGAATCCGAAGCAGGGCGTCTCTTTCGGCGATTACGATCGGGCGCTCCTCAAAAGTTCACTGAGATCGTGAACGTCCGAGGGGCTGGCGTCGCCGACGACGAAGATACCAGAGGCCTCCTTCCGCCCACGTTTCGGTATTGAAGGCCAGCTTCCTGCTAAGCGAGGATCCCGAATTCAACCTGCTTAACTCGGGCGCGGTCCTGGAATATGAACACGGAAATGCGATGTTTTCCTGCGTCAAACAACAGTTGTGCGCCGGGACTCTGCTGGAAGTAGGTGAGGCGGCCGCCGATAAGCTTGAATGGAGATGTCTCCAGGTCCGGCAGGTTGAAAGTGAACGGGAGTTTACCTTGGAACCAGGGTTTAACTGTATGCCGGTCGGTAGACACCACATCAACTGGATTAGCGCTGGCCAACGTAGAAACATGCAGGTCCGCGAGTTCACCCAAGGCTTGTTCACTACGCGAGTTCTGCAGCCAGATGGCGCCTGGAATCAGCATCAATACGAGCGCGGCCGCCGCTGCCAGAACTGGTGCCCATCTCCACGCCCACCGTGGACGCTTCGCCGCATCGATGCTTTGTGCGACTTTCAGGCGAAACTCCGGCCTCGGCGAGTATCGGCGCCCGGCGGACTCCGTCATTCGCTTCAACTGCAGGCGGGTGAGCGCATCTGCGGCACAGGTAGGACATGCCTGCAGGTGCGCCTCCACTTCCTTCAACTCGCCGCCAGAAAGCTCGCCATCGACGTACAGGTCGAGTTTCGGAACCCAGTCGCAAGTCATTTGGAAGCTCCTCGCATTTTCTCCGCAAGTAGTTCGCGCATCGATTTTCTCGCCCGAGACAACCGTGACATCACCGTACCAATCGGAATTCCGATGATTTCAGCGATCTCCTGGTAGCTCATCTCCTCGACGTCGCACAGCAGGATCACCTCGCGGAATTGCACCGGCAAACGTTCGAGAGCGCTTTGCAGCATCTGCTGATCCGCACGCGCAAGCAGCATTGCTTCCGGCGTATCGGTCGGCCGCCCAACGGCATCTTCTTCGCGATCGAGCGGCACAGTCATCTTCACTTTCAGCCCGCTGCGCGACGTCAGAAACGTATTCCGCAGAATGCGGTACATCCAGGCTCGAAAGTTCGTTCCCTGCTGGAATGACGCGAAGCCCTTAAGCGCCTTGAGGTACGCTTCCTGCACAAGGTCTTCGGCCTCTTCCCGGTTGTGCGTGAGCCAATGCGCGAAGTTGTACAACGAGGTAAACATCGGCATCGCCAGCGTTTCGAAGGACTCGGCATCGGTACTTCGGTCTGCCACAACTCAATATGGTACTCCGTTCATTTTCGTCGCTACGGCAAGAAGTCCAGCCGACAGCGGTTCACCGGGACCCGCGGATCCGAGAGTCCCGGCTTCGACCTCAAGTTCACGAATAAACGGTCCGCATCTTCAATGGAACCTGTCCAGTGCTTTTCTTCCTTTGCAGGAGCGCATCCAGGGACCACTTTCCGGGACCATTAAGCAAAAGGAACGCCGTCGTCAAGAGCTGAGCATACTCGGATCGGACCTCATGCAAAACGGCCCACATCCCAAACTGGGGCGGCGACGGCGGCAAAGGCAGTGGCGATGTGCCCAGATACATCGAGATTTTCGTCGAGAGTATGGCCACGATCATCTCGATGATGAACGGAATTGCAATCAGCCGCGTCATGAGGCCTGAAAGCAACAACAATCCCCCGACAATTTCAAGGTAGCCAACAAAGTCGGCGGTGAAGTGGGGAAACGGCATGCCCAATTTCGTGAAGCGTCCGACTCCCTGATTTACATACACAAATTTCAAGATCCCTTCCCACAAGAACACTCCCCCCGCCATCAGTCTTAGAAACAACACGGAGGCAGGACCATCCGTGGGTGGATTCACAAGCCAAGTCCAGATATTTTTCATAAGTTCTTCCTTTCATTTCGATCACACATTTTGTCGAGCTGTCTTTTTTGCCCGCTCAATGTGGATAACTAGGAAGTGAAGCTTTTATTCCCGGAATTGATTGGTAATCGCGGGCTGAAGGGCGTGTTGCCCAACGGTGTTTTGAGCCCCATGAGGGTTTGGCACAATACTAAGGCGGGGAATGGACAAAGGTAATTTGGACACCAAAGCCTTACCAAGGAGGGGATTGAAGTGTCTCCATAGACAGTTGAGCAACACACCCATTGGCCGCGATCTTCAACGAAGACAACGTCGATTGTTTACAGAATGTGAGTCTCTGCTTTGAGCGCTCTAATCCGACATTCAACGTGCCAGACCCCATCTGTTGAGTGTCAATAAAGGATGAGAAGGGGAAGACCAGATATTTTTCCAAGGCTCGCTTCAGATGCCTCGCTCCATAACGGCGGTCCGTTCCTCGCTCGAGCAGGAAGTCGACCGCCTGGTCCGACAGGCGCAGATTGATCTCGCTGCCGGTTGCCCGCTGCAGCCGCAATTCGAGCCGCTCGATCTCAATGTCGACCACCTGGCGCAATTGAGATGCCGGGAGCGGATGAAACACGAGGATTTCATCGAGCCTGTTGAGAAATTCCGGAGAAAACCGGTTTCGCGCCGCATTCATGGCGATCGTGGTCAGGTTTTCCTGTCTGTTGCCGATATTGTTCACAAAACCAATCGATCCATCAGCCGCATGTTGCATTTCGGACGCGCCGAGATTGCTCGTCATGAAAACAATGGTTTTAGAAAAGTCTACCTGCTGACCGTCCCCCAGCGTCAGGATGCCTTTATCCAAAATGCCCAGAAGCAATTGCCATAGCGCTTCATTGGCTTTCTCAATTTCGTCAAACAAGACCAGCGTGAGCCTCAATTGGGCGGTATGAAATTCGTCGAGGCGAGCCTGCCTGAGCATCGCTGGCGTTTCACGGTGTCCGATGTAGCCGGGCGGAGAGCCAATCAGCTTGGAGATTTCGTGACTGTGTTGAAACTCGGCGCAATCGATTTTGATGACGGCATCGGGTCTTCCGAACAATATCTCGGCAACCGCCTCGACGGATCGGGTTTTGCCGGAACCCGTCGGTCCCAGAAACAGGAAGTTTCGAATCGGACGCCCCTCGGGAAACATACCCGCGCGTACGCTCTGGAATGCAGAGACAAGGCTGTCGATGGCGTGGTCCTGTCCGACAATTCTCCTTCGCAGTTCCGACTCAAATGATTGAATGTCGTCTGAACGGCGGTCCGGCTCAAGGGCGACGCATGGTGCTTCGGCTACGTTCTTCATAAATACCTCCAACCGTTGAGCTGCCTTTCTGGCCGCTCAATGTTGATAACTTCGTAGTGAAGCTTTTATTCCCGGAATTGCGAGATTGAGGAATTCTCAACGAATTTTAAAGCCCTTCCGAATAAATGCTCGCGAAGCGCGTGCGCGAGGGCATCCCCGCCTCACTAGGGCGGGGAATGGCTCTCACGCCATTTGAGCAACAAGCCCTTGCGCCCGGGGTTACATTCTTACGGCCCCGGGCTTATTCATTCACACCTTTATAGACTGTCCCTGCGATGCAATACTCGTTCTATGTGCATTGCATTCACGTAACGAGGAAAATGACGTTTATGAACGATCTCCGCTTTGCACCTGGTGGCCCGGGCATTGAACCAAGATGGACCCGCGGCACTAAACTGGCGGTTGGGACAGCGTATTCAACCTCGAGCCACGTCTGGTACACGCTGGACCACGGTTGTGTGACCGAAGTGTATTACCCGACGATCGATACACCTCAAGTCCGTGACCTTCAGTTCCTTGTAACAGACGGCGAGACCTTCTTTCACGATGAACGCAGGCACTTTGTTGGAGAGATCGACTGTGTATCCGAAGCAGCGCTGGGATTCGACTTCATCAATCGCGAGAAGGAAGGCCGTTACAGCATCCATAAGACAATCCTGGGAGACCCGCATCAAAACGCTCTTCTGGTGAATACCCGGCTCGAAGCTCCGCCCGACCTGCTGCGCAAACTAAAAATGTACGTGCTTTGTGCGCCGCACCTTGAAATCGGCGGGTGGCACAACAACGGAGAGGTCCTTCGCTGGGACGGCAGAACCGTTCTGGTCGCCTACAAGGGAACGACCTGGCTCGCGATCGCAGCCACCGTCCCGTTTAGTGCATGTTCTTGTGGGTATGTGGGAGTGAACGACGGCTGGACCGATCTGGCCGACAATTATCGTCTCGACTGGCAATACGATGCTGCTCTTGACGGCAATATCGCGTTGACCGGCGAGCTCGATTTGTCCAGGGGCGCCAGTTTCACGCTCGCTCTGGCTTTCGGAACTTCGAGGCACAACGCGCTGAGCACTCTGGCGCAATCGCTCAGCATCCCGTTCCAGCAGAGTCGCGAAGCTTTTATCCGGCAATGGGAACGCACGTCGAAACGGTTTTCTCTTCCTGCTGGTTCGCACGACAAATTGTTTGAACGTAGTGTGAATCTTCTGCTTGCACATGAAGACAAGACGTATCCCGGAGCAATGATCGCGTCACTGAGCATTCCATGGGGTGACGAGAAGAGTGATGACGAGATTGGCGGTTACCATCTGGTGTGGACACGCGATCTCGTCAAAACTGTCAGCGCACTCCTGGCGGTCGGCGATTTGAGCACGCCATTGCGGGCTCTGATATACCTGGCTGTATCCCAGCGGGCGGACGGTGGCTTCTATCAAAATTTCTGGATCGATGGCCGTCCGTACTGGACCGGAATTCAGTTGGATGAGGTCGCATTTCCGGTAATCCTTGCCTGGCGGCTTTGGAAGCTCGGAGCACTGGGAAACTTCGACCCTCACAGCATGGTCAGCCGTGCATGCGGTTTTCTGATTCGAGAAGGTCCGGTTACCGCGCAGGACCGGTGGGAGGAAGCCAGCGGCTACTCGCCGTCCACACTTGCTGCTCACATTGCGGCGCTGATTTGCGGTGCCGAGTTTCTTCGACGACCGCGGCGATGCACGCACGGCCGAATTCGTGCGTGATTATGCAGACTTCCTTGAATCGCATATCGAGCGTTGGACTGTGACGAGGCGCGGGACTCTGGTGCCCGGAATACGCCGGCATTACATCCGGATCAATCCGGGCCAGATCAATCGTTGCGTAGACGAAGATCCCGATTGCGGAATGTTGATCCTGTCTAACCGGCGGCCGGGCGACCAGTATGAATTCGCCGCAAACACGATCGTTGATGCGGGTTTTCTCGAACTCGTTCGCTACGGAATTCGTAGCCCGGACGATCCGATAATTCAGGACTCCCTTCGTGTCGTGGATGCCGTGCTCAAAGTGGAAACACCGCTCGGTCCCTGCTGGCGCCGGTACAATCATGACGGGTTCGGCCAGCGTGACGATGGCGAGTCATACAACTTCTGGGGCGTCGGACGCGCCTGGCCTTTGCTGACGGGAGAACGCGGCCACTACGAGCTTGCTGCCGGCAGAGATCCCGAGCCTTATTTGCGAGCTCTCAAGAATTTTGCGGGAGGGATTGGTCTCATTCCCGAGCAGATCTGGGATGCGCCGGACCTGCCTGAGCGACACTTTGTTTTCGGCAGGGAGACCGGTTCCGCCGTTCCTCTACTGTGGGCTCATTCCGAATACATCAAGTTGTGTCGCTCGGCCACCGACGGCAAGAGCTACGAATTGATCGAAGCGGCCTATGATCGTTACGTGCGCGGCGATCGGGAGCGCTCGACAATCGAGATATGGAAAGCCAATCGGCAGATAACAGCAGTCAAAGCCGGAACTCCGCTTCGAATACAAGCGGCCGCTCCGTTTCTCCTGCACTGGACAGCGGATGAATGGCTGCATTCCACCGACGCACACTCGACTCCGACGAGTCTCGATATCCATTTTGTCGATGTGCCAGTGCCTCAGGAGCCCCGCTCAATGCGTTTCACGTTCTTGTGGGTGAACGAAAACCGATGGGAAGGCCAGAACTACGAGATAGAAGTGAACGGCCGGGCGGAACAGGTCCAGGATCTCGCTTCTCACCACTGACGATTCAGACCCCATCTAAACCGTGCTTCATCCTCTCCTGTATAGTCGGGATCGAGATAGACGTGCAAGCTGGATATTCGGCCATCTCGAAATTTGAAAACGTTGCAGAAACGTCCGCCAGGAGTCTTGCCTCCCTCCCACGATTTACCGGACATTTTGCCCTGCGAAGTCCCTTCAACGACCACATAGTCGCCTGAAGGAATGAAAGTCAGACTGTCATAATCGTGCCGAATGTACTCCATGCCCCCTCCGAGGCCTTTAACCACTTCGAAAAGCGATTGCCGCCCAAATCCAAATCCAAGATAGAGGGTTGCTGGGAGTTGATCCGCGCAGCGACCTGCTGGGACGGGCAACTCCCTGCCTGAGTCAGGCGGGGAGGCCCTCGCGACGCGAGGGCTGGGGCGTCTGTTCAAAGACGAACAGTACCGATTAATAAGGAGCGCTTCGCGCCACCCCTCCTAACTTCGGAGGGGACTATGCAAAACTGAGTCTATTCGTAATAGCACAGTTCCAAACCTTTAACAGATGCGGCTCTCAGCCTACGGGACCGATTTATTTTGGACACGTCTGAATTCAGGCAACCGTCCCCGAATCAGGACTTCCCGCCTAGTGCGACGGGCGGGAGACGAGGACGATGCGGAAGCCGAGCTGGTCGGTGCGGTCTCTGGGGTCGCGGGCGGAGCGGGACTGGCTTTCGCTGCGGACGACGCGCCTGGTGCCTGTCGCGGGGCCGGCGGGATTTTTGAGCGGCGAAACGGAATAGTAATCCTTGGAGTAAAAGTCGGCGACCCACTCCCATGCCGTGGGATGCGCGGCTCGCGGGACATGCTTCTGGCTGGCGTATTCCCATTCCGCTTCGGTGGGCAGCCGGACCGGCGCGCCGAATTTGCTGCCGACCCATTTGCAGAATGCGGCGGCATCGTCGTAACTGACGTTGACGACGGGCAGATCCGGATAGGCCGTCAGATTGTTTCTAGGATCCTTCGGACGCGGATAGCCAGTGTCATTGAGAAACTCCACATACTGACTATTCGTGATCTCGGACCGGCTGATACGGAATGAATCGATGAGGACTTGATGCTGCGGCTTTTCATCCTTTTTGCCGTTGTCATTGCCCATCGTAAAATCGGCGCTCTGAATCTGGATCATGTCGGCAAACGCCGACCATTTAGGACTCGGGCTCGGCGCGTTAAACGGCTGGGCACGGGCAGAGCATCTGCAGGCTTCGCGACCGCGACCGCGACGCCGGTCTTTACGGCCACTTCGGCGGCCTGCGCTTTCAGTTTTTCGAGACGGTCGCGCGCAACGTTAACCAGGTCACCTCTGTGATAGTTACTGAGAAACGTTTTCCACGCAGCGGCGGTATTGATCGACTCCGCCATATGAAAAGCCGAAAACTCGGCGGCGGACGGCGGAGCAGTGAGCCCGGGTTTAGGTGTTCCAAGTCCATCTAAGATGAAGGTGGCAGCGAAGACGACGGCAAAGACCATTGCCAGTGCAACTGCGGCGCGCGCCGCCCATGGCGCGTCCTTCCGCAGGCGCGATGGAGGCTCCGGCGGAGCGGGCTCATCGGCGATGGCGGCCTGCAGTTCGTCAACCGATGAAAAGCGTTTTCCAGGATCTTTCTCGAGACAGCGCAGAATGGCTTTCGAGATGTGCTCCGGAATCGTTCGTTCAATGTCGCGCGGATTCTGCGGCGCATCTTGGATCTGCTTGAGAGCGACGACCATCGGCGTCTCGCCGGTAAAGGCGCTCGCGCCCGTGAACATTTCGAACAGAACCAGACCGAGCGCGTAAATATCGCAGCGCTGATCCACGGCCGCTCCCTGAGCCTGTTCCGGCGCCATATACGAAGGAGTACCGACGGCAGCCGTCGATTCTTCGGCGACAAGGTGCGCCAGACCGAAGTCCATCAGCTTGACGTTGCCGGATCCGTCGATCATGAGATTTTCCGGCTTGAGATCCCGGTGCACGATGCCCTGGGCGTGGGCCTCGCGAAGGCCGTCGCAGATCTGGCTCGCGATCTTGATTGCGGTGCGCGTGCTGAGCGCGTTGAAGCGGCTAAGAACGCGGCGCAGGCTTTCCCCCTCGACGAATTCCATCGAGATGAAAGAAATGCCGTCCGCCCGGTTGAAGTCGTAGATGCGGCAAACATTCTTGTGGGTGATTTTGCGCGCCAGCCGCAGTTCGTTTTTGAAGGCGTCGATGAGTTCCGGCTTGTCGGCAATCTCGGCTTTGAGAACCTTGAGCGCGACGACCTCGTTGGTTTCGCGGTCGCGGGCTTTGAACAGAAGACCGGTGGCGCCGACTCCGGCACGAGCGAGTATTTCATAGCGCGGCAGATCGGGGGGCCCGGTCTGCTCGTCGGGGCTGAAGGTGGAAAACGTCCCGGGTTGCCCCGGAAGCGGCGACGCGACATCGGTCCAAAGCACCTCGTGCAGTTCTTCGCACTCGGCTTTGCCTTCGATGTTGATTCCGCCGAGAGACCTGGAATTGAATTCGATTGCGGGCAAGGCTTCGCGTACGGCCTGCGAAATCAGGATCTGGCCGGGACCACTGTGTTTGGTGATGCGGGCGGCGAGGTTGATCGCATCGCCGAAGAGATCGTTGCCGCGGCGGAATCCGATGCCGTAGTGGATGCCGGTGCGGATGCGAAGACGTTCGGTCTCGGCAATGTTCTGGTTCTGATCCCAAAGCCGGCATTGGATGGCAATGGCGGCGCGCACGGCGAGCGCGGGGTCGGGAAACTCCGCCATGACGGAGTCGCCGATCTTTTTGACGACCATGCCATGGAATTCTTCAACCGCCCGGATGACGAGGCTGTCGTGGCGATGGAGCAGCAGCAGGCCGGCGGTGTCGCCAAACTGATCGAAGTATGTCGTCGACCCGACGACGTCCGTAAAGAAGATCGTGACCTTGCTCTTGTGGCGCCGGAGTTCCTCGTCGATCTCGGAGCGAGCCTGAAGAAGCTCGTCGATGTTGTTACCGTTAAGGTTCATCCTTGCTACTTATCGGACCATTGGGCCGTTCACCTTATAAGCCGGGGACCTGACGCGGCCAAGGCATTTGAGGACAGAGTGGAAGTGATTGTGGGGTAAGCGGTTATAGTCCTGAATGACTATTGACTATTGACTATTGAGAATTGACCATTTCTCCCGGGTGCTTTGTCAATTCTCAATGGTCAATAGTCATTAGTCATTTTAGGGGAGAGAGAAAACCAGTAAGGACTGGTTATTCCCGCCTCCGGACGCGGAGACGACGGCGACGTATTGCTTGCCATCCTTCCCCTGGTACGTCATGGGCGTGGCGGTGATGTTGTTATCCACTTTTGTGGACCAGAGCTCTTTGCCCGTGCGGGAATCAAAAGCCCGGAAGCGGTTGTCGCTGGTCGCGCCGATGAACACCAGCCCGCCG
The DNA here is from genome assembly GCA_963738025.1 of uncultured Acidobacteriota bacterium. Classification (GTDB taxonomy): domain Bacteria; phylum Acidobacteriota; class Terriglobia; order 20CM-2-55-15; family 20CM-2-55-15; genus 20CM-2-55-15. Next base: position 73,125 of record CAVTWA010000051.1, on the reverse strand, counting down.
GCCGTGGCGATCGGGCCGCCGCAGCCGGCGTTGCCGACATTATTCTTCCCTTCCGGCATGTTGGTGTTGATGCCCAGCGGTACCTTCCACGCGATATCTCCGGTATTCGCATTCACCGCGACCAGACTCGACCAGGGCGGCCGGAAGCAGGGCAGATTGCCATAGCTGCGTCCGTTTTCATCCATGGCCGGAGCGCTGAGATTTGGTCCGCCGACCCGGATGAACGGTTGCTGCGTGTCCTTGGTCGCCTCGCTGTATTGCGGGTTCTTCGCGATCCAGCCGATGGCCGGAGCGTCCTTGGTCGCGATGAAAATATAATTCGTCCGCTTGTCGAGAGCCGTACCGCCCCAGTTGGGTCCGCCCGTCGCTCCAGGAAACACGATCGTCGGCGGAGGAGTGCCTGGAGGCAGCGGCGCCGGCGGTCCACCGCCGCGGCCGCGGCCTGCGCCGCGTTCAGGTGTAGCGGGGGCTTCCCGATATTGCCACGGCGAATACGGTCCATCGTTGTAGTACTTCACCGTGTCCCACAGTTCCTTGCATGCCTGGGCGTGAGATGGAGTCGTGTCCGCCGCAGTCACCAGATCTGCTGCCGACATGCTGACGCGCGCGATCGGAGCCGGCTTCACCGGAATCGGCTGCGTCGGAGCGTAGACCTCGCCGGGAGCATTCCCCTTCGGCACCGGACGTTCTTCGATGGGATATACCGGCGCTCCGGTCTCGCGATTCAAAATGAACATATAACCGAGCTTGCCGGTTTGCACCAGAGCGGGAATCGTCCGTCCATCCTTCACAAGATCGAACAACATCGGGGCGGGCGGCAGATCGAAATCCCAGAGTTCGTGATGCACGGTTTGAAAATGCCATTTGCGCTTGCCGGTCGGACCATCGATCGCGACGAGGGTGTTGGCGAAGAGATTATCGCCGGGCCGGTTCCCGCCGTAATAGTTGTAATTGGGTCCGCCGACCGGGAGAAAGACTGTGCCGCGCCGCTCATCGAGCGTCAGCGTGAACGCCCAGACATTGACACCGGTGCGATCCTTCCAGCTGCCGTTGGCCCAGGTTTCGTTGCCGAACTCGCCCGGCTTCGGGACCGTGTTGAATTCCCAGAGTTTTGCGCCGGTGCGCGCATCGAAGGCGCGCGGATTCAGCGGTGGTCCGACGGGAGTGACGCCAGAATCGATATGGCGTTCACCCGGTCCGTAGATCGTCGAGCCGACGAAGATGATGTTCTTGTAAACGATGGGAACGCCGGCGTAGCCGACGACCATGTCCACTTCCCCATTGTTGCCGAAACCCGAGGCGGGTTCGCCGGTGAGCGCGTTGAGCGCGACGAGTTTCTTCAGGCTGGTGAAGATGATTCGTGGCGGGGTAGTCCCTTCTCCGGGCCAGTACGTCACGCCGCGGAATGAGGCGAGGCCTTCCTTTAATTCATGCGTCCAGATTTCTTTGCCGCTCTCGGGCTCGAGGGCCACGACGCGGCCGCCGACGGGCATGTACATGACGCCATTAACGACGATGGGCGTGACCTCTTGGAAGACCTCCGTGCCGCTCGGGGTTCGCGATGCCGGCAGCGGAGTTTCGGGAGGAAGACGGAAGGACCAGGCCTTGGTTAATTTTTCAACATTGGTGGTGTTGATTTGCGTCAACGGGGAGTAGCGGGTCCCGCCGAGATCCCGGTTGTACATGGGCCAGTCAGCGTCCGGATTCCGGGGCGGGGTTGCGGCTCGGCGCTGCGCTTTGCCGGCCTGCGAAACGATGACGAGCAGAATTGCAATTGTTGCGACGATCGCGGTAAGCCGGGTTCTGGAATGTGCCACGCAAACCTCCCAAGGTTGAAGTGCGTAGCATGGCACAAACGGACGAACGGAAGAAACCACAAGAGGCACAAAAAGCTCAGTTCTTCTTGTGCTCCTTTGTGCGTCTGGTGGTTTTTTCCCTACCTGTGACCGCCGCCGTGGCCGCCACCACCGAACCCACCGCCACCGCCGTGGAACCCACCGCCGCCTCCATGGAACCCGCCTCCGCCGTGGAAGCCGCCGCCTCCGTGGAACCCGCCTCCGCCGTGGAAGCCGCCACCACCGTGTGGTGCGATAAAAGCGTTTCCATGCGGTCCGACAAACGCATGTCCGCCGTTCGGACCAACGAACGCGTGACCGTGCTCAAACCCATGATTATTGAAGTGCCCGTGACCGCCGCCGAAACCGAATGCGAACAACGAACCTCCATAGAACGGGTAGTACGGATAACCAAATCCGTAGGGATAGCCATATCCATATGCGTAAGGATATGCGTACCCCGTGCTGCCGTAGTAGTTGTAAACCGTGGACGGCTGGTCGTAAACCGGCGGCGTCTCGCCATATGGCGCCTCGCTATATACGTTTGTGGACTGCTGCGGTGCCTGAGCATTCAACAGCCACATGCCGCTCGCCTGGTCGAAGCAGGCCCATCCCGTGAAGGACCCATCCGCTGCCGTATACGGTTGCGGCGACGGGCAGGTGTAATTCTGTACAACCCCGTTCTCCGTCACCATCACACCCTGAGTTTCCTGACCACCAATAATGATGGTCACTGCCGTTCGAGCTTGTCCCGGGGGGCCGATTTGCGCGTGCGCGGGGGTGACGTACGATAAAGGCAGGCCAATCAATAACAAAGACAGGAGAAGTCTTCCAAACATAACTTCACCTCATAAGCATTCTCTCTCTTTTTCTCTACCTATATTGTACCGCCGATATGACCGCTATCTTGCCCGCGCCTGAATGAACATGATGGCGAAAACCATTGATCTGACGCCGCTCCTACAATCTGTCGCCGCTTCGCCGCTTCATCGGATCCACGTCGGACAACATTATTTATATGAGGGCGGCGGCGGTCATAGACCTTCGCCCGCAAGGGAGGGTAATTTTCCCCGCCGACTTCGTGGCGGTGAGTTTGAGAATTCTGCTAAACCCAATCCCAGTGCGCGTTTAGATAACCAGACAAGGTGGGCAATTGGCGTGCATGACGATGTGCCGACCATGAGGGAGAACCAAAAAGCTGAACGAGATCCGTTGGGCTGTCTCGCAGGCGGCGGCGAGATGGCCGAGCGCATTCGAAGCTTCAACTGGGCGAAGACGCCGCTGGGTCCGCCGCAATCCTGGTCGCCGGCGCTTCGTACGACGTTGCGTATTCTGCTTGCGAACCGGTTCCCGCAACTTCTCTGGTGGGGACCGCAGTATGTTCAGTTTTACAACGATCCTTATAGTCCTGTTCCGGGCACGAAACATCCCCATCGAGCGTTGGGACAACCGGGAAACGAGTGCTGGTCGGAGATCTGGCATGTGCTTCAACCGCTGGTAGACACTCCGTTCCACGGTGGTCCGGCAACATGGAACGACGACATCCTTCTGGAACTCAATCGTCATGGCTTCCTCGAGGAGTCGCATTTCACGATCGCCTACAGCCCGGTGCCCGATGAAACCGTTCCCAGCGGGATCGGCGGCGTGCTCGCCACGGTTCATGAGATCACCGGCAAAATCATTGCGGAACGCCGCGTCCGAATTCTTCGTGATCTCGGCGCCCGGCTCGGCGAAGCCACCCGGAACGCCTCGCAGGCATGCGCCGCCGTGGCGGAGACGCTGGCAGCACACGATCGGGAAATTCCATTCGCGCTGTTGTATCTGATCGACTCCGAAGGAGTCGCGCGGCTGGCGGGCGCCGCAGGCGTGGAGATGGGCACGGACATCAGTCCTCTGAACGTTGACCTTTCATCCCCGCACATCGATGGCTGGCCGATGTTCAAAGCGCGAGCGACGGAGACGCTCCAGGTCGTCGAGCAGATTCAGACGCACTTCGCTACCGTGCCGGCAGGTCCGTGGTCCGATCCGCCGCACACGGCGGTGGTTGTCCCGATTCCATCGAACAAGACACACGACCTTGCGGGATTGATGGTCGCCGGCGTCAGCGCAAGGCTGCAGTTTGACCAGGACTATCGCGACTTCTTCGGCCTCGTCGCGTCGCAGGTGGCGGCTGCGATTGCCAATGCGCGAGAGTACGAAGAGGAGAAAAAACGGTCGGAAGCGCTGGCGGAGCTGGATCGGGCCAAAACGGCATTCTTCTCCAATGTGAGCCATGAGTTTCGAACTCCTCTGACGCTCATGCTCGGTCCGGTCGAAGACATTCTGGCCGGCAGCCGGAGCGCAGTGCCGCCGGACATTAGAGAACAGCTTCAGGTCGTACATCGTAATGGTTTGCGGCTGCAAAAACTCGTGAATACGCTGCTCGACTTTTCCCGTATCGAAGCCGGACGCGTGCAGGCTTCTTATGAGCCGACCGACTTGAGCTCTTTTACCTCAGAACTGGCTAGCAATTTCCGTTCGGCATGCGAGAAGGCGGGCCTGCAATTGGAGGTGGATTGTCTGCCACTGGCCGAGCCGGTCTTCGTAGACCGCGACATGTGGGAGAAAATCGTTCTCAATCTGCTGTCGAACGCCTTCAAGTTCACGCTCGACGGACGCATCGAAGTCACCTTGCGCCAGATCGATAAACGCGTCGAATTGACAGTGCGCGATACCGGCAGCGGCATTCCGCGAGAACTACTGCCGAAAATCTTCGACCGATTTCAGCGCGTCGAAGGAGCGCGCGCACGGACGCAGGAAGGTTCGGGGATCGGCCTCGCGCTGGTTCGCGAACTGGTGAAGCTGCACGGCGGTGAGGTCGCCGCCGAGAGTACTTACGGCAAAGGAAGCATATTTACAGTCACCATACCGCTAGGTACCGCCCATCTGCCGGCGGACCGCATCGACTCGAGCCGCACCATCGCTTCGACGGCGTTGGGTGCTGCCCCCTTTGTTGAAGAAGCGCTGCGCTGGCTGCCGAATACTCCGGCGGGTGCTCCGACTGCACCGGCAGTGCCCCTCGCCGAAGGCCGAAGCGGACTGGGACAGGGGTTGGCCCAGGGCTTCGGCCGCGGGCTGGCTGTGGGCCGCAAGAGATTCCGTATTCTGCTGGCGGACGACAATACCGACATGCGCGAGTACGTGCAGCGCTTGCTCTGCGAACATTACGATGTAACTGCTGTCGCCGATGGGCAGGCGGCATGGCAGGCGGCTCAGGAGAACGTGCCCGACCTGGTGCTGACCGATCTCATGATGCCGGGCATCGACGGTCTCGGATTGCTGCGGCTGCTGCGGGCCGAGCCACGCACAGCCGAGGTGCCGGTGATCCTGCTGACGGCTCGAGCCGGAGACGAATCGCGCATTGCAGGACTCGAAGCGTCAGCGGACGATTACCTTACCAAGCCGTTCAACGCGAGAGAGCTGCTTGTCCGCGTACAGAGCCGGCTGGAACTGGCGTCGTTCCGCCACGAAATCCAGGAACAGCTCAAAGAAGCCGATCGCCACAAGGACGAATTCCTTGCGACTCTGGCGCACGAACTCCGGAACCCGCTGGCGCCCATTCGCAGCGGCCTGCAACTGATGCGCTTCGCCGCAAACAACGAAGCGGTCGCGGAAAAAGCGCGCACCATTGTGGAGCGGCAGGTGGATCAGATGGTGCGTCTCGTCGACGATCTGCTCGACATCGCCCGGATCAGCCAGAATAAACTCGATCTTCGCAGAGAGTGGGTAGACGTGGAGACGGTCATGAAAAGCGCCGTCGAAACCAGCCGTCCGGTTATTGATGCAGGGCATCACAGTCTGGAAGTCTCACTCCCGTCCGAACCCGTCTGGCTCAATGCCGATCCCGTGCGGCTGGCGCAGGCACTGGCAAACCTCCTCAATAATGCTGCCAAATACAGCGAGTCGGGCCGCCAGATCTGGCTGAGCGCCGAACGACAGAATCGCGAGCTTGTGCTGAAGGTACGGGACATGGGAGTGGGAATCCATCGTGACGAGCTGCATCACATCTTTGGAGTGTTTGTACAGGTGGACCGTTCGGAACGGTCGCGGGGCGGCCTGGGCATCGGATTGAGTCTGGTTCGGCGGATCGTCGAGATCCATGGGGGTGTCGTGGAGGCCCGCAGCGAAGGGCCCGGTAAAGGCAGCGAGTTTCTGATCCGGTTGCCGGAGTCGATTGTCGCGACTGCTGCCGTCGAGGAGAAACGCGAGGGTAACCGTGCTGCACGCTCAGCCACGCGGCGGCGCGTCCTGGTGGCGGACGACAATTACGATGCCGCGGAGAGCATGTCGCTCATGCTGGAGATAGCGGGACACGAGGTGGTGACCGCCCATGATGGCCTGGAAGCGCTCGAACTGGCGGAAACGTTTCGGCCGGAAGTGGCATTTCTGGATCTGGGCATGCCGAGGCTGAACGGCTGCGAAACCGCGCGGCAGATCCGGCAGGAGGCCTGGGGAAAGAACGTCCTGCTGGTCGCGCTGACGGGATGGGGCCAGGAAGAGGACAAGCGGCGGTCCAAAGAGTCCGGGTTTGACGTGCACCTGGTCAAACCGGTGGATCCGCAGGCCATGGCGAAGATCCTGGCGGACAGAGATGGACCCGGGTCGCTTAATCCGCAGCAGCAAGCGGTGTGATTGTGGGAGTTGAAGAGAAGAACCGGTGTCAGGATGTGATGTGAGGGAAACGTTCGTCAGTTCGTTTAAGGAAAAACCAAAATGGCAACAAGTCAGCCTGCCCGCCCGGAAATCGATTACGCCGACCACGAAACCAAACCAGACGTGCACGACCACGCCGTCGAATTTTACGCCGATGCAGAAAGCTTAAACGACGCCGCGTCCCGGTTTCTGCAACCGGGACTCGCCGGCGGTCATCCGGTCCTCATCATTGTGAAGCCCGCCAACCGAGAGACGATCCGGGCGCATTTCCAGCGGCATGCAATGGACATCGATGCCGCCATCGCCCGTGGGCAAGTGCTTTTCGCCGATGCCGAATCCACGCTGAGTTCCTACATGAAAGGCGATCTGCCCGACCCCGCACTCTTCAGGGCTGCGACTGGCGAACTGATGCAACAGGTCCGCCGTTTTGGAACCAGGCCCGTTTATTTCCATGGCGAAATGGCGGACATGTTATGGCGGACGGGCCGCATCGAAGCGGCTCTCTCTCTGGAACAATTGTGGAATGCTGTGGCGGCCTCGCTCGATTTCGAAATGTTTCGCGGCTATCCACTGAACCGCTTTTACAAAGTGACGCACCACATGCCGTCGCATCACCGTTGCCACGAACAGTCCGGCAGTGGCGCGCAGCTTCTGGCCAGGGAAGTCGAGCACACGCTTCTTCGCACCATCGAGCAGCTCCGGACCAGCGAACGGCGGGCTATGCGGGCGGAACGGGAGCTTCGCGATTTTTTCGAGAATGCAGTGGAAGGGCTTCACTGGGTGGGGCCGGACGGGCGGATTATATGGGCGAACCGCGCAGAGCTTGACTTGCTGGGTTATTCTCCAGACGAATACATCGGGCACTCCATCAGGGAATTCCATGCCGATTCCTCGGTTATCGCGGACATCATGGCCCGCCTGATGCGAAACGAAACCCTGAAGGACTACGAAGCGCCCTTGCGCTGCAAGGACGGGTCGATCCGCACCGTCCTGATCAACTCGAACGTAATGTGGGAGAACGGAGAATTCGTTCACACGCGGTGCTTCACACGCGACATCACGCATCAGAGGCGCGGGGAGTTTGCGGAGTCACAGCTGGCCGCCATCATCGAATCCGCTGACGACGCCATCGTCGGCAAGACGCTCGAAGGCATTGTGACGAGCTGGAATCCGGGCGCAGAACGGATTTTCGGCTATTCGGCGGAGGAGATGATTGGACAGTCGATCACGCGGCTGATGCCGCCGGACCGCGTTGCGGAGGAACCGGACATTCTCGGGATGATCCGCGCCGGCAAGCGTATGGATCATTACGAAACACAACGCCAGACGAAGGACGGCCGGATCATCGACATTTCGATCACGGTGTCGCCGGTACGAGATCGATCGGGACGGATTGTCGGGGCTTCGAAGATTGCCCGGGACATTACGGAACGGAAGAAAGTGGAGAGCGAGCGCGCCCGGGTTCATCGCATGGAAGAAGAGGCGCGGCAGCAAGCCGAAGAAGCGAGCCGGATGAAGGATGAATTTCTCGCAGTCCTGTCACACGAACTACGAACACCGTTGAATGCGATCATCGGCTGGGCAAGTGTCCTCGGCAGCCAGGCAGGCCGGAAGCATGTGGATCACGCTATCGAAGTGATTATCCGGAACGCGGATCTGCAGAGCCGTCTGATCGAGGACCTTCTGGACATGTCGCGTATTCTCTCGGGAAAGATGGCTCTGGAAATCGACGCGGTCGCGGTCGGAGAGGTCGTCACCGCGGCGATGGATACGGTTCGGACGGCGGCTCTGGCGAAGTCTATTGCGCTTAACATTGACATCGAGGATGGTATCGAGCCAATCCCGGCGGATGCGGGCCGCCTCCAGCAGGTGGTCTGGAATCTGCTGTCGAATGCGGTCAAGTTCACGCCGAATGGCGGCCGCGTAGATGTCGTTACGCAACAGCGGACGGGCGAGATTGAAATTGTCGTGCGGGATAACGGGCAGGGGATTCCACCGGCCTTCCTGCCGTTTGTTTTTGACCGGTTCCGGCAGGCGCAGCAGGGGACATCGCGGCCGCATTCGGGGCTGGGATTGGGTCTCGCGGTGGTCCGTCATCTGGTGGAGTTGCACGGGGGGTCCGTCGTCGTGGATAGTGCGGGTGTGGGGCACGGCGCGACGTTTACGGTACGGCTGCCCCAATTGCGACCTGGGTCGAATTCGGATGAAAAACGAGAATTCATTAATGATTAAATAATCATTACTTACTAATCGATTTTCATTTTTCAAATCCATTCGAGCGTTTTGCTGAGCCTCCGGCCCAGCCCGACAGTGCGGTTAACGCGTCCTCAACTCGTAGGTCGGGGTCGCCGAACGAATCCGGCCGCGTCATGGGACACGCCGCGAGCGGCACTTCGGAATGTTCTGCAAATAATCGATCGCCACTGTAAACGCATGCCGTAACGATGGCTGGTTCCGCATGGAGCGCATTCAACGTGTCCAGCGCCGCCGCGCGATCCCCGAAGGAAACAGCCGCCGTCACCTGGTCGGCCACGATGTGAGCGAGGATTTCAGTGCTGGACGTCAATTCCCTTCGCACCGCCGCGTAGTCGTAGGCCATCAAGGCCGCGCTGGCCAGAATGAGCGCGGCGGCGCTGGTAATCACCGTGATGGCGACAATTTTCTTTGCGATGGGCAGGCGGCGCAGCGAAATCATTCGAACGCTCCGGAACGCCTCGCCGGCCGCACGATTTCGGCCAGACGCAACAGCCTCGAACTCACTTTCAGGGATGCGCGTTGTGCAGCGTCGGGATTGATTTCAAAACGTATCCTCCCCCCGCTGTTGACAAAGCGCATCATACCGCCCTCGTTGATGAAACCCGGGGATTCGCCGACGGTGAGAACCGGCTCGTGGCCGGCCGCATTGATCATTTCCACGTCAAGCCCGGCCTCATCCTGCGGAACGTATACGATGTGACAGCCGCGCGCTTCCTCGCGCGTTTTGATATGGCGAACCATCAATGGTCTGCCATCAAGCACTTCACCCTGGACAAGCCGGTCGAGCGCCCCGTCGAAGGGATCGCCGGCTACACAGATGAAAAACGGAGAGTTGGCTCCGACGAAAGCCTGCGGCGGCCAGTCGATAAACTTTGTAAAGTTGTAAAGGAATGCAGCTTTCACATCGGAGGCCGATGCCTGCGTCTGCGCATAGACGGGCACATGCCCGGCCAGAAGAAAACAGGCCGCAGTCAGCCACGCGATAAAGAATGTCTTCGCGGTTCTTACCTGGCCCACGTGATCCTTGCGTAAATGCTGCGCTTAATGCCGACAGGTCCCCCCGGATCACCTGCGTATTCGGGATGGTGCGGCTGCAGCAGGTTCTGACCGGCAAGCGCCCAATCGAGATCTTTCCGGAAATGCCAGACCACGGTGGCATCGGCAGTTGTATATGCCGGGACACCCTGAGCGGGTAGCGCGCTGGTGTAGCGAACCCCGGCATTGAGTTCGAATCGTTTCGGTAAATCGAGATAAGACTGGACGACCGCCTGATGCCGGGGACTCGAAGCCGCCGTCACCAGCGAGGTCACAGTGTCCAGGCTACCGGCGGGCTGCGTCAGGTTCATGTGAAGGTAGGAATAGGAACCGTTGAGTCTCCACGAACTCGCAGGCTTCCAGTCGGCAGCGACTTCCCCGCCCTTGACACCGCCACGCACCAGATTGATGAAGCCGCCCGGAATGATCTGGTGCGGCGGGCCCGGATTGTCCTCGATGAACATCGGGCCCGTTACATTCTGGCCGAGCAAGTTGTGGTAATGGTTGTAGAAGGTCGCAATATCGAGCGAGAGGTTGGACCGCAACGTGTTGCGGTATCCCAGTTCGTAGCCGTTGAGCTGTTCCGGCTGAAAATTCTTGTTTCCGGTGAATCTTCCGAATAACGGCAGTCCGTTCCGAGTCCCGGCGAAACCCAGAAGCTGCATATCGGCTTCGGCGCGCGACGGTGTTCGCACGGCATGAGTCGCGGCGGTCCAGATGGTCTGACGGGAAGTCGGAGTCCACAACAGCCGGGCGCTCGGCTCGGCAGCGAAGCGTGTGAAGTTGGTGTGCAGCAGTTTTGATCCAAGAGTGAGCGTCAGCCGGCCTTCGACAATGCCGATTTCATCCTGCACGAAAGCGCTGTCGAGTTGGTCCGTGCGATCGCCGGGTATGAAGACAAGTCCGGATACCACTTCGGAGGTGTCGCTGGGGCTCAGCCGCATGCCGAAGCCCCAGGCCACGCTTTGCCGGTGAAGGGCCGCCAGATGGTGAATGAAATCGAAGTCCAGCGTATGACGGACTTCTGCGAAATTAGGTTCCCAGTGATTCGTGCCGTCGTAGAACGCCTGAAACTGTACGTCGGAGCCGTTGCGCAACAATCGGGTCCAACGCGTCAGAATATTGCCGCCGGAAAATCGGGCCCTCTGATTCAGAATCCGGGCGAATGGTGGAACGTAGGTATTCGCAACCAGGCTTTCGCCGGCACGCATGTTGTAGGCATCACCTTCAACCGTGACCGTATCGCTTGCGCCGTTGGTCCAGTCCAACCGGAATCCGACCTGGGCGGAACGCCAGCGATCGAAGTTGTTTCCATCGGGATGATATTCGGGAGCTCGATTAAAGGCCTTGGCGTAGCCCCGGTAAGTGAGGTTCGAACTCACCGATCCGCCATAGCGGGCGCCGAGCAGCCCCTGCACTTGATTGCCGCCTTCCGCGACACCGATGGCGCCCTGCGTATCCTTTGCACTCTTCGTGATGATGTTGATGACACCATTGATGGCGTTCGGGCCCCAGATGGTGCCGCCTGGCCCGCGGATGACTTCGATGCGATCAATGTCCGGAAGCAGCGCGTCCTGAACCTCCCAGTACGTTCCCGCAAATAGAGGCGTGTAGACGGTTCGTCCGTCGATAAGAACAAGCACGGATCGCGACAGGCGCGTGCCGAAGCCACGGATGCCAACGGCCCATTCATTGCCGTCGATCTTTGCGACCTCGACTCCTGGGACAAGACGGAGCGCATCCACAATTGTCGTCACGCCGGAACGGCGGATGTCGTCCCCGGTCAAGACGTCGATGGCTGCCGGGCTGTGTGCAAGCTTGACCGGCTGCTTCGACTCCGTCGTGACGTCGATGTTGGCGAGTTGTTCCAGGCTTAGTCCCTTGAGCGCGGAAAGACTCAGCGACGGGTTTCTGGCATTCAGATCGTCCTGCGCTTCAACCACGGGCACGACGAGCGTGATGCGGAATAGCAGAGCGATCGTCAAAGCGAGGACTGCGGAAGTAAACCTGGCGTTTTTCATCGGTCCATTTCGATTCAGGCTGGTTCATACAATAGTGGGTGACGATGTTTCCGGCTATCAGGATTTTCCTGAGTTTCAAACCGATAAGCCCTGAGTCCGGAACGGGTGCGGAACACAAGAGGCACAAAAAAACAAGAAGTGCCAACATCGCTTCTTGTGCCTTTTGTGCCTCTTGTGTACCGTACCCGTTTTCGGTGAAACCAAGCACGGTGGTAGGAATTGGCGAGAAACCACGGCCAAACTAGCCTCTTGCCAAACGCATCCCGGGCTGGCATAGACTGAAAGGACAACTCCAGATCTTGAGGGAAAGCGTTCCCTGTATGTTTGAGGGTACGGTAGGAATTCCCCCGGTAAAGTGCGTTAAACTTACTGGTCTTGCCGCTAAACATCGGGAAACAAAGATGTATTGAAAAGGAACTATTCCTGCATGAAGCGATCGTTTGCCTGCGGAGGTTGGTGGTGGCCGGCTTGAATGACGAAGTCAAGATTCTGCTTGTGGACGATGAACCACGCAACCTCGACGCCCTCGAAAGCATCCTCGAAACCAGCGGCTGCACTCTCATCAAGGCCCAAACCGCCGATCACGCCTTATTCGCCATCCTGCAGAACGAATTTGCCGCAATCGTACTCGACATCAAAATGCCGGGCACGGACGGCCTGGAACTGGCCCGCCTGATCAAGCAGCGCAAACGCAGCCAGCACGTCCCGATTCTCTTCCTCACCGCCCACACTCTGGACGAGCAGGAAGTCCTGCTGGCTTACGGCGCCGGCGGCGTCGATTTCATGAGCAAGCCGATCAATCCGGACATTCTGCGTTCGAAGATTGCGGTCTTTGCCGATCTGTTCCGGACGACACGTGCATTGGCCTCGACGGTTGACGCGCTCAACGCCGAGATTGCCGAACGCCATCGGGCACAGGAGCAACTCCGGCTGGCGAAGGACGAACTGGAAACCCGCGTCCTGGAAAGAACCACGGAACTGGCGCGGGCCAACCGCGAATTACGCGACAACGAGGAATGGCTGCGGCTGGCTTTGGCCGTGGCGCAGGTCGCGACATGGGAGTGGGACCTGGCAAGCGGAAAAATGCGCTGGTCGGCAGATCCCGAAATCGTTTTCGGATTCCCCGCAGGGTCGTTTGGAAGCCACCGCAGAATTGCGAATGCGGTGCATGTCGACGATATCGCCTCGCTGGAAGCGGCCTTTCATCGGGCTATCGCTACCGGAGATTTCGAGGCGGACTATCGCGTCGTGCGTCCCGACAACAGCATGGTATGGATTGCCGATCGCGGCCGCATTGTCCATGACTCCAACAATCAGCCGACCCGGATTGTCGGCGTAAGCGTAAATCTCACCAGACGCAAGGCGCTCGAAGAGGCGTTGCTCGAGTCGGACCGGCGCAAGGACGAATTTCTGGCAACTCTCGCGCACGAGCTGCGTAATCCTTTGGCGCCGATTCGCTATGCGGTGAATGTGGTCGGCATGAAAGGGCCGGAAACACCGGAATTGCGCTGGGCGATCGACATCATCGAACGGCAGACACAACACATGGCGCGGTTGATCGATGATTTGCTGGACGTCAACCGGATCACACGCAATACGCTCGAATTGCGGAAAGAAACGGTGGACCTGGCCTCGGTGATTTCATCGGCCGTCGAAGCCAGCCAGCCCCTGATCGAACAGAATCAGCAGAAGCTCGTCGTGGAGTTGCCGTCTCAAACGATCCTGCTGGACGGCGACACCGTACGGCTGGCGCAGGTTTTCTCGAACCTTCTGCACAACGCTTCGAAGTACAGCAAGGTTCCCGAAGCCGGCGGAACGATCTGGCTGACGGCGCGACACGACGAATCCACCGTGACGATCAGCGTCCGCGACAACGGAATCGGCATCGCAAAGCCGATGCTTTCGAAAGTGTTCGACATGTTTACGCAGGTCGGACGCTCGCGTGGACAAAGCGAAGGCGGGCTGGGCATCGGGCTTGCGCTCGCCAAGAGGCTTGTCGAGATGCACGGCGGAGCCATCGAAGCGCGCAGCGACGGCCTGGGCAAAGGAAGCGAATTCGTGGTGTGCCTTCCGCTGCAACCCGTCACCCGCGAGCAGCCGAGCCCGCCTCCCCGGAATGCATCGCCACAAGAACAGCGGAAGCGCCGGATTCTGATCGCCGATGACAATCCCGACGTCGTGGAAAGCTTCCAGCTCATGCTTCAAATGCTCGGTCACGAAGTGGAAACGGCGCTGGACGGTCTGGAAGCGCTGGAAAAAGCCCAGCAGTTCCTGCCCGACGCCATCGTTCTCGACATCGGAATGCCGGCCCTGGACGGGCTGGAAGCAGCGCGCCGCATCCGTCAGGAGGCCTGGGGCAAACGGACGGTTTTGATTGCGGTCACCGGCTGGGGGAATGACGACAACAAACGGGAATCGGCGGAGGCCGGCTTCGATATTCACCTGGTGAAGCCAGTCGATCCGCTGAGCATCGTCAACGCGCTGGATAAGATCGACGAATCGCGAGGGCATTATAGCCGCGGTATGTGACCGTCCCCTAATTTGAAATGTTTTAAATATTAGCCGTCCGTTGACTGTTATCCGATGACAGATGGACTCAGGGCGAGGGCGCTGTCTGAATAGCCGGCTGGCTTGAACGATTGATCATCTGGACAGCGGAACAAGTGCATTAATCAACGGACAACAGTCAACAGACAACAGACAGCGATCTTTCAAAGCAGCGCTTCGATTTATAACAGGAGCAATTGTATGAGCCAGAAGAGCCCCAGACCTCCCGCACAGCAGCAAGGAACTGCCGTAGCGGCAGCCCCTCGCTCGCGGGTCAACGGTGACGGCGTCGCGTTCTTTTCCGACAATTTGCTGATGGCCATTCTGTCATTCCGCGACGGCGATTTCTCAGTCCGCATGCCCGCCAACCTGGTGGGCGTGGAAGGCAAAATCGCCGATGCGTTCAATGACATCGTCACCTTCAGCGACCGCCGCGCCCGGGAAACGGTTCGCGTTTCCAAGCTTGTCGGAAAAGAGGGCAAGCTCAAGCAGCGCATGAACGTGCTCGAAGGCCGGGGTGGCTGGGCCGACGAAGTGTCGGCCATCAATACGCTGATCGACGACCTGGTGTGGCCGACAACGGAAGTGACCCGCGCCATCGGCGCCGTGGCGAAAGGCGACCTCGGTCAATCCATGTCGCTCGAAGTCGAAGGACGCCCGCTCGAAGGCGAGTTCCTGAAATCCGCAAAACTCGTCAACAAGATGATCGACCAGTTGTCGGTCTTCACCTCTGAAGTGACGCGCGTCGCTCGCGAGGTCGGTACCGAAGGCAAACTCGGCGGTCAGGCCGAGGTTAAAGGCGTGTCGGGCGTCTGGAAGGATCTTGACCGAGTCGGTCAACCAGATGGCCGGCAACCTCACGGCGCAGGTCCGCAACATTGCCGAAGTCACCATCGCCGTGGCCAATGGCGACTTATCCAAGAAAATCACGGTGGACGTCCGCGGTGAAATTCTCCAGCTCAAAGAAGCCATCAACACCATGGTGGACCAGCTTCGTTCGTTCGCGGCCGAAGTGACGCGCGTCGCGCGTGAAGTCGGAACCGAAGGCAAGCTCGGCGGACAGGCCGTAGTGCCCGGCGTCGCCGGAACCTGGAAAGATCTCACCGATTCGGTCAATGCCATGGCCGGCAACCTTACGGCTCAAGTCCGCAATATCGCCGGCGTCACCACGGCCGTGGCCCGCGGCGACCTGTCGCGCAAAATCACCGTCGACGTTAAAGGTGAAATTCTCGAACTCAAGAACACCATCAACACCATGGTCGATCAGTTGAACGCATTCGCTTCCGAAGTTTTCCGTGTGGCCCGCGAAGTCGGTACCGAAGGCAAACTCGGCGGCCGCGCCGAAGTGGCGGACGTCGCCGGAACCTGGAAAGAGTTGACCGACTCGGTCAATGCGATGGGAGCCAACCTCACCGCGCAGGTCCGGAATATCGCCGAGGTCACGACGGCCGTCGCCAAGGGCGATCTGTCGCGCAAGATCACGGTGGACGTGAAGGGTGAGATTCTCGAACTCAAGAACACCATCAACACGATGGTCGATCAGCTCAACGCCTTCGCATCCGAAGTCAGCCGTGTGGCTCGCGAAGTCGGAACCGAAGGAAAGCTCGGCGGACAGGCCGTGGTGCCGGGCGTCGCCGGAACCTGGAAGAACCTGACCGATAACGTGAATTCGATGGCGCAGAACCTCACCGACCAGGTTCGCAACATTGCCGAAGTGACGACCGCCGTCGCCAGAGGCGATCTATCGCGGAAAATCACGGTCGACGTGAAAGGCGAAATCCTCGAACTCAAGAACACCATCAACACGATGGTCGATCAGCTCAACGCCTTCGCTTCCGAAGTAACCCGCGTGGCTCGCGAAGTCGGAACCGAAGGAAAGCTTGGCGGGCAGGCCATGGTGCCGGACGTTGCCGGAACCTGGAAGGACCTCACGGACAACGTCAACTCGATGGCTTCCAACCTCACCGGCCAGGTCCGCAACATCGCCGACGTGGCCACGGCCATCGCCCGCGGCGACCTGTCCAGAAAGATTACGGTCGATGTCAAAGGCGAAATCCTCGGGTTGAAAAACACCATTAATACAATGGTGGACCAGCTCAATTCGTTTGCATCGGAAGTCAGCCGCGTCGCCCGCGAAGTCGGTACGGAAGGGAAACTCGGCGGTCAGGCTGTGGTGCCGGACGTCGGAGGAACGTGGAAAGACCTGACCGACAACGTCAACTCGATGGCGTCGAACCTCACCGGCCAGGTCCGCAACATTGCGGACGTGGCGACGGCGATCGCCAACGGCGACCTGTCGCGCAAGATCACGGTGGACGTCCGCGGTGAAATTCAGGAATTGAAGAACACCATCAATACCATGGTGGATCAGCTCAACGGCTTCGCTTCCGAAGTCACGCGCGTCGCCCGCGAAGTCGGAACCGAAGGCCGCCTTGGCGGCCAGGCCGTGGTGCCCGGCGTCGCCGGAACCTGGAAAGATCTCACCGACAACGTCAACTCGATGGCGTCGAACCTCACCGGCCAGGTCCGCAATATTGCGGACGTCGCAACCGCGATCGCCCGCGGCGACCTGTCGAGAAAGATCACGGTCGACGTGAAAGGTGAAATTCTCGCCCTGAAAAACACCATCAATACGATGGTGGACCAGTTGAATTCGTTTGCATCGGAAGTCAGCCGCGTCGCCCGCGAAGTGGGAACCGAAGGCAAGCTCGGCGGACAGGCCATGGTGCCGGACGTTGCCGGAACATGGAAAGATCTTACCGACAACGTGAACTCCATGGCATCGAACCTCACCGGCCAGGTCCGCAACATTGCCGAAGTGACGATTGCGGTGGCCAATGGGGACCTCTCGAGAAAGATCACCGTGGACGTGCGCGGCGAAATTCTCCAGCTCAAGGAAGCTATCAACACGATGGTGGAGCAGTTGCGCTCCTTCGCTTCGGAAGTGACGCGCGTCGCTCGCGAAGTCGGAACCGAAGGCCGGCTCGGCGTCCAGGCCGTGGTGCCCGGCGTCACCGGAGCATGGAAGGACCTCACCGATTCGGTCAATGCGATGGGCGCGAACCTCACCGATCAGGTTCGAAACATTGCCGAGGTAACGACGGCTGTGGCCCGCGGCGATCTGTCGCGCAAAATCACGGTCGACGTGAAAGGCGAAATTCTGGAATTGAAGGCGACCATCAATACGATGGTCGATCAACTGCGGTCGTTCGCTTCGGAAGTGACCCGCGTGGCGCGCGAAGTCGGAACCGATGGAAAACTCGGCGGTCAGGCCGACGTCCCCGGTGTTGCCGGAACCTGGAAAGATCTCACCGACTCGGTCAACGTGATGGCCGCCAACCTGACCGATCAGGTGCGCGGCATCGTGAAAGTCGTGACGGCCGTCGCCGACGGCAATCTGCGCCAGAAACTCACTGTCGAAGCGAAAGGCGAAGTCGCGGCGCTCGCCGAAACCATCAACAACATGACCGACACGCTGGCCACATTTGCCGAGCAGGTTACCAACGTTGCTCGTGAGGTCGGCGTCGAAGGACGGCTTGGCGGCCAGGCGAATGTGCCGGGCGCGGCCGGAACCTGGAAAGACTTAACGGCAAACGTCAACCTTCTCGCCGCCAATCTCACCAACCAGGTCCGCGCCATCGCGGAAGTCGCGACGGCCGTGACCAAGGGCGATCTGACCCGATCGATTCAGGTGGAAGCCCGCGGCGAAGTCGCCGAACTGAAAGACAACATCAATACGATGATCGACAACCTCCGCGGAACGACGGAGCGGAACCAGGAGCAGGACTGGCTCAAAACCAATCTTGCCAAGTTCACCGGCATGTTGCAGGGACAACGCAACCTGGTCACCGTCGGCAGGATGTTGCTGTCGGAACTTGCTCCTCTCGTTCAGGCGCAGCAAGGCACGGTCTACCAGATGGAGCATCCGGAAACAAGCGAGACGGAGGAGAGGCCGGCTCTCGTTCTTCTCGCCGGTTATGCTCAGCATCCGAGCCAGCCGAAGAGGATCGAACTCGGTCAGGGGCTGGTGGGTCAGTGCGCGCTGGAAAAGAAGAGCATCCTGTTGGCCGACGTTCCCGAAACTTATATGCGGGTGCAGTCGAGCCTGGGCGATGCTTCGCCGAAAAACGTCGTCGTCTTTCCCGTGCTCTTCGAGGATGAGACGAAGGCGGTGATCGAACTGGCGTCGCTCTCGCCATTCACGGACACACACGTGAGCTTCCTCGAGCAGCTCACCCAGTCGCTCGGCGTCGTGCTAAACACGATCGAAGCGACAATGAGAACGGAAAACCTTCTCGAACAGTCGCAGCAGCTCACGCTTCAGCTCCAGACGCGGCAAACGCAGCTGCAACAGACTAACGAAGAACTCGCGTCCAAGGCGAAACAGCTCGCCGAACAGAACGAGGAAGTCGAACGCAAGAACAAAGAAGTGGAGCAGGCCCGTCGCGCTCTCGAAGAGAAGGCGGCGGAACTCGCTCTCACCTCCAAGTACAAGTCCGAGTTCCTGGCAAACATGTCGCACGAGTTGCGGACGCCGTTGAACTCGATCCTGATTCTCGGCCAGCAACTGGTGGAGAATCCGGCCGGCAATCTCACTTTGAAGCAGGTGGATTATGCCAAGAACATTCACTCCGCGGGTACGGACCTGCTAACGCTCATCAACGACATTCTCGATCTGTCGAAAATCGAATCGGGCACGGTGACGGTCGAGCCCGAGGAGATCACGTTCCTGTCGTTGCGGGAAAGCGTCGAGCGGACGTTCCATCACGTGGCGGAATCGAAGAACCTGGCGTTCCGTGTCGATATCGACGCATCGCTGCCTTCGACCTTCACGACCGATTCGAAGCGGTTGCAGCAGATCTTGAAAAACCTGCTGTCGAACGCTTTCAAATTTACGGCGCAGGGGCATGTCGCAATGACGGTGCGCCGCGTTGCCGAAGGATGGTCGATGGATCATCCGGTGCTTCGCGTCGGCCTGAGCGCGATTGCCATTGCGGTCAGCGATACCGGAATCGGTATCCCTCCCGAAAAGCAGAAGCTCATATTCGAAGCCTTCCAGCAGGCCGATGCTGGCACCAGCCGCAAATACGGCGGAACCGGGCTGGGTCTCGCAATCAGCCGTGAACTGGCCACGCTGCTCGGCGGCGAAATCAAGCTGTCCAGCGCGCCGGCGCAAGGCAGCACGTTCACGCTCTATCTGCCGCTGGTCTACACCGGACCGGCGCGCGCAGTCACGGCCCCGGCGACGAACACATACAACGCGATGGCGCCGCAGCCTGCGCTGCCCGTGATCGCCAAATCGGATGAGGTGGTGCCTGACGATCGCAATGACATTGTCGAAGGAGACAGTGCCCTGCTCATCGTCGACGACGATCCTCATTACTCGCGCATCCTGCTCGGAATGGCCCGCGACAAAGGATTCAAGGGAATCATCGCGCATCGCGGCCAGACGGCGCTGAGCCTGGCCAGACAATATCAACCGACGGCCATCACGCTGGACGTCTTCCTGCCGGATATGCTCGGCTGGACGGTCCTCAACAATCTTAAGCTGGATCCGGCAACCCGGCATATCCCGGTTCAGATGCTGTCGATCGAAGAGGAGCGCCAGCACGGACTCTCGCATGGAGCGTTTTCGTATCTGGTGAAACCGGCCACGACGGAGGATCTCGAACATGCTTTCGATCGCATCAAGACCTACGTCGCCCCGCATACGAGACGGCTTCTTGTCGTTGAAGATAACGACATCGAGCGCGAGAGTATCGTCGCATTGCTCGCCCACGACGACGTTCAGATCAGCGCCGCCGGCACCGGCGCCGACGCGCTGCAGATGTTGAAAGAATCTCCCTTCGATTGCTGCGTCGTCGATCTGCGGCTGCCGGATATGACGGGGTTCGAACTGCTGGAAACCATGCAGGGCGATCGCAGCCTGCGCGATCTGCCGATCGTGGTGTTCACCGGGAAGGAACTGACGGCGGCGGAAGAGGCGAGGTTGAAGGTTGTCGCGAAGAGCATCGTCCTCAAGGATGTGCAGTCGCCGGAACGGTTGTTCGACGAAACCGCGTTGTTCCTGCACCGCGTCGTCGCCGAGTTGCCGCAGACCAAGCGGGACATGATCGAAAGGCTGCACGGTTCGAATGAGGTTCTGCGTCATCGCAGGGTGCTGGTCGTGGACGACGATGTCCGGAACATCTTCGCGCTGACGACCGTGCTGGAGAATCACGAAATGGAGGTCGTAAGCGCGACCAACGGCCGGCAGGCCATCGAAATGGTGGAGACCATGCCGGATCTCAGCGTCGTGCTGATGGACATCATGATGCCGGAGATGGATGGCTATGAAACCATGCGCGAAATCCGGAATGATCCGCGGTTCAGGACCTTGCCGATACTTGCCCTTACTGCAAAGGCGATGAAGGGCGACCGGGAGAAGTGTCTCGAGGCCGGGGCGTCCGATTACATCGCGAAGCCGGTGAACACCGATCAGCTGCTCTCGTTACTGAGGGTGTGGTTGTACCGGTAAGGGCAAAAACAGATAAGCCACGAATTTAACGAATTGAATTCGTTGAAATCGTTAAATTCGTGGCTTATTCAGCTTCTGGCGGGCGGCCTCCAGAGTTTGCACGAGCGATTCGGCATTTTTCTCCAGAGCGCGCATGCGCGAATCTTTGGCGGACTTCCGCAGACTCTGCAGCTCTTCGATCAGAGCCCCCAGGCGCGCCTGAAAACCCGGGATGTCGGCGGCCAGCCTGGCGCGTCCCTCGTCAGTCCGGATTTCCTCGTTCAACTCGCGAACCTTGTCGCCTAGAAGCCGGAACTGCTCCAGCTTTTCGTTCTGCTCATTTCGGCGTTTGTTCAAAAGCTCGGCCTGGCTCGAAACTCCCTGCGCCACTGTCTGTGCCCGTGTCTGCGCTTCCTGGAGCTGCGCGGACAACTTGACCACTTCCTCGGAAACGCCTTGTCCGCACTCCGCAAACCGGACCATGAGCTTTTCGATGTATTCGATGTCGAAGTCGGCTGTCATGTTGGTCGAATTGATCCTGGTGCCGATTCGATCCAGTTCCGCGAGGTACTCATCCAGCGCGAGCACGGATTTGACTAAAGGAGAATCGCGTTTGGCTTTATTGGACATACACCAATTATGCGCGCTACTGAACTTCGCCGCGGCGGAGCTTACGATAGAGCTCCAGGGCTTCGCGGATAATTGCGACCGCATCCGGAGGGCCGAGCATTTCGTCGATGATGACCTTCTTCTGTTCCAGGACTTTATAGTCTTCGAAGAAGCGGCGCACCTGGCGGAGGACATGGGCAGGAAGTTGATCCTTGTGGGTGTAATCCGCGAAGGCGGGATCATGGACGCTGACGGCGACGATTTTGTCGTCAGTTCCCTTCTCGTCGCGCATGCGCATAACGCCGATGGCGCGCGCTTCGACAATGGTCAATGGATATACCGGCTCCTGAGAAAGCACCAGCACATCCAATGGATCGCCATCGCCACAGTAGGTCCGGGGAATGAAGCCGTAATCGGCGGGGTAATAAACCGCGCTGTACAGCACGCGATCGAGCCGGAGGAGTCCGGTTTCTTTATCGAGTTCGTACTTGTTCTTGCTGCCCTTCGGTATTTCGATGATAACCGGAAAGGCCGTGTCGATCTGAGTGTCGTCAATGTAGCTATCGTGCCAGGGGTGCATGTGCGCGATCTCCCGCCCGGATTATCTCATGCGGCGTATTGGGGGTGGGTGCAGACGCGGCTTTTGATCGCGCGTGCTTAAACGGTTGCGAGAAGATCCTCGCGCAGAGCGTCCAGAGCGGACTGAGCGCTGTCATAGCGTCCAGTCCAGTTGCCGTGCCACTCATGGTTCCAACGGATGAAACGCCAGGCATCACTGAAATAGGCGATCGTGGCGCCATGTCCGGCGGGGAGTCCGATCACTTCATAACCAGAGACAGGACCGCCCCCCATTCCACCATTCCCTACAATTTGATTCGTTTCAAGCAGTGTCAGTTTCATTTTTGAAAATTCACCACTTGTATTTTACGCAGGAATAGGACAACTCAGGTCCCGGCTGTAGGCGCGGTCATAGACCGCCTGCAATTCAATTCCGGGAATTGAAATTGTCGAGGACGTTTTTGCACATGTCGCGGACGGCGTCTGCGGGACTGTCGGTCGTGCCGGAACCGCGGAAGTCATGGGCGCCGTGGCGGACATCGAAGACGGTCCAGAGCCACTCTTCCTCCATCTCGGGCGTGTCGGCCTTGGCAAACGCGAGATTCACCTGGAAATCGGCCTTCCCTTCTTCGCCCTTCGTCCAACGATGAACGTCGCGGCAGCCTGGTGAATTCCGGAATGCATCCGCGAATTCGCCGGTCATCGTTGCCGCAATGAGGGGCGCAACGCTGGGAACAGCCGCCTCCGATTTTGGGGCTGTGGCTGCCGGCGCCGGCGGGGCTGGCGGAGCACTCTGGCACGACAACAAAGCCAGCATCACGCAAGCGGAAAAAGTGAAACGGCGAGCGGGATTCATATGCCGATACGATACCAGACTTCGCCGCTCGGCAACCAAGTAGGTAGCCCGGCAAAAACTTCGTAGTCAAAACAGTCCAGAATCTCACCGCCGGTGCTATCGCGTCAGGCTTTCAGGCAACCTAAACCCCGGCATTATCTGGATTTGCAATTTCAGGGACAAATCCGCGCCGGCGATGCGTCCTTTGGTATGCGTCGTGCCGCTACCTTGCGCCACCTTTGTATCTTTCCGGAGGAGCATTATGCAATTTCGCCTGCCGGCGACCAGCACACTGACCGCTAACAAGCCCGATATTCGAGGCCTGCTGAGCCGCGTACGGTTAGGTCCTTTGGCTATAAAGGTCGGTGTCATCCTGGCCTTCACGACGTGCTGGCTGATTGTAGCGGTTGTCCGCATCAACAACACGGCGCACGACAGCGTCTCGCTCGATGGCTCATCGCTGATCGGACTTGCCGGATCGGCGGAACAGCGCCAGATCAGCGGCCGAGACTTTCAATCGGTATTCGGCCCGGGAACGCAAATGCTCGCATTTACCGCCATGTCGGTAGCAAAGACCGACTCGCCGCTTCGCGCCTACGGCATGATTACCTTCTTCTTCTGCGGCGCCAGCGCAATCCTGCTCGCTGTCACGCTGCTGCTTTGCGATCGGCTGACATGGAAGGATTGTGCCGTCGTCTATCTCTTCTGTTTTTGCCTCAATCTTTTCTTCGACGTTCTCGATTTCCGAACCGCAATGCTGATGGCAACGGTCGCTCTTGCATATCGCATCATCGCGGCGGAAACGACGCGCCAGTTGATGATGTGGTCCACCCTCACCGGGTTTGCCTGTTTTTATGCACAGCTGGTCACTTTTGAACTCGGCATCTATGCCGCGATCGTCGTCATCGGGGCGGTGATCGCCGGTTCGATTTTCACTCGAAACACCGACGTGCTGCTTGCAATCGAAGTGATCGTGGCGACGATCGCCGCCGCAAATCTGGAGCTTGTCGCATTTTTCAAATGGACATCGTCGAATTACGGAATGGCATTCGACTACCAGAACTACGCGCTGGAGATTATCCGCGCGCTGCATAACAACGCCGGGATGGTATGGCAGCTTTCTACCGGACACACGGTGGCCCTGGGTCTGGTCACGCTGTATGTCATTGGCGCTTCCGTCATGTTCATGGTCAGCGGATCCGATCCTCTGGATGCGTCCCTGTTCGCTGCATTCCTTCTTTTAAGCTTGATCTGGCTCAACACGGCATCGGTCAAAAGCGATGTTCCGCATATCATGGTCGCGTTCACTCCTATGGCTTTGCTTCTGGCGCTTCTGGCAACCAGGGTGTGGAACTCCAGACATGCAGGCTTCGTATGGGTGGCCGCCGTCGGCGCGCTGCTTTTCGCCTGGCCTTTATTGAATGCCGCCGCAGCGGAAGACCTGGTTCAAATTGCCAGCGGACGTCTGCAGGCACGAACGGCCCTCCGGACTCTTTATAACGGACCGGTCAAAACCAGCCAGGTCCCCGGCTGGCTGATAGCTGAAGCAGCAGACTTCGGAAATATTCCGGTGTTATCGTTCCCGTCGGATAGCCAGATTGCGGCCGGTATGCGTCATGCATCGTTTGCGCCGGTGCTCGAAAACTACGCGGCCTCTTCGGACGCACTGGAGAAATATTATCATCAAGCTCTGACCCGGCAACCGCCGCGAAGCCTCGCGGTAGTCTATGGTCCGGATCAGGGAGCTCGCCTCGCCTGCCGAGGACGTCCAACCGATCACGCGAAGGCCGGACGTTTTCGAATATCTTTATGAACGCTTTGAGCTGGGGCATGGCCAAGATCACACAGATGGACACTATTTGCTGCATGAGCGCGAGCAGCTTCGCAATCCGGCGCGGGAACCGCTTGCGTTCGCAGCGTCGCACGAACTGGCAGATCGCGCTTTACTGAAGCTGACTGCGCCAACGACCTGCGGACTCGTCCGGCTCCAGCTGCGGGCCGAATACGGTAAAAACACGCTCACCTTCCGGCCCAGCGGCATCGAGTTGACTCTGGACGATGGAGATCAACATGTCTGGCAAGGCGATATTCAGCCGTTCGAGCCGAACCACACATTTGCAACCTACGTGAGCCCTCTGCCTCCGGGGACCTTTCATAAGGTCTTCGGGGAAGGTCCGATCCAGAGCGTGACGTGGGACCGGCTGGAATACCGCGCCCTCCCCACGGATATTCTGGGAACAAAGGCAGACCATGTGCGAATCGAATCGATTCAATGCCTCGACCCGCAGAAGTTTATAGAAGCCTCGCCATCATCCACCCGCGGATAGACAATCCACTGCAGGCCCGGTCATAAACCAGAGTTGTCCAAGACAGAATGGAGGGGAGCCGTTTGGCTGTAGCGGATGCCGTGTAAACCTGGTTTGGTGAACGGTGTGACCAGTCCCCGCTTGAGTCAGGCGGGGACTGCGAGACACCCTCACCGAGTCAGAGGATCGACCGGTCAGGGCTGTAGACCGTGTGAACTGAGACACCATGGCGCGGAAAATTCCGCGTTGAAGAAAAAGGCTCCCACGAGCCTGAACAACTTCCGACAAAACGCCCATTCGAAATGGCCTCGCGACTCATTGGGCGTTCGGGCTAAGAATACCGGCCGCCCGATCAAGTATTCAACATCCTGCTTTCGTATATTGAACGGGACACCAATAACTAATAGGGAGAATCGGGATGAATACGATGACAAGAGAAACACAGACTACCAGAAATTTCATCAGCCTCCGCGCGGCAGCACTGGCGGATCGGATCGAGGAAGGCGCCCGCGGGCTGGCGGCATTTGCTGAGGGATTGACCGACAAAGAGTGGAATACGCCGGTGTCGGAAACCGACAAACGTACGGTCGGCGTTGTCGTGCACCATGTCGCCAGCGTCTATCCTGTCGAGATTGATTTAGCGCGGGCCATTGCCGGAGGCAAGGCGGTTACGGAAGTGACCTGGGAGGTCGTCTCCGACTTGAACGCCGGACACGCACAGGAGAACACAGGCGTGACGAAGGCCGCCACGCTCGAACTGCTGCGACGGAACAGCCAGGAGGCCGCAGCGGTGGTGCGCGGATTGATAGACGAAGAACTCGACCGCGCCGCGCCCTTCTCGCTGAGCTTCGGCGCGCCGGTCACGGCGCAATTCGTGATTGAGGATCACGCGCTGCGGCACAGCTGGCATCATCTGGCGAAGATACGAAAGGCCCTTGCCGTTTAGCCGCGGACCGGCGAAAGATCGTAGCCCCACGGCCGTAAGGCCGTGGTCAGCTTATTCGCAGCACCCCAACGAGCCGCGGTAGCGGCGGAAGAGTCTTTCGCCGCTACGCGGCTCGTCCAGCGTTGTTACGATAGCCACGGCCTTCCGGCCGTGGCTAGGATCTTCCGTCCGCTCTGCGGCTGAAGACGGAAGCAGGTTCCGCCACAGTTACGCCCTGGACAAAAAGGGAGTTCAGCTCCTCGTCCTTCACGATGTGACCAGAGCTTCGATTTGTTCCCTGCTGGAAAGGCCAACCAGGCGTTTCGCTTCCTTGCCGTCCTTGAAAACGATCAGCGTCGGAATTCCTCGCAGATTGAAGCGGGGAGAGACCGATGGGTTCTCGTCCACGTTAATCTTATATACCTTGGCGCCGCCCGCAAGTCTTTCGGCAACGGCTTCTACTGCCGGCGACATAGCGCGGCAGGGGCCGCACCACGGCGCCCAGAAATCGACAAGAACGGGCTGTTCAGACTGCAGCAATTCATCTTCGAGAGCGGCTTCGTTGATATCGCGAACAAATTGGCTCATGGGGACTCCTCTTCGAATTTGCGTTAAGCAAGCCTCTGCAATGCAGCCCGTGTGCCAAGTGCTAACTCACTGAAATAGCTACGAACTCTCGACGACTGGTCGCGAAATAGCTCGCGAAATCACGAACGGATTCGCGAATTCTTATCGTGCGGACAATTCGCCGACCTTCTGGACCCGCTGGGTCAAGGTGATCTGCG
Organism: uncultured Acidobacteriota bacterium; assembly: GCA_963738025.1. Classification (GTDB taxonomy): domain Bacteria; phylum Acidobacteriota; class Terriglobia; order 20CM-2-55-15; family 20CM-2-55-15; genus 20CM-2-55-15. The sequence goes on along the minus strand of CAVTWA010000051.1, from coordinate 46,225 downwards.
CCTGAATGTAGTCGTTCTTCTCCACCGTCACGGCTTTCGCCTGGTCCTCATAAGGCCGGAGAAATTCAGAATCGAAATACGCGCCTGTGGGCACGTCATCCCAGGCGAAGACCTTGTACCGTCCTGGAGTGATGCCTTGCATGTTGAACCGGCCGTACTGGTCGAGCGATGCGACTTTATACAGGTCGCTGCGATCGCGCTGTGCGGGCTCCGGGATCAGAACCACTCGCCCGCTCGGCACTATCTCATTTTGCGGCGAACGCACGACGCCGGTAATGCGTCCTCCGAGGCCACTCACCACGACTTCCATCGGTCCGGCAGAATCGCCGTGCAACGTGAAACCATTTTCGCTGTCCGGTTCCCGTCCAGCCCAGGCGCGACAGCGTTACCGAAATCCCTTCCATCGGCCGGCCTTCAGGATCGAAAACCCGGCCCGTCACTGTCCCCTCCGGAACGAGTTGAAAATCCATCGAGGCACGCTGTCCGGCAAAGGCGGTCACTATTGAAGCGGGCGCGGGCTCTATCGGCCGAAACGCCGGAGATGAGAATCCCTGTTTCGTAGCGATCACCCGGTATTGACCGGGCTGCACGGCAAGACGGAAATGCCCGTCCGCATCGGTAATGGTTTGAATCCGGCCATTCGAGGAAGCCTCGAAAACATTCACCTCGGCGCCGGGAATGGGAAGACTCGTCCCCGCTGTGCGGACGAAGCCCTCGACGATACTGGTGTCAGATTGTTGCGGCGGCTGGGTGAATAACGAAATAAACAACGCAGTCAGGACCATAAAGACCATATGTCGACTCCGACAACATGTGAAGGTATGGCTGAGCTATACACCGACAGTTGGATCTGCGAGTGTGGAAAACGTGGGCAATCGCGAAATGCTCACACGCCGCGAATTTCCGAAACCGACACTGGCCAAACTTCCAGGTAAACTCAGCAAAACCTTAGCGTCTATCTTTTGCAATTCCAGTTTTGCGTGCAAGGCTGGCCACAACGGCAATCAGCTCGAGCGGCTGAACTGGCTTGACCCAAGAGCAGCTCAAGGAAACCGCCGCCAAACCGCCTCTGCGCGAGACGAACTGTTGAACAGCGGCTTTGCAGAATTCAGTCGCGGCATCGCCAGCTGTTTTGTTGCATCTCAGTGCCAATCGTGTGTAGCTTTACCGCATGAAAATTCTAGCGGCCCTGTCCTGCATTGTTCTTTTTGTGGGGATTGCCTGCTCGCAGAACTCAAATTCATGCGGCGACGTCCTGAAAATCCAGAGCTCTCGACTGCCAAATTCCAAAACTGTTTTGATATCGGCCATGGCGAATGCTGCACGGCCCGCGCAAGGGAATGTGGCCGCTTTGCCGGAGCACTGTGAGGTGCTCGGCAGAATCAATGAGCGAACGGGCACCAATGGGCAGAAGTATGCGATCAACTTTCATTTGCGCTTGCCGGCCGCGTGGAATGGAAATTTCTTTTTCGAAGGTGGAGGCGGGGCGAACGGCAACCTTGGGAATGCGATTGGAAACCTGCAGGGACAACAGCGCGGTAATGCGCTCGCCCTTGGTTATGCTGTGGTGTCTCAGGATTCAGGGCACGACAATCGAGTGAATAATGATCCGGAGCGCAACGGCACTGCCACGTTTGGTTTTGACCCGCAGGCGAGAATCGATTTCGGCTACAACTCCTACGATCAGGTAGCCCAGACTGCGAAGGCCCTGATTCAGCTCTATTACGGCCGGCCGCCGCAGCGCTCGTACTACGTCGGATGTTCCGAAGGCGGACGGGAAGCGATGATGATGTCGCAGCGCTTTCCGTCTTATTTCGACGGTATCCTCGCCTGCGACCCTGGATTCAATCTTCCGAGCACGGCCGTATTTTCACATAGCGGCGACGCGCAGGCGCTCGCTGAAGTCGCGAAAGTGACTGGCATCTATGATCGTTTCGGTCAGCCATTCCTCAACAAGACTTTTACAGATGAAGATCTGGATCTCGCTTCGCAGGCGGTTTTATCGGCGTGCGACCGGTTAGACGGACTCGAAGACGGCATCATCGATAATTATCCGGCATGCACTTCTGCTCTGGTCGTTCCCAAACTGCAGGCCATCGTATGCAAAGGCCCGAAGCGGATCACGTGTTTGACGGCGGTGCAGATTAATGCGCTCCAGAAGATGTTCAATTCGTCCAAAAATTCGCGAGGTGAGGTCCTCTACTCGGATTGGCCATGGGATCGTGGCATTGGCGGCAGGGCCGGTGATGGCTATAACCAGGGCTGGCGCATCTGGAAAATGGGAGCGTACGACTCGCCGACGAACTCCGCAATCATTGTCGGCCTCGGCGGAGGCGCCGTTTCTGCACTCTTCACCACGCCTCCCACGCCGATCCCCGTCGAGGGGGGCGGTATGGTGGCGAACATTCTCAATATCGACTTCGACCGGGACGGCGCCAAGGTCAGTCGCACATCCGGCGAGTACTCACAGCCGGCCCTCGAATTTATGAAAGCGAATTCCACGGACCTTTCCGCGTTCAAGAATCACGGTGGCAAGCTGATCATCGTTCATGGTGTGAGCGATCCGACGTTCTCGATGAACGACACCATCAACTGGTGGACAGACGTCAACCGGCTGAACAGTGGCGCCGCGGATCAGTTTGTGAGGCTCTTCGCGGTTCCTGGGATGAATCATTGCGCCGGCGGCCCCGCAACCGATCAGTTCGATGCCTTCACAGCTCTTGTGAACTGGGTCGAGAAAGCCATGGCGCCCGACCGCATCGCCGCGACGGCGGGCAATGCAACGCCATGGCCTGGCCGCACGCGGCCGCTCTGTCCGTTTCCGAAACAATCGCGGTACAAGGGATCCGGCAGCATCGAAGATGCGAACAACTTTGTGTGTGCCGCGCCCTGATCGGTCGAAAGATTTACGCAAACGTCGCTCTTGACCGGCAGAGGGGCAGTGACGCGCGCTCTGCGAATGTGGACCGGCACGCTGCATACGCTGGAGTGGCGCCCAAGTTCGCGGTCCCGGGCGTGCTACAATCAGCCCCGTTCGTCCAAAACATTCAGGGAGTCTTCAGATGCGACAAAATGGTTTGCTCTTCATTGTCATGATCGCGCTCTTCACGTCCGCGGGACTCGCCTTGCAGGTCGCTAACGACGGGCCGTACAAGGTCCTTAAGACCGAGAAGGTCGGCGGCGAGGGCGGCACGGACTACATCTACGCAGACACGGCCGGCAGGCGGCTGTACATCACGCGCGGCGCGACGCAGGCGCAGGCGGCGACGGATACGAGACCGGCGGTGCCCGCCTTCGAAAAGCGGCTGACGATCTTCGATCTCGAGACGCTGGCACCGGTGGGAGTGATTCCGGGGGTTGGCGGCAACGGCACGACGGTGTGCCCCAGGACGGGACACGGCTTCACCAGCGACCATCCCCAACCCTCGATGTTTGACGTCAAGACCATGAAGTTGATCAAGACGATCGAAGTTCCGGCGGGATTCAGCGCGGACGGCATCTATTGCGACACCTCCAACGATCGCGTCTATATCGGAAGCCATCCGACGAAGAGCCTGATGGTCGTTGACGCGAAGGAGGGGACGGTACTCGGGAACGTCGATCTCGGCGGCACGCCGGAGCAGACAGTCGCCGACGGCAAGGGCACCGTCTACCAGGTCCTCCAGGAGCGGCCGGGCGCCGTCGCGGTGATCGACGTCAAAACGATGAAGGTCACGAAGACTTATCCATTTGGTGACAACGGAGGGTGCAATGGGCTCGCGATCGATGCGAAGAATCAGATCCTGTTCGCGGCGTGCAGCGCCGTCGGCGCGGCCCCGCCGCGGGGAACACCCGGCCAGCCACCGGCCGGACCGCCACCGACGCCAGATCCCAACGCCAAGCCGCCGCAGACGTTTGTCATCCTGAGTGCGAAGGATGGGAAGATCCTCGCGAGGCTTCCGCTTGCCGGCAGTTCCGACGGCGCGACGTTCAACCCGACGACAATGGAAGCGTTCAGCACGCAAGGCAACGGCACGATGACGATCGTCAAGGAAAAGAGCTCCACGAGTTTCGAGGTCGAGCAAAACCTGAAGACCTGGCCTTCGAACGGCGCTCGCACAATCGCGTTTGACAGCAAGACGGGCCATCTGTTCGCCATGGCGTCGGAGGCCGCGCCGCCACCACCGGCGGGGACCACGCCACCGGCAGGTCGCGGCGGCCGCGGCGGTGGCGCGATTCCGGGTTCCTTCACGATCATCATGGTCGGCATCAAGTAAGCAGGCCGATCCGTCGGTTGGCGGCGCCGGGTGTCTTCCGAGACACAGGCGCAGTTTTTCTTTGGTCAGCGCGCTTCGTCCCAGCCCGGACGGGCTGAATTTTTAGTTTTTCCTGTTCTGACGATTCATAAATCCTTCGCGACTTTCCGCAGGAAATGCGGTTTTCCGAAGATGGACGCTTTTGTTGGCCGTTGGATGCTCCGGTTCCGCTTGCGCCGCGATGCCGAGTGATCTCGTACACCAGGGGTAGCGGGCACTGCTTGAAAAGCTTCCGCAATCCTGATCTGCCCGCCCTCATCCTCGACCAATTCCGATCGGTGAAACGTGCGGTTAAAGATAGGTCCGCTCTGCGGCACGAATGCCGCGATAGCGCTGGAACACCTCCCGGTCACTTTCCAGGCCGAACACTGATTTCACGCTGCTTCCTCGAAAGGTGTGCCTGAGCATTTTCAAGGCATTGCGCGCGATGAACCAGGGATCATGGGCGAAGGCACTTGGAAGGTGGCGCGCCTTCATCCATCGCTCCGCCTTCCATCGCATGAATTCGATCTCTTCTGCCTGCATCTGTTCGCTGCGGACGACGGCGGTCGTGCCGTCGTATTCGTCCACCCGCTCATTGATGACCAAATCGCGCTTGATGAAGTCCTGCGTCATCGGGGTCCCCGGATAGGGAGTTGGATGTTGAATGTATGGCCAGTCCACATGTCGACGCGCAAACTCGAGATTGGCCTGGATCGAATCCCTTGTGTCGTCAGGATTTCCAACGATCAGTCCGCCGACGACAAACATACCGTTCCGATGCAGATAATCGACTGCCGCAAGCGAAGCGTTACCAACGGCTCGGCCATCCTCTTTAGCCAGATTCTTTGCACGAGCACGAAGGAACTGAAGATCGTTGTCGAAAATGTTTTCGATGCCGAGGAAGACGTATCGGAAACCGGCTTGCCGCATCAGTGGAGCTAAGGTGCGTCCGTTATTGGCAATCGCGGAAGTCATGGCCTGGACGATGTAATCGATCTTGTGGAGTCCGGCGTCAATGATTGCCTTGCACAGGGACTCAAACCGCGGAATATTGAGTGTGATGTTGTCGTCTACGAGGAAAATGCAGCGTGCGCCGCGCATCCGCGCGTCACGGATATCCTGGATAACGCGATCAAAATTGTACGCGTGAAAGTTCCTTCCACGCATCTCGATGATCGAGCAGAAACTGCAGTCGAACGTGCAGCCGCGTGACGTCTCGACAATGTCGATCTGCCGGCCGAGCATCCGGTATCCGTGAAGGACTCTCGCGGCGCGGTTGGGTAGCCGGATGCTCCCGGCGTCGAGACGGCTTACGGGGCGAGCAGGATTGTGGCGGAAACCATTGCCATCGCGATAGGAAAGGCCGGTGACGTGGCCGTACCCGGACTGCGCTTCGATAGACCGCAGCAGTTCACGAAATGTGATGTCTCCTTCGCCGCGCACGATAAAGTCGACACCAGGAACACTGGTGTAGGCGTCCGGCGCAAGACTTGGATCGTATCCGCCAACGACGACGCGGACGTCGGACTTCAGCGATTTCAGAAGATGAATGATTCGGACGGCGGTTCGGCGCTGAAATGTCATCACGGATAGTCCGACGACATCGGGTTGCAGCCGGCGAACGAGCTCCTCGATAGTGGCCCGAACTCGGGTCTGCACGAGAATCAGATCGGCAACGGCTATTTCATGATGCGGATCAATATTGCCGGCGAGCGAGGTGAGTGCAGCGCATGGCATGCGTATGACGATCGATGCCATGTGCTCGAAAGAGTCCGGCATTGAGAGGAGCAATATCTTCATCTGAGCCACCCAAAAGAAGGAACCGGCAAACGGTATTGAAGATTGCCTGGAATGTCAATATGCAGTCCAGGCGCTTTGCCCAACAGGTCGTGCGTCGACACATTTCTCTTTTTGCGGATCGGCCAGAACAACCGCCAAAGCCCAACCATCGCTGGCATCGTTCTTCGCAAATTGCCTGGTCGGCGCAGTGTACTGGTAGTTTCATCAACCGATTTTTGCAGCCCTAGTCAGGCGCGCCTGACTCCGGCGTCGACTCGCGATAAACGCCAAAGGATTTACACATGTGGCCTGACCTGCGTAAACGCTAAAGACATATGGCGACTAGCCGGAAGCGCCGATACCGGTGGGGTCATTTCTAGAGGAGTGTTCGCGCGGGCCTCAATGTCGTAATTGTCGCTGTCAAGCCAGTTCGGCCCTCGTTCGATTTGAGCTTCGGGCACGCCAAACGCGCGCGAAATCAGCAATCGCAGGCTCACGTTCGTGGCGGTAAACCTGCCGCCCGGAGTGCTGGTCGCTCGTCGGCTCTCGCTGCCCGTCATGTTGGGTTGAATGGACGCAACCTCGGAGGATTCCGGCAGCACATGCGTTGGTGCGTTCTGGGAAAACGCGGGAATCGCCGCTAGTGCACCGGCGATAGCGGTGAACGAGAGAAATGTGAAGCGCTTCATGCACCATTAATACGCAAATCGCGGCCACGGGTTAACACGCGGCCGCGCCGTTTTGCAGTCGCACCGATCGAGTTCTCGGTATTCCATTCCAGGCGAGCGGAAACGTTGAAGACTGTTCATGACCATCGCAATTCTAACGTCGCCAGGAACGCGCTCTCATTTTGCTCTCGTTGGTATATCGCGCCATTACTTGCATCGAACCAACGTCTCGTCGTCTGTCTAGACGTCGGCGAGAAACGCTCGTAGCTGGCGGCTGCGGCTTGGCTGCCGCAGCTTCCGCAGTGCCTTGACTTCAATCTGGCGGATACGCTCGCGGGTGACCCCAAATGTCTGGCCCACTTCCTCCAGCGTGTGTTCGGTCCCGTCTTCGAGGCCGAATCGCATTTTGATCACGCGTTCTTCGCGCGGAGTTAGCATATTCAGAACCTTCTCGGTCATTTCTTTGAGGTTGATATTGATGACGGCATCAGCCGGTGAAACGACACCACGATCTTCGATGAAATCGCCAAGATGCGAATCTTCCTCTTCGCCGACTGGCGTCTCCAGCGAGATCGGTTGCTGTGCGATCTTCAGAACCTTGCGAACCTTCGATACCGGGATGTCCATTCCCTTCGCAATCTCTTCGCTCGTAGGTTCACGCCCAAGTTGTTGAACAAGAGCCCGCGAGGTGCGGATCACTTTGTTAATGATCTCAAACATGTGCACGGGAACACGGATCGTCCGGGCTTGATCAGCGATCGCGCGTGTTATTGCCTGGCGAATCCACCAGGTGGCATATGTCGAAAACTTATATCCACGTCGGTATTCAAATTTATCCACACCTTTCATCAGGCCGATATTGCCTTCCTGAATCAGGTCGAGGAACTGCAACCCCCGATTTGTATATTTCTTAGCGATTGAGACCACGAGCCTCAGGTTCGCCTCCACGAGTTCGCGTTTTGCAATTTCAGCCTGAATCTGCCCGCTGATGATTGCTTGCAGAGTGCGCTTCAACTCAAGAGCGGAGGATTTTGTCTCCTCTTCCATATCCGCGATCTTCGCTTTCACACCATGAATGTCTCTTTGAACGGCCTTCCGATACTCCTTCTTCGTATGGTCGGCTTTGCGTTCGAGTTTGTTCAGCTCGTGTTCCAGCGGCCGCATCTGCTCGACAGTCTCTTTCATCAAGCCCACCAAGCGCAGCTTCTCCGAATTCGACAGTTCAAGGGATCGAACGAGTCGCGACGATTGGATTCGCATATGGGCGAGATTCCACCACGCACGGCGATATTGCCTCTTATTGGACCTTGGTATCTCTTCAAGCTTTACTCGAAGCTGATTGATCTTCTGGTGTGTTTCACCGATCTGCCCGATGAGGTGGAGCGTTTCCTGGTACTTCTCTTCGATTTTTTCGTCGGTCAGTTCGTGATCACTGAACCGAAGAATGTCTTTGATCATGCTTGGATCTCTCTTTAGCTGGTCACCAAGTATAATGATCTCCCGCACGATCACGGGTGACCGAGACAGCACCTTTAGCACCGTGAGCTGCCCACGCTCGATGCGCTTGGCGATTTCGACTTCACCGTCACGAGTCAGCAAGGGAACAGTGCCCATTTCGCGCAGGTACATGCGTACGGGATCGTTTGCCTTTTCTAGTGCGCCTGGAGTGAGATCCAGTTCTATGCCTTCTTCAGCGGCTTCGGTATCGAATTTCCTTTCGCCGGGAAGTTGGACTGCGGCGGAGTTCTGGTCGGCTGCAGCGATGACTTCGATGCCGGCAGTTCCGAATGCCGAAAACAATTCATCCAAATCTTCAGCGGAAGCGCCTATTTCAGGCGGTAACAAATCGCTCACTTCGTCGTAAAGGAGATAGCCCTTCTCCTTACCGATATCGATGAGCTTCTGCACGCTGTCATCGTACTTGTTGTCAAGGCCGCCGATTAGCTGTTCTTCCAAACCCGAATTCTTGGAAGAGACGTCTTCGGGTACGTGAGTTTTCTTGTGATTGCGTTTAACCATGCCTGTATTCACTAATACGCCACTTCCCTTTGTTTTCAAGCCATGAGCGCCGCGTCTCACTTCCGTTCGGCAACAATTTCCATTTGCCAATGGGTGAGAGCTGCCGAAAACTCATACCCGACGCGAAATCGACCGTCCTTTGCCCGCGACAGATTAGAACGGCCGAAACCTGTTAGAACGATGTGTCAAGCTGTGGAGTGCTTTTACCGCCGCCGAAGTCTCTCTTGACCATGGGACGGGCTTCATTTGACGTCACAGATTCGCTCAATTCGGAACCGCTTAACTGCGCAATCGCCTTGTCCGCGCCTTCCATCATTGTCACGAATCCAAACCCTTTTGGATCGGCCTGTTTCGCGGTCCGTGATAATAGTGACCTCTTCGACTGGGCCGTGCTGTCGCAAATGCATCATTCAGATCCCTTTCTGTCGTTTGGAAGCGACAGGTTTCCGACAAACATCTTTGTCGACATTTTGTTTACCTGTCTTGTAAGGGAACTTCCGGGACTCTGCGGCAGGAATCAAAGAACAATCGGCGACGGATTAGACGAGGCCTTCCGAACATTAAATGGATAGGCGACTTAATTACCGCCACTTTTACGATACGCTAAATCTCAGCATAGTCAATGGCCGCCGGATAGCAAGAACACGGGGTTTGGCCGGGACCAAACGGCGGCGCGCACAGATTCCTAACCAACAGTGTGTCCTGAGCAGTTCGGGTATGAACTCACCGCAGGCTCCGCAACCGGTCGCTTCTCTCACCCCTCGTGAGCCATCTCTTCCTCGCAGCCTGGGTGCCCGCATTTGCAGGATAGCTCAGTCAGTTGGCGCATATCGTGGCAATAGTTGCTGCAGTATTTTTCACCTTGGGGGGCCGGACAATTACATGCTGGATGCGCGCACTTTTGTTTCTCAGCCATTTGATCTGCCTCCTTCATGCGCCAATTTCGGCGATTGCATTAAGTTTAGGCTAAGAAAGGCTCCGCGATGGAAATTATAGCGGCCCACCGCACGAAGGCTTGCCCGCGGCGACAAATCACCCGCATACAGAATGTTCGAACATTTGAACCTCTCCAGAAACTGATGACTAGTGTTGGCAGAAATGGAAAACTCATTTGGTCGGCATTCGAATAACTGTGACCGCCCTGACTCGTACCAAACCCGGTCCCGCCTCTCACCGAAAAATCGACGGTTGCCGGAAGGTGGAATGCGCTCTTTGAAAGCACTTCTACGGTTAACCGACTTTTCGTTCTTATCCAACCTCCAATAGGGACTCGCTGGCGTTCAGGTACCAGGACGCTTTGGAGTCGCAAAGAGTTTGATTTTCCCAAGCAGAATTTGAAGAAACAAATGCGCACCCAGGCGCCAGGCGGGTGCCCCGACCGTCAGTTGGCCTTATAACCGCTTTGTCGAAGAATGCTTTTTAGGCGATGCAGCAACCCAGAACAGGATCGGTCGCCGAAAAACCTAAGGGTTTACGCATTCTTCTGACGTTACGTAGACATATGGCGACTTTACGCGACCCGTCCGCCGGTCGGCTCCTTTGGGAATGCTTGTCCGGATACCGAGACGTTTGCCGATCTCTTGCTTCTACGCCCAGCTTCATCCACCCTCCGAAGGTAAAACCTAGGGCGCGATGAGTACTGATCTTCGGCGGCTCCCTCGGAATTTAGTGACCTGTCCCCCGCATTTAATTCTCGGTAGGCTTGGTTTCCATGTGATCGATCACAAGGACGGGATATGGCTGCTTTCTAACTTCGAGCTTCAGTCCCAGCCTTTGAACGCCTTCAAACAGGCTCAGTGCGCCATTGGGGTCGGAAGCGGCTCCGGCGCCTGCCGCTCCTCCACCTCCTCCGCCAGGGGCCTGTCCGCGTTGGCCACCGTCGAAGTTGCCGCGTGGTGTCCAGGAGAGCACGAAGTCGAATCCTCCTTCAAGCCCCGATGCATCGACGGCGGGATGATCGACATAGGCGGGCGCCATTGCGGGCAATTTATCCGCAAGCTGCGCGAGCGTCGTGTTTTGACATGTAAGCGTGGCCGTAGGAACCGCGAACGAGTTATTCGCAACGGCACGTTTGCAGGTGGAGCGGCTGTTGGGATCCGCCGGTTTAAGCCTTGCATCTTTCTTTTGGAAAGTCAGGGCGTAAACGTTAATCGGCTCATCTTCGATGTGGTACTTGATTTTGAAGCGGTCGATCAATAAGGTCCGGAGCATGGCGAGGAGCGTCTCCGCATCGACGTCCGTACCGGACAGGGAAACATCCGACGGCGCCTTCGCGACGACATCATATTTATCGGAATCCAGAAACTTCGGTCCTGAAAGCAGGTCGCCGGCGTTCCCTCCCCCTAAATTATTCCCGGCGAGACCGAGCGACACCAGCATCAGTTGTTTGAGCGTCAGGCCTTGCAGATCGATCCTTCCGCCGGGCTGAAGGCCGCCGCGAATCTGAGTGTTCGGCGCAGACGGTTTCAGATCGGCAGCTTCGAACTCCGCGGGGACCACCGGCAGCAGTTTCTCGATACCCGGAACATTGTCGGTCGGTTTGCGGTTTACACTGTCGACAACGAGCGTGGAGATAGGACGTTTCTGCTGCTCCAGTTTGATCCCAAGCTGCTTCTCGAATATTTCCCGAGCGGCGCTGGCATTGTTGCCCGCGGCAGCGGGCGCGCCAGGATTTGTTATCGTGATCTGGAAATCCCAGCTGCCTTCGAGTCCGGTCATGTCCGTAACCGCCGAATTGAATGTGTTGGGATCGATTTGCCGCACGATCTGGGCCAGAACGGGCATAGTTATATTGACGCAAACCAGCACGATGTTCCCGCCATCTCCCGGCTGTGGATTACAGTTTGACGGTCCCCCACCCTTCGCTTCTCGAAGCTGATCCCCGGGTTTTCCGGGAGTTACAGTAGTCATTACCCATGCATTCATCGGCGTGTCTTCGTTGTGAATGACCAGCTTGAATCGGTCGGCCAGCAATGAACGCAGCATCAGCCTGGTGTTCGCAGGTGTGACGGAGGTGGGAGCTTTGGCGAGGATATCGAACCTATCCGTTTCCAACCAAAAGGGACCACCCACGACTTTCTCCGGGTCGACACCGTAAGCGTTTGCGATCAGATCCACCATGGCGGCGTTCCGGAACTGGTAGCGTCCCTGGCGCGCAAACCCGCCCAGGGATTGCACGTTCGGATTCGGGTTCTTCGGGCTTGAATGAACGTCTGCCGCGTCAAAAGATGGAAGCTTTTCAGGCGTTTGGCCGTATGCCAACCCGGTCAGAGCGATGAGAAACAGGAAGAAGACTTGCGCAACTCTGAACATCAAAGCAAACCTCCGTCACCCGAGATTAACGCTATTACGAGAAACCCGGCACGAAAGTTTCGGAAAACTTCGCTTGAAACCTTCAGCGCAGGCGGGGCCGGAGAAGTTGCTGACGCCCGCACATCATCAAGGCGACGGTTGAGGAGGCCGTCACCAATGTCGAAGTCTCGAAATAACAAAAAACCACCCAAACGCGTACTCGCTTAACCGGACCGGCATGGCTTTGTGATCCGCTGACCACGACCGCGCCCTCGCTTTCGACACAGAGCAGCTCGGCTTCCGGATCGTGACCGATCAGCCATTCAGCGAGAAACACGAAAGCAAGGGTGTTCACTTCACGATGAAGCCGACCACCTTTCATGGCTGGCCGTTTTTGTTGCGGGCGAATCCTTTCCTTGCTCGTGCTGCTGGAAGGTGTCAGTCCAGTTGGATAGTGCTGGCCAACGTGGAGAGTTTGGATGCCGCCGCTAATATGACGCGTATTTCGTTAATTTGCCCGTTGAATGCATCCGTCGTCGATATGGATGGCACAAATGTTTTCAGCCATACGTTCTTCTTCTGCCGGAGTTCCCACTGAACTTCATCCGGCACGAGTTCACGGTTCAGGTCAACGATTTTGGCCATTTGTGCACCCATACCGGTGAATTCTACGCAGACGTAATGCTTGCGCGGGCCTGGATAAAAGAAATGGTATGTCTTCGTGTTGCTGTATTTGCTTGTCAGCCCTCGCGGACAGAATTCTTGCCATGGAGCATTCGCCGACGGCAGTTTCATCTTCTTGATTCCAAGGTCCGGGAATTCGTGATCAGCAAAGCGGGCGTAGTCGTGAAAAAATGCCGTCACTCGCTCGTCAAATATTTTGTCCCGGCTTCGTAAATTAGGATCGATTGCTTCCGTGAGCAGTTTGACTTTCCATTCAGTCCGCTTGTTGGGCGGCAGATGTTGTTGCATCCACTCCCGGATGTCCTCGTAAGCTATGCGAGCATCATAGATGGATGCCTCGGGATCGCTCGCAAGGTGTTTGGACGGGGCAACAAGGCACGTGCTGAAACTTTCCCATTCTCCCCCTGCTTTCCCTTGTTCTCCACGCTTGAAATAACGGCTTCCCTGTTCAGGTTGTGCCGCGGCATCGATTTTGTTTTCCAGGAGCAATGCGTATTTAGTGCCAATATCCACGAGGACCACAATGTCGGACTCACCCTCTTTGGGATCGCAGATACAATGCCAGGCGCCCACAAACTCGATCTTGTCGTGCTGTCGTCCACTTACGGACTCGACAAACCAGCGGACAAATTCGGCTTCAGAATGGAATTCTTCAAGCAGGAGAAAGTTTATGTCTCGTTCGTAAACGGTCTCCAGGCATGGTGTGTCTGACAAAGGCATTGGTGTTCTTTTAGCGCATTTGGAGGCTTTCTACCAATCAAATGAGCTCGCTCCTGATTCGGGAAAAGAAGTCTTCAGATCGGACCCATTCAGGGGGGCCCGCCCGCCTTTACCTGACGGGACAGACGCAGCCTCCCCCTCATTTACCTCCTCGCGCTCAGGACGCGCGCAAAGCCCTCCAGGTTTAAACGACATCGTGGGATTTAGCTTCCGGAATCGGTAGTGCCTGGGACGGCCAAAGAGGCAGCCGCTCAACGCCAATATCCGCGGACTAGAACCCAACCATGCGGCCGGTGCACCCATCGATAGCGAACCCACTGGGCATGGTGCCGCGGTGGGACTTCCCACCTCCCCCGTACCCATTCATAATGATGGCCGGACCAACGGTGATATCCTGAAACCCAAACATGTCGCGGGCCTGGAGGCCGCCCGCGTTCCTCCACAATGGCGTTTGGCGGGCGAACTCGAACCACCAATTCTTGCGCGGTTGCGGTTGCCCCGTTGAGGGCAAGAAGACTTCCAACAATCACACCTAACCATTTGACGGATCTCATACAGTATTTCTCCTGGTATCTCTCCGCTTATGGTTTTGGACGGTCCAAACCTCGTAATTGTCCCAGTGCCACCTCAAAAGCCTGTGATCTTGTTCATTCCAGGTCTACGGGATACCCGTTCAGCGAAATGTAGACCATGCCTTGCAGCTAAGCCTTAGCGGATTCGGATAGCCTCGCCTTGTAGTCGTGGAGTATTTACAGGAAGACGACGTGCGTGTGTCGCCTGCTCAAAGCTGTAGCCGATCGTAAGCAGCTTGGGTTCACTGAACGCCGGACCAAGGAATGACAGCGCCACTGGAAGTTCGTCTCCTGTGAACCCAACGGGCACGATGAGGTCAGGAAAGCCTGTCAAGTTAGCGAGGTTCACCGGACTTCCGGCTCCGCCTCCCGGTGGCTCCGGAGGCGCTGTTATTAGCGGAGTACGCTTTGGCAGTGTCGGATACACAGTCGCGCCAAGTTTCTGTGAAGTGAGGATGCCTGCGATGATCGTCCGGACCATCGGAAGCGCGTCATCGCGTACCGACGTGTATCGATAATCGTCGAGACCACCTGATCCGGACTCCCGCTTTATCATCATCCACCGATTTGGGTTGGGGCCGGCGCCGTCAGCCCTGAGTGCGTTAAACTCCGTCGCTCGAGCGATGAGTTCCTCGATGTTTTTCGGGTACCCTGAACCGAGGGTCTTCAAATAGTGGGTACCGGATTGCGTCATAGAACTCTCCCTTCGCCTCGAGCAACCATTTCGGCAACCGAACACAATGGATCTGGCGAACCACTCCGAATGCGCCAGCGGAGGGTGCGCGAGGCGGGATGACTAAATTCTGCCGGCTGGGTCGTAAATCGTCAGTCATCCTAAGTACTGCTTTTCGTAATTACGGTAACGTATGGAGACGTGGATTCGAGGACAACCTGAGCTCAGCTATTCCCCGCCTAAGCTAGGCGGGATGCCTTCGCGCAGCGAAGGCGGGGCGGTCTGTTCAAAGACGATAGTACCGATTAATAAGATCTCACGGCCGACGTTTCCCGTCTCACGTCCGCCGCATCCTTGCTCACGGCCCTATCGAGCGTGTCCCTTCAGCATGTCAGTCTGACATAAAAGCCACATCTCACAGTTTCGCGACAAACTTTGCGACTCATAATTTGGTCAAATCGTCGAAAACAAAAAGAAGCCGCGCGGCAGGCCTGCCTTTTTGTCATTTTCGCTTCACGCGCAAATGCCCCACGCGACAGACTGTCGTCTCAAGTCGCGCAGTTAGCCGGATCAGCCAGACTCCCTTCGAATATTGTCAATAATTTACGTGAGACCAGGTCGGCATCCTACGTGCCTCTGCAACGCAGCGTAGGAAAGGAGCGATTCGATGAAAACTCTCGTTTCGGTGGTTCTAACGGTGGTCCTCGGTCTGTACGTGACGCCGCTATTTTCGTCTGACGCGGCAGCCGGTAAGGATTTATATGGAAAGAAATGCGCCGGCTGCCATGGCACCGCCGGTGAAGGAAAAGATACCATCGCCAAAATGTTGAAAGTGGACATGAAACCTCTCAGTTCGAAAGAGGTCCAGGCCAAGAGCGATGCAGATCTAAAGAACACAATTCTCGAAGGCACAGGCAAAATGAAAGGTCTTAAGGACCTTGATGCGAAGGCGGCCGAGGACATCGTTTCATTCTTAAGAAGCCTTAAGAAGTAGTAGACCGTTCATCGGACTATCGTGACGGATCTCAACGCAATCCGCACATAGGTAAACGCGCCCTCGGGGGGTGCCCAGGCTGCCTCCATCGAGTACGGGATGCGCAACCCTTCAAATTTCTGGAAGTCGTTTGTCGTTGCCGACCATGGGGTCATGGCGATTCTCGAACCCACGGTCATTGGCCGAACGGATACGCGTCAGTACGATGCACCCATTGTTATCGACTTCGACATCAACCGATGCTCCTGTCTGGTCTGACTTCTCAGAGACGCGGAGCGTGTGCGGCCCGACGGCTGCAAACTGCAGCGAGGAGTTATTCTCGATCATGGCCGGACAATAGCTCAGATAGGCAAGGTAGCGTTGCAACTCGCCTCGATCAAGCTCGGGACCTGTGAGTTCTTTGAGCTTGAATGGACCTTTCTTAACAACGAGCCGGCCATGCCCATTTTCGTATGCGTCGATCACATGAACCACCTTGAGGCCGGTTCCCAGCTTTGCATCCCAGCAGAAACCGGTCCCGGTCGCGTTAACGCATTCCTCGGCCGCGAACGAGACCCAGCGAGCGTCTGCGCTGGAACGAATTTCTCCTCGCTGAATCGTTTTGATCGAGCGAATGCCATGAGCTGCAAGCGCGCCACCCGGGAAGCTGTACGCCTCGATTCGTTCGAGCAATAAAGTCGTCTGTGCGGAGATGTTCACGACATTAGAGCCGAAATCGCAGGCGCAGCGAAAAGCAATAGAAGGACCAACAATGAAATCAGAATCGCAATCTTGAGCGCCATAACGTATCCGAGCCTCCGTTATGTACTGGCAGTTGAGATGCCGGACTCACCTTAGAGCGAGAATGCGAAAAAACAGAGACTGGCCAGGAGTTACCAGCACGAACTCACCACGTTTGGAATGGTGGCGCCGCGGGAGATTGTCGAATCGGCTTATTCGGACTGTTGTGCACCATTTTCTTTCGACAATACGACAGTCTGGCCTGCACTGCAGGCGCGGGCACAGACTAGAGCTGTCCAAAGACAGAATGGACGGGAGCCGCAAAGTGCCGACCGTAAAGATTTGAATGTAGTGGATGCGATGTAAACCTGGTTTGGCTGTCAGTCCCCGCCTAAGTTAGGCGGGGTGCCTTCGCGCAGCGAAGGCGGGGCGGTCTGTTCAAAGACGCGTAGCGACCTTATAGATTCCCGCGAAGCGCTCGTTATTTCATTCGGTGCGCTACGCGGAAATTCATAAGGAGCCGCTTCGCGGGATTTTGAACAGACCGCCCCAGCCCTCGCTTCGCGAAGGGCATCCCCGCCTAACTTAGGCGGGGACTGTGCTCACCGCTACTATTTTGGACAGCTGCGGTCATAGACCGCGCCTACAAGCCTGCTGGAAACCACATCCTGGCTCGGACGCCATGGCCGAGGTCGGATTCAATTTCCAGCCGGCCCCCGTGGCGTTGGGTGAATGCATAGACCATGGACAGGCCGAGCCCTGTGCCGGCTTCGCCTTTCGTTGTAAAGAACGGTTCCAGCACTTTGCTTTTGATCTCAGCAGAAATGCCTGGACCATTGTCTGCAACTTCGATCCAGGCTCCTCCTTCGGATGCGCCGGTCGAAATGCGGATTCTGCCCTTCGCGGCCAGGGCGTCCGCAGAATTCAAAAGGAGATTTACAACGGCGGTAACGCAATCGGCGGGACGAATCAGCACCAATGTTGGACTGGCCAACTCGACAACAACCTCGAGGCCTGCGAGCCGCGGTTTGCTGATCTCGATCGCTTCCTGCGCCATTGCACTGAGATCCGTCGGCACAGCCTCCGTTTCTTCTGGCGACTGGCGGCTGAAGTCGCGGAGTCGTTCAACGGTTTGTAAGCCCCGGTTCAAGATTCGCTCAATGCGATCGGCAACATCGAGAACTTCTTCCGGGTTCCGGGCGGCGTCACGAATCACATCGGTATATAGCAGCAGCGGATTGAGAAGGTTCTTCAAATCGTGCGCTATACCGGCAGACATCTGGCCGAGGGCACGAAATTTCTCCGTTCGAACCAAAGCCTCTTGAGAAATACGCAGGTCATCGAATGCCTTTTGAAGTTTCTGGTGCTGGTACGTCTTGTTGAGGCTAATCGCCGTGAGTTCCGTTAAACCATCGATGAGCGTCCACTGCCTCTCCGTCAGCGGATGCGCCAGGTTGAACAAAATGGCGAGGGCCCCGAACAGACCGGCATCGCTGATCAGAGGGATGACGCGAATCTGGTAGCCGCGATCGCCGCACATTTTGATGATCGAGGCTCTGAGGTCCGCAACCGTGCAAACGCCATCTAACTCGAGTGCATTCACATCACCGGGATCACAGCCCCCGTATGTAAACAGGACCCGAAAATCTCCCTCGCCTGTCGTCCCGAACACCAGGGCGTGCGCGGCCGAACATTGTTCAACGACGGTGCGTGCCAGGAGGGAGAACACGCCCTCGGAAGTAGGCGAATCCGAAACTAACTGACTGAACCGGACGAGTGTCGAAAACTCCACTTTTGAAAGTGTTATACTCCCGTGGCCGAACGCCGTAAGGCAGCGCGTAATAAAGAGATCGGCATAATACTACGAATCCACGGCAGAGGTCCTGTGCAACACGCAAAGCAACTCGATTACATGGAAATCCTAAAGCTCGACGATGACGAACTTCAAAAGCGTCTGGCATTTTTTGAGCTGAAGAACGAAGACTTTAAGCGGCTGGCCGGATTGAAATCGTTTGCCGATCGCTGGACGCACGACATCACCGAAGGCCTGTACGAATTGATTATGGGCCAACCCGAAACCCTTGTCTTCTTCCCGGATCAGGCGACCCTGACTCGCGTCAAGAAGATGCAGAACACGCTATTTCATGGGCCTTTTCTCGGGAACCTGTGATCTCAACTATGTCCGTGACCGGTTGAGGGTAGGGACGACTCATGAGCGCATCGGCATGGCTCCGAAACTCTATCTCGGCGCTTACCGGCGATACCTGGCGCTCATTCATCAACGGCTGCTCGAGCACTTCAAGGGAAACACCCCGGAAGCCGCAGCGGCGCTGGAAAGTATCCGGAAGATCATTTTCTTTGATATGGCGCTGGCGATCGATACGTATATCGCCGCGTATCTTGAAACAATGACGCGGCATCAGGCGGCGATTCGTGAATTGTCCACTCCGGTAATCAAGGTTTACGAACGCATTCTCTTGCTGCCGATCGTCGGGACGGTGGACACGCAACGGGCTCATCAGATCATGGAGACGGTGCTCGTGCAGGTAGTCGAACAGCAGGCCAGAGTGATGATCCTCGACATCGCCGGCGTTCCGGTGGTGGATACGAAAGTCGCGGACCACATCTTGAAGACGACGGCGGCCGTCCAGTTACTGGGAGCGCAGACGATTTTAACCGGAATCTCGGCATCGGTCGCCCGCACCGTCGTTCAGCTCGGCGTGGAAATCACGCGGATGCACACTCGATCGAAGCTCGCGGAGGGAATCGAACTGGCGCTGAGCATCATTGGCAAGAAGATCTCATCTAAAACGAATACGTCCGAAAGCGAGGGCGCCTGATTTATGCCTGTCGGCCCTATTCCGATTCTGAAGATCGGCTCGACACTTCTGGCAACGATCCAGATCGATTTGCACGACACCGTCGTCGATTCATTTCAAAATGACGTACTCGAGGAAATCGAAAAGACCGGAGCGAGCCGACTTATTGTTGACATCTCCGCGCTCGAAACGGTCGATAGTTACGTTGCGCGCATGCTGGCCAACACCGGCAAAATGGCGAAGCTTATGGGCACGAATACGGTGATTGTCGGAATGCGCCCGGCTGTTGCCGCGACACTGGTCCGGATGGGCTTTTTCATGGAAGGCATCGAGACGGCTCTATCGTTAGAGGAGGGCCTGCAGCTTCAAACGAATCGATCCCGGTTTCCGGAGGCCGGGTAAAGATCTGTGAAAGTGCTTTCGCCGCAGTGTAACGGCTTTAACGAAACAGAATATTGGGAAATCCGGATCGACAAAGAAGCCGACATTGTCGCCGTCCGCCAGCGAGTCCGAGAACTCGCTAAAGAACATCGCTTCGACCAGTTCGAGGTCGCAGCGCTCACGACTGCCGCTTCGGAGCTGAGCCGTAACGTCTGGGTTCACGCACAGAAAGGGACTGCCCGAATCGCTGTTCTGCACGATGGCAGGAGAGTCGGCCTGGAACTTAATTTTGCCGATCAGGGGCCCGGCATTGCAGACTTGAACCGGGCGCTCGCCGGCGGTTTCAGCACGGCAAAATCCCTGGGGCTTGGTTTGTCGGGAACCAGACGACTGGTCGACGAGTTCCACATCGATACCGAAGTAGGTCGCGGAACAACAATCGTAGTCCGCAAATGGAAAAAAGAGTTCTGATCTCGCGCTGGCTGGGCTCAGCAGCGCAATCCATTCCGATTTACGATGAAGCCTCGGTTTCATTGGCCCGGCAGCAAGTTCGCGAGACCGGCGACCGCTTGAGTCTTTCCAAGGATGTAATCGAGAACGTTGCATTAATCGCCAGCGAGCTCACCCACAATCAGCTTTCCCACGCGAAGCAGGGTTACTTTTCCGTCACCGGCATCGAGCGCAACGGACTGAAGGGCCTCGAAGTCATCGCGGCGGATCTGGGGCCGGGAATCGACAAGCCGGATGTGGCTATTCGAGACAGGGTCTCGACACAAGGCAGCCTCGGAGCTGGCCTGGCTGCCGTCTGCCGGATCGCGGATGAAGTGGAATTCGACAACCGCATTTGGGAAGGGACTTGTATCGTCGCCAGGAAATTTGCGCCTCCCTCAACGGAGCCGGCATGTGAGATCGCCATCATGGGCAGACCGTATCCCGGAGAGCTGATCAGCGGTGACGATGCGGTTGTTCTCAAGTCGATATCGGGTTTCGTCGCAGCCGTCTGTGATGGTCTCGGACACGGCCCTGAAGCGAGAGAAGCTTCGAATCGGGCGATCGAAGTCCTGAGCCAGCAACCTGGACTGGACCTGAACCAG
This sequence comes from uncultured Acidobacteriota bacterium, assembly GCA_963738025.1. Lineage (GTDB taxonomy): Bacteria > Acidobacteriota > Terriglobia > 20CM-2-55-15 > 20CM-2-55-15 > 20CM-2-55-15. Next base: position 25,534 of record CAVTWA010000051.1, on the reverse strand, counting down.
CTGATGATCACTCTTAATGGGGAAGTCGCGCGCACTCGCGGCTGTGTCATCAGCATTACGCGCTTCAACCGGGCTGACGCCAGCATCGAATATGTGTCCGCCGGAGACGTGAACGCCCATCTGTATCATTTGCGCGACGCGCACTTTTTCACTCCCACCCCTCTTGTGCTCGGAACCGGGCAGTTTCAGAAGCAAAGAATCCGTGTGGAGCGGGTGACGGTTAAGCCCGGTTCCGTGCTCGTCATGTTCACCGATGGCCTGAAATCCAGAACGACGCTCAAGGGCGAACTGGAGCTCCTGAGACAGCCGGTGATCACCATTGCTCAGCACCTGCTGGATAAGAACTCCCGGCCCGATGACGACGCCCTCGTGTGCGTTATCCGCTTCCCCAGATAGAGGGTTTATAGAAATCCGATTCCACGGCCGCCCAGGCCGACACCCAGCCACAACAATATCGATGCAATCGCGGCGAGCCTGCCCCAGACTGGACCAATCGCGGCATCGTCGGATCTGGTAAGTCTGCGATAAAGCGTGTAGTGAAAAATCATCGCGGAAAACAGAAACAGCATTTTCACCTGGAATGGGACGCTGGCATAAGCCTTCATTGCTTCGGAAGCAAAGAGCAGAACTCCCGAGGACAGGATGATGATCAAGCTCACGAAGATCCACGGTGCAAGCTCTCTCGCCAGCCGGGCCACCGGCTTGCTGGTCAACATCACACCCAGCAGACGAAGATTCAACACCAGCAGAGCGCCGAACAACAGAGCCAGCGCAACGATATGCACGGCCTCGATAGCCGGGAAGATCCAGCGGGAGTCGCGGACCCAGAGGCCCATTACAGAGCCATCGAACCACTTAAAGACCGGCAGCAGATGTTGCATGATTGAATGCATAAATAGTCCTCTTATCGATTAAAAGCTGTACGCCATGGTACGGCCGGTCACGATGATCGCCGTCCAGAGGATCAGGGATATCGCGCCAGTCATGCGCGCCCGCAAAGGAGGTACGGACGCCAGATCCCATTCGGCCATATTCTTGTGCGCCGTCGATTCAAAGCTCAGCGCATTCACACCTGCGAGAACAAGCAGGAACATCTTGAGCCAGAAGTGGACACTGTGAAACGCAGTGAATGCTTCCGCCCAGAATAGAAGTATTCCGCTTACGAACATCAAAGCGAAGCCGACAAATGCAACGGGCATTACGCTGGACCACACCTTCGACACGGGTTCATCGCGCAATGCGAGTCCCAGGAGGCGAAGGTCGAACCAGCAGAGCAAACCCACTGAAAGTGCGATGCCCAGAAGATGCGTGCCTTCGATGATCGGGAATACCCAGATCGATTCCCGAATACCGGCGCCGACCCTGCTGTCGTAAAGATACCGGCAAATCTTCGCGACAACGCTCGTATCGCCGAAAATCTTCGTATCTACGTTCACGGACAGGAGCCAGACTGCGGCCGAAATCAAAACAGAAAGAGCCAGGCCGATAATCAAGCCGCGAAGCACGCGCCTGCCGGAATGGGTCGCTGCCCACTCGGTCAAATCGTTTTCGAAAAGGATCGGTCGAGCCATTGTTCACTCCATCGTTGTGTGTTCTCTAGAACCATCACTGCAGCTGCAGTATTTGAAATAGGAACGTGATAACTGGTATGGATCTCCTCGACGCAACGCAACGCGCCGCGCATGACGAGCCACATGAGCAACTCCACACCTTGCGCGCCCGATTCGCGTATAAGATCCGCAACCGACAAGGTCGTGAGGAATTTCGGATCCTTGACGATTTTGTCGATGCACATCCGGTCGAACTTTTTATTGATGAAGCCGGCCCGCGTACCGTCCAGCTGGTGCGAAAGACCACCTGTTCCGATGATGACAACCCGTTGATCCTCCGGAAAAGATTCCAGCGCGCGCCCAATTGCCTGTCCGAGCTTGAAGCAACGCGCTGGAGTTGCAAGAGGAATTTGAACGGTATTGACGGAAACAGGAACGGTACGCACCGCACGACGGTCTCTGCCAGGCCAAAGGAGCGCCATCGGCACCGTAAATGCGTGGTCGACGAGCATTTCCTGACACGTCGTCATGTCGAACTCGTCGGCTGTCAGTGATTCGACCATGTGCCACGACAGTTCGGGATCGCCCGGGAACGGCGCCGCGACGGGAAGTCCCCAGCCCTCGTCCGCATTTCGATATTCCCGTGCGGCGCCGATGGCGAATGTCGGCATCTTGTCCAGGAAGAAATTCAATCCGTGATCGTTGTATATGACCACAGCGACATCGGGCTTCATCCGCTCCAGCCACTCATGAGCCGGCTGATATCCCGCAAAGAAATCCTTCCAGTACGGATCGTCATACAGTCCGCGCGCGATCGCTTTGCCAATGGAAGGAATATGTGACGTTGCGATTCCGCCAACAATCTGCGCCATTTTCAGTCGACCCCCGCGCGCACGAGCATTTCTTTGAACTGTTCTTCGGTCATGCCCCGCTGTTGCGCGCCTATCTGTTGAACGTTCAGGCCGAAGATTCCGGCCCACTTGGCCAGGTAATAGATGTTTCCCCCCACCTCGAGCAGCTCGAGTACATCGCGGCTTTTGATCGCGCGCCGTTGTTCGGGTGTGAGGTTGAATTTGTCGCAATAGCCGTCTTCGTCCAGACGGAATGCCTCACGGTTCTCGGCCGAGTTGAAGGAAAAGCACATCTTGTTCAGTGCATAACCTCGCATTGCCTTTCGGCCATCGAACACAACGGTTCCTGGAATACTGTCGTATTGCTCGTGCTTCAAATTCACCGCTCTGGCCTCCTTGTGCGCCTGCTCTATTGCAAGGCGCGGTCCAGGATGTTTTGCCAGATAACACAAGGTCTTACGGCCCTTGAATAAACTTACGATTGACGTATTGGCAATTTCGGATGGACGGTGGCCGGGAAGGAATGACAGAGGGTCAATCGTTTTTAGATGGGCTCTAAATGTCGAATGTCAAATGTCGAATTGCATTTGTGGCACATTCGACATTCGACATTTGACATTGAAGCCCACGCATACACTTAATCAGTACCGCAAAAACGCTCCGATTCCGCCGACGGCCCTCAACTTCTCTGCCGCTTCACCACGAACCTGCTCGATCGTTGCACCTTCGGCGAGAGCCTTGGCAATAATGGCTTCCATGAGATCGTCATCCGGCTTTGCCGGCATCCCGCAGAAGTCACAATTCATGGTGTCGGTCGCGAAAAGAGCATCGCATTCCCGGCACACACATCCCTGGAACAGCACGCCTTCCGCATAGACCAACTCGCGAACTCGCTTGTCGTTCAGCGCCGCCAGAGTCTCCGGAAGCGTTGTCACGCCGTGCTCTCCCTTTGCCGATGCGGTAGCTAACACCTCGACCGTTTGCAGTTCGTGCGCCCGTTCGGCCTTTCGGCCCAGAAACAGGACTTCTTCGACAATGCGACTCTCGGGAGCATTAGCCGACAGGGTAGCGCTGGCGATCACCTTATGTCGCAGCGTCTTCGGTAACAGACGGAACAACTCGCTTGTCGCTTCGCTGGCACCTGCAAGCACCAGGCGGTCAAAAGGCTTGGATTTCGCAAAATGGTCGAGGAGTTCTACCACTCGTTTCAGATGCGAGAGTGCGTGTTCGTCGGCTTTTCGCTGCAGATGTGACTGGGAATACAAGTGATCCGTGCCGGCGGTCTTCAGGTGGCGCACTCCTCGCATTGCGTGAATTTCGGCATGCTTTTCGATCGTCCCCAGTTTGACGGTAAAGATCCGGCTGTAAGACCGGTCGGTAAGGACGACACCATAAGTTTCGAACTCATCAAGCGCCTCGAGAAATTGCTGTACGTGCGCGGTCGCGCCCCAGAACACCTCTGTGACGACGGGCACATTCAACTCGCGCATCCAGACTGAACCGGTTGATCGGGCAAAGATCACAAGCCCGCGCCCCCGCGGCTGATATGCCTTGAGAACCTTTCGAACTTCGGATGCACATGCTTCAAAGTCCCGTTGTTCGTACTCCTCTTCGAAGGTCCTTCCGGCCTCCTTGATCTTCGACTCAAAGGCGGCTGCAAAATTCCGGTTGAGGTTTTCGGCATGAGCCTGATCCACATCCAGGTACACACTCAGTACCCGGCCCACCGCCATCCTGTACTCGTTTACAGCAGCGAGATCCGTCTTCGAAATCATGATTTACCTCCGTCCGGAATTCCGGGGACGCACCCCGGAATTCCCCTACGAAATCGGGCCCTGAACGAAATGCACCCGGGCTGTCAGAATCACAGGAACAGGTACGCCATTCAGATAGGTCGGCTCGTATTGCCATTGTTTGACGCATTGGATCGCCGCTTCGACCAGAAGCGGATGTCCGGAAAGCACCTTGATCTCCTCGACCGTTCCCTGCGCCGTCAATGTCGCTTCGAGCAGCACGGTGCCGCTGACCCGAGCTCTCGACGCAAGCGGCGGATAGACTGGAGGCACCATCTTGACCGGCCGCGGTTCCTTCACGTTGCCTCCGACGCGAACCGGCTCCGCCGGAGCAGCCGCCTTGGGAGGGGGCGGGGGTGGCGGTGGCGGCACGAATGCCGGTGGAGCGGTTGCGACGGGATTCGAGGCCAAAACGCCTCCGAGGACGCCTCCCAGCACACCTCCAGGAATTCCTCCGGGAACACCTCCAACGACGCCGAGAGGAGCCGCGAGGGGTTCTTCGACAATCTTTGCGATTTCGCGAGGAATTGCTGTTGGTGCGAGCAACGCCTCGGGTGTCACCGGCCGGACCGGGATTTCCACCGGCTGACGTGGTGCAGCAACGACCGCAGGCACCTCCACAGGCGGCGGAGGAGGGGGAGGGGGCGGTCCGATCGGTGACACGAGCGTTACTAACAATTCGCGCTCAGGAATGCTCTGCGGCAAAAGCAAAGGAACGAGAATGACTGTGATGATCAACAAGCCGTGGAAGATCACAGAACCGATCACAGACGGCTTCTGGTATTTGTCCTTCTCGGGAAAGGTTGCTGGTAATTCTCTGAAGATGATTGCATCTGATCCGTTCATCTGTTTATCGCTGCGCCCTGTCGGGCTTGCATTCACTCCGTTCATGACTACCCTCCAACGACCTCCGCGGTCCGTGCTACGAGTTCCTGCCGGCGAATGGGTTTTTTGAGAATGTCGAGTCCGCCAAGACGCCTCACTGCCGCTTCAACGACCGCATCGGCAAACGCCGACATCATCAGGACCGGCACTACGGAATGCAGGCGTCTCAATTCAATCAGCAGATCGACTCCGGTCTTATCGGGCATCCTGTAATCGCAGACGACCAGATCGAAGTGGCTCGCCCCGAGTGCCTCGAGCGCCCGGTCCACGCTATCGGCCGTCCGGACCGTGTGGCCTTCCCGCTCGAGAACTTTCTGGATCGAGTCCCGGCATGTCTTATCGTCGTCTGCGATCAGGATGCTGCCCATTAGAGTTTCACCGTCAGAATCGGAGTTGATGTCTTGCTTAACAATTTGTCCGTGGTCGAGCCGATCAGATGCTGGTGAACCACGCCATATTCGTGGGTCCCGAGGATCGTCAGATCGGCTCCGACCTCGTAGGCCACGTCAGCAATCGTCTCGCCTGGAGAGCCCTGCTCGACGAGACGGATGACTGCCGGATCGCTGATGTATTCGTCGGGAGTGAGATTGATCAGCTGATTACCGGCCCATTCGCGCATCTTGTCCAAGGCATGGACATAGTGGCTCTGGCGGATCGCCCACTCGATCGCATGCGTTGTCTCGATGACATAAAGCATGTAGATCGTGGCGTCGAAGATTCGCTTCAGATCAAACGCATATTCGATGACGCGTTTGGAGTGCGTCGAAAAATCGGTCGCGACGAGGATCTTCGTCACTTTATGCAAGCCGGCCTCGTCCGGATTCGGGTGGGTGGCGGACACCGCCAGAACAGGACGGTTCGTCATGCGAATCACCTTGTTGGTCACCACACCCTTCGCCGAACCCATGACGACGAGGTCGACAAGCTCGCGTTCGGCAAGTGCGGCGATCTCTTCAGCCGCCTTACCTTTTGAAATCTCTGTACGGATGCGTACAGCGCCCGGGTCTTTGGGCAGAACATTCTTCATATGAGCATCAACGTAACCCGTCATGTACTTTTGCATCTCATGCAGATCGAACAAAGTCGCCCAATGCGGGTGCTTCTCGAAATAGTTGCTGACGACATGCTGAACGATCACTTCGCCGCCATCGAGATCCGCTAATTGGATGGCGTGGGCCAGCGCGCGGTCGGCGTTTGGCGAGAAATCTGTCGGAAAGAGAATTTTTTTGAAAGCTACCATGGAGCCCCCCTCCTCGAATGCCAGCTTCGCTGGCCTCGCCCGCTTATGTGCATGCGCTGCACCGTTCCCGCTATTCAGTCGCAACTCCAGTGCTGGCCGGGGTTTCAGTGCATACGGTGAGTGATCACACGCGAACGGCATTTGCACAAATGGCAAAAACGAGTAGAGCTGCGTTAAAGCAATTGTCGGAATGGCATCGCTGCAGTGAAGAATAAGCCACGGATTGAACGGATTTAACGGATTGAATCCGCTAAATCCGTTCAATCCGTGGCTTATTATCGACCCTTTCCCTACGGCAGAGAGCTTGCTCCAGGCCGTACGGGAGTGTGCACCATGACTTCAATTCGATTGATTCTGACAACCGCCCTGGCAACACTAATGTTCTTCGTTTCAGCACAAGCCGCTGCTGAAAGGGCCGGCGACGATCGCGATCGGTTGTTTCAAGAACGCACGTATCAGGGCAAACCTTTGACATTCTGGCTGAAGGTGATTCGCGATCGAGATGACGAGCAATTATCGGCCGCGTTTGATGCGATTCACAGCCTCGGGCCCGATGCCTGGGTCGCAGTGCCCGATCTGGCGCGACTGGTTGAAGCACCGTTTGCCGCAATTGATATTGATCGCGATTCCGAAGATACCGTGGCGGCAAAGCTGTACGATGTCGCCGTGCGCACGGAAGCAATCGGAACGTTGGGGTGGATGGGCGAGTCCGCAGCCCCTTCAACGAGGGCTCTTTTAGACTGGGGGCTGACGAAGCGCGTGATTCCACCCGTCAAACACAGCCCAGACAGCGACGAATTATTTATCGAGCTCGTTGCAATGGACGCCGAACAGAGGATGCGTGTCGCTGGAGCCGTCGCCCAGTTTGGCCAGGCAACTCTTCCGGCAATTGCGAAGATGCTGGCATCTACGGACGCTTCTAAACGCAAACTCGCGGTCGCTATTCTCAGCCAGGACGCCTTACCGGTGGCGACGGAGCTTTTGCGCTCCAAAAGGTGCGACGATCATGAACTAGGTTTGCAAATTCTTAAAGACATGGATCTGGTGGTTTCAGCCGTTTATATCGACGAGTTGTCACGCCAAATCCGTGAAAACTGCACGCTCGTGACAAAAATTCAATAGAAGCCGTCGCGAGCAGCGTTTGGCTCCAGCAAAATCAGTGGATTTGCGTTGGAAAGGCGGATGCTATCTAACCTTCGGAATTGTTAAGGAGGATTTCATGTCGAAGGAACTACGCAGCGCTCTCCGGGGAAGCGGGGTAGGCTCAATCATCGGATTTGGTTTTGGTATGGCAACACTCAGCACGATTGGTTTTGATCGGATGTCATTTTTTGAGGGACTGCTCCTGCTTTGTTGTTCAGCTTTTGGTGGCTTGCTCTTCGGCATGCTGATCGGCGCGACAGGCGCCTTCCGGAAAGAAACGGCCGTAGAGGGCGCGAGAGTTCACGCCGAAATGACCGGTGCAGCCTGACCACGGATGAAAGGATTCGCGGAAAGCCATCCTCGCGGTCATAGACCACAGTTCTCCAAGAGACGCATGCAGCGGTTCCGGTGTCTCGTACTCCCCGCCTGAGGTAGGCGGGGATGCCCTCGCGAAACGAGGGGTCGGGGCGGTATCTTCAAAGTTCGCGCGCAGCGCGCTCCGTACCTTTGAACAGACCGCCCCGCCTGACTCAGGCGGGGACTGGTTCACCCGCGTTACAACCCATCCGGCACGACGGCCAATGGATAGTCTTGGGCAACAACAATCATTTCCGCGTCGACCGGAACCGACAATACAGGGACATGGGCATTACGGATCACCGGTTCGGCCGTCGAGCCCAGCAGTGTTCGTGCAACTGCGCCCTTCTTCCGGATTGCCAGAATCATAAAATCGACAACCGCCTCGTCCGCAATGCGAACAAGCGCTTCTGGAGCATCGCCTTCAGCAAGAACACACTCGATGTTGACGTTTTGTCGAGTTCCCTCGGCTTCAAACTCTGCCAGGCGGTCACGGGTATCTTTGAGAGCCTGCCTCTGGTCCCCGTCGAAAACCGCTTTGACTTCGGGCGTTTCATATGTCACAACCGGTCTCTTGTCGATGGTGTGGGCCACGACAAGCGTCGCCTCTGTCGACTTCGCCAACTCCAACGCGAAATGGAAGGCTTTATCCGAGCCTGCCTCCAGGTCCGTCCCAAACAGGATTCGCTTGAACTCCAGCGGACGTGACACCCGGCACACCGTCAGGACGGGAACACCTAGCTTTCGCAGCAGTCCCTGAGTCACCGAACCTATCAGCAATCGGCCGAAGAGCGTCCGGCCATGTGTGCCCATAACCACAACGTCCGCGTTTTCTTCATGAACTGCATTTTCAATTGTTTCTTCCACGTCACCGGCTTTGACCAGGAACCGCATGTCCAGATCATTCCGATCTTCAGGGCTGACCAGTATCGGAAGCATTTTTTCAGCTTGCTCCCGGCGCTGCCTTTCGGCTTTTTCGGCCTCTGTCGGAAACGTGTAGAGCAGCGCCGTAGGCGACTCGACCACGTGCAGCAGGGATAATTTCGCCCTGAACTTCCGCGCCAGAGCTGCGCCGTGGTTTACGGCCAGCGTGGACGGCGGCGAAAAGTCGACCGGTACGAGAATCTTGTTGAGATGCATGAGTCCTCCTTTCCGGACTTCTCCATTTATCAAATGAGCACGGTACGTACCTCAACGTGGAACGTTTGGCTACGAGACGTGAACTATGAATTGCAATGGGTCACCTTCCAGGGAAACTTTCTGGCGCGGTCCCTCGCGTTATGAGAGTCATTGGACTACGACCTGAGAGGCCGCACAATCTCGACAGTGCATGGCGCACGGGCAATGACTGACGCCGAAACGCTACCGACAAGCACGCGGTCGACTGCGCCATGTCTTCTGGCCCCCATGAAGACTGTGTCGCAATTCCAGCTGCGTGCTTCGTTGATTAAGGCCGTTATCGGATCACCTTCCTCTACACGGCTCGATGTGACGAGTCCTGCCCGTGCGAATTTTCGATCTGCTTCGCTGCCAAGCAATTCCATCCAGTGGCGCTCCTCCACATTGATATCGTGGACGGAGCCAGCAATGCCGGCCATCTGATCGGCGCGTGTCGCAACCAATGCCCGGATAACGCTGATCACTCGAGCTTCGGTCCCCTTGGGCCACGAACGCCTGCACACTTCATCCACCATTGCGTCCGCTTCGGGGGATCCGTCGTGTGCAAGCAGGAGACGGATTTCTGTCTGGCCTCGGTATTCCAGGGACCGCGCAATTCGAACCGAACATTCCGCACCGCGTGTAACTGCTGTCGACACGCTGCCAAGAACCAGGCGCTTCAGACCAGAACGGCCGTGAGTTCCCATCACGATCAAATCTGCCGGCCACTGCTTAGCCCGTCTCAAAATCATCTCAGCCGCATTGCCGGTAGCGGTTTCCATCTGAACGTTCCAGGAACGAAACTCCGCCTGCAAGCGGATGCATGCGTCTTCGACTACAGACTCGGAAATCGGGTCGCTGTTCCGTTCGGCCACTCGAAAAATCCGGGCTTCGGTGTCGTTGGGCAGCCCTGCACGTGACAAGTCGGAAATGGCTGCTTCGGAGAACGTAGAACCGTCATAAGCAATTAGCACTCTCATAAGACTCTCCCATCGACCACTTGCACGCCAACCACCATGGACGATATGTCCACTGAGCAACGGGGTAAGATCTCACTTTGTGTCCTTCTGACAATGCGGAGTTGTGGGCGCGGTCTATGACCGCGCGTTTTTCTTCAGTCAACGAAATACGCAGGACATAAATCGCGCCTATGACACAGTTATGGAGACTCGAGTGCAGGAGCCGGAGCGGAGGATCGTATGAAACGCGTACTAATCACCGCAATACTACTCATCGTCGCAACCGCAGTCTTCGCTGCAGCGCGTCAGGATACAAAGCCGCCGACGATGCCCACGATGCATGGAATGATGATGAACGGATCCATGATGGGCAACTCGCCTATGAACATTCCGGGCGTTGAGGTCGCCGTGGAGGACACGCCCAATGGCGTCAATATATCATTCACTACAAAGACAGGTGACGTGGCAGAGCTCCGTCGCCTGGTGCGGCAACACATGGACATGATGAAGGCCATGGAGAAACCGGCTTCGAAATGACAGTTAAACCGGCGACACGCGGATTCTGGCATCCACCGCAACGCAGCCCTGGCCGGGCGGGAGTGCGAAGAGCGGATTGAGATCGAGTTCGCGGATTTCCGGGATATCTTCGACCAGGCGGGAGATCCGGAGAAGAACTTCTTCGATGGCGCGTATGTCTGCAGGAGCATGACCGCGATATCCTTCAAGAAGCCGATATCCCCGAATCTCCCGTACCATTTCCTGTGCGTCTCGATCGGTCAGCGGAGTTACTCGAAAGCGGACGTCCGCCAGTATTTCGACGTAGATCCCGCCAAGCCCAAACGCGATAAGCGGCCCGAACAGCGGGTCTTCAGTCACTCCGATCATGACTTCAACTCCTCCGGACAGCATCTTTTGTACAAGAACGCCTTCCATCTCCGGCCGCTGGATTTCCTCGAATGCCCGTCTGAGCGATTCTTCGTTTGCGATATTCAACCGGACCGCACCGACGTCAGATTTGTGAAGCACCAGTTGCGACGCAAGTTTGGCTGCCACCGGGAAGCCAATTGAACGGGCGATGTCCAGAGCCTGCCCGGCCGTTCGCGCGACACCGCCGGCAGCCTGCGGTATCTGAAAGGCGGCAAACAGTGCGCGGCATTCCTCGGCAAGCAACCATCCGGCGCCTCGAGACCGGATCGCGCTTCCAACGATTTCCCTTGCCCGGTTCTCATCGATGTCGGAGAAGCCAGGCACCATGGCCAAGGGTTTCGACCGCCATTCTGCGTAACGGACCGTCCTGGCGAGGACCTTCGCCGCGCCCTCCGGAAACATGTAAGACGGGACCGTTTCACTCGGCGTAACAAGTGAGCGAGCCCCATCGCTGGACATCAAACATGCGAGAACCGGCTTGCCAGGACCTGCGACCAAGCGGCCGTTAACGACTCCATCGCGAATTGCATTTGCAACCGCCTCCGAGTCGTTCCGGTCGACCGGTATATAAATGACGATAAGAGCGTCGACATCCTGCGACGAAAGGACGGTCTCGATCGTCTTCCGGTAGCTTTCCGCTCCGGCGGACGCAATCATATCGACCGGATTCGAAACGCTTGCTGAAGCCGGCAAGAATCGCCTCAGCTCGTTTTTCGTTACGTCCGAGAGTTCGGGAACAATCAAACCGCCGGCTTCACATGCATCGGTACACAGGATGCCGGGGCCGCCGGCATTGGTGACGATTCCAACCCGCCGGCCAAGCGGCAGCGGCTGGCTCTGCAACGCAGCCGCCAGATCGAACATCTCATCCAGCGTCTCTGCGCGAATGACACCGGTCTGCTGGAATAAAGCGTCAACGGCCACGTCGTTGGCAGCCAGCGCGGCTGTATGGGATCCTGCGGCACGTTTGCCAGCCAGTGTGCGCCCCGCCTTGACGGCGATGATCGGTTTGGAACGGCTGACCCGGCGCGCAATCCGTGCAAACCGCCGTGGATTGCCGAACGACTCAAGATAAAGCAGAATCACATCCGTTTCGTTGTCGACCTCCCAGTACTGAAGCAGGTCGTTACCCGACACATCCGCTTTATTGCCGACGCTGACGAAGGTCGAAATGCCTAATTTGCGATTCGTCGCCAGCTCCAGGATAGCGAGGCCCAGGGCTCCACTTTGAGATGACATCGCAATCCGGCCCGGTGGCGGAAAAATCGGAGAGAACGAGGCGTTCAACTGTACATCAGGGCTCGCGTTCAGCAGGCCCATGCAATTCGGCCCGATCATTCGCATACCGTAACCGCGGACTTTTTCGAGCAATTGCTTCTGGAGAAGCCGGCCGGTCTCGTCAGCTTCCGCAAAACCGGCTGTGATGACCACGATCGCCTTCACACCTCGCCCGGCGCACTCATCGACTACTTTCAACACGGCATCGCGCGGCACGGCGATGATGGCAAGATCGACAGGTTCGGGCAGAAGCGCAACCGACGCGTATGCCGGCATGGAGCCGACCACTCGCGCTTTGGGATTCACCGGATAGACCGGCCCCTGGAATCGATTCATCACCAGAGCCTGCAGGATGCGATAACCGATGCTCGAGGGCTCACGGGAAGCGCCCACCACGGCTACGGATCCTGGCTTGAAGAAATAACGCAGAGAGGCAGCGGTGAAGACCCGATCGCGCATCTCGGAAAGTTCGACGCTGGACTTCGTCGGACTGACCGAAAAATCGAGTTCCAGAAAGCCGCTCTCGAGTTTCTCTTCAATCGGAAAGCCGGAGTGCCGGAATACATCGATCATGCCCCGATTGTCCATCTGCGTTATTGCCCAGAAACGGGTGAACCCGCCTCGAGCTGCCAGCAGTGCCAGCCGTTCCAGGAGATGACTGCCGATTCCCTTACCCTGCAGTGTGTCCTCGACGGCTATCGCCACTTCCGCCGTCTTGTCGTCGCGTCGAATGTAACTGCCCGCTGCCAAAATACTTTCTGAAACACCTGGGCGACGCGTCACCAGAAGCGTCAATTGCTTGTGCGGATTCGAGGAATCGCACAGTGAACGAACGAACTCGACCGCCGGTTCGGAAAAGGAGAAAAAGCGGCGTTGTCTGGACTCCGGCGACAGGCGGTGAAAGAAATCGGCCATCAGCGTGGCGTCGTCGATTGTCGCAACGCGGATGGTTGCCGTTGAACCATCACGCAGGATCAATCGGCCGAATTCGGGGGAATCCTGGTAGGGGGCCGGAATATAAAGCGGGCTTGTTGTCATGATTATTCTTCACCAGAAAGCCACGTCAGTTGAGGCTGTTACGAAACTGGCAAGGTATTCTCTGTAGGCGCGGGCTATGACCGCGCCCTTTATCCAGAATCAATGGTAAGCGCGGTCGCAGACCGCGCCTACCATAAACACCCCGGACCAGCTCTCCTCTTGAGCTTCCTCTTCAAACTTATCCGATACGATCCATTGTCATTTTGTCAACATTTCACGCTTGGTGGCTTTCTGCCACGCGCACGACAACGGGGGGGCACGTTTGATTTGTCCATTGTTTGTCATTCCGGCAGTTTCGATTGTTGAGATCGCGCCTGCTGTCGCAACAATTTTCTCCACATCCTGTTTACGATGACTTCGCGCGCCGATTCTTGCCGGACACTAGAGTTACGCTCCAGCACGGGACATGCTCTTGCGCAAATGACAAGAATCCCCCCGGCGCTTCCTCACTTAGTACGCGTTTCATAATTGCGCTCACGTATTCGAATGAGCGCAAAGTATTCCCCGCCTTAGTAAGGCGGGGATGCCCTCGCGCAACGCGCGCAACGAGGGGCTGGGGGCGGTCTGTTCAAAGACGAACAGTACCGATTATTAAGGAGCGCTTCGCGGGCATCTATAAGGTGGCTTCGCGCCTTTGAACAGACCAGCCCGGCGCTTCGCGCCTTCCCCCTCCTTACTAAGGAGGGGAATACCTATCGCCTCACAAAACGTTACCGTAATTACGAAAACGAGTACATCCGGCCTAAGCCGCAAACGTCTGGATAGGAGACATCCCCTTCCCGGATCCTATCTGGTTCCAAACGCATCCGAAGCCGTCTGGACCTTCAATTGCCAGAATTACGGCGAAAGGAAGGACCTATGTCACGCGCATGGAAGATCCCTCTGGTTCTGACAGTGATTTTATTGTTCGCATTGAGTATCTCGCTGGCCTGGGGCGCGACTCAAACTGATGCCGCGCAGAAGTTGCCGGTATTCAGCGCCAAAGACCGGCAGGTTATCGAAGGGTACTACAGCCATCTTCTCGGAAGTCTGGCTCCAGGTTCCATAGACCGATCACCATTTCCGCTCGGCGTGGAAGGGGCATTAACCCCGAACTCTCACGTGCCGATGCAGCTTGAAAAGAACTTGCGGCTACTGCCCGGAAAACTTGAATCGCAACTGTCACAAATTACTGGTGATTACGCGCGATACACGCTTGGCCGGCATGTTGTGCTCGTCAGGAAGTCGGATCTGGCAATCGGAGACATCATCAAGAACGTTGCTGTCCCGGAGAAGTGAGATCAGTAAATGCTTACTCTTCAGTCGCAACGCGACATCCAGCAACCCGTATTCGGGCCGTATGATTCGCGACGGTTTGGAAAGTCACTCGGCGTGAATCCGTTGCCGCCTGGAACGCGCTTTTGCAATTTCGATTGCGTCTATTGCGAATGCGCTACAGCCTCGTGGCCGCTGCAATGGGAATTACGCCCCCAATTCCCTTCCCCAACACAGATCCATGATGCCCTCATTGCTGCGGCCGCATGGCCTGGCGCCAGTGAAGTAGATTCGATCACAATTGCGGGAAATGGCGAACCGACAATGTCTCCTCATCTGAATGAAATTGTCGACATCGTTACGGAGGCTCGAGATCGGAACTGGCCCCAGGCCCGCACAGTTGTCTTAACTAATGGAACGCTGCTCCACAAATCATCCGTGCGCTCCGCTCTGGCCAGGATGGACTATCGTGTTGTCAAGCTGGATGCGGGCACAAATTGGATACTCGACGAAGTGAATCGGCCAACCGCCCGTCTCTCACTGAACGAACTTTGCCGCCGGGTTTCGATGTTGCCTGAAATCGTGATTCAGTCGATGTTCGTGCATGGTCCTGTCGATAATACGGGACGGCATCAGATTGACGCCTGGGCAGGTTGGATTCAACAATTGGCTCCTCAATGCATCCAGATCTACTCGCTCGACCGAACACCGGCAAAGGACTGGGTCCGCGTCGTGCCTCGAAACGAGCTGGAAAATATCGCCCGGTACGTCGAATCAATGACGGGCATTCGCGCGCTGGTGTTCTGAATCGGCCAGACTGTCCCTAAGACATAGAACGAATCGGCAGGACTTGCATTTTTGACAGGCCGCGAACTGCCACGCCTTGTATTTCCATAATGTTTAAGCGGTTTTACCTTCGGCATGATGGTTGCTGCAACCTCTACGGAGTTGTTTACGAACTGTGAAAACGAGGGTACTCATATGTTGGAAACCCCGAAAATCTACAAAGTGACAAACAAAGTCGCCTTTGAAGACGCCAGGAAAGACTTCGCTGAATGGATGACGGCAAACGAAGATCTCGTCTTTAGACCGTCCGTTGAAGTGTCGAAAGAAGAAGACGAATTCGTGATCAAAGTCCTGATGCCCGGCCGTAAGCATAAAGGTGTCGAGCTCTGGATCGCTCCGGACATGGCGTTGATCAAAGGAGAAATCGATCGCGCGGAAGCCGGTAGAACGAAACTGTTCCGTTCGATAACGTTCCCGCGGTCGGTTATTCCCGACACGGTTCATGCCGTAATGTACAACGGCATCCTCTCGATTAAGGTCGAAATCGCCGGGGCTTACAAAGGGATAACTCTTACACCTCTGGCCGCCTGATAAGCATGAAAAGATTTGAGGTGCGATGAAGAAATTTCAATTCTCATCGGAATGCGATGGCATGGGTGCCCGGAACCACGCGCGTGCAAAAGCGGCCTGAAGCACAACTGCGACGGCGCCATTTAACAGAAGCATGCGTTGGCACGCCAAACAGGCTAACCGTGGCGCCGCTGAGTAAGGCTCCAATAGAGATGCCGCCTCGCATCGCAAGCATCGTGAAGAATCTCGCGGACGCCGGCGAAGGATTGCATCCATGTTGGCCCATCACCTCTTCCGAGATCGGAAGAACGGCGTGGGAGAATCCAGAGCGCCACGCCGATGA
The DNA here is from genome assembly GCA_963738025.1 of uncultured Acidobacteriota bacterium. Lineage (GTDB taxonomy): Bacteria > Acidobacteriota > Terriglobia > 20CM-2-55-15 > 20CM-2-55-15 > 20CM-2-55-15. Next base: position 9,402 of record CAVTWA010000051.1, on the reverse strand, counting down.
ACGGCACGTAAGACACGGCACTGACCACAAAACATGCCATCGCACCTGTGCTCGACATCAAGACGCCGGCAAGCGATGGTCCCAGTATGCGCGAGAGGTTAAACTGCGTCGAGTTGAGGGCAAGACCTGGTCCGATCTGGTCGCACGGAACAATCGACGGTACGATCGATTGAAATGAGGGCATTGAGAGCGCGTCGGTGACGCCCACCACTATGGAAAGCAGAATAATCATCCACGGCCGGATCGTCCCGGTTACCATCAGCATGACGATGGCGGTCGGGCATAGCATCTGGAGCGACTGGAAGACGGTGATCACTTGCCGCCGGTCGGATCGATCGGCTAGCGCGCCGCCCGCCAGGTGAGAAGCCAGACGGGCGCGCGTTCATGGCAAACGAGTCCACTCCGACCAGGAATGAAGATGCGCCGAGAGTCAGCAAAAGCCAAGGCTCTCCAACCTGTTGTGCCCAGGTCCCGATACTGGATAGCAGGCTCGCGAACCAGAACGTTCCGAAGCGTCGCGTGCCCAGCAGACGCAAGGATTCGCGAAATGTCTTCATCCGATGTTGAATCATTGTTCAGCTGACTTCTGGCGCAAGATACAAGACCAGCGGACGTTTCACTGCTTCTCTCCGGCTGTGATGATCGCGACGTTTGCCATCGAGTTGATCCTCGCTGCGATTGTCTTCATCCGTCACCACATGACTCGTTTTGGAAAACTGGCGGGATTTGTTCTAATCCTCCTGGCCACATTCCAGTTCGCGGAGTATCGCATCTGTACGACAAACGGTCCTATTGTGGTCGCGCATCGGTTTTGTGGCGATAACGCTTCTGCCGCTGGCGGGGCTGTACATGGTGTCGCTCGTCAGCCACAGGCCTCACTTCCTGAAACTCGGGTACGCGACGGCTGCGGGGTTTGTGATGTACTTCCTCTTCGTCCCGAAATCCATCAGTGGCGCAATTTGCGGTGGGAATTATGTCATCTTCAACACATCCAACGACCTTTATCGTCTGTATGGGTTTTATTACCTCGGATTACTGCTGCTCGGTATCTGGGAATCTGTTGAGAAGATCGCAAGTCTGAAGCGGAGGACTGCCGCCAAGAAAGTTCTTCAATGGCTGATTGTCGGGTATCTGTCTTTCATGGGACCAATGGGTATGGTCTACGTTTTGATGCCGATAACACGAAATGCCATCGCTTCGATTATGTGCGGCTTTGCGCTGGCATTCGCCTTCATCCTCGCCATCAAAGTTGTTCCTGTTTACAACCGGACGCACCAGCCTGGTTAAGTCATCCTGTCGACTGGCAAACCCGTGCGCCCACATCAACCGATACCGAATTCATCCGCGGCGTGCGACCTTGCAGCTCGAGACGGACTGCTACAAGTCCATCCAGCAACCGTTGCCCAGGGTCGCTTCTCAACGCGGCGCGATGGACGGCAGAAGGCGGGAGTTCAGGTATGCGATCAAGTCCGCCATCTCGGCTCCCTGAAACTGCGGCCACGAACCTCGATTTTGCCGCATGGTCTGGAACATTGCTGGCCCGTGGCTCCAGATTGCTGAGGTCAATGTGATTGGAGAATAGGCTTCCAATGCCTTATTCAGATCGGGCGCGCCGGTTTCTTTCCTGCGTTGTTCGTGACAGTTAGCGCAACCTTTGCTTTCGAAGACGTAACGACCATGAATGCTGTCCCCGCGTTCAAAGAAATAGGATTGCGCGAAAAGGAACGCAACCAGGTTGGACATCTCTCCCGGCTGGAGCTTTGGTGATTGTTGACCGCGCTGGGCGAACATTTGCGGCTCGTGATTCCACATTTCGGCGATATATCCCGCGATAGTGGCCGGCGCCCGATGTACAAGTAAATCCATTTTCTTTCCGGGCCCCGGTCCAAAAGAGTGACAGGACTCGCAAATCCGTTCAAACACAGGCAAGCCCTGTTCCGGTTCTCCTATGCCAAACGTGGCGGGACTCGGCCGCAGAGCGGAATGGATGCGCAGGTACAACAACAGGTCGGCAACATTTTGACCGGTAAGCATTGGGCGCGGAACGCCTTTGCGGACGGCCGCCTTGCTCATGTCGGCGGAGTGGTTCCACATGCGTTCAGCCCACACGACCGGGTCATCCGCACTCGGCCATTCTGAAATCGTCGAGCCGGCGCCAAGCCCGCCCGTGTGACAGGACTTGCAGTTCTTTTCGAAAACGTTTTTCCCGCGATTGGCGTCTCCCGAGGGTGCGAAGTAGAGCACTGAATACAGGTAGGCAAACAGGTCCGCTGCTTCGCTGGAGGTTAATCCGGAATTCCTTTTGCCGCTGGGCTCGGAACTCGTCCACATGCGGGGGGCATGATTCCACATTGCGCTCGCGAGCAATTCAGGGGTAGCGGCGTTTTGCGGTGTTCTTGCCAAATCGGGTGCACCATTGCCGCCCTTTCCATTCAAGGAGTGACATTCCATGCAACCTTTCTCCCGGAGAAGCTGCTCCCCTCGCTTGGCGCTTCCTGGAAGTATCTTCAATTGCGAAGCGCTCGCTGAATGCCACATCTGTAAAAGGGTGAAGCCTGCAAATAGAAGAAATGTAATGCGCCGCATCGCCTGTTGCCGCCTTTCGCACATTACAAAGCAGGCGGACTGCCACGGGTTACATGCACGTTACTTTTTGGGCGCATCAAGGAACTTCTACTACTGCTGTTCGAAGCGTGCACGCTTCGGTTGACTGGTCGTGTCTTGTATGGCCGCGTGGAATTCGATCTTCTCGGATGGCACGTCTTCATCTTGGAAGTGGCCAGCGATACCTCAGCCCTTGTCGAGCACTACTGCCTCAGCGCGGTGGTCCATGGGGCCTTCTGTCGCACGCTAGGCGGCTCATTGCCTTCCCAGGGCTTCTGCCGGACCCGAAAGCACAGAGTAGAGAGCCTTTCGCAGCGCCACATCGCGCGGATCTCCAGTCAACCGCGTCCCCATCTGGCTCGTAACATAGGCATACCCGATGCCAGCCGCCGGGTCGGCAAAGCCGAGAGAGCCGCCGGCTCCTGGTGATCCGAACGAGCTCGGGCTGCCAAATGGCCACACGGCGCTCGGCTTCATGAAGCCGAGGGAGAATTGCACACCGCTGCACTTCATGCATTCGTCGTAAAAGCCGCCCGTTGGTGGGATCGCCGGTGCTGCAAGCAGGTCCAGAGTAGCTTGCCGCAAATTCAGTTCGCGTCCACTCGCAGTGAAGGCGCTGTACGCGTGCGCAATCCCCCGTGCGGTTCCAACAGCACCGCCTGACGGCACTTCAAGATTCCGGGCGTAGATGCGCCGTTCGTCGAAATACACCATGGTGCCCGGATTAATCTCGAGTGCCCGATAAATGTTGGAGCGTCGATTCTTTGCCTCCAGCGTGAGACGAAGGGGGAACCCGAATAACATCCGCAACCGGCCAGGCGGCGCAATCGGTGCAAGACGGAAGTCCGGAATCTCCTCAGGTAGCCTGATATAGACGTGCGAACAACCCTGCCTGATGCGCTAACAGCTGGCGGACAGTGATTCGCGCTTTGCCCTCCTGCGCGAATTCCGGCCAGTACGTGCACACTCGCTCTTCGTAGTCCAGCCAGCCGCGGGAGTGCGCAATCGCAAGCGCCATGGGCCGTCCCCGCGGCGGAGGCCGGCTTCTGCCCGCGCAGGAACGAGAACAAGGAAGGCCAGCACCATGCGAACCCGCCTCACCGAACTGCTCGGCATCCAGCACCCGGTGATGCTGGCCGGCATGGGTGGGGTGTCCTACGCCCCCCTGGTTACTGCCGTCTCGGAAGCCGGCGGCTTCGGGTGCCTCGGCGCCTCCACCATGAGCAGGGAGCGCATGGTGGCCGAGATCGCCCAGGTGCGCCAGGCCACCGACAAGCCGTTCGGCGTCGACCTGCTCACGGCCATGCCCGGGGACCTGGTGGGACAGGTCGAGGACCTCATCGAGGGAGGGGCTTCCGTCTTCGTCGCCGGACTGGGCGTTCCCAGCGAGGTGGTGGACCTCTGCCATCTCAGCGGTGTGCTCGTCATCAACATGTGCGGCAAGGTCGAGCATGCCCGGCGGGCGGTCGACGCCGGCTGCGACCTCGTTGTGGCCCAAGGAACGGAGGCCGGCGGCCACACCGGTCAGGTGGCAACCATTCCCCTTGTGCCTCAGGTGGTCGACGCCGTGGGGGATCAGGTCCCCGTGGTCGCCGCCGGCGGAATCTTCGACGGCCGTGGGCTGGCCGCAGCATTGGCCCTCGGGGCCGACGGTGTGTGGGTGGGCACCCGCTTCATCGCCACTCCCGAAGCGCGAGCGGTGGTCGGCTACAAGGATGCGTTGATCCGAACGGCCGAGGACGGCACCACCATCAGCCGGGCCTACTCGGGAAGACCATGCGGGTAGTCCGCAACGACTACACCGCCTTCTTCGACCAGCATCCCGACGAGCTCCAGAAATTCCCCGGCCAGCTGGGCCGGGCTGCTGACGACGGTGCGTTCCACCTCGGCGGCGGCGAGAACACCGAGGGAATCGATCGACCAAGGAGTGCTACCCGACCGGTCAGGGCGTGGGCGCCATCACCGAGCTCGTCCCCGCCGGCGAGCTGGTCCGTCGCTTCGTGAGCGAGGCCGAGCGCACCCTCGACCGCCTCTCAGGCTTGCGCTGAGCAGTCGGGAGGGAACTCCGGACATGCCGCTGCTCGTGCATCTGGGCCTGCAAAGCCACCGAGAGCCAGTGGGATGCCCGGGCCGATGACAACCGGGGCGTCGCCTCCGGCCCGGGTCGCCGTGGTCACCGGAGCGAACCACGGGATCGGCGCCGCCACGGCCAAGGCTCTGGCCGCGCAGGGCAACGCTGTGCTCTGGCCTACTTTCGCAACGAGGAGCTCGGGGGCCTCCACGACCCCTCGCTGCCGGCGGCATACCGGTCCACCCGCATGGCGCGGGCCGACAACGTCGCCGAGTCCATCCGTGCCGCAGGTGGCCGGGCGGTGGCCCTCGAGGCCGATCTGACCGACCCGGCGAGCCCATTCGTGCTGTTCGACGCCGCCGAAGCGCAGCTGGGTCCGGTCACCATCCTCGTCAACAACGCCTCGGGCTGGACCGCCGACACGTTCGTCCCGGCGGCGGCAGATCGCTTCGGGCGGGCGCAGCAACAGGTAAGCGCAAGCACCATCGATCAGGTCCTCGGCGTCGACGCCCGGGCGGCGGCGCTGCTGATCGCCGAGTTCGCGCGACGTCACGTTGCCCGGGGTGGCGACTGGGGCCGCATCGTCGGCCTGACTTCCGGCGGCACCGATGGCTTCCCCGAGGAGGTCTCGTACGGCGCCGCCAAGACGGCGCAGGTCAGCTTCACTCTCAGCGCAGCGGCCGACTGGCGCGCTACGGCGTCACTGCCAACGTCGTCCACCCTCCCATGACCGACACCGGGTGGATCAACCAGAGGACGGCCGCCTCGGCGCAGTCTTCGGCGGCAGCGAGTCGCCACGCCCCGCCAGGTCGCCGACGTGATCGCCTACCTGGCCTCCGACGCCGCTGCCCTCGTCACGGGCAACGTCATCCGCCTTCGCTGACCCGGGTCATGCAGGCGGCGTCGAGGTGCCGCGCAGCCGGCCGACCACGACATTCTCCACTGGCGGAGACCTGGCGGTCTCCGCTCTCCCTGTTCGCCCAGGTCAACGACTTGTTGTGCAGTATCCGTACCATCACGTTGTTATGCGATATATCATTAGTGTTACGTAAAAGACCGGAGTCTCGGTCTGGCCCATCAGCCGGGCAAAGAAACGACGAACCAAGGAGTTCCCGATGACGCACCAGCACGAACACGAAGCGGAGCACGAGCACGACCACGAGCATCTCCACGACCGCCACTTCGGTGGACGGGGCGGGGCGATGCGAGGGCCCCGGGGAGGTCGCTGGGGCGGCGAGCGGGGCGGCTGGGGCGGCGGCCGGCGCATGCGCCGCGGCGACATCCGCCGGCCATCCTCGTTGCCCTCAACGATAGCCCGGTCACGGCTACGAGGTCATGCGCCGGCTGGAGGAGATGAGCGGGGGCCTGTGCGCCCGAGTCCCGGGTCGGTCTACCCGCATCTGCAGATGCTCGAGGACGAGGGACTGGTGCGGTCGGCCGAACTCGACGGCACCCGCACCTTCACCTTGACGGAGAAAGGAGCGGCCGAGGCCGCCAAGGCCCCGTTGCCCTGGCAATCGGGCGGCGAGACCGACGACCAGATCCGCACGCTGCGCCTCGGGATCGTCAGCTGATGAGCGCCGCCAAGCAGCTCTCGGGAGCCGGCGAGAACGCCCAGGTCGAGCGCGGCATCGCCGTGATCAAGAAGGCCCGCAAGGAGCTCTACCAAATTCTGGCCGAGGATTGACCTCCACTTGGGAGACGGCTCAGAGAACCGCCGGTACTGTGCAGAGGAATCATGACCACAACCAGCACCGCCACGCCTCACAGGGCGCCGCCCGATGACGGACACCGATCATCGAGACCGTCGGTCTGACCAAGACCTACCCGGGAACGGACTTCCTGGCGGTGGATGGGCTCAATCTGCAGGTCAGCAAGGGCGAGGTCTTCGGCCTCCTCGGCCCGAACGGAGCCGGCAAGACGACGACGGTCGGCGTGCTGACCACCCGGGTCATCCCAACGGGTGGTCAGGCACTGTCGGCGGGATCGACGTGGTGCCCACCCGACGTTGGCCAAGCAGTTGATCGGCGTGGTGTCGCAGCAGAACACGTTGGACCGTCAGCTCAATCCCTTGGAGAACCTGTACTGGCACGGCCGGCTGTTCGGCATGGGTGCCAAAGAATCGCAGCAGACCGCTGACGAACTGCTCGAGCGCTTCCAGCTGACCCGCTTCGCCAAGGCGTCGGTCTACGCGCTCTCGGGCGGGATGGCCCAGCGGCTCATGGTGGCCCGGGCCATCTTCCACCGCCCGCGGTGCTCTTCCTTGACGAGCCCACGGCCGGGCTCGATCCCCAAGGACGTCTGGCACTGTGGGAGCTGCTCGCGGGCCTCAACGCCGAAGGTCAGACGATCATGCTCACCACTCACTACATGGAGGAAGCCGACCAGCTGTGCGACCGGGTGGCCATCATGGACCACGGCAAGATCCTGGCGCTCGATACGCCGGCCGACCTGAAGCGCAGCGTGGGCGCCGACACCATCGTCACCGTCAAGGCGACCGGCGACCCGATCAGCTGGCCGAGGTCTTCAAGGCCCGGCTCGAAGGCGTCACGCGGAACAGCCCGTTCCCCGCGGGGTGGAACTCCAGGTCAACGGTTCCGATCGCCTGGTCCCGCGGGTGGTCGAGGCGGCCGAGGCGGGCGGCTTCGCCCTGGCCGACCTCTCGGTGGCCGAGCCCACGCTGGAGACCGTGTTCATCGGACTGACCGGAAAGGACCTGCGCGACTGATGGCGGCCACGACGTCTGAGCCCACCACCCGCGACCTTCGGAGCATCGACTCGCGCCAGGTCGAGTGGCGCCGACCCGCTCGGCGACGTCGGCCAGCTGGGCCTCGCTCCGTGCCCTCATCCTGCGCGACCTGGTGGTGCTCTGGAAGCACAAGGTCGAATTCACGGTGCGCACCCTGGTCCAGCCGTTCCTGCTCTGCTTCGTCTTCCTCTACGTCTTCCCGAAGATCGGACAGGGCATCGGCGGCGCCAACGGTCCCGGCGCGGAATCGGCCTTCGCCACCGTCCTGGTGCCCGGCGTGGTGGGCTTTCCATCATGTTCCAGGGCATCCAGGCGGTGGCCATGCAGTTGGCCCAGGAGTTCGGCTTCACCCGTGAGATCGAGGACCGGGTCCAGGCCCCCTGCCCGATCTGGTTGGTCGCCATCTCCAAGGTGCTCTCCGGCGGCGCCCAGGGGATCATCTCGGCCGTCATCGTCCTGCCCATCGCCTCGGTGGTCCACGCCGCCGGCGTCGAGGCCAACATCAATCTGCACTGGCTGATCATCCTGACCATGGTGCCGCTGGCCTGCCTCTGCATGACGTCGCTGGGGCTGCTGCTCGGCACCATCTTCGAGCCGCGAACCTCGGCTGATGTTCGGCTTCATCGTGCTGCCCATCACCTTCCTCGGTGGCACCTACTACCAGTGGACCCGCTGGCCCCGGTGAGGCAGGCTCGATCCACTGGCTGCAGATCGTGGTGCTGGTCAATCCGCTTATCTACATCAATGACGGGATGCGGGCCGCCTTCACGGATGCCGCCCACATGCACCTCTACATCATCTATCCCGCCATCGTGGCCTTCAGCGTCATCTTCCTGACCTGGGCCTCCGCAACTTCACGCGCAGGTCGTTGCCTGGCTCCTCGGTCACGGGGCGCCAGTCGCCACGTGCCGTGAGCCGCCCGAGGGCGGCTTTCATGGCATTTCGGTGAAAGACGCGGGGGAACGCGCCTGCCCGCGGACCCATCTGGGTAGGGTGACCGGAACCGTGCAGCCAGCGTGTGCACCGCTCCTGGTGGGGTGGCGAAGGACGGATCTCATGGACATGACCGGTCGAGAAACGCCGTTCGACTGCCGGACGCCTACGCCGGGTGCGGGCCACCACGGAGCGGCTGGCCTTCGTCCTCAGTGCCGAGGACCAGACGGTCCAGACGATGCCCGACGTGAGTCCGACCAAATGGCACCGGGCCCACGTGACCTGGTTCTTCGAGACGTTCATCCTCGGCGAGTACGCCGACGGTTATCGCGCCTTCAACGACGCGTACGCCTACATCTTCAACTCGTACTACGAGGCCGTGGGTGCCACCCTCCCTGCACCGACCGCGGTCTGCTGTCGCGGCCCGGCTCGCGGTCTCACGGTACCGCCAGGCACGTCGACGCGGCGATGGCCGCGCTCGTACAACAATCCCGATCAGCCCGGTCTCTCCGACTTGATCATCCTGGGGTCTGCACCACGAGCAACAGCATCAAGAGCTGCTCCTCATGGACATCAAGCACGTCCTCTCGAGGAATCCGCTGCAGCCGGCCTACCTCGAGGCCGGCGGTGCCCGGCAGACCAAGAGCGTGGCGCCCCCAAAGGCCGGGTGGATCGAGCACGACGGCGGCCCCGTCGAGATCGGGCGCCGGGGGCAGGGCCCCGGTTTCGACAACGAATTCCCGGTGCACACGGTGCACCTCGCGCCCTTCGGGCTCGCCGATCACCCGGTCACCTGTGGCGACTGGCTCTCGTTCATGGAGGACGACGGGTACCGCCGTCCTGAGTTCTGGCTCTCCGACGGCTGGGCCGTGGTCAATGCGCAACACTGGGAGGCGCCGTTGTACTGGTCGCGCGATCCCGACGACGCAGACCAGTTGGATCGAGTTCACGCTCGCCGGTCCCCGGCCCGTCGATCCGAACGAGCCGGTCTGCACATCGGCTACTACGAAGCCGATGCCTTCGCGCACTGGACCGGCATGCGACT
>CAVTWA010000050.1:0-8815 GCA_963738025.1 uncultured Acidobacteriota bacterium | reverse complement strand
CTGAATTACTACTACCGCGAGGCCGCATGATTTCAGTTTTTGGACCATACGGGATAATCAAATCACGCATGTCAGATTTTAGCAGCGCTTAAAACTCTTGGATTTCAGCCTAATCTGGAATTCGCCAGCGACACGTTCGGTGGGAGACAACAGAATGCCGGCTTTCGGCCATTCGCATGTACTCATCCACGGAGAAAAGGCGTTTGTTGATTTTTGACATAAGTTCACCGCCAAATAACGCACGGAACGTTCCGGATCAACCTCTTTGTTGCGTGCGATCCCGGCCGAGAAAGTCGCGGTTTCAGCGGCCCCGGCTACTCGTAGTACGCGGGAGACTTCTTCAGCTTTGCGTTCGAGATCAGGTCATGCTGGATCCAGAGCGAAGCGTGCTTGTCGGTCAGGAGGGATTCGACCTTCATCTTGGATGCCGCTTCTTTAGCGGAATCTCCGAGCGCCGCGAATGGGGTGAAGTCCTTCAACTCCCGTTCAGCCGGGTAGTGGTACAAGTCGCCGCTCAAAACCACGGGGCCTGTTTTCGGAAGATTAACGTATAGAGATTGATGGCCCGGCGTATGGCCGGGCGTCGAGATGATGATCACGCTGCCGTCGCCGAAGACGTCGTAGTCACCGTCGAGGATTTTCGTCCGGCTCTGGCCAAGAAGAGCGAAACGCGCGGCGACTGCATCGCTCGCAGGGCTGTTCGGTGAACTCGGACCTAACGTCCCGGAAAACATCAGTTCGTGTTCAGGTCTTTGAACCAACCACGTGGCCCCTGCAAATGCATTCGCGTTTGCAGAATGATCGTAATGATAGTGGGAGAGCGCCAGATATGTGATGTCGGATGCCTTATGTCCGATCTCTGCCAGTTGGCTTGCCAATGTTTTTTGCGCCGTTGCTCGAAAACTGGTGGTGCCGCCCGTCTGAATCATCTGGTCGGGGATTACGCCGGTATCCCAAAGAAGCGTCCCGCTCGCGTGCACGATCAGATATGCTGCCACGGACATGTCCGTCGTCGTTACGCCACGCTCGATCAACGGCGCCGGATTACCGCTCTTTAACGTTCCGCAATCGAACACGTAGAGCTTCAGAGAAGCGTCCGATTTGTGGCAGCCGCTGACGATGAATAACAGGATGCAAAGAACGATTCGCATCGTCGTGAACTTCGAATGCGTATGCATGAGAGGCATTCTAACTCACCTATGTTGCTGGGTGAGTAGCTTCAGGCGCACCGCTTGCGCGCATTCATCTTCAATTTTGAAGTAGCGCGCAACAGCAGCTGCGCCGACCTCGAGAGGATGCGGCTCGCCCGCGCGCCGATCCGCCAGCATCCTGAGCTTGGGAGCCGCGTTGTCAAACTGCGACTGATTGCCCATGATAACGGTGGCTCCAGCGGCGGCCGCGATGGCTGCGAATTTCCGCACCGAAGCAAGATACGTATCGAAGTGCGGCACATCGTTTACAAAATTGAATTCGGTACCGCCTGAATAAGCGACGGTCAATGGTTTGCCGCCGTCATGCACTTGAAAGATAGCGCCAATCGTACCGGGTGTGTGGCCGGGTAGCAGATATAGAGTGACCGTTCTCCCGCCAAGCGTAATCTTCATGCCGTCGGTAGCGACGATGTCACGTTGCGGCTTTCCCGTCGGGAAACCATTGACGGATTCGCCGACCAAATCCCAATCGCCTGCTCCCATGACAATGCGCGCGCCGTAGCGTTCTTGCATCAGCTTCGCGCCGCCGACTTCGTTTACATGGGCGTGCGAAATAATGACGTATTTCACTTTGGCTGGATCGAGTCCCAGCTTTTTCAATCCGCCGACAATGAGATCCTCCGAGTCATACACGCCGTGCGTGTCGTACAGAATGATTCCATCGCTGGTGGTCAGAGCCCAGGACGAGCGGGACTGCGTTCCCATCCAATATAGGTCGTCGAATGCCTTCTTCGGCTCGAGGTATGTGCTTTTCCGATTGGGATTCGGTCTCGGTGCCGGCGCGTCTGGCCGAGGAGGGCCGTTAAGCGGCGCGACACAGATTGCAGTGACCAGGCCATAGAAATCAGGCGTGTCGTCGCGGCCTCCTGCGGAGTTCTTGCCGGCAGCGATATGACCTTCGATCGAATCCCCTGCAGGTGCCGGACTCTGTGCACCGGCGGCGCTCACGAATCCGAGGATCGCGAGCACGCAAATCCATTTAAAATTACGCATAAGGTTTTGCGCCTGATGCTAGCACGCTGTGGCGAGTTCGCAATTACACCGATTTGGTAGTGGTCTAATTTGCATTTGGTTTTAGCCGCGGAGCGGCGTAAGAGCTTAGCCACGGCCGGCAGGCCGTGGACGCGAACAAAGTGACCGTATCAGCCGCGGTAGCGGCAAAAGATGTGTGCCGATCATGTTCAGCGGCTCGGAAGTGAAAGTCTTCCATCCAACCTGATGGAGGTGAAGGAATAGCGAAGCGCAAGGGCTACCGCATGATGGGGGTCTGAAGGAAGCGCGGAACAAAAGCGCGAGTCGATGAACAAAAACCGGATAGGAGGCGTGAGCGTGGGACGAGCAGACATCTTACTGCGAAGGCTCTTGTCAATAATGTTGTGTTTAATCGGTTCATGCAGCGCCCTCGAATCGGGATTGAAACATCGCATTAAGCTGCGGAAGAACAGAGAAGATTGTGCGTGAACCGGTTCTCCAGCGGCCGTCCTCGAGTGAAGAAATCGCGATACCGAGTTTGAACTTCAAGGTGTCCTCAGAGTGAAAGTATCCACCACTATTGCGACGCATGATCTCCAATTGTCCGTTGATGGCTTCGACAACGTTGGTGGTCGAAAAGGAACGGCGGATCGATTCGGGAAACTTTAAGAAAGACAGGTAATGTGGCCGTTTCTTGCGGAGTTCGGCGATCCAGGTGGGATAAGACTTGGCGAAGCGATCGCAGAGCTCTTCGAACTGGCGGTTACCCACTTCGACATCCCAGGAAGATTTAATGGCGCGCCAGCGCTGTTGAAACTCGGCGCTGTCGGTCTTCGAGAGATGGGTTTTGGCATTTCGTTGCATGTGAACGGCACAGAGCTGGACGTCGGTGTTGGGAAAGAAACTTTGGCTAATGGGCAACAGGCCAGAGAAGTCGTCCTGGATAAAGATCATCACCCGACGAAGCCCACGTTCAATCAAACCGCGAAGAACGGATTTCCAGTCTTCGAGGTTCTCGCGGCCAGGCTTGGCCATACAACTCAAGACGCGTTTCTTGCCATCGCGGCCCAAACCGACAACTAGGTAGATACAGGCGGAACGCAGCTTATCGCCATCACGCAACTCGATGTACTTGCCATCGACAAACACCGCCAACATGTCCGAATCCAAAGGCCGGCTATTGCGGAGTTCGAGTTCCTCGATCATTGCGGTGGCGACACGTTCCAGATCCTGTTCCGAGCTGGACAGACCCATCTTCTGGAGCGCGTCTTTGGCGGCATTGATCGAGCGGCTCGAGCCGAGCAAGCCCAACAGCAGCGACTGGACTTCTTCACTGTAACCACGGCGATAACGGGACGGCAAACTGGCCGGCCGGAACTCTCCGGTTCGAGTGCGGGGTACTCGAACGTCGACCGGTATGGTTCCCATCTGAAGAGACCGGTCGTAAAAACCATTCGGCCTATCGCTGGGCTCCTTTTCCAAATAGACGTTGCGCTCGGCAGCGCCAGCACTGGAAATCAGCAGTCCCAGGAGTTCTCGCAGACTAAGGTCGGCCAGCCCTGTTTGAAGGAGTTGATCGATATCACTTTTTGCAAGCTCGGAGACGGAAGCGGGTGATAGGCTTTTCTTCGGATCTGCTGTCATTGATTTGCTCCTGAACAAAGTCGGTTAATGACACGGGTCTTGGGCTCCAGGCTGCAACCTGGGGCCTTCTTCTTTTCTTCGAAACAAAAAACGAAAAACAAAAAACCAGAGGCGGGAAGCGCTGTGGAAACTGCCACAGCTGTGGAAATCGATAAAGGACGCCTTCGGCAATATCTTCTTGATGATTCCCACAAGCTGTTTGGAAAAGCCTTCGCCAAAACCAGCTCCGGCTTTACCACAGTTCCCACAGCGCCGCCGGCGGTCCATTCCTTTTCAGAGGAGGCAATAACTAATAAGCCTCCAAACACAAAATTCAAGTTACTCCCACTGCGAAGTCCATATCCATCAAGAACGCGAAGCGTAAATTCGGCGACTGTGCGTGGAAGGCAGCTGAACTTACCTCGGGAGATCTGACAAGGAGGTCAGAAGTCAGCAGAGGGCATAGTAGACCTGACGTCGGTAAGGCTAGTGAGGCACTCCAGGCAGAAAGGCGGAGCAAACAGATAGGCGGAACCGGAAACGGGGAGCGAAGGCCCGAACGAAAACGAAAGGCAATTAGATCGTGGATCTCAGCAGCGACAAGCGACAGAAGACCCAGCACAAACGGGACTCGATATCGGCGGGCTCGGGTGAAGCCCAAGAGCCGAGACAACGAGAGCTCGAATCGCTTCTGGTGGCACATGGGCTCTTGTCAATAATGTTGTGTTTGATATCCTCACGCGGCACTCTCGAATCGGGATTGAAACATGGCATTAAGCTGAGAAAGGATGGCAAAGGTGCTGCGGGCGCCGGTTCTCCAGCGGCCGTCCTCAAGCGATGAGACAGCGATACCGAGCTTGAACTTCAAGGTGTCCTCGGAATGAAAGTACCCCCCACTATTGCGGCGCATGATTTCTAATTGACCGTTGATGGCCTCGACAACGTTGGTGGTGGAGAAGGATTTGCGGATAGATTCGGGGAACTGCAAGAAGGCGAGGTAATGAGGCCGTTTCCTGCGGAGTTCGGCGATCCAGGTGGGATAGGACTTAGCGAAGCGATCGCAGAGTTCCTCGAACTGGCGATTACCCACTTCCACATCCCAAGAGGACTTAATGGCACGCCATCGCTGTTGAAACTCGGAGCTGTCGATCTTGGAGAGATGGTTTTTGGCATTGCGTTGCATATGAACCGCGCAGAGCTGGACGTCGGTGTTGGGGAAGAAGCTTTGGGTAATGGGGAGCAATCCGGAGAAATCGTCCTGGATAAAGATCATGACCCCGCCGGAGTCCGCGCTCGATCAAGCCACGAAGAACGGATTTCCAGTCTTCGAGGTTTTCGCGGCCTGGTTTGGCGATGCAACTGAGGACGCGTTTCTTACCATCGCGGCCTAAAGCGACAACCAGGTAGATACAGGCAGAACGCAGCTTATCGCCGTCCCGCAACTCGACGTACTTGCCATCGACAAACACTGCCAACATGTCGGGATCCAAAGGCCGGCTGTTGCGGAGTTCGAGTTCCTCGATCATTCCTGTCGCCACACGTTCCAGATCCTGTTCCGAGCTGGACAGTCCCATCTTTTGGAGTGCGTCTTTAGCGGCATTGATTGAGCGGCTTGAACCAAGCAATCCCAACAGCAGCGACTGAACTTCGTCGCTGTAACCGCGGCGATAGCGCGACGGCAAGCTCGCTGGCCGGAACTCTCCGCTACGCGTGCGGGGAACTCGAACGTCGATGGGAATGGTTCCGACTTGAAGAGAACGGTCATAGAACCCGTTCGGTTTGTCACCGTTGGTTTTTTCCAGGTAGACGCTGCGCTCGGCGGCGCCGGCACTGGAAATCAGCAGTCCCAAAAGTTCTCGCAGGCTAAAGTCGGCCAGGCCTGTTTGAAGGAGTTGATCGACCTCACTTTTTGCAAGCTCGGAGATGGAAGTTGATGCTAGGCTTTTCTTCGGATCTGTTGTCATTGATTTGCTCCTGAACACAGTCGGTTGATGACACGGGTCTTTGGCTCCAGGCGGCAACCTGGGGCCTTCTTCTTTTTGAAACACCAAACGCAAAACAAAAAACGAGCGGCGGAAGGCGCTGTGGAAACGGCCACAGCTGTGGAAATCGACAAAGGTGGCCTTCGGCATCTTCTTCTTGATGATTCCCACAAGCTGTTTGGAAAAGCCTCCGCCAAAACCGCTCCGGCTTTACCACCGTTACCACAGTGCCGACGGCTACTATCCTCTTCGGAGGGGGCAATAACTAATAAGCCCCCAAACACAAAATTCAAGTTACTCCCGGCACATGAACCCGAAAGCCCGACCGACACGGAACGAATGATGGAGGAGATATGTGAGTGGGAAAATCTGAAGGAAGCCATCGGGCAGGTCAAGGCCAACAAGGGTAGTGCGGGAATCGACGGCATCACCGTAGATGAACTTCCGCACTATCGCGAGTGGGAGGTCATCCGGGAACAACTGCTAAGCGGAAGCTACAAACCGCAACCGGTGAAACGGGTGGAAATCCCGAAACCGGACGGAGGGGTACGCAAGCTAGGGATCCCGACGGTGCTGGATCGAGTGGTCCAACAAGCGGTCATGCAGGTTCTGCAGAAGCGGTGGGACCGGGCGTTTTCTGACCAGCAGTTTTGGTTTTCGTCCGGGCCGATCGGCGCATCAGGCCGTAGCGCAGGCGCAGAAGTATATCGCCGGCGGCTACGGATGGGTGGTGGACTTGGATTTGGAGAAATTCTTCGATCGAGTCAACCACGACAAACTGATGGGGCAGATCGCGAAACGGATAGGGGACAAACGGCTGTTGAAACTCATTCGGGCGTTCCTAAACGCCGGGGTGATGGAAAACGGATTAGTCAGTCCAAGCGTGGAAGGCACTCCGCAAGGAGGTCCTCTCACTCCCCTTACACAAAAGGTAATTTTGGCCGCCTGGCGCTTCGGAACCCCCGTTTTGCGTCGGAGCGGTAGGAATCGGAATGCTGTGACGAATGGTGATGGCATCCTCGCCGACCAAAATCTCTTTAACCAGCAGTCGCACGATTTTTTGACGTTCAATGACACTAAGAGTTTCCGCAGCGCTTCGCAAGCGAGTAAGAAACGCGGTGAGGGTTTCTGCTAAACGCAAGAATGCGGCGCGATCATTGGCCTGGTCGGTGATCGCCTGTAGCTCAGCACGGAGTGTCTGTTGGCGCTGACGCAGCATAGGCATGCGTTCACGTAACTGTTCGAGCGACAAGAGCTCTTCCTGATAGGCGGTGAGAAGTCGTTCGATGCCTTTGTCCACGTGGCTCAATTCTCTCTGCAGAGTCTGCTCACGTTTCCTGGTTGGATCGGATGTGCGTGCGGCTGCCAGCCGGCGATCCAGTTCCTGCTGGATCAAAACTGGGTCTTGCAGCAGGCGCAGTACCTCGTCCCAGACGATCTGATCGAGCAGTTCCTGTCGAATGAACTGCTTATTGTCGCAAACCGGGCCACCCAGTTTCCGCCAGCTATCGGAGCCAATGCACTTGTAATAGTGAATTTTTCTTGCGCTGGTTTGCGTTGATGTTCTCGAGAAGGCGTAGCCGCACTTCGCACAACCGACGAGTCCTTGCACGATACTGGGCGCGATGGTACGCCGACGCGATCGTATCTTGTTTTGGTATAGCAGTTCCTGGGTACGGGCAAACGTTTCTTCCGTCACCAGGGCTGGCACGGGAATTTCAATCCACTCTTCTCGTGGGCGTTGGTGACCGCCTGTATTACTGGGCGTAGTTACACCACGCCGCCGCTGAGGACGCATTTGCGCG
The DNA here is from genome assembly GCA_963738025.1 of uncultured Acidobacteriota bacterium. Taxonomy (GTDB): domain Bacteria; phylum Acidobacteriota; class Terriglobia; order 20CM-2-55-15; family 20CM-2-55-15; genus 20CM-2-55-15. The sequence goes on along the minus strand of CAVTWA010000050.1, from coordinate 1,222 downwards.
CGTGCAGAGAGGCGAGTCTTGCCGAAGCAGGCAACTCCGCAATAAGCGGGATTGCGCAATATGCTCCAGATCACCGAGCGTTCCCAGCGGCCTGCCCTGCGCGGCGGGATGCCTTCGCGGTTGAGCCGCCGCGTGATCTCCGCGATGCTCAGCCCATCGACTGTATACATGTGATACACACGCCGCACCACGCTGGCCTCGGTTTCTTCGACAAGGTAGGCGGCGAGCGCCTCGTCCGTCTTGCGGATGTATCGGTAGCCATACGGGGCGCCGCTCATTACGCTCACTTCTCCCGCCTGTGCACGATGACGTTTGCCGCGACGCGAGCGCTCCAGGATCTGCGCTCGTTCGTATTCTGCAATCATGCCTTGGAACTGAACCAGGAGGTGATCTTCCGGGCTGTTTCCTTGTGGAGACTTCACGAACAAGGTCTCGACTCCGTGACGAGCGAACTCTTCGATCAGCAGAATCTGGTACGCATACTTGCGGCTCAAGCGGTCGGGAGAGTACGCGAGCACAACTTGGATCTGTCCTTCGGCGGCGAGGTCACGCACGCGTTCCAAACCCGGGCGCTCCAACGTGGCGCCACTGTAGCCTTCATCCTCGAAGACCCACTCTTTGGGTACCTCCAGCTCGTGGTTCCTGGCGAACTCGATCAGCGACGCCGTCTGGCTTGCGATCGTGTTCTCCTCGCGTTTTGCTCCGACGAAACCCTGGCGTAGATCACGGCCATTCTCATTATCCGCCTCCTCATTCACGCGCACGCCGACGGGGCGCTCGCTACATGGAACCAGAATCTCGTAAGCCTGCGCGAGTTTCGCCTCGAGCAGGCGATCAAATGAATATGCGATATGGATTCGAAATGGGCCGCTTTTCGGATGCGGCTCAGCCATGCCTCTTTACGGTACGCAGAAAGGCATTTAACGCGGCGGTTACGATTGCGCCGATGGTCAGACCACTTCTTTTGGCATACTTCCGGAGAAGCTCCACGGTTCGCGGCGGAAGCTTCAAAGTGACCGGCACGGTGTTCTCGGGAACTTCGACAGGTCGATCGAACTGAGACGCTTTCTCGATGTAGCGATAAGCTTGGCGCTCGGAAAGGTCGAACTCGCGTGACAGCTGGCGAACCGCGTCGGCACGCGCCAGTTGCCGTTGCAGCAGGCGATGCGCGGCGTTCAAATGCTGAGCCTTTTCCGCTTTGGTTGCGCGCGCCATCTGGCCT
>CAVTWA010000049.1:0-13407 GCA_963738025.1 uncultured Acidobacteriota bacterium | reverse complement strand
GGAAAGCCGCGCACATGGGGAAGCGGCGGAGCAGGTCGAGAAGCTGGACCGGGGAAACATCACCTATACCCAGAAATAGGAGACGGATGTCCACACAACTGGAACAGATTGCGGCCAAAGCCAAGACAGACCGCACACTTCGATTCACATCGTTGGCGCATTTGCTCACGCCAGAGTTTCTTATCGAGACTTGGCGACAGATGAACCGGCGAGGCGCAAGCGGAGTGGACGGGGAGACGACGAAAGAGTTCGAGCGCGAGCTGGAAGCACGAGTCCAGGACATATGTGCACGGCTGAAAGCCGGGACCTATCGGGCGCCGCCGGTACGGCGGGTGGAGATTCCGAAAGGAGCCGGTAAAGTTGGGACGCGGCCTCTGGGTATTCCCACGGTCGAAGACCGACTGGTTCAGCGTGCAGTCGCGCGCATCGTAGAAGCTGTGTTTGAGACAGACTTTCTGGACTGCTCGTATGGATTTCGGCCGAGGCGCAGCGCCCATCAGGCGTTGCGCACGTTGAGAGGCACACTGGTCACCAAGAAAGTGCGGCATCTTTACGAGGCCGACATCCGCGGGTACTTTACCCATATCAACCATCAATGGCTGATGCGGATGGTCGCACACCGAATCGCGGACGGTGTCATTCTGCGCTTGATTGGCAAATGGCTCCGGGCCGGTGTCATGCAAGACGGGGTGGTCATTCGCACGGAGGCGGGAACGCCGCAAGGTGGTCCGCTTAGTGCTGCCGCAGAAATAAGTATGCAGATTAGCAATGGCTGGGCTTGATTGTGTAGTTCCATTTCGGAAGGGTATCGTGGGATTCGAGTTTGAGTCGACGGAGTTGCTCGCGAGTGGGCTCTACGCCGGTGGGATAGTGGCGACGATCGAGATAGGGGAGTAACTTGAATTTTGTGTTTGGGGGCTTATTAGTTATTGCCCCCTCCGAAGAGGATAGTAGCCGTCGGCGCTGTGGTAACGGTGGTAAAGCCGGAGCGGTTTTGGCGGAGGCTTTTCCAAACAGCTTGTGGGAATCATCAAGAAGAAGATGCCGAAGGCCACCTTTGTCGATTTCCACAGCTGTGGCCGTTTCCACAGCGCCTTCCGCCGCTCGTTTTTTGTTTTGCGTTTGGTGTTTCAAAAAGAAGAAGGCCCCAGGTTGCCGCCTGGAGCCAAAGACCCGTGTCATCAACCGACTGTTCAGGAGCAAATCAATGACAACAGATCCGAAGAAAAGCCTAGCATCAACTTCCATCTCCGAGCTTGCAAAAAGTGAGGTCGATCAACTCCTTCAAACAGGCCTGGCCGACTTTAGCCTGCGAGAACTTTTGGGACTGCTGATTTCCAGTGCCGGCGCCGCCGAGCGCAGCGTCTACCTGGAAAAAACCAACGGTGACAAACCGAACGGGTTCTATGACCGTTCTCTTCAAGTCGGAACCATTCCCATCGACGTTCGAGTTCCCCGCACGCGTAGCGGAGAGTTCCGGCCAGCAAGCTTGCCGTCGCGCTATCGCCGCGGTTACAGCGACGAAGTTCAGTCGCTGCTGTTGGGATTGCTTGGTTCAAGCCGCTCAATCAATGCCGCTAAAGACGCGCTCCAAAAGATGGGACTGTCCAGCTCGGAACAGGATCTGGAACGTGTGGCGACAGGAATGATCGAGGAACTCGAACTCCGCAACAGCCGGCCTTTGGATCCCGACATGTTGGCAGTGTTTGTCGATGGCAAGTACGTCGAGTTGCGGGACGGCGATAAGCTGCGTTCTGCCTGTATCTACCTGGTTGTCGGTTTGGGCCGCGATGGCAAGAAACGCGTCTTGAGTTGTATGGCCAAGCCTGGCCGCGAGAACCTCGAAGACTGGAAATCCGTTCTTCGCGGTTTGATTGAACGTGGGCTTCGTCGGGTGATGATCTTTATCCAGGACGACTTCTCTGGCCTGTTGCCCATTAGCCAAAGTTTCTTTCCCAACACCGACGTCCAGCTCTGTGCCGTTCACATGCAACGAAATGCCAAAACCCATCTCTCGAAGACCGACAGCGCCGAGTTTCAACAGCGCTGGCGCGCCATTAAATCTTCCTGGGATGTCGAAGTGGGTAACCGCCAGTTCGAAGAGCTCTGCGATCGCTTCGCCAAGTCTTATCCCACCTGGATCGCCGAACTCCGCAAGAAACGGCCACATTACCTGTCTTTCTTAAAGTTTCCCGAATCGATCCGCCGTTCCTTTTCGACCACCAACGTTGTCGAAGCCATCAACGGACAATTGGAGATCATGCGTCGCAATAGTGGTGGATACTTTCACTCTGAGGACACCTTGAAGTTCAAACTCGGTATCGCGATTTCTTCACTCGAGGACGGCCGCTGGAGAACCGGTTCACGCACAATCTTCTCTGTTCTTCCGCAGCTTAATGCGATGTTTCAATCCCGATTCGAGGGCGCTGCATGAACCGATTAAACACAACATTATTGACAAGAGCCCGAGATAGGCGGAAACGGCCAAGCCGGTCTTGGTGGAAGTTGTACGGATGAAATTGAGAATCTTTTGGTAGCTGTCGAGGGGTTCACCGGCCCAGTTTTTGGAGATCTCCGAGAAGAGGCGATGTTCGATAGGATTCCACTTGGAAGCGCCCGTTGGATAGTGAGCGACGGTGATGGTGAGGTGGAAACGATCGGCAAGTTGAGATTGGAGTTCTGTTTTCCAAGCTCGGCGGCGGCAACTATTACTACCGCCGGAGTCGGCGAGAATAAGCAATTTGCGAGAGTTGGAATGTTGGAAGCGTCCCTCGCGTTGCCACCAGTGACCGATAGCGTGGGCAGCGAAGGCGGATGTGTCATGAGAAACACCGACAACGATCGAACCACGATTGGCAAGAGGTTGGTAGATGCCATAAGGGATGGCGATACCGAGTGCGTCGGAACGAAAGTCATGATCATTAACGAGCCAGGGTTGGCGGTCCCAGCGTGCGCCGGAGTTTTTAAAGTTGCCGATCAATTCGCGCTTTTTGGTGTCGACGCTGATGATGGGTAGGTGACCGCGGCGGAAGCGCTCCCGTAAGTCGGCAATGTAGTCGAACTGGAGGTTCCGGTCGGTACTGGATGAGGTGGTGAGTTTCTTTTGATTGACGCGGAGAGAGAACTCCATACTGTGGAGCAAACGGGCGACGGTGTTGGGCGATACCGTAAAACCATAAGTCCCCAGCAAGCTGGCAATTTTGTCCGTCGTTCGGCGAGACCATTTCAGTCCAGTTACCGGATCGCCAGCCGTATCGTGTTCGAGCAGATCCTCGATGACATCGATTATTTCGGGCGTTTTTTTTCCGTCGAAACGCGGCCGCCACCTTGTCGGCGGATGCGGCCCGAGGAGACGTCCTGATCGAGCAGTTGCTGACGTCCCCGGGCAACCGTGTGAGGTTCCAAAGCGAGGAAGTCGGCCAAGAGAGTATCTCCGCCACGGCCAAGTTTGATCGATTCCAGACCTGCATAAAGACGCCGTTGCTGTTCGTCGAGCAGACTATAGAAGAGAAGAATGGCGGTCTTGAGTTCATCGGGCGAGACCTGAAGAGCGGAGACATCGGCCACAACGGGAACCGATTGTGCGGTTCGCCGCATTAACAATTGCCGACGGCGTGCGAGAGAATCGACCGCTGTATACAAATACACGCCGTTGACTTCGGTGCGCTGAAGACGGCCCTGTTGGACTAACTGATGCAACGCGTCGTGTACTTCCACGTGCAGAGAGTCGGCAAGATCGCTGGCAAAGAAACCCTGAGCCGAACGGTTGACGAAGGTTTCGACAGTTGCCAGCAAGGTGCCGTAGCGGGAAAACCAGACCGCCTCGTGAGACCAGAGACCCGTATCGTCGAAGCGAGCGATCTCCTTGAGAGTGTAATAGCTGCCCCGATGGGAATAGCTGGACAGGTACTCCAAAGGTTTCAACTTCCGGAAGACCGTCAGGTCTGCATCCGTGTTTAGAGCGTGCTTCAACTCGGGCAGCGTCGCGATTTTATGGCGCCGCAGATACTGACGCAGAGTCTTGGGATCAAAACTGATCGGCCGCATAATGTTAGAATTCCGAGTGAATGGCGCGACGTATCGGAACTATAACAGAATGGTCGTATTAATTCACCCGGATGCGCAGCGTGGTTCCACACCCTGTTTATCGGCTAAGCGTTTATACGTGACACAAACCCCTTTCCGACGTTGATTGGTCAGTATTGATATGGCTACGACTTCAAGTGAACAGTTATTGTTGCGGCGTCACTTAGCCCTCTCCTGTCCAATGTGTATCTGCATTTTGTGCTCGACTTGTGGTTCGAGAAGAAATTGCAACAGTGGTGTCAGGGTGAGGCATATCTGACTCGGTTCGCTGATGATTTTGTGGCGAGTTTCCAATACAAGCGGGATGCGGAGAGATTCGATCGATACCTGCGGAAGCGCTTCGCGCGATTCAATCTGGAACTGGCCGATGAGAAAACTCGGCTGCTGCTCTTCGGACGCTTCGCTGCCGAAAGGAAAGGGGAGTACAGCGAGAGACCGGAAACTTTCGAGTTTCTGGGGTTCACGCATGTATGTGGAACGGATCGCCGTCGCAACTTCGCGGTAATCCGTATCCCGGCCCAGAAGAGCTGTCGTAAGTTTCTGGCGCGCACCAAGAAATGGCTGGCCGAGCATCGGCACTGGAAGCGACGAGACCAGCAGCGTCAGCTGACACTGATGTTGCGGGGTTTCTACCAGTACTTCGCTTTGCCTCACTGCAAACCAAAACTCGATGTCGTTCGGCATGAGGTCCAGTTGCAGTGGGTTCGAGTATTGCGCCGACGCAGCCAGCGTCATCGGTTGTATTGGTGCTATCTCAAGAGCCGTTCGTGGTTCGAACTACCGTACGCGGAAACTCGTCATGCGACTGTCTGACGTTTTAGCTGTAAGAGCGATCTGGGGAGCCCGGTGCGGGAAATCTGCACGCCGGGTTCTGCGTGGGGGGACCGGTACAAGGTGCTATGCCGGCTCGGTGAGGCCACTGTTCGAAAGGGCAGCAATGGCGAGGCTCCGCCAAGGCTAAAGTTCCAAGGCCAGTCCCTACCAGCCATACGATCCCGCATGCCGAATTGATCCAATGCGTGGCGCGCCGGATCAGCGACCGAGAGATGCTGGCGCTGATCAAGCGGTTTCTCAAAGCGCCGGTCGAGGATCACAGCAATCGCGATCCGACGGGAACCAGCCATGGACATGGAGAAGGAACGCCACAAGGTTCGCCTCTATCCCCGTTGCTGGCCAATCTTTATTTCCGGCGGTTCATCCTGGGCTGGAAGAAGCTGGGATTGATGGCGCGATATCAGGCGCACATCGTCAACTATGCCGATGATTTTGTGATCTGTTGCAAGACCGGAGCCAACGAGGCTCTGGTCTGGGCCCGCAAGATCATTGAGAAGTTGAAGCTTCGGATTAACGAAAGCAAAACCCAGATCCACCGCGTTCCAGATGAAAACGTAGAGTTTCTGGGATACACCATCGGGCGATGCTATTCGGCCAAGACGGGAAAGAGTTACATTGGCACCCGGCCATCGCCGAAGAAAATCTCTCGAATCTGTCGTGACATCAGCGCCGCGACCGGTCGAGACCGACTGCTGCTGGACTCGGCCGAGATGGTGCAGGCTCTCAACCGTAAGCTTGTCGGTTGGGCCAACTACTTTTCTTTGGGACCCGTCAGTGCCGCTTATCAAGCCGTGGATAGCCACACTCGATACCGGCTACGCCAATGGTTGCGCCGCAAGCACGAGGGGCGGTCTCGTCCCGGTGTGATGCACTATCCCGACGAATACCTTTATGGCTCGTTGGGACTCGTTCGTCTGGAACGACGGACTCGCAACCTTCCGTGGGCGAAAGCGTGAGCCCTTGTCCGAGAGCCGGATGCCGGAAAACGGCCCGTCCGGTTCGATGAGCGGGATGTGGAAACGCAGCATGGCTGAGTTAGTGAGGCACCGGCAGACGAAAGGGCCGGCCAACGGATAGATTCAGCCTAACCTTACCGCGCCACATCTCGACTCCACCCGATTGAAAGGCCGGAAGCGGTTTTTGTCGACCTTCAACTGATAATTTCCGTCCTCTGGGAAAGCAAGTGCAGGTTTTTGGCCGATTCATGAAAGGCCGAGTGACGAGGCGCGCCAAAAAGCCGAAGAGAGTCATGAGAAGACGGAGTGCGGACACAGAGATGCTGAAATGATGATGCCATACGCTGGTTGTTCTGGTCTGTTCGACCCGTCAGCAACGCAAAGGGATTTGTTGAAGATTATCGAGTGCCTGTTGGAAGGCTTCCTTGTAGGGATAGCCGGCAGCCATTCGAATCCAAACGCGTCGCACAGACACATGAACCTGGGCACCTATTTTCAGGAGCTTCAACCGAATCGTTGTGCATTGCGCCCGTTCCAAGTCGGTGCCTTTCAGCGCGAGCCGCCGCAGATCATGCATCAGGATGTAAGCGATTGAAGAAAAGTACAGGCGCAGTTGATTGCCGCGCATCGTCCCCGTACTGGTTCGATCGGCAAAGAGTCCCATCTGTTGTTCCTTGATCCGGTTTTCCATCTCACCGCGGGCGCAGTAAAGCGTTTCATACAGAACCGCCGCCGGGAACAATCGTGGGGCCAGAGACGTGACGACAAAACGAGGATTGCTGCCCTTATTCAAGTGCTCGGCTTTGGCGACCACACGTCGTGTGCGGCTCCAGGTTTCATCGAGCGTTCGATAGCGGAGATTCTTAAACACCCGCGCCATCTCTCCGGTCCGGACCGATTCGGCTTCGGCGGCATTCAGTTCCTCGGCGATTTCTTTGAGTAGGCGAGGATTCTTCGCCAATCCAAAGACGTAGTCGATTCCCTGGCGTTCACACCAATCCATCATCGCGTCGCGGCAGAATCCGGAATCTCCCCGCACGAGAATGTGCACGCGGGGCCACTGGCGGCGAATTTGAGCCACGACACGCTTCAGATCGGTGAGCGCTCCTTTGGCCGGATCGATGCTGGAACTCCTTAATTGCGCGCTGAGCAAAAACTCGCCGCAAAAAATGTACAACGGCAGATAGCAGTAGCAGTCGTAATAGCCGTGAAAGAACCGTCCCTCCTGATGTCCATGAATCGGATCATCCGTGGCATCCAAGTCTAGAATGATCTGAAGTGGTGCACGCTCGTGCGCATCCAGGAAATGATCGACTATCAATCGATCGATTGCTTCCGGACCCATCACAATCTTCTTGTACCTTTCGCCAGCACCGGCATCGGCGCGTGTCAGTTCCAATCGATTCAACGTGCTCTTCCCAGCCAGCGCTTTGCCTCGATCCCGCAGCTCACGCCGATGCTCTCCCTTGGGATCTTTCTTGCCGACCATCACCGCTAAAGCCGGATCTGCTCGTAACTCATCGTGGTCATTCAGATCTTCGTATCCCAAACACAAACCATAGGCCCGTTGCGCCACCAGGTCCTCAACCGGGTGCTCGATGGCTTCCGGATTCCGATAATCCACGAAGCATGCGGCGAACTTCTTCAGAATTCCGGTCCGCTTCTCCATTTCCCGCAGCATCAAGCCTCCGGCATCCGATGTGATATTGCCGCCGTCAAAATGCGCCACCACTTCTCGGCTATCCAATGGATGAAATTCGAAAGGTTTCGGTTTACACTCTGTCATTAAAAGGCCGCTCCTTAGTTGGTCATTTCAGCTTCTAGTCAAAGTCTGAATACCACGCTGGGCGGCCTTTTCAGGTCTGTCCGGCAAACGATCTCGTTCGGTTAATTCAAAATTGGTGAGAAATTCGGGTTAGAGGCATCTCTCAACTCCATCCTGGTTATTGATAGAAGTTTTTGGGCTCCCGATCCTAATTCAATAGATTATGCGAACACAATGGCCATCTGGCCGTGTTTACAGGATTTCAATGCGTTGAAAACTAAAGCTGAAGCTATTGGTACCTAGAGGCCTGGTTGCTCCGATGGGATACAGCGTGGGCGGGTGGTACGGTTCACCCGTGATGAATCTTAACGGTCGAGGCCGCGGCGGCCAAGCAGCAGCACCAGCTGACCCAGCGCCTCCGGCGAATCTGGCGGAACTGAGCGAGAAAGAAGTGATGAACGTACTCGCGATGGTGCGCAAGGAATTCAATGTGGATGACAACCGCACGTATCTCATGGGGCATTCGATGGGCGGCGCCCGAACCTACGTCAGGTAATAATCAGCGGCCGAGCGGCCGATGGGATTGATCTGCTATATGGAATTTCGTGGAGAGTTGCCCCGATGCGGATGCTTGAGTAGGACGTTTCTGACCTTTTCAAGCAACTCGGCCCCTCGAAATGGCTTCGGGAAAATCTCAAATCCTTGAGCGATGTCGCGGTCTTCGAGGCGGGAATCATCGGGAACTCCACCCACCATGAGAACGGGAATTCCGGGGAGCCTCTTGCGCAAAGTTAACGCGGCCTCATGCCCTGAGATGCTCTCCGTGTAGTGGCGAATCATCAAAAGGTCGGGAGTACAGAGCTTCAGCCAGTCTACGGCCTCACCTAGGCCGCTCGCTGTGGCAACGATGTATCCTTTGGATTCCATTATTTCTGTAAGGACTTTACGAATAAGCGGTTCGGAGACCAGTAACAGGATAGTTACATTCATTTCCTCGCTGATGTTAGCGCTCGAGTGTCTCACTTGCACCTTTTAACGGGTTCGAAAAAATCAATCTGATTGTTTTAACGGGATGCATCGAATACGCTTTCGCCACTCCAGCGATCGCCAACTGGATTTCATGGGTGGCGGGCGTGTATTGATAGAAGTGTTCATATGCCAGGCTGCGGTCACTCACTAGGCCAGCGGACTTGAGTTCTTCCATCCGGTCAGTAGCTACGGTGCGATCCAATTCCAATGCTCCGCTGATTTCTGATAATCGCCATTCTTCTTCCGGTGTGCTTTGCAATATCAGCAAAATCTCCAGCGCGGTGGCGGATTTGATGTACTTGGGGATGAACTCCCTGACAATCGGAGGAATTTTAGCCCAGTATGACTCTACTGATTCCATAAGTGATTCCCGACCTTCTCGCAGATTCATTCCTCTCAATCACCCAATGGCTGCGCGCAGAGTTGAATGCAGAGTGCGCGAGATCCGTGAAGACTGTTCGATCAATGGAAGGTTTTCAAGAAAGAGCAAGACTCCGTCCGGGCTTTTTACGAAATAGCGAGCCGAGGTCGTGCCGCGCCGCCGTCGCACGTTGACTGTTATGCTTTTCGGCAACTCTCGACATACGTCTTCATCAGCCCGGTGGTTGCCTATATATATCGCGGCGGGCTGATCCATGCCGGTTTGATCGAGGATCCACTTCACGGCAGATCCTTTGTTCCACGACACAGCAGGTCTCACGCGCAGAAACTTAACGTGTGGTCCGACAATTTCCATCCCGTGCTTGGCGGCATATGTGATGCCGGAAAGGTTCACGATGCTCCTGAGGTCCTCCAATCCTCGACCGCTCACGACGGTCACGTGGTACCGCCCAGCGTGAACAAGCGTCTGAAGGGCAACGCGTGTTTGAGGCTTGAGCCTCGACGAGGCCGACGTCGGCGTGAGTGAAGCTGATGCTCCATCCAGATCGAGAAAGACGGCGACTTTATCGCAGGCCGCAAGTTGAGTGCGTACGTCATCGAGACAATCAAACAGATACTTTGGCTGCAGATGATTCATTCATCGCTCCCCCCTGGAGCTAGGTAGGTTCCGTCATGAACGCGCTCGCCCAATGGAAGTTGTTGGTTTCGGAGAGAAGTTTGCCCTTCTCTGAAATGATGCGCATACGGCTGACGGTTTGAAACGATGACCAGCCGGTGATCCGCAAACCGCTTGTGAATGGCAGCCCGGAGGCTGTTCTCAGTCCACATTGGAGTGCCCACGACCGCAAGTGCGCCGCTGCTTTGCCGGCGCTAATATAGCGTTGAATTGAAAAAAGAGCGACATCTGCAAACTCCTATCCGTTATCGGCTAAAGAACGGCTAACAGATAAGAATGCAGATGAGTGCCCTGCGCAGGCGGGAACTCGGTCTTGAAGCCCAGGTGTCAGAGTGCGGAATAGTCGCAAATTCTTCGTGCTTGATTAAAGACCGGAGCAGCGAAGCAACAAGGGAGAGAGACACCAGCTCAATCGAGCGCACCATAATCTGAGCCGTGGGAGTCGGCGTTGCTGGCGATAGAACATCCAGGACGAATGCACATAACGCAAGGAGGGCAATCAGTATCGCCAGCTTTGCATATCGATTCGTCATCGCTGCGAGCAGTCTACAGAATTCCTTCCAGGAACGTCAACGATAGATATCGTGTAACGACACATAGGCAGCCGGCCCAGTGATGAGGTGCGCATCACCGGGCGGCGTCGTCCTGTAGTGTCCTGTCACCTAGATTCCGGAATGAGGCGCGATAATCACATCTGTCGAGGAATGAGCCAGAATTGACGCAACAACAACGAGGCCAATAAACGCGAACATATGTTCAGATTCGCGAACACGGCTGTTGAGGATGATGAAACCGAAAAGCAGCGAGGCAAACCCCTTAGGACCGAACCACACGATCGAGGCGCATTCGCGCTTCGACAGTCCGGTTCCAGCTAAGGCGGGTGCGAGAGCTGCAGGTCTTACGAAGAGGAGCGCAGCAATCACAAACACGTACCCCAGGACTGGTAGGGAAAGAAAGAATTCAGTGGTCAATAGAGACCCAAATAACAGAACGGCCGCCAGCTTGACCAATTCGCCCATCGTTTCGCCAAACTCGATAAAGGCCCTCTGCACTTCTGGACTTCGCGTCGATGTCACGATTCCAGCAACGAAAGCGGCGAGAAATTCATTGGCGTGAGTTTTTGAAGCTAATGCGTAAACGAGAAGGCCTACGCCAATCTCACCCAGACGTTTGTAAATCCCGGTGGCCGCAAAGTAGCGGCTTTCTAAAGCCGTTATCACTGTAATCGGAACAGCAACACCGATCGCGATTCCCAGTCCCAATTGTTCAATGGTCTGGCCCAGCCTGACTGCTGGGCCTCCTGCTGAACTGAGCAAAATGGTCACTGCCGGTAACGCCAATCCGTCGTTAAAGCCACTCTCGACGTTCAGGAGCCTGCGAACGCGGACAGGTACTTCTTCACGACCGACAATCGCTGCAGCAACAATCGGATCAGTCGGACTCAGGGCTGCGCCCACCAGAAATGCTTCGGTCCAGGTGAGACTGGTTGTTCAGTGACACCTGAGTTATGCACACAATCGTACTGATTCGCCGGCGAGGTGATGAAATTCGCGCTGAAGGCTTCGAGATGATGGAGTCAGTTCAGCACTGAGTATGCGATGAAGTAGCCTTCCGTAGTGAGCGTCCGACTCGATTCGTTTCCAAATGCTTGAGTCGGCTGTTGCAGTTGCAGTCTGTGCATAGATTTCTATGCACGGCCGAAGATGGAACTCAACGCAGAGCGGCGGCGATGACGGGAATGAACCCGGATGGTCGCGAAGCGATGTTTCGCAATCGCGTCATCAAACGCTGGAAAGTGGCCTTCTCTTCATAGTGATCGCTGTAGCTGACGCCGGTACGGCCGGCATGACGCCAGATTTTGGCGGCGATGAAGAGAAAGCGGAGCCGCGAGGTGGCCAGCGTCGTATGCTTCAGCGCGTTCACGTCAGATTGCGGCTCGCGGTTCAAGAGCATAAGCCACGCGTTTAGGTTGTATGCCAGCATCGCCAATTGAAAGTGATTCCGGTTCACGTCGAAGCGGCCGGAAGGATGGGCAGCCAGACCGGCATCGTTGTTCGCTTCCTTAATCAGGTTCTCGGCCCCGGCCCGCTGGTTATAGAACCACACCACCAAGGGAATGGGGTCTCGGAGATTGGTTACAAAGACGCGGTATTTATAAGGACGCGTTTCGAACAGTTGATACTGAACCTCATCGGCCGGTTCCTCTTCCTCCTTATTGGCATAACGTAAAGCCACAAATCGGTACGACTTTTTCCAACCATCAGGCTGATAGACAAACTCGCATTGCTCGTCGGCGTCCGTTTTCGGCGAAAGCTTCCATTCGGCCTGCTCCAATTGCTCGACCAGTCGGGAGGTTTTCCGGGCGACGATCACGAATCCACAATGGCCTTCTTCGTACGCGTCCACAGCTTCGGCACAGTAGAATCCCGAATCAGCCCGCGCGGATACTTGGTGGATGCCGGAAGGCAGGGCCGCGATCGCATTCTTCAGATGATCGTAAATCTGCTTTCCCGTCGGACGATCGCCGTTGCGCAATTCGCCCCACACGTATTCGCGTGTTTCGGCGATGAACGTCAGCATGGGCTGATAACTCTTCTTACCTTTGTTCTTCGGGTTGTAGCTCTTGCGCGCGCCCATCTGATTCCCGTAGAGCGTGTGCACGGTCGTGTCGGTGTCCAAGGTTACGGCCTGCAACCCGATGTTGGCCGCTTGCCACACGCGCTGCCGCATCACTCGTTGAATGGACAAAATCTGCACGGCCACATTCAAGTGCAGCGATGTCAGAAACCGCCACAATGTCGACTGCGGCGGCAGCCGCGGCTCTTTCAGAATCCCCGTCAACATCGGATCGCCGGCGATGAAGCGCAGTTGATTCAATCGCGGGAATCCGACATAGAGCCCCAGCACGATACCGAGCACGAACTTGTACAAGCTCATCACCCGAGTCTCACGATTGCTGGTGATGATGTCCTCCACCAGAGCTTGGAATCCCAGCTTCTCCAACATCGTCGCTACCGGAAGTAACCCGCCGTAGGCGGTAAGATTCTTTCCATTGAACTGGTATGGCGTGGAAGCGTCGATTTTATTGGGCCCCGAAGGGCTCTCCTGAAATCCTTGTCTGGTAGGCTTTTTCCTTCTATTCTCTTTTCTGCTTGTCACCATTTGGGTGACCTCCCGGGATTGAATTTCCCCTGAGTTCGCGCTCAAGGAAATTCGTTATTAATCCCGTTTTGTGGGGTCACCAAATGGTTTCTTTTCCAACTCTCCTCCGCTTTTAATCATCCTGTGCATAACTCAGGTGACACACAACTGCAGTAGCGGCCATAGTTAGAGGCATTCCAACAACAAGCACACGGCTCACCAGATGCCAGCCTTCTCGAAAGTCCCGGCGACTGATTCGCATCCCGTCCGTAAAGAGGACGGTGAAAGCGAAACTTCGAAGAATCGCGAGATTCCTATCGAGCCTGCATTTAAGGCGATCCAGTTGCCGAGGGCCGGACCGGAAATGAATCCAACCATGAGAAACAGAACTGCCGTCGAGAGAATACTGCGGTCCGCCAGGTCGGAAATCAGAACCGCCACGATCAGACTTATCGACAGAGTAAGGAGACATCTGAGGTTGTGTGTCAACATCGAATGTCACAATCCTTCACGGGTTTTCCACACATTCCGCCAACAGT
>CAVTWA010000048.1:0-8456 GCA_963738025.1 uncultured Acidobacteriota bacterium | reverse complement strand
ATTCGCATACCCCGCCCATGCGACGTCCGCATCCACCGTCAGCGGAGCGCGCAACGGGCCGCCACGCGGATCGGCGACAATCACTCCCGACTCGCGGGCAATCAACTCCGTGCACAAATCATAGGGATGGCAGCACAGGCCGATTCCGCCCATCAATGGACGAAGATCCGCAACAAACCGGTCATGTCCCATGATCAATTCATAGAGTTGCCCGCCGGTCGAGATGTACTGATCCTCGAAACAATGCGCCTTCCCGGGCTGTGGCGGTCCCAGCGCCGCCATGACGATCTCCTCGTCAATGGCAGCCAGTTCCGTCCGCACACCCGGAAAGAATCGCGAGATCATCGCAAATCCATGCTCAATCGTTTCTGCCGAAGACGGTCGCGGCCGGAAAGAGACCCGCCCACCCGTCAAGCGATTGAATCGCTCGGCGCTGATTCCCTCGCCTTTGATCGCCCACAACTGATCTGAAAGATGCTGCTTCACCAATGGAATTTCTGTCTGCAGCGCCAGAACAATGTCGTCGAGCGTCGTGTCGGACCCGCGATTCGGAGCCACCCCGGTGAGAATCCACGCGCTCCGCTTCTGATACATGATGCCTCGCGTGCCATCGATCGGGTCGGCGATGATACGCCACGTCGCGGACCCGTCGTTCCGAGATACGACGGAATCGAGCCCTTCCGCTACGAGAGCAAACGAATGCCGGCGCGACACTTCCTCAAAAAACGGATGCAATATGTTTTCGCTGATAACATCGACCGCGTAAATGGTGTCGTCCGCAGCTTGACGGTCCACTCGAGCCAGTGCCTCAACCTGTTGCTCTTCACAAGCCGTGACCACGGCGTCGCGAATGTTGCGATGCAGTTCACGAAGTGGATCCAGCAGCGCCCGGACATCAGCCAAGGCTGCCTCCGGGCGATGCGCTGTAATGCACGTTTGAAAGCCTTCTCAAATCTTCAGCCTTCGCTTCCGGCAGCGTGTCACTGAGGAAATTGCCGCCGCCGATCTCGGGACCGGCGAGGTACTTCAACAAATTCGGCTTGCGCAGCGGCGGGTGGAATTCAATGTGGAAATGAAACGTGCTGTGATCCGCATCGTCGGTCGGAGCATGATGAAGCGTCATGACATAAGGAAACGGCATGCGCCACAAATTGTCATAACGCACAACCATGACCTTTAGCGCTTCGGCGAAATCCCGTACTTCCGCTTTGCTGAAGCCGGACAGACCGGGATGTGTTTCTTTCGGAGCGACGTAACATTCGTAAGCATAGCGGGCGAAATATGGGACAAAAACGATTGCCGAAGAGTTTTCGTAAATGATGCGCCGGCCATCCTGACGTTCCGCCGACAAAATGTCCTGAAAAAGCACACGTCCCGTACTGCCGAAGTGATTGCGCGCGGCTGCAGCTTCCGTTTCGATCGTCTTGAACACGAAATTCGTCGCGTAAATCTGGCAATGCGGATGGGTATTGGACACACCGACGACCTCGCCTTTGTTCTCGAAGATCAGTACATGATTCACTTCGGGGCGACGGCCCAATTCGGCATATTGCGCTTGCCATGTCAGCAGGAGGGCTTCAATTTCTTGCAGGGACAATTCGGCCAATGTGGCGTTGTGTTTCGGGCTGTAGCAGACAACACGCGCCAGACCGTCGGCGGGACGATTGCGACTAAAAGCCGGGCGGATGTTCGAGTTGACGCGGCGCCTCTGGACCGACGCACGGATGATCATTGTCGAAGACAAAAATCTGCCGATAATGTTCATTCCGGATCCCCGCCAACTCGCAGATTGCCGGGACACAAATAGCAACTCTCGAAGGTATTCCGCCTTAGTATTTTCAGAGGAAGCCGCACTGCCGGCGATTTCGCCATGCCACGGGCGGACCCGACGATGGGCG
Organism: uncultured Acidobacteriota bacterium; assembly: GCA_963738025.1. GTDB lineage: Bacteria > Acidobacteriota > Terriglobia > 20CM-2-55-15 > 20CM-2-55-15 > 20CM-2-55-15. The sequence continues at coordinate 6,558 of CAVTWA010000048.1, read as the reverse complement.
GCAATGATCACCCATTCCTCGCGAAGCGGGTGCCATCGTTGTTCCCATGTGTCCATGCTCTTTAACAAAGAAGAAACCACAAGAGGCCCAAAACGCACAACAAGATTTTTTTCTTCCTCTGCTATTAGATTGCAGCCGTCGCGAGGGGACCGTCCGGCTCCACTGGAATAAGCGGTTTCTGGAGCAGCTCTCCTGCGCGCTCTGCGTTCACGGGACGTGAGAAAAGGTAGCCCTGCGCGTATTTGCAGCGAAGTTGTCCGAGGAATGAAGCCTGCTCCTTGGTTTCAACGCCTTCGGCAACAACATCCAGTCCGAGGTTTTGCGCCAGCGGCATGATGTTGACGATGATGCTTTCTTCCTTGCCGCCGGTTCCGACTGCACTCGTGAAGCATCTGTCGATTTTCAATGTATCCAAGGGGAATCGCTGCAGGTAACTCAGTGAAGAGTAGCCCGTGCCGAAGTTGTTCATGGCGATCGCAATCCCGAGGGATCGCATTTGCGACAGCAATGTCGCGGCCGCAGCGGGATCGGCCATGATACTGCCTTCGGTGAGTTCCAACTTCAGCACTCCAGGTGACAGGAGTAGTCCTGAAGCAGCTTTTCGAGTTGGGCGGCAAAGTTCGGTTGGACGAACTGCTTCACCGAAAGGTTCACGCTCATGGTCAAGTCGGGGAACTGCTTTCTCCACTCGGAAATCTGCCGGCAAGCCTCACAAAGACCCCACCAACCCAACTCACGAATGAGGCCCATTTCTTCGGCAACCGGGATAAACTCGCCAGGCTCGACCAGGCCTCGCGTCGGATGTTGCCAACGCATGAGCGCCTCAAAGCCGGCAATTTTTCCGGTTTCAAGTGAGATGATCGGCTGATAGAAGTTCATGAATTTGTTCCGCTCGAGGGCGTGACGGAGATCGGTCTCCAGCTGCAGCCGGTAAGTGACGGATGCGCGCATATCCGCATCGAACACTTCGTAGCGTGCTTTGCCAAGCGATTTTGCCCGATACATCGCCGTGTCGGCGTCGCGCAGGAACTCTTCCGGCCGCTGATAGCCGGACGTGCTGACAGCGATGCCGATGCTGGCAGAGGTATAAACCTCCTTGTCATCCAGATGAAACGGCAGCGTCAACTCTCCCATCAAACGGTTGGCAACGTGTGTCGCATCCTCGGCGTCTTTCAGGTTTGTAAGCAGGATGGCGAATTCGTCTCCACCAAGCCGCGCAACCGTGAAACTGTCGTCCATGCGCGCAACCGTGTCGGTGTGGCGCAACGAATTCACGAGCCGGGCCGCTACAGCAACCAGCATTTTGTCCCCGAGCACGTGGCCGAGACTGTCGTTAACCATTTTGAAACCGTCGAGATCAAGGAACAGAACGGCGAACAGCGAGTCGGGATTGCGTTTGCAATGTTCGATGAGCTGCAGAAGCCGGTCGGCAAACAAAAGGCGGTTGGGCAGACCCGTCAGAGAATCGGCTACTTTACCTTCAGTGATATCGGTCTGCGATCCTGCCGACCGCAAAGGTTTGCCGGACTGGTCGCGAACCATAATGCCGCGGCTTAACATCCAGCGGAAACACACCATCTTTGTGACGCAAACGCGCTTCGCATTCGAAGTGGGTTGTTTCGCCATTAAGATAATGGTGTTGATACGCTGTTTGACGATGTCCCGATCTGCATCGTGCGTCCTGCTGGAACCATTCATCAGGGGTCTCGCCGATCTCGGAATCCTCGAATCCGAGCATCGATTTCCAACGGGGTAAAAATAGATCGTGTTGTTCTTTATTTTCCAGTCCCAGAGACCATCGATCGGCACCCTGCGCAGCAAGGGCGTAACGTTCTTCGCTGTCGCGAATAGCCTGCTCCTGCGCGGCGATGCCGAGACAGTTGGGTTTGGTATGCGCGCCAGTGCTACTGGAAAATCTGACGGGCTTGGTGATGTAGTCATTGGCCCCGAGCTGGAGGCCATTGACGATATCCTCGCTATGGCTTCGGGCCGTAACCATGATGACCGGAAGCTGAATTGGAGAATAGGTCTTTCGAATCGCTGCAAGAGCGTCCAGACCGCTGATACCGGGCATTTCGATATCCAGCAGAACCAGATCGAATTCGGTTTTCCTGATGAGCCCCTGCAAATCGTAAGCATCCTCGGCTACGACGACCTCGTAGCCTTTACGTGCGAGCCGGCGGGCCAGCATGTCACGATTCATTTCATTGTCGTCAACGACAAGTAATCGTTCGGGTCTGGAGTTCACGGCACCCTCTTTTCCGCGATAAGCTTTTTAATTTTCTCGTTCAGCCGGACGAAATCGACCGGTTTCGTATCGTAATCGTCACAGCCGGCTTCAAATGCCTTCTCTCGATCGGTGACGAGCGCATGCGCCGTCAACGCGATGATGGGAATTGAGCGGGCCTGTTCATTTTTTTTCAGCAGCCGCGTAACCTCCCAGCCGTCCATATCCGGCAGCCCGATGTCCATAAGGATGAGATCGGGCGCTTCTGACTTTCCCAACTTGTGTCCCTGTTCTCCATCAATCGCGGTGATGACGGAGTAGCCGTGGCGCTGCAGGCGCTTGGGAATACATGTCGCGATTCATTTCGTTGTCTTCAACTAAAAGAATCTTCGGCATTGTTACGGTGTCCCACTGTGACTCAACTCAAGGTTGTCTGCCGCATCGCCATGCACCACCCGGTGTTTCTCCAGGGCGAGTGCCAGCCGGTCTCGATCGATCGGTTTGACAAGATAGTTGGATGCGCCTCTCTCCCTGCCTAAAAGCTTCGTTATCGACGATCGTGACCATAATCACCGGAATCGAAGCGAGCTCCGGGTTCGCTTTAAGCCGGTTCAGAACATCCCAACCGTCAAGTCCGGGCATGACCACATCCAACGTGATGACCTGCGGCCGGATTTCCCGCGCCAGGCGCAGTCCATCTTCGCCATTCGCGGCCGGAACTGCATCGAAGCCCATTTTGCCAACGAACCGCGTCATGAGGTCGCGAACGCTGGGGTCGTCATCGATGACCAGAATCTTCTCGGCTCCAGCCAGCCGTGCAGCAGGCTGCACGGGGGCCTGTTCCGAGACTCGAGGGCGGGGTGCCGTACCCGCATCAGAGGCAACTACAGTCGGAAGCTGAACCGTGAAGGTTGAACCTTCGCCGATCTGGCTTTCGACATGAATATTGCCCCGCATCATCTCGGCAAACCGTGAGCTGATGGCGAGACCGAGACCCGTGCCGCCGTACTTGCGCGTGATGGACGTATCCGCCTGGACGAAATCCTCGAACAGTTTTCTCTGCTGGTCGGGAGTCATACCGATGCCCGTATCCGTAACCTTGAATACAAGCCAGTCCTGATCTTTTGTCTGGCGCGTCACATCGAGCGCGATGGTTCCGTGATCGGTGAATTTGCACGCATTGCTCAAAAGGTTGAACAGGATCTGCCTGACCTTCGTCACGTCGGCATGCATCGTGCCGAGATCGTCCGCGACGCGAACCTCCATGCGATTTGCTCTTTTTTCGAGGGCCGGCTGCAGCGTGGCAACCATGTCCTCAACCATCGGACGCACGTTGAATGTCTCGAGATGCAGACCCATCTTGCCAGCCCTTTCGATCTTCGACAGATCCAGAACATCGTTGATGAGGGAGAGCAGGTGTTTGCCGGCCGCCTGAATCTTCTGCAGGTCGCGGATATTTTCGACGTTTCCGGAATCCCGCGTTTCCTCCTCGAGCATTTCGCTGTAGCCGATGATCGCATTTAACGGTGTGCGCAATTCATGGCTCATGTTTGCAAGAAACACGCTCTTGGCGCGGCTGGCATCTTCGGCGGCATGTTTCGCGTCGAACAGTTCCTGTTGGGTGCGGCGGCGATGTACGATCTCCTGCTCGAGCTCGTTGGACCGTGTTTTCAAATTGTCATCATTAGCGCGCTGCAACGCTTTATCTCGATGCTGAATTTCCGAGAGCATCGTATTGTTGATCAACCGCCCCATTTCGTCATTCGACGTCTTTGTCGCCCGGACGCGGTAGTTTCTTTCGTGCGAAACCGCCCGCATCGTCTGTTCAAGGTGAAGGATCGGTCCCACACGAGGCTCTGAAGTTTCGAGAAGATGAACCAGGCGACAAGTCTGAAATCAAAACAAAGATGCCCAGAATTCCCGCATAGCGCCAGGTCTGCGCGTTCCACTGTTGCATGTCGGACCGCAGAAAGAGGGTGCCCAGGCCATCGCCGCTGAGGCTGACGTCATTGAAGACGTCGATGTAATTGCCGTTTGCCTCATATCCGCTCTGCTTCGGGTTTTCAGGAAGAACCGGATTGCCGGCGCCGGCACGGAAATATTGCGCGAACACCTTTCCATCGGTCGTATATAAAGCGCCGGCAACAACGTCGTCCTTCGCTTTCAACGCGGACAGTGTGATGTTGGCCGAAGACTCATCTTTCTGAATGCAAGCGCCGCGGCACTGTTGTACGCGATGATCTGCGCCTGCGTGACCAGATCCTGACGCAGCAATTGTCTGAACGAAACCAGGTCATAGATCAGAAAGCTGGCAGAAGACAGGATGACGGCAATGCTGCTCGTCAGCATTGCCATCACCGTCAGCTTTTGTTTGATCGAGAGGTTTCGGATATTCATGCCCCATCACCTCGACGTTGTTGGACCATTTTCGCCAGACTCAGCAGGCGCGAGCTGATATTCAGCCCGACCTGCCGTGCCGCATCGACGTTCACTTCAAACCGAACTTTACTGTCTTCTAATGTGAAATTGATGACCCCGCCCCGCCGGGCAAAACCGGCCGTCTCCGCAATCGTAAGGACGGACGTGTTTTTCTGAGCCAGAATCGCCAAGTCGGCGTGCATCGTCTCGGCCGCCGCAATGAATAGAATGTGGCAACTGCAATTGAAATCTTTTCCCCACGTTAAGCGTTTCACAACGAAAGGCCGTGCATTGATCTTTTTACCTTCGACCACGTGTTCGAGAGTCGCGGCAAAGGTATCGTTCCCCAGAATACCGATGACGATCGGTGATGTCGGCTGCGGGAATGCGGAACCCGGGCGATTCGACCAGCTTTCCAAAATTGTAGATAAATCCGGACTTGATCAGGTATTCCGACGACTCTGAATCGGCGTTCTGGGGGCGCTGGCTCGCAGTCCTGTTGTGAGCAAGTTCGTGATGAGGACAATCGATAGTCCTGCTTGTCTGATGATCCTAATGACCTTGATGAAGTCCGGCCGGAACTCCAGGTGTTGGTTATTCAGAAGGTTCTGTCCCCCCTGATCGCGAATTCCAGATGACAGCTCCCCTCAAAGGCAGATGCGTCTTCCTGACCCCTCACGCCCTACGTATCGGCAAAACAGCATGGGTGCGTTAATTAGGGAGAATTTTTGCTTGCGCAGGAATTGCAGGATTTAGCGGAATTGTCGGGAAGAGAGCAGTTCGCATCCTCTATATAGGGAGCCGGCGTAGGTTAGAATCGCCTCGTGACTTACTCAATTCGTATTCTGGCTGTCCTCGTTCTCCTTGCGGTCGCGCCACAGGCGAATCGGACGCAGGTGCCACAGTTCGAACCCGATCCGTTATGGTCGCAGTCCCTGCCCAACAAATGGGTCACCGGTCAGGTCGGCGGCCTCGCCGTGGACAGCCATGACAACCTATGGGTGTTCCACCGCCCGGCGACCATACCGGACGGTGAAAAAGCCGCTTCGCTGAGTCCTCCTCAGGCCGAGTGCTGCATCCCGGCGCCCGCCTGTGCTGCAGTTCGAGCGCCGCCGGGAGACTTTCTCCAGGCCTGGGGCGGAGTGCAGTCGAATGCCCCGACAGGGCTACGAATGGTTCGCGACCCGAGCACGGCATCTTCGTCGACTACGAAGGACAATGTGTGGCTGAGCGGCAGCGCGAAAGAGGACAACCAGATCCTCAAGTTCACGAACACCGGAAAGTTCCTCCTGCAAATCGGCCACGCCGGGAAGAATCAGCGGCAGCAACGATATCCGAGAACCTCGGCGGCCCGGCCGGCTTGTTCGTTTATCCGCAAAACGAATGAGCTATTCGTCGCCGACGGCTACTTCAACCGCCGCGTCATCGTCTTCGACGCCGACACGGGCGCTTACAAGACGGCACTGGGGCGCGTACGGCAAAGCGGCCGGACGACAATCTGACACGTTCCCGCCGCGGGCGCAGCTCGTCCAGGGCGCAGCCGCAGCCGCTGGCTTCAACAACCCGGTCCATGCCGTACGTCGTAACCGAACGACGAGCTCGTCTACGTCGCCGATCGCACCGAACAACCGGCTCCAGGTCTTCCGGCTCGACGGCACGTTCGTCGAGGAGACCTTCATCGCCAGGACAACACGCTACAGGCCGAAGGGACCGTCCACAGCGTTCGCCGCTGTCGCCGGACAAAGATCAGAAGTTCCTGTACGTGCTCGACGGATCGAACAAGGCCGTCCGGGTGCTGAACCGTCAGACGCTCGACGCTACGTCGCGACCATCGGCGGCCACGCCGGCCACAACGCGCGGGAGTTCTTCCACGCCCACAGCATCGCCGCCGACTCGAAAGGCGACCTGTTTCT
>CAVTWA010000047.1:0-48551 GCA_963738025.1 uncultured Acidobacteriota bacterium | reverse complement strand
CGAAACCGTAGATTGGAAATACCGCCTGACCGATTGGAATCCACTTGTCCGGGATACCGACTATTCGTCCACGTGGATTTTCCGAGTTCTTTGTAAACCTTTCGGCGTTACCCGTTAGGAATTGTAGTCTTCAGCGCTGGACGAGCTCATCCGGACGCCGTCAATCCCTTCGATGAAGGCGAGGCGCATCGAGACACCGCTCGGAAGCGTCAGCGGCCGGGTTCGGTCGCTATCTTGACGTTCTTCGCCTTGAGCGCCGCGACGGCGTTGTCGACGTTCTGCGGACGGAATCCGATGTGGTCGATCGCGTGGCCGGCGCTTGGCGTGGCTTCACCTTTTGCTGCGAGCACCCAGATGCCCCCGTAATTGATCCCATCAACAAGATTTTTCAATTTGCCGACCGTACCGCCGAACTTGTCCACATACCACGCCAGCGTCGCACTCGGATCCGCTCCACGCAGATGAATGTGATGCAGTCCAAGCTGCGCGGGATCCTGAATGATTTCGAGGCGCGTACCGAACGGGTCTACGACGAAGCCGACCTTCACCAGTCCAGGCACTTCGCGAGCGGCCCCCTCGATTTTCGCGCCGTCCGCTTCCATCGCCTTCATCACGGCGTCGACGTCCTTGACGGAAAAGCCGATGTGGTCGACCACGCTGCCCGCGCTGGGCGTTGGCTTGTCGTTCCGTTGAAAAATGACGCGCGCCTCGCCGAACATCAGCCGGTCGGTACCTTCCGTCGTCGGCTGACCGGCGAGATTTTTCCGGTACCATTCGACGGCCTTGATCGGATCCGGAGCGGCGAGGTGCACGTGGTCGATCATGTTTGCAAAACCAGCCTGTGCGGCCAGTGGCGTTGCACAAGCCGTGGCGATGAGTGCCGAAGCAGCCATTACCCGAAGAACTAATGCCATATGTCCTCCGAAAATTGGATCTAGCCTACACTAATCCGCGCTTACCGGGTTGTCGGAAGGTGACCTCATCTGAAGCGAGGCGTCCAGTTTACGATATACCGACCATCCGCCCACTGATGAGCTTTGGTAGACCCGCTTTTGCAATGGTTGAGGCATCTTTACGTCACCCAATTTCTGAATTGAAACCGCGCTCGGTGCTGCAGGTTAGTCAGCCCTGCGGCTCCTGATCGGCGAATGCCAGTTTGACTGCGTAGTCGCGCACATCCTCCGGCCACTTCGCAACAAATTCTGTGAAGCGCCGCCGATCATATGCGAAGAGCGATCGCGTCGCTTCTTCGAATCCAGGCAGGTTGCCAGCGATGGCGGACATGAACCTGTATGCGGCTTCTTGGGCGGCACGTATGCGGTCCCGATCGCCACTGACTCTACGGGCTTCGTCAACGAGTTTCCGCAGGGCGACAGACGCGCCACCCGGCTGCACATTGAGCCAGTCCCAATGCCGTGGTAGCAGAGTCACCTCCTTGGCAATCACGCCGAGCCGCGGACGGCCCGGGCCCCGGGGCTCGATTGGAGGAGCGTTAGTTTTGACGGTTTTCTGCGCAGGTCGAGGTCGATCTGCGCGCCCGTCGAATCATCGAAGACAAGAATCTCGCCCTGCTTTTTGCGTTTAAGAATTTTCACAATTTCAGCCGTCTCGCCCACCGCAACCCTGTGAATACCCTCGAAAGCCGTGTAAGTCATAAGTGGAATATACCCGGATAAAATTGTCCATGTCAATATTATCCGGGTAAATTAAGGCAAGCATTGATCGCCTGGAGTCGCACTATTTCAGGAATCCGGCACACGTGCAAATCACTTGGCCGGATAACCGCGAAACCGTAGATTGGAAATCGGAGACGTGGTCACTTGGAATTCACTTGTCCGGGATGCCGACTAGGGCCGAGCCGCTGGTGCGGCGGACGCTGCGCGTGGGCTTAACCACGAGGGATCACCCGTAATATCCAAAAACCAAAATCACGCGGCCTCGCGATAGTAATAATTGAGGAGTCCTCCGACTCGTTCGCGCTTTTTGACGACCGCTGGCCCAGGCCCGATCATTTCCGGCGGAACGATAAGGCGATTCTCCAATCCTTGATGGTTCCGCTCTATGTGGTAATGCGTTACGAATTCTCGAATGGTGTTTCGCAATGCATCCTCACCAAAGAAGATCATCTGATCCAGACAGCTTTCTTTGATGCTACGGACGAAGCGTTCGGCGTACGCATTCAGATTCGGTGATCGTGGCGGCAGTTTGACGGCTTCAATTCCGGAAGCCGCAATAATGCTGAGAAACTCTCGCGTATAGAGTGGATCGCGATCATGGATCAGATACCTCTTGCTTCTCAGGAACCCGTCAATGGCATCGGTCAGATTTCGTGCGATCTGGAGCATCCAGAGTCCCATTGGCTGAACTGGCAACACCACCAATTTCAACGCGTCGCGTCGACAGGTCGATGAAGAACAGAATGGTAAACCGTTTCAGACCTGTACACGTCCACACCTCGACTGTGAAGAAATCCGTCGCAATGATTTGCGACCAATGTCGACGTAGAAACTCCTTCCACGTCGTTTTTCGATTTCGTTCCGGCGCCGGCTCAATGCCATGGCGCTTCAGAATGTTTGCGATCGTCGTCCGTGCGACCTCATGCCCGAGATTGGACAATGCACCTTGAATCCGCCGATATCCCCAACCGCCATTCTCTTCGGCCATTCGAATGACGAGGTCCGAAATCTCGGTTGACGTCCGTGGCCGTCCTGGAGTGCGGTGTGCGCTGCCGTCATATTTTTGGGCGATCAATTTCCGATGCCACGCCAATAGCGTTTGCGGTGTGACGATCGTGACTACCTGCGCCAGAATTTTCCGGCCCAACTTTTTAGCCTTTGCCGCTAGTCGACGCCGCTGATCATCGTTGAAGCGGAGGCGCCGACAACCGATCTGCTCTCGCAGAACTCGATTTTCTTCGACCAGATAATCGATGACCTGCTGCTGCCTTTGGTTCAGCCAACCTGCCATCGAGACGACGAGAAACGAAAATGGATCCAGACCCGCTCGCATCCGCCGAGACTATCACGCTAATGCGTCAGTCTTCGGCTGTCGGAGATAAATCGAGTGTTTGGACCATACGAGGCACGGCGCAAAGACCTGCGTACAACCTCGATCGAAGCGAAAAGACTTTCGGAAGGGACATCGTTATCTGACATTGGTCAATGATCTGGATCATCGCGCCGCGGGTGTACTGGAAGTGGAACACAATTGGTCAACATCGAATCTTCTCTGCACGGCGCGGACGATAAAGCGATTGAGACATTTTGCCTGGTGGATGCAATTGCGGACACCGTTGGCGGCGAGGTTGCAGCGAAGCTGATCGCGAAGGCAATCGAGCAAGACTTCCTGATGGATCACGGCCGGTTGGCATAAGATCAGCCAATGGAACTGCGACACTTACGATATTTTGTGGCGGCGGGAGAGGAGCAGCATTTTGGACGCGCCGCCGAGCGTTTGCGCATTGCTCAACCTGCGCTCTCCCGACAAATTCAAGATCTGGAAAATGAGATTGGTTTTGAACTGTTCGATCGTCTCAGCCGTGGAGTGAAACTAAGTGCTGCGGGAGAATCTCTCCTCGAAGACGCGCGAGGCATCCTGCGAGATGTGAATGAAGCGATCATGCGTGCCGGGAAAGTAGCCCACCGAACCGGAACACTGCGCGTCGGATTCATAGAAAGCTTGTCGTGGCATGGCGTCGTTCCCAGGTCATTCCGGCAATTTCGCCAGCGACACCCCGACGCAACATTGGAACTGAGGTCCTTGAGTTCTCTCGATCAAGTGGAAGCGGTCCGATTGGGCAAACTGGATGCAGGCTATGTATATCGCCCACTAATCAAAGACCGCAATCTGGCACACGTTCAGGTCGCATTGCATAGCGTGATGTTAGCCTTACCGCACGGACATTCCCTGTTGAAAGTCACGCCGCTTCGCCTCCGCGATCTCCGAGGTACGTCTTTCGTGTGGTTTTCAAAGCGGACAAACCCTGTCTTCTACCGGCAGTTGATGCAGCAATGCATTCGGGGCGGATTGAAACATCCTCGGATCGTTCAAGAGGCGATTAATGAACCGACGATTCTAAGCCATGTGGCGTGCAAACTGGGAATTGCCTTCGTTAGTGGAGCGACACGCTGGCGACGTCCCAAAGGCGTCGCGATGCGGCCCGTCGTTGATTTGGATCTACCAATACCTTTTTCGCTGGTCTGGCGGAAGGACAACATTTCTCCATTACTTGCGGACTTTGTGGGCGCCGTTCAATCGATGGCGGAAGTAGAAACCTTTTCCAAGAGTTGAACTTCAGCCATGGACGTTCCGCCTCGCTGGATTCATAACTAGAAAGCATCGGTTTTGATCAAAAAGATCTCTTGGACGCGGTAATTCTCAATGGTCTAGAACTATGAGTGTAATCGTCGTGGATTCCCAGATTCATTCCTGATGGATTACGAGGAGCGTTTTCATGCCAAAACACTGGTTCGTGACCGGCAGCGCAAGTGGCCTGGGCCGCAGTATATCGGAGGCCGTGCTCGCAGTCCGGTGATTCCCTCGTCGCAACAGCGCGCGAGCCAAAACGCCTTGCCGATCTTCTAGAGAAGTACGGCGATCGTGTGCGCACCATCGCATTGGACGTTACCGACGAAAAAGGGTGTGAGATAGCAGTGGAGAAGGCAGTAGAAGCCTTCGGGAGTCTGGATGTTGTCGTCAACAACGCGGGCTACGGCGATATTGCACCGTTTGAACAGATGGCCTCTGAACGGTTCAAGGCGGTCATCGATACGAACTTCTATGGCGTGGTCAACGTCACTCGCGCCGTCATACCGATCATGCGAAAGCAAAAAAGCGGCTGTATTCTGCAAATCTCGTCGGTTGGCGGCCGTGTCACCCGGCCCGGCAGTACGCCTTATCACGCCGCCAAATGGGCTGTTGGCGGATTCACCGAATCGCTTGCCAAGGAGGTAGCTCCTTTTGGTGTTAAGGTGTGCGCCCTCGAACCCGGCGGAATGCGGACCAACTGGGGGAGCCGGGCGAATCAAAACACACCGGAATTGCTTGCGGATTACGAGGCGTCCGTCGGGACATCGGTCTCTGCACTGAAAACGTACTGGGGAAATGAAGTGAGCTCTCCCACCAAAGTGGCTCAGGTGATCCTTCGTCTGGCGTCGAGCGAACATCTGCCTTTCCATCTCTTGCTGGGGAGCGACGCCGTTCGAAACGCGCAGGAAGCCGAGGCAACTCGCAACCGTGAGGCGGAAGATTGGCGTGAAGTAAGTCTCTCGACGGATGTGGATGCTTCGGTATCCCTGCCAAACATACGATTCTGATCGACGATCGGTTCAAAATGGAGGTGCGGTGTGCAAACAGACGGAAAGGTGCCCGTCAATTCGAAGACATGGCTCATAACGGGAGCATCCAGTGGCCTCGGTTTTGCTCTTGCCCAGTACGTATTGGAACAGGGTGACTGCGCTGTGTTGGGCGCACGAAACCTCCATCCGATGAGCGAGCTTGTCGCACATTACCCTGACACCGGATTGGCCCTCACGCTGGACGTGACCAGGCACGAAGATCGAGCAGCGGCAATTGTGCAGGCAGAGGGCCGCTTTGGCGGCATCGACGTCCTGGTGAACAATGCAGGCATCGACTTTCTCGGCGCAATTGAAGAGCAGGAAGAAAGAGATTACCGAGAGCTATTCGAGGTCAATTTCTTCGCAGCAGTGGCGCTCCTCCGCGGCGTACTGCCAGGGATGCGTCTGCGCCGCCAAGGAACCATCATTAATATTTCTTCGATGGATGGAATGGCGAGTCTGCCAGTGAACGGTTATTACTCCGCCAGCAAATTTGCCCTGGAGGGGTTGACGGAGTCGCTGTGGCAGGAGATTGAGCCGTTAGGGTTACGCGCTTTCCTGGTCGAGCCGGGCTCCTTCAGAACTGGCATTGAACAACGCACGAAATTCTCTGGGTCGGTGATCGATGCGTACGAAGCCACTTCTGGCACTTTCCGCAAAATGGTGGATACACTGTCTTCCGATCAATTCCCAGGAGACCCCATTCGCGCCGCGAAAGCAATTTACCAGGTCGTGAACTCAGACCTGCCGATGCACCGGCTCATTCTGGGGAGTGACGCATATCGCCGGATCGGCGGAAAACTCGACATGATCGTCTCTGAGTTCAAGGCCGTCAAAGACATTGCGTTCAGCACGGACTATCCCGGCGCCGGAAAAGCAGTTCTCTAGCGAACTCATCGAACTCGCATCTTTTGCGTCCTTAACCTCTCTGATCGATGTCTTGGCTCAGACCGGTCTTTAGGTGACCGTCCCTTAAGTCCGGTGGTAAGTCTTCTCGTGCGATATCCAGCGGCGATACCAGCCCAACCTCTCCTGTTCTGCACACGTTCAATCCGTTGTTTTCGCGCGGCTTCTATTATGGATACATCGACTCAACCGGTTCCCCAGACGACCGTGCTCGATCCTGAACTCAGCCTCACCATACCGCCGACAGTTTCCATCCTCGCGACACAATTCTCGTTCTGGCGTACGTCGGCTGCTGATGGAATATATTCCCAGCCGGATTTCTTTCTGCGCGCCGGAAATCAAAGCCAATCCCGTTACGTGTGTAGTCTTCAAGACTTGGCCATCCGATGGCGGGCAGACCGTCATACCACGTTGGAAGTGCTGGCTATCTATTACGAGGCGGGGGCATTCTTGCGCGAAAGCTCTCCGACAGGGAAAAACATGTCCTACGTCTCGCTCAAAATGAATTACCGAGTTTGACGGACCGCACGGGCTCTACATTATTAATAAGCGCTATGAAGTTTATTCTGCCAATGGGCTGGCATTTCGCCAATCGGTAGGCAGTTGGCGGAATGAATCTCGCAGAAACGTCTTTAAACGTGACGCGGGTTCCGGCATTGAAGCTGCACTCACCGCAACAGCAAGGTGTTGCACATGCCGATACAACGCAGCATTTCTCGAATCGTAACGCCGGGACCGGCCGTTGCCGGCTGCCAGAAAGTTGGACATACATTCATTGAGCTGATTCAGCCTGATGACTTCGTCGACAGTGATCCATTTATTTGTTTGACCGATGATCGATTGGCCATCGGAGGCCAGGAAATCGGCGCGCCACATCCGCATGCTGGATTCGAAGCGCTCGAACTGGTGCTGGAAGGAGCGATTCGTAATCGCGAGAACGGCGTATTACTCACCACCGGTGACCTGATGTGGCTGACGGCAGGATCGGGAGTCATTCACAACGAAAATGTAGAGACTGCGGCCCCCATTCATGCCCTGCAGCTCTGGCTGACACTTCCGAAGGCCGATCGTTGCACGGCTCCGGCCATTCAGGACCTCAGCCTCGACACTATTCCCTTGCGGCGCACGTCCGGGATTGAAGTCCGGCTGTACAGCGGTGTTTCCGGCGAGCATCACGCGCCGGCGCGAAATCATGTCCCCGTGACCCTTGCCGATATACAAATAACCGGCGGAACCATCTTTTCCCAGGAAGCTCCTGGCTCGTACAACGGTTTCATCTATCTGTTAAGCGGGGCCGCGCGGTTCGGCTTCGGTGCCACACTCTTGCACGAGGGTCAGATCGGCTGGCTCGATCCTCCGGACGACGAGAGGCGCGCGCTCCTATCCGTCGCGGCACTCGAAAACGGTGTTCGTTTTATCTTTGCTGCCGGACAACCTCAACGTGATCCCATCGTGACGTACGGTCCATTCGTTGCGGACTCCCAATCGCAGATTTATCGACTGTACCGGGAGTACTGCAGCGGACGATTCAAGGGAACAAGAGAGATTCATCAATACAACGTCGAACGAGAACTTCCCCGTCCGAGCGCATGCTTCTGATTTCTTATCGGGTTACAATTTCCCGATATGGCTTCGCATGTGAATCAGTCGGGCCTGAGTGTCGCCGAATGCTACGAACGGTTGAAGGTCGTCATCGACATCAGTAAGCGCCTGAGTTCGAACCTTGACCTTCAGAGTCTCCTGAGGGAGATCGCCTCAACGATCCGGCGAGCTTTGGATATTGATGTCGTGGCGATCTGGGTACTCGATGCCGAAGGAACCCATTTGCAGATGTACGCAGTCGACTTCCCGGACAGCCGGGGGATTGCAAGTGAGGGCCGGTTGATGCCGGTTGACGGAACACTTCTCGGAGATATTTTGAAGCGGGGTGTCGCCGAGGTTACCGACTTTGGAAATCCTGCGTTAAAACTCCCTGAAGGCGATGCCGCGATCATTCGCGCCGAAGGGCTTCACTTCGGCTATGCCGGCCCGATGTACGTGCGCGATCGCAAACTTGGTGTTTTCTCGCTCGGACGCAAGGCAAGCAAGCCGTTCACTGCGGAGGATGTCGAGATGGCGGATATGGTCGCCCAGCAGGTTGCGATCGCCTTAAGCAATGCCATCGCTTACAAAGACGTTGCCGACCTCAAAGATCGTCTTGCCAAGGAGAAGGTCTACCTCGAAGACGAAATCCGCAGCGAACTGAACTTCTCGGAAATCATCGGTAAGAGCGAAGCGCTTCGCAACGTGTTAAAGCAAGTCGAAACGGTCGCCCCGACGGATTCCACCGTTCTGGTCTATGGCGAAACCGGCACGGGCAAAGAACTGATTGCCCGTGCCATTCATGATCGCAGCAAACGGCGTGCTGGAACGTTCGTGAAACTCAACTGCGCGGCGATTCCAACCGGTTTGCTCGAAAGCGAACTATTTGGCCACGATAGGGGCGCATTCACCGGCGCGATCAGTCAACGCATCGGCCGTTTCGAGCTGGCAAACCACGGGACCATTTTCCTGGATGAGATCGGCGAGATACCTCTCGAATTGCAACCGAAATTACTCCGGGTGTTGCAAGAGCGCGAGTTCGAGCGCCTGGGAAATTCCCGAACGCTACGCACGGACGCGCGGCTGATTGCCGCGACAAATCGGGACCTCGAAGCTATGACGGCGGAAAACAAGTTCCGTCCAGACCTCTATTATCGTCTCAACGTATTTCCGGTGCGGGTTCCCGCGTTACGCGATCGCCCCGAGGACATTCCACTCCTGGTACGTCATTTTGTCGCGCAATTTGCAAGGCAGATGAACCGGGACATCGATACGATCCCATCGGAAACAATGAATGCTTTGACCCGTTATTCATGGCCCGGCAACATTCGTGAACTGCAGAATCTCGTCGAACGCGCGGTGATCCTCTCTCCGGAAAATGTTCTCCAGGTGCCGTTGCACGATCTCAAGCATCGCTCCGCGCCTGCGGTCAACCCGTCGAGCCAGACGCTTGAAGAAACCGAACGGGCCCACATTCTGGCTGTGCTGGAAAAAACCAGATGGAAACTCTCCGGCCCCGATGGAGCGGCTTCGCGCCTCGGTCTGAACCGCTCCACGCTCCAATTCCGAATGAAAAAGCTCGGCATCGTCCGTCCGACTTAACCCGATCACTCACCATCTCCATCGGTTCCAGGCAACCGTGACTGCCAGCACGAGCAGGATAGCTGCTGGAGCCGGATTACCGCCGATTAGAAAAAGATGCGTGCCGATCGCGCCGAACATGACCACCGCGAGCAGCCCACCCCCGATTGCCGCGGTCCTCGGCACGAGAAGCAGCACGGCGCCGGCGACTTCCAACGAGCCCGTGAGGTAGCGGAACCACTGCCCGAATCCGACCTTCTCAAACATGTTGACCATGTCCGGAGCGCCGGCCAACTTTGAACCGCCGGCCGCCAGGAATGCGAAAGCCGCGAGGATTTGTACTCCCCAGATTGTTAGGTTGATGGCCTTTGAAGGTTTTGTTGTTTGCTGCGCGATAGCAAAGTTCGAATTGACTGACATGACGTGTTCTCCTTTCGCTTTTGGATATCGCAACGGAGATGCCAGTGTTAACTGGTTGAACTCGCTGGCTTCCTCAGCACGAAACTGACGGCCCGCCAGCGTTTCGCCAGCCGGCTGGCATTTCGACTGGCAGCCCGCGGCTGTTGCGATCAAGCGCCAGTGATTCTGAAGAACTTAATAAGAGGTATCCATTGTCGACTTGTGGCCGCGGAGATGCGCCGAGGTGAGACATGAAAAACAATCGAACAATTCTTATCACTGGAGTGACGGGCAATCAGGGCGGCGCGGTCGCGCAGGCGTTACACGGTACAGGGTTCTCTCTTCGCGGCCTGACCCGACGCCGAACAGTCTGAGGGCGGCGGCGCTGGCGCGTTCCGGCATCGACGTCGTTATGGGCGATCTCGATGACGAGGTATCGCTGCGCCGTGCGCTGGCCGGCGCGTGGGGCGTCTTCGGCGTGCAGAACGCCGGAGAGTCAGGCGCCGGGCGGGAGGAAGTGCAGGGCAAGCGACTTGCGACGCTGGCGCGCGAGGCCGGCGTCGAGCACTATGTTTACACATCCGTGGGATCGGCGCACAAGCAGACAGGCGTCCCGCACTTCGACAGCAAGTGGCGCATCGAGGAAACCGTGCGCGGCCTCCGTTTCCCCTCGCATGTGATCCTGCGTCCGGTGTTCTTTATGGAGAACCTGCTGGCGCCCTTCAGTGTCCAGGGCTCCACGCTGGCCTGGGCGCTCGGTCCAGGCGTGAAGCTACAGATGATTGCGGTGGACGACATCGGTTGGTTCGGCGCACGTGCGTTCACCGACGCCGCTGCCTTGAACCGCCGCGAGATCGATCTTGCCGGTGACATACGAACGATGCCGGAGGCGGCGGAGATCCTGACCAAGACGCTGGGCCGGCCGATTGTGTTCGCACAGGCTCCAATCGAACAGGTCCGGCAATACAGCAAGGATATGGCATTGATGTTGCAATGGTTCGAGCGCGTCGGCTACAGCGCCGACATTGCTGGTCTGGAACGCGAGTTCGGCCGCGCGCTCACGAAGCTCCCCGACTGGACACGCCGCCAGGCGCGACCAAATGAGCTGAAAGGAGAGATCGCATGAAAGCTATCCGTTTGTGGGAATACGGTGGGCAGCTGATGTTCAACGAGGTACCGAAGCCGGTGATTGCACGCGACGAGATATTGGTCAAGGTCAGAAGCACCGCCGTCAATCACCTGGATCTTGTTGAGTCCTCCGGAACACTAAAACAGATACTCCCTATCGACCTGCCCTGGATACCTGGCCATGAGTTTTCAGGGATCGTCGAACAGGTTGGCAGTGACGTTGCGATGTATGCGCCAGGTGATGCCGTATTCGGTACCACCACACGCACGGGGGCGTACGCGGAGTATCTGGCTGTCAAGGCGGCGGCCATGGCAAGGAAACCATCCAACCTCTCATTTGAGGAGGCGGCATCCGTGCCGGTAGCCTCCAAACTGCCTGGGAAGGAATCTTCGACTACGGTCAGCTCGTAAAGGGACAAACGATCCTGATTCACGGTGGTGCTGGGGCTGTGGGCGCCTATGCTGTGCAACTGGCGTCGCATGCCGGCGCCACCGTCATTGCCACCGCAAGCAGCGGCGATGAGGCGTACCTCAAGTCCATCGGAGCCCGTCGGGTTATCGATTATCGAGAGGCGCAGTTCGAAAAGGTGCTGGGAGAGATGGTCGATGTGGTCATCGACCTGGTCGGTGGCGATGCACAGACGCGGTCGTTCCTCGTCTTGAAGGAAGGTGGCCATCTCGTCTCAGCCGTCCAGCCGGTATCGCAGGAAGAGGCCGCGAAGCACCGTGTCGAAGGCGTAATGATGAGGCTCTCGCCGTCAGGAGACGGCTCGGCAAAATCGGACGGCTTCTGGCAGAGGGGACGATACGACCAGACGTCGCGACCACGTACACCCTCCAAGATGCGGCCCAGGCCTGGAAGGACATCGCCGCGAACCTGCCAAGGGTTCATGGGATGTCGCCCAGTGAGCCGGGAGCAACAAGACGCAAGTCACACGGCAAGATCGTGCTTCGTGTGGCCTAGAACGAATATCCGCGAAGGAGACTGCATGCTTAGAATCGCTATCATCATTGGAAGCACCAGGCCAGGCCGAAATGGCGAGGCTGTCGGAAAGTGGATTTGATGACGTCGCCCGAAATTCCACGGATGGCGAATTTGAACTCGTCGACATCGCTGAGTTCAATCCCCCGTTGCTTGACGAGGCGATGCCGCCGGTGTTCGGTAACTACAGCCATGACCACACAAAGGTGTGGTCGGCGAAAATTGCATCGTTCGACGGATATGTTTTCGTCACGCCCGAATACAACCACGGTACTTCAGCGGCGCTGACAAACGCGATCGATTTCCTGAATCGCGAGTGGGCTAATAAAGCAGCGGGCTTTGTCGGCTATGGCGGGGCCATGGGAGCTCGCGCAGTGGAGAGTTTGCGATTGGTAATGGCTGAACTGCAGGTCGCTACCGTCCGTGCTCAGGTTGGGCTTTCGCTCTTCACGGACTTCGAGAATTTCCGCACATTTAAACCCGCCGAGATACAGGTCAAGCACGTCAACGATATGCTCGATCAATTGATCGTGTGGAGCGGCGCATTAAAACCTCTCAGAAACAAGGCGGTCGTATGAATACCTCGATCAGAACACACGAGGGCCACGTGGCCATTGTGACCGGCGCCGGACAAGGTATCGGTCAGGCTATCGCTGTGGCATTGGCAACGCGAGGAGCCGAAGTGATTGTGACCGACCTCACGATTCCGTCGGAAACCGTGAACAAGATTGGTCCCACGGCGCATCCGTTCCAGCTTGATGTGACAAAGGAAGATGAATGGAATTCGGTGTCGCTCAAAAGCCGTGATGTGGGTGAGGTGGACATCGTTGTGAATAACGCGGGTTATTTCCCGAATCGCTCGATCGACGACCTGGATTTATCGACTTGGCGAAAGACGATTGCAACGAATCTGGACTCGCACTTCCTGAGCGCGAAATATTTCCTGCCCGGCATGCGCAGGAAAAAGTGGGGCCGCTTCGTCGGAATTTCTTCGAACATGGTCGGCCTGGCGATAACAGGAATGAGTCACTACATCACTTCAAAGATGGGAATCATCGGATTCATGAGGGGTCTGGCAAATGATGTTGCGAACGATGGTATTACCGCGAATGCCGTGTTGCCTGGTCTGACGAATACACTGGCAATCGCTCCTCAGTCGGACGAGCAAAAGCGCGGCACGTGGGAGCATCAAGCGATCAAACGGTTGGGAGAACCCGGAGATATTACGGGCGCAGTTTTGTTCTTAACGACCGATGATGCAGCATTTATCACTGGCCAGTCCATTGTCGTAGACGGCGGTCAGTATCGGCATCGGCTGAGGAAAGAAGGACGAATGGGATCAAGTGATGCAAGAGAAGATCAAGATTGCACGCGAATATTTCATGAGAGCGGACCAGGCGACGTCCGGACGTCCTTGAACTGTTCC
Organism: uncultured Acidobacteriota bacterium; assembly: GCA_963738025.1. Lineage (GTDB taxonomy): Bacteria > Acidobacteriota > Terriglobia > 20CM-2-55-15 > 20CM-2-55-15 > 20CM-2-55-15. The sequence goes on along the minus strand of CAVTWA010000047.1, from coordinate 35,212 downwards.
ATGAAGATGCGGAAATCTATTTCCCGAAATTCGGATTTGGATTTGGCCGGAACTCGTTTCTTGAAATGGTTAAAGGATTCGAGGGTGTCCTGGAACACATTCAACACGATTACGACGCATTTCACTTTCATTCCTTCAGTCGACTATCTGGTCGTTGAAGGCACTTCACAAGGGAGAATGTCCGGTAAGTCGTGGGCAGGCGGCAAAACTCCCGGCGGGCGTTTCTGCAATGTTTTCAAGTTTCGAGATGGCCGAATATCGAGCCTGCACATCTATCTCGATCCCGACTATACGGGTGAAGATGATGCGCGGTTTCGGTGGGGTAAGAATCGTCAGTGGTGAGCGGGAGAAGCCATGTCCTATAGCATATCGACCTTGTTGCCCCGGAATCTTCACGGTGTCTTCGGCGAAAACGATCCCGGGCGTCGGCGCGCAGCCATCGACGAGATCTACACCGAAGATATCGTGTTCTACGACCCCAGCAAGCGCGCTTACCGTGGCCGAGACGAGATCGATCGCATCGCGGGCGAGATTAAGGCGACTCACCCTGACTTTCAATATCAGCCAATTGCCGAGCCTGAGGAATTGGGCAATGGCGGACGGGTCCGATGGGTGTCCGGACGCCCTGGTGAATCGCCCGCTTACGCCGGAACTTATTTCATCATTACGCGGGATGGCCGGATTGCCGCCATTTATCTGTTTTTCGACAAACTACCTTGAGAACGTGGATGGACAGATCCTTTGGAAACAGGCAGGAACATCGAATTTATCGTTCGCCTGGCCACGCACTGATCTTCTTCTAATTGCTTGGCGAGAAGGCCGCGCTCCCATTCCATCCTGATCAACTCGAAATTGCCATCGTTTTCAGCATCGCACTCGCCGCGTTCGCTGCATGGATTGTCTGGAAGGTGCTTCAACGCCGCCGTTTCATCAACAGCATAAACATATCGTTTTTCTGTCCGCACGCGCAGCTTCTGTAATCGAAGCGGACGTTTCCAGAGTAGTTACCGGAAAAGGACGTCGCCGGCATCGTAAACCCCGCAACAATTCTGTTAAATGGCCGTGCGACCTCCATCGACGGCGAGTGTCGCGCCCTGGATGAAGCTGGAAGGGTCTGTGGCCAGGAAGACGATGGCCTCGGCAATCTCGTCCGGCCTTCCTGGACGGCCCGCCGGCGCCTGAGCGGCCAGTTGCTCGAGACCCTCGCCCATTGCATCCGTTCCTTCCGTGCGAGTAGGTCCTGGGCTCACGGCATTGACGCGGACGCCGCGCGGGCCGTATTCCGCCGTCCACGCTTTGGTCAGCAGATTGATCGCGGCCTTGCTCGACCCATAGAGGGTCGTGCCGGATACTCCATAATCGGAAACCATAGTCGATACGTTGACGATTGCTCCTTTGCCTCTTTTCGCCATGAGCGGAGCAAGTTCTGCGACGAGGAAATACGGAACCTTGACGTTCAACGAATAGACCTGATCGAACAGCTCTTCAGTAGTTTCCTCTGTCGGCCCAAACGGGAACATTCCCGCATTGTTGATCAGAATATCGACTTGGCCGCCGCTGAGTTCGACCGCTCGTTTCGCGACCTGTCGCGCGCTCGCTGCGTCTCGAAGATCGGACGAAATAAAATCGGCTTTACCTCCTACTGTGCGGATTTCGGCAACGGTTTTCTCTCCTCGTTGCGGATTGCGGCCGACCACCACAACATAGATTCCAAGCTGAGCCAGCTTATTGGCTGTCGCCCGGCCAATGCCGCTCGTGCCTCCTGTAATCAATGCGGTCAACTTATTTGTAGTCATTTGCTATTCCGTCAAGCGGATTTCAGATCTGTTAAGTCCCTATGCGTCGACGCGACGGATGAGAATAGGGGGATAAGTCCCTCGACCAGCGTAGGGTGTGTCAGAACTGCGATCCGCGCAGCGCGGTAAAGGGCAGTCTTGCAATCATCGCAATTTGCACCGCAGCCATGATCTCTCCCGCGCCGACAGCAAAAGCCGTGAAGCCCAGGATGCAATCACCGTCATCTTCTACCAGCGCCTTCAGAAAGCCTCGCGTTTCGGAGAGTGTTCGCGCCCGAAGGTTGCTTTCCATGGGGATTTTAAACAGCCGATACGAAATTCTCCGAGCCCTCGCTTCCTTTTCATTGAAACCGACACGAGCCAATTCGGGATCCGTAAACACGCAAAATGGAACCTGCCTATCCGTCGTCACACGGTTGCCGCCGGTTACATTGGAGTGGAATACACGAAAATCATCGACACTGATGTGCGTGAATTGCGGGCTGCCGGCGATCTCGCCGATCGCCCAGACGCCGGGCGTCGTCGTCTGCAGTCGCTCGTTGACCTTAATGTATCCGCGGTCGGTCAGTTCGACCCCGGCCATCTCCAGCCCAAGTCCCGCGGTATTCGGAGTACGGCCGGTCGCAACCAGCAGATGAGTGCCTTTCAGCACGTTCTCAACTCCATCCTGCTCGACGATGATGCTCACCGACTTCCCCGACCTGCCGGATACCCTCTTTATACGTGCATTCAGCACCGCTTCGATTCCTTCCTCGTTGAAAAGTGTGCTGATAGCCGAACACACATCCTCATCTTCGCGATGCATCAATCGGGCATTGCGATCGATCACCGTGACCTTGCTGCCGAATCGGCGCATCGCCTGTGACAGTTCTACGCCCACGTACCCGCCGCCAATCACAAGCAGGTGTTTTGGAACTTCCGCGAGTTCGAGTGCTTCGATATGTGTGAGCGGTTGAGCTTCGGCAAGACCGGGAATTGCACTCAACGCAGCACTGGTGCCCGTACTCACAATGACGTTGGTGCCGCGCAGTTGACGTATCGTCCCGTCGGGAAGAGTCACTTCCACTGTCTTCGGGGCGATGAACCGTCCGGTTCCGAGAATAAACTCCGCGCCCGTTTGCCGGTAATTTTCCAGATACATTTCGTTCAAGCCGGACACCATCTTGCGTTTGCGCTCGCGGACGCCCGACATGTCTATGGTGAAGCCGGTCTGGCGGATGCCGAATTCGTTACTCCGGCGCAAGTAGGATGCAATCTTTGCACTATGGATGATGTTTTTGCTCGGCAGGCACGCAATGTTCGGGCACGATCCGCCAATGTATTTGCGGTCGATGACAGCGACACGCTTCCCCTCCGCAGCAAAGGTCCACGCAGCTATTGTGGACCCCGTGCCGCCGCCGAGAATCACGAGATCGTATTCCTCGATGTTCGCCTTCCGTGCTTGAGCTGACACAAACTCCTCGGTGGTATTCATGCGCGCTTTCTCAGCCGGATCGGATCACTTGTTTCGTGAGGTGCCAAGTCGCGGCCGACTTTGGTCTTGCAGCGTAAAGGCAACCCCAACTGTTCAGCGGCGAGAACTACATGACGCTGAGCTGCTATTGCTGTTTTCCGCTGCATGCTGCCTTTTTCTTTTGCTCCGATGCTGCCGAGCACTAGCAGATCGTACTTTTCCGTCCGTGATCGATATGGTTTTGCTTACGCCTAGGCAGCTTTGTCTTCACGACGGACCGCCGATGATGCTCCTTCGAGCGAAAGTCCGTACCCGACTTCCCGCACAATGCGTTCCTTCAACGGCTGAATGAAGTGGATGCGAGTGCCCCGACGTGCCACTTCCGGTGCTTTCAAGTAGAGATCGGCCAATTCGCGAGCACGACGAAGCGCCTGCCCGTTCGGCACAACTTCGGCCACCACTCCCCACTCGTGTGCGGAACGAGCCGGCAGCGGGTAGGGGCTAAGCAGGAACGACTCCGCGCGCCCTGCTCCAGCGCGATAACTCCACGCGGTAAAGATTCCATCACCCGGTACAACACCCACGGCGAAGTGGCCCACATCCTGGAAAGTCGCGCCTTCCGCTGCCACAATCACATTGGCAAGCAGCGCATAGTCCGAGTGGATGTGGGCCCGTCCCTCGATAGCCGCGATGACCGGCACACGGATGTTGGCTATGTTTTCCAGAACCTGAGTGCCTTCATCGTGAATCTGGCTCCAAACGTCAGGATCGGCGACGTCGCCGAAAGATGCCCAATCGACCCCAATAATGAAGTCCCCTCCTGCGCCCGTTAGAATTACGATCTTGTTTCCTCGATCTTGCGCAATCCTGTGAAAGGCATCGACAACCTCCGTATGGTGTTGTGCCGAGAAAGTGCACGGCCCGTCGTTGCTGTGAAATTCTACGACCAGCACGCCGTCGCCATCGCGAGTCATCTTTATGGTGCGATAGGCACCGAAATAGTTAGCTTGAGGTGTTTGCATATTTTCTCCAGTAAAAGGGTTTTATTGGTCTGCGACGCTTTTATTTGATATAGAAACCAGTAGCCATGCTGGGGTTTCATCGGTCCGAACTTCAGCTACCTCAATGGTTGCGATGCCGCGATCCTCTTGGGACGACGACTCAGGCCAGTCACGTTCAATCGCTTGGCTGCAACTGCAACCATGAATCCAAAGCAGCCCAAGAGAACGCTCCCGTTAATACCTCAGTCCTTCACGGGTATCATCGAGAAGTTGGTATCGAAAGGCCCGTCCCGGTGGCACTACTCAGTCGAAGACGTGGCATGACTTTACTCCGTGGTGCACTTCGCACGGCGGTGGAATCCGACGCCAAGAGTCAATCTCACTTTCCGTCGTATATTGATGTGAATATCTTCCCACGGCTGAAAGAGCAGCATGTATACGGATCTTGCTTCCGCGGACGACAGCCTTTGGATTCGGAAATTATTGAGGAGACAGTAGCATGGGGCAAACAATCGACGATTCAGACTTGGACATACTCTTTCGTGAAGCACGCACGTACACGGCGTGGCAGCCGCGGCCGATAGCCGAACAAACACTGCTGGATCTCTACGACATCCTCAAGTGGGCGCCGACCAGCGCGAACACCGGGCCTGCGCGGTTTACGTTTCTTCGGTCGAAGGAGGCCAAGGAACGACTCCGTCCGGCGCTAGCACCGGGCAACATCGAAAAGACAATGACGGCTCCCGTCACCGTGATCGTCGCGTACGACATGAAGTTCTACGAGCAACTGCCCAAGCTGTTCCCTCATAGCCCGGGTTTGAAGCAGATGTTTGAGAGTAATCCCCAGTTGGTCGAGGTGACCGCCCAGCGGAATTCCACCTTACAGGGCGCATACTTGATCTTGGCCGCACGGGCGCTCGGCCTCGATTGCGGACCGATGTCCGGCTTCGATAACGCCAAGGTGGACGAGGAGTTTTTTGCCGCCGGGAAGCCGTGTTTCGGTTGCGATCAAGAATTCTTTCCCGAAGGGCACGTCAAGTCGAATTTCCTTTGCAACCTTGGGTACGGTGATCCAAGTACGCTATTCCCTCGCCTTCCACGGTTGCCGTTCAACGAGGCGTGTTCCATCCTCTAGCCTAGTTTTCGGCGCATAGCCTAGTCGTTTACTCGGGATCGCCACTATGTCGCCACCTGCTGGGTTGGAAAAGCAGACCGGAATTCTGCTTCTTCGCTGGACCTTTTGCGTCGCCAGTTTGTCGCCACTTGCGTTTCGGTAGAGTTCCCCCGACTTCGGATTCAGTTTGGCGAAAAACCCGCGTCGGTATTGATGTTTAGGTAGATTTCGGTAGATCTCGGGAAGGTCTAAAAGGGACTCTGGATCTGCTTATCGGGGTTCGAATCCCTGCGTCCCAGTTATAGAAAACAAAGAATTTGCCGCAGAGAGGGAAACCGGCACGGTCGCAGAATTCGCGTCGTTGCCAGTTTGTTGCCTGTTTGCCAAAAGTTCTGCCGCTTCCGCCTTCTGAACCTCCAGAACTTTCTTCGCCGCATGATTTGGTGAAAAATGCGAGTAACGCATGGTCGTTTCAATATCTCGGTGACCCAGAAGCCCCTGTACGGTTCGGATGTCCATCCCATGCAGGACCCATTGCGTTGCCCGAAAGTGACGGAAGTCATGGAATCCTACCCAAGGCAGCTTCGCGTCCTTCCGCCCTTGGTATAACGGCCGGCGGGGCGCTTTGACCACCCCGCGAGTTTCCACGTTCACAAAGACGAACGAGACGCGAATGATTCGGGGTAGCGATTCGAAAAGTTGAATCGCATAATCCGTCAGTGGAATTTCCCGCGTTTTGTAATTCTTCGACGCTTGTACGGTCAGGTTCCGGCGCGGGATGCTGATGTGTTCCCATTTCAGCCGGAGCCCCTCCATCATTCGCAGCCCTGTTTCGCCGAGAATCCCACAGTACGCCGCGATTACCGGATCGTGAAGCATCACGGCCTCAACCAGCCTTCGTTCCTCTTCCAAGGTCAAGACCCGCAGGACAGTTTCCGGTTCCGGCAAACGTTTGAACTTTTGCATTGGATGGACGTCAATGTGGCCTTTATCGAGGGCGAACGTCAGCATATTGGAGAGAACAGCAATCCCACGGTTTACCGTTGCCGGAGCAACCTCCTTACTGCGCATTTCAACGAAATACATGGCATCGGCTCTTTTAAACTGCTGGACTGGTATATGGCCTACAATCTCTTTGATCTTTTCTAAAGTTTCCTCCTTAAAATCTGGACGCGTGTTGTGAATCTTGCAATACTTTTCCAGATAGGTATCTGCAAGATCCCTTATCACAGAGCCCGGCTTTGTTTGGGCCTTTTGAGTCGCATTTTCTATTGTCGTCGTAAGGTCTGTTCGCAATGCCTCCCATTTCCCTTCGATAATCGCCGCATTGATTCGGGTCAAAAGACCGCGCGCCAATATTAGATTTGCACAACGCCGCCGGAATCTCTCGCCGTCTGGCCAATGCAGCGAAACCACGGTGTGAACCCTGCCGTTCCTTTTATCGATCTCGGTGAAAATATTCTTTTCCTTCTTACGTTGACTCACGATACCTCCCTATCGCGGCCGGCGCGGGTTGTATCGCTCGGGCGATCATTCCACATCGGGAGGCTCTCGATCAATTCATTCAAATCTTCGAGCTTGAATGCGCGGTGTCCGTTGATGAAACGAAAAGCGGGGATCTGCCCGAGATCGGCGTACTTACGTAACGTATCGTCAGAAACACCCAGATAATGAGCCGCAGCACCAATGCTAAAGAGACGCTGAGTTGGCACGGGCTGAATTTGAACGCTACGAACCAGCACTGGGCGGGCAATAGTAGTGTCAGCGGTATTTGTCGTCCCCGGCAAGTCCTGTTGGCTTTCGAATCGTTCCGCGTTAGAAACATTCTTGGTTACGTTCATACTTTGCCTCCCAGAAGTTCGTCACGCTCGCCTAATCCCAAATACAACCGTTCTGTATTGGCAACAGCTGTGCACTGGGCCGGCTGACGCTGCTGACTTTACCGGCATTCACAGCCGGGTCTCGAGCAAGACGAAGAATTTCGAGCGTTGCATAGTGCCGGGAACGGGAATTGCGATCCCCTAGCGAACACGAGGATCGAACGCCGAATACAATTAAGGGCTTCGTTGGGTCATCGCACGATTGATCGACCCAGATTCCGGCCCAGGAACATTTTCCGGTGGCCGATCGGATCTTCAGCGGAGAGCGACTCCGTCAACCACATGGAAACGACTGGGGACATACACGCCGGCAACTACAGCAAAGATGCTAGGCGGACTCATTCCCGTCCCTCAGAAGTCCCAATAAGTCGCTCTTTCGTCCCCTATGTGCGTTGGCGTGATGGTCACCACCATTGCGGTGCAGGGAACCCGATCGTTAAATCGCCCGCTGTTAGATACGAGGCTTAAATTCCGACTCGCGTGACAACCCAGTGCACTTTTTCCAACGTAAACGGCCTTATCCGGGACAACAGGGGAGTTTAGAAGGATCGCCCTGAGGAAGGCCCGCACATGCTGTACCGAGGCGGGCGATTTGTAAACCGACGGATGATTGAAGGAGTCCAATGAGTTGCGGAGGCGCCTTTGCTGATGGCTATCTCTAAATAATTGATGAGATCACAACGAGTGTCGGGATCATTTCGTACCGCCTTTCCGAATACGCTTTTTCCTGTTTCGATCCTTCAGCCGCATTCGACGGACCTCCGCCTCTATCTGACTTTGGGTTTTCCCTTCCCTAAATCTGCTGATGACCGCATCAAAGACGGATTCACCCGGTGGTATTTCTAGATTAATTCCAGACCTCCTCAGTGCCTCCGCCATCATGCGGTCCATATCCTCCGCAGTCACCGGCGTAGGCGTCTCACAGTCGGGATTAAAGAAGACGGGATCATCGGGGCCAGCTTCGCGCCCAAATTTCTCCTTAAAAGCTTCCAGCTGCTCCTTCATCATTTGGGACGTTTCCTTGCTCATACGAATGGTTCGATTCTTGCGCATTCGAATGCTCCTTTGACTCGTGGTCAGTCTCAAAATTCCGCGTGTCGGAGTCCGGCTGTGGTGCAAATAATCGTTGTGATTGCCAACCACCTAAAAGAGTTCGTTTCAAAATCGATTTAGTCGTTGGGCTCATAACCCAAAGGTCGGAGGTTCAAATCCTTCCCCCGCAATTCTAGGGGCCGCTAACAAGCGGCCCTTTTTCTTTTGGTTACAAGCTTCGGTTCTCATTTTCATCCTTCAAAAAATCGGGGGCAAAATCAGAATCGGGGGCAAAACTAGCCTTCGGGGGCAAAATCCTTCCAAAACGCCCCCTCGATCAACTCCGCCGCCCTCTTCAAATCATCCATGTCTCGATCGTTGTAATGCTCATCGGTCGTCGTCATGCGCTTGTGTCCGAGTTGAACCGCCGCCAATTCCAGACCGCCAGCCTTCCGTAAATATTTGCTCGCCGCCCGGCGGAATGCATGAAATCCGTCTGCGCGAGGCGTGCGTTTGATGCCACACCGGTCGAGGACCGGATAGAGCACTTCCCTTCTCAAATGATCTGGGTCATGTGGACGAGGATCGTCATCGGATCTGCAAAACACGAAATCATCGGGGCCGATATTTTTGGAGCCTTCAAGATGCTTCACCAGGACACGCTCGAGAGATCCCGGCATATGCCTGACGTGCTCTTGGCCGGTCTTCGTCGAATCTTGAAGCCGGCCTCTCCAAAAACTCTTTCCGAAAGTTATCGTTTTTGCATCCCAATCGATGTCCTTCCACTGAAGCGCCAACAACTCGCCGGCACGAACTCCAGTCAGCGCAATGCACCAGAAGAGGACCTTCCAGCGCGCCGGCACTTCCTGGAGAATGTTCTGAACGTTCGCAGCACTCCAAATCGGCATCTTCTTGTGTCTGTGCTGTGGCCGATGCAGCTTCCGTCGTACCGGATTGCTTTCGACCAGATCGTGCGCCGCTGCGACTTCGAACATGGCGTGCAACAACTGATAAACGTTCAGAACCGATTTTGGGACTGAGGTGTTTGTCGGTCAAACCTCGAAAAAACTCGCTGATGTGTATAGAAGAGATATCGCTAAGCTCGACGGAGCCGAATACTGGGAGGATCTGGTTCTTTAGCCTCGCGGCCTGCGAGCCTCGTGTAGACGGCATAATGCCACGATTCATCTGGTACGTTTCCCAATGTGATTCCACGAATTGCTTCAACGTGAGTCCCTTCTTCGCCACGGCCACGGGCGGAGCTTTTGGACGTCCGCGCCCCATCGCCGTCATCAGATCCCTCAGGCGCTTCATTGCCTGCTTTACCGTTAATCCCTCTTCCCAGGACGTTGCGGCTTTTCGCCACTCGCCGGGCTTGCTTTCATCCCGAACCCAATATCGAAACCGGCAAGCCTTTCTTCCGTTGGATTTGGTTTTCCATTCAATCCATCCTTGTTGATAGCTATCTGCGTTCACGCGTTTCTCCTTTCGTTTCGTGAACGCTCCTGTCAATTCAACCGAACCCAACAATAGGTCCCTCTCGTTCATGCTGTCAATGTCCTGGGTTCGGCAATGACTCCATGCGACTTCAGCCAGGCATGGAATTCCTCGGACTCGATGTCAAATCGCACTTGGCGTCCGAACTTCACGTGCGGGATGACCTCCGGCCCGTTGGGCGTGGTTCGGTCATAAATCCAGGATTCTTTTAGGTTGAACAACGCAGCCAAATCTTTAACCGTTAGAAATTTCTTCGTCATACATCCGTCAGGAACGAAGTAATGCGACGTCATGGAGCGAAAGGCGCCATGGCGGCTTTCACGGCGCGAACGAGGATTTGCCGAGGCGGGGTCCGTCAATCGCCCCTTCTAAAAATATGAGGCTTTATCTACAGACAATCTGACAGTCGTACCTGCGCTCAACGTCCACCAAATTACGCCCGTGGAGGCAGCTCAAAAGAGCAAATCTCTAAGGTTGAGGTGTTGTTCGTTCCCGGATAAGCGATCTCAGGCTCAGCGTCCAGGACAGCGGAATGGAGGCCGGGTTGTAGCAGATTTTGTCATCGCAAGCCTGGTATTCCAGCGTACCTGCAATCGTCACCGAGTCTTTTCCACGAAATGCGGCTTGCGCCTGTGGTGTGCCTTCCAGAACGATCTCTTGTACAAGCGTGAACGGTTTATCGAACACCGGCACACGTTCATTGAGCGGTTTGAAATTGTAAATTTGCGAAGCCGGATATTTCGCGGGAAGAGCACGCACAAATGGTTGAGGTGTGATCGTCAGTTTGATCACACGATAATCCTTTGCTCCCGGTGCATAAACGTGAATGTCCTTATGCGGCTGAATATCGAGCGCGATGGAAAACCGGTTTCCAGGTGCGATGGCCGCTTCACTGGGATACATCGTTACATCCAAATGTGCGGTTGACGCTTTCGTGCAGGAGACCGTCACGATCATTGAGACGCATCATGATGCTCGAAATCGTATTGCGCTCGATGTAGAAATCTTCAAAGTACCGTGAGATGACACGCCCCTGCCGATCGAGGATGAATGTTCCAGGGAAGGCGATGCCGACCATCGTCGCGTTCGGATTCACCACGGATACATACTTTTGAACCGCTGCTTTAACCTCCGGATCATCTTTGTTCGGACCCAAAGCCCACTCGGGAACAGGGTTCAGAAGGCGGTACCTTTTGATCGTTGCGGAGCCGGCATCAGAAAGAAGCGGAAAAGTGATATCAGTGGCTTTGGCGAACGCCGAACTTCCCGGCCGTCGTAGCTGATCCCCGCGAGACCCAAACCCTTCTGACGAAGTTCGTTCACTCGGCTTTGCAGCTCCACGAGCTGCGTTTTGCAGTATGGTCACCAGTTGGCCGAACCAAGAAGCCGAGCATGGCGCCTTTCGGACCCATGATCGATTCGAGTGTCTGTGTCTTTCCATTTTGATCCTTCAAGTTGAAATCCGGAACTCGATCGCCCACTTGAGGTCCAAGCTTGGACACCTCGATCTTCGTCGTCATTGGCATGCTGCTTGTGGATTGCGCGGCCGCTGCAGTACTGAGAAGGATCGCCATCCAGAAAATGTTGAATAGTTTCATCGGAAGCCGCCTCAAAAGTAGAGACACATCGGGATTCTACAACTGATGCGCTTCTATTGTTCGTAATCCAGATTACGGATCATTAAATAATGCCCCGCCGACTATTGGTAGAGCCCAGAGAAAGAACGCAGGTTCTGCACTGCCTGTTGAATCGCGTAAAGCTGGCGGGCATATATCCGGCAGTCACGGCACTGTAGTATGTGAAACCGAATCAAGAGCGTTTTAATCGAACTCACGTTGCCAGATTCGGTACTGATTTGTCGACTATTATCCCGACACGTCGCCATACGTTGTACATCTTTTCTGAGTCCAACGAGAGGCGATCTATTACAAAGTCTTTGCGTTTGCGGCATTTGAGGCCAGCTCAGCCGATATAGATATCTGCCTATGCTCGTCGCCTTTCGCGATCGATTGCGACCGCCACCGGTTCCGGCTCTTTCTGCTTAAAAAGCGCCTCGTAGGCGCTCCCAGTCGCCTGGGCGTATACCGCGTGATGCCACATATCGATTGCAATTTCTTTAGCCGATTGCTCGGTTATTGGAGGTGCGAGTTTGATTCGAGGCAACATGACTTGCTCAGCGCCCCAGATCAACCCGAAGTGGATCAAAGATGCCGTAACACCGTGAATACCCGATGCTTCGAGCAACCCACGGACCGTCCCCCAGACCGTGCCATAGCCCCAGTGCACGAGATTATTGAGCCGCGCCTCCGCTTGATGATTGGCTGTTTTCAAGGTGCAGCACTTTGCATATCCCCTCAGCCGGCGCAAAGCTGGCGCTCCGGCCTCGGATTTTCATTTCCAATGTGCTGGACGCGTGTGCATGGCGGCGGTTCCCCCAAACCGGCGACCATTCCCTTACCCAATGCGTCTGCCAGAACAGAAACCGTTCGATTATTCATATGCAACTCTCCTTTTAATGCAGTTGGATCGCAATGGACGCACCAAAAATCTTTTCGAAACACGCGTAACCTTTGCACTATAGGGTTCCGAATTAGTGGAGGTGAACTTTTGTGGTTAACCACACAAACGGAGGATCTAAATGAAAAGACAGTTATCTTTATTGCGACAGCACTGGCATCCGCACTCGCGCCCGTTCCTCCCCCAGGCACAAAAACCGGTACCGCCACCGAGCTTTAAGGCTGAGAAATGCTATGGCATTTCCAAGTCCGGCAAGAACGACTGCGCCTCCACAGAAAACAATTCCTGCGGAGGAAGTCAGAAAGTGGATAAAGATCCAAAAGCATGGATCTATGTTCCCGAAGGTTACTGCGAACGCATTGTCGGCGGCAGTAAGACAGCCAAAAAATAGCTCGCACGGCCTATCGGGTGGCTATTTCAATGACGACTACACCCAACTCTCCGGGGATAGGACTCCGCCTTGCGCATTTAGCGGAGATCGTAGCCACCCGGCCGCCTGCGGGATGGCTTGAGGCTCATCCTGAGAACTTTCTGGCGAATCCGGATGCGGCCGAACTGTTATCGGAACTCTCGGCCGAATATCCGATTTCGGTACACACGGTTGGCATTTCCGCAGGCAGCGCAAGCGGAATCGATCGATTACACTTACGGCGAATTCGCGAACTCGTCGATCGAATCAGGCCGGTTTTATCTCCGGCCACCTCGCCTGGTCCACCTATGGCGCAGACTACCTGAACGATCTTTTACCTCTGCCATATAACCAAGAAACGCTACAGATCGTTTCGGCCCACATCGATGAAGTCCAGAATAGCCTGGACCGCCCATATTTGATCGAAAACCCAGCCAGTTATGTGGGGTTTTGATTTTCCACGATGAAAGAAACGGAATTTCTTCGCGAGCTTGTTCAACGTACCGGGTGCCGGCTCCTGTTGGACGTAAGCAATGTCGTGGTCAGCGCCCACAACATGGGATCGACGCGCATCAGTACATCGACGACTTTCCCGGGGATGTCATCGCCGAGATGCATTTAGGTGGATTCACGCCAGAGGAGGACGAAGCCACGCCTGGCGCCGAAATATGGATCGACACGCATGCGGCATCCATCGCGGAACGTTCCTGGAACTATACGCATACGCGCTGCGACGATGGGGTGTAAAGCCGACGCTCGTCGAATGGGACAACGAACTGCCTTCGCTTGCGACGCTGCTCGGCGAAGCATCGCACGCCGAAAGAATCGCGGCAGGTATCGCACGGGAGGCGGCGCATGCAGCGGCTCGCTGAGATTCAGTCGCATTTCAGGAATACGCTGATCGATGGTGACGTCGGCAGCATTGCGCCTGTTCTTGTCGGCGGACGTGAACCGGAAAAGCGACTGGCCATTCATCAGCGAAATTACGAAACAAGCCTCGTCGACGCTATGCTGACCAAATTCCCGGCAACAGGCTGGCTGGTCGGGACACCGTTCCTGACCGAAGTGGCACGGCGATTTGTGCACGAGCATCCACCTCAGGCTCCGTGCATCGCCGAATATGGCGCGGTGTTTCCGGACTTTCTGTCAAAGCACCCCGGATCTCAAGGCACCCTGTACTTGAAAGACTTCGCGGAACTGGAGTGGCATATCGGCCTGGCCGCGATCGCGGTCGATGCGCTGTCGATATCGGCCGACGCATTTTCAAACGTCGCGCCGGAAATGCTTCCGGACATCCAATTCACTTTGCAACCCGGATTGCGTTACCTGAAAGCCTCATGGCCGGTGGACGAACTGATGAAACTGTTTTTGACCGATACGGCGCCTGATCAATTGGAGCTAGCACCCGGTGATCTATGGATTGAGGTACGCGGCGCCCGCGGAGAGTTTCAGTTAGACCGGCTTGACGCCGGCGTCTTCACGTTCCGGAAGTCGGTTGCGGAAGGTCACTCGATCGGCGAATCGGCGGGCCTTGCGCTCGACGTCGATGAAACGTTCGATCCGGGCCACGCTCTCGCGGCGCTGCTTGCTGGCGGTTTCGTGGTGCAGATTTCATGACGATCGTTTCAGTTCGGGACCGGCTCGGCCGCTTTCCGCTTTCAATCATTCAGCTCGCCATGCGCATCGGCGTAGGAATGGTTTTCTTCAAAGCCGGATTATTGAAGTATCAGTCCTTCGAGTTCGCCGTAAAGCTCTTCGAAGACGAATACAAGCTGCCGTTTCTCGCCCCGGCCGTGGCCGCGCGTACGGCAATGATCAACGAACTCACGACGTCAACTCTGCTCTTCCTGGGACTGGCGACGCGGCTCATAACCCTGCCGTTGTTCGGAATGATTTCGGTGATTCAGATCTTCGTGTATCCGGCGGCGTGGCCCGACCACGTGCTTTGGGGTTCGATTCTGCTTTTTCTGCTGACCCGCGGTCCTGGATCGATATCCGTCGATCATCTCATCGAACGGGCTCTTCCGGCCTTCCGCGCCCGATTCGCCGGGTTAATCGAATGGCTTCGCCGTTTTCCGCTTTCGATCATTCAACTCGCGATGCGCATCGGCGTGGGATTGGCGTTTTTCAGTTCCGGACTCGAAAAGTACCGGTCATTCGATTACGCCACACAGCTTTTCACTCAGGCGTACAAAATTCCGCTTGTCGATCCGGCCGTTGCCGCTCGCATGGCAATGGTCAACGAGCTGACCTGCTCGACGCTGTTGATGCTGGGAATCGTAACGCGCGTGGCGACCCTCCCGTTGCTTGCGATGCTTCTGGTACTTCTGCTCGTTTACCCGGCCGATTGGCCGGATAACGTGCTCTGGGCATCGATCCTGCTCTTCTTGCTGACCCGAGGACCAGGACCTTTGGCGCTGGACCGGATTATTGAGCGGCGTTTTGTGAAGCGGCGGTGATCGAGGCCCAATTCAACAATAGGCGACCGGCACTGGCGGCTAGAGCGGAAAGAGCCATTACACCTCCAATGTGCCAGACGATCAGCATCACGCTGACGTCCTCCGGATGAACCAACCGTACACCGAGGTTTCCGATACCGGCGGCAGCAAGTCCCCCTAATGCCGCGGACAAATGCGGTGTCATGGGTGCACCCCGCCGAATCATCACGATCATCGCAATAGCCGGAACCGCTCCAAACACCGCCATCACGGGCACACACCATAAGCTATGCGGCGTCATGAAGGCTTGTAAGCCGATTTGGCTGAATTCCAGCATACAAGCCGGGGCCAAACTGGCTAGCCAGATTGAAACTGGGAACAGCGGCAAGGCGGCCCACCGAGGGGACCGGCCGGGAATGATTGTGATAAATGCTGCGATCGCGGCGGCGATCGCTGTGCTCAGAGTAGCGGCCTGCTCAATCGCAAACGCCTGATTGGAAAATTGAGCGAGTATGTTGTGGCCGGCGGGCATCAGAATCAGGATTGCCGTAATGTAGCTGAGCGAGATAATCAACCAAAGCGCCGCTCGGATATGCGGTCCGTGAAGCGGTCGGACTGGGCGGGCGTCTCGTGCCAAACCTTGAATCATTTGTTCTGTTTCTTCGGTCATCCTTTATTCACCAACATTTTACGCAGTGACACCATCGCGCGATGGGTCGCGACTTTCAACGCCCCCACAGTTGTGTTTAATGCAACTGCCGCGTCCTTGAGGGACATTTCCTTGAGCTTCAGCATTCGAATCGCGTCGCGCTGAATGGGCGGAAGAGCGCGGACAGCCTGTTCCAGTGCCCCAACGTCGCCCAGAGCCTTCATAGTTGTATTCGCGCGTTCGTCTTCAAAGGTTACGGTCAGATTTTCGACAGGAACTTCATGGGCGCCGACTCGTGCGTAGCGGCGCGCGCTATCCGCGAGGCGATTTCTGGCAATCGCAAACAACCAGGGCGTGAAAGGCCGCACGGGATCGTAAGTCGCGCGCACGCCGTGTACTGAAATCAAAATATCCTGAACGATGTCCTCGATGTCAGCGGCCGACAGAAATGCGCGTTGGCCGCGTACGAACTGACGTATACGGGGTGTAATCTCTTCGAGAAGCCGAGTGTACGCCTCTGCATCGCCCGCATGGGCGGATCGCATCAAATCGTTGAATCGATTATCAGGGGGACCGCTTTCGCTCATCGACAGATCACCCATCAACACCAAAATAGCCGAGCGGGTTTGTTATCTCCACCACAGTCGATTGTAAGTGTAATTGGTAGACTGGTTGCCGGCCGCACACTAAAGATTTCAATTTTTCTGTAAGAAATCGGAGCGATCCCGCACTCACTCTCTGAAGCCGCGAAATGCGGCTTGATTAATGGTCTTGGAGGACTGTATGAACTCGGGAAGCGTGAAGTACGGAATTGCTGGAGGGGTCGCAGGCGGAGTTGTTTTTGGCGTGTTGATGGGCATGATGGGCATGCTGAAGATGATTGGGCAAATGGCAGGTTCGCCATCAGCCGCTCTGGGCCTCGCTGTGCACTTGTTGATCAGCGCATTTATCGGTGCCACCTTCGCTTTGCTTTTTGGCTCGCAAATCGATACGAGGGCGGCGGGCCTTGGCTATGGGCTGCTCTACGGGATCATTTGGTGGATACTTGGTCCCCTGACTCTGATGCCTGCGATGATGGGAATGGGAGTCGCATGGACAATCGCAGCTGCCACCCAGGCACTGCCAAGCCTTATGGGGCACCTGATCTATGGTGGCATTCTGGGTTGGACTTTTGCTCAGTTGAAGTGCGGCAGTTGCTCCATTTCAACTGTCGAAGTACGGTAATCACGACGGATGAAGGATGAAGACATCAGCGATCCCCTTTTTATCATGCGCTTGCGCATAGGGGATCGAGATGCCATAGAAGCGGTTGTCGAGGCCTATCTTGCGCAAATGCTCCGAGCGGCTCGCGCCTCGGGGCTCAGCGTACAGGAAGCCGAAGATGCCGTCCAGGCCACGTTTACCATATTCATCGAGAAGGTTTCGGGGTTTGAGGGCCGTTCCAAGGTGCGAACATGGTTGTTTGGTATTCTGTATCGAAAGATTCTCGAATTTGGGCGTCAAGCCCAGCGTGGCCGACAGTTCGACGATGTAGAGACTGTCGACGACAGCAGATTCCATCCCGATGGAACTTGGGCTCGCCCGCCACAACCCGCAGATATGGCGGTCTACCGCAAGGAGATCGGAAAACACATTCACGACTGCCTCGACGGTGTGGCCGACAAGCAACGGATGGCCTTCGTGCTTCGTGAAGTGGAATCCATGGAGACGAGCGAGATTTGTGAAGTCCTCGGCATCACCCCATCGAGCTTCGGCGTTTTGATCCATCGTGCTCGGATTCACTTGCGCGACTGCCTTGAAGCAAAAGGTATCGGGAGATAGTCGTATGCTGAAATGCAAGCAGGTAGAGGAGAAAATCGGAAGCGACGCCATCCGTAACGCAGGATTTACGGAACGTCTTCCCGTGTCCCTGCATTTGATAATGTGTCGTCATTGCCGTAACTATGCCCGCCAGATTCGAGCGATCGGCAAGGCCACCCGAAACGTATTTACTTCTTTGTCACGAGATCCGAACACGCTTGATCGCCTGAAGAATCGAATTATCAGGAAATTACAATAATGATTTGCCGGCGCATGCAGCCGCGTGAGATCAGTCGCCGTCTCCCTCTCGTGTTGGTCGGCCACGGGATAATGCGGATTGGAAGCGGAGCGGGTGGAGTCCTCGTCGGTTTGTACCTTTCGGAGTTGGCGAACCGCGGCCACAACATAAATGTCGAACTCGTCGGTGCGCTCGGCGCGATGTCTTTTGGCGCTGAACTCGTTGGCGCGCTGCCGATGGGAATGCTGGCAGACGTCATCGTCCCAAGAGTCCTGATGAGTGCCGGTGGATTAATAGCCGCAGCGGGAATTTGCGTGATGGGTATTACAACCGCGACTCCTTTATTTTTCGTGTCGCGTGGATTGGAGGGACTTGGTGCTGCGGCAGCGGTGCCATCGACACTCGCCTACTTGACCGACGTGACGATCAGCGATCGAAAGCTTCGAGGCAGTGTCATGAGCTATTTCGAATTAACGCTTTTAGCCGGAATAGCCTTGGGCAGCCCACTCGCCTCGGTTCTATGGCGAGCCTTTGGCCGGGTAGGCTTCACAATTGCTGCCGCAATATATGTTGTTAGTGCAGTATTGCTGAGTTTAGGCGCGATCGGTTCAACTAAAGCTACCCGTACGAAACCCATAGAAAATCTCAAGCACGCTTTCGCCGAGCGTTCCGTTCGCAGACTTGTTCCGGCCTGGATTTCGATGAATGCCATCATTGGGTTGTGGCTAGGACCGACTTTCATATTTCTTCTGACGCGCCGGAGCGGCAGTAATCAGTTTATAGCGGGCCTATTTGCCGACAATCCCAGCGGAGTGGGTTGGATCTTGCTGATCTATTCCGTTGTTTTTGCGACCGGCGTTACTGCATGGACCTTCTTTCTCCATCGCGTATCGCGAAAACAGGTGCTGTATATCTCACTTTCCGCCATGCTCGTGGTTTGTGCAGGCCTGTACATTTTCAATCATTCTCAGGCGTGGTCCTCACCAGTGCGATGGGTACTGCTCTGCGCAATCGCAATTTCAGTTATGGTGGAAAGCGGATTTACTCCTGCAGCCCTCACTTTGTTGGCGGACGTCGTTGGCGGGGACACCGGCCGGGGGTCCGCGATGGGCATCTACTCCGCGCTATTGGGTGCCGGCGCTCTAATCGGGTCTGTCCTTGCCGGAGCAGTAGGCGCGAAATTGTCGGTCGATGGACTGATCTACACCACTTTCGCGCTGGCTCTTTTATCGATGTTTACGGTCCGGCAGATTCCGGGGCCGGGAGATCTCGCGCGTGGCTGATACAGCGTATGACATCGTTATCATCGGCGCCGGTTCGGGCGGGCTGACGGCGGCGGCGTTTGCGGCTCAGCTCGGGGCGAAGGTTGCTCTGATCGAACAGAATCGTATTGGTGGAGATTGCACTTGGACGGGCTGTGTTCCCAGTAAAGCGATCCTGAAAGCCGCGAAGATCGCGCATGATGTCCGGAACGCAGGTACTTACGGCATTGTGACTTCGCCTCCGACGATTAACATGCAGCGTGTTCGTGATTATGTTCAATCTGCGATTCGCGAAGTCTATCAATATGAAACGCCTGACGCGCTGCGGCAAACCGGCGTCGATCTGATTGAAGCGCGGGCGCACTTCGTGGACCCGCACATGATCGGTGCAGGCCAACAGACCATCCGCGCAAACGCTTTCCTGATCACCACCGGCGGCCACGCCGTGATTCCGCCGATTCCCGGCTTAACTCAGACTGAATTTGTGACCTATGAACAAATCTTTGAAAACGATCGTCTGCCTGAAAGCCTGGTCGTCATCGGAGCCGGTCCGGTCGGAATGGAAATGGCACAGGCGTATCGGAGGCTTGGTTCGGAAGTTACCATCGTTGACGAACATATACTGCCTAAGGATGAACCCGAGGCTCAGGCGGCAATTCGGAACGTTTTCGAGGGCGAGGGAATTCGATTCATGATGAGTCGCGCAAATGGAGTGCGGTCCGACGGAGGTACAGCCGTCGTTTCGACAGCCGCGGGGGAGGTCCGCAGCCAAATGCTCCTGATCGCAGTCGGAAGACGCCCCTCACTTTCCGGACTCGATTTGGATAGAGCCGGAATCAATTATTCAGACAGGGGAATTCCGGTCGATCATGCTCTGCGGACAAACGTGAAGCACATTTACGCGGCGGGTGATGTCACCGGCGGCTATCAATTTACTCACTTGGCGGCATGGCAGGCGTTCCAGGCCGTGCGTAATGCGCTATTACCGGGACACAGTTCGGGAGTGCCGGCTGTTATCCCGTGGGTTACGTATACCGATCCGGAGATTGCCCACGCAGGCCTGTTGGAAAATGAAGCACGGACAGAATTCGGCGATGATTTAGGCATTCATGTGTGGCCCTTACAGAAGACGGATCGCGCCGTGTGCGAAAACGATAACGATGGATTTTTCAAGATTCTGACCAAGAAGGACGGAGTCATCGCGGGCGCAACAATTGTCGCTGCACGCGCCGGAGAGACGATTATGGAACTCGTCCTCGCTATTCAACACGGCTGGCGATTGAAAGAGATTGCGGGAGTGATTCATCCTTATCCTACGTACTCGACCGCAATTCAACAGTTGGCGGCGGATGCGGCAATCGATCAATTGCTTTCCGGAACGCAGGGCCGAATCATTCGTGGTTTGTCCAAACTAATCCGGTAGACCTTGGGAGCACCCGTGAAAAAAGATGCCGATCACGTTTTTTATGAATTCACTCGCAGTATTTGCCCGAATTGCCGGAAGGTCATCGACGCGCATGTGATCTTGCGGGACAACAAGGTCTACATGAGAAAGCGCTGCCCCGCCTGCGGCCCGTTCGAGGCGCTGATTTACGGTGACGCGGAGATGTATGTCGCTCAAAGCAAATACAATAAACCGGGGACGATTCCCTTGGCTTTCGGGACGGAGATCCGGAACGGATGCCCGCACGATTGCGGCCTTTGCCCCGATCACCAGCAGCACACGTGCCTGGGCATCATTGAAGTGAACAGCGCGTGCAATATGGACTGCCCTCTCTGTTTCTCTGAAGCGCGACCCGGCTTCAGTCTGACGCTGGAGGAAGTCGAAGCCATGCTGGACGACTTCGTCCGCACGGAGGGTAA
Organism: uncultured Acidobacteriota bacterium; assembly: GCA_963738025.1. GTDB lineage: Bacteria > Acidobacteriota > Terriglobia > 20CM-2-55-15 > 20CM-2-55-15 > 20CM-2-55-15. Next base: position 14,263 of record CAVTWA010000047.1, on the reverse strand, counting down.
TCCCGAAGTCGTGCAGTTCTCCGGCGGCGAGCCGACAATTCATCCGCAAATCATAGAGTTCGTTAATGCCGCCAGGCGCCGCGATATTCCATTCGTCATGATCAATACGAACGGAAAGCGCATCGCTCGCGACGACAAATTCCTGGAGCAACTCAATGAGGCGCGCCCATCCTTGTACTTTCAATTCGATGGGTTCGACAGCGAAACCTACCGGGTAATTCGCGGCGAGCCGGATATACTCGAAGAAAAGCTTAAGGCGCTCGACCGTCTCGCCCAAATTGGTCTGAATGTCACTCTCGTTCCGGCGATCGAAAGCGGCGTCAACGAACATGAGGTAGGTCGGATCATCGATTTCGCGATCAAGCACCCTGCCGTTCGCGGCATCAATTTTCAGCCGGCCTTTCATGCAGGTCGCCACATGAAGCATGATCCGATGCAGCGGATGACGATTCCCGACGTTCTAAGGCTGATCGAAGACCAGACCGCCGGCCAATTCAAAACCAGCGATTTCGTGCCGGTGCCCTGCTGCTTCCCGACGTGCAACTCCGTTACATATGCATTCATCGACGGCGATAAGGTGACGCCGCTACCCCGGATCGTGAATGTCTACGATTACTTGGACTACATCACGAACCGTGCGATGCCGGATTACAGCGCGGATATCCAATGGGCGATCGAAGGGTTGTGGTCCTCATCTTCGGTTCCAGGTTCCGATAAATCGGCCGGACAGGTGAAGGTCTCGTGCCAAGCCTGTGGAATTCCGGAGTCCATTGCAGTCGGTGATATCGCAGATCGGATGATCATGATTATGCTGCAGGACTTTATGGACCCGTGGACATTCAATCAGAAGAACCTGATGAAATGCTGCAAGGAGTTCCTACTACCCGGCGGCAAACAGATTCCATTCTGCGCCTACAACACGATCGGCTATAGAGAACAAGCGCGCGCTCAACTTGAAGCGATGGAACCGGAACGGCGGCGCACTCGAGCGGCAGGAGAACGGTATCAGCCGCAACCGGTCTCTTTTTCGTTTTCTACGGAGGAGAACCTTGGAAATCGAAAGTAATGAGGTGAAATCCTGCTGTGCGCGGCTGTATGAGAGCGATCTCGTTCGTTTGCTGCTGGGGGAATCGTTTCATCCCGGGGGCCTGAAACTCACGTCGCGCCTTGGCAAACTGTTGGGATTGGGATCGGACTCGCGTGTTCTCGATGTAGCGTGCGGAAACGGGGCGAGCGCGATTCACATCGCGGAAACGTTCGGCTCTGAAGTGACTGGATTGGACTACAGCAAAGAAAATGTCAAGAAGGCGGGCGAGTTGGCCGCCAATCGCGGCATCGGCCATCGCGCGCATTTTGAGCGAGGCGACTCCGAGCGAATGCCCTTCCAGGATGGATCATTTGACGTCATCATCTGCGAATGTGCTTTCTGTACCTTCCCGGATAAGGCCGCTGCCGCTCGTGAATTCTTTCGCGTCGCCAGGCCCGGAGGACAGGTGGGCCTGAGCGATATTACGCGTGCTGAAAGGTTACCACCCGAATTAAGTACACTGATGTCGTGGGTTGCGTGTATCGCCGACGCTCAGCCTGCGGAAGAATATGCGCGACTGCTCCGCGACGCCGGTTTCCGGGCGGACGCGATCGAGAATCACGATACTGCCCTGAAAGAGATGGTGCATCGGATCCGCATGCGACTGCTCGGCATCGAGGTGGGCGTTGCCCTGCAGAAGATAAATCTTCCGGACGTCGATCTAAAGGCCGCAAAGGATCTCTCCGCTGGTTCTCTCCATGCGATTTCTCAGCATCACCTTGGGTACGCGATCATTACCGCACAACGATAGTTCCCGTGCGCAGCCGAACAAGAGCATACTGTGATCGAGGCTTGCATGAAGACCACGGAAAAGATACCCCCTCTTTCTCGGCCGGAAGGAGATCCCGCATCCCAACTCAAGGTAGCCTATCTACGCAAAGCGGAGATTTTTTGCGATCTCTCCCCGGAAGATCTGCATGATGTCGCGCGAATCGCCACGATGACGACTTGCCCGCGCGGCAAGATCTTTTACTCACCTAATGAGCCTGGCGAATTCATGTTCATCCTGAAGAAAGGTGAGGTCCAGCTTTACCGGATGTCGGACGAAGGCCGGAAACTTGTGATCGCAACCCTGGGACCGGGAACAATTTTTGGAGAGATGGCGCTCACCGGCCTCGGAATGTACGACGCTTATGCAGAAATCATGGAAGAAGCCCTGATCTGCATTCTGAATCGTGGAGATGTGGAGAAACTTCTAACCTTGAAACCAAAAGTGGCGGTCCGTTTGCTTGACGTGATGGCAAGAAGATTGCGGCAAACCGAGGAACGCCTTGAAGAAGCGCTCTTTCACGATGTACCGAGCCGGTTGGCCGCGCTTCTCGTGCGATTACGCGCAGAAACTGGTTGCGATCCTATTGAAATGACGCACGAGGAACTCGCCGAGCATCTCGGTGTCTATCGGGAAACCGTAACTGCCGCTTTAAACAGCCTGCGTCGGGAGAATCTGATTTCTGTCGGCCGTAAACAGGTTCATATACTCGATTTTGCCGCACTCCAACAGAAAGCTGCGCGCTAAACGGAACATCCCACGCGTCCAGGCGCTTCGTAATTCGGATTACATCCGGGTTCAGGAATGACTTCCGCCTTCCTTCGAATACCCTACATGTGATTGCGCCAGATTTCGCATTTCTCAATTGATGAAGTCCAACATTGGAAACCTCATCGAGAGGTCTACTTGTACGCTGCACGGCAGGTCAATATCGCGCCGGAACGTATGGCATTGATTTCAGTCCACGCGTGGGACACACATGGTGCCTCACAAGCTGGCCTAATTACCGGCTGGTTTCCGCGCGAAGAAAAGATATTTCCGTCGTCGATGTCTGCGCCGGATGTCGAAAGCGACACGCTCGAAGACGTCGTCTTGAAATTATCCAGGCTGGGTCCGTAGCGTGCTTCGATTCCTTTCCGGAACACCGTTGCCGGGCAAATTCCACTCCGCTGGCTGAGGAACGAATGGCAAAGTTAATGTCTCTGCCAAAGAAATGCTCTGTCGATATGCGGGAAGCCCGATTGTGACATCCGACTGTGGGATATCCATCCGTATCGTTCGATGTAGCCGGTCCCAAATCGAAAGCCCGCTGGACAAGTTGGAATTCGCTTCTTCCGGGACAATGGAATGATGGATGCCGTGCATGCGTGGCGTCACGACAAAGCGAACGAGTTGGCGTTCAATGTTTGCTGGGAGCTCTGTATTCGAATGGTGGGATGCGATTGAGACCAACATTACGGTCTGCCAGATTGAGAGCGCGAGCGGCGAAACTCCGATGACAAGTATCTGAGCCGCGCGGTACGGCACTCCGACAATAATCTCGCCAAAATGAAAGCGGATTCCGGTGGACACATCCAGGTCGACGTCGGCGTGATGAACCATGTGAAATCGCCATAGGAACGGGACTCGATGCGCCAACACGTGCCAGATATAAAGCGTGTAGTCCATCAGCCCGAGCGCAAGAATCGTTTCCAACCAAACCGGCAGACGACGCCATTTAACAACTCCCCAACGTCGACGCTCCACAGTCTGGCTCATGCGTCGTGATAGTGGCGCCTCCGCAATTTGAACGGCGGCTGCCGCGGCGATTCCGATTAGACCATTACGCACGTTCCGTAGCGCCGTTCGGGAGTCGGTCGCACGTCGAAGCGGCCTCCGCCGTTCGAACCACAGAGCGCCATGACGCTGCCAAGCACAATCGTGGCGCTGAGCCATCCCGGCAATTCCCTATCCCGAACTCGCATTGGAATACCTTCTGCCTTCACAGGAGAAAACACTCATGGACCTCCGAATTATGCGCTCGTCTAATCAGAGTAAAGCCATAAGCCCAAGTCCGACAGAAAAGCGTTCTCCTTTGGACAGCCCGCCATTCGCACAACACGGCGTCTCTTTGCTCAACTCAGTTGGCTGTAAGGTGCGAATAATATTGTAAATCTGCGTCTTGTTTGACGGCGACTGGTTGAAATAGTACGATATCGTACTATATGGATGAACAAAGGCGAGGCTCACCCGCGAGTCCATTGCGCATCCTTTCGTCGATTCATCAGGCAAACCGTCAGGCGAGCCTCTATATTGACGCGTCACTGGCGGACCTATCGGTGAGCGCGCAGGAGGGACAGTTGCTGGCGTTCGTCAGCGCCCGCGACGGTGTACCGGTTACTGCCATCGTACGGTTGTTGGGTGTTCCGAAATCGACGGTGACAAGCCTCTTACAACGTCTCGAGGGAGCAGGATTGATACATCGTGGCGACAACCCCAAAGACGCACGATCCGCCCTGCTGTTCGCGACGGTAAAGGGCCGACGCATCGGTGCCGCGGCCCGCGAGCGGGTGCTCGAACTCGAACGGCGAATTCAAGCTCGGGTCTCGGAGACCGACGTGCGCGCGCTCGCTCGAATCGTCAAAGCGGTAACCGTTGAAACTGGTATCGACTTGCCAGCGGAAGCGCCTCGTCGGCGAGATTTCTGAGGAGGATAACGACTATGGACCCGGAGTTATTGAGGTTTCAGTTTGGAATCAGTGCGTTTGTATTCGAGCGCAATCTTGCCGACGTGACAGATCAGGAAAGTCTCCGCGCTCCGCAGCCAGGCGGGAACACATTGAATTGGATTGTTGGACATATCGTGCGCACGCGGAATCAGGCACTTGCGTTACTTGCGCATCAACCACTTTTTGACGATGCCGATTTCGAACTGTACGGCACCATTGTCTTCGACCACAGAGATCGCTATCGTTGCAAGAGCTGAAGCGTCGCTTTCAGATGCTGGGTCCTGCGCTCGCGAGTGCAATCGATGCGACTACGACTGAACAGCTTTCAGCTGCGGCACCGTTCAGCCCCACTGGCAACCGGAATGAGACGCTCGGAACACTTTTGGCCAGCATCGCGTTTCACGAGGCTTACCATCTGGGCCAAACGGGACTATCGCGGCGCCTTCTTGGAAAGGCGGGTGCTCTCCTTGCACCCGGTGAGAAGGGACATCAGCGGGAAGGTGGGTAAATTCTATGGCCTATGATGAGAAACTCGCGGCACGCATCCGCCGTCTGTTGCGTGGACAAACATATATGAGGGAACGCAAAATGTTTGGTGGGCTGGCTTTTTTGCGCAAGAACCGGATGTCATGCGGCATCGTGCGTGGCGATCTTGTGGTGCGGGTGCCTGACGATGAATTTGAGGCTGTCATGCGCATGAAGCATGTTCGTCCGATGGAATTCACGGGCAGGCCGCTCAGGAACTTTGTCTATGTATCAGCACCTGCATTCCGGACCGCCTCCACGCTCCGGTCATGGCTCGAACGGGGCGAGCGATTCGTGCGCCAGACCACGATGAAACCGGCGAGACCTGACGCCAAACGTTAGCTGTCACGCGAGCGATGCTCACGAGTAATGTTGATTGACAACCGCAGAGTCACTCACGCGTTCCGCATTAACGATGAATCTTCAGGCCGTGGCATGTCGTGCACTTCGTGTCGAGGACCTTTCTTCCTCGCCGAAGTTATCGGAGAGATATTGAACGAGCAAAGATACCTGATCGTCTTTGATAGTGGCGCCCTATTGCGTCATCTGTTCGACAATCATCTTCCACCGCTCAGGCTGGAGGCCTTCATTCTTAGAGACATCCATGCCGTGACAAGACACTGTTTTGCCTTGTCCCGTCCGGCACTTCCACAGGTGTCTGTCTCACCGCGCCGAGTGACACGGCTGCCGTGACCATTGTCCCGAACCTCCAAAAGACTTGTTTCATTGTCCGACTACGATGACTGAAAATGTCCCAGGGATCATACGCCCTCTGCCCCGAGGTGCTCCACGCGTTGTCGCAGGAGGAGGCGCGACGTCCGCGACAGGCAGATACACCATGCCGGTCTTGTGATCGAGAGCCATTGTGCGCGCACCGGCCAATGTTTTCACGTTCTGCACGAGCGTGTACTTGTCGGCCGTATCCTCGTGGAAGATCGAAAGGGCGCCTTCGCCGCCACCCGTTGAAACGTAAATTAATTGGTTCTTTGCATCGAATTCCAAGGCATCGACACCCGGCCCGATCGGTTGTGTAGAGACAATCTTTCCTGAATTTGCATCGACTACAGCGAGCAGGCCGCTTCTGCATCCGATGAAAATGCGCGCATGGGCGCGGTCCATATCCATGCTGCTTGGTTGTCCGCACGGCGCCGTCGGCCAGGTTTCCATGATCTTCAACGTCTGTGCGTCAATTTTAAGAAGCGTCCCCTTGTCTTGCATATTCAAGAACACGTGGCCGGCTTCATCGGCGGCGAGATGCTCCGTCCGTCCCGGGAGATCATCTGCCATACCGACAACCTTGCCGCTCTTGGCATCGATCGCGGTCAGGCGCTTACTGCCACGATCCGCACTGAAGACCCGCTTGGTTTTTGGATCATAGATGATGCCATTCGGATCATCGCCAACTCTCAGCTTGTCCATGACGGCGAAAGTTTTAAGATCAAAAATAGCCACCGATCCAGGGTCCGTTGCGCTGGCGAAGCCGCGCCCGAATTCCCTCGCAATGGCCACGCCGTGCAAATCCATTTGACCGGTAATCTTTCCGACGATCCCACCAGAATCGAGATCGATCACGACCACTTCACTTCCATGAGGCACATATAGACGGCGACCTTCGCTGTCCACGGTGATATAGTCCCATCCAGAATCCCCGGGAATAGAGATGCGTTTGATCACCCGATACTCTGCCGCAGCGAGCAGGGCCCATGTCAGGACAAAACAAAGGGTCAATGAACATACGGCGAATTTGGCTAATATTTTCACAGTGCCTCCGGGCTTCCAGCAAAGGAGCAAGACCAATGAAGGTTCTCATTATTTCCGATGTTCATGCCAATATCGAAGCTCTTTGACTTCGACGTGCGATTTCCGCAATGGATCTCGTCTCTGAAAGAAGCATCCGCGAGGTTTGAAGACTGGCTTCAGTCGACAATCACGGAAAAGATGTCCGAACTCTCAGGGGAACACCGACAGGATTTTATCGAGCCAATTCACGTCGTTGGCCGACAACTGAAATAGTTCATGACCGTGCTCGCGGGGCCTTTTGCAAAATTATGCCTTAAACCCAAGGCATGGCCTACTTCGTGGGCGACAACATAGCGCAAGTGGTCGTTCTGCTCGTCAAGATTGCCGTGCTTCATGCTTTCCGACAGGATGAAAATATGGGCGTGCAGAATTTCTCCCGTCAACGGATCGCTTTGAATGTGCGAAGTCTCCATCGGTTAGCCACTGAATAACATTGTATCGAGGACTCGGCGCCATGACGTCATCCGGGCCATCGATCACCTGAAGCAAAGGTCGGCCGAGAACTCTATTCCAATACAGAACGCCATCACGCGCAGCCTGTCGATAGCGGTCAGGGATCGCGGCCGACAGGGCGAAAACGATGGGCTTATGACTGTCGAACTTCATTGCGTTGAGAACCGTTCGTTCCAATCGTCGTTGTGGATATGAGTGTGGGTGACGACACCGGGCGAGCAGGGCATTCGCATTCTCGACGCGACAACTTTGATGCAGAAGGCGAAGCTGACGTTTCCAGGGAACCCCGAAGGATACGCAGTGGACGCGAAACGCGGCCGCTTCTACACGAATCTGGAGGACAAGGACCGCACCGTCGCCATCGACCTCAAAACGCACGAGACCGTCGCGACATGGAACCCCGCATGTGGTGGAGGAGGTCCGCACGGCTTGGGCTTGGACGTCGCAGGCGGGTTTTTGTTTATCGGCTGTGACGCTACCGCCGAGGTGATGAACGTCGGAGGCGATGGCGCTGTGATCTCGAAGATAGATACCGGTGATGGCGTCGACGACATCCACTACGACCCGGCCGCGCACCTGTTGTACGTCGGCGCGGCTCGCGCGGCGAAGCTGACCATCGCGCGTGCCGACAGCGCGGGCAAACTCACGATGGTAGCGCAGGTGATGACGCAGAACGGCGCGCGCAACGCCGCCGTTACCAAGGACGGGACGGTTTATTTGGCCCACGGTGGCGGCGTGAAGCTGCCGGCGCTCGTTGTCGTGTCCCCGAGCGGGCGGTAGCGCACATTTAGAGGCCGCTGTGCGGCGGCTGATTCGCGTTCAAAATCCTGGCGCGGGACCAGATCGATGATCTGGACGCGATGAACGGAAGACTCATGGCGTCTCGCCGCGAAGAACCTTAGAAATAAAGCCTGCGTCTCATTCGATGGGCTGGGTCCCAGTTCTTCTTTGAAGGGCTCGCGGCACCGGTTGAAGACTCGCCGGGCACTTTGGCGTGTCGTAGCGTAAAACCTTAAAGCGGCTTTAGTGTCTATTTGGGCAGGGTTTGGTCACACTTTTGATCACAACTTTTCACGCCGTGGGGACGCAAGCACATGTTGCAAATACGCGACACCGTTTCGGCAATAGCAGCACTGGAAATGAGGAGCACGCATTCGCCAGCGACTGGTGTCTCGTTCGTCGATCAGGCAATATCGCAGCGCTCGCCCTCTGGGCCACAGCGGCTCGAAGCTCATCTGTTACTTCATTAGCCACGGGCCAGGGTCATGCGAGCCTTGACTTTAGCCAATCTCAGGATGTGCTCCAACTCCATAAAGTGATCAAGTTCAGCCTTTTCTTCTGGCGACAGACGCTGATCTCGCTCACGCTCCATTAAGTCGGCGACGCTTTGCTGCGCAGCCACAGAAGGCCGGTAGTTCGCGACCTCCTCAGGCGTTGTGCCAGCGGCGATGAACTCAAGAATCTCGTGGTACACAGGAGTCGTTACACTCATCGTATTGTAAATGATAGATCGTGCGCTTCGCGAACAGCGACCTCGTTCTGGACCGAAAACTTGTGCGTCAAACGCTGCCAGTTTGCACGTTAACAATGCTCACAAAATGCTCACAGAAATTCGAAAACAAGGGGTAAAATCGGACATCAACAGCCACGAAATGCTTTGAAACGAAAGGACCGGCCATCATTAGATTGTGCTCATAACCCAAAAGGTCGGAGGTTCAAATCCTTCCCCCGCAATTAGTTGGCCGTTTTCTTCTGTCTAGATTTGTGATCAAAACCTCCAAAACACTAGTAAATACGGATACGTAACCCAACGTTTCCCAAACATTCTTTCCTATAGGCGTCAATTTCTCGCCCAGATTCCAATCAGAATTTCGTACTCGGGCGTTGTTCACAAAGGGTCATTGATGACAATCAGGCTCTTCAGGACACTCGCGGCGAAGCTTGAGATCTAGCGGAGGCCTGGTCCGCCTTCCGTAATAAATGTCGCAACCCATTTCCGCGAACGCCGCGGCTTGTGCGCTTGGTTTCCGTGTCAACTTCACATTTCCGAGATCACGGTAATACGGCAACTGAACGGCGTACACATGCGCGGAAGACCGCCTCTACCGTTCGGTAGACCCCAAAATCTATCCAAAGCTCAATAGTTTCTAACGAGTTAGGCGACCTATTCTCAGCGGCGGAGGTCAGGTTATGAGAAAACTGTCGTTCCTTTGCTTCTTCTTCACGTTGCTCGCGACCGCAAACGCCGCCGACCGCTGGTGGGAAATCCGCCTCTCGGGCGAACCATCCGGGTATCAGCATCTGACTACGGAAACCCTGCCTAACGGAACCATTCGGACAACCGACGAGCAAGTCATTACGATCAATCGACTCGGTAGTCTCTTTGTGTTGAAAACGAAGGTCATCAGCATCGAAAGCTCAACCGGCGAGTTGATCTCGGCCCGCGCAGAGGTGACCCAATCCGATCAGACCGTGGTCACCGAAGCGGAAATCAAGCCCGATGCGATTCAGATCCATTCCACAACGGGCGCGGGTTCCTACGACCGATCGGTACCGAACAAAGATTCGTTCTGCGGTCCCACCTACTATGCACGCCTGACGAGCGAGAGCCTGCGCAAAGCCGGCGATTCGAAATGCCGCCTTTATGAGCCCGGTTCCCTTCCGGTTCGATCGACCAGAACTCTGGTTGGTGAAGACAACGTTGGAGGGAAACGAGTCCTTCGGGTGATGGTCAAAAGCGGCGACAAGGAAACGGGACCGATCTGGTTGTTCGAGGATAACGGATTCGTTTTCGAAAACGAGCGCGATCTCGCGGGTACAAAACTTGCCACCCATGCGACGGATAAAGAAACAGCGCTGAAAGCCACGGAGAATACCGGGCCACGGAATGAATTCTTTGATCACTCAGCCGCCCGTTCCAATGTCCGGTTTGCGGATGCGCGCGGCCTGGAACGCGTCACACTCCGAATCACGCACCACAAGCCGGACAAAGGTTGGCCTGCGTTCCAGGGTCCTTCCCAGAGAATCATCGAAAGAACACCTGTGTCCTTAATATTGGAGATCAGCCGCCCTGAAATCAAAAACGCGCGGTCAAAGACTGCCGCTGCAGAAAACCTGGAGGCGGCTCGCTATCTCAAGCCGAACCAGTACCTGCAATCCGATGATCCCGAAGTGATCCGGCTGGCACGAGAACTCGCCGGTGAAGAGCACGATCCATTCAAGGCTGCGCGCAAACTCCAGGACTGGGTCGCAGGCAACATGACCTTCGATACGGGCATTGCACTGACTCCCGCGTCCGAGGCTGTTCGTAACCGGCGTGGCACATGCGGAGCCTATGCTGTGCTTCTGGCTTCGATGGCGCGCGCGATCGGTATACCATCCCGTGTCGCGATGGGGTATATCTACGCCGCCGGAATTTGGGGATCGCATGCCTGGACGGAAGTATTCGTGGAGAACCAGTGGATCCCGCTGGACTCCGCCGGCTACCGGCCGGGTATTGCGGACGCGGGCCGTCTTCAATTCGGCAGCTATACCTTGGAGGACAATGCGGCAATGTTTAACGTTGCTGCTTTACAGATGTACGGCAATATCGACATCGACGTGCTGGAATACTCCACCGGCGGAAAGACTTTCTCTGTCTCGCCGTCTGCCGCCAAATACTCGGTCTCCGCGAGCGAGTATCGCAACACGTCACTCCAGTTCGCCGTGCGAAAATCCGCAGAGTTCGAATTTAACAAGCTGGACGCGGTGTATCCGGATTTCACCATTCTGGAAATGCAGCGCGGCTCTGCGAAGATTTCGGTTCAGTTGCTCGAGGTTTTTCCTGCCTTGAGAACGCTCATCGCGATCAATGAGGTCTCGCCGGGAGCGAAGCCCGTGCCGGCCAAGCTCGACGGACGTGATGCGATCGTTGTCTCGGTCGCAGGTAAGGCGCGGCTGCTTTCACGAGACGGCGAATCGGTATGGATGATCACGGCCGAAGGACAGGATGCGGATACCTTGCTGGCTCAAGTCGCAGGAGGATGGAAATGGCTGCAGGAATAATTCAAAAGCTCAAGGAATTTGGTGAGCACCGGCGCCGGCAGATGGCAGCGGCTGCGCCTCTGCGGGAAGAATTGTTCAGGCAAGTACTCATCGTTGCGGCCGTGGCGCTGGCCGCGCAAGGAATCCTTCTCCGATTAGCCGGTATCGGTTGGGCGCGCGCGGTCCTCGCGGCTTGGTGTTCCTGACGCTTCAGCCGGCTGCATGGTTGGTGGCCGCGATGTTGACGCATCGGGCAGCGGCTCGTCGTCCTCAACTGGCCCATGCTGGCCGCGCATACCTTTTCGTTGCAGTCGTTGAGACGGTTATACTGTCGACAGTCGCAGCTCCGTATGCCCAATACGGCGCCGCTGTGGTTTTGACCATCCTCCTGGCAGGGCTCTTCATCGACCAGAAATATGTCATTGTCTGGACACTGGCGGTCTGTGTGGTCCAGGTCTCGCAAATGGAATACATGAACTGGAACTGGAACCAATACGCGGCTTGGTGCATCGTGTACCTGACCGCCGGTTGGCTTGTGACGCTGTTTGCCAAACACCTGGAATCGCAATTTGAAGCCAACCGCGTGGCGGAAGAACGCCAGCGAAGCGCGATCGTTGCGGAGCGCACGCGGTTTGCGCGGGATATTCACGACACTCTGGCGCAGGGCCTTACCGGAATCATGATGCAGTTGAATGCCGCTGAACAGCGTCTGGAAGGAAACTCCGAACAGGCTCGGCCGCATCTCGAGAAGGCACGGCAGCTCGCAACCGAAAGTCTCGATGAGGCCCGTCGTTCCGTTTCGGCGCTGCGAGCAGGCGCTCTTGGAGAGGGCACGTTGCTGGATGCCATCGCGCAGATAGGAAACAGGTTGGTGACAGATTCCAACATCAAGCTGGAAACGAAGCTCGAAGGCCAACCGTATTCCTTGCCGGAAGCGTCTGAGAACAACCTCCTGCGCATCGCGCAGGAGGCACTCACGAATGCCATACGCCACGCCCACGCCTCGAGCATTTACATTCTTCTGGCCTACCGCACCGGAGCGGTCCATCTGGAAATCGGCGACAGCGGCCAAGGGATGAGCGGCGTGGAGCCTTCCGGCTTTGGCCTGGACGGCATGCGCGAGCGGGCCCGCCAGATCGGCGGCCAGATCAAAATCCTGAGCGATCCCGGCCGCGGCACTCGTATCATGGTGACCGTTCCGAATGCCTAAACCGATCCGCATCCTCATCGCTGAAGATCACTCTGTCGTGCGCGAGGGCCTCGCTTCCGTCCTGGAATTCGAAAAAGACATGACGGTCGTCGCGCACGCAAAGAACGGCCGCGAGGCTGTCGAGCGTTTTCGGGAATTCAGGCCCGATGTGACGTTAATGGACCTGGCCATGCCGGAAGTGGATGGCGTCCAGGCGATCACGTCCGTTCGGGATGAGTTTCCGGACGCCCGTCTTCTTGTCCTTACGACCTACGACGGCGATGAGAATGTCTTTCGCGCTCTGGAAGCCGGTGCGAAAGGATATCTCCTGAAAGACTGCTCTACTGCTGATCTTCTCACCGCCATCCGAAACGTACACGCCGGCGGAACGCATGTATCCGAACGGGCCGCGGCTCAGCTGGCCCAACGAGCGATGAAAGGCGCGGCGTTTTCCCCACGCGAAATCGAAGTATTGAAGCTGATCGCCGACGGCAAGAGCAATAAGGAAATCGCGTCGCTCCTCTTCATCAGTGAAGGCACCGTGAAGACGCACGTCATCAGCATCCACGAAAAGCTCGGCGTCACAGGCCGAACGGAATCGGTTGTGACCGCCATCAAACGCGGCATTTTGCGCGTGTAGATGGCGGTCTTGATCGGCGCGACGGCGATCGCAAAAATCCCAAAGTTATTCGGTCTTGATAGGCGCCTTACGAACGTTGGTGAAGTCTTATAAGTCGCTAGCGTTGATCGGAAATGCGCGGCGGAGCCCTGTCGAAGTGAAAAGCCGAATGCATATCGCCGAGGATTTTCGATAACGCGACTTGAAGGAGGCCGGTGACGTTAGCGGCGGACGCGGTAGGCTATGGAGAAAGTATGGGAATGCGGGTTGATGTTGTTACGGGATGCGACGTATGAAGACGGAAGGGACGCAGCGAGAGAGAATCTCGAGACGCTGGCGGCGACATTTGACAGGTGATCCGCGGAAGCCGCCATGGAATGAGAGAGCAAAACGACAGGCAGGCACACGTCAGCATGGACGTGGACCGGCACATCTTGGGGTTGCGGATGGTTGTGGGCTAGGACGTATCTAAGAAACATTTTGGGGCGAATCTCCATCGAACTTGAGCCGGGTTGAGTCGTTCAATGACAGTCATTGGCCCTTGACAGTTCGGACAGACCCGAGCGGAAGCAGGGGTGTGATTTTTGACGATCGAACGATGGGAGCCATTCCCAACCGTTGGCGACACAGCTCAAGGGATACGGACCATTGATGATTCGCCATGAATCCGAAATGGCGAATGCGAACGAAGCCCTTTGGCAACACGTGCACAAGAATCGACGGATGAACTCTTCGGCCGAGATTGTCATTTTACGTTGTTTGTTGCCGTGAGCGTAATCCCTCCAACGGAATGTGACTTGTGGCCATCGAAGGAAACCAATCGATGATTCGAGATGGCCACGCGGTGGGTGTAGCGTCCAAGGTAGCGAAGAACTTGCTCGGGGCCGCCGAAGGCGGGCTTCGCATAAACGACCCAGTCGTGACGGTGTAGCTTCCGGACGAAGTCGGCAAAAGCCTTCGCGATCACGTGGCGCCGCCCCACGGGGACCTGCTGGGTCCGGGCACCCGAATTCCGGCCATCGTCATTTCGCCTTTCTCACGCCGGCATTTCGTCGATCACACGCAATATGACACGGCCTCCATCTTGCGG
>CAVTWA010000046.1:0-4621 GCA_963738025.1 uncultured Acidobacteriota bacterium | reverse complement strand
GCCCAATTTGATTTGTTAACCGAAACGTTGAAGCTGGGCAAACTCCCCGCCTAAGTTAGGCGGGGACTGCTGACACGCTGACCGCCGTAACCAAGCTTGTTTCGTCCGAGTCGTGCCGCTTTGCGAAGTAAGGAGGATGAACGCCCTGTGAGTTCCGAGTCCGTATCGGCATTCAAAAGTCCGGAAAGCGCTCCTGCCGCAGTTCGAGTTGTCGGCATTGGAGCCTCCGCCGGTGGTCTGGAGTCTCTCGAACAATTCTTTTCCAATCTGCCCCCCGCTCCGGGAATGGCTTTTGTGGTCGTGCAACACCTTTCGCCGGACTTCCGGAGTGTGATGGACGAGCTGCTGGCACGGCATTCCGACCTGCCGATCCAGCAGGCAGAACACAACATCGAAGTAGAGCCGAACCGGGTCTACCTGCTGCCGCCGAAAAAGGAAATGGTCATCCAGGACCGGCGGCTGCTATTGAGCGACAAAGACCGGATGCACGGACTGACACTGCCGATCGACATTTTCTTCCGCTCGCTGGCTCATGATCTTGGGCCGGATGCCGTCGGCATCATCCTGTCGGGTACTGGCAGCGACGGCTCCCGGGGAGTGCGCGAGATCAAGCGTTGCGGCGGCCGCGTCTTTGTCGAAAACCCCGACAGCGCCAAGTTCGATGGTATGCCGCTGAGTGCGCTGGCAACGGGCGTTGTCGATCAGTCCGCTCCTGCTCAGGAGATCGCGCAATTGTTGATGCAGGAGCCGAGCGCAGTCTCAATGGAAACCGCCACGGACGCGTTCGATGACGAGACGCCGATGGAATCGATTTTCCGGCTGTTGCGGGATCAGTTCGGCCTGGACTTCTCCTTATATAAGACGCCGACCGTGAGCCGGCGCATTCTGCGACGCATCGAATTGCTGGGATCGGTTGATCTGGCCCGCTACGCGGAACGGCTGCGGCTCGATGCGGAAGAATTAAGTTCGCTCTACCGGGATCTTTTGATCGGCGTAACGCGATTCTTCAGGGACCCCGAAGCGTTCGAATTCCTCGAACAGCACGTCATCCCCGATATTCTCGACCGGGTTCCGGAAAGCGAAGAAATCCGCATCTGGATCGCGGGCTGCGCCACCGGCGAGGAAGCCTACTCCCTGGCGATGCTGCTGTTCGAGCAGCTGTCGGCGCGCGGCCGCCAGCTCAACTTGAAGATCCTGGCAACGGATGTCCACACCGCGTCATTGGCCTACGCCAGTTCGGGCGCCTATGGCGAGGAGCAGCTCGAACACGTCAGCGACAAGCGCCGCGAACGGTTTTTCCGCCGCAAAGCCAACGGGTTTCAGATATCGCAGGATCTGCGCCAGCTGATCGTTTTCGCTCCGCACAACATCACAAAAGATGCGCCGTTCACCAAGATGCATCTGATTACGTGCCGGAACCTGCTCATCTATCTGGAGCCTCCTGCCCAGAAGAGCGTTTTGTCGTTGTTCCACTTCGGCCTGGTGACGGGTGGTTTTCTTTTCCTCGGATCCAGCGAAACGGCGGGAGCGCTCGCCAACGAGTTCGACACCTCCAACGAGCATTGGAAGATCTATCGCAAACGGCGCGACGTGCGCCTGCTGGAACCGTTGCGGATGCCGGTCTCGAAACGCGCCCCGGGCAGATCGAAGCTGTTTCTCGGACACTCCCGGACGATGCTGGCCGACACGCAGCTGCTGCCGGTTTACGACGAGTTGCTCAATCGTCATATGCCGCCCAGCTTCCTGGTGAATGAAGACCGGCACCTGGTCGATAGCTTCGGGGGAGCCGAACGCCTGTTCCGCATCGGCAAACGCCGCCCGTCGATCAGCATCCTGGATCTGCTGGACGGCGATCTTCGGACCGTGGTTGCAGGCGCCATCCAACGGGCCTTAAAAGGCGACGGCGCCGTGCGGTATACGGGCGTCCCCATCGCCGAGGGACAAACAACGCGCCGCTGTATTCTCTCAGCCGAAGCGTTCACCAACCCACGAACCAACTCGACGCATGTTCTGATCACCGTTACTGATGAAACACAGGAAGAACGGCGGCATTCCACGCATTCCGATACGGGGGATCTGACGACTTCACAGGCTGCTCAAGACCGGTTGAATACGCTTGAAAGCGAACTTTCGTACACCCGCGAAACACTTCAGTCGACGATCGAAGAGCTGCAAACGAGCAACGAAGAATTGCAAGCCACCAATGAGGAACTGGTTGCTTCGAACGAGGAACTGCAGAGCACAAACGAAGAACTGCATTCTGTCAACGAAGAGCTGTATACCGTCAATGCCGAACTGCAACGAAAGATAAGTGAACTGCGCGAATTGAATGCCGATATGCAGCACTTCCTCGAGAGTACGGACGTCGGCACGATGTTCCTGGATGCAAATCTGAGAATCCGCAAATACACGCCGAAAATTGCCAGCGTGTTCCATATCCAGCCGCAGGATGTCGGACGCAGCATCCGACATTTTTCGCATAGCCTGCAGCGTGCGAGTCTGCTGAAGGAGATCGAACTGGCATTGCTGGAAGGCATCGTCGTCGAGGACGAGGTGCGCGACGGCGAAGGAACAACGTTCTTCCTGCGGATTCTGCCGTATCGTGCGGCGTCCGGTGGCGACAGCAGCGATTCCTTGCTCGGAATCCTTCCCGCAGGCCGGATTGAGGGTGTGGTTGTGTCGCTGACCGACATATCCGCACTCGACCGTGTACGTTCGCGGCTGCGGCAACTGTCCGCAATCGTGGAATCCTCGGACGACGCGATCATCGGTCAGTCGCCGGATGGAACGATCACGACGTGGAACCGCGGCGCCGAGCGCCTCTACGGTTATCCGGCCGGCGAAGTCATCGGCCGCAACATCACCATTCTGGCGCCGGACTCCGCGGCGGCCCAGATCCGCAGCTTTCTGGAACGTGTGAAGCGCGGCGAACGGATTGAACACGTCGAAACGATGCGGGTGCGAAAAGACGGGTCACTGATGGACGTTTCGGTCAGCATTTCGCCGATTCACGATTCGGACGGCAGAATTTGTGGCGCCTCCGCCATTGTCAGGGATGTCGCTCAATTGAGGAATGCGGAGCGGGAGGTCGCCGAACGTGAAGCGCACATCCGCCTGCTGCTGGATTCGACGGCCGAGGCCATCATCGGCATCGGGCCGGATGGACTCTGCAGTTTCGTCAATCCTGCCTGCGTAAGGATGCTCAGCTACAACTCAGCGGAAGAATTAATCGGCCGGCATATTCACCGGATCTTCCATCTCTTCAACACCACTGGCAACACCCATTCCGACGAAGAGTGTCCGATCTTCCGCGTGCTGCATACCGGACAGGGTACGCACTCCGATCAGGAACCGTTGTGGCGTGCGGACGGATCGAAGTTCCTCTCGGAGTACTGGAGTTATCCGATCCGGCGCGGAACTCAGGTGGTCGGAGCGGTGGTGACGTTCGTCGACATCACCGACCGTAAACACGCCGAGGATCAGATCCGCATCGCGGCACGCCGCCGCGAGGAATTCCTCGCCATGCTCTCGCATGAATTGCGGAACCCCCTCGCGGCCGTCGTCAGCGCGGCCAAGGTCATGCGTACGCCAGGCATGAAACCGGAGCCGATAGACAGGGCGCGGCAGATCGTCGAAAGGCAATCGCGCCAAATGGCCCGACTGCTGGATGACTTGCTTGACGTCTCGCGGATCACCCGCGGCGGCATCGAGTTGCGGAAAGAAGACATCGATTTGCGCGAAGTGATCCGGATGGCCATCGAAGCGCTGACGCCAGTACTCGAAGAACGTCGGGCGAAACTCACGATTCAGATTCCGGAGAGCGTCCTTTCGGTTCGCGGCGATACCGCCCGAATCCAACAGGTCATCGTCAATCTGCTCTCGAACGCAGCCCGCTACTCACCTCCGGGAAGTCCGATCGTTCTTTCGGCAGAACCGGAAAATGACTGGATCGTGCTGAAGGTCAAAGATCAGGGCCGCGGGATATCGCCATCAATGCTGTCGGACATTTTTGAGATGTTCGTCCAGGATGAGCAGGGCCTGGAGCGCTCGGCAGGAGGCCTGGGCATCGGACTGACGCTGGTGCGGCAGATCGTTGAGTTGCACGGCGGTAAGGTCGAAGCTCACAGCGACGGCGTGGGCAAAGGCAGCTCATTCATCGTCAGATTCCCCCGGCTGCCGAACGCCGTCGTCAACCAGATGAATGAGTTCCAGGCAGCGGATGCCCGGCGCGTGGTGGTTGTCGAGGATCAGGACGATTCGCGCGAGATGCTCCGCGTGCTCCTGGAATCGATGGGCCACACCGTCATCGATGAGCCGGACGGCGCACGAGCCATAGCGGCCATCGAACGCGAACATCCGGATGTCGCCCTGATCGATATCGGCCTTCCGGTTATGAGCGGCTACGATGTCGCACGCCGCCTGCGGCAAAATGCATTGCTCGACGACGTCGTACTTGTGGCGCTCACCGGCTACGGGCGGGATTCGGACATCGATGCTGCCAAAGCCGCCGGCTTTGACGCGCACCTGACGAAGCCGGCCGAAGCGCACGTCATCAACGAGATCCTTTCTCGCCGCGCCAGACAGCAACGGGCCTCGTGAACACGCAAATGACTAATGACTA
>CAVTWA010000045.1:0-24289 GCA_963738025.1 uncultured Acidobacteriota bacterium | reverse complement strand
TCCCGCTGCAGATGCGCGAAAGCGCGGCCGTCGTTGCTTCGGTAAAATGAGGAAAGAAACCACAAGATGCAAAAGACGCTCACAAGGAATTCCATTGGCGACAATCTTCTAGATGAATAAGCCGTCAATTCCGCGCGTCCGCGGAATTGACGGCTTCCCCGCACTAGATGACCATCCGGGTCACGGAGTCGGAGAATGGAGTGTAGCCTTCTGCGCCGTACGCACATACCTGGACTGCGTACGTGATGCCCGGCGTCAGGTTGTTGAGTGCCACGGCCGTCCTGACGTTCGGGACGGTCAGGTCACCCAAGTGGTTGGCGTGGCGCCGCCCGGACCGACCTGTCCGCAGCGGACGAGGTAGTGTTTCGCCGCCCTGCCGGCAGATTTGATCCGCGCCAGCATTTGCCCGGTTACGCCTTGATCGAGTCGTTCGACCACAGGCGTAGCGAGCGGCGCCGCCGGAGTGCGACTGGCCGACCGCGCCTCGAAGCCGCTGGTCAGGAACGTATTCATATCGTCCTTACAGTTCAGCTCCACGTGCAGCGCGAGGGCCCGCAGCATCCGGATCAACTCTTCTCCCAGCGTGTTGCGCTGGGTGATGGCTTTCCTGCCGCCATCTCTCGCGTCTCCGATGGAAACGGAGTAAGCGTCCAGCTTGGCCTTGAACACATTGAGATCGACCGGAAGATTCGTAAAATTCACGTTCCCGTTCAATCCTGTCCACACGGCTTGGGCTGAAGCGAAAAGTTGCTCGGGCATTTTCCTGCTGAAATCCACTACTGCTTTGATTAACTTCGGTACTTTTGTCATTGTCGTTTTCTCCTTTTTGTTTTGAGGCTGCGCGCTAGCAAGCGCTTGCGCTTCGCCTCTTCTAAAGTTCGAAACGCTTTTGCGTTTCGGTATTGTTCACACGTCCCTATAAGTGCACGGCGCGGACCAAACCGGCCGACTTAGGTTTCCTGCGGAAAATCAAATACTTGCGTTTCGCCGCGGATTGTGGAAACTGTCCTGAAAATCGGAATCGTCTGCTTTACAGGACAAGACACGGAACGCGAGCCCGACAGGCGAAGCAAATATAACGCGGAGCGCGAGTCCGACAGGACGAAGCATATATAGATGATGTCGAATTATCCGGCCCGGCCACTGATCGGTTGTAGCGCGAAACTCGAGGAAATGCGCGATGAGATCGCCAGGACCGCGCCGACCAACGCGACAGTGATGGTCCGCGGTGAAGCCGGGACCGGCAAGGACCTGGTGGCGCAGGAAATTCATCTGAAGAGCGACCGGTCCACCGGAGCTTTTGTTAAGGTGAATTGCGGCGCCTTGCCGGACGACCTCATCGAATCGGAGCTTTTCGGTTGCGAAAGAGGCGCGTTTACGGGAGCCGTGTTCCGCAAAGGCAAATTCGAACTGGCCAATAACGGAACGATTTTCCTCGACGAAATCGGCGAGCTCACGATGAGGGCTCAAGCCAAATTGCTCCAGGTGACGGAAACGCCAGCCGTCGACAGGCGCGTACCACGACGACCAAATGCAATCTGGTCGTCGACGCACCCGTCCTGGGACGACCACTGCAATCTTCTCGTCGATGAGGTGAAAGGGGGGGGACAAGGATGCATTCCTCGGGAGTTCAGTTCGGACTGACGCAAGGACTGCTTCAGCTGTATGGCGAAGAAGTTCTGCTTTCGGATCAGCTACTGGAAACGCTTTCGCTCGAAGCCCAACGGCACCTCGACCGCGGCGGTCCGCCGATTCAAGGCAACTTTCTTGTCGATATCACGGTCCGCGCAGCGCAGAACGCCCTGGACCGACGGCACACCGGCGACGGCCAGCAGCTTACGCCCTTCTTCATGGGCCTGAACCGGACAATGTATTACACGCTCTGCCGGATGGCCGAGCGCGCCGGCCTCGCGCACAAAGAGCCGCGCCGGCTCCTGACGAACCCGGATTTCTGGAACGAATTCCTCGAGCAAGCGGTGGACGTTCAAATCAGACCTGCCAGGAGCGTCGCTAAAATGCAGAAGGCTCTGTTCAAAATCTGTCAGCAGATCGTCAATGAGCGTTACGTCCAAAACGATCCCGCCAACACCCGACATGCCGGCCTGGCGGCCCTATTTATGTTCAACTTCTGGAACGCCACCGGCATCTTGCCGATAACGCAGGCCATGATCCTGGAGTCGGACATATAGAGGGAGGATGGGGGTCGAACCCACCGGTTTTTTTCGCAAAGCCGTTTGGAACCGAACGTTAAAATATCGATTGCGGGTTATCGTTTATGCAGCAATCCTTCGTCGCGCTTGTTTTAATGGCCATACTCCTTCAGGCGGTCTTCATCACGCCGGATTGCGTGGCGATTCCGAGTCACGGCGCGCCCGTTCTGGAACGTGGCGACGATGTGCCGAGTGATGCCTGCTGTAATGGGTCATGCGCGTTGTGTTTCTGCTGCCATTTCACAGCTATTGCAAGTTCCGTAAATCTGAACCTGGCTCCCGCCCCCGCAACTCTGTTTGAAGCTCCCGCCACTCGACCGCTGTTCGAAAGAACGATCCGGCCCTTCGACCAGCCTCCGCGGGCCTGACGACACTCCATAGTTTGCACAATTGAACAGTTCTGTTTTCAAGCAAGGAGAATGTCTTGTATCGGCTATGGTCTTTTTTTCTTTTGCTCTATTTCGCGCCCGCCCTGATGGCGCAGGATCCATTTGAAATCCATATCTACGAATATGAACCGTTGACACACGGCCAGTACAGCCTGGAGGCGCACCTGAATACGATCGCGCAGGGTTCGGCAGCGGCCGAGGGAACGTTACTTCCGACACAACATCAGACGCACCTGACACTGGAGCCCACGTTTGGGCTCTCGGATCGTTTCGCAGTTGGCTTCATGTTTCTTAACGCCTGGCAGCCGGGATACGCGCCGCAGTTTGCCGGCTGGCGCGTCTTGCCGCATATCTACGCGCCGGAAAAATGGCTGCTGCCCGTCCGGCTCGGGTTCGTCACCGAGGTGTCGTTTCAAAACACGCGTTACGAAGAGAATAGTCGCCGCATTGAACTGCGTCCGATCATCGACCGCGAATTCGAGCGCTGGCAGATCGTCTTCAATCCGGTTTTCGAACGCGCAACACACGGGCCGGGAACAGCCCACGGCTGGAATTTCGAGCCGGCAATGCTTTTGCGATGGAAGGGTAAGACATTTGCCCCATCGCTGGAGTATTACGGAGAGATTGAAAGTATCAATGTTCAGCCGCGCGCGCAGCCTGAAGTTCACCAGTTATTCGCCGGCGGAGACTGGACGGTGCGGGAGGGCTTCAAGGTCAACCTTGGAGTGGGCTTTGATGTCGGCAATCGAGGTCCGGGTGTCTTGGTGAAAAGCCGCTTGGAATGGGACTGGGGTGAACGTCCAAAACGTTAAAGCGGCGGTCTGGGCCTTTTGATGCTCCAAACGGACCATTTATTAAATAAAGATGTCTGGCCGCAGATAAAACTTTTAGGCTGGTGACACTAACTGGAATAGTGAACTCGCGCCGACGGCCTGTGGAAAGATGGGATTGGCCACTTGTCTTTCCACGCCCTTTTTGAAGCGAATCCGCACTGGGAGAGTCGAATCATAGATGCGGAATGCCGCTCCTGGAGATTCCATGTCCCATAAGGTAATCCGGTTCTCACTTGGCATCCTGGTCGCACTCTTTTTGTCTGGCAATGCCCTCGTCGCGCAAGACGATACGGCGAAGACCAGTGATTCGAACGCGAATCCGAAGAACAGCAAGAAGAAGCCGAAGAACTCCGACGTTGAGAACATCGGCTCGCGCGACATCAACAAGGGGAATATTCTTCCCACGATGTCTCTCGATAAGGAAGTCGCATTGGGACATCAGTTAGCCGCTGAAGTCGACCGGCAGTCCAAGCTCGTGAATGATCCCGTTATCAACGAGTACGTCAATCGCGTCGAGCAGAATATCGTGCGGAATTCCGACGCGAAGGTTCCCTTCACCATCAAAATTATCGATTCGGACGAGGTCAACTCCTTTGCCCTGCCGGGAGGTTTCCTGTACGTCAATACGGGTTTGATTCTGGCAGCCGATCAGGAAGCCGAACTCGCCGGGGTTCTGGCGCATGAAACCGCTCACGTAGCTGCACGGCATGGGGCCGAGACTGCCTCAAAACAAACTGCTGCCGGTCTCGCATCGATCCCGCTGATTTTCATGGGCGGAGTCGCCGGGATGGGTGCCCGGCAGGCCGCCGGCCTCGCCATCCCGATCGGTTTCCTGAAATTCACCCGAAGCCAGGAAGCGGAGGCGGATTACCTGGGAACACAATATATGTACAAAGCCGGCTACGACCCGAGTGCACTCTTGGGCTTTTTTGAAAAACTCGAAGCGAAAGAACAAGCCAAGCCGGGAACCATGTCGAAATTGTTCATCGACCACCCGCCAACCGCGGACCGGATCGCTGCAATCAAACAGGAGATTGAAACGATTCTGCCGGGCCGCGATCAATATGTGTTGTCGACCTCGGAATTCGACGCGGTCAAAAACAGGCTGGTGACGCTGCAAAATGGGCAAACCGCGAAAAAAGACGATAAGAGTCCAGTCCTCAGACGCCAGCCTGCAAGCCCGCCTCCAGCGGATTCGGATACCCCTTCAAGCGATGATGATCGTCCGACGATCAAACGGAAGAACTGAATAAGGCATGAATCGGACGAATTCTATCCGTGGCTTATTAAACTCCGGACGGAAGCAGGACAGAGATCAAGAAGCCAATTGCGGAAATGAGAACAATAAGCGGACCGGTTTCGCGGTGGAGCCGGAATGCAATGGCTGAGCCAGACACAGTAGCGGTCACGGCGAGAGAAGCCGCAAGGATCAGCATCTGGTTCAGGTTTCTAGACAGCTGTTTTGCCGTTGCAGCCGGAATGATAATCAGCGAACCCATCAGCAGGACACCTAAATAACGCAGTCCCAGCGCCACGGTCAGAGCGAACATTTGCAGATAAATAAAGTTCATACGGCGAACGTTGACTCCCGCGGTGCGCGCGATATCGCGGGATACGAGAGCGATGACAAGCGCACTCTTCTGGGTCACGACGAACGTGATTACGGCGAAGGTGCCTGCCAATACAAAAAAGACTTCCGATCCGGTCAGCTTACCGGCCGAACCAAACAGCGCCACGAGCAGGTTTTCACCTGACGCGAGCATGCTGCCGATGGCTAACGCTGCCGAGAAGATGACGCCGACAATAGTCTCGGTAGCGACCTGCGCGCGATCCTCGATTCGCCAGACGAGCAGGGCACCGAAGAACAACATGGCCGCCGCTCCGAACAAGGGATGGAGCCGCAGCGCGATTGCCAGTCCGACGCCGGGGAGGGCAACGTGTGACAAGGCATCACCGGCAAGGGCCATCCGTCGCATCACGGCAAAACAGCCGATGAGGCCGGCGGCGACGGCAACGGCGGACGAAAGAAGCAATGACTCAAAGTTCACAAGGATTAAACGCCACCGGCACTCCGTAGAGTTTGTGGAGAAGTTCCGGAGTCAGCACTTCTGCAGGTGGACCGATCCGCACATATTCGCGGTTCAGGCAAAGAACCATTGTCGCACATTGGCAGACATCGGCTAAATCATGTGAAATCTGCAGTACGGTCACTCCTTGATCCCGCTGAAGACGGTGGACGAGCTGCGTCAGATGTTGCCGGCCCGGCTCATCGACGCCGGCCGCCGGTTCATCCATGAGCAAAACATTCGGGTCGCCCATCAAGGCGAATGCCACCAGAAGACGCTGAAACTGTCCGCCTGAGAGTGCGCCGATGGGAGCGCGGGCCGCACGCTCGGTCAAGCCAACGGATGCAAGCGAATATGCGATGGAATCCCGCGAAAACCGGTCCAGCGACGCTCTCGCACGAAGAAAGTCCAGCCCGGTGATCGGCACGTCGCGAGCGATATCCAACTTCTGAGGGACATAGCCGACCCGGGCTCCCTGCGCCCATTGCACTGTTCCTTCAGCCGGAATGGTGCCGAGCAGCGCACGGAAGAGCACGGTCTTGCCGGATCCATTCGGTCCAACGATCGCAAGGGATGTTGCGCGGCGAACAGTAAAACTGAGGTCTTTGAGAATCTGCGACCGGCCAATTCGCACGGACAGTTTACGCACCTCGAGAGCGTTATCGGCGTTCTTACTATTTCCCTCGATTGGCTGCGGGCCGCTCAACTGCTTATTGCGGAACCGGTCCGCGAACAACCTGTATGAATCCATCCGGCCTTAACCACTTTCTAAAAGCTTCTCTTATTTCGTCGGCACTCAGGTCGAAGTAGCGCCGGGCGGCTCGAATCGGCTCATCAAGAGGCAGGTCCATTTGTGCCCTGGCGAGAAGACCACCGGCCACCGCGTCTTCGCTCGATTCACGCAGTGGAATCTGACGCAGCAGAAGCGCCTTCGCTTGCTGCAGCTCAGCCGGAGTGACCGGTGTCGTTTGCATGTCCACGAGGTCCCGTGCGACTAACGCTGCCGCCTTCGACGAATTCTTTGGATCGCAACCATAGACCACTGAATAGGTCGCCCGCGACCGGTTCGCCCCGAAGCGGACGTCAACGTTGTAAACGTAGCCTGTCACCTGGCGAAGATCGTGATAGAGCCTGGTCGCATAAAAGCCCCCGCCCAGAACGTGATTTCCCAGATCGAGGGCATAGTAATCCGGGTTGTACCGGTTCAACTCGACTTCTTGCGCCAGGGTCACGTTGTCCTGCAATTCACTCGGATCCGGAACGCTCACGGCCGAAACTTTGTTGGGCGGGACACTGGGTAAGACGACGTTCGGTTGCGGGTCTGCCGTTTTCCACGATCCAAACCATTTTTCGATGACGGACCGCGCTTCCTCCTGTGAAACGTCTCCGATCACCACGATCGTCGTCAGGTCCGGACGGATCGTCTTCGCGTGATATTGCTTCAAATCGTCGAGCGTGACGGCTTCGAGCGTCTTGGGCGTGACCTCCCTCAAACCGGGATCGCCGGCGGGCAGGAGTCCTTCGGCTACAGCCATCCGGGCGCGGTACGCAGGACTTTGAAGATTCCCTTTGACGAACTCCTCGGTCTGTTGCTTCACGACCTGGAATGCTTCAGCTGGCAGAGCCGGATTCAATTCGTTATCGGCCAGCAGTTCCACGCCTCGCGAGAAATCGTTCTTCAGAACGCGCACCGAGAAGTCGAAACCGGCGGTCTCATTTGCCGCAATGTCATCGAGAGCTTTCTGAAATGCCAGGCGGTCGAGGGTTCTGGTCCCGTAGCTGAACAGTTCGCCCAGCACGTCCGCCGCGCCGTCCTTTCCCTGCGGTGTTTCAAGATCGGGCTCGTGTCTGACGTTTCCCAGCACGGTAATTGTCGGGCTGGTCTTGACCGTCTGCACGATCAATCGAAGACCATTGGGCAGTTTCATATCGGAGGCAGTGGACTCCGCCTTTGGAATTTCTATGGCGGCGAGTCGATCCGCCGCCCACGAAGGCAGCGTCACCGGCTTGGTCGGTGCGGACGTGAGCTTTTCATCGCCTCCGAAGCCTTTGGCTGCAACGGGACCGCCGGACGGAACCGGTTTCAGGATGCCAATCACGGAATTCTGTTCGCCAAGATATTGCTTCGCCACGCGATTGACGTCGGCCAGCTTGACTGAGCGGATTGCGGCGACATCTTCGTCAGGAGAATTACGGCCTTCGGCGGCCAGGGCTTCGGACCATAGCGATGCGAGGCCTGGAATCGAATTGCGTTCAAATTCGGCGCTGGCAATCTCTGCGTGTTTAGCTGCATCCACGAGTTCGGCAGGCACGCCGTGCGCGGCGTAATCCGCCACTATCTTTTTCATGTCCGTAATGCTCGCTGTTGCGTCCGCGCGGGAAGAGCTGTCAGGGCGTAACCGACGCTTGCCAGGGGATACGTTTCCTCGAGCCCGAATTCCGCCGCCAGCGCTTTCCCCGCCGGCACCAAGCCGTATAGATTTGCCCGCTGGCTGGCGAGCACATCCGACAGGACGCGCGTTGCCGCGTAGTCCGCGCTGGAGGTTCCAGGGAGCCGATACGCAATGAACGCCAACACGTAAGGCAGATTGCTGTCGAGGGTAAAGGTCTCCGACTTGACCGGAGTCAAATTCACCTGCGGACGGCGCGGCAGCGGACGGCGCGGAATGGAACCATAGTATTCGGTAATCTGGGCCAGTGCTTTTTGCGGATCGACATCCCCGACAACGACCAGCATTGCATTGTTGGGCGCATACCAATTGCGCGAGAATTGCTTCAACATGTCGCCTGTGGTGGCATCGAATGAGTCCTTGGTGCCGAGGGCATCATGCGCATAGGGGGTTCCGGCGAACATATCTTCGTTTAAACGCGTGATGAATTTGTAAGTCGGGTTCGAAAGGTCGCGGGCGACCTCCTGTTCGATTGCGCCTCTTTCCTGGGCCCACTCGGACTCGTCATCCGCGATATTTTTCATGCAAGCCGAGTCGATTCGAAGCGCTATATCCAGATCTGCCGCCGGAGCTGTCGTAAAGTACTGCGTAATATTCTGCTGCGTATCCGCATTGTTGAGCCCGCCAAGCTGCGCGTACAGCGCCGAGGTTTGATCCGCCGAAATCCCTTCACAGCCACGGAAAGCCATGTGTTCCTGAGCATGCGCCGTGCCGGGAAAGCCTTCCGGCGTTTCGTTGCCGCCTGCGAGATAGTTTTCTTCGACCGTCACCACGGGCGCGAGAGGATTCCTGATGATCACGACATGCAACCCATTCTTCAGAACCGTCCTCGTAACATTGGAAGAGACACTATTGTTCTGTGAAGAGGAAAGCTGGATGCTGCAAATAAGAAGCAGACCGGCAAAGACCAGACTCCTCCGCAAGGCCGATATGTGACGTTTCATCAAAATACCTCATGTAGTTCGTTAGAAGTGCAATAGATGTTGGACGTTTAGCAGGCTACTTCGTAAGGCGCTTAATCAAGTTGCTTTTTTGAATGAATGGTAACAGGGCCGGTATGGACGGATCATTGAGCTGTTTGGTGGCGAGAACACGAAATACTTCCGCCGATCTACTGCGTAAAACCTACGATGTGTTGTTCCATCGCGCCGTGAATGAGCGTGATCCGCCAATCTCCGCCCGGCGCCTTCCTTGCGACCAGACTGGCAGTGCCTCTCACGGCCAGCTGCGCGTCCCTGAAGTTCTCGTTGAGAATATAGTTGAACGAAACCCAGCCGGTATTTTCGTATATCTGACTGTGCGTTCCCGAGATCGAGATCGAGATCGATTTGGCTGCCGTGCGGTTTGTTAGCCTTGAGATCCAGAGTCCGACCGGCGGCGCATGTCCATCCTCATCGAGATAAACAGCGTCGGGAGCCACTAATTTTCGCAGCGTGGCCGCATCCTGTTTGTTGATCGCATCGACCACCTGTGTCGCCAGATCAAGCATGGAACCGCTTGCGGCGGGAGGCCCACCGACTGCATTCCCCAGCACAGCCTGGCCTCTGCGCGGAGCCTGCGCCGTAAGAAGAATGGCGGTCAGGACGAGAACCAGAAAAGCCAAAATGGCTTTTTTCACGATTCTGCTCCTTTAAATGGATTGACTGCCTTATACCGCCGATCGCCGGTTTTGCCGAGCTTCTTTCAATGAGCAGTTGTTTGTGCCGATGAACGGAAAGGTCTAGAGGGAAACAATCTCGCTGAATTCAGAATGAACGCGAGTTCGGAAGTCACATGAATAAACGCTGCAAGTAGCGGGTTGAGGAAACCGAAGGCGGCGAGTCCGACGCCAATTCCATCCACCAAAAGAGTTCCCCCAAAATTCGCGATGATGATCCGGTGACAGCGCCGCGCGATTTGAAGCGTCTCGACGAACTTCACCAGATCGTTGCCAAGCAGCATGATCTGGGCGCTTTCTCTCGCCACATCTGTACCTGATCCCATCGCGATCCCGACGTTGGCCTGCATCAGTGCCGGCGCATCATTTACGCCATCCCCAACCATCGCGACTGTTCTCTCTTCTTTAATCAGCGCCTTGATCCGTTCGACTTTGTCTTCAGGCAACAGCTCAGCCATTACTTCCTTAATGCCGAGTTGTTTTCCCACGGACTGCGCGATCGATTCTGCGTCTCCAGTTAGCAGGACAACTCGAATACCCATGTCCTTCAATCGCGCAACAGCACCAATGGCTTCGGGTCTGAGCCGATCGGCAACCTGAACGGCACCGAGAAAGTGGCCTCCTCGAGCGATAAGAATTTCCGATGAATGATCGGAATTCCTGGCGAATCCGTTGACGTCAATATGTTTTTCAACAAGTAGAGTTTTGTTCCCGACAATGATCTCTTCGCCGTCGACCGAGCACACCAGACCCTTTCCAGGTAAGTAGCTGAAGCTGGAAGGTTCAATGACTGGCAGTGACGCTTCAAAAGCCATTTTCAAAATCGTTTTGGCCAGTGGATGTTCTGAAGGCCTTTCAGCAATCGCCGCCGCTTCGAGTACCTCCTCGGTGGTCGCCCCAGGCGCGGTGCGGATACCTGTCACTTCTGGATTTCCGAACGTCAATGTTCCTGTTTTATCAAGGACAACCGTATCAACGCGACTCAGAATTTCAAGATAGAGTCCACCTTTAATAATTGCTCCCGCTCGCGCGGCCCTGCCGATGCCGCCAAGAATAGCCAGCGGCGTACCGGCTGCGATCCCGCAGGCGCCCGCAACAATGATGACGGAGATCGTTGAACGCAGGTCATGAGTAATAAGAAAGGTCAGTGCCGCGCAACCGAGTGCGAAGTAAACCAGATAGCCGGCCAGGCGATCCGCTGTGCGTTGAATCGGAGCACGGGATTTTTCAGCCTCCTCAACTGCTTTAATGATTTTGCCGAAGGCCGTATCGCGTCCAACACCCGCTGTCCGGACTTCCAATGATCCGGACTGATTGATCGTTCCGGCATAGACATGCGTTCCAGCCACTTTTTCGACCGGAAGAGATTCGCCGGTAATTGCCGATTGATCGACGAATGAATTGCCGGAGATAACTTCGCCGTCCACGGCAATGCGAGCCCCCGGCTTGATGATGACAATATCGCCGACCATGATTTCTGAAGCGGTAATTTCACGGGAATTTCCCTGGCGCCGTACCGTCGCATTGCGAGGCAGAAAATCGAGCAGATCTTTAATAGCCCGCCTGCCACGTCCGACCGTCATTCCTTCCAGGACCTCGGCAATGAGAACAAATAGAATGATGACCAGTCCCGTGAAAAACTCACCGATCGCCAAGGCGGCGCCAATCGCAATCGTCATGGACAGTTCCATGGTCATCCGTCGTTCTGAGACCGCTTCAAATGCTTCCTTCAGGATGGGGAACATTCCGATAACTGCAGCGATCAATCCGATCACGCTGACGCGTTGGAACGGCTCCCAGACGCGGAACCACACAACGGCGCATGCAAGGGCAACGAAGGCGATCCGGACGATATCGGCGGATTCCAAATGATGGTCTTGCTCGTGTTCTGGCAGCACGGGGGCGACCGAAGGAGCCGTTGTGGTTTTCGTTTCGGACAGCATCTTTCCTATAATTTCAGGAGTTTTTCGCGAAGAATGCGGGATTGGATGCGGCTGACTCGAAATTCCTGATTATCTTTAAGAATTACAGTGTATGTGCCTCCGGGCACGGCGAGAATCCGCCGGATCATATCGACGTTCACCACGGCACCCCGGCCGAGCCGGACAAAATGCAACGATTCGAGTCGGCTGGCAAGATCGCGCAGCCTGTAGCAAATGGTGTGGTTCTCGTTCTCGATCGTGCGCAGATGAAGCAACTCGCCGTCGGCAACGATCGATACAAGCTGCTTCACCGGGACCAGGACGATTTCTTCCCGACGCCGAACCGGTATCCATTCCAGGGGCTTTCCGCCCTCGGCTTCGTATTCGGCGGCCGCCGTCCGGATACGCTCCAGTTCCTCAGAGTGGTGGTCTTCACGTTCGAGCCGTTCTTTTACGCGATCGATGGTTTGGCGAAGCCGGGTGCTTTCGACAGGTTTAAGGATGTAATCTACCGCATTCACCTCAAAAGCCCGGATCGCATGTTCGTCGTGCGCGGTGACGAATGCGATCAGCGGCGCCTGATCTTTTCTTAACAGGCGTACAACGCCGAGACCATCGAGCTCAGGCATGCGCAAATCGATCAACGCCAGATCTGGACGTTTGGGCTCAATCAGCGAAACGGCTTCCATACCGTTCGTAGCTTCGCCTACGAGTTCGACGTCGTCGAATTTACGAAGCACCGCTGCAAGGAAAGATCGCGCAGGCCGCTCATCGTCTGCAATAACGATGCGCACCTTATCGGTTACACCACTCATATCGCTAAAGCTGCATTCTAGTCATGAGCCCTATGGCAAGTAATCCAAAACTGAACTACTGGGCCGTTTTGGCAGATGAACAGAATTTAACGATACTTCTTCAGTGCCAGAACTGTGGAAGTCCTACTCGACGGACATGATGCAGCTGTTCACTGGCCATTTCGGCTTTTCGTTGAAACCCCGTAGGTAAAAGTCCCCACGGCCTGCCAGGCTCTATCTTATGAGCCCGCCAATCGATGTCTCCCATGTTGACCGGCTCGGGGCGCGTGTATCGTTGGTATGCGCGATCCACTGCGCGCTCATGCCCTTCACCGCTACAATTCTACCTCTGCTTGGTTTCGGTTTTCTGGCGGATCCACGTCTGGAAAAGACAATACTTGTAGCTTCCATCTCGTTAGCCACAGTCAGCATTTGCTGGGGAATCCGCTTACACCGGCAGCGCCGTATCCTCATCTTGTTTGGTGCGGCGCTGAGTCTCATCATCCTCGGGCGAAGCTTTTCAGAAGGAGCACTGGAAGCCGTGTTCGTCGTGCCTGGAGGCGTCCTTTTCGTTTGCGGGCACTTGCTGAATCAGCGTCTCAGCCGTCAGTGCAGCAAATGCCGGCACGAGTATTGATGATGTAAGTAAAACTACGGATATCCATACCACGAGTAGTGCGCTCAAAGTATTTGGCATTCCAGTTAGAAAGGATGAAATATGAAGGAAGCTCAATGCACAGCGCACGCAGCCCATAGTCACACGCACAGTTCCACGTGCGGGCACATGGCTGTAAGCCACGACGGGCACACCGACTATCTGCATGATGGTCATTTGCGTCACATGCATAACGACCACATTGATGAACATACTCTCCCTGTGGGCAGCTCCAACCCGGACAAATGCACGCCCACCCATGACTGCAAAGGGCACAGTCGCGAGCATACTCATGGCCCGAACTGCGGACACGAACGCGCGCCGCACGGCGATCACGTTGATTATCTGGTGAGTGGGCACCTCCATCACTCGCATGATACCCACTGCGACGATCATGGTCCCCTGCAGAGGGCGGCCTGATTCAATCGCGCGTCACGCAATCCTGTAACTGTTGGTTTTTTGGCAAGACTTTTTAGCCGCGAATGACGCGCACGAAGCCGAAGGACAACGCTCGCTCCTCCGCGTTAGTTCGCGTTGTTCGCGACTGGTGCTTTGCTTGCGCCGCCGCGGCTTTTGTGCTCCTTACGGCACTTTGTTAGACCGTTTCACTCCTTACTCCGAGTGAACATTAGACAAAACACTTACGGCGTTGAACTTACTTTCAGGCGCTCCTGCCGCTCTCGCACATAAGTCAATTGGCAGGAATCCAGCAACGCCTGCGAAAGCAGGTTGCGAGCTGCATTCTGATCTTGATCCCATGAGTGGCCATCTGGACAGCCCAGGATGAGATTGCCTGTTTGAGTGGCATGTGCCCCGCACTCCGCGCAGGTTGTTGTGGAAAATGCAGATTCGGCCTCCATGATTACCGTTCCCGTGCTCACCGCGGCGTGACGTATATACAAACTCAGCTCTGCGGGGCTCGCCCAGACGCGATAGCGACCTGCAGAATGCAACGCATCGGGAGACCGGCCCAGCTTTTGGATGGGGATCTTTTTCAGGATGAGCTTTCCATAGTTGCGGCAAAGCTGAGCCGCGAAGTTTCGGTAAACCCAGCGGCGGCGGCCTGTCAACCGTTCAGACAGACTTGCCCGTATCGACCGGAGACGGTCGTTTTGCAGCTTCCACTTGCGCAGAATTTCGCAAGCCTCGGGCCACGCGCCTCCCTCCCAGCAATGCAACAGTCGAATTGAACCGCCCTCCCGCATGGACATCAGATCGGACATGGAAGGAGAGCAAACGTTGTCGGGCGCGGATAGCGTACGCAAATTGGCTTTCGTCACCTCGACTAAATTTGCTATTTGCGAATCAATCCCGGCAAGGTCACGCCAACCAGAGGGCATATTGTGTCGACGTTCGTGTGAACGCGCCCCGTCGAGAGACAACCGGAACTCCTGAATCAGGCCGTCCTGATCCACTACCATTGCTACGCGAATTGCATCGCCGAGAACACGCCAGCCGAACTCGATAGCGGCGGCTTTTTCCGACGTCCGAACCGGTGCGGGGGGCTCCTCGACTGTCATTGAGATGAACCATCGCCAGCCGCTGATCGGATGGTGTTTACCGATCCACGCGCATCGCTTGATCAAGGCAGTTTCGGGGATGAGACGGTGCAAAATCGTTTCGAATTCAATACTGCCGCCCGTGAAACCAAATGTACCGCGCGTCAGCCGCTTCCGGACGGTGTCACGTTGTGAATTTTTATAGGCTTCGGGCGCAACCGGCCGTAAGGACAGGCGTCGGCTGGAACGAACAGGCCCGCCGCAGGTATACCGCCACTAGTGTAACAATGCGGGATCATTACCGAGCGAATCTCATGTTGGCATTTGGGCTGGCCACGCTCGCCGCGATCTGCCATCCGGCAAGCCGTCTCGAATCGCTCGAGTACTGCCGGGCCGCATTCCCAATTCAGACCGGACTGGAGGATGATCCGACGGCACGTCTCGCGATGAGCTGCCCAGACTACCTTTTGCTCATCGTTCGCAAGTGTCGGCGCTAACTGCGAGGACTTCTCCCAGGCCTCAACCAAAGAGTTCCATGTTTCCTGCATCTTGTGAGCAAGCTGCCAGAAAGTGTCTGGGAGCCCGGTCAGTGGCCGCGCCCAATACCTATAGGAGCGTACGCGATATTCCGGCCGGTTCCGTTTTCTCATGGTTCATGCAGGTGGCGTCAAAATCGGCAGTCTAAAACGGCCGTCGAAACAACCATATCGAAAGTCAATGAATGGCTGACGGGGCGGGCTGAATGGCACTACGGGCGGCGCTGATGGGGTTTACGCCTCTTACAAACAATTCAGAAACTCATGGATGGATTTCTCGTCGCTCGCTGGCGGAACGACTCCCGCCAGCATTCGGATTCTTGAATCCTCTTTCTCGCCGCTCTCATCCAAATCACTTCCGAGTTGGTGTCGTCATCATGAACTCCACCGGGTTGCTACCGTCACATTAAATCAGTAATGAAACCGGTAACGAATTTGAACGAGGGCTTCTCGAGGATTCAGGTAATGAGTGCCGCCGAAGGTGAAGCTGTTATCCAGCAGAACGCGCCGGTTTGCAACGTTCATTGCCTGGACGCTTACCGAAAGGTTCTCGCC
The DNA here is from genome assembly GCA_963738025.1 of uncultured Acidobacteriota bacterium. Classification (GTDB taxonomy): domain Bacteria; phylum Acidobacteriota; class Terriglobia; order 20CM-2-55-15; family 20CM-2-55-15; genus 20CM-2-55-15. The sequence continues at coordinate 8,723 of CAVTWA010000045.1, read as the reverse complement.
CAGGTTCTTGCTGACCGAGAGGTCGAATGTGGTGTGCGGCTGGAGATGGTCACCGGGAATCGTTGGATCTCCGTTTGTAAACCCTGAGCCATAGTAGACATCCGTTGACGCATAAGCTCGCCAGGGTAGAGTGTACTGACCGCCGGCATGCAACGTGTTCCGCTGATCGTGATCCAGCAATCCAAATCCGTCGCCAAACGAGAAATCCGTCAGACCACCGTTGATGTTGCCGAAACCGAGCGCAAGTTGATTGGAGTAGGTCAGGTAGGCCTGAGCACGATTGGCAATGCGTGGTGACCGTACGGTCAGTTCCCACCCGTTGATGCGCGCGCCCTGAACCGTCACGGGGAAGAAAACGTCGGAATTATTCAAATTGTTGTGATCGAAAAAATTCCTCGCTCGCGTCAGAAAATTGCTGGCGTCGATGGTCCAGCCTCGAAACGGAATCGTGAGACCAAACTGATGTTCTTCGTCCCGCTCGCCATGGAGCGGGACGAAGCCGAGGTTCTGGTCGTTGACGAATTGCAGCAGCGGACCGGATGCCGTGAGCAGCGGCGGCGCCTGATAAAAGTGTCCGTAGAAGCCACGGAAGACCCAGTTCAGGAACGGGACGCGGACCGATGCACCGACGCTGGGACTTGTCGCATCCTCGACCAAGCCGCCCGAAAAATGTGTTTGACGAATGCCTGCGTTTAGAGCGAGCCAGGACGTCACCTTGAGTTGGTCTTCGATATAGGGCGCAATCAAGCTGCCCGCTGGGCTCTCGACGTCGGGAGGATCCAGATTGGGTGCGCTGTTGTCGTTGTAAATCAGACCAAAACGTTGCGAATCCTGCTGAGCGAACCCGTAAAGGCCAGCCCGCAGATTGTTATGGCCCTTGACCCAGGAAATCGAAAGCTGCCCTCCTTCGTACTTTGATGAACGCCTCTCCGTTGTGGAACTCGGCAAATCCAAATGGCTGCTCTCGTAATTCGCGCTATTGGAATGGAAAAAGGGCGAGGCCGTAAACATCAATCCAGGGCTGTAGGTGTGTAACCACGAAAAAGTAACGAAGGAATCGGTCTCGCGGTTTGCATCCTTCAGGAACTGACCTTGCGTGTTGGGGTCGTTCGGATCAAAGGGCACCTGATAGAAGTCACGCCGGCTCTGCGCCACCAATCGCAGCTGGTCCTTGGAATTCGCATTGTAGATGAGCGAAGTAAATCCGCCGTACCCATTCGCCGCGTCGTGGATGACTGCGGAAGTGGGAGTCTGCAAACCGAGGTTTGTACGATTGCCATTCGCGCTCGCGTAATAGGCAAATCGATTGGTATGACCACCCAGATTGAACTGATTGTCCGTCTGGTAGAAATTGCCGGCGCCAAGAAGGAGTTCCGCTTCGTTGTTCCTCTCGAAACCCGTGCGCGGCGCCACATTAAAAACTCCATAGGTTCGATCGCCATAGTCCGACGCATAGCTGCCTCTTTGCGCTTCGAGGGTATCGATGTCCTTGGGGTCGATCTGCGGGCCGAGATTGCTGGCAATGTTCGTATTGGGAATCGGCACGCCGTCGATAAGCCAGCTCACCTGGTGCCCGCCGCGAATGTGAAGCTGGTCGTGCGTGACATAAGAGCCGGGGACATAGTTCGTAATGAGGGCCAGACTATTCGTCCGCGAAGCGCCGGGTGTCTGTTGAATCTGTTCCCGATCGATGAGCGTGGTGGTCGTCACCGACTCGGTTTGTGCCGGGGCGGCCTCTGCCGAAACGCGGACCGACTCCGTTCTTGATGCGAGTTGAAGCTCGAAATGCAGAATTTGCGCGGTACCCGAGAGTACGGTCGCCGCTTGTTCCGCAGGCGCAAAACCCGTCGTGGAAACGGTTACTGTATACTCCCCGACCGGCACGGCATCCAGATGAAATTCACCATTTGCATCGGTTTGAGTCATCAGGGTGAAAGCGGACCCTTTCGCCTTGAGTACTACGGAAACGTCAGGCACCGGACGATGTTGGGGATCGTGAACGATTCCTCGCACCGTTCCAAAGATCGTCGCCCCTGCAAGGGGAGCAACTAGTAACGAAGACAGCGCGATCAGAATGTAAAATCGGCCCATTTAAATCTCTGTACTTGTTTTTCGGTTAACGGGCCGGCGGTTGCACAAATTCGCACTTAACCAAAGAAGAGACCCTCGACCCTCTCATTTCTTGGACGCGGAGTTCTTGTCACTCGCTGGCGGAACCGCTCTTACCTCGTACAGCGTCTTGAAATCGCCCTCATAGACTTTCGCAACAATCTGATCACCGGGCTTCAGGCTCTTCAGCACGTCCGGTTTATCCACCGTGTAAGTCATCATCATGGAGTTCATCCAGCCGGGAATATTCTCATTGTTGACTGCGAGGGTTTTGGCGTTCGTGTCCACCTTCTCGACCTTGCCGTGGAAGGTGAACTGCTTTTTTTCAGACTTTGCGTTCTGCCAGCCGTAAGCCAGCGTTAGAAATAAGCAAAGCATTATGAAGAGAACGGCCAATCGAGTGTATCGGCTCCCATTCATTGCATTTCTCCTTCGGTTCTAATTCTTCATCACCCCGGCGACCTGTTTCAGGTTTCGTATCGGATGCTAGGCGTGGAGTTGGCGATTGACAATGCGGCGAATTGTCGCATGTCGCAAAGCGATTACTGCCGGGGGGATTGCATTGTCGGGTATGTGTCAAACGTCGATTGCCGCATGATTTCTGCAATTCGCCACACAAGTCGTTACGAATCCACTGCCATACGAATACATTGCCCCTTCGCAGGCACTTTTCCCTAAAAAGACGACTGACGTCGACTGATTGCGGCTTCACGCGGATTTGGGCTAACTCTAGCCTGAGCCTTAAGTGCGCTGGGCTGAAAAGCGTGGCCCGCGGTTTCCAGTCAGCCGCCGGTCGCGTCGTCAAGCAACCCCGGGCTGCTCAATTCGAACGGATCGCATCTGGCCTGTCCGTCCGTACAAAAAGTCGGCAGCGTATCGAGATCAAGGGGTTCGCCGAAGTAAACGTACCGCATGACCTTCCGGTCGTAATCGAGCGCTTTGCCGCCCGTCCGGATCACATCGTGGCCGATTTTCACGGTTCGCTTAAACGTGAAATAGTTCATGACCGTGCTCACGGGGCCCTTTGCGAAATTGTGCCTTAACCCCAAAGCGTGGCCCACTTCGTGGGCGACAACATAGCGCAAGTGGTCGTTTTGCTCGTCAAGAGCGCCGTGCTGCATGTTTCGCGAGAGGATGAAAATATGGGCGTGCAGAATTTCTCCGGTCAACGGATCGCCTTGAATGTGAGAAGTCGAGGAGAAGTCTCCATCTGTCAGCCACTGAATGACATTGTATCGGGGACTCGGCGCCGTGACGCCAGCGGGCGCATCGATCACCTGAAGCAAAGGCTGGCCCAGGGCCTTGTTCCAGTAGAGAACGCCGTCGCGTACGGCTTGTCGATAGCGGTCAGGTATGGCGGCCGAGAGGGCGAAGATGATCGGTTTGTGACTGTCGAATTTCATTGCGTAGAGAACCGTTCGGCTCGATCGTCGTTGGGGATACGTTTCGTAAAAACCGTAGTGGGTGAGGTTCTCGATCTCAAAGGGCTGGAAATTCGGGTTCGGCCGATAGGGGCTTAAGTAGTAATGCACCAGAACGGGCTCCAAATGCGCATCGAGGGCCCTTTGATCGAGGACGAGCACAGGCCCGCGTTGGGAGACGCTCAACATCTGCCGTTGAGATAGTCGGAAGAACGAATAATCGTGGGAGTCGACACGGCCGCCGTAATCTTCACCCGTGCGGTCCTCTTCTTCAAAAATTCTATCGAAGCCGGCGTTGAAATCGACGCTTATAACTTGCGCTGTTTCGCTTCGAATGGGGATTGTGGCCAACAAGTGCGGAGGAGTCGCTGAATCGTGTGGCTCTTCGACCATGCGAAGCACTTTCCCCTGGCGTTTGAAGTCGACGATACGACTTCGGCTGGTCATGAAATCCTGAAGGCCCTTCTGCTGTTCATAGCTGACTTGCAGCAAAAATCTTTCCTTTAGATCCGTCTTGCTCATAGCCACTGGATTCTGCGGAGATAGGTATGGCGCGGCAAGCGACAGGAACAGCGAAAAGAGAATTCCTTCGAGCACCATCACTGCTTATGGTACTCAAATTCGACGACAGCGTCGGAAGTTTGAAGGCCGACAGGCGATAAAGCAAAGGAGTGGGCGCTTTGAAGCAATGGATGGAGGCTCCACGAATACCTGATGTCGTCGTCGCATATGCCAGCGCCAGAGTTCCGAGCACGGAGCCGTGAACCTTCGAAATCGGATGCGACAGTTCGCGAGCTACATTTCATGTCAAAAGCTCCTTGCGCTTCTTGCGGCCGCCTTACCTGCGTTGCCGCGTAAGACTGGCGGCTTCCCAAGCCCAGACTCCGTAATGCCCTGCTGCTTGCCGGCGAAGTCCCTCGGAGGATCGCGAACAGACTGGCTAGAAAAATCACGACGACGCGGCCGTACCGATTTGACATACGCCGTTAACTGGCAATCACAAATCCAGAACCCCGCGGTCAGCCCCAACAGGTATTTTTAGAAACGGCGCCCGAACATTTTCCTGTACGCGAATATTTCTTGCGGTCACGCAAACTGAAGTCTTCCTGAGTTTTTCAACAGGGTTTCATTGTTTGTGGCGTGACGCTTAACATCCCGGACGCTGAAGGTCTTTGGTTTGGCCGTCTTGCAGTCCTGATCTCTGTGGGGAATACCGGCCCCGGAGTCACTGAAGCAGCATTCGAACGCCGGAATAAAGGCGGGCTGGGTCTCTCCAATGTCGAGAGGCGTTTGCAACAGTACGGCGGCGGAACGACTCCGCTCGTGATCCGAAGCATGCCCGACAGCGGAACGACGGTTGAAATCCGCGTTCCCCTGGAGACCAGCGAAACCGCAATGGTTGCTTCGGGAAAGTTTTAGCAGACCCGCCCCCTACAAGGTTGGCCACATCCCTTTCATTGGGTTCAACAACCAACCACCCAACCAAACGAGCCATTCATTGAAATAGCCTCTCAAGTACCACAAAGCACTACATAAAATCGCACTGGGTTGCAATTAATAGGAGATACACATGCGATTGTTAAAGGCTTTCTGGGTTGGCGCGATGGCTTTCGCGATTTTTTCTTCCCCTGCGGCGCTCAAAATCGTCTCCGCTCAATCGGTGGCCAGCGGAACCATTGAAGGCACTGTCGTCGATCCGACGGGCGGGGTTGTCATCGGCGCCAAAGTCGAGATGCGGAATCCGCTTACCGGGGCAGTTCAGAATGCCGTGACAGATACTGCCGGCATGTTCCGATTTACGAATGTCCCATTCAACAATTATCACATTGAAGTGACCCAGCAGGGATTCGGGTCCACCGCACAGGACGTCACGGTGCGTACGAACGTTCCGATCGCTGTAAAAATCATGCTGAGCCTGGCCGGCGTCAGCCAGGAAGTCAAAGTGGAAACCGGAGCTGAGGACATTCTCGAAAATATCCCCTATGCGCACGCCGATGTGGATATGGCCACACTCAACAAATTGCCGACCCTGTCTGCGGCCTCAGGACTGAGCGACGCGATCGTCCTGACTTCTCCGGGTGTCGTTGCGGACTCGAACGGTTTCTTCCATCCACTTGGCGATCACGCCCAGACGTCGTTCTCAATCGACGGGCAGCCGATCAGCGACCAGCAGAGTAAAGCCTTCTCGACTCAGATACCGGTGAATGCAATACAAAACATGGAGATTGTCACAGGAACACCGAATGCGGAGTTTGGCGATAAGACGAGCCTCGTTGTCAACGCGACGACGCGTTCCGGACTCGGCTTGATGAGACCGACCGGAAGCATCTTCGCGCAGCATGCATCGTTCGGAACACCCTCGCTTGAAGCAAATCTAGGCCTTGGTGGGCCCAAGGCCGGCTGGTTTATTGCCGCCAACGGTATACGTTCCGGTCGCTTTCTTGACACGCCGGAATTCGCCCCGATCCATGCCATCGGGAACAATGAAAATGCGTTCAACCGCTTTGATTTCGTGCCGAACTCCAGAGATGCGCTGCATGTGAATTTCTTTGTCGCGCGAAACTGGTTTCAGGTGCCCAATACGATCGATCAGGTCGGCCAGGATCAGCGGCAGAAGGTGGTCACGTTTAATATTGCTCCTGGGTACCAGCACACATTCAGCCCCAATGCATTGCTGACGATCAATCCATTCGTCCGGCAGGATCGCGTGAACTATTACCCGAGCGCGGACCCGACGGCGGATACGCCGGCAACCGTGTCGCAGGCCCGGCGTTTGACGAACTGGGGAGTGCGCAGCGACCTGTCTTACATTGCCGGGCGGAACAATTTGAAAATTGGCGGTCAGATTATGCAGACGCGTCTGCAGGAGAACTTCGGCCTCGGCATCACCGATTTTACGTTCAATCCGGTCTGCCTCAATAGTACCGGCGACCCGCAGGCGCTGCCCACAGTTGGCAATCCTGCACAATGCGCGTCACGGGGTTTCGTGGCGAATCCAGACTTCAATCCGGATTTGTTGCCGCTGGATCTGACCCGCGGCGGCTCGAAATTTCAATTTGCCGGCACCGGAAACGTCAACGAATATGCCGGCTACATTCAGGATACGATGACCGTGAACAGTCTCACGGCCAGTATCGGCATTCGCGCCGAGCACTATGACGGCGCCGGGACGATTAAAGACACGCAGGTCGGACCTCGCGTCGGCCTCTCTTATCTGATACACGGAACGGGTACGGTGCTGCGCGCCGGCTTTGCGCATACGATGGAAACACCGTATAACGAGAACCTCCTCGTTGCAATTAGCCCGGCTGCCGCTCCTTTGATCAACGCATTTTCGAGCCAGGGACAAGCGCCACTCGCTCCCGGCAGTCGAAATCAGTTCAATGCCGGGTTGCAGCAAGCGCTCAGCCGCTACGTCCAGGTCGAAGGCGACTACTTCTGGAAGTGGACCGACAACGCCTACGACTTTGGCGTTCTGTTCAATACGCCGATTGCATTCCCAATCGCCTGGCCAAAATCGAAACTCACCGGTGTATCCCTCAGGGTAAGCAGCATCAATCTGAAGGGATTTCAGTGGTACACGACAATGGGGCACAACACCGCACGTTTTTTCTCCGGCGACGGCAGTGTTTTCAGAATCGATCACGATCAGGCCTTCCAGCAGACGTCCAATCTTCGCTATCAGTTCAAGCGCAGTGGCCCCTGGGGCGGATTCACCTGGCGGTATGACAGCGGTCTGGTTGCCGGCGACGTCGCGGATCTTTCTTCGGTCCTCGGCTTATCCGGCGCAGAACAACTTGCCATTGGATTGCGTTGCGGAAGCAATGTTCCAACCACAGATACGGCACTCACCAGCGACCAATGTAACGACTCCAACTACAGCGCGGTGCGTGTGAAGATTCCCGCTCCCGGAACTGAAAATGACGATCACAATCCTCCGCGCGTCGCTCCTCACAGTATTTTCGACCTCGGGTTCGGGATTGATGATCTATTTCGCAAACAGCAGGAACGTTCACACGTGACGTTAAAATTCACCATTTCGAACGTGACCAATAATGTCGCGCTCTACAACTTCCACTCGACATTCAGCGGAACCCACTTCATCACGCCACGTACGTACGTAGGGGCGATCGGCTGGGTGTTCTGAGATGGACAAGATAAGCCACGAATTTAACGAATTTAACGAATTAATTCGTTAAATTCGTTAAATTCATGGCTTATCTTGTCTTTTATGGGGAGGACACTGTGGCTCGAAAGTTATGCATGACAATCATTCTCGCGCTCATCTGCGCGAGTGTCCGAATTGATGGTGTTAGTCAACGGGGTGGTGGCGGCAGGGGCGGCGGCGTTCCGACAACGACCATGCTCAAGCCAGGGCTGTTCATGATCTCTGGCATCGGAGGCAGCGCCTCAGTTCTGGTTCGCGTGACCGACGATGGCCTGGTCCTGGCAAACACCGGTACGCAAGGCGAGCAGAATTTCCAACAGCTCATGGACCAGATCAAAACGATCTCCGACAAACCCATCAAGTACGCCGTCGTGGGCGATGTCCATCAGGATAAGAGCGGTGGAACCGGGCCTCTCATCAAGGCCGGAGTTCAGGTCATTGGTCACCTTAATGAGAAGGAAGGCCTGAAGACCTATACGAATGCCGCGGGGACGCCGGATCCGCCGAATGTCACCTTTGATAAGGACTATTCAATCAAGCTCGGTAATAAAGAGGTAGCGCGCGTTTATTACTTCGGCAAGGCGTCAACAAATGGCGATGCATTCGTTTACTTTCCGGATCTCAAGGTCATCACGATGGGTGACGTCTACCAACAAGGCATGAACTGCGATTACGCGCAGGGCGGCAGCATGATCGAATGGCCCAAGACTCTGGACGCCGTGATGAAGCTCGACATCGACATGGTCATTCCGAATCGAGGCAATCCGGCAACCAAGGCCGATCTTCAGACGGCCCGCGACCGCATTGCGAAAATCAACAGCGTCGGGACCGACCTGGTCAAGAAAGGTACGCCCAAGGATCAACTGCTGGCGCAGATCAATGCTGCGGATTCCACTCTCAATGTGAATGGATTCCTCAACATCAACGCGCAGCAGCGGCTCGATGCCTTTTACGCCGAATTGCAGAAGCAGGCCCGGTAAGCCACGGATTGAACGGATTGAATTCGTTAAATCCGTTCAATCCGT
>CAVTWA010000044.1:0-9560 GCA_963738025.1 uncultured Acidobacteriota bacterium | reverse complement strand
CGGGAACTGAGTCAGGACGACGGACTCGAATGCCCGGTGAAGCGCCCGGTCCGTGCGTTTAGACATCTGTTCATCGGTCATTGTTCATTTGCCCCTGTTTTTGGTGCAATACATCATTAGCGGCTTTCTTCAGCCCTCGCGTGTACCGAACCGAAAGGGAATTCGGTGTGACGTGGAGCTCTTTAGCAATTTCCCGCATCGAATATCCCTGCAATCTCCATTGGCAAATTCTCCGAGTGTCGGGGTCCATCGCGTTGAGGAGTTTCTCAATGAGGAGATGGTTATGAATCGCATCCTCAAATGATGCGACGCCTTCGGAGTTTGCAAGATCCTCGAGAAACGAATCGTCTACTGGAACGAGTTTCTTCTTTCTCGCCAGGAATTTGTCGACGATGCGTTTGTAAACGGATGTCAGGTATCCGGGAGGGTTCTCGATCTTCGAATTGAGTGTCGCCTGAGATGCCGCTTCCACTGCAGACTGCAGCATTGCATTGGAAGTCGATTCGCAGTCGACTTCCTCCTGCCGGTAGCGTGCGAGATCGGGCCCGATTTCGTCCGCCGCCTTGAGAATCGTTTCGTCGATCGGTCGACCTTTCCTGTCCTTGTCGTGAACCCAAAACCGGTAACGGGCCATGAAATACTCGCCAGTACAGAAGAATTACCAAGTCCGGCAAAACGTCCTGTCGCCTGTTTGGATGCGGTCGACATTGATGCTGGCACGGAGACCGAAGCCGTTCAAGAGTCCGTTCGCACATTTTGCAAGATCGAAAAGTTTTGTCACATTTTCTGTCGATACAGACTCACGCTATATGGGAGGCTGCTTTACCCCCCGGCGGAGTTCGACAAATGCCGTCTTGCATTTTGTCGTCTCCGTCTTAGAATTGTTCACTTTCAAGAAAAGACTCTTGTGATGTTTATCGGCCGAGTGCGGTAACAGGAATTTACGCTTCGCGGCAATTTCCAAGGCGTTTCGTTTCATGGTCCAGCGCAACGCAAGGGGTTCTCGCCATGTCATTCCACCATTCTCTGAGATCTCTGTTTGCTTTGTTCTCCGCAGCTTGTTTGCTACTGATTGGCAGGAGCGAGTCTGGTCTTGCTCAAGCTTCTTCCGCAACGTTGACGGGAACCGTCGAAGATCAGACCGGAGCCATCCTACCGAATGTGGCCATCACAGCCACGAACACGGACCGGAATACTCACTACGCGACGAGAACGAACGAAGCAGGGAATTACGTTCTGCCGGCGCTTGATCCCGGCAGGTATTCGGTCGAAGCGGTATTTCCGGGCTTCGAGAAATCAGTGCGGGAGGGAATTGTCCTGCGTGTGAACGAGACTACCCGAGTCGATGTGCGACTTGATGTTGGGTCGGTTGAGGAGATTGTTCACGTCACCGCCGCGGCCTCGCTGCTGGAAAGCGAGACGTCGTCGCGTGGGGCGGTCATCGACCAACAGAAGATCCTGGAACTGCCGCTGAATGGCCGGGACTACAACCAACTCGCCACGCTTTCCAGTGGAGTCGTGCCGTCAACGCCGCGACTGGCCACGATCGATTTCAAGGGGGCGATAAACGTTAACGGGAATCGCGTATTTAACAACGTATTTCTGCTCGACGGTGTGGATAACGTATCGGCCTCAAGCTCGTATCGCGGCGAGAACGTCCAGGTCATTCAGCCGTCCATTGAGGCGCTCCAGGAATTTAAGATTCAGACGAATGCGTATTCCGCAGAATTCGGAAGGAGTTCCGGGGCGGTAGTCAACGCAGCAATCAAGGTCGGGATCGAATGCGATTCGCGGAAGTATGTACGAATTCCTCCGTAATGATGCGCTTGATGCCAATAACTTCTTTTCAAACGCTTTTGGCGCACCAAAACCGATTCTGCAGCGAAATCAGTTCGGCGCTGCATTTGGAGGACCGATTCAGAAGGACAAGGTGTTTTGGTTCGCGGACTATGAAGGATTGCGCGGACGAGAGGGCGTCCCTCAGGCGCGCTCGTTGCCGAGTGCTCAGCAAAAGGCCGGCATTTTCAACACACCCGTATTTGATCCGTTTGTCCTTACAAAGCCGCAGTTCGGGCGTAATGCGGTTGGACAATGGGTCATTCCCGAAGATCGCTGGGATCCGGTCGCTGCCAAGATCGTCGCACTGATTCCCGATCCCGAATGTCCCGGGAACGAATATCTATGCCGCCACGCCAGTCACTCGCACTCGCGCGGATCAATTCGATGTGCGCATGGACTATCAAATCTCGCATGACACTCGGCTTTTTGGGCGGTACAGCTTCGCCGACTCCGACGTTTTCAGGCCCGCGCCCCTGCCGGGATTGGCAGAAGGTTCGTATAACGACGCGTTCGGATCGAGCGACAATCGGTCGCAAGGAATCGCTGTTGGACTGACTCGCGTGTTTGGTGCGTCGTTTGTTGGAGACTTCCGGTTGGGTTGGAGCCGAGGCAACTACTTTACGGCTCCGCCAAATGCCGGCATCGATGGTCCGGCCGCGGTCGGTTTAAAGAATGTTCCCAACGATCCCGGTATTGTTGGTGGTCTTCCGGAGATTGGTCTGCAGGGTTACGACCCCATCGGACGCAGCACCTCGACGCCGCAGTTTCAAACCCCGCGAACATGGAATCCGCGCGTGACGTTTTCGCTGCAGGAAAGATCGCACGCGCTGAAGTTTGGCTTCGAGTTCCTGAAGATCCAGACGAAGATTAACGATCTGACAGCCACAATTGGAGCGATGAACTTTGCGGGGCTGTTTAGTGGCGCCAGCGTCGGCGACTTTCTTTTGGGTCTTCCGGCTCTTTTCGATCTGACTTCATTTACGGTGATCGACCAGCGTCAGCAGGTCTATTCGTATTTTCTCCAGGATGACTACAAGGTCTCGCCGACTTTAACGCTGAATCTCGGCCTGCGTTACGAATACGGCGCGCCGCCTGTGGAGAAGGATAACCATCTGGCCAACTTCGATCCGGTGAGCGGAACGATGCAGTTCGCCAAGGACGGAAGCATCTTCGATCGATCCCTTGTCCACCCGGATCGAAATGATTGGGCACCGCGAGTTGGATTCTCCTATTCGCCGATGCCGCATTGGGTGATCCGTGGAGCGTACGGCGTTTTCTACAATCACACTGTGCGGCAAGGCCGTGAGGGGATGTTGGGATTCAATCCGCCGTTCCTCGTGGACAACGTGATCATCGCGAATGCCTTTGGTCCGACTGCTGTGGCGTCGGCTGCGCCATTCCGCCTGGCTGACGGGTATCCGCAGGGGCTGTTGAATCCAAATAACCTGTCCCCATTCGTGTACCGCCGCGCCCAAGACCCGAATCAGCGGAGCCCATATGTGCAGCAGTTCAATTTTGGATTCCAGCGGGAACTAACGCGGAACCTCTTGCTCGATGCGGCCTTCGTTGGAAACAAAGGCACCAAGCTGCCCGGGCTTCGAAACATCAACTCGCCGGCGGTTGTTCTGAATCCAAACGGCACAAATTCCGCAGGAGTGCGGCCCTATCCCGGTTTTGGAGATGTTCAATGGATGGAAAATCGGAGTGTCGTCCAGCTACAACTCGCTGCAGCTTGGGTTGGAGAAGCGATTCTCGGCGGGATTGAGCGGCCTGGTGAGCTATACGTGGTCGAAAACATTGACCGGCGCGGCCGATCACTTGTCCACGAGTCTCGATGGTCCAGGAATCGACATCGGAGTTTATAGCGTTCCCCAAAATCCCAACAACTTGAGAGCCGAGCGCGGTCCGGCGGAATTCGACATCGCCCAGCGTCTTGCTGTCAGCTATGTGTACGAATTGCCTTGGGGACGGTCAAGACGGTGGGGACAATCCTGGAGCCGTCCGGCAAACATGATACTGGGAGACTGGCAAGTATCTGGCATTCATGCTTTCCAGACCGGTTTGCCGTTGACCGCGACTCTCGGCGGAGCGACGGTCCTCAACATTGGTAGTGATCGAGTCGCGCGCCCGAACCTCGTCGGAAATCCTGAATTGCCGGCATCCGAACGGACGGTGAATCGCTGGTTTAACACCGATGCATTCTCGATTCCGGGTCCCGCTCCTCAGGCGTTCGGCAGCGAAGGCGTGGGCGTGATGCGCGGGCCAGGCTATGCGAATTACGATTTTTCGATCGCAAAACGGATGAATATTGATGAGAACCGCTCAGTTCAGTTCCGAACCGAATTCTTCAATGCATTCAATCGCCCGAACTTTGGTCCCCCGGACATTCGGCGTGACGCGAGCACATTTGGACAAATTCTGAACGCTTCCAATGCTCGTGTCCTCCAGTTCGGGCTCAAACTATACTTCTGACATGCAATCCGACGCTCGTTTGAAGACCACTGAGCAAAACGCGAGTTCGCTGGCGCTGTATCTGGGAAAGACCGGCGTTCTTCGATGCGAATACCTGTCCGTTGATATCACGATTGTCGACGCCAAACGCAGCTATGGACGCACTTTGTTGTTGGTCCGTCCAGTTGCGGGCAGCGGCGAGCAGTGGGTAGAAGAGGCGCGCGTGACGGGAATTGGAGGAGGCGACCATCCATGAGTCGCCTCTGCGTTTTTGCGGCTTCAGACATGGAAGGACGGGCAGTGGGCAAAACCGCCGGTCCGAACGAACTAGCGCTAGTCATCGCCGGAATGGGACCGGGAAACGCGAAGGCGAAAGCGGAGGCGGTTTTGGGCGAAGGCCCAAAACCTGATGTGGTCGTGGTGATCGGTCTTTGCGGTGGATTGGTCGCAAAGATTCCTGAAGGAGCGATCGTCACGTACAGCGAATGCATCTCAACTGACGTTGGACAGCCACCTCTGCGCTGCTCTCAATCGATTACCGAGGCCATGGTCGGCAGCGCTTACCTCATCAAAGATCCATTGTGACCGTGTTGTCGGAATTACCTCACGGCAGATCGCAACGTCGAGGAATGAGCGGGTGGAGTTGGCAAAATCCGGAGCGACGGTTGTGGATATGGAAAGCTATTCGATTGCGACTGTCGCATCTGCCATTGGAATTCCTTCGGTCGTGCTGCGGGTCGTTGCGGATTCAATCGATCGAGAACTGCCGGATTTTAATCGAGCATTGAACGAAGCCGGCGGTCTGGATGGTCGAAAAGCACTGAAGGTTGCGCTGGGTTCCCCGTTGAGAACAGCAAAATTGCTGGCCGCAAACAAGCGAGCGATGCAACGACTCGCACCAGCACTTGCAGTTGCATTGAACGCGCAATGGTAATTATTGCCGACAGGATGTCCGCCTGTTCAGATCGGAGACAACGTGTGCGATGGCGTAGCCTAATTTGGAGTACGGCTCTTCTTCTCTCATTCGTCGTCAGCAGCGATTCCCGAATTCAAAACTCTGAAAGTCTGCTTACTGCAGCTGATCGATTCGCCATGCTGTATAACTGGCCCGAAGCCGCGCCGTTGTACGCCGAGGCGGAGACGCTTTTTACGCACTCCGGTGATCGAAAGAATGCTTTACACGCGAGACTTGGCTATCTCTGGGCGCAGGCTGACAGCGGCGTGACTCCGGAGGCGTTGCGGGAAGTCAACGGGTATCTTCAGGACGCTCTGGTCCGATCGAATCCACAACTCATGTTGCGCGCGCTCATTGCGAAAGCCGTGCTCGATCGAAACACCAATGAACTTGTCGCCCGTGATTCTTGGGAACAGATCTTGAAATTGGCCGAACAGGTCGGCGACCGACCTTGGCAGGATAGGGCACAAGCCGAAATCGGCCAGATCGTTTATATGGACGGCGACGTCAAAGGTGCGACTACAAGAGTGAGATCCGCATTAGTGTCGCAGTACTTGCATTTGGATGTCGGTGCGGCGATCTATTACACCGCAATGGTCGGCAATGGGTTCGTTGAGGCGGGACGTCCGGAAACCGCCCTTCAATACTGTAATACCGCGTTGCGATTGGCATACGTCGCGAAAGACCGCGGCTTTCCATACCTGGCCTATCAAGGCAAGGCTCGTGCGCTTATTGCCCTCGATCGCGGCAAAGAAGCCAATGAAACGCTAAACGCTGCAATTGCGGAGGCAAGGCGCGGTCACGATTTCTACGCGCTGGCCCAACTTCTGGTCGTTGCGGGAACTGCAACTCCCACACGCGATTCGGATAAAAGGGTCGATTGCCTGAAGGAGGCCGTTGAGATCAGCCGCGAGAAGGGGTTTCACCACGTCTTTGCATGGAGCACATACGAACTCGCCCAGGCGTATCGTGAAGCAGGAGATTTGGATCGTGCGGAACTGCTTGCCTCGAACGCGGTGGCCGCGATGCGCGACATCGAGGACCGATATCACTTGCCTCAAGATCTCGGTCTGTTCGCCAAAGTGGAGATGGAGAAGGGCAATTTTAATCGGGCCGATCAACTCTACAGCGAAGCGACGGACGTGATTGACGCCCTGCTGGTGAATGTCAACACAAAGCAACTTAAAGGTTCACTGATCGCTACGCTCAGCGACGTCTACGTCGGTCACTTTGAGTTGCTGGCGACGAAGCTCTCGAAACCCGTCAGTGCGTACAGCGTTATCGAAGAGGCGCGGGGACGAGGCCTTGCGGATGCCTTACGTGGAGATCGAGAGACACTGTCGGCGAGCGATGAAGGCACGGCCGATGCCGAAAAGGAAATCAATCAGGTTCAGCTTGCGTTGCTCCATGAAACGAATCCGGATCGGCGCCAGACGCTGCTGGACAACCTATTCCGGGCAGAGCAGATCCTGGCGCCGGTTCGCAAGACCAATCTACCTGTGGGATCCGATTCGGATCGCTCGCGTCCTGTTCCGATCGGCAAATTACAGGCAGTGCTTCACCCGGATGAAGTCGTTCTGGAATATGTGCTTGATGAACCGCAGTCGTTTTGTCTACGCATTACACGTTCTGGAATAACGGTGGTCACGTTGCCGAGCGGTCGAAAACACATTGAGGAAATGGTTGAGCAGTATCTCAACGCAGTTCGATCGCGGAAGTCGGAGAGGGGGCCGAGCCATGAACTGTTCGCTACGCTAATCGAACCAACGCTTGCCGGGCTGAAGAGCCAGTCTCGCCTGATCGTCGTGCCGGATGGGCGGCTTCACCTCCTTCCGTTCGACGCGTTGAGGGATCGGAATGAAGGATTCGTACTTGAATCGCACATCGTGACGTACGCTCCTTCGGCAACGGTCTTAGCTCTGCTCAGAGAAGCGCCGCACGTGGAACAAGCGAAAATGAATTTTCTCGGCGTTGGCGGTGTTGTGTACTCGGGTGCCGCGTTGCTTACGGCTAGCCGTAGCCCAGTGTCTGATTCGGGCGCAGAAACAGATTTCTTCGGTGTCGATGCCGTGGCCTTCGCGCCACTGCCGGGTAGTAAGCAGGAGGTTGCAAGCGTAGCGGGAATTGTTCCCGAACCGAGCAAACTGCTTGTCGACACCTCTGCGACAGAAGCGAATTTCAAATCGTTGCCGCTGGCCGATTTTCGAGTGATTCATCTGGCCGTACACGGTGTGGCCAGTCCCCAGTTTCCAGACCGGGCGGCGCTCGTGCTAGGAAGCTACAAAGGTTCAGAAGATGATGGTTTGCTGCAGGCTCGTGAAATCCGCGATCTGACGATCCATGCAGACTTGGTGACGCTGTCGGCATGCGAGACGGGCAGCGGAAAACTGCTTGGCGAAGAAGGGATCGAAAGTCTCGAACGAGCCTTTCTGCTGGCCGGCGCCAAATCCGTCATCGCCAGCCTCTGGACTGCCGACGACACCTTCACGATCGCCCTGATGAAACGCCTCTATCAGCATCTTGTCGCCGGATCTGACAAAGGCGCAGCCCTCCAGCAGGCCAAGCTCGATCTTCTTAAAGAATTTGGCGACCAAGCCCTACCGATATATTGGGCCGGTTTCACGCTCGTCGGTGACGGCTCAACCGCAGTCTTCAAGTAGATAGAGTTCGGCCACCCTTCCGATACTTCAGTTTGTATTCGGTCCTGTCCGTTAATCACTCCGGCGCTTCCGCGTCGGCAATTCATTAAAACAACAAAAGGAGAGTATTCGTATGGTTTCAGACAACGTACCGCACGACCAGTCTGCCGATCAGCCCTCTGCGACTTTGATTCCAGTCCAGGTCGAGCACGTCGATCAGTTGGTTGCAATTGCTAGCGATCTGGCAGGATTTCTTCTGATTCTCGATGCGGCGGCTACAGGTGATCCGACGCTTGCTGCTGTGGAACGCATTTTGAATCCGATCAACGAACAACTTCAGGAGTTCAAGGCCTGGTTCCATAATGCCTGGCGTTTGGCGATTGCCGGTCCTGGCGACAACAGATAAACAATCCAGAAAGCACCGCATGTTTCGCAGGTCACAAGGATTTCAGCAATGTTCGGAAACTGAGCGGTTCACCGTACAGGAAAATGCGGCCCGCTACCGCCGACACCAGCCTGGACCGGAAGATCAAATCGATCCGGGAGACGGTCGACGTTTTCTGCTCGCCACCCGGCAACGATCTCAAGTACCCGCCTAGTTCCACACGCCAGCGCTCATTGAATGACGAGACGTCCGACGAGCCTTTGCTCAGCGCGTCGTGCACGACCTCGGCGGCGATGGCGCCACTCACCATCCCCGGATAAATCCCCTCGCCCGTACTTCCGGATACAAAGCCGGCTGCATCGCCGATGAGAATCGTTCGGTTCTTGGTCAATGTATCCATCCTGTGAACGGCGCCGGCAGGATCCAATGCGTAATCCGGATTCGAAATCTTGAGGTCGGCCGGAATCAACTTCACGTCCCTTGATCTGTCAACGAACGTCCGCATGATCGCGCGAATATCCGCGCCTGGCCCAACGCGGCCACCGATGCCAACGCAGATGTACTCACGCTTCGGAAAAACCCACCCGTAGCCGTCGAGTCCGTTGAATCGGAGCGAAACGAAGAGTGGGAACCTGGAGCCATAGAACCGCTCGATAGCTTGCGGCGAATATGGAATGTCTTCGTTGGCGCAAAGCACGTACTGATCGTGACGCCAGCTTTTGCGAAGTCCGGACCACCGCGCAATCTGGCTGTTCGATCCATCGGCTCCGAGCAGGAACCGGGCGCGCAGAGTTGTTCCGTCACTGAGTGTCGCCTGAACGCCGGCGTTGTCTTCAACGATTCGTGTGGCGCGGATTCCTTGATACAGCTGTTGCTCCCGCAGCGACAGCAACTTTCGCCAGACCATGATCGAACTTGGAGCGGAGAGTCAAATACCCGGAAGGCCTTCGTTCGTTGTAGCTGCCATGTCGCGAAATCGACTGGTCGTAAAATCGAATTCCGTGGAAAGGACAGTCGACGAGGTTATGCAGTTCCGACTGGAGATACGGGAATCGAGTGAACGCCAGAGCATTGATCCAACTCGCGCAGGTCTTGTGACGGGGAAAAATCGCCTTGTCGATGATCGCAACCGAATGACCCAGATTCGCAAGCGCCGTCGCCGCGGTTGAACCGCTCGGTCCAGCACCAACGATCAAAACGTCTACGGTAGATGTGCTCATCGTTAATGTAGAATGGCGTGCTCAAATCCGGGTTCGCCGATCAAAGCATTGCATTTCCATTCTTCGCCCAC
>CAVTWA010000043.1:0-28869 GCA_963738025.1 uncultured Acidobacteriota bacterium | reverse complement strand
GACATTTTCATCGCCGGGCTGGTAGGGCAGATAAGTCATGATGAGTTGAAACATTTCATCAGTGGCCCTCATGCTCCCATTGGTCCCGATGATTTCCTGAGGCGGTGAAAAGGGATTGTTCGGATTGCTCGCTGTATTGTCGTAAACGCCGACTGCAGCGATTGTTGAGCCCTTCGGAATTCTTACCATCTTTGGAAACGTGTAGAAATACTGCCAGCGAAAATTCCATTTCGGGATTTTGATCAACGGAATCGTCCGGCCATCGGGCGTTGCAGCAAACGCCTCGAAAGACTTTCCCAGCAGATGCATGTGCGGATTAACCGTCAGCAGTGAGATGTCCTGATCGGTAACAATCTTCGTTGTGAACGTCTTCTCGACGTTCGGAGGAATGATGAGCGGCGGGATGATTTCCGATATGCCGAGCGTCCCCAGTTGCATCTCCAGCGTAGGGCGGAGCGGCGGCTTGTCGGTGAAGAACACGTTGAAATAAGACTGATCCTCGGTGTCTACCGGTGAAGGGCCGTAATGAATGTCCCGCATCAGAAATGCGCCGCGTCGGTTGAGCTTCCAGCCGCCAATGCCGTCGGGATAACCGGCCGGGGAGACGCCTCCCGGCAGATAGTTCGCGACCGAGCGGGTCAGATCGGGATAGCTGCCATCGTCATTCAAAAGATGGATGGCGTCGTAACTCTCTTCGAGCGTCTTCAGAGACTCGCGATTGACCATATCCGGGCCTTGAAATGGGTCCTTTTTCTTGTTGTCGTATTGAACAATGTGTCCGTTCATGTGGTGAATCAGCTTCGGGCTGCCCGGCACAAACTGAATAGCGCGAACATAGCGGTCCGTAGGGATCTCGTAGGGGATTTTGATCACCATGAAGCGATCCTTGTTATCCCCCGGTATTTTGATCGGCTGCCGCATTTTGACGACGAGATCAGGTGCGCCGAACGCCGCAGCGGTCTTGAATTCAGGAAGCGGGGGAAGCTTTGCCGCGTCGCCTGACGGGGTGCCATTAGCGACCCACGACTGGATCATCTGAATCTCTTCATCACTGAGAACGCGTTCTCGCAGGAAGTGGGAGTACGACGGATCGGCAGGCCAGGGCGGCATATATCGGGCATGCGTCACCGCGGCAATGGTCTTCGCTTTTTTCCGGACATCGTCGTAGTTCAGGAGAGGAAATGGCCCTGCCTCACCCGGTCGATGGCACGGCGAGCAGTTCTTGAAGACGATCGGAGCGATATCCTCCGTAAACGTCGGATTTTCCTTGATGCGAGCGGTGGGCTTACAGGCTTGCGCGATCAGGACAAGAACGAAAAAAAACCTTTTCATCAAAGCAACAGCCGCCAATCACCCCAGTTCCGCTGAATCCATGAAGCGGAATTGGGGTAATTGGCGGCTATTATACCCGACTTTTAGAAGTCGATACGGGCGTTAAGAGTCACCAACCGTCCAACACCTCCGACCACTGAGGTGATACGGCCGAAAGTTTGACCGTTCACGTTCGTGTTCGGGTTGCTCCACTGCGTCTTGTTAAGAACGTTAACGGCATCGGCCCGAAGCGTGAGGTCTTCCCTTCTGCGAACCGGACCGACTTGGTAATTGCCGCATTGAGGCTGAGCATGCCAGGACCGCGAATACCTACGGATTGGAGAGACATGTTGCCGACGCGACCGGGGGACGGGTTTTGAAAAATAGTGTTCCCGGAACCATCGACGACGACCTGGTTCGTATATACGCCCTGTAGTGTTGCATTGTCCGCATTAAAGGCCGGAGCGACCTTTTGCGTCGTCAGGGTCGGGAAGTACGAGACGAAGCCGTTGCCCTTAAGGAGGCTGCCCTTCGGCACAGACCCAACCTGATCCATTGTATTGGTCGCGCTATTGTAGAGCGTTCCAAGACCTGTGGCGGCGAACGCCAGAGGAGCGCCAGACTGCCAGGTTGCAATCGAGGACAACTGCCAACCTTCGATAATCCGCTGGACGAATCCAGGCCCGCCCTTAAAGAGCAGACGGTTCGCGCCAAATGGCAAATCGTATGTCGCGTTCGAAGCGATTACGTGCGTGCGGTCAACCGTAAGCACTCCCTTGCTTGCAGCGAGGTTGCGTGCGTCACGAATGGTACCGCCGTCGCCAAGGGCCTTCGAGAACGTATAGCTCATTTGACCTGTCAGCCCGGCCGACGTCCGCTTCGTGACGTGCGCCTGAAGTGAATGGTAAGTCGAACCGCTGCCGCTATCCACCAGATTCACAGTTCCGTACTGCGGGCTGACGACAACGAAGTTCTGCGGAAGTCCGGCGTTCAGCAGGAGTCCGCCCGGCTTTCCGTTATTCGGCGCGGGCGCGAACGTCTGGTTGGTATTGATGAAATTCGCCAGCGCGCCTACGTTGCCATTAGCGATCCAGCCGTTTGTCGTGGTGGACCGGCGGAGAGCCTGCGCTGCTGTCACATTCTGGCCCACTATCGCCGTACCGGTGACGCCGGATAGAGTTCCAAAACTTACACCTTTAAAGATCTGATCCATCAACGCAACGTTGTCCTGGCCGGCGCGGACAGCATTGAATGCCGCCAGGATCCCGTTTTCCTGCACATTAACGTCATTAATGTTGTGGTTCATGTACAGATGGGAAGCATGGTTCCCGACCCAGCCGATATCGAACGTCAGTGTTCGGTTCAATTGATGCTGGATGGACAAGTTGAAACTTTGGATGTACGGCGTCTTCCAATTATCCGCATAGCCATAAATCGTACCCGTCCGGCTGCCCACACCGTTGAAAGGCAGCGGCTGGAAAGGTTGCGAACCACTTGTGTTCAGAGGAAACAAACTCTTCTGGTTTGCAACAGCCTTCGAAAGGTCCATGTACCCGAGACTCCCGAACGTCGTCTGAGTAACGTTCAGAGAATTTCCAGGGAAGCTTCCGAGGGCCGAGTTGTAGGCCAGGAAGTCCGGAGCAGCCGAATAGTTGAGTCCGTAGCCGCCACGGATAACAGTGTTCTCCATTTTGGGAACGTTCCAGCTGAAGCCAAACGAAGGAGCAAAATTGTTCCAGTCATTAGGATGCACGAGCTTGTTCGCTTGTGGCGAACCCTTGCCGACAAACTCTGTCGACACCAGCGAGGGACTTGCACTACCGCAGTTCCCTGCGCCTGGCGTCCATGCCGCGGCGAAGCTATTGCCGGAACATCCAAAGAGGGCAGCGGCTCCTGAACCGAACGAAGACGTGTACCGACCGGCCAGACCAAACTCATCGTATGGCACGCCGTACTTGTCGTACCGCATTCCGAAGAGCAGCGTCAGGTTCTTTCCGGCCTTCCAGTTGTCTTTGAAGAACAGATTCCAATCATTCTCATGCTGGCCGCGCTTGAAGAAAATGGTTTTCGTATAATCTGTCCAGCCCTGCTGCGTCGGACTATTAACGTAGAACTGTTCCTGCAACTGGTTGATAGAACCCGCCAGTTGAGCAAGGACGTTCGATGCCGTTGTGACGTCGCTGGGATTGATACCTTGAGCATATGGGCTTCCAGCTGTGATCAGACTCGGAAACGCGGAGTTGATACCGAGGAAAGCTTCGGGTCGAGTGGTCTGCGTGCCGCCGGTATTGCCGGCGACGGAACTGGTGAAATCGAATTCAACGCCGACTGAGAGCGAATGCGCGCCCTTAGTGAAGCTGAGCGTGTCCGCCCACTGCGTGAAGGGGCTGACGGTCGTACGAGGTGAAGCGACACCGAAGTTATTGATGTATGCGGTGTTTGCTGCCAGAGTCATAGACGGATACAGAAAACTACCGTCGACTTGCGGATACGCGCTGTACAGCTTCTGAGAGGCAGCAGTACGGCTATTCTCGCCTGCACCGAACAGGCAGCATCCTTTATCGAGGGGCGACGTACCGAGCCATGTATCCTGCTTTCTTCCCCAGCGGAACTCGTTCAAAACCGTCGAAGAAAGTGTCGTAGTGTACTGAACGGTGTAGAAGTATGGCGTGCGGTAAACGTCGCCGAAGCCACCGGCAGGAACATCTGCCAATCCCGTCTGGCCGGTAACGCCCCAGTTCTTTTCCCGGGTCATCGTAAAAGCCAGCTTGTTCTTGTTGTTGATTTGATAGTCGTACCGCACCGTCAGATGATTCCGATTGGTGTTCGGGCTCTGGCCCGTGGCGCCGTCGAAACCGTTTTCCGGCATGAGCCATTGGAAGCACCCGGTGTTCAAACCGTCCGGAGTGCAAGTGCCACCGTTCGGGTTGCCGGTGATCGTCTGGTAGGTATTCGGCAATGGCAGGCTCGGCAGATAGTAGCTTGAGATAAACGTCGGATCGATGGCGGTACGGTTCGGATCCTTCACATCGCTGAACAAGTCGAAGGAACGGACAGCCGCAGGGTTCAACGGATTGCCGTTCGCATCAACCGAAGGCGTCGTTGAACTCGTGCCGCCATTGCGATGGTCTGTCGAGTAGCGGAAAATTCCCTGCCGTGCCTGTGGCGTTAAGACCAGCGTGCCCTGCGTAACCTTTCCCATAAATCGCTGGTTGTCGGTCAAGACAAAGAAAAACATTTTGTTCTTGAGAATTGGACCGCCGAGGCGACCACCAAATTGATTGCGGTTCGCATAGTTTTTGGCCGAACCCGACAAATTCTGAAAATAAGTCTGGGAGTTCAGGAACGAATTGTTGTTCGTGTAGAACGCGGCGCCATGAAAGTCATTCGTACCGGCGCGTGTGCGCATCTGAACCTGAGCTGCACCGCGGCCAAGGGACGGATCGATGTTGTTTGAACTGACGCGGACTTCTTCCACCATGTCCGGACTGGTGAAGATCGCCGAATATGCGCCGTTTGAAGAGTTGTAACGGCCGTCATTCGTTGTCAGACCGTCGCGGGTCGTATTAACAGAACCGACCGCTGTTCCGCCGAAGTTCGGCACCTGTGCGCCGAACGCATTTGTCGTGTACACAACGCCAGCAGTTGTCTGAAGCATGTCCAGAACGTTGCGAGTTGCCAGCGGCAAGTTTGACACGTCCTTATCGGCGAGCACATTGCCGACAGATGCCGAGGTTGTCGCGAGCACTGTGTCTGCTGCAATCGTAACTTCCACCTGCTGTGCGGCTGCACCAACCTGCAGTGTGAAATTCAATCGCACCTGCTGGCCCTGGCCAAGTTCAACGTTGTTGTAGGCCGCTTTCTGAAATCCTGAAAGCGCTGCTTCCAGAGTGTAAGTTCCCGGCTGCAAACTCGGAAAAGCAAAACTGCCGGTCTCATTGGTAACCCTTGTATCTGTGATTCCTGTCCTGATGTTCTTCGCCGTCACTTCCACACCGGGGATAAGTGCGCCGCTGGAATCGGAAACTGTTCCGTTCAACACAGCATTTACTTGAGCGAAAGTCAGGCTCGATACGAAAAGTATCAGCAACGTAGCCGCGAACGAGAATTTCTTCATGGTTCCTCCACCATTTCGTGGGCCGACTCTATCACGCATTTCCGCATGCGAGCAATATCTTCGATATAAGGAACCTCTTGCGAATCTAGGGATTGGAAGAAAAATCCAAAAAATGGAAGAATCGCAAATCGTGGGCTGCTGGGCTACAATGGCGCACGCATGAAGGCAAAGAAGAAAACAGTACAGAAGAAGAGGGCTTATCGAAGTCCGCTGCGCGACGAACGGGCCGTCCAGACGCGGACGCGCATCCTCGATGGGCTGGTGCAAGTCATGGCGCGCAACGGAATTGCGGAGCTCTCCATCCCTCTAATTGCAAAGCAGGCCGGGGTTTCCATTCCGTCCATCTATCGTTACTTCCCCACCAAAAGAGATCTGATCACCGCTCTGGATGAATATGCCCATCAGAAGGGCTCCTTCACATTAGATGAGTTCGGCCCGATGGAAACGCCGGAAGACGTCGCAAAGATCGTGCCGCTAACATTCAAACGCCGCGAAGCCATCGAATCCACTCTCTCCGCGGCCATGAACTCACGACTCGGCTACACGATGCGCCACAAGGAATTCGTCGACCGCGCAAAACATTTCAGCGAGGCACTGGGTCCTGCAACGCAACACCTCAGTCGCAAAGAACAGCAATGGCTCACCGACGTCGTGTTCATCCTGAGTTCCTATTCGTGCGTGCGCGCCTTTCGCGATTACTTGAATTTAGATTCCGAAGAGGCGGGCAAGCGCGTGGCATGGGCTATTCGGCTGCTCGTACGCGGCGCAAATCCCTCCAACGGCGCAAAGGGATGAGTTTCGGAATTTACGACGGCTGTCCTGGACCAGGTTTCTGGGAACGGGATAATTCGCATTTTCCGCTGCCGATGTCACGCCATCTCTGGGAACTGTTCATACCTCCCTATGATGCCGGAACGCGACAGGGTCTTGGCCGCTACGGCTCCATCATCGAGCGTTTCGATTTTGCCCGGGTCAAAGGCCGGCTCTACCTGAAGACTTGTTTTGTGCAAGAACGAGCCGAACGCGAAAAGCGTGTTCGGGCCTCAGGGGAGGCCGTCGAATTAAAACTTTGGCGCCAGGATCGGGAAGGCTGGAAAAGCGTTCGCGACAATCTGCGCAGCCGGCTGCTGGAACTTTCAGCGAACGATCCCGTTCAGATGGATATCGGAACGCTTCAGGCTCACATCTCGGCGTCGAGAAACATATTCGCGGAAGGGGCCTTCGTCCATTTCATTCAACAGCCTTCCAGCATGTTTCCGGTCGGGGACTGGGTTCAGAACGTCTGCGCCTGGACAGGCTGCTCGTCAGGTACAGCCTTGTCATTGTTGAAGGGATCGCAGGCCGGATCGGCGGATTTCGGCGCCATCGGTCCAATGGACGAATACGCCGACCGTATTATCACGGGCTTCGACATCATCGATCTTACTTTGCGTGAGCTGCCGCAATTGCATTCAGGCAGTCTGGCCTCCTGGGCAGACATTCGAGGAGCCCAGGCACCTGTTCAATCCGCCAGATTGAATGTAGAAAAGCAGATCCGGGAACATGTGCCGCCAGGTCTTCGAAAAAAATTCGATGAAGGACTTCTCGAAGCCAGAATAGCCTACGGGCTGCACGATGAAGACGTCCGGATAACTTATCTCTGGCCTTTAGGAATACTGCGGCGCGCCGCTCTGGCAATTGCAGGCCGCCTGATCGACAGCGGACGGCTGGCTCAATCGGACCACATTTTTCAAACGACGCCTCTTGAACTGGACAATCTCCTCGCTGGATCGGCAGACCCGAGCGCAGACGAACTCGCCGCGCGAGCGGAAGAATTCGCCGGCTGGAAAGACGAACAGGTTCCGCAATCATTCGGCACAAAAGAAGCAGTATGCTTCGACGGTCTGTCGACGGCATGCACGCGCGTGAATCGAGCGATCCTGTTTTACCTGGGCCAGATGGAGGACCAGTTGTCTGAGGATAGTACGGGGCCATCGTGGTCGTTGATGGTCGCGGGACTTCCGGCAAGCCCTGGCCGCTATGAGGGCTGGGCTCGTGTGGTGCGGGAAGCTGTCGATTTCAGGAAGCTTCAGAAAGGCGATGTCCTGGTGGCGCCGACGACCTCTCCTGCGTACAACGTGATCCTGCCGTTGATCGGCGCCGTCGTTACGGATCGCGGAGGCGCTCTCAGTCACTCGGCAATCGTCGCAAGAGAGTTCGGCATTCCAGCCGTTGTAGGCACCGATCAGGCAACATCTCGAATTCCCGACGGAGCACGGATCCTGGTGGATGGCGACCGCGGATTCGTGGCGGTACGCTCGTGATTCTCGGATTCGAACATACCGCTCCGAGGGACGTCGTGGGATGCAAAGGGCACAATCTGTCGCGGATGTGGCAAGCCGGATTGCCCGTGCCCTGCGGTTTCTGTATCTCCTGGGACGCGATTCAAACACTCGACACCTCCGACCTGGACTGCGCTGTCGCGCGAGTGGGAGCCAGTGCTTTCGCTGTGCGGTCATCGGCTGTTCAGGAGGACGCCATCTCTGCCTCATTCGCCGGCATCCTCCTTTCCCGATTGAACGTGACTGCAGAAGGCGTGCTTTCCGTGCTCAGCGATATTCAGAAATCGGCATTGGCGCCCGCCGTTGAAACTTATTCGCAGCGCCGGAACGTCGAGTCTTCATTGCGCGTGGCCGCTATCGTCCAGAGGTTCATTGCGGCCGACGTCTCCGGCGTTCTCTTCATGCGTGACCCGTCCACCGGCGCCGGCAACATTGTTGTGGAAGCATGCTGGGGACTGGGATCCGGCGTGGTCGATGGCATCGTGCGGCCGGATCGATGGACAATTTCGGCGGACGGAGTGGTGACCTCTTCAGCGATCGCCGACAAAGACGTCGCAATTGTTCCTCAACAGAATGGAGGTACGAGAGAGATGCGGGTCGACCCCGCCTTGCGCCGGCGTCCGTGTCTGACCGCAGAATCGTTAGTCCAGCTCGCAACGCTGGCTTCCCAATGCGAACAGCTGTTCGGCTCTCCTCAGGATATCGAATGGGCGATATCGGCCAACGAGATCTCCCTCCTGCAAAGCCGTCCGATTACCTCGCAGGTTTAATAAGCCACGGATTGAACGGATTTAACGGATTCAATCCGTTGGCTTATTCAAATCCCTCTTTGGAATAGGGATTGCGGCTAAATCAGTTATGCCGGCGCGAAATCGAAAGAGCATGCAGAGGGAAAATGAGCCCGAGCCGGCAGACCTGCTCGTCCTGCTTCGTGATGCCCATCGGGAGATCCGGCTTCTGCTGACCGAGATGGAAGATATCCTCGACCTTCCGGCAGCTGTTTTCGAGCTTTATCCCAGAATACGTCTGGCGCTGCAAGCGCACGATGCCGGCGAAAAATACGCTCTTTACGGCCCCTTGCACGAGATTCCCGAATTGTCGGAATTGTTGCAGCCCGCCGAGTTGGCGCATGCCGAATTCGACCACATGCTTCATGTCCTCGATCGCGTCCCGTTTAGAAAGGAACAGATCGATTCACCCCACTGGAAAGAGGAATTCCGAAATTTGCGCCGTCAAGTCCTGGAGCATTTGTCCCATGAGGAAGAGACCATTTTCCCCGGGCTTGAAAGACTGCTCTCCCCATCGCGGCTCGCGGCACTGGGAGACCGCTACAAGCGCGGCCTGAAGGGTGAACTCGGCCCGCCTTCTGTAAAAAGCGAGGTACTGAATAATGTCTTCCCTGCGTGAACCGACGCCTCGGCCTCCCGTGCATGATGCCCGCATCCACGATCCCCGCAGCCGCGAAGCGGTCGATGTGAAAGCGCTCGAGAACGACCTGCGGCTGAGGGTCTCCGGCGAGGTACGCTTTGACACCGCCGCTCGCGGGCTGTATTCATACGACGCCTCGAATTACACCCAGCCACCGATCGGCGTTGTGATTCCCAAATCTGCCGAGGACGTGGTCAGTACCCTCGAAATCTGTCGAAAATACCGCGCCCCCGTTCTATCGCGGGGCGGAGGCACGAGCCTCAGCGGCTCGACGGTGAACATTGCTGTCGTCGTCGACATGTCGAAATACTTCAACCGCGTCCTCGAGGTCAACGCCAGAGAACGCTGGGCGCGCGTGGAGCCCGGCGTGATTCTGGATGATTTAAGAGATGCGGCTGACGAGGAAGGGCTTACCTTCGGCCCCGATCCATCGACTCATGATCGCTGCGTTCTCGGCGGCATGATCGGCAATAACTCGTGCGGCATGCACGCGCAGATGGCGGGACGCATCTCGGAAAACGTCCATGAGCTCGATGTGCTCACGTACGACGGGTTGAGAATGCGAGTCGGGGAAACCTCTTCCGCCGAACTCGACCGCATCGTCCGAGAGGGTGGTCGCCGTAGTGTCATCTACCGCCAGCTGAAAAATCTAAGTGACCGCTACGCATCGCTGATCCGCAATAAAATGCCGCGCATCCCCCGGCGGGTGTCCGGTTATAACCTCGAGTACCTTCTGCCGGAAAACGGCTTCAACATCGCGCGCGCCCTTGTCGGTTCGGAAGGAACGCTCGTCACCATTCTCGAAGCGAAATTGCGGCTTGTTTACAGCCCGCCGAAAAGAACGCTGGTCGTACTGGGTTTTCCGAATATTGCAGATGCCGGCGACATGGTCCCTGAGATTCTCAACTCCGGGCCTGTCGCCATTGAAGCGCTCGATCACAAACTCGTCGAGTATGTGCAGATCAAAGGCGGAAAGAAGGCCGCGGAACTAGGAGTACTGCCGCGCGGCCGCGCTTTCATGATGGTGGAGTTCGGCGGCGAAACCTCAGCCGAATCGGACTGGAAAGCGCGGCAATTGACCGACGCCATGAAACGGAACGGCTTTCCTGAGGACCAGATTCTCTATTACGACGACAAGGACAAAGAGAATGCGCTGTGGGACGTCCGCGAGAGCGGTCTCGGTGCAACCGCCTTTGTCCCCGGTCACCCGGACACCTGGCCGGGATGGGAAGACGCCGGAATTCCGCCGGATAAACTCGGCGATTATTTACGCGACTACCGCAAAGTGTTAGATACCCACGGCCTCGATTGTTCGGTTTACGGACACTTCAGCCAGGGTTGTGTCCACTGCCGCGTCAACTTTGAACTCGGCACGAAACGAGGTCTCGAAACTTACCGCAACTTCATCGAGGACGCGGCAGATCTAGTCAGCCGGTACGGGGGATCCTACTCCGGCGAACATGGAGACGGCCAGTCGCGCGGTGAACTGTGGCCGAAAATGTTCGGGCCCGAGCTGATGCAGGCGATGCGCGAATTCAAAGCGATCTGGGACCCGGAGTACAAAATGAATCCGGGCAAGCTGATCGGCAATCCACCCTATCTGCTCGACGAAAATTTGAAAATCGGAACTGATTACAACACGACCCCGCTCGTCACCCACTTCAAATATCCCGATGACCATGGGAGCTTCAATCACGCCACTCTGCGCTGTGTCGGCGTAGGAATGTGCCGCCGCACCGAAGGTGGTTACATGTGCCCCAGTTACATGGCCACGCGTGAGGAAGAGCACACGACCCGCGGCAGGACTCATCTGCTGTTCGATATGGTGCAGGGCAACATCATCAAAGATGGATGGAAAAGCGACGCGGTAAAAGAGGCGCTCGACCTTTGCCTGGCATGCAAAGGCTGCAAAGGCGATTGTCCGGTTCAAGTCGACGTCGCAACATACAAGGCGGAGTTCCTCTCGCACTATTACGAAGGGCGCCTGCGCCCCCGATACGCTTACGCGATGGGACTGGTCCACATCTGGGCCCGGCTAGCTTCGCACGTTCCGCGACTCGTGAATTTAGTCACGCATATGCCGGGACTGTCGACTGTCGCGAAAAAGCTGGGCGGTATTGCGGCCGAGCGGCCGCTGCCGCATTTCGCGACCGAGACGTTCCAGGAATGGTATCGGAAGCGCGGACCGAAGAATGAGACGGGAACGCCCGTCATCCTGTGGGCGGACACGTTCAATAATTACTTTCATCCAGAGATCGGCAAAGCGACCGTCGAAGTGCTGGAGGACGCCGGCTGCCGTGTGGTCCTGCCCGAAGCGGGGTTATGTTGCGGCCGTCCGCTTTATGACTACGGTTTCCTCGATCTCGCAAAAAAACAACTCGTGAAAATTCTCGATGCGCTCGAGGAGCCGATTCTTTATGGCATCCCTGTCGTCGGCATGGAGCCGAGTTGCATGGCCGTCTTCGGAGACGAACTGATAAATCTTTTCCCGGAGGACGAGCGCGCACAAAAGCTAAAAAAACAAACGTTCATGTTGGGCGACTATCTCGAATCCATCGGTTATCAGCCGCCGAAATGGGGCGGCAAAGCGCTCATTCAGGGACACTGTCACCAGGCCGCGATCTTCCATCTCGACGGCGAAAAGAAGATGCTCGATAAGATGGGCCTGGACGCCACCATCATGGAATCAGGCTGCTGCGGCCAGGCAGGATCGTTCGGCTTTGAAGAGGGCAAATACGACATCTCAATGCGGATCGCGAACCGGTCAATGGTTCCGAAGATCGAAGAGAGTTCGCCCGGCACTCTCATCGTCGCGAACGGCTTCAGCTGCCAGACCCAGATCACGGATGCGACGGACAGGAAGCCGGTTCACCTCGCCCAGGTCATTCAAATGGCCCTCGACCACAAAAGAGCTACTCCTGAAAAACAGCCCGAACGGCTGCCGCGGCGCGCAGCGATGGTTTTTAAACACAATGCGGTCATGCTGGGCGGAATCGCCGCCTTCGCTGTTTCGCTATTGGCAGCACGCAGGTACTGGCAGAATCATCGATGAACATCAGGTAAGGGGAAGAAACCGCAAGAAGCACATGAGGCACAAAAAATGTGCATCTTGTGCTCTTGTGGTTTCTTCCCCTTAGATTTCGTCAGCCAAGCTAGAGGTGAAATGGCGCGCGACACAGTACAATAATGCGCGCCGTTTTGCGTCGCGGCTGATACTTAAATCATCGAGGGTGAACAATGTCTCATAAGAATCTGGAAGAGTTGCTACGGAGTGCGGGCGGTCCGGTGAAACTTCTGCGGAATTCGCAGACGGTCCCAATGTCTATCCCGTCGTTGCGCCCGAGTATACGAACTGGCGGGATGAACAGCAGGCCTGGCAGAAAACCTGCGTTCTCTTCAACCAGTCCTATCACATGACGGACATGTATGTTGAAGGGCCGGGTGCGCTCAAGCTGCTGTCCGATCTGGGCGTCAACAGTTTCAAGAATTTTCCCCTCAGCAGTGGCAAGCAATTCGTGCCGTGCAGCTACGATGGATACGTCATTGGTGACGTCATTCTCGTCCGTCTGCAGGAGAACCTCTTCAACCTGATTGGCCGCCCTTCGGTCCATAACTGGGTGACCTATCACTCGGAGAAAGGAAAGTACGACGTCAAACTCGACAGAGACGAGCGATCTGTCGCCAGGCCAGGGCCGATTGTTCGCAAGGCATACCGGTATCAGGTGCAGGGGCCCAACGCCGTAAAAGTCATCGAAAAGGTGACCGGAAAACCCGCTCCGAACATCAAGTTCTTCGAGGGTTGCATGTTCACGATCGCAGGCCGCACCGTCAATGGCTTGCGGCATGGTATGGCGGGCCAGCCCGGATTCGAACTGTTTGGCCCATGGGCGGACGGTGAAGCGGTCCTCAACGCCGTCGTCGAAGCCGGAGAAGAATTCGGTCTGCATAAAGTGGGAGCGCGCGCGTACTCCTCGAATACGCTCGAGTCCGGTTGGATTCCTTCCCCGATGCCGGCCGTCTATTCCGGCGAGAAGATGAAAGCCTATCGGGAATGGCTGCCGGCCGATGGTTATGAGGCCAAAGCATCGCTGGGTGGCAGCTTCTACTCTGAAAAGATCGAAGACTACTATCTGACGCCCTGGGATCTCGGCTACGGCAAGATCGTGAAATTTGACCACGATTTTGTCGGCCGGGATGCACTGGAAAAGATGGCCGGCAATCCGCACCGCCAAAAGGTCACGCTTGCGTTGGACAACGACGATGTCACCCGCGCCATCGGTACGATGTTCCAGAAGGAGAAGAGAGCCAAGTATTTCGACTTCCCTTCGGCAGTGTATGCCATGCTGCCTTACGATAAAGTCACTAAAGGCGGTAAAACGATCGGGATCTCGACGTGGTGTGGATATAGCTTCAATGAAGGCAAAATGCTGACTCTGGCCATGCTCGAACCCGAGCACGCTGAACCAGGAAACGAAGTGACTTTCGTCTGGGGCGAAGAGGGCGGCGGAACATCCAAGCCGACGGTTGAACGCCACGTCCAGACGGAGATTCGTGCGATTGTCAGCCCGGTGCCTTATTCGGAGGTCGCGCGGAAGGAATACCGCAAATAAGGGGAGAAACCAATCGATTGTAGGCGAGTCTTTGACCAGACTTGTCTAAGACAGAATGGACGGGGAGCCGCAAAGTAGTGCCTTGTAAAGGTTTGAATGTAATGGATGCGATGTACACCTGGTTTGGCTGCAACGCGTTGACCATTCCCCGCCTAAGTTAGGCGGGGTGCCTTCGCGCAGCGAAGGCGGGGCGCTGTTTCAAAGATCGCGCGGAGCGCGCACCTTATAGATGGCCGCGAAGCGCTCCTTATCAATCGGTGCGCTTCGCGAATATCTGAAAGGACGCTTCGCGACTTTGAACAGACCGCCCCAGCCTCGCTGCGCGAGGGCATCCCCGCCTTACTAAGGCGGGGACTGGCAGACACCAACCGCGGCATCCATTCTTGTTTTGGGCAGCTCTGGTCATAGACCGCGCCTACAGCTACGGAATAATCGGACTGACACGCGAAACCGATTCCGCGGTACCCACCATTCCCTGCGGCGACAGATTGTTGTCCTGGCAGATGTACTCGAACAGTTCGGCGTTGGGACTCCAGCGAAGAAGGAATCCGCCGGTCCAGGTCGCGGTATAGGCGCCTGGATCATCAATGGTCATTTCAAATTGAAGCGTATTGAAGTCGGGACGAGAGAACCGCTCAATCACGTGGAGTTTGTCGGTGTGAGGTTCGCCCTCACGGTCGATCCAGAATTTTTCGTTGAAGCCAACCGTATCGACGACCAGGGCATCTTTCTCCCAATGCCCGATTGAATGGCCATAATAGCTGGGTTCCAGATTCTTTGGATGTTGCCGCCCGTCCATATAGATCGTGCGATAAGTGTGGGGCCCGCCAATGTCGAAGATGTACATAACCTTCTGTTCGGGCATTTCCACGAACTCTACTCCGTAAGGAGTGATGAACTGTCTGGCGCCGCCTGAGGGTTTGCAGCGCGAATGGGGTTCATCGCTCTCGAAAGCCTTCTCGCGATAATCGTGCAGAGCCCGGGCCCACTCTTGAAAAGGAACGTCTTCAACCTTGATGTTGTTCGGCAGATGGGTAGTTGGCCCCGCCCGGTTAACGCTCGTCGGATTGACGGATAACTGCACGATTCCAGCCGGCGCCCAGATTCCCTTCTCACCTTCCGGTGCACCCAGATTCAATCTTCCGTCCGGCCAGTGAGGCGTAGGACGCGCAGGTGCGGCGGGGGCTCCGCCTCGTTGACCATTCCCCCCACCTTGACCGTTCCCGCCGCGCTGGGCATTCTGAGCAATGGCCGGCATCGCCAGAAACAGCACTGCAGCGAGCGTAAACGTAGAAACGCTTTTCATCCTGAACCTCACTCTAAACCTCACTTACCTGCCAGACCTTCGATCAGTTCAATTTCATTGCCAAGGCTGTCCACCACCATTGCCGTCTTGAGCCCATCGGCGTTTGTGGAAACTGGCTTCGTTACTTTCACTCCGTCGGCTTGGATTTTCTTCACGAAAGGGTCGAGCCCTTTGACTTCGAGGGCGAACCGATCCAGGAGCGTTCCCTTGTTCGGGATCGGTGCGGGGGGCGGTGCGCCTCCCCGGCCTCCGGCAGCCGTGAAGTCCACCGAGATCCATTTGTCGGGCGTGGTAAAGAGGGCACTGGGCACGGCGCCATTCCGACGGGCGTTTTCACTGGCCCCGAATGTCTTCACATACCATTCGCGGCCCTTCAACCCATCCTGCTGATTAGCGACAAAATAATGGATGTGGTGGGCAGAAGGCATATCCGGGCCAGCCGGATCGTCAATGAATTCCAGCCGCACTGCATTCGGCAGATCGATGAACTGGGCTTTCGGCGCCGCCTGAATTCCGGCAGCCGTCAGTTTCGCGCGCGTAGAGTCCAGATCCTTGCCCCAGATTCCGAAGTGATTGATCAAAGGGTTTCCCGGTGCCGCTTCGCCTTTGGTCAAAACGATGAAGGCTCCGGGGATTTTGAGCATTTCCGTTTTTCCGACCATCACGGGTTTCGCGCCAAAAATCTCGACCCAGATCTTCCGGTGTGCAGCAACGTCGGGGACCGTGTAGTAAACCGCACCAAGGGAAACACCGGCAGCGTCCGGCGCAGCGACTTGCGCCGGCAATGTGGCCGCGGCAAAAACAATCAAGAGGAGGCAGCGTGCAACAGTCGTCAGTTGTTTCGTCATGGTATGTCGTGTCCTCTGTATGCAGGTCGGGTCGCAGCGTATCATTGGCGCGCTCGCAATCTCAATATCGAAAGGGGCAGGAACACAAGAAGCACAAGAGGCACAGGAAATGTTTTTGTGTAACAAGGCTTAAGTTTTAGTTTTTTAGCCAGTTTTTTTGGAAGAAAGCGACGAACCTCCGGGGTTGCCCTGAGTTGATTCCGGGTGGGACGTTGAATGGGGGTAAGTCCCCGCCTAAGTTAGGCGGGGACCGCGCCTCACATCTCATGACGAACTTCGGCTGCGTCTGTGGTCTCAGGTTACTACCGTGGTTGCGGTGCTTCTTGTGTTCCTGCCCCTTTTCGGTGCGGTCAGGGACAAGTCGGACTGAGAGTATCCAGCGAAGTCACATTCAGTTCGGAGTAGCGCGCATCGCGATAGAGCAAGCCCCTCACGTCCACCTTATGACTCTTGTGGGATTCGGGCTTCATGGAGGGACCGACACTCACCAAGTCGAAGGATTGCGATCCGAGTGGCTTCGCTCCCGCAGAAACCAGAGCAGCCGGCGGGGTGTTCTCTTCTTTGGTGGCGGCGGGTTCGGTCGAGTTGGTCAAAACCCACTTTTGCTTTTCATTCAACATCAGACAGCCAACCACTTCGACAACCGAAAAGTTGGCTGGCCCGGCGGCCTCAGCGCCTTGTTTCACGATTTGAATGTTGTCCAGTTCATCGATGGCAAGGGTACCGGCCCCCGATGGAAAGCCGTTGACCTTGAGCAGATAAGCAACGATATCCAGCTTGGTGGCGGGAGGCACTTGTTCCGCGTTCAGTGGCGGCATCGTATCGCGAATTTTCGTGAAAAGGCGGTTCAGACTCCCATTCTCCCAGTCCGTCATGAATCGCTCGCCTTTCAGCGCAGGGCCCTTGTCTCCTCCCAGTTCAGAGCCGTGGCAGCCATTACAGCCGTTCTGCGACAAGGCCGTCTTTCCTCGTTCCGCCTGAGCTTCCGTGAAGACGCCGTCCCAGATCCCTTTTTTTGCGAAACGAATATCTTCCAGTGAAGAGACATCGGCTTTAAGGTCTGCTTTACCCGCCGGAAAGCCGTTCTGCTGGAGGATGTAAGAGAGGATGTCGATCTTCACTTCATCCTTCACCGTCCCCGGGCCGCCTTCAGGCATGGTGTCTCGTATCTTCGAGAACAGGCCGGCAACGCTATCCTTTTCCCAATGAGACAAAAATGAAGCGCCCTTGATCGCGGGTCCTCGCTCCGA
Organism: uncultured Acidobacteriota bacterium; assembly: GCA_963738025.1. Classification (GTDB taxonomy): domain Bacteria; phylum Acidobacteriota; class Terriglobia; order 20CM-2-55-15; family 20CM-2-55-15; genus 20CM-2-55-15. The sequence continues at coordinate 11,678 of CAVTWA010000043.1, read as the reverse complement.
TCCGACAAGCGCGACGTTATGACAGCGCGAGCAGCTCAAGTCGAATGCGGACTTGCCGCGGAGGGCCTGCTCGGCGCTGAACACACCGTCCCAGATCCGCCTGGGTTGTTGCGCATTCGCGGGCTGGACGAAAACAATGCTCGCTAACAGCGCGAGAGTGGAAAGAACCTTCAGACGCCCTCCTGAACCCTGATGTCTACCTGGCCGGCGCCGCAGGTACGGGAATCCCGTTCTTCGCCATCAAATCGCGAAGAAGCGCTGCAGCTCCGGCATTTCCGCGAGCGCCACCGCCGCCGCGTCCTGCTGCAGCTCCGGCTCCCCCTCGCCCGCCGCCGCCACCCGCGCCTTGGGCGATATCGAGCGGTGTGCGGCCCTGTTTGTCTTTCTGATCGAGCCTGGCGCCTTGATCGGCAGCGTATTGGATGATCGCCGTTGACCCGCGGCCTGCGGCATTGTGCAGCAGCGTCTGGCCGTTGCTGTTGAAGGCGTTCACATCGATTCCGTGCTCCACGAGAAGCTTGATAGCATCGAGGGAAGTGGCGATCATTGCCGCGGTCGTGTGATCTTTCAAAGTAATTGTCGGATCCGCTCCGCCATCGAGCAGCAGTTTCATGATGGGAAGGTCGTTCGCTTTGGCCGCCCGCATCAGGGGCGTTGTTCCTTCACCCAGCGACGTATCGCCCAGCAAATTGTTATGACGGCCGATGATGGGTTTCTTCAACCGCAGGTTCGGGTCTGCGCCGTGCGCAAGAAGGACTTTGACCACCCCGGCGGCGTCGATTTCGTCCCGTAGCTTCGGGTCGGGCCGGGTCATCATGTTGGCGGGAGCGCGCATGTCCGTCGCAGCGTACAACGCGGTCATGCCGGAATTGTCGGTCACATTAGGGTCCGCTCCTTTATTCAGCAGCAGCGACGCGAGATCGTAATGAAGATTGATAATCGCCAGATGAAGCGCCGTCGTGCCGTCCGCGTCCACAGCATTGAGATCCGCTTTCGAATCTGCCAGTGCAGCCGCCGCAGCGACAGCGTTTTGCCGCGCCGCATACATCAGAGCGGTCCAGCCGCCGTGCGGCAACAAAAACACGGCCATGCCGTTGGTTTCGTATTTGTACTCGGGAAAACTCAATACCTTCGAGTGCACATTCAGGTCGGCGCCGGCGCCGGCCAGCACCTTGACGGCTGCCGCATGGTTCTCCGCGGCGGCCCACATGAGTGCAGTCTGCTCCTGCCATTGTTCTCTGGCATTGACGTTGGCGCCGTGGGCAATCAGGGCCTTGACTGCATCGGCGTTGCCGGCGCGTGAGGCGGTCATCAGGACGGTTTCACCCTCAGGCAGTGCGGTGTTCGCATCGGCTCCGGCTTTGAGGAGGGCCTCGACAAGGACGCTGTCTCCGTTTGTCGCCGCTAATGAGAGCGGCGTGACACCATATCGATTTGCGGCTTTGACGTTCGCACCGGCATGGATGAGGGCCTGCGCTGTGTCCACGTCGTCGTTGCGCACCGCCCAGTGAAGGGCGGTCATCCCGTCGGGTTCCTGCGCATTCAGGTCCGGACGTTGCTTCAACAGCGTGCGGATCGCCTGGACATTGCCGCTTTTAACCGCGTCAATCAAACTCGTGCCGTTGCCCGAGGCCGAAGCGGTCCCTTGCATGACAAGGAACGGAAGGAACATAAGAAGCACAAGAGGCACAAAAACGGAGAAAAACAATCTTGTGCTTCTTGTGCCTCTTGTGTTCCGATCTGCCTTCGCAGCTCTCTGCCTTGTCATATTTCCACGTGACCCGTGCTGATGCCGAATTTGTCGATATCGCAATCAAACTTGTTGGCAAGCGAGACCATGAGATTCGCCAGAGGCGTTTCCTTCGCAGTTTGAATGTGCCGGTTGCCTTTGACCTGGCCGGCCGCGCCGCCAACCAGCAGCGTCGGAACGTTCAAGCGGGAATGGGTGTCGCTTTCGCTCATCCCACTGCCATAAAGATCAGCGAATGGTCCAGGAGCGAGCCGTCTCCATCGGGCGTGGACTGGAGCTTTTCGACAAACTTCGAGAACAGACTGACGTGATAGGTGTTGAGTTTGACGAGCCCCGCCAGCTTTTCCGGGTTATTGCCATGGTGGGACATGGCGTGATGCGGCTCGTTCACGCCGATGTTCGGGTACACCCGCTGGCTGGCGTCGCGCGATTTCATATATGTAATGACGCGTGTGATGTTGGCCTCATAAGCCACTGCAGCCAGGTCGTACATCAACATGGCGTGCTCTTCGAATGATTCGGGAATGCCGACGGGAGCGTCAGGCACCGTCACCTTTGTCGCTGCCTGCTTCTCGGCCTTCTGGATGCGCTCCTCGATTTCCCGGACGTGGTCCAGATACTCGCTCAGCCGGGCTTTGTCTCTGGATCCGAGCCGCTTCTGCAAATCCGCCACGTCGTCTCTGACGGAGTCGAGGATACTGCGATCCTCCTGCATCCGCTCCAGGCGCTGGGCGCGAGTGCCTGGTCTTCCGAACATGCGTTCGAAAACGATGCGAGGGTTGATCTCCATCGGCAGAGGAGTCGTCGGCGTCTTCCACGAGATCGTGTTCATGTAGGCGCAACTGTAGGCAGTGTCGCAGCCGCCGATCCAACCGGTGAAATCTTCGGTCGCGAGTTCCAATGACGGAAGCGGCGTATCCTGACCGATTTTGCTCGCAATCACCTGGTCGATGGTCGTACCGGCTTTGACATTTTCGGCAATGGTCCGGAAAGGAACGGATCCACTCAACCAGGCCGCGACCGTGACGGCGTGGCCGTCAAGAGGATCGCAAAGTTCGGAGACGACCGTGATCGACTTTCGAAACGGCTCGAGAGATTTCAGGATTGGCGTGAACTCGAAGTCCATTCCGACCTTCGAAGGAGTCCAATAACCGGGACGCTCGCCCAGCGGCACGAATACCGCTCCGAAACGCTTCAAGGGATTTGCCGCAGTCCTGGCTGTTGGGACAAAAGCAGGAACCATCGCCTCCAGGAACGGAAGAGCTATTGCGGTGCCGATACCCCGTAGCACCGTCCGTCGAGATACAAACTTCTTTGTAGCAAACATACGGTGATCTCCTTATGGCGGTAATTCGGGGACGGTTGCCTGTTTCGCCAAATTTGCTGTTCAATTTGGCGAATCAGGCAACCGTCCCCGAATTACCTCTCCGAATCTCCTTAGTCGTCAGCGGCGACGATTCTCTTCTGAAATGGCGTACTCTTCACGACTCCCAGAATCAACGACGAAAAGCGATAATCCTGCCGTGCTGCATCGCGAACGATGGCGCGGACCGACGGCATATCGTAATACCCTAGACCGCGGCCAAGCGCAAAAATTAACAATTTCTCGGTAAGGGTTCCAACGAACAGCTCGGGCTGGCGCAGCAATGCTTTGCGCAGCGTGTTCACACCATCGACTTTGGTGCCGTCGAGAAGCTGTCCCGATGCGTCGATCGGCGTGCCCATGGTCCGGACCGTGTCGCCGTCGCGGTTGCGCCATGCGCCCACCGCATCGAAATTTTCCAGCGACAGACCGATCGGATCCATCAACTTATGACAGTTCGCGCATACGGGATTGGCGCGATGCTCCTCCATCCTTTCGCGCATGGTCAAGACCTTGCCCTCGCGCTGAGGATTCTCATTCAAAGGTGGAACGTTTACCGGTGGAGCCGGAGGCGGCGCACCAAGCAGGTTATCCAGTATCCATTTGCCGCGAACGACTGGCGAAGTCCGGTCCGTATGGGAAGTCACCATCAGGACGGCGCCTTTCCCTAATAATCCGAAGCGCGCCTCGTCCGTCAGTGTGACGCGGCGGAAGTGGCTGCCATAAACGTTTGGAATCTGGTAATGCCTGGCGAGCCGTTCATTCAGATAGGTATAGTTCGCCGTCATCAGATCCAGGACGTTGCGATCTTCGCGCACGACACTCTCGAAAAACAGAGACGCTTCACGTTCGAGCGCCTGCCGCAAGTTGTCGTCGAAATCCGGAAATTCTTCCGAAAGCGGCTGCATGTTTTTCAGGTTGCGCAGATACAACCACTGAGCGGCGAAATTGCTCGTGAGCGACTCCGCTTTCGGGTCGGCAAGCATCCGCTTGACCTGCTGCTCCAGCACGGCGGGCGTATGAAGCCGGCCCTTCGCAGCCTCATCCAGCAGCAGATCATCCGGTATGCTGCTCCACAAAAAGAATGAAAGGCGTGAAGCCAACTCCAGGTCACTGACTCGATACACGGTCCCGGCCGATGTGTTCACCGGATCGGATTCAATGTGGAATACAAACTTCGGACTGGCGAGAATCCGTTGCAGCGAAATCTGGATGGCCTTATCGAAGTCTCCCGTGCGGCGCGCCGACTGGAAGAACCCGATCAAGCGCTGCAGATCCGTCTCGCTGACATCGCCGCGGTAAGCGCGCCGCGCCAACGTGGACAGGATCTTTCGAGCGCACGGCTCTTCCCCGGCACGGTCCGCAGGACGGCAAATGAAGACCTTGTGGCGGCTTGGAGTATCTCCCGATCCGGTAGCATTAAAGGGGCCGGTGACCGTGAAGGTTTCGAAATGTGGCAGTCCGGAAGTATCGCGCGTGTCCGTCGAACTTCGGATAAAAGGCTGCAAGCGGGTCGGGTTGTACGCAGCCGTTCGCTCCAGGAACGCAGCGGTAATGACATGGGGCCCTGCCTTCAGAGCGATCCGGAAGCGGCCTCTTTCATCGACTTCGTCGCCAAGCTTCGTCATATTGACGAGATTCGCTTTAAAGTCCTCTTCCCCACCCATTTTGAAGAGATGGACGCGCCGGCCATCCACCGTGTACTCGACTTCGTGTTCGTATTCCAGTCCTCGCATGACCCCGAGGTTGGTGCGGAACAGGCGAACCGTGAAGAGGTACTCGCCGTCGAGAGGAAGCGTGACTTTTGCCAGGATGCCTCCGACGGTACCGATCGGCATTCCTTCGAGGTGGATATCCTGCGACGCGTCTTGCCGGATGTGAAAAGTCTCCCCGCTGGGAGCGGTGTCCGGATCGCCGACAGCGAGAGCGCTGACGATACCGGCCGCGCCCATGTAGCGCTCCAGCAATACGGGTGAAACACCTAGAACGTCACCGACGTTATCGAAGCCGTATGCGGCGTCGTCGGGCGGCAGCAGTGCGGCTGGATCGACTTCCAGGCCGAGCAGGTCCCGGATAGCGTTGCCGTATTCAACACGATTCAGACGATGCAGCAGCGGACGTCCAGGATTTGGATTAGCGGACGCCGCATGGTCGAGTTCGGTTGTCAGCCATGACACCAGACCGCGCCGCGTCTGGTCATCCGGCTGGGATGCGCCTTGCGGCGGCATCATCCCGACGCGCACTTTCCGCACGGCCTTTTCCCAGATTTCGGCATTCGCGCCAAGATTGCCGAAGTCCAGTTTGTCGAGCGCAAGCCCGCCCGTCTTCGTCCGTTCGTTGTGACAGGACGTGCAGTATTGCGCCACCACGGCTTTGTAATGAACCGCGTTCTCCGTCGACGGCACGGGCTGTTGCTGCCGGCCAGACGCCTGCACACAACACCACGCTACGGCGATGAGTTGCACAGCGATGACCGCCGGCACCATGCGGGCCACGCGTCCTTTCATTAAGCCTCCGGCAGAACTATTGGAATGCTGAAGCAACTCTACAATGGTCATGAAGCCCTGTCAAAGATCGTCGCAGGTTACTTCTGCGCCACTCTAAAAAAAAGGGGGCCGCACTTCTGCGGCCCCGAAAGGTGGGTGGAGAATAAATCTACGTACAGTCAAATTGTGACTTGAAACAACGGCCGTAATGTACCAGAGACCGGCAGCGTGATCAATATATTAGATATAGGAATCCTATCGAGGATGGATGCAGCGCCATATCACGGTCATAGCGCCGGAGGCGCGTAGAATATAGTCCCGGCCGCCAGGCCGGGGACTAAACCAGCGAACGTTTGAGGCCCGGAGGGCCGACAGATTGATGCGACTAATCTTTCGGCCCTCTGGGCCTATTCATTCACAGCTGGATAGACCGCGCCTGCAGTTGGAAAGGCATTGACGTGACTTGTTACCTGGAATGACAATCGCCTGCATGAATCAGCGCATAAATCCCATAACCGTTGTGGTCGTGGTTTGTCTCACTGCGGTATCGCTCTTCGCGGTGGAACGGCCGGAAGTGGCGGACGCCGCGATGAAAGGCAATCAGGCCCTCCTGCGAAAGCTTCTGGAGCAGAAAGCAGATGTCAATCAGCCCCAGATTGACGGTGCCACAGCCCTTCACTGGGCGATATATCGCAATGACCTGGAGACGGCACAGCTTTTGATCAAAGCAGGCGCCAGAGTGGAGGCGAAGACTCGTGAAGACATCACTCCGCTCTATATGGCTTCGGCTTATGGCAACCCGGATTTGATCAGAATTCTGCTGGGCGCTGGAGCCGACGCAAAGCAAAAAGGACCGAACGGAGAAACCATGCTCATGCTGGCGGCCCGCAGTGGAAGCGCGGAAAGCATCGATTTATTGCGCAAGGCGGGTGCGGACGTCAACGCACACGAACCCATCCGCGGCACGACGGCTTTGATGTGGGCCGTCGAACAAAAACATCCGGCTGCCGTGAAGGCTTTGCTGGATGCCGGCGCCGACTACGCCGCAAAGTCCGGAGCTGCAGGACTGCCGCGAAATTACATCGCGCAGAAGGTGAATACCGCGAATGTTGAGGCGGCTATGAAGCGTTGGGCCGAGGCCGCAAAAAACAATCGCACGTACGAGCAACAACTGGCTGCGGAAGAGGCCAGCGGGAAGCGAGTCCAGCGGTTGCTGCCCGACTTTTCGAAAGATGACCTTCCAACGATCGCTAAATTTGTCGTCCAGGCAACCGCTCTGGCCGACGTAAATACCATTCTCGAGTTCATCGGGCCGCAGGTAACCGCCGCAGGTAAGAATCTCGAAGAACTGAATAAACTCGTTCGAGAGCAACTCGCGGAAGCCAATGATTCCGACGTCATCGTTGCCGGTCTGGTCGGCCGGGGCGGCGGCGGTCTGACGCCAATGGTTTTTGCCGCACGCGAAGGCGATCTGGAATCAGCGAAGCTGCTGGTTGGAGCCGGAGCAGACCTCAATCAAACGACGGAATATGGATGGACGCCCCTTCTGACAGCCACGAACAACAGACACTACAAGCTGGCCGCATGGCTTCTCGAGCATGGCGCGAATGTCAATCTTTCGAACAAAGGCGGCTGGACGCCTCTTTATCTCGCAACGGACAACCGCAATATCGAAGGTGGAGATTTCCCTGTCCCGAAACCGGACATGGATCACCTGGAATTCATCAAGCTCCTTCTCGATCATGGAGCCAATCCCAATCTGCGCAGTAAAGACGACACATTGACGCGCACGATCTTCACAATGCAGTGGTTCTTCGAAGCCGGCGCCACACCGTTCGTGCGTGCGGCACAATCCGGCGATATCGAACTGATGAAACTGCTCCTGATGCACGGCGCAGATCCCGGGATCGCGACAGACTTTGGTGATACTGCCCTCGCAGCGGCAGCCGGTATCGGGTGGGTTGAGGGTGTGACCTACGAGCATTCGGTGAAAGACAACCTTGAAGCGGTAAAGATGTTGCTGGAGCTCGGTCTCGATGCGAATTCGGCAAACCGCGACGGCAGGACACCGCTGATGGGCGCCGCGCTCAAGGGACGCAGTGAAGTGGTTCAAACCCTCGTCGATCACGGCGCCAGGCTTGAAACCCGGGACCACGGCAGCCGGGATACCGATACAAGTGTCTCGAAGAACGCCGGCCACACCTGGCAGGCGCTCGACTACGCCGATGGCCTCGTGCGTGTCGGAGTACAATCGGCTGTGAGCCGGCCCGACACCGCCAATTTAATTCGGAAGCTCATGACCGAACGAGGACTTGCGGTACCGCCTGCCAACCGGATCGTCGAGTCCATCTGCATCGTTGAAATCTGCAGGGAACGACAGCCTGCACAGTGAGATAAGCAGATAAGCCACGGATTGAACGGATTTAACGAACCGAAATTCGTTAAATCCGTTGGCTTATCCGTTCTGGCTTCAATGCGACATCGCGTAGATCATGAAGTTCAGTCCAACGCGAATCGCGTAACCGGAATACTTTTCGGGATAGCACTTGAGGTCCATGAATTCCCAGGCATCGCCGATATCGGTATTGTAGGTGACGGCAACCATCAACCGTCCTTTGTCATCCGATATTCCGTAGATGCGCGGCTCCGTATCGTCGGGCTGCTCCCAGGTGCGCCCACCGCGGCAGCCATTGCCTTGATTGGGCGTCTGGATGATCTCGTCGATATCGAAGAACGTGTGGAAAATCGGATGGTTCAGCGGAATCGGCTGAAGGGGATATTCCGGAAAGACTTTTCTGAGTTCCGTTACCAGATTTTCTTTCTGATCGAGTCCCCAGAAGTCGTCCAGGTGAAGAAAGCCGCCGCGAAGCAGGTATTCACGAAGCTGGGCGGCTTCCTGCCGGCTGAAAACCATCTGGCCGGGCTCGACAATGTAGGCGTACGGAAAGTCGAATAAGCGCGGATCCATAATCTCGATGTAATTCGGATTTGGATACACGTGCTGCCCCGTCAGCCGGTGAATGGCTCCCATTAATTTGCAATCGGCACCCGGAGAATCCGTTGCCCAGCCCCAGCCTTGCGGCGGGAAAAAGTTCTTACCGCCGAATTCGGGGCAATGATACGGGCCGGGGTTCGCCATAGTGAACGGACGAAAGTATCCGTGAGGTATGGGATTCTGACGGTAAATCAGACGGGTAAAATAAAACTCGGGAGCGTCATTCGGCATGTCGCCCAATTCAGCGGAAATCGCGATCGCTGATGCGGTGGCAACGAGGACACCCAGCGTCGTAATGATCCATCGATAACGCAAACAGAAGTACCTCATCACGCATTCCCCGCGTATTCAACGCCGATTAAGCTGTTCGATCAGGTTTCGCCAAAACGGTCCATCCATCTTAGGCCACGTCGAACGTGGAAAAGAAGTCTGCCATGGAATATTCATTTGGCAGGAATACAAAAAGAGAGGATCATTCGGTTCCGACACCTCTCGTTCGAACGTCGATGAGTGCTAGGATGGCGTATGAAACTTCGCGTTGAGAGCTACTCCGGTCACAAAAGCAACCAGCGGCCGATCAAGTTCTGGCTGGGGGAGCGTGTGTACTTTGTCGATTCTGTCGAGGATCAGTGGTTCGGCCCGGAGGCTCAGTATTTTCGAGTATTTGCCGATGACGGCAACACGTATGTCCTGGGCTATAGCGAAAACAAGGACGAGTGGACGCTGGAGTCGTTCCGCTCGGAGCGGAGCCCCGGCCAGTTCGATCCCCATTTCGATCCGCCTTCAAATGTCCATTAGGCAGACAAGTCTTCAGATATCTTCCACCATCACGAGACGGGTATCGGGAATGATCGAACTCTCGTTGTGAGACGTTGGATTGTCCAGACGCAATGAAAATCCCGTCACCCTCCGCGTAAGAATTGTGTTCTGCTCTACTTCACCGGCATGGCAACAATAAATCGCTGGCCGTCGGGACTGACGTCGCCGGCTCCCGCGAGTGGATCCGAAATCTGGAAAAGACGCCGGGGTGTTCCTGCCTGAACCTTGGGCGCCAGAGTGACATCGACGGCCATCACTTCCCGATCGCGCGTCACAAAATATATTTCTTTTCCATCTTGCCGCCACGTAATGCCGCCGGCACCGCCCTTGAGATTCGTGACCTGTACAGCGGGACCCGCAGGAGCACCGGTTTGCTGGAGTCGAACGGCCGCACATAGATCTGCGTCGTGGCGACTTCGGCTTCGTTCGACAGATATGCCAGAAGCCGTCCGTCAGGTGAAAAGCGGCCGTCGAACGCGTCGTAGTCCTCACGCAGCCATTCCAGCGCTTTTCGCTCGAGCGGCTTTTCCGGGCTCTGAGCCGGGATCATGAGCAGCACCCCGGTACTGAAAGTTAGAAACTTCCCATCCGGGGACCAATCGGTAAGGCCGACGCCTGCGCCGGGTGTGTAACGGAATAAAACTTCCGGCGCACCGGTTCCGTCTGCCGGTTTGCGATACACCGTGGAGTAACTGTCCTTGAATAAAGCGTAGGCGATCTGCTTTCCGTCATTCGACCAGACCGGAGAGAGCACGGGCTCTATCTCATTGGTAATAGCGGCCGCTTTCCCGGTTGCGATATCCGCAACCCAGATATTGTTATTGCCCGTTTCCGGATCGTTCTTCATCGCCAGAATGCGCTTTCCATCCGGGGAAAACCGGACATTCCCGAGCGGCCTGGCTGCCCGACGGTGCCGACGACTTTTCCTTCGCGATCGAGCAGCGTCAACTGCCGGAGTTGCGGCGGAGGCACGGCGATTACAAAACGATCCGCATCACGATTGACGCTGGCCATATTGGGAGCAAACGGGCGTTGTTTCGGGAAGACGGAACAGAAGCTTCGGTTTTCCGAATTCAAAATCAGGAGCAGTGGTGAGCGAAACCGACACGATGCTTCGATCGGGGAGAGAGGAAATTGATCTCCTTGCTGTCGCGCCGCCAGAACGCCATGCCTTGAGCGCCCTGCTGGAAAGCCTCCATGGCCCTGCAGAAGCCGCGCCGTGCCCGGCGCAGCCGCTGGATCAAACGGCCGGACATACAGTTCCGTCTTACCGGTTTCGGTTGACACGTATGCCACGAAGCGGTCGTCCGGCGAAAGGCGCGGTCCGGTCAACTGGAACTTACTGCGAAAAATCTCGATCGGCTTGCGTTCTCCGGTTCCCGCAAGCGGCAGCGCGTATATGGCGCCGCCTCCGAGATCCGTCGCGTAGTACGTCAGATAGCGACCATCCATCGACCAGTCGGTCAGCACCACGGGGGCATTGCTTTTGTAGAGCAGTTCCTCGTTCTCCTTTTCCACCGCTGGATAGCTTCCGATACAAGCCGTAGGCGCCCTGCCGCAGCCCGACATACGCCACACGCGCGCCGTCCGGCGACCATGCCGGCGAGGAGGCGGCTTCACGCTCGCCACTGACGGTGACTCGGGGTCGTCTTGCCGCTCGCAAGATCGACAACCCAGAGATCATTACTCTCCTTCTCGAGGTCGGTTTTAATGACGGCCATTCTTTTGGCATCGGGGGAAAAGACCGGCTGCTGGTACAGATCCTTGGCTTCGGTAGCGCACAGCGGTTTCCCTTCGCGATCGAACAGCGTAATCTGACGCGCGTTTGCCTGCATGATCTGGGCAATGGCTTTCGCCCGTTCTTCAGGATCTTTTGTCAATCGAGCGAAGGCCTGAAATGCACTGAGCAGCACGGCAACGGTGACGGCAATCCGGTATGAAGTTTTCACGGGGAATCTCCTTCGCCTCAGCAATTCTGCGGGCACGCCGAAATGACTTTGCCGTCCGGCAGCGTCATGGTCCGTAACAGACCGGCACGAGATCCGTCCCTGGCGCGGCTCGCCTCCGCCGTAACCGTTTTGCTCAGCGCGGTCTCGACCTCGGACTTGTTGATATCCCGGGCGCGGAAGAAACTGGGCGATGGCCCCTCGAGCGACCAGGTCTGCACTGCAGTGCCGCCATTCTTTGTATCGACAATGAGTTCGATGTGAGGATTGCGCCAATCGATCTTGCTCAGCGTCCCCGTCATTGTGATCTTGTCGTTGA
>CAVTWA010000042.1:0-28262 GCA_963738025.1 uncultured Acidobacteriota bacterium | reverse complement strand
GACGTTTTCATCGCCGGGCTGGTACGGCACGTACTTCATGATCAGCTGAAACATCTCGTCCGTCACCTTCATGCTGCCATTGGTGCCGATCACGGTCTGCGGCGGAGAATTCGGATTGTTCGGATTGTTCGCGGTGTTGTCGTAAACGCCGATGGCGGCGATCGTGGAGCCCTTCGGAATCTTCACCATCTTTGGAAACATGTAAAAGTACTGCCAGCGGAAATCCCACTTCGGAATGTTGATCAGCGGGATTGTTTTTCCGTCGGGAGTCGCGGCGAAAGCCTTGAACGATTTCCCGAGCAGGTGCATGTGGGGATTGATCGTCAGCAGCGAGATGTCCTCATCGGTCACCGTTCTGGTCGTAAACGTTTTGACCTCGTTGGCCGGGATGATCAGGGGCGGGATAATTTCGGAAATGCCGAGGGTGCCAAGCTGCATCTCTTTCGTGGGACGCACCGGCGGTTTATCCGTAAAGAACACATTGAAGTACGACTGATCTTCGGCGTCCACGGGCGACGGGCCGTAATGGATGTCGCGCATGAGGAACGCGCCGCGCCGGTTAAGCTTCCATCCGCCGATACCCTGCGGGTATTCCGCCGGGGAGACGCCGCCGGGAAGGTAGTTGGCGACGGCCGGCGTCAATTCCGGATAACTGCCGTCGTCGTTCAGCAGATGGATAGCGTGATAGCTTTCCACCAGGGTGGGAGCAACAGTTCGATCGACGCTATAAGGCCCTTCCATTGCGTCTTTTTTCTTGTCGTCATACTGAACAATGTGCCCATTCATGTGGTGGAGCAGTTTCCGGTTCCCGGGAACGAACTCGATCGCCCGGACATAGCGGTCGGCCGGGAGTTCGTAAGGGATCTTGATGACCATGAACCGGTCCTTGTTGTCTCCCCTTATATGGACCGGCTCGCGCATCTGGAGCACAAGATCGGGCTTGCCCAGGTTCGATCCGACTGGGAATTGCGGAGCAGCCGGCGCTTTCGCCAGATCACCGGCGGGGGCGCCGTTCGTGACCCAGTTTTTGATTAATACGATCTGTTCGTCTGTCAGGAAACGTTCCCGCAGGAAGTGGGAATACGAAGGATCCGCCGGCCATGGCGGCATATACCGGGCCTGGGTGACGGCGGCTACCGTTTTTGCCCTCTTCTTGACATCGTCATAGCTGAGAAGCGGAAACGGCCCGGCTTCGCCCGGACGATGGCAGGGCGCGCAGTTCTTGAAGATGATCGGCGCGATATCTTCGGCGAATGTGGGATTTTCTTTGATAGGGGTCGATCGGGTGCAGCTTGCCAGGAACATCAAAGCCGGCAGGAGAACGACGCCAAAAAACCTTCTCATCGGCGCGAACATTGTATCGCAAAAACGTAGGGGCGGTCTGTTGAGCCCGCTTCTCCTATCATTCCAGGAAAAACGGGCGGTCACAGACCGCCCCTACAGAAGACCCGCTCTCCTTAGAAGTCGATGCGGGCGTTGAGAGTAACGGTACGGCTTCCGGTCGCCGTTGTGATGCGGCCAAAAGTGGCACCGTTGATGTTCGTGTTCGGGGCGCCCCACTGCGGCTTGTTGAGAACGTTAACCGCGTCGGCGCGAAGCGTGAAGGTTTTGCCTTCCGTGATCTTCACCGTCTTGGTCGCCGACATATTGACGCTGAGGAATCCGGGACCTCTGACTCCCGACTGATAAAACGCCATGGTTCCGAGACGACCCGGCCCTGAGTTTTGCATGATGGTGTTGCCGGAAGCATCCTGGAGAACCTGGTTCGTGAACTTGCCGGGCAGATTCGTGTCACCGCCGAAATTCGGCAATGGCGCGATCGCCGTATGGAGAGTGTTGAAGTAGGACACAAAACCGTTGCCTTTCACCACGTCGCCTTTCGGCATCGTGCCAACCAGATCTAACGTATTGTTTCCAGCGGCACTGTTGTACAGCCCGCCGGTGCCAGTGAACGATAGAGGAGCCCCGGAAGTCCACGAGCCGGTCGATGAAACCAGCCAGCCATTGATAACCCGGTCCAGCCAGCCCGGCGCATTTTTGAAGAGCAGCTGGTTTTGCCCGAATGGCAGATAGTAGGTCGCATTCGAAGTGATGATGTGCGTACGATCGACCGCCAGCAATCCCTTGCTCAGAGCAAAATTACGCTGGTCGCGAACGGTCCCGCCATCTCCCAGGTTCTTCGAGAACGTGTAGCTGAACTGGCCCGTAACACCTTGAGAGATGCGTTTTGAGACGTGCGTCTGAAGCGCATGGTAGGTGGAATTGCTGCTGTTATCCCGCAGAGTCACGCTGGACCACTGCGGACTGGCCACGATGAAGTTCTGCGGAAGACCTCCATTGAGCAGAAGACCACCCGGTTTTCCGGTGAACGTCGCGTCCGTGTTGACGAAGTTCGCAAAACCTCCCACCGTACCATTGGCGAAGAAATTCTGAGTGGTCGTCGATCTCCGGAGTGCCTGCGCCGCGGTCAACGATGTACCGTTAACGACGCCGACGCCCGGGACGTTAACGCCATTAAAGATCTGATCCATCAACGGAACGTTGTTCTGGCCGGCGCGAACCGCAAGGAAGGCATCCAGCATTCCGTTCGTTTGAACATTGACGTCATTGAGCTGGTGGGCGAAAAGAATCTTTGAGACTTTGTTGCCGACCCAGCCGATGTCAAAGGTCACGGTCCGCGACAGTTGATGCTGTATGGAAAGATTGAAGCTCTGAATGGCAGGAGCCTTCCAGTTGTCCGCGTATCCCGTGATACCGGTGACGCGGCTGACGCCCGGGGTATTGAGTCCTACAGCCTGGAAGGGCTGCGTACCGCCAGTCGACAGCGGGAACAGATTCTGATTCCCGGCAATCTTGGATATGTCCATGTAGCCGCCGGGCAGAGTGGGGAATGTCGTCTGCGTGATGTTCAACGAGTTACCCGGGTAGCTTCCAAAATCTCCGCTGTACGTCAGGAAATCCGCCGCGGCCGAGTAATTGATGCCGTAGCCACCGCGGATAACCGTGCTACCGAGTCTGGGCACCGCGTAGCTGAAGCCAATCGAAGGCCCGAAGTCTTTCCAGTCGTTGCCATGAATCAGTTTATTCGGTTGCGGAGAATTCTTTCCGACGAACTCCGCTTGTACCAGTGAAGGACTTGCGCTGCCGCAGTTGCCGGCGCCCGGGGACCACAGGGCGTTGAAATTTGACCCCGAACAGCCGAAGAGTCCAGCCTGTCCCCCGCCGTTAGAGGAAAAGAACCGGCCTCCCAATCCGAAACTGTCGTAGGGCACGCCGTATTTGTCGTAGCGCATTCCCAGAATCAGCGTCAGGTTTTTGCTGGCCTTCCAGTTGTCTTTGAAGAACAGGTCCCAATCGTTTTCATGCTGGTACCGATTAAAGAACATCGTCTTCGTATAGTCGTTCCAACCTTGTTGCGTCGGACTCTGGATATAGAACGTCTCCGGACATGCTCGAGACTGAACCGGCCAGAGTCGCCAGCAGATTCGATGCGGTACCGATGTCGCTGGCGTTAATACCGCTGGCGTAAGGACTCGCCGCTGTGATCAAACTGGGATTGGCACCGTTGATGCCAAGATTCGCTTGCGGACGCGTCGTCAATGCATTTCCGGTATTTGCGCCGTACGAACCGGCCCAATCCATGTCAAAACCTGCAGAGAACGAATGAACGCCCTTCGTGAAGCTGAACGTGTCACCAATCTGTGTGAACGGGCTATAGGTGAGGCGGGGTGCCGCCACGTTGAATATCACATAATTACCCAAACCCATGGTGTTGGCCGTATAGACGAAACTGTTGGGGACCTGGGGGTAGCTGTTATAGAGCGTTTGAGAGGAGGCCGAACGCGTGGTTTCGGAGGCGCCGATACAACAGCCCTGGTCGAGGCCGGAGTTGCCCAACCAGGAATCCCGTTTCTTACCAATGCGGAACTCGTTCAGCATTGAAGAGGAGAGCGTGGACGTATAGGCAAAGGTGTAGAAATAGGGAGTCCGCGAGATCTGGCCGAACTGCCCGGCAGGATAATCCGGTTCACCAGTCTGCGCTGACACGCCCCAGTCCTTTTCACGCGTCATGGTGAAGTTGACCTTGTTCCTGCTATTGAACTGATAATCGATTCTAGCCGTCAGGTGATTGCGGTCGGTATTCGGACTTGATCCGGTGGATCCGTCGAAGCCGGCCTCCGGGCGCAGCCACTGGAATATGGCGGTATTCAAACCATCGCCACCCTGATAGTTGTTCGGTAACGGCATCCTGGTCAGGTATTGGGGACCTACCCACGTTGGATCGATTCCCGTGCGGTTCGGGTCCTTCACGTCGCTGAACACATTGAACGAACGCACTGCCGCAGGATTCAGCGGGTTGCCGAGAGTATCCACCGAGGGCGTCGTCGAATTCGCGGCGCCATTGCGATGGTCTGTCGAGTAGCGGAAGATTCCCGCGCGGGCCTGCGGGGTGAGAACCACGGCGTTGTCGGTTATTTTGTCGAGGAACCGCTGATTGTCCGTCAGTACGAAGAAGAACGCTTTGTTCTTGATGATCGGACCACCGAGGCGAGCGCCGTACTGATTACGGTTTAAATAGTTCTTGCCGGCGCCCTGCAAATTATTGAAGTAGGTCTGAGCGTTCATGACCGAGTTGTTGTTCGAGTAGAAACCTGCTCCGTGGAACTCGTTCGTTCCCGCGCGTGTGCGCATCTGGACCTGAGCCGCGCCGCGTCCCAGAGTCGGATCGATGTTGTTCGCAGTGACGCGAACTTCTTCAACCATGTCCGGACTGGTGAAGATCGCGGAATACGCTCCATTCGAGGCATTGTACCGGCCATCGTTGGTCACCAGGCCGTCGCGCGTCGTGTTGACAGATCCAACTCCGGTTCCGCCAAAGTTCACCTGTGTGCCGCCAAAGATATTCGGCGTGATGACGACGCCCGCACTTGTTGCGACGAGATCGATCACATTACGGGTGGCGAGCGGCGCCGCCAGCAGATCTTTGTCGCTGAGCACGTTGCCGACTGAAGCCGACGTCGTCGCCAGGATGGTGTCTGCCGCGATTGTGACTTCCACATTCTGCGCCGCTCCGCCGACCTGCAGTGTGAAGTTCAATCGAACGGCCTGCCCCTGACCGAGTTCAACGTTGTTGTAGGCCGCTTTCTGAAATCCTGAAAGCGATGCCTCCAGCGTGTAGGTTCCCGGCTGCAAACTGAGAAGCACAAAGGCGCCGGTTTCATTCGTTACATTCGTAGCCGTAATTCCAGTTCTGGTGTTCTTGGCGGTGACCTCCACTCCGGGGATCAACGCCCCGCTCGAATCCGATACAGTGCCGCTCAAACTTGCGGTGACTTGAGCGAAAGCCGAAGTGGAAACGAGCAGAAGCAGTAACGTGACTGCAATCGAGACTTTCTTCATGGTTCCTCCACCATTTTCGTGGGCCGACTCTATCATGCATTTCCGCATGCGAGCAATATCTTCGATATAAGAAACCTCTTGCGAATCTAGCGATTGGAAGAAAAATCCAAAAAATGGAAGAATCGCAAATCGTGGGCTGCTGGGCTACAATGGCCACGCATGAAGGCAAAGAAGAAAGCAGCACAGAAAAAGAGGGCTTATAAAAGTCCGCTGCGCGACGAAAGGGCCATTCAGACCCGGACGCGCATTCTCGATGGGCTGGTGCAGGTCATGGCGCGCAACGGAATTGCGGAACTATCCATTCCTCTTATAGCGAAGCAGGCCGGGGTTTCCGTTCCCTCCATATATCGTTATTTCCCGACAAAAAGAGATCTGATCACCGCTCTGGATGAATATGCCCATCAGAAGGGCTCCTTCACATTAGATGAGTTCGGCCCGATGGAAACGCCAGAAGATGTCGCAAAGATCGTGCCGCTCACATTCAAACGTCGCGAAGCCATCGAATCCACTCTCTCCGCGGCCATGAACTCACGGCTCGGCTACACGATGCGCCACAAGGAATTCGTCGACCGCGCCAAACATTTCAGCGAGGCTTTGCGTCCTGCAACAAAACACCTCAGCCGCAAAGAGCAGCAATGGCTCACCGACGTGGTTTTTGTCCTGAGTTCCTATTCCTGCGTCCGCGCTTTTCGCGATTATTTGAATCTGGATTCCGAAGAGGCCGGCAAGCGTGTGGCATGGGCTATCCGGCTCCTGGTACGCGGCGCAAATTCCTCCAACGGCGCAAAGGGATGAGTTTCGGAATTTACGATGGTTGTCCTGGTCCAGGTTTCTGGGAACGGGATAATTCGCATTTTCCGCTGCCGATGTCACGCCATCTCTGGGAACTGTTCATACCTCCGTATGATGCCGGAACGCGACAGGGTCTTGCCCGCTACGGCTCCATCATCGAGCGTTTCGATTTTGCCCGGGTAAAAGGCCGGCTCTACCTGAAGACTTGTTTTGTGCAGGAACGAGGCGAACGTGAAAAGCGTGTTCGGGCCTCCGGGGAGGCCGTCGAATTAAAACTCTGGCGCCAGGATCGAGAAGGCTGGAAAAGCGTTCGCGACAATCTGCGCAGCCGGCTGCTGGAACTTTCAGCTAGCGATCCCGTCCAGATGGATATCGGAACGCTTCAGGCTCACATCTCGGCGTCGAGAAACATATTCGCGGAAGGCGCCTTCGTCCATTTCATTCAACAGCCTTCCAGCATGTTTCCGGTCGGGGACTGGGTTCAGAACGTCAGCGCGTGGACAGGCTGCGCGTCGGGTACAGCCTTGTCGTTGTTGAAGGGATCGCAGGCCGGATCGGCGGATTTCGGCGCCATCGGTCCGATGGACGAATACGCCGACCGTATTATCACGGGCTTCGACATCATCGATCTTACTTTGCGTGAACTGCCGCAATTGCATTCAGGCAGTCTGGCCTCCTGGGCAGACCTTCGAGGAACCCAGGTCCCTGTTCAATCTCCCAGATTGAATGTAGAAAAGCAGATCCGCGAACATGTGCCGCCCGGTCTTCGAAAAAAATTCGATGAAGGACTTCTCGAAGCCAGAATCGCCTACGGGCTGCACGATGAAGACGTCCGGATAACTTATCTCTGGCCTTTAGGAATACTGCGGCGCGCCGCTCTGGCAGTTGCAGGCCGCCTGATCGACAGCGGGCGGCTGGCTCAATCAGACCACATTTTTCAAACGACGCCTCTGGAACTGGACAATCTCCTGGCTGGATCGGCAGACCCGAGCGCAGACGAACTCGCCGCGCGAGCGGACGAATTCGCCGGCTGGAAAGACGAACAGGTTCCGCAATCATTCGGCACAAAAGAAGCAGTATGCTTCGACGGTCTGTCGACGGCATGCACGCGCGTGAATCGAGCGATCCTGTTTTACCTGGGCCAGATGGAGGACCAGCTGTCTGAGGACAGTACGGGGCCATCGTGGTCGTTGATGGTCGCGGGACTTCCGGCAAGCCCTGGCCGCTATGAGGGCTGGGCTCGTGTGGTACGGGAAGCTGTCGATTTCAGGAAGCTCCAGAAAGGCGATGTCCTGGTGGCGCCGACGACCTCTCCTGCGTACAACGTGATCCTGCCGCTGATCGGCGCCGTCGTTACGGATCGCGGAGGCGCTCTCAGTCACTCGGCAATCGTCGCAAGAGAGTTCGGCATTCCAGCCGTAGTAGGGACCGATCAGGCAACATCTCGAATTCCCGACGGAGCACGGATCCTGGTGGATGGCGACCGCGGATTCGTGGCGGTACGCTCGTGATCCTAGGATTCGAACATACCGCTCCGAGGGACGTCGTGGGATGCAAAGGGCACAATCTGTCGCGGATGTGGCAAGCCGGATTGCCCGTGCCCCGCGGTTTCTGTATCTCCTGGGACGCGATTCAAACACTGGACACCTCCGACCTGGACTGCGCTGTCGCGCGAGTGGGAGCCAGTGCTTTCGCTGTGCGGTCATCGGCCGTTCAGGAGGACGCCATCTCTGCCTCATTCGCCGGCATCCTCCTTTCCAGATTGAATGTGACTGCAGAAGGCGTGCTTTCCGTCCTCAGCGATATTCAGAAGTCGGCGTTGGCGCCCGCCGTTGAAACTTATTCGCAGCGCCGGAACGTCGAGTCTTCATTGCGCGTGGCCGCTATCGTGCAGACTTTCATTGCGGCCGACGTCTCCGGCGTTCTGTTCATGCGTGACCCGTCCACCGGCGCCGGCAACATTGTTGTGGAAGCATGCTGGGGACTGGGATCCGGCGTGGTCGATGGCATCGTGCGGCCGGATCGATGGACAATTTCGGAGAACGGAGTGGTGATCTCTTCCGCGATCGCCGACAAAGACGTCGCAATTGTTCCTCAACAGAATGGAGGCACGAGAGAGATGCGGGTCGACCCCGCCTTGCGCCGGCGTCCGTGTCTGACCGCAGAATCGTTAGTCCAGCTCGCAACGCTGGCTTCCCAATGCGAGCAGCTGTTCGGCTCTCCTCAGGATATCGAATGGGCGATATCGGCCAACGAGATCTCCCTCCTGCAAAGCCGTCCGATTACATCTCAGGTTTAAATAAGCCACGGATTGATCGGATTTAACGGATTGAAATCCGTTGAATCCGTTAAATCCGTGGCTTATTCAAATCCCTCTTTGGAATAGGGATTGCGGCTAAGTCAGTTATGCCGGCGCGAAATCGAAAGAGCATGCAGAGGGAAAGTGAGCCCGAGCCGGCAGACCTGCTGGTCCTGCTTCGTGATGCCCATCGGGAGATCCGGCTCCTGCTGACCGAGATGGAGGATATCCTCGACCTTCCAGCTGCTGTTTTCGAGCTTTATCCCAGAATTCGTCTGGCACTGCAAGCGCACGATGCCGGGGAAAAGTACGCTCTTTACGGCCCCTTGCACGAGATTCCCGAGTTGTCGGAACTGTTGCAGGCCGCCGAGTTGGCGCATGCCGAATTCGACCACATGCTTCATGTGCTCGATCGCGTCCCGTTTAGAAAGGAACAGATCGATTCACCGCACTGGAAAGAGGAATTCCGAAATTTGCGCCGTCAAGTCCTGGACCATTTGTCCCATGAGGAAGAGACCATTTTCCCCGGGCTTGAAAGACGGCTCTCTCCATCGCGCCTCGCGGCACTGGGAGACCGCTACAAGCGCGGCTTGAAGGGTGAACTCGGCCCGCCTTCCGTAAAAAGCGAGGTACTGAATAATGTCTTCCCTGCGTGAACCGACGCCTCGGCCGCCCGTGCATGTGATGCCCACATCCACGATCCCCGCAGCCGCGAAGGGGTCGATGTGAAAGCGCTCGAGAACGACCTGCGGCTGAGGGTCTCCGGCGAGGTACGGTTCGACAACGCCGCTCGCGGGCTGTATGCGTACGACGCCTCGAATTACACCCAGCCACCGATCGGCATAGTCATTCCCAAATCTGCAGACGACGTGGTCGGCACCGTCGAAATCTGTCGAAAATACCGCGCCCCCGTTCTGTCGCGGGGCGCAGGCACGAGCCTCAGCGGCTCGACAGTGAACATTGCTGTCGTCGTCGACATGTCGAAATATTTCAACCGCGTCCTCGAGGTCAACGCCAGAGAACGCTGGGCGCGCGTGGAGCCCGGCGTGATTCTCGATGATTTAAGAGATGCGGCTGACGAGGAAGGGCTCACCTTCGGCCCCGATCCATCGACTCACGATCGCTGCGTCCTCGGCGGCATGATCGGCAATAACTCGTGCGGCATGCACGCACAGATGGCGGGACGCGTCTCGGAAAACGTCCATGAGCTCGATGTGCTCACGTACGACGGGTTGAGAATGCGAGTCGGGGAAACCTCTCCCGCCGAACTCGACCGCATCGTCCGAGAGGGCGGGCGCCGGAGTGTCATCTACCGCCAGCTGAAAAATCTAAGTGACCGCTACGCATCGCTGATCCGCAATAAAATGCCGCGCATCCCTCGGCGTGTGTCCGGTTACAACCTCGAGTACCTTCTGCCGGAAAACGGCTTCAACATCGCGCGCGCCCTCGTCGGTTCGGAAGGAACGCTCGTCACCATTCTCGAAGCGAAATTACGGCTTGTATACAGCCCGCCGAAAAGAACGCTGGTCGTGCTGGGTTTTCCGACGATCGCAGATGCCGGTGACATGGTCCCCGAGATTCTCAACTCCGGGCCTGTCGCCATTGAAGCGCTCGATCACAAACTCGTCGAGTATGTGCAGATCAAAGGCGGAAAGAAGGCCGCGGAACTAGGAGTACTGCCGCGCGGCCGTGCTTTCATGATGGTGGAGTTCGGCGGCGAAACCTCAGCCGAATCGGACTGGAAAGCGCGGCAATTGACCGACGCCATGAAACGGAACGGCTTTCCTGAGGACCAGATTCTCTATTACGACGACAAGGACAAAGAGAATGCTCTGTGGGACGTCCGCGAGAGCGGTCTCGGTGCAACCGCCTTTGTTCCCGGTCACCCGGACACCTGGCCGGGATGGGAAGACGCCGGAATTCCGCCGGATAAACTCGGCAATTATCTGCGCGACTACCGCAAAGTGTTAGATACCCACGGCCTCGATTGTTCGGTGTATGGACACTTCAGCCAGGGTTGTGTCCACTGCAGGATCGACTTTGATCTCGGCACGAAACGAGGTCTCGAAACGTACCGCAACTTCATCGAGGACGCGGCAGATCTCGTCAGCCGATACGGGGGATCCTACTCCGGCGAACATGGGGACGGCCAGTCGCGCGGAGAGCTGTGGCCGAAAATGTTCGGACCCGAGCTCATGCAGGCGATGCGTGAATTCAAAGCGATCTGGGACCCGGAGTACAAAATGAATCCGGGCAAGCTGATCGGCAATCCACCCTATCTGCTCGACGAAAACTTGAAAATCGGAACCGATTACAACGCGACGCCGCTCGTCACCCACTTCAAATATCCCGATGACCATGGGAGCTTCAATCACGCCACTCTGCGCTGTGTCGGCGTAGGAATGTGCCGCCGCACCGAAGGTGGTTACATGTGCCCCAGTTACATGGTCACGCGTGAGGAAGAGCACACGACCCGCGGCAGGACTCATCTGCTGTTCGATATGGTGCAGGGCAACATCATCAAAGATGGATGGAAAAGCGACGCGGTAAAAGAGGCGCTCGACCTTTGCCTCGCATGCAAAGGCTGCAAAGGCGATTGCCCGGTTCAAGTCGACGTCGCAACATACAAGGCGGAGTTCCTCTCGCACTATTACGAAGGGCGCCTGCGCCCCCGATACGCTTACGCGATGGGACTCGTCCACATCTGGGCCCGGCTGGCTTCGCACGTTCCGCGACTGGTGAATTTAGTCACGCATATGCCGGGACTATCGGCTGTCGCGAAAAAGCTGGGCGGTATTGCGGCCGAGCGGCCGCTGCCGCATTTCGCGACCGAAATGTTCCAGGAATGGTATCGGAAGCGCGGAACCAAGAATGAGACGGGAACGCCCGTCATCCTGTGGGCCGACACGTTCAATAATTACTTTCATCCAGAGATCGGCAAAGCGACCGTCGAAGTGCTGGAGGACGCCGGCTGCCGTGTGGTCCTGCCCGAAGCGGGGTTATGTTGCGGCCGTCCGCTTTATGACTACGGTTTCCTCGATCTCGCAAAAAAACAACTCGTGAAAATTCTCGATTCGCTCGAGAAGCCGATTCTTTATGGCATCCCTGTCGTCGGCATGGAGCCGAGTTGCATGGCCGTTTTCGGAGACGAACTGATAAATCTCTTCCCTGAGGACGAGCGCGCACAAAAGCTAAAAAAACAAACGTTCATGTTGGGCGACTATCTCGAATCCATCGGTTATCAGCCGCCGAAATGGAGCGGCAAAGCGCTCATCCAGGGACACTGTCACCAGGCCGCGATCTTTCATCTCGACGGCGAAAAGAAGATGCTCGATAAGATGGGCCTGGACGCGACCGTCATGGAATCGGGCTGCTGCGGCCAGGCAGGGTCGTTCGGCTTTGAAGAGGGTAAATACGACATCTCAATGCGGATCGCGCACCGGGCGATGGTTCCGAAGATCGAAGAGAGTTCGCCCGGCACTCTCATCGTCGCGAACGGCTTCAGCTGCCAGACCCAGATCACGGATGCGACGGACAGGAAGCCGGTTCACCTCGCGCAGGTCATTCAAATGGCTCTCGACCACAAGAGAGCCGGGGAATCCAGCCGCGAGCTCGAGCACGAAAGGCTCCGGCGCCCTACCGCAGTCCGGTACGCCGCCCAAACCATAAGCCTTGCCAGGAGGCACCCATTCCTCACCATCATAGGTATGGCTGTTCTCGGATTTGGTGTCGGAATCGTATCGAGACGGAAGGCCTGAGACCACTGTAGGCGCGGTCTATGACCGCGCGCTTTACCTGGATCAACGGAATACGCGCGGTCATAGACCGCGCCTACAATCGATTCGCCAATTTCCAGACACGAAAAACATAAAGACGAATCCGCGAATAACGCAAACGGCGCGCAACACAGTACAATATGCGCGCCGTTTTGCGTCGCGGCTGATACTTAAATCATAGAGGGTGAACAATGTCTCATAAGAATCTGGAAGAGTTGCTACGGAATGCGGGCGGTCCGGTGAAACTTCTGCGGAATTCGCAGACGGGTCCCAATGTCTATCCCGTCGTTGCGCCCGAGTATACGAACTGGAGGGACGAACAGCAGGCCTGGCAGAAAACCTGCGTTCTCTTCAACCAGTCCTATCACATGACGGACATGTATGTTGAAGGGCCTGGTGCGCTCAAGCTGCTGTCCGATCTAGGCGTCAACAGTTTCAAGAATTTCCCCCTCAGCAGTGGCAAGCAATTCGTGCCGTGCAGCTATGATGGATACGTCATTGGTGATGTCATCCTCGTCCGTCTGCAGGAGAACCTCTTCAACCTGATTGGCCGCCCTTCGGTTCATAACTGGGTGACCTATCACTCGGAGATAGGAAAGTACGACGTCAAACTCGACAGAGACGAACGATCTGTGGCCAGGCCAGGACCGATTGTTCGCAAGGCATACCGGTATCAGGTACAGGGGCCCAACGCCGTAAAAGTCATCGAAAAGGTGACCGGAAAACCCGCTCCGAACATCAAGTTCTTCGAGGGTTGCATGTTCACGATCGCAGGCCGCACCGTCAATGGTCTGCGGCATGGCATGGCGGGCCAGCCCGGATTCGAACTGTTTGGCCCATGGGCAGACGGTGAAGCGGTCCTCAACGCCGTCGTCGAAGCCGGAGAAGAATTCGGTCTGCATAAAGTGGGAGCGCGCGCGTACTCCTCGAATACGCTCGAGTCCGGTTGGATTCCTTCGCCGATGCCCGCCGTCTATTCCGGCGAGAAGATGAAGGCCTATCGGGAATGGCTGCCGGCCGATGGTTATGAGGCCAAAGCATCCCTGGGTGGCAGCTTCTACTCTGAAAAGATCGAAGACTACTATCTGACGCCCTGGGATCTCGGCTACGGTAAGATCGTGAAATTTGACCACGATTTTGTCGGCCGGGATGCACTGGAAAAGATGGCCGGCAATCCGCACCGGCAAAAGGTCACGCTTGCGTTGAACAACGACGATGTCACCCGCGCCATCGGTACGATGTTCCAGAAGGAGAAGAGAGCCAAGTATTTCGACTTCCCCTCGGCAGTGTATGCCATGCTTCCTTACGATAAAGTCACTAAAAACGGAAAGACGATCGGCATCTCGACGTGGTGCGGATATAGCTTCAATGAAGGCAAGATGCTGACGCTCGCAATGCTAGAGCCTGAGCACGCAGAACCAGGAAACGAAGTGACTTTCGTCTGGGGCGAAGAAGGCGGCGGAACATCCAAGCCGACGGTGGAACGCCACGTCCAGACGGAGATTCGCGCGATTGTCAGCCCGGTGCCTTATTCGGAGGTCGCGCGGAAGGAATACCGCAAGTAAGGAAAGAAACCAATCGATTGCAGACGCGGTCTATGACCGCGCCTGTTTCGTTGACTCCAGGTAAAGCGCGCGGTCATAAACCGCGCCTACACAGCTACGGAATAATCGGACTGACCCGCGATACCGATTCCGCGGTACCCACCATTCCCTGCGGCGACAGATTGTTGTCCTGGCAGATGTACTCGAACAGTTCGGCGTTAGGACTCCAGCGAAGAAGGAATCCGCCGGTCCAGTTCGCGGTATAGGCGCCTGGATCATCAATGGTCATTTCGAATTGAAGCGTATTGAAGTCGGGACGAGAGAACCGCTCAATCACGTGGAGTTTGTCCGTGTGCGGTTCGCCCTCACGATCGATCCAGAATTTCTCGTTGAAACCAACCGTATCGACGACCAGAGCATCTTTCTCCCAGTGCCCGATTGAATGGCCATAATAACTGGGTTCCAGATTTTTTGGATGTTGCCGCCCGTCCATATAGATCGTGCGATAAGTGTGGGGCCCGCCAATGTCGAAGATGTACATCACCTTCTGCTCGGGCATTTCCACGAACTCCACTCCGTAAGGAGTGATGAACTGTCTGGCGCCGCCTGAAGGCTTGCAGCGCGAATGGGGCTCATCGCTCTCGAAAGCCTTCTCGCGATAATCGTGCAGAGCCCTGGCCCACTCTTGAAAAGGAACGTCTTCAACCTTGATGTTGTTTGGCAGATGGGTCGTTGGCCCCGCCCGGTTAACGCTCGTCGGATTGACGGATAACTGCACGATTCCAGCCGGCGCCCAGATTCCCTTTTCACCTTCCGGTGCACCCAGGTTCAATCTTCCATCCGGCAAGTGGGGCGTAGGACGCGAAGGTGCGGCCGGGGCTCCGCCGCGTTGACCGTTTCCCCCACCTTGACCATTCCCCCCGCGCTGGGCATTCTGAGCAATCGCCGGCATCGCCAGAAACAGCACTACGGCGAGCGTAAACGTAGAAACGCTTTTCATCCTGAACCTCACTCTAAACCTCACTTACCTGCCAGACCTTCGATCAGTTCGATTTCATTGCCAAGGCTGTCCACCACCATTGCCGTCTTGAGCCCATCGGCGTTTGTGGAAACCGGCTTCGTTACTTTCACTCCGTCGGCTTGGATTTTCTTCACGAAAGCGTCGAGGCCTTTGACTTCAAGGGCAAACCGATCCAGGAGCGTTCCCTTGTTCGGGATCGGTGCGGCAGGGGCTGCGCCTCCCCGGCCTCCGGCAGCCGTGAAGTCCACCGAGATCCATTTGTCGGGCGTGGTAAAAAGGGCGCTGGGCACGGCGCCATTCCGCCGGGCGTTCTCACTGGCTCCGAATGTCTTCACATACCATTCGCGGCCCTTCAATCCATCCTGCTGATTAGCGACAAAATAGTGGATGTGGTGGGCGGAAGGCATTTCCGGGCCCGCCGGATCATCAATGAATTCCAGCCGCACTGCATTCGGCAGATCGATGAACTGGGCTTTCGGCGCCGTCTGAATCCCCGCGGCCGTCAGTTTCGCGCGCGTAGAGTCCAGATCCTTACCCCAGATTCCGAAGTGATTGATCAAAGGGTTTCCCGGCGCCGCTTCGCCTTTACTCAAAACGATGAAGGCCCCGGGTATTTTGAGCATTTCCGTTTTTCCGACCATCACGGGTTTCGCGCCAAAAATCTCGACCCAGATCTTCCGGTGTGCAGCAACGTCGGGGACCGTGTAGTAAACCGCACCAAGGGAGACGCCGGCAGCGTCCGGCGCAGCGACTTGCGCCGGCAATGTGGCCACGGCACAAGCAATCAAGAGAAGGCAGCGTGCAACAGTCGTCAGTTGTTTAGTCATGGTATGTCGTGTCCTCTGCATGCAGGTCGAGTCGCAGCGTATCATTGGCGCGCTCGCAATCTCAATATGGAAAGGGGCAGGGGACGGGGATGGAACACAAGAAGCACAAGAGGCACAGGAAAAGTTTTTGTGCCTCTTGTGCTTCTTGTGTTCCTTCCGCGTCTTCGCGTCCTCGGACTCAGGGACAAGTCGGACTGAGAGTATCCAGCGAAGTCACATTCACTTCGGAGTAGCGCGCATCGCGATAGAGCAAGCCCCTCACGTCCACCTTATGACTCTTGTGGGATTCGGGCTTCATGGAGGGGCCGACACTCACCAAATCGAAGGATTGCGATCCGAGTGGCTTCGTTCTCGCAGAAACCAGAGCAGCCGGCGGGGTGTTCTCTTCTCTGGTGGCGGCGGGTTCGGTCGAGTTGGTCAAAACCCACTTTTGCTTTTCATTCAACGTCAGACAACCAACCACTTCGACAACCGAAAAGTTGGCCGGCCCGCTAGCCTCAGCGTCCTGTTTCACGATTTGGATGTTGTCCAGTTCATCGATGGCAAGGGTACCGGCCCCCGATGGAAAGCCGTTGACCTTGAGCAGATAAGCAACGATATCCAGCTTGGTGGCTGGAGCCACCTGTTCCGCATTCAGAGGCGGCATCGTATCGCGAATTTTCGTGAAAAGGCGGTTCATACTCCCGTTCTCCCAGTCCGTTATGAATCGCTCGCCTTTCAGCGCAGGCCCCTTGTCTCCTGCGAGTTCGGCGCCGTGGCAGCCATTACAGCCGTTCTGCGACAAGGCCGCCTTTCCTCGTTCCGCCTGAGCTTCCGTGAAGACACCGTCCCAGATCCCTTTTTTTGCGAAACGAATGTCTTCCAGTGAAGAGACATCGGCTTTAAGGTCTGCTCTACCCGCCGGAAAACCGTTCTGCTGGAGGATGTAAGAAAGGATGTCGATCTTCACTTCATCCTTAACCGTTCCCGGACCGCCTTCAGGCATGGTGTCTCGTATCTTCGAGAACAGGCCGGCAACGCTATCCTTTTCCCAATGAGACAAAAATGAAGCGCCCTTGATCGCCGGTCCCCGCTCCGACCCGACAAGCGCGACGTTATGACAGCGCGAGCAGCTCAAGTCGAATGCGGACTTTCCGCGGAGGGCCTGATCGGCGCTGAACACACCGTCCCAGATCCGCCTGGGTTGTTGGGCGTTCGCGGGCAGGACGAAGACGACCGTCGCGAACAGAGTAAGGATGGAAAGAACCTTCAGACGTCCTCCTGGGTCCGTGTGTCTACCTGGCCGGCGCCGCAGGTACGGGAATTCCGTTCTTCGCCATCAAATCGCGAAGAAGCGCTGCAGCTCCGGCGTTTCCACGAGCGCCACCGCCCCCGCGTCCTGCCGCAGCTCCGGCTCCCCCGCGCCCGCCGCCACCACCCGCGCCCTGGGCGATATCGAGCGGTGTGCGGCCCTGTTTGTCTTTCTGATCGAGCCTGGCGCCTTGATCGGCAGCGTATTGGATGATCGCCGTTGACCCGCGGCCTGCGGCATTGTGCAGCAGCGTCTGGCCGTTGCTGTTGAAGGCGTTCACATCGACTCCGTGTTCCACGAGAAGCTTGATAGCGTCGAGGGAAGTGGCGATCATTGCCGCGGTCGTGTGATCTTTCAAAGTAATTGTCGGATCCGCTCCGCCATCGAGCAACAGTTTCATAATGGGAAGATCATTCGCTTTGGACGCCCGCATCAGGGGCGTTGTTCCTTCACCCAGCGAAGTATCGCCCAGCAAATTGTTATGCCGGCCGATGATCGGTTTCTTTAACCGCGCGTTCGGGTCTGCTCCGTGCGCAAGAAGGACTTTGACGACCCCGGCGGCGTCAATTTCGTCCCGTAGCTTCGGGTCGGGCCGGGTCATCATGTTGGCGGGAGCGCGCATGTCCGTCGCGGCGTACAACGCGGTCATGCCGGCATTGTCGGTAACATTGGGGTCCGCGCCTTTATTCAGCAGCAGCGACGCGAGATCGTAATGAAGGTTGATGATCGCCAGATGAAGCGCTGTCGTGCCGTCCGCGTCCACAGCATTGAGATCCGCTTTCGAATCGGCCAGTGCCGCCGCCGCAGCGACGGCGTTTTGCCGCGCCGCATACATCAGAGCGGTCCAGCCGCCGTGCGGCAACAAAAACACGGCCATGCCGTTGGTTTCGTATTTGTACTCGGGAAAACTCAATACCTTCGAGTGCACATTCAGGTCGGCGCCGGCGCCGGCCAGCACCTTGACGGCTGCCGCATGGTTCTCCGCGGCGGCCCACATGAGCGCCGTCTGCTCCTGCCATTGTTCTCTGGCATTGACGTTGGCGCCGTGGGCAATCAGGGCCTTGACTGCATCGGCGTTGCCGGCGCGTGACGCGGTCATCAGGACGGTTTCACCCTCCGGCAGCGCGCTGTTCGCATCGGCTCCGGCTTTGAGGAGGGCCTCGACAAGGACGCTGTCTCCGTTTGTCGCCGCTAATGAGAGCGGCGTGACACCATATCGATTTGCGGCTTTGACGTTCGCACCGGCACGGATGAGGGCCTGCGCTGTGTCGACGTCGTCGTTGCGCACCGCCCAGTGAAGGGCGGTCATCCCGTCGGGTTCCTGCGCATTCAGGTCCGGACGTTGCTTCAACAGTGTGCGGATCGTCTGGACATTGCCGCTTTTAACCGCGTCAATCAAACTCGTGCCGTTGCCCGAGGCCGAAGCGGTCCCTTGCATGACAAGGAACGGAAGGAACATAAGAAGCACAAGAGGCACAAGAACGGAGAAAAACAATCTTGTGCTTCTTGTGCCTCTTGTGTTCCGATCTGCCTTCGCAGCTCTCTGCCTTGTCATATTTCCACGTGACCCGTGCTGATGCCGAATTTGTCGATATCGCAATCAAACTTGTTGGCAAGCGAGACCATGAGATTCGCCAGAGGCGTTTCCTTCGCAGTTTGAATGTGCCGGTTGCCTTTGACCTGGCCGGCCGCGCCGCCAACCAGCAGCGTCGGAACGTTCAAACGGGAATGCGTGTCGCTTTCGCTCATCCCACTGCCATACAAGATCAGCGAATGGTCCAGAAGCGAGCCGTCTCCATCGGGCGTGGACTGGAGCTTTTCGACAAACTTCGCGAACAGACTGACGTGATAGGTGTTGAGTTTGACGAGTCCTGCCAGCTTTTCCGGGTTATTGCCATGGTGGGACATGGCGTGATGCGGCTCGTTCACACCGATGTTCGGGTACACCCGCTGGCTGGCGTCGCGCGATTTCATATATGTAATGACGCGTGTGATGTTGGCCTCATAAGCCACTGCAGCCAGGTCGTACATCAACATGGCGTGCTCTTCGAATGATTCGGGAATGCCGACGGGAGCGTCAGGCACCGTCACCTTTGTCGCTGCCTGCTTCTCGGCCTTCTGGATGCGCTCCTCGATTTCCCGGACGTGGTCCAGATACTCGCTCAGCCGGGCTTTGTCTCTGGATCCGAGCCGCTTCTGCAAATCCGCCACGTCGTCTCTGACGGAGTCGAGGATACTGCGATCCTCCTGCATCCGCTCCAGGCGCTGGGCGCGAGTGCCTGGTCTTCCGAACATGCGTTCGAAAACGATGCGAGGGTTGATTTCCATCGGCAGAGGAGTCGTCGGCGTCTTCCACGAGATCGTGTTCATGTAGGCGCAACTGTAGGCAGTGTCGCAGCCGCCGATCCAACCGGTGAAATCTTCGGTCGCGAGTTCCAATGACGGAAGCGGCGTATCCTGACCGATTTTGCTCGCAATCACCTGGTCGATGGTCGTACCGGCTTTGACATTTTCGGCAATGGTCCGGAAAGGAACGGATCCACTCAACCAGGCCGCGACCGTGACGGCGTGGCCGTCAAGAGGATCGCAAAGTTCGGAGACGACCGTGATCGACTTTCGAAACGGCTCGAGAGATTTCAGGATTGGCGTGAACTCGAAGTCCATTCCGACCTTCGAAGGAGTCCAATAACCGGGACGCTCGCCCAGCGGCACGAATACCGCTCCGAAACGCTTCAAGGGATTTGCCGCAGTCCTGGCTGTTGGGACAAAAGCAGGAACCATCGCCTCCAGGAACGGAAGAGCTATTGCGGTGCCGATACCCCGTAGCACCGTCCGTCGAGATACAAACTTCTTTGTAGCAAACATACGGTGATCTCCTTATGGCGGTAATTCGGGGACGGTTGCCTGTTTCGCCAAATTTGCTGTTCAATTTGGCGAATCAGGCAACCGTCCCCGAATTACCTCTCCGAATCTCCTTAGTCGTCAGCGGCGACGATTCTCTTCTGAAATGGCGTACTCTTCACGACTCCCAGAATCAACGACGAAAAGCGATAATCCTGCCGTGCTGCATCGCGAACGATGGCGCGGACCGACGGCATATCGTAATACCCTAGACCGCGGCCAAGCGCAAAAATTAACAATTTCTCGGTAAGGGTTCCAACGAACAGCTCGGGCTGGCGCAGCAATGCTTTGCGCAGCGTGTTCACACCATCGACTTTGGTGCCGTCGAGAAGCTGTCCCGATGCGTCGATCGGCGTGCCCATGGTCCGGACCGTGTCGCCGTCGCGGTTGCGCCATGCGCCCACCGCATCGAAATTTTCCAGCGACAGACCGATCGGATCCATCAACTTATGACAGTTCGCGCATACGGGATTGGCGCGATGCTCCTCCATCCTTTCGCGCATGGTCAAGACCTTGCCCTCGCGCTGAGGATTCTCATTCAAAGGTGGAACGTTTACCGGTGGAGCCGGAGGCGGCGCACCAAGCAGGTTATCCAGTATCCATTTGCCGCGAACGACTGGCGAAGTCCGGTCCGTATGGGAAGTCACCATCAGGACGGCGCCTTTCCCTAATAATCCGAAGCGCGCCTCGTCCGTCAGTGTGACGCGGCGGAAGTGGCTGCCATAAACGTTTGGAATCTGGTAATGCCTGGCGAGCCGTTCATTCAGATAGGTATAGTTCGCCGTCATCAGATCCAGGACGTTGCGATCTTCGCGCACGACACTCTCGAAAAACAGAGACGCTTCACGTTCGAGCGCCTGCCGCAAGTTGTCGTCGAAATCCGGAAATTCTTCCGAAAGCGGCTGCATGTTTTTCAGGTTGCGCAGATACAACCACTGAGCGGCGAAATTGCTCGTGAGCGACTCCGCTTTCGGGTCGGCAAGCATCCGCTTGACCTGCTGCTCCAGCACGGCGGGCGTATGAAGCCGGCCCTTCGCAGCCTCATCCAGCAGCAGATCATCCGGTATGCTGCTCCACAAAAAGAATGAAAGGCGTGAAGCCAACTCCAGGTCACTGACTCGATACACGGTCCCGGCCGATGTGTTCACCGGATCGGATTCAATGTGGAATACAAACTTCGGACTGGCGAGAATCCGTTGCAGCGAAATCTGGATGGCCTTATCGAAGTCTCCCGTGCGGCGCGCCGACTGGAAGAACCCGATCAAGCGCTGCAGATCCGTCTCGCTGACATCGCCGCGGTAAGCGCGCCGCGCCAACGTGGACAGGATCTTTCGAGCGCACGGCTCTTCCCCGGCACGGTCCGCAGGACGGCAAATGAAGACCTTGTGGCGGCTTGGAGTATCTCCCGATCCGGTAGCATTAAAGGGGCCGGTGACCGTGAAGGTTTCGAAATGTGGCAGTCCGGAAGTATCGCGCGTGTCCGTCGAACTTCGGATAAAAGGCTGCAAGCGGGTCGGGTTGTACGCAGCCGTTCGCTCCAGGAACGCAGCGGTAATGACATGGGGCCCTGCCTTCAGAGCGATCCGGAAGCGGCCTCTTTCATCGACTTCGTCGCCAAGCTTCGTCATATTGACGAGATTCGCTTTAAAGTCCTCTTCCCCACCCATTTTGAAGAGATGGACGCGCCGGCCATCCACCGTGTACTCGACTTCGTGTTCGTATTCCAGTCCGCGCATGACCCCGAGGTTGGTGCGGAACAGGCGAACCGTGAAGAGGTACTCGCCGTCGAGAGGAAGCGTGACTTTTGCCAGGATGCCTCCGACGGTACCGATCGGCATTCCTTCGAGGTGGATATCCTGCGACGCGTCTTGCCGGATGTGAAAAGTCTCCCCGCTGGGAGCGGTGTCCGGATCGCCGACAGCGAGAGCGCTGACGATACCGGCCG
Source organism: uncultured Acidobacteriota bacterium (assembly GCA_963738025.1). Lineage (GTDB taxonomy): Bacteria > Acidobacteriota > Terriglobia > 20CM-2-55-15 > 20CM-2-55-15 > 20CM-2-55-15. The sequence goes on along the minus strand of CAVTWA010000042.1, from coordinate 6,466 downwards.
CGCCCATGTAGCGCTCCAGCAATACGGGTGAAACACCTAGAACGTCACCGACGTTATCGAAGCCGTATGCGGCGTCGTCGGGCGGCAGCAGTGCGGCTGGATCGACTTCCAGGCCGAGCAGGTCCCGGATAGCGTTGCCGTATTCAACACGATTCAGACGATGCAGCAGCGGACGTCCAGGATTTGGATTAGCGGACGCCGCATGGTCGAGTTCGGTTGTCAGCCATGACACCAGACCGCGCCGCGTCTGGTCATCCGGCTGGGATGCGCCTTGCGGCGGCATCATCCCGACGCGCACTTTCCGCACGGCCTTTTCCCAGATTTCGGCATTCGCGCCAAGATTGCCGAAGTCCAGCTTGTCGAGCGCAAGCCCGCCCGTCTTCGTCCGTTCGTTGTGACAGGACGTGCAGTATTGCGCCACCACGGCTTTGTAATGAACCGCGTTCTCCGTCGACGGCACGGGCTGTTGCCGCCGGCCAGACGCCTGCACACAACACCACGCTACGGCGATGAGTTGCACGGCGATGACCGCCGGCACCATGCGGGCCACGCGTCCTTTCATTAAGCCTCCGGCAGAACTATTGGAATGCTGAAGCAACTCTACAATGGTCATGAAGCCCTGTCAAAGATCGTCGCAGGTTACTTCTGCGCCACTCTAAAAAAAGGGGGGCCGCACTTCTGCGGCCCCGAAAGGTGGGTGGAGAATAAATCTACGTACAGTCAAATTGTGACTTGAAACAACGGCCGTAATGTACCAGAGACCGGCAGCGTGATCAATATATTAGATATAGGAATCCTATCGAGGATGGATGCAGCGCCATATCACGGTCATAGCGCCGGAGGCGCGTAAGAATATAGTCCCGGCCGCCAGGCCGGGGACCAAACCAGCGAACGTTTGAGGGCCGGAGGGCCGACAGATTGATGCGACTAATCTTTCGGCCCTCTGGGCCTATTCATTCACAGCTGGATAGACCGCGCCTGCAGTTGGAAAGGCATTGACGTGACTTGTTACCTGGAATGACAATCGCCTGCATGAATCAGCGCATAAATCCCATAACCGTTGTGGTCGTGGTTTGTCTCACTGCGGTATCGCTCTTCGCGGTGGAACGGCCGGAAGTGGCGGACGCCGCGATGAAAGGCAATCAGGCCCTCCTGCGAAAGCTTCTGGAGCAGAAAGCAGATGTCAATCAGCCCCAGATTGACGGTGCCACAGCCCTTCACTGGGCGATATATCGCAATGACCTGGAGACGGCACAGCTTTTGATCAAAGCAGGCGCCAGAGTGGAGGCGAAGACTCGTGAAGACATCACTCCGCTCTATATGGCTTCGGCTTATGGCAACCCGGATTTGATCAGAATTCTGCTGGGCGCTGGAGCCGACGCAAAGCAAAAAGGACCGAACGGAGAAACCATGCTCATGCTGGCGGCCCGCAGTGGAAGCGCGGAAAGCATCGATTTATTGCGCAAGGCGGGTGCGGACGTCAACGCACACGAACCCATCCGCGGCACGACGGCTTTGATGTGGGCCGTCGAACAAAAACATCCGGCTGCCGTGAAGGCTTTGCTGGATGCCGGCGCCGACTACGCCGCAAAGTCCGGAGCTGCAGGACTGCCGCGAAATTACATCGCGCAGAAGGTGAATACCGCGAATGTTGAGGCGGCTATGAAGCGTTGGGCCGAGGCCGCAAAAAACAATCGCACGTACGAGCAACAACTGGCTGCGGAAGAGGCCAGCGGGAAGCGAGTCCAGCGGTTGCTGCCCGACTTTTCGAAAGATGACCTTCCAACGATCGCTAAATTTGTCGTCCAGGCAACCGCTCTGGCGGACCTAAATACCATTCTCGAGTTCATCGGGCCGCAGGTAACCGCCGCAGGTAAGAATCTCGAAGAACTGAATAAACTCGTTCGAGAGCAACTCGCGGAAGCCAATGATTCCGACGTCATCGTTGCCGGTCTGGTCGGCCGGGGCGACGGCGGTCTGACGCCAATGGTTTTTGCCGCACGCGAAGGCGATCTGGAATCAGCGAAGCTGCTGGTTGGAGCCGGAGCGGACCTCAATCAAACGACGGAATATGGATGGACGCCCCTTCTGACAGCCACGAACAACAGACACTACAAGCTGGCCGCATGGCTTCTCGAGCATGGCGCGAATGTCAATCTTTCGAACAAAGGCGGCTGGACGCCTCTTTATCTCGCAACGGACAACCGCAATATCGAAGGTGGAGATTTCCCTGTCCCGAAACCGGACATGGATCACCTGGAATTCATCAAGCTCCTTCTCGATCATGGAGCCAATCCCAATCTGCGCAGTAAAGACGACACATTGACGCGCACGATCTTCACAATGCAGTGGTTCTTCGAAGCCGGCGCCACACCGTTCGTGCGTGCGGCACAATCCGGCGATATCGAACTGATGAAACTGCTCCTGATGCACGGCGCAGATCCCGGGATCGCGACAGACTTTGGTGACACTGCCCTCGCAGCGGCAGCCGGTATCGGGTGGGTTGAGGGTGTGACCTACGAGCATTCGGTGAAAGACAACCTTGAAGCGGTAAAGATGTTGCTGGACCTCGGTCTCGATGCGAATTCGGCAAACCGCGACGGCAGGACACCGCTGATGGGCGCCGCGCTCAAGGGACGCAGTGACGTGGTTCAAACCCTCGTCGATCACGGCGCCAGGCTTGAAACCCGGGATCACGGCAGCCGGGATACCGATACAAGTGTCTCGAAGAACGCCGGCCACACCTGGCAGGCGCTCGACTACGCCGATGGCCTCGTGCGTGTCGGAGTACAATCGGCTGTGAGCCGGCCCGACACCGCCAATTTAATTCGGAAGCTCATGACCGAACGAGGACTTGCGGTACCGCCTGCCAACCGGATCGTCGAGTCCATCTGCATCGTTGAAATCTGCAGGGAACGACAGCCTGCACAGTGAGATAAGCAGGTAAGCCACGGATTGAACGGATTTAACGAACCGAAATCCGTTCAATCCGTGGCTTATCCGTTCTGGCTTCAATGCGACATCGCGTAGATCATGAAGTTCAGTCCAACGCGAATCGCGTAACCGGAATACTTTTCGGGATAGCACTTGAGGTCCATGAATTCCCAGGCATCGCCGATATCGGTATTGTAGGTGACGGCAACCATCAACCGTCCTTTGTCATCCGATATTCCGTAGATGCGCGGCTCCGTATCGTCGGGCTGCTCCCAGGTGCGCCCCCCGCGGCAGCCATTGCCTTGATTGGGCGTCTGGATGATCTCGTCGATATCGAAGAACGTGTGGAAAATCGGATGGTTCAGCGGAATCGGCTGAAGGGGATATTCCGGAAAGACTTTTCTGAGTTCCGTTACCAGATTTTCTTTCTGATCGAGTCCCCAGAAGTCGTCCAGGTGAAGAAAGCCGCCGCGAAGCAGGTATTCACGAAGCTGGGCGGCTTCCTGCCGGCTGAAAACCATCTGGCCGGGCTCGACAATATAGGCGTACGGAAAGTCGAATAAGCGCGGATCCATAATCTCGATGTAATTCGGATTTGGATACACGTGCTGCCCCGTCAGCCGGTGAATGGCTCCCATTAATTTGCAATCGGCACCCGGAGAATCCGTTGCCCAGCCCCAGCCTTGCGGCGGGAAAAAGTTCTTACCGCCGAATTCGGGGCAATGATACGGGCCGGGGTTCGCCATAGTGAACGGACGAAAGTATCCGTGAGGTATGGGATTCTGACGGTAAATCAGACGGGTAAAATAAAACTCGGGAGCGTCATTCGGCATGTCGCCCAATTCAGCGGAAATCGCGATCGCTGATGCGGTGGCAACGAGGACACCCAGCGTCGTAATGATCCATCGATAACGCAAACAGAAGTACCTCATCACGCATTCCCCGCGTATTCAACACCGATTACGCTGTTCGATCAGGTTTCGCCAAAACGGTCCATCCATCTTAGGCCACGTCGAACGTGGAAAAGAAGTCTGCCATGGAATATTCATTTGGCAGGAATACAAAAAGAGAGGATCATTCGGTTCCGACACCTCTCGTTCGAACGTCGATGAGTGCTAGGATGGCGTATGAAACTTCGCGTTGAGAGCTACTCCGGTCACAAAAGCAACCAGCGGCCGATCAAGTTCTGGCTGGGGGAGCGTGTGTACTTTGTCGATTCTGTCGAGGATCAGTGGTTCGGCCCGGAGGCTCAGTATTTTCGAGTATTTGCCGATGACGGCAACACGTATGTCCTGGGCTATAGCGAAAACAAGGACGAGTGGACGCTGGAGTCGTTCCGCTCGGAGCGGAGCCCCGGCCAGTTCGATCCCCATTTCGATCCGCCTTCAAATGTCCATTAGGCAGACAACGGAGTCTTCAGATATCTTCCACCATCACGAGACGGGTATCGGGAATGATCGAACTCTCGTTGTGAGCGTTGGATTGTCCAGCCGCAATGAAAATCCCGTCACCCTCCGCGTAAGAATTGTGTTCTGCTCTACTTCACCGGCATGGCAACAATAAATCGCTGGCCGTCGGGACTGACGTCGCCGGCTCCCGCGAGTGGATCCGAAATCTGGAAAAGACGCCGGGGTGTTCCTGCCTGAACCTTGGGCGCCAGAGTGACATCGACGGCCATCACTTCCCGATCGCGCGTCACAAAATATATTTCTTTTCCATCTTGCCGCCACGTAATGCCGCCGGCACCGCCCTTGAGATTCGTGACCTGTACAGCGGGACCCGCAGGAGCACCTGGTTTGCTGGAGTCGAACGGCCGCACATAGATCTGCGTCGTGGCGACTTCGGCTTCGTTCGACAGATATGCCAGAAGCCGTCCGTCAGGTGAAAAGCGGCCGTCGAACGCGTCGTAGTCCTCACGCAGCCATTCCAGCGCTTTTCGCTCGAGCGGCTTTTCCGGGCTCTGAGCCGGGATCATGAGCAGCACCCCGGTACTGAAAGTTAGAAACTTCCCATCCGGGGACCAATCGGTAAGGCCGACGCCTGCGCCGGGTGTGTAACGGAATAAAACTTCCGGCGCACCGGTTCGTCTGCCGGTTTGCGATACACCGTGGAGTAACTGTCCTTGAATAAAGCGTAGGCGATCTGCTTTCCGTCATTCGACCAGACCGGAGAGAGCACGGGCTCTATCTCATTGGTAATAGCGGCCGCTTTCCCGGTTGCGATATCCGCAACCCAGATATTGTTATTGCCCGTTTCCGGATCGTTCTTCATCGCCAGAATGCGCTTTCCATCCGGGGAAAACCGGACATTCCCGAAGCGGCCTGGCTGCCCGACGGTGCCGACGACTTTTCCTTCGCGATCGAGCAGCGTCAACTGCCGGAGTTGCGGCGGAGGCACGGCGATTACAAAACGATCCGCATCACGATTGACGCTGGCCATATTGGGAGCAACGGGCGTCGTTTCGGGAAGACGGAACAGAAGCTTCGGTTTTCCGAATTCAAAATCAGGAGCAGTGGTGAGCGAAACCGACACGATGCTTCGATCGGGAGAGAGGAAATTGATCTCCTTGCCGTCGCGCCGCCAGAACGCCATGCCTTGAGCGCCCTGCTCGGAAAGCCTCCATGGCCCTGCAGAAGAAGGCGCCGTGCCCGGCGCAGCCGCTGGATCAAACGGCCGGACATACAGTTCCGTCTTACCGGTTTCGGTTGACACGTATGCCACGAAGCGGTCGTCCGGCGAAAGGCGCGGTCCGGTCAACTGGAACTTACTGCGAAAAATCTCGATCGGCTTGCGTTCTCCGGTTCCCGCAAGCGGCAGCGCGTATATGGCGCCGCCTCCGAGATCCGTCGCGTAGTACGTCAGATAGCGACCATCCATCGACCAGTCGGTCAGCACCACCGGGGCATTGCTTTTGTAGAGCAGTTCCTCGTTTCCTTCACCGCTGGATAGCTTCCGATACAAGCCGTAGGCGCCCTGCCGCAGCCCGACATACGCCACACGCGCGCCGTCCGGCGACCATGCCGGCGAGGAGGCGGCTTCACGCTCGCCACTGACGGTGACTCTGGTCGTCTTGCCGCTCGCAAGATCGACAACCCAGAGATCATTACTCTCCTTCTCGAGGTCGGTTTTAATGACGGCCATTCTTTTGGCATCGGGGGAAAAGACCGGCTGCTGGTACAGATCCTTGGCTCCGGCAGTGCTCAGCGGTTTCCCTTCGCGATCGAACAGCGTAATCTGACGCGCGTTTGCCTGCATGATCTGGGCAATGGCTTTCGCCCGTTCTTCAGGATCTTTTGGCAATTGAGCGAAGGCCTGAAATGCACTGAGCAGCACGGCAACGGTGACGGCAATCCGGTATGAAGTTTTCACGGGGAATCTCCTTCGCCTCAGCAATTCTGCGGGCACGCCGAAATGACTTTTCCGTCCGGCAGCGTCATGGTCCGTAACAGACCGGCACGAGACCCGTCTCTGGCGCGGCTCGCCTCCGCCGTAACCGTTTTGCTCAGCGCGGTCTCGACGTCGGACTTGTTGA
>CAVTWA010000041.1:0-22247 GCA_963738025.1 uncultured Acidobacteriota bacterium | reverse complement strand
GCAAACCGGCGCGCTCTCTGAGTGATCTAGTTGATTTGCGCGAAGTCCCATGAAGGGAATTTACACCGGCATCTTAAATCAAAAGATCGGGCAGATTTCTTCGATGGCGACCATTACGGTTTTCGCGATGTCGTCCGTAAGCTGGAATAGGACTACCTTCTTCGCCGCACAAGAAGTCGTCTGGTTATGAAGGTTCGGCAACTTGTTTCCATGATCGAGAGGGATGGTTGGCAACGAATCCGAGCCAAAGGCGGTCATCGTCAATATAAACACCCGTCCAAGAAAGGCCGCGTAACGATATCGGGCCATGCGAATGACGACGTGCATCCCAAGACCCTCAGTAGCATTCTTAAGCAGGCGAGCCTAAAATGAGATCTGTGAGATACGGTGTCGTCATCGAAAGAGGAGACCGCAATTTCTCCGCCTACGTGCCGGATCTGCCGGGGTGTATCGCTACGGGCATGAATTTGGAAGAGACAAAAAAACGAATTACTGCCGCGATTGAATTACACCTGCAGGGTATGCGTGAGGACGGCGACCCGATTCCCGAACCTCGCACGGTTTGCGACAACGTCGAAGTCGCGTAATGCCCTCGCAAATTCGGCCAGTGAGTGCGTGGAAACATTCCGGCCGCGGATTCTTCTTCACCGAAGTAACGCGGGACCGGCGCTCAGTTGCAGGAAATCAAAATCTTCGCCAAACGAAAACGGGAAAAACGGGGACGGTGGGCAATTTCGAAATTGCTCACTGTCCCTGTTTACCGAATCAGCGGCGGAAGTCGGTCCAGAATGATGTTCAGGAGACGCTTGATATCGCTGCTCAGTTCTTCGTGCACTCGGTCAAACCGGTCCATGCGTTCGGATTGATGGACGAGCAGTTCGCTCATTTGTCGCTGCGTTTTTGCGATTTGCCGAAAGAACCGATCGTCGCGCTGGGTCGTAGTTTCCTGCGCGGCCGTAAGCCTCGCCAGGCTGGCGATGATGAAGTCGATATTTCGCTGAGTCTCTTCCGGTGTCATGTTGCCTCGAATCAAGAGGGGCCGGCGGGCGACTCGAATATAACGCAATGCCGTCGCCGATGGAAGGCCTCAAACCGGGCAACAACGGGACAATGAGCAATTTCGAAATTGCTCATTGTCCCCGTCTTCCTATAAATTCTGGCCCAGTAAAACCATGCATCCGGCAGCAATCAAATACGGACTCGAAAACGACATGATTCAATTCCACGGCGAAACAGTTGTGTTCTCGGATGAGTTTCTGGAACGCATTTCCGCCGCGGCGCGAGACGAACTGGGAGGGAAGCGCATCAACGGGAGCGAGTTGCTGGACGGAGTGGTTGACCGGGGACTGGGGGAAACGCCGATCGGCTACTGCGGGTACCGCGGGGCAGCCAATTCGTTTTACGCGAACCTCAATGTCCTCTTATTCGAAACAATGTTTCCGTACGCCGAACGTGCAGGAATCGGCTACCGGATAGGACGCACCTTCTACTTCACGCGGCAATTCGCGTCCGAACTCAGCGGGCGCAGGAGAATTCTCCGGCCAATGGCCGAAGCAGAGCGGGATTATGTAAAGGCGGCGTTCCTGGCCTGTCACGATGCCGTCGTGGCCCGATGCGAACGCGTCATGCCTGAGGATCGCCGTCACTTCGACCTTCTTACACTTTGCCTATACAAGGCCTACGAATCGATCATGATGACGAATCTTCTGGAGCGATTCGGGCCCCAGTAGCCGCACGGGTTTGGTTTTTCACGTTTCGTTTTCGAGTTTTTGTTGAACGCTTTGGACCTTTTCGTCCATCGTCTGGGGGCGGTCGATTCGTGTACCGAATCGTAAGGTTGATGAAACCCGCGGTGTTCCCATGCCGTGTACGACTTCATGGCATTTCTTGATGGCTGCGAACACGTCATCCCATTCCCCTTCGATATTCGTGCCGTAGGCGTGTAACCGGGTTTTCAGCCCGGCTTCTGCCAGCACCCGCTCACAAGCGGCGATTTCCCTGGAGACCGAGACACCAATGCCGATCGGAATGAGGCAAAAGTCTGCAATTACGATCATGTCCACCAGTTTATTGCAAACCGGCGGCAGTCAACAAATGCCGTTGACGCGTTAGAAAATTGTTAGCGAGATCCGGCTTTTATCTGGTGCCGGCACAAAAGAATCGCTGGAAATATCGAACTTCAGCAGGATTTTCTCCGCTGCCGGCCGCCGGTCAAACGCTCTCCTGGAAATCGCGCTTTTCTGTGGCTTGCCGGGAGTTGTCGGCGGCATTTCGGTTCGTTCGCTGGATATCTGTCGAAGTCGCTGAACTTTTCTGCTCGTGCGTGAAGCTTTAGATTTTCAGCTGAACTTTTAAAGTTTCAGCGAGAAATCCAAAAGTTCATCTGAACTTTTGATTTTCCGGCGGACGATGTCATTTCCCGTCGACGATCTGGATTTTCGGCTGGACGCTGCGATTTTCCAGCGGAACTTTTTCATTTTCAGCTGAACTTTTGAATCTTCAGCTGGACTTTTAATTTTTCCGCTGAAGTTTTGAAAGTTCGCGCGGAAATTTAAATCTTTGCCGGAGGAGTTCGCCGTCCAGCTGGAGATTTGAGTTTTCAGCGGAAGTTTCAGATTTTCAGCCGCAAATTTAATTTGTCAGCTGAACTTTTTAATCGTCTTGCTGAAGTTTCAAATTTCCGGCGGAACGCCCAACGTTCGGCTGAAGATTTAAACTCCCGGCTGAAGTTTTCGATTTTCGCGAGTTGTTTTGGATTTTCCGCTGAACTTTTGAAACTTCAGCGACATTTTTAATTTTCCGCGAGATTCGGTTTTTGCCTCCGGCGGAAGCGCAGCCGCAAAAAAAAGAGGAACCCGGCCGAGTTCTCAATTGCTTGAGAATCGGCCGGATTCCTTTTACCAGCAGACTAGATGCAGATGATCGTCATGATCGGACTCCAGTCGGAATAACCGAGCACGCCGAGAGCCTGCACCTGGAACCCGTAAATCGTGGTTGGTGTCAGACCGGAGATCGTGATCGGCTTCTGAATGGAGGCTGCCGGGATTGTCGTCCACGCACCGGGGGTCGCTCCGTTCATTACCGCATAACGGATGAAGTACGACTTTGCGCCGGCTTGCGTTTTGACAGAGACGACAATTTGACCGGAATTCACGCCGAAATCCAAAGAACGGAACGTCGGCGCGCCTACCGGTTGAGGAGCGGACTTACCGGTAGGCTTCGCGGTAAAACCACTCGCCGCGAAGATCGCCGGATCGTCGTTGGACACGTTCTGGACAAACACCGCAAGCAGATTCAGATCTTGAATGATCAGCTTACGTTGCTTCTTGACCACTGCCTTCGCAGTCTTGCCGCCATCCATCGCGGCGATAACCGCTTCCGACAGTGTGTTCGCCGACGCATCCAGCGCCGCCGGATCGATCGGCGGGTTCGGGAAGTACACCGGATTACCGCTGACTCCTTTAGCGATGTGATGCGCCGTATTGGCCAGAGTGTTGGGATCGAGCTTGCTGAAACCGGTCACCGCTTTAAGCGATGCGGGCTTCTTGGTTGTAGTAGCGGCCGGCGCAGTTGTCGCAGTGGACGCAGGCGCGGCCGAAGTTGACGGCGTTGCGGCCGTCGTGTTGGGATCATGTGAAGACATGGGACACCTTCCTTTCTGAATTGGTTAACGGTTTTGCCGCCGGATAGACACTCCGGCGACGCTAATTGAGTTGCTTCGCCCTTCGATTGAGGTTTCGCGCTACCGCGCTCACGCTCACGCGCGGGCTCGCGCTCCGCGTGGAATCGAAATTGCCTTAAAGCTGGCTCTCTCTTATCCTAAGGTGCAAAAATTCTGGAACAAATAGACTGCAACTGACTGATAATGCGTGACATCCAAACGCGAAAGGTTGCATATGAGCAAAGTGGAGCGTCAACGTCAGATCGAGTCGGATTCCGTGCGCGACGGCTGTGTTCGATGGTGCCAGAACACCGAATACCAGCAGGCGACCGACACCAGGCCGTACCGGAATTTGATCGGAATTTCCGTGCGGGCGCTCGCGGACGCCATCCGTGCCGAACAGGACATCCTGAAGACGTCTAAGAAGGCCAAACTTCCCGCCTAGGGACTGGCGCTTTTGTCCCTCGGCCATGAACAAATGGCGCTGATCACTCTCGGCACCTTATTCAACATGATCGCTCGATCCGAGTTTGAGACTTGCCTTCCACCGCGCATCACTCCAGTCGCCTACGAGATCGGCCAGCGTTGCCGAATCGAAAGGCTCGCCGATCTGGCGAATCATCGGGAGGTGGACGTCGCTGAGATTTTGCTCTCCCGCAACCGAACCCGCAAGCGCGGCAAAACGGGCGGCAGAGCTGGCCGCAGTGGTCGATGATGAAGACGACTGGGCCAACAACTTTCGCGCGCATCATCTCGGTGAAAAACTGATCTCGTTGGCCCTTCAGAGTGCCGTTTTCGACGGTAAGCCGATATTCGAATTGAAGGAGGACCAGGAAGGTTCCGGCAAAGGCTTAAAGACGATGCAACGGATCGGGGTGACGGAGGCTGCCGAAACCTGGATCGGCGAACAGACGCCGGAGGCGTTGGACTTGTTCAATCCGATCTATGTGCCGATGATCGTTGAACCTCGCCCGTGGACGTCGCTTTCGGAAGGCGGCTATCTGGCGACTCCGATGAAGCTTTTCAAGCGTCAGACCGGCAAAAGGGCGCAACAACGTCTTGCAAAAGCAGACCTGTCGGCGGTGTACGCGGCCGTGAACGCGCTGCAAAACACACCTTACCGGATCAATCAGGCTATCTACCGGTTCCAGCGGGAGGCGTGGACTGCAGAGCTGCCTTTTTTCGGACTGACGAATGAAGACCAACTGAAGGGTCTGCAGAAAATGATGGCGTTCCGCTTTGGTCAGTCGGTGCGGCTATCCGCTGAAGAGAGATTCTATTTTCCCTGGCAGGTGGATCATCGCGGACGCGTCTACCCGGTGCCGCAACTGATGAATCCCCAGTCCGACCACATCGGACGGGCGCTCATCGAGTTTGCCGACGGCAAGCCGCTGGGCGAACGCGGAGCGTACTGGCTGGCGATCCACCTCGCCAATTGTTATTGGAAGAAGAAGAAGGTGTCCTTTAAGAATCGTCTCGCCTGGGTTCAGGAAAACGAAGAGGAGATCCTGGATTTCGCGGCCAATCCTCTGACTTCCGCACATTCATCGTTTTTGGACGGAGGCCGACCAACCGTGGCTGTTCCTGGCAGCCTGTCTCGAGTGGAAACGCTACAAAGAAGAGGGACCCGGCATGATCTCGCATTTGCCGATCAGTATGGACGGCTCATGCAACGGCTATCAGCATCTCAGCGCGATGGGCTTGGATCCGATCGGCGGACGCGCGACGAATCTGATGCCATTCCGCGAAGCGCGAACCCGACAGGGCGAAGCCTCAAGTAACGACCCGGAGGATATCTACCAGTGGGTATCGGACCTGGTCTGCCGTCGCATGGAGGTCGATGCCGCGGGTTTCGGACCGCATGAAGCCTCGAGTCGCGAAGCCTCCAGTAACGCCGAAGCCGCCCGGCAATTACTGGCCATCATGGATCGCGAACTCGCAAAGAATGCAACGATGACGACTCCTTACGGCGTTACCCTGCGCACGATTTACAAGGCATTGTGCGAAAAGGACGCAATCCGGGCTTTGAAAGATCCAGAGAAATGCGCCATGTATCTGGCGAAGTTACTGGTGGAGTGCATTCCCGAAGTCGCGGTTGAGGCGGGCCGCATCATGGAATGGCTTCGCGAAGTGGCCGGCATTATTGCGAAGGCGAATCGCGGCATGATGTGGACCACCCCCGCCGGGTTTGTCGTACTTCATGAAAACCGCAAACCGAAAGAGGTACGCCTCGCTACGGCGGATCGCATGATTCTGGTCCACCACCACGACGACAAACGGAAGATCGACGTGAGGAAGCAGGTGGACGGCATCGTCGCACACCTGGTTCACTCGATGGATGCCGCCCACATGATGCGGACGATCAATCGTCTGTATGCCGAAGGTATCCGTCACTTCGCAATGGTGCACGACAGTTACGGCGTCCACGCCTGCGACGTCGACCTGTTGAATCGCGTTCTGCGGGAAGAATTCGTCCGGATCTATTCCGAACCCGTGCTGCAGAATTTTCTGGACCAACAACGAAAAGCCCACCCCGGGATCTCTCTGCCGGATCCGCCCCAAACCGGAGACCTCGATATTCAGCAGGTCCTCTCGTCTCCCTACTTTTTTGCCTGATCGGCAATGTAGGTCTCGTTACGGAGGCATTCTGAAGACTCATTCAATTGACTTAAATGGTCGTGAGGAGAGTTAAATCGAAATTAAAATTCTGTTATCTCGGCAGAGCCAGTCAGCTGACGCCCCATTGACCAGCGGGAAATTCAAAAGCAGGATAGAATGTGTGCCTCTGCAGGGCCACGCAGAGCTCAGTGGCCTTGCTCCACGAAGTGGTATGAAGTGGTTTGCAGTCGGCGTCGCTTTACTCATTGGTCTTGCGCAACTGGCATCAAGCCAGCAGCCGGCAAATTCCAACCCGCGTGATTTCAAGTTGTCCGTAGACGTCGACCTGGTGATTTTCAATGTCACGGTCACGGATGCCAAAGGCCACTCCGTAAGGGACCTGTCCAAGGACAATTTCCGGATCATTGAAAACGACCAGGAGCAAAGCATCCAGTTTGTTCGTCCTGAAGATATACCGGCAACAGTTGGCCTCGTGATTGACAACAGTGGCAGCATGCGGCGGAAACGTTCCGAGGTGGTCGATGCCGCCCTGGCGTTTGCAGAGTCCAGCAATCCACAAGACGAAATCTTTATCGTGAATTTCAATGAACGGGTTTTCATGGGGCTGCCACCTGCAACCCCGTTTACGAGCGACTTGAATCAATTACGTACGGCATTGGCGAATACACGAGCCGAGGGCAAGACGGCGTTGTACGATGCCGTCGCCGCCGCGCTGAAGCATTTGGAGACGGGTTCTTTACAGCGGAAAGCACTGGTTATCATCAGCGACGGTGGAGACAACGCCAGCGGTACGACTGAAGGTAATGTTCTCGCTTTGACGCAGCAGTCGAATGCCACGATCTACACCATCGATATCAATGATCCGGACGACAAGGATCAGAATCCGAAGATCCTTCAGGAACTGGCGAAGCTTACAGCCGGTGAATCATATTTTGCCAGGAGCCTCGATGAGCTGCCGGGCATCTGGCAGAAAATCGCTGGTGGAATTCGCGATCAATATACAATCGGCTACATCTCGAAAAACCGAACTCACGATGGAGCCTTCCGGAGCGTCAAAGTGTTCGCCAAAGGAAAAGATGGCAAGCCGCTTCGTGTCCACGCCCGCAAAGGATACCTGGCGCCGAGTGCCGACAATGAACTTAAACCCAAGGGGTAACCATGGTTTACTGTGAGAACTTTAATTGTGCGTCACATTATGTACATTCGTTTCGGCGAGGGGTAGAAACAGGACTCCAGCGTTACGGCAGAGTTCTCTTATTCAGCAGCCTCTTCCCGGCCTGCGCAGGCGTTGCGGGAGCTCAAGCTCCATCCGAACCGCCCACGGTACGGTTGACCGTCGATTCCGGTCGGCCCATGGCTTTAATCATGACGAAGAAACTGCGGTTCAAGTTGAGCGAACCCGTGCGCGCGCGCATCACAGAACCCGTTTTCGCATTCGACCGTGAAGTGATGCCGTCGGGCACCGAAGTTACCGGCAAGATAATTGGATTCGACCGGCCTTCCCGGTGGACACGCGCGTTTTCTCTGATGAGCGGCAATTTCACTCCGCTTCGGCAACCGAGGATCGAGTTCGATCGCGTCCTCTTGAAAGACGGCGCGGATCTGGCGATCGACACGGATGTAACTCCAGGGACGGAGAACGTCGTTCGTTTCACGGATAAGCAAGCTCCGCCAAAGACCCGAGTGCAAACCGCCAAGGAGCTCGCGCGTCAACAGATCGAAGCCAGAAAGCGCGCGGTGATTGACGCGATAAAAGGGCCAGGCAAGATGGACAAGTTGAAAGAAAAGCTCTGGTCCATGCTCCCGTATCATCCGGAGTCTATGCCTGCAGGCACTCGCTTCACAGCAACGCTCAAAAAGCCGCTCGATTTCGGTACCGCGCAGCTCCAGCCCTCCGAATGGAATCCCGCCGGCTCGCTGTCTCTGGCGGGCGATGTCGTCAATGCGGTGCTGATGACGGCGTTAGATTCTCAGACCGCACAACATGAAATGGCAGTGGAGGCCAGTCTTTCGAGGCCGGTGTTCTCCGCGGACAACCATCTTATTTTCCCCGAAGGCAGCCGGCTTGTCGGAACCGTCGTGCAGGCTCGGCCGGCGCGACACTGGCATCGGAGTGGAAAACTGGCATTCATGTTTACCCGGATCGATGCGCCAGCTTCGAGCGAAGCTGCTGCTCCATCCACACAACAGGTTGAAGGGCGCCTGGAGAGCGTTGGTGTCAGCGATGCTGCAGGAAATGTCCGCCTGGACGAGGAAGGCGGCGCGACCGTCGCGGATTCCAAGAAACGCTTCATTGCGCCGGCAATCGCGGCGGTGTTGGCTATGCGCAGCACGGAAGGCAAAGATGTGGAACCGGACAACGATAGCGATGATGCCGCATTCAAAGCTGGAAAAATTCCAGGCTCCACCGGCAATCACTTCGGTCCCCGTATGCTGGCCGGTGGAATTGGTTTGGGATTGGTCGGCGTCGCGCTGGGGCGCCTGTCTCAACCCGTCTCGAGCATTCTGGGGTTTTACGGAGCGGGACGGTTGGCATACTCGAACATCATCGGCCGGGGACAGGAAATAAGCTTTCCGAAGAATACGCCTGTGGAAATCCGCTTTGCCCCACAGGATAAGACGACGCCTTAACTTGTTCTTTGGCGCTTCGCAGAAAGTTGACGAACAGGGAGCCAGGCAGGAAGCATCGAGATAAGGGCTGTGTCTTTTTGGATGAAGTGATGGTAGAGCGCGGCGAGTGCGTGGAACACCCCGAGCCATATAATCGCATCTCCCAGCCAGGTGTGAAGACGCGACACCGTCACGCCAGTGTCGTGCGAAACTATTGGCAAAACCGGAATCGACCATCCGCCAAGCAGGGTCAACCGATGCCCTTCGAGCCAGGTCCCGCAAACGGCCGTGAGCGGAACCGCGAACAGCAGGACATAGAGCGCTACCTCTACCGCAGTTCGCGTCGTGTGCATCCATGGAGCGGTTTCCACCGGCTCCGGCCGTGCCTCCACTGTCTTCCACAGCAAACGGATCGTAACCAACGCGAGCACACATAACCCCACTGTCTCGTGGAGATTCCGCTGGAAATCGTGCGACGGCAAGTAGACGCGCGCCTCCGATCCCCCCAGTCCGTTGCTGAACGCATAGACGACCATCACTGCCGTGACCCAGTGCAGCAATTGAGAGATGCGTCCGTAGCGCGCGGCCTCTTGCTGTTCCATGAAGAAGCACCTTAGCACAAGGGGCGCTACTGTCCCTCCATTGCCTCCTGGGTAGTGCTGCATAAAATATCGATAAAACTGAGTCTCGCCGGAATTCGTCATTACTGCGTGGCGAGACTTCTGTAAATAAACGTAAAAAAGATAAACCAAGGTTGTGAAATTGCATCTACGTAGAGAAGTACTCGTGCACCTTAGCGAGTGCAAGGAAGTGGACCTTGGGAAAGTGGATCATCGCGTTCGTTCTTTTGACTTCGACATCTTTTTTGCATGCGCAGGATGTCCCAGCCACGCCAGATACGAGCCCTGAGTCGTCGCCGGCTACGGATAATCGTGTCAACCCCGAGCTTTCGCAGCACGAAAAAGCGAAAGAGGAATTGAAGGAAGAAGAGCACCAACGAATCCTGGGAATCGTCCCCAATTTCAATACGACTAACGTTCAGAACGCCGCCCCGCTCTCTGCGGGCCAGAAGTTTCAATTGTCTTTGCATAGTGCAATCGATCCGTTTGAATTCGTGGCTGCCGCGTTAGATGCCGGCTTGAGCCAGTGGCAAAAGGACTTTCCGGGTTACGGCCTGGGCGGGCAAGGTTACGCCAAGCGTTTCGGCGCAGCTTACACAGACCAGTTTTCCGGAGCAATATTGGGAAATGCTGTCTTTCCTTCATTGCTCCACCAGGACCCACGCTATTTCCGGAAAGGCGAGGGCACGGTCAAACAACGGGCTCTGCACGCGGTTGCCTCAACTTTCTGGACTAAAAACGACAATGGAACATGGGGGCCCAATTATTCGAACGTATTGGGAAACCTTGCTGCCGGTGGGCTTTCAAACTTCTACTACCCCGCGACAGACCGGGGCGTGGCATTGACCTTCGAACGAGCCGCCACGGTGACCGCAGAGGGAGCTCTTGGAGCGATCTTTGTGGAGTTCTGGCCGGATATCAACCACAAGGTGTTTCACCATAACTGAATAGCGAATCTGCTGCAGAACGGTCATAAACCGCGACTTGTCCAAGATAAATTCATGCAAGAAGCAGAGATCCACGTCTGTTATGGATTGTAACGATTCTAATGACAGTAAGGTCTAGGTTCATAACATTCCCCTCCTTAGTAAGGGCGTCAATGTATTTGGCGCAGTGAGCGGGTTCGCTGTCCGATATCCGTTGACTGTTGTACGACGATAAATGCACTTGTTGCGCTAATAGATGGCCGGATTACCTATTTATCGTCGTAACAAGTCCATTTATCGTCGTACAACAGTCAACGGATATCGGACAACCGATCCACGCAGTTACTGCGGCAAGTATATTATTGCCCTTAGTAAGGAGGGGCAGCCGCGAAGCGGCGGGGTGGTCTGTTCAAAGCGGCGAAGCCACCTTATGGATGCTCGCGAAGCGCTCGTTTATTAACCCGTACTGTTCGACTTTGAACAGTGTTTTGAGGTTTCGCCCTATCGGGCTCACGCTCCGCGCCGCCCCAGCCCTCGCCATGCGAGGGCATTCCCCGCCTTACTAAGGCGGGGAATGGCTTGGCTATCTTGGACACCTCTGGTCATAGACCGCGACTGCAGACCTCTTTTACCGCGCTAGCCACATTGTAAAGAAAAGCAAAGAGCGCCTGAATTAGCCAACGTATTTGCTCTTTGACAGTCTCTTCCTTATTAGAGAAGGAGGATCGATTATGGGCCTCAACCGACGGAACCTGTTTCAAGGACTTGCCCTTCTTGTCACACTTATAACTTTTTCATGTTCCAAGCCCGGGGATGATCTGGTCAGCGACGATTCGTCGAAGCCGGCAACGGCTGAAGTCTCCAACAAGAGCGATGTGGCAGCGGTTTCGGCCGAACCGAAAAAACCGGCGACTGAAGAGACGAAAAAGAAGCGGGTTCAACAAACCTCGCGCGCGCTGATCCCACGGCCACAGGTTCCGCCCCCATCGGACGTCGCAGTCGCGTCGCCGCCGGTAACGCCTCCGCAAGCGGTAACGAGTGCCCCAGCCACTCGTTCGATCGTGCTTCCAGCTCTCCAGGTCGACCCGATACCGGCTCCGATCCCTCCACCGAAGCCAACCGCAAAACAAGTAACGATTCCGGCAGGGACCGAGGTTTACATTCGAATGATCGATTCGATCGACACCGAACGAAGCCATCCGAATCAAACATTTCGCGCATCCTTGGATAAACCCATCGTTATGGACAATCAGACGATCATTCCAAGAAGGTCCGACGTCTTCGTGAAGGTGATCGAGGTTCAGTCCGCGGGAAAGCTGAGTGGCACCAGCGAATTGAAGGTTCAACTGGACCGGCTGTTTATCGGCAAACAGTCTTACCCTGTAGTCAGCAATGACTATACTCAGACGGGTTCCTCCGAAGGCAAGAAGGCTGCACGCAATGTCGGCCTCGGTGCAGCGGTCGGAGGTGTCCTCGGCGGTATCCTGGGCGGTACCAAAGGTGCGGTAATCGGTGCAGGTGCTGGCGGCGGTGGCGGTGCCGTGATCAGCAAGGGGGAACAGATCCAGATCGCTTCCGAAACTCAGATGTTGTTTAAATTGGAAAATCCACTCGACGTCACCGTCGAGCCGCCGCCCGCCACCAGAGTGGCGAGTGCAACCAACAATGCGAATTCCGATGGTCCCATGAAACTCGCACCTCCTGCCGAACGGTCGTCTTCCCGGGATTCGTCACAAACCTCGTCGTCGAATAACAACGACCTCACAGGAAGCTGGACCGTGACAACGAATGGATCCCAGAACCTGACATTGCAGCTTTCCCTGCGACAGGACGGCAGCAATCTACAAGGTACTATCAGCAATCCGCGCGGATCGGGACGCTTCCGATTCGCGGATCCCTGAATGGAAATTACGTCAACTTCTCCACGCAGTCGCAATACGGAAGCAACGGCATGCAGATACAGTTCTCCGGCGCGATTCAGAACGACGGCATGCAAGGTACAGCCACCATGCCCTCCAACAGCAGCTCTGGAAACTCCGGAGGATATCCCGGCGGAGGGTTCCCTGGGACAGGTTATCCCTCCGGAGGCCGTAGTCGAGGCCGCAACGGTGCGGGAGGCGCAACGAATCAACTCCAATGGAGCGCGCAGCGTAACGATTAGCCCGCACTCACGAATCTTTGCCAAGGACTGATAAGCACGGATTGAACGGATTTAACGGATGGGCGCATTCACAGACTGTTTAATGCGCCCATCCGTTAAATCCGTTCAATCCGGCGGATCGCACTTGATTGTCCTTAGCTGTCGTTGACCAGAGAACCGGCCAGGAGCGGCTTGATATATCGTATAACTACGCTGTGCTCATACTCCCGGTCATCGGCGGACTCGTCGCCCTCCTGATCTGGCTTGCGATCGTCTTCGCGCGCGGCGGATTCTGGAGCGTCCGAAGGCATCTTCTTCCAGCCTGCGAGGGTGAGCATCGCCCGGTCCAGGTCTGCGCCGTTATCCCCGCGCGGAACGAGGCCGACACCATCGCGCGCACCGTGACGGCATTGCTCAGGCAGAAATTCAATGGAACTTTGCATGTCATCATCGTCGACGACCACAGTGAAGACGGGACAGCCACGGTAGCGGCACGCGCCGCCGAGGTCATTGGCCGGCGCGATGCGCTGACCATCATCACCGGAATGCCGCTGCCTGAAGGCTGGACCGGAAAACTCTGGGCAGTTTCGCAGGGACTGAAGAAAGCGCAGGCGTTCTCGCCCGATTATCTGCTGCTCACCGACGCCGACATCGAGCACGGCCCGCTCACGCTCTCGACGCTGGTGGCGAAGGCCGAGTTCGAACAGTTGGCGTTGACCTCGCTTATGGTCCGCCTCCACTGCCGCACCCTCCCGGAGAAGATGATGATTCCCGCATTCGTCTACTTCTTCTTCCTGCTTTATCCGCCGCGGTGGATCGCCAACCCACAAGCCCGGACTGCCGGCGCCGCAGGAGGCTGCATGTTGGTGCGCCCCGATGCGCTCGCCGGCGCCGGAGGAGTCGAATCGATCCGCAGTGAGATCATTGACGACTGCGCGCTCGCCAAAGCGATCAAGGGCAGCGGCGGCCGCGTCTGGCTTGGACTCGCCGACGTAAGCTCCAGCCTTCGTCCCTACAAAAGCGTCCGCGAAATCCGAAGAATGATCGAACGCACGGCGTTCAATCAGCTTAAACACTCAACGCCGCTTTTGATCGGGACTGCCGTCGGATTGCTGTTGACGTTCGTGTTGCCTGTCGCGTTGCTCCTCTCGGGATCGCCGGCTGCAACGGCTCTGGCAAGCGCAGCAATCGTATTGATGCTGGCTTCGTACGTGTCCATGGTTCTCCACTACGGACTGTTACCAATATGGTCGTTGGCCTTACCAGCAAGCGCCTGCTTCTATCTCTGGGCAACGCTCCAATCCGCATGGAACTTCTACCGGGGCCACGGTGGTCAATGGAAGGGCCGTGCACAGGATCACCGCGATTAAGAATCGGTTTCACCCGGGAATGAGCAGGTATTTGGAAAACAGCCCCGGAGCGTGAGGAGTGCTAACGACACTCAGAAGCCGCGTACTTGCGGCCCCCTGCCGTTTCGACTATTCTCGGTGCCATCGTAATGGGACTCGAGCGTGGAACACACATCGGACGGTTTCAGGTCGTCGAACAGATCGGCGCGGGAGGCAACGGAGTCGTGTACCGCGCGGTCGACACCGGCCTCGGCCGCGATGTTGCGCTGAAAGTGCTTTCCCCGGAATTCGGGAAGGACACGGAACGGCTGCGGCGTTTTGAGCAGGAGGCCCGGGCTGCCAGCAGCCTGAATCACCCGAACATCGTGACCGTGTATGAGATCGGCGTTCACGAAAATGCGCCGTATCTCGTGACGGAACTGCTCGAGGGACATACCTTGCGGGACGAGCTTCGGTCTGGTCCGATGCCTGTACGGAAGGCGCTGAATTACGCTGCGCAAATCGCGAACGGCATCGCAGCCGCGCATGGAAAGGGAATCGTTCACCGCGACCTCAAGCCGGAGAACATCTTTGTGACCGTCGACCGCGGCTTGAAGATTCTCGACTTTGGATTGGCCAAGCTCGTACCCGAACGTTCTGCACTCAGCGATTCGCCGACGATCGGGACCGGTCCGGGCATTATTCTGGGCACTGTCGGCTATATGTCTCCGGAGCAGGTGCGCGGAGAATCTGCCGATGCCCGCTCGGACATCTTCAGTATCGGCGTCGTTGTCTACGAAATGCTCACCGGCACGCGTCCATTCCAGGGCGAAACCGCGGTCGAGACGATGCACATCATTTTGAAGAACGATCCTGCAGATCTCGAGGAGTCGCTTCAAATCAGTCCCCCTGTTGAGAACCTTGTTCGACACTGCCTCGAAAAGAATCCCGGACGACGGTATCAATCGGCGCAGGACCTTGCGTTCCATCTGGAAGCAGTGACGGGCGTTTCGAGCCGGCATTCGCAACGGATAGAACCACTGCGGCGAAGCCGAACCTCAATTATCGGAACCGCATTCCTGTTGCTGGTTGTGCTGGCTGCCGGATGGGGCTTCTATGCATACGGCCGCCGTCCGAATCCCGCATCGCCTACGTTTCAACGGCTGACCTTCCGCCGCGGAACAATCTCGTCGGCGCGTCTGGCGCCGGGTGGGGATTCCGTTGTTTACTCGGCAGCCTGGGATGGTTTGCCGTCGCAAGTTTTCTCAACCCGGGCCGGCAATCCGGAATCCCGGGCCCTCGGATATCCGGATTCGATACTCCTTGCGTTGTCTTCTAAAGCGGAATTGGCTCTAGGCCTTCGCCTGACGCGCGATTTTTCGATGGGTAGCCGGACGCTAACTCTGGCTACAGCCCCGCTCGATGGCTCAACGGCGCGAGAAATACTAAATGGTGTTTCCGATGCCGACTGGTCTGGCGATGGCTCCGCCCTTGCCGTCATTCGTGACCTCGGAAGACGGATAGAGTTTCCAGTTGGAAAAGTGCTGGCAGAGACCTCCGGTGAATTTCAGGACGTGCGCATCGCGCCTTCCGGCAAAATGCTGGCATTCATCGAACATCCTGTGCCGAGGGATGACCGCGGCCTTGTGGGCATGATTGACGCGCTGGGAAAGAAAACGGTTTTGACCGGAGAGTGGGCGTCCGTTCAGGGTCTCGCATGGTCTTCGGACGGTCGGGAGATCTGGTTCACCGCCAGCGAGAAGGCAGCCGCCAGAGCGCTTCGGGCGGTTACGCCCGAGGGGTCGCAGCGGATCATCATGCAGACGCCCGGCACGCAACATCTACTCGATATTCACGACGGAAAGGTTCTGCTGGCCAGCGAGAGTTGGCGGTTCGAGATCCTTGGTTCCTTTCCCGGAGAGTCTCTGGAGAGAAACCTCTCGTGGTTCGATCTTTCAATTGTGAACGATATTGCTGCAGACGGACGGACGATCGCATTCCATGAGGATGGTGACGGGGGAGGCCCGGATTACTCGACTTACTTAAGACATGTTGATGCGCTGGCGCCGGTCCGGCTGGGCCCGGGAGGAGATCCGTGCTGTCGCCCGATGGACGGTTCGCGCTATCGATCACGCCATCGCTGCCGGAGAAACTGATGCTGCTTCCAACGGGCGCCGGCGAAGCTAAAACTCTATCATCAGGTGGAATCGCTATCTATGATAACGCCGGATGGACACCGGACGGCCGGCATGTCGTTTTCGAAGGGATCGAACCCAGACACAGTTCAAGGATCTATCTGCAGGATCTGGACGGCGGCCTGCCTCAACCGATCACAGACGAAGGTGTTGCGATTGGTTCGCAGGCAGTCGTGGATGCTAAGTCGGTCCTGGGCCGAGGTCCAGATGGCGCCTGGTCACGTTATCCATTGAACGGCGGGAAGCCCGAGGGCGTTCCGGCTTTGAAGCCAACCGACGACCCACTGCGATTCGATCCAACCGGAGTGATGCTCTACGTCGCCGAAAAGAATCAACTTCCGATCCGGATCTTCCGTCTGGACATCAACAATGGCAGGCGCGAGTTGTGGAAGGAGATTGCGCCGAGCGATCGCGCTGGAGTACAAGCAGGTTATACACTCCAGATCACGCCGGACGGCAAATACTACGCCTATTCGTTCCAACGTCTGCTGTCGGACCTCTATCTTGTCGAAGGCCTGCGGTAGCTAATAACGCAGAGTGGATTACAGACTTTCGCCGGGGTCTTCGCTTTGTCAGCCTCGATCTCTCGTTTAGATGGGGCTCGATGGACGCATGCTGCTAGCGCAAACGCCGCTGGCTGACAGGCCGTCTACTTCTGAACCGGATCGTACGTCGCATGGTGGATGCGGGACTTGAATTTCCATCCGGCCGGTGTCTTCACATACGTATCTTCGTAGTAACCGTCATGTTCAATTTTATTCTTATCTCCGCCTAGTCCAATCATCAGCATATTGACCTGCCCCTTTGCGCCCTCAGGCGCAGGTTCGATGATGTGGTTGACGTAGAGGTGATGCACGCCCTGGCGAATCCAGCCCGCGCCGGTACAGCCGTCGGATCCGCCGCCCGACACGCGGGCGAGCGCCTCACGCCCCTGCGCCTTGCGTCCGAGCTGACCATTCTGGAACGGCGCAAAGAAACCGTCCTCGGCAAAGAGATCCGCGTAGTCGTAGCCGTTGTTCGAGCAGGTGTCGATGTACTGTGCGTATCTGGCAACGAGCTGCTGAATCTGAAAGTAATCGAATGCGGTCAGCTCAACAGGACGCGCGGTCGCGGCGTTGGTGTCCTGCGCTCGGGGCGCGGGCGAACTCCCGGTCCGCGGGCGATCGACGTCATAGATGTCGCGCGGCCCGAGTCTTGACGGCACGAATGTGCGCCTCCCAATTCGCCAACCGTCATGCGTTTTGACGTACTCGTCTTCGTAATGGCCGCCGCCCTGGATGACGCCCGGATTGCCGTTTTCGCCCACCTCAATCCAGACGACATAGATGCGGCCCGTCGCGCCGCCGCGTGACGGGTGGATGATGGTGTTGGTCAAATACTCTCGCACAAACGCAGGGCCGCGATGTGTGAGATCGCCCACGGCAAATGCGGCGAGCTGGGTGCGTCCCTTGATTTCGGCCGGGCGGGCTGTTTTCGTGACGAACGTTCCGTCCGTCGTAAATAGCTGCGCATACGCGGCGCCTCGATCGGCGGCAGTGTCCAGCGTGTACGCGGACCGCGCGATGAGCTGCTGGATCTCGAGGGTATCTCCCGCCGGGAGAGAGCCCGGAGGTGCAGCGACGGCGGCCGGTCCCGCGACCTGTGCGCTTGACGCTGCTGACGGCGTCGCTGCAACCTGCGCCCGCGGCCCCGACTGAGGCGGAAAAAGCTGCCGCGTCTTGATGCGCCAGCCTTCCGGCGTCTTCACGTACGTGTCTTCGTAGTGACCGCCGAGAAACAGCGAGCTCGCCTTACCGTTCTCACCGTTGTCGATGACGGCGAGAAACTCCTTGCCTTTAGCGCCGCCGGGCATGGGTTCGATCACGTGATTGGTCAGGTAGTGACGCACAAAGTCCGGACCGCGTGGCTGAATCTGCCCAAGCCTCACGAGCTGGTCGTGCCCTGTGGCCCCAGCGAACGAGGCGTCAGCGGTATACAGGCCCGCGTATGCCTCGCCGTTCTCGCCCTTGCCATAGCCCGAGTCGAGCGCGTGGCCGTAGCTGGCGACCAGCTGCGCGATCTCGAGATAGTCCGTTGCCGTGAGCGACGATTGCTGCGTGGGCGCGACGAAGTTCGCTGCCGGCTTCAGCGGCGCGCTCGTGTCGATCGGCGCGGCAGCAGCTGGAATGCTCGGCGGCGCCGGCGGCGCGGGATCGGCGCCGCTCGTCGACGGGATGAAATCACGCTTCTTGAATCGCCAGCCTACCGGCGTCTTGATGTAAACATCTTCATAGTGTCCGCCGGTCCGCGCGAGTTCGCCGGCTTTCCGGCCCACGATGTCCCAGCCGTTCGTCGGACCCGTGCCCGCTCCGCGGCCGCCGGCCGCCTGAGCCGGCGCGATGTCCCAATTGAGCTCGATGAGGTACGCCTTGCCGATCGCGCCGTCCGCTGTCGGCTCGATGACGTGATTCATGACGTAGTGCACGGTGTTGTTCGGCCCTTGCCGCGGGCCGCGCGCGAGCGCCGCAAGTTGCTCGCGCCCTTTCGCGTACGGCCGCATGAACTCGCCGTCTGCGGCAAATAAATCGGCGTAGTCGTATCCGTTGCTGCTGCCCGTGTCGAGCGCGAATGGATACCGGTTGACGAGCTGCCGGATTTCAATGTAGTCCATCGGCGTCAGCGTCATTGCCTTCGCGCTGGATTTCACTTGCCCGCTTAAAACGCCGCCGAGTGCTGCCAGCGCCACGCCGAGGACGGCAGCCCAGACCGCCTGCACTAAAGGTTTCGACATATGTGCTCCTGCTCGCCCTTCGCGTTTGGGTTAGCGCGCCGGGCTGCGGAAAGTCGTTCCGGTTGGTTTCCGATGTCGTACGGCGCCATCGTAGCGCAGGCGAATGCTCATATCAATGCATTGACGGGCAACACGATCCACGTGCACTGCGGCGAGAACATTGTAGGATAGATTCCATGGACGACAACGGACTGCCCTGCCTGGATCTCCTGGAGGCCACGCCGACGATCCTGCGCGGCTTGATGGCCGAACTCTCCGCCGTGGACGTTCGCTGGAAGCCGGCGCCCGACCGGTTTTCAGTGGGCGAGGTGCTCGCGCATCTCAGCCATTCGGAGGGACATTGCTACCGGTCGCGGCTGGACCGCTTCCTGAGTGAAGATAACCCCGAATTCGAACCGGACGATGCGCAACTCCACCTGGAGTTGTACCGCAACATGGATCCCGAAGATGCCTTCGATCATTTCGAAGACCAGCGCGTGACCAACATCGAGACCTTGCGCGGCTTGCCGGCGGGCATTGGCGAGCGCAAGGCATTACACAAGAAAGTGGGACCGATCACCCTGGCGCAGATGCTCAATGAATGGGCGCTGCACGATCTGGGACACATCCGGCAGATCGCTGAACTGGTGCGCGCGCGCAAATATCTAGCCGGTGCGACCTTCTATTTTCCCGTGGAGTATTCTCCCGTCAAGGCAAGCACTGGTGTGAACACCGGTATTGCCTGGACTCCGGAAATAACCACGACTCCAAAGCAATTTAACATCACGGCAACCTTATACCTGACAGACGAATCAGGAACCGGCCGGGTCTATGGCTCTAAAACCTTGCCCTATACCGGTCACGCGGCTCAGTTCGTAAGCGAAGTCTTCCCCGAATCGTCACAGCCAAGTCCAGATAAGCCACGGATTTAACGGATTCGACGGATTCAATCCGTTTAATCCGTTCAATCCGTGGCTTAGCGCTTTAACCTCTAGCCTTCGTTACTGCATCGATGACGGCGTGGAGCGCGGGCTTCGGCTGATTGTCGCCGTCGAAAACGAGAGGGCTCTGCCCCCGGCGCCAGGAACGGCGATCGTTGAGGCCCCAGAACGTGACGCGGTCGATGGCATCTCGGTGTTTCACAAAAAGCGTAAACAGCTTCGCGTAGGCGTCTGCCTGTGAAGCGAGCGCATCCGGCGAAGGCGGAGCCGCCGCGACGGGTTGACCGCGGCCGAGCTGGCCGCCTCCGGCTCCGGCCATCGTGAGGTCGAGTTCAGTGATCGCCACTTTGAGCTTAAGCGCCTTGTAATCTTCGATCGATTGCTCGATTTGCTCGAGCTTTTGCGCGCTGATGTCCGGCACGCTCCAGTGGCCTTGAATTCCGACGGTGGTGACCGGTGCTCCATCGGAGATCAGACGCCTGAGCAGCAGCAATGAGCTCCGGTGTTTCGCGCCACTCTCGATGTTGTAATCGTTATAGTGCAGCGCCACGCCGGGATCGGCTTCGCGTGCGAACTTGAACGCCAGAGTAATGTACTCCGGTCCCACCAACTGCAGCCATTGCGAGGTGCGAAGATTCTCGCCGTTGCCGCCGGGCGTATCGCTGATGGCTTCGTTGACAACATCCCAACCGGAAATCGTGCCTTTGAAATGGCCGACAAGCGTTTGGATGTGGTCCTTTAATCGCGCGAGTGCCAGGGCGCGATTCGCTTCCTGGAAGAACCACGGATTCGTCTGCTGATGCCAGACGAGACAGTGCCCGATAGTCTTGATGCCATTTTCCTGGCAGAACTTCACAAGGGTTTCGGGCCGTTCCCAGTTCCACGAGTTTTCTTGCGGGTGCACCGGACCGGGTTTCATCGAATTCTCCGGAGTGATCACATTGAATTGAGATCTGATCAGGTCCAGTTCCGCTGCGTTGAATTCGTCTGGCATGCGGAAATCCAGCGCGGTGCCGATCAGAAAGGCGCCCCTGCACGCGTCTTTGAGTGAAGGCGCGCCCGCGGCAGGACTCATAACGGCGGCCGCAGCGGCGGCAAGAAAGCTCCGGCGTGACATAGTGGGGCGCATGGTGCAAAAGCAGTATAGTATGCAACCGAAGTCCAGGAGGTGCGGGTGGCCGTCATCTGGCTGGATGCCAGGGGTCACGTAATACGCGACAAGTCTTAGTGAAAAGTATTTGATTCATCGCGGGGATATTCATATTGTCTACGCGTTAAAGCACAGGAGGTTCTTCATGATTCGTATGCATGCCTTTCTCTCCGCCGTCCTCATCCTGACGCTGGTGGCAGTTGCCGGCGCCCAGAGCAAACTCCAGTTGACCGTTCACACAGGGCGCGGAGTCAATGGATACGACGTGAACTCGACAATGATTTCCGGCGAAAAGGACATGCTGTTAATTGATCCGCAATTTTCGCTGAGCGAAGCGCATCGGCTCGCGGCGGAGATCCTGGAATCGAAGAAAAACCTTGCGGCCATTTACATAACGCACCCTCATCCGGATCACCTGTTCGGACTTGCCGTATTGAAGCAAGCCTTTCCTCAGGCGAAGATCCTGGCATTGCCTGCGACCGTCAACGCGGCAAGACGGGCTGGCCGGCCCGCCAGAGTTCTGGTTCCCCGTACGGCAACAATATCCGGGCCCGATCCGTGCTGCCCGAGGAGTCGACCACAGCCTTTCCGACTCTTGAAGGCCAAGATTTCCGGGTCACAGGCCCCGTTCCGGCAGTGACGGCGCGGGGAACAGCTTTGTTTTTATTCCGTCTTTGAAGGCCGTGGTACGGGAGACATCGTCTTCGACCATGTCTGCTTCGGTGTAACGCGCGATAAAGCTCGCGAACTGGAACAAGACGACGACCAGATTATGGCCTTGAAGCCGGAAATCATTATCCGGGCGACGAGGACCAGGGGCGAAGCATGACACCTCCGCCGTCACTTCATAGAAGTACATGGCCGACTGGGATGCCAATGTCAGCAAGTCCAAATACGCCGCTGACATGCTGAGAACGTATTGAAACAATATCCGGGACTGGGGATGGGATTCACGCTTAACGACCGTATCAATACTTACTTTCCGGCCCAGAACCAGGCGAAGTAGGCTGTCCCGCAGGACTACAACACCGGACCTGTAAATTCCATTCCCGAAGACGGGCGCCGGAGTCGTTTGTCAATTTTTCACCAATTCGACCAGGAATTATAGGGAGTGCCTGGACGCCAACGTAAAGGCTTCCTTCCTAAGGACTTTTAGAGCACTGGTACTGCAGTAAGGGCTTTCAGACGTTGCATCCTTATATTAATAAGGATGCAATGTCCTGAACCAGCGACCCGCCCAACCAATATAAAGGGACTATAAAACGACGTCCCGACTCGAAGCTCAACTTATTGGTGGAGAACATCCCT
>CAVTWA010000040.1:0-15014 GCA_963738025.1 uncultured Acidobacteriota bacterium | reverse complement strand
GCAAAACGGCGCGCTTTCTGGGCGATCTAGTTGATGTCGCGCGAAATGCCACGAAGGGGTGGGATTCGTCGGGATCGGGCAGATTTTCGATGGCGACCATTACGGTTTTCGCGATGCCGTCCGTAAGCTGAAAAAGGCCTTCTTCATTTACCAGGGCGAAGTCGGGGTTGCGGCGATAAGAGCCCGATACGATTTCTCCGTCCTTGACGTCGAACTCGCCGATAAGATCGTCGCTGCGCACGATCCATTCCTGCCCTTTGACGGGCTTCGGCGACCGTTCGTCGATAACGTAGAGAACGCCGTTGCCCAAAGCATCGGCGTTGATTCTCATGTCGTCCATCCATTCGCCGTGCTCGACCATGAGCCCTTGCAGGAGGTTGATAAACGCTGTGGTTCGACCGGAAATTGTCCGGCGTGATCGGATCACCCGGATTCTCGCGAGGCTGCAGCACCACGCCGATAAGCGCTTCCACCGGAATCCCCCGCCCTTTGTTCAGCCTCTCGATGTCCAAGCAAGTCAGGTATTCCTTCGGGCCGTCCCCGAAATCGACTTGGAATGCCGTGATGGTCAATTTCACGCCGCCCATCTTAAATCAAAAGACAACCCCGATAGGCGCAGAAGTCTTGGATGCGCGTTTCATCAATCGGAGCGCGATCGGATTGATTCCGGTCTTTCACTCGAGTTGCAAGTTTTCGCGAAGTTGAGCAGCCGTAATCTTATGCTGCCCCCGCGAACTGTACTCCGGGGAGATCTGGAAAAACGGGGATCCTGCAGCCCAGGAATTAGGTGTCTGTCCGCAGAATTTGAGTCCGGGCAAGCCAACTCGTAAAGTTTTGTCAACGCAAGCGGCTTAATAGCAGGAGTGATAAAATCTCCCTCGTTTTCATCAGAGCCCATTAAAACGTCGAGGTCTGGAGTGATACTACACATTCTGCTTTGCATGATGTTTGTACAACAATTGCCGAGGACTACCATGCAACAGGTTCAAATGCCCATCTACCAACCGATCGCGACGAAAGATCACACGCTACGGATCGTTGTGCACGGCACGATGCCCGACGTGTGGATGCTCCTCGCCTATGCCAGGACACCGCCCTCGATTGCGGTTTCGACGATACATCCCGTAGTGGGTGGAACACCGCCCATCCGGGTTCAGCGCTTCGATGCGACGACAGTGCATATCAAAGATGGGCAGGTCGATATTGACGATCTAGGATCCTCAGCTGCCAATTTGAGTCTGGTGCTCCTTGTCCCCTCACATAGCCAGATCATTCTGGAGAATGAGGATCGCCCAGTAAGGAGAGGGGAACTCGCCAAAGATAAGATGTCGATAGAAAACGGAGTGGATACTCGAGAACAACAACCAGAGCGTCAAACAATAATCATGCCGCCCCCGCCAACGATTCCGAAGTAAAAGAGGCCGGGCGATACGTGTGCCCATTTTGGCAGCAATCGTATTGCGCGCACATTTGTTCGGTATGTTATCCGGCCCAGAGGTCTTCGCGCCCATCGTTTGGCCGCATCCGTCATCCCCAGCGATTCACTCAATCGAACCGCTTCGACCTTGAACTCATCCGTGTACTGTCGATTACCTACCAACTCTCTCTGGCCCATTTCGTTCTCCGTTCATCAGCAAACGTTAACAGTTATTTGATGTACGTCAAACCAGGGCAGGGTCAGAATCTCGTGGAGGTCGCTCGCGGACGCCATCCGTGGCGAACAGGACAGCCTGAGGACATTTTAAAAAACGCTACCGGCCTGGGGATTGCCGCTTTTGTCCCTCGGTCATGAACAAATGGCGCCGATCACTCTTGGCACCTTATTCAACAGCGTCAGACCGGCAAAAGGGCGCAACAACGTCTTGCAAAAGCAGACCTGTCAGCGGTCTCACTACTTTTTTGCCTGATCGGCAACGTAGGTCTTTTGTTGCTTGCGGATACGCAAGATTGCCAGAGCGCGAGTGATGATACTTTAAGGAAGAAATGAAGCCACCTTCATCGAACGCTCGTCTGCTGTTCTTGACCGTCTGCATGGTGCTGTTTTGGGTTGCAGGAGATGCACAATCGGCACAGCGAGAACTGCACTGGGACTCTCTGGACGTCGATGCCCGGCTTGCCGCCAACGGCGTGCTGGATGTCACAGAACGACACGCGATGGTATTTACCGGCGACTGGAACGGCGGCGAGCGCGTGTTCAACGTCAGGCCCCGGCAGAAGCTCGAATTTATCAGTCTGGAACACATCGAAGAGAGCACGGGCAGGGCGGAGCCGCTTCGGCAGAGCATCAGACCGAATGCGGTCGACGAATACAGCTGGGCGGGCCGACAGACTCTGCGTTGGCGAAGTCGTCTGCCCTCCGACCCGCCCTTTGCGAACACACGGCTGATCTATGTTCTGCACTACAAGCTATCCGGCGTTCTGTTGAAGGAAGATTCCCAATATCGCCTGGATCATGATTTCGCATTTCCGAATCGTGCCGGCGCGATTTTGCGTTTTTCACTGAACCTGGAGCTTGATCCTGTCTGGAAGCCGATTGGCGAACTGCAGACACACTACAATGCCGGACCGCTCGCTCCAGGAACGAGCTTCGTACTGACTATTCCATTGCGCAACGCGGGCACAGTCTCGCCTGTAGCGATCGACAGCAGTCGTTCCCCCGTGATCCTGATGGTCACGGCGGCCATCATCATGGTTTTCGCGCTCATCGTTTTGAGGTTTTTGTTCCGCGAACGACGCCTGGGCCGATTTGCAGAGATCCACACAGCAATGATCGACACGGCCTGGATCGAAGAAAACATCGTCGCGTATCCGGCAGAAGTGGTAGGCGCAGCCTGGGACGGCCGCGTCGGTGCTCCTGAAGTTGTAGCGCTGATCGCGCGAATGACTGCAGAGGGCAAGCTCGAAAGCGAAGTTGACGGCAAGCATTCGATGACACTTCGCTTGAAAGTGGACCGCCACAAGCTGGACGGTTACGAACGGGCGCTGATCGACGGCCTTTTCTTCAATGACGCCATAGTAACGAGCACGAAAGAGGTCCAGCGGCATTATAAGGACAGAGGTTTCAATCCAGCCGCAGTGATCCGGCCGGAACTCGATAAACAGGTTAAGCGAGTACTACCTCCGGGCAATGCTGTGGGACATCTGCCCGGGATAGTGCTGTTCGTCTCAGGGCTTGGATTGCTCATTTCGGCCGCAGTGTCGGACCCCGTCTATATCGCCGGCATAATTGGCGGCACATTCGCGCTGGCGATTTTCGCCGCATTGCTGCGAATTCCCGGTTGGCTGTTCAGGTCGCGCATCGATTGGGGTATGCAGGCAGCGGCACTGCTGATGATCCCCGCTTTCTGTATCAGCTTTGCTGCTGCAGCGTTTATCTGGTTCGTTGCTGGAACCGGTCCGTTCGAACTGCCATGGACCGCAATTGCCGGCATCGCGGCGTGGGCACTGTGGCTGTCGAATTCGTCGATCAGCGCCATGAAGTCGCGCCAAACCGCCGGCGCCATTGCGTTCCGCAAGCGCCTGGCGGCCGGTCGCCGTTTTTTTATGAAAGAGCTTGAAAACCCTCAGCCGAACCTGCGCGACAGCTGGTATCCATGGCTGATCGCGTTCGGGCTGGGCCGACAAGTCGACTACTGGTCGAGTCACAATGCGTCGGAGGTGGCGACAACAGATTCTTCAACATCGAGTGCGACTGCCATTTCCTCAAGTGAAGCATCCGCAGCCACAGGTTGGAGCGGAGGCGGAGGATTGTCGGGCGGCGCTGGAGCCACTGGAATGTGGGCGGCAGCAGCGGCAGGGATGGCCGCCGGTGTTGCCGCACCGGATTCGAGCAGTGCCGGCGGCGGCAGTTCCAGCGGCGGATCGTCGGGTGGCGGAGGTGGAGGAGGTTGGTAAGCTGTCGTCTGGCCAGAGAACCGGCCAGGAGTGGGTTGATATATCGTATAACTGCGCTGTGCTCATACTCCCGGTCATCGGCGGACTCGTCGCCCTCCTGATCTGGCTTGCGATCGTCTTCGCGCGCGGCGGATTCTGGAGCGTCCGAAGGCATCTTCTTCCAGCCTGCGAGGGTGAGCATCGCCCGGTCCAGGTCTGCGCCGTTATCCCCGCGCGGAACGAGGCCGACACCATCGCGCGCACCGTGACGGCATTGCTCAGGCAGAAATTCAATGGAACTTTGCATGTCATCATCGTCGACGACCACAGTGAAGACGGGACAGCCACGGTAGCGGCACGCGCCGCCGAGGTCATTGGCCGGCGCGATGCGCTGACCGTCATCACCGGAATGCCGCTGCCTGAAGGCTGGACCGGAAAACTCTGGGCAGTTTCGCAGGGACTGAAGAAAGCGCAGGCGTTCTCGCCCGATTATCTGCTGCTTACCGACGCCGACATCGAGCACGGCCCGCTCCCGCTCTCGACGCTGGTGGCGAAAGCCGAGCTCGAACAGTTGGCGTTGACCTCGCTTATGGTCCGCCTCCACTGCCGCACCCTCCCGGAGAAGATGATGATTCCCGCATTCGTCTACTTCTTCTTCCTGCTTTATCCGCCGCGGTGGATCGCCAACCCACAAGCCCGGACTGCCGGCGCCGCAGGAGGCTGCATGTTGGTGCGCCCGCGGATGCGCTCGCAGGCGCCGGAGGAGTCGAATCGATCCGCAGTGAGATCATTGACGACTGCGCGCTCGCCAAAGCGATCAAGGGCAGCGGCGGCCGCGTCTGGCTTGGACTCGCCGACGTAAGCTCCAGCCTTCGTCCCTACAAAAGCGTCCGCGAAATCCGAAGAATGATCGAACGCACGGCGTTCAATCAGCTTAAACACTCAACGCCGCTTTTGATCGGGACTGCCGTCGGATTGCTGTTGACGTTCGTGTCGCCTGTCGCGTTGCTCCTCTCGGGATCGCCGGCTGCAACGGCTCTGGCAAGCGCAGCAATCGTATTGATGCTGGCTTCGTACGTGTCGATGGTTCTTTACTACGGACTGTTACCAATATGGTCGTTGGCCTTACCAGCAAGCGCCTGCTTCTATCTCTGGGCAACGCTCCAATCCGCCTGGAACTTCTACCGGGGCCACGGTGGTCAATGGAAGGGCCGTGCACAGGATCACCGCGATTAAGAATCGGTTTCACCCGGGAATGAGCAGGTATTTGGAAAACAGCCCCGGAGCGTGAGGAGTGCTAACGACACTCAGAAGCCGCGTACTTGCGGCCCCCTGCCGTTTCGACTATTCTCGGTGCCATCGTAATGGGACTCGAGCGTGGAACACACATCGGACGGTTTCAGGTCGTCGAACAGATCGGCGCGGGAGGCAACGAGTCGTGTACCGCGCGGTCGACACCGGCCTCGGCCGCGACGTTGCGCTGAAAGTGCTTTCCCCGGAATTCGGCAAGGACACGGAACGGCTGCGGCGTTTCGAGCAGGAGGCCCGGGCTGCCAGCAGCCTGAATGACCCGAACATCGTGACCGTGTATGAGATCGGCGTTCACGAAAATGCGCCGTATCTCGTGACGGAACTGCTCGAGGGACATACCTTGCGGGACGAGCTTCGGTCTGGTCCGATGCCTGTACGGAAGGCGCTGAATTACGCTGCGCAAATCGCGAACGGCATCGCAGCCGCGCATGGAAAGGGAATCGTTCACCGCGACCTCAAGCCGGAGAACATCTTTGTGACCGGCGACCGCGGCTTAAGATTCTCGACTTTGGATTGGCCAAGCTCGTACCCGAACGTTCTGCACTCAGGCGATTCGCCGACGATCGGGACCGGTCCGGGCATTATTCTGGGCACTGTCGGCTATATGTCTCCGGAGCAGGTGCGCGGAGAATCTGCCGATGCCCGCTCGGACATCTTCAGTATCGGCGTCGTTGTCTACGAAATGCTTACCGGCACGCGTCCATTCCAGGGCGAAACCGCGGTCGAGACGATGCACATCATTTCGAAGAACGATCCTGCAGATCTCGAGGAGTCGCTTCAAATCAGTCCCCCTGTTCAGAACCTTGTTCGACACTGCCTCGAAAAGAATCCCGGACGACGGTATCAATCGGCGCAGGACCTTGCGTTCCATCTGGAAGCAGTGACGGGCGTTTCGAGCCGGCATTCGCAACGGATAGAGCCACTGCGGCGATGCCGAACCTCAATTATCGGAACCGCATTCCTGTTGCTGGTTGTGCTGGCTGCGGGATGGGGCTTCTATGCATACGGCCGCGGTCTGAATCCCGCATCGCCTACGTTTCAACGGCTGACCTTCCGCCGCGGAACAATCTCGTCGGCGCGTCTGGCGCCGGGTGGGGATTCCGTTGTTTACTCGGCAGCCTGGGATGGTTTGCCGTCGCAAGTTTTCTCAACCCGGGCCGGAATCCGGAATCCCGGGCCCTCGGATATCCGGATTCGATACTCCTTGGGTTGTCTTCTAAAGCGGAATTGGCTCTAGGCCTTCGCCTGACGCGCGATTTTTCGATGGGTAGCCGGACGCTAACTCTGGCTACAGCCCCGCTCGATGGCTCAACGGCGCGAGAAATACTAAATGGTGTTTCCGATGCCGACTGGTCTGGCGATGGCTCCGGCCTTGCCGTCATTCGTGACCTCGGAAGACGGATAGAGTTTCCAGTTGGAAAAGTGCTGGCAGAGACCTCCGGTGAATTTCAGGACGTGCGCATCGCGCCTTCCGGCAAAATGCTGGCATTCATCGAACATCCTGTGCCGAGGGATGACCGCGGCCTTGTGGGCATGATTGATGCGCTGGGAAAGAAAACGGTTTTGACCGGAGAGTGGGCGTCCGTTCAGGGTCTCGCATGGTCTTCGGACGGTCGGGAGATCTGGTTCACCGCCAGCGAGAAGGCAGCCGCCAGAGCGCTTCGGGCGGTTACGCCGAGGGGTCGCAGCGGATCATCATGCAGACGCCCGGCACCAACATCTACTCGATATTCACGACGGAAAGGTTTTGCTGGCCAGCGAGAGTTGGCGGTTCGAGATCCTTGGTTCCTTTCCCGGAGAGTCTCTGGAGAGAAACCTCTCGTGGTTCGATCTTTCAATTGTGAACGATATTGCTGCAGACGGCCGGACGATCGCATTCCATGAGGATGGTGACGGGGGAGGCCCGGATTACTCGACTTACTTAAGACATGTTGATGCGCTGGCGCCGGTCCGGCTGGGCCCGGGAGGGAGATCCGTGCTGTCGCCCGATGGACGGTTCGCGCTATCGATCACGCCATCGCTGCCGGAGAAACTGATGCTGCTTCCAACGGGCGCCGGCGAAGCTAAAACTCTATCATCCGGTGGAATCGCTATCTATGATAACGCCGGATGGACACCGGACGGCCGGCATGTCGTTTTCGAAGGGATCGAACCCAGACACAGCTTAAGGATCTATCTGCAGGATCTGGATGGCGGCCTGCCTCAACCGATCACAGAAGAAGGTGTTGCGATTGGTTCGCAGGCGGTCGTGGATGCTCAGTCGGTCCTGGGCCGAGGTCCAGATGGCGCCTGGTCACGTTATCCATTGAACGGCGGGAAGCCCGAGGGCGTTCCGGCTTTGAAGCCAACCGACGACCCACTGCGATTCGATCCAACCGGAGTGATGCTCTACGTCGCCGAAAAGAATCAACTTCCGATTCGGATCTCCCGTTGGACATCAACAATGGCAGGCGCGAGTTGTGGAAGGAGATTGCGCCGAGCGATCGCGCTGGAGTACAAGCAGGTTATACACTCCAGATCACGCCGGACGGCAAATGCTACGCCTATTGTTCCAACGTCTGCTGTCGGACCTCTATCTTGTCGAAGGCCTGCGGTAGCTAATAACGCAGAGTGGATTACAGACTTTCGCCGGGGTCTTCGCTTTGTCAGCGTCGATCTCTCGTTCAGATGGGCTCGATGGACGCATGCTGCTAGCGCAAACGCCGCTGGCTGACAGGCCGTCTACTTCTGAACCGGATCGTACGTCGCATGGTGGATGCGGGACTTGAATTTCCATCCGGCCGGTGTCTTCACATACGTATCTTCGTAGTAACCGTCATGTTCAATTTTATTCTTATCTCCGCCGAGTCCAATCATCAGCATATTGACCTGCCCCTTTGCGCCCTCAGGCGCAGGTTCGATGATGTGGTTGACGTAGAGGTGATGCACGCCCTGGCGAATCCAGCCCGCGCCGGTACAGCCGTCGGATCCGCCGCCCGACACGCGGGCGAGCGCCTCACGCCCCTGCGCCTTGCGTCCGAGCTGACCATTCTGGAACGGCGCAAAGAAACCGTCCTCGGCAAAGAGATCCGCGTAGTCGTAGCCGTTGTTCGAGCAGGTGTCGATGTACTGTGCGTATCTGGCAACGAGCTGCTGAATCTGAAAGTAATCGAATGCGGTCAGCTCAACAGGACGCGCGGTCGCGGCGTTGGTGTCCTGCGCTCGGGGCGCGGGCGAACTCCCGGTCCGCGGGCGATCGACGTCGTAGACGTCGCGCGCGCCGAGACTGGAGGGCACGAACGTACGTTTCTTGATCCGCCAGCCTTCGCGCGTCTTCACATACAGATCGTCATAGTGCCCGCCGCTCTGGATGACGCCCGCATGGCCGTTCTCCTCGACTTCAATCCACACGACGTACACGCGACCGGTCGCGCCGCCCGCCGACGGATGAATGATGTGATTCGTTTCGTAATCGCGGACAAAGGCCGGCCCGCGGTGCGTCAGATCTCCCGCGGCATACGCCGCAAGCTGCGCCCGGCCTTTGATTTCGTACGGATGGGCTGTCCTCGAACGCTCCGTCCGGCGTGAACAACTGCGCGTACGCGCGCCATGCGCAGACGCCGTGTCCAGCGCGTATGCGCCACGCGCCACGAGCTGCCGAATCTCGATGTATTCCGTCGCGGTCAGCGCGCTGGATGGCTTCGAGGTCTACCGTTCCGCCACCGGCGCCGCGGCCGGCAGGGGCGCCGGCTCGGGCTGTGGACCCGTGCGCGGCGGAAACAGCCGCCGTGTCTTTATCCGCCAGCCGTCCGCCGTCTTCACGTACGTGTCTTCGTAGTGGCCACCCAGAAACAGCGAGCTCGCTTTCCCGTTCTCGCCGTTGTCGATCACCATCAGGAACTCTTTGCCCTTCGCGCCTTCGGATGGGCTCGATGACGTGGTTCGTCAGGTAGTGACGGACGAAGTCGGGGCCGCGCGGCTGGATCTGGGCGAGCGTCACGAGTTGTCGTGACCTTCGGCGCCGGCAAACGCCGCATCGGTTACAGGTTGGCGTAGGCCTCGCCGTTCTCGCCCTTGCCATAGCCCGAGTCGAGCGCGTGCCCGTAGCTCGACCAGCTGCGCGATCTGGATGTAGTCCATCGCCGTCAGCGACGACTGCAGCGTCGGCGGGATGAAGTTCGCGGCCGGAGGCAGCGGACCTGCGGCCGGTTGCGCGGTGCTGCCGGAATACGCGGCGGCGGCAGTGGCGCCGGGTCGGCGCCGCTCTTCGACGGGATGAAATCGCGCTTCTTGAAACGCCAGCCGACGGCGGTCTTCACATAGATGTCTTCGTAGTGACCGCCGGTGCGGGCAAGTTCGCCCGCCTTTTGAGTTATGGTTCACCGGGCCGCGACGGCCACCACCGCCCGTTGCCGGAGGACCGGTGCGGCCGGCGCCGCGGCCGCTGGCCGCCTGAGCCGGCGTGATCTCCCAGTTCAACTCGATGAGATATTCCTTGCCGATGGCGCCGTCAGCCGTCGGCTCGATCACGTGGTTCATGATGTAGTGGACGGTGTTGTTCGGGCCGAGGCGGCCGCCGCGCGCGAGCGCCGCGAGCTGCTCGCGTCCTTTCGCGTACGGCCGCATGAACTCGCCGTCCGCGGCAAATAAATCCGCGTAGTCGTAGCCGTTGTTGTTCCCGGTGTCGACAGCGAATGCATACCGGCTGACCAGCTGCTGAATCTCGACGTAGTCGAGCGGCGTCAGCGCCATTGCCTTCGCGGTGGATTTCACTTGCCCGCTTGAAACGCCGACGAGTGCTGCCAGCGCCACGCCGAGGACGGCAGCCCAGACTGCCTGCACTAAAGGTTTCGACATATGTGCTCCTGCTCGCCCTTCGCGTTTGGGTTAGCGCGCCGGGTTGCGGAAAGTCGTTCCGGTTGGTTTCCGATGTCGTACGGCGCCATCGTAGCGCAGGCGAATGCTCATATCAATGCATTGACGGGCAACACGATCCACGTGGATTGCGGCGAGAACATTGTAGGATAGATTCCATGGACGACAACGGACTGCCCTGCCTGGATCTCCTGGAGGCCACGCCGACGATCCTGCGCGGCTTGATGGCCGAACTCGCCGCCGTGGACGTTCGCTGGAAGCCGGCGCCCGACCGGTTTTCAGTGGGCGAGGTGCTCGCGCATCTCAGCCATTCGGAGGGACATTGCTACCGGGCGCGGCTGGACCGCTTCCTGAGTGAAGACAACCCCGAATTCGAACCGGACGATGCGCAACTCCACCTGGAGTTGTACCGCAACATGGATCCCGAAGATTCCTTCGATCATTTCGAAGAGCAGCGCCAGACCAACATCGAGACCTTGCGCGACTTGCCGGCGGGCATTGGCGAGCGCAAGGCGGTACACAAGAGAGTGGGACCGATCACCCTGGCGCAGATGTTGAATGAATGGGCGCTGCACGATCTGGGACACATCCGGCAGATCGCGGAACTGGTGCGCGCACGCAAATATCTGGCAGGTGCGGGGCCGCTCGCAAGCTTCTATCACTTGAAGCCGTGATACTCAGACTCGTACCCTCAGCCGTCATATTTGTAGTGCCCATCCGGGGTTTCAAGTTGTGAGAATTTGATTTATCTGCGTTACCAAGCCTGGCCTACAATTTTCTGAAGATTGAACCACGAACATCGAGTCGCGCGCAAAGGGGCATGGAAATGCAAAAACTTTGGCTGGTTTCGCTTTTGTTTTTATCCTTTGTCGCTTCTGCCGAGGCCAGGCCGCAGCTTGTCCTTGGAGGCGGGTACCGAGGCGTCATTCTGATATCGAACAAGAAGGGTTCGGACTGGACAGGGCAATTCTTTCCGAAACAGGGGCATGAACAAACCTGGGCCGGAACGGCGTGTCAACGGTCAGGATTACACCGGCCAGCCCTCTTTCAGTATTACGGTGCACGGCAATGCAACGACGAAAGTCGTGCTCACAGCTGACGATGGCCTTCCAGTCCAATCTGGTTATCTGTTTATGTGGGGTACCGGAGGTTCGTCGGCCTACGATGTATCCATCGCATATTTCTACGAATATGTTCAGGCCGGCAAACTGACCGTGTCCAACGGGTCGATTGAAAGCGCGGAGCACACGACCTTCGACTTCCCGTGGAGTATTCTCCCGTCAAGGCAGGCACTGGTGTGAACACCGGTATTGCCTGGGCTCCGGAAATAACCACTCCAAAGCAATTTAACATCACGGCAACCTTATACCTGACAGACGAATCAGGAACCGGCCGGGTCTATGGCTCTAAAACCTTGCCCTATACCGGTCACGCGGCTCAGTTCGTAAGCGAAGTCTTCCCCGAGTTGAACGGCGCTGAATTCCGGGGGTATGTAGAAGTGCAGGCCGAATACAATCTCTTTTTAGAGGTTCTTCGAATCGATTTCATTGATAACGGCTTTTTGCTGACGTCGACACCTCCCGATTTCACAACGCCATAGCCGAATCGTCAAAGTTGCCGGCAGGACACTCGATCAAAAAGAACAAGCCCAATATAAGCCACGGATTTAACGGATTGAATCCGTTCAATCCGTTAAATCCGTGGCTTATTTGAACCCAACTCAGTGGCGCCTTAACCTCTAGCCTTCGTTACTGCATCGATGATGGCCTGGAGCGCGGGCTCCGGCTGATTGTCGCCGTCGAAAACCAGGGT
Organism: uncultured Acidobacteriota bacterium; assembly: GCA_963738025.1. Classification (GTDB taxonomy): domain Bacteria; phylum Acidobacteriota; class Terriglobia; order 20CM-2-55-15; family 20CM-2-55-15; genus 20CM-2-55-15. The sequence goes on along the minus strand of CAVTWA010000040.1, from coordinate 3,164 downwards.
TCTGCCCACGGCGCCAGGAACGGCGATCGTTGAGGCCCCAGAACGTCACGCGGTCGATGGCATCTCGATGTTTCACAAACAACCCAAACAGCTTCGCATAGGCGTCCGCCTGTAAAGCGAGCGCATCTGGCGAAGGCGGAGCCGCCGCGACGGCTTGTCCGTGGCCGAACTGTCCGCTTCCGGCGCCAGCCATTGTGAGGTCGAGTTCGCTGATCGCCACTTTGAGCTGAAGCGCCTTGTAATCTTCGATCGCTTGCTCGATCTGCTCGAGTTTTTGCGCGCCGATCCCCGGCACGCTCCAGTGGCCTTGAATTCCGACGGTGGTGATCGGTGCTCCATCGGAAATCAGACGCCTGAGCAGCAGCAATGAACTCTGGTGTTTCGCGCCACTCTCGATGTTGTAATCGTTATAGTGCAGCGCCAGGCCGGGATCGGCTTCACGTGCGAACTTGAATGCCAGAGTAATGTAGTCCGGTCCCACGAGCTGCAGCCATTGCGAGGCGCGAAGGTTCTCGCTGTTGCCGCCGGGCGTATCGCTGATGGCTTCGTTGACAACATCCCAGCCGGAGATCTTGCCTTTGAAATGGCCGACAAGCGTCTGGATGTGGTCCTTTAAGCGCGCTAGCGCCAGAGCGCGATTCGCTTCCTGGAAGAACCACGGATTCGTCTGCTGATGCCAGACGAGACAGTGTCCGATCGTCTTGATGCCGTTTTCCTGGCAGAACTTCACGAGGGTTTCGGGCCGTTCCCAGCTCCATGAGTTTTCTTGAGGGTGCACCGGACCGGGTTTTTCATCGATTTTTCCGGAGTGATCACGTTGAACTGCGATTGGATCAGGTCCAGTTCCGCTGCGCTGAATTCGTCCGGCATGCGGAAATCCAGCGCGGTGCCGATCAGAAAGGCGCCCCTGCACGCGCCTTTCAGTGAAGGCGCGCCGGCGGCGGGACGCACGACGGCGGCCGCAGCGGCGGCAAGAAAGCTCCGGCGTGACATAGTGGGGCGCATGGTGCAAAAGCAGTATAGTACGCAACCGAAATCCACGACGTGCGGGTGGTCTTCATCTGGCTGGATGGCAGGTGTCACGTAATTCGCGACACGTCTCAGTGAAAAAGTATTTGATTCATCGCGGGGATATTCATATTGTCTACGGGTTCAAGACAGGAGGTTCTTCATGATTCGTAGCCATGCGCTTTTCTCTGCCTTGTTTTCGTCCTACGCTTGCAGCAGCCGCCGGCGCCCAGACCAAACTCCAGTTGACCGTTCACACAGGACATGGAGTGAACGGATACGATGTGAATTCCACGATGATCGCGGGCGATAAGGACATGCTGCTGATCGATCCGCAGTTTTCGCTCAGTGAAGCGCATCGGCTTGCAGCGGAGATTCTGGAATCGAAGAAGAACCTTGCGGTCATCTACATAACGCACCCTCATCCGGATCACCTGTTCGGACTTGCGGTTCTGAAGCAGGCCTTCCCACAGGCGAAGATTCTCGCGTTGCCTGCAACTGTCAACGCTGCCAAAACCGGCTGGCCGGCGCGGCAGAAGTTCTGGTTTCCAACGTACGGGAATAACATTCCGGGTCCGGATCCGGTTCTGCCGGAGGAATTGACCACGCCCTTTCTCACTCTTGAAGGCCAACAGTTCCCGGTCACCGGCCCTGTTCCCGGCAGCGATGGTGCTGGAAACAGTTTCGTCTTCATTCCGTCACTGAAGGCTGTGGTTACCGGCGACATCGTCTTCGACCACGTTTACTTTGGTGTGACGCGCGATAAAGCTCGCGAAGACTGGAACAAGACGATCGACCAGATTATGGCCTTGAAGCCGGAAATTATTATCCCCGGCCACGAGGGACCGGGGGCGAAGCATGACACGTCCGCCATCAGCTTTCATGAAGAAGTACATGGCCGACTGGGATGCCAATGTGAGCAAATCCAAAAACGCCGCTGAGATGCGTGAGAACGTGTTGAAACAATATCCGGGCCTGGGGATGGAATTCACGCTCAACGACCGGATCAATACTTACTTTCCGGCTCAGAACCAGACGAAGTAGGCTGTCCCATGGGACTTCTGCGTGGATTTCGAATCGAGAAAGGTTTGCAGCTCATCGCGCGTGGATGAACAGATTTGCTGCTCGCCATCCAGGCGTACAATTATGCATCATGCGGGCCGGCCGCTCGTCAGTTCTACTACTTAGCCTGTTATTGGTCACGCTTGCAGCCCGTTTGGTAACTGTGAGTTCCTCGTTTGCGACAACCTTCGTGGTTCTTGTTCCGATTAAAGCCAAAGGGTCTGGTCCGCTTTACCGTATCCAGGAAAACGACAAATGGGGGTACATCGATAGGAACGGCAATGCTGCTATCCTTCCTCAATTTGAAAGCGTGACGGACTTCTGGGAACATAAGGCTGCAGTTTCGCTCGAAGGGAAGACCGGCTACATCAATGAAGCAGGCAAATGGCGGATCGAGCCGAAATTCTTGAGCGCGGGCCTCTTCAAGGGCGGCGTGGCTGTGGCCGGCTCTCCAGACGCGCAAGGATTAATCAATTCGAGTGGAAGATTTCTTATAGATCCCCAGTTCTTCAGGATTGAGGAGTTTTCGGAAGGCCTGGCCGCAGTATGGAGCGGGCCAAATCGAAGACTCGACGGTCGGATCATGTCCGTGTTTGGCGGGATATGGGGATTCATCAGGAACGACGGATCGCTGGCTATCGACACGCAATTTGAACGGGTTAAGAAATTCACTGAAGGAATGGCCGCCGTGAATTTCGGTCTCCGATATGATCACCGTGGCGCCATTGTTGATAGGGGAAATGGGGATTTATCGATACTACAGGGGAAAATCGTCATTCCGCCGAAGTTTGACGAAGTTGAGCCCTTTACTCTGGTGTTGCTGTGTATTGGGGACGCTCGGCTGAATAAACATCGGCCTGATCGATCATTCCGGCTCTGTGATCCTCGCGCCACGTTACAGCCAGATCGGCTCGATATTCCGATGCTGATCCATTTCACCTGCCTGGCGCGGGCCGTCCTCAACGACAACATTGAATTTGTGAGACCCCTCCGGAACTGTTACGTTCCAATGCCCACGATCATCTTGTTCTGACTTCTCAGAGCAGGTCTCGCTCACGCGTCGGCCGGCCGGTGCTCTGGATTGCATCGACACC
>CAVTWA010000039.1:0-6436 GCA_963738025.1 uncultured Acidobacteriota bacterium | reverse complement strand
TACTTCAAATCGATCACGCCGGGTTTCCAATCTGCGGTTTAGCGGTTTTACGTCCAATGAGAGCGAGGAGACGGACGCGAATCGGTAAACACTTCGGACCCTATGGGAGTAATCCCTGTGTGCTCGGCTCAGGAGAGGACTGTCGCGTGAGCCAAAAAGCTGTAGGAGGGCGTGGCGGATGGCGGCTTCCGGCATTCTTTGAATTAGCCAGTCTCGTTGATACTGCTGTTCATGCGAGCCCGCAACTGCCCCCGAGCCACCCCTTTCTTCAGATACAAGGGGATTATTGGTCAGACACCGAGTTCGCGAGAGAAGACGGCTTCGTTTTGATAGTGTCCTTCACTTTCCTTCCCGCTAATGCAGGACAAATTCAAGTGATGGATGCCAATATTGGTGGAGCTCCTAAATACGCGTGGGCTGTACGAGCTGGCTCGTCCGGGCTGGAAAGTTACTGATGATCTAAATTGACAGTCGTCTTCGAGGCCCGGCACATGCCGTTTCAATTGCTCTCCGTTTCTGACGCGCTGGCACTACGACGCGCTGCGTGCCCTTGATACTTCGGCTCGGTCGGAGATGTGCAAGACTCGCGGATGGACGAAGCGATCGATTTGCTCCGAGCCAAGCAGCAGGCCGATGGCACCTGGCTGCTGGAGAACACGCGTCCCGCAAGGTCCACTTTGCGCTCGTCGAGCCGGAATCATCGGCGCCTTCCCTGAGGCAATATGCCCAGTTACAACGCATTACTTCGAGATACCGACTTTTCGCCCCGTATTCGGATAAGTGCAGATATTCCCCGCCTGAGTTAGGCGGGGATGCCGGCGCGTAGTACGGGCTGGGCACGTTAGTTCCGTCGAGACCTCCGACGTCAGTTGTGCGAAGTTGCGCTCATCCGGCGCATAGTCGGTTACTCGCCAACTTGACCGGAATCTCAACTTCTCAGAAGCCGTCAGCAGAAGCCTTGGGAGAGTACGGCAGCTTTTGGGATTTCAGCCTGGCGGCGGCCAAAACGATAGTGCCGTGGTTGCGCAAATCTTAGTGTCGTCACTTTGACTTCTGAATGAGCATCAGCTCCACGCCATAGAAGGACCGCTTCTCCTTGCGCGAGAACACGACAAAGTGGCGAGCCATTGTTTTAATGGCTTCAGCATGCGCCCGGATTTCACATATGGTGCCATCCATCCCGACGAATGGTGTGGCGACTCCGGGCAGGATCTTGACGCGGTCTCCGACTTTGAAATCACTCATAACAATGGGCTCCCTCTTTTATGGCCGAAAATGCCAGTTTGTCGCAACTGGTGCGCGTTATGCGGCTTTGATCTGGCAGTCGTACGCGATGAGGATGCCGCTGGCACCGAAATCCACTTCGTACTCATCGAATATCTGCAACTGGTGGTGATTTGGGATAACGGCGATGATGGTCCCGATTGAAACGTAATCCGCCCCGGGAGTCATTTGCCTGCGTACACGATCGCCGGTGTTGAAGCGTGCCATTAGTACAATCATGCGCTCGCCGTCGCTCCCGCGCTGTGCAATTGTGAGCACCTGGCGTCGAGACACATCGGGAAACGTGAGGGAACAGGCGCGCCGACGAGAGCACGCGCCTGCCGTAGAGAATTACTTAGTACCGACCCCGGCCATCACCGCCGCGACCGCCGCCAAAGTCTCGCTTCACCATGGGCCTGGCTTCATTGACGGTCAGCATCCGCCCGTTCAGTTCGGAACCGCTTAACTGAGCAATAGCCTTGTCCGCGCCTTCCGTCATCGTCACGAATCCAAACCCTTTTGATCGACCTGTTTCGCGGTCCGTGATAATGGCGACCGCTTCTACAGGGCCGTGCTGTGCAAATGCATCACTGAGATCGTTTTCCGTCGTTTGAAACGACAGATTTCCAACAAAAATCTTTTTCGACATTTTATTTACCTATCTTGTAAGGGAACTTCCGGGGCTTTGCGGCAGGGATCAAAGAACAATCGACGACCGATAGACGAGGAGCTTCCGAACATTTAAATTGATTGGCGATTCAATTACCGCCGCTCTTTACGATAGTCTCGAGCGCGATTTAGGGCAACATAGATTTATGTTTGAATGCGGGATCGGTAAGTTCGCACTCCAGCGTTATCCAAGACGTGCAAATGAGGTGCTGCAGGCGTGGGATGCCGCTGACGAACTTATTCTGCGGAAATTGGAGGATCACCAGGAATCGATGGGAACCGTGCTGGTCGTCAATGACACCTGGGGCGCGCTATCGACGGCTTTGGCGCATCACCGACCCTCGACACTCTCCGACTCATACCTGGCGCATGCGGCAACCGTAGAGAACCTCAGGCGGAATCACATAGACCCGGCGGCTGTAAGACTTCTGACCACCTTCGATCCCCTGCCCAGCCGCATCGAGACCGTAGCAATGAAAGTGCCTAAGAGTCTCGCGTTACTCGAAGATCAACTGCATCGCATTGCGCCGCACCTGCACGAGAAGGCCACTGTCCTCGCCGGGGCAATGACCAAATACATTCATACGTCGACGCTCGATCTGTTTGCGAAGATTCTCGGCCCCACGCAGACCTCGCTCGCCGAGAAGAAGGCGCGGCTCATCTTTTGCCAGCCTGACCCCAACCTCCAACGTCCACCAAATCCTTGGCCAAAGACGTACACCATAATTCCCGGTCACGAGGTTGTGACAAGTCACGCGGGGGTTTTCGGTGCCGAACGTCTTGATGGCGGTACGCGCCTGCTGCTCGAAAATCTCCCCCACCGCGACGAACCGCACCGCGTGGTCGACCTGGGCTGCGGAAACGGGATTCTCGGGGTGAGAACAGCGATTCGCAGTCCCAAAGCAGACGTCACGTTCATTGATGAATCGTACCGGGCCGTGGCTTCTGCGGAAGCGACCTTTCAGGCAAACCTGGGCCGCGAGCGGCAGGCGAACTTCGTTGTGGGAAACGGCCTGTTTGACCTTAGGAACGGCGCACCCGGTACGGTTGGTTATGACTTGGTGCTGAACAATCCGCCTTTCCACGAGAACCATGCCGTCAGCGATGCCAGCGCCTGGCAGATGTTCGTCGAATCTCGCGACGCTCTGCGCTCGGGTGGTGAGTTGTGGATAGTCGGCAATCGTCACCTCAGCTACCACGCCAAACTCAAACGCCTGTTCGGCAACTGCGACATCACCACAAGCAGTGCGAAGTTCGTCGTCATGCGGTCCACGAAAACTTGAGCGCAATGGAACAAACTCCGGTCAGCGCAAGAAACCATTTACCGAACAGATCGAGACCGTCCGGTCCGGCGGCAAGACCGCTACGTCAACGCGGCGCAAGAACATTACAGCGCGAGGTATAGATCCTGACTACCGCCGTCGTGTTTCTCCAACGATCGCAACTCTTGAAAGGTAAAGCCCCAGAAGTCGCATTCTTGTGACGTAACTCAATTGCTTCCTCGAAGCCGACTTCGGCGAGCTTACCGGCAATATTACTGAACGCTACGCGACTGAACAGGAGCAATTCCGACCTCGCAGCCGACCGCGCACCGCTGCGATTGGATCTCGCGGACCAGAGGTTTCCGCCTTCATTCCCTGACGCACCTCACGGAAATAGCCATCTGCTTATCGCCCTCCGGCTGACGATGGAGTGCGTGCCCATTTTGACCGAAGTTGTAATAAGGGGCGCTGCCCGGATCGTTGTCTGATGCCGTCCAGTAAAACCCGTGCGCCTCTAATCGTGCGTATCGTCCGTCGGAACGGTTTCCACCCAGCACAGCATTGAAACCTGACGTGCCTCCGCTCAGAAGGGCCGTGAACGCCGCTTTTCCTTTGTCAGCCGAATCGTCGCTGACTCCGCCATAGCCCTTCGCCATGTCCCGCCATTCTTCATCGGTCGGTAAGCGCCAGCCCTCTCCAAGAGACTGGCAGACTCGCTGCGCGGACTCCCACGGATATAAACGCCCGTATCGGCGACAATTCGGTTCGGCATCGTCGTAACAATAAGATGCCGACGCATTGACGTTCAGATTGGCAGTCGTCCACTCTTTACCGTCCGTCATCAGCATGGAAGAGATCATGCCCGATACGTTCGGGTCTTTCGCTGGACGGTTCGTTGAGCAGGCGCCGCCAACAAATCCGCAGGCAATATTCAGCACAATTGTCACGACACGAATTCGAATCGGCCTCATGTTGTCCTCGCTGCCATCGTGTAATCATCAGTCTTCGCACGTGTGACATCGCCGGCGCCTGATGGAGGAAGCTTAACACGCGTTAATTCGCACTAAACGCCGAAGAGTTTAGCGATCGATTCCAACTCCCGCAGGGTCGGTGATCCCGGAGAAGTGGCTTACGCATTCACTCAACAGGATTTACCACCAAGGCGGCCCGGCGTAAGCGGAACTTATCAAATGCCTTTAACGGCGGGCATGGACGATCAATCCCCCTTGAGCTGTTCAAGGACGCCTTGGTAACTGCGCACCCGCAGGTGATTCGTGAAGGAGTTTTCGCCATTCCGGCTGTATGACGGCCTGTCTGTGGCGCGGCCAAGAGCGGGTTACGCTTACGTCCAAGGCTTTCTCGATCCTTTGCTACCTTGTGGAACGCGTCCTCACACCTTCGCAATTCGTGCCTTTTCTTTTCCGAGGCAAGCGGGACCCGCTCGCGAACCTCAAGCCGCTTGCACGCCGTGACGTTCCGCCCGAGGCCGTAATTATAAGTTCGAGCACAAGAGTGCCTGGTTCACTCTTTTCTGTCATGATCTGGGATATGAAATGGGAATACTTGGTCGTGGTCAGAGAAAATGCAGGCTTCTATGGCGGAACGCTGGCTTCTTTAGGTGACAAAGGAATTAAGACAAAAATCAGTCCCGACTTGGCGGTGAGCCTGAATTCGCTGGGAAATGAAGGCTGGGAGTTGATCTCGCACTTTGAATCAGAGTTCGTCTTCAAACGTCCGAAGTCTACCCTTCCGGGTAATGGGAACTGAATCCCAATCGTTAAAAAGGCCGACGCCAATATATTCGAGACGGCCTAACGGAAAAGATAAGCCACGGATTGAACGGATTTAACGGATTCAAATTCGTTTAATTCGTTCAATTCGCGGCGTATCTTTTCCGGCGGATTGGTTCACGCGGAAACGGCGTAGTAGCACCTGGGACACCGCGCGTCTGAATCGGTGCGGCGTTCGCCGGGCCGTGCTGCCACCGGCCGGTTTTCGCCGCAATTGTGACACACCTCGAATGTCGAAGGATCTCGAAGGCGTGTGCTACTGGCACAACTCATACAAATCAATTCGCCCTCGTAGCACTTGGAACAGAGAGGCTTCCCGCAGCTGGTGCGGCTCATTACAAACGCGCTCTCACCACAACGGGGGCACGTTTCGAACTTGGAAGTATCGTGTCGTCGAGCACGTTGATAACAAACTAAACACGCACCGGCTCACTCGAATCGATTCGTAAGGTGACGGCCCTGACAATTCCACGTTCGGAACATTCTTCGTGCGTGGAAGGATTGTTAACCGCTTTGCGGTATAGCAACAACCGCAAAGCGGGGGCCGCGCACGGCTCATTTCCATTCGGACTGTCTCACGCGTCACGAATCTGTCCAACGGAAAATCCGTGAACGTCGTTGTGGTCGATCGCGGACCCTATGGAAAAAACCGCCGCGAAGGCGCCATTATCGATTTATCTCGTGCGGCTGCCGCGCGCCTCGACATGATTCATGATGGACAGCTTCCCGTTCGCGTCGACGTCATCAAGTGGGGTGGCCTATCACTAAGCAATTAACCACAAGAAGGCTTAGCGCGGCTACGCCGCAACCGAAACATAAGACTCGCAGTAGTTGACACGCAAATGTTGTGGGGAGCGAACTCCACGGCTAAGTTAGGCGGGGATGCCCTCGCGCAGCGAGGGCGGGGCGGGGCGGAGCCCGAGCCCGACGGGCGAAGCCTAAATATCTGTTCAAAGTTCGCGCGCAGCGCGCTCCTTGTGAATATTCGCGGCAGCGCACCGATTAGGACAAGGACGCTTCGCGGAAATTCATATAGGAACGCGCGGCGCGCGAACTTTAAACAGACCGCCCCGCCTTCGCTGCGCGAAGGATCCCCGCCTGACTCAGGCGGGGGACTTCCCCATTTCGACATCCTGCCGAAAAATCAACTTCGACAAACCAGATTCGCTTGTCGCTAAAACGGGATTACAACCAACCCTCGTGATACTCGTATTGCCGATGCCGTCTCAGGCGCCATATTGACCGCCCTCATATCGCCTGGTGCGATCCTTTTCGGCTCATCGCTCAATGAGCGATTTACGAATCCGGCGCAACAAAAGCGACCGGATACGGCGGTCCCCACACATCGCCAACGGTCATAAACCGGAGCTACAAACCCAGCCAAACGTGGGTAAGGGATTTTGTCGTCTCCGTCCGAAAATCGTGTTAAAAAAACTAAAACTTACAGTCTTT
>CAVTWA010000038.1:0-18717 GCA_963738025.1 uncultured Acidobacteriota bacterium | reverse complement strand
CGATCTTAATCGCAGACAATGACGCCGGCACGAGAAGCTTTCTGCAGTCTGTTCTCGAGCAGGAAGGCTACGAAGTCGTCCACGCCGAATCCGGGGAACAGGTCCTGGCCATCCTGCCCACCATTCCGATCGACGGATTTTTTCTCGCTATCGAAATGCCGGGCACGAATGGAATTGGACTTTGCCGCGCGCTCCGCGGTATGCCGGAACACCGGAACACACCAATTATTTTCCTGACCGCGCGCAACGACGATGACGCACTCGAGGCCGCATTTGCTGTCGGCGGTGACGACTTCATGGCAAAGCCGGCCAGTCCCGCGGCTATTCGCGCGCGCTTGAAAACCCGGTTGCAGCATGCGGAATATTCACAGCGCCTGGAACGGCTGCGAGACGGTTTGAAGCAATATCTGTCGAAGAAGACATTGGAAGTGGTGGAGAAACTGTCCCCGACGGATCCGGCGCCGCCGCCGCAGGAACAGGATCTGGCGATCTGCTTTACCGATATGCGCGGCTTTACGGCATTTTCCGAGGACGCCGAACCCAACCATCTGTTCTCTCTGGTCAGTACTCTGCTTGCGGATCAGGTTCACATCATCCACGAGTTCGGCGGATATGTGGCAAGTTTGGCGGAGACGGCGTCATGGCTATCTTTGAAGGTCCGCAGAGGGTCCTTCAGAGTTGTCTGTGCGCCTTGAGCATTCTCGAGAGTGCGCGTCTGAAGCATTCCGATCTGCCCGATGAGATGCGCCGTTTCGGCATTGGCATTCATGCCGGTCGCGCCGTCATCGGGAACATCGGCTCTCCCGAGCACCTCGATTATTCTGCCATCGGAAGTACCGTCAATCTTGCCGCCCGGCTGTGCGGTCAGGCACAGGCGATGTCCATCGCGGTGTCGAAAGCCGTACGCGACGGCGCGGCGGCGAAACACGCCTGAACTTCCATTTGAAACGCGAAGTGGTCATCCGCGGTATCAAAGACCCTGTCACTGTTTACACCCTCAGCATGCGATAAATGCAATTATGACGATCAAGGTACTTGAGCTTCACCATCACGGCATCCGGATCGGTACAACTCCAGAGCAGGTGGAAAAGGCGCGCCTGTTCTACAGTGACGTGCTGGGTCTGCAACCCGATTCTGCGCGGCCGGTTCTGCCAGGCGTGCCCGGGTTCTGGATGTTTGTCGGCGACGACAAGCACACGGCCTCGATCCACTTGATGGGAGCAACAGGCATTTCGCCGCTGGCGCGCAGCATCAAAGAAGATCCGACTCTGCCACACGTGGCGCTGGCCGTGGAAGATATTGAAGAGGCGAAGCGCGAGCTGCTGGAGAAAGGAATCTGGTTCTGGCAGATCCAGGGCCTTGTCGGAGAAAATTCCGATCAGGTGTTTGTAGAAGACCCTTCTGGAAATGTCATCGAACTTCACCAGATCGGGACGTGCCGCTGCAATAAGGCCGCATTCCTGTAGGCGCGCAGCGGCAAGAGAAACGCAAGCCATTCCCCGCCTTAGTAAAGCGGGGATGCCCTCGCATAGCGAGGGCTGGGCGGTCTGTTCAAGACGAGAGTACCGATTACGTCGGCGGCATTACCGAATGCTCAAAATCATGGCGCTCTGCGATCTGCCCGATCCGCTCAGGCAAAAAAGTACGGAGACGAGAGGACCTGCTGAATATCGAGGCCTCCTGTTTGTGGCGGGTAACTCATCCCAGCCGGACAAAACTATTCCCTGGCGGGCAATATTATTCACTGACGGACAGGATCATTTTCTGGAGAACATGATCAGTTCCTGGAGACACGTCGAGTTTGGGGAACATGAGCCATTACCGGAGGGGGCGGTAAGGTTACATAAGACCACCACATGGGCGGCAAACTCACCACCCTTTAAACGGCGCACTGCGTTTAAAATTCTTACCATTTGCGCGCGTTCTGAGCCAAACGTCGACAATAAAAATGCACAGCACTTGCTTTTTTAGTAGGAGAGATACACCGATATTCAGACATAACTATATCCACCATGGACGCCGTGCCATTTCGTCGCCGGTTGCCAGATCCTTTGTCATATCCCCTTCGCGAACTTCAGCGGTCGAAGGTGGTGCTTCTGAATAATAGGAAGCGGGACGCTTCGGACACACTGCCAGCCAACGCCATGCCGGCCGGCAAAGCCGTCCTGCCGGACTGGGATGCGAGGCATGCTGATTCGCAAAGCCGTTGCCCATTCGGCAAAGTTCATTTTCCGGTTTCGATTTCCCGCCGGTTTTAGACAGTGGCGGGCGAGTATGCGGTGGACGCGAAGCGCAACCGCCAGATCGCGTAACCTCCTTATGGATGCGTAGCATTGCTTTTTCTGGGGCGGTGGGCGAACCTCCGAGGTCGTTAGTAATTATGTCCCGTGTAGCGGCCGGACGCCATTACGTTTGAGAACGGCTCTGCTGAGATTCGAGAGATCGTGAGCTCGATCGAATTCGACCAGTAGTCACCTTCCCCCCGCAGGCGGCTGTTTGAAGGAGCGGCCGTCGCTGAGCCTGGCGCCTTGATACTGGCCGCCGCGAGAGCCGTCTTTCATAGGATGCGCATCGACGGTGAGCTTGTCTCCCACTTTCACGGTGTCAGCTTTCCATCCTTGAGCGGCGATCTGGCCGATGGATCCCATTTCGAAGGCCCATTCCGACGTTTTTCCGGTGGCGCGATCGACGACATTCACATGGAGCCAGCAGTGCGGGTTGGTCCATTCGAATTCTTTCAAAGTGCCGTCTACCGTGATCGTCTTTTCCTGGTCGAACATGGCGAACGAGTGATGAGCCTGGAGTCCAACGGCGAACACGCCCACGACAATGGGCGGTACCTGCAGAACCTCTAAGGTCATAAAGTTTCCCCTGACGACATGCGATCGATTGTGTTTCCCGGTTTTGACCTGTTCTTATACCATGAGTTCCAAACGCCCGATAACTGAAAGGGAGGAGCCATGCGCGCAATCGCGTTGATGATGGTGGCCGTGCTGGCGGCAGCCAGTCCGGCGGCTGCGTCCTGGAAACAATATCTGCAACCGCAACTCGGGTTGTCGCGGCTCCCCGATCCCGCGAGCACGACAGGTAATTACAAAACGATGCTCGTGCCGTCGGCGACGGCGCACGTTTACTCGGTGAAAGACGATGAGTCGGTTTTCCTGGCTACGGTCGTCGACCTGCTTGATCGGAAAGAAGAGGGAGCCACGCTGCTCGGCGAAGCCGAATCGATGGTCAGACAACTCGGCGATGTGACTTCCGTTTCGGCCTCACGCGTCGAACCGGGCCGCGCCGCGGTGTTCGGAAGATTCATCACGATCGTGTGCCGAAGTGCGCATGTACCGGATTTGCTCGGACAGACGGCGGAAAGCGTTCGCGCCTGGTTTAAAAACATCACCGGAGCCGAATGCGCGGATGGAAGCCGGCTTATGGCCAACATGTTCTTCCATCGAGGCAGGCTCTACATCATTCAGGGGATGAACCTTCCGACGGAAGACACGCTGTCTCCGGCGGCCTTGAGGTTTGCGAATTCCATCAGCTTCTTCGCGGCCGATGGAAGCCGCAATTTCGCGGACATATTCAAGTAGAGAGGCAGATGGACGGCCTGGCGACCGTTCCCCTCCTTGAAACCGGAGGGAAATGATCGCTAAGCTAACGTTAGCGCCGCAGACGGGGTGGTCAAGTTGGCCGCGATTGTTGCTCGTGACGGAGCATTTAACATAAGACCCCATATGGCGAAAGACCCACACCCCCACTCGCCCTTCGCCGTTTAAAATTCTTACCATTTATGCGGCTGGCTCGAAGAGGCTCATGAACCGGATAATACGTTCGGCCTTATCGCAAGTTTCACAATCGGGGCCATTCTTCGTCGTGTGATTTAACAGGTATACTCGTGCTATGAGCAAGGTTCCGCAGCCACTTCTGCCGGTGATGCTTGACCCATCGCCGGTTATCGAGGCCTACAAGAAGGATGTGGACCGTACTCTATTGCGCGAGAATCTGAAGCTGACGACCGATGAACGTATCGAAAAAATGATGTCGGTGCTCAGATTTGTCGAGGCTGTCCAGAATTCCAAAGTAAAGGCCGGGCCCAAGTGACGGACTTTCCGCGTCTGCTTGCTATCCTGACAGGCTCGAACGTCGAGTTCATTATCATCGGCGGATTTGCTGCAACAGCACACGGCTCGGCGCACATCACTGTCGATCTCGATGTCGTCTACCGGCGTACAGCTGAGAACATTGCGCGTCTCGCAAGCGCTTTGGAACCGCTGCAGCCCTACCTGCGCGGCGCGCCAGCGGGGCTGCCTTTCCAGTTCGACGTCGAAACTATCAAGCGGGGACTGAATTTCACGCTTCGAACCGCTGCGGGTGATCTCGACCTCCTCGGCGAAGCCACCGGCGGCGGAACGTATGATGCGCTGTTGCCGCATACCGAAGTTCGGCAACTCCTGAGCCTGGAATGCCGATTCGTCGATCTCGAAACACTTATCCGCCTGAAACGCGCTGCCGGGCGGCCGAAAGACTTCGAACGTATTGCCGAACTCGAAGTGTTGTGGAAAGAACGGTTGTCCTCGAACGAATAGCGCTGCAGCGCAGACCGCATTTTCTCTTTAACGGGATCACGCCAGCCGTGGCCCAGCTTTAGAACGGACTCAAGCCGCTGGCATCTCTCGGCGCGAATGTGACAATCCCGTGAGCCGGGTGTATTCGGCCCTTCCCGAATCCTGTGTGGCGTTCGGCGGCTGACCACCGTCGCCCGGTTGATGCCGGCATGAATCATCGAGTCACGAGTATTGTGTCTGCGGCAGCTGTGGTGGCGTTTCTCTCCACGCTACCTTTTGGATTCTCCCAAACAAAAAATCCTGGGCCGCCCAAATCGCCCAATGGACCATGATGTGGGACACGGGCGAGATTCCGGATTGTGCCTTCGCAGCAGGCGTTTCCCCGGCAAACAGGGCGCCTTCACGGTGGATCGGCCGCTCCTTCCGCAGCTGCAGGCGATCGCCTACGCAATTGTGGATCCAGCACGATTACACGGTGGGGAGCAAACGTAAAATAGCGCCAGAGTTACGACTACGGTCCAGTATTGTAGTCGCGGGCTTCAGCCCGCGTTCAGGTTGCGAAAACCGCTGGACTCGTGCGAACCCGAACGCGGGTTGAAGCCCGCGACTACATACTCGATTGCGATGTTGTTACAAACCAATTTCAATTTCGCCTCCGGGCGCAGGGTCGCTCGGGGCGCCGACCACAACTTTTGTCCCATCGGGTCTGATAAAGGTGCATTGAAACTTGAAATGGCCATGCTTTTGGATGGGGACGAAGCGTGGACTTTGCTTATTGAACTTCGTGGAGGTGTCGCTTGACGGGGATCCATTCAGAAACTCGACTTCGAAGCTGCCCGGATCGTCACAGGTGAAGACGCACGATTCATTTTTATGGATCTGTTGGGGACTGGGTCCTTGGAGTCCCTTCGGTTGTGAAGAGTAGCTGAGTTTAATTTCTATTTCTTTCATTATTCATCCTTTCGCTTACTGCTGGTTTTGGGAATCGGGAATCGTTTGTGAACTCTGTCAAATCCGGTTGACGGCGCAAGTCTTTGAGCTGCTGCGCCGACACATGAGCCAGCAGCGGATATGCATCGGCTCGACGGCCCAGCGCGTCGAAGGTCATAATCGTCCAGTAAAGCGGGTAATAGTCGGAGCCGGCCAGATTGATGGCTTGTAAAGCCTCATCCGCAGCGAATGTCCGAATGCCGAGCTGAACCATGCTATAAGCAAGGCGCGCCCGAGATACGGCATCGCGCGGATTGAGCAGGAGCGCAGCTCGGGCCAGGTCATTGGCGCGCTGATAGTTTTCACGCGCTTCGGCAATGTTGCCGGTACGCCGGAGCGCGTTGCCAAGATTCAGCCGGATCGTGGCATCGTCCTGGCCCCCAACGAGGGCGCGCTGCATCACAGGAATTGCTTCGCTATCGCGGTGCTTGTAGCGAAGCAGGACGCCGAGGTTATTCAGGGCCGACCTGGTTTCTCCCAGCCTGAGCGATTGCCGCAGGGCCACTTCGGCTTCATCCTCTCTTTCGGCGGCAAGCAAAACGCCGCCTAGATCGGAATAGCCCTCGGGCAGTTCAGGCGCCAATTGCGTCACGATGCGGTACTCTTCGATGGCCTCGGTGAATCTCGCCTTTCGGCCATAGAAGGTTCCAAGATCGCGGTGCGGCCGAAAATAGTCGGGCGCCAGTTGAATGGCTTTGCGCAGCGCCGACACTGCCTCTTCCTGGCGGCCCGCACCATCGAAGGCAGTTCCCATCTGACGCCAGACTTCCGAACTGTCCGGCTCCAGTTCTGCCGCACGTCGTAACTGTTCCAACGCGAGTTCAGGCTTTCCTTGGGCCTGCTCGACAAAGGCGAGCACGAGCAGAACAGGTACGGAATCCGGATTCAGGCTTTGAGCTCTCTCGGCGATCACCGATGCCTGTTGCAGCCATCCGGCGTTCTGGGTGGCTCGATACTTCTGGATATAGGCCTCCGCCATCGCCGCAACAACCAGTGGTGACCGCGGATCGATTTTTTGAACGGCCTCGAAGTGCAGGATGGCTTGATCGTAACTCGAGACATCGCGGCGGAGAAGCGCCAACCCCTGAGCGAAGTCGGGATAAGCTGCCGGCAAAACGCTGGCTGCAGGAATGCTGCGCAGATGAAATGCAGACGTCACAACTCCTGCGAGCGAGGTTGAAAGAGCCGCAAGATCCTCGGGACGGAATGTACCGTCGAAGCGCCGCAGAACATTTCCGGTTTTCAGTTCGGTCAGAACGGCGTGAACACCGATGGCATTGCCCTCAGCATCCACTTCACCCGACAACGAATGCGTGGCGCGCAGGCGCCTTGCGGCCAATTCCGTCGAGTCGACTTTATAGTTCAGCAACTCGTCCGGCGAAATCACGATAAGCCGTCGCTCTCCCAGCACGGCAAGACGGGCGGCGATATCCGCTAAACTGCCGCGCACGCTTATGGCCGATTCGTTGTTGGGAGTTACCGCCGTCGGCAAGGTGAAAGGCATGATGGCCAGACGCGCCAGAGGAGGCGCCGGAAAGACGCTGTCGCGAAAATAGAAACCGAAAGCGATGGCGAGAATCACTGCAATAACCGCTAAGATCCATTCCCGCCGATAGGAAATCGCGAAGGTGCGTTCGATCGACCGCAACACTTCACCCGGGGAGGCGAGCCGTTTACCAGGGTCGGGCTGAAGACAACCCAGAACAATGGAATTCCATCGGGAATCGACGCCAGTTTTGCATTTGCTTGGTGCATCCGGAAGGCTCTTCAAGCGATCCTGCAACGGGACCTCGGGACCGAAGGGCAACCGGCCCGCGAGCATTTCATACAGAATGACACCGAGGGCGTACACATCGGAGGCGGGGCTCGCCGCTACGTTCTGCCACCGCTCGGGTGCAATATAATTTGGCGTGCCGACTGCAGCGGACGACGTCGGACTGGCTCCTTCGGCAACAAATTTTGCCAGACCGAAATCGGTAATCACGACGCGCAATGTACCGTTTGGATTGCGCGTCAGCATGACGTTTTTTCCCTTCAGGTCGCGGTGAAGGATGTGGACCCGATGGGCGGCTTCGAGCCCCTGGCAAAGCTGTTTCGCTATCTCGAGCACTTCTGCCTGCGAAAGCGGCTGTCGCCGGCAGCGGCTCTGCAGCGTCTCACCTTCGAGAAACTCCATCGAGATGAAATCCATCGGAGTGGCACTGTCGGCCGTATGAATTTCGTAGGTGCGGCAGATGTTCTCGTGAGTCACGCGCAAGGCGCTGCGGGTTTCGGGCGGAATCTGGGCGGAATGTCCCGACTTGGCGAATTTCAAAGCACGGCGTTCCCCAAGTTTTTCGTCTTGAGCTTCATACACCACAGCCATCCCGCCCTCGCCAAGTTTGCGCACGATGCGAAAACGGTGGCCAATCAGGTCGCCGGCATTCAGTGAGACGCCTTCTGCCGGCACCGAGGCGGCAAGAGTGGACTGATCGCCGAATTCGGTTGGAGTCATAGTAAGGCCTGGCACGTTCTATTTTACGTGCGAGAAGGTAACCCACCCAACGGGCAAGCTACAAAGCGATTGAGAAATTGGAGCGCGGCTCAATTTAACACGGATTACAGAGCCGTCACTCGTTTTTAAGACATCGCCAAAAATGAGTTACTTCAGTACCGTTTCCGACTGCGCCAGTCGAGGCTTTTCATTTGAATCAAGTTACCGTTCTGTAACTTGCGGAGCAGGCTTGATAGGTTTACAGTGAGCATTCATCGAGGTGAACTCATGACACGTATTGCGCTGGCTCTGCTGCTCGCATTCGTTCAGAACACGCCGCCTCCGGAAAAAGCAACGATTACGGGAACCGTACTTCGCGCGGGAACCGACGAACCCATTCCCCGCGCAACAGTGACGCTCATTCGGGGAGTCGGAGGATTCGCGGGGATCACAGCGGAAGCAACTGCGCCGGTCGGTCGTGGCGCTGCGCCGGGACAACCCGGCCAGGCAGTGCCACAGGGAGCAATCACTGTGCAACAGCCCGGACCTCTTCCTACGGCGACGACAGACGAGCGGGGACGTTTTCAAATTCGAGATGTCGATCCCGGGAATTATCGCGTCGCAGCGGCACGGAACGGCTTCGCCCGCCAGGAGTATGGTCAGCGTTCATTCAATCGCACCGGAACGATCATCTCAGTGCGCGCGGGCCAGCAGGTTCCGGAAATCGAGTTCAGACTGGCGCAGGCGCCGACGATCAGCGGGCGCGTCGTCGATACCTATGGCGACCCTCAACCCGGCATTACGGTCCAGGCATTGCGAACGACGTACGACGCGAACGGCAAGCGGACGCTTCAGACCGTGCAGTCCGCGAAAACCAACGATCTTGGGGAATACCGGCTGTACTGGTTGAATCCGGGAAGGTACTTCGTGAGCGCCAGCGGAACAAAGTCCGCGATGGAGGCCATTTCCTCCACATTGTCCCAGGCAGTAGCTATGGCGCCGACGGCCCAGGACGCTCAAGCGATGAGCCAGCTTTCGGGAATCTATGGGCCTGGGGCGCCTGCCAACGAGGTCGCGGATTCCGGGTATACGCTCACCTACTATCCGGGAACCAACGACATTTCCCGCGCGTCGGTGATCGATCTGCAGTCGGGTGGGGAAACGCGTGTCGACTTCAATCTGAGTAAAGGCCAGCGGTTCCGCATTCGCGGCAAAGTGATTGATGCGAGCACGGGCCGGCCGCCGCTCGCGGCGCAGCTTTCCGTCTCTCCGCGAAATCCTGTCGGCGAGGCGTCGCCGCTGGAGGCGCTTCTCGGAGGAGCTACGGGAGCCTTGCAAGGCAACCGGTATAGCGGGGGCACAGGAGATTTCGAAGTGCGCGACGTCGCGGCCGGATCGTATTGGTTGATGGTTCAGACGCAGCCGTCCCCGGCCGCCCTGGCCGGAGGTCGCGGCGGAGCGCAAATAGATGCGGCTGCAATTCTGTCGTCGATCAACAGAGCGCAGGTAGCCGTGGAAGTGGATCACGATATCGAGAACCTTCCGGTGATCGTGACTCCGGGCATCAGCATTCCGGGACGCATCCGCATTGAAGGCAATCTTCCCGCAGGTGAGAATCCGTACTCGCGCCTGATGCCGATACTGCAAACCGGCGGAGGCTCGATTCTGGCTGCAGCGCTGCAGGGAGGCTTGCCGCCGCGGCCGCCGCCGACGGAACGTTTACGATGACGAAGATCACGCCCGGAGATTACAAGCTCGTTGTGAATGGGTTGGAGGCGAACATGTATATAAAGGATGCGCACATCGATCGCGCCGACGTCCTTCAAGGGATCACGATCGGCGATCGCCTCGAGGGAACGCTCGACGTCGTCGTCAGCTCCAATGGCGGCGAAATCGGCGGAACCATCGTCGACGCCGCGGGCAAGCCGGTCAGCGGCGTCCAGGCCGTGCTCATCCCGGACCGCCTTCGCAACCGTACAGACCTTTTCAAGACTGCGGTCACCGCTGTGAACGGTCGCTTCAACATCCGCGGCGTCACGCCCGGCGACTACAAGCTGTTTGCATGGGAAGACATCGAGCAGTTCTCGTATTTCGAACTCGAAAGAAACCACTGAAGTGAAGATCATCCCGGCCGGGCAGTAGAGACGCTTCACTTGTCCCGGATTTATCAGACGTCGATACCCGCGCGCCGGAAAAAGCTGTACCCGTAACTCGTCATGCCCGTGTCCAACGTTGACATAAGAGCACTTCTATGATGGAGGCGCGAGTCGCGGGCGTACCAAGTCCGGTCTCTCTCGCATCCGAAAGTTCGCCCCTCCGGGATGTCGATGTAATGGTGAGCGCCGTGTTGCCGAGCCGGTGGTTCCTTGTCCTTCGCGCGCCCGATCGCGAACGTGCGGAAGCACATCTTCGAAGCAAACTGGCCGCCATGGTGTCCGAGTCCGCAGATCCCGAGGACGGCGACGGTTTGCCGACGGCGTGTCCGGGCTTCCACCGCGGCACGTCGTCACCAACCGCATCGATGACTCCTGCGATCCCATGTCCCGGAACTCTGGGATAGTGGGCGCGTGCCGCTATCAATGGCAGAGCACGCGCCGAGAGACTTTGTCTATTACGGAGTGGTCCTGCCCTTGAATGCGTTGCACGAAACGTTGGCGTGCCAGTTCACAAACGCTCCGGTGGGACTGTCCTTCCATGCCCAGACATGCAGGGAATAAAACGCCGGCAGTCCGAAGCGGTTGGGGGTTTCGAAGAGTTGAAAGAGCTGTCCCATCAGTTGTGGCGGCTCCGAGTGCGTCGCATTCCATGTGTCAGCAAACACCAGATAGTCCGCACCGATGAGGCGCAGTCCTCCATTCGGTAATGGTTCGTAGATCACGATCTCGGGCCGCGTCACGTCGATCTGTCCGTCGTTTATCAAGGGCATGTTCAGAAATGCATGCCCATCGCACCGGAATCCGGTCCGGTGACGCAGCCGAATTGCAGTTGATACCCTTCGGACTGCGCTACCGATAAGTCCTGGAAGCGCGTAGTCGCCTGGCGGACTGCCGTCAGCAAGGGCCCTGTCAAATTGTTGTGGCCAGCGTGATCCTGAATCTGTGCGCCTAGTGCCAGCCCATTCGATGGACCGACACCTAAAAGAACCAAAACCGCGACAATCGAGTAACCAAGTAACTTTGTAAACCTTCCTGTCATTAAGATCTCCTATAACTATGTTGTTCTATGTGGTACGTCCACTGTCCTGCGCAACCACGCAGCAGGCAGAGACTAGAGAAGAGTAGTCTTCGGAAGACACGGAGTCATAAATGCGAGGTAAATACGCGGTAACGTTTCAGTAACGAGCCTGTGGGTGGAGAATTCCCATACGAACAAATCGAGGACAGCAGGCGAGGATGAAAGAAGCTTCTCCGTTTCGAGGAATGGGATGCGCAGTCACTTCTTCAAACAATTCATTGCTCAGGACGATGAGGTATTGGCGACGTGCCGGATCACGATTCGCTTTGCAGCGTCTGGAACCAGAGGCGATCCTCCAGTTTTTCAAGCAGGGTTTGCAGCGTACAAATGAGGAAGAGCGAAGTGTCGACGCTGATAACCGTCAGAAATGTTCGCCGGCCATTTCTAAGACGGTTTCGAACAATTAGAGGTAGGGATTTCATCGGGAACTGAACACAAAAGGCACAAGAAAGAGCACAAGAAGCACAAAAATCCAGTTGCAACATCACTTCTTGTGTAACAAGGCTGTAAGTTTTAGTTTTCTTAACCAGTTTTTTGGATGAAAGCGACGAAATCCTTTCTGGTTTGTCCGAGTTGATTTTTCGACAGGACGTTGAAACGGGTGGAAGTCCCCGCCTAAGTTAGGCGGGGACTTCGCTCCTCACATCACATGACGAACTTCGGCTACGTCCGAGTCTCAGGTTTCTTCCGCTGTTTGGTTGCGGCCTGGCCGCGCTAAGCCTTTTGTGTTCCGTTCCCGCTCCCGTTAGACAAACCCGGGCCTACGCTCCGATCAGGGGCGCGCCTCATAGACGATATTGAATGGCGTTTCTGATGCGCGTCTAAAACGGGTGAATCCTCCGGAAGTAACCACGCCTTGCAGGCGGGCTTCACCTGCTTGAGCGCCGAGACCCAGCCCGACTTCCTGCGACAGCGATGCCGGAGTGCAGAGCAGAGTTGACGCACCATAAAAAGCCCGCCCAATCGGGTTAAGGTTGTCTTCCAGTTTGTCGCCGGCGAAGGGCTCGACTAACATCCATGTGCCATTGCTCTTCAGCGATTGAAGGACGTGCGCGGATGCTCCAACCGGATCACCCATGTCGTGCAGGCAGTCAAAGAAAGTGACGAAATCATAATCCTGGCCTGGATAGTCCTTTGCCTTCGCTATATCAAACCGGACGCGATCCGTCATTCCTGCTTCTTGTGCTGCCTTTCGTGCGTGCTGAATCGACCGGCTGTGATAGTCGAATCCGATAAAAGTTGAATTCGGAAAAGCATTTGCCATGAGAATGGTCGATGCGCCGTGCCCGCAGCCAACATCAGCGACCCGGGCGCCAGCCCGTAGCCTCGCCTCAACGCCGTCCAGCGAAGGAATCCACGTTGTTATCAGGTTCGCCGCGTAGCCGGGCCGGAAGAACCGCTCGGTGCCGTGAAACAATGCGGGATCGTGTTCGTGCCAGCCCACGCCTTCTCCGCTGCGGAATGCATCGGTGATGCGGCTCTCAGATTTCACCGCCGACACCGCTAGCTGAAAAGCTCCCGGCATGAACGCCGGGCTGTTCTCGTCCGCGAGGGCGTACGCCTGCTCTTCCGACAAGCTATAGCAACCAGTCGCTCCGTTGTAGTTCACGTACCCGCCCGCTGCCTGCGAAGCAAGCCATTCCCTTACGTAGCGTTCGGTGGTACCGGTAAGATCAGCAAGCTCTTTTGAACTCATCGGTCCAGATTCGGCCAGTGTTTTGTAAAGACCCAGCTTGTCGCCGATCACGACCATTGCGGCATGGAACGTAGCACCGAAATCATCCACGAATTGTCCGATAAGCTGGTTCATCTTGGTTTCATTGATAGACATATTCACCTCGTTTATTTTGATCCGGGAGGAGAGTAGCTCCCCAAGGACCAGTGAGTCATAAAGCTGCGGTTAATGTCCGGTAACGTTTCAGTTAATCGAGCGGATCACCCGCTTCTGCCATTGGATCAACCTGGGCAGGAGTTGCTTCACTCTGGGCCTCGGTTGTTGTCAATACATAAGGGCCACCCGCGGCGACGATTTTGCCGTGCGCTTTGCACATATCCACGATGCGATGCAGCGCGTGCGTCTGGACCAGCATTCCAGTGACAAAGACGAATCGGCCCATTGAATGTCCGCGGCGTGCAACATATCCGCTTCGCAATCGACGAGCTGCCGCTTCCAATCTGGCGGAAGGAGCGCCGAGACTGTAAGCAATCCAAGCGGCGGATATGCCGACCGTTTCCGTTCAAATTTCAGGGCGTGTTTAAAGCCCCAGTAGCTTTCCGGGAATGGCGGGTTAATCATGCGAAAGCCGCCAGCCAGCCCTCTTTACGCGCGCGACTCACCGCTGCTTCGCGGGAAGGCACGTCAAGCTTGCCGAGAATCGCTGAAACGTGATGTTCGATTGTCTTGCGTGACACGAACAACCGCGAGGCGATTTGTCTATTGGGAAGCCCTTGCGCCAGCAGCAAAAGGATTTCTCCTTCGCGCTTAGTCCGGCCGGCCGGCCGGGTGCGAACGAGTGGTAGAACGGCGGCCCCGTGGAAGCCGTTTTTCGCCCAGCCGCCTTAGACAGTGCCGCGCCCGCTCCAAGGCCGGCGCGGCACCCAGAGTTTGAAGCATTTCCAGCGCACATTTGGTACTGATCTTCGTTTCGAGCAAATGCCTCCAAGAGAGATGACTTTCCAATCCCGGCTTCTCCGGATGTGGCCACCAGGTTTCCGTGATGTTCGGTTAATTCGAGCGCCTGTTTCAATGCCGCCAGCGGCTCGTCTCGCTCGAGAAGCGTCAGAGAACGAGGGAATTCACAGGTCGTTATTTCTGGGTGAAACAAGATGAGAAACGACAGGGGTGTCAACTTCGGCCCTTTTTGCCTGGATTTCGCGGCCGAGTGCTTGTGGAAAGGCTCCCGGGCGATAAAGCTCCGGCCTAAAGCCTTTGCGTACTCGACTATCTCGTTTCCCGCCCGGCCCAACTCGTTACCAAAGAGGAACTGCTCAATGACGAGATCCTTTGAGTTGCGTACCGCGCTCAGCCTTGGCCGCCTCTATCAACACCAGGGAAAGCTGAAAGAGACGCGGCTTCTCCTCGAACCCATCTATGACACCTTTACCGAAGGATTCGACACGATGGACTTGCGTGAAGTGAAGTCTGAATCGCCCCGGGTTTACCGGAGACTCCAATTGTTGAGAGGATGGAGTCATGAAAAACGTTCCGAGGTATTCGCCAGAGGTCCGAGAACGAGCGGTGCGATTGGTATTGGAGCAGCAGGGCGAGCACGGCTCCCAGTGGGCCGCGATAACGTCGATTGCCAGCAAGATGGGGTGCACTGCTGAAACATTGCGTCGATGGGTGCGTCAATCCGAGCGTGATGCGGGAAAGCGTAGCGGCCCCACGAGTACGGAACAAGAGAGGCTCAAGGTTTTGGAACGCGAGAACCTTGAGTTGAAGAGGGCGAACGAGATACTGCGAAAGGCGGCGGCTTTTTTCGCCCAGGC
Organism: uncultured Acidobacteriota bacterium; assembly: GCA_963738025.1. Classification (GTDB taxonomy): domain Bacteria; phylum Acidobacteriota; class Terriglobia; order 20CM-2-55-15; family 20CM-2-55-15; genus 20CM-2-55-15. Next base: position 3,969 of record CAVTWA010000038.1, on the reverse strand, counting down.
GGAACTCGACCGCCGACCAAGGTGATGGTGTCGTTTATCGACGGTCACCGTGGCAAGTACGGGGTCGAGTCGATCTGCATGCAGCTGCCGATCGCCCCCTCGGTCTACTACGAGCAGAAAGCTCGAGAAGTGAAGCTGGAGCGGGTACCGCCGAGAGTTCGCCGCGACATTGCCATGTCCGAACAGATCCAACGCGTATACGCCGAGAACTTCAAAGTCTATGGGGCGCGCAAGGTGTGGCTGCAGCTCGGTCGCGAAGACATCCGGATCGCGCGATGTACAGTCGAGCGCCTCATGCGATCTCTCGGCCTGCAGGGAATCCGACGTGGGAAATGGTGTCGGACGACGATCGCCGACATGGGGGTAAACAGGCCGGCGGATCTGGTTCAACGCCAATTTCAGGCGACGCGTCCGAACCAGCTGTGGGTCGCGGACTTCACTTATGTGGCGACTTGGAATGGGTTCGTTTACGTGGCCTTCGTCATCGATGTTTTCGCACGTCGCGTGATCGGCTGGAGAGTGGCGCGATCGATGCAAACCGAGCTTGTTCTGGACGCTTTGGAACAGGCCCTCTGGTCACGTTCGCGAATCGAAGGCGTCGTCCATCACAGTGATCGTGGAAGCCAGTACCTATCCATTCGATATTCCGAACGGCTGATTGAAGCGGGCGTCAAGCCGTCTGTCGGTACCACCGGCGATTCCTACGACAACGCCCTGGCGGAAACCATTATTGGGTTATACAAAACTGAGGTCATTCATCATCGCGGTCCATGGCGGAACGTCGACGCTGTGGAGTATGCGACCTTGGAATGGGTCGACTGGTTCAACAACCGCCGGTTGCTGGAGCCTATCGGCAACGTGCCGCCTGTCGAATTCGAAACCGCGTATTATCGCCAACACGAAGAGTCAGCCATGGTGGTCTGACTCAACTAAACCAGTCTCCGGTAAACCCGGTGCGGTTCAGTCTCTGCTGTGTGCCCCGTCGAAGTTAACATAAGACCCCCATATGCGCGGAAAACTCACCACCCGGATCTCGCGTCCTCCCTAGGAGGCACAGACTTGACATCGAGCGTGGAGGGCCAGATACTCGGTCCACTTCTCATCTGCAAAACACATCCTGGAACGATTATTAAAAGGACAAGAGCATGAACAGGACATCCAGTTACAACATGTCCGGATTGTGCAGCCATAGATGTGCCATTTTTGCGGCCGCCCTGTGCGTGACTCTGGCGCTCACCCAGCCAGCACAGGCGAAGAATTTTTGTGGAGGCAGAGATATCGCGTGCCTCATTGCCGCGATCACACCGAACAACGGGGCCTTCAATAGCGGATGCAGCGCCGTTCTCGCTCTCAATTTCGGATCGCGGGCAACGTTTCGCATTCACGGGAACAGCGAGAAACGGATCGGCTACCGCGCCGCATGGCCCGGAATTGCCAATGTATACATTGACGACGTCTTGAAATTCCAATTATGAGTGAACTTAAGATGAAGCCAGGGTTTTTGCGGGCAATGACGCTTTTCATGGGCGTGCAAGTCGGGATATCGGCAGTTTTCGGACAGGGAATTCCCATAACCGGAAATCCCGTTGCGTCCCTTGCGCAATTGGATCAGTCTGTGACCAACGTAATGCAGATGTACAGTATCCCGGGGGTTGCTCTAGGCGTGACGAAAGGCGGCAGGCTGGTTTACGCGAGAGGATACGGATATGTTGACGTCGCGTCAAAGACACAAGTACAGCCGAACACCCTTTTTCGTTTAGCGAGCGTCTCGAAGCCGATCACCGCTGCTGGTATCGATCTGCTGGTTGAACAGGGCAAGCTCACTTATGACACCGCGGTCTTTTCCATTCTTCCCGACATAACTCCACTACCTGGAGCTACGGTTGATTCGCGGATAAATCAAATTACTATCCTCGATTTGATGACACACTATTCTGGTTGGGCGCGAGACCTCACGCAGGACATAAGGGCGGCGGCTCAGCGGTTGAACTTGCCGTTACCCGGAACGTTTGTGGGCTGGGCTCGGTATGAGCTGGGCTTTCCATTGGACAACGCACCAGGCAGTACTTACGAATACTGCAATTTCTGCTATGACTTGTTAGCACAAGTGATCGAAGAAGTCTCTGAAGTCCCTTATGACACCTTTATACGACAAAACGTTTTAGCCAAGGTAGGAGACACGGCTTCTCGCGTCGGTAGCCACCTTCAGAGCGGAAGATTGCCAGGAGAAGTTACGTACTACACGAGTGCATCGAACCAGAGCGTTCCGACAATATATTCAGATACGCCATCTTTTGTGCCGGCTCCGTATGGCGGATTTACGATGGATTGGGGAGCGGGCTCCGGTGCCGGCGCATGGGTGAGCAATACAATGGAAGTTTTGAGGTTGGCTGCGTCCGTGACTTTATCATCCCAACCTGCTCTTCTACCGCACATCCCTTCTCGGCCGGCATGGGCCTTTAGTGCTCTTCCGATTGGGAGGGGGTGGGAGTATGTTCACGACGGGGAGCTTCCCGGTACGTCGACTGTTCTTCACATAAAGGACGACCTGGCGTGGTGCTTCCTGACAAACACCGACGTTGGCAGCGCGCAGTTTTCGGCCGAACTGGACGGCGCGCTCAGAAGCGTCATTCTCCAAGTCGAAAACTCCAATGCGTGGCCCTCCGGCGATGCCTTTCCCCAATACTTGCCCGGCCTGCCAAGGCCCAAACCGCGCGGGCAGATAACCAGCCAGTGAACGCGGGCTGCGGGCAGATCGGCACCGACAGTACATTCGGCTTATTGGCCACATGGATAAGCCACGGATTGAACGGATTTAACGGATGGGCACATTCACAGACTGTTTAACGCGCCCATCCGTTAAATCCGTTCAATCCGTGGCTTATCAAAACGGCGTCAGCGCGAGACCTGTGCCTGCAGATCCTTTACTATTTTTCAGAAAATGCGACGTTCTCGGCCGTATCCGTCATGACAATCGAGCTGTCGAGAGCAGAAATCTGCCGGATGTTAAGGAGCTCCCGGAGCGCCCTCACGATTTCATTGGTATTACCTGGAGTGCCTGCACGCGGCGCCAGGCTGATCGTCCTGGTCACCTTTGGCAACAGGTCCGCGCGCGCGCTTGGATTATCCGGCGCCACGAGCACCGTGTTATCGTCCATCATCTGCCAGATGGTCCTGGTCTGAAGCGAAAGAAAATCGAGCGCGTCGCTAATATTGACGTTCTCGACCTTGAATGGCGTGGCGGCAGAGTCCTGAAACCGGCTGTCAAAAACGATGCGAAGACCTGCCATGGCGGCGACCGCTTCATAAGTGGCGCGGGCCGTGTCATTCGCATCAAACGAAAACAGGCCGCGAACTTTGAATTGCAGCGCCAACGCCGGAGCCCCGAGTGTCTCTGCAGCACGCCGGTTCTGGACGAATCCCGCTTCACTGCCTGAGGGAAATCCCGCCGTGGCAATCACGCTGCTAGATTTACGCAAGTCCGAAACGATGCTTTCAGCAAGCGCCAGCTTGTTCGCCGAGTCGCGCATGACAATCGCGTTCGAATCCGAGACTGTTGCCACGTATCTGGCGTTTAAAATGGTTCGAAGTGCGGTGACGATCTCAATCGTCTCCGTGCGGCCAGCGTTTGGTAAGTAGAATGTCTTGACCGACACATTTTGGAAATCGCGTCGTTTGGCCTGATTATCCGGTGTCACGAGTATCGTCTTGCTGTCCACTGCTTCCCAGAAAGTTCGAGTCTGCAGTGCCAGCAGTTCGATTGCGTCGAAAGCATCAAGATTGTCGACCTTGAATGAAAACGCATCCAGGCTGCGGAAGTCCGGATCGAAGATGACGTTCAGCCCTGCCGTGCGCCCGAGCCTTTCAAAAAGTGAACGAGTACTGTCTTTCGCATCGAGAGAGACTGACGGGGAGCCGCTGACCGCAAGCGTCGCACGCGCCGGCGCCGAGTCTTTCACCATGCCGTCC
>CAVTWA010000037.1:0-21587 GCA_963738025.1 uncultured Acidobacteriota bacterium | reverse complement strand
TTGCAGTAAGGGCAGTGGGCGCGGTCTGGCCTAAAGCCGGGCTCTACACAAACATTAGGGAAAGAGGCAGGAATTTCAAAATTCCCTCACATCTCAAGTCCTCAGTCCAGCCAGCCTCGCTAGAGCAGAAACCAATTCGTTGGGGTCAACCGGTTTCGCCAGGTGCAAATGAAATCCAGCGGCAAGGGCGCGGGTGCGATCCTCGTCTCTTGTATAGGCACTAAGGGCTAAGGCAGGAATATTTCCTCCACGTTCCGGCGCGAGTCTGCGTATGCGTCTGATGAGGTCGTACCCATCCTGATGCGCCATGGCCAAATCCGAAACCAACACATTGGCCTGTAAAGGTTCGAAAACCCGGAGGGCTTCCGCGGCTGAAGCTGCCGTGGTCACCTCAACCTGGCACTGATCGAGAATGAACTTGAGCAAATCGAGAGTCTCGGGATCGTCTTCCACGACCAGTATGCGCAAACCCTTCAAAGCCTGACAGCGGTCTGCGGGCCTGCCTTCTACGGTCGGTTTGGACTCCGGTTTGGGAGGTGCACTTTCCGGTTGAGGCAGATATGGCGTGGGGGCGGCCGGAAAATCGACTTTGAAAGTCGAACCCAGCCCAATTCCCGGGCTCGAAGCTGAGACGCTGCCGCCGTGCACCTCAGCGAAATGACGCACGAGGGCCAGACCGAGGCCGAGGCCACCGTACTTGCGAGTGGAACTGCTATCGGCCTGGCGGAAGCGATCGAAGAGATAAGGCAGAAGTTGAGGATCCAGGCCTATGCCATTGTCGCTAATGGAGACCTCGATCCGGTCGCCAATGCGCGACAGACGGGCGTCGATGCAGCCGCCTTTGTTGGTGAACTTGAGCGCGTTTGAGAAAAGGTACCAGAAGATCTGCTGTACGCGGCCGGCGTCACCGAGAATGGTGCTGCTCTGATTGGCATTCAGCACGTCTAAAGTGATTCCTTTCACTTCAGCGCTAGGCCGGATGACATCGACAGCAGCCTGTCAGAATCCGGCCAACTTCGATTGGGCGCGCCTCCAGATTGAACTTGCCCGTGATTATGCGCGCGGTGTCGAGGATGTCATCAATCAGCCGCGCTTGCATTTCCGCTCTGTGTTGAATCACCTCGAAAGCGTGTCGCATCTGAAGTTCCGGGACCACGCCTCCCGTGAGCATGCGGGCCCAGCCCAGGATGGCGGTCAGAGGTGTCCGCAACTCATGCGAGATTGTCGCCAAGAAACTCATCTTTCACCCGGTTTGCCGATTCGGCGTCCTGGCGCGCTGCTTTCTCCTTCAGTAAGAGGTGTTCACGCTCCTTTTCAGCCCGCTTTTGCTCGGTAATATCGCGTTGAGTTCCCCAAACGCGGATCAGCGTTCCGTTTTCCTGGATACCGATCAGGTTGCTAAGAAAGTATTTCGTATTCCCGTGTATGTCTACTTCGCGGGATTCCGCGCCGATCAGGCGATAGCCGCTGCGGACGAAGGCTTGAGCATACGCATTAACTCTGTCCGGATCCAACTGGACGAGCAGCCCGCCCACCGGCCAGCGGAGGATCTGATCCGCACTGGAGTAGCCGTGCGTTGTCCCGAATACCTCGTTGCATTCGGCGATATACCCACGTTTGTAGAACAAGCCGATCTGTTCCTCTTCAGACAGCGTGACTGGTATCGGCTCGTCAAGTTCATAACGCCAAACCCCCTCCCGAACTGTTCGCGATGAAAGCGCGGTAGCGTTCGTCACTATACCTGAACCGCTTCAGCGCTCTGGCTCGCTCGACGGAGTCCCAGCACCGGTTGGCCACCGTCGTTATAAGCTCGATCTCTTCGTCGAGCCAGCGGCGCGGCAGATTCTGATAGACGGCCATTCTGGCTACGAGGTTCCGATCCCTGGTCACCGGGACGCACACCAGGGATCGCACTCGTCCCCCGCAGTACAGCGAGAGGGCCGCTCCCTCCGGCAATTCGGCATCAATATCATTAACCACGTAGGGGCAGCCTGCCCGCACTATTTGACGCTCGCGCTCGCTGAAGTCGGACATGCGATATCGACCAACTATGCCGGGGGTTGCGCCCGGAGTTTATTCGCCGATGACGACGAAGTGGTCTTCATCCGCCTCGACGTCGGCATAATCGCAGCGGTCCACGCGCATATGTTCACCAAGCATCTGCATGGCTACAGCTATCATGCGCTTAGGATCGGCAAGAGGCAGCAAAGCCTCGTTCAGGTCAACAATGAATCTGTTTTTCTCCTCCGCGATTTTTGGTTCGGTAATATCGGTCGCAGTGCCGATGCTCCCCCGAACACTGCCATCTGCGTTTCGCGCGTAAAGACCTTGTCGCGGCTGTGAAAACAGCGCCAAGTGCCGTTGTTGTGACGCATCCGGCATTCGAAATCGGCGCTTTCCTCGTCGCGCAAACCGGCCAACCGGCCGAGGTAATCGAGAAAGGGGTTCCGGTGTTCCGGGTGCATCACTGAGGAAATGAACCCATCCGCCTCAACTTGCCATTGCGCGTAGCCCAACGCTGTCGCGGCACTACTATTGGAGAAGACGTTCCTTCGCTGCCGGATATCGAAGATGTAGATCACGGCCGGCGAGATATCGATAACGCTTTCCATGACCCGACGGCTGCGCTCCATGGTTTCGTTGGGCAGATTATGCTCGGTCATGTCGCCAATCCAAATTAGTTATCTTCGCCCAGAGCTTTTTCAAATTCGGCCTGTGCAGTCCAATAACCGAGCAGCGCCTCCTGGTACTGGTGATTGGCGTCGGCGACGGATGACTGCGATTGCAGGACATCGGACAGGTACGCTGCCGTAAGCTGGTACTTGTTCGTATTGACTCGCAGATTTTCGCGCGCTGTTTCCTTCGCAAGTCCCGCGACGACGAAAGTCTGGCGAGTCTGCTGGAGTCTGCGGAACTTCTCGCTCACGTCGATCAGGACGCGGTCCTCTGCCTGGTGCAGGCGTTCCCTCGCCTGGTCGATCGCCTTGTCTTTTTCCGCGAGCTGGTCTCGCTTTCTTCCCCAGTCGAATACCTCCCACGAGATCCCGATGCCAGCGCTGGCAAGGTTTTTCGGGATGAAGTCATCGAAATTGCGGAATGTCATATAGGTGAAGCCGGCGCTTACTTCCGGGATATATTCGGATTTTTTAATACGACGGTCGACCTCGGCTTCCTGGATATGGAGTTTCGCTTCCCGTATTTCGGGCCGCTGCTCGAGTGCACGATTCCTCGCACCCTCCAGGTTGGCAGGAAAGCCGTTGGCGTCGGGAGCGGGATTCAGCCGGAACTCAGTGCGCAGGTCACAGCCGAGCAGGCTGTTGAGTTGTTCTTTTTTTGTGGCAAGTTCATTCGAGAGGTCGAGCGCCTCGTACTCCGCTTTGGCCAGGCGTGTTTTGACATCAAGGCCGGCACTCTTCAGTTTCACTTCCCGTGCCACCTGTTCGCTCGTGAGACGGTCGAGTTCACGATAGCTGATGATGGTTTCCTGAATGCTTTCGAGAGCGCTCTGCGTTTGCAGAATTCCGTAAAATGTCCGCTTGACGCGATCGATCGTGGACTGTTTCACGAGGCGCAGTTGTTCCCTTTCCGTATCCTGAGCTAATTTGGCTTGTTTGATACTCAAGCCGAAGCGATATTGCTGCGAGAGCGGCTGAACAATGAGGCCCGCGACGACAGCCGTTGGTCTTCGTGGTACGCCGATGGAAAAGAAAGGACCGACGCCCGGGAATACATTTGTGAAGATATTTGTAGCCGTGTTTCCAGGACTGACCTCCGGCTTTATAAATTGGTCTGCGGCCACAGAGAAGAAATTCAGCGAAGGCAGCCGGTACGTGCGGGACGCAGCCACTCTGTCCCCCGTCCTTCCGGTTTCCATCTCCTCTTCCTTGACAGCGTGATTCTGGCGTAAAGCGAGAGCTATCGCCTGTTCCAGCGTCAACACTTCATTTGTTGTCAAGGAAACCTGCTCAGACGAGCCGCTGACGGGAATCGCCAGCAGAATACAGAGCAATCCGGACAAACGATTTTTTGTACTCATGATTGCGCTCCTTAGCTTATGCAGCGTCAGGATGTTTAGTCTGGCCACCAACGTCGCGAATGTGTACTGTTTCCCATTTGATCAACTTCAGGTCGAGCACAAAGATCGCGTAGAACACGGGGACCAGAAGCAACGTGATGAACGTAGCAACAGCAAGTCCTCCGATCTGCGCATAGCACAATGGCTGCCACAGCGGTCCACCTTCCATGGCGAGCGGAAAGAGCGCGAGGATCGTTGCAGAAACGGTGATCACGACGGGCCGAATGCGTTGGATGCCGGCGTCGGGCAGAGCGCGTTCCAGCGATTCGCCCTCCTGATGCATTTCCTCAATGAAATCGAACAGCACGATCACATGGCTTACGATGACTCCGATAAGGCTGGCTACTCCAAGAAACGCCATGAATCCAAATGGCGTATGCATGATGTACAAGGCGATCAGAGCTCCCATTACGCCATACGGCGCTGCGGCAAGGACCAGGAATGGTTTGATAGCGTGATTGAACTGAATGAGCAGCGCCAGGTAAATCCCTGCCAGCGAAATCAGGAGAACGGAACTGAGATCGCTGAACCCCTCCTCCTGTTTCGCCTTTTCCCCGCCGATCTGCAATTGATAGCCTGGTGGAAGATTAGCTTTGAGCGCGGTCAGTTCCGGTTCGATCGGTTTAAGTATTTCCGAGGCCAGGCCACTGGGTTCGGGAAAGCACAATATCGAGATCGTCCGGAAATGCTCTCGCCGACGAATCCGTGACGTCTCGCGAATGCCCTTCAAAGTGGCAACCGAGAGCAACGGTACTTTGACGTTCTCGTGTGACGAGCTCACATAGAGATTCTCCACTTGCGACAGCTCTCCGCGCTCCTGCGGCCGCAGGCGGGCAACGATCGGGATGTCCTTGTTGCCTTCCTTATATGTACCTACCTGGGTGCCACTGATCGCGGCTCTGGTGGATGCCGCAATATCGGAGTTCGTGATGCCGACCAGGTTCGCGCGATCCGGATTAATCTCGATCTTCATCTGTGAGCTGTCGGGCGCCCAGTCGTCCCTCAACATCGTGACTACACTCGATCGGCCAAGAATATCCATCACTTGCGAAGCTATTTTCCGGATAACCTGGATGTCTTGCCGCTCCGTCTGGGGATCTGTGTCCGCCTGGCCTGAAATCAGGATTTCAACTGGAGTCTCGACGGGGTTCGTCTGCAACTGCCGGACTGTTATCCACGCTCCGGGAACCTGCCTGGCAAGCTCGTCCTGAATGGGCCCGACCAGCTCAGGCGTCGCTTCTTTATCCCGCACCTGAATAATCACCTGCGCATAATTGGTTTGGATCCCTTCGGGAGTGACGGAAAACCAGAAACGTGGCCCGCCTCCGCCAACAAAACTCGTCAATGAGGTTAAAAGGTCTTCCGTTGCTGTCTTACTTCTGGCCTCGCCGGCGTGCGCCTGAAAAACTTGCCGTACCACTTCCTCAGCTTTCAGCGTGGCATCATTGGTTGCGCTTAAAGGCACGTCATTCGGCAGCCAGATGTCGAGGTAAAACCAGTATTGAACATCCAGGGGGAAGAACTGCGTTTTGAGCTGTGAGGCGGCTAAACCACCAATCACCAGGAAAACCGAAGAAGCGATGAGAACGGTCCATCGGTGTTGAATCGCCCAGCCTACCAGGCGGTTATAGTAACCATAAAAACCATGCTGGCGCTTTTCCTCCAGCGTGGGCTCTCTTTTGGCCGGCGGCCTTTGAATGTAGTACCCAAGGAGTGGGATGAAAGTCATGGCAACAACCAGCGCGCAAAACAGCGCCGCCGTCATAACGACGGGAAGGCTTTTGAGGAACTCTCCGGTATTGCCATGGAGCAAGAGGAACGGAAGATAGGCAATAATGTTCGTCACAGTTGCATAAAAGATCGCTGTTGCCAGTTTCGTCGGACCGAGCCATGCCGCGATCCGGCGTGGTAAACCCTCCGCAAGGCCACGCTTGATCCCATCGCCGGCAACAACCGGCACGTCGACCAGCAGTCCTAATGCGATGATGAGACTGGCGATCGAAACCTGCTGCAGGTCGATGCCTAACATGTAACTGATGCCGAAGGTCATGGCGAGCGTGATCGGAATTGCCAGGGCCATGATGAGCGCCAGACGCCATTCCCAGAATCCGATCAGCGACACCACGACGACCAGCAGGATCGCTTCGTATAAAGCGCGCATGAACAGGTCAATGTTTTCCTTGACCTGCCTGGGCTGGTCGGAGGTGCGTGCGATGATGAGATCGTGCGGAAGAATGTTCTTCAGTTGTTCTAATTTCTTATCGACCGACGCTCCGAATTTTGCGATCTGTTGTTGATCGCGCATATAGACCCCGAGCGTCACGGCCCGGCTCCGCGTCCACCGTCCGGTCGGGTCCTGCCATGTGTAGTAGTTCAGATAGTTGGCAGGACTTTTGTAGCCTGGAATGATTTTGAACAGATCCCGCAGGTATACAGGAGCATTGGTTGAGGTCTTGGCGACAGCAACATCTCCGATTGCGTTTCTGTTTTCGAATTGACCGGAGGGATTGATGACGATCTGCCGGTTGCCTGTTTCGAAGTTACCGCCTGTCGTAATAATGTTGCGGGCGCTGAGAAGGTTTGAAAGATCTGCCGGCTGCAACGCATACTCCGCCAGCCGGCGCTGCGAGTACTGGAGGTAGACCGCTTGCGGCAACAGGCCCCGCCGCTCAACCTTTGAAGTCTCTGGCGCGCCTTCAACGGTACGCGCGATGAGATCAGAAAAGTTGTCAAGATCGGCATAGCTGTATTTATCACCGGCGACCGCAGCCAGCTTCATCCTGATGTCATTAGGATCATGCGCCACAATCGACGGCCAGACGTCAGGATGCAAGTCGGAGCGCTGCAAGTGTGTTTCGGTGAATTTCTCGACGAAGCGATTGACACTTGCGTCGTCTTTGCCGGCGATACCATCTATCGCAATAAATCCGCTGCCGGGAATGATCTGTGGCGCCCGCAGGATTCCCTGTTCCTCCGCCTGCTGCGCGAAGAGCTCTGCCGCATCGACTATAGCGGCGGCGGAAATGGACCTGGGGAACGACGTCACAACGACGACGGGCACATCGTTTCCAGCATATTTTCTGCGCTCCCGGGCGGCCGAAATGGCGGACTGGATGGCTTGCGCGCGAAGATCGATATCAACCTGGTCGCTCTCGGACTCGCCACCGTCAACATGAGTGCGGTCGTGTCCCCGAAATCGCTCAGGAAGGAGATCGGACCGGCGCCCTGTGGCAGCTGGTTGTTCAGTTCGTTCAGCTTGAGGTTGATATCGCTGAATTGCTTCCTGATGTCTGTACCTTCGGCGAGCTGGACGTATACGTAGGAGACGCTTGGCAGAGAGATCGAGCGAACTCCATAATCCGCAGCTGTCGCTCGATGAATCGTCTTGTTCTGAGCGATCGTATCCTCGATGGGGCGAGTGACAAACTGCTCAACCTGCTGCGCAGTGGCGCCAGGCCAGGGACATGCGGCCAGCGCGACCCGCACCGGTATGTCCGGATCTTTTCGCTGGGGCATGCCCGTGTAACCGAACCAGCCCCAGGCGACCACACATATCAACAATACCCAGGAAATGTGCGGGTGCTCCACGAAGAACCTGGGAACATTACGCATCTTCTCGATCTGATCGTCGCTTGTTGGATGTCATGGAGTTGGTCTGCCTAAGGAATAATCTGGACAGGGTCGCCGTCTTTCAAGAGCTGGGCGCCGGTAGAAACGACACGCTCGCCGGGTTGGACTTCCGCAACATCAACCAGATTTTCGTAGACGGTCCGTACCTGAATCTTTCGCGATTTCGCAATCAAGGATCCTTTACGATCTTCCACCACCATTACGGCAAAGGAGTCCGGCTCTGAGGCGTAAGGTACGATCGCGCTGAGTGGAATCGAGGTGAATGAATGAGCAGGTGCGATGAGAGCAACGGACGCGATCATGCCGGGCTTCAAATGACGGTCGGGATTGTCTACGGTGACTTCGACAGAAAACGTTCTGTCACGTGTATCGGCAGCCGTGGAGATGCTTGTAACCCGGCCCTTGAGAGGAGGGACGCCGCTCTCCGGCTCAATCTTGATTTCCTGACCCAGACGAACCCTTGGGAGAACGTAGTCGGGAACGCCAAAGGTGACCTTCACCCGACTGATGTCCGCGAGACTAAACGCAGCCGTCGATGGAGACACCAGGGTTCCGAGCTCGATCTTCCGGCTCAGAATGTATCCGGGGAAAGGAGCCTTCAAGTCCGCATCCAACAGCGTTAAGTCTGCCTGGCGAACCGCTGCTTTTGCGTTTTCGATGGCGGCTTCACTTGCACGGAAACCTTCCTCCGATTCATCGTACTCCGGCTTGGTGAGACTCTGATTCGCATACAAAGTCTTCGCGCGCTGGAAATCCAGATCTGCCCTCGTATGCTGCGCTAGGGCTTTATCAAGTTGAGCCCGCGCCTGCGCCGCCTCATTCTGCCCGTCTTCCCGGCGAATATGTGCGAGAGCAAGGCCCTGTTCCGCATAGTCTCCGGCGCCGATGTCACGAAGCCGCCCATCCGCTCCCCGCACTTTCGCTACATCTGTTACATAGCCAGACGAGCGAAACGACAGGTCCACTTGAGCGTTCGGCACGATGGACGCGGAGTAGCGCAGTGTCTCACCGCTTGTCTCGGCTACTTCCACGGTAGCGATTCGGACCGCCATCGGGTCTCGGATCTCACTTTCGTCTGTTGACGGCACCCACACAACGTTGCCGCGATGAAGAGGATGACGGGAATGTTATTTCTGGTGCACATGACCTTTATCTCTGGTTGTGCGTGGCGTGCATGCGCATCACCAATCCGGTTTGCGGGTCCAGAACATCCGTCTAGCAGAGGTCTTAATGCGTATGAATTCGTAGCAACGTGAATTTTATTGCGGGCTTTTGCATGCAGGACATCACTTCAAAGTGAGGTTCACGACCACCGGGCTGTACCCTCGCGACCACTCGCCGGACACTGACGAATGTGTTCCGCTGGCATTTTCGGCACGCATAAAAACCAGCATCAATCGGAATTTGACCGGGTTGTTGAGCTTTCGGCCGATTGTTAGGTTTGATTGACGGATTCCGGCAAGGGAGCAAGCCATGACAGATGTACTCGCTGACCATGAACTGCAATTGATAGACGGCTACTGGCGCGCGGCCAATTATTTATCGGTTGGCCAGATCTACCTGTATGACAATCCGCTCTTAAAGAAACCTCTATCCAAGGATCACGTGAAACCGCGGCTCTTAGGACACTGGGGAACAACGCCGGGACTCAATTTTCTGTACGCCCATCTGAACAGGATCATCAAGAAGTACGATCTCGACATGATTCACATCACCGGTCCAGGCCATGGGGGGCCCGGTCTCGTTGCGAACGCATACCTCGAAGGAACTTACATGAGGTATACCCGAACATTGCCGCAGATGAAGAAGGAATGAAGCGGCTGTTCAAGCAGTTTTCCTTTCCCGGGGGAATTCCCAGTCACGTCGCTCCGGAGACCCCGGGTTCCATACACGAGGGCGGTGAACTTGGCTATGCTCTGTCACACGCCTATGGAGCAGCCTTTGACAATCCCAATTTAATTGTTGCGGCTGTTGTCGGCGACGGTGAGGCGGAAACAGGCCCGCTGGCCACCTCCTGGCATTCGAACAAATTCCTCAATCCGAACACGGATGGCGCGGTGCTGCCAATTCTGCACTTGAATGGCTACAAGATAGCCAACCCTTGCTTTCTGGCCCGCATCACCCACGAAGAACTGGAACAACTGTTCCGCGGTTACGGCTATACACCCTACGTGGTCGAGGGAGATGAACCCGCGAAGATGCACCAACTGATGGCCGCCACACTCGAAACGGTTATCGCTGAGATCCGGCGGATCCAAACCGAAGCCCGCCAGAACGGTTCGGCTCAGCGTCCGCGTTGGCCGATGATCGTGATGCGCACGCCGAAGGGATGGACAGGTCCGAAAGAGATCGATGGCAAGAAGACAGAAGGCTCCTGGCGATCACATCAGGTGCCGATGGGCGAGATGCACGAAAAGCCTGATCACATCAGAGCCCTGGAAGAGTGGATGAAAAGTTACCGGCCCGAGGAGCTCTTCGATAGTAAGGGTTCGCTGAAACCCGAATTAGCCTCTCTTCCTCCGAAGGGAGACCGCCGCATGAGCGCTAACCCGCATGCGAATGGCGGCCTGCGTTTGAAAGACCTGTGTATGCCGGACTTCAATCCTATGCTGTGCCGGTGCCGAGCCCGGGTGAAACTCGTGCCGAGGCCACTCGCGTCATGGGCAAGTTTCTGCGTGATGTGATGAAGCTGAACGCAGGCTCCAGGAATTTTCGGCTGTTCAGCCCCGACGAAAACAATTCCAACCGCTGGCAGGACGTGATGGAAGTTACCAATCGAGCCTGGATGGCGCGAGATTTACCCCGGCGACGACCACTTAGCCCCAGACGGGCGTGTGATGGAAGTGCTTAGCGAACATCAGTGCCAGGGTTGGCTGGAAGGCTATCTGTTGACTGGAAGACACGGCTTCTTCTCATGCTATGAGGCTTTCATCCATATAGTCGATTCCATGTTCAATCAACATGCGAAATGGCTCAAGGTGACCAAACACATTCCCTGGCGGCGGCCTGTCAGCTCGTTGAATTATTTACTGTCGTCCCATGTGTGGCGCCAGGATCACAACGGCTTTTCTCATCAGGACCCGGGATTCATTGACCACGTCGTGAACAAGAAAGCCGAAGTCGTCCGGGTTTACCTTCCGCCCGATGCTAATTGTCTTTTGTACGTAACTGACGCCTGCCTGCGGAGCCGCAACCTGGTCAACGTTGTCGTTGCGGGAAAACAGCCGGCGCCGCAATGGTTAACGATGGAACAAGCAATCAGACACTGCACCGCAGGCATCGGCATCTGGGAATGGGCCAGCAGCGACCGTGGCACTGAGCCTGACGTCGTCGTGGCGGCCTGCGGCGACGTGCCTACACTCGAGGCTCTGGCGGCTGTTGATCTTTTTCGGCGGCATGCGCCGCAATTGAAAATCCGCTTCATCAACGTCGTCGACCTGATGACACTTCCAACCACCGACTGAACATCCAAACGGCTTGAGCGACAACGACTTCGATACCCTCTTCACGAAAGATAAACCGATCATATTTGCCTTTCATGGATATCCCTGGCTGATTCACCGTCTCACGTACCGGCGGACCAACCACAAGAATCTCCACGTGCGGGGCTATAAGGAGGAGGGCACGACCACGACACCTTTTGATATGTGTGTCGTGAACGATCTGGATCGCTTCCATCTGGCACAGGACATAATCGATCGCGTACCCAAGCTGGGCGAGAGGGCGGCCTATGCCAAGCAGGCCATTCGCGACAAGCTCATCGAGCACAAGCAGTACATTAACAAACATGGCGACGATATGCCCGAAATCAGCGGCTGGACGTGGGGGCAGACGAAGCCGTCGTGGGCAGGCAGCTCAACCGAAGGCGATAATGTGTCCGAAGAAAAATGGCCGGCAGCGTAACGCAGTTCATTCTTTGTGTTAACAGCGGATCCTCTTCTCTGAAATTTGCTTTGTATCGTGTTGCTGACAGGGAAGAAGATCGCTTTGTTCATGGGGCTGTGGAGCGCATTGGCCTGCAGTCCGGTCATCTGTGGATCAAGGACAAAAACGACTCGCGTATTGTCGATATCCAGCGCGATTTTCCTGACCACTCTGCCGCTGCCGAAGGTATATCGGCAGCGGTAGCCGGCCTTGGCCTGCCACGGCCGGACGCTGCGGGCCATCGCGTGGTCCACGGCGGCGCCGCGAGTTCGGAACCGCGGTCAGTGGATGCAGTCCTCCTGCAGGAATTGCGGAAACTCATACCGTTTGCTCCCTTGCATATGCCGAGTGCTGTATACGCAATTGAGGCCGTGGCGGCGCGGTTTCCAGGCATTCCTCAGGTTGTCTGTTTTGATACTGCTTTCCACCGCGCCATGCCGGAAGTGGCGCAGCGTTATCCACTCCCTCGCGGTTTCTGGGACGAGGGCGTACGCAGATACGGCTTTCATGGGCTGTCTTTCGAGTACATCCTGACGGCTCTGGGCCCTGAAGCGAAAAATCGTGTACTGATCGCTCACCTTGGGAACGGCGCCAGTCTGGCTGCAGTGCGGAATGGCCGGCCCATGGATACCGCGATGGGGTTCACGCCATCGGGTGGTCTGATGATGGGAACCCGCACCGGCGACCTTGATCCCGGTGTCCTCATCCATCTCATGAATGAAAAGGGCTACGACGCCGGCGAGCTCGACTTGCTGATCAATACCGAATCAGGACTCCTCGGAGTATCCGGCCTCAGTGCGGATATGAGAACGCTGACCGAACAACGCCAGCGCGAGCCACATGCAGCCGAGGCGGTGGAGATGTTTTGCTATTCGCTCCGAAAACAGATCGGGGCTATGTCCGCGGTACTTGGCGGGCTGGATATGCTCGTGTTCACGGGCGGTATCGGCGAGCACAGTGCCCCGGTGCGCTCGGAGATATGCGCGGGACTGGAGTATCTGGGTATCGTTCTCGATCCATCCCGTAATGCGGAAAACGCGTCGACGATCTCCAGGGCGGGAAGCGCCTGCGTGGTGCGTGTCATCCCGACCGATGAGGACCTGATTATTGCCCGCCATACATACAGCCTTCTGTTCTCGACGGCAGAATGCAGCCGGGCAGTTTGAACAACCAACTATGTCTTCACAGCACATTTTCCTGATTCGTCATGGGGAGACGGAGTGGAGTTTAAGCGGACGCCACACCGGCCTCACCGACATCCCTCTCACGGAGAATGGCCGCAGCGTTGCAAAGCGCTTGAAGTCACTCCTGACGATGACGAATTTCGATCTGGTGTTGACCAGCCCGCTGCGCCGCGCACGAGAAACCTCCGAGCTGGCCGGGCTCGGCGATCAAGCCGAAGTCGATCCGGATCTTCTTGAATGGAATTACGGTGACTATGAAGGTTTGACGCCACAGCAGATTTATGCCTGGAATCCCGGGTGGCTCATCTTTAATGACGGCTGTCCCGGTGGGGAAAGCCCTGCGCAGGTTGGAGCCCGCGTCGAACGCGTAATTGCCCGAATTCGCGGCGCAGGAGACAACGCCGCAGTATTCGCTCACGGTCATCTTCTTAGAACGTTCGCCGCGAGATGGCTCGGACTTCCGGTAGCCCATGGATCCCATTTTCTTCTCGATACGGCGACACTGAGTGTGCTGAGCGACTATCGGGGCATCGCCGCAGTGGAGCGGTGGAACGCGCCGGTTGGTATTCAGACCTGATTGAATTGACGTCTGCTTAAGACCAATTTCCCCCTCATGAAGGGATACACTTATGACCACTATCAACCTCGCAAGCACTGTGAAAGAGCTCCTGGCTGACGGCAAAGGCATCCTGGCCGCCGACGAGACGCCGGAAACTCTGACCAAACGATTTGAGGCCCTAAAGATCCAATCGACGCCGGCGAGCCGCGGAGCGTTTCGTGAAATGCTTTTTACGACGCCCCGCGCCAACGAGTTCATCAGCGGCGTCATTCTGCAGGACGAGACCATTCGCCAGAAGGGGTCCAAGGGTGAAGCGCTGGCGATGCTTCTGGTCCGACAAGGCATCGTGCCCGGCATCAAAGTGGACGCCGGAGCAAAACCACTTGCCGGATGGCCCGGAGAGACCATTACCGAAGGACTCGATGGCTTGCGCGATCGTCTCAAGGATTACCGTGAAATGGGCGCACGCTTTGCCAAGTGGAGGGCCGTTATCCATATCGCCGAGAGCCTGCCAAGCGCGGCTTGCATCAGCGCAAACGCGCACGCGCTGGCGCGTTATGCGGCGCTCTGCCAGGAGCAGACTCTGGTGCCGATCGTCGAGCCGGAAGTGCTGATGGACGGAAAGCACTCGATTGAACGCTGCGAAGATGTCACTGCCAACATGCTCCAGACATTAATGGGCGCTCTCTTCGAACAAGGCGTGAGCTTCGAAGGCATGCTGCTCAAGCCGAACATGATCGTGCCTGCCAAACAGGCGGCGCAACAAGTCTCTGTTGAGGATGTCGCGCAAGCGACGGTCCGCTGTTTGCGCCGCCACGTTCCGGCGGCGGTTCCTGGAATCGTGTTCTTATCCGGAGGTCAGGATCACGTGACCGCCACCCTGCATCTGAACGCCATCAATCATTTCCATCAATCAATGCCCTGGAAGCTCACGTTCTCGTTCGGTCGCGCACTACAGGACGAATCGCTGAAGGTGTGGCAAGGGAAACCGGCCAACATCGCCTCGGGGCAGCGCGCATTTGTTCACCGTGCCCGATGCGTCAGTGCGGCCGCTCTGGGCAATTACACGGACACGATGGAACAAGAGCTTGCCGCATGACTCGGATCATGCGCATTGCGATAGCTGCCGATCATGCCGGTTTTCCTCTGAAAAACGAGCTGAGCGCTTACATACGCCAGCTTGGCCATGACGTCGTGGACCTCGGGACCCACAGCATAGAAGCTGTGGATTATCCCGATTATGCCGAAGCTCTCGGCCGGACGCTGCTCGACGGGGCCGCAGAACGAGGCGTGCTTATCTGCGGCAGCGGCGTCGGCGCGTCAGTGGCAGCAAATAAGCTGCCCGGCATACGGGCAGGACTCTGTCACGACACCTATTCAGCCCGCCAGGGAGTAGAACACGACAACATCAATGTTCTCGTGCTCGGAGGACGCGTTATCGGCCCTGAATTGGCGCGTGAATTAGTCAAAGCTTACCTTGCAGCAACATTCAGCGCAGAAGAACGGCATCGGCGCCGGCTGGACAAAATATACGCGCTTGAAGCAGGCATGCGGCAGCCGCTGCTCATCACGCCGGAGCACTATGACGCCGTTCTCCTGGACATGGACGGAGTCATTACCGATTCAGCAACCCTGCACGCGAGCTGCTGGAAGACAATGTTTGACGAATATCTGCTGAAATGGTCCGCCCAGAATGGGCACAGATTCCGCGCTTTCAACGTGGCCACGGACTACAAAGTCTACGTCGATGGAAAGCCACGGTATCAGGGCGTCCGCGATTTCCTGAACTCCCGCCGCATTATCTTGCCTGAAGGAACACCTCAGGATCCTTCGTCACTCGAAACAATCTGCGGTCTCGGAAACCGTAAGAACGAATTGTTGAATTCTGCCCTTGCTTCGTCCGGCGTCGAACCTTATCCAGGATCAGTTGCCTTCATCAGGCACCTCAGGGCGGCGGGCATCAAGACCGCAGTAGTTACTTCAAGCCAGAATTGCCAGGCCGTGCTGCATTCCGCAAAGGTGGACTATCTTTTTGACGCGCGCGTCGATGGAGAGACGCTCATCCAACACGGTCTCGAAGGTAAACCCGCACCCGATTCCTTTTTGAAGGCTGCAGAGATGCTCCGGGTGCTGCCCGGGCGTGCGGTCGTGATTGAGGATGCAATGTCTGGCGTAGAAGCCGGCGCGCGAGGCGGCTTTGGCCTTGTGATCGGTGTTGCAAGAAAGGGGAATGCAAGTGAGTTGAGAGCGTACGGCGCGGATCTTGTCGTCAACGATCTCGCCGAACTGCTTACCGGTGCCGTCGCCCGACCTGCTGCCTGAAGCTCATTCGTACGAGGTAAACCTGTAATGCTTCATCACCAACGCCTGAAGCCACCGCGCGAAGACTATCCAGAAGACGATTGGAATCTTATCGAAAAGGCTTTTCACCCCGAATTCATGGCACATGCGGAAACCATGTTCTCGCTGGGAAACGGTTATATCGGCATGCGCGGTAATCCCGAAGAAGGAACGCCTTGTGTCCAGAACGGCACGTTTGTGAATGGGTTTTATGAGTCGTGGCCGATCGTCTACGTTGAAGAGGCTTTTGGTTTCGCCCGCACCGGACAAACCATGCTGAACGTTACCGACGGCAAAATCATAAAGCTGTTCGTCGACGACGAACCCTTTTCTGTTGAGACCGGCACAATCCGCGGCTATACGCGGACACTCAACATGAAGGCTGGCACTCTCGATAGAGAAATTCTCTGGCAAACGGCTTCCGGCACGCAGGTGCAAATCCGCTCCCGGCGTTTGATTTCCTTTCGGCAACGCCATGTAGCCGCGATCTCCTATGAGGTAACAGTTCTGAATGCAGCCGTACCCGTGGTGATCTCTTCGGAGATCTCTATTCCCCGGCCCGAAGCGCAAAAGGGCGAAGGCGATCCGCGGAAATCGAAGTTCACCGGAAATGTACTCCACCATCTTTCGGGGTCCAGAAAAGACCGCCGCGTCGTTCTTATTCATCGCACGCAACGCACAGGCATGATTCTGGCGTGCGGAACGGATCATGAGTTGCAGACAGATTGTACGCACAAGTACACGACGCAACTTGAAGAAGATTTTGCTCAGGTCGCCTTCGCGATTCAGGCTCAACCTGGGCATCCCATCCTCCTGACCAAGTACATCGTTTATCACACCGGGACCAATGTTGCTCCAAGAGAACTCGGCCAACGCACAGAATGGACTCTGGACAGACTGACCGGCCAAGGCTTCACGAGTCTTCTGTCGGAACAGAAAGAATTTATGGATCTGTTCTGGCAGAGGAGCGACGTCAGAGCAAGCAACTCCAACACGGAAATGTCGTCTCTCCCGTTAGTCGAAATCCAGCAGGCCATCCGCGTTAATTTGTTTCATATTCTTCAGGCGTCTGCGAGGGCGGAAAATGCCGGTATTGCCGCAAAGGGACTGACCGGACAGGCGTACGAAGGCCACTACTTCTGGGATACCGAAATTTATCTGTTGCCCTTCCTGACGTATACGTCGCCTCACATTGCCCGGAATGTTCTTCGATTCCGTTACAGGATGCTCGACAAGGCACGCCTACGAGCGCGCGAACTGAGCCACAAAGGCGCTCTTTTCCCCTGGCGTACGATCAACGGCGAGGAAGCGTCGGCATACTATGAGGCCGGGACTGCCCAATACCACATCAACGCGGATATTGCATATGCCGTGCGCAAGTACGTGAACGCCACGGGCGATGAAGATTTTCTCTTCAAATATGGTGCGGAGATTCTGGTCGAGACGGCGCGGCTCTGGTACGACCTCGGATTTTTTTCGGGGAGCAAAGGCGGTCGCTTCTGCATCAATGGCGTGACAGGACCGGATGAGTACAAAACGCTCGTCGACAACAATACATACACGAATCTGATGGCGCGTGAGAACTTGCGTTATGCCGCTCAAACCATCGAAGCACTTCGGTACGCGAAACCCGAAGCGTTGACATCATTAATCGAAAAAACCGGTCTGGAAATGTCGGAAATCGGAGACTGGAAAAGGGCAGCGGAAAACATGTACATTCCGTTCGATACTGCCACCGGCATCTACCCGCAGGACGATAACTTCCTTCACCGCAAGCCATGGGATTTCAAGAACACGCCTGACAACCGGTATCCGTTACTGTTGTTTTACCATCCGCTCAACATCTACCGGCATCAGGTGATAAAGCAGGCCGACGTCATCCTGGCAATGTTCCTGCTTGGCCACGAGTTTTCGCTCGAGGAAAAGAAACGGAATTTTGACTTTTATGACCCTCTTACGACAGGCGACTCCTCGCTGTCCTCCTCTATAGAAGCTGTCCTCGCACTCGAGGTCGGTGAATACGACAAAGCGGTCAAGTACATGCGCGCCGCACTGCTGATGGATCTCGCGGATGTCGGCGGCAATGTCAAGGATGGCTGCCATATCGCTTCAATGGGGGGTACATGGATGGCGTTGGTCTACGGTTTCGGAGGGCTGCGCGACTACGATGGCACATTGTCCTTCAGGCCCCAACGGCCCCCCGAAGCGGAATCGGCATCCCTGCAGTTTTCATTAACCTGGCACGGTCAGTTGCTGGACGTGCAAATTGATCGCGATTCGACGACGTACTTCTTGAGGGAAGGCGCGAACTTGCCGATTCGTCATGTGGACGAACCGGTCATCCTCACTCGCGACAATCCCCGGATAACGCGGCCGACCCCGAAAACGGACGTAAAACCGTTCACCACAGGTGATGGGGAATTGAAAAAAACAGGATAGAGACCGAACTCTGCCTCGCAACGGAGGAGTGAGCATGTCCCATAACATTCGAGAATTGATCGAGCAGTACCACTCTTACTATGAGGTGACGCCATACTACGTTCTCGTCGAACAGAAACACGGTTCGGCCGGCACGGCGAGGAACCGGATTCAGGCGGGCTTCAATATTGACGTTTACGGCTTGAACGACAAACGTGATTTGTCTCTGCCACCACAAGAGGCATACTCCGTCGCTTACGCAGAGTTAAACAAAATCGTGGACACCGTTTCATCGCAGATCAGCGGATGCCTCATCGAGGTTATTGCCTTGCCTTCCACTATCTTTCTCGAGGCGCGAAAAGGTTTCCGCGCGCAAGGGGACGTCCTGATCCGAATTTCACATGCCGGGGATGTTGATCAGCCTGCTGGTTTCGTGGAAAACCGGGCACTCGGCGAAATCGAAAAGCAACTTCAGGCCCTCGGTATCACCCGGCGATGATAACGCAGCGGCCGATGCCAGGCGATTTGGTATCAGGCAAGCCTTCTCTCATCTGGCGGTTCTCGACGGTTTAATTCGCTTGAGAGAGGCTCAATCACCTTCAGGATGACGTCAAGCGGAGTCATTACTCCGACTACTCTTCCGCTGCCGTCCATACTCGTGACCGGCAGCAGGTCAATGTCTTCGCGGAGCAAGACGACTGACGCATCCAGGAGCCGTTGATTTTCCGAAACAAAAGGTGGGTCCCTGCGCATAAAATCCCGCATTCGCGCGTTTAATGGTCGCGCGCCCCTCAAGGCGCTGAATAACTCCGCGCGTCCGCAATAACCTTCCAATCGCCCATTCTCATCAACGACCGGATAGCCAAATTTGCCGCCGCTAAAGAGGCTGGTGGCCTGTCGCAACGAAGTATCCGGCGACAGGGTTTCGGGAGGGCTTGACATAACGTCTCTAACAGTCAGAGCCGCGAAACGAGGCTGCTCTCTGGCCATGGTCAATAATGCTTCATAACCCGCCAGCGCTTCTTCGGACTTCTGAGTCATTGCGCGAATCGAAGTAATAGTCTGGGCGACCCGATCGAAATCAACGCGGCGGATCGTGATTAAATCCAGAGACGTTTCGGCTTTTACCGAGAAGGGTTGGATGCGCCGTCCCTTGCCTGCTGACACCTCGCCAAATGGGTCTCCCGGTTTCAGGATCGAGACCGGCTGAGCAGATTCGTCCAGATATACTCCAGCAGTTCCCGATTCAATGGCGAAGACACTACCTGCCGGATCACCCTTGTGAAAGACAAACTCGCCCGGCGCGTAATGCGCAAGTCCCACGCCGCTGCGCGTTAACTGCAATTGCACAATGTTGGGAGAAAACAACGAATTCCATAACCAATCACCCACCACCTCCAGCTTTCTCGCCAGGCTGGGAAGCTTGCCGAGGTAAACAGCCCGCCATAAAACCCAAGCAAAAAATCCTGAGATGCGTACTCCGAAAATAGTCGCGACCGCACTTCGATTGCCTAGTGATGCCAGCATCCCCAGGTTTTTGAACGAGAATGGCCGTGCTGGTTGACCTTTAAACGTGCGTAACAGGTTCGCCGCAAGTTGTTTTGCCTGCCGCATGGCGAACTGTGCGGTGGGTGGGCTGGGACTGCGATCGACGGCGTTCGGGATCATCGCACAATCGCCTAACGCCCAGACATTCGAGGTGCCGGTCACACTCATGTCGGGATTCGTCGTCAGGCGGCCACGCTGAAGCGGCAGCCCAAGTTTTTCGATCAAAGGATTCGGTGATGTGCCGACTGTGGATACCACAGTTGCGGCCTCGATCAATTCACCACTCTTCAGCCGCACGCCTGACGCCGTGATTTCCTGCGCGCCGGAATTGAGGCGCACCTCGACACCTGCTTCACGTAATTTGTCACAGGCAAATCTAGAGAGTGACGGCGCATTCAATTCGGGGATCAGCAGGTTGCCATGTTGTAACAGAATGATGTGTGGTCGCTCGGTTTCAAGATTCCGATAAAAGCGAACCGCATGACTTGCAACCTCCATCATCGCTCCTGCTACTTCGACGCCGCTGAATCCTCCTCCAATGACTACGAAATTAAGGAGTCGCCTCCGGCGAGCGGTATCGGTCTCGACTGCGGCTTCTTCGAACCGTGATACCAGATCGTTGCCGAGATAGATCGCATCTCCCAGCGTCTTCATCGGGTAGCCGTAAGCGGCAAGGCCGGGCATCATATTCATGTTCACTACCGAGCCGCAGGCCAGTACCAGGTGATCGTACGTAAGCGATGCGCTTTCGCCACCCGCGCTGACGTAGCGAACAATATGGGTTTGCAGGTCGATATCAGTGACGTGCGCCGTCAACCATGTCGTGCGGCGGACCATCTGCCGGCCGGCGACAGACATATGCACCGGAGAGATCGAACGTCCGACGACTTCAGCAAGCATCGGCGTGAATACGAAATGATTTTCGCTGCTGATCAGAACGATCTCCGCCTCGGAAGTGAGTTTCCGTTCAAGGTGCTGTGCGAGCGTCACACCGCCAAACCCGCCTCCCACAATAATCACCCGTTGTTGACTCACTATTCGATCTCCTCGTGTCCGCATCAGTATCAGTTCTCTTCGCGGGAGCTTTTCCCAAGCAGTCATATCTTTATCAGTTTTAGCTTGCCTTGCTTCCACAGGCGAAATCCGCCGACAAATGCGTTCTTGTTGTCACCCGCCCTCGTACCTGGAGGCAATTGTTTGAGCCGTTTAACATTGCCTCCGCCCAGAACAACGTCGTCAGGTTGAATAGCGGCGATCAGGCGCGCCACCATATCCGTGACGTTGCGACGCCATTTCTTCACGCCAGACTTCCTCAATCCGCCCACTCCAACATAATCTTCAAAGGTTTTCTTTCGATAAGGCAGATGGCCCATCTCGAGTGGCTGCACGATACCGTCGACAATCAGCGTCGATCCGAGACCGGTTCCCAGACCGAGGAAGAGCATCTTCCCACCTTTGTAGCTGCCTAAGGCCTGCATGGCGGCATCGTTAATAACCCGAACCGGACGTCCGAATGCGGCTTGAAAGTCAAAGCCAACCCAACCCGGCCCCAGATTGTATGGTTCAGCGAGAGGCATGTTATGAAGAACGGGCCCCGGATAACCGATCGACACAACGTCGTATTTCCAGTCGTTTGCCAGCTTCTGGACTCCCGCAACCATCTCTTGCGGCGTCAGGTCCGGTCCAGACGCAAATGCACGGCGCAGACGCTTCCCGGTGGCGATGATCTTTACGTTTGTGCCGCCCACGTCCACAACCAGTACTTTCATGGGAAAGTCTACCTTGAGCTAATAACAGCACTCGTCAGAAAACAAGCCGAAGAATTACTAGTTATGCTCGAAGCCTTTCCTTTCACACAGCACCGAAATATCTGCTGCGAGATCGTGATCGCATCTACGTGGAACGCGTT
>CAVTWA010000036.1:0-7163 GCA_963738025.1 uncultured Acidobacteriota bacterium | reverse complement strand
TTCCTAAGCGATGCTTCTACCACTCGAACTCGTCATTGTGGTCGCATTATTTGTCGGCGGTTGTTGGTCGAGGCGGGTCGCAGTTGTATTTCTGCCGGTCGTTGGCGTGTCGCTAATGATATTCGCGATCCGCATCGGCAATCCGGTTGGTTTGTTAGCGTCGGGCGGCGGTTGGTTGATCTTGGATACGATGTTGGTGATTGCGGTTCTTATCGCGAATATCGCGAAGATAGCTCGCGTTTAAATCGTCATCGACGGCGCGGAAAAGCCGGACGCGAATTAAGAACCCACTCGAACCGGGTTGGAGCCTCGCTGAGACTTCGGCTTCCTTCGGTCATCCTTCCCAACGCGAGTCTTCAATTTTCAGAAGGCCGCTCGATGTGGTCTATGACCAGTACCGGCATGGGCTGCTTCCGCTCCTCCAGGTGTAGTCCAAGTTCCTTTTCCAGATCGGCAGGCAGAGTCATTCCGCCTTGTTGTTCTGCCACGCCCTTACCAACCCAGTCCAGCTTGAAATCATAGCCGCCTCTGATGCCTGTGAAGTCCAGAACGGGACGGTCTATATACGCTGGCGCAAATGAAGGCAGCATTCTCGAAAGATCGGCCATTGTCATGTTCTTGCAGGCGGCGTGGATGGTTCCATCGTTTGTCTTGATGCAATCCGCTGGAACGGTCGAGTCCGCAGCTTTGTGCAGCTTGCTGCCGCTCTTCGCCACCACCAAGGCAAAGACATCGGTGGGCTTTTGCTCCGTATGCGCAGCGAACTTCAATCTGTCGGCAAGAAGGCTTTGCACCATAAGCCGAAACGTCTCGTCTGCGTATGGCAAGTTCGCAGAAGCCTCGCCAGTAATGACGAGTAATGGCATGTTCGGCCAGAACGTTCTTTCTGAGCCGCCGATTGATGGCCCCTTGCCTACGATGTCGTAGCGGTCGTCATCAACCCAGTTTGGCGCTTTGGTGACTGCCTCGGGCCGAACACCATACGCGAATTGAATGATCCCCCTCAACGGGATGTTGATTCCTTGAAATTGCCCCCCGGGAAGAATCTTTCCTGAGCCTTGCCCGCGCGTCCCAGACGTATTCAACTTGATGTCCACAACTTCAAACTGAGGTTTTGGCGTGGTATCGATTTGGGCAAATGCGAATGACGACCCGAACAACATCAAGCTGATGGCAATCCAGCGCATATTTCGTCTCCTTCACAGAGGTATTGACACCCTTGTATCTTGCGTCGAGCATGGGGGTCAAGAATTTGCACGTACTGATTGCTGCGTTTGTGCGGGCGCTACGCAGACTCTTCCAAGCTGGGCAACAGCTTCGCTTCCAGGCTGCGCTTGATCTTATCCGCCCATAGGTCGTAGTAACGCATCGCGACGGCGTATGTGACGCCTCCGGCTTGGCCTGGCCGTCTACAATATTCACGAGGTGAAGCGTGAGCCAAAACACCGGAAAAGATCCAATTACCCAAACTTGTGATGAGTTCTACTCCATAGATCCAAATCACACACCCGGCGCTCTCGGTGTTTTGGTTCAGCAAAGCAAAGTAGAAGAGACGCAACGGCTCGAACAGGAAAGGCGTGTCAGGATGGCAAGTACGCGGAGTTGTATCCGATCATGTCCCCCTGGTAGGTGATGCGTCTGCGGCAATTTCACGGCTCTCACATCAGTTGTTTTATCTAAACAACACTCCTCTGTATATCTACTTGCACAAAGGCGGAATGGATGCTGTCTATTACGGGCTGCATGCCGATTCGACCAGCGACTGTCCCACATCGAAGTGCGCGTGAAAACTCATTTACCCAGCAATGCTCTACTGTTGGGACGAACTGCATTGAACGAACTCTTAGACCACCTTGCGACGCTAGCTGACCAACCGCTTGCCCTTCAGCGAGTGGAATTGTTGTCCCCTACAGATGAAACAGTGCTGCTCTATGACATGCTTTTACCGTCTCGCGAGGAATGCATTTCGGCCGGCTGGGAGGCATCAATCAAACAAATCTGTTCGCTACTTTTGACTCCATTTTCCGGGAAGCTATAACGTCCGCGAGTCCCTTCTATCGGTTCCTCTGTGCTTGTCGAGCATTCGAGGGAACAGCCGACATTCGCGAATGGTTACGCCAGCAGGCAGTCACGTTCAAAGTACAGCGTCGCCGCCGCGCCCTCCGGCAGTGGATCAGCAGGAACTGCACGAGCTTGGCCTCACACACGCTAAACTTGTCAGCGTCAAAGACGCCGATCAATTGTTCTCGCGATTCAATGATCATCGAAATGCTGTTGCACATTTTCTGGCAAAGGGATCTTTAGGAACAATTCAATTGAACTTCTCAGACGCTGCAAATTTGAAAGAATACTCGATAGCAGCATCATTGTTACTGAAGTACGCTCGGCTCACCGTGAATGATCTGAGGGCGTTTTACCGCACACATCTTCGCCACATTTCATGCGCGGCATGGTCCTGCCGTTGCCTGAAAACCGTGACAATTTCGTTGTAGTCGATACTCACATTGAAGGTAGGTAATGCAGGTAGGGTAAGTTACCCGCGCTTGTCGCTCACTGCAAAGAACTTATCGCGGCGGGTAAGATGGGCAGGATGTTTTGGCCCGGAGAGCACCGCTACATTATTCCTGTCCTTAGCGTGCCGTCAGGCCTAAACGTTCAGGTGGCGGAGCGGCACACAATTTAACTTTATCGAACAGCTGCCAATCCGTCTGGCACTTGCCGTCTTCATCCATCCAGAAAGTCTGAGGCATGAGAATAAACCTGCTCCGTGGCATGTAGCATCGTGAACGTATTCTGCTTCGCGATCAGTTTGAAGCTTGACGCGTGGACATTCAACCGGCAGCTTTGTGCTCAACAGCAGAAGATAACGGTTGACCGGAAAAAGAATTACATCGGCAGACTTGAAACCGGCCATTTCACCTCTGGGCCCATCCATCGTTACAGGATTATCCGAAGCAATGAAATTGCCGGTCCTGCTTAGAATGGAAATCCAATATCGTTGCTTCAATGTGGGGATAATGACACGCGCCGCAGCTTCAAAACCTCTAATCAAGTACCAGTCGTTTTCGGCGCTTAAGGCGTATCGCCGTTCCCGTTCAAACTGCAGCATTTTTTCGTACTCTGTACCAGGACTGTCCAGCGGAATACCAGACTTTTTTAGTGCCTTCTCCCAAGTGGTTTTGCTTTCGAGATCCCTATGAATCGCGAATGATAGTAGTCATCCGCAATCTTTAGCATCGTCGGTCGGAACGCTGGAACACGGACGTATTGAAGACCTGCAAAAAACAGCAGATCTTGAAGTTCGCCCCACGTCGGCGGTCTCGGCGTGACTAGATCCCTGAGTAGCGGGGCAAGATTACTTTCGATTTGTGAGAACTGCTTTTCGAATCAACCGGATCAAGACCCGGATCGGAGACCCGATAAAGTCGCGACGATGCCCCGCGTTTGGTGCGGTAGTGCACCACTGTTTCTTTGGCTTAAATTGTTACCATAGCGCCCCGGTTTTCTCGCTGGCATCGGTGAAACCCGCCAACCAACATTGCGGGACGTAATGATGGGCTCTCGGGCTCAGACGTTTTTCGCGGCGTTTCTACCATACGTTTCAACTCGCGATGAGGGGTTTCGAGTCAGAAGCAAACGATCCCGGAATGATACTGACATTTTGAAGGGCCAACCTCGTCCCGCCCCTTGAGGGGAAATGACCTTTTCAGTAGGCTTCGTTAATGGCGAAAAGCGACTGTTTTCAGAAGTACGGCTTCACAAATAGAGTCGGCCTGGTATCGCGTTGGTACCTGTTGATGCCGATGTGATCCGGCGAGCGGAGAAGCTGATCGACGGCTGCGAACACTGTCACGGAGAATATGCTGAGACGCTGTTCGATTGGATTCTCGACAAGATAACGGGCACGAGGGGGGCGGATCGACGCTGACAACGGAAGCATGCCGCAGACAAAACGTCTGCGTTTTATGTTGCCAGTTTGTTGCCAGTTTTGTTTCGGTAGACTTCGTATCACTTCAGTACTTCAAACACGATCAAACCCGCGCCGGTCGTTGGTTTCAAATGTTTTTCGGTAGTTTTTGGTAGACTTACTAAGTTAACTTTTACCGACTCTGGATCTGCTTATCGGGGTTCGAATCCCTGCGTCCCAGTTAGACTTAGCGAAATCCGGTTATTTTGTCGCCACTTTATCCTTGCCACATCCTGGTGGTCCTTCGATCAGAAGCGGCCGGCACATCTTGGCGGCCAGATAGATGACAGACAACGTCGTTTCGTCGATCACGTATTTCGATACCAGCAGTTTTTCCGCAAGATCGCTGGGTGAAGAGAACATGGCTCACTTCCCTCCTTCAAAGACCCCTGAAGTGCCCTGTTTGGTATGAGGGCTTTTCGACAGATTTTCTGTCTGAAAATCCTCATTCCCCATACGGTCCGCGAGTTCACTCTTATGGGAGCCCTCCCAACAGTTAAATTGCCATCGCGCGGAGAAAAAGGTGCCAAGTGTTCAGCGTCAATTACTATTTCCCATCAACGACAATTAGAATTCCCGTTGGTTGGTTGATCGCCGCCGCGCCTGTGGGAAACTGTGCGAAACGCCAGCAGGTGTTTTGCAAGTCTTTGTGGAAATCCTGTCTTTCGGATTTCCACAAAGACGTCAGTTTCCATCAGGCGTCCCCTTTCTTTCTTTTTTGGTCCTTTTTTCTTTCTTTAAGCGTCCGTTGGAGAGTTTGTTGAAAAGGAGCGCGCCAGGATCCGGTTACAAACGACGATCAACCATCCGGTCGACCCTCAGACCGGTCGTGTTTTCGCCTCCCGCTAGGTTTCGGTTCATCATGACTCGTCTGGTTTCACCTCCGGTGTCAGAGATTTCTTGGCCGCTTCCATTCGGTAGCTGGGAAGATTGAGTTCCAAGATGATGCTGTGATGAACGAGCCGGTCGATCGCAGCAGCCGTGGTCATTGGATCTTTGAAGATCTTTTCCCACTTCGAGAAAACCAGATTACTGGTCAGCAGCACGCTTCGATGCTCGTAGCGGTGTGCGAGCAGGGTGAACAGTACTTCCATTTCTTCTCGGCTTTGCTGGACATATCCCAGATCGTCAATGATGACGGCCTCGAACTTGTCCAGCCGTTTTAGCTCTTTTTCTAACCATAGCTCTGCCTTGGCCCGCAGCAGCCGTTGCACGAGCAATGCGCACTGCGCGAAGTACACAGACCGGCCCTTTCGGGTCAGTTCATGTCCGAGTGCACAAAGGAGATGCGTTTTTCCGCCACCCGGATTGCCGAACACGAGCACGTTCTCGCGCCGATCGAGGAAGTCACCTTCCATCAATACCGCAAACTGACGCTCGACTGTTTTCTTCAGACGGGTCCGGTCAAACGTCTCAAGCGTTTTCTCGCGCGGCAGCCTCGATTCCAGCAGCAATCGTTGGTTGCGTCGTTGCTCGCGTTCAGCCAGCTCCAGTTCGCACAAGCCGAGCAAGTAGCGGTCGTAGGGCCAGCCTTCATTAGCAGCCAGCGCCGCTTGTGGCGCATAGTTTTCACCGAAGGCTGGCAGATGCAACTGTTTCAGACAGACCGTCATTCGAGGCGTAATCATGCGCACACCTCCTCGGCCATTTCCAACAAACTGTCATAGGTAGCGAGGTGGAGCGGATCGACCTGGACCTCGCGGCAATCGAACTCGATCGGGCTCTTCACCCAATCGTTCACGCGTTCAGCCGTGATCGACTCGCCCCGTTCGATCAGGTACCGCAATGCCTCATCGACACGCTGCTCGCTTTCCTGGGCCGCCACATGCAAGATCTTCACGTACTGCCGATCGGCTCCCGCTGGATCATGTTCCCGCAGGTAGTCATAGGCGACACGAAACAGCACACTGGGAAACAAGTCGCTTTGATAACGGTAGTGAGCAAAAGCACCGGGTTTACGCACCAGTGAATCGATGACGTGCCGATACTGGATGTGATGTCTGCCGACTCCGCGCAGACGCGGTATTCGCTCGATCATCTGGCCGCCATACCAGACTTCCAACACTTCCGCATAAGCCCGGACATCGATGCGTTCGCCAATCAGCCGGCTGTCGACCGAATAGATGTTGTGTTTCACATTCACGGTGCTGAACGCCGACACCTTGCCGCTCCAGTGGCTCCAATCTTCCGTTCGCCTCTCCGGCAACCGGCGCATGACCTTTAACTCGTGTTGTAGTTTTTCTTGCCGCCGTCCATTGCGCCGATTCAGGATCTCACCGAGAAATGCGACGTAGTCGGTACGGCTTTGAAACTCACGGCTGCCTCGAAGAATCATCTCCTGATCCACTGCTCTCTTGAATCGGTGATGCGATTGTTCAACATCCCCATTTTCATGCCCGCGGCCCGGCGTGTTATGACTCGGCCGCATTCCGTAATGCCGCACCAATCCCTGGTACCGTTCTGTGAACTCGTCCTCGTTCTTCATATTCTTCACGGCCGCCGACAGGCTGTCGCTCCGATGCTCTTCTGGAACTGCGCCCACCTCCCACAACGCATTTTGCAAGCCTGCCGACAGGCTCTCGAACGATTCGGAGAAGCAAACCATCACGCTTTCCCAGTTCGAATACGTCAGCGTAAAGTGGTACACGAGATGATCGAAAAGTTGTCCGGCGATCATGACACCCAGGCTGCTCATGTATGTAAAATCCGACTGCGCCTGCCGGCCTGGGAGATGATGTTGTACGAACATCACTTCCTGCGACGGCCCGCAACGGGCGCGCCAGAGCTTGATTCGCCGCTGCATGCTCCGCAGTTCACCCTCCTGAAATCGTCCAGGATGTTGCCGGCACAAATAGTCAAATAACGTCTTCGCCTCAATCGAATCATCTCGTTCCAGAATCTCCTGAACTCCAGGCCATACCTCCTGAAACGCATCCTTCCGTGTTCTCCATGTTCGTTCCGGTTTTATCTGGCTTGGAAGCTTTCCACCCGCCCGGTACTTCCGCGCCGTCTTCTCATCCATTCCTGCTTTCGCCGCCGCCGCTGCTAACGTTTGCTCTTCTCGAATCAGCTTCATCAGTCTCCTAAATTGCGGATCTGTAACCATCCAAGCATCGTGCGTGCACACACCTGGACTGTCCAGACCGCTCTTGAAAACCGGGAATTCTAATTGTCGTCGGGCGGGAGTTCTAATTGT
>CAVTWA010000035.1:0-8255 GCA_963738025.1 uncultured Acidobacteriota bacterium | reverse complement strand
GCTTTACCACTCAAACCGCAACTCCACGACAACACGGGTTCGGCTCTCGCAAGCTTCTACTCGGGTTGCCTGCAGTGAAGCAACGCCAGGCCGGCATCCCGCAAATGCAGCTTCGTCAGCGGTACGCCGACGGCTTCGCACAGGACAGTTTTACGATCTCCCGCCGCACGACAATCCAGGTCGCACTCCGGTATGAATTCATGAGTCCGCTGACCGATATCCGTTACGCTAAAACGAATCTCGTATTCCAGAATGGCAAACCCTTTATCTTCGTCGGTGGGCAGCTTGGCTATCCGAAAGGCCTGACGGAAGCCAGAACGCTGAATTTCGCTCCCCGATTCGGTTTGTCGCACAACATTCCCGAACTGGGCCTGGTGGTCCACTCGAGTTCGGCATCTTTTTCACGCCAGTCGACATGAACACGTGGTGCAATATGCGTCACAACGTGCCTTACGTGTTCCCCGAAACTCAGCAAAGCGACAATTTCACGCCTGCCGCAGGAATAGCGTCTTCTCATTTCAATTTCGCGCCCGCGGTGCTGGGTCAGACGACTGTCAGTTATGCGGCGTTCGAACTGACGCACGATCTCAATACATTGAACAGTGGGGGCTTTCCGTCGAAAAGAATATTCCTCTACAACGCTCGAGGTTGGATATCAGGGTGTCACACGGCCTGCATCTGCAGCGGGCCCACCTGATCAACAATGCTCCGGCCGGTCCAGGCGCTATCGGTCCGCGCCGCCCGTACCACATCGAGTTTCCTGCCGGATACGGTTTTGCCCCCCTCGGCCGCGGCTGTGAGCACGACGTTCCCTGTCAGTGGGATCAATCTGCTCGAAAACTCTGCACGAAGCTGGGATGACGCAGGCTATCTGAACCTCCGCCGCCGCTTCACAAAAGGGATGAGTTTCCTGGCCAATTACACGTTCGCAAAGAATCTCAGCGATGCTCCGGATTTCCGGTCGCCGAGTTCGAGGTATCCTCGCCCAGGACAACAAGGGTCTAAAAGCGGAGAAAGGCCCCGGATGTGACGTGCGACACCGGTTTGCATTAAGCGGCCGGTTTTCGATGTTCCCGGAATCGGTCGCGGTTTTACCGGTGCAACAACACATAATTGGCATCTGTCCGCCATCTATCAGCGCAAACCGGATTTCCTCTGACTATTTCCGTTTTCGGGGATACGGTGAATGCCGGAGGTCCTGGGTGAGAATCCTATCCGTGCGAACAGTACCGGCCAGCCCGTTTTTGGACCCGGTACGCGCACAGCCGATCAGTGGTTCAATCCTGGCGCGTTTGCAGTGCCGGCAGCCTTTCTTTGGCAACTTAGGGCGAAATACAGTTTACGGAAAAGGAATGCAGACGTTGGATCTGGCGCTTCACCGCGAGCTCAACATCGCTGAAGCGGCGAAAGCGCAAATCCGGTCACAGCCATTCAAAGCGTTCATTCACATAAATCTTGGTCGCCAAACCGCTTCGTGAACACACGACAATTCGGAACAACCACCGAGGCCGCGACACCGGGCCGCGAAACCCAGTTGAACGCGCGGATTTCCTTCTAGTCCTCCCCGCCCTGTAGGATCCTGGGTCTTTGATATTCCGCGTGGTGGCAAAGGTCCGGCAAACGATCTGTTCGTTCGCAGTAGCTTTCGGGTCGGGCTGATTCTGGCGGGGCTCGATCGGAATATAGATCACTCGATCGCCCAACACGCCAGCCATCGCGATTTCGATCGATTGGCGAGGCCGCGGCCCACTGACTCCAGGCTGCCTAACATGGCATTCGCCTCAACAAACCAAACGCTCGTGCATTGTTTGAAAACGCTGTCGAACCCTCGGCGTGCCGAGAGGAGATGTCATGACATCTGACCGCTTTTCTGCTCTTCTGCTTTGGATCTTGCTGGTGATCACCGCATCGATTGCGCTCACGTCTTCACTGCTGGCTCAGTCTGCCGGTACCGGGGCGCTACGGGAACCGTGAGTACCCAGCGGTGCCGTCGTTCTAGGCGTCATGGTCACCTTGACCAATACGGACACAAACCAAACACGCACCACCATCACGGGAGAGGAGGGTAGTTACAGGTTTGCCTTGTTACCGCCCGGCACCTATGCAGTGAGGTTTACAATCCCGGGCTTCAAGACCTCCGAAGCGTCCACAGTGACGGTGCGCGTAACCGAGACACTGGTAGTCGACCGGGCACTCGAAGTCGGCGCGCAGGGCGAGGAATAACGGTCGAGGCCCAGACGGAAGCTTTGCAGACGGCGACGTCGACGCTGGCAGCCATTAGACGCAAGTACGTCAACCAACTCCCTCTGAGCACGAGGAACTACACCCAGATTCTGGGCTCTATTGGCGCGGACCAATACGACCGCCAACAACGCCACAGTTCGGAAGGGTACGCAGAACATGTCCGTGAACGGCAACGACCCCGGCCAAAACAACTTCCAGATGGGTCGCGCCGAAGTCACGCTACCACTTTTGTAACAGTGGTACCTGCTCAATGACGGCGGCTTGTACGCCGGAATTGGAATACCGAGTCCAGATGCCCTCGAGGTTTTTGGTTCAACTTTGACCTACGACGCGACCTACGGTGGGACACCAGGCGCCAATGTAAACGTTGTTACGAAATCCGGAACGAATCAATTCCACGGAACGGCATTCGAGTATCTGCGGGACTCGATTTTCAATGCCAATTCCTTCTTTTATAATCGCGACAATCGGGCCAGCGCTACAACGAAGCAGAATATCCAATCAGAAACTAGTTCGGTGCCGTCTGGGCGGTCCGGGTATCAACAACATTTCGCATTCTTCAGCTATCGGGGAGTGCTATATTGGACTAGGCGCGCAGGGTTTGACCACGGCCCTTCTACCGCCTATTCCCGCCGCGACCGGCGGGAGCCCGGATTCCAGAGCGCTCTCGGTGCGGGAACCGGCCAGACCAATCATTCCGGCGATGCGCAACTTCGGCACGTTTGGCGGTCCGAACGTGGCTTGCGGACGGCTCGAACATTAATCCCGTAGCGTTGAATATTCTCAGGTCAAGCTCGACGACGGCAGCTATTTCTTCCCCAAAAAAGCATAACGGCCATCGCCAAGTCACTTTCAGCAGTCCGGCGATCTATAACAGCGATCAGGAACTGGCCAATTTCGATTACGGGGGTACCAAGCACACTCTGTCGGCCGTCGGTTCACTACAAAAGATCCTCAGGTGATTCCGCTGAACGGGCAACTGCCGGGTGCGCCAACGACGATATTGTTCTCCAATACGTATTCCTTGCTCAAAAGTGACGTCGGTTCTAAGCAACTCTCGGTGAATGTAGGTCGCATATCGTACCAGCGAATTCTCTTGGCCCAGAAGTACCCAACAGCGACAACTCGATTTTCTGGGGATTACGCCCATGAGTCCGGGCGTGACCAAACGTGCTGGCCTTCACTATTTTTGCCGGAGGGTACGGGAATCCTGGGTGTTTTTGGTTCTCACTTTCAGCGTGACCAATCAGTACCAGGTGGCAGACCAGATTTCCTGTCACACGGGAAGCATTGTTCCCAGCGGGCGGCGAGTTGGAGAGTCTATTGGCCGATTCTCTGGTCTCGGCTGTCCGAGGAAATCTGTCCGTGGGAACGTTCAACGACCTGCTCGTTGGAGGTCCCGCCAACCCTCAGACTGGAACCCCCCTCTCTCGAAGGTTGCCTGTTCTGCTCGCAGCGCGGCCGCGGGAATCATTCACGGGCCACAGCGCGCGCGGCGCCAGCGCTTACTTTCCAGGACGATTTCAAGTACAACTCGCGGCTGACAATTGAATCTGGGCCTCCGCTGGGAGTTCAACGGAGCGCTTACTGATAAGTATGGGAACCTCACTCAGACATGGGTGAGCCGGATTCAGGCGGTGCCGCTCCCTCCAACCGGACCGACGACTTCCGGGCCCGGCGTGAGCCAGTGGGTAGTGCCGAAGAATTACACAAAATTCCATCCGCAGCCGCCGGATGGCATTCTTATCAACTCGAGCAACTCACCCCTGCGCAAGCACGTACCTCTGAGCAGTTTCGGACCGCGCCTCGGATTGTCCCCCAGGCGAACAAGCTGGTGGTGCGGGGAGGAGCCGGCATTTTCGATGACCGCGCTCGGCCAGCGCGGTCATAGAAAATGCCGGCTCCTCCCCGCACCACCAGCTTGTTCGACACCTGGTAGGCGAATCCGAGGCGCGGTCCGAAACTGCTCAGAGGTACGTGCTTGCGCAGGGGTGAGTTGCTCGAGTTGATAAGAATGCCATCCGGCGGCTGCGGATAGAATTTTGTGTAATTGTTCGGCACTACCCACTGGCTCACGCCGGGCCCGGAAGTCGTCGGTCCGGTTGGAGGGAGCGGCACCGCCTGAATCCGGCTCACCCATGTCTGAGTGAGGTTCCCATACTTATCAGTAAGCGCTCCGTTGAACTCCGAGCGGAGGCCCGGAGATCCAAACCGTCAGCCGCGAGTTTGTACTTGAAATCGTCCTCGCAAGTTAGCTGCGCTGTGCGTGCGGGCTGCGGTCATTCTCGCGGCCGCGCTGCGCTGTAGAACAGGTACCTTGAATGTTGCCTGGGGGTTCCGGTCTGAGGGTTGGCGGGACCTCCAACGAGCAGGTCGTTGAACGTTCCCACGGAAAGATTTCCTCGGACACCAGACCAGAGAATCGGCCAATCGTTTCTCTCCAACTCGCCGCCCGCTCGAAATGTATGCTTCCCGTGTGACCAGGAAATCTGGTCTGCCACCTGGTACTGATTGGTCACGCTGAAAGTAGGACCAAAAACACCCAGGATTCCGTACCCTCCGGCAAGAATCGTGAAGGCCGGCGGTTTGGTCACGCCCGGACTCATGGGCGTAATCCCCAGAATCGAGTTGTCGCTGTTGGGTGGCGCCGGCGCGTTCTGGGCCGAGAGATTTCGCTGGTACGATATGCGACCTTCGTTCACCAGAGAGTTGCTTAGAACCGACGTCATCTTCAGCACGGAATACGTATTGGAGAACAATATCGTCGTTGGCGCACCCGGCAGTTGCCCGTTCAGCGGAATCACCTGAGGATCCTTTGTAGTGAACCAACGGCCCGACAGAGTGTGCTTGGAATTCATCACGTAATCGAAATTGGCCAGTTCCTGATCGCTGTTATAGATCGCCGGACTGCTGAAAGTGACTTGGCGATAGGCCGCGGTGCCGGAACTGGGGAAGAAATAGCTGCCGTCGTCGAGCTTGATATTGAGAATATTCAACGCTAAGGGATTAATGTTCGAGCCGTCGCAAGCCACGTTCGGACCGCCAAACGTACCGAAGTTCGCATCGCCGGAATGATTCGTCTGGCAGTTTGCCGCACCGAGAGCGCTCTGGAATCCCGGCTCCCGCCGGTCGCCGGCGGGAATAGGCGGTAGAAGGGCCGTGGTCAAACCCTGCGCGCCTAGTCCGTTTTTCTGGCGCGTTCCCTGATAGCTGAAGAATGCGAATAGTTTGTTCTTGATGACCGGACCGCCCAGGACGCCGCCGAACTGGTTCTGATTCAAGATCTGCTTCGTTGTAGCGCTGGCCCGATTGTCGCGATTATAAAAGAAGGAATTGGCATTGAAAATCGAGTCCCGCAGATACTCAAATGCCGTTCCGTGGAATGATTCGTTCCGGATTTCGTAACAACGTTTACATTGGCGCCTGGATTCCGCCCGTAGCTGGCGTCGTAGGTCGAGGTTTGAACCTTGAACTCCTGGAGGGCATCTGGACTCGGTATTCCAATTCCGGCGTACAAGCCCGCATCATTGGCGGTTCCACTGTTGGCGAAATTGGTGACATTGACGCCGTCCATCTGGAAGTTGTTTTGGCCGGGGTCGTTGCCGTTCACGGACATGTTCTGCGTACCCTTCCCGAAAGCTGTGGCGTTGTTGGCGGTCGTATTGGTCCCCGCCGATAGAGCCAGAATCTGGGTGTAGTTCCTCGTGCTCAGAGGGAGTTGGTTGACGGTAGTTGCGCCTACCGTGGCTCCCAGCGTCGACGTCGCCGTCTGCAAAGCTTCCGTCTGGGCCTCGACCGTTACTTCCTCGCCCTGCGCGCCGACTTCGAGTGCCCGGTCGACTACCAGTGTCTCGGTTACGCGCACCGTCACTGTGGACACTTCGGAGGTCTTGAAGCCCGGGATTGTAAACCTCACTGCATAGGTGCCGGGCGGTAACAAGGCAAACCTGTAACTACCCTCCTCTCCCGTGATGGTGGTGCGTGTTTGGTTTGTGTCCGTACTGGTCAAGGTGACCATGACGCCTGGAACGACGGCACCGCTGACGTCTCTCACGGTTCCCGTGAGCGCCCCGGTACCAGCAGACTGAGCCAGCAGTGAAGACGTGAGCGCAATCGATGCGGTGATCACCAGCAAGATCCAAAGCAGAAGAGCAGAAGCGGTCAGATGTCATGACATCTCCTCTCTCGGCACGCCGAGGGTTCAACAGCGTTTTCAAACAATGCACGAGCGTTTGGTTTGTTGAGGCGAATGCTATGTTAGGCAGCCTGGCAAGTCAAGATGGGCCGCGGCCTCGCCAATCGATCGAAATCGCGATGGCTGGCGTGTTGGGCGATCGAGTGATCTATATTCCGATCGAGCCCCGCCAGAATAAGCCCGACCCGAAAGCTACTGCGAACGAACAGATCGTTTGCCGGACCTTTGCCACCACGCGGAATATCAAAGACCCAGGATCCTACAGGGCGGGGAGGACTAGAAGGAAAT
The DNA here is from genome assembly GCA_963738025.1 of uncultured Acidobacteriota bacterium. Taxonomy (GTDB): domain Bacteria; phylum Acidobacteriota; class Terriglobia; order 20CM-2-55-15; family 20CM-2-55-15; genus 20CM-2-55-15. The sequence goes on along the minus strand of CAVTWA010000035.1, from coordinate 1,528 downwards.
CCGCGCTTCAACTGGGTTTCGCGGCCCGGTGTCGCGGCCTCAGTGATTGTTCCGAATTGTGGTGTGTTCACAAATCGGTTTGGCGTACCAAGATTTGTGTGATTGAACGCATTAAATAGCTCTGCCCGGAGTTGCACTTTCACACCTTCAGCGATCCTGAGCTCGCGGTGAAGCGCCAGATCCAACGTCTGCATTCCTGGTCCGTAAACTGTATTTCGCCCTAAGTTGCCAAACGTAAAGGCTGCCGGCACTGCAAACGCGCCAGGATTGAACCACTGATCGGCTGTGCGCGTACCGGGTCCAAAAACGGGCTGGCCGGTACTGTTCGCACGGATAGGATTCTCACCCAGGACCGTCCCGGCATTCGCCGTATCCCCGAAAACGGAAATGGTCAGAGGAAATCCGGTTTGCGCCTGATAGATGGCGGACAGATGCCAATTATGTGTTGTTGCACCGGTAAAACCGCGACCGATTCCGGAACATCGAAAACCGCGCTTAATGCAAACCGGTGTCGCACGTCACATCCGGGGCCTTTCTCCGCTTTTAAATTATTGTTGTCCTGGGCAACGGATGCCTCGAACATCGGCGACCGGAAATCCGGAGCATCGCTGAGATTCTTTGCGAACGTGTAATTGGCCAGGAAACTCATCCCTTTTGTGAAGCGGCGGCGGAGGTTCAGATAGCCTGCGTCATACCAGCTTCGTGCAGAGTTTTCGAGCAGATTGATCCCACTGACAGGGAACGTCGTGCTCACAGCCGCGGCCGAGGGGGGCAAAACCGTATCCGGCAGGAAACTCAATGTGGCGTACGGGCGGCGCGGACCGATAGCGCCTGGACCGGCCGGAGCATTGTTGATCAGGTGGGCCCGCTGCAGATGCAGGCCGTGTGAACCCTGATATCCAACCTCGAGCGTTGTAGAGGAATCGAGACTCTTTTCGACGGAAAGCCCCCACTGTTCAATGTATTGAGATCGTGCGTTCAGTTCGAACGCCGCATAACTGACAGTCGTCTGACCCAGCACCGCGGGCGCGAAATTGAAATGCGAAGACGCTATTCCTGCGGCAGGCGTGAAATTGTCGCTTTGCTGAGTTTCGGGGAACACGTAAGGCACGTTGTGACGCATATTGCACCACGTGTTCATGTCGACTGGCGTGAAAAAGATGCCGAAACTCGAGTGGACCACCAGGCCCAGTTCGGGAATGTTGTGCGACAAACCGAATCGGGGAGCGAAATTCAGCGTTCTGGCTTCCGTCAGGCCTTTCGGATAGCCAAGCTGCCCACCGACGAAGATAAAGGGTTTGCCATTCTGGAATACGAGATTCGTATTAGCGTAACGGATATCGGTCAGCGGACTCATGAATTCATACCGGAGTCCGACCTGGATTGTCGTGCGGCGGGAGATCGTAAAACTGTCCTGTGCGAAGCCGTCGGCGTACCACTGACGAAGCTGCATTTGCGGGATGCCGGCCTGGCGTTGCTTCACTGCAGGCAACCCGAGTAGAAAGCTTGCGAGAGCCGAACCCGTGTT
>CAVTWA010000034.1:0-17743 GCA_963738025.1 uncultured Acidobacteriota bacterium | reverse complement strand
AGGACGCGAGCCGCGTAATGTCGAATGATTTTGAAAGGAGAAAACCGTTATGCGAGTAATGAAACCGTTATTAATGATGCTTTGCTTGGGAGTATTTGTGTTTTCTTCGGCCCCGGGCCGCCAGGGCCGATGAATGGAATAGGGCGACGAGCTTGACGTTCAACAAACCAGTCGAGATCCCGGGGATGGTTTTAGGCCCCGGCACATACGTATTCAAGTTGCTAGACTCGCCTGCGGACCGGAATGTGGTGCAAATATTCAATGCGGACGAAAGTCATCTCTACGAAGATATTCTTGCCGTTCCGGCCTATCGCCCCGAACCCCGTACTGTACAAATATTCGAACTGTTTGAAATCATTGGTAGAAGGCGATTGGATCGTCCTGACAAATTAGGCTGACCCGGGTACTCGCTGCCGATATTTCGAAGTTGTTACTTCATCCCCGACTAGCTGATCTTGTTCATATTCTTGTAATGGAAAAATCCGACCTAACCAAACCATTGAAAACGGGTCTAATTGAGAATTCGCCACCCACAGGTTCGGCGCACGTCAGGTCTAGCCCAGTATGATCGGTAGTAATACCCCCAAACCTAGAGTGAATAACCACAGCGCAGGAGCAGGTGTGCCGACAGGGCGAGTGCGCCATGCTACCCTTGCCGCAATTCGCGGATCGAGTATGAGCCAGGCAGCGTGGCGGCGTTCCAGCGCGAGAAAGGTAACGGCTGTTGCTGCACCATAAATCAAGTGGCCTACCAGCGACGGAAGAAGGGAGGCGGCGGTTTCGGTAGTCCAGCTAAAGCTCCCGCCGAGCAATATCGGCAGTAAGGTCATCGGTCCAATAAACCACCAGAGCATGCCGTAGACGAAACCCCAGGCGATAGCCGATCCAGCATCCGGAGCTTCGTGGTGAAACAGCAGACCATAGCTCATGCCTAAAAACGCGCTCACAATCATGTTGATGACAACACCAAGGACGAGCGATGAACTGCCGAAGATGTGCGCCATATCCTGAAGCGAGCCTGTCACCAAAAGGACGACTGTAAAAAGCGAGCCGCCGACAACACTTGCTGCGGCCCCATAACCCAACGAATGCAGTACTCGCGAGCCCGGTCCTTCCGGTTGCCGATTGATGGGATCGGAGTTTCTTGTCAATCCAACCCACAGGCGGTCGAGCGCGCCGTAGATCAGACCGACAATCAGACCATAAATGATATGGCCGACCAAAGATCCGAAGAGCGCCCTGCCTCGCCCATAGGACCAGTCGAGCGCGTTTCCCTGCCACTTGGGCAGGATCGTCAAAGGTCCGAGGAACCACCAGAGCAAGCCGTAGGCTGCGCCCCAACTCATACTTGAGCCATAGCCGCGCACGTCCGCCTGAAACAAAAAGCTGAAAGTGACAGCGATGATAACCGCAAAAATGAAGTGGAGCGTGACGCCCACCATCATCGATTCCGAATGAACGAGTCCGGCAATCAGCGGGAAGAAATTGACTTGTGCCATCCATTTGCCGAATGCCCAGCCGCCGATAATGCCTGCAAAACCGCCGAACACAATGGCTCGAGGGAAGCTGAAAGGCGCCAACTGCGTCTCTGCCCGGGGTCGACGGTGAAGATTTCCCAACACACCAATCGACAACCCGAGCGGCACTCCAAGGCAAAGAACGTAAGCGACGAGTTCTGGAAAATGGGCGCGAGTCGTATCCAGCATTCCCATCGCTTCTGCTCGTCGCATCACCATCGGAACAACGCCTGCCGGAAACATGATCCAGAGAAGGAATGAGTAACCTAATCCCCAGAGCAAGCCTGAACCCGGGCTGGCTGCCCGGTGCGCGGCCAACACTGCAAACAGCAACCCGAAGAGTGCCCCGGCAACGGCGCCGCGAGCCGTTGACCCACCGACTAATGCAGCGGCTGCTGCACCGCCCAAGCCGCCGACCACGATGCCAATCAAACTCTTCACCATCAGAATGGAACTCACTCACACCTCCAGATTGGTAACTCGCTGAATTAGTCGGGCTTTCTCGGTCCGGGTTCAAGCATTGCGGGCGGGGCCTCGAGACCGGTCCGCCCAGTCAGATCGATCGTCTGCACAATGTCACGAGGAAAGAAGAGCTCCATCGTCCAGTCCACCAGGACTCGTGCCTTACGTTCGAGGCCGGGTAATTTGGCCAGGTAAATAGCACGCCACAGGATCCATGCGATCAAGCCCGAGAACCTTACCGACTTGCTTCTTACGAAGGGCACGGTTAACTCCGCGCAGGCCGTCTGATGCCCGACGACGCAAAGCGCTCCTAATGAGTCAAAATGAAAAGAAGTTAAGGGTTTGCCATGAACATTGGCGTAAATGTTCCTGGCAAGAGTTCGAGCTTCGCGCAACGCGAATTGCGCCGTCGACGGGCAAGCTTTTGCGGTCTTTGAGTCGGTAACGGCTGCGCAGTCACCAAGGGCCCAGACGCCCTGAAAATTCGGGACCGCCAGTGCAGAATCGACAATGACGGCGCCGCGCTTGTCATGCTGAACCGGAAGTGTCTTGAGCAACGGGTTTGGGGCTGTACCCGCGGCCCACACGAGTGTTTGCGTGCGTATCTCTTCATGTTCCAGACGGCCGCGCTCTATGGAGCTGGCATCACCTATGGTTGTGCCCTGACGGGTTTGTGCCTCGTCCGCTCCGTCCATGCACTTCAATACGACAATACCGGGACCTGCATCCGCCAGGCGGGCATTGAGCTTGAAGACAACACCTCGCTCCCTCATCCGCTCGAGCGCGTAAGCGGCCAGGTTCTCACTCAGTTCCGGAAGAATCCGATTGCGTGAGTGGACAAGAATCACTCGCAAATCTTCGGGACGCAGGCTAGGGTAGTCCGCCAGCATGCCCCTGGCGAAATCATTCAATGCGCCGGCCAACTCGACACCTGCAAAACCACCGCCGGCCACCACAAACGTCAGAGCTTCTTGCCTGACCGTCTTATCCGTCTCACGATCCGCACGCTCGAACATGTTAATGACATGATTTCGAATGAGAATCGCGTCGAGCAACGACTTGAAATCGAACGCGCGGCGTTGCACATTCTCGAGACCCAGGTAGTTCGAAACGGAACCCAGCGCCAGAATGAGATGATCGTACGATAGCGTTTCCGTCGCAGAGCCATCGCCAAGAAGAATCGTCACGCGGCGGCTCTCCAGATCGATCTGAGAGACCCTTCCGCGAATCACTCGCGTACGGTGCAACGAAGTGCGTAAGGGGCTGCTGATGTGGGTCGGCTCGAGGCTGCTTCCAGCGACTTCGGCCAACATCGGTGTGAAGAGCAGGGCATTTGTCTCGCTGACCAAAGTGAACTCGACGGACTGGTCCGCTCCGAAAAGATTCTCCAAATTTTCAGCCGCGCTCCTTCCCCCAAAGCCGCCACCCAGGATAACAATTCGCTTGTTGGGAACAATGCCTTGCGGTGCTTCAGTTTCGTTGCGGCCGCGCTGGGGGATCAGATCACGCAGCGCCTGAAGGACGAGGCCGACGAACGCTCCATAAAGGACCCAGCCCGTCAGTTCAGGAAAAAGTGCCCGCATACCCGCCGCGGTCCACTGCGGCATCCGCCCACCGACAATCGGAAAGAGGATGATGCTGATCGAAGCCCAGAGCGGGATGCCAAAGGCGGCGCCCGCCATCGAGCTGTCGAGGTAGGCATACCGGGTGTGACGAAACACCAATTCGAAAACCATCCCGATTATCGCTCCCAGTGCAATTCCCGTTAACGTGTTGTGCTGGGTGGCGATCAGTGCAGGACTACTGGCCAGCCCTGCAGCCAGTCCGATCCAACTTTGCCGAAAGTATCGATTCATCGGAATATCTCGGTTCTTTCCACAACGGCCAAAAGGTCAAGGTGCAAGTCTTCACGGACAACCGCCGCGCTTTTTCTTGCTCGATGAAAGCGGCACTCCGGTGCGGTTCTCCATTTGCATACATTTTCATCCATCCCTGATTATCTCTCTGGGGCCTTCCCGGGCCTCCCGACAGGGCCACGACCCGGCAAACACAACTCAGCGGGCAATGCCGAAACTGGCCTTCTCTTCGCCGTCTTGTTTGAGCCTTTGGGCGACCCGGCCGAGCAGCAGGCCGATCGCCGTCTGTGACCAGAGCCAGTCGTGGAGCGCGTTACCGTAATCCTGAGGACGCTGTTCCATACGGGCTTCCAGCATGAACGCCTTCAGATCATCGGCAACGTAGCGGATAAACAAAGGAACAGGAATGTCCGGTGGCCTTTCCGGATAGTCGGCCGGTGTCCCTGCAGCATACGCTTCCAGGAACCGAACGAGTCCGCGAAAACGCCGCTGCGGAATGCCGGAATTTCCAACAGCCGTCCGGCCATCGTGATCCGCAACCCAGCGTTCGTAATACCCGCGCATTGCAGTCAAATCGTCGGCGGGATCTCGTTCGGTCGAGAACGGCGCGACCCCGCTGGCCTGCAGGAGTTGGACAGGGCCCTCAACGATTTCGGAGAACTCGGCGAGTATCGGAGCGGGCGCACTGAACAACTGGAGGGCGACCTTCAACACTTGATGTTGAAATTCCGCATCGTTCGGCTTGCCCAACGCATATCCGTATGGAAACGGAACGAATAGCGCGCGTGGCGGCTTCGTGCGCTGCGCATGCTCTTTCAGCAGAACCAGACTGCACGTGGGCAAACCGGCAGCTTCCAGCGCACGGGCGAGCACACTGACCGTGTGGGTGCAATTGGGTCAGGTCGGTGTCAGAATGGCAGCGCCTGCTCCCTCTTCCATAAGAAGGCGCGCCACTTCAGGTCCGGTTTCATCGAGAATCCTCTTCGGGTTTGTTTGCGCGCCCATGAACGCATAGTCGTTCAATGTTCTCGATCCGATGACGCCTCGTTCCACCAACTCCGTAACCCTGTCCCGGGGAAACGTGACGTTCAAGTCCCGATAAATGGCAGTGCGATCGAAGCCGATACTGTTGTGGCTTTGCAAGATGTCCCGGTCCGGAGTGTGCACGGGAATCACGCGGTAACTCTGATCACCGGGGCTGAAAGGACGGTCGCCACGGCAGTGCAGTCCGGCGGTCGTAACTAACCCCAGCTTGATTTTCTGAAGCGGGTGGCGTAGCGGAACAAATGGGGCACTATCGTACTCGAAACACGCAAAATTCAGCACCGCCTGGCGCTGCGCGTCACTCAGATCTTCGATGCGCGGCATCGCACCATCATCCGGCTGCGGCGGCAGCAGTCATTCGTGAGGCAACGAAGGCCCTGATTTCCTCCACTTCGGAGTAGGGCACGAGAGTGCACCGCGGATGAGTGTTGCCGGTTATGAGCAGTGAGATTTTGTTCTCCAGGTCACGGCGGTAGAACAGCACGACGTCTTTGTCCGTTGCCCCCAGGACGTATCCCGTTTCAAAGCCCAATCCGAACGATGAGCCGGTTACCTCCGCCATCAAACAATCAGACTCGACCAGCCACCTCATGTCGCGTTGATAGACCTGCTGTGGCGTAATGAGCCGATCCGCCTCCCAGGCATCATCCTGTATCAGATGCCTGGTTAGCACGACGTGGCCCATACCTTCAAGCAACTCCACGATCGCCCTTGCTGTTGCGATCGACGAACGGTCACCCGCTACAGTAAAACCGAAGTAGATGTTCATACCACCCGCATTGTATACGCGACGGGCCAGTTTCGTGACCGTTAGTGCTAGCCACCGGTACCGTAGTAGGTGAAACCGAATCACGAATCTATTACTGAAAGTGAGGTTGCCCGAATCGCTAATGATTTGTCGACTAACATCCCAACATGTCGCCATACGTTATCCCTCTCTTGTGAGTGCAACGAGAGGCCGATGTATTACAACGTCCCGGCCAATCCGAAGTGGATCAAAAGACGCGTTTCGATTATTCATGTGCAACTCCCTTATTGCAGTTGAATCTGCGACATAGGGGCCCGTAGTTCTTTTGCAATATGCCCGTAACTTTTCGGCTTCCCAGACCGAGTTTAGTGGAGGTTAACTTTGTTGGTTAAACCACACGAACGGAGAACGTAAATGAAAAGAAGCATCTTTATCGCTACGGCATTGGCATCCGCACTCGCGCCGGTTGTTCTTTCGGCACAAAAGCCAGCACCGCCGCCGAGCTTTAAGGCCGAGAAGTGCTACGGCATTTCCAAGGCTGGCAAGAACGACTGTGCCTCGACGGGAAACAATTCCTGCGGAGGAACCCAGAAGGTGGATAAAGATCCAAAGGCGTGGATCTATGTTCCGGAAGGATATTGCGAGCGCATCGTCGGCGGCAGTAAGGCGTCGAAATAATAATCCGCGTGAAGTGACCGGGTGGCCATCTCAATGACGAGCATACCCGAAACTGCGGGGATAGGGCTCCGCCTTGCGCATTTGGCGGAAGTCGTGGCCACCGGGCCTCCGGCGCGATGGCTGGAAGTTCACCCAGAGAACTTTCTAGCGAATCCGCACGCGGCCGAACTTCTGGCGGAACTGTCGGCGCAATATCCGATTTCGGTACATACGGTTGGTATTTCCGTCGGCAGCGCACGAGGAATCGATCGATCGCACTTGCAGCGAATTCGCGAACTCGTCGATCAGATCAGACCGATCTTTGTCTCCGGCCATCTGGCATGGTCCACCTATGGTGTGGAGTACCTCAACGATCTTTTACCTCTGCCATATAACGAAGAAACGCTACAGATTGTTTCGGCGCACATCAATGAAGTGCAGGACACTCTGGGCGTTCCATACCTGATCGAAAACCCAGCGAGTTATGTGAGTTTTAGTTATTCCACGATGAAAGAGACAGAGTTTCTTCGCAAGCTCGTTCAACGTACCGGCTGCCAGCTTCTGTTGGACGTGAGCAATGTGGTGGTTAGCGCCCATAACATGGGATTCGACGCGCATCAATACATCGACGATTTTCCGGGCGATGCCATCGGTGAGATGCATCTAGGCGGATTCACGCCCGAGGAGGACGAAGCCACGCCGGGCGCCGAAGTATGGATCGACACGCACGCGGCGGCCATCGCGGAGCGCTCCTGGGCTCTATACGCATACACGCTTCGACGATGGGGTGCAAAGCCGATGCTGATCGAATGGGACAACGAACTCCCTTCGCTTGCGACGCTACTTCGCGAAGCAGAGTACGCCGATCGGATCGGAGCAGCTATCGCACGGGAGGCGGTGCATGCACCGGCTCGGTGAGGTTCAGTCTCAATTTCGGAATGCGCTGATCGATTGTGATGTCGGCCAGATCGCGTCTATTCTGGTCGGCGGCCGTGAACCCGAAAGGCGTCTGGCCATTCATCAGCGAAATTACGAAACAAGTCTGGTTGATGCTCTGCTGGTTAAATTCCCCGCAACCGGATGGCTGATCGGAACACCGTTCCTGACCAAAGCGGCACAGCGTTTCGTTCACGAGCATCCACCTCAGCCGCCGTGCATCGCCGAGTACGGCCGCGGGTTTCCGGATTTTCTGTCAAAGCATCCTGATGCTGAACGCACACTGTATTTGAGAGACTTCGCAGAATTGGAGTGGTGTGTCGGTCAGGTCGCCATCGCTGTGGCTGCCTTGTCGATATCGGGCGACACGTTTTCAAACGTCGCGCCGGAAACGCTTCCGAACATGCGGCTCAATTTACAGCCCGGATTGCGTTACCTGAAAGGCTCATGGCCGGTGGACGAGCTGATGAAACTCTACTTGACTGAAACGGCTCCCAATCAATTGGAGCTTGCACCAGCTGATGTATGGATTGAGGTACGCGGCGCACGGGGAGAGTTTCAGTTCAGCCGGCTTGATGCCGGCAACTTCACCTTCCGGAAGTCCGCTTGGGAAGGCCGCTCCATTGGCGAAGCAGCGGCGCTTGCGCTGGACGTCAATGAGATGTTCGATCCAGGCCAGGCTCTCGCCGCACTGCTTGCCGGCTGCTTAGTGGTGCAGATTTCATGACGGCCGCTTCAATTCGAGAACGGCTTGGCCGGTTTCCGCTTTCAATCCTTCAGCTTGGAATGCGCGTCGGCGTTGGAATGGTTTTCTTCAAAGCAGGACTCCTGAAATACGAGTCCTTCCAGTTCGCCGTAAAGCTCTTCGAGGACGAATACAAGTTGCCCTTTGTGCCGCCGGCCATAGGCGCGCGCATGGCGACGATCAACGAACTCACGACGTCAACGTTGCTCTTCCTCGGACTGGGAACACGGCTCGCAACGCTGCCGTTGTTTGGAATGATTTCGGTGATTCAGATTTTCGTTTATCCCACGGCGTGGCCCGATCACGTGCTTTGGGGTTCGATTCTGCTTTTCCTGTTGACGCGCGGACCCGGCTCGCTCTCCGTCGATTATCTCATCGAACGATCTTTCCCTGGATTTCGCGCCCGATTCACCGCGTTAATCGAATGGCTTCGGTGTTTTCCGCTTTCGATCATTCAACTCGGTCTGCGCATCGGCGTGGGATTGGCATTTTTCGCTTCCGGCCTCCAAAAGTACCGATCGTTCGATTACGCCAAACAGCTCTTCACCGAAGCCTACAAGATTCCGCTCGTCGATCCGGCTGTTGCCGCTCGTGCCGCAATGATCAATGAGCTGACCTGTTCAACTCTCCTGATGCTGGGGATCGTAACGCGCGTGGCCACGCTGCCGTTGCTTGCGATGCAGCTGGTGCTGCAGCTCGTTTACCCAGCCGATTGGCCAAATAACGTGCTGTGGGGATCGATTCTGCTATTCTTGCTGACCCGAGGACCGGGACAGTTCTCAGTGGACCACACTATTGAACGGCATTTTGTGAAGCGGCAGTGATCGAGTGCCAATTCAACAACAATTGGCCAAGAGCGGAATGGCCCATAACACCCGATGTCGTACTGTACAAATACTCGAACTGATAGAAATCATTGGGCGCAAAGCCATTCGGCTTGTCTTGACACGTTCGGGCTGATTTTGCCGCCCGATGACCTTATTACGGAATTGTTACTTCATCGCCCATTCAGCCGATTCGTTCATATATTTGTAATGAAAACGAACGAAAACCGCGCGAAATCCGCCTAATCAGGAATTCGCCATGAACACGACGAGAAAGCAGAACGGGGTCAGCACGGTGCGCATAGCCGCGACTATCACGCCACTGGGCGTCTGATTTTTCCAATGACTTCAATCCGTTTTAGTTCTTACACGTTACGGGAGACGAAAGGTGTGGATTTCAAATCTTATGGATTGGCAAGCGCACTGTCGCGGGTTATATCAAACGCCAATTGCAGCTTGAGCGAAAATTCGCCAGGCACAGCATGAATCGCTGAATAAACCGTTTGCGGTCGATTCATTTTTTCGCGGCGTGCGTCTTGCTTGAGGACGTTTTGGGCTGCTTCGGCTTCGGCAAAAATACGCTGACATCGATTCTGAAGAATGCGGCGAGTTTCTGCATATGCTCCAGATTCATCCGCCGCCGGCCCGCTAGAATTTCGGACATCGTCGATATAGCTATACTGCTGCTAAGGGCAACGGCCCTTTGGTTTGTGTTGCGGTCATCAATAAAGAATTTCAGCATTTCTACAGGGCTGGCGTCCGGAATGGAGTGATGCGCGTTTTCATATTTTTCGACAAGATCGGAGAGCACGTCGAGATAAGCTTCCTCGCCGGGCGTCAGATTCTCGAATCCCCGATCTACCAATTCATTGACGGTCTGTATAGCCCGGTCGAGTTCTCGGTCAGATGCAATCGGTTTTAAGGGAAATCGGCGCACGAGTTCGAAATAGGCATTATCGATGATCTCGCCACCCCTCTTTTTCTTCATGAGATTTATCCTTTGTTCCAACGATCGTACTCGGCGTGCGTGAACACGTGGCGGACGTAGACTTTCTGGCGATTGTAGTGGATAGCCGTGACGAGTCTATATGTATTACCTCTGATGTTGAAGATCGTGTAGACCCCTGCCACATCCGCGCTGTTGAAGGTTTGCCGAACCTCTGACAGATTTTGCCACTTCTCCCGTTTCGCCGCCGTTAGCCATGATTTCAGAGGACCTTTGGCATCGCCGTGTTTCTCCCAGAACTCACGCAGTGCCTTCTCTGAGATCACATGCACGACTTACATATTCTCAAAATGCGAACATCGCGCCAAGTGAAATATTCACAGAATGCGAACCCTTTGAAAGTCGGGGTGAAAAGCCGATTTTTCTAACCCGGGCACTGAGACGTAATCAGAGCGCGCTGATTATCGTGCCCACCGTGACAGGGCGTGCAGGTTAGCGGCCGTCTTTCGGTGCTGCATGAGATGGTGCTTTCCACCTAGACCCGATAGTCCGTGCCGGCGGTGCCTCTTCGCTGAGAATGCCGGCGAAATATTCCAGGCTCATGATCGGGCTTCTGCTCCGAACGATCTTCACGCGTTGACAACAATCGGACATGAGAATCGATAGTGCTCCCGCAGTTGATTTACATTTTCAGTTCGGCGCGGGTCAGCAGCTGGTTCATGATCTGATCTCGCGAAATCATGCCTTCCAGGTGTCCGTTTGAGACAACCGGCAACTGGTGGATGTTTTCCCGCCCGATAATTTCGAGAGCTTCGGGGACAGGCGTCTCTGGCGTTACTGTGCGGAGACGTTCCAGTGGAACCATCACGTCGTAAACAGTTGTGAATGGCCAGCGCGCCTGTGGAATCGTTTTAACTTCATTCAATGTAATCAGGCCGCTGATCTGAGGCTTCTCGACGACCAAAAAACACCGGCGGCCCGTATGCAGCAGGAATTCGTGAACAAAAGTCGGAAGATTCGTGTTGCCATCTAACTGCGTACAATCGCGCGTCATTAAATCGGCAACTCGAACGCCACGGAACATTTCGGTGACTTCCGCTTGCGCAGTGCTCGCGTGTGCGGCGCTTAGAAGAAACCAGCCGATAAATGCAATCCACAACCCACTGATGCCGGCCCCGCCAAAGAAGCGAAGAATACCGAGAACGATAAAACCGTACGAGATGAACTGTCCGGTTGCTGCAGCCGCACGCGTGGCCCTGGTGGCATTGCCGGTGATCCACCAGACGACCGCGCGGAGCACGCGCCCGCCATCCATCGGGAAACCCGGTACCATATTGAAAATTGCCAGTCCAAAGTTGATGTATCCCAGCCACACCAGCATCGCCGAAACGGGGGTTGCAGGCTCGCCAGCGAAGCTCCAACCCAGCATCCACGCTATGCCCAGGCACAGCGCTCCGATCAATGCACTCGTGAGTGGGCCGGCGAGGCCCATCCAAAACTCGGTCTTCGCGTCCGCGGCTTCCTTCCCAATCTGAGCGACGCCACCGAGAGCAAACAGTGTGATCGAACGTACCGGCAGGCCTCGCAATCTAGCTACAGCCGCGTGAGATAATTCGTGAACGATGATCGCAGCGAAAAAAGCAAAGCGGTGATAATCGCCGTCGCCCAGACTGTGGTGGCTTCCCAACCGGGATGCGCTTCACTGAAGTGTCCGGTCAGTGAGGTTGCAATCAGTACTGCGATAATCAGCCAGCTGTAGTGGAGTCCTATCTCGATCCCAAAGATCCGGCCAAGTCTGATTTGTGCCTGCATCAGTCCCCCTCTTGCGATCCGAATTCATTGCACGGCTAAACTTCATTCAAACTGGACAGTTACAGCGGCGGAACTACCTCTGAAACGAGAGACATTTGAGTCCCGATGCTGTCTCCATTTCGAAAACTGAAATGCCTTGCGATGCCTACTCCGAGAAAGAGTCTTCGCTTGGATTCGGCAGGGACGATGGCGCATCGCTGGCAGGAAAGGAGTCGGCAATTGTCTTGTCGAGCATCTTTTCGCGCTTTGCTTTCGAGTTAGCCGGATCTACAACCCGATCTTCGGGATCTCTTCCACGCTTTTTTGCCGCCGGCTTTTCAGGCGGCGCCAATTTCTTGCGGACCACTTTCCCCGACTCCTGTGCTCGTAATCATACCGATCCAGTCTGACGCTCCTACAAGTATGGGATCGGGAGGCAAGACAGTCCAATTTCGATTTGGACGAACGAGAACATCGATCCACGGCGTTGTGTTCAAAATCCTGAAAACGGCCACATGCCGACGGCTTCCTGCATGAGGTTTCGATGAGACGCTCACATCAACGGGCATATCGTGCTGCCGAGCTGACGAGACGCGCTGGATGGTCAACTGGCAGGTACCGCTTCAGCCGCGATCACAGCATGGCTTGCCTTCGATCTGAAAAACTGTCACGCCGCTTCGCACTCGTCATCATTCAGCAATCTGTCGCGCCTCTGATCCCGGCTTATTTTGCTCGCCTGATTTGATGCAAACGGCAGAACGAGCCCCGTTTCGAGCTGTCCGACACGTCGTTGGCTGCGATAACGGCAATGAGCTCGTGAACGTGGTTCCGCGACGCGGTCGCGCTTTCGGTCGTACAATCCCTGCATGTCCTGCGTCACCCTGCGGCCAATTGGAATCATCGGCAGTCCATTCCTTTCGCCTGAGATCCTCGCAACGCCCCCGCGATGAGTCGATAGCTTTAAAAAGTAGACGGCGACCAATGAGGCTAAATGGGATGCCTTCGCATCGATGCTGAAGAAGTCGCTGGCCACGATCTGCTCCCAATGTCTTTGCAGGAACTCTCTCCATGTCGTCTTCCGCGGCTCGTTCCGGAGATGGCTCGATGCCGTGCCTTTTCAAAATGTTCCGGACGGTGTTGTGTGCCAGATCGTGGCCGACGTTGGCCAATGCTCCCTGTATCCGCCGATAGCCCCAAGAGCGATTCTCTTCAGCCATACGGACAGCCAGAGCAGCAATTTCCTGACACGTCGGAGGCCGGTCCGGAGTTCGACGCGCACTGCCGGTACGGTTTTGGCCAATCAAATTTCGGTGCCACGTCAACAGAGTTTCCGACGCGGCGATCGTCGCCACTTGCCCCAACGTTTTACGCCCAAGCTTTTTCGCTTTGACCGCCAGTCGTCGTCGTTGGTCATCGTTGAACTTCAGACGCGGATTCCCGATCTGTTCTCGAAGGACGCGATTCTCCTCGACCAGATATGCGATGACCTCCTGCTGATGTCGGCTCATCCATCCGGCGACGGCAAGCAGCACATATGAAAATGGGTCGAAAGAGAGGCGCACGGCCAATACTATGAGCGAGCCTCACGTGAGATCTTAAGTAATCTCACCAAGATCGAATTTTTGAACAGTACGGGATGGTTTTTTTTGTGAAGATGCATTGCGGAAGGCCGTTTATGAATTCGTAACGCATTACCATACGGAGAGAAACCATCAAGCGCTCGGAAACCGGCTGATCGTTCCGATGACGACGGAGGATACGACTGGACCTGTGGAGGGTCGTCAGCGTTTGGGCGGACTGTTAAATTATTACCATCGACAAGCGGCGTAAGTGGTTGCTGCTTCAGTCGGCAGATTGGGGAAGGAACAACTGCTCGCGCCGGCGCCAACTGAACGTGCGGAGTTCACGTTGTGTGGTCCGGCAAAAGCCTTGTCATCTCGAACGGACACGCATTTGTTCACTGCGAATACTTCCGCAAGGTTGCTCCGTACTTAAGCGTTCCACGGACATGCGATCCCGACTTGTCGATTCCTATTTTTGAACCTTACGGGGTTGGAGTCCGAATTCGGCCCCTTCAGGTTTTTCGCCGGTAGTTCTTATTCACGATCGCGACGAGGATGAGCAAAAAGCCGATCAGCCGCACGAGGTACATCGAATAATGGCCTTCATTAGGCCGTTGCAGGAGAAGAAAGGCGGTGCGATTGACTCCTTCGATGATGAAAAATGCGGCGAACAGCAGGAAAAAGCTATCGCGTGTATCTCGCCAGAATCTCAGAAAGAAGATGCCGGCCGTGAAAGATGCAGTTGCGATAATGCCGAGCAGAAATCCGTTAATCATCATCGGTCGCTTTCCCAGATGAGCCCGTAAAGCAGGAAAAGGTACGACACAGCGGCCGTCACAAGTCGCCACCGGAAAAGATCCGTTTCCGGAAATATGCTCAGGTCCAAAAACAACAACATGTTTGAAACGGCCAGCCCGGAAAAGCACAGCGCGCTCCAAAGAAGGAGCCGCCTTTTTCCTCGGGAAAAGGCTCGCCACAGAAGCACAGCGCAAGCAAGGCTCGTCAATGCGCCGAGAAGGTAGACGGCCGCTCCCATCATGATTCACGCTCCTTGTCTTTGTCGTTGGTCAGCTTGAAAGCGCGAGCGAAGGCGCGCGCCGGCCGGTCCTTTCGCGTGGATCATACGTGTGATACGGACGAGTTCGCGGCGATACGCGGTGTCCAGTCCGGCCAGCAGCGCGTCCCGGCCCGCAGAATCCGTCTCGTATCGGTAGCGCGGCAGCGCGCCTTCATCGGCCGTGATCAGCCTCTCCTGCGCAAGCTATTGCAGGATGTTGCGCGCGGCATCGGCCGTGACAAACAGTGCATGTGCCATTTCGTCGACGGTTCGCGCCTGCGGGCGGTCATTCCACAGCAGCAGCAAAGCTTCGAGATGGGGGATGCTGTCGATGTGATCGCGAACGAAGCCGTCGACGTCGACTGTGCCGTCCCGATTTTCGTGTTCCATTCCTGACTACAGTAGCTCCCGGCAGCCCGTGCTCGTGCACCGGGAAAACATCCTTTCAGTCTAATCTGGCCTGTCGACCGGGCAAAAACACGGTATATCGCCCAGGCTTCAAAGTGAATAGTAAGGTTTCTTGTCCCGGTCGGGTTCAGGTGTCCGACAAACTTCGCCGATATTCGTGACGACAAATGTTATTTCCGCGTCGATATTGCTTGAATCGTATCAAGTATCGTCTTACGATATCTATAATCTGTCATGCTGATTATTCTTCCTACGAAGCTTTTCGCGGCGCAGTCCTTCGGATTTGCAGTCTTGGCGAATGTCTCGTTCCTCCCCACGGCGCCGCATTCTTTTCTGCCGGCTTTATGTAAACACCTTTCACCTGTTCCAGGAGGAACCATGCGTAACAGCTTTGCTTCAGTTCTACTCACTCTTGCTATTGCAGGCGCAGCATGCATTGCTGGATGTCAGAGCAAGAACACAGTTCAGGCGGTTCGCGAGCCTGTGCTTAGCGAAACCGAGAAAACTTTCGTGATTGAAGCGGAAAAAGCCGGTGCGCAACAACGCGCGCTGGGAGGTTTTATCAACGAACAATCGAAAAACAAGCAAATAAGGCAGTATGCCGACATGCTGGCAAAGCATGGGTCTGAATCGCTTGAGAAGCTGGGCGATATCAAGCGGAAGTATCGGTTAAGCGGCTCGGAAGAACCGCCGATCGTGGCCGGCGAATTCAAAGGCTTACCCAGGCGGGCGTTCGATCAGAAATTTGTAAAACTGATTCTGCAAGATCAGGAGAAGGCAATTACGCTATTCCAGCAGCAAGCGCAATCTGCGCAAGACAACGATGTGCGGCAGTACGTAAGTAGCTTGATGCCAACCCTCGAAAGCGATTTCAAAGAGGCTCAAGACCTTCAAATGAAGTTCCTGACTCCAACAAAGAAAGCCGGCGCCGCGGCCGGCAAACACAAGGTGGCGCACCGTGCGTCCTTTTAGACGGTAACTGGATTCAGGGGTTATGGAACGTGGTATGCAAAGCATCCGTATGTCCGCAATTCTGGGAAATCAGTCGATGAGCGGATCCTTCTACAATGGACGCGCTGCTTACGCGCCCAGCCGGGCTGCCGGGCCGCCTGCTGAACTGAGCAAAATGGTCA
Organism: uncultured Acidobacteriota bacterium; assembly: GCA_963738025.1. Classification (GTDB taxonomy): domain Bacteria; phylum Acidobacteriota; class Terriglobia; order 20CM-2-55-15; family 20CM-2-55-15; genus 20CM-2-55-15. The sequence goes on along the minus strand of CAVTWA010000034.1, from coordinate 2,057 downwards.
CTGCCGGTAATGCTAATCCCCGACAATCGCGGCGGCAAAAATCGGATCAGTCGGACTCAGGGCTGCGCCGACCCAGAAATGCTTCGGTCCAGGTGAGACTGGTGGTTCCTCCCGGATGCGGCCCTGCACGGGCCGCATCTCTTATGGAGCCGTATGTTCGTCCGCGGCCTGGTTACGTCACTCCGCATGCACGTATCGATCGTATGAATGTTGCGTGAAATTGCTATTCGGATCCTGATGTTCGGTGGTCGCCGGACTTGCGCTTGCCGCTTGTTCCAGCGACCGCGGGCAGAATAGCGAGTCCGTCCAGGCCAAAAGCAGTCCAGCAAGTTCCAATTCCTTACGGACCGCTCCAAATGTAGGAGAACAAACCATCGCCGAGATCCAGACCGAGGCGACGGATATCTATGAGGCCTCAAAGGCGTCGGACTAGGATAGCGCCGGTCGGGAGTTGCAGCAGTTGGAGCAATCCGACGATCTGCAGTGCAATGACCTGAAGACCCAGGTGCAGCGGACGACGCAATCGTTGGCGGCCGCACTCGCCGAGAAAGACTCGATCCAGGCGATGAAGTAAAACAACCGGATCACAGCGCTCGCAGCAGGCCTGGATGCGCAATACCACCCGGGGGAATTGGGCGGCGCCGGCATGCTGGGTTATTAGCTCGGCAGGTGTGTCCGTGTTTCTACTATGCAGTCGTCCAACCGATGGCGCTCCGTGTAGCCGGCTACGACTATAGATATCGTGACGCGAGATGTTATGAGTGATATCCTTTTTGATGATCGGTCCAAAACCGACATACTCTCCGGCATCGAGTCGGGAGGTCTGTCAAAGCCTCTGCAGTCCGTGACGAAAACACCATGAACACTATTCTTACGAGGTAAATGTGATGGCACATGAACGTCCGAAGAATCGAGAAGAAAGCCAGTCGGTCGAACCGCGCCGGCGCGGTCAAATGTCCCGTTCGGAGGGTTGGCCTGCTTTCAGCCCCTTTGGCATGATGCGTCGTTTCAGCGATGAAATGGATCGACTTTTCGATCGTATGTCGGAAGGATATGGCTTTCCCTCCACAGACCGTTTCGGCTCCTGGGGAGCGTCCGAACGCTTTTCACCCAATATCGATGTCTTCGAGCGCGATGAGAAACTCGTCATCCGGGCAGATGTTCCGGGTTTGGCGAAAGATGACCTCAAGGTGGATATCATCGAAGACGCAATCATTATCGAAGGCGAACGCAAGTACGAGCATGAGAAAAATGAGGAAGGCGTGTACCGCTCGGAGCGAGGCTATGGGCAGTTCCGCCGCGCAATCCCTGTTCCGGAAGGCGCCAAAACAGACACTGCAACGGCGACTTTCAACAATGGCGTGCTTGAAGTGACGATGGAAGCGCCTAAGCTTTCGAAGTCTCGCCGCCGCATTCAAATCCAGGAGCGAGAATCCGGCAGCAAGGCCGCTTAATCCCTTTGCGGTGGGTCACGGATTAGCCGTGACTCGCCGCGATGCCCCCCTCTGTTCCGAGACACATCAGCCGCGGAGGACATCACAACCTTTAGTGAGGCCGAGGGTGCCGAAATCAAACAGGCGAAAGCGCAATCCACGAAAAGCCATCCGCCAGCGAACAGAACAGGCAATGGGAACGACGGGAGCAGATACTACGGAGAAAACCCCGGAAGACCTACAGCGGTTAATTGACGAACTGCAGGTCCGTCATCTTGAGTTGGCATCACAAAACGAAGAGCTCCGAAATGCCGAGCGCGAGCTTTCCGTAGCGCGCGACCGCTACTCGAATTTGTACGAATTTGCTCCTGTCGGGTACCTTACGCTAGGCAGCGACGGCACGATCTTTGAAAGTAACCTGACGTCCTCGACGATACTTGGTGTGGATCGACGACTTTTGTTGCGGGCCAACATTGCACAATTCATTGCGCGCGAATCCCGAGACCGCTGGCGCTTGTACCTTCAGTCCGCGTTCTCGAGCGGTACACGGCAAACATGCCGAATCGAGATGTACAAGCCCGATGGAACGCCCATGGCAATTCGTGCGGAGAGCATCGCGTTTGG
>CAVTWA010000033.1:0-17604 GCA_963738025.1 uncultured Acidobacteriota bacterium | reverse complement strand
CTGTGGGAGACACCGAGATCGTTGGCGTCGACGTTCCTCCCGAACAGTATCAGCGTCCCGCCGGCTTCTCAGTTCTGTTGAACGTTGATGACCCCGGCGACGCCGAACGCATATTCAACGCGTTAGCCGAAGACGGAACGATCCAATTGCCGCTGCAGAAAACCTTCTGGTCTGAGCGTTTTGGCGTGCTCGTCGACCAATTTGCAATCCCGTGGGAAATCAATTGCGGTCGGCCCGCCTGATGGAACCTGTCATGCATCCTCTGGTTCAGGAGGAGATATATGCCTCGAAAATATGGAAAGAAGGCGCAAGACACCGTCGGCAAAGCAGTTCACAAACAAAAACAAGGGAAACTCAAGTCCGGCAAAGCCGGCAAGCGAGTCAAGAGTCGCAAACAGGCGATCGCGATCGGTCTGTCCGAAGCCCGCAAAAAGGGCGCGAAAGTTCCAAAGAAAAAATAATGCGGCGGTGACGATCACACCGATCATAGGGATGCATTCGGAGCACGGAGCAGATGCGGCTATAATGACTCACGAATGGCAGCGGAAACGCACTCCGAACTTGACCCCGGGACCGAGACAAGATTATTCATCGACGGTGAATTTGTAGATTCGGTTGAAGGCGGTCGCATCCCGATTATCAATCCGCACAACAACACTGTGCTTGGGCATGTTGTTGAGGCTCGGCAAGCCGACGTCGATCGCGCGGTCGAATCGGCGCGCAAAGCCTTTTCAATCTGGAAACGCATTAGCGCAGCCGAACGTGGCCGGTTGTTGTTCAAACTTGCGGATGCGATTGAAAGAGACCTGAAGGTATCGCGCGATTAGAAACCTTGGATACCGGACATCCCATTCGTGACACCCGCAATCTGGATGTACCGCGGACAGTCGCAACATTTCGCTACTTTGCTGGTCTGGCGGACAAGATCGACGGTCGTGTCCCTCAGGCCGATCCTGGATTTCTAAATTACATTACGCGGGAACCCATTGGCGTTATCGGTCAGATTGTTCCGTGGAACTTCCCGCTGATGTTAACGAGCTGGAAACTTGGGCCGGCGCTTGCGGCGGGAAACACTGTCGTAATGAAGCCCGCGGAACTGACGCCACTGACGACGCTTCGGCTCGCCCGATTGATTGCCGAAGCTGGAATACCACCTGGAGTGGTCAATGTTGTACCAGGATACGGAAACATCGCTGGACAGTATCTTGCCGAGCATTCAGGCGTTGATAAGGTTTCTTTCACTGGATCGACGCTGACCGGTCGCAGAATTGTACAGGTGTCGGCAGGCAACCTGAAGCGATTGCACCTCGAACTCGGCGGTAAGGGTGCGAACATCGTCTTTGATGATGCGGATCTTGATGTAGCCGTGGCGGGCTCTGCCGTCGCCATCTTCCATAATCAAGGGCAAACTTGCATCGCCGGTTCCCGTTTGCTCTTGCATGAAGCAATAGCCGATACATTTCTCGATAAGTTCCTCGCGCTTGCGGAATCCATTCGCATTGGAAATCCGCTCGATGAGATGACCGAGATGGGCCCGTTGACCTCGCTTGCCCACCGCGATCGGGTACTAAGCTATGTCGATCTGACCAAGGATCAGGGGGGCGCGATTCTCATTGGCGGTAAAGTGCCTGCGGATCCTGCACTTAAGACCGGTTGCTACATCGAACCGACTGTTGTAACAGCGAAACCAGGCGATCGCGTTTGCCAGGAGGAGGTCTTCGGCCCGTTGGTTTCGATTTGCCTGTTCAAAGATGAAGCCGAAGCGATCGCAATCGCTAATTCTTCCCGGTACGGTTTGGGTGGGGGCTTATGGACGCGCAATCTGCAACGGGCCCATCGTGTCGCAAAAGCCCTCCGTTGCGGAGTAGTTTGGGTCAATACATATAAACGGATCAGTCCAACTTCGCCGTTCGGGGGAGTGGGCGAATCTGGCTACGGCCGCGACCTGGGGCTCGAGTGTGTACAAGAATATACATTCGCTAAATCATTCGTCCTCAATATTGATGCGCCTATAGTTGCTCACTACAGCCGCTAAGCTTCCAGTTCCGTTCAAATCTGTCCCCTAACTTGTTAGCGTCGTTCCCCTAAGGAATTGATTTTGACTTTACAAAACGTCATTCAATTCGCATCCTGCGCACACAGGCCAGCACGATGGGACGCGTCTTAACAGCGTCTGAAGCAGTTCGTTTCAAGCAACGCTCTCTTGAATCCTGCCTCTGGATATTGGGAGTGTTCAGGCGATAGCGCGTTCCGGCCTGCACGTTTTTGCGTTCGCTGAGGCTTTGGTTGCGCGAATTTATTCGAGGAAGATCATTGATGCAGTTCATGGAAAGGATGCATCTTTAGGGAGCCGAAAATGCTGGACCGGCAAGATGCCGCAAAGGTTTTCATCGAAGCACAAACAGATTCGATCAGTGTCCAGGAAACCATTCAGCGTCAGATTGAACTAATACTCGCATCGCTTCCGGACCCGGCGTGCCTCTCGCGGGACGAAAGGCGCGGCATCATTGCGCGGTATACGGCAGTGCTTGAGGGTAATTTCATTTATTGGATGACAGCCACTGAGCTCTCAGTGTCTTCACGTGAAGCTCGCCGCATTATCAGAGAAAATCTCATCGAAGAGGTGAGAGATAACCACCCTGGAATGTTGCGCCGATTTTCGATCGCAGCGCGTGCATTTCCAACGGATTCGGATCATTTTGCGATTCATCAAAGACTACAGGAAGTTCGAAGCTTTGTCAGCGGACTGCCAGCAATGCAATTGGTCCTGATGATGGCTTTCTTCGAAGGTTTCATTGGAAAATTCATGCCGTACCTGGCGGATGTGGCAGTCAAACAGGGCTCGCGAGAGTGCCAGTACACCAACGTTCATAGTGTCGTCGATCTCGACCACACACAACAGCTCTACCAGGCTTTCGCTGCGGAAATCTCAGCATCGTCAGAAGCGGTCTCATTAACATCATTGCTCGATGGAGTAAAAGTGCTTCAAAGGCTTCTCGAAACCGTTATCGGTGCGCATTCCGCATGATCGCGCTGGACTCGGGACCGCGCAACCCTATGTCGATAAAGTCGATAATTATTTCAGAAATAGAACGACTCGCGGAGGCGGAAGATAAGAAGCTGCCGCCTCTGACTGACGATTTGGTGTTGCTGGACCTGTCGGGGCTTGATTCATTAGCGATCGCAATCCTGGTGGCGCGGCTCGAAGAAAGACTCGGGTTGGATCCCTTCAGCAACACCGACGACATTTCATATCCCGTCACGCTTGGCGACTTCATCAGGTCATATGAAAGGGCGGCAAATTCCTAAAACCCTGTGGGAACAGCTCGCCGGCTCGTCCGATTGTGCGGGTCGTTTTTTGTCGAGCGCCGGAAGCCGTGTTTCCTTCGACCAGATTCTGAGCGGCACTAGTCTTGCAGGCCGCATCCCAGAACTTTCGGGCAAGTCCGTACTTCTCAACATTCGGGACCAGCTTCCGACCGCCATTGCCATGATCGAACTCGACGGCATTGCCCGTCGACTGATCGTAACTCCGCCCGACTTGTCCGACGAGCATCTCGCGTCGGTTGTCAATGAGGGAGAAGTAGACGCAATTGTATTTGACGCAACCACGGCGTGGCGGGGGACCGACAGTATCCGCACCCGCGTTTTAGCGGATTCAGTCAGGCGCACGACGAATATACGATTGGATCAGTACCCCACGGAGTGGGTTCTTTTGACATCGGGGACTACCGGTGCTCCCAAAATGGTGGTCCACAGCATGGCCAGCCTGGCCGCCTCGATGTCGACGTCGCCGCACAAAGGGCCGGATGTTATCTGGGGGACTTTTTACGATATACGGCGGTATGGCGGGCTTCAGATTTTCTTGCGCGCCATTGTCGGAGGTAGTTCACTCGTACTCTCGCACAGCGACGAACCACCTAAGGAACATCTCGTCCGACTTGGTACGCATTGTGTGACGCACATGAATGGCACCCCTTCGCATTGGAGGCGTGCACTGATGAGCAATGCTGCACGACGGATTTCGCCTCAATACATTCGCCTCTCGGGCGAAATCTCCGACCAGCCGATCCTCAATACACTTCGTTCCTTCTATCCGCACGCTCTGATTGCTCATGCCTTCGCTTCAACCGAAGCCGGCGTTGGCTTCGAAGTAACTGATGGGTTGGAAGGTTTTCCGGCGAATATCGTCGGCGCGACCGGTGAGACAGATCTCAAAGTAGAAGACTCGTCCCTCAGGATGCGTTCGCGAAGAACGGCGACGCGGTATCTCGGGGAGAATGCCCCGGCACTCGCGGATGCCGATGGTTTTATCGATACCGGTGACATTGTCGAACGCCGGGGTGAACGTTACTACTTCCTTGGACGAAGGAGCGGTGTGATTAATGTTGGCGGCTTGAAGGTTTATCCGGAAGAAGTGGAGGCGCAAATCAACCGCCATCCCGCCGTTCATATGTCGTGTGTTCGCCCGCAACGAAGTCCGATCACCGGTTCCATTGTCGTCGCGGATGTTGTATTGCGCGATGAAAGTAGGCCGGAGGTAAGAAGTACTGCCGAGATCGGAGAGGATATCCTCAAGATTTGCCGGCAGAGTCTGCCGAGGCACAAGGTGCCTGTCAAATTGCGGTTTGTTCCTCACTTGTCGGTCGCTGCGACGGGGAAACTGGCACGTCACAATGCTTAATGTGATCGTCACGGGCGGAAGCCGGGGGTTGGGCCTGGGCATTGTTCGGAAACTCATCGCGGTTGGCTACCGGGTCATCGTCGTCGCACGAAAACAGAGCGAACAACTGACAAATGTCATGCGCGAGGCCGAAACGTGCTTCTTTCCCTGCGATCTTGCAGAAATCGAGACAATTCCGAAACTCGTCAGAATGATCCGCAAGGATATGGGCCCCATACATGGTTTAGTCAACAATGCCGGTATGGGTACCAGTGGAGCCCTCGCGCTGATGCACAACTCCCGGATCGAACAACTGATTCGACTTAATACTATCTCGCCAATCATTGTGACGAAATACGTCGCACGCACAATGATGGCGGATGGTGGCGGACGAATCGTGAACGTCGCTTCGATCGTTGGTTTCACCGGTTACTCCGGCCTTTCAGTCTATGCCGCTACCAAGGCATCACTGATCGGCTTCACGCGATCGCTGGCACGCGAGGTGGGCCGCAAAGGAATAAACGTCAATTCCGTCGCGCCTGGATTTCTCGATACCGAGATGACGCAGGCTTTAAACGAAGAAGAACGCCAACGAGTTGCCAGACGTAGTGCTCTTCACCGGCTGGCGGACATCGATGATGTTGCAAATGCGGTGGAATTCCTTCTCGGCGATAGATCGAGAAGCATAACCGGGACCGTATTGACTATCGACGCAGGGAATACGGCATGACGACCATGCGTTCTCCCGATTTCAATCGTTCGGCGTCCAGGGCCTGGTTACGGGCGCTCGAATTGATCGCACCGATCCCGGACAATCCCAATCGCATTCTTCCTTCGGTTATCGGCGACCTGGCTGAAGTGTGTGGGGACAAGCCAGCAATATTGTCGGAGGCGGAATCCCTGACCTTCAGGGCACTTGCGGACCGGTCCCATCAATACACTCGATGGGCTGTGGCCAACCAAATCGTGAAGGGTGATGTCGTCTGTCTGTTAATGCCAAATCGCCCTGAATATATGGCGATCTGGTTGGGCATTATTCGCACGGGCGGGGTAGTTTCATTACTCAACACGAATCTGGGTGCCCACTCGCTGGCTCATTGCATCAATATCGTGGCGCCAAAGCACATCATTGCCTCCGCCGAGCTACTGGATCCGTTGACGCTCGCGACGAGGGAGGCAAACGCAGGGGCTAAACTTTGGGTCCACGGCCCGGCTGCGGTTCAGATGCCGCGCATCGATCTGGAGGTCGAGAGATATCCCGTCGACCCCCCCCGACAGCAAGGCTCCTGCCTGCACGATCTACGACACGGCTCTCTACATTTACACTTCCGGCACAACCGGTCTTCCGAAAGCGGCGAGAGTCAGCCATTACCGATTAATGCAATGGAGTCATTGGTTCGCCGGACTGATGGATATATCGTCCAAAGATAGAATGTACAACTGCCTGCCGATGTATCACAGTGTCGGCGGAGTTCTGGCAACTGGGGCGATGCTCGTCGGTGGCGGTTCTGTTGTTGTCCGCGACAAGTTTTCGGTCCATCAGTTCTGGTCGGATATTGTCCGGTGGGATTGCACGATCTTCCAATATATTGGTGAAATTTGCCGCTATCTCCTGAATACCGAGAGCGATTCCGAAGTCCACCATAACCTGCGAATGTGTTGCGGCAACGGCCTGCGGGAAGATATCTGGAAAGGATTCGAAAAGCGGTTTCGAATTCCGCAGATTCTGGAGTTTTACGCCGCGACCGAGGGCACTTTTTCTCTGTTCAATGTAGAAGGTAAACGGGGTGCAATCGGTCGCGTTCCGCCTTTCCTTGCCCATCGTTTCCCCGCACGACTGGTAAAAATCGATTTCGAGTCAAATGAGCCAGTTCGCGGCAGCAACGGGTTCTGCACCCCTTGTAAACCAAACGAAACGGGCGAAGCGCTTGGCCTGGTACGAGTGGATGTTGCGAATCCCGGTTCTCGCTTTGAAGGCTACACGAATACCGAAGCATCCGATCTGAAGATCCTGCGCAACGTGTTTAAACAAGGCGATACATGGTTTCGAACTGGCGATTTGATGCGACAGGATGAGAAGGGCTACTACTACTTCGTGGACCGGATTGGCGACACATTTCGTTGGAAAGGTGAGAATGTTTCAACCATGGAAGTGTCTGAAGTAATGTGCGCGTTTGCCGGCGTCAATGCTGCGGTTGTATACGGTGTCAGCGTGGCTGGCGCGGAAGGCCGAGCCGGAATGGCTGCAATCACTGCCAGCAAACTCGACCTGATTGGGCTATGCGGTCATCTCGTGGATCGGCTGCCTCGCTACGCGCGTCCTTTGTTTGTCCGCGTTCGATCCGATCTGGATGTAACCGCTACGTTTAAATATACGAAAAACGCCCTCATTCGCGACGGGTTCGATCCTGATAAAACGGAGGATCCGATCTACTTCAACGATACTAAAAACGAAGTACTTGTGCCCCTCGACAAAACCCTTTTTAACCGTATTCAAACGGGACAAATTCCATTGTAGCGTCTGATAAGCAAATGAGAGCTGAAACAATCGCCATTCACGGTGGCTATCAAATTGATCCTGCCACAAAATCCGTAGCCGTTCCGATATACCAAACTGTCGCCTATGGTTTCGATAGTGCGGAACACGGGGCCTCCCTGTTTAACCTCGAGGTTGAAGGCTTTCGCTACAGCCGGATCAGCAATCCAACGACAGTGGTTTTGGAGACGACGAGTCGCCGCCTTGAAGGCAGGCGTGGAAGCGCTCTGCGTCAGTTCCGGCCAGGCCGCGATTTACTATGCGGTATCGAATCTTACGGCACCAGGTACCAATTTTGTTTCAGTGCCGCAGCTGTATGGAACCACCTACATCCTTTTCGCACACTTTTTGCCGACCCAGGATTACAAGTGAGGTTCGCGAGTCGTGATCCTTGGCCGACCTGGAAACTCATCGACACGACAACGGGCGCTATTACTGCGAAAGTGTCGGCAACCCTGCCGGCAACATCGCCGACATTGCAGGCTTGCAGACTTGGCGCACAGGCACGGGATACCGCTGATCGTTGATAATACGGTCGCCGACTCCCATATTGCTGCGGCCAATGGAGCATGGCGCGGATATCGTCATTCATTCGCTGACGAAATTCATGGGCGGTCACGGAACGACGCTAGGTGGCATCAATCGTTGATAGCGGTCGGTTTCCATGGAAAGAACATCCCGAACAGTTCCCGATGTTTAACCGTACCCGATCTGTCCTACCATGGGCTTGTCTATGCCGACCACTTTAAAGCATGCCGCATACATTGCCCGTTGCCGCAGTGTCTATTAGCGGACTGTACGGGCGCGGCGCTGCTCCGCTCAATGCCTTTCTTCTTCTGCAAGGTATCGAAACGGTCGCGCTGAGGATCGATCGGCACGTCGAAAACGCACAGCGGGTGGCAGAGTTTCTGCGTCATCGACCCGCGGGTAGCATGGGTGAAACTACGCAGGGTTTGCGGACAACCCACATTATCGACTGTGCCAGAAATACCTCGGCGGCCGGGCATGTTCCCTGATGACCTTTGGGGTCAAAGGAGGATTCGAAGGGGAAACGAGGTTCTACGACGCTCTTAAACTGTTCAGCGTGTTGTGAACCTGGGCGACGCCAAATCGCTGGCGTGCCACCCGGCATCAACCACCCATCGGCAAATGTCAGCCCAAGAGCAACAAACAGCAGGAGTCACTCCGGCAACCATCCGTCTGAGCATCGGAATTGAGCATTTCGAGGATATCGTCGCCGATATTGATCAGGCACTCTCTGCGGCGCAAAGCTGATCGTCTATGGGGGTTTTTCTCAACCGTTCTGCAGCCAACCGCCGCCCCGACAATCCCGAGCCCGATTGCATCACAATAGGCCTCGTTAACAACATGCCGGATTCCGCGCTGGGAACCGCCGAACGGCAGTTTGTCTCGCTTCTCGCCGCAGCCGCCGATCGCACTCCCGTGTGGCTCGTGTTTTATGCACTGCCAGGTGTTCCGAGGACGGAATCAGGCCAACGGCACATTAGCTCTTATTGCAAGATCAATGATCTTTGGAATAGCCAACTGGATGGTTTAATCGTGACCGGAACCGATCCACGGGCAACAAACCTCGTCAACGAACCGTGTTGGCCAGATCTTTGTCAACTTGTCGATTGGGCCGACCATAATACTCATTCGTCTGTCTGGTCCTGCTTGTCTGCTCACGCTGCGGCCCTGCACATCGATGACATAGAGCGAAAACTTCTGGACGAAAAACGTTTTGGCGTCTTTGATTGCTATCCCGTCGAGAAGGACCTGTTGACGTTTGGGATTCCGCGTCGCCTCCGAATGCCTCATTCGAGATGGAATGAAATACCATCTGAAATGTTGCTGTCGAGTGGCTATCGCATCTTGACGATGTCAATGGACGCCGGCGTCGATATGTGGACCAAACAACGAAAAAGCCTGTTCGTGTTCTTCCAGGGCCATCCCGAATACGAAGCCGATACTCTTCTTTCGGAATATCGAAGAGATATTCGACGTTTTCTTAAAGGTGAAAGAGCATTTTATCCAGAGCTGCCTCAAGGCTGCTTTACAGAGGAGGCCGCCGAGCGCTTAACGGCTTTTCAAAAACGTGCAGTGGCGGCTCGGGCTGAAGAAATCCTGATAGATCTTCCACGTGCAAAACCCGCGATAGAATCGTGGCGGCCACACGCGGTGCAGATTTACCGCAATTGGTTGGCATACCTTGCCGGCCAAAAAGCGAGCCGGCGAAAAGCGGCTGCGATTTTCCGGGGGCCGACACCCGTGCCGCAATAGCCCAGGTACTCACCTCTCTCCCGATGGAACTTTTGCAACAGATCGGAGATCTCGTCATACAACAACAGTCGGAGATCGCGAAGGGACCAATCGTACCTTCTGTCACCGCAGCGGAGATTCGTGATTACCTCACGCGGCGCTACGATTTCAGCAAACCTGTCGATCTCAGCGAAGCTGCTGCCGACTTGGAGCAGATGTTACGCAAATGGCAAGTGCAAGTGACGCATCCGCGTTATTTCGGATTGTTTAATCCGAGCGTCACAATCGCTTCCATCGTTGCGGATACTCTGGTTGCGATGTACAACCCGCAACTTGCCGCATGGCGGACATCGCCCGCTGCTAACGAGATCGAAAGACATACATTGGAATGGTTGAAAAACAAATTCGGTTTACCGGAAACAGCAATCGGAACGTTTACGAGTGGCGGTGCAGAATCCAATCTTTCAAGCGTCGTGGTTGCACTGACACACGCGTTTCCAGAATATTCGGAGGAGGGACTTGCCGGCCTTCACGCTAGACCGATGATCTATGTAAGCGCGGAGGCCCACCACTCATTCAACAAAATCGCACATATGACCGGTATCGGACGCAGTGCGATCCGCCAGATTTCTACTGATGAACGGCTCCAGATGGACGTTGATGCTCTTGCCAGACAAGTGGCCAGTGATGTCCTTGCTGGGTTCAAGCCCTTCATGGTCGTCGGAACAGCGGGCACAACTGCAGCTGGTGTCATCGATCCTCTGGCAGATCTCGCGCGCTATTGCCAATCGGAAGGTCTCTGGTTCCACGTGGATGCCGCATGGGGCGGTGCCACGGTCATATCGCCGCGGCTCAGGAGCTGTGTTGACGGCATTGAAAACGCAGATTCAATCACCTGCGATGCCCATAAGTGGTTCTCCGTTCCGATGAGCGCGGGCATGTTCTTCTGCCGGCATCCGGATCCTCTGCTGAAAGCGTTTCGAGCGAATACTTCCTATATGCCCGATACAGTTACCGGATCGATCAATGATCCGTACACCACTTCAGTTCAGTGGTCGCGGCGCTTCATTGGCGCAAAACTGTTTCTCTCACTGGCGCATAACGGGGAGCAGGGGTACGCGGAGATGATCGAGCATCAGGTTCGTATGGGAAACAAGTTGCGGCAGGCGCTCATCCTTTCGGGGTGGAAAATCGTGAACAGTACACCCTTGCCACTGGTGTGTTTCACCCGTGAAGGTCTCGATACCGACAAGTTTCTCGCAGCGTTGTATGAACGCCAGATTGCATGGATGTCCCAGGTGTGGTTGGGGGCCGCGTCACCAGTACTCCGCGCTTGTATTACAAGCTTCAGGACGACTGAAGCCGATATCGATTGGGTTGTAAACGAAATGGACCGCATCATACGTGAATAAGAAATCCCTCCCAATGCGCAAATGTCATTAACCAGAACGATTCTGCACAACGTTGTCAGCAGTTGGGCTGGCTATGCGGTTCATGTAGTGGTCGCTTTCCTTCTGACACCTTACATCATACATTCCCTGGGTTTTACGCGATACGGAGCGTGGGCGCTTACAGTGAGCTTGACCGGTTACTACGGTCTTCTGGATTTAGGTATCAGTGGCGGCATCGGGCAATACCTTACGCGATATCGTGCAGAAAAGAACTTCGAGGAACTGAGCAAGACCGCAAGCACAGGGTTTGTAGCGTTGACGGCGTGTGGAGTGCTGATTTCCTTTTGCAGCCTGGGGGTTGCCTTCAATGCGTCCCATTTGTTTCAAATTCCGCCGGACTTGAAGCGCGAAATTGCCCTCGTCGTGATCATCACAGGCCTGTCGGCGGCGCTTCAGTGCGTTTTCTTTGTCTATTCGGCGGTCTTCATTGCGGTACAAAGATTCGATCTGTCGAATGGGATTGGCGTGATCAGCCGGGTGGTTTCAGCTGGCGCGACCCTTTTCAGCCTCAGGATGGGCTACGGTCTGGTTGGATTGAGCATCGCGCTGGCCGGGGCAAGCCTGCTCGATTACATTATGCGGTGGCGTCTGGCCATCAAGCTCCTGCCCTTGATGCGGATCTCAATCCGGCTCTTCTCTGGTAAGCATCTTGGCGATCTCATGAAGTATGGCGGCTGGAGTCTCGCTGTTAGCGGCGGTATTCGCCTCATTTCGTATACAGATACATTAGTCCTTGGGGCATTCATGCCCATCTCCGCTGTTGCGCCTTTTGCGGTTGCCGCGAGTTTGCGTTCGTATTTCGAAGAGATCTTTGCGAGAGCTGGATTTGTGTTCTTTCCCGCTGCTACAGAACTCGATGCTCAACAGAATGTGGCTGCATTGCAGTCGCTGTACCTTGTCAGTTCGAAATTTATGTTCCTGGCTTCCGCGTGGTGTGGTTCCCTTGCCCTCTGTTGGTCACCGGAATTCTTTCGATTATGGATTGGCGAGGAAAATGCCAACCCGCATGGTTATCCATCGATAGCATTCATGTTCTCGTTGCTGCTCGCAGGCTCGATCATTGGTGTTGGCCAGCGAGTCGGATATCAGGTTCTGCAAGGTACCCGACGGCTTCCTCTACTTGCTACCCTGATTGCTTTAGAGGGGGTGAGCAACCTCGTCGTCAGCGTGATCCTGGTACCGCAGTATGGCTTGATAGGTGTAGCCCTTGGCACTTTGATTCCCGCGCTGTTTTTCCAGGGTATTGTTCATCCAATGTTTGTATGTCGCACCCTGCAAATCGGTCTGGCAACATACTGTCGGCAAGTGTTGCTTCGACCACTGCTGGTCTTTCTCAGCATGTTCCCGATCGTGCGGGCTCTTTCGTTCGGCCGTCATACTAATAGCTGGATGCCGTTTGTTGTAAATGTTGTTGTGAGCGGCGTCACGATCGCACCGGTATTTATTTTTGCGGGCCTGGAGAGAACCGAACGCAAGATTGCCCTGAATACGCTGCAGAGAGTCTTCAGGAAACTTACGTTTCTCACCTGGCGGCGCGTGCTTCCCCAGAATCTGGGCTAATGCAAAGCAGTCAGAACGATTTGTTCGATTTTGTTATGAGCCCGGAGCTGAAGAAGCCAATAGTGGAGAGATCATGATCCTTGCGAAGGGGTTCTGCTGGTTCGTTCGCCAGGAATGCAGGGAATTCTATACCCGCTTGTTGTTATGGCTGCCGCTGAGGATCGGGATCAGGGCCCGCCAATCGCTTCTTCCTCGAATTCTGGGAGGCCTTGGGACAAATACCGAAATACAGCCTGGCCTGCGTATCGGCAGCCCTAAGAAGTTATTCCTCGGCAGTAATTGTCATGTTGCGCAGGATGTTTTCATCACGGCTGGTGGGGGGGTTCGAATAGGCGACTGGGTTGGGATAGGACCAGGCGCTAAAATCTGGTCTGTGAATCACAGGTTTCAGGATCCCGACATCCCATTCCTGCTACAGGGATGGGATCAAAAAGAAGTCATTGTCGAGGATGATGTGTGGATTGGCGCGAACGCTTTCATTATGCCGGGGGTCCACATCGGTAAGGGCGCGATCATTTCCGCGAGTACCGTTCTGCTGAAGTCGGCACCGCCCTATGCTGTGATGGCGGGAAACCCTGGACGCGTGGTCGGTTGGCGCAAGAAAACGGAAAACACGGCAGGAAGCGAGCACTCGGGCCCGGAGTTGATTCGCCTGAATTAGGCGCCGAGCACGGTTTCCACTGCGTTCCGGGCGGTAGTAACGAAACGGTCGATTTCGCTCTCCGTGATGACTAATGGAGGGGCAAAAAAGATCATATCGCCGGGAGCAGGATCCGCCCCTGCTACGGCCCGGGTTCGAGTGATAACTCCGCGTTTCATCATCTCGACCTGGATCCGCGACGCAACTTTTCTGTCGGCCGGGAAATTCGTTTTCGTTATGCGGTCCTCAACCAACTCCACTGCTGCCAACAATCCTTTACCACCGCGGATGTCCCCGGTATTGGGATGATTGCCGAATGCGTGCCTCAACGTTTCCAGTAACAGATTGCCCATTTTCTCCGCCCGGTCGCACAGATGTTCCCGTTCCATGATCTCTATATTCTTTAGGGCCACGGCGCAGCAGGTTGGATGGGCGGAGTAAGTATACGCATGCATCCACCGGTCCTCGGGCTTAACCGCGTCCAACGACTCCTTGATTGCTTCATTCACCATCATTCCGCCAAGCGGAAGATAGCCCGACGTAACACCTTTTGCAAAGGTCAGGATATCGGGGTCAACATCCCAGTGTTGCAAAGCAAACCACCGGCCTGTACGGCCAAAACCTGTAATGACCTCATCCGCGATCAGCAGGACGTCATACCGCGTACAGATCTCCCGAATCGCGGGCCAATAATCATCAGTCGGATAGAAGACTCCTGCAGCTCCCTGAATGGGTTCGCCAATAAAGGCTGCAACGGTATCCGGACCTTCCCGCAAGATTGCTTCTTCCAACTCTCGAGCTGCAGCCTGACCGATACTTTCCAGCGCCCCAGCTCCGCGAAACCGGTACTCATAGCACGTTGGAATATGAATAAAGCCTGGCACCCGCGGTTCGAACATCTTCCAGTAATTGCCCATACAGGTGGCGCTCATCGCTTGTAGCGTTACGCCATGGTAGGACTGAGCGCGCGAAATAACCTTGACCTTGGCCGGCTTTCCTCGAGCCTTCCAGTAGAAACGCGCGGTCTTGAATGCCGATTCGTTTGCTTCGGCGCCGCCAGACGAAAAAAAGACTGCTTTCATCGCCGAGCCGCTGATCTCGAGGACATGCCTTGCCAACTGTATTGCTGGAATATTCGAAGAGCCCACATAGCCGGAAAAGTAGGCAAGCTCCCGCATCTGCTCTGCTGCCGTATCCGCGAGCTCGACTCGGCCATGACCTACATTCACGTTCCAAAGCCCAGACAGGCCATCCAGATATTCACGGCCGAGAATGTCCTGAACCGTCGCTCCACGTCCACGGACGAAAATGATGGGTTCAGTGTGATCCGACGGATGGTGCAATGGGTGAATCAGGTGGTCGTGGTCCAATCCGACCAGTTCCGCCGCGAACTCTTCCATCATGTCTGACACTTTACCGTTGGTGCTATACGTTCTGCCGCAACAATTTCAGCTACAGTTCACTTAACCGCGGAAGGGAAGCAGCCACAAGAAGCCCAAGGGCCACAAGCAGTCTCTTTTGTGCTTCTTGTGGTTCCTTCCCCTCTTTGTTCCGAATGAGCCTAATGCGATAGGCCTGGCCGTCGATAATTAACGATTATGTTATTGGATTCCGAGCCCCTTTTGCGCCGCCTCAACAAACGCCGGCTCTTGATCGCGACCAGCGTACTGGCGTCGGCGTGTCTTTTGACGGTCGTTGTCATGGGCCAGCTCAGGTGGCGAGCCGAGGTCGTGCTATTGCACATGACGGGCCAGATTCCCGACATCGAGTTGAAACAGATCTTAGCGTATATGATGCCAGGATCGGACCAATCGATAGAGTTCCTCCTCGAAAGGCGCACTCCCTACGCGGTGATTCGTAACTTCAAAACCTCGCCAGCCGACATCCAGAACGGTGGTCAGTTGTTTCGCAGCCAGTGTGCGATGTGTCATGCGCAGGATGGCAGCGGTGGCCCCGGTGGCCCCGCATTGTCTGGCCGAAAACTGAAGAATGGCGACAGCGATTGGGCGATATACAGGACGATCCGAGCTTGGCGTCGGAGGCACAGAAATGCGACCTCACGCCTTGACCGACACGGAGTTGTGGCAACTGGTCGGTTTCATCCACTCTCTCGATATTTCCGGCAACAGGGAAGATTCCAGAACGGCTGGCGCGAAAAACAAGCTCCAGATCAGTGTTCCTTATGAAGAGATTTCCGGATTGCGCGAACCTGCAGAGGACTGGTTGACCTTTTCCGGGTCCTACTCGGGTTCTCGCCATAGCGCGCTCAGGCAGATAGATGCAGGCAATGTCAGCCAGCTGGCCCTCCGGTGGATCCATCAGTTCCAGGCCGAGCCGTTTGAAGCGTCGCCCCTCGTGCGGAAGGGGATCATGTTCGTCACCGCACCGTCAAGCGGTGCCAGCAGCCATAATCAAGTTTTCGCGCTGGACGCCGCCACTGGCAAGCAGCTTTGGAGTTATGAACACAAATTGATCGCAGGGACGCCGGGCGGTGAGTTCGGAAATATGGTCAATCGTGGCGTCGCCATTCTCAACGACAAGGTGTTCTTCGGAACATCAGATGCGCACCTCGTCGCACTCTCGGCGGCTACGGGGACCGTTAAGTGGGAAGCCGCGGTCGCCAGCGATGTGCAAAGATACCACATTGGTTCTGCGCCATTGGCTTTTCGCGATCTGGTTGTAACGGGAGTTGGAACGCATTTCGGCGGGCGAGCGTTCGTCGCAGCTTACGATGCGAACACTGGCAAAGAACGCTGGCGATTTCAGGCGATTCCGGGACCGGAGCCAGCCCGGCCACGAAACATGGAGCGGCGATTCGTGGCGTGAGGGGGGCGGACCAACATGGCTGACCGGGTCCTATGATCCCGAGCTCGATCTGCTGTACTGGACCGTGGGTAATCCGAAGCCTGACTACGACGCAGCCACCAGAAAGGGCGACAACCTGTATACCAATTCTGTCGTCGCACTCCGGGGGACTACCGGTGAACTCGTCTGGTATTTTCAGTTTACCCCTGCGGACGACCATGATTGGGATGCGAATCAGATCCCGGTTCTTGCAGATCGCAAGTCGCCAAATGGGACCGATAAACTTCTACTGCTGGCGAATCGCAATGGTTTTTATTACGTCTTGAACCGCGTGAGCGGGAAATATCTCTACGCTGCACCATTTGTGCGCCAGACGTGGACGGATGGGCTCGACCCAAATGGACGACCCAGGCCCGTTTCGAATACACGACGTCCTGAAGGGGTACTCCTCTATCCAGGCGCCGGCGGGGGCACAAATTGGTGGCCTCCCAGTTTCGATCCAGCACTGAATCTCATGTTTGTACCGGTTCTCGAACAAGGAATGGTGTTCTTCTCGTCAAAGTCGAGCCCCCCAAAGGAAAGCGTTGGAAAGTCGTACTATACAGCCATTCGCGCGCTGGATGCCGCGACTGGATTGCGTGTATGGGAGTTTCGCCAGGAATCAGCGCCCATCGACAACACGATGGGTGGGCTTCTTTCAACCGAAACGGGCCTTGTATTCGGCGGTGACCAGAACTTATTCTTTGCGTTGGATTCGCGGACCGGAAGGCTGCTCTGGTCCGTTGAAACAGGCGGAATGATGAGAGCGGCGCCAGTTACCTATGAGTCGAACAACGAACAGTTTGTAGCGATCGCGGGCGGACGGAATCTGATAGCCTTTTCTTTGCCGGGAACGAATACGGGTGAAAAGGCGAAGAAGGGGGCACACTAGAACCTGATCTCAGATGCCTGGGAGTACACATCGTGAATCCTGATTATGTTGCGCCAATTCGTGGAACCGCTCTGTTCCAACCTCTCCTGACTTGTTAGAATCGAACCACGGCCCCGTAGCTCAGCAGGATAGAGCAGCGGTTTCCTAAACCGGAGGTCGGCGGTTCGACTCCGCCCGGGGCTATTAAGCAATTGAATTTATTGATTTTATCTCGATCGTCTTGGCTCCAGCAACCGCATGACGAGAAACCGCTGCTCCCTAATTAAAAAACTTGAATAGAAGCTTTCCAACTCATGAATTTCGAGGTGTTTTGGATCTTGCAACTGGAGAGGTCCGCAGGGGGCCGTTTACGCTGTAAGTACGCCGGATGACAGCGTAAACCCCGGGTCCTTATATATAAGGAGGATTTCCACTTGGTCCGATTCTCGTTCTCCAGCTCTTTGGTTCTAATAACTTAGCACGTCTGATCCCTCTTCGATAACCTCCTAAAATGATGTAACCAACATCCAGCGCTCGACGCAGTATGTTCATTGCAGAGGGAAGAGCCGGTCCCTGACATTCGCGACGCGCAACACTTTGTATCGTGAAAACGAGTGTAAAGTAGAGGGATGAAAACCACGACGTACGAGGCGACCGTCGTGAACGGCCAAATCAAGCTTCCGGATACTATCTATCTTCCGGACCACACGAAAGTGTTTGTCGTGGTGCCGCAAACGAAAGGGAACTTCACGGTGGGTGATCGGCGATGACGGCTTACCT
>CAVTWA010000032.1:0-81095 GCA_963738025.1 uncultured Acidobacteriota bacterium | reverse complement strand
TAAAACTGGTGGACCAGTCCCCGCCTAACTTAGGCGGGGACTGTGCTCGACCGCTAGATTGGTCCCTATTTTGGACAGCTCTGGTCTATGACCGCGCCTGCAATCACCTTTCTATCGTGTAGCGCCATTTGCCGGTGATGTGCGCTGGTTCGCCGAAAGGCTGAATACTGAACGAGCTGGGCGCATGCTATGATCCCGGAAAAATCACCTATGAATATTGTAGAGATCGAACACGTAACCAAAAGCTTCGGACACCACGTCGCGGTGAATGGCCTCTCTCTCGCGGTGCCCAGAGGATCCATCTACGGGTTTATCGGACCGAACGGCTCCGGAAAGACCACGACTTTGCGGATGATCATGCGCCTCTACCATCCGGACCCAGGACCAGGTGTCATTCGTGTGCTGGGCGAGGACAACTCCGCCTCGGCGGACGATCGAGTGGGATATCTGCCGGAAGAGCGTGGTCTCTACAAAAGGATGACGGTGCGCGACGTCCTGCGCTTTTACGCGGAATTGAAAGGACGCCGTGACGCTGCTGCGCTTGTGCCGCCATGGCTCGACAAAATGGGGCTTGCCGATTGGGCCGACAAGAAGATCGAGGCGCTTTCGAAAGGAATGGCGCAGAAAGTCCAATTCATTTCGGCAGTCATCGCCAGGCCGGAACTGGTGATTCTGGACGAGCCGTTCACGGGTCTCGATCCGGTCAATGCCGATGTTCTACGGGAAGCCGTGCTGGAACTTCGCAAGACGGGAACGACGGTAATCTTTTCCACACACGACATGAGCGTCGCCGAGAAAATGTGCGACTTCATTTTCATGATCTACCGAGGCAATAAGGTGCTCGACGGGACTCTGGATTCCATCCAGAATCGTTACGGAAACGATACCATCCGTGTAAGCGTGGATGGCAATGCCTTCGATCCTCGCACGATCCGCGGTGTGGAAAAGGTGACGGATTTCGGCCGGCTGCAGGAACTTAAAATAGCTGCCAATGCCGATCCTCAAGCCATCCTGGCGGAGCTCATGAAGCGTGGACGTGTCCTGCACTTCGAACTGGCGCGGCCTTCCCTGCACGACATCTTCGTGCGGATCGCCAGCCCCGATGCCGCCGACATGATACAACCCGCGGCGAAAGGAGCAACGGCTCATGCGTAAGACAATCGTTGTTGCTCTTCGAGACTATCGGGCGGCAGTCAAGACGAAGGCTTTCCTGATCGGGCTCCTGATGATGCCCCTGATGTTCGGCGGAGGCATCCTCGTTCAGATCGTGTTCCGCAACAATAACGACATCAGAGACAAGCGCATTGCTGTTGTGGATTACACCGGACAAATCTTCGGCACACTGACTCAGGCGTCCAACATCCGCAATCAGACGTTGATCTACGAAGGCGAAGGTGCGGCGCGAAAGCAGATCCAGCCGCGATACGTCATCGAGAAGGCCGATCCGGGAACGAACGACGCGGCCCACATGTCGCTGGCTTTATCTGACCGTGTACGGAAGAAAGAACTTTTCGCGTTTGTGATCATCGAGCGCAATGTGCTGATTGCTGGCGGCAACCCCGCCGCGAGCGCCGTCCACTATCATTCCGCAAGCCCCACCTATGATCAGATCCAACAGTGGATTGCCGGCCCGGTGAACGAACGCATCCAGCAAATGCGCTTGCAGGCGGCAGACCTGGATGCCCGGATCGTCCGCGAAGCAACCCAACGGGTGCTGGTGGGCAACCTCGGTCTGGTCAATGCGGATGCCGCCGGAAATCCCATCCAGGCTGAGCAGAGCAACGCTGGCCGCCAACATTTTTGTGCCGATCGGGTTGATGATGCTGATGTTCATGGTCGTGATGGGCTCGGCGGCGCCGTTGATGAATAGTGTGCTCGAAGAAAAAATGCACCGCATCGCCGAAGTGCTGCTGAGTTCGATTCCGCCCTTCCAGTTGATGCTGGGAAAGCTTCTGGGCACGGTTGCGGTGGCCCTGACCACCGGGGGGGTGTATCTGCTTGGCGCCTACCTCGCTCTCAAGCGCGCCGGCTACGTGCAATACTTTCCGTGGGACCAGGTGTGTTGGTTTGTCGCCTTTCTGGCGCTGGCCGTCCTGATGTTCGGTTCGATCTTCATCGCAATTGGCGCTTCGGTGACCGACATGAAAGAAGCGCAAAGCATGATGACGCCGGTCATGCTGCTGCTCATCAGCCCCATGTTCGTGTGGTTCAACGTCGTACGCGAGCCGAACTCAACGATGGCTCTCGCCATGTCGCTGATTCCTCCAATGACTCCAATGCTCATGATCGTCCGGCAAACCGTCCCCCCGGGCGTTCCCATCTGGCAGCCCCTCTCCGGCATTGTTCTGGTTCTGACCGCAACGACGCTCTGCGTTTTTGCCGCCGGCCGGATCTTTCGCGTGGGCATGCTGATGCAAGGCAAAGGCGCCAAGGTGTCGGAGATGCTGCGCTGGGCCATCCGCGGTTAGGCGCATGTAGTCGCGGGCTTTAGCCCGCGACTACATGGAATACGATGTGGATGCCAATGAACCGGCGAATTCTCGATCCGGCTCCAATCACAAGTGGTCCCGCAAAACGCGATTATCAGGGTTTTCCGACCTTCGCCAGAACGGCTTTAGCGCAGTCTTTGGAATATCGCCGGCAGTAACGTGTCATCCAGTACTCGCTTGAGCGGCTTTCTCTGAATTTGCGGTCTTCTCCGTGCCAATTAGAATAATCCCCACCAGAATGACAACTCCGCCTCCAACCAGTTGCGCCGTGACTGGCTCGCGAAGCAGGAAGTATGCAAATCCGACGGCGAACACCGGGATTGTGCAGAGTAAAATCGCGAGCATGCTGACGTCAATCAGCTGTTGAGCGCGAGCATAGACCCAGTACACAACGCCCGTTCCAAAGACAGCCAGCACCATGAACATTGCAATCGGCCACACTGCGAGCTTTACAGCCCAGGCGCCATTCCGCAGCATCGCTGGAGCCGTTATGACTGCGGCGATGGAAAATATGGGCGTGAGGCCGTCGTACAAGCCGCCTTTCAGAGTCGTGCGGCGTTGCGCCACGGCAAATAATGACCACGAGATCGCTGCCAGCATCACCAGAACGTTCCCCAGCGCATGGTCGCTTCTCATCACATCGGCCACGTTGAGACTGTCGAAACTGACAAGCAGGACTCCTGCGATAGTAATCGCTCCGCCCACCACGCGCCGCGCATTGAGACGCTCGCCTAGAATCCAGACAGCGAACGCTATAGTGGACAGCAACTCGATATTGATTACAAGGCCAGCGACATTTGCCGCAGTGCGTTGGACGCCGTAGTTATACAGAATAAAATCGACGCCAAGACCAGCGCCCGCTAACCATGTCCAGCGATCGGCTGCAAACCACCGCGCATTGCGGCCTGCCATTTTGCGGAACACTACTGCCGCTACGCCCAGCCGAACAAAGGATAAGAACTCTGGACTGAATCCCTCTAATGCGCCCTTTGTCGCAACCGGCGTGAGCCCCCATAGTGCGGCTGCGAGAAGGGCGAGGAGCATACCTTCACGGCGATCGGCGGCACGAGTCACTGTCTACCCCAATATTCCACCGGATAAGGCCGCTGGCCGTGTCCCATACTTATATGGGGGATTCCTCAGTCCGCCTTTGCCGACCGAACACGAATGCAACCGCCACTCCGACTAAATACAAGAAGACCATCGGAATTGCGACGACCAGCATATTAAAACTGTCCGTGGTCGGAGTCACGACGGCGGCAATAATCGTGGAAAGCAGGATCGCCCATCGCGTATTCCTCAGCAGAAAAGGGCCGCTTACCAGCCCAATCCGACTCAATATGAAAACGACTGGTGGAATCTCGAACACGATGCCAAGCACGATCATCACGGTTGAAAAGAGATTGAAGTAGTTTTCCGCGGCGATGAGCGGAACCATGTGCCCCTGCTTCGCCATGTCTAAGAGAAACTGCAAAGCGGCCGGGAATGCCACCGTATACCCGAACACCCCACCCATCAGAAAGAAGAGCGTTGTCGAGATAATGAACGGTCCCGCATATCGCCGCTCGTGCTTATACAATCCCGGTGCGATAAATCTCCACGCCTGCCACAACACAAACGGAGCCGCAAGATAGAGTGCTGCAACGAACGCAATCCTCAGGTAAACCGTGAATGCTTCCGTGGGATCGTTGATTACCAGACTCACGCCCGCAATCTTCGTTATTGGTTTTGCTACAAAGTCGAACAATTGCACTGAGAAATACCAGCACACGACAAAACATGCCCCAACGGCGATGAAAGCTTTGATAATCCGGTCTCGCAACTCCTCCAGATGTTCGAGAAAGGGCATCTCGCTTAGCGTGGCGGCAATTGCGACGGATAGCCGGAACGTTCGACGGCGAAATTCACTCCAGGACCAGTCAAAGGGCCGGCCCGAAGGAATAGTTGTTGTGCTCATGGACAACCTCCTGAGAATGCATCACAGTTGAATTGCGATGACTATACGACCCGTTCGGTTCAGATGGAAGCCCTTAGCGGGGATCTCTCATGAACATAGGTGGGTGTTGGATAAGCCACGGATTGAACGGATTTAACGGATGGGCGCGTTAACAGTCTGTGAATGCGCCCATCCGTTAAATCCGTTCAATCCATGGCTTATCCACTCCAGGGCAAAACTCGTAAGAAATTCAGGTTAGCAGTCCGGCAGCTTTTCGTACGCCAGACTTTGGACGGACATTCAGCCTGCCATGTGGCTGGCTTTGGCGCAGTCGCCTCGGTTGGGTGAGGAGTTTATTTCGCAAATGCGCATAAGGCCGTTCCAAATTTCGACTAAGTACAGCCGGTGACGTGCTTCATCAGCGACTATAAAACCGCTCGACAATCGAGTCTTTCAGGCATCCGAAAGAGGTTCTCAGCCTGTGGACCCAGGCAGGACGTACTCACCCGCTGATCGTCGGAAATGGAAGAAGAGAACTACCAGCGGACACCGAATGTAAGCGGGATGATTTCGGTAGGTGAGTTCGTGGTGAACATATGGTGGTAGCGAGTCTCAACGAAGAATTTCGTTCGCGTGCCGACGTTCACTCCACCGCCCACGTTGTACCCGCCCCGGTATGTATTGATATTGCCGCTGAGCGAAGCGCCCGTGGGAGAACTGCCGACACAAACGTTCCAGAATGCGTCGCAGGCGGTTGCGGTGGCCGGACCCGGAGCCGGAATCTGTAGTTGCCGGTTGTAAAGCCCATAGCCTCCCGTAACGTAAGTGGTGAATTTTTCCGCTTTCCAGAACTGATACGTCGGGTTGACGGTCAAGCTCCAGACGCGCACCATGGATCCCAGTGACAAATCGACACCCGTCACCGGACTGTGAAGAGAATTTTCGACGTTGAAATAATGAAGAGCGAAATCCAGGCTCAGACTCAGCCTCGAATTGAACCGCGCGCCTCCGGATGCGACAAAATTAAATCCGGTCTCCGCATGGTTTTCAAGCTGACCAACGGGAAATGAAAAGCCGGCTCCCACATCAAATGTGACGTGTCTTAACCGATCCTGCCCATATGAATCCAACGCGAGCACGCCGGTGAGGATCGCCCCGATACAGACGAGCCGTATTTTCACAGAACCAACCATTCTAACCAGAATGGAATCCAGGCACAGGCGTTTCAATCAGGGAAACTGCGGGCGGATTTCGAGGAATGTCCGAGTGCGATGTGACCGAGAGCACATCGTCGGCGTCGTCGTACTCACTTCCAGCACGCCTTGAAACAGCAGTGTCGATGTTGAAAGATTTCGCCGACGATCATTAGTCTCTGGGAATCAGCCGCACGGCTACCGGCGCATTATCGCCGCTCGCAATCCTCAGGGGAACGCCGAAGTCCTCATACGCCTGCAGATCTCTGAACCGATTCTCGCAGCGGGGCTGTAGCCGAGTGCATACTGGCCGTCCGGCTCGATCTGCGCGAAGGCGTAAACGGTGTAGGTCCCCGGAGGACTGTGACATTGATGGTGTATGTCCCGGACTGCAACCGACGAAACTGGAACACTCCCCTGCTGTTCGTGAACACGACAATATTTCCGGGCGTCAGTTCAACGCGAGCATTCGTCAGCCGATCCGCGAGAGCCGCCCCGGAGGCGTCTGCCCGAACCACCACATCTTCGATCGAAGCGAGCCCGGAAGCCGTCGTCGCCTGCAAGCCTGCCAGCCAGAGTACCAGCCAAAAAGCGGAGGACATGTGGAAGAGACAACCACGGCCAGTGGATGGTTCATTCCATTCCCCGGCCCCAAGGGGGACGGGGCCGTTTACAATCTTGTCCGCTTTTCAAATTCTTCCGGTATGCACTGAATTGTAGTGCTCCACTGTTGGGAATGGGTCATAAAAATGATGCAGCAATCTTCTCCACTGCTGGTATTCCGCCGACTGCCGGAATCCCACGGTGTGGTCCTCCATCGTGGCCCATTGCACCAAAAGGATGTAGCGGTTCGAGTGCTCGATACAACGCTGAAGTTCGTGGCTGCGATACCCGTGCATTTTAGAAATAATGGTGGCCGCTGCTTCAAAGGCAGACTCGAACTGAAGCTCAAGACCTGGCTTAACATCGAGTATTGCGACTTCGAGAATCATGTGTGCGAGTGTGGAGAAGCCTCCGGAATCTGTCAATGAGGTTAAGCTGGAGACGATAAGCAGACGAAGGATCCACCAGTAGTGACACGGCGGCGATCAATTCAACGGTCTCCCTGCCTGGACGATAAACCATGGAGAGAGACGCACCATGACGACGAGAGTGTTCGGAGACAAGCTCGGATTCCAGGCTGTCCGCCGCCAAAGCAGCCGCCTCCTCCGGAGCCCGAACGGTCCAGCCTGAAAGTGGTGCTCTGGATCGCACTGAGCCTTGCCACAACTTTCTTCATCTTGAAAAGACTGGGAATGTTCTGACCATTTAATCTGAAGCTTCGGGTGAAGCGGCCATGCCGAGGCTTCCTCGTCTTCAATTCCAATTTCCCGATCTGCGATGGCAAAACAAGACGCTCTCTTCCAAATTTGACGCGTTCTTTTGCCGTCGCCGATCGGAAATTCGGTTTTCCCGATGGGCCACGGGAAAAGAACGTCTTCAATTTCAATTTCCCGACCTGCCACGCCAGAACAAGACGTTCTTTTCCGAATCTGACGCGTTCTTTTGCCGTCGCTGATCGGAAATTCGGTTTTCCCGATGGGCCACGGGAAAAGAACGTCTTCAATTTCAATTTCCCGACCTGCCACGCCAGAACAAGACGTTCTTTTCCAAATTTGACGCGTTCTTTTGCCGTCGCCGATCGGAAATTCGGTTTTCCCGATGTGCCACGCGAAAAGAAGGTGTTCAATTCCACATTCCCGACCTGCCACGCCAAAACACCATGTTCTTTTCCAAATTTGACGCGTTCTTTTGCCGTCGCTGATCGGAAATTCGGTTTTCCCGATGTGCCGCGCCAAAAGAACATCGTCAATTTCAGATTCCCGACCTGCCACGCCAAAACACCACGTTCTTTTCCAAATTTGACGCGTTCTTTTGCCGTCGCATGATCGGAAATTCGGCTTTTCCGATATGCCACGCGAAAAGAAGCTGTTCAAGGGCGAAATTGACATTATCGAGGTGCGGCCCACGCCGGCCTGCTCCGATCAACATCCGCGGACGTAATTTTTTGGATTTTTTCTGGCGCCTTGCAACAAACGAGGGGGCCAGAAGCGTCTTACTTATAGAGGCGGCCGAAGGGCCGGGCGATCCCGGTCTTGCTTTTCGGAGGCGTCTCAGCAGATTCGAAGAAAAGGAAGTTCAACAAACAATGACAAACACGATTCAATTATCACTGAGCATTCACAAACCGGATACCGAGATCGCCAAGGACGCAGTCGCGGCTCATGACGGTCTGAAGGACAATCCGAACTTTGTGAATCCGCCGGTCCCGCTGGATGTATTCAAGGCGGCGATCGACGACTACGCGAGCAAGATTGCGGCGGCAGACGACGGTGGCAGGCAGGCGATCATCGACCGGAATAAGCAACGCGAGACGGTCTGGAAGATGATGTACCAGCTTGGACACTGGGTTGTGGCGAATTGCAAGGATGACCCTGGGATCTTTCAATCCAGCGGTTTCCGCGCAAAATCCACGACTAGAACTGCGCCAGAACCGCTGCCCCAACCCGCTATCGAGAAACTGGAGAGCGGGGATGTTTCGGGGCAGATTCGGGTGAAACCGAAGGCGATTGCGAAGGCGACCCATTATGAGCTGAAATATGCCTCGATTGGCGCCGACGGAAAGCCGGGTTCCTGGACGGTCCTGCCGCTCTTTACCAGCTCACGCTCCTTTCCCGTCAATGGCCTGACTCCGGGCACAACCTATGCTTTTCAGGTTCGTGCTCTCGGCCGGGCAGGGTTTACGGACTGGAGCGATTCCGCTAACCGTATGTCCATGTAGTTGGCGGAGGAAAACCGCAGAGGGAATTCCCTCTGCGGCTTTTTCTCCAGACACAGGAGAACATTTGACAACAGCAACGGTACGGCAAAAAAGCGGTGAGAGCCAGAAGCAGACACTCGAGGACTTGTTCCTGGAGCACTACAACTTTTTGTTTCGCGCAGCGAAAGCCATCCTGCGGCGCGTGGCGGATGCATACGACGTGATCCAGGAACTGTACCTGAAATGTGCCGAGAACAACCTTCAACCGGAGATCATGAAAAATCCGAAAGCCTACCTGCATCGAGCGGCAGTATATGCAGCGCTCGACTGGAAACGGGCCGGGAAACGGCGGAAGGAAGATCCCCGCGTCGAGTCCCTGGAAATTGAGGATGCGTCCGGCGCACACACAAACGAGAGAGTCCGCGACATGCTGGAAGACATTTTCACGAGATTCAAACTCAAAGCCGAAATCGTGGACATTCTGATTCTGCATCACAACGAAGGCTACAGCGACGCGGAGATCGCGACTCTGCTGGGCGAAACACGCTCGAAGATCGCGTCGATTCTGTCGCGAACGCACGCAAAACTGAGGAAGAGCAAGGAGCTTTTAAATGGTAAAACGTAAGAACAACATGGACGAGATCCTGGAGCGCTATCTGCCGCGCGCTTCCGATGAAGAAGCCGGGTCGGCCCGCGATCGCTTTCTGGTCTTCCTTCAGGAGCGGCGGCAGCTTCACGAGGCTATCGATAACCTCGTGGCGGCCGTTACCCGTCGAGAAAGGGGATTTTGCCTCGTTAGGATACGTGGACCAACTCGTTCTCACGGCGACCTATCTGTTTCGTGGCGAAGGCACAAGCACCGGCATCGCCGAAAAGGTGAACGAGTTGACCCCAGGCAAAGTGATCGATGCTGGTGCAGTATTCGTTGCGCTCGATGGCCTCGAGCGAGCACGGTTGATTGCCGCCAGTCCCGCCAATAGGCCGATGAAAGGGCGCAAACCAACCTTGCTGTTCACGGTCACCTCTGACGGCGAACGCATGCTCCTTGAGATCCGTGCAGGCGCGAGACTCTTGATAGAAGCCCTGGAGGATTTTGCAGCACGCACGTAGATCCTGTACGAGGCGGATCATCACACGATGCATTGAGCGCGATCCCCGATCGCGACCGGATTTTCGTAATTACGGTAGTCCGACCAGCTCAGGCATTTGACCGCGATCTGTTGCCCATGCGATCAGTCGAGTGATGTCCCTTGACTGCCTTTACAGTGGGCGTTCCGGTTGAATCGTCCACGACGACGCTCGGTACGTGGCTCCTCCGGCAGCCCTCGCACGACGATGTGACCACCAGTGACCGAATTGCCCTGGCCTGGGCTGATTTGATGACTGTCCACCAATTTGCTTCTGCAACCCGCTTCAGGCCATCCCAGATTTTGCCACCCTCGGAGATGAAATCGTTGTATGCATCGATCATAAGGAGTGGCGTGATCTCGATCTTTGCCATGCCTGCACCTTTACCGTCGTGTTCCCGCGGCCCGTCCAGATGATCGCCAGCGCGGCGACGCCAGACAAGGCGACCAACGGCAGCAGCGCGAGCGAGAAACTGCCGGTCGCGTCGCGGATGAAACCCATCACATAAGTCGTGCCGAAGCCTGCGAGATTGCTGATCGCATTAATCTGTGCCAGGCCTGCAGCTGCAGTACCTGCGGAAAGCCATTCCGTCGATATTGCCCACACCGGCCCTTTGCCGGCATAGATGCCGATTACGGCCAGACACAAAATGACGATAATCGCGAAAAGCGAATTGAAGAGGACCGCCGATGCCAGGCTGATGGCCGTCAGCACGAGAGGCAGGGCGGAATGCCAGACTCGCTCGCGAGTGCGGTCCGATCGCCTTCCCCACCAGATCATGATCACGGTCGCCAAAGCAAAAGGAATGGCGTTGAGAAGTCCGGTCTGCATGTTGGTGAGACCGTATTCCTTGATGATCTGCGGCTGCCAGAGCTGGAGTCCGCTGCTTACCGCGGTACTTCCGGCTAAGACGACGCTGAGCACCAGCACATGTCTGTTCCAGAGCACCTGATTCAGGCTTAACTTTTCCACTGGGCGTCGCTTTACTTCTTCGGCCTGAAGTTTTGCGGTCAACCAGCGGCGCTCCTCATCGCCGAGCCATGTTGCGTCTGCAGGACGATCGCTGAGGACGGCGAGACATGCCAATCCCAGCAACACGGCCGGAATCCCTTCCAGGATGAACATCCATTGCCAGCCGCGGAGCCCAAGCCATCCATCGGTTCCCAGGAGAGCTGCCGAGATGGGCGAGCCGAGAAAACTCGATACCGGAATCGCGGCCGTGAACAATCCGATGATCCGTCCGCGATGCTCTGCCGGGAACCAATACGTCAAATAAAGAATGACGCCGGGAAAGAAGCCTGCTTCTGCAGCACCGAGAAGCAACCGCATCACATAAAGCGACTGCGGGCCTCTCACGAGCGCCATCCCGCCGGCCAGCACGCCCCACGTAATCATGATGCGGGCAATCCAGCGGCGAGCACCGAACTTCTCCAGGAGAAGGTTGCTGGGCACCTCGAACAGAAAGTACGAGAGAAAGAAAATTCCGCCGCCAAAGCCGAAGACGGTCGCGGACAAATGAAGATCCTTGACCATCTGCAGCGCAGCGAAACCCAGGTTCACCCGGTCGACGAAAGAGACGAAGTAGGCGACCATAAGGAAGGGCACGATGCGCAGGGTCACCTGCCGCATCGTTCGTGTTTCGACTGCAAGTTTGCCCGCAGCTCCACTTGACGGCATCGGATCTGGATTCTAATGCGGATCCATTGGCCCGGTCGACCAAACTTTCGATATAGCGGCGAGTCTAGCGAGCCCAAGCGATCCAGGCGACGCATCGTGAGCGATTCGTTCGTCGGGCTTTGACTGGACTGTGGGCCAGGGCATCGATGGGGCTCACTTGTCCGCGACTCCGACTGTCGTCCAAGCCCCGCGGCTCGCTAGGATTTCCCCGATATGTAGGACGGGTTCCGATATATTCCGGGCTTTCGAATGCAACGGATTCCGAGGAGGTTATTTACCCAATGAAGAAACTATTATCACTCGCCGCAATAGTTCTGATGGGAACCGTAGTTACATTCGGATTGAAAGTGCATGCACAGTCTCCAGAGTCCAGCTCACAGCAACCGTCCACTCAGCAAGAACCGTCGAATGATCAAGAGCAACCGTTGAATGATCAACAGCAACAGCAGATGAATGACCAGCCGAAGAATGAACAACAATCAATGGCTCACGAAAAGCCGAACCCAAACCAGGGAGTTAACTACCAGACTCCTAAAAAGATCAGGGATAAGGCGATGAATCCTACGCCGGGCCCGAATGCGACCCAACAGTCCAAGAAGTCATCGATCGGCAAAGGAAAGACGACGGTGAATACCTCGAAAGACAACAGCTTCTGGGTGGAACAAGTGGACCTCGATGGAACCGGGCATCCTGTCGATACCCAGATGCTGTGGGACGATACCGACAAGGTGCTTTATTCGTCTGCCAGCAAAACATTTCAGTGCAAGGACGGCTCGTCCGCAAACGGAGACTTGTTGATGGCCACCTTTGCGAAAGGCAATAAAGCCGGAAAACCGGCCGGATCGGGTTGGTGGATGGCCAGTTCCGATCAGGGCTCGTGCAAAATGCCCACGGAACAGGCTTACGGCTGCAAATTTGATGCAACCGGTAAAAATACTGCGTGCGGTATGGCAATCCTGGATGATCAAACCCATGAAATGACCATCGTCGAGGCCACCACGACGAGCATCCGCTAAGGACGCGTGATTAAAGTGCGTTCAGGGGACTGCTCTGGACGCACCTCGTCGCACACTCCAGGGGCAGGCGCACGGCCTGTCCCTGAATTTGTGTAACGGTTATTCTAGAGTAACACTCATCTATTGGTTGCCTCGTCTTGCGGGTACCGGGGCCGCCGCTGGTGGCTGCCCGACGACGCCTGCGGGGCCGACAGTGAGACTGGTTCTGGGCAACTGCTCCCATTGGGCGCGAGTCAGATACTCCCGCATTTCCAGTGTCATGAGGGCGCCGGCGCGTTCCATTTCGCTGCGCGCCTGAGTCACGCGATCGATCTGCGTATACACCGCGTTCCGGTCAACCGGTTCGCTGTCCAGCAGTCGTGCCAGGAGCGCTTCTTCCTTCTCGAGCTGATCCGTCGTCGAGAGGATGGCCTGGCGATGGTTCTCGAAAGCCTTCTCAATCTTTACTCTTTGATCGTCTGTTATTCCCAGTCGCTGCATGAGTGCGGTATTCATCCACCATGCTCCGGCAACCTGAGTGCGAACGGCTTTCTTCTCGTCTTGAGCAAGAATCGTATTGTCATAGGGAGCACCGGAATTGGCGAAGCCAATGAATACGGGCGGGCTGTTCGGGAGTGACAGATCCCGGCCATTGGCGCGGAGCGATCCGTCCCTGGCCTGGTAACCGTTAACCGTGACCTCGGTCCCGAGTTTCAGGAAGTCTTTCGTCAGACCGCGGCTCAGGAGAGCGGACGCGCCGGCCGCTTCGATCCCCCAGTGTTCGACGCTTCCATCGTTCTTCTTCAGGTCGATGTAGATCCACGAATGCGGGTTGACCCATTCCATTTTAGTAACAGCACCCCGCAGGGTCACGGGCTTATTCGCGTCGAACTCAGCTGCAAATGCGTGATGGGCCCAAGCAGGGGCCGCAGCGAGGATCAGGTGCAGACCGGTCATCATCAGGAAGACGCGGGTTCGCATTTGAATCATTGTTCTACCTTTCATTGAGCCCTTCCCGGCTCACTCGCAGGTTCTTCTGCCGAAATCAGAGACATCACCGGCTCCATGGCTTCTGGCAGCGTTCCTGTAAGATGACGATTCAGACGTTCCATTACGGCTTCCGGACTCATCCCGGCCGGCGTGTTCACGATGGGTGTGGGACGCGAAATGAAGAACGGCAGCATGATCGCGGCGACCAGCGTTGCGGCTGCTATTGCCCAGTGCCAGCGCAGAACATCGCTGGATGCCGTCGCCGCCGCTGCGAAGTCGGCCCTCTCGATACCAACCGGATCGCCGGCCAGATCCCGGACCGCTTTTCGGAAGAGTGCCAGCCCTTTGCTGAAGCCTTCAACCTCCGCGCGACATTCCGGACACTCGCGCAGATGCGCCAGTTCCGAGGGACCGCCACCCGCCAAAAGGCATTTGTCGAATTGATCTTCTGACAAGTGATTGTTCATTTTCCCTTACCTAAACGTTTCCGAATGCGGCGCACTGCCCGGCTCAGGTGCACGTTGACGGTGCTGTGCGTGAGTCCCGTCGCTTCGGCAATCTCGTGAACGTCCATATCCTCCACGAAACGAAGCAGGAAGACCGTGCGTTGTCTTTCGGAAAGTAAACTTGTGGCTTCCCAGATCACCTGAACTTGTTCGTTGACCGAAGCTCTTTCTTCAGGAGAGATATTGTGATCCGCCCACCGCTCGATCTGTTCGCTATCGATCCGCTCCGCTTTTTTCCAGAACTGATACCGGCGGGTCCGCACCTGATTCCGAACAAGATTCACTGCAATCCGTATCAGCCACGTGTCAACGCTGCACTCTCCTCGAAAGGTCCCGCGGCTTTTGTAAGCGTTCCAGAAACAGTCTTGCGTCAGCGATTCCGCCAGATCCTTATCACCGAGAGACGCCAGCAGAAATCGCAGCACTCGTGTCCGGTATTGCTTCCACACGCGATCGAAGTCCTCGAATTCCAAAGCGGGGCTTTCCATGCTCAGCGCGATCATCCCGGACGTGGTGTTCGTCTTCATTCGTTTCTATAGACGCGACTTCTGCGGCCGATCGTGACACCCTGCCGCTTTTTTTGTTCGCGCTGATCTACGGGCGGGCCAGCGGCGAGGAAACAATCACCATCGACGCATTCGACCTGTAGTCGCGGGCTTCAGCCCGCGTTCCTGCTTCGGATGGAAGTTTGGGCCATCTGGATTAGTATTCGCCTTTAACAGGCAAATTGAATTCCTGCATGAGGCCGACCGAACCGGAGGTCAGTGCCTGGCCCAACTGGCGAGCAGCCTCTTCTGAAAACACGAAGTCAACCTGCCGCGAGGTGCTATCGGCGGTGAATTCCAGGGTAAGGAATACATGACGTTTTCCTGCCAGACCGGCCGGTTGAACCGTGACAGTGCCACGGTCCGAAAGGTGGAAGATTCAATGACTGTGGTGGCAAACTTTCATTTCAACACGCCCCTTTTACAACCTTCGCGCGAAGTCTATCGCGTCGTTCAGATCTGAATGTTAAAAAGAAATTAAAAACAATTTAGGTAGCTGTCAGTGGAATAGGTTTGACTCAAGAGTCTCTATGATAGTGGCCCATTCGCCGAAACAATCTACGCACTGTCTGACATGGTCCAGCTCGATTTGAGTGAACGTTACAGCATCATCTAAGGCGATATCACGGAGCCGATCGATAGAGACATGATTGGTTTCCATTACTAAGAGGAATGCTAGCAGCGCGATATTACAGCGCATGTAAAAACATGCAAACTATCAAAACCATTACTCTAACTTTACGAATTGCTTTTTAACCGACAAAATGGGCATTATGCACAACCAGATTGGGACACATCAACATCAACACTCCAGCGGCCACACCGGGCGGCCTCATAATCTTCGCATCGTGCCCCGCCCCTAAGATTTCAGTGAGGATGTCCTTCGTAATGGCAACCCATCCGCCCGAAGTCTTATAACTGAGAACGAACTCCCCCTCCAGCCGGCCGCGCAGGAGATGCGTCTGGTCATCAGAATCCGCCTTGCGCGCAGCCACAATCTGCCTGTCTGACGATCGGATATATTGCAGCGGAAGATCCGGAATCAGCGCCATTTTCGAATCAGCCTGCAGATCATCCTCGGTCAGGACGAACAGGCGACCGGTTTGAACAGCAGCGTTCACCTCATCATCGGAAACGCGGCGGCGCAGTCCATGCTCGATGCGAGCAAAAATGTCTTCGGCAAACTGTTGGGGATACTCGAACAGCTTTGCTACTTCCGGTTTGATATGCGGTAACTTTCGCCAGCCGCTCACCCAGGCGAGCTTGTCGGCTTCCCCGCCGGTAAAGACATCTTCCAGACTGAAGCTTGTCACGGCATCGGACTGTAAAGTCTTGAACGCC
The DNA here is from genome assembly GCA_963738025.1 of uncultured Acidobacteriota bacterium. Classification (GTDB taxonomy): domain Bacteria; phylum Acidobacteriota; class Terriglobia; order 20CM-2-55-15; family 20CM-2-55-15; genus 20CM-2-55-15. The sequence goes on along the minus strand of CAVTWA010000032.1, from coordinate 65,495 downwards.
ATATGCTCGATAAGATTGGAAGAAAACCCGAATAGAACCCCATATGGAGAATAGGCGCCGTCAACCGGCCTGAAATGTTGACAGTCGTCATACAACGGCTTAAACAAACGGCTGATCCGTGCTTCGTATTCCTGGAGCAACTGAACGTGACGGCGTCCCATCGGCGTATAGACGGCGTGCCCGTCGCGACCCGTCGTTATGAAAAGATGCTCGATCATGCTGTAAGGACCCAGCAAGTCGAGACGATTCAGAAACAACTCCGGATCCGGAGAAATGCCCTGACAAATGGCAGCAGCCAATTCGAGCCGCTTCTGGCCGTCGCCACTGTGCCCGGCGCGTTCATAAGCCTCGAGGAGCGCCACCAGCCCTTGAATCAGCAGGGCGAGATCGAGGGCATTGGATTTCCGGGCGCTCAGAACCAGGCTGTGCTCGTTAAAAGACACACCCTTCTGCACGGAGACGTGGCGAAGCTGTGAACGCAGGTGCCCGCCAGCCATTCGAACGGCGGCTTTCTGGATTTCAATCCGGTCCTCTTCCGACACGGTCTCGGCGATTTGTTCCGCGACTTCAAAATACCCCGCCAGTTCATCGGTCGTGGGACTCTGTGCGATCGGGATCAGCCATCGCGCATCTCGCACGATCACCGGCTGATCCTTCGGAGTGATTCTCCATAGCTGATCGAGAATACCCTGAACCTGCGAGAGGCGGTCTTCGACTCCGTTATCGCCGGCATCCCACAGGCGCATGCTCAACAGCGCAAGGCACCGGATCACATACAAGTTAAACAGAGTGTGCGCGTATCGGACGCGACCGTTGTAACCCGGCCAATGCGTCTGCCGCCACAAATGAAAAGCGCGCACCATCATCTCCGCCGGATCGACCAGGTCGTTATGCAGTCCAGGACTCTTACGCGGCCTGAAACCGCTTGCCCAGTGCGCTTCCTGCAATTGACCTCGAAGACGAGATTGCTCGCTGGTGACGCCAGCGAGTGTAAAGAAGCAATCCTCAAAGTGACGCGACAGAAGGGGACCGTCCTGCAGGTATTGGATCGGCTTGCGTTGGGCGTTCAGCAGCCCTTGTATTTTCTCGACGACGTCATCGCGCTGGCTCAGGAACAATTGAAGAAGTTCGACGTGCGCGTGAAAGGACGGGTGAATCGATTCGCCCATTTGCAGGCGCTACTCCCAACCTCCGTTACGCTTCCCCACCGGGAGGATTCTCATGAATGCTTCCACCGCGTGAATTTTGCCGTCGTAGACCTTGAACGTCTCCCACACCGTGAGCTGGTCACCGCCGCGCTCGCGTACGCCCCAGGCCATGCGCAACCAGACGATGCCCATGCGCTCATCGACGGCGACGACGCGCGTTTGCACGTCACCGAGGCGATTGAAGATCGCGAGCGATTGCGTCGAGATATTCTGGCAACCAGGGGCAAACTTGCAATTGGGACCTGCCATCACCTGACCGTTTTCGTAGCGATAGGCGTCCGAGGCAAAGGGCGCGTTCACATCGGCAAAAGTCTTCGCGGCGTTGAGCCCGGCCGGATAGTGCTGCGCCGCCTTGATGGCCTCGTCGCGAGTCGAAAGCTGCTCGGGGCGAGGCGCGTAGTTCATCACTTCGCTCGGCGCGCTCAGGCCATCGATGTTGAAGATAAGCCCTTCTGCGCTGCTGCGTGTGGCCACCAGTTCGAGTTCGGTCAGCTTGTCCGCGACGACCTTCAGCCGCACCACCAGCAGCACGGGCGCTCCGCTCTCCTCCACCACGACGTCGGCGCCGGCCACGCCGGCGCGCTCGTCGATGATGTCCTGGCGAAAGCCGCGCAGGCGCGTCACCGTGTTGACCAGGCCGACTTTCGCGAGCGGCTTCTCGACGGCGTCTTCGGTCACCCGCAGCGTGTCGGCAACGGGCAGTCCTTTCACATCATGCGTCACGAAGGCATACAGCACCTGCGTGACCTTGCCGCGCAAACATTCGCGGTCGCACGTGGTGGCGACACGTTGCGCCGCGTTCGCCGTGACGCCCCACACGTAAACCGTCAGCAGCAATCCTGGAATCATCTTGTTCTTCATTGTCATTCTCAAATGGTGCACGGCCTACTATAGTCCGGTTTGCAGGATGAACCTTGCAGCGGGAGGCAGCAGCCGCACCCGTGCCTCGTGCGTCCTGTCGCTCCACGGTACCACCATCCTGAAATTCTCACCCGTCGCCCCCTCGAATTCCAAGCCCCTGCTGACCAGTACGGTCTTCCTCAAATACGTTTGATACAGCACTTCATCGTTCGGGCCCGTCACGAAGATATTTGTCCAGGCAGGCGCTTCCAGATAAACAGTGGTCGTATCGTGCGATCCAATTCCATTGACCTGGACTGTGCCCGCGACGACGTTGACTGCCGGATAACTTACCGATTTGGCAAATCCCTGGCCATTCATTCTCGACCCGGCGTCCTTGAATTCTTCGCTGAGTCATCGTGCTTACGCCTCGAGATAAAGAAGAATAAGCCACGAATTGAACGAATTAAACGAATTCTTGTTCGTTCAATTCGTTCAATTCGTGGCTTATCTCTCCTCAGCGTCCCGCCGGTACGGTCATGCAGAGCGGCGTTGCGTGCCGCTGGAAGAGGCGTCCACGGCAACGTCGAACTTCGAATAATATTTCTTCACCTGATCGGCTCCATACTTGGTCCTGAACTTCTCAACGATATCTCGGACCTGGGCCTTATCGGTGACGGGTCTCACGTCTGCGCTCCGTTCTTTGCCGCCGGCCTTAAGTCGCATTGTTGGCGTCGTCACAATGTTCTTGTACCAGTTACTGTCGGAACCCTTCACGGGCAACAAGTAAAGTTTGTCGCCTTCGTGAACAAACCACACCGGGGTGGAGATCCGGTTCCCGGATTTCCGGCCGGTAACGGTGATCTCAATTTCGTTTGTATTCTTCAAAGCCTGTTCAAATTCGTCGAATGCCATATCGCTTCTCCGGGGAAATACTCACCTCGTAAAATGGCTCTATGCTTATTAACAACCAGGGGGACCCACATTGGAACACTACTCTTTCGTTACACATCCCGGCCGATCGGGCGCCTTCGGCGCTTTGATGGATGAGTATGCCCGCGCGGCGGAGGACTTTTGCCGGGCCGTCGAAACGTTCAATGACAGCCGCTTCGATTCCCAGAAACCAGACAACTCGGAGACGACAAGGTCGCCGCGGGCCATCTGTGTCCACGTTATCGGCGCCGCACAGCGCTACGCGCATTACATACGGAAGCGGCTCGGAATCGACTTTGTCGAGCGCTTCGAGGCTGATCCCACACGTGTGCGTTCATCGAAAGACATGCGGCCTCTCCTCGCGGAAGCAATCATGTTCACTGAGAGCACTGTTGAGCCGTTAATCGAGATGTCGGAGGACGAAGTCCTCGCTCTGAGTTTTCCCGTGCGCTGGGGACCGACCTACGACCCGGAGATGATCCTTGAACACGCCGTCTGCCACTTGCTCAGGCATCGCCGCCAACTCGAACGCTGGTGAGCCGCTTCGCTAATCCGGTGTCGGGGTTTGCTCGATGTGGTCGATGATGATCACTCGTGCGGACCTCTTCTGCTTTTCCAGCTTCAGGCCGAGCTGTTTCTCCAACGCCTCTTAAATCGAGTAGCCGGCAGTGGGCTCGGATGCGGCCGGGGCGGTATAGAAAGCCTTTCGAGCGATGTTGTCATCGACAGCTATGGCGTGCCGGAAGGACAGCAGACTTTGAGCATAGCCACCGAGCTGGTGGGGGATGGGTACCTCCAGACGATGGGCATACCTCTTGTTCGGGGCCGGGCATTCGACGTCCATGACAACAGCGCCGCACCGAAAGTCGTGATTATCAATCAGGCAATGGCGGACAAGTACTGGCCGGGAGCGGACCCGATCGGCAAACACATTCAAGTCCAGGGACCGAACTCCGGTTCGGCTGAAGTCGTCGGAATTGCGCGGACCGCGAAATACAGAAACATCGTAGAGCAACCACTGCCGTTCATGTATACGCCCCTCGATCAAACAGGCGAGACTTTTATGTACCTGTTCGTCGCGACGAAGGGTGATCCTTCGTCATTCGTTTCTGCCGTGCGCAATGCCGCCCGCGAGGTCGATCCGGATCAGCCGATCTACGATATTCACACGATGGAAGATATTGTGCGGCGGCAGGCTGTTTTCGAATTCAGAATGCTGGCGCAAATCGCCGGCTGCGCCGCGGCGGTCAGTCTGATGCTCGCTCTGTTCGGGCTCTACGCAACGATCGCTTATTCCGTGAGCCAGAGGAGGCGCGAAATCGGAATTCGCATGGCCGTAGGCGCAACGAATCGCCGCATTTTCAGCATGGTCGTTCGGGATGGTTTGAAAGTGAGCATTCCCGGAATTGCTATCGGAGCTCTAGTAATGATGTCAGGTGCGTCCGGCGTCGCTGAGGCGCCCGCGGACCCCAGAGATCCATCCGTCTATGCCGCGGCTGCTGCGGTCTTACTGGGTATTACGCTGTTATCCTGCTATTATCCGGCCCGGCGCGCTGCCCGCATCGATCCCAACGAGTGCTTACGGTCCGAATAGGGAGAGCGCCACAAGCCCGGGCTGGCTCCAATCTCAGCAAACGTCAGGACTCTGGGATCCCTCCCAATCTCGGGTACCATCCTCATCAGCATGACTGAAGGAGCTGACCGGAAAAAGCAGAATGCGCGCCGGGGACTGGCCGTTTATTTCACCGTCCTGTTTCTGGGCTCGGGATACTTCGAGTGGAGAATACTGCAGACCGGCGAATCTATCCGGACAACGCCATTGCTCATGTTCGGCTTGATGTATATGCCGGCGGTGGCATCGATTGTGGCCCGGCTCACATTGCGCGACGGATTCGGCGATGTCTCCTTTCGTTTCGGGAGTAGCGAAGGCATCCGGGCCACCTCGTTGGCCTGGGCCTATCCGGTAGCCGTGGGATTTCTCGCGTACGGAATAGCCTGGGCTACAGGCCTTGCTGAATTTCAGACGCCGCTCCCGCCGGAATCACACCTCTATACCAACTCCGCAGCGGCAAACCTCATGACCTCTTTCCTGCTCACAGCCACGCTGGGCACCGTTGTGAGTTGCGTGTCTGCATTCGGTGAAGAGGTCGGTTGGCGTGGCTACATGTTGACCCGGCTGATTGAAGCTGACGTTCCGAAGCCAGTTCTCGTCAGCGGATTAATCTGGGCACTGTGGCATGTCCCTCTGATTCTGAGCGGACAATATGCGGCAGGTTCGCACCCGCAAGTATCGGCAATGCTGTTCGTGGTTGGCACCGTTGCCGACGCCTATCTCGCGGCATACGTACGTCTGCGATCAGGCAGCGTCTGGCCCGCCGTGATGTATCACGGAGCTTGGAACGCGATCATCCAGCGCACTTTTGATCGCGCCACCGTAGGGATGCCTCTGGCCATAGGCGAGTCGGGCTGGCTCACGGCGACGATTGCCATCATCGTTGTGCTGCTTGTAACGCGCGGTACCTGGACACTGCAGCAGCAACCCGGACAGCCAATAATTCTGCCTTCAAGTAGACGTCCGTCGCTGCTCGCACTCTGAGTCTGGCCACGATTGCCCACGAATAACATCACAGGTCTGCCTCCTGCGACACTGTAGAAGCGAGCTCATCTGGACGAAATGTCGGTCCCGGATAAGTGGTCCGTGGCACTATCATTACTGAAAGCCTTGTGGCCCCCACGGGGGTTGGCGCTTGAAGGACTAACCAATGCGAAAAGGGTTTACGAGAAAACCGCAAGCCGATGAGCCCTCCGCGCGAGTCAAAAACTACATCACGCCGGACGGCCTGCAACGCCTCAAAGACGAGCACCGGTTTCTGCTCACCAGGGAACGACCGGCAGTGACCAAGGTGGTGGCGTGGGCCGCGAGCAACGGCGATCGCAGTGAGAACGCCGATTATCAATACAGCAAGCGGCGACTGCGCCAGATCGACGGGCGGATTCGCTTTCTCACGAAGCGAATCGATGCCGCGGAAGTGGTAGATCCGGAACGTCCGAGAACGGGGCAGGCGGCGACGCGGGCATTCTTCGGTGCGACCGTGCGCTATGCCAATACCGCAGGAACGGAGCGAGTGGTAAGCATCGTCGGTACCGACGAAGTCGATCTCGACCGCGACCACATCAGTTGGGTGTCACCCCTGGCGCGCGCGTTGATGAAGTCCGCAGCGGGCGACCGCGTGGTTCTTCACGCGCCGGCCGGAACGGAACAGCTGATCGTCCTGGATGTGTGTTACGAGCGCATTTCCGTGAAACCATTCCGTGAACCACCTGGAGCCGAGTCCTCGGCCAAGAAACTCCCCACCGACGACGATCGACCTGACGAAGGTTAGCAATCGCACCTGAAAATTCCAGGCCCCGCGAAGAACTCTTTGCGAGTCGACTATAGGTGACGGCCCTCAGGGCTTTGCGGACGGCTGCCAGAGCTCAATCTTATTTCCATCCTGGTCATAGATCCAGGCAAAGAGTGCTCACTTGCTTCCGTCGAGCAATGCCTTGAGTTTGTCTGGATTTCGCTGAGCATAAATCCGGGCAATTCTCTCGCCTGCGATCTCGAACGATAGGATGGTTTCGAAGGTCCACAGGCCGCCAGGAAGCCTTCTCGAAATGATCAGTCCCGGACGCGAGCTGACCCGCGTGAAATCCAGTTTGAAATCGCCCGGCACAAAAGCTTTCGAATTGCCGAGGGCGGCAAAAAAGGCCGCGATCTTTGCCTTTTCCGTCAGAACGCTCTTCGCTGCCGCCACTTTCCCTCCTCCATCCGACCAGAACTCCGAGCCGTCCGACAACAATTCAATCAGCGAAGCCTGGTCGCCGTTCTTCGCGTATTCGAAAAACTGAGCGATGACGTGTGCCGAATCGAGTGATTTCGGGACGAAGCGTGGCGCCGCAAACACCGCCGCCCTTGCCCGCTGGGCAATCTTCCTGCAGGCCTCTTCCGATTTATCGAGAAAGCCTGAAATCTCTTTGAACGAATATTCGAAGATCTCGCTCAAGAGATAAACGGCCCGCTCGTCGGGCGTCAGCCGTTCGGCGAGCAGGAGGAAGGATGTGGTCAAGCTTTCCGAAGTGATGACACTTTTCTCGGGCGAATCCGAACCCTGAAGGTTGGCCCAGACCTGGAGGCTGTCCGGAATGATATCCGGCAACCATGGTCCCGGATAAGTTTCGCGCTTCTTGTAGGCGGATCTGAGGAGATCGATTCCTTTGTTGGCACAGATCCTGGTCAGCCAGGATTTCGGGTTCTTAATCTCGGAGTGAGGGACGCCGGCACATTCCAGAAAGGTCTCCTGAACCAGATCCTCGGCCTCGGAGAGGCTGCCCGTCATCCGGTAGGCGAATGAAATCAGGAAAGGCCGATAGCGTTTCCAATCTTCTTCCCAGGCGTTGAAATGGTTTTCGCTCATATCTCCCCGATGTAAGACGATATCAGTCACTCGATTGTGACAATTGCAAAAAAGTCACGTTTGCCGCCGCCTGTTCGTCTTGATGATGAAAGGGGAAACAGCAATGAATCCAAGAATGAATTACAACCAACATTCTCCGGAATTGATCAAAAAACTCTTCGAATTGAGTCAACTGAGCGCACAAGGGACTCTGGAGCAGTCTCTGAGTGACCTGGTTCATATCCGGGCATCACAATTGAACGGCTGCGCTTTCTGTCTGGATATGCACATGAAGGAGGCAAAAATCCACGGCGAACGTGAGTTGCGCCTTTTCCACATCACTGTCTGGAGGGAGTCGCCGCTATTCTCGGACAAGGAACGGGCCGCCCTGGAATGGACAGAGGCTGTAACGAAACTCGCCGCGCCGATTCCCGATAGCCTCTACGAACAAGTGCGGCTGCACCTCTCGGAAAAGGAAATGTCGGATCTGACTTTTGCGATCGGCGTGATCAATTTCTGGAACCGATTGAACATCAGTTCTCCAACGATACCAGGTTCCCTGGATGCGATGCTGGGCCTGACCAAAGCCGCACTGTCATAGACCGGGGTGAACCTGCTCCCCAAGATTGGGACCATTGAATACGGTGTAACAGCGGTGCGAGTGTCTCGCAGTCCCCGCCTAAGTTAGGCGGGGACTGGTCCACCAGTGTTACAGGTAAACCAGGTCTACATCGCATCCACTACATTCAAAACCTACCCCGGACTTCACGTTTCTCGCGCCGCGCTACCAGCTTGAACCGATCCGCGACCAGTGCCTGCATCATCAAACGCGTTCATCGGCGGTGATCGGTCCTGCTGTCGCCTGGCTTTCCTGTCCTGGCTTGTGACATCGGCGTGTTAGCGTCTCAGTGTGGCCAGGCTGCAAATCACCTGCCGCCCTCTTCGCGCTCTTCATGGCCGACATAGTCCCTGTTGACGCCGCGTAATCAGCGCCTTATATTTGCACAACTTTTCGGGGTTGGGAGCAAAATGAAAATCTCCGGTGTCTTGCTCGCAGTGATGTTGTTACCTGCAATCGCTTCCGCCCAGACCGACGAGATCCAGGTCTACGATGGAAATCTTGCGGATGTCGGCAAGTTCAATCTCACATGGCATCAGAATTTCACGCCGAAAGGCTCGACAACGCCTTCGTTTCCGGGCGCGATCATTTCGAACCATGCTTACGTCGGCGTTCCCGAGTGGGCGTATGGCGTTGCGAAATTCTTCGAGTTGGGTTTGTACATGCCGCTGTACAGCGTCTCCACCAATCAGGGTGCCACGCTGAACGGTTTTAAGCTACGCACGCTGTTTGCGGTCCCCAAGGCGGAGGATCGCACATTCTTTTACGGCATTAATTTCGAATTCAGCTACAACGCGAAACAGTGGGATGAGAAACGGTACAGCAACGAAATCCGGCCGATCATCGGGTGGCATCTGGGCGATACCGACATCATCTTCAACCCCATTCTGGACAACTCTTTTGCGGGCCTGGGAAACCTCGACTTTGCGCCCTCGATGCGCCTCGCCCACAAGTTCGCGCCAGAGTGGCGATTCGGGCTCGAGGAATACGGAGACTACGGTCACCTGAACAACTTCGCCCTGTTCCACAACCAATCGCAGCAGCTATGGCTCGTCGCGGACCATACCTTCAAGAAAAGCGGCATCGCGATGGAACCGGGCATCGGATTCGGTTTGAATGCCGCTTCCGACAAGATCACTCTGAAGCTGATCCTGTCGCGTGATTTGAATTAGTTGACCGCTTCAAGAGTTCGATGAGCTTTTCCGTTAAATCCGTTTAATCCGTGGCCTGGCCCGACAGTCTTCATCATGTGATCGCTCGATCAGCGTCACCTGGCGCGTTCGCCCGCTTTTGTCAGCCGTTCGGCGGAGCCGGTTCCGTCCGCCGGTTGGCGGAACAATGAACGGCGCGGCTACGCCGCTCTGGTCACCTGACGGCAAACAGATTTTCTATTGGTGGTCGAGTAAGATTTTCGCGATCGATGTCCGAACGGAACCGGCTTTCTCGTTTGTCGACAACCTTCGCCTCTTCCGTTTCCTCAGGTAACACAAACTGCCCCGGGGCTTCGAAACTTCGACATCACCCCGGATGGCAGACAGTTCCTCATCTTACCGTTCGGAAATTCAGCTGCTGGACCAACACCTGCGCCCGCACAGATCAATGTCGTTTTGAACTGGTTCGAAGACCTGAAGCAGCGCGTGCCCGTGCGATAACGACATCCCTTTGCACGACGTTGCGCCAGCAATTCCTCTTCTAACCGTTCCGTTAAATTCTCTGTTGGCTTCTGTGCGCTGTGCCATCGGCGGGTCTCATTTTTTGCCATAATGGGCTCAGCCTCAATGCTCATTCGGACCGATGTCGCGTTGGAGGACACGATGAACATAGCCAAGCGTCATGCGACGCTGCTGTGGAAAACAAGCCCTGGGTGTCTGTTTGCGTCTGGTGATCGTTCTCACATCCGATGCTCAATCCCTGCTTTCACAATTTGTCGACCTGACGGACAATTTTATGCACCATAGGCAAGTATGAGGGCCGAAACTGAAGCCGCCATTGCAGCAGCAGAGATCGCGCAAAAGATCGCGGATTCTCGCCAAGGGGCCGATGTCATCACGATTAAGGCTGGAATTGATCCGGTAACCGCGACGGACGTTTTATGCGAAGACGCGATTCGCGCCGAGCTATTGCGGCGCTTCCCCAACTATGCCGTCATTGGTGAAGAACGAGGCGGTACGGCCGTCAAGGGAAACCCATACTGGCTCGTTGACCCGATCTGTGGAACACGACTTTTCGCCTCAAACATTCCTTTGTACTGCACCAATATCGCACTGGTCGAGAACGGCGTCGTCACTGTCGCGGCTATCGGCATAGGCAGGTCGGGCGAGATTATCTATGCCGAAAAAGGAAAGGGAGCGCGTATGCGCACCGCATCGACGGACACCGCCCTATCCGTTCGTGACGATAGCAACGCGATTTGGATTGATGGTAAGACGGAGCACGCCGCAACCGTTGTACACAACGCGCTGTTACTTCAGCGTTGGTATGTCTGGCAGTTCTCTTCGACAGTGTCTTACGCCTATCTAGCCGCTGGCCGCATAGCTGGAATCATCCACTTTGGCATGCCTGCCACCGATGTTTATGGATCGGTACATAATGCGGCGGGTTGTTTTGCTGCTGCGGAAGCGGGTGCCATCGTGACGGACTTGGACACTGAAGGCGAATGGGCCCTGAATACGCGCTCATTCCTGATCGCCGCTAACACAGCATTGCACGACGAACTGCGCGAGATGGTACGGAATGCACGACGACCCGGCTGACAAAGACTGCATATGCCGGCGCTTATTTCACTTGTGACACCCTGGCAATGTCAGGATGGTTCGTAGACTTGATCAAGTCGGTCGGGACATAGGCAGCGAGATCCGATTCCTTGACCGACTTGATAATTCTACGGGCGCAATTGAACCGTTAACTCCATTCCAAGCAAGGGCGTTCTGCAGCCTTCGGGCAAAGAATTCCCCAACGGGCAAGTTCTACTTCTGAATAGCTGTCCTCAATACTTCCGGCCCGCTCGGAACCTTTGTGCCACCATCCCGTTCGCCGGTAACAAACACATCGAAACTCTTGGACGGAGTAACAGTCGCAAATCTCGCTTTTAGATTCTTATCAACTTTCAATTCGCCCTGATTCTGAGGGGTTCCGGCCTTTTCCTGCAACCAAACAACATACACAGCCGCAGACGGCGTCAGATTTTGAGGATCCGCCAGATGCTCAACATTCATATTCAACCTTATGTTGCCGTTCTTGTCCTTGTCGATCTCAACCTTGCCCCGAGCAGCGGGAACGACCGAACTGGCGGTCATAGGGAATTTCTGGGCGGCCGCCGCGATGGTGCAGAATAGAGCGAGCGCCAAACAAATTAAATATACTTTTCTCATCGAACCTCCGTTTTGCACAAAATGAGAGTGGGGATTGTCCCGGGTAAACGGACAGGCGGTCTTGTCGTATTTGTTCGACAATAGCTGCCGAGTATCATTTCTCATAGGTTGGAGACTAGCCGATAAGCACAACAGAAAACTGTGCAAAGTTGCACATAGCTAAAACCAGCGTTGATCGTTCTCAGGCAACCTAGTTGAGTAGCCGAATTTCAAACAGGCGCGGCCAGTTCTTACCTGTCACAAACAAACGGCCGCCGTCGGGGTCGTGCGCGATGCCGTTCGCCACAGCCTTTCCATATGCGCCAAGACCTTCCACATCCTGAGGCGGTGGCACCATCCGAGGCCTTAATTCCGAGAGATCAATCCAGCCTCTGACCTGGCCCGAATTCAGCTGAATGATTGCAATTCGATCCTGTTGCCAGATGTTGGCGTAGACGTCGCCGTTGATGAACTCGAGTTCGTTCAACCACCTTATTCCCTCACCGGCGTCCACAACGCCGATCTGCGCTTGCCACTTCATTGTGTTGGGATTCAGGAACCGCAGCATGGATGTGCCATCACTCTCGATGATCTGATGATCGTCATGCGTGAGTCCCCACCCGTCCCCTCCGTACGTGAATGTAGATTTTGGCTCGAGCGAATTGAGGTCATACCGCACACCAGGGTCATGGTCCATAGAACGGCCAAACGAGGTAATAAGTGCTTTGAGATCCTCCAGCATCAACGAGCGAACGGTCGGCTTCGTTCGCATCGGAGTCAGCTGGATAAGCTGCCCCCGCCACTCCGTAAGGCCTTCGCCGAGGAAGCGGTCGTCTACAGCGCGCTGTTGGATCACTCGACCGGTTTTAAGTTCCACTTTCCTTATCGAGGATTGACGCTCCCGGCCCGTGCTTTCGTAGAGAAAGCCGCCCGTGTAGATCAGGCCTTGAGTCAGCGCTTGCGGATCGTGCGGATACTCCGCGACGACCTCAAATTTGCGGATCGGAGCCGGTTCCGATGACAAAGGGACCGCAGGTTTCAAGGTCGGAGTGCCTGTCAGCTCGAGAAGCAGGACAATTGCTCCAGCGATACACATCACGACGACTGCCGTCCAGGCAAGCGTTCTCGGCATGCCTGGAGTTTACTCCACAAGCTTTACTATACAAAGTCATTTGCATACACGCGACATTTTGGCTCAGATCGCGGCGTACTTTAGCGTGTTCTAACATCCACAAATCAGATAAGCCACGGATTGAACGGATTTAACGGATTCAAATTCGTTAAATTCGTTCAATTCGTGGCTTATCTTTTCCAGGCAGGAGCCTGGTGTAGTGTTTTTGGTTTTACTTGGCCGGCACCAGTACCGGAGCGCCTTTGTCCTTCACCAGGAACACGACGAACTTCGCCGGTTTGGTTTGGCTCGCATTTCGCCCAACGACGTGAACATCATCGGGACCTTCATAGAAGCTCTGACCAGGTGTCAGAGTCGTTTCCTTTCCACCACGCACCTGCATCACGATCGAGCCTTCCAGCACATAAACGAACGCATGTGCATTGTGGCGATGTATGGGATCCGAACCACCCGGCGGGTACTCTACTGTTATCATGAGACCTTCTTTGCCCGGGAAGCCGGTGAGGTCTTTCGACAAGACCTCCGTCACCTTAGGCTCGTGGACCACGAGCGCGCCCGTTGCGAGAAATGCCAGCACCAACATTAGTTTTATGGAAGTCATGAATTAACTTACCTTTCGACTGGGAATTTGCGCAGCGGATTGAGCGAGCCAGGTTTCGAAGCGAGTCCCGCCGAGCCGGGCGGTTTTCTCCGGCAAGAGTGTTCTGAGGCTCACCTTGGCCCCGAAGTAGCTCGCTTGCGGATCGGCGACGACCTCGCGAGGATCTTTGAGTGGCGCCAATCGCTCCCGGACCAGTTCGTCCAGGCGAAACTGTTCAGGGCCTCCTATCTCGACAGTGCCGTTTACCGGCGGACCTAATGCGATCCTGCTTACGGCACTCGCGACATCCTCAGCAGCCATCGGCTGGAAGAGCACAGGCGGCAAATGCACCTTGCCGCCGTCGACGGAAATGTCGGCGAGACCCTTGAGGAACTCGAAGAACTGCGTCGCCTGGACGATGGAATACGGGATAGCTGATTTTTTGATCATCTTCTCTTGAGCGATTTTGGCGCGGAAGTAACCGCTTCCCAACAGCCGCTCGGTTCCCACAACCGATAACGCAACGTGATGCCCTACCCCTGCGTCCGACTCATGGCTCAGGAGGTTACGCGTTGACGTCTCGAAGAACTTGAGCACCGCTGCGTCTTCCCAGGACGGGGAGTTCGATACATCGACTACCACGGAGGCGCCTTTCATTGCCTCGGCCAGTCCTTCGCCGGTGAGACTGTTGACGCCGGATTGCGGTGAAGCCGCTACCGCTTCGTGCCCGGACTCACGAAGCCCGGTGACAAGCTTTGATCCGATGAGGCCGCTGCCGCCGATCACTACGATCTTCATAATTGTCTCCTTCATTCTGGCCATGGCAATCAGTGATGATGACCGGATGCAAGAAAGCTTTCCCATCCAGAAAACTTCTGATTTCCTGCCACAAAGATGCGTGGTCGCTTTCGTGAACCTTCGGGCTGGCGTTGATCTGTGAGAGATTGGAGTTATTGTTTAGCAGGAGGTTGCGACTGATGAAAGTATTCGTGGCAGGGGCAAGTGGCGCGATCGGCAGGCCGTTGATTGCAGCACTAGTCGCGGCTAAGCACGAAGTGATTGGGATGACGAGCAGGGATGCGGGAATAAAGGTACTCCGTGAACAGGGCGTCGAAGGCGTGGTGGTGAACGCGCTCGATGCCGAAGCAGTGAGAACAGAGACTGCGAGAATCCGGCCTGACGCAATCGTTGACGAACTCACGTCACTGCCGAAACGCTACACGCCGGAGGAGATGCGAGCAGCCGCTCCCCGCGACCGCCGAATTCGGCTGGAAGGGGGAGGCAATCTGCATAGAGCCGCATTAGAAACGGGCGTGAAGCGATACATCGTGCAATCTACTGGTTTCTTCTATGGTCCGGGCCAAGGTTTGGCGTCGGAAGGAGATCCGCTTGCACACGACGCGTCGCCCGGCGTCGCCGGCAGCGTAGCCACTTACACGCAGATTGAGAATAGGGTTTTTAGTAGTCCCGGCCTCGTGGGTATCGCTTTACGTTACGGGTTCTTTTACGGCCCGGGCACATACCACGATCCGGAGAATGGAAGCATTTCCGAACAGGTACGCCAGCGCCAATATCCCGTGATTGATCCTGCGACAGGCGTGTTCTCATTTATTCATGTCGAAGATGCCGCCGCGGCAACGGTTGCGGCCCTGGAAATACGGCCGGGCGTCTACAACATCGTCGACAACGACCCCGTCGCGTTGGCTATCTGGTTGGCGGCATTTGCCAATTTTATCGGAGCACCTCCACCACCCCACATCAGTGACAAAGCGGCAATTCAAACCGGTGGTCCGGATGCCGTTTACTACGCAACGCAACTGCGCGGCGCTTCGAACGAGAAGGCAAAGAAGGAGTTTGCATTCGCACCACGGCCGCTTGAATGGCTTAAGGGATGACTAAACATTCAAATTCGTCCAATTCGTGGCTTATCTTTTCCATATAAAGCCGCCGGAAGCCAGCAGAATTTTGACGGACCCAGCGGTGGGTCCAAGTGGTAAATACGCGCGATGCCCAACGGCACTACCGTTTCCGCGTAAACCAATCCGCTAAAAGATAAGCCACGAATTGAACGAATTTAACGAATTTGAATCCGTTGAATTCGTTCGATCCGACGTATCAGTTCTCCGAAGGCTTCTCCGCGTGGTCAATCACGATAACGTCTACCGGCACCTTTTGAGCACGTAGCCGCAGCCCAAGTTGTTCCTGAATGGCTCGTTCTGCGCGGCAGTGATGATCGTGAGCGATAACAGCGCACCAGCGACAATTGTGATCTTCGGCACGTTCGGCATGTTCGGCATATCACTTCTCTAGCGGTAGGCGTAGTATCCCTGTTTCGCCTGAACGCGAACGCCTTTCCGGGCGCAAACCACACGGATCTTGTGGAACTTATCGTCGGTTGCCGGCTGAAGGTATTCAATCCGGTAACCCGAGCGGCCGGCCGCCATGACAGCCGAAATCGCTTTATCCACGCCCTTGTAGAGCTGTCCTCCCGTCAATTCAGTCAGTTGCTCCAGCGTGCTCAGGTTTCCTGAGCCCACCTCACTTCCCTCATCGACAATGTTTACCGCGATGCCGGCGCGATCAATCGCAGTGGCCAGCCGTTGCAGCCTGGGCGAGTAATCGTACGGTTCGCCGTTAACGAGGCGAATAATGGTAGTGATGCCATGTGTAATCCAGATGATGTTTTTGGGGCCCGCTACCGGCGGCATCACTGACGCGAGAAGATCCAGGGCTTTGTATGTAGACTCCACGCGGATATTCATCTGCGACTCGTCCATGGGCCTCAAGCCATAAACGCGATTGATCGCATTCTCCAGCAATGGCCGGATATGAGCGGTCCACGGAGTTTTCTCGGGAGAGGCCTCGGCAGGACCTGCCGGAACAGGATGGATAGGATAAACCTGACCTTCGTTCGTCAGGAGATATAGATACAGAAAATCGCTCGCCTCCATATGCTCCAGTGCGCGGTTGATCTCGTTCTCTGCGAATGCGCGGTTTGAGAGATTGTCATTCAGCAGGTCCAGCAGGATCACGATGGGCCTGGGAGCCGGAACGGCTTCCCCTGCCGCGTTGGATGGAGTCGCGAGCGGTTTCGGATCGCCGGTGCGGGTGAAAGAGACGATGCGCTGCGGCTTGCCCTGATCCGAGATCTGAAAGTCGTCAGCGCTCAAATCACTCACGGGATTGCCCTGTGAATCCAGGGCGAGGACATTCAACGCAACGCGTTTGCTTGCTGAAGAAGGCTGCTGTGCTGCCTGTCGTGCCATCGTGTTGGACCGAAGACTCAATATCGTAAACGTGACGACAGCGAAACCAATGAAGCTAATCAGGGGTCTGTTTGCGCCCACTTATGCCTCTCTTGATTGAAAGCGTGGCAGAGCGCATGCACTCTGTCAAATTCAGTGTACCTACGAGATCGTGTTCCTGTACGTATCCACGTTGCGCCTGCGGCCCGCCAGCCGATACAGTGCCTGGCAACGGTTTCAGATCACTCCGCGGGTGCTACGGCCTGATTGACGCCTTCCGTCACATATGTCACAGTGTTCATGTGACACTCTTCCGGCTTAAGCTGCGCCCGGGACAATCTATTTTCGACCAGGTTGTGTACGCTGCAAAGAAGGCATTTATCAGCGGCGAATTTTCCCCCGGACAGCCTTTTCCTTCGGTTCGCACTCTTGCAGCCGACCTCAAGATACATCCCAACACGGCGCACAAAGTCGTCCAGCACCTTATTCAAGAGAGGTGGCTGGAGGCGCTGCCGGGCGTCGGAACCATCGTGGCTGAAGTTCCCTCCGCCCGGGCCGGAGAGAAGAGGCGCGTACTGGATCAGGAAGTGGAACAACTCGTGGTGGAAGCGCTGCGCGTCGGATTGAAAGAGGAAGACCTGCTGGAGGCCGTGCGGACGCAATGGGCGCGGCTGGAAAGGATGGAGGTGGCCGCCGATGATTGAAGTGATAGGTCTGTGGAAGAAATTCGGCCGTCTGGATGCCCTTCGTGGGCTCCGCTTCACCGTACCCCAGGGCAGCGCGTATGCGCTGATCGGTGCCAATGGCGCCGGCAAGACGACGACGATCAAAGTGCTGATGAATATGATCGGACCGACACGCGGGAGCGCAACCGTCTTCGGCACGGACTCTCGAAAAATGTCGCCTCGAGAGTTGCGTCGCATCGGTTACGTTTCCGAGAATCAGGACATGCCGGAAAAGCTGATGGTCTCGGAGTATCTGGCGTATATCCGTCGCCCTTGCGATAGTTCGCCGTGATGCCAACGGTATAACGGTACCTGTCTATCTTCCAATCGATGTCGCAGGGCTGCCGCCCGACTCCGCAATACAAATGGACCACGCCGAAGTTCGTGTCACGACGAACGGCCGAGTCGAAAGACTTCAACAGGAACCGTGGAACACCCGGCGCGAGGGAACGGCAATCGCGTCGAGTGTCGTTTATCCGGTTATCCCAGTACCCACCACGACTTATGACCGGGTCAAAAACGAGCCTGTCCACATCGAGATCGATTACTGGCTGACTCTCGTCCAGGTTACAATGACACAAATGCTTCCCGCCCTGGGTGGCACGCAGGAGACTGCGGATGGCGGCAGATGCCAGACCAGTGTCAATGACCAGCAGACCGCGGTTCAATACATCTGCTCCGGTGGTGCGCCCGCACCCTGTTTCCATTCGTTTCTCGAGCACCCGTCAACCAACGAACGGAACCCCGACCGGTTTGGCTGCAGCGGGTATGCGTCATTCGCTGGAGTCGTTCAGAATGTGCTGTTCCCTGCCCGCCTCATGCCACCAGTTGTGAATTTACCCTTCCGGGATTCCGCAGGGCTGGCACATTTTCCTGTCGATGGATCCAGGCTTAGAGAATCCCGCGCCGTGCTCCAGCTTTATCGCGCGCAGGACCATTTCATGCGTACGGTCGTCATCCCCGAGATTCGGCTGGTGGATTGGGAAGCCCGGGCTCCGGGCGCCTGACGTGATTCCAGGGACGCAAGCCAGATTTGTTCGGAGTTAGTTTTCTGGCGAGCGTATCGTCAATTTGCCGGAGGTTTTTCTGCGTAATCGACGATAAACGTCTCGACCGGAATTTTGCGCGCCTCCAACTTCAAACCCAATTGCTCTTGCAGCGGTCCGTTGACGGCCTGCCCGGATTCAACAACCAGTCTGGCGTCGTAAAAACCTGTCAGGTTCGTCGTATCGACAATATGACCACCACGCTCGAAAAACTGGAGGAGTTGCGCCAGTCTCGCCATCGATACTTTTTGTACCGACAACATCAACGGCACCGCCTGCACACCGTCTCTAGTGCCTTCAGCTGCAGCCTTCTTGGCCTCACCGATGTCCTGGCTGTCGCCCATTCCCAAGGAAATCCTCTCTTCTTCATCGGGGCGGGCCTGACGAATCTTCGGACCGTTCTTCGCGACGACCAATGCAAAACCGTCGATTTCCCGGGTCTCCCAATGGAACTTCAGCTTGAACTTGTCGGCAAGGAGCCTCTGGAGCATCCCGACCAGCGCTGCCTCCGTTGCGGTCGAAGGATCCTCAGCTTTCGCCTCGAGATCATACCGGTCGTCACCACCGGCCACCCAGTCCGGACCGCCTTTAAGCACATCCATCGTGATGTCATAGGCGACGCCGATCATATGGCTCAAACGGCCGGATGAGATCACACACCGCCCCAGCGGGACCGTCGCGGCCAGGTCCTTTGCGGCGAATTTCGAATCGACACCGTGACAAGCGCTCCGAACGCCAGCCCCCTGTAATCTTGTCGGCTTGATCGAAGCAACCTCGAAGTCGCGTGATTGCGCCTGGAACATGGAAGAGCAACCGATTCCGAGGATGATTGCGATAATGACCAGGTTTCTCATAGGTGGATTGATGAGCTCCCGACTTAGAATTCTACACTTCCCACTCGAAAACAGGCTTTGGCTTTTAACTCCAACGGAAGCCTTCGTCAGAGACACCACGATTCCGTAAAACCGGCCATCATCAATGGCCGCAATCCGGAGCCCGCGGTCATCAAGTGACCGGCGGACCGAAGAAAACTTTCGCGACGTCTGTCATGTCCCAGCGGTGATTTTCATGGGATCAGGGTTCTGTCCTCCCTGTCCCGCATAAACAAACAGCCCGTTCCGGAGTGGCTCCGAAACGGGCTGAAGTTTTCCTTCCTGAAGAACGGTTAGTGCCTCAGCTGCGACGTGATCTTACCGGTTTCGTACACTTCGCAATTCGAGCGTTCCGGAACGATGCCGTCGCCACCTCCGGCGCGCAGGACGCGGGTCGGCATCACCCAGGGCTCAATGAACGAATCCGGATCTTCGATCGTCATGTCGTAATGGAGTTCATTTCCAACACGCGTGAGTTTCTCGATGATGTGCATGTTATCCGAATGGAAGAGGCCTCCTCGTCCCAGCCACGTCGAATCGACGAATGAAGTGGAGTCGATGACGAGCGTATCGCCTTCCCATTTACCGATGCTGTACCCATAGTAGGTCCCTACGATCGACGTCGCCTCATTACGCGGGCGTCCGTCGGTGGGGATGTCGCGGAATTCAGTGTTGCCGCCACCGTAATCCGCATACTGTCGATAGAACATGAGGATGTCTTTATCGGTTTCGATAATCCGCATGGGCGTGCCCTGCCGTGGGAGTCCCAGCGGCTGACACGTCATGACTGGATCGTACTTGTTCGTCCACTGATCGAGTTCCTGAATCTTGTCCCAAAACTCGGGTTTGTAATTGGGACGGCTCGGCCCAAACCGCGAGGGCGAGATAAACTCATAGTCCACCCAGAAGTTGTCCATCGGTTCTGTGCATTCTTTCTGGATTGGAGTACATCGGCGGGTTCCACTACCTGTGACTGGAAGAGGGGCGGGACCCCAGTTGCCTGTAAAATCCGGCTTGCCATTGGCGAGCTTCGGCGTTACGGCGGCAGTCTGCGTCGCCGCTGCGTTGGATGCCAGAGTCCAGTTGGGAGGCTGATTCGCGGGCTTGATCGCGGCCTTGACGCTTGCCGGAACAGGCATCACGACATACATCTGTCCCGTTTCCGTCAGCGTCGTCGTAATGTCGCGGACGACGGTGCCGTTCTTCTTCTCCGTCATCTTGCCGGCGTAAAACGCCTCGGCCGGGTTGAGCGGATTGTTCCAATCTTTATAATCGCCGTAAGTGAACTCGTAAGTGTTCGCGCCATTTTTCACCACGACGCGTTCGGCCATGAACTTTGCGTCGAGTGTGGCGGTCGCAGTTGCATTGGGGACGCCGGGGATCGGGAACGTCAACACCGGCTTGTTGCTTTCCCATGCGACGGACGTTTTACCTGCTGTCATGACATCGGCTGGTACGTCTGTGCCGGGTCTGGGCGCCATTTTAGCTGGGTCCGCAATCGCGGCCATTGCGGCCTTCAACGCACCCTGCGGACCTGCCCACAGGCGAATCATCCGCTCCTCTACGGTTGCCGGCATCGGCGTGGCTTTGCCTTTACCAGCGACGAGTTCGGCGCCGGGAATGTCTTCGTTCCAGGCGTACGCTCCACTGAGGACTTCGACATTGGAGCAACTCTGGCCATTAGGCCGAGTGCCGGTGATCTGGATCCGCTCGCCCGACGTCTGGTAGCTGATGCTGGTTCGATACTTCGTGGCATTGCAGGGCTGTCCGTCCACTTGAATGGTGCCCTTGCCCTGGTATTCGAGCGACATGATCAGATCCTGTTCCAGATTGCTTCGGAGCATGCCCATATACCAGCCCCAGTTGAACAGGACCGCCTTCAGGTCCTTCGCACCAGCTGCCGGGGTGTACAGTGGAGCGCCGCCTCGGCCCCCGCGACCGCCGCCTTGCGCGCCTCCGGCACCCGCACCGGCTCCACGACCACCTTGGGCAGGCGCTGCCGCAGGTGCAGCACCGCCTGCTTGTGCAACGGCCGAGGCTGGCGCGCTGATCGCCAGAGCGACTGTTATCGCGACACTTGTGCCCGCGTAGCGCAAATGTGGCAGCGCGAAGCCGGAATCAAACATCTTTCGTAGACGCGAAGCGCAAGCCCAAAAGGGAGCAGCCTCAAGTCGCGAAGCGCTAGCCCGATAGGGCGCAGCCTCAAGTAATGCCATGATGATCCCCCTTCTTGTTTAGTCGTTCGGATTTCCGGCGGAAATCTGGATCACGCGTCCATCCGGCATGATGACGGTTTTGAGGAAGCCCAACGGACTGCCGTCCTTCGCAGGAAGGAATTTCACCGTGATCTTGTCGCCGTTGTGCAGGGCGTTCGGGCCGGTTTTACCGATCCCGCGCTGCGCAAGAGCCGTGGCCGAGCCAAGTGTCAGCACCCAATTGGTGCTCGAGCCATCCGGGTTCTTGACTGCAACCGTCAAAGAACCATGGGGATTGACGAACTTCACGCTATCGACCGCCCCCGAGAGTTCCATATCCTTCTTCATGTCGTACACGCCCGCGAGCGAATGATGAGCCAGTAGGGAGCCGGCCGTCATGAACCCACACAACACAACGCAAACTAGAGTCCGCTTAATCATTTGTGCGCCTCCGAAAGCACTTCAGAATTTGAAAGGCTGGCGACGGACTATAACACCGTGCGGGTCAAAAGGAAATCGGGGCCGTTCACCACTCGCACCATTCATAACCTGGGGTGGCCTGGCACTCCAAACGCAGAGATCATGATAGAGCCCGCAACGTCTATACCGTTAAAGGGAAACAGGTTTATGAAGTCAAAGCAGCCTACCGGGCTGTTTCGATTTCGACCTGCAGCCGCGCTTCGCCCAGAGCGATCTCGTCACCGGACTGCAGTCGTATGCCGCGGGTGCCGGGCGGCACCACAATCGTCACGCCACTTCTCTGAACGCTTGTTCCGTGGGCGCTTCGGTCGTCATACAGACGATATTCCGCAGGACTGCCGCTGGCTTCGATATGGGCATGTCGTCGCGACACGCCAGGATTCGGTTCTTCGGCGCATTCGGTGAAAGCCACATGGTTCGTCCGCATCAAACGATTTTGCTTATCGCGAACGTCCAGGCGCCGGCCAAGGTTGATACGGGACGTTGTGAACACGTATGTCTGCTGCCCGGCCGCACCGTAAACAACTGTCAGTTTCAGACTACGCTGAATAGCGTCGCATTTCGGTTTCGGCGGCGGCCCGGGCTGGATGCGCTCGAATTCCAGATTGAAGTCCGACGCAGTCCAATGAGGCTCCGGCTGGGCTACATAAATCGTGTTGATGATTAAGCCGGTGGATTCGCAGCCGGCGGTCTCGAGAGTTTTGAAGATCCGTTGTTGCACCGACGGCTCCGACTCGAACACTGCCTCAAACCGCGCCCGCGTCAGCGATGAATCTGCGGCGATGCAAATTCGAATCTGGTTGAATGGAAAGACGTATCTTCCCCGCCCCGCAGGCTCGATATGTTTTTCCACCGTTTCCACGATCGCGTGCACGATTTCCAACGGCTCGCGCGGATTCGACGGAGTCATCTTCTGCGCCGTCTCATTCACGTTTTTTGCGAGTCTGGATTCCAACCGCCGCAGGTTTCTAAGAATATCCATTGATGCTCCTCAATTGATAAGGCCTAAGGCCGCTGCGGCCGTCACGATTTCGCCTGCGACCGGAGCAGCGGCCAATCCTCCGTAGCCGGCATTTTCGATGATGACCGCGAAAGCGATTCTCTTACGAGCCGGACCGTAGGGAGCAAATCCCACAAACCAGGCATGCGACCGCGCCCCTTTAATCTCGGCGGTTCCGGTTTTGCCGGCAATTTTCAACGGATGGTTTCTAAGGCTCCGCCCAGTTCCGTCCAGCACGGCGTCGCGCATGTATTGACCCAGCAGCGACGCCGCTTGCGGAGGCAACAACGGCGCGTCCTCCGCTTCTTCAGACGAGCGGGGCAGATGAGCGTCCATTTGAAGTTCGCGAAATACTCCACTACTGGCTATTGCCGCGGCAACGCGCGCCATCCTCAATGGACTCGTGGCAACATATCCTTGTCCATAACCCGCCTGAGGAAGCGTTTTGCGGAGTTGCTCCAGTGAGTTCGAAGGCGCAACCGATATGCCCACGCGCATCGCCGTCTCCAGAAGAGCCTGCGGCCCGAGGCGCACAGCCAGTTGCGCGAAATAGGCGTTGCACGAATGCACGAGGCCATCGTGCATGTCGATCGTGCCGTGCGGATGCGAGTCCTGTTCGTCGTCGCGTACGATACCCCAACCCGGGACTTTCGCGCCCACCCGGCCATTCGGCAAACCCGTGCATGTGAACGTTGTCTGGCTCGAATTGAGGTCTCGTCGGAGCGCGGCTGCGGCTGTGACGAGTTTGAACGTCGATCCAGGCGGATACAGACCATATCTGGCGCGATCCAACAGCGCGTCGCTGTCATGTTCGGTTTCCGGCAAAGCCATGAGAACTGGAAAAGGGTAGCTTGCTGCTGCCAGGAGTTCGCCTGTGTCAGGATTGATCACGACTGCCGCTGCGCGTCCGGTCGCGGACCTCGACGCATTCTTTGAGAGGATGGCCGTGATGCGGGCCTGCAATTGCGCGTCGATCGTCAAGTAAACATCGCGCGGCCGGTTCAGAAACTCCTGCCACGCGGAAGCCTCCGGCTGGTGACGATGCCGAAGCAATGGAACGAGCTCACTGTAGTCGCGCCGGATTGTCCGATTCACCAATGTCGCATGGTCGTTGAAACCGCGCAGTCTGCTGTCCAAATCTCGTTCGGCGTATGACGTATTGGATGCCGTCCAGTTCGCCCGCGTTCGCACGTCGCCCAGCAGATGAAATGTTGAACCTCCGAGTGGGTAACATCGTTCGAACGGCTCGTTACATGTGGAATCCAATGCGATGCCGGCTTTTCCGTAGAGTTCGCGAGCTTTCTTTGCAACATTGATGCTGCCCGTGGCCAAAGGCAAACCTCGCACATCGTAAATGGTTCCGCGAGGAATCAGACGCGCGACATCCAGCATGCGCTGGTTGTACTGATATCGGCGGCCTCCGTCGGCCTGAAGGCCAAGCTGAGGTTTAATCGCGTAGGCATCGGCGGAGATAACCTGAACGTTGAACAGAATCGCTACGAGCGCGAACGCTGCTGCGCCTAGCCCGTACTCGAGATATCGCATCGGCTTCAGAAAAGGCTCTGATGTCTTCGCCGGGCTTGCCTCGGTGCGGATTGCGCTGAGGATGCCCAATCCTGCGAAGTTCGCCAGCATTGCGGACCCGCCGTAGCTCAAGAACGGTGTGACGACTCCAGTCAGCGGAATGATGCCCAGGCTGCCCGCAACCATGATGAGTCCGGGGACAATCAAAAACAGCGTCACGCTCGTGGCAAGAAAGAAGCCGTAGTCGTTGGCGGCAGCGCGAGCGATTCGAAATCCCCGTGCCGCAATGACTGCGTACACAACCGTGATCAGGAACAGTCCGATAAAACCCAGTTCTTCACCAATAGCGCTAAGAATGAGGTCTGTATGTCCTGCGGGTAAGTAGCGCGTGTCTCCCAGTCCGAGGCCGGAGCCGAACAAGCCTCCGGTGGACAACCCCCAGAAAGACTGTGCGATCTGATCTCCGCCGTGTACGGAGTTGTCCCACGGCGAGCGCCACATCTCAACCCGCGCCGCCAATGTTGAAGAAACATTCAGTGCATAACCCAGGTAGAAGCCGAGAACCAGGAGTGCAAGCCCGATTACTGCCAATCCTGCCCGGTTTCGCGCGACTGAGTAGATCACGAGGAATACGCAAGCGATAAAGAGAGCTGGTCCGAGATCCTTTTGCAGAAAGAAGAATATCAGCGAGGCCGCGACTCCCGCTACGACCGGCAGCAGGTAGTCTAGACGTGGGACGTGAAGCCACGCGGGAATTCGGTAGTCACGAATCGTGTTGCTATCGATTTGCCTCAGCACCTCCCATTGGCGTGCAAAATAGCCGGCCAGAAACAGAGCGAGGAGCAAACGAATCGCCTCAACGGGTTGTACCGGCCCGAGATTGATTTTGACATTGCTGTTTCCCGGCCCGCCGCCAAAGACGATCAAGAGAAGAGACAACAGAAGGGCAGCCGCCAATGGTAGATAGCGCAAATGAAGAAACGCGGCTTTGCGAAAATCCATCCAGGACACACAACCGAACACGGCAAGCCCGGCAATAACTCCCTGCGCGTAACGCACAAACAAGAGAGTGTCGCGCACAGGATCCGTCCGGCTCAGCAGGGCGGCGAATCCGATCGCCGTCAACAAATGGGCCGCAGCCAGCAGCAGAAGGTCTCCACGCCGCCGGCTGGACAAACTCCAAAGTTCCGCCACAACCCAGAAGGACAGGAAATAGAGAGCGCTCCAGACTAGAGTCAGGCGGCCGAAGGTTTCCAGCGTCCGGACCACGATGGACGGCTTAAGGGCTGCGAGATCCGTCGGGCTGAAAAGCGGCGCCTCTGAAGCGTGGCGGCGCGCCTTGAGGATGGCACCGACATTGGGCAGCACCCTTCCCTCTTGACGCACCTCCTGAATGAAGTCGAATAGAGCTTGTGCGGTTTGGCGCTCGAGCAACGGCTCGAGTTCTTTTGAACTGGATACGGAGTTCAGATCGATGACGTGCGCCGGTTGCTGCCGAAACGTCTGGATCCTGCCGGCGTACCCGAGTCCAATGACAAGCATCGCGACAACGGACGTCAGCGCCAATGCGATATGTCCAGTGTGGAGGCCTCCGGTTCTATCGGTGCGGCGAGAATCACGCTCGGAGGCGGAAACGCAGGTCCGACTCATCGCACAGGCTCCGGCTTGAATCCCATCGTCTGGCGTGAAAACTCTGCGAGTTTGAGTTCGGCGCTGTCGAGAGAGCGTTGCGTGAGGCGGATATTCGGTCCGACTCTGGCAAGATCTGTGATGCTCAAATAGCGCGTCAATGCCTGCCGGTACGCTTCAACGGCGCGTTGCACGTAATCTCGCTCCTGCGGCATTCCGGACAACTGCCGCGCATTGCGCATGAGCGTGTCGCCGCGCACGCGGTAACCGTCAGCAAGCTGAACGGTCTCGCGCTCGCCGGGCATATAGCCATAACTCTCCGCCTGGCGAAGCGCGTCGGCGCCTCGATCGAGATCTTGCAGACCATAAATAAAGGTGCGCGCGAGACCCAAAAAAGGATCGGGCCAGTTGCGCCGCAACTCCGCCGCTTCACGAAATGCGGCAACGGCATCGGTCAGATCGCGTTGCGCTTCCGGAAACTCACGCCGGGCGCGTTTGGCTTCACCGTTGATCCGGCTCAGGTGCCCTTCGCAATAACGCAGCGACGCTCTTAACGTTGAATCATGTGGCGAGAAAGCGACAGCTCGCATCAGCGCATCGCGGGCGGATTGCCAATCAGCCTCACGAACACTCGGGAGTGATGCGCGATAGTCTGCAATGACGCGATCCGCAAGAACCTCGGATCGTTGACTCAAGGAATGTCCCAGTCTGTTGGTGCCGATGTGCAGAATGGACCATTGCGACAAGCTGTCGTACTGGTCCCACGATTTGCCTATTTCTTCAAGCTTCCGCGTCGCCGCTGCTGATGCAACCCTGTCGGCAGCCGTTCCGATCCGAGACTCATTGCCCACGATCCCAAGGAAGAACACAAACAGAACTGCTCCGGCCCATCTCCTCACTTTAGTTCCGAGCAGCGGCCGCGCAGGCGGGCGCGCCCGTTCGGTTTCCGGAACTGAGGTGCGCCGAGTCTTGTCGTCGTCGGTTTCTGGGGTCTCCGGGGGGTCGGCCGGTTTCGTCCGTCGCGTTTCCAGATCGTCATTGCAGGGACGGTCTGCGACGGCCCGCGGCCAGCCTTCCTGCTCGGCGTGAGTCTTTTCACCGGAGCGAAAACGCTCAAGATCCTCCCGAATGTCTTGCGGAGTCGGATAGCGCTCAGCAGGAGTGGGAGCGAGGAGCTTTGCGATCACCGACTCCAGACCAGGCGGACACGATTCGTTTAAGGACGGCGCACCGCCGCGCGCGAGAATCAGACGCTCCAATCGTCGCGTGTCTTCCGCCCGAAAGGGACGAGCGCCGCGCACCAGTTCGTACAACATGACGCCAACAGCCCAATAGTCCGCGTATTCGTCCACAACTCCGGACTCGAGCCGCTCGGGCGACAGATAGGAAAGCGTGCCAAAGTCGTTGCGCGTCACTTTCCGGCTGAGCGACAACGCCTTGGCAATGCCGAAGTCCAACACCTTGACTTCCTGCTGGGACGTGATCCGGACGTTCCGAGGAGTCAGGTCGCCATGCACCAGGGAGCGCAACGCACGGTCGTCGATAACTGCTTCGAAGTGGTGCGCGTCCTCGAGAAACTCGCAGAGTTCGATGGCAATGCCGACGGCTTGCTGGGCTGCAATCGGGCCGCGCCCAATCAAAGAAGACAGGTTTTCGCCGTCGAGATACTCCATCGCGACGTAATAGCCGGATTCATGATCGCCGTGTTCGAAAACCATGGGAACGCGTGTAGTGACCTGGCTTAATTGCCTTTGGAGCTCTGCGCCCGATCGCTCTGCGGCAAGTATCTCGCGGTCTTCCTGGTCCGTTCCGTGCGGAATAACCTTGAGGGCGACGCGTTGATCGGTCCTTTTATCGCGCGCGAGGAAAACCGATCCTGCCATGCCGTGACCAATCGACTGGATGATCTCGTACGGTCCGAGCTCCTGGAAAATGGTTTTCATCGCGTCTTTTTTAGCGTCGGGCCCACCGTCCGGTTCAGTTTAGGTTCGGAAGCCGGCCGGACAGGCTCTCGAACCGGAGGGAACCAATTCGAATCCTTCAACTGCAAGCGCGCCGATTCATCCAGAGTAACAAACGAATCCGGACTGAGTCCGACGAATACATTGTCTTGAAAGACCGGCTTGCCGCCGGCCTCGATCACCACATTTCCGGGCGCACGTTCAGACATTCCGTTTCGGAGAAATACGTTATTACTGACCCGCGGGTTCGCTCCAGCGCGAACTAATATCGCAGCGCCCGGATTGTCGTGGATGGCGCTGCCGAGCAGAGTCGCGGACGATCCCTCGCCAAAGTCGATGCCTGCTTTTGCCGCGCCATTGATTTCGACGTTGTTGATCGACAATCCCCCGTTAGAGACGCCGATGCCGACGCCGAGCGGAGTCGCCGCGTCACCCACAATTCGGAAACCCGCCAATTCGGCGTTCGACAATCCGGTCGCCACGACGGCGGGCCCGGAATCCGCATCGGAAACGTTGATTGGCAGCCGTATGGTCGCTTCGCGCGGCGCTCGACTCATCAGGCGTATCCCGTCCTTCAGAACCACTTGTTCACGATATTCGCCGGGCTCCACGAGAATCTGAGACCCCGGCAAGGCCTTTTCAATCGCGGCGGCGATCGATTCCGTCGGCCGTACAATCTGAGTATTCGACGGAGGCGACTGCAGATTTGGTTGCAAGAATGGCAGCCTCAACCCGGTTCTGCCGATCGCGAGTCCAACGGCCAGTGCCGTGACCGCAACAATAAGATGGCGCAGAAGAGTCCAATTTCGCGGCGGCGGCTCCATTGGCGCTCGCATGACAATGGACGGAGAAAACCCTCGTCGCCGCTGGCTTGCCGCGAATTGTTCTCCCTCGACATACACCACTGTGATGTTGTCTTTACCGCCCGCTGCGTTGGCCGTCGCAATCAACGTTTGAGCCACGGCTTCCGGATCGCCGACGCTGCGGTTGATGACGTTTGCGATGGTCGCCGACTCGACGAGGTCGCTCAGTCCATCACTGCACAGCAAAAGGGCCGAGTCGGGCTCAAAAGGGACTTCCGCGATATCGATGAATTCGGGATCGGCGAACGTGTGATGTTCCGATCCCACATCGCGGTAGACTTCGTTGCGACGCGGATGCCGCATTGCCTGGAATTCGGAAATTTCCTTCGAGTCCTCCCGCTCGCCGACCGGCGAATGGTCCCGGGTGATTTTTTTGATGCCGTGGTTGCGGAGTTTGTACATGCGTGTGTCGCCGACATGTCCAATCGTGACTCTACCGTCACCAACGACAGCGACTGTCAGCACGCAGGCCATGCCATTCCATTCCGGACGCGTCCGTGCAACCCGGTAAATCTCGTTGTTTGCATTCGTAATTGCTTTGCGGACTCGCTCGGCAACGGGCTCCGTCTCCCGTTCAAGCCGCTTTCGAAGAGTGGACAGCGCGACGTCGGCTGCTTTTCCACCAGCGGCCTGGCCGCCCACGCCGTCGATCACGAAGAACAGGCCGCGCGCAGCGTCACAATAGAATCGGTCTTCGTTCACGTCGCGCTGCCTGCCGGTGTCGGTTTGACCGGCGGCTGTCAGTGCATGGACGGTTCGCATTTAATCGAGATCCTTCGTTGCTGCCCAAACGTAACACGCTACGATCCCGGCGAGGCAGGCCAACAGCACAAAGCGTGACCAGAGCAATAGCGTCATCGTCATGGCCGGCGCACCCGGCTGAAACTAAGGTAAACGGTTTCTGCCAGGCCGATGCGGGCTTCATCCGGGAGTTGCGTTTCCGCGTGAGGTCCGCGAGGGACATGGCGTCCATCGAGCGTCGTACCCAGCATGCTCAGATCGATCAGAGAGAAATTTCCTGTTTGAGGATCGCGTCGAATGCGCGCATGTTCGCGCGAAACATCTACCGAAGAAACAATCTTGATGTCCACCGGATGCGCGGCTCCGCCGCGGCCGATCGTCACCGAATCCTTGATATCAAACGAATGATGGCCGGCTTGATCTTCATACACGATTTTCGCGAAGGATCGCGCAGACGTCGTTCGCTGAGTCGAGTGGACCGTCGTAATGCGTCGAGTCCGTTCACCGAGGCTGAGCTCGGGACTCGGCGGCAGCAAGAGTTCGGAATCGACCAGGATGTCGCCTTCCTGAATATCGCCGTCGGGATGCGGCAGAAATTCGACAGACCACGCACCGGCCGGATTCTCAATCCGCGGGTTGCGCTCCCGGAAGATCCGTTGCACCGTCTGCCGCAGGATCGACTTGCCATTCTGCGCCGCGACCTCCTCGGAAAGTGCCCGCATCGTCTGCTCTTGCAAAACTGCGATAATGCCTTCGAGACGGGCATGCTCGGCGGGATGGAGGTACACGACATACCGGCTTGGAACCAACGTGGAATATTTCAAGGGCTCCAGATTGCCGCGCATGTTTTCTAAAACTGCCTCGATCACCTCGCGGGCTGGCCGCCGAACTTTTTCAGGACTTGAATTTGATGCCTTTCGACGCGGTGCCATGTGGATAGCAGAGGATGTCACACTGAAGGAAAAGCAGTCTTAAAGGATTCTTAGGAATTCCGTAGTTTTTTCAACTCTCATGCGAGTGCGTTTCCAGCAATTCATTCTCGATTCAGACGCCAGACAGCTTCTGGAAGACGGGAAGGAAATTCATCTTTCCACGAAAGCGTTCGACTTGCTGTGCCTCTTGCTCGCACGCCAGCCGAACGTCGTCGCCAAAGACGATCTCCTCCGGAAAGTCTGGCCTGACAGTCACGTCGTGGAAGCGAATCTGAATGTTCTGATCGGAGAAGTCAGGCGCGCCCTTGCCGACCACGCGCAGACTCCGCGATTCATTCGAACGGTGCACGGAGTCGGATTCGCATTCTGCGGGAGCGCTGCTGAAGTCGAGAAGGTCTCGGCCGGGATGCGTTGCTGGCTGGTCGGAAGGGATCGCAACTTTGTTCTCTCGGAGGGAGACAATATCATCGGGCGAGATCCGTCGTGTAGCGTCTATGTCGATGATCCGGACGTATCCCGGCGCCATGCGCTGATCCGCATCGACAGCGTGCGTAAAAGTGCCCTGCTCGAGGATCTGGAAAGCACCAACGGAACATTACTCGGCCGTTCGCCCGTCAAAACGCCAAGGCCTCTCGCGAATGGTGACGTCATCGACGTCGGTTCTGTTGAACTGACATTTCGAATTCCTGGAACGGACCAGCCCCAGGAAACCCGCCGCATCAGGCGCAAAACCCGATGACAGGTGTTGTCTTCGCAGGACTGCACACGCCGTGTAACGGTGCCGCACGCTGGGCCGTTACGTTTCGGATCGACTTCTGGCAAAATACCGATCGGAGATCGCCCGCCGACTTAAGGTCGGCCCGCCCGCGCGTTCCCGCGAATCACGCGATGTGTGAGGTGACACAATGAAGAAGCCCGCCGCCTGGTCCAACGCCATTCTGCTCGCCATCATCAGTGTCGCGGTTGCGCACGCGCAGGCGCAGCGCGGCCCCGCCGTTCCTCAGATGCGCGGCGACGGTCCTCCACCCGAGGCCAGGCCTTTCTCGATCACGAGGACCGATCCTGCGCTCGACGACATCGTCTCGCCAGGCGCGAATCTGGTGGAGCTTGGACGCGGTTTTGGTCTCACCGAAGGCGGGCTCTGGATCGCGGAAGGGACCGGCGGCTATTGGATTTTCGCAGGACTGCTTGACAACGTGCTCTATAAGGTTACCCCGGAGAAACAGGTTTCCGTCTTCATGGAGAAGGCGGGTTATACCGGCAACGATCCCGACCATGTCGGCGCTCAGACTCGCTCCGGTCGTAGTCATGTGCTTCTGATCGGTCCGTCCTGCACGGGCATGGATCGTCAGGGCCGCGTGATCTGGTGCGCCGACAACGATCGACAGGTGATGCGGCTGGAGAAGGACGGCACGCATACGGTGCTGTCCGGCGGCAAGGACGGCCAGCGGTTCAGCGGCCCGAACGACATCGCGATCGCGGCAGACGATGCCGTCTATGTAACGGACAACGATTTCGGCCTGCGCGACGGCGGCAGGAATCCCGACAAACAGCTGCAGAACGGCATCTACCGGATCAAGGATGGCAAGACGACGCTCGTGCTGAGCGGTGCGGATCTCGGTGGCACGCCGAACGGCATCGCGCTGTCGCCTGATGATAAGTGGATGTATCTGTCCACTGCAAATCGTCAAATGCGGCGATATGCCGTCAATCCCGATGGCACGCTCGGCACGTTTACCGTCTTTACTGAAGGCGTCGGCATCGGTGACGGCGAGAAGACAGACAGGGCAGGCAATGTGTTCTCTACCGGCGGAGCGGGCCCTGGTATCATTCGCATCACGTCACCTGCGGGCAAGCTGCTCGGCACCATCAACCTGCCGATCTACGGCGGCGAACCCAAGAGACAGATCTGTGCGACGAACGTCGCATTCGGCGGTCCGGATGGCAGGACTCTGTTCATGGCGGGATGCGATTCCGTCTACACGATCCAGTTGAAGACACCTGGGATCGTGCCCGCGAACAATGTGAACAAGTAGCGCGTTCGCGGCGCGTGTCAATTCTGGCAATCGTACCGGTCATTCGACGCGGCAATATGCCCAGTTACAACGCATTACTTCGAGATACCGACTTTTCGCCGTAGAAGAGATATTCCCGCCATAGGGGGATGCCGGCGGATACGGGCGGGCACGTTAGTTCCGTCGAGACCTCCGACGTCATTGTGCGAATTGCGCTCACTCCTCGGCGCATAGTGGTTACTCGTTTTCAGCCCGGCGGCGGCCAAAACGATAGTGCGGTGGTTGCGCAAATCTTAGTGTCGTCACTTTGACTTCTGAATGAGCATCAGCTCCACGCCATAGAAGGACCGCTTCTCCTTGCGCGAGAACACGACAAAGTGGCGAGCCATTGTTTCAATGGCTTCAGCATGCGCCCGGATTTCACATATGGTGCCATCCATCCCGACGAATGGTGTGGCGACTCCGGGCAGGATCTTGACGCGGTCTCCGACTTTGAAATCACTCATAACAATGGGCTCCCTCTTTTATGGCCGAAAATGCCAGTTTGTCGCAACTGGTGCGCGTTATGCGGCTTTGATCTGGCAGTCGTACGCGATGAGGATGCCGCTGGCACCGAAATCCACTTCGTACTCATCGAATATCTGCAACTGGTGGTGATTTGGGATCACGGCGATGATGGTCCCGATTGAAACGTATTCCGCCCCGGGAGTCATTTGCCTGCGTACACGATCGCCGGTGTTGAAGCGTGCCATTAGTACAATCATGCGCTCGCCGTCGCTCCCGCGCTGTGCAATTGTGAGCACCTGGCGTCGAGACACATCGGGAAACGTGAGGGAACAGGCGCGCCGACGAGAGCACGCGCCTGCCGTAGAGAATTACTTAGTACCGACCCCGGCCATCACCGCCGCGACCGCCGCCAAAGTCTCGCTTCACCATGGGCCTGGCTTCATTGACGGTCAGCATCCGCCCGTTCAGTTCGGAACCGCTTAACTGAGCAATAGCCTTGTCCGCGCCTTCCGTCATCGTCACGAATCCAAACCCTTTTGATCGACCTGTTTCGCGGTCCGTGATAATGGCGACCGCTTCTACAGGGCCGTGCTGTGCAAATGCATCACTGAGATCATTTTCCGTCGTTTGAAACGACAGATTTCCAACAAAAATCTTTTTCGACATTTTATTTACCTATCTTGTAAGGGAACTTCCGGGGCTTTGCGGCAGGGATCAAAGAACAATCGACGACCGATAGACGAGGAGCTTCCGAACATTTAAATTGATTGGCGATTCAATTACCGCCGCTCTTTACGATAGTCTCGAGCGCGATTTAGGGCAACATAGATTTATGTTTGAATGCGGGATCGGTAAGTTCGCACTCGAGCGTTATCCAAGACGTGCAAATGAGGTGCTGCAGGCGTGGGATGCCGCTGACGAACTTATTCTGCGGAAATTGGAGGATCACCACGAATCGATGGGAAACGTGCTGGTCGTCAATGACACCTGGGGCGCGCTATCGACGGCTTTGGCGCATCACCGACCCTCGACACTCTCCGACTCATACCTGGCGCATGCGGCAACCGTAGAGAACCTCAGGCGGAATCACATAGACCCGGCGGCTGTAAGACTTCTGACCACCTTCGATCCCCTGCCCAGCCGCATCGAGACCGTAGCAATGAAAGTGCCTAAGAGTCTCGCGTTACTCGAAGATCAACTGCATCGCATTGCGCCGCACCTGCACGAGAAGACCACTGTCCTCGCCGGGGCAATGACCAAATACATTCATACGTCGACGCTCGATCTGTTTGCGAAGATTCTCGGCCCCACGCAGACCTCGCTCGCCGAGAAGAAGGCGCGGCTCATCTTTTGCCAGCCTGACCCCAACCTCCAACGTCCACCAAATCCTTGGCCAAAGACGTACACCGTAATTCCCGGTCACGAGGTTGTGACAAGTCACGCGGGGGTTTTCGGTGCCGAACGTCTTGATGGCGGTACGCGCCTGCTGCTCGAAAATCTCCCCCACCGCGACGAGCCGCACCGCGTGGTCGACCTGGGCTGCGGAAACGGGATTCTCGGGGTGAGAACAGCGATTCGCAGTCCCAAAGCAGACGTCACGTTCATTGATGAATCGTACCGGGCCGTGGCTTCTGCGGAAGCGACCTTTCAGGCAAACCTGGGCCGCAGAGCGGCAGGCGAACTTCGTTGTGGGAAACGGCCTGTTTGACCTTAGGAACGGCGCACCCGGTACGGTTGGTTATGACTTGGTGCTGAACAATCCGCCTTTCCACGAGAACCATGCCGTCAGCGATGCCAGCGCCTGGCAGATGTTCGTCGAATCTCGCGACGCTCTGCGCTCGGGTGGTGAGTTGTGGGTAGTCGGCAATCGTCACCTCAGCTACCACGCCAAACTCAAACGCCTGTTCGGCAACTGCGACATCGCCACAAGCAGTGCGAAGTTCCTCGTCATGCGGTCCACGAAAACTTGAGCGCAATGGAACAAACTCCGGTCAGCGCAAGAAACCATTTACCGAACAGACCGAGACCGTCCGGTCCGGCGGCAAGACCGCTACGTCAACGCGGCGCAAGAACGTTACAGCGCGAGGTATAGATCCTGACTACCGCCCGTCGTGTTTCTCCAACGATTCGCAACTCTTGAAAGGTTAAGCCCCAGAAGTCGCATTCTTGTGACGTAACTCAATTGCTTCTCTCGAAGCCGACTTCGGCGAGCTTACCGGCAATATTTACTGAACGCTACGCGACTACCACAGTCATGCCATAGATCTCTGAACCGAGGAGCAATTCCGACCTCGCAGCCGACCGCGCACCGCTGCGATTGGATCTCGCGATGACCAGAGGTTTCCGCACTTCCATTCCCTGACGCACCTCACGTCGGCAGGCCGACAACGGCGGTGCAGCGGAATTGTTCGATGGCATCCAGAACGGCTGCCGGATCGAAGCCTGGCAGCAGCGCCACTGAAGCCCCCAGGTAGATACACGGCATCAGACAGACGTTGAGCGCGGCTGCGTGCATCAACTGGGTCATGGGCAGCAGGATGTCGGTGGAATCCATGAGGTCGTGCGCCATGATCTCGGCCGGGTGCAAGAGTGAGCGGCGGGTATGGGTTACGCCTTTGGGGTGCGCGGTGGTTCCCGAGGTGTAAGAATGATTGCAAGCGCGGAAATAGCCATCTGCTTATCGCCCTCCGGCTGACGATGGAGTGCGTGCCCATTTTGACCGAAGTTGTCATAATGGGGCCTCGCGCCGGATCGCTCAGCCTGCGGGCCCAGGGACGGCTCACTAAACCACTTCCTGGCCATCGAATGATCGAAAATATAGCCAATCTCGGTGCGTTTGAGCCGCACATTGACGGCCACGGCTATCAGCCCCGCTTTGAACAGGGCAAAGTAGATCTGCACGACTTCAAACGAGTTTGACCAATGAACGGCCACTCGTTCGCCCGGTCGCAGGCCCTCGGCGAGGAACCATTCCGCGAGCATTGTCTGATGTCTCGTCCAGTAAAACTTCCGTGCGCCTCTAATCGTGCGTATCGTCCGTCGGAACGGTTTCCCATGCGTGCAGTATGTTTCCGAGATTCATGGAATTATAGAGTGGTCCGGATGGCTCCGGACCACTCTATAATTCTACGCACCCACTCACAGCTTCACCGTGACGGTCTTGACTTCCGTGTACTGCTGCAGGCCGTATTCGCCCAGTTCGCGGCCGATGCCCGATTGTTTGAAGCCGCCGAACGGCGCGGCCGCATCGAACACGTCGTAGCAATTGACCCAGACCGTGCCCGCGCGCACATTGTTGGCGATGGCGTGCGCCTTGCCGATATCGCGCGTCCAGACGGCCGCCGCCAGACCGTACATCGTCTTGTTGGCGCGCTCGCACGACCTCGTCCATGTCCTTGAACTTGATGATGCTCATGCACCGGCCCGAAGATCTCTTCCTCGGCGATCTTCATGTCGTCCTTGCACGTCGGCAAACACCGTCGGCTCGATGAAGTAGCCGCGGTCGCCGACGCGCTTGCCGCCCGCAACCAGCTTCGCGCCCTCGCTTCTTGCCGGATTCGATGTAGCCCATGACCTTGTCGAACTGCTCGTCGTCCACCTGCGGACCCTGCTCCGTGCTCGGATCGAACGGATCGCCGACCTTGCGCTTCTTGGCGCGCGCGGCGCTGCGTTCCACGAACTCGTCGTAGGCCTTCTCCTCGACGAACACCCGCGAGCCGGCGCAGCAGCATTGGCCCTGATTGAAGAACAGCGCGAAGTGCGAGCCTTCGATGGCCTGCATCCATATCGGCATCGGCGAACACGATGTTCGGGCTCTTGCCGCCCAGTTCGAGCGTGACGCGCTTCAGGTTCGTCTGCGCCGCCGCCTCCATGATCAGATGGCCGACTTCGGTCGAACCGGTGAAGGCGACCTTGTCGACGTCCATGTGCCGCGCGATCGCGGCGCCGGCGGTCGGGCCGTAGCCCGGCAGCATATTGACCACGCCTTCCGGGAAGCCGGCTTCCATGATCAGTTCGCCGACGCGCAAGGCGGTGAAGCGGCGTCTGCTCGGCGGGCTTCATGACGACGGTGTTGCCGGTGGCCAGCGCCGGAGCCAGCTTCCACGCCTGCATCAGCAGCGGGAAATTCCAGGGAATGATCTGCCCGACCACGCCGACCGGCTCGTGCCGCGTGTAGCAGAAATAATCGCCGCTGATCGGGAATCGTCTTGCCCTGGACTCTTGTCGGCCCAGCCGGCGTAGTAGCGGTAGCAGGCGATGGAGAGCGGCAGATCGGCGGCTTTCGCCACCGCGTACGGCTTGCCGTTGTCCAGCGATTCGAGCTTCGCCAGCTCGTCGGCATGCTTTTCAATGAGATCGGCCAGCCGGTTGAGCAGCCGGCCGCGTTCGGCGGCCGACATGCGGCGCCATGGCGCTTTCGAGTGGAAAGCGGTGCGCGCCGCTTTCACGGCCTGATTGACGTCGGCGGCATCCGCTTCGGCGACGTCGCAGATCGTCTCGCCGGTCGCCGGGTTGATGGTCTTGAAGCGTTTGCCGGAAACGCTTTCAACCCACTGGCCGTTGATCAGTAGCTTCGTTGCTGGAAGGCGTTACGCGATCTCAGTGCGGGGTGGGATACTACTGTTGCCATTCAGGGAATCCTTTCGTCTTCTGCGGCGCAATACCGCGGTCTGCGTCTTTAAGTATGGAAAGTATGATGCAGGTGGCGGTAGGAAGTGAAATTGAAGTGGATGTCTGGTGAAATTCAGGTGGAATACCTCACACCTTCGCAATTCGTGCCTTTTCTTTTCCGAGGCAAGCGGGACCCGCTCGCGAACCTCAAGCCACTTGCACGCCGTGACGTTCCGCCCGAGGCGGTAATTATAAGTTCGAGCACAAGAGTGCCTGGTTCACTCTTTTCTGTCATGATCTGGGATATGAAATGGGAATACTTGGTCGTGGTCAGAGAAAATGCAGGCTTCTATGGCGGAACGCTGGCTTCTTTAGGTGACAAAGGAATTAAGACAAAAATCAGTCCCGACTTGGCGGTGAGCCTGAATTCGCTGGGAAATGAAGGCTGGGAGTTGATCTCGCACTTTGAATCAGAGTTCGTCTTCAAACGTCCGAAGTCTACCCTTCCGGGTAATGGGAACTGAATCCCAATCGTTAAAAAGGCCGACGCCAATATATTCGAGACGGCCTAACGGAAAAGATAAGCCACGGATTGAACGGATTTAACGGATTCAAATTCGTTTAATTCGTTCAATTCGCGGCGTATCTTTTCCGGCGGATTGGTTCACGCGGAAACGGCGTAGTAGCACCTGGGACACCGCGCGTCTGAATCGGTGCGGCGTTCGCCGGGCCGTGCTGCCACCGGCCGGTTTTCGCCGCAATCGTGACACACCTCGAATGTCGAAGGATCTCGAAGGCGTGTGCTACTGGCACAACTCATACAAATCAATTCGCCCTCGTAGCACTTGGAACAGAGAGGCTTCCCGCAGCTGGTGCGGCTCATTACAAACGCGCTCTCACCACAACGGGGGCACGTTTCGAACTTGGAAGTATCGTGTCGTCGAGCACGTTGATAACAAACTAAACACGCACCGGCTCACTCGAATCGATTCGTAAGGTGACGGCCCTGACAATTCCACGTTCGGAACATTCTTCGTGCGTGGAAGGATTGTTAACCGCTCTGCGGTATAGCAACAACCGCAAAGCGGGGGCCGCGCACGGCTCATTTCCATTCGGACTGTCGCACGCGTCACGAATCTGTCCAACGGAAAATCCGTGAACGTCGTTGTGGTCGATCGCGGACCCTATGGAAAAAACCGCCGCGAAGGCGCCATTATCGATTTATGTCGTGCGGCTGCCGCGCGCCTCGACATCATTCATGATGGACAGGTTCCCGTTCGCGTCGACGTCATCAAGTGGGGTGGCCTATCACTAAGCAATTAGCCACAAGAAGGCTTAGCGCGGCTACGCCGCAACCGAAACATAAGACTCGCAGTAGTTGACACGCAAATGTTGTGAGGGAGCGAACTCCACGGCTAAGTTAGGCGGGGATGCCCTCGCGCAGCGAGGACGGGGCGGGGCGGAGCGCGAGCCCGACAGGGCGAAGCCTAAATATCTGTTCAAAGTTCGCGCGCAGCGCGCTCCTTGTGAATATTCGCGTAGCGCACCGATTAGAACAAGGATCGCTTCGCGGAAATTCATATAGGAACGCGCGGCGCGCGAACTTTAAACAGACCGCCCCGCCTTCGCTGCGCGAAGGATCCCCGCCTGACTCAGGCGGGGACTTCCCCATTTCGACATCCTGCCGAAAAATCAACTTCGACAAACCAGATTCGCTTGTCGCTAAAACGGGACTACAACCAACCCTCGTGATACTCGTATTGCCGATGCCGTCTTAGGCGCCATATTGACCGCCCTCATATCGCCTGGTGCGATCCTTTTCGGCTCATCGCTCAACGAGCGATTTACGAATCCGGCGCAACAAAAGCGACCGGATACGGCGGTCCCCACACATCGCCAACGGTCATAAACCGGAGCTACAAACCCAGCCAAACGTGGGTAAGGGATTTTGTCGTCTCCGTCCGAAAATCGTGTTAAAAAAACTAAAACTTACAGTCTTTGTGTGCCTACTGTTGCTAATTGCTTACGTCAGAATCTCAGCCGCATCTGAGCCTGGAATTGCCGGTGTAACGTCGACTTTGCAGCTGCGCCCGTGATCTGTCCGAAGTTTGCGGTGTTGATGTTGAGAATCGGCGCGCCAGGCTCCGCATGATTGAGGATGTCGTACGCGTCCATGCGGAATTCCAGGGTTTTGGATTCAGCCAGCTTCAAGGACTTCTGCATATTCGCATCAAATCGCCAGGTTCCCGGCAGTTCGATCGCGCGCTGTCCAAGGGTGCCGCGATGTCCGGGAAGCGGATTCTGGAGAACGATCTGATTCGTGCGCGTATCCTTGATGGCCTCTAGAGTGCAAAACGAGCTGAGGGTCTGAGCCGACGAGACGGCCGCACATTGCGGATCCGCAACCTGCTGGAATGCGCCGGGCGCGAAGTAGCTGGCGCTGGTGGCGCTGGCTCCCGAGCCCCATTTAACTCCCACCGCCTTGCTGTTGAACGGTCCGACGACATCCGGAGTTCCCTGGGCATACACCATGCTTTGCGCGGCGAGAGTAGTAGGCGCGCCGCTGATCAGATTCACGATCCAGCCGCCCTTCCAACCTTCGACAAAGCGTCCCAGAACTCCATGGCTGCTGGAGAGCAGAAGCTTGCCGGGACC
Source organism: uncultured Acidobacteriota bacterium (assembly GCA_963738025.1). Classification (GTDB taxonomy): domain Bacteria; phylum Acidobacteriota; class Terriglobia; order 20CM-2-55-15; family 20CM-2-55-15; genus 20CM-2-55-15. The sequence continues at coordinate 25,396 of CAVTWA010000032.1, read as the reverse complement.
GATCGGCAACTCGTATGCCCCATTCATCCGGAAGTCGTGCCTGCGGGTATCGCCGAGTACGGTGTAGTCCGCATGACGATCGACCGGATTCGTATAGCTGTTGCCGAGACCGGCGCCGCCCGATAAGCCGTTGTTCCGGCTCCAGGTGTAGCTGCCCTGCATTGTCATGCCGTGCGCCGGCCGCAGCGTGACCTGACTCTCCAGGGAATGGTATTGATTGTTGTTCATGCTCGCGATCATGAGGGTGCTCGTGAACTGGGGATTCGTGACGACGAAGTTTTCCGGAAATCCGTTGTACCGGATCACACTGCCGCGGGAATTGGGGGGTTGGGCCGGAAGGTTGGCATTGCCGGTGAATGATGGTGTGTAGTTCAGAGTGTTCAAAGACGTTGCCAGGCCAAAGTAATTCCCGTTTGCAAGATTGGTCTGGAAGACAGGGCTGGCACGCAGATGCATCCCGGCGGTCTGCAGAACGCCATTCACCGTGCTGCCTACCGGACCGCAACCGGCGCAACCCGCGATATTGATACCCTTGAACATCTGCTCGAGCACCTGCAACGACGGATTGCTGTCGTCGCCGGCCCGAGCTGCGTCAAACGCTTCCTTCAGTCCGTTGTACAGAAAATTCGGCACATTCGTGTCGAAAGCGACGTTCCATTGTCTCCTGCCCAACGTACCGATATAGCGTACATCGAGGGTCAGGCTGGATGTGATGCTCCTGGTCACGGAGAGCGTGATGTTCTCCGCGTAAGGATTTCGCACGGTGGCGGACGGGATATAGATTTGAGACTGCCTGTCGTAGATGGGCACACCCTGCATCGGCTTAATGGGTACCGGAGCGGGAATGTTCGCTTGCACCTTCGTCAAGTCCAGGTAAGGAGCCGTTAAGGGATCTCCCTGATAGATGGAGCTGTAAGTGCTGCCCGGCACGACGTTTTCCTGCGTGAGCGCGTTCGGAACCTGACCCTGCTGGAACGTCATCTGGTAGCCGCCGCGCAAAGTGGTCTTGCCCGCGCCAAACCACGGAACCTGCCAGGCGAAACCGACTGCCGGTCCAAAATCCTTGTAGTCGTTGCGATACCATGGCGTGTTCGGATTTGGCGAGTTCCTGCCGACGAATTGCGGCACCGTGAGACCGGCGCGGATTCCCGGTTTCATCCACCCGTCGAAGCTTCGGCCGGAGACTCCGAAAATCGCATTCGGACCGTCTGTCGGCAGAGGCATCAGACCATGCGCTTCGAAGGGCACGCCGTAGCGTTCCCAACGCACGCCAAGATTCAGCGTCAGATTTTTCGATACTTTCCAGTCGTCCTTGACGAAAATATCGCCTTCATTCTGCACCGTGTCGCGAATTCTGTCAGGAAAAGTCAGGTAGTTTTCGAACGTGTTGAGGTTTTTGGGATCTTGCACATAGTAGAACTGGTTCACCTGGTTGAGAGAGCCGGCGAGAAAGCTGAGCAGATTTCGCATTGTCAGGTTATTGCCCGACGCGCTCGTACCGGCAAGGCCCGCAAAAGCGGGGATCGTATTGGCGATTGCGGTCGCCGGGATGAGCGCGTTTGGCGCATCTCCCCCGATCGCTCGCGGTATTGAAGTGGGACTGATTCCGGAATCGAAACCGAGACTGTGGGTCAGACGGACCTCGCCGCCGAATTTGAATGCGTGCTTGCCCTTGGTCCAGCCGATGCTGTCGGTGAACGACCATAGATTGGTAATGTCGTGATAATCCGAGGTCGTGCCGCCGCCGAGTAACTGGCTGGTCTGAAAGTTCACGTTGGTCTGCGGCGCGGTGAGAGAGGTTCCCGCTCCCAGACCGATGAAAACCGGATATCCGCCGTAGTTCGGGAAAAAGGCCTGACTCGCCTTGCCGCTATCCGGGTTCGTCAGACCATTGGAGGTGTTTCCGCCTTCGCGTCGCAGACCAACTCGTGCTTCATTGATGAGCGACGACGATAAAGTCGATGTGAAGTTCACCGCCAGCAGTTGTGGATGTCTGAAAGACTTTCCGCGAAACCCTCCGGGCCAGCTTTCGAAATTGGCATTCCCCGTCGAGCTCTCGTATGTGTAGGTCACAGCGACCTTATTCTTCGTGTTGAAATTGTGGTCGAACTTCGTATTGATCTGTTTGCGACCGTCGCCACTGATGGCGGAAACGGTTGGTCCGACGGCAAAGATATTTTCGCCGCCGCTCTTTTCGTTGCGCGTCCATTTGAAACCAGCCGTGTTCAGTCCGTCACCCACTTCGTAGTTATTGGGAATCGGCATCTTGCCGAGGAGCTTCGTCACAAACCCAGTGGAATCCACGCCTGTCCGATACTGGTCCCACGCGCCGTTTGCCGTCGGGGCCGGGCCGACCTGGGCATTCGAACAGTCCGAATTCATCGTGGTGGGATTCAGGACCGTTCCAAATACGCTGGCGTAATGCAGAGACCCCGTGAATGCGGAGCCGTTCGGATTGGTTGCGGGCGTTGCAGGGTTGCCCAGCCCGTCCACCACGCCGATTGTCGGCGTAGTGCCCGTGGCCTGCGTCTGCTGGAAAAAGTTTCCGTTATTCCAAGTATCGAAATAGCGGAAAATGCCTCTCCGCGCGCATGGCGTCAACACGACGGGATTTTGAACGGTGCGTCCGTTAATTAGAGCGCTGTCCCACAACGCGAAGAAGAATGTCTTGTTCTTGACGATAGGCCCGCCGAGGCTTGCAGTGAACTGATGATTGTTATACCAGTTCGGTTGTGTGGGTTTGGATGCCCCGGTCTTGGGATCCACGGCCCGGTTGTTCGCCCATGTATTCGCGTCCAGGGCCGTGTTTCGAACGGTCCAGACGCCCGTTCCGTGATACTCATTGCCGCCGGACCGGGTCAGAAACTGAAATTGGCCGTTGCCGCGGCCCATCTCCGCGTCGACGGGCGCTACGACGAAACGCACCTCGCCAATGAGGTCCGGACTCATGTATGTTGCGCCGTTCAGACTCGCTCCAAAACGGGCGGCGCCAACATTGTCCACTCCATCGCGCGTGATGTTAACCGTTCCCAGACCGCCCAGACCCGAGACACTGCCGCTGTTTCCTGTATCGTCGATGCGAATGCCGGGCGTCAGCCGATACAAATCGAGTACGTTGTTCGTCACCGTCGGCAAGTCCGCAACGCGCTGCTGGTTGATGACTTCGCCAACGGACGAGCTCGATACTGCTAATAGTGTGTCCGCCGCAACTGTCACTTCTACGGACTGATTCACGCCGCCAACCTGGAGCGTAAAGTTCAACCGGACCTGATCGGCATTACCCAGACGCACATTCGTGTAAGACTGAGTCTGGAAGCCGGACAGCTCCGCGCTCAGTTTATACGTGCCCGGCAACAGAGTCGGAAAATTGTAGGAACCCGTTTCATTGGTTATGACGGTATTGACCACTCCCGTCGCTGTATTCGCCGCAGTAACTGACACACCTGGAATTAACGCGCCAGTCGAATCTGCGATCGTGCCCGTCACCGTAGCATTGGTGCCCTGACTGAATGCAGGAGCCACCAGCAACATCGCGGACAGGAATACCAACAGAATCTTCAGACCTCTCATGAGATTCCTCCCCCTCGGATTGATTGGTGCTTGATTTTGCACACACCTTACATCCGCACAAGGAGGGAGTCAAAGAAATCCCTCAACCTGAAATTGTCGTTAGCACACTTGTCTCACATACGGACTTTCGTCAGAGTCGATAGTAGGATTTGAGTACCACCAGCATCGCAGTGCAATGTCCCGAAGAGTGGTACCTCGGCGCCAGAGGTTATAGCAGCAGAGTGTCGATCCAATTTTCATGAATATTTTCCAGAACCCGGCCCGTGACGGGACTCGTCAACTATAGTGCGATTCCACCCACGTTCTTCGCAACTGTCGCAGGAATAATAGAACTCGGTCGCATTTGCAGTTTGGCACTGCTTCTGCTCCCCTGCAGCAACTCACACAATAGCGTCCTGTTGCGGGGCGCGCTCTAATGGAGGATGCACGATGAAACCTCGCCTCTGGATTTTGACTCTTATTGTTTGCATGGCGGTTTGGGCGCTTGCGGCCTGCAGTAGTCAAGAGCCTGCCGCCAAGAATCAGACCGTTCAACGGTCGGCGGAACAGCCGCGAGCCACACCGGAACCGGCAACTGCGGCTTCTGCAACAGCGCCGGACACACAGGTCGCAACCGGCGAACTACGGAGCGTGGACCTGCTGGCGAAGACGCTTACGATCAAAAACGCTGCGGGCAACGAACAGACGTTTTCTTTTACGGACTCCACAGAAATTGCGGGCGCCTCCGGTAGTCAAGGACTTTCGAACCAGCAAGGCAATCAGGTGATGGTGCGCTACCTGGAACAAGATGGCCACAGTGCCGTTCGCATCGAAATCGTTCCGAGGTAAGGTGGTTGTTTGAAGAAGGGGCGCCGCGTAATTCACTCGTTCTATGAGATGGCGGCTGCATTCTGCCGCTAAGCGCGGCGTCCCTTGCTTTGAGCCCGCACTCGTTCTGGTTTTCGTTTTCCTGCAGACCGCGCCGTTAACAGAATCGCCAAGCATCGTGACGCTTCGATCCAGACGGGCGCAGGAATTGGTTGGCCAGCTGTCTGCCGCAATGTCCCTTCATTGCCCGGTGCAGATTAATGTCGTGATCCAACATCCGCTTGTATTTTCCGTTGAGCCCGTAGACGCGAACAAGAAAGAATTTCGACTGTCGATAGAACTTGGATTCCTCTGGATGCTCGATGACGATGAATTGCGGGCCGCGCTCGCACATGAACTGGGGCATGTCTGGATTTTTACGCACCATCCTTATCTGCAAACGGAGCGGGTCGCGAATTCGATCGGCGAGCGCGCCGTAAAGCGGGTTTATTTCGAGAAGCTCTATTCAAAGCTGTGGACATACGAACGACAGCCGGGCGTTCCGTTCGAACAACTTCTCGGTCCAGATCCAGATGCGAGTCGAAGGTCAGCGAAGAACCCTGAGTAATTAGCAGTAGACAGGTGTAAATAAGTGAATCGAACAACATTCTGCTTTTTCATCGCGGTAGCGATCGCAACATCGAGCTGCGCGCGAAACGAAGGCATGAAGACAACAGTGGCTGTGGCCGCCTCTAAACCGGAACAACCGATCACTCACGTGCAGTTGGAGCCGGAATTCCAGCTGACTGAAGGACAACTCGAGGCGGACAGCGGAAAAACGGTTGGGGCGGAGGAGTTTTTCGATGAAGCCTCGTATGAACCATATCGGCCAAAGGCGATCGAACGCATTCAACGGGCGCTCAAAGCCCGCGGTCTGTACGGCGGTCCGGTGAACGGGGTCCTTGATAAACCGACAATGAAAGCAATCTACGCGTTTCAGAGAATGGCAGGCACTCTGCAGATTTCCGGCGTCCCCACTCCTCGAACCCGACGGCTCTTGGAGCAGGGATCGCACACGGATCCGTAACCGAAGCTACTTCTTCGCTTCGGCGATTTCGATCCTCGTCGCAATGTGGTTGTCGTTACCAGCATCCTGGTAAGTGACTCTTACGGTTGCGCCGCTTTTCGTGGCAAGGCCCTGAACGTCCTTTTCTCCACCGACGACCTGAGTCTGCTCAGTGTACTGGAACATCATATCGCCGGCGTTCCCCCTCACGGAGATAGTCTGCGCTTTCGCGTCGACGTTCGTGAGTTGGCCTTCGAATGTCTTGCCTTGAGGTCGAGGCTGCTGCCCCTGTGCATACGCTAAAGGCATTGCAACAAGCATTACCGCGACGGTAATCGCCATTAGAGAGACTAACTTTTTCATCTTACCTCCAAGTTACGTGTTCTCCGCTGCGTGATCAGGCACAGACGCTTGCCAATGTGCGCGCCATCGTGGTCAGCTCGTGCAATCAAAGCGTTGCTGACGGCGAGGGATAGTATTGGGCGGATTTAGCGGGTGCGGGAGCCGATAAACTTTGGAAAACTTCCACAGAGAATTTGGCAGGACGGTCGCATCAACGTTCCACTTATTGAAACCGTTTGCGATCATGGCAACTCATGGCGAATTATAAGGACAGAGTGAAGTCGTCGTTCACGAAACAGGCACCACGTTTGTCAAACCCTCTTCTGACGCTATCTAATCAGCAATACATTAAATGGATCGTCGACAATTTAAGTCTCAACAAACAAATGTGCGTTCTGGACGTCGCATGCGGCACGGGCATTATGAGTCGGGCCCTGGCCCCTTTCGTTCACGTCATGTTTGGTTGCGGCCACGGCCGCGCTGCTGATTTCAAGTGACGTTGGCAGCGTATCCGTCATATAAGAAAACAGCTTTTTACATTGCAGCTAAAACTTACGCGCAAAGAGCCAGGAGGACGCCGTGGCCGATACCCAGAGCATCCATCCCCGCCTTACCGGCCTGCTCGAGCCGGTGCGTAGCGAGGACGATTTCGATTTGAAAGTCGTGGGGCGCATTCCGGACGCGCTGGCCGGCGCTTATTACCGCAACGGTCCCAATCCCCAATTCGACCCGCAGGGCCCGTACTTCCCATTCCTCGGCGACGGCATGATCCACGCCTTCTTCCTCGAGCCGAACAAAGATGGCGGCCGCGCCCGCTATCGCAACCGCTGGGTTCGCACCCCGAAATGGCATGCTGAGAACAAGGCGGGACGCCTGCTCTTCCACGGTTTTGGCTCAGCAGCAGATCCTTCCGCCGCCAAGGTGAATCCGAGCCCGGCGAACATCCACACCGTCCACCATGCCGGCAAGCTGATGGCGCTCGGTGAGCACGGCGAACCGTTCGAGGTCGATCCGCTGGATCTCGAACGCGGCGCGTTCATGAACACGGGCGGCAAGCGCACCGCACATCCGAAGATAGATCCCGAGACCGGCGAGATGGTCTGGTTCGCTTATTTCGCGGGTCCAGAGCCGTTCAGTAATCTGATCGACTATGGCGTCACTGACAAGTCCGGAAACGTGACCCGCCGTGACCGTTTCGCCGCACCCTACGCGGCAATACTGCACGACTTCATGGTGACGCGGAACTACGTGATGTTCCCCGTAACGCCTCTCGCCGCCGATCCGGCGCGCACGATGAAAGGCATGCCGCCGGTGGCCTGGGAACCCGCCAAAGGTGCCTTCATCGGCATGATGAAACGCAACGCGAATGTCGATGCGATCCGCTGGTTCGAAATCGAGCCGAATTTTTTTCTCCATTCAATGAACGCCTGGGAGGACGGCGAGAGAATCCATTGCGAGGTGACGGAACTTCCCCACCCGCCGGAGGTCTTCCCCAATGCCGATGGATCGCCCGGCCGGGCCGCCGAAGCCAGGCTGGTGCGCTGGACGATCAACCTTGCGGGCGAGACCAGCCGGACAAAACGCGAGCCAGTCGACGATCTCAATTCAGAGATGCCGCGCGTCGATGAACGTTTTGCAGGCTTGCCGTATCGGCACGGCTGGTACCTCGCGGATATCGACTGCAACTATCCGTTTATGCATGATGCCATCGCGCATATCGATCTCAAGACGGGCAAGCGCGCCGTGCGAATGCTCGACTCGGGGGATGCTGCGGGCGAGCCGGTCTTCGTGGCGCGGTCCGCCTCCGCGCCGGAAGGCGATGGCTACATCATCTCCGTGGTCTATCGCGCGGCGACCAATACCAGCGAACTCTTGATCCTCAACGCCCAAGACATCGCGGCCGAACCTGCTGCCGTGCTGAAGGTGCCCCGGCGCGTGCCGGCCTGTGCTCACGGCAACTTTGTCGCCGCCTAGGTTTTCTCTCCGTCTCGCCTCGCCTTTGGCGATGTGAATCAGGATAGGCACGCCGCTAAAGTCCAGCCCGTGCCATAACCGTCTTATGTAAACGGAGGCATTGAAGAAACGCCGCAATAACATTTGTTTCGCGTTTCTCTGTGCCTCCGTGTCTCTGTGATTACACCCACCGACCGGCCCCATTTTTCCGTCAATTTTCAGTGAGCTTTTCCTCGATGTGATCGATGACGATTATGGGGTACGACCGCTTTTGCGCTTCGAGTTTCAGGCCCCGCTGCTTATCGACCGCTTCGAAGAGCGAAGTTCCTCCGACGGGATCGGATGCGTTCGCTCCTCCACCAGGTCCTCCGGGGGCGCCGGCAGGCCCACCCGGAGGCAGTGAAGCGCGCAGACTCGCAAGCTGGCTGGCAGTGATCGGGAGTGTACAAAGTGAATACGCGCTTTGAGTGCGCTGACGTACCCGGCTGGGTCAAAGTCAGAAGGACATTTGCCACATTTCGAGCGTGGGCGGCGCGGTAGAACTCGGCTCCCGCGTGGAACCGAGTTTTGTTACGTGGCAACCTATGGCGGCCAGTTTCAGCGCACCGCTAACGGGTTCTGATCGAGTCTGGAGAAGCAGCGTTCGCTCAAGTCTACTAATTGAACGAAGGCAGTGCCGCAATCGGGGCAATTTTTAATATGTTCCCATTCCGGTTGATCAAGAATGGCAGGCAGGTGGGCCAGTTCAAACAATCGATGCGATTCGATGTGAATCATTCACTTCGTCGCTCCGTTTCTTTTTAAATTGGCAGAACGCGCATTATGAAACTCTCGGCTCGGCAAATATATCAGAATTATTACTGGTTTATTAATTCGTTACGAACTCAGCGCGTTCGCATCTTTTTACACCTGCCTCAATCTTGTGATTAAACCTCTTCCACCAGCGTAAGTAGCGTTGTTATCGTTGACGACATGTGCACAGCTCAATATGGAATTTTCACATTAGGCAATCCTTCGCACGCGTTCCTGGAGTTCGATCTCTTGAACGGTAAAACGGGTGAAAAATCCTGCGGCGGAATATGCCCTTCGGAACGTTCACCTATCACGGCACGATGTTCGTAGGATTCTGCGCCGACCAGGCGCGGCTGCAGAAGATGCTCGAGAGCATGGCCGGGCTGATCGGAGGCCAGCGTGATGCGCTGACGAACTACACGCGACCTGTCACCGGGGCGTACTACTTCGTACCCGCCGTCGAGAGCCTGGCGCCTCCTGACGAGAACTGGCAGAGAAAGCTAGTTCGGCAGCCGTCGATTTTCACACCGCAACGTAATGACGATACTGAGGCCCACGCAGGTAACGGTCTTAGGTAAATACGCTCCTGAAAAGGGCCAGGGCTGCATTGCTGGTGTTGGCATGTGAGTTTCGATTCTAATTTACAAGACAAGTGGAGATTCGTTAATTCCAAGAAAGGTGGGCCACGCCGAGACAGCCGCGACCCAAACCGAAATGGTAAGAATTTTAGACGGCAAGAGGCCGAGTGTGGGTATGAGTTTTCCGCCCATGTATGGCCACTAAAATCCTGGAATCCAGCTTTAACGGAATTCCTATAGGTATTTACGTTTCAGCAGTCTTTCGAAAGACTGTCCTTTGCGGCAGGTCCCGAACTCCGGTCTATAGGTACGCTCCATACGCGCCGGCTTCCGGCGACTGCCTTGACAGCATTCGGCCGCACCGAAGATCGATTGAAATCCCTGGCTGCCGGTTTCGACTTCCACGCCGCGAAACCTGTCGATTCGGCTGAACTCGTCGCGCTCGTCGCACGAATGGTGAGGCGGCTCGGTCAGGCCACCTTCTGACGGCAATCGGATCCGTAACGACCCCGCCCACCTGCCCGGTCAGATGGAATCCAATACGGAACTCAATATCGGTCCCGACGCCCACCGCCGCCAAAGTTTTTCTTTTCCATCGGTCGCGCTTCATTAACCGTGAGCTGTCGGCCATTGACTTCTTTACCGTTAAATTCACCAATAGCCTTAGCCGCAGCGGCATCGTCGCTCATTTGAACAAAACCGAATCCCTTTGAACGCCCGGTGTCACGGTCCGTGATGATTTGCACGGATTCCACTTGTCCCAACTTGCTGAACATGTCGCTGAGATCGGCTTCAGTGGTTTGAAACGAGAGATTACCAACGTAAATCTTTTTTGCCATTTATCACCTTTATTTGCTTGATGTGTGTCTCCAGCATTACCTGATAGTGGCTCAGCATAGGCGTCATCTACCGCGAAAGCAACCGCAGCCTTTTCTTCCAGGCGAAATTGATCGCGGCTCCGTTTCAGCCTCGTGTCGGTCGAACACATAGCTTGTCGCTTCGAAATCAAACATGCAGTCGCGGGCTTTCGCCCGCGTTCGCGCTCAAGCCGAATGCACCATGATCAGATGGAATTTCCGATTGGTGCGACGCCGTTCTAAAAGAACGCGTCGTTAAACCAATGATCATTTCGTCGACCGCTTTCCGGACGCGCTGCACACCGGCTCAGGTTACACTAACGGTGATCCGGCCATTCGAAGTGAACCATCTATGGTCGAGATGGGATCTGGAGCATATGACTCAACTACAGGTTTGGGCTCCCAACGCTGGAAGCGTGGAACTCGTGACGAAAGACAAGCAATCGTTCGCGCCGCCGATCGTGCTCCAACCGACGACGGCCGAGTACCGCGGTAAGACGTTGCGGGGTTATTGGCAGTTGCCGACAGGCACGTCTCCCTTGCGTGATGGGGACGGATACTGGTTCAAGATCGTGATCGAGGACGGGGACACGCGCTATCGGGTCGACCCGTACGCTCGCGCCATGAACTACAGCGAGTCGTACTCCATCTACAAGGACCCGAAACGATTCGAGTGGACCGACGGGGGACATCGCCCGCCGCCGCGCGGGCAGATGGTCGTGTACCAACTCTTTCAAGGTGCGTACGAAGGACGCGGCGACCAGGACTGGATGGACGCGGCTGGCAACAACTGCCATTTTACATGGGGACCAAACACGAAAGGCAACTTCCCCCAACTCCGTAAAAAACTCGACTACATCCAATCCCTGGGTGCCAACACCATCGAGCTATTGCCGGTCAACGAGTACAACGGCGACGACTACATCGGTTATTCGTCCGTCACCTTCTTCGCGATCGAGGCCTCGTACGGTGCGGTCGTCGGCGATGGCAGCTCCTACGACGATCTGAAGGCGTTTATCAACGATGCTCACGGCCGTGGAATTTCCGTTATTGCGGACGTCGTCTTCAATCACTTTGGGACCGTGGACGACTCGGGCCCCCTCTGGAACTTCGACTCGACCACGAAAAATATCTACTTCGGTGGCGAGCAGGCCTCGGACCAGGCAGGCGGCTCGTTCGGCATGGCCCCGAACTGGGCTTGCTACGGGGTGCAGAAGTACATCGAGGACGCCTGCCGCTATTACCTCGAAGAGCTGCACTTCGACGGTCTCCGATTCGACTTCACGTCACAGATCGTGAACAAGGCTGCCGGATCCGGCGCCGACAGTGGCACCGAAGTGCTGCGCCGCCTGGTGCAGGGGCTCAAAGCCGCGCACCCCGAGAAAATCCTCGCATGCGAGCATTGGGACGAGCACACCGGTGGCTACAATCGCTGGATGATCGATTACATCGGCTTCGACGCGGGCTGGCTCAACTTCCGCCAGGAACTGCAAAAGGTCCTCGCGCCGTTCGCGCAAGGTGTTGAAGGTGCCCTCGCTTACGCCATCAATGGCGGCGATTATCCGTACGCCCACGGGCGGGTGATCTATGCCAATAACCACGACGAGTGCTGGTGGGACGGCGGCCCGCACGAGGACAAGTTCTATCCCGTCACGCAGTTCGGGTGGCGGGGCGACTACTGGTCCAAGAAAAAATCGCGCATGATGTATGCGCTCAGCTTTTTCGCCCCCGGCATCCCGCTCTTTTTCATGGGTGACGAATTTGCGATGGAGGGCAGCTTCAATGATGCCCGCGAAGATCACATCTTGAATTGGAGTCTCGAAAATCTCACACCGGGCGGCGAATTCAAAGCCATGTTCCGGCGCCTGATCGAGCTCCGGCAAACCTACGATCCACTCACGCAGGAAGACACCACCTTCGAATGGCTCCGCTACCCGCAAGATGGCTGGTTCGCGTTCAAACGCAAGTGGAACGCCGCGGCCCTCATCGTCGCCGGCAACTGGACCGGCTTCGACATGCTGAGCTACGCCGTCCCCACCAACGGCGAAACCGGCACCTGGACCCAGATCTTCAACAGCGATGGCACGGAATTCGGCGGCGACGGTGTCGGTAACTTCCTCAATGATCCGAATTCGAGCGGCGGCTTAATCAGCATCAACATTCCGAAGAATGGGCTTGTCGTGATGGGGAGGACTGCGATTTGAGCGTGAAACCGCTTCCTTTGCCAGCCGAGACGGTCTCGGTCCGGACACTCACCAATGCCGACTTCCATTCCTTGATAAAACAGGCAGCGAATCCTTTGAGGTCGGCTGTGCGGCGTCCGGTGCCCTCGTTGCAATGAAAACACGAGATAGGTTCAAAGCTCCTGGCGATCGGGACTGACCTGACAAGATGACTAATTCTTCAACATTTTGGTCTAAACTCCGCCGGTTTGTCGCTATGTCCTCGGACCAGGAAAACAATTGGACCACCGACGACCGATGCCTGCTGTATCTGGCAAGCGCCTCTTACCGCGGAGTCTTTCAAGGCGGTAACTGGGCGCCCGATCATGCGACAAAGATCGGAGAAGGCATACAGGAGTGCCTGCAAAACGCGCCGGCCGGCTTCGGTGACTGGAAGATTGTCTGGGGCCCCATTGTACATCGAACTCCCCACGCGGAATTCGACGATGGGTGTATGTACGTCGCTCATAGCGCAGGTCGGTTTGCCGTTGTTATCCGTGGAACGAATCCAGGTGCTATTCGCGACTGGTTGTTCGGCGACTTCCAGGTACACGAACAGGTTGAATGGCCATTTTCACCTGACGCGAAGGTCTCCGTGAGTACCGCTCTTGGCCTTGTCAGTCTACTGACGGCAGGTGCGCAGCGTACCCCGACTGGCCATCTTGCGGCACTGATTAAGAACGTAGGTGATGCTTTGACACAAGAGAAGCTGAGCCCGCAAGGCTTTCTTTCGCCTCAAAGTTCGCAGGTCTCCGACACTACTACAATCGATCTCGTATCATTCCTGAGAGGAGCCGTTAACAAAGCCAATGCACCAGTGGAAATCGTGGTGACGGGCCATAGTAAAGGCGGAGCGTTGGCCCCGGCACTTGTGCAATGGTTGGCAGATAGCAAAGGAGCTGACGGCTCCGCTCAACACGGCTGGACACCAGATCAGGTTAAATTGCGATGTATTTCGTATGCAGGACCAACTCCAGGAAATGATCGCTTCGCCGATCGCGTTGTATCGACCATGGGCGATAATTTTCGCCGAATCTGGAACAGGCGAGATGTGGTACCCCATGCTTTCGACGATATTCAATGGGCAAATACGTATTATCAGGAAGGTCTGCTGTTGAAACCTGAGGTAGCGAGACTTCTCCAGGAGGTTAAGGGCCGATACAAGCAAATCGGTGAAGGCGTTTCGTTTTCGGGACCGGAGGGATTGCTTCACCCACCTTCGATCGTCAGCGCTCCGTTTCAGCACTTGGATGCTTATCTTGATGAAATGCAGATCCCGCATGAAGCACTGTGGTTTATGGGTTTAATGCATATTTCGTTTTCTCAGCCCCGAGGAAAGTTACTGTGAAAACGGCCTCAGTCCGTCGTTAAAACAAGCACTCCCTGGAACTTGCTGTCTGGTTGCTCCGATCGTTGTGATCTGCGTCCTCTTGCGTCCGCGAAACCGCAACCAGAGGTTGTCGTGGCCGAACGAAGAAAAAATCAACAATGAATTCTGGCCGTCCGTTCGTGAGGAAGTCCGCGTCAACGGGCGTTCTTTTTGCTGAAAGGCCTGAACATTCACGACGTCGTCGAATACTCCGATGACCGGAAGTACACGGTCGATACCATTCTGGAATTCGAAGAACCCAAGAACTGCGGCCGAAATTGCTCACTGACCCTGCGTTGCGTAAGGGATAATCCTGCCTCTCTATGTCAATCACGCCTGGCACACGTATCGGACCATACGAAGTAACATCGCCGCTTGGAGAGGGCGGCATGGGTGTGGTCTATCGCGCGCGCGATACTCAACTGCAACGCCAGGTAGCGTTGAAACTTCTTCCCGACCATTTTGCAGACGATTCCGATCGTTTGAACCGCTTTGAGCGGGAAGCGCAGGTTCTGGCGTCTCTCAACCATCCCAACATCGCTCAGATTTACGGGCTGGAGAAGGCAGGAAACGCCAGCTGCATCGTAATGGAATTGGTTGAAGGTGAGACCCTTGCCGATCGGCTGAGACGCGGCCCGATTCCCCTGGACGAAGCTGTGGAGATTGCAAAGCAGATGGTCGATGCGCTGGAGGCTGCGCACGAGCGGGGCATCGTTCACCGGGATCTCAAGCCTGCCAACATCAAGCGGACGCCGGGCGGCGCGGTTAAGATCCTGGACTTCGGTCTGGCCAAGGCGGCGCGACATCCTCTTCCTTCGGAGCAGGGCTATTCGAACTCACCGACGATGATGAGCGGGTCGTTGGCCGGAGTCATTCTTGGAACTGCCCCATATATGTCGCCGGAGCAGGCGCGCGGCAAAGACGTCGACGCGCGGACCGACATCTGGGCGTTCGGTTGCGTTCTTTATGAAATGGTCTCGGGGAAACAGGTCTTCGCCGGGGAGACAACAACAGATGTGCTTGCGAGGGTTCTCGAAGGCCAGCCCAAATGGGACGCGCTGCCGGCCGGAACGCCATCCTCCATTCGCATGCTCCTGGAATGGACCCTGAATAAGGATCCGAAACAGCGGCTGCAGCACATCGGCGACACGAGAATGTTTCTTGCCCGGCCGGCCACCATCGATAAACCTGCACCTGTTGTCGTCCGCGATCGCAGCGGGCGCCGCGGATGGTTCCTCGCAGCCGCGCTGGCACTGGTTCTCGCGGCGGCGGTGGTTCCGGTGAGCCTGTACTTCACGCGTGCTCCGGCAGAACTCCCCGTAATACGTTTTGAAATGCCCGCGCCGGGATTTGTTCCCAACAGCGGTCCGGCTATTTCTCCCGACGGCCAGCGCGTCGCTTACATCGCGGCGAATGACGGCAAGTCCACGATTTGGATTCGCCCGATCGGCTCGCTCACGGCTCAGCAACTTCAGGGAACGGAGAACGCCGATGGAGTATTCTGGGCCCCAGACAGTCACCGCCTCGCATTCTTCGCGGATGGAAAGTTGAAGAAGACCGACGTTGTGGGAGGTGGTACGCAAGCGTTCGGTAACGCCCCACCGGTCACTGCAGCGGGCGCCTGGAACCGGAACGGTGTGATTCTGTTTGGAGGATTCGCGGCCGCAGGGGGCATCTTTCGCATTTCAGATTCCGGTGGTGAATCAGCGCCTGTGACGGCGGTAGATGCATCACAGGGCCCGCTTCTTCAGTTTTTCCCACGATTTCTTCCCGATGGCCGCCATTTCTTGTTTCACACTACCGATAGCCTGAGCGGCAGCATGTACTTAGGATCTCTCGATTCCAAATCGACGACGCGCCTGATGGGGATTTCCAATTTCACTCCCAACGGAACTAATTCTCCCGCCCAGTATGCCCAGGGCTATCTATTGTTCTCCCGGGAACGGACGCTCCTGGCGCAGCCCTTCGATGCCGCCCGCGGAACCCTTTCAGGCGAACCGCTTCCTGTAGCGGAAAATGTTGGCCGTGATTTTTCTGTTTCCGAAACCGGGGTTCTAGTTTACCGCACTATTCCCGGCCAGTCCGGCCAGGCGGCCGCCAATCATCTTTCGTGGTTAGACCGGAAGGGCAAGCCAGGCGGCGAGATCGGTACACCGGACAGTGTGGGCAGCGTTGGGCTGTTCAGCGACGGGCGAGTCGTCATGGACAACATTTCCGTTGCCGGCGGGTCTGCGGATATATGGGTCATCGATGTGCGCGGTGTTCCAAGCAAGTTGACGGCCGATAATCCGGGCTTCGATGGATATCCCGTGTGGTCGCCCGATGGAAGCCGGATTGTCTTCGGTTCGTCGCGCGAGAAGGGCGGCGGCGTTCTGAGAAGTCATCTTTACCAGAAATCTTCCAATGGCGTTGGAGCCGCCGAACCTCTGTTGCCTGACGAGTCCTATGACCTCAACATTCCTCAGGATTGGCCAACAGCGGGCATCGTCTTTGGACGGGTCAAGATCAACGCGCTGGGGGTTAGCGACCTCTGGTTTCTTTCAATGCCCGACAAGAAACCGTCATTGTTGCTGCAGAACGGATTTTTTAACAGTCAGGCAAGAGTTTCGCCCGATGGCCGGTACATCGCCTACACCACGAACGAATCCGGCTCCCCTCAAATCGTCGTGCAGTCTTTCCCGGATCTTCACCAGGGCAAATGGCAAATCACGGCGCAAGGCGGAACCGAGCCGATCTGGAAGCGTGACGGCCGCGAGCTGTACTATCTCGCTCTGGATAGCAAAATCATGGCCGTTTCTGTGAAGGGCGATCCCACTTTCCAGGCCGGCCAGTCAACGGAACTCTTCCAAACCACGTTGATGCCAGAAGTCCCGCCTTTAGCGCACCGCTATGCCGTCTCCGCTGATGGCCAACGGTTTGTCGTTGCGGCCGGTTCGAACGCTCCTGGTGCTGGAGGTTCCACTCCAATCACCGCAGTTATCAACTGGACCGCGACACTCCGGAAGAAGTGAGAGACTCTCTCCGTGTTTCGCCCTCGCAGGCATTCCTGCCTGTCGAATGAACTGATATGTCGCTATAACGAAACCCATCGGTCTAGCCCGGCCACATCATCCTCACGAAAACCGGACCAAAGCTGCTCGATTTCGGTTTGGCGAAGTTTCAGCAGTCGCGAGACCCGATCCAATCACTCTCCATCATGCCAACCGCCGTCGGGTCTACCGATCTCACTGCGAGAAGTACAATTCTGGGAACACTGCAGTACATGTCGCCGGAGCAGCTTGAAGGACAGGAGGTTAACGCTCCATCAGACATCTTCGCGTTCGGCGCAGTCCTTTATGAGATCTTAACGGGAACAAAGCATTCGAGCGCAAGAGTCAAGTCAGCTTGATGGCGGCCATTCATCAAATCGTGAATACGAATTCGGTGCAAGTGGTGAACGGCCCCGAATTCCCTTTTTGGCCCGCCCGGTGTTATAGTTCGTCGCCAGCCTTTCAAATTCTAAAGTGCTTTCGGAGGCGCACAAATGATTAAGCGAACTCTAGTTTGGGTTGTGTTGAGTGGGTTCATGACGGCCGGCTCCTTGCTGGCTCATCATTCGCTCGCGGGTGTGTACGACATGAAGAAAGATATGGAACTTTCGGGGGCGGTCGACAGCGTGAAGTTCGTCAATCCCCATGGTTCTTTGACGGTTGCGGTCAAGAACCCGGATGGCTCGACCACCAATTGGGTGCTGACACTTGGCTCGGCCACAGCTCTTGCACAGCGCGGGATCGGCAAAACCGGACCGAACGCCCTGCACAACGGTGACAAGATCACGGTGAAATTCCTTCCTGCGAAGGACGGCAGTCCGTTGGGCTTCCTCAAAACCGTCGTCATGCCGGATGGACGCGTGATCCAGATTTCCGCCGGTAACCCGAACGACTAAACAAGAAGGAGAATCATCATGACATTACTTGAGGCTGCGCCCTATCGGGCTTGCGCTTCGCGACTTGAGGCTGCGCCCTATCGGGCTTGCGCTTCGCGTCTACGAAATATCTTTCATTCCGGCTTCGCGCTGCCGCGCTCGCGCTACGCGCATTCCGGCTTCGCGCTGCCGCGCTTGCGCTTCGCAGGGACAGGTGTCGCGATAGCAGTCGCTCTGATGATCAGCGCGCCGTCCCCGGCCAGTGCACAAGCACGCGGTGCTGCACCTGAGGCAGTGCCGGCTCAAGCTGGTCGTGGGGCCGGTGCGGGCGGCGGAGGCGGGCAAGGCGGCGGTCGCGGGGGCCGAGGCGGCGCTGCGCTGTACACCCCTGCACCCGGCGCAAAGGACCTGAAGTCAGTCCTGTTCAACTGGGGCTGGTACATGGGCATTCTGCGGAGCAACCTGGAACAGGATCTGATCATGTCGCTCGAATACCAGGGCAAGGGCACCATGCAAGTGGACGGGCAGCCCTGCAATATGACGAAGTATCGAACCAGCATCAGCTACCAGACGTCGGGTGAGCGGATCCAGATCACCGGCACTCGGCCCAATGGCCAGAGTTGCTCCAATGTCGAAGTCCTCAGTGGAGCGTATGCCTGGAACGAAGACATTCCCGGCGCCGAACTCGTCGCGG
Source organism: uncultured Acidobacteriota bacterium (assembly GCA_963738025.1). GTDB lineage: Bacteria > Acidobacteriota > Terriglobia > 20CM-2-55-15 > 20CM-2-55-15 > 20CM-2-55-15. Next base: position 7,263 of record CAVTWA010000032.1, on the reverse strand, counting down.
GCAAAGGCAAAGCCACTCCGATGCCGGCAACCGTTGAGGAGAGGATGATTCGCCTGTGGGCAAGCCCGCAAGGCGCATTCAAGGCCGCATTCGCCGGCACTGAAAGCGCCCCTAAAATGGCGCCCAGGCCCGGCACAGACGTACCAGCCGATGTCATGACGGCAGGTAAAACGTCCGTCGCATGGGAAAGCAACAAGCCGGTGTTGACGTTCCCGATCCCGGGCGTCCCCAATGCAACTGCGACCGCCACACTCGACGCAAAATTCATGGCCGAACGCGTCGTGGTGAAAAATGGCGCGAACACTTACGAGTTCACTTACAGCGATTATAAAGATTGGAACAATCCGCTTAACCCGGCCGAGGCGTTTTACGCCGGCAAGATGACGGAGAAGAAGAACGGCACCGTCGTCCGCGACATTACGTCGACGCTGACGGAAACCGGACAGATGTATGTCGTGATGCCGGTTCCGGCAAGCGTCAAGGCGGCGATCAAGCCGACGAATCAGCCTCCCAACTGGACTCTGCCATCCCCCGCAGCGCCGGCGACGCAGACTGCAGACGTCGTCACGCCGCGGCTGGCCAATGGTAAGCCGGACCTGACAGGAGTCTGGGGGGCCGCCCCTCTTCTAATCACGGGCGGTGGAAGCCGCCGATGCACCCCAATCCAGGACAAATGCACCGAGCCGATGGACAACTTCTGGGTGGATTATGAGTTTATCTCGCCCTCGCGGTTCGGGCCGAGTCGTCCCAATTACAAACCCCAGTTCTGGGACAAGGTTCAGGAACTCGATCAGTGGACGAACAAGTACGATCCGATCATGACGTGCCAGCCGATGGGGCTTCCGCGGGAGGGCACGCCACGCCGCATCTTCCAGACGGCGAACGACATCACCATGCTGTATACGACGAGCGATTACGGAGGCGGAAACAGGGAATTTCGCGTGATTCCAACCGACGACCGCAAGCACGACCCAAAGAAGGCGATCGAGGCCACCTACATGGGATATACCGTGGGGCACTGGGAAGGCGACACGCTGGTGCTCGACTCCATCTCGTTTGTCGATTCGACGTGGTTGGGACGAGGAGGCCTCTTCCATTCCGAAAACATGCACATCGTGGAGAAATTCACGCGTAAGGGCAATGAAATCCTTTACGAAATCACCGTCGACGACCCAGATGTGTTCGTGGAACCGTGGGTGGAGCCGCCGCGAACGCTGCGGCTCAACGGAGCCCCCGACGGCGGACTTGTGCCGGAGCGTGCGTATTGCGAAGTCTACGAAACGGGTGACATCTCGACGCAGCTGAGACACTAACGGTTCTTCAGGAAAGAAAACTTCAGCACGTTTCGGAGTCCCTCCGGAACGTGCTGTTTGTTTATGCGGGACAGAGTGGAGTACCTACTTCGGCAGAGTGATCGGGAACAAGCGAAACGGTCCTTTGTTGGCGATATCGATGCGAGAAACCCCAAATCGTCACAACGATTCTCACGGGCGCGGCCTCCCAAACGGATATTTCCCGGTCTGCCTGGACTAAACTGTTCTGAAGGAGCGAGTCGTCGTGCCAGCCAGGAACGTGCCCATCAATCAGTGCAGCCAGCCTTCGGGATTGCTAGGCCGCCTCAATCTTTGGCGCATGAACAAAAGCCACTCGAAGCTGACCGACTGGGGCTTGGGCCATGTCTCGATCCAATCCCACGATACAATCCTCGACATCGGCTGCGGCGGCGGCCGGACGATCTCGAAGTTGGCGGCGAGCGCTACTCAAGGGAAAGTCGTTGGCGTGGACTACTCGGAAACAAGCGTCGAACAATCGTCCAAATTGAATGCGAAGTGGATCGACGCTGGTCGTGTCGAAATCCGCCAAGGCGCTGTGTCGCAGTTGCCGTTTCCAGACAACATTTTCGACCTCGTCACCGCCGTCGAAACACACTTCTGGTGGCCCGACTTGCCCAACGACCTGCGCGAGGTCTTCCGCGTCATCAAGCCCGGCGGCACGCTCATCCTGATCGCCGAAGTCTACAAGGGTGCGAATGCGCCGATCGCCCGCCTCCTCGAACAGCAATCCGCAAAAATCGGCTTGCAGCTGTTGACCGCCGCGGAGCATCGCGAAGTTCTCACCAACGCTGGCTTTTCCGAACTTCAGGTCAACCTGAAGGAAGCCACTGCCTGGATCACCGTCACCGGCAAAAAGCCTCTCGCCGACTTCTGAATGAGAGTGCTGCCATTTGATAGACGAACACTGTCATTCCGATGCCGAATCGGCCGAATAAAGAAACAGCGGCGTTCAATTCGGACCGGGCCTTTCAATCGAATCGATAACGAACACCTCGATCGAGCTCTTTTTCGGCTCCAGGCGTAGGCCAAGTTCCTGAACTGCGGTGAATATGGAAGGCCCGGCAGGATCCTGGGGAGTTGTTGCCGTGGTTGCGGCCGTAGTGGCGGCGTCGTCGGGACTCCATTTGAGATCGATATCGTACTTCGCAGTGAGACCTGTGCTGTCTGTGACCGGTCCCCCGACTGCACGGGACAATAAATTTGCCAAAATCGGCATTGGCATCGAGCCGCTGATGTTGCTTCGTAAGCCCATTATGCCGCTTCTGGTTCCTTCCGCGGATTCCTTCAACTTGATCCCGCTCTTACCGATGACAAGTGAGTATCCCGGAACTTCCTTCATCTCGCGGTGATACTTCAGTTTGAAGCGATCCTCGAGAAGAGTCCGCATCATCTCCATCAGTTGTACGCGTGTAGGTGTGGATCCTTCTTCCGCTTTCGCGTCGATGGAGAATGGAAGTGAACGAATCCAATCGGGTCCGCCGATGATACGATCGCCCGCGATGCCGCCATATGCGTTATTGATTAGAAATAACAGATTCGTACCAACGTAACGGCACCGTCCTAAAGCCACCGACATTCCCGGTATCCCGACCTGGGGGCCTGGGGCATCGCTGCCATGGCAAACTCCTCCAGTAATTCCATTCGCCAGCTTAATATCCTCCTGCTTGATCGACGCGACTTCGAATGCCAGCGGTGCCGCCGTCTGACTCCAAAGAGGTGCAACGATGGCCAAGGTAAGCGCGGCTGCAAAAAGTCCCTTCATACAAGCTCCTTCAAGGCCCTAATTACCATATGCGCCAGTGCGAAGCACAGCGGCATCACGGGACTGCTGGCTTAGTCCGGCTATTCATACGGGGTGTATGCGGCCATGGCGCGTGGCACCAGCATGCCCTTGTCATGTCGCCTCAGCCCCGATCTTCACCGCCTTGATATCGTCGCCCTCTTCCCCCAAGTCACTCAGGAGGTGGCGCGGCTCGATGCCGGCGCGGGCTTCTGCGGCACCGGCACCGTGATCGTTTGTTTTCCGGCGCGGACGGGGTGCGTCTGCAGGTGTGGTTCGCCCTGGCCCTCAACAAAGATTCCGATCTCCATCCAGTCATCCATGGGCACCTCAGTTTCGACACCTGCTTCGTCGACCACCACCTTGCGCGCCTGCACGTCGAGCGTCACCTGCCAGGCGCCAGCGTTGGTCTGGTGCCGTAGCCTGGTCTTGAGCTCCCAAGAAGGTGTTCTTTTCGAAGAGATCGTGCAGCAGGTATTGGAACGAATCCGGGGTAACGGCCTGCAGCTCCCGACAGAGATCCATCGACGTCGGCAGCGGCGGTGATCGCCGATCGATGCTTTTCGAACAGACGACGGAGTGCATCGTCTACACGAGCCGCAGCGCCTGGAGGGCATCCCGTCGTACCGACGACCAGGCGGCCTCGAATACCGAACGAGGGTTCAGTCCGGATCACAAAGTCAAGCGCACTCAACTCCAGGGCCGGGACGTACATCGATTGGCTCAGCAGTCGACAAGTCCAAAACTCCCGGATAGCAGCAGGACGTCGGCCGCCTGCGCTGGATACGATTCGCGTCGGGATTAGGAATCAATGTGACCTGTAGATAGTAGCGCCCGGGTGGAAAAACCGAAGTCAGTCGATAGTCTCCGTTTTGATCAGTCTGGACGCCTCCGGCAGACGTCAAGGTGCGAACACCGGATGCCAGGTACCTGTTGCGACTTCAGGGTCCTTAGAAGTAATGGACGTAGTGAGGAGAACTGGAACCAGTGAAAATCCGGTCCATAGCGCCCGAGCGATGGAATGATAAGATCGGGAGCGTGCAAACGCTTCTCGCTGTCTGCTTCCTCCTGACTTTTGCAGGCCGTCTCGCAGCGCAATCCGAGATTCGCCCGGATCAGTGCCTCGGCGGGTGGGTGGTCTCTATCCAGCCCGATTCCCTGACGCTGAAATTTAACGACAAGATCACTATTGTGCGCCTCGCTCCCGGCGCCGAGATCTGGCGTCGTGGAAAGGATCTTGATAGCCTCCAGCAGTTCGTCGTGGGTGATGAGATCTATACCCGTTGCACGCGCGAACCCGATGGTTCGGTAGTCGCATCGATAGTAGCCGCGGTGGAAGAGAACGACGGCGCGGTCATGGAACCGCATCGCATTGTCGAGATCACGGTATGCGCCGGGCGCCTGATTGCGATCGCGAAAGACTCACTAACATTGAAGAACGATAAGGGTGGTTGCATCGCCCGAATCCCAGCCAATACTGAAATCTGGCGCGGCGAAACATTCCACGACACCAACGCGCTCCGCCTCGGCGACGAGTTGGGTATCCGCTGCACGGTAAGCTATCCCGGCCGCCTCCTCACCGCCGAAACGGTGGAAGCGAATGTCGCCAAAGCCGAGGGCACGGTCGTCGAAGTGCGAGCGGACCGAATTCTCGTCAAACAGGATCGGGTCCGCGCTCGAACGACGGTTCTCCTGGACAACCACACCAGATTCGATCCGAGCCGGAAGGCGGTGCAACCTGGCGTCACCGTAATGGCGATCGGCCTCCACCTCCGCCCGCGTTCTCTGCGCGCTACGACCGTAATGGTCGAAGGGCGCCCGTAGCTTGAACAACGGAACGCGCTGAGCGCCCGCGCGGCCGGCGCCGTGGCCGATTTCACACGTGACGTGTTTGCGATATTTCTTGCTTCAAGAAAGTGATCCCTGACGCCAAAGGCTTCTTTGCCTTAACATCGCTTAAATTCACATTCAAGTGACGGTCAGGAGCTTGAATATAGTTTCGTATTATGATAACTATTGCGTGTGTATATAACTATATTTACTGGAGGATTGGCACGATGAATAAACCACCACAAGGTTGGCCGAGGATCACGGCGGCAGTCTTTTACGATGACGCGGCGAAAGCGATCGACTGGTTGTGCGAAGCGTTTGGTTTTGAGGTACGGCTGAAAATTGAAGGAGACGGCGGGCGCATCGAACACTCGGAGCTTACCTTCGGCGAAGGAGTAATTATGGTTGCCACCACTGGCGGCAAGTCGACGCGTCCGCGGCCGATGCCATGCAAGAGTCCTCGCGCTCTTGATGGCGCCAATACACAGACGCTCTCCGTGTGGGTGGATGCGATCGATGAACACTGTGAAAGAGCGCGGGCTGCAGGCGCGAAAATTGTGGAAGAACCGGCCACGCAAGAGTATGGCGAGGAATATCCGAGCCACCGCACTTACCGGGCTGAAGATCCTGAAGGGCATCAATGGGGCTTCATGCATCGTGTTCGAGATGCAAGGGCCGGCCGTGCGAACTGATCTTGACCAGACTTTGACGGCTCTGGCAGACCCCACACGCCGCGCCATCGTCGAGTTGCTGCGCGAGCGTCCCCTACGTCCCAGCGAAGTAGCGGATGTGCTGGATATAAGCCGTCCTGCGATGAGCCGCCACTTGCGAGTCTTGCGAATGTCCCGCCTCATCGAGGAGGAAATGATTGAGGATGATGCGCGCTCTCGACTGCTGCAGCTCCGGCGAAAGCCGTTTAAGCAACTTCGCGACTGGGTCGACGAGATTGAAAGTTTTTGGGCTGATCAGTTGGAGGCTTTCAAAGCACACACGGAACGCGTGCCTAAAAAGCGGAGAATATGACCACCGACAACCAGCCAATCCCCGGTGATCAAGCACGCGTATCGGTAGTCGTTGGAGTGCCACCAGAGGTGGCCTTTAGGATCTTTACAGAGGAGATTGATCTCTGGTGGCGTCGCGGCCTGAAATACCGAATGGCGGGCAGGAGCCCTGGAAGCATTCAGATCGAGCCTCGTGAGGGCGGCCTCGTATTTGAGTCGTTCGAGAGCGGCTCCGAGCCGAGAGTCTTCGAAATAGGAAAAATCACTCTTTGGAAACCGCCCTCACGCTTGGCCTTTGACTGGCGCGGCGCCAACTTCTCTGCGGGCGAGAAAACGGAAGTCGAAGTGACCTTCCAGAGAAACTCTAGTGGCACCCTCGTTACCGTGACGCATCGAGGCTGGAGCAGAATCCGGGCTGATCACCCCGTTCGTCATGACCTCGAAACATCCTCCTTCATTGGGATGATCGGTCTCTGGTGGGGCGATCTGATGAGCTCGCTGCGCGATTACTCTGCCGAAAGTCGTCACGTGGACGGATAGTCGTAAGGAGTGCCCATAAGGTCCCCGAAGTCGGCGCCTGGGAAATTGAACTCCATTCGCAGGCGACAGTCTCACATTAATCCCTGTTTTCACTCGTGCCAAGCACTGTGAGTATTGCCCGAATCTGGTCTTTAAGTGGCAAGGGATGCGACTGAAAGATAGCCGAGGTTCTGAGCAATACCAGGTGATGAATTCGTCAACTTGCATGCCCGTAGGAGTCCTGTGAGCTGACGCCCGCGAGCGAATTCGCGAGAAGCAGGGACTGGCGCCTATTGGCGCTCGCCAAGAATGACCCAGTATCGCTTCGTTAAAGCGACCCACTCGAAGAACGCGATTTTAGACAGCGCTTAGAGATTGAGGAGATCATCAGTATCATCCGCGCCGCAGGCGCGCTGGTGCAGGAGGGTAGATCGGCTCAGGACGTGGAGTGGTTCTTCTGGACTCGATCGATGCGGAACTGAAGGTAGCGGAAGTAATCTTGGCTGATGCAGAAGTAGAGCACTGCGTTGATGACAGGAAGCAGGTAATGAAGAGACCGGATGGGCTGGAGCGGAACGGCGTCGGGAAGACGGAAGTCCGGCGTAAAGCCGACAGCGGGAGCGCATTTTAGACGGTTGACGCAGGATCGGCACGATCATAAAGAGCAGCCGCAAGTAGACGATCATTGGGACGGACAGCGCCGGTGGTTCCATGCGTTCGACGATAGGCATCGAGAACCTTACGGATGTAATTCTTTTTGGCGATCTGCACGATGGGATCTCCGGAGTTCAGCCTTGGG
>CAVTWA010000031.1:0-533263 GCA_963738025.1 uncultured Acidobacteriota bacterium | reverse complement strand
TTCTCGACCCATGATCGCCACACGATCAATAGAAGGAGAGATTCAGTTCAGTTTTCTCGCAGCTGGCTCAGTCTTGGCGAGCATAGGTGGGTCACTTCTCGCGAGTGCCGAAGTGGTATTGACGATCTGTATTTGCGTCTCAATACGAAGGACGGTCAAATTCGGTTTTGTAGGACTCATGTGAACGGTTGGCGCGTCCATCCGACCGATTCGACGGTGGATGTAGCAATTCATGCAGGCGGGGTCCCGGATGGTGTCGATTCCCTTTCAATTAAGACGGACATGGCTGCAACAGCTTCAGTCAGGGAGCGGTTTGCCATCGGCGTAGGCGACGAGGTCTGTATCACTGGATTGTTTCATCCGCACGAAGGAAAACGCAAAAATATACCTATCGTCAGGGCTGGCAACATCGCAGCGATGCCCGAAGAGAAAGTGTTCACGGAGCGGTACGGGTACATTGACGCATACCTGATAGAGGGACGTTCGATAGGTGGCATTAGTGGTTAGCCCGTCTTTGTCTATTGTGATCCGTGGCGACTCCACGGTAGCGGACAATTCGTCCGGATCGATCATGTTTCACTGGATCGGATTAATTCATGGGCACTTTGATGCGGGTGCCGGTGACATTGACGCTTTAGATGTCGCTGATGAATCTGATAAGACCGGCATCAACACCGGAATCGCAATTGTGGTACCCGTGGAAAGGATATTAGAAGTTCTCGACAGTCCTGAATTTAAGCAGTTTGAAAAAGCGACAGATGAATATGAGCGCGGAAATACCGCGACAACCGGGGATTAAATTGCTTTCTAATATCGCGGCAAAATCGAGCGGGTTACTGTCAAAGCAACTGTCTTTCGCAGAAATCAGAACGGGCCACCGTAAAGTGTGGCCCTAATCCCTTGAAACTACTGTAATAGCCGTGAAGGAATCGAACCTTCAACCTACTGATTAAGAGTTTCCCGCCGGACTCGTCGTCTGAATAACTTCAATAACTTGCGTTCTAAGTCTTCCGTACTTTTCCGCCGTTTTCCAACCAAAAACGGCAATCGCGCGGCAATGATGCGCGCCACATCGATGGCGTCTAATGATACCTGTCGTTCGGAAGAGATTGAGGCAAATTGAGGGTACTTTGCCGCAAGGAAGAAGACGGTTCACAGGGCCTGATCTTTTCCTCGCGTCCCTTCGTGTTGTGCGGTCTTCCGCTTCGAAGGCCGCCAAAAGGCACGCTTCAGCACACCCGGAGAAACGGAAAATTCATTCTTCAAGTCCAGGCTCATCCCGATTTCGGACTTCCCTTTGGTCAGGACAGGCTCATTCCCATCTGGGTCGCGACACTCGTTGTTTAGGCAGCAGAGTCGATACGTGTACCTCCGTTCAGGGTCCAAACCGGCAGTCGGCGTCCCGCTGCCATACGTGCATTAGCCCGCTAATCGAAGGCATCCGCCATTTCTCTCGATACGCGGTTTACGAAATGTCGCCACTTGTCATTAATAGCCGACGTTTTGTAGAATCGCGCTCGATGTCCAAAACGAATTCTATTGCGAAAATGGCGCGCCGAGCGGGAGTTCTGAGACCCCGAGATCTGGACGCCCACAAAATACCTCGCCAATACCTTCGGCTGGCAACCGAAGAAGGACTCATTATGCGCGTCGGGCGTGGCCTCTATGTGGCCGCCTCCGCACAGGCAACGACGCACCATAGTCTTGCGGTGGCCGCCAAACGAGTGCCGAAAGGCATTATCTGCCTGCTCTCGGCGCTTCGATTCCATGATCTGACAACGCAGGCGCCTTTTGAAGTCTGGATCGCCATCGATAGGAAAGCGCGCCGTCCAAGCACAGATCAGCCACCCCTCCGTATCGTTCGATTTTCCAAGAACTCTATCCAGCATGGAGTTGGCACACATAAGATCGAAGGCGTGCCGGTCCAAATCTTCAGTCCTGCTAAGACGGTGGCGGATTGCTTCAAGTATCGAAATAAGATCGGCCTTGATGTCGCTATTGAGGCGCTACGAGATTGCCTCCGGAAACGCAAAGCAACTATGGATGACCTTTGGGAAGCAGCTAAGGTTTGCCGCGTCTCGCGCGTGATGCAGCCCTATCTGGAGTCCGTACGTTGACCAAGGGCAAACCTGCAAACATTCCAGCCTCCGTTCGCCAACGCTTGCTCAACCTTGCTCAACAGAGGAACCAGGATTTCGGACTACTGCTAACAAAATACTCGTTGGAGCGATTGCTTTACCGCTTGAGTGTGTCACCTCATCGCGAGGGGTTCGTACTGAAAGGTGCTTTGCTCTTTGACCTGTGGACGGAGCACCCTAATCGCCCGACTCGGGACCTTGATCTGCTGGGGCACGGAGACGCGTCACTCGACAAGTACCGAAAGCTTTTCTCCGAGATCTGCGAACAGACAGTCGAGGATGACGGCTTGAACTTCATGGCCAAAACAGTCGCGGCCGAAAGAATCAAAGACGAGGAGGACTATGAAGGTGTCCGCATCTTACTGCAGGCACGGCTCGGGGTGGCCCGCATTTCCGTACAGATCGACATCGGTTTTGGCGACGTCATCACGCCCGCTCCCATTGAAGTCGAGTATCCGACCATGCTGAACTTTCCCGCTCCCAGGCTCCGCGCGTATCCACGAGAGACAGTGGTCGCGGAGAAGTTCGAGGCAATGGTGAAGCTGGGCATGGTGAACAGTCGGATGAAGGATTTTTACGATCTGTGGGAATTGTCGCGTCGGTTTGATTTTGAGGGTTCTACGTTGATGGCTGCGATCCAAGCGACGTTCCAGCGGCGAGCGACCGCATTTCCTCGAGGAACTCCGTTCTCTTTTAGTCCCGAGTTCTGTGACGCCCCTACAAAACGAACGCAATGGACGGCCTTCTTACGGAAGAGCGGCTTGAAGAGTGAAGAGACGCTCGGAGACGTGGTCGCTCATATCAAGACTTTTCTGCTCCCGATCGTCCTGGCGATTCAGAACGACAAACCGTTCAATCTTCGCTGGAGCGCAGGCGCGTCTTGGCAGTAAAGACATTGCGCCCCACATTCTCGATTGAAGCGCTCCGCGTTGCGTCAGTCGTCGCTTACAATGGCAAGCAACGATGGAAACACGGTTCACCGACAAACAAGGCCAGTACCTGTCTTTTATTTTTTACTACACGAAACTCAACGGGCGAGCGCCGGCGGAAGCGGACATGGAACGATATTTTGCGGTTACGCCGCCATCGGTGCATCAAATGGTGCTCACGCTGGAGTCCAAGGGACTGATCGAGAGAACTCCGGGATTGGGACGATCTATAAGGTTGCGCATCGCCCGCGAGAAATTACCTGACCTGAAGTAACCTGCGCAGGGCGTGGCAGACGCGGACAGGTTCTGCACTCTCATACGCCAAGGCATTGTTATCGAGGGAGTGAAGGAGCGGAATTGCATGCTGCGGCGAAGGTTCTCAACATCTACGGTGACCGAGGGGCAATTCGTGCCGTGGCTCGCGGCTGCCGGTGAACTCGCTTACACTCCGCACACCCCGCCTGAAAGGGATTACTACTTCCAGTACTCCTGGATCATTCCCGAAATCTTCAACTCGCGTGAGAATGTGCGGCGACACTTCTGGTTTGGCAGTTTGTGGAAGGACGGCCCGGAGGTGAAACTTCTTTTCGACTTTTGGAACAGAGCCAGAGGGGGCTCGGTCGATCAATTGTTTCTGTCAAATGGTGGCGCAAGTCCGGCGGATGTGACGGCGCCGCTCGGAGTCTACCGTCACCGAGGTCTGAATCTCTCGACGGGCGAAAGTCTGATCGCCATGCAGCATGGAAGCTATCTGATCGCTGCACTGGAATCCCAGCCTCTCATCGATCGCGGCGAAGCGGTTCTTTATCGAGGTGTCCAGAAAGCAAGAGTCTTCACGCTACAAAGATTGACGAGCCCGGATACGCGTTCGCGACTGATGACGGTTCACTCTCGGAACTTGGAAGATTCGGTCACGTCCTTCAATGGAGCGCACTGTAATGTGTCAAGGACCGAGACCGGATACTTTAAAGACCGGAGCTTCGTGCTCGGGAAACTTTGTGAGACTGCCGGCCTCGAACTGAAGCCGTCGATCACGCGGCTCCTCTATTCCGGTTATTCATTGGAGGAATGGTGCGCCTCAAGGAAGTTTGGGCCAAACTACGTGAAGTTACGCACGCCGCTGACCAATCTCCGCATTACAACATTCGTTTGCAATGAGGCCGAGGTCAAGGTGATCGACCCCAACAAACTCGACGTCTTGGAGTGTGTTGGCTGCAGAGTACGAGAAACTCACGTTTGAGATTGAACGATGGAGAATCGACCACGATCGAAACTGAGGCGAATTGCAGCCAGCGACGCGCCTTCGCGACGCTTTACTCACCAGGCGAAGCGCTTCTGGGAGGGAATACCTGAGGAGTTCCGCCGAAGGTTGCTGGCGAATGTTTGGTGCGGGAAGTGTGCTGCTGGCACGACGATAGTCGACTTCCGCGGTGCCATAGAAGGCGGCGATCTGATTCTGCAAGGGTTTTGCTCGCGATGCGGAGCAGAAGTGACGCGCCACATCGAGGGCAGTTGAAGCGGGTGGGGCTGATATAGAGATTAGTCGAGAAACGCCACTGCTAAGCTTGTGAACTCCGCGTTCATGATGACGCGATGCCAATCCTCCAGCCCGATTGTGGATGATCTGCATGTCGCACCGCCCCACGGGCATAGACATTCGTGTTCCGGACCATGACTCACCAGGATTGTTTTCTCATTCACTCCGGGTTCGTCTCCATTGCCGTGTTGTATCGGCCTGAGATAGGACCTTGTTGCGAGAGACATAACCCGTTTCACCGCCGTCGCGATAGAGCTCCTGAACCCAGTGCGGCTTGTTTCTCGGCGTTTTGCGCATGGGCTCGCTCTTCACTTCAGCACAAATTCGGCACGGACCTCCTTGCGGACCGGAACGAAGAACAATTCGCCCTGGCGGTTGAACACAACGTCCTGCGATTGTCGATTTCGGACCAGGGAATCTGTGCGGCCATCTCGCGAACTTCAGGCTAATAGAAGTCGACGCCCGCGAGGATAACCGCTCAGTTGTCTGTGAAAAACGGCAATGAGAGCGGCAATGAGAGCGGCAATAGGGAATAAAGGGAAACTGCAAGACAACGGGAAACGTAACACGTTGAAGAACAAGATCGAGCCGCGATGCCTACCTACTGATTTTCGATCAGCAGTGCCTGGGTCGTTGCTTGTCGGTAAGTTATTGATTTGATGAGCCGTGAAGGAATCGAACCTTCAACCTACTGATTAAGAGTCAGTTGCTCTGCCAATTGAGCTAACGGCCCGCGATAGACAAGAACCGAAAATATAACATGCGGTTCATGATCGCGGGAAGGACAGGATTCAGCCCTCTCCTCCCAAACGGAGAAAGAGGGCTTTGGATGGCGTGGGCCAGTTAAGCAGCCGGCTGATTATCGGTGATGATGATTTCGGTTTCGACCACTTCAACGACCGGTTCTTTTTTCCGGCCGGAGAAAAAGGTGCGCACGCCTGCGGCGACCGCGGACGCGATGGCCGAATACTCGCGGACCGGCCGCATGACCACCGTACGAGCCTCGTCCACGGTATCGAGGACCATGCTGCGGATTTCGACAATCTGTTCCCGAATATTCTGCTGCGTCTCGCCGAGGAACTGCTGGACGTGGACCATCTCGTCGCGCGCCAGCTTGCCGCTTTCGGCCAGATCGGTCGAGACGGTCTTCAGATTGTTCGTAATCGTTTCCAGCGGCGCCATCAGTTTTTGGCTTTCGGTCATCAGAGTATCGGCTTTGTCGGTGAGGCGGCGCGACATCAGATACATGCTGACGAGAATGCCGGCCTGCACGATGATCGCGAGAGTCGTCAAAATGATTGCGACCGTAAGAAGTGTTTCCATATTCCCCCCGTTTGTTGCAAACGAATCCCTAATCGGTTAGACGTACCGTCCAAGTAAGTGTGGGAAATCCCGCCATCAACCCGGTAGTTTCCGCCAAAATCGCAGGTCTTCGCTATGTGACGGACCAGGTGCCTGGAATCCGCCGCATTGGCACGGGAAAGGCCTTTCGCTACATCTCCCCGAAAGGCCGCGTGTTGCGCGATCGGACCACGCTGGCCAGAATTCGATCCCTGGCTATTCCTCCCGCCTGGACCGAGGTATGGATCTGTCCAAGCGAGGAAGGGCATCTGCAGGCAGTCGGCCGTGATGCCCGCAAACGCAAGCAATACCGCTACCATCCGCGCTGGCGGCAGGTGCGGGACGAAACGAAATTCGATCGAATGGCCGATTTCGCGAAGGTGCTGCCCAGAATTCGCCGCCGCGTGAAACGCGACCTTGCGCGGCAAGGTCTGCCGAAGGAGAAAGTGCTCGCCACCATCATTCGCCTCCTGAAGATGACTCTCATTCGTGTGGGCAATGAGGAGTACCGGAAGCAGAATGACTCTTTTGGTCTCACGACGTTACGCGACCATCACGTCGATATCCGAGGCTCTAAGGTGCACTTTTACTTCCGCGGAAAGAGCGGCAAGCGCCACGCTATCAGCATTGACGAGCCGCATCTCGCCAGAATCGTTCGCAGGTGCCGCGATCTGCCAGGGTATGAACTGTTTCAGTATCTCGATGAAGCGGGCGAACAGCATTCGATTTCATCAACCGACGTCAATGGATATCTGCGTGAAATCGCCGGCGATGATTTCACGGCGAAAGACTTCAGGACCTGGGCTGGAACCGTGATGGCGATTGAAGCGCTGGCGTCATGTGAAGCGTTTCGGACGCAGAGAGAAGCGAAGCGGAACCTCTCGCGAGTCGTGGAGATGGTTTCGCAAAAACTGGGGAACACGGTCGCCGTCTGCAGGAAGTGCTACATTCATCCCGGTGTTTTCGAAACCTACGTCCAGGGCACTCTCATGCAACCGACCTCCAAAGGCTCCCGGCGGGAGAAGGCCTTTGCCCGGATGTTGAAGGCCTGGTCCAAGCCGAAGGCGAAAATCACGCTGCAGCGCGCTCTACAGAAATCGATCCGGGCTATCCGCAAGCGGACCCGCAGTGCGCGCTCCACCCGGAAGCGCGGTCATAGACCGCGCCTGCAGTCGTAATCACTTGGTCAGAGCCTGACTCGCCGGTGCGACGCCGTTTTGCCGCTTCAGGTAAAGCAGTACGGGAGCGACCTCGAACGGAATCTTTTCGCGCGCGAACTGCGGCGCCGGGGATTTCGTTGAAATCAGTTCGACGTGATTGTCCCACGAGTCCACGTGAAGACGGCTGCCCAACGGCAGTGCGGCGATCTGTTCCGTTTTTTTCATCTCCAACGCCGGGGCCACGGCCATCAGCTCTGTCATTCGCTGGACTTTTCTTCCGTGCGCAATGAAATTTCCGAGGTGCGGCTCCAGGAGATTCGGCAGCTTTGGAGCGCGCACTGCGAGTGCCTGCAGAAAAAGGCCGGCGTTGCCGAGCTTATCCTTGTAGGGTGACGCTTTCATGAACTCGGCCGCTTTGCTGTCCGCTTCGGCTTCTTCTTTCTCATCACGCTTCAGGGAGAGCCACTTGAATGTTTCTGTATCCTCGAACAGCAGGCGGTCATTGAAGGAATACTTCGTATCGATCTGGTGTCCCAGTGCGATGTGCGCGAGCTCATGGGCCAATATGGTCGCCAGGCTGGCTTCGTCCGGCAGAACGTCGATCAGTCCCCGGCTCAGCACAACCGTATGACCGACGGTAAAGGACTCCAGCGGCATGGTCAGCAAAACGCGCGCGCGAACCCCGGGTTCGATTTCCAGATTATTTGTGACTTCCAGATTGTTAAGCACGGTCTGCATGACCTGATCGACCGGCCCCGCCGGCGCTAGTAAACCTGCGCGTTCGATTCTCTCGAGCGTGTTGTCTTCAGCCTGCCGTTCCCAGGCGCGCAAACTCTGAACAGGCGTTGGTACTTCGACGGAGTCATGGCTGTCCTGAACGCGATCCGATTCGACCGACACTGCTGTCAGTTCCTGCTGCTGGTTGCCGCGACCGATGTTATAACCCCAGAGGTGTGTTTGCCCTTTGAACTGGAGCTTTCGCGTCCCCATGAAGTAAGGGACGTCCGACTCTTCCGTATATACGTAGGTCGGCAGCCACAAGCCTGCTGCCAGGTTTTCCCGCCAGCTGTCGAAATGAAAATAATTGGTGGAAGCAGATGACGGTGCGTAGGTTCCGTTGATCCGGACAATGTTGAAATCGTGATCTTCAGCCCAGATCCTGCCGATGAATTTTGCTCTCTGC
Source organism: uncultured Acidobacteriota bacterium (assembly GCA_963738025.1). Taxonomy (GTDB): domain Bacteria; phylum Acidobacteriota; class Terriglobia; order 20CM-2-55-15; family 20CM-2-55-15; genus 20CM-2-55-15. The sequence continues at coordinate 524,975 of CAVTWA010000031.1, read as the reverse complement.
GCTTTGCCTTTCGGCTTCACATCGAACACGAGGCAGCGGACTTCTCCTAAAAACTCCTGCCGGACGTACGTGAAATCGTAATTAGCGCGATCGAAGTTCTTGTCTTCGATGAGAATCATGCTCGCGAAGCCGCGAGGCAGGAATTGAATCGAGAAGATCGATGTCAGCACCGACTTGGTTTTAGCGGCAAACCCCGGAGCAGGAAGCAGGGAATTGTCGCGGACGCCATTCTTGAGGTCGAGCTTGGCGAGAAAATATCTGTCGCTTATCGGTACGGCGCCCAGTTCGCGATCGGGTTGCATGTTCTGAATGTATGTTTCGACCAGCGGTGTGTAAGTGGATAAGGAACGCAGCAGCTCGCGTTCGCGCTGAACCATGCGATCGACAACCTGATCCGCACGGAGTCCCGACGGATTGGGTTCCGCCGGGGTCTGCGCGTATTCGGTCAGGACAGTGACGGCGGATATGGCAGCCGCAACTGCCAGCATTGAAAAAAATCTGCGCTTCATTTCACCTCTTCATCGCAACCGTTCAGAACGCCAACTGGAACGTGATGTGAACGGTAGCCGTTGAATCCATCGCTTGGCTTCCGCGCATCGCCGGCTTGAACCGGATCTGTTGAGCGGCGCGGATCGCATTTTCGTCGAGGCCGTGTCCGAGGCCTCGTGTGAGTTCAAGAACGGAGATCTCGCCGGTCGACTTAAACAGGACACGCACCAGAACCTCTCCTTCCAGGCGGAGTTTGCGCGCTTCCTCAGTGTATTCCGGTCGTGGTTTGGAAATAATTTCCGCCGGCTTATCCGGCGGACCAGAGTCATTCTTCTTTGCGGCGACAGCGGGTGATGCGGCTTGAGCCTGTTCGAACCCGCCTTGCCGTACGGCTCGGTCGCCGATTCCTGTCGCGGATCGCGCACTCAATGGTGCGGCGGCAGCGCCAAATCCGGTATCCGCCACGATGCCGCGAACCCCGGACTTTCCACCCGTGCCGTTCCCTGCGCCGGAGGCGGCGGGGAGATCGAACGCTCCAACGCTGGCGATGTTTGCAGTGCGGTCTGAAGTCTTCGCCGGCAATCCATTCGGATCGCCAAAGCCGCCGGTCTGAACATTCCGCGGCGAAACATTTGTGGTCACGGCGGTGTCTTCCGCTTTCGCGAAAACTCCGGTTTTTATCTCCGGCTTCGGGGCCGTTGGAGGTGCAACGGCGACCTTAGGCGCCTCGATGTGCGGCACATTCGACAGCGCCGGGGCCGGCGCTTCGGGCGGCTCGATTTTGGGCAGAACGTCCGGTTTTTTCGGAACGTCCGGTTTGTGCGGCTGTTCGACCACGATTGGCGGACTCACCGCCGGTTGAACAGGGAGCCGAAGTTCTTTTGGCTTCGAGACAGGAGTCCAAGTCGTTGCAACCAGCGGCTCTATCTTTGGCATGGGCGGAGCGAGCGTAACGACGTTGTAGCTGAGCTTCAACGAGTCAGTGAAGAACAACGGAACGATGACGAGTACCGTAATGAGGACGGCGTGAACGATCAGGCTCACTCCAAACGCATCGCGCCGGGAGTCGGGGTGATCCAGACACTGGAAAATTTCAACGTTATGAGATGACGCTTTGGTGCCGCCGGCTGTGCGAACCGCCCCAGTCTCGCGCTGCCCTTTCATTCTGGCGTCACTCTTGTTTGGGGCGGTTTCATGCAATGTCTTTCTATACCTCGTTTAAAACCGTGTCCATCTTACTAAAAAAAAGTGGTGCGCGCTGCCCACCTTGCCTGTTGTTGGTTGGCCTCTTCCCGTCCAGAAAATCGGCCAGATATGCATAGCAAGCAACTCTCCAGGGTCTTGAAGTTGTTAATGAAATAGACCCGGAGGGCCGTTAGAACCTGGCCCCGGCCGCAGGCCGGGACTTTTGTATCCGTCATAACGCGCCCAGGAGGGGCGTAAGATCAGTCGCATCAATCTTTCGGCCCTCTGGGCCTCGAACGTTCGCTGGTTTTTTCCCAGCCGGACGACCGGGCTCTCTTCTTACGCGCTCCGGCGCTATTTCATTCACACCTTGTTATCATTTGGGCATGCGGAATCTTGAGGTTTCTTTCATTTTTAATCAAATTGCCGATCTTCTGGAAATTCAAGGCGCAAACCCCTTTCGTGTGCGTGCATACCGCAGGGCCGCGATCAACATCGGGGGACTGGCGGACAATATCGAGACGCTGGCTGTGAGCGGGACGCTGCGAAACGTTTCGGGCATTGGCGAAGACCTCGCGAGCAAAATCGATGAGTACATCCGCACCGGGAAGATTCAATTTCATGAGGAATTGAAGCAAGACGTTCCCCTGGGGCTGGCAAAGATCGTCGAAATTCCCAGCGTAGGTCCCAAGACGGCAAAAGAAATTTACGACCGATTCAAGATTCAGACGATCGAAGAGCTGGATGCGCTTTGTAAAACGGACAAGCTACTCGGGGTTCCAGGATTCAAACAAAAGACCATCGAGAACATCCTGAAAGGGATCGAGGTCTATCGCCGGCGCCGTGGCAATTATTTGCTGGGCCGGACGATGCCGATCGCAACTCAACTCTGCGGCTATCTCCGGGAGCACGCCGAACGTGTGGCGTATGCCGGCAGTCTCCGCCGGATGAAGGAAATCGTGCACGACGTCGACATTCTCGCCGCATCGACCGATGTCGAGAAGACCATGAAAGCGTTTCTTTCCATGCCCTTCATCGAGTCCGTGCTGGCGCAGGGCGGGACAAAGGCGTCCGTTCGGGTGCAGGACGATCTGCAAGTCGATCTGCGGGTTGTCGAGGTCAAGGCATGGGGTGCTGCGATGCACTACTTCACCGGGTCGAAGGCGCATAACATCCGCATGCGTGAGCGTGCCATCAAACAGGGACTCAAGCTGAACGAATACGGACTGTTCGATGCCAATGACAAATGCCTTTGCGGCGCCGAAGAGGAAGAGATCTTCGAAAAGCTCGGTTTGCCATTCATACCGCCGGTGCTGCGTGAGGATTGGGGTGAGATGGAAGCGGCGGCTCAGGGCCAGCTGCCCGATATCATCGAACTGGAGGATATCCGCGGTGATCTTCACATGCACACCACCTGGAGTGACGGGAAATACACGGCAGAGGAAATGGTCGAGGCGGCGCGAAAACGGGGATATAAATATGTCGCCATTACCGATCATTCCAAATCACTCGGCGTGGCGGGCGGCCTCTCGGACGACGATCTCATGAAACACACCGACGAATGCCGCGCTCTTGACGCCAAGTACGCCGATATCCGCGTGCTGGCCGGTACGGAAGCCGATATCCGGCAGGACGGCACGATCGACTACCCCGACGAACTCCTGGCAAAACTCGACTTTGTGGTGGCATCCGTTCATTCCGGATTCAATCAGGACCGGGAAAAACTAACAATGCGCGTCGTTCGGGCGATGCAGAATCCTTACGTCCGCGTCATCGGCCATCCCACGGGACGACTGCTCGGAGACCGCGAACCTTACGAACTGGATTTCGATGCCATCATGAAGGAAGCCGCACGCACACGCACATGCCTGGAAGTGAATTCGAACTTTCATCGGCTGGATCTGAACGATACGCATTGCCGCAAGGCGCGTGAAATGGGCGTGCATGTCATCATCAGCACGGATTCACACAATTACGACGATTTATTGAACTTGCCCTATGGCGTGGCCACCGCGCAACGCGGCTGGATCGAGAAGGATCGCGTGCTCAATGCCAGACCGGTCGAAGAAATGCTGGCATTCAAAGGCGCAAAGGTTTGACTTCCGCGGAGATCAAGGCAAAAGGCAAGTCGCTCGGCTTCGACGTTGTCGGCATTTCGCCGATCGGTCCGTTTCCAGAAACTGCGTTCTATTCAACGTGGCTCGAAAACGGTTATGCCGGCGACATGCAATATCTCGAACGGCAAAAAGACGCGAAGCTGACGCCGGATTCCGTTCTGCCTGGAGCGCGTTCTGTCATTGTTTGCGCAATGAACTACAACGTCGCGCAACCCCGCACCGCCTCCGATCGGATGCGCGCCTGGGTTTCGCGTTATGCCTGGGGCGCGGATTATCACGACGAAGTTAAGAAGAAGCTTCAGCACTTCGCCGGCTGGATCGAACAGACGTCCCCGCAAAAAACCAAGGCGTACGTCGATACAGGTCCGCTCCTCGAGCGTGTTTATGCCAAGTACGCGGGGATCGGCTGGTTTGGAAAGAATACGTGCATCATCAATCAGAAGGCGGGATCCTGGCTGTTTCTAGGCTGCATCCTGTCGGATCTCGAGGTCGAAGCCGATAGACCTGTGCCCGACCGCTGCGGCACGTGCACGCGATGCATCGATGCCTGCCCGACACAGGCGATCGTCGAACCGTACGTTCTGGACAGCAGGAAGTGCATTGCGTACACCACCATCGAACTGCGTGGCGAAATTCCCGAACAGGATCGTGAAGGCATCGGCCATCATCTGTTCGGTTGCGACATCTGCCAGGATGTCTGTCCCTGGAACAGCAAATCGCCGCATTCGACCAACGCCGCGTTCAACGCCAGGCCCGGTTTGTTCTGGCCGGAAATCGATAGCCTGCTCGATCTGACAGAACCGGAATGGCAGCATATGGTCCGCGGAACTTCAATGAAGCGGGCGAAGATCAAAGGCCTGTTGAGGAATCTGATGGTCGTTGCCGGCAATTCCGGAGTTCGAGAGTTTCTGCCGAAATTGAGAAGATTTTTCTCGCACGACGACGAGCACGTGCGCTCGCACGCGCGGTGGGCTGCGGAGAGATTATCTGCGATTCCGCCGGAGGGCCAGGATGGGCCGGGAATGCGTCATTCGCCGCTCGATCTTAAAGAGGAATCTTAGGATCATTTCCCGATCCTTGTCCGCGATCTCCTGAAACTCGACGCCAACCGCCGGCCAGTTCTTCCACTTCACGATCGGGTAAACGACAGGCATTCCTTCGTCCGGCAATACGAGTACCGCAGGTCCGATCAACTGTCCCTCGGAAAACTTGTCGAAGTGTTTGGCGCAGACCAGACGAGCACCACCCCCGCCAAGTTCATCGATGACCGGGTCCACATTGATGCCATCCATGGTGAGCAGAAGGTACCACCGGCTCGCCCGCGATCATCGGAAGGCGAAAAACCGAACGCAGTTCTCCCCATTCCAACCGTCGCGGGAGAAGCTTCGGACCATCCATAGGTCTTTCATCGGCAATTATCAGAGATTTCTTTATTCTGTTTGCATTGTTTTGCCGGCGAAGTGGTGCCTGTAGAGGTTTTGAATGTAGTGAATGCGATGTAACCCTGGTTTGGCTGTAACGCTGGTATTCCCCGCCTGACTCAGGCGGGAAATACCAGCGCTTGATTCATTCATTCACTCCTTCCATTGGGCTTTGCGATACTTAGAGGATGAAGAATGAGATTTCCGTCGGCTTGATAGGCCTCGGCACGGTGGGCACCGGGACTTTCCGCATTCTACGCGACAATGCAGAACTCATTAAATCCCGCCTCGGCATACCGGTGAAGGTCCGGAAAATTGCCGTTAAAGACCTGAAGCGCAGCCGCGGAATCGAGGTCCCGCCTGGCCTGTTAACCGAACGGGCGGCCGATGTGGTCAACGATCCGGCAATCGATGTCGTCGTGGAGCTGATCGGGGGATACGAACCGGCCAGAGAATTGATCCTGTCGGCGATTTCCCAGGGCAAACACATCGTGACTGCCAACAAGGCGCTTCTGGCGGCTCACGGTTCCGAGATCCGCAGTGCGGCACGCCGAAAGGGAGTCGGCGTCGGATTTGAAGCCAGCGTGGGCGGCGGCATTCCGGTTATCAAAGTATTAAAGGAAGCGCTTGCCGCGAACCATATCCTTTCGGTCTACGGCATTCTGAACGGCACATCCAATTACATTCTCAGCAAAATGACCGACGAAGGCCGCTCATTCGAGGATGTCCTGGCAGAGGCGCAACGCGCCGGTTATGCCGAAGCCGATCCAACGTTTGACGTCGGAGGCATCGATACTGCGCACAAACTGGCCATCCTGGTGGATCTGGCTTTCGGTCTTTCCATTGAACCGGACGCTATCTTTACGGAAGGCATTACGGTCATCAGTCCTTTGGATATCGATTTTGGAAAGCAGTTCGGGTATCGGCTCAAATTACTTGCGATTGCCAAACAACACGCGGGCCGGGTTGAGGTGCGCGTCCACCCGACGATGGTTCCGAACGAGTCTCCCATCGCCAAGGTCGGCGGCGCTTATAACGCGGTACAGATTGTTGGCGACGCATGCGGTGACATCATGCTGTACGGCAAAGGAGCCGGCTCGCTGCCCACCGGCAGCGCCGTCGTCGCCGATATCATGGACATCAGCCGCGGCATTCTGAATCCCGGGATCCTGAGTTCGCCGGCGGCGCCCCTGCAAACCGCGGCGTCCCCGGAACAGCAGCCCATCGATGACGTTGCCAGTCTTTATTATTTGCGTTTCATGGTTGTCGATCAGCCTGGAGTGCTGTCTCAGATATCCGGCGTGTTAGGCAAGAACAACATCAGTATCGAGTCCGTCATCCAGCAGGGCCGGGCGGTCGGCGGTGCAGTTCCTCTCGTCATCATGACGCATGCGGCAGTCGAGAAAGACATGCGCCGCGCTCTTGCCGAGATTCAGGGCTTAGCTTGCGTTACGGAACAACCCGTTCTGATCCGAGTCGAAGCGTAAGCCAGCGGATTGATTCGTTAAATTCGTTAAATTCGTTAAATTCGTGGCTTATGAATGCCCGTAAGCCTTGACGCAGTTTTTGGATGAGCGTTTCGAAGCGTAGAGAGCCTGATCGGCTTCGGCGACGAGGGTTTCGAAATGGCTTCCGCGATGATATTCCGAGAGGCCGATACTGACGGTCACCGGTCCGGAATAACCGACCGAGTTCAGAATGTCCGTCGAGCCTACTTTTTGCAGAATTTTTTCCGCGACGTGCATTGCACCTTCCAGATTCGTACCCGGGAGCACAACGCCGAATTCATCGCCGCCGCATCTGAAAACCAGATCCGTGTTGCGGACCGTGTTTTCCAATGCCTTTGCGATCTGCGTCAGCACCTTATTACCGACGAGATGCCCGAACGTATCGTTCACAACTTTGAACGAATCGATGTCGATCATCAGCAGAGACAGAGGTGTGGTGTACCGGTCGGCCCGCGCGGTTTCCCGTCCCAGGACTTCGTGGAAGAAGCGCGTGTTGTAAACGCCGGTCAGCGGGTCGGTGATTGCCGAGCGCTGTAATTCGGCGAACAGTCCTGCATTTTCCAGCGCGATGGCCGTGAAATCCGCCAGAGCCGCAGCGGTCGCGACGTCTTCGTTGGTGAACGGCTTCGGTTCTGTCGAGAGCGAGACGAAGGCGCCGAGTACAACGTCTTTGGTTTGAATGGGCACGGCAAGCAGCGATACCAGCGAATGCTTATCCACGAAGGCCCGGACCTCGGGGCTGAGGTTCGCTTGCTGCAAGTTCGAAATGACGACGGATTGCCGGCGCACCAGGACCTCTGACAGGAGCTCTGCATTGATGGACTGAGCTCCCAGGTTGACCGTCGCCATGAGCATTTTCACGAGCCGGTCGCGATCCTTCGAGAATGCCGCTTCCAGTTTGATTTGTCCGGCTTCGCCCGAGAGGACGACGAATGAGGTGTCGCCCAAAACTTCAGTGGACTTCGTGACCACGCGGTCCAACAATTCATCGATGCGCAGCGACGAGGAAGACAGCCGGATCAGCTGGCTGAGCAGTTCGGCGCGGTGGACCTGTTCTTCAAGCTTGTTCAACAGGCGGCGGTAAAGGATGCCTGTGTTCTTTTCTTCGGAGGTGATAATGACGGTGTCGGACTCGTTGATGCTGGGCAGATCTTCGCTATTCGCCGTAACAATGTTATCGGCTATCCGTCCCTGGAGGATCTCCCTGAGCTCCTTGCATTGCTGGGGATCCGTCCCCAATATGAAGATCGTGTGTGCCATTCTGACATCGCCGACAAAAAACTCGGTTGCGTGACTATAAGGGTTCGATGTCCACTCGTAAAATGAAAAAATCGGATAAATTTAACTCGATCGATTTTTGCACGTAAACCATTCAATTTGTGGCTGAAATTTCGCTTTCTGACATCGACGTAGCGTTCGGCGAGAATGTCGCAATTCACGATATTTCATTCCAGATTCCGCGAGGACAGTTTGTATCGATCGTCGGGCCGACGGGTTGCGGCAAATCCTCGGTGCTGAATCTGGTCGCGGGTCTTTTGAAACCGTCGGCCGGGCCGTGTCGTTACGGGAGGCCGGGAGTTGAGATCGGTCAACCATGAAGCCGCATACATGTTTCAGCAGGATGCGCTGTTGCCGTGGAAGACCTGCCTGGAAAACGTCATGCTCGGTCCCATACTTCGCGGCAAGGCGCGTGCCGAAGCCCTGGGCGACGCTTCGCGGTGGCTCGAGCGTGTGGGCCTGTCCGGTTTCGAGAAACGGTACCCATCCGAACTATCCGGAGGACAACGCAAACGTGTGGCAATGGCGCAAGCGTTGATCAATCGCCTGCCGATTCTTCTCATGGATGAGTCGTTCTCCGCGCTCGATGTGCAAACGCGAGCCTTGATGGAGGACAAGCTTCTGGAACTGTGGCAGGAACTCCGGGCCACGGTATTGTTCGTCACGCACGACCTCGAAGAAGCGATTGCCATGGGCGATCGGGTTCTGCTTTTTACCGCGGGTCCGCGAGCGACAGTGAAAGCCGACTACCGGGTCGATCTTCCTCGCCCCCGCAACGTTGCGGAGGCCCGATTCACTCCAGGTTTCAGCGAGATTTATGAAGCGGTCTGGCGGAGCCTCAAGGAGGAGGTCATGGCGACCTATGCCGGGTAGCAGGCGGTTTGCCGCCGCCGTACTTCAAGTTGCGATTCTGATCGCGTTCATCGGGTCCTGGGAAATCGCCTCAGCCCGGCGTTGGATCGACCCATTCTTCTTCTCGCAACCCTCGGTATTCGCAGTCCGGGCGCTGCGCTGGCTGACGGATCCTGGTTTTCTGTTAGGCGGGCATAACATTTATCACCATCTGTTGATCACGGTTGAAGAAATGGCTGGAGGGTTTGTCCTGGGAGTCTCTTTCGGCGTGGGAGTTGGTTTTGCTCTGGGCCGGTCACAATTCTGGTCGGCTGTTCTCAACCCTTATATTCAGGTACTGAATGCGCTTCCGCGGCTCGTGCTTGCTCCGATTTTCGTCTTGCTGCTTGGAATCGATGAGCGCTCGAAGATCGCCCTCGGTTTTTCTCTCGTCTTCTTTATTGTGTTCTTTAATACCTATCGCGGCGTTCGCGAGGTTGACCGCAACATTCTGAATAACGCGCGGATGCTCGGCGCATCCGAAAGGCAGCTTGCTCAGCATGTCTTGCTTCCTTCAGCCATGGCCTGGATCTGGTCGAGTCTTCACACGTCGGTCGGTTTCGCCCTTGTCGGCGCAGTTGTGGGTGAATACATGGCAGCGGCGCAAGGTTTGGGATGGATCATCAGTCAGGCTCAGGGTAACTTTGATGCCGCGGGAGTGTATGCCGGAATGCTGATTTTGTGCATCGTCGTGGTGATTGTGGAGTTTGGAGTCACCTGGCTCGAGCGCCGCATGGTGCGCTGGAAAGATAGCGAGAATGCCCAGGCCTACCCGTAGGCGCGGGCTTTACGCCCGCGTTCAACTTCAAACAAAAAATCTTTTTTGCTGCCTGACGGCAGGCATACTGCTGTTCCCTCTGCTCTCCTGCTCGCGAGCCGCCGACAAGACAACGATTCAGATGGCGGTGGGCGGTCAGACGCAATTCATCTATCTGCCGCTGACCCTTGCCGACCGGCTGGGCTATTTCAAAGACGAAGGGCTGACGATCAACATAGCGGACCTGCGCGGCGGATCGGAAGCATTGGCCGCAATGATGGGCGGCTCGGTCGATATGGTCACCGGGTTTTACGAACACACCATCCGGGCGCGCGCGCAAGGCAAGCGATTGGTGATGGTGGCGCTCTTCGACCGTTATCCCGGTCTCGTCCTCATGGTCGGCAAGCGGCATATAAACACCGTGCATTCAATCCAGGACCTGCTCGGCAAGCCTGTCGGTGTGACGGCGCCAGGTTCGTCGACCGACCAGCTGGTGAAATATATCCTGCGGCAGAACAATCTGGATCCCCAGGCAATACCGGTCGTAACCGGCGGCATTTCGACGATGCTTGCCGCTCTCGAACAGGATCGCGTCTGGGCGGGAGTGACCGTCGATCCGCTGGCATCAAGGCTCGAGCGCGACGGGATTGCCAGCGTGTTGTATGACACCCGGACCGCCAAGGGGACGACCGATATATTCGGCGGCCCATGGCCCGCGGGCGGTTTCTACACTACTGAAGAATTCATACAGCAGCATCCGCAAACGGTTCAATCGATCGTCAACGCAGGCGTTCGCGCTCTCCGGTATTTGAAGCAACACTCCGCTGCGGAAGTTGCGGCCGCAATGCCCGAATCGTTCTGGGGCGGCGATCGCGATCAGTATGTTGAATCGCTGCACGCCAACCTCGACATGTACACATCGGACGGCGTAATGCCGTCCGATGGTCCACCAAACGTCCTTAAGACGCTTTCATTGGTTGATGAGAAAGTCGCCGGCTCGAGAGTCGATCTTCAAGGCACGTACGATAATTCGTTCGCGTCGAAGGTCCGCTAGCCGGGAAAATTGTCTGGTCGTCAGGCTGCTTTCGCCGGTGGAAGCTCGACAGCTTCCCACTTTGAAAGTCCTTTGCATCGCCTGCAACGTGGAAAACTGGCATCCTTTTCCAGCATTTCTTCTTCGCCGCAGCAATCTGAAGCGTAGAGTCCCGGTTCTATTACATCTTGTCCTGTCTTCATCTTCTTCCCCAAAAAGACTGTCCTCGTATGTCTTACATGCTTGCACATCGAGGTCCTTTCTTCAGATCCGGGGGGCGCACCCGGCGGAATCCAGGTTCCGGAATTCCGGCGCTGCGTCCCTGAATCTCCTGCTATATTTGCGCCGATGAAAACCTTAATTCGGAATGGACACATCGTTACGGCGGTGGATTCCTACGTGGCCGATATTTTTATCGATGGCTCTACCGTGACGTTGATTGGCAAGGATCTCAGCGGTATCGTCGGTGGTCTCGATAGAACCATCGATGCTACAGGCAAGCTCGTTATCCCTGGTGGAATCGATCCTCACACCCATATGGATCTTCCATTTGGGGGTACTGCCGCGTCCGACGACTTCGAAACCGGAACGCGCGCCGCCGCATTTGGCGGGACGACGACAATTATCGATTTCGCCGTGCAATATCGCGGCCAATCTCTGAATCAGGCGCTCGATACGTGGTTTGCAAAGGCGGAAGGGAAGGCGTGCATCGATTATGGCTTTCACATGATCGTGACAGACCTTCCGGATCAGCGCTTGCCGGAACTGAAAACGCTCATCGACCAGGGCATTCCGAGTTTCAAACTGTTTATGGCCTATCCGGGAGTCTTCCTCGTCGATGACGGCACGATATTCAAGGCAATGAGCGTTGCAGGCGAAGCCGGTGGTCTGATTTGCATGCACGCCGAGAACGGTGTTGTGATCGACGTCCTGGTTAAACGAGCGCTCGCCGAAGGAAAGACCGCGCCGAAGTATCATGCTCTGACCCGGCCGACAAAGGCCGAGGCCGAAGGCGTTCATCGCGCAATCGCGATAGCGGAGATGGCGCACTCTCCGGTCTATATCGTGCACCTCAGCTGCTACGATGCGCTCAAAGAGGTGCAGGCTGCACGCGACCTGGGCTTGCCGGCTTTTGCCGAAACCTGTCCTCAGTATCTCTTCCTCGACCATAGCTATTACGAACAGGATGGGTTTGAGGGTGCCAAGTATGTAATGACGCCGCCACTCCGCGACAAGTCGAATCAGGATGCTCTCTGGAACGGACTCCGCGGCAATGATCTTCAGGTGATATCCACCGACCACTGTCCCTTCTGCTTTAAGGAACAGAAGGAACTCGGCCGTGATGACTTCAGCAAAATCCCCAACGGCGGACCGGGGGTCGAAAACCGTATGAGTCTCATCTACGACGGTGGTGTTGCCCAGAAGCGGATCAGCCTGAACCGCTTCGTCGAATTAACCTCGACGGCTGCGGCGAAGATTTTCGGTTTGTTCCCGAAAAAAGGCACGATTGCGGTTGGCTCCGACGCCGACATCGTGATTTTCGATCCTGATCGGGAGCAGACGATCAGCGCCACGACCCATCACATGCGCGTGGACTATAGTGCCTATGAAGGCCGCCGTGTCCGTGGTGTCACGGAAACGGTCATCGTCGGTGGACAAGTCCTGGTTGAGAACGGCGAGTTCAAAGGCAAAGCCGGGGCTGGCCGTTTCCTCAAACGCGGCACCTTCGCGTGATCGCCTCCGATAAAATAGGGGAGGCCTCTAGGCGCGGTCTATGACCATACGTGTCCAAGACAGGATGAACGGTAAGCGGCAGAATGGCGCCTTGTAAAGGTCTGAATGAAGTGGATGCGATGTAGACCTGGTTTGAGTGTAACGGGAGGACCAGTCCCCGCCTAAGTTAGGCGGGGTGCCTTCGCGTAGCGAAGGCGGGGCGGTCTGTCAAAGACGCGCAGCGACCTTATGGATTTCCGCGAAGCGCTCCTTATTAATCGGTACTGTTCGTCTTTGAACAGACCGCCCCAGCCCTCGCTTCGCGAGGGCATCCCCGCCTGACTCAGGCGGGGAGTTGCCGTCCCGCACATCGCTGCGCGGATCTACTCCAGTAACCGCGCTATTTTGGACAGCTCTGGTCTATGACCGCGCCTAGAATGAACAGTGCCCGTTCCCGAAAGGATTGTGCGAATGTCCCGAATTGTCAGATGTGCCTTGATTCAGGCGACTTGCACCACGCCTGCAGAAGAATCTCTCGAAAAAATCAAACGAGACGCCATCGAGAAGCATCTCAAGCTGATCGATGAAGCGGCGTCCAGGGGCGCGAAAATTTTGTGCATGCAGGAGATCTTTACCGGTCCCTATTTCTGCGCCGAGCAATCCACACGCTGGTATGGCATGGTTGAAAAGATTCCGGACGGACCGACCATCCAACTGATGCGCGAAATTGCCAGAAAACACGGGATGGCGCTCATCGTTCCCATTTACGAAGAAGAGATCAAGGGCGTCTACTACAACACGGCTGCCGTGATCGATGCCGATGGGAAATATCTGGGCAAGTACCGCAAACATCATATTCCGCATTGCGCTCCAGGTTTCTGGGAGAAGTTTTATTTCAAGCCGGGCAACCTCGGTTATCCGGTGTTCAAAACGCAATTCGCGGATATCGGCGTGTACATTTGCTACGACCGGCACTTTCCGGAAGGCGCTCGGGCCCTGGGTTTGAATGGAGCCGAAATCGTCTTCAATCCTTCTGCCACGGTTGCGGGCTTGAGCGAATACCTCTGGAAGCTCGAGCAGCCGGCTCACGCTGTCGCCAATGGCTATTTTGTGGGAGCCATCAATCGCGTCGGGCGCGAGCATCCCTGGAACATCGGCGAATTTTACGGCCAGAGTTACTTCTGCACACCGCGTGGAAAACTGATTGCGGAAGGATCACGGGATAAAGAGGAGGTCATCGTCGCCGATTTGAATCTCGATGAGATTCAGGAAGTGCGGCAGGTGTGGCAGTTCTTCCGTGACCGGCGTCCGGAATCCTATGGTGACCTGGTAAAGGAATAACAAAGGAACTATCGATGCTCGATTTTGCCTTCACGCTCAAGCCGGATATGACTCCGGAACACATCGTCGCTCTGACTCGACAGGCCGAGGCCGCCGGCTTCGGGCACGGCTGGATTTTCGATTCGCACGTTTTGTGGCAGGAACCCTACCCGCTGCTCACGATCATGGCAGCCAATACACGCAAAATGCGCCTTGGGACATGCGTGACGAACCCGGTGGTCCGTGATCCCACGGTTACGGCAAGTCTGCTGGCGACCCTGAACCGGATCTCGAACGGCCGTATGGACTGCGGTATCGGCCGGGGTGACAGTTCGCGGCGCGTCATGGGCAAGAAACCGACGACACTGGAAAACCTCGAAGAAGCGGTGCGCATCATTCGAGATCTGAACGGTGGTAAGCAAATTACCTACGAAGGCCATCCCATCCAAATGGGCTGGGCCGACAAGGGGGTTCCGCCGATCTGGATTGCCGGTTATGGCCCTAAAGCTTTGCGTTGCGCAGGCCGGGTCGGCGATGGCGTCATTCTGCAGTTTGCCGATCCAGACCTCATCCAGTGGTGTCTCGGTTTTGTCAAAGAAGGCGCTCAGGAGGCCGGCCGCGACTTTTCAAATATAAAGGTGATGAGCGCGACGGCTGTCTGGGTCTCGTCGGATAAGAACGCAGCGCGGGAACGCGTGCGCTGGTTTCCTGCACTGGTTTCGAATCACGTTGTCGATCTCGTCTCCCGCTACAAGCCGGAGGAATTGCCCCCGGCACTGACGACCTATATACAGGACCGGCAGGGCTACAACTATCTGCATCATGCCGAAGTCGGCAGCAGCAATGCGCAATTCGTAACCGACGAGGTCGTGGATCGCTTTTGTCTCGTCGGAACAGTCTCGGACCATGTGCAGAAACTGCGGAAATTGCAGTCCGTCGGTGTGACGCAATTCAACATTTATTTAATGTGCGGGGAAGAAGAGGACACCCTGGACGTATACGGTAAACAGATCATTCCCGCACTTTTGAAAGGAAGAGATTAGCCACAAAAGTTACACAAAAAGCACATAAGAGAATCCTTATGTGCTTTTTGTGCCTTTTGTGGCTAATCTCCCCCTGCCCTAACCGACGAACACCCTGGACAGTCCAAACCTTTAGGGAGGGCACCATGCCTCGCAGACGTAAAGCTTTCGAAAAGAAACCCATAAAACCGCATGAGGAAGCTGAGCGCATCCTCGAAGCCGCAAGCCAGCCGGTCAGCACGGAAGCTCCAGACCAGACGCCGGATCGGGCGATGCGGGCGATCGATGAAGATACTCCGGAGCGCAGCGAATTTGAACGGACGATAAAGGATTACTACGCCCAGACGGACGTTGAGGGACAGGGTGGGGTGCCGAAAAGCCCACCCGACACGGATCCCATGCCGCTGCAGCACATCGAAAAGCCAAAGCATCCTCCGCGACACAACATGTGACCTGTGATAGTGTAGGTCTCTGAAGGAGACGATATGGGCCAATTAGGGCTTCCCGAGATGATCATTATCGGGATCATTGCTTTGCTGATTTTCGGACCTAAAAAGCTGCCGGAACTTGGCAGCGGACTGGGCAAGGCGATCCGCGATTTTAAGGGTGCGATGAACGAGCCGGAACCGCCGGCTAAAGACGAGAAAGCCAAAGACGATAAAAAGGAAGAAAAGAAAGAGGAAGTCACAAGAAGCGCATAACGAGCATGCGCTTCTTGTGACTTTTTTCTCAGGGTGCCGGCGTTGCCGGCTTCAAGGTAACGACCGGAGAAGGTAGCCGTGACCCGACGGGCCCAGTGAATTCTTCTTTCGTTCCATCATCGTAATACTGGATGAACTTCCAGGTCAGATTCGAACCCTGTTTCGGATTGATCGCCAACATCCCAAATTCGACAAATTCATACGGCTGAATTTTTCCTGTCCAGGTGGCGCCGACGATATTGCCTTTATCATCTTTCTTGAAATCGATTTTCCATCCGGGCTTGAATTCAAAATCGTAGACCTGCAGTCCCGCGGGAAACTCGCCCTCGATCTTGCTTGAGGCCACTTGTTTTTCGTTCGGCACACGCATCGTGTATTTCTCACGCGCGCCGACTGTGGACTCGGTTGGAGCGATTCGGATATGCGCAGCGGCGATTTGCGCGCCTATCAGGGTTGCCGCAGCGGCGAACAGGAATCGTTTCATAGAAGACCTCCGTCGCAAATTGTTAGCTCAGGCGTCGCGTGTGTCAAGTTTGCGATCGTTCGATTTCTTCGACGATGCTTTTCCCGAAGCACCCCGACGTCTTGAACCGGGCGCCCTGTTTGTATACCGACTCGAGACGCGCCCGACCTTCCGGCGCAACAAAAGTAACGTCCGACAGGTCGAGCACGACCCCGCATCCGTGTTGCTGCAGATGGACCTCGGCCCACGTGCGGTCGAACTCCGCCAGCCAGGGGCCGGCGAGCTTACCCGCGAGCCTCATGGTTGCCGCTTTGGAATCCAGCTCTACGATGATTCTCAACATAGGCACCTAATCCGAGGGAAGACTCGAAGCATTCCAGCCCCCGCCAAGGGCTTTGATGAGCTGGACGCTTGTTGTCGTACGGCGTTTCAACAGCTGAACGGCTGTCCGTTCATTCGTCAGCGCGATGGTTTGCGCCGTAGTGACTTCGAGGTAAGTAGCCAGCCCACCCTGATAACGGCTTGTCGAGATCTCGAGCGATCGCTTCGCCGCCGCGACGGCTTGATCCTGCACCTCCGCCTCCTGATCCAGAATGCGCAATGCGGCAAGGCCGTTCTCAACATCCTGAAAAGCCGCCAGCACCGTCTGCTGGTATCCGGCAATCGACTCATCGTAGGAAGCTTGCATCTGCTCGGATACGGCCTTGCGCCGGCCGCCGTCAAACAGCGGCAGCACGGCCGCCGGGCCCAGACCGAACAATGCGCTCGGGGCACTGAGCCAGCTCAAAAGACTGGCACTCTCCAGACCAGTCGGTGCGTGAAGGGCGAGGACCGGATAGAAGGCCGCTCGTGCAACACCCATCTGGGCATTTGCGGCGGAGACACGGCGCTCTGCCGCCGCGATATCGGGCCGCCTTTCGAGCAATTCCGAGGGAACACCGGTGGGAACCTCGGGAGGTTCGCCGGTCAGAGGTTTGAAAACCAGAGTGAAGTCGGTCGCCGGTTTTCCGACGAGGACGGCAATGGCATGTTCGAGTTCCGCACGCTGGATAGAAACGTCCAGAGCCTGAGCGCGCGTCGCTTCGAGTTGAGTCTGCGCCTTCGCGACGTCGGCTTTGGATGCAATACCTCCGGTGAAGCGGTTTTGCGTCAGGTCGAGAGCTTTCTGATAACTGTCAACGGTCGATTCGAGAAGCTCTTTCTCGGCATCGAGGCCCCGCAGTTCGAAATAATCGGAAGCCAACTCTGCATGAACGCTGAGATTGACGGTTTCCAGATCGGCTGCGGTGGCCTGGGCTGTGGCCTTGCTCGCTCCGACCGTGTACTGAACGCGGCCCCAGACGTCGGCTTCATACGAGATATCGATTGGTACCGTATAGTCGGTGTAATTGCTGTGGGACAGGGGGCGATTGTCCGACTGATGCGTTGTGGTTATGGAGGCCCCTCCCAGAATGCTCGGAAGAAATCCGGAGCGGTTCTGTTTCACCACGGCGCGCGCTTCGTAGAACCGGGCTCGTGCCGCTCTGAGATTTTCGTTCGTTACGGCGACCTGTTCTTCGAGTTCGTTCAGCTTCGGATCCTTGAAAATCTCCCACCATTTGCCTTTGTTGAAAGCATCTCGCGGCGCAGCCTGCTTCCAGGTGCCGCTCTCCTTGAAATCTGCAGCCACCGGTTCGGGAGCAAGGGGCTTGCGGTATTGCGGTCCAACACCGCAGGCGTTGAGCAGGATCGGTAAAGCCAGGGTCAGCCAGCGCAGACTTCGGGTGTTCATGGCCGCTCCTTATCGGTCTCCGTCACGCGCACGGCTTCGCCGGAGACCAGCGAATCCGGAGGATTAACGATGACCGATTCACCGCCCTTGATCCCGGCAACGACCTCGACTTCGTTTCCGAAATCGCGTCCCAGCGTGACCGGGACGAGTTCAGCCTTGTTTCCATTCTTGACGGTTGCGATACGCACTCCTTCCGATCGGAACAACATGGCCGTTACCGGAAGCACGAAGGTAGAAGCGGAGGAGGGTAGCTTCAGGTGAATCTCGGCAAAGGCTCCGGGGAGTAATTCGCCTTTGGGATTGTCCGCATCGAACTGGACCAGCAAGGTGTGGGCGGCGGAGTCAATTGCTTCCGATGTCGTGGTGAATTTCGCTTTGAATGTCCGGCCGGGAAATTCCTGCAGAGTCAAATCCGCCACGAGACCCGGCCGGGCGGCGCGTGAATACGCTTCCGGGACATTGACGTAGACGCGCATTCGATCCGTCGCTGCCACGTGAAACAGTTCTTTCGCGGAACTGCCGCTCGTGATCAGTGCTCCCACGTCGGTATTGCGCGCCGTAATGACGCCTTCGAAAGGCGCAAAGATTTTTTGAAAAGATTGCAGTTCTTCCAGCCGTTTGACGTTGAACTCCGAGGAATCGACCACCGACTTCTTGGCCTGAAAATCGTTGACCGCATTGTCGACTTCCTGTCTTGAAACAGCATCGGTCTTCAGTAAGTCCTGATAGCGGCTGGAAGTGATCTCGGCGAGGTGCAGGTTGGCCTGGGATGTGGAGAGATCGGCTCTCGCCTGCGCAACCTGATGCTCGATTTCGGGGGTATCGATTTCCGCCAGTAACTGGCCCGCTTTCACGTGCGCCCCGATATCCGCATACCAGCGCCGGAGATATCCATTCGTGCGCGCATAAATGGGCGCATCGGCATACGCCTGAATGCTGGCGGGCAATGTGATCTCCTGGGTCGGTGTTCCGCGTTTCGGCTGTGTGACGGCGACGGTGCGCGCGGCGAGGTAAGCGGTTTCTGTGCGCAATGCCTCGTCAGCCTTCATTCTGGGAACAATTCCGGAAACGACCACCCCGGTCACGACCGTCAGCGAGAGGATTGCTATCACGATGTTTCGTATCATTTGTCTACTCCAGAATCGTTTCCGGATCTGCGAGAGGTTCAGCTGAAGATGCCTGCTTCCTGTGAAATAAGCTGAAGATGGCCGGCACGAAGAAAAGCGTTGCGATTGTCGCGAACATGAGACCGCCGATGACCGCGCGTCCGAGAGGTGCGTTCTGCTCGCCTCCTTCTCCCAGGCCAAGCGCCATGGGAACCATACCGATGATCATCGCGAGCGCTGTCATCAGGACTGGCCGGAATCTGGTAAAGCCGGCTTCCAGAGCCGCCGCAGTGCCGCTGCTACCGGCTGCCACGCGGCCTTTGGCAAAGCTCACCACCAGAATGCTGTTTGCTGTAGCCACTCCCATGCACATGATCGATCCGGTGAGGGCGGGCACGCTCAGCGTCGTGTGGGTCACGAACAACATCCAGACGATGCCGGCGAGGGCGGCCGGCAGGGCGGCAATGATGATGAACGGATCAAGCCATGACTGAAAATTGATGACGATCAAAAAGTAATCGAGGATGATCGCGAGCAACAATCCACCGAGCAGGCCTTCAAAAGAACTCTGCATCGTTTCGATCTGTCCGCGCACGGCCAATTGGGATCCCCGCGGCAGATCCTTGCGGCTTGCCTCGATGATCGGCATCACATCGCGCGACACGGATCCCAGATCGCGCCGCTGCACCGAGCCGAAAATATCGATGACCGGCTGTACGTTGTAATGCGAAACAACGCCCATTCCGGCGCCGCGGCTGATCGAAGCCAGGTTGCCCAATATTTCGGATTTAGTGCGGCCGCCTCCCGCCGCAACCGGGATATTGGCGAGGCTCTGGAGCGAATCCAGTTCATATTGCGGCGCCTGCGTGGCCAGCGCGTACTGGACTCCGTTACGAGGATCAAGCCAGTACGTTGGTGATGTCTGGAAGCTGCCGCTCAACGAGACCAGCAGGCTGCCGGCAACGTCCTTTTCGGTGATTCCGCCCTGACCGGCCTTGGTCCGGTCGACGGTCAACTGCAGTTTGGGATGGTTGAACGGTTGCTGAATGCGCAGATCTACTGTGCCGGGCACCTGGCGGAGTTTCGCAAGCAAATGAGCCGCGAATTCACGATTCGCGGCGACATTGCTGCCGATGACCTGCACGTCAAGAGGCGCCGGCAGGCCGAAATTCAAGATCTGGCTGACGATGTCTGCCGGAAGAAAGTAAAACGTCACTCCGGGATACTCGTCGTTCAACCGCTTGCGCAAGTCGTGTACGTATTCCTCAGTTGGCCGATGATTTTCGTTCAGGGATACGAGAATGTCGGCGTCTTCAGACCCGATCGGTGCGGAAATACTGTAAGACAGGTTCAGGCCGCTGTTCGGCAATCCGATATTGTCGATAACGGAATCGAGTTCGTGCTGGGGTATCGTTTGTCGAATCGTGTCATCGATGTGGTCGCAAAGGGCCGCCGTTTCCTCGATGCGGGTGCCCGTGGGCGCCCTCAGGTGGAGCTTGAACTGGCCGCTGTCGACGGTCGGAAAGAAGTCCTGTCCGACCCATCGTAGAAGAACAAATGAAGCGGCGCATATGAGAATGAAGCAGGTCGCAAAGATCGCCCGATGGTCGATACACCGTTGCAAAGTGCCACGATACGCATTGCGAAGTGATTCGAATGCTCGTTCGAAGCCGTTCTGCAGCAGGACAAAAGGATTGTAGCTTCGCGCTTTTCCTTGATGATGCGTCGTGCTGTGTGCCTTCAACAAGTACTTCGCCATGGTCGGCACGAGAGTTCGGGAAAGGAGATAGGAAGCGAGCATCGCGAACACGACAGCTTCGGCCAGTGGGACGAACAGGTAGCGCGCGACTCCCGTCAAAAAGAACATCGGGACAAAGACAATACAGATGGAAAGGGTCGAAACGAATGCCGGTACGGCGATCTGACTGGCGCCGTCGAGAATGGCGTGTTCGGTTTCTTTGCCTTCGCCAAGATTCCGGTCGATGTTTTCAATTTCAACGGTTGCATCGTCGACAAGAATCCCGACGGCCAACGCCAGGCCGCCCAACGTCATGATGTTTATCGTCTGACCCAGCGCGCTCAGAACGATGATGGACGTGAGAATCGACAGCGGAATGGAGACCGCGATGATCAGGGTGCTGCGCCAGCTGCCCAGAAAAATCAGAATCATGATGCTTGTCAGGCATGCGGCGATGACCGCTTCCCGCAATACACCCTGAATTGCAGCGCGTACAAACAGCGATTGGTCGGCGAGCGAGCGGATTTCAAGCCCGTTTGGCAATGCGGATGCCGCTCGACTCAACTCGCGTTTCACGCCGTCGATGATGTCGAGCGTCGATGACGAGCCGGTTTTTTGCACCGTCAACAGCGCCGAACGCTGCCCGTCCACTCGAACAATATTTCGCTGCGGAGGAGAGCCATCGCGTACGTGCGCGACGTCGCGCAGATAGATCGTCGAATCGGCGGATGTCTTTATCGGCAAATCGTTTAACTCTTCTACCGTTCGGGGGCTGCTGTTCAGCTCGACGTCATATTCGAAATTACCGATCTTTGCAGTACCTGCCGGCAGAATCAGATTCTGATCACCGATGGCACTGACAATCGCTGAGGCGTCCAGGCCCTTCTGCTGCATCGCCTGGAGATTCAGATCGACCTGAATCTGCCGCTGCCGGCCTCCATATGGATTCGGCAGCGATGCCCCCTGGATCGTAGCCAGCTGAGTGCGAAGAAAGTTCTGGCCGATATCCGCCAGTTGCTGTTCGGACAGATTTTTCCCCGACATCGAGAGCTGAAGGATGGGCACGCTGGACGCGTTATAAACAATGATGAACGGAGGAGCAGCCCCGGGGGGTGCCTGGCGGACCGCCGATTGCGACGCCGACGTGATCTGGGACATCGCCAGGTCGACCTTCGCTCCCGGATGGAAAAACACTTTCACGATTGAGATGCCGTTGAGCGTCTGCGACTCAATGTGCTCAATATCGTTGACTACCGTGGTCAGCGTGCGCTCGTAATTGGAAACGATCCGGTTTGTCATTTCTTCCGGATTCAAACCCGTGTACTGCCAGATGGCCGTGATTACAGGAATGTCGATTTCAGGAAAGATGTCTTTAGGAGTGCGGGAAATAACAATCGGTCCGATGATCAACAGCAACAGCGCCATCACAACGAACGTGTAGGGCCGGCTCAGGGCAATTCGAACGATCCACATGCCGGAGGGCTCTGGCAGGACGGGTTCCAATCATCAACCCTGCTCTGGGCTTGATGGCGGCCTCCGGCGTGTGAATCGGTTGACGTCAATCCTTAGACGCCGCGTCGAAGGGTTGACGGCGTCCGTGCTTCGCGCCACCCTCCCGTTCTGTAAACGTGCAGCCAGTCGGTCGGTTTAATTCGAGAACTCCCCTCCTGGAACAGGAGGGGTGGCGCAGAGCGCCGGGGTGGTCAGTGCGGCTTTAATGGCGTCGAGCACGGCTTCCAGATTTTCAAAGACCACTTTATTTTCGAATCGCAAAACCCGAATTCCGCAGTTTTGCAGATATTTTGTCCGCGCTTCCTCGTATTCGTCGATGGTGATCGAGAAATGTCCTGCTCCATCGAGTTCGATTGCGAGCCGATCCTCCGGACAATAGAAATCGACAATGTAGCGACTAATGCTGAATTGTCTGCGGAATTTCTTGCCGAGGACCTTGCGGCCTTGCAGACATTTCCAGAGGGCTGCCTCGGCGGGAGTTAATGAATGACGCAGTTCTTTGCGGTGTGCGGCGCTTGCATTGGTGTTGTATATGCCGCGCTTGTGGTTGCTCATAGCTGGGCGAAAGAGCAAGAGGGATACCGAACGAACGATGCGTTGGGGGCTGGGTTTGGGTTTGGTGCTTGGTTTGAGAATGGGGAGGGGCTTGGGATGGGAGTGAGAATGGGTCGGGGGGCGGCTTAGGAATGGGGCGGCCAACTCCCCTCCTGGAACAGGAGGGGTGGCGCGAAGCGCCGGGGTGGTCGGTTCAGAATCAACTCGCGAGCGACCACCCCGCCCTTCGGGCACCCCTCCTGTTCCAGGAGGGGAGTTGTTGACCCGCAAACCCCCCGCAAACCCGCAAACCCGCAAACCCGCAAACCCGCTGACCTCCTCGGCGCCTCAAAACCCGAGCGGCCCCACCCCCCAACTCTCAGCCGCGATCTCCTGGCCGCGTGATTCCCAGCCGGCGCATTTTGTAGAACAGCGTAGTTCGCTTGAGGCCAAGCCGCTCGGCGGCGCCGCCGGGGCCGCCGAGGACCCAGTTCGCTTCGGCCAGCGCCCTCAAAATGTGTTCGCGTTCGCCTTCCAGCAGAGTTCCGATCCGACCAGAGGGGACGTCGATCCGGCGTTGCAATTCCGCAAGCGGAGGAGTCAGCGTGCGGCCGCGAGTCAGGATGACTGCTCGCTCGATGAAGTTCTGCAATTCGCGCGCGTTTCCCGGCCAGTGGTATTGAGTGAGCGCTTCCATCGTTTCGGCCGTGATGGTGTCGATGCGCTTATTCATCTGCCGCGCATATTTGTCGACGAAATACCGCACCAGCAGCGGAATGTCCCCGGAACGCTCGCGCAACGGCGGCAGGGTTATGGGAAACACATTGAGGCGGTAGTAAAGATCGCTGCGAAAAGTGCGGCTTTCAACCATGGCGGGTAAGTCCTGGCTCGTTGCCGCAATCAGTCTCACGCTGACGCGGATCGTGCGAGTGCTTCCCAGCCGCTCGAATTCCTGTTCCTGTAAAACACGCAGCAGTTTGGGCTGCAGCTCTAAAGGGATATCGCCAATCTCGTCCAGAAACAACGTGCCTTCGTGCGCCAGCTCGAAGCGGCCGAGTTTTTGCGATATTGCGCCGGTGAATGCGCCTTTCTCATGACCGAACAATTCGCTCTCCAGCAGACCAAGCGGGATAGCGGCACAATTCACCTTTACAAATGTACGATCCCGCCGCGAGCTGATCCCATGAATCGCACGGGCGATCAGTTCCTTGCCCGTGCCGGTTTCGCCCAGGACAAGAACTGTCGAATCGGTCGGCGCGACGGTCTTCACGTGATCGAGAACCGCCTGCAGCGGCGCGCTCTCCCCGATAATTTCCTCGAAGTTGTACTCGGATTGGATTTCCTCATTGAGGTAAATGCGCTCCTCGGCCAGATGTTGACGAGCTTCGTCCACCTGCGAGTAGTTCAGTGCGTTGTCCGTGGCGAGTGCGATCTGGGCGGCGACCTGTTGCAGGAAATTCAGGTCCGCTTCATCGAAGGCTTTCTCCTGCAGGCTGCCGATGTTCAACGTTCCGACAATGCGATTGCGGCTGGCCAGGGGCAGAAAACACACCGACTGGAGGCCATAACTCAGCAGTTGGTTGTTGGGCTCATACTGATCCAGTCCCGCGGCATCCAGCAACAGCGGCTTGCCCGTTCGCATCACTTCAGCCGAAAGGCTGTTTTTTGCCAGCAACACGATTTCTTCTCGCTGAGATTTCTCGACGTCGGAGAAATTTCGCGCGTAAACGCGAACGCGCTGTCCACCGGGTTCAGGAATAGTCACGCTGGCATAGTCGCAATGCATGACCCCGCGCACGCCATTTGAGATCGCCCGTAAGAGGGGCCGCAGTTCCAGGTTGGAAATAAGACTGTTGTTCAGGTTGAGCAGCAGGCGAAGGCGATTGCGTTCCTGTGCCAGCTCCTGCTGGTAACGCTGATTTTCCGATTGGCTCAGCGCATTATCGACGGCAACCGCGACCTGTCTGGCGACGAGGCTGAAGAACTTCAGATCCGCTTTTCCGTAGGCATCGTGTTCTCTGTTGCCGAACGCCATCGTTCCGAGCCTGTGATGTGCTGTTGTCAGAGGAAGGATGCAAAAAGACCGGATGCCCCGTTCTCGAGCTGCCGCCATGGCATCGGGAAACCGGCTTTTCGCACTGCTGTCCGCAACGACAAGCGGCTGCTGGGTCTTCCAGACATGACCGCTCGGGGAGTCGGCGACGAGGCGCTCCACCAGGTCGAACTGCGCGCGGCCTTCCATTTCGACGATATGCACGCGCATCGTGTTGCGCTCAGGATTGTGCAGGACAAGCGACAGAGAATCGAAACTGACGACGGAGGGCAGCCGCCGCGAAAGATCATGAAAGAGACCGGCCAGATCGCGGTGCAGCGTAATCGACTCGGAGACCTCCAGCAGGGCCTGATATTCCGAGGCGGCAGTACTCATATTGATTTTATCGGTCGGAGATGGGCTCCAGGAACCGGGCATACGCGTTGTTCGCATCTTCCTTCTGGAACGGATAGCCCAGTTCCTTGAGAAATCGGTCAAATGCGTCGTCCTGATCCGAAGGAACTTCCAGGGCCGCGAGCACTCGGCCGAAATCCGAGCCATGATTGCGGTAATGAAAAAGGCTGATATTCCATTTGCCGCCCAGCGTATCGAGAAACTGTAATAAAGCCCCGGGCCGTTCGGGGAATTCGAAACGGCACAAGCGCTCGCGGCTGATGCCGCGCGCATGGCCTCCGACCATGTAGCGGATGTGCAGCTTCGCAAGTTCGTTATCGGTCAGGTCGATGGCCTCATAACCCTTGGCCTGAAGCAGTTCCGCCTTTAACTTCAGAGCATCCTCGCGGTTGGCGACACTGACTCCGACGAAGACATCCGCACGCTGCCGGTCGTTCAGCCGGTAATTGAATTCCGTGATGACCCGGGCGCCAAGTGCGGCGCAGAATTGCCGGAACGAGCCCGGCTTTTCCGGGATGGTAACGGCGAAGAGCGCTTCCCGCGACTCGCCGAGTTCGGCACGTTCGGCGACAAAACGCAGCCGGTCGAAATTCATATTCGCGCCGCTGAGCAATGCGACGAACTGTTTACCGTGGACGCCCGTTCGCCGGATGTACGACTTCAAGCCCGCCACAGCGAGTGCGCCGGCAGGTTCGACGATCGTGCGCGTGTCGTCGAAAATATCTTTGATGGCGCCGCAGATCTCGTCATTGCCGACCGTGACGATTTCTTCAACAGTCGACTGGACGATCGGGAAAGTATGGCGGCCGACCTGCCTCACCGCCACACCGTCGGCAAACAGGCCGGGACTATCGACGCTCACAGGTTTGCCTGCCTTCAGTGCCCGGCTCATGGCGTCCGAATCGACGGGTTCGACGCCAATGACTTTGACTTCGGGAACCACCGACTTTACATACGCTCCGATTCCCGCAATGAGCCCGCCGCCTCCGACTGGAACAAAGATGGCTGCGAGATCCCGTGGATGCTGGCGCACGATCTCATCGGCAATCGTTCCTTGCCCGGCGATCACCAGCGGATCGTCAAAAGGGTGGACGAACGTGAGCCCGGTCTCCTGGGCCAGCCGGTCACAGTGCTCCTGCGCTTCCGAGTAATGATCTCCGGCAAGCACGACTTCCGCCTCGAGAGCTTTCACGGCGTCAACCTTGATGTCCGGCGTCGTCTTCGGCATCACGATGACGGCGCGCATTCCAAGATGCTTTGCGGATAGCGCGACACCCTGGGCATGATTGCCCGCGCTCGCGGTAATGACGCCAACGGCCCGCTCTGCCTGCGAAAGCCGCGCGATGCGGTTATACGCGCCGCGGATTTTGAAGCTGAAGACCGGCTGCTGGTCCTCACGTTTCAGCCATACACCATTGTTGACGCGCTTCGAAAGCCGGGGGGCTGCATCGAGCGAAGTCTCTCGAGCGACTTCATAAACGCGGCTCGTCAGAATCGCTCGTAAAATTTTGTCCATCCCTATCGTGCCTTTACCTTTACTCGCATGCCATCGAACCATTTTATCCGCGTCATCCGCGCAATCCGCGGCTAAAATGCGTCTCATGCATACACGACGTCAATTTCTGCAGTTCGGCGCCGCGGCGTTGCTGGTTCGTCCGCAGGCCGGTTCGAAGCGGATCAACACGTTAGTAGGAACTGGCGCTCCCGGCGAAACGGCCAACAACCCGTTCGGACTGGTCATCGGCCCCGACCGCGGACTCTACTGGGCGGATTTCGGCAGCCACCGCGTGATGCGCTATGACTTCGCCACTAAAGCCGTTTCCGTTGTCGCCGGCACCGGCAAACTCGGCTACTCCGGAGACGGAGGGCCGGCAACTTCGGCCCAACTCAACGCGCCCCATGAAGTGCGGTTCGATACAAAGGGAAACATCTATGTCGCGGAACGCGACAATCACGTGGTGCGCTATATCGACATGAAATCGAAAATGATTTCGACCGCCGCGGGCACCGGCATGCGTGGCTTCAGCGGCGATGGCGGTCCGGCAAATCAGGCGCAACTGGCCCAGCCGCACAGCATTGCGCTGGATCGGGCCGACAATGTCTATATTTGCGACATCATGAACAATCGGGTTCGCCGAATCGATCCGAAGGCGGGAATCATCAGCACCTTTGCTGGAAACGGAGAACGCGGGAGCACACTGGACGAGGCCTCCCTCGACGCCGCCCCTGTCGCGGGTCCCCGGTCGATTGAAATTGCGCCGGATGGCACCATGTACCTGATCCTGCGCGAAGGGAATAAGGTCTTTTCCATCGATGTTGCCAGGCGCCGCCTGAAACGGATCGCGGGGACGGGGGAACTGGGTTATACCGGCGACGGTGGTCCCGCCCTCAGCGCCAAATTCGGTGCTCCAGGAAACGCGCTGAACGGCCCGAAAGGCGTGGCATATGCCGAAGGCATGCTCTACATTGCCGATACCGAGAACCACGTCATTCGTCGAATCGACATGAAGTCCGGGACCATCTCCACAATCGCCGGCACCGGCCAGCGTGGTGACGGTCCGGATGGCGATCCGCTCTCCTGCAAGCTCGCACGTCCGCACGGAATCTTTATTCAGGGGAATACGCTTTATATCGGTGACAGTGAGAATCACCGGATACGCACCCTGGACTTGAAATAAGAAAATAAGCCACGAATTGAACGAATTTTAATTCGTTCAATTCGTTCAATTCGTGGCTTATTTCTGCAACAGTTTTTCGATTAACGCCGCAGTCGAAGGATGGGGCTGGCTCGAAGAACCATCAAACCCGACGCCACCCGCCAGACCCTTGGCAGAATCCAGCGGTGTCTTGCCTTGTTTGTCTTTCACGTCGAGCTTTGCGTCATGCGCGACCAGGAACTGCACGACGTCGTCATAGCCTTGAAATGCAGCGCCGTGCAGGGCCGTTTGTCCACGGCTGTCCACGGCATTGACGTCGATGCCGGCATCCAGGCACAGCTTAATGGCCTCGATGGCATCCGCCTGGGTTTTGCGGCGGCCGGTGGTGTCTTCTTCTTTGGTTCCCAGACCGGCAGCCGCCATCAGCGGATTGACGCCGTTGCGGTTTGCAAGCTTGGGGTCGGCGTTCCTGGCCAGCAGGAGTTTCATCGCTGCGACGTCGCCTGCTTTTGCCGCGCGCAGCAGCGGTGTCGTTCCTGTCGTGAGCATCGTGTCGTCGCCGCGGTCGAGTTTTGTTCGATAGGGTTGTTGTTGCTTCAGCTGGGCGTTCACATCGGCGCCCTTGGCCAGCAGAGATTTGACCAGGTCGAGGCTGCTGATTTCGTTGTCGATTTCTTTGGGCGACGGTCGGTTCGAAGCGGGCATGGTGTGGAAATCGACGGCCGAGTACAGCGGCGTCCGGCCCGTGCGGTCCGGGACGTTCGGGTTGGCACCCTTTTCCAGCAGCACGTTCGCGACATCGTAGTGACCGTTGATGATGGCGGAAAGCAGGGGAGTAATACCATCGGGGTCGGCGGCATTGATCTCGGCGCCGCCTTGCACCAGCACCGGAATGCAATCGACGCAACCCTGTCGTGCAGCAAACTCAAGCGGCGTCAAGCCGCCCAGCGGCAGCCACTTCTCGCGCGGTTCGGCCGAATTCTGCCGTTCCCATTTGTTCACTGTTGAACGGGCGTTGACGTCGGCTCCTTTTGCGATCAGCTCGCGAGCGACAGCGGCATGTTTTTGCGACACGGCCCAGATCAACGCCGTTTCCCCGTGCCAATTCTCCCGCGCATTCACATCGGCGCCATGAGCGAGCAGGACCTTGACCGCTTCCAGGCTGCCGGTGTGGGCGGCGGTCATGAGCGCGGTTTCGCCCTCAGTGCTTACCGTGTTGGGATCGGCTCCTGCTTTCAGAAGCTTTTCGATCATTGCCGCATTGCCGTTGACGCAGGCCAGATAAAGCGGGGTAATCCCGTAGCGGTTCGCCGCCTTGACGTTGGCGCCTGCGCGAAGCAAGCGGTCGACGAGGTCCGCATCATCCGAACGGACTGCCCAGTGCAACGCCGTCGTCCCGTCGCTTTCAGGAACGTTGACGTCGATGCGCTGCTGCAACAATGCCTGGACGGCGGCCTTATCGCCGGCCTTCACTGCGTTTGCGAGGCGCGCATCGGCGCCAGCCATGAGTAGAACAATCGTCAAAACGAAGTTCATAGCTCCATCATCTTTCCGGTGCTGTCCCCCAGCGTTTCCACGTTAACGCCCGCCTTGTCCAGAACCGAAACCAGCAGATTCGTCATCGGAGTGTGATCCGGATACCGCAGGTGACGATTTCCTTTCAAGCGTCCCATGGCTCCGCCAACCACCAGGTTCGGCAACGGGAAATGGTTATGCGCGTTGCTGTTGCTCATGTTGCTGCCGTACAGCACGACAGAATGGTCGAGCAATGAGCCATCTCCATCACGTGTCGTGCGCATTTTCTCGATAAATTGAGAAAACAGTGAGATGTGGTACGTCTGGATTTTGACGTTTTTGTCCATTTTTTCCGCGCGATTCTGATGGTGCGATATCGCGTGGTGACCGTCCGGCACACCGACCTGCGGATACGTGCGATTGCTGATTTCACGAGCAACCATGAAGGTGATGACCCGCGTGACGTTGGCCTGATATGCGAGAACCAGCAGGTCATACATCAACTTGACGTGGTCTTCGTAGGAATAGGGAATTCCAGCGGGCGATGGCGGTACGGTGATTTCGGATGCCGTTTGTTCGATCCCCGTGCGCTGAATGCGTCGTTCGATTTCCCGGACGCTGTCCAGATAGTCATTCACAGTCGCCCGGTCGCGCGCGCCCAGTTTCTTTTGCATGGCGGCCGCCTGCTGCATGAAGCCATCCAGAATGCTGCGGTCCTGCTGCTTGCGCATGACGCGCTCGGCGGCATTCGAACCTTGTCCAAACATGCGCTCGAAAACTTTCCGCGGGTTGATTTCCATGGGCAGCGGCGTGGTTGGAGTCCGCCACGAGAGCGTGTTCATGTAAATGCAGCCATAGTCGCGATCGCATTCACCGATCAGACCGGAGTGGTCCTCGGTTGCGAGTTCCATCGACGGCAGCAGCGTGTCCTGGCCGATGTTCTGGGCGGCGATCTGGTCGGCCGTGATACCCGCATAAGCGTCGGGGCCCTGCGTGGGTTTAGGCCGGACGCCGCTGAGCCATGTGGTGGGGCTCAAGGAATGGACAGCCGTGGAATCTGCCGCTTTGTGTCCCAGACCGCTGACTACATTCACATATTGGCGGAACGGCTCGAGCGGTTTGAGAATCGGAGAAAATTCGAAGTCGGCGCCTTCGGTCTTCGGAGTCCATCTGTCCATGATTGCGCCGTGCGGAACGTAGACAAACGCAAGGCGTGTGCCGGAGTTTGTCGCCGCTTGCGCCGTCATTGCGGGAATCATCGATTCGAGGAACGGCAGAGCGAGTGTCGCCCCGGCTCCTTGTAAGAACGTTCGCCGTGAAAGATGTGTCTTGCTGATGAACATGATCATGTCCTCAATTCGAATTCCGGAGCGTGTCCCCGGAACTCATTCGGCTGCTGGTTGCGACTTCCTCATCTGAAATGGTGTGCTTCTTACGATCCCCGTGATTAATGATGTGAATTTGTAATCGCTCTTCGCCGCGTCGTGAACGATTCCGCGCACGACTGGCATGTCGTAGTACTCGAGGCCCCGGCCTAACGCGTATGTCATCAGTTTCTCCGTCACTGTGCCGGCGAATTGCTCGGGATGCCTCATTAAAGCCTGCCGGAGAGTAACGGGTCCTTCGACTTTCGTTCCGTCGGCCAACTGCCCCGAGGCGTCAACCGGGCCGGACTGATCTTTTGTTCGCCATTCTCCGACACCGTCGAAGTTCTCCAACGAGAAGCCCAGAGGATCCATCACCGCGTGGCAGCCTGCGCATGCCGGATTCTTCCTGTGCTCTTCCATGAGCTCGCGGACGGATTTTGGTTTCGCCCCCTCTTCATTCTCTTTGAGGGGCGGAACGTTCGGGGGTGGTGGAGGTGGCGGAGTTCCCAGGATGTTTTCCAGAATCCACTTGCCGCGCAGTACCGGCGACGTGCGGTTCGGATAGGAAGTGACCGTCAGAACGCTGCCCTGACCGAGCAAGCCCATACGAGTCTGGTCCGTCAAGGTGACGCGGCGGAACTGGGTTCCGTAGACATTGGGAATGCCGTAATGTCTGGCGAGACGCTCGTTCACGAATGTGTAGTTCGCCGTCAGCAAATCCAGGACGCTGCGGTTTTCACGCAGAATGCTCTCGAAGAACAATTCGGTTTCGCGCCGGAAGGACTGCCTCAGATTGTCGTCGAAATTCGGGTACTCATGACCGTCCGGCTTCGAGCTCTGCAGGTTGCGCAGGAAAAGCCACTGGCCGGCAAAGTTCCGGACCAGCGCTTGCGATTTGGGATCGGCAAGCATCCGTTTCACCTGCTGGTCGAGCACCGCCGGATCTTTGAGTTTGCCTTGTGAAGCGACATTGAGGAGTTCTTCGTCGGGAACGCTGCTCCAAAGGAAGAACGATAATCGCGAAGCGAGTTCCAGATCACCGACTTTATAGATCGATCCGGCGGCCACGTTTGGCGGATCGGATTCGGTCCGGAACAGGAACTTCGGCGCCGTTAAGATGAAAGCCAGAGCGTTCTCGATTCCGGCGTCAAAGTTCGCGTTCTTTCGTCCGGATTCGTAGAACTTCATAACCACATCGACATCCGCATCACTGACCGGTTGCCGGTACGCCCGCCGGGCAAACGAGGAGAGAATCTTCTTCGCGCATGTGGATTCGTCGGCCGCATTGGCGGGACGGCAGGTAAAGACGCGGCGACGGCTGGGCGTCTCGCCGGGGCCCGTTGCATCGAAGGGGCCGGTGATGTCGACGTGCTCGATCAGCGGCGTTCCATTCATGTTCTGCAGATCGTGGTCGCGCGTATGCGGCTCGAGCGGTTCGTCGTATTCGGCGGAATTCTTTCGAAGGAATGCGACGCCGACCTCGTGTGGACCAGCCTTGACGGAGATGCGGCTTTTCAATCGTGCGTCAATCGTATCCGCTGCGGCTGCGAAATTTGCGTCGGACATCTTGTTATCTTCTTCGCCGCCGACAGGAGCAATAAATACGCGTTCGCCGTCAACCGTGACCTCCAGCTGGTGCGGCCATTCCAGGCCCTTCATGTAGCCGACGATATTGCGCAGCAGGAAAACCCGGAAATCGTACATCCCGTCGAGCGGGAAGTTGTGATGGATTAACAATCCGCCGCGGGTGCCTAACGGGAGCCCTTCGACGTGCTCGTCCTGTGCAAGATCCGGAGCTGTCCGGTACATCTGTGTAACGGCCGTTTGTGCCGGGTCGCCGATTGCGAGACTGCTGATCTTTCTCGATGCCGCGAGGTACTGCTCCAGAAGCGAAGGAGACAGCTTCAATACGTCCGCAATATTGTCGAAGCCGTTACTTTCGTCGTCGGCGGGCAGGAGGTCCGTAACATCAATGTCCAGCGCCAGCAGATCGCGGATCGCGTTTCCGTATTCCGTGCGATTCAGGCGATGGATGGCCGCCCGTCCGGGATTCGGTTTGTTCGCAGCGGCGCGGTCGAGAGACGTTTCCAGGTATGAGATCAACTTGTAGGCGTCGTCATTGGAAGGCCGTGGGCGGCCCGTTGGCGGCATCATTCCGCCTCGCAGTTTGCGTACAACCTTCTCCCATGTCTCGGCGCCCTCGCCGATGTGGTCCAGATCCATTTTGTCGAGCATCAGACCGGCCGTCTTAGCCCGATCGTTGTGACAGCCGACGCAGTATTGATCGAGAAGCGCGCGATATGGGCCCGAAGCCGACGAAGCCGAAGCGGGCGCCGTCTGCGGAGGTACTGCCGACACCGCCAGGCAACACCCCAACACGACGAATAACGACCGTATTATCAATTTCATTTGGGGGATAGCTTACCAAATCTGATAGGTCAGACACCACAGAACTCCCCTCTGGAGGCCTTGGAATAACCCAAAAAGGGGAAGAAGCGCAAGACGCACAAAATAAAACACAGGAAGCACATAAAAGGCGCGGGCGGGAGCCCATTTCTTGTCTTCTTGTGTGCCTCCTGTGCCTTTTGTGTTCCGTTCCCGTTCCCGCCGGAGGTTTTCACCTATTTCGGTCCGAAAAGGGTCAACCAGTGGCCATCCGGATCCGTGAACGTGGCGGCCCAGGAATCGCCGGTGACCTGACGTGGCTGATTGATGAAATTACAGCCCCGGGCGCCC
The DNA here is from genome assembly GCA_963738025.1 of uncultured Acidobacteriota bacterium. Lineage (GTDB taxonomy): Bacteria > Acidobacteriota > Terriglobia > 20CM-2-55-15 > 20CM-2-55-15 > 20CM-2-55-15. The sequence goes on along the minus strand of CAVTWA010000031.1, from coordinate 491,695 downwards.
AGATCCTGATACTTAGCGGTGACGCTTTCGGCGGCAATGACCATTTCCATCGCTCCCGCCAGCGGCCCTTCCGGCCGCCGCAGTCCGCCATTGAGCATCAGGCCGATGCTGCCGGCCGAAAAGAAGGCGAACTGTTCCATCTGGTTTTGAAGTTCGAACCCCGCTTTGTCGCGATAAAACGCAACGGATCTCGCGACGTCGCTTACGCCTAATGTGATCAGTGTGATTTTCGACATGTCCGCAGAATACCCCTTCAATTCTTGTGTGCTCGTTGAGAGTGAGTATAATGCCGGCATGCAACGCAGAGAATTTCTAACATCCATGGCCGCAGCTGGTGTCGTTGCTGCGTCTCCGATTGCAATTTCCGCACAGAATCCGCCTGCTGTTGCGCGCCGGACGCGTATCAAGCAGAGCGTCATGAGTTCTGTCTGGGGAAGTTCGAACTTGCCCTTTGAAGAGAAATGCAAGGTGCTGGCACGCATCGGATTCAAGGGTGTGGATTTGCCCACAGCGCAGCAGGTTCCGATTCTACGCGATCACGGCCTGACGCCCGCATTGATGACGGGGACTGGAACGAGTTTCCAGGACGGGTTGATTCGTAAGCCGCTGCACGATCGGTTCGAGGCTGAGTTTCACAAAGGAATCGATATGTGCGTCGAACTGGGATGCCCGACTCTGATTGCGCTTCCCGGAGAGCGCCGCGGCATGTCCTTTGAAGAAGGCGCCGACAACGCGGTTGCCATTTTCAATCGCGTGAAAGGCTACGCGGAACAAAAAGGCATTAACCTGTGCATGGAGATCACCAACGCCAAAGTGGTCGCCGATCAGCGGACGGACCAGATTTTCAATCATCTCGCCTGGGGCATCGACATCTGCAAAAAGGTCAATTCGCCTCGTGTCAAGATTCTGTTCGATTGCTATCACGTGCAGATCGCCGATGGCGATCTGACCCGCAACCTGCGCGATAATTTCGACAAGATCTGCCACATCCACGTTGCCGGCGTGCCCAGCAGGACCGAGATCGACGACACCCAGGAAGTGAACTATCGTTTTGTTGCCAACGCGATCGCCGATCTTGGCTATACCGGCTTCGTGGCTCATGAATTCCGGCCCGGGCCCGGCCGCGACGCAATCAAGAGCCTCGAAACCTGTTTTGAAATCATGAACGTGTAGGTACGAGGAGTTGGTAAGCCACGGATTGAACGAATTGACCGGATTCAATCCGTTGAATCCGTTCAATCCGTGGCTTATCCGCGTTTTTTACCGGCCGGAGCGGGCGCCGACTGGAGCAGGAGCGGGCGGATTGATGCGGGCTTCATCCCAGTGTTCTTTGATGAGGCCGTTTTCCATCCTCACGACGTCGAAATGGTTCCACTTATATTCCCGATTAGGATCGTCAGGATCTTTAGCCGAGCGATCCCACATCATCACAGAATAGGGCCCGTCGATGAGCGTCAAGGCCGGAGCATTTACCCACTCTGGCTTGATGTCACGGGGAGTGCGACCGGGTGTGCGGCTCATGAATTGTTTGAAACCATCACGGCCTTGCGGAACGTTGGGATTGTGTTGAATGTAGCCGGGGTCCATGGTCTTGTCGGCCAATTCCAGATGACCGTACTGGAGCATGTCCTTCAGCTCTTCGGTCGCCAACGAAAGGGTTTTCTCTTCGTCTTTTGAAGGCTTGCCGGTGTTCCATTCCATTGGAGGTTTCGGTGAAACTCCTGTTTTCACCGCACCGCTTCCTGCCATTTTTTGCGCGCTGTCCCAATGTTCCTGGACCTTCCCGTTCTGAATCCGGAGGATATCGAAAGAATTGTACCGGTAGGTGTTTGCGGCGTTCCGCGGATCTTTATCTTCGTGTTCGAAGATGAGCCAGACATAGTCTCCCTTGGCGCCCGAGACGACGGGCGTGTTCTCTGCCGGCAAGGCTTTGGGAATCGGGTTTATGGGCTTGCGGCCAATCTTCGTGAAATACTCGATGAAACCGGCGCGGCCGGTGTTCGCGTTGGGATTATGTTGGATGTAATCTTCGGCCTGGTATTTCGGGGCGAGTTCGAAGTGTCCTGCGTAAAGCACTTCCCGCCACCACGTCAGGACGATGTCGAGATTCTTCTTTTCCTGTGCCGTCATCGGTGCCGTCTGCGGCCTGGTGGGCGGATTGACGGACTCCGCTTTCAGCGGAACGCCGCCGGTAAGAAGCAAGATAACAACTGTCCATTGAATTCTCCGCATTTCGGACCCCCTTCGCATTTCGTTCGCCTATGCTACTTGAATCGATTGGGTCTTTCCACAATCGGCATTTCCGTGTGATATCTGCCGTTCGCTCATTTTGTCCCCGGCCTGCGGCCGGGGCTATATCCTTACCCGCCTCCGGCGCTAAAAAGCGCGCGGTCATCGAACATTCTGCCATCAGTGAACGGGCCGGCCGGCCTCGCCGGCAGGGGCCAGCGCAGGTACGCTGGAATAGCGAATTACCCCATCGGACGTGACGAAGTAGCCATACCGCCCGGTATCGGTCGAGACCGGTGTCGCCGTTGCGGTGTAGCTTTCTCCCGAGATCAGGATGGCGAATTGATAGCCGTTGATAGCCGATGCCAGGCGCGAGTCCAGGAGACCGCCGCGTATCAGAGCCGGCATAACTCCATATCTGCCGCCCGATGTTGTGGCATATTTCATCTCGGCCGCTGCGATGGTTTTAAGGTTTGCTACCGCCGAGGACTCGTTGGCAGCTACTCCGGAACGCATTAAATTGGGTGCGGCGACGCTCGCGGCCAGCAGCGGGGCGACGGTGAAGGGAAGCAGTGCGATGTTTGCGGGATTCTGGCCGCCATTTCCTACCGAAATCCAACCTTCATCCGTATTCGCCGCCACACGATATGCGCCGAACGCGCTGCTCGCGCCGAATAAACTTGTCACGATCTGGGCTTGAACGCCCAAGCCTGCAGTGCTGCCTGCACCCATTCGAGTCTGCAACAGCCGGGCAATCGTTTCACTGGCTTTCTGGCTCATGAAGACAAACGAGTTTCCCTGAACGGGAACGTCCTGCGCCAGTTTCTTGAACTCATCCCGGGATCTCAGCCCAGGCGCCGCTCCGCTCTTTGCTGAGAGGGCTTGTTGAATCAGGTTCTCGGAGGAAGAGAGCAAGAGGTAGTCACCGCTTTGCGCAAACGAAGGCTGATCCCGGCGGATTCCACCCGAATTGTGAGTCAGCGTGGACTCGAGGAATTTGAAGATGGCTTCATTCTTGACCTTGAGCACCAGCATGATCGCAAAATCCGGCATTGGTCCGCCGGACGTCGGCGGCACGCTCATTTTCGATTCATCGATGGACAGCACGATTCCGTATGTCCCGCCGAGCGAGTTCAGGGCCGTATCTAAACTCATCCCCGTTGTGGCGGAGAATTGTGACGGCAACCTTTGCAGCGCTTCTCTTGCGCCGGGGATTCCAGATTGCCCGATCTCCTTGTCGAGGATGGACCAGACGAGCGGCAGGTCGATGTCTGAGAACGAAGCGAAAACCGTGTTTGCAGGCAGCAGGGCAAGGGCATCGAAAGGATGCGGTTTTTTGCCGAATACCGACCACATATAACCGGAGTCCTTGCCTCTGGCATGGTAGAGCAGGTATGTGCTGCGGTAGAGACCCTTCTCCCGCGCAATCGAACTCATTCCAAACCCGCCCACGTCTTCGATTCCGCTGTTCTTCACTACGCTAGTCACGGCGTCAAAGAAACGGGCAACATTCAGCCGGTCGGTCGGATTAGAATTCGGAGCGGCCGTCGCGAGGTTCCGCCACTGGTTGATCTGGCTGGACAGACCCTTAAGCCAGTCTTCCGGATTGACATAAAGGAAGAGGTCGCCGCCCGGATCGAGGTGAGATGTTACAGCTTGAAAACTGTTCGGCGATGCAGGTGGTCTGGATTGCGCGAAGACTTCGGATGCAAGCAGCACGCAAAGCAGGGCGCTGCAGGGTTTGTACACGGTCGGTTCCTCCGGCCTCAAGGGCGAGGGGTATCATAAGGCGGGGACAGACCTGTCCAGCTCATTTCAACGGCTTCGAATTCATGATACAAGCTTGCGTATGAACGTTGTTGATCCGCCTAACAAAGGACGGCGCGGTCTCGGAATAGCCGTCGTGGTAGTTGTAATCCTGGCAGCAGTCTTTGTATTTATGAGACGGCCGGCGCCTGCCGAAGAGCCGCAAACGGCCAAAGCCGATACAACGCCAAGTGGTTTGATAGAGGCTACGCCCGAACAGCTCAGCCAGATTCGCGTGGAGCCCGCCCGGGAGCAGACGATCGATGCAAATCTTGAAGCGACAGGAAAAGTCGGGTTCAACGAAGACCGCGTAACTCCCGTTCTGCCGCCCTACCCTGGGCGGGTGTTGGAAGTCCTTGCAAATACGGGAGATGTCGTCAAAGCAGGGCAGCCCCTTCTCGTCATCGAATCGTCCGATCTGATCAGCGCCGTCAATGATCTGGCCGAAGCCCGTAGCAACGTCGATAAGACCAGAATTGCTCTCGATACCGCTGAGAAATCAGCGGACCGCGCGCGAAGACTGCATTCTCAGGAAGCGTTATCAACCAGGGAACTGCAGAGCGCGGAGTCCGACCTTGCTCGCGCGCAAGAGGATTCCCGGCGCGCCCAGTCGGCGGTCTCGGTGGTGCGGAATCGTCTGGCATTGCTTGGAAAGAGCCCGGCCGAAATCGATAAACTCGAGAGCTCACCGCCGGATCAGGTGGACCGGCAAATCGCCATTCGGGCGCCAATCGGCGGCACGATCGTCGACCGGAAGCTTGGGTTGGGCCAGTACATCAAGCCCGATAGCCAGGATCCGTTATATTTGATCAGCGATCTTTCCACCGTCTGGGTTGCCGCGGATATTTATGAGACCGACCTGCCAGCCGTTCATGCAGGCGCGCCTGTGGACATCCGTCTGGCCGCCTATCCGGACCGGAGCTTTCCGGCGCGCATATTCGCAATCAGTCCGACGGTTGATCCAGCAACACGGACAGTCAAAGTGCGCTGTGTCGTTTCGAATCCGGAAGGTCTTTTGAAGCCCGAGATGTTCGCCCATGTCCGCGTCGGCGAGGCGGTAAAGCGGAAAGTAGTCACCGTTCCCTCGAATGCCATTCTCACGGAAGGCGAACGTTCTTTTGTCCTGATCGAAGAAGCGGCGGGGCGATTCCGCCGGCGTGAAGTGAAGAGTGGCCGTGAAGTCGAAGGCAGTACCGTCATAGAAACAGGGCTTCGCCTGAACGAACGGGTTGTGACTGTGGGCGTATTGCTGCTCAGCAGTGCGGAGGGCAACAAATAGTGATCAAGCGTGTTGCCGAATTTGCACTGAACCAGCCTTTCTTCCTCCTCCTTCTTGTCGCTTTGTTCGTGGCCGGCGGAGTGGCGGCATTTCGTTCCCTGCCGGTCGAGGCTTTTCCTGATGTGACGGACACTCAGGTCCAGGTGATCACTCTATTCCCAGGCCGTGCCGCTGAAGAAGTCGAAAAACAGGTCACGATCCCGGTCGAAATCGGCCTGAGTGGAATTCCTCATTCCGTCCGACTGTTCTCGCATACGCAATTCGGTTTGTCGTTCATCGCCGTAACTTTTGACGACGCTGTCGATGCTTACTTTTCCCGTCAGCAGGTCCTCGAGCGGCTGCGGGACGTGGACCTTCCGCCCGGGGTTTCGCCCGATCTCGGTCCGTTGGCCACACCGATCGGGGAAATCTACAGATACCGCTTGCAGGGCGACACGTCGCCCACAGAGTTGCGAACCATTCAAGACTGGACGGTGGCACGGCAGCTCAAGACGGTACCCGGCGTTGCCGACATTGTGACCTATGGCGGTTACATCAAACAATATCAGGTCGAGCCGGATCTCGCCCGGATGAAGGCTTACGGCGTCACCCTGCAACAACTGTTCACGGCGCTGGGCCGCGGCAGCTCCAACGCCGGTGGTGGATATGTCGATAAAGGCGAGCAGCAGTACCTGATTCGCGGCATCGGCATGTTGAAGTCTTCGGAAGACATCGGCAATATCGTCGTCGCCCAGCATGGAGGAACGCCGGTTCTGATCCATGACATCACCACCATCGAGACGGGCGGCGTACCGCGCCAGGGTCTCACGGGGCAGGACAAAGAAGACGATGTGGTTACCGGACTGGTGCTGATGCGGAAGGGCGAAAATCCGTCCATCGTCTTGGGAGATCTGAAGGCAAAGATCGAGACCCTGAACTCCAGTGTTCTTCCCAGAGGCGTCGAACTGGTGCCGATCTACGACCGCACCTGGCTGATCGATACGACACTACACACTGTTTTCAGGAATCTCCTCGAAGGCGCCATTCTCGTGACCGGAGTGCTTCTCGTCTTCCTGGGAAGCCTGCGCGCCGCATTGATAGTGGCGCTGATGATTCCATTGTCGCTGCTGGCCACCTTTACCGGACTCACGCTGCGCGGCATTCCTGCCAATCTGCTTTCGTTGGGAGCGATGGATTTTGGCATCATCGTCGACGGCGCCGTCATCGTTGTCGAAAATATCTTTCGAAAACTCGCGGAGCACTCGAGCCATCAGCCGGACTTCAAGCGCGACCTGCGCGCCTTGAAGCAGGTCGTTCTCAATGCGACCACCGAAGTCGGGAGGCCGACCTTTTTCTCGATGCTGATCATCATCACGGCCCACATACCGATCTTCACGCTCCAGCGTCATGAGGGGCGGATCTTTGCGCCAATGGCGTGGACCGTAACGTCGGCGCTTATCGGGTCGTTGTTGTTCTCGCTCTCGCTGGTGCCCTTGCTTTGTTACTTCTTTTTGCGAAGCGGCATCTCCGAGAAAGAGAATGCTGTCGTTCGCTTGTTCAAGCGCATTTATCGTCCTTCTCTGACCTGGGCCCTCGACAACCGCGCAATGGTTGTATTCATGGCCGTCTTGCTGCTGAGCGCAAGCATCTGGGTGCTCTCGGGCCTTGGTAGCGAATTCCTGCCGGAGCTGAACGAGGGAACAATGTGGGTCAACATCAATTTCCCCCCCGGCATCTCCATGAACGAGACACGGCGCCTCGCAGCGAAGGTCCGCGACATACTTGGTAATTCCGATGTTGTGCGGACGGTTACGTCCAAAGCAGGCCGTCCGGAAGACGGGACCGATCCAAAGCCGATCAACATGGCTGAATTCTTTGTCGACCTGAAACCGCCATCGGACTGGCCCAAAGGGCTGACGCGGGAAAAACTGATCGACGATTTTTCACAAAAACTGACCGTTTTGCCTGGGGTCGAATCGTCTTTCTCGCAGCCTATACGCGATAACGTGCTTGAAAGCATCTCGCAAATCGACGGTCAGATTGTCATCAAAGTATTCGGGGCTAACGGCGATGAACTGCGTGCGCAGACCGAAAAGGTCCTCAAGACGGTCGCGCACATCCGTGGCGTCGGACGCGCCTATATCGACCGCGCCGGTCAGGTTCCGCAGCTCCAGATCGAGGTCGACCGGGCAAAGTGCGCACGCTACGGGTTGAATGTGGCGGATATTCAGGATGTGATCGAGACAGCGCTTGGCGGTAAAGAAGCCACTGAAGTGTGGGAAGGCGAACGACGCTTCGGTGTTGCGGTCCGGCTGAAAGAAGATGAGCGCGGCATCGACGGAATCAAGCGGATTCTGGTCGACACGCCCGACGGGGCGCGTATTCCGCTCGATGCGCTGGCGACCGTTTCGGTCAAAGAAGGCAGCATGAACATCAGCCGTGAATTCGGCACCCGGGTCATGGCCATCGGCGTCTTTATTCAGAATCGCGACATGGGCAGTCTGGTGGCGGAGATGCAGGAGCGCGTCGCAAGCGAAATCAAATTGCCTGCGGGTTATTACATTACCTGGGGCGGTGAATTCGAAAACCAGCAGCGTGCGATGAAGCGGCTGGCCTTGATCGTTCCGGTCAGTGTGCTGCTGATTTTTGCCCTGCTTTTCAATGCGTTCGGTTCGGCAAAAAATGCCGCGCTTATCCTGATGAATGTTCCGTTCGCCTTGATAGGCGGCATCTTTGCGTTGAGGCTGACGGGAATTAACCTGAGCGTATCCGCAGCCATCGGCTTCATCGCGCTATTTGGACAGGCCGTTCTCAACGGCGTCGTCATGGTCAGTTACTTCAATCAGCTTCGAGACGAAGGCATGAAAACGTTCGATGCGGTGCTGAACGGCGCCCTCGTCCGGTTGAGAACGGTACTGATGACCGGGACGCTGGCAATGTTAGGACTGCTGCCGATGGCGTTGTCGCATGGCATCGGTTCGGAGACGCAGAAGCCACTCGCGGTTGTCATCATCGGCGGTCTGATCTCGGCCACGCTGCTGACCTTGTTCGTTCTGCCGGTCGTGTACATTCTCTTCGAAGGCAAAGACCCGACGCTGCCGCACCATCCCGTGCCGGCGGAAGCGTAAACGCGGTTGGGCGGGCTATGAGCGCCGGAGGCGCATAAGAATATAGCCTAGCCCCAGCCTGCGGCTGGGGCTAGGTTCTGACGGCCCTTCGGGCCTATTTATTCACACCTCGTATGACCGCTTCGGAATCTGGAAGTAAAGAGAAACCGGGGCGGTCATAGACCGCCCCGGCAACAGGCTAGAATCGGACGGGGGCTACGGATGCGGTGGCCGGACGCAGTGTGTGTGCCTGGGTGCGGATACGCTGTACGGCGCCGATGACCTCGGCCGGTTGCGCGCTGTATGCGGCACCGAGTCTCGCGGTCCAATCGATGTCCGAGCTCAAACGCATCAGCAGATCGGGGTATGCCGTCATGGCTTTCACGCTCGGATCCCAACTGGGGTTGTATCCGATGGGCGGAAGACTTCCGAAGCCATCACGGAACTGATGTACCCAGGCGTTCGCCTGGATGACATCCGGTGGATGGGTGGCCGCTATCAAAAGGTCGCGAAGCACAGCGTCCGGGTAAAGAGCGACCGGAGAAACCAGAATATCGAGATTCCCCGGAGAAATTGCCCCGACCTGCTGCGGCGAAAACTGCGACGGCACGTACTGCGGCGCGAGCGCCTGCGGCAATTGCGGAGCAAACTGCGGAACGGGAACGACTTGCGTCAAGGGAATTGCCGGCCGGGCCGGAGGCGTCACTGCGGCGGTCTGCGTTTCCACATAAATCGGAGTCATCAGTTTCACAAAGACCCGGGTTTCAACGGGTATGACGACATCCGGTCCACGCTTTGGGGTAGCCAACAACTGGAATAGCGTTGTCGGGGGAAACAAGAGAAAGAACGTGTCGCGCCCGCGGTGCACCGGTCCTTTGATGACGCCGTCCGCATTGACTTCGCCCTTCTCTCCCTTTGCTTTCCCAAGGTCGACAATCTTGGCCGTCAGGTCATATACGGTTCCTGAAGGAGTCGCGATTTCCTGAACCCGGATGTCGAGTTGGGAACGACCGATGAAGTGACCGGCCCGCTGGGATTTGACGATGCGTCCGACGACGTTGGACCCTCGCGGAATGAGAACCGGCCCGCGATGACCAGCGGCGCGTACGTCATCGCCAAGTGTTAACAAAATCGGATCGTTATCCTGAACTTTTTTGGTATTGAGGGTCTCATTCAGCACGACGGGTAAAATGGTTCCTTCCGGCACCATCAACTCCTGCGGCCCCGCCGTTAACAGAAGCGCAAACAAAGCTGCCGATATCATCCGGACCTCCTATTTAAATCCAAACCCAGAAACACGGACACTCAAACAATCAAAAACTAACGGCGCCAAACGCGGCCCCCGTAATACGGCGTCACATATGCGTATCGGGGATGACCGTAAACTGCCGCGGAAATGATTCGTCCGGCAGCATTGATCGCAGCCGCTCCCAATATCACCGATGATGGGTAAGCTGGCGCGACGACGACCGGACTTACCGGATAAACCGGAGTCGTATAAACGACCGTGGGTGCGGATTGATAGACGACCGGTGGCTGCTGATAAACAACCGTCGGCGGTTGCTGATAAACGACAACAGGTGGTTGTTGATAGACCACGGTCGGCTGTTGCGGATACACGACCGCCGGTCGCGTCGTTTGCGGCAGCGGAGCAGGGTACTGGTACTGTGGAAGAGGCGCACGCTGAACTTGCGGCTGCTGCACCGGAGGCGCCGTCTGCACCTGAGGTTGTACCGGTGGGGCCTGCGCTTGCGCCGGCGGCAGTGCATTCAGCAACCACACGCCTGAGGCCTGGTCATAGCACGCCCAACCTTGAGATGCACCGTCAAGGCTTACATACTGCTGAGGGTTCAGACAGCGGTACGTCTGCGCGCCGCCGCCTTCGGCGACGACCGAAACCGCATTGACGGTCTGTCCATTGATGGCGACCTGCTGCGGTATCCGCGTCTGCGCGGGCTGAACTTGTGAATAACTCGGAATCGCGGCGGTGACTACAGCGGCGACTGTGAATATTGAAAGAAGTGGAAGGCGTTTACCTCTCATCACGAACCTCCTGCGGGGCGAGAAGCCGCTGCAATAGAGACACGGCGACGGCCAGGGCCCTTAAAGCATTTTCGTCCACATTGGACTTCAGTATCATTATGGGGAAATTAGCCCAACATTAAATTCAGTTAATGTTGATGCTCCCAACTCGAGGCGCGATCTGTAACCGCGCGTCGTTTCCCGATTCGGACCTGAGCATGTTCAGGTCCGGATCAGGGAAGAAACCACAAGATGCGAGTGTCTTTTGTACTTCTTGTGGTTTTTTCCGCGACTCTGTCGATCTATCTGCTGGCGAAATGTTGGGAATCTCTCTCGTTATCCATACAGTAGTACTCGTCGATTTCTCCGCCCGGCGATCCGTCGTAACTCGTCGTCTGCCAATGGATCAGAGAGCCGCCGCCCCACGGCTTCGTATAAGCGCCCGGGTCGTCGAGAGTGGCTTCGTACTTGAGGGTGTCATGATCGACGCGAGTGAGGCGTTCGATGAGATGCATCTCGGATGTGTGGGGAAGGCCGCCGCGCTGGAACCAGAATTTTTCATTGAAACCCACGGTATCGATAACGAGGGTATCGCTTTCCCAGTGACCGATCGCATCGCCGAGGTAACCATAGGTGATGACGTCGGGAGAAGGATGCACGCGGCCCGGTTCCATATGGACAACCTTCCATACGTGATTGTGACCGGCAATCATAATGATACGGTTCAATTCGGGCTGCTGGATGATCTCCACTCCGTTCGTCAGCTGCCAGAAATGGATGCCGCCGTCCGGCACACATCGGGCGTGAGGATCATCTTTCGTATTTGTCGCCTGCCGGTATTGGAAAAGCGCCTTGGCCCACGGCTGAAATGGAATCTGCTCGACCGTCAGGTTACCTGGTAGACCACGGCCATAGACCGAAGTTGTACCCACGTTCCAGAACCCCTTCTCTCCAGGAGCCGCGCTTAAATTGATCGTACCGTCTTTGAAGTGCGGCGTTGGCGCCGCCGGTTGCGATGGCTGTTGCTGACCGCGCTGGCCTCGCTGTCCACGCTGACCGCCCCGCCCCCGCTGACCGGTCGTTTCCGGCGCCTGCGAATATCCCAGGGTCGAGACCAGCAGTAATACGAATGCAGCCAGACTGACAGAGCGTTTCATACAAACCTCTTCAAGAGCGCTAATCTCGTGTGACTTTGAAGTTATTCCGGGCGTTGCCCGTTGTCCAGGTGCCGACAATGGTGCGGTGAACCGATCCGATATCTTCGATTTTGCCGTCCACGACATAGTGAATCGGCTTTCCTCCGCTATCCTTCGCGTCCGCTTCGAAATGGACGGCCCAATTTGCCGGATCGAGGGTCGCCTTCTGAATAGGGGCTGAATTCGAGCCGGGATTCACCACGCCCGAGATGACCTGGCCTTTGCCCGTGAAAGTGATGACGAGCGTCACGTCGTTGCGAGTTTTGTCGTCGGGTCCCCACGATCCATGCCATGTGCCCACTAAGGGATGGCCTTCCTGAGCAAACGCCGGAGCTGACAGTGCGAAGCACGCCAGAAAACAAATGGCTATGTACGCACGAAGCTTCATTGTTGATAGTCTCCACCGCTGGAACCTGCGCCCAGTATCTGGCCTGTCGAGGCCAATTTAACCCGGCGCGCATTGGTCAGATTGGTCCCGTCCTTGGCAAGACTGCCTTCGACGATAACCTCATCACCAATCTTCAAGGTGTTTCGCGTCCAGCCGCTGCGCGTGATCACCGCGGGCGCACCCATCTCGCAGGCCCAGTTGCTGATGCGGCCGGTTTTATCGTCTTTCACGTCGATGTAGAAATACGTGTGTGGATTCTGCCACTCGACTTTGGTCACGGCGCCTTTCAAGGTGACGGGTTTGTTGGAATCGTATTGTGCGGCAAAGGAATGATGCGCAAAAGCCGGAGCGGCGGCGGTTGCCACAAAACTCAGAAGAACAATCGCCAGAGTAGTCTTCCTCATGAGAGACCTCCTAAATCAGCCATATGGTACGGATCGTTCCCCAAATACTCCTTCATTCCGGTCAAAAAGTCACGTGTTTGAAGGGGAACGAGGCAAGAAGGTAATTCGGGGACGGTTGCCTAAATCGCTTAATTCAGAAACACTGGTTCTTGAATCGAATTAGGCGATTTAGGCAACCGTCCCCGAATTACCTTCACGCGGCGGGCTCGACCAATGCGGCCACGGAGCCGCGACTGTGCGGTAACCGCCAGTCGGGGCCGTAAGCGTGCACTTGATCGCGTTTGCTCTCGGCCTCCTCGAGACTGGTCGTTAAAACGATGCTGCTGCCTGTCGCATCGGCTTCCACCGTGCGCGCGAAGGCAGTCGCGTAAGGCAGGTTGAACACGGCCTGCAGCATTTCGATCACATAGTCGAAGGTGTGCTCGTCATCGTTCAGGATGATGACGTGATACTGCTTGCTGAGCGTCTCTTTGGTTGTTTTCTCAACATCGGTGTCTAGCGTAGTGCCTGCCATTTCCATTATTTTACTCAGCGTGACAAACGTCCTTATTTTTACAGTCTGGCCTGTTGCATTCTGGCAGGTTCCCGGGTCTCAAATCACGCGGTTGCGCGAGCGTTTTCCGAGATCGCCTTCACCCATGCGCGATCGGACGCGGATGCTGCGACGGCGATCGAGACAGCAGATATTGCTCTAGCATCACGCCTGTCTTCCGCCATGGTTGAGAAGGCATCGCGGTTGCGATGGGTCCATTCGACGGCTGCCGCCGTCGGCATTCTTCCTCTCAGGCAATTGGGGAGTCGCGGCATTTTCGTAACGAATTCCCGCGGCATTCAGGCTGCGGCGATGGCAGAGCACGTCATTGGCGGTTTGCTCCTGCTGTCCCGGCGCTTCAACTTAATGCTCGAGGCGCAACGTGAACGCCGTTGGATACAGAATGAACTCGCGCGCGACGTCTGGCCGTGGAGTTTAAAAAATCGCAAAATGACGATCCTCGGTTTCGGTACGACGGGGTTCGAAGTCGCACGACGCGCGCATGCATTCGGTATGCGTGTCACCGGGATACGGCGTCGCCTGGATCAACCTGTTCCGCCGTTTGTCGAGCGCATGGCGGGCACAAATGAGCTGGATGAGGCGCTGCAAGGATCCGACGTGCTGGTCATCTCGGCTCCTTTTATACCCGAAACGGACCGGATGATTCGCGCCGAACATCTTGCGCTTTTGAATAGGGGAGCCATCATTATCAATGTCGCCAGAGGCAAAATCGTCGACGAGCCTGCTCTCCTGGCGGCGCTCGAAAGCGGCCAACTCGGCGGAGCTGTATTGGATGTGTTCGAACGCGAACCGCTTCCTCCGTCGAGTCCGCTGTGGACGCTGCCCAATGTCATCATTTCGCCACATTCCTCGGGCGTTCGCCCCGATCACTGGGATGACGTCGTGGAACTATTCAGCGAGAATCTGCGCCGCTTTCAACGAGGCGAGTCATTAATGAACCAGGTCGATTGCAAGACCGGGTACTGATCAATGTAGAATCGAGTGCTTATGATCAATTCATCCATCGAATCCGTATGTGCGGTTCTGAAAGAAAACGCTCCGCAGGTAGACGGCGAAGCAAAATGGCCTGAAGCTTCGATGCAGGCCATTTCGAACGCCGGGTTCTTGTCTACCCGCGATCTCGGGATGCGTGAATTTGCCGACAGGACGCGGCTCTTTGCGCAGGCTTGCACCTCCAGCGCGATGATTTACCTGATGCATGTTTCTGCCGCGAAAGTCATCGAAGCCGGTCCGAGCCGGGAGTTGGCCGGGCAATTGCATCCGAAAATGCACTGACGACTCTGGCATTCAGCGAGAAAGGCAGCCGCAGCCATTTCTGGGCGCCGGTCAGCCGCGCACGACAAAACGGAAACGGCATCCTCCTGGATGCCGATAAGTCTTTCGTGACGAGTGCCGGACGAGCCGACTATTACGTTGTGTCCAGCGGCTCCGTTGGCGGCAGTGCTGCGACGGAATCCACGCTGTATCTGGTGAAGAGCGGGACGAGCGGAGTCGACACCTCCGGAGAGTGGAAGGGACTGGGATTGCGAGGTAATTCCAGTGCTCCAATGAAATTCAAGTGCAAGGTCGAAGACAGCGACCGCCTCACCGACGAAGGCGGCGGCTTCAAGGCGATGCTCGAAATCGTTTTGCCCTGGTTTCAGATCGGCAGCGCCGCCGTTTCGATCGGAATTGCCGAGGCTGCATTTGGAAGCGCTGTCCAGCACGTGACTTCGGCGCGGCTGGAACACATGGGCCAAAGCCTTGCTGCAGCCGTGCCTGAAATTCGCGCTCGCCTCGCCCGAATGAAACTCGCCATCGATTCCAGCCAGGCATACCTGGATCAAACGCTGAGCAAAATCGAGATACAAGCCCCGGACGCCATCTTAGGCGTACTCGGCGCAAAGGCTCTTGCCGCTGAAAATGCCATCCAGGTCACCGACGAAGCCATGCGTGCCTGCGGCGGAGCCGCATTCGGCCGTCAGTTGACTGTCGAGCGTAATTTCAGGGATGCCCGCGCTGCGTCGATCATGGCGCCAACGACAGAAATCCTCTATGACTTCATTGGCAAAGCCGTTGCCGGGCTTCCGCTGTTTTGAGCGCCCCAATGTCGAACCGCATAGCCGTTGGCGCAGTGGCATACGATCCCAAAGTCGTGACGATCTGGGAAATGATCAACGACTTCTTTAGGGTGCGCGGAGTGCCAAACGATTACGTCCTCTTCTCGAATTATGAAGCCCAGGTCGAAGCACTATTGAAGGGCACCATCGATATCGCCTGGAATACGAATCTTGCATATGTGCGCGTGCATCGCCGGACTGGCGGACATTGCAGGGTGCTGGCCATGCGCGACACGGATCTGGCTTTTACAACGGTTGTTGTCGCAAGAACGGATTCCGGAATTAACACAATTTCGGACCTTAAAGGCAAGCGCTTTGCACTGGGCAGCAGGGATTCCGGTCAGGCAGCCATCCTTCCGGCGTATTTTCTGAGAATGAACGGGGCTGATCCTGAGAAAGACCTCAGACTCACGCGTTTCGATCTCGACGTGGGAAAGCACGGGGATACCGGCACGAGTGAAGTTGCGGTTCTGGAATCGATCGTCAAGGGACAAACGGATGCCGGCGCCGTCGGCGATCAATATTGGGCTCGAGTGCTGAGCGAAGGCGGTGTCGATCGGAGCAAAGTCAAGGCGATCTGGACCTCGCCAGCGTATTGTCATTGTAACTTTACCGTTCTCGAGGAGCGTTACGACAGTGCTCTGGAGCGATGGACGGAAACGTTGCTGCAGATGGACTATAACAATCCCGAACACCGTCCCATCATGGACATGGAAGGGTTGAAGCGCTGGGTTCGTCCGCAGCTCGAAGGTTATAAACCGCTGTTCGACGCAGTAGAGGCGCTCGGATACTTCAACAGCAACGGCTGATGCGATCTGCGGATGCCGTCTGCGAGGCTGCGTCTCTTTCTTTTGGAGAGGGCCTCGAAGTTCTTCTCGCGCGTAAACTCGACGCGCTCTCCGCTGGCCAGATTCTGGAGATTCGCTCTGACGATCGAGCCATCGAGCACGACCTGCGGGCGTGGGCTCGCTTAATGGCGCATCGCTGGAATGGATTGCAGGTTGAGGATGGAATCGTCCGATGTTTTATCGAACGCGGCGACGCTCAGAGGATCATTACATCCGTCGCTGGTGACTCGAGCACACCAGATACGCAACAGCTTGTTTCAAACGCGGCTGCGCAGATTCCGTTTCGTGCGAATCCCGAAACGGGCTTTTCTCCAAGGGGCGCAGTGGTGGAGAAGGGAAGTCCCCCGTTCTCATTCGACGTGCTGGACGCAGGCGAGGCATGGAACAAGGACGCGACTGGCTTTTACGACCAGGCGGGGGCCGCACAATGGAATGGTCTCAACGATATCCCTTGGAAGGATTTGAAAGAAATCGACCCGGAGCTCGAGCGATCGACCTGCCAGCTGATGACCTTTCTGGCAGAGAACGAATTTGCTGCCTTGTACGTTCCGGCAAAATGGATTTCTCGAATCCATCCGTATTTTGCCGAGACCGTGTTATTTCTGGCGACGCAAATCCGGGACGAGGCGCGTCACATCGAAGTGTTTCTGCGGCGCGCATTGTCCAATGGCATGGGACTCCAATTCTCATCGGCCTCGACGCAACGGTCTCTCAAGACCTTGCTGGACCGGGAGGATTTTCTTGAAGCCGGCTTTCTGTTGAGCGTGCTCGGTGAAGGAACATTCCTCGATCTTCTGAAGTTCATCGAAGCACATGCTCCCGACACTGTGACCGCCGAGATCGCCCGTCGCACGCGGGTAGACGAGGCGCGCCACGTCCATTTCGCGTTGGCGCACATGAAACATGCCGTCGAGTCCGATTCCGCCGTCAAGCGGCGCCTCACCGCCGCAGCTCGCGAGCGTGCAGCCGCCCTGGCTGAGATTCGGACGGTAAATCCGTTGGTCGAAGAGTCTCTGGTGATTCTGGCAGCTGGAGGACTGAACGCGGCTTCGCTGCCGAAGGGCGTCAAGGCAGTTCGTCAGTTGTATGGGGCGATGCACGAGAATCGGATCAAGCGCCTTCAAATGATCGGATTCTCTCCAGCCGAGGCGGAGGACGTTTCCAGGAGCCACACGCCAAACTTCATGTAAAGCGCTGTAGGCGCGGTCATAGATCATTCGTCTCCAAGACAGAATGGACGGGGAGCCACAAAGTGGCGGCTGGTAAAGGTTTGAATGTAGTGGATGCGACGTACAGGTGGTTTACCTGGAATACTGGTGGACCAGTCCCCGCCTGAGTCAGGCGGGGACTGTGAACACGCTCACCACTACATTGGTCCTTATTTTGAACAGCTCTGGTCATAGACCGCTCTTATACGTGGGTCGACTTCAGTTTTTCTTCGATTTTCCGTGCAGCATCGGAATCGGCCAGGAATCCCACCGCACAAATTCCTGACTCGTCCGGACGACTCGCCCTGCAACTTGTACGACGAAGCGTTGTGCCTGAATCGACAGCTCGACCTGCTGATCGGTGACCACCGTACCTGAATCGGGCGCCAGCATGTCGAGACTGAATAATGCTCCGAGGGAGCTCAGGTCGACGATCTTGACTGGAATGTCCCGGTTCACGGCATGAATGACACACGCTTTGAAAGAATGGGACGCGGAGAGATCGTCTTCTCTCTATATCACTCATAGGCCTCCGTTTCCGTCGGCTGTATACAGTGGGCCGCTTAAGGGTGGTACTGCAGTTACCACCTTGAGCCTGCGCGCACTAGTCCTACACGCCTCTCGGATAACGCTGGATACCGCTTGTCTTCGAAGTGTCATATTCAGACACCTACCGACTGGAGGTGCGATTTGAATCGATTGTTTGTAGGTAATATCCCTTTTAGTAAAAACGAAGACGCGCTATCGGAGTGGTTCGTAACTCAGGGTTTCAGGACGCGCTGTGTGGAATTTATCCAGGACCGCGCGACCAGCAAGCCACGCGGATTTGGTTTCGTCGAGCTGGAAGAAGACGGGCTCGCCGAACTCGCAGTTCGTTCACTGAACGGAAAAGAATTTGGCGGCCGGTTGTTGACCGTCAGCTGGGCTACTCCAGTCCGGCAATCTGCCTGACAGTGGGCACGCCAGACCAAGCCGCGAGAACCGAAAGGCTATTAGTGGAACAGCACGTTACGGCCGGCGCCGCGGCGGATGTTGAATCCGCCGTGGCGTGCAGCCGTTGTCCCAGCACGATTCTGCTGGAATCTTGCGTGCTCTTTCCGGTCCTATGTGGAAGCGAGTGGCGTCGAGTGTTGGTGTTGGCGCAATGGCTGTTTCGTTCTCCATCCTCGTTGCAGTCATTGGGACTCCTGTTCGTGTAGATTCAGCATTCTCACAGAAGTTTTCTGTAGTCGGCGATAAAACGCAGGGGTTTGTCGACGAACTGTTGGCCCGGATGATGGCTCACCGGCGTTGGCAGGACCTGGCACTGCGGGAATATCAGGCACACCGCCTCTTCTACGCCACCAACCACCGGTTCAACATCGATTCGACCCTCGAAGTCGACACGATCTTCCGCTCTCCAGGATCGATGCAGTCAACGGTGGTGCGCCAGGACGGTTCCGCGTTCATCCGTGAGCATGTGTTTCTCAAAATTCTCGCCGCGGAATCGGAGTTCTCCTCAAAGGATCAAGCCGATGTCATTCCGGAAAACTACCAGTTCACTCTTCTTGGTTCCGACGCATGCGAAGGCCGCCGCTGCTGGCATCTGGCATTGAAGCCTCGCCGCAACGATAAATTTCTGGTCGAAGGCGAGGTTTGGCTGGATGCGGAAGACTACGCCGTGTGCCGGGTTCACGGAGTCCCTTCAAAGCACGTCTCGCTTTGGATTTCACGCGCGGAAGTCGATTGGCATTACAGCCGCATCAATGGCATCTGGCTGACCGACAAGGTCGACTCTACTAGCGACGTCCGGCTCTTCGGAGACGTGTCGATGCAGATTCATTACGATTACCACAATGTCGGGGTGGGAACAGTCGCCAAGAACGGGCTCTAACTGTAGGCGCGGTCTACGACCGCGCATTTTCCGGATTCAGCAACCAGGCGCGGTCACAGACCGCGCCTGCAGTTATTTTGGCTTCGAAGTGGAAAACGTGAATGGCTTGGACCACAGGTCCCCGACCGAGACATTCACATTGAACTTCTTCTTTCGAGGCGCTTCAAAATAAATAAGACCGTCCTGTATACCGCGGGCTGGAATCGTACCGGTCTGTATGCCGTACCGCTGGATGTCCTCTTTGATTTGTTCCGCCGTGACCTTATTACCGGCCCGTCCAAGAGATATTCGATTGAGAGTTTTTGTTGCGAGGGTAGGTTCGGCCCCGTCCACCCCGGCCATGATCCGGTCGAACGCTTCCTGCGAACTGAGCGGGGCGTACACCTGCCCGGTCTCGTCGGTGCTGGTAAATTTTGCAACATTCAGCTGCAAGGGATTCGAGGACAGATTCTCGATGCGGAGCCATAACACAAGCAATCTCGTGCGGGTACCCGGGATGAACCAGGCCTTGTCCATCGACGGGAACCCTATTGTCAGTTTGTGATCGAAGCTTCGCTCGACAACAAATCCCATGTGATCTTCGGTTAGGAGCGTGGGAACATCCGATTTCGGGGGAATGGGGTAGACCGTTTCCTGGGCAAATACCGGCGCGGCCACGAACAAAACTGAAGCTAAAATCGATAATACTCTGTGCTTCATAGGCGCTCCATTGTACCCGATTATTGCCGCCGCGGGCTGACGGCGGCGCTGACCACAAATCCGCTCTTATCCCCTCCGTACTGGTTCAATGGCCGGCGGTATCCGGCAGAGAGCGTGAGTCTCGGCCGAATTGCGAAACGAAATCCCAGCGTCAGGTCTACCGGATCTTTGGCGCCGAAGGTCGTATTCGGGGTATGTGCGCCGACGAATACCTCCGCTGTCGCCTCCCCCGTGAACTGAATCCGGTTCGTGCGAGGGATATTCCAGCCGAAAGCGAGCGGCACCTCGTCCGCGAGCTGCACGACGCTGACATGAACAGGTTGGTTGATGTGCCGGTATCCGGCGTTCCAGTACAGGGCGGCGGTACTGCCGATGTTGCGGCTGACAATGCCGTCGAAGCCGAATTGCAGATCCGCAGTTCCCGTCGGATGAAGCAATAGATAATCGATGCCCTTCCGGATCGGGATATCAAAATGGCCTCGCGCTGCAAGGCCAAGCGGCGCGCCAGCGGCCTCAGACAGAATTTTCCACTTGAGTGCGAGGGAAACCTGACCGATTCCATCACCCTCGGGCACCAGACCAGCAAAGGGCAGCAGATCGTAATAGCCCGCAGCACCGGTCAGCGTCCCGGTCGGAACCGCGGGCGAACGCAATTGACCCATACGGCTGCTCCCCGCGACACGTTCCCCGGGCAACGGCGGAGAACCAGGAACCTGGCTGCCGAAAAAACCGAGCGCCTGCTGTCCAAAGCTCAACTGGTCGGGCCGGTCCACGACGATCCGGCGATTTGCCTCGAACGATGCCCCGACTTCCAGCCGCTCGCTGATTCCACCCGCCGCTGAAACGCCCGTCGTACTGACGACGAGGGCTCCAGGATTCCGGTTGATCCTGTCATACCACGTCGAGAACGAAGTCTGTCCTGGAGCGAGCGTCTCCGCTGTTATGACCTTCCATAACCCGGTATTCCCCAATTCGCTTGCCGTCTGTCCCCATGCTCGAGAGCTAATGAACAACATCGCAGACAACATCACGTTCGTCCAGGTGCGGCAGACCCGAAAAATGCAACGTGCGACCTGCCGGCGCAGGTGCGTCATGGTTCGATTACATTTCGTTCTCGCCTCGTGGAGACAGTCCACAGCCACCGTCGATTTCGTCAGTGCGAAAAGGACAGCAAGGTATCTGTCCATTGCATATGTTGCCGCGGCGGTACTGACGCGCAACAGCCCCTCGGAATCGGCGGATGCCTAAGTCGTTCCCGCTTTTCCTCCAGGACCGTGGCGATTGCCTGTGCGAGCGCCACCAGTTCATCTGGATCTTGAGGTAACGGATTCGTGTTCGTACTCGTGCTCATGATCATTCCTTTCAACTTCATCATTGGCCGCTTTTGTTTGGCCCATACTTATATAAATCCCGGCAGAAAGGAAAGTGACTGAAAAAAAATGTTAACTTGCTGAAATAGAGCGACTTGTTCCGCCGCAAAAACGATCGTTTTGCCGCGGAAGCCCATTTTTTGCAAATCGGCAGCTGGTTCGTTGCAGCCTTGCGGGCCGAAAAAAACGCGTGATAGTCATCATGGCGACTTTGATAGTTGTCAAAGCCAGCGTGACATGCGTCACGAGGCCTTTGATAGTTGTCAAAGCCCGTGTGACAGTTATCATGGCGACTTTGATAGTTATCAAAGCCCGTGTGACAGTTATCACGGCGGCTTTGATAGTTGTCAAAGCCCGTGTGACAGTTATCACGGCGACTTTGATAGTTGTCAAAGCCCGTGTGATAGTTATCATCGCGGCTTTGATAGTTGTCAAAGCCCGCGTGACAGTTATCATCGCGGCTTTGATAGTTATCAAAGCCCGCGTGACAGTTATCATCGCGGCTTTGATAGTTGTCAAAGCCCGTGTGATAGTTATCATCGCGGCTTTGATAGTTGTCAAAGCCCGTGTGATAGTTATCATCGCGGCTTTGATAGTTATCAAAGCTCGTATGATAGTTATCACGGCGCCAATGGTAGTTATCAAAGGCCCGAAGACAGTTGTCACGAGGTCCGATAGTTATGTCGCGCAGGGACATTGCTTTGGCGAGCGCGATGTTGATTTGCGGCAAGGAAGGGTTGCAAAGCCCCGCTTCGCCAAATGTCACATCGATCGGCAACGAGTCTGGAACACGCCGGGCAATATCGCAGCCTGCAAGTTTTAGTATTTAGGGGAAGTGTTCCGCCGGTTGAAAGGATACGTCCCGGTCTAATGGCAAACGTGACGGTTACGCCCGCCCCGCCGCTGAAATCGGCTAAATCGGCTTAGCATCCCACCTTCTGATTTCGTTCATATCCAAACCCCACTCCGAATTGTACGCAAGGTCTATGACCGCGCTTTACCTCAGAACGGCAGGTATATTTGACCAGCATAAGGCCAGTCTTCGGCTGAGGTGACGAGCCCTGCCCTGACAGGATTCTCGCGAACATACAGCCACTTCTGATCGTAAGATTCCCCGACCGAATGACATGATCGAAGAAGCATGTCTGCCAGTGTGGCGCGCGAAAAGTCGCGGCTGTCAGGGTTTTCGAGATCGCATTTTTTCAGAGACTTCATCCATATCGAAACCGATTTCGATTCCGGTCCAAATCCGGCAAACAGATGAATGTGATCTGGCATGATCACATATCGTCCAACCCAAACTCTCAGGTCCAGAGCGCGTGATGCAAATTGAACGAAGGAGTTGTGTACGGCAGGGCTGTCCAGAATTCGGCGCGCCGATTGATGTACAAGCCGTAATGTAGTAGATCGGATGATCTGTGAAAAGCCAGTGGAGACGCTGAGGCATCGCCATAGGGCACAAGCAAGAAAGTATCCTGTCTGAGACGAAAACGCGCGGTCACAGACCGCTCCTACCAGTGTCGCATCTAAAAAGGTTGCTTTAGTATGTGCCGTTTTTCTAGAGTCTCCAATACAAGGAGACCACCATGCAAAGCCGCCGGGATTTCTTGAAAACCACTGCGTATGCTGCGGGCGGGGCATTCGTTCAGTCGTTACCGACGAAGCGGCGGGAAGTATCGATCGGCAAGCGGCGCATCAAAGTGATCGATATGCACGGCCACTTCATCGCACCCGAGGAACTGGACGTCGTTAAGGATACGAAGCTCGCATCCAACGTCACGAACAACCTCAATGGACAGCTTTACCTGGGCGCCGAACGCATCAAGACTCTCGATGAACTCGGAATCGACATTCAGGTGCTCACGCATCAAGGGGCGTGGTGGTATGAAACCGACAGAGACCTCGGCAGCCGAATCATCAAAATTCAGAACGAAAGGCTATCAGCCTGGTGCAAGGCCCATCCGGACCGCTTTACAGGTCTGGCGTCCGTTGCCTTGCAGCATCCGGAGATGGCTGCTTCCCAGTTGGATGAGGCGGTCAAGAAACTGGGCCTGAGGGGCGTCGGAATCGCCGGCCATGCGGGAGGGGAAGTGCCGTCCACGCCGAAATACGATCCATTCTGGACGAAAGTACAAGAGCTTGGCGTAATGGTCTTCGTCCATCCGCAAGGCGCCAGCAACATTGTCAAAGATGGCGCGCTGGGCGACTTCGGAAATGTCATCGGCAACCCTCTGGAAACGACCTTTTTCTTATCCCGAATGATTTTCGATGGAACGCTTGACCGCTTTCCGGGCGTGAAAATCTGCGGCGCTCATGCTGGAGGTTACCTGACGTCCTATCTGGGCCGTACCGACATCGGTTGCGACGTGCGGCAGATCACGAAGTGCTCCAATAAAAAACACGTCCGCGAATACTTTAAAGATCAGATTCTTGTCGATTCGATGATCTTCAGCGATGAAGGTTTGCGGCATCTCGTGGCGGAAGTCGGGGTGAGTCAGATCGTTTATGGCACCGACACCCCGTACAACTGGCCCGCGCCGGTCGATCTCATTCTGAAAGCGACATTTCTCAAGGATGCCGAGAAGGAAGCGATCCTCGGCGGAAACCTGATGAAGCTTCTGCGGATCAGTAGTTAGAATGCCTTTGTGCCTCTCTGTCTCAGGAGTATCCATATGAAGAAGATTTGTGGTTTCAGCGCAGTTATCATCGGAAGCCTTGTTCTATTTCCCCTGTTCATCCAGGCCCACCATTCGGCGGCGGCGTATGAAACGGCAAAGCAAATTACCGTGACCGGCAATGTGACGGAGTTTCACTTCGTCAATCCGCATGTACTGATCTATATGACGGCGAAGGATGAAGGCGGCACCGTTCGCAAATGGCAAGGCGAGCTGACGAGTCCCAATCGACTGGTCCGCAGCGGCTGGAACAAAGACATTATGAAAGCCGGTGATCCTATTGCGCTGACCGGCTACCCGGCGAAAGACGGCGGCAACTCGATACGAATCACGAAAGTCGTATTAAAAGGACAACCGCTCTCGAGCGATATCGAGTAAGCACGATATGCGACCACGCCTGATTCTCCTGCTTTTCGCGTCCGCTCTGTGCGTTGCGGCCAATCAATATGCCCAGCAACGGCCCGCGCCGAAGCCACCGGCAGCTTCGACCATCCCGGACCTTTCCGGTGTCTGGTACATGCGGAACACCGCGGCGACTCGATACCTTGGTTCTACCTTCATGGCTCAGCCGCCGCCGATGACACCGTGGGCCATTGAGAAGATGAAGCTCAACAAACCTTCGTTCGGGCCGAATGGAGTGACGGATTCCAACGACCCGGTGAACCCGACGACCGGCGATACGATCGGATGCTTTCCACCAGGAGTGCCGCGGATCTACCTGCATCCCTTTCCAATGGAAATCATTCAAACACCCGGCCGCGTTCTGATGGTTTATGAGTTCAATCATTTTGTCCGGCAGATTTTCACGGACGGCCGGAAGCATTCCACCGACCTGGGGCCGACGTGGATGGGCGATTCGATCGGCAAATGGGAAGGCGACACGCTCGTGGCCGACACTATCGGTTTCAATGACAAGACATGGCTCGACCGTCTCGGCCACCCGCACAGTGAAGATATGCATATCGTGGAGCGGTTCCGGCGGGTGGATCCGAATACCTTGAAGATCAACCTCACGATCGAGGATCCGAAAGCGTACACGCAGCCCTGGACCTCGGAGCTGACGTTTCAGTTTCGGAAGGACTGGAACATCACCGAAATGATCTGCGAGGACAATGCGACCTTTAACGATTTCCTGAAAACAGAAGAGAAGCCTGCGAAGGAATAAGCCACGGATTGAACGGATTGAACGGATGAATCGGCGCGAACAGATGAAAGCCCTTGTCGGCCTGGCGGGTTTGCGATACCTGCCGCAGACGCCGCAATCCCCGCCTGGAGGTGCAATTCCTCCCGAAGGAATCGGGCGCCGTATCCGGCATCTGGCATACAGCGATATCGGCGGACGTCCGGACAGTGTGCAGATCATGTGGAACCGCAATCATCTGTATGTCGGACACATGTTCAGCAATGGCCTGACGGTTCTTGATGCGGCGGACCCACGGCGGCTGAAGCCGGTCGGGTTCTTTACCGGTGGCGATTACACGCGCACGCATCATCTGCAAGTCGCCGAAGATCTGTTACTGGTCGCGAACGGCGCGAACATCGTCGCGATGCAGTCCTACGACAATCTGCGCGGCTATTTCGAAAATGCTCTGGCCGACAGCATCACCAACCGCAAAAAATTCCGCTCGGGTCTGAGCATTCACGATATTTCCCATCCTCCCGAGATGAAGGAAATCGCCTTCCTTGAAATGCCGGGGCTGGGCATCAACCGGCTGTGGTGGCCGGGAGGACGCTACGCTTATGTCGCAGCGCATTTCGACGGTTTTACCGATCACATTCTGTGCATCGTCGATCTGAAGAACATCACAAAACCGGAGATCGTGTCGCGTTGGTGGCTGCCAGGCATGAACCGGGCCGCGGGAGAAGCCTCGACGCTGGCTCCCGGCCGCCGCGTCGCATTGCATCATATGCTGACCGCCGGCAATCGTGGATACGGCGCCTGGCGCGACGGTGGCCTGACCGTTCACGACCTCAGTGATCCGGCGAACCCGAAGCTGCTTGGCCGGGTCAACTGGTCGCCGCCGTTTCCCGGCGGTACGCATACCGCTCTTCCGCTGCCCGGACGCAATCTCGTGATTGTGGCCGATGAAGCCAATGCGGAACAGTGTGCAAAAGGGACGTTCTATACATTCGTCGTCGATGTGCGGGCGCCGGAAAACCCCGTACCGATCGCGACGTTGCCGACGCCGAAGGACAGAAACTTCTGCGGCCTCGGCACTTTTGGTCCACACAATCTGCACGAAAATCGGCCCGGCAGTTTTCACAGTGAGGAAACGATCTTCGCTACCTACAACAATGCCGGCGTCCGCGTCTTCGACATAAAGGACGCCTTTGCGCCGAAAGAGATCGCTTCATGGATTCCGCCCGCGCCGAAGAAACTGATCGATCCCCGGCCGAACGTGGCCCTGGCCGCAAAGGCCGCCGATATCTACGTTACGACTGGCGGTCTGATCTATGTGAGCGACTGGAACGCAGGTTTAAACGTCCTGCAATACGACGGCGGATGAGCCGCGTTTAATTCGTTCAATTCGTTAAATTCGTGGCTTATTCTTTCCGAAATTTCGCGGAGTTCAGGTACTCCCGAATCTCGAAGTGTCTGGCAACCTCCGCCCAGCCTGCCGGTGTACCACCGACTTTCAGATCCTTGATGGTTCGATCGGCTCCGTACTGGATGAGAAACTCGACCATGGCTTTGTGACCGTTGAATGCAGCGAAGTGCAGGCCGGTGCCGGCATAATCGAAACCTCCCGGGATGGCGTTGATTTCGGCACCTTTGTCCACGAGCAACTTCGCTGTATCAATGTGGCCGTTGATGCAGGCGTATATGAATGCATTGTTGAGGATCCCCTGCCGATCATTTGTCCATGAACTGAACCTGGAAGCGAGGGATTGTTTACCCGCGGCATCAAAATTGGATGCTGCGATGACCTGCAGATCGCCCCAGGGCCAATTGATTTTTCCGGCCTCCGGCTTGAGGCTTCCGTCGCTGTTGAAGAAGCGCTCGATGAGATCGAGACGTCCCAGTCCGGCGGCGATGCGAAGATTCTGGACCGAGGCGCCGCGCCGCACGAGCAGATCAATGACGCGGCGGTTGTGCCAGTACAGAGCTTCCTCCAGTGGCGACCAGCCACCGGTCCCGTCCACTGTGGCGCCCGAATCGAGCAGCAGTTCGGCAATTTCCACGTTGTCGCAGCTTCCGCACGCGACCAGCGGTGCATTCAAGTCCGCCCCCGCTTGTATGAGGAGGCGCGCCATTTCCAGCTTGTTACGCAAGTCGTTGCCGGAGAGGACGAGACATTGAAGCAAAGTCGGATGACTCGTCGAAGAGCGCGACGTGGCCAGTGTCGGATCGTCCCGCACCAGAGCCCGCAACCGTTCGAGGTTATCGGTCTTGATGGCAACGATCGCCGGATGAAATTCAGGATCCATGTATTGCCTGCAACTACCTGTGCTGAGCAAACAACCAATCCACGAGCCCGGTTTCCTTGAACACGCGATTCCAGATTTCATGGCCCGCGCCCTGGTATTCCGTATAGCGGGGGTTGCCGCCCGCCTTGCGGAGCGCCTTGATCATGTCCCGCGTTGCCGAAACCCCAGGCTTGTCCTCGCTGCCTTGAAAAGCCCAGACAGGAAGATCGGCAACAGTCGCGGCGCGCTTAGGCCGTGCCCCGATACTGCAGACAAAGATCGCCGCAGCGAAGGTGCGCGGATTATCGGTGACCAGCCGCCATGCGGCTTCGCCACCAATAGACTGACCAATGACGTAGATGCGCCGCGGGTCGATGTGAAATTCCGCCCGCACGCTCTCCAGTATCCCGAGCACTGCCGATAGATGGACTTGCGGCCAGCGGGCAGAACTTTGCGGAACCAGGACGAAAGCGGGGTGGCGCGCGAGGTTTTCCGGTCGGGTCCAGAGCCGCGTGCCCGGAACCTGATCGTCGATGATCTGACGCAGGTTGTCGTCACCAATTCCCCCGGCGCCATGCAGCCACAGGATCAAGGGATAATCCTGTGACTTGTTGTATCCGGGAGGAATGAACAACCGGTACGGCATCGTTTCGCGCGGCCGGCTCTGGTATGTCCTGGCGACAAACCCATCGACTTCGCTTTGGCCCATGCCAGGCAATGCTGTAAGGCAGATGAGGAAAATTAGTAACCCGAACGCCTTCATGCTTATATGCTCGTCACCGTACAGCCCAGAATACGACGGGCATCCCACCTCAGCAATGCAGATCCGTGTTTCAATGCGGATGTCTCTCGCTTAGCGGAGGTGCGCCGGAGCTGAACTTGATCTGCATCGCGTCGCTCTCGACCTGCTTTGAATAGAGAGGCAGGAACCAGCCCTCCTTTATCAGGCCCTTCAAGCTCTGATTCAGCTGTTTCCGGTAATTGCCTGCAGTAAGGTAACGCTGCGCCATATCCATCGGCTTCATTGGGATCTCGAACCCCCCAATGGAACAATAGAACGATGCTGCCTGCTGGCCATTGATCTGGACGTTCGCCCGGTTGCCGGTTGCGACGTTCGGAACGCCGTATTGCGCGACCGGTACATCGACGTACGCGTTCCGGACACCGCCCTTCGCATTGCCAAACTGGTCCAGAATAATCGCGCCGTTCTCTACGATGATGCGATCGGCGCGAGGCGGAACTTTTCCTTTGTCGACCCATTGAATGAGGTGATCGAGCCCCATCGCCATCATTGCGCCGGCAGGAAATCGCGTGACCGGTTTGTCGCACGGGTTCGGCGTGTAGGTCGGATTCTCGCGTGAATCGTTGTGCGGCATGCCGGCCATTTCGTAGAGCCGGTATTGATTGCCCTTTTCGTCGGTGTCCGGCCGACGGTACTTGTTGCCCATTGCCGCCGTCGAATTGACTTCGGTCTGCGTGTTCATCTGAATGAGTGGAACGTCGATCTGAGGGATCGGATTGTTGCCCACGACACTCGTCGGAAAGAATCCGTCGAAGATCGCGCTGCCGCCGGGCATACGCTCGACCGCGTGCGTACGAAGGTATTGCACCAGCGCGCCCGATGATTGTGACGTGCCCATCAGGAACGAATGCCGAACATTTAATCCGGCAAACGGACTGTCTTTCGCCGTGCTTTTGATCAACGCGCCGACTTGTGCCGTGATCTCGTTGACCTGTGCCGCGTCTGGGATGCTCAGCGATTTGTATCGTTCCGGGTTGCCCTTGATGATCGAATTCTCGGTCGGTGCCTTCTGCGACGCGATCTCGACGTGGATATGCCCCTGGCTCATCACATACAAGTGTGTGTTGAAGAACATCCAACTGTTGCCGCTCGAGTGCATGATCTCCGACACCACAATGCCGCTGAATTTTTTCAAATCCTTCGGCTGACGCACCACGATCCGTGTCGTGTACGGTTTGCCGTTTGCTATGCCAGACACGAAGTACTCCTTCGCGACGTAATTGAAATCGCCGAAGTCTGCGCCTTTGGGCAATTCGCGCAAGCCCGGAACCATTGTGCCCGGGCCTTCAATCGGCCCGCTGACTGTCGGGATTGTCACAGGGTTCTGCTGAAGTAGCAACGCGAGTGCAAACATGATGCCGCTCATCCGGTTCTCCATTATTGAAGTGGGACTATTCTAAACGCATTTGTTGCATCCAGGCGAAGACCCGGTCTGGCGAAACAAATTGTTACCGTCACTGCCTGCGAGCTATAAACGTATTCTTGTAAACCATGATATGTCCAATCGTCAGCGCCTGGAATTTGTAGTGCGCCAGGAGGGGCTTTGATCTCCGCAAACCTCCTCATCTTTTCTGATCTCGCTGCGAATCCACACGCATCATCTGGTAGTGGATCGCAACGTCGGCATGGACCTTTGTACTTGATTGCGATGACGAGTTGTCGAAGACAAGGTAGTACGTGCCGGTGCGCGGAAGGTCTGCCTCAATATTCCCTTTCGCCGCTACCTTCGATAGATACAGAAATACTGACGGGGGCTGATGTTGCTGGACGCGGCGATATTGATTCTCGTCAAGCAGCATAACCTGGATTCCCGGACCTTCTACTGCAGCGAATTCTCCGGAAACGCGCGCGTTGCTTCCGCTTTCATCGAACGCAATTTTCACATCGTGCGTGGCTCTGGCGGGTACTTCGAAATCGCCTAACGCAAGATTGTGCGTAACGGGAATCGATCGAACCTCGAGTTCGACACTGCCCGGAGAATTCGTGGCCTTCTTTTCGTGAAATGCCCGGCGATAGATAGCAAAAGCGATTAGCGCAATCGCGATAGCCAGAAGAATGGGACGTACGGTCTTCATCCTGCACTTACCATAAGCTGATTCATCGAAACGAGAAGCCACATTTTCACTTCCTCAGAAACTTGACGGGGTTCGGATCGGTTGTTATTGTGGGCCCAGCAAAATCCGAAAAACCGGCGTTACAGGTCTGTTCCTTCTCAAAAGTTCTCAAAAAGGGGGCGGAAGTGAAATCCATTGGTCAATGGGTGTTGATCGCTTTTCTGGCTTTTGTGTTGACGAGCGGTACGTGCTGGGCGCAGGCAACGACCGCTCAAATCATCGGATCCGTCAAGGATCAGAGTGGCGCCGTCCTACCCGGCGTCGAAGTCACGGTTACTCAAACGGCGACCGGCGGGAAGAGATCTATCGTCACAAATGAGACCGGCAACTATGTGCTCGCCAGCCTGCCTGTCGGCCCCTATATGCTCGAGGCGGCTCTCCCGGGTTTCAGGTCCTATGTTCAGACTGGTATTGTTCTGCAGGTCGATGCCAGCCCGACGATCAATGTGGTGCTTCAGGTAGGTCAGAACTCCGAACAGGTGGAGGTTGCCGCGGACGCGGGCCTCGTCGAAACGCGTACCACGGCTATTGGACAGGTTGTCACGAATCAGCAAGTGGCGGAGATGCCTCTCAATGGCCGCGATCCCCACGAACTGATCTTCCTGGCCGGTATGGCGAACTATCCCGGACAAGGTTCGATGAACTCTATACGAAACTATCCCACCGTGGTGGTTTCTGTAGCCGGCGGCAACGGAGACGGCGTGTCTTATCTCCTGGACGGGTCGATCTGGCAGGATCCTTATAACAGCCTGAGTCTGCCGCTGCCATTCCCGGACGCTCTCCAGGAATTCAAGGTCGAGACCAGCGCAATGCCGGCGCAGTATGGTTTTCATGCCACGGCCACCGTCAACGCCGTCACCAAATCGGGTAGCAACGAGTTTCACGGTGATGCGTTCGAATTCGTGAGAAATGGAATTCTGAACGCCCGCGACGCATTCGCTCTAAAACGCGATACGTTAAAACGTAATCAGTTCGGAGGCATCTTCGGCGGCCCGCTCAAAAAAGACAAACTGTTCTTCTTCGGCGGCTATCAGAGAACTTCCTTGCGATCCGACGGCGTACAGAACACCGCCTTCATTCCGACACCAGCAGCGCTCGCAGGCGACTTCACCGCATTGGCGTCACCGCAGTGCAATAACAATGTGCAAAAGACGTTACCGGCAAGTCTCGGGTTCGCGGACAACAAGATTGATCCAGGGGCGCTCAATCCTGTAGCCGTTGCCATCGCCAAGACATTTCCCGTTACGAATGATCCCTGCGGCAGAACGCTCTATGGACTGGTTGCGAACCAGGATGAAGATCTGCTCGTGTCGAAGCTGGATTACCAGAAAAGCGCCCAGCACTCCATGTTCGGACGCTTCTTGTTAGGCCGGCTCAATCAGGGGTCAACCTACGACGGACACGATCCACTTTCGATCAGCAGCTATGGTTTCCAGGATTTCGACTACGGTTTTAATTTCGGAGATACTTATCTGATCGGCAACAACATCGTCAATTCACTGCGGCTGGCTGCGAATCGCACGAACATCGTGAAGTTACCGGACAATTACAAGAACTGGTCGACGTTTGGCGCCAACGTGTCTCCGCTGGCTGGTAACATCGTCGCCATCGCGGCGACCGGCGCATTCCTTATAGGCGGCGGGGCCGCATCGCCAGGTGCACAGCATAACGGACCCATGCCGTCCGTTGTCGAGGATGTCAGCTGGATCAAGGGCACCCATCAGATCGGGTTCGGCGGGGCGATCTATCAGCAAAGGTTGAACTATTTCTCCGGGGTCAATGCCGTGGGCACCGCGACCTTCGATGGGAACACGACCGGTTTGCTGCTCGGTGATTTTCTGATGGGACGTCCGGTCACTTTTGCCCAGGGCACCGTTTATGGGTTTTACACTCGCCAGTTTTACGACTCGCTCTACGTGCAGGACAATTGGAAGGCAACCGCACGGCTGACCTTAAACTATGGTCTGCGGTGGGAACCCTACCTGGCGCCATACAACAACCGCGGTGAGAATGAGCATTTCGACATGGGACTCTTCGCTCAGAACATCCACAGCACCGTTTTCAAGAACGCTCCCGCGGGATTGATATTCCCCGGCGATCCGCAATACACGAGCGGAAAATACATCAATGGCCCGAAGTGGAACAAGTTCTTCCCGCGGTTTGGTCTCGCCTGGGATCCGGAAGGCAAAGGCCGCACGACGGTTCGCGCTGGATATGGGATCTACGGAGACCGGGCGATGATGCTCGCCGGCACTCAGATGTACTTCTCCGCGCCGTTTGGAAACAACGTTAGCGTCTCAGGTACAAACCTGTCCAATCCCTGGGCAAGCATCGGTGGAGATCCCCTTGCTTCACTCGCAACTCTTCAGGGAGTTGGCGTGTACGACCACAGCATTCCATTTCCGCTGAATGGAACCTACGTGAACACCAACATGAAGGATTTCCATCCGGTATATATGAACCAGTGGAATCTGAGTTTCCAGAGACAAATCGGGCAAGACTGGTTGGTCAGTGCGAATTATCTGGGGAACAACACAATTCACATGATCACCACCGAAAATGTGAATCCTTCCGTCTACTTCTCCAACGGCACGAACACCTGCGTCATGCCGAACGGCGTCACCGTCAACGGCGCGAATGGCCAGTGCTCGACGACTGCCAATCAACAAACGCGGCGCCTCTTGAACCTCATCAATCCCGCCCAAGGACAGTACTATGCTGGTATCGGCCAGATCGACGATGGCGCGACGGCCAGTTACGAAGGCCTGAATCTTTCGGTTCAGAAGCGGCTGAGCCATGGTGTCACGGCGTCCGGCAATTACACCTGGTCGAAATGCATCAGTGATGTTTATGCGGATAACCCGACAGCGGCCGGTGTTTCGCCGACCTACAACCGACGGCAATTCCGCAGCAACTGTCTCGGAATCGATGTGCGGCACTTGTTCAACTTGAATCTGGTGGCAACGACTCCTAAATTCTCGCGGCCGGCGCTTCGGACTCTGGCGAGTAACTGGCAATTTGCTCCCATCCTGCAAATCAAATCCGCCCAGTTCTTCTCGGTTTTCGCAGGCACGGACCGCGCGCTGAACACGGTGGCCAGCCAGACTCCGAATATGGTTGCGAATCCGTATCCGAGCGATCAGAACGTCAATCATTGGATCGATCTCAGCGCTTTCAAGGCAGCGGATCCCGGTACCTACGGCAGTCTGGGATACAACAACTTGAAGGGGCCGGGCGTCTTTCAGTTGAACATGGCGGTGTCGCGCACTTTTGCCATCCGCGAACATCAGTCGATTCAGTTGCGCGCTGAAGCTTTCAACCTTCCCAACCATCTGAATCCATTTACCCCTGGTGTCGGGCCGAATGCAGGCCAGAGAAGCGGTAATATATCGCTCACTGCGCCCAATTTCGGTCAGATCACCAATGACATCAGCGGCAACAATGGCTTGACGTCAGGCGACTATCGCGTCATCCAGTTGGCATTGAAATTCGTCTTCTGATAGGGTGTCCACCAGCTTTCTGATTTGTCCGAGTTGATTTTGGGCGGACGTTGAAATAGGGGAAGTCCCCGCCTAAGTTAGGCGGGGACTTCGCTCCTCACATCACATGACGAACTTCGGCTATCGAGTCGTACGTTTCTTCCGCGATTCGGTTGCGGCGTAGCCGCGCTAAGGTTTAGAAGATGAATCGGAAACGGGACCCTAAGAGCGCACGCCCCGTGTACCTTCCGCTGCTGGTGCTGTTGCTTGCCGGTAGCGGATGTGCAGCCCTGATCTACGAGATTGTCTGGTTCCAGTTGCTTCAGTTGGTGATTGGATCCTCGGGCGTCTCGCTCGGTCTGCTTCTGGCAGCATATATGGGCGGATTGTGCGCCGGCAGCATCTTATTGCCGCGATTTATTCCGGACCGCTTACACCCCCTCAAAGTTTATGCAGCTCTGGAGCTGGGGATCGGCGTTCTGGCTCTGCTCGTGTTGTTTGCGGTTCCTCTCGTTGGACGTTTATACGTGATCGGCGCACCGGAGTCGGCGGCCTCCGGTTTAATCGGACTTATCTTGAGAGGCATCGTCGCGGGTGCCTGTCTTCTTCCTCCAGCAGTATTAATGGGTGGTTCGTTGCCGGCGGTCGCACGTTGGCTGGAAACCACACCGGAAGGCGTCACGAAGCTCGGCCTGCTCTATAGCGCTAACATTGCCGGCGCCCTTCTCGGGTGCATTATCTCCGGCTTCTATCTGCTTCGGGTTTATGACATGGCGCTGGCGACGTTCGCGGCCGTCGCGATCAACGTCGCGATCGGAATAGCCAGTTTTGTTTTGTCGACCCGGACGGCTTACGACGAGGCGCGCGCAAGCACACGCGCCGCGCGAGCCGTGAGAGTGAAACAGGTGCAATGGATTTACCTTGCCATTGCTTTTTCCGGGCTGGCGGCCCTGGGCGCCGAAGTCGTTTGGACTCGATTGCTGTCGCTGCTTCTCGGCGGTACTGTTTATACATTCTCCATAATTCTTGCTGTCTTCCTGTGTGGCCTGTGGTTAGGCAGCAGTGCCGGGGCATTTATTTCTCGCAGGATGTCCCATCCGATAATGGCGCTGACTGTCTGCCAGAGTCTGCTGAT
Source organism: uncultured Acidobacteriota bacterium (assembly GCA_963738025.1). Classification (GTDB taxonomy): domain Bacteria; phylum Acidobacteriota; class Terriglobia; order 20CM-2-55-15; family 20CM-2-55-15; genus 20CM-2-55-15. The sequence continues at coordinate 457,022 of CAVTWA010000031.1, read as the reverse complement.
CCTCTCGGTTGGATGGACTGCTTATGCATTGGCCTTTTCACTGCCCTATTGGCCCGTCGATCCTTGGCTTTCGTTGAGTCCATTATTTAACTTCCAGCTGGATCTCGTGCGGTGTGTCTGGGCCATCCTGCCGGCCACGCTGTTGTGGGGAGCCAGTTTCCCACTCGCCTTGGCGGCTGCCGCGGAACCAGGTGAAGATCCGGCCAGATTATCTGGAGAAGTTTATGCTGCGAATACTGCAGGCTCGGTCGTTGGCGCCGTGTCATTCAGTCTGTTTCTGATTCCGGGCCTGGGCACCAGAGGAGCACAACAAGTCCTGCTCGCCATATCAGCCGCTGGAGCAGTGGCTGCCGGAATTGCAGCGATGCGCATTCCGAAGATTCGCAGGACTGCTGTCGCCCTGGTCGTGCCCGCGATTGTCTGTTCGACAGCCATCATCTTCTCGGTAAGAGATGTACCGTGGGAAGTCATTGCCTACGGGCGGCGTATCGCCCCCACGATGCGCGCCGCCGACTTATATCCGGACGCCGCTGCGACCAACGTGCTATTCAGAGGGGAAGGGATCAATTCGTCTATTGTCATTGCCGACCGGGCAGGATTGCGTCAGTTCTACGTGAGCGGCAAAGCCGAGGCATCAAGCGCTCCAGCCGACATGCGTCTGGAACGGATGATGGGTCACATCCCGGCTCTGATCCATCCGAATCCGCGCTCGGTCCTTACAGTAGGGTTCGGCGCTGGTGTCACGGCGGGGTCTTTCGTTCCCTATCCTGAGGTTGAGAGTCTCATTATCTGCGAATTGGAATCGTTGATACCGCCTGCTTCAACCCGGTTTTTCGCTCCGCAGAACTACTCGGTCATGAACGATTCACGGACTCGTATTGTCTATGACGATGCTCGCCACTTCATTTTCACGACAAAGCAAAAGTTCGATGTCATTACCACTGACCCGATCCATCCCTGGGTCAAAGGGACGTCGACTCTTTATTCAAAGGAGTACTACGAACTCGTTAAGACACACCTGAATCCAGGAGGAGTTGTTGCCCAGTGGCTGCCGATCTACGACAGCGATCCGGCAACCGTTAAAAGTGAACTGGCAACGTTTTTTGATGTGTTTCCTGATGGCTCGTTGTGGAGCAACTACACGCAGAACACCGCCGGATACGATCTTGTACTCGTGGGTGGAAACACAAGCGGTATTGATCTGGATTCCGTTCAGGATCGTCTCGATCGCCCGGCATACTCGAAAGTGCTGGCATCGCTGAGCGAAGTCGGTTTCCATTCCGCAGCGGAGGTCTTTGCTACCTATGCCGGGCGCGCGGGCGATCTGAAGTCGTACTTTAACGGAGCCGAACTGAACAATGACATGAATCTGCGTTTGCAGTATCTGGCAGGATTAGGCGTGAATTCGATGAGCTTTCAGAAAGTTTTTTCAAATGTGTTGAGCTATCGAAAATTCCCCGACGATCTGTTCCACGGGTCCGATGCACGGATAGACGCGCTTCGAAAGTTGCTGCGCGCCAAACTGTAGCCGCGGACTTCAGGGCCGGTTGCCAATGTAGTGTCGCGATTTTTCTGCTCCGATTCGAAAAAGATTGGATTCTATGGTCTAAGCTGGGGCGGGGGCATGGGCGCGCACTTCCCTGCGCTGGAAGAACGAATCAAGCTGAACATCCTGGTGCACAGCGGCCTGCGTATGGAGCCTGTACTTCCCGCAGTCGATCAAATTAATTTCGTGACGCGAGTGAAAGTCCCTGCGCTGATGCTCAGCGGCATTTACGACTTTGATTTCCGCCCCGAAACCTCCCAGATTCCGATGTCCGATTTGCTCGGAACACCCGCTTTGGGGACTAAAAAACATATTGCCTACTTCATCCACTCGAATACCTGATAGTGCTCGCCGTTCATGCCAAGGCGTGTGTATACCGCCTGAGCGCGCGTGTTGCGCCGATCGACATACAACCGGATTCCCTTCACCTTAGGATTCTGTTCCGCGATGCTTTTGACATGCGCGTAGAGTCCGGCGTACACACCGTGACGCCGAAGGTCCGGAATGACGAACACGCTCTGGATCCACCATACCGTCCCGTCACGCCAGTCGCTCCACTCCTGCGTCACCAGTGTGCAGGCCACCACGTGGCCATCCTGCTCGGCGACGTAGTACTGCCCGCGCGACCGATCTTCGAAAACACCGTTGACCCCACGCGCAAGAACCTGAGCGTCGAGGTCCAGTTCCTCCGTCTCCCGAGCCATCTGTTTTTGAAACTCGGCGATCTCCGGCGCATCCGCCGGCACCGCCTCACGAAACGTCACAAGATCCACTTTACGCGTTAATGACATAAAAAGGGGACAGGTCACTTTTTTTGCCGGAAACGTTTCGAAAAGAAACAATTACTTCAAGGAAAGCGCCCGTTGCTCTTGAATTCCGGGAATAACTAAGCAGAACACATCAACAAAGTCGGTGTATCAGTGGAAATCTCGAATCCTCTCCGCTGGCCAGTGCCCCATGTTTCGTTTTGAAACATTTCGGCCGAAAAAAGTGACCTGTCCCCTTTTCCTTCATATAATCTCGTTGGATTTATGAGACCTCTCCGTCTGATTTCCCCGGTAATCCTTCTGATCGCTTGCTCACAACTTCTGAATGGGGCCGCAGGCGGGGACGCATCGAATCCGGCGAGTATGCCAACGAACAAGCTAACCCTGTCGTACTACAACTTCTCGTCGGGTAAGCAGGGCGTCGATATCAATCTCCGGCATACATTCAAGGCCAGCACCGGATGGATCGGCGGATACCGGGAAGGTACTGGATTTGATCAGGTGCGAATGGGCTATCAATATGACTACCACCGCGATTGGCTGACAATAGTCCCGTCCGCTCAAGCGGCGACCCGCGGCTTCCTCGGTGCAACGTTATATGCGGAGACTGGGCGAACGTTGTTTGCGATCGCCGGAATGGGGCGAACGAATCTTCGTCCTTACTGGAATCTTGGCTTCGATCCGAATGACTACATCCAGTTTGGCGCCGGATTCCGTGACCCCGGAGGCAACACCGTTTCGGTGTATGCCATTCGAGATAACCGACTGGGCACCGGACAGACCAACACTCACGTCTTCTTCAGACGGTCGTTCCATGAGGACTGGCGGATCACGCTCGATCTCGTGAACGAGCACGGCAACGGCGATGACGGATCGATGTTAAACGCATGGTCCGTGAGCACCGATGTCGACTGGCGGCGCTGGTTCCTTCGCCTGGCTCGTGACCCCCATGTCAATTACACCGCCGATCGGCAGGTCCGCGTATCCGCCGGCGTGAGATTCTGAGAAAGGGACCTGTCTCCTTCCAAGAGGCGCTTATTTTTTGGATGCTTCTTTGTCCAATTCGGCCCACATCATCGTGACATTGGCCCTTGTGCCGGGATTGCGGCCGGACAGGCCGATGAAGTAATCCTTGTACTTTGGTCCCATCATCGTCGGAACCTCGACGATGGCCTGATCGAGCGTCTTGCCGTCTTTCTTTTCCTTGCGGGCCGCGTCGGCATAGGCCTGCATGTACTGGCCATACTCGATGAACTGTGCCCAGTTGTCGGTCTGGCTGCTGTGGCCTCGGGTGATGATATCGACATTCTTGATGCCGGCGGCAGCCTTCGCAATCGTCTGTCCCCACAACAGGCCGCTTCCGCCGTTATCAGGATCGATGATTGGCGTGCCGGTTGCCGGATCGACGTCGCCGGCGGCCATCACCTTCTGATTCCGGAAAACGACGAATGCGTCTCCGCCGGTGTGCGCCGGTCCGAAGAAATACAGGTCGATCGCGTCGGGACCTTCGAAGAGCGTCATCTTGTCCTTGAACGTCTTGTGAGGTAGGCCGTGCCTGGTATCGGGCTTATCTTCCTTGTATTGGGCCAGCTTCTTCATGTAATCGAGCGTATTCTCCTGCGCCACGACTTCGACCTTTTCGTCGAACGCGAGATTGCCACCTACATGATCGTTGTGAGTATGGGTGTTGATAATCGTCGTAATTGGTTTGTCGGTAATCTTTTTGACCATGTCGATAATGGCCTCACCCGATCCGGGATTCTTGGTATCGACGATCACCACGCCATGGTTTTCGGTAACAAACACCGTCGTCGTTGCGCCCGGCGCGACGCTTTGGTTGAAGATTGGAATCTGGTAGATACCTGGGCGCACACGTTCCAGTTGCAACTGGATGGGCGCGGCACCACCGGCACGGCCACCGCCACGACCGGCTGGCGCCTGTTGTGCGGCAACCATTGTGATGGCTCCCACGGCGATGATTCCAACGAGAATGAATGCGCGTTTCATGACCGCTTCCTCCTGCTCCCGAACACTTATATTGGCGAGAAATATAATATGGAACGGGCCAGAACGTACCGGCTACTTCACAAGCACACGAGAATTCTAGGGACAGACACCGAATTCAATGATTCTAACGGCACGATGTAGAATCCACCGTGCTCCCGCGTTACATAATGCCAGCTGTGTGGCTTCTGGTCGCCTGGTGCGCCTCTGAACTTTGCAAGGAGACCCGATCGAGTAAATGCTGTCATTAATGTCCCCGAGAATATGGCCGCAAACTGACCACTGCCATCTGGTCAGGATTGGGGCCATATTGAGGGACGGCCACCAGCCGGCGGATCGCTGAGTGCACCATGCACCACGATCCGCTCCAGCGGGTAACCTTTGTACAGAAGAAAGCAACTCTTACGGGAACGGTGTTTTTTAGATCGGGAGCTAACCGATCGGAATGGTCCTCACCGGATAGGCGCCATCCCGATCATGTAAAGGATGAGGAGAAGCACTACTATGGTGCCGAGTCCAACACCTGCGCCTCCGCCGTAACCCCATCGCCTGTGACCGTAATATCCGCCTCCTCCGCCTAACAGTAATAAGAGAACAATGATTAATAACAACATTGTCTGACTCCTTTATTGAATTACCCGGACCTTATCGCTATGAATCCCTCCGCCATGTCGGTCCGGGACCGACTGAAGCGTCCATAGTGGTTGTCGAGGGTATTTGCATATAGTTCGAAGAAGACACTTACACCGGCAATACCCCATACACGTTTCGCCCGCCATCCGATAAACAGGATACTTGCGTAGGCAATGAAGGTAGTTGCAGCCTGGGTACCAGACTACATGTCGTAGTGGATTCAGTAAGCTAAGAATCTCCGCAGGTGGCTAACCGATAAAATGTGGAAATCCGGCAGCAGCGAGTTGGGTTTTCATGAGAACCACAGTACCACCTGCCTGACTGTACGGATGGCGAACGAGAATTCGTCCTGGGGCTACCACCGGATTAAAAGGGAACCAAGCCTGACCGGGGGCAGCCTACAGTGAATCCGATGCTCGCTTTCAGTGCTGCCAGGATAAAGTGACGCCATAGGTGCGGGAAGCGGCGGCGACAACCGGGGAAATATGATCCGGCATCAAGCGTGTGATGGTGTCATACCGCTTGTGAATGGCGGGGTCCTGATGGTGATCCCATACATACTTTCCGATGAACCAGCCCATGGCGGCGCCCGCTACAATATCCGAGGGATAGTGGAATTCCCCTGTAAAACGGGAAACGCTCACGACGCTCGCCAGACCATATGCCAGAATGGGAACAGCCTTGTTGCCGGCATATTCGTGCGAAATAACGGACGCGAATGTCCATGTCTCAATTGCGTGCCCCGATGGGAAACCGGCATTGAGGCCTTGACCTTTAAAGAAGCGACCGTTCCCGCTTGGCAGATTCGGCCGCTCGCGCCCGCCGGCCGCTTTCAGTATCGTGACGACGATCTCCGAATCCAGCATGGCCTCAGCGCTCAGGACACCGACCTCTCGAGCCTTCGAATCGTTCGCCTTTCTACCGTAGAAGTAAAGGCCAGCCGCAACGGGCAACGTTACGTACTCTTGACCGATCTGCGAGACTTTCGTGCTGTAACCGGTTTGAGCAACGCTGAAGGGAACGGCCCGTTCGCTAGTTCGATCCGTGCCGATCAGAGCCGCCGTGCCCGCTCCGAACAGTACCCACCATTTTGCATTCTCACGACGCATATGAAACGGACTTGTCCAGATGTCTTTCTGGTCCCCCCAGAAGTTCCTCAGAATCACCTTTGCAGTGGAAGGGCTGCTGGCGGTCTCCGAAGGCCGAACCTGCTGATTTGGATTTTCCACGGCCGGTGGCGGAGGAGTTTGTGCGGGCTTCTCGTCGCCTGGAGTCGATGATATCTGACCCACACTTGCTGACAACGCCGCAATTGATTGCCGCTGAGCGGCGGAATCGTCACCATCTTGTGCCAAAGCCGGCACGCTTGAATACACATAGACATATAGCAACAGACATATGACCAGACTGCGCACGCACGACCTCCAACTCAAAGACGCGATTGCCCATTTATGCCGGCCCGGTCCAGGGCGGGATGCCCACATGTTTCGTTTTGATATCCTGTTCCCCTGATGGACCGTCCTCAAGCCACGCTGCAATGCACTTGCCAAACTGCCCTGTGCATTGCGTCCTGACATCTTGAAAGCGTGACTGCCCGGTATATGGGACGCAATCATCACCTTCAGGCAAGAAGGTTGCGAATCAAACCCCTTTTACCAGCCTGAAAAATGCCGGATACACCCAGCGCGATTAGTAGTTACAAGCAACTGCCGGAAATGAAGTGGTCCCTGCTACGAGGAGCCTGGCCCGCCGTTGTGTATCGGACGCTGATCGGTGAATGCCTCGCGCGGTGGAGTCGTGCTGCTGGCGAATGGCGGAAATGTTCTCTCTCGTGGCACGATACGGCAACTCCAGCTTTAACGGCAAAGGCGCCCATGACTTGTGAATGGTAAGTAAAGTCTCATGGCCCTGTCGGGCCACCCCCGAGGACGAAAACCCCAAACGCTCCGGCGAAGCCGGAACGTCTGGGGGCCATTCGCTGCCGGAATTTGCCATCGTGCTGGTTTTTGACCCCATTGAAGAATCAGAAACTTCCAGGTCGCTTTCGAGACAATTTTAAACCGCGAGGGCAAGTGTGGGGTGTGAGTTGTTCCGCCCGTATGCGGTCTTATGTCAACCTTACCGCTCCCGAGTACACAAGGATTCAAGTCCGTTGTCACTGGCGAAGTGAGATATTGCCTGCCGAGTGAGCTAAACGTACACGCGCTCAAAATGCTTGCCCCAAAGTAATAAAGATCTGAGTGGGCTTGATGCCCGGAATCGGACTCACGTTATGGCCGACATCGACCCGGATCGGTCCGAACGGCGTTGCGTAGCGCAGGCCCACGCCGACAGAGTTCGTGTATTGCGCGCCGAAATTACTGAATCCAACACTGCTGAACACATTACCGCCGTCGTAGAACGTGGCGAGACTCAAATGTTTTTTCATGATGGGAAGCGGAATTCGCAGTTCCGAATTCAGGATTACAAGTTGCGGGCCCCCCGTGGGCACGGTTATCAAGCCGCAGGTCGAAGGGTCCAAAGGATTGCCGCATGCCGGAACGATTTCCTGTGGCCCGGCGCCATTGAGCGGGAAGCCGCGCAGGGAGCTTACGCCTCCGGTGAAGAACAGCTGGCTGAAGGGTACATGACTGTTTGAAGAGGCCCCTTCGATTCCGATTCGGATGTTATTGGCCCAAACCATGCCATGCACAGGTTTGTAAACTGCCGCCTGGGCGAGCAATCTTCCGAAATTCGTATTCGATCCCAGAACGGTGGGATTCGCGGCGAGTTCCACGCTGTCGTACACACCCTTGTGCGCATCAAGCGGGCTGTCGCGCGTGTCGTGAATCCATACTGCAGCGAGTGTCGATAACCGCGTGTGCAGATCCTCCGGGGGCACGAGCTGGGGGATCAAGAGATTGGTTAGGGTTGTGTCACTGAATGTATAACGCAGCTGGAGATTCTGCGTTCTGGTTGAATTGAGAAATCTGGCGAATTCGATTGTGGACTGGCCGATTCGGGCGTTGTAGACGGGATTTTCTTTGCTGTATTCGCCAGTCGTTGTCAGGCTGGCAGTCCATCGCGTCCACTGAAAGTTCGGATCCTGATACAGCAAAGTCAGCCGGCGGTCGAGCGGTGCATATAATCCACCGAACGTTATTACCTCTGCCTTACCCCGCACATTGTGGCGTGTGTACTGGAGACTCACGCGTGGTCCTTGAAAAGTCTGCTGGCTTGTTTTGAACGTCGGTGGCACTGCAACCAGGGGTAATCCGGGCAACGCGACGGTTCCACCCGGAAAGCTTCCGCCCCTATTCACGATTTCGTATCCGAAGCCATAGGTGTTGGTGTTGCGCTTAGTCTCGTGAACTTTGACGATTACGTCTTCCTGTTCCTGCGATGTGACCTGTGTTCGCGTGTTCACTTCCGCCCAGTCATAGATCCCGGTGTTGTAGAGTCGCGCCTCGGCTGACAGGATGTCGCGTTCACTGAGAGGAGCTCCGGGCTTTACGTCTCTCAGGCGTGTATCGACCAGCATCTGTTTGCTGAAACGGCGTCCGACGGTGATGATTTCGTTGGTTTTCACTTGCGGGCCTTCTGCGATCTCATAAACGACGTTGAACTTGTGTGGATCGTTTGGCGATGCTTGCGCGTCGACCCGGAATGTCGCTGTCAGGTACCCCGCATCGAGGTAGTGCGACATGATTTTGTTGCGGTCATCGTTGATGGATTTCTGTGAGTAAGGCTGGCCGGCAGCGATCCGCAGGCGATCGGGTGCAAGCTGATTGAGGGCCATCGAGTTATTTCCCTCGATCCGAAAGTCAGCCACCGTATCTTGCGCCCCTTCATTCACCGCGAACGTCACGACGACGGCCTTGTTTTTCGTGGTGAATTCCCGTGTGACCTTGACCCCATTGAATCCTTTCGATTGGTAAAACGCCTTGAGGGTTGCGATACTGTTTTCGTTATAGCTGCCTCTCGACAAGAAGTGGGCTTCCTTCACGTTCACATGCTTTTCGAGTTCGTCCTTATCGAAGTGTTGGTTGCCCGTGAACGCAACATCTTCAATTTTCTTCCGCTGCCCTTTCCTGACCTGGTACTGGATCATGACGCCGTCTGGTTCAACGTGACTCTTGGTAGCGACCTCTACGTCGAAGTAGCCATCTTCCCGGAATTTGCGCAGCAGATTCTGCCGGCCTTCCTGAATGAGTTCGGGCGTCAGCCCGTTCTGTTGGTAAATCGGAAGCAATTTATGCTTAGTCCAAGGCCATAGGTGTGCGCCTACCACTTCTCCGTGGACAATGGGACCAACATCGGCACTGAACGAAACATCTGCTCGATTCGTTTGAGGGTTGTAATCGGCGCCGATGAGTTTGACCTTCGCGGCCAACCGGTTTTCGCTCTCGAGACGGTTTTCGAGATACTGGGTGGCGTTCTCCAGCGTCTTTAAGGAGTAACTTTTCCCCTCTCTGATTGCGGAGCCTTTGAGCCGTGCCCGGAACGAATGCAGAACCTCCTTCAGGTGGTTGGATTGGTCCTGCACAGGGGCGTTGATGACGATCTCCCCAAACTTGGCCAATCGGTTCAGCTTGATGCGGAAGTTGACGTTCGCGAGCCCGCTGGCATTGTCCAATTGCACTTCCGGATGAACTTCAGATTCGAAATATCCATTGCGCCGGAGAAATGCTGTGATAGACGCCTGACCTTTTTGTATGTCCGCCGCCGAGTAAGGTTCTTGCGCTGAGTAGCCCGAGGCCTGCAACAGGCGCGTATAGACGAACTGTTCGGCGCCTGGAAACTGGTACATGCCAAAGTACACGGCCGGCTGAAGGATGAACAAAATCCGCACTCCGTCTTGTTCCGGCCGGAGATCAACCTGGACGTCTCTAAATTTCCCGGTGTGCTGCAGCGCTGCAATGGTCTGATCGACTTTTTCCACGGAAAATGGCTCGTTTCCGTGCTGGGCGACGAGCGGCATGAAGTCGTCCGCATTCAGACCGGGCTGTCCTGCCAGTTCCACTGAAGATACTTTTTCTCCCTCATAGGAGAGAATTTCGATTCTCCTGACGGGACCTTCAGTTGGTTGTTGTATGCCGGTCGCGCTGGTCAGCAAACTTGTACTCAGCAGCAGGCTGAGGAGTGCGAGATTACATCCATGTAGAAGGCGTGTCTTTTTCGCAGAGTTATCAGGCGCGATACACCCGCGAACTTTGTACATGAGGATAACCTCGCAGCGGCTAAGGACTTCAGGCTACAGGTGCCCGTGCATCTCTTGATTCTTCCAAGAAAGCACCCACTTTGAATGACCTGACGGCAGAAGACAGTACACTCATCGGGCAAATGCTTCAGGTAGGCAGAACATCGGCATTGCAATCGAACATCCATTAGCGGCTCCGCACCTTCGCAACGAACCTCGCCGCGAAGCTGTCATAGCCGACTGAGGCTTTCCGTTAAAGACAACTTTCGCGAGGGCGTCGTTGTCGAAGCATAGGAAAAACGAACGCGGGTTTCCATCTTTGGGCAATCCAGGAATGATGGGACGTGAGTGCCGGAGTGCCGGGAATGCCCTCTTCCGGGGGCAGGATAATCTCTTCGGGCGCAAATCTCGGGCCGTCCGTTTCCGCCGGCCCCATGAGTTACCATGGTCAATGGAAAGCAGCATGGGCGTGTCCAGTGCGGGACGCCGTTGTATATCTTCGCACTAAAATTGAACATTGCTCGCGGCGACGAGGGCTTCGGCGTCGCTTCACTGGCGTAGGATCAGTGGCACAGCGTGGTCGCGAAAGCGGTGTAGACACCGGGCCGGATACCTCTAATAACGAAGTGGCCTTGCGCGTCCGTGGTCGCCGTCTTAAAAGAAAATTCATCCATCCAGAGTTCGACGGGAGGACGAAAATGACAAGCGCTTCGGCGACCGGTTTACCGGCCTTGTCGGTCACGGTGCCTTCGACTGTGCCACCAGACTCGCTGAATCCAAATAAAAAGGTCCATCTGAATGGACATCCACTTCAACGGCCAGGATTTCTGGTAACCCGCCAGCAGGCCGCAGAACGATTGGGCCGCGATCGCCAGAATTGAGGCCCGCCGGGTCGTCGCTTTTCACGTATCCATGATCTCGATGCCGGGTTCGATGGCAACGACAATATCGCGAACATCGTGATCGATAACGTGCACAGCGGTCCTGCCAACCAGAACTGGACCCCGAACCTTCCGAGTTGTCGCAAAAGCGACATATAGATCGTAGAGACCGGGCGGCACATTCCGGATTTCAAAGCGTTCGATGGCTGGATCCATGTCAGCCCGCAAGTTGGTCGTATCACGAACGACCAGAAAGTAGCCGCAGCGGTCGACTGGGGGATGCTGACCAAAACGCTTTCGGGCGCTCAGCTAACTTCAACAAACTAAATACGCCCGGGTGGATTCGAACCACTGACCTTTGGTTTCGGAGACCAACGCTCTATCCGGGCTGAGCTACGGGCGCGTACTTTTGAATTCTAGCAGTTACGGCGAGGGTAGTGGAGCGGAAAACGAACAACGCAGAGGAGACCAGCGTTGCAGCAGGTGCGCGCCCAGGCTTTTCGGAACCATTGTGCAGCTCCGATGTGACCGGGAGAATTCGCGCTTCATCGCCAGCGGTTCCTCTTTTCCTCCCTCACCCATGTCGGCGCGGGTCGCGAAATTTCACTGGGCGCATTACATCCCGTCTCTGGATGGGCGGCGTCTATCGACACGGCTGTAGAAGAGAGAGCGGCGCCCATCACCGCAATTCTGAACTGGAAGCTCCGAGCAGTTACGGCGCGTCGGCTTATGCCCATCAGCTGCCGGACCGAAAAACATCCCCGGTAGTGGGAAGGGAGGCGCCGTACTGACCCGCCCAGGCCTCCAGGTACTTGTATCCGGAGCCGGTACTATAAATAAGGATGCGGTCGGTGGATTTGAGGAATCCCGATTTCCTCAGCTTGCGGAGCGCGGCGACGCAGGCGCCTCCTTCAGGCGCGACGAACAGGCCTTCCCGGCTTGCGAGTTGTTCGCAGGCATTCATCATTTCGGAATCCGACACGGCGATGGCCGTTCCGCCGCTTTCCCGGACGGCCTGGAGTACGAGGTAGTCGCCAAGCGGTTTCGGCACCCGCAGGCCGCTTGCGGCAGTATGCGCGCCTTGCCAGAACTCGCTGAATTCGGCGTTCTGTTCGAAGGCGCGCACGACGGGTTGGCAACCCTCGACCTGAACTGCGATCATCTTGGGACGTTTTCCCCCGATCCAGCCGAGCTGTTCGAGTTCCTGGAAGGCTTTCCACATGCCGATCATTCCGACACCGCCGCCGGTCGGATAGAAAATGGCGTCAGGTAGTTGCCAATCGAACTGTTCGGCCGCCTCGAATCCCATGGTCTTCTTACCTTCGATTCGATAAGGCTCCTTCAGGGTCGATACGTCGAACCATTTTTCGGTGGCAACTCCCTCGGCGACCCGCTTCCCGCAATCGCTGATCAAGCCTTCCACCAGCACGGCCCTGGCGCCGAATGCCCTCGCTTCAATGTAGTTTGCGAGCGGCACATCTTTCGGCATGAATACATGCGCCTCGATGCCGGCCGCAGCGGTATAAGCGGCAAGAGCTCCCCCGGCGTTGCCTGCCGTAGGAACAGCGACCTTGCGAATGCCGAGCTCGCGGCACATCGAAATAGCACACGACATTCCACGGGCTTTGAAGGAACCGGTGGGATTGACGCCTTCGTCCTTCAGCCACATATCATCGCATTCAAAACTGCTGCCGAGCCGCTCCAGCCGGTGCAGCGGTGTAAAACCCTCCTGCAACGAGATGATATTGTTCGTGAGGCGGACCGGCAGCGCTGGAGCGTACCTCCACATCGATCGCGGTGCTTCCTGAAGTGAATCCCGGTCCCAGTTTCGCCTCAACTCTTCAAGGTTGTAGCGAACCAGTAATGGCCAGCCCGCAGAACTCAAATTATGGGGTACTCCCGCTTCGAGCCTTTCACCCGTTCTGCTGCACTCCAGGTGACTCACGGCCGTTCCGGTCATTGATCCGGCAGTTGACTCGGGATCCATGTTATTCGACATAAGAACTCACTAGATTATGAGGGAAGAAACCACAAGATGCGCAAGACGCACAAGGAGTCCTGCCTTGTGCCTTTTGTGCTTCCTATGGTCACTTCCGCCGTTCTCACTTCTATCGGATTGCGCCGCGTAAGTCGTCGGTTTTGACGGCGTCTTGTTTTCGGATCAGTTCGCGTGCCGCTTCTACCTTCTCCCACACATTGCACATCATCACTCCACGTATGCGGCTGTTCTTGAGGTAATAGATAACGCCCGTCTTGTTCGGTTCCTGCCAGTCGGCAAATGTTTCGAGGCGGCTGTCGATCTCACCCACGGCTTCATAGCCGAAGTCGAACAAGTCGGAGAAGAAGAATGGTATTTCCTTAAACTGCTCGCTGGCTCCAGCCATATTCCGGCCGGCATGCCGGCCCTGGGCTATGGCGTTGTCCCAGTGCTCGATCCGGCGCGGTCCTAAGATGAGTTCAGGAAAAAACGCGGCATCTCCGGCTGCGTAAACATCGGGATCGGAGGTCCGAAGGTACTCGTCGACCGCAATACCGTCGGCCGTTTTCAGTCCTGTCGTTTGCGCGAGTGCGGTATTCGGTGTAATACCGATGCCAACGATGACAATGCTGGCGTCGATCTGTTCGCCTGCGCCTGTCGTTACGAGATAGCCGTTGCTGGTCTTTTCGATCGAGGCGGGCACATTTTGCGCGAGCACCACGATCCCTTTCGAGCGGTAGTAGTCGGTGAGCGCATAGCCCAGGGTCTCGGGGAAAATGCGGGATACCAGCCGGTCCTGCGGGAACATCATCGTTACCATCAGTTTGTTCATACACAACGCCGCGGCCATCTCCGATCCGATAAACCCGCCGCCGATCACCACGGCCGACTTCGCATGCGTTGCCGCGGCGCGCGCTTCCTGGTAACTATCAAGAGTGCGGTAGTAATTGATGCCGTTCAGATCCCCGCCTGGAATTTTCAGTCGTCGCGGCGTGCCGCCAGTTGCCAGCAGAAGCTTCTTGTACTGAAAGCCGGTACCGCCGGCACGAACAATATGTCTTGATATGTCCAGTTCGGTGACGTCGAGGCCAAGTTTCACATCAACTCCGTTCTGGGTATAGAACGCCTCGGGATGAACGAAAATCTGCTCGAGTTTCTTTGCACCGGTCCACAGCTGCTTCGACAGGGGCGGACGGTCATAAGGCAGGGAGTGCTCGGCGCTGATGAGCAGGATCGGACCTGCAGTGTCAAGCTGGCGAATTCCTTCCACAGCCGCAGCTCCGGCCAGGCCGCCACCGAGGATAATGTACGAATATGAGGGCTCCGGCATGATATTGCTCCTTTCCGCTAGGCGGATCGTTCGCCGATCTGCAATTGATTTCGCAACAAACGTGTTAATTCCTGCAAAGGTTCCAGATCACTGGCATCGAATCGTTCCGCGATTTGACGAATAGAAAGTCGTGAGCCCGGGAGGACCAGGTGCGGTGCCAGCTCATAAAGAGGAATCGCAACAAACGATCGTTTCAGAATGTCGGGATGAGGCAGAGTCAGATCGTTATTGGAGAGCACCGAGTTGTTGTGTAAAAGAAGATCGAGGTCGATGGTACGCGAAGCGTACTTGTTTGCGTTGCGCCGGCGACCAAGTGCCCCTTCGATCCTGCGCAGTACGGTCTGTTTTAGTTCCGCCGGCAGCAGATCGGTTTCAATAGCGACCACGCCGTTGTAAAATGCCGGCTCTTCGGCCCCGCCGATTGCCGGTTCACGATAAAAGGTAGAAATATCTGTCAAGCAGCGCACGGATTCTCCAAGCAGGCGCAAGGCCTCTCGAATATTTTCCCCGGCTTCAATGTTTGAGCCCATCCCAATGACGATTCGATCCATTGGCGTATTCATGGAGATGGCGACCTCCATCGACATAGACTACGTTCCCGGTGATGAAGTCACTCTGGATAAGGAAGGCGACCGCGTCCGCGATGTCTTGCGGGTTTCCGTGGTGTTGCAGAGGAACAGTGTCCGCGAACTCCAGAACATATGTTTCATCCCTGCCGGGCGGCGGCAGGATCAGCTCCGGAGCGACGGCGTTGACCGCAATATTCGGGGCAAGCTCCAGGGCCAGCATCGAGGTCATTCGTCTTGCGGCGCCGGTAATCAGCCCAGTCTTGACGTTTAATTCGACGGCCATGACACCTAATGATCTGCACGCGCAGTACCGGTGAGCTACACTATTTCTGCTTTTCGCCGGAGGAGGAGCTATGAGGAAAGTCATCGTATTCATCACAATCCTGTGTTGGACATTTGCCGTCCGTGCGCAAGATTATAAAACTTATCAAAATTACGATTTCGTACCGGGAGATCGGATCGTTTTCGAGGATGATTTCCGATCCGATATGGACGGTGAATTCCCTGCGCATTGGAAACTTCTAGCAGGTCAGGCCGTCGTGAACAAGTTCCAGGGAGAGCCGGTGTTTGCGCTCACCGAAGGAAATTATGCCAAGACTGAGCCCCGCGTCACCGGAAACAAATACCTTGGTGACGCCTTCACAATTGAGCTCGATTTCTTCTCTAAGGCAGGCGGTTATGAAAGGATCATCGTATTTCTCAATAACGGTGACGACAGCCGGCAAGTCACGTTTGGCGCCGAAGTATCTACTGATGGTCTGGAGCACGACTTGACGGGCACATACCCTGGCGGCAGCGAGGCATACAACGATAAGTGGCATCACCTGGCGCTCGTGTTCAAAAACGGCCAGATGAAATGTTATGAAGATCAAAGTCGCGTACTCGTGGTGCCGGAGTTCGGCGATTTCAAACCCGAATCAGTAGCGTTCGGAGGAATTGCTGATCCAGATAATCCGATCCTGTTTAAAAACGTACGCGTCGCAACGGGCGGTGGAATGAACCTGATTGATCAGCTTACGAAAGCGGGAAAGATCGTAACCCATGGCATTCTCTTCAATGTCAACTCGTCCGTCATCAAGCCTCCCTCGATGGGAACCATCGGCGAAGTGACAAAGATGTTGAAGAGCAACGCCTCCGTAAAACTGGAAATCGGAGGGCACACGGATTCGACCGGCGACGCTGCGCGAAACCTGGCGCTCTCTCAAGAACGCGCAGATGCAGTCAAGAAGCTGCTGGTCGATCAGGGCATCGATGCAAACCGCTTGACGACGAAAGGCTACGGTTCCACAAAACCCATCGATAAGAACGAGACACCGGAAGGCCGAGCGAATAACCGGCGTGTTGAGTTTACGAAAATCGGTTGAGCTACTCGTACATACGTGTAAGGACGCAGGCACTTTTCGCGGAGGACTCATGAAACGGACTCGGGATGCTGTAGGTTCCTGGACGCGCCGCGACTTGCTGAAGTTCGCGGCGACCGTACCCTTGGCATTGCCCGCTTTTGCGCAGGCTCGGGGCGGCCAAAGAGGGCAGACCGCTCCACAGACAGGGACGGAGTTGGTTTTGCTGGGTACACAGGGCGGCCCGGGCGTCACAGCGAACCGGACCCAGGCGTCAAATGCCGTGATAATAGATGGCCGGCCTTATCTCGTCGATTGCGGGTACGGCGCGCTCAAAGCTTGTGTTCAGGCTGGAATTTCCCTGGGCAGCATTTCCAACGTCTTCATCACTCACCTTCATGATGACCACACCGCGGACATCGCAGCACTGCTCGCCCTCAAATGGACTGCAACACAGAATCCGGGTCCGGCCACGGTTCATGGGCCCTACGGCACCATCGCCATGGTCGAAGCGGCGATAGCCTTCTCCAAAGCTAATGTCGAAATTCGTAGGATCGATGAGGGTCGTACGGTCGATCCCAAGACCATCTTTCATGGCCGCGATCTGGACGCCGCGAAGATCACGGAGGTTTTCAAGGACGACCGTGTTACGGTGCAGGCCGTCGAAAACACGCATTTTCCGGAACGTGCAAAGGCAAAGATGGATTATCGCTCGTTCGCGTACCGCTTTAATACAGCTACGCGCTCCATCGTGTTTTCAGGAGATACCGCCTATTCTGAAAGCCTGATCGAGCTGGCTCGCGGCGCAGACGTGTTTGTTTGCGAAGTTCTGGGTACTGCGAATGGCCAGAATGCCAACGCGCCGGCCCAGAACAACAATACGGAAAGCATCGGCCGCCATGTGCGCGAAACGCACTCCACTCCGGAGGACGTCGGCAAGATGGCCGTTGCGGCCAAGGTCAAGACCGTAGTGCTCAGCCATCAGGTCGGTGGAGGTCGCGGCGGAAATAACGATTCCCTGACGGCCGATCTAAAGAAAGTGTTCAGCGGCGAAGTCATCGTGGGTGCCGATCAAATGCGCCTGTAGTCTGCGGGAGCGCAATATGTTGCTTTGGGCTGCTGGAATCGTCTTCATTGTACTTTCCTGATCTTTGGTGGCGGCATTGCTTGCTTGTCACCTTGTTTGGTTCCATTGCTGCATTCATTTCCGCTCCGGTGCTCTTGTTCAGCGGCAAGCGGCAGCTGGCCGGACGGCTTCTTGTCGCATGGGCGATCTATCTCACGCTTTATGTTTCGGTATCTACAGTGCTGGCGTTATTGCCCTACCTTCAAAAGCCGCCGGCTCAACGCCGCATCGGCGATGAAGTATGCGCCGACGCCGGTTGCTTCGCAGTCGATAAAGTCGAGAAGGCGACTGCGGGATCCGATATGGTGTACACGCTGTTCTGGCATTTATCGAGCAGAGACTCGCAGGAGGCACGACACTTTCCAGGCAAGGGTCTCGAACTGTATATGTTTGACGATCGGGGACGAGTCTTCCGGCTGCCGAAGAGCGCGAATCAGAACCCATTGGATGTCCAGCTTCCGGCGGGGCAAAGCGTGCGGGAATCAATGATGTTCACCGTCCCGGTCGATTCGCAGCAACTATTCCTGACCGCGAAATACCGCAATTACACTTTTCAGAGCTTCCTGCCCGGTACACTCTCATTGGTGTCCCTTCCACCGGGGCCGATGATCCGGATTCAATAGCGAAACTCCACACCAACTGGTTACTGGCAACCGATTGTAGGCGCGGTCGTACGACCACCGCTGTCCAAGATAGAGACCGATCTAGCGATGAGTGTCCACAGTCCCCGCCTTAGTAAGGCGGGGATGCCCTCGCGCAGCGAGGCTGGGCGGTCTGTTCAAAGTCGCGAAGCGTCCTTTCAGATATTCGCGAAGCGCACCGATTCATAAGGAGCGCTTCGCGGAAATCCATAAGGTCGCTTCGCGTCTTTGAACAGACCGCCCCGCCTTCGCTTCGCGAAGGCACCCCGCCTGACTCAGGCGGGGACTGATCTACCAGCATTACCGCCAAACCAGGTTCACATCACATTCCACTACATTCAAACCTTTACCAGGCGGCCACTTTGTGGCTCCCCGTCCACTATGTCTTGGACAGCTGTGGTCGTGACCGCGCCTACAGTCAATTCGCCAGTTAGACAGCAGCGCTTTGGCTCAGAGGTTGTTGTTGAATTGAAGGCACCACAACGGTGATGGTTGTACCGTTCCCACTGGATTCGATCTCGAGTCTTCCGCCCAACTGGGCCAACCTCTGACGCATCCCGGGAATCCCCACTCCCAGTTCCACGAATTCGTCAGATCGGTCGTGGGTACTGTGAAGCATCCCATGCCCTCGATCCGAGATTTGCAGTTTAATTTCAGCAGTGCCTGTCTCGAGCCGGATTGTGGCTGTGTCACTGCCTGAATGACGGTGGACATTGGTAAGGCTCTCTTGAACAATCCGAAACAGCGCCGTTTCGATGTCCGATGATAAGCGACCGACGTCCTGGACGGCAACAGTGTCCACCTGAATGCCCGTCCGTTCTGAAAACCCGCGCACGAACGATTGAACGGCGCGAACAAGGCCCGCGTGATCGAGAAGCGGAGGATGAAGCAGGTAGGAAAGCGTCCGCAGTTCGGTCAGACACTGTGCAGCGAGCAGCCGGCTGTCACCGACCAATCGGGTCATCTCCGGGGGCGGGTTAATAGTTACGTCTCTCAGGCGATCTAAATTCAGTGCGATCGCGGCAATGTCTTGCGCGGTCCCATCGTGCAGGTCGCGGGCGATGCGCCGGCGTTCTTCGTCCTGCAGGTTGATCAGGCGTCCGGCAAGGGTGCGCAATTCAAGCTCTGCTCGTAACCGCTCAGTAATATCCTCGCTGATCAACATGACCGATTCCACAGTATCGCCGGATGAGCATTCCGGAATGATGCGGGTGCGGTAATCGTGTCCCCGGTATTTCAGCTCGTAAACCGTGGATTGTTTTTTGTCGATAGCCTCGCGGCACCTGGATTCAAATGCGCGCCAGTCGTAATCCGGAACGGTGACCTCGCCCGGACGCGTGCCAACGAATACCTCGGTCGCGATGCCGAAAATACCTTTGAGATTTGGACTGACGTAAATGTAGCGAAGATCCGGGTCCAGGCGGCAGATGACGTCCGGAGAATTCTCAACCAGGGTTGAAAATTCACGCTCGCTCCGCATCAATCGTTGCTCGAGCCGCTTGCGCTCGGAAATGTCGCGGCCCACTCCCTGAAGCTCGGTTGTGGCGCCGGCTTCGGATGAAATGACGCAGTTTGTCCATTGCTGCCAGCCGGGACTCCCGTCCGGACGGATTACTGAATGCTCTCGAGTCTCGCTACGCGGCTGCCGGACAAGTGAGTCAAAGTAACGAGCCGTCGACTCACGTTCCGACTCCGGTAGAAAGAGAAGAAACCTCGTCCCGATGAGTTCATGTACAGCCTTACCGAAGTATTTGCAGTACGCATCATTCACAAACGTCAACGTGGTATCGGGCAGAAAGCGGCAGATCAATTCTGTTTGGGTTTCGACGACGTTTCGGTAGCGTTCTTCGCTCTCCTTGAGACCGATGCTGGCTTTCCGCCGCCGCCGCCGCTCAACAAACAGAGCCACGATCAGTGCGGATTGTAGCGTCAACACGGCGATGACTCCGATGATGCGGTTTCGATAACGCTGCCAGAAAGTGGCTTCAATGAACAGGATCTCGGCATTCGCAGGCAAGTTGTTTTCGTTCAGGCTCCAGCGCTGGAGCTCTCGCCAGTCAAATGCCAGGCGGCTCGTATCCGCCCTTGCGATCGGAATCGTTTCCACGCGTTCGCCGCGCAAGATGCGCAATGCCAGTTCTGCGGTGCGGCTTGCCACCCTTTCGGAACTTGCGAGCCTTCCGCCGACAACTCCGTGGCCGAGATACCCATCCCACCAGGTGTAGATTGGCACGCTCGACGCCGCTGCTATCTGGTCCAGCCCGTCGGTGGCACCGAATCGCTCGCCTGCCCCATCTTCGGCCATCATGAGAAAATAGATAACGGAATCCGGCGTGAGGCGAGAAACTCGACGCTTGATTTCGTCCAGCGGTAAACCACTCCAGTAAGTGAGCTCGAGCCCATCATCGTAACCCTCGAACTGTTGTCGGGCGCGAGCTTCGTGCCATTTGTCTACCGCTTGTGACGCTCCTGTGACTAAGAAGACGCGTTTGACAGCGGGTTGCAGGCTGCGAATGATATCCAGAGTTCCTCGCAGGTCCGTTTGATAAGCGATGCCGGTGACATCTGAAGATCCGGTCTTACTGTCGAACGGGCCGTCACTTGAAGAAGAGAAGACGACTGGCGTGCGGGGAAAAAGTTCGTCACGATAGCGAGCCAGAAAATTCCTCAGTTCGTCAGTAGTCGCGATGATCAGGTCGAAATCTGTTCTTTTGTATTTTTGACTGAGGAAATCCCGAAGTGCACTTTGATAATCATCCCCGCCGAAACGCGCCAGATCGACGTACTCGCTGTAATAATCGAGGCGCCCGGCCAGCCCGTCCGTCAATACCTTCTGATACGTTCTTTCGTTGGCGAGTGTGGACGTGTCGTTCCTTCTCATCAGGTGGAGAACCAGCACCCTCTTCTGTGCGCCAGGGTTGACCTGCGCGATTGCCAGGGAAAGCCCGGCAGAAAGAAGAGTGGCCAGGGCCATCAGGGCCACTCGCGGTTGAGAATGTTTTGGATCGACCATGTTGATCAGAACGTCAATCTTGCACCAAACTGAAACGCCCGTGGTCCGCCAGTTCCGAAAACCTGTCCGACGCGCGCGCCAGGCTGGCCATAATTCGGTTGATTGAGTACGTTGCTATATCCCGTCAGGTTAGCAATATTGAAAACGTTAAAGGCTTCCGCGATCAGCGAAAGCGTGAAGGATTCATTGAGCGCAATCTTTCTCGTCAATCGCAGGTCCTGCGATATGAAGGAATCGCCATTGGAAAAGACTGCGGGCAAAGCAATCGGATTGATGATCTGGTTGAATGGAGTACGTGGCCGGATCACCGTCACGCTCCCGTCCGCGCCAGTGATGCGGCGAGTACGCGTTTCGACGTCATTATTGTAAGCCGCCACGAACGCCCGCAGGCCGGCAGCGCTGAGGCCATAACCCAGACTGTTGTGCGATGTGCCGGGAAGCAAGGTACGGCTGATTCCGTCCCCGTCGAGATCCAGGCCCGTCAGGATCGTGTCCAGTGGAGGAGCGCTTCTGATCTGAGAAAGAGCCGAAACCGTCCATGAGTTAAAGAGCCTCTGCCGCACTTTCGATTTTCCGGAGTAAGCGCGCAAATTCCAGACGGCGTTGAAAGCAAGGCTGTGCCGATTGCTGTCAGCGAGGTTTCCGTAGGCATCGCGATGGTCGTCATAATTGGTGAATTCAACGAACCCGGTGTTGCGTGACAAAGCGTAACTGAGCGAAACCTGCGCATCGCTGGCGAACCGCTTGTCCAATTTCACCTGCAATGCCTGATAACGGTCATTTGCCCCGCTCGAGGAAATGTTGATCGGCCCGGTTGAACAATAGTCATTGGGATTCAGCGCTGCAGCCTCCTCAGGCGTGCACAGAGGGATAACGGGATTGCGGACGAACGAGACGGCTCCGGTTGTCGCATCGGTCCCGGTGACCAGGGGCCGGTTGAAGCGATTCGCGTCCCGCACAAAGACGTCCTGCAGGGGTCCAAGCTTGACATAGCGGCGCATCACGTAATCGGCTGAGAACACCAGATTATCGGAGAACTGCCGTTGGATTCCTCCAACGAAGTGGATCGAGTAGGTCATCGTGGAGTCCGGAGCCGCGAAATCTCCACCTTGTTTAATGACCTCGATCGCGCTCGTAGATGAATTTGAACCGTTCCCGAGTTTCGAAGACAGGTCCGCGCGAATTCCCGGCAGGAGCGGCAACAAGTCCGCTCCCCGAAACCCCGTGGGTATGCTGACAAAGTTATAAGGCGTGAGCGCCCCGTCAACGCTGATCCGGCCGCTTCCGGATGGTGCAATGTATGCGCGTTCGCGCGCGCTCCAATAGAAAGCGATCTGATCGGTAAAGATGCCGGAACCGAGTCTGATGGTCGTCTTCCGATTCCTGCCCGGACTCCATGCCAGGCTGAGCGAGGGGGCGAATTCCCTGGCATCCGGTTTCGGCGCACCGAGATTCCCGCCCAGAAGCGCCGAGAGGTAAGCAGGACGATGAAGATCGCTCTGGAAGAGATGCGTCTCGTAAGAATAAGCCAGCCCTGCGTTCAGAGTCAGGTCCGGCCGAACCCGCCACGCGTCCTGAGCATAGATCCGCAGCCGATCATTTCGCGAGGCCTTGTCGAAGTTGTAGGGCACAGGCAGTGTCGGATTGCCGATGCCCGTGACGAAGCTGCGCAAGGGAAGCTGCAGGATATCGGACAGCGCCGGGGCAGGCCCGTCTGGATCTTTCAGGCTTGCGGGCAGAGCATCAAAGATCGCCTTCAACGCCGGCGTCTGCAAGTTGCTGGGTCCCCAAAGCGTAATCTGACCCGGCTCGCTGAAGGCAAACAATGCCTTCCAATAAACGTGTTCCCACTCGCCGCCCAGTCGGACGAGGTGACTGCCACGCTGCCACGTCACATCGTCAGCCAGATGATAATTGCGAACCCAGCGCGGGAATGGAGACGTCGCCTGTTTACCGATCCGAAACTGCGGTGCGTCAAAAATCATAATGGTCGGCTGGTTGATGCCGATGCAGGCAGACGGATCCCGGCACTCGTTCCCGGATAGCGGATTAAGCTGCCCGTTGAGATAGCTGTAAGACGCGCGGAATGTATTGACCGTTTTCGACGACGCGATTGAAGTCAGACCAGCCTGAAGTTGCAACGCATTGTTTTGCAACCTCTGCCAGTTGGAAGGCATGCCGGCAGGCGTTGCCGGAGCGATCGTCCGGTTCCTGTCCAGACTGAAGCGGAAAAATGCCTGCGAGCGATCGCTTGCTTTCCAATCCATCCTCAGATTGAAGAGGTTCGCAATCAGCGGATTGGGATAGATCACGTCGAGCTTCGAGAATATCGGATGGTTGTTGTTAACGGTGAAAACAGCATCCTGCCCGTTATGCTCATAGTTTCCAAACCAGAACAGACGGTCTCGTTTAATCGGGCCGCCCAGGGAGAAACCCGATTGGCGCCGGGCAAAGAACGGTGACGGGCTTCGGGGATCGCGTGCCAGTCCCGGATAGGCCGAAAGACTGTGGTCCCGGTAATAAAAGAAGCCCGAGCCATGAGCCGTGTTTTCACCTCGCCGGGAAATGATATTGATCACGCCGGCGCCAGGTGTGCCTGAAGCCAGATCAAAGTTGAATGTTGAGATCTGGAACTCCTGTACCGATTCCTGCGAGAGGTTCTGGGTGGTACCCCCGACGAATCTGTCGTTAACACTCGAGCCGTCTACCGAGATGCGTGTCTGAGAAAAGAACGACCCTGCGACGGTGACCCGCGCATAGTTGTTGGCGCCAACTCCGGGATTTGTAACGGACTGCACTCTGATTGTCGGCTCGAGTTGCGCAAGTTCAAGAACGTTACGACCATTCAGCGGAAGGTTTCGAATCGCGCTCTGATTGACGACGCTGCCTAGGGGTGTCGTCGCCGCGTCTACCAGCGGCACCCTAGCAGTGACCGATATTTCTTGGGCGAGTTCTCCAATCTCCAGGTGAATGTGCTGGACGGCGGTTCGACCAACATCGATTGCGATTTCATCGACAAGCTGAACATGGAAGCCCGCTGCCCGGACTTCTATTTGATAGACGCCTGCGCCCAATCCGGCGATCTGATACAGGCCATCTTGATCAGTTTGAGTAGCGCGCTCGTAACCGATACTCCGGTTCCGCAGTATTATCGAGACGTTACCGACAGTTCGGCCGTCCGGATCGGCAACTCTTCCCCACAGAGTCCCCGTCGATTGAGCGAGCGATTTTGGGGAAAGTACCAGGCTCAAGACAAGGTTCAGAACCAACGCGGCCATTCGACTCCGGTAATCCTGACCAGACATTTTGCGCCCCACATAGACAGCAGTTCACTGAACGGGATAGCATTCGTCCTGTTTGTAAACGGCCCACGTTAGATTGTTCTGCTGTGGGCAACAATCTGAAAAACTACTGATGAATGCTGTGAAAACCTTCAGGCAGTAAATGCTGTTTCGTCGTAAACCGGGCACCAATTTGCCACCTTGTCCGCCTCGTAGAGGCCGGGGGATACCGGCATCACGAGGTTTTGTATAGAAACTGGTTTACGGCGCGGGATAAATCGTTTTTATTGCACGAAATAACCCGGAGCAGATCATGAACAGCCTTCAAACTCTTAATGTTATGCGTCCTGGTTTTGCCCCCTGCGGCTGTGCTGACAAACAGCGCGCGAGGCCGAGCCGAATAGGAATCTCGGTTATTGGCTAGAATGGGATCCATCACGGATGAAAACTGAAAATTGATTAGTGACTAATGAATAATGCGCTTGGTAAATGGCAGATTTTTCAAGGACATTATTTTCATGACGCTCCCTTCAACCCTGCGGATATTTCCGCGGCAAAAATCAAATATGAACAGCGCACACAGTCCTTGTATGATTCTCGGTCAGTAAGTAGTCACTAATACTTTTTGGAACTGGAATTGAGGAGATTCTATGCGTCGAGCTTCAGTTTACTTGAGTGCGGCTTCGTTGCTGCTGTTGTCTTCAGCTTTGCTTCTGGCTCAGGCCCCCGCGGGTGGAGCAGCCCCCGGCGCGGCGCCGTTTGGCGCGGGACAACGCGGAGCTCCGGTTCCCGCCAACGTTCCGTTTCACAACGAGCGGAACGACGCCCGGCACCAGACGTTTTCCGATATTGCAAAGAAGGGCAACATCGATCTTCTTTTTGTCGGCGACTCTATCACCGACTGGTTCTACTGGCCGCGGAACGGTGAAGTCACAGGCGGAAAGGTTTGGGAAGCGAACTTCGCGCCGTTGAAGCCTGCCAATTTCGCTATCGCGGGCGATACGACGCAAGGCGTGCTGTGGCGCATGCAGAACGGCGAACTCGAGGGCTTCAAGGCGAAGCTGATCGTACTGATGCTCGGCACCAACAACACCGCATCGAATCCGATTGGACAAATCATCGATGGAGATCGCCTGATTGTCGAAGAATTCAAGAAGCACCAGCCGCAGGCGAAGGTTCTCGTGCTGGGTGTCTTCCCCCGCAACAACGCTCGCGCTCCGGAGCAGACGCCTGTCATGAATGCGACAATCAAAGCGGTCAACACCGGCCTGGCGCAGTTCGCCGACGGAAAGCAGGTGTTCTACATGGATATCGGGGACAAGTTCCTCGTCAATGGAGTCGTTCCCGCCGATATCATGGCCGATGGCCTGCATCCAACAGCCAAGGGCTATCAGATCTGGGCCGACGCGATACTTCCTACAGTCAAGAAACTGATGAATTAATCGCGCGGCGAAAAAAGGGAGGAACACAAGAAGCACTCTTGTGTTTCTCCCCACCCGATGCTGACACGGGTAGGATCTTATCCCTGTGTATTCGTACACATCTGCTGTCGCATAGTCCTCTAGCTACCAAGAAATAAGCCGCAACCACCTTCGCACACTATTTTCCTTCTCTGCAATTGACTAGCTTGTCTGAGTAGCCCGGATTTCTCTCAAGTCGAATCCCGGGTAAGACTCGTGAGGCCGGCGGGAGGAAAAGACATGAAATGGAACTGCGTCCTTGGAGCATGCGTCCTGGTTCTCGTCTATTCGGTGTTTGCCCATTCACCGATTCCGGCCATGCTGGGTGGTATAGCGCTTGTTACTACGGTCAAAATCGCGAGTATCCAGTTGTTGCGCCGCCTCGACAGCAAAAAGTGAAGTGTCGCGATACGAAAGCATAATGCTTCAATACCTCAAGGCAATATCGCGCGATCTTTTCCAATGGTAGCTTCTAACCGCCAACACTTCCTCTAGGTACAACGTTGTACCGCGGACAGCGCAGTCTCCTGTTAGAGCGAAAGAGGCGTCGAATGCCTCGCGGCTTGCATTAACTTCCCTTCAAATAAGGAGCTTGTGATGAGGAATAAAAATGTGTCGAAAGCGCGACGGCTGACATACGCCGAGAAGTTTTCGCGGTTAGGCACGCGCTTGCGAGATCCGCAGTGGAGGCGCTACGGAGCGCTACTGCTTGCGGGTAAGGCGTTGGGGATTACTTTGTTGTTCGGGATGATCGCTGGCGGTCCTGCACTGATCCGCTCGGCGTCCAATCTGGTGGGCACGGTCGTTTATGCGCAGACTACATCGTTACCGGCTGAGGCGGCAACGGCGGCGCCTGCGGCCGCAGCACCGGTCGATCGATACAAAACCGCGACTGGCGGTGACATCATCAACCCGCTCAATACGGCGTGGGTTCTATTGGGCGCGTTCCTCGTGTTCGGAATGCAGGCAGGCTTTACCATGCTGGAGGCTGGATTCTGCCGAAATCGTGAAACCGTTAACGTGCTTGTGGAATGTATGTTCGACACGTGCGTATGCGGCCTTATTCATTGGGGATGGGGCTTCGCATTCATGTTCGGAGAGGGCAACCCGTTTATCGGATGGCACCTGCCTGGCGATCCGAGCAAGAGTTTACTGTTCATGTCAGGTGTCAGTGTACTGACGACGTATGCCGCGACCGGGATCCCGATCTTCGCCCATTATCTTTTTCAATTCGCTTTTGCGGACTGCGCGTCAACCATCTGCTCCGGCGCAATGGTAGGCCGCACGCGGTTCGCCGGTGATGTTCTTTATTCCATCGGCGTGTCGGGCTTCATTTACCCGATCTTCGGCCACTGGTGCTGGGGACCGGATGGGTTTCTCGCCACGATGGGCTCCGCCACTGGTTTCCTGTCCGGTCTTGGAATGAACTTCCATGACTTCGCTGGTTCAACGGTTGTGCATTCGATCGGTGGCTGGGTTGCGATCGCGGGCGCGATCATGCTTGGGCCTCGCCTCGGCCGCAAGTTCAAGCGGGACGGAGGTGGACCGATGCCGCCGCACGATCTCACGATCGCAGTCATCGGCAGTTTAATCCTCTGGTTCGGCTGGTATGGTTTCAATCCATCTTCGACGCTCTCCATCATGGATAACTCCGGCGTCGGTCGCGTGGCGACGAATACCACACTGGCCGCATGCACGGGTGGTCTCGCTGCCATTTTCATAATGTGGTTCCAGACGAAGAAATGGGATACGACTGCCATCATCAACGGTTTCCTCGCCGGACTGGTCGGAATTACCTGCCCATGCTATTGGGTCAGCGGTGTGGGCGCCTGCATCATCGGCGCAGTAGCCGGCGTGCTGGTTATCCTCGGAATGGAGTTGCTCGAACACCTCCGCATCGACGATCCCGTTGGCGCCTGGCCTGTTCACGGCGTGTGCGGTATCTGGGGCACATTGTCACTGGGCTTGTTTGCCAGCGGCGAGTATTCCGCTGCCGGTTCGAGCCCGTTCGGTGTGCCGTCCATCGCGCCTAACTCACCGGATGCTCTGACCGGCTTGTTTTATGGCGGCGGTCTAAGCGTTTTTGCGGCTCAATGCGTCGGAAGTGTGATTGTCTGTACAGCCACGTTCGCCAGCGCCATGGCTATGTTTGCGGCCCTCAATGCGTTCGGCCTTCTTCGTGTTTCCAGGGAAGGTGAACTGGTCGGACTCGATGTCGATCAGCACGGGATCTCGGCTTATCCTGAATACGTCATCTCCGCAGCCGAAGCGTCGTCAGAAAAAGTTCACTCGATTGATATGGCAACCAAGACTGTCAGGGCGTAATCTGACAATCTCGGCAGCGTGACGGATAGGACGGATGGCAGTCATCTGTCCCATCCGTCACGCCTTCTCATGGAAGCATTTATGAAGTGGCACTTTCTTTTGGGTGCATGTCTTTTGACCTGCGTTCTCCTGTTGTCACTGGGAGCTCCAATCCCGTCCGTGGCTGTCGGAACCGGCCTCGCTGCGCTTTTCAGCTGGAAAAAATTGCGAGCGTCTGATTCAAAGACGCGGCGCAATCCTTAGCCGGTCTGCTATACGGACCAGGTCTGCCAGCGACTCGGCCTGCATCTTACGCATCACATTACTGCGATGAGCCTTGACTGTGACCTCGCTGGTACCGATTGTGTCTGCAATCTGCTTGTTGGGCCTTCCGGAAATGACCAGAGGCAGTAATTCCCGTTCGCGGACGGTCAGCGTTTCCAAACGCGCTTTCAATTCGGAGACCTCATTTTCGGCATTTTGTCGAATCCGATCCCGTTCGAGCGAGAGATGGATGGCATCGATCAAATCCTGATCGCGAAACGGCTTCGGCAGAAACTCAACCGCACCGGCTTTCATCGCGCGGACCGACATCGGAATGTCCCCGTGGGCCGTTATGAAAATCACCGGCAACCGAACATTCATATTGATCAATTCTCTTTGAAAATCCAGCCCGCTCATTCCTGGTAAACGGACGTCCAGCACCAGACAACTGGGAACCTCCTGCCGGCGGAATTTCAAGAATTCCTGGCACGATGCGAAGGTCTCGACATTCAACCCAACGGAGCGAATGAGACTCTTCAGCGCCGTTCGGATCGATAAGTCATCGTCGACGACGAATACAGTGGAATTAAGTTCGTTCATTGGCAGTTACGATGGGCAGTCTCAAATTAAGAGCGGCTCCTGGATTCGCCGATTCGGCCCACATTCGTCCTCCGTGCGCTTCGACGATGGACTGGCTGATGGTCAGTCCCATGCCAAGTCCCTCACGTTTCGTTGTAAAAAACGGATTAAAGATCTTTTCCATGTGACAGCAATCGATACCGGGACCGGAGTCGCGAACCTGTACGAGCACAAACTCACCATCAACCGACGATTTGACGTTCAGAAGGCGAGGGCGTTCCACAGTTTCCATGGCTTCGACAGCATTAAGGACCAGGTTAAGAGTCACTTGCTGCAACTGGACACGATCCCCGATGATCTGCGGCACATCGCCCAGCTCCGTCTGGAGCCGGACTTCCCGTTTGCGGATTTCTGCCTCCAACACTACAAGAATCCCGCGGATAATCTCGTTGATATCGAGAGGATCCATTGAACCTTCACTTTTCCGTACAAGGCTGCGGATGCGCCCGATCACGTCACTGGCCCGCGTCGCGTCGCGAACGATATTCTCAAGAGCTTCGCGGACTTCGATCAGATTCGGCGGCTGCTGGTTGAGCCAGCGGGTGGCAGCATTACCGTTTGTCACCACTGCCGCGATCGGTTGATTCACCTCGTGAGCGATGGACGCCACCAGCTCTCCCATAGTTGTCACACGCGAAAGATGCGCAAGTTCTGCTTGCGCCCGCTGAAGCGCCTGTGCAGATTGCCTGGTTTCCGAAATGTCGCGAAAAATGAAGTAATAAGAGATCTGCTCGCCATCGATTACGACTGGAACCGCGATTTCTGAAACAGCGATCGTTGATCCGTCCTTCCGGCGCCGCACCGTTTCGATGCTGAGCGATTCACCCTGAGCGAGCCGGGCTCGCGAAGCCATTGCTTCATCGTGTAAATATTCAGGAACAATGCAGTCCCTGCTGATACCGCCCAGAATTTCGGCAGACGGATATCCGAAGATTCGTGAAAATTCCGTGTTGATTCGCTGTACCCGGTCGTGAGAATCCACGAGCATGATTGCCTCGGGACCCTGCTCGAAGAGTCTCTCGAAGTGGGCGCGCTGATTCTCTTCCACCCGCTTTCGCGCAGAAGCCAGCCAACTGGCCGATACGGCGCTGAGGAGGAACGACAGAAAGTAAGGTAGTTCCTCAAAGTCGATCGCAAGGGCGTGGTATGGACGAATAAAGTAGTAGTCGATCAGCATGGTTGATATAGCAACGGAAAACAACCCTGGCCCTGTACGTCCAAACCAACCGGCCGCCATGACGGCGGCGAGAAAGAAAAACAGAAACGCATTCGAAAGAAGTGGATGCAGAAGCAGCGACAGGCACAAGGCCAGTGCTACCAGACCGGTCGAGATCCCATAGCGGATGAGTACGATCCGCGAAATCGGGAACTCATCGGAGATTGCGTAAAGATGTGATTCGTCGCTCATCGAAAACAATAAACCGCGAAAGCGCGCTCGTCTAAGAGACTGTTGTTCAATGGGTTACCTATTTGGCTGCCTCAGCCGGAAGTCAATTTGTAATTCAGGCTCGAGGAGACTTCATCGTCGCGGTACCGCAGTGTGCCTAAAGACAGGGCCCAACCATACATACACTAAAAGCGCGGCCCAAACATTTATCCCTCAGGATAATTGGATTATACCTTCGTATAGTTTTTAGCGTCGCGGTGGGTTTGTGCAGTCGCGGGATTCGGTCCGCGTTCCACTATTGCCGGGGAAACGCGGCATGAAGCCCGCGACTACACGTGATGGTTCAGTGACGATTTCCGGGCGTCGTTTGTGTTGCCGGCAGGGACACGCGGTATACCGTTTGTCCCGTTGAATCCTGCAGCCGGAAGATGCCGCCAACGCTCGGTAGTGCAGTCTGTCCGCCTAGAAACGACAATGAATCGCAGATAACCGGACCCTCGGTTGTTCGGCCTCCAAGGTCTGCGCGATAAGTGCCGGATGCAAACGTAATCGGCGGACCAAGGCTCACATGAAGATCCATCCGTAAGGAATCTGTACCGTCGGTGAAGAGTGGCGCGGCCGTTACGGATTCGCCGTCTCGAGTGCCTGCCATCGATTCGAGTTTCAGGGAAAGAGGAATGGCCTGGCCGCCATCGATCCGCTCGATATGAGCTTCCTTACTGGCGCAACCCGAAGTCATTGCGAACAACAGCACAGCTATGGCCGATGCTCGCCTCCAGTCCAGGCTCACTTCCGGGGGTTTGTGCGGATGGGCAGCAGCGCGCGAACACGCTCATCACGCAGGTAGATTCCGAGCCAGGCGAGCATTGCTGTGGTGAGCGGGACGAGCGGCGGATACAGTTCGCCGATCCGCACATAGGAAGCGATGGCGCCGCCGAGGTAGCCCGTGAGAATCACGGCGCCGAGAACCGACGTCTGCGGTATCACGTACAAAAGAATTGCGCCGAGTTGGAGAGAGGCGATGAACGGGAGGTCCGGCGTCTTCCAGCCGATTCGTCCCCACTCCCCGACGTACCAGGGATTCGACGTCAGCTTCCACCGCGAGCTCATCAGTACAATGAGGACCGGTGCGATGGAGACGATCCGCCCAGCCCACACCAGCCACCGGTTCGACCGCGTCGCCGCGTTCATCTCAACGGTAACAGTACTCATGGATAGCCTCCTCTGGAGCGTCGACACCTTAACGCATCACCTATACAACATCAAGAACATCCTGGGCGGGTAAAAGGAGTCGCCTGGCTTGAGCCGACGGATTGGCTCAAGTCGCGTAGAATCTGTTCCTGCCTTTTAAAACCCGCCCCGTTCATTACATAATCAAGACTGCTCTTCTGGCATCGGATGCTTTTCGGTTTTTCCGGTTCCGGCCCGTTCTCCGAAAAAATGATCGGACAGACTGTTTCACACTACAGGATCCTTGAACAGCTTGGCGCCGGCGGCATGGGCGTGGTTTACAAAGCGGAAGACACGCGTTTAGGCCGTCCCGTGGCGATGAAATTCCTGCCCGAAGAGTGGTCGAAAGATGTGCAGGCGGTCGAGCGATTTCGCATTGAGGCGCGGGCGGCTTCCGCTTTGAATCATCCACAGATCTGCACGATTTACGACATCGGCGAACATAACGGCAGGCCGTTTATCGTAATGGAGTATCTCGAAGGCCAGACGTTGAAAGAGCGGATTCACGGAACGGCAATTCCGCCGGCAGAGTTGGTCGAGATCGGGCTTCAGATTGCCGGCGCGCTCGAGGCCGCTCATGCGAAAGGCATCATTCATCGCGACATCAAGCCCGCAAATGTATTTGTTACCCGGCAAGGTCAGGCCAAAATCCTGGACTTCGGACTGGCGAAACTGGCGCCCCAGAGTTCGATGGGCACGGACCGGTCAACCACTGCCGGTAGCAACTTGACGTCAACGGGAACGACGCTCGGCACGGTTGCCTACATGTCGCCCGAGCAGGCGCGGGCCGAAGAGGTCGATGAAAGAACGGATCTCTTTTCGTTTGGCGTCGTCATGTACGAAATGGCAACGGGAACGCAGGCCTTCGTTGGCCCGAGCGCCGCGGTCGTATTTGACGCCATTCTGAATCGCAATCCATTGCCGGCAGTCCGCTTGAATCCATCACTCCCATACGATCTGGACCGCAGCATTGAGAAGGCGCTGGAGAAGGAGCGCCGGTTCCGCTACCAGCACGCTTCGGAACTGCGAGCCGATCTTGAACGTATCCGGCGCGATGCGCAGTCGGGACGAGTTGGTCGAGCGCCGGAGCGACAGGACGTCGTCATTCGTCCCCGCAGTCCGCGAAAGGCGTTCTGGCTTGGTTTAATTCCGGGCGTCGGCGCGTTGTATAACGGCGAGTACAAAAAGGCAGCCATTCACGTGGTGGCGTTCGGTTTGATTTCGACGTTGTTGGACGCGATGCCTCCGTCCTTTCACGGTTTCCTCGAACTGCTCCGCATCGTCTTTATTGCGTACATGGCGTTTGACGCCCGCAGCGTCGCCGAAATGAACAATACCCCTTGATCAGAACGCGCCCGGAGGGATTCGAACCCCCGACCACCGGATTCGAAGTCCGATGCTCTATCCAGCTGAGCTACGGGCGCACGCCAAGAATTGTAACAGACCACAGGAACAGGGGACGGAACCACCCGAAGCACTGGAGTCCCAGAGGTTCAGTGTTTAAGCCCGTATTTTTGCAGGACGACGGCGAGGATTGCGCTCAGCACGATAATTGCAGCCGCGAAAAGCCAGGTGTGGCCTGCCGCGTTTGTATTTTGGGGTGTGGGTTCTTTTTCGTTCATTGTCGTGGCTCGAACCATTCTGGCACAGGTTGGGCAGTGATGCGTGTAGTTGACGGCGTAACGCCAGTGAAAAACCTGAAAAATTCCAGCTCTGCAGGTGTGGTAATTTATAGGATTCTGCGAGCTGTGAGGTAGCTGTCATGCGAAACATGGTCATAGTTGGATCAGGGCCGGCAGGTTTAACAGCGGCTGTGTATGCCGCGCGGGCAAACCTGCAGCCGCTTCTGATCGAAGGCAAGGAGCCGGGCGGGCAACTTACTTTGACGACGCTGGTCGAGAATTATCCGGGTTTTTCCGAAGGCATCATGGGGCCGCAACTGATGGACGAAATGCGCAAGCAGGCGCAGCGTTTCGGGGCGGAAATCGTGAATGGATATGTCCATGCGGTTAAACTCAAAGAGCGTCCGTTTCGTGTCTGTTACGGCACAGAAGAGGTCGAAACCAAAACGGTCGTTATCTCGACGGGTTCTTCGGCGAAGCTCATCGGCATCGAAACCGAGATCCAACTGATGGGACATGGAGTATCGACCTGCGCGACGTGCGACGGATTTTTCTACCGCGGCAAGGAAATCGCGGTGGTGGGCGGCGGCGATTCCGCGATGGAAGAGGCGACCTTTCTGACGAAATTCGCCACCAAAGTGTCCGTCATTCACCGCCGCGAAGTTCTTCGCGCGTCAAAAATCATGCAGGAGCGGGCGCTCAAGAATCCAAAGGTCAATTTCATTCTGGATACGGTTGTCGAGGAAGTGGTGGGTTCGAAAGAAACGGGCGTGACCGGTTTAAAACTGAAAAACGTGAAGACAATGCGCGCGGCGGAACTGAAGGTCGACGGACTGTTTGTTGCCATCGGTCATAATCCGAACACCGACATCTTTAAAGGTCAGATCGATCTCGACGAAAAAGGATATGTCAAAACGCATCCGGATTCGACGCGCACCAATATCCCCGGCGTTTTCGCCTGTGGCGATGTGCAGGATCCGGTATTCCGCCAGGCCATTACCGCCGCCGGCAGCGGTTGCATGGCGGCAATCGAAGCCGAACGCTGGCTGGAACACTAATTACGGTAGGGGCGGTCTATGACCGCCCGCTGAACCCGGAATCGTGGGCGGTCATAGGCCGCCACTACAATATGGAAGAGCGGATCTTCACATTAGCTGAGGCACAAGACCTTCTCCCCACGCTTCGATCGCTCATCGGAGACATCGGCCGCGCCTGGGATCATGTGCGGGAATTGAATCCGGAAGTCCAGAAAGCCCGGGACGCTTCCGCCTTTGACGGCTTCACCAAGGCCGGGGTCGACTACGTCGAGGCCATCTCCCACCTCATGTTTCTAATTCAACAAATCAAGGACCTCGGTGTGCTCCTGAAAGATGCCCAGAAAGGGTTATGCGACTTCCCGTATATGCGACAGGGGCGGATCGTTTATCTGTGCTGGCAGCTCGGCGAGGATCGGATTGAATACTGGCACGATATCGAAACGGGATTTGCGGGTCGCGAACCACTCGACGACACGGATGCGTGACATGGACAAGATTCTGATCTCTTCAATTGATTGTGTCGCTGCCATCGGCGTCACTGCCGAGGAGCGGACGATCAAGCAGCGGCTGTCGATCGACATCGAGCTTTTTGTCGATTCGTCGAAGCCGGCGGGCACGGATTCATTAAAGGATGCGGTTGATTATTCGAAAGTCGCAGTGCTGGTGATGGAGGTCTGCCGGAGCCGGGATTTCCACTTAATTGAAACTTTGGCGGAACTTTTGTCAAGCCGGATCCTCGGCGGATTTCCGGTTCCACAGGTCCGCGTTCTCGTCCGGAAAATCTCGCCAGTCGTGGAGCCGCGCGTTAATTACGTCTCGATCGAGATTGTCCGATCCCGCTAATCCATTCAATATTTGGTAGTTGTGGCAAATTTATGTTGAAGAATTGAGATTCCTTGCGGTATTCTTTCCCCTCGTTCGAATGGCCAGCTCCAACGGCCTGCGTTCTCATTTTTCATCCTGAATCGACGACGCCACTCATCAAGGAGGTAGCTTGTCTAGTTTGGAAGAGCCCCTGGTAGAAACTCCGCAGATGGACTATAGCGCCAGAACTAACGTCAAAGCGAAGCTAGGAAAGCGCGTCATGAAGTATGTGGACGCGGCCGTTTGTTACGGCGCAGGTGTCGCTTTCGACACGGTCCAGTACTTCAATCGTTTTAATCCCAATCCCGCCTTCACCCCGAAATGGACCGAAAAGCCATTACTCAAGTCCTGGGAAAAGACCAAGCCGGTGCTTGGCTGGCCCCGGCAGACCGATTCGCTGTGCCCGATATGCGTCAAGGAAGCGCGTGAGGCGATCACAACCGGTCAGGCCGACTGGACGAAACTGCTGCACGAGAAGGTAGGAGAGATCAAAGCGAACATTGTTGAACGCGATGGCCAGGTCTGGATGATTAAAGACTGTCCGCAGCATGGCAAGACCGAGGACTTGATGGCGATCGACGTGAAGTTCCTCGAATGGATCGAGAAGAACTTCCCCGGCCGCGACATCCCGGCCCACAACGATAAAGATCTTCACAATCACGGCAGCAGCACCATCAAACACGGCCGCGGCGCTGTCCTGACGGTTGACCTGACGAATCGCTGCAACATGATGTGCGATCCCTGCTTCATGGACGCCAATCAGGTCGGCTATGTTCACGAGCTGGGCTGGCCCGAAATCCAGGAAATCATGGATAACGCCATGAAGATCAAGCCGCGACGGCAGATGTCGATCCAGTTCTCAGGCGGCGAGCCGACCATGTCGCCGTTCTTTATCGATGCCGTTGCCTACGCCAGAAAGCTCGGCTATGCGAGCGTGCAGGCGGCAACCAATGGAATCGAGTTCGCCAAGAGCAAGGAATTTGCAAAGAAGGCTGCCGATGCCGGATTGCGCTATGCGTACCTGCAGTTCGACGGTATCGGAAACGATGCCAACAGCCATCGTCAAATCGGCAATCTCTTCGACGTGAAATTGCGGGCCATCAACAATCTGCACGAAGCAGGCGTTGAAATCATCCTGGTGGTGACACTTGTCAACGGCGTCAATAACGACCAGGTGGGTTCGATCATCCGGTTTGCAATGGACAATCCCAAGAAGATTGCTTTCATTGCATTCCAGCCCGTGTCATTCACCGGCCGCGACGAAGACATCACGCCGGATCGCCGGCTTCGCCAGCGATACACGCTGTCGCATCTCGCCAACGACGTGAAGAGCCAGGTCGGCATAACTGAACCGACTCGCGACTGGTTCCCGCTTTCCATGATGGGCGCGTTTGCCGACTTCGCCGATCTGGTCCACGGACCCGGCGCCGATTGGGGCCAGGTCAGCTGCGGCTGCCATCCCAACTGCGGCGTCGGGACGGCCATGATGATCAACAAGGAAACCAAGGAATTCGCGCCTGTTCCGCAGTTCCTGAACATTCCCGGCCTGGTCGCCGACATGCAGAAGATCACGGATTCCGGCCGTAGCAAGTGGTTCTCGAACACGATGATGGCTTTGGCCCTTTTGAAGAACTACAACCCCTTCGGCGGCCCGCCGAGCCTGACGCTGTCGGCTATCATGAGGAAATTCGACAAATCGTTTGGATTGTCCGGTAAGAGCTACGGCAAGGTCACCGGCGATCGGACGATGGACGACATCCAGAAGCGGCGCAGCGATCCGTGGAACTTCCTGTTCGTTGCCGGAATGTGGTTCCAGGATCTGTTCAACTACGACTTCCGGCGCACCGAGATGTGCATCATTCCTTATGCGACGCAGTTGGGTGAAATCTCCTTCTGTGCGTACAACACCGGAATCGGCTGGCGCAAGATCATCGAGAACATGTACAAGACGGCAACCGTTGCCGAATGGAATAAGCAGCACGGCAAGCATGGCGTTTACGCCGGCGGCCATGAAGTTCCATTGGAGAGCTTCGATCACAGCCTGGTGCTCAATCCGGTCGACGTCGCTCGAGTTCGGGAGCGTGGTGAGGAACCGGAAACTGCGGCCGAAGAAGAACGAATAGCGCGGCAGAAAGCCCGCGAAGAACAGCGGATGAAGCAAATGATGGATGAGCTGACGTTCGGCAAAAACCTGGGCTCGACCGAGAAGTCGGACCTGGTGAAGATCGAACTGGCTCACCGTGGCAGTAAGAACTGATTAGCCACAAAAAGACGCAAAACGCAGAAAAGGGAACAAGCAATTGTTCCCTTTTCTGCGTTTTGTTTTGGATAACCAGGTCAGGTTTGCCGCAGGAACTGGTGGATCGGTTGTCCGATGTCCGTTGACTGTTGTACGACGATAAATGGACTTGTTACGACGACAAATTGGTGGTCCGGTTACCATCTATTGTCGTAACAAGTCCATTTATCGTCGTACAACAGTCAACGGACATCGGATAACGAACCCGCAGAGCCGGTCAAATCCCTAAGGTCTTGCGTCCCGCTTCAGAGATCCGCTGCGGCGACCATGCCGGCTCGAAAACAATCTGCACGGTCGGGTTGGGAAACCCTGCACTCGATAGCTTCGACTTAATATCTTCAGCGATGGCGGCTCCGGACGGGCAGGCAGGCGAGGTGACGGACATCTTGATATCCACCGTTTCGGTCCCTGCCTTGACCTCGTAGATCAATCCGAGATCCACGACGTTTAAAGGAATCTCGGGATCGTAACAATCCTTTAACACTTCGTAGACGAGGTCCTCCTGTGACATTTCGGCAAGACGCGGGTCGCGGGCCTGGGCCGCCAGTGCCTCGGCGACAGTCGCTTCCATGGCTTTTGTCGACTTGGCAATAACGCGGGCATCCTCTTCCTGGGCCTGTTTGGAGTAGGATGCGGTTACTGCGGACTGTCGGCGTACCGCGGCGGCTACGCCAATAACAACAAGGATTCCTAGAAACAGCAGAATGTAGATCCACACAGCCTTTGATTTTCGCCAGTAAACCCCTATACTTCAAGGGTATAATTTAAATCGGTAGAAGCGGACTGAAATACCGTTAGGAGAAAGTGAATATGCCAGTTTTGCTAACGAAGAAAGCCGAGGACAAAGTTAAGGAAATCATGTCGGAGCAACCTGAGCCGTACGCTGGTCTCCGGATCCAGGTTGTCGGCGGCGGATGCTCGGGTTTTCAATACCGAATGGGTTTCGACAAGAACTTCAATGATCAGAGTGACACCGTGTTCGAGTTCGACGGGCTGAAAGTTTTCGTCGATAAACAAAGTCTCCTGTATATGGAGGGCGCCGAAGTGGACTACATTGAAGGACTACACGGAGCCGGCTTTAAGTTCAGTAACCCGAATTCCACGGGTTCATGCGGCTGCGGCAGTTCGTTTAGCGTTTAAAGGCTTGTGCCTTGGTGGCTTTGTGTCTTTGTGACATAAACACGAAGACACAGAGACACAAAGGCACGGTTTTCCGGGGGAGCTTTGCGCTGAGAGGATCCAACAGGGATCGACCCCTAGAACCTGATTCGGATAATGCCGACGAAGGGAGTATGAATGAGCACGTCCAGACTCGAATTCAAGGATTCTGCCCACCTCGACACTGCGTTTCCAGCCAGCGAACGCATCTACATCCAAGGCAAACTTCATCCGGCGATCCGCGTGCCGTTGCGGCAGATATCGACCAAGGACGGAGCCAGCACTCGGGTCTATGACACCCGGGGGCCCTGGGCCGACCCCCATCAGGTTTGCAATGTCCGGCAGGGACTGCCGGCGTTGCGTGCGCAATGGATCCACGACCGTGGCGATACGATTGCCTATGACGGCCGCGATGTCCGGCCCGAGGATAACGGTTATCTTAGCTTTAAGCACGCCACGGAAGCTCAGGGGCGGGTCCGGCACGAGTCATTTCCCGGGCTGAAGCGCCAACCGCGACGCGCCGTTGAAGGCGCAGCCGTAACCCAACTGGCATATGCCAGACGAGGCGTGGTCACCCCGGAAATGGAATTTATTGCCATCCGGGAGAACCTCGGGAGGGAGCAAGCGTTCGAAGCGAGCCGCGACGATCGCTCGAATGTCCGTTTCCAGCATGCCGGAGAGTCGTTCGGCGCAAAGATTCCGGATTACATCACGCCCGAGTTCGTGCGGGATGAGATCGCCCGGGGCCGCGCCATTATTCCAGCCAACATCAATCACCCCGAATCCGAGCCGATGATCATCGGGCGCAATTTTCTGGTAAAGATCAATTCGAATATCGGAAACAGCGCCATTTCCAGCTCGATCGAGGATGAAGTTGAAAAGA
This sequence comes from uncultured Acidobacteriota bacterium, assembly GCA_963738025.1. GTDB lineage: Bacteria > Acidobacteriota > Terriglobia > 20CM-2-55-15 > 20CM-2-55-15 > 20CM-2-55-15. Next base: position 417,587 of record CAVTWA010000031.1, on the reverse strand, counting down.
TGCGCTGGAGCATCACGTGGGGCGCGGATACGGTGATGGACCTTTCGACCGGCCGGAATATCCACGAAACGCGAGAATGGATTTTGCGCAATTCGCCCGTGCCGATCGGGACCGTCCCGATCTACCAGGCTCTCGAGAAGGCCGGCGGACGGCCGGAAGAACTCACGTGGGAAATGTATCGGGATACTTTAATCGAGCAAGCCGAGCAGGGTGTCGATTACTTCACGATTCATGCCGGTGTGCTCCTGCGATATATCCCGCTTACCGTAAAGCGCCGCACCGGCATCGTGAGCCGCGGCGGATCGATCCTGGCCAAGTGGTGCCTGGCCCATCATCAGGAGAATTTCCTCTACACGCATTTCGAGGAAATCTGCGAGATCATGCGGGCCTACGACATTTCGTTCAGCCTGGGCGATGGCCTGCGCCCTGGCTCGATCGCCGACGCCAACGACGAGGCGCAGCTTGGCGAACTGGCGACGCTCGGTGAACTCACCACGATCGCCTGGAAGCGCGACTGCCAGGTCATGATCGAAGGACCGGGCCACGTCCCGATGCACTTGATCAAAGAAAACATGGATTTGCAGCTGAAGCTGACGCACGAAGCGCCGTTCTACACGCTGGGACCGCTGACCACGGATATCGCTCCCGGTTACGACCACATCACCAGCGCCATTGGCGCCGCGATGATCGGCTGGTACGGCACGGCGATGCTCTGTTACGTTACGCCCAAAGAGCACCTCGGTTTGCCGAATCAGAAAGATGTCAAAGACGGCGTGATTGCGTACAAGATTGCCGCGCACGCAGCAGATCTGGCCAAAGGCCATCCCGGCGCGCAGGAACGGGACAATGCGCTGAGCAAAGCGCGATTTGAGTTCCGTTGGGAAGATCAGTTCAATCTCAGTCTGGATCCCACCACGGCCAAAGATTTCCACGACGAAACGCTTCCTCAGGACGGCGCCAAGCTGGCGCATTTCTGCAGTATGTGCGGTCCGCAGTTCTGCTCGATGAAGATCACGGAGGAAGTGAAGGAAGCAATGGATCAAAAAAGCGTCGAATTCGTTAAATCCGGCGCCGACCTCTACGTCAAAGCTGAATAAGCCACGGATTGAACGAATTTAACGAACTAATTCGTTAAATTCGTTCAATCCGTGGCTTATTCTGTCCCCGTTTCCTTCCGATGGGCCCGATCGACGTGAACGTCTGTCCATTTGATCTGCTCGTCGATGACGCTGGTGATGGCCTTCAGAAACTCCTTCTGAGCATTGGCAAGGTGTTTTGCGGTCTCATAGGGAAGCAGTCCATAAAAACCTTCGATCAGTTTGTTCGCTGTGTCTTGAATCATAGCTCCTCACTTGGAGTCGATCACGAGTTCGGGTTCTGAAATGATTACTTTTGTATAGGGTGGCACGGAGCGTGTGAGCCACACGTTGCCGCCAATAACCGATCCCTTTCCAATCACCGTCGCGCCCCCGAGAATGGTAGCTCCGGCATAGATCACGACATCGTCCTCGATCGTCGGATGGCGCTTCTTGCCACGAATCATGCGTCCTTCTTCATCCATGGCGAAGCTCAACGCCCCCAGGGTGACGCCCTGATATAGTTTGACGCGGTTCCCGATAATTGTCGTCTCGCCGATGACCACTCCCGTGCCGTGGTCGATGAAAAATCCCGCGCCAATCGTCGAGCCGGGATGGATATCGATGCCCGTCACGGAATGTGCGTGTTCCGTCATGATGCGCGGCAACAACGGAATCCCCTGCATATTCAGTTCATGAGCCAGCCGGTAGATGGTGATCGCAAAGATTGCGGGATAGGCGAAGATCACTTCATCGATGCTCTTGGCTGCAGGATCTCCCTCGAAAGCAGCCTGCACGTCTTCCGAGAGGCGGCTGCGCAGGTGCGGCAGCGCCCGCAAGAAGATCAGGGCCTGCTCCTCGGCAATTGCGTGGCAGTGTTCGCACATGTCGGTCGCTTGCGAGGAACCGGTGCACTCGGGCCGGATACTTCGGTAGATTTCCTCAGTCAGCCGGGCATAGATCGAATCGAGAAGATCTCCGACGTAATACTCGATATTGGCTCTTTCAACGTATTTCCGCCCGAAATATCCGGGATAGATGACCTCCAGCAGATCATCGAGGATACGGATGACGGAGGCCCGGTCCGGAAGCGGCGTAGCGGCAAAATGCTCGAGCTTCGGCTGAAGTGACCCGAATGTCTGTATCAAATCGCGCGTCACTTCGCGGACCTGGTCTCGCTTTTTCAAATGCTCGTGCATTTTTTAGATCGGCCAGTTCTCCAGTTGCTTCTGGACGTCCGCCATAAACTGATCGGCCGTAGCGCCATCGATCACGCGATGGTCGAACGACAAGGACAGCATGATCATCGGCCGTATCGCGATGGCATCGTCGATGACCACGGCGCGTTTCTTGATTCCGCCCATTCCCATAATGGCGACCTGTGGCTGATTGATGATCGGGGTACCGGTGACGGCGCCAAACTGTCCCGGGTTTGTAATGGTGAAAGTTCCATCCTTCACATCGTCGGGCGTGAGCTTTTTATTACGGGAGCGCTCGCCTAAATCATTGAGGGCCTTAGCGAGGCCAACGAGGTTTTTCTCGTCGGCGTTTTTGATGACCGGGACAATCAGACCCCAATCCAGATTAACCGCGATGCCGATGTTGATGGCGCGCTTGTAGACAATCGTCTCGCCATCGAGGGAAGAATTCACGATCGGAAAGCGCTTCAGCGCGTTTGCGGCGGCCTGAATAAAGAACGGAGTCACGGTGAGGCGGACTCCGGAGCGCTCGAATTCGGCCTGTTGGGCATCTTTTGCTTTCAGGATTCGAGCGCAATCGACCTCAAAGAATGTCGAGACATGGGCTGAGGTCTTTCGGCTCAGGACCATGTGTTCGGCGATGGATTTCCGCATCGCGGTGAGGGGGACGCGTTCGACTTCGCCGGAGAACTTCATGGGTGGAGGTGCTGGACTGACCACCCCGGCGCGTGCGCCTGACGGCTCTCGCGCTGCCACCCCTCCTGAAGCAGGACTCGGGCGCGGGCCTTGTTCGATATAACTCAGGATGTCGCTCTTGGTGATGCGGCCGTTGATACCGGTGCCTTTTCCGGCCATCGCCGACAGATCGACCTTGTGCTCCCTGGCGATTCGCCGTACCAGGGGCGACGAGCGGATCCCTTCAGTGGACTCCTCTTCCTCGTCCCTTTCAGTTTCAGCAGTGGGTCCTGCGACTGGAGCGGGACCTTTGACTTCCTTGGGTTCTTCTTTCCTGGGCGCCTCTGTGGGCGCCTCTTTGGCGGCCTCTCTTGCCGGTGGCTGCTCGGCTGCGGGTTTCCCGGCGCCGTCGCCGATGACAGCCACCACCGTGTTGATCTGCACGGTCTGGCCTTCTTTCACCAGGATATCCTGGAGAACGCCCGATGCCGGGGCGGGAATCTCGGAGTCGATCTTATCCGTTGAAATCTCGAATAAAGGTTCGTCGCGCTGGATCGTGTCGCCCTTTTTCTTGAGCCATTTGGTGATGGTGCCTTCGAAAATACTTTCGCCCATCTGGGGCATGATAACTTTAGTTTCGGCCATTGGTGTCCTGTTTACCGTACTTAGTAAGCGTACAGCTCGCGTGCGACGCGTATGACGTCGGATACTTTGGGGAGGAAGAACTCCTCGAGTGGCGGACTGTACGGCACGGGAGTATTGGGTGCAGTGATGCGGCGAATCGGACCATCGAGGTATTCGAAAGCCTCTTCTGAGATGATAGCAGCCAATTCACCCGCGAATCCTCCGATTTGCGTATCCTCGTGGAGGAGAATGACTTTGCTGGTTTTTCTTACAGAATCGAGCACCGCTTCCTTGTCAAAAGGCAGAAGCGAACGCAGGTCGAGAACCTCGAGATCAATGCCTTCTTTCTCGAGTTCTTTTGCGGCGTCCAGGGCCGTGTACACCATTGCGCCGTAGGTAACGACAGTCATGTCGGTACCGGGGCGGCGGATTGCCGCCTTACCGATCGGGACGATGAAATCATCCGTAGGCAGCTCTTCTTTGACACGCCGGTAAAGGAATTTGTGCTCGAAGTAGATAACAGGATCGGGATCGCGGATGGCCGCTTTGATCAAACCCTTCGCGTCATATGCCGTGGCCGGACATACCACTTTCAAACCGGGGGTATGCACAAAATACATTTCCGGATTTTGCGAGTGAAATGGGCCGCCGTGCACGCCGCCGCCGCTCGGGCCGCGGATCACGATGGGCACGCCGGCGCCCCAGCGATAGCGGCATTTCGCGGCGAAGTTCGTGATCTGATCGAAGGCGCAGGAAATGAAATCGGCGAACTGCATTTCGGCGACGGGCCGCATGCCCATCAGGGCTGCCCCGATCGCCGCACCTACAATCCCGGATTCCGAGATTGGTGTGTCGATGATGCGCCATTCGCCGAATCGCTCGAGCATCCCCGCAGTGACTTTGAAAGCGCCACCGTAAATGCCGACATCTTCGCCCAGGACAAACACGCGATCGTCCTTTTCCATTTCTTCCCAGATGCCCTGGCGAATCGCTTCAACGTACGTAGTTAAACTCATTTGGTTATTTTGAGATAAGCCACGAATTGAACGAATTTAACGAATTAAATTCGTTTATTTCGTGGCTTATTCCAAATACACATCCTTTAAACAATCTTCCGGTTCCGGAAACGGATCCTTTTCCGCGGCCTGGATCGCTTCGTCGATTTCGTTATTGATGCGCTGCCGCAGTTCTTCGATTCCTGACGGCTGGATCAAACCACGATCCGTCAGGAATCGCTCGAAGCGGTTGATCGGATCCCGCTCTTCCCAGAATTCAAACAATTCCGGGGGAACATAACCCGCATCATCATGCGCCGAGTGTCCGGTCATACGAAATGTTTTGCACTCGATCAAGGTTGGTCCCTCACCGTCGCGCGCGCGTTCGATGGCCCGTGTCGAGGCGTCCCAGACGGCGACGATGTCGTTTCCATCGACGATCTCGCCCGGCATTCCATACGCTTCTGCACGATCGGCCACATTTTCGACGGCCATCTGCCGTTCGAGCGGAGTGGAGTATGCATACTGGTTGTTGTTGCAGATGAAAACAACAGGCACCTTGAACACCGATGCCATGTTGATGCCTTCATGCCAGTCACCGCGGCTCGTCGCTCCGTCACCGAAGTAGCAGAGAGCGACGCGATCCTGCCCGCGCATCTTGAACGAGAGACCGATTCCTGCGGCTACGGGAACGTTGTCTCCCAGCATGCTGACGAAGGCGATCAGTCCCTTCGACAGATCGCCCATGTGCATGTTCCCGTCTTTGCCCTTCGTGGCGCCCGTCTTTCGCGCCATGTACTGCGCAAGGATCGTGCGTATCGTCATTCCGCGGATGAGATAGGCTCCCATGTCGCGATGTGACGGACAGACGACGTCATCCTGTCGCAGGTCGATGCAACTGCCGACGGCTATCGCTTCCTGGCCGCGTCCCACATAGACGCCGCCAACGATCTTGCCCTGCCGGTAGAGTTTGCGCTCGATGCGGAATTCCAGTTCCCGAGTCAGCTTCATGTAATAGAGCATGTCCAGAAGCGTCTTGTCAGGCGGAAGGGTGACCGGTGGGACAGTGTCCCGCGCGAGAATGTTTGATTTCATCACTTAATGAATATGAACGAGATTCCCTAAAGACCGACGATACTCCAAAGGCGTAAGGTTTTTCAAGGCGAGGTCAATAGGTTCAGTGACTTCCACGCGGCGTACGCCCGCCATATTTTTCGAGCTTTTTAAGATCGAATGCTTCATGTTCGGGGTTTTTCAAAAAACTGCGATACACGGCATGACATGCATAGCACACGGTTACTTCCCCTACAAAATAGTATGCGAGAAAGTCCACGACTGCCGTCAACCCCAGCGCCGACATGGCCAGCAAAGGCTGACCCCTGGCAAAAAAATACAGACTCGCTGCAATTCCCAGCACCACGATCGCCATGCCGGCACTGCGATTGAAATCCTTCTGGATGTACAGGTTGTCATGGCCGCATGATACACACGTGGTGACAATGTTCCGCTCGACGATGGAATCGTTCATAAACACCGGGATTTCGCCGTTGCACTGTGGGCATTTGACGGATTCCGAGCGTGACGGAGGTATTGCCATGTCCTTCTCGCAGGCCCGGCACTTGAAATGTATAATTGGCGTCATGAAGACCTTACTGGTAATGCTGTTGCTTACGGCAACGGTACAGGCGCAGTCGATTGCCGACGCCGCTCGTAAAGAGCGCGAACGGCAAGCCCAGCTGCACGCCACCATCGTGATCAAGGAAAGCGGGACGCCGGCTGCGGCAACCGAGCCGGGTGCGGCTGCTCCTGCAGCAGCCCCTGCCGCCGAAGCTGCGAAGCCGGCAGACTCTACGCCGGCCGCCAAAGACCTCTCCAAACCCAAAGCTCCCGATCCGGTTGAAGTATGGAATGGGAAGCTCGATCAGCTTCGCGCAAAAATCCGCGATCTGCAAGACCAGGAAACGGCCCTGCAGCTCCAGCAGACCGAGATCCAGAATCAAGTGTATGCTCCAGTCGTCGATCCTGCCATCAAGGATCAAGCTCAGGCCGCGCTTGCCGAAAATCAGCTCAAATTAGCCAGGGTGCGCGAAGACCTCGACACCTTTAAAAAAGACCTCGATACGCTGCAGCTCGCCGGTCCGCCGAAGAAGAATTGAGGATCCGAAAATAATTCAGGCAACCGTCCCCGAATTATTTTCCACCAACTCTCATTTTTTTCTTGCAAGGTGTGGTCGTTAGTACTAATTAGTTAGTACTATGAAATCCGACAAGCCTGTTCTGACTGACCAGGAACTCGAAATCATGAAAATCATCTGGACGCGCGGCACCGCCACCGTACGCGACGTCTACGAAGAAATGTTGACGCGCCGGAAGATCGCCTACACCACCGTCATGACGATGATGGGCATCCTCGAACAGAAAGGTCACCTGAAGAAGAGCGCGGACGAGCGTGCCTACGTTTACACTCCCGCGCAGCCGCAACGTGAGGTCGTGGGCAATATGGTCCATGACTTCCTGAAACGCGTCTTCAACGGATCCGCCAAGCCGCTGCTTGTCCAGCTGGTCGAAGATAAGAAACTCAGCACCGAAGAACTCGATGAAATCAGCAAGCTCCTCAAGGACAAACGGAGGAAAAAATGATTCCTCAAGCGCTGCTCGACAATTTTCAATCGTGGAACATACAAGTACTGCTGATTGGTTCGATCGGAGCGCTGCTGCCGGCGTTTTTCCGGATCCGTCATCCGCGGTCGCAGTTGACTTACTGCCATGGGTTGCTGCTGCTGTCGATAATTCTGCCGATAGTAGAACCCTGGAAACATTCCGTCATTGTCATTGCGCAGAGTGCGGAAGAGGCCGTGCGGGGAGCAGAACAAGCGTCTGTCCCAGGCAGTATGGCCTTCGCAGCAGCCTTTCCATGGGCGCGGTTACTCATTTGGGTGCTGATCTCCGGCATCGTGGCACGGCTTTGCTGGACGGCGATTGGTCTGTGGCGAATTCAGCGCCACAGAATTGCTGCTGAACCGCTGTATCCAGTTCCAGAACCGGTGCAGGAAGCCATCGCCCGGGTTGGCGTCAATGCAGCGTTCTGCCTCTCATCGAATGGCCTCGGGCCGGTCACGTTTGGATTCTTCCGGCCTGTCGTGTTACTGCCGGAATCTTTTCTGACATTCGATCGTTCGGCACAGTGCGGAATTGCCTGCCACGAATTGCTCCACGTGAAGAGGCATGACTGGCTGATCACTGTCGTGGAGGAAGTGATAGCGGCTTTGTTCTGGTTCAACCCGGCGTTCTGGTGGTTGCTCGGGCAGGCTCGCCTTTCGCGCGAGCAAATCGTCGATGCGGAAGTCGTCCGCATCATTTCCGATCGTGAACCCTACATCAACGCGCTGCTCGCTATTGCTGGTGCGCAACGCGGTCTTGATCTTGCCCCGGCGCCGTTGTTTCTGCGCCGCCGTCATTTGCTGCAACGCATGCATTTGCTTGTTACGGAGGTTTCCATGTCCAGGTTCAGACTTATCTCTTCTTATGGTTCGATGTTCACCATTCTGGCTGGAGTTGGCTGGTTGGGATTTGCCTCGTTCCCGCTGGTCGGCCGGGCTGAAATCCGGGAATCGGCAGGGAGCGCCGCAGCTTCAGTCCAACCGCCGCAGAATGGGCCGGGGTACGTCGTCAACATTCAGCCGTTGAGATATCCCCCCGAGGCGGCCCAGAAGAAAATCGAGGGAACCGTCGCCGTCGAGCTTACGTTCAATGCCTCGGGCAATATCGTCGATGCGCGCGTATTGTCAGGACCGGAAGAATTGCGGGCTGCAGCCCTCGAATCGGCGGTGAGAGGGAATTACTCGATCACCGTTGCCCGCACACTGCAGGTTCTGGTGGATTTCAAATTAAGCCCCGGCGTTCTGGCGCAGGCGCCGCCCCCGCCTCCACCGCCTCCACCTCCTCCGCCGCCGCCTGGCGCCAACAATGCGGACCTCATCATTGACCATTTCGATATTCGCGGCTTGTCGGAGCCGCAATTGTCGGATTTGCGTCGACGATTGGATGTTTTCGTGGGCGGGCCGCTGGGTTCGGCGCCGATTCAGCAGACCATTCGTGAGGCCGGCTTAGGGTTTCCCTATGCGATCCGCAGCAAGAAAATTGATGACGGCAAGATAAGCCTCGATCTGGCTTTCGGGTCAGAAGCCACAGTCCCGCCTGAATTTGTGAAGACGCCATTCGGCACGACAGGCGTAGCGGGGGGCACGATCATGACACCCTTCGGCCCGGTTGCGAACCCCCGTCTCTACTTGGGTTACGCCAACGGTGCCGCGGACAACAGCACGGATTCTGCTCCGTTTGTTGCGGATTTGCGGCCGATTTCCACCGTCAATCCGGTATATCCGCCACTCGCACGCCAGGCTCGGATTGAGGGTATCGTTGTCATCAGAGCTTTGATTGATACGGAAGGAAAGGTGGCCAACCTGCGAGTGATCAGCGGCCATCCGCTTATGATTCAGGCCGCGATGGACGCTGTGAAGCAGTGGGTTTATCCGGCACAATCCAGTCGGGTCACCACGGATGTGACCGTGAACTTCGCGCTATCCCAGTAAAAGAATAAGCCACGAATTGAACGAATTTAACGAATTCAATTCGTTTAATTCGTTCAATTCGTGGCTTATTCAAACAGGTCCATCAGGGCACGATGGCGCTTGTGCGATCCACCGACTCGAGTTCCCCGAGCATCAGCGTCGGCGCCAGGTTGTTGTCCTGGCAAACATATTCAAACAATTCGTCGCCAGGCGTGTTGCGCAGATTGAATTGTCCGGTCCATGGTTCGGTGTAGGCGCCCTTGTCGTCGACTGTCACTTCATACCGCATGTTGTTGAAATCCAAACGTGTAAAACGTTCGATCAGGTGCAGTTGCTCGGTATGCGGGTGAGTTCCGCGGTCGAACCAGAATTTTTCGTTATACCCGACGGAATCGACGACCAGGGTGTCGCCTTCCCAGTGACCGACGTTGTGTCCATAGTAATCGGGTACAAGGTTCTTCGGATGAGGCCGTCCATCCATATAGATCGTTCGGAATGTGTGCGGGCCGCCGACATCCATAATGTAGATGCGTTGCATATCGGGTAGCTCGACGAATTCGACTCCATAGGGTGTGAGGAACTGACGCGGTCCTCCCGACGGCTTGCAGCGGGTGTGCGGTTCAAATTGATTTTGCCGCCGGTCCAGGGCGATGCCTTGTGTCCACGGCTGATAGGGAACTTTCACGGGCGTATTGTCGGCATTCGTCAAGTTCGTGATGCCGCCGATCCATAAGCCGCTTTCTCCCAGTGGCGCCCCCAGCAGGACTCGGCCATTCGCATTGCGCGGAGCCGGTTTGGATGGTGCAGCCTGGCCACGTTGCCCACGCTGTCCCGGCTGGGCCGGCGCATCGACGATGCCGCCGTTTCCATTTGTCGTAAAGGTCCGCTGGCCCTGCTGAGGAGCCGCCTGATTCCCCTGGCCGAAAACGAAACCACTGAATGCGATTAGCAATACCGTCGCGCCTGCAACTGACCGGTGGCTCATGCAATTCCTCCTGCGAAACATCGTCTCTGGATGTCGTACAGACACGATACCGGACCTGTCAACAAATTGCCAAGATCGAAGCCCAGGAAGCGCTATTTCCATCGCCCGAGGCGATCCCTTTTGGAGCGCAGGAAGCCCTGTTGGCGGCGGACATCTCTAAGAAGATCAAACGGCCTCGCGGGCGGGAAATCGATATTGCTATAGCTGCCTGTGCGATCGTTCACAAAGCCCGGCTCTGGACGATGAACGCCGCCGATTTCAAGGATATTCCAGGTTTGAGTTTGCTTTGAAGAAGGAGGGAAGATAAGCCACGGATTGAACGGATTCAATGGATTGAAATCCGTTCAATCCGTGGCTTGTTACATCAATTCGGACATGATTTCCTGAAGATCGTTTTCGGATGGCTGGGTTCGTTCCTGGGGCAGGGTCGCCAGCGGATCGTCAGCCATGTTCAGAAGACTCAGGAAGTCGGGCTTCTGCTCATTGATATAAATGAGTCCGGTCAGAAACTCATTCGATTCCTGGCAGCGCCGTAAGGTATTGAACGCTTCCGATTTATTGGTCGGATCGTAGCCTTTGTCGGCTTTGCGCAGGCGGATGTGGGACCCGTCGTGCAATTCGACGTCTTTGGCTTCACCCTCGGCATAATCGACGGTGATTTGCTCGAAGAAAGGTACGAACGAGATTTCGTGCAGCAATTCTTCGTGTTCCTTCGCGTACTTGTAGCTCTTGGTAGAGCCCTCGTGATTGTTGAAAGTGACGCAAGGACTGATGATGTCAAACATCGCGGTGCCCCGATGACCCAGGGCTGCTTTCAATAAGGCGATCATTTGTTTGGGATCGCCTGCAAACGAGCGTGCAACGAAGTTGCAGCCCAGTTCGATGGCCAGCGCGCAGACGTCGATCGCGGGCAGATCGTTCGCCACGCCGCTCTTTGCTTTGGAGCCGAAGTCGGCTGTCGCGGAGAACTGGCCTTTGGTGAGTCCATAGACGCCGTTGTTCTCGATGATGTAGATCATCGGAACATTGCGGCGCAGCAGGTGTACAAACTGCCCCATACCGATGGAAGCCGTATCGCCGTCGCCGCTCACTCCGATCGTTACCAGCTGCTTGTTCGCGAGCATCACACCCGTTGCCAGTGCCGGCATACGGCCGTGAACGCCGTTGAAACCATGAGAACGGCTGAGGAAGTACGCCGGCGTCTTGCTGGAGCACCCGATGCCGCTCATTTTGGCGACGCGGTAGGGCTCCACGCCATATTCATAAAAGGCCTTGATGATTTGCGACGTGATCGCGTCGTGGCCGCAACCCGCACACAAGGTAGAGTCCGCGCCTTTGTAATCGGCAATTCCGTAGCCAAGCCTGTTTAAATTTTTTGGCGCCGCGGCGGGCGGTTGCATGGTGGTTGACATTACTTTCGTACTCCTTTCTCTGCAGCGACTAACTCGTCCGTGACAAACCGGGCATCAATCGGGATTCCACTATAGTGCCGGATGCTCCGAATTTTGCCGACCAGGTCTGCAGGCAATTCCAGCTTCACCAGCATTTCCATCTGACCATCGCGATTCTGTTCGACGATGTAAACGCGATCGTGTTTTTGAAAGAAATCGATGAGATCGTGCGTGAACGGGACTGCCCGCAGCCTGTAGTAGCTGACCGGCATTTTGTATTCACGCTGCAGTTGATCCAACGACTCGATAATGGCCCAGTGCGTTGTGCCGAACGCCAGGAAGCCAACCTTCGCGCCCTTCGCGTACTGGACTTCCGGTTGAGGCACGTACTGCCGGGCCGTGTCGTACTTCTTGTTCAAGCGGTCCATGTTGTGCTTGTAGTCGTCTGGCCGCTCGCTATAGACGGCTCTTTCGTTGTGGCCGCTGCCTCGGGTAAAGTATGCCGCGGCGGCATGGTCGGTTCCGGGAAGCGTGCGATACGGAATACCGTCTCCATCGACGTCGCCATAGCGCTGGAAACTGCCCAGTTTTTCCAGTTGTTCCGCCGACAGAACCTTCCCGCGATCGAATTTCTTTTTAGGAAACTTGAATGGATCCGACATCCAGTTGTTCATGCCGAGATCCAGATCGCTCATGACAAATATCGGGGTCTGGAAGCGCTCGGTAAGATCGAAAGCTTCGTAACCCATCGTGAAACATTCCTCGACGCTCGCAGGCAGCAGGACGATGTGCTTGGTGTCGCCGTGAGAGCAATAGACCAGCGAGAGAATGTCCGACTGCTGTGTTCGTGTCGGCAGCCCAGTGCTGGGACCGACCCGAGTGATATCGAAGATAACGATCGGGATCTCGGCGTAATAAGCCAGCCCGATGAATTCCTGCATCAGCGAGATGCCGGGTCCGGCCGTTGACGTCATGGAGCGGGCGCCCGCCCATCCGGCGCCGATCGCCATGCCGACGGCCGCCAGTTCGTCTTCGGCTTGCACGATGGCGAAGCTGGCTTTCCCGTCCTTTTCGATTCGGTAGTCCTTCATGTAATCGGCGAGGGTTTCGCACAGACTTGATGAAGGCGTGATCGGATACCATGTCGCCACCGTAACGCCGGCGAACATACAGCCCAGCGCTCCGGCGGAATTGCCATCGATGATGATCTTGCCTTTTGTGGCATTCATCCGTTGCGTTTTGTAGGGCACGACCGTCTGATCAAAGTTGTCTTTGGCGTACTTGCGGCCGATCTCGAGGGCGGTTTTGTTCAGCGCAACAGCTTTGGCTTTGCCCTTGAACTGTTTTGTCAGAGCGATTTCCATTTCGGCGGGGTCGATCTCGAGCAGTTCGCCGACGACGCCGACGTAAATCATGTTGGCCAGTAGCTTGCGAAGCCTGGAGTCCGGAGTAATCTCGGTCGCAAGCTTCGAGAAGGGAACGGGGAAGAACGTGAGGTCTTTTCGATATTGATTCAGCTTCAGATTTTCTTCGTAGACAACCACGCGATTGGGATCCAGATTCATTACGTCTTCGCGAGCTGTTTCCGCATTCATCGCGATCAGGAAATCGATCTCCTTGCGTCGCGCGATCCAGCCATCTTTATTGGCGCGGATCGTAAACCAGGTCGGCAGCCCTGCAATATTGGACGGGAAAAGGTTCTTCCCGCTGACGGGAATTCCCATCTGAAAAATAGAACGCATTAGGACTGTATTAGAAGATTGGCTGCCGGAACCGTTGACTGTGGCTACTTGGATGCTGAAGTCATTGATGATCGGACCCCCGTTACTTCGTTGGTCTTCCTCCGCAACTAACGTCTGGGGGGATTGATTTGACACTGTAACTGATTCTCCTTTCAGCTCTGTGGTGCGGCTTCTGAGAACATACCCAACCCACTACTATATCAGACTTTACATGTCTTTTAGCCCTGTCTTTTCATAGGCCCGGGAGGCATTTGCGTCGCCCCGCTTAGAAGTTCGCCCAGCTAGCATATCGGACCAATGATTTACGGACTTTAGGTTATGCGAAAGTCCCCCAAGCCGCGAAAAAAATTGCGCTGGGGTCGTTCGACCATGTAGTCGCGGGCTTCAGCCCGCATTCGGTCACCGCTTCCAGGCGCCTTCTCCTCGGAATCTGGGCTGGTTCCCGGATTCAGCACGCGAAAAGTTTAGAATGTGGGACGCTTCCCGGGCTCTGCACTCGAAAGTCAGGACGTTGGGTTCGTTCCCGGGCTCAGCACGTGAAAAGTTGTGAGCCGGGGCTTCCCAAGCTCTGCACCGGAAAAGTCCTGGGTTCCGCGCTCGATGCGGGCTCAATAGACCATCCTGAAACTTATTGAAATCAAAATAGGCCCGGCGCGACTCGAACGCGCGACCCCCTGCTTAGAAGGCAGATGCTCTATCCAACTGAGCTACGGGCCCGTAAGGCCTGTAAGTTTAGCACGCTGAGACGGACCTCTTTCAGCCCTGACCTGCGGTATCGAAAATGCAGCGATACCGGGACCAAATCGGGAGGGGGCATGAAGAAGATTACTCAAATGATAACGTTCATCGCGGCAATTGGGCTTGTTGTGCCGGCATGGGCAGACACGTTGGTTTTGAAGAACGGTGAAAGAATTACGGGTTATTACGAGGGCGGGACGGCAAGAGTAATCAAATTCAGGTCGGCTGACGGAACGGTCAAGGATTACGATCTGCTGTCGATTCAGCAGATCCAGTTTTCCGAGGACAAGGCAGCCTCTGCTCCGGCGCCCGTTCCGGTGCCGCCGCCTGCGGTGGCACCCGCACCTGCGCCGGTTGCTGCAGCGCCTGCTGCCGCTCCGGTTGCAGTTCCAGCAGCGGACCCGCGGCTTCTTCCGGGTAATCAGCGCGTCACCCGTCCGGTTTCGGCAACTGCCGCCACAACGGGATTTACGATCCCAACGGGCTCGAAAATAATCATTCGAACGATCGACAGTATCAGCAGCGAAAAAAGCAAAATCGGTGACACCTTCGTGGCGATTCTCGACGAACCGGTCGTGGACAACGGGACGGAAATCATTCCGAAAGGTGCAGACGTCAGGGGGCGACTTGCAAACGCCGATTCGGCCGGCCGTGTTACCGGTAGCGCAGAATTGGGGCTTGAGTTGACGCAAATTTACGTCAATGGCATTCCGTACTCACTCAGCACTTCCGAATATGAAGAAGTAGGTGAAAGCCGCAGCGGCCAGACTGCGAAACGCGCCGCCGGCGGAGCGGCTATCGGCGCACTGATTGGAGCGATTGCGGGTGGCGGAAAGGGTGCTGCGATCGGAGCAGGTGTGGGCGGCGGTGGCGCAACAGCGGTGCAGGTCATGACGAAAGGCGAGAAGGTGAACGTGCCTTCGGAAACCCGGCTGGAGTTCACTTTGAGAACGCCCCTTGTTATCGCCGCTAAATAATAAGCCACGGAATGAACGGATTTAACGGATTCAATCCATTTAATCCGTTCAATCCTTGGCTTATTAAAATCCCTGGACCTTGCCCGCCTTCTTGTAGCACTGGAAGACGATATGCCAGCCGATGATGATGATCAGCAACCAGACCACCCAATAAAGGTTGCTCGGTATCCCAAGGTTCCCGCCGGCGAAAAACGTGGTGTGCTGCCCGATCATTGCCCACAGCAGGGGCAGCGACATATAGGTATTGTGCCGCGATCGTAAACCCGCAATTTTAACGACAGGGTCCGTAGCAGGGAGTGGCGAACCGTCCTTGACGGCGCGGATGATTTTCTGCTGACCTGGCCAGATGCGGAACCAGACGTTGAAGGCCATGGTTGTGCCGAAGAGCGCTCCGGTGTGGATTAACGTTCCGCGGTAGCTGAAGTGGCCGAAGTAAACGTACAACGCGACGACAATGGCCAGAAGGATGAATGAAACGATCGTCGCCGCGCGCAAATTTGCAGCGAGGCTGGTCTTCCACAGGGCGTCATAGATGAAAACGGCGAGAAACGTCACCGCGATCATAACGATCCCGCCTGCGGTCCAGCTGTAGCCTTGCTCGAATGCCTGGTCGCCCATGTAGTAGACCAATCCCAGCAGGAGTACACCTGTAAACCAGGTGTATGCAGCGCCCCAGCGGAACCAATACAGCGCGCGCGGCATCAATTCCGGTACGACAGCTTTCTTTGTAGGGCCATCGAGCTTGGGCTGCATCGGCCCATTTACCCAGTTGAAGAAGTAGAGGTGTCCGATCCATGTGATTCCGGCAAAGACATGCATCCATCTGAAAATCGCCTCTAATCCAGCCATATTCCTCCTCGTTTTTGAAGAGGGTGACCTTACCACAGCCTCGCGTTAGGAATCTATAGCCGTATGGAGTGTGCAGCGGGCGGGAGCAAAAAACATAGGCCACGGATCGATCTCTTCTACCCGTGGCCTATCGTCTCACGATTCAAGATGCTCTTCGCAGCTTGTCCTCAAATTCGGTCACGACTCGGTCGACTTCCCGTTCGGCTCGGGGGCGCGCGAATCCGTACTTGCGCTGCAACAGAACAACGAGTTTCGAACGCCGGCCATCGACTCGGTCGATTTCATCGGAGCTGAGCTGATTCCAGTGGAAGCTGATTTCGTTGCGGAACTTCTTCCATTTTGCTTGCAGAACATCTAAGTGCATCATGCTACCTCTGACTGATATGTTTCCGCGGGACGACTCTGTCAATCGCCGTCATGAACGGTTGTACGCTGGCGTTAGCTGGCGCCAGACCGGCCAGGATCTGCTTCGAGTCGACCGAAGATCCATACACCTTCTGGTTCATACTCTTGTCCATATTCAACACTGCGCCATCCAGGGCAATGCCGGCAAAGAGACCCTTTGCCCGCGAGTACGCGTAGATTGCGGACTTCAGATTTGCGTTCACACCAGCTTCGCCTGAACGGCCGATCGGTCCGGCGGCGATGCTGGCATCGGCGCCGAGCTTGAGATCGCGACCGCCCTCAAGCAAGTCGAGCGCCTTACGATCCGTAAAGACCAGCACGAGATCCGTGGCTTCAACGCCGAGTTGCGCGCCGAAACTTCCACCACCGATTTCAATGAATGCCGGTGCGCTCCAGCGACCAGCCTCAGTCCGTTCCGCTACGAGGCCTTTGCCAAAACGGCCCCCGATTCCGAACGCTCCCTTGATCATGTGGGGAATAACGGCAATGGCTTCAGCGCGTTCGAGGATCTCGTTCGGTATCCGCTTGTCGCTTGCCGCAGTCAGGTCTTGCAAAACGTCTGCCGCTTTCTGGGCACGCTCTGCCGCATCCTTGTCCACTTTGCCGGAGACATTGTCATGATGTTTCGCGTCGTAGCTGCCGGTTGAATCCTGCGCAGACGGTTTGCTGCGCGAAGTGGACGTCGTGTCCTGTTTGTAAGTGTTCTCGATCGGCGGGGCGCTGTCGCCGGTGATGCCGGATTTCTCCCGCTCCTGATCGGACAATGTTGTCGGGTTCTGGCTCAATTGGGCATTGGCCGTGGTGCCTTGTTCCTGGCTCATGATCGCCATCGTTGTGGACTCATCGAGATTTCCAGTTACCGGCAGGTTGTTCATCCACTGGAACTGTGAAACCGCTTTCTGCGTGTCGGAGGACATCATGCCGTTCATGTCCCCTGGCGTATATCCAAGGTCAGCCAGGGATTGTTGAACCTGGCGGACGTCTTCGATGTTGGTAACGTGGCCCTGAGTGTCGTTCTGAGACTGAGACAGAGCCCCGAAGTCGCCCGAGCGGTTCTGTGAAAGGTCTTGTGAGCTGTAGGGCTGCTTCTGGGGCTGGCTTTGATTATCGAGACTGCTCCTGCCGCCGAAACCACTTTGACCAGCCTGACCATTCGTTCCGGCGCTGGCCATCAGGGCATTTTCGGTTTCACGATTCAGCATTCCGGTTTCCTGCAGATGATTTTGCATTTGATAGTTCCGGATTGCCGCCATCGTCATGGGACCCATGACGCCGTCGACCGGACCGGGGTCGAATCCTTGATTCTTCAAAGCGACTTGGTTCTGCCGCACTTTCTCGTGAGACATGCTGCTCTTCTTATCGGTTGTGCCTTTTTTGGTTTTCTTGGCACTCGTGGTTGATTGATTGTTTTTGTCAGCCGTGTTGCCGGTCGTTTGCGACTTTGACTTGGCTGTCTTCGATGTCGACTTCGTGCTTGTCGACTGATCGGATTGCGTCGACTGGTCGTTGGTTGTCGTGCCTTTTTGAGTCGTCGTCTGCTTCTTCGTCGTGGTGTCTTGAGTTGTCGTACTTTGAGCAGGTGCGAAAGGCGCGGTGGCCAAGGCCAGGAAGCCCGAACACAGGACTATGCCTAATTTGTTTACGGACATTCTTAATCCTCCTCGATCTCTTCCAGTCCTAAAGTCACCAAGCTGCAACCCGTGTACCGTCGATGCCACTTTCGAGATTTACGCAACAGGATCAGCCAATTACAGCTGTATTTCAGTGATTCTTCCGGCGCTCGCGGGTTCTTCCAGGGTAAATAATCCGCGCTGCTTTCAAACCTTTGGAACGACCGTCCAAACAACATGCGACAGGATTTAACGCTCCGGTTCGGACTGGGCACGGAATTTCACCCCGCACGGAGTTGCCGATCCGTCACCACGCAGGAATAAAGGATTTCGAGCCGCACTGGTCCCGACATGAACGAAGACGCTTCCATGGTTCGGTCGGGGCCGGTGGCTCGAAATAGAAAGCGGATATGACAGCGAAAAAAACCTCGTATTTTGCCGTCGTTTTGCTGTTGGGCCTTGCTCTGGCTGGTTGCGAACGAAGAAACATCAGCGAGATCAACTCGGATCCCGGCCGGTTCATGAACAAAGAGGTCGTGGTTGCCGGCAGGGTCACGCAATCCATCGGCGCTCTCGGCCACGGCATCTATCAAGTCGATGATGGGACTGGAGTCATCTGGGTCTACGCCAGCACTCACGGTGTTCCAAGTAAAGGCGCGACGGTTGGAGTCAAGGGGCATGTCATGCCCACCGTCACGTTCCTTGGTCTGAACTACGCCACGGTTATCCGGGAAACCGATCGCCGCCGCGGAGGCGGATAAATAAGCCACGGATTGAACGGATTAAACGGATTCGAATCCGTTTAATCCGTTCAATCCGTGGCTTATTTTCCCGGTTTCTCCTTTTATACTTTTCGTGTGGGTAATATTGCGCTGATCGTTCATGGCGGAGCGTGGGGCATCTCCGCCAACCTGCGAAAGACCTGCAAAGACGGCGTGACGCGGGCGCTGGAGCGAGGCTGGCGAATTCTTGAGAATGGCGGTTCCGGCCTGGACGCCTGCGAACAGGCGATCGTCGAACTCGAAGACGAGCCTGTGTTCGACGCTGGCGTCGGATCTCACCTCAATCGAGACGGCACGGTGCAACTCGATGCAATACTCATGAACGGCGCCAATCTCAAGTCGGGCGCCGTCGTTGCCGTGGAACGTATTCGCAATCCTATTCGTCTGGCCCGGCTCATTCTTGAAAAAAGCGAGCACATGCTGATTGCCGGGTACGGCGCGGAACAATTCGCGTTGGAGCAAGGCATGGAGCTGTGCAGTCCGGCGGAATTGATCACCGATCATGAGGCGCAGGTATGGAGATCACTATCTGGCAAGGTTGTGAACCTGGGAACCGTAGGCGCAGTGGCGCTGGATTCATCGGGTAATCTCGCCTCCGGCACATCGACTGGTGGGACACTCTATAAATATCCGGGCCGGGTCGGAGACTCCGCTCTCGTCGGTTGCGGCTGCTATGCCGACAACACCGCGAGCGCCGTTTCCACGACGGGCCACGGCGAATCCATCATGAAGGTCGTGTTAGCCAAGACGGCGAATGACTTTATTGCCGCGGGCAAGCCGGCACACACTGCAGCTTTGGATGCGATTCAACTGATGACTCGCCGGACTGCCGGCAAGGGCGGACTAATTATTCTCGACGCGCAAGGACGGCCGGGTTTCGCCTTTTCGACCGAGGATCTGGCCTATGCATACCGCACGACATGCCCTGGTGTTACGGCTTCGGGGATATTCGATAGCGGATCGTGACGCTGGCATGAATCTCGAGTTGACCGGGTGACACCGGCGTTTCGACGACCTGGGCCGCAGCCCGTGCACTGACCATCGATTCGATCCTCGGAGAGACGGATACACCGCCTTCCGACGCTTCGATGACCTCGGCGAGACTGACATGAAGCGCATCGGCCATCGCCTGAGCTTTTCCGCGCGCTTCCTGCACGGCTTCTTTCAGCGCCTCCTCCCGCGACGGCAACTCGTTCCGCAAGCGGAATTGCACACCGTCGAGCTGATTCGCACCTGCCTTTAATCCAGCATCAATAACGCTCCCGGTGAGCGCGAGGTTATCCAGGCGGATTGAAACCGTGTTTGTCGCGTTGTACGACGCGATGCGTTGATCGGCACTTCGGGAATTGTAAACCGGCGATAACACGAGCCGCTCGGTGTGGATGTCCTTACCCGGTATGCCGACCTTCGCGATTGCGGCCAGTATTTCCTGCGCCACGGCGTTAGCCTGGTCCTGTGCCGTTTGAGCAACAGGCGCCTGCCGAAGAATGCCTAACCGGACCACTGCTTCGTCCGGCACCGCTAACACGTCCGCGTTTCCGGTCACCACGAGCACCGGTTGGAGAGGAGGTGCCGGCCCTTCAGACCGCTGTGCGATTGCAAGGAGCATCCCGACGGCAAATCTCATGATCATGATTCAACTATACGTCCGTGCTCTGCAAGACTCCACGCAGAATGGCATTCCGCCTGTCGGTGCGGGATTTCAGCCCGCCTTCAACCACCAGAACAAATTTTTGTTTGAACTTGAATAGAGCTGAAAGCCTGCGCCTGCAAAGACATAGCTTGCTGGCAGAGCAATTGCACTTTTTTCACAGGAGAGGTGTGCTATGCAAACTTCAAACGTGTGGTTAGCCACCGCGCTGCTGCACGAGCGTGTTCGTAACAGCCGGGGCGAAATCCTTGGCAGACTTGAAGACATTGTCGTCGATCCTGTCTCGGGCAATATCGAATATGCCGTTCTGGCTCTGGATGACGGGCCTGCAATGATTGACCGGCTTTATGCGATCCCGTGGTCGTCTCTGCGGATGTCGCCTGCGCGCGACTACATCTTCTTGAACCTCGACAGGGAAAGGCTCGTCCGCTCGCCCAGTTTTGATCGGGAGCATTGGCCGGACTTCGGCGACCCTGCGTGGCGCAGTGGTATTCACGATTATTACGGTACACGGCCGGCGTATGTGGCTGCGCCTGTCCGGCCGGTGCGGCGAGGCATGTCGGTGGGGGCCGGTATTGGTCTCGTCGTCCTCATTCTGGCGTTGGGCTGGATGGCGTTCCTTGTTTCAACCCGTGGCTGGGAACAGACAAAGCATGACGTGAAAGGTTCCATGCAGAGCGCCGTCTATGCGGCAAAAGAAACGACGCATGATGCGGCTTTGACGACGAAAGTGAAAACGGCGCTGGCCTTATCGAAACGTGTTGAATCCAAGTCGATCAATGTCGATTCACTGGGCGACGTCGTCACTCTGCGAGGCGAAGTCCCGTCGGCGGAGGCTTCCCAGGCGGCGGAGTCGATCGCGAGGGATGTCCAGGGCGTGGGGGACGTTCATAACCAATTAGTTACAAGCCCACAGAGCCAGTAAAGTTTTCTCCTCAGGCGACCGATGAGTTGCGTATGAGCGAACGACTCATCCGCCTGGGGCTGCATGATCAGGAAATCCCGCTCGAGGACCACCCAGGAGGCGATCTCGCCGCGTTTTGCAGCCGTTTGTTGACAGTGATTTCCGCTACGGCTGTGGAGAGCGAGACTCTGCGGACGAGCGACTTCCGGACAAAACTCGAAGAATGCCAGTCGCGCCTGGAAAACGCCCCGGTTGGAGATCCCGACAGAGCCCGGATTGCCGGCGAGTGCCTGCGGATCTGCTCGGAATACCTGAACCGCGCCCGGGCTTACCTGCTCGAACGGGAGTGCGAGTTCGTGGATGTTATCGATGTCATGCGGGGTGCTTTGAACAAACTTGCCGGCGAAGCGAATGCATTCAGCGTCACCCTGATGAGTAGTTCCGAACGGCTGAACCGGCTTATAGACATCGAAGACCTCCGGGATTTGAAGAAACGCATTGCGGACGAGGCGAACGAACTGACCCGGACAATCCTGGAAAAGCAACACCAGGACGAGTTGAATTACGCCAAACTATCCATGCGAATCGAGGTCCTTCGCACCAATCTCAATCAAGCAGAGGAGAAGGCCTCCATCGATCCGCTGACCCGGGTCGCCAATCGGGGCACATTTGATCAGGCCGTGAAACGTTGGGTGAAGTTGCATCGCGAGCATAAAACCCGGTTTGTACTGGCGATGCTCGATATCGATGATTTCAAAGTAATCAACGACGCACACGGCCATCAGGTGGGTGATCGAGTTCTGTTTTGCGCCGCTCAGTGGTTTCTGAAATACATCCGCGACGGCGATTTCCTCGCTCGTTATGGAGGAGAGGAATTCGTCATCATGCTCGCAAACGTCGGCCCGGCAGACATCGAAGCGAGATTTGCCGATATGCTCGTACGAATGGCTGCTTGCAGTTACGAATACGAACAGAACACGACGCGTTGTACTTTGAGTTTCACGGCGAGCTGCGGCCTGGCGGAATTCACTGGAGATGAGTCTGCGGAGCATTTACTCCGCCGGGCCGATGAAGCTCTTTATGCCGCAAAAAGGACAGGGAAAAATCGCGTTGTATTATCTAAAAAATCCAAAAGCTGGTGGAAAACCCTGAAACCTTTTACGCGTGGGGGAACCGGCCGGCAGTAAGGAGGCCGCCTGGCGGCCATACCGAAGCCATCCGGACGGAAGCCCGACGCTCGAATTATAAATTACTAACGGGCCGCGCGCCGGGTTCTCGTCCTGGACGTCGTTGTTGCACGGCGCCTGGTCCCGGATTTTCGCGGTCTCCCGCCTAACCTGCCGTTTGCCCGCGATGACGCGGCCTTCCGCTTTGAACGAACTGAGCCGCGGCATGCCGGACAAAAAGACACCAAATCGATCTTGTGGACTTGACATTTCGCCATGGGGAAAACCTCCTAACGTGGAAGGAATCACTACTCCCACACTAACGTGCTTGGATCACCTGATGCAATGGGTGCAATTTGGCTGCCGTGCCACAATTGCGGCCCGGCATATAATGGGAATGAGGGAATTCTATGAGTTATCAGACGGATGAGCCAATTAAGTTGACGAGAGACTGTCAAGTTGTTGCGGTTCCAGCGGGACACACGCTCATGCTTCCACAGGGAACGGAAGTCATGATCACGCAGTCGCTCGGCGGTTCCTATACCCTGATGGTTCCAAGCTATGGCGGCCTGTTCCGTCTTTCGAACCGCGATGCCGATGCGATTGGCAAAGAAAACCGCCCGCAAGCCGCGGCGGCCCAGGGACAGGCACTTACGGGCGAGGCGCTCGAAAAAGAGGTGTGGCAGGCGCTCAAGACCTGCTTCGACCCGGAAATCCCGGTCAATATCGTCGACCTTGGCCTCATTTATGACATGCAGATTTCTCAGCTATCCGACGGCTCCCGCATTGACATTAAGATGACGCTTACGGCTCAGGGATGTGGGATGGGAGGCTCAATCGCTGCGGACGCCAGGAATAAACTTCTCGATTTGCCCGGTGTCGTCGAGGCTGACGTTCAGGTCGTGTGGGAACCGCCATGGTCGGCTGAGAAGATCTCACCTGAAGGCCGCACACTGCTTGGCATCCACTGATGACTCAGACCTGGAAAATTTTCGTGGTTGTAGGATTCGTTGCCCTGATCGGTTTTATCGTGTATTCCGCGACCGGACTGGCGCGCGTGAGCTGCGATGTTTGCGTCGAATTTCACGGCAATACGGTGTGCAAGCCAGCGGCCGGCACCACGCAGGAGGAAGCGGTCAGAACAGCGGTCGACATCGCATGTTCGGATCTGGCTTCGGGCCGTACCGAGAGTATTGCCTGTTCGCATACGACTCCCAAAAGCATTGAATGTAAGTAGGGAATATGAACGACGGGCTCAAGGACATCAGCATTCTCGTAGTAGAAGACGATGACGATACTCGTGAGTTGCTGAAGGTTCTTCTTGAAGCGCAAGGAGCCCTCGTCACGACAACGGCGTCGGTTCAGGAAGCACTGAATGCTTACGATCGATCCAGGCCAAATATCATCGTTGCCGAT
Organism: uncultured Acidobacteriota bacterium; assembly: GCA_963738025.1. Taxonomy (GTDB): domain Bacteria; phylum Acidobacteriota; class Terriglobia; order 20CM-2-55-15; family 20CM-2-55-15; genus 20CM-2-55-15. Next base: position 393,831 of record CAVTWA010000031.1, on the reverse strand, counting down.
ATCGGAATGCCCGATTACAACGGCTACACCCTGATCGGGCGTGTTCGGGCCCGCGACCGGGGCAAAGGGAAGCTCGTGCCGGCAATCGCGTTAACTGCTTTCGCAACGGCGATCGACCGGGATACGGTCCTCTCTGCAGGCTTTCAATTGCACATGCCGAAACCGTTTGAACCGGACCGCCTGATCTCGGTCATCGCCGAATTGAGCCAGAAATACAACCAGCCGTAATTCAGGCTGCCTTGCGCGGCCCCTCCTTCGTTTCCTCTGCCGGTGGCCGGTTCGAATTTCGCTTTCTCTCGGTATAGACTGCAATTCCGAATATGACAATGGCCGGAAGCAGGGGAATAAATACCCAGATCGCAAATCCGAAAATCGCCAGAACCGCGAAGGCCGTCACGCCTACGGATAATGCAATAATTTTGAGAACACTGTTCACGCAGTGGATGCTGCATCTGCACAGCCAACGAAGAGAATTAGCCACAAAAAGAAACAAGCGCGGCTACGCCGCAACCAAACAGCGGAAGGACGTGTGCGTGGTGCCTAAATGTTTTGATGTGAAAGTGAGGGAGTCCAATCCCCGCCTAACTTAGGCGGGGACTTCGCTCCCTCACAACAGCCGCGCTAAGCCTTTTGTGGCGAATTCTCTTCGTGGAGTCTAGAGCCGGCGGCGGATTCTCGAGAGCGCGGTTGAGGCTTCCGGCACCCGCAGGAGAAGCGTCACCGCGAAAAAGATCAGACCGTACGGCCCTATGACAGCAATTGCGGTGAGACGTGGGTTCATCGCCGGCGCACTCCACTTCACCGCCCAGGCAGCGGCCGCTCCGGCCAATGCGGCGATCCACATCTTGACGACGAAATCGGCAGGCAGGCCAGTATGACCGATTCGAGAATTCAGGGTGCGGCGAAGCATCAACATTTCAAACCACCCGGCAATGCCTGCCGAGGCGGTGAGTCCCGCCGCTCCCCACATCGCGCTTATTCCCAGCAGGCGAGGCAGGGGAATCGCGAACAGATAGCCCAGAACGGTGGTCAACGTCACCCGTACCACGGCGTAACGCAGCGGTGTACGCGTGTCCCGGAGCGCCCAATACGTTGATGAATATAGCCGCCCCAACGTTGATGCGAGCAGTCCGACTCCAGAGCCGGCCAGGATAGCCCACACGTAAACGGCGTCGGCATGAGTGAACCGTCCTGTCTGGAACAGCGCCGCGGCCAGCACATCACCTATTGCAAGAAATGCCACCGCTGATGGAATAACGAAAAAGGCAATTTGCCGTAATCCCGCATTCAACCGTTTCCGCAATGTGGCCGTACCGTCCGGATCCACGCCGAGATCGCCGGACATCGCAGGGAGCTCGGCCGCCGATACGGACATCCCGAACAGACTGACCGGTAGTAAACCGATCGTTTGCGCGCTCATCATCGCGGCCACCGCGATCGGGCCCAGATACGACGCCAGGAACATATCGATATATCCGCTCAGCTGCACCACGCCACGACTGACAAAGGCAGGAGCAAAATTTCGGCCCACGGTGCGCACGTGTTGCGAGGTGGTGTCCAGGCCCAGGCGCAGCGCCGGTGCGAGCTTCAGGACAATCGGCAATTGCACGGCAAACATCAGAAAACTGCCGAGAACGGAACCCCACGCGAGTACCGTTGCCAGTCGCGGTAGCGAGGCTTCGCGGCCGAACGCGATCAGCGTTCCGATCATTGCCGCGTTCCATACGACGGGCGCCGTATAGGAGACAAGAAAGCGGTGATGGCTGTTCAAAACGCCGAGACACCATGCCGACATGACCATCAGGCCTGCGCTGGGAAACAGAATACGGACGAGAACAATCGTCAGATCGCGCGTCGGTCCCGTGAAGCCCGGGGCGATGACATCGATAAAGACCGGAGTTGCCAGGACTCCCAGAAGAACCAGCGCACTGACGCCCAATGCGAGGACGGATGCGATGGCGCCCGCCACCCGATCCGCCTCCTTCTGCTCGCCGCGAGCAACCAGCGAGGCATAAACAGGGATGAATGATGCCGAAAGGGCACCTTCGCCAAACAGGTTATTGAGGAAATTCGGTATCCGGATCGCGGCGGTGAATGCGCCTGCCGGCGCCGATAAACCGAAATAGTGATTAAACAGTGTCTGCCGAAACAGTCCGGCGAGACGGCTCAACAATATGCCGGTTGCGACAAAAATTGCCGAGCGGCCGGTCTTTGGAGGAGAAGTTTTCGTCATTCCGCTTCTTGCGTCCCAGGCCCGCGCGTTTTGCCTGGAATCCACGAAATACGTGCGGTCATAGACTGGAGCTGTCCAAGATAAGGACCAATGTAGCGGTGCGCATAGTCCCCGCCTAAGTTAGGCGGGGATGCCCTTCGCGAAGCGAGGGCTGGGGCGGTCTGTTCAACGTCGCGTAGCATCCTTTTAGATATCCGCGTAGCGCACCGATCCATAAGGAGCGCTTCGAGGATATCCATAAGGTCGCTTCGCGTCTTTGAACAGACCGCCCCGCCTAACTTCAGCGGGGACGGGTCCACACCGTTTACACCCAAACCAGGTTCACTTGCCATCCACTAAACTCAAAACCTTTGCAAGGCGCCACTCTGCAGCCACAATCTTCATCCCCCATTCTAACGTGATGACGAGAACATCCTCTTTCTTACTTGACGCTCATTGCCGGGACATATATAGGAACCCTACGAACCAACCCCAAGTGGAGGTGCTTATTATGAAGCGCAGACGTGACCTGTTGATCGGTGTGACGTTTTTCGTGGTTTTTGTCTCGCTCGCAATCGGCGAACGGATTCTGGCGACCCGCGTCGTTGCGGAAGCGGCCGGAGTTCAGGCGCCGATGTTCGAGGTCGACCCGTTGTGGCCGAAGCCGTTGCCCAATCATTGGGTCATGGGCAACACGATCGGCGTTTCCGCCGATGCTCAGGATCACATCTGGATCATCCATCGCGCCGGATCCCTCGAAGACAAGGAAATCTATGCCGCCAAGAATCCTCCCCAGGCATCCTGCTGTTTGCCGGCGCCCGCAGTCCTTGAATTCGACCAGGCCGGGAACCTGCTGCACCACTGGGGCGGCTCGTCGGGAGAAGGCTACGAATGGCCGGATTCCAATCACGGGATCACGATCGACTACAAAGGTTATGTCTGGATCGGAGGAAACGGCGTTGGCACCGATCCGAATGCGGCGCCCCGCGGCGCGGGCCGGGGAGCGGCTCGAGGGCAGGCTCCGACGGGGGCTCCGCCGGCTGAAGGACAAACAGGACCCGTCATCGGATACACGCACGACAGCATGATCATGAAGTTCACTCAGGATGGAAAATTCCTGATGCAGATCGGTAAGGTCGGCGCGAGCAAAGGCAGCAACGATATCGAAAACCTGCGGCGGCCGGCGAAGATCTTTGTCGATAAAGACACCAATGAGGTCTATGTCGCCGATGGCTATGGCAACCACCGGGTTATTGTCTATGACGCCGACACGGGCAAATACAAACGGCATTGGGGCGCCTACGGTAACAAACCGGAAGATACCAATCTCGGACCTTACAACCCGGATGCGCCGCCGGCCCAGCAATTTCGAAATCCCGTTCATTGCGCGGAGCTGTCCAAGGACGGTCTGGTCTACGTCTGCGATCGCGTGAACGATCGCATTCAGGTTTTCAAGAAAGACGGTACGTTCGTCAAGGAAGTGTTTGTCGCGAAACGCACGTTAGGCGACGGGTCTGTCTGGGACATCGCTTTTTCGCGCGATCCCCAGCAGAAGTACATCTACCTGGTCGACGGCGCGAACGAGAAAATCTACATCATGTTGCGGGACTCGCTGGAAATCCTGACGAGTTTCGGCGATGGAGGACGGCAGCCGGGCCAGTTTTACGCGGTCCATAGCATTGCAACCGACTCCAAAGGCAACATCTATACGACTGAAACCTATCGTGGCCAGCGTGTACAACGATTTCTGTACAAGGGCATCGGTACGGTAGCGAAGCAGGATCAGGGCACGATCTGGCCGCGTGCCAAGTGAGGGAAGTCATGACAAAGATCCGGATATTCATTGCCGCGGCCGTGTTCTGTGCAGTACCGCTGGCAAGTGGCGCACAGAATGAGGTGAAACCAACGAACTCCTTGCCGAATCCCTACAACACGGTGACGGATTGGGCAAAAATGCCGGCGGGACGAACCTGGGGGTCGACGAGTGCCGTCGAGATCGATAGAGACGGCAAATCCATCTGGGTTGCCGAGCGCTGCGGCACCAATTCATGCCAGGATTCGATGCTCGATCCTGTGTTGCACTTCGATGAGAATGGCAAACTGATCAAGAGTTTCGGATCCGGCCTCATGATTGCGCCCCACGGGATCTTTATTGATCGCGAGGATAACGTGTGGATTACCGATTGCACCTGCACGGGCGGCGGGGGCGGAGGCGCAGGCCGCGGTAATGCGGGCGCAACGCCTGCTGCGGAGGTCAAAAAAGGACACCAGGTTTACAAGTTCAGTCGTGATGGGAAGCTGCTCATGACGCTTGGAACAGCCGGCGGTGGACGCGAACCTGAATTCTTCTTTCAACCCAATGACGTTCTCGTCGCTCCCAATGGCGACATCTTCGTTTCAGAAGGACACACCAGCACTCCAGGGTCGACGGCCCGCGTGCTCAAATTTTCCAGGGATGGAAAGTTGATTAAAACGTGGGGCAAACTCGGAACTGCCCCCGGCGATTTCGATCAGCCGCACGCCCTTGCCATGGACTCCAAAGGACGATTGTTCGTCGGAGACCGCAACAATAATCGAATCGAGATCTTCGACCAGGACGGCAAGTACATCGCCGAATGGAAGCAGTTCAGCCGGCCAAGCGGGCTTTACATCGACAAGAACGACGTCTTGTACGCGGCGGACTCGGAATCGGAATCGGTGTCTAAAAACCACGATGGTTGGAAGCGCGGCATTCGTGTCGGAAGTGCGAAGGACGGCTCGGTCAACTATTTCATCCCCGATCCCGTCGAGAAGGCGCCGAGCACCAGCGCTGCGGAGGGCGTCGCCGCCGATGCTCAAGGCAATATTTATGGCGCGGAAGTAGGTCCGCGTGCGTTGAAGCGATACGTGAAGAAATAGATTATGGCCGGGAAGCCTTGAAGGTAATTTGTTTAAGCGTTTGCGTATCGCGAGGGAGTTCTTCCTTCCCCGCAGGAAATTGATTGAAACGCAAAATGTAGGCGACCACGTCCGTGTTCTCCTGCCGCGACAACGCGCCGGGACGATCCAGCGGCATCGAGATTCGAATACGGTCGGTCAAATCACCCAGGGATAGTCCATCCCAGTTCGCCAGGAAGGCTCCGCCGGTCAGCGGCGGCGTCATGTCGGCGCCCTCCAGAGTCCGGCCGTGGCAGTTCGAACAGGCATCCACGAAGATACCTTCGCCACGTTTTGCCTGAGTTTCGCTGTAGACGCCGTCCCAGACAGTGCGCGAGTTGTCCTGTCCTGTAACGAAGGGGATTAGCCACAAAAGGCACAAAAAGCACAAAAGGGTTTTTACGATCCCTTTTGTGCTCTTTGTGCCTTTTGTGGCTAATCTGTTTTCCGTTGTTTTCATCGAACATCCGAGGGCAGGCGGTACGCAATGTACTCCCCGGAATAGTTCCCGCCGCTGACGGCAACGACGATGTACTGGGTTCCATTCACGCGGTATGTCATCGGGGATCCGCTTTGTGGCGCCGGCATCAATACAGCGCCGACTTCTTTGCCCGTTGTTTTGTCGTAGGCGCGCAGCATTGCTCCGCGGGGATGCTCCGCTGTCGTCGTCACTTGAGGATCGCCGACAATGACGAGTGTTTTCGTCACGACCAGTCCGACGCTGCCGCCCTGGCCCGTTTTTGAAATGTTGATCCCTTTTAAGGCGGGACTGTTGCGAATGGCGTCGGGCGTATCGCCGTGTGGAACCTGCCATGTCAGCTCGCCCTTATCGAGATTGATCGCAGAAAGCACGCCATAAGGTGGTTTCATCAGAGGTAAACCTTGAACGGTCGTTCGCGGTCCTTCGGCCTGTGCTGCTGCCAGCGGCGCCGCCGTGGCCGGAGCTGGGGCCCCTCGCGCGCCTCTTTGCGGCTGCGGAAAATCCGCCGCGCTGCCGAATCCAGGGCCTTCGCTGACGCGGAATGGCTGGCCTGCCGTGCCCAGGACATACTGGATGTCCGAGAAGCCCGCGGGCGGCTCGATCAAACCGATCGGTACGACCTGTGAATTATTCGCCTGCGCATATACCGTGTGCGTTTCCGGATCATAACCAGCGCCGGGCCAATTGGTCCCGCCTCCTGTGGTGCCAAGCGTCAATCCGCCATACGGGCCGCCCAGTTTACTGACCACCGGTGGATTGAACATGGGGCCCATTTTGAAAGCTTCGGCAACCTGCAGCGCCTGCGTCCGCAACGCCGGTGTGAAATCAATCAATTCATCAGCCGTGATGGCCTGACGCGCGTAAGCCGGAGGTTTTGTTGGAAACGGCTGTGTTGCCGAATACCACTCGCCTGGAACGTCGCCTTTCGGTACGGGGCGTTCCTCGATCGGCCACACCGGAACGCCAGTCACGCGATCGAAGACATAAAGGAATGACTCTTTGCTTGGAACGGCTACCGCTTTGACAGGCCTGCCATTCACGGTGATATCGGCGAGGATCGGCGCGGACGACAGGTCGTAATCCCAGATTGGATGATGCACCATCTGAAAATGCCATTTCCGCTGTCCGGTTTTCAGATCGACACAGACCAGGCTTTCACCAAAGAGATTGTTCCCCGGCCGCGACCCTCCATAAAAATCGGACGTGGGTGATTCAACGGCCAGGTAAACGAGCCCCAGTTCTTCATCGACGGTGATCTGTGTCCATACGCCGGTGTTGCCGTTCGCAGCCCACGAATTATTGAGCCAAGTGTCATTGCCGAACTCACCCGGTTTCGGAATGGTATTGAAAGCCCAGAGAAGCTTGCCGGAATGCACATCGAAAGCGCGAACCTGGCCTTTGCTGTTGTCGTGCGTTTTGACCGTCATACCCTCTTTCATCGACATGCCGACAATGACGACGTCTTTCACAACCGTGGGAGTCGAATGCAACCCGGCATCGCCGGTCTCCAGGTCAATCTGCTGTCCGGTCCCATGGACCACGCCAACCTTAAGGTCCACCATGCCGTCTTTGCCGAAGTTCGAAATGCGTTGGCCCGTCCTGGCGTCCAGTTCGACAAGACGATAGCCGGGAGTCACATAGAGAATGCGCTCGTCTTTGCCGTCGCTCCAGTACGACAGGCCGCGCCCGGACAGCTGGCGCGGCGCATTCACGGCGCGCGTTCCCTCGAATTCGGAATGCGTCCACAGAAGTTCGCCGCTATCGGCTCTTAAAGCAAACACGGCGCGCCGGGTGCCGCCCGTCGCGTAAAGGATTCCTTTCACCATGAGAGGCGTGCCTTCCAGTTTGTATTCCGGCCGGGTTCCCAGGTTGTCGGTCTTGAAGCGCCAGGCAACTTCAAGCTCCTTGAAATTGGCTGCGTTGATTTGATCCAGCGGAGAATATCGCGTGCCTCTTAAGTCGGCCGTGTAATAGGGCCATTCACCATTCTTCGTGCTGGGCTGCGTTGCGGATTGGCGTCCGGACAAGACGCTGGTAAGCGACAACACACCTAGTGCTGCTGTAACTAATCCTGTGACGATCCGAGAAGCTGTTCGCGACATACGTCCCCCCGCGCTGGCTGGTTGTTTTGCGTAGCAGTATGTATGAATAAGCCACGAATTGAACGAATTTAACGAATTAAATTCGTTCAATTCGTGGCTTATTCAAACGTCTTGCCTGTTTGACGACGGCAGCGAATAATATACCCACGAATTTCCGGAACCCGATTCGGAGGCCACTATGGCGAAAGCAATGTTTCTGAGCGCGATCGCGTTTGCCGTCGTATCTGTCTGCCCGCAGTTGATCCACGCGGAAACGGCAACGAATACCTCGATCACCTTCACAAAAGATATCGCTCCGATTTTTCAAGAGAAGTGCCAGGCGTGTCATCGTGCCGATTCGATGGCGCCCATGTCGCTCGTGACCTACGAAGAGGCTCGGCCATGGGCCAAGGCGATTCGCGAGAGGGTGATCACGCGCCAGATGCCGCCGTGGCATATCGACAAGACCGTCGGGATACAGAAGTTCAAGAACGATCGCTCGTTGAGCGACGCTCAAATCGAGACCATTGTCAAATGGGTGGACGATGGCGCTCCGAAGGGCGACTTGAAGGACATGCCCAGGGCGAAGCAGTGGCCGGACGAGTCCAAATGGAATTTTGCCGATCAGTTCGGCCCGCCGGATCTCGTGATCAAGTCTCCGGATTGGACGGTTCCGGCCGTTGCTCTCGATGCCTGGTACAAACCCGTCGTCCCGACGGGACTGACCGAGGCGCGCTGGGTTCGCGCTATCGAGATCCATCCGGCAACAGTAAAGGGCCGTAAAGTCACTCACCATGCCCTTGCCAGACTGCAACAGGACGAACCCGGCGTCACGAATGCTGCGGATGATGGAAGCGCGGGTCAGGCCGGCCTCTTTATGGAATGGGCCGTCGGAAAGCAGGGCGAAATCATGCGCCCCAATAGCGGCAAGCTCATGCTGCCAGGTTCGAAGATTATCTTCGAGATGCATTACCACGCTGTGGGCGAGCAGATCACGGATCACGTCGAATTAGGAATTTACTTCTATCCCAGAGGGCAGGAGCCGCATTATCGCCAGACGCTGGCCGCGCTCCAGTCGGTCGCCGGCGGTGCCCGCAACATCGACATCGCTCCCAACTCGACGTATATGAGTCAGAACTTCATCCCGATGCGGCAGGCCGGACGGATTGAGAACTTCCAGCCCCATATGCACCTGCGGGGTAAGGCAATGTCGATGGAAGCCATTCTGCCCACGGGGCAGACAATGATGTTGAGCTACGTCAACAACTTCAACTTCAACTGGCACAACAACTACGTCTATGCGGATGATGCCGCCCCGCTTCTGCCCAAAGGAACGATACTGAAAATCACCTCGTGGTACGACAACACCGCTTCGAATCCTCACAATCCCGATCCCAACCAATGGGTCGGATTTGGAGATCGCACCGTCGATGAGATGGGTCATGCCTGGGTGAATATCACCTACATGAGTGATGAGGATTATCAGGCGGAGCTTGCGAAGAAGAAGGCCGGCGATTGAAAGGGAGACGAAGAGACACTGTAGACGCGGTCTATGAAGGTGTGAATGAATTAGCGCCGGAGGCGCGTAAGAATATAGCCCCGGCCGCCAGGCCGGGGACCAAACCCGCGAACGTTCGAGGCCCGGAGGGCCGAAAGATTGATGCGACTAATCTTTCGCCGCTCCGGGGCTCGAGTTCCGACCTATACGAAGCCCCCGGCCTGCGGCCGGGGCTATGTTCCAACGGCACTCCGGGCCTATTTGTTCACACCTTGTATGACCGCGCAGTAAGACGCGGTCATAGACTGCGCATTGTGTGCCTTTGTGTCTTTGTGTCCGTCATGATCGCGCTTCCGTTCGCAGCGCAAGTGCCGGGCCAACTCCCGCTCGAACCATTCAAGGATTCCGGCGCCAGCGTCACAGGCGCTTTCGAGGGCTGGTACAAAAATACCGACGGCTCCTTCAGCATTCTTGTCGGCTATCTCAATCGAAACCAGAAACAGACACTCGATATTCCCATCGGTCCCAACAATCACATCGATCCGGGAGGGCCGGACCAGGGACAGCCGACTCATTTCCTGGCGCGCCGGCAATGGGGGGTCTTTACGGTTACGGTCCCGAAGGATTTTGGCGCTAAGCGGCTGTCATGGACGATAACAGCCAACGGTCAGACAACAACGATTCCTCTGCACCTCGATCCCCTCTGGATCGTCGAGCCATTCGAAGATGCCGGAGTCGGTAACACACCGCCGGTTGTCCGCTTCGAATCAAAAGGCGGAAAAGCCTACACGGGGCCTCCACGTGGATTTGCGGCGACCTATACCGTCAAGTCCGGCGAAGCGCTCCCCTTAACGGTCTGGGTCACCGATGACGGCAAGATCGCCCCCGAAGCCCGGCGCCGTGAAGGCCCTCCCGCCAATATTTCGTGGAGTAAGTTTCGCGGACCTGGCGACGTGACATTCGACGATCCCCGGCCAAAGCTCTCCGATGACGACGGTAAAGCCTCAACCAACGCCAGATTCGCTGCGCCCGGGGCTTACGTCCTTCGCCTCCAGGCAAACGACGCAAGCGGTGATGGTGGTGGAGGATTTCAGTGTTGCTGGACCAACGTGACACGTGAATGTCAACGTCACGCCGTAATCACCGGTAGAGTAGAATACCTGCCGCATGGATTATGATTTCACTATCGTCGGCGGTGGCATCGTCGGACTGGCAACTGCTCTCCAGCTGATCCGAAGAAAACCGGGAATCCGCATCGCGGTTCTGGAAAAAGAATCCGCTGTAGGCCGTCACCAGACTGGCCACAACAGCGGCGTGATTCATTCCGGTCTTTACTACAAGCCGGGATCCTTAAAGGCGAAGAACTGCGTCGCCGGCGCTCTGGCAATGGTCGAGTTTTGCCGCGAACAGGGAATTCCGTACGAGATTTGCGGAAAGGTCGTCGTCGCGACCGACCAATCCGAATTGCCAGGACTCGATGAACTGAAGCGGCGCGGTATAGCGAACGGCGTTCCCGGACTGACCATGATCCCGGTCGAACGGCTCCGCGAGCTCGAACCCAATTGTACAGGTATTGCGGCGCTGTATGTCCCGGGTACAGGGATTGTCAATTACGGCCTCGTCGCACAAAAGTATGCGGAACTCATCCAGGCAGGAGGCGGTCAAATCCTCACGGGCTGCCAGGTCCAGGGCATTGCACAAGGTGGGGGCGAAACCGTTCTGGAGACGACCAGCGGCTCGATCAAGGCCAGCCGGGTTATCAACTGTGCCGGCCTGCACAGCGATCGGATCATGCGTCTGGCTGGAGAGGACAACGGCCTGCGCATTGTTCCGTTCCGCGGCGAATATTATGAGATCGTCCCGGCGCGCAGAAAACTGGTGCGCAATCTGATCTATCCGGTCGCCGACCCGCGTTTCCCTTTTCTCGGCGTCCATTTCACAAGACGAATTTCCGGTGGTATCGAAGCCGGGCCCAATGCGGTCCTGGCTTTGAAGCGAGAAGGATATCGGAAGACGGATTTCAATTTGAAAGATGCAGTCGAAACCGCATTGTTTCCGGGCTTCTGGAAGATGGCGGCAAAGTACTGGCAGAGCGGCATGGGGGAGTATTACCGCTCCTTAAATAAACAAGCTTTCACCCGCGCTCTGCAGAAGCTCGTGCCGGACATTAAATCCGAGGATCTGGAACCTGCAGGGGCCGGAGTCCGCGCCCAGGCCGTCGACAGCACCGGACGTCTTCTGGACGACTTTTCCATCGTCCAGTCGAAACAGTTCATCCATGTGTGCAACGTCCCTTCGCCCGCCGCGACGGCATCACTCGTGATCGGGAAGCAGATTGCGGAGATTGCGCTGGAATAGCGCCGGAGGGAAGATAAGCCACGAATTGAACGAATTTAACGAATTCAATTCGTTAAATTCGTTCAATTCGTGGCTTATTCCTGCAGGTCTTTCGAATTCATCGTGACTTCGAACCGTGCAATGTTCGACGTGGTCTTCGTTTTGAGATCATCGACCCACAGTTGGTACACGCCCGGCAGCATGACGACCGTATCAATATCGTGTTCGATCTCGCCTTTATCATTCGTGTACATCTCTAAAATTCTGAATTCGGTCCCGTCCGGTCGTTGAAGATGAGAGTTCACGTTGGATTTCGGACTGAAACCTCTTCCTTTCATCTCAACGTGGCCGAGGTGCAGAATTTTTGCAGGTGTAACGGTGATCGTCGGCTTTGTCTGGGCAAATAGGGCCGTTCCCAGCAACACACACACAACTGAAATCGCAAACGTCTTGAAGCAATTCATAAGTCTCCAAAAAAATGGACCAAGGTCCGAAAACCTTGGTCCATTTTATTACGGATTGCCTGGAACTATGCCCAGGTATACCCCGCCCTGGCAAGAGGCAGATGTCGAATCCGAACGCCAGTTGCTGCGGCGATCGCATTGCAGATCGCTGCAGGCGCCGGCGGGAGCGAGGGTTCGCCCAGGCCGGTGGTTGTGTAGTCGGACTTGAGGAACTTCACTTCAATTTGCCCGGGCGCGACTTGTTTCATTCGCGTCGGCTGATATTGATTGAAGTTCTGCTGTACGACAGCGCCATTCTCGATGGTGATTTCCCATGCCATCAAGTGGCTCATGCCTTCGACGAAGCCGCCCTGAACCAGGTTTTCCGCCTGGCTCAGATTCAGGATCTGCTCGCCGATATCTACCGCCGCCCAGGCCTTGTCGACTTTAACCTTCTTGCTGGCATCGACAGTCACCTGGCAGACATATGCCACGTAGCCGTTATGCGCGAACTGGAATGCCACGCCCATGCCGGTACCTTTCGGCAACTTGCTGCGGTTATTCCAATTCGACATGTCACGTACGGCTTCCACCACGGCTTTAGCTCGAGCTGCGTTGAATGGAGCGCCGTTTCCGGTCCGGTTTGCCGGCGGCTTGTACGTTGTCGGGCTGCTCAGCAGATCCAACCGGAATTGCAGTGGATCTTTTTTGGCCTCAACGGCCACTTCGTCGATGAACGACTGCATGACGAAAGAGGTGCCGTTGAAGGCCGGGGCGCGCATGGCTCCGGTCGGAATGTTGAAGGGGCCGAACTGGCTGTCGGACACCCAGAAACTATCGACGAAGCCGCGCGGGAATTCGTTTGTCGGTACGACTGAAACGTTTCCGTAGCTGGCAACCATGTCGCGGAACGCGGTCATCTTGCCGTTGGCATCCAGACCGGCTTTGAAGTAGTGATAGGCCGGCGGACGATAGTCGTCATGTGCGATATCGTCTTCACGCGACCAGAGAAGCTTCACCGGAACGCTCGGCTGGCCCGCTTTTTGCAGGTCATCAGAGACCAGGCGCGCGATCTTGGAAACTTCAATGTCGTATTCTTTGTAGAGACGCCGTCCAAAACCGCCGCCGGCGCGGACCATATGGTATGTGACGTCGGATACCTGAACTCCCGATGGGAACGCCGCGTCATTCAACGATGTGATCTGAGCGGGCGACCAGATTGTGATCTTCCCGTCCTTAAACCATGCCGTTGAGTTTTGCGGCTCGAGCGGAGCATGCGAGAGAAGCGGGAACGAGTATTCCGCTTCGACAACCTTCGCGGCTGTTTTGAAAGCCGCTTCGGCGTCGCCTTCCTTCGCCGCTCGCCCACCACCAGGTCCGCCACCGACCGTTGGCTCTTGAGAAGCTTTCGCTGCCTGTTCTTTGATCTGGGCGTTGTAACCAGCCGTGCTTTGGGTTCGTGCCGGACCGTAATCCCAATCGATCTTCAGAACTTTGTTACGAGCATTGTGCGCGAGCCACCACGTGTCGGCCACGATCGCGACTCCACCTGCCCAGGTAACGCCGCCACCGCCACCGCCGCCGCGCTGTCCTGCTGCAGGAGCAGCCGGAGGAGGCGGAGGATCGATAACGAAGACGTGCTTAACGCCGGGTTGTTTCTTCACTTCCTCGACGTTGGCGCTCATCACTTTTCCGCCGAATGTCGGACACTTTTGATACACGGCGTACAGCATTCCCGGAGGATTCACGTCGATGCTGAATGCCGGTTTTCCGGTAACAATGTCATGGACGTCGACGCCCAGAACGCGCGTTCCCAGGATTTTGAAGTCCTTGGGGTCTTTCAGCTTGATATCGGTAGCTGTCATCGGCGGCATCTTCAAAGCGGCATCCGCCAATGAGGCGTACGTGGCGCTCTTGTTTGTCCGCGCGTGCTTCACCATTCCCGAGGCGGTCGTGCACTCGCTCTCAGGAACGTTCCACTGTTTTGCGGCTGTGGATACCATCATCAAGCGGGCCGCAGCGCCGACTTGACGCATCGGCGTGTAGAGGGTGGGAGTTGCCGTGCTGCCGCCTTCGATCTGGCCGCCGTACAGCTGCGGATTGCAATCCGCTTGCTGAACCTTCACCTGCTTCCAGTCGACATCGAACTCGTCCGCGATGATCATCGGCAGAGCGTTGCGCATGCCTTGGCCGGTTTCCGGGTTCTTTGCAATCAGGGTGAACGTGTTGTCCGGATGAACGGTAATGTAGACGTTCGGGTTTACGGGAGCCGGTGCGGCCCCGGGCCCACCGCCGCGCTGAGCGAGGATTGCCGGTTCGGCGTAAACGCCTACCAGCAAACCGCCGCCTGCGAGGGCGCTGAACTTGATGAAGGACCGACGATCGAGTTGTTTTTTCGTATTTTTCATCGTTCCTCCTATGCTTTTCTTCCGCCGTTGGCGGCGACATGTATGGCTTCGCGGATTCTGACGTACGTTCCGCAGCGGCAGACGTTTCCGGTCATCGCCGTATCGATATCGGCGTCACTTGGTTTGGGGGTTTTCGCCAGTAACGCAGCGGCACTCATGAGCTGGCCGGCCTGGCAATAACCGCACTGCGGGACGTCGAGATCCATCCACGCTTTCTGTAACGGATGTGATCCGTCGCTGGACAGGCCTTCAATCGTCGTCACCTTCGCATTGCCGACCGCCGAGACCTGAGTCTGGCAGGCTCTTCGCGCCTGGCCATCGATCTGGACGGTGCAAGCTCCGCATGCGCCGATGCCGCATCCGAATTTGGTTCCCTTCATGTTCAGCACATCTCGGAGAACCCAGAGAAGGGGCATGTCCGCCGGTACGTCTACCGTTTTGGACTGCCCATTCACAGTCAATTTATAGGGCATAACTAGTCTCCTCAAGGTTTAAGGATTCAACCGCGGTTCTAATCAATTAGCTGGGAAGCGAGCCTATCATCCCTTAACGGGTCCCGGCAATGAGAACTTAGGTTGCAAAAAGCGATAGGCGCGGGCTTTATGCCCGCGCCTATCGCTTTATTTACGGCTAAGTTTTAGAAGTTGAAGCGAAGTCCGAGTTCGACCGTTCTCGCCTGTGAAGCTGAGATCGATTGATCGAAGAACGATGAAGACATCGTGCCGATCGGACTCTGGAAGTTCCGGTGGTTGAGCGCGTTTTGAACATTCACAAAGAACGTCGCTGTCGTACCGGCGGCGCCATTGTTACGTCCGCCGCCGCGGTTGCCGCCGCCACGGTTACCGCCGCCGCCGCCGAAGCTGCCGCCGCCACCGCCACCGCCGCGATTGCCACCGCCGCCGCCGCCACGGTTACCGCCGAAGTCTCCGCCGCCGCCGGGGAATCCGCCGTTCGCGACTCCTTCTGGGTTGGCCGATTCGCCTCTGCGGAGTGCAAAGCTTCTTGAAAGCTGGAAGTTCGTGTTCCAGGTGCAGGGGCCGTTGAAGGCGTTACGAGTGACGAAGGCGGTCGATGGATTCGCGCAATTCAACCCTGAAATCGTCCGTCCGCTGGCCGCCAGGGAATTGCAGAGGGCACCGTAGGTCGGACGATCGTTGACGTCGCCGTCAAGATTGTCGTCGAAGCCGGTCGTGACGTTGTACGGCCGGCCGGAAAACAGATTCATGTTTGCGCTGCCCTGGAAGTTGCCGGGGAGTCGGCCATTGAGGCTGAACTGAAGATGGTGTTTCTGGTTGTTCGGATCGCGCCCCCATTCGTTGCGCAGATTGTAATTGTCGGCAGGCAGGCTGAAAGCTCCATCCGAGTCACTGTAGCTGTTGGAGAACGTGTAATTGACGTTGAAATTTGCGGCCCGGATGCGAGTGCGGTAGCCGAATGTCAGGCCCTTGAATGTCGATGTCGCCGACGATTCGAGCTGGTAAAGGTTACCCTTCGTCGGATCGAGCAGGGTTGAAGTGCCGGGAAGCGGCGCATTGATATTGCGACTCCGCAAGTTGTGAAGGCCTCGAATGTAATCGTACGCGACCGTGAATGTGGCGCCCGATTTCAGTGCATGCTCGATCGAACCCGAGAGATTGGTCGTGTAGCTCGCAACCAGATCGTTCCCGCGCACCCGAACGGTTCCAGGAACGGTTTGAATCGTTGCGCCCTGGAATGGATCCGGATATGTAGGATTGCGGATCAGGATTTGAGTTTGATGCGTTCCGTCCAACTGCAGCAAGGATTGGTAGGTACCCACCGAGAAATCCTGATGGAACGTTCCCAGTCCGGCTCGAAGGACAGTCGCCTTGTCCACCTGAAACGACAGGGACACTCTGGGATCAAAGTTGTTGTAATCCGAGAGATGCGACTGTACCTGATAGCGGACGCCGGGAGAGACCAGGAATCGTTTCGAAACGACAATGTCGGTTTGTACGAACGCGCCGAATTCGAACTGGTTGACCTGGATCAGCGGGTTACCCGTGTTCTGTGTGTACAAGGTCGGTGTTCCGGCCAGATAGTTGTCGATCGATGAGAACGTGTACGTTCCCAGGAAGTTCGACTGGCTGAACAGGCGATCTCTATAGTAGTCGCCCTGAGTTCCTGCCTTTAACGTAAATCCCTTCGAGTTAAAAAACAGTGTGTCACCAAACAGAAGACTGCGGTTGGTCGTTTCGGTAACGTTCGAGGAGCCGCCGATGTTAAATGCGTCTGTAACGTTTATGGATTGCGCCAGAGTCGAGGGATTTGTCGTGGTGTGGTTGCTGGTGAGTTCCAGTCGCGTGTCGTGAACGAAACGCGAGGAAAGTACCGCAGTCTCTCTGAACTGGAAGCCATAATTCTTTGAATCTGAATTTGATGCTCTCGACGGCAGAGTCGTGTTTCCAACGCCCGAGTTGCTGCGGTTGTTCGTCTGCACTTCGGTGGTGAAGTTCAAGGTGTTGTTCGGAGAAATCGCATATTGGCCGCGGACGTTGAAATTTTCGCGCAGATTCGGCTGCGTCGCGGATCCCACGAAACTTCCGATCTTGCCCGTGGGATCGGCCAGGGCTTTGATGGTCGCTGTGTTGAACGAGTCCTGCCGCTGCGCATTGATCGTCATCGTCAGCTTGTTATGAATGAAGGGACCACTGACGTTGCCTTGATAATTCTGCCGGTTGTAGGGAAGTTTCGTCGGAGCAGCGAACTGCGTCGCATTCAACGCATCGCTTCTGAAGTTGAAATTGAAATTTCCACGCAATTTGCCCGTGCCAGGCTTGGTGATGATTTCGATGCGGCCGAATCCGGACCGGCTGTATTCCGTTGTGAAGGGGTTCGTGTTGATGCGGATTTCTTTGATCTGATCTTTCGAGGGCACCTGGCCACCGAGGAATCCGTCAATCATGAATTGGACGCCGCCCGCCGCTGCCGCCCGCGGTCCCGCAAGGTCGGTCAAGTATTGCGTCAAGTCGTCCGTATCGTCCGGAAGGGACTCAATGTCTTCTTCTTTAAGGACTAAGGCCGTCTGATTGTTTGCCTGATCCAGGGATATCTGGGCCGCATTTTCCTGAACGTCCACCTGTTGTGTGATCTTGGCGATTGCTAAGGTGATCGCTAACGGCCGGTTGTTTGTTGTCGCGACCGCAATACCCTGGACGACCGGTTCAAACCCATCCAGCGTGACTTGCAGGGCATAAGATCCTGGAGCCGCATCAATAGTGAAATTACCGTCCGCACCGGTCTGCGTTTTGGCGACCGTAGTGTTTCCAGGACCGAGTAATGTGACATCGGCGCCGAGAATGACGCCACCGCTGGAATCCACTGCCTTTCCAGTGAGGCGGCCGGTCTGGGCGCTTGCCGTGATACCGAAAACGATTAGCGTCAAAACCACAAATAAGGACAATCGCTTCATCAATTCCGCTCCTTCAACATGTTATGAACAATTCCATTTACGCCTCGAGGGTTGGAAACGTTACGAATGTAAAGTTTTTTACAAGAAAAGATTGTCTCCTGAATTAAATTGGCCTCGCATGATGAGCCGGAGAGAAGTGGTTTGTTTTGTCGGAGTTTACCTCGGTGCACTGCTTACCAAACTCATTCTGCTGCTGACCAGCCAGTCCGCTCCCGATGCCGATGAAGCAATTGTCGGTCTGATGGCGATGCACGTCCGTCAGGGAGTGTCGCATCCGCTCTTTTTTTACGGTCAGACATATGACGCCGGGTCCGGTTTGCTCGCCCATGCGGCAGCGCTCGTATTCTATATAAATAAGGTCTCGGCGCTCGATCTTAAACTGACCGGTTTTTTCCTCTGGCTCCTGGTAGCGGCTGTCGTTGGCGCAGCGGTGTGGAAGTGGCTGGGGCAGCGGGCTGCTGGAATTGCCGTCGCACTCTACCTCTGGTGTCCGACTTCGGTCGAATGGGCGCTGAAGGGCCGGGGCGGCTACATGGTTGCCCTGCTGTTCACCGTTACGACAATCGGGCTGGCGCTTCGCGGCTCAAAGACATTCTGGCAAGGCGCGGCGGTCGGCGGGTGCGGGGCAGCCGCGATATGGGCCCAGCCGTCCGTCGCACCGGTTGTGGCGGTTGTTTTCCTCTGGCTCGCCATCGAATCTGTTTACCAGAAGAAGCAAATCAGCATTGCCGGGCTTGTCGTCGCTGCCACTGTGCTGAGTCTCTTGCCGTTCTCCGTAGCAAGTCGCGCTTCGAACTCCTGGTCGTTTCAAACCGCTGGAGGAGGATTCGACGGCAATCCGCTCGTGCTGAGCCGCGTTCTATTGCATGTGTTCACGCCAGAAATGGATTGGTCGTTTCCCCCGCCACCCTTCTGGGTCGCAGTCACCGGAGGTTTCTGGTTGCTGGCAGCCGCAGGGGCCTGTTGCCTCGGCGCGGCCGCGATTTTACGGAGCAGCATTCCTGATTCACTCCGAAGGCCTGCGGCGTTGTTGCTGACGGTGGCCTGCGTCGCACCGGCCGGCCTGTTGATGGTCGATGCCGCATACGTCCGTCCGCGACATCTATTTGTGGTCTATCCGCTGGCGTGTATGGCGATTGCCGGCGCGTTTGAACTATACGAGCGCAACAGCGGCAAAAATTTCTGGCTCCGCTCGGGTCTTGCCACATTGCTGTTGTCCGGCGCCGCTGTCCATTTTGCGTACATCGGACCGCCGGTTATCCATGGCGCGGCTGAACAGGAGTCCGTTCTACCGGCTATAACCGTGGACAGAATGATTGCCGATCTGGATCGCCATGGAGTGCGGTGTGTGTTTTCCGAGTCGCCGATGTTGCAATGGAATCTGATGTTCAACAGTCAGGAGCGCATTGCAGTGCGTTGGCTCACTCCGCAGGATCGATGGCAGCCGTATGTCGAGCGCGTGAATAAAGCATTCGAGGCCGGCGAGCCCTGCGCCGTGCTCCTCGGCAACCTTCCGTATCACGAATCCATCATGCGGCTGAGGGATCATTTAGGCGAGCATTCACCGCAATTTACCGCCTTCGGTTCCGACTACGCGCTGCTCTACAATCCACCGCCTCAATTCGTCCGGGAACATTTCAAATAGGCCGCGGCCGGTTCCCGATTCAAAGCGAAAGCGGCAAGACGAGGGTTTTTTCGAGGACATCGCCGAGCCTGAATTTCTCACGAGTTTTGCCCCGGAGTGGATAAGCCACGGATTGAACGGATTGAACGGATTGACGGATGGGCGCATTCACAGACTGTTAACGCGCCCATCCGTTAAATCCGTTCAATCCGCGGCTTATCCCAATAAGGTCAGTCGCAGGAACAGTGATGAAGAAGTAGTGCAACTCATTACTAAAGGACCGGGATGAATCGGTCCCACCGCTGGAGACATTCACGGCGCTTGCCGCGTTCGATGGGCGGAAAGCCGCATGAACGGTTTTCGGCTGCAAAACAGCATTCGTGTTCCGCATCGACATCCGGATAGAACTGAGGAATCTATCGACGTGAAGTCTTTCTTGCCTGTTACGCCGCACATTAAATCGGTATTCCGGAACGTTCCAGCGTCAAATTCCGACCGGAGGAAGCCACGACCGTCCAGGACGACGGACGCCGTCACAAATCTTCCAGAACGAGCCGGATCGGTTTCTGATGAGCTGAGGCTCTCGGAGATCAAACGCGACGAGCGTCCGGCCGTTCTTTGCGGCGCTCGTTATTGTCCGGGGTTTTAACCGAAAATTAGGATCGCAAACCGTCAATTGGCGTTTGCCGATCTGCAATCGGGATTGCAGATCGGCGAAAGCGAATTGCAGATCGTCAGCTGGCGTTTGCCGATCTGCAATCGGGATTGCAGGTCGGCAAAAGCGAATTGCAGATCGTCAGCTGGCCTTTGCCGACCTGCAATTGGGATTGCAGGTCGGCAAAAGCGAATTGCAGATCGTCAGCTGACGTTTGACGACCTGCAATTGGGATTGCAGATCGGCGAAAGTGAATTGCAGATCGTCAGCTGGCCTTTGCCGACCTGCAATTGGGATTGCAGATCGGCGAAAGCGAATTGCAGATCGTCAGCTGGCATTTGCCGACCTGCAATTGGGATTGCAGGTCGGCGAAAGTGAATTGCAGATCGTCAGCTGGCCTTTGCCGATCTGCAATCGGGATTGCAGATCGGCAGACGTCAATTGACGGTTTGCAATGGCCATGGTCGATTTGCGTCGGCGCCTGATGCGCCACTGGTGGCATAAACGATGCATATTCTTGTAGATATCGACAACATACCCGGACAGCCTTCCCATTCGTTTGAGCCAAGCCTTCATCATCGATAGAACTGAGGAATCTATCGACGTGAAGTCGAGCTTGCCGATAGAACTGAAAAATCTATCGGCGTGAAGTCGATCTTGTCGTGAAGCGTTATTTCCCCTTTCACGGACTGGAATCGGCGCTCCCAATGCAGCTACTGTTTGCAAGACCTATAACTCCCAGCACCGAATTCAACAAAAAAAGCCCGGCTGTAAAGCCGAGCTAAACTGCTGGATCTTAATCGGGGCGAGAGGATTCGAACCTCCGACCTCCTGCGCCCAAGGCAGGCGCGCTAGCCAGACTGCGCTACGCCCCGTAGTCGATCCTGACATTCTACCCTATTGGAAGTTGATTTGCTCCTCCACAGTCGTGATAAAGGCAATCTCACTAAAAGAAGCAATGGTTGAATTTGTGCATGATGGCGACACCGTGGCACTGGAAGGCTTCAGCCATTTGATTCCATTTGCCGCGGGGCACGAGCTCATCCGGCAGCAGCGCCGCGATCTGACACTGATTCGAATGACACCCGACATTATTTTCGATCAGATGATTGGAATGGGCTGCGCGAGGAAACTCATTTTCTCCTGGGCAGGCAATCCGGGTTTGGGACTGTTGCATCGCTTCCGCGATGCCGTAGAGAAAGGTTGGCCGAGGCCCATCGCGCTGGAGGAGCACACGCACGCCGGTCTAGCGGCCGCATATGCCGCAGGCGCAGCCCGACTGCCCTTCGGCATATTGCGGGGTTGTCCCGATACGGATCTTGTCAAATACACGCCGACGGGGTCGTCGATGAAATGTCCGTTTACGGGCGAGAATTTGATGGCCGTTCGCGCCGTCAATCCCGACGTCACGATCATTCACGCGCAGCGTGCCGACACATCGGGTAATGTGCAGCTCTGGGGCATTGTCGGCGTCCAGAAAGAAGCCGTGTACGCAGCCCGGCAGGTCATTGTAACGGTAGAGGAGATCTGCGACGAACTCCGTCCGGTATTGAATGGAATCGTCATTCCATCGATCGTCGTTTCTGCCATCGTGCAGATTCCGGGTGGCGCGTACCCTTCCTATGTACATGGGTACTCTCGACGAGACAACGGGTTCTACAAAGAATGGCACGCGATTTCCCGCGACCGCGCCCGGTTTACGGAGTGGATGGATGAACACGTCCTGGAGTGCGTACCAGCATGAGGGAACATGCTGCATATTCATCTGAAGAAATGATGGCGATCGCCGCTGCCCGTCGATTCCGCGACGGCGCCACCTGTTTCGTCGGCGTCGGTCTGCCAAGCACTGCGGCCTGTCTTGCGCGCGCTATGCACGCGCCGAACGCAACGCTGGTGTACGAGTCCGGAGCCATCGGTTCGAAACCGCGGGTGACGCCGCTTTCAGTTGCGGATCCGGAACTCGCCGATACGGCCGTCGTGATTACCAGCACAAACGAGATCTTCGGATACTGGCTGCAAGCGGGCCGTATCGATATTGGATTCCTCGGGGCGGCTCAGATCGATCGCTTCGGCAATATCAATTCGACCGTAATCGGCGATTATGTGTCGCCCCGTGTTCGTTTGCCGGGCGCGGGCGGCGCGCCACACATTACTGCAAACGCGAAAGAAATCGTGGTGATTGTCCGTCAGGATCTCGATACATTCGTGCCGAAGCTGGATTTCATGACCACGCCACATGCTGCAGGCCCGACGACGGTCATTACCGACCTCGGGATTCTGGAAGCGGAGCCTGGAAGCGGGGAACTGGTCTTCACCTGTCGATATGAAGGCGTGACGGCGGATCAAATCCGGCAGTCCACCGGCTGGCCCCTGCGTTTCACGGATGATCTCAGAGAGAGCCCTGCGCCGGAACCTGCGGAATTACGTGTTCTTCGAGACTTGAACGCTCGTACGAAACGGGCGCATGAAGGCGAGTGATGAATCGCAGCCCACACTGCAGTCGCGGTCAAACTTCGGCTGAGAACTGAGAATTGATTAGTGAGTAATGAGAATTGTCCTTGGAAGGATCAGCAAATCGCCCCAATTTCCAGGGACAATTCTCATTACTCACTAATCAATTCTCAATTCTCAGCCAGGAAATCAATTTATTCACAGCTTCACAGGCCGCGCCTGCTATCGATCAAAAAGCAGCCCAAAGCTACAGCCTGCGTAATTCGGGGAAACCCGGGCGACGACCGCCAAGCATGATGGGGGTGCATCCACGAAACTGGATGTACCAGATGCGGCCGATGTGCCGGAGCAGGTGTCGCGATGCCTTGAGGCTCGGATGGTTGTCGCCGTGGATGTACGCCAGGATTCTGGTGTAACCCGTGTGCTGCAGATGGCTATATGCGTAATACCGCGTGTAGGAGTCAATACCGCGCCTGCGAAACTCGGGAAGCGTGTTCAAATCGTAAGCATAGGCGTCCCCTGGTTTCAGCATCAGATAGCGGTCCAGTTCCGGTATGAACGCGGCCGAAGTGTTCACCCAGCGATAATTCGTCAGCTTTCCAGTGCTTTCGTCGATCCCCAGGAAACAACGGTGCCCCTGATTGAAACGCTCCAGAAACATAGCGCGATCTTCAAATAGCCGGGCATCTTCGATGGTCGCTTCACGAGCAAGGATTCCCGGAACCGGTTGACGTTCACGGATGGGTTGGCTGAGATCGCATTCGGTGAAGACCAGACTTCCCATTTTGAAAACCGGACGCACAATTCTCCGGATGCCGCGCGACATGACCGTTTTCGCGCCACCCTCGACGAACGCACGTTGAATGTTTGCAGTCAGTGCCATGCGACCGTTGTTGCAAGTGAATCACCATCTCGTCCTGCAGATTGTTTACTTTAGTGGTACAAGGCTTGCTAGCCAGTAGCCAGCATATGACGGATGCTCAAGCTGCTGAACAGGAGTTCTATTCGCATTATAGCTGGTGCTTGAATCCGGCTTTAACGGTTGCCGATTTATTCCAACGGCTCTGCGAGGAACTGGACCGGTACCCGACGCTATCCGGATGGCAACGAGAGGAATCGAAAGCCAACCTTTATTTATTTGTCTGTGCCGTTGCATGCACAGCCGATGATTATCTCGGATTGCGTTGGATCGACCTGAAGCCGGTTTCGAAGCGTGTTCCGAAGCTCCGCCCTTTGTTAGCGTCGGTCCAGCCCGTCTTTGATGCCGTCGAATGCGCGGCGAAAGGCGGCGATGCCGGTGTGCGGCGCTGGCGGCGTGTCTGGAACGAAGCGGTTGAAATCGTCTGCCGGGCGATCGTTGCAGAAAGGGCCAACGAAGCCAAACATTGGATGCGGCTTCGTAGTATCGCCTCTGGCGCGGCGAATACTAGACTGCCGCAGGCTCTCCTGAAACGTCGCATGCGTTTGCCCGAGGCGTTCCGGGCGCAGGACATGGCGCATTTCGACGTCCTGACCCTGATTCAGAGATATTGCGATTCCAATCCGAAAAAAGACGAGCCGATTGTCATCATCGGCTTGCGCACTGCCGGAGCTTACTTTGCTCCGCTCATGACCGAATACTTGAAGAGCCAGGGTTTCTCAACGGTCTCATGGTTCAGCATTCGGCCTAAAAACGGGACGGGACGTTTCGAGGCCCGGCAGTTGAAAGCCGCCGCACGGGATCGGAAACGCATCCTTCTGGTTGACGATTATCCGTCGACGGGATACACGTTTCGGATCACCTTTGACCTTCTCAATGGGTTTGGGATCCGGTCCGAACAAATCGCTGTTTTAGCGCCCACGCACACCGCTCAGCCGAAGTGGGCCCAGCTCGCAAAGATTCGGCCTCCAATCCAGGTCTTTACGATCCATCCGGACGACCTTTACAAAATGTCCATTCTCAATCGAGCTGGCGTCGCGCGGTTGTGCTCGGAGTATTTCGGCGCCGACGGAAGTAAGGCGCGCGTCGTTGATGATCCTTCGATTGGCACAATCAATCGCCGTCTGGCGGAGCACTCGAAGGATGGGCACCATGTCCGCGATAAACGTGTTTTCTCGATAGATTTCGAGCGCGACGGGCAACCGGCAGCGGGCAAGAGGATCTTATTCAAAAGCGTCGGTTGGGGCTGGCTTGGATATCATGCGTATTTTGCCGGAACCCGGCTGGATGGGTTCGTTCCCAAGGTCATCGGCCTTCGCAACGGTTTGCTGCTTTCGGAATGGGTAGAGCAAACACCGCCGCCGGCCGAAGTTAAAGACACCATGGTGAATCGCGTCGCTTCGTATGTTGCGGCCCGTTCCCGGCGTCTGCCTTTGCCCGGCGATTGCCGTTTCGAGCGGCGCACTTACCGCTGGACGGGCTGCGATGACATCCTCAACATTCTTCGTTCGGCATACGGCCCGTATGTAAACCGGTTGAAGTTGCCCGCACTACGCAAGCAATTGCAGAAGGTGGTGACTTCAGTTCCCACGCTGGTTGATGGCCGAATGAATCCAGAGGAGTGGCTTCATTCGGCAGGCGGCATCTTCAAAACCGATTTCGAACACCACAACTTCGGCGGCGGGGAATTCGATATTGTCGACCCGGCATTCGATCTCGCCGCAGCTATGTTCGAATTTGGCTTCTCGAAGCTCGAGCAACAGGAATTGCTCAGGCGCTATATCGAAGAAAGCGGAGACTCGACCGTCGAGCAGCGCATCCTGCTTCACAAGATCCTTTGTGGCACCGTCGCCATGCAGCGCGCCACCAATGCCGCCATAGCGGGCAAGGACCCGCTGAGAAACAATGAACGGCGCACGCGCGCGCGAAATTTCCTCGTCTATTCGATGAGCGAATTTTGTGCGCAGTTCGTCCGGCAGCCGATGCAATCCCTTTCGTGGACACAGTTGTTGTTTTTCCTCGATATCGACGGCGTGTTCGATCAGGAGCTGCTGGGATTTCCGCATGCTACCCGGCGCGCGCTCGAGGCGATTGCGCTGTTGCGCGCCTACGACTTCACCATTGTTCTTAATACGGGACGAGGCATTAACGACGTCCGGCAGTATTGCGAAGCATATGATTTCCCAGGTGGTGTCGCCGAGTTCGGGAGCGTCTTTTTCGACGCCATCCGTCAACGTGAAATTCCTTTGATTGGCGGTGCGGGAGCCGAGGAACTTGCCGCTTGCCGTGAAACAATCCAGCAGCTCCCGGGAGTCTTCCTGGATTCGAATTATCGATTCGCAATTCGTTTGTATCGATATAAAAACGGCACGACTTCCGGTTTGTCGCCCGAGGAAGTCAGGGCTGTCCTGAAGAGTTCCGGTTTTTCCAAGCTGGCTTACATCTCGCGCGATGCAGACACCTATATCGTCCAGCGGCGGACCGGCAAGGGCGCCGCGCTTCGGTCTGTCCGCCGGATGGTCGGAAGTCCCGACATACCGGTAACGGCGATCGGTGACTCCAAGCAGGACATCAGTATGCTGGCAGCCGCAGACATCAGCTATGCCACGGGAAACTGTTCACCGTTGTTACGAAAGCTCTCCAGACAAGGCAATTGCCGCGTCGTAAAGCAAGGCTACCAGAGCGGTCTGCTGGCTGCGGTAAAACATCGCGTGCGGCAGGAAGGGCGACGGGTCGCGCCCGAATTGCCCCATAGAGAGGGCCTCATCGAAACACTTTTGCAGGCCGCAGACCGGGGCGTCATACCGCAGGCAGTCTCGGCATTGATGTGGTGGAGTACGTAGTCAGTGATCAAAGATCGAATCAAGGTCCTTAAGTTCCTGAACCATTTTTATATTGGAGGCACCGAGCGGCAGTTTGTTCACGTTGCGAATGGGCTGGACCCGTCAAGATTCGACGTGGAGATTGGCTGCCTTCGCAGAGCTGGGCCGTTACTTCAGAGTCTGCGCTCGGAAATTCCGGTTCACCAGTACATGGTCAAGGGAGGCTTCTATCGTCGCGCGAGTATTCTGAATCAACTGCGACTCGTCAGAGACATCCGAATACGCCACCTGGATATCATGCATGCCTACGGCTGGTATCCAAACGTCTTTGCCATTCCGCCCGCGCGTCTGGCCTTCCGACCTGTCACCATCGCCTCCATCCGCGATACCGGCGTCTATTTAACGCCGTCGAAGATTCGCGCCTTGAAGCTGGCGTGCGCCATGGCGGATTGTGTTCTGGCCAATAGTACCGCCGGCCGCGACTGGTTGCTGGAACAAAGGGTGAATCCGGAAAAGATCGAGGTTATCCGAAACGGAATTGTGCTGCCTGCTCATGCCGGCAGACGGACCGAGGCCAACGGTTTACGCAAAGAGTTTGGAATCCCTGCCGAAACGATGGTCTGTGCCTGTATCGGCAGAGCAATATCCGGGAAAGGCATGGATTTCTATCTTCGGGCGGCGCGACTTCTACTGGACGAGGGACGCGACGTCCGGTTTCTTGTGATCGGGGCCATCTCCGTCGAGAAGAGCTACAAATCGGAGATGGAGGAACTTGCCCGGGGACTGAATCTGGAAGGGCGCGTGATCTTTACGGGAGAACGCGAGGACGTCGCAGACATTCTTCGCGAGGTCGATATTGTCGTTCATCCGTCACTGAGCGAAGGACTCTCCAACGTCATTCTTGAAGCCATGGCCGCTGCCGTTCCTGTCGTTGCCACCCGTGTCGGAGGAACTCCGGAATTAGTGCAGGAGGGTGTCACCGGTCTTCTGGTCCCCCCTGCAAATGCAACGGAGCTTGGATCGGCCATTGCCCGCCTCCTCGATGACCCGCAATTGGCGCGCGAATTTGGCCAGGCCGGCCGCCGCAGGATTATCGAGGAGTTTTCCATCGATCGGATGCTCCGCCAGACGGAAGCGCTCTATCGGCGGCTTCTGGAGAAAAGGCGAAAAGGGTAGATGCCGCTCACGACGTAAACTCAGCGTTAGGCGCGGGCTTTTAGCCCGCGTTCAAATTCAAACCGGAATTTGTTTTGGTGATTGAACGCGGGCTAAAAGCCCGCGCCTACGTGTGCTCTCAGGGTTCGATCGGACGATCGAGCACGATTTCCAGGGTTGTGCCAGGGCCGAGCACGAGGTCCTGGCCACGCGTCAGAAGGACGGCTGCGGCTCCGGCAGCCGCACCGCCGGCGCCGCCGACGCCGGCACCTTTGACAGTGCGGGCGCCAATGGCGCCGATTCCGGCGCCTTCGACAGTTGTGCGTTCGACCGTCTTTGCGTCCTCACCTTTGCTGCTGTCGCCCTGAACAGTGGCTTCGCCCTTCCGCTCTCCCGCGCCGCCGGTTCCGCCAAGCGAGGTATAAATCGGGATGGTGACGCCGCTGGGCAAAACCAGCGTCTGGAAATTCAAGGCCAGTTCGCCCTTGCCCTTGACGCGCCCTGGGCGCCGGATCTCGCTGATTTTCCCGCGCACGTACGATCCTTCGGGAATGACGATCTTGTTATTGATCGTGATGGGAAATGTGGTTTTCCCGTAGATGCCATCACCGTCGCGTGAATCCTTGGTGGAGACCCGGCTCGTCAGTGTAATGGGAATTACAGTTCCCGCCGGTACGACCACGGCAGGTTGGATTTTTGCCGGGTCAACGTCGAGGGACCTGGGACCTTGCTGTTGCAGTAAGGCGGACAAGACAATCCACGCAATCATTTCCTGCTCCTCTCATTTCACGATACCTAACAGACAGACGCGAAGGTTAGCGAAAAGTCTCATTGAGAAACCAGGAATTTCCGAAGTTCTGCCAGGGCCTTGCCGCGGGCGCTCAGGCGATTCTTGTCTTCGGTGCTCAAATCGGCCATGGTGCAATTCAATTCCGGCAACAGGAACACGGGATCGTAGCCGAAGCCCGATGTGCCTGATGGCTTTTGTGCAATGACGCCATGGACCTCGCCCTGAATGGTCCAGATAATCTTCCGGTCCCGCGACAGTGCAAGCGCACAGTAAAATGATGCAGTCCGTTGTCCCTCCCGAACGGATTGCATCTCCGCCAGTATTTTTTTGATCCTCGACGGCGGGTCGGGCGCGTATCGTGCGGAATGAACGCCTGGCCGGCCGCCCAGCGCTGCGACACATAAACCCGAGTCATCGGCGAGTGTGAGGTCGCTCGTGAACTGGCTGTAATGCTCAGCCTTCAAAATGGCATTGGCCAGGAAAGTCTCTCCAGTTTCTTCAATAGAAGGTGTGCCGCTCGGAATGGATTCCAGTGCCCACCCTGGCAGTTCTCCAAGACCGGAACGGATTTCGATGACTTTGCCGGCATTGGTGGTTGCAACGACTAGTTTCTTCATCAAGAATGGCGCGGCCGGATTACGGTTTCAGCGTCTTACGTTGCATTTCAATCAGTTCATGAATGCCGTGGCGGCCGAGATCCAGAAGCTGGGTCAGAGCCGTTGTGCTGAAGGGAAATCGTTCAGCAGTACCTTGGATTTCGACAAACTCGTCCCGGTCGGTCATGACAATGTTGAAGTCAACGTCTGCGGTCGAGTCCTCAGGATAGTCGAGGTCGAGCATCGGCGTGCCTTTGATGACGCCGACGCTCACGGCGGCAACATGCGAGCGGATTGGGTTCTGAGTAAGCGCCTTTGATGCAATCAGCTTCTCGATGGCCATGCTCATCGCGACAAACGCGCCTGTGATGGACGCCGTACGCGTACCGCCGTCGGCCTCGATGACATCGCAGTCGATCCAGATTTGCCGCTCACCAAGTTTTTCCAATTCGATCGATGCTCGGAGCGCCCGGCCAATCAGCCGTTGGATTTCCTGGGTGCGGCCCGATTTCTTTCCAAGCGTCGACTCGCGAGCTGTCCGCGTATTGGTGGCGCGGGGAATCATCGAATATTCGGAGGTGATCCAGCCTTTACCTTGGCCCTTCAAAAACGAAGGGACTGTTTCGTCGACGCTGGCGGTGCAGATGACGCGGGTTCGGCCGACTTCGATCAATACCGATCCCTCCGCCTGGCCGATAAAGCCTGGGGTCATTCGAACGGATCTCAACTGGTCGTGTGCCCGTCCTTCGCTTCTCATGTTCTATTCATCTTAAAGTGGCGGTCTTTTCTTCGTGCGGCATGACATTCGTCATCGACAGATCCATTTCGAGCGGCAGCAGCAGCAGACAATGGCCTGCCAGGGTTTCTTTTTCGACTCCGCCGACCAGGATTTTGACCTGCTTGATTTCCGGTAGATTGTACGTAAGCGAGTCGACGATGGAATAAATTGTCGCCATTTCGTTCATTACGCCGCCCGGATGATTCGTCGAGATCGCGTTCGAAAAATCGATGAAAGCGGTGCCTTGCTCGGAAATGAACAGATCGCCGACTTTCGTGTCCTGAGGTAATGCTGGAGACAGGGCCTCGGAATGAGGACCTTCCTGCAGCTTCTGCAGAATCTGTCTGGCGCGGTTGGCTAACTCTGTCGATTTGAATATCGTCTGATCCTCGGTCGTCAGCAACACGTCGCCGCTGGTTTCCGGGAAGAAGACTTTTACAGCAAGCGGCGGATCGGTTGGCGCGTAAAGCGGCTGGGGCGGCGCCTTGAACGGATTCTCTTCGGTCTCTTTGTCGTTTTTCATGAGCAACTGGACTCTGCCAACGACGTCGACAAAGAAGCCGACGGCGATTGCCATTCCCAGGCCCAGAACGATCAACCCGATTTTTACATGTCTCGGCATATTAGTTCGCGGAGTCGGAGTATCGCTGGACCGCTTCGACAATCGTATTTGCCAACCGCGTCTGAAATGCGCCGTCCATCAGCGTTTGCGCATTCATAGGATTATTGAGATTGCCGATTTCCAGCATCAATGAAGGCATTGTTGCACTGCTCAAAACAGCTAATGGCGCCATTCGTACGGCAAATTTCCATCCGGGGATTCCTTTGTTCAGCTCCTCTTGAAATACGTTCGCGGCGGCGCTGCTGGCCTGCCGGTGTGTGCGATAACCGAGATACCAGGGTAAAAACAACTGGTCCCGCGCCACGTCCGCCGGACCGGAGATCGAGCCGAAGTCCTCTTTCATGACGAACACCGATGCGCCGGAGTCGGTTTTGTTGGGCGAAAAGCCCGCGTGCAGGCTGACAAAAAGGTTGGCCTGGTTGTTGTTGGCAACCGCGGAGCGCGCCTCGTTGTCCAAGGCCACGTCTGAATCGCGGGTGAGCAATACCGTGGCTCCGAGCTTGCTCTGCAGCGCCGGACGCAACTTGCGCGCCAATGCCAGCGTGAAGTCTTTTTCGAGCAGAGTGTTCGATTTGGCGCCGGTATCCAGACCGCCATGGCCGGGATCGATCACTACGACTCGAACTCGGCGTTCGCCAGAGACGGCGTCCGTCTTGGAGAGAGCTGTGGAGTCGGCCGGCGAAGGCGGAGGAGCCGGAGCGGAAGCAGATTCTCCGGTCCGCAGTAAATCGACGAAGAAAATGCGATTGTTGTCTGCCGGCGTAATGCGAAGGTCTGCAACTTCGCGAGTAATATCCAGGACCAGTTTGGCTTCGCCATCGGAATCATCGAAGGTCACGGAGTGCAGCAACCGGTCGCGATGATCGAAACGTTCGCGTGTCGGATCGAGCGGAGTCCGGCCGAAGGTCAGGATCGCTTTCGTCGAATCCTCGCGCTTGGCTTCGACATTAATCGGAACGGAACAACGTATGGTGATCCGCGTAATCGGCCCCTGCGTCAGAGCGCTCATTTCGAGCTCCGGCGCTTCGACGTTTCCAGCGAAAACCCGCGTCGTTCCGGGTCGATAGCGGAATTCCGTTCCAGTCAGCTTCGTCATTCCCTGCGACAGAAATTCAACCGGCGCAAGCCATCGATTGTCTTCGCGCAGGATAGGAGTCGGTAAGAGGATAATCTGGTCGTTGTATGAGATCAAAGCGCTGTTTTTGGTCACCACGAGCCGGTTATTTCCCGAGCGCAACGTGAGTGTTTCCAGCGCGATGGCGTCGGTATAAGGCACGCTCATCTGTCCGGCGATCTCTTTGAGAGGCAAATAGACGGTGCGGTTCAGTACCTCGGCCTTGACGATCAGTTTGGAATTGGGAAAGTAAATCGGAAAGTTCGTATCCGCCGCGATGATGAAAAGGGCAGTACCGAGTGTTGCGAGGATAAGACCAATAAAAAATTTTTTCATATCGCGCAGGAGATTTTACCATTGAGGTAATTCGGGGACGGTTGCCTAAATCGCCTAATTCTCACTTCGAATTCAGGTGATTCAGGCAACCGTCCCCGAATTACTTCTTCGTTGCCTTTTCGACGCTCTCAATATCTCCTGGTTTTCGCAACATTTTGTCGACTTCACCAATGTGTAATCGCTCGAGGTAAATGTGTTCGCGCGCGTATTCTTCGAGCATGACGTCCTCGCCCTGCACCAGTCCGAGCAGCTTTTCGTACTCGACGAGCGTTTTCTTCTCGTGCGCCAACGATTCCCGCAAGATGTCGCCAATGTCGTGCTTGTGAGTTTCCAGTAACGGGCCGATTGCCAGGGAAGGATGGGCGCCGAGCTGCGTCACCAATTCGCCCGCGGCGCGGGCATGTGCCATGGATTCCGTGGCCTGTTTTTCCAGCCAGCTGACAATCGGAATTCGATTGTAGCCGTAGACCATAAACGAATAGTGCGTGTAGTGAATGGTGCCTGCCAGTTCCATTTCGAGGATTTTATTCAGTGTCTCGACAGCCTTCGCTGTGATCTGGTCTTGCATTGGACCTCCCTAATGTCTGAAGAACATCATTGTTTCAATGATAAACAATGGAATGAGGATGGCGACGGAGTACAGCATGTAACCTGTAAACGATGGCATTTTGACGCCGTGATGCTCCGCGATACTTTTCACCATGAAATTCGGGCCATTGCCGATATAGGTAACTGCGCCCATGAAAACCGTTCCGCATGAGACCGCCGCGAGCAAAGCCTGGCCCAATCCGGAGCGCAACAATGCGCCAAAATTTTCGACGGTTCCGCCGGTCAGCCCCGAAGCCATCGCGGTAAATGTGATGTAGGCCGGCGCGTTATCCAGAAAACTGGACAGGCCGCCGGAAATCCAGAAGAACTGCCACGGTTCTCTCAGGTTCATCGCCGGGGCGTGAGCGTGAAGTATTTCAAGCGCAGGAATCATCGTTACGAAAATGCCCAGAAATAGAGCGGCTACCTCGGAAATCGGATGAAAGCTGAACTGGTTTGCCAGATGCAGCGCGCGCGGAGTCGTGTACCACGAGAGCGCCGACATTACCAGCATGATCGTTTCCTGGATGCCCCTCGCCCATCCCAGATAGCCGCTGAGCATGGCCGCGGCCATGACGCCCATTAAGTAAACAAGGTTGATCAAACCACGGACTTCCAGGCGCCGCCTCGGCTGGATCTCTTCGATCAGATGTCCATGGGTGGCCTTTTCTTCCCGCAGAAAGAAATATTGGTCGAACACATTGAACACAATCAGGAGAACAACCACCGCCAGGAGCCACTGTGGCATCAGGCTGACGGTCCAGAGAAAAGGAATTCCGCGCAAAAATCCAAAGAAAGGAGGATTGCCGAGAGGTATAAGCAGTCCGCCGATGTTGCTGACAAGGAATATGAAGAAGACCACCAGATGGGCTTTATGGCGTCGCGCGTGATTGGCTCGAATATAAGGTCGGACTAATAATATGGAGGCGCCCGTTGTGCCGATTACATTTGCAAGCAGTGCCCCTGCGGCGAGAAACAATGTATTTTCGAGGGGCGTTCCGGCAAATTCGCCTTTTATGTAAATTCCGCTCGATATGACAAACAGGCTGGCAATCAGAGTTACGAAGGAGAAGTAATCCAGGAGCGACTGCGTCAGCAAGCGCGGATTGCACTCCAGGACAATGGCGAGCACCGGCAGGGACGCAATGACACTGATCAGTATTTTATTGGAGTTGCTGGCCCACCAGCGCGGGACGACGGCGGGGAAGATCGCGATCGACAGCAGCATCGCAACGAAGGGAACGATGCTCCAGTAAGGAAAGCACACCCGGTTCGAATCTCCTTAGGTCACGTCGCGTTCACCCGTACGAACGTTGTAACTTTGTTCGACCGGATAGACGAAGACGCGCCCATCGCCAATCTCCCCGGTGCGTGCCATGGCGATGATCGTCGTTACCACCTGATCGGCAATTTCGTCGGGAACGACTGTTTCCAGCATCGCCTTTGGGAGGAGAGTCAGGCTGTATTCCGCCCCGTGGTAAACGGCCTTATGTCCCTTCTGCCTGCCGTGACCGCGGACCTCGCGTACCGTCATTCCCATCACCTTGATTTTGATCAAAGCGTCTTTGACTTCCTCGATTTTTTCATGGCGAATGATGGCCGTGATCAGTTTCATGAATTTCTCCCCGGAACGTTCAACCAGGTTCGATCCAGCATAAACCACAACAGCAAAACGTCATAGGTCGCGTGTATCCTACAGCGATGCCGATGAGGTTTTCGCGAAAGGTCCGGTTGCCTGCCGCGCTTTTCGCCGTATTTCTGGTGACGGTGGTATTCAAGTCGATTGCTGGTGTCAATGCGACGACAGTCGGATTTGGCTACCTGATCACGATTCTTCTGATTGCCGCGTCGGCGGGCATGGCTGAATCGATCGTTGCATCTATCGTCGCTACATTTTGTTTTAACTATTACTTTCTCCCGCCGTTAGGAACGTGGACCATTTCCGATCCTGAGAATTGGGTCGCGCTGTTCGCATTTCTGATCAGCTCTATCATTGCCAGTGATCTCTCACGCCGGGGGCGGCGGCGCAGTCTGGAGATGGAACGGCTTTATTCTCTAAGCCGCTCTATCATGTTGATGGACGGAGGCCAGCCGATTGGCGAGCAGGTGGCGCGGGAACTCGTGCGCATTTGCGCGATTCCCGCAGTTGCTATCTACGATTCCCGGAGCGGCGCGGTATATTACGGAGGATCGGACGGTATTCTTGGGTTCGAGGGAAGGCTGAAGCATGCAGCGGTTACAGGTTCGCAGTCCAGAGACGATGCGACGGACACCCTATTTGCAGCAATCCGCCTGGGCGGTCAAAGTACGGGCAGCATTGCAATTCAAGGCGGCGGCTTCGGCAACACAGCCTTGCAGGCACTGTTAAATCTCGTGGCCATCGCTCTGGAAAATGCCAGAAGCCGAGAAATGGTTACGCGATCGCAAGCAGCCCGCCAGAGTCAGGAATTCAAATCAACATTGCTGGACGGCCTTGCTCACGAATTCAAGACGCCCCTGACGACGATCCGGGCGGCAACCACGGCATTGTTAGGTTCGAACTTATCCAGCGGCGCCCGGCATGAGTTCACGATGATCGTCGACCAGGAGGCGGAACGCCTTGGGCGCCTGGTAACCGAGGCTACTCACATTGCCCGGATCGAAGCAGGCGACATTCATATCAACCGGCAGTGGCTTTCCCTCGGCACATTGATTGACAATGTTCTAGCGGAAATGGAGGTACAGCGGGACGGCCGTCGTATTGATGTAGCGATTGCGCCCGATCTGCCTGACGTTTTCGTGGATAGGGATCTTATTCAACTTGCCCTCCGCCAGCTTGTCGACAACGCACTGAAGTACTCAGTACGCGAGACAGCAATCCAGGTTTCTGCGCGAGCGGCTGGAAATGAATTTATTATCTCTGTGCGCAACCAGGCGGATCCACTATCTGAATCCGAAAAGTCGCGGATTTTCGAGAAGTTTTACCGCGGCCAGAATGTGCGACATCAGGTCGCGGGGACGGGAATGGGATTACCGGTCGCGAGGCAGATTCTGCAAGCACACGGTGGCGATATTTCTCTTGAACAGAGCAATGAATCGGGGACGGACTTCGTCGTCAGAATCCCGGCCCGTCAAACATAAGTTATGAATGCTGCAACAATTTTGGTAGTCGATGACGATCCTCAACTCCGGCGGGTGCTGCGCACGACGCTCATCGAGCACGGTTATGAAGCGACCGATGCGCGAAACGGCGAAGAAGCCATCGAACGATTCCGGGAAGAAAAACCAGCTCTGATCATTCTCGACATGAATATGCCGGGTATGAACGGTGTGGAGACCTGCCGCACAATCCGCTCTACCTCAACCGTTCCGATCATCATGTTGACCGTCCGCGACTCGGAGGCCGACAAGATCGAGGCGCTCGATGCTGGAGCCGATGACTATGTGACAAAACCCTTCAGCTCTCCCGAGTTGCTGGCGCGTGTGCGCTCGGCGCTGCGGCGCTCGACGAAGTTTTCAGAAGAGATGCAGGTGGTACGATTCGACAATGTTGAGATCAATTTTAACCTGAGGCGGGTTTATGTCGGGAATCGGGAAGCCCGTCTGACGCCCAAGGAATTCGAACTGTTGCAATACATGGTCGCACACGCCAATGTGCCTATTCCCCATACGAAACTGCTGCAATCGGTATGGGGTAGCGACGAGCAAAGCGGGGAAGTCGAGCATTTAAGGGTGTTCATCAACCAGCTTCGCAAAAAGATCGAGAAAAATCCTTCAAATCCGAAGTATCTGCTGACCGAGCCCTGGATCGGTTATCGCTTCCGACTGCCGAAGTGAGGAGTATCACAAGGGGATAAGCCACGGATTGAACGGATTAAACGGATGGCGCATTGAACGGTCTGTGAGTGCGCCCATCCGTTTAATCCGTTCAATCCGTGGCTTATCTTCCGCTTTCAAATGCTAGTGGTGACCCTGCCGGCTCAAAACGAACCATAAGACGAAGAACATGATGATCGGGATCAGACCCGTAATCACGTACTTGCGCATCTGGCGCAACTTTCTTTTCCAGGGCTTTGCCCGCCGCAGCCGCTGATGGCGGTGCGTGAGGTGGACGGTTTCCGGGCCATCAAGCTCGGCTTTCATCGCCGCAGCTGACGCATAACGTTTGAACGGATCGCGCTCCATCGCATGGAGGACGATCTCTTCAACCTGCGGCGAAATGTCAGAATTGATGCCGCGCGGCGCAGGAGGATCTCCCACCAGTCGCGCGTTCATGACCGCATACACGTTCGGGCCCTGGAATGGCACCTGCCCCGTCAGCATTTCGTAGAGGATGGCGCCCATGCTGTAGATGTCGGTCCGCTGATCGCCCCGTTTCCCTTTAATCTGCTCGGGGGCCATATAGTCCGGGGTACCCATCGTGGGCGAGAAGCCGCCAAATGTGATTCTTCGCATGGCTTCGGTCTTCGCAATGCCGAAATCCATAATGCGGAGCGTCCCGTCATCGCAAAGCATGACGTTGGCGGGTTTCATGTCGCGGTGGATCACGCCGTGGTGATGCATGTATTCCAGCGCGTCGCACAGGCGGCTGGCAATTTTCAAGGTGTCGGCAATCGGCAGTATCCCGACTGTCTGCATCAGCCGTTCGAGTGTCTGGCCCTTCACAAATTCCATGACAATGTAGGGCCGGCTCTTCTGTTCAACAGGGATGATTTTCAAGATGCCCGGATGATCCAGGGCTTTCCCGATTTCCTCTTCGCGCTCGAAGCGGGAATAAAACGCAGGGTCGGCTTCGAGATTCATCAATGGAACTTTCAATGCGACGAAATGCTCTGTTTTGCGGTCCAGCGCTTTGAACACGGTGCTCATCGCGCTGCGATGGATCGGCTCGACAATTTCAAAGCGATCGTCGAGCACCTGACCCGCCTCGATTTCGGTCGTCACCTGGTCCGAGGTCTCCGCTTTCTTATCTGGATAAAGCGCCGACAGCCCACGATAAAAGGCCGTTTGGCGGACTTCTTCGACACGTACGATCTGGACCGAAATATTGTCCTCTGCGCCGCGGTTTTCCGCTGTGGTTATAAAGTATTCGCAGGCAGCTGCGGGTTCCATACGCCGCACGACGTCTGCGATCTCATGCTCCATGAAGAGCGAGTGCAAACCGTCCGAGCAGAGAAGCACGCTGTCGCGATTCTGAAGGGGAGACTTGGCGAAGTCGACCTGCACTATAGGATTCTGGCCGAGAGAACGCGTCAGGACGGAACGGAGTTCGCTTGACATCGCTTCTTCCTGAGAAATCAGCCCGAGTTTTCGCTGCATTTCCACATAGGTATGGTCGGCGGTGAGTTTCTTGGCCTGGCCATTGCGGACCAGGTACACGCGTGAGTCACCAACGTGTCCGATATGCGCTTCTTTGTTGCGGAAAATACAGGCGGACAGGGTCGTGCCCATGCGCCGCTGTTCGGATTCGACGCCAAAGTTATAGATGTCGAGGTTGGCTTCCTTAAAGATATGTTCGAGGATCTGGCTGGGTTTCGCGCCTCGTGCAGTGCTTTTGAAGGTATTCAGTGCGATGTCGATGGCCATCCTGCTGGCGATCTCGCCCGAGCTCAATCCTCCGACTCCGTCGGCGACCGCAGCGATGGAACCGATAATAAGGCGGTCTTCCTCACTATCAGGTTCCCAGAACCCGATGGAATCCTCATTGTGGTGACGGACCGGCCCAGTTGACGAGAGCTCGGCGAATGTTAACTTCAAAAGCCTATTGTATGTCTTTCTGGTATTCCGGGGACAGACACCGAATTCTGATACTTCAGAATCCGGTGTCCGTTCCAAGGGTCGCTACACTTTGACCTTTTGAGGCGCGGAGACGTAAATCTCTTTGCCTTTCTTCGAACTCGCGCTCTTGAAATAGATCAAACCGTATATGCCCCAGATCGCGCAAATCGCCAGAGCGACATAAGGCTCGTGCCAGCTCATGCCGTTCACCATGAACGGCCCGATCAGGTAGAACAACATGCACATCAGATTCGCGGCAACTCCGAAAATCGGAATGAACATGTGCTTGAATCCGTTGAAGGTATGGTGTTCGCGGAAAGCGACGATGGCAACGATGCACGTCATCATATACAGCATGAACGTTCCGAAGTTGCTGACCAGCGTGATCACAACAGAGCTCTGTGGAACCTTTGCGGCGAAATCATGGCCCCAAAGCCCAAAGCTGTACCACACGTTATGCGGCAGCCCTTTGATGGTGTCGTCGGCTTGAGCGCCAGGACCCGCGAAATTGAACAGGATGGTCAGAATTGCTATCACTGCTGAAATGGTGGCCAGGGTCCAGATCGCCCGATGGGGCGTCAGCTTATCGCCGTGCAACAGGCCAAAATGCTCGGGCACCTCTTCATCTCGTCCCATGGCGTAAGTAACGCGCGCGCCAGTGCTCATGCACGACAGTGTTGTACCGATCAATGCGAGGAACACGGTAAACGCCTGAACCAGCATGAAAGCTTTGCCTGCGGCAGCACTGCCGAACAGCCACGTGCCGACGATGATCATCATGTCGCCAATGGGTGCGGCTGATCCAAGCGCGTTCGAGGTCTGGTATCCATTGTGCATGAAGTAATTCGCGGCAAAATACTCGATCAAATAGCAGACTAAGCCCTGGATTAAAAGTGAAAGGATGACGGCCTTCGGAATATCGCGCTTTGCGTTCTTGGCTTCCTCGCCCATCGAGGTGACGGACTCGAAACCGACAAGAATCAAAATCGCAATACAGGCCTGAATGAACATGTAATTGAAATTGTGTGGCGCCACCACCGACGCGGCAGTGGCATGATACTGGAAGGTGTCTACCATCACTTTCGGGTCGTCAGGCGAGGGGCCCTTTTGAAGCGGCATTGAATAATCGACGATAAAATCCTGTTCCTTGCCGTCCGGGCCCTTGGCAATAACAAAATTGCCCTGCGCGTCTTTCACAGGTTTTCCGTCTTTGTCTGTCGCAATGACTTTTGTGATCGGAGACCCGTTAGGATCCAGCGTGATGCCCACAGATCCCTGCGGATGGTTCAAGCGGTAGCCTACGGCGATTACCGAGAAAACCACGAGCGCTGTGATCTGGATGACGTTGATTGCGGTGTTCACAGCAGTCGTGCCACTGACACCGCGGAAACAAATGTAGGCGACGCCAAAGGCAAAGAGCGGACAAAACACAATCATGAACAATGGGCTGGGAATGGCCGCGTTGAAGGAGTCGGGCCAGATTTGTCCAACCATATAGCCAACGACCAATGCGGTCACGCCTACCATCAATCCGGGATATACCCAGTAATAGAGATGACTGGCCCAGCCGACCATGAACTTAGCGACTCGCGCGAATTTGTATGCCTTTGTTTTGCTGAGGAATGCTTGTTCGGCGAAGAAATAAGAAGATCCCGCACCGGGGTATAGTTTTGAAAGTTCTGCGTACGCAATAGCTGTGGCCAGGCAGAGCAGCAACGCCGCGAAAATACCAAACCACATACCTTGAGCTGCCATTGGCGCGCCGTACGAAGACTGAATGAAATAGGTAAGCCACAGGAAAGCGCCAGGCGCGATCAGCGCCATTGCGTTTATCGTCAAACCGCCGAGACCTAATGTCGCCCTCGTGGTTGGTTTTTCGTTAGATGACATTTCGTACTCCTTTTGATTTTCTGGTTGTCTGAAATCCAAAAGGACAGCGTTGTCCGGGAGAGACACGTTTGACCCAAAAACAAAAAAGTCCTCAACCCCTCTGGGGTCGAAGACTTTCGATGTCTCTCCGCATCGGCACTTCGTTGTGTCGAACAGCCGCCTTTATAAAAGAAACCAAGGGCGGTTGTCCATACATTTTTGTCTGGCCGTACTACAAATGTGTAAAGAAAGTATTGTCAGTTCATTTCAAAATAATTGGCGCGCGCCCGTATGATGCGTCGTCCGTTTGAAATGCCATCAGGTCTCCTTCGTTCAAAAGAAACTGAAATCCGCACAGTTTGGCCCGCATCACGAGGGACTGGACGCGGTACAGAAATCGCTCGGACCGGGTTACTGTGCCGGTAATGATCAGCTCGAACGAACCGTCGTCATTTTCCCGATAGGCGCGAAGCGTTGCGATCGAAATACCCTTCAACGTCGAAAACAACAAGTTGCGAACCAGGATTGCGTCTTCCAATGCCTGCAATGACGCGTTCGTTTTGCCGACGTTCGGCCGCAGGTCTTCGTCCCAGGCGTCATGCGGACGCGCAATCCAGTCACAGTTCACATGGCCGGTGCGCCATTCGAGCCGCAAAATGCGGAGCGGCGCGCCCCGGGAAAGGCGGCCGAATCGCAATTGCATCCGCAGCCTGAACACAGTAGTGCTAATGTCGCAGAACTGCTTGATCATTGGGCGCTCAGCTATAGGACGTCGAGCTCACCGGTGCGCACGTTGTAGCCCTGCTCCACATTCATGACGAAAACGCGTCCATCGCCGATTTCTCCGGTGCGGGCTGTCGTAATGATGGTCTTGAGGATTTCACTGGACCGGTCGTCGGGTACGACGAGTTCTATCATTACTTTCGGAAGTAGCGTGACGCTGTACTCCGTTCCGCGATACACGGCTTTGTGTCCCTTTTGTCTGCCGTGACCTCGGACCTCCGTGATTGTCATGCCGGTCACGTTGGACTTTGTCAGCGCATCTTTGACTTCTTCGAGCTTTTCCGGGCGAACGATACACTTCAGCAGTTTCATGGTTGTTTCCTTGGGAAGTGTCCGGCTCGGTGGTTAAGACCGGGCCGGACGTTGATAGGTGATCCAGTCAAGTTCTAGCGGGCTGTTTTTCCAACGGGCTCCGCAACGCCTGCAACGGATCCATCGAAATGAATCATCCCACTGGGTCTACCTGCAGCAGAGATGACGTATTCCGGATAGGCAGGAATTCCATGTTCCGTAAGATCCATTCCATAGCCTTCACCCTCCGCATCAAGGCGCAGAAGACCAAACGCATTGACCGCGAGCATGACCACCAGGGCGACCGAGAAAGTCGCGACGGTCGTGACAGCGCTTCCGATCGCCTGGGCGACCAGGAGTTGGGTGCCGCCGCCGTACAAGAGACCTGTCAGCGGCGCACTGTTATCTGGACCGAACGGTCCGGTCGCTCCATATTTCCCTGCGGCAAAGAATCCGAGAGAAAGGGTGCCCCATACGCCGCACAACCCATGTACCGGCCAGGCGCCGATTGGATCGTCGATGCGCAGGTATTCGAGAAGTTCCACGCCCGCTACGACGACAAAACCAGCGACTCCTCCAAGGAGGATGGACCCCGTGGGACTCACCCAATAGCAGGGGCAAGTAATGGCGACCAGGCCGGCGAGGAAGCCGTTCACCGTGTAACTGATGTCCCACTTCTTACTCATGGCGTAGGCGGCAGTCATTGCCGTGAATGCGGCCGCGCAGGCGGCCAGTGTGGTATTCGTCGCGACGCGGCCGATGCCGACGAAGTCCATCGCGGAGAGTGTACTGCCGGGGTTGAAACCGTACCAGCCGAACCACAGCAGGAGGCCGCCCGAGGCAGCAATCGTCAGGTCGTGCGGCATCATCGGACCACCGCCGTCACGCTTGAATCTGCGCCCGAGGCGGGGACCCAGCACAATGGCTCCGGCTAATGAAATGAATCCGCCGATCGTATGCACGACGGTCGAACCGGCAAAATCGTGGAAGCTTGTGCCGACCCATGGGAGCCAGTTGCCCGCGCTTCCCATCGTTGCCAGGAAACCGTCCGGACCCCACGTCCAGTGACCGATGATGGGATAGATGAAACCGGTGACGGCGACGCTGTAAAGAAGATCACCGACAAATGCCGTGCGGCCGATCATCGAACCTGATGTGATGGTCGAGCAGGTATCGGCAAAGGCGAACTGGAAAATCCACACTGCCAGGAAGGCGACGCCTGTAGTTTCGTAGGTTGCCGGCGCGTCTTTCAGGAAAAACCAGTGATAACCGATGAAGCCATTGCCATGGCTGAACATGAAGGCGAAGCCCCAGGCGTAAAACAGAATGCCGCAGAGGCACGTGTCGACAATGCATTCCATCAGAAC
Organism: uncultured Acidobacteriota bacterium; assembly: GCA_963738025.1. Taxonomy (GTDB): domain Bacteria; phylum Acidobacteriota; class Terriglobia; order 20CM-2-55-15; family 20CM-2-55-15; genus 20CM-2-55-15. Next base: position 351,508 of record CAVTWA010000031.1, on the reverse strand, counting down.
ATTGACGGTTTCACGCGACCGGCAAAATCCCGCTTCCAGCATCGTGAATCCGACCTGCATGCCAAAAACGAGAAATGCCGCGACTAATGTCCAGACGGTGTTGATGGGGTTGACAATGTCGTTACCCTTGAGCACCGGATCGGCAGCAGCTTGCGCGTGCGCGGCAAAACCGAACAGACCGGGATTCATGAACACAAATGCCGTGAGCAACACGGCAAGTCCCATAAGCTTTCCAGTTAGTAAAATCGTTCCGTATCTGCGCCACTCGGGGTCGCGCAGCCGGCTGCGCAATCGTTTCATCTTCGCTGAGAGAGAGAGTTTTTTCATTTTGTCCTCACTGTACTTCTAAAATTCGGAGCAACAAAAAAAGCCCATGAACTCGCCGCCAGGCAGTCCATGGACTTCTTTGTCCGGGCTATAAAATAAAAAAGCCTCCAATCCCTACGACGGAATTGAAGACTTCGGTGTCAACTCGGGCGCACTTCTTTGTGCCGCGTGAGGAGATTTGTAAGCTAATTGTTTCGCAATGTCAAGACAACTTTTTCGTAATGTAACGACAATTATGTCCTAAGAAAGATACAATTTTGTCTTAATGGCCGGAGCCGGGAAATAAGCCGCTTCAGTCGAGTTCCATGAATCCCGTCCGGATGTGATAGTTCGCTTCAACCGGAACGATGAATATCCGGCCATCGCCAATATGTCCGCTCCAGGCTTTCTCGATCACGACCTTTACGATGTCGTCCACGCGGTTGTCTTCCGCGACCAGCTCGATCATAACCTTCGGCAACAGCGTGACTTGGTATTCGTGCCCGCGGTAGAGCATCGACTGGCCTCTTTGGTGCCCATGCCCCTTTGCTTCCGACAGCGTCATGCCTGGCGCCACCTTCTGGAGCGCTTCGATGACGTCGTCGAGTTTGTACGGTTGGATGATGCATTGAATTAGTTTCACCACAAAAGAATAACCCGGGAATTTGCATCGTCGCCGCAGGCGCCGCCCCTGGATAAGTAAATGCTTAGTTTTGTATTGTCATTTAATAGTGATTCTGTAGACTTCCTGTAATTCGGAGGATCGCGACTTGGCCAACAATCAAGCGGCGCCCATGACCCGGGTCGTCGTTGCGAGCACGGTGATGCTCTCGTTTATCTCCTTCTGGCGCGGAGCCGCGATCGTCCTGAGCGATCTGGCTTCGTCCGCGTTTTACGCCGGCGGTATTGCCGAGAACACGATCGGTAAAAGCGCGCCATGGTTCATCCTCGCAGTTATGTTGTTCAGCTTTGCCGTTCGTTCCGTCTATCTGGAAAGCTGCAGCATGTACGTGCGCGGCGGTGTTTATGTCGTCGTCCGCGACGCGATGGGACCGTTCCTGGCGCGGCTCTCCGTTTCCGCTCTTATCTTCGATTACATCCTGACGGGACCGATTAGTGTGGTCAGCGCCGGCCAATATCTGGCAGGCGTGATCAACGAAATATCACAGATGTTGCATGCCGGGATCGCCGGTTCCGCGGTTTGAGTTCTCCGCCGCTTTCGGCGTCGCTGCGACGGCATATTTCTGGTGGACGAACGTCAAAGGGGTTCACGAATCGAGTACCAAGGCTCTTCGCATCATGCAGATCACAACCGTGATGGTCGTGATGTTTCTGGTCTGGTGCGGCCTGACCCTGTTGAAGCGGGGACCCGCACAGATACCCCCGCTGCCACTCCCTTCCAATCTGCAATTTGCCAATCCGACTGCCGATCTGGGCTGGCTTGCGGGTACCCGGTGGATCCAGATGCCTATGGTTGTGGTCATCATCGCGTTCGGCCATTCGGTCCTCGCGATGAGTGGGTTCGAGACTCTTGCTCAGGTTTATCGAGAGATCGAGGCGCCCAAACTACAAAGGCTCAAACTCGCCGCAAATATCGTGTGTGGTTATGCGGTCATCTGCACAGGCGTGATCACATTGATGGCGGGCATGATCATTCCCGATTCGATCCGTCCCGAATACGTACAGAACCTTCTCGGCGGGCTGACGAACCACCTGATCGGTCCTCAATTGTTGCGTCTTGCTTTTCATATCTTCGTCGTGTTCGTCGGCGTACTGATCCTTTCCGGCGCGGTCAATACCTCGATCATCGGCGCAAATGGCGTCCTTAACAGGCTGGCGGAAGATGGCGTTCTCGTCCCCTGGTTTCGCAAACCGCACCGGAAATTCGGAACTTCTTACAGGCTGATCAACACAATCGTCGGTCTTCAAGTAGTGACGATCATCGCCAGCCGTGGCAATGTCAATCTGCTTGGCGAGGCGTATGCGTTCGGAGTTGTCTGGAGCTTCTTTATGAAGGCTCTAGGCGTCCTGGTATTGAGATTCAAGCGCCACGACCAGGAATATAAGACTCCTCTGAACATCACTATCGCCAATCGGGAAATTCCTGTTGGTCTGCTCTTCACCACGGCAGTCCTCTTTTTCGTCGCGATTGCAAACCTGTTTACCAAAGAGATTGCGACCTATTTTGGTGTCGGATTTACGGCCTTTCTCTTCATCGTGTTCACGATTTCGGTCCGCTACAATGCGAAAACGCGTCACGGAAGCAAGCAGGGGCTGGAGCAATTCAATCTGGATATCCGTCCCGACATCAGCGTCAACATGACGGGCATTCACGCCAGGCCAGGCTGCATTCTTGCAGCAGTACGCAATTACAACCGCATGGAACACCTGGAGAGCGTCCTGGAAAAAACCAACATGAGGCGCCACGACATCGTCGTCATGACCGTGCGCAATATTTCGACCGGCGCCGGAGAATACGATCTGGCAGAGAGCCAGCTTTTTACTGACGATGAGGGCGAGTTATTCACGCGGGTCGTATCCATTGCTGAAAAGCAGGGCAAAGCCGTGGATCTTCTCGTCGTGCCCGCGGTGGATCCTTTTGACGCCATGGTTCAAACCGCGGCGAAGCTGCAAGCGTCTCGTCTGGTGACCGGAGTTTCGGCCAGAATGGATTCTGAAGAACTGGCCAGAAAGATCGGCCAGGCCTGGGAAAGGCTGCCGGAACCCCGGCACCCGTTCTCGCTCGAAATCATCACCCACGATCGACCGTCGACCTACGTGAACCTGGGCCCCCATCCGCCGCGGCTATGGCCCGAAGATATCGATCTGGTCCATGAGCTCTGGCTCGAAGTCAGCGAAAAATACACCGGCGCCAAGCTCCACCATCGTGACGTTGTGGGCGTCGCTTTGCGCCGCATGCGGGAACAGCTTCAGTCGCGGGAGCGCACCGAAGTCATCGATGACATTCAGCATGAGATCGAACGCCGAACCGAATCCAAGGTTAATAGTGGAAACGGTACGGGGTGACGTTCGTTCAATGTGCTCGTGTTAACATCGAATTACCATGAAACCTCTTGCGGTCTGCCTTGAAGAGAAGGGAACCAGCGTCGAAGAGCTCGTGAAAACCTCAGGATTGGATGCAAAGCTGGTTAAAGCAATCTTGGACGGCAACTACACGGCCAGCCCGTCACAGCGGCAGAAACTGGCGGCCGCTCTCGGCATCGCGGCCGAGGAGATTGCGTGGGGCCACTCCGTTCCGGTACAGCACCTCCGGGGGAATGGCCCGCAATCCGGACGATCAACCTAGTGTAGTTTCCCGCAAATAACTAGACACTGTTGAACGGAAGTACCATCAGCGTCAGTTGGGCGAAGGATTCATCCGCGACAACATCGATGATTGCTGGGAACCTTGGATGAAGATCGCCGACGAGATTCTGGATGACGAAGAGTTGATCGAGTCCGTGTACGCGGCGCTACGCCGCGCCGACCGCAAAGCGGCACGAGAGGACGGAAAGGCACACCCGCGGAGGTCGCGCTGCGGATGCTCGCGTTGAAGCACATGAGGAACTGGAGCTTTGATGTTTTGGAACGCGAAGTCCGCGCCAATCTGGTCTATCGAATGTTCACACGGATCGGTGCCGAAAAAGTTCCTGATGCCAAAACACTGGCCCGAATCGGATGCATGTTAGGACCTGAGGTGTTTCAGAAAGTGCAAGACCGAATCGTGGGAATCGCGCGAGAAAAGAAAGTTGTGGAAGGGCGAAAGATGCGCGTGGACACGACGGTGACGGAAACCAACATTCACTATCCCACCGACAGCAGTCTTCTGGGTGATGGCGTTCGGTGCTGACGCGAACAATGAAGCGGATTGTCGAGATTGCCGGCAAGACCGGTGAACAGGTACGAGACCGCATGAGAAGTGTGGGGCGTCGCCTCCTGGAGATCGCGCGAATTAGCCAGCAAAAAGGCAACAAAAAACCAAAGAAAAATTGGTGACCTGTTACAAACGATTGTTGAATGCAACCGGCCAGGTTGTGGCACAGGCCAAGCGGATCGCCGATGAAGTGAAGAAGGGCGTCAAGAAATCGATAAAGGCTATCGATCGACTGCGGCTGCAAGCATTGCGCGCAGAGCTGGAGAGAATGACGCCGCTGGTTCGGCAAGTGATGCGTCAGACCAAGGCCAGTCTATTCAAGAATGACCTGCACGCATCCAACAAACTCGTCAGCCTGTTTGAGACCGCAACGCAAATCATTCGAAAAGGCAAATCATCGAAGCCAACCGAGTTCGGCAGACTGATCAAGATCCAGGAAGCGGAAAATCAGATCATCACCGATTACGAAGTCTGTGATCAGCGGCCTGCCGACTCGACACTGTTCATCAAATCCATTGAGGTGCATCAACAAAAGCTGGGCCGTGTGCCCCATCTCGCCGCCGCCGATGCCGGCTTCTATTCCGAAGCGAACGAAAAGGTGGCCTACAAAATGGGCGTCAAACGCGTGTCGATGCCGAATCGATCAACCAAGAGCGCTGAACGTCGGCGCCTACAAAAGACGCGATGGTTCCGTCAGGGACAAGCATGGCGAACCGGCTGCGAAGGCCGGATCAGTGTGCTCAAACGACGGCATGGTCTGAATCGATGTCGATATCGCGGCGATGATGGTATGAAACGATGGGTTCGATTGGGCGTGATTGCCGATAATTTGATCAACATCGGACGAATTTTGGCTCTTCAGACGGCGGAAGGTTGAAAAGTTCGAAAAAAAACGAATCGACCCGAACCAAGGAACCACAATCCGAGCAGGGCCGATCCAAAGGCTATTTCGGGGACGATACACTAGCTAATGCGTACCTGGCGCTGATACGGTGAAGGCCAAGGTTGCCCGCATCCGTTTTGCCTCCCTCTGCACCCGTTCTGCTTCCTGACTATTCGAAAGGTGAGAAAGGACTCTGGAGTACGTGTCCAGCACGTCCAGCGCCTCGGGCATCTCGCCCCGAACGTTGAGTCTTCGCGCGATTTCCGCGGCGCGTGCGAGAGGCTCGTTGGACCGTACTTCGTCGTGCTCGCGAATGTACATCTTTCCGAGGCCGTAGAGCGTGTGCATCAAGAACGGGTCGTTAAACGGCGCCTCTGCCTGTTCCAGAATGGCCAGGCTTCGTTGGAAATTCTGTTCCGCAGCGCTGTAATTTCCGATGTCCGAATACACCGAAGCGAGATTATTCAGGGGCGCTGCCAGACGGAAGTGTGAGGAGCCGAATCGATTTTCCGTGACTTGCAGTGATTGCTTGTACGCATCTTCCGCTTTGGCATATTCCCGTTTCGCCTGGTAAACGTATCCGAGATTGTTCAGGATTTCCCCGAGATCCACATCGGTGAGGGCAGTAGGTACAAAACGCACTTCGGCCGCACGAAGAAAGGAACTTTCAGCTTTGTTCAATTTGCCCTGGCGGTACTGAATAACTCCAAGGATGTTGAGAATTTCAGCGTTCAACTGGGCGTCGTCCAGCTTGTTTTTAGCAAGCAGCTTTCGCCCCTCTGCGAGGGCGCTCGATGCATCGTCGCAGCGATTTTGCGAGGTCAACGAGGACGCCAGATTTCTCCATACGATTGCCAGCGCGCGATAATGTTGCGGTTTGTCCAGACAGAATCGAAATTGCTTTTCGATAGGCTTGCTCGGCTTCAGGCAAGCGTGTTTGCGCCTGACTGATATCTCCCAATGCAGAGTAATTCAGAGCGACAGCAGTATTCATCTGTGGTTCCCTGAGCCCAGTTCAGTGCCTTACGAATCAGTGCTTCGGCTTGCGTGTAATGGCCCTTTTCGTATTCCGCCAGCCCAGCGCGGCGCAATTGTACATGGTCGTCTGCAAAAGCGTTTATTCCGGCAAAAAGGAAAGTAATTACCAGTAACACGTATGTCATAAAAACCTCATCATGAGTCGTTCTCACCGGCCGGCTCTGGCCGGTCACAGCACTTGTGCAATGGAACTGCCATCATTCCTATCGGGCTCTTTGTCTATGAATTCAATGTGGTATGGATCGCGTGGAGCAGGGAGCGGGTTTCTGAACTTACATTCTTGTGGTGTTCATTCAGGAGCAAGCTACATTTCCGATGGAGATGCGTGAGACAAGTTAAACGCTGAGGTGTGTCCGGACAGCCTGATCGGTCAGTTCGCCGATTGCTCCAGCGGCGACCCTGCGGCCGTTATCGAGAATACAGAACTCGCTGGCGACGCGGCGTGTGAACGGCAGCTTTTGTTCCACCAGTAGAACTGTAAGCCCGGCTTCCTGGTTGAGTCTTAGTACGATATCGCCGATTTCATGAACGATGTTGGGTTGGATTCCTTCGGTCGGCTCATCCAGAATCAACAGCTTCGGTTCGAGCACCAATGCACGGCCGATCGCCAGCTGTTGCTGTTGTCCTCCCGAAAGGTCGCCGCCACGGCGCCTCAGCATGCGCTTAAGCACGGGAAAAATCTCAAAGATCCGATCCGGGATGCTGCGTTGTCGATTCTTGCGTATGCCCAGGCCGACCCTCAGGTTTTCCTCGACGGTTAGATGCGAGAAGATCTCACGGCCTTGCGGAACGTACGCGATGCCGAGCCTGGCGCGGGCTTCGACCGGCAATCTGGTCAAGTCGATTCCCTCAAAGGTAATGCTTCCCGATTTGACAGGAAGCAAGCCCATGATGCACTTCAGCAGAGTGGTTTTACCCATCCCGTTGCGCCCAATCAGGCACGTGCGGGACCCGGCGGGCACATTAAGATCGACGTCCCATAATGTGTGGCTGCCGCCATAAAATTGATTCAAAGAGTGGACCTGCAGCACAGTTTACGCTCCGAGATAGACTTCGATGACCTGGGGGTCGTTCTGTACGCGCTCCATGTCACCTTCGGCAAGCACGCGGCCTTCGTGAAGCACGGTGACTCGCTTGGCAATGGACCGAACGAAGTCCATATCGTGCTCCACCACCACCACGGAATGAGTGCCTGCGAGCGACAGCAGGAGTTTTGCGGTACGTTCAATCTCGTGGGGTGTCATACCAGCTACAGGTTCATCGAGCAGCAAAAGTTGCGGTTCCTGCATCAGGAGCATGCCGATCTCGAGCCATTGCTTCTGGCCGTGGGACAAGATTCGTCCGGGCATCCTGCGCTGATCGGCGAGACCGGTGATTTCGAGAACTTCTTCGATCCTCTTGTATTGCGTGACCGTCATCCTGGCCAGGAATGTCTGTACGAATGACTTGCGGCCAGCGAGAGCAAGCTCCAGGTTCTCGAATACGGTCAGTTGCTCGAAAACAGTCGGCTTCTGAAATTTACGTCCAATGCCTGCCTGCGCAATTTCAGGCTCCGACAGCTCGAGCAGGTCGATCCGGCGGGCGAACCACGCATTCCCAGACTCGGGCCGCGTTTTTCCCGTGATGACATCCATCATGGTTGTCTTGCCTGAGCCGTTTGGACCGATAACACACCGTAGTTCGCCTGGTTCGACGTGCAGCGTCAGTTCGTTGAGTGCCTTGAAACCGTCGAAACTGACGGTCAGATTTTCGAGGTGGAGAATCTTGTCTTGAACACCGGTGGTCATTTTTCTTTTTCATCTCTCGAAAGAAGCCCGGCGAGACCGCGAGGCAGAAACACTGTGACAAGGACGAACAACGCTCCGAGTGCATAAAGCCAGACTTCCGGAAAGGCGCCCGTCAAATAAGTTTTTGCATAGTTCACCAGCAGCGCGCCTGTCGCGGCCCCGTAAAGCGTGCCGCGCCCTCCGACAGCGACCCAGATGACGATCTCAATGGAATTGATTGGAGCAAACTCGCTTGGATTGATAATTCCGATCTGAGGCACATAGAGCGCGCCGGCGATGCCGGAAACGATTGCTGAAAACACGAAAATCCACAATTTGAACGATTCGACCGGATACCCCAGAAAACGGGTTCGGCTTTCCGCGTCACGGATTGCGCGCATCACGCGTCCCGCGCGGGAACCCACGATGGCGCGGCAGGCGAGATAACTTGCCCCGAGCGCGATGGCGGTGATGACAAGAAGCACGACGTGTGTCTTTTCCGAGTGCAAATCAAACCCGATGATCTCTTTGAAATCGGTGAAGCCGTTGTTGCCGCCGAATCCCATGTCATTGCGGAAGAACGCGAGCATCAGAGCATAGCTGAGTGCCTGAGTGATGATTGAAAAATAGACACCGGTGACGCGCGAGCGAAACGCAAACCATCCAAAGACCAGGCCGAGCGCCCCAGGAACAAGCACTATCATGAGGAGTGCGAACCAGAAATGGTTGAATCCGTACCAGAACCACGGCAACGACTTCCAGTTCAGAAACACCATAAAGTCGGGCAAGATCGGATCGCCATAGACGCCGCGAGGGCCGATCTGGCGCATCAGGTACATGCCCATCGCGTACCCGCCGAGCGAAAAGAATGCCGCGTGCCCGAGGCTCAAAATGCCGCAATATCCCCAGATCAGGTCAACCGCCAGCGCCAGCATTGCGTAACACATATATTTGCCAATGAGCGTCAGTCCGTAGGCTGAGATGTGAAACGCGGATGAAGACGGCACGATTTGATTGAGGATCGGCAGCACGATCGCAGCGGCGGCGACGGCGATCAAGAACCCAGTGCTGGCCCGATCCGTGCGTGTGCTGGGTAAAGGATGTATCAGGAGCGTCACTACGAGTTCTCCGCCGAGCGCCCGGTCTGCGGGAAAAGCCCGCGTGGCTTCACCTGGATAAACAGAATCAACGCGACTAGTACAAAAATCTTCGCCAATACTGCTCCAGAATAGGGTTCCAGAAGCTTATTGACGATCCCCAGCGACATGCCGCCAATGAGTGAGCCCCACAGACTGCCGACACCGCCGAAAACCACAACCATGAAAGAATCGATAATGTAGGACTGCCCGAGGTTTGGCCCGACATTCGTCAATTGGCTGAGCGCCACGCCGGCCACTCCTGCGATGCCTGAACCCAGTCCGAAAGTCATCGCGTCGACCCAATCGGTGCGGATGCCCATCGCTGCGGCCATCGCGCGGTTCTGCGCGACAGCGCGGATATCCAGACCCAACCGGGTATGCTTCAGAACGGCGAGAATAATTCCGAAAACGACCAATGTGAAAATGACGATATAAAGCCGGTTATACGTGATCGCGAGCGCATCGTTCAGTTGCAGCGTGCCACTCATCCATCCCGGCGTTTCGACCGACTTGTTCAGCGCGGAGAATATGGAGCGCACGAGTTGTTGCAGGATCAAACTCAGACCGAACGTGGCGAGCAGCGTTTCCAGAGGTCGACCGTAAAGAAATCGGATGATTGTGCGTTCGATGAGAACGCCGGCCGATCCTGAAACGATGAACGCCGCGGGGATGGCGACCAGAATGGAAATTCCGAGATGTCCCGGCATCGCCACCTGCACGACATAAGTGGTGTAGGCGCCGAGCATCATCAACTCGCCATGAGCCATGTTGATCACGCCCATGACGCCAAAGGTGATTGCAAGTCCGATGGCGATCAGAACCAGCACCGATCCCAGGCTTAAACCGAAGAACAAAGTTTGGATGCCGGAATAGAATGTGCGCCAGCGGTCGATTGTGCGCAGGGCGCTCGCCGCAGCGGTCCGTAGTTGTTCGTCGCTTTCAACGAATGTGCCGTCCGGAGATTTTTCCACAAGACCGGCCAACTTGTTGCGAGCATCCTGACCGACGCTATGGCGCAGCGTTGCCACTGCAGTCAGGCGTTCTTGTTTGTCGGATCCATCCAGAGCTGCCAGCGCAAGTGCCGTTGCAATTTCCTGCTTTACGGTCGAGTTTGTTTCCTGCCCGAGACGTTCGCGCAAGATCGCCACATTACCTTCATCGAGCGAGTGCAGCATATCGCGCACAGCCTCCAATCGGATGCTCGGGTCGGGATTGGATAAGCCGAAGTGGGCGACTGTCGTTCTTAACACGCGCCTCAGACGGTTGTTCGTGCCGATCTTTGTAAGACTGTCCGCCGGTGCCGGACCCCATGGCCTTCAAAGATTGAGGATCGATCAGGTCAAGTGTGGGTGGATCGCCTTCAGTCGATTTGACGATAACGACCTTCTGGTCGTTGTTTCGAAAAAAAAGCCGGTCTTCCAAAAACGCCGTCAGAACCGCGCGGACACTCGCGTGGCCTGTCTTGCTCAGACGTTCGACGATCGCTTCTTTATCTGTAAACGCAGCCTCGCGCAATTCGCCGAGAGACGAGAGGAAAGCAGCGTCGCCCGGCGATTGCGCATGGATTAAAGGAACGCTCCAAAGGCCGAGCAGCAGAACGAACAGCCACCCGGCGCCATGGGGACGGAGATCATGAATTACTGATAATTTTGTCCGGAACACTTCTTCGTTACTTTGTTGTAATTACCGCACTTCAATGTGACCCAGTCTGCATCGATGTCTTTGCTTCCTGGTAGAAAATCGGACCACGCATCGCCTGGAACCGTGCCCGGAGTCTTCCACACGACGTTGAACTGGCCATCCGCCCGCACCTCGCCGATATAAACAGGCTTCGTGATGTGGTGATTCGGCAATACCTTGGCGATTCCTCCCGTCAGGTTCGGCGTTTCGATGCCGGGGAGCGCTGCGAGGACCTTTTCGACATCCGTGGAGCCGGCTTTTTGTACGGCCTTTACCCACAAATTGAAGCCGATGTAATGCGCTTCCATCGGATCGTTGGTCGTCCGCTTTGGATTCTTGATGTAAGCATGCCACTGATCGATGAACGCTTTATTCGCGGGGTTAGCGATGCTCTCGAAATAATTCCAGGCGGCCAGATGTCCAACCAGCGGCTTCGCATCGAGTCCCGACAGTTCCTCTTCACCAACGGAAAATGCAATCACTGGAATGTCTTCAGCGGAGATCTTCTGGTTTCCGAGTTCCTTGTAGAACGGAACATTCGCATCGCCGTTAATAGTCGATACAACAGCCGTCTTCTTTCCAGCCGAACCGAACTTCTTGATCGCGGCGACGCGCGTTTGCCAGTCCGAGAAACCAAACGGCGTGTAATTGATCGAAATGTCTTCAGCTTTCACGCCTTTCTGCTGGAGATAAGCTTCGAGAATCTTATTCGTCGTGCGCGGATAGACGTAATCGGTTCCCTCGAGAACCCATCGCTTCACGCCAACATCTTTCATCAGGTAGTCCACCGCAGGAATGGCCTGTTGGTTTGGCGCTGCACCGGTGTAGATGACATTTTTGGAGGATTCTTCACCCTCGTATTGAACTGGATAAAAGAGCAGGCCGTTGTCTTTCTCGAACACCGGCAGCACTGACTTTCTGGAGACGGAAGTCCAGCATCCGAAGACAACCGCGACTTTGTCCTTTTCAAGTAACTGCGACGCCTTTTCGGCGAAGAGAGGCCAATTGGAGGCGGGGTCGACGACAACCGCCTCCAGTTTCTTGCCGAGCAGTCCTCCTTTCTTGTTTTGCTGGTCGATCATCATCAGGATTGTGTCCTTCAGCGTCGTCTCGCTGATGGCCATCGTGCCTGAAAGAGAGTGCAATATGCCTACCTTGATCGTGCCGGTGGTTTGGGCCGTGATGATTTTCGCGGATGCCGTCGTGAGCAGCAGGAGCAAGGCGGCTATGTACAATTGTCTACGTTTCATAGGTCGACTCCTTCATATGTGTGAAAGGGTGATTACATCTGGATTTGCAGCCCGACTCCGATACGCCAGGTGTTGTTGTTTACGGCGCTGAAGTTGGTCTTCTGGTAGAAGGACATGATGCGCGCATTGAAATCTTTGATGACGTAGTTGAAGTTGAATTCAGTCGTCTTCTGGTTGTAGGGAATGTCGGTCTTGGTGACGCCGCTGCTGAACCGCGCATTGGCGTACTTGCCGAGAATTTCAAATTTGCCGGGTCCGACGGGCTTCGGAAAAAGATAGCTCGCCAGGGCGTACCCTCCCTTGTCGGACGTATAGTGCGGGCTGTAGCCACCTAGCCGGTCGTAGTTGGCAAACTCGCTCTCGAATGTGATAACGCTGCTGTCCGGAAGCTTTCTTTCGAGGAGGAAGTCAGCGCTTGTTGCCTTGTTTACCGGTTGTCCGGCGACGCCTGCGGACTGTGCCTGAACTGCTGCGCCAATGGCGAGGAGGTTCTTGCCGCCATAATAAGTCCCGTTGAGGTAATAGCCTTTTTCGGGATCCCATAAATCGACTTGAACTCGAGCTGCGCCGATGACGTTCTTGTTACCGGTGGCGGTAGCGCCGTCGAATCCACCGCCTGCGAATTTCAGTTTGCCGCCGACGAAATCACCCCAGTAGACGACGCCGTTATCTCGTCCCGTAGCAACGAAGGGATAACCGTCCTGAATACCGTCGGAATAAACATTCCAGTGATGGGCATAATAAGGCCCGTACAGATTTGCGCGATCACTGGGGGGGAGAAAACGGCCGGCCCAGATGTTGAATTTGGGTGATAGCTCGATCCTGCCGACGGCATCCAGTACGCCGACTTTATTCGTGGCACCGTCAAATTCCGTGTTGAACATGAATTTGATGTTCTTTTCCGCGGCGCCGTTCACATAAAGGCGGACGCTGTTGAGCTGGAGTTGATCCGTGGTGTCGCCGCCGCGCGGTGACGTGTGCGCAAAACTAGTTTGCAGACCGGCGCCGACCGTTACAGGACCTACTTCGGTTTGTGCCCAAACCGGGACTGTCAAGGCGAGGAATACTGCGGCCAACGCAGGTATATACCGGGCAACGAAAAAAAATGCAGTTCGATTACATCGACTAGGCATGAATCTCCTCTCATTTGTGGCGCACACTGCGCCCGTTAGATAAGCCGATGCGCGTAAGACTTACTTTGTTAAGACGAACACGCGTTGTGAACGCCCGTAGCATTAGCAATGCGGATGCCAGAGAGCCTTAAGCCCATTTCATTGGGGTTTTAAGAGAAGCGGTGCTGAAGCACAGCTTCATGTGCTACAAAAATGTTACAAAGAAAACCGTGATCCGACATTTGTGTTGGATTTGAAGGGTTCGCGCTGCCGAGGTCTGAATCATTTTCGAGGTGCCAGGAGGGGGAGTTCTCCAACTCTTTTCTCCAACATAAATGATGGGTGCTTTGCTCAGATGGCCGTGTTATGTTGAGCCTTTTTTGCGATCGGATTTACGGCGATGCACCTGACACCTCGGGAAATCGACAAACTTATGATCTTTACGGCCGGCGAACTTGCCCGGAAACGCAAGAGCCGGGGACTCAAGCTGAACTATCCGGAGGCCGTGGCGCTGATCACTTCCGAATTACTGGAAGAGATACGAAACGGAAAGACGGTTGCAGAGTTGATGAGTCTTGGAACGAACATACTGACAATCGACGACGTCATGGAAGGTGTGCCGCAGATGATCAGCGAGATTCAGGTTGAAGGAACTTTCCCCGACGGTACCAAACTCGTTACCGTTCACGAACCGATTCGAATCAAGAGATGAGCAATTAAGACATGATTCCGGGAGAATACTTTCTCAAGGAAGACGCCATCGAGGCCAATAAAGGACGGCCAACCTCTCGCATTGCGGTGACGAACCGCGGAGATCGGCCCGTTCAGGTTGGCTCTCACTGCCACTTCTTTGAAGTGAATCGTGGTCTGGATTTCGATCGAAGTGCGGCTTATGGTATGCGCTTGAACATCCCGGCCGGCACTGCCGTGCGATTTGAGCCTGGCGACACGAAAGAAATCGAGTTGGTAGCTCTGGGCGGAAGCCGCACTGTTTTTGGCATCAACGGCCTGGTGAACGGAAAGCTCGAAGACAAATGAGAATCGATCGGCATACTTACGCGGACCATTACGGTCCGACGACCGGAGATCGCGTTCGGCTGGGAGACACCGATCTCATCATCGAAGTCGAAGCGGATCGGACGGTCTACGGTGATGAGGTGAAGTTTGGCGGGGGGAAAGTCATCCGCGACGGTATGGGACAGTCTCCCGAAGCGACACGCGCCGGCGGCGCTCCCGATCTCGTGATTACCAACGCGTTGATTCTCGATTTCAGCGGAATCTACAAGGCTGATGTTGCGATCCGCGATGGCAGGATTTCCGCAATCGGCAAAGCCGGCAATCCGGGAATCATGGATGGCGTTACGGCCGGAATGGAAATCGGCGCATCTACCGAAATTCTTGCTGGTGAAGGCCGCATCCTTACCGCGGGCGGCATCGATACGCACATCCATTTTATTTCTCCCAACCAGATTCCTGAAGCCTTCTACTCGGGTGTCACGACTCTGATCGGCGGTGGAACCGGTCCTGCTACGGGAACAAATGCTACGACGTGTACTCCGGGCGCATGGAATATCCGGCGCATGTATGAAGCGGCAGAAGCCTTCCCGCTCAATTTCGGTTTCCTGGGGAAAGGGAACTCGTCGCTTCCTGAGTCGCTGCGCGAACAGGTTCGGGCCGGCGCCCTCGGTCTTAAGCTTCACGAAGACTGGGGAACGACTCCGGCGGCGATCGATCAATGCCTCAATGTCGCCGAGGAGTTCGACGTTCAAGTCGCCATCCATACCGATACGCTCAATGAGGCAGGCTTCGTCGAAGACACGATTGCGGCGTTCAAAGACCGGACGATCCACACGTACCATACGGAAGGTGCGGGCGGCGGCCATGCTCCCGATATCATCCGCGTTTGCGGGTTACCGAACGTCCTGCCGTCTTCTACCAATCCGACAATGCCGTTCACTCGTAACACGATGGATGAACACATCGACATGTTGATGGTGTGTCATCACCTCTCACCTTCGATACCGGAGGATGTGGCGTTCGCCGATTCGCGCATTCGCGCGGAAACCATCGGCGCTGAAGACATACTGCATGATCTGGGTGCAATCAGCATGATGTCGTCCGATTCGCAGGCAATGGGCAGAATCGGCGAGGTCATCTGCCGCACGTGGCAGACCGCCGACAAAATGAAGCACCAGCGAGGCAAGTTGAAGGAAGACGGAGCCGGCAACGACAACTTTCGCGCCAGACGCTATGTGGCAAAGTACACGATCAATCCTGCGATCACTCACGGCATCAGTGAACAGGTGGGTTCGGTGGAAGTCGGCAAACTGGCGGATCTTGTGCTTTGGAAGCCGGCATTCTTTGGCGTCAAGCCGGAACTGATCCTCAAGGGAGGACTCATCGCCGGGTCGCTGATGGGCGACGGCAACGCATCGATTCCCACCCCTCAACCTTGTATTTATCGTCCGATGTTTGGCAGTTACGGGGGAGCGCTCAATGCATTGTCTTTCCATTTCGTTTCTGCCGCGGGTATCGAATACGGCAATTTGAACGGCCTGCTCCGTCCCGCTGTTGCGGTGCGAGGATGCCGTAAGCTCCGGAAAAATGACCTGAAACTGAATGATGCGACGCCGAACATCGACGTCAATCCTGAAACCTACGAGGTTCGCGCCGACGGGGCATTGCTGCAGTGCGATCCTGCTGAAACTCTTCCGCTCACGCAGCGCTATTTTCTTTTTTAGGAAATGATGACTGGTTATGACTGTCGTTGAACAACTCGCTCAGGCTGCCGCCGGCTCTCAATACGAGGACTACCGGCGCGATACGCTCACGCTCAAATGGGAAGAACGACGGCACGGGCACGGCAGGCGGCGCTCGGATTCGGGGCTGGAATTCGCCATTTCACTTCCCGGGGGCACGATCCTCAAGGAAGGCGACCTGATGGTTCTTGAACAGGAGCGAACGATCGTCCGGATTCGTGAAGCGTCCGAACCGGTGTATGTGGTGCGTCCGGGAACGCGGCAGCAATGGGCATACTATGCGTACCACGTCGGTAATCGGCATCAAGAAGTCATGATCGGTGATGAGGAACTCATTTTCCTGCAGAACCCCGCTGTGCGCAGTTTGCTTGAACAGCTGCATGTTCGTTTCGAAACCGGCGAACGCGCCTTTACGGCCGCTTTGGTGAATGTGGGACATTCCCACTGATGTAAACCGATGGAACCCCTTCAGTTGATCCGGACCCTGCAGTTCACGGATTCTTTCTTTCCGGTAGGCGCCTTCGCTTATTCCGATGGGCTCGAGACCGCGGCCTGCAACGGCCAGGTTCGTGATGCAGCGTCCCTCGAACGATGGATGGATTGGTTCCTCAACGGCGTTTTCATTCCTTGCGAAGGTCTGGCACTTGTGAAATGCATGCGTGCGTTGAAGGCCGGCGATGAGGCGACACTTCACCGGATCGATCAGGAACTCAGCGCAATCCGGCCGGCGGCAGCCGTGCGCGCCGCAAGCACCAGTATGGGCAAACGTCTGCTTTCCCTCTTTCTAACGATGCATGGAAACGTACAGCCGATACGTTTGCCGGAATCCAATGCTGCCGCCGCGTACGCGTTTGTTTTCTTTCATTGTGGCGTGGAAGAAACCAACGCCGCCGTCGCATACGGGTACAACCGGCTTACCGGGATTGTTTCGGCGGGTCTGCGTCTGATCCCGATCGGCCATCAGCAGGGGCAGGCCCTGTTGACCAAAGCCATCGATCGACTGCCGGATGCCGTCAACCGGATTCTGGCGAAAAATGGCGAGCCGCTGCGCTCCTTCAGTCCTATGCTGGATATTCTGCAAATGAATCATCAATATTTATATAGTCGGCTGTTTCGATCCTGATTATGAGAAAACCCGTACGAATTGGCGTAGGCGGTCCCGTCGGTTCAGGTAAGACCGCGTTGCTCGATTGTTTGTGTAAGGCCATGCGCGGCCGCTATCAATTGGCAGTCGTTACGAACGACATTTTCACGAAGGAAGATATGGAGTTTCTGGTGCGCAGCGAGGCGCTTCCGTCTGAACGGATCGTTGGAGTGGAGACGGGCGGCTGCCCGCACACGGCAATACGCGAGGATGCCTCCATCAACTTCGACGCGATTGCAGAAATGCAAGAGCGCTTTCCTCAGCTGGACGTCCTGTTCCTCGAAAGCGGCGGCGACAATCTGGCAGCGAGCTTCAGTCCGGAACTGGTCGACGCTTCGATTTACGTCATCGATGTGGCGGGCGGCGATAAAGTGCCCAGGAAGGGCGGTCCGGGAATCACCCGCTCCGATCTGCTGGTCATCAACAAAACGGATCTGGCGCCGCATGTTGGAGCCGACTTGAACGTCATGGACCGGGACTCGCGATTGATGCGCGGCTCTAAGCCCTTCGTCTTCACCAATCTGAAGACGCGCTCCGGTGTTGATGACGTTGTCGCCTGGATACGGCACGAGCTTCTCTTTGAGAACTGACTCCGAAAGGTCTGTGGCTCTCGCCGACGTCGGCCGGCGCGGCCGCATGACTTTGACCTTTGTGTCCCAGAATGGGAACACCGTTCTTCGCGACGCGTATTGTGAAATACCTTTCAAAATTACCCGGATTTTAAAGTCGTCCCTGCCGTTCGCTCATTTGATCCTGATGCAGTGTTCGGCGGGTCTTTTTGGCGGAGACGAGTTGGAGTCTGTGATTCGTGTCGAACGTGGTGCGCGGGTTCTCTTGACGCAGCAGTCCGCGACTAAAGTTCATCCATCAAAGAGCGGGCGCGCAATCCAAAGGCACCATGTCTTTGTTGAAAAAGGTGCGGAGTTGCGGCTTTATTTCGAGCCCCTGATTCCATTCGCCGGTTCCATTTTGACGCAATCGATGCGAATCGATCTTGAAGAAGGCGCACGTCTGGTGTTTTGGGAGGCCTTGATGGCGGGGCGGATCGGCCATGGGGAACGCTGGCAGTTCCGGGAACTCGCGTCTGAAACCGAATTACGCTTGAATGGCAAGCCGGTTTATCTGGAGCGATTCGTCTTGCCGAATGCTCTGGAGCAGTCGGAGTACGCAATGGGCGAATGCAATTACCTGGGTACCGGCTTATATGTTGGACAACAAGCCTTCACTGTCGCTGCCCGGCTTCATGAATCGTTGCCTGGCGCAGGTATCGATACGTTGAGTCCCCAGGTTGCGATCGCCCGCGTCGTCTCGGGCGACGGCCCCGATTTTCACCGCAAACGCGAGAGCTTTTTGTGCCAGACAACCGGTCGCGAAGTTGATTGTTAATACAATCCCACGAGGAATGGTCTTTCGCCGGCGCTGACATATGATCCCGCATCGGCTTCCGGAACCGCGACGGGATCCTCCCGGAATGGGCGATTTCCGGCAGCTTCTGCGGATTTCACATCTTCGAGACGAACGTCGGCGATCAGCATATATATCTCACCGTCCTCTAATGGTTTGAGCAACTCGCCGGCGAGAGGCTGGAACGTACGGTTGTAGGCGTCGTATTTAACCTTAATTAAGACCATGAAACCTCCATCGTCCGTAAAAACAAAAAAGTCCTCAAACCTGACTGGTCTGGGGACTCCGTCGTCAAAAACTGCACGCCTTTGTGCGAATGACTGCCCTTGTCTTATTGGTTTCTGGATTTTATGTCAAGAACTTATTAATGCTTGCGCCATTGCGCTATGTGAAAATGCAATGATCGGAGGATTTTTCATGTAGCGTGCTGGGTTGGCTTCTGCTTTTCTGGCGCCGCCGCAACCAAACTGAACCCGCACCTGCAGGTGCGGTCCAGCATGTAGTCGCGGGCTTCAGCCCGCGTTCAGGTATCGGATAATGTTGGAGTTATCCGCACCCAAACGCGGGCTGAAGCCCGCGACTACACCCATCTTACAGGTGCACCAGACGTACCTGTGCTCTCTGGATTCCGTTTTATGGTTAAGACCGCTGTCCGACGACGCCCTCGACAAACCAGTCGATAGTGTTCACAAGACTGGGATCGCCCGCCTGGCCTGCGGGTATCTTGATGTTCCCTTTGTTGTCCTTGACAGGTCCGGTAAACACCTGGGCTTTGCCTGTTTTAAAATCCCCGATCTTTGCCTCGACCTCTGTCCTGACATCGGCCGGGACTGCAGGGCCCCATGGCGCCAGCGTGACCATGTCTGTATTGAGATCACCCAGCAGATTCTTCGGGTTCGATTTCCATGTGCCTTTTTCAATCGCCTGTATTTCGCGCGTAAGAAAGCCGCCCCAGGTGAAGCCAATGCCGCTGATCCAGCCCTTCGGCGCGTATTTTTGTACGCTTGTCGAATGAAAGCCGACCGAGTAAATGCCGCGCTGTTCGGCCGTTTGGACGACAGTAATCGGTGAATCCACGATCATCGTAACGACATCGACGCCCTGATCAGCCAGCGCGTTGGTCGAGGCGGCCTCCTTGCCGGGGTCGGACCACGTGTTATCAAAGATGACATGCATCTCGGCTTTCGGATTAACGGACCGGGCGCCAAGCGTAAACGCATTGATCGTATCAATGACATTGGGGATCTGAAATCCGCCGATAAAACCGAGCTTGTTGGTCTTCGTCATGCGGCCTGCCGCAATGCCGAGGGCATAGGAGTGCTGGTCCGAGGTCGCCCAGAACGTGTGAAAATTGTCCGATTGTTTAAAGCCCGCCGGGTGATCAAACATCACGTCGGGATGGTTGGCGGCGACCTCCAATGCAGGGTCGAGGTAGCCAAAGCTTGCCGGGATAATGAACTTCGCGCCTTGCGCGATCATATTTTCGATCACCCGTGAGACATCCGCGTTCTCAGGAATGTTTTCAGCCTCGAGGATTTTCACGTAGGGAAGAGTCTTTTGTACGAACTCCGCTGCTTCCGCGTGGGCCTGGTTATAACCCGCGTCCGTCTTCGAGCCCACATGGATAACGCCCATAGTGAATGGCGCGTGGCCGTCTGCATTAGCGGCAGGCGCTGGCGCGCTACTGGATGAGCCACTGCAGCCGGCGAGTACGAGCGCTATTGAAGCAACCGCACTGCAAGCGAGCAGTCGCCCCGGAAATTGTTTCAACATATTTAGTCCTTTTCCCCGGCGATATCTTGCCGGCGTTGTGCAGGCGCGGTCTGTGACCGCGCGTTTCTCGTACAGTCAAGGAAAACCGCGCGGTCATAGACCGCGCCCACAATCGCCAACTCATCCCGTGCCCTCGAAAACATCTTTCAGACCAGCGGGCACCACGCGGCCTTTGACTCGTCCGAAGAGCATCAACACTGCCAGCACAAGCAGGTACGGGATCATGTCGAGCAGGAACGGCGAGATGTTCGATCCTCGCGCCTGGAGTTGCAGTTGTACGGCGACCGCGCCGCCGAAAAGAACTGCTCCAAGAATGGCTCGAATGGGCGACCACGCTGCGAAAATGACGAGTCCGACGGCGATAAAGCCTGCTCCCGCGGTCATGCCCTCCTGCCACGTCTTGGTATAAGCAACCGACAGGTGGCCTCCCCCAATGCCGCCCAACATTCCTGCCACAAAGAGCGCCTGGTACTGCAGGTGCTGTGGTCTTAGTCCGGCAGCAAACGCGACACTCTTGTCTTCTCCGACGGCGCGTACGCGCAAGCCCCAGGACGTTCGGTACAAAAGCAACCACGCGGCGACGGCAGCAGGAATCGCAAAGTAGACCAGCAAATCTTTCTCGAACAGTGCGTGACCGACCTGGGGCAGGTTTGCGAGAACGGGTATCCGAAGGTCCTTCAAGCCGCCGATGGGTTTACCAACGTAGGCTTTTCCCATCGTCGAAGTGAGGCCAAGAGCAAAGAACATCAGCGTCAGACCGGACGCCAGTTGATTACCTCGTCTTGTGACCACGAGGTAAGCGAAGATCATGTTGAATACCGCACCAGCAAACGCTGCAGCCAGGACGCCGGCATAAGGATTCTGGGTTTCCGCAGTGACGACGAATCCGGTGACGGCGCCGACGAGCATGACGCCCTCCAAGCCCAAATTCACTATTCCCGCGCGCTCGCCGATGACCTCGCCTACTGTTGCGTAGAGAATCGAAGTTCCGGACAGCACCGCGTTTGACAAGACGCCTTCAAAGAAGGAAGCGCTCATGTTTTTGCCGCCTTGCTTCCGCGCCGTGCGAGCACGACGAAGAGGATCAAAGCCATCAGAATGTTCACAGCGGCCCCCGGTAAGTTCTGCGTGATTTGCAGTACATCTCGTCCGGAGGTAATAACGGCGAGGAGAAACGACATGAAAACGATCAATACGGGGTTATGCCCCGCCATCCAGCTGATGAGAAACCCGATGTATCCATAACTGGAGGAGAAGCCGGGGCGCAGCCGACCTTGAATCGCTGAGGTTTCGGCCATACCGCCAATGCCGGCGATTCCACCGCCAATGACAAACAGCAGAACGATGTACCAGTTGATCGGTATGCCGCTACGCTTCGCCGCCTCGGGGTTACCGCCGACGGCGCGCATCTCAAAACCCCATCGCGTTTTGAAGAGGACGAACCAGAAGAGCGCCACTCCTGCCAGCGCCAGAAAGAACCCAACATGAAAACGTCCGCTCCAGATGTGAGGCAGCACGGCGGCTTTTGGATAAGGCTTGCTTTGCGGGAAGTTGGAGCTCCCGGGATCATGCCATACGCCGAAAACCAGATATTGCAACCAGAACCCTGCAACCGAGTTCAGTAGAAGAGTGGACAGTACTTCGCTGAGGAGCCCTTTTGCCCGAAGATATCCGCAAATTCCAGCCCAAAGACCGCCCCCGGCAAAAGCCGCCAGGATCATCAGCGGCAACATCAGGGCGACGGGTAGTTCAGCCCACGTTAGCGGCACATATGCTGCAAAGATCGCGCCGACGTACAGCTGCCCTTCTCCGCCGACGTTCACCATGCCGATGCGTGCCGGTATCGCGACGGCCAGCGCACAGAACATCAAGGGAATCATGATGACCAGCACTTCGGTAAAACCGCGCACACTGCCAAAGGTGCCGTGAAGCACGTCCCAATATGTTGCAATCGGATTCTTCCCGTAAGCGGCAAGCAGAATGGCGAACCCCGCTAACGCAATAGCCAGGGGCATTGCTGCCTGCAAAAACGCATCGCGCTTCGATGAGACGACATTTAAAGGCTTTGCGATTGCAGCCGCGCGCATAATCAGGCCACCGATCCCGTCATGAGATGTCCGACAGCATCTCTGGTCGTCTCATCGGGGCGGAATCTGCCCATGATCCGTCCACCGCACAGCACCAGAATCGTGTCACACAGGGTGAAGAGTTCGTCGAGATCCTCGGATACAAGGAGGACTCCTGCTCCCTCATCTCGTGCTTGTACGAGCAGTTGTCGTGCGGCGACAGCGGTAGGCAAATCGAGTGCCTGGGTGGGATAGAAAGCGACGACAAGCTTATGGCGCTGTCCCAGTTCGCGCGTCAGGACGATCCGCTGCAGATTACCGCCCGAAAGCGTTTCGGCCGCGACTGCCGGGTTCGGCATTGGTATGCGCGATCGTTGCTGGTATTTCGCCGCATCTTCCCGCACGGCCTTCCAATCCATCGAAAGCCCGCCTTGTCGCGCGTACCGTGCTCTGTCCGCGAGAGCCATGTTTTCGGTCACCGTCATCGAGCCGACCACTCCCATCCATAACGGATTTTCTGGAATCATCGAAAGGCCGTGCTCGCGCAGGCGGCTAATGGACCAGTTCATTGCATCTCGCGTGGCGAAACGCTTCACGCCCTTGTGGGGCAGGAGGCCCAGGATGACGTCGCCGATTTCTTTCTGGCCGCTGCCTGAAACGCCGGCAATGCCAACGATCTCGTGGGGGTGGACCGAGAGGGAGATGTTATCGAGGTGCAATTCTCCCGCATCGCTCGCAGTTGTCACCGAGATCAATTCGAGGATGGGCTTTGCATTTTCTCGCACCTGACCGCCGGCCCGCTGAATGGCTGGAGGTTCGGCCCCGAACATCATGGATATGACGCGTGCTTCGTTGGCTTCGGCGCGCATCATCGTTCCCACCAGTGCGCCGCGGCGCATGATGCTGACCCTGTCGGCCGAGGCAAACGCTTCGCGGAGCTTGTGCGTAATGAAGAGGACCGCATAGCCGTCAGACTTTAACTGCCGGAACACCTCCATCAGATTTTCGATTTCATGAGGCGCAAGGACGCGTGTCGGTTCGTCGAAGATCAAGACGCGCGCATCGGCCAGGAGAAGTTTGATCAGCTCGATCTTCTGCTGTTCTCCCATCGACAACTGCCAGACGTAGGCATTCGGGTTCAGGTCGAGTTTGTACTTCCTGGAGACTTCAACAATCCTGAAGGCGATCTCTTTCAGATTCAGCCGGAGCTTCAAGTCCGGCAGGAAGAGCGCAACGTTTTCCGCCACAGTGAAGGCGGGCACGAGCGTGAAATTTTGAAAAACCATCCCGATCCGAAGCCGCCGCGCGTCTTGCGGCGACTTCAGAGTGACCGGTTCCCCCTGGAAGAACACCTGTCCAGCGTCAAGTTGGTAATAGCCATAGAGCACCTTCATCAACGTGCTCTTTCCCGAACCGTTTTCTCCGAGAATGGCGTGGACTTCGCCGCCGAAAATGTCAATATCGACGCGGTCGTTGGCGACAACTGCCGGAAATCGTTTTGTGATTCCCTTCAGTGACACCAGGGGCGCTGAATTCGCCGTAGCGGTCGGCGCTTCCGGACTGACGCTAGCGGACATGCTCATCGACTTTCTCCATAACTGGCGGGTGGGCGCGGGCGATTCCCATTTGCTCCAGTTGCCAGGCGGTGCGAAGGACTGCCGCTTCTTTGTATGGCGCGCCAATCACCTGGACTCCCATCGGCATGGATCCCGGCTCGAAGACGGGAACGGAGACGATCGGCAATCCAACAAAAGAAAAAGGTTGAGTAAAGATTCCGATATTCGGACGGGAAGGCAGATCCTTGCCACCCAGGACAATTGTCGCCTGCCCCATGCGAATTGCGGGACATGGCGTCGTTGGCGCGAGAATCACATCAACGGATTTGAAAAGTTCCCGTACTGCATTGCGGAAGATGCTTCGAAAACGTTGGGCATGGAGATACCACGCCGCCGGTATCAAAGCTCCAGCTTGAAACCGTTCCACGACTGCAGGATCAAAATCAGCCGGGCGCATTCGCAGATCCGGTAAGTGAATGCTTGCTCCTTCGCACGCTGTAATGACGTAAGCTGCGGCGCGAGCACTCTCGACGTCGGGAACAGCAATGGTTTGCTCCGCCCGCAGCGCTTTCGCTGCCTTGGTGACGGCGTTCAGCGCCGAAGCGTCTCCCTGATCAAAGTACGGGCCGCCAGCCACGGCGATCCGCAAGCCGGAGACACCTTTCTCGAGGTCCGCCAGTGCCGACTCCGCTGGACGGTCACTGCATATCGGATCCCGAGGATCCGGGCCGTTCAATACGTCGAAGGCCAGTGCGACGTCCTGAACCGAGCGTGCGAACGGCCCGACGTGATCAAAACTTTCAGCGAATAAAACGGCGCCGGCGCGCGAAATTCGGCCGTAAGTCGCCTTGAGCCCGAAGATCCCGCAAAATGCAGCCGGCACGCGGATCGATCCGTTCGTATCACTGCCCAACGTCA
Source organism: uncultured Acidobacteriota bacterium (assembly GCA_963738025.1). Classification (GTDB taxonomy): domain Bacteria; phylum Acidobacteriota; class Terriglobia; order 20CM-2-55-15; family 20CM-2-55-15; genus 20CM-2-55-15. The sequence goes on along the minus strand of CAVTWA010000031.1, from coordinate 326,840 downwards.
ACGGCACCATGCCGGCAGCGACGGCAGCCGCCGATCCTCCCGAAGAACCGCCGGCAACCCGTTCCGGATCGTGTGGGTTACGGGTCGGGCCATAATGCGTATTCTCGGTGGTGAAGCCGTAGGCGTACTCATCCATGTTGAGCGCGCCTACCAGGACAGCTCCGGCGTTCTTCAGGCGTTCGACTGCCGTCGCGTCTTGTTGCGCCGGCGGCCGGCTTGCGTATATTTTGGATCCGGCCAGAGTCGTGATTCCCGCCACGTCGAAGAGATTTTTCACTGCGAACGGGACTCCCGCCAATGGTCCTGGATCCTGCCCTGCCGCGATGCGGCGATCGATCTCCGCCGACCGTTGCAACGCCTGCTGTTCCAGTACAGTCGTAAAGCAATTGAATGCCGGATTGTGCGCCCGGATCTGTTCCAGCGCGGCTTTAGTGGAAGCCGTTGCTGAGAGTTGCTTCGCACGTATCTTACGGGCTATGCCGATTGCGTCTTCCATCATGGCTCGAACCTCGGCGCCGATTGAATATCTTCGGTCAATGCATAATCGAGGACTGGCGCTGCAATCCTGGTGGCGCGTTCGATGTTTTGTGCTACGGCAAAATTGTTTTCTGAAGGGATCGGGAGGCGGACCAATGCGGCAGCTTGTTCGGTATATGTTTCATACATGAATGAAACATGAGCAGATACAACTTTCCAGCCCTCGGGAAACTTCCACCAGGTCTGGCTTTGCCTTCCGTGATGTTCACCTCGTATGAATTCAAGCGTGACGATCGCGCAGTCGGAACCGAACGTCACGATCTGTACATTCATCATTTTCCGATCAAGGCCGAGCGCCGGACGAGCTTTTCGAAACGCCTCGATCTGATCGGCTCCGTACAGGTTTTCTCGAACGCCGAAGCGCAGAGCTAATGGCGAATTCCAGAAGAATCGTGTGAGCGTACCGACATCGTTGTTGGCGAGTGCAGTCTCATACTCCTCATGGAGAGCCTGGACTTCAGCAACGACGTCGGGGTCGTTGATAGATGGCATTTCTGAGTTCCTTTCATTAGCGCCGGAGGCGCGTCAGAGTTTATCCCCGGCTGCGATGCCGGGGATTTAACAAACGACGGGTGGCGAGGCCCGAGGGCCCCAAAGGATTTCACCGCATTCCGTGCCACCGGTGCTAAAAGTTGTAATTGACCGTCAGCGTAGCGGACCGCAATGCGCCAGGTTTGATGAACACATCCCAGAATAGATACTGGCTCTGGAAGTATGTCTTGTCGAAAATGTTATTCATCGCCAGGTTCACATTGTATGGTCCCCTTTTGACGAAGACGGATCCTCTCCAGACGTCATACGAGTGAAGCTTGACCGCGCTGACGAAACCCGCGTTGACGGACGAGACCCACGTGGTACCCAGCGTGAAGCCGGCGTTCTTTGTGACATTCACAGTTGCGAACGGGCTCGTAACCCAGTGTGGCTGCCCGCCAACCTTGTAGGGAGCTTTCAATCCAAAGATGTAACCCAGGCCGATGAACCGGCCGCCATATGCCTGTGCCGGCGTAAGACCCAACAACGATGGAGGAATGCCAAGCAGGAACGGAACGTTCAATTGTTCTGGGTCCTGCCACGTTACCGTTCCAGTCAGGCTGAGGCGTCTGGCAAGGAATGCCCGGACTTCGCCTTCCACGCCTCTCGTCTTGAAGTAGTCGATCGACTTGGACTGGCTGTTATATGAGGATCGCTTTTGCTGGAATGCTGCTATCGAGCCGTAAACCTTTTGCGGCAGGCCCGAGGTCTTCACGCCAAACTCGTACAGCGTCGAAGGTTGAGTGTATGTGCCGTTTTGAATCTCGTAGACATCCAATTCGTTTCCCTGTCCCAAGTCGAGGAAATGCGAGGTGGCTACTGTAGCGTAGGGTTCCAGATGGATGGGAAGTCGATAGCTCAGGCTGGCGTTATACGTTGCAGTGGTGTCGATCGAAGTGGCCGGCGTCAGGTTTTCGCCGTTATCGCGGCCAATGAAATTGGGTGAGTAGCGGTCGAATCGAACGCCACCTGTCGCATGCAGGCGATTCCACAGAGTGAGACTCGAAAGGGCGTAACCGCCAACATCTTTATACCTGCCGAAATGGTAATAGTTGAAATCGATGCGAGGATTGCTGTTGAACGGCCCTTGAAAGCGGTCGTTTGGCTGAGCGCCTATTGATAAATCCCGGCGATCGATGACCTGATACCAGTCTCGCTCCTCTCCGGCATGTACTTCGACACGACGCACGCTCAAACCTGCCTGTGTTTGCAGGTTGACGACTCGGCCGGGATTCCAACTGGATGTCAGCGTCGACTTGTTTTCGAAGACCCATGGCGTGTATCCGGCGCCGAAGCCATAACTGCTGTACTTCTTGTGGTCCATGGTGTCGAAAAAGCTCTGATTTTTGAAGTTGAGACCCTCTTTGATGTCATAAACCACATCAAAGTATGCAGTGCCGGTGGTGGTTTGCGTGAAGTCGCCTTCATCGATCATGATCCGGTTGAGAGGCAGCTTTACGTTGTGCACCGTCGCTGGATCCAGCGCATACAGTTTGGCCAGATCCGGGCTTCCGAATAAGAAGGGGCCGGACATGTCCTGCTGAAACGCGAATGTGGTAAGCGTGTTTGCTGCGATGTCTTTCGATCCGATGTTGTAACCATTTGTCGCGAGATTGACCATCGGTGTGCCTGCCAGATACGTCTGGTGATCCACGAGATCTTGTGTCACACGATTCCATCCGATGTTCTGAGTGCCGAGATTCTTATAAGCCTGTCCGCCGAACTGAAGCCGCCACTTGGAGGAAAGCTCCATATCGAATGCGAGCTGTGCCAGTTTGTATCGATCCGCTACTCCTTTGAAAAAGCTATGCGTGTCCTCGCCCTCAACGAAGGCGTAAAGACCAGCCCGGTGTGAACCGATCTTGAATGGAATTCCTGTCTCGACGCTTGCGATTTTCTGATCATAGCTGCCATAGGTTACGGTTGCCTTGCCGGTAGGCTGTTCCAGCCACTTTGCGCTTTCACTGCGGGCAGTTTTGGGTACGAAATTCATGAAACCGCCAATGCGGCCTCCGCCGTAAATCGGAGATGGCGGGCCTTTCACGATTTCGATGTGATCTGTTGCGGCGACAGGCGTTTGATAATTCCCGCGGTTTTCGACACGCCGGAATCCCCGGAAGAAGTTGTCGCCGACATCGCCGCGCAGAAAGACGCTTCCCGGAATGCCAAAGTAACTGCCGGTGAACGCACCCGAGGCGACGGTGACGATGTCATTGACTGTTTTGACGTTGTAGCGAGTGAGCAACTCGGCGTCGGCTACCGAAACGGATCTTGGAATGTCTTCGAGAGACTGGTTGAGCCCGAACAGGCTGTTATTCGGCGCTTCCAATGGCACCACATTGAATGGATCGATTGCAGCGGCAACGGATACAGATTCTGTGTTGCCCGCCAGTTCGAGCGTGAAATCAAGCTTTACCTGCTGGCCCGTTGTTAATTTGATTTTCTTTTGAGGATCCTTGAAACCCGGCGCATCCACATGGATCGTGTAGTCGCCCGCTGCCAATTCGCCGAAAGTGTAGGTTCCCGAATCCGTCGCTGCCGTCTTTTTTTCGGCAGAAGCCTGGTCGCCGGCCAAAGTCACGACGGCGCTGGAGATGGCGAGGCCTGAGGGGTCTTTAATCGTTCCCGATAGCGTTCCTGCGGTTTGTGAGAATCCGAGACCCGCTGCCAGAACAATCAATAAAGCAGATACCGCAGTTCGCCGAAATCCGAACAGCAGCATAGAGACACTGAGTCCACGATGTTTCAGCATAAAAACTCCTGTAATTTTTGAGGTTCGTGCTTAAAGTGAATTTTTCGGGCAGGCCTTTGACCACCGAAACCGGTTACTGATGCACAGTACGAATCGGTCCTACAAGGGACCTCTCCGAGCAACAGCCAAAGCGTTGGCGGCGTTCTGAGTCGTTGGGAGGCCGAACAGCAACAAAGCTGAAAAGGAAGGCAACGTGGCCAGTCAGGCGCATCCTAACGGAAATCGTTGGAGCGCGCAATATAAATGGAGGAGAGGGATAAGCCACGGATTGAACGGATTTAACGGATGGGCGCATTAAACAGTCGGTGAATGCGCCCATCCGTTAAATCCGTTCAATCCGTGGCTTATCCCCTCCTCAGTTCCGAAAACGTTCGCTATCAATGGCGTATTTGCGAACCTTGTAATTGATGATCCGCTCAGTCGTGCCGAGCAGGCGCGCAGCCTTGGCGCGATTGCCCCGCGTGGTTTTCAGCGCATCGAGCACGATATCTTTCTCGTACGCGTTAACGGATTCGGCTAACGAGAGCGACGTGACAGTGCCTGAAGCCTGCGCGGTCTGGAGAGTGGGCGGAAGATGGTGACCGTGAACCACATTGGAGTCGCACACCAGCACTGCCCGCTCGATCACATTTTCCAGTTCGCGCACATTGCCGGGCCAGTGATAGGCGGTCAGCATGTCAATCGCGGGCGTCGAAATGCGGCGAATGTCCTTGGTGTGCTCTCTAGCGTACTTCTGGAGGAAATGGTCGGAAAGCAGAAGGAGATCTGATTTCCGGTCTCGCAGCGGCGGAACAAAGATCGCGAATACGTTCAGCCGATAATAAAGGTCCTCACGGAACTTACCTTCAGCCATGGCTTTTTCCAGATCTTTGTTGGTTCCCGTGATCATGCGGACATTCGTGCGGATGGTTTGTGTGCCGCCCAGTCGCTCGAATTCCCGTTCCTGCAGGACGCGGAGTAGTTTGGACTGCGTGGTCATGTTCATATCGCCGATTTCGTCCAGGAAGAGCGTGCCGCCTTCCGCCAATTCGAACCGGCCCTTTTTAAGTGCGTGCGCACCGGTGAATGCGCCCTTTTCGTAACCAAATAATTCGGATTCGATCAACGTGTCGGGTAACGCAGCGCAATTCACTTTGATAAAAGGTTTTTGCGCGCGCGGCGAGTTGTAATGGATGGCGTGAGCGATCAATTCTTTCCCGGTACCTGATTCGCCGCGAACCAGGACCGTTGTATTCGTGTGGGCGACCTGCGCGATTTGTTCATAGACCTGCTTCATCGGTCCGGCCGTGCCGATGATGTTGGAGAAGTCGTATCGCTCCTTCAGTTCCTCAAGCAGGTGCGTGTTTTCGTCCATCAAACGTTTCCTTTCGTCATCCACGAGATGTTCCGATTTGATGGCTTGCGCCATCATCGCGGCGACCAGCCCGATCCACTTGAGTTCGGAATCGTAGTCCCGCTCGGTTTTGAATTTCAGGTCCACTCCCAGCGCCCCCACTGTCGTGCCTTTCACCACGATAGGAACGCACATATACGTGATTTCCTGTTTCTGAAGATCTCGCTTGCCCGCGCGATTCAAAAACATCGGTTCGCGGCTGACCTTAGGGACCACAATTGGTTTTCCTGTTTCCACGACCCGGCCGGTAATTCCTTCACCAAGCCGATATCTTGCAAACCTCCCCGCATCACTCAGGCCGGTTGCCACGTCGACGCGAATTTCCTGAGTTTTGGGATTGAGAAGCGTCACGGCACCTCGGACGACGGCATGGCGTTGCTTCAACAATTCCAAAACCTTTTCAAATGCATCCTTCGGCAACAATTCGCTGCTGAGGATGTGCCCCATTTCCACCAGGACGGCTAACTGCTGGACCGCATCCGTCCGGTCTCCATTCATTCTTTTTTCTGACAAATTCGTAGCCACTTTTTTCGTTACCTAAAAAAACGCGCCCGTTAAAAATAAAAACGTCCAGAACACTGTGCGTTTTCAGTGTCCTGGACATCGGTGTCCGAATTATGCGTCGATGCCGGGCGGCCCCACAACTTCGTGGCAAACCGTCCTGTTCCTACGAGTTCGTATTTTCGTTTTGTGTGTGGCCCTTGTCAATAGTGGGATTTGTCGTATATAACGCTGATCCTGGTCTTATCAGATGATTCTTCACATTAATCATATTCCGTCCAAGCAGACGGGTGCTGCCAGCAACGTCGCGTCTACTCTCGTGAATGTTGCTGGAGAGGGCCAGGTCGAGCCCCGAGTACTCGAGAACCTCAATGTCCACCTTGAATGGCTGCAATATAAGACCAACTTCCGTGAAGCCATCACTTTACGTCGCGCTATCCGGGGGCGGGAGGTCTTGCCCTGGATCGAGCTCGGCGTTGACCTCAGGCAGGTTCGGCCGGACTGCCTGAAGGATGAGTTTGTTGCGGCGTTGGGCGACGTTACCGGCAACTCAGCCGAATCGCGCAGACGGGTTTACCTCGAACCTTTTTGCCCGATACGTTCCAGCATCATCTGGAGGTTCAACAATCTTTTCTGGCAGCACCTGCCGTTGTGGGAAAACGCTGCCGGCCATGGATTCGAAAAATCTCTGCCGGGCGGAACGTCGGATGCCAACCATCCGGAGGCGATTCGGGACAACGTCGCCGATTTCTGGACCCTTCTAAAGGACCTCGACAGCCGCAAACAGCTGCCACAAGAGATCTTTGCCCTCGAGATTGGCGTGGGAACCGGCCATCGCGCGGCCGCCTGGCTGGACCGTTTCCGCGCGCTCGACCACGAGCGAGGCACCAACTACTATCCACGGGTCCGTTTCCTGCTGGCTGACTATTCGATGCCGGCGCTCAATCGGGCGACTGAAGCGGTTCGAGAACATCGGGAACTGGCAAGTTTCCTTGCCGTCGATGCGATGGATCCGTTCAAATCGCTGTCGTTCCTTCGCTACAAAGTTCTCTCAATCCACCTCACCAACGTATATGACAACCTGCCGACCGATGAAATCGTCGTACGCGACGGAAAACTCTACTTTGTGGAGGGCCGTGCGTATGTTCCGGCTGTTGCCATTGCGAGGATATGCGAAAAATTCGGTGTTCCGCCCGCCGAATTCGAGAGAACAATCCAGCGGTTGCTCGAAGTCGGTCCCCAGCATCTGCATCATGCCGGGGTCGAACAAGGCGTTACATTCTGGCGGTCGGTCTGGGACGCAATCCGGGTGGAAGAACGATTTATCGCGATTGAAAGCATACTGGATGCGCCCTTGCCCGCCGGTGTCAAACCGACATTACTCGAGCATTTCGTTGGCGAAGGCATTAAGAATCAGCGCTTCCATCTGAGTTCCGGCGCCGTCGAGAGTTTCCTGAATACCATTCCTCTGCTTCATCCCCGCGGCTACCTGCAGGTGCAGGATATCTTCGTTACCAAGCTCGGGGATTACAGCCGGATGTTTCGTGGCCCGGGTAAAATGGACGGATCGATCGTAAACTGGGTGAACGGCGCATTGCTTGCCGAGGTCGGCGCGCAGGCCGGTTATGACGTACATTTTGCGCCATTTCTCTACAGAGAAGGATCGCGCACGTCCACTCTTTACACCACACAGCGGGAGTAGAACCATGAGTTTGCCGATAATTCCAACAACGGTTGTAGGAAGTTATTCCATGCCAGGCTGGCTGGAGCGGCTGAAGACCGAGTACTTTGCCCGCCGGATCAGCCGGCAGGAACTCGACGAAATCCACGACGTCGCAGTGAAAGCAGCGATCAAGGATCAGGAAGTCTGCGGCCTCGACGTCGTGACGGACGGAGAACTTCGGCGCGACAACATGATCGACTACTTCGCCGAGAGACTGCCGGGCGTGCAGACCGATCACAGCTCGAAGAAGTTTTACTATGACTTCTATGACAGTGTCGTTCGCGGCAAATTGCCGATGTCTTCACTCCGGCTTGCGGACGACTTTAAATTCCTCACGGCGTTTACGGACCGCGCGACCAAATTTTGCGTCACCGGCCCGCATTCACTCGTGAAGCGCATCAAGGACGAGTACTACAAGAACGAGCAGGCGTTCGCTACGGATCTGGCCCGCGTGATGAATATGGAGCTGAAAGAGTTGGCTCGCGCGGGGGCTCGCTACATTCAAATCGACGAGCCGTACTACTCCGGATTCCCGGAAGATCTGCAGTGGGGCGTGAAGGTTCTGAATACGCTCGTAGAAGGCGTCGATGCAAAGATCGCGCTCCATGTCTGTTACGGCAACCGGTACGGAAAGCCGTCGTGGGCAGGGAATTACCGCTATCTGTTCCCGGCCATTCTCGAAGCAAATATTCAACAAGTCACACTCGAATTCGCGCGCCGCGGCGGAGAAGATCTCGAGTTGTTCAAAGAATTTCCCAACAAGCTCGAGGTGGGTGTCGGGGTCATCGACGTTAAGACACACGAAGTCGAGACGCCTGAAATTGTTGCGGAGCGTCTTCGCAAAGCATTGCAATATATTCCGCAGGAGCGCATTTTTGCGCTGCCGGACTGCGGTTGCCTGCACCTTCCGCAAGAGGTTGCATTCGCGAAGCTGCGTGCGATGGTCCAGGGAACACGAATTGTGCGAAAAGAATTAGGGGTTTCTTAGCCGCGGGGCGGCGTTAGATCGGAGGAAGCATGCCACGTAATCCGCTGCGGGAGTCGCTCGAAACCGGCAGGTTTTGCCACGTCGTTGAAATCGTGGCGAGCGCGATTTCGCGCGAAGCACGGCTTCTCGAAGTGGCGTCGCAGTTGGCCGTCACACCGGGAGTCGTGGCAGGCAGCATAACCAGTTATGCCGGCGGCTCCGCCGGTCAGGACCCTCTCCGAGTTGGTACCGCAGCGAGGGCGCGCGGTCTTACTCCGAACATTCACGTGACATGTGTCAGCCGGGACCGCCACCAGCAGCGCGATTTTCTGGAAGATATCGCCGCAATCGGTCTCGAGAATGTTTTCGCCCTGACTGGCGATTACCCGAAAGGCGCTCCATCGGTTTTCGACATCGATTCGGTAGGGCTGGTTTCCTTGATGAACCAGCTGCGGGAGCGAGAAGGCAGGCCGTTCTGGATCGGTGTCGCCATTTCACCGTTTAAATACACCGAACCCGATTGCGCATATCAGTACATCAAGCTCGAAAAGAAGTTCGCCGCCGGCGCCAATTACGCCATTACTCAGCTTGGCTTCGATGCACGTAAATTCGCGGAGCTTAAGCGCTACCTCGATGACCACGGGCTTAAAAAGCCTCTTCTCGGCAATGTCTATGTACTGGGATTGAAGCCTGCGGAAAAGATGTCCAAGGGGGAACCTCCGGGTTGCTGGGTCGCGCCGGAACTGGTCGAACGCATCCGCGAAGAGGTAAAGGCTAAAGATAAGGGTGAAGCCACGCGCCTCGAGCGTGCGGCCCGTATGGTGGCAATCTTGCGCGGGCTCGGATATGCCGGCGCATACATCGGTGGAACGCACAAACCGGAAAGCGTCCGCTGGATTATCGAGCGTGGCCAACAGTTGGCGCCGCAATGGGAAGACCTCGCGAAAGAACTGAATTACGCACCGAAGACGGCATTCTACATGTACGAAAAGAGCACGGCTGCGCCGCTGCCACCTCTCAGTTTTGCTTCGCGTGCTGCAAATGCGTTCTGGCACCTGCTATCGCCGAAGCAGGTTCCTGAGGGCTCGGTCTTGCATAAAATTTCCAAGAGCGTCATGACCTGGATCGACCGAAAGCCCTCCCTGGCACATTCGCTTGCGCGGGCGGAGTTTGCGGTCAAGTCCCCAGCCTTCGGCTGCCAGGAGTGCGGCAATTGTGTTATCCCGGATCTGCAATATGTTTGTCCGCAGACCTGCCCCAAACAACTCCGAAACGGTCCTTGCGGCGGTACCTTCAACGGCCAGTGTGAAGTCATTCCTGAGCAGCAGTGTATCTGGGTGAAAGCCTACGAGCGGGCGAAGGCGTCTAACGAAGTCGAACTGCTGAAGATCTATGTTCCACCACCGGATCGTTCCCTCAAGGGGACCAGCGCCTGGATCAATTATTTTCTTCAGAAGGACAGCCGCCCGGGACATCCCAAAGAAGTCTCTGCTCCTGCTTCCACAACAAAAGTGGCTGTCGAAGAAGTAAAAGGCAAAGTCGCCGTTCCTTGATGCAATAGATGACTGATTTTCGTCTGATCGAGACGATGCGGGTTTCCGAAATGGGAGACGTGCATCTGCTCGAACGCCACCTGTTGCGTTTACGGCGTTCGGCCCGATATTTTTCGTTCAAATACGATTCGGAAAAATTGCGAGATGCCATTCTCGCCGCCGCGTCGCATCAACCTGCATGTTTGCGTTTGTTGTTGTCCGAAGCTGGCGAGGTTGACCTCAATTCGAAGCCGCGGCCGTCGCAACAACCACAACAGTTGAGACTGGCTCGTGTGCGCGTGAATTCGAGAGATCCCTTCCTTTACCACAAGACGACCAACCGCGGGATCTATGAAGAAGCGAGCCGGGACTGCGACATCGAAACCGATGCGATTCTGATCAACGAACGCGATGAAATCACGGAGACGACGATCGCGAACATCGCTGTGTATCGCGAACGGCAATGGATCACGCCGGCGCTCTCTTCTGGCCTGCTTCCGGGCGTGGGCAGAGCGGAGTTGCTTGCCCGTGGCGACATTGTGGAGGGCGTGATTCACGTCGACGACTTGATGCCGGGAGAGCCCATCCGTTGCTTTAACGCTTTGCGCGGAGTGTTCGACCTGGAATTGAAGACGTAACCGCGCGTTTACATGCTCTCGATCGCCTTACGCATCGCTGCTGCCTTATCGAGCGTTTCCTGATACTCGCGGTCCGGATCCGAATCCGCTACGATGCCGCCACCCACCTGATAGTGCAATCGGCCTTTTGCAACCGTCATGGTTCGAATCGCGATGTTCAGTGTGAAATCTCCGTCCGGCGTAAACAGACCAATCGCTCCCGTGTAGACATGTCTGCGCGTCGGCTCCAATTCATCGATGACTTCGATTGCGCGGATCTTCGGACATCCCGAAATCGAACCACCGGGAAACGTCGCTCGTAAGACGTCGACCGGTCCGAGATTGTCCTTGAGACGGCCCGACACGGTCGACACCGTGTGAAACAGAGTGGGCAATGTTTCCACATAACGGTGTGCGGGAACTTCAACGCTGCCGTATTCACAGATCCGGCCGAGATCGTTCCGCTCGAGATCCACGACCATTGTCAGTTCCGCCGCTTCCTTGGGACTTTTGATCAGATCTTCCTGCATGGCGCGATCCTCGGCCACCGTCTGTCCTCGCGGCCGCGTTCCCTTAATCGGCCGTGTCTGGATTGTTCGTCCTGCTTTCTTCAAGAACAGTTCGGGCGAGGAGCTGATTACGGCATGATCGCCACAATTCAAATACGCGCCATAAAATGACGGGCTGATGGTCCGTAAAGCTGCGAATAATCCGAAGGGCGACCCGTCAAATGTGTGCGAAAAGCGCTGCGACAGATTGACCTGATAGATATCCCCTGCGCCTATGTAGTCCAACGCCTTTCTTACGCCAGCGATGTATTGTTCGCGCGTCATATTGGAAGAGGCGGCGCCGATCCGGCAAGTCACCTGCGGCGCTTCACTCAGGGGCGGTTCGGCGTTCCACTGCTGGGTTTGATGATCGAAGATCAGGAGATTGTCATAAGCCATCAGGCAGCAATCGGGTAGCCCGAGGTCATCGATGGAGTTAAGACTGCCGTATTGCTCAAGGAAGCGAAACAGATCGTAGCTGAAATAACCGATCACACCGGCCCTCGCGCCCGAGCGTAATAAACGATCGACGGCCGGGAATGGATTCTCATCTTTCATGCGCAAAACGGACCTTGGATGCCACGCCAGAACCGAATACCGGCCTTGATCGCCGTCATTCCTGGATGAATCCAGGAATGCAAAGTAGTCCTTTTGGTGAAAGCATGCGGCAATCTCGAACGGCTGCATATTCGAAGTGTACCCCGAGCGAAAGATGGGCAACACGGCGTCTACGCTGAAATTCGCGCTATAGTGTCTTCATGATGAGGATGATTGTTGCCATGACCGGCGCAACGGGTGCCATATTGGGCGTTCGCACGCTGCAGATGCTGAAGGACGCGGGAGTGGAAACCCATCTGGTCATGAGCAAATGGGGAGCTCGAACTCTGCTGCATGAAACGCCGCATACTGTGGAATACGTGAAATCTCTGGCAAGCAATGTTTATGGCGATTCCGACCAGGGGGCGGCGATCTCCAGCGGTTCCTTCATTACCGACGGTATGATTGTTGCGCCCTGCAGCGTTCGCACTCTTGCAGCAATTGCCCACGGGCATGGCGATAATTTGATTCACCGCGCGGCTGACGTGGTGCTGAAGGAGCGCCGCAGGCTTGTTTTGATGGTCCGGGAGACTCCCTTGAGCGACATCCATCTGGAGAATATGTTGAAATTGTCCCGAATGGGCGTTGTGATCATGCCGCCAATGCCGGCCTTCTATACGAACCCGCAAACAATAGAGGACATCATCAATCAGAGTGTGATGCGCACGCTCGACCAGTTCGGCTTGCACCTGGACGCCGCGCGTCGCTGGGGCCAGGCAGAAACAACACGAGGAACACAAGGCACGTAAACTGTGACGAACGTCCTGTTGGTGCAGAAACTCGGCAAAAAGTACGGCGATATGACTGCGGTGCATGATGTGTCTTTTCACGTCGCGCGAAACGAGATTGTCGGCCTGCTCGGTCCTAATGGAGCGGGTAAAACGACCACGATCAATATGGTCCTGGGTGTGCTCGAACCATCGGCGGGTTCCATTCAGATCGAAGGTATCGATGTCGCGAGGCAACGTTCGAAAGCTCTTCAATGCACGAACTTCGCTGCCGTATATGCGCCGCTTCCAGGAAATCTGTCGGTTTATCAAAATCTCCGCGTTTTTGGCCTCATTTACGGAGTGAATAAGCTTCCGAGCCGTATTGAGACGCTGCTCCACCAATTCGAACTCGAACGATTCCGCGATACAAAAGCGGGTGTGCTTTCCTCAGGCGAGCAAACGCGCCTTTGTCTGGCGAAGGCAATGCTGAACGAACCGCATTTGCTACTTCTGGACGAACCGACAGCATCGCTGGATCCGGCAACCGCTCAGGACATTCGCGCGAAAATTCGCAGGTTGGCCTCGAACGGTTCGTGCGGCGTGTTGTGGACATCGCACAACATGTACGAAGTCGAGGATGTCTGCGATCGCGTGCTTTTTTTGTCACACGGCAGGATCCTCCTTGAAGGTGATCCTAAAATTCTTCCACAAGCGCATGGCAAGGCAACCCTTGAAGACTTGTTCATTGCCGTTGCACGCGAGTAGGGGACAACCGTGAATCTTAGCCGGACCTCTGCCATCGTGATCCGCCATTTCTACCTTGTGAGCGGCAGCCCTGCGCGTGTGCTGCCGTTGTTCGCATGGGTTGCCATTGACATGGTGCTGTGGGGTTTCATCACAAAATATTTGAATTCGGTGAGCGCGGCAGGATTCGATTTTGTCCCCGTGTTCCTTGGCGCGGTACTGCTCTGGGATTTTTTTACGCGCGTCATGCATGGCGTCACCATGGCTTTTATGGAGGACGTCTGGTCCCGGAACTTTCTCAATATCTTTGCCACTCCGCTTTTGACTTCGGAGTACGTGGGCGGTCTTGTGCTATCCAGCATCGGCACGAGTGCTGTAGGACTTCTCGTCATGATTGTCCTGGCGAGCACGATTTTCGGCTTATCGTTCATTGCTTATGGCGTTGCATTGATTCCGTTTCTACTCGTGCTGTTTTTGTTCGGCATCGCCCTGGGCATTATCGGCGCGGCGATCGTCTTGCGATTTGGTCCCGCATCCGAATGGTTCATCTGGCCGGTCCCGGCCCTGGTCTCACCGTTTGCAGGAGTGTTCTATCCCATCACGACACTTCCACGCTGGATGCAGTATATTTGTCGGGCGTTGCCGCCCTCGTACGTATTTGAGAATGTGAGAGCGATCGTGGCAGGCCATCCGATCTCGGGATCTGCGTTGACGGCCGGTGTGGTACTCGCCATGGCGGATGTGGTGTTCGCTTGCTGGATCTTTGTGCGGGTCTATAAGCACAGCGTGCGGACCGGGCTGATAGCACGGTACAGCGCGGAGACTGTGACGTAAGAAGATGAGCCACAACAGGGCACAGAAAGCACAAAGTCTGCTCCCGTTTGGTCGTAAAGGTGCAGAGGAAACGTCGGGGGGATGATGATGGGATTCCTTGACCGCCGAACCATTTCCGTCCTCCTGACGATTTTATTTGTCGTCGGAATTCTCGGGCTCCTCTGGATGGCCCGCCGTCCGGTCATTTGCTTTATCTTTGCATTGTTCTTTGCACATCTGCTGGAGCCTGTCGTGAAGCGTTTCCAGGAGTGGATGCATCTGTCACGAGGGAAGGCTATTGCCGTCACTTACGTGGCAATTCTCGTTGGCTTACTGATATTCGGGCTGACAGTGGGCCCCCACATTATTCAGCAGGGTCAACGGCTGCCCCAGCTTCTTGAACAGGTGACCTCGGGCACGATTGCGTGGCAAGTCGGAACCCAGCAGGGTTGGAGCTATGCAACGGAAGCGCGGATCCAAAGTTGGCTGGTTTCTCATCAGAGTGACATCCAGCGTTACACGCGGGACGTCACAACATATATCGCGGAAGGTGCCGAAAATGTTGCCTGGATATTGCTGGTGCCCGTTCTCGCGATATTCTTCCTGAAGGAGCGCTCGGAGTTAGGCGACTCCGTCGTCGAATTGCTCAGCGCCTCGGCCAATCGTAATTTTCTCGAAAGCCTTCTGGCAGATCTCGACACGATGCTCGCCCAATACGTTCGTGCCCAACTGCTGCTGAGTTTCTTTGCTTTCCTGGCTTACGGCACATTCTTACTGATCGTGCGACTACCTTACGCGCTGGCCATTGCAGCGATTGCCGGCATTCTGGAGTTTATTCCGATTGTCGGTCCGCTTTTTGCCCTGGTGATTATTGTTGGCATCGCGTTCCTCACCGGCTATCCCCATTGGCTCATGCTGGTCGCCTTCTGGCTGGTCTGGCGCGGCATTCAGGATTACGTCAATACCCCGCGGGTCATGGGGCGAGATCTCGACCTGCACCCGCTGTTGGCAATATTCGCCATTCTCGTCGGCGGGGAAGTCGGCGGTGTGCTGGGAATTTTCTTATCGATCCCGTCGGTGGCGGCTTTGCGGATCCTGTGGCTCAACTGGACACATCGAGGCCTTGCGAGGAAAGCAGCCTAATAGTCGAAACAGAATTCCAGCCGAGACGGAAAGCAGAATTTGCCAGAGGAGGACTCCCGAACCCGCATCGATGTAGGGTACTAATCGCGTCCAAACCGCTTTCATACTCTTTTGGACCCGTCGTCCGCTAAATGGTCTAACCGGCGCCTGTAAAACGATGTAAATGCATATCCTGCTGGGCGGCTAATTCGGGCTGGTTGCCTGAATCGCCTGAATCTGTAAATCGAATGCAGGCAATTCACGCAACCCTCCCGAATTTTTCCCGGTCTTGACTGTTCAGCTCCCGCACACGATAATTGCCCGAGCACCGTCAACCAGAGTGCTCTCTTCCGCAAAGCCGCGGCGTCAACCCTGTCCGTTCAAACGAGCCTGTCTCTCGTTAATTCATTAATACCAACTAGGAGTGCGCGATTATGAGAGACTGCCGCGTTTTGCGTTTCTGTCTTGTTGTACTTTTTCTGCTGACGACCTCCTTCCGGACTTATGCACAATCCACTACGTCACTACGAGGGGTAGTTACCGACGCAACCGGCGCCGTGATTCCCGGTTCCGTCGTCTCGCTGACGAACAGCGGGACAGGTTTCAAGCGTCAGGCGCTGACTGGGGAGGACGGCGTCTATCAATTCCTGCAGGCTCCTCCAGGCACCTATCAAGTGGCAGTGGAGAAAGCAGGATTCGCAACCACCACGCGCGACAACGTTCAACTTCAGGTCAACACTCCCGGGACGCTTGACCTTCGAATGGACGTTGGAGCCACTTCTGACATCGTGAACGTCGAGGCGGACGCAACAGCGATCAATACCGTGGATGCGTCGATCGGTAATCCGTTTTCAGAACAGCAGGTAAGGCAGTTGCCGTTGGAAACCCGGAATGTCGTCGAGTTGTTGAGCCTCCAGGTCGGTGTGACACCAACTGGCGAAGTGCTCGGCGCGAGGCGCGATCAGAACAACATCACGCTAGACGGCGCCGACGTGAACAACAATCAGAATTCCGGATTGATGGCCCAGGCGACGGCAACAGGCACGGGCGGCTATCAAGGATCCAATGCGAACGGCGCGCAGATTAACGCAGGATTCAATGCCGTTCTTCCCATTCCTCTCGATTCCGTTCAGGAGTTTCGCGTAACCGTCGGCGGAGCCGGAGCCA
Source organism: uncultured Acidobacteriota bacterium (assembly GCA_963738025.1). GTDB lineage: Bacteria > Acidobacteriota > Terriglobia > 20CM-2-55-15 > 20CM-2-55-15 > 20CM-2-55-15. Next base: position 310,586 of record CAVTWA010000031.1, on the reverse strand, counting down.
ACGAGGGTCGATCTTCCGGCGGGCAGGTTGCGCTGGTCACAAAGAGTGGAACGAATCAGTTCCATGGCTCGGCATATGAATACAACCGCAACACAGCAACGGCAGCGAACACATGGTTCAACAACAAGTCAGGCGTCCCCGTACAGCCTCTCATCCGAAACCAATTTGGCGGTTCCGCGGGAGGCAGGATGGTGCGTGATCGCGCCTTCTTTTTCTTGAATTATGAACAGCGTATCGACTCGAGCGGTGTCTCGCAAGCTCGCGTGATTCCCTCTGACTCACTCCGGCAGGGGTTACTCAAGTTCCAGCTGGCGGACGGCTCGATCCAGACACTCAACCCTGCAGAGGTAAAAGCTGTGGATCCGCTGAATGTCGGAGTCAACAGCAGCATGCAGTCCGTGTTGAATCAGTATCCCGTAGGAAACGATCCAGCTTTCGGGCAGGACGGCGGTTTGAATTTCAGCGGGTTCCGATTTAATGCTCCGAGTCACCGAAACGACCGCGCGATTGTTGGAAAGCTTGACTTCCATCTCGATAGCGCCGGCAAACACATCGTCGCCCTTCGTGGAACCGTTGCGCACAGTACCGACGATCAAGTTCTGGCACAATTTCCAGGGCAGGGGCCGTCTTCAACGCTGAGTGATCATAGCTGGGGATTCGCGGCGCAATACACCGTTACGCCGAGCGCAAGCATCGTCAACGTTTTCAATCTGGGCTTTACGCGGTTTTTGCAGGGCACGTCCGGTGTCGGTGGGCCGGTCCTGTTCATGAATCCGCTGGATTCTCTTCAAAACTTCAATGCACGGGCAACGAATCAGCGCCTGCCTACCTTCAATCCAGCGGACGATCTGACATGGACCAGAGGCAAGCATACGATCACGACAGGACTCAATCTGCGGTTGATTCACAACAACACGTCTCTGCTTACGTCTTCGTTCGCCCACTATGGGTTCGGTGCTACGGAGTTGATCGGACTCGGTGCGGACATTCAGAACGCACTGACCGATTACATTCAGAATCGAACAGGGGATCCCAATGCGCAGTTGGCCGATCCTACATCTGCTGCATACGGCATGGCCGTTTTGCTTGGCCTGGTGAACGACGACTTTCACACCGATCAATTCGACAAGAAAGGAAACCCCTTACCGCAGGGAACCCCCCAGGCACGCTCATTCATCGAGCGCGACTATGGCGCCTACGTCGGCGATACCTATCGTGCGACGCGCGAACTCACAGTGAACCTCGGTCTCCGCTACGAGAATTTTCGTCCGTTGTATGAAGCGAGCGGGACGCAAGTGGCCTCTACCGTTCCGTTGAACCAGTATTTCTCGACTCGCAACTATCTTCAAACGCAGGGCGTGCCTCAAAACATGATGCCTAACGCGATCTTAAATTGGGATCTGAACGGTCCTGGAAACGGCAAGGCAACCTGGTGGAAGCCCAGCAATCTCAATTTCGCACCACGCATCGGTTTTGCCTACAGCCCCCAGGGGCGTAGCGGTCTGGTGCAGAAAATATTCGGAAAAACCGGTGCGTTTCGTGCAGGCGCCGGAATGGTATATGACCGTTTTGGCAGCGATCTCGTTGCCCAATACGACCAGTACGGCTCGATTGGCCTTGCCACTGCGACGAATTTTTCGGACTCCTACAGCTTCAGTACAAGTCCTCGGTTCAATGGGTTTGCGCCCCAATTGCCGGCAAACGCCGTTCAGCCGTTCCCCTACACCCCGCCACAAATCGCGGCGATCGTCGGCGATTTCCTGGGTATTTCAGACAACTTGAAGCCGCCATATTCGTACGTTCTCAATGCCAGCTTTGAAAGGCAACTGCCCGGCAACCTGACGTTGGAGGTTGGCTATACCGGTCGACTGTCCCACCGGTTGTTGCTTGAAGGGGATGTGTATACCCCTCTCGAGTACTTCAAAGATCCAAAGTCGGGGATCACGTGGGAGCAAAACAATGCTCAGCTTCGCGCTCTTCATGATGGTGGGCTTACACCAGCCGATGTGCAGAAGAATCCCGGCCGCGTTCCTACTTTACCGTTTGTGGAAAACATGTTTCCTGCTCTGAAGAACATCAGTTTTGCCGGAAGTGCTTCGGCAAACTATTTTCAGTGCGTTTATGGTGACTACAACGGCAGTTATCTGGATTGTCTCCACGCTCTGGACCGTAACGTCACCGACTCCTACATTCCCGGTCAGTGTATCAGCGTCACCGGTTGCTACACCTTCTTCCCGATTCAGGGCAGTTCGATGCCGACCTGGATGAATGCCGGTGAGGCGGCGTTCCACGGTATGACCATGTCGCTGCGTCGTGCCTTCCATAATGGAGTCAGTTTCGATTTCAATTACACATTGTCCCATTCCATCGACAATGGCTCATCTGCAGAATCCGGGGCGGGCAAACAAGGGGCCGCGATACAAAACATCTTTAACCCGAAAGAGTTTCGTGGATCCTCGGACTTCGACATCCGGCATAACATCAGCGCCAACTATCTTTTCGAGCTTCCGATCGGCAAGAACAAAGCCTTATTCGGTAATGCGAGTGGGGTACTGGATCACATCATCGGAGGATGGCAACTCTCGAGCGTGATGAGGTATCGAACGGGATTGCCAACGACCGTTGCCGGCAATCTCGCATACAACGCCAATTACTGGCTGAGTTCTCTTGCGATTCTGAAGAGTCCCGTGAAAAGCGGAGTGACCTTCGATCAAAACGGGAATCCAAGTATCTTCGGAAACACCAGCGCAACTGGTGCGTTCGACGATGAGCTACCCGGTCACAGTGGCAGCAGGGCGCCCGTCCGGTTAGCTCCGTTCTTTAACACCGATCTGACTCTTCAAAAGACCTTTAAACTGCCCAAAGAGGGTCAGACCATCCGTTTCCGTGCAGAAGCGTTCAACGCGTTTAACACGGTGAATTTCACGAATCCGAGTCTCGCCCTCACGGCGCCGCTCACCTTCGGTGAATTTCAGCAAACCACGCCGCCGCGCGAAATGCAGTTCGCATTGCGGTACGAGTTCTAAACGATAAGCCACGGATTGAACGGATTTAACGGATTTGAGTCCGTTAAATCCGTTCAATCCGTGGCTTATTCACTCCCTCAAAGAACCAAGACCTTGACGAAACCTACGAATTGATTTCTAATCGAAGTCAGTACAATTACGTACTGGACGAGGGCGTCCGAGAGCAGCGACTCTTGGGCGCTTTTTCTTTTTTTATGCTTTTTGACGGATACGTGACGGACGGTTTTTACGATGAGATGTTCAACGCCGATGGCACGCCCCGCTCATGCGCGCGTTTGTTGTACGAACGGATTTCCTCGGTCGGTGACACCGAACTGCGGCGTTATCAACAAGCTGCAGAGCAGGCGCTGTTCCGTATGGGAATTACCTTCAACGTTTATGGCGACCAGGCCGGCACGGAAAAGATATTTCCTTTCGACATCATTCCGAGAATTCTCGCGGCGGATGAGTGGGAGCCGATCGATCGCGGCCTGCGCCAGCGCGTCCATGCGCTGAATCTGTTCATCGACGATATCTATGACCAGCAGAAGATATTGAAAGACGGAGTCATTCCGTCGGATCTGATTCTTTCAGCGAAATCATTCCGCAAGGCTTGCGTGGGATTGAAACCACCGCGAGGGATCTGGTGCCACGTCACCGGAACGGATCTCGTTCGAGACAGCGACGGCAGGTATTACGTTCTTGAAGACAACCTGCGATGTCCTTCCGGCGTCTCCTACGTTTTGCAAAACCGCGAAATCATGAAGCGCACGTTTCCGCACATCTTCGATCACAGCAACGTGCGTCCGGTCGGCGACTATCCGAGCCATCTGCTTCAGACTTTGCACGACATCGCGCCTCCGGGAATCTCGTCGCCGACGGTCGCCGTGTTGACGCCGGGAATTTACAATTCCGCATATTTCGAACATGCATTCCTGGCGAAGTTCATGGGTGTCGAACTCGTCGAGGGCCGCGACCTGGTTGTGATGAATGGCCACGTCATGATGCGCACGACGAAAGGATTCGAGCGCGTGGACGTCATTTACCGCCGGATTGATGACGATTTTCTGGATCCGCAGACCTTCCGGCCTGATTCCATGCTCGGTGTGCCCGGCATCATGGACGTTTACCGCGCCGGCCGCGTGACACTGGCCAATGCGCCGGGCACTGGCATTGCGGACGACAAAGTTGTGTACGCGTATGTCCCGAAGATCATCAAATACTACCTGGGCGAAGATCGCAATCCTTCCGAACGTGCCAACATTTGTCTGCTGGAATGACGCAGAACGCCAGCATGTCCTGGAGAATCTGGACAAATTCGTCGTCAAGGCCGCAAATGAGTCCGGAGGCTATGGCATGCTCGTCGGGCCTCATTCGACAGCCGAGCAACGCGAGACATTTAGACATGCGATCACGGCCGATCCGAGAAACTATATTGCGCAGCCCACCCTGGCGCTCTCGCGTGTCCCGGTGATCGTCGACGATCATTTCGAAGGACGCCACGTCGACCTTCGACCGTATGTGTTATATGGCAAAGATATTTTTGTTCTACCCGGCGGTCTCACCCGTGTTGCTTTAAAAAAGGGTTCTCTCGTCGTGAACTCCTCGCAAGGCGGAGGCAGCAAGGATACGTGGGTGTTGTCATGTTGAGCCGTCTGGCCGATTCACTGTACTGGATGGGGCGTTACGTCGAACGGGCCGAAAACGTCGCCCGTTTCATTGACGTGAACACGTGGTTGAGCCTGGATCTTCCTGAAGGCTACCAGGAGCAGTGGAGCCCGCTTATCAGCACCACCGGTGATGACGCGCTCTTTTCAAAATATTACGAGAATGCTTCGAAACGGAACGTGATTCAATTCCTTACATTCGACACGCGCAATCCGAACTCGATTCTTTCAGCAGTTAGCGCCGCCCGCGAAAATGCCCGGATCGCGCGGCAGTACATCACGCTTGAAATGTGGGAGCAGATTAACCGTTTCTATTTCACGGTTCACACCGGTGCTCGTGCCGCAGCGCGAGGTCTCGAGCCCAGTCTGGATTTCTTCACGGAGGTTGTGGCCGATTGTCACCTGTTTCTCGGCATACTCTACGCGACCATGTCTCACAACGAAGGCTGGCACTTCTGCCGCCTTGGCCGCCTGCTCGAGCGTGCCGATAAGACTTCTCGAATCCTCGATACCAAGTATTACCTCTTGTTGCCCTCGGTAGCTGCCGTCGGCACACCGTACGATGACATCATGTGGGGCGCGGTTCTACGTTCCACCAGCGCGTTCGAAATGTACCGCAAGCGCTTTCAGCAGATTTCACCTGACCGAATCGTCGAATTTCTCGTTCTGGATCGTGAGTTTCCGCGCGCCATTCATCGATGCCTCGTCTCCGCTGAGAGTTCGCTGCATACCATTTCGGGTACACCGATGGGAAGCTTCGGCAATACGGCCGAACAGCATCTCGGCCGTTTATGCGGCGAGTTGAACTACATTCAAGTCCGCGAAATCATCAATGGCGGTCTCCACGAATTTCTGGACGACATTCAAGTGCGGTTGAATCTCATCGGGGACGCCATACATCTCTCATTTTTTGCGTTGCAGCCCCTGCCAGTTGTGCCTCAGTATTCGGCGGGGAGAGACGCATGACTTTTTGTCTGGGAATGATCGTGCAGGAAGGGATCGTCGGCATCGCAGATTCGCGGTTGACGTTCAAGGCCGTGAACACCTTCGCCGAACAGATTCGTCAAGTCTCGCGTGAAGATAAGGCGGCACTCGAAGAGAGCGGGGCCTCTCCGGCCGAGCGGATCGATCGCCTTTTCGTGAATGTCCTGCCGACTCTGTCCGGATGCGTCGAAAGATTTGATAAGCCACGAATTGAACGAATTTAACGAATTGAATTCGTTCAATTCGTGGCTTATCAAATCCTTGGGCTAGGCGTGAATCAGTTCGAGCTCGCGCAGTTCCGGTTCTGCAACACGGCGTTTCGGCAAAACTGCCGGCAATCGGACGGTAAATGTCGAGCCTCTTCCAAGTTGGCTCTTGATCTGCAAAGACCCGCCCAACATCTGAGTGAACTTTGCACTGATGGCCAGTCCCAGTCCTGTGCCGCCATATTTCCGGGTGGTGGAGGCGTCGGCCTGAACGAAAGGTTCGAAAAGCTTTCGAGTCTGTTCTTCGGTCAATCCGATTCCTGTATCCTGCACGGCAACGGAAATCCAGCGTTGGTCGTCCATAACTTCGGTTGTGGCGCGAATGGTAATGGATCCCTTGTCGGTAAACTTTGCAGCATTGCCGACGAGGTTGGTCAGTATTTGCCGCAACCGGGTCTGGTCGGTAAAGACCTGGATTCCCGATTCAACATCGACAGAGACATCGTTTCCATTCTTGACGATCAGCGGAGTGGCGCTGGTGAGGACCTCATCGACGATGTGCCGCAGTTCAAATGCTTCGGGGAATAGATCGACGCGGCCGGCTTCGATCTTAGACAGATCGAGAATTTCGTTGATGATCGCCAACAAATGTTTTCCGGACTTTTCGATTTTCTCCAGATCCGAGATGACATCGGCCTGCTCCATTTCGTGAGCTTGCTCCCGGAGCATTTCACTGTAGCCGATGATTGCGTTCAGTGGTGTTCTGAGCTCATGGCTCATATTAGCGAGGAAAGCGCTCTTGGTTCGATTCGCCTGTTCCGCCAATTCTTTCGCGTGTCGGAGACGTTCGCTGCGTTCTGTGACTTTTTCTTCGAGCGTCGCATTCAGTTTCTGCAGATCCTCGTGTGCCTGCTCAATCTCGCTTAGCATGACGTTAAAACCGTGGATGAGCTCTCCGGTTTCATCGTTGTGCATTTTCGGAACCCGCAAAGAAAAGTCCTTGTCGGCGGAAACCCGCATCATCGCGTGCCGCAGATTATTGATAGGATCGGTGATCCAGCGCCGCATCCGGGCGGACACCAGGAGGGAGACGCAACCCGAGCACAACATCAGGAGGGCAACGATAATCGAGTATCTGAGGAGCCGCGCATACAGCAGTCTCTGGTCGGAAATGATAACCAGCGTCGCAATCGTTCGTCCGTTGATCGTCACCGGGTACCGCATGTACAACCGGCTATTGCTGAAGCGATATCCAGTGGCCGTGTCGGCCGGAAATGCATCTTTATTCGAAGTCTGTGCATACTCGGCAAAAAGATGGCCATCGGGAGTGAAAATACCTGCTCGCCGCACGTCGGACCGCGCCGACAAGGCCCGGAGAATCTCGTTGGCCGCCTGATCATCGCTGAAGACGATCGACTCCAGCGACGCTACGGCAATAATTTTGGCCTGAGCCAGGTTGTCTTCGACCATGCTTTGCCGGAACTGTATGGCGTCGTACACCAGAAAGCCCGCCGAAGCGATGAATAAGCCGACGGAACTGCTGATGATTGTGATAATCCCAATCTTCTTCTTCAGCGACCACTCTTGATTCATGCGTTTCCTCGAGCTGGCGCAAAGTGACAGTTCACCCTTGTCTTATCGGCTGGCGGGACGATTTCTTTAGCGCGAGACCCGTTTGTTTTCCACACTTTGGCATGGGATTTTGCCAGTCCCCTGAACCTCTCGACTAAATTCGATTGACTCGAGATACAATACGGGTTTACAACGATTCTTGGTACAAAGCCGTACCGCACGACCATGACGTCCCGGAACTCAAGGTTCTGAGGCGTTTTTTTTTGCTCGAAGGAGAGGGTTTTTATGAGCACCACGGCCGACGATCAGGATGCCGGTTATGTGCTGACACTTGAGGAAATCGGGAATCTCACCCGCGAGTCGGGTAAGCCCGCTGAGACGCTGATGAACGTGGTGGCTCTGATTGCGAGCCATTTCCACACAGACGTCTGTTCTGCGTATCTGTTGGAACCGGACCGGGCCACACTGGTGCTGGCCGCGACTCTCGGCCTTCGACCTCAATGCATAGGGTCACTGCGCATGTCGTTGCAGGAAGGGCTCGCTGGCCTTGTTGCCGAGGAAGTGCGTCCGGTCGCGGTTGAACAGGCCAGCAAACATCCCCGGTTCAAATACTTTCGTGAAGCGGGCGAGGACGACTATCAATCGTTCCTTGGAATACCGTTGATCGATCGTGGCGTATTGCAAGGTGTGCTCGTTGTTCAAACAATCGAGCCGCGTGTCTTTCGTGAGGTCGAGGTTGAAATGCTCGCGCAGGCGGCAGCTCAACTCGCACCTGTCGTCAGCGAGGCCCGCACGCTCGATCGCTTCATTGCACCGACGATGGAACGTCTTTGGTCGCTGGCGAGGAACTTATGGTGGGCATGGGATCACGATTCCACCGGGTTGTTTCGCGACATCGATCCTGTCCGATTCAGGCAACTGAATCACAATCCGGTCTCGATGCTGGCAGAGATTCCTCTGGACGGCATTGAGCGCCGGTCACAGCAGTTAGTCCTGCATAGCCGGATCAATTACGCATACAGGCGGCAGCGCGAGTATCTGGAGGCAGATCGTACCTGGGGAGCCAAGCACGCTGGCATTCTTCGGCCGCGGCCCGTAGCTTACTTTTCGGCCGAATTTGGTTTGCACGAATCGATACCGATCTATTCCGGAGGGCTCGGTGTACTTGCGGGCGACCACATCAAGAGTGCTTCGGACCTGGACATCCCCTTAGTAGGTATCGGTTTGTTTTACGGCCAGGGTTATTTCCGTCAAAGGCTGGATCGCAATGGCTGGCAGCAGGAGGAATACCTCGAGACTGATGTGAATGCCCTGCCAATGGAGCTTGCCATTGGCAAAAACGGAGTGCCTGTTACGGTACAGATTGAAACCTGGAGCGGTTGCATCGCTGCACGAGTCTGGCGCCTTAAAGTCGGCCGCTGCGATTTGCTTCTTCTGGATTCCAACGTCGTTGGCAATGCGCCTGAAGATCGCGATCTGACATCGCGGCTTTATGGAGGCGACGGCCGCGTCCGGATCCGGCAGGAATTGATTTTGGGCGTGGGCGGTTTCCGTGCCTTGAAGGCGATGGGGATCACGCCAGGCGTTCTTCACCTCAATGAAGGCCATAGCGCGTTTGCCGTATTTGAAGGCATTCGGAATCGGATGGAGGAAGAGGGCGTCGGCTTCGAAGAAGCCGCCCGCCGCGTTTCGCGCGAAGTAGTGTTTACGACGCACACACCTGTACCCGCCGGTCACGACCGTTTTCATCCGGATCTTGTTGAAGAACACCTTGGGCCGCTTCGCGAGGCTCTGCATATCTCCTATGAGAGGTTAATGGAATTCGGCCGCGAAAATCCTTCAAATCCATATGAAGGGTTCTGCATGACGGTGCTTGGTCTGAAACTGTCGCGCCGTGCAAATGCGGTTTCTGCGTTACATGGTGAAGTATCGCGGGCGATGTGGACGGGATTGTATCCGGGCAAACCGGAGGACGCTGTTCCAATCGGTCACATCACCAACGGTGTGCATGTCCCCACATGGCTTGCGCCGCAGATGTTCCGCCTCTACGACCGTCATTTCGGACCGGGATGGAATAATCGCAGCAGCGATCCGCGAATCTGGGAAGGAATCGACAAAGTCGACGACGGGGAGTTGTGGGAAACGCACCTCAGCTTGAAATCACAACTGCTGGAATTCGTTCACGCCCGCGCTCTCGACCAAAGCAAACTACGCGGAGATCCACCTGCGTCCGTCCGCCGCGTGCTTACCCAGGATGCATTGACGATCGGTTTTGCCCGACGGTTCGCAACATACAAGAGAGCGAATCTGATTCTCGCCGATATCGAAAAGCTTGCAGCCATGGTGAATGATCCGAAACGGCCGGTTCAATTCATCTTTGCCGGCAAAGCTCATCCGCACGACGATCCCGGAAAGCGCGTTCTGCAGGAAATCGCCGCGTTGATGCGGCATCGAGACTTTGGCGACAAATTTGTCTTTGTCGAAGACTACGATATCAATGTCGGACGCTACCTCGTCCAGGGCGTCGACGTCTGGTTGAACAACCCGCGCCGGCCTCTCGAAGCTTCCGGCACCAGTGGTCAGAAAGTCGTGCTGAATGGTGGCCTCAATCTTTCGGTGCTCGATGGCTGGTGGGCCGAGGCCTATGACGGTATGAATGGTTTCGCCATCGGAACCGGCAGAACCCACTCCAGCATGGACATTCACGACACGCGCGATGGAGAAGATTTGTATCGCGTTCTTCGTGATGAAGTCATTCCGCTTTACTATACCCGCGACCATGACGGTCTCCCGCTAGGTTGGATCAAACGAATGAAACGGACTATCCGCACGCTGGGATGGCGTTTTAACGCCGACCGTATGGTTATGGATTACGCCTTGAACTGCTACGTCCCCGCTGCCGGCGGCAGGTCCTTCTCGCCAAGATAGCGGTGTAGGCGAGGTCTATGACCAGAGCTGTCCAAGATTGAGGGTTGCTGGGAGCAGATCCGCGCAGCGACCTGCTGGGACGGCAACTCCCCGCCTGAGTCAGGCGGGGATGCCCTCGCGGCGCGAGGGCTGGGGCGGTCTGTTCAAAGACGAACAGTACTGATTAATAAGTGCGCTTCGCGAGCATCGTAAGCTGGCTGCGCATCTTTAGACCACCCCGGCGCTTCGCGCGTCCCCTCCTACTTCGGAGGGGACTATCCAAAACAGGTCTATTCGTCACAGCACAGTTCCAGACCTTTAACAAATGCGGCTCTCAGCCTACGGGACCGATTTTTTTTTGGACACGTATGGTCTGTAACCGCGCCTACAGTGACCGAATCCGTTCACATCTCCAAGTTACAAAAATGAAGACTATCCCTGCCGATTCGACAAATCTGTAAGTTCAGCGCTCGCTTGTATCAACGCGACAGGTCAGGTTTTCAACGACATATCCGATCGGCACTTGATTTGCTATGTGTTGCCCGGAACGAATCGAGAGTCTATGAGTGGCGACTGCATCAAGATTGATACAGAAGAAACGTTGAAACGCCTGGCGTCTGAATTGAAGCGTTGTGCCCGTGTGCCGGCGCCTTATGGGCTTGAGAATTCAAAATCTGCTACCTCTAATACTTCAAAAACTACCGACATAAAACCAACCAATACTAATCATCCCACCAATGCAGCCGGTCTGCCTCCCGATCTGCCGGTTGCGACTGACGCTGATGCTGTGGACGCTGGCATGATGGTCGGCGTTCCGGCTTCGGCGGACGCTTAGCGGAAGTACATGTTCGAAAATTCCACTTGACTAAATTCATTGGCCTGCAAATACTGCGATTCATATCGCTCTGCCGACTGGAATGAGCGATCGCCCCTCGACTCCTCGTTTAGAGTCACCCAAATTCACGTCCGGGCAAGGCTCTTAATTACCCCGTTTAGTAAAAGCATTCAGATTATTCGTTCAGTTCAGACACCGTGCTTCGACCGCACGCGTGCAGGTTGCATTGAGGTACGAATTTTAATGCGCAAGATCTCATATCATTTCGTTTGCACGCTCGTGTTATCCCTGATTGCCGCCCGAATCGCTGCGGCGCAATCGGATACTCCAAAGATTTCGCCGGCCACCGGCAGCGCGGCTGAAACGAACGCGCGCCCCAAGCCTGACGCACCTTCCGTGAACACTGCGGACAAGTTGGATAGCCCTGACAAGGGTAAGGAAACCCCTGCTCCGCCCCCTAAGCCTGCGCCAGTCAAATACACGGAGCTCAAGAAGACGCCATGGCCTCCCAAGGGCGGAGTGAAGACGCCCGGAGTGCAGATTCCGATAACCAGCCTGAAGCCGGAAGCGGAGATTTCATTGCCGGGAGTCCCGGGTTCTTTCGTATTTACGACGGATCAGATTTTGATCTCGATCCCGTCGGCGGATCAGATTGCGCGCGTGGAGGCACGTTCAAACAAAGTAATCGCGCCGTTGTCCGGAATCGCCAAACCCTGTGGAGGTCTGGTGACCGCATTCCGCAATCTATGGATTGTGAGCTGCGGCTCTAAAGCCCTCGCGCGACTCGAAACGGCGACAGGAAAACCTGTAGCGTCGATTGCGGCGGGTTCCGGCTCGGCGCCTTTTGCAATTGCTTCAAGCCCGGATAGTGTCTGGGTGCTCACGGACGACAAGACGACGCTGACGCGCATCGATCCGGATACCAACTCGATTGTCTCGGAAATGCGCCTTCCTGCCAGCTGCCGTTCGATGTTATTCGCCGATAACTCCCTATGGGTAGCCTGTCCGGCAGAAAAGCGAATCCTTCGTATCAATCCGCAAACGAATCTAGTGACGGCGCGGATCGAGGTAACTCCGGAGCCCGTGTCGCTCGGCTTTGGCGGCGCAACGGCGGCGGAGAATTCAATATGGGTGCTTTCGCGCAAAGAAGGCAAGGTGGCGCGGATTGATCCTAAAACCAACAAGGTTATAGCGACCATTGAACTTGGCTTCACCAACGCTGATGGGAATCTGGTTTTTGGAGACGGTTTTGTGTGGGTCAGCGCGCCTGGATTTCCGGTCACTAAGATCAGTCCTCAGCTCGAAAAAGAAAAAGTCGTACAGCAGTTCGCCGGCGACGGCGGTGGAATGATTCAGTTCGGCTTGAACTCTTTATGGCTTACGAACACTGGGTATAACAACGTGTGGCGTGTCGATCCCAAGCGTGTCGCCGCCACTCTTGCTGAGTAGGTGCAACGGAGAATGAACAATATGAAGATAAACGCGAACTTCCGGTGGCTCATTTTTCTTTCGCTTGCGGCAGTCTCGACGGCTGCTGCGCAAAGCATCCCTGCGAACTCTCCGGACTTCTTCGAGGCGAAGATTCGTCCGGTACTGATCAAAAATTGCTATAGCTGCCACACCACATCGCAGATGAGCGGACTGCGCGTCGACAGCCTGGACGCAATTACAAAGGGCGGCAAGCGAGGGCCAGCCATCGTACCGGGGAATTCTGCCGGAAGTCTGCTGCTCCAGGCGATCCGCCAAACCGATCCCGCGCTCAAAATGCCAATGGGTGGAAAACTCAGCGATGCAGAGATCGCCGATTTCTCTTCATGGATTGAAGCTGGAGCCGTTTGGCCGAAGAACGCGACGCTCAGCGCTGCTGCCGATGGCAAATACGTCATCTATCCGGAACAGAAAGAATTCTGGTCACTTCTTCCGCTACGTCAACCAAAGATCCCGGCCGTGAAGGACACGAAATGGGCAAAGACCGATATCGATCGGCTGGTCCTCTCCCGGCTGGAGAAAGACGGCATGAAACCGGTCGCGCCCGCTTCGAAACGCGACTTGATTCGGCGTGCGACTCTCGATTTAACCGGTCTGCCTCCCACGTATGAAGAGATTCAAGCCTTCGAGAAAGATGCCTCGCCGAACGCGTTCGCTAAAGTCGTCGACCGGCTTCTGGCATCTCCTAAATATGGAGAGCGCTGGGGCCGCATCTGGCTGGACGTTGCGCGATATGGCGAAGACGATTACCGCAGCCTCAACCCGAATCCAAAAGGCTATCGTCCATATCCCAATGCCTATGCCTATCGTGACTGGGTAATTCAAGCGTTCAACGATGACATGCCGTTCGACCACTTTGTGAAGGCGCAGATCGCAGGCGACCTCGCGGATGCGCAAGATCGTCCGAAAACGCTCGCCGCTACAGGATTTCTTGGACTGGGTCCGTGGTACTACGACAATGGCGCTTTTGAAATCACCCGCGCTGACGAACGTCACGACCGTGTGGATGCAGTGACGCGCGGCTTCCTGGGATTGACGGTAGCCTGCGCCCGCTGCCACAACCATAAGTACGATCCGATCCCGCAGACCGACTACTACTCGCTGGCCGGCGTCTTTTACAACACTATCTATGAAGAATATCCGGGCGCCCCTAAGAAGGTTGTCGATGACTATACGAAGATCGAAGACGAACTCGATAAAGAGCAGAAAATCCTGCAGGACGAGACGACTGCGGTTTCCGACAATTTGTCCCGCTCCTTCGCGTACCAGATCTCGAACTATCTGATGGGCATCTGGGAAGTCAGCCAGACCGGCACCCAGAAGAAAGAGGTAGCGCAAGTCGTCGAGCAACGCAAACTGGATTACGAATTATTCGACCGTTGGCTCAAGTACATGGCCAAGCCGTCCACGAAGTACAAGAACAAGGACGCGTGGCAGGCGATGATCAAAAAAGGAGGCACTCAACAGGAAGCAAAAAGGCTCGCCGACAAATTACAGGAAGAAGTCGTTGCGGTGATGCTCGAGAAAAACGAGATCGATGCGGAGAACAAGGTTATCCAGGCGAAGGACCTGGAAGGTACAAAACCTAAGAAACGCACCGACAAGCCGAGCAATTTCACGTCGTACAAGGATTTCAATCCGGGATCCTGGCTGCGCTTGAAGAGTCTGCCGGACGACGAGAATAACTTCTGGACCGAGATTTTCCAGCGCGAACTGAAGGATGAGGAAGATCCCAATGCCATGCCCATGGGCAACCGGCAGGGAAATCCCGGCGTGCTTCTGTTCCGCGGATGGGGGCTCGAAAGCCGCGTCGGCGCTGAGGCTCAGGCTCGAATCAAGACCATCCAGAACGACATCGATGCGATCCGCAAGAAGCTTGAAACCCACTACCCGTTCGTTCACGGGGTCAGAGATTCCGAGAAGCCGGAAGACATTCAGGTGGCATTCCGCGGGGACGCCAACAACCCGACTGGTCCGGCCATTCCGCGGCACTTCCTCAGTCTGCTTTCCGAGGGCGATCCGGTTCCTTTCACGAAAGGAAGCGGCCGTCTGGAACTTGCCGAGGCTATAGCGAAGCACCCGCTCGCCACCCGAGTCTTCGTCAATCGTATCTGGAAGGGACACTTCGGGACTGGCATTGTGGATACGCCAAGTAATTTTGGAGTTGCAGGCGAGCGGCCAACCAATCCCGAACTGCTCGAATACCTGGCTCACTACTTCGCCGACAACGGCATGTCCGTGAAAGCTCTTCAGCGCGAGATCATGCTGAGTTCTGTGTATCAGCTCAGCACCGCTGATAATCCGGAAAACTTCGCCAAAGATTCGGGCAACCGTTTGTACTGGCGCGCCGAAAAGAAACGTCTCGATGCGGAACAATTGCGCGATGGCGTCCTTTTCACAGCAGGCAATCTCGACGATGCGACGGGTGGTCCGTCAGCCGATCTGAATCCGGCTAATTTACGCCGGACAGTGTACGGCAAGGTGAGCCGCTACAAGCTCGACGAGTATCTCCAGCTCTTCGATTTCCCGAGTCCCAGCATCAGCGCTGAAAAACGTTTTGTAACGACGGTTCCACTCCAGCGCCTGTTCCTGATGAACAGTGATTTCATGCAGGTGGAGGCGGAAGAACTTGCAAAGCGAGTGGCGAACGAACCGGATAATCGTGCTCGTATTAAGAAGGCATATCAATACGTGTATGGCCGTGACGCAACCGAAGAAGAAATCACGATCGGCCTGAACTACCTCAAGAGCGAACCGCTGCTCGAATACGACGAAGCGAAAACTCGCCCGCCTGCCGCAGGCGCGGGTGGGCGCCGCGGTCGAGGCGGCACGGGTGCTCCAGGGACAGCCCAAGGTCCAGGCTGTAGCCGTTAAAACCCCGGCCGAAGAAAAGCCTGCCGAAAGCGCCGAGGCTCCGTCGGATGCCGCGTCTGCCCAGAGTGGAGCAGACAAGCCGGAGGCGTCCAAACCAGCACCGATGCCGGAAGCCGGCGAAGCACCCGCTGCTGACGCGGCTGCTGCCGATCCGGCGGCAGGTGGCGATGCGGCTGCGGCGCCAGCCCCCGCCCCGATGGGTATGGGCATGATGGGCGGTATGGGCCGGCGAGGCGCAGGGGCTGCTGCTCCCGAAATCAAGTACGACCCCACAGTGTGGGGCCGTTTCGCCAAGATCATGTTCAGCTCCAGCGAATTTTTATTCGTCAATTAATTCGGAGGTCGAGTGAAATGTTATGGCGGGCGTAGGCGCGGGCTTTATGCCCGCGTTCAAACACCAAAACAAATTCTCTGTTTGAATTTAAGCGCGGGCATAAAGCCCGCGCCTACGCCCGCCATAACATCTGGTCACAATCCTAATCTTTGAGGAATCATATATGTCACGACACAAATCACTCAATCCGATGACTCGCCGCGATGCTCTGGGCCGCATCGGTAATGGCTTCGGCATGATGGCGTTCGCCAGCCTTGTCGGGCGGTCCCTGACTTATGCTCAGGGTGTCACCACTCCGGACGGAACAGGGGGCGCCGCCACCCTCGATTACCCGCAACGCGTGAAACGCGTCATTTTTCTCTTTATGAATGGCGGCTGCTCCACCATCGATTGCTTCGATCCCAAACCCGCGCTCGAAAAATATGATGGCCAACCGCTGCCTGGCGGTTCGATCCGTACGGAGCGGCGTACCGGAGAACTGATGAAATCGCCATTCAAATTCAAGAAGTATGGCGAATGCGGAATGGATGTGAGTGAACTCTGGCCCCATCTGGGTGAGCTTGCCGACGATATCTGCTGGGTTCGATCGGTGTATACCGACATCCCGAACCACGAACCTGCCTGTCTTATGGTTAACACCGGCGCTAACCAGGCAGGCCGTCCTTCAATGGGTGCATGGTTAACGTATGGTTTGGGTACGGATAACAAGAGTCTTCCAGGCTTCGTGGTATTGAGCCCGAACCTTCCAACCACCGTTGGATCTCCGCTCTGGAGCAACGGCTTTTTGCCGGCAATGAATCAAGGCACGTTCATTTCTTCGCGCATCCAGACCCGGCCGAATGCGGACGGCATGGATGAGGAGATGGCGATGGACATGCCGGAAGAGAAGAACGAAAAGGATAAGGACGGCAAGGAGAAGAAGAAAAAGGTTGTCGTTGAAGAAGCCTTCGACCCTAAGAAGCTCATCAGCTTTGTCAACAATCCGAAGTTCCAACTCACCGAACAACGGCGCGAACTGGACTTACTCGAAAAGATGGAGGCCATCGATCGTCAGCGCTCCGGAACAAACGCCAATGTCGAAGCCGTAATCAAATCCATGGAAGTCGCATACCACATGCAGACCGAAGCGCCCGAAGTGTTCGACGTACGAAAGGAGTCTCAGGCCACTTTGGATCTATATGGCGAAGGCACCACAGCGCGAGGCTGCCTTCAGGCGGCGCGACTGGTGGAGAAAGGCGTTCGCATCGTGCAGGTTTACTACGCAAGCGGTGATCCGTGGGATGCTCACGCCGACATCATGGCGCACAAGACCAACGCGAAAAACTCCGACCAGGCGTATGCCGCTCTGCTCAAGGATCTCAAACAGAGAGGTCTATGGAAGGACACGCTGGTTGTCTGCGGTTCCGAATTTGGCCGGACTCCGGTTCGCGAGGTCGGCGGCGGAGGGAATGGAGTCAAGCGGGGCCGCGATCACAATCCGTTTGGGTTCACGATGTGGCTGGCCGGCGGAGCCGTGAAGGGCGGCACCATTTACGGCGAGACCGACGAGTTCGGCTTCAAAGCCGTGGAAAAGCCGGCGCATGTCCATGATATTCACGCCACCATCCTGTATTTGATGGGCATTGACCATAAGAAGCTGACGTATCGCTATAGCGGTCGCGATTTCCGCCTCACGGACGTGGCGGGCAACGTCCTGCACGAGTTGATCGTATGAGGGGGGCAAGGGAACGGAACACAAGAGGAGCACAAGGGGCGTTTCGTATAGCTTGTGCCTCTTGTGCCTTTTGTGTTCCGTTCTCGTCTTTGCACAGCGGGCACCGCGTCCTGCACGCCCAGGCGTCAAGGAACCCGGTGTTCAACGTCAGATGTCGGCAGTTACTCCGATCGCCGTGTTTCCCGTCGAAGGAACGCCGGATTGGCAGGTACTCACCGATGATGCGGTGTGGGTAACCAACGGCCCGAAAAATACGGTGCACCGTCTTGATGTCAAAACGAACACGGTCATCGCCGCAGTCGAAGTGGGCAAGCGACCTTGTTCCGGACTCGCCTGGGGTTTCGGTAGTATCTGGGTTCCGAACTGCGGCGACAACACGCTTTCGCGTATCGACACGAAAACGAACCGGGTGATTGCGACTCTTCCTTACGGTCCGGCCAACAGCGAAGGTGGTATTGCGGCCAGCAACGACGCGGTTTGGATGTTAACGGACAAGAAGGGCGTTCTCTCGCGAATCGATCCGGTAACCAACCTCGCCGTGGCGCAGATTCAAGTGCCGCCGGGATCGTTTTCTTGTGTGCTTGGCGAGGACGGCGCGATCTGGATCAGCGGTACTGAGAAGAATCTCGTCTCTCGCGTCGACCCGAAAACCAACACGGTCACCGATATGATCGATGTCGGTCCCCAGCCTCGCTTCCTCACGGCTGGTGGAGGTTCGATCTGGACGCTGAACCAGGGCGACGGAACCGTTTCCCGTGTCGACGTGAAGACGAAGAAGCTAGTCACGAATATTCAGGTCGGCATTCCAGGAACGGGTGGCGAGATCGCATTTGGCGAGGGCTACCTGTGGGCCACCGTGTTTGAAATTCCGATATCGCAGATTGACCCTGACACCAACCAGGTTGTTCATCAGTGGCTCGGCGCAGGCGGTGATTCGATTCGCGCGGGGTTTGGCTCCGTCTGGTTGTCGAACTTGCGGCAAGGTAACCTTTGGCGCATTCATCCGAACCAGCTCGAGGCGGGTGTCGCCGTCGGCAGTCTGCCTAAGACCTGGCAGACGGGCGGCCCGGACTGCGCAACGTTACCGAAGTGGCAGGTGCAGGAATATAACCCGGACTTTTACATCCTGAGAGAATCGGGGTGTACCAACTTTGAGAAGCCTTTCCTGTACTTGATCTTCGGCTCCGACCGCGCCCTGCTTGAAGACACGGGTGCAGGGCAGCAGGTGGATACCAGTTCGGCGGTAATTGAAGTCATTGCAGGATGGGCGAAGCGCAACAAGAAGGAATCCGTGCCCCTGATTGTCATGCACTCGCACGGGCATGGAGACCACACGGCAGGAGACGCTCAATTCAAAGACAAACCGAATATTGAGTTTGTTGCCGCGACAGTGCCGGAAATCCAAAAAGCTTTCGGAATTGAACATTGGCCGAATGACATCGGCAGCGTGGACCTTGGCGGGCGCATTCTGGACGTGATCCCCATACCTGGGCATCACGATGCTTCTGTTGCTCTGTATGACCGGGCAACAGGCCTCCTGCTGACAGGCGATAGCTTTTACCCCGGGCGGCTTTACGTCTCGAACTTCTCCGCTTTTGTTGCAAGCAACCAGCGCCTGGTCGATTTCGTCCGCGATCGGCCGGTCTCGCACATCCTCGGCACCCATATCGAGCAGGCGCGGATGCCCTTCGTCGACTACCCGCGCGGGACCACGTACCAGCCGGATGAGCATGTCCTCGAGCTATCTCGCGGTGATCTGCTGGAATTGAATGATGCTCTCAGCAAATTGAACGGGAAACCCGACAAGATTGTTTTGCGAGACGTAACTCTCGTCCCGCGAAGATAGGCGGCCACGATGCGACTTTCTGGAAAAAGGTTGACACCCTCTGAGTAATAAATAAAAATCGGCACTGACTCTGTAGTTATCATTCACCTTGTTGCTAGCGTCGGCTCCGTCGTCCCACGCAAATTTCTCTCTCCCGGTTTGAAGAGCATTGGCCACCTCGTCTGGCCTGTCACAAGTCTGACTAGTCTCGCTTTAATAAACCCAGACATCTCAAGGAGGATTGCGTGTTGCGACATATCGCCGCTCTACTTACCATCATTTCGATCTTCGGCGTTTTGCCCTTGGCGGCACAAACCAGCTCACTTCAGGGACTCATTACCGATTCGACCAGTGCCATCGTGCCTGGGGCGGTCGTTACGATTACAAATACCGAGACATCTGTGACGCGCCAGGAGGTGACGGATGAATTGGGCGCTTACAAATTCCTCCAGGTGGTGCCGGGGCCGTACAAAGTCGAGGCACAACTGCCCGGATTCGCGACCAAGGTTTCAAACGTCCTACTGCAGGTGGGCCAGCCGGTGACTCTGAATTTGCAGCTCGAGGTCGGCCAGACCACCGATGTCGTCAACGTCATGGCGGAGACGACCACGATCAACACACAGGACGCGACCGTGGGAAACCCCTTTACGCAAAAGCAAATTATCGAGCTTCCTCTTCAGACTCGTAACGTCGTGGCGCTGCTGAGCCTCGAGCCTGGAGTCGCCTCATCAGGTCAGGTGCTTGGCGCCAGGCCCGATCAAAACAATGTCGTTCTCGACGGCGCCAACGTCAACGACAACCGGGGTTCGGACGGATTCAATTCGGTACTCCAGATCCCACTCGATTCAGTTCAGGAGTTCCGTACGACGATCGCCGGTCAGGGCGCCGATCAGGGCCATATGGCAGGCGGGCAGGTTTCCATCGTCACCAAGAGCGGCACCAACACATTTCATGGATCGCTTTATGAATACAACCGCAACACCGACTTCGAGGCCAATGATTGGTTCAGCAATCGCGCCGGTGTGGCGCGTCCCGCGTTGATCAGGAATCAATACGGCGCGTCACTCGGTGGCCCGATCAAGAAGAACAGGCTGTTCTTCTTCTATAACTGGGAAGGCCGCAAGGACCGCAGTCAGTCCGCCGCGAAGGCCACGGTCCCCAGCGATTCGTTGCGGCAGGGTTTTGTGAAGGTGCTTCTGAAGAGTGGACAGACCGTTTCATTGTCGCCCGCTGATGTAAAGGCGTTAGATCCGCTCGGTATCGGGGAAAACCCGTTCATCGCCGACCTGATGCAAAACTACCCTTCGGGCAATAATCCTTTAGGCGCAACTGATAAAGGCTTGAACTTCAACCAACTGCTGTTCAATGCTCCTCAGCCTTTGAACAACCACGTACAAGTTGCCAGGCTCGATTACGTCATCGACAGTGCGAGCAGGCACACCGTCTCCTTACGGGGCACGTTAGTCGGTAATTCCAGCGTACCGACTGCCGGCCTCGCGTTGTTCCCGAACCAATCGCCCTCGCAGCAGACTCTCGATAACTCGCGGGGGATTTCCGCGCATTACACTTATGTGATCACTCCCAGCCTGGTGAATTCGTTCAACTATGGTTTCACGCGTCAGGGTACGACGACGACCGGCACTCTGAACGTCGTGCCGACTTTCGGATTTACCTCACTGCTGCCGACAACCCGGGCAAATTCGCGCATTGCGCCGACGCCCAACATCACCGATGACGTGACGTGGACCAGGGGAAAGCACACCTTTCAGGCTGGCTTCAATTACATTCAAGCGAAGAACATCACCAACGACTTACGGTAATGAGCCCAGCTATAGCTTCGGTTCATCTGTGCTTCTGGGGCTCGGCAATGACATTACCAACGCTGTTACCGCCTATATCCAGAAGACGATTCCCGGGTGCGGCGCTCTCTTCGAATAGCAATGTCATCAATGCGTTCGGCGCCGTCTTTGGCATGTTGAACAGCGGCAGGGCGACGTATAACTACGGTATCAATGGCCAGCCGATACCGTTCGGAACGCCCATCAGCCGAACTTTCATTGCGCGTTCTCCGGAGGAGTATTTTCAGGACGTGTGGAAAGTGAAGCCGAACCTGACTGTCATTGCCGGGCTGCGTTATTCGATTTATGGGGTTCCATTCGCAGCGGACGGAGTACAGGTTGTCCCCAAAACCTCGATCAGCGATTTCTTTGCGCAACGGGTCGCCGGAGCATTGGCCGGTATCCCGAACTCCGCGATACCCAACGCGAATATCACCTATCAGATCGGTGGACCGGTCAATCACGGACCAGGCTACTATCCCCTGGATAAGAAGGATTGGGCGCCGCGGCTGGCGATTGCGTACTCTCCCGAAGGCGGCTTACTGGAAAAGATCATGGGGAAGGGCAGCGTTCTCCGCACCGGTGCGGCGATGGTGTACGACAACTACGGGAACGCCATGGCGGCGCAGTTCTCCAGCAGCGGCTCCCCAGGCCTGGCGACTGCAGTCCAACAGCTCGTGAACACCGACTACTCGAGCAGCCCGCGTTACAACGGAACGGATGCGCACCCTGACGACGCTGTCTCCGGCCAGCGGCGGGGCATTCCCGTTTACGCCTCCGGCGATTACGGGCGGATTCACCGCTTTTACGAACGTTCAAAGCGATTTGAAAGCGCCCTACCAGTATCTCCTCAACGTCAACTACGCCCGGCCGTTGCCCAGGCATATGAGCCTCGAGATCGGCTATGCGGGACGGCTGGCGCACCGTGCGATCCTGAACCAGGATTACGGTCAGCCGCTCGAGAATTTTGTCGATCCGAAATCGGGCCAGTCCTTCACGCAGGCGGCGCAGGTGCTGGCCGACCTTTACTATTCCGGCGTGACGACCGCGCAGGTCAAGGCCAACCCGAGCCTGATTCCGCTACAACCCTTTGCTCAGAACATGTTTCCGGCTCTGGCCAACCTCTATATCCCCGGCAGTGCGTCGGCCAATCTGTTTTACGACGCTTACTCCAAATATGCGGGAAGCTGGACGGATACGATCAACGATTCGGACCGCGTCCGCCAGGCCAATGGCAGCTGTCTTGTCTAACGGGTTGCAATACCTTCTTTCCATTACAGGCTTCCGGCGTGCATGCATACACGAACGCCGGCAAGTCCGCTTTCCATGCAATGACCGTTTCGCTACGCCGGACGGTTGCGAATGGTTGGGGTTACGACTTCAATTACACCTGGTCTCACGCCATCGATAATGGTTCCGGTTCAGAGTCCAGCGGGCGGCACAAACGTCCCCAACGCGTTCTGTACCGCTTGCGGCATGGGGCCCGCCACTTACGACGCGCGTCACACGGTCAATGCCAACGCTGTGATCGCGCTTCCTGTCGGCAACGGCAAAGCGCTTTTCACCAACGCTCCGAAGCTGGTGGAGGGAATTATCGGCGGATGGCAGGTCAGCACCCTGTTCACCTTCCATACCGGCAATCCAATCGACTGCTCGGCCAGCAACCAGTTCAACACCAACTACCTTGTCTCGTCGCGTTGCCTTCTTGCTCCTGGAATCACCGACGCTCCGGGAGCAAACTGCAGTTCGACCAGCTCCACATTCCAAGCATGTTTGCCAACACCAACGTTGGCGCGGACTTCGTGCCCGGCTACGCCGGCCAGGTTGGATATCGCGGCATGTTGCGTGGATTCCACAACTGGAATGATGATCTGTCGCTGAGCAAGACGTTCAAGGTTCGCGAAGGACAGCAGCTCAGTTTCCGCGTCGAGGCTTACAACGTGACCAATACCGTGACATTTAAGGATCCGACACTTAGTATTTCGCAGTTGGCGGGTACGACCACAGAGGGCGGTTTCGCAGCATTCGGTTCGTCGACGTTTGGCGAGACGACCAGCACGGCAACCGGCAGCGCTCCGCGCGTCCTGCAGATGGCCTTGCGCTTCTCGTTCTAGTGGCCTGCCGTCATGCGGTCGACGTTCCAGGACAGAATAACGGGGACCCCAAAGTAGGACTTCGTACAGGTTTGAATGCGTGGATGCGATGAATCCTGGTTAGGCTGTCAAGCTGTTGACATCCCTGCTAAGTTAGGCGGGGACTACGAATCACCCTTACGCTGTATGCATCTCTATTTTGGACAGCTCTGGTCTATGACCGCGCGTTCCGCGTTAAATCAACAAAAACGCGCGGTCATAGACCGCGCCTACAGTGCGCCACTCGTAATTACATCGGCACAAAGAAGCGGAGGGACGATTCGTTCGTACGCGTCAGTTTGTCTCTGTGCGGCGATCGAATCGGAGAGACAAAGCGAGCGCAACTTTACGCAGGTCTTCGATATTCGTCGATGTGCCGTATGCCGCAACGTCAACTCCGAAGCCCTTGGTAATGTTGAGGCCGATGCCTCCGCCGGGGTTCCACTGCTGGCGGGAGTAGCGAGCTCCGCCTCGAAACGCCAGGCGGCCGAGCAGACGATATTCGGCTCCCCCGTGAAACTCGGTGCCTTGAAGGCCGCGTCCAACTTCCGAATCGACGGACCAGCGGTTGGCGTCGTAACCGGCGCCGCCTGCGTAGCGAACCGGCAGCTTGACGCGAAGGTCTCCGGCAGGGGCCGGCTCGCTGGATTTCACGAAACTCAGACTCTGCAGCAGGCTGCTGAGTGCGTAGTTTTCGGCGCGGAGTCCACTCCAATCGATGTGGTTTGCGATTCCATTGCCAGAAGCCCTGAAATTCCAGCGGCCCATGATGACGTGAGTTCCGACATCCACGGCATCCCCCTGGCCATGCGACGATGTCATGCGGTCGACGACAATAGGAACCGTCGTGGGTTGAAGTGTAATCAGACCTGTCGAATCTGTATTAAAGGTAACCCCGAGATTGACACCTTCGTAGTGAAAGCCGCGCAGGTAATTGTAGTTAACGGCAACGTAAACGCCGTCGCGCTTGGAGCGGCCCGATGAACCGGGCATGCTGAAGTGTGCTCGATATCCCACTGTGGCCGCGCCGGCCGCCTGCATGCCTGTGTTATCGCGAAGCGTCAAGGTCGAGTTGGGTAGGTATTGATTGGTTGAACTCGCCAGCAGCCCGACCAGCGTGGGATCGGCATTAAAAGTCGTCCCGAGGGCGACATAGGGCCCAACCCCCACATAGAAGCCCTGAAATGAACCGTCGTCCGCTTTGTGTACCTTGAAGATCTTCCCGAAACTCGGATTGATCAGCCCGAGCGCATCGATATTCCCGGCCGGGATGAACCCGCGATAGTTGTTGAGATCACGGCTGACCTGTCCGTTGACCAGATCGCGAACCAGCTGTTCGCCGGAGTCCCCCTCGTTGCGGTTAAAAGTGTAGTGCAGCGGATTTGCTGCCAGCTCCATGACGCGAACCGGGTCGAAGGTATCTTTGCCCGGATCGAAAATATCGGTGTTCTTGAATACCTGAAACAGGCCAAGAGGCAACACGATCGATCTGTAAGGACGCGCATCGCTCGCGAGTTCCGACGCAAAATTCGTTTGTCCAGCGGCTGCCTGCAGTCCGATATTGCGCGCATCCCCGCTGAAATTCTGCGCCCGGACAGGTGTCACTGCTAAACATGCAGCGATAATTCCGACTACCGCTGCCCACGGTCGAAAAGATGTCAAGTCCATCCGCACGGTTCTCCTCCCAAAAGCAAACACGTCCGGTCTATCGACCGGGCGCAACTCCGACCTGAATTTCTCATAGAGGCACGCCAGGGGAAGTCATTTTTGGTTGGAATCGGCAAATTGCTAGGCGTGTCCTATGACGCCTAGGATGGTCTGTCCGGAATTCAAGTCCCTGACAGGCCTCATCGCTCGGCTTGCAATCAATGACTTGCTTGCGGCAGTCATCGTCGGCGGCGTAGAGAGCAATACGCTTCCATGGGATCTCGAATTGCCTGGTGATATCACCGGCTTGAACTGATATCACTTGGAAGGTGCAGCACCGGTGCGGAAAGAATGGCAGAATAGGCCCCGCTGTCCTGATCGATTCCGTCATCATGATCGACCACTTCAATGGAATCAGAGCGGCAACAGACTATTTATTAAAGATGCAGGGAAAGCTTGCGATCCGTTATCACGCGGGCTGAAGTCCTTACCGGTTTTGAGAGCAAAGAGCGGCAACTCGCCCGGCGTTTACTGGATCGCCTTCCGTTATCATTGATCGGCCTGTTGCAGATCTCGCCGCAACATTGCGGCGGCAGAATCGCTGGAAGATGCCGGATGCGTCTCCGGCCGCAGCCGAAAACATCACAAGTTGAAATTTGCAACGCGGAACGACGATTTTCCGCCGGAGCGATACCGTTCTCCGTACACCCTCTGAAGTTGAAATATTCTCCATCCGGTTTCCGACAAAATTGTGGCGTTTGCGATTGACTGGCGTTCAAAGACGATAGGTATCGCTTTTCCTTCCTTCCTCGGATATATAATTTCTTCTCAGTGTCACCATGTTGTGGACATTGAGAGCTCTGTTGCTTGTTTTTTGCTTGTCGGTTTGTGCTCAGGCGCAAACTCGTACGCTCGCCTTGTACACGGAACTTCCACGCGGCCTCGAAGCGGAATCGAGTGCAGTGATGCGCGGGGAACTGCAGCGTTTACTTGCACCTGCGGGAATTGATGTGCTGTGGAAGCGCATGAACGAGCGAAAAGCCGGAGAAAACTTCGATCTCGTAGCGGTGATATCGTTCGTCGGTTCGTGCGTGCCGGATAAGTTTTCCAGTGTTGCGACCGGCAGCGTCAGCCTGGCCGACACTTCGATATCGGACGGCCACATCCTTCCGTTTTTCAGAATTGATTGCAAGCGTCTGGCGGGCATGCTTGGTTCGCAGGCTGAACCTGCAATTCTGGGCCGGGCTCTCGCGCGCGTCGCAGCGCACGAGATTTACCACATCGTGGCGCAGACCGCAGAGCACCAGGAACGCGGTGTCGCGAAAGCGGCGTTCTCGGTCCGTGATCTCACATCCGTTCGATTCGAACTGGATATCTGGAGTGTCGAGCGCATGCGGCCTCCGTCGATCGCGAATGTGTCGGAGAGTTCGTCAACGGACAGTGGCCGCTAGTCGCGGCTTATGAAGCCGCGCCGACGTTGCGCTGTTCCAGATATCTCCTCCAGCTTTCGAATCCGGTGATTTCCCTTGCCGCGGCTAATCCTGCCGGCTCGCAAACGAAGCCCTTCACGATCGTCCCATCCGCCAGGCTGACGCTTCCGATCGCCAGCGGTTGCGGAACCGCGGCCACGAAACTGCCGAATTGATCTTCCGGGACGGCCCAGACTTCGACCTCAATGCCTGTGCCGTGAAACCCGGACTCCCGAACGAGGCCCGGTTTGGGCGGAGCCGTATCCAATGCGTAAAGGCGGTAATCCGCAGCCGTTCTGCACGTTCGTACCAGGCGCGCGCGCCGTTCCGTCAATTGCCAGTTCAAGGGCTGGCCCGTGAGGTGCGCCCCGGCGACGGCCACCAGCACACATCCCGGCGGACTTGTGGATTCAGCGGATGGTTCTCCCAGATATCGGCCGGCCAGACCCAGCAGTGCCTGATCGCAAAATCCTGGTCCGATCAGTGAAATTCCGAACGGCAGGCCGTCACCCCGGAATCCCGCCGGTACAGCAACTGCGGCGAGATCCATCAGATTCACGAAGTTCGTATAGAAGCCCAGATTCGAATTCAACCGGATAGGATCGGCGAGCACCGCTTCACGACGATAGATCGTGCCCGCTGTCGGAAGCAGGAGCACGTCCATACGATCCCACTGTTCTGCAGCCCGCTTTTTCAAAGACTCCAGCCGATATGCGCTACGGTATGCGTCGGCCGCCGAGTATTTCGCTCCACCCAGAATGATGTTCTTGACGACGTCATTCACGCCTTCGGAATGCAATTGCAGAAATTCACCCACAGCGGCAAACCTTTCGGCGACCCATGGACCGGAATACAGCAGGTCGGCGGCCTCCTGAAAAACACTGAAATCGATGAGTACCGGGAGGCCTCCCAGCGCGGTCAGCTTATCGATCGACTTTCTAAAGAGAACCGGCGATTCACCATCGCCAAAGAACCGCAGTTGCGATTCGTCTGGAATCCCGAAGCGAAAGGGCCCATCCAGCCAGGGCGCGGCGCCGTCTCCCGGTGTGAACACGCGGGAATAAGGATCCTGTTCGTCGAAACCCTGGCCTGCCCGCCATACCGTGTGTGCGTCCCGCGCGGTTTGCGAGAAGATCGAAACGCAGTCGAGCGAGCGGCAGGCGGGCACCACGCCATGCGCACTCAACAGTCCCCGCGTCGGTTTCAACCCGATCAGATTGTTGAAGGCTGCTGGAACTCGTCCCGATCCTGCAGTGTCGGTTCCGAGCGAAAATGCGCATAAGCCCTTGGCGACGGCAACAGCAGATCCGGAACTGGAACCTCCGGAAATATAGCTGGAGTCATAAACGCTCGAGCATGCTCCGTATGGCGACCGCACTCCGACGAGTCCTGTCGCAAACTGATCCATGTTGGTTTTTCCGATGAGGATGGCTCCCGCGTCGAGTAACCGTTGTACAACAGTGGCAGTTCTTTCGGGTTGGTACGCGAACGACGGGCAACCTGCTGTAGTCGCCATGCCGGCGACATCGAAATTGTCCTTAACGGCGAATGGAACACCTCCAAGCGGAAGGCTTACGTTCACGCTGGCCGCCCTTTCGACAGCCTCCGCTTCGTTTGCGAGAGAAATCCATATTGGCCGTTCGCCGGATTCCCGTATGCGCGTGTAGATATCCTTTACGACCTGCGCAGGGGTTGCTTCACCTGTCAAATACCGCTCGCGCAAGTTGTCAATCGTCAACATCGATTCTCTCCTTCAGTCTCAGCATTGTAGAAGGCCGCTGTCCAAGATAAAGATAGATGCGGTGAGCGTGTCATAGTCCCCGCCTAACTTAGGCGGGGACTGGGTCCACACTCTTCTACACGCAAACCAGATGCGGTCACAGACTGCGCCTGCAATCAACCGTGCAAGCGGAGGGTCGCCAGGTTCTGTCCGGCCATGACCATTCCACCCCGCGCGCAGTGAATTCCTTCCACAACTCCGTTCGCCGGCGCAACAACCACGAATTCCATCTTCATCGCTTCCAGGACGAAAACTCTTTCGCCGGCGCCTACGCGTTGTCCGGGCTCCACAGCGACTTGCCAGACGCTTGCCGTCATCGGTGAACGTACGGCTTCACATCCGTCCGGGATAGCCGCAGTGATGGCGGGTGCATCCTCAGACCCAGGATCCGCAAATTCCAGCTGCCCTGCTGCGGCCCAGCGTTCGCGTTCCGCAACGAAGGCTGCTTGCTGACGCTTTTTGAAATTGGCAGCTTCGGTGGCCGTCCTGGCCAGGAATTCGTGATACCGCTTCAGGTTGAAATCCGTATGCTCGACCTTCAACGTGTACTGTCCATAGGGAAACGCATCGCGGATTTCGAGTAACTCTGCGGCGGTCACAGGAAAGAACTGAATCTGATCGAAGAACCGGAGCAACCAGGGGGTTCCCGATGTGAATTCGCGCGTCGTCCGATGCGTATTCCACATTTGAACGGTACGCCCCACAAATTGATAACCGCCCGGCCCTTCCATTCCGTACACGCACATGTAAGCGCCACCGATACCGACTGAATTTTCTGCGGTCCACGTTCGAGCCGGGTTGTACTTCGTAGTTACCAGACGATGCCGCGGATCGATCGGCGTCGCTACCGGTGCACCGAGATAGACGTCTCCCAGACCGAGAACGAGGTAGCTGGCATCGAACACGACCTTACGCACATCATCGATGGAACTGAGGCCATTGATCCGCCTGATGAATTCGATGTTGCTCGGGCACCACGGCGCGTCAGGCCTTACCGATTGCATGTACTTGCGAATCGCCAGCTGTGTCGCCGGATCGTCCCAGGAAAGAGGCAGATGAACCGTTCGAGTCGACAACGTCACATCTTCCAGATCCGGCATGGCTTCTTCACATGCCTGAAGACAGGCGATCAACTCCTCTCGTGGAAGGTATGCGGTGTCGTAATGGACTTGCAGCGAACGTATGCCGGGCGTGATATCGAGGATGCCTCGAAGGTGCTGCTGGCGCAGCATGCGTTCAAGTTGATGCACACGGAACCGCAGGTTGAGATCGAGAACGTTCGGCCCCATTTCGATGAGCAGGTACCGATCGCCCGATGCGCGATACACGACGTCTCCGTGCGAATGGAGTATAGGTGTTGAAGTGCGCGAACGCGGCTCCGCTGCTTCGCGGCTGCGGCCCTGTCTCAGCGAGGCAGAATTTGCACCATCCTTGATAGAAAAGAAGCGGACCGTGTCTCCGGGGCGAAGCTGTCCAACCTTCCAGAGTTCCTCATGCGACACGACAACCGGACAGACGAAGCCGCCCAGGCTTGGCCCGTCGGGACCAAGCAAAACGGGCATATCTCCAGTGAAATCCATGGCGCCGATGGCGTACGCATTGTCGTGGATGTTGGATGGGTGCAATCCCGCCTCTCCTCCATCCTTTCGCGCCCACTTTGGACGGGGGCCGATTAACCGTACTCCTGTCCGATCCGAGTTGTAATGAACCTTCCAGGCCGCGGCAAAAATCATTTCGATGTCTTCATCAGTGAAGAAATCGGGCGCGCCGTGCGGGCCGTAAAGTACACCGATCTCCCATTCGTTCGAGTAGCGAGGTATCGAGTACTCGATTTGGGGTGCGGCTGTGTCGGGGGCGTCTGTCGCCGTCCTTCCAGCGGAGTACATCACCCATCTGGAGCGTGCGTCCGCCGTGGCCGCCGAATTTTCCCAAAATGAATGTGGAGCAGCTGTCGAGATAAGCCGGAACATCAAGTCCGCCATGGATTGCGATGTATGTGCGACTTCCTTCGACTGCACTGCCGAGGCGAAGCGTCGATCCTTTTTGCACGTGGAGCGATTGCCACATCGGAACCGGTCTGCCGTCAACGCGCGGCCGCATGTTGGCTCCGGTAATGGCGATCGTCGCATCGGAAAGGAAGCGGAGCCCCGGCCCTGTCATGGTGCACTCCAGCGCCGCAGCAGATTGCGGATTTCCAACCAGTCGATTTGCGGTGAGGAATGCCAGAGGATCCATCGGTCCGGAGGGAGGCACGCCGACATGCCAATAGCCCAGTCTTCCTGGATAGTCCTGCACGGTCGTCTGCATGCCCGGTTCGATCACCTCGACGGCGTGCGGTTCGTAGGCAATGCGGCTCAGAAAGCTGGTTGGATAACCTCCCGCGTCGAATTCGGGATCGCGGATAACCGTCCGGATGTAGTCGAGATTCGTTTCGATCCCGTCGAATCGCGTGAGTTCCAGCGCTTCCTGCAGGGTCTGGACGGCAGCATGTCTGGTGTCCGCGCGAACGATAATTTTCGCCAGCATCGGATCGTAGTACGGCGTAACCTCGCTGCCGTTTTCAACCCACGTTTCACAACGCGCGTTTCGCGGCAATTGAACGTTACTCAACATTCCGGTACTTGGCCGGAACGCATGTGCCGGATCTTCAGCATAGATGCGCACCTGGATCGATGCACCTTCCGGCGATGGTCTTAACGATTCCAGGCGAGGCAACTCGCCACAACCGAGCCGTACCATCCATTCAACGAGATCCACGCCGGTTACTTCTTCGGTGACCGCGTGCTCAACCTGAAGACGCGTGTTCACCTCCAGAAAAAAGACATCCTGGCGGTCGGAATCGTACAGAAACTCGACTGTCCCGGCGGATCGATAATGCACGCTCTGCGTGAGGCGTTCCGCCATTTGCCAGAGATGGTGACGCATATCAACACTGATTCCGGCCGCGGGCGTTTCTTCGATGACCTTCTGATTCCGTCGCTGTGCAGAACAATCGCGCTCTCCAAGAGCGATCACATTTCCTGCGCCGTCGCCAAAGATTTGAACTTCGATGTGCCTGGCGTTTTCGACATAGCGCTCGAGGTAGACGCCACCCTGACCAAAGTTCGCTGCTCCGAGCCGCGAGACCGTGGCGAAGTTTTCAGCCAATTCGTCCCGCGTTCGGCAGATGCGCATGCCAATGCCGCCCCCACCCGCGGTGCTCTTCAAGATTACAGGATAGGAACATCGGTCCGCTTCCTCGATGGCATGGGTACGATCCCGCAGCAGTCCAGTGCCGGGTAATAAAGGAATGGCCTCACCCAGTGCAATCTCACGCGCTGTGTGTTTCAAACCCAGAATCCGCATCTGTTGCGGTGTGGGTCCGAGAAAAACTATCCCTGCGCTTTCGCAAGCTTCCGCGAAGCCGGCGTTTTCGCTGAGGAATCCGTAACCCGGATGAATTGCATCGGCGCCTGTTTCACGAGCCGCTTTGATAATGGCGGCGGGATTCAGATAGCTCTCGGCCGCCGGTGGAGGACCCAGTGATACGGCGTCGTCGGACAGGAGCACATGCGGCGAGTGTTTGTCCGCATCGGAGTAAACAGCAACCGGCGAGATCCCCAGTCTTTTTCAGGGTGCGAATGATCCGGCAGGCGATTACGCCTCGATTCGCGATCAAAACCTTCCGAAACATTTCAGTCCGCCGGATCCCAGATCAGTACGCGAATCGGAGTGGGGTTATACGCATTGCAGGGATTGTTCAACTGCGGGCAATTGCTGATGACGGCCAGCACATCCATTTCGGCGCGCAGTTCAACATATTTACCCGGCCCGGAGACTCCATCCTGAAAGGTAAGTCCACCTTCAGGCGTCACCGGGACATTCATGAAAAAATTGATATTGTGGGTGATGTCACGCTTTTCGAAGCCGCGACCCCACTGCACAGCTGCCTTGACGAAGCTCTGCCTGCAGGCGTGCATGTGACGTTTGTCGATCGCGTACCGCACCATGTTGCTTTCCGTTGCACAAGCGCCGCCGAGAGTGTCGTGTCGGCCGCACGTATCGGCAACAATTGTCAGCAGAACATTGCCTCGCGATGAGATGAGTTTCGTTCCCGTGCTGAGATAAATATTCGCCTGGGCGCGAATCGTGTCCTGCGCCGAATACCGGTCCTCGTAGTCGCACGCGTTATAAAACAAAGTATCGGCCGCCTGATTGCCCTCGACATCGACGATCCGCAGGTACTGGCCCGTGGAAAGTTCGTGGGTCCAGGGCTCTCCCGCAGGGATGGTCGCGTCGTATATCGCTTTCTTGGGATCGAACAAGCTTTGTTTCATAACCAACAACGAAGCTGCAGGCGCGGTCTATGACCACAGCTGTCCAAGATAGAGGCCGATCTAGCGATGAGTGTCCACATTCCCCGCCTGACTCAGGCGGGGAATGGTCAACGCGTTGCAGCCAAACCAGGTTTACATCGCATCCACTACATTCAAACCTTTACCAGGCGCCACTCTGCGGCTCCCCGTCCATTCTGTCTTGGACACGGATGGTCTATGACCGCGCCTACAGCTACATAAAGTACCTTTCCGTCAAAATAAATCCCCGTTCGTTTTCCGGACGGGACATGCGGCATAAATCGTCTGTTGCGGGTGCGGACACCTTGCGAATCGAGAGGTGCACCGGCTTTGGATCGTAATTCGGATTCGGGTCGAGCGGATGCTGACACGTGTTCAGGATCGCCAGAACGTTCATCTCCGCCCGCAGTTCGATATACATGCCGGGTTTGGAGTGACCAGGCGAGAACCGCATATTCCCAAGGCCATCCACAACGACCTTGCTGAAGAAATTCACGGGCGCCGCCATGTCCCGTTCGGACAAACCATACTTGGCAAGCTCAATTGCAAAACTATCGAACGCATTTTTGTGGCAATCGTTGCGGTGCTCCTGATACCGCGCGACGCCGTACTTGGAATCCACCAGCGAGGCATTGGCGCAGCCGCTCAGCGGGTCGTGCCAACCAGCCGTGTCGCCGATGATGGATACGAGCACTCGACCCATATCCGAAAAGAGAACGTGACCGCGTGTCAGGTGGGCGACGTGTTGCGCCTTTAGCGTATCCGGCATGTTGTAGCGCTCTGCAGGATTTTCCCAGTTGTAGAAGATTGCGCCGACGTTGGCGCCGCCCGCCGTATCGGTAATACGGAGGGCGGTGCCGCGTTTCAGTACATGAGACCAGGTCGCGCCAGGCTGAATGGTATCGTCAAACAAGCTCCTTCTTCTCTCCTTTGCGATGAAGTTCCTCGGCAAGGATGATGGCCTCTGCGAGATCGCGCATTGGCCGGCGAAGGCGCCGGCTTTCACTTCGCAGGTCGAGATATGCCTGCTCTTCGGTTACGCCGTGGCGGTGCTGGAGAATCCCCTTCGCCCGTTCGATGACTTTTCGAGCTTCGAGCGTGCGTTTCATTTCCAGGCTCTCGGAAATGAGGCGCGCATTTTCGAATGCAAGAGCTGCCTGGCCGGCGACAGCCTGAGCGAACCCGATGTCTTCCGGAGTAAATGATCGGCGTCCATTGGTGTAAATATTCAAAGTGCCGATGACTTTGACGCCCGCGAGCATGGGTACCGACAGAAGGGAAGTCAGTCCCGAGCGGCGCGCCAATTCCGGATATTTGTACGACTTTTCGGCTGCCACGTCCGGCACCATTACCAGCTGCCGCTCGCGGACAACACGTCCGATCAGAGAGTCGCCTATCTTGATAGGGCCTTTCTGCAGATACTCAGGGGACGAGCATCGAGCGCCCTTGATCGATAGTTCCTGCCTGTCTTCATCGACGATCATGATCGAACAGACCGGCGAATCGAATGTCTCCGCAACCATCTCGGAGATCACCTGCAAAATACGGTCAAGATAACTTTCGCTCGCGATCGTCCGTCCCATAGCGGCAAGCAATTCAACCTTTTTTACCGCTGATTGGGAACGTTCGGATAATCGTGCCTTGGAAATAGCGCCGCCCATTTGCTCCGCCACGTAGCTCAGGAGCGCAACTTCCTCGGGCGCATGTTCTCGCGCTTCCCGATGGTGGACATTGATCACACCGATCATCTGTCCTGAATCGATCAGCGGAACCGATAAAAATGATTCATAGGTATCTTCCGGAAGAGCCGTGAATGATTTGAAGCGCGGGTCTTTTGAGGCACGCGACGAAAGAGCCACAACCGA
Organism: uncultured Acidobacteriota bacterium; assembly: GCA_963738025.1. Taxonomy (GTDB): domain Bacteria; phylum Acidobacteriota; class Terriglobia; order 20CM-2-55-15; family 20CM-2-55-15; genus 20CM-2-55-15. Next base: position 276,110 of record CAVTWA010000031.1, on the reverse strand, counting down.
CTGGTGCTTGGCCACCCAGCCTGTGACGCCTTCGCCGATTTTCATGCGGATGTTCCCGATCTCACCGGCGTGCGGCAGCTGCGTGGCGCACAGCACGATCTCGGCGCTCGATGAATCCAAGAGATAGACAAGGCAGGCATCGCAGCTTGTCACGCCCACGACAAGGCTGATCAAGGCATCCAGCATTTTCTGCAGGGACATGTCGGAGCTGACAATTCCGCTGATGCGATGCAACAGAGCTAATTGCGACACGGCAGATTCCGGGGAATGGGTTCTAGTAACGTCCATCAACTGATTTCCTCCCGAAAACTGGGAACCAATGCACGATGACTGCCACTCACATAAAAGATCGAAAAGGCCTGTAAAATTAGTGAAAACGGATGATCTAGGCGGGAAGAGAGGCCTCTGCGAGGCGACGTTTATGTAGCTCTTCGCCGCCGCCGGCTACATTTTTGTCCACTTGCGTCTTTGCTTCGATGTCGCGAATCAGGAATTGAAGATGAACTTCGTCCGAATCGAAGTCGACGTGCGCCACGGTCGTGTCGATTACCGATGGACCACCAAGAGCGATCACGCGTGTTCCGAGACACACCGCTTCCTGCGTGTTATGTGTGACAAAGACAATCGTGGTGCCGCTGTCACGCCATACCGTTTTGATGAGCCGTTGCATCTCCTTGCGTGTTCCCGGATCGAGAGCGCTGAACGCCTCGTCCATCAGCAGGATTGGAGGTTTCATCATCAACGCCTGAGCGATCGCGACACGTTGCTGCATGCCTCCAGAGAGTTCGTGCGGATACTTGCGGGCGTCGGATTCACTCAGTCCCATTTGTTTCAAAAAACGCAGTGCTTCGCTGCGGAATTCAGACAGCCGTTTGCGGCGGCCCGGACGTAAGAGCGGGAAGGCTCCGAATTCGGCGACATCCGGTCCGAAGGTAAGGTTGTCCATGACAGTTTTGTCGGAAAACAAGGAGTACTTCTGAGGAACGTACCCGCAAAGACGATCCGGTTGGGAGCGCTCGCGTCCATTGACCAGGACCCGGCCGCGAGTAGGTTTCTGTTCCCCCAGGATCAATCGCAGCAATGTCGATTTGCCGCATCCTGTTTTCCCGACGATCGAGACGAACTCGCCAGCTTCAATGTCCAGATTGATTCCGTTGAGAATGCGCCGTATCGACCGCCCATCCGCCATGTATTCGACGTCGACTGCTTCGATTTCAATAATGCTCACTTGCCCCTCCGCTTACAGCCGCTCCGCGACTCATTCCTGGAACCAGGGATGCATCTTGCGGTTGAACATGTGCATTCCGAGATCCACGAGGAATAACAACAACGCCACCCAAAGGACGTAGGGGATGATCGTGTCCATCCCCATATGCCGCCGCAGCAGCGCAATCCGATAGGCGAGGCCGTCGGTCGAGGCGATCATCTCGCCGGCGAACAGGAATAACATGACGGCCTTCAGGTTCAATCGAATGCTGTTCAAAACACGGGGCCAGATCTGCTTGAAGATGACACGATAGGTGACCGCGAAATCCGCGGCTCCCAATGTGAATGCCTTCACCACCTGCTCTCGCGGCACACCCTTGCTCAGGTTAAAGGTGTCGAGGATGATTGTCGGTGTGACGCCAATCACGATCAGCATAATCTTCGATAGCTCGTCGATGCCGAACGCGATAAACAAAATGGGCAGGAGTGAAAGCGCCACAATTTTGTCGAAGAATTGAATGAAGCGCAGGAAGAACGCTCCGATATAAGGGAACATTGCCATGTGCAATCCGAGCAACACGGCGGGAAACAAAAGCGCAACCGCTATCAGAAAACGCCGGCCGGTTGCGGAGGTGTCTTTCCACAGCATGCTGGATCGTATCCGGGTCAACAGCGGGGGTACGGTGCCGTCGTCTGTCGTTTCTTCCTCTTCCGCCGGCTTCAGTACAGCGTCCGAAAAAGCGTGAACCATCTGAGTGGCTGTCGGCATGACCCGGTCGTCGGGATTTTCCCGATGCCGTTGCTGCGCCAGATAGAAATAGCAAGTCAGCCCGGCAATGAACAGGAACCACGACAGGAGCCAGGCGGCCGTACGATTAGGAGCCGCGTGAATTCGAAGCAGGCTCATAGTTTCTTCTCCGCGGCCAACTGCATAAATGTCGGATTGAAACGCAACCGGATCCGGTCGGATTTACCAAGGACAGTGCCGTCTGTGAACTGGATGCCGATCTCGTCGGCCGATTTGGTTTTCTCGCCCAGCAGATTGTGGGAGAAACAAAACTGGCGCACCAGATCCATCGTTTTTTTGAGATCCGGCGACGCCGTCATCTGGACCGCAGACTGAGGCGTATAGAACATGTGAGTCGTGCTCAACTGCTCTTTGTAAGAGTCCAGGGAATCCTTAGAGGCTTCTGCAATACCCGCAAGGACTTTATCTCCAGCCGCGCCGCTCTGCGTCATCATGCCCATCAGTTCGTACCAGGCGCCCGATACGGCTTTGGCAAACTTCTGACCCGACCCATCTGCGCGGTTCAGCACTTCCGTGCGCACGACAAGCAGGTCCATGATCTCGCCGGGAATCTGCGAGGAATTGAACACCATCTTGACGTCTTTGGCCTTCATGATCTGCGACACCAGCGGTTTCCAGGTGACGACGGCGGGCTTGCTGGCATCGGCAAGAAACGCGTACGCAATGTCCGAATCCGATGTGTTGATGTAACGCACTTGTTTGATCTGAGCGGCAAGGCCGTTCAGCGTCATGGCGCGCTCGAAGAGGTATTGCGAAACCGTTTTCTCCACGAGCATTACGGGCTTTCCGGGAATCTGAGCCAGGTTGAGGTTCTGGCGCGTGATCACCGCGTCGTTGCCATTGGAGTAATCGCCGAGCAGGATCGCCGTGGTGTCCACTCCGGCAGCGGCCGGCATGTCCAGGGCTTCCATGTTGGTCATCGCGCATGCATCGATGTTTTTGGCAACGAAGGCGTCGAGCGAAGGCGCGTAATCGAAGCGCTGAACTTTAATATCGATCCCGTATTTATCCGACCACTTCTTCAGGATTCCCGACTTCGCCAGGTAATAGTAAGGATCCCAGCCCACGTAAACCGACCATCCGATAGTAAACGATGGCTTTTGTTGGGCTACAAGCGTCCGCTGGGCAACCAGTGCAACGAGAAAACAGATGAAAAGAGAGCAGAAGATCTTGCGATAATTTGAATAAAGAAATCGGCCAATCATATGTACCTCCCCGCGCTGACTGGGCGGAAACGGCGACATGGCCGATGGAAAACGTATCCTAACCGAAACGTGTAGCAGTTACAACTTTCGAAGATAAGCCACGGATTGAACGGATTTAACGGATTTGAATCCGCTAAATCCGTTCAATCCGTGGCTTATCCGAACCCCAACTTCATTTACTTCTTTGCCAGTTTAAAGTCTCCCTTGCTTGCGCCGTGATTCCACGACCCTGACATGGTGCCGTTCATCACCTTACCGTCGATCACGTAATGGACCATCGCGCCGGTTCTTGGATTCGGTACATCCGCTTCCATGTGTATCGTTCCAGTGGCGGGATCGAATGTCGCTTTCTGCAGCATGACGTCCGCTCTCTGATAATTGATGGAATGCACCGTTCCCGCCAGGTTCTTGCCATCCATTTTCAGTTCGACGTTGACGGTATTCCGATCCCCGGCATTCGGTCCCCAGTCTCCCGACCACATTCCGCTGACAGGATCCGAGCCACGTTGTAGCGCCAACACGGGCACTGCAATCGCTATACACGCCAACAGGGTAACGATTTGCAACGTTCTTGATCTCATTTATCCTCCAAGTTCATTTATGCCTGATGTAAGTAACGTTATATAGCCTAACGATGCCAACATAACAGTCAACACCTAATGTCAGAATTGTACGCGCAGCGTGTCGGGTACCAGCACTTTTCTCGGTCGTGTCCTGTCCGTTTTCTGATAGATCTAAGAGTGCGTTTTTCAATTCACTTCTAAGGAGCAGACATGCAACTCAGCGCTATGTTTCTGTCGGAATTTGACCAGGAAATGACGTCGGCCCGCAAAACGTTGGAACGGATTCCGGAGGATAAGTTGTCCTGGAAGCCACACGAGAAATCCATGCCGGTCGACCGCCTCGCCGGCCATGTCGCCGATTTAGCCGGCTGGGCGGTTCCGACCATCCAACAGGAGTCTTTAGATTTCATGCCGGCGGGGGGACCGCCATTTCAACCCACCATCGCCAAGTCCGCCAAGCATGTGCTCGAAGTTTTCGATAAGAACCGCGAAGCCAGCCGGCAAGCGATATCCGGAGCCAGTGACGAACTGCTGATGAAGAACTGGTCGTTATTGCGCGGCGGTCAGACGCTCATGACGATGCCGCGCTTCGCCGTGCTGCGGACTTTCTGTATCAATCACATCATTCATCATCGCGCTCAACTGGGGGTTTATTTGAGACTCAATAACATCCCGGTGCCTTCGGTATACGGGCCGTCCGCGGATGAAGGCGCTATGTAGGCGTAACCTGATTGCTGAATAAGCCGCGAATTGAACGAATTTAACGAATTCAATTTCGTTTAATTCGTTCAATTCGTGGCTTATCTCCCCGCTTCCTATGTGGCACTACCGGTTTTTGTGAGGGTAGGTTAAATTAGCTGCTCCCATGCGATTCCTTCCGTTCATCTTTCGAAACGCCTTTCGCAATCGGCGGCGCAGCATATTAACCATCCTCAGCATCAGCATGTCCCTTTTTCTGATCAGTACTTTGCGGACGCTTCTGGAACAACTGGAGAGTCCTCCTCTGACGGCGGAATCGGCTACCCGCATATTGACCCGGCATCAGACTTCGTTGGCCAATGTATTGCCAATCTCGTATCGCGAAAAGATCCGGCAGACTCCGGGAGTCGTCGAAGTCAGCGCCTATCAATGGGTGGGAGGCATTTACAAAGATCCAGCGAACTTTTTCGCGCAATTTGCCGTGGATCCGGATCGCTTTTTCACTGTTTATCCAGATATTCATCCGCTCTCTGCCGAACAGAAAGACGCTTTCCTGAAAGAGAAGACCGCGGCTCTGGCGGGCATCGGGATCGCCAAACGGTACGGCTGGAATATCGGAGACCGGATTACCTTGCAAGGAACCATTCTGGCGAAAAATATCGAGCTCGTGATCCGCGGGTTCGTTCACGATGCCGGCAGCGAGAACCTTCTCCTGCTGCGCCACGATTACCTGAATGAACTCTGGGACAACTACGATGGTTCAGGTGTTTTCGCCATTCGAGTCCGTACGCCCGAGGACATTCCCGCAGTCATCGACGCGATCGATAGTGCGTTTTCGAGCAGCACCGCACCGACGAAGACGGAAACGGAAAAAGCTTTTGTGCTGGGTTTCGTATCGATGTTGGGGAATGTCCGGACGCTGGTGGTGAGTATTTCGACCGTCCTGATCTTCACGATCATTCTGGTCGCGGCCAACACGATGGCCATGTCGATCCGCGAACGCACCGGCGAGATCGCCATACTTAAAACTCTCGGTTTCGCTCCGGGCGATATTTTGACTGTGCTGATTGGCGAGTCTGCATTGATTGCTGTCTTTGGTGGTCTGCTCGGCTCGATCGGCGCGCGGCTGATTTACGCGAGAATGGATATCAGCGCCATGACCACCGGCTTCATAGATACGTTCAACGTCACATGGGGAACCGTAATGCTTGCGGCCCTGATTTCGCTGGTTGTGGCCTTTGCCAGTACTCTCGTTCCTGCCTGGAGCGCCTCCCGTCTTGCAATTGCCGACGCGATCCGGCGGCGGGGAGAGTAAGGATGGTACCGGTCAAGTACAGCCTCCGGAGTCTTATCGTTCGCCGTGTCGGAACGATCATGACGGTGCTCGGCGTCGCGTTGACGGTCGCGGTGTTCGTGTCCGTGCTGGCCATGGTTCATGGGCTGGAGAGTACATATATCGAATCCGGCCAGCCGTTGAACCTGATCTTGATCAGACAATCGTCGCAGGCTGAAACCAACAGCTTCTTTGATCGGGATCTGAAGCCGATCGTCGAAACAACAGAAGGCGTGACCGGCGTTGCAGGAGAAATGATCACGTTGATCAATCAAACCCGCGTCGGTGGAGATACGGCAAACGTTATAGTTCGCGGCGTGTCGGACAAGTCTTTTGAACTCCGGCCGAACGTCAAGATTACGGAAGGCCGGATGTTCCGGCCCGGCTTGCGTGAACTCGTGGTCAGTCGCTCGATTTCAAAGCGATTCAAGAACGCCAGGATTGGCGACAAGATTAAACTCAGACGGTCGCTCTGGGACGTCGTCGGCGTCTTCGATGCAGCGCGTACAGCATACGATTCGGAAATCTGGGGCGATTACAATGAGATTTCCGGCGAGTTTGAGCGCCCCGTCTATAGCTCGCTTCTGGTTCGCTGCGCCGACCAAGCGAGCCTGGCCAGCGTCCATCAAAGATTGTCGGGCGATCGGCGGCTTCAACTCGATGTCTTCAGTCAAAAAGAGTATTTCGAGTCCCAGGCGGGAACAGCCACACCGATCAAAGTGCTCGGTTACCTGATTGCGATCATCATGTCGATCGGTTCTTCTTTTGCCGTGATGAACACGATGTACGCAGCGACTGCCTATCGAACGCGCGAAATAGCCACGCTGCGGGTCCTGGGATTCAAAAAAAGCAACATCATGCTTGCGTTCGTATTCGAATCGCTTTTGCTCGGTATTCTCGGCGGCGCCCTGGGATGTCTGATGGCGCTGCCGATGAACGGGATTTCGACCGGTACCGGAAACTTCACGACGTTTTCGGAAGTCGCTTTTGATTTTAAAGTGACTCCTGCGCTGATGCTGGAAGGCATCGCTTTCGCTTCCGTTATGGGCGTCGTTGGCGGTCTCCTTCCGGCGCGACTGGCGGCGCGTCTGACGATCGTTCGGGCGCTGAGAACGGAAGTGTAATCAAGGAGTTGATAAGCCACGAATTAAACGAATTTAACGAATTCAATTCGTTTAATTCGTTCAATTCGTGGCCTATCCTTCTGTGACCGCAGGTTTGTCGTAGAATCAATCTGCAAAAATGGACAATCTTTCCAACGAACTCAATAAGCTGAAAATCGATAAATCGAAGCGCGTTCAGGCGAAGCCCCGATCGCGCGCCGGATTGCTAATTGTCCTGGCTGTTCTTCTGGCAGCGATCCTTTTCGGTATATTCACGTTCCGGAAACCGGCAGTGGCCGCAACAGTTCAGGTCATACATCCGCGAGTGGAATCTTCCGGCCAGACGGCAGTGCTGGTCGCAACAGGATATGTCGTTGCTCATCATAAAATTCAAGTGGGTTCCAAGATTTCCGGCCGTGTCGCCTGGATTGGAGTTGAGAAAGGCGATCACGTTCGGCGCGATCAAGCCGTCGTGCGGCTGGAAGACTCGGAGTATCGCGCTCAATATGAACAGGCCCGCTCGGCATACGATTCCGCGGTGGCCCGGCTGAACGAACTGGAACGTGGTTCGAGACCTGAAGAAGTGGAACGGGCAAAGGCCGACGTTGACCGGGCTCAGGCGGACATGAGCACAAGCGAGGCCCAGTTGAAGCGCACCGAAGGTCTCGTCAAAGAAGGTGTCGCCTCACCGCAGTCGCTCGACGATGCCAGAGGCCGATACGACAGCGCCCGCGCCAATCTGGCTTCTTTAACGAAAACCTACGAATTGGCTCGCCAGGGCACCCGCAAAGAACAGATCGATGGCGCGCGCGCAGAAGTGGCGCGATCCAAAGCGGCCGTGGATTATGCGAAAACGATACTCGATGCGACCGAAATTCGGGTTCCCAGTGATGGAACGATCCTTGAACGCAACGTCGAGCGCGGCGAGATGGTGACGACGTCGTTTGTCGGCGACCGTGGCGCCAAGTCGTTCGTCGTCACGCTTGCAGATCTTAACGACATCCAGGTCGAACTCGATATCAATCAAAATGACTTCAACCGCATCGGTTCGGATCAACCCTGCACGGTGGTAACCGACGCCTTTCCGGATCGGGTGTATCAATGCAAAGTCGACGAGATCGCTCCCGAAGCCAACCGCCAGAAGGCGACGGTGCAGGTGAAAGTGAAGTTCACCGAGCCTGACGGATACATTCGGCCGGAAATGAATGCGAAAGTGACGTTTCTCGAAATTCAGAAGAAGAAAGAGAAAGAAACTGCAAGCGCGGCCACGCTGTACGTTATACCCAAACGCGCCGTGCTGGATCGGGAAGAAGGTAAATCGGTCCTGACCGTTATAGATGGAAAAGTCCAGATAAGGCCGATCACGGTGCAGAAAGAAGTCGGAACGGACGTCTTCGTTTCCGCCGGTCTTACGGGATCGGAAGCCATTATTATCGGCGAGCAGGTGTCACAGCTCAAACCGGGCGATGGAGTGGAAGTCAAATAATGAGCGCAGTCGAAATCAGGAATGTAACGAAGGTCTTCAAGAAGGAATCCACAGAAATCGTCGCGCTGGGCGAGACGAATCTCAGCATTGACCAGGGCGCCTTTGTCTGTTTGATGGGCCCGTCGGGTTCCGGTAAATCAACGCTATTGAACTTGATCGCCGGCATCGACCATTCGTCTTCGGGTGAGATCATCGTCGGTGACACGGACATATCGCAATTGCGCGAACGAGAACTTGCGGCCTGGCGCAATCACACCGTGGGATTTATTTTTCAGACCTTCAACCTCATTCCCGTGCTGACGGCGTTTGAGAATGTCGAATTGCCGCTACTGTTGACCAGACTGAGCAAGGCCGAACGCAGAGAACACGTGGAAACGGCGCTCACCCTCGTCGGCCTGAAGGAACGTTTCACCCACTATCCCCGGCAATTGTCCGGCGGTCAGGAACAACGTGTCGCGATTGCGCGCGCGATAGTTACCGATCCCGAACTGATCCTGGCCGACGAACCGACGGGAGACCTTGATGCCCATTCGGCGACTGAAGTCCTGGCGATCCTCGAAAAATTGAACAAGGAATTCAAAAAAACAATCGTGATGGTCACCCACGATCCCCGCGCGGCTCAGCACGCCACGATTGTTCGACACCTCGACAAAGGTGTCCTCCTGCCGGAAGGAGTTACGGCGTAACCTGGATGCTGAATAAGCCGCGAATTGAACGAATTTAACGAATTCAATTTCGTTAAATTCGTTCAATTCGTGGCTTATCTCCCCTGCTCAAAAGCAACCATCCAGCCACTCCAATGGTGGGACATGCCGCAATAATCCAGAACACTGCCGCGTAGTGTTGCTGATCGAGAAGTGCCCCGAGACGGGGCGATAGCAGCGCATTGACCAGCGCGAACGATCCGGAAGCGATGCCGGACATCATCGCCGCCTGCTCACGGGGATAAGCATACGAACCGACTTTCAACGCGACCATCTGGAACCCGCCGCCAATGAATGCGCCCCAGGAGATGAGCAATATGGCAATCAAGACGGAACTTGTCCATGTGGTGAAGCCGAACGCCAGAGACAGAACGGTCAGGAGACCGAACAAGCCAATCGGCCGGCGATTGTCCGCCGCAAACCGGTCGGCGATCCAGCCCCAGAGGAAATATCCAACGCCCCAGGCAGCGGGCGGCAGCCACAGAATACCGCTCAATTCGGACTGTGTAACGTGCATGCCGCGGCTGAGGTACAGCGGGATAATCGTCAATATCGGTCCAGGTGCAATTGCAGGTAGCGCGTAACTGAAGACGAGCGCCCAGAAGCGACGCTCCAATGGGTTGGGCCAGGAAATTGTCCTGAGTTTGCGATCGGTTTTCGGCAGAAATGGCGGACGGCCGACGGCAAGCCACAAACAGATCCAGCCGATTCCGAGCAGACCGCTGAGTAGAAATGCGCTGCGCCATCCGAACTTCAGTGCGATCGGAATGACAATGAGCGGCGTGACGATCGCTCCGATGGTCCCTCCGCTGAATGATGTCGCGATGCCCCGGGCGCGCCGATTGGAAGGCAGCGATTCAACGGCAGTTCTAAGCCCGCCCGGAAACGTCGCGCCTTCGCCTAAGCCGAGCAGGCCGCGCGCGAAAGCAAAACCCCAGAAACCGGTCATCAAGGCATGACTGGCGCTTGCGACGCTCCAGATGGCGACTGCGGCGACCATGCCGAATTGCAATCCGAGATAATCCAGCAGGGATCCCCAGAGCAGGTTCGCTGCGGCGTACACATAAAAGAAAAACGAGAACGCCGTGCCGTAGTCTTTCGCGGAGAGTCCGGTCTCCTTCAGGATCGTCGGTGACAGGACGGCCAGAACCTGCCGGTCCACGAATGCAAGCCATGAACATGCAGCCATTGCCATGCACGGAATCCACATTTGCCATCCCGCTTGTCGAACGGGCGTGGCTTCAGCGACAGGACTGATTTGTGTTTTCATGAGCGTTGGGGCGGAGTATAAACGCGTCAGTAGGACCAGTCGAACAAATTTGTTGGTATAGTTCTAAACCATGTCAAAGGATCGTCCAGAACACGATGAATCGGGGGACCGTTCGTTCGCCGACATTCTCAATGAATTTGAAAAAACCGGCCGCCCGAGCGGTAAGAAACCGTCGCCGCGCGGCGGCAAAGGCAAAGGCCGAAATAGAGCTCAGGCTCCTCCCGCGCAGCGGGGCACCGTCGTTGGCATATCCGGCGACTTCGTTTTAATCGATTATGGTGCAAAGTCGGAAGGCATGATCCCGGCCGCCGATCTTCGTGATCCGGACGGAAGCCTCAGCGTCAAACGCGGCGACACGTTCGACATTGCGATTACGGGATTCAACAGCGAGGGTATGGCGACGCTCTCTCGCGTTACCGGTCCTCGTCCTCGAGATTGGGAAGGGTTGAATCGCGCTTTTGAGAACAAGGAAGTGGTTGCAGGCCGCGTGACCGGCATGGTGAAGGGCGGTTTCACCGTCGACCTCGGGACGCGCGCATTCATGCCGCTTTCGCGCAGCGGTGTTCGCGAGACCGCCGATATGGAAAAGCTGGTCGGCCAGGAAGTCCGTTGCCGGATTATCAAGATCGACCTCGACGAGGAAGATCTGGTGGTTGACAGGCGTTCGGTGATGGAAGAGGAAGCGCAGCAGGCGCGCCAGACCACACTCGAAACGCTGCAGGAAGGCGCCGTCGTGCGGGGCACGGTCCGGTCGCTGGCCGATTACGGCGCATTCATCGACATCGGTGGAGTTGATGGGCTGCTGCATGTCGGCGATATTTCCTGGTCTCGGATCAGCGACCCGTCGGCCGAACTCGCCGTCGGCGATGTTCTTGACCTGAAGGTGTTGAAAGCCGACAGACAGACCGGGAAGATTTCGCTCGGTCTGAAGCAGATGTCCGCCGATCCCTGGGAGGAAGCCGCGCCGAAACTGACTCCTGGCGACCGCGTTACCGGCGAAGTAACGCGGCTGGCTGATTTCGGCGCTTTTGTCGAAGTTATGCCCGGGGTAGAAGGCTTGATCCATGTCTCGGAAATGTCCTGGACTAAACGCATTCACCGTCCGGCCGATGTCCTCAAAAAAGGCGAACGTGTTGAAGCAGTCGTGCTGAAAGTCGAGCCGGCCGGGCGGCGCCTGAGTCTTGGACTCAAGCAGGTCCTTGGAAATCCGTGGGACACCATCAAGGACCGATATCCGACCGGGAAAATTGTCGAGGGTAAGGTGACGCGGCTGGCCAAATTCGGCGCCTTCGTCGAAGTCGAGGAGGGCATCGAAGGCCTGGTTCATATCTCGGAATTCACGAACGAAAAGCGCATCCAGAGTCCGAGTGAAATCGTCAAGCCGGGCCAGGCCGTCCGTGCCGTTGTGCTGTCGGCCGATCCCGAAACGCGGCGTCTGCAGCTTGGGATGAAGCAACTCGAATCGACTCCCGCCGATCAGTTCCTGAAGGAACTCGCCGTCGGCGAGCGTGTCACCGGCCGTATTCTGCAGGTTCTCGGCAATAAGGTGATTGTGCAACTGGCGGAAGGTGTCGAAGGAACCTGTGTTTTCGAGGTCCCTTCCAGCGCTCCGGCGCGCTCCAGCGGATCACTCGCTGAACAATTGGCCGCCGCCTGGAAGGGCGGAGTCAAGCCCGCTTCCGGTGGCGGCGCGGAACCTTACCAGGAAGGGCAACTCCGTTCGTTCACCGTCAAGGCCATAGAGGCGGCAGGGAAGAAGATCGAGTTGTCGCCGCTTTAGGCATGATTCGCACCAAGTCGGATGTTTTGTGGTGAAGTGAGCGACTAATTAGGGACAGGCCACGACACCTGAGCATGACGCCATTCCCCGCCTGAGTCAGGCGGGGAGCTACTCCCAATTAACACATATCCGCTTAATGGACGCGCGCCGACGGAGCTTCCGAAGCCACTAACTTATCCTTCGGAGCGCTCAGGTACCCACGGATCCTGTTCTTATCGACAGAATTGACGACGAACTCATACCGCACATGCTCGCGGCCAACCAGGAAAGTGACGGGTTCGTTTGCCGTCCGGTCTTTTTTGAGAATGGGACTGTCATCCGAATTAATCACCACATCGTACTTCTGACGCTTGGGATCGGTCTTTCGGAGTTGAATCAGAACATCACCGACCTTCTTGTATTCCTTACTCATCGGGATGTCGAACTCGACATAGTCTCGCTCACCCCGCTTGCGCAATTCGGCCAGTTCCGTTGAATTTCGTGCGATCAGAGTGCCGAGATTCCGGCTGTTGTTCGCAAGTTCTTCTCTGGTTGCGTTGAGATCCGAACGTGTGGAATCGAGATCGGTACGTACTCCATGCACTTCACCGCTGATGCCGTTGATCTTCGTCGTTGCTTCCTGCTGGACAGCATCGAGTTTCGTTGTGGCCTCGTTGTGAAGCTTCAGGACGGTCTTGGAATCCGCTTTGGAAGCCATTTCCTGCTTCAAGCGCCGCGCCATTTGCGCATTCTCCTGTTTCAATTGCGCGGCGACGGCCTGAGCTTCGTCCAATTCCTTTGCCGTAATCCCCATCTTCTTGGTAACCACGTCGAGATCCGAGGACATATCCGTCAATTTCGAATCAGCGCTTTCGTACATGGAGCGAAGTTCGTTCTCTGTTGAGTTCATCCGTTCTTCGGTACTGTTCTTGATCGAAATGATGGCATAGCCCTCGAGCGCGATCAGCGCTATAGAACACAATGCAATAATTGATGCTTTCGACTTCAGCCATTCCATTGGACACCTCCCGGTTGGCGGCACTGGCCGAACCAGTTGTAAGGCCGTGACACGGGAATGCAAAGGAATACCGAGCAAGATCTTTCGCCCGGCTTTTTGTTTTGCCGGGCCATGTCACCACACCACAATCGCGGATGCTGACGGGCGAACAAGGCAGGCGCTATTTCTCTAGGCTTTGGAGGGATATGAATGAAACTTAAGAAGATCCGCGTCCGGGAGTTCAAATCCATTATGGATTCGAACGAATTCGATTTAACGGATATCACCTGTGTGGTGGGCAAAAACGAAGCCGGAAAAACAGCGATTCTGCAGGCCCTTTACAAATTGAATCCCATCATTCCGGAGCATGCTCGTTTCGACGTGATCGAGGAATATCCGCGCGCCCATATCGGCGATTACCTGACGGAGATCGAGCAAAAAAGGCGCGAGCCTGCGCAGGTCATTGAGGCCCGCTTCGCCCTCGACGCGACGGAGCTTGTCTCGATCGAAAAAGAATTCGGTGCCGGATGCCTGCGCGAAGCAGGTCATCATTTGAAATTATCGAAGGGGTACAGCAACACCCTATGCGTCAGCATCGAGTGTGACGAAGCTCAGATCGTGAAGAATTTCATTTCCGCTATCCCGTTTACGAGCGAAGAAGAAAGGATGGAGGCAGAACGGGCGATAAATCTCGAAACACTACGCAGCATTCTGATGGATATCTCCACACGTCCCGATGATGGCAACACGGCAATACATCCTGATTCAAATGTCGAGCCGCTTGTGCAGAAACTCCAGCTCTATCTCGATAAAGGACTGCAAACATACATTTACGAAACTTACCTTCAACAACACGTCCCCCAGTTCCTTTACTTCGATGAGTTTTATCAGATCGACGGGCAGGTCAATCTTCAAGCGCTGAGGGACCGCCAGGCCAATAAGAGGCTCCTGGAATCCGATCGGCCGATGTTAAGTCTGCTCGAGCTGGCGCGCATCAATCTTGATCAGCTGGATGCCGGCGCCAACACTCAAGATGTAGTAACCCGGCTTGAAGGGGCGAGTAATTATCTTTCCAGGCGCCTTCTCGAATATTGGTCTCAAAATCAACACATTCAGTTGCGCTTCGACGTCCGTCCAGCAAGCCCGGGCGACCCTCCCGGCTATCAGAGCGGAACCAACGTGTGGGTGAACGTCTTTGATACGAACCATTGGGTATCCGTGCGGCTGGGCACACGTTCCCGCGGGTTTATCTGGTTCTTTTCCTTTCTCGCCTGGTTCTTTCAAGCGAAAAAGTCCAACAAGCCAATGCTGCTGTTATTGGATGAGCCTGGTGTCTTCCTTCATGCGAGCGCACAAAGAGATCTGCTCCGCTTTATTGAGACCGAGCTCAACGCCTGTCATCAGGTGATCTATACAACGCATTCGCCATTCATGATCGACGCCGAACATTTCGAGCGAGTTCGCATCGCCTGTGAACTCGGTATGAAGGAAGGGAAATCGTCGCCGCAAGAAGAAGGAACAAAAGTGTTCTCGGATCCCCTTCAAGCCGATCCAGACAGCCTGTCTCCCCTGCAGGCAGCGTTGGCCTATCGCAGTATGAAAACCCTTGCGAGCGCCAATACCCTGGCTGTGTCGACGCCGGCAGACATGTTCTACATTCAAGGCATGTCGGATCTGCTGGAACGGGCCGGGAAAACTGGCCTGGACCAACAGTGGACGCTGACACCTGTCGGCGGCATCGAGACCGTCGCGACGTTCGTTGCGCTCATCGGAAGCCAGAGGCATGTGAATTTAGCCGTGCTGATGGAGTACCAGAAGAAGGACCATCCAGCGATTGAGAACCTCTCTGAACAAACCCTACTGACGCAACGGCAGGTCTTAACGTACGCGCAATTCACGGGAACCGCCGAAGCCGACGTCGAAGACATGTTCGATCCCGAGTTCTACCTCGAGCTGATCAATGGTGAGTATAAAAACGAGCTGATCAAACGCATATTCCAGGGTGACCTCCCGCAGGGTCCGCGCATCGTCGCTCGGCTGGACCTGTATTTTCAGCGAACTCCTTTGCGCAACGGTTTGAAGTTCAATCGACATCGCCCGGCCCGGCACTTCGTGGAGCATGCTTCCGAGCTGTCGCCCAAAATTTCAGTGCGAACCCACGACCGATTTCAAGCGGCCTTCAACGCTGTGAACAAAATCCTCGAGTGCGCAAAAGGCAAGACCGCGGCCGACTGAGAAGGACCTTGTTATAGCCAGCTCGTTTACGATCCTTCCGGTCTTGCAATCTTCAATGTATGTTGCGATGTCGATTGATTGCCCTTCGTTGCTCATCGTTGGCGGCCCGCCTCGAATGAACTACGGGCCGGACACGATCGTCCCGGCGTCTTTGACGCATCTGTTTGCCTTCGAGTGAGACGTCATCCGCTCGGCATCGATCGTGTTTGAGTCAAACATAATAGATAATGGACGCATCTTAGTCCTTTAGAATCTGCAGATCTGGCGATCGGCATTTTGTCGATCGTGTTTGAGTCATTGTCGATCGATACTAAGCCGCCCCGATGTCTTATTGAACCGCCTACGTATGACTTCAGTCTGGCGTCGATGGTCTGTGAGCCGTTGTCGATGGATTTCAGCCTGGAGTCATGTGTTCCCGGTTCGTCTCGAGGCGTTATCGCCCAGATTGATACGTCTGCAAGCCATTGACGATTGATTTGCACTCATTGTCAGACGACTTCGGCTCGCCGATTACTGTTGGTCTGGCTAGCCTCAGTGTCCATAATTCTTACCGGCCGCGATCGCTTTGGCTGGCGCTGGTTCGGTTATCCTGCGCACAGGATCTTTTGATTGTTGTCTCGTCTGACGCTGAAGCCGCTGCTCAAATTCCTGGCTTTATAAAGAGCCGAGCGTGAGGAGCGGCGCGGAAGCGCAGTGCGGTAGAGCCAGCCACCTGGACCGACACTTTTCCTGGGCGGTCGGCGCCAGAGCTTTGAGAAGACTTCCATCGCGAGATCTTCTGCGCGCCCCGGGTCGTTAACGATGCGAACAATAATTCGCACAACCCGGGCATAGTGACCGCGGAAGATGTCTTCGAAGTCGAGGACCTGGACTGGCGCTTCGGCCGCCCGTTTGCTGCTTGCGTGCACATTCACTCGACGTCAACCATCGCGAAAATGTGACACTTTGAATGCTCAATGTGCCTCATTTCTCTTTTTTAATACTCCAGCGAAGCTGCGGCGACACAAATTCTCCTCTGGTATACTCCAAATTCCGTGCAAAATCTTTCCCTGGATTCGATCGTAGCAGTGCCGATTTCCTCACGCGCACCGGAGATTCTGCCACTGCGGCTCAAAATGCACATCAGTGGTCAGAAGGCTGCGGCCTACGCCGTCGTTCCAGGTATTCGCCAACTGAAAAAGAGCCGGATCCTCGGCACAATCGGAATTCTGAAGGAAGTGGACTTAGCAAGGCTCGATGACAGCATACGTTCGTATCTGTCGGACACGTATTGACGGAATTCGGGACGCCCCCGAGCGAGGCGACAAATCATGAAACGATGTCTATTTGTTCTGTTTGTGCTTGTGGCGGCGCCCTTTGCTGCTCAGGAGAAGGTGCCCGAGCTTGCCTTCGACTCTGTACCAGATTTCTTCAAGCTTCCCAACGGGATGAATTTCGGCGAAGTGCCGGGCGTAGCGGTTGATTCGAGGGGCAACATCTACGTTTTCACGCGCTCAAATACCGCAACAGGTCCGGCGTATGCTCCCGCCGCCGCGCAATTGCTCGAATTCAGTCCAGAAGGCGAGTTCATGCGTGAAATCGGAAAGGGGCTTTACGCCTGGTCGGAAGCGCACACGGTTCGCATCGACAAAAATGACAACATCTGGGCCATCGACAAAGGCTCGGACATGGTCATCATGTTCAATCCAGCGGGCCGCGTGAACATGGTTTTCGGCCGCCGAAAAGAATCGGCCGATGAGGACAGCAAACCGTGGGAGCACCCCAATCCACCGCTACCGGCCGTTAACGGACTGTTCCGGCAGCCTACCGACGTTGCGTGGGACTCCGAAGGCAATATCTACATTACCGACGGCTATATCAATTCGCGCGTTGCGAAATACGACAAAAACGGCGACTGGGTGAAGTCATGGGGAGCCAAGGGAACGGGTCCTGGACAGTTCAATATCCCCCATGCGATTGTCATCGACCGCAACAACAATATCTATGTGGGTGACCGGTCCAATCGCCGGATTCAGGTCTTCGACACAGAAGGAAAGTTCATCCGCATGTTCACCATCGACGTGCCACCGCCGCCGGGTATCCCGCCCGTTTACGGTGACATGCCGACAGGCGCCCGGCTCGCGGCCGTGATTGGAGCGCCCAATTCGATCTGCATCACACCAGGGCCGAACCAGGTGCTGTTTGTGGGTGAGTCGACGTATCCCGGCCGGTTGTTCAAGGTCTCACTTGAAGGGAAAGTACTCGGCGTGATCGGCCGTTCCGGGAGACAACTGAAACAGTTTTCGGGGATTCATCAGCTTGCGTGCCCGTCGGAGACGGAGGTGTATGCCGCGGAGACTTCGAACTGGAGAGTGCAGAAGTTGATCCTGCGATAAGGATAATCTGTCCGGGAAAACAGCGGCTTCTTTGTCGCGAATTCGGCGAAAACGCGTGGCCCTCTTCACCTTCGCCTGAAGAATCCGCAGTTTGGCGGGGCGGTCCGACTGCGATAGTGTGGAGGTGGACTTATGCTGGCGGAAATCAGCAGAAAATTATTCTCGATCGACGATTGTTACCGCATGGCGGACGTCGGGATTCTGTCGCCGCACGAACGCGTTGAGCTCATTCGCGGCGAAATCGTCAACATGACTCCGATCGGCCCCCGCCATGGCGCTGTTGTGGATCGGACGGTTCAGACGATCATGCGGTTGATGGGTGACACGGTCATCGTGCGGGCGCGAGGAACCGTGGCGCTCGACCGTTTATCGGCGCCTCAGCCCGATATTGCTGTTCTGCGGAAGCGCGATGACTTTTATGCGGGCCAAAACCCCGGTCCTGCCGACATTCTTCTCCTCGTCGAGGTTGCCGAGTCATCGCTCGACTATGACAGAACGGTGAAGGCCGCGCTTTATGCGATCGCCGGCATCCGGGAATACTGGGTCGCAGACCTCCAAAACGGACGTGTGCTTTGTTATACGGCCCCCGGGCAAGATGCGTATCGGGTAATCCGTGAACTTCGTTCGGGCGATCGCATCGCACCTCAGCTTTTGCCCGAGTTAGTCCTCCCTGTCGAAGCGCTGCTGAGCATCAAAGAAGCTGTGAATGAATAGGCCCGGTGGGCCGTTAGAACCTAGCCCCGGCCGCACGCCGGGGTTTGTATGCGTGATAAAGCCAGCCCGGCAGGGGCGGAAGATTCCTCGCATCAATCTTTTGGCCCTCCGGGCCTCGAACCTTCACTGGTGTTGAGCCCCGGCCTCCCGGCCGGGGCTAGCCTCTAACGGCTCTCCGGGCCTATTTATTCACACCTTCAAACGACGCTGCGCGGCGAAGCCGTCTCCAACAGCCGGCGCTTTCGGGCGTTGATATAATCGGTTCACTAAATCGTCCGGAGGAACGCGACATGAATGCCCGCAAACTGCTCGATTGGCGCAAGCTCGTCATTTATTCACATCGCTGGCTGGGCATCGGGATCACGGTCATGTTCCTCCTATGGACGTTCTCCGGCGTGGTCCTGATGTATTACGGCCACCCGCAAATCACGACCGGGGAGCGCCTGTTGAGGCTGGAGCCCATCGACTTCTCCACAGCAACGGTGACGCCGGTTGAGGCGGCGGCAAGGGCTGGGATCAAACCTTATCGCGTTCGCTTGTCGATGTACAACGGCCGGCCCGTGTACCGGTTGACCCGGGTCAGCATCGGCAACTGGCAGACGGTATATGCGGACACGGGCGAAGTCCTTCCCGACCTGGGTCCGGAACAGGCTTTGGCATGGATGAAGAAGTTTGCTCCCGAATACGCTTCCACGATGACATACGACGCCCATCTCGAAAGCCCGGACGAGCTCACGAGAATTCCCACACTGGCCGGGTATGTTCCGCTGCATCGTCTGGCGATGAACGATCCGGCCCGTACCGAGTACTACATCTCGGAAAAAAGTAACGACATCGTTCAGAAAACGGACCGCAGGGGCCGCATTCTCGCCTATTCCGGCTACATTATTCACAACCTGTTTTTCTTCCGGCAGCGCCCCTGGTGGACAACGTTCCTGGATTACGTCGCGTGGACAGCCATGCTCATGGTCGTGACCGGCGTCGTCGTCGGCATCTGGCGCATATCGCTCAAGCCACGATTCCGGAAAAAAGGCGCTCTATCCTACACACCCTACTCCGGGTGGATGAAGTGGCACCACTATGCGGGTCTGATCTTCGGTTTGTTTTCGCTCACCTGGATTCTGAGCGGAATGATCCCGATCAGCACCTTCCCGATCTCCGGCTGGACAGGCGTGTCCAAACGCGTCGAGAGCAATGGCGAGGGTTTCATCATGGGAAACCCTGTCGTTTCTCCCAGGTCATCGATGACAAAGGATATGGCGAACGCCATCACCGGCGGACCTTTAAACTTAAAACCGATCCAGATTGAAGCCGTTCAGACTGCCATCGCTCAGATTCAGCAGAAGTTTGCTCCGAAGGAAGTCGAACTGGTTCAGTTTCGAGGGGAGCCCTACTTCCTCGCCTACCAGCCTCCTGCAACCAAAGAGGAAGCTCGGCGATGGACCACCAACAACTCGATCAATTTCGTAAATCTGCCACAGGACAACCCGCACCTGTTCGTCTCTATCCGTCATCCCGAGAACGGGGTCGTGGCGTCGTTCAGCAGAGAAGTGATGGAACAGGCGTCCCGCGAAGCGATGCCGAATGTCCCCAGAATCGACAGCAAATGGCTGACCGATTATGACGATTACTATCACCAGACGACTCCGTCATTCGAACTGGGCCGGCACAAGCCGGCTTACGTGCTTCCTGTGCTGCGCGTGCGTTACAACGATGAAAATCAGACCTGGCTTTATTTCACGCCGTCACTCGCCCAGATGGTGAAGTTCGACAAGCTCGATCGCGCGAACCGCTGGCTCTACTACGGTCTGCATGTGATGGACTGGCCGGGCCTGTTCAATCGCCGGCCGTTGTGGGACAGCGTGACGATCGCATTGTTGTCGGGCCTTGCGGCGATGAGTATCACAACGCTGTTGCCAGCCTGCCGCCGTCTGAAGCGCCACACGGTCAGCAGCTGGGAACGGGCGTTCGCGCAGAAAAAGGTGCGGACTTCGCCGAGCCCGGGATGGGCTCGATCCGGCCGCGATCAGATTAGAGGAGATTGACAGCCGCCCCCCCGCAGAGGTTGATCTCCGCTTCGTCAATACACCTTGTGGAGCGCACCGCGGAATTCTTATTGTTGACGGTAGACCGTACTACAGGTCATCGTTACGCGCATGAAGATCAAGGTCGCTCTCTTGTTGCTTGTCGTCGGGATCGTTGTTCAGGCTGCGCCAGTTCAACAAGCGGCTCTCCCCGATCGATTGAGCGATGCCGATTTCTGGAATCTGGCGTCCTCACTTTCTGAGCCTGGCGGATATTTCCGCATCGTCGACAATTTCACATCCAACGAGAATGAGGTTGGGCGTCTTTTCCCGCGTGTGGCCGCCCTTGGCCCCCCGGGTGGTGTCTATCTCGGTGTCGGGCCGGAACAGAATCTGACCTATATCGCCGCGTTGCGTCCTGCCATGGCGTTCGTCCTTGATATCCGGCGGCAGGCGGCAGTCCAGCATCTGATGTTCAAGGCGGTGTTCGAATTGTCGAAGGATCGCCTGGATTTTATTTCGCTGTTATTTGCCAAGCCGAAACCGGCGGACATCGAATCGAATGCGCCGATCCAACAGATCTGGGCGGCATTCGACAAAATTCCAACAGACAGGACCCTGACGGCAAAGAACCATGCAGCAATTGTCGATCGGCTGAAGAGCCACGGTCTTACCTTGACTGAAGACGAATCCGCTCAGCTGGATCTTGTGCTGAGCGCATTTGTGCAGTATGGCCCGGCAATCACGACCAACAGCGGCAACGGGGGCCGGGGCGGAAACAGCGTTTCGTTCGAAGACCTGACCGGCTGGTCGGCTGATGAAAGTGGTCGTCCGCAAAGTTTTCTTTCGACCGATGAAAACTACCAGTTTGTCAAAACTCTCCAGGAAAGGAATCTCGTCATTCCGGTCACCGGTGATTTTGGAGGACCGAAGGCCCTCCGGGCGATCGCCAAGTACCTGCACGAGCACAACGGAATCGTTCGCGCTTTCTATCTTTCCAACGTGGAACAGTATCTGTTTATGGATGACAAGTCCGAAACGTTTTACGGAAACGTCGCGACGCTCCCACTTAACGACACCAGCGTCTTTATTCGCCCATATGCCATGCGCCAATACTCACCGCCCGAGCCGCTGTGCGGGATCGTGAAGTTTCTTGCGGCGGCGCAGGCGGGACACGTCCGGACCAACAACGAAGCGCTGAGTTGCCCACAATAGGGCTATTCGACGTGATCACTTCACAAGACGCTCATAAGAAGGAAAATGGCTGACTCACCAGAAACGAGCCTAATCACCGATTGTCTAACGGGTTTGTTCAACCGGCGGTTCTTCAACGCCATGTTGTTGAATGAAGTGTCACGGGCCACGCGTCACCGAGTCCCTTTGACGATGCTTTTGGCTGACGTGGACCACCTGAAGGAGGTGAACGAGTTTTATGGGCACCTTTTCGGCAACAAGGTACTCAAGATTCTTGCGAGTATTCTCGGATCATCAATCCGGCAGGAGGATGTCGTGGCGAGGTACGGCGGGGATGAATTCGCGATCCTGCTGCCTCATACGGATCTCAGGGGCGGTCAGGTGCTTCGGGACAGACTGCAAGACCGTGTCGACACAGCCGACGCTCTATCTGCTCCAGGGCTGGAATTCAAGATCAGCATCACAGTTGGTATGTGTCAGTACAGTGGTGAGGCCAGGGAGATATTTATCGCGCGCGCGGAGGAAGCGCTGTTGCGAGCCAAGAGAGGTGCCGACGACGACGAGTTGAGCATTCCAGTCTCCGTTTGAGATGTGAGAGTAATCCGCCGTTACGGCAGGTAGGATCTGACCGTCATGGGCTCGCTGGTCTGGCGGTCGATTCGATGCCTTGAGCTGCTTCTCTAACAGAACGTCGTATTTGCTGATGGTTGCCGGTGAAAGGCCCGGGTGACGGCAATCGGAAGAAAGAAACTTAGCCCTCTAGAACTTATTTATTCTAAAAGGCTTAGTGCAGTGGAGGCGGCGGGAATTGAACCCGCGTCCGAAAACGTTCCGCCCGAGAGTCTACATACTTGTCAGGTTCCAATTTGTTGTCGAGCCCCGGCCTGAAGGAACCTGCAACCTAGCCGGGACACCAGCCCGTTGAGTTTCGCCTCGCGCTGCTGGGCCGGCGGTTTGAGGCTATCCTGCAAAAAGTGACGCCCTTTAACTAACCTACAGGCGAGTTAATCAAGGACGTTAGCCGGTATTAAGCGGCTAAAGCTAACTGATTGTCAGCGTTTGATTGTTTCCACGTTTTAACGAGGTCATGGGCCTCGGTATGCATCTCGAACTTCTTCGTTCCCGTCGAAACCGGTGCGCCCCCCTTTATAGAAAACGCGTGGTTAAATACCACGCGTCTACATCTTTATATAGGAGTCGGGCCACTGGATGTCAAACACGGAATAACGGTTGGGGTATAATCCTGAATTCCCGAGGAGGCGAAATCTTTCCGATGGAGTTGAAAACGCAGGCTTTGGACCGTCTATCTGGGAGGCTCGTCACCTTTGCTTTCCCAGGAACTCGATCGACTCGTTCAGGAGACGACCGGGACACTCGAGATCGAATTCCAGCAACGCCTGCAGCACGCAGTCCGTGAAGCGGAGTCCGCGGCGCAAGCCCGGGCTGCCGACGGACAGGCGCAGGCCATCGCCGAAGCCAGCGACTCCGCACGGCGGCAGGCAGCCGAGGAACTCGAACCGCAATTTCAGCAGCGTCTGGCGGAGGCCAACGGAGCGGCACGCAAACAGGCAACCGACGAACTGGAAGAACAGTTCCAGCGGCGCCTGGCCGAAGCCACCGAACGGCTTAAGTCGGAAGCGGCGGCCGAACGCCAGCAGCTGCAGGCGCAACTGGATCAATGGCGCGTCTTCGCCGACACGCAGCGGCAGCTGGCGGAAGCTTCGTCCCAGCCGGAAATCCTTTCGCGATTTCTGCATCTCGCCGATTCATTCACTGGTGGACTCGCCGTCTATGTGGCGAAAGTCGACGGCCTGGCTCTCTGGAAGGGCCGCGGCAAAGCGTCTTTTCCAGCTATCATTTCAAGAGATACGACCGACCCGGAAGCGTATTTCCGGACGATAAATGTTCGGGGCAAAGCTGTCGCAGCAGTCTGCGCGGCTCCGCCGTTCAGCCGGGAAGCACTCGATTTTCTGACGGCTTCCCTGGAACGGGCTGTCGAAGCGTTTGGACTGAAATTGCGCAGTCCGATACCCAGGGCCGCCGTATCTGAGAAAACAGCCTAATCAAAATGTTTAAAAAACCGATTTCGTCCAAAGCAGCACTTTTTACCGAATCCGTGATTCGCGAAATGACGCGGCTCGCCATGGAGCACGACGCGATCAATCTTTCGCAGGGATATCCGGATTTTGCGGCGCCCGAAATTCTCAAAAAAGCCGCCGCTGACGCGATCTTCGCCGACGTCAATCAATATGCGATCACGTGGGGCGCAAAAAGCTTTCGCGATGCGCTGGTTTACAAGACCAGGCGTTTCCTTGGCATCGATATCGATCCCGAGCGTGAAATCACCGTATCGTGCGGCTCGACGGAAGCCATGATCGACGTTCTGCTTGCCGTCATCAATCCGGGAGACGAGGTCGTAGTCTTCGAGCCGTATTATGAAAATTACGGTCCCGACGCCATCATCTCCGGCGCGACGCCGCGCTACGTCCAGTTGCGGCGGCCCGGCTGGTCTTTCGATGAGAAGGAACTCGCCGCCGCTTTCAACAACAAGACGAAGGCCATCATTATCAATACACCGAACAACCCAACGGGAAAGGTCTTCAGCCGCGAGGAACTCGGCAGTCATCGCCGACCTCTGTCAGAAGTGGGACGTTCTCGCCATTACGGACGAGATCTATGAACACATTATCTACGATGGCGCGACGCACGTTTCCCCGATAACGCTTGATGGAATGCGCGAGCGCACCATCGTCGTGAACGGAATGTCGAAGACATTCAGCGTGACGGGTTGGCGTGTCGGCTACATCATTGCTCCGCCGGTTATCAGCAACGCCATCCGCAAAATGCACGACTTCGTTACCGTCGGGGCGCCGGCCCCGTTACAGGAAGCCGGAGCAGTTGCCCTCCGTCTGCCCGATTCCTATTACACGGAACTTGCCGTTCATTATCAGCAGCGCCGGGATCGGGTCATGGCGATGCTCGAGCGCGCTGGGTTGAATCCGATGATGCCCAAAGGCGCCTACTACATCATGTGCGACATCGGTCATTGGGGCTATCCCAACGACGTGGAATTCTCCAGGTTCCTGGTGAAAGACATCGGGGTGGCGACGGTTCCCGGCAGCAGCTTTTTCAGCGATCCGAAAGCGGGTAAAGACATCATCCGATTCACTTTCTGCAAGAAGGAAGAAACCCTTCGCGCGGCCGAGGAGCGGTTGAGCAAATTGGTACGGACTACGGCGACGGGCCATGAGCGCCCGGCCCAACCTGGAAGCGGGCGGTGATAGACCACACTTCCGGAAACAAAATGCCGGCGGGACCGTCAAATCCCATTTGTGTCAATAGGCTATAATTCCTAACAGTGTACCTTCTGAAAGGACAAAACGAAGAGCCATGAGTAAAAAGCGATTGCTTTATCTCACCTTGATTGTTGCAACCCTGACGATCGGTGTTGTCATTGGGACGATCGTCTCGGGTGGGGTCAAAGCGGGCGAGCAGAAAGCACAAGCGCTGGTCATCCCGGATCCCGTTTCGCTATCGAACGCGTTTTCGCAGATCGCGGCGAACCTCGCACCCGCGGTGGTCAACATCAGTACCGAAGCGGCGCCGGAAGCACCGGTTCGCAGCCGGAATGACAGGGGCAACCGCAACCAGCAGCAGGATCCGAGGCAGTTGGATCCCTTCGATCTCTTCAATTTCTTTGGCAATCCCGACCAGCCTGACCGCAACGAGAAAGTCCGAAGTCTCGGGACCGGTTTCATCGTGGACAAAGCGGGCTTCATTCTCACGAATCATCACGTCGTCGACAAGGCAACGAAGATTACCGTCCGTCTGGAAGATAAAGCGGAGTTCACGGCGAAAGTCATCGGCAGCGACGAAGACACGGACCTTGCCGTTATTAAAATCGAAGCCGGACGAGACCTTCCTGTAGCCAAGTTTGGTAATTCGGAGGCTGTGAAAGTCGGGGACTGGGTGCTTGCGATTGGCAGTCCGTTCACGCTGGATCATACCGTAACGCACGGCATCATCAGCGCGAAAGGACGCGACCAGCTCCCTGGAAGTGAGACCAGAGGCTTCCAGCCGTTCCTTCAGACGGATGCAGCGATCAATCCGGGCAACAGCGGTGGACCGCTCGTCAATATGGCGGGCGAGGTTATTGGTATCAACACCGCCATCATTTCCGAGACCCGACAGTCTGCCGGATTGGGTTTTGCGTTGCCTTCGAATGTCGCGGTAAAGGTCTATAACCAGCTCGTCCAGGGCGGCAAAGTGACCCGCGGCGGTATCGGCATCCAGTACAGCCCGAATCAGGACCCGAAGATGTGCCGGGCGTATGGTCTGTCGTCCGATTGCGGCGTGCAGGTTTCCGGTATCCAACCTGCCGGTCCGGCTGCCAAGGCTGGATTACGCGTTGGTGACTTCATTACGGAAATTGATGGCATGAAGACGCCGAACGGCACGGCGTTACTCATGGTCGTCGCCGATAGCCCGGTGGGAAAAACCATTCGCGTTAAGGTTAATCGTGATGGCAAGGAGATGACGATTCCTGTCACCATTGTTGACCGGCAGGAGATCCTCACCGAAACCACCCGCAATGGTGGCGGTCCGGAGAACGGAAACGACCAGGGTGGTGAAGCGTCTCAGGCGAAACTTGGCATCCGTGTTCAGGCGCTCACCCCAGACATGGTTCGCCAGTTGCACCTGGGCTCTCCCGACGGTGTGTACGTTTCATCGGTCGAGCCCGACAGCGTCGCCGAAGACGCCGGTCTCCAGCGCGGAACGATCATCACACGCATGATTGCAGGCAACCAGCGAATGGACATCCGTAACGTTGAAGACTTCCGTCATGCCGAGAGCGTATTGAAGTCCGGGATGGATGTTGCGTTCATGGTCATGCAACGCGATCCGAGCAGCAATATGTATCGGTCCGGGTTCCTCGCTGTCACCATCCCTTAACGAAAAGGGAAGCCACAAAAAGGCACAAAAGGCACAAACCATTTGTGCCTTTTGTGTAACAAGGCTGTAAGTCTTATTTTTTTACCAGTTTTTTGGAAGAAGCGACGAAATCCCTTCCTGGTTTGTCCGAGTTGATTTTGGGCGGACGTTTGAAATGGGGAAGTCCCCGCCTAAGTTAGGCGGGGATCCTTCGCGCAGCGAAGGCGGGGCGGTCTGTTCAAAGTTCGCGCGCAGCGCGCTCCTTGTAGATTTCCGCGAAGCGCTCCTTTTTCTAATCGGTGCGCTGCGCGAATATCAGAAGGAGCGCGCTGCGCGCGAACTTTGAACAGACCGCCCCGCCGCTGCGCGGCACCCCGCCTAACTTAGGCGGGGACTTCGCTCCTCACTTCACATGACGAACTTCGGCTACGTCCCAGTCTCAGGTTTCTTCCGCGCTAAGCCTTTTTGTGGCTAATCATATGTGGAAACTGGTCATCGACGGCGCCATGGATGGTGCCCGGAACATGTGCATCGATGCCGGACTCCTCGAAGAGATCGAAAGCTCTCCCGAGGCGCGCACGGTCGTCCGTTTCTACGGTTGGCAAACGCCGACTATCTCCCTCGGGCGCAATCAGAAAATCGACAAAGCGGTCGATGTCGATTACTGCCGCGAGCACGGCATCCATATCGTTCATCGGCCGACGGGCGGCCGGGCGGTCCTGCACGATGACGAGCTTACATACGCTGTTATATCGAACGACAGCGAAGCGTTCGGCGACACGATTTACGGAAATTACAAACGGGTTTCCGAAGCGTTATGTTTGGGGTATAAGCGTTTAGGAGTGCCTGCTGTTCTCGCGCCGGACACCCGGAAACATCCGGCGTTTCCGGAAGACGCCGAACTGCCGTGCTTTATTTCGCCTTCCCGCTATGAGTTGATGGTCGGAGGCCGGAAGATCGTCGGCAGCGCTCAGCGGCGCGTCCGGCGTGGCTTCCTCCAGCACGGTTCCATGCCCATCACCTGTAACCGCGAAGCGCTGGCGCGGGCGACGAAGATGGCGGATTCGGCGGTACTCGAAACGGAAATGGCCGGGATGGCTGAGTTCCTTCCTGCCAGACCCGGGATAGACGTGCTGCGCGAGGCTTTTGTGCAAGCGTTTCAGGACTATTTTTCGATGGCTTTTGTGTTATAAACGCGCTATGGCGATAAAAGAGGAAAACCCGCCACTTGACGAACGGGACCGGGAGATCCTCAGGCTGATTATCAAGTCCTACGTAACCTCTGGCGAGCCAGTGGGTTCGCGTACGCTTGCAAAGTCGATGGACTGGCGCTTCAGCCCCGCGACAATCCGGAATGTCATGGCGGATCTGGAAGAGGAGGGCTACCTGGCCCAGCCCCACACCTCCGCCGGCCGTATTCCGTCGGAAATGGGTTACCGCTTCTATGTCGACCACCTGGCGGATTCCGGACGGCTCTCCAAATCGGATGAGCGGTATATCAGCCGGATGCTTTCCGAAAGCGACAGTCCCGAGGATGTCATGTCCCGCGCTTCCGTGGTTCTGTCGATCATCTCCAAGAATGTCGGAATCGTCATTGCCCCGCCCATGGGCGCAACGGTTTTGAAACACATCGAATTCCTCGATCTGTCCGAAGGCAAAATCCTGGTGATCTTCGTCTCCACGTCAGGTGTCGTGCAACGCAAACTCATTCGAGTGGGTGAGCGTTATACACAGGACGAACTCGACAAGGCCGGCCGATATCTCTGCGACAAATTCTCGGGCAAGACGTTGACGGAAATCCGCAACGATCTGCTGCACATGATGCAGGTCGAGCGCTCGCTGTTCGATCGCATGCTGTCTTTGCTGCAGACCTGGGGCGAAACCCTGAAAGAGCCCGCTGCGGTAGATGGCATTTACGTGCAAGGCGCCACGAACATGATCAACCAGCCGGAGTTTGCGGATGTCGAGCGCCTGCGAATGCTGTTCCAGATGTTCGAGGAAAAGGGACGCCTCGTCAAGATCTTGAATGAGTGCATTGCGTCAAATCCGCCCGAAGGCGTGAAAATCGCGATCGGTTCCGAGCTTGGTATCGCAGGAATGCGCGATTTCAGCCTGATCACGTCGTCGTACGTGTCGAGCGATCATATGACCGGGTTTCTCGGCATCATTGGCCCGACTCGCATGCAATACGAGCGCAGTATCTCGATCGTCGGTTATCTCGGCCGCCTCGTCGGCGAGATGATCAACGCCTGACAAATCTGAAAACCCACTTATAATTATTGGTATGGAAGAGAACGACAAATACGAGAGCGTTGCTGCTGACCAGGACTTGCCGCAGACCGTTCCTCCCGAGCAACAGGAAGTCGAAAATCTGAAGCGCGAGCGGGACGATCTGTATGACCGCCTGCTGCGCAAACAGGCAGAGTTTGACAATTTTAGAAAGCGGATGGAGCGCGAAAAATCCGAGTACATGCAATTCGCGTCCGCCGACCTGATCAAAGAATTGCTCAATGCGCTCGATTCGTTCGACCTGGCCATCCGGACCGCGTCGAAGGATGGCAAGGGTGGCGAGAGCACCCTTCGCGGGTTTGAGCTGATTTCAAAACAGCTTCAGGACACCCTGGCGCGTTTTGGACTTAAGCCCCTGGAAGTGAAAGGGAAAACGTTCGATCCGAATTTTCATCAAGCCGTTGCCACGAAGCCCACTAATGATGTCGAAGAAAACACCGTCATCGAAGAAATGCGGAAAGGCTACACGTTGAACGGCCGGCTGCTCCGGCCCGCGATGGTTTCAGTCTCGACCAAGGAATAGGCGTCTGATGCGGATGCCTTTTTGTGTTTCTCTACATACAGGACCAAGGAAGATAAAAAGTTGAACGGCAAACGGGATTATTACGAAGTCCTGGGCGTTTCGCGGAGCGCCAGTGATCAGGAGATCAAGAGCGCCTACCGCAAGCTCGCACTGCAACATCACCCCGATCGAAATCCGGGAAATGAGCAATCTGAAGAGGCGTTCAAAGAGGCCGCGGAAGCATACTCCGTCCTCAGTGACGCGCAGAAACGCGCGAACTACGACCGCTTCGGGCATGCCGGCGTGAGCGGTGCTGCGGGTGCCGGTGGATTCGACCCGAGTGTGTTTGCGGACTTCAGTGACATCCTGGGCGACATCTTCGGATTTGGAGATTTCTTCGGCGGAGGCGGACGCCGGGGCTCACGCGTTCAGCGCGGTGCGGATCTGCGTTACGACATGGACCTCGCATTCGAAGAAGCGGCTTTTGGTGTAGCGAAAAAAATCAAGATTCCGCGCCATGAGAACTGCGCGGAGTGTGGCGGCAGTGGCGCTCAAAAAGGCTCGGGCCCGACAACATGCCAGACGTGCAACGGCTACGGCCAGGTCCGCTTCCAACAGGGATTTTTCAGCATTACGCGCACATGCAACCAGTGCCATGGAACGGGACAGATCATCAAGAATCGCTGCACGGTCTGCCATGGCGACGGCCGGGTAGCCCGCGAAAAGATGCTGGAATTGAAGATTCCGCCGGGCGTTGACAGCGGCTCGAAACTCCGCGTCAGCGGAGAAGGCGATGCCGGCGGCAAAGGTGGCCCCGCGGGCGATCTCTACGTTTTCCTTAACGTCCTAGAGCACGAGTTCTTCGAACGGCGGGAGCACGATCTCCACTGCCACATTCCGATCACGTTCCCACAGGCCGCTCTTGGCACTCAGGTTGGCGTACCCACCCTCGAAGGCGATGAAGAAAAGCTCGCGATCCCTGCCGGCACGCAGACAGGCGCGACCTTCCGCATCAAAAACCGCGGCATTTCCAAGCGTGGCGGTTCCGCTCGCGGTGACCTCTATGTGACCGTCAATGTCAGTGTTCCTGCGAAACTTTCCCGGGAGCAAAAGGAACTGTTGACGAAGTTTGCGTCCACGATCGAGACTGAGAATAAGCCGATACAGAAGAAGATACTCGAAAGAGTGAAGGAAATATTCTCGTGAGGATTAAACCACTTCCATGTCCTGGAACCAATTCACCCTCGATGTTCCAGACGATCTCGTTGACGTAATTGTTGGAGAACTATCCGGCGACGGTGTCGCCGGCGTGTGGGAAAGCCAATCGCCCGAGCCAGGATTGACACGACTGGTTCTCTATTTCGATCCACATTTCAATCTCGAGCAGGTACAGCGCACCGTAAGCGATGTATTTGAGCGTTTGCGCAAGCCGAGTCCTTCCATCTCGTCCACGGTTGTCGAAGAACGGGACTGGATGGAGGAATGGAAGAAGTCCTACACGAGTTTTCCCATCAGCGATGACTTCTTCGTCATTCCGAGCTGGGAGAATCCGGTATGCCCCGACGATCGCCTTCCGATTCGAATCGATCCCGGCCAGGCATTCGGCACCGGAACGCACGAAACCACCCAGATGACGATGGAAGCCCTGGCGCGATGGGTTGAACCTGAGCATGTCGTTCTGGACGTCGGCACAGGGTCTGGAATCCTCGCCATCGCTTCGCGTTTGCTTGGCGCAAAACTGATCTTTGCCTGCGATAACGACACGATAGCGACGCAGGTGGCGCGGGCAAATATCGAACGCAACGCGCAGGATAGTGTCTTCACATTTTGCGGATCGCTGGAATGTGTGAAGACCGCCTCCGCAGGACTGGCGTTGGGAAATCTGACTGCGGACGTTATCGTCGACCTCCTTCCGGACTTTCACCGCGTATTGGTGACTCAAGGCATGGCGATCTTTTCCGGAATCCTCATCGAGCAGGCTGAAGAGGTCCGGGCATGGATCGTCAACGCAGGGTTCATCATCCACGAGGAAATCACGCAGGGCGAGTGGCTGGCTCTTGTTGTCGAGAAGCATGGCCCTTAAATCCGTCTACCTTCCAGAGCCCGTCGTCGACGGCGAGGCCATCCGTATCGGGGGTGAGGAGCATCATCACCTGGTCGTAGCGCGAGCGGAAGCCGGAGAAAACATCGAGATTTTCGACGGCAAAGGAAGCGTCTGGAGCGCGGTGGTCGAATTGTCGTCGAAGCGCGAGACCCTGGCGCGAATTACCGAACAGCGCAAAGTAGGGCGTAAGCCATCTGAGGTGATACTTGGGTTGGCGATGATCCGAACCGCCGCTTTCGAGCTGGCGCTCGAGAAGGCCGTCGAGATCGGCATCACGCGAATCGTGCCTTTCGACGGCCGCCCGGTCCAACCAGGGGCCGGGCCACCGGCAGGACCGCTGGAATCGTATTCTGGTTGAAGCCGCCAAACAGTCGAAACAGTATTACGTGCCGATGCTCGATGAAGGGAAGACTTTCCAGCAGGTCTTGTCGGTTCCTGCTGCCTCCCGCATTATCTTTGCTGAACATGGCGGCGGTCCGCTGAGGCCGGCCCTGCGCGGTTTCCCGGTTCTGTATCTCATTGGCCCTGAAGGGGGCTGGACCGAGCGGGAGTCGGCCGAGGCCATTGCCGCCGGCTTCCAGCCGGTCTCGCTGGGAAGCGCCGTTTTGAAGGCCGAAACCGCAGCGATCGTCGGCGGAGCCCTCATTTTGTACGAGTTGGGGGACGCAACCCAAAGGGGCTAATTCGGGGACGGTTGCCTAAATCACCTGAATTCAACTTAAGTATCGTGATTTGAATTCAGGTGATTTAGGCAACCGTCCCCGAATCTTTGTGCCTCTTGTGCCCCTGTGCTTTCTGCCTTAAAATAGGCTTTCCAATTTGGTAAAGGATCCTGCCAGTAAACCAGAATGACAACAGAGCCCGATTTCCAACCCGTTTCGCCAAGTGAGACCCAGACCAGAACACTGCTGAACCCGGCAGTTGCAATTGCCCCAGCGGCCGCGCCGCCAGTACCCGGCGTTGTCGGAGAAATTCGCGGCTGGGCCCGCGATGTATTTTTTGCGATCGGCACGGCGATTCTCATCGTCGTTTTCCTGTATCAGCCTGTAAAGGTCGAAGGCACCAGTATGCTTCCGGAACTGGTTGACCAGGAACGGATATTCGTTAACAAGTTCGTTTATCGGATCGAGAAAATTCAACGGAAGGACATTGTTGTTTTCTGGTACCCGCTTGATCCAACGAAGTCCTACATCAAGCGGGTCATCGGTATGCCCGGCGATGTGGTTGAAGTCCGTCGCGGCAAAGTGTTCGTGAATGACAAGGAACTCGACGAAGGCTATATCCTCCCGGAGTTCCTGGACCATCGCACGTACCCACCGATTTATGTCGAGCCAGGCCACTATTATGTGCTTGGCGATCACCGTAACCAATCGAACGACAGCCGGATGTGGGGGCTTGTTCCGGAGAAATATATTTACGGCAAGGCCGTATTCAGATATTGGCCGATGAACAAGATGGGCAGCCTCGATTGATATTTTCTGTGATTCACAACGGAAGATGAAAAAAAACGCGACGTTGCTGTTAGAAGACGGTCGCGTTTTTCGCGGCAACGGACACGGCTTTGAAGGCGAGGCTGTAGGCGAGGTCGTTTTCAATACTTCCATGACGGGTTATCAGGAGATTCTGACCGACCCGTCCTATGCCGGTCAGATCGTCACGATGACCTATCCGCTGATCGGCAACACCGGCATCAACCCGGAAGACGTCGAATCCCGGAAACCTTTTCTCGAGGCATTCATTGTCAAGCGGCTATCGCCGGTTCCCAGCAACTGGCGTACAACGGAATCACTCGACGATTACCTCAGCAGAAATCGAATTCCCGTCATTTCCGGCATCGACACGCGCGCTCTGGTACGGCACATCCGGTTGAAAGGATCCATGCGCGGCATCGTCTCGCTGATCGATGACGACGACGCCTCCCTTCTCAAAAAAGTAAAGAACGCGCCGGAGATGATCGGCTGGGACCTGGCCAGCAAAGTAACGATCGATAAGGCATATGACAACGACGACAAGAATGTGAACTTTGTCGAGTTTTCATCTCTGGCGGATTTTGAGCCTTGCCCGTTTCATGTCGTCGCATACGATTTCGGGATCAAGTCGCACATTTTAAGAAATCTTACCCGTTGCGGCGCGAAAGTCACTGTTGTGCCTTCCTCGACGCCGGCGGAGGATGTGCTGCGACTCAAGCCCGACGGTGTCTTTCTTTCGAATGGTCCCGGGGATCCTGAGCCGCTCGAATATGCAATCAAGAATGTCCGGCAATTGCTGGGTAAGAAACCAATCTTCGGGATCTGTCTCGGTCACCAGATTATGGGATTGGCTTTGGGCGGAAAGACCTACAAGCTGAAGTTCGGCCATCATGGCGGCAATCATCCGGTTCTTAACTTCGAGCGCAAGCAGGTCGAGATTACAGCCCAGAACCACGGTTTCGCCGTCGATCCGGAGAGTCTCAACCTGAACGACGTGAACATTACGCACATCAACTTGAACGACAACACGGTCGAAGGCCTCGCGCACCGCTCCGTTCCCGCATTCAGCGTTCAATATCATCCGGAAGCGTCGCCCGGGCCGCACGATTCCTATTACTTGTTTAAAAAGTTCTTCGATTTGATGCGGAATGCCTAAGCGTACTGACATCCACAAAATTCTCATCATCGGCTCGGGCCCGATCGTCATCGGCCAGGCGTGTGAATTCGACTATTCGGGTACGCAGGCATGCAAAGCGCTGCGCGAAGAGGGTTATGAAGTGGTGCTGGTGAATTCGAATCCAGCGACGATCATGACCGATCCCGACCTGGCGAATCGTACGTATATCGAGCCGCTGACCGCGGAATTCGTCGGGGCCATTATCAAAAGGGAAAGGCCGGATGCCTTGTTACCGACAGTCGGCGGCCAGACAGCGCTGAACATTGCGATCGAACTTGACGAAAGTGGAATTCTCGATGAGTACAAGGTCGAGATGATTGGCGCGAAGGCGCCTGCTGTGAAAATGGCCGAAGACCGTCTGTTGTTCAAACAGGCTATGGCCGAGATTGGCCTCGATACACCGCGCAGCGAAGTGGTCAGCGATATCCGCGAAGCGCAGCGGATGGTTCAAAGTCTTGGATTCCCGATTGTCATCCGCCCGTCGTTTACTCTTGGCGGCGCGGGCGGCGGCATCGCGTTCAACAGCGAGGAATTCGAATCTATCGTTCAACGAGGTTTAGACCTCAGTCCCGTACACACTGTCCTCATCGAAGAATCCGTTATCGGATGGAAGGAATTCGAACTCGAAGTGATGCGCGACCTGAAAGACAACGTCGTCATCATCTGCTCCATCGAAAACTTTGATCCGATGGGCGTGCACACCGGCGATTCTGTGACCGTAGCGCCCGCACAAACGTTGACGGATCGCGAGTATCAGCGCCTGCGCGATGCTGCGGTCAAGGTGATCCGGCAAATCGGAGTCGAAACCGGCGGCTCAAACATTCAATTTGCGATCAACCCCGAGAACGGCAAGCTGGTCGTCATCGAAATGAATCCCCGCGTCTCGCGCAGTTCCGCGCTCGCTTCGAAGGCCACTGGTTTTCCCATCGCAAAAATCGCGGCGAAATTGGCCGTCGGGTACAGCCTCAACGAAATTTCGAACGACATTACGAAGAAGACTCCCGCGTCTTTCGAGCCGATGCTCGACTATGTGGTCGTCAAGATCCCGAAATGGGCGTTCGAGAAGTTTCCGGATTCCGATCCGACACTGGGCACTCAAATGAAGTCCGTCGGCGAAGTGATGGCGATCGGCCGGACGTTCAAAGAGGCCTTTTTTAAAGCCCTGCGCTCGCTGGAAAGCGCGAAGGATCCTGGCACGGAAAAGATCGAAAAGGATCTCATCCGGCACAAACTTGTCACCCCGACGCCGGATCGCATTCCCTACCTGCTGCATGCGATCGGTAATGGCTTCAGCATTCCTGAACTGGTGGAGTTGACTCACATCGATCCGTGGTTCCTCAACGAGATGAAGGAAATCACGGACGTGATGAAGCTCCTGTCGCAGCACACGGTCGAAAGCATCCCACCGGATCTGCTGCGCGAAGCGAAAGAATCGGGTTTCTCGGATGCGCGTATTGCCAGATTGCTTGGCGCAAAACCGCGCGATGTCGCTGCAAAGCGCGGCGACTATAAGATCGTGCCCGTCTACAAGCGGGTCGACACGTGCGCTGCCGAATTCGAATCCTACACGCCATATTTTTACTCGACCTACGAAGAAGAAAACGAGGCGGAGCCGAGTGATCGAAAGAAAATTATTATTCTGGGAAGCGGCCCGAACCGGATCGGGCAGGGAATCGAGTTTGACTACTGCTGCTGCCATGCCTCCTTTGCACTGAAAGAGGAGGGCTTCGAGACAATCATGGTGAACTGTAATCCCGAGACGGTGTCGACGGATTACGACACCTCCGATCGCCTGTACTTTGAGCCGCTGACATTCGAAGACGTTCTCCACATCGTTCGCCAGGAAAAGCCAACCGGCGTCATTGTGCAATTTGGCGGGCAGACCCCTCTGAATCTCGCGCTGGAGTTGCAGAGTGCGGGAGTACCGATCATCGGAACTTCGCCCGACTCGATCGACCTTGCCGAAGACCGCAAACGATTCGGAGATCTGCTGCGTAAGCTCGACATTCCTCAACCTCACAACGGCACTGCGGTGACGCTCGAAGAGGCGCGCGCTGTTGCGAGACAGATCGGATATCCGGTCCTGGTCCGTCCCTCCTATGTACTCGGCGGCCGCGCCATGGTCGTCGTCTACGACGAAGGCATGCTGGATAACTACATGAACGCCGCAGTGCAGGTGTCTCACGAGCGTCCGATTCTGATCGATAAATTCCTCGAAGACGCTTACGAAGTGGACGTCGATGCGCTTTGTGATGACGAACAGGTAGTGATCGCGGGCATCATGGAGCACATCGAAGAAGCGGGCGTCCACTCCGGCGACAGTTCCTGTGTGCTGCCGACCTATCAGCTCAGTGAAGACCTCCGCGAAGCGATTCGGCAATACACCGTTCAATTGGGCCGTGCCTTGAATGTGGTCGGCCTGATGAACATTCAGTTCGCGATCCGGGCCGGCAAAGTTTACGTTCTGGAGGTCAACCCGCGCGCTTCGCGAACCGTGCCATTCGTCAGCAAAGCAACCGGGACGCCGCTCGCCAAGATCGCAGCGAAGCTGATGACAGGCCGGAAGCTGCGCGAATTCAATCTGCCCGCTGAATTGAAGGTCGAACAGTTCTTCGTGAAGTCGCCGGTGTTTCCGTTCGCGCGTTTTCAGGGTGTCGACACCATCCTGGGCCCCGAGATGAAATCGACTGGCGAAGTCATGGGAGTCGATGACACCTTTGGTAAAGCATACGTAAAAGCGCAGATCAGCGCCGGTTCGATCCTGCCGAAATCCGGTGTGGCTTTCATCAGCGTCAATCAGCACGACAAGAATTTCATTTCGAAAATTGCCGCCGATCTTCGCGAGGTCGGTTTCAAGATCGTTGCAACGCGCGGAACGGCACGAGTTTTAAGGAACTCCGGAATTGAAGTGGAGAGCGTGTACAAAGTGAACGAAGGCCGCCCCCACATCGTGGACTACATCAAAAGCGGGAAAGTGGATCTCATCATCAACACACCGCTGGGCCGCGAATCCTTTTTCGACGAAAAAGCAATTCGTCGCGCCGCAATTAACCACCGGGTTCCCTGTATCACGACCATCGCCGGCGCTGCTGCTGCCGTAAATGGCATCCGCGCCATCCGCCGCGAAAACCTGGAGGTGCGATCGCTCCAGGAATATCACCGGTGATACCGCTTCTCGACCTGAAGGCGCAATACGCCTCAATCCGGGGCGAAGTGCGCGAGGCGGTTGATCGTGTTCTGGAATCTCAACGATTCATCTTAGGTCCCGATGTAGCCGCGCTCGAGCGTGAAGTCGCGACATACTGCCACTCGGCGTATGGTGTTGGCGTCTCTTCTGGTACGGATGCGTTGCTCGCCGCTTTAATGGCAATCGACACCAAGCCGGGCGACGAGATCATTACGCCAGCTTACAGTTTCTCCGCCACCGCCGGTTGCGTTGCACGTCTCGGAGCCAGACCCGTGTTCGTCGATATCGACCCCGGAACATACAATATCGATCCGAACGCCATTGAGCCGAAGATTTCTGCCAGAACCCGCGCCATCATACCGGTGCACTTGTTCGGCCAGATGGCCGACATGCCGGCAATCATGGATATCGCGCGCCGCCGCAAGCTCATCGTGATCGAAGACGCGGCGCAGGCGATAGGCGCGACGCTGAATGGACAGAGCGCCGGTTCCATCGGTGAACTGGGCTGTTTCAGCTTTTTCCCTTCCAAGAATCTCGGCGGGATTGGCGATGGCGGGATGGTGACAACCAGCAGCGACAAACTGTTCCGGCGGCTTCAGTTGCTGCGCAATCACGGATTCGAGACCAAATATCATAACGAGATTCTTGGCGGAAATTTCCGGCTCGATGAAATCCAGGCCGCTGTGTTGCGTGTGAAATTGAAGTACCTGGATCGCTGGACGGAAAGCCGCCGGCAGAATGCCGGAATTTATCGGGAATGTTTCAAAGCCGCCGCCTCCATCGAGTTGCCACATGAGGTTGCAACATCGCGCCATATTTACAATCAATTTGTCATCCGCACGAAACGGCGGGATGAGGTCATGACTCACCTGAAGGAGCGAAACATCGGCTGCGAGGTGTACTATCCGCTTCCGTTGCCGCTGCTCCCTTGTTTCGCCGGGCTGGGTCATAAGCCCGGCGAGTTTCCGGCCAGCGAAGCAGCTTCGAAGGAGACGCTTGCCCTGCCCATCTATCCTGAACTCACGCCCGAAATGATTCACGCCGTCGCCAGCGCGGTTTTAAACGCGTAAAAGCGCTTTA
Source organism: uncultured Acidobacteriota bacterium (assembly GCA_963738025.1). Taxonomy (GTDB): domain Bacteria; phylum Acidobacteriota; class Terriglobia; order 20CM-2-55-15; family 20CM-2-55-15; genus 20CM-2-55-15. Next base: position 237,695 of record CAVTWA010000031.1, on the reverse strand, counting down.
GGCGCGGCCTACAAAACAAGAATGGACGCCTGGTTAGCGGGTCTGCAGTCCCCGCCTAAGTTAGGCGGGGATGCCCTCGCGAAGCGAGGGCTGGGGCGGTCTGTTCAAAATCCCGCGAAGCGGCTCCTTATGAATTTCCGCGTAGCGGACCGAATTGATAACGAGCGCTTCGCGGAAATTCATAAGGTCGCTACGCGTCTTTGAACAGACCTCCCCGCATTTGCTGCGCGAGGCACCCCGCCTAAACTTAGGCGGGGACTGGTCCACCAGCGTCGCAGCCAAACCAGGTTTACATCGCAACCACTACGTTCAAATGTTTGCGGCTCCCATCCATTCTGTCTTGGACACAAGGCTGCCAACCGGATGCCGGAAACCGTGTCTATCTCAGCGTAGGAGGCAATACGCATGATTCAACGCGTAACTATCATTGTCGCGGCGGCCATCGTCCTGGCGGCGATTCCCGCGCTGGCTCAGCAAGCCGGCTGGTTGGGGATTTCACTCGAGGATCAAAAGGATACGGGGCCCATCGTTCGAACGGTGGAACCGAACAGCCCGGCTGCCAAAGCAGGAATCAAGGAAGGCGATATCGTCGTTCACTTCAACAACGAAAACATTCTTGGTGTGCAGCAGCTTACGAGGCTTATTCGCGAGACCCCCATCGGCCGCACCGTTGAGATGAAGGTCCGGCGGGACGGTCGTGACCAGACGTTGCAAGTGACAACCGAGGCATCACGCTTTCCGGAGGGGGTCCGGAATCTGCAGCTTAATCTTCCTGACGTGCACGTACTGATGGACCAGGCGGCGCGTCTGGACGAGGTGCGGCGCAACATGCCTCGTGTTGAAGTCAGCACGACATTTGTTCAGTCGGGAATTCGGGTCGAGCAACTTACGGATCAATTGAGAGAGTTCTTTGGTGTCCCGGGCAATAACGGTGTCCTCGTGAGCTCTGTCGAAGGGAACTCCGCAGCGGAAAAGGCTGGATTGAAAGCAGGTGATGTGATCACCGCCATCGACGGTAAGAATGTACGCACGCCGGGGGATTTCAGCCGAGAGATACGCGCTGCCAGCGGCAAAGGTACGTTGAAGATTATGAGGGCCAAGCAGGAGCAGGAACTTCGGCTCGATTAGTGACGACGGGAGCAGAATAAGCCACGGATTTAACGTTGAACGGATTGAATCCGTTTAATCCGTTAAATCCGTGGCTTATTCCGTTCTACGTAGACCGTCGTCCCGCCTTTCGCGCCTTTTCGATGAGTTCTGCGATCCTGTCCAGTTCGTCGCCGGAGACCCGTGAGCCTTCGTTACCCAGCAGGGCGGCGACGACCTTCTGCGTCGATCCTTCGAAGAAAGTATCGATCAGATGTTTCAACGCCGACTGGCGCACTTCATGTCGTGGCAGGGTCGGCGCATACACGTATCGCAAACCCTGTTCTTCATGGCGCACATGACCCTTTTCTTCCATGACGCGCAGTTGCGCTCGCACGGTCGAGTAAGTCGGTTCACCCGTCAGGTCCTGCAGAACCTCGCCGGCGGTTGCCTTGCCGCGGCGGTAAAGAATATCCATGATCTGCCGTTCTCGCCGCGTCAAATTCAAATGTGAAGCCTTTGCCATGCGATCCTTATAGCAGATATGCTATAAAAATAGCATAAAGGCATGCTTGTCAAAACTGCAAAAAACGGGCTTGGATTCTGCTGCGTTGTGACACGATGTCAAAACGCGAAACGGCTGGAATTCACGTCTCGCATGGGTTCCAGAACGGCTACAATATTGTCGTGAGAACGGCCATTGTATTATTTCTGGTCCTGTCTGCAGCTGCAGGAATTTTTGTGGCGCAGTCTTCTCAGACTGCTTCGCTGAACGATCCGATAGCGAAACTCGCGCGTCAGATCGAAAGCGGCGATGTGAAACTCGATTACGCTTCGGATGGTTGGGGGTATCTGCAGAGTCTCCTGAAGCACCTCGACGTCAAGATCGATTCCCAGATTCTGGTCTTCTCGAAGACGAGTTTTCAATTAACGAAAATTTCGCCTCAGACACCGCGGGCACTGTTTTTCAACGACAGTGTCGCCGTCGGTTCGGTTCAAGATGGCAAGGTATTCGAATTAATCTCAGCGGATCCGGTTCAGGGTCTCATCTATTACACGGTCGACACGCAGAAGACCGACAAACCACGTTTCGAGCGGCGTTTTTCCGAGTGCCTGAACTGCCATGGCCCTGCAAATGGTCTGGTTGTGTCGTCCGTGTATCCGGCGATCGATGGGACGCCGTTTGTTACGGGCACTTTCTTCGAAGGCATCGATCATCGAACCCCTTTGGAGGATCGCTGGGGAGGCTGGTACGTATCCGGCACCCACGGATCTGTCCACCATCTCGGCAACGCCATTGCACGCAATCCCGATCGCCCGTTCGATCTGGAGCAGAACGGCACGCAGAATCTGACGAGTCTCGACAGCAAATTCGACACGTCGAAGTACCTCGTGCCGACCAGCGACATCGTTGCGCTGATGACTCTCGAACACCAGGCGCACATGACCAATTTGATTACGGCGGTGGGCCAGCAGTTCCGGCGCGCCTCGGCCAGCGAAACGTTGGAAGCTTCCAAAGCCGCGCTCGATCGAGCGGTAGATCAGATGGTCGATTACATGGTGTTTGTCGATGAGGCGCCGATCAAGGACCCCATCAAAGGTGTGTCGACTTTTTCAGTAACGTTTCCGCAGCGGGGCCCGCGCGATAGCCATGGCCGATCGTTACGCGATTTCGATCTCGAGAAACGGCTCTTCCGTTATCCATTGTCGTACATGATCTACAGCGACATATTCGAGGCCATGCCTGCGGTGGCGCGTAATCGTATTTACCAGCGCATCGAGGATGTTCTCACAGGCAAGGATCAAAGTAAGAAATTCGCGCACCTCTCACAGGCCGACCGCCGCGCGATTCTCGAAATCCTGCACGATACCAAGCCCGGTTTTCCTCTTGATTGAAGGAAGAGATTAGCCACAAAAAGGCTCAGCGCGGCTACGCCGCAACCAAACAGCGGAGGACGTGTGCGTGGTGCCCAAATGTTTTGAAGTGAATGTGAGGGAGTCCAATCCCCGCCTAAGTTAGGCGGGGTGCCGCGCAGCGGCGGGGCGGTCTGTTCAACGTCCGCGCGAAGCGCGCTCCTTGTAAACATTTGCGTAGCGCACCGGTTAGAAAAAGGAGCGCTTTGCGAAAATCCATAAGGAGCGCGCTGCGCGCGAACTTTGAACAGACATTTTAGGCTTCGCCCTACCGGGCTCGCGCTCCGCGCCGCTCCGCCTTCGCTGCGCGAAGGATCCCCGCCTAACTTAGGCGGGGACTTCCCCGATTTCTATGTCTTGACGAAAAATCAACTCGGACAGGCAGGAAAGGATTTGTCGTTTTCGGCCAAAAGCTGGTTAAAAGACTAAAACCTACAGCCTTGCTATACAAAAGGGAATAAAAGGAGCTTTGTTCCCTTTTGTGTTTTTGTGCCCTTTGTGGCTGATCTCTTCCTCGGCTCACAACCGCAATTGCAATCGAGCCTCACAGCCCGTCGCATCTTTCCTGTTCTCGAGGGTGAGTGTGCCTCCATGCGCTTCGGCGATCTGGCGGCTCAAGACGAGGCCGATACCCGAACCGTTCGGTTTGGTTGTGAAGAACGGGACGAAGAGATTTGTCGTATTGGCGAGCCCCGTGCCGTTGTCTTCCACGACGATTTCGACACTCTTTCCGGTCTGCCGCCAGGTTACGTGCACCGATCCTTTCATGTCCAGGGAAGCGTCGACGGCATTACGAACCAGGTTAATCAACAGTTGTTCGAGCTGATCCGGATCGGCCCGGATCGCCAGTTCCGGCCCAGGGTCGAGGCCGACTTCCATGCGGTTTTCCAATCCTGCGACCCGGCGCACGAGGTCCCCGATCCGGACCTCCTGAAACCTGGGTGCGGGTAGTTTTGCCAGCCGCGCATACGCCGCCATGAATCGGCTGAGGGCTTCGGTCCGCGATCCGATAACCGCCAGCCCCACTTTCATATCCTGCTCCCAATCCGATGGCCGCGAGTCTTTTTCGAGCAGCGACGTGAGGCTTCCGGAAATCGACTTGATGGGAGCCAGTGAATTGTTGAGTTCGTGGCCGATAACGCGGACGATGCGCTGCCAGGCCTTCAACTCTTCTTCACGCAGGGCGCGGCTGACGTTAGAGAATACAAGCAATTGATGCGGCAGACCGCCCTGACGGAACTTGCTGCGGCGGACTTCCCAGCGGCCCGAGGCACCGGCAAACGTTGCATCGACGACGCGGGAATTTGCGCCCTCGTGCAGATAGGGTGCAAAGCCTATTTCGGCGGCATTCAGGCCGATCAGCCGTTCCGACGGAATATTCAACAGCCGTTCGCCGGCCCTGTTCACCAGCCTCAGTTTGTCTTCACCGTCGAAGGCGAAGACCGCAACGTCGATTTCCTCGGAGATCTTACGCAGCAGGGCCGTCGCCTCAACGGCGTCCATGCGCTGGCCTCGCAGGGTGTCGGCCAGGGCGTTGACCTCGCGGGTTACTTCTCCTAATGCGTCATCGTGACGGGAGTCGCGCCCGCGGATCGAGTAATCCCCTTCGCGAAGCGCGGCAAGGATGTTGGACAAAGTCTGCAATGAGAAGACGACTCTCTGGCGGATTTCACTCGCAAGAAATAACCAGACCGAAACGATGACGACCGTCAGCGTCCATTGCACTTTCGGCGCGAATGAGCCGGTCCATAGCAGCGCCAGAGCGACTCCAGTGCCTGGGAGACCGGCAACCAGCGCCATGAAAAAGACGCGGCGGTCGTGGCTTAAGTGGAACCTGTGTTTGGGCTGTTCGGTCGACCACAAAGACTGGTCTCCATCAGATCCCATACCGCTGCATCCTTCGATATAACGCGCTGCGGCTCAATCCTAATGCGCTCGCTGCCTGACTCACATTATCACCGTAGCGGGTAAGCGCTTTGCGGATCAGGAACGATTCGACGTCTTCCATGCTCATATCTTCGAGCCGGCTCCCGTCAACCGCCGCTTCGTGGTTCGACGAGAGTCCCAGGTCGGCGGCCGTAATGGTGGTGTTCTGCGCCATCAGCACAGCACGCTCAACAGCATGATCGAGTTCACGCACATTGCCTGGCCAGCCGTGCCGCGTGAGCAACTGCATGGCAGCGGAGTCGAATCCCGTGAGATTGCTCCGGTATCTCCGCGCGTGGATGCCCAGGAAAAACGACGCCAGCGGTGGGATATCCTCCCGCCGGTCGCGGAGCGGCGGCAAGTGTACTTCAATCGTATTTAACCTGAAGAGCAAGTCGCCGCGGAACCGCCCGGCCGCGACTTCTTCTTTCAGATTCGCATTAGTTGCGGACAGAATTCGCACGTCGACGCGCTGAGTTTTGGACGAGCCGACGCGTTCGAGTTCTCCGGTTTCGAGCACGCGAAGAAGTTTGGCCTGCTGACTGAGTGGGACGTTGGCAATTTCGTCCAGAAACAGCGTTCCGCCATCGGCAAGGTCGAAACGGCCAACCCGGTCGGTTTTTGCGTCGGTGAATGCACCTTTGACGTGGCCGAACATTTCGCTTTCGAAAACTCCTTCGGGGAGTCCTCCGACATTGACGGTAACCATCGGCTTCGCAGCCCGTTCCGACAACGCATGAAGTGTTTTGGCGACGACTTCCTTTCCCGTGCCGTGCTCGCCTGTGATCAGAACGTTAGCGTCCGACGGACCCACCCGGGCGATGAGTTGCAAAACCGGCTGCATGGCGGGGGCATCGGCGATGAACGCGGGCCGGTTCTCTGTGCGGAGCAGCTGGTTCTCGGCTTCCAGACGCCGTTCCTTTCGAAGACTTCGACCGAGTTCAACCTGAGTCCGGAGAATAGTTGACAGCCGTGCGTTCTCCCAAGGCTTCTGAACGAAATCGCGCGCGCCCCGCCGCATGGCTTCGACGGCGAGCTCAATACTTCCCCATGCCGTCATCACGATAACCGGCAGCGTCGGATCTGCCGCCTGTATTCGTGACACGACTTCCAGTCCTTCCTCTCCGGATGTCGTGTCACGCGTGTAGTTCAGATCCATCAGCACGGCATCGAAGTCGCGTGTATCGAGCGCGCCCATGATTGCTGCCGGCGAGCTGGCGGATTCGATCTGATATCCGTCGGCTTTCAGGAGCAGACGAAGCGCTTCGAGTACGTCGGTCTGGTCATCAGCGATAAGAATGCGGGTTGAGGCAGTCTTCATGACGTGAGAAGGATACAGAATTCCTGAGTCCTATCGAAGCTTTCCCTTACCTCCACTGCAGTCGCGGTCTGTGATCGCGCGCTTTACTTTACAATCAACGAAATACGCTCGGTCATAGACCAGAGCTGTCCAAGATAGAGACGGATCAGCGGTGCGAGTGTCTCGTAGTCCCCGCCTAACTTAGGCGGGGACTGGTCCACCAATCGCATCCACTGCATTCAAAACGCATTCAAAACCCTTACAGACGCCACTTTGCGGGCTTCCCATCCATCCCGTCTTGGACACGCATGGTCATAGACCGCGCCTACAATCGATTGAATGAAACCGTGGCCAATGTTGCATCATCGCGAAAGCCGCTAGCGCCGAAGGAGTCAATGGCGCAAAGCAATTCCTTCTGAAGTTCGGCAGCGGGAACGTCTCGATGTCTTCGTAACAAATCAAGGACACGCTCTTCTCCGAATTCCTCGTCGTGATCGTCGGCGGCTTCCGTTATGCCGTCAGTGAGCAGGACGAGCCGGTCACCAGGGCCGAATACAATTTCGGCTTGTTCGTACATCTCGTCGGGCCTCACGCCAAATACAATGCCACCTTCCGACAATCGCTCAACCATTCCATCTTGCCGGACGACGAATGGTGGAATGTGACCGGCGTTTGAATAGCAAAGAGTCCGTCGTGCCGTGTCGAGAACGCCATAGAAGAATGTCGTCAGCCTCTCCGATCTTGTGTTCTTCAGTACGAAGCGATTCAGCTGCCGGCACATCTCTGCCGGACCTGACATGCTTTCAGAAAGTCCGCGGACGCTCGCCTGCATGTTGGACATCAGGAGCGCAGCAGGCAAACCCTTGCCCGCTACGTCGCCGATACAAAATGCGGTTTTCGTGCCGGTCAACGGAATCGCGTCGAAATAATCGCCACCCACTTCCTTCGCCGGTTTCCAGAAGACCTGAATGTCACAGCCGGAAATCCTGGATAAGTCGACTGGCAGGAGCCGCTCCTGAATTTCACGGGCTTCTTCGATCTCGCGCTTCTTCTCACGCAAAATTCGACCTTCTTCAATCTGCCGACGAAGAGCGCTGAGCAACTTATCGTTGTCCCATGGTTTCTGGATGAAATCGCCACCGCCGTTCTGCATGGCTTCGACGGCGAGCTCGATATTGGCCCACGCGGTCATGAGGATCACGGGCATTGAGCTATCCGACTCACGAATCCGCGAAAGCAATTCGAGGCCTTCGGTGCCCGACGTAGTGTCGCGGGCATAGTTCATATCCAGCAGGAGAACGTCGAAATTGCCGTCGTGAACGGCTTGCATTACTGCCTTTGGTGAACTTGCCGTTTCAGGTACAAATCCTTCGCTCTTCAGCAGCAGCCGAAGTGCTTCCAGGATGTGGGGCTGATCGTCGGCAATTAGAATTCGTGGGTATTCCGTTGTGCTATTCATAGTTGCAGGCCAGCATTGGATCAATTTGCACTGCACGTCGCGCAGGAATCAGGCACGCTGCAAGTGTTAAGGTGAACAACAGAAAGGCAGTCAACCCATTGTCATTCGGATATTCGGCCACTAGCTCTTGCATGATGGTCTCGATCTCGCTTCGCGCTTGTGGCAAGCTGACTCCAGGCTTGAGCCGGCCTAACCCCATCGTGCCGTTGCCGGTGTCGCGCTGGTAAAAGATCGGCCGATCGAATTGACCGATTGGAGTAAATACGTCGTTGATAAAAGTATTACTCATTCGGACTCTCTCCAGACGAACCGACGCCGGCATGACTCCGATAATGTCGTACTCTTGATGGTTTAAAATCAGAGTTTGACCGATAACCTTCGGGTCTCCTCCAAAGCGCCGCTTCCAGAAGTCTTTTCCGAGCAGAGCGACGCGTCGTGCACCTTGCTGATCCTCATCCGTTGTGAATGTTCTTCCGAGTACCGGTTGGACACGCAGTACGGAAAAGAGATTGGCCGAAACCATCATTCCCCGGACGACTTGGGGTTCACCTTTACCTGTCATCGTGAAGCCATCCGTGCGCACCCCGGCAATGGCTTCGAAAGTCTGAGTACGCCGCTGCCAGTCGAGCAAGTTTGGATATGAGATGGAAGTGCGTCGTTCGTCACGAGTTTTTTGATACAGGGCAACCAAACGATCAGGATCGGAGAATGGAAGGGGGTGCAGCACAACACCGTCGATCACACTGTAGATCGCCGTATTGGCTCCGATGCCGAGCGCGAGTGTGATTAAGGCTGCGCAAGTGAAGCGAGGATTTTTACGAAGCGTTCGCATCGCAAATCGCGTGTCCTGAATTGCCGTCGATAGAAAGCTCCACATACCGTTTTCTCGCTTTTGTACTCGCGGGCTTCAGCCCGCGTCCTGTTAGCGAATCCGCTGCCAAAGGCCATTTGCCGCAGATTGAGCGGATTACGCAGATTCGCTTGTCTGCCGTTGTCCGGTCCTGCAAAGCGCCGTCCCAGTTACGAACACCTTTAGTCCTATACCCGTTGATTTAAAGTGCGAAACATCCGAGGATAGGTGCCACCCAAAATGGCAGACACTAAGACACTCAAGGACCGTCTCAAGCGACTTTCTCGAACCGATAAGGTCTTCATAGTCGTTTTGTTCTTACGCCTGGCATTTCCGCTGATCGGCGCTGCGAGGGGGGCTGAACTCTCCGGTGCGGCTCTGGTCCGCTTCCTGTTCATCGTCGTCGCCATTGTCTTTGTCCTTCGCGCTGGTCCGAAACTGCTGCGAAAGGTTCTGTGGCGCGTCCGGCACCGCCTGATTGTGACGTGGATTCTGGTCGGTGTCGTTCCGATTGTGCTGATCTGCGCATTTCTGGCAGCAGGGGGATATCTTCTCCTGGGCCAGCTTGTCGATTACATGGCAACCAAGGAAATCCAGAAGCGGACGCAGTCGGTTCAGAGCGCCGCGCACGAACTGGCGTGGAGTCTCAGCCATCGAGGGTCTTCGGTGACTCCGTTGAAGTTGACAGAGATCTTCGTGCGTGAAGCGTTGGAGACCAGCCATCTTGAAACAGCCGCCATTGTGCGTATTGGCCACGAATCTGTTTCTGTCCCTGACAACCCTCCTATCGCGGAAATACCTGCCTGGTCCAAACCGGATTTCTCAGGGCTGGTGAAAACTCAGCGAAGGAACGGAGATTATTACCTGGCCGCACACGTTCAGCTCGGAGCTGCAGAAAGTAAAACAGAAGTATTTCTATACCAAAGTGCGCCCCCGGCTTTTTTTGAGGCGCTGCTTCCAGGTGTTGCGACGATTTCAATTTCCCGCAGGACTGTTACTACCAGTGCCGCCGGCGTAGACTTTCAGGAAACAGACGAGAAAAAGCCAGGTGTCTTTGTCCGCGCGTCGAGACCCTCCGACGATCCTGATCCTAACCTCAGAACTTCCCCGCCGCCGCCGCGGGGCTGGTGGGACTTTCCGGTAAGCTGGGTCGTGCTAATGCCAAATACGCTTCTGGATACAGGCAAATCGGAGCAATCCTTTGCAGTGGTCGCATCGCGCCCGTCACTCATCGTTCGCAATTTTTTTGGTCCGCTGGGCGGAGTCGCTTCAATCGCCCTCGTATTGATGATCATTATCGCGGTCCTGTTTCTGGTCGTCGAAATGGTCTCTCTGGTGTTCGGAGTGACGCTGACGCGTTCCATCACTCGCGCCGTCGCGGATTTATATGAAGGCACAAGTAGGGTGCAGACGGGCGATTTCTCGCACCGGATTCCTGTGCGGAAAACCGAAGACCAGTTGAGCGAACTTGGCAGTTCTTTCAACACGATGACGTCGCGCATTCAAAATCTGATCGTCGAGGTGAAAGAGAAAGAACGCCTGGAAAACGAATTGTCGATTGCGCGCGACGTCCAGGCTCAATTGTTTCCCAAGGAATTTCCCAGGCTGCAGACGCTTGAACTGTGGGGTGTATGCCAGCCGGCGCGGACTGTAAGCGGCGACTATTATGATTTCGTGTCCGTGGATGACCATCGCGTGGCGCTTGCTCTTGGCGATATTTCAGGGAAAGGCATTTCTGCCGCATTGCTGATGGCACACATTCAATCGGCCCTGCGATCCCAGTTGATGCGTCGAACCAACGGTAACGGCTCGCCCGAAGGCGCTGTGATTACTGCGCCCGCCGCGGTCCTGTCTATCCTGAACGACCATCTGTATGCCAGCAGCGCGCCGGAAAAATACGCCACATTCTTTCTGGCACTCTACTCCGATGAGGGCGGTCAATTGATGTATACGAACGCCGGCCATCTGGCTCCGATGCTGGTCCGGCGTGGACAAGTACAGCGGTTGCCCGGCGAGGGTTTTCCGGTCGGATTATTTCCAGGCGTTCATTACGACCAGCGGGCCATCAAGCTGGAGCCGGGAGACCTGCTGGTCGCATTTACCGATGGTGTGACTGAAACTCCTAATGGAGGCGGCGAGGAGTTTGGGGATCAGCACGTGATCGAACTTCTGCTTAAAAACGCGGAAAAACCCCTCGATCGAATCGCCGGCGAGATCAGCAATGCTGTCGACGTCTGGGCCGGTAATCGGGAACGACACGATGATACGACGCTGCTCCTGGCCAGACATATCTGAAAAAATCGGAACACAAGAAGCACAAAGGGCACAAGAGTGATCACTCCTGCGTAACAAGGCTGTAAGTTTTAGTTTTTTTAACACGATTTTCGGGCGGAGACGACAAAATCCATTACGCCCGTTTCGCTGGGTTTGTAGCTCCGGTTTATGACCGATGTGTTGGGACCGCCGTATCCGGTCGCTTTTGTTGCGCCGGATTCGTAAATCGCCCGTTGAGCGATGAGCCGAAAAAGGATCGCACCAGTCGATATAAGGGCGCTCAATATGGCGCCTAAGACGGCATCGGCAATGTGAGTATCACGAGAGTTGGTTGTAGTCCAGTTTTGGCGACAAGCGGATCTGGTTTGTCGAAGTTGATGTTTCGGCAGGATGTCGAAATGGGGAAATCCCCGCCTGAGTCAGGCGGGGATCCTTCGCGCAGCGAAGGTGGGGCGGTCTGTTCAAAGTTCGCGCGCAGCGCGTTCCATATGAATTTCCGCGAAGCGATCCTTAGTTCTAACCAGTGCGCTACGCGAATATTCACAAGGAACGCGCTGCGCGCGAACTTTGAACAGATATTTAGGCTTCGCCCTGTCGGACTCGCGCTCCGCCCCGCCCCGGCCCTCGCTGCGCGAGGGCATCCAGGCCTAACTTAGGCGGGGAGTTCGCTCCCTCACAACATTTGCGTGTCAACGACTGCGAGTCTTATGTTTCGGTTGCGGCGTAGCCGCGCTAAGCCTTTTGTGCTTCTTGTGTTCCGATTTTTCCCTACTGTTCGCTCGCGCCAAGATCCGTCCCAGAAGCGAACACCTTGGCGGGTTCGATTGCCGTATATCATTGAAAATACGTGGCTTTGCGATGGCGGTTGGAGTGCCTAGGCAATGAGTCGACATAACCGTCGAACGGACGGATACTCATCCACCGGATCAGCTTGGAGGTACATACGTATGGATGTTGCACGGCCGCAATCCGTCGCGCGGAATAAGAAGATCAAGCGCGTCATTGCTGCCATCCTGGTGCTGATTGCGCTGGGGGCCGTGACACTGGGATTGTCGCGCATGAAGCCGGCGGCACCATCCGTGGATCGGGCGACTGCATTGGTGGATACCGTCAAGCGCGGTGATATGCTTCGTCAAGTGCACGGCATCGGGACGCTTGTGCCCGAAGAGGTCCGATGGATTCCCGCAGCAAACGACGGAATTATCGAAGAGGTCAAGGCTCATGCTGGTGACAAAGTCGTTTCGAATACCATCATTCTGATCATGAGCAATCCCGATGTGCGGCAGCGGGCGACCGATGCCGAATTGGCCCTCAAAGGCGCTGAGGCCGATCTGGCCAATCTTCGGGCAACGCTCCAAACGGATATCTTGAACCAGCAGGCGGCGCAGGCCGGCGTGGAGTCCGAATACAATCGCGCCAAGCTGGACCTTGAAGCCAATCAGGAACTGAACAAAGACGGCCTGATTGCCGACCTTATCTTGAAGAAATCGCAAGAAACCGCTCGTGAACTCGCTGCCAAGAACGAAATGGAAAAAAAGAAAGTCGTAGTGAACTCGCAATCCGCCGAAGCGCGGATTGCTGCACAGCAGGCGCATGTCGATCAATTTCGCGTCGCGTATGAATTGCGACTGAAACAAATGGACGAGTTAAGTGTTCACGCCGGCGCCGCTGGCGTGATCCAGCAAGTGCCGGTAGAGGCGGGACAACACGTTGCACCTGGCACCATTCTGGCGAAGGTCGCCGAGCCAGGCCGCCTGAAGGCGGAAGTGCAGATTCCGGAGACGCAGGTTAAAGATGTCGTCATCGGATTGCCGGCATCAATCGATACGCGGAACGGAATTATTCCGGGACAAGTCATCCGAATTGATCCCGCCGCCGTCAATGGCACAGTGAAGGTTGATGTCCAGCTGAACGGCGAATATCCGAAAGGGGTGCGGCCGGATCTGAGCGTCGATGGAACCATTGACCTCGAACACCTGAACAATATTTTGTATGTCGGCCGGCCGGCATACGGACAGGCGGACAGCACGGTCGGCATGTTCCGGTTGATGCCGAACGGCGAAGCGGTTCGGGCGCAGGTGAAGCTCGGCCGGACATCGGTGAATCAAATTGAAGTTGTGGAAGGTTTGCGGGAAGGCGATCAGGTCATTCTCTCGGATATGTCGGCCTGGGACGCGTATGACCGCGTGAGACTGAACTGAATTTCCATTTTTTCGAATGTCATTTGATAAGTGACTGAGCGTTTGTCGAGAGGACAACAACGATGGACAACGTCATACACCTTGAAGGACTGAAGAAGGTATTCCTGACCGATGAGGTTGAGACGCACGCTCTCGCGGGTGTCGACCTGGAAATCAAGCGCGGCGAATACATCTCGATTTCGGGACCGTCCGGCTGCGGGAAATCCACTCTTCTTTCGATCCTCGGTCTGCTGGACAGCCCAAGCGAGGGCTCCTACACGCTAAATGGAAAACCCGTCCAGGATCTGTCGATGAGCATACGCGCGCGTGTGCGAAACCGCGAGATCGGTTTTATCTTTCAGGCATTCAATCTGATCGGCGATCTGACGGTTTATGAGAACGTTGAACTTCCCCTGACCTACCGCGGCATGCCCTCGTCCGAGAGAAAGAAACGTGTCCTCGAGTCGCTGGAAAAAGTCGGCATGGCGCACCGGATCAAACACTATCCGTCGCAACTTTCGGGTGGTCAGCAACAGCGTGTTGCGGTTGCTCGCGCTCTGGGTGGCCAGCCCGCAATTCTTCTCGCCGATGAACCGACCGGAAACCTGGATTCGAGAAACGGCGAAGCCGTCATGGATCTCCTGCGCGAGTTACACAGGGAAGGCGCGACCATCTGTATGGTCACACACGATCCCAGATACGCCCGCTACGCCGAGCGGACCATCCATTTGTTCGACGGCAAAGTTGTGGACGAAGCATTTCTGGAACAGCAGACGGCTCATTGAAAACATGATTGAATTACGAAATATCGAAAAATTCTACGAAACTGCGGCCGGCAAGTCCTTTGTCTTGCGCAGGATCAATCTGGATATCAAACAGGGTGACTTTCTCACCATCATGGGCCCGTCCGGCGCGGGGAAATCCACGTTGCTTGCGATCGTCGGAATGCTCGACAGCAGCTGGCAAGGCGAATATTACTTCCTCGGCGAACCGGTTCACAAATTGAAGCCCAAAGACCGCGTTGAACTGAACAAACGCTATATCGGTTTTGTCTTTCAGCAATACCATCTCCTGGACAGCCTTACGGTCTACGAGAATCTCGACATCCCGCTTTCGTACCGCAACATCAAGCGCAGCGAGCGGCAGTCGATCGTTGCCGATTCGCTGGATCGTTTCCAGATCGTCGGAAAAAAGGACCTTTACCCGAGTCAACTTTCCGGCGGCCAGCAACAGCTCGTTGCCGTCGCCCGGGCTGTCATTGCAAGTCCCCGGTTGATTCTCGCCGATGAACCCACGGGTAATCTGCATTCATCGCAGGGCAAAGAGATCATGGAGCTTTTCAAAAAGCTGAATGACGAAGGGACGACGATCATTCAGGTCACGCACTCCGAAGCTAACGCTGCTTACGGAAACAAAATTATCAATTTGTTCGATGGATGGCTCCGCCAGGAGCCCGCGCCTGTCGGTTCTTCGGAGCATGCATGATCCGTTGACTGCAGGCGCAGTCGATGACCGCGCGTATTACGGTCACAGACCATACGTGTCCAAGACAGAATGGACGGGGAGCCGCAAAGTGGAGCCCGTAAAGATTTTGAATGTAGTGGACGCAATGTAAACCTGGTTTTTGGCTGTAACCCTGGCGGGCCAGTCCCCGCCTAACTTAGGCGGGGACTGTGCTCACCGCTACATTGGTCCTTATTTTGGACAGCTCTTGGTCACAGACCGCGTCTACAGTTAACACACCAGCCTCTACGCTAGTTTGGGGTGTCGCGTATGCCAATCGGTTGCTTGCTCGTAGGCATAGGCCAGCGCGAGAACGGTGGACTCAGCCCAATGCGCGCCGGTGATTTGCAGACCGATCGGCAGGCCTGATGCCGTAAACCCGCAGGGTATGGAAATGCTCGGCAGTCCGAATACATCGAAAGCCGAATTGTTGTTTCCGCCTGCGGCGCCACCGCCTGGCGCCGTAAGCAGCGCTGGAGGTGTTTTCATCGTTGGTGTAATCAGCAGATCGACTGTGGCAAATGTCTTCTTGATCTCGCGGCGCATAACGTCGACGTCTCTACGCGCCTGCGCGTACTGCCATGCTTTCGCGTCCGCGGAGCTCTGAAGGCTGGCGCGCGTGCCAGGTTGATATTTTTCCGGCGCCTCGTTGAACCACGGAGAGTGATAGGCATATGCTTCCGCTCCCCAGATGACGGCAGGATTCCCCGAGGGCGGAAGAGTAACGTCCGTCATGCTGGCGGTGAGCTTTTTTAAAATGGCGTTGGCGTTCTCGACCGCTTTTGCGACTTCACTATCCAGACCGTCATAGAACGGAGTGCGTGGAATTCCCAGCCGCAGTTTCGATGTCGGCAACTTCAGCGCGCGGGTGTATTCCGGCACAGGGGCATCGGCGCTGGTAGGCTCCCGCTCATCATAGCCGGCGATGACATTGAGCATCACGGCCACATCTTCGACGCTCTTGCACATCGGGCCTACGTGATCCAGCGTCCACGACAGGACAATGACGCCGCGATTGCTCACGCGGCCGTATGTTGGTTTCAGGCCCACGATTCCGCAATGCGACGAGGGCATCCGTACAGACCCGGCAGTATCGGTCCCCAGCGCAGCAAAACAGAGCTCTGCCGCAACAGCGACGCCCGGTCCTCCGGAAGAACCACCGGTGACGCGATCCAGCGCCCAGGGATTGTGCATCGTGCCAAAGTAGGTGACATTGGATGTACCGCCATACGCGAATTCATGCAGGTTCAACTTACCGAGAAGAATGGCTCCCGCATTTTTGAGCCGCCGGGCCACTTCGGCATCCTCAGACGGAATTCGATCCTTAAATAACTCGCTGGCGCCCGTGGTGCGGATCCCCGCCGTATCGATATTGTCTTTGAGTGCGATCGGGACGCCATGCAAAGGACCCCGCCATTTTCCGCGCTGCAGTTCGCCGTCGAGTTGCCGGGCGGCGGACACGGCTTCATCAGCTGCGATCGTTATAAATGCATTCAATTCGGGATTGTATTTTCCGATTCTCTTCAGGCAGGCCTGCGTGAGATCCACTGAGGATATCGTCTTGCTCCGAATCAGATCCGAAGCTTTTTTGAGAGTCATTCCGGTAATGTCCGGGACTTCACCCAAGACGGGCTTTGCCGCCAGCGATACTGTCGCACCAATACCGGCACCTAAGAATTCTCGTCGGGAATACATAGTGGCGAATGGTATTCCTCTGCAGGATCGTTTGCAAATTGACCGCACCGCGCTTGTGGCCGCTATACTGAAATCTCAACGCATTCGGTAGAGCATGAGGGATTCCATGGAAAAACGAGCTTTAGGACGGCAGGGGTTGGAAGTGTCCGCACTGGGTCTGGGTTGCATGGGGATGTCATGGGCTTATGGAGGAGCAGACGAATCGCAGTCCATTCGTGTGCTCCATCACGCGCTCGATATCGGAGTGACCTTCTGGGATACCGCCGAAACGTACGGGCCTTTCACCAATGAAGAGTTGCTGGGCCGGGCACTGAAAGGGAAGCGGCGCGAGGATGTGATTATCGCAACGAAGTTTGCCTGGAAATTCGGTCCGAATAACGAACAGATCGGATTGGATAGCAGTCCGGCCAATATCCGCCGGTCCATCGAAGGCTCCCTTCGAAGGCTGGGAACCAGTTACATCGATCTCTACTATCAGCACCGGCTGGATCCGAATACGCTGATAGAGGATACAGTTGGAGCGCTGGCCGATCTAGTGAAACAAGGCAAGGTCCGTTACATCGGCTTGTCCGAAGTCGGGCCGGGAACGATCCGGCGAGCCCACAGAGTTCATCCTCTGAGCGCCGTCCAATCGGAGTATTCGCTCTGGACTCGCGGCCTGGAGGATGGCGTATTGCCTGCGCTTCGCGAACTTGGCATTGGTCTGGTGGCTTACAGCCCGATCGGCCGCGGCTTTTTGTCGGGCAAAATCAAAAGCATTAACGACCTTTCGGAATCGGATTGGCGGCGTAACAATCCGAGATTTCAAGGCGAGAACTTCCAGCATAACTTCAGGCTGGCGGAAATTGTTCAACGGATCGCTTCCGCAGATCGCGTCAGTGCTGCGCAGGTGGCGCTGGGGTGGGTTCTGCGGCAGGGCAAAGATATCGTGCCGATTCCCGGAACGCGGCACACCGAATACCTGGATGAGAATGCGCGAGCGCTCGATCTTAAATTACCGGACTCGACCTGGGCAGATGTCGATCGGGAAGTGAGATCGTTTCAGGTAGCGGGTCCCCGCTATCCCGAAGTCGCAATGAAAATGCTCGACACGACGGAATAAATAAGCCCCGGATTCAACGGATTTCAATTCGTAAGTTCGTTTAATCCGTGGCGTATTCATCCACTTTAGGACACCATTTTCACCATGAAGAATCGGGCGGGATTTGTCGCAGCGGGGGTTCTCGTTGCCATCATCGGTCTCGTCTCCTGGAATCCACCTGCCTGGCGGATAACTGGTCCTGCGCCGGTCATTACACCTCCGTATGGCGGCAAACCGATCGATACGCCGGTCACGAATTCTTTCGGGACCGCCCCGTCGCTTCCCGGAGAGCTGAGCGATGAAGACTTCTGGCGAATGATTCGGGAATTCTCGGAACCCGGCGGTTTCTTCAGGTATGAGAACTTCCTTTCCAATGAAAGGTCGTATCAAGCTCCTATCCCGGCATTGTTGAAGAGTGTGAGATCCGGCGGCGCCTATCTTGGCGTCGGACCGGAGCAGAACTTCACGTATATCGCTGCGATCCGGCCGCAGATGGCATTCGTCGTCGACATCCGCCGTCAGAACATGGTTGAGCTTTTAATGTACAAAGCTCTGTTCGCAATGGCCGCAACTCGAGCCGATTTCATTTCACTGTTGTTTTCACGTGCGAGGCCAAAAGGCCTGAGCGAGAAATCGACCGCTGAAGATTTATTTTCTGCTTTCACTGCGGTGCGGCCGGACCGTCAGCTGTTCCAGGACAATCTCAAGCTTCTTAAAGAGCACCTGCCGGCTCTCGACAGTCAGGATGAGGAAGCGCTCGAATACGTTTACAACGTTTTCTTCTCGGTGGGACCGGATCTCAGCTACTCGTCGGTAAGTCCCGGGCCGAGCGGGCCGACGTATGAACAATTGATGACTTTACGGGACGGCGAGGGCACGAACTGGAGCTTTCTAGATACTGAGGATCGATACCAATACGTGAAAGAAATGCAGCGCCAGAATTTGATCGTTCCGATCGTTGGAGACTTCTCGGGACCCAAGGCGATTCGCACGGTCGCACGTTATGTGAAAGACCATAACGCCGTCGTGAGCGCGTTTTATCTTTCTAATGTCGAAATGTACATTCTTCCTTCCCCGCAATGGAAAGCATTTTGCGCAAATGTGGCCGCCCTGCCTGTCGATTCTTCCAGCACATTCGTTCGATTCGTCGTAGGAGGCTACGCGCGCTACCTCCGCCGTGATTTCGGATCCGCATCGCTCATCAGTCCCATGATTGACGTCCTGACCGGCGAGACGAAGGGATATCCCCCGAGCTATTACGACCTTCTCCGAGCATCCCACTAAACGTGGTATCGTCGGCGTTTATGCCGTTCGACGATTTGCAGCAGTTTGTCCAGCACCTCGAAGAAAAAGGCCAGCTCAAGCGCGTCCGCGCACAAGTGGATCCGGAACTCGAGGTAACGGAGATTACCCAACGGGTGATCCGCGAGGAAGGGCCCGCACTCCTATTCGAGAATCCGAAAGGCTCGTCGACGCCGCTGCTGATGAACCTGTTCGGAACGATGAACCGCGTCAAAAGTGCACTGGGCCGTGATCCTGATGAAATCGGTCAGGAACTCATCAAGACTGCGCGCAACTTTAACCCAGCTTCTCTAAAGAGCATCTGGCAAGCGAGGGGATTATTGTGGCGTGGACTCTCGGCGCGACCCAGGAAAGTCCGCTCGGCAGTATGTCAGGAGGTCACGGAATCGCCAGATCTGTTGCGGCTGCCCGTTCTCAAATGTTGGCCCGGTGATGCGGGGCGCTTCATCACCTACGGAATGGTCCTCACACAACATCCTGGGACGCAACGCAGAAACCTGGGTTTGTATCGGCTGCAGGTATTTGGCCGGGATGCGACCGGGATGCACTGGCAAAGCATGAAGGGGGGCCGTGGACATTATTGGTATGCCGAACAGGCGGGGCACGACCTTGAAGTAGCAGTTGTCATCGGCGCCGATCCGATTCTTATGATGTCCGGTGTATTGCCGCTTCCGGAAGAAGTTGATGAAATCAGTTTCGCGGGATTTCTCCGTGGCAAACCCGTTCCGATGATTCCTGCAAAGACAATCAACATGCTGGTGCCGGCGAACGCCGAATTTATTCTGGAAGGGGTGGTGCCCGCCGGGCAGCGACGAATGGAAGGCCCCTTCGGAGATCACTTCGGCCATTATTCGGAAGCGGCCGAGTTTCCCGTGTTTCAGATCCGCAAAGTCACACGACGCCGCAATGCGATTTACGCCGCAACCGTCGTCGGCAAGCCACCGCAAGAGGACAAATTTCTGGGGATTGCCGTTGGCCAGATGATCGGGCCCTTGATCAAGCTCATTAACCCCAACATTGCGGACATGTGTGCATATGCCGGCGCAGGTTTTCATAATTTTCTGGCTGTTTCCCTCAGTGAGCGCCATCCGAAAGAAGTCCTCAAAACCGCAATGTCTTTGCTCGGCACAGGGCAGCTTTCGCTGACGAAGATCGTGGTTTTGCTGCGTGACAACGTGAATCCATCCGATTTCCGCGCGGTTTTGCGCGAGATCTGGCAACGATTTGAGCCGGAACATCACCTGCTGTTGCTGCCGTTTGCCCCGCTCGACACGCTCGATTTCACCTCCTTCAAGATGCATGTCGGCAGCAAGGTCATCATCGATGCCACAGGAGAGGTATTAAACAAGGCAAGCCAGCCCCGCGATGTGGACCCTCGGCAGTTCGATCCTCGCGTCGAAAAGTATCGCTTGCTGGAGGGTGGTTTTCTGGTCGTCGTGGTCCAGAGTAATGCCAGAGATGTTCTGGCGAAGCTGGTGCAGGCGCCGCTCGATGCCCGTTTTGTCATTGCGGTCAGCGGCGACGTCCGGCTCGAGGATGATGAAAACCTACAGTGGGGCATCTTTACGCGCTTCGATCCCGCCCGGGATATGGTGTTTACCGAACAGACGTTCGTTGGCGCGCGGCCTGTTTACCGCGGAATCGTCGGAATTGATGCCACCTGGAAACAGGGTTACCCTGAGCCTCTCGTTATGGATCCATCGATTGAAAAATTGGTCGACCGCCGCTGGGCAGAATACTGGAAGTGATAACCTCTGTATCTGCCAACCTCCTGGAACAAGATAACGTCTATAGGATCGGAATGCGGATGTCACCGGCTGAAGAGTCCGAGCTCATTTCCAGAGCCCAGAACGGGGACGAGGAGGCTTTTTGCTTATTAGCGTCCCGCCACCGGAGGAGTCTCTATCTCCTCGCCCTGAAATACAGCGGGAATCATCATGATGCCGAAGACCTCACACAGGACGTGATGATGAACGCGTATCGGGCGATTCAGCAATTCAGGGGCATGTCCTCATTCCGTACGTGGCTGTCGCGAATTATGGTCAATTCATTCCTGAATCAGAAGCGTAAAAGCGATCCGCTGGCCTCGCCGGACCGGCAGGAGGCGACGGATCCTGGGGACTTGCCAGTTTTTTCACATCGCGTAAATTCCGAATGGCATGTACACAACGGTCTGGTCATCCAGCAAATCCTGAAGCTGCTGCAAGCTGTGCCGGAACGCCAGAGGCTCATGTTTCTGATGAAGCACCAGGAAGGAATGACCTGCGAGGAGATTGCGGAACTGATGGACACATCCGTCGGAACGGTTAAGAAAACCCTGTTCCGCGTTGTGGACCGGTTGCGCCAGCATTTCTCCGCTCCGGCCATGAAGGGAAAGTTTTATGCACAATTGTGAAGAATTCCGCGAAAGGATTGCGGAACAAATCATCGACAGAGAAGATCTCACCTCAGATCCGGCATTTCAACATGAGCTGCTGATTTGTTCGGGTTGTTCCGACTTCTACGCCGATTCCTGCGAAATGATGGCTGCGTTATCTTTGGTGGACGCAAGCGTACCGGCAGGCGCGGGCTTTGCATCCTCGTTCAGATTCCCGCAGAAAAATTCTTTGGCGGTATTCGAACGCGGGCGTAGCGCCCGCGCCTACGGCAGAATCCTGCAATGGGCGGCTGCCGCGGCGGCGCTGCTTCTGGTCACAGCGGGCCTGTTGAGATTCCCCCGGCCGGTGTCAATTCCATCTGCGGGAGCCACAGAAGCCACATATGTCGAACATCCCGTTCCGTTGGATCCGGTGACTGTGGATTTTCTGCAGCAATCCGAACTGCTCCTCCGGAATGTCGTGAAGATGGGGCCGAAAGACACGGAAGACCTGGCGGATGTGAAACGAACGGCCAGCGAACAGCTTCTGGCCATTGAACAACGCAAAGACGCGGCAGCGCAGCTGCCCCCGGTACGGAACGTCATGGATACCTATGAAACAGTGCTCCGCGATATCCGCAATGTCGATGAGAAGAGCGCGGCGGACGATATGCCGGATATTCAAAAGCGCATTCAACGTAATGGTCTGATCGCTAATATCAAAGCGTTTCAGCCGCGCGTCACGATGGTGAGCTTTGACGCGCAATGATGGGGGCCGATCAAGGAGTTTCTATGTTTTCGAATGGGAAATGGATTTCTAAATCGATTTTGATGGTCATTGCCGGTCTTGGCATCAGCGCGCCGGTCGTTCTGGCGCAGACGGACGTACACGTGATGATCCGTCAACGTAATTTCATGGAAGACGGGCCCACGGATCGATTGGCGAGGGAACTCTTCAACACCGGTCAGAGATTTTATGATCAATTCCGTTATGCCGATGCCGAGCGAACATTCCGTGACGTCATTCAAAGATTTCCGAAGAGTTCGATTGCGGACCGTGCCGATTATTATCTGATCCGGACGCTGTCACGGGACGGAAAGCGAAGCGAGGCCCTCGAACGGATCAATGCCTTCGCGAAATCCTATCCGAAATCCGCGTGGAATGCCGACGTACAGGAATTCAGGATCGGGCTCACCAATCAGATTTCACCCCGTGTCGAAGCGATCCTGGTGAGGCCGGCGCCGCCGGTGCCCCCGTCGGCGCCGGCTGCAGCCGCTCCGACTCCCAGAACCGTTGAATTCGTGCGCGGCATCCCGTTACCTCCAAGCCCGCCTGTCCCCCGCGCGCCATTTGCCGGCCCGGTTCAAAACCTCGATCTGCAGATCAGCTTGCTGCAGGAAACAATGCGGGCGATATTCCGTAGCGACGTCAATCGCGGCCTTCAGATCGCGATCGAACGATTGAAGATGGACATGTCCGATCCGGTCGTCTTGTCGACGCTCGATGCGGTTGCTGCCAGTTCCTCCACGCAGGCTCTGCCTTTCCTCTTGGACGTCGCCAAAAATTCACCGAATCTCAGGGCTCGCAAAGATGCGATTTTCTGGATGAGCCAGTCTCAGGGCAATAAGGATGCGGCTGTGGATGCTCTGAATGGTCTGTTGTCCACGTTGACGGATGACGATTCCGACTCCGTGACCTTCGCTCTTGCGCAGATCCGGACCGACAAATCCTTGAACGCACTCGCCGGCATTGCTCGCGATAAGAATCGTTCAGAGAAAGCGAGGAGCTCGGCTCTGCTTTGGATCGGGCGATCCAATGCTTCGAATCGCGTCGCTTTGCTGGAAGACATTTACAAGAATGGCAATGACAGTTCTCAGTTACGTTTCCAGACTTTGTTTGCTCTGAGTCAAACACACGATCCTCAGGCGGTGCCGATTCTAGGAAATATCGCCGCAAGCGATCCGGACTTCGCCATTCGAAAGCAGGCGGTGATGTGGCTGGGCCAGTTGAAGAGTCCCGAAGCAACGCAGGCTTTGGAGAATATCCTGCGCAAGGAGTAGGCGCGGGCTTTATGCCTGCGTTCGAATACCGACAGAAAAGTTTTGATGGAATTTGAACGCGGGCATAAAGCCCGCGCCTACGGTGATTCAAACCTGCCGGGCATATTCAATACGAACCCAGCCCGCGCAATTCGAAGGCAAGCCCCCTCAAAGGATGCGCGCGCGTTAAATTCACATAAAATGTTTGTGTGAAACGCGCCGGTCATCCATGCTCCTAGTCGTCTGCCCCAACCTCGCCATCGATCGCATTCTCCAGGTAGCGAATTTCAAAGCCGCACAAGTTCAGCGCAGCCGGCAAGTTCTCTCTCAGCCAGGCGGCAAGGGAAGTAATGTGGCTCGGGTGTTCCGGCAACTTGGCGGGGATGTTGTCTTGACCGGTTTTGTCGGCCGAAGCAATGGGCGCTACATTACCGAGCCTCTGCGCCGGTTGGGCATCCACATCGAGACGGTTGCTCCGTATGAAGAAAGCCGGACCTGTACAATCATTTGCGATCCGGGTTCCGGAGTCCATCCCACGGTCGTCAATGAAGAAAGCTCGCAGGTGGATTCGGCAGCAGCCGGAAAGTTGCTGCGCATCATTGAACGATGGATGCCGAAAGTGGATGGCGTTCTCACAACAGGAAGCCTGCCTACAGGTCTTTCACACAATTTTTATGCCATGATCCTGGATCATGCCCGCGCAAAGGGGAAGATCACTGCCATCGATGCAACCGGCGCTGCCCTTCGAGTTGCTTTACAGGTTCGTCCTACATTCATGAAACCGAACACGGAAGAAATGCGTGAACTCTTTCGCACCGCAAGCGTGTCGATGCTTGCGGCACATACGGTCATGACCTATGGTAAGGCAGGTGCTTTGCTGCTGCATGAGGGGCAGTGTCTTTACGCCGTCCCACCGCGCAGCTTCGACACAAATCCAATCGGGGCGGGCGACGCATTCGCTGCTGGATATTTGAAACCCCTGCTTCAACATCGGGCTGCGGCCAGGTGTTTTCGCGCCGCCATGGCAACCGCTGTATGTGACACAAACACCTTGCGGCCTGGATTCGTGGAAGCCGCCGAAGTAGCCTCCCTTGAGGCCCAGGTGGAACTCCGATTCTCACCCCACATGTAATCTTCACTAAAGGCTCTCTCGCCGGTTCGGCAGGGCAATTGCATAAACCTCCGTAGAGATTTACGCAGAGGAGCGCAGTTATGCGATTCCTAACACCATTTGTGATCCTCACAGTTGTTCTCCTTTCGATCGCTGCCAACAACGTTAACGCCGCAGAACCGGACCAAGGCATTTCCGGCCGGTTGATTTTCGAGAACGGCAACTTTTCGTGTGACCGATGTGTTGTGACCTTGCTCGCGAATGGCGTCAGGCCTGTCGCTACGGGTTACGTCGATTTAGCCGGGCACTTCACCTTTACGAATGTTCCTCGCGGGACGTATACGATTCACATCGAACTGGACGGGTTCCAGGATGTAAATCAAATCATCGAGGCCGCTGACGGAGACGCAACTGTCCTGGTAACCCTTGTTCCGAAGCGGCCGGCGGAGTCTGCCGGGCCCGCGGTGGTGAATATCACCGAGTTCAAGGAGTTGTATCCCAGGAAAGCGGTTTCGAACTTCGAGAAGGGGTCTGACTTTCTCAGCAAGAATAAGACGGACGATGCCATTAAATATTTCCGCGAAGCCGTGGAACTGGCTCCCACGTTTTACGAAGCACATAATCAGCTCGGTATTGCATACCGAGAAGCCGGGCGGCCTGACGACGCCGAACGGGAATTTCTGAAGGCGCATGAGCTGAATTCAACCGGGATCGGGCCTCTCCTCAACCTGACGAATTTATATCTGCAGGAAAACAAGCCAGACAGCGCCGTGAAGACGGGCGAGGAGGCTGTGAAAGCCAACTCTCGCTCGGCTCCGGCATTCTTCAATCTTGGTGTTGCTTTATACAAAGCAGCCATGTTGGACAAGGCCGAAGTGGCACTGAAGCGTGCTCTCGAACTCGCTCCTAAAATGGCAAACGTCCGGCTTATGCTCGCTAATGTCTATTTGAAATTGCGCCGGTATGACAACACCCTCGAACAGTTGAACAGCTATATCGCGGAGAACCCGCATGGCGAGCGCCTCGCCGATGTCGAACATATGCGCGAGGAATTGATGGGCGCGGAGACCTCGTCAGCCCGTCCATAGTATAATGCCGTCATATGGGCAGTAAGGAAACCACAATACGCGTGCGCTGCACGTGCTGCGACGCAGTCCTCACGGTGGACAAAACTTCAGGTGAAGTTTTATTCACCGAGAAACCGAAGACTTCAAAGGTCTCGTTCGAGGATGCGTTCCAGAAAGTGAAACAGGATCAGGAAACGGCTGACGATCGGTTTAAGGAAGCGATCATGAAAGAGAAGGATCGGATGAGCGTTATCGACAAGAAATTCGAAGAGGCGATGAAGCGCAAGGATGAACTGGAAATGCCGATCAAGCCGATAGACTTGGATTAGCGGTTGCAGGCGCGGTCTATGACCGCGCCTGCAATGTTTTGTAGGCTATTGTTTCTGTTCCTGTTTCTGCTTCTGATCCCGCAGGACGGCCTTGCGGGAGAGTTTGATCTTGTTGCCTTCCAGGCCGACCACTTTAACCATCACCTGATCGCCTTCCTGCAGGACGTCCCGCACATTGCGAATCCGATTTTCATCGATTTCAGAAATGTGAAGCAGCCCATCGGTGCCGGGGAAGATCTCGACGAAGGCGCCGAAATCCGCGATACGTACGACTTTTCCTCGATACGTTTTCCCGACTTCCGGTGTCGCCGTCAGATTTGAAATGATCTCGATCGCCTTCTGAGCCGAAGGACCATCCGAGGATGCGATGTTGACCCGTCCGTCATCCGAAACGTCGATCTTGACGCCCGTTTGTTCGATGATCGACCGGATCATCTTGCCGCCGGGTCCGATGACATCACGAATTTTATCGGTAGGAATCTTCATCGAGTAGATTCGCGGGGCATAAGGCGACATCTGGTCGCTGACGCTCGGAATCGCTTCCATCATTTTGTCGAGAATGAACAGCCGTCCCGCCTTGGCCTGAGCGAGCGCCTCCGACATGATGTGAGAAGTCACGCCCGCGATCTTGATATCCATTTGAAGCGCGGTGATGCCATCGCGCGTTCCCGCAACTTTGAAGTCCATATCGCCGTAGTGATCTTCGGCGCCTGCAATATCCGTCAATACGGCGTAATTGTCGCCTTCTTTGACGAGACCCATGGCCACACCGGCGACGGGCGATTTGATCGGTACGCCGGCATCCATCAGAGCGAGCGTCCCTCCGCAGACGGTCGCCATCGAAGAGGAGCCATTGGATTCGAGGATGTCGGACACAACGCGAATCGTGTACGGAAACTCGTTTTCGTCCGGTATTACCGGAACCAGCGCACGTTCCGCCAGGGCGCCATGTCCGATTTCACGCCTGCCGGGGCCGCGCAGTGGCGATACTTCGCCGACCGAGAATGGCGGGAAGTTGTAATGCATCATGAATCGTTTAGTCGATTCGCCTTCAAGCCAGTCCAGGCGCTGGACGTCTTCGGAGGTTCCGAGCGTTGCCGTCACCAGAGCCTGCGTCTCACCGCGCGTGAAAACCGCCGATCCGTGAGTTCTGGGCAGGACGCGTGTCTCGATCCAGATCGGCCGGATTGTGTCGAATTTTCTCCGGTCGGGCCGTTCGCGTTTGCGAAGAATGTCGTCGCGGAAAATCTTTTCTTTGAGAGCGTCGAAGATGCGTTTGATCATCTTCAACTTGTCATCGTCTTCTGCCGCATCGGGGTAGAGCTCGACGGCGCGCTTCTTGGCCGCATCGACAAGGCTGTAGCTTTCCAGCTTTTCGTGTTTGTGGGTATTCATGGCGTCCTCGAGATCGCCACGCAAAGCACTCTCGATCTTCTTCGCCATCGCCTCATCGACAGCTGGAGGAACGACTTCCAATTTCTTCGGCTGGATTTTTGCGTAAAGCTCCTTCTGGAGAGCGATGATCTGTTTGATTGCCTGATGCCCGAAATTCAAGGCTTCGACCATCACTTCTTCGGAAACTTCGTTTGCACCCGCTTCCACCATGACGATGCCGTCTTCCATGCCGGCCACTGCCAGATTCAACCGGCTGTTTTTCAGTTCGGCATATGTCGGGTTGAGGTAATAACGTCCCTCGATCAAGCCGACGCGCACTGCTGCGACAGGATGTTCGAAAGGAATGGCGGAAGTGTAAAGAGCCGTGGACGCGCCAACGATCGCGTGCATCGAGGGATCAATGTCGGTATCCGCGGAGAGAACCAGCGCGATTACCTGTGTCTCATTCTTGTAGCCTTCGGGAAAGAGCGGCCGAATAGGCCGATCGATCATGCGGCTGTTCAAAACTTCACGCTCTGAAGGTTTGCCCTCCCGTTTGAAGAATCCACCAGGAATCTTGCCGGCCGCATAGAAATTTTCACGGTAGTCGACCGTGAGTGGGAAGAAATCAAGCCCTTCCCGGGGTTCTTTGGCTGCGCATGCCGTGACCAGCACTACGGTCTCACCGTAGCGGACAACAGCGGAGCCATGTGCTTGTTTTGCCAGCTTGCCGATCTCGATGGAGAGTTCACGCTCTCCGATCATCGTGCTGACTTTATGAACATTCATTTGATTTGGTTTCTCCTAAAACAAAACGGCCCAGAAGCCTTGCCCCGGGCCGTTCCTAATTTTTCCGAGCGGCAACGTGCCGTCTATTTTCGGATTCCAAGCTTGGAAATCACTTCGCGATAACGTTCGACGTTATACGTCCTTAGATAATCAAGCAGGCGTCGGCGCTTGCCGACAATCTTGAGCAAGCCGCGCCGTGACCCGTGATCCTTCTTATGCGTCTTGAAGTGCTCCGTCAGGTACGTAATGCGTTCGCTGAGAATCGCTATCTGAACTTCCGGGGAGCCCGTATCTGAGGCATGGATTCGGTACGAATTGATGATGTTTCCCTTGTTTTCCTTCGTCAGACTCATTGGCTACGATTCAATCTCTTTCTCTAAGATACAGCCTAGCATAATGGTTGCTTGTCAAGTAAATCAGGTTAACACAAGTCTGGGACGCACCCAACCGTTTTCTATCGCGGCCACCGCGATGAACTCACCTTTTTTGTTAAAGATGCGGGCGAATGGCGCAGGAGCCTCGCCCGCAATCTCGTTGCCGTGCAACACCCTGGTTTCTTCCGCTTCCGATACTTCGAGCATCGGCAGCGATCCCAGTAACGACTCTACCGGCGTAATGTCGGAAGAAGCGCACGCCTTCAACGATACAGCGTTTTCGATACGGAACTCTCCCGACTGAATTCGACGCAGCGCCGTCAGATGAGCGCCACAGCCGAGCCGCTTGCCGAGATCGTGTGCCAGGCTGCGGATGTAGGTGCCCGGCGAGCAAACGACACGAAATGTCATAAATGGAGAGTCGAGTTTGACCATTTCAAACTGTTCGATGTGAACGCGTGAAGGGGCGATTTCCACCGCCTGGTTCTTGCGAGCCATCTTATAAGACGGCACTCCACCGATTTTCTTGGCTGAGAACGGTGGAGGCACCTGATCCACCGTTCCGGTCAGCGACCGCATGAGGTCTTCGATATTCCCCATATCTCCGACGGGCTGCTGTTCGCTGGTCGGACTTCCTTCCCGGTCGTACGTATTGGTGGCAAAGCCAAACCGCATTGTTCCGTCGTAGATCTTCGGTGCCCCGGACATGAACTGCCCGAGGCGAGTGGCTTTTCCCAGTGCGACCGGCAATACTCCGGTTGCCATTGGATCGAGAGTGCCGAAGTGGCCGACTTTCGATGTGCTGAACTTCTTTCGAATCGTTTGCACCACGTCATGCGACGTCATGCCTTCGGGTTTGTCGATTATTAGAATCCCATTCATGGCAGGCTGCAGGCGCGAGCTTTACGCCCGCGTTCAAATACCGACAAGAAATTCTTTGATGGTAGCTGAACGCAGGCATAAAGCCCGCGCCTACCCCTCGTACTATTCCTCGTGCTTGATCTGGTCCAGCAATTGTTCAATGCGCATGCCTTGTTCGACGGACTCGTCATAATCGAAGGTGAGTTCAGGAATACGTCTCATATGGTGCAAACGCTTGCTTAGAGAACGGCGCACGAAGCTCCCCGCCGACCTTAACCCCTCGAGGGCCTTTTTGCGCTGATTGTCGTCGCCAAGAACTGTTATGAAGACACGGCCATGCCTCAAATCCGGTGACACTTTTACTGCGGTTACAGTGGTCAGCCCAATGCGGGGGTCGTGGATTTCACGTTCGATGATCTCACTGAGCTCCATGCGAAGCTGCTCTTCTATCCGGTCGATTCTTCGTCCCTGCATATTCGATTAGACGATTTCGATATTGCTCTGAATCGTGCACTCCGGTGCGATTCGTTCGGCCTCCTCGGCCGCTTGTTCAAGAACCTTTTCCAGAAACTTTTCATCTGATCCGACGGTAACAACGCTGACCTGTGCCCGTTGCCAAAGATCCTGATGATCCACTTCCGAAACGGAAACATTGAATTTTGTGCGCAGACGATCCTTCAGACTGCGCAGCACCATTCGTTTGTCCTTGAGAGATTGCGCGTGCGGAATATGGATGTCGAGGGTCAGTAAGGCAATGACAACCATTGAAAAATGAGAGAAGGAACACAAGAAGTACAAAAGACACAAGAGTTTTTGTGCCTCTTGTACTTTTTGTGTTCCTTCTCCTCCTACGCCTCGACGTCCGCCATGACCTTTTCGGTAACAAAAGCTTCGATCTGGTCGCCGACTTTGACGTCGTTGTAATTCTGGATGCCGATACCGCATTCGTATCCGCGGGCGACTTCCGAAGCATCTTCCTTGAAACGTTTCAAAGAAGCGATTTTGCCTTCGAATATGACGACATTGTCTCGCAGCAACCGGATCTCGGCATTTCGAGTAATCTTGCCGTCGGTAATATAGCTGCCTGCGATAGCGCCAACTTTCGGAATGCGGAATGTGTTTCGAACTTCGGCGGTTCCCAGGTACGTCTCCTTGAATACCGGTTCGAGCACACCTTGCATGGCACGCTTGATCTCGTCGACCACGTTGTAAATGATCGTATGAAGACGGATGTCCACTTTCTCGCGATTTGCGAGTTCGGCCGCTTTTCGCTCTGGCCGAACGTTGAAACCGATGATGATCGCGTTGGACGCCGCGGCAAGCAGCACGTCGGTTTCAGTGATGGCGCCGACGCTCGAATGGAGAATGCGGACCTTTACTTTGTCCGTGCTGAGCTTGTTCAGCATTTCCGTCAGAGCTTCCTGGGAGCCCTGAACGTCGCACTTCAGAATCAGAGGCACTTCTTTGATTTCGCCTTCGGTCAACTGTTTGTGCAGTTGATCCAGTGTCAGGCGCGATGTCTTCGCCAGGGCGATATCGCGCAACTTCTCCTGTCGATTGGAGACGATCTGCCGCGCCTTCTTGTCGTCGGCGACGCAGAGGAACTGATCTCCCGCCATAGGCAATCCTTCCAGGCCCAGGACTTCCACAGGCATCGACGGTCCAGCTTCTTTCACGCTCCCGCCGTTCTCATCGAACATTGCTCGAACTTTGCCGTAGACAGCGCCGGCGATGAAGTTGTCGCCCACCTTCAGGGTTCCGTTTTGAACGAGCACGGTGGCGACGTTGCCGCGGCCACGATCGATTTTGGCTTCGAGAACCGCGCCCATCGCTGATAGCGTCGGATCGGCTTTTAAGCTCTGCAGATCTGCGACGAGCAGAATCAGTTCAAGCAGGAGATCGATATTCTTGCCGGTTTTGGCCGAGACCTCGACGGTCGGTGTATCGCCGCCCCAGTCTTCAGCTTGCAAACCGCGTTCAGCCAGTTCGCGTTTGACGCGTTCAGGATTAACGCCGGGCTTGTCGATTTTGTTGATCGCCACCACGATCGGAACCTTCGCGGCTCTGGTGTGCGAAATGGATTCTTCCGTCTGCGGCATGACGCCGTCGTCGGCCGCCACGACAAGTACGACGATGTCGGTCACTTTTGCACCGCGAGCGCGCATTAATGTGAAGGCTTCGTGGCCTGGTGTATCGAGGAAGGTGATCTTCCGGTTTTGCGCCGTTACCTGATAGGCGCCGATGTGCTGTGTGATACCGCCGGCTTCCTGTTCGGTGACGCGCGTCTTGCGAATCGCATCCAGCAGTGACGTTTTACCGTGATCGACGTGGCCCATGATCGTCACGACTGGAGCTCGGGGAGCGGAGTTTTCGGACACGCTGACTTCCACTGCATCAAGCATAACGCTTTCTTCGAATGTGACGAACTCGGCTTCCGCGTTATAGTCCTTAGCGATGGACTTCGCGGTTTCCTTATCGAGGGTCTGGTTGATCGTCGCGAAAACGCCGCGATCCATCAGCTTGCGTTGCATATCCTTGGCCAGGACGTCGAGCTTTTCGGCCAGATCCTTTACGGTCAGCCCTTCCGTCAATGTCACCTTTCGGAATTCGCGCTGCGGTTCCGGCTTTGGCTGAGGACGCACAAACGGCTTATCCAGCTTCTTTTCGGCTTGACGCTCATAGCGCTGTGTGCGGTCGGGCCGTTGCTGCGGTAAAGGCCGGCGCTGTTCTATAGGTTGCGGCGGTGGCGGCGCAGTTCCCGGCCGAACCCAGGGCCGCGTGCCGGGCGGAGCGGACGGCGAAGCTCCACGATTTTGAAAACCGGGACTGGACGGATGCCGAGGTTGCCCTGGCCCAGGCCCCATGGGCCGCTGCCCCGGCCGTTCATACGGACGGTTTGGTTGCCCGCCCGGAGCATTCGGTGGCAGCCGGTTATCGCGCCGCGCCTTGTCCAGGGCAATTTGCTGCATGGTTTTTCGCTGTTCATGCGGTGGTTCAACTCGTGCCGTTGGCAGCACAGGCGGTACAGCCGGTCCGATACGTGTTGGAGGCGGAATAATCCGGCCTCCTGACGGCGTCGTCAAAGGACGCACGGGTTGCGGGGGCGCGGGCTGCGGAGGCGGCGCGGCAGCCACAGGTTGTTCGACCTTCGGCGGAGCCGGTGGAGCAGGCGCAGCCGCTTGTGGCGGTGGCGTGACCGGCGCCACGGGCTGTGGCGGTGGAGCGACAGGGGGAGCTGCAACTTTTGTTTCCGGCGCAGGCGTTTCCTCGACCTTCGGTTCCGTCTTCGCTTCGATGTGCGGCGTTTCCGGCTCGGCCTTCGCGGCTTCCTCGATAACGGCAGCCAGCTCCTCGACATCTGGAGTGTCGATGGCTACGAAATCGTCGGTGTCGGCCGCCACCCTTTTCCCGTCAGCCGGCGCAAATACACCCAGTTCTCGGCGGAGCCGGTCGGCAAGACGATCCTCAACGGTGTTCGAATGCGATGTCACCGGCACGCCCATGTGCTGCAGTTCGCGAATGATCTCGGCATTGTCGCGATTAAGCTCGCGGGCTAGCTGGTAAACTCGAAGCTTTGGCATTCCCTATTTAAACCCTCTGAACTCCCCGAACCGGGGAAGATTATCATCTATTTTACTCTTCAGGCACGCTCTGATCGCCTGTTTCTTTACTTTCCTCGCTCGGTTGCGGAGCAGGCGTGTCTTTACTAAACATATGCTGCTGCGCCAGACGTTCCATGTGATCCTGATACGCCTGCGACTGCGTGTAGTACTCGGACATGGCATCGCTGATTTTTTCGATCGTCTTTTCCCCGATCCCCGGAATGTTCTGGAGATCCTCCGGAGAAAGATTCGCCAGTTCTTCGACCGAAGAAATACCCGAGGCATTCAGCTTCTGAACGAGGTTCGGTGTTAAACCCGGTATGGTCTCCAGCGGCGTCGGGATCTGCTCCTGCAATTGCGCCATCTGACTCTCGACTTCGGCGCGTTTTTCTTCCTCGCTCTTGATATCGATGCGCCATCCGATCAGCTTGGACGCCAGACGCACGTTCTGCCCCTTCTTGCCGATTGCGAGCGAGAGTTGGCTATCTTCGACAACCATTTCCATGATCTTGTCGGAGCTATCGACGATGGATACCCGGCTGATCTTCGCAGGACTGATGGAATTGGTCGCGAACGTCACAGTGTCGTCATTCCATTGGATAATATCGATTTTTTCACCGCGCAGTTCGCGGATGATCGACTGAACGCGGGTTCCCTTCATGCCGACGCAGGCGCCCACCGGATCGACATCTTTTTCACGCGACGTTACAGCGATCTTCGTCCGTTCTCCGGCCTCGCGGGCAATGCTCTTGATCTGCACGGTGCCGTCATAAATTTCAGGCACTTCCGTTTGAAACAGGTGCTGCACCAGTTCCGGTACGGTACGGGAAACAATGACTTGCGGTCCTTTGGCGGTTTTTTCGACCTTGGTGATGATGACGCGAATGCGATCGCCTACTGAAAAATTCTCGAGGCGGGACTGATCGCGCTTTCCCAGTTTGCCTTCCGTTTTGCCGAGTTCGACGATGATGTCGCCCGTCTCGAACCGCTTCACCACGCAATTGACCACTTCGCCCACGTGCTTGTGGTATTCGGCGTATACGCTTTCACGTTCGGCTTCCCGAACCTTTTGAAAAATGACCTGCTTGGCCATTTGCGCAGAAATGCGTCCCAGGCCAACGGTTGGTTTCTTGAACTCGAGTTCCTCCTCGAGTTGCGCATCCGGTTTGATTTCCCGAGCTTCGCCCAAGGTGATTTCCCGGCCGGGGTTTTCAATGGCGTCGACGACTTTTTTCACGGCAAAGACATCGATCTCGCCGGTTTCGGGATTGATCCGCCCGCGTAGTTCTTCGTTCGATTTGAAGTACTTACGCGACGCCACTACGATGGCATCCTCGATCGCGTGGATCACGATCTGCGGATCGATTCCTTTCTCTCTGCTGATCTGATCGATCGTTTGAAAAAGCACGTTCGACATCAATTCGCTCCTAATTCCTTATCCATCAGCGTCGGATCCCTTGGATCCACGCTGCTTCGTCCTCTCAGCGGCCCAATCGAATTCAAGTCTTGCCTCTTGAACCACGTCCAGCGGGATTTCCAGGAGATCGCCCTTTGGCAACTCCAAGCGGATTTTTCCGTCACGGAATCCCTGCAGACGCCCGCGGAACACCTTTTGTTGATTCAGGGGAATACGGGTCCGGATTCTGGCCAATTTACCGTCGAAGCGAGTGTAGTCACTTTCCTTGACCAGTTTCCTTTCCAGACCAGGGGAGGAAACTTCCAGCGTGTAAGAAAACGGAATCAGATCTTCAACATCGAGGACCGTTCCTACTTGTTCACTGACCAACTCGCAATCGCGGTGGGAAATCCCGGCTGACCTGTCGATAAAAACCCTGAGGACTGAATTCTGCCCGCCGCCCTTGAGTTCTAAATCAACTAACTCATATCCTTGGCTTTCGACTGTCGCTTCTACGAGCCGCCGCAGTTGTTCCCACTCGACTCCCATGCTCATAACAACAAAAAAGTGGGCGAAACGCCCACTCAAAAGGTCCACTTTGAGTATAGGTTTCGCGGGTTGGTAAATCAATGGGTTAATTGCGTGGCGAGCTGGAGGCGGTTTGCGTCCGTTCGAAAATCGCGCAGAAGCCGATTCGAAAATGGTCGCGGGAAAGGATCGAAATTATCTGAGTTACCGCAGAAACGCTTTCAACACGAATATGCCTAACGCCCCGGCAAAGCCGAGGGCGGTGTTGTATTCGCGATTCGCGAGGTATTGGGGGAACGAGAACGATAGAGCTGAGGGAAAGGTGATCCGCGGAAAAAAGCGGGGCACCTTTCTCTTGTAGGCCCTGAATTCATCTGGAAAAAGCTTCAGCAGATGCTCCTCTTCGCGGACCATGACGGTTGGATAAATCAATGCGAATGGCACCAGAAGCAGAGCTGCCGCAGTCTCGCTCGAACTCATGATGGCGAATCCCGTAACGAGCAAGGAAGTCCCGAAATATAGCGGGTTCCGGGTCAGAGCATAAACTCCCGAACTCGCGAGGCTTGCGTCTTTCCGGATCACCCCCGCGGCCAGCGCGCGGAAGACACCGCCCAGGATCGCGACTGGCAAGCCCACGAGTATCGAAACTTTTGTCGGCACTGCGAAATACAAAACCGCAGCCGCGATCACAAAACCGATCGGAACGCGGAGTTTTTGGGCCATCTACTGCGTGGGCTGCAGAGAGGGCCTGCGGTCGGCCAGCGAAAGGCGTTTGCGGCATGCTTCGTAAACGTGATCGACGGTTATATCGACGATGCAGTGCCAATGCTCGAGCGGACACCGGTCGCGCTCATAACAGGGTCTGCAGGCGAGCCGCCGCTCGACCACGATGTCCTCGCGGCGGAACGGACCATTTCGATCGCTGCTGGTGGGCCCAAAGATCGCGACAATGGGCGTGCCGGCTGCCGCGGCAAAATGCATGGGCCCCGTATCGCCTCCGACGAATAATTTAGCGGTCTCGCACAGTGCGACCAGTTCTTCGAGGGTGGTCGGGATTTGCCGGATCCCGTCCCCTGCCATTTGCACGATCTTGCGCACCATTTCTTCTTCGCCCGGCCCCCATGTCACGGCGACAGGCAGTCCGTCCTTCATCAACCTGGACGCCAGTTCACCGTACCGGGCCGGATCCCAACATTTGGTCGGCCAGTTCCCACCGGGATTGATCAGTACATAATCCGAAAGACCCGCTAACTTTTTCTCCAGCGACCGGCGCGCTGCAGGACGGGCGCGCAATGGAACTTCTGTTTCCCAGTTTGGCTCTATGCCGAGCGGCGTGAGCAATTCCATCTGCTGATCGATGATGTGAATTCGCTTGGGAGTGACGACCTCGGTATAAAAGAACCGGCTGACGGATTCTTTCAGGAAATCCCTTTCCCAGCCGATTCGGACCGGCGCTCCGGAGAGATAGGCAAAAAAAGCCGATTTCAGGAGGCCTTGAAAATCGATCGTGCAGTCGTAGCCATCCGTGCTCAGGGCCCAGACCAGTTCGGCAATTTCCTTGGCACTGCCTATGCCGGGGCTGTTGCGCCATTGATAGGTATCGATGGGGAGAAGCCGTACATCCAGGCCGCTCAGTTCGACGACAAGTTTATTTTTTTGCTCGATCAACCAGTCGATCTCAGCCTCCGGAAAAACTTTACGTAATTGAGCAACCGAAGGAAGACAGTGAACGATATCGCCCAGTGAGCCGAACTTCACAACCAGAAAGCGGCTCGGTTTGATGCCTTTCAATGCGTCGGTTTTGCCTCGAGTCATCGTCTCTCAATCCTCTTCAAAATCGCATCAATAATATCGCGAGTCGAATGATTCTTGGGGTCGCCTGCAATACGGACAACGCCCCCGTATTCGATCACTTTAGCCCGTTCCGGGACATTTTGCTCGGTGTAGTCGGTCCCTTTTGCATGAACTGAGGGGCGAAGGACGCTCAACACACGCGAGACGTCCGGCTCATCGAAGAGTGTTACGAAATCGACGCACCGCAATGCCGACACCAGCGCTACCCGCTCTTCCTGTGCCATGATCGGCCGCCCGGAGTCTTTAATCAGGCGAACGGATTGGTCGCTGTTCACCGCCACCACCAGGACGTCGCCCAATTGCCGCGCGGCTTGCAGATACCTGAGATGTCCAACATGCAGTATGTCGAAGCAGCCGTTCGCAAGAACGACTTTCTTGTCTTTGAGCAACGACGGCAGGTCTTCGAGTACACGAACTTTCATGTACCCGCCTCAACTGCCTGGACGAGTTCCTCGTGGGCGACCGGACGTGTGCCGTACTTCATGACCACAATTCCGCCCGCGTAATTTGCCAGTCGGGCGGCTTCCGGATAGCCGGCGCCGGCAGCAAGGGCGAGAGTGAATGTCGCGATGACTGTGTCCCCCGCGCCTGTGACGTCGGCGACTTCGTCGGATCCATGGATCGGGATACAGATCGTTTTTTTTCCGCGTTCGAATAGTGCCATGCCGTCTTTGCCCCGTGTGATCAACAGTGCGTCATGCTTCAACCTGCGCAGCAGCGTCCGTCCGGCCCATTCCAGCTTTGTGGCGTCGTCCCCGATTGAAATTCCGAGTGCCGCCTCGACTTCGGGTTCGTTCGGAGTGGCAGCGGTCATTTTCGAGAAACTCAAGAGCGAAAAGCGGGAATCGATCGTTGCAGGAATCGAATTTTTCCAGGTGTCCGCCACGACTTGCGGACTGATCAATCCGTAGCCGTAGTCGGAGACGAGCAGGGCGTCGGCGTTTTTCACGGCAGCCTTCAGCTTGCGTTCAGATGCGGAACGAGCCTTTTCATCCTGAAGTATTGCCCCGGCGTCCATCCGCACAATCTGCTGGCGTTGTCCATGGACTGCACCAGCCAGAATTCTGGTCTTTGACGGCGTACGATACGATTTTGCGATAGTGATGCCGCCGGTATCGATTCCGCGCGCTGAAAAATATTCCAGCAGTTGTTGCCCTTCGGCATCATCACCGACGACTCCGATGGGGAGCGGACTTGCGCCGAGCGCCCACAGGTTGTGAATCGCATTAGCTCCACCGCCAGGCACGATTTGTGTTTCGCGATGATTTAGAACAAGGACAGGCGCCTCGCGCGAGATACGGGAAATCTCACCGTAAATGAAAACGTCGGCGACGAGGTCACCGAAGACGACGACGCGCTTTCCCTTGAACTGGTCGATTAACCGGCGGAGCGGGTTCACGCGATTTCCTCGTTCAGCATTTCACGGGGCCCAAGCGCGGGCTGAAGCCCGCGACTACCTGTTAAAGCCGGGAGTCGGCATTCGTGCGCAATCCTCATCCGAATGCTCCAGATAGAATTCCATCGACGGCGTCCATGAGGTTCTCCACGACGAAATGTGGTTGTTGCGGGTTCGTCTTGTACCTTTCTCGCTCTTCGCGGCCGTATCCAGTAAGGACGAGGACGCTCGTGGCTCCGACGCGGTGAGCGGTTTCGATATCCACGTACTTATCCCCGATAACATAGGATCTGCCCAAATCGATCTGCATTTCTTTTTCAGCTCGAAGCAGCATGCCTGGATTGGGTTTTCTGCAATCGCAACCTGCTTCCGGGTGATGCGGACAAATGTAAATGGCATCCAGTGCGGCGCTATGGCTGGCGAGTTCGGCCATCAGTTTGGCGTGAACCTCCTCAATGCTGCGCTCGTCGAAGTAACCACGTCCGACGCCCGACTGGTTTGTGATGAGAACGGCCTTCATACCGTTTTCATTGATCTTGCGGATGGCAGGCCCAGCCCACGGAAATGGCTTATAGAGTCCGGCATGATACATGTACCCAATCTCTTCCGAAACCGTTCCATCACGATCCATAAAAACAGCTTTAAACACGGATCAACTCCCGTGCGGCGCGGCACACGTCCTCAACGGTCACACCATTCATGCACCGATGATCGATTGGACAATCGCGCAGGAGGCACGGACTGCATTCGACGGGTTTTTTCACGATCCGTGTGCGGGCCCCGCAGGGGCCTGTGACCCGTTCGTCCGTCGATCCAAACACCGCAACGGTCGGGATTCCGAGCGCAGCCGCAATGTGCATCGGACCGGAATCGTTTGTAATCATTAATGAGGCTTCGGCAAGAACGCCTATCAGCGTTTCCAATGAGGTCTTTCCGTTCAGAACAATGCTTCTTCGCGGGATTTGCGCTGCAATTTGTTCGGCGATTGGCCGCTCCGCCTCCGACCCGATCAGCGCGATCTGAAGTCTGAGTTCTTTAGCCAGCAAGCCGGCCGTTTTCGCAAATCGATCTTCATGCCATCTCTTTGCCGAGCCGTAAGCAGCCCCCGGATTTAAAACGAGAAAGGCCGCGTCTGAAGCAATGCCTTCGTTTTTCAGTAGCGTTCTGGCGGTGGAGCGCTCTTGGGCAGTCGCTTCGATTTCGATAGACGGTCGGGCCGTATTCGAGGATAGAGTTTTCACCAGTTCCAGGTAGTAATCGACTTGATGCCGCGCTACGCCGCCTGGCGTGATGGAGTTCGTCAACATCCAGCCGCGTCCATCGGTGGCATAGCCTATACGTTTCGGAACCCTTGAGACATACATCATCAGTGCGGATTCGAAGGAATTCGGTAGCAGCAGCGCCAGATCGAATCTCCCGGATCGGATGGCTCGGGCAATCCGGGTCCAATCCCCAAGCCGGGAAGGTTTGGGTTCGCTCCAGACTCTGTCAACGAAAGGCGCCGATGTGAAGAGGCCGGCTACCCACGGACGCACGAGCAGAGTGATTTCCGCATCGGAAAACCGTTTGCGCAGGGCCTTCATCGCAGGAATGGCCAGCACTGCATCGCCAACCCAGTTGGGTCCGCGGATGAGGATTTTTCTCACTTTATCCTGTCCAAAATCAGCGACATCAATCGTTCAACGTCGGCAATCTTAGCAGAGATACGAAGGTAGCAGTAAGGA
The DNA here is from genome assembly GCA_963738025.1 of uncultured Acidobacteriota bacterium. Classification (GTDB taxonomy): domain Bacteria; phylum Acidobacteriota; class Terriglobia; order 20CM-2-55-15; family 20CM-2-55-15; genus 20CM-2-55-15. The sequence continues at coordinate 198,324 of CAVTWA010000031.1, read as the reverse complement.
CGCGTCGCGGAAGTTCCGATACGAACGGCGTCCTTCTCAGTCGTGATCAGAAGGCCGCCGGGCAGTTTCTCGATTTGACGAGCGGAATAATGATGATGATCAGAAAAGCGGATGCACTCCATCGTTTCAATTCCCAGGGATTGAATTGTCGCGAAGAATCTATCGGGTTTGGCGATCCCGGCAAATGCGATGACCGGCCGGCCCATCAGATTCTCCGGGGATATCCGCGAATCGTCCTGATAGATGCCGTCAAGCTGTGTGCTGACTGTAAATGCGGGAATTGATAATGATGGCGCCTGCACGTCGCCGTTCCCCTGAACACAGGCCGCATGTGCCCGGGCTATTGCGTCTTTCGGTTCGCGCCAGCGTCCCGAGGGCAGTAGCACGTCTCCGGCGGCCCATTCGCCCGGATCCACGGTGACGATATCCACGTCGCGATGGAGTTGCCGGTGTTGAAAACCATCATCGAGGACGAATAAGTCGCCGAGCTTTTGCTGTTGCGCAACCAGACCGGCCTCGTATCGATCTGCCCCGACGACGACGGGAACGTTGACCAGCCGGCGTTTGATGAGCATCGGCTCGTCGCCGCATTCCTCCCAGTTCGAATCCGCAATGATGATGCCCCGGCTCGTCCTTCCATAACCGCGCGATAGAACAACGGGTCGAAAGCCACGGGCCTGCAACGCTTCGGCGAGTGCTATAACGAGGGGCGTTTTGCCGGTTCCACCTACCGTGAGATTTCCGACACTGATTACCGGATGGTTCAGTCGTCGCGTCGGCAACATACCGGATTCGTAAAGCTTTGCTCGTGCTCGTACGAGCAACCCGAACACGCGGCTCACCGGCTTGCCTCGACAGGAGCGAGAACTTGTAGAACGCGATCGGTCGCACCCGCGTTCTGTTGCATGATGGCGTGTGCGTTGCGGCCCACTTGGACTGCTTTTTGCGGATCGGACAAAAGGTCAGAAATTGCGGGCGCGAGTTGAGAGGCTTGTCCGATCTGGATTGCGGCTTGCGCCTCCACAAACAACCGCGCCATATCTCGAAAATTCTCCATGTGCGGTCCGAATACGACTGCCTTACTGTACCGCGCCGGCTCGAGGATATTGTGGCCGCCGGATGCTGCCAGGGAGCCGCCCATGAACACGACCGTTGCATAGCGAAACAGTCCCGCCAGTTCCCCTATGGAATCCAGAAGCAGAATATCGGGAGTGGACGTCGGGCTGGCCGGCCTGGCAACCTCCGACCGGCGGATTACCGCGAATCCTGAGCGCCGGATCAACTCATAAACCGTATCAAATCTTTCGGGGTGGCGGGGTGCAATCAGAAGCTTCAAATCTGGCCGGCTCTGTCTCAATTTGCGGAACGCGTCCAGAACGAGTTCTTCCTCGCCCGGCATCGTGCTCGCGGCAATCCAGACCTGGTCCCATTTGACCAGAACAGCTGCGAGATTGGCATCGACGGCTTTCTCGACCTGTAGCATGTCATATTTGAGATTGCCGAATACCGAGACCTTGTGCGGATCTGCGCCGATCGCTTCGATTCGCGCGCGGTCTCTCTCCGACTGCATACCGATCACCGTGTAGTCTTCGAACACGCGGCGCAGCCAGCGCCGGACGACGCGATATCTCGCGAATGACCTGTCCGAGATTCTGCCATTGATCATGACGACCCGAATTCCGCGACCCCGGCACGCCCTCAGGAAATTCGGCCAGATTTCGGTCTCCGCAATAACGACCAGTTCGGGATCGACACGATCGACTGTCCGCCGCACACACCATGGCAAATCGATGGGAAAGTAAAACGTATGGTCGACGATATCGCGCCGGTCACGAGCGAGTTGCTGGCCCGTCGGCGTCGTTGTCGAAACGACGATAACTTTACCTGGAAACTGCCGGCGCAACCCTTCGAGCAGTCTTTCTACGGCCTTAACTTCTCCAACCGAAACCGCGTGAACCCAGATCGACCGGTGCAATTGCGGCAATTTTAAGAACCCCAACCGGTCAGCGATCGTCGGGAAATATTTACCGAAGCGAAGGAGATAGCCAGGAAGGGTCACGACGAGAGCCACGAAAAGGCTCAACGTATATATGAAATACATGCCTGCCGCAGAGTATACTTTTTTATTTGGCGTGGCTGTAGGGGCGGTCTATACGGCTCGCCGGGTCGCAATCTTAATCGCGGGCGGTCTATGACGACCCCTGAAGAAAAGAGGAGCAGTATGGCAATCAAAGTTGGCATTAACGGTTTCGGCCGCATTGGTAGAAATCTCTATCGTACGGCCATTGGGGATAACGACATTGAAATCGTCGCCGTAAATGACATTACCGATCCTAAAACTCTCGCGCACCTTTTGAAGTATGACTCTGTGCTCGGTAGCCTGAAAGGGGACGTAAAGCCGGGTGAGGACAGCATTGTCGTCGACGGCAAGGCAATCAAAGTGTTCAAAGAGAGAGACCCGGCTAAGATCGACTGGCCTTCACTCGGCGTGCAAGTTGTCGTGGAATCCACAGGGCTCTTTACCAACGCTGATGACGCACGCAAGCATATGCGGGGTTCGGTCAAGAAGGTCATCATTTCGGCTCCAGCCAAGGGCGAGGATATTACGGTGTGCCTGGGCGTCAACGACAAGAACTACGACCCGGCTAAGCACAACATTATTTCCAATGCATCGTGCACGACGAATTGTCTGGCCCCTCTTGCAAAAGTCGTTAATGACTCGTTCGGCATCGAAAGTGGTTTGATGACGACCATTCACTCCTATACGAATGATCAAAAGCTGCTGGACTTGCCCCACTCTGACATGCGCCGCGCACGCGCTGCCGCATTGTCGATGATTCCGACTTCGACAGGCGCCGCAAAAGCAATTGGTCTGGTTCTGCCGGAACTCAAAGGCAAACTGGATGGGATTGCGATTCGCGTTCCAACTCCCGACGTCTCGCTGGTCGACCTGACGGTGCGGACGGCCAAACCGGTAACAGTAGAGTCCGTCAATAGCGCGCTTAAGACGGCGGCGAATGGACCGTTGAAGGGCATCCTTCAATACACGGACGAGGAATTAGTGTCTGCCGATTTTCTGCACAACCCGCATTCGTCGATCGTTGATGGACCGCTGACGAAAACGCTGGGTGACCGGATGTTGAAAGTGTTCTCGTGGTACGACAATGAGTGGGGTTTCAGCGTTCGGTTGCGAGATTGCATCAAACTCGTCCTGAAATGACCTCGCTGCTGTGAATAAATTGTCCATTTCAGATCTGGCTGTCTCGGGTAAGCGGGTGTTCGTGCGGGTGGACTTCAACGTCCCACTCGCAGATGGAAAGATCACCGATGATACAAGAATAACGGCTGCCTTACCCTCTATCCGATACATCATCGAAAAGGGTGGGCGGCTCATCCTTGCTTCGCATCTGGGCCGGCCGAAGGGAAAACCGGAGCCGAAGTACAGCCTGAGGCCGGTGGCCGAACGTCTTGGCGAGTTACTGGGAAAGACGATCCAATTTGCGCCCGACTGCGTTGGTCCCGAAGTCGAGAAGATGGCTTCCGCTTTGAAAAACGGCGATGTTCTTCTTCTCGAGAATCTCCGCTTTCACGCCGAGGAAGAAAAGAACGATCCTGTTTTCGCGAAGCAACTCGCAGCGCTTTGCGACGTATATGTTAATGACGCGTTCGGGGCGGCGCATCGGGCGCACGCTTCGACTGCGGGCATGACCGTCTTCGTCAAGCAATCGGCGGCTGGTTTCTTGATGCAGAAAGAAATCGAGTCCCTGAATCACGCATTGACGAAGGCGGAGAAGCCGTACGTTGCTATCGTGGGTGGCGCGAAAATATCCGACAAGATCGAACTGATCGAGAACTTCGTCAATATTGCCAGTTCCATTTTGATTGGCGGTGCGATGGCTTATACCTTCTTCCGGGCCAAGGGCATTCCGACCGGCAAGTCACTGGTCGAGGTGGACAAGATCGATCTCGCCAAGGTACTGATGTCTAACGCTGCACAGAAGAATGTATCGATCGAATTGCCGGTGGACCATGTCGTTGCCGCGGGCCTGGATAGTTCGGAATCGCAGATCGTTTCCGTCGAACAGACGCCGGCCGATCGCATGGGGCTCGATATCGGTCCTGAGACCGTGCGGCATTATTCTCAGATCATTCTCGCCGCGAAGACTATCGTTTGGAACGGCCCGATGGGCGTTTTCGAGAATCCGAAGTTTGCGCAAGGTACTTTCGGCATCGCCCGTGCCGTCGCCGCCGCGAAGGCATTTTCAATCGTCGGAGGCGGAGATTCCGCGGCAGCGGTCGCGCGATCCGGGGTCGAGTCGAAGATTACGCATATTTCGACCGGCGGAGGCGCCTCGCTGGAATTCTTATCGGGGCAGAAGTTGCCAGGTGTCGAGGTGTTGACGGATAAGGCTTAGCGCGGGAGCGCATTGGTTTCAACGGATGAGAAGACCGGTCATTGCAGGGAATTGGAAGATGTTCAAAACGCGCGGGGAGACCAGCGCGTTTTTCGAAGCGTTTCTTCCCCAGGTTCAGAACGTCACGCACTGCGAGATCGTAGTTGCGCCTCCTTTCACGGCGCTATCGACGGCTGTGGATGAAGCGAATGGCAGTAGTGTCAGGATCTCGGCTCAGGACGTCCATTGGGAAAAGGATGGGGCGTTCACAGGCGAGATTTCGGTGCGGATGTTGCGCGAGACGGGGTGCACCTACACTATTATCGGCCACTCCGAGCGCCGGCAATTCTTCGGTGAAAGCGATGAAACGGTTCACAAGAAGACGGTCGCGGCGATCGCCGGCGGGCTGAAGGCCATTGTTTGCGTCGGCGAACTCCTGTCGGAACGAGATGCGGGGCAGGCACTTGATGTGGTTCGGCGGCAGGTCGAGAACGGGTTACGCGGGTTGACCGGTCCAGACCTTTCCCATATCATTGTGGCTTACGAGCCGGTATGGGCCATCGGCACTGGGCGGACGGCAACACCTGAAATCGCCGCTGAAATGCACGCCGCGATTCGCAAGACCTTCGCAGAAATCTATAACGAGGCTGCAGCAGATGCGCTTCGCATTCTGTATGGTGGAAGCGTCAAACCGGATAATATTGCGGCTCTAATGAAAAAAGAGGATATCGACGGCGGCTTAGTCGGAGGAGCAAGCCTGGACCCTGCGTCATTTGCAGCCATCGTTAATTACCAGAGATAAAGACATAACATGAGCGGAGCGAATGCAAGCTCGATAGGGCGCAGCAATCAATAATATGGTCATCTTATTAACAATCTTTCACGTCATCGTTTGCGTTTTTTTGATTCTTGTCGTCCTGCTGCAGCAAGGTAAGGGCGCCGATCTGGCAGGTGCCTTCGGCGGCGGCGGCAGCCAGTCGACTTTCGGGGCTCGGCAAGCGGGTACGGTCCTCAGTAAAGCTACGACTGTCGCAGCGGTCATCTTCATGATTACATCGCTGGCGCTCACCATTTTGATTTCGCAACCCGGCGGTTCGTCCGTGATCCGGGAAGGCGCGAAACAAAAGCAGCAACAGCAACAACAACAACCGGCACAGCAAACTCCGGCGCAACCGGCACCGCAGCAGAGTGCTCCGACTCCGGCAACGCCGCCAGCCACGCCGGAAAAGAAGTAAGCGGTAGAAAATCAACCTCGCCGAAGTGGTGGAACTGGCAGACACACCATCTTGAGGGGGTGGCGCCGCGAGGCGTGCGGGTTCGAATCCCGCCTTCGGCATAAAAGTAAAGGCCTTCAGAATGACGAGTTCTGAAGGCCTTTTTTTCGCAAAAGAGGGACAGGTCACTTTTTTGACTGGGAGTGTTTCCGTTCGATACAGTTTGCCCGCAAAAAGTGACCTGTCCCTCCTTTACAAAAATGTAGGCGGGGGAGGCCTGCGGTTACAGAAATGTCGGAAATGATTTGGGTCGTGCGACCGATTTCGCTATAAACACAGGTAGTTGCCATTTGGCGATGCTCGTGCTCTTACTCCGGCGTTATTTAACGAATCTCCTTAGCCTCCCCGCGGCGCCGGCCGCGGGTTCTTTTTTGCAGTTTGCTGAGAAAAGAAAGGGCGGATGCCAGCAAGGAGCCAGCGCTTGGCGTGCACGCCTACCCGCCCAGTGGGTTGTTGGATGTAACAGCGGAATTATGACCTGCGTTACTGACAACTCAGGTCCCCTTTTCAAATTCAATGCGCGCATCAGTTGTAGGTGCGGCCTATGACAGCACGTTCTACGCAGAATCCAGGAAATCGCGCGGTCAGCCCGCGTCTACTGTGCTACAAACTTCTCCGCGGAAATGGGTCTTATCGGGTGAAGCTTTTCATGTTAAACACCTCTATGCCCGCGATGAACTGGACTCACAGGATTCAATTCGAGCTTAACGTCCTCGAGCGAAACAAGGGACGTAAGTACTTCAACTCGGGAGCCGTACAGATCAAGAGTGGTGGGCCTGACCAGGTGACCGCATCAGTCAAGGGTGGCGATCTGCATATTGTTGACATTCAGCTTGACGGTGACGCGGTGATTGCTTTTTGTGACTGTCTGCGCTTTGCGAACGGTAAGTTGTGTGAGCACATCTGGGGAACACTATTGGCCGCAGAGTCGCAGGGACATCTTCGCAGAATTGCAACGCGATGGGCTCCGTTTCTCGAACACGGGCTCGATCATTTGGATTCAAGCGACGGTTCCGGCGCTGCGGATACTGAAGATGTACTGAAGACCACCGCGTACGATTTTACGGACGGCGAACCCCGACCGGGCAGGCCAGCGGCGTCCCGCCAGGTGAAACAGCCGGAGCCGCCGAAGATTCCCGTCTGGAAACAACACATTTCCAAGTTGCGGCAGGAGGCTAACGCACGTTACCAGCCTGCAAATGGCGACTCCAGGCGTATCCTCTATTTCGTCGACATTTCGGAGTGTCTGTCCGCCGCAACGCTCATTGTGCAGAGCGTCGTCAGCCGGATGAAGAAAAGCGGCGAATGGGGCCGGCCCAATTTTCAGGAAAGCTGGATACGGCAGCTCGACCAGCTTGAGCCCGTTGATTTGCAGATCCTGTCTCTGCTTTCACCGCAGCCCTTTGCCTACAGTTACTCGCCTGGGCCCGCGAACGCGGGGACTCGTCACCGGCTGTCGCAACCAAGTTTCGACATCGTCATGCCGTTGCTTTGTGCGACCGGCCGTTTTTTCCTGCGGACGGTGGAAGCCCCCGATAATTTCAGGCCCCTGGAATGGGACAGCGGAAATCCATTCGCTTTCCGCATGGATGTCCAGCGGGAGCAGGAGTCCGATCATTATGTCGTCACAGCCAGCCTGAGACGGGGTGATGAACAACGATCTCTCGCCGATGCTCAATTACTTGTGCCGGGCCTGATATTTTTTGAAAATCATATCTCCCGCTTCGATGATGCAGGCGCATTCCAGTGGGTCAGTTTTTTCCGCAAGAATGACAAGCTTGCCATTCCCGTCGAGCATCGTAATGATTTCATCGCAGAGATTGCAAAATTTCGTGAAATGCCGCCACTCGCATTTCCGGACGATTTGCGGATCGAGCCCGCGTCCTTTCTGGGCCCACCGCAATTGTCGGTGCGGACTAGCCGGGACAAATGGAACCCGCAGGCCAGGCTTGAATGTGAAATCACATTCGACTACGGCGTGAAAGTTTCCGAAGCCGAACCGGCGATCGCTTTGCATGACCCTGGGCGTGATCGGTTTTTTTCGAGAGATCGCGGCGCCGAGGCGAAGGCGGTACAGCGCCTGGCCGATCTCGGTGCGCGGCGCGAGAACACCTGGAACGGGGCCGACAGAACATGGGAACTGGCTCCCGCCCGTCTTCCCGCATTGGTGCATGCGCTGGTTTCCGAAGGGTGGCGCGTTGAGGCCGAAGGGAAACTCTATCGGCGGTCCGGGGCGTTCAAAATTGATGTGACGTCCGGCATCGATTGGTTCGAACTAAGGGGCGCGGCGGATTTCGAAGGTCACACTGTGGGATTGCCGGAACTGCTGAAAGCCATTCAGCGCGGCGACAATATGGTCGCGCTCGGGGATGGTTCATATGGCTTAGTTCCGGAGGAATGGTTGAGTCGTTATCGCTTTGTCGGCGGCCTTGGAAAACAAACCGGTGATCAGATCCGTTTTACGCGGGGTCAGGCAGGACTCCTCGATGCCTTACTTGCGAATCAGTCCGAAGTCACGTTCGATGCGGCCTTCTTGCGAGTTCGGCGCGAGTTGGAAAACTTTGCCGGCGTCGAGGCAGTTGATGCCGGTTCAAGCTTTGAAGGCCGACTGCGTGATTACCAACGCGAGGGCTTGGGTTGGCTTCGGTTCGTCCGGCGGTTTGGCTTCGGTGGATGCCTCGCCGACGACATGGGCCTGGGAAAGACCATCCAGGTGCTGGCCTTATTGGATTCGGACGAACGGCAGGGGCCGGCTCTTATCGTGGCGCCGCGCTCGCTGGTATTTAACTGGATGCAGGAATCTGCGCGATTTTCTCCGCGCCTGCGGGTCCTTGACTTCAGCGGTGCCGCCAGAAAGGAGCGATGGAAAGAGATTCACGAACACGATGTCGTTCTAACCACTTATGGAACAATGCGCCGCGATGCGCCTCTCCTCAAAGATGTGCATTTCGACACGATTGTTCTCGACGAAGCGCAGGCCATAAAAAACGCATCTTCCGAATCCGCGAAGGCCGCGCGGCTGTTAAACGCAACTCATCGGCTCGCTCTGACCGGAACTCCCATCGAAAATCATCTTGGCGACCTGTGGAGTCTCTTTGAATTCCTCAATCCCGGGTTGCTTGGTAGCGCCGCCGTATTCGGAATGCAAACCTCAGGGGCTCCGTCGACGGAGACCGCTGCAATGCTTTCAAAAGCCCTGCGCCCTTTTATTCTTCGCCGAACCAAAGATCAAGTTGCGCGTGAATTGCCTCCGAAGCTCGAGCAGACCATCTACTGTGAATTGAAGAGTGATCAGCGGAAGATGTATAACGAATTGCGCGAACACTACCGGAAAGCGCTGCTTGGACGAGTGGATGGTCTTGGTATACAAAAAAGTCGTATGCAGATTCTCGAAGCCCTGCTGCGCCTTCGCCAGGCCGCATGCCATCCGGGTCTCATCGACAAAAGCCGTTCTCAAGCCGCCAGCGCTAAACTCGACGCTCTGATTCCTCAACTTAAGCAGGTTGTTGAAGAGGGGCACAAAGCTCTGGTGTTTTCCCAATTCACGAGCTTCCTCGCGATGGTCAAAAAGCGGCTGGATCAGGAAAAAATTCGGTACCAATATCTCGATGGCCAGACCCGGGACCGCCAAAACCGCGTTCAAACGTTTCAGGAGGATTCCGATTGCCCTCTGTTCCTGATCAGTCTGAAAGCTGGCGGGTTAGGACTGAATCTGACAGCTGCCGAATATGTCTTTTTGTTGGATCCATGGTGGAATCCGGCGGTCGAAGCCCAGGCGATCGATCGTACCCATCGCATCGGACAATCCCGTCCCGTCTTCGCATACCGGTTGATTGCAAAAGATACCGTCGAGGAAAAGGTTCTGGAACTGCAGAAGTCCAAACGCGATCTTGCCGATGCCATCATCACCGCCGAGAACAGCGTCCTGAAGGGCTTGGACCGCAAAACCCTGGAACTGCTCCTGTCGTAGGCATTCTGCGAAGTCCCAAAGCGGGCTGAAGCCCGCGACTACAAATCAGCTGAAGCCGTAACCCGATCCTGGATACAGCACGTTCAGTGCAAACGTGAAGATCGGATCGAACAGTTTGTCGAAGAGGAACCAGGCTGCGACGATGCCGGCCATGCTGAACGTCGGATTGCGGATGAATTCCAGGAATCTCAGCGCCGTGCGTTCGCTCATGAGAACTGTAATGCCGGTACTTCCGTCGAGCGGCGGAACGGGCAGCAAGTTAAAGGTTCCGAGAAGCAGGTTTTCAAAAAACAGGACGCTGATGAACATCGCCGCGAATGTGACGACCGAAGCCGTTTCCGGATGGGCGGCTTCCGTAATACGGGTGAACCCGACGGCTGCTGGCTGTTGGAATATGCCGGCGAGCATGCCGGCGCGGATACCGATCGCAGCGAGAATCATCAGTACAAAGTTCGCGCCGGGTCCCGCCAGCGACATCCATGCAGCACGTCTGGGATAACGCGCCTGCCAGAAAGGATCGTACGGCGCGCTGGCCCAGCCGATCATCCAGCCGCCAAGCACGAATGAAAGAAGTGGTACCAGAACCATTCCGAATGGCTCGCGACGCACATGTGGAACGGGATTCAGCGTGACCTGACCACCATGGAAGGCCGTCAGGTCACCTCCACATTTCGCCGCGAGCGAATGCGATGCTTCGTGACACGTGGTCGAAAACAGAAAGACGACGTACCAGATGAGACCCTGGACGAGAAATTCCGGCGACAGTTGCTCCATCGACGTTCATGTTACTCCAGGTCACCTCGTTCAATGACACCTCTTGAACTATTTCACCTTCGTCCGGCCGGCTGTCCAGTCCATGTCACCCATGTTACTCGTCAGGTTCCCAGCAAGGGAGCCGTCGGGTTTCATAGTACCGGTGCCGGACACACGGATCGCATCAGGCCCGCTTGAGAAACCCGAGAATGTCAGTTGCCCGTCGGTAAACTTACCTGCGAGGTGTATCAATGAGCCGTGCGGATTTTGCAGCGTGCCGATGAAGGCGCTCCCGGTTCCAGGCTAGGTTTAGCGATCGTGCGTGATCTTGCAGAACTTCATCGGGGTTCGATTATGTTGGATACGTCTCGGTTAGGAGGAGTGCGAGCCTGCCTCCGTCTGCCCCGCGGATTGTAGTCGCGGTCTGTGACGGGGCCTGTAAATTAAACCCGGAAGTCCGGTTTGGTTTCCCTCAGGATCTCCAGAATTGCGGCGCGATCGGCATCAGACAGATGCGCATACGTACGGCTCTTGTCCTGGCCGCTCAGCACTTCCCGCAACCTGCGGTACACGTAGTCTTTGGCAGGTGGTGGAAGCTCGTCGAAAGCTTTGCTGTAGATCAGATAGCTGAGAGGGTATCGAAACAACCGAGTCTTAAGGTCGAAATCTCGCAGGGATCGTCCCTTGCTGTCCCGTGGTCCTTGCGCGGCAAATTCGCTGGCGAATTTTGAAGTCCCCTGAACTGGCGCCGTAAGAGGAGCAGCGCCGGCAAACAAAAGGCTCTGCAGGAGTCGCTCTCCAGCTTCCTTTACGGAGGCTGACGGTTGCGCGGCCAGAACAATCTGGTTGTGTACATCCGTCTGGTGGGCCAGCACCATCAGGGCCACGATATCACTGTGAGGGCTGAGGTATCGCGTTGTGTCGAAACGGCGGCTCAAGTCGGTCACGTTAAGTGATCGTGCAAGTGCTGTAGCAGGAATTGGAGCAAAGGCCGAAGCCGGCTTTTGAAGCACCGTATTGCCGAGGTGTTTCTGATTTCCGTGCGTTCCAGTTACGTACCAGCCACCCCAGCGCTCATTCATTGGACTGCGGTCGTTGGTATCAATCGGAAAAGCTCCCTCGACGCTTCCTTCATTATCCGGAACTACGGATGAAACCACGAACCGCGGCACAAATTTAGGCGCCGCCTCGCGTACGTAGTGACAAACGGAGCAGTCGTGTCCTGTCGATCGCTCGAACTCCGGCGGTTCGCCCGGGTCCTGATTGAGAAGATAGAATCCGGCAGTTCCGGCTGAAGCCGCGGTCATGATTTCGATGAGCGGTGACCCTGGTATCCATCCGACATAGACATCGTCATTGAAATACATGGCACGTGGGGTCTGCGGCGAAATACGGTCTGTCTGGAAACTCGTTTTTGAAAACACCAGAGTTTGCGACGAAACGGGAATGTTGAGATGTTTCAGGAGTGATTCCAGGTATCCGTGTTTTGGCTCGTATTCCAGTTTCACGGCGCCGCTTTTCATCCTGTTCTGCAATTCCACAACAGGGTCGGCCGCGATTCCTGCCATCGGCATGGCCGAAAGGATTAGCGCCAGCGCCAATTTAATAACTCGCATCACCTGGCTCCAGACTGGAATCTATCATGGTTCATTCAATCGGTTAAATCCGTTCACTCCGCGGTATGTATCCTTCGCCAGCCAAATTACTGAAGGATCTTGATATCCGCCACAAACCTCTTGCAATTGCTATAGCTGGCTGTGTAGCTGCCCGTTTTTTTGACATTTCGTTCCGTGCTGTCGATTCGGACTGCACGCGGCATCCAGAATTTCCGGTCGCCAATGGTTGCGGGTCCATAGTCTACGGTATTTGTCAGACGAGTCAGATTCCGCGGCAGATTGAGAAAATCTCGCTCCAGTCGCACGACTTGCATGGTTCGTGGATCGATCCAGGCGCGGCCCGCATCTTTGTTCAGGAAGCTTTGACCGTTGAGGAACGAGCCTAGCTTTTGTTGGCCGTCTTTCGTGGTGAACTGAACGAGCAGGTTGCCGTCCTCGGCCGGTTTGTCGGCCAGGACGTAGTGTTGAGCCTGGAGGTTGTCCGGCGAAAACGTCATCGCCAGAAGACCGCTGAACCCTCCAGTGAATTGCGTGGGCAACGTCGGCATTCTGGCATGTCGGCCCGCGGCTTTTCCGTCGATTGCAACAATCTCTCGCGACTCGGTGAATGCCGCCCGGCCGTTTCCGGGGCCGGGACTCGACTTCTGAACTGCAGTAAAGATGGAGTCAACCGTTTTCATTTTTGTGACCTTGCCGTATTCATAAGCTGCCGATGTGATCTTTTCGTCGCACACAAAATCCGGGAGGAGATCCTGAAATTCTTTGACGTTTTGACTCACGGCACCGACGACCTCGTCGGCCGAGCGCGGGACCGTGAGGTCCCGCTGCTGGAAGAATAGGAACGACAGGGCGACTGCTGTCAACCGTGCCATATGCTATTTGAAACTTTGCAGAACCTTTTCGATCGAGTTCTTCAGCTCTACGATGGAAGCTTCGCGGCTGATCGTGCAGAGGCTTTCAGGCTGAAGGACACTTGTGATGCGCAGCTGTCGTTCGGTGTCCTTCTGGAGCATCGTGAATATGAGTCCTCCCCTTGTTGAGAACGATGTCTCTTTTGATACGGGATTCGCGAGGAAAGTGCCTCTCTGGGTCATGTCCAGCATCGTGTTCATGCCATTTAACAACGGGGGAAACTCGTCCATGTCGATATATGAGGTTGTGACGTGCTCTTCCTTCGTGCGCTGCGTCTGACTCAGTTCGACTTTCAATCCCCGGACCTGCTCGTTTTCGCGTCCTGCTTCGTAAAGGATGAGCGCCTGCAGACGAATGTTGCATTCGCTATCCGCCGGCAGCCGTGTGACATAGTAGGTCTCGGTGGTGATCGTCGCGTTTTTTCTTGCAGCGAATATCTCGAGCTTCGTTGCCGGAACCGGCAGCATCATCGGTACGGTATTTTGTGCAAATGAGATGGACACGCCAATGAACAGCAGCAGATGGAGAAGCATTCCCTTTTCCCCCGGAGTTCCACCCTGAGGATATGCGGGACCAGGGATGGAAAACAAGAAACACAAGAGGTACAAGATTTTTCGAACTTCTCTGGATACCCGCTATTATTAGCAGCATGAGGTTCTACAGGGCATTTTCTCTCTCCATCGCACTTCTCAGTCTTGCGGCGTGTTCGAACAAAGTAGCATCGGCGGGACGGCCGACCGCGCCTGCGGCGCCGGTTGCTGTCTCAATGGCGGTCACGAAGTCTATACCCCTGGAAATTCAAGCAGTTGGCAACGCGGAAGCTTACTCCACAGTGTCGATCAAGGCGCAGGTTGGCGGACAGTTGACCGTGGTCGACTTTCAGGAGGGCGCCGATGTGAAGAAGGGCGATCGGTTGTTCGTGATCGACCCCCGCCCGTACCAGGCCCAGGTCACCCAGGCTGAAGCGAACCTGGCCAGGGACAAGGCACAACTTGGTGCTCTGCAGGCGAATCTGGCACGAGACACGGCTCAGGAGGAGTACGCACAGGCTCAGGCAACGCGATATCTGGAGTTGACCAGGCGCGGCGTCGTGCCCAAGGAGTCGTCGGAACAGACCACGACGCAGGCCGCGGCGGCGCGCGAGGCTGTCCGCGCCGATAAAGCAGGAATAGAGAGCGCCCAGGCCAATATCGCTGCCGACGCCGCGGCGCTGGAAAGTGCGAAGCTGATGTTGGAATACTGCACGATTCAGTCGCCGATTGATGGCCGCACCGGACATTTGCTCGTCAAGCAGGGCAACGTTATCAAGCCAAACGACGTGGATCTGGTAACGATCAACCAGGTGCGTCCGATGTTCGTGACGTTTTCCGTTCCGGAAGACGAATTGCCCGCGATCAAGAGTCATATGACATCGGGACAAGTAAAGGTTCTTGCATATGCCGGACCCGATGCGCCTGCGGAGACCGGAAAGCTCACATTTGTCGAGAACGCTGTCGATAGCACAACGGGCACGATCCGGCTCAAGGCGCTATATGACAATTCGGCTGTGAAATTGTGGCCGGGTGAATTTGTTCGCACCATTGTGCAGCTGAATGAAAAGAAGGATTCGATCGTCATTCCGGTGGCTGCGGTCCAGACAAGTCAGGATGGGAAGTTCGTCTTTGTAGTGAAGTCCGATATGACCGTGGAATCGCGCCCCGTTATTGTCGGCAGAACAGTGGAGAGGGAAATCGTGATTGAAAAGGGTTTGAGCGAAGGTGAAACGGTCGTCATCGAAGGGCAGCTTCGATTGGCACCGGGAAGCCGCGTCCAGATTAAGTCAACTTCTCCGTCTGCCTCGTAACACAGAAAGGCGCGCTTGTGAACGTTTCAGACATTTTCATCAAGAGACCCGTCGCGACCAGTCTGCTGATGCTTGCCATCGCTTTGTTTGGCACGATCGCGTACCGGATGCTCGGCGTCAGTGATTTGCCGAACGTCGATTTCCCGACGCTACTCGTCATTGCGAGTCTGCCAGGCGCAAACCCGGACACGATGGCATCCGCGGTGGCGACGCCGCTCGAGCGCCAGTTTTCGACTATCGCGGGCCTGGATTCGATGACGTCAACAAACTCGGTCGGGACCGCGCAGATCACCCTTCAATTCAACTTGAGCCGTGATCTGGACGGGGCTGCCCTGGACCTTCAAGCGGCAATCACGCAAGCCGCCCCGCTGCTGCCTGCGGGTATGCCGAGCCCGCCAACGTTCCGGAAAGTGAACCCCGCCGATCAGCCCATTCTGTTTTTGTCGCTGATGTCGAGTACGGCTCCGCCGTGGGTTTTGGACGAATATGCCGAAACGACGCTAGCTCAACGTATTTCGACGGTACCTGGCGTCGCGCAGGTTCAAGTCAACGGAGCGCAGAAATACGCCGTTCGTGTCCATCTCGACCCGACCAGACTGGCAGCTAAACAGATCGGGATGAACGAAATCGAAAGCGCATTGCAGAAGTGGAACGTGAATCTGCCGACGGGCACGATGTACGGTCCCGACCGGACACTGACTCTGCGAGCCACGGGACAACTGACCAGCGCCGAAGGCTACCGGAAGCTGGTCGTCGTCGAGCGCGCCGGCTCGCCGGTCCATCTTGATGAACTGGGTACGGTCGTCGACAGCGTGGAGGATGACAAGACCGCCAACTGGTTTGTCAGCTCCGAGGCCGTCCGGCGCTCGATTGTCCTCGCCATTCAGCGGCAACCGGGCGCCAACACGGTCGAAGTGGCCGACGCGGTAAAGGCGCTCATCCCCACGTTCCGTCAGCAGGTTCCGCCATCCGTCGACCTGGATATTCTCTACGACCGCTCGCAATCGATCCGAACATCGTTCAACGATGTCCAGTTCACCATGGTTCTCAGTCTTGCCTTGGTGATCATGGTCATTTTCATCTTTCTTGCGGAATCTGCCGGCGACAATGATTCCCAGCCTCGCCCTTCCGTTTTCGATCGTCGGCACCTTTGCGGTCATGACAATCATGGGCTATACGCTGGATAATCTGTCGATGATGGCCTTGATTCTCTCGATCGGATTCGTTGTTGACGACGCCATCGTCATGCTCGAAAACATCGTCCGGCATCTCGAGATGGGGGAGGCGCCACTCTAAGCCGCGCTGAACGGATCGAAGGAAATTGGCTTCACGATCGTCTCGATGACATTGTCGCTCGCTGCCGTCTTTATTCCTGTTCTGTTTATGAGCGGAATTCTGGGACGGTTGTTCCGGGAGTTCGCAGTCACGATCACGGCCGCGATCCTGATTTCGGGCGTCGTGTCGGTGACTCTCACACCCGATGTTGTGCAGCCGCTTCCTGAAACCTGTCCATCAGAGGAAACCAGGCCGTCTGTTTCGAGCAACCGAGCGCGTTTTCGACGGGATGCTGGATCTGTACGATCATAGTCTGCAATTTGTCTTACGCCACCGGGCGAGCACCGTCGCTTTAAGCCTCGTCATTCTGGTGGCTACCGGATTTCTTTTTGTCCGGATTCCGAAAGGATTCATTCCCGATTCGGACAATGACCAATTGCTGATTCAGACCGAAGCTGAACAGGGTATTTCTTTCGACCAGATGAGCCGCTACCAGCAGCAGGCGGCAGAGATCGTTCGCCAGGATCCTTCGATAACGGCCTTCTATTCGGGAGTAAGCGCTTCGAACCCGCAAAATGGCGGGCCCAATTTCGGCCGGATGTTCATGCACCTCAAGCCGCGCGCCGAGCGAGACAGCCTCGATACCATCATCGGACGGCTGCGCCAGAAGATGTCCGGCCTGCCTTACATGCGTGTCTACCTGCAAAACCCGCCGACGATCCGAATCGGCGGCCAGGTCTCGACGTCCCTCTATCAATACACGTTGCAAGGTCCCGATACGGCTGAACTCTATGCCGGAGCCGAAAAGCTGCGCGGCGAACTGGCTCAATTGCCGGGCATTACCGATGTCATCAGTGACTTGCAGTTGCAAAGCCCACAATTGAATGTGGCGATCGATCGCGACAAAGCAGCGGCGCTCAAGGTCAGCGCTGAGCAAATCGAAAATGCATTGTTTGATGCATATGGCCCCCGATGGGTTTCCACGATTTACGCCCCGACCAATCAGTACCGGGTCATGCTCGATTTGCAGCCTGAATATCAGTCGCGGCCCGATGCCATTTCAATGCTTTACATGAAATCCGACGATGGCTTGCTGATACCTTTGAACACTCTTGCGCGGCTGACTCAGGACGCCGGGCCGCAAACAGTGCATCATTTCGGACAACTCCCAGCCGTGACGATTTCTTTCAATTTGAGGCCCGGTGTGTCCTTAGGCGACGCCGTCGAGTCAGATCGAGGACCTGACCCGCGGTCTGCCGGCGACAATCAGTGGAGCATTCCAGGGAACAGCACGTGAATTCGAGAAATCCATATCGAATCTCACGCTCCTGCTGGGTATCGCGATTCTCGTCATTTACATCGTGCTCGGCATTCTCTACGAGAGCTACATCCATCCGCTGACGATTCTTTCAGGTCTGCCCTCCGCGGTTTTCGGAGCATTGCTGACGCTCTATCTTTTCAAGATGGATCTCAATATCTACGGTTTCGTCGGTCTCATCATGCTGATCGGAATAGTGAAGAAAAACGCGATTATGCAGATCGACTTTGCCCTCGCCGCCGAACGTAACGAAGGTAAATCTCCTCTCGAGGCGATTTATCAGGGATGTCTCGTTCGGTTCCGTCCCATCATGATGACGACCATGGCCGCCTTGCTGGGTTCATTGCCGATCGCCCTCGGTTATGGAGCGGGCGGCGAAGCCAGACAGCCGCTCGGCCTTGCCGTTGTTGGCGGTCTGCTCTTTTCCCAATTGATCACTCTTTATCTGACCCCGGTCGTCTACACGTACATGTCCGCGTTGACGGAGCGCAAACCGAGCCTCAGCAGGAAGTTGCCGTCGGCGTATAGGCGCGGGCCAGCGCGTTCTCTTAAATAAGCAAAACATAATTGCTTATGTGATGTCCCTGGAGGATGATTTGCTTGGGCGCCCATCTGTATCGTGCTACGATATCGTGTAACAACGAAAGGAGAACACGTGAATTCACGTATTCAAAAAGTCAGCATTGTTGTTGCGATCGGCTTCGCGTCATTAACAGGATGTAAGAAACACGTTGCGGCTGCAGCGCCTACGTCAACGCCTGCACCCGCCGCCGCGCCGGCTCCTGCGCCCAGTATTACGTTGCGCGCTACACCGGCGACCTTGGATCGAGGCCAGGTCGCCACGCTGCAGTGGGATGCCAAGAATGCGACAAATGTTCAGATCCAGCCTGCGCTGGGAACCGTCACGAGTGCAGGAACACGGTCGGTTAATCCGACTTCTTCAGTCACCTATACAGCCACGGCAACAGGTCCGGGTGGCACCGCCTCCGATTCGGCCCGGGTAACTGTTCGAGTTCCCGCAGCCCCGGCTGCGACCAGGAACGATACGCGGCCGTCTCCGAACGTC
This sequence comes from uncultured Acidobacteriota bacterium, assembly GCA_963738025.1. Lineage (GTDB taxonomy): Bacteria > Acidobacteriota > Terriglobia > 20CM-2-55-15 > 20CM-2-55-15 > 20CM-2-55-15. Next base: position 179,903 of record CAVTWA010000031.1, on the reverse strand, counting down.
AGCCTTACGGATCTCTTCAAACAAAATATCCAGACCATTTATTTCGATTACGATCAATCCGAAATCCGGCCCGACCAGCTATCGCGGCTCCAGACCGACGCGGCATGGCTGAAGGAACATCCGGGCGTAAAGTTTGTGGTCGAAGGAAATTGCGACGATCGTGGGAGCGAAGAATACAATCTGGCGCTCGGCGACCGCCGCGCAAACGCCGTCAAAGAGTTTCTGGTCAAGCAGGGCGTGCCGCAGACCAGTATCATGACGGTCAGCTACGGTGAAGAACGTCCCGTGTGCAGGGAAGACAGTGACAATTGCTTCCAGCAAAACCGCAGGGCTTCGTTTACGCCGTCTTCGTAGCCGTGGGCTTACCGTCGGGTCAGGAGCGAGAATCCTGGCAGATGTATTCGAACATTTCGCCATCTGCGACCCAGGCCGACGCTGTTTTTTCGGTGATCGTCCATTTCCCGGACCATCGGGTTGTGTAGGCGCCGGGGTCGTCGATGGTGAACTCGTAACTTAGTGTCTTGAGGTTTGGCCGGGAGATTCGTTCGATCATGTGGAGCTGCCGGGTCGTGGGATACGATCCGGCAATCCATTGCTTTTCGTTGAAACCAACGGAATCGACGACCAGTGTGTCGCCTTCCCAGTGACCGACCGAATGACCAAGAAAACTCGGCCGTAGATCATCGCCTGTCGGATGCGGCCTGCCGTCCATATAGATCACTCGCCATGAATGCGGTCCCGCCATATTGAGAATGAAAATGCTCCTGAGGTCCGGCGCATCGACGATCTCGAATCCCGGCGCATTGAAGAACGACGGGCCCGCAGCTGGCTTGCAATTCACCAGAGGTGGATAAAGATCGTTGCGAGAATTGCGGTACTGATACAGCGCCCGGGCCCAGGGAAGGAATGGAACATCGGCCGCTCGAGGCATCCCGCCGAGGCCCGGTCGTACTTCCCAATAGCCTTTGTGGTCAGGGGCTGAGCCCAGATTGATATGGCCGTCAGGCCACCGGGGTACCGGTTCTCCCGCTTGATTGGCCTGGGCACGGAGAGGAACGGCCATTGAGCAGAAAGCCAGCACAACCACAGCCACGGTCCTCGCGACGAGTCTTAGCACCGATACCTCCCGAGGTTACCGCATTGGCAGCTTCTGTCCGCCGGCAAGAATCATGTGGGTCGTCTGTTCCGAACCTGCCGCATTGCTTCCGTCTTTCGCCAGCGCAGCTGCTTCGACGGTGACTCGATCGCCGATCTTCACCGTATCGCGCTTCCAGCCGCCGCGAACAAGTGCATACGGTGGACCCATTTCAATCTTAAAACTCTTGACGGCTCCACTCTCGTCTTTCGAGTCGATGAAAACAAACGCGTGTGGATTGACCCAGTCCAGTTTCGTCACGGTGCCGGAGATCGTTGCGGTCTTTTTCGAGTCGTATTCGGCATCGAAGGAGTGATGCGCCGTCGCCGGTCGCACGCTGAAAAGCATCAGGCTGACCGCGGTTAAGGAACCAATGGCTTTCAGTTTCATAATCGTCCTTTAGCGGATGAATGTGGACTCCGCGTTATCCTCACAGAAGTATTCTTGAATATCTTGATCCGGAACCCACTGGATAGTCCAGGCAGCATTCCACGTTTTCGTATATGCCCTCGGATCATCAATGGTGACTTCATATTTCAGGGTGTTCTGATCGGTGCGGGTGAAGCGTTCGACCAGATGGAGCGCCTCGGTACTGGGCAGCCCGTTGCCGGATAACCAAAACTTCTCGTTATAGCCGACGGAATCGACGATTAGCGTGTCCTTTTCCCAATGCCCGATCGAATTGCCGTAATAGCTCGGGACCTGCTCAGCGGCAGTCCCCTGCGGCCGGCCATCCGTGTAGATCACCCTCCAATTGCGGTCTCCGCCACCCAAGAGCACGAGAATCCGGCCGAGATCCTTCTGCTCAATGAATTGGAATCCGTTAGCCATTTGAAACTGGCGCGGTCCGCCGGGAGGCAGACAGCGGGCGAGGGGATCGTCTTTCAAAAAGCTTCGCTGCCGATGTTCGAACAGGGCTTTGGCCCAAGGTTGAAACGGCGCGACTTTATCGGCATCCGACAGATTGATCAGAAGCCCATCGTCCGCCATGGCGATCTTCGTACCTGTGTTTTCGACAATGACTTTGGCGGTCGCGGGTCCCCAGTACCCTTTCTTTCCTGCAGGCGGACCCAATCGGACCTGGCCGTCCGGCCAGCGAGGTACCGGTGCTGCCGGCAACGTTGCGCGGCGGGCGGCTGTTGATCCGAACAGTTTCTTTCCGGTTTTCGTCAACATCACGGATTTCGCGGACGCCTGTCGGGTTTCACCGCGAGCGGCAATTGCGTCGACAGTCACTTGATCGCCGATATGGAGCGAACTCGATTTCCAGCCATCGCGTTCCAGATCCAGCGGACTACCAACCTCGACGGCCCAATTGGCGGCAGTCCCCGTCGAGTCGTGAACGTCAATGAAGAAAAACGCGCTTGGATTCACCCAGTCGATTCGTGTGACAACACCTTGAAGCTTGACCTGGCGGCTGCTGTCATAGATGGCGGAAAACGATCGCTGAGACATTGCGGGTTCGCTGGTGCAGATCAACAGCAGACCTATCGAGAAGAAATTCACCACAGCGCGATTCATGTTTTTCACGTTAGTCCCGGATCAACCTGAAATCACCTTTCGTCGTACCCTGTGTCCAGGTACCGATGAGTTTTCGATGATTGGAACCGATATCGTCCAATTTGCCTTCAGCCGCAATATGGACAGGTTTGCCGGATGAGTCCTTCGCGTCGGCTTCGATGCGAACTGTCCAATTTGTCACATCCAGCCCTATGCTCGGGATTTGAACCGCATTGTCCCCGGGATTCAGTACGCCGCTGACATTTTTGCCGTCCCAGGTCATAACGAGTGTCAAATGACTGCGTTGGCTGACGGTAGGTCCCCAATCGCCGGCCCACGTGCCGGTAAGAGGGTGCCCTTCCTGAGCGACTGTTGCCACAGCCATGCTGAAACAAGCCATGATGCACAGCAACCGGAACTTCCGTCTTTTCATGAAATCCCCCGAATAAAGTGTAGGCAATATACCACGTCGCCGCGGGCTTTATGTCCGCGCGACGCAGGTCCAATTACGAAATCTTTTGCTTCAATTGACCGCACGCGCCCGAGACGTCATTGCCGCGATTCTTCCGAATGAATGTTGCCACGCCGTTTCGCAGCAGGATTTCATGAAAGCGTAAAATTGCCGCGTCGTCGGCGCGTTCGAATGGAATCTCGCCAGCTGAATTCAATGGAATCAGATTGACCTTAACTGGCATTCCGCGGACAAGGCGCGACAATTCCCGGGCATCGCTTTCTGAATCGGTCAGCCCGCGAATCATAACGCACTCGAACATTACTCGCTTCTGCCGTTGCCGCGACATTTGCCGAACCGCTTCCATGATTTCTTCGACCGGGTATTTCCGGTTTATAGGCATAAGAGAATCCCGCGTTTCGTTTCTTACGCCGGTTAAGGAAATCGAGAGATTCGGAAAAAGCGGCTCCATCGCCAGGCGTCGGATTGAGGGAAGCATTCCGGCTGTGGAAATCGTGATTCGTGACATCGGCAATTTCAAGCCGTGATCATCATGGAAGAATCGAACTGCCTGAAGGACATTGTCGTAGTTTGCCAGCGGTTCTCCCATGCCCATCATGACAATGCTGAAGCGCGGGTGCGGCAGCGGTTGCTCCTCGATCAACAACAGCACTTGAGAAATGATCTCTTCAGCGGACAAATCGCGGGTTAACCCCAGTTGCCCCGTTAGACAAAACCGACATCCCAGCGCGCACCCGACCTGCGATGAAACGCACAGGGTCTCGCGGTCCTCGCGCGGGATGCGGACGGCTTCAACGAACTCTCCATCAGGGAGCCGCAAGAGGTATCTGACGGTGCCATCAGTGGAGGTAAAACGGTTGTTAACCGTAATCAATGATCGTGTCCTTTCTGCCTGTAGCCTCAAGTTTACCGTCTTTTCTGCTTGACGTTTAGTTTCTGCCTCGTCAATGATTCGCATCAAGAATTCAAAAAAAAGAACGACGGCTACCTACGCCTGATTTTCGGAAGGGGAATGACCATGAGGAGACCTGCTTTTGCGGCAGCACTGTTGTTTTGTTCGCTATTGTCCGTGAATGCGTTTTCGCAGTCGACAAATGCCACGCTTGGCGGAACGATCCAAGACGCCAGTCGGGCGTTTATTCCGGGTGTCACAGTCACAGCCACCAATACCGGCACCGGCGTTGTTGCGAGTGTCGTCAGTAACGAGGCCGGCGTTTACCAGTTTGCGAGTCTGCAGCCCGGCACGTATGACATTAAGGCGGAATTGCCCGGCTTCCAGACGGCTGCCGCGAAATCCTTCCAGCTCGGCGGTGCGCAACAGGCTCGTCTGAATTTCACGCTGGAAGTCGGCGCCGCGGTGGGAACGACCGTCGATGTCAGCGTTGCAGCGGACACGCTGCTCGCGACATCTTCCAATTCTGTCGGAGCTATCCTGCCGGAATACAAGGTTCGGGATCTGCCGCTCGCGGTCCGCGATGTGTTTGGCCTGGTGGCCGCGACTCCCGGGACCCAGGGAAGCGGCGATCAGATGATTGGTAATTTTGCGGGCGGCCGATTGAGCGCCGCAAATACCGTCCGGGATGGCGTCAACGTCTCCGCGGGTCGTTTCGAGGATGGGGCCTGGTCGGTTACGTACACCAGTCCCGACCTGGTCGAAGAAGTGAAGGTTGTGGTGGCCCCGGTCGATGCTCAGACATCCCGTGGCTCAGGCCAGGTCAGCATGGTCACACGCTCTGGGACCAACCAGATTCGCGGTAGCGTATTCTGGGCAAATCACAATTCGTCGATGGATGCCAGCAACTGGTTCAACAACTTCACTGGCGTGGCGAAAGACTTCGATAATCGGAACCAGTACGGTGCCCGCATCGGCGGCCCGATTATCAAAAACAAAACTTTTTTCTTTGCATTGTTCGAAGGCCAGCGCGATCTGAAGCGCCAGGTGGCGACCGGCAATACCCTCTCAGCGTTCGCCCGGCAGGGAATCTTCAGGTATTTTCCCGGTGTCGACAATGGCAATGTGATTAGCAGTTTGCCGGTCGTCGATCGCAGCGGAAACCCGCTGGATTGGCACACGATAAAAGGCGCCACCGGCGACCTCGCCGCCATCGACTTGTACGGCAACTGCACGTTCAACAACAATCCCGTGTCGAACTGCAGGACCTATCGTGGTGATCCGCTCCGCTCGGCGATCGACAATAGCGCATACATGCAGGAAACACTCCGGCGAATGCCGGCGCCCAACCAGTTCAACGCCGGCGATGGCCTGAACACCGGGCAAATTCGATTTACCCGCCGCGTTGAAGGTTTCGATCTCACCAATGGAAACGGAACAGACGTGGATCGCGAACAGTACAACGTCCGCATCGACCACAATTTCAACGGCAAAAATAAGCTGAGCGTTATTGGCACCCGGGAACATACCTGGGGTAATGCCGCTCAGGCGATACAGCGCTCCTGGCCGCAGGGGTTCGATGGAGTTGCGGTCAAGCGTCCCGACGTGTACATCATTACGTTTACGTCCACACTGTCAAATACACTGTTGAACGAACTCCGGTTGGGTAGACGGCGGTCCGTCGATCAGCAATTCCCGCCCGCGAACCGTAGCGACGACGCTGGACAGCAAGCGCTGAAATTTATCCCGTTTTCCAACGGCGTTCCCTACGATCCCATTCCTCAACTGTGGACCGGATTCGATCAATACGGCCGCTTCGGCGCATGGCGTTCTCACAACAGTCCGATGCATTCGATCGGCGATGATGTGAGCTGGACCCACGGCAGACACGCCTTCAAGGGTGGCTTGGAATTCCGCAACACGATGTCCAGGGGCTTCGGCGATCCGGGTTTCACACCGTTCGCGACACTGGGCGCAGCCACAACATTTCCAATCAGCGGACTTGACGGCAGCGCTGCAGGTTTTCCCGGTCTCAGCGCCAACAATGCGACGACGGCGCAACGATTGCTGACCGATTTGTCCGGCTCTGTTGCGACGATCAACCAGGCTTTCGGAATTACGAATTCAAAGAATCTCAACTTGACGAGCTCGCCCGTAATGCCGTACAAGTTCTACGAACAACACCAGCGTGAGCTCAGCGTCTATGTCAAAGATGATTGGAAGATCCGTCCGGATTTGACGTTGAATCTGGGAGTTCACTGGGATTATTACGGCCAGCCCTGGGAAGTGAGTGGATTGGACGCAAGGATCGTCGGCAATGACGAGAGTGCCTTGACGGCGCTGTCGTGCACATCCAATCCCGGCGTGATTGGCTTCACAAGCACCTGCAGTAATTTCACTCAAGTTCAATTCGTCGGTAAGAATTCGCCAAATCCGAATCTGGGTGTGAATCTTAAAGGCGACGACTTGCACGATTTTGCGCCCGCCATTGGCTTCAGCTGGAATGTGCCGTGGTTCGGAAAGGGGAAAACGGTCCTCCGTTCTGGATATGGCATCAACTATCCGGCCGCGTTGCGTAACTTCATTACCGTGGATAACACCGTCGGAACCGTCCCGGGAATTAATCTGGTTGGCTCCGCTGGCAACGGAGTGCAATACACACCCAGTGCGTACACATCGTTGTCCAACGTCAATCTGCCAATCCCGCTGCCTCCGGGAACTCAGACAACTGTACCGTTTGTCATTCCGACGACCGATCGAACGCTGACCATCAGCACCTACAATCGAACGTCGCCCTATATCCAGAATTGGAACCTCGAAATCCAACGCGAGATTGCGCACAACACCACCGTCGAGCTTCGATACCTCGGAACAAAGGGAACGAAACTGTGGGGCACTATCAACCTGAACCAGGTGGATGCGCTTCACCATAACAAGGACCTCTACGACGCGTTTAATGCGGTTCGCGCTGGTGGAGAATCTGCGCTGCTAAATCAAATGCTGTCCGGCATCAATCTGGGTGGCACGGGTGCACAGATCGTCAACGGAACCACTTGGACTGGTGCCATGGCCGTCCGCGCCAATACGACTCTGCGGCCGTTGATTGCGAACGGGAGCGCCGGCGCTTTTGTGAACCAGTTGAATACCTTGGCAACGGGCACGGGTGTATCGACCAGCGGCGCAATTCTGCGGCGTGCCGGATTCCCAGAGAATTACATCGTGCCGAACCCTCAGTTCGCCAGTGTTTCGATGCTGGACAACCTCGGAAATTCGACATATCACTCGATGCAGGTCCAGTTCACCCGCCGGCTCTCCAACGGCTTCACAAATACAACGACGTGGACCTGGAGCAAGACCCTGGGTGACAGCGACACGGATACCGGGGCAACTTATCGCGATCCGACGCGTCGTTCGATTGAGAAGACATTGCTGGGCTTTGACCGTGCGCATCAGATTACAAGTAACGGCACCTATGAGCTGCCGTTCGGAATGGGCCACAACCTTTTAGGCAACGCTCCGAATTGGGTCCAGCAGGTCGTGAATAAATGGCAACTCGGTGGAATCATGAACTTCAATTCGGGCGCGCCGTTGACGTTCACGACGGGTACTGCCGTCGGCACCGCCACCGGGACGCAGACGATCAGCAACGTTCAGGCGCAACCGAACCTCGTCGGCGCCCTCCCGAAAGATCTCGGACATATTTCGAAGCTTGCGAACGGAGTCTTTTACTTCAACGGTTATACGCAAATCGTCGACCCTGGCATTGACGGGGTAACGGCGGCGAACGGGCTGAATACGGCTTACAGCAACAAAGCCATCGTTGCGCCCAATGGCAGTGTGGTTTTAGTAAATCCCCAACCCGGCGAAGCCGGCAGCATGGGGCTGGCCACTCTGAAAGGCCCTCGCAGTCTCAGCTTCGACATGAACATGATCAAGCGGTTCAAATTTCACAGTGAAACCACGAATTTTGAATTCCGTCTTGATGCCATCAATGTGCTGAATCATCCTAACTTCGGAAATCCCAGCATGAACATCAATGGCTTGAATACTTTCGGCCAGATCACCACGGCCGGCTTAGGCCGCCGTTTCGTCCTCAACACCCGCGTTAACTTTTGATACAAAAGGAGGGACAGGTCACTTTTCGTGTCAAAAAGTGTTTCCTTTGGAAACACTTTTTGACACGAAAAGTGACCTGTCCCTCCTTTTGTAACCTTTCTACACTTCGAGGCCGACAGCGCGCATCAAGGCGAGCGCGTTGCTTTTTTGAACCACTCCTGGATGTAGACGGTAGTCGAAGACCATGCGGCCATCGATGAGTTGATCTTGAAAGTGAAAATTGGCCGCTCGAGGAACCAGCGCGTCCGCAAGCTTTGCAAGAGCAAGGTCATGGGTCGTCACAATCCCGATTGCCCCGCGATCAATAAGGCCCCGGATAACACCTTCCGCTCCCACCGCGCGGTCATGTGAGTTCGTGCCGTGTAAGATCTCATCCAAAAGAAAGAGGACGCGCATCTTCTTCGTCAGTTCCATGATGTCGCGAAGGCGTTGAATCTCGGCGTAGAACTGCGAGGTTCCCGCCTGAAGCGAATCCATGACCCGTATCGTTGCGCCGATCGCAAGTATGGAAACTTTCATCCGGCTTGCGCGGACGGGCGCGCCTGCGAAGGCGAGCACGACGTTTACTCCAATGGTTCGAAGCAGCGTGCTTTTGCCGGACATATTGGAGCCGCTGACGATAAACAACTGAAGTTGGTCGTCGAGCTTCACTGAATTCGGGATACATCGATCGTTCGGCAGTAAAGGATGCCGCAAGTGTTCGCCCTCGAAACACGTGCCGCTCCGGAGGATTTCCGGAAAAGGGTCCGCGGGATGTTCATACGCGTAAGCCGCCAGGCAACAAAGACTCTCGAGTTCTCCGGCTGCATCGAGCCAGAGACCTATAGCCGTTCCGTGCTCCGCCCGCCAGGCTTCTATGGCAAAAGCAAACTGGGTCGCCCACATGAGAATTGGCGCGAACACCGCAAACGAGGGATTCAATCGCGAATTTAGCCACTCGATGCGCAAGACAAGGCTTCGAATCGTTTCAGACGCCGTGCGCCCATCCGCGTCGAGAGTACGGCGCAGTTGCTGGAGTTTGTGGCATTTCCAGTTTTCTTTTTCCAGACGCGCCAGTACGAGCGAAAAGACATCGAGATCCTTGGCTGGATCGGCAACGGCGTCTGTGACTTCACGAACTCGATTCCGATAATGAATCCCGAACGCGCCGCCGCAGGCCACGGCGGCGATTAAGAACCAGCCACTGCCAAAGAATGCGAAGTAATAGACGAGGCTTGCAATGATGAACCCGCTGAGAAGAGGGGCTATCCGGCGCGCAGCTGGAGAATTCAGCACGATCGGCGCCCTTCCCCATCGCTTCATCCAATCCGGATGAATGGCCGCGTTTACGGCTTCACCCAGTACGGCCAGATCCTCGCGTAGATCGACATCGGCACGAAGTTCTTCGACTGCTTCCTGCCGCCGCACGATTTCTTCGGGTTGTGCGGGTCCCTTGAGCCAGCCGGCCAGCGTCTGTTCTCCAGAACGCGTACGGGCAGAACACAGCAACTCAAATAGCGAGCCTTTGCCGAAAATGTCGAGATCTGTGGAATACGGGTGAGATTCGTCGAAATAGGCCCGACCCGGATCACCGCTACCGATCCATTGATCCTCGATACGGGCAAGGCCTCTTTCGTAATAGACCACGGACCGCTGAGCTTGCCTTCCCGAAGCGCGAACGCGTTCAGTACGCGCAACGAGAACGACGAATACAACGAGAGGCAGAAATACCCACCACCCGGAAACGACGTGCGGTCCGGCGGCGAGCCAGATAGCTAAAAAGAAAGTCAGTCCGACGATCAGACGGGCATTGCCGATCAGCCGGTCGAGCCTCTTGTACTGTTCGACCGTATCGCGTCGCGCCTGAAGTCGCCTTCGGTAATCCTCGGTGGGACTCACTTTTCAGGTGCGCAGCTCTTTACCTCAGTCGCCATTTGGCCCAGATCGGAATTCAGACCTACGCCCTGTCCGTACCGACCGCCCCTGACGGAGCGAATAAATGTGCTCGAATCGTCGAGGGGCAATAGCGCGACATTGCGACAGAAGTCGTCCCAGATTCCGTCCATTTGAAGATACTGCTCGACATTGGAAAGGTAAAACGCGGACACGACTCCATCTTTGTCCTTGATGTATTTGCCGACGGCTCGAAGCGCTTTCGATCCGGCGAAGTTGCCTACAACGGGCACAATCAGGTTCTTCATCTCAAGCGACTTAAGCACATTGAAGTTCTCTTCATTGGCCAGGTAACTCCGGAACATGCCGTCCGCATCGGTCGCCGTCATCAATTCTGCATATGTTACCCCGCTGCCGAAACCTCCCCGTCCGCTTGAACCGTAGTTGATGCGCGGCCCGAAGCGCCGGAAATTGCTGTACACCCAGTCGATACCGTCCAGGTCATTGTCTGACAGGGGGAAGCTGTGCTTCTTCATCAGGTGGTCTTTGATGGCTGCGAGGTTTTCAGCGTAGGCCTGCTCGGTCGATGGCGTCCGGGAAATGGCGTTGAAGATTTCCTCAACAGTGGAGTTCGGCCCGATGCCTTCCGGTTCCTTCTTCGCAAAAAGCCGCGAGACAAATTCGGCCCGATCTTTGGACAGTTCGAAAAGCGCCTTGTACATGAGCTGCAGATCGAGGTTGCCGCGCCGGATGTCGACAATGAAAACCATCTGGGGTTTGAGGGCGGCGATATATGTGAAGTTCTGTTCGGGACCAACACCCATATAGACACGCCCCTGTTTGGCGGCGCCGTTCAAAGGGGGAATCACATATTGAAAATATATTTCGTTCGACAAAAGATTGTCGGAGCGGAACGTCCCGTCGGCTTCGGACGACTCGGAAGACAGCTTCCAGAAATCCTGATCGCTCAACTGGGACGGCAGCGTTTCTGCTGCGCGGGCGATTGGAACAATCGTCAGCAAAAGACAGGCAATGATGAAACAACGTCGTGTCCTCATCTGTTATCCCTCGATCCGCTTCAACAAATTTTGGGTGAGCACATTATGTCAGAAATTATCCATGCAGTCGCGAGCTTTAGCCCGAGGCGCATACAAGTTAGAATATCGCGTTTATGGCACTAACCGCGATCTTTGGCTTGGCACTTACGCTTCTTACTGTGCAAGCCGACGATCGTCCGCCTTACGCACGTGAGGGAGATCGGATTGAGCAGGAGTTCCTCGCGCAGCGCGACCGGCTGACGGCGTTTTATGCGATGCTCCGCGACCTGGTGGGCCAACAGCCGGCTGCGACGGCCGCGTCGCTGCCGCCTTTGCAGCCGCAGGATGCGCCGCCGGTAGCTGGCGCACGCTTCGGGTACGGGGTTTTGCCGAAGATCGTTGATGCCGCTAAGAATCCGGCGCCTCCGGTATCCGTATTCTCCTACAGTTGGCCTATCACCGAGGGGTACGTTGCGGGCGAGGGCGTGAAACTCGGGCGAGCCGAAGAAGGCCTTCAGCAGGCCGCAACTGCGCCCGAAGAAACGAAGACAAAGATCATTTCAAGCCTGATCACGGAATATCGGACCCTGCTGACGAATCACCGGACGATCGATCAGTACATCCAGTACAACCAGTTCTGGCAGCGGTCGATCTCGCAGGACCGCAGCCGTTTCGATCAACTGACGAAGGTTTACCAGTTGCTGAAATCGGATGAACCGGACATTACTCAGGCCATTCGAGAGCTGCTAGGTAAGCCGGAGGTGCCGGCGTTTATCAAAATCGATCGAACGCAGGCGGGCAAAGTCGTGGTTCGCGTCCCGCTGTACACGGATATCGAGGACCAGGAATTTATCGCGTCGGCAAAGCGAGCAATCGAGGACTTGTGGCAGGTTCAGGACGGCGATATTGCTTATGTCCTGGAAATCGAACTTCGGCAGGTGCCGCCCTTTGCGCAACGGGGTGACCGCGTCGATGTCCCGACCATTGCGTCCCGATTTCCGCAGGATGGAGCGGTCCTCACCACCGGGGCTCAAACCACCCACAGCCTTGTCGGCCGTTACATCGCACTGGCGCCCGGCGACCTCTCGAGGCGCACTCTCGCTCATGAGTTCGGTCACGTGCTCGGCTTCCACGACGGTTATATTCGCGGGTATCGTGACCTTGGCGAGCACGGGTTTGAAATCATGGAACTGACATCCGTGTTCGACGACATCATGAGTGCTCCCCGCGAAGGTCATGTTCAGGCCGCCCATTTTAAATTGCTGATGGATGCGGTGAAGTGACTGAATACGACTGGCTTATCTGCATTCCACCCGCGTCTATTTCAGCAATGGAATCGTCTCGACTGCCGGCGGCCTGGGCAGCGATTGCAGAAACGCGTAAATATCCGCTGCCTGTTGATCGTTGACGACCTTCGCTGTGTAAGGAGGCATCTCGCCGGTCGGTTTTCGAATATAGGAAACGAATCTTGGATAGGTGATCGGATTCTGATTCAGGCGCGGTCCGGTGACGGCGCCTTGCCCTTCACGCCCATGACATTCATAACAGCCGATCTTCATGAACAGCGCCTTGCCTGTTTCCGCGTTTCCCTTAGGCGCGTTCACCTGTGCAGCAAAAAAGCTCGCGAGGATCAAAAATAAAGGTCCCATAGTCACCTCGGCTGTGTAACAACGTCAATGAGTGCCGGCTCTCCGCGCTTCACAACGGCCATAGCACGTGCGATTGCAGGACCAAGGTCGTTGGGATTCGTGAACGGTCCTTCCGCGTACAGACCCATGCTTTGCGCCAGCTTCGCATAATCGATATTCGGGTCTTCGATCGTTGTACCGATCCCGGCGTGTTCGATGCCTCGGTTGTGGCGGTTTGCCATACGCTGCAGATGCATGACTTCCTGGTGGTAGGCCCGGTTATTATGCATCACGGTCAGCAGAGGAATGCGGTGGTGGGCTGCTGTCCAAAGCACGCCCGGAGCGTACATGAGATCGCCGTCGTTCTGGATATTCACGGTGAGGCGGCCGTATTTTTTGTTCGCGAGTGCCGCGCCAATCGCAGCAGGTGCGCCATACCCGACGCCGGCGCCGCCGGATCCTCCGATGTACTGATGATATTTGTCAAAGTTCCAAAGCCGTGCCGGCCAGTTGCTTTGTGTCGAGGAGACCAGCGACCAGTCCTCGGATTTGATTTGCGACCACAATTCGGCGAAAAGGCGCGCCGTGCTGATTGGCGAGGCGTTCCACCCATATGCCGCGTCCGATCTCGATTGAGCGAGACTCGTTTGATGCGCCGCCGCAAGCTTCTTCCCACGCGCATCAAACGTGCTTTTGCGATCGCTGTTAACGAGCCGGCGGACTTCCTCTATCAGCCGCGGAAGTGTGGCTTCCGCATCCGCAGCCATCGCCAGATCGATTTCCGGATAGCGTTCGAAATCCTGATAGTTCGACCGGATATAGAGATCCTGCGCCGTAACGCTGATCAGCTTGGTTCCCGGCTTCGTGACCGGACGGGAGCTGCGTTCCAACTGGTCGCGGTACGAATTGACTGCGCCCCAGAAATCCGTTAATTCCAGACCGAGAATTACGTCAGCATCCGTGATCACGGCGCGGCCGCGGCTCGACTGATTCAGCGGGTGCCGTGACGGAAAATTCATACGGCCGCCCTGGTCGATGACTGAAGCCTGCAGGACTTCGGCCAGCTCGACGAGATATGTCACGCCCGCGGGCGTGCGCGCCGCTCGATCCGCAATGATCACCGGATTTTGCGCGGCTACGAGCAATCGCGCAGCTTCGGCCACGGCGCCCGAGTCGCCTTGAGGCGGCGCTGTGCGGGTGAGGCGTTGCACTCGCAGCTTGTCTTTTTCGGAGATCGGTCGTTCCTGGAGCTCACTGTCGGCGACGATGAGCACCGGTTCCATCGGCGGGGTCATCGCAATTTTGTACGCACGCGCGGAGGATTCGGCGAAGTGCTGCAGGGATATCGGGGTATCGTCCCACTTGATGAAATCCCGAACGAGCGATGCCGCGTCTTGTACCGAGTGTTCCCACTCGACTCCCGGCCGCCGCATCGTTGCGTCAATCGTGTTGCCGACGACGATGAATATCGGAACTCGATCGCAATATGCGTTATAAATACCCATCGCGGCATGTTGCAGTCCGACGGTCCCATGGGCGAAAACCGCCAGGGGCTTGCCTTCAATTTTCGAGTAGCCGTGCGCCATGCCGATTGCAGACTCTTCGTGACAACAAGTGATGAATTCGGGCTTCTGATTGCCACCATAGTTGATAACCGATTCGTGCAGCGCACGGAAGCTGGACCCAGGGTTCGCGCACACATATTCGATATCGAGCGAGCGCAATACGTCGACCATGAAGTCGGAGCCACAATGTTCCGTCGTCAGGCCGTCCAGCTCCGCAGGCGGGGTCGTTTCAGCTCGAGGATCCTGCAGCGGCGCTGTGCGGCGTACAACAGGCTCCGGAGAAGCTGCTGCAACCTGCGAGCCAGTGCCGAGAGTTGCTGCACTTGCTGCAGCCGCACCTTTGAGAAAATTCCGGCGAGTGGAAGAAAACTTTCGGGACTTGCCCATGGCATGCCTCCATTTGATTATGGCTACGCGCAATCGCGCTTGCGCTCAGGCCAGATTTTGGCTAGCGTAGCGGCAGATTGTATGACAGATTTTGCGAGGTTAAAACTATACCCGCAGCCTTTCGTCCAAGCAATTGTGGCAAAGGAGGGACGCCGTGGCTCGTTTTAGAGGTCGGTTCTTTTCTGCGATTGTTATGACCTTGGCGCTGGCCGTTTCGGGTTCAGCCGAAGGTAAGAAGAGGAAGAATTCTGACGTCGAAAACATTGGAACGCGCGATATCAACAAAGGCAGCATTAATTTTGTTTCTATCGATAAGGAAATCGCGCTGGGCCGGGATCTTGCACAGCAAGTTGAACAGGAGCAAAGACTCCTCAACGACACCCTGATCAACGAATACGTCAATCGTGTCGGTCAGAATATCGTTCGCAACTCCGACGCGAAGGTTCCTTTTACGATCAAGGTGATCGATTCCGATCAGATCAATGCCTTCGCTCTGCCTGGCGGTTTTTTCTATGTCAACAGTGGTTTGATTCTGGCCGCGGATGACGAAGCCGAGCTGGCCGGCGTCATGGCGCACGAGATTGCTCATGTCGCGGCGCGGCACGGTACAAAGCAACAATCGAAGGGGCAACTGATCAATCTCGCAGCGCTGCCATTGATATTTGTAGGCGGGCCCGTCGGTTTCGGTATTCAGCAGGCGGCAAATCTGCTCGTTCCAATTACGTTCTTCGGTTTTTCCCGCAGCATGGAGGAGGAAGCCGATTATCTGGGCGTGCAGTATCTTTATAAGACCGGCTATGATCCCAGCGCCATGGTTCGCTTCTTCGAGAAGCTGCAAGCGAAAGAAAAGGCCAAGCCGGGTTCAATTTCAAGGCTGTTTTCGACGCATCCACCGACCGGGAACCGCATACAAAAAGTAGAGGAAGCCATTACAACTGTTCTGCCTGCAAAGGATCAGTACGTCGAAACCACTTCCGAATTCGATCGCGTGAAGGTTTCTCTGTCGAAGATTCAAAGCTATCGTCCCGCCGACGATCCGAGCCGTCCAAGTCTGCATCGAAGGACCCGGCAGCCCGATCCCGATCCTGACGACAACGCTCCGGCAGCCGACGACGACCGGCCTGCTTTGAAACGAAACCCAACGCCGGACACCACGAACCCCGAGCAACCTTTTTAGCCGCGGAGCGGCGTCAAAGCATAGCCACGGCCGAAGGGCCGTGGCTATGCTTTGCAAAGAGCAATGAGCCACGGTAGCGGCGAAAGATTCTTTCGCCGCTACCGCGGCTTACGGCTGGTTGGGAATTGAAGCCCACGGACTTCGTCCGCGGCTAAAAGCCCTGCGGATGCATCGTATGTTAATGCCCTGTTCCAGGTGGGGACGGTCGTACTTGTAAATTTTCGCTGTGTTATTTTTAGCGGTAGATGCGTCTGCTGCGTAAGTTGAATCGCCTCCAGCGGATCACTTTGATCTTCTTTATTATCGTGGTGACCAACGGGGTTATGGCGTCGTTTACCGGCTATTCGCTGATTGGTGGTGATCTCTTCGTTATCTTCTTCCTGGCTTTCCTGGTGTTGTTCACCCTCTTGTTGTTTTGGCGATAGTGCGTCGGAACGAAAGGCGGACAACCCTATGTATCTGCAATTGGTCTGCCGGAATCCCTCGCGTTTGTCCCTCGAATTGCCCATTCAGAAGTAGGGATTAAGGGAGGCGTCTATGTTTATAGTGAAGGTCTCTTGGGATGCACGCAACCAGCAGTTTAGGCTTATGGATCAGAAACTTTCTAATATGTTCGAAGACGGCGATATGTACCTGTTGGTGGTGGATTTTTTACCCAATGAATCGGACATCGACGGGGACTTTATCGACCTGGATCAGGCCGAAATGGGGCATGCGTAAATTGCCGGCGGGACCACGTGTTAGAATCACATTCCGATGAAGCGTCGTAGTTCCGCCTACAGGCGAATCGTAGTTCTTTCCTGCCATACAGGGTCTCCTCAGGGATGAACGCCTCCGAGATCGTTCATTCCGGTTCCGGCGTCATCTTCCTGTGCGACCCCCGCGTGAATCTCGATCCTGGGCCCAAGATGTTCGATCGGATGACTCAGGTGATGCACGACAGCGGAGCCGGTCTTGTTTATTCCGATGCCGTGGGACACCCTCATATCGACTATCAAGCTGGCAGTATCCGGGATAACTTCGACTTCGGTGCGGCGGTGGCGATTCGGGAGGATCTCTTCCAGCCACCCGCCGGCCCTCCATGGAGTGCGCTGTACGATCTGCGGCTTCGGATATCTGAGAAATGGCCCATCGTCCGCATTCCCGAGCCCCTCTACTCGGCCTCAGCGGCAGACGTTCGGCCGACCGGGCAAAAACAATTCGACTATGTCGATCCGAAAAATCGAACATTCCAGGTTGAAATGGAACGAATCGCTACCGAACATTTGAAGCGAATCGGCGCCTATCTGGAACCGAATTTCCGGCCCCTGCCAACGCCTTCGGATAAGTTCCCTGTTCGCGCAAGCGTCGTTATTCCGATAAGGAACCGTGAGCGGACGATTCTGGATGCCGTGAAAAGCGCGCTGGGCCAAAGGGCGGATTTTCCTTTCAATATTATCGTTGTCGACAACCATTCGACCGACCGTACAACGGAACTCTTACGTGGCGTTACGGATTCGCGCCTCATTCATTTGATTCCGGAGCGGACGGATCTCGGTATCGGTGGCTGCTGGAATGAAGCCATTTACTCCGCCCAGTGTGGCCGTTATGCGATTCAACTTGATTCTGACGATCTGTATGCGAATGAAAACGTTCTTCAGCGCATCGTCACTGAACTCGAGGCCGGGCCCTACGCCATGGTGATTGCGTCCTATATGATGGTCGATTTCGCGCTGAAGGAAATTCCCCCCGGACTTATCGATCATCGTGAATGGACACGCGACAACGGCAGGAACAATGCCCTGCGGATTAATGGGCTCGGCGCTCCTCGTGCCTTCGACACCGCAGTCCTGCGCCAGATTGGTTTCCCGAACGTAAGCTATGGAGAAGATTACGCGGTTGCGCTGCGCATCAGCCGCGATTATGAGATTGGCCGGATTTATGATTCGGTTTATTTATGCCGCCGTTGGGAAGGGAATACCGATAGCGCTCTTCCGCTGGAAACGGCAAACCGCTATGACGCGTACAAGGACTGGATCAGAACTACGGAGATTCGTGCCCGCAAAACCACCACGCGCTCGTAGCCGCGGGCTTTAGCCCCGCGCGTTCGTCTGGCAAACATATGCTCAACGAGATCGATTCATTATTTGAAGAGCAGCGTCAATCGTGGCCGCGCCTTGCGCGTGGAGTGGAAGGCCTTGCTCAGGCGAGAACGCGCCGGATGCGTATCGACTGGTTTGACGTTTTCGTGCGGCACATCCCACATCGCGTGACTAGCACGACTGCCGCTGTCGATCGCGACTCCGTGGCGAAACGTCCATGTTTTCTCTGCTCGGGAAATCTGGATCCTGAAGAGCGAGGAGTGCCTTTCAATCAGGACTACACCGTCTATTGCAATCCGTTTCCAATCATCAGTCACCATCTGACCATCGTCTATGGCAAGCATGAGAATCAGCACATTGCAGGCCAGGTGGGCACGATGCTGGATATTGCCACGGCACTACCAGGATATTTTGTTATCTATAATGGACCGGAATGCGGCGCCTCCGCCCCGGATCACATGCACTTCCAGGCAGGACTGCGCGATCTGTTTCCGATTGAGAAGGAGACCGTATCGGTCAGCGGCCTTTGCGTCGGAAAGTATGCCAGAAATGTCTTTATCTTTCGTGAGTCCGATCGTGCGGCGCTTGTGCACAAAATCGAGCGTACGATTGAACTTCTGGCGAACGTCACACATAAACATCCGGAGCCGTTGATCAACATTGCTTTGTTTCACGAGTGGCGTGAGTGGACCGCCTATATCTTCCCACGAGGAACGCACCGTCCACGGGTGTTTTATTCCGGAGAACTCACGGTGAGCCCCGCGTCAATTGACCTGTGCGGCATATTCGTTGTTCCATTGGCAAAAGACTTCGAACGTATTGGTGGAGACGATATCGATGCAATTTTTAGAGAAGTGACGCTGCCCGACAAGCTGTGTCAGGAAGTGGCGGCCAAGCTATGAATGTCTCGGTCGGATTGATGGAAGCCCGTCCCTCTGTCGAAGTCGAACTCTCGGGGACTTTCCGCGACACCAGCGGCAAGACGTATGCGCCGGGTCGTTACCGTTTCACTTCGGAAGTTACCCTTGCGCCTGAGGATTCAGAGTCCGGTGCTTTCGCTCTCGACGATATCACCATCGGTATCGGGTTTCATTGGGAGCGCAAGGAACGGCAGGTGTTCCGTGGCGTATTGCGATTAATCCGGCGCAACAATGGTTTAACCGTCATAAACGACATCGGGCTCGAGGAATATGTGATGAGCGTCATTTCATCCGAGATGAGCGCCTCTTGTCCTCTTGAATTGTTGAAAGCCCATGCCGTCATCTCCCGCAGCTGGCTGAAACAACCCATAGCGGAAGGGAGCACACAGAGCAGTCCTCCCAAGAGCGCCGGTAGCCACGAGGTCGTTCACTGGTATGGCCGCGAAGCTCATCCTGATTTTGATGTCTGCGCCGACGACCACTGCCAACGCTACCAGGGAATCACAAAAGCGTTTTCCCCAGCTGCTTCGCAGGCGGTGCTGGCGACCTCCGGCGAATTCCTGTTGTACGGCGGACGAATTTGCGATGCGCGGTTTTCGAAGTGCTGTGGGGGCGTTACCGAGCTTTACTCTTCAGCCTGGGATGATCAGGACATTCCTTACCTCAAGGCAATATATGACGGCCCGGATCCCTCGTGGCAGGGGAGCCCGGAAGAGCTGATACGCTCCAGTCCACCCGCTTACTGCAACACCGATGACGCGGACCTTCTCTCCCGCATCTTGCCCGGTTTTGATCAGGAGACCCGCGATTTCTATCGCTGGCGCGTGGAATATTCTTCGGAGGAACTACGCGACTTGGTCCGCTCGAGGCTGGGAATCGATCTGGGCGCCATTCGTGAAATGGAATCCCTGGCACGCGGCGTTTCTGGAAGGATCTATCGGCTGAAAATTACCGGCGAAAAAGACTACCTCATCGTGGGCAAAGAACTCGAGATTCGCCGAGCACTTTCGCGTTCACACCTCTACAGCTCAGCGTTTGTCGTGGCTAAGGAGGCAGACCGGTTTATCCTTCGTGGCGCTGGCTGGGGCCACGGAGTTGGTCTATGTCAGATTGGTGCAGCGGTGATGGCAAACCAGGGAAAAGACTACCGGGAAATACTCGCCCATTACTACCGCGGAGCGATCATCGGCTCCCGGACGTAGTCGCCGGATGATATAATCGGTTTTAGATGAACCGGACGCCGCTTGGATCTTCTGGCTGACCACTCGAATTTGCCGAAATCTACCGCTTCCATTCTGACTGTGATTTCCAGTGAGGATTTTTAAGATGATAGACAGTTCGAGCGAGGCTCGTTCATCAGGAATTTCACGCGAGGTGGCCCGCCGGCGGACCTTTGCAATCATTTCGCACCCTGATGCAGGAAAGACGACGCTGACGGAGAAGTTGCTGCTTTACGGCGGTGCAGTGCAGCTTGCGGGCAGTGTCACAGCACGCAAGCACCAGAGGGCCACGACAAGCGACTGGATGGAACTGGAAAAGCAGCGGGGGATTTCCGTTTCCTCGACCGTACTTCAGTTTGAATACAACGACTACGTAGTCAATCTGCTCGATACTCCAGGCCATAGAGACTTCTCCGAGGATACATATCGCGTGCTCACCGCCGTCGATGCCGCCGTAATGGTCATCGATGCCGGCAAAGGCATCGAGCCGCAGACACTGAAGCTTTTCGAGGTCTGCCGCCGGCGGGCCGTTCCGATATTCACCTTCATGAACAAGCTGGACCGCCCTGCGCGATCGCCACTCGAGTTGATCGACGAACTGGAACGTGTGCTGGGGGTGTCGGCATTCCCGCTAAACTGGCCGTTAGGCGACGGGCCGGACTTCAGCGGCGTATACGATCGCGAGAACCGGGACGTGCATCTGTTCGAACGCGTCTCAGGGGGCGGTGCATATCGTGCGCCGGTTCACGTGCGTGGAATCGACGACGAATCCATTAGTGAGACGCTGCGAACCGACGTTCATACCCGAGTGCGCGACGACCTCGAGTTGCTCGACAGCGTGGGCGCGCAATTCGACATCACCAGAGTTCAGGCAGGCACACTCACGCCCGTTTTCTTCGGCAGCGCGATGAACAACTTTGGCGTGCAGATGTTTCTTGACCGCTTCCTCGAGCTTGCCCCGAGTCCGGCCGGACGCCACGGCGACAGCCGCACCGTCGCGTCGACAGATCCGGCATTCTCGGGTTTTGTGTTCAAGGTTCAGGCAAACATGAATCCGAAGCACAGGGACTACGTCGCCTTCATCCGAGTCGTTTCCGGAGTTTTCCGCCGCGACATGCAAGTGATCCATACCCGCACAGGAAAAAAGCTGCGCCTCTCCAACTCACAGCGCCTGTTTGCCAGAGAACGCGAGACTGTGGATGAAGCGTTTCCCGGCGACATCGTGGGTATCGTCGGCAACAACGATTTCCTCATCGGCGACACGCTTTCCGAAGAGGCCGGCATCGTGTTCAGCGAAATGCCGCGATTCACGCCGGAGAGTTTCGCGTATCTGCACAACGACACGCCCGCGCATTTCAAGCGCTTTCGCGAAGGACTGACGCAATTGCTCAAGGAAGGCGTCGTGCAGTCCTTCGATCAGCCGGACGCGCTCATCAAAGTACCGCTCCTCGGCGCGGTCGGGCCCCTGCAATTCGATGTTCTGCAATACCGACTCGAAGCGGAATATGGCGCCAAAAGCCGCATGGAAACAGCGCCCTGGAGCCAGATTCGGTGGGTCCGGGAAAAGGGCTCCGGAACTGGCGGCAAACGGGGAGTTATAAACAAACCGACCGGGCAGATTCCCTCGGGGGCTGCATGGGCGCAGGACGTCTTCGGCCAATGGGTGGTCCTGCTTCCGAGCGCTTGGACTGCCAAGTACTTCACCGAAGACAACACTTCACTCGAAGTAAGCTCTGTGCCTTTTTAGCGCGAGTCTGCTGGCGCACCCGGGACATCGTCATCCGTCTGAGAGCGCGATTCGTCACGAACGATGTGCCTCAGAGGCAGGCAGCCAAGAGCTCGGTCTACTTATATAATCCGCTCAAAGACTTCGAAGGAATTTCAATAGCCTGATCTTATCACGTTCAGACAGGCGCCGGAACGCATCGGCTTCCTGGGCCGCGGTGTTCTTGTGTTTCAGAATAGCGTCCTCCGGCGCAGGAGCGGAGCCGTCGTGGAGAAGGGATTCGCCGTTGACGAGCCGTGTTCCCAACCCCCAGAGCGCTGCGGTGCGAATCTTTCCGCGGGTCTCCGGCGGCATGCCTTCACGCAAGATGGTCGGCCCGGTGCCGATGTCATGTAAAAGAAAGTCGCCGTATGGGTGAAATTTCTTATTCGCCAGAACTTTCGGCACGCGAAAAGTCTTGCCGTTGAGCAACGCTCCCTCGTTCGCCGTCTCCATTTCCGGCAAATGGCAAGCAGCGCAGCCGGTTGACCTGAACACCTTGAATCCTTCCTCGACCTCATTGCGTTCCTTCTTGTCGTCGGGGAGAAGACGTGGCGGAGCCGACAATGCGCGCATGAACTTCGTAAACGACTCGACGTCGGCGCCGAATTCTCCGCCCTTGTCTTCGGGGTCGGCGACGCGGTCGTCTACCGGATCTCCGAGAAACGTGTTGTCGTTGGGCATCAAAGGAGAGGTAATTCCCATCTCATTTCTGTAGGCGTCCGCTGAAAAGGACAGGAGGCTAGTGTGCTGCGCGGCCCACCCAAACCTCCCGACGCCGGTGGTCCCTGGAGCCTCCAAAATCGGCACTTCCCGGACGACTCCCCGGATTCGCCCGTTGCTGTCACTCATCTCTTTCCGCTGAATCCGACGCAAGTCTTCGTCAGCGACAGCTTCCACGAAACCGGCGCCGAACAAAGAGGGAGTGACGAACCGATCACGAACATTCTGCTTGTCCGACAATGCCTTTATTTCGGGGATCGCGTTTCCCACGGCGCGTGTCGTTATAAGCGTACCGCCGGGCGCGGGAAAGAATTCATTGTTGAAGCCGAGGAACCCGGCGCGAATCTCGGTGGTCGGACCACTTCCTCCCGGCAGACGTTTTGCTCCAGGCGCCCCGTGGCAGGCGGCACACGAGGTATCGTTGAAGTGGATGCCGAGCCCTTTTGCGGGAGTCTCCGTCTCTTCGAACGCCTTCCGCGCTTCAAGGAATTGCGGTTGAGTAAGCAACCCGTTTTGCGAGTCGAAACTTTGCGGCGCCTCCTGGGACCAGAGAGTCGTCGCGAAGACCACAAGAACACCAGCCTGAAGCGCTAAGAATCTGAGACGTCTAATGAACATCTTTCCCCTCCCGAAGCTTTACAAGTTCACCGGGCTAATTGGCCTGCTCTGTGACCGCGAGAATATTACGCGCGAGTCAGGTATTCCGCAACGAGCCGGACAGCCATCGAGCCTTCTCCCACGGCCGACGCGACTCGGTTCATGGCACCGGCGCGGACGTCGCCTGCGGCAAACAGGCCCGGGACGCTGGTCTCCAGCAGCATCGGGTCGCGGCTCTCTTTCCAGGTTTTCGCAAATCCTTCAGCCGCGCTGGCATCGCGACCAGTCAAAACAAAACCTTTGGAATCCCGCAGAACGGAAGCCGGCAACCAGTCGCTGTGTGGTCGTGTTCCGATGAACACAAACACGGCATCGACGGCTTCCATTTGCACGGAATCATCTGCAAGAGACCTGAACCACACGTGTTGAAGCCGTCCTTCACCGCCGAACCGCTCCACAACCGTTCTCGGACGAATGCGAACATTGGGTAAGGACTCGAGCTGATCGATCAGATAACGCGACATCGTGTCGGCCAGTGCGCTGCGGCGAATCACGATTTCGACGTCACATGCGAAGCGGGACAAGTACACGGCGCCCTGCCCAGCCGAATTTCCGCCGCCGATGACCACGACTCGGCAGTCGCGGCACGAGCGGGCTTCCGTCACTGCGGCGCCATAATAGACACCAGCGCCGGCAAATTCAGCGATGCCATGCGCTTCATGTTCCCGGTAGGTCATGCCGGTCGCCGCAATGACTGCTTTCGTTGCAATCTGTTTTTCGCCGTCAAGTGTGAGGTGTTTATAACCGTCAGACACGGTAACTGCCGTAACACAAACAGGAACGAGGAATTCCGCTCCCAGCCGCTGCGCCTGCGCCAGTGCGCGGCGCGTCAAATCCGTTCCGCTGACGCCGGATGGAAATCCAAGATAATTTTCGATTCTCGAGCTCGTGCCCGCCTGACCACCCGGTCCCTGCGCATCGAGCAGAAGAGTGCGCAATCCTTCCGACGCACCATACACCGCGGCCCCCAAGCCTGCGGGACCGGCTCCGACAATCACCAGATCATAAAGATCGTAAGCTGCGGTGTTCGTCAGCCCCAGACCTTCGGCAAGCTCCTGCCTCGTCGGATTCCGCAGCACCGTCCCATTTTCAAGCAGCAGCACGGGCAACTCATGCGCCGCTACCTCAGCGGCCTCCACCACCGGCCGCGCATCCGGATCGCGTTCCACGTCGAGCCAACGATACGGGACGAGATTAGCAGCCAGAAAATTCTTCACGTCGTGAGATCGCGGAGACCATTGGTGCCCGACGATCCTTATGCCAGTAACTTCCGGCCGGTATTCGCCATGCCAGGTGGCCAGAAGATCATCAACCGCAGGAAAGAGGCGTTCTTCCGGAGGATCCCACGGTTTTTCCAGGTAATGATCCAGGTGCGCTTCGTTGATCGCTCGAACCGCGGCTTTGATATCCGAGTACGCGGTGAGCAACACCCGGCGCGCGATCGGATAAATCTCTCGAGTTCTTTTCAAAACATCGACACCGAGCATTGAAGGCATCCGTTGATCGCTGATCACCATGGCGAGCGTGTCCGCCCGCGCCTTCAATTCTTTGAGTGCATCAATTGCGGTCTGACCGGAATTGGCGCCTAACACGCGGTACTCCGCGCCGTACTTGGATCTCATGTCGCGCCGGAGTGCCGCTAATACTTGAGGATCGTCGTCGACCAGCAATATGACAGGTTCGGCCAAAAGCACTCTCTCAGTTCGGTTCGATGATCGGAAGCATTACACGAAACTCCGTGTGGCCCGGCTTCGAGTCTAATTCGATATTCCCGTTGTGCCGTAAGACGAGTCTCCGCACGATGTCTAGTCCCAGCCCCATACCCGCTCCCACCGGTTTTGTCGTGAAGAATGGGTCAAAGATGCGACTGCGAATGTCGTCCGAAATGCCGGGCCCGTCGTCGGTCACGCGCACTACAACAACATTTTCCTGACGCACTGCCGTGACTTCCACTGTTCCGCCTTCGCTCACTGCATCGAAAGCATTGTCGATCAGGTTTGCCCAGACTTGATTTAATTCGCCGCCAAATCCACGGACTGGCGGTAACTGGCTATCGATGTTCACGCTCAAATGAATCGATTTACTCCGTGCCTTCGCTCTCAACACAACAAGCGTACTTGCCAGACCGGACTGCAGGAGAACCGGTTCGGGCGCCGTAGCGCGATCCATTTCTGTGAAACCTTTGATTGCTCCAACCAGATCTGAGATCCGGCATCCGGCTTCATGAATTTCCCAGGCCAGACCGCTCGTGACACTGGACCCGGCAATCCACTCTAGCGCAGTTTCAAGCGCGGCCCCTTCGATAGAGGCTGCCAGTTGATTTAAGAGGTCCAGCGTGATGGAGGTGCTGCTGAGCGATTCGGCCAGCGCAGATCGCACGTTGTGTTTCGTCAGCCAGAGCGCCAATGCGTCTTCGCGCTCTTCCAACTGCAAAGGAGAGATTCCCTCAGGCATTCTGCCGCCATGGCTTGCAGCGCGCACCCGCTCGATCGTTTCAATCTGCTCATTACGTAGACCAGACGCGCACAGTCTTACTGCTGCAACCTCCATCAGACGCAGACTTTCAAGCAATATGCTGGAGCTTCGAGCGATGGCAGAGGCGGGATTATTAAACTCGTGAGCCAGCCCCGCCGACAGTTTACCCAGCGAGACAAGCTTTTCGTCGTGAAGATAGCTTGACGTAAACAGCCGCGCGCGGTCGACCATAATGTGAACGAGCTTTGCTGTCAGGTCCGGACACTCACGAATCATCTCTGGAAAATCGTTGCGGGCAACCGTCAGGACTTCTGTTGGTTCTTCCGCAACCACGTCTCCCGGTGGAGTTACCAGCCGTGAATACGGCATGAGTCCCGTTACATCCCCGCCGTGCCATTCCATAATTTTTCGACGCCCCGATCCACGGTCCACGTGAATCGTCAGATGTCCCGCAAGCACGACGTGCATCCCCGCAACTTGTCCGTTCATCGAAGTCAGGACCCCGCCGGATTCCAGGTAGTGCGCTGTGCCATGTTCCGCAATCCACTCAATCTCGTGCGCAGGCACCGCGCTCAGCGTTCGATGGGTCGATAAACGTTCAGGTAATGACAGACGATCCAAACAGTTCTCCTTTACGGCGCGAACAAGATACCACTGTCTGAAGAAATCGCTTGCGGGATCGGGAAGGGAAGAGAAAGGCACCGCGCGCCTGGCTGCGCTCCCAACTCGCCGGTTTACATAAGGATAGAGACGGTGCTCCTCCACGGGGGCGAGGCGTTGTGCCCTGTATTTAAACGGAGGCCTTCCTCACGCGCTTGGATTTGGAAGCTTTGGAACGAATGAGTTGGCAGGCCGGTTTTTCGCACCCGTCTCAGATCCTTGCGCCCGCCGACATTCGACTTCTGTATCGGTTTTGCGTCTGATGCCTTAACTTTGCCAGACTTTAGAACTCGGGAACTTTTCCACAGATTTTCAAACCCGCGTAGTGGCAACCCAAGGATACCTTCCACACCAAAACTTTGATTCCGTGGCGCCGTGGAGCAGAACACTGATTTGGCCAGGGTTTTGCCCTAACAGTTTGCGAAAAAAAACGAACGATTCTGAGTAGTTTTCTTTTGCGCGGTCTGACCGCCCGTATTTCGTTGATTCTACGAAAAGCGTGCGATCAAGAAAGCGGAAGCCGCGCAGCGGCGGGTGGCCTGTTTACAGACGCTTTTGAACAGAGCGCACCTGCACTACCTCAAAAGAGTACTTCCGCAGTCTGCTAACGAACTCGAGGACCCAACTGGGGGCAAGTAATGAAGAAGATACTCAAAAAATATCGCAAGAGTAATCGTGACCATTTTGCTAAGACAGGAGGTCACATTCATTTCCTGCGCATCGGTGCTTTCGCCAGTGAAGGCATTAACTTCAACGAGGAAGAGACCGCCCATTTCGATGTCTGCCGCGTCTGCCGTCTTGAGGTGATCCATGCGCTCAAACACCTGGCGGACGGGGTCCCTCTCGATTGCGACAGCATTATGCCGAAAGCTGCCTGAACACCGGTTCCCATGTCGGTTTCATTCGTTGCCGGGGCGTCGTCGTCCCCCCGGCAACGCTTACACTTCCTGCATTTTTTTGAGCCAGATGATGCCTCGGCTCTTGCGCAGCATGCGTAATCGCGCGCGAAGCGATAACCCAGTTCTTGCCCGGCGTGCGCAATCGGCTCTCGCCTGTTCGCGCGCACATCAGCAGTGGAGGACGGAGGTCCAGGCACCTCGACCTTGCGCCGGCGTCCGCAAAAAAAATTCTAAAACTGTGAAGAAAGTGCTGGGAATGAATGTCCACCAGAGTATACTCGCGGCGATTTGTAGGACTGCTTCAATGGACATGAAAATAAAGTTTTTGAAAAGCGCCATTGCTAGCCAGCAAATTACCTTCGTTTTGCAGACAGCTCTGGCTGCGCTCCTCTTCGTACTGGGAATCACGGTGGTGATTCTGAGTTTCGTGAATCCTCGCCTGATTCTCGGGGAAACCTTGAAAACCGTACAGACGCTGGGCGGCACAATGGTCGCCGTCTGCGGGTTCATTCCCATTTTCCTCAGTCGCCGTGACAGGCTCGTTGTCCTGCGTTCCTTGCTTCATAGCTATCAGCACCAGCAGGTGGGTGGCCTGAGTCCGGACGCCAAGCTCGATCAGTATTTCGATCAGTATTTCGCTAATCTGGGAGACTAGGATGAAAGTTTCAACTTCGTTAACACCTGGCGACCACCTCCCCGTCCTGCTCGAACGCATCGAACGCCGGGAGAAGTCGGCGCGGAGCCGCGCCGTATTGTTTTCGCTCCTGCCTGTGACGCTCACCGTTGTCCTGATCGGCTCCATGGCCTCAAGCGTACGAAATGCCCAAAAGGAGGTCGACGCCTTGAAAACCGAGGCGACGACTTACACCACTCAGATAGACACACTGAAAAAAAATGCAGACAGCTATAAAAACCAGTCACAGTCGCTGCAAGGGGACACCGAAAACTACAAAAACCAGGTGACGGAGTTGCAGGCTCAACTGGCCGACACGCAAAAGGCACTCTCCGAAGCCGTAAACTTGAGCCGGGCCGTGCGCCCTATCGATGCTGCAAACGCCAAAGAATTGGCCAGCCGTTTCCCTGGCAGCGAAAGCCTGCTGCTGGACATTCTCGATCTCCGCCAGCGGCGTATCAAATGGAAGACTGGGGGGCAATCGACCCAGGAAGGGTTCGATTCTCCCAGTTTTGCTATGTATATGCTCAGGCAAAAACATGCCCCGGGAATCGAGCTTCACCCCGGCGAATCGTTGTCAGAGGCCAGTCATACCCTGTATGAAAAACTGCCGCCAACCACCCAGCCCAAAACCGGCGATCTGGCGTTCTACCCCGGCGGCTACGCGATGTTTTATTTCACGGAGCCGCGCGAAGGCCCGTTCGTTCTGGGAATGACCCCTTTCGGTGTCGCAGCATTGAAATCCGACTTTGCAAAGCCTGTCGGCTATCGACAAGTGCAGTGGAAGTGACCGTTTACGGTGAGGCAGACAGCCGCTTCAGTAGCTTCTGTGCTACAGGACGCAACTCCTCAGGATGTTCACGGACATAAGCAAGCAGACGGCGCCTTTTTTCTTTTCCGCGCGTGGAGTCGTCCGTGTCCGCTCGACCGGCGCTGATGCGCTTCTATAAATACATCAATCATAAAGCGGGGCGCTTCTGCGTCATTAATGAAGTCCGGGTGGATACAACCTTCCCATACCAGTAGATTCAGTCCATCTTGAGCGTTGGCGTTGCGAAGCTGTTTGTCCCCCAGAATCGGGAAGTCGCCCGGTGCTGCTCGCCTTATCAGCTCCGGACCAGACCAGAAAGGCGCGGTCTTCAGTTCACGCACGAAATCGTCGGTAACAAAGACACTGACGCCGACAAAGCAAATGGTTGTTCGAGAGTTTTGCACTTTCTCAAACACTCTTGCAAGGAACCCTTCCCAGCGCAGGAGCAGCAGCCATGTGGATTGCAGTTGATGGATCTCGGAGCCATATCGGGGGCCGATAACCGGATGCGAGGCGATGATATCGACGCATTTCCGAACATCCTTGAAGTTGAAGAGGCGAGACGCGTTGTGACAGTCTATTGGACAAGCCGAATTCATCGTTACGGGGAGGGGTGATGCGAGTCGAATACGACCAGGAATCCGATATTCTCACTTTGGTTGTTCGGCCTGAACCGCCGGTCGACGCGATTGAGGAGCCTGGAGGGCTCGTGATTTCTTATGGCGATGATCGGGAACCGGTCAGCGTTGAATTCCTGCGAGCGTCCGCACGCGGTTTTTGGAAACCCGGCCAGAAAAGCATTCCATTAGAGCCTACGCCGTCTCGTCGTTGAAGCCGAGCGCTTGGCGCAGTCGCGCGACCCGTCGGCCAACTGGAGATCCGGGGACAGACGCCGAATTCGACAGCGGGAATTCGGTGTCTGTCCCCAGATCCGGTTCCCAGATGCGGTTCCAGTCCTTGATTCGCCGTATTTTTCGCTTAGGCCCGGGATGCGTCACTTACACAAAATTCAGGATACCGCCCCCCCAGAAATTTAAGCGTTCCCCCAAAAGTCCTATGCCTTCCCCCGGAAATTTAAGCGTTCCCCGGAAAGCCCTATGCATTCCCCCAGAAATTTAAGCGTTGCCCCGAAAGTCCAATGCCTTCCCCCGGAAATTTAGGCATTCCCCCAAAAGTCCTATGCCTTCCCCCGGAAATTTAGGCATTCCCCCGAAAGTCCTATGCCTTCCCCTAGAAATTGAGGCATTCCCCCGAAAGTCCAATGCGTTCCCCTAGAAATTTAGGCATTCCCCCGAAAGTCCATGCCTTCCCCCAGAAATTTAAGCATTCCCCCGAAAGTCCTCTGCGTTCCCCCAGAAAATCGTCGACCTTGGGGATCTTTCCGAATCGCCGCCGACAGAAATACTCTATTTGCTGCTGAAGCGGTATTCGGTGATCTCGTGCAGCGGCTTGTCGGGCGTGACTTCCGTCGAGGGAAAATTCGGATGGCTGGGCGCATCGGGATAATGCTCGGTCTCGATGCTGATGGCGTTGTGGTTCCCATAGACATGGCCCTTCTTGCCGTTAACCGTGTTCGCTATATTGTCCGTATAGAATTGGTAGGCCGGCTGGGTGGTGAACACCGCCATGACGATGCCGCTGTCGGGATCATCGATCCGGGCAGCCGGCCGCAATTGTCCCGCCACGCCGTCGATCACCATATTGGTGTCGAAGCCGGGCGCCCCCTGCAGCATGGCGAAGCGGTCGCCCAGCCGCGCCGGCTTGGTAAAGTCGAACGCCGTGCCGTCGACGCGGCTGACCTCGTCAGTGAAAAAATCGGCGGTGTAGCGGTGGGCATAGAGGGTGACGATTTCATTGTCGACGGGACCCGGCCCCTCGCCCTTGAGGTCGAAATAGAAATGATTGGTGAGGTTGAGCACTGTGGGCTTGTCGGTGATGCCGCGGTAATCGATCACGAGGGTATTGTTGCGCCGCACCGTATAGGTGACGGTGACGGTAACATTGCCGGGCAGGCCTCCGGTGCCGTCGGAATCCTTGATGGTGAGTTCAAGGCTGGGCTCGCGCCCGTCATGCATTGCCGCGTCCCACACCCGTTTCTGAAATCCGATGGCGCCGGAATGAAGAATCAGACCGCCGCGGCCGCCGCCGCGCAGGGCCGGGGCCGGCTGGGTGATGGTCTGGCCGTTCAGCTTGAAACTTTGGGACAAGCGATTGGCGTAAGGCCCGATCAGAGCGCTGTAGACCCCACCCTTCTCGTACTCCGGGAAGCTGTCATAACCCAGCACGACATCGCGCAACACGCCTTCGCGGTCGGGCGCCATCAGGCGGACCACCACGCCGCCGAAATTGCTGATCTCAACCACCAGGCCGCGCCGTACACCGGTTTTGAGGGTGAAGAGCTGGACCTTCTCTCCTTTTGAGGTCGTGCCCCAATCCCTGGCGGTAATGTTGGCGGCAAAGATGCTTTGTGTCGCAAGCAGCAGCGCGGCCACAAGGGCGAATGTACGGAACGACATGGACGGCCTCCCACGCGGAGTAATTGGGGACAGACACCGAATTCGACAGCGGGAATTCGGTGTCTGTCCCCACATCTTCTGAGATCTTCCACGAGATTTATCATTTATTGAATCGTAAGTAATCCTGAATCAGTAGCTCGCGGACCCTCGAAATGAGGATCCGCCTTTAGTCCGTTCGACACAGGACGGTCCTGAGGAATGTCATGCGGGCTTTTTGGGGTAATTCGCAGTTAAGAAATTCTTAGCAAACCTTTAAGCAGCATTTAGGAACGCGCTTTTTCCAGACCACCTAGACTCTCCTCATGATCGACCTAAAGGAGAGAGCATGAATAATCGATTCGACATATACCTTCACGTGCACAAAGGATTGCGCGCCTTCATGGCGGATGTCCTCACAACCGTCGGCCGTATTGATGCGATGGATTCTCTTGAAGTTGCGGCTGGAGTTGCGCAGGTGCGGGCCTTGCTCGATATTTGCCGCGCCCATCTCTTCACGGAGAATCAGTTCCTGCACACCGCAATGGAGGCGCGGCGCCGCGGATCCGCGTGTGTGACCGCGAATGAACACGTTCAGCACGAAGAGGCCCTGGAACAGATCGAAGCCAGGCTTCGCGCAATCGAGAGAGCGGCGGGAGCGGAGCTCGAAGTGAAAATCCTGGATCTTTACCGATCCCTGGCGTTATTTGTTGCCGACAATTTTCAGCACATGCAGGTGGAAGAGCACGACAACAATGAAACGTTATGGTCGCTTTACACGGACGCCGAATTACATGCCATCCACGCGGAAATTCTGGGCTCGCTGGATCCCGGGGAGATGGCGGTCGCTCTTCGCTGGATTCTGCCCAATGTTTCACGCCGCGAGCGGGCTGCGATCGAAGCGGGTCAGCAGGCAGGGGCGCCCGAGCCCGTTTCACATTTCAACTAGCGTGAAGGGCCGGCTGACTTCCAGCCGGAAACGGCCGCGTCCCGTTTTTTCGATGAGCTGCGGGGCGCGGCGTTCGAAGAGCCGGCGTTGCAGGAGGATCAGACGGGCTTCCAGATTGTCCGTGATGTCGGGCAGCCCGAGTGTTGAATCCAACCGCAATTCCTTGTTGGTGAAATCCGTCCGCCGGTCTCCGTTATAGTCGCGAAGCAGCTTCCAGAAAATGGCCCCGGCAACGCCTTTGATTAAGTAGTCGTCGTCGATGAAGATGCTGTCGTCCGCTTTGTAGTGCCGCACGGTCGCCGTTTTACCGCTGACCGTCGTGCCGGCAGGAACCGGAGGCGGCGATGGCTCGTGGGTTTCAGCCGCCTGTTGCAGCGCGTGAATGGCAGTGCCCAGCTGAGCGGCCAATGCGACCAGCGCATCTTCTTCGTCATAGTTGAAGCGCATATCTTGCGGGCTTTCCACATACAAGACCCCGAGGATATCGGCCCCGGAGGAGATGGGAGCCGCCATCTGGCTTCGCGACTCCTGCAGACCCGGCAGCGGAATGGCGGTTTCCAGGTTTCCGCCCATTCCTTCTCTCTCGACGCTGTCGCGCATCGCCCGGCTATAGGAATATTCTGCAGTCATGTGGGTGATGCGGATGGGCACGCGTTGCTCGGCCGCGACACCGACGACTCCGCATCCGATGGCGATTTCTGATCCGACGCCCGATTGACGATAGCCTCGGCTCGCTACCGTATAAAGCCGCCTTCCTGCACGATCCAGCATCAGGATCATCGAATGCCTGATTTCGAAATGCGCCTCCAGGCTGGCCAGAGCGCCATCGAGCAGCGCGGCCAGGTCTGAGCTCTGGTTCAGAGCGGCGGCGCAGGAGCGTACGGCCGACAGCAGGTTGCGTTTACGAACCATGAGCGGGAGCGGCCGGCAGGGCACGGCGGTAACGTCCAATAGCTTGTAAATATCCGAGCCCTGCAGACGGAAAATGCCGCTCATCCCCGTGTGTGATGCAATTCCCGCCAGTTTCGCTTTCATGCTTTCAAAAACCGGCCCGGCCGTTTCCGTCCGCTCGTATTGGAGGTCGAGCCGATACTGCGCCGCAGTTTCCGGATCAATCACTGTGGCGGCCACGCGGGGATTCGCAAGCACGTTCTGATGCGTCTTGTTGAAGAATTGAAACGAGAGTGCAACATGAGACTCATCCACGTAGTGGACTTGCGACACAAGCGTGAGGTTGGGTGTTCCGTCCGCCGCACACGTGGCCACCGAACTCGGTATTGCGCCCTCCAGGCAGTTTCGGATGCTATCCAGGGTGAGCACGGACTCCACCTTTCAGGGGCTCGCCGGCCCGCGGCCCGGGCGTTTGAACGAAGGCTTCTCGCGGTGTGAAGCTCACCCCGCTTATATCCGCAGGATCGAACCACATGAAAGCGCGTACGAGCGGCTCGCTGTAACCGAGCGGGCAAACGCCGGCTACGAATGCTTCGCAATGCCGTTCGATGAGTTTGACATCACTCTTCTGGGGAGACACGAGGGCCGCATCGTTTCCTTTAAGCTGAATCGTTTGCAAGGTGCCGGGCTGGCTGAAAACGGCGGCGATCTGGCCGTTTTTGCGAAGTTCGCCGAGTAGTTCTGAAACGCTCGCTGTCGAGAACAGCAGCGTGACCGTTCGCCTGTCGGCCGACACGCGGCAACCTTCGGCACGGCCCATTACCGGGATGTTCCCGTCCGTGCGGGAAGAAGCATAGATCGCTATGCCGCTCTCGATGAAACCGGCGCTGGCTTCATCGAGAAGTGGCGGAGCGAGATCATGGACAGCCATCTCGCCCCGAATGATAGCAGGACTCGATGTCCTATTGCAGCCGGGTCTCGACTTCGCGTGGTTCGAGATAATCCGGAACATGGTTACTGACCGGCGGTATGGTTCGAAGATAAGCGTAGATCGCTTTGAGATCTTCGTCGGTCAAGTTTTTGAAAGCCGTCCACGGCATGGGTGGCATGATCTGCCGGGATGTTCCCATGTGGCGGCCAGTACGCAGCGCACGGACGAACATGTCTTCTGTCCAGATCCCGAGTCCGGAATTCTGATCCGGAGTGAGATTCGCTGCGAAGGTGACGCCCCAGGGTCCCGCAAAGGCAGTATTCGTGGCCGCCCCGGCCGACGCCCAGGGTCCGTTACCCAGTTTCGGCGGACGCGGCATCTCCAACCCCGATGGGTGTCCGGAAAGCATGCGTGTCCTATCCGGCTCCGGCCCCCGTTCCGTCATCTTCAATGGCGTGTGACAGTCGTTGCATCCGATCGCCGTCACGAGGTAGCGGCCCCGTTCCCCCCGGCTTGTCGAAGTTGAATCGGCGGCAACGGTGTCCGTGGTTTTGCAGCCTGCAAGAATCGGAACGAATGTCATTGCCAGCAACAGCGGTAAAGCCAAGCTCGATTTCATAATGTTCTCCTCTCCTCAGTCCATCGTTATTGATGTGAGATTAGGGGAACGGGGAAACCGGCGTTCCTAAATGGTACTTAAGAAGACCCTGAGAATTTCTTAACCACACGAAATTACTTCATGTGCTGCAGGGACCGCTCATTTTCCAGGCAGACTTCTTCCATCAATTCTGTGTCGATGATGAGGCGTTCCTTGATCATGACAGTCCATGGCTTCGTGTAAGCCTTGGGGTCGTCTGCAGGGTTGATAGGGCAATCCTCCGGGAAGATCGACGCCGAGATTAATCATGCGGCGCGACGTCGTGGCGTCATGAGGATTCGGCGGAACGCCCGGCCGGCGCGGATCGACTTCGTCACTGGTCCAGGTTCCGGAAAGGTCGGGCTTGCCATCCGCCATCCGTGGTGTGGCAGCCGACATATCCACACTGCCGTCGGCATTCCGCGGCGCTCCCGCGGTGGGATACTTCACCCATTGAGCGCCCAGGTGAGTTGATGCAGCGAAAACAATAACAGCTGCAGCGACAAGCGTTGCGTAACATCTGAAAACGAGCATTTGTGCAGCATACAGGCTTTCGTGAAACAGGAAAAAGCAGGAACACAAAAAAGCATAGGGTGATAAATGTCTTTGGGCAAATCAAGAAATTGACCCATCGCCGCCAGCGGCGATCTCGCCCGCCAGCTGCGATCGCTGATCGGCATTGTTCGTCAGGACGAAATGTTCTGCATCTGCAGCTCTGCTGATTTCGATTCGTTTCGGCTAGACTCAGGGCGCCATGGCTAAACCGCGCAGGAAATCGTCATCGAACTGAAGGTTCATCGGCGGACAGGGAGTCCGGCGCTTCAGGAGCGAAGCCTAAGACGTCGTCTACCAGATTGTCCGTTTCCGAAGAGAGCCACTTTCCGGATCGCGGTGTTGCCGTTTCAATCCCGTACAGCAAGCAGCGATGTGGAGGGCCGCGACCCCTTCTACCTCAGTTATTACGCCTGGGCGCTCGCTCGCTCCGGACGCATCGAGGAAGCCCGGGCCTGCCTTGGCGAAGTGGAAACTCGCGCGCAAACCGAGTACGTCCAATACCTGCGGCATTCGTTCATTCCGCGCTCGCTGAAATAGACCTCGCGTTCGAACTGCTCAAGCCCGGCACCCGCGCCCAGAACGGCTGGATTGGCTCTCCCCGGATGCCGATGTTCAGAACCTTCGAAAAGACCCACGTTATGCAGCTCATCTCCGACGTACCGGACAACCGGACGCCGATTGGGTCTGATAAATTTAAGCTGTACTGAAGCTCTCTTCCGGGCGGATGGTTGATGCTGTGTGAATGAATTTTCGATTGCAGGCGCGGTCTATGACCGCGCGTATTTCGTTGATTGCAGCTAAGCGCGCGGTCATAGACCGCGCCTACAGTGGCTGATTCGTGAGCGGTTCCTACTTCTCTTTCCTGGCGATGATCTCTGTCGCAGCTCCGCCGGCTCCTCCCTGCGCAGTACGGGTGAATTTGATTTCGTCCCCGGAGATCTTCCCGTTCCAGACTACTTTCATATCGTTATTCCCGATTTTGCGTATGAGGGAGAAGGAGATCTCGTCCCCGCTGACTTTGCCATCGTTAAGTTCAACATCACCTGGCGCCTGTGTGTTGTTTATAGTCCCTGTCAATTTCTCGCCGTCCACCTTAAAAACCAACGTAATATCGCTGTCGCCTTGCCCTCCTGCTCCCGGAACGTGTGCGACCCATTTCCCTGCTATGTCTGCGGCCCATGCTGGACTCAGGGCCAACAGGACTATCGCACCAACTGAAATGATTTTGCTCCTCATGAAATGCCTTCTTCTCCTGTTTTGGACGAACTTTGAAAAACCGTACGAAGTCGCGTCTGGGAGGGTGTGCTGAATCGCCTGAATTTGAAACGCAATTCAGGTGATTCAGCACACCGTCCCGGAATTCAAAGCCCTTCCATCATTATTTCTTTTGTTTCGCTGCGGCATCCATAAGCGCTCCCGTCTCCACGCCTGAGCAAATCAAAGGAATGATCTGATCGAAAGGCGCCAGTACGAGGGTCTGCTTCGGAACAACCCAGGGAGCGGTCAACATTTTCGGATCGGTAACTGTCGCCTCGATTTCCAGCGTGTTCTTGTCCACCCTGTGGTATCGCTCGACAAGGTGCAGCTCGTCGGAATGGGGCGACACCCTGCCTTCTGCGGACATCCATGTATCATCGGTGAAATTTCTGGTATCGACCACGAACACATCACCTTCCCAATGACCGACCGACTCTCCCCGGTATGACGGAGGGACATCCTCACGATGCGGGCGGCCATCGGTAGGAACCAGCCGATAGCCGTGGAAAGTCTCCGTCAGCATGACGACGAACTTCGGCGTCGATACGATCTGTCCGACGGCGCCGACGTCGAACATGCTGACATTCAATGTGCCGAACGCCGTCGGCGTGCACTTGAGTGTCGGGTCGTCTTTGTCGCTCAGTTTCTTGGCTGCCTCCGCGGCTGCGGCATTATAGAGGCCGGTAAATGTCTGCGGTGCCGGCCCGCCGCGTCCTCCCGGGCGTGAGCTGTTGTAGCCTCGGCCGCCGACGTCGCCTCCCGTCCACCATACGCCGGACAAGTCCGGGTGTCCGTCTGCCAGTTTCGGCGCGGGTTCTGCAGGCCGGTTTGTGGTTGCCGGAGTGGCAACCGAAGCATTCCCTCTCTGTTGGGCATTGAGTGTGACCGGCGCCAGAGAGGCGAGCAACGCTCCCGCCACAGTCGCTGAAATCCAAATACGCTTCATATCTCTACTCTCCGTGGAAAAGCTGTGATGCTGTTCAAGAGATCACCGTGTGGCGTTCTCCTGGGGGCCGAACATACCGTAGGTTTTTCCGTCCGTCATGATGATTTGCTGCACCATACCGGCGTTCTGGGCAGCATCTCTGGCATGGAAGGCTTTGATCGTTACCGGCGTTCCGGTCTTGAATTCCGTTGCCTTGAATCCGTTGCGGATCATGCCGCTCGGCGTCCCCGCTTCGAAGGACCACCGGCTGACCTGGCCGGTGCTGGCATCCTTCACATCCACGAAAAACCACGAATGAGGATTTGTCAACCGGACCTGAACGATTGTTCCCTGCACGGTTATCGATTTGGTCGTGTCATACGCGGCCGCAAACGAGTGGTGCGCCCATCCCGCGACTGCAGCGCCCAAGACAAACGCGCCTGTCATCAACACAGCGCAAATGCGTTCTTTCATAAAAACCTCCCTATTAAGACCGGTTTGGTAGGCTCATTCTCCGTCAATGCGACCGGGATTGTAAAGGAAGTGAACGTCTGAACTCATCCTCCGGGCTTTTAGCCGCGGAGCGGCGTCAGAGTATAGCCACGGCCGAAGGCCGTGGGTTTCAATTTTCAGCCAGCCGTAAGCCGCAGAGCGGCGAAAGATTCTTTCGCCGCTCTGCGGCTGAAAACGCTGAAGGATTCTTCAAGTATGTTGACGCTTTCAAAGATGAGGGGACGCACGGCAACCGCTCTGAGAGGCCAGTGCCTCGCAGATTACTTCTTCGACGCCGCGTCTTGCAGCATCGCGCGAATCTCGGCTGCAGTCGCCGGGCTGACGCCTCCACCCCAGCGCCGCCACGACCTCCGGCTCCGCGCTCGCAGGCGGAAGCACCGGCGCGCCGGAGCTCCGCCTCGGCCTCGTCCTCCGCCATCGCCGCCCAGCGCCGATCCAGATCGATCGGCTTCTTGCCGTTGGCATCGACGAGCTCGGGATTGGCTCCCTTCTCCAGAAGGTAACGAACCAGGTCCGTCCGGCCCGCCTGCACCGCTTCGTGGAGAGCCGATGTCACCTTCTTTGTCCGGAGGAGGATGGTAGGAGATCCGCATGGAGTAGGTCCTCGTGCCGGTGACCTGAGCATTCACATCGGCGCCGTGTTGGATCATCAGATCCAGAAGCGTGGTATTCGGCGCACCGCCGCCTCCCCGGCCACCCGGATCAACGCCGGCCGCCACCAGGAATGGCGTGAAACCCATGGCGTTGATGTTGGGGTTGGCGCCCTTGGCCAGAAGAGCTCGAATGACTTCCATGTCGCCGGCCTCGGTTGCGCGAAACAAAGGCGTGCATCCCGTGTTCAATTGTTCTGTCCGCAAAGCGTCCGCTATTGCCGCCCCGGCTGGGGCGATGCATATTGAGCTCCGGATTGGGATCGACATCCGCGGCCAGCAGCCGGTTGAT
The DNA here is from genome assembly GCA_963738025.1 of uncultured Acidobacteriota bacterium. Lineage (GTDB taxonomy): Bacteria > Acidobacteriota > Terriglobia > 20CM-2-55-15 > 20CM-2-55-15 > 20CM-2-55-15. The sequence continues at coordinate 141,146 of CAVTWA010000031.1, read as the reverse complement.
GATGTCCATACTTGAGGCCTCGCGCTGTCGCGCTTGCGCTTCGCGGCCGGAAACAGCCGGACCCGAGCTGCGAGGAGCTGCGGCAGCCCGTCCACCACCTCCAAGGCACCACCTCCGCGGCCTCCCGCTCCACCTCGCCCGCCGCCGACGGATTCCTTTCTATCGATGACGATGTAGAGGGCCGTGCGTCCCCACCAATCCGACGACATGCGGATTCGCTCCGCGATCCAACAACAGTCTGGCGACATCGTTATGATCGTTATCGAGGCGACCATCAGCGGAGTGACGCCTTCCGGCGTCGGCACGTTCACATCGGCGCCGGACCGATCAGCGCCTCGACGCAGTCATAGCAGCCGTTGCGGGAGGCATACAGCAGCGCGGTAAGTCCCCCGACGGGACGATACTGAGCGCGAGGCTCGGAGGAAATCTGGTTCGGCCAGTCGGTATATAGCGCGCGCGGCTTGACGTCGGCGCCTTTGGAAAGGAGTAGCTTTATCATCTCGGCCGCATTTTTTGGCGCGGCGGCAGCCCACATCAAAGGCGTCTGGTTTTGAAACTTCTCAACCGCGTTTACCTTGGCGCCGGCTTTGATCAGCATTTCGACGATGGGCAGTTCGCCCGTTTTAATCGCCAGCATTAAAGCGGTCTCGCCGTCCTGATTCGCGCGCCTCGACTCCCGCGCCGGCATCCAGCAGCATCTTCACCATCCGGGCGTCGGCCAGCTTGACCGCTTCGGCGAGCGGGGTGGAGCCGAACTCATTCGTGACGTCCACTTTCGCCTTCTTCGCGATCAGCGCGTCGATCAGCTCATAGTCCACCCGGTAGACCGCCCAGTGGATCGGGCGGGTGCCGTCTGGCTGCGCTTCATTCACATCCGCCCGCCGGTGCGAATCCTGTCGAGCGCCGCCTTGCGGTTTCCGGCTTGAATGAGATCGGCGAGGGAATCTTTACTTGAGGCTGCGCAGCTGGGTTGTCGCCTGGGACTGACCGAGAACCGGTCGCAACGGCAGCGATCATACAGAAACACGCAAGAATGAAACGCTTCACGTTGTCTCTCCTAAAAAAACAATGGCCTATAACTAACAGACAAACTCCCCTCCTGGAAAGGAGGGGTGCCCGAAGGGCGGGGTGGTCAGGCACGAATCATGTTGATTCGGAAGCCACCCCTCCTGTATCAGGAGGGGAGTTTCCGCAGCCTCCCTAAACGACATTGGGGTCCAGTTTGTCATGGTGCGCCCAGCAACCCTTGGCCGCGTCATACAGGAACTTGTACGGATCTTTCCATGTTCGCGCGAGGCCTTTCAGAACGCCTTGCTCCAGCATGTCCTTGGGGCCGTCGCCTTCCCGAACCTGTTTGAACAGGCGGTCGCGAACCTCTTCCATCATGTCCCGCTCCGCCTTGAATTCCGCTTTCGACATGACGGGCCCGTATGCGGGCACGATTCGCGTTTGCTTCGTTCGCGAGCTTCAGGAGGATATCCATCGCATCCACGCGGCCGCCGATCCACGCGCCGGTGAAATAATCGAGCGCCGGATCGCGCAGCGGCGAGGCGACGTCGCCCACCGCAAGAACATTCGCATTCCTGAAGAAGACGTAAATGTCGCCGTTCGTGTGGGCCAGTGGTCAGATAGCCGTAGTCGATCTGCTCGCCGCCCGCTTTCAGGGAACCTGTGGTCAGAAACGTTTCGCGTGGGACGGGCGGCTTTCGGGCGGGCCTTTTCATAGCGGTCTTCGGCCGTAACCCAGTGGTCGGACGACATCCACTCCAGGGTGCGCTTGTGCGCGATGATTTTCGCGCCCGCCGCCGAGAACATTTCATTGTTGCCGGTCTGATCCACGTGATAGTGCGTATTGAAGAGTGTGGTGACTTTCGCATTCGGTACGAACGTCTTCAGAGCACGACGCTTCGGTCGCCGACTTCGGAGCGCCGCTGTCCACCAGCACGAGGCCGTCCATTGCACCGGAACACGACAGACATTGCTTCCGCCCCCATCCATGACGGCCATCTTGTCCGACAGGCGTCTGACGCCGCCGAATGCCCCCTTGTCGCACTGAAGCACGACGGGAAGCTTAACGTCCACCGTTCCGGCCAGCGCCGACTTCAATACTTCTCTGCGATTCAAGCACTAACCTCCGATGCTTTAGGCATTTTTCAGCCGCAAAGAAATTCTTCACTCTTATAGACCGCGCACTCAGCTATACGCTCCGCGATCGTGCCGGTGCTGTCGCCGAACTTGTCGCGCTCCACCCCGACCTTCTGAAGCAGCGTCAGGTGGAGATTCGCGATCGGGGTGCGCCCCGGCAGCACGATATGCTGGCCGCCGAGCTTCATCTTGCCGTTGCCGCCACCGACCAATATGTTCGGCTCCGGGTAGTTGTCGTGCCGATCGCTGTTGCTCATGTTCGATCCGTACATGAAGATCGAGTGATCGAGCAGCGTTCCCTGGCCGTCGGGTGTTTCCGCCATCTTCTTGACGAATGCCGCGAACTGCTCGAGGTGCCACGTCTGGATTTTGACCAGCTTGTTGATCCTCGTCCAGATCGTTGGCGTGGTGCGATACGGGATGGAAGGAATCCGGAACACCGATGTGGTTGTAAGTCCGGATGGTGCCTTCCGCGACCATGATGTAGGAAGCCACACGCGTCAGGTCCGCCTGATAAGCGAGGGCAACCAAATCGAACATCAACTTCACCTGTTCGGGGAAGGAGTCCAGTTCCCCCACGGGAGCTTCGGGAATTTTGAGCGCGGAGAGATCTTTCGCCCCCGCCTTCTGTGTACGCCGCTCGATCTCGCGAACGCTTTCGAGATATCCGTCGAGAACGGCCTTGTCCCTGTTCCCGAGGTCGGCCTTCAGGCTCTTTGTGCCATCCAGGATCAGATCCAGCAAGCTGTTCGTGCGTTTGCTGATTGCCGCGCGCTCCTGCGGCGTGTCGCCCTCACCGAACAACTGCAGAAAGACCTTTCGCGGATTCGGCTCCATCGGCAAGGGCGATTCCGCGTCGCGGAACGACAAAGTGGAATAGTATCCGCCGCTGCCCGCCGCAGACTGCATGGTGGTTTCAGAGGCGACTTCGAGCGATGGCAGAGGCGTCTCCTGGCCGATGATTTTCGCGATCACCTGATCGAGAGTCGTGGCCATATGCGCGCGGGGAGCGCCGGTATCCGGACGGGTGGCGCTGAGCCATGTGGCGGGAGTAAACGAATGAACCGAACCCGCCGTGGCGGCATTCTCCAGTCCCCCGAAAGACGAAACATACTTCTTGTACGGCTCCAGCGATGCCAGGATCGGACTGAGCTTGAAATCGGCGCCGGACCCGGACGGCGTCCACTTATCCAATTCCGGACCATGCGACGTGTTCCCCATGATCGCGCCGTGAGGAATATAGAAGAAGCCTGTCCGCAGCCTGGGAACCGCCGCGGTCTGGGCGAGAGCCGTGGCGGCAGGCACCATCGCATCCAGGAACGGCAGCGCCAACGTGACTCCGGCGGCCTTCAGAACTGCTCTGCGAGGAATGTGCTTCTTGGTGATGAACATGTTATCTCCTACTTCTTTAGCGTCGGATCCACCGTTTACCTGATGTTCGCCCTATCGGTCTCACGCTTCGCGCAGTTCAGTTAAATACGGCGCGCTATCGCGCTTGCACTCCGCGGCGGTACAGCGCTTCGCGGCCTCCTCACTTCTGGCCGGTTCCCCCACGCTCCGTGGCAACAGCTTCTGAACCCTGCTTACGGAAAGCGTCGCTATTGACGATTCCCAATACGATCGAAGACAGCTTGTAGTTTTCTTTTGCGGCTGCCCGAACGATGGCACGAACTTGAGGCATATCGAAATATTCCAGTTGGCGGTTGACCGCGTACATCAGCAATCTCTCCGTCACGGTCCGCGCGAACACTTCCGGACGCGCGACCAGTTGCGCGCGGAGTTCCACGACACCGTTGATCGCGACTCCCGTCGGCAGCACCGTGCTGGCATCGATCGGAACGTTGGCCTGCTGTCCATCGTCCGCCATTGCCCGATCGCGTCGAAATTTTCCAGAGCCAACCCGGTCGGATCGATCACGCCGTGGCACATCCGGCAACTCGCCTTGTCGCGATGCTGCTCCAGCCTCGCCCGGACCGTCTTGGGCTGTTCGCCCGCCTTTTGTGAGAGGTCGGTAGCGGTATCGGGCGGGGGAGGCGTCGGCGGAGTGCCCATCAGCTTATCGAGCACCCACGCTCCACGCAATACCGGAGACGTTCGGTCGCCATACGAGGTCCGCAGTTGCACCGCAGCCTTGCCCAGCAGGCCGAAACGCGCTTCTAGTGAATTCGCAGGCCCAGCGGAGCTCAGCGAGACCCTGCGGAACTGCGCGCCGGTGACGCCGGAAATACCGTAGTGGCGAGCCAGACGCTCATTCAAGAATGTATAGTCGGCCGTCAGGAGTTCCACAACGCTTCGGTCCTCCGAGAAGAGGCTGCCGATGAAGGCTTCCGCTTCCGTCGAAAAATCGTGCCGCAGTTGCTCGTCGAATGCGGGGAACAGCTTCGGGTCGGGGACGATTTGATCCAGAGTGGTGAGATTCAGCCACTTCATGGCGAAACTGGTGACCAGGCTGGAGGCCCTGGGATCGGCGAGCATGCGTCTCACCTGTTTCTCCAGATTTGAGGCTTCGCGCTGTCGCGCTTGCGCTTCGCGAACCCCGGGACGGGTCAATCCATTCGCTGAGGCGAGCGTCAATAGTTCCTCGTCCGGGCCGGTGTTCCATAGGAAGAAGGAAAGCCGGGAGGCGAGTTCCAGATCGGTGAGAGCGAACTCGGTCTCGGGCTTGGCGCTCTTGTTTAAGGCTGCACCCTGTCGGGCTTGCGCTTCGCGGGGCCCGCGAATGCTGCGATACAGAAACTGGGGACTGGCCAGCACGGCGGCCACGGTCTGCTCGATTCCCTGGTCGAACGTTCCGCCGTTACGGCGTTCCGCTTCATAGAACGGCATGAGCCGGTTCATATCTTCCGTCGTGACCGGCCGCCGGAATGCCCGGCGCGCCAGGTTTTCCGTGATTTGTCGGGCGCAGGCCGGCTCGCCGGTGGCATTTACTTGAGGCTGCGCAGTTCCTTGAGGCTTCGCGCTATCGCGCTCGCGCTGCGCGTCGCGCTTGCGCTCCGCGTTGGGATCGCAGACAAAGATCAGTGCACGGCTGGGAGTCATCGACACGCCTGTAGGTTGAACGGTCCGGCAACCACGACGCCGTCGAGAAGATGGGCCATGCGGTCGGTGGCGGCCGCGCCGCCAGTCAATCCGCCGTAGGCTTGCAGCTTTTCGAGGTTTTCGCTCGTCTCCACATGGGAGCGGTCGACGAAGGCCACGACAACGTCGTGCACGCCGGCTTTCACCTGAACAGGAATCTTTGAGAAACGCTCCATGACCTGAGCGCGTCCGGTGCCCGCCTTGCGATCGGCCAGAGATAGATCCGCCGCTCCGCCGATGGACTTGCGAAACACGATCCGGCCATCAATCATGATGACCACCGTGTTCTCACGCTCCAGGGCATTGCTGTACGGGCCCACCGTCAGGTCATTGATGGTGATTCGATACTCGCCGTCGGCCGGGAAGTTGTGTTTGAACTTTATGCCGCCCCGCGTACCTGGAGGTGGAGGGTCGTCAGGATTCTGGTTGGCCGTCGATCGAGTACTTCACGCTGGAAACGCGAGGATTGGGATTGCCCACGGCGAGCTGGGCGATGTGCCGCGCCGCGGTAACGTACTGCTCGAGGAAGGCGGGAGATACGCTCAAGGCGTCCGCGATGTTGTCGAAGCCTTCCACCTGGATGTCCTGCGGCAGAACCTCCTTCGGGTTCACGTCCACGCCCACGCAGCGCTTTCACCGACGCGGCGTACTCGGTGCGGTTCAGGCGCTGGATCAGGCACATAGCCGGCCTTCGGACCTTTCGCTGCCCGTCGCCCGCCGCTGAGTCCAGTGCGTTCTCCATCCAGGCGACGAACGACTCGACATCCTTCTGCGGCGGCTGGGGACTGCCCGGAGGCGGCATCTGATTCCCGCGCAGCTTGCGCAGCGCCTTCTCCCAGACTTGCGCGTCATCCGCCGGCGGACTGGAGGTTCAGACGATCCAACACCCCGCCGTCCAACGCCATGCCACCCGTCTTCAGCCGCGTGTTGTGGCACGTCACGCAGTAGGTGTTCAACATCGCGCGATGTTGATCCGCCTGCGCCACGGCTGCCAGTCTGCATCACCGCCGGAGAGGCGATCAGAATCAGAACCAGAAGAGCGCTTACGGAAATGAACTGCTTCATAGAGTGCAACCTGTCGCTCGATCAACGATTTGCAGCGGAACGCCCATAATCAGAGCGCTCCTGCGCTCCTCTCTTATCACAAAAGCCTGAGCCAACCCAACTTCCACGGTTTTTGGTATTGTATGAATCGGACCAGGTCCTACCTACAAAGGCAAAGCGTATAGGAATTACCCCTTGTCGAACACAGGCAAGTTGAAATCGTCCTCATAACCCAAAGGTCGGAGATTCAAATCCTTCACCCGCAATTCCTGACGACAGTCAGAAATATCTTGCGACGCGGCTCATACCGACGTTCTGAGGACTCCCAGCTTAAAAGTTCAGCCGCGCTCCCAGCGTAAATCGCCGGCCATCTCCCGCCACGGAACTGATAAGTCCGAATGTCGCCGAATTGATATTCGTATCCGGATTGCTAAAAATCGGATGGTTCAGGATATTCACGACATCGGCACGGAATTCGAGCGTACGCTTTTCGTCCATCCGCACTCGTTTGACCAGATTGGCGTCCAACTCGAATCGTTTCGGCCCGCGGAATATACCGAGGCCTGTATTGCCAACCTTACCCGGGTCCGGATTGCCAAGGAGCAGATTGCCATTGGCATCAAAGATAGCCCGGTTCGTGAAAGCCGTGCTCAGCGTGTTAACCGCAGTGACTCCGGACACTGCTGGATCCGCCTTCTGGACAAGCCCGGCAAAATAGGTCGGAAGGCTGCCGTTGGTCAGCTTTGTGATCTTGCCTTGCGGCATGGGACCGAAAATATTCGCCGTGTTATTGGCTGTTTGAAAGACGTTGCTTAATCCTCCCGCACTGAACTGCAGGGGCGCACCGGAAGCGATACGCATCAAGCCGCCAACCTGCCATTGTTCGACGACACGCTGAATCCAGTTCGGGGTGCTCCGGAACAAAGCGCCGTTCGCCCCGAAAGGCAGACTATATGTTCCGCTGCTGGAAAACACATGCGGGCGGTCGTAACTCAATGGCGCATGGTCGAGATTACGATTGTTCGGATCGCGAGTGCTGACAAGGTCGTTATTACCGGAAATACCGAGAGACTTGCTCCAGGTATACGTGGTCTGATTGGTGAATCCGTGCGACAGGCGCCTGGTGACCTGTACTTCGAGCGAGTGATACGTCGAACTGGTCGCATTGCCGTTGATTCCAGCACCGGCAAACTGCGGATTGAAAACGAAGAAATTTTCCGGTTCTCTGCCGCGAAATAAGCCGCCGCCTTGTCCCGTAATATTGGTCGTGCTGTTCAGGAAGCTGGCAACACCTCCGGCGCTGCCATTCGCCAGCAGCGCTCGCGTGTTTGTGTACCGGCGCAGCGCCGCGGAGCCGGTTAGTCCTCCCTGACCAACGATTCCAATGCCGGGAAAGTTGATTCCGGCAAACATCTGGTCAAACAACGGCGCGTCGCTTCCAGACCTGGTGACATTGAAGGCGTTCAGGAAGCCATTGTCGATCATCTTTACGTTGTTTTGCTCGAGCAGACCGTACAACGCGCTGCCTTTGCTGCCAATGTACGACACGTCCATGACGAGCCCGTTCGCCAGTTCCCGCTGAATCGAGAAGGTAAAATTCTGTATATACGGTGTGTGCCGATTCGGATCGTAGGTGTTCATTTGCAGCTGCCGTGTATCCGTCAAGGGAACCGGACTGAGCGGGGCAAATTGCGGGGCCATCGGTAGCTGCACGTTCGCCAGATTCCAATACGATGTCTGCGTGTAGGTCAGACCGTTTCCGCCGCTGATGCCCGAAAGGCCGGGTAGCGTGCCTCCGCCTGAATCGAGCCCGCCGCCTTGCTGCACACCATCGAGCTGGCGTCCGGCAAAATTGACACCATAGCCGGCTCGGAGGATGGTGCTGCGTCCCAACCCATGCAGGGCGTAGCTGAAACCGATACTTGGACCGAAATTGTTCCAGTCATCGTTGTAAAGCTTTTTGTCCGGCTGAGGTGAGTTCTTCCCAACAAGCTCGACTGTGGTCAGCGCGCCGCAGGCAATGCCGCACAATCCCTGAATCCCGTTCACAACGCGGCCCGCTAATCCTCTCGCTTCATAGGGAACGCCGTACCATTCCCATTTCACACCCAGATTCAACGTAAGGTTCGATGTGACCTTCCAGGCATCTTTAAAGAAAGCAGTCAATTCATTGTCGTGCCAGTCCCGCTCTTTCAGTTTCACGCCGTCGGCATATCCCAGAAACACCGGTTTCTGGGAGCTGCGCAGATCAAATCCTTCCTTGATGTTGTCGATCGACCCGGAGAGGTTGTAAAGGATGTTTCGGGCGGTTGTTCCGTTGTTGGACGTGAGGCCGCTCAATCCGGTCACTGTGTTGTCGATGGGAGCCGTGAAGTTTCCGGCGCCTATTGTGGCGAACGGTGTGAAGTTGTTGTCGTTCCAGCCATCCGACCGATCCCGGCGGAATTCGACGCCGCCTTTAAAGGCGTGTTTACCCTTGTTCCAGCTGATCGTATCGCCGTAAGTGAGCAATGGACTCCATGAACCGCGAGTCGCGGCGAAGCCGCTGTTGAATTGCATGAAACCCTGAGGAAAGATCGTGGGAACAACCTGCATCGGAATGCCGTTGTACTGCGGCAGCAGCTTGAGCGCTTCTTTTGCCTCGCTCGTTGTCGGACCGCCCACGTCGCGCTGCCGTGCAACGTACCACGGCGCCCATTGCGCGATGTCGTGGCCGCGGTATCCAATGCGGAGTTCATTGACGGTATTCGAAGACAGGGTCGATACGAAAGAGAAGCTGTACAACTGAGGCCGTTTCCGGGCCTTGCCATTGTAGCCATTCGGCCACTGCTCAATGCCGGCAGTCAGCGTGTTGTTGAAATCGTTCTCATATGTGTAGACAAAGCTGGCTTTGTGGGCCGTGTTGAAGTTGTGGTCGATCCGGACGTTGAGCTGATTCCTGTTGTTGGTGTCATATGTTTCGCCGGTATTTACATCGAGCCCGTAGTACCGACGCGTAAAACGAATGCCAGCCGTGTTCAATCCATCACCAACAGTGAAGTCGTTCGGTGATGGCATGCGCGCCAGCAGAACATTCTTGATGTAACCGCTCGGATCGTAGTCCTTCCGATTCGCGTCGTATGAGAAAACATTGATCGACGCCGGCGTCGCCGGCGCACCGTTCAAAATGGGATTGCCGTTGCGATCGACGGTGGCGTTCAACTGCAGGGCGTTCCTGGCATCGACACCTGGGAAGTATCGAAATATTCCTTGCCGCGCCTGATCGGTAAGCACCGTTCCGACGAAGTTCTCCTTATCGAGGAAGCGCTGTTCGTCGATAAGGAAGAAGAAAAATGTCTTGTTCTTGACTATCGGGCCGCCAAGTCGAACGCCGAATTGATTCCGGTTCTGCCAATCGGATTTTGCGTTATTGAAATTGTTGAACCAGTTATTCGCATCAAGCATCGAGTTGCGGTTGTTCCAGAACGCTGATCCTTTGTAGGTGTTGGTTCCTGAGCGCGTCACCATGGCCACCTGGCCGGAACCACGGGTCGCTTCCGCATCGACAGTGGCAGTCTGGATCTTGACCTCTTCAACCAGATCGGAGCTCGTGTAAGAGGTCGCAAACGTTCCCTGATCGTAGCGTCCCGATGAAACTGAAAAGCCGTCGCGTGTGACATTGACGGCACTGATCCGGCTTCCCGCAAAATACCCTTCGATTGCATTCTCTGTCGGCCCGACTCCGCCGCCCACCGCTCGCAGCAGGCTGAGGACATTCCTGTCGGCTTGCGGGAGTTCACGCACCTGTGCCTCCGGCAGGACTCCTCCGATCGATGACGAAGTCGTGGCAAGACTCGTATCGGTTTGCGTGCTCACCTCGACAACCGTGGTAACGTCACCGACTTTTAAGGTGAAGTTCAACCGAACCTGTTGTGCACCGCCGAGAGTTACATTGTGGAAGGTAGAAGTCTGGAAACCCGGTAATACGGCGCTGACTTCATAGGTTCCGGTCTGGAGACTGGCGAATTGATATGCTCCCGATTCGTTCGTGATCGCCGTGTTCGCAATGCCGGTCCCGATGTTTTTCGCGGTGACCTCGACTCCGGGGATAAGTGCCCCCGTCGGATCCGACACGGTCCCCCCGACCGTTGCATTCGTTGTCTGGCTGAATGAGGGCCTTGAAACGACGAGACAAACACTGAGACACGTTACAAAAAGAAAACCTCTCATAGTTCCTCCCCAAGACGCAGTACCGCCCCGCTTGTCGGACTTTATTTGTAAACGGAAATAGTTGCGGCGACACTATCAGAGGAATATTCGCATTGTCAATTTATGGATCCCAGGTTTTGTCGCGAGCAGCGAAGTCGCCGATGCAACAGGTGGCTTATCCGTCCATGAACAAACTGCCACCACCGGACTTGCCTGGAAATACCGCTTAGAACGATTCAATAGTGCGGTAAAGATGATTCTGGCGGTGCCGTCAGCAGCAGTGGCGAAGGAAAAGAAACGTGAAACTGTCAGCGGCGCGGAGAAAGAAAGCGGGAGAGCGGACGGCTTTCACTAAAATAGTAGGCAGGAGATAAGCCACATGGTCACAGTCGTAGGCACTAAAGGAAAATTCAGCTTTAAAGCCGTAAGGGAAAGCTGGCGATTCGTGCTCGGCTGTGTCGTTGCCTTTGGCGGAATCCTTTACTTATATCTACGCTGACACCACCGCGCTAATGAGTCGGGACTGAAATACGGTGCGACCTGCTATTGAGACGCTGTCTTCGTACTCGCCTGCGCGGATTTCTCCAGAGCCTTCCGAAGCGTACGGATTTTTTCCCGGCGCTTAAGTTGATCTTTTCGTTGCCTTCCAAAGCGGGATTTATCGCCATTTCTTATGGACATAGTTAGAGAAGCTACACGCTGGGAAGCTCAAACACAATCTCCATCTCGTTGGGCCGTCAGCTGGACCTCTTACCTGGCATTTGTAGATCAAGCGCTCGCCCTCACCGATGGATGGCGCTTGCACATCCCAGAGAACACGATATTCGGATTCGATCGCCCCATCAGTCATGGAATCAATTATGGAAAAACGATATCGGTTCGTTTGACCGATGTTTCTGGACTATTATCTTGCCCGGCGAAAGCCGTAAACGGAGGAAATGACAAATGAAGCAGATCAACAGACGCGGTTTTGTAAAGGCGACGGGCGCCCTCGTGGTGGCTCCTGCGCTGGCGAGTCTTCCGGGCTTCGCGGCGCAGGCTCAGAACACCAGCGACCTGCGAGTGGATAAAGACATTGTCTTCGGCAAGGGCGGCGATATGGATCTTCTGCTCGACGTCTATCATCCGCCCGAGGGCGTAACGCCGAAACGGATGGGAATCATTCATCTTTTTGGTGGCGGTTTTTTCACCGGCAACAAGAATGCCGGTTACATCGTCAACGATGTGCGGGCGCTCGGGCGTCTCGGCTACACCAACATATCCGCGAACTATCGCCTGACGGGCCAGGGTTTGTGGCCGGCGCAAATCCATGACACGAAAGCGGCGATCCGCTGGGTGCGCGCGAACGCCGCGAAGATTGGAATCGATGCGGACAAGATCGCGATAGCCGGCTACTCCGCCGGGGGCATGCTCTCGCTGCTGGCGGCCGGAACGAACGGCGTCGCCGAATTCGAAGGTAACGGCGGCAACGCGGGTATCAGCTCGAACGTCCAGGCCGGTATCGGCGTCTATCCGCTTGCGAGCACCCAGGCCGCAGGGAGCCTGTTCCCGACAACCCTCAGCGCGGAAGAGCGGACGAAGGTTATGGATGCCGCATCGCCGGCCAAATACATTGGCAAGAGCTTCGCTCCGACGATCTTCATTCACGGTACGGCCGATACGACGGTGCCAATGTCGTCAAGCATCGACTTCTTCGAAAAGCTCAATGCCGCTGGAGTGCCCTCGTCGCTCACTCTAATCCAGGGCGCCGCTCACGCATTCGATAACGCTGCGCTTGACGCCGTCGAGGTCATGGCGCACTCCATCGACCTGTTCCTGGACAGACTGATCGTGCATCCGGCGCCATATGCGGGATTCGGAGGCGGTGGCGGCGGCCGCGGCGGCGCGCGCGGCGGACAAGGACAAGGCAGAGGCCGCGGCCCGAGAGGTCAGAACTAAAGCGCCCTCTTCAGCGCCTGACGTTACTGGCTAACCCGACGGTCTCAAGTCCTCGAATCACATACCAGCCGATATCCACTTGCCACCAGCGGCGACTGAAACATGCGGAAGCGGGCTTTGAGTGATGATTGCCATGCCAGTTTTCGCCCCACGCTGTGACTTGCAAGGGTCCCAGCCACCAGATGTTCTGGCTGGAATCGACTCCGTCCGGTAAACCTGGCTTCAGGTGAAGGAGGCTATTCACAAAACATTGCATGTGGAGGCAATAGAGCAAGCGGATAGCGCCGAGCCAGAAGAATCCGGCCCAGCCAAAGAGGAAGTAGCCAAAACAGAGCGAGATTACGACGAGCGGAGTCTGGACCTTGGCCCAGAAGGTGTACCTCGTTTGCATCAGGTCCGGGCACCACTTTCTCATACTCGAAGGTTCCCACTGGTAAAGCCACCGGAGGTGAGCCCACCAGAAGCCGCCGTGCCGCGGGCTCGAGACATCATCGACGGTGTCGGCGTTCGAGTGGTGGTTGCGATGGTTCGCGATCCATGTGCTCGGGGCGCCTGATGCATTGAAGCACGCGCAGAAAATGAGGATCTGTTCAACGACAGGATTGAGTTTTACGGCTCGATGCGCCAAAGCCCGATGGTACCCCACGGTGGTTCCGAGACCACCGGCGCATGCGATGAATAGTGCGCTGAGGAATACCTTCCATCCCGGAAGTGGAAACAAGACCAGTCCGATTATGGTCAGAAGATGGATGGCGACGATAAAAACCATGACAAAGAAATTCTCACCGTCCGCTTTCCACCAGGGGTGTGTCCACGGATGTTTTTCGGCTAATGCCGATCGACTCATTTAAGAATCCTCCTTGGCATACAAAATCCGAAATACTAGCATGGACGCAGTTTTTGGCCGGGGAGAAAACGTCGTGCAAATAGACCGACAAAAATGTGTGGGTTGCGGAAATTGCGTGCCGGTTTGCCCAATGGGTGCAATTTCGATCAATCCTGCCGAAAACCGAGCGTGGGTCAACGCCGACGAATGCGTCGAGTGTTACACCTGCTACCGCGGGATGAGCATGGAAAAACTGAACCCGACGCTGATTCGGGGCATTCGACGGTTGCTCAAAGTGTTCCGCCTCCGGTTCGATCCTGAACCCGACGTTTGTCCGACGTCGGCCATAACCCCGGACGAACTTTCCTGGCCGCGTGTGGTCCGCCGCGCGTTCAGCGATCCCGTCGTCACACATGAGAGCACAGGCGTTCATGGCCGGGGTACCGAGGAAGTCAAAACGAACGATGTGACCAACCGTGTTGGCATCGGAGAGGTAGGGTATGTCGTTGAGTTCGGCCGGCCTACGGTAGGGGTACGGTTCCGCGACATCGAAAAAATGACGAAAGCTCTCGCTGCCATCGGTATCGAGTTCGAACAGAAGAATCCGATCACGCACATGATGACCGACAAACGGACCGGCCAGCTTCGCGAGGACGTCTTGAACGAAAAGATCCTTTCGGCAATTGTCGAGTTCAAGACATGTCTGGAAAATGTTCCGGCCGTACTTGAACGCGTCGAAGAAGTTTCGAAGACGTTGGAAACCGTCGTATCGGTCGGCGTTTCCACTCGCTGCGGCGAGAAGGGATTCAGTGCGCTGGATGAGGTTCTCGTTGAGGAAGGATTCTCATTTGTACGGGGAAAAACGAACTTAGGATTGGGACACAGATGAAAGTCGCAAAGATATGACGAACACGCTTCATCGCTACGGCGACGCCTTCAACGATGATTACATTGTTTTTGCGATCCCGGCGCGCGGTATTAACGACGGCAATGCGGTTGAGAAGCAGCGGCATTTCCTGGAAATTGCGCGGAAATACAATCCGGTAAACATGGGTGATGCGAGCCACGGCGCGATTTTCCGGCCGTCGAAGGAGTTGAATCCTACCGTGCACTGGAGCCGCAAAGACGAACGCGATTACGACAAACTCCTCCAGGGTGTCTCATCTCCGACGACGGTGTCCGCCGTGTTCGATAATCCCGATAACGTCGTCGCCTTCGTCAGGGAATTACGCGATGCGGATCTCGGCCTTTCCATCAACATCAGCGGCTCGCTGGATCGAGTCCAGGAGTGTGCGCGGCGTGCCGGACTGGAACGCCACAGTGTCGAATACTCGCTGGGATTTTTCGGCCAGACCGACAGGATGGCCGACCGGCAGACGCTGGAGCTTTCGACGATGTGTGGTCACGGCATGCTGTCGTTTGATTTTGTGCGGAAGCTTGTGGAGTGGGTCAAGCAGGGAAGACGTTCTCCCGAACAAGCAGCGACGACGATGGCCCGCTTCTGCAGCTGCGGCGTATTCAACCCGGCGCGGGCCTGCCGGTTAATGGAGGAAGCAACTGTGAAAGGCGTAAAGAACAAATAAGTTTGGCCCGGCTTTCCGGGTCAATAAAGAACGCTGTTCGCCCCCTTCTGGCTGATGAGCTTTTCGAAATAGGCGACGATCTTATCGCGTCGCGCCATGACGGACTGCGCTTCCAATGTCGTGAGAAAGCCCTTGGTCTTTTGCAGGACCTCTTTGGAGTCAAGAGCTTTGAGTCTGTCAAGCAGTTGCCGGTCGCATTGCACGAGATCTTTTGGATCCTGAACGTCTTTGGACAGCCGGAAAGCGCGGCTGAAATCCACTCTCCAGATCTTCCAGTCTTCGCCGATAAGCACGTTTGTAAGATTCGCATCCGTGTCGTACACCAGCGAGTCGAAGACGCGGACTCGATACATCTGCTTATTCCAGGCGTCCGGGTCGGGAGCTGCTATTTTTTTCTTCAGACGTTCGCCTTCGTCCATTTTTACGGGCAACCACCAGCTCAGAGAGCCCACTTGCCCGTTCCATTTGCGTTCGACATAGACCGGCATCATGTCCTCGATGCCAAGCATCTCGGCCAGCGCATAAGCTGCGATGTTGTATTTATACGAATCGACGAAATTGATTTCGGTCTGTCCATTACCGAACTGCATGCTGGGTTTGTGATCATCAATGGCCTGAAAAGATCCATCATGCGTGACACTTCCGTCGCTCAACACGAGATGCCACGGGTTGGTAATGCCTTTGCGGCTTTGCGTGCTGCTGACGATTTTGGCTTTAAGAAGAAACTCCTTCATTTGCTCCTTAGTCAGTGTTTCTTCCGGAGCAGCGACCAAAGAAGCGGATGTTAAAAGGATCGCCACGCAAACAATACATCTTTTCAGGTTCAACGATTTCATATGCCCTCTCGGTTCATGCCAGGCGCGTTTCGGTCTCTATTCTATAAAGCGCGAAATTGGCACGAAGACTATCATGGGGAACGCTGAGGTGATAAGCCACGAATTGAACGATTTAACGAATTGAATTCGTTCAATTCGTGGCTTATCCGAATCCCGCTAGGCGCGAAGCGCGATGATCTCCAGGCCCGTGGTCATGGGCCTGCAGGCGGAGGTCAGAGTCAGGGTGAGGTCGTCCCGTTCGCTCGGCGTCAAAGCTGTCAATGAGCGGAAGGCGACGCTGCCCGGCGTCATCCCGCCCCTGTTCAGCGCAACACGAAAGGTTTCGTCATCCACCCATGAACCTTTGTCGTCCATTCCGGCAGCCAGAACGGCTCTGGCGTCGTCGAAGCGATAGCCGTTCGTGGAAACAGCCTCCACGATGGTGGTTGAAGCGTCGCCGGCGAAGTATGCTGCCGCCGACCATGGTCCTTCAAGATGAGAAATGATGCGTTCCAGAGCTTCGCGGAGAAAGTCCGACGCGGCCTTACGATGGTCTCCAAGGAGATTGGATAGATCGAAATGCAGCGTCAGCTCTCTGGACGTCTTCCGCAGACGTCGTGCGAGGACCTGGCTGAGTTCAGAGAAAAACTGTACCGCTTGCGGAGCGGAATTCTTGACCCAGCGTGTGAGATCTCCGCTATAGAGTTCGAAAAGCAAGCACGCACCGTTTGCTGCAGCGGTGGCCGAGCGGGGAACCTCATCGACCAATGCCATCTCACCGAAAAAATCACCAGAGCCCACGACGGCCAACTCCCTAGTGGCGCCGCTGGCGGTTTCCTTGTAAATCCTGATCCGGCCGCTTGCGACGAAATACATGCTCATTCCGCGGCTGCCCTCTTCGAAGACAACAGTACCGTCAGGAACTTTGCGGGGCTTGAGAAACTCCGCCAGGCCCTGGATCGTGCGCTCGGACATGTTTTTCAGAAGCACAATCGATTTCAACAGCCGCAGCTTGTCTTGATACGCCAGGACGACGGCAGGCGATCCCTCGTAAGGCTCGGCAAAAGCGTCGATGTCCGGCATTCCGCCGAACGCGTTTGTGTCGTAATTTCCGCCCATATCGGCCTGCTCCCGAAGGCTCAAAATGCTCGGACCACATTAGGGTAGGGTCAGCGCGTCCGCAATCCTCAATTTGAGCTGGTGGCAGGGCGCCTGGTTCTGACAAATTGTCAAGCTAGTGGCGGACGTTGCGGTAAACGAACCCGATCATCAGCAGATATACCAGCGAATTAGCGACGAATATGCCGCGAATGCTGAAGCCGGCAATCGCTCCGGCAAGTATCGGTCCTGCGGCGCCCCCTAACATGCTTGTTCCGGAGAGTAGTGCATAACCCGTTCCGCGATGTTCGTTCGGAATCACGTGATGGGCGGCGCTCAACGCCAGCGTCAGCGTTCCGCCTGCCAGCACGGCCAGCATGACCCGTAGTATTGAAAATTGTTCCACAGTGCCTACGCCAATCATGGGTATCAAAACGACAATACTCAAGATCAGCCTGCCGATGATCAGCCGTCGGAGTGTGACCTTTGACGCCAGCCGGCCAGATAGCCAGGCCGAGAATGCCTCCCCGAAAGCTGCTGCGGAAATTAAGACACCGGCGAGCATCTCCAGACCGGCGCGAGGACTGCCCAGTTCCTCCAGGAACAGTGGAATGATCGGTCCAAAGGTCCGGTCCGCCATATTCACGAAAAACAGGATCATCAGCGCGGTGAAGTACTCCGGGCGACGCCAGAACCGGGTTGCCGATGGACTTTCATCGGGCGCCGCGACAGACAGCTCTGCATCCGTGTCGCGGTACAGCAACAGGATACTGACGAGCGAGCCGAAGTTCACGAGTCCGGTGAACATGAACGTATTTCGAATCCCGATCGAGGTCGCGAGAATCCCTCCCGCGAGCGGTCCGATTGCTGCGCTCAGGATCTGCCATGATTGAAGCGTGCCGATAACGGAGGGAACCTTTTCTTTCGGGGTCAGCTGCGTCACCAGAGCCACAGCAACATTTGTGAAACCGCCGAGGATTCCGAGAATGATCCTCAGCACAAATAGTTGCAGAACACTGTGAGCGAATGCCATCGAGAACCATAGCACCGCATTTGCGGCCGTGGCCCGCGTTGCGATCAACTTCATGCCGCGCCGGTCTCCCAGCCGTCCCCACAACGGACCCATCAAGGATGCCATCAGCGGGCTGGCGCTGAGAATCAGACCGCTCCATAAAGCGATTGCGCCCGTCGATTGAACGCCGAGCTCGCGGACATAGATCGGCAGAAACGACATCACGAGCGTGTAGCCGAAATTCATCAAGGAGCCGGAAATCGTGACCGCGATCTGGTTCTTACGCCATTGCGGCAGATGCATCTTTCTATTTCAGGACGCGGAGCAGGCCGAGGATGGACTTCGCATCCTGGATTTGACCGTCGTCAATCATCTGAAGCGCTTTGGAGCGGGGAACAATGTCGACCTCGATCACCTCGTCTTCATCGGGGTTGATCTGAGTTTTTGTGAGGTTCGTTGCTTCGTACAGATACATGAACTCTGTTGTAAAGCCCGGCGTCGTCCAGAAACGGCCGCGCTCGACCATACTTGCCGCGCGATAGCCGGCTTCCTCTTCCAGTTCGCGGATCGCGCACTCTCGGGGATCTTCTCCTTCGTGCAGCGTACCGGCAGGGATTTCGACCAGCTCATGCCCCGTCGCGTGCCGATACTGCCTGATCAGAATGACGTCCTCGGGAGTGGGACGAGCAACGATACAGACTGCTCCGGGATGGATAACGATCTCGCGCGAACATTCGTGCCCTGCGGGTTCGATCACGCGGTCCTCGCGGACCTGAATGTGACCGCCTTTGTAGGCGGTCCGTGTACTGAGGATTTTGGCTTCACTCATAGATGTTTCAGGGGGCAAATTCGACGGTTGCAGGAACCGTCCCCGAATTTGCAGCGAGCACCCGTTTCAGGGTTTTAACGAATTTATCAATCTGCTTCTCGGTAATGATAAATGGCGGAAGCATCCGCAGCACCGTATCGTGTGTGCAGTTGATGATGAATCCTTCCTGCAGCATCTGCTTCACGACCTCTTTACCCGGGACTGCCAGCTCGACAGCCAGCATCAGTCCCTCTCCGCGAACATCCTTGACGACAGGCAGGTGCTTCAACTCTGCGAGACGCGATTTGAAATACCCTCCGATCGTTCGTACCCGCTGCAGGATCTTGTCGTCTTCAATGATCCTGAAATACTCAAGACTGGCACGACAGGCCAGCGGACCTCCGCCAAATGTCGTTCCGTGCTGTCCAGCCTGAATCGCTGAGGAAACTTTCTCGTTTAAGATCACCGCGCCCATAGGGATGCCCAGGCCGAGGGGTTTCGCGAGCGCCACCATGTCCGGCAGCATTTCTTTATCTTTCGCTGATATGAAGCGATTGAAAGCGAACCATTGTCCGGTCCGGCCTAAGCCGCATTGAATCTCGTCCACTATAAGGGCAGCGCCCTTTTTCCTGGTGAGCTCACGGGCCGCGCGATAAAAGTTTTCCGATATCGGACGCACGCCTCCTTCGCCCTGGATTGTTTCAATGAGAACAGCGCAGACATCGTCGGTAAGTTTCCGCTGGAGGTCTTCGATGTCGTCAAATTTCACAAATTCGAATCCCGGCACCAGCGGCTCGAATTGGTCCCGATATTGCTTCTGGCCAGTTGCGGAGAGTGCGCCAAAGGTCCTTCCGTGAAACGACTGGTCTAACGACAGAACTCGAAACTTCGGCCGCGCAAAGGCGCGGGCAAATTTCAGGCAACCTTCAATCGACTCGGTGCCGCTGTTGGTAAAGAACGCCCGGTCGAGACCTGAAATTTTGCAAAGCTTCTCGGCGAGGCGACCCTGATATTCGTGATAAATGAGGTTCGATACGTGAATCGGTCTTTTGATCTGTTTTCGGAGAACCTGCTTGACCCGCGGATGATTGTAGCCCAGCGCGTTTACAGCAATACCGGCGAGGAGATCCAGATACCGTTTGTTCTTTTTATCAATCAGGTAGGCTCCGCTTCCGCGGTCCGCCAGCAGTTCATAGCGGCTGTAGGTTCCAAGCAGATACT
Organism: uncultured Acidobacteriota bacterium; assembly: GCA_963738025.1. Lineage (GTDB taxonomy): Bacteria > Acidobacteriota > Terriglobia > 20CM-2-55-15 > 20CM-2-55-15 > 20CM-2-55-15. Next base: position 121,390 of record CAVTWA010000031.1, on the reverse strand, counting down.
TCTTTTCCAGCTCTTTTACCTGCGCGAGTTGCATAAGGCGGAAAGCTTAGCATAAAGAATCTTGTGCTCTTGTGCCTGTTGTGCTCTCTTCGTCCTATGAAGATTCTGACACCCGAGCAGTTACGTGAGGTCGATCGCCTCTCTTCTGAAAAGCATGGCATTCCGAGCCTCATCCTGATGGAGAACGCCGGCATGCGTGTTGTCGAGGTCCTCGAAGAGCGATTTGAGAACCTCGACGGGCTCACGATCGCCATTCTGTGCGGAAAGGGAAACAACGGAGGCGACGGCATGGTCGTCGCCCGGCAGCTCATCCAGAAGGGATGCTTCCCATTCGTTTTTGTTTTCGCCGCGGAGGAGGAGCTCAAGGGAGATGCGAAGAGCAACTTTCAGATGTTGAAAGGACTCGGGTATCCGCCAACGATCATTAAAGATGACCACGATTGGGCCGAGGAACGGCTCGAACTGCTCGACGCCGACATCATCGTCGATGCTCTGCTTGGCACAGGGGCGCGGAAACCCGTTGAAGGACTTTACAGGGCTGTTATCGAGAGTCTGGCCGAAGATTTTCCGCGAGCCGACATTGTTGCCGTGGACGTTCCATCGCCTGGCGTTCATGCAGACGTGACGGTCACGTTCACGGCCCTGAAACCGTCGCTCGTCTTCTATCCGGATTGCGACGATGCAGGCGATGTCATTCTCGCAGAGATCGGGAATCCCACCGACCTCGTCGAAAACGAAGAATACAAACTGCATCTGATCGAGCCTCACCACCTGCCGGTCCGCGTCTCGGACAGCAACAAAGGAACATACGGGCGGGTGCTGATCATCGCCGGTTCCCGTGGAAAAAGCGGCGCCGCCGCCATGGCTGGAGAGGCGGCGCTTCGCGCGGGGGCAGGGCTCGTTACCGTGGCCACTGCCGAGAGCGCGCTTCCCATGGTCGCCCTGGCAATGCCGGAATTGATGACGGAAGCATTGAGTGAAACACAAGATGGCACGATAGCGAATCAATCGGTATTACAGTTGACGAAAAATAAAACCGTTGTCGCGATCGGCCCGGGGTTGACGACGGTGCCGGAGACGAGCGCATTTGTCCGTCGTGTGGGGGCCGAATGCCGCACACAACTGGTGATCGACGCGGATGGCTTGAACGCGCTTGCCGATTTTGATGGAGACCTCGGCGGTGCGGTCTTGACGCCCCATCCAGGTGAGATGGCCCGGTTGATCGGCAAAGACATTGAATACGTGAATGGCAATCGGATCGAGGTCGCTTCCGATTTCGCAAAGCGCCGGAATGCTTACGTCGTCCTGAAAGGCTTCCGGACGATCGTAGCGTCGCCGGATGGTTCCGTGTATGTCAATCCGACCGGCAACCCCGGCATGGCAACCGCTGGTACCGGGGATGTTCTGACAGGCATGATTACAGGCGTCCTGGCGCAAGAACACCTGGGCTCTTTCGTCGAACGGCTATGCCTCGCGGTTTACCTGCACGGGCTTGCCGGTGATCTCGCGGCGGAAGAGAACGGTGAAGAAAGCATGGTGGCGAGGGACCTCGTGCGGTTTCTGCCGAAAGCGTGGGAGAATCTTAGAGGGCAGGCATAATTCCACAATCGTCGATGATTTCCACATCGGAAGAACAGACCTACACGTTCGCGAAGGAGTTGGCTTCAACCCTCAAACTCCCGGCGCATATTCTGCTGTTCGGCGACCTCGGCGCCGGCAAAACTCTCTTCTCGAAGGGGTTGGCCGATGGATTTGGCGTTCAGGATATCGATGAGGTTACCAGCCCGACCTTCACGCTGATCAACCAGTATGCCGGACGCGTGAAGGTATATCACATCGACCTGTACCGGATCGAAGCCGGCATTCTTGACGGTCTCGGTCTCGAAGAAATTTTTGACGACCCGGAGGCCGCAGTGATTATCGAATGGGCTGAACGCCTGGGAACGTTCGAAACGCCAGGAGCGGTGAGGGTATTTCTCTCATATGTCGATGACCACTCCCGTAAAATAGAAATATGTTGACCGCAGCTCTTATTTTTTTTCTTCAGGCGGCGCAAATCGTGGAACCGTATACGTTTCGAGAAGACCAGGGACAAACCACGAAGGTTGTCCTTAAGAATGGATTGACTGTCATCGTTCATGAACAGCTGGCCGTACCCCTCGCCAGTATCACAACCTATGTCAAAGCCGGCTATTTCGATGAAGACGATCGTATTTCCGGTATTTCCCACGTCATCGAGCACATGTTTTTCAAGGGAACCGCGAAACGGCCGGTCGGTGTCATCGCCCGTGAGACTCAGGCGCTCGGCGGATATCTGAACGCTTATACCTATTACGACCGCACGGTTTACCACACGGAAGTACCGGCGGAAAACATGAATAAGGCGCTCGAGATTCAGGCAGACGCGCTCTTTAATTCAACCTACGACGCGGCCGAATTAAAGAAAGAACTCGAAGTCGTTTTACAGGAGAACAACCGGAAGCTCGATAATCCGTCGGCCGTAGCGTCCGAAAGACTCTATGCCACCGCGTTCGAGCAACACCGGATGCGCAGGTGGCGCATCGGTACGCCGGACGGCTTGCGCGCGCTGACACGCGACGACATTGTTGCCTACGTCACGAAATACTACCGGCCTTCTAACATTATTCTTTCGATTTCCGGCCAACTCGACATCGAGCAAACCATCGCCGAGGTCGTGAAGCTTTACGGCAACATCCCGGCGGACGATGCTCCGATCGACCGTGACGCCGGTCCCGTAGAAGCCGAGCAGACCGCGTTGCGCTACAACTGGGAGCGGGGTCCGGTCGAGCAAGATCACATCGCATTCGGATTTCACACACCGGGCGTCCTGACGGCGGACGCGCGTGCTTTAGAGGTGCTTGCGGCTATTCTCGCAGAAGGTAGGGCCTCAGTCCTGACGCAATTTCTACGTGATGACAAAGGGTTGATTACAAGCGCTTCCGCTGGTTTAGTCGCATTCCGGGATCTGGGTTATTTCGAAATCGATCTCGAAACTGCCAAGCCTCTCGAGGCGCAGATCGGCGCGCTCGCTGAAATCGAAAACATCAAAAAGAACGGCGTTACGAAAGAGCAGCTCGCGCGGGCGAAAGCGTTGATCGCCCAGAACCATTATCACTCGCTCGAGACGGTCGACGGTTTTGCGCAGGATCTTGCGTATTATGAAGCGCTCGGTGACTGGAAAAAGTCGCTCGACTACTTGCGATCGGTGCAGAAAGTTTCCGTCGACGATGTCGGCCGGGTTGCGAAAAAGTACCTCACGTCGGACAATTTGTCGGCCTTCGAATATCTGCCGGAGTCGATGCCGCGGACGATCAATTTCTCTGTTGCGGACTATCGTGGTGCCGTCCTCGATAAAGTTGCGGCGGCCATCGAACCTCGCGATATCCAAGAGTTGCCGGTCGTTGCGGAGATACCGGCAGCGGATCAGAGCATCACGCTCGACATGGTCAAGCCCATCGCGCGGCGATCGATTCTGAGAGGGCCTGAAGTCTACATCGTCGAAGATCGTCGTCTGCCCCTCGTGTCATTTGGATTGTTTTATCCCGGCGGCCGTCTCTACGAATCGCAGAAGAACGCCGGCATCACAGAACTGATGCTCCGCACGGCGATTCGTGGAACCAAGCGCTTCAATTCTGAAGATATCGCCCGGCGCCTGGAGAACGCTGGCGCGCGAATACAGGTTGTCAATGAACCTGACTTTTTCGGTTACCTGGTCGAGGGCCTGAGTGGAAAAATCGATCAGGCGCTGGACATCCTCATTCAGATCCTGCAGCAGCCGAGCTTCGAGGACGACGACATCGAAAAGGAGAAGATTCTTCAATTCGCGCGCATCAAACGACTGCATGAGAACAATTTTGCGTATCCTGTCAGCCTTTTCAAGCAGACGTTGTTCGGGGAGCACTCGTATGCCCGCACGAGCCTCGGCTCCGAGACTTCTCTCAAGGCAATTACAAAAGAAGATCTGGAGTCCTGGTTCAAGACGAACGAACGACAGCTGGTGCCCACGATCGTCATAGCCGGAGATACAAATGGAACCGGCCTTGTCGCCCCTTTGGCTGACGCTCTTACCAACGCCGATTTACATGATCGGGAGATCGCCTCGCTTCCGGCTCCAGCTTTAAAGCAGGAAACGGGTGAGACCATCGAAACCGTGTCGCGTCAGCAAACGGCTCTGGTCTACGGTTTCCCCGGCGCGCCGCGAGCAGGAAACGACCGGTACGCCCTGATCGTGCTGGAAAATATCGTTTCCGGTCTGGGCGGCCGCTTCTTTGACACGATCCGGGAAAAGCAGGGCCTCGCGTACACGGTGCGGACTGAAAATGCGTTCTTCGCCAAAGGCGGAGCAATTTACACCTACAGCGCCTTTTCGCCTGAGAACGAAGCGAAGGTTAAGGAGTCGCTGGACAAGGAAATCGCGCGGCTGCGGAACGATGGAGTCACTGCCGAAGAGTTGAAAAAGTCGATCGCCTATTCGATCGGCGAATATGAACTCGGGATGCAGACGCGGCTGGGCAGCGTTCTTCAATATGCCCGCTCGATCTACGGCGGCGGCCTTGAGGACTTCAGCGCCCGTATCCGGAGCGTAACCGCCGACGATGTGAAACGGGTGGCGCAGACCTATTTAGATCCCAAGCTCCTGCGCATTGCGGTTGTACGCGGGAAAAAATAAGCCACGAATTGAACGAATTAAACGAACCTGGTTCGTTCAATTCGTTCAATTCGTGGCTTATTAATTCTTCCTTATCGAGATCTTACCCAACGACGTATGCAGGACAACCATATTGCCCCCGCCGTTGGACAGGAATTCGGAGTGCGTCGCTGTGTAGTATCTGTTGTTGGGAATCAGGCCTTGAGGGGGCCGGGTAGAAGGAAACTCCGAGAAGATCTGCTGCGACTGGAATGCGGGCCGCTGCACGGTCGCGTCGATTGATGCGTGCATGCGTTGCGGCAGGTAAACCGTCACATCGCCGACGCCGGCTTGAAGGTCCATGTGCAAGTCGCCATCGATGTTTTCCGGCACCATGTGAACCAGGATGTTGCCCTGGCCGGTGGAGGCTTCTACCCAGGAACCGGCGCTGTCGAGCCGGATGTCGCCTTGCTCGGTATGGCCTTGAAATGGTCCGCGCACGCGGCGGGTGGTGATGTGGCCGCCTCCGCTCTTGGCGTTGATACGGGACGCCTCGCCGATCGAGATATCGCCGGCATTTGTGGTGGCTTGCACTTCACCGGCCTTGATGATTGAAATCGTCCTGCCGGCTTCCGCCCTCGTCATGGAGCCGCCGATACTGCCCGCCGTAACTTTGCCTGCCGTGGTATGAAATTCGGCATTGCCGCCCACGTCGCTCACTTCGATCGTTCCCGGGCTCCGCATTATGGCATTACCGCCGATGTTGCCGGATTTGATGGGACCGCCCTGCGTTGTAATGGTGGCATTGCCGCGGATATTTCCGGTGGTGACCGAACCGCCGCTTGTCCGGAGAACCGCATTGCCATCAACGTCGCCGATGTTGATATTTCCACCCTGTGTCAGGAGGTCGAGATCGATATCTTTCGGAGTTGTAATCTTCAAAACCCGGGCGCCGTTGCCGGTGTATTCGGCCTTGTCTTTACTGCAGCTCTCGTGGATTTGCGCGCCCTCGGCCTGAACTTCGACGACCGGCTCATGACCGCTGGTCTCCACTTGTAGATCGCCGGTTTCCGCCCTCACGACGAGGGTGGTATTTTCATTGACTGGACACTTGGCGTACGCTGCGGGAATGCTGCATACCAGAATCACTGCGAAAGAACCGCGGATGACACGGATCGCCAACCGGCAGCTCTGAGTTGCCGCAGATCCGCGCCATCCGCGGCAAAACACTTCAATCATTTTCCGGAACCTACGAATTGCAGCACCTTGTTGCGGATGTAAAGATTACTGTCACGCTTCGTGACTTCTTGCAGTTTTTCACCCAGCTCCGGATCTTTTGCATTGCGTTCCAGCAATGCGTTGATCGCGCCAATCCGGATGCCTGCGTCGTTATCGTTTTGCAGAGTGTGCATGAATGCGGCCCGAACATGCTGCTCGTCGGCAAATTGCTTGAGGCCTTCCAGTGCACGCGAACGGACACCGGCATCATCGTCATAGACGAGAGCATTGATGAGCGCTTCTTCGACCGTCTCATCTTTCGCCGTCTGCGATAACACCTCGACTGCTTTCAGCCGCGACCCCGGGTTCTCCGCATCGCGAAGAGCATTGAACAGTAGCTGGCGCACAGTGCCATCCTGAGTGCGTCCCTGGAAACGAATCGGCTGCGAAACCTGACCGGCCAGTTCGACCTGGCCGGTGGCCGGGTCGGAGTTCACGACTTGCAGATTGGAAATGGTTCCGTTCTGCGGAATCGCGGAGGTTTGGTTGTCTTGAGCGGTTAAAGCGGGGGAAGGAGTGATACGCGCCTGCTGGTTGCTGACGTAGACGCCGAGTGCCAGGCCCATCGCCACCAATGCCGCCGATTCGAGCAGCCGCATCGGAGTGAATACCACCGAGAAAGCCGGCATGCGCCACCAGGACCGTTTCTTCTCGAGGCGGTCCAGTTCATCCGCTAGCCCTTTGCGCGATGCAACGAGCAGGTCCGATGGAACGTCCCAACTCGCCGTATCTTCAGCGAACGAGGCATGCATGGCCTTCTCGGTTTCGTACGCATCCTGACAGTCGGCGCACTCACGCAGATGAGTCTCCAACTCCGGTCGCGCGCCTTCCGGAAGCTCCTCGTACAGGAGCAAAGTGATTTGATGCTGATACTCTCTGCAGTTCACATTCATACGTTCGTTAAATACGCTCTGAGTTTTTGCGTTGCTCTGAAGAGATAGTTCTTTGCCGTCTCTTCTGTGCTTCCCATGATCTCCCCGATCATCTTCAGCCTTAGGCCTTGATAGTGCCTTAATTCAAATACAAGACGCTCCTTTTCGGAAAGAGTTTTTAATGCATCTTGTATCTTTTCGCCAACCTCTTTGCCATAGAGCCGGCGTTCGGGATTGCTGTAGTAGGTTGTGGCTGCCAGGGTGTCCTTCAGCGCCGGCCGGTCCGGATGCGATTCCGTATCGGACTCGTAGGAAATCTCCTCTTTAAGAGTCTGACGCTTTCGGAGATGGTCCAGGCTGACGTTGGTTGCGATCCGATAGATCCAGGTATAAAAACTGGATTCAAATCTGAATCGGCTTAGCGAGCGAAAAGCCTTAAGAAAGGTCTCTTGGAAAACTTCACGCGCCTCTTCGCGATTTCCCAGCATGTGGAACGCCAATCTCAGGATGTCCCGGTCATGCCTTCGGACCAATTGCTCAAATGCTTCCCGATCACCACTTTGAGCCTGCTCGATGAGCAGTTTCTCGTCTTCCGATTCATGTACTCGTTGTGCGGCCCGTTTCAATATAGCTTCCATGGTTACGGGTAATTGGACGCCCGTAATCTCAAAACGTAATGCCCTAAATCAACGGGTGGGTAATTCGGGGACGGTTGCCTGAATCACCTAAATTTGACGCAATTTAGGTGATTCAGGCAACCGTCCCCGAATTACCCGACCTTAATTCGCCGCATCCGTCTTATCTATGCCAATGATAAGCCTTTTGCCTACGGCTAGGCGAGTGGATGTGAGGTGGTTCCAGGACTTGAGCTTTTCGACGGAGGTGTTATACCGGCTGGCAATCTTGGCCAGAGTGTCACCAGCGCGGACGGTGTACGTCAGAGAGCGCGCCGAGGAGACGGACTTCGAGACCGGCTTCCTGGCGGAAGTCTGTGTGGTTCTGGAGGCTACCAGCTGCGGCTGAGGCGGCGTGGCGGCGCTCATCGGGATCACCAGCGAGCGGCCCGCCTTCAACACCGGATTCTTTCCAAGATTATTTGCTTCAATAAGTTGCGCAGACGAGGTTGCATATTTTCTGGCGATTGCGCTGAGGGTTTCGCCTTTCTGAACGACATGCTCGCGGTAAAGGATACGCTTGCTTTCGGGAAGCGATGAAATCTGCTCATTGAAACGATTGGCGTAGCCCTTCGGCAAGATTAACTGGAAGTCCGGGTCGTCCGGAGGCGTCGTCCAGCGCAGAACGTGGGCATTCAACGTCCTGAGTTCTTCCACGGGTAGGTCGATCGCGTCGGCAATGACCCGAAGATCCGTCGCCTTGTCCACCGCCACCCGCTCGGTTTCCACCGGCGATGCTGAGACCACGCTGAAGCCGTATTTTTCCGGGTTCTTGCCGATGATGGTCAATGCCAGGATGTTGGGGATGTAATTGATCGTTTCTTTTGGGAGGGCTTTCTTTTCGGCCAGCGTCCAGAAGTTATCGGCACCAGTTTTTTCCAGGGCACGCTGCACTCGCAGGGGGCCGCTGTTGTAAGCGGCCATGGCGAGATACCAATCACCAAACTCCTGGTACAGATCTTTCAAATGCCGCGCCGCTGCCCGGGTCGACTTTTCCGGATCGGAGCGTTCGTCGATCCACCAGGTCTGGCGCAATCCGTATTCTTTTCCCCGAGAGGAGATGAATTGCCACATTCCTTTCGCGGCGGCGCGCGACAGGGCCCGCGGCTCGAAAGCGCTTTCGGCCTGACACAGATATATAAGGTCCAGCGGGACGCCTTCCTCTTTGAGAATCTTCTCGATCATCGGCTGATACTTGCCGAGTCGTTCCAGTCCCACTTCGATGGCGCCGCGTCCCCGACCGTTCCCGTAGTAGTCGAGGAAGCCCAGCACTCGATCGTTTATTTCGATCGGAAGGTCGTGGGTAATCTCCTTTACTTCTTCTTCGGCCGTTTTCTTGAGCCTGGGATCGATCAGGGTGGGGAAGGTTTCTACATGCTCGAGGTCGTCAATGGCTGCGGGCTGGTCGGTCTGGTCTGTCAACCCGTCCCCTTCGCGGAGGGCGGCGACTTCGATGGCGTTGACCCTCGCGACGACATTCATCAATTCACGTTGCAGCCGAAGCTCCTTGGGGTGACTGGCTGCCGTGTCGAGGATCAGATCGATCGCGGCATTGAACTCATCCTTCGCCCGTTTGAGAGAGCCCTGCTTATAGAGGTCCTGGCCCTTCTCAAACCGCAGTTGGGCCTCGATGATCGCCATATCAACGGGGTCGTCAAAGTTGATTTCAGGAAGCTCCGTCGGAATGGGCATGACGGCCGGTTCCGGATGGGGTTGGATGTTCGGCATTGGGCGGGGCGGGTTGACCTTGACCGTTTTCGGGGCCGGAGCTGAACAGGAAGCTGCCGCCAGCGCGAGCCCGAGCAGGACATGTTTACCTCTGAAACCCAAGAACACCCCCATAACACAAAAGCCACTAATCCGTAGATTTTTAAGGTCTCGAGAGTTAGTGGCTCCTAAAAAGAAAAGCCAGCTTACACGAGCAGCGTGTTTCAGTCAAACTTACCGAAGGGCGGCTTTCCAAGGTTACTGTTATCGCCCCAAGCCGGTCCGTTCGCAGGGCCGGCAGGGCGGACTCGTGTGGATGTCCGAAGGGATTGTTGGCGCCCACGGAAATCACGCGGACTGTAGCTTTCGGTCGGACTTTCACCCCTTTGCTGCCATGGTGGGGTACCTTCAGGACGTCGACCCGATCCGGTACGACAATGCTCCTTTCAATGTCGCCGGTCAGAAGAGCTGTGGCGGACCCTGAGCGCAGAAGCAAAACCACCGAATCGTTGTTCTGGTCGTTCTTTCTGGGTGTCCATGCCGGAGGCGGATGCAAAACGGAGAACGCCCCGACCGTCTGTCCGGCTGTGACCCAGCGAATGGGAATTTGTTTCGCCTGTAACCGCTCGATGAGATCTTTGTATCGTGAATTCATGGGATTACGGCCCAGCCAGAACTCGCCCACGCGAAAATTCTCGATAATGTCGAACAGACCGTCCATGTGGTCATGATGGGCGTGGGTCAGGACGACTGCGTCTAATTTTCGAATCCCCCGAGAAAATAAATATGGGGATAAGACGCTTTCGCCGATCGAGAATGTGCTCTCGTCCCGGAGGTCCAGGAACCGGCCGGACGACACCCCTCCCCCATCGACCAGCATTCGATAGCCGGAAGGCAACTCGATCAGACTGGCATCGCCCTGGCCGACGTCCAGAAACGTCATCGTAACTACGCGCGGCGCTGCCGGCGAAAAGTCCTTGAACATCATTGCCGTCTGAAGACCGGTAACTGCCGTGATGCACCCCAGGCAGAATGCCCTCCAGCGGTATCGGACGGCTACAAGCAGCGCCGTCGCAGCCAGGATGTAAAAGATCCAAAGCCAACCCGGAGGCGAAGGAACGCGAACGGTGGCGTAAGGGATTTGAAGAGCCAGACGAAGGGTTGCAAGAAGCAAATCCAGCAGCTTCGTGATGAACCAGGCATCGAACGCTGCTGCCGGTCCAGGGAGGAAGACCAGCAGCAGCGACAGTGGAGTCACGATCGCCGTGACCATTCCCGCTGGAATGTTGATGAACGGCGAAATCGGCGACAGCCGATGAAACGACTCCACCATAAAACCGGCAAAGACCATCTCGACGCAGAGCGACACGATCAAAGCTTCGCCAACGACGAGGAGGATGGTGTACGGAACCCTCACGACCCAGTTCGGCAAGCCGTGAAGCTCGCACCAGATTCGTTTCGAGAGACGCCAGGCGGAGATTTCGATCGGAAAGTCTCCGTCCTTCGATTCGTTTGCAAAGTCCTTTAAAGCTTGCCGCAGCCATCCGAGTGCCCACTGGGTGGCCGGAACTCCGAGCGCGAGCACGGCAAGCACAGCTGCAAACGTCATTTGAAAGCTCGGATCTTCCAGGGAACTCGGGTCCATTAATAAAAGGAAGAACGCCGTTCCCGCAGTTGTATTGAGCGCGGAATTGCTGCGATCGAGCAACCTGCCGGTGATGCTCAGCAGTACGGCAACGGCCGCTCGATAAACGGGCGCTCCACCCTCCGCCACTGCGGCGTAAGCCAGCGCGCATCCGAGAACGAATAAAAGTCGAGTCCGTCGTTTCCATGGGATAAACCGGGCCAGCCACATGGCCGTGCCCGCAACAACCGCGAGATTAAAGCCCGAGACCACGACAAGGTGGTACAGACCCCCCGCCTGAAACTGTCGTTCTATATCGGCCGTAAGACCGTACTTACGGCCCAGAACCATACCGAGAACCAAACCGGCAATTTCCGGCCTCCCGGCAAATGGCGCTTCCAACCTGCGCTGAATCCAACTTTTGATTCGATCGGGTGTGTGCCATCCCCGGTCCAGAACCGTGATGAGGCGAGGGTTCCGGATCGTGCCGGTCCAGTAGATGCCTTGTCGCTCCAGATGGCGCCGGTAGTCGAACACCCCCGGATCCTGGTACACACCCGGGCGATGTAGCTTCACCACGATCTCTACACGATCACCGGAGCCAAGATCTAACGCGTTGAATAACCCGCGTTGCTCCGAATCGTTCAGAAACTCTGTAAGACGTGCCCGTCCGCGGTAGGGCTGCGCGTCTACAGTTTGCAATTCGAGATCCAAATAAGTGCCCACGCCGCGCCACTCGGGAGCCTGCGACAACTTGCCAACAACACGAGCCGCCGAGTCGCCAGGATCCGGCAGGGCAAGAGGTGGTTCCAGACACGATCGAAAAATGCTGCAGAGGATCAGGACAAGGAGGGGAATCGCCACTGGCTTGGCCTTTCGTCAGTGGCAAAGGGCGCATCCATTGTAGAGGGAATCAGCCACAAAAAGGCACAAAAAGCACAAAAATGGGAAACCATTTTTTTGTTTTTTGTGTTTGTCCGAGTTGATTTTTCGTCAGGACATAGAAATCGGGAAGTCCCCGCCTAACTTAGGCGGGGACTGCGTTCCTCACATCTCATGACGAACTTCGGCTGCGTCGGTGGTCTCAGGTTACTACCGCTGTTTGGTTGCGGCGTCGCCGCGCTAAGCCTTTTTGTGGCTAATCCCCTCTTTCAAACACTCCGACGAGTTCGATGTGATACGTGTTCGGAAATTGATCGATCAGTGTCAGCTTCTTCAACACACCGAACTTTGATGCCTCGCGGGCAAATGTTGCCGGGTTGCACGAGACATAAACAACGCGTTTGGGTTTCAGAGCAGCAATTCGCTCAGCGGTCTTCAGCCCGCATCCGGCGCGAGGTGGATCGAGGACTACTACTTCCGGCTTCAGGTCAGAAGTTTGAATGGTGGCATCGACTTGCCCCTCGACGAACCTGATCGACCACGCCTTGTTGGCTTCGGCCGTCGCGCGTGCCTGCCTGATCGCGGCCCGGTCGGATTCGATTGCAATCACTTCTCTGGCGGTCCGCGCCAGGGGGATCGAAAAGAAGCCGGCGCCGGAATACAGTTCCAGAACGTTGCCTGTCCCTGCGTTTTCAACAACCTCGTTGATGAACGGCGCGAGTAAAAAACGGTTTGCCTGAAAGAAGGTGTCGGCCGTTACATGGTAGTGGATGTCCTGCACCTGGATCGTCGCCCGTTTTGATCTTTCGACGGAGCCATTGGGCATGAGAAAGCTGGCAACAACCTCTGGTGCGCTCAGCGCATCTACCTCGGTGGCGGTGCCCGCATTCACTGTCGGAATGAATTGATTCAACTCGGGAACGAGCGAAGCACAATCCCGAATCGGACCGTTCACGAATCCCAGCCGGCCGTCAAAAACGTGAAATGTGGCGCGCAGGCGATAATTGCGATCGGGGCCGGTGATGCGATGAATTTCGCCGTTCCAGTCGATATGGCCAACCCGTTTCAGGCTTTCACGGATGATCGTTTCCTTGTAGTCGACCTGTTTGTCGTAGCGGATGTGTTGCCAATGGCAACACCCTTCGGTTTCGTAGTTCGAGCAGTAGGGATCCTGGCGATCGGGAGACGGTTCGAGCAGCCTGGTGACGCGCGCCGTCGAGTAATCCGCCTTACGTTGAACAATCTCTGCTTCAACCGTATCGCCGGGGGCTGTGCGCGGAACAAAGACAACGCCTTGATCCGTGCGCGCCAGCCCATCGCCGCCGTAAACGAGTTTTTCGATCTTTAAGAGCATAGGAAAAGGAGCACGCTGCGCGCGGATATCTACAAGGAGCCGCTGTGCGGGACTTTGAACAGACCGCCCCGTCTGCGCCTTTGGCGCAGCCACCCCGCCTGACTCAGGCGGGGAGTATGCGCCGGGGCGGTCTGTTCAACGTCCGTGCGAAGCGCGCCTCATTAGATCAAATAAAACAGACTCAACCGCGGCACGTTGAATCTTTCCAGTACCTTCCGCCGCCACATCTGCTGCTCGACCATCGCAAGTTGCGGCGCCGTCATGGTCGCACGAAAAGGGACCAGTTCTCGATCGACTTCACTTTTCAACTCAATCATTGTTCGATCGTCTGCCATAAACTTGAGTTTCGCGATCAGCTTTTCTTCGAGGGCGCTCAGCACCAGTTCCGCCGTCCTCAGGTCTGTCACATCCAGGGCCCGGACGCTGGCTGCCATGCCTTCGTCAACTTTTGCCACCTCGTCAGCCAACTTTGTGACATAGGTCGTGACTTCGTCTTCTTGAAAATCCGGCAGCGGCGGCGCTGCGATGGCGAGCCCCTTCTGCTCCTCGCTGACTTCTTCCACTGCCTTCACGCAGTAGGCCAGTGAGTTGATCTTCCGTTTAGTCTTCGCGCGCGAGAATGCCCGATCGATGCCTTTGAGCACGGTTTCCAGCGGCAGCCCCTGTTCTTTCCAGCCTTCGATCAGGACCCAATCAAGCGTGGATAACAAGGTAAATGTTTCGCGCCTGGACTGGTAAAAGCGCTCGATCTCAGTGAAGTAGTTGAAGTAATTGTGCATCGAAGGAGCGCTATTTGATCCAGCCGCCCCCGACCACGACGTCATCCCAATAAAAGACGGCGCCCTGACCTGGAGTTATGGCGCGCTGCGGCTCATCGAATTCCACCGTGACTTCGTTATTGATCGCGGTGACGACTGCCGGCTTCGGCTCGAAACGATTCCGGATCTGGACCTGGCAGCGGAGAGGTTCCGAGAGGTGCTCAACCGCGATCCAATTGGCGTCGCGTACGGCAAAAGTCCGCCGCACGGGGTCTTCTCCAATCACGACACGATTCAGATGGGGCTCGATCTTCACCACGTATTGCGGTTTGCCGGCCGCGATGAGGCCCTTCCGTTGGCCGACCGTAAACTTGTGAATCCCCTGATGCTGGCCGACGATCTCGCCGTTTTCTGACACGATCTCGCCAGGGGGACGTGGGGTCTGTCCCCTTTGCCTGGCATATTCGTCGACGAAGTCTGCATACGATCGCCCTTCCACGAAACAGATTTCCTGCGATTCCGCCTTCTCGGACGTCGGCAAGCCGGCGCAGCGCGCGATCTCTCGCACCTCCGGCTTTGTCAGTTCACCGAGCGGGAATAATGTCTTTGAAAGCTGATCCTGAGTAAGGCCGAACAAGAAATAGGATTGATCCTTTTTGCGGTCCTTTCCTCGAAGCAGCAGCCAGCGTCCTGACGCCTCGTCGAATCTCACACGCGCGTAATGGCCGGTCGCAACGCGATCTGCACCGATACCGGCGGCTTTATCGACGAGGTGATGGAATTTGACGTAGTTATTGCAGAGAATGCAGGGACTTGGTGTTTCGCCCCTGAGATACGTTTCAACGAACGGAGCAACGACGGTGTTCTCAAAATCCTTTTCCAGGTTCAGGACGTAGTATGGAATGCCAAGTTGAGTGGCGACTCGACGGGCGTCCCACAGATCGTCGAGCGAGCAGCACCGCCCGTTGTCGCGCCAAAGCTGCATCGAGAGGCCGACAATCTCTTCGCCTCGTTGTTTCAAAAGAACAGCCGTGGCGGATGAATCGACCCCGCCGCTCATGGCAACCGCAATCACCGTTAAAATCCCTTCAAAACTTTCTGAATCGCCTCGGACGCCAGGACGCTACAGTGAATTTTCGAAGACGGAAGTCCGCCCAGCGCATCCGCGATTTCTTCCTTCGTGATGGCTCGAGCCTGGTGAACGTCCATGCCGATAATCATCTCGGTTGCGTACGAACTCGTGGCGATCGACGCACTGCAGCCTTGAGCCTTGAATTTCGCGTCTTGAATGCGGCCGTTATCCAGCTTCACCCACAGCTTCATCACGTCGCCACACACCGGGTTGGATACTTCGGCTACAGCGTGAGCGTCTGCAATCTCGCCAACACATCGCGGGTTCTGGAAATAGTCGAGCAGTTTTTCGGAGTAGGGCATGGTGATCGGTGAACTCCACAGTGTACCTTGCAGCCGGAGCGGCTTGAACTACCTCACCGCTCCTTTCCTGTAGTACGGCGACAACTCTCTCAATCTTTCTACAATTCCCGGCAGCACTTCGACGACGTAATCGATGTCCTGCTCCGTCGTCATGGTACTCAGACTGAATCTCAGACTGCCATGGGCTTCATCGGGCGTTTTACCGATTGCGGTCAACACATGAGACGGTTCCAGCGAGCCGGACGAGCAGGCGGAGCCTGTCGATACCGCCACACCTTTAAGATCGAGCGAAATCACCAGGCCCTCGCCTTCAGCGTAGTCGACCATGATGTTGGAGGTATTCGGGATCCTCGGAGCTTTTTCCGCATTCACATGAATTGATTCGATACGTGCTTTGAGCTCCTGCTCGAGCCGATCTCTCAGGTTCTGCACACGGCCCATATCGGCCGTTGCCGCAAGCTTCGCTGCCTCGCCGAAACCGGCAATACCTGCAACATTTTCGGTTCCGGAGCGGCGGTTTCGTTCGTGCCCCCCGCCCGTCATCATCGGTTTCAGCGTCGCACCTTTCTTGATGAACAGGGCGCCCACGCCTTTCGGCCCGTGAATTTTGTGCGCTGACATGGAATACAGATCGACCCCAAGTCTTTTGACATCGACCGGGATTTTGCCCGTGGACTGCACGCCGTCGGAATGGAAGTACACATCAGCCTCGGTGGCGATTTTCCCGATCTGCTCAATCGGCTCGATGGTTCCAATCTCGTTATTGGCATGCATGATCGTGATCAGTATGGTGTCCGGCCTCAGTGCCCGCCGAACGTCATCCGGGTCAAGAAGTCCATCGCCCGCAACGGGCAGCCAGGTCACGTTGAATCCCTGCTTTTCCAGGTCACGGCAGGTGTGCATAACCGCATGATGTTCAATTCTGGAAGTGATGATGTGCCCGCCACCCTTCAGTGCGGCGATACCTCGGATGGCGAAATTGTCGGCCTCTGTCCCGCCACTCACGAACACAATCTCCGCCGTTTCCGCGCCAATGAGCTTCGCGACATGTTTTCGCGAGTCATCGATCTGCGCCTTGGCGGTCTGGCCGAACCAGTGGATCGATGAGGCATTGCCGAAATTCTCGCTGAAGACCGGCATCATTGCCGCCACGACCTCTGGCCGCATTGGAGTTGTTGCGTTACTATCTAAATAGACTCGTTTCATAGTCCTGCGCGGGCGCCGAGCTGACAAGCCAGACGCTGACAAAATGATTATAACGCTCACCACCGACTTCGGCCTGCACGATCCGTTTGTCGGCATAATGAAAGGCGTGATCCTCGGAATCGCGCCTGATGCGCAGATCGTAGATATTTCGCATGACATTCAGTCTTATGACGTGCTCGAAGGCGCGTTTGTTGTTGAAAGCGCTTATCGCTATTTTGCCAAAGGGACTGTTCACGTCGTCGTCGTCGATCCTGGCGTGGGATCGGCCCGACGGCCGATCGCCGTTGCCGCACATGGCCAACTGTTCGTCGGCCCGGATAATGGCGTCTTATCTGCTGTCCTGGACCGTGAGGTCTACCACATTACGAACCGCGGGTTATTTCTCAGTTCGGTAAGCCATACGTTTCATGGACGCGATATCTTTTCGCCCGTCGCTGCACATCTGGTGCGAGGGGCTCCTATTGATTCAGTTGGACCCCTCATTCTGGATTTCGTGAAGAGTCCGTTTCCGAAGGCGCAGGCCGACGGTGGCAAGGTGTCCGGGACGATACTTCGGATCGATAAGTTCGGAAACATCATTACGAATCTTCGCCGGGAGGATCTCGGAGCCCAATTCACAATCCGTGTTGCGGGCCTGCCACCCATCACCAGGTTGTATTCGAATTTTTCCGAAGCTGGCCCCGGTGAATTCTTTGCGTTCGAAGGAAGCACCGGCTTTATCGAGCTTGCTTTGAACCAGGCATCGGCTGCCGACAAACTGAAGGCCGGGCGCCGTACTGAAATCGAAGTAGAAAGTGGCTGGTCAAATAACTAAAATGCTTTGCTTGTGTTTTTGTGGCACGAACACAAAGACAATACAGACACGACGACCGCGCGGAGAACTATGAAGGCTGGGCTAGAAGACATCATTGCAGGGGAATCCGGAATCTGTTACATCGATGGGCTGAAGGGAATTCTTGCCTATCGTGGCTACAACATTCACGAGCTTGCCACGAATTCGACATTTGAA
The DNA here is from genome assembly GCA_963738025.1 of uncultured Acidobacteriota bacterium. GTDB lineage: Bacteria > Acidobacteriota > Terriglobia > 20CM-2-55-15 > 20CM-2-55-15 > 20CM-2-55-15. The sequence goes on along the minus strand of CAVTWA010000031.1, from coordinate 103,944 downwards.
GAGACCTGTCACCTGCTTTGGTTTGGCCGGCTGCCTGATGCAGCCGGGCTGGCCGACACATCCAGGAAACTGGCCGCCAGCCGCGCTGTTCCGCAACAAGTCATCGACGCGATGAAAGCGATGCCGAAGAAGGCGCTTCCGATGGAGGTTCTCCGCACTTCGGTGTCAATGCTTTCGATGTACGATGCTGAAGCGGAGGATATGTCGCCCGAGGCGAATTTGCGCAAAGCCATCCGTCTGACGGCGCAGACGGCCACCCTTGTAACTGCGTTTCATCGCATCCGAAGCGGCAACGATGTCGTTGCGCCACGTGCCGATCTGAATCATGCTGCCAATTTCGCATACATGCTGAACGGTACGCCGCCTAACGAAACCATCACGAAGGCGCTGGACATTGCCCTCATTCTCCATGCAGATCACGAGTGGAACGCCTCGACATTTGCTGCACGCGTGACCGCAGCGACGCTCTCCGACATCTATTCTTCCGTCACATCGGCCGTTGGCGCACTTAAGGGACCGCTCCATGGAGGCGCCAACGAAGCCGCCATGCGAATGCTCCTCCAGATCAACGATCCTTCTAAAGTCGACGGGTTTGTGCGTGACCTGTTCGCCCAGAAGAAAAAAATTCCCGGATTCGGCCACCGCGTTTATCACACTGAAGATCCACGCGCAACGCACCTGCGACGGATGTCGAAAGAAGCATGTGAGCGCGCCGGGCAAGCAAAATGGTACGAGATGTCGGTCCGGATTGAAGAGATCGTCAAGGCGGAAAAGAAGCTGAACCCCAACGTTGATTTCTATTCCGCCAGTACCTATTACGTCAGCGGCATGCCGATCGATCTGTTTACCCCATTCTTTGCTGTCAGCCGGATGTCCGGCTGGACAGCTCATATCCTGGAGCAATATTCAAACAATCGACTGATTCGGCCCCGTGCCGAATACATAGGCCCCGCGCCAGATCTGAAATGGGTGCCACTCACCGCCCGCTGATCAGAGGCTGGGAAGTCCAGATCGATACATGGCCGCGAAAATTGCTCGCCATCACTCTGGTAATGGTTGCCTGTGGGATTCTGGTCTATCGCACATGGTGGCTGTTTCTCGCTGCCTGGATTACCAGGACGAACTCACCTGATCCCGCCATCTACGAAAAGGCGACGAAATACGATCCTGAAAACGCCGATTACCACTTCGTTCTCGCCCAGATTTACAACTACTCGACGCAATATCTGAATATTCCCCGTGCCGGCGAAGAGTATGAAAGAGCTGTCGAACTGAATCCCTACCGCACGATGCATTGGCTCGAGTTGTCGAAGTACTACGAACAGCAGGGTAATGTCGAAAGGTGCCGTTACGCCATGAAAGTCGCGCTGGAGCGCGACCCTAATTACGCTCAAACCCACTGGGCGGCAGCAAACCTATATATAAGGTTGAACGACCTGAAAGCCGCAGATTTCGAATTGCGTCGAACGGCGGACCTGGACGTGTCCTACCTGACGCAGGTCCTGGATCTCGTCTGGCGGTTTTACGAAGATCCGGATCGGATTATGTCCACGCATATTCCGAATACCAAAGACGCCGACCTCACCGCTCTCAATTACTTTATCGCTCATAAAAGCGAGCGTGGCGCTGCTCTAGCCTGGACGAAACTGAAGGCCTTTGAAACCAGGCCGCAAGACCGGTTCAACTACATCGAATCCCTGGTCGCGTTCGGGAAACCCCAGGACGCGTGGGATGTGTTTGCATTCCCGGCACCGTCTGCTTCTTTACCCGTAGTCTTCAACCCGTCTTTCGAAACGGAACCCTACAACAGCGGTTTCGACTGGCGATTCGCCTCCAATGACCATGCTGAAGCCCGCCGTGATACGACAACGGCTAAGGATGGGCTGGCGTCCTGGCTGGTCACTTTTGATGGCACAGAGAATCTGGATTATTCGGGTCTGGTGCATTGGATACCCACCACGAAAGGACATCGTTACAACCTCTCCTTCTGGATGAAAACGGAAGCGATTTCCACTAACGAAGGCATGTTTATTGAGGTTGACGGCCAGGCGTCGGAAAAACAAGTCGGCACGACATATTGGCAACAATTTACCATTCCATTTACCGCCAGCTCCGACCTCGTTACCGTGCGGCTCCGCCGTGTTCCCTCGAGGAAGTTCGACAACATGTTGAAGGGAAAAGTCTGGCTGGACATGTTTGAGTTGGCTGGAAAATAACGCGCTCCCCCTGACACGATGGTGTTGCAAAACTCCGGAACCCGCCACTGCAGGCGCGGTCTTTGACCGCGCGCTTTGGCTGGAATCAATTGAAAGACGCGCTGTAATAGACCGCCCCTACAATCGATTTTCCACGGGGGGATGCCGAGCGTACTCGGTTTTTCACGTTGATTCCAAACGGCTAACGCCGCACTTCAGACCAATACTGAAACCCCGCGCCGCCCGGCCATTTCCTTCATGCTATGCTGACTTTCGTGATTGACATCCATTCCCACATTCTCCCCGAAATCGACGATGGCGCGCGCTCCATGGACGAAGCTGTTGAGATGGCAGCCATCGCGTTCAAGGATGGCATCGAGTTCATGGTTGCGACACCGCATATGTTCAATGGACTGTCGTCCAATCCGGAACCAACTGAAATCTTCGACCGCGTTTCCCGGCTGAATGAGGCGATCACCAGCGGTCTGAAGGTCCTGCCCGGTAATGAAGTGCACGTCTCGCATGAGATCGTGGAACAAGCCCGCGAGAATCGTGTCACGAAGATAAACGCCGGAAATTACATGCTCGTCGAATTTCCCCAACTTACGATTCCCGTCGGCGCCGAAGAGCTGTTTTACAAATTGTTACTCGAAGGCGTCCGCCCGATTCTCGTGCATCCCGAGCGGAATGCGCAGATACAGGTGAGTCCGGCCCTTGTCGCGAAGTTCGTCGAGCGCGGTGTATACATCCAGGTTACTGCCATGTCCGTTACCGGCGAGTTCGGCTCCGCCGCGAAAACGACGGCCGACACCCTGCTCCGGCACAATTGTGTGCATTTTCTCGCGACCGATACGCATCGAACGAAAAGCCGTCCCCCCATTCTCAGCCGGGGCCGCGATGCAGCTGCTGAATTGATCGGCCCCGATCAGGCGCGCGCGCTCGTCGAAGATAATCCACGAGCGGTGATCAATGGCGAAGCGCTTCGAGTGTCGCCGCCGATCGCGTTTGGATCGCCGGCGAAACAGAAGCGCTCGTTCTTTTCCAGGATGTTCAGCCGTTAAGCGGACGGCTTAGTAGTGCTTTTCGTAATTACTCTATCGTATTCGGATAAGCGCGAATATTCCCCGCCTAACTTAGCCGGGGAATAGCTGAACTAAGGTCCTCGAATCCACGTCTCCGTACGTTACCGTAATTACGAAAAGCAGTACTTAGTGGTATCTGGTGGTGAAACCGGTATTCACCGTTGAACCGGGATAAACGTTGGAAAGTGTGCCGATGTTGCCCGGCGAAATCCGTCCCGAGAGCGGCTCAGCGTAAACAGTGTAAGGACCAGGATCGAGGCCCTGAATCGAGTATGTGCCGCTCGGGTCGGTAAGGGTGCTTGCGACAGGCACGCCATTCGTATTCACGGCAACGACGATGGCTCCATATACAGGAACGTTAGAAGTCGTTCGGACCATTCCTGTCAGCGTTCCTTTTGCCGTAAATGTCGCCGGCGGATACAGCGTCGAGATTCCCGCGATGTCATCGCTGGTAAGGTTCCGCTGATAAGTAAAACCAGGAATCGTACTCCAGAACATTGTTGACGACGTGTTAGTGGCATGGTCCATACCGAGAAAGTGGCCAGCCTCGTGGGTGGCAATCGACTGAAGATCGACTTGATTCTGGCTTGCGGTCAGGCTAGTCGTGAAAGGGAAGGACTGGGTGAACGCCATATCCGCTTCAATGATTTGTCCCGCAAATGATACGGGCCTGCCCAATTGATCAACAACGCCGGGGCCTCCATCATCGAAGTAAAAGACGTAGGTGTATGCGAAGACGCCGGTCGGCAGATCGTTCGCACTGGTATTGGTTGTGATCAGATTTACTCCGTCGAATTGATTCGCCTTCGCAGTTGGTGCTGCGTCGGAGCCTTGTTGCAGTGACACGGGCACTACCGACTGCCATGCCTGAAAACTCTGGTTCAAAACCGCGGCCTGTGCTCTAGAGCCCGTCACATTAGCTCCTTGAATCGGATTCATCTGCCAGATGATCGGAAACGAAGATGCATCCCACTTGTGGGGCACAATAGTCCCGGCCGTCGAGCGCGACTTTGCTGTGACGTACGCGCGCAGCGGTTGTGATGCGACCGTTGCTATTGCAATTATCAGCAAAAGACCGAATAACTTCTTCATCGCGATAGCTCCCGGATTTTCGCTTTAAACGTTACCAGCGGTTTCTTATCCGCCGTTCCTGCTTCCATGAACTGGCCGGTTTTGGGATCGGCTAAAGTCAGACCGGAAATATGCGTAACGGCGAAGTCTCCTTCAACGTCATATTTGCCTTGTGCAAGACCGACGACGTCGAATGTACCGTCCTTGCGATCTCGAAGGAACACGATTACCTGGGCGCCTTGCTTGAACTGGGGGGTCCCGGGAGCATCCAGATTCAACGACCCGATTTTCCCGCCAGGCTGGCGAATTAAGAGCGCGCGGCGGGGGGCGCCCTTCATTCCTTCGTCAACGCGGATTGATGTGTATGTGTATATAGATTTGTCTTCCCATCGTGCTTCCACGGATTCAACGGTTCCCTGCACGATCGAGTCAGAAATAGAAACCAGCTCTGGAAGGTCCATTTTCTTGATCGTGGTCGCTAAGACCGGAACCGCGAGCACCATGATTATGAAGGCGGTTTGCCCTAGTTTGCGGCTCATTGAATTAACAATCCTCCCGTCAGAATTGAGGTATCTCCATTGGAATTCGTCACAACGACATTCCTTGTACCAGTCGAGGCCGTAGAAGCGACGCTGATGTTGATAAAGATTAAGCCGTTTTGAAATACGAGGTTACTTAGCGTGATTCCTGTTCCTGACACCGAGACGGAAGTCGTATTCGAGAGACCATCTCCGTTCAGCAGCATCTGCTTATTACTGCCTCGCGCGATGGTCGCAGTGGCCGGCCCGAAAGAGATCGATGTGCCCTGATCCCCAACTCCAATCGCCGTCAAGCTGAGTCCAGCGGCCGGAGGCGGCACAAAGATGTCGGCTCCTGTGGTTGTTACTGAAGCGCCGACATTGATTGATGTTTGGATCTGTGACCCGGATGCCGCTAATACTTCGAGAATCAGAGACGCTGATGCTTGAGATCCGCTCCGCACAAAGACAGGTCCCGTGATCGCGTTTGCCGGCACGGGCGCAGTCAGTGTTGTGGATGCTGCCGTGTCTGGCTTCACGTCGACGGTTCCCGAACTCGTCGTGAATACGACAGAGTTACTGGTGCTGAATCCTGCCCCTGTCAACGTCACTGTCGAATTTACGGCCGCTCGCGAGGGCGAGATTGACGTCAATGAGGCCGCCGGTTCTGTAGTCAAAGACGTGGTCGATAACATCAGGGGCGACGAATCACTATTTATGAACAGCAGATTGCCGTTGCTGGTCTGACCGTTTGTTCCGCTGAATAGAATGAACTGTGTCGTGAACCCTCCGCCGTTCGCAACCTCCGGAAAGTCAAATTCGGAAGTCGTCGTTGCGGCGGCTTCATCTGTCGGCGGAGTTGTCGTCATCAGGAACTCATGCGGCCTCTCGTTGTAACGAATGCGCAGCGCCACGACCGAAATTGCAGCGGTTGACGTGGTTACTCGAAGCACGCCCTGAAATGGCAACGTCAACGATGGAAAGATATCGCTGAGAAAACCGGCAATCTGTCCGAATGGTGCAATCGGGTGCGTTTCGCTTAAACCCATCGGAAGACCGTCGGCATTGTAAAGATCGAAGGTGACAGCTCCTCCGGATGAAGTCGTGTTAGCGATTGCGAAGCCAGTTGAATACGTTCCGGCTGCACTCAGCCCTGGAGTGGCTTCGACGTACATACGGAATGTAGTGCCCGAATTCGACGGAACGCCTGCTTGTGTCAGCACCGTTCCGTCGCTGTTTGCAAAGGAGAAGACAGCTAACGAGACAGGGGTATGCGTGCCTCCGTTCGGCGATACCGTTACCGATCCCGATTGGAAGTCCAGCGTTCCTGCTGTCTGCAGTTTAAATGAACTGCGCCGTGCTACCGTGTAGCTGAACGATGTTGAGGTTTGGCCGTTGGCTGTCCGGCTCAGAACTGTGCCGTCTTGTGCACGGAACTGGATGTTACCGCTCATTGGTGAATCGGTTGAATTCACAAGAAGAATCGACGTGCTCCAACCTGCGCCATCCGTGAAATGCGACAGCACTGCAGGAGATGTGCTGGGTGCGATGGAAGTGTCGATCACCGGCAGCGTTGTGATCAGGGCCTCATTGCGTGGGTTGTTATAAAGCTGAAGCGCGACAACCGAAATTCCAACATTCGAACTGAAGGTGAAGGTTCCTTGAAAACCAAGCGGAACGTTCCATGGCGTTTGTTCCAGATATGATGCAAATTGTTTGCCTGCAGGAAGTACGTATGCGCCGCTACCGATGTCCGTTCCATCTGTGTTGGTGAACGAAAAACTGATTGTCGCGGGTCCATTGCCCGGATTCGCAATGGCCAAGCCGATATCGGTGCCCTGACCGTTGCTTCCAGCCGGACCGACTTCAGCATAGATGCGTCCGTTCTTGATCAGCGGGGAGGCGGGAACTCCTGCCTCGCTAACCAGGACTCCCGCCGGTCTATATCCGAAGATCGCCACACCGGCCGGCGTACTGCCGGAATTTGGAATAATCCGGGCATAACCGACATCCGTACCGCCGTTTGATCCAGTGCCGTTAGTGATCGTCGAAATCGCGGTTTTGTCTGTGAGAGAAAACGCCATCGATCCGGTCTGAGTGAAGCCCCGCGTCGGAATTGCCAGCAACCCCAAGAAAACGACTAACCTGATTCGCACTCAGGCCTCCTGCATAAAATTGCGTCCAAGTAGTTAATCGGTTGTGAGCAGGCGCTCCTTTAGACCTAATTGGCTGCAGAAAAAAATCTTCGGGTGGCCCCTGGTACGGTCTATGACTGCATATTCCGAACAAAACCAAGCAGATACGCGCGTCAACTAAAGCATCGTTTTCCACCAGCTCCAAGTTGCAGCGGCTGGTTTATTCCTCATGCGCTTGGAGCGGCTGTCAATGAAATCCACGAAATCTGATCGTCTGTGGCTTATATTAGGGACGATGGCGGGGAAACTCATTCTTGTTACAGGTGGCGCAGGTCATGTCGGCTCTCATGTTATCGAAATGCTGATTGCCGATCCTGGGACTCGCGTTATATCACTCGATAACTACTTCAACGGGAGGGAAGAGAATCACGTCGCCGGCGCCGAATATCGGCGAGGCCACACGAAAAATATCGAGGCATTGATTCCCGAAACACCGGACATCGTTTATCACCTCGGCGAGTATGCCCGCATTACGCCTTCCTTTGAAGATGTTGGACTCGTTTTCGATATGAATCTGGTGGGAACCTTCAGCGTGGCTGAGTTTTGCCGCAAGCGTAAAGTCGGCAAACTCGTTTATGCAGCATCAAGTACGAAGTTTGCCATCGAAGGGGACGGACGGCATCAGAACCCTTATTCCTTCAGCAAGGCTACAAACGTAGATCTCATCAATGACTACGGTCGTTGGTATGGTGTGCCGTACGCCATTTGCTACTTCTACAATGCGTTTGGTCCGCGCGAGCGGGGTGACGGAAAATATGCGACACGTTGTTGCCATATTCGAACGAAAGTACTTTGCCGGCGAACCGCTCCCTGTGGTCGCGCCTGGAACGCAGCGCCGCGCATTCACTTATGTGAAGGACTTGGCTCGCGGTCTCATTCTTGCGGGTGAGAAGGGGCACGGCGATGGTTATGCTCTCGGCACACTGAATAGTTATTCGGTTCTAGAAATTGCGAAGCGCTTTGGGGCTCCCGTCGAAGTCATCGACGGCTATCCCGGTCGCGCCGAATCGATGAACGACGCCACCAAAGCGCGGGAGGAACTCGGCTGGGCGCCGACCCTCGATGTCATGGATTACATTGCCTCTCGCGTTAAACAACGTCCCGATTAACACAGCCCCAAAAAAATTGGCGACAAAGCGCCAAGTGCATGCTCTGATCAGGTCATGCCCCAGTACTCGCGCAGCCGGAAGCCGAGCACCCTCTCGGATTTTGTGGGTCGCTACCCACGTGTACTTGCACGGATCGCCGCCGCCGGTCGGCTGTCTTCAATCGAACAGGCAGCGGTCATTCTTCGTGATGCGAGCGCGCGCCGAAAAAACTACTCGGACTGGGTGCTCTCAAGTCACCAGGGCGATGCGCTGCAGGCTGTGCAACATGCTCTGCGCACACACTGAGATCCCAAGGGCTGCAGGGGGCGAGTCCTAGCGCGGTTTCGATGGTGCAGCGATGTGCTGGGACGGCAACTCCCCGCCTAACTTAGGCGGGGACTGAGCACACGTTTACACCCCAAACCAGGTTCACTTGGCATCCACTAAACTCAAACCTTTACAAGGCGCGCGCCCGATTTGCAGTTCCTCGTACATCCTGTCTTGGACACGTATGGTCTGCGACCGCGCCGCTTTGCCTCGAAGAAACGAAATACGCTCGGTCACAGGCCGCCCTGCAAAAGTAACTATCGGGTTCCCATACAGGGCGCCAGGTCCGTGAACATGTTATCTGTCGAGGAATTCTGCACGCCGCGGCCGAATCCATTGCGGCCGCCGCCGGACCGGATGAACATGCTGGTTTCGTCAATCGGCAGACTGGCGACACTCAGGCAGAACCGGTCCCATTTGTTATCCTGAACCAGAAACTGTTCGACATTGGAGAGGTAGAATGCCGATACCTGGCCGCCAACGCTCTTGAGGTAGGTACCCACCGCACGAATGGCTTTGTCGCCTCCGAAATCGCCCACAATTGGGACTACAAGATTTCGAGCTTCAAGATTCTTAATGAATCCGAAATTCTCCTCGTTCTCCAGGTAACCGCGGTTTTGGCCGTCGCCATCTCCCGACATCATCAAACTTGCGTATGTTACGCCGTTATTCCCTCCGCGGTTGCCGCCTCTGGCTCCGACTATGGCCGGAGGGACGTTTGCCGACAGGCTGGAGTTATAACTGATCGCCGGGCCGAACTGATAATAGTTGCTCATCGCCCAGCGAATGCCGTCGAGGTCTCCGGCCGCAAGCGGAAATCCATGCTTCTTGACAAGCAGATCTTCAACAGCTTTCAGGTTTGCTTCATAGAGATCCTTGCTACCTTCTGCGGTCAGGTAGGCGTTGAAGATATCGTCCGCCGAAGACTTCGCGGTCAAGCCCTCCGGCCGCTTTCTTGAAAACAGATGGGAGACGAATTCGGCACGATCTTTGGAGAGTTCGAACAGCGCCTTGTACATCAGATGCACGTCGAGATTGCCATGGCGGATATCAATGATGAAGGCCATCGCCGGCTTCAGCGCCGTCATATATGTAAAGTTCTGTTCCGGCCCGACTCCCACGTAAACGCGGCCTTGCTTCGCTGTCTTTAAAAGAGTCGGAATGATGAACTGGAACGTTGTTTCGTTCGATAGCAAGTTATCGGAACGGAAGAAACCATCCTCTTCGGAAGATTCTTTAGACAAATTCCAGAACTGTTTGTCCGTAAGTTCGGCCGGAACCGGCGCCGCCGCGCCGCCCACGGAAATCAGACGGCCAGAGCTCACGAGACAGAGGACCAGACTGGCTGCTGCGAAAATCAGACCCCGGCTTGTGACAACAGATTGTGGGAGTTTCATGGCCGCAAATCTTACCACAGCCGTTTCAGGCGTTGGATCTGGCCGGTTGCCTATTTGCCCCAGCCACGGCGGCAGATTCTTGGCACCTTCAATTTGGGAGGAGGAGTCGGGGGTTGTCGCAAAATTTGCGACATTTCCCCGCACTTTTATCAATTTATCCTTTATTGATTCCGCTTGAGCGGCTTTAAGGCCTTTCTTATGTGCGTTTTTTGTTTGGACAAACTCATGCCAACCCTTCGATCGATAAGGAGGAACCAGCATGAACACGAAAACGGATCGCAGTCAGACGCTCGAAGTCGAAATCGAAGAGTTGGAAGCGAAGGTTGCACCAGACGGTGGAGAGACAGTCCTTCCGCTGACTTCAATTCACGGCAAGCATTAAGAGCGTTCCAAAGACGAAGCGCGCGATTGGCGACGGATAAACGGAAGAGGCTTAGCGCGGCTACGCCGCAACCGAAACATAGTTGACCCGCAAATGTTGTGAGGGAGCGAACTCCCCGCCTGAGTAGGCGGGGATGCCCTCGCGCAGCGAGGGCCGGGGGGCGGAGCGCGAGCCCGACAGGGCGAAGCCTAAATATCTGTTCAAAGTTCGCGCGCAGCGCGTTCCTTGTTGGATATTCGCGTAGCGCACCGATTAGAACAAGGATCGCTTCGCGGAAATTCATATGGAACGCGCTGCGCGCGAACTTTGAACAGACCGCCCCACCTTCGCTGCGCGAAGGATCCCCGCCTGACTCAGGCGGGGACTTCCCCATTTCGACATCCTGCCGAAACATCAACTTCGACAAACCAGATCCGCTTGTCGCCAAAACTGGACGACGACCAACCCTCGCGATACTCGTATTGCCGATGCCGTGTCCTCTTCCTTTAAACTTGATAAAATAGTATAGATTCACAAAAGAAACGGGAAACACATGGAGAAAGACTTAAGAGCCATTGAGATCTTGAACCGTGAATACCCCTACGGCTTTGTCACCGACATCGATGAAGATTCGGTACCTGCCGGTTTAAGCGAAGGCATCATCCGACTGATCTCGGGAAAGAAGCACGAGCCCGAATGGATGCTCGAGTGGCGTTTGCAAGCCTACCGTCACTGGTTGACGATGAAAGAGCCCACGTGGGCAAACGTCCACTATCCGCCTATCGATTACCAGGGAATCCGCTATTATTCCGCCCCCAAAACGGGGAATTCGCTGAAAAGTCTCTCGGAGGTCGATCCGGAGCTCCTGCGGACATATGAAAAGCTTGGCATTCCGCTGAAGGAGCGGGAACTCCTGGCTGGTGTGGCGGTCGATGCCGTATTCGACAGTGTCTCGGTGGCGACCACCTTCCGGGAAAAGCTGGAGCAGGCTGGAATTCTCTTTTGCTCGTTTTCCGAGGCTGTCCTGAAGTACCCCGGCCTTGTACAGAAATATCTGGGTTCGGTGGTGCCGCTCACCGACAACTACTTCGCAGCCTTGAATTCGGCGGTCTTCAGTGATGGATCTTTTGTCTATGTCCCGAAAGGCGTGCGATGTCCGATGGAACTCTCCACGTATTTCCGCATCAATGCCCGGGATACAGGACAGTTCGAACGAACGCTCATTGTTGCCGATGAGGGCAGTTACGTCAGCTATCTCGAGGGATGTACCGCGCCAATGCGCGATCGCAACCAGTTGCATGCCGCGGTGGTCGAGCTGGTCGCGCTCGATGACGCTCAAATCCGTTACGCAACTGTGCAGAACTGGTATCCGGGAGACTCGGAAGGACGCGGCGGCATTTACAACTTCGTGACGAAGCGTGGGAAGTGTGCAGGCCGCAATTCAAAAATTTCATGGACCCAGGTCGAAACAGGATCTGCGATCACGTGGAAATATCCCGGCTGCATTCTGATGGGAGACAACTCGAGCGGCGAATTCTACTCTGTCGCACTGACCAACAATTATCAGCAGGCGGACACCGGCACGAAGATGATCCATATCGGCAGGAACACGAAGAGTACGATCATTTCCAAAGGGATATCGGCCGGTCATGGCCAGAATTCCTACCGCGGAATGGTTAAGGTTCTCAAAAGCGCCGCAAACGCCCGGAATTACTCGCAGTGCGACTCGCTGTTAGTAGGCGACAAATGCGGGGCGCACACGTTTCCATACCTCGAGGTCAAGAACTCCACAGCGCAGATCGAACATGAAGCCTCGATTTCGAAGATCGGCGAAGACCAGATCTTCTACTGCCAGCAGCGTGGCCTCTCCGTTGAAGATGCCGTTTCCGCAATCGTCAACGGCTTCTGCAAGCAGGTGTTGCAGGAGTTGCCTATGGAATTCGCCGTTGAAGCTCGAAAGCTGCTGGGAGTGCGGCTCGAAGGGAGTGTTGGCTGATGCTTCGAATTCGAAACCTCTGTGCATCGATCGATGGAAGGCAGATCCTTCGCGGCCTCAGCCTCGAAGTGAAACCCGGCGAAGTTCACGCCATCATGGGGCCAAACGGGTCGGGGAAGAGCACTTTCGCCCAGGTGCTCGCCGGCCGCGACATATATAAGGTTACTGCCGAGGAGTTGAGCTTTGACGGGCACGATCTTATCGGGATGGCGCCGGAACTGCGTGCGCGAAGTGGGCTGTTTCTGGCATTCCAATACCCTGTAGAGATCCCCGGTGTCAGCAATCTCTATTTTCTGAGATCTGCAGTCAATTCGCTTCGCAGGCATCGTGGTCTGGCGGAATTGGATGCGGTGGATTTCATCTCTGTTGCAAAACATTGCGCAGCGGAACTTGGGTTGGACGACGCCATGCTCAAGCGCGCCGTCAACGAAGGATTTTCGGGAGGTGAAAAGAAGCGCAACGAAATTCTGCAGATGATGCTGTTGGAGCCCCGTCTCGCGATTCTGGACGAGACGGATTCCGGTCTCGACATCGATGCGCTCAAAGTCGTTGCCCGCGGAATCAATGCGATGAGGCATCCGGAACGAGCTCTTGTTCTTGTCACGCATTATCAGCGTCTTCTGGATTACGTCGAGCCAGACCGCGTCCATGTGCTCGTCGGCGGATCGATTGTCCGGTCCGGGACCAAAGATTTGGCGCTCGAACTGGAGCAACGCGGCTACTCCTGGCTCGAGCCGCCTGTGGCGGTGGAAACATGAGCGCGTTATTGGCGGAACAGAACATTTACGCCACTCAGTTTTCTGAAATCGTGGGCCGATTGCCCGGACGCGGTTTGGACTGGCTGGATCATCTTCGGAAAAACAGTATTGAGAAGTTCATTCAGCTTGGCTTTCCAACGACGCGACTCGAAGACTGGAAATATACAAACGTCTCTGCCATTGCCCGGCGTCCGTTTCAGAATGTGCCAACCCCTTCGCAGCCGCAGGTTCCTGATTCACTGCGTTCCCAGGTGGATCTTGTTCCCGGTCCACGGCTTGTCTTTGTCGATGGGATCCTCGACGTGGCTCTGTCCCTCAACCCGAATGGCGATGTTGGCCTGGAGTTATGCAGCATCGCCGAATCGCTTCGCGATCCGGAGCGGGCGGCAGCACTGGAGCCTCATCTGGGGCATTATGCCGGCCTGCCGGATCATGCCTTCGTCGCCTGGAATACCGCCTTCTTCCGTGACGGAGCCTATGTCGCGATTCCCGCCGGAGAGACTGTCATACGTCCGATTCATCTTGTTTTTGTTTCCAGCGGAGCCCCCCAGCCGATTGCGGCTCACCCGAGAAACTTGATCTTGGTGGGTGATGGGGCGCGCGTCGCGTTAGCAGAGACTTTTCTGTCGGCGCCTGGCCAGGCGCACTTGACTAACGCCGTGACGGAGATTGTTGCCGGGGCCGGCGCTGCGGTGGACTACTACCAGATCGAGCGCGAGTCGATTGAAAACTTCCACGTCGCCACGGTCAACGCGAGTCTCGGACGTGACGCAGACTTCACCTCGCACACCTTTTCATTTGGCGCCGCGTTGACGCGAAATGATCTCGTTGTCTCTCTGGACGGAGCGGGTTCACAGTGCAGCCTCGATGGCTTGTTCCTTGTGGAAGGGCATCGTCTCGTCGATAACCATACTCAGATTGATCACCGGCAACCTCACGCCACAAGTCGTGAATTGTACAAAGGTATTCTGAGCGGACACGGTCTGGGCGTTTTCAACGGCGCGATCATCGTTCGCAAAGACGCCCAAAAAACGGATGCGGTGCAGCACAGCAGGAACCTTCTGCTCTCGGATCATGCTCAGATCAACACGAAGCCGCAGCTTGAAATCCGTGCCGACGATGTCCGGTGTGCCCACGGCGCCAGTATCGGCCAGTTGGATCAGGAATCGCTGTTCTACCTCACAACGCGCGGCATCGACGACCGCGGTGCGCGGCAGATCCTGATTCGCGGCTTTGCCGCAGAAATCCTGGATCGGATCCGGGTGCCCGGCATTCGGCGGCAAGCGGCAGACTTGCTGGATGCATGGTTTGAAAACAGTCTGGGGGCAGCATGAGCGCTAGACGAACTCCGCTGTCATATTCTGGAATTGCCGCGGCCCGCGGGGATTTTCCTGCTCTGCATCAGCAGGTGCACGGCAAGCCTCTGGTCTATCTGGACAACGCGGCAACGACGCAAAAGCCGCAGGCCGTCATCAACGCCGTGAATGGTTTTTATGCTCTTGATTGCTCGAACGTTCATCGAGGGGTTCACGAACTCAGCGAGCGCGCCACCAGGGCGTATGAGCATGCCCGAACCACCGTGAAGCATTTCATCAATGCCGCGAGCGAACGCGAGGTCATCTTTGTCCGCGGAACCACCGAAGCGATCAACCTCGTCGCGGCCTCCTACGGAGGATCGCATCTGAAGGCCGGGGACGAGATCCTGATCTCCGCCCTCGAGCACCATTCCAACATCGTGCCGTGGCAGTTGCTCTCGCAGCAGACCGGTGCGCGCCTTGTCGTCGCGCCCATTAACGATAACGGCGAGTTGATAATCGAAGAGTTCGAGCGGTGCCTTGGACCGAAGACGGCGCTGGTTGCAGTGGCCCATGTTTCGAACGCGCTCGGAACGGTGCTGCCAGTGCGGGAGATCATCCGAATGGCCCATGCCAACTACGTTCCGGTTCTTATCGATGGGGCGCAGGCGGTATCGCATTTTCCAGTCGACGTCCGCGAGCTGGGCTGCGATTTCTACGCGTTTTCAGGGCACAAGGTGTTCGGTCCAACCGGAATAGGTGTGTTGTATGGCCGGGAAGATTTGCTGGACCGCATGCCGCCTTATCAGGGCGGTGGCGACATGATCCGGTCTGTAACTTTTGAGAAAACGACGTATAACGAATTACCCTACAAATTCGAAGCGGGCACGCCTCACATCTCCGGAGCGATCGGGCTTGGGGCAGCGCTCGATTACCTCTCCGGGCTCGGAATGGAACTGGTGAGTGCCCACGAGCATGAGCTGCTCTCATACGGCTCGCGACTTCTGACCTCGATTCCAGGTGTGCGGCTGATCGGGACGGCGCGGCAGAAGTCCGGCATTTTGTCGTTCATTCTTGAGGGTATACATCCGCACGATGCCGGCACCATCCTCGATCGACTGGGCATTGCGGTTCGCACCGGTCATCATTGCGCGCAGCCGGTTATGGCGCGCTTCGGTGTAGCTGCGACAACAAGAGCATCGCTGGCGTTCTACAACACGAAATCGGACCTGGATGCCCTGGCCGACGGCATTCGAACCGTCCAGGAGTTGTTTAAGCGATGAATGATATAGCGGATCTCTATCAGGAATTGATCATCGACCACAGCACCAGTCCCAGAAACTTCAAGGTGCTGGATACACTGCAACGTGCGGAAGGCTATAACCCGCTTTGTGGCGACCGGCTGACGGTGTACTTACGAATGGACGGTGAGGTCATCGCTGACGCAGGTTTTCAGGGAGAAGGTTGCGCCATTTCCAAGGCCTCGGCCTCCTTGATGACAGAAAGGATCAAGGGAAAAACGCGGGGAGAAGTGGAGAAACTGTTCTCGGAATTCCACGATCTGGTGACCGGTGTGGGGGAGCCGGACATGCAAAGCCTGGGAAAGCTGGCTGCGCTTTCAGGTTTGCGTGAATTTCCGATGAGGGTGAAATGCGGCACGCTCGCCTGGCACACGTTGCGCGCCGCCTTGAAACTCGAAACAGGCGTTATTTCAACGGAATGAGAGGTATGAAATGAATTCCGTGGAAAAGAGTCGGTTGCAGTCGAAAGTCATCGAAGCGCTCGAGACGTGCTATGACCCGGAAATTCCGGCCAACATTTATGATCTGGGGCTTGTGTATGCAATCGACGTCGGTGAGGGCGGCGATGTGCGGATCGAGATGACATTGACGACTCCAAACTGTCCGGTTGCGGTCTCTTTGCCTGGCGAGGTACAGAGCAAAGTGGAAGCTATCGAGTCTGTCAAAAGCGTGGAGGTGGACGTCGTGTGGGATCCACCGTGGGATGCCAGCAGGATGTCCGAGGGCGCGAAGCTGCAGCTGGGAATGATCTGAATATGAAATTGAGTGCACAGGAAGAGTACGGCCTTCGCTGCCTGCTGCGCGTAGCCAATGCAAGCGACGGCGGCAGCGTCACCATCCCGGCAATCGCCGAAGCCGAAGCGTTATCCGTTGCCTATGTCGGTAAGCTGATGAGCATCCTCCGGCAGAACGAGTTCGTTCAAAGCGTTCGAGGCCAAACCGGCGGTTATGTCCTTGCACGTCCGGCTGAAAAGATTCCGGTTGCCGACGTCCTTGCGGCACTCGGCGGCCGGCTGTTCGAGCCGGGATTCTGCGATGACTTCGCCGGCCTTGGCCCCATTTGCACTCATTCCGTAGACTGCTCGGTCCGGTCTCTGTGGCGCGCGGTCCAACAGGCCGTTGATCTGGTTCTGGCCGGCGTCACTCTGAAGGATCTTTTGCGCAGGGAATCGGAAGTGGCCAAACTCGTTACGTTACAAGCGGTTAAAAAACGGTCTGGCTTGCCTTCCGAAATGTAGTCGCGGGCTTCAGCCCGCGTCCACCCCATTCGCCAGCCTCTGGCCGGACCAGGGAATCAGTCCTCGTCGAGATACTCCTCGGGCACGTCATCCTCGGGCACTTCGTGCGTGTGGACCTCGCCTTGATCCGGATCGAGGGCATCTTCCACGCCGCTGATGACGTCGGCTTCATAGGCTTGCCCCTCCTCCACCAATTCTTCGACACTTTCCGAATCCGCAATGTCTCTTGGCGACAGTCCCTGAGTGTCACCCGCCTGTCCTGCGGCGCCCGACGCCCTCCCGCCTCTGGAACTTCGCTTCGTTGAGAAGATGCGTCCAGCCAGAGTCGATCGCTCCGGACTTCGAATCTCCTTCGCGGCCGGTTTCGCCGAACGCCGCTTCTTGGCGGGTGCCCGCACATTCTTGACTGACGTTTTCTTCCGGTTCGGGGTCTTGGCCGGTGCAGTCGTTTTCGTTTTGTGCACGGCTTTCTTCTTGTTTGGTTTCTTTCTGCTCAGGGTTTTAGTTGCACCGCCGGACTTCTTTTTCGCCATGAAAAAAAGCTTATCACGTATATAGCCCGCTCAAGTCACGACACCTTTGCGATGACGATTGCAGGTCTTCAATAGACGTTTGAGGGTTTGCGATGACGATCGCAGGTCTTCAACTGACGTTTGAGGGTTTGCAATGACGATTGCAGGTCTTCAATAGACGTTTGAGGGTTTGCGATGACGATCGCAGGTCTTCAACTGACGTTTGAGGGTTTGCAATGACGATTGCAGGTCTTCAACTGACGTTTGAGGGTTTGCGATGACGATTGCAGGTCTTCAACTGACGTTTGAGGGTTTGCGATGACGATCGCAGGTCTTCAACTGACGTTTGAGGGTTTGCGATGACGACTGCAGGTCTTCAATAGACGTTTGAGGGTTTGCAATGACGATCGCAAGTCTTCAACTGACGTTTGAGGGTTTGCGATGACGATTGCAGGTCTTCAATAGACGTTTGAGGGTTTGCGGTGACGATCGCAGGTCTTCAACTGACGTTTGAGGGCTTGCGATGACGATTGCAGGTCTTCAACTGACGTTTGAGGGTTTGCAAGGGGTCGGATACAAAAAGTCTGCCTTTTACTTTTGATGACCCGCCCGGAATCAGATAAGGTTTCTCACGATGGACGCTTCCGACATTGTAACCCTACGACATGCCAAGACTTGAAGACCTGACAGCGGTTCAGCGCCAGGCGGTACTGAACTTTCCCTGCTTCGAATACGACGGTGCGCCGTTCGTTCCGCTGACGAAGCCTCTCCGTATGGCCCGGCTCGCACTGGTAACGACTGCAGGCATGCATCTCCGAGGAGACAGAGCGTTTACTGCTGGAGATCAGAGTTACCGTGTGATTCCGTCCAGCACTCCCGTGAAAGACATCATTCAGAGCCACAACAGTATTGGTTTCGACCGAACGGCGGTGTACCGGGACCTGAATATTACCTTTCCCATGGACCGATTACATGAGCTGGTCGAGCGGGGCACTATCGGGTCAGTAACCGGGAACTACTATTCCTTTATGGGAGCTCAAACGAACCCGAAGCGAATCCTTGAGCAAACCGGACCTGACGTCGCGAGACTTCTGTTGAAGGAGGGTGCCGACGCCGCCATCTTGACTCCCACCTGACCGAATTGCACGCACACGGTCAGTGTGCTTGCGAGAGCATTGGAGGCAGCCGGACTGCCGACAACCAGCCTTGTTTTACTGAAGGAACACGCGCAGCGGACTAAGCCGCCGCGGGCCCTGTTCGTACCCTTTCCTTATGGCTATGCCCTGGGCAAGCCTGACGATCCGGAATTTCAAAGCAAAGTACTCAGCGCCGCCTTAGACCTATTCAAGGCCTCGGCAGGCCCGGTGCTGGCCGAATTTCCCGAGAACGGGACCGCGCCGGTGCGCCTCATCCAGGCGAGCATGGTGGAGAACGTCAATACTGAACGTGACGCGGCTCAGGAGTTGACCTTGATGCGCCGTTACTATGAGCAATGGTTTGAGGAAAAGCAGCGAACGGCAGTCGGCAACTCCGGCATCCCGCCTCGGCGCTTTCGCGGCCTGGTCCGCTATCTTCAGGCCTATGTGGCCGGTGTTCCAGGCGATTACGAGGAGAAGCCGGCGGAAGTCAGCCAACTCCAATTCATGCGTCAGGCGGCAGATGATCTGAAGGCGTTCATGCTGGAAGCCCGCATGCAGCAGCGTCCCGGCGAGCAGGACAACGCGCTTCATGAATGGTTCTGGGGACAGACCGCGGTAGGTTTGCTGCTAAAACGCCTCGCCGAAAAATTGAGAAATGAAGGCGAGGAACGGACCTCGTTCGGCATTGCCCGCTGAGCCGTCAACGGAGCTGTCGTCAATCAGAGGAAGATATCGTGCCACGATCCATATTTATTGCTTCTTAACGGTACTTGTCATATCGTGAACTCAACGATTCTTGAAACATCACCTCAGAAGGAGAACTCCGATGAGATATGTCGTATGGGTTTTGGCGCTCGTGCTCTGCTCTACGCTCGCCATGGCGCAAGAGGTCGACGTCCCTGCGTCTAACGAACTGGGCGCGTTCGGAATATTTTCGCTGGGCAACCTTGCGGTAAACGACGTACAGAAGGCGGCCGAACCACTTGAACAGGTGAAGCGCTTTTTTTCGGACGTCAGGATGCCTCTGACCTCGCCACAGGAGAAACAGTTGAGCACGATCGTAGACACCGCTGTCCACAAGCTACGGGAGAACGGCTCCGATGAAGCCGGCTTACGACAGATCAACGGAGAATACATGAGAAGCCTTAACGGCGTGCTGACCGCGGATCAGCGTGCGGAGCTTCGACGACACCGCACCGAGCAGATTATGATGCGCGGTGGTTTTCCGGCTTTGAAATTGATTCTCGAGGATGCGAATGCTCCTTTCGCCGAGGACCAGGAAAAGACCGTACATGCCGTGTATGACGAACTGAATCTGCAGATGGATCAAATGAAGAAGGCTTCCAACGGTACTCCAGACCGCGCGCAGATTTCGAAGCTCCAGAGCGAAGAACTCGGCAAAGTTGTGAGGTTACTGACTCCGACGCAACGCCGGGCGCTTTTTGCCTCCCGGCAGGGGACCCTCAGTGCGCGAGTCAGGCCCTAGAACCAGACGTCAGGTATTGGAGGGGCGGCTTGTGTGGATGAGCAAGCAATCATCGTCATGAGGCGGAAAAGCACGATGCATTCAGAATTGCAGGAAATCTTCAGACAGGAGCGGGGACGAGTCTTCGTGCCTCCGGCCGACTTCGGCGACCGTGTCTTGCGCCGGCTGGAAGACAGACCCGTACAGTCTCAGACTTTCTGGGACACCATATTTACAGCAGGCTGGCCGGTCCTTGCAGCCACGCTGGCCGGACTCTTGCTTCTTGTGGGCTTGCACATGATGCTGCCCGCCACACCTAATCGTGGTCTCAGCGAAATCTACGCCGAGTCGGTGGTTCCACCTGCGGAGCGCGCCATCTATATGGATGTCGACACTCCCCCGCCGCCGGTGGTGTTCGAGCAATTGATTTCGGTGGATGAGCAATAGAGTTCAGGAATCGGTTTGAGTCGGAAGGGTCGATCTCACGTGCAGCCGACAGGCTAAATGGGACCAACAGGGCTCGAACCTGTGACCTCATGCGTGTGAAGCATTAAGGCGCCTTTTTTGCGTGTTTTACTCAAGCAAACTCAACCTACATCTAAGCACCTCAACCCTTCTTAAAGAGCCCAACCTGTCAGGGTTTCTGCACCGATAGGTGATTTGGAATTTGCGCTAGATTGAGGAAGCCTGAGTAAGGTTGCGTAAACGTCCTCCCCCACACAGCCCCCCTACAGCGTTTTCGCAACTGAAGTGAGGATAATGTCAATATATTGAATTTACGTGCTTAGCCACTTCGCCTTGGCTCCTCGCGACACTCGATTTTCCTTGGCAGGAAACGTTCAGTCGACCAACAATTTCGTTCAGCAAGAATGAAGAAGCCAACTAAAAGGGGGGCTTTGCCTATGACCGATCACGTTCGACGGCTTTTCTCTCTGATCTTGCTGACGTTTGCGCTGACTGCTGTACCAATTCAACTACATGCTCAGTCGCTCGACATCGGTGGGATTGACGTTCAACTAGGACAGCCACTCACTACTACGGTATTGAAACTTAGAGCCGCCTACGATGTGAATTACGATGAAGGAACCAAGCGATGGTTCATAAGCCGAAAGGACGGAAATCCGGCGACTTACTTCGGTAACCTAGACGTCATCGCTGACCGTGTGACTAGGATTCAAAAGGCTTATAACTTCGACAATGACATGTACAAGCTGTCCGATGCTTACAGTATGGCGTTGAGGGATAGCCAGCGTCTTGGAGGGACCCTTTCTAAAACAACCCTAGAACAGGCCAGATGGTCAAGTGCGTTCAGTGGTCACGGTTTACGGGCGATACGTGCTCGAGTTCACGCTGCCGTTCACAACCAAAGAGGGTCGCATTGTGGGGGCAGGGATTACCGTAACGCTCAAGTAGCCAACACTCGTAGACGCGGCCTATAAAGAACCAGGACTAGAAAAAAATAGAACATGTTCCGGCAGGGCTATTGACCAAGCCCCGGCAGCCAGTAATCCCGTAAGTCCTTACAAGTGTCCCACTGTCCCGCCCTCTGTCCCGCGGGTGTCCCACTGAAAAACATACCTAACTTGTTTGTATATGCGAGTTACGTAAAACTGTCCCACTGTCCCAGGATATATGGACAACTACGGTACGAATTAAACGAATTTAACGAAGTAAGCCCCCCTCATTTAATTTGGCGGGCACTCCAGAACTTTTTTTTCCGCGATTTGGTTTCCCGTCCCCTCGCCGTTTCAGCTAAAGGTGCCTTTGGCTGGGACTTCGATGGAGATTTTGATAATACGATGAGCGTAAATAGCCTGCTTTTCAGTGCACTTCGGACAGACAACCTCGATGAGAACGTCCGTGGCAATTCGCGCCTTGTCGGTCTCAGTAAAGACCTGGACGCGAACACCGCACTTGCAGCGGTAATTGGAAATGCCGGAAATCATCTTGAGCCGTGCTCCTCTCTGCCATAGGCGATTCGGAAGGGTGGTATGCACTCCCAAGAAATATCACATGCAGTTTCAGCGGGTCTGTACGGCAGCGGACATATCGGTCTGTTCCTCCTTGCCGCCACCGTCCTTGTGCTGCTACTCAGGCAGTCAAAATGAATTCCGCACGACTGCTCGGTACGGCAAGTATGTTATTGCCGCCGTTTGCCACCGTGGGAAGTTTTCAAGATTTCAAGTTGGCGGGCTGGCCGTTTACCGCCATTCACAGAAATCAGTTTAATCAGTTGAAGCCTTTTCTCTTTGTGCTTGGGGCCAGTATTAGGCCGTGCTCCACCGCGCATGAAATTCAAAAAGTTCAAACACCGGGACCCAATTTTCGGCGCAGGTTAATTTCTCTCATCAGCGCCAAAATCCTGACATTTCCTGACAATCCTCGATAGGTACAATCCTCCATGGGGTCAGGGGGTCCTCATGGGGTCTACTTTACAGTGCGGTCCAGAAGCGCGGGCACAAATGCTGACATTTGCAGACATCTACCAGTTGCCGAGGCAGAGGCGATCCGCGCCAGAATGCCAATATTTGACAATAGTTTCACCGGCCGTTCTTTGTGCTTGCTGCCCTTTTTGCGCCCAGTGTTAGGCCGCTTGCCGCCGCGCATAAATGTTCAAATGTTCAAACACCTGGAACTGACACCAAAATGCCGATATTTGACGACAATCGGTGCCCCCTCATTTCCGCTCAACCCGGCCAGTTCCTGAACATGCATGGGTCCAGTTCTCGCATGGGTCCATGGGGTCGGGTTCTCTGTAACGCGGATGCCGTGATCCAAAACTTTGATTAAGTTTGGGTGCTGAGTCCGCATGCAAAAAGAGATCTCATTCTTGAAGCGTTTTCTTTTATCCGTCGTGGCTCGGTTAGAATCCAGAATCTTCACCGCGACGTCTACACCGCTGGAGTCTGTGGCGCGCCACACCTGTCCCGCACCACCCTCTCCTATAACGTCAATCAATGCGTATTCATTGAACGTCGTTAGCAGTGTATGTTTCTTTGGGCTTGCTTTTTTCAGGCTACTGCTCTGTCGAGCTTTATCGGCATTAAGAATTTCTTCTAATTTTGCGCCCCAAACGACATCAATCGACCTAAATGCGACCACGCGTTTGTCGAGTTCGACTTCCTCAAAGGCTGAATGTTGTTTGTTCCACTGGTATCCGGTGAGGAATTTCCCGAAAGTGGGAATGAGCAGAAGACCGATACAGAGATGTTCGGGCCGAAAGAAAGGTCGTGTCTTTTGGGCCTGCGTGAGGATTTCCTTAAAACTGAACTTCCTACGATTCCATCCATGTTCTTCGTAAAGGGTAGCCAGCGTACGAAGTGCTGCCTCGGTGCTCATCTTCGCTTGTCGCAGCCGGTCTGGATCTTTGCAGTACTCGAAAGCCAGCAGACCAGGGATTAACTCATCCGTGAAATATCGTTGAAGAAACCCATGATTTAGTAGCGAGCTGGTTACCTCCTCGGCTCGATCATTGGTCTTGTAAATCTGCGGCTCTGGCGTCGGAAGTTGATATTGGCAAAAATCTGTCGTTATCGCCTCGACGACGTCCCAAATTGCCTGATCGTTGCGAATCTCACGAATGCTAAGCATGTTCGAGTGCCGGTCCTTCTTTCCTCGTCGCAGAGCGGTCAAACAACTCTTCACGTCCCTCAGCCTGCGAATAGTGCCGGTTCTTAATCTTGATCCAATACGGCGACGGTTTCTCGGTTGCTCGATACGGCGAGTCCTTCCGTTTGGCGACGATGCCCTCCAGATCCATTTCACATACCTTCTCGAACAGCCGCCGACCGGCACCCTCGATATGATCCACGTAGAGCACTGGTGACCGTTTCCGTCGCAGCAGCCGCTTCAATCGTGTCTTCCGTTCGATCAACGGCGACCCCCGGAGATCATCGCCATTCAGAAACAGCAGGTCGACCGCGAAGAACACACACTCCCGGCGACGAAACATCAGGTCATTGAATACCGACCGGCCGGAATCATCGACACAAGCGATTTCGCCATCGAGCACGGCGCTCTCGACGCGGAGGTTGTCGCCGATCCATTGAGCCAGATCCTTGAAGTTGTGGAACGTGTTGCCGTTGCGGGAGACCAGATCACATTGGCCATTCTCGATGTAGGCGAGGGACCGGAACCCGTCGATTTTCAATTCGTAGACGAATAGATCGGAGTCGAACGGGTCGGGACGGCGTGAAAGCCGCATGGGACGCAGGTTTCGAGGCAGCACGTAACGATTATAGCCGCAAGAACCGGACTACGCCCTGAGGGACAGGGTTGCTGTGACGTGGGTTGTTTCTTTGGCAATGAGCGGTAAACCTGGACTTATTGCCCTGACGTCGTTCTTATTTCAACGTCCGTATCACCTTGCGGACAGTTTTGCCCAAACCAATGAACTCCAGCTCGACGGCCTCTGCCTCACAGATTTTGATGCAACAGCCACATTCGGCACACTGTGCAAGATCAATTTGAGGCACATTCGCTTCAGATGAACTGATAGCCGAAGTCGGGCAACGCTGAATACAATCGCCGCAGCCGGTACATTTTTGTCCATTAATCACTGGACGCGGTCTAAGCACCGTATGGTTTACAAATCGTGTCAGTTGATCATACAGAGACCCACGTCCGACCCGAGGAGGAGCGGGGTGACGAAGCCTTTTTTTCGGAAAAGTCGCCCAATCAACGCCCCTGATCCAAATCTGATTAATGTCGTTACATCCGAGGCCTGCTTTCTGGCCGTGAACATTTGTCCACAATGTCAAATCTTCGTAGCCAATCGCGTATGTCGCGACCGTATCTAGAGCTATAGGATCTGTACTTCCCAGTATCAGCCCTACGTTCTGAACCGCGGGCTGGATACCTTGACCTTCGATGACGCTCGTCAGGTCCAGAAAAGAAACAACCGTCCGAGTAACTTGGAAAATATCTACGAGTACCTGGGAAAAGTCGCCAATGTCAGGGAACATACCGTGTAACTGACCTTTGCGCGTGCCGAGCACCGTGCCAAACATATTCTTAATAGCGCCGCTCATCACAACGTCCGATAGAGAGCGGCAGTTTGCTGCATTCACCACAGCATCGGCCTCGAATACCCAATTACTTACGAAGTGCGTCCGCGGATATGACAGACGACCTCTAACTTCGCGCCCACCACACGAGACAAAATCGACTAATTTCGCTCCAGTTCGATTTGCGACATCTAACATCCCAGTCGATGCCCAGAGTCCCTGGATATAGCGAGCCGCCCGAGATACATCGTCGCCGAATATGACACGCGCGCCACAATCCTGGAGGCATTCAATGATGGCCTCGACGTAGAACGGATGGGAGGTGTAGCGCATTTCGGGGCTTCGGACCCCAGTGCAGCCCATATTCACCTTGACCAACACTGTATCGTTTGACTTGATGAGCGATGTGAGAGGAGGCGATAAGTTGTCAGCAACAGCACGGATGGCAGATGAGACCGATTTCCGGCAGTATGCGTCGTTGCGGCTTGCGGCGACAATCGCTTTATCGAGCCGACTCTCGTCCGAGTGGCTATGGCCTCTTACCAAATTGCCCCCATGCAAACAGTCTCTAAGAAGGCATCAAGCCCCTATTAATCGATTAAGGCCAATTGCGCGTCCGCAGATTCTTACAACCACACAGTCTTTAGTCAAACAAAAAGTCACCATTACCGTAACGGGAGGCTGAGTGGGAGCGGCACGTTAGCATAGGCGTACGGCAGTGATTCGGAATTCGATTTCGAGCAGTCTGTTCTTGCCGTCATAGGCGAAGGACGCTGGCTCAGTTCCGGGACCGGGACGCATGGAAATCGCGAGCCTCTCAGTTATGCGACTTCGGTTCGTTAGGGACGTTACTTGCCACCGCGTTAAAATCTTTTCTCGTGAATTCCAGCCAACACGAAGCCAAACACGACGAAGTTGACCACTGGACGCCCGAGTCGCACTGGTGCGCCGGTTGTTGGCGCTGGGTTGTCGATTGCGAACACCTCGTGGATCCGCTTGGGAACGAACACCATGCCGTTGACGATGGGTGGATTCGCAGCCTTGCATATGATCGGGAGACTCAGTGCCTGGAGGTCCGCTTCAGATGGAAGAATGTTCACCAGTACCGGCCGGTGCCGCTGCAAATTGTCCGCGAAATCTGGAAAACTCGCCCGATGAATATGGCGCTCGACAAACTGGTCATGAAGAATCGGCGCTTCCGGTCTGATCAGGTACGCACTGAAGGAAAGTTGCTGGCGAGCTTGCTGCGCGGTTGGGCCATGATCGCGCCGTAGTTACTCCGGCCTCGGAGCGGCATCCAGATACGGTGATGACATTAGATTGGCAGGGGTAAAACCAGGCGAAAGGAAGGAGGTCTGCGATTGGCGCAATTCGCGGCCGTTAGCTATCGAATTTTGGGGCCGTGCGTCTACTGTTTGAATATGTACCGAATAACCATTGTTGCCGTTAGTGTAGCCATCCTGTTGGGCTTGCAGGCCTGGGGACAGGACAAACCTGCGAACTCGGACATCGAGAACATCGGAAGGCGCGATGTTAGCCAGGGCGCGAGCCAAAACGTCTACTCGATCGACAAAGAGATCGCGATGGGCCGCCAGTTATCGGCTGAATATGAAAAAAGCGTCCGGTTGAGCAACGATCCCGAGCTGGGAGAGTACATCAACCGCCTCGGCCAGAACATCGTTCTCAATTCCGATGTTCGGAACCTGCCTGTCACTTTCAGGGTAGTAGAATCGGACGAGCCGGGTGGGATGGCTTTCCCCGGCGGTTTTGTCTTCATTAATAGCGGAACTCTGACAGTGCTCGATAACGAAGCGGAACTCGCGTTTGCTTTGGCTCAGGGAGTCGCGCACATCGCCGCTCGCCACGGAGCCCGGCAGGCTTCCCGAGGCCAGATTGTGGGACCTTTGTCGGGCGTTCCGCGAATCTATGCTGGTGGTGGGACTACCATACCACTACCGTTTCCGCAATTCCCCGCTGACGACGTGCTCCAAGCGGACTTCCTGGGGGTTCAATACCTTTATAAGGCAGGCTACGATCCAAACGCTGCTGTGACGTTCCTCCAAAAAATCCAGTCGGGACGCCTGCAGGGCACACCGAATTTATTCAACACAGTGCCTCCGGCTGCCGAGCGTCTCGCGGTAATGCAGCGGAATGTTCCGCTGGTGTTGCCCGCCCGCAGTCAGAATCTGTTGACGACACCGGAATTTAACGGCATCAAGGCCGGTCTGAAGAAGTAGTTCCAAAGGGCTCGACTAGCGTCTTTTCCAGAATCTCCCGTCGGCAGTTCGGGCACTTTGCCAGGCGCTTCCAGCCGTTCTCGCTTATATCAGCAAAGGACCGCCAGGCCGACTATTCCTGACTGCAATCGTAACCTCGTACACGCCATCGGGCACTGCACGGTCGTACCGAACAACTTTACACATGGATACTTTGGCCGATGCTCGTGATTTCAGCGCGAATTGCTGTTCTAACGTTGGAGTCGCGGAACCGAGAACGCGCAGAACCGTTCGACGGGGACTGATCTTCATGGCGAATACTTGTTTTATCGGAATGCCGTTGAAGGTGCCGTTCATATAACCGAGAGCCCCCCTTTTCCAAAAGCGAAATTCTCTGTGACCGTTGACCCGCTGTCAATTGTTTCGCGACGAGGACGACGATCTGTTCTTAAGGTGTGGGTCGAAACAATCGCGAAGCATTTAAGTGATCATTGCTTCGGATTGGCACGCAACCAGTCATTTAATAGCGCATCAAGCATTTCGTCCAGGACCTGACGTAACACTGGATTTACGCGCTCTATGTCCGTTAAGTTTAGCTGTTTATCTTCCCACAACTGCAGTTCTGCAAGTGCACCAATTACGTGGAGAAATTGTGGGATCTAGCACTCTTAGCGATGTTGAAAATGTATATCCGGTTCGGATTCCAGCGGTACTTTCAGCTCGGACCATGATCACACTCAATTCAATCGCGGGATTGCTCTCTGGATCAGCCGCATCCTCGGCGGCAGTCAACACCCTTAACCCTGCCGCTCGCAGTCTCAGTTCCGTTAATGATCGTAGGGCATCCTGGTTAATGCCAGGTGGGGGTGCAGTAGAACTTAGAACAATGCGCACGGTGACTTTTTTGACCTTTGGAGAGAGGCAACGCGTTCTGCGCCTGCCCAAATGTGGGCATGGCGAACAGGAATGCGATAGCTAAGGCGGCAAGTGTCTCAATCGTTGTACATCCGCGATGATTCAATTTTACGCGTGGTTGGCGGCGGACCATTTAAACACGTCCCCTTGTTTCGAATGTTGGCAAAGACTCTATTTCGCTCGGTACGGTCCTTGACTTTTGCTGCTTGTATTGTCTGCCACTGAATGTTGGAAGGCGCATCGGCAGCCTGGCGACCAACGAGCAATAGATCGCGGGCAATAGTCTTTTCATCATCTCCTCCGTAACTGGTATCGGCTCTGCAAAGTCGCTACTTTAGACTAGGGCCGGGACAAATGCGGCTGTTGACGGTGCGGGAGTTGGTGCCGGTTGAGGCCGACGTGATCCGGCAAGCTGAGAAGCTGATCGACGGTTGCGAACACTGCCACGACGATGACGCCGACATTCCATTCGATTGGATTCTCGACCGCGTGACGGGCAGGAGTGGAGCGACCACGGATTACATTTTGACGGAACCGGCCAGGTGCCCGACCTGCAAGCACGGAATAAATGAGAAGACGTTAGTCGAACCGAGGGATGTTTAGCGTCCACCTTCAGACTTCCGGCTTTTAGACCCGACAAAATCCCTACAGCCGTTGCAGCGGTGGACTTCCTATTACTTGGCCTAACGGAGGTAAGCTGCGGAGTACGCGAGTTTCACGCGCAGTCCGCAGCTCGGAACATCACGCAGCAGATTGCGCCGCAATCTTGTGAGCGGTCGAGTTGGCAACGTCGTAGGTCTGGACCTTTGGCGTTCCCTCAATAAGATTGTTCAGTTCCCGCTGGACCTCAGCGTATTTGCTGGAGTTGTAAGCCTCTGCTTGTTCCCGCGAATCCCAGAAACTCATTCCAATTGCTTCCTGTCCGTTGGGAGCGATGAGTGTCACCTCATCACGGAAGCCTTTTTGGTTCCGCAAGATCGGGAGGACTTTCTTCTCAATCGTCTGAGAAAATTGCTGTGCGCTGTTGGGTTTCAGACGCACCATAACGATTCGAGTAAACACGTGCACCTCCTTGAAGATTTGTGGCGCTCTCACCGTATATCGGTTGTGTTGGCTGCGCAAGAAGGCATGTAGAAGTCCAGCAATGTGGCGCGTCGATGCCGCTGTAACCTCTTGCAAGTTTGTAAACGTGTAATCCGGATGACACTCAGATCCCGTTCGAGGGGATTCTTGAGTGAACGGACGGGAGGGGGAAGAACGGATTATATTTTTCATCGAACCGGCCAGGTGCCCGACCTGCAAACACGAGATTACGGAGAAGACGCTCGTTGAGCCGAAGATTGATTGTCACTGCAACCGGGCGTGGAGCCTTATGAAGTTCGAGCGGCTCGCTCGAAACGTACCTGTTTTATGAGTTGCGCCCATAGTTCAAAACAATCCGCACAAGCCTTGATGTGGTTCAACTCGTCTTGCGTAAACATATGCTCATCATTCGTGGCAATCTCACGCATCCGTTCGATAGAAACGTGTTCAGTCTCCATGAGGCGCATCTTAGCATCGTGAAAATGTCAGCCCGCTTTTTTCAACAAAAAAGGGGTAGTTCTACCCTAAATTCTGGCTTCCAGATACCTTAACCCTGGTAGACAAATGGAAACAATTTGAACGATAAAGTGACCGAGAGCGCATCATCCATTTTCCCAGAGGCGTCATCTCAGCGCCCCATAGCTGGCAATCGACTGTTTGATGATCTCCTGCTTGATCTGAGCTTCGGACTTCTCGGCCCCTTTGGCTTGGCCAAACGCTGTGGTTATGGCGAGAGCGAGAACGGCGATACGGATTGTTCGCTTCATGGTCGGCCGCATTGTACGGCAATTGTGGTGTGAAAGGCACTTGTACGGTTAACCGACATCTCGCTAACTAGACATGGCTGGACACAACTTGCCACAATGGGAATCGTGTGGGGACTGAACAAGAAGCAGGTTGTAGGGGGTAGCGAGATTCGATTTTTTACAGTACTGCTGCAGTGATACCATTCGCGCTAAGTTCTATCGCACAATGGAGGGAAAAGAAGATGCGCAAGCACAGATTAACGTTGTTAATTATCTCAAGCGCACTGGCCGTTTCTGCCGCTGCGATATTTGCACACCCTTTGCAGGATGACACCGCTAACCTCCTGAAGAAGGAGGCACTTCAAGCAATCGACAAGGCCGACTTCGCTCTGGGCGATGGCCTTCTCTCCACTGATTATGTCGGTGTTCGAGCTCCTGACGGCCGATTGCTTTCGGCTTCATTACACTCATCAATGCTCTATACCTCAATTGATGGCCAAGGGTTGCAAGCGAGCGTTTTCGGCGGCACTGCTGTCGTAACGGGAATCGTAAGAGTCAATGGCTCTGAGAATGGTAATGAACCGCCCCGGGTTTACCGGAGACCGATTTAGTTGAGTCAGACCGGGATGGCTGACTCTTCATGTTGACGATAATAAGCGGTTTCGAATTCCACAGGCGGCACGTTGCCGATAGGCTCCAGCAGCCGGCGATTGTTGAACCAGTCGACCCATTCCAAAGTCGCATACTCCACAGCGTCGATGTTGCGCCATGGACCACGATGATGAATGACCTCAGTTTTATATAACCCAATGATGGTTTCCGCCAAGGCATTATCGTAGGAATCGCCGGTGGTACCGACGGATGGCTTGACGCCCGCATCAATCAGCCTTTCGGAATAGCGAATGGACAGGTATTGACTGCCACGATCACTGTGATGGATGACGCCTTCGATTCTTGAACGTGACCAGAGGGCCTGTTCCAATGCGTCCAGAACAAGATCGGTTTGCATCGAGCGCGCGACTCTCCAGCCGATCACGCGGCGGGCGAAAACATCGATGACGAAGGCCACGTAAACAAATCCAGCCCATGTCGCGACATAAGTAAAATCGGCGACCCACAGCTGGTTTGGCCGCGTCGCCTGAAATTGTCGTTGAACCAGATCAGCGGGCCTGTTTGCCCCCGTGTCGGCAATCGTCGTCCGGCACCATTTTCCACGTCGAACGCCCTGTAGGCCGAGAGATCGCATGAGGCGTTCGACTGTGCATCGCGCAATCTGGATGTCTTCGCGCCCGAGCTGCAACCACACCTTTCGCGCACCATAGACTTTGAAGTTTTCCGCGTATACGCGCTGAATCTGGCCAGCCATCGCGATATCGCGGCGTATTCTCGGTGGAACTCGTTCAGGCTTCGCTTGTCGTGCTTTCTGCTCGTAGTAAACCGATGGGGCGATCGGCAACTGGCTGCAGATCGACTCGACTCCGTACTTGCCACGGTGAGCATCGATAAACGACACCATCACCTCGGTCGGCGGTCGAGTTCCGCCTGGGCGAAAAAAGCCGCGGCCTTCCGCAGAATCTCGTTGGCCCGCTTTAACTCCAGATTCTCTCGCTCCAAGACCTTGAGTCTCTGTTGGTCTGAAGTCGTTAATCCGCTCGCGTGTGCCGGCATCACGCTCGGCTTGGCGTACCCAACGACGCAATGTTTCAGGTGTGCATCCCATCTTGCTCGCGATCGAACTCATCGCTGCCCATTGGGATCCATGCTCGCCTTGCTGCTCCAAGACCAACCGGACCGCCCGCTCTCGGACTTCCGGGGAATACTTCGGATGCTCTTCATGACTCCATCCTCTCAAGAATTGGAGTCTCCGGTAAACCCGGGGCGATTCATAATGCCGCCGTTGCTGGATACCGCTATTCTCGCATTTACACAAATCAAAGCGGTCAATGGCAGCCTGTTTTCACTCAGTTTACTAGAATTCACCAGTAAGTAAGGCAGCCGCCGGCGTAGGAGTGTTTTCCTCCGTCGAAGCAACCGTTCGACAGAAAGTCGCCGAGAACGGCGAACAAGAGCTCCTTATACAGAGAAATGCGGATTCCTGCCGAAGGCGTAGCGTCAGTAACAACCAGTGGACGAGTAACCGCTATCCCGTCACTTGATTCTCATGGAAAATACAAAACTTCGAGATGCCGACATCTCGTCAGTCTGAGCGAACTCTCGTAAAAAAGCGGATTAGCGGAGAGAGGATATATGAGATCAAATTTGTGGAAAGGTATCGCTCGCGATTCGGACTGTACCAGTTCGCCCCACCAAACGGGCTGAATCTCCTGAAATCGGGAACCGGCGGTGCGATATTCTGGGGAAGAATGTTTCTTGAAGCACCGCGAATCCAACGCGGATTGTACTGCACGCGTTCACCCGCTTCAACCCACCGCGACAGAAGACGATTGCCCTCCATTCCCCATGACGCTTTCGTCGTTCTCACGTTTCTACCCTTAAATACTCGCAAGCTCTTCAAGAGCAGAATAAAGCGAACCGCATACGCTTGTCTAGATCTCCCTCCTATGAACATCAGTTGACGTAATACCGCTATCCCGAGATTGGAAATCCGGCGTGATCGATTGGAATTCACTTGTCCGGGATACGCGACCAAGTGCCGGATCTGTGCCACGTTTGCACTTCAGTTCATTAAGCCGGTTAGCGGGAGAGCATACTGCGGAATTTTATAGTAACCTTCGCGTGCGGCATAATGACGGTAGCACACGTTGGAGGGCCCATGTTCCCAGTCGTCGTCATTGTTGTGGCAATCGTTTTCGTTGTGGCTCTTGTTGTTTTCAGTCGAATGCGGCGAGGGACGTTCCCGCCCGCGCGTAACGAAGTTCAGGAGCTGATTTGGCGATTCCCTCAGAGCCGCTTTCGCTGGACTCCACGTCCCATCAGCACAAGCACCATCATCATGATGGACAAGCCGCCCAACACGGAGGTTCCGGCCACGACCATCACACAGCACCCGGCGTGACGCACCATAGCGCCCCCGGCTCCGACTCTTTTCACGATTCTGGTGGTCATACCGGCTTTGACGGTGGTGGATTTCATGGAGGACACCACTAATCCCGGATTGCAACCCCGCCTCAGTTGACGTATTACCGCTATCTCGGACAAGTGCCCTCGCACGCCGCCTCCGTCTTGGGACTCCTGATCCGGAGACCTGGCCCCACAAAGTGCAAGAACCAGGATTTCGGGTCTCATTGCAGCCAAGACCGCAAGTTTGGCTTTCTGGAGTTCTTCCACAAAACTCTTAGCGACCTTCTCCGGGAGTTCCAAACGCTGTGCAGACGACGACGCAGAATTTGACCAAAACGAAGCGGTTTCTTTGATGGTCTTCTTCCACAGGACCTTTCCTGTTGCCGAGTCTTTGACCACAAAATTAAACCCAGCATGCGCTCGCCCGGTTCCGAGGCCGACGACGATCCGGGCTGCAATGTTGCCAGGAGCAAAATCCACCAGTTCGGCGCTAATCTCCACGAGTGTCTTCTTCCCAACTGCCTCCTCTGGATTGAGCAGCGCGGTAAACATTCGGTTGTCCTTCATGATGTGAACGACCGCAGTACGAGTTGCATCAGGAAGTCCGGCGGCATCCGCTCCGGCCACGGAGGACCCAAATGGAAGAACAAGCGCCGCTCTCGATAGATCTGCGAGTGCGTTTCCGGAGGAGGAACCGGATGTTTTCGTTGGCCCCACGGGTTTCAGCATTGCGGTGATTACGGCGTCTGAAACTCCGGCGTTCTTCAGGGCAACCAGATCCGCAGGTTCAGTGCTGAATTTCGTTGCTCCGCTACTTATCGTCAGAATGATCACGTCGTCGCTGATTCCCGCCTTCTTCAGCCTGATTAAGTCGTCATTCGTCAAAGGTGCGATGTTTTGCGGTGTTGTCGCGGACGCATGCATAACGTTTACAGCGACCAACAGGCAGATGCCCAGACCAATAAGTCGTCTCATTCGGTGTCCAGCATTTCGAGGGGCGGTAGAACGCGGCAATTCTCCTGCGCCCTCGACTTCATGTCAATCTTCTCCGACATCTTGTCCGCGGTCGGATTGCCGCTACAGCGGTTGTGCAAAGGGCATATAGGTACGGGTCCTCTACCCCCCGGCCTCGAAACTCAAATGCACTTTTTTCTATTTTGCCGGTCAGTCGTTTTGCCAAAAGGGACCCAACCCGATGAATGTTTTTCTCACGTTCATTAGACTCTAACGGCCGGGAACCCAAAGCCCGGAACCCAGTCAAAAGCCGCAACATGAATCAATCGAAGGTCAGTGGCACAAAAACCCTACCGTCAAACCGGGAATTGAACGCTGAAAACTTTGTGCCGAACCGTTGCCGGAATGCTGGCTCATAATCAGGTGATTAAGAACCAGTGGCTGGGCACCGTGCGAGCATTGATTTTCAAGCGCAAATTCGAAGTTCAGCAAAAGGGTTTTTGAGCCACTCACTACTTTGCCAACGCTATCTGCGACTCATGGCCGTGTGGTCTTTAATGCCCTAATCTTTGCCGTCCCTCTTGTCGATGGCCTTACGCTTTTCTTCCGGCAGTTTTGCATACAACTCTTCCACGTGTTTCGGAGTGGAAATCATCTGTTCAGCGATGATGTTGACGAGATCGAACAGCCTTGAGGCCGTATCGACATCATCTTTGAGATCCAACGTACCCGGATGCACTGCCTCATTACCGATTACTCTTACCGAATCCAAGGCTTTCTGTACGACCGGCGACAGCCCACTTTTCACGAGACTCGCAATGTCGTCGTCGATACTGCGTCCTTTGCAGCCCAGTTCCGCACATAATTTCTGAATTGCGAGCCTTAGCAAAGCCGCAGCTCCGCGGGGCGAAACGGTTAGTACCGTACTCGCTTCATCATAATCGTCGCGGACCGAGCCCGGAAGATCGGTATTCGGTGATGGGCCGCGCGGCGGTGTTGGAAATAAGACCTGCGAGTGGACCCAGACTGACACTTCATTGCAATTGAAGCACTTACTCAAATGAAGGTTATCGACGCCATTGTAAACGTAGGTCGGATCTGCAGTCTTATGGATAAGAACCAAGCCACGAAACATCTTCTCAATGTGCGCGATGAACTCTGCCTTGATCTCTTCCGTTATTTCGGTTTTCCGGATGGAATCGAGGGTATCCTGAGTTGGTAAGTCTGGAGAGCGCTCGTCACCATCGATCGGGGTCGCAGTAAGATGATACCAAGTGTGCGTTGTGTAAGCTCCGCAGTGAGGACAATCGAAGGCGATCTTGTCAATCGATGGTGGCACGCTCTTTCTAGTCACAATGGTCCCCTTTAGCATGTCCGACTCATTCAGCGAATGGTCGTTCGGGAGTCGCGTTTCGCGCCGGTTGGCTGCAGCCGCTTGCAACCGAACGTCGTCTCGTAAACGAATTCGCTTCAGTGGTAGTTCTTCATCGGTGTATGCCTCGTAGGCGCGGTCCGCAC
Organism: uncultured Acidobacteriota bacterium; assembly: GCA_963738025.1. GTDB lineage: Bacteria > Acidobacteriota > Terriglobia > 20CM-2-55-15 > 20CM-2-55-15 > 20CM-2-55-15. The sequence goes on along the minus strand of CAVTWA010000031.1, from coordinate 68,547 downwards.
ATCGAGGTTTCCCTAAAAGTTTCCTATTTCAAATCTGCCAATGAACGTCTGACTGCGCCTGAAGCAACGTCGAGGAACTGACTTTTTATCTGCGGGGGCCAATCCTTCTCAAAACCGAATTTGTTCGATTCCTCTAAGCGGACGCCAAAACGGGTCACCAATAGGGCTAAAACATCCTCAGAATTAGTTCCTTCAGGGACGTCCGTAATGAATTCCTCGGCATCTTCGCAACCTGGATAATCCGGCGTGCGCGTCCACAGGGCGAACCTCGTTAGTCGTTCTCTGGGGTCAATCATTCGCGTTTTCATACGCTATACATAGGCTTGTCAGTGGACAGGTCAGGGGATGTGCGAGATATCCGGAGGGTTTTAGAGTCCACCAATGTCGCGACCGAAACCGCCCCGTGTGGACATCCGTGTGGACATAAGAAAAGGCGGGCCGTTTAGACCCGCCTAACCGATTGATTTTGTTTATGGGACCAACAGGGCTCGAACCTGTGACCTCATGCGTGTGAAGCATGCGCTCTTCCAACTGAGCTATGATCCCGTCTACACCTCGAAATGTTACCTCATTTTTCTTTTGACGTGTTGCTGTTCCCTCGGCCGGCTGGGTTCGATGGAATCGCCGGTGTTGACCACGACATAATCCCACGTTTGGCCATGCCTGATTCCGCAGTTCTGCTCGCCGAAGCGCGGGGCTGGAAGCCCGCGACTACATCCTCGTTACAACAGTGCTATGATTCCCCGCATTACGAGCTCGATTAATTCAGGAGTCAGCGATGAACGTGCGAAAGATGAGCTTTGCTGCAATCTTCGTATTTCTGTGGTTGGTAAGATCCCTTCCGGCATTTGCGCAGATGGAGCTTTCAGGCGAATGGGCGGGCAAGTACCATGAGGACCAGACCGATCGAATTCCAGGCGACGTGCAGGGGGATTTCAGCGGAGTGCCGCTCAATGACGCCGCCCGCATGTATGCCGAATCTTATGATGTCCGGCGCGTCGTCCTCCTGGAACATCAGTGCGAGCCGTATAATCTGCCGCATATTTTCCGCGGGCCGATGCAATTCAGGATCTGGGAGGAGAAGGATCCCGCGACCCAGCAGATCATTGCGTACAACCAGTTTCTCGGCACGTATCAGCAGTTTCGCAAAATCTGGATGGACGGGCGACCGCATCCCCCGGAATATGCGCCGCACACGTTTATGGGTTTTTCGACCGGCGAATGGCACGGCGATGTTTTGACGGTGACGACAACGCATATCAAAAAGGAGTTCTATCGGCGTAGTGGAATTCCCAGCAGTGATTTGACAACCGTGGTCGAACACTACATCCGGCATGGCAATCTGTTGTCGCATGTAATGATTGCCACCGATCCCGTGTACCTCAGCGAGCCCTACGTGAACAGTGAAGAATTCGTCATGATGGAGCGCGGCAATCAGAACTGGCTCTACAACTGCGAGTACGCCATGGAAGTGCCGACGGATAACAATAAAGTCCCGCACTTTCTTCCCGGAAAGAATCCATTCATGAAGGATTTCGCCACTAAATTCGGCTTGCCGTTCGACGCGATCTGGAGTGGCGCGGAATCCACCTACCCGGAATACCTGTCGAAGATCGAATCTGGAACGTACGGCAAGGCCGCAACTACGCCGGCGCCGCCGGTTGCGAGGCCTCGAGCAGTGCCGGATTCCACGGCTGGCGAGGTCAAGATTTTCCACGTGCAGGGTAACGTTTACATGCTGGTCGGCGCGGGCGCCAATGCCGCCGTGCAGATCGGCGATGAAGGCGTTGTTGTGGTGGATACGGGCGGGGCGGCATCGCGGGACAAGGTTCTTGCCGCGATCCGTCAATTGTCGACGAAAACCATTCGCTGGATCATCAATACCCATGCGGATCCCGATCATACGGGCGGTAACGCAACCATTTCCCAGGCCGGTATGACCGTGAACGGTAATCCCGCCGCCATCATAGCGAATGAGAAAACGCTCGCGCACATGTCCGATGCGGGACGTCCTTCGCAAGAGTGGCCATTGAATACCTTTTTCGAGGACCAGCGCGATTTCTATTTCAACGGTGAAGCGATTTTCATCTATCACATTCCTCGCGCGCATACCGATGGCGATGTGATGGTCTACTTCCGCGGATCGGATGTCATCGTGTCGGGTGACTTGTTCCTGACGACCACCTATCCTGTTATCGATTCGAAGACCGGCGGCGCGGTAGACGGTTTCATCGAAGGATTAAATAAGATGCTCACTATCGCGGTACCGAAATATCTGCAGGACGGGGGGACATACGTGATTCCCGGCCACGGCCGCGTCAGCGATGAAGCCGACGTTCTCGAATATCGCGACATGATTGTGATCATTCGCGACCGCATCGCGGACATGGTGAAACGCGGAATGACCCTGGAACAGGTCAAGGCCGCAAAGCCCACATTGGATTATGACGGCCGCTATGGTGATCCGGCCCCTTTCATTGAGGCGGTTTATCACGATGTCAGCGGCAAAAAGTAGGAAACGGCGATGACCAGCAAACGATTACAGACATTATTCCTCATCTTGATTGGCACGGCTGCATTGGCCAATGCGCAGGGACGCGGTCAACGAGGTCCAGCTCCAACGGCCAAAGCGATTGCGCCCGTTGATTTCACGGGTTACTGGGTATCCGTTGTGAGTGAAGATTGGCGTCATCGGATGACAACGCCAAGGAAGGGCGACTACGAGAGCCTTCCCTTGAATGCGGAAGGCCGCCGTGTGGCGGATACGTGGGATCTCACGAAAGATAACCAGGCCGGAGTCCAGTGTAAGGCGTTCGGTATTGGCGGCATCATGCGACAGCCCGGAAGGCTGCACATCACCTGGCAAGACGACATCACGCTCAAGATGGACTTCGATGCTGGAACACAGACCCGGCTGCTGTATTTCGATAAGTCGAAGATGCCGAGTGCATCTGAAAAGGCAGATAAAAGCTGGCAAGGCATTTCGTTCGCTCAATGGGAAGGCCCCGCTCTGGGACAACGCGGCCGCGGTGCGGCGGCCGCTTCCGCCCCGCGGGACGCGGGCGGCGGTGGTCAGGGGCTTCGCGGTGGACCGGCGCCACCGTCAGCTGTCCTGGAAGGCGGTGCACTCAAAGTCGTCACGACCCATTTTCGTGAAGGATATCTGCGGAAGAATGGAGTGCCCTACAGCGAGGATGCGACAGTGACCGAGTACATCCATCGCTTGCCGCAACATCCGAACGGTGACAACTGGCTGCTCGTCGTCACCGTCGTTGACGATCCCAAGTATTTATCGGAGCCGTTCTATACGAGTACGCAGTTCAAACTGGAACCGAACGGATCGAAGTGGAATCCCTCACCGTGCAAGACGGTGGCTCCTCCAGCAAAATAAATGCGCGGTCACAGACCGCGCCTACAGTGATTGATTCATGAGTTTGCATTAATCGGTACTGTTCGTCTTTGAACAGTGTTTTGAGGTTTCGCCCTATCGGGCTCACGCTCCGCGCCGCCCCAGCCCTCGCTTCGCGAGGGCATCCACGCCTGACTCAGGCGGGGAGTTGCCCACGTCTACTCCCAGCAACTGCTATTTTGGACTCTCAGGCCTGTGACCGCGCATTTTGGTTCATCTACTTCTGCTTTTCTTCGGCGCGAGCGCCGGCTAGAGCGCCCAGCATGCCGTAGTTGCCCTCATGGCATGCATACTCGAATATCGGTCCGGCCGTCTTCGTAATCGGGATTTCCGCGGTCCAGGGTTTTGTCCAGGTGGCGGGGTCATCCACTGTGAACTGGTAGAGCACCGTATCCGCGTCCATGCGCCTGAAGCGTTCGGTCAGTTTCATATTCTTGCTGGCAACATTCTGGAACGGTGCTTTGTCGCTGAAGTTTGTCGTTTCAACGACCAGCGTGTCGCCGTCCCAGTGGCCGCGGGAGTCGCCATTCCATTGTTGGATGTCGGCGGCCAGACGCGGGCGCGAATCGAGCGGAATAATGCGCACTTCGTGTCCCATCTCAACCCATAGAGCCACGTAGCCGGGGCCCTGCACGATCTGCGTGTGATTGTTATACGCGGTTGGAGTGATCGGCGGGCCCGCGCCCTGCAGTTTTAAACATCGTTCGGGTAATGGACGATTTTCCGGGCCATCGTATTCATGCCCCCGATTCGCATTACGCAGTTCGGTTTGCCGATCCCGGCCGCCGGGTGTCAGCGGCGGAAGCCGTCCGTCCTTGGGATCGATTACAAGCGATGTACGCCGAGTCTTGACAATTTTCGTTCCAGGATCCCACCAGAAATCGTTGTATGCGCGTCCGACGTCGGTTTCGGCAGGCCCATCGCGTCGATCCTTATCGTTGCGGTCCCGGGTGTCCTTCTCGTATGCCTCAGCTTCTGCGGAGGTGAAGAATTCTTTACCGGCAAGCTCTGCCGGCCGCTGCAGCGGAGTGATAGTGGCGAAACTCCAGATTCCCTGGATATCAGGTTGACCATCGGGCGTCCGCGGCGGCGTCCACTTCTTCGGCGTTTGTGCGGCGGCCATTTCCGTCAGCGCGATGACGCAGACGATGGAAATCGCGAATCGGCATTTCATCGGAATACCTCTTGGCACCGAGTATTAAAAGGTTGCGAAGACTTGTCAAGCGCCGTGCGTTGGAACGGCTATAATCCGCGGTCAGGAGCAATCACGATGAATCAGAAAACCGTTCGGCTATTGGTGGCCGTGTTGTTCTTGACCGCGGCATCCTGGGCAATGACGCAACAACGCAAGGCGCAACCGCCAAAATCGTTACGATTGTACGTCTTCGACGGAGGCGCGCTGGATATTCCGGACATCACGCCTTATCAGCTGAAAAAAGAAGAGCTGGCAACCTCGAAAATGTCTGTTGTCAGTTTTCTGGTCGCGCATCCGAAGGGAACACTCATGTGGGACTCGGGAGCTGTACCTGATACAGCTTTCAAGGTGGGAGGAGGTCCCGGAACCCTGCGGTACGCCTCGTCCGCCAAGCCGCTGGCGGCGCAATTGGCGGAGATCGGTTATGCTCTAGCGGATATTCAATATTTCGCGCTGTCGCATTTCCACTGGGATCACGTCGGCAATGCAAATCTTTTTGCCGGTGCGACGTGGCTGGTCCGCAAAGGCGATCGAGACATCATGTTCGGCGACCCGTCCTCTCCACGCACCGAACCGGCAAACTATAGTGCGCTGAAGAATAGCAAGACGATCATCGTTGATAAGGATGATTACGACGTGTTTGGGGACGGAACCGTCGTGATTAAATCCACCCCCGGACATTCGCCGGGACATCAGGTTCTGTTCTTGAAACTGCCAAAAACGGGGCCGGTCTTGTTAAGCGGCGATCTGTACCATTATCCGGAAGAGCGAAAGCTGAACCGTATTCCGACGACTGAGTTCGATGCCAAACAGACGGTGACGTCGAGAGCCGCGATTGAAGACTTCCTGAAGAAGACGCATGCTCAGCTTTGGATCCAGCATGATCTGACAGGGAGCGCCAAGCTGAAGAAGGCTCCGGCGTTTTACGACTAAATTGTAGGCGCGGTCTATGACCGCGCGGTCATAGACCATATGTGTCCAAGACAGCACGAACGGGGATCGGCGGAATGGCGCCTTGTAAAGGTTTGAATGAAGTGGATGCGATGTAAACCTGGCTTGAGAGTAACGGGTGGACCAGTCCCCGCCTAAGTTAGGCGGGGTGCCTTCGCGTAGCGAAGGCGGGGCGGTCTGTTCAAAGACGCGAAGCGGCCCTTATGGATTTCCGCGAAGCGCTCCTTATTAATCGGTACTGTTCGTCTTTGAACAGACCGCCCCAGCCCCCGCTCCGCGAGGGCATCCCCGCCTGACTCAGGCGGGGAGTTGCCGTCCCAGCACATCGCTGCGCGGATCTACTCCAGCGACCGCGCTATTTTGAACAGCTCTCGTCATAGCGCGCTACAGTTCAGTCGGCGGGGAATGGTCAGAACAAATCTTTACACCGCCGATGATCTTCAGGATTTCTTCTTCACCTCGACGTGCTTGTCGATCCACGCGATGATCAGGTCCGCGAGTTGCAGATTGTTCTTATCCTGCATGAGCATGTGACTGTTCCCATGAATGCCGAGTTTCGGAAGGTGCATCATCTCGGCGTCCCCGCCTGCCTTTTTCAGCTGATCGACAAATTTCTGACAGGTGTCGAACGAATTTGCCCAGTTCGCGATGCCACCTTTGATGTCATCCAGATGATCTCCGAACATGATCAGGGTTGGGATTTTCGCGAGCGTCGAAAGCTGGGCCGCATTCAGATCCGTCGCACACGGCATTTCGATCGATATGATGCCGCGTACACCCGCGGGGTCGATCAAGGCCGCCTGCTCCGGAAAGAAACCCGATTCGGAATGCCCCATCAAAATAGCGCCGTTCAATTTCTTTGCGAGCGCCGCCATATTGGTCCACGTGGGATTGGGTGACGGCAACAGGGCGTTGAGATCGGGAATCATCTGTTTATACAGTTCGTCAACAGCCTGGATCGGAAACTGGCCGTCTGGAAATGCCGTCCCAAAGGTCGGACCGAAGCGAAACACCGACCACGCGGTCTGGTGGCTCGCGGTGAGGACGTTCGGCAATTCACTGGCCGGCAGTGTCCCCGCTTTGACCGCGTTGATTTTCGACCCATCAAATCCGGAGCGGGCGCGCGAGACTTGATCGGCCAGATAGACCGGCCGGTTTTTTCGGACAAAATATTCGTTCCATCCCATCCGCCCGTCGGGAGTTGTTTCCCATGTCTTGCTGCTCAGACAGCAGCCGTGGACCATGACAACCGGCACGTGCTGATTGCCGCCTAGGGGAATCTGAAATTGCACGTACATTTGATTGACGGTGACATCTTCTTGCGCGCCGCCGCCTCTTGCAGGAAGCTTCTTCGTTTCGCCACCGACGAAAAAGCTTCCTTGAGACGTGAGTGTGAGCGGCTTGTCTTCTGCCGTGATGATTGGAGCCGCCACCGCAATGGCGGCTGCCAAAACTAGAAACCAACAAATGATTTTCATTTATTTCCCCGGAGCTTTCTGGATTGGCGGCGGCAGCGGCGCAGGATTTATGTATCCGCGCGTTCCATCGGGACGGATGGGGCCTGGTCCGAATCCAAGATGGTCTTTGTCCTGATTATTCTCACTGCAGGAGTATTCCTGAATTTCCTCATCGGGCTTTCCAAGAACCCATGTCCTGGAATACGTGATTGGTTTTGTGTAAAACTTCGGATCTTCGATCAGAGTTTCGACATGAATGTGATCGAGGTCGGGGCGTGTCCAGCGTTCCACAACGTGAAGGGCGTCGCTGTGTGGATTGGCGTTCTCGTCGATCCAGACTTTTTCATCTTTGAATCCGGTTGAGTCGATGACCAGCGTATCTCCTTCCCATCGGCCAATCTCTTCACCAAAGAAAGACGGGTCTGGATCAGCTGAGTGTTTCCGCTTTGCATCGATCGGAATCAAACGAAAATAGCTATACCAATAGAGGAACGCGACTTTCTTCGCACCTTCTAAGACCTCGAATGGAAGCCCGCTTGCATTGTGGCGGGGAATGCCGCCGATAATGCAAAGGCTTTCAGGATCGATGGTCGCGGTCAGATTATGCTGTAGAGCCGCTTCGCCAGCCGCAGTCAGAGGCAGCTTCAAGCCGGGAAGATCCTTACCAATGTTCCCGGTAATGGTGTCGCGCGTGCCTTTCCAGTATCCGCTGAGGTCTGGATGTCCATCGGCGGTCCGGGGCGACGGCTTGGGTTTGGCGGATTTGACATCCGCCACCGTCAGAGGATTGTCTTCCTGTGCAAACAAGACCGGTGAAATTGAGCAGACGGTCCACAGGCCGAAGATAACGAATAGAGCGCGCCGCATGCTGACTCCTATTGACTGCCGGGTCCGCCATCGCCCGCAGAAGCGCCCGAGACGATGCGGCCGTCAGGTAACGTGACACGTCGCGCGTCCATCAAGCGCGATCCGTCCTTCGCGCGATATCCATCCACAATGATGGTGTCGCCCAGTTTAATGTCGCCGCGCTTGAAACCTCGCCGCGAGAGTGCGCCTGGCGAACCTGCTTCACAGCTCCATTTGCTGATGTTCCCGTTCTCATCCTTCACATCGATGTAGAAGTAAGAGTGAGGATTAGTCCATTCAATCTTCGTCAGGGCACCCGTCACCCGCAGCGCCTGGCTGGCGTCAAATTCTGCGGCAAACGAATGATGGGCAATGATCGGCGTCGCGGCAATCATCATAGCGGCGGCAGCGAACAGCAACCGTTTCATAGACGGCCTCCAGGGATCCGATTGGGATTCCAATAAGTTTTTACTCTTTGTTAGCACCGGTGTAAAGTTACTGCTGAAACCGTCCCGATAAAAGGAGCGAATATGTCCTGGAAAGGCGTCATTCTTGCGGCGTTCGTGCTGGGAATCGCGGTAATGGTCTCGACAACCCGGGCGACCACAGAAGAGAATTCAACACCTGTAACGTTCTACAAAGACGTTCTTCCGGTCCTGCAGAACAATTGTCAGACCTGCCATCGCCCTGGCGAAATCGCGCCCATGTCTTTTATGACGTACAAAGACACGCGTCCCTGGGCGAAAGCCATGAAGACGGCTGTTCTCACGCGCCAGATGCCGCCCTGGTTCGCCGATCCGGATTACGGTCACTTCGCCAACGACAAGAGACTCAGCGAGTCCGACATCCAGACCGTCGTGGCCTGGGCGGACGGCGGTGCCGCGGAGGGTAACGAGAAAGATCAACCTGCTCCGGTGACATTCCAGGAAGGCTGGGGGCTCAAGCCGGACATGGTTATCGAGATGCCACAGGACATTCAGCTTCCGGCGACCGGTACGATCAACTACAAGAGCATTCTCGTCAAAGTGAATTTCCCCGAAGACCGATGGGTAATTGCCGCAGATCTGCGGCCAGGTAATCCGCAGGCCGTGCACCATATGCGAGCCATTGTCCGGCCGCCGGGTTCGGACTGGATGAAGGATGCTGTTCCGGGTGTTGCCTATGAACAAGGTGATACAGAAGTCGGGCGCCAGGGTATGGGCGCCGATCTTCTCGGAAAGTTCAATCCGGGACTTGGTGCGCAGGATTTCGCCCGCTTCGATTCGGCGAAGTTTGTGCCCAAAGGATCGGATATCGTCTTCAGCATGCATTACACGGCTACCGGCAAACCCACCACCGATCGCTCCAAACTCGGTCTCGTTTTCGCGAAAGCGCCACCGAGGCTCCGGTATTTTACGCATGACGGGCCTACTGCCAGTAATCTGGCGATTCCCGCGGGAGACGGCAATGCCGAAGTCGTTTCCGAGATGACGGCGATGGCCGACACCAAACTCGTATATCTGCAGCCGCACATGCATCTGCGTGGTAAGGATTACGAAGTCCGGTTGATTTATCCGTCCGGGATCAGCGAGACGATTTTCAAAGCTCCGTGGGATTTCAACTGGCAACTGGGATATGACCTTGCGGCTCCGATTCCAATTCCGAAAGGAACCCGCATCGTTGGCATTGCGCATTTTGACAATTCCGCGAATAACAAATGGAATCCGGACCCTGCGAAATTGGTTGTCTGGGGAAATCAGAACTGGGAAGAGATGCAGAATTGCTTCATGAGCTTCCTGGTCGATCCGAATGTGAAAGATCCGAAGACGTTGTTTAAGGCATCCGGGCCGAGCCTCTTAAAGCGCGGGTCCGCCGGGCCTACGCTCGCCGCCTTGCAATAGGAAACACGAAGGCATAGCGCGCTCCGCCGCAACCGAAACGTAAGACTCGCAGTAGTTGACACGCAAATGTTGTGAGGGAGCGAAGTCCCCGCCTGACTCAGGCGGGGACTTTCCCCATTTCGACATGCTGCCAAAAAATCAACTTCGACAAACTAGATCCGCTTGTCGCCAAAACTGGACGACTACCAACTCTCCTGGTACTCGTATTGCCGATGCCGCCTTAGGCGCCATATTGAGCGCCCTTATATCGCCTGGTGCGATCCTTTTCGGCTCATCGCTCAACGAGCGATTTACGAATCCGGCGAAACAAACCGGATACGGCGGCCGCAACACACCGCCAACCGTCATAAACCGGAGCTACAAACCAGCGAAACGTGGGTAAGGGATTTTGTCGTCTCCGTCCGAAAATCGTGTTAAAAAAAACTAAAACTTACAGCCTTGTTACACAAAGGCATCGAATGATGCCGGCCTTCGTCGCGTCCTCCGTCATGTTATATTTACCCCCGCCGTGAAACAAACAGCCGTACTCGACGTGCGTGAATTCATCGACGAGCAGCCGTTTAGCGGTTATCAGTTCCTTATCGCGTCGCTCTGCGCCATGGTCGTGTTCATCGACGGTTTCGACGCGCAGGTCATGGGGCCCGTCGGGCCGTCGCTGATGGCACAGCTTCATATCGCCCGCTCCGCCTTCGGTTCGGTCATTTCCAGCGGAACTCTAGGCATGATGGTGGGCGCCCTCATTTTCGGCCCGATCGCCGACCGCGTCGGCCGCAAGCCGGTGCTCGTGGCGTGTGCGCTGGCTTTCGGAGCAGGTTCGCTCCTGACCGCGACCGCAACATCCGTTACACAGCTCATGGCGTTTCGTGTCTTCACCGGATTTGGCATGGGGGGAGCGATGCCGAATGCGATCGCCCTGACCTCCGAATACATGCCGAAGCGCTCTCGGAATACGGCAGTCATGACGATGTTTTGCGGCTTCTCCCTCGGCTCCGCCTTTGCAGGATGGACCGTAGCAGCCCTGATTCGCAACTACGGGTGGCAGTCGATATTTCTTGTCGGAGGATCCCTTCCCATCGTTGTCGCTGTCCTGCTGATCGCATTGCTGCCGGAGTCGATCCGCTTTCTCGTCGTCAGGGGCGGGCAGAAGAAACGCATCGTCAGATATCTGCTGCGCATTGCCCCGGCGACTTCAGTGCCAGACGACGTCATCAGTGGAGCAGACGAGCATTCCGGACAGAAATTTTCTGTTGCCCGGCTTTTTGCGGACGGCCGCGGTGTTGTAACGCTGATGCTCTGGGTGATGTTCTTCATGAACCTGCTGAACCTGTGGTTCCTGAACAATTGGCTGCCGACCATCATGAATGACGCCGGCATCAAAGTCGAAACGGCAAGCCTGATCACCTCGCTTTTCCAGATCGGAGGCATCGTCGGCGCACTGGCATTGGCAGGAGCGCTCGGCCGGCGGTTGTCCTTCGGCGTATTGGCAGCGACGTATCTGGCAGCCGCGATATTTATTTTTCTGATTGGGAACGCCGGTGCATCAATACCGCTGCTGGTCATGACGGTTTTCGCCTCCGGGATGGGGGTGATCGGCGGGCAGACTGTTTCCAACGCCCTTACCGCTGATTATTATCCGACCGCCATCCGCGCAACGGGTATTGGTTGGGCGCTGGGAATCGGCCGCATCGGATCGATTCTCGGCCCGATCGTCGGAGGTTATCTACTATCCTACGGGGGCAGCGCCCGCCGCGTGTTCTGGGCCGCCGCTGCTCCGGCTTTAGTTGCGACGTTCGCCGCAATGGCCGTATCCATCATAAATAAGAAGGAAGCATCAGAATGAAGATCGACATCTTTAATCACATCTATCCAAAGAAGTTCTACGACAAATACATCGACGCGGGCCAGTCCGGCAAAGACATGGGCAAACGCGTTTCGAACATTCAAACAATCGTGGATGTCGATTCGCGATTCAGAATCCTTGATGAATTTGGAGATTACGTCCAGGTTATTACGCTTCCGCTGCCTTCGCTGGAAATCCTTGCCGGTCCCGATAAGTCTCCAGAACTCGCGCGGGAAGGGAATGATGGGCTCGCCGAACTCGTGAAGAAGCACGATCGTTTTCTGGGATTCGCCGCTTCTCTTCCGATGAATAATCCGAAAGCCGCAGAAAAAGAGATGACTCGAGCACTCGACGAACTCGGCGCATTCGGTATACAGATGTATACCAATGCGGCCGGCAAGCCGCTCGATTCTCCGGAATTCTTACCCTTGTTTGAGGAGGCGGTGCGGCGCGACGTTCCGATCTGGGTTCACCCGTCGCGGGGCGCGGACTTTCCGGATTATCTGAGCGAAACGAAGTCTCAGTATGAGATCTGGTGGACCTTCGGATGGCCCTATGAAACGAGCGTGATGATGGCGCGGCTGGTCTTCGCGGGATATTTCGACAAGTTCCCAAGCTTGAAAATCATTACGCACCATATGGGCGGAATGATTCCGTATTTCGAAGGCCGCGTGGGGTATGGCTGGGATCAGCTGGGGACGCGAACTTCAGACGTGGATTACAAATCCCTGTTGAAGTCGATGAAGAAACGGCCCGTCGACTACTTTAAGAACTTTTATGCCGATACCGCTTTATTCGGCGCGGCTTCGGCGACGAAATGCGGATTCGACTTCTTCGGATTGGATAACGTTGTCTTTGCTTCGGATATGCCGTTCGAGCCCGGACCAGGAGTGTACGCTCGCGAGACTATCCGGTGCGTCGAGGCGCTGGATCTGACGAAGGAGCAAAAAGACAGGATTTATCGTGGCAATGCGGAGAGATTGTTGAAACTGAAGTCAGCTGCTGCACAGCGATAAATTCGGGGACGGTTGCCTAAATCACCTAAATTGAACTCCAAATTTAGGTGATTTAGGCAACCGTCCCCGAATTTATCCCTCTATCATTCCCGCCGCAACCGTATCGTTATTCTCATCGACCAGGATGAACCCACCGGTCTGACGATTAACGGTGTAAGGGTCGCAGACGACCGGCTGTAAGGTCTTGATCCGGACCTGGCCGATATCGTTGGTCTGCAGTTCGGTGACCGGCGATTCCCGCTCGAGCGTATTGATATTCAATCTGTAATCAATCTCGTTGATGATGGCGCGTACCGTCTTGGTGGTATGCCTCAAAACATAGCGATGGTTGAGCCGCAGTTTGCGTTCGTTCATCCAGCAGAGCGTTGCTTTGAAGTCCGTGCGGGCTGCAGGAGGACGGTCTTCGAGAGAAAGCATGTCGCCGCGCGAGATATCGAGGTCGTCGGCCAAGGTCAGTGTGACGGATTGGCGGGCGAAGGCTTCGTCCAGATTGCCATCGCGGGTGATGATGCTGGTTACTGTCGAACGTCCGCCGGAGGGCAAAACCACGATGCGGTCTCCCACCTTTACCGAACCTGAGGCCACTCGTCCCATGTATCCGCGGAAATCGGGAAACTCCGGGGAAGCCGGGGGGCGGCTGACGAGTTGCACGGCAAAGCGGAACGGCAATTTGTATGCAGCGTCATCGACTTGAATGGACTCGAGAAGTTCCAGCATCTTGGGTCCGGTATACCAGGACATCCGCTCGCTCGGTTCGGTGACGTGGTCGCCTTCGAGCGCCGATATCGGGATGCAATAGACTTCGGCACTACCCAGCTTATTAATGAAGTCCAGGAAGTCGCGCTTGATCTCCTCGTAGCGTTCGCGGCTGAAACTGACGAGGTCCATTTTGTTGACTGCCACGATGAAGTGCCGGATTCCCAGCAGGTGGGCAATAAACGTGTGGCGGCGTGACTGCGTCATGATGCCGTTGCGCGCATCGATCAGAATGACTGCAAGATCGCTGTTGCTCGCGCTGGTGACGAGATTCCGTGTGTATTGCTCGTGGCCCGGAGCGTCTGCAATGATGAACTTCCGTTTGGGCGTAGCAAAGTATCGGTATGCGACGTCGATGGTGATGCCTTGCTCGCGTTCGGCTTTCAAGCCGTCGGTCAAGAGGGAGAAATCAATGCCTTTGCCGCCGCGCCGCTCGTTTTCGCGTTTGGCGCCTTCAATCTGATCCAAAAATGCGCCTTGAGTTTCGACAAGCAATCGCCCGATGAGGGTTGATTTCCCGTCGTCGACGTTGCCGGCGGTGGTGAATCTAAGAACGTTACTACTCAAAAGTATCCTTCCCGCTTTTTGTCCTCCATGGTGTTGGCGCCATGGTCGATGATTCTCGTGGAGCGCTCGCTGATCTTGGCGGAGACGGTCTCCTCTGCAATTTCTTCAAGCGAGGATGCGCAAGACCGAACCGCGCCTGTACACGGTGCGCATCCGAGCGTGCGGAAGCGCACAGACATTTTAACCGGAACTTCACCCTCTTTCAGATGCATCGCATCGTCGGCGGGAATGAGCGTGCCATTGCGCTCGACGACCAGTCGTTCTTTTGCGAAATAGAGCGGAACGACCGGGATGTTTTCCTGAACGATGTATTGCCAGATGTCCTGTTCCGTCCAGTTCGACAGCGGGAAGACGCGCATCGTCTCGCCTTCGGAAATGGCGCCGCTGTAAAGGGACCACAACTCCGGCCGCTGTCTTCGGGGATCCCATTGGCCAAATGCATCGCGCAACGAGAACACACGCTCTTTCGCGCGCGATCGTTCTTCTTCGCGGCGTGCGCCGCCGATGGCAGCATCGAACTGATTTTTATCCAGAGCGTGCAACAGGGCTGCCGTCTTTAACTGGCCGCAGCACCGCGCGACGCCGAGTTTCAACGGATGTGCGCCGGCTGCGATGGCATCTTCATTCCGATGGACGATCAGCCGCACGCCGATTTCTTTACAGAACCGGTCGCGGAATTCGATCATCTCCTTGAATTTGTATCCCGTGTCGATATGGAGAAACGGAAACGGCATCGGCCCGGGGTAGAAAGCCTTACGGGCCAGGTGTACAAGGACGCTTGAATCCTTTCCGATCGAATAGAGCAATACCGGGTTGCGGAATTGCGCAACGGTTTCCCTCAGTATGTAAATGGATTCGCTTTCAAGCTCGCGAAGATGGGTCCAATCTTTGTTCATGTTCTAAATCTTTGAAACGCGGGACTGTCACCCGCACTTACGAACCAGTTGCATGTTTGTGCAATCCGCACTCTTTTGAAGTCGTTTCCCACCACCAGCGGCCGGATCGAATATCTTCACCGGGCTGAATGGCGCGGGTACATGGTGCGCAACCGATGCTGGGATAGCCACGGTCGTGCAACGCGTTGTACGGCACGTCATGCACTTTGATATATGCCCAGACTTCGTCATTGCTCCAATCGAGCAGCGGATTGATTTTGGTCAGCCCATTCGCGTCGTCCCAGGCTTCGAGCTGGAGGGTCTGCCGAGCCTGCGACTGATCACGCCGCAGTCCGGTGATCCAACTCTTCTTACCGGCGAGGGCACGACGCAGCGGTTCGACCTTCCGGATATGACAGCATTGCTGCCGCTGGGCGACGCTTTTATAGAAAGCGTTCGGGCCATTTTGCTCAACCCACGTTTCGACTGCGGAAGCGTCGGGGAAATAAGTCCGGATCGAAATCGGATATTTATCGCGCGCGGTTTCCAGCAGAGTTTGCGTTTCTTCGGGCAAGCGCCCGGTATCGAGCGTGAAAACCTCGATCTTCTTTGCGTTCTGCGCAATGGCGTCGAGCAGGACCATGTCTTCTGCCCCGAAACTGCAGGCGAATGCGGTAGGAGTCTGAGTGGCTTCGATTTTCTTCAGATAAGAGATCAGCTCGCTCGTTTTTTCCGCGAGGTCCATTACACCCTTTTCAACCTCCAACAATGCAACTGATGCCCAGAACGAGAAGCGTGCCCGCGAGAATGCGTCGCATCATGACTTCAGGTAATCTGCTGCTCACCGTGCTTCCGATATAAATTCCAGGAATCGAGCCCAGCAGCAGCCCAACAAGCAGACGATAGTCGATATTACCAAGTTGCAGGTGTCCCAGCCCTGCAATCGTTACCAGCGGAATCGCATGAGCCAGATCCGACCCGACCACTTCCGCTCCGCGAAGCTTTGGATACAGAATCATCAGAGCCGCAACACCAATGGCGCCAGCGCCAACCGATGTCAGCGTCACCATGATCCCCAGCACCACCCCGACAAGCGTCGCAGCCCGGTTTGCCGCGGCCTCGCTGAACTGAAACATCCCATTGCCGGCAGACAAAATGCGCTTGCGTAACATGACAGCGATTGCCGTCGCAACCAGGGAAACGCCGAGCACCGGAAGAATGATGTGATCCAGTGGCTTGCCGTGCGCCTTCAGTTGGCTCATAACGAAGATCGTTGCAAGCGATGCGGGAAGGCTTCCGGCGCCCACTCGGGCAACGATGCGCCAATTGACATTGCCCCGCGAACTGTGGGCCGTCACACCGAAGATTTTGGTCAGAGAAGCGAAAATGAGATCGGTACCGACAGCGATATCCACGGGTATCTTGAAAAGAAACACCAAAGCCGGAGTCATCAAGGAACCGCCACCGACACCAGTCAAACCGACAACGAGTCCGACTATCAGACCGACTACCGGATATAACGATTGCAAGCTCATTGAATCTCCCTGAAAAGCAAAGACCCGCTCATTGGCGGGTCCCAACCAACGGATGATGCGATAAGATCAGTCCGATGGCAAGACACCCCCGCTGCTACAACAGCGGCTGAATGGAGACTGATTTGATCGGATTATCAAGCTCATTGATTCCAAAGGCCTAAAGTAACTGAACTATCTTTATAGACTAACTTGACGAGTTAAATCAACTATAATTTCCGACGGCAATATTGCCACAAGGGAGTACCTGAATATGAAGCACCGATTGTTCGTTCTGTTTGTGTTGGTTTTGCTCGTTGCCGGTTCGGGCTTTGCGCAAGAAAAGAAGGGAACTGCAGGAAACAAGACTGAAGCGCAGAAAACCGAGAAAAAAGCCGCGCAGATCGACATCAATTCCGCCAGTAAACAGGAACTGATGGCATTGCCGGGGATCGGGGATGCCTATGCCCAGAAGATTATTGACGGACGTCCGTATCGGGCAAAGAACCAGCTGGTTCAAAAGAAAATTATCCCGCAGGCGACGTATGACAAAATTTCAGATCAAATTATTGCCAAACAGGACGCTGCCGCTGCTAAGAAGAAATAAGCCACGGATTGAACGGATTCAACGGATTCAATCCGTTAAATCCGTTCAATCCGTGGCTTATTTAGATCCCGAATTATGCAAAAAAAGCTGATTTGGCTTGGCCTCTTTGTCGGTTCAACGGCCGGCAATATGTTGCCGCTGCTTTGGGGTGGCGACGCTATATCGATGACCGGTATTCTCCTGTCCCTGGTCGGCGGAATCGCTGGAATCTGGATTGGTTACCGTTGGGGCCAGTCGTTCTAAAGCGCTGAAGGCAATCGTTCCGCTCCAGGCCATGAGCTCTTCGCCACAGGAACAGCGGATGCATCCACATTGATTCGGTTCACCGCGCTCCATGACGATATTCCAGGTCCGGCCGCAATGACACTCGATCTCTTCGGGTTGAGCCAGTTCGGACTGTACGTTGAAGGGAACGAACATAGAACAGACTTTCCTCCTTGAAAGTGGTGTTCAAATCCTTTTGAACAATGACGGTTATACATTGGGGACATACTCAGTAAAATAAAAAAATGGCACTGATTGGCGCGAACGAATTGAAGAAAAAGATGTTGATTGAGATCGAAGGGCAGCCCTACAACGTCCTGGATGTTTTTTTTGCAACCCCCACGGCACGCGGCGCCAGTACGATGGTCCGGACCCGGTTAAAGAACCTGCTCAACGGGGCGGTCCAGGAGAAGAGTTTTCGGACCAGCGAGAAATTCGCCGAGCCCGACGTCGAGATGGCGGCAGTCTCATTTCTTTACAGCGACGGCGACGGGTTCCATTTCATGGACCAATCTACCTATGAGCAATTTACGATCGGCGAGGACAGCGTTGGCGGCGATCGCTACTACCTGAAGGATGGTCTGATCCTCGAGATCTTTAAATATAACGGTCAGGCCGTATCGCTCCAGTTACCTCAGTATGTCGAGCTTACAATCTCTTCCACGGAGCCTGGCCTCCGGGGGGATACGGCGGCGGGGGGCGCGACCAAGATTGCCAAACTTGAAACGGATTTAGAAGTCCGTGTGCCGCTGTTCATGAAAGAGGGCGAGTCTGTTCGAGTGAACACTCAAACGGGCGAAGTCGCAGGCCGCGCCTAGGTATTGACTGTCGTTGTAGAATCGCCCTATGCCGCTGTCGATTGTTCAAAGACAAGAATCGGACGTGGTGATCCTGGACCTGACCGGCAGGCTCTGGATACTCGATCTGCCTCTCCGTGACCTGATTAACGGCCTCCTGAGTGAAGGCAAGCGATACCTTGTTCTCAACATTGCTGAAGTGAGTTACATCGACAGTTCGGGTCTCGGCCAGCTCATCTCGATATGGACTTCAATCCGGAGCAGAGATGGACATATGACCATCTTGAATCCGGCCAAACGGGTCCAGCGTCTCCTCGAAATCACGCGCCTCAATGCCGTCTTCGATATTCTTCATGACGAAGGCGACGCCGTGAAGAAAGCCCGCGCCTCCGCCTGATTTGCCTCTTGCTTGTCGTTTGTCCTGAACGACAGACTGGAATTACCAGCATTTTTCCAGAGGAGGAATCTTAATGCCAGTGAGTTCGAAAAAACGTTCCCTGAACAGCCGAAGCAGGACGAAGACTTCTTCAAGATCTGCCAGCGGCCGCAATAGCCGCTCGGGCACGGATGCGATCTCTCTTCTCAAACAGGATCATCAAAAAGTTCGAGGACTTCTCAAACGCTTCGACTCAAATCCCAGTGAGCGGCTCCTTGATGAAATCGAGAACGAATTGAAAGTGCATACGCAGATCGAAGAAGAGATTTTTTATCCCGCTTATCGGGACTCCGTTGAAGGAAAACACGAACAGGAAAAGCTCTATTTCGAAGCGCTGGAAGAACATCACGTCGTCGATCTCGTCCTGCCCGAAATCAGGTCCACCTCCGAAGGTTCGGAAGAATTCGCGGCCAAAGGAAAGGTGCTCAAGGATCTTGTCGAACACCATGCTAAGGAAGAGGAGAAGGAGATGTTCCCAAAGGCCCGCAAGGCTATGGGCGCCGCTGAGCTTCGCAACCTCGGAATGCGATTGAAAGAACGCAAAGAAGAGCTGATGATGGGCGGCGGGGCAACCAGCATGCGCCGTCGCGCAGCGTAGCCATCACACCACAAACCGGCAAATCGTGGGCGGTCATAGACCGCCCCTACAGAAGGCCGACACCCGGCGCGCAATGGCCATGCATGCCGACAGGCCGGGCGAATCGATCCCGATCAGATTGATCAAGGCAGGATGAGTTCGTTCTAATTTGATCGTAAAATCCCGACCACATTTCGGACGGGTTCCATAGTAAGCCCACCGCAGATCATTTTCCTGAATGTCAGGCAGGAACTTCCTGGCCGCCTGCAAAAACATCTCCTTCGGTGCGACTTCGGACGCCTGTGTCGCGCTTGGTCCAATGTACAATCGACCGTCGGTCCGGGGACCCAGATGCACACCTTTCGAGCGTGAGCCCGGCGGCATTGCGGGATAGATCAGGGTTCGAATACCCCAGCGCTCGACTCCTCCAATCAACTCGTAGTAATCACCCCGTATAAATTCAATATCGTAGGGCGGGCCACCGGCCATAATCGAGATCTCATGCGCGTGCAACCCGGCGGAGTTGATCAGGATCTTGGAGCGCACTGATTGCTTTGAATTTTCGACAAGGAAGCAGGAGTCTTGAGACTGTACGCCGGAAACTTCCGCACCATAAAGAAATCGGGCTCCTGCTTTCTCGGCATCGGCGCTGAATGATTCGACAAGCTTTTCTACGTTGATCACGCGGACGGATGAAATGAATATCCCGCCGGCGGCACGTATCGGAGCGATTCTCCGCACAGCGGTCGACGTTAATATGAATTGAAATGGCACGTGTTGTTTGCGCCCCTGACGCCAGAGATGCCAAAGAGCCGCTGTTTCTTTCCACAGCCCGGCGCGAATGCTTCCATGTGGGACCGCAATGAGCATTCCAGTATTGAGCATCGGAATACTCCGCTCTTCTGCGTATCGGATCATGAGGCGGCTGCCCTCCAGGGCAAGTTCGGCCTTCAGGGTGCCGGGCGTTTCATGAAACCCGGAATGGATCACACGGCTGTTCAGCCCGGATGTTTCTTTGCAAGCCGTTTCGTGCTTTTCCAGTGCGACGACCGATAACCCGCTTTGCGCCAGTTCGCGGGCGATAGCCGAGCCTACGATACCGCCACCGCCTATGATGCAAGCGTCGAACATCGTTCGGGAAAATCCGTAAAGATTCCGTTGACCTGAAAAGATCGACAACGGGCTATGTCAGCAGGATTATTGACGGTCCAGACATGCACACTAAGATTTGCCTGATGCGCCGCCTCGATAAACGACGGGGTTACGCGATCGTGCCGCGGATGGATAGCAGCGGCCCCCAGGTCTTGTGCGTTTTCGATGAGATTTGAAATATTGGAAGCTAAAAGTGCGATCGGAACTGTCAGAGGACGCAGTTCATTCCAATCGAAGCAGGAAACGATCACCTGGCGTTCGAGACGCCTTGCGAGCACCAGTTTCTGAACGTCCTCGGCGATCGCCGAATCTTTCAATTCAATATTCAGCAGGCATCTGGCTCCAAATTGATCCAGGACGTCAACCAGCAGAGGGATGGCTGCTCCATCACCGGCGTCAAACTGGCGCAATTGATCGTATGAAAGAGCCGCGACGTGGCCTCTGCCGTTTGTCGTGCGGTCGATGGTGTCGTCGTGGATCACGACCAGACGGCCATCGCCGCATCGGCGGACATCGAATTCGAGACCTGTTGCCCCGAGTTGAAGGGCTTTATTGAATGAAGCGATGGTGTTTTCCGCTCGCCTTGGATATCCTGGCGCGCCTCGATGTCCGAAGATGATCACGATTCCAGTTTACGCTTCAGAGGCCGTTGCGATAACTTGAAGCGAGGAGATCCAAATGGTGAATGCGGTTTCCGATATCGAGCGTCAACGGGACGCGTTCCAGGCCGACTTCAAGCGAGTCCACCAGGAAATTTCCAAGATCATTGTCGGTTACTCCGACATCATCGATGACATCCTGATGGCGATTCTCGGCAAGGGTCATGTTCTGCTCGAGGGGGTACCCGGTCTGGGGAAGACGAAGCTGGTGCAAACACTGAGTGATGCGTTGCACCTTCGATCTGCGCGAATCCAGTTCACGCCGGACCTGATGCCCGCGGACATCGTCGGAACCAATGTCGTCCAGGAAAATGAAGCCGGCGACAAGTTCCTGGATTTTCAGCCGGGTCCGATCTTCGCGAACATTATTCTTGCTGACGAGATCAATCGAGCCACGCCCAAGACGCAATCGGCGCTGCTCGAGGCGATGCAGGAGAAAACTGTTACCGTTGGCAAACAAACGTATAAACTCGAGCAGCCCTTTGTGGTTCTGGCGACTTTGAATCCTCTCGAGCTGGAAGCGACTTATCCGTTGCCGGAAGCGCAGCTCGACCGGTTTTTTCTGAAACTAAGGATGGATTTTCCTGAAATCGATGACATTCATTCGATTCTCGATCGTACGACATATCTTGACGAGCCGGCAGTTGAACGAGTCTGGGACGCTGAAAAGATCCTGCAGTTGCGCGAGGTCGCATTGTCCGTGCCCATATCCGATGCGGTTCAGGACTACGCCATCCGTATTGTGATGGCAACACAGCCGACGACGGCGCTGGCTCACGAGCAAACGAAAAGATTCCTGCGCTATGGCGCGAGCCCGCGCGGCGCTCAGGCTTTGACTATCGGCGGCAAGGTCCGGGCGCTGCTCAGCGGGCGGACGGAAGTGGCTTTCGAAGATATCCGCCACGTCGTTCTTCCTGCTCTGCGGCATCGCATCATTTTAAACTTCGAAGGCGAAGCCGAGCGCATCGATCCGGACGCCATTCTCAAAGCCATCATCGATTGGGTGCCTGAGAAGCGGTAGAATACTCGGCCGAAAGGCATGGTTAGGTATGGAATTCAAACTGATCACCCGAAGGGCAGATTCGGTGTTTCGTTCTGGATCTGGCCGGAAGGATCACTACGGGGGATGCGCTTTCTGTTTTGCGGCAAACGATTCGCGATGAAGTCGCTAAGGGTCACACTAGAATCCTCCTCAATCTGAAAGATGTCTCTTATATCGATAGCAGCGGCCTGGGCGAATTGATCATGGCCCTCGGCACTGTTACCCAAACGATCTGCTGCGAAATGCGGCGCAACCGTCTTCAAAGACGATGAAGGAAACTGGGATCCGCTGTCCGCAATGCGAGAGCCAGGATCGCAAGCCGTGGGGACGAACTCAAACTGAGCAACCCCGGACGACAGGTCACGGATCTGCTTCAATTCACGAAGCTTTATAGCGTTTTTGATGTGCACGCGTCCGAGGAACAGGCCTTAGCCAGTTTCCGAGTGAGATAGTCATCATTCCCTCCTCATGAGCACAGTTCCGAACAAAGTCATCTACTCCATGATTGGAGTCAGCAAGTATTACGACAAGAAAGCTGTCCTCAAGGACATCTACCTGTCGTATTTCTATGGCGCGAAAATCGGCGTCCTCGGCTTGAACGGCTCCGGAAAAAGTTCATTGCTACGCATACTGGCCGGCGTCGATCAGGATTTTCAGGGCAAAACGACCGTCTCGCCGGGTTTCACGATCGGTTTCCTTGAACAGGAGCCGCAGCTCGATCCATCTAAAACCATTCGCGAAATTGTGGAGCAGGGCGTACAGCCGATCGTCAACCTGTTGCGCGAATACGATGAGATCAACGCGAAATTCGCTGAACCGATGTCCGACGACGAAATGTCGGATCTGCTCGACCGCCAGGGAAAGGTCCAGGAAAAGCTCGATGCCTCCCAGGCGTGGGATCTGGACTCACGGCTGGAAATGGCCATGGATGCCCTCCGCTGTCCTCCACCTGAAACGCCGATCAGTGTCTTGTCCGGCGGTGAGAAACGCCGCGTCGCTTTGTGCCGCCTGCTGCTGCAGAAACCCGACATTCTGCTTCTCGATGAGCCGACGAATCACCTGGATGCGGAGTCCGTTGCGTGGCTGGAACATCACATTCAGCAGTACGAGGGAACAGTCATCGCAGTAACCCACGACCGCTACTTCCTCGATAACGTCGCCGGTTGGATTCTGGAACTGGATCAGAGGTCGCGGCATCCCATGGGAAGGCAACTACTCGTCGTGGCTGGAACAGAAGAGACTCCGCCTCGAACAGGAAGAGAAGAGCGAAACCGATCGCCAGAAGACACTGCAACGCGAATTGGAATGGATTCGCATGTCGCCGAAAGGACGGCATGCGAAAGGAAAGGCGCGCATCAACTCGTACGAAGCGCTGCTCAGCAACGAAACAGAGAAACGGGCGCAGGAACTGGAAATCTATATCCCGCCGGGCCCGCGTCTGGGGCAGGTTGTCATTGAAGCCGACGGCCTGAAAAAAGCGTATGGCGACCGGCTGCTGTTCGAGGAGCTGAATTTTCGCCTTCCGCCCGGCGGCATTGTCGGAGTCATCGGTGCCAAATGGCGCCGGAAAAACGACTTTATTCCGGCTCATTACCGAGCAGGAGCGGCCGGATGCGGGATCGATCCGACTGGGAGAAACGGTGAGGCTTGCCTATGTCGACCAGAGCCGCGATGTTCTTGGAGCGGAAAAGACGGTGTGGCAGGAAATTTCGGATGGCCTCGACAATGTGCAGCTCGGAGCGCTGGCAAGTTAATTCGCGTGCCTATGTCGCGAGATTCAATTTTTCCGGCAGCGATCAGCAGAAGAAGGTTGGCACTCTGTCCGGCGGCGAAAGAAATCGCGTTCATCTGGCGAAGATGCTGAAGCAGGGCGCCAACGTGCTGCTTCTCGACGAACCGACTAATGATCTGGATGTGAATACGCTGCGAGCCCTTGAAGAGGCTCTGGAGAATTTTGCGGGATGCGCCGTCGTCATCAGCCACGACCGCTGGTTTCTCGATCGGGTGGCAACCCATATCCTCGCTTTCGAAGGCGAGAGCCGTGTCGTGTGGTTCGAAGGGAATTATTCAGACTATGAAGCGGATCGCCGCGCCCGCCTCGGGTCTGCGGCCGATCAGCCGCACCGCATCAAATACCGGCACCTGACCCGCTAAACCTGCCACTGCAGGCGCGGTCTATGACCGCGCGCTTTACTTGAATCAACGCAATACGCGCGGTCGTAGACCAGAGCTGTCCAAAACAAGAACGGATGACGTCGTTAGCGTGTCCGCAGTCCCCGCCTAAGCTAGGCGGGGATGCCCTCGCTTCGCGAAGGCACCCCGCCTAACTTGGCGGGGACTGGTCACACTGTTCACCAAGCCAGGTTTACATGGCAGTCACTAGATTCAAACCTTTATAAGCCGCCACTCTGCGGCTCCCGTCTATTGACACGGATGGCCGTATACCGGGCCTACAATCGATGGCAAGGCGCCAAGATCAGGGCTGCCTCCACAACAGCTTCCCAGCCTTATCAAACAGCACAATCGAGGACGGCGGCGCAATTTCCGCAATTCCATTCTCATTGACGTGTGAACCCACCAGCGTGGTGCTCCCCACGATGGTGCGGGCGCGGCCTGACGGATCGTAGAAAACCAGACTTGGACCATCATTTCCGACCGAGAGACTGGCCCGCGTTTTGCCTGTGGCATCGAACATGACCAGAAAAACGGACCCGGCATCGTCGGCCACCAGGGAAGCCCGGTCTTTTCCTTTGGAATCGACGAGAACGAAGTGTTTGGAGCGGACTTCCAACTCTGCCAAAGAGTTCGAGTTTCTCGCAGCGTCGGTGACCAAAGGCCGGTTGGGCAATGCTTCTCCCGGTAATTGCTGAATACGCACCTGGGCCATAACCGCTCCCGTTACGACCAGCAGGCCAAACAAAATGCCGGCTCGTCTCATCCACCGGAGTCGGTTTTCCAAACTCAGAACTCTGGACGACAGCATTTCCAGGTCGGTCATTTTTACACCCCTCTAAGGAATTTCTACCTGATAGCGAGTTGATCCGTCCAATAGAAACGACGGGTTTTGTTGATTCCGTTAACGGCATTCGTCGGCAGCCGAATTGCTCAGGGTAAAGACAAATCACAAGGGGGTTGCTCGTGCGAAAGCCTACGACTGCGCAATCTGAATACGTTTACAGCAAACCAACAATGTGCCTGCACTGCCATTTGATCGTCGAGATGGTTCACGCACGAGACGCGGATCCTCAAAAGGGAGCATGGAACTGCCCTCGTTGTGGACACATCTATCCTTTCCAGCACTGGAAGATCAGGAAGCAGACGAGCCCTCGCCGGGCGGAAGCCGCTTAACTTTGCAACACAGGGCGTCGAGCCTGCGCTTGTCCCCTGAGAGAGAACGTAAGATGTCGAAGCTATTTTTCGTGAATATTCCTTACAACTGTTCTGACCGTGAGTTGCAGGAGTGGGTGGAGTCGCGTGGAATTGCCACTCGATCCATCCGGATTGTTCGGGACCTCGTCGCAGGTGTTTCGCCTGCATTTGGCTACGTCGAGTTAAAAGACGACAGCCAGACCGACGAGGCGATCACCATTCTTAACGGCAAGCGATTGCGCAATCAGACGATCCTCGTCAAAGAAGCCCAGGTCCAGTCGACCGGTGCGGGCCGTGGAATGGACCGCAGATCGGCGTAAAGATGCCAAGATTCAAAGTGGGTGATACGGTTTTCGTCGAGGGTCGAAAGGCGAGAGTCGTTTGGTTGAGCGAGAATCCAAACGAAATCGAGCCGATGGACGAATACATCGTCGAATTCGAAGATAAACAGCGCCGGTTTCTGATGAGCCACCAGCTAGAGCCCAAGGAACCGATACCCATGGAGAACCGAAAACACGATAGCGATTCCTGTCGCCCCTAGGCATAGCAACGCGGCAATCAGGTGATCGAGGCGCTCTGGACGTAGCGGGTCGAGGAACTTCGCCGTGGCATATCCGCCAGCAAAACCCCCGGCGTGCGCCCAGTTATCGACTCCGGGCATGATGAAGCCAAAGATGAAGAGCATCACCGCCCAGGATTTTGCCTGGTCTCCGACTATGCTGCTTCCGGTGCGTTTGCCGTAATGCATCAGCGCGCCTAACAATCCAAAGATGGGTGCCGATGCGCCGACGGTGAACCCTGCGCCGCCAATGATTGGAAGCGGTACGTAGGCGCCTGCCAGCGTACTTGCGGTGAATCCCACGATTCCGGCAATCGTATAAATCACGATCATCCGGCTAGCGCCGTACATTTCAGAGGTTGGGGGGGCGAGCTGCCGGATCCACATCATGTTGAAAAAAATGTGGAGAATTCCGGCATGCAGCCATCCTGCTGTCAAAACCGTCCACCAGCGGCCGTAGCCGAACACCGGTATTCTCCCACTGGCACCAAAAAGAAAGAGGGAGCGAATACTGGGTGAGAAGAGATTCAGGATGCCGCCATTGGTGATACCGCTGGGATCCGCGGCAAGCATGAGTGCATACAGCACGGCGCAACCGCCGATGACAAATTGAGTAAATCCGAGATCGCGTCCCAATCGGCTCAAAGCTGGCGCAAATCCCCACATCCCCGGGTTCCATCGTCCGCAAGTAAAACATTTCTCATCATTGACGCCCACGAGATTCCCGCAGGACGGGCACACGACCGAACCCCACTTCTGTCTCAACATGATTTGATTATGACGTGGCGGAAGCGGCTTTTCGAGCGGCGAATGGAAAGCACAGGGTAAATACAGCGCCGAGGCCGGGGCCTGCGCTTGCGGCATGGATGGATCCGTTATGCAGTTCGACGAGATGACGAACAATCGCCAGGCCCAGCCCGAGCCCGGTCCGCATCTTCGAAGTCGTGACCAGTGTTTTGCGGAAGCGATCGAAAATCGAGGGAAGAATATCCGCCGGAATTCCCACGCCGGTGTCGGTGATCTCGATTTCGACATGCTCGCCGTCCGGCCGCACCGAGATTTCGATCCGCCCTTCCGATGGTGTGAATTTGATGGCGTTCGAAAGCAAATGCCAGATGATCTGTTGCAACCGATGTGGATCGCCGTCAATCGGCTGCTGGATATCCTCGAAACTCGTAATGATCGAAACGCCCTTTGCTGCAGCGGCTGCCCGAACCGCTGTAATGGCCGCCTCCACAGCCGGAAGAACGTCTGTTGACTTCATGACAAGATGTAACTTTCCGGATACGATCCGGGAGGCATCGAGCAGGTCTTCGACGATTTGTACCTGCGTGTGTGCGTGTCGCTCGATCATGTCCAGCGCCCGCTCAAAATTTGCCGAACTCAGCGTCGTGGTGCGAAGCAGGTGGATACAGCCCAGCATTGGCGTCAGCGGTGTTCTCAATTCGTGCGAAACCATCGCCACGAATTCATCCTTGAGCCGATTGGCCTCCTGAGCTTCGCGATACAGTTTAGCGTTGTCGATCGCGACAGCCGCGGCGTTTGCAACTCCCGTCATCAGTGACAGTTCTGCACTGCCGACCGTCTTGTGCGGCTGCGTAGAAACGAAGGCGATTGCGCCGATGGTGTGTGCCCTCGCAACGATCGGCACACAGACATATATCGACACTGTGGATAGGTCTGTTTCCAGTCCGAGTTCTTGCAGAATCTCCGGAGTCACGCGGGTCAGGATCTGACATTCACCGGTGCGCAGGACATTCCCTGGCCCTGCCGTTGCATGCAAGTCGAGCGGGAATAATGCATCGCTATCGTCCGCACTCGACCCGGACCCGGTCCGATGTACGGTGGTCATACGGCGAACGGTTTGTTCGTTTTCGAACATGAAGACCGTACAATATTCCGCCAGTTCGGCTGTAGCTAAGTGTGCCAGCTTGTCGATCGTCGCCTCCAGATCGGCGGATGTCGCCAGGATCGAGATCGTATTGGAGAGAAAACGTTCGGCGTCCATGAGCGTGGGCTATTCGACACCGTCGTAATCTCCATGTCAAGCTATAGCAGAACGGGCTTATTGCAGGCGCGGTCTGTGACCGCGCCTATTTCGTTGATTCTGCACAAAGCGCGCGGTCATAGACCGCACCTGCAATGGCCGAAGGACCCTATGAACATATTGTGTTTCGACATCTCTTCCAGCGGAATCTCGGCATGCGTCTTCGATTCGAGGCTGGATGCCACGCGTTTTGTGGAAACGCGGTGGAGCCTCGAGACCGAGGCCGACGGTGCCGCGGCGCTCTCTGCCGCGACCATCCTCGACCACTTCAAAACCGCCATAAAGCAACTGACCCTGTCTCCGGCTGAGCGAATCGATGCCATCAGCATCGATTCGTTCATGCACAACTGCCTTCTTCTTGACGCGTCGAATCAGCCCCTTACGCCCGTTTTTACATGGCTCGATCATCGTGGCGCCGATGGGGTGGAGTTTATCCGGGCGCGAGTAGGAGACCAGTTTCATCAGCGGACCGGTTGCCGCTTTCACCCGATGTTCCCCGTCTTCAAGCTTGCGGCGATGCGCCTGAGTCATAACCACGCTTTATCCGAAGCGAAACGGGTCGTGTCGATCAAATCTCTGATCTTGCATGAATTGACCGGCGTCTGGATTGAAGATCATGGTATCGCGTCTTCTTCAGGCCTGTTCAGTCTTGAATCCTCCACTTGGGATTCTCAAGTCCTGAACCTTCTAGATCTGCCTGTCGAGGAATTTCCTGCCATTGCGAGTCGCGATGCTGTGGTCGGAAATATCGGGCTGGAAGCTGCGAAGAGCTTCGGGTTGTCTGAAGGTATATCGGTCATCAATGGAACCGGAGATGGCTTCGCAGCTAATATCGGTTCGGAATGTGAAACGCCGGACAAAATCTCCGTGACTTTGGGTACGTCTGCGGTCGTCCGTCAGGCGCTGCCGCGTCCCGTGTTGAATTCGAATGCAGGCACCTTCTGCTACATGTCGGATCGGAATGCTTATCTGCTGGGTTGCGCCGGGAGCAATGGCGGAAATGTTCTGGATTGGGGGCGCTCTATTTTGGGCACCTTGAATGATGCGGCTGCTTCGACGGACCCCCCTGTTTTTATCCCGCTCCTGCACGGTGAGCGGTCGCCGGAGTGGGACCCGAACCTTACGGGTTCATGGCATGGTCTGTTGGCGCGACATCAGCGCGTCGACCTGTCCCGCTCGATTCTGGAGGGCGTGATCTTTAACCTTGCCCATTTCATCGACATCGTGCAAACGACCTCTGGTGCGGCGGCCTCAAGCTTGATTTTGTCCGGTAATGGATTTCTACATCCACTGGCGCCACCACTGCTGGCCGCGGCTGCCGGCATTCCTGTCTGGATGCCGGAACACACAGGTCTGATGTCCTTGCGCGGCGCCGGGGTGTGCGCTCTGCGTGCTCTGGGGAGTCCTGTTCCACGGCTGGAATTGCGCCAGACCCAGCCTTTGACGGATGGGAAAATCTTGCAGCGGTACGCCGAATACAGACGATTTCGTGGTAATCTCGCCCGCGCGTAGGGGTAATGGACGAACGTCGGGATTACAGGCTTTTCTTTTGGATTTCCGTATTCGCCTTGCTGCTGTTGAGCCGGCTCCCGGCGATGGCAACTTATTTATCGATCGACAACGTTAACCTTGCGCTCTCACTCGAGAAGTTCGATCCCCGTATTCATCAACCGCAGCCGCCCGGTTATCCGTTCTTCGTTTTATTGGGCCGGGTCGTCAATTTGTTTGTTCGCAATGCCGGCCGAACGTTTGTCGTTATCTCGCTGCTCGTCAATGCTCTGTGTCTACCCGTCGCGTATGCCCTGGGGAAAAGAATGTTCTCGCAGTGGGCCGGGGCTGCTGCAGCCGTACTGCTGTTAGTCAATCCGGTTTTCTGGCATTCGAGTCTCGACGGTCCATTGCGCCCGCACCTGGCTCTCTTTTCGTTATTGACTGCATATTGCTGCTGGCGCTGCTGGAACGGCGAGAAGCAATTTGCCATGTGGGGCGCGGTTGCCTTAGGTATCGGCAGTGGATTCCGCCCTGATCTGGTTGCCTTCCTTTTCCCGCTCTGGTTGATTTCTTCCTGGGTAGGAACGAAATCGGTACGTGCCGTTGTCCAATCGGCTGCAGTCCTCGCTGGAATCGGCGCCGTCTGGGTTGGCGCGCTTGTCTTCGCGATGGGTGGTGTGCAGACGTTCCTGAAAGTCATGCTGGACTATGCAGTCGATCAGTCGCGGCCCGAATCGATTGTTTTCGGTTCATCGATTCTCGCGTGGATACGGCAGGTCAACCGCCTGGTCGTCTGGAATGGACTCGCCATCATTACCTGGGTGTGGGCTGTTCCGTTTTATTTCTGGAAGCGCGACGCGTTGTCGAAAGGCGCAAGATCGATATTTTTCTTCATCTGGCTTGTACCCGGCCTCGTCGTTCAAGCGCTGATCCATATTGGCGCGCCCGGGCATACGCTGTTTTCAGTCGCCGCTCTATGCGTCCTCGGAGGCTACTTCGTATCGCTCGCGCCGGCGCGGGATACGGTTCTTGGTGCAGCGCTGGTATTTAATGCAATGCTCTTTCTCGATTTCTTTGCATTGCCGGAGGGCGGAGCGAACGTGTCCGGGCAGCCGCCGTCAATCAAGAACGCAGTTCTGTTTGGCACGTTCGAATCGTCGATAGGAATGGTGCGTTCCCTGGACGAAGTGACACGAACCAGCTTGAAGGAGATCCGGGAGTTTACCCCTCCGGACCGCCCGTCCGTCATAATTACCACGGATGCGAATGGGGAACAGTGGTTCATGCACTGGCAGATCGCCCGCTATTACCTTCCGAAGCAGGACGTATGGGTTCTGTATAACGGCGGCCCGAACAAAAGAGTCGAACACATCCGGCGGGATTTGTTACTGGAAATGAGGAATACGTCGCGTCCCTTCATCGTTCCGGTTTTGCGGGAATGTCGAATTCTGTGGCTGATTGAGCCACAGAGCGCTATTTACAACCAACTGGCGGCAACTCAACCGTTGCACGGCGGGAAGTACGTTTTCTATACCGATGTCACTCCCGCCTCGCAACCGTTTACGATCGAAGACTTTGAGATCGTGCCGGCGTTATATGGCTTTCTGCCGGCTCAACCAAAAACCCTGACGGCACTGTCTCAATAACTTGGATTTCAACGACGTTCGTCTCCAATACGAATCCTTGCGTGATGAGATCAACGGCGCCATTCGAGACATTCTCGGCGGTGGGCGGTACATTCTCGGCCCCGCTACGGCAGCCTTCGAGGATGCATTCGCACGTTATTGCCGCGCACAGGATGCGATCGCGGTTGCCTCCGGTACCGACGCACTGGTGATCGCTTTGCGGGCTTTTGGTGTCGGTCACGGTGATGAAGTTCTTGTCCCCGCGGTGAGTGCCGCTGCTACCGCCATGGCGGTAACGCAATTGGGAGCCGAACCCATCTTTGTCGATATTTCACCCGAGGACTTCAACATCGATCCGGCTTCGTGTCAGGAGAGAAGGACGACCCGCACAAAAGCGGTGATACCGGTGCACCTCTATGGAATGCCTGCGCGCCTCAAAGAGATTGCGCGCCTGGGGCTTCCCATCCTCGAGGATGCGGCTCAGGCTCACGGCAGCGAGGCGAAGTGGGGAAGATGTGGATCGTTTGGCCGGGCCGCTGCTTTCAGCTTTTACCCGACGAAGAATTTAGGGACCTATGGCGATGGCGGAATGGTGGTCACCTCCGATTCCAACATCGCCAGACAAGCTCGACTGTTGCGCAATTACGGTCAGCACGAGAGCTATGCCTCGGACATTCTGGGACAAAACAGCCGGCTCGATGAAATTCACGCAGCAATATTGCAGGTCAAACTCCGGAAACTCGAACAGTGGAACAACAAGAGGCGCGCCGTGGCAGCTCAATACCGGGCGGCGTTCCGGGAGTTGCCGCTTGGCTTACAGGTTGAGACCGGATCGAGCAATTATCATCTGTTCGTCATTACGACGCCGGAACGAGACAGGCTGCGCGCGCATCTGGCCAGTTTGAATATCCCCACGCTCGTCCATTACCCGATTCCCCTGCACCGTCAAAAAGCATTTGCGGAATTCACTCCAACTCGTTGCCCGAACGCCGATCTTCTGTGCTCACGGGTTTTAAGCTTGCCGATGCACGCATTTCTCAGCGGCAGTGAAGTAGATCGTGTAATCGAGGCAGTGACCGGGTTCTTTTAGCTTGAAGTTCTCGCGAGTCTTCACCCAAGGAGTTGATAAGCAACGGATTGAACGGATTCCGCCTCGGCCTGGAGAAATCCAGACTAGCGTTTTCGTGCGTAACAAATCAAAGACAAGCCAAATGGGAGGCGGCGCCCGCTTTTGAACCACTCCGCTTCGCGCTCGAGGGTTGCGCGGAAGATTCGGTCGAGCCAGCGGAGGCCGCGGGGAAGCGGCTTTACGTCGGTTCCTCCTCCGATTCCAACCCGTTTCAGGAACCGGCGAAGCAGGATCACGGGAAACAGAAACCCGTTTGCATAGCTGGCCCACTCCACGATGAAGCCCGCTGCGGAAAGCCGTGTCATCAGTTCTTGCCGCTGATAACGATATCGGACTTCCAACTCTTCATCATGCGACGACCACAACCACATGAATGCCGGCACACGAATGAACAGGTGACCTTCGGGCTTCAAAACGCGATGCATTTCCCGAATTGCTGCATCGTGCATGCTCAACGGCGTCTGCGTCACGACCTCGAAGGAAAACACGACATCGAAGGTGTTTGATCGAAACGGAATCTCGCTTATCGAAGCCTGGACAATTTTCTGAAAGTTACGCTTGCGAACGTGGAGAATAGCTGCGTCGGCAATATCGAGGCCGTAAACGTCCCTTGCGCCATTTGCCGAGTAATATCCCAAGTTGAAGCCAGTTCCACAGCCGGCGTCTAGAATTCGAAGTCCGGCCTGTTGCATTTGAGGGGCGGCAATTGTATCGGTGATCTCTCGCATTGCCACAAACCACCAATATTTTTCTTCGAGTCGATACAACAGCTCGAAATCTTGTGTCTGCATGGAAGCTGGATTACCAGTAGTGTGCTCGATTGCGGCGGTAATATTCGAGAGTCGGCGGCAAACCTTCGTCGATCCGGACACGCGCATTCCAACCAGTCACTGCGTTGAACTTCGCGGCGGAGCTATAAACACTTCCGATATCGATAACCTTCTTTTCCGGAGGGAACGGAACGATGCGGTACGAGCCACCGCCCGCGGCTTTCAGGAGGATTTTGACAAACTCCTCCAGGGTGACCGGTTGCACTCCTGCGAGATTGAAGTAATCGCCGTTCAAACGGTCGTCAGATCCGGCAAGGAGCAATGCATCGACGACGTCGTCGATAAAATTAAAACTGCGAAGTTGCTGGCCATCGCCGAACACCTGGATTTCTTCTTTCTCAATTGCTTGTTTAATGAACCATCCCACGAAGCCTTGACGCGGATGTTTAACCAGCTGCCCCGGTCCGTAGGTGTTGATCAGCCGAAGTGACACCGCGTGAATGCCGTGAGCCTGGTGGTAGACCATATGAAACCATTCGCCGGCCATCTTGCTGACACCGTTTACATCCACAGGTTTCAAAAGCTGTGTCTCAACTACCGGAAGCGTCTCAGGACGGCCGTAGGCTTGCCGCGTACCGGAGTAAACGATGCGGGCGTCCCGATTTTCGTGACGGCAGGCTTCCAGGACTGTTAGAGGAGCGACTGCATTCATTTGCAGATCTTCAAACGGCTCCTGCATCGATTCGATGTGGCTGACGTGTCCGGCAAGATTGAAGATGAAGCGCTTTCCGTGAACCAGCTTGCTCATCAGTTCGAGATTGCAGCTATCGCCTTCGATGACTTCCACATCCTTCTTGATGGGCTCGATGTTGAAGTAGTTGGCGCCGCAGGTCGGATGCATCGAATCGACGATCGTGACGGTTGCGCCGGATTCCACCAGGCGGATGGCAACATTGCTTCCGATGAAGCCGAGCCCTCCGGTAACTAGGACTTTTTCGCCGCGATACTCAACCATACAGGCAACCTGCGCGAAACGACTAGGTCCCACCAGACCTTCAGCAGGCCTTTAAATGTGTATGCCAGATGGCGTAAGCGGAAAAACTCGCTTCGGCCGTGCATACGGGGATAGTGGCTGACTGGAACCTCGACCATTCGAAAACCAGCCCGTTCGAATTTCTTGGCCATTTCAACACAGATGACACCACTTCTGGACTCTAAAGAGATCGTTTCGAAGATATGACGGCGGAAGAGGCGGAAATCGCAGTCGACATCGCGAATTTGCAGCTGGAAAGTGAATCGCATCGCTGCCCGATAGGTAGCGCCGATCCAGACGCGATACCATGCATCCGCGCGTTTTACTTTGTAACCATTGACGAGGTCGATTGTGGGTTTCAGCTGCGCCAGCAGATTGTGCATTTCGCGGACGTCATACTGGCCGTCACCATCGGTATAGAAGATGAGGTCTTTTTTGGCGTTCATGAAACCGGAAATCAACGCGGCGCCGTATCCCAGATTTCGTTCGTGATGAATCACGCGAAGAAACGGGAGTTCCGCCGCAAGCCGGTCGAGAATGTCTGCAGTTTTGTCCTTGCTTCCGTCGTCCACTACCAACACTTCGAAATCGTTGGTCACCTTCCGCATTTCGGCGGCGGAAGTACGGACAATGTTTTCGATCGTATGTTGATCGTTATACGCCGGAAAGAAGGCGGTAAGCGAAATCCTTTCCACCGATAAGCATCCCCAAATTCCCCAAGAGCGGGTTGATACTAGTCCGAGTAGCTCCTGCGGTCAAGCGAGACTTCCAGCAGGCATTGAAAATACACGCGTTGTGAACCAAACACGGAAGACGGAGAATTCAGCCGCAGTGCGCAGCGTCGGCAATTTCGGTTGGCAGTTCCATAGAAGGGAATCGGACAATGAATGTGCTGCCTGCGCCGGTTCCCGGGCTTTGAGCTTGAACCGTCCCTCCGTGGAGCTCAACGAGGTTCTTTACGATCGC
The DNA here is from genome assembly GCA_963738025.1 of uncultured Acidobacteriota bacterium. Classification (GTDB taxonomy): domain Bacteria; phylum Acidobacteriota; class Terriglobia; order 20CM-2-55-15; family 20CM-2-55-15; genus 20CM-2-55-15. The sequence goes on along the minus strand of CAVTWA010000031.1, from coordinate 33,721 downwards.
TAAACCGAGTCCAAGTCCTTCCCGGCGCGCCCTTGTATCTCCTTGACGGAACGGAAGGAATATATAAGGTAGTAACGACGCATCGATGCCTGGCCCCGAATCCGAAATTGTAAGCTCCACGTGGGAATCTTTGTCTTCATCGAGATGAACGGAAATCCAGCCCCCGGGCTCGGTGAATTTCGCGGCATTCGACATGAGATTCGAGACGATTTGCTGGACGCGGTCTGTGTCGATCAGGAATTGCCGCTCCCGTCCGGCTTTTGTCCACGATACTCTGAGCTGTTTTTCTTCGAATTTCGGCTGCATGGACACAAGCGTAAATTCCACCACCGAACGCATACTTTGAAGCTGCCGGTTCAACTCCAGTCCGCCTGCGGAAATACGTGACATGTCGATCAAGTCCTGCAGCAGCCTCACCTGATTCTGGGCATTGCGTTCAATCAACGGCAGGAAGTGTTCCGCTTCTTTCGGAAGAGGTAATCGTTTCAAGACCTGAACCGCTCCCAGAACCGATTGCAATGGCATACGCAAGTCATGAGAAACCATCGCGAGAAACGCATCTTTGGCGCGGTTGGCTGCCTCGGCAGCGTCGATTTCCTGCATGGACCTGAGGCGTTCCTCGGTTCTCGCTCGTTCGGCAGTCTCTTCGGCAAGACGGCGCGACTGTTCCTCGAGAATCTGTTTCGTTCTTGCGAGACTGTCGATGATGAAAACCATCATGGCGCCGATACCGGCAAACAATGTCAGCGCGATCCAGTCGCCGTATCGCGAGAAGTTAAAAGAGACGGTAAGCAGGTCCCGGTAAGCGACAAGAGCACATACGGAACAGGCAAAAAGGCCAGGTCCGCGTCCACCGGCCCACGCGGCGAGAAGGACCGCGGGGTAGAGGGTGACCAAAGGAAGGATCGAGCCCCAGTTTGTGCCGAAACGAAGGAGCAGGACCAGGGCGGACACAACAAAAGCCGTACCGTAGCGCATTGCCACAGAGCCCGAACGAATCCTTGCCGCCAAATCTTCCAGAAGCATAATTCATGCGCGAACCGTTGAACGATCCTGAGACTATGGAAAAAAACGGACGGCATCCCGGCCAAACGATCTAGTCTTCTGACGGGTATTGCGCCGAAAAGTTTAGTGAAGTTGCAGATAATTAATATCGAAGGGCTTTATAAAAACGAGTATTTCTATGCAGGCGCGGTCTATGACCGCGCCTGCAGTAAGCGAATCAGTTTGGCGGCAGAAACGCGTTTGCCTTGGTTTTAACTGGTTATTTCGATTGCGTCTTCGCAAGTTTTTGCTCGAGATCGGCAGCTTGACGCTGTTCCTTCTGAATGACCGGCAGCACAGCGCTTGCATAAGCCCGAACCTCGCGGTCGTCAGCCGTTTCGGCGGCAGTCGTGAACAGCCGCAGGGTTTGCTCCGTTTCCGCGGCCATCACGCTGAGATATTCGCGATCGAAAGCGGCCGTGCCGGACACCGAATCCAGCCGATGAGCGCCTTCCAGTTCCTCTTCTGAAGCCAGGTCGGGCCGGCTGACTCCCTTTTTCTTCATCAGGTCGGTAAGCTGCTGCAAAGTTCGAGCGTGATCGTCCATAACCATTTGCGCATAGGATTGAACATCGGCGCCGCGGGCTCTGTTTAATGCGGTCTGAGTAAGGCCGCGTTGCCGGCTCTCCCATTTTTCCGCGTTCACCAGGAAATCTGCGTCCCAGACAGGCAAAGATCCCACGGTCTCCGCTGCCTTGTTTGAGTTCTCATTTGCTGCATTTACACCCGTTTTTTGACAACCGAGGGCGATTACCGCCAGAAAAAGGACCAGTATCCCGGTCCGGAAAGCCGCATTGTCTCTCATATAGACTGCTCCCGGTTATCCTGCTGCACTCCATTTTCCAACTCAGCTGGGGTATTCCTGTAGCATTCTGATAGGAATGCCTGGCTCGCGTTGAAGAGACCCTGGTTTTCACTTTCTTTTTAGGTTGCACCGAGGTCTTCGCCCGTCAATTGCGTGACTTTTTCTAATTTGGTAATTCGGGGACGGTTGCCTAATTGCCAAAGTCAAAATACGAATTCTGAGTCGAATTTGGCAATTCAGGCAACCGTCCCCGAATTATCCCATCCGTGGTATTTTGGTCGCCTAAAACCGGGAGGGACATTTCATGGCTCGATTTTACAGAACGGCTGCGTTCGCTGCTCTGATGACGGCGTTGGGCCTCAGCGCCATGGTTTTTGCGCAGCAGACCCGCGTGACGAACAATGCCTCAAATGTTGCTGCAAACGTCACCAACGATTTGCTCCGCCGCGCTGGCGCCGCGAACGACCCACTGCCCGGTGAGTGGCTGAGCTATGGCCGCACGCAGGGGGAGACGCGCTACAGCACGCTGAAGCAGATCGATACAACCAACGCCAAGCGCATGGGCCTGGCGTGGTCGTATGTCATGGGCGCTGGCGGCAGCAATCAGGAAGGCACTCCACTGATGTGGAACAACACGCTTTATGGCATTACGACATGGAGCGTTGTGTTCGCGCTGGACGCCCGCACGGGTAAAGAACTGTGGCGCTGGGATCCCGAAGTCAATCAGACCACTGTCCGTCCCATGATCTGCTGCGGCATCGTGAATCGGGGTCTTGCCATCTACAACGGTATGATCATCGCGCCGGCGATCGACGGCAGGCTATTCGCGCTGAACGCAACGACCGGCAAGCCTGTCTGGGAAACGCGCGTGGTGTACCCGCAGGATCAGTACACATTGACCATGGCGCCGCGTATCGCGGGAGGCAAGGTGATTATTGGCGCTTCCGGTGGCGACAAGCCGACGCGTGGTCAATTCGTTGCAGTGGATGCGCAGACAGGTCAACTGGCCTGGCGCTTCTACACCGTTCCCGGCGATCCCTCCAAGCCGTATGAGAATCAGGCGATGCGCACCGCGGCAAAAACCTGGGGCGGTGAATTCTACAAGAACGGCGGTGGCGGCGCCGTATGGGATGGCTTTGCTTATGACCCCGAAGCCAATCTCGTTTACGTGGGCACCGGCAATGCCGAGCCCTGGGTGCAGAAATTCCGGGGCGCGCAGAATGTCGATAATCTGTATACCTGTTCGATTCTGGCGGTAGATCTGACCACGGGCCAGCTGAAGTGGTACTACCAGACGGTCCCGAATGACAATTGGGATTACGACAGCGTGCAGCAGTTGATGCTTCTGGATCTCAACATCAACGGCCGTATGCGCAAAGTGATCATGCAAGCGCCGAAGAACGGCTTCTTCTATGTACTGGACCGCGTCACCGGCGAATTCATCTCCGCCGAACCGTTCGTGAAGGTGAGCTGGGCCTTGAGGATGGGCGAGGGAGGCCGGCCTGTGGTGAACCCGGCTGCATATTACGACCAGGAGCCGATTTCGGTATATCCGACGGGAGGCGGCGCGCACAACTGGTCCGCCATGTCCTACAATCCCAGCACAGGATTGGTTTATATTCCCTCTTCATATTCGAGCTTCCCGTATCAGGCGCAGGTGGAACATAAGCCTGGCACGACTGGCTATGTGCGTCCTTCGGGTGAGACCAAGATCATCGAGCCGTCTTTCGGTCCCGAACCTCCTAAAGGCGCGCGCGGCGGCCTGCAAGCCTGGGATCCTCTGCAGAAGAAGCTCAGGTGGAACATCGAGGGTGGCGGCGGCATCGGCGGCGGCACCACAACCACGGCGGGCAATGTGGTGTTCCAGACCATCAACGACGGCCGGTTCCGTGTAGTCAGCGCCGATAATGGCGAGATTCTGTACGAGGTGAAAACGGGGCGCACCGGCATGGCTCCGCCCATCACCTACGAAGTGGAAGGCAAGCAATATGTGGCGTTCGGCGGAGGCCTGGGCCGCGCTGCAACCGTCGTCGGACCGAACAACGCGAAGATCGACAATCCTCCGATCATGTTCGTGTTTGCTCTTGACGGGAATGCGGAGATGCCGACGCCGGCTCCGCCGCCTGCTCCCGGTCCAGCGGCAGCTCCTGCCGGTCCGGCGCCAGAACAGAAGAATTAGAACTGCAGGAGGCCTATGACCAGAGCTGTCCAAAATAGCGCGGTTGCGGGGAGTAAATTGCGCGCAGCGATCTGCAGGGCCGCGAACTCCCCGCCTGAGTCAGGCGGGGATGCCTCGCGAAGCGAGGCTGGGGCGGTCTGTTCAAAGACGAAGAGTACCGATTAATAAGGAGCGCTTCGCGAGCATCATAAGGTGGCTGCGCATCTTTGAACAGACCACCCCGGCGCTTCGCGCCACCCCTCCTAACTTCGGAGGGGACTATGCAAAACTGGGTCTATTCGTAATAGCACAATTCCAAACCTTTAACAGATGCGGCTCTCAGCCTTCGGGACCGCACTATTTTGGACAGCTCTGGTCTATGACCGCCCCTACAGTCCTATCCGGTAAGTCCTGCGACGATTTTTCGCTGAAACATCAAAACGAGCAGGATCAGCGGGATCGAACTTGTCACGACTCCTGCCGCAAGCAGCCCGTAAGGGATGTCATATGCCAGCGCGCCGCTGAGTGTGGAAACCCCGAGCGTGATTGTTTTGGCTTGTTCGGAGTTGATGAACGTCAGGGCAAGCATGAATTCATTCCAGGAAAATACAAAAACGAGGATCAAGGCGGAGACCATTGCCGGAACCGACATCGGCAGGATGATGCGCGTAAATGTCTGAAACGGCGTCAAGCCATCGATGGCCGCCGCTTCATCCAGTTCGACGGGAATCCGAGTAAAGTAACCGGTCAGAAGCCACATCGCGAGAGGAAGATTCATTCCTGCATAGGGGAGAATCAAACCCCAGGGTTGATTGACCAATCCAAACGTGCGTACGAATTCATACAGAGGCAATAAGAAAACAATCGGCGGAAAAAACGACAAGGCCAGCAAAAACGATGTCACCGTTCGACGAACGCGTGCGCTGCTGCGCGCCAGAGGGAAGGCGGCCAGCGACGCCGTTGCCACGCATGTCAAACTTGCCAGCGTGGCGATCACGAAACTGTTCGCGGCGTAACGCGCGAAAGGGCGGCGGCGAAACAATTCAACATAATTCGCAATGGTCGGCGCATGTGGATACATGGTTGGCGGAATGCGCAAGATTTCGTCCGCTCCCTTTAACGACGAAATCACATGCCAGGCAATAGGCGCAAGGGCTGCCAGGCATCCAATAATCAGAAGCAACACGTGACCCCGTTTCATGCCTCCCTCACAATGATGCGATACAGCGCTGCCGCAAATACGCCGAACAACAAAACGATGGTCACGGAGATAGCCGCGCCGTATCCGAAATCGAGATAGCGCATGTAAGTCTGGTAAATGTAAACAGACACCGTTTCAGTTCCTCCACCCGGCCCTCCTCCGGTCATCACGTACACCAGATCAAAGATCGCGAAGGCTTGAATTGCACGAAACATCAGGGCGATAAATGCGAACGGCGAAATCAGCGGCCACGTCACGAAGCGAAACTTGGCCCATGAGCCGCCGCCGTCGATTTCAATCGCTTCATAAAGGTCCGGGGGAATGGACTGGATTCCTGCGAGAAGGATGATGAAGACGAACGGTACCGTCTTCCAGACATCCGCAATGATGATTGCCGTCATCGCCCCCGGCGCGGTAGCGAGCCACGAAAGAGGTTCCGTCAGGATTCTCAACCGCTGCAGAACAGTGTTGACTACGCCAAACTGATCGTTGAAGATCCAGGCCCACAAAACCCCGATAACAGCGGTCGGTAATGTCCAGGGGATCAGAAGGATCGTTCGGACGGCGTCCTGGCCTTTTGCCAGTCGACTCGCGGCGAGCGCAAGAATTAAACCGAGCGTGAATTCAAGTGTGACTGAAACAACAGTAAATATCGCTGTCACTCGGAAGGTGTTTATCAGCCGTGAATCGCCCGCGATACGTTTGAAATTGGCCAGACCGGCAAATTCGGAGTGGAAGCCGTTCGCCGCATTCTGACGCAGGAAAGCGAGACCAAGTGTCCTCAGGGCGGGATAAACAAAGACCAGCCCGATCAGGAACACCAGCGGAAGATACCAGGAGCGCCTTGATTTCATTGTCCGCTTAACAACGCCTGTGTCTCTTTCGCAGCGTTCGCCATCGCGTTTTCCGGCGTGACGCTGCCGCTCAAGGCGGCGCTCACCCAACGCTGCAGAATGTCTGAAGCTTGCGCATATTCCGGGATTCTGGGACGAAACCGCGCGTGCTCGAGAACCTCGTGGAATTCGGCCGGTACCAGGCTCTTGCGAGCCGGAATACGCCCGTTGGTTTCAAGCAAGACTGCCATCTGTTCCGGATCGGTCATGAACTTAATAAAGTCCGCCGCGGCATCCGGGTGTTGCGTCCTGCTCGAAACCGCAAAGCCCCACCCCCCCAGGGTACCGGCGCTTTGTCCGGTGGCGTGCACCATGGGCACGAACCGGGTCTGGCCTTTTACCGGACTGGCCGACTGGTCCAGTGCAGTTGCTGCGTAGAACCAGTTCCGCATAAACAGCGCTCGTCCATTCTGAAAAATCGAACGGGTATCTTCTTCGGCATATGTGGTGACACCTGCAGGAGAAATCGAACCTACCGTGCTCGTTAGAAACTGAAGCGCAGCGACCGCCTCCGGCGTATCCAGCAGGACCCGGCGATCTTCGGTAATCCAATCGCCGCCGAATCCCCAGAGCACTTCCAGGAAGTTGGCGACGAGGCCCTCGTACTGTTTGCCTTGCCACACGTATCCCCACCGCCCGTCGCGCGGTGTTTTGGACGCCATGCGGTACAGCTCGTCAAAGGTGTGCGGAGGAGATGGAACCAGATCGGTCCGGTAATAGAGCACGCCCGCATCGGTAAATGCGGGGATTCGGTAGAGGTGTCCCTTATAGATGCCGGCATCGAGATCTGCGGTCAGAAACTCATTGCGTTCTTCAGAACTCCAGCGATCGTTCAGATCGAGCAGCCAACCGGCGGCAGCAAACTTCGGGACCCAGACGACGTCGCAATACACGATGTCATAGCCCCCGGAACCTGCAAGGAAAGCGGTTGAATACATGTCTTCCCGGGTATCGGTGGACGCGGGGCCTTCGACTAATCGAACGGGCGTATCCGGATGACGCTGGTTGAAACGATCGAGTAGGCGGTGCCACACGCCGTTACCGTCCGGTTCCATCAGCAGCGACAGTTCACCTCGACTGGTGCCCGTATTCGCCGGGCGCAGGCTTGCGATCAGCAAGGCCAGCAGAAGGAGCGAGCCGAAGATTCCGGCCGGTCGTCTTTTCGAAAACATGAATGTGTGCCCCATCTAGAGAGATGTCGATGGTTTCCGCAGACGGCCGTTCGGCCGTCAACAACATGAGACCGAACTCGTCGATTCGGGCGCCCACGAGAAAGTGGGAGCCCAGATTTTCGATCCACGAAACTTTCCCTCGCGCGCCTTTGCCTAAGCTGACAAATTCAGGTCTTATTCCTATCGAGACTGGCCCAGAGACGCGAACACCGGAGGTGTATTCCACATTCCCGATTCGAAAAGTTCCGTCCGACATTTCTACATCCAGAATATTCATCGACGGCGAACCGATGAAAGATGCAACGAAACGGTTTGCAGGAGAGCTGTACAACTCGTCGGGACTGCCTGCCTGTTGTATGCGGCCTTTGTTCAAAACAACCACGCGCCTGGCCAGCGCCATGGCTTCGATCTGGTCGTGCGTGACATAAACCACCGCGGCTTGAATCTTTGCGAACAACTCCTTCATTTCATGCCGCACTCGCTCTCGAAGCTGTGCATCGAGACTGCTTAACGGCTCATCGAGGAGAAACGCTTCCGGATCGCGGACGAGCGCCCGGCCTACGGCCATACGCTGACGTTGACCACCGCTGAGAGCATGAGGCTTCTTATCGAGTAATGCTTCCACTTCGAGCATCGCGGCAGTACGGCGGACTCGACGATCGATCTCATCTTCACTACACTTCTTCAGTCTGAGGTTGAGGGCGAGATTCTCGTAGCACGTCATGTGCGGGTAGAGTGCGTAGGACTGAAAAACCATCGCGATGTTGCGATCCCGGGGAGAAATGCCGTTGACCCGGCGATTATCAATAAAGACGTCTCCCGTTGTCGGTGAATCGAGGCCGGCGATGATGCGAAGCAGAGTCGATTTACCGCAACCGGAAGGACCAACGATCGTCAAGACTTCACGATCGGCGATGTCGAGGTTGATGTCCTTGAGAATGCCGACTCCACGGACATACTCCTTCGAAACGTGCTCGAGCCGGATTGAAGCCATATTAAATTGTAGCTGGGAGGCGGCGGCGTCTCCGCCGCAATCAGCAATAAGAGGAAAAATCGCTGTGACACAGAAAATTGAGCCGGAACGTTTCCAGGTGGATAAAGACGCGAAAATCGAACTCGCGAAATGGCCGACGCGGGTGAAGCCGTACTTCGATTCGAAGTCCGACTACAAGGCATTCCTCGACGACCACATTGATAAATTGAGCGACCTGCAAAGCCGCCTCTACGCGGAAAACCGCCATGCGTTGTTACTGATCTTCCAGGCCATGGATGCTGCCGGTAAGGACAGCGCTATCAAACACGTGATGTCGGGCGTTAATCCTCAAGGCTGTCAGGTTTACAGTTTCAAGCATCCCAGCGCCGAAGAACTGGAACACGACTTTCTGTGGCGAACAACGCGCTGCCTGCCCGAGCGAGGCCGTATCGGTATCTTCAATCGCTCCTACTACGAGGAAGTCCTGATCGTGCGGGTCCATCGCGACATTCTTCAGAGTCAGAATCTGCCTGACGATGTGGAAGCGCAAACGATCTGGGAGGATCGTTATCGATCGATTATCGACCTGGAAAGCCACCTTCACCGTAACGGCACCCAGATCATCAAATTCTTTCTCCACGTTTCAAAAGAAGAACAACGAACACGTTTTCTGAAGCGTATCGACGATCCGGAGAAGAATTGGAAGTTCAGCGAGTCCGATCTCGCGGAACGGAAGCTCTGGAACCGGTATATGGAAGCTTACGAGGCTTGTCTTCCGGCAACCAGCAGGAAAACCTCGCCGTGGTACATCGTGCCCGCTGACGACAAAGCAAATGCCCGGCTGATCATCTCGCAGATCGTTGTGAATAAGCTGAGCGAGATGAAATTAAAGTATCCGGAAACTGGCCCTCAACGCCGTCGCGAGCTACACAAAATCCGTAAGCAACTCGCGCGTGGCTAATCCAAAGCTTCTTATCGTTAAAATCCTGTTAAGGTCTTTATATGGCGCAAATTCGATTTTGGGACAGAGTCAAGATGGCATGGCGCGTTCTCATCCATGCGCAGTTCGCAAATGAGGTGGACGAAGGTTTAAAGCGGCTTGACGAGGCGAGAAAGATGACTGCTCTCCCGCCCGAGCGGTTGCACGCTTCGGCCCTCATCCTTCTGGCGGCTTTTCAGCGGGAAGGCCGCTTCGTCGACTTCCTTCAACAGGAAGTCGCAGGATTTTCTGACGAGGAGATCGGGGCCGCTGCGCGCGTTGTCCATGGCGGATGTACTAAAGCGTTGCATCATTTTTTTGAAGTTGCGCCCGCAACGTCGGGAACGGAAGGCGCGCCTTTGACAGTACCCGCCGGATTCAACGCGCAGCGGATCCGTTTGACTGGCAATGTGAGCGGGCAGCCGCCCTTCAAGGGCACGCTGAAGCATCACGGCTGGATTGCTACCGAAGTCCGGATACCTTCCATCGCGGAAGCGCTCGATCCGGCCGTCATTGCACCGGCCGAAGTGGAGCTGGCTTAACACCATGACCCGGTACACTGTAGGCATCGATCTCGGCACGACGAACTGTGCTCTGTCCTCGCGTGACTTGACGGACGGCTCAGGAGACGTGATTCCCATTCCACAATTGACCTGCACCCGGAACAGTCGAGGAGCAGCTCCTGCTCCCGTCCTTTATCTATATTGCCAAGGAGGGTGAGTTTCCAGGCGGGGCCCTCGCTATCCCATGGGACAAGAAGGCCGCTTACGCCACCGGTGAATTTGCCCGCACCCATGGCGCGAAGGTGCCCACGCGGCTCGTCGCATCGGCTAAGAGCTGGCTGAGCCATACTGGTGTTGATCGTACCGGTGCACTGCTTCCATGGCAGGCTCCGGACGAAGTCGAACGGATCTCGCCAGTCGAAGCTTCAGCTCGATATCTCAGGCACCTCGCCGGGACCTGGAAGACTTCGCGCAACAGCGATCTCGCTTCCGAAGAGATTATCCTTACGGTTCCCGCTTCTTTCGATGCGGCAGCGCGTGAACTCACGACTCAAGCCGCCACCCAGGCGGGGTTTCACAATGTGACGTTGCTCGAAGAACCACAGGCGGCACTCTATGCCTGGATCGAGAAGGTGAGCGACGGATTCCGAAAACGTGTCAAAGTCGGAGACGTCATCCTTGTAGTGGATGTCGGAGGAGGCACAACCGACTTCTCGTTGATTGCCGTAGCAGAACAGGATGGTGAACTGCAACTCACACGCATGGCTGTTGGCGATCACATCCTGCTTGGCGGCGACAATATGGACCTCACGCTTGCGCACCATCTCGCACAGGGCAAGAACCTGGATGCGTGGCAGTTCACTGCGCTGACGTATGGATGCCGTCAGGCGAAAGAGCTTCTCTTCGCTGATCCCAAAATGAAGAAGGCTCCTATCGTGATTCCAGGCCGCGGTTCTGCACTGGTTGGCGGTACCATCAAGCTGGAATTGACACGGGACGACGTGACTCGGATTCTCATAGATGGCTTCATGCCGAAAATCGATGTTACTGAATTGCCTCGCGCCGGCCGGCGTACGGGCTTGACGCAGGTGGGCCTGCCATACGCGCAGGATCCTGGCATTACACGGCATCTTGCCGCCTTTCTCACGCGCCAGTCGCGAATCGCGGAAGGGAAGTCGTTCGTGCATCCGACGGCCATTCTTTTCAATGGCGGTGTTTTCAAGGCCTCAGTTCTCAAGGACCGTATTACCGAAGTATTGAATGCCTGGCTGGCGCAAGATTCGGGTTCCCCTGTCAAGGAACTCGAGGGCGCCGATCTCGATCTGGCTGTCGCGCGCGGCGCCGCGTACTACGGATGGGTACGTCACGGCCACGGCATTCGAATACGTGGTGGCACGGCCCGCGCATACTACGTGGGCGTTGAGCCCGCGATGCCTGCAGTGCCCGGTTTCGAGCCTCCGTTGAAGGCGCTATGCGTCGCGCCTTTCGGCATGGAAGAAGGATCTAAGGCCGATGTGCCGCCACAGGAATTTGCGCTTGTGGTGGGGGAACCCACCGTCTTCCGCTTTTTCTCATCGTCGGTTCGCCGCGAAGACAAGGTCGGCGACATGGTCGATGATGCCGGCAACCGGAGCGAAGAATTTAATGAAGTCGCTCCTATTGAAACCACGCTGAGTGGTGAAGCGGGTAAGCTCGTCCCCGTCAACCTGCAGGCCGCGGTCACCGAAGTCGGTACCCTGGAACTCCGCTGCCTGGCGAAGGGCGGTTCCGCAAGCTGGAAACTCGAACTCAACGTGCGCGCGAAAGAGGAGTGATGGAGGAACCAAGCCATGCCCGATTTTCTAGTCGGCATTGACCTCGGCACCTCCAACTGTGCCGTCGCTTACATCGACGCTGGCCATTCAGAGGCTATAGTCTCGGACTTTCCCATCATCCAGGCCATTCGTTCATCCGACGTTCGTCCTTATCCACTTCTTCCGTCGGTTATTTATCTGCAGCATCCCGAGGAACTTCTGCCGGAGGCTTATGCCTTGCCGTGGGATCCTGCCCCGCCGGACATTGTTGGCGAATTCGCCCGCTGGCAAGGCGTACGCGTTCCCGCCCGCATGATTACATCGGCAAAATCCTGGCTTTCCCACTCCGGCGTCGACCGCACGGCCGCGATACTTCCATGGGGCGCGCCGGCCGATGTGGAGAAGATGTCGCCCGTCGACTCATCGTCACAATTGCTTGTCCATGTTCGAAACGCCTGGAACCATGCGCATCCCGAAGCTCCAGTCGAAACCCTCGAGGTGGTGATCACGGTCCCGGCATCGTTCGACGAAATTGCGCGTTCGCTTACCGTGACGGCTGCGCGCCGTGCCGGTTTTGAGAAGTTCACGCTGGTCGAGGAACCACAGGCTGCGTTTTACGATTTCCTCTCGCGTCATCGCAACAGTTTAGAGGCTGTCCTCCGAGGTGTGTCGCTGGTGCTGGTGGTGGATGTGGGGGGCGGTACTTCCGACTTTACTCTGGTCGCCGTCGGTGAAGACGGAAGTCTGCGCCGCATTGCAGTCGGCGATCATCTCATGCTCGGCGGCGACAATATGGATGCGGCAATTGCGCGGAAAGCCGAAGAACAGATGACCGCCGGAGGCCGCAAGCTCAGTCCGACACAATGGAGCGAACTCGTTCAGGGAAGCCGGGCCGCCAAAGAATCACTGCTCTCTGCGAACGCGCCGGAGACCTTCCATCTTTCCGTCGTCGCCGAAGGCGGCCGCCTGATCGGCAGTTCGATGTCCGCGAAGCTTTCGCGTGAAGATATCGAACGAATCGTCCTCGACGGATTTTTTCCGCCGTGCGGTCCCGGAGAGTTGCCCCGGCGCACGGCGCGTGTAGCACTGCAGGAATTCGGACTCCCGTATGCGCAGGATCCCGCCGTCACGCGGCAACTCGCACACTTTCTACAGAGGCACAGTGCAGCCGGGCGTCCGGATGCGATTCTGCTGAACGGTGGGGTTTTCAATTCACGCGAGATCGCGTCGCGTCTGATCGATATCGTTTCGGGTTGGTGGCCAGCGGCTTCCCGCATTCCCGTACTCGAGCACGAGTCTCTGGAACTCGCTGTCGCGCGCGGCGCCGCGTGGTACGGCGTGGTTCGCCGCGGAGTGGGACGGCGTATCGGAGGCGGAGCGGCTCATTCGTTTTACATCGGCCTGGAAACCAGACGCGGCGAGGAGTCTAAGGCACTTTGCGTGATTCCACGCGGCTACGAAGAAGGCGATACGGTGGAGATGAATAACCGAACGTTCAATCTCACGCTGGGCAGGCCGGTTCAGTTTCCGTTATTCACTTCGACCTCGGATCGCGTGACGGCCTCCGGCGAGATTGTCACTGCGACGGAGGACCTCCGTCCGCTTCCGCCGATTCACACCGTGCTGAAGAGCGCTGAGGGCAAAACAGGACAGGTTCCCGTGCATCTTCGCGCAATTCTGACGGAGATTGGAACCCTGGAACTATGGTGCGTATCCAATGTTTCCGGCGAGCGGTGGCGTCTTGAATTTGAACTCCGCGGCGCAACAGCGGCCGCAAAAGACACAATCATCGAGTCCATGCCGCCGCAGTTTGCTGCTGCGCGCAAGCATATCGAGCAGATGTTCGGTGGCAAGGCAGCTGCAGGCGGGGCGTTGCCGGCCCCAGCCAAAGTCAAGCATATCTGGCGAACTCTGGAGCAGACATTGGGTCCGCGCGAGCAATGGCGGGTGCCCGTGCTGCGCGAAATGTGGGGGGCGTTACATGCTGGCGCGGGCAAGCGCCGGCGCTCGGCCGATCACGAGCGGGTCTGGTTTCAACTCACCGGCTACACTTTGCGTCCCGGTTTCGGCTATCCCCTGGACGACTGGCGCTGCGAACAGACGGCCGCGCTGTTCGCTCCAGGCGTGGCATTTCACAAGGAGAAACCCGTCTGGATTGAGTTCTGGATCATGTGGCGCCGGATCGCGGGCGGCTTGACCGAAGACCGGCATGTCGAGATGTGGAAATATCTCAAGCCGCATCTCGAACGGCGTCTGGCGATGAACCAGCCCAAACATCAGGCCAAACTGAAGGGAATTCAGCCCGAGGGCGTCGACGAAATGATCCGTCACGCCGCCGCCCTCGAGCATATCGACGCGGGAGAAAAGATGATCTTAGGCGACTGGATTGCTTCTCGCGTCGCAACGGCTGGCCCGTGGGCATGGTCCCTCGGCCGCATCGGAGCACGGGTGCCTCTCTATGGCAGCGTCCACAAGACTATCGAGCCCGGTAAGGCATCGGAGTGGTTGAATCTGCTTCTGGATGCTCATGAACGCAATATCGAGGGCGCGCTTTTTGCGATCGTCCAGATCGCCCGTATGAGCGGCGATCGCACCCGTGATATTGACGACGCGTTGCGCACCCGCGCATTGGATGTGCTCCGCCGCTCTAAAGCGCCGGAGTCCTGGCAACGACTCCTCCTCGGAGTCGTGACAATGGAAACCGCCGATCAGGCGCGCGCCTTTGGCGACACCCTGCCCGCCGGCCTCGCGGCGTAGGAGTTGGATAAGCCACGGGTTGAACGGATTTAACGGATGGGCGCATTAAAAAGACTATGAATGCGCCCATCCGTTCAATCCGTGGCTTATCCAACTCCTACCTGGGCTGTGTGAGAAATTGAGGCTAGCGGAATGACCGTTCAAACAACTCATTGATCGCCTTCAGCCCATTGTCCTTCAGGAAGCGGGTTCCGGTTCCGGTGAAATGAATGTGACTGATCGTGGGCGTCGCTTCGGGCGTCCAGGCCGCTCCGTCCCATCGGAACCATTGGTTGCGGCTCTGCGCGAAAACGTATAGGGGCTTATTACACAGCTTCGCGAATTCGGCGCCCCAGCCCGTTCCGCCTTTGACAGTGCCGTCGTCCAGGATTTCACCCACCACATAAATCTCCTGGCCGTTGTTGACCTGGTGCCAGATGCTCTGCAGTACTTTTCGCATCAGCACCGTGTCGTGATATTTACGATTCATAAGCCGGCTGACATATTCCAGACTGACGTCCCCGTGCTTGAGTTCTTCATGAGTAAGGACGCGGATGCCTCTGGTCCGTGAATCGTTGTGTCCGACGAACGTGAAGTTCACTTCATCGATCCCGTACTTTTCTGCCGCGGCTCCAAATGCCGCTTCAGCCCCATTGGCTGCGCCGCTATATAAGATGCATTCGTCCGACTTCATTTGTTGTGCTCCCTGATCCAGTATACAGGCCGAGTTGCTCAAATACGGTTGCTCAGGAGCAGCGTTTTCAAGAGGTGCCGGTGGCAGTGTTCCTCGTCTTCAGCGCAATGGCACATCAACGTGACATCGTTCGATTCAGACAGAGTTTTGAGCAGCCGAAGCAGAGATTTCTGGCCGTGGTTCTTGATGGTTTTATTGCGGCTGTCGATTGGGCCGTCCATAAACAATTCGGCGCGATACTCGCGGCTGAAAGCGCCCCAGGAGACTTCGCCTTTTTGAAAACTTCGAAGCAGCTTTTCACTCGGGCCGAGTGAAGGCAGCCAGACGTCGTAACGGGAAGCGGGAAGTCCCCGGCCGCGAAACCGTGTAACGAGCAGCCGCAGCCCGTCCTTCTGTTTTTCAATCTCCGTATGGATGGACTTAGTCTTTACCATACAGGTAAAAATAAGCCACGAATTGAACGAATTGAACGTATTTAATTCGTTGAATTCGTTCAATTCGTGGCTTATTCCCGCCCGGCGCCATGGACAACTGTATAGTGTTGTTATACACTGTACAGTATGAAAGGTACTCCACGAATCCGTATCGACCTGGAATCCCCGATACCGGCGACACGCCAGATTGCCGATGCGCTTCGCGTGCAACTGGTCGAAGGCGGGCTGCAGCCGGGGGCGCGGTTGCCCTCGGTTCGAAGGGCTGCGATGGAGCTGGGAGTGCATTTCAACACTGTTGCGGAAGCGTACCGGGTGCTCGCAGCGGAAGGGTGGCTGGACCTGCGGCACGGCCGTGGAGCTCTCGTGGTGGACAGAGAGCCTCCGGCCGCTGCATCGCGAACAGATCTCGCAGAATACCGGCGGCGCCTGCGCGAACTGATTTCCCAAATGCGTGCGCGGGGCGTCTCGCCGGACAAAATTGCCGATGAGTTGCGCGCATTTGCGGAGGGACTTCATTCATGATGACTCTTTTGAGAGCGCCGGCGGCCAGCGAGCCGGTGACGTTGGCGACGGCGAGCGGCACTCTTTATGCGCGAAGTGGCGGACTTCGTCCGTAGCGTGCCTGGGAGGTAAGTATGGTCCTCGCGGTTGTGCTGGTGTGTCATTTCCTGATGAGCATGGCGGTTTTTTCCATTCCGTATATGACCCGGCGCGAAATGCTGTTCGGAGTTGTCGTACCGGCGGATTTCCGCCGGCGTCCTGAAGGCCGCCGCGCGATTCGTGCGTTTCAAGTGACGGTCGTCCTTTCAGCCGCTGCGGGTGTATTGATCATCGTTCTGTTGAGTTCGCGCTGGACTGCAGCGCCCGTTCTTGGTTCCGGCTTCACGATGGTTTCAGCGTTTACCGCGTTTGTCCTGCAAAACCGCAAGCTGAAGGTGTTTGCCATTCAGTCTCCGCCAGTCCGGGAACTTGAACTGAGCGCCGAGCCCGAACGCCTGCCGCGTTACGCGTGGCTTGGTTTTGTGCCGCCGTTGATTTTGGCCGCTGCGGCGTTCTACCTTCATGCTCACTGGGGCAGCATTCCGGAAAGATTCCCGATTCACTGGCGGATCGACGGTCAAGCGGACCGTTGGGTCGCCCGCACCCCGCGAGGCGTCTACGGTTCCCTGGCATTCGGCGGTGCGATGGCTGCATGGCTCTTCGGTTTCTCGCTCTCAGTATGGTATGGCTCCCGTCGGTCCGAACCGCTGCGCCGGCCGGTGCTTGGCGTATTCATCGCTTTGGAATGGGCAGTCGTTGTCATGATGTCTGGCAGCGCGATGGCGCCTTTAATCCGGCTGCCGATCGTGTTGTTCAGCGCGATCTCCGTTGCCGTCATCCTGGGCAGCGTTGTGTATCTGATCAAGGCTAATCGAAATTCGCCCGCTCCGCTGGATCCTACGCCGAGCGAATGCTGGAAGGGCGGCCTCCTTTACTACAACCCTGACGATCCCGTCCTGTTTGTCGGTCGCCGCGACGGAGCCGGGTTCACGATGAATATGGCCAATCCGTGGAGTTGGGTCGCGATCGGCAGCCCGCTGCTGATTGCATTCTCGGGATTTCTGATCCGTTAGCCAGGCGTGCCAACTTTTGTGTAATCACTGGTCGGGCGGCTGCAGGTGGTTGAGGGTCAAATAGATGACGGTATCCCATGCATTATGTATTCCGATAAAGACGAGTAGAAGCGTCGCCGCGGCGATCGCAAATAAAGATCGAACTGAGCCGTGGTAGAGACCGAAAGCGGTTTCAAGAAGAGTGCCGTACGAGATAAAGGGCAACGCGACGTGCCAGAGCCAATCCTCGAAAACCGGCTTGTAACCAGTTTGCCGGCGCGCTCGTCGAGTAACGAGCAGGGTGTAGCCCAGCCCCGCCGCTCCACACGCACCGATCGGAACACAGGCCGCCACCAGCGACGCCCAGGGCGCGCTCAGCGCCGCTGAAATAAACAACGCGGCGCAGAAATGCACTACTGTCGGGCTTCCGAACGCTGAAATCTCCTGGCCTGTTGCACGCCTTCGGGATTGTGCGATGAGCGTAACAACTACAAACTGCAGGCCCGTCAACGCCGCTGCCGAAGAACCAACGATTACATAGAAATTGTCCCATCCGCTGATTGGTGATGTGGCGGCGTCCATCAATCGAAGCCTTCGTGCATCATTGCTATCAAACGGAGCGGGGGAAATTCGTGATTGGTAACCTGACCTGCTCCTATTATACGACTGCCGTCCAAGTAGAAAACAGACTGTTTCGGATTCCGAACCTCCGCTACATTACGTCGATTCCTCAATTTGAGATCAAGGGATGCAAACGCTCGCCCGGAGGTGTTCACGTGAAGAACCTCAAGGTTCCGTGCCGATAAAAAGTTCCGACCGCCGAACCGTACTTGATCGGATTCTCGACATACCGTCCCTCGAGCAGGTCGTTCCCCGACTGCAACCCGATCTGCTTCACCGCGTCATTCAGAGCTGCGGACTGGAGGACTGCGGCGAACTCGTGGCACTCGCGACACCAGAGCAGCTGGTGCGCATCTTTGATCTCGACCTGTGGCGCTCTGCTCAACCCGGCATGAATGAGGAATTCGACGCCGAACGCTTCGGCTTGTGGCTCGAAGTGCTGGCCGAATTCGACGTCGGCATGGCGGCGGAGAAGCTCGCACAGATAGATGCCGATCTTGTGATTGCCGGGCTCGCACAACACGGCCGCGTGTTTGACTGCTCCGTGGTGACGCCTTATCGGACGACGGATGGAACCGAGGTGACCGGGATTCGCGAAACCGGCGATGGCCTTGAGTGCGAAGTTGGCGGCTACCGGTTCGTCGCGACGCGCACCGACTCCTGGGATGCGATTGTGTCGATCCTCATATCGCTGGACGCGGAACATCCTGAATACTTCCATCAAGTCATGCGCGGATGCCGGGCTCTCTCCAACGCCAGCTTTGAAGACGATGGACTGGATGACCTTCTCGGCGACACTGATCAGGCGATGTTCGACGTGGCGCTCGGTCGTGAACGACGACGCGATAAACAAGGGTACGTGACACCGGTTGAAACTCGTGCGTTCCTCCATATGTCCCGCCAGCTTCAGCTCGGATCCGCCACCACGCCCCCTGCCAGTCCGATCGCCCGTGCGTACCTCCGATTGCTCGACCAGAAGACGAAGGCGCAGGCTGCGCCCCCGCGATCGGCGGAATCGAAGAGGCCTGCAACTTCCCGGGATCCTGCAGAAGCGGTCGCCGCCTTCGTTGATGTACTTCTCGAAGCCGGGATTGTTGCGCCGCAGCCTCGCGCACTGCTCAATGGATCGCGTGATCCGGGGGCGGCACTCCGGCATATTCGGCGCCATATGCAGTTTGTGTTCGAGTCCGACCCCGCTGCTTACGCCAGACGAAACGAGGAACTTACTTATCTTGCGAACACGATCGTCGCGGGATGTGCAGTCCAGGGCCGGCCATTGACGGCACAGGAGGCGTCGGATGCGGCCGTAGCGGTCTGCAACCTGGGATTAGAGAACTGGCCAGCGCAGTGGACTAACGCGAAATCAATGGCTGACAACTTTCTCGTCGAGCACGATCTTGTCATCGTCTTTCAGGTCGGGTGGACGGTGCTTCACAAGGACGTCGGTTTGTATGCGGCCGAGGGACTCCTCGAGGCTCTTGACGGCTTGCGGTGTCACGACCGCGATATTCAGACGGGATTGGCTGCCCTTCGCATCCAGCTACAGAAATACTGCCGTGCCGGAATGCCCTGGCGCGCTCGCGACGCACTGGATGTGATTGCAGTCCTCGATATGCTGGCCTGGACCGCGCTGCTCGGCCTGATTGGCGAATGTCCCGTGCTGCCCGCAGCCCTGAGCGCCTGGCAGGACCCTCGAACGCATTCGATCAGCGCTTCTGCGTTCGAGTTCATTTCCGAGCACCGTCAGATTACCGCCATCCGCGACTTCATTCACTCGCTGCCCGAAGTGCTGCGTCCATGAAGCAAAAAAAAACGCGCGGCCATGCGACCGCGCGTCGTAAGGTCTCCCCTCTTCCGCCATCGCGGAAGAGGGGGGAACGAGGGCTACACGGCCATGCGCGTAACCGAATCGCTCCAGTTGGAGTAACCGGCTTTGATCACTGCACGAACTTGAAACACATAGTTCGTGCCGGGAGTCAAACCGGTAATGGTCGTCGCCGGCCGGAGAAAAGCCACCGGCTGGCTCGCCCATGTTATGGGATTGCCGCCGGCAACTGCCGGCGCCCACCGAACTTCGTAGCTGCCGGCACCTTCAGACGTGCCGCCCGATGCTCCTGGTTCCAGCGGCGCGTTACAAAATGTGTAACCTGCTGCTGCAACCGTTGTTCCAGAGCTGTGCTTGTTATCGTTGATCAGCGGATTTATCGCACTGGATTGAATGTTGAGTCGAGACAACAACTGAAGAACAGCTTGTCAAAGTCATGGCAGAAGAACTTAAGGTCATCCTTTGTTGCGGGACAGCGTGACCGGGACGCCGGGTGCGCCGCGGGTCACGCACGAAAGTTGAGGCGGCGGCCCTAGCGCTCATCGCGGAACTGAACGAACGGCTTGCCAACCGGATCTTCTGGGAACCGAGCAGCCGGACAACAGCGTCAGCCCGTTTTGATCCGCTCGTGGTCGATATTTTTTATCATGACATGCGGTCCGAAACCGGAGATGTCATGGCGATTCGCGATGCGCTGATCCCGCTTCCGCGCTCGGCAGATTCGGCTTACCGGCAGGTTCTGTTGCTCGGTACGACAGGTGCCCGTCGTAGCGAGCAATCCGGATCGCAATAGTTTCTGCACGGCGTCATCGACGTCGTTCGCGCTGCAGTGACGGTCTGAATTGCAGGCGCGGTCAGTGACCGCGCTATTCGCTATTCTAAGAACAACGTGCGGTCATCGACCGCACTTACAGTGTCCGAGACTGCCGTATACTTTCGGTGTGAAAGAAGAACCCAGCACAGGACAATGGAGTCAGTCGGCTCCCTATTGGGAAAAACATCGCCGCGTCATTCGAACGATGTTTGCTCCCGTCACCGAAGCGCTCGTTGCGGACGCCAGGATCGTTCACGGACAGCGTGTGTTGGATGTGGGAACCGGTCCTGGTGAACCGGCGCTGACGATTGCCGGGCTGGTAGGACGAGAAGGCAAGGTTGCCGGAATCGATCCGTCTCTCGAAATGGTCGAGGCCGCCCGTCGAGCTGCCGCGCGTGACGGAATCATCAACGTCGATTTTGAAGTAGCGCCCGCGGATCGCCTGCCGTTTGCATCGGACAGCTTCGATGCCGTTGTCAGCCGTTTCGCCGCGATGTTTTTTCCCTCACCGTTCGAGGCATTACGCGAAATCCTGAGAGTACTGAAGCTGGAAGGACGTTTCTCTCTCGCCGTCTGGCACTTCCCGGAAAGAAATCCTTTTCATTCTGTGTTTGCACGGGTGATCGAGCGTTACGTCGGCTCGCCGCCACCTCCGCCAGATTCTCCGGACTCGTCTCGCTTTGCGGCACCGGGAAAACTCTCAGGTCTTCTCAAGCACGCAGGGGCGGCCAATGCATCGGAACGCTTGCTTCAATTCAAGATCGAGGCGCCGCTTTCAGTAGAAGACTTCTGGGAAATGCGCTCTGAAGTGTCGGACAAAATGCGCTCCAGTCTCGCCAGGCTTTCAGCGGACCAGCGCCAGAACGTACGAACTGAAGTGATTGAAATAATGCGCGAATACGCGACCAATGACGGAGTCCGTTTTCCAGCCGAGGTTCTCGTTGTCAGCGGACAACGGGCCTGACTTCCCAGTGCAACTAATTTAGCGGCAAAGAAGAAACCACAAGAAGCGCAGAAGGCACATGTGCATCATGCGCTTCTTGTGGTTTCTTCTTCGCCGCTCCTGGTATGCTTTTCCGATTCACGATGCACAGACTCTTGCTCGGTTTGTTGCTTCTGCTTGCTCAGGACACCTTGCAGGTCAAGGTCTCTCTGGTCAGCCTCGGCGTGCGCGTGACGGATTCTCGCGGACGAAATGTCACCGGTTTGAAGGCCGGAGACTTCACCCCGTGCTCTCGATGTTTTGCGCATTGCGGCCCAAGAGCACGTCGGCGAAATATTCCAGGGATGGATATGTCTTGAGCGGCTCTGGCGGGATAGCGATCAACGTCGTGTTCAACGATTTTCGCGCCAGTGTTTCCGTCGGGTCCAACCCCGCCAGTGCGGGCGGTGGGTTGCTGTTTCGGCAAAATGACGGTGGATACTACGTTGTTGCCGCTTTCCCGGGATCTGCTCTTCGTCCCGGCTCCCTCGTCGTATATCGGGTCGGTGAAACGAAAACGGAAGAATTGGACCATTGGGCTCTGATCAAAAAAGCGGCTTCCATTGTGAATCTCGAGGTCCGCTGCGAGGGAAAGACATGCGGGATCTACCAGGAAGGCCTGTTGCGGGGGCAGATTAAAAACCTGACGTCCTCGGAAGGGCGAGTCGGTCTCGCGCTTATTGGAAGAGGTGAGGCCGTGTTTAATGATTTGCGCGCAGAAGAAGTAAGATAATTCAGTTATTTATTGCAGGCGCGGTCTATGACCGCGTGTTTCCCACGGAGGTTTCTATGGCGTACCAGATTGCTGGCGACTATTTCGAGACGTGCAGTTGCGATTACCTGTGCCCGTGCATACCCACGAATATGGCCGGCAAGCCAACCAAGGGCTGGTGTAATTTCGCGATGGTGTTTCAGATTCAGAATGGAACATTCGATAACATAAAACTGGACGGCCTTGCATTTGCGGCGATCGGCCGCACACCGGAGAGTATGGGCAAAGGGAACTGGTCGGTAGGCCTGATCATCGACGAGCGGGCGTCGAACGAACAAAAGCAGGCGATCACCACCATCGCGAGCGGAAAAGCTGGTGGTCCTCCTGCAATTTTCACCATGGTGATCGGAAACTTTCTTGGTGTGGAGTCCCGGCCGATTCAGATCCAGAAAAACGGTTTACGCCGTTCGGTCTCGATTCCGAAACTGCTGGAACAGAGTTGCGAAGGCGTCGCCAGCGCCGCGGATCCGGCCGAACCGTTATACATCGACAATACGATGCACCCCGCCAGCCGCCGGCTCGCCCTCGCCAAAGCGACCGCCAGCCATCTGCACGCGTTCGGACTCGACTGGGACGATGACAGCGGCGGCAATAACGGCCACTTCGCGCCGTTCAACTGGCGGTCCGCGTAGTCCGGATTTTTGGAGTGCATCGAGGTGGGGGATGTGTTTCCAGGCTGCACCTCTCGATCAGGCGCGTAATAATATCGCGCCACGATGTCCATTATTACAGTGCCTGGGACGCCGCCGATCACCTTACGGGCAAGATCATGAACTTGACGTCAGGGAATAATCAGCGGCCGATGGGATTGAACTGCTATATGGAATTTCGTGGAGAGTTGCCTCGATGCAGATGAGTGAGTAGTACGTTTCTGACCTTTTCAAGCAACTCGGCCCCTGGAAATGGCTTCGGGAAGTTCTCAAATCCTTGAGCGATGTCGCGGTCTTCGAGACGGGAATCATCGGGTAGCCCACCCACCATGAGAACGGGAACCCCCGGGAGCCTCTTGCGCAAATTGATCGCGGCCTCATGTCCTGAGATGCCTTCCGTGTAGTGGCGAATCATCAAAAGGTCGGGGATACAGAGCTTCAGCCAGTCTACGGCCTCACCCAGACCGCTCGCCGTGACGACGATGTATCCTTTGGATTCCAGTATTTCGGTAAGGACTTTACGGATAAGCGGTTCGGAGGCCAGTAACAGAATAATTACATTCATTTCCTCGCTGATCTTAGCGTTCGAGTTTCTCACTTGAGCCCTTTTTTGGATTCGAAAAGATCAATGATCGTTTTGACGGGATGCATCGAATACGCTTTCGAAACTCCATCGATCGCCCATTGGATTTCATGAGTTGCCGGCGCGTATTGATTTAGAAGTGTTCATGCGCCAGGCTGCGGTCACGCACCATGCCAGCGCGATTGCGCCTGTATATTTGCTCGCCATCATCCTTCACACTCCTAGTGAGCAATTGATTGAAGGTTTGAGCGTGAGGAAGAAGGCAGTTTGTCTGCCGAACCGGGCTCTATTTAATGGCGGGGTTTAGCCGCAGTCGCAGCATGGTCTTTACAACAAATTGGCCCGGCATATTTGCAATTCCGTCACAGTCCGAAAAAACCTGACCGATGCGGGACTCGTGGAGATGCGACTTTCACCCATTGTTACTACTCCTCGCCTACGGCTGGTCTAACTGAATGCTCCAGAATTCTTCCTGGTCCCTGTCGTCAAATTGAACGATGTACCTGTCGAGTGCTCGCTCTCCCGGTACATTCAGTTCCACGTGCACAATGATTCCGGACTCACCGTGCCGGCGGTTGCAATTTAGCGGACGAACGCGAACCTCTTGGCCTTTCGTGTATCTGAGGGGCGTCGGAATCGAAACAAGTTTGGCTGTCATGTCACAGGAATCTATTCGGATGGGAATTGGCAAGCCATACCAGAGCACCGGTATTTTCTATCGAAAGCCACGGTAGTTCTACCAACGAATTCCGGTCACGTCGATAGATTCTTCAATCTGAAAATGTAATGTCGGAAACGCGTCCGATGCCGAGCCGCTGCCCGTGGCCAAACCTTCGAGCGCGCTTGCCCCAATGGGATCTCTTTCAAAGACGGCGTGATCGGCCGCGCCAACGGCTGCTCCAAGCATTCCTCCGGCAGACCGCACATTTAAATTAAAAGCAGACATCGGAAGAACCGTGACCACCGCGGGTGCATATGGATTGCCACGTTTCGGTTGGATGAACTGAGTCGTGAGCGCCTCGAAAGTTTCTCCGGCTTTACCGCTTTGCAACACGCTCTCGGCGATTTTCAAACTTAAATGACTGCCTGCGGGCACAACGAGGCGAGAAGACGGCGCTCCGACCAAGACAGAATACGCACGGCAGTCGAAGGGCCGGAATCGAAATCCCGATAATCAATCGCCATTATGAGAAGTGCGATCGCTATACGCGCTTGGTTCACAAAGTGGCACCTCAAAACACCGCTTTGTCGATACAAGCATCCCTCGTTCCCTGCTGGAACCAGCGGTTGATAACGAATTTGCGATGGTTTGATCAGGTTCAGTGTCCCCGGCAGACACTGCCGTGGCAGTTCAGATCCCCCTGCGCGCTTGGTTATTCGCAAGTCTCTCAGGCCGGACTCAGAAAAGGAGCCAGGCGGTCTTCACGGCGTGTACCGTTCTTTTCACTGGAAAATACTGACCTGCCGGTATGTGTCGCACGTCAGGAGTTTGATTTACTCGCGAACAATGCAGGAATGGGGGCGGCTTGTTGCCTCCGAAATTCAGGTTTCTCCCCGCGGGGCCGCTCGGAGGGCTGGCCCCTCTTTTTTCCGGATTTGCATCAGTGGAGAACTAAAGAAATGAAGACAGCTTTTATTGCATTTCGACTTGTGATGGCAATGTTCGTTGCTACCGACGCTTTTGGTCAAATCCTTTCTCGGCTGTGACAGGCCACGCACTCCACCCAAACATCTCCGATACGCGTGAGAAGGAATTCACGATGTGCCTGATTCGCCATGCTTAAGAGACTGGCAAGTTGCCATCGAGGCCGATCCGGCCTTTCTGTGAGTATGGCCGTTGCCTTCCTTGCAATTACTCTGGTTCTAATCGCAGCCCGCATTGCGAACACATATAACGTCCGCGACTTGTATAGAGCAAGTGATGCTGGCCTGCAAGCCCGGCAAAGCTACGCGCGAATGCTGGAAACAGGTTTCGTTGCAACAGGTATTGAGTTGCTGCTAGTCGTGGCTTTGATTGTCGCAGCACGCCGTTCGGGAAAAGACAGGCTGCGTGCACATGAGGCTGCCGAACGCCTCAGCGTCACACTGTCGAGTATTGGCGATGGCATCGTTGTAACTGACGAGCAGGCCTGCATCACTCGTTTGAACGGGGTTGCAAAGACATTGACCGGGTGGAGTGAGGGGGCGGCGGTTGGCCGCCCGATATATGAAGTACTAATCCTCCTGAACGAGCAATCACGTGAGCGCGCTGAGAACCCTGTGGAAAGCGTTTTGAGGAACGGTGTGGTGAGCCGCCTGGCCAATCACACGGTACTTGTGTCGAAGGACGGTCGTGAAATTCCGATCGATGATAGCGCCGCGCCGATCAAGACTTTGGATGGACGGATTACCGGTGTGGTGATGGTTTTCAGAGACATAACTGAACGGCGTCGTACCGAAGAGGAGCGCATCGCACTACTTGAGCGAGAGCGACAGGCAAGGGCGGAAGCAGAACGCGCGAATCGCGCGAAAGACGAATTCCTCGCCATGCTGTCACATGAGCTTCGAACACCGCTCACTTCTATCGCCGGTTGGTCTCAAGCACTGAGATCCCGCAAATTGCCGCCTGAAAAAGCGGCGTATGCCCTTGAGGCGATCATACGGGGCGCTGAAGCGGAAACGCACCTTGTGAATTCCTTGCTGGATCTGTCGCGAATTACATCCGGAAAAGTACATCTCGACTTGGAGCATGTCGATCTCTCGCAGATCGTCACCGCTGCCGTGGACACGGTTCAGCACGCTGCCCAGGCGAAACAGATCGATCTGGAACTTTCAATCGTTCCGTCGTCATCAATTCTGGTTAAAGGAGACACGGACAGGCTTCAACAAATCGTGTGGAATCTTTTGTCGAATGCGGTGAAGTTTACGCCTGAGAATGGTCGCGTCCAGATCGAGGTCAGCCGCGTCGGCCGAAATGCGATCATCCGTGTTCGTGACAATGGCCGTGGCATCCGGGCTGACTTCCTGCCACGTATCTTTGACCGGTTTGCCCAGGACGAACGAGGCGGGCCGGCAACCCATGCAGGACTGGGGCTGGGTTTGGCCATTGTTCAGGGGTTGGTCGAGGCGCATGGCGGCACGATTGAGGTGGCGAGCGCCGGTGAAGGTCAAGGCAGCACTTTCACGGTGAACTTGCCGCTCGCTTCCACCAGAGATCTATCTGTGGCATGAGTCTCAAACACTGTACCTTCGGTTTGTTTTGAAAATACCGGACGGCTGGTATATCCCCCCGCAAGCCTGCCGACTAAAGTTCCTTTAATGAATTCCAGATCATTTCACCCTTCTCATAACACTCAATGTGAAAAGGGGCAGACCGTTCGAGTGCGAGATGTCATTTGGAGTCGGTGGGCTGGGCAGTGCGGAATTATCGTAAAAGTGAAGCCGGACAATCGTGGAAAACGGATACTCGGCAAATACGTCGTCCAGTTTCCCGATAACGACCAAGAGGAATTCTGGGGCATTCAATTGGAAATGGATTTTTCCGACCATCGCGTATAGGCAGCACCCGACGACTGCAGTGCACACTGTGGAAAGAGAGGGCGTATCAAATCAGCGACGATCTACCACGTTGTTAACGCCTTCGCATCTGGCGCTTTCATTTGTTTGATTCTAAGTCCACCGGTTGTGGGTGGAGCGGCGTTCCAGACCCGGAGTCATGCGGCCAGCGCTCTATCGGAGATGAGCGATTCGTTGCGCGATCTTTCCGAAGCGATATCACCGTCGGTCGTCCAGATCATTGGAACCGGCTATGTGCCCGCTGATCGTGAGCAACAGAATGGCGGCGGTCTCAGTGTTCTCGCAAAAGAACGAAGCACGGGATCCGGCGTCATTCTGTCCGACGACGGTTACATCATCACGAATGCGCATGTCGTTGAGGGAGCCCGCTCGGTTCGTGTAAAGCTGAACGACCATGCCGGCCGGCGGAATTCGTTGTGGGAAGCGAAAGTCATCGGAAGCGACAGGTTGTTCGACCTCGCTTTGTTGAAAATCTCCGCGGCGGATCTCAAGCCAATGGAATTCGCCAACGCGCTCAATGTGAAGCAAGGCCAACTGGTACTGGCGGTCGGCAGTCCGCTCGGAATGGAGAATTCCGTCAGTTTGGGAGTGGTCAGCTCCAGTGCACGCCAATTGAGCGAGGATGACCCGAGAATCTTCATACAAACCGACGCACCGATCAATCCTGGGAACAGTGGCGGCCCACTGGTAAATGTTGAAGGACACCTCATCGGGATCAACACATTCCTGCTTTCACGGTCTGGCGGAAACGAGGGTGTTGGATTTGCAATTCCGAGCAATGTGGTTCAGCAGGTTTACGCATCGCTCAGGAAAGATGGTCATGTCCACCGGGGGCAAATCGGCATCTTTGCACGAACGATTACGATTCCGTTTGCGCTCGCCCTCAAGCTGGAACCTGGGATGGGTATCATTGTTGAAGATGTTCTGCCTGGCGGACCTGCGGAATACGCCGGTATCCATATCGGAGACGTCATTTTAAGTATGGATGGCGTACCGTTGCACAATATTCGAGATCTGGCTCTGCAGCTCTATAGTTACCCGAATGGAGCGATGGTCCCATTGCAAGTCTTGCGCGCCGGGAAACAATTGCAGATTTCCGTACCGGTTGTTGAGAAGAAGAGCGACGTGCTCCGGCTTGCCGAAATGGTCAATCCTGATCGGGATCTGGTTTCCAAACTTCAAATTCTGGCAGTCAGCGTCGACGATAAGGTTTTGCAGAACATAGCGCTTAGACAGCCCAAGGGCGTCCTTGTGGCAGCGCTTGCAGGACCTCTCCCGTATTTTGGTGATCCGCTGCGGGAAGGCGACGTCGTTCACGCCGTAAATGGCGTTCCCGTCGCAACCGTGGACGAACTTCGCGCCGAACTCGATAAGATCGATCGCGGACAACCGATCGTATTGCAGGTTGAACGGGATGGTGTGTTCAATTTTGTAGCTCTCGAGCCGAATTAGATGGCTTTTTTCTTTGGTACACATCGTGCAGCGACAATTCCTCGATTCGGCCCGTGACAATACTCGAATTCACGCTGCTTATCTTAGTAACATCGTTTGTTGCAGGGTTGCTGGGATCTTTAACTGGTCTTGGCGGCGGTGTGGTAATCGTGCCGGTGCTTGCGCTGGCATTTGGTGTTAACGTTCGCTACGCGATTGGCGCTTCGCTCGTGTCGGTTATTGCGACGTCGTCCGGAGCCGCTTCCGCCTACGTCAGGGAAGGCTATTCCAATATCAGAATCGGAATGTTGCTGGAGATTGCAACAACCATTGGCGCTGTATTTGGAGCCTTTCTGGCAACGCACGTTACGACACAGCTCATTGCGGTGGTCTTTGGCTTCACTTTGGTTTACTCGGGGTACCAATCGCTTTTTGATGCCGAGCTTCATTCAAGTAAATCAGCTATCGCAGATCCACTTGCGACCAGGCTCAAACTGAATGGGGATTACCCGGGGCCTCGCGATCGTGTGAGCTATTACGTCCGAAACGTCCCTTCGGGTTTCGGTTTGATGTTTGGAGCAGGGACGCTATCGGGATTACTGGGCATCGGTTCAGGAGCCGTCAAAGTAATCGCGATGGATCGGGTGATGGGAATTCCGTTCAAAGTGTCGACCACCACGAGCAACTTCATGATCGGGGTGACGGCGGCCGCAAGCGCCGGTGTTTACTTGAGTCGCGGTTATATCCAACCTGGTCTGGCGATGCCGGTCATGCTCGGTGTGCTCGGCGGCGCTTTACTCGGTACTAAAATTCTGATCCGCGCAAGCGTACCTGCGCTCCGAAAGGTTTTTGCTGCCGTCATCTTCCTTCTCGCAATCGAGATGATTTTCAATGGAATCACCGGAAGAATCTGAACTGGTATGACGGACGAGAAACTCGAATCCCTGATAGGAATCCTCTTGAGGGTGGGGGTCCTCACAGCTGCAGCCATCGTTGGGATTTCCGGTGCGCTCTTTGTGGCAGCACACCATGCAGAACGTCCGTCCTATTCAAGGTTCCAGGTCGAAGCCGAGGACTTACGAAAAATCGGAGGAATTTTGCGTGCTTCGATGCACCTGCAAAGCGACGCAATGATACAGCTTGGACTGTTGCTTCTGATTGCGACGCCGGTTTTTCGGGTAGCCTTAGCCGCTGTCGGCTTCTATTGGAGGGCGACCGTTTGTATGTGGGCGTCAGCGTCATCGTGCTGACAATTCTACTCCTGAGTCTGATCCATTCGGCATAGTGCCCATCTGTCACATCCGTTCAATCGGTGGCGCTTATTCCACGCAAATTCCGGGGCCGTCCACAAACGCGGCAATCGGATTTCGGCCAGCAACGGGATCCAATGCGAATGGCAATTGCGGCAGGATCCCGCGGCGGCCTGGATTCGCGAAAAGGTTCAGCCGTGGCGGCGCCATATGCATCGACCGCAGATTCAAATCTTCAAGCTGAACCTGAACCGTATTGGTTGAAAACGAAGGCAGCGGACCCGGCAGCGGCGGAAGCGCCGGACCGCGTGCCTGAGACGGCTGTGGCCCGGACCCGGCTGAGCCTGGTAGAGGGCATGCTGATGGAATAATTTATCCGCTGAGCCTGTGAAGCTGCCGAAATGCACAGAATCAGACTTCCGAAGATCGCTGCATTGAAAATCGGTTTCATATCTTTCTAGTGTACAACGGGGTCAGAACCGGAATCCGATCCCGAATAACGCATTAGCCCAATGATCTTTTGTCTCCAGCGCCGGTACGTTGCCAACGGCATCGCCATTCAGCGTTGCCGATACATATTGGACGGTGGGTCCGATATAAAAGTTGTCGCCCAGGAAGTATCGAACGGCGGTGAAGCCTTGCCAACCCCAACCTCCTCGTGAGGTGCAGGTAAAACAACCGCTTACGTCGCTTGGAGCTGTTTCCGAGTAGTGGAGGTAAGCCAGGCCGCCTCCCGCAGAGACTTGCCATTGCTTTAGATGGAGCGGAAGGTAAAATCGGCCGCTGAACGGGATCATGAATTCGTGATCACCTCCCATTACTTGTCCAAAATCGGACTCCTCAGCGTTCTGGTTATTCGCAGCGCCAAACGCCATTTGCAGGCCCCCTTCCGCCTGAAAAAACCGGTTGAAGCGGTATCCATACAAAAGAGAGATCATCGGCGCATTGTTCAAATACGCCCTGTCCGATCCTCTGGGGACAGCAGCGCCAAGCGAAAAGCTGACATCGTTATGCGACTCCTCGCCGTCCTGGGCAAAAGCTGCCGTAGAGACGAGCGTCAACAACATGGTGAAAAGGATTTTTTTGCTCATGTTCCCTGACTCTATGGGGCGGTCCCTGCCGAACCTATACCACTGGCTGGGTATTTTCAGACGAAAGGAGCGGTAGTTTAGCGATTATCTCAAGAACACAAGCGCCATCGTGATGGCGATAAAATTGTTGAACGCGTGGGCCGCCATGGGCGCGATGATGGACCCCCGCCATTCACGCAGAGCGGCCAGGACCATGGCAATGGCGCCGAGTACCGGCACCGCGGCCCATCCTTGCGGGTGAATGATGGCGAAAAGAAAAGAGATGAGCCCTGCGCTTGCGGGCCACGACCATCGCCCCCTCAAATGACGGAAAATAAGAACGCCGCGGAACATGGTCTCTTCAAGCACGGGCGCGAAAATGCAAGCGATACCATATAAGGCCAACACGCTGCCGTGGAGGTACTGCGTGATGGGACCATGTGGAGTAGCGCCGGTAACCCTCATCAGAATGAATGAGACCGCCGCTCCAATCGCAATGAATGGCAGGGATGCCAGATATCCCGCGATGCCTGCCGCAGATTCCTTCAGCCAGCCGCGTCCCGAATACCAACCGAGCTCGCTGCGCCAGTCTACAGGTTCTGTCGTGCGTTTTTTCGTCCACAGTATTGCCGCGGGAATGATGAGCCAGGCCAGCCAATTCCAGTTCAGGCTGGCCAGTCCGATCGCCCGAGCTGAAAGTCCGATCGCGATAAACAAAACGAGGTACAGCGCGAATGCTTCGAGATAAGACGTTTCCGGGGAAGTCGCCGGAACGTAATGCGGGCGGATTTCCCCTTTCCTCCAGTAGATGACTGCCAGGATCAGCAGAGCGATGGATGCCACGAAGAATGCCAGAAAAACAGGAACCATCAAGACCAGCAGAATGAGGATTCGTCGCGCTGAGTTTTCCAGGGCTTTCCGCGCTGTTGCGTCACCGGATGCTCCAGAAGCCAGGGCCACAGTGCCAAAGTACCCATGGTGCTCCAGCAATCGGTCACGATCGGCCGCTTGCACCGCTTCCGCGCCTTCGGTGTAGACCGTGCGGATCGTGGCAATATCCTGGGTAAGCGAGACGGAGTTATTCGCTGCGGACAATGTCTCCAGCTTCTCCATTCCCTGTCGAGGCGCGAGATAACCGGTAATGATTGCGGCCCGTAACCTTTCGTCCGGCGTTTGTGATTCGCGTTCGAGTAAGCGAATCAGCTCGGGAATTCTCTGGTTGATACCCTGTGATACGGCCGGGGGCAAGGAATTGAATGCGATCGCCTCCTGAGCAAAGAGCTTCATCCGGATGCTCCGGGCGAGACTGTCATCGTCGCTCGCGCTGTTCCGAACGTTACGCACCACCACGAACGACAGGCACGCGAGAATGACGAGCCACGCCGCAAGCGCCGTCCTGTGGGAGGAGGAAGTTCTCTGATCTGTCGTGTCAATTTCGCGCAACGTTAGTCCTGGTTCCCAGCGCGACCCCGAAAGGCGCTCCGCACAAGGCCGAAAGTGGTTAGTTGCCTGCTTGCGCTGTTAATGGATGCCGTGTTCAAAATCCCGCGAAGCGGCTCCTTATGGATTTCCGCGAAGCGGACCGAATTCATAAGGAGCGCTTCGCGGAAATCCATACAGAGCGCGCTGCGCGCGAACTTTGAACAGACCGCCCCGCCTAACTTAGGCGGGTACTCGGTCCGCAAGCGTTACAGCCAGACCAGGTTTACATCGCAACCACTACATTCAAACGTTGGTCTGTGACCGTGCGGTCATAGACCGCACCTACAACCGCTCACGAGATGATGCCTTTTCGAACCGCGTACAGGATCAATTCGGGAAAACTATGGAGGTTGAGTTTGCTTTGCAGATTCCGCCGATGGGTTTCCACGGTATACAGGCTGAGGTTCAGCAGATTGGCAATATCTTTGTTGGACTGCCCTTCGACGAGGAGTTGCAGAACCTCTCGCTCGCGCTGAGTCAGCAGATCGTAGCTGTCTTCGACGCCGCGCATGTTGATTTCCCGGACGTAATCTTCGGCGAGCACTTTGCTGATTTCCGGGCTGAAGAAGGCCTTGCCGTCACTGATTACTTTGACAGCACCGATCAGGTCGCTCTCGGCCGAATCCTTCAACAAATATCCCTTGGCGCCGGCTTTGAGGGCGCGAAGAACGTAACCTTCATCCGAATGCATGCTCAGAATGATGATCGCCGTCTGAGGCAGCTGAGCGCTGATTCGCTGCGCCGCTTCGATACCTGACAATTTGGGCATGGCGATGTTCAGCACAACGACGTCCGGTCTTGTGGCGAGCGCATTTTCGATCGCCTGATTTCCATCGGAAGCTTCGCTGACCACTTTGAACCCGGGCTGCTTTTCCAGAAGGAGCTTCAGTCCCGCCCGCATCACATTGTGGTCATCCGCTAACAAAATGCGAATTTCTTTCACCGGTTTTTGTGCTTTGTTGTTGGCTGAATGGAAGTTCTATTCCCAGAGTCGTCCCCCGCCGGGTCCCGAATGGATGTCGCATTTGCCGCCCAGATGCGCGACTCTTTCTTCGATTCCGAGAAGACCGAGACCCTTCGAGTGCTTCACCGTAAAACCTTTCCCATCGTCACGGATCGATAAAGTCAGGTGTTCGGGTTCCTGCTGGACGCTGATCCGTACCGCAGTGGCGTGGGAATGCCGCGAACAGTTATGCAGCGCTTCCTGAACCACGCGGTAGATACAAGTTTTGTATTCGTCGGGAAGGTCGTCGGAAACAAGATCGGTCGACACCGTCACGTCCATGCAGGTTTGCCGCGATACTTCGCGTGCCTGCCAACGAAGCGCGGGAATGAGGCCCAGATCGTCCAGCATCGAAGGCCGGAGAAGCAGCGACATGTTGCGGACGGTCCGGACCGCGTTTTCCACCAGACCCTTGATGGTTTCCACGTGCCTGGATAATTGCTCTTCCGATTGGACAGCGAGGCCGCTGGAGAGATTGCGCAATTCCACCAGAACCGCGGAAAGTGCCTGGCCGACTTCATCGTGCAATTCGCGGGCGACCGAGCGCCTTTCCGTTTCCTGCGCCTGTACCAGACGAGCCGACAGATTCTCGAGTTGCCGGCGGGCCTCGACGACATCTTTGTATTGCAGATGCGCTTTGGATTCGAGTTTCAGAATCTTCCGCATGCTGAAGGTGGCGAGCGCAATGCCCAATATCAAGGTAACT
>CAVTWA010000030.1:0-60161 GCA_963738025.1 uncultured Acidobacteriota bacterium | reverse complement strand
ATCCTTCTCCAAACATCGTTCGAGGACATGAGCGAATTTTTCGGGAATACTCTCGATGCGTGGCGCTTCCGGGGAGAACTTCTTGCCCGTGGCCATTTCATACAGAAGCAAACCGAGAGCATAAATGTCGGTGCGCGCGTCGCAAGCCTTGCCTGCGCGTTGTTCCGGCGCCATATACGCGGGCGTGCCCATCACCACACGACTGGCCGTCAATGTTTCATCTTCAACTGATTTAGCGAGTCCGAAATCCAGCACCTTTGCGATGGATTTCGTGATCATGACGTTGCCCGGCTTGAGATCGCGATGAATGATTCCTTTCGCGTGA
Source organism: uncultured Acidobacteriota bacterium (assembly GCA_963738025.1). Classification (GTDB taxonomy): domain Bacteria; phylum Acidobacteriota; class Terriglobia; order 20CM-2-55-15; family 20CM-2-55-15; genus 20CM-2-55-15. Next base: position 59,836 of record CAVTWA010000030.1, on the reverse strand, counting down.
GCCACGGCGAGTGCGTCTGCGATCTGAGCGCCGATGCGCACCGTCTCCTCGAAAGTGAGTTTTCCCCGTGCGAGTCGCGCCGACAGTGTCTCGCCGGTAATCAACTCCATTACCAGTAAATGTCGTCCGGCGGATTCTTCCAGTCCGTACACTGCTGCGATGTTCGGATGACTCAAGGATGCGAGCACGCGTGCCTCACGTTGGAACCTTGCGCAGAATTGCACGTCGCCGGCAAGATCCGACGACAGCACTTTGATGGCGACGCTCCGGTCGAGCCTTTTGTCGTGTGCACGATACACCTCACCCATTCCGCCTTTGCCCAGGAGGGCCGTTATCTCGTAAAAGCCAAGGTGCGTGCCAATGGTCAAAGCCATGATTATGCAGGGGATTATAAAACAGCAACGGTCAGTTGACGTATAACCGCGATACCGGAAAGTGAACTCGACTCTATGGCTGGTTCTCAACTTTCCGGTTTACTGAGTACACGTCCACTATAAGCGGGATACTCACCGGCACGGCTGACGGCCTGCGGTTGAGCGGCCGAGCTTTCTAGCGGCCCGCCCCGACCGCGTGTTAGGCAATTCTCAGTTGCACTCTACTTCGTCATGATTGCCGCAAACGTGAAAATGCCATTCCACAAGTTGCCCAAACGCAGGTTCTCGTTGTCGGTGTGCTGGTTGTCGTCGAAGTTCGCGAGCGATATGCCCACGGTCGGCACGTGAAAAGCGTCGATAAACGGGGAGGCGGGAACGCCTCCGCCAAGGGTGCGAATGCGCACCAGCCCTTGGCCCCAACGCGACCGCAGCGCATCCGTGACGAAACGTGCTTCTGGGACATCGGGATCCGTCCGCCATGCGCCGCTTGTGGCAGGAGCACGCACTGTCACCTTGGCGATCCTCGGATGGTCGACCAGCGTCGCCGTATCGGGTTCATGGTCGACTACGAAGTACCCTTGCTCCCGAATGTGGGCCAGGACGCGGCCCACCATCCTCCCCGGTGAGTTCTCCTTCACAAGGCGAAGGGCAATTTCAGCGGTGGCACTCGCAGCAATCACGCCGCCGACTTCTCCGCCTCTCATCATGTGCACACTGAAGCTTGGAAGGTTCAACCCTTCTTGAAGGGACGAAGCGGCACCGTCGGTCGAGCCCAGACCGTACAACCGTCGCATGGCTGCGCTGTCATCTGGAACCTCCTGCATCATTTTCGCGGCGGCCGCCGGAAACGGCAGGACATCGTCATAGAACCCTTCGATCGCCACCTTGCCCGTCGGATCCACCATCGACGCAAGAAGCTGCGACAGGCGCACGTTCGCGTCTGGTAACCAGTTGCCATAGTTGCCGCTGTGCATCGCACTGTTCGCCGTGTAGACCGTCACTTCGAGACCCGCTCCACCGCGAGCCCCGTAGTACACCGTCGGCTTGTCGCTTGGGTGCTGAGGGCCATCTACGATGATCAGCAGGTCGGAGCGTAGCTTCTCCGTGTGGTTCTTGATGACGTAGTCGAGTGCCGGGCCGTCGCCTTCCTCCTCGCCGTGCAAGATCACTTTGATGCTTTGACCAGGGTTGCCGCCGATTGCGTCCATAGCTGACACGAACGCCTGGATGGGCCCTTTGTCGTCACCGGCGGAGCGAGCGTAGATACGCCAGCTGTCGGGAAACGTGGAGCGCCCAGCAAAGTCGCGGATTTCCTCGGCACCTTCTTCGAGGCTCCCAGCCCGCAGCACCGGCTGAAACGGATCCGGCTGCTTCCACCGCGCGTTGTCAACCGGCTGCCCGTCGTAGTGAATGTAGAACAGGACAGTTCGCGTCGCTCCGGGCACCAGGCGTTCTCCGTAGACCAACGGCGTCGACGGTGTTTCCCACACCTCAGGCTTCATACCCCGCCGATCCAGCATCTGCCGGAGCTGCTCGGCGTTGCGCTTGATGTTGGCCAGGTCGGTACGCACGTTGGGAATCGCCAACAGGTCCATGAACTCTCGGACGATGGCTGCCTGGTGCTCACGCACGTAACGTTCAACTTCGACTTGCTGCGCGAGTGCCGGCTGGGCGCATAGAAGTGTCACTAAGGCGAAAAGCGGGTATTTCATTTTGGCTATTCTCCTGGCGGCTTCGCCGCGTGCTGGCGCTAACCCGCCTAACATCTGAATTAGACGCCCTTCCCATCCGGCAAAGAAAGCGAAATGAGCCGCCTATCCAGGTGGCTTGTTCGGCACTGGCTTTCCAACGCACCATGAATGCTAATTTGTGGCCGAGGGCTCGTGGGGAACAACGAATCGCGATCCAGCCGAGAATGTGCCTATACTCGTGCCTCAGATCCAATGGACGTATTATCGCGAAACCGTAAATTGGAAGTGCCAGATCGGTTGGAATTCACTTGTCCGGGCATTGACATCCCGTACCATTTGACGAACTTGTTCCTGAATGAAGAGGCAAACCTCAAGCTACGCGACGAACTCGTGGCGATCGCCACGCTTCAGTGCATTTAGTTGCCCGACGGAGAGTGGGTCGACCGGCCGGAATATGGAACACAAACCCCAGCCCGTCGTTTGCTAATCGCACCAGTCCTCGATACCCATCGTAATAGAATTATGCGCTGTCACAGGGTCGTCACTGGGACGAATAGTCGAAGCGCTGGACTGGAATCTTTCCTTGGGTGATCGGCTTTAATGAGGTATGAGCCTTGCTGACGGGTGACCGCGTCTCGTGATGATTATCGAGGATTTGGTCTTCGCCACTTCATCGAGAGTCTTCAATCAAACATCCTTGAACTTGCCTGCGGGTATCGTCTTCATAAAGCAAATATACCAGCCGGCTACTGCAGAGATGTCTGCCAGTTGGACACGACAATTGCCGGCCGCGCGGCCGGGGCGTTTCCCACTGTTGTGCTGGCTTGCTCCACGTCCACGTTCAGCAGGAAACGGCCGTCGGGGGTGACGTCCCATCCCCGAATCCTGCCGGCAACGGTGAACACGAACTTCGGTTTCCCCACTTCAAAAGACGCTCCCGTTGTCACCGTCGCCGCCATCACCGTGTTGTTGGAGGCAATGTAATAAAGCTCCCGACCATCGCGGCTCCAGCGCGGCGTTGATCCGCCGCCAGTCGATATGACGGTACGCTTGCGGGTGGCATCGGGAAAAGAGCTGACATAGATCTCACCCTTACCAGATTCGGCGGATGAGTAAGCTACCCACTGGCCGTCCCCAGAGAAAACCCCTTCAATAGCCGGCCCTGCGATGTAGGGGGCCGCACCCCCTTCGAGATTTCCGTCCTTAATGCGGAAGAACGTACAGGCCCCCTCGTGTGTCCGTAAAGCGACTGAGTAAGATCGCTCCGTCGCGCGACCAGTCTGTCGCGAAGCCTCCATTGGACAGCGCAGTCTGCGTCCCGGCGCCGTCTGCGGATTTGATGTACAAGCTTGGAAGGCCTCCGGCCGCGCCCTTCGCGGTAACGGCATCTTTGGGAATTCCAGTCTTCGGACTTGATTCCGCTGAGGGTACCTGGGGAGAGGTGAAGTTGGTTCCGGGTCCCAACCCTACGAACATCACTTGTCTGCTGCCTAGGGACCAAACGGGGAAACCTGACAAAGAAGATGTCAGCTTGTCTTTAGTGCCGCGTGCGACATTCAATATCCAGATTGCGGCAGATGGACGCAATGGTTTGCTTCGTCGCTGCATGTTGATGTCGATATTTACCAATCTCGAGGCCCAGAGGATGACCCGGCTGAAGGAAACGCTACTGCAGAGTCTCAAGAGGGGCGAGCCATTCTATTGGGCCAGTGTTGTCCTCCAGTTCATGGTATTCGCCGAGCTGGCCGTCTTCATGGGAGCCGCCCTGTGGCCGTGGGTTTCCGGACAATCGCCCGATGGAAGCATCCTGCGAGTTGTGGCTCATCTGGTCGCGTTCGGCACTGCGGTGTTGACATGGCAATACATCAAGGCCGCCAATGCCGTCGCGGCCGAAGCGCTGCAGCTCGAGATCGATCTCGCGGCCCTCGAAGCTGTGCCTGTTTATTGGAACGGGAACGGACCACAAGAAGCATAAGAGACACGAGAATACCAGGCGTTTTCACACAACGAATGACTTCGACTGGGTCCTCGCTTTCAAGCCCTCGCGTCAGAATCTCCAGATTCTCCGAGTGGGAACTCAATGCAGACGTTTCCGAACGTCGTAAAAGTTGTGATCCGCAAAGAAATAGATGACGAACGAGAGTATGGAAATGCTCATGAAAAGCGCGACGTACGGATTCGAATCCGTTAAATCCGTTCAATCCGTGGCTGATCGGAACTGTCGGGCTCGTTCAGCAACGTCCTCTGCCGTCAACAAATCGCGAATGACAGCTACAGAGTGTGCCCCGGCGCCGCGAACCTGAGGTGCTTGCGGCAATGTGATGCCACCAATGGCGACGACTGGTTTGTGAATGGCACGACAAATCACGGCCAGTCTCTCTATCCCGAGGACAGGATCCGGATTCTCTTTCGAGCCGGTTGGGAAAACCGGACCGACTCCCACGTAGTCCACCGGCAGCTCGTCTGCTTTGAGAGCTTGCTCCAAATTGTGTGTGGAAAGGCCAATGAGAAGATCCGGGCCGAGTATTTCACGCGCCGAGAGCGGAGAAAGATCCGTCTGACCCAGATGCACACCGGCTGCCCCCGAAAGCAACGCCACATCGACACGATCGTTGACGATCACGCGCGCATCAGCCGGCGCGAGCGCAAGAATGCGCTCCAGCTGCTGCAACAGCTCCCGGGAAGAGGCCTTCTTATTGCGAAGTTGCAGGAGACGGACGCCGCCGGCAAACAGCTTCTGAGCCAGTGTGACCGGATCCCCCATTGACGCGTCTGCAATTGCGTACAAACGCGGCAGCGGGCTCATGCCATTTCGACAGCACGAGCACGGCGATCCTGCATGTCTTCGAGGAGATTCGTGTATATATCGCCTTTGCGGAACTCGGGGGTGCGAAGGATCTGCCGGTGCAATGGGATGGTGGATTTCACGCCCTCGAGCACGAACATGTCGAGCGCCCGGTCCATTCGACGAATCGCTTCATCTCGCGTCGAACCGTGAACGATGAGCTTGGCGATCAGCGAATCGTAATAAGGCGGGATCACATATTCCGCATATGCGGCGGTATCGATACGGACGCCGGGGCCACCCGGTGCATGCCATGTGGTGATCTTTCCCGGCGACGGCTTATGGGTAACGGGATCCTCTGCATTAATGCGGCACTCTATTGCGTGGCCGCGGAATTGGATGTCCGCTTGACGATGGGGCAGTCGCTCGCCACAGGCAATCAGGATCTGGTCACGGATGATGTCGATTCCGGTCACTTCCTCCGTAACTGGATGTTCAACCTGAACCCGTGTGTTCATCTCCATGAAGTAAAAATTCTTTCGGTCGTCGACCAGGAATTCCAACGTTCCTACATTCGAATATCCGACCTGCCTTATCGCATCAACGACCCGCTTGCCGACCTTTTCACGCAGTTCCGGCGTCATGATGACCGATGGCGCCTCTTCGATCAATTTCTGGTGCCGGCGCTGAATCGAGCACTCGCGCTCCCCGAGATGAATGACATTGCCGTGCTCGTCCGCCATGATCTGAAATTCCACGTGACGGGCGTGTTGGATGAATTTTTCGATATAACAATGAGCGACACCGAAGGCATTGGCAGCCTCCGACTCGGCCGTTCTCAGCGCCGTCAGAAGTTCGCCACGGTTGTGGACAACGCGCATGCCGCGTCCGCCACCGCCGGCAACTGCTTTGATGATGACTGGATACCCGATCGCTTCGGCCGTCGAAATCGCCTCTTTGTCGGTATGAACCGCATCCGGGCTTCCGGGCAGAACAGGCAGCCCTAAGCGATTCATCTCGCTGCGGGCGCGCGCCTTGTCTCCCATCAGCCGGATGGCTTCAGACGAGGGACCAATGAATTTGATCCGGCTCGCCTCACAGACTTCAGCGAAATAGGCGCTCTCGGACAAAAAGCCATAACCGGGGTGAATGGCGTCGGCATTGGAGAGTTCGGCCGCACTGATGACACTCGGGATGTGCAGGTAACTGTCCATACTCTTCGCCGGTCCAATACAAATGGCGTCATCCGCAAAACGAACGTGCAACGCATGGCGGTCCGCCTCCGAAAATACGGCGACCGTTTTGATGCCAAGCTCCTTGCAGCAAAGGATGACTCTGAGAGCAATTTCTCCCCGATTCGCGATGAGTATCTTGTTAAACATGATTTGTAGGCGCCCTGTATGACTGCGTATTTAGCTGATTCTTAAAAAACGCGCGGTCACGGACCGCGCCTGCAGTTACCGCTGCCGAATAGCGAAGAGGTTCTCTCCGTATTCCACAGGTTGACCATTTTCTACCAGAATGCTCAGAATCTCTCCGGCCGCGTCGGATTCGATCTCATTCATAAGCTTCATCGCCTCAATAATGCAGACGACAGTTCCTTTTTCCACAAAATCACCAACCGAGACGAAGGCCTCGGATGTTGGCGAAGCGGCTTTATAGAAAGTACCGACAATTGGTGATTTGATGTAATAGACGTCTTCTTCGACCTTTTGAGGTATTTCTTGCGGAGCGGCGTGTGGGGCAATGGCAGGCACCGCAGGGGCCCCCGCCGCTTCGGCAGAAACACTAGAAACTGAAGAGGCGTGGTTGGATGCGCGTTTAATGCGCAACCGTACCCCGGATTTCTCCAACTCCAGCTCTTCAATCGATTCCTTCGAGGTAAAGATATCGATTATTTCTTTCAGTTCCTTCAAGTTCATAAAGATAAGCGACGAGTATAGCAGATCAGGAAGGTCTTTGAATTTCCCAGGCCGCCTGTTTCAGTTCGTAGCGGGCGCGGCCGAGCTGGTCCTGCGACCTCGCCAGCAGGATCAGATAGTGCTCCGGGGCGACGCTGCGCGCGATCATGATGGATTTTTCAGACACCACGATATTTTCGACAAGGTTGCCGGATCCGGAATCTTCCGAGGCACTCCTTGCAATATGCAGGAGAGTGGCATATTCGCCGGCGATGGTTTCAAGGTTCAGCGACGCGTCATCCAGAACGTAGTCGAGGACACCTTCAGGCCCCACCAGAATCACGGCCTGAATGTCGGTCACGCCATTTCGAAGTTTCGCGAGTACCTCGCGAAACTTCGCCTGTATCGAATTTTGCACGCTGTGTCGTTAGCGCTGCTGTGGCTGCGGAGTCACATCGCTGGGAGCGAGCACGCTGATCGTATCCAGGGGCTTGATCCTCGGCGTAATGAAGAAGATCAACTCGGCAGTGCTCTTCACCGTGTTCTGTTCCTTGAAGAGATTCCCGATCACCGGGAGACTGCCCAGTCCCGGTACCTGGCGGATGTTGAGCGAATCGGTATCGATGAGAATTCCGCCGATCACGGCCGTGCCTCCATCGGGTATTAAGACCTGCGTCGTAGCCGACTGAGATGCAACCGACGGAATGCCGTTAACCGCTCGCGCAAAGTCCGGCTGGCTGTTCGTTATCTGTACCTTGAGAAGGATCGTTCCGGCGGCACTGATTTGCGGTGTGACGGTCAGTTGCAGGGCGAAACTCGTAAACTGCACCGTAATAGTGTTGTTGACGTTGGTTTGAACCGGAATCTGGGTTCCCTGTTGGATTGTCGCCGGAGTGTTATTTTGCGTCGTGACATGAGGACGCGAGATGAGCCGCGCCGTACCTCTGGCTTCAGACGCTGTGATGATTTCATCGAGCAAAACGTCGCCGCCAGGCTGAATCAGAAATGAAAGACCTGAAGTTGCAGCCGCCGGCAAGTTCGACACCAGCGGAATTCCCGGGCCGCTGCCCAAAGTCAGGCCCGGCGACCGCGGCAGAGGAGTTCGTCCGAATGGGCTACCCGCCCCTGAAAGACCGGTCACAACATTGCCGTTATTGGCACCGAACAATAATCCCAGCTGGTTGCCGATATCCCTGGAGAACGACTTATTGGCTTGCAGCAGCCGCGCCTCGATATCGACCTGCTGTTGCGCGGTATCCAGGAAATGGATCATCGAATCCAGCTTTCCGAACTGATTCGGAATATCGGAAACAATCACCGCATTGCGACGCGCATCGACGATGATGCTGCCGCGTGTTGTCGTCAAATTCTTCAGCGTGGCGCTGATCGCATCGGCGGTCGTGTAATTCAGAATGTAGGTGCGAGTTTCGAGTGGCGCTGCCAGCTCCTGCGCGTCCCGCAGTGCCTTTTGCTGGGCTTGCTCCGTCTGGAGCGTCCCGTTCGTGGCAATACGCAGAACATTACCCTGGAGCTGCCCGCCGAGTTGATAGTTCTTCAAAACGACATCGAGCGCCTGATCCCACGGCACATCTGTCAATTTCAGCGTCACCGTTCCGTTCACGTTCGGATCGAGCACAACGTTCAATCCGCTGATCTCGGAAATGAGCCTGAAGAAGTCCTTGAGTGGATAATCGACAAGATCGAACGTTGCGATCTCACCGGTATATTGTGGCGTGGCGCCGGGCGCCGTTTGCTGCACGACGGGTTGCGTCGCAGGCGCGACGGTCACTTGAGTCTGCTGCCGCATGAACGGGTCTGCCGCCGCAACCAGAGCCGAAGGCGTCGGAATTGGCGGCACGCTGGCGGTAGCGGCTGGCGCCTCCAACGAAGAGACCTGGACGACCGGCGCCTGCGGCGCAGGAATCGCTTCAGGCTTGAACAGGCTCGCCTGCAATTTGACGCCAGGCAGCCGCGGCGTTCCTGCCGGGCTCGAGGGTTCGGGAATCATCGCAAGGACGCTCGAGGGAAGGGCCGGTTGCACAAGACTGGCCGGTACCATCGCTGGCCCCGCCGTTTGATTCTCAGGAGCCCGGACCGTCTCGCCAAACAGAATGCGGACAATTCCAGTTCCGTCTTCGATGACCCGGAAAGGTACATCTTTCTTCAGATCGAAAACGATGCGCGTGGCTTTGCGATTTTTATCGCTGAACATTGAGGTCCGCACGCGCTCGACACCCACAGTGTCAATCTGCTTTTCCTTGAAACTGATCGTGTTCTGGATTCCGTGAAAATCGATCACCAGCCGGTGCGGGCTATGTAACTCAAAGTAGGTGAACTTTGAATCGCTGCTGGCGATGATCTTAGCCTCGAGAGATTCTCCGTTGTTGCTGAAAGAGACATCCTTCACGATTGCGGGTTCCTTCGAGGCAGCTCCATTGACGACAAGGGTGGAGATCAGTAACAGCACCCCCACCGTAAGGAGCTTCCGGGAATCAACTCTCATTTGTTTTCTCCTCGCATTTTGCGCACGATCTCCCTGGCCGCTTGCGGATCAGCCCCGGGAGCTGTTACTGCGAAAGTTACACTGTCTGCTTTGATGCCTTTCAGTACGGCATCGAAAAGAGCGTCACCGACCCGGGCGAAATACCGTTTACCGCCTGGCGCCGCGATCGTCACGACGTTCATCGACGGTTCCCGGGAAACCACGATCCCGATAATATCGGCTTCCGTTACAAGAACCCCTCTCAGCCCCGGCGGTCGTACGATCGCCGGCTGAACTGGCGCTGCTTTCTGCACAGGCTTCGGAACGGGATTCACGAAAGGATCCCGCCGGCCTCGCGCATTGTAGTGATAGTCCCTGGGAACAGAGAGCACGGGCGGCGGATCTTCCTGCTGCGGAAGCGCCGCAGGTTTCTGCGGTTGAGCCTGGGGAAACGCCAGGGCCGCGCAGAGAATCGATAAACCGATTAGAGTTGAGACTCTCTGAATCATTTTTGCTCGCACGTCATTTCACCGGTTTCGCCGCAGGCGCGGTCGACGTGATTGGTTCGTCTTTATAAACGAACGTTGTGGCGGTATACGTAGCGCCGACACTCGAAGTGAATGCCGCTTCACCCTGCGACGCTCTTCCCTGGAGCTTCAGTCCGCCGATACTCACAATTCTGGGAAGCTGACGGATGCGATCCAGGAATGCTCCAACATTGTGAAAAGTGCCCGTAACATCGAGGTCGATCGGGTATTCCGTATAGACATCATGGTCGACGGTGGTGCGGGGAGTTACCCTCGAGACCTGCAAACCCGACGTTGTCGCTAATTTTTGAACGTCGCGAAAGATTTCATCGGTTTCCTTTTCCTGCGGCAGCACCATCTTCAACATCTCCAGCTTCGCCTGCAGGTCGATTGCATCTTTCTTGATCTTTTCAAGCTCCTTCTCCTGCAGCTGACTCTTGGCAATCGTCTTTTGCAGTTCCTGAACCTGCGTGGTTTTGGTCACGATCTGCTGTTGAATATCCTGCAGGTATTCGTACCAGAACAAGCCAAACAAGCCTCCGCAAACGCCGGCAACGATCAGTACCTGGTAGTACCACTTGAGCTTCGCCATATCTTTGAAGTCGAGTGCCATCAGTTGCCTCCTGTTGGTGCAGGTTGCACAGCAGGCGCCGCGCCCCGCGGCGGCGAGAATTCACATTTGAGGGAAAACGTCCAGTTTCCACCAGCGTCCTGCGCGGCTGCACCCTGGTCAACGTTCTTGAAATAACCGGTCGCATTCAGGTTGGTGTAAAAATCCGCGATCGCGTTCAACGAGGTGCCTGTGCCACTCATATTCAGCATGGCTTCTTTCTGGTCCAGACTGGATAGCCAAACGAACTCCGTGCGTTCGACGGCTTCGGCAAGCTGATCCAGAGCGAGTACCGGGCTGGCCTGGCTCTTCTGCAGGTTCTCGATCACTTTCACGCGATTCTCGAGGGCCTTTTTGCGCCCTTCATAAACCTGGTCCGCTTTGATAACGGCATCGAGCCGGGCCTTCTCTTTCTCGGCCAGCGCTTTTTGCCGATCCAGTGCTTCAGATTGGCTGGTCAACTGGGAGTACCACCAGTACCCGCCTCCAGCAGATCCAAGCACGATCAGGATCAGAACCACGGGTGTAAAACTTGACGGCAACGAAATTTTGACTCCGGGCTTCGCTGCTTTCTTTCTTCCAGCTCCGAGTAGATTGACCTTAATCATTGGTCGAACCCCCTTAAGGCCAACCCAACGGCAACGGCCAATGCCGGTCCGAGGGATGTGACTCTTCTTGAATCGACTTTCGCTCCGACAGAAATGGACTTGAAGGGATCCAACACCTGAGTCGGATACGAGAATGTTGCCTGAATGCGGTCGGCCAATCCCAACATGTGCGACGTGCCGCCGCTGATCAGAACCTGGCTGATCGTCTCGGATGGATAGGTTTCACGGAAGAAATCGAACGTCTTCTGAACTTCCATGATCAGCATATCCGTGATCGACTCCAATAAAGGCGCCACCATCTCGGCTTCGGAACCACCCGTCTTCCCAAGCTTCAGGTCTTCGGCCTCCTGAAAATTGAGCTGCAGTTCCTTTTGGAGAATGTCGGTGTACTGATTACCACCGACAGAGACATCACGGATGAAAAGCGGCATGCCGCCTTTCGTGATATTGATGTTCATCAACGACGCGCCGATGTTGAGCAGCGCGACCGTTGCCTCGGGATCGGTCACGTAGTTCGCTTCGAATACGTTCTGCAACGCGAACGCATCGATGTCAACGATCTCCGGATTGCGGCCGGCGAGGCTGATGACATTGGTATGGTTCTGTATCTTGTCTTTCTTCGCGGCGACCAGAACAACTTCCATTCCGGGCTCTTCGGACGAAGTGATACCCGGACCGACAACCTGGTAGTCCAGGTTGACTTCCGTTATGTCGAATGGAATGTACTGTTCCGCGTCTAACTGGATCGATGCCTGTACCTCGTCTGCATTTGCAGCCGGTACAACGACCCGTTTGACGATCACAGAATGTCCCGAGACTCCGGTTGCGACACTCTTCAGTTTGAAATTGCCCGCAACGAAAGTCTTTTTGATGCTGTCCGCCACTGCGGGAGCATCCATAATGGCTCCGTCTACGACGGCATCCGGTCCCAGCGGCTGATAGGCAAAACCGGTGAGCTGATAGCCCTTCTTCGACTTCACCAATTCGACCGCTTTTACGCCACTGGAGCCTATGTCCAGTCCTACCATTGGTTTACTTTTGCTTAAAAAACCCATACCCGTCGATGCCTTACTATCCTTTCACCGTGGATTTGATCATTCGCTTCGGCTTTGCATCCGCGACCAGTTCAGTTCGCTCGATCTTCCGCTCCATCCAGCGGTCCAGCAAGTCCTTCTTGAACCGCCATCGATTGCCGAGCTTAAACGCCGGAATACTCTTTTCGCTCAAGTACTTATAGAGTGTGTCCGGCGAAATGCCCAGATATTGGGACGCCTCGCGTAAGGTCATCACTTCCTTAACTCTATCCATTTTCTGCCCTGTATCTTCCATAAGTACTGGGGTTATCTCGGGTCTTCACTGGGTCTTTTCCCCCCGTTTTCTGGGTCCGAGGCTACAGTGGTGACTTAGCAAAGACAACAAAAATCTTCTGGTATGGACCTGAGATGTCCGTAAGAAAAGGTATGAATATCAGGGTTATTCCCTATACGGTCTTGGCGAGAACCCGGACGACCGCCTGATTGAATTTAAGCGGGTCATCCAGCTGCGACCCTTCGGCCAAAACCGCATATCCATAAAGCACCTCGGCGAAATCATCAAGCGCCGCATCATCCGCACGGGTCCGCATTTTTTCGATAATTTCGTGTTTGGGGTTGATTTCCAGTATTCGCTTCTGTTTTGTCGTTTCGCCCTTCATCTGGTTGAGGAGTTTCTCCAGATTGGGACTGACATCCTGCTCTGAAACCACAAGGCATGCCGGAGACGACGTCAGGCGCGAGGACAAGCGGACTTCCTTCACACGATCATCCAGCTTTTTCTGGAGAGCATCCGTCAATGTTGAAAACTCTTGCTCTTTCTCCTTCAGGTTGTCGTCCGCGGCCAGGTCGGCTGTCCCCTTGGCAATCGACTTGAGCGGCTTACCCTCGAACTCCATCTGCCATTGGACAAACATCTCGTCGACAGGGTCCGTCATATAAAGGACTTCGAAACCTTTTTCCTGGAACGCCTCGACATGGGGTGAATGCTCTACGGCGCGGCGCGAAGGTCCCGTCAGGTAATAAATCGCGGTTTGATCGGATTTCATGCGCGCCACATACTCTTTCAGAGATGTGAGCTTTTCCGGATCGGCAGACGACTCGAACAGATACAACGGGACCAGCTTGTCCTTGTTCTCGAAATCGAATCCGGCGCCTTCCTTGACTACTCTGCCGAACTGCTTCCAGAAGGCAACGTACTTTTCCGGCTCCTTCTTCTGCGTGTCTTCCAGAGAATCGAGGATTTTCTTCGTCAACCATTTCCGGATCTGAGCAATGTGACGATCTTCCTGGAGTCGCTGCCGTGAAACGTTCAATGGAAGATCCGCGGAATCGACGACTCCGCGAATAAATCGGAGATATGCCGGGAGCAGTTCCTCACAGTGCTCCATGATCAGAACGCGCCGAACGTACAAATGAAGGCCGAATTTACCAGTCGTATAAAACAAATCGAAAGGCGCTTCGGACGGAATAAAGAGCAGCGCCTGGTATTCCGACCGCCCTTCCGCACGGAACGACCAGGTGAGCATTGGTTCGTTCCAGTCGTGCGAGATGTGTTTATAGAATTCTTTGTATTCCTCGTCCTGGACTTCCGAACGCGGCCGTGTCCAGATCGGCTTCATGGAATTGAGCGCCTTGTCGGCTTCTTTGCCTTCCTTGTCCTTATAGATGACGGGGTAGGCCACGAAGTCGGAATACCGCTTCACGATGCGTTCAATGACCCATTTGTCCGTGAAATCGTCGATTTCGCTGTCTTCGAACTTTTTCAAGTACAGAGTGATGGATGTGCCGCGCGTAAATTTGCTCGCCTCGGTAATCGTGAATGTCCCGTCCCCGGCGGATTCCCACTGGGTAGCGCCCTCCTCGCCGGCTCGCCGGGTCACCAGAGTGACGCGATCTGCAACCATGAAGGCCGAATAAAACCCGACGCCGAATTGCCCGATCAAGGTTGTCAGCGTGTCGGAAGACTGTTGCTTTTCGCGTAATGCCTGCAGCAATTCCCGCGTTCCTGATTTGGCGATGGTGCCGATATTCGCGATCACTTCTTCACGGCTCATGCCGATGCCGTTGTCGCTGATCGTCAGCGTACCCAGCTTCGAATCGCTCTCGATCCAGATTTCGAACTTTTCATCGGCAACGATCAAATCGGGACGGCTCAAAGCCTCGAAGCGGAGCCGATCCAGCGCGTCCGATGCGTTGGAAATGAGTTCGCGAAGGAAAATTTCTTTGTTTGTGTAAAGTGAATGGATCATCAGGTCCAAGACCTGACGGGCCTCTGCCTGGAACTGGAAGGTCTCTACGTTAGTCGTCATCCGATGAGTGTAGCGATCAGCGTCTGCGGGTTCAAGATGGGCGGCCTCCGGATTGTAAGGCCGCCGCGATTTGATGGCCGCATCAACTAAGTTGATGGACAAGACTTAAGATGCTTTCATTCTTTTGTCGGTCTGCCAGCGCTCGAAATCCGCGCCAAGAATGAAGAATTTTCTGCCGATCTGAACGATCCGAATGCGTTCTTCCTCAATGATTCTGCGGAAATGCCGCACTGAGAACCCCGCCAATTCGGCTGCATTTGGAATGTCCAGAAATGTCTTCTTTACTGTCATGGTTGCGGTCGACTTCATGTGTTCCTCCCTTTCCGGCCGGGAGGTATGCACCTGGACTTCCACGGAGGAATCAGCCACGAATTAAACGAATTGAACGAATTGAATTCGTTTAATTCGTTCAATTCGCGGCTTATTACTCTTCCGCTCATGAAGGGATATCTGTAATCGGTCGGCGGCACGAAGTTTTCTTTGATCGTACGGGCGCTAACCCAGCGCAACAGGTTCATCATCGAACCCGCCTTATCGTTTGTTCCGCTGGCTCGCGATCCGCCAAACGGCTGTTGGCCGACAACGGCGCCGGTTGGTTTGTCATTGATGTAGAAATTGCCGGCAGCAAAGCGCAGGGCGCGATGGGCGTCCGCGACCGCCTTCCGGTCTGTAGAAAAGACTCCGCCGGTCAGCCCGTACGGCGATGTGCTGTCTACGATCGATAGGATCTCGCTCCATTGTTTCTCAGGGTACACATAGAGACTGACGACCGGACCGAACAGTTCTTCGCACATCGTTCGATAATCCGGACGCATTGCCTGAATCAATGTCGGCCGGATGAAGTACCCCGTGGAATCGTTTGCCTCGCCACCGGCAATGATCTGTGCGCCGTCACCCCGGCGTGCCTCTTCGATATATCCAGCAAGTTTCTTGAACGACGACCGGTCGATGACGGCGCCCATGAAATTGCGGAAGTCCGCGACGTCACCCATTGAGATCGAGTTCGTCGTTTCGATCAGCCGGTCTCTCAACCCCTTCCACAAATTATCCGGAATGTAAACACGCGAAGCTGCGCTGCACTTCTGTCCCTGATACTCGAATCCGCCGCGAATAATGGCAGTCATCAACGCGTCGGCATCGGCACTCGCGTGGGCCACGATGAAGTCTTTACCGCCAGTCTCACCGACCAGCCGCGGATATGTCTTGTATTTCCGGACGTTCTCTCCAACGGTCCGCCACATCGTCTGAAATACTTCGGTGGATCCGGTAAAGTGGATACCGGCCAGTTCAGGATGGTTGAGCAGAACGTCGCTGATAGGGCCGGCGTTGCCGGGAACGAAATTGATGACACCCGGAGGCAGTCCGGCGGCCTCGAACACTTTGAAGATTTGATAATTGCTGAAAACCGTCGAACTCGCGGGCTTCCAGATCACCGTGTTACCCATTAAAGCGGGGGCCGACGAAAGATTGCCGCCAATGGACGTGAAATTAAATGGCGTGACGGTGTAGACGAACCCTTCCAGCGGCCTGTAGTCGAGCCGATTCCACATGCCTGGCGCATTAAGAGGCTGGTTCTCATAAATCTGTCCGGCGAAATGTGCGTTGAACCGCAAAAAGTCGATCGTTTCGCAGACGGCATCGATTTCCGACTGGTGAGCCGTCTTGCTTTGGTTGAGCATCGTTGAAGCATTGATAGTTGATCGCCAGGTCGAAGCCAGCAACTCGGCTGCTCGAAGAAATACCGCTGCACGATCTTCGAAATTCCACGCCGCCCACTCCCGTCGTGCTTCAGTCGCAGCCTTGATGGCATGTTCCACTTCTCGCGGCCCGGCCTTGTGCCATGTTGCCAAAATATGGCCGTGCTTGTGCGGCATGACTTGCGTACCGGTGTCGCCGGTGCGTATCTCTTTCCCCCCGATCACGAGCGGAATATCGATCTGCTCGGCTGACATTGCCGCCAGCTTTTGCTTGAGACTTTTCCGTTCAGCGGTACCAGGCGCGTAGGACAGGATAGGATCGTTGGCGGGAACCGGAACTCGATAAGTCATCGTTCGACCTCCTGATTCCAGTTTATAGGAAGGGACCACAAGAGGCACAAGACGCACGTATGCGTTTTGTGCCGCTCGTGGTTTTCTTTACTTTTTTACGAATTTCTGCACGGACGCATTCACGCTGTCGGCAACGTAAACCTCGCCTTTCGGACTGACGGCAATCACATGCGCTTCACCGAATTCGCCGAGCCCTTTGCCGGGTTTGCCAGTCGCGCCCAGCACCTTGCCATCAAGGTCCATCTTCAGAAGTTGGCCGGCAAATCCATTAACCATAAAAATGTTTTGCGGACCGATGTCGAGGGAGGCCGGTAGGCCCGAATACTTCAGTTCCTTGATGTATTTTCCATCCTGGTCGAAGATTTGAATCCGCTGATTCTCGCGGTCCGTCACCCAGAGCTGTCCTTTCGCATCGAATGCCAGGCCGTGCGCGACGTCAAATTTGCCCGGCTCTTTACCCTTTCCACCCCAGGATTTGATGAACTTGCCATTCTTATCGAATTTCAAGACCCGTGCATCGCCGTTAGCTCCGGGTGTATGGCCCTGCGCAATGAACACATCGCCGTTTCGCGCAATCGCAATATCATTCGGCTCATTAAAAAGGTGGGTGGTATCGTTCCACTCGCCACGCTGCCCTTTCGTTCCGAGCGTCAGTAGAACCTGACCTTGCGGGCTGAGTTTCAACACGGTATGTGCGCCGACATCGGTTGCCCAGATGTTGCCGTCATTATCGAAGCGAAGGCCGTGGGATCGCGTGAAAAGGCCCTCGCCGAACGACCGGATGAACTTTCCGTCGTTATCGAACTCGTAAAGCGAAGGGTTACCCCGCGTCAAAACCCAGACGTGAGCTTTGGCGTCGAAGGCCACGGCTGCCGGAGCTCCGGCGAAATTTGTCCCCGCCGGAAACGCGAATGGCGTGGCAACTGAAACATAGTCCAGTTCGGGCGCATTCTGAGGAATGAGAAGAGCGGGATCCGAGGGCCTCTGCGCCAGCGCGATCGAAAAGGTCATAAATACTGCAAAGACGACGGCAGGTATTTTCATGGGATTCTCCAACGTGATTTTGCCGAAAAGCTGGAAGGAACACAAGAAGCACAAAAGGCACAAGAGGTTAACCCTCTTGTGCCTTTTGTGCTTCCTGTCTTCGCTGTTTTATCTGGCCAGTGGGTTAGGCCTGACCTGGAAGTGGACAATCTTCCCCTTGGTACCCTTTCCGCCTTCGATGTGCCAGACGAAGTGCGTACCGTAGTTGGTCCACAGTCCACGGCCCTTCCAGTTCGCCGGATTCGGATCGTCAATACGTCCATCCATACCGCGAGCGTAGAAACCGAGCGGATACGGAACCCGGAACTTGATCCACGAACCGTTTTGAGGATTGAGTGCAAGCAACGAATCCGAATTGGATCCGGTCGCAAATGGTGTGTTCTTGCCTAATCCTGAAATGTTCTGCTGATCCACCCAATTGAAGTATTGGAAGTCCGCAGGAACATTCGTGCCCTTCAACTTCGGGCCATCGGTTGTAAACAGCGCCCAGCCTTCTTTGCACTGGCTGCCGTCGGTCTTTGCAGGACCATCCAGATCCTTGCATTTCCGAACGTCGAAGCTGGCGAGTTGGCTGCTGCCAGCCAGATCGGTCCATACGACGCCGTTGGTGTCGATGTCGATTCCACGCGGGTCGAAACCCGGATCGGGAACCTTGAAAATGGTGGTTTTGCAGCTTTCCGGCGGATTTTTGCCGATCTGCACGCGAACCAACATGCCCGGGAACGGGTTTTCGCTGACTCCCCAGACCGTATCGTCGACCGGGCTCGGGATAACCGAGTAAAGGTTATACCGGACCAGGGTATCCAGTTTCGGATCATACGGTGCCGTCGGACCGCCGCGACCGCCGCGACGTCCGCCGCCGCCGGCTGGAGCTTCCGGTGCAGCTCCGCCGCGCGCTGCGGGTGCAGCTCCACCCGTGTCGCCCTGATACAGCAGCTCGTTTCCACTAAGCGCATTGGATACGCCGTTATTCCACGGACGCGTGATCTTTCCGTCGCCGTTGGTATCGAGTACCTGTCCGCACCAGCCCACAGCAGCGCGTTCCGCCTTGAATTCGTCTTTCGTTTCGGCGAGGGTCTTGTCGTAGACCTTGGTATTGACCCAGCCTACGATCGGACCGCTCAGTTCGTTGAAGTACACAGTCTCATCCGGATCGTTGTCGAACTGCAGGTGATGCGTGCTGTAGCAGGTTTCGATCAACTGCCACTTCTGCGTTTTCGGATCATAGAAGGAAGTCTGACGGCCGCTGTTTGTCAGCGGGAACCAGTCTGCCGATTTGTTACCCAACTTTGCATCGTTGCACCAGGTGGGCTCGGTGCGGCCCCGAATCTTCGACGTCGTCCATACGCGGCCCTTGGTGTCGATCATCGGATTGTGCGGATCGGCAGGGTTGTACGGAGGATTCGACCACAGCCACTCGTTACCCCAATGCAAGGACGGCATAGCCGGCTTCGGGAAGCGGGACGGCACGTTCGCCCGGTCATCGCGCGTCGGGATATCGATAGCGTAGGTGCTGTTCTCTTTCGGATCGAGAACCACGAGTTGACCATGTCCCGCCGATACGGCGTACGCAGGTCCGCCGGCGTTCACGGTTGGATGATTCTTATTGGTCGTGATCTGATCATGCATGAAGGAGTGATCATCACCGACATCCCAGAGAGTGGCGACAATGTTCCGCTCAATTCCTTGCGGCCGCTTGGGCGCCGGAGGGACTTCCCCTTTCGCGATGCGATCGGACCAGTCGGCGAACACTTTCAAAGACCCGTCATGTCCCATGCTGCTCAGCGTCGCGTACATCGAATCGCCGCGGACGCCGCCGTGTAAACGGCGATCCCAGGCATCGAGCGAGGTCTTGATATTCGGCTCGGCCTGGTAGACATCGTCCAGCGTGCGCGTCAACTGGTTGCCCAATTGGTGACAAAAATTGCAACCGGACTTGAGCTGGTTCATCCACTGCTCTTGCGACCGCATGTTGGTTCCTAGCCCATTGCCCTGATTTCCTGTACCCGGGAACAGGCTCTTGGCGGGCGGCTCCATAAGCGACAACCAATAATCGCCAGGATAGACCTTTGCAGCTTCCTGAGGAGTCTTGGCCGTTGTCGTTTTGAGCGTGATGGAGTTTGTTGCCGGCTTCATCGTAAGCGGCGTTGAATCCACCAGACCGTAGCCGCGGACCCACACCTTGTAATTCGCAGCCGGCAGATCCGGCACAAGGAATTTGCCCTGGTCATCAGTCACGACAATCTTTATGAAATTCGTGAGAAGATCCTTGGTTTCAGCAATAACCCAAACACCAGCTTCAGGTCCTTTCTCACTTTGAACCACACCTTGGATTATTCCGGTCGGCGCCGGAACATTTCGCTGCGACTGCAAGAGTGCGCTGCTCGGATACGCACCCAGTCCAGCGACCAGGGCCATCAGCACCAGCGACAAAGCAGCGGTTCTGAGACCCGATCGTGTAGTCGAATTCATACAAAACTCCTCCTCTTATATAAGGTCAACACTGTTTTTATGATCAGCGCAGCAGTATAGGTTGGCAGGCCACTGCTATGCAAGAGACGACCGTTGGTTTGTCGCAACGCTTTTGATCGGGCAACTCGGGGCCGATTGAACGGATAGCGGATGAAAGAACGCCAAACATCGATGCGCCGCCGAGAGCGACGGGCTATGCGCCCGCTGCCTGTGCCGCAACCGGAACCGTGCTGAGCGGTACGCGGGCATGGATGGTGGTGCCGCGCCCGATTTGCGTGTTAATCGACAGGACGCCATCCACCAGCTTCAGGCGTTCTTCCATACTGCTGAGTCCCAGGCCCCGCCCATTCATTGCCGCCGCCACATCAAAGCCGGATCCCGAATCGTGCACCCTAAGATCAAGCGCGCCTGAAGCACCGAAAAGCTCTACATCGATCTGCGGGGCGCCGCTGTGTTTGACCGCGTTGTGCAGCGCTTCCTGCAAGACACGGAACAGGCAAAGTGAAATGTCTGGCGATACGGTTTCCGGAACATCCTTGTAAACGAAGTTGATCTCAACATTGTGCTGCTTGGAGCGCTCGCCACATAAGCCACGCAGCGCTTTCACCACATGCAGATAGCGCAAACTGGAGGAGTGCAGTTCATGGGACAGCGTATGGACGGCGGATGATATGACCAGGATCTGCCGGCGCAATTCATTCAGCCGGCTGAGCATTTCGTTGTCCCCGGCGACAGCCAGCAGTTTTGTTTGTTCGAGTGTCAGAGACAACAGCGCCAGGCGCTGGCCGATATCATCGTGCAGGTCGCGCGCAATCCTCGTCCGTTCGGCTTCCTGGGCCTCAATGAGCCGTCGGCTTACGCTGGACAGAGCGTCTTCCGCCAGCTTTCGGTCTGTGATATCCGCAATCATACCCACCATCCGGACCATCGTGCCCTTGCTGTCAAAGAAGGCATGCGCGTTCTTTTCCAGCCAGACTACAGAAGCATCAGGACGCAAGACACGATAACGGATTCGACAGAGCGGATTTTCAGGAGTACATGCCTTAGTGGCGGCACTGACCTTTTCACGGTCATCGGGATGAACCCTCGTCAACATTTGTTGACACGTTATATCCTCCTCTTCGCCCGCGAGGCCGAGGATATCCCCATATTTCGCGGACCGCACGATGACGTCCGACGCCTGATTCCATTCAAAGGCATACATCCGGCCGACCCGCGCAGCCAAACGCAACCGCTCCTCACTCTCCCTGAGCGCCTGCTGAGAACGTCTGCGGTCGGTAATATCTTGAACCGTACCGCGAAGCCCTATCACGCGCTGCGCGCTATCACGCAGGGTTTCGCCACGGGCGATCACCCATCTCATCTCGCCGTCAGCCCGGATCAACTCCAGTTCGAGTTCATAAGGGATTCCGGTCTGAAGGGCCTGGTCCACAGCATTGCGCAACCGTTCCCAACTTTCAGCGGAATAGAGCAGGGAATGATCCTTGTAAGTTACTGCCGGTAATTTCGTTGAGCGGCCGACGATTCGGTAAAGCTCATCCGACCATGTGACATTGTCGGTGGCGGGATCCCACTGCCAGCTTCCCACCTCAGCCAGCCGTTGCGCTTCTGTTAATTCAATCTTCTTTTGCCGCAACGCCTCCTCGACGCTTTTGCGCTCGGTAATGTCCACGGCAACACCCAGCATGCGCTCGGGTTCTCCAGCTGGCGAGTAATAGAACTTTCCTTTGGCGGAGACCCACCGTACAGCGCCATCGGTTCGAACAATTCGAAACTCCGCCAAATACGGGCTGCGGCTTTGCATGGCGTCCTGCACTGCCTTCCAGACAAGCGACCGTTCATCCGGATGTACAGTACGGCGGAAATCTTCAACGTGCCCAATGCGTGTTTTGGACGGAATCCCGAAAATGTGTTCGAGATCACCGAACCAGGAGTCCGTTCCACTCTTAACATCCCAATCCCAGCCCACCGATTTGCCGGCTTCCAGGGCTAAATGCAGCCAGTCGTTTACTTGCGCAAGATCCATTTCCTGAGGACTTTGCGCCGATATTTCCGGCAAGGGCGAAGGAGTAATCATGACACCCTCTTTCCACGGACAAACTTTGCGGCCCGTAGGTACGATTGCGTTAGGTTGAGAGAAAGATTTATACGCGCTCTGGTTTCCAATGGTCAATCCGAATATTTCGGTGGGTCAACAGACCACGCCTGCAAGAAGCCCGAATTCGGGGACGGTTGCCTGAATCACCTGAATTGCCACTGCATTTTAGGTGATTCAGGCAACCGTCCTCGAATTCACTCTGCCGACCCGCGCGGTTCCTGCTGGCTGCAGCAGTGAAGGGTGCCCAACCCGTGGACCATCGACGTGGCGTGAACGCCGACGACGTGGCGTGAGGGGAAACACTTGCGGATCGTCTCGAGAGCCCGACTGTCATTGACATGGCCAAAAACGGGAACAACTACCGCGCTGTTGCCAATGTAAAAGTTCGCGTAACTCGCCGGCAGTCGGGCATGACGGTCTCCGATATAGCCTGGCATGGGTAGCTTCACGACATTCAGTCCCCATCCAACGAGCCGTTCATAGTTATCTTTCAGGATCTTGTAATTCTCATCTTCAGGATCGTCTTCGAACGCGCAGATCACCGTGTCGCGGTCGGCGAACCGCGCGACGTCATCGATATGCCCATCCGTATCGTCGCCGGCAATACCTTCGGCCAGCCAAAGCACGCGTGACACATTCAGATATTCTCGCAGACAGGATTCGATCTGTTCGCGATTCAAATGAGGATTGCGGTTCTTATTCAGTAGACATTGCTCCGTGGTAAGCACTGTCCCGGCGCCATTCACTTCAATCGAACCGCCTTCAAGAACGATGCCTGGTTCGAAAATCGGCAGGTCTAGAGCCTTGTTGAGCTCGCGAGGAATGCGATCGTCGCCGATCAGGTCGTCGTATTTATTGCCCCAGGCATTGAAGGTCCAATTCACCATCGCCAGGCTCCGCCGCTCGCGATGAATCACGAACGTTGGTCCATAATCGCGGATCCACGAATCCTCAGCGGCAACCGGGATAAATACGATCTGTGACAGCGCGATGCCCTCGCGATCGAGCGTCAGTCGAACGCTGGCTTCGGCTTCCGGGTTCTGAACGAGCAGCTTGATCTTCTGTTCACTGTACAAAGGCCGGATAAACTCGACGTACGTGCGTTCGACCTCGGCAAGCATACCGCCCGGCCACGTCAGCTCGTTGTGCGGCCATGTCAGCCATACCGCGGCCTGAGGCTCCCATTCAGCCGGCATAAAATAGCCGAGGCTTTTCGGCGTGGGCTTCATCTGATCGTTATTCATCGCCGCTCCGCTCATCCTCTCGCAAGATCGATATAGCTCTCGGGGCGGCGATTCTGCAAAAACCGCCAGCCGTCCTGAGAAGCGCCGATCAGCTTCAGATCGATGCCGGCGACCAGAACTTCTTCCTTGGAAGATGAGGCGCGCGCGACGATTTCCCCAAAAGGGTTGGCTACAAAAGATCCGCCCCAGAATTGCAGGTGTCCTTCGCGCCCGACACGATTCACAGCCGCTACGAAAATGCCATTCAGCGACGCATGCCCGCGCATCGCCGCTTCCCATCGGCGGGCCGAAAACGGTTCGTCGCGCCTGAGTTCTTTGAACCAGCCGATCGCAGTCGGGTAGAAAATGATCTGAGTTCCTTGAATGGCATTGATCCGGGCCGCCTCGGGATACCACTGGTCGTAACAAATCAGCGGTGCGACGACGGCTTTCGAGGTTTTTACCTGCAGATATCCCAGATTCCCAGGGGAAAAGTAATATTGCTCGTAATAGTTCGGGTCGTGCGGAATGTGCATCTTCCGGTACTTCCCGATGAGTTCGCCATCCGGACTGAAGGTGAGGGACGTGTTGTAAAACCTGCCCTCCTCGCCCTTTTCGTAAATCGAACCGCCAATCAAGACGACGCGATTCGCTGCAGCGCAATCGGCAAGGAATCGCGATAGCCGGCCCGGCACAGACTCGGCGCTGCCGAAAAATTCCTTATCCTTGATTTGGGCGAAATAGCGCTGCGCAAAGAGCTCCTGCAGGCAGACGATTTCCGCGCCTTTTCGTTTTGCGGCCTTGATGAATGCCGCTGTTTTATCGAGGTTCTCCTCGATTCTGGAACTGACCTTGGTCTGCACCAGGCCTAGCTTGATTGAATGCTTTGCCATCACTCTCAAATCAGAGAATCAGAACAACCTTGCCATATGCACCGGATTCCATCACTGCCTGATGCGCCTTCGCCGCATCGGCCAGCGGGATTTCCTTACCCACGATCGGACGCAACGTACCGCTCTCCAGGCCTGCAGGAATGGCTGCGTGGATTTGAGCCAGATCGCGCTCCGTTGCCGCAAAAAGCGTCAAGCCCAGGATCGATGCCTCGCGCGACATAGCTTGCCGCGGATCGATCTCAATCGTGCCGCGATTCCCAACCACCACCACACGGCCTGCCGCCGCGAGCATTGTCAGGTCCCTGGCAAGGTTGACATTCGCCAGCATCTCTATAATAAGGTCGACCCCTCGGCCTTGCGTCAGGTCCATCAGCTGCTTGTCATAGTCTCCGGCGCGGTGATCGAGCACATGATGCGCGCCTTCCTGGCGCACCAGGGCCCGGCCTTTCTCGGTCCCTCCGGTGCCAATCACAGTCAGTCCTGCAGCCCGGGCAAACTGAACGCACGCCGAGCCGACACCGCCGCTGGCTCCGTGAATCAGGACCGTCTCGGCAGCCTTTGCGCCGCCGCGCTGGAAAAGCGCGCGATACGCCGTGCCATACGGAACCCCTAAAGCTGCACCCTGAGTGAAGGACGTTCTGGCCGGAAGGGGATGAACCTGCGGTTCGCCGCAAACCGCAAGCTCGGCGCTGACTCCCGTGACGGATCCGTTCGTGTAAACACGGTCCCCGACTTTGAAGCGTTTGACGTCGGGACCGAGGGCTTCGATCATGCCGGCAGCATCCGTCCCCGGTGTATAGGGCAGACTCGGCTTTCGCGGATACGTGCCCGCCCGAATGTACGTGTCGACCGGATTGATGCCGACCGCCTTAATACGGACCAGCACCTGACCGGCACCCGGTTTGAGATCCGGTACGTCTTCGAGCCGCAGAACTTCAGGCCCACCGAACTCACTCACACGAATCGCTTTCATCTGCTCCTCCTTCACCTTGCCGAGCAGACGATTATAAAGCGAAATCTAATTCAAACGCTCTAGCCCAGCGCCGGAACCCTGCGGTTCTTAATCTGCTGAAGATGGTCGCGCATCCTCTCCAGAATCTCGCTTCGCTGGCCATCGGCCATTTCGTGCTGCAGCTCTTCCAGGGCGAAATGGATGACGTCGTGATGATGAATCTCTTCGGGCGCAATCCCGCTGCTGAGTTCGAGCCAGAGACCGTGCAACAGATCGATCTCCTTCGGCGTCAAGTGCGGTGCATGTGGTCCGAGATAAAAGATGTTGTCCTGCCCGGTCGGAAAGTAGAACTGAAGAGCAAGTTGCGGTTTCGGGTCGGGCAGGCGCTCCCACGCGAGACCCGCCAGACGCGCTTCTTCAACAACCGGATGATTCGGTGAAGCTCCCACGGCAACGCCGGAGGACTGCAAGTTTTGCGCAGCCCGCATGATGGCATCCCATTTATCGGTCGCCGCCGCAACAGCAAGATGTATGGTCTTTCCCTTCTTTTCGGCGATCTCGAGCGCTCGGGTGAACAACTTCTGCTCATTGAGGCTGAACAGCTGGTCGTGAGTTAACTCGTATTCGCCCCCTCCTGTACGCTGGAGGAAGCGCAAATGAAGGGCGACGACGTCCTTCGTTCGCGGATCGATGCGATCCAGTACGGCGTTCAGGTTGTGCAGCGTGTTGTAGTTTCGAACCATCACCAGAACGCTTCCGGGCCGTACGCCGAGTTTTTCGGGAGTGAGATCGTCA
Organism: uncultured Acidobacteriota bacterium; assembly: GCA_963738025.1. Lineage (GTDB taxonomy): Bacteria > Acidobacteriota > Terriglobia > 20CM-2-55-15 > 20CM-2-55-15 > 20CM-2-55-15. The sequence continues at coordinate 33,990 of CAVTWA010000030.1, read as the reverse complement.
CTGGCTTCAAGATTGAACTGGTCGAGTTCCGCATGCTCGGTCGAGCGCTTCTTCGTCGTCCGTTCGGTAATCGAAAAAATCGCAAAAAAGATCAGCGTAAACGCCACTCCCGAAATCGTCGCAACCTGCTTCGTCAGGAGATTGATGATGCACAAAGCAACAAGAGTCAGCGTGATCAGGCTCAGCCCGATCGGAATTTCGATTCTGCCGATTTTGAAATTGAACGGCACGCGGAATTCGCGCTCGCCGCGGTGTGTGTAACGAAGCACCAGGACCGCCAGCCCTTTGGTCGCGAAACTCCACATCACGCCAAATGCATAGGCTTCGCCGAGGATAAAAATATCGCCGCGGCTGAGCAGAATGGTCACAATTTGCAATATGACAACGAGATTGAGAATGCGATGTGTGGTGCCGAACTTACGCTGCGGGTGCCGGAACCACTGGGGAAGAATTCCGTCTTCGGAAACGCGGTTCAGCACACCATTCGAACCGACAATCGATGTATTGACCGCACCCGCAAGCATGAGCGTTCCGACGACCGCCACAAAACCACGGAAGGCGATCCGGGCCCACAGGGGGCCGGCAAGATACATCGCCAGGCCGCCAATCGGATTGTCCTGGAACGTCGGCCGCACCGAGTCGGGAATGATCATCACCACGAAAAACGCCACGCCCGCCGTGAAAACCAGGCTATAGGCGAAAATCAAAAATCCCGCCTTCTCCAGATTCTTCAGTTTCGGGTGTTCGATCTCGCGGTAAACCTGCGCCATCGTCTCCTCGCCGCTCATCGCAAGTACGGAATGACCAAGTCCAATGAGGATGCCGATGAGTCCTATCGTATATGGCAAGGACGTGTTTTTCAGCCAGCCCAGCGCATCCCCGGCATAAACCAGGTTCGCAAGATGAGGCAACGGCGGTACGTGGGCGCCTCTGACCGACAGAGTGTAAATGCACCAGGCAATCATCAACACCACCATCACCGTGGTGACGTACATGATCTTCAGTGCCTTCTCACTCGATTCCGGTATTCCTTTGATGTTCTCCCGCCAGAAGTAGATCGTCACGAGAATCGCAAAGAATGCGGCGGTTCCGTTGACTGGAAACTGGACATTGGCATGAAAGTAGGCAAGCACTTCGTTGATCAGACCCACGAGGTATAAACCCGCAGAAACGCCGCTGATCGGTCCCGTCAGGATGTAATCGAACATCAAAGCCGAGACTGAGAATTTGGCAAGCACCGAGCCCATCGCCTCTTTCACCACGCGATAGACTCCGCCTCGCACAAACATGCTGCAGCTTTCGATGTACAACGAGCGCACCGCGAAAGAGAGGACCATGATTGCCAGGATGAACCACGGCGCTGTCTTACCGATAAAGTGTTCCGCAATGGCGCCCGCGTAAAAGGCCGACGAGCCCATATCGTTTAGTACAATCGCCGCCGCCTGCCAGAAAGTGATAAACGCCAGCATCGCCGTTGAAGCAATCAACACGCGTGGAGCGCCGGCTGGGGCTGCATTTGTTTGAGATTTCATATTTTCCTCATTGCCACTATTCGCATTCCACCCACACGACCTGATGACCAAGACTTCTGAGCCTGGCTGCCAGCCTTTTGTCCTTCGTCGGCCACCACGACCTCTTCATGGCCATGACGACCACAGAACCAGGCGCCAGCGAGCGTCGGAATCCTTGCTCCCAATCCCTGGCATAAACGACCTCGGCCGATACCGATAAAGGACTCTCCTGTGCCAGTTGCCGAAGCCGCCGCACGAGATGTTTAGGACTGACCGTGGGGTTATCTATCGGCACGCCGTAAGGAACAACGTGAACATCGATCAGACGCAGTCGCACGTTCAGATCGGTCGCCAGCCCTGCCGCATATTTGAATGCCGCCCGGGTAAGTTCCGGCTTTCGATGCGGTATGACGACCTGAAAATCGGCCGCCACGGGCAAGCCAGAATCATTGGCGGACTGGATTCCGTGACTGCGGTCTGCCTTTCCCATCACGACTGGCAGCCTAGCGGCACGGGCGCTAAGAAGTTGCTAAAAAGATGCTAAGAATAGATTGGGCGTGCGTCCGTCGTCGCACTGTAGGCGCGGTCTTCGCCTGGATCGATGTGAAGAGCGTGCGGTCATAGACCGCCTGCAACGGCTAGACCTTCTTCTTTCGCTCCGCTACAACGGTGATCTGAAGATCCGAAGCGAGACGCAGGACTTTCGAGACGAGACTGGTCGCCGGCAAAAGCGATTGTCGGGATCGGGTCAAGAACACCTGCGTCACCTGGTGTCGGTGTGCAAAGTCAACGATGGTGGCTGCAGGATTCTGTGAAGAAAGGACTCGCGTCTCGATATGCAGATTACGGGCAAAGTTCAGATGCTTTTCAACCACTTCTCGTTCCGCTGCCGGCAAATCGGAAAGATCTGCGCGCTGCGACACGAAAACCGCAAAGCATTCCGCGCGGAGGTAATCCGCAACACGGCGGCCACGACGGATGAGAATGGCCGTAGCCGGGTCATCCGTGATTTGAATCAGAATCCGGTCCGCCGGCCGCTGAGCCTCCTGGCGCACCTCGACCTCGTGCGCTGCCTGCCGTAAAGCCAGCTCGCGCAGCGCCGTCAGTGTCTGTTCCTTGAAAAAGTTCTCCAGCGCACGCGATGCTTTATCGGCAGCATAAACGACCCCGCGCCGGAGCCGGTTGAGCAGCGCTTCGGGAGTGACGTCGACCATCACCACTTCGTCGGCCTGCTTGAGGACCCAGTCGGGAACTGTCTCTCGAACACGAATGCCGGAAATCTGAAACACCTCGTCATTCAGACTTTCGAGATGCTGCAGGTTCATCGTCGTTAAGACGTCAATGCCCGCGTCGAGCAGGACCATCACGTCTTCCCAGCGTTTTTCGCGTTCCGACCCGGGAATGTTGGTGTGGGGAAACTCGTCCACGGCGCAAATCTTCGGTGCGCGGCGAAGAATCGCATCTGTATCCATTTCTTCGAACGCACAGGCGCGGTATTCGATTTTTTTACGCGGAACGAGCTCCAGGCCTTCTGTTTTCTCGATCGTGTCCTTGCGCCCGTGCGGCTCGAAATAGCCGATGACGATATCCTGGCCCTGGTCCCTGAGCTGTTGCGCTTCTTCGAGCATGCGATAGGTTTTTCCTGCCCCGGCCGCATAACTCAAAAACACCTTCAAGCGGCCGCGGCGGGCCGAAGCGGGCTTGCTCATGCGTCGCCCGGCCTTTGAGGAAAGACTCGCACGTCAATACCTTCCGCCAAATCGATCAGACGTTCAACAGGATTGGCGCGCAACTGGTACAGCCAGCCCTTTTGCTGGCTGTGGCCGATGAATATCTGGGTGATGCCGATTTCTTGAGCGAAAATGATGAGAGCCCGCACAGGATCGGTATCTTCGAGTACTTTGATCGTGGCTCCCACCTCCCGCGCGATCTGGAGATTCTTGTCGAGCTTGGCTTGATCTTCTGCAGACAGACCCGGCTGGCGAACATAGGCCGCAAACAACTCGCCATGAAAACGATCGGCATTGCGCCTGCCGCTTTCGAGAACGGGCCTGGCGTCAGATCGGGGAGTCAGTCCGACCAGGATGCGTTCCTGAGTTCCCCAGATCTCTTCAATATGATGCGTCTGCAGATAGTGCCGCAGTTCCGCCTCGACAACCTCGGCCGCCACCAACAGCGCCATTTCGCGAAGCCGTGAAGCCTTGGCCTGAGCCGGCGCATCGATAATCTCGATGTCATCGGCGCGCTTTAAGAAATCGAGAGGAACCGTTTCGGCCGGACGCTTTCCGGTGATATTCCCGAGTTCGTCCTGCAGTTCCCGGATGTAATGCAAATTGACAGAGGTAACGACGGAGATGCTGTGCTCGAGGAGCTCTTCTATTTCCTGCCAGCGTTCGGGATGCCTGCTGCCCGGCGGATTCGTATATGCCAGCCCATCGATGACGACGACCTGAGGGTGCCGGCGTAGTATCCGCTCGATATCGATGACTTGTCTGTCACCGACCTTCAAGGTAGGAATAATCTCGTGCTGAGCCAGGAGACGGTCAATCTCAGGCGAACACTGAGGCTGGACGGCGCCGACAATAACATCTTCCCCGCGTTCGCGCCGGCGCACGCCCTCCGCGAGCATCTTTGCAGATTTCCCAACGCCGGAGGCGTACCCCAGAAAGATCTTCAGTCGTCCTCGCCGTTCGCGGCGTTCTTGCTGCTCGATTTCCCTGAGCAGTTGTTCCGGATCCCGCCGGAATTGTGAATCCATTACCCGCTCCACCAGACATTATGCATCATGGCTTGTCCGCAATGAGCAACCACCAGGATTCATCCCCCGCCGGACGGATAAAATCGTCATTTCTGCGGACCATCGTGAAACCGGCATTTCGAACTGCAGCCTCGACGGCGGCCGGATCTGCTTGATGAATATCAGTATTTTCACCACCATGCTCGCCGGATGAAGCCATCCTGTCGACAATCACCAGCCGTCCCCCGGGGCGGAGCGCCCGCATCAGTTGACCCAGTATTTTTTCCGGCGCCGAAAGCTCATGGTAGGTATTTGCAATGAGAACCGCGTCCGCAGCGCCGGCTGGAAGGTGGGGATCATCGGTATCCCCGACGATCGTTCGAACGTTGTGCTTACCGGCAAGGACAGTTCTAATGCGCAGAAAAATCAGGGAAAGCCTGCGTAGATCTACAGCAACAACCTGTCCGTCATTTCCAACCGTATCGGCAAGCTTCACTGCGAAGTATCCGGCACCAGCTCCGAAATCAACAACGGAATCTCCAGCTTTGAGGTTGAGAGCCTGGACGATGTCAGCCGGATGCTGCCACTGGTCCCGCTCGGCTTCGACAGCCTTCAACCGCTGCAATGTGCGGATGCCTTGATAGGCTACGCCCGCAAGCCCCACTCCCATGAACACCGCCGCAAGAACAATGGCGGGACGCAGAAAGTTGAAGATGCGTTTGAGCAGCTAATTCATCCCCGTTAAAAGGTCACGCCGTAATAAACGAATAAAAACCGGTTGTCGTTACCGTGATAACTGTCATTACCAATGCTGTAACCGGCGTTGAACACGGAATTCAGAGGAAGGGTAAACGAGACGCCGGGTGTGAAATAACCGAAGCCGTTCTTGCCGCTGAACCAATCGGCCACAATGCTGGCTTTTGGATGAATGGGTTGCTCGTACCCGACAATCGCCCCGACCCTTGGACCAACCCAGGCGTCACCGGCATGTACAATCCCATAGGGCCCTGCGTGAAAACGTGGCCCGTACATTCCAGTTTTTATTTTCTTGCTCATCTCGCCATACAACAGGCCATAAGTCGGCACGCCGTCCCGGTGATTGAGCGGGGTGTAGACAATCCCTCCTACAGCCCCTGCAATTCCATCAGCGTCATTGTTGAGGAATCGCCACTTGGCGTTTGGCTGTAGAAACACACCCGTCCCAGCGGATGTGTGAAAGGCTGCCACATTGAACCCTGCTTCGAAGTTGGCACCCAGACCTACGACCAAGCGAGGGTCATAAATAAAAACCCGGTTCGCCCGCGCAGGTTCAGGAGTTTGCGGGAGAAAGTCGAATTCAAAATAAGCTTTACCCTTGGCGACGGTGTCCGTTGTCGGAATGTTGAAAATCGTCGATTGGGCAAAACCCGGCATATTGAACCCGAAGAGGCACAGGCAGGCAAAGAATAATCCACACCGTGCACGCTTCATTTATTCAACTCGCTACTTCGAAATCGGGAATCGCTGGTCGATTGCAATATTCAGCATTAATACATTCACCCGAGGTTCACCGAGAAATCCCAGATCCGCCTTTTCCGTAGATTGCGCGATTAATTCTTTCAGCTGATCCACAGAGGCATTCCGCGCCTTAGCCACACGGGCTGCCTGTATCTGGGCATTGGCTGCACTGATATGCGGATCAAGACCGGACGCCGATGCGGTCAGCGCATCCGCAGGAATCGGGGTCTTCGCCTTGAAGACCAGCGGCGCCTTCTCATCATTGAACGCCTTGATCAGCTTTACCTCGTCGAGTTCCCCTTTATCGGTCTTGAACTGTTCCAATGGAACGGACGACTCGTAGGGCACGTCATTGTCGAGGCAGTAATGGACAGTACGAAGATTGATTCCGTCGAAATCGACGACTTCATTCTTCTTGTCATCCATTTTCGTCGTGCCACGCAGCAACTTCGCACTCGTCGGTCCGAGATTGGAGCCGCTGCTGGCCGTCGCGTCATAACCGCTGCCGGCTGCCGATGGCCGTGGATGGAAATACTCCGCCTTCGAGAAGTTTTGACCGATCAGACTCGATCCGACGACCTTTCCGTTAACCATCACAAGGCTGCCGTTCGCTTGTTTCGGAAAGATCACTTGCGATATACCCGTCATCAAGACGGGATAAATAAGGCCAGTCAAGATTGTGAAAACGAGCGTGAAGCGAAAACCAGGGCCGATTTCTTTAAACATAATCTATCTCCGTTTGATCAGCGCTGTAGGCGCGGTCATAGACCGCGCCTGCACTCATGCAAGTCCCAACATGACGATCAACTTGTCGATCGCCCAGATGGCGGGGAACGGGACAATAATTCCCCCCAGCCCGTAAATCAACAGATTCCGGCTCAACATCTGGCCGGCACTCACCGGCTTATATTGCACGCCGCGTAACGCCAGGGGCACGAGAGCAATGATGATCAGAGCGTTAAAAATAACCGCAGCGAGCACCGCGCTCTGCGGCGAGTGCAGGCCCATGATGTTTAGTTTGTTCAGCTCCGGATACATGGCCGCGAACATTGCCGGGATGATCGCAAAATACTTCGCGACATCATTTGCAATCGAGAACGTTGTCAGCGCGCCGCGTGTGATGAGCAACTGTTTTCCGATCGCGACGATCTCGATCAGTTTGGTGGGGTTGCTGTCGAGGTCCACCATATTGCCGGCCTCTTTCGCGGCCATCGTGCCGCTATTCATCGCAACTCCGACATCTGCCTGGGCAAGCGCAGGCGCATCATTGGTTCCATCGCCGGTCATCGCGACCAACCGGCCTCCGGCCTGTTCCTTCTTGATATATTCGAGTTTGTCCTTCGGAGTGGCCTGAGCGAGAAAATCGTCCACGCCCGCTTCCCCCGCGATCGCAGCGGCCGTCAACGGATTGTCGCCCGTGATCATGACGGATCGGATTCCCATGGCACGTAAGGAAGCCAGCCGTTCCTTCATGCCACCTTTAACGATGTCCTTCAGGTGAATAAGACCCAGGACTCGCCGGCCCTCCGCCACCGCCAGAGGCGTCCCGCCGTTCCTCGAAATCTGTTCGGACAATTCCTTGAGCGCGGCCGGCGCCGTGCCGCCCTGCTCCTGGACGAACTTGATGATGGCGTCCGTCGCCCCTTTCCGCAGCATGCGGCCGTTCATGTCCACGCCACTCATCCGCGTGTATGCGGAGAACGGAATGAAGTGAGCTTCATGCTCTGCGACTTCCCTGCCACGCAAACCGTATTTCTCTTTCGCGAGGACGACGACCGAGCGGCCTTCCGGCGTTTCGTCGGCCAGGCTCGAGAGTTGGGCGGCATCGGCCAGTTCGGCTTCCGACACACCTTGAACCGTGATGAATTCCACCGCCTCCCGGTTACCGAGGGTGATCGTTCCAGTCTTGTCCAGGAGCAACGTATTCACGTCGCCGGACGCTTCGACTGCCCTTCCGCTCATTGCAAGGACGTTGTGTTGCATCACTCGATCCATGCCGGCGATACCGATTGCCGACAGCAGTCCGCCGATGGTCGTTGGAATCAGACAGACAAGGAGCGAAACCAGGACTGCCACCGAAGGCGCCGTGCCGCTGCCGGCCGCCTGGATGGCGTACTTGGAATAAGGTGGCAACGTGGAGACAGCCAGCAGGAAAATCGAGCGTCAAACCAGCAATCAGAATGTTGAGCGCGATCTCGTTCGGCGTCTTCTGACGAGCAGCGCCTTCGACGAGAGCGATCATGCGATCGAGAAACGTCTCGCCCGGATTCGACGTGATTTTGATCGTGATGTGATCGGAAAGCACCTTAGTTCCGCCGGTCACCGCGCTGCGGTCTCCGCCGGACTCACGAATCACGGGAGCACTCTCACCGGTAATCACGGATTCGTCAACGCTGGCAATTCCTTCGACAACCTCGCCATCACCCGGAATAAGATAACCAGCCTCAACAAAAACCGTATCGCCGGCGCGCAATTGCGAGGAGGGAACCATGTCGAACTTGCCGTTAGCCAGGAGCTTCTTCGCCATGGTATCGGTCTTCGTTTTGCGCAGGTTGTCGGCTTGCGCTTTTCCCCGGGCTTCCGCCATGGCTTCGGCGAAATTGGCAAAGAGAACCGTAAACCACAGCCACAAAGCGATCTGAATTCCGAACAGAAGACCGCCTGCGCCCGTGACAATATCCTTTATGACAAACAGTGTCGTCAGCGCCGCTCCGACTTCCACGACGAACATGACGGGATTCTTGGCAAGAACGCGCGGATTCAGTTTGACGAACGACTGTTTGATCGCACGGTTCATAATTTCAGGATCAAACAGGGGCCGGGTCCGGACGCCTTTCGAAATGAGTTGCGCGCCTTCCGTTTTGGATCCAGCTTTAGGTTCTTGTGGAGGAGCAGTAACGGTGGCCATATCAAAACACCTTTCCATTCAGCATCTGGAAATGCTCGACGATCGGCCCCAGCGAAAGAGCCGGAAAATAAGTGAGCGCGCCAACGATCACGATGGTTCCAATCAGCAGAATCACGAATAATGAGCCATGAGTCGGCAACGTGCCGCTCGTGACGGGTATCAGTTTTTTAGCTGCGAGGCTGCCGGCAATTGCCAGCGCCGGAATAATGAAGAGGAATCGTGCAATAAGCATGTCGATGCCCAGGGTCAGGTTGTACCAGGGAGTATTGGCATTAAGGCCGGCAAACGCGCTTCCGTTATTCCCCGCACCGCTCGTGTACGCATACAGAATTTCAGAAAAGCCGTGAGCCACCATTGTTGCTGAGATTGGCTGTTGCGGGGCCAGGCGGATTCCAATAATGATCTTTCGCTAATGGCGCGATGGAACTGACAGCCGTGAATGCCAGGATGCACATCGAGGTCGCCAGGATCGCGATGATCGCCATCTTGACTTCCTTTTGCTCGATCTTTTTACCCACGTACTCCGGCGTACGCCCCACCATCAAACCGCCAATAAATACCGCGACGACGATATAGATCAGCATGCTGTAAAAGCCGGCGCCGACACCGCCGAAGATCACTTCATCAGTCTGGATGTTAAATAACGGGACAAGACCTCCCAACGGCGTAAAGCTGTCGTGCATACCGATGACGGCGCCGCAGCTGGCATCCGTCGTGACCGTCGCAAACAGTGAGGTCATGGCGTTGCCGAATCGCACCTCTTTGCCTTCCATGTTGCCGCCTGGCTGAGCTGCTGTTATACGTGCGCTCGATACCCATGCTGGCCGTCAGCGGGATTTCCTCTTTGCTCGGCCCAGTAGCAGATGACGGCCCCGGCCAGGAAAAGCACACTCATGGTCGCGAATATCGCCCAGCCCTGCCGCGTATCGCGGACCATCTTTCCAAACTTGTAGGTCAACCCGGCGCCGAGGACGAAGATCAGCAACATCTGTATGCAGATTCGACAGCGGTGTCGGATTCTCGTAAGGATGCGCCGAGTTCGCATTGAAGTATCCGCCGCCATTGGTACCCAGCATCTTGATCGCGAGCTGCGAGGCCAACGGGCCTTGCTCGATCGTTTGAGGTGTTCCTTCGACGGTCTGCACCGTATCCGGCCCCTTGAAGTTCTGAATCGATCCCTGCCAGACGAAGAACAGCGCCGCCACGATCGAAATCGGCAGCAATATGTAAAGCGTGCAGCGGGTCAGATCGGCCCAGAAATTTCCGATCGTCTTTGAGGTATGCCGCGCGAAGCCCCGGATCATGGCCACCGCCACAGCAATTCCCACTGCCGCGGAAACAAAGTTCTGGACTGCGAGCGCTGCCATCTGGACGAGATAACTGAGCGTTGTGTCCGGTGAGTACGACTGCCAGTTCGTATTCGTCATGAAGCTGACCGCCGTGTTGAATGCCAGATCGGGCGTCATGGGCGTCGCATTCATCGGCGCCTGACCAGTGGAGAAATGCATCGGATTCAACGGCAGTAATCCCTGCAGGCGCTGCAACAGGTAGGGGAACAGGAAGCAAAATGTACTGAACGAGATCAGCGAGCCGGGTAACGCACCCATGTCTGCTCGACATCTTCCTTGACGCCGCCTGCCCAGTAGATCAGACGCTCGACCGGACGAAGAACTGGATGCAAAAAGGTCCGTTGACCTTCAAACACCCGATACATGAACGTGCCCACGGGCTTCGTCAGCGCAAGCACGATCAAGAAGAAGATCACGATTTGCGAGATACCCAGTAAAGTCATGACAGCACCTCAATAACGCCCACGCTTAGAACCGCTCCGGCCGGAGCAGCGCGTACATCAGATAAACAAAGAGAAAGACCGCGGTAATTCCTGCAATTGCATATTCCATAAACGATTCCCCGCCTAAAGGCGTTCGGCCGCCTTGGTAAAGCCCCACATCAGGGCAAAGAAAACAATCACGACAACGACATAGAACAGATCCAGCATGATTCACCTCACAACCGGCAGAAACATCACGTCGTGCCCGGCATTCTTTAACGTCCGGGCAAGTTTTTCTTCCCGCGTCGGCCACCAGCGTTTCTTCGAGGCGACGATGGCAATGGACCCGGGCTCGAGCACCTTGCGAAAGCCTTCGAGCCAGTCCCGCGTGTAGACAACGGCTGCTCTGCCGGGTAGTCCGCTTTCCTTCAACAGGTCATTCAATCGGCACTCGGAAAATGTCTTATCGATTGGAGGCTGATTCAGTGAGCACGGAAATGGCACCACCTGGACGTCGACGAGACACACATGAACATCAAGGTCGCTGCAGACAGCTGCATGCCGCAATGCCGCTTTTGCAAGCTCCGGCGTTGTATACGGGATCACGATCCACAAGACACCCGTCGCCATCTCGGACGGCCTCCATTGATCAATGTCCTCGTGGCCGGCCTGACGGGCATCGAACCCGATGCCATTTAAATGATGCCTGGTATTCATACTAGCCTCCACTATCTGGATGCTAGATGTCGCCGTGTTAAGAAGTCGCTAACGTGAGCTTAAGATTTCGTCCCAATTTCGGCGGCTCAAACCATCACGTTGTGTATGTGCACGTGGCCGTCCATGCCACACCACGATGGGTTGATGTGGAACATGTTGGAAATCAACCGAAAAGGAGAGGGTCGATGCCTGAAAGCGTGTCAGTCTGGTCTGCACGGCAGCAGTTTCTCAGATGATTTGTGAGATGCGCAAATCCGTAGATCTCCGTAGGAAAAGTCGTCGGATTCCGTTTGCCGCGATACCGTCGATGTCCACAACCACCATATGATCGACGTGACCATGGCCGCACATGCTTAATCTAGAGAGTCTATGCCGATAGCCTGTCAGTCTGCTAGCGTAGAGCAGTTTCCAGATCTTATACGTAATATGCGAAATCCGTAGATCTCTGCACGAAGTTGTCGAGACTCGTCACGCGCCTACCAGAACCGGCACAGGACAGTCACGCAGGACGGCCCGTGTAACAGACGTCGCAAACAGGTCCCTCACCGGATGATGGCCGGGTGCACCCATGACGATAAGCCGTGGCTGAAGGCTGCGGACCTGCTCAAGCAGTGCCTGAGCCGGTCCGCCACTCGTCTCGAGAACATGCAACCGGTGCGGAGCACCGTGGGATTTCAGAAACTCGGCGGCGAGACCGGCAAGCACATCCATTTTGCCATCGCCTCGCCCAATAGAGATGATGTGGATCGTTTCACCACCGGCCAATCCCAGAAGCTGAAATGTCTGAAGCGTGCGCGCGACCTCTCGGCCTCCGCCGTATGCAACGATCACGCCATTGCCTGTTGGCAGGTCGCGCGGCACGACAACAGTAGGCCTGGGACTACGGTGGAGAACCTGGCCCAGTATCTCGTCAGGCTCGTCCAGCGTTTCGAAATGGAAATACGTTTCGCGGCCTAGAAGAACTAAATCGCAACGGTGCGCCTGCCTGAGGATAGACTTAGCAGAGTCTCCCAGGTCTTGAACTGTACTTGCGGCGATCCCAGCGCGCGAACAGTGATCACGGAATTTAGCGAGCACACCGCCCACGCGTTTCCGTGCATCCGCCAGCCGCGCGTCATCTCGGCGCCTCTTAAACTCGGTGGCGCCGATCGAAACGAATTCTGGCCCCATGATGGAGGGGGTATCGACAATTCCCAGACCAACGACACGAGCGCCAAAACGCGACGCCCATTCCAATGCAAGTGTGGTGGCAGTCTCGCTCCAGGGGGACTCATCCAGGGCAACCAGAATGCTTCGCAACATCAGTTACACCGTCAATTCAGCGTACTACCGAATTAGACCTTCCCCGCAACGGTTTTGTATATTGCGGAATGGCTGGATGCCGGGACAACATCGGACTCATCGTAATCCGGTGCGAATACGTATGCACTCTCGTTGTGCTGGCTCAGATCCAGCCCCATCCGCTCTTCACCTTCCGTCACACGAAGACCCATCAGTGCTTTGACACCGTAAAGAATGACCGTGGTGCCAACCGCGGCGAACGCGACGGTGGCACCGACGGCAATCAATTGATGCAGAAAAGTGGACCAGTTTCCGTAAATGAGCCCGTCCGCTCCCGCGGGGTTAATCGCCTTGGAAGCAAAAATACCGGTCGCTACCGCCCCGAAAACGCCGCCGACACCATGCACTCCCACAACATCGAGAGCATCGTCATAGCCGAATCGTGCTTTCATCATCACAGCGGTATAGCAAATAATCCCGGCCGCGCCGCCGATAATCACGGAAGAAATCGGCGAGACAAAACCTGAACCCGGCGTGATGGCGACAAGTCCGGCCACGGCCCCGGACGCCGCGCCAAGCATGGTAGGTTTTCCCGACACAATCCACTCGGCGATGACCCACGTCAAAGTTGCAGCCGCGGCGGCCATATGGGTGGCCAGGAGAGCGCTTGTTGCCAGGCCATTGGCGCCCAAAGCCGAACCGGCGTTGAAGCCAAACCATCCGAACCATAATAAGGATGCGCCAATCACGGCAAACGGCAGGTTGTGAGGCGGAGTGGGAATTTTACCGAAACCCACTCTTTTGCCGATGATCAGCACGGCGACCAAAGCAGACGCTCCGGAACTGATATGCACTACTGTACCGCCGGCAAAATCGAGCGCACCAAGCTTGTGCAGCCAGCCATCGACTCCCCACACCCAATGAGCAAGCGGATCGTAAATGATCGTCGCCCACAAGAAGGAAAAGACCAGGAAACTCGAAAACTTCATCCGTTCTGCAAAGGCTCCTGTCATCAGCGCCGGCGTAATAATCGCAAACATCAATTGAAAAACCATATACGCCTGGTGCGGGATCGTCGCGGCATAATCGGGATTCGGCGCGGCGCCCACTCCTTGCAATCCAAGCCACTGGAGACCACCGATGAAACTGTTTCCGCTGGCAAAGGCAAGGCTGTACCCGAAGATGAGCCACTGAATCGAAATCAGGCCCACCATAATGAAACTCTGCATCAGCGTTCCGAGCACATTTTTCGAACGGACAAGACCGCCATAGAAAAGCGCAAGGCCTGGAATGGTCATCAGCAGAACGAGTGCGGAAGATGCCAGAACCCACGCGGTATCGCCGGTATTAATCATGTGAAGAACTCTCCTCAACGCCAGCCGTAACGGAAAAGCTATAGCCCACACACGGTACTGTCTCGATGTACTGCGGGCGGCCAGGGTCCGGCTCGATTTTTTTTCGAAGATTTGTCATGAACACGTGAAGGTAATTCGAACGATTAACGGACTTAGAGCCCCAAACGGCGGCAAGCAGTTCTCTATGTGGCACGACTCGCCCGTCCTGGGAGACGAGGTAACGCAGCAGAGCCGATTCCTTTGGCGTGAGATGACCGGTTTTTCGCACCTGATCGAAACCGACACGTATAGAAGTCGAGTTCAAACCCGCGGGACGTGAATAACCGATCTTGTGACGTAGCAAAGTTGCGCACAACATGGGGCGCTTTTCGGACGGCCATTATATGGGAAGACTAGACCCGAGCTGTGAAAAAGTCATGTAAGCGGGCTTTGATGAATTTAGTATCCTTGAGGACGATGAGCGCTTACTCGAACCGGCTCTACAACAAGGATCTCGCGCCCACGACGACGGAACAACGCACCTGGGGAACGTACAACTTTGCGGCCTTGTGGGTCTCCATGGCTCACTGCATCCCGACCTACATGCTGGCATCCGGATTGATCGGCGCCGGAATGAGTTGGAGACAGGCGATTATGACGATCCTGATCGGCAACATCATCGTGCTCGTCCCCATCCTCCTGAACTCGCACGCCGGAACGAAATACGGGATTCCCTTTCCTGTGTTTGCGCGAGCCGCCTACGGCACCTTCGGTTCCAATGTCCCGGCCCTGATGCGGGCGCTGGTCGCTTGTGGATGGTTCGGCATCCAAGCATGGATTGGAGGTCAGGCACTGAACGTATTCTTTCGCTCGCTTTGGAGTGGATGGCCTTCGGCAATACCCGGCAGTTTCGCTGGCCACACGCCGACCGAATGGATATCGTTCCTCCTCTTCTGGGGTCTCAACGTCTTCGTCATCTATCACGGCATGGACCTCCTCAGGAAAGTGGAAAACTGGGCGGCGCCGTTTGTCCTCGTCATGACCGTGGTGCTGGTCTGGTGGGCTCTGGGCAAAGCAAACGGCCTCGGACCGATTCTTGCTCAGCGCGGAAAATTCGCAACCTGGCGCGAATTCTGGCCGGTATTTGTGCCGTCGCTGACGGCGATGATCGGTTTCTGGGCAACTCTATCGCTCAATATGCCCGACTTTACTCGATTCGGACGCAGCCAACGGGAGCAGGCACTGGGTCAGGTCGTCGCACTCCCAACAACAATGACCGTGTTCGCCGCGATGGGTGTCATCGTCACCAGTGCCAGTGCGATCATTTATGGCAAGGCGATCTGGGATCCGGTCGAACTCGTAGGAAAATTCACTCAGCCCGCAATCGTCGCCATCTCGATGTTTACCGTCGTCGTCGCAACACTGTCGGTCAACATCGCGGCGAATGTCGTCTCTCCGGCCAACGACTTCGCCAACGCATTCCCGAAATTCATTACGTTCAGCCGTGGGGGACTGCTCGCCGGTTTGCTGGGAATCGCGCTGCAACCCTGGAAGCTGCTCGCTGATCCGTCGGGCTACATCTATGATTGGTTACTGGGCTACTCCGGCGGATTGGGATCGATCGCGGGCGTGCTGATTGCCGATTATTGGATTCTGCGGCGAAGCCAGCTGGTCGTTGATGATCTCTATCGCGAAGATGGAGTTTATGAACGTTGGCGCTGGAGCGGCATTGCCGCCACCCTGCTGGGTTGTGCCGCGGCGTGGATTGGCCTGGTTGTTCCCCTCCTGCGTCCGCTCTACGACTATGCCTGGTTCGTCGGTTTTGCAGTGTCCTTTGCAGGCTATCTGGTTCTGTCTAAACCAGGCGCGCAACAACAAGCTCGACTAAAAGAAACCGCAAGAAGCACATGACGCACATGTGCCTTTTGCGGTCTTTGCGTTTCCTTCTCTATTTCCCTGGAAGCACGCTCTGCCTGCTGACGATTGCCTGGTCATTCCCGGACAGGCCATTGAGCACAGTAATGCGTCCGACGTTCTTCGACGGCGTCTGCTCGAGCAGGTCATTGAGGATCTGCGACGTGAGGTAGTTCGCCGCGTCGTTGTTGCTGCCGACGGCTGCACTCAGTTGCTCCATCGAGCGCAGCTTGGACTCGCGCCGGTCTGCCTCGTTCTGCGCGGAATCATACTGTGTCTGGGCCGCCTTGATGATCTGCTGCGCCTCAACCTGCGCTCCTGCCACCGTGCTCGGCAGCGTGAGCCTTCGTGGCGTTACATCGGCAATATCCACGCCCCACTCCTCTTCGAGCGAAATGCCGCCCTTGAAGCCGGTGATATGCCCCTCACTGTCCATGATTGGCTCGCCACCTGCGCGGAAGTTCTTGATGTAGTCCCGGACTTCCTCACCGAGCTGCGGCTGGTGCGATTCAATGTAGCCCTTGGTTTTGGTCTGCAGGTAGGTTCGGACAAGACCGTCGAGGTTGATCGCGAGGTTTGGCCTGTCCTCCTCCTGATGCTGAATATAGAAGCGCTCGACCGCCGCAGGATCGGCCTTCTGGTAGATCGTGATGCTCATCTCCTGGATCATGATCTGGCCGTCAGCAGTAATGATGGATTGCAGCTTCTCGAGCTCGATCTGCGGTATGTCGGCGTTGTTCTCTTTTTGCACCAGTGGAAAGTTCTGGATCACCTGTTGATGCGAAACCAGGCGCATCGTGTACCACGGCCAATACAACCGGATGTCAGGACCTGGACCTTGCCAGGAAAACTTGTTTTCCAGATTCAACCTGTACGTGGATTCCTGCTGCGTGGGACGTGAACACGCTGCAAGTACTCCTGCAAGCGCGATCAGTGATAGTGTCTTCGATCGTGTCATTTTTTTCACCTTTGTCCCGCTCCCAGCAGAAATTCGATCTTCTCTGTGCTCTCAGGCCTTTCGTGCTGCTTGATTGCGTTGGACATGTCCAGAGTGCGTAAGTAGGTCTGCTGCGCGGTAGTCAACGTCCGGATGAAGTCTGCGTATTTCTTATCCACTTGTGCGCGCCTGTTCGCTGCTTTCTCGAGGGAAAGCTGGCCCTCGAGCTTCGCTGCGTTGAGCATGTTATTCCGCTGTCGATCCAGGTCTGCCTGGACTGCCCCTTGCTGCGGCGAGACATTCCCTGGCCAGACCGCATAACTTTTCTTGTCAATGCCGTACTCGTCGTTGAACTGTGCTTTCCCAAGCTCTGCCTGGATTTGCGTATAGACCGGCAGCTTGGCATCCTTGAGCGCGAGCTCAGCATTGAGGATCTCGACATTGGAGTAATTGTGCACGACGGAGCGCGCGATACCCTCGACATCCTTTTTGACAATGCCAAGCGCGTCGGTTGTGTTGACAAACCACCTCTTGCGCTGTTCATCAGACTTCCCGCGGGAAAACGCGACATTCATGTCCACCAGAAGTGCGCCATCAGCGGTCTGGTACACCTCTTTTGCTTCCGAGCTGCGGTCCAGGGGCAGGTCGATCCAGATCCGGCCGTCCCAATAGTCGGCGCCGGTAACCGTCACGCCGGTGTATTTCCACCTCGGCCCGTCAAGGAAAGAAACATTACCGCTGTAATCCTTGAGGACCTTGACGTGATGCTGCTCGACATCGCTCCATCCGATAATTACGCTGGCTGCAACAGCGAGCGCTGCTCCAACAAGCACTAGTCCGAGTGTTCTCATTCGCATCGTTTTCCGGGGTCTCCTTCTTTGTGCAACTTTTCCGCTAAGGCTTGATTGCCTGCATCAGCCTACAGCGATATGCATGAAGAAGTCATTGAGACCTTACAAACAGTTTGCAAAGCAAATGAGAGCGCGTAGCGCGTAGTTGATGATGCGCTCGAGGCTGCTAATGCATGAAAAAGGCATGAAAAACCGACAGAAAAAATTGCAAGCGCACTCTGAAACACCCGCAGAAATTGGTTCTGAGGTTGAACTGGCGTAAGGAACCTTGTAGCAAAAGCGCCTGCCGGATTTTCCCTCAGTCTACACAGTTGGAGTGGTCACGAATGAACATAAAGCACCAGAGCATCCTCCGCTTCTTTGCGCTGTTCTTCAGTCCGGCGGCTGCCAATTCGCAAGTCACTAGAAGGTGACGCCGTAGTACACGGATAAAAACCTGTTGTCGTTTCCGTGAAAGCTGTCGTTGCCGAAGCTGTAACCGGCGTTGAATACGGAATTCAGCGGAAGGGTAAAGGAGAGGCCCGGTGTAAAATAGCCAAAAGTATTCTTGCCGGTCAGCCAATCGGCAACAATGCTGGTCTTCGACTGGATCGGTTGCTCGTATCCGAAGAACATGCCCGCTTTCGGACCGATCCAGGAGGTGCCGGCATGCACAATGCCGTAAGTTCCTGCGTGAAAACGCGGCGCATACGTGCCGGATCGCACCTTCTTGCTGGTCTCGGCGTACAAAAAGCCATAACTAGGCCCGATCTCCCGAGGATTGACGCGTGTGTAGAGGATCGCACCGGCGGCAGCTGCAATTCCGTCTGTTTTGTTATCGAAGAACCGCCACTTGACGTTCGGCTGCAGGAAGACATCCGTTGTGCCGGATCTGTACAAGGAATTCACATTGATGCCCACCTCCACGCCGGATCCGAGGCCGCTGATAAGGCGAGGATCATAGACCGACAAGGGGCTCATAGCGGAGGGCTTGGGAATCTGAGATAGATAGTCGAATTCGAAATACGCTTTCCCTTTGTCGACTATGTCTGTTGTCGGAATGTTGAAGATCGTCAGTTGTGCGAAGGCGGCATCGTTTCCGAAGAGACACAGGCAGGCAAAAAACAACCCACACAGTGCACTCTTCATTAGTCCAACGTATTACGGTAAACCAGGCCTCAGCAACCCCATTCTGCCGTGCCGGGGCGTGCAAAATATCGATCGCAGTCGCAAGGCCGCTCCATGTGATAGCAGCATTGAACATTTTTAGCCGCGACGCGGGGTGCCGTCGTCTCGCACGTTCGAAGAGAAACCGCATCAGGTTCTTCTTGTGTGGCGATCGAAGATTCGGTGGACTCGTTTGCAAAGAATTCATTCATAAGCATAATTGCATCCCTCAGGTGCATAAGAACGCGGGTGGTCAGGTTCGGTTCTTCAATACTTCAAGTCCAGAGTATTGGGTCCGACGTGGCGAAGTCGTTGAGAAGTTATTAAGAGTTTGCGAAGAGCCGGACGCCGCGTGAAGCACGTGTTATCCTTCAGTCATGTCCATCCTGAAATTTCTAGGGTTAGCCGGAAACCCTGACCACGCCTCGCATTCCGGCGAAACAGATACAGTCCGGAAGATCGTACAGGAGCTCGATAGCCTTCCTGCGGACCAGGCGCGTTATATCGCAGCTTTTGCGTATCTGCTCAGCCGCGTCGCGAGGGCGGATCTGTCCGTCAGTGCTGAAGAAACTGCCGCAATGGAACGTATCGTCGTAACCCAGGGCGGATTGCCGGAAGAGCTCGCTCCTATAGTCGTCCAAATGGCAAAGTCGCAAAATATGCTGTTCGGAGGCACGGAAAATTGGCTTGTAACACGAGAGTTTGAACGTATGGCCACTCGCGAGCAGAAACTTGCTGTTCTGGATTGTCTATTCGCGGTGGCGGCAGCAGACAACAATATCACCATCGAAGAAGACGATGTCGTAAAGCAGATCTCGGAAGAACTGAAGCTCTATCATTCCGATTACATCGCCGCCCGCCTGCGGTTCAAAGAGTATCTCGCCGTTCTCAAACTAGGCAAATCGTAGGCCTGCAAAGGGAGAATTAATCACATGGCTATTATGCGAACTGCAAACCCGGCGTTGAATCCGAACACGTTTACCGGCACCCGGGATATCGGCGGCGAGTCGATGACGCTGCAGGGAACCGTTAACAAAACCGGCGCCCTTCTGCTCTGCCTGTTTGCCGCAGCGGCTTGGACATGGAGTCGAGCGGGTGCCGGCGAGGAAATCGGGCCCTGGATTTTGATCGGCGCTCTCGGCGGCTTCGTGACAGCGTTGGTGACAGTCTTCAAGAAGAACTGGTCACCCGTAACGGCACCTGTTTACGCGCTGCTCGAAGGCCTGGTGATTGGTGGAATTTCCGCGCTGCTCGAGCAGCAATTTCACGGCATCGCAATGCAAGCGGCAGGACTGACATTCGGAACATTATTCTGTCTTCTGCTTGCCTACACGTCCGGAATGATCCGCGTATCCGAAAACTTCAAACTGGGCGTAGTCGCGGCCACTGGAGGAATCATGCTCGTGTATCTTGCAAGCATGGTTCTGGGGCTCTTCGGACATGCAATTCCGTTTATTCACGACAACAGTCCAATAGGAATTCTCTTCAGCCTCTTTGTCGTAGGCGTCGCCGCAATGAATCTCGTCCTGGATTTCGACCTCATCGAGTCTGCCGCACGGCGTGGCGCGCCCAAATACATGGAGTGGTATGGCGCTTTCGCACTCATGGTCACGCTCGTATGGCTTTACGTTGAAATGCTTCGTCTGCTGTCCAAATTGCGCAGCCGCCGGTAACCGCAGTTCGATTCCTTTTGTGCTTTTTGTGCCTCTTTGTGGCTAACTCTTCGCCTGCCTAGAGCTGGCGCATAAATGCAACAAGATCCGTTTTTTCCTGGGCCGATAGTTTCAGCTGCAGAACAACGTTGAAGAATTCGACGGTATCCTCGAGAGTGAAACACCGGCCGTCATGCATGTATGGCGGGCTCTCTTTGATTCCGCGCAGCGTGAAAGTCTTTATCGGGCCGTCCCCCGGCTCGTCTTTCATGAACCGTTCGAGATGCAGGTCGTGCATTTGATTGTCCAGATAGAACGGGGGCACGTGACATTGCGAGCACATGGCTTTTCCGAAGAACACCTGCTCGCCGCGAAGTTCGCTTTCGCTCGCTCTGTCGCGAATGAGACGTCCAGTGACATTGTCGAGCTTGGGAGCGGGTGGGAAATCAAACATGTTCTGCATCTGAGCCATGTGGCTCACTTGAATCCGATCGAGGATATTCATGCCCTTTTTGATTGCATGAATCTCGTCGCCATTGAAATAGGCGGTGCGCTGTTCGAACTCTGTGAAATCCTCAACCGAGCGCAGGCTGCGTTTCGAGCCGTGAATCTGTTGGTTCTCCACGCCGCGTAAGCTGACGGTATCCAGGCGGAACCGCCGCTCCTGCGGTCGGATGTCGGGAGTCAAATGAAATTGTCCCGTCGTGTGGCCGTTGACGTGACAGTCGAGGCAGGTCACTCCGAGGCTGGGTTCGCGGCTCTTCCGATCGTCGGTGGCATTGAATTCTTCCTGCGGAAAAGGCGTCAATAACAGGCGCAAGCCATCCAATTGGACTGGCGTCAGGATGTCTTTGAACAGCCTGTAATAGTTGTTGATGGAGACGACTTCTCCCCGCGAGACATCGCCTAACTCGGGGCGGTTGGTCAGGAAGAGCGCGGGAGGAAACTCAGGCACAAAGGCGTCCGGGATATCGAAGTCGACGTCGAAGCGTTCCAGACGGGAAAACATATCGATCTGCACCTTGGGAAATACCTGTCCGCCGTTGGCCTGAAGGGGGTGAGGCAATGAGTGGTAGGGAAAGACATTTCGCTGCAGGATCTCTTCCGGACGCAACTGTCCGATCTGGTCCCAGGTCATTCCCTGCGGTAACTTTGCAGTGGGACCTATGGCAAGCGGTTTGCCGCGCGACATCGTCACTTGCGGGTCCAGTTTGGGATTGAGGTTGTAACGGCTCTCCAGCAACACCATTTGAGCTTTCATCACCGCGGCTTTGTTTGCGGATTCCTTGTTCATGATGTCGTCGAAAACCATAAACGGTCGATCCGCATTCAGAGGATCACGATAAAAGTCGAAACCGGAGACCCGTCCGGCCTTGGGCTGGTTACGAAATACCGGAGAAGACGGCTCCGCATTCGAGGCATTGAACAGCGCGGATCGGTCGTGATCGGTTTTGCGCTGTTCGGGACGGTTCGTGGCAACCGTTCCGGGCTTCTGGGCCGCCTCAACGGCATCTGTAGATCTCTTAGTTTGTTGTTGGGGATCCTGCTGCAAAGACAGAGCTGTCAAAACACAGATCGCGAGCACACAGACAACAGAAAGGGTTTGTATTGCTGTCTTGCTCAAGCGCACCTCCTGAACTTCCGGTGCAGCATTGCAAGTTGTACACCACTGCTTGAACAATGTAAGCGCTTAAAACCGGCGGCGATTCCGTTGAATCGTGGTCTTCCATTACCCGCGCATGGATAGAGATTGCCACTCTTCGACCCGAGAACAGCTTCCTTTCAAGATGCCCGGGACAGCCGAAACTTACAGCGAGGACCCTCCATTGGGTAGACAAACACGCAAAAAATGGGTGCGGCGATTCATCGGGAGTGACAGTAGGAGGCGGATCTGTTCACGCTCCGCCCGGTCGGATTCCTTCTTGAGCGCCTCAAGCGCCTCTTTTCTACTGATTCTCTTCCGACTTTTGTTTCTACGGCTGATATACCCGCTACATGGCTTGCCGGAACCGAAGACATCGGCAATTACGAGCTTTACCAGCAGACCAGAGTAGCGAAAGCCGCCTGGGACGCGGTTCTGAGAAGGGATCGCAGCTATGACGGAAAGTTCGTCTACGTGGCTGTCACTACAGGAATCTACTGCCGTCCGTCATGTCCGTCGCGGCGGCCACATCGTCAGCACGCATTGATCTTCTGAATCCCGTCGAAGCGGAAGGCGCCGGATACGTTGCGTGTCTGCGCTGCCATCCCAATTCATGGACTCCTGCAGAGAAAAGCATCAAGGCCGCCCTCGACTACATCGAAGAACATTTCGACCGGAGAATCACTCTCGAGGAGCTGTCGCAGGTCTCCGGTTTGAGTCCGAGCCACCTCCAACAAACATTTAAACGCATCGTCGGAGTTTCGCCGAAAGCGTTCTACGATGCGCGGCGCTTTATCCGTTTCAAGCAACTGCTACGAGCCGGCGAATCCGTAAGCGGCGCTTGTTATGAAGTGGGCTTTGGATCAAGCCGCGGCCTTTATGAGAAAGCGGCACCGGTGGCTGGGTATGACGCCTTGTACATATCAACGCGGAGGCGAAGGAACTGTTATCCGATACGCCTTGAGCGATCATTCCTTGGCCGCCTCCTTGTTGCCGGCACCGAACAAGGCGTCAGCAGCATTCGCGTCGGGCAGGACGACGACGGTCGGGAATTGCATATTGGTCTATCGCTGAGCAAGAGATCTGCCAGTCATTTTAGCTAACCGTTTCTGTGTTTGTCGGGATGTATCGGACAGAGGTGTGCGGTTTTGGCGCAGTCTGTTGTGCGTTTTCCGACCGCCTTTTCAGCCAAAAACAACCCATGATTGTTCATTCTCGTTAATTTCTGAACGGTACCCTAATTGCCGCTCGATTCATTCCTGGAGGTCTGCCCCTTATGAAGAACGCCGGAGTGATATTTGTTGTGGTAAGCGCACTTATCCTTTCCGGCTCACGCCAGTATTTTGCCCAAGCACCGTCCCCGGCTGCGGATGACGTCCAGGTACTTCCTCTGAGCCAGGCGATTTCCGAAGCACTCGACAAGAACCTGGACTTGATCGCGGCACGGTTCGACATTCCGGTCGCTCAAGCTCGAATCATCACGGCGCGGCTGCGCCCTAACCCGATTTTCTCTCTGGAAGCCAGTCACCTGATTTATCCGATTACACCCGATTTCAACAAGGACAATGCCGCTGGTCCGAATGAACTCGCAATTCGAACGGATTTCGTCCTGGAACGAGGAGGAAAACGCGAGCGGCGAATCGAAGTTGCGGAAGCGTCCAGGACAGTCGCGGAACTTCAAGTTCTGAATACGGTCCGTACCATCGTTCAAAACGTGGAGACTGCCTTTGTGGATATTCTTCAAGCCAAGGCGAATCTGGCGCTGGCTTTAGATAGCCTCGCGGTCGTTTGACGAGATTGTCAGGATTAATACAATTCGTGTCAAGGACGGGGACCTCGCCGAAGTCGAACTCATCCGCTCCCAAGTGGCTCAACTTCAATTTGAAAACACCGTTCGACAATCGGAACTTCAAGTACAGACGGCGAGAACCAGACTTCAAGTCCTTCTGGGCCGAGGCATCACGGAACCGCTTGTCGATGCCAGCGGGGAGATGCGGCGGGACACACTTTCAGTCGATCTTGCAGGATTGCGTCAGCGTGCCTTCGCGCAACGTCCGATTGCTTGCTTTCCGCCGGGACCAGATCCGGTCTCAAGCGGAACTGAGGCTGCAACTCGCGCAGGGGAAAGTCGATTACACGATTGGCAGCGAATACCGGCGTCAACAAGGAGCATCGGCTTTCGGAAACACGGTGGGCTTCTTCTTTTCTGCCAATCTTCCGGTGTTCAATAAAAACCAAGGGGAAATTGCTCGCGCCACCCAGGAGCAGTCGCAAACTGAAGCAAAGGTGCGCGCTCTGGAAACAATCGTCCAGAATGACGTCCAACTGGCCTACTTGCAATACAGCAATGCATCAACCTCGCTGAATCGTGTCGAGGGAGCGCTCCTCCAGCGCGCCACCGACGTTCGTCAAATCACGGAATATTCCTACCGGCGAGGAGAGGCGAACTTCCTCGAATTCCTCGACGCACAAAGGGCATACAACGAAACGATGCAGGCTTACAACGAAGCGCGCGGCGACTTCGCCCGAAGCTTATACGGTATTGACGCGGCGACAGGTACGGCGCCAACTGGCGGTCCAATTGCAGATGGAACGAGGCCATGAGGATCACGTCCATCACGCTCATCAGCTTGACTCTCTTGCCACAGGCTGTGGCCGGGCAGTACCTCAGCCTCGCGTGCAGATCACAGCACACGAAGCGTCTAACGGCGCCAGAAGAGACGGGAACATCATCAGGTTCGATCCCAATTCTCCCCAACTGCAAAAGATTCGCTCGGCAGCGGTAGAACAGGCGGAGGTCCCCGTTGAGGAACTTTCGGCTCCGGGTAAGGTAGAGCTCAATCCGGGCCGGGTTTCTCGCGTCTCTCTTCCCGTCGCAGGCCGAGTCCGGGAGGTTTTGGTGGGACTCGGCGATGCCGTCCGCCAGGGCCAGACGATATTGACGGTCGAGAGCCCGGACGTTTCCTCCACTCAGTCCGCATGGCGTCAAGCTGAAGCGAACATTTCTCAAGCAAAAGCGACGGTCGCCAAATCGGAAGCGGATTCAGCTCGCGCCCAGGACCTCCTCGCCAACCGTGCAATTGCGCAGAAGGAAGTCCTCGCTGCTGAAACGGTTTTGGCGCAAGCCAAGGCTTCGCTTGAACAAGCCACCGCGTCACGAGACGAAGCGCTGAGAAAGCTCCAGCTTTTCGGACTCACTCCAGACGGCAAAGACCAGTTGGTGAATGTTCGCGCACCTGTACCCGGCAAGGTGGTCGATATATCCGTGACACCAGGTGAATTTCGGAATGACACTTCAATGCCGGTCATGACTGTCGCCGATCTCAGCACAGTCTGGGTTTCAGCGGACGTTCCTGAGACTGCAATACGATTTATTCGAGTCGGCGAGCCAGTAGAAATCGCCATTTCCGCGTTCCCGGACCGCACATTCACGGGGAGGGTTAAACGGATTGGTGATCTCGTCGATCCGCAAACCCGGACCATTAAAGTTCGCGCAGAACTGGACAATTCGTCCGGACAGCTCCGGCCCGAAATGTTCGCCACCATCCGTCACTCTCGGGGCTCTAAACGAGCCATGGTCATTCCGAAATCTGCACTCTTTCAAGAGCAAGATCGCATCACCGTATTTCATGAACGCAGCCCTGGAGAGTTTGAAGAGACTCCGGTGGTGGTTTTCTGGCAGGACAACAATCGAGCGGCCATTCAGGGTGACCTTCATCCAGGGGATCAGGTCGTCGTGGATGGCGTAGCACAGTTGCGCGCGTATTGAAGGAAGGCTCGAAAAATGATTGGCCGGTTGCTTCGATTCGCACTTCAGCAGCGTTTTCTGACGATCTCACTGACGATCGCCATGATCGCCACCGGGGTGTACTGCTTCCGGCAGCTGAAGGTCGAGGCCTATCCCGATATTTCGGATACTCAAGTTGTCGTGATTACGACGTCTCCCGGCCATGCCGCCGAAGAAATGGAGCAGCAGATCACGATTCCTATCGAACGTGCTCTTAACTCCGTCCCGAATCTCATCGCGCGGCGTTCGCGGACGATCTACGGGCTATCCGTTGTCGAACTTACTTTTTCCTACGATACCAACGACTACTTCGCTCGTCAGTTGGTGCTGGAAAAACTCCGGGATGCGGACCTGCCCGACGGCGTAACGCCGGACATCGCTCCTCTCACCACACCCATCGGTGAGATGTACCGATTCCGTCTCGACGGACCGGGCAAGACGGATCTCGAACTCCGCGAACTGGAAGATTGGGTGGTCGCCCCCAGACTGTTGCAGGTACCCGGAGTCGCGGATGTGGTGCCTTTTGGGGGCCTCGTAAAGCAGTATCAGGTCGAGATCTCACCGCCGGCTCTATTCAAGTATGGTCTGACCGTAAAAAACGTCGTTGATGCAATTCAGGCCAACAACAGGAACACGGGAGGATCACTGCTGAGCACGGACCAGCAATCCATGGTGATACGCGGCGTTGGACGTATTCGCTCCGTCAGCGACCTTGAAAACATCGTCCTTCTCGCATCGAAGGGCGTTCCTGTTCTGGTGCGGGACGTCGGAGCGGTTCATATCGGGAACGCTCTTCAAACGGGCATTTTTGGCTGGAACGAGCACTCGGGAGGCATTGAAGGGATCGTTCTGCTTCGCCGCGGAGAAAACATGAGCGAGGTTCTCGCGGCGTCGAAGGATGCCATCGATGAGATCAACAACTCACGCCTGCCTCCTGGTGTTCGAATTGTCGCGACGTACGATCGAACAGATCTTGTCAGCAACACGCTTCGCACAGTTTCGAGGACATTGCTGGAAGGCTTCACCGTTGTAATCCTCGTATTAATGTTCTTTCTTGGCAGCCCCAGAGCCGCCCTCCTGACAGCGTTGACCATCCCATTGTCGCTTCTCTTTGCGTTCATCTGCATGTATTACGCGGGAGTCCCGGCCAACCTGCTCAGCCTCGGCGCACTCGACTTCGGAATCATCGTGGATGGAACTCTGGTGATGGTCGAACACATCGTTCGGAACCTCGCTCATGCCAGTAATGACAAGCGGAAGCGAAGTCCGTTCGAAGTCATCGAGGACGCTGCGCTCGAGGTCGAACGGCCGATATTTTTCTCATTGTTCATTTTGATCGCGGCCTACCTGCCTTTGTTTACCCTGGAGCGCGTTGAACGCCGATTGTTCACTCCGATGGCTTTCACGGTGTGTGCTGCGCTGGTGGGTTCTCTGTTGTGTGCTGTGACATTGATCCCGGTGTTATCCACCTACGTATTCCGAAGCGCATCCCCGGCCTGGCAGAACCCGCTACTGAAATGGTTCATTGAAAAATACGAACAGATTCTGCGCCGATTGTTACGGCAGCCCGGCGCTGTTGCGTGGTGCGCCTTGGCGATCATTGCCGGAGCACTGTTTCTGGGCTCCCGCCTCGGTACGGAATTTCTGCCGAACCTCGACGAGGGTGTCATATGGATCCGCGCGAATCTGCCGCCAGGTATATCGCTCGAAAAATCAGCGCGGGTTGCAAGTGACATGAGAGCGATCATCCAGCGGCATCCGGAGGTGCTGCTGGTCAGCTCTCAGACCGGACGTAATGATTCCGGAACCGATCCTTTTGGACCGAACCGGAACGAGTTGCTGGTTACGCTCAAGCCATATTCCACCTGGCCTTCAGGCAGAACAAAGCAACAGTTGGTTGCGGAACTCCGCGGCGAAATGAACGAAGAGATCCCGGGCATTGTTCTTAATTTCACACAACCGATTATCGATACGGCGACCGAAATGATCACCGGCTCTTCCGCTGACCTGGCCGTAATCATCAGCGGTCCCGATTTGGATCAACTCCGGAAACTCGCAGAACAAACGCTCACAATGGTACAGACCATCCATGGCTCTGCAGATACGTCGGTCGAGCAGGAGGCGGACCAGCCTGGATTGAGGATTCAGCTCGATAGAGCCCAACTGGCCCGCTATGGACTGAATGTCGAGGATTTGTCCCGGATCATTGAATCGGCTGTGGGCGGAGCTGCAGTGGGATCCGTATTCGAAGGTGATCGGCACTTCGACATTGCCGTGCGATATGCCCCAGAGTGGCGCAGTGACATTTCGGAGCTCGACCATATTCTGGTTCGCACCGCCGATGGGGCTCAGGTGCCGCTGGGGCAATTGGCCGAAATCAAGGTGGTAGACGGCGCCAGTATTATCATGCGCCGCGATAATCAGCGGGCGATATCCGTGCGGACAAACATCGTAAATCGAGATCAGGGCGGGTTTGCGACAGAGGCACAGCAACGCTTTGGTGAGGAGATTCATTTGCCCCCGGGGTACCAGGTCTATTGGGGTGGACAGTTTGAAAATCTGGAACGCGCACGGCGGCGCCTCTACGTGATCATTCCGATAACGATTGCAATCATATTTGCGCTGCTGTTTATCGCATTCGGTTCTGCTTCGAACGCATCTTTAGTTTTATTAAACGTGCCTTTTTCAGTTGTTGGCGGAGTTCTGTTGCTCTATCTGCGCGGAATCAATCTCAGCGTTTCCGCCGCCGTGGGTTTCATCAGTTTGTTCGGCGTCGCAGTAATGAGCGGCGTCCTGTACATCTCCGAAATCACCCGTCGCCGCAAGGAAGACGACGTGCCGTTACTGGAAGCCGTAGTCCTCGGCGCCAAGTATCAGCTTCGTCCGCGCCTGATTTTGATTCTGGTCGCCATGTTAGGCATGGTCCCGGCGGCTTTAGCCCGCGATATCGGTTCTGACGTTCAACGTCCTCTTGCGACGGTCGTTGTCGGCGGATTGATTTCAACTCTCTTGCTGACATTGCTTGCGCTGCCCAGCTTGTATTACCTGGTCGAACGAAGAAAGGCTGCACGATGAAAGGCAAAATGTGTAAAGCCCTGCAGGTCTTTATCGAAGATACAGACAAGTGGGGTGGCGAACCACTGAGCGAAGCGATAATACGTCTCCTCCACAAACGTGGAATCGCAGGCGCGACGGTATGGAATGGCGTGATGGGCTATGGCGCCGGTGGTCGCATCCACAGGAAAGGACTCTTCGGAGTCACCGACGAAAAGCCCGTAGTCATCACCGCCATTGATTCGGAAAAGAACCTTCGCGCTGTTGTTCCGGAAATTCTGCCAATGGTGAAAGAGGGTGTGGTGGCTTTGTCGGATATCGAAGTGTTCGAAACGCCCAGCCAAGTCTGAATCATCCCAATGGAGTGCTACCGTGACGAATCATTGTTATCGGGTGGTGCTGCTTCTGACGGTGAGTCTTTTTTTGTGGGGGTCTTCGGCCCACTCTGCGGGCGGAGCCCGAAAAACGATCGAATCTCCAGCAATTCAAGTTGATGTTGATATCACATTGGTGAGTGCAACGGTGACGGATCGTGATGGCCGAAGCATTTCAGGATTGACCGCCGACAACGTTCAAGTGTGGGAAGATAGAGTCGAACAAAAAATCGAATACTTTTCGGTCGAAGACGCTCCTGCGACGATCGGCCTGGTATTCGATCTGAGCAGCAGCATGGATACGAAGTCTCCGTTGGCGCGCGAAGCCGCGTCAACATGTCTGCATACCGGTAATAGTGGCGATGAATACTTTCTGGTGGAATTCGACTCACGACCAAGCGTTGTCGAGGACTTCACAACGGATATCGAGCGACTTGAACAGGCCGTTTTCTCGACGAAGCCAAAGGGATCGACGGCACTTTTCGATTCCGTGCATCTCGCTCTCGAGAATTGAGAAGCGTGCAGCGAACCAGGAAAGCCGTTTTGCTGATCAGCTATGGCCTGGACAACACAAGCCGATACGCATTCAAGGATACTTTGGAATATGTGAAAGAGCAGGATGCCCGGATTTACGCCATCGGCACCCTTGTGGATCGATATTCACGACGAAGCATGATGCATCGCAGTGGCACAGAAACCCTGGCGGTCTTGACGGAGGCATCAGGCGGTCAAGTGTTCTTCCCGCGGTCGACCCTGGAATTAGCGGGTATTTGCAAAAACATTGCCGACGCACTTAGAAACCAGTACGTGATCGGGTACAGGTCCACAAACCCGGCGGCAGATGGCAAATGGCGAAAAATTCGAATGAAACTGAATCCGCCACCAGGTGTACCGGACGTTATCGTCCGGACGAAAAGCGAATATTACGCTCCGCGCACAACGCCTGCTCATTGAAGACACCCCCGATCTGAGCCCCGATACCATCAGTGGTGGTGATGGTCCGTTCCTAGGCTTCGCATCGCCTGCATCGTGCAATACATATCGTCCTGGGCACAACCCTCAACCTCAACCTGGATGGTGGTGTGACTGATACCAAAATGGTGACGCAATTCTTCGTTCACGGCACGAAGTACCTGCTCACCGCTTCTGATGCTCTGTTCGGCAACCATAATGTGGCAACTACAACAGATGACGCCGGAGCCCACAGCCCAGACGTGGAGGTCATGAACAGCCAGCACGCCGTGGACGTTGCCGATGGATTGTTCCACTTTCGTCATGGTTATGCCCGCCGGTATGCCTTCGAGCAATACACTGATGCTCTCCTTGAGGATTCCCCAGGAACTCCAGAGGATCAGCACGCCAATGAAGACAGATACGAGGGCATCTGCGATGTACGACCCCGTCGTCGCGACGACAATGCCCGCAACGACGACTCCCGCGGCTGAGATTGCATCACCAACCATATGAACGTATGCGCTGCGCACATTGAGGTCGTGTCTCGCATCGCCTTTGAGCCACACACTGATGGTTACGTTTATCCCGATCGCTATCAGGGCTACAACGATCATCGGTGCGCTTTCGACTGGTTCCGGAGCCCGCAGCCGGCTGATAGCCTCCCAGAAAATCAATATCGCAATGAGTACGAGAGACAACGAGTTAACCAGCGCTGTCAGTATGCCAACGCGGTGGTAACCGAATGTCCTCTTGGAGCTGGAGGGCCGCAACGCACTGCGGAATCCATACCATGAAAGTATGAGCGCGAGCGCATCCGCGAAGTTGTGCCCGGCATCGGACATGAGCGCGAGCGAATGCGAGACAAATCCGGTAATCCCTTCGACGAGAACGAATGCAAAAGTGATAATGATGGACAGCGCCAGCCGGCGGCCCGTCAATGATGCAGCGTGATCATGTCCCATGTGTGTTGCTCAAGCCTCAGTCTCGACGTGGCCGCGTTTTATTCCACGGTGGTCTTCGCCGCAACCGCCGGCAGCAGCCTCGCGGAATTAAGAATGAAGGCGAGTTCGGATGTGACGTGAATAAATGCGGCCAGCAAAGGATTCAAAAATCCGAACGCCGCGAGTCCCACACCGATACCATCGACCAGAAGAGTGCCGGTAAAGTTGGCCATGATGATGCGACGGCAACGGCGTGCAATCTTCAGCGTCTCAACAAACTTCAAAAGATCATTTCCGAGCAGCATAATCTGGGCACTCTCGCGCGCCACGTCCGTGCCCGATCCCATGGCGACGCCGACATTCGCTTGCATCAGAGCGGGCGCATCGTTCACACCATCCCCGACCATGACTACCTTGCGGCCTTCATCGATTAAGGCCCTGATTCGCTCGACCTTGTGTTGCGGCAGGAGTTCCGCTTCAACTTCTTCGATCCCAAGCTGGGCTCCAACAGATTTGGCAATGGCGTGCGCATCTCCCGTCAGCAACAGCACTCGAAGCCCCATTTGTTGGAGTTCGCCGACCGCAGCCGTTGCCTCAGGTCTCAGCTTGTCGGCGATTTCGATCGCCCCGAGCAGACGTCCTCCTTGTGCAACGAGAATTTCGGACGAATGTTCCGAATTGGTTCCGAACCCATTCACTTTGACAGATCTATCGGACAATAAGCTTTTGTTTCCAACGACGATTTCCTCCCCATCGATAGAACACACCAGACCCTTACCGGGCAAATAACCGAAGGTGGAAGGCTCGACCACGCGTAACGATATCTCGGCCGCCTTTTTCAGAATCGCCCTGGCGAGGGGATGTTCTGATGGCCTCTCCGCAATGGCCGCCGCTTCGAGCACACTTTCACTCCTTATTCCAGACGCTGGGCGAATACCAGTTACTTCCGGATTCCCGTACGTCAACGTGCCAGTCTTGTCCAAAACAACCGTATCGACGCCGCTCAGCACCTCTAAATACAAGCCGCCTTTGATAATCGCCCCAGCACGCGCGGCCCGGCCGATCCCGCCGAGGATCGCCAATGGCGCACCGGCGGCTATGCCGCAAGCGCCTGCAACAATGATGACGGATATAGTTGAGCGCAGATCGCGAGTTATCAGAAAAGTCAGCGCGGCGCATCCCAGTGCGAAGTAAACGAGGTAACCCGCGAGCCTGTCTGCCGTCCGTTGGATTGGAGCGCGAGACTTCTCCGCCTCCTCAACCGCATTGATGATCTTGCCGAAAGCGGTATCCCGTCCAACGCCTGTCGTACGAACCTCAAGAGATCCAGATTGGTTAATCGTTCCGGCATAAACAAGCATGCCCGCAATCTTCTCGACCGGCATCGATTCGCCCGTGATGGTGGACTGGTCCACAAAAGAATTTCCGGAGACGACTTCACCATCAACTGGAATACGAGAGCCGGGTTTTACTACCACCACGTCGTCAAACCGGATCTCGGAAGCGCTGATTTCCTGCGAATCACCTTGCCGCCGCACTGTCGCGTTCCGAGGAAGAAAATCAAGGAGATCTTTAATGGCGCGGCGACCACGTCCGACCGTCATGCCTTCAAGAACTTCGGCGATCAGAACAAAGAGGATGATGACAAGTCCGGTAAAGAATTGGCCGATCGCGAGAGCCGCGCCGATCGCAATCGTCATCGAAAGTTCCATGGTCATCCGGCGTTTTAAAACGGCCTCAAAAGCTTCTTCCAGAATCGGAAACATTCCGATGAGGGCTGCACCCAATCCGATAACGCTGAACTTCTGGAAAGGTTCCCAGACGCGGAACCATACCGCGACACAGGCGAGAGCAACGAAAAGGATACGCAGGGCCTCTGCCCATTCCAGGCGGTGCTCATCGGAGTGACTTTCTTCGTGTTCGCTGCCGATTGGTCGGTGTGGAAGGACCGTCGTTGTGCCTGCCTCCGTCATGATGAGGTCCTTTTTTGCCATAATCCTCTCCTCGCTCTTTACTTCAAATACGTCTTCACAACATCCATCAACTGCTGAGCGGCCACCGCCTGCGGAGAGGTTGGCTTCATATCGGGATTGATGACGTGATATCGAATGTGACCTTCGATGACTTCAGCCATCAGGCCGTTGATTGCGCCACGACAGGCTGAAATTGTGATAAGCAAATCAGTGCAATCTTGTTCGTTTTCTAACGCGCGTTCAATCGCGTCCACTTGCCCCCGAATACGGCGAACACGATTCAATAGTTTGGTTTTGTCCCGAATGGTATGGGCCATGAGCCTCCTTGCCATGTGCGATTATTGTCCTTCAGTATATCATACCCCGGTAGGGTATATTGATGTCGCTGCAAATTGAATGCGTCTTGTCAATAAAGTCGTGTTGGGTGATGTACCGATCATGAAGCGCGGGCGCGTTTCATTCACGCTATTGATCCGCCGTGTAGGCTTCTTTCGGAAGGGTCTTTACCGTGATGCCGCCATAGCCCATGCGGAGACGGATGAAGAGTGAATCGGATCCTTTGCCGCTTACGACACTTTGTCCAATCAACGCGGCTGCTATTGGCGTCGACATTGCCGAGGTTTTATTCACGATGACGGAACCATCACCATGATGGATCATCAGTTTGGAGATCGCGTGGGGCGCGGATCTGGTATTCCAACTGAACATCGGTCTTCGCCATGACGACCGACGAGAGAAGGCCGTCATGGGTAGCAATAGTCGTGGAAATCATCAATTCGTTGTCGGACTTCCGGTCGGTTATATCGCGATCGAACATGGCAATTGCCGCCGGTGCATGTTCTAGAAAACCATGAAAGTTATTGTCCGGCAGGCTGCCGACCCTGGAAATTTCAACGTTTCGCGACGCTAAGCAGCGTTTTTCGGCTGCCTTGCTGCAGCAAAACTCTGAAGTGGACCTTCTAAGTTCTTGCATTTTGGCTTCCGCGCCTGGAGGCCTGCGTACCGTGGA
>CAVTWA010000029.1:0-85031 GCA_963738025.1 uncultured Acidobacteriota bacterium | reverse complement strand
AACCTCTACGGCATGACTAGCTACGGCGGCAGCGGTGGTCCCAACTGCTTCGGTTCACCATGCGGAACAGTTTTTGAGTTGATGCCGACTCCGATGGGTCCGTGGACACACACCGTACTCTATTCATTTAATGGCGGAACTGATGGCGGCTACCCCGGTCGAGCCTTAACGTTGGACGCCGCCGGCAACCTATACGGTACGACGGGGATTGGCGGTGATCCCAGTTGCGCGGGCAGTAACGGCGATGGGTGCGGAACTGTTTTCCAGCTGGCGCCACCGGGCGTTCAGGGTGGATCGTGGACGGAGACGATTCTCGACCGTTTTGCGGGCGGTGCCGATGGAGCTGGGCCGGGAGGTCTCACGTTTGGTAAGGGAGGCTTGCTTTATGGACCTGCCGGAGCGGGCGCGAATGGCGACGGCTTGGTCTTCTCAATTGCTCCATGAAAAAGGGGCGCGATGGAAC
Organism: uncultured Acidobacteriota bacterium; assembly: GCA_963738025.1. Classification (GTDB taxonomy): domain Bacteria; phylum Acidobacteriota; class Terriglobia; order 20CM-2-55-15; family 20CM-2-55-15; genus 20CM-2-55-15. The sequence continues at coordinate 84,568 of CAVTWA010000029.1, read as the reverse complement.
TGGGAGAGGCCTAGCCGCTGAGGTGGGTCTGGCCTGGCATTGCGATTCGCGAGAAAGCGGACTCCTCCCGGATGGTGGGCTACCCAACAAGGTGATGCCGCTCGCAGCCTTTCCGCCGTCCAGAAGTGCGCGTTCGACAGCTGCGCTACAAATTCGGAAAAGCACTATGGAGTTTCCCTCTCCCGTGGTAAGGCGGCCAATCCGACCACGACTTTCGTTGTGAAGACTTTGCTGGTGCAAGAGAGTGCGCTTGGACCTGCCCGCAAACTTCTCGCCGCTCACCAGTCAACCAAATAGGATGCTTGTGGGAATACGGACGAGTGCAGGGCGCTCCCGAGGCCGTATCAACCTTCTGCCCAAATGGCGCGTAACCTCGTCTTGGAACGCCACGGTCGTGCCCTTCTCGAAGTTTTCTCTTGCTTCGGGGCCTTCTTTGTATTCTGCTTTTCTCATAACAGGCATTCCTAGTGAGCAAACCAAAACAGCGTCACCCCAAATCCGTACATCCACAGAATAGCCCCGCAGATAACAGCAACCAATCTACTCAAATGGTCGGTTCTAATTTGCCACCATCCCCAACCAAAAACGACGATACCAATACGCGCAAGGACGACACCCCAAAATGGAAAAAGTTTCTTGAGGGAGCCGCCGTCCTGATTGCCCTCGGCATCCTCATAGTTAATACCTTTCAGTCCTGTGCTAATAAGAAGGCCGCCGATGCCGCCACCTCTGCGGCCGAGACAGCCTATCGCGGATTGGTAGTTACGGAAAGGGCTTGGCTGCAAATCACCACGGATGACAACGGCATCCGTAATTTCAATGAACTGCAGCCGCTGGAGAGCAGTAAATCCATAAGAGTAACCAACGTAGGAAAGACGGCTGCCAGAAACATCAGGGTATGCGGCGGAATACAGATTGTGCCTTCCAATAAATCCCCTGATTTCACAAACGCCGATGTGTGTGAGAGCCCTAAATACCTTCCCGCAGGTACCAGTTACTGCTTCAGTGACACGACTGGCGTTCTTTTCCCTAATGCTCCCCCCATAGTCAACGATAACTGCATGGCTCCCCACGGGACAACCATGTCTCATACACAGTACGTAGCCTTGCAAGAAGGAAGAGCTTATATCGCCATTTACGCACTCGTGGCCTACGATGATATTTTCGGGGTCAAACACTGGACGCGAACCTGTGGATTCCAAGCAATGGTTAATGGCGCTACCTACCATGCTTCTCAATGCACTGCATGGAATGATGTTGATAGCGACAAATAGAAGCCCTGTCGCGGCAACCCAAGTGTGCCATTTGACGCACATGTGCGTTAGCCGTTTTATGGCCACTCGAAGAGGTCTTATCTCGGCGATTTGCGAAAAAGGTACTCAGCGAGAGCGCGACTCCGGGGGCGACTTATAAATCCCCCAATCCAGCGCCCAAATAACCTAACCAAATTGATCTCCAACGTCTCGCAAGTCCTCAACAACGTTGTCACCGTGATCGGCCTCCCTGCCTCAATTTGCTACCAGTGCCGAGCCGAGAATCCAAATGAGATCATGTCCTCCTGGCTGTAGCCCTCTTGCGGCGGAGCGCCTTGATTCGTTGGCCCAGCGCTCTGAAGAATTTCCCTTGATCCGGCACCTCCCAGCTAACACCCTTACCCGAGCAGAAGTACCACGAGCGGATTAGCTGGTGACAGACATGAAGCCATTTGATGAATTTTGGGAACAGATGCTAAATGAGTTGGCAATCCCCCAAGACGTGAGGAACTGGACAGCGGAGCAGGGCTATTCACGAACTGTTTCTTGTTCTTTGTCGGCGTCAGCTTTCGCTTCTCTGTATTTCTGTATGTCGATGCGAAGATGCCCGATTTCGCTTGCAATGTGCCGCAATTCAGCAAGCAAGAGATCAACGGTTCTTTGAATGGGATATGGAGGCGCAGAATGCAGATGGACATCTGACACGGCGGCGGTTCGGGCGATGCTAGGCCGGATCGCGCTGCTACCCATACAGACGGGATAGGTGGATCGTGGTCCAGTCAGTGGCGGAATCCGTCTATTAGCTGGTTGAGGTAAGGAGAGGTGTTGCAAAAGTAGGCTACAAATGGGGCAATTTTGGACTGTGCTGGTGCGGATGGCAGACCGTCGGGAGTGCTCCCGATGACAAATCGTTTTACGGTGTCGCGAACAGGCGAGACGCGTGTATTATGGTGCCATTTTCGAGGGCAAAAAGGAAATTCCGGATAGATAAGACGCTTAAGTAGTCCTGTTGAAGCTGAAAACCCTGGCAATTTTGCATATCCCACATTGTGGGAGGAGCTAAATGGCATTGCAAGTTAGCAGCTCTTCTGAAGTTGATCATCGTAATCGCATTTGGTGTTTCCCTAACAAATTCTGGGCAGCTACAAAAGACATGCCCGAGGATCAGGTCTCGGATTTGATGGCCGAAGTGGAAAGCTTGGCCGCCGCCAGCGATGTACGGGCGCTGCGCAAATATCCATTTGTCTTTGTCGGAGATCCGTACAAAGACGACATGTCATCAGCCTAGGTCACCTAATCACAAACTAAATCGCTACATGGTGGTGAATCCGGAGGAAAAGTCTGATCACATCCATCCCATCGAACTGCGCGACGCCAAGTTCCGAAATGCGCCAAAGAATGAGGGCGAGATGGCGATCTGGCGGTAGCGATTCGCAAGCATATTGCTGCAGTCGATGGCCCGCTGGCGGACATCCGTCCGCTCTCTGCGCCTAACTGGTACGGCATGACGCCTGTGGGCTCCACCGTCTTCGTTGGACGCATGAAAGAAATGTGGGAGGTGCACTCGCTGTTGCGCGCGGGTGATGTGGCGCAGGTCAGCTATGCGGCGGCAGCCACGGGCGGCATCGGCGAATAGGCGGGCGGGGCGGAGCGGCAAAGCCGCTGTTGGCGGAGGAGTACGCGCTGCACTTTGGCGCGGCCTATCCCGGCGGCGTCTTCTGGCTGCGCGCCCGCGGCAACGATGATGCCAAAACGGCCTTTGGGCCGGAGCGCAGAGAGGCGCTGCGTACTGACCAGGTGCGCGGATTGGCAGAGCGGCTCGGCATCGACACGCAAAGGCTGAGAGGCGGACCAAATCGAGGGAAAGTTGGCCGACAAAATCGGAACAGAAGGCAAGCCCTGCCTCTGGGTGGTGGATGACGTGCCGAACGGGTTGGACGGCGAGGCGCTGCGCCGCTGCGCCGCACGCGCTGGCGCGGACGCTGCTGACCACGCGAAGCGGCGAGTATGGCTCGGTCGCTAAGGGCATCGATCTTTTTGTGCTGACGCCCGATGAGGCGGGCCAACTGCAGACCTCGAGGCGGTTGCCCGACGCCAAGGACGAAGAGGAGCAGGCGCGCGAGTTGGCGAAGGACCTGGGCTACCACGCGCTGGCGCTGGACGTGACCGCCTCGGCGCTGCAGCCTTCCGTCGCTGCCGAACCTATTGAGATTTTCGAGAACCGCGCGGCATTCCCCAAGGAACGCCGCGCATCGTTTACCAGCATGAGAAGGAAGGCCTCATCCACCGGCATGTCATTTGGAGCCGCCTTGACGCCGAGGAGGACTAGGGGATGAAATCGCCGCCCAGGGTCTGCCAACCGGACCACGAGCCGTTCCAGCCCTCGTGATACATCGCATTGTTGAGTCCCAGCGCGAAGATGTCGAGCCGGTTCGGACCCCATGAAACGGCGGAGGGAGCACTGTTGAAACCGCCGCCCAGGCCCTGCCAACCGGACCACGAGCCGTTCCAGCCCTCGTGATACATCGAATTGTCGAGTCCCAGCGCGAAGATGTCGAGCCTGTTCGGACCCATGAAACAACAGCCGGAGGACTATCAAAACCGCCGCCCAGGCCCTCCCAAGTGGCAGACCACGTGTAGCCGTTCCAGTACTTGTGATACATCGATTTGTCGGGTCCCAGCGCGAAGATGTCGAGCCGGTTCGGACCCCATGAAACGGCGGAAGGAGCACTGTTGAAACCGCCGCCCAGGCCCTGCCAACCGGACCACGAGCCGTTCCAGCCCTCGTGATACATCGAATTGTCGAGTCCCAGCGCGAAGATGTCGAGCCGGTTCGGACCCCATGAAACAACAGCCGGAGGACTATTAAAACCGCCGCCCAGGCCCTGCCAACCGGGAGACCAGCCGTAGCCGGTTTGCCACCACTTGTGCCGCATCGAATTGTTGGGTCCCAGCGCGAAGATGTCGAGCCGGTCCGGACCCCATGAAACAACAGCCGGAGGACTATTAAAAGGGCCGCCCAGGCCTTCCCAACCGGACCACGTGTAGCCGTTCCAGTACTTGTGATACATCCAATTGTTGGTTCCCAGCGCGAAGATGTCGAGCCGGTCCGGACCCCATGAAACGACAGCCGGATGACTACTACTAAAAGGCCCGCCCAGGTTCTCCCAACCGGACCACGTGTAGCCGTTCCAGTCCTTGTGATACATCGAATTGTCGATTCCCAGCGCGAAGATGTCGAGCCGGTTCGGACCCCATGAAACGGAGCTCCCAAATACATGGAGTGGTATGGCGCTTTCGCACTCATGGTCACGCTCGTATGGCTTTACGTTGAAATGCTTTGTCTGCTGTCCAAATTGCGCAGCCGCCGGTAACCGCAGTTCGATTCCTTTTGTGCTTTTTGTGCCTCTTTGTGGCTAACTCTTCGCCTGCCTAGAGCTGGCGCATAAATACAACAAGATCCGTTTTTTCCTGGGCCGATAGTTTCAGCTGCAGAACAACGTTGAAGAATTCGACGGTATCCTCGAGAGTGAAACACCGGCCATCATGCATGTATGGCGGGCTCTCTTTGATTCCGCGCAGCGTGAAAGTCTTTATCGGGCCGTCCCCCGGCTCATCTTTCATGAACCGTTCGAGATGGAGGTCGTGCATTTGATTGTCCAGATAGGACGGGGGCAGAGTGACATATGCGAGCATTTGGCTTTTCCGAAGAACACCTGCTCGCCGCGAAGTTCGCTTTCGCTCGCTCTGTCGCGAATGAGACGTCCAGTGACATTGTCGAGCTTGGGAGCGGGTGGGAAATCAAACATGTTTTGCATCTGGGCCATGTGGCTCACTTGAATCCGATCGAGGATCTTCATGCCCTTCTTGATTGCATGGATCTGGTCGCCATTGAAATAGGCGGTGCGCTGTTCGAACTCTGTGAAATCCTCAACTGAGCGCAGGCTGCGTTTCGAGCCGTGAATCTGTTGGTTCTCCACGCCGCGCAAGCTGACGGTATCCAGGCGGAACCGCCGCTCCTGCGGTCGGATGTCGGGAGTCAAATGAAATTGTCCCGTCGTGTGGCCGTTGACGTGACAGTCGAGGCAGGTCACTCCGAGGCTGGGTTCGCGGCTCTTCCGATCGTCGGTGGCATTGAATTCTTCCTGCGGAAAAGGCGTCAATAACAGTCGCAAGCCATCCAATTGGACTGGCGTCAAGATGTCTTTGAACAGCCTGTAATAGTTGTTGATGGAGATGACTTCTCCCCGCGAGACATCGCCTAACTCGGGTCGGTTGGTCAGGAAGAGCGCGGGAGGAAACTCAGGCACAAAGGCGTCCGGGATATCGAAGTCGACGTCGAAGCGTTCCAGACGGGAAAACATATCGATCTGCACCTTGGGAAATACCTGTCCGCCGTTGGCCTGAAGGGGGTGAGGCAATGAGTGGTAGGGAAAGACATTTCGCTGCAGGATCTCTTCCGGACGCAACTGTCCGATCTGGTCCCAGGTCATTCCCTGCGGTAACTTTGCAGTGGGACCTATGGCAAGCGGTTTGCCGCGCGACATCGTCACTTGCGGGTCCAGTTTGGGATTGAGATTGTAACGGCTCTCCAGCAACACCATTTGAGCTTTCATTACCGCGGCTTTGTTTGCGGATTCCTTGTTCATGATGTCGTCGAAAACCATAAACGGTCGATCCGCATTCAGAGGATCACGATAAAAGTCGAAACCGGAGACCCGTCCGGCCTTGGGCTGGTTACGAAATACAGGAGAAGACGGCTCCGCATTCGAGGCATTGAACAGCGCGGATCGGTCGTGATCGGTTTTGCGCTGTTCGGGACGGTTCGTGGCAACCGTTCCGGGCTTCTGGGCCGCCTCAACGGCATCTGTAGATCTCTTAGTTTGTTGTTGCGGATCCTGCTGCAAAGACAGAGCTGTCAAAACACAGATCGCGAGCACACAGACAACAGAAAGGGTTTGTATTGCTGTTTTGCTCAAGCGTACCTCCTGAACTTCCGGTGCAGCATTGCAAGTTGTACACCACTACTCGAACAATGTAAGCGCTTAAAAGCGACGGTGATTCCGTTGAATCGTGGTCTTCCATTGCCGGCACATGGATAGAGATTGCCACTTCGCGGACCAAGAACGGTCCCCGACCTTGCTGTGCACAAAAAAGGGCCGGCGGTCACAGAGCGCCCCTACAGCCTGGGTTTGCGACTGTAGGGACACGCTATGAGCGCCCTGATTTCAAACTCGATGCGCGGAGACAGCCGAAACTTACAGCGAGGAACCCCCATTTGGTAGACGGACACGCAAAAAATGGGTGCGGCGATTCATCGGGAGTGACAGCAGCAGGCGGATCTGTTCACGTTCCGCCCGGTCGGATTCCTTCTTGAGCGCCTCAAGCGCCTCTTTTCTACTGATTTTCTTCCGACTTTTGCTTCTCATCCTGTGTTTTCTCAAGCAGGTCCAGCACCGCCAGATCCTTCGGCCGGCCTAAGGCGCGTTTACTTCGAATGATGTCCTTCAAATCCGCCACCAGAATAGCGCCCTGGCCAAAATGCACCTGCGCCGCTCTCGATCGTAGTGACTCGAATGATTTCACTCCGTGCAGTTTCGACATGAAGTCCAGCTGAAGCCCAGAATCCTTTTGAACAAGGCGGTACAGGTCCGACGCCGGATAATATGGCTGCGAAAACGATAGATGGAGTCTCTCCGCCACTTTCTTCAATTTCTTGAGATTCATGGGCGTCTTGCGGAACATGAAATCAAAGTCGAGTGTCGTCACCGGAGCGCCCTGGAGTGCGGCGGCGGCATTGCCGACCAGAATGGCTTCGAGACGACAATCCCGAAATGTCGCCGCGATTTGCGCGAGCACAGGTTCCGCATTCATGACCTCGGCAATTATAGTGCAATCAGGTCCCGCTAAACCCAGCGCGCGAAGTGCTTTCATCGGCGCGCAAGCCATGGCAGAATCGGCGGAACATGAAAGTCCTGGACTTTCTTCTTGGCCGGCGTCTCGCTTCGGACCAGGCCCGCGCAGAGGAGATCGGAGTTGCAGCCGGAATTCCGATTTTTGGCCTCGATGCTCTGAGTTCGGCAGCCTATAGACCCGAAGCCGCGACATTCGACAGTTCTTGCATCAGTCCGCAAAGCTATACTTGGCAGAAGCCGTATACCGGAGGGGTACCGGTATGAATTCGCGAATGACTCAACGACGCTTAGCCTGAAGTTCTCATGAGTTTTGCCACGGAGTGGATAAGCCACGGATTGAACGGATTTAACGGATGGGCGCGTTAACAGTCTGTGAATGCGCCCATCCGTTAAATCCGTTCAATCCGTGGCTTATCCACTCCGGCCCAATGTTCATGAGAGACCGGGTTAGGGACGTCCGCCGAATGGTCGAATTAGAGCGGCAGTGTTGCAGATTCTTGAACTTCGATCTGACTGAGAACGCGAAGACCATACGCCTTGACGTGAGTGGCGAGCCAGAAGCTCTCGTCATCGTCGAAGATTTATTCGGATGAGCCTGCCGCTTTCGCTTCGCTCCATTATGAAACCCGCAAATTCTTCGAGAATCCATGTGCCGCTCATGAACTATGAAAAAGTCATAAAAAGTACGGACGGCAATCATATTTTCCTAAACCCAGTGCGCGAAGTGCCTTGATCGGCGCGCGAACTATGGCAGAATCGGCGGGACATGCCTGTCCTGGATTTTCTTCTTGGCCGGCGTCTTGCTTCGGACCAGGCGCGCGCGGAGCAGATCGGAGTGCGCGGCACGTCTGCAAGCCACCCATCCCGGGCATGTTCAGGTCCAGGAGTACAAGATCTGGAAGCAACGCCCGCAACTGCAAAGGGCGGATTCTCCGGAACGGGCTTCGCTAAGTTCGTAGCGTCCCCCCGACAAAATCACCTTCAACACGCGCCGGATCTGTGGATCATCGTCGACGATCAGAATCTTGCCAGGACTCATGCAATTCCAACTTAGACCGGGGCGGCTTAAAAAGTCGCTGAGAAGAAGGTAAGATTTTTGCCGAACAAGGCTTGCAGCCTGTCACACGGGAGTATCGGCTGCGGTCCAGCGGCGAGGAGGACATTTGACCCCAGTTGAATGAGCCGTCCGCACGGAATCTCCCGGAAAACGTCATAATGCGGGCTGGCCGAGTACTTCGCCGGTGAGGTTGAAGTCCTGCAGCTATCTGCGGCTGTATGCGATGTACGCATATCGCGATCGAACATGGCAATCGCCGCCGGTGCATGTTCTAGAAAAACATGAAAGTTATCGTCAGGCCGGCTGCCGCCTGGGGATTTCATCGTTTCGACGTGAATAACGCCCACAGCCGCATGAGAACAACGCTGACGGACCTGCCCGAAACGCATCATCTATACTAACTTCATAGACTCTTTTACATTCGGAGGCATACATGGCTTCTTTCGAAGAACAAAAGTCCAAGTATCAATCTGTGCTGGACATTATTCAGAGCGAACAGGTGAGTGTTAAAAATCTTCACCAGCAGGACGGCAAACTGTTCATCAAGGGAATCGCTCCGTCGCAGGAGGCGGCCAACAGGGTGTGGGATGCGATCAAACGCGTGAACCCGTCGGCCGACGACATCGCTGCAGATTTTCCTGTCGACACGTCCTTGCAACAGCAACAGCCGCGGTCGCAAACGCAGACGCAACCGCAACAGCAGCCGACATCGAATGTCCGTTTGTATACCGTGAAGGCCGGCGATACGCTGTCCAAAATCAGCCAGCATTTTTATGGGTCAGCAAACGACTATCTGAAAATATTCGAGGCCAATAAGGATCAACTCAACGACCCCAACAAGATACAAGTGGGTCAGGAATTGAAAATTCCCGCAGCGTAGGACCCAACCTCTCTTCTATGACCGCAAGGCTTTCGTAAAATCAGCTAAAAGCCGCGCGGTCATAGACCCCGCCTGCCGCCGCCTCCTGAGCTTGAAAAGCCGCCAGATAACGCTGCCTGAGGGAAGATCAACCTCACAAAAACCGCCTTAGGTACGCTAACGTACTGTTATCGAACCGTATGGGGCGTTACAATTCCGGGTCCAATTTCTGACCCGGAACCTTCACGGCAGGAAATCGATAACGATGCGAATATTGATCGTCGATGATACGGACGAAACACGGTTGTTGCTCCGAGCTATGTTGCAATCGGTCGGCCATGAAGTCTGCGAAGCAGACAACGGCCGCAGCGCCATCGACATTGCTCTGAAGGAGAAACCGGATCTGATCCTGATGGACATCCGGATGCCGTTCATTGATGGGCTGCTTAGCGCCAGAGCCCTGCGGGCCATCGAAGGATTTCAACATCTCCCCATTATCGCGATTACCGCAATCTACAGCGGACAGACAAGAGAAGATGCGATTGCTGCCGGCTGCAACGACTGCATCGCCAAGCCGATAATGCCCGATCAACTTGCGGAGATCGTCGAACGCTACGCGGCAACGGCGGGGCCAGATTCTTCAGGAACTACGGCGGCAGGGTGAATGACTCAGGGTTCTTTTTGTCAATTCTCAGGCTTTCCCTGATGGCAGCCCCCCTGAACCTTCGTCGATAATCCGTCTGAAAATGGAACGCACACCGCATATCGAACAACGCAGGCTGCTGACTATTGCCGAGAACGATCTTCGGCTCGAGCAGACCGAATTGGAACATATGCAGGACTGTACAGTGTGTGTTGCGGTATTTTCCAAGGCCATTCTTGAAGTCGCGCGAAGCCGCGCTCGCGCAAAAACGAAGGGTCAGAAAGCGTCGTGAAGCTCGAGGTCCACCTCCGCGCCCTCCTTAGCGAGCCTCAGTCCGAACGGCTTCGGCAGCGCCTGCCGGCGCTCCCGTTCAAGGTCACTTACCAGGAAGAGCAGCATGGCCCTCAGCTGATCGTTCGTATCGAATGCACGTCCTCCCAGGAAAAACCGCTGCGAGAGATACTGCGCGACATCGGCGTCGCTGTGATCGAACGCGCAACGGACTGAGCGGCCGCGATGATCGAATTGGATCAACGTTTAATTTTCGAAGCGCAGCGAATCATCGACGCCACAAACGTGCACCGCCTGAAAGGCATGATTTTTGCCTATCAGCAGGCAGTCCTGCTGCACAATTCCGGCTGGCCGACGCATGTTCGATATCATCTGGAGTGTGAACAGGAGCTTCGTCGATATGTCGTGCGGCAAACCACCGCAAAAGCAAATTTAAGAAGTGAGGTATAGAGGCACAGCCGACGTCAAATCGTTGGCGATGCGGCAACTTGGGCCACAGGCAAAAGTGATATGTTTCACCTGCGGTGTTTCACGTACGGGTGCAGAACTGAGAGTTGTCACGAGGCAATCAAGCCGAACAAGCCGGGTCCGCACCGGCGGGCATCAAACGAAGTTGCGTCTCATAACAAATCGCAATTTGATTTTGCTCGAAGCTAACCTCGTATTCCGTGAATCGGTCCAAGCCGAATTTATTCGGTATGATGCGAATAATCACACCATTCCGCATGTATCCAGGGATAAGAGAACCAATTCTTTCAACCCTGTCGCCGACTGAAAACCTGGGCATCGGTTTACTCCACGGAAAACACGGGGGCGCCGGATTCTAAACGGCGAAAGATCTAAAACAAATAGGAGAAAGACCGACAACAAACATATCCGGGAAACATGTGCGCGGCGTCAGGCTACTGCAGTCCGGTCTATTCAACGTGCGGGCCGGGAACGGCCCGCGGAAGGATCGGTGTGTCCCTCCCGCGGCCTGGATTGGCCTCTTTTGAGTGGCCCATACTTTTATAAATCCCCAGCGAACGAAAAGCGACTGAAGAGTTTTTGTAAATCGCTGATTCGGAGCGACTTATTGCGACACAAAAGCGAACGCGTGGCGGCCGAAACCAGTTTTTTGCAAATCGCAAAGTAGTCCGTTGCAGCGTCGCGAACCGGAAAGAACGCGCGATAGTTATCACACTACGGGTGACAGTTGTCACGACGCCTTTGATAGTTATCAAAGCCCGCGTGATAGTTGTCACGACGCCTTTGACAGTTATCAAAGCCCGCGTGATAGTTGTCACGACGCCTTTGACAGTTATCAAAGCCCGCGTGATAGTTGTCACGACGCCTTTGACAGTTATCAAAGCCCGCATGATAGTTGTCAGACGCCTTTGACAGTTATCACGACGCCTTGACAGTTATCACGCGTGCTACGACCTTGAACTTGGAAACCAATCCGCACTCCGGACTTTGCAAGTCCTGACTGCGGAACGCCACCACGCCCACAACTTTAAAATCCGGACTGCTGGCCGCAAGGCCTGACCCGGAGGTACACAACAAAGCTAGCCGTTTTCGACACGCGCCTTTATATCGGCGTACGCCGTATCGATGAGCCTGCTCAGGGCTGCGGTGTTTGTGGGTATTCCCGGTTTCAGCTTCACATGGCGCATGAACTTGCCGCTACCTTGCAACAAACGGGCTGGATCCGGCAGTCCTGCACCTTGAAAGAAGCCCACGTTGACGTGCGAAGTAAATACATTCACGTAGGCGAAGGGCGCATCTCCCAAACATGCGACCGGACAACCGTCATGAAAAAGCTCCCGCACTTCGTCCCCGCACTTTCGCATCACCTCAAACCACTGGTACGCGATGGCTCCCAATTCACCCGCATGCTCTTTCATCCACGCATCGATGGCGGGATCCCGCTCGACAGCGCCATTGAATCGCAGCAATTCCGTCTTCATCGTCGCTCGCCTTTCTGCTTTCCTCATCGGGCAGCAGCCCTAGTTCTCGGAAGGCTTGCTTACCGAATCGATCACAAGCACCTCAACCGGCCCTTTAGAACTTTGAAGTTTAAGACCAAGTTGTTCTTGAATAGCGGTGAAGATCGAAGGCCCGGCAGAGCCGACGGCTGCTCCGGGCGTATTGATCCCCGACATCATCGGATCCTGAGCCCATTGCAGCTTGAAGTCATAGAGGCCCTTCAGATTTGTCCTGTCCACTACGGCTCGTCGAAGCGAAATCGCCAGCCCATTCGCGAGGTATGACAAGGGGACCGCCTTTCCTTGCAGCGTCGAGCCCGAGGGACCGTTGGACATGTTGAGCGCACCGCGCGGAGGAGACTGCGACCGATTACTGGCCGGCTGTTCCGGGATGGACCGAGTCTGGTCACTGGACTTTTGAATCTTCTGCCCACCTTTGTTAATGACCAGATCGTAGGTCGGGAGTTCTTTAACTTCACGATGCGATCTGAGATGGAACCGATCTTCAATCAGTGCCTGAACCATAACGGCCATCGCGTCTGGTACTGCGGGATCAAACGTCGCCGGCGTCGCGGGAATACTGGAATCTTCCGCTTTGGCAGATACCTCCCATAACGCAGATGAAATCCATGCCGGACCTCCCACGATCTGTTCGTCGCGCAGACGATACGCATAGGTGAGCAACATCTTCAGGTCCACGCCCGCAACACGGAAATGCCCGCCGGGATGACTCAGGAAACCGGAAAAGTCAGCTGGATCAGGACTGCCTTCCGAGTAGGGCTTAACGGAAGTAACTTCAAAAGCGAGTTTCGATTGGGGCGTTTTACCGGAAATCGCCGTCATGCCGACCAGTATCAAGAAAAGAATCAGAACAATTCGCCTCATATACCTTTGCCCCCGAATCTTCTACGAATGATCGGCCGATGTCTTACAACGTTTTGTTTTGGGCTATTCTTTCGATCCATGTCCAGACGTATTTTGATTATCGGAAATTCGGATGGTATTGGAGCCGCCGTGACAAAGATCCTCGTCGAACGGGGGGACCGGGTCGTCGGTGTATCCCGGAGCCGAAGTCCTTTGTCAGGACCAATCCTTCGACACGAAATCCAGGACGTCGCGTCACCCCAATATCGGAAACTCCTCAGTCGTCTTCTCGTCGAAGAAGGACCGTTTGACGCGTGCATCTACTGCGCGGGTATCGGATCCGCCCTGAAGCTTCCCGATCTGTCCAACGAAACGCAAGTACTCGAGGTCAAATGTCTGGATGGGCGTCCGATTCAGCTCAGCATCCCGAAACTGGCGGCTGTGGCCACGTGGGCCATCGGTTGCCTCCAGTTGCTCAGAGTGTGGATGGCCTGAGCGATTGAACTACCAGGCCGGATTCTTACCGCCCTTGTATGCCCATTCGTCACGGCCTTCGTTGTAGATCTTCCGCTTTGTGAAAAGCCACTTGCCGTTGACCTTGACCAGTTCGTCTTCGTAATGGCCGAATCCATCGAAGACGTTGCGGCGATCCGGATTGTCGTTGGAATAATGGAACCAATACGACCGGCCGACCGCCTTGTTGCCGTCCACTTTGATGACACTGTTCGAGATATTGTGGCGGGCCGCTGCGGCGCGTTTTCCTGCAACTGGAGAAGGACTCGGCATCCTGGCAATCACATCCTTGATCGCCTGCCGGCCCTTGACATCGCCGCTGCCATAATCCAGCACACCGTCCTCGGTAAATGTCGAAACATAGAGATCGGGATCATGGAAATCGAGCGCGAAGAGATATCGCGCCTGCAGGTCCTCGATCGACGCGCGATCCTCGGCATAGCTGCCGGCCGCGCGCTCCTGCGCATAGCTGTGAAGCGGGTCAGTCGTGATCGACATCACCACCAGGGCCAGCAGACATCCAGCAGCTGTGTATGCCAGCGGAACTGTCATCTTTCGCACATAGTCCTCTCTCTTTCATAGTGGGAAAATTGACTTGCCGTCACTTCGTCGGCCACAAACCCTGGTTCTTCAAAAACACCTCGATGGCAGCGAATGCCGTTTCGTTCTCTGCGCGGGTAAACCCGCCATGTTTGCCGCCCGCTATGGTAATCATCTGTTCCTTCACGTGCGCTCTTTTCAATGCTTCATGCAATCGTACGGACTGTGTGTAAGGAACTGTAGGATCGGCATCGCCGTGAATGGAAATTGTCGGAGGGGTTGACACGGTCACGGCAGGGGCAAGCATTCGCGCGATGTCTAACGGGTTCGGAAGATTTTGAACCCAGCCCGCAGCGTATGGTTTTTGATTGGGTCCCTGCAGGAGGTCGGCAAAATCCCAGATGCCATACCAATTTACAACCGCCGCTACTTTGGCGTCCTCGTTGCCGGGACACGCTTCGTCCCAGTGCTCTGGCCGCGGCGTCATCGCAGCCGCCAGCGCAAACCATGAACCTGACGATGCTCCGGAAATAACGAGCTTTGTGGTGTCGAATCCATACATCGGCGCGTTGTGGACAACCCAGCGCAGGGCGCACCAGCAATTCTGAAGGGCCGCCGGAGCCAAGGTGACTCCAGGATAGCGATGCTCGAGATTGATCACATTCCAACCGGACTCGAGATACGGCATCAGCGCGAACAGTTGACCATCCTTTGTTCCGTCCGGCATTCCACCGCCGTGCATCCATATCAATGTGGGCTGGGGGCCGGCATCAGGCCGGGAGTAAATATCCATCTTCCCTTCCCAGGCGCCCGATTTGAGATAAGTGACATTCGAACTGATGCGATATCTGGCAGTGATGCCACGTGAGAAATTCTGCGTAAACCCCTTTGATCCTGAAATGAAAAGCAGCGCCACGCTAAGGGCGATCGCCGATCGCAAACGCATCGTAATTACCCTCCCTGAGTTTTTGGAGTCGGTTCGCCGGGTATCTTAAGCCGAAAAGTCTTTCAGAACAATTCAGGGGTTCATTTCACGCGCTGATTCACCAATGTGAAACACTCAGCTCGCCGAGGCAGGCATCTTCAGCCGGATCTCCACTTCAAGACCGGCCGGCCGGCGATTACGGGCACGGACGGTTCCTTTGCAAGCCTCAACAGACGCTTTCACAATCGCGAGGCCCAGGCCTGTTCCGCCGGAATCCCTGTTGCGCGAGGCCTCGAGTCGAAAGAACGGTGTAAAAACGTCCTCGAGCGCGCTGTCCGGCACGCCCGGGCCACGATCGGCAACGGTGACCACCGCTTCGCCGTCCTCGCTTCGGGCCACAACTGAAATCGGGCCCGCCTGGCCCGCGTAGAAAATCGCATTGCGAACGAGATTCGAGAGCGCACGGAACAGGTAATCGGGATTTGCCAGTACCTCGAGGTCCTGCGGCACCGATGTGTCGATGACCGCATCCGGCGTTCGTTCCAGTTCCACGACCCGCCGGACCGTGTCTGCCACATCGACGCGCGTTATTTCCGTGCTGGTAATTTGCATCTCCGCCTTTGAAAACGACAACAGCTCGGCGATCAACTCCGACATATGTCGAACGTCGTCGGTGATGTCCGCTACATATTCCAACGTGCCTTCATCGGCGCGGCGTTCGAGGATGCCGAGCGCAACTTGCATCCTGGCGGTGGGAGCGCACAACTCATGCGCCACATCCGCCAGGAACCGCTTCTGTCCTTTCACAAAGCGGGCGAGTTGTGTGCTCATGCGATTGATCGACGAAGCGAGATGTCCGACTTCATCCGATCGTTTAACCTTCAGTTGGATTTCGAACTGTCCCTCTGCGATCCGGCTCGTGGCGTCTTTCATTTGCGAAATCGCGTGAGTCAAACTGCGAATCCATGGCAACCAGATAATGACGAAGAGAACCGTCAATGCCAGGGTCAGCGCAATCCAGGGTTTGGGATCGAAGAAAAACTGATTTCCTATAAGGGAATCCGACATCAGCACGAGAAACCCTGTAGAAGGCTCCGGATTGTCGGCGCTGCGAACACGCATCGGCACACCGACCCAGTACTCTGACGGGTTGTCGGTTTTTTTTCGGAATATGGCGTCGACGCGCCAGGGCCCAATGACAAGTCCGGCAGGTCCAACTCGTCCCGATCCCCCCGCCCTTCGCGCTGCGTCTTCGCGCAGCTGTTGAATCTTCTGGCTGATTTCAATCCGGATCGCCGGCGGCAGATTGACGGGGGCTCCCGTCAGGCTGTGGCCGTCGACATCAACCAGATAGAACTCGACCCCATAATCCTTCGATAAACGCGAAAGCAATTCGGTCCGCGATCCCGCCGGCGTTTCGGCGAGATCCTGGGCAACGTCGCCGGCAACCGATGTGATGTGATTCAGCGCCGGCGCCACGATGAAATTGGTCGGACTGATGCGGAACTGAACGGCCGCAAAGATAAGCAGAAAGCTCGTCAACAAAACAAGCGTGAGCAGCGCCAGCAACGTGATTTTCGAGGTCAGCGACGCCGCCGGTTTCATTGCGGCGCCTCCGAGTCGGGTTTCATCAGTCGATAGCCAATGGAACGCACGGTCTGCACCCAGCGCGGTGATTTTGCATCGTCGCCAAGTTTCCGCCGGAGAGACGATATGTGGACGTCGATGGACCGATCGAAGGCCTCAAAATCGCGGTCGGCCACTTCCAGCAAAAGCTGTTCGCGCGATTTCACCCGGCCGGGCGTGCGCGCCAGCGCGAGCAGGAGGTCGAACTCCACTGCCGTCAGCGAAACAGACACGCCGGCGAGCGTTGCGCTACGCGATGACGGCTCGATACGGAGGCCGCCAACGACAACGGCCGCCTGTTCGTCGGTTTCATCAGACGGGACGCTCCTGGCCGCGGTTACTCGCGATCGCCGGATCACGGCGCGAAGCCGCGCCAGCAATTCGCGCGTCGAGAAGGTCTTGGGTAAATAATCGTCGGCGCCCATTTCCAGCCCGACGATGCGATCTGCTTCTTCACCCAGGCCGGTGAGCATCAGGACGGGAATGGTCGAGGCGGCGCGCAAGCCGGCGGAGCACTTCCAGGCCATCCATTTCCGGCATCATAACGTCGAGAATGACGGCATCGAACTTCCCCGAAAGCGCCTTTTCCAGGCCCTCTTTGCCGGTGTTTGCCGTGGCGACATCGTAGCCAAGAGGCTCGAGGTAGTCCTTGATCAGCCGGCAGAGCTTCTTGTCGTCATCTACGACAAGAACGGATGTTCGCTGCGCCTCGTAGGAATCGGAGACCACGATTTCATCTTAACCCCACTCTTTGTGGCCTTACATTTCCTTAACAATCGCGGACCAAACTTTACAGAACCATTACACGGGCTGAATCAGCCCTTTACTCTGTCCTCGTCTACAAGGGTATGCGCAAGAAGAACAAAATCATCCTGATCTTAGTCGCTGGGGTTGGTCTGACGGTCGCGCTCGCAGCCTGGTCGTTCAGAGGCCGCGACGTTCAATACCGTACAGCCCCCGCACAACATGGAGACGTGAACGTTGCCGTTTCCGCCACCGGAAATCCCAATGCCGTGGTTAATGTTCAGGTGGGGTCCCAGGTATCGGGCACAGTTGTGGCTCTATCTGCGGACTTCAACACCAAGGTGACGAAAGGCGAGTTGATCGCCCGTATCGATCCGGCGCCGTTTCAGGCGAAAGTCGATCAGGCCCAGGCAAGCCTCGATGCCGCACACGGGTCCGTCGCGAACGCCGAGGCGGTGGAACAGCAGGCTCTAGCGAACATTCAGTCCGCCACATCTTCGCTTGCCGCTGCCAAGGCAAATGTGGTCAAGGCGCAGGCTGCGGTAGACGACGCCAAAAGCAAAGTCGATCGCCGCGTGACGCTGGTCGCCGACGGCTCCGATTCCAAGGAGGACCTGGAAACTGCACAGACAACGTACAAGTCCGCGGTCGCCGAAGTTGATGCTGTCGTCGCGCAGCAGCATGCCGCAGAGGAAGCCGTCAAGGCCGCGCAGGCCCAGTTGGACGTCGGAAAATCCCTGGTGGTGACGAATGAAGCGCAGGTCAAGGAGTCTGCCGCCGCGCTCCAGGCGGCGAAGCTCGACCTCGAGCACACTAAAATCATCGCACCGGTGGACGGTGTGGTGGTCGCGCGTAATGTCGACGTCGGACAAACCGTTGCGGCGAGCCTCTCGGCGCCGACTCTATTTCAGATTGCGCAAGACCTGGCGAAGATGCAGGTGGACACCAATGTCTCCGAAGCGGATGTCGGCCGCATTCAGGTCGGCCAGCCGGCAACATTTACGGTGGACGCTTATCCGGGTCGCGTATTCAAGGGAGTGGTGACGTCGATCCGCAAGGCGCCAATCAACGTGGCCAACGTGATCACCTACGACGCCGTTATCGGCGTTTCGAATGAAGATCTGGCGCTATTCCCCGGTATGACCGCGAACGTGAAGATCGTCGTCAGCCAGCGTAAGGATGTCTTGAGAGTTCCGAATTCTGCGTTGCGCTATCAACCCGCTTCGGAAACCACCGCGCCCGCGGGTGCCTCGCAAAGGAGTAAAGGGGCAGCGCCAGAGAAGGCGGTCTGGACCATGGACGCCAACAAGCACGAGCAACGGGTTGTCGTCACAACGGGGGAAACCGACGGAACGTTCACCGAAATCACAGGCGGAAACCTCAAAGACGGTGACCCCGTGATCGTCGCCGCGTTGGGCAACGCCAGCCATTCGTCCGCTACGAACTCCGCTCCGCAGCCGGGCGCAGGTCGTGGACGCGGCCCGGGATTTTAGGTGACATATGGCATCGGTAATTGAAATCAAAGACCTGGTGAAAGATTACAAACTCGGCGAAGTGCCGGTCCATGTCCTCAAAGGCATCTCTTTCCAGATCGAGCGCGGTGACTTCGTTTCGATCATGGGACCATCCGGTTCCGGCAAATCGACGCTGATGAACATCCTCGGCTGCCTCGACAAGCCGACCTCCGGCACATACATCCTGGACGGCATCAGCGTGGCGCAGCTGCAACGCGACGAACTTGCCGAGATCCGTAACAGGAAAATCGGATTCGTCTTCCAGCAATTCAACCTGCTGGCGCGCACCAGCGCGCTGGAAAACGTCGAACTGCCGTTGATGTACACGGACGTTCCCGACCGCGAGCGCCACCAGCGGGCGGGAAAAGCATTAGTTGCTGTCGGACTCGCCGGCCGCGAAGATCACCAGCCCAGCCAGCTTTCCGGCGGCCAGCAGCAGCGCGTCGCCATCGCGCGCGCCCTCGTTAACAATCCCAGTATTGTTCTCGCAGACGAACCGACAGGTGCGCTGGATTCCCGGACAGGTCTGGAAATCATCGCAATCCTCCAGAAGCTGAACCGCGAACAGGGTATCACCGTGATTGTGGTGACGCATGATCCCGAAATCGCCGCCTACAGCAGCAGGAATATCCATTTCAAAGACGGACGGCTGCAGCTGGACGAGCGGCTCGACCATCCGCGCGATGCCGCCGAGGATCTGAAGCTGGTACCGGTCGAGCAGACGTAGAAGGGAGTCGGTCATGAATAGAATCGTTGGAAGCAACCGAATCGCACTCCGCGCGCTGAAGGTGAATCGCATGCGTTCCGCCCTCACGATGCTCGGCATTATCATCGGCGTTGCGGCCGTAATCGCGATGGTCGGAGTCGGCTCTGGAGCCACCGAACGCATACAGGAGCAGATCCGCAGCATCGGAAGCAATCTGATCATTGTGCTGCCGGGCAGCGTCAGCAGCAACGGCGTCCGGCTGGGTTCCGGCGCGGTTGCCAGCCTGACTCAAGACGACGCCAAAGCCATCTCTATCGATTGTCCGTCCGTCGCAGTGGCAGCGCCCACCGTACGCGGCGGCGTTCAGGCCGTCTACGGAAGCAACAATTGGGCGACGACGGTTCAGGGCGTGACACCCGATTACGTCACGCTTCGTGATTACACCATGATGTCCGGCGACTTCTTCACCACACAGGATGTCGATTCGGCCGCAAAAACCGCTGTTCTCGGTGAAACCGTGGCGAAAAACCTGTTCGGCGATGGCGATCCGACCGGCCAGACGGTCATCATCAAGAACGTGCCCTTCACCGTCGCGGGCGTTCTGACGCCAAAAGGTCAATCGCCGACAGGACAAGACCAGGACGACATCATTCTGCTTCCCATTTCCACCGCGACACAAAAAGTCATTGGCGCCAATAAAGCGAACGCGAAAGCCGTCGGTCAGGTGATGGTGCAGGCGATCAGCCCGCAGGCAATGGACCAGGCGATGCAGGAAGTCGAGGCCCTTCTGCGCGAACGGCACAAGATCGAGCCGGGAGCAGACGACGATTTCACAGTCCGCAATCTCACCGAAGTCTTCCAGGCGCAGGAAACATCCGCGCAGGTCATGTCGATTCTGCTGGGCGCGATCGCATCCGTCTCGCTGATCGTCGGCGGCATCGGAATTATGAACATCATGCTGGTCTCCGTCACCGAACGGACTCGCGAAATCGGCCTGCGCCAGGCCGTTGGCGCGAAGACTCGCGATATCCTGCTGCAATTCCTGGTCGAAGCCGTCACACTGTCACTGCTCGGCGGAATCATCGGCATCGCGCTGGGTTTGGCGGCCTCCGTACTGATCTCATACTTCGCACAATGGTCTACCACCGTCAGCATGCTCGCTATCGCTCTGGCATTTTTATTTTCTGCGCTCGTGGGAGTTTTCTTTGGCTATTACCCCGCGCGTAAGGCTGCCTTTCTGGATCCTATCGAGGCTCTACGTTATGAATAATCGTGTCAAATTCGCCGCTCTTGGTTTGCTGCTCGCTTTGAATTCCTGCATGGTCGGTCCGAAATATGCTCGTCCGGTGGTCCAGATGCCTCTGGCCTTCAAAGAGGAACTGCCTGCCGGATGGAAAGAGGCTCAACCGGACGACGCAGCCGTGCGCGGAAAATGGTGGACGGTCTACAACGACCCCCAGTTGAACGCGCTCGAAGATCAGATCAGCATTTCGAATCAGAACGTGCTCGCGGCAGAAGCTCAGTTCCGCGAGGCTCAGGCCGCCGTCAGTATCGCCAGGTCGCAACTGTTCCCGACCGCGAGCGCGGGTCCCTCCGGCACCGTTTCCCAGAGCGGAAATCTCACGGCGAAACAGTCCTACGCCATACCGATCGGAGCCGCATATTCGGTCGATATCTGGGGAGGCATCCGGCGCACGGTGCGGGCGAATTCGGATATTGCCCAGGCTTCGGCAGCCGATTTGCAGAACGCAACGCTGCTTTATCAGGCGGAGCTTGCCGAGGACTACTTTCAGGCCCAGGGTCTCGAAGCGCAGGCACAACTGCTCGGCACAGCCATTAAATCATACGAACAGTACCTCCAGCTGACGAAGAACCGCTACTCTGGCGGCATCTCGACGATGGGCGACGTGTCGCTGGCTGAAACGCAGTTGGAAACAGTTCGTGCTCAGTTGACGGATCTCGGAGTGCAACGTGCGCAATTCGAACATGCCATCGCAGTGCTGACCGGCAAGCCTCCTTCGGAATTGTCGATTTCGATCGCCACCAGACAGGCGCCGCCTCCTGTCGTTTCCGTCGGCCTGCCATCGAGTCTGCTGGAGCGGCGTCCGGATATCGCGGCCGCCGAACGGCAGGTTGCCGCAGCGAACGAGCAGATCGGCGTCGCGAAGAGCGCATTCTTTCCGTCGCTGACATTGAGCGGCAGTGTGGCGTCGGAATTGACGACGCTGCTTACCGCTCCCACAACGTTCTGGTCGCTCGGACCTCAGGTGACTCGAGACGATCTTCGACGGCGGCAAGCGCCGCGCCCAGGTCAAGCAGACCGAAGCGTCCTACGATGAAACCGTCGCGCGCTACCGGCAGACTGTGCTCACGGCACTTCAACAGGCAGAAGATGGTTTATCCGACATGCGAATCCTCGCGGACGAAGCCACCGACACCGATCGCGCCGTCAAAGCCGCGCAACAATCGTTGGATATTTCGACGCATCAGTATCGCGGCGGAATAAACAGCTATCTTCAGGTGATCACATCACAGACGGCGAACCTGCAGAACGAGCGAGCGGCGACAGACATCCTGACGCGTCGCATGCTCGCCAGCGTGTCGCTGATTCAGGCCCTTGGCGGGGGCTGGGACGGCCGGATTTCGTAAACGCTGAACAGCTTTCGGCGAGTAGTGAGGTGCGTCTGATAATTTTCAGCGTCAATCCAAGCTGTTTTACAACAGAATTGTCCAGAACAAGAATGGATGCCGCGGTTATCGCGTCTGCAGTCCCCGCCTAAGTTAGGCGGGGAGGCTGCGCGAAGCGCGGACGGGGGCGGTCTGTTCAAAGTCGCGAAGCTTCCCTATAGATGTTCGCGAAGCGCACCGATCAATAAGGAGCGCTTCGCGGAAATTCACGAGGAGCGCGCTGCGCGCGAACTTTGAACAGACCGCCCCGCCTTCGCTGCGCGAAGGATCCCCGCCTAACTTAGGCTGGGACTGGTCCACCAACCTTACAGCCAAACCAGGTTTACATCGCATCCATCTTGATCATCATATCTTGACAATCAAGATGAGAGTGGCTTAACTTTGCGTCATGGATCTACCCAATACCGACGTTATTCAAGGCACGCTCGACATGCTTATTCTCAAGGCCGTCAGCCTCGAGCCCATGCATGGCTTTGGCATCGCCCGACGGATCGAACAGGTTTCGCGCGGCGTGTTCAAAGTGAATCCGGGTTCCCTGCTCACCGCCTTCCAGCGGCTCGAGCGCGCGGGCTGGCTGGACTCCGAATGGCGTGAGACGGACAACTCGCGGCGGGCGAAGTTCTATTCGCTTACGCGAGCGGGCCGGAAGCAGTTCGAAATCGAAACCACCGACTGGACGCGGCGGGCAGGCGCGGTGGCGCGGCTCCTGAAGTACGAGGGCTGAACTCATGTCGATCTGGCGCCACCTCACACACGGTTTGCGCATCCTCACCGCACGGGCTGCCTCGGATCAGGACCTCAGCGAGGAAGCGCAACACTACGTCGATCAAACGACCGAGGAGTTCATTGCCCGGGGACTCTCCCCGGAAGAGGCGAGGCGCGCCGCGCGTCTGGAGTGCGGCGCTGTCTCCAGCATCCGCGAAGAAGTACGAGAGCATGGTTGGGAAAACACGGTTGAAGCCTTGTTCGCAGACCTTCGCTTCGCGCTGCGCCACTTGCGCGCCAATCCCGGTTTCACGGCCGTGACGGTGTTCACGCTTGCACTTGGAATCGGCGCGGCCACGGCGATCTTCAGCGCCGTCAATCCTATCCTCTTCGAATCGCTGCCGTATCCGAACGCCTCGCGGATCATTACGATCTGGAGCCGGCGTACCGACGGCGGACGCAACGAAGGGGCATTCGGCGCTTTTCGAGAGATCGCGCAGCGCGCGCACTCATTCGACTCCATTGCCGCGCTCCGGTCATGGCAACCGACGATGACGAGCGCGAACGAACCGGAGCGCTTCCAGGGCCAGCGCGTCAGCAGCAGCTACTTTCAGGTTCTCGGTGTTGCACCGGCGCTCGGCAGGGACTTCCACGCGGACGAGGACAGGCGCAACGGATCCAATGTCGTCATCCTCGGCGATGCGCTCTGGCGGCGGCGCTTCGCGAGCAATCCCGCAGTTGTCGGAAACACGGTCAACCTGGATGGCGCCATCTATTCTATTGTCGGAATCATGCCCGCGACTTTCGAGAATGTCACAGCGCCAGATGCGGAAATCTGGACGCCGCTGCAATACGACATATCAGAGGGCCGCGCCTGGGGCCATCACCTGAACTGGCTGGCCCGGCTCCGGGCAGGAGTAGACAAGGACCAGGCCTCGCGTGAACTGAACGGCCTGTGGCCGGTGATATTGAAGGAACATCCCAAAGAGCTGTTCAACGATGGCCTCATTGTCACCTCATTGCAGGATGACGTCACCGCAGCGGTACGTCCCGCCCTTCTTGCCATGATGGGATCCGTGGTCCTCCTGTTGCTCATCGCATGCGTCAACGTGACCAATCTACTGCTCGCCCGAGGCGCGCGACGACAGGGTGAATTTGCGCTCCGCACATCTCTGGGCGCCGGCCGAGCGCGAATGGTACGCCAGCTTTTAACGGAGAGTGTTTTACTCGCCGTAATCGGCGGAGGGCTTGGCATTGTCATTGCCGAAGCCGGAGTC
This sequence comes from uncultured Acidobacteriota bacterium, assembly GCA_963738025.1. Classification (GTDB taxonomy): domain Bacteria; phylum Acidobacteriota; class Terriglobia; order 20CM-2-55-15; family 20CM-2-55-15; genus 20CM-2-55-15. Next base: position 60,481 of record CAVTWA010000029.1, on the reverse strand, counting down.
CGCACAATGTTGTCGTTCAGGCCGCCCGGTCTGCCTCGCGCCGAGAGTATCGCCATCGACGGATCCGTTCTGACGTTCAGCCTGGGTTTAACCACTCTGGTTGGACTCGCCTTTGGCCTGTTCCCCGCGCTACAAGCGGGGAAGGATGCCCTTCAAACCGGCTTGCAGCAAGACACGCGCAAGGTTACCAGCAGCCACCGTCCGATACGCAGCACGCTGGTTGTGGCGGAAGTCGCGCTGGCTTTCGTTCTATTGGTGGGTGCCGGGTTGCTGTTGAGGAGCATGCAACATCTGGTCAGTGTCTCTCCCGGATTCCGGCCGGCACATCTGGTGACGATGAAGGTGCAGATGTCCAAACACCCCCCGGAAGCGACCTATCAATTTTTCGAGAACGCACTCGAGGCAGCGCGCCGGGTTTCCGGCGTGACGATGGCAGCATTCACGAGCCAGTTGCCGATGAGCGGCGATATGGAGGCGTATGGCGTCCACCTGGAAAGGAATCCCGCACAGCGCTCCGACATGGATCGCAGCGCATTCCGCTACGCCGTGAGCCCATCATATTTCGAAACCGTGGGCCTTCCTCTGCTTCGTGGGCGGTTACTCGAAGATTCCGACCGCGCAACCGCCCCTGGAGTCGCGTTGGTCAGCGAGTCGCTGGCGAAACGTCGATTCGCCGGGGTCGATCCGATTGGGCAGCGCGTGCGAATCGGTCCAGAGGACGGACCACTTTATACGATCGTCGGCGTCGTCGGAGACGTGAAACAGGTGTCACTGATGCGCAGCGAAGCGGACGCTATTTATGTAACGCCTACGCAATGGCGATTCGCCGACGATGCGATGACTCTCGTCGTCCGGAGCGCGGGCGATGCCGGAGCGCTGGCGATGGCGCTTCGACAGGCAATCTGGTCCATCGACAAAGATCAGCCGATCTTCCGCGTTGCCACTATGGACGAACTCCTGGCAAGGTCGTCCGCAGAGCGTCGCTTCGTGATGATTGTTCTGACAGTGTTCGCGGTCGTGGCACTCGTGCTTGCCGCTGCTGGAATCTATGGCATCCTGTCCGGCGGCGTTGCCGAACGCATTCGAGAGATCGGCGTTCGTCTGGCGCTCGGCGCGTCGCCCAGCCAAATCCTCCTATTGATCGTGAGGCAGGGGATAGTCCTTACATTATGCGGTACGGCAATCGGCTTAATCGGATCTGTCGCGGGAGGCAAAGCCGTGGCGACCCTTCTGTTCGGCGTGTCCCCCCTCGACCTCGCCACCTACTTCGGGATGCTCGCGCTGCTGCTTGCCGTTTCGGGGGCCGCTTGCTGGGTTCCGGCATGGCGTGCCTCTCGAATCGATCCTGCGATCACGTTAAGGGCCGAGTAGACCCGCGGTAGATTCTTACTGGATCGCATATAGCTGTCCAAATTGAGCCGCGCAGGTATGCTCCATAATCATTAAAATCCTGCAATACTTAGCGACGAACCTCGCTGGCAGCAACAATCCATCGTGCCGTTTGTATGTGTCCACCGCAGAAGTTTTTTCCACCGATAACAGCAAATTTCCCGGCGAGCGATGTGGTAATGGGCAACCACAGGTTTAGTTTTGTATTGGACAAATCGAAGGCATACTATGCGGCAGCGGCTCTGCCGCCCGAGTAGTTTTCATCAAGGAGTTTCTATGCGTATTGGTGTTACCGGTGCAAGCGGCCAACTGGGTACGGCTGTCCTTCGACATCTTCTGGCGCGAACGGCTGCATCCGATGTCGTGGCGATCACGCGAAGTCCTGAAAAGCTCGCCGCGTTCTCGTCGCAAGGTATGAACGTGCGGGCAGGCGATTTCAACGATCGGGCCGGGCTTGAAGAAGCTTTCAGCGGTGTTGAAAGGCTACTGATTATCCCCGGCTCAGATCTCACGCCGGATGTGCGGCCGGCGCAACACCGGACAGCAATCGCAGCCGCAATGTCGGCAGGGGTGGGTCACATTGTTTACGTATCTTCTGTTGGAGTGCGGCCCGGACCGCCGGATGGAATCCTGGAAACACATTTCGCGACTGAACAGGCTCTAATTACGTCGGGAGCACCGTGGACGCTGCTGCGAATGTCGATCTACGCGGAATCCCTTCTCGATGGCGCGAAGCGCGCCCTCTCCAGTCATACATACGCGGCGCTGGCGGGCGAGCCCGCCGCATACCTCGTTCGCGACGATCTTGCAGCGGCGGCAGCAGGCCTTCTCTCGACGAATGGCCATGCCGGTATCACATATCATGCTACGGGACCGGCATCCGTGAATGCCTCGCAAGTTGCCGACACTATCGCCAGATCAGGGCGGACCGCCGTTCAGTTCTCAGCGATCTCAGTGGCGCAGCTGGAATCCGGCCTGACGGCGGCTGGCTTGCCACCCTTTATCGTTCTTGCCATTTCACGATTCCAGCAGGCGCTGCAGTCAGGCGCGTTCGACCTGGTTACCGGGGACGTCGGACGCCTGTCCGGGCGTCCGGCTCAATCCGTTGAAGCGTTTCTCAGCCGAGCCCTTGCCAACAGTGCCGGGCAAACTGGTCACGCCTAGCCGCCTCTTTTGTTTTTAGTGCCGGCTGCCGTTGACTGTTATCCGATGACTGATGGACTCAGGGCGCTGTCTAAATGCCGGCCGGCTTGGACGATTGATCAACTGGACAGCGCAACAAGTGCATTAATCACCGGACAACAGTCAACGGACAGCTATCACTTTTCACACAAAGCTGCGAATTCATTCTGGCATGCGAGAAGAAAATTTGAGTATGCTCACTGCTGGCTGTCGGGCGCAGCCTCCTGTCCGCGGAAAAGAACTCAGTTCTGCCCAAGTCGTCGAAAGAAAATTTTGAAACGATCTTCATGCCTGCCTTGGCGGACACCAGGCGAACTGGAGGTCGTATGTCCGAAGAGAGACCCGGTCTGCATTTTCGAAGCCTGCCGTTATCACCCAACCTGAACCACCTCAGGAACGAAGCGAAGATTCTCAAGCAACAATTCGATTCCGGAGACTCGGACGCTCGCGACTTCATAGCTTCTCATCTGAGCGCACCGCCGGCCGTGTTGAAGCTGACGGAGGCGCAGTTTGCTATCGCGAGGTCGTATGGGTTCAAGACCTGGCCGAGGCTCAAAGCCTATGTCGAATCGCATGCCTTGAGTCCAGAAGATCGCGCCGTGATGTTGCTGAATGCGATTTTTGAATCCAACTACCCGCTTCTGGCAGAACTCTATTCCCGGCGTGAAGCATTGTCTGGTCTGAATATCTTTGTTGCGGCGGCCCTGGGAGAAGTTTCAGTCGTGAAATCCATGGTGGAAAGCACACCACGACCGGCGCTGTTAACCGGCGGACCGCGACAAACGCAGCCGATTACCTATGCGGCGCACGCACCGTTCGGAATATGGGATGCCAGTTATCGGCCGCGGCAGCAGGAGATCGTGCAATTGTTGCTGAAATGCGGCGCCGATCCTAACTCGTATGCCCACGCGCCAGGCAGGGGCAAACAAGGGAACGGCCGGCTTTCGGCGCTGTACGGCTGCTGCCGGCAGCCCGGAAATCCTCAGGTTGCAGAAATCCTGTTGCAAGCGGGAGCGGATCCTAATGATGGCGAATCCCTCTATCACGCTTCCGAGCTGAACGACACCCGTTGTCTGGAACTTCTCTTTGAGGCGGGTATTGAAACCGAGGCACGAGAATACTGTATCCGCCGGGCCCTGGATGGCGAAAATCCGCGAGCTGTCGGGATCTATCTGAAATATGGAACCAATCCCAATCATCTGGACTGGGCGTTATTTCGGGAGCGCAGCATTGAAGTGATTCGACTCCTCGTCGAGCATGGCGCCGACGTGAACCGGCCGAGTCCGGCCGATCACTGGTTGCTTACAGGACGGGTCAAAGGACTCACGCCGGTCCAGATCGCGCAGCGAAATGGCGATGGCGCGGCCGTCAATTACCTATTGCAGCGGGGCGCGACGGACAATCGAACGCCAATAGACCGGTTGATCGGTGCCTGTGCTCAGAACGATCCCAACACGGCGGAGGCGATCCTTCGTCAACACCCGTCGATCGCGCAGTCGCTGACCGAACAGGATCACCGGTACCTGCCAGCGTTTGCCAGGTCCGGCAGGTTGCAGAGCGTGGAGATCCTGTTGGACGCCGGCTTCGATATCGAGGCAAGAGCCGACGATCTGGACGCCACTGCTCTCCTCTACGCTGCAAGTAACGGCAACCTGCCGATGCTGGACTTGCTGATCGGTCGCGGAGCTCGATTGGATGTGACCCATAAATACGGAGGGAATCCGTTGGACACCGCCGTCTATTCTGCAGCCTATTTCACGAACCCTGGCGGGAATTATCCTGCTGCGGTGGAGCGCCTGGTCCAGGCGGGACTGCCGGCGAGGGAGGAACATCTGAAGCTCGCTATCGAACACGAATTGGACGGCATCGCGGACGTGCTGAAAACGCGCGGCGCTGTGATGTAAATGGAACGATTGGTGGTATGGACAAAAGTCTTAAGTCGCGCAGCGCGACGAGGTAAAATTTCCCTAACGCTTTGACATATTTTTGCGCCTCTGACGGTAACTCGTTGAAGACAGTCATTAAATTTATTTCATCTGCGTTTGGTAGTTTGCCTGCTTAAACGGTCGCGTCGACGGCGTACGAGAGTAATGTCGCGCGGCTCAATCGAAGCGTCACTTTCTGAAGAGCGTCGACCACCGTATACATCCTGGGGCTCATAATTTGCCGTGCGCTTGCGACGAGAGACATGACTCGAGCAATTCGCCGTGCGAATGTAGCTGCAGCGTTACCAGTCTTGTCGATTAGTCGCGATTCGGAACCAATCATGTCTCGGAGTGATGATGCAGACCCAGTCGCCAGGCAGAAGATTGGACGATATAAAAGTGCTCATCATCGATGATGCACCGGATCTCCTGGAACTGACGCGACTCGTTCTGGAGCAGGAAGGTGCGCGGGTGATCACATTCGAATCCGTCGTCGCGGCCATACAGGCGTTGACGCACGAACGGGCCGATGTTTTCGTTGTCGATATCGACCTGCCCACAGATAACGGTTACGTGTTTATCGGAAAGGTCCGGCGGGCTCATGACGAAACGCCAGCCATCGCTTTGACCGGGTACACGACATCGACCGATCGTGATGTGGCTCTGGCGGTGGGATTTCAAGTTCACATGGCAAAACCGTTCAACACAGAAGCACTGGTGGATGCAGTGTACAAATTAGCAAACATGAAGAAGCAGAAACCGGCGACAAAGTCACAATCTTATTGACGCTTTAATCACAACAGTCCGAGGGCACCTTTCTTTGTGGAACGTAAGTCAAAGCCATACCCGCCCGGTTGAAGCAGGCGGCGCGCTATCCCAAGACGCACGCGGCGCCGGCGCCGGCGCCGTTCGCTCTTTGCAAAACTCCTGAAGCAGTCACTGGATCCGCGGTGTCTCCAGTCCAGGCGACGAACTGATCCGGACGGACAAGCACCAGACGTGACGCATAGCGCGCTCGCTCACCATCGAGACTGTCCTGCACGATGCTCAATGGCAGCGACAGCGCGGCGGCTGCGCCGGCGAATGCCTGGATGGAGGCGTCGTCAGCCGAAAAGGCGAGCAAGGTGAAACCCCGGCCAAGCGACTCGAACACATTGCGGTTGGAAGAGAGCATGGCCGGCGCCAGATGATGACCAGGGCGGGCCTCGAACTTGTGCGAACCGAGCGCACTTCCGCCGTGGTCTGCTGCTCCGCTGGTACCGAAAACGATGGGCGAACCGTCATAGTTCGGCTCGAAGGACTGGACTTCGCTCACCGCGCCAGAGGCGCGCCTTCCCCATTCGGCCTCGAACGCCTGCCGGTCCCGTTCGGGATCGAATTCGGCCAGAAACCGCCGGTCGTTCTCGATGGCCCTGGCGATGAAGTCGCGGATCGTCGATTCAAACACAGGCCGCCGCTCGGCATCGTAGGAAGCCAGCAATCCAGCGCCGGCCCATCCTTGCAGCGCCGCCGCAAGTTTCCAGCCCAGATTCCGGGCATCCTCCAGGCCGGAATTGACGCCGTAGCCGCCATACGGCGGGTGGCTGTGGGCAGCGTCACCCGCAATGAAAATGCGGCCGGCGCGATAGGTGTCGGCGAGCGCAAAGCGCAGGTCCCAGAACCCGATGTGTTCGAGTTCGATGTCGAATTTTCCGCCGACGGCATCCTGCAGGTACTGGCGGAAATCGAAATTGCTTTGGGTCGTCCCGGGCGGCACGGGCGCATGAAAGAACCACGTGGTGCCGAGATCGACACGGCCGAAGAATTTCCAGTATCCCTGCAGTTCCGGTTGCAGGACGTTATAGTAGGACTTCCCTGGATATCGTTCGAGCAGCCTGTGCAGTTCGGTGGACCGGAACACCAGCAGCACCATCAGCCGGTCGTGATCCGAGAGCGTCTGGCTAATGCCTGCCTGCTGGCGGACCAGCGAACGGCTGCCGTCACAGCCGACCACATATTGCGCGCGCAAAATCTGCCGCTCGCCATGCCGCTTGGAGATTTCAACAGACACGCCGCCGTTGGTTGCGGTTAGCAACTCCGCCTTCCATCCATAGAGCGTGCCGACGTCCGGCAGCTCGGTGACGCGCTGGCGCAGAACGGCTTCGGTGGCGTACTGCGGAAGGCGCTCATTGGCCGAGAAGTAAAAAGGTTTCACGAGGTCGCGCTGCAGCCAGTCGTAGGTATAGGGACCGAGCAGGGAGCCATACGCGGTGAGGCCTCCGATACCGTAGTCGGCTGGAATAGTTCGGGCAGCGCGCAACGCTTTTTCCGCGCCCCAGAAATAAAAGTGCTCCATCGTGCGCTGCGTCAGGTTCTGGCCTTTGGGAATCTGCTGGGGTTGACTGTAGCGCTCGACGAGCGTGCAACGAATGCCCCGCTGTCCAAGTTCAATCGCGAGACCCAGCCCCACTGGTCCCGCGCCAACAATGACGACCTGGCAATCCTGCGCCGCTGCCGCGGCATCTTCCGAATCTTTCACGCGAACCTTTTCCTTCATGCCGCGCTCATGAGTTTCACGGCATTGTCCACTCACCTGCGGTCTTTCCCCCATCGTAACCCGGCGCTGAGTCGTCCAGATCTTTTCGGTTTGTTTTATCAGCGGCTATAGCTCACCCATTCCACAGCACTCGGAGCGCAAGTTGTTTATTTCTATTGTTCGGGAGAGGAACGATTGATGCGGTAGCCAGGTATGTGGGCGGGAGTAGCTCAATCGCCAGAGCGCTTATCATCCAGATAAGAGGTCTAGGTTCAAACCCTGGCTTCCGCTCCTCCGCAATTAGACCACGCAGACGAAACCGTCAGCCCGTGCCTGCATTTGATGCACGCCAACTCATCGCTTCAGACATTATCGGACTTGGCTACAGACGCGCTCAATTCGATCCGATCCCGCATCACATCCACAATTGGCGGGTCACATGCAGCCACATTTGCACGAAGTATCTGTCGGGCTCCAGGTAATAAAGCGCCGCCGAGACAGATAAAACAGATCTTTGCCTGAGTGAAGTACATTGGAAATGAACCCGCCATGTAGGAAATGCAGAGCAACCGACACCCGCCGGTCTCATCGAGGACAATTTGCGAGACTGCTGTCCAGGCTGATCGTTCCATACCGATGCCGCGCGTGCGGTGTGCGGTTCTGGAAGACACGTTTCGCTTTGCGCGAGCGGCACTGAAATCGGGATCTCTGGCGTAGTGGTACTCGGCTTCCACTGCATTGAATCGCGTTCTAGCCGCGGAGCGGCGCAAAACTTCTTCGCCGCTCCGCGCTGAAAACAGCAGCGCCTGACATCGCCGCGGTGCGCGGGTGGAATTCGCCGGGTTGCGCGATGCAAAGGAGAATTTTTCCCGTATAAACGCTCCGTTGAATGGATGATCTACCGCATCTTCCAGTATTTACGACTGCTGTTACTTCGGCACGCCACCTGCTCACAGAACGGCCTATGAAAATGGTCGTCGAACCTCAAATGCAAACGCATCAGTGGCGAATGTTTCTCGAAGATGTGCGGCGGACGCCGCTCGGCCGCAACCTTGATTTGTCGGGTGTGCACGACCTGAAGGAACTCACAAGGTCCGTCCAACGGCACATCCAGCTGTGCGAGTCCCGCTCAAAGAGAGAAGTTCACCAATTAGTTCGCACCTTTGCAGAAAAGCTGCAACGCGCCGCGTAAGGCGGCCTGAGGATATTTAGCTGAATGGAAACTTCGACTGGCTTTTCGACTTTTTACTCGAATGTTTGCGATTACTTGATGCACATCAACGACAAACGCGCACGCCTGTTTGGCATCCGTTTCGCGGAATATCTCCAAAGCAAACAGCGGGGGCTTGATCCAAAGGGGCGTCCAAAACTGGAGTCTCCCACACACCGTCTGGTGCAAATGGAAGTGGAACGAATCTTTCGGCAACATTACGGGATGCTTACAACCGAAGCATTTCCCGAGGCCAGCGGCGACCGGCAATAACGGGTTTGCGGACGCAAACGACCGTCTTGCTTGTAAGCAGAGGTTACCTCATCGAATCAGCGAGTCCGCTATAATCGAAGCAATGCGGCGCTTCGCGCAATTCGCCTGGGCGGTTCTCGGATTCAATCTGCTGGTGATCCTGTGGGGAGCGCTGGTGCGCGCCTCGAGGTCCGGCGAAGGCTGTGGCGATCACTGGCCGTTGTGCAACGGCACGGTCATTCCCCATGCTGAACAGATAGCGACGGTTATCGAGTTCACGCATCGCATCACCACGGCCATCGCATTTCTCTCGGTACTTGTAATGGCAATATGGGCCTTTCGAGCCTACCGTCGAGAAGCCGTCTGGCCCGCGGCCGCCGCATCGCTCGTCCTCATTCTCACGGAGGCGTTGCTGGGAGCCGGGCTGGTGCTGTTCAAATTTGTCGGTACCGATGCCTCCATCGGGCGCGTCATTTACCTTTCAGCGCATCTGATCAATACGCTGTTGATGCTCGCGGCAATGGCACTCACCGCCTGGTGGGCTTCGGGCCATCGGGCAATCGGATGGCCGGGAGCGGCGGGAAAAGCGCTCGGCAGCGCTATTCTCGCCGCAGTGGCGATCGCGGTGACCGGGGCGATGACGGCTTTAAGCGACACACTCTTCCCCGTGACCTCTCTGCTGGCAGGGATGCAGGCCGATTTTGCGCCGTCATCGCCGATATTGGTAAAGCTGCGAATCCTGCATCCGCTGATTGCCGCGGCCGCTGGCGCATATATCGCGATCGCGATGTCGCGCGTCGATCGTGCGCCCCGGCTCCGCCGCGTAACGACCGCTTTGATCGGGATAGAGATCGGCGCGGGGCTGTTGAATCTCGGACTCCTGGCGCCGATCTGGATGCAACTCGTGCATTTGCTGATCGCCGATCTTCTTTGGATCATGCTCGTTCTGTTCACGGCTGCGGTGCTGGAAAGATCTCCAGCGCACACAGCTGAACTCGCCCACCGTTAGATACAAGCCACGATTGAACGAATTTAACGAATTCAAATCCGGCGTACAATCCCGGTGTGAATCTGGCCATCGAGACGAAGCAGTTAACCCGTTTCTTCGAAAGTTTCTGCGCCGTGAACGGCGTGGAACTGAAGGTGGAACGGGGAACGTTCTATGGATTTCTTGGTCCCAACGGAGCAGGCAAGTCCACCACCATCAAAATGCTGACCGGTTTGATGGCTCCATCCAGCGGCGATATTCTCGTGCTCGGGAAGAGGATGCTCGATCCACAGCAAGCGCTCGAGGCGAAGCGTCTTATCGGCGTTGTTCCGGAAGATCTTGCTCTCTTCGACAACCTGACCGCACGCGAACACCTCACGTTTATCGGGCGGATGTATCTGATGCCGAAGGAGACCATTCGCGGACGCATTGACGAACTGCTCCCTATGCTGGAGCTGGCAGGGGATGAAGCGAAACTGACCATGGAATATTCCCATGGCATGAAGAAAAAACTCGCCCTGGCTGCGGCGCTTTTGCCGAATCCGGACCTGTTGTTTCTGGATGAGCCCTTCGAGGGAGTCGATGCGATCACATCCCGGGTTATCCGGGATCTGCTGACCGGCTATGTTACCCGAGGCTCCACGGTTTTTTTAACGTCACACGTACTCGATATCGTTGAACGACTCTGTACACATGTAGGAATCATTGCCAAAGGAAAGCTCGTCGAACAGACCTCCCTCGACGAACTCCGTCGCGGCAGTTCGCTCGAAGAGCGCTTTCTGGAAAAGGTCGGCGCGGACGTCGAAGTGACGCGCAAGCTCTCGTGGCTCGATGAGGCCGCGCCTTGAACTGGTGGCGGCATCTCCAGACTTTTCTGTGGCTGAACTGGCGGATCCGTTCAAACCGCAGGAAGCGCGCAGCAGCGGGCAGCATCATTATCGAGTGGATCCTGTCTTTCCTCTCGATATTCTCCGGCGCTGTAACGTTTGCGATCGGCTTCTCAGCAGGAGTTTGGATCTTACCGAATGCCTCCGCACCGATTGTGATGCTGGTCTGGGATGGAGTCGCCGCCGGTTTCCTGTTTTTCTGGATGCTGGAGCTGGTGAACGAACTCCAACGATCCGAAGTGCTGTCGATGCAGAAGTTCCTCCACCTGCCTGTTTCCCTGTCGGCGGTGTTTCTGATCAATTATGCCGTTTCGCTTTTCACGCTGAGCACGACTCTGTTTTTTCCGCTGATGACCGGACTCTCTGCAGGATTGGTCGTCTCCAAAGGACCTGTCATGCTTCTGCTATTCCCGGTGCTGGCCGGATTTCTCCTCATGGTCACCGCATTGACGTATCAGCTGCGCGGATGGCTGGCTTCGCTGATGGAGAACAAACGGCGAAGGCGGACGATCATCACACTCCTGACGATGATGGTCGTCCTGATCTTTCAGATTCCGAACCTCCTGAACTTCTACCACTTCAACCGGCGACCGAGCCCCGAAGCAGTGAAAATCATCCAACAGGAGACCATCCGGCTTGATCAAATGCTTGCCGCACGCCAGATCGACAAAGAGGAATATCAACGCCAGGTTCGCGCGCTCCAGAAAAAGTACGGAACGACAAGTGTCGAATCGGGTACGGCGCGATTGCAGGAAGTCGAGAAGACGGCAACAACGATCAATATATTTGTCCCGCTGGGCTGGCTGCCGTACAGCGCTCTGACTCTCGTGGAAGGAAGAACTCTGCCACCGCTGCTGGCCACGCTGGGCCTGCTCCTCATCGGAACGGCGAGCTTGAGTCGATCGTATGGGACGACCTTGCGTTTGTACACCGGCCACTTCAAATCCCGAACGCCGCAGACTGCTCGCATCCGGCCAGATCGCAAAGCGAGCGCATCATTCCTGGAAGGACATATTCCGTGCATTTCCGAGCATGCTTCCGCGATCGCGCTTGCATCGTTTCGCTCATTTACCCGGGCGCCTGAAACAAAAATGATGCTGCTCACGCCGGTGATTTTCGTTCTGGTGTTCGGGTCGACATTCCTGAGACTCCACTCCAATCCGTCCGAATTCCTGCGGCCTGTGATGTCCGCCGCTCTCATGGGAATGGTTCTGCTGGGCATGGTCCAATTCGTGGGAAATCAATTTGGTTTCGACCGAAGCGGGTTTCGCGCATTTGTTCTTGCGGGAGCGCATCGAAGCGACATCCTTCTGGGCAAGAACCTGGCGATGCTGCCATTCGCGCTGGCCCTGGGCGGCATTGGAACGGCAGCGCTGCAATTTGCTTTTCCGATGCACCTCGACCATTTCATCGCTGCCGGCGTTCAGATGGTTTCCATGTATCTGGTGTTTTGCCTTGTGTTGAATCTTCTCTCAATGCTGGCGCCCACGGCTGTCGCCTCGGGTTCGCTGAGACCGGTCAGTCCGAAGGGAGTGGCACTTCTGATTCATCTCCTCTTCTTCTTTCTTGTCCTGCCGATAGCGCTGATTACAACGTTGATGCCCGTGGCCCTTGAATTCCTGCTGAAGGACTCCGGTGGGCTGTCGCGTGTTCCGGTTTACCTGCTGCTGACGCTGATCGAGTTTGCAGTGATTGTATATATATATCCGCGCGCGCTCGTATTGCAGGGGAGACTCCTGCAGTCGCGCGAGCAGCGGATTCTGGAAATTGTCGCCGCGAAGGCGGAGTAAGACAGGGAAGGAACACAAGAAGCACAAAAGGCACAAGAAGGTTTTCTCCTTTTGTGGCTCTTGTGCTTTTTGTGTTCCGTTCCCTCGTTCAGGACTTCTGGGTACGGCTTTGCCGCGAATAGTGCGGGCTGTATTGAAGACCGTAAGGAGTGGAAATCTTCGATGCGGCTTTTTCCTGGAAGAATTCGGCGCGCGATTTATTGAGCTCGGCCAATTCCTCTTCCGTGCAATCCCTCATCGTGATTTCTTCTCGGGGCACGAAGAACACCTGACCGATGGGCATGTTGCGAGCGCCCTGAATTCCTTCGCCAGGCTGGAGCACGTAGCGGAACTCGGTCTCATGCGCATACCAGTCCGTCTCTACGCGAACGACCAGCATGGGTGCGACAGGACGTTCAATCATATTGAAGATCGACGTATAGACCGTGTCCCAACCGGCAGGTGTCTGGAAATTTGTTGCGCCAGCCAATGAGATGGCGCCAGGTGGCGTGCCAAGATCCTCCGGAATGACAAACGCGCGGAAAATACTCAGCGCCGTTTCCCGCGACATCGGAACTTTCTTGCTGGAGAAGGCCACGTCTTCCTTCATCATGCCGATGCTGCCGATAGGCATCGACACCGTTACGCTGAAGACGGGCTCCCACTTGCCTTTTCCAACGTCGACGAAATATACGAACTGATATCGTCCTTCGCCCTGGTATTCCAGGTGAAACGATTCGTTCTGCTCGAGTGGCGGATAAACCAGAAAACCCACTGCGCTCCCCGCCTCGAGCACGGGACAATGTCGTGAATGTTGCGGCAGCAGCGGACGCTGGCTTTCCCGCTTGGGTTTCAGACCGATGCCGGGACGGCGTGAATTCCAATAGGTGCGCACTTCCATGGCGTTATATTGCGTCGCGCCGCAATCTTTCGCAAGGGCATGCCTGCACGGCCCTCTCGGTTGATATGCTTACGACATGGCAAAAGATTTGAATCGCTTGGAGACCAAACTGATCCATGCAGGCGAGCCGGACCCGTTGATTGCGGGCGCGGTCAGCATTCCGATATTCCAGTCGGCCACATTTGAATACCGCGACCAGGCGGATTATCACAGCTTGAAATATATCCGTTTGAACAACACGCCGAACCATATTGCCCTGCACGACAAATTAGCGGCTTTGGAGAACGCCGAGGCTGCACTGGTTACTGCGAGCGGAATGGCGGCAATCTCGACGACACTCCTGGCCCTGCTGTCTTCGGGCGATCATTTATTGATCCAGGAGTCGCTTTATGGTGGAACCCACGATTTCGTCACGAAGGACTTCGCGGCCTTCGGGATCGAATACAGCTTCATCGACGCCGATAATCCCGACTCCTGGAAGCGTCAGATCCGCAACAACACCAAGGCGATTTACATCGAGGCCATGGCCAATCCATTGTTGAACCTGCCAGATATCAAGGCCGTCGTGGATTTTGCCAGGACGAACCGTCTGGTCTCGTTAATCGACAATACGTTTCCGAGCCCGGTGAATTTCCGGCCGTCCGAATGGGGCTTTGATTTGTCACTGCACAGTTGTACGAAATATCTGAATGGACATTCGGATATCGTCGCCGGCGCGATCATCGGCCGGCGCGAACTGGTGAATAAAGTGAAGCCGCGGTTGGACCGCTTAGGGGGAGCGCTGGATCCTCATGCGGCGTTCCTGCTTCATCGTGGAATGAAAACGCTGGCGGTGCGGATGAGACAGCACAACGAGAGTGCGCTTCAGATCGCGCGTTTTCTCGAGAATCATCCGGCTGTCGAGAAGGTGTATTATCCCGGCCTCGAAAGTCACCCGCGTCACGCGCGCGCCCGCGAATTATTCAACGGATTCAGCGGAATGATCAGTTTGGAAATCAAAGGTGATGTGGAATCCGCGCAGCGATTCATGAGCCGCACGACATTGCCGATCAATGCGCCAAGTCTCGGTGGAGTTGAAACACTGATCACGCGGCCTTCACGAACCTCCCACTCCGGGATGTCGGCGGCGGACCGGCGACGCCTCGGGATCTCGGACCGCTTGATCCGGTTGTCGGTCGGGATTGAGGCGACGGAGGACTTGATCCGGGATTTCGATCAGGCACTGAAGGAAGAAGATTAGGCGCAAAAAGCTTAGCCGGCTACGCCGCAACCAACAGCGGTAGTAACCGAGACCACGGGCGCAGCCGAAGTTTGTCACGAGATGTGAGGAGCGAAGTCCCCGCCTGAGTTAGGCGGGGACTTACCCCATTCAACGTCCCAACCCAGAATCAACTCGGACAACCCCGGAAGTTCATCGCTTTCTTCCAAAAAACCAGCTAAAAAACTAATACTTACAGCCTTGTTACACAAAAGGGATTCAAACGTTCTTTATCCCTTTTGTGCTTTTTGTGCCTTTTGTGGCTAATCTTCCCCGTTTGGGGTCTCAAACCGATATCCCAGCCATGGATCCGTCAGGATGTACTGAGGCTTCGCCGGGTTCGGCTCGATCTTCTTGCGAAGATGCGTGATAAACACGCGGAGGTAATCGGTCTGATCTCCGTAGTCCGGGCCCCACACCGCCTGCAACAATTCACGATGGGGAACCGGTTTGCCGGCATGCGCCACGAGATAACGCAGCAGGTCGAATTCTTTCGGTGTGAGGCGCACATTTCGTTTTCCGGAGCGGATTTTCCGGGCTTCGAAATCGATCTCCAGTTCACCCGACGAAAATGTGCGGGGGCCGGCTGCGGGTGAAGAGGGGGAACGGCGCATAGCGGCCCGGATACGCGCGAGCAATTCCTTTTTGCCGAAGGGTTTTGTGACGTAGTCGTCGGCGCCCGCATCGAGAGCTTCCACTTTTTCTTCCTCTTCGTGCCTGACGGTCAAAACAATAATCGGGACATCCGAACTCTCGCGGATGGCGCGGCATGTGTCCAGTCCGCTAATTCCGGGCATGTTCAAATCCAGCAGCACCAGGTCCGGAAGAGACTCGCGAAAGCGCAACAATGCCGCGTCACCGGAGCGAGCCTCCAGCACTTCGTAATTTTCGCCAGACAGAATGACTCGCATGACGCGGCGGATCTGAGGCTCATCGTCGATAACCAGAATCTTTCCGGCGCTCATATCGGGTCTCCTACGGTGGCGCAGGGCAAAGTGAAAAAGAATTCCGAGCCCTGCCCTTCCATGCTTTCCGCCCAGATTTCTCCGCCATGCGCTTCAACGATGTCCCGGGCGATAGTCAATCCCATTCCCGTTCCAGGGATGCGCCCGCTGCTTTTGACACGATAGTACTTCTCGAAAATGTGGGAGAGATCCTTCGCGGGAATGCCGGGCCCCACGTCTTTGACGCTGATCTGGACCATCTCGATCTGCGCGATCGCGCGAATAAAAATCGGCGATTCCGGGCTCGCGTATTTTAACGCATTCGTCAGAAGCTGGCGGATCGTGAGTTCCACCAGTTCCCCATCGGCGATCACTTCCGGAAGGTTCGGCTCGACCTCGAGGTGAAGGTCGCGATCTTCGAGCAGGATTCTGAGCTTTGCGCATGCGGCAGCGATGAGATCCGGTACACGATGGGATTCTCGATTTAAGCGCAGCTCCCCTGCTTCGATCCGGGCCATACGGATCGTCTCGCTCACCAGCGAATCGAGCCGATCGGATTCTTCTTCGATAATGGTGACCAGTTCTTTTTGCGCCTCGGCACGTCCGTCGAGAATCGACGAGGCCGCGGCCTTGATGGAGGTGAGCGGTGTTTTGAATTCATGCGCCAGAGCGTCGAGCATCATGGATTTGATCGCCTCATTCTGTCTCGCTGCCTCCATACGGGCCGCCGCTTCCTCGGCTTTTGCGCGCTCCATCACAATTGCGGCGAGGTTCCCAATCGCTTGCAGGGCTGTGTCCGAGATATAAACACCGACTATGGCAAGGCTGCCGATGGGATCACCACCAAGAATTAAGGGCAGGATCGACAGATTGGTCGCGGGATCCCGCGAAGCTGTGCGTTGAACCGCCGCGTCTTTCAATTTCGTATCGGAGATCACGCGCTCAATCGAACCCGTCCGGTAAATCTGATCGATCGCGCGGTCGAAGACGGCGACACCTTCCACCTCGAACAACTGATCGATCCGGTGAGCCACCTGACTTGCGGTTGCCGAATGGTTATCGACCAGCATCAAAGCGCGGCTGAGGTCGTAGAGGCGCTCCATGTCCCGCTGCCGGCGCATCGCTTCGACGGCGCGTTGCCTGGCGCTTGCCGACAACTTACTGGCAACAACAGCAGTCACGAGGAATGAAAACAGCGCGACCCAGTTCTGCGGATCCATAATCGTCAGCGTGTAGTACGGAGGCAGAAAGAAAAAGTTGAACGACAACATCGCCGTTACGGACGCAATGATGGCTTCGCGCAGTCCCCACGCTGTCGCGATTGCCAGTATCGCCAGCAGGTAAGTCATTGCGACTGTGGTAACGTTCGCTTGTGTGAATATGCGCGAATAAAAAGACGTGATGGTGGCTATGGCTGCAAGACTGATGCCAACACGAACGACGAACTGTTTCATCCCTTTGGAGGAACTTAGCATTAAGCCGATGAATATGACACTACTTGTGCTCTTGACGGCGGCAATCCTGGAGGCGGGCGGCGATGCCCTTGTCAGGAAGGGTTTGGGCGCCCCGACGCCTGTCGCGCGAGGCATTTTTTTTGCATTCGGCGCGTTGGTGTTGTTTACCTATGGTTACGTCGTGAATGCACCGGCGTGGGATTTTGGCAAGTTACTCGGTGTGTACGTCGTATTTTTCTTCGTCGTGGCGCAATTGATCTCCTGGATTGTCTTTCATAAACCGCCCAGCACAAGTGTGCTCATCGGGGGCGGATTCATCCTCGCAGGCGGAGCCATCATTTCATACGGGGGCTAGAGCAATTCGGCAATTCGGGGACGGCTGCCTGAATTACCTGAATTGCAGTTTAAAATTTAGGTAATTTAGGCAACCGTCCCCGAATTTCGTACAATCGCGAATGCGTGGGTTACCTCTATCCCATCATTTCGATCATCATTCTCGATCTCACGCTGAGCGGAGACAATGCCGTTGTGATCGGCATGGCCGCACACCGTCTGCCACCACCCCAGCGCAAAGTTGCGATCTTTGTGGGAGGCGCCGCAGCCATCATTCTGCGGCTCGCCCTAACGGTGGTAACCGTGTACCTCCTGCGAATCTCGGGATTGCTGCTGGTCGGCGGCCTGCTTCTGATCTGGATCGCATTCAGTCTCCTTAAAGAAGAGGAAAAGAGTGCCGAAGGCGTGCCCGCCGCGGCCAGCATGGGAAAGGCGATCATGACAATTCTGCTGGCCGATCTTGTCATGAGCACGGATAACATCCTGGCCGTTGCCGGGGCCAGTCACGGCAACACGACGCTCCTCGTGTTCGGATTGCTGCTGAGTATGGCTATCCTGATGTGGATGGGAAGCATGGTCGCCGGTCTTATCAACCGATTCGTGTGGTTAGCGTATCTGGGCGCCGCTGTAATTGCCTGGACCGGAGCGATCATGATCTTCGACGACCGCTTTGTCCTTGCCCGCGCCGCCTGGATCAGCCGGCCTATCGCGTACGCTTTCGCCGTCATCATTACCGTTGCCGTTACCGGCTTCGGGCACTGGTTCTATCGTGTCCGGTAGGTCAGATATCTGTAACGTTCAGCGACTTACTAACGTATTCGATTTTTGGATTGAATTTAGCGTGTTTGGAGTGTTGAATATTTATTCGATAAGGGGGATTTTGAATGAAATTAAAGTTTGTATGTTGTTGATTTGCCTATTCGCAATCGCTGCCCTGGGATTAGCGCAGGCCAAAGTGGATGGCAAGTGGACCGCCGACATTCGAGGGTGGTCGCAGAGGACCGCAGATGGTCACCATTACTCTGAAGACAGAAGCCGGCGGTAAATTGACTGGCACCATCGATGCCGGCGGCCGCGGCGGACCGGCGATGTGAAGAAGTAACCGTCAGCGGCAACACGATCAAATTCAAGCAGAAACAAATGGGTCGGGGTGGCGAAGTGATTTTGAACTACACGGGAACCCTCAGCGGTGACGAAATCAAATTCAACCCGAATGCAAGAGGGCGGCCAAGGTATGCCCGTCGAGTTCACGGCAAAGAGAGGTCAGTAGTCATTCCCTTCACCCTCGAGCGACAGCCGCGGAATTCCATTCCGCGGCTCTTTCTTTTTACGTCGTGTAGTCGGCGTTAATGCGGATATAGCCCTCGGTAAGATCGCAGGTCCACACTTTTGCAGAAGCCTGGCCGGAGTGCAGAACAACCCGGATTTGAATTTCCTTCTCCTTCAATTTGCGGCGCGCATCTTCCAACGTTGAATCGGAAATGGCTACTCCGCTGACGAAGATGTCCACTCGATCCGACGAGAGGCGAACGCCCGAGTTGCCGATGGCGCCGACAATCCGCCCCCAATTGGGGTCCGCACCGTAGACTGCCGTCTTAAACAACGGCGAACGGGCGATGGTGCGGCCGATGGTGTGTGCCTCTTCCTCGCCTGGCGCGCCCTCAATCAGGATCTCGATGAACTTCGTCGCCCCCTCACCATCCCGCACAATCGCGGTCGCCAGATCCGTGCAGACATCCAGCAGCGCGTCGCGAAACTGTCCGCTGCCGGGCCGGACGCCAGACGCGCCGTTGGCCATCACCACCACCATATCGTTGGTGGAGGTGTCGCCGTCGACGGAGATCGAATTGAATGAGCGATGCACGGCATAACGCAGAGCCGCTTCGAGTTCCGCATGCGGTATTTCGGCGTCGGTCATGATGAACGAGAGCATGGTGGCCATGTCCGGATGGATCATGCCGGCCCCTTTGGCCACGCCGGCGATTCTTGCGCCGCCGACCTCGGCCGTGGCGATCTTCGGAACCGTATCCGTGGTCATGATTCCCCGCGCCAGCAGCTCGATATTCGTCGGCAGGAGTGCCGAAACAAGCGCAGGAATCGCGCCCCGAAGCTTATCCAAGGGAAAGGGTCGTCCAATCACACCGGTCGACGAAACCACAATCTCATTCCGCTTGCAGCCAAGCTGTTCCGCAAGCGCCGCCGCGGACAACTGTGCCGCTTGAAGTCCAACTTCACCGGTTGCGGCATTAGCATTTCCGGAATTCACCAGCACAGCACGGATCCGATGACCGCTCTCTTTCAGATGCACCTTCGAAACGATCAGCGGCGCCGCAATAAACGTGTTTTGCGTGAAGACTGCCGCAGCCGTTGCAGGCACATCCGACCAGATCAATGCCAGGTCGAGCTTTCCGCCGGCCTTGATACCGGCGGAAACAGCAGCTGTTTTGAATCCCTTTACAACCATTTACTGGTACACCTGCGCTCTCTTGAAATCGCCGCCTTTCACGATCGAAATAGCTCCTGGATTGACGTGGCGGCGGAAAGCCGCGTTGACCTGATCCAGGGTGAGCGCCTGGAGTTTCGCATCCATCTGCTCATCCCAGGCCAGGGTACGTCCAAACTGTTCACGCGCGACGATCAGGTTCATCACACCGCCATCGCTGGATCGCGATTGAATACGGTCGTCGCGCAGGGCGGCCTTCGCTTTGGTAAGTTCTGCGGCCGTAAACCCATCACGAAGCGTTTTCGTCAGTTCATCGATAAAGCTGGCCTCGACCTTCGGCGCGTTAACAGGATTCTCAATGGCAGATGCTGAAAATACTGCCGCATCGCCCTCCACCGGCGCGCTGAAACCCGAAGAGACGCTATAGCTGTAACCCTCGCGATTACGGACTCGATCGGGAAGCCTGGCGGTGATCTGGCCACCGAACATGTAGTTCGCCATGATCATGGCCGGGTAATCCGGATCCGTGTCTTTCATCCGAAGACGAACAGCGGCGGAGAACTGCGCGTTTTCTTTATCCGGGGTTTCGATCTTCGTGTTGATGCGCTCCACCTCTTTATAGTTGTTGACGATTCGCGTGTATGGGGTTGTCGTCGTCCAGGAACCCAGCAGATCGGCAGCCGCGTTCCGCACTTCCGACGTGTCAAACTTGCCGACAACGATGAGCTCGCCATGCGATGCGGCGTAGAACTTCTGATGGAATTTCTTGACGTCGTCGAGGGTGACCTTCTTCAAATCTTCGATCTCTTCGTCGATCGTCCGGACATGACGCACATCCGTACGGGGATACGGACTTAGATCAGCCTGCAACGTTTGGCCCACCAATGTTGCGGGCTCGGTGCGACCGCGCTCGATCTGCGCGATACGCTGATTCCGAATCTGATCAAAATCCGATTCCGGAAACGCCGGTTCGCGCAGGATTTCAAGGGCAAGACGCAGCGCAGGAATCAGATTTTCCGCGGTTGTCGAGATATTCGCGGTGACGCTTGAAAGGCCGCCGCCTCCGACGTTGATCGTCGCGTTCAGTTTCTGAATTTCATCCTGGAGTTGCTGGCGATTCTTGGTCTTCGTGCCTCGCATGAGCAGTGCATCCGTCATCTGAGCGACCGCTTGCTGACCGGCAAGCGACGTTTCGTCGCCGAATCGGATCGTCAACTCCGCCTGCACGCGATTGCCGCGTGTCGATTTGGGCAGCAAAGCGAGGTGCAACCCGCTCGGCAACGTCGAGCGTGAGATTCGTTTCTCGATGGCTGCGGGGGAAGGGTCGATCGCCTCTCCGGTTTCGACCTTGATGTCTGGTGTGTACGAACGCAGAAGCGTATCAATCGGTGGAGCTGCAGCCACAGTAGTGCGATCGGGAGTCGTATCCGCCGGAACGAACACGCCGACCGTCCGGTTCGAATCTTTGAAGTATGTCTTCGCAACCTGAGCGACATCCTCGCCGGTTACGCGCTTGATTTCTTCATAATTCGTGAACAAGAGCCGCCAGTCACCGTCCGCGATGACTTCCGTTATATTCATTGCCAGTTGCTGCGAATTCGCAAATGTCCGGTCCATTCCCTGCAGCACGCGAGTCCTCGCCCGTTCGACTTCTTCTCTGGTCGGGGGTTCGGAAGTGAGCCTGGCAACCTGGTCGAGGATGATCTTCTTCACTTCATCGAGGGATTGTTCGTCGTTCAGGGTTGCTGAAATAGTCACCAGACCGGGATCGTGCATTTCGGCGACGGACATGTTCACGTTCAGTGCTTTTTTAGTGTCCACCAGCGCCTTATCCAGGCGCCCGACGCCGCCTCTTCCGGTGAGGATGCCGGACATCACTTCGAGCGAAGCGGCGTCGGGATTCGCCATAGACGGGCCATGAAAAGCGATAATCAAATTCTTACCTTTGCCGACCCGGCGCAGTTCGACCGATCGTTCGCCGTCCTGCGGCGGCTCCACCGTATACGGTTCGTCCAGCTTCCGCGTGGGCCGTGGGATTGCGCCGAGCGTACTTGCAACCAAGCGCAACGCTTTTGAAGGATCGATCTGGCCGGCAACCATGAGCACGGCGTTGTCCGGCTGGTAATACTTGCGGTAAAACGCCGCAAGGCGGTCGATCGGCACACGTTCGATGTCCACGCGCGAACCGATCACGGACTTGCCATAGTTGTGCCAGAGATAGGCCGTGGAAAATACACGCTCTTCCAGAACCTGCCGGACATTGTTTTCGCCGCGCTCAAATTCATTGCGGACGACGGTCATCTCCGTATCGAGGAGCGGCTTTTCCATGCGCATGTTCACCATGCGTTCCGCTTCAAGACCGAGCGCCCACTGCAGATTTTCGTCGGAAGCATTCACGGTTTCGAAGTAGTTCGTGCGGTCATAGTCCGTCGTCCCGTTCCAGCGCGCGCCGTGATCTTCGAGTTCTTTCTTGATGTTGCGATCATGAGTGCTCTTGATGAAATTCATGTGCTCGAGCAAATGCGCCATTCCGCTCTCGCCGTATCCTTCATGCCGCGAACCGACGAGGTACACGATGTTGACGGTGATCGTGCTGCTGCCGGAATCCGGTAAGAGAAGAACCTTCAAACCGTTTGGATAGTTGTATTCCGTGATTCCGGCCATGGAGGGACCTTTGCTCACCCCCTGCGGCAGTGTCTGTGCGGAGAGGGCCGCGGCGAAAATCAAAATCGCCGGAAGAATAGAGAGGCGTCGAAGATGCATGTTTTCTCCTTGGCAGAACGAGAAGAAACCACAAGAAGCGCAAAAAGCTCAGCGCCTTTTATGCTTCTTGTGGTTTCTTCCTTCTTAGATACAGTGAGGACTAGTGTACTTCATCTCGAGGCGATGCAGGACCTGAGCGTGCGGGCGGGCGAGCGCATCCGTTTCGCTCTCCCACTCGTAAAACTGGCCGAGCACTAGAGGATCGCAGTCGAGGGCCGCCAGCGAGCGGCGGTCTTCGATGATGGATTGCGCAAGCAATTCGGAGTAAGTCCGGCAGGCGGCCGCGAAGGCCGGGCCTTCGGCGTTGTGCAGTTCATCCAGCAGCGACCGGACGCGGCGATGATTGTCGAGGCGCTGCTCGAGCGAGGCCAGCCGAAGCAGATCCTCTGTGTTATCGAGGCACCGGCTGCCGACATCGCGCAAAAACTCCAGGACGATTCGAATGTCGGCATGGTCGACGTCGCCCTCGCTTTCGATGCGCTCACCGATCAGCCTCAAAACTTCAAGTCCGCAATACACCACCTGATGCTCTCTTGCGCGTGCTGACGTTGCTGACATCGATACCTCCTGGCCGGCCCGCGCGACATAAGCGCGCCTCCAGCCGCTACATAGTATTCGAATCACTTATGAGCGCAAAGGATAGTAGTAGAAACCCCGCAGAGCAAGGTCTTTTTATGCTAAGCTGTCCTCTTTTAAAGGACAGTAACGAGCGCAGCAGTAAGGAGGTAGAGTGAGCACAACTCTTAACGGCCAAGCCCCTATCACGGAAAAGGAATCATCTTCCAGCGAACACAAACCCCCATATCCTGGCATTCCGACGACATCGGACGGCGCAGGAATGGTGGTCTGGGTTGACACTCATATCACACAGGGGGCCTGTGCGTATCCAATCACTTCATCGACCACGATGGGCGGCGGGTATCAGGCAGAAGTGGCCAATGGCAAAAAGAATCTCTGGGGCGAGGAGTTGGCTTTTGTCGAGCCGGAGTCCGAGCACAGCGCCGCAAGCACCTGCGAGGGGTTCGCAGTGTCCGGCGGCCGGGTTACGAATTTCACATCAGGTCAGGGGCTGATTCTGATGAAGGAAGTGCTGTACACGATTTCCGGCAAACGGCTTCCCGTAGTCTTCCACATCGGCGCCAGGGCGCTGACATCTCAGTCGTTAAACGTGCATGCCGGGCATGATGACGTTTACGGAGTTGCCGACTGCGGCTGGGGCGTTTTGTTCGCCCGCAACGCGCAGGAAGCCGGAGATCTCGCCTTGATTTCCCGACGCGCTGCGGAAGAGACCGAAACGCCTTTCCTGAACGTTCAGGATGGATTTCTGACCACGCACACGATCGAGAATGTGAAGCTGCCGGAACCGGAACTGATGAAACAGTTTGTCGGTCATCCTTCGCAACGCACCCGCGCTCTGTTCGATCCGCGAGTACCGCTGATGTCCGGCGTCGTTCAGAACCAGGACGCCTATATGAAAGGCAAGATCGCGCAGCGCCGCTGGTACGACCGCGTACTGCCCACATTGAAAGGGGTCATGGACGAGTACACCCGCTTGACGGGGCGCAAGTACGACGTCGTCATGGGGTACAGGCTTGAAGATGCGGACTACGCCATTGTCGGATCGGGCTGCATGATCGAGACCGGCGAAGCGTCCGTCGACTGGATTCGTGAGCACATGGGAATCAAGGTCGGCTTGCTGCATGTGACGTGCTGGCGGCCTTTCCCATCGATCGAAATTGTTGAAGCGCTGCGGCACTGCAAAGCCATCTCCGTGATTGAACGTCTGGATATTCCGATGATGCAGTCGAATCCGCTGCTGGCCGAAATCAAGGCCGCGTTCGCCGATTCCGTGTCGGGCACACCGGGATACCCTGAAATCGATCGCGTGCCGAGGTTCCTTGGCGGATCGGCCGGACTGGGCAGCCGCGATGTCCGCGCCGGCGACTACATTGCCATCGTCGACAACATGGTCAGCAAGAGCCCTCGCTACTACTTCTCGCTGGGAATCAAGCACGAGACGGCCCTTCCAATCACCAACGATCCGGACGTACGCACGCCGGGATCGTTTTCGATGCGCGGCCACTCGGTCGGCGGCTACGGTTCGGTGACGACGAACAAAGTCATTGCAACCATCGCCGGTGAAGTATTCGGCATGGATGTGCAGGCTTATCCGAAGTACGGATCGGAAAAGAAAGGCCTGCCGACCACCTATTACCTCACCATCGCAAAGGATCACATCCGGGTTCACTCCGAACTGGAAAATGTCGAGTTCATCCCCCTCAACGACGTGAACGCATTCAATCTCGAAAACCCCCTGGCCGGACTGTCGCAGGGCGGAATGGTCTTTGTGCAGAGTCCGAAGCTGGAAACGGCCGAAATCTGGGCCGCCATCCCGGCCTGGGCGCGCCGCAATCTGATCCAGAAGAATGCAAGAGTGTTCGCGCTGGATACGGTAAAGATCGCGAAGGAAGTTTCATCGCTGGCAGACCTTCAACAGCGCATGCAGGGTATCGTCCTTCTGGGAGTGTTCCTGCGCGTGACGCCGTTCACCTCGGAAAGCGGCATCAGCGACGAAGATCTCTTCAAGGGCGTCGAAAAAGCGCTGAGAAAGTACTTCGGAAAACGCGGCGAACGCGTGGTGCAGGATAACTTGAACGCGGTTTCGCGTGGTTATCGTGAACTGATGGAAATTCCGCAGGGACGTTATGCTGGCGAACCCCGGCAAAGGCAACGCAGTAAACGCAAATGTGTAGCCGCGGGGCTGAAATCCCGCGGATCGAGATTTACAAGGAGCAACAATGAACGAATTCGATATCCCGGTTGAAGAACTTGCCGAAGATATTCGTTTGAATGTCGTCGACATCCAGGACTTCAACGAGCGCGTCGTAGGCGCGTACGAGAAAGGCACCGCGGAAAAGGGTCTTGAAGCCGACGATGCCGTGGGCCGCAGCGTCATTCCAGCCGCAACCGGCGCCTTTCGCGACTTCAGTTATATCGCTCCCGATATCCCGCTATTCATCACTGAAAACTGCGTCGGCTGCATGGATTGCGTGACGGAGTGCCCGGATACGGCAATTCTGGGCAAAGTCGCCGAACCCTCGGCACTCGAGGAACAGGTTGTCCAAGATCGAAGATCCGCAAACTGCGCGAAAGTATGGCGCAGCAGTGGGCAGTCACCACCAAGTACCACACCGTGCTTGAAAAGAAGACTCCTGGCGCCGGCGGGAAGTTCGGCATCTTCATCGACCCGACCAAGTGCAAGGGCTGCGCCGAATGCGTCGATGCCTGCGGCGATCACAATGCTCTGAAGATGATTCCGAAAGACGACAAGAACATGGACTGGTTCAAAACCGCGTTCAACTTCTATCGGAGCATGCCGGAAACACCCAAGAAGTTCATCAACGAAAAGGCTCTCGCCGACATGATGCTTGCCGATCGGTCATTGCTCTACGTCGGCGGCGCCGGATCCTGCATGGGATGCGGCGAAGCCACGGCTCTGCGCATGATGCTTGCGGCAACGGGTTTCGTTTACGGAAAAGAAAACATCGGCATGGTTGCGGCGACCGGCTGCAACACGGTGTACACGTCGACCTATCCGTACAATCCGTATCAGATCCCATGGACCAATTCGCTGTTTGAAAACGCTCCGGCAGTGGCGATGGGCGTACGCGCGAAGTGGGACAGCAACGGCTGGCAGAACAAGCGTCTGTGGATTGTCGGCGGCGACGGCGCCATGAACGACATCGGATTCCAGTCGCTGTCGCGCATGCTGGCGGCAGGCATGGACATCAAGGTCATCGTTCTCGATACGCAGGTCTACTCCAACACGGGCGGCCAGGCCTCAACGAGTTCATTCAAAGGCCAGGATGCCAAGATGAGCTTCCACGGCAAAGTGATCCCCGGGAAGAAAGAAAACCGGAAGGAACTGGCAAACATCTGCATGATGCACAAAGATGTTTACGTCGCTCAGACGACCTGCGCTCACCCGAACCACTTCTACAAAGCGGTCATGGACGCGAATCAGTATCCGGGGCCGGCAATCATCAACGTCTTCACGACGTGCCAGCCCGAGCACGGCGTCGGCGATAACATGGCCGAACACCAGGCCAAGCTCGCCGCAGACTCCAGGACTTTCCCGATCTTCATTTACGATCCCCGCAAAGGCGCGCGCTTCAAGGAAAGACTCAGCCTTGCCGGAAACCCGAACGTGAAGGAAGACTGGTACGTCAATCCGAAGACGGGAGAAGCTCTGGATTTCGTCTCATTTGCCCGGTCGGAAGGCCGCTTCTCGAAGCATTTCGATCGCGAAGGAAATCCTTCGGCGACGCTTCTTTCTTCTAACCAGGAACGATTGGAGAACTGGAGACTCCTGCAGGAACTGGCCGGAGTTAAATAAACCAGAAACACAAAGGGCACAGAGAAACTCCTCTGTGCCCTTTGTGTTTCTGTGGTTTAGTCACTCGCATGAGCAACGAAATATGTACCTCGATCGTTGTGAACAACTGAAGCAGGCGCCGCCGCCCGACGACTGGAGTGGTGTGTTCGTCATGCAAACAAAATGAAACCGCTCTACCTGCACGAGGATGATGTCGAGAAGCTCGTGACCGTTCCCGAGATCATTGAAGCCCTGGAGACCGCGTTCCGGGATCAAGCGTCCGGCCGCGCCTGGACGAATGCGCGAAGCCGGCTTCGTGTTTCCGGGGGCGCGCTGCATTTAATGGCGGGCGCCATTCCCGGGTATTTCGGATATAAGGCATATACCGTCGGAGGCGGCAAGGCGAAGTTCTATTTCTTCCTTTTTTCCGCCGAAACCACCGATCTGCTCGCCATGATCGAAGCGGACGCGCTCGGCCAGATCCGCACTGGCGCGGCCACCGGACTCGCCACCCGGCACCTTTCCAATCCAGATTCTTCAGTCGCGACGATTTTCGGAGCGGGCTGGCAGGCGCAAAGCCAGCTGCTGGCAATGGACACGGTACGCCGCCTGGAGCGCGTATTCATCATTAACAGAACGCCGGAACGCCGCGAAAAGTTTATGGAGAAGATGCGCCCCCTGGTCCGCGCCGAACTTGTTCCTGCGGAATCGGCCGAAGAGGCTGTTCGTTCGAGTCAGATCGTCACGACGATTACCAGCAGCCGTGAACCGGTCTTGAAAGGCGATTGGCTGCAACCAGGCACACATGTGAATGCCGCCGGTGGCAATATGCTGATCCGCCGCGAAATCGACAACGAAGTAGTCTTGCGTTCGCAACGGCTTGTGGTGGATTCCATCGAGCAATGTAAGATCGAGTCCGGAGAATTCATTCCGGCAATCGAGGCCGGTAACCGCCACTGGGAAGAATTCGTCGAATTACGAGATATCGTTGCCGGCTTCAAACCCGGACGACAAAACCCCGCCGATATCACCTTGTTCAAGTCGGGTGGCATCGCGCTTGAAGACGTCGCGATCGGAAAGATTGTCTACGAGAGGGCGATTCAGCGCGGTATCGGCCGCGCATAACGCATAGACCGCGCTCGCAAAATCACACGCTCAAGCTTCGTAAGTAATCCATAAAGTCCTGATTTAAAAACCAGTAGTAACCTCGGCGCCCCCTGACACGTCTATATAACCGGAGTGGAGGAAGTGTGATCTTTAAGAGTTCTTTATCTTTAGTTGTCGTAATTTCATTCTTTGGAGTTGTTACTCCGGCCCGTGCGCAATCATCGAGTGACGTTCCGGCAGCCGACCCGGCAACTGTCGAATTGAAGGCGGATACCTCAAAGCCCGACAAGCGCTTGTTCGGAGTTCTCCCCAATTACCGGACGACGGATGCTTCCCTACCGTTTTCCCCCCTTTCCAAACGTCAGAAACTCAGTATTGCTACGCATGACTCATTCGATTGGCCAACCTACGCCACCGCAGGTTTCATGACGGCCGTGACGCCGGGAAGCAATTCGAAGGAATACGGAACAGGCTTGGAATCCTTTGCCAACAGGTACGCGCGGTGGTCGGCGGATCAGATCATCGGAAACATGCTTACCGAAGGCTTTCTCCCAGTTGCGCTGCACCAGGATCCACGGTTTTTCCGGGCAGGAACCGGAAGCTTTTCCTCGCGTTTTTTCGGCGCGATCAGCCAGATCGTTATCGCCAGGAACGATTCGGGGCATCGCACGTTCAACACGTCGGAATTTCTGGGTAATGCCATGGCAACCGGCATCTCGAACGCGTACTCACCAAATTTGAATTCGTGGTCACAGCGCAGCGAAAAGTTCGGGCTGATGATCGGTAGCGACACGTTTTCAAATGTCGTCAAGGAATTCGGACCCGACATTCGCCAGCGGCTTCCCCACCGGCACAAGAATTCGTAGTTTCCCCGCGCGGTCACAGACCAGAGATGTTCAAGATAGAGACGGATCAGCGGTGCGAGTGTCTCTTAGTCCCCGCCGAAGTTAGGCGGGACTCCCTTGCGAAGCGAGGGCTGGGGCAGTCTGTTCAAAGCCGCGCAGCATCCTTTTAGATATTCGTGGCTGAAGTTATCGCAGCACCTGCTCCAGACGTGAGTGCTTATAGTGCTGCGCCTGAGCAAGAGGCGTTCGACCTTCGTAATTCCGGATCGACTTATCCGCACCGGCGTTAAGCAGGGCTTTCAGCACATCGTCATTTCCGAAATCGATCGTCGCGGCATACATCAATGGTGTAAAACCGTAATCGTCCATGTCATTGACCGGCACGTGCGCCTCGGCCAGGATTGGAATGAGTGACGGCCTGTCCGTGATCGCCGCCCAATGCAACAGGTTAATTCCCGATCCATCCTTCAGCTTCGTGTCCGCTCCCGCAGCAATCAAAGCGCGAACGACGTCCGGATAACCAAACGTCGCGGCCTGCGAGAACGCTTTCTCCCCCGGTTTGGCGCCGCGCGACAGAAGCAGCTTAACGTTATCGATATCGCCGGTCATCGAGGCAAAAACGATAGCCGTATTACGCGCACGAACTCCTTCGGGAGGTTCGATTTCAGCTCCGGCGTCGAGTAAAGCTTCGATGGATGCGGCCGTCCCGCGATAGGCGCTCGCGACAGTCAAAGCGTCGGTGCCCGAAGCAGAATGGGCCTTGACGTTCGCGCCATGGGCGATGAGCATCTTTACTTTTGCGGGATCCAGAACTGACGCCATCAACAAAGTCGTACCGTTTCTGGTCTGGGAGTTCGGATCGAGACCAGCATCCAGAAGAGTGGAAAGCTGCTGCGAAGTTCCAAACAACGCCGTGGCAAGCCACCCGGGAGTACTCTGCGAAGCGATAGCACCAGCCGGGGCGGCAGCACTATTATCCAAAGCCCGCGTCAGCGCCATAACAGCCCAGCAACTCCCTGCATAGGATAGAAACTCGTCTTTACCGTAAGGGAATCCCGTAGGAAAGTATTTTGGACTGACTTCAGCGGGTGAAAGCATGCGTGTACGCACGTGCCAGGTACCATCTGATGCCTGGCTGGACAGCAGGAATTTGACGCCTGCCTTCCATGCTGCGACCGGTGCAGGCATTCGCGCTTCGTATAATGAAAACAACGCCTCGCCGGTGGAATAGGCATCCGAAGCGTAATCTCGTAGCTGCCCCCAACCGCCATCCGGTTTCTGCATGGCCAGAACGTCGCGCGTCGCCGCCTCGATTTCATCTTGCGGCGCGACGGCCCAGACGAGTCCCATCAGCCGGAATGAAGCGTCTTCGGTCGAGGCCGGACGACTCTCGAAGAGCCATTGCCGGGCTCTGCCAAGCACGGCGTCGCGTTGATCACGCAACTCTGCCGGCATGTAAACGCTGATCGACCGAACGGCCGTAGCGGTGGTCATGAACAAACTACTGGAGTGCGGCGGACGAAAATCGGAGGTAACCCAGTGTCCGTCCCGTTGCTGCCAACCTGCAAGACGGCGCGCGTAGACCGCCGTCGTCAGGTCGGGAGGCATACCGGCATCATGAGCGGCCATCAAAAGGTAACTGTCGTCGGGCGTTGGATCGTTCAGCGTTGTCGCCTGAATGGCGTCGTCCAGTGCATTCGCGGTTTGCAATTCGCGAAAGGTTTTTTCCTCAACCGCCTTGAGCACGGCGTCGTCGATTTTGAAGCCGCTTATGCGCGCGCGATCCAGCGTCAATATGGTCAGAATGTTGTGATGACACGAAACGCAGGCGCGCTTTGCCACAAACTCACCGGCGGAATGTTGCAGCATTGGCAGCGCTTTGGTGACGGCGGCACGGATTGAAGGGTCGGTCTGGGCCCACAAGGGAGGGGACAGGAACCACAAGAGGCTCAAGAAGCACAAAAGTCTACGTGCCTTTTGTGCCTCTTGTGGTTTCTTCCCTTCTCCTTTCATGCAAGGACCTCGAGCAACGCCGCAGAAACGGCGTCCGGTTTTTCGCGCGGCAGAAAATGACCGGCCCCCTGGATGACGCGCCGCGCCATCAGCATCGGGAATTGCGCGCGTTCGTTCGGATTCTCCGCAGGCGGCTTTGCAATTCCGTCGTCGGCGCCGTAAAGCGTGATGGCCGGCACATTCACTTTCGGCCGCTGAGCCAGCTCGCGTTCCATTTGCTCGAAGCGCGGCTCGCCTGCAGCATTGTTGATTCGATGGCGATACGAGTGCACGACAACATCGACAAAATCGGGATTGTCGAACGATGGAGCCGTACGGTCATAAATCTCGTCGGTGAAATGCCAGGTTGGCGACCAGGTCTCCCACAAAAACCGGCACAAGGCCCGGCGATTCATTTGCAGGCCGGCCCGTCCACGCTCGGTATTGAAATAATACTGGTACCAGATCGC
Source organism: uncultured Acidobacteriota bacterium (assembly GCA_963738025.1). GTDB lineage: Bacteria > Acidobacteriota > Terriglobia > 20CM-2-55-15 > 20CM-2-55-15 > 20CM-2-55-15. The sequence goes on along the minus strand of CAVTWA010000029.1, from coordinate 29,479 downwards.
GCGTTCGGCCGCGGGCGAGGACGGAAGAGACGGCACGACGGTATTCTGGATCGTGTACCCTCCAATGAGCACAGCAGCGCGGACCCGCCGAGGATGAAGAGCCGCGGCAATACAAGCAGCGCGCCCGCCCCAGTCGAATCCGCAGACGGCAAAACGGTCCAGAGCGAGCGCATCCGCAAAATCGATGACGTCCTGACCTATGGCCGCCTGTTCCGCCATCCGGGGACTTGCGGCATTGCGGAAACGCGTGGGACCGAATCCGCGCAAATACGGCACCAGCACACGGTGTCCAGCCTTCGCGAGAGGGGGCGCCACCTCATCCCAGGCATGAATATCATCCGGAAAGCCGTGAAGCAAAATGACTGGAACACCGGCGGGATCGCCCGATTCTTCGTAGCCAATCGAAAGTATGGGAGTATCGATCGTCTTCGGGCTGCTTGAGGCGCCACGCTGACGCGCAATGGTTCCGGCGACCACAACTGCTGCGCTCTTCATGAATGTTCGGCGGGTTTCCATGATGTGCTGGATGATCTTCTCATCTTGTTCCGCTTGTTTCGAAGAAGAAATTAGCCACAAAAAGGCACAAAAAGCACAAAAGGATTCACACGGTTCTTTATCCTTTTTGTGCTTTTTGTGCCTTTTTGTGGCTAATTTCTTCGTAGACGATCGGCAAAGTTTTTCTTGAGCTTTTCGACCTTTGGCTGAGCGACGTACGCAATATAGGGTTGTTCGGGATTTCGGGCAGCATAATCCTGGTGGTAGTCCTCGGCGACGTAGAACTGCGTCAGCGGTTCAAGGGTCGTGACGATTGGTTCGTGGAATACATGAGCCTCGTTCAATTGCTTGATGTACGCCCCGGTAATCCGCTTCTGCTCCTCGTCGGAATAAAAGATCGCGGACCGGTACTGGCGGCCCATGTCGTTTCCCTGCCGGTCGAGTTGGGTGGGATCGTGCGCGACCGAAAAATGGATTTTCAACAACTGGCCCAAAGTGGTCTGGCTCGCATCGTATCGAATTTCAATCGCCTCGGCATGGTTCGTCCTGCCGCTGCAGACTGCCCGGTAATTGGCTGATGCGGAGGTGTCGCCGGCATAGCCGCTTCTGACGGAAACAACGCCGCGCAGCTGATTGAATACGGCTTCGACACACCAGAAACAGCCGCCGGCCAAAACCACACTCTTCTCCGTGGGAGTTGGCGCCAGGGCGGTATCGAGTTCAGGATCGGGAAAGTCCTTGATTGGTATCCTGCAGGAATCCATGACTTATTCTACGCCGGCCGTTAAATATAGAAAACCCGGAGACACAGAGGCACAGGGTCGCGGCAAAAGCCCGTGGCCAGAGGATTGTGTTATAGTACGCGGCAAACTAGAACTGCACGATTTGTGCTAGGAGTCGGCCCAAAATGGCAACAACACAGGAACGAATAGCGGCCCCCCCGGCGGCAGCACCGGCTGTCGGCGCGAACAACATGAAATGGTTCGGCTTGGGCATCGCAATCATCCTCGGACTTGTAATCCTGATGATGCCGCAGCCCGCCGGCCTTACACCGGCCGGCCAGCGGGTCCTGGCGATAACGGCATTCACTGTGGCGTTGTGGGTCTTTCAGGTAATTAATAACGGCATTGCCGCCATTCTGATGATGGCGCTGATGATGGTGGCCGGGATCAGGCCCCCGGATGCGCTCAGCGGGTTTTCTCAGCCGTCGTGGTGGATTCTGACCGCGGTCCTCTTCTATGGCTGCGCCATGAAGAATACGGGGCTGGCGCAACGCATCTCGTACTACATCCTTTCGCTGTTTCCGGCGAGCTACACGGGAATTCTCTCGGCCTTTTTCGTGATCGGAGTGATTCTCGCCATGGGAATCCCGTCCATGACCGTGCGCACCGCGATCATGGTGCCGATTGCGTGGGCGGTAGTTCAATCGCTCGGAATAAAGCCGGGAAGCAAAGGCTCGGCGTTGATCATTCTCACCACGGTAGAGATGGCCGTAGTTCCCGGCGTCGGACTCCTGTTGAGTTCCTTGAATGGACCGGTCATTCAAAGCGTATTCCAGGCGAAGAACCTTCCTTTGAGCTATTTCGAATACGCCTCGGTCATGGCGCTGCCGACGCTTGTGATCTGCGTGTTGATCATCATCGCAAACCAGTTCGTGCTGAAGCCCGATGCTCCGCTCAATGTTTCGAGCGGATTCGCGAAGAAAGAACTCCAGAGCCTGGGGTCCATGAAGCAGAGTGAGATGATTACGGCCGTGGTGGTTGTCCTGTCGATTGTGATGTGGGCGTTCCCGCCGACCTGGCTTCCGAAAATGGCTTTTCTTCACCAGCCGAGTTTCGTGGTCGGCATGGTTGGGCTTGCGATCTTCGGCCTGGCCGGAATCATCAAAGACAGCGACATGGGAACCGGTGTTTCCTGGACCCTGCTCCTGTTCATTGGCGGCGTGTTCAGTCTGCAGACCGTGGTTCAAGCCGTCAAGATAACCGACTGGCTTGGCGGATACTTCATACCGGTCGCTCTCCAGATGAGTTCGAACACGTTTCTGTTGATCGCCGTAATGAGCGTTTCCGTAATGATCCTGCGGTTCATCGATCCTACCGGCTTCATTGTCATCCCGGTGTTGTTCCTGCCATTGGTTGACGTACTTATGAAAGCCGGCATTAACCCGCTGGTCGTGGTTGCTCCGACGACTGTCGCCTCGGCGCCGTTCTTCCTTTCTTACCAGAACTTCTGGATCGCCATGTCGGAAGGTTTGACCGGTGGCAAGGCCTATACCGGGAAGCAACGCCTGGTAGCCGCTACAACTTATGCCGTCGTTGTTCTGGCGGTCTTGATTCTGTCGGTCATCTATTGGAAGCTGATCGGAAAAATCGCGTAATCCTTGCAGGCGCGGTCACAGCAGACCGCGCCTACGCAAAACAATGACAACGTTTGATCTCAGCGCCTATTTCAATCGTGTGGGGTATTCCGGCGCTGCGTCGCCTACGGTCGAGACGCTCAGGGAACTACACCTCCGTCACACGCTCACCATTCCTTTCGAAAACTTGAATCCTTTGCTTGGCTGGCCTGTTCGCCTGGACCCGGAGTCCCTGCAACAAAAATTGATTCATGCGAATCGGGGCGGCTACTGTTATGAGCAAAACCTGCTGTTCAAACATGCTCTCGAAGCAATCGGTTTCCGAGTCACGGGTCTTGCGGCGCGCGTTGTGTGGAATGTTCCGGACGGTGTCGTTCTGCCGCGGACGCATATGCTGATGCGTATTGATCTGGCAGGACAAGCCTATATCGCCGATGTCGGTTTCGGTGGCCTGACGTTGACTGCACCGTTATTGCTCGAGGCCGGGGTTGAACAGCCGACGCCTCACGAATCGTTTCGGCTGACCCGCGATGGCGAAGAATTCATCCTGCAGGCGAATCTCGCAGGATCGTGGAAGGCACTCTACCGGTTCAGCCTGCAGGAGCAGTTATTGGCCGATTACGAGATGGCCAACTGGTATGTCTCCTCACACCCGAAGTCAAGATTTGTGAACGGATTAATCGTTGCCAGAGCGGAACGCGGGAAGCGATACGCTCTGGCCAACAACGAGTTCGCCGAGCACTACAGGGGCGGGACCGAACGGCGGAAATTGGAGAGCGTCGGTGAAATCCGAAAGGTCCTGAAAGATACGTTTCGCTTGTCGCTGCCGGAGGCACCCGAATTGGATATGGTCCTGCAACGTTTGATCCTGGTCTGAGTAGACACCTTCTCGTTGGCATCCCCGGAAGACCTCGTCTTCCCCGACTTGCCGATCGGCATCTGCCGGGAACGGAAACGGAGCACGAAGGGTGTTGCAAACTCACGACCCACACTCTGTGGGGGCGGTCTATGACCGCGCGTTTTACCGGAATCAACGAAATATGCGCGGGATGTTTTTGTTCTAGTACTTTACTAGGGATTCCCGCCGTCGCCGCCCGACGATCCAGCAAAGACCTTTTTACCGTCACTCAGCGTCACGGTGGTAGCGTTCAACAGATTCGACCCGTCTTTAGCGAGCGACCCGTTGACGGTTACGGCTTCGCCAACCTTCAAGGAATTCCTGGTCCAACCGCGTCTGAGAAGCATGGCTGGAGCAGCAAGCTCCACTTCCCAGTTAACCACTTTGCCGCTGGCATCCTTAGCGTCCACAAAGAAGCGGGCATGCGGATTGATCCAATCGATCTTAGTGACCGCTCCGGTAAGCGTTGTCGGCTTGTTCCGGTCGTACTGAGCGGCAAAGGAGTGGTGTGCAAGCAGTGTGCTCGAACCGATACCGGCGAGCACGACGACAAAAGCTGCTGCGGTAACGAATAGAGAGTATGTCTTCATAATTTATTTCGCCCCGACATAGTGAGTAGCATCGCGATCCTCACATATGAATTCAATGAGTTCCGTGTCGACCATAATACGCTGGTTCACCCTGACGGTAAATGGACGCGTGTAGGCTTTTGGATCATCGATGGTGACATCGATTTCGAGGGTCCCGACGTTCGGCCGATGGAAACGCTCGGTGATCTTCCCGGAATCGGTCAACGGGTTACCATTGATGTCGAGCCAGCCGCCGTCACGGAAACCGCTCGACTCGACGACGAGGGTATCGCCTTCCCACCGGCCGACCGAATAGCCATACCACCAGGGATCCGCGTCCTTACCCGGCAATGGACGACCGTCGGTGAATATCTGGCGCAGGCCGCTATTGGCTTCGTAAATGATATAGATCACACCGGGAGTCTGGACAATCTTTCTGGGCTGAGGATGATTGTGAAACTGCATCAGCCCCATGGGGAGACAATGCGCGTCCGGGTTGTCCTTGTCATTATCCGCCATTCTCTTTTTCACAAGCTCGGCGGCCCACGGCTGCAGCGGCAGTCCTCCGCTCATACCGGATCCGACATCCTTAAAGGTCGAAACCGGCGGAGTTCCGCTCGGCGGCGGCGGGGCTGCTGCGGCGCCCTGGCCTCGCTGTCCGGCCGGAGGCCTGACGAGTTCCCATATTCCGGACAAGTCAGGCTTTCCATCCACGGTTTTTGGTGCAGGAGCAGCGGCATTGAGTTTTCCGTCGGCATTCCTGGGAATGCCCTCCGACTTGAACGGAGCCCACTGCGCCAGAAGCGATGGTGAAAAAACGGCTGCAATCACGATCGATCCAGCCACGGTTTGAAATCTCGTCATGGATTCTCTTCTCCGCAGTTGACTTGCCCTACGGTGTGAATGGCTCGATCCGCAGGAGTGCTCCCGCATTTTCAGCAGTCCACGCGTAAAGGTATCCATCGGGACCCTGTCGGATGTCGCGTATCCGCTGCTGCAATTCTCTGAGGAACGATTCGCGATGAAGTTCCTCCCATTTCTCGTTGAAATCCAGCCGGTCGATATGGCCACTTCTCGGAACTTCGCCCTGTCGAAGACTGCCTACGAAGACGTTATTTTTCCACGCCGGGAACTTATCGCCAGTGTAAAACGTCAGGCCTGAAAGCGTGATGGCGGGCACCCAGAATACCGGGGGATCGCCGATGCCGACGCTCATGTAAATCATGCCGTCGCGGCCGAACGTGATGCGCGAGGCGTTGTTGTTCGCAATGGCCGAAAAGATGTCATGTACATCCACGAGGCCGCGGCCGTCCCAACGTCCGCGCGCCAGGGTGATGACAGGAGCGTATTTCCAGGAGTGGCATCCTGGCCCGCCGGTTTGTGGTAGGTGAGGTAAACGAATTTGTTGTCGTTGAATCGCGGATGCAACGCGATGTCCATCAGACCGGCCAGTCCCTGAGCCTGCACCTGTGGAGTGCCGCTAACGGGATTCGGATCGAGCACACCGTCACGGACGATCCGCAAACGGCCGGGACGTTCGGTTACCAGGATCCCGCCGCCTGCCGGAAGAAAGGCCATGCTCCAAGGCTGGTTGAAGCCTTTGATCACCGTAAGCCGCACCTGATGCTGGATCGCTGTATCCAGGACAATCGGACCATCGGCCAGCGCAGGCGCGGGCCAATTGATCGGAGGCGGCGCCGTCGGCGCCCGTGCAGGCTGTTGCTGCGCCTGAACTACGAGTCCAGCAAGCACGATCACGAACGCGCCGGCAATTTTCATTGAAAGCTCCTTCGGCCTACCGGAATGGCGCCGATTATACTCGACGGAAGCCGGGACGGAACACAAGAAGCACACGGCACAAGGGGCAAATTTTCTGGAGCCCCGGTTACGGTCTATGATATTGACCCGGTAAGGAATGACATGCGGAGGAGAATAAAGATGAAAGGTAAAGCCCTAGTCGTAATTGCGTTCATATTGGTCGGCTCCATTGCGGTCTTTGGACAGGCCAATCTGACGGGAAAGTGGCAGACCGATAACGTACCGGCTGCCCTCGAGGCACAGAAGAATGCACCGCCTGCCGAGCCAGGTGCTCGCGGCGGCCGCGGTGGTGGCGGAGGACAGGCCATCATCATGGATCTGAAAGCGGACGCCTCAGGAAAGATCTCGGGTACGGTCACCGAGATTGGCAATCCGCCGGAACTGATGATCGAGAGTGGCATGATCACGGGGAAAATGATCACGTGGGTAACCCAGCCCCGCGGCGTGACCTGGAACCTGGAAATGACGGATGACAACACCCTTTCACTCACCGGCCGCGTGATCGGAAACCGCGGCGGTGGCGGTGGTGGCGGCCGTGGAGCAGGTGCAGGTGCGGGAGCAGGCGCTGGCGGTGGCGGCGGCGCACCTCCAGCTGGTGGCGCACCCGCCGGGGACGGCGCCCCACGGGGAGCCGGCGGCGGTGGTGGTGGACGCGGCCGTGGCCCTCAGCAACCCATTGTTCTGCATCGTGTGAAGTAAATCAGATTAGCCACAAAAAGGCACAAAACTCTCTCAAAGGGTTTTGTGCAACAAGGCTGTAAGTTTTAGTTTTTTTAACCAGCTTTTTGGAAGTAAACGACAAACCCTTTCCTGTTTGTCCGAGCTGATTTCGTCAGGACATAGAAATCGGGGAGGTCCCCGCCTAAGTCAGGCGGGGACTTCGCTCCTCACACCACATGATGAACTTCGGCTACGTGCGAGTCTCAGGTTCGTTCCGCTGTTCGGTTGCGGCGTAGCCGCGCTAGCCTTTTTGTGGCTAATCTCTTCTGCGCGCCTGGAATCGCAAATTCGTCGACTCCCGCGTTCCTTTGTTGCATCCTAATGGCCGAGAGGAGAGCGCATGAAATTTCCAGGCGTGATTTTGATTATGTTAGTTCTCGGCGTGACGGCCTATGCAGCCGATGTCGATGGAAAGTGGACCGGATCGATATCCGGGCCGCAAGGCGATATTCCAATTGCTTTTACGTTCAAGGCCGACGGCAGCACTTTGACAGGATCAACAACCGGTCTCGACGGTAGCGAGGTCGCGATAAAGGACGGCAAGGTCGACGGCAACACGATCTCATTCACGGTCACATTCGATTTCGGTGGCATGCCATTCTTGTTGTCGTATAAGGGCGTTGTATCTTCCAGTCAGATCAAAATGTCCGGGGAAGCGGCCGGAATGCCATTCGAATTCGTCTTAAGCAAGGGCAAGTAGAACTCTTCAGCGCAGATAAGCCACGGATTGAACGGATTCAAATCCGTTCAATCCGTTCAATGTGGCTTATTCACTCGCGGGTGTTGGCTTTCGCAAAACGCTTGAAAAAGCTGGCATCATCCCACTTCGGCCTGTCCGGCCGGTTGGCAATACGCAGTGCGAGATTCCTCAATACGTCCACGAACTTATCGGCTGCAGACAAATCGACGGGCTGGCTCAAATCGTCGGAAGGTGCGTGATAGCGCTCGGCAGTCCATTTGGTGGCGATCGCAGCTTCGGAACTGTTCTCGAGGTATCCCACTTTCATTGCCAGAGCCGGAACTCCAACTTTGATGAAGCTGTACTGATCGCTTCGGACAAATCGATTACGCTGCGGTTCGGGGTCGGCTTGTACCTCGAGGCTTAGTTCCTTTGCTGTTGCGCGAATATCGCGACCAAGATCCGACTCATCGAGGCCAAGCACCATCAATATTTTCAAAGGAAATAAAGGCAGGAACATATCCGTGTTGACGTTCGCCACGATCGAACCCGGGGGAACGGTCGGATGTGCGGCAAAGTACCGGGAGCCCAATTCGCCCTTTTCTTCACCTGTTACTGCGAGAAACAGAATCGATCGCGCAGGACGCGTTCCGGCATCGTGTAATCTGGTAGCAACCTCCAAAATCGCGGCAATGCCGGACGCATTGTCCATTGCTCCATTGTAAATTCTGTCGCCATTGATCGGTTCGCCCACACCGAGGTGATCGAGGTGTGCCGACAGCACCACATATTCGTTGCGGCGGCTCGGGTCGGATCCCCGCAGAATGCCAGCCACATTTTGCGACTCGACTTCTGAACGCTCGACCGCGGTCGCCGCTCGAAGATGGGCCGGGAGCGGAAATGCAGGAACCGCTTTGCCGGCATCGACGAGGGCGAGCAATTCTGCGAATGTGTGGCCGGAGCCGGCGAACAGCTTGTCCGCATAGGCAGGATTCATCGTGACGGCCAGCTGCTGTCCAGGGGCATCGTCGAGGGAGGAATCCGCGAGGGACATCGAAGACTGCAAACGTGCCAGCGTGGAGCGCTCCCACGGAACATCTGCTGTCTTCGGGTTTGCGATGCTGATTGTTCCAATGGCGCCTGCCGCCTTGTACATCTTCCAGCGCTCGGCGGCGGAACCGAAATGGGCCTGCAGCGGACCGGGCAGCGATTTCGGCGTTGCCGATATGTAGACGACAATCGCTCCCTTGAGATTCAGGCCGGCAAGATCGTTGATCCTCTGTTCAGGGATATTCAGACCATAACCGGCAAAGACGAGGAGGGCTTCGAGGCGAGGTGCGGGATCGATGCGCATACTGATGTTCGCATCCTTCCCCAGAGTCAACGGTTCGGCGCGGCCATCCCGTATAAGGGCGAGACTCGACATGTCTTCAAGGATTCGCCGTGTTTTGAACCTGACCGGCTGGATATATCCGCCGACGCCAGCCGGCTCCAGACCCGCCTGCCGGAACTGCTCCGCAACGTATTCCGCGGCCCGTTTGTGGGCGGGGCTGCCGGTATTGCGGCCCTCCATGCTGTCATTTGCCAAAGCTTCGACGTGAGCCCACCACGTCGTGTGACGGTCCGTTGGGAGCTGAGTGGGTGAGGACGATACCGTAAGGATAGCCAGGACAAACGGAAGTAGACCACGCATGCCCTTAGGATACATCTTGCGGTCACGGTAGGCGCGGTCAGAGACCAGAGACGTGTCCAGGACAGAATGGACTGGGAGCGGCAGAATGGCGCCTTGTAAAGGTTTGAATGAAGTGGATGCGATGTAAACCTGGTTTGGGCGTAACGGCTCGACCAGTCCCCGCCTTACTAAGGCGGGGACTGTGGACACTCATTGGACAGCTCTGGTCATAGACTCGCCTACAGATGCTACGGCATCATCTCGACGCGCACGGCCTCGGTTCGGCCCTCGACGATTCGAATCCGTGTCCCGCGGTTTTCAACTGCCCGAAGAAATTCCGGGTCGTACCATGCGCCGTCCTCCACTTCTTCCCAGGAGAAGACTTTGTAGTCGCCCGGCGGGACATGATCAATGTGAAATCGGCCGGCCCCGTCAGTAGTTGTGGTTCGGTAAAGCTCGGTGCGGCGGCGGACGTCCGGCAGCAGGACGACGGAAACATCAGCCGCCGATGCCTGCGGACCGGTCACAACTTGCCCGTCAATGGCGCCGGAATTCTTACCAATCACGACCTCGAGCAGAGCTGAAGGTTTGCCCGCGAGGTGCAACGGACCATTCAGCACGTCCATATTCCCCAGCCGGATCGACTTCACATACCCATTTTGCAATGCGGACGGTAGCGTTGGCGTAAAACGAACTGGAGTCACATTGAGAAGCGGTGCGATGTTCAGCCGATAATCTCCCGCCGACGCGGACAGCACAAAAGATCCATTCGGCAGAGGCGTGCTGTACCCTAACAAAAGCTCTCTCGGTTCCTCACGCGGCGGATCGTGATGCAGCGTCAGGTGCAGGCCGCCGAGCACTGCGCCGCCGTTGGGCTCGCCCTCTACCGAAATCCGGCCGGCGAGTTCGAATGTTGGCGTCGTCGGCACCGCGAGGTTTTCGATGTCAGAATCCAGGAGTTGGAAAGTAACGGATCCCTCCCCACTGGCTGAAGTCGCGTTCAAGATGTGAGAACCCGGCAGGAGCAAAACATCGAAGGTCGATCGCTCACGATCAACCTCGAACTCTTTTCCGCGAGGTCCGTCCGACTCTGACGGCATCGAGAGGCTGGCATATTCCGCAGGTTTTCCGGTCAGGCCATCGATCACAATACCTCTGACGTGCCGCGGCCGGATGGGTGCGATCGTGATGTTGGCGCCGCCAACTTCCGTACCGGCGCGGATGTCTACAGCCGAGGCCGACTGCTCATCCGTGGTGCCGCCAAAAAAGATCGGCGCATAACGCTCTGATTCGTTTTCTGGGTCGAATCCTGGAAGCGCCGGATCAGCCGTCGATGCGGAGTGGAAAGTGCCTATCGACATCTCGCTCGCCTGGAGACCAAATCCGGCCATATTGAACATTTGCCGTAATTTGCCCACAGCCTTCGGATGAACTGCGGAAACGTAATATCTGCCTGGCGCAAGCCAGAACAGGCGGTACTCGCCAAGATCGTTCGTAACAGCCGATTGAACCGGAGCCAATGTACGCCGGCCCTCAGGATATGAAGCCTTCATGGCGAGAACTTCAACCGCGCCGAGAGGCTGGCCATTCGCGTCATAGACGTGACCGGAGATCGTACCGGCGGGCATCATGGGCAATTGGACGACGGCAACCGGCTGCCGTGGATCAACATTAATTGTGAGTGGCGGCCGGGTATAGCCCCGGCGGGATACCGTCAGGCGATATTGTCCCGGCGGAACACTGTCGAACACAAACCGGCCGTCATCGTCGGTTGTCAGCGTCTTCGGAGCGCCGGCATTGTCCTGATCCTTTCGAAGTTCCACCGTCGCATCCGCAAGCGGCTGGCTCGTACCTTTCTTGAAGACGGTACCTTGAACTGCAGATCCCTGCATGGCGAGTATCAACAGCACAGTTCCAATCGTGGTCATGGGATCACCTGCAGCTGAACGTTTTCGCTGGTGCCTTCGTCAATGTGAATCGGCTTTCCGGCGTTTTCGAAAGGACCGATAAAAGCCGGATCCTGCCATGCCCCGGATTCGACGTCTTCCCAGGCAAACAATTTGTACTCGCCGGGAGTTATACCTTGCATCCGGAAGCGCCCCGCGTTGTCCGTGGACACAACCTTATATAGATCGGATCGCTGGCGGCTGCGAATGTCGGGGACCAGCACGACTGTCCGGTTGGCAAGCGGCCGCTGCCGCGTGTCGGCGACCGCCCCTTCAATCTTTCCCGCATTCGATCCAATAACAATTTCGATCAAACCTTGAGGCGGACCGGACATATGCAGTCCATCGCTAAGAACGTCGGCATTGCCCAATCGAATCGATTTGACGTAGCCGTCAGGCGGAACACCTCGAAGCGTCACTCGGAAATCTCCGGGCACAATACCGTCGAGAGTGAAAGAGCCATCTGCGTCCGGAGGAGGCGCATAGTTGGGACCGCCGCCGGCCATTCCTATGACTTGAGGATCGCGTACCAGGCGGGCAACGCGGGGATAGGCTCGGCTTCCACCCTCCAGAACAAACCGGCCCGCGAGTTTGAATTCGGGAGCGATCACGATCGAAAAGTTCTGGATATCCCGGTCCGCAACGTCGATGCTGACGAGGCCATTCAGCCCCGTAAGCCCTTCTCCGTAACGGGTAACGAAAATCTGATACGCCCCTGGCACGATACCCGCAAGATCGAACATACCCTGAGCGTCTGACCTGGCGGCCGCAATAGTGAAGTAGGGATCTGCCGTGCGCGGCACGGCGCTGATGCTTGCCTGACCTACCGGTTGCCCGGTGGTTTGATTGATGATCCGCCCCCGGATATGGCGCGGTCGGATGAGCCCGAGTTCGGTCGAAACGTCGACGCCGCCAACAGTGGTGCCGGCGGCTAGCGGAATCGGCGCCGCTGCCTGCGGATCAACGGTGCCGGGATAATAGACCGGCAGGTACATCTCTTCGACGATCTCCCCGGTTTTTAAGCGCCGGGTCTTGATCGACGGAAGCGTCGACTGTTCGAAAGTTCCGAAACGCATCGGCGGGGTGATGTGAACGGCAGGCGCGTTGTAAGAACTCGGATCGCCCAGATTGACGGCAAGTTCCGCAATGTCCGGCTTTGCACTGACGTAATAGCGGCCCGGCGCAAGCCAGAACAATCGATACTCACCCCGATCATCAGTGGCAACCATTTGCGCGATGGTGAACGTGCGATGGCCCTCTTTATAAACCTGCCGCATGGCCATGACCTGCGCCTTTGCGACAGGTTCGCCGTTCTTATCGTAGATCCGCCCCGCAATCGAACCCGTGGGTGACATGGCCAGCTGAACTCCGGTCATCTTCTGACCGGCAGCGATTTCGATTTTGGTTCCCTGGCCTGTAGGAGACCGCTGACCGTACTCGGCGGGCACATATCCACCGTCATACGTCGCGATTAATCGATAGGTGCCCGGCGTCACGTTTTCAAAAGCGAAGCGGCCATTGCGATCGGACTTCGCAGTGCGATGAAAATCTTCTATGGGCCGTGGAATGCCGGGCCGTTCTTCGGACTGTGCGTCTTCGAGATTCAATTGAACGCTGGCATTCGCCAGAGGTTCGCCGGTCCCCAGTCTGCTGACGACACCTTCAATCGAGGCTGGCGGCTGTTGCGGCGTCGAAACAATCCCTGTGATGAACGCAATCAATGCCAGCGACAAAATGTTCATGGTAGAAATGACCATCGCGCGTTAGAAATCGTTCACCAAATTCTATCTGCGTTTGCAAGTGCGAAGGCCCGGAGGGCCGTAAGAACTTAGCCCGGGCCTAGGCCGGGACCAAACGAGACTCCAAATGACTAATGACTATTGACCATTGAGAATTGACCATTTCTCCCGAATGCTTTTTCAATTCTCAATGGTCAATAGTCATTAGTCATTTGGCAGCCTTCTTCGGTACAAGCCTGAGGATCTTCCCGCCATTGCCGTCGGTCAGCACATAGAGTGCTCCATCCGGCCCCTGGTTTACGCCGCGAATTCTGGCATTGAGATCTGTGAGCAGGCGCTCTTCAGCGGCTACGCGCTCGCCGTTGATAACAAGATGGACGAGACAGCGGCCGACCAGCTCGGCAACGAAGAGGTCGCCCTGCCATGCAGGAAAGAGCTTTCCGCTGTAAAAGGCGATTCCTGCGGGCGCGATGTCCGGTGTCCAGAAGTACACCGGCTGTTCCATGCCGGCTTGAACGGTCTTGTCGTTATTGATGGGCTTTCCGTTATATTCGTGACCATAACCTATAACTGGAAACCCGTAATTCTTCCCTTTTTCGACGGCGTTGATTTCATCGCCACCGCGTGGTCCGTGTTCGCTCGTCCACAATTTTCCCGTGCGTGGGTGGATTGTTATTCCCTGTATATCGCGGAAACCAAGCGCGTAGATTTCCGGGTGCGCCCCAGGCCGGCCGACGAATGGATTGTCCTTTGGAATCGTCCCGTCGGTGTTGATCCGAAGCACTTTACCCATGTTGCTATCGAGGGCCTGAGGCTGCGGCCAATCCACGGAGTTGATGCCAAGACCTGCCGGAATCGAAGATGTCACCAGCAGGGTACCGTCGGGTGCCTGGATGACGCGTCCCAATGTTCCTTCGCCGTTGAGGAGAACCTTGACGTCTTCAATGCGTTTGTCGTCCGACGACAGTTTCGCGCGCGCGACAACAAGCACGCCGGGACTTCGTGGCAGTGCCTGCTGGTTTGCTCCGTCCGGCAGGACCGTATAAGTGAGGTAGAGCGTCCTGTTCTGCGCAAAGGCGCGATCCGGACGCACCTCGAACAGACCTTGCCCGCGGGCCCAGAGATTCGAAGGCAATCCTTCGACTTCCGACACCTTGCCGTCTGTGCCGATAAGCCGGATATGTCCGGGACGCTCGGCCGCAATCATCCGGCCGTCGGGAAGAAAATTAAATGAGAACGCGCCATTCAGCCCTTCGGCGACCGTTTCCACCGTATATTCGGCCGAACGCGCGGGACTGGGCGCGCGTGTCTGTCCGAGCCACGCCGGAATCGGGGCGTAGCCATCCGGAGTCGCACTTTCGCCAGCCGGCGCGCCTGTCTGAGCTGCAGGTCGTGGCGCAGCGTGAATCCCTTGAGCTGAGCCGGACGCCACACTGATCAACACCCATACTGCGGTTGAGAACACAATCCTTATGGTCATATCCCTCCAATCGGCCATCGCGTCATACTACACAAGGGGGAACGAAACCACAAAAAGCACAGCGCGGCTACGCCGCAACCAAACTGATTCGCTCACGAACCAGCATGTAGGCGCGGCCATAGACAGATGTGTCCAAGACAGGTTGAACGGGAAGCGGCGGAATGGCGCATTGTAAAGGTTTGAATGAAGTGGATGCGATGTAGACCTGGTTTGAGAGTAACGGGTGGACCAGTCCCCGCCTAAGTTAGGCGGGGTGCCTTCGCGCAGCGAAGGCGGGGGCGGCGCGGATCTACTCCAGCAACCGCGCTATTTTGGACAGCTCTGGTCATAGACCGCGCCTACAGTCATCCAAAAACCTGGTTTAATGCACAAATGCTGGCGCGTTCGCTTCCTTATTTGAGTCTGGAACGTCGAAGCTGGACAATCTTCAGAGGAGCGAAATATGAAACTGGGCATGCTTCCCGTGGTTTTTACTGCCATTGCAGCTGTGCTGCCTGCATCGATCCCGTTGCCGCAGAATTCGACTGGGACGCGGCAGACTTTGCGCGCCGAGGTGAATGTCGTGTCGCTCTATTTTACGGTCCGGGACAAACGTGAGCGCCTGGTAACCGATCTCACAAAGGATGCCTTTAGAGTGTTCGAAGACGGGAAGCCGCAGGAAATCACGTTTTTCGCACATCACAGCGATGTGCCGATGAACGTGGGAGTCCTGCTGGATACCAGCACCGCGATGGCTCGCACGCTCGGACTCGAAGCCGACGCCGCTTCGAGTTTTTTTCAGACCGTGATGAGACCTAACGACCAGGGATTCCTTGTGAGCTATGCATCGCACATCGAGGTTCTGCAGGTGCCGACGGAAGATGCGAAGGGTCTGTCGTCTAAGGCGCAGGTCATCCGAAAAGGCGCTCGAATTTTCGATGACAATCCGCCACCGTCACAACGAATGCCGTCACCCTTGCCTTTGCCGGGCGGCCGCACCCCGTTGCCCATACCGTCAAACATACCGGATGCAACAAAGCTACGGGTGGCCCGCTTGTACGATGCGGTGGATCAATCCGTGGACCGTTTCCTGAGCCAGGAGTTCGGACGCAAGGCGCTCGTGATCGCCGCTCTTGCCGACGACGCGCACAGTGAAAGCACTTTGCGTGACGCGCTGAAAACGCTCAAAGAAAACGACGTCATCGCCTACGTCCTCGAAGTTCAGCACATTCAGCGCAGCGGTCGAGATCGGGACGATTGCGACATCCGGCATATTTTTCGCAACGAAGACGAGTACCGCATCGCACGCCTGGCAGCGGAAACCGGCGGGCGCGTCATCAAAGTGGAAGGCTTCGAAAAGATGCAGGCCGCCTTCGAACAGATCGCCGATGAACTGCACCACCAGTACAGTCTCGGTTACCGGCCTTTGAATCAGACTTGGGATGGCGCTTTCCGCAAAGTCAGTATTGAAGCGGCAAAAGGGCTGAAGATTTCTGCACGCGACGGATATTACGCAAAAGCCCGCTAAAGCGGCTCGACTTCGACTTTCAAACCTTCGACTCTGACAACTCGGACTCGGGCGCCGGCGGGGATGCGTTGCATCGAGGATGCGTTCCAGTATTCGCCGTGGACGAGAACCTTACCGTCATTAAGAATGTCGGTCTTGGCGACACCGGCTTCACCCAGCATGCCCTCTTCGCCGGTTACGGATTTGCGCCGATACGAAATGTAAACAAGCCGGACAAGCAGGACTGTAATGATCGCGATGGGAAACGTCACGGCAAGGGTCGTCGAAAGGCGCACGCGCAATTGCGGGATTGGCCCCTGGACCAGCATGAGGCCTCCAGCGATCATCGATAGAATTCCCCCGAGCGCCAGAATTCCGTGACTGGTCACTGTCCCCTCCAGCGCGAACAAAACGATGGCCAGAAGGATCAATGCAGCGCCGGTCCAACTGACCGGAAGCATGTTGAAAGCAAACAGCGCGAGAATAAAGCTGATCGCACCAAACACGCCGGGGAGAACGAAGCCGGGATGGGTAATTTCGAGGTAAATGCCAAGCAGTCCTCCGAGCGCAAGGATCAAGGCGAGATTGGGATCCAGGACGCGCGACAGAATTTTCTGCCGGGCCGTCATCTCGAAATTTTCGACGGCAGCGCCTTTCAGTTGTAAGGTCACGGCGCGATCGTCGATCCGATGGATCTCCTTGCCATTGTATTGGTCGATAATGCCTTGGACGTCCGAAATGACAGCGTCGATCAAATTGTTTTTTAACGCTTCGTCGGCGGTAAAAGACCGGCTTTCGGTGACACCCAACTCTGCCAATGCTGCATTTCGGCCGCGTTTCGCCGTATAGCTTCGGATATACGCAGTGGCGTCGCTGACAATCTTCTTCTCCATGACATCTTCGATCTTCTGACCTGTCGAAGATACTGGATGCGCAGCCCCCGTATTGGTGCCTGGAGCCATCACAGCCAGATCGCCGGAAAGCAAAATGAAGAATCCGGCCGAGGCAGCGCGGGCGCCATTGGGACCGACCCACGTAATCACCGGAACGGGCGATGAAAGAACCGCCTCAACCATTTCGCGCATGGAGTCCACAAGTCCTCCCGGCGTATTGAGACGGAGAATGACTGCACGCGCGCCAATGGTCTTTGCGTGATTAAGGCCGTCCTTGACGTAATCGGCACTCACGGGATGGACGACATCATCGAGGTTGATCTGCACGATCGTAGCGGAGGACGCCTCCCGCGTCGCTCCTCGGATGGACGGAGAAAACAGAGCCAGACCGAGCACCAGCAGAGCGAATCGTATAAACCTCATGGGAGGTTTCGCTGGCGTTCGACGTCGTCGAGAAGCGAGCGCGCCTCGGTTGAGTCTGGAAAGATGCGCATCACGTCGCGCAATTCACGCAACGCTTCACCGAAAAGATGCGTGTCCATATCGCTTTGGACTGCATCCAGCCATACGGGCATGCCCTGACCTCGCGCGCGCCGGACGAGCCGCTTATCATTCCATGTGTCCTCGTGAGTGCGGAAGGAAGTTGTCGTCACGAACCGTTCGAGTTTAGGAAGGGGCTGACTCACCCAGCGTTCCACGCGTTGTGACAAACGGGTGGCCTGTGCGATGAGTTTCTGCGACTCTTCCACGCGGCCGAGGCGTTCATAGATCCGGCCCAGGAGGAAAAGCGCCTCGCTATCGCGTCCGCGCAGGCGCAGCGACTCCCGCAGATTTTTTTCCGCGGCCTCATAGTCATTCCTGGTGTAGCTCAGGTACCCCATGTTGAAGAACACATCGCTGGCGAGAGGATCAAGCATCGCTGCACGTTTCCACGCCGTCATCGCTGAAGCGGCGTCGCCTTTCTGCGAGAATGCGGAGCCCAGATTCAGCAGCACATCGTAAATAGGAGGAAGATTTTGAAAGGCTGTTATGGCATGCGGATAGTCGTTCAAATAAAAATAGTTCAAGCCGATCATGAACTGCACTTGCGAGCGATCCGGCGTAGAGTCGGGCAATTTTTGCAGCCACTGGTTCGACATTCGAAATTCCCGCTGCAAATGATAGGCGCGGCCGATCTGGAATAAGGCTGGGCCGTATTGCGGGTACAGGCGGACGGCGGTCTGAAGTAACTCGATCCGCTTTTGAAGGTCCTGGTTCAAGATTCCCCGAACATAATTTTCGAAAGCGCTGCGCGGCGTCGGCGGACGCGCCGTGTAATCGGACTCTGGCGAAGCGGTTCCGGGAACGATCTTCTTCAACAACTGCAGCGATAAGGTCATCGTCAGCGGAATCACTTCCTCTAACTTTCCGTCGATATGCACTTCAGAGGCGGCACCGGCTTCCATATCCACGAGGCGCGCTGTTATGTGGAAGCTGTCGCTGGTGCCGGAAAAAGTACCCGTAATTGTATTATCCGCGCCGGTGTCCCAGCCCAGCTTCAATGCGGTGGCCCTGCTGATATTGGCGGTTTCGGGAATGCCGACGCGGTCGTATATGGCGACCCGCTCGTCCCTGGAAAAAACGTACACACCGGGCTCGGGCCGGAGCCGTTGGATGATGAGTTCGGAGATGCCCTCCCCGATCCAATCGAGCGTTCGGTCGTTGGCTAGATTTTCAAACGGGAAGACCAGAATCGTGCTGGAATCCGCATGGGCCGTGCTCGTCACAGCCAGTGCCAGAGCCGTATATATGAGGATGCGCCTCAGCACACAGCGATTATACTGAAGTTGTCGTCAATTCCATGCGCATCGCAATCGACATCCGGAAAATCAACGAGTTTGGTGTAGGTACGTACATCTGGAATCTTGTCCGGAATCTGGCGGCCATTGACAGTCGAAATGAGTATCTGCTGATCGGTTCGCACCGCAATTTTCACGAATTGGGCCCTCTTCCCGGAAACTTCGCCCAGCTTTACCAGCCGGAGGAACAGGGATGCTGGCGGAATCATATTACGATTCCTTTCGCGCTCCGCCGGCATAAGGTCGATCTCGTCCATATTCCTCACCACGAAGCGCCCCTGTTCAATCCTTCGAAACTGGTTGTTACCATCCACGATTGCGTCCACTTGTTGTTTCCTCAGGAAGACGCCACCAAATTCCAGAAGTATCGAAGTTACCTGCGTACGAAAAGAGTCATCGAAAGCTCAAAGCACGTGCTGGCGGTCTCGCACTCGACAAAAGAGGATCTTTTGAACATCTACAATATTCCGGAGTCGAAGATCACCGTCGTCCACAATGCCCTGGATGAACGTTTCGCATTCCACCATACGCCGGAAGAACGAAGGCATGTGCTGGAACGATATCAGTTGAAAGACCCCTACATCCTGTACTCCGGCAAAATCCGGCCTCACAAAAACCTTCACCGGCTGATCGAAGCTTTTGCAGTTCTGAAGAGCGAGCTCGCCGATGACGAGCGGCACAAAAATCTCAAGCTGATCATCATCGGCGATGAGCTCAGTAAGCATCAGTATCTGAGGCTGACCGTCATACGCAGCGGCGCCCAGCAGGACGTGAGATTTTTTGGTTTCGTTCCTTACCCGATCCTGCGGGTGTTCTACCAGTGCGCGCTGTTGTTCGCGTTTCCGTCGTTATATGAAGGATTTGGACTCCCGCCCCTCGAGGCCATGGCAAACCGGACGCCGGTGATCGCTTCCAACACGTCTTCCCTTCCGGAAGTGCTCGAGGATGCGGCGATTCTGGTAAATCCGGAGAACGTGTTCGATATCGCACGCGGAATGAAGCTCATTCTGTATGACGATGTTCTTCGTCAGAAGCTCGTTCAGAAGGGCGTGGTCGGCACGCCGACCGGTCGCCCCCGTAGACCGAGCACCCGCCCCGGCCCACCCGGTGGTCCACAGCCTCGGGGCGTCCAGAAGGACCGAGTGGGTCGGCAGTCGGCGACTTTCCATAGTATCCCACGTCGTACCAATCCCAGCACCACTCCCACACGTTCCCGTGCATGTCAAACAGGCCCCAGGCATTCGACCGTTTCTGACCCACCGGGTGCGTCTTGTTATCTGAGTTCCCGCCGATGCCGCCGTACCAGGCAAATTCGCCCAGGCTCGACGCGTCGTCGCCAAAGCAGTGCCGGGTCGTACTCCCTGCCCGGCAGGCGTACTCCCACTCCGCCTCCGACGGCAGCCGGTAGCCCTCCCCGCTCGATTACGCCGCCTTGCCAGACTGGTAATAGGGCTTCAACCCCTCGATATCACCGAGCATGTTGCAGAAGGCAATCGCGTCATTCCAGCTCACGTTCACCACGGGGTGCTCGTCCGTCTGAGCGAAGCCAGGGTTACGCCAGGTGTACGTCGATCTGCTCAAACACTCGTTTCGCCTCATTCCAGCGCCAGCCGCCCCTGCCATTCGTCTCCGCTTCAGTCCGGAAACCCTTCGCGTCAACAACGCGGCGGAACTGGCCGAGGGTCACCTCGGTGCGCCCAGGTAAAACCACCGGGTGATCCGCACCAGGTGTTGTGGTTTTTCTTCGCCCCGGGCTTGATTGTCCGAATCGGGCGACCCCATGAGGAACTCGCCGGAGGGGATCAGTACCAGCTTCATGCCGATCGCGTTGACGATCTGTTCCGGCGGAACCACCGAATCGCTCCAGTTCCGGGCTTCACAGCCGACTCGGGAGGCTTCTCCCGGCTCGCGGTGTTCCTGATCTTGTGGGTCGGCTTGGATTGACCTCGGGCGACCCGGAAGCCCCCGGCGAGGTCCCGTTGACTGGGCTTGGCTGTGCCCCGGTAAGCCGACCGGCAGTCGTGCGGGTACCGCCCCAGCTTGCTACTGCAACAGCCGTTTCGCGGCTTTTGATGGATCAAGCGGCAGGGCGCCGGGCGACTTCTGATAGTAATCGGTGTCGTACCCATCCCAGCACCACTCCGCGACATTGCCGTGCATGTCATACAAGCCCCAGGCGTTGGGCCGCTTTGGCCCACCGAATGGGAACGTTTGCCCGAGTTGGCACCGTACCAGGCGAATTCGCCCAGGGCCGCCGCATCGTCGCCGAACAGAATCGCGTTGCGCTTCCCGCCCGGCAGGCATACTCCCACTCCACCTCCGTCGGCAGCCGATACCCCGTACCGTCCCAGTCGGGGACCTCAACCCGCTGACCATCAATCAAGTAGAATCGTGTCAAACCCTCCTCGCGGCTCAATTCGTTGCAGAACGCGATGACATCGAACCAACTGACGCTCTCCGACGGCAGGTCATGGGACCCGCGCAAACTGCTCGGCGTCGCGCGGGTGACCGCTCGGTATTGACTTTGTGTCACCTCATGGATCCCCAGGTAGAACGGCCGCAAAACCCGCACCGGGCGCCTCGACTTCTCATCGGGATTTGCGTCCTGGTCCGAATCGGGCGTGCCCATGTCGAAAGAGCCGGCCGCGATCAGGGCGAGCTTCATTCCAATCGAGTTGGTTACCTCCTTGGGTCGCGCGCCGAATCCGTTTTGATTTCGGGCGTCGGAGCCGACTTAAGGTTTCTCCCGGCTCGTAGTGTCACCGTACTTGCGCGTCGGCTCGTATCGGCCCCGGGCGACGCGTAAGCCCAGGTCGAAGTTCCGGTAGTCTGGCCAGTTCCAGCCCCGGGCTGCCGACCGACAGTTTAGCCGGTTGTGGAACAAATCCGCCCCGGCGCACGCGCCCGCGGGCCGGCGGCGGACCAAGCGGATCCGCGCCTGGCGATTGGCCATCGTAATCCTTATCGTACACATCCTGGCACCGTTCCCAGACATTGCCGTGCATATCGTAGAGATTAAAGGCATTTGGCCGCTTCCGCCCACCGCATGGGTCTTGGAGCCCGAGTTGTCGGCATACCAGGCAAACTCGTCCAGGCTTGCCGCGTGGTCGCCGAAGCTGTACGGAGTCGTGCTCCCGCACGGCAGGCATACTCCCATTCCGCCTCGGTCGGCAGCCGGTAACCCGACCCCGCCAACTGCCCCTGCTCCCGCTTGTTGAGCTTGTCGCAGAACGCGATTGCATCGTTCCAGGAGACCTGCTCCACCGGCAGATCGTCCGACCCTTTGAAGTTGCTCGGGCTCTGGCCCATCACGGCTTCATACTGCCCCTGGGTCACCTCGTAAACGCCCAGGTAGAACGGCTTGCTGATCCGGACCCGGTGCTGGGGCTTCTCGTCCTTTTCAGCCTGCTTGTCGTCATCAGGTGAGCCCATCATGAACTCGCCAGCAGGGATGAGTACCAGCTTCATCCCGATCTTATTTGTGATTTCCCCCGGCGAAGCCGTCGAATCCGCTCCGCTCCCCGGCTTTGGAGTCTCCTCGGGGGGCTGCTCCCGGCGACCCGTCTCCTCGGCCTTGTCGGTCGGCTCGTACTCGACGTTCAGGGTCTCGATATCCCCGCGGCGGACGACGAACTTGCGAGTCTGGAACTGACCGTCGCCCCACTTGACCTCCATGTCGTGAGTGCCAGCGCGGAGGCTGATCGGCTCGCCCAGCGACTCGATAAGGACCCCTTCGCCATCGATCTTGACGACCGCATTCGGGTCATTGACGGCAATCGTGATTCGGCCCTTATCGGTGGCCACATAGATGATCCCGCCGAGCACCATGACTCCGAGCACGCCGGCCGCAGCGATCATCGGCCACATGTTCCGACGTCGTCTGGCCGACGTCGCCGGAGCAGCGACCGGCTCCTGAGTCGGGAAGGGAAGGTCCGGCGCCTTTGTACCGGCCAACTCGTTGAGGAACTGGCCGACCAGAGAGTGGCTTCCGGTTGGCTGAGGACGTTCGCCTGAGGTTGGCGACAACGAGGCAGGCGAACCGGAGGACTCTGCATGCGTCTGCCTCGCGGAGGCGGATTGAAGAAAACCCGTCAAGGCCGCGGCCAGTTCGGCCATGGAAGCGTAACGGTCACCAATGGTCCTGGCCATTGCCTTCAGGCAGATCGCCTCGAGAGCGGGGTCGAGGTCGCTGCGATGCGTCGATGGGGGCAGAGGCGCCTGGGTCAGGATCTGGCCAGCGACGGCCAGGCCGGAACCGCTGAAGGGCAGCCGGCCGGTCAGGAGTTCGTAGAGGATCACCCCCAGGGCGTAGATGTCGCAGGCCGGGCCGATGGCGGTGAGATCGCCGCGGATCTGCTCGGGGGCCATGTAGCCGAGGGTGCCCATGACCTGGCCGGACTTGGTCAAACGTTGATCCTGGGGAGTGTCGCGGCGGGCCAGGCCGAAGTCGACGATCACCGGCTCACGACGCGAACCGGTGGTCTTGATCATCACGTTGGCGGGCTTCAGGTCGCGATGGATGACTTTTTGCCATGCGCCTCTTGCAGGGCCAGGGCGAGCTTGCCCACGAGCGCCGCGACCTGGCGCTGCGGCCAGCCTTCGTTGCCGATCAGCGCCGCCAGCGACTGGCCCTCGATGTAGGCCATCGTCAGGTAGAGCTGGCCGTCGATCTCCCCGGCGTCATACACGGGGCAGAGATAAGGGTGGTCGAGCGTTGCCGCGGTGCGGGCCTCTTCCAGGAACCGCCTCCGCGCCTCGGGGCCTTCGTGGTCGCCGAACTCGGGCACCTTCAGCGCCACCGGGCGCTCGAGATGGGTATCCTCGGCCAGGTAGACCGAGCCCATCCCCCCTGCCCCAGCCGCCTGATGATCCGGTACCGGCCGAACTGCTCGGGGAGCACTTCGGGCGTTTTTTCGACTTTCTGGCGATTGAAGATGCGAGGATGAGGCGGAAGACGAAGGGCGCGACGGAGCCGAGCCGCCTTGAGCAAAGAGGCGGGCTAACTCCTCGGCCTGGTGGGGGAAGCGGCGGACGTAATCTTCAAGGGCGAGCCGGAGCGCCGAACTGGCGGCGGACTTCGTGCTCGACCTGGATCAGATCTGCGGATACGTTGCCGGGATCGGCCCAGTTCGGGGAACTCCTCGAGGTACGACTCGAGGCTGACCTGCCGGCCGCGCTGCCATTGCTTCTGGAGGTCGATCTTGACCATCTCGGCCAGCGCAGGCAGCCGCCACGAGCTACCGGGCGGGATCTCTTCGACACGGTTTGCCAGGAGACCTTCATCCCAGCCTTGATCAAACTCGACGAGCCACGACTCGAGCGACCTGGCGATCGTCGTCGGAGAGCTCGGCGAGTCGGGGATTCGGGGCGGGCATCTCGAGCCTCCGGGATAGGCTCACCGAGTCTACGACAGGCTGTGTTCCAGAATAGAAGTGCCTGTGCGACCCTGGGCCATCACCGCCTTCTCGGACTTCCCAGCGAATGTCCATCCGGCGGAACAGATCCGGGCTACCTCGCACTTCGGCGACCGATTGGTATCAATTTTCTTCAGTGCGTCAGGCCCCGAGCAACGGCCCGCGTTCGGACGGGAGAACCGGTCTTTAAAGGGAAGCGGCAGACTCAGCGATCGCCCGAGTCGCCCTCCAGCCTTGCCTGAAGCAGGTTGAGCGCCCGGTGGACGGTCTGCCGCGAAACGCCCAGTCGTGAGGCGATCTCGCGCGGGCCGACACCCTTGAAGCCGCAGGTCCAGAACGTGGCAGTACAACGGCGGCAGGCCCTGGAGCAGGGTCTCGATCTGGTCGACCAGCATCACGGCTTCCAGCGGACCCGGCTCGTGGGTGACGGCGGCGACGAACCAGGGCTCGCCGTCCGCGTCCGCGTCGGCTTCGGCCCCGACGTCGCGGACCTCCGCGGTGTGATGACGGCCCTTGGCGCGGGCTTTCAGAAGCGTGATCTTGACGAGTAGTTGCCAGAGCTGCGCCGTGCTGTCGATCTTGAACTCACCCTCGGTGCTGCGGTGGAAGAAGGTGCGGAACACCGACTGCACGACGTCGCTGCCGTCGAGCCGGCCGGCGAGCTTGGCGCTCAGGTGCTGCTCGGCGAATCGGGTCAGCTTCTGTGCAAAACGTGCAAAGACCGCTTCGGCCGCCTTGGGGTCGCCGTCGCGGAGTCCCGGGATCAGGTTGGAAAGCGGATCGATTGCGCCCCCATATCTCCAAAGTCTAGCGTCAAGGAGACGTCTGGCATATGGTGTCGGCGCTTCACGAGCGGATCATCGGACCGTGCGCAGGGTTGATCACGTTGTGCCCTCGTCCCGGGGAATCGCCGGAACGGGGGGCGAAGGCATCGGATCACTATCTGACTAAGAGTGTATCATCCGTCGGCAAACAGATTCGAGACGAAATTATGAAAACGGGGCCGGACAGCACAATGATGGCCAGGCGCCCTTCCGTGTTCGGGCAGAAACGCATCTTGGGGGAGTGAACACCCGTGCCCACCGAGGGCCGCGAAGATCAACTGGTTTTGCAGCCAACGCTCGTGATCGCGGTGCTGGTTCAGGCGCTCGGCAGGACTCGGCCAGTTTTCGTCGTCGAAATCTCGTCGGCCCTGGATCTTTCCCTTCCATCGATCAACGCCGAGAATAGAGCCGACACTCCGCCTCAAGGGAGAATCGATGTTCGACCCCATGGCCCTCGCCCTCGCTCATCTTCGCTCGGCACGATTCACCGAGGCGGAGGCGATCGCTCGCGATCTCGTGAACGATCCCGCCCGCGCGGCCGATGCGCGGCATCTGCTCGGACTCGTCGCGCTGCACACGGGAAGGCCTGAAGAGGCCCTCGAGCGATTCGAGGAGGCGATCACGCTTCGTATGATCCGGGCTTTCACCTGAACCGAGGCCTGGCCTTGCTCGCGCTGAAGCGCCTGGCGCCGCGAAGACGCCTTTCGACGCGCGGTCGAGCTCGCCCCCGAGTTCCCGGAGGCCCGCAACAACCTCGCCAACGCACTGTACCAGTCCGGCCGCTGCAACGAGGCGGTCGACCACTGGCACACGGCGATTCGCCTTCGCACCGACTATGCCGAGGCTCGTTTCAACCTGACTCACGCCTTGATTGAACTGGAGAAATTCGAGGAAGCCCTGGAGCAGGCGCGCCTCATCCTCGCTGCAGCGCCCGATTCCGCCCGAGGGTACCTCCTCCTCGGCAAAGCCGCGTCCGGACTCAAGCAGGACAAGTCGGCCGTCGAGGCGTTCCGCCAGGCGTCCGGCGCGACCCGAGTTCCGTCGACGCCTACGGGGAGCTGAGTCTCGTCTTGAGTCGACTCGGCCGGCATGAGGAGGCGGAAGCCGCGATTCGCGGCGCCCTGCGTCTGTGCCCCGCCGACGCATCGCTCCACAACTCACTCGGTTCCATTCTCGCCGCGTCGGGTCGCGTCGCCGACGCCCTGGCCGCGTTCGACGCGGCATTACGCCTCCAGGCGGACTTTCCCGACGTCTGTTGCAACAAAGGCAAGATCCTGAGCGATCGGGGCGACTACCCGCCGGCGATCGAGCTGTTTCGCCAAGCCCTCGCGGACGAAGCCGAACCATCGCGAAGCGATGCTCAAACTCGCGCACACCTTGGACGTGCGGGCGAGCTGGATGAAGCTATCGCGATCGCTCGAAGATCGGTCGACACCTGGCCGGATGACGGCGGAACCTGGGCGGCTCTCGGCGATATCCTCGCCATGCGCGGCGATTTGATCGAGGCTCGTGCCGCGATCGAGCGCGCCGTGCGGCTCAGCCCGGAAGATCCGGTCATCCATTCGACGCTTCTCTGTACACTACTCGTCATCCCCGAAATCGACGATGCCACGCTGGAGCGCGAACATCAAAAATGGGTCGAGCGCATGGCCAAATCCCCCGGACCGCAGCGATCTTTGATCGCGATCGCGACCCCGATCGCCCGCTCCGGATTGGTTGGCTGTCGCGCGATTTCGGCCGTCACATCTTGTCGCGATTCCTCGTCCCGATCCTGGTTCATCATGATCCCTTGCTCGTGCATTCTCATATCTATGCCGACTTGCTCGAATCCGATGACCTGGCCCAGGCCATTCGCCGCTACGCCACGGAGTGGAGCTCGGTAGGCGGAATGCCGGACGATCGCTCGCGCGGCGCATCCGCGACGATCGCATCGATATTCTGGTCGATCTCGACGGGCATTGCGGACGGCGGCTCGGAGTCTTCGCGCATCGACCCGCGCCCATTCAAGTTTCCTATCTCGGCTACCCCCACCCTACTGGACTTCCCGAGATCGACTTCCGGCTGACCGATGCGATTGCCGATCCGCCCGGCAGGGAGAGGGAGAGGGCGCAAGAAAACCTGGTCCGGCTTTCCTGCGGCTTTGGCTGTTTCGCCCCTCGACTCGATTCGCCTCCCATCGCTGCGCTGCCGTGTGGCGAGGACGGACCGATGACCTTCGGTGCGACCCACAAGCCGTCGAAGTTGAACGATAAGGTCCTCGATTTGTGGGCCGAAGTCCTGCTCGCTGTCCCGGACTCGCGGCTGCTTCTCTTTCGCGACTCGCTCCAGGGCTCGGTCGGCGAAGGCCTGCGGCGCAAACTGATCGAACGCGGCGCCGGCCGGGAACAGATCGTGATTCGCACCCCGAACGCCGGTGAGGACTACCTGCGCATTTACTCGGAGATCGACATCCTGCTCGACGTGTTTCCCTGGTGTGGTCACGCGACCGCCTGCGAGTCGCTCTGGCAGGGCGTTCCCGTATTGACGCTGAAGGGGAATCGCTATTCCGGGCGGATGACGGCGAGCGTGCTGCATCAGGTGGCGCTCGACGACTGGGCGGTCGATACGCCCGAGGAGTACGTCGCGACCGCTGGAAAATGGGCGGCGAATCGCACCGATCTGGCCATTCTCCGCGCCGGACTCCGCGAGCGAATGCGCACCTCGCCCGCCACGAACGGCAAGATCTT
Source organism: uncultured Acidobacteriota bacterium (assembly GCA_963738025.1). Taxonomy (GTDB): domain Bacteria; phylum Acidobacteriota; class Terriglobia; order 20CM-2-55-15; family 20CM-2-55-15; genus 20CM-2-55-15. The sequence goes on along the minus strand of CAVTWA010000029.1, from coordinate 1,926 downwards.
CACGAAAGAGCTCGATCTGGCGTTCCGACAAATGTGGAGAGACTGGGTGACAAGGTGAGCAGCCACAGGCCTGCTGACTTCTTGATTTGCGATCCTGGGAACCCTTGAGCTCTGAAACGCGTGGCGCGTCCTCGACAACGCGAAGGACCCGTCTCGCTCCATCCAGGTGCCCGAGTCGAGCCCTCCCGGCCGACGACGCTCCGCGACAATGATGATCCGTGACCGACGACCGATCGAGGGGAATGTGACCGACGGCATCGCCGTGGTCCCCTTTCCGAACACAGACGGGTTGGTTAACTCGATCGACCCCGAACGGGAAGGGGGTCAAGAGTTGGTGATCGACCGGGAGCACCCATCGAACTCCCAAACTGCTGCGTTCTTCCTTCCTTGGGGAACAAACTTCACCAGGTGCCCCGCACAACCGACACAATTGTCAAGTTGCCCAAGAATCTATCCCGCCCAAAAAAAATCCCCGATGTTTTAGGGACAGAATCCCCGTTTTTCGCGATAGTGATAGATGACCGCAACGCGTATTACCGTGAAAGCCCTGTCCGCCGGACGGGCTGACCCTCGACGAACCGATTCACCAACAGAAATCACAACCAAGAACGAGGCAATTAAAATGATCTTGCGAGAATGCAAATGGGACATCGGGTCCGGTGGGGAGCCACCCAGGCCCAAGAAGAAGCGGGGCAAACGCCGTGTGAGCCCAAGGATGCGGAAGGCCAACAAATCCAATAGTATGAAATCGACAGGGCCGAAATCGGTGCAGGGCAAGGCCGCCGTTTCGGTCAACGCTGTAGTGCACGAATGTGCATGCAAGGAACTCATCTTCCTTGACGACGAGGACCCGAGCCTCTTCTGGGCCGACGTCGAACTCCGGGCGGCGGAGCGGAACGCTGTCACCGTGGAGGAAAGGAATCTTGTCATCACGATCGCCTACGCCGAGTTGACCAAGGTGCGTGCCTTAAACGGCGACGCCACCGCGATCAACGAGGCCCGGGCCCAGATCCGCGACGAGTTCGCCGACCGCAGCGGCAAGGCGGTTCGGGACATCCTTCCGAGACTGGCCACCGAACCTGATCTGGCCGTTGAAGAGTTGTCCAATTGTTCACGTGGTTGTGAGTACTTGATCGGCCAGTTCGAGCTCCTCGCGTCCAGGCTATCGGCCTACCCTGCCTTTGAAGTCTCGCAGAGGGGTGAGGCCTTTCGACTCGGCGGGCACAGGCCCGACGAGCTCTTTGGGGATCCCGATGTTTTTGATCTCAATAAGGCCTATTTCGGAGCCATCAGCGGACCGGGAAGCTTTACCGCCGATGGTGCGGGCAACGCTTTGCAGTATGACATGCCCGAGACGATGAGCTACACCGAATTCGTTCGGAGGCTTGGGCCGCTCGTCCAGGACTTGCCCACGGTGGAGGAAGGGCACCGGCGCTTGAAGAAGTACGTCGCTGAGGAAATCGCCCGGCTAACCGAGCGCAAGAAGCTGGTCGCCTCTCGTGAGGCGAGAAAGCTCCAGGCCGCGCTCGGCATGGCTCAGGCCCCGACCGATAAGGCCGCAGTGACCCGGCAGCGCTATGTCGCGGGCAGCGATCGTACCTCCAACGCAGCCCACCGGACGCTGCTGGCCCTCCAGAACGACCGCCGGAAGCACGGCGACCAGAACGAGACGGTCGTGGCCGTCTCGACCGGGACCGAGCACGGCGAGCCTGCATCCGAGGCACCGGCTCACGAGGACATTCTGGCCCCGGAGGCGGCCGTTTTCGCCGCCCTGGAGGTCCCTTCGGAGGAGCCGATTCCGTCCGAAGCGGTTCAAATTCCGAACAAAGCCGTGGCGCCGGAAGTCGTTGGCTCGGTAGAGGGTTGCAACCCGATTTCGGCCGACCCGGCGGTCACCCCCGCCGCTCTGGCCGGCGACAGCGACGA
>CAVTWA010000028.1:0-5440 GCA_963738025.1 uncultured Acidobacteriota bacterium | reverse complement strand
AGAACGCTGGCAGCAGATCGTTCAAACTGGGCCGCGCTGGCCTTTAGATGCCGGAAAGACTGCGCGAATTTTGCCGAAGCTATGTACTGCTTTTCGTGATTACGGTACGAATCAAGACGTGGATTCGAGGACAACCTGAGCTCAGCTATTCCCCGCCTAAGCTAGGCGGGGAATAGCTGCACTTATCCGAATACGATAGCGTAATTACGAAAAGCGCTACTAAGAAAGGCAGCGCCCAATCAAGGCCACGGCATCGTCCTTGCCAAGAAACCGGCCCACCGTCATGGATTTTCCGGGAACGTCCGCAAAAACATTCATCACGAAGTCTCTCAATGCGTCCTGTATAGCAAGGTCGAGTTCAAACTCCTCGCCGGCCTGAACTGCCAGGATATTGTGATCTTCCTTTCCGTCTTCGATCTGCTCGAACATTCCTATGGGCTCCGCCTCTATCATCTCTCCTGAAGAGATCGTTTTCTGCGTCAGAAGAAAACAGTCCAGACACATGCCATCACCGCTCCTTGTTCCGACGATGAAACCGTATGGGAACGGATACGCACGTTGGACTCTCCGTGTTGCCATCAGCTTGAAGGTGCACTCATCGTATCGATGCTTGATTAATGACCCTGCTTCGTTTTCAATCAGCACTTTCATTTGCGATCTATTTTGAATGAAGGTGGCAACTGTTGATGCAACAATTCTGGCTGAGGTTATGAAAACATGCAGAAGACTAAGCCACGAATTGAACTAATTAAACGAATTGAATTCGTTAAATTCGTTCAATTCGTGGCTTATTCTCAGCCATTGCCGGAACACAGTTCTATGATAGCTACCTATGGCGAAGACAGACTTCAAATCCGTGAGCGAATACATCGCATCGAAGCGCAAGGATGTGCAGGCGGTGTTGAAGCTCGTGCGGGACGCGATCCGCAAGGCTGTACCGGAGGCGGAGGAACTGATCTCGTACCAGATGCCAGTGTACAGATTGAATGGTGGGCCGGTGCTGTATTTTGCGGGTTGGAAGCAACACTACTCGCTTTATCCCTTAGGAGACGCGGTGGCAGCGGAGTTCCAGAAGGAACTCGCGGCGTACGAGATGAGCAGAGGCACCATCCGGCTTCCGCTCTCGGAACCGGTGCCTGTGAAGTTGATCCAACGCATTGCGAAATTCCGGGCGAAGCAGCTGACAGCGTGTCAGAAGGCGAAGGGTTCACGCAAGAAAGGCCACGAAACCCAACTCGAAACGGGTACCCCGGATTTGCGGCACGATGCCGGGTGTTTCAGAAAAGCTGTCGCACGGCTCCCCCACGTTTTTTGTCCAGAAGGACAAAGGCGTGTTCACGATATTCAGGGAAAATCACCACGGAGACGGCTCTTTCGCCGTGTGGCTGCCGGCGCCCGCAGGTCTTCAATCCGCGCTGATCGGCGATGCGCCGGAAATGTATTTTAAACCGCCGTATGTCGGTTCGAGCGGGTGGATTGGCATTGTATTGGATCAAATTCGCGACGAAGCGCTCGAAGTGCATATCCGCGAAGCCTGGGAAATCTCCGCCCTAAAATCCCGGGTAGCTGATTCCCGTAAGGCTCCTCGACGACGTCGATGATTTTGCGCTTCCCGGTTTCCTGCGCTGCCCGGTGGTAATGGGTAACTTCATGATCGATGCTCCAGAGGCAGTTGCACCGGAGGCGATTTCCTTTGAAAACAGACCTCCTGAGATTCGAACGATCGTGTCCTCAATCGAATTCGACCAAATAGTTAACGATCAGAATCGAATCCTCGATTCAACGTGGATGACCTTGTGGAACGGCCGTTCACATGACCAGTGAAAGACGGAAAGCTCTTACCACCGCCGAACGATAACCAGGATTCAATGCATTGACCTTAAATAATGCAGGCACGCGGCAAACACGTCGGGAACCCCGAGAGCTTTGGCAGCCGCGTAAAAAGCTGCGACGTGCGCCACATCAAAAACCCCTGAGGAAATGCCGCTTTTTTAAAATCCTGGCCGCCTTGCGACATGATGTGGACCGTCACCGGCAGCGGTCCGAAGCATTCCCGTGATTTCGCCTTCTTGCCGGCCGTGAAATTCTGCATGCCGATGAGATCCGCCAGCTGAATGAGCTGATCCTCGAGATGAGGCTCGACTTTCCGATCCCGCTCTTCCGCTTCCCCTTGAACATTGGTCTTCACCGTGCAGTTTTATATCCGAATGTCGGTATTACCGAAGTCCGGCGCTAAAAAGCGGGAAGAACTTCCATTATCGAAGGCTGCAACTCATCGAACAATACCGCGTGTTGCCCGGCATCCAGCCCCTTTTCGGCTTTCAAGCGGTCCCGCTGATCATGACGCCCGCGGCGCTGCACCGGCAACAACATCCATAGGAAGTCGGGGACAGCTTTTGGAGGATTTCCAGCCGTCTGCTGTCGTGGAGCATGTTGCGGCTGGCTTCGGGCCTTGGCATCGATTTGTATCTCGTCAGCCGCGTTATTGCGGGAAACCTGGTGTTTGCGCTTTATCGCGGTAGGAATGTTTGTCTTCTTCTCAGGACTGTGGTTCGGCCTGCCGCGAGCGAGCGGTCTGCAAAAGGTTATCGGTGGCAGATAAATCTGGCAATTCAAAATCACTTTCGATCGGCATCGATGTCGGCGGCACAAAGACGCAGTTGGCGCTTTTCAGCGAGAAGCTGGAAGTTCTCGACGACATCAAAATTAAAACACCAAAAGAAAAGGAAGCGTTCCAGGACGAGTTGACGAAAGTCGTCCGGAAATTCTCAAAGGGAGCAAAGGAAGAGGGCCAGAAGGTTTCGGCTATCGGGATCGGTTTTGCGGGGTCGATCGACCAGGAAAGAGCCGCAATCGAGAACGCGCTACAGATTCCAGATCTCGCCGACTTTTCTTTCAGCGATGCTTTGCAGGATGGTGTGTAAGTGTGAAGTTTTCCTGATGAACGATGTGCATGCAGCGTTATATGGCGAGCTGAAGGTGGGCAGAGCCGCCGGTTACAAGGACGTGATTGCGATTTTCATCGGCACGGGAATAGGCGGCGCCGTCGCAATCGATGGGAAATTGCATTTTGGTGTATCGGGTGAGGCCGGCAATATCGGCCACTATCTGCTGCACGCCTTCGGACCGCTCGCCGGATCCGAACGTCACGGGATTCTCGATGATTTTGCCAGCCGCCTTGCCATTGCCGGCACTGCTGCGACCTTCGCCGCGAAGGGATGGGCGCCACATCTTCTGGAAACTGTCGGAACGGATGTGAACAACATCAAGAGCTCGGCTTTCGCGGAGGCAATCCGTTGCGGTGACAAAGAAATCGAGGAACTCGTTCGAAGCCGGATGCGAATTGTCGGCATCGTGCTCTCCAATATGGTGGATTTTCTGAGCCCCCAGGTTATCGTGCTGGGCGGCGGGGTGACCGACGCCATGCCGGAGCTTGTCTGTTCGGAAGTGACGGCCGGGATACAGGCTCACAGCACGCACGCCGCAAAGCAGGGATTGAAAGTTGTCACCGCAGAGCACAAGGGCCATGCAGTGACGATCGGCGCAGCAAAGTTTGCGGCGGATTCGAAGAAAAGTTGAGGCCCGCCAGCGCCTCCCTCGACGCCCGAAGCCGCGAGGACATCGACGCGGACGCGCCGCTGTCCGCTAAATGAAATTGGTCATTTAATTTCTACTTGAGCGATTTCAGTAGCACGAAATATCTTCCGGACGGATGGACGCGGCATTGGGTGAGGAACCGTTGGCCGTCATGGGTTTCGTAGCAGTTCAAGTAAGCCGTACCACCCGCAGCCTTGTTTAAGAAGCCGGTTTCCGGACAAGCTTGAAACAGGTATGTCGGCGCGGGCTTGGGCACCGACTGACTGAGGCTCTGTACCTCGGCGACATGATTTTTCGGCAGGATGTCGAAATGGGGAAGTCCCCGCCTGAGTCAGGCGGGGATCCTTCGCGCAGCGCAGACGGGGTAGTTCTATGAAAGGGGTTGTCAAGACAAACATTTCCCCGCAGACCGGTTCCATGGACGGTTACTGTCATGGCGGCCAGCCTTGTCTCCGTCGAGACGAGTTGTTGATCCAGCTTCGGTGAACATTCGCCGTTCGTCAAAACGTCAGATGCGATGAGAAACCGAAAAGCCGCAGGCGGCCGTTATTGGTGCCGACCACAGTTCTATTTGAGCCTCAGAGGGCTATCGCTTTTCCAGGCCGTGCGAGGGGGGATAGAGTTTGTTCCTGGGTCTTCGGCCGTAGCCGTGGTCCAATAGCCCCGAGGATCCTCACCCTCGACCTTACCCGTTTCGAATGCAACCGATGACGATCAGTTGCATTCATCTGCCGGCGAATCGTCCGAAACGGCTATGTCGTCCAGTTCAGTTTCTTAGGATCGAACGTCTCTCCTTTCTTCCAAATCGCTCAGTGCCAGGGCCGCGATCTTCCGGGCCAGTGTCAATCGCGCCATTCCGTGCGCATGCCTTTCCGTTCGAGATTGTCTAAAGTAGGCTCGCCAGGGATGGGCTGGCTCCGCCCGTCGCGGCGGAGATGAAAACGTCTTTGAGACGGCGATTGCAGTTGGGGTTCAGTCCCCGCGTTGCCACCGGTTTGTTGCGCCGTACGACTCGGCCTTCACGATTTCGTACTCGGCGCTGGTGTGGGTCACAACCGCCAGACCGCTGTAACTCCACAACTGTCGCTTCGTTCGGAATCGATGCGGAGTGCCGGCGGTGGCGACGATTTGCGCTGCCCGGACCGGTCCCACTTGGGGAATCGTTCGCAGCAGCTCGACCGCTCGGTGGTCGTTGGCCTTCCTGCGAGCACAGCCGCCTTGGCTTGCTCCGCAGAGGTCAACGAATGATCCAACTGTTCATAGAGCCATGCGGCACGTTGCTGCGTACCTACCTCAGTCAATTGCTCTAGCCACTGCTCCCGGTGTTTTGCCTGATAGACTCCCGAGCCGGTTGTCGCAATGCCGCGACCACGATAGAGCGCTTTAATCCGCAGCATCGTTCGTTGGTGTCGATCGCGAAGGTTTCGTAGCCGCGAACCATCTCCTTCAATTCTCGCGTCGTTTGCCGTCCGTGCCAAACCGACCGAACCATACCGGTCCGTAACATTCTGCCAGCTTGCGAGCATCGGCTTTGTCCCCTTTCGACCCTTCGGTTAATAGTTTGTTTCGCCGTGGATCACATACAACCACTTCGGCAACGAATCCCTGCAGTACGTCATAGAGCCAATCGGCCTGCGTCGTCTCTTCCAACGTTACATGCAGGGGTCCGCTTATACTCTCGATCAATCGACGGACGGTGCCGCTGCGGTTGCCACGATCGTCTCCAGCACGATCTTGCCTTCAGCATCGATCACCGCCACTACCGTCGTTGCCTGGTGGACATCCATCCCCATATACTTGTCCCGCTTCATTACACGCTCCTTTCTGGGTTCAACGCGTCAAC
>CAVTWA010000027.1:0-137387 GCA_963738025.1 uncultured Acidobacteriota bacterium | reverse complement strand
ATCGCCCCCGTGTGTCGATACGGTGTTTGTCGACAAATTCTTTTGGCGGTACGCCTCGAATCAACTCCATCGCAAAATATGGTTGTGGACCGGAACCAAGATCCGCCGTACCCGCTTCGTAGATTTGAGCAATACCGGGATGCTGCAGGCGCCCGAGTGCTTCCGCTTCCAACTCAAACCGGCGAAGCAACTCGGATGTGACAATTCCGGGCTTGATGATCTTGAGCGCAACCGTTCTCCGCGGGTTTTCTTGTTCCGCCTCGTATACGATCCCCATTCCGCCTTCGCCGATCATTCGAATGATGCGATACCGAGCGATTCGGGATAGCACAGGTTGAGCGGTCGCTTCCTGGGAGCCAACGGCATTCGAATCCTGAACATCGCCACTTTCCGACGGCCTCTCGAAGCCCAGTTCAAGCATGCAATGCGGGCAGGCTCCGTTCAACGCGTGGCCGGGGATCAGGTGGCCGCATGTTTCACACCGACGTTCACTCATGGGGCGTCCTCAATTGTCCAAGTTGGAAAGAAGAAAGCGAATTTCGTCATCGATGTCGTCCGGCTTAGCGACAGTAACGGCGATCTCGGCCCGAAGCAATTCACGATATCTTTTGCGCATGCGGAGCACAGACATACGTAAAGCTCCGGTGGACGATCCCAGAACTGCCGCGACGGCTTCATATCGCTGGTCGCCGCGAACTCGATTTAGAAACGTCTGGAGTTTACCGAACTGTTCTTCCTTGCCATTCGCGGCGTACTCGGCGCGGAGGTTAGCCATTACGCGCTCGAGCAGCGACAAAGCCCAACGCCGCTGGAAGAGAGTCTCAGGAGTAATCGAGTTAACAACCTCTACGCCATACCACCGTTCCGCCTCTGCAGAATCAATGGAGACTGAAACCCGTCCGCCGCCACGTTTAACTGCATTTGCTCGATCCCATTCGTTGGCCAGGAAACGCTTTACAGCCGTCAGGAGAAAGGATCGGAAGCGGCCGCGCTGCTGGTCCGCAGCCCGAAGGTAGTTTTTCTCAATGAGTATCGCAAAGAAGCTTTGCGTAAGGTCCTGAGCTTCGTCGGGATCGTGGCCGCTCCGCCGGACGAACGCATGCCCGGGCCCCAAGTGATTTCCACAAGCGCGATAAAGCCTGCCGCGATCGCCGTAGGCATGTCGGCCGCGGCTAGAACAAGGCTCCACGAAGTCGTCTGGAAGGCAGGACCGGATGTCCCAGGCATTGTTCGGCGAACGCACTCTAGCACGAAAGGATATTCGCTACCTAAGTTCGCGTTGACCTGTTTTGAATCCAATCGCTTCGCCATTTGCCTTTCAATGTGTAATTAAGAATTCAGGCGAATTTGTCACGCAGGATGTCTTTGACTGCGTCGGTTGTCACGGGGCGGCCGACTTCCCGACAAGTAGTGTGCTGGTTTTGTGCTAGAACTCCAGCGGAAACGATCCAGGAAGAACAAAAAGCAAGACACGAAAACCACGGTCATTACTACTTTTTGGTTGGAGTTGGTCCGTGTCGCTCAAGAGTCTGCCCTCACAACCCAATGGTCGAGAGAGGGAACGGTTGACTAAAACGCTTATTCGAAAATAAGTCTCTGAAAGCCAAGCGTTAGCCATTACTGGCGATAACAGCCCATCGCGCTAGCATTGACTCATGATGCAAGGGGATTTCGCAACAGCTTATCGATAGGTTACGATAGGCGTACTATTCGTGTGCTCCGACATTGGTGAACGGCCTTGAAAGTTTACGTCTCGTCCACATACGCGGGGCCAGCTTTCCTTCGTTCGATATCGAGCGGGAGACCAGCCGTCAAACGGACCTGTGGAATGCTCGTTTTAATCCGCCGCCAAGCCAAGGTCCCCCACCACCTCCCGGAAGCACCGAATCCGACTTGAAAGTAGGCGTAAGGCCATCGCTGCTTGAGGGATGGCTGGGTGAACGCTGGGTAAGCCGTTGCATCCGGGTTGACAGCAATGACCTTAGCATGACGCAGGTGCAGCAGATTGTGGATTCGCTGCTCCCGGATGTACCGGTTCAGCGCCGGAGGAAGGCGCCCGAAGACGGCTTCGAGTTGCTGGTGGTCGATCGCGATTCATTTGCATTGGAGCTCGCACGCGAGTGGGTTCGCTCGGGACTTCCACACTCCCCCGTGCGTTGAGCGGGAGCACCATCTCGCCAGAACGAGATCGGGGACCAGCTCAACGTATTAACCTTGGGCGATGTCCAGCTCGGAACGGCCTGCGATCATCACTATGCGCAGTTATACTGAAGGGGACTCGCCAGCGAGAACAGCCCATCGCGTTAACTTAACTAACCATAAAGCGCTCTGACGCGAAGGGGATTTCGCAACAGCTACACGCCACCGTGAGTTAGGCTCGCGCTAGCAGGCTCCAGTTTTATACCTTGAAGTGTCCCTTTAGGAACGTCGTCAGCTTATCAGTTAGCTCCGCGACGCCTTCGGGATCGTAAATGTACGGAATATAATCAAAGTGCTTAATATCGGAGGGAATGTCTTTCTCCGAACGCGTGATGAGGACGACCTTTTTGCCTACCGTGTGAGCCATGCCGATCTCATAGAATACGTTCGGATTCTTCTCTGGTACAGTCCGCCAGAATTAGCCTTGCTGAGCAGATGCCATTCCAAACCTTCTCCATGAACGGCTTTGGCGAGAAGATTTCGTCAGCGCGTCGGATGATCAGTCCCATCTCCTCACCCAATTTCTTGATATGGTTGGCATAGACCCCCTCCAACTTGGCTTTGAAGGGCATGAGGACGAAAACATCAACTTTTTCTTCTGACTGGCTCGGGCGCCCGAAGACAGGCACAACCGCCATTCCCTTCGAGTGTCTGGAAAGCAGAGCTGCCTCCGACAGGCTCATGCCACCGAACGCTACACGAATCTTCGACCAGAGGTCGGTTTCTTTGATTTCTCCAACCGGCTTCCGACCTTCGGCCGTCTGTTCATCCTGAAAATTGATGATCCCGAGAGCACGGAGCTCAGAGAGCTTATTTAGGAGCATCATCGTATTTGTATTCGTCTGGAGCTGCGCGGGATCCGCGTAAGTATATCTCGAACACAATTCCTCCCAGGTCTTGCACTCCCGAAGAATCAGGAGGATAAGAGCGCCATTTTCGATCTCCTCGTACGGGATGTTGTTAATCGGATACCCCATGGTAACTCCTCAACCGCAAGAAATGCAGACGGCACACCTCGGGCCACGGCAACATTTGAACACCGCTTGGTGCCCGGCGCAAGCCCATGCCTGGCGAGAACAGCCCTTCCCACGAGCAATCGGCAGATAGGTCCTCCATACGCCGCACACTGTCTACGAAACCTTCCAGTTGGCGCTGTCGGTAAAGCAGACAACTCAAAAAGCAAAGCCGCCCCTTCATCGAGGGCGGCTTTTTTGTGTTCGGCGAGACAGGAATGTTAATCAGTGATGCGGTACGTCCTTTCGCCCCCTTCGTCCTTCGACGATTCCAGGGCGAGTCGCATCTTTTTGGTGATCGTCCCGCTCAGGAATCCGCGGATGCTGTGATTCTGCCATTCCGTGACTTGGGCGATTCGGCGATCGTGGCTCCCTCTTTCCGGCGCAAGAGTTCGAGGATGCGCTCCTTCTTCTGGCATCCGTCGGCTTGGTGGACGTGGCGCCTTCGCGCTCGTGGCCTTGCCAGGTCGCTTGGTTGCCTTGGCACCCTTGGTTTTCTTCTCTGCCTTCGCTTTCCGTTTCGGCTGAGGTGGTGTTTCGTTGTCCGTTGTGATTTCCGTGCTCATCGTCATTTCCTTTCTGCGGTGAACCCGCCTGCACATTCATCACTCTGGTTCGAGACAAAAAGCGAGGCAAAAGATCGGAATTAATCGTGTTGGCATTTTGTCCTTGGACAATTGTTAATCCACGGGAAAGCGGTAATCCGGCAATGCGTATTGCTTTAAACGTTAGAATGCTACGGGCAGTTTCCGATTCCACTTTTCTGAAGGGGAGACTACGTCCCGACCATAAGAATCCACTGATGCCGACCGGAACGCGCGACGACAATGGACTCTGGACTTCACGGCAGATGCGGGAGACCATCAGCCATTCATCATATGGCTTCAACGCCACCTTAATGCACTGGATCCGATTTTCGAGAGAGCTCGAGCCGCATCGGAGTTCCAATTCATCCTATCCCTGTTGCGCATCCGGGGCATGCAAGATGCAGGCTGGGACGCTTACGAAACGACGCTTCGAGCGATACCGCGCATCAGAGACTTGTGCGTTGGCGCCGATACCGAGACGAGTAACCACGTCGCGTTATGGTTGTGCGGTCACATTTTTGAGGTGTCCGAGCCTTACGAAATCCTCGCCGATTTGATTCGGATTGCTGCTGGCGGTCAATACAGAGTGGGTTCGGCGTTTCCACCAAGGGCAAATCGGCAAGCCACCCCAGGCGAGAAAATTCGAATTCTTGAGACTATGGCAACTCAAGCTGGCTTTTCACCTGTTACATCGCACCACTCCTTGAAGTCTGGGATCGCCGGCTCCGAAACGCCATATTCCACGCGGACTATACGATTACCCGCGAAGAATTGAGGATTATGGAGCCACGGGCCCGCTACTCTTGGGCTCGCTTTGACGACCTCATCAACGGCGCCCTCGCATACGTCGATGCCACCTCCCAGCTTTACCAGATGCATATTTCCAGTTATGAGGAGCCCACTGAGATTCCGACGACCCTTGTTTTACTCCCGACCCGGATAGTCGCGCGATGGTGATGGTTCGTCAAGGATTGCCATCGGCTTGAAAGATGGATGGACGGTCGAGCAAATCCGACAAGGTAAAATACCGTTTCGTATAGGGCGCTTCACAGCCGAGGAGATCAGTATGGCAAACGCCGATCCAACACGGGCGTGTTCCCACCTGAGTGAGCGTTGTGAGTTCTTCTCCTCTGGTCGTACAGCCGGTAAATCATTAGATGGGCGAGCACGAGGCCAATGGCCTTTGGAGAAGTTGGCCACGGCCTTTCACTTCCGCCTTTATTCTTCAGGGATCCGTGCCAACGCATTGATTCCTAGTTCAGCGAAAGCGAGGCAAAAGATCAGATGATAGACCGGCTCCGTCCGCCACGAGCCCCAAACTGTAGGCAGAATGGCAATGCAAACGGCTGTCGGGACTAAATGTTTGCGGGAAAGGGAACGACTATGAGGAAAAAACCGACTACGAAGTTTCTACTGCAGAATGCAAATTCTAAAAAGAAGCTGACTAAACTTGAAACGTCTGAGGAAGCTGGCTGCCGGATACTCCGCCAGAAGTACACGGAAAAAACGGATATCCGCAAAACAGAGCTTTTCACATCGAGCCGTGTCACCTATGAGAACACGGGCAATGCTGCTGTTACCGAGCAAGTTCAAGCAGTCATAGGGATGTTTGCAGCCTTGGATAGCGAAAAGGAAATTCGAAGTTGGATCCGACGTATGCAGAGTTATGCGGAGGATACCATACAGGCTGCAGACAATCCCGCCCAACGGAGAAAGCATGCCAGCCACGAGCAGCGGTGGGAGAAGTTGCGAGAACATGCCCAGCAGATCGTGTACGGCTCAACTTGTTTACTCGATGCATTGAACAAAAGCGATTTGTTTAGAGCTGTTCGATTTGCCGCGCTTCTAGAACGGAGCGTCATCAAATGTGATCTTGAATTTAAGGGTGGGGAAGAAAATGCCGAACGTGGTCGTGAGCTCCAGGAGAGCATGCAAAGGCGCAGCTCGGCGCGATGGAATACTCCCGAACGCCATTCACAGAAGGAACTGCTGACGGCAGAAGCAAAGATGCTTCGCGATCTGTATCCATCTTTGTCTACGGCCAGGATCGCACTGAGGATTCTTAAACTGCACCCCACCGTAAGATTGACACAACGAACAATCGTCAAACTGGTCCCGCCTAAGATAGTCTGAAACTCGACCGCATTTTCACGCAGCCTACCGCGTTCTAATCGCCCATGTGACGCACAGAAAGCGCACTGGAGGCGACATACGAACTCTGAGGAACGCCCCTTACTCGAAAACGACGAAGCCGCGAAACTGGTGTACTTCAGCCCACGGACTTTTGAGCGGAAGCGCTGGGCCGGCGAAGGTCCGCCATTCCTGAAGATAGGCCGCAAGGTTTTATATGACCGGGAAGAATTGCTCGCTTGGGCACGGACCCACACTCGAACGGCTACCAGCCGCAAAGGCGGAGAGTAATGCCACACCTGAATGCGGCGCCGGATATTTCCTTGAATGATTTCTTCGGGGCTCTCGTGCCGGAAGGCTTCATCGAATGCCGGGCCATCGACAGTGGACGTAAAAAGGTAGTGGGATGGGACTTCGTTCCCGCTGGGGACATGCCCCGAATTCGCGCCTTTCTCCAACGATATTCCCAAGTCGACATCTATTACGGCGTCGTGTCCAGGAGGAACGGCAATGATGGCACCGCAAAAGGGTGCGGTAAGCCGCTGGCGCGGCGGACGCTACCGCGTGCGTACCTGCGAGTGTTCAAGAAAACCTAAAGTGTGAGCCTCAAGGAGATTCACACGACAAGCCTACGGAAGCGGATGGTGGAGGAACTCCAGCCCCTTATCGCCCCACAGAAACCTGGCTTCGAACTTCCTACAGTTGGTAGAATGGCGCGTCAAATCCCTCGATAGGAGTCGAAGTGTCCATTTTGGCAAAGAGAGTGTTCGCGGCTGCTGTAGTGACGGTGGTGGTGTCCTACGGAGTGTCAACCGGCCTGTCGGGGCAGGCTACCCAGGGCCGGTCGACGGCGGAGACCGAATGGCGGTTCTTCGGCGCCGACAGCGGAGCCACCCGATACTCGCCCGCCAATCAAATCAACGCCACCAACGTCCGCAATCTTCAGGTCGCGTGGCGTTTTTCGACACGGAACTTCGGACCGAGGCCGCCAGTCGCGTCGCAGGTCAGTCCCCTGATCGTCGACGGCGTGATGTACACGACGGCGGGAATGAACCGCGACGTGGCGGCTCTCGATGCCGCCACCGGGCAGCTGTTGTGGCAGTGGCGCCCCACCGGTGAGCTGACGCGATGGGCCGACATTATCGATCCGTTGTCAAGAAGCACGGGTCGCGGGATCAGCTACTGGACCGACGGGCGCGGCGACGAGCGGATATTCGTCGTGATGCCCAGCTACATGCTGGTCTCGCTCGATGCCAAGACCGGAAGGCAGGTGGAGAGCTTCGGCACCAAGGGCGTCATCGACCTCGCCGCGAACCTGCGGTGGAACGAGCGGCCTGAGTTGCCGCACGAAGGGCGCGTATCGAATACGTCGCCCCCCGCGATCGTCGGCAACGTCCTGATCGCCTCGATCTCGATGCACACGGGCGCCGCGCCGAACCTTCCGGGCGCGTCGATCAACGAACAGTGGCCGATGAACATCCCCGGCGATGTCGTCGCCTACGACACGAAGACGGGAAAGCAGCTCTGGCGCTTCAACATCGTTCCCCGTCCGGGAGAAGAGGGCGCTGAGTCCTGGCTCAAAGCCGATCCGAGCGTCTGGGACGTTCCGCGCGGCTTGAACCCCTGGGTGAAAGCGCACCCGGAGCTCCTCGCATCGTCCAACCGCTATACCGGCAACGCGGGCTTCTGGGCGCCTGCCACGGCGGATCCCGAATTGGGGATATTCTACATCCCCGCCGAGTCGCCCACGGCCGACTACTACGGCGGCTATCGCCCTGGAAATAACCTGTATGCCAACTCGGTGCTGGCGCTCGACGCGAAGACCGGCAAACGGGTCTGGCACTTCCAGACGACCCACCACGATATCTGGGACTTCGATCCGCCAGCCGCACCGATCCTCGCCGACATCACCGTGGATGGCCGTCCGGTCAAGGCGGTCATTCAACTGACGAAGCAGGGATTCGCCTTCGTCCTGGATCGGGTGACGGGTAAGCCGGTGTGGCCGATCGAAGAGCGGCCCGTCCCGAAGTCCGATGTGCCGGGTGAGTGGACGTCACCGACGCAGCCGTTCCCGACTAGGCCGCCCGCCCTCGTCATGCAGGGGGTGACCGACAACGATCTGGTCGACTTCACGCCGGAGATCAAGGCCGAAGCGCTGCGGGTCGCGCATCAATATCGTCTCGGTCCTCTCTACACGCCCTCGTCGCTGCCGAATGCGGCGGATGGGAGCATGGGCACGCTGACCGCCCCGTCGGCCGTCGGCGGCCTCAACTGGCAGGGCGGCGCCGTCGATCCCGTGGACGACGTCCTGTTTGTGGCGGGTCAAAACACGCTCAACAAGGAGCAGGTGGTGGAGGGCGCGGACAAGAGCGGCGTCCTGTACGTCAATCCTCGAGGCCAAACGATCGGTCCGTCGACTACCGTGTTCGGCCTACCGCTGCTCAAGCCTCCCTATGGCATCGTCACCGCGGTCGATCTGAAGACGGGAGATCGTTTGTGGACGGTGCCGCACGGGAACACGCCTGAAGCGATCAAGAGGAACCCGAAACTGCAGGGCGTTAACATTCCCAACACCGGTGCGCAGACCAACGGGACGGGACTGCTGGTCACCAGTACGCTCCTGTTCGGAGGCGAGGGCGGCGCATCACCCGTGTTCCGTGCGTGGGACAAGAAGACCGGCGCCGTTCTGGCGGAGATTCAGTTGCCAGGCCCAACGACTGGATTCCCCGTGACCTATACGAAGGCCGGGCGGCAGTACATCGCGGTGGCGGCTCGCGTCGACGGCGCGGCGGAAATCGTGGCGCTCGCGCTGCCGGCCGCGACGGCACCAGGCGGCCGCGGCGGTGCACGCGGCGCTGGCCGCGGCGCTCAGTGATGGCTGCACCTTAACGAGGGACAATTGAGGTACATGGCCGCGATTATCGAAACGATGCCCTTTAATTACTTGACCTAGCGAAAAGCTCTCGCGTGTAGAGGACTCGGCATTGCTACGTGCATGATTTCGAGGCACGGAATGCTTCTTACTCGCCCGATATCTGACACCAAGCTGACACAAAGAATCAGTCACACCAAGTTACGTGGACGATCACTCGTAGACATGCGCGTCTTCTGAATCAGTTCGATTGCTCGAATTGCATCTTTCCCAAATTCGGTATCATCGACAATCGTTTGACGGCGTGAGAGTTATCGTTCATAGCGACAGTCAAATCGCGTCGCTCACGCTCGCCAGATTGAAATCCTTCACCTTCAAAGCCGGCACGACCACGGGCATGCCGGGCGACCCTGTTTCGTCGGCGGCCACACGGGTTGCGCGGCCAACCATTTCCACATTTGCCAATAGGTCGGCGATCGACTGATTGAAGCGGAAGTTCGTGACCGGCTGCGCGATTTTGCCGTTTTCGATCAGGAAGGTTCCGTCGCGAGTGAGTCCGGTGTAGGAAATGATGCGCGGGTTAAGCGGGCGGATATACCAGAATCGGGTGATGAGGACCCCGCGCTTCACGGAACGGATCATATCGTCCAGCGAGGCAGTGCCGCCGGACATGATGAAATTCGGCGGCGCGGCTTTCGGCGCGTTTCCTTGTTTCATTGCCCAGAAGCGGCTGTAGGCCAGCGACTTCAACACACCGTTCTCCACCCAGACTTCGCGATGGACGGGCTGGCCCACGTCATTGAACGGCGCAGTCTCCGCGTTCTTTTCGGCGGGATTACTGACAATGGTTACGCGCTCGTCGAACAACCTTTCGCCGATCCGGTTGCCGCCGCCGCGTTTGGCAAAGAACGAGCGGCCTTCGTCGGCCTGGCGCGCATCGAAATTGCCGGGCATGCGCGACAGCAGCATGCCGACCGCGGGGGGCTCGAGCACGACTTCGTACTTTCCCGGAGGGAGCGCGGTTTTGCCGCGCCACTCGCGGCATTTCCGTAAAGCGTCCTCCGCGATGCGCTCCGACTCGATCCCATTCCAATCGCTGTCTTCATCGCCGCCCCATCCCGAGGACAGGCCGTCCGGCGTTCGGATTGTCAGGGTCGACGCGACGCCGGTGCCGGAGTAGTAACCTAACAAGCCGTTCGACGTGGCCACGGCCTCCGATCCGGCCGACATGTCGATGAAACCCGCCGCAACGTACTTCGCAGCCTCCGCCGCCTTCACTCCGAGGGCCGCAGCCCGGGCGCGCGCTTCGGTCGTCAGATCGCCGGTGCTCGCATAATAGCCATCCACCTCCAGATAGGTTTGCGCGCCGAGCTCCGGAAGGTACTCGGGATTCTCAGGCGCAATGCGAGCGAGCGCTTCGGCATCTCTCACGGCCGCCTGAAGCGAGGCGTCATTCAGGCGATTGGTATTGACCGATGCCACGCGTTTGCCGAACATGGCCGTAATGGTGATCCGGACGTTGTTGGTTTCTCCCGCCGTTGTAATGCGATTGATCGCCGTCCGCGTGAACGCCGTGATTCCCGAGGCCACGTTCACGCGCGCCTGATCGGCCTTGGCGAAACTCAGGACCTTTTTACAGAGTTGACGCGCGTCGTCGGCTGAGAGGCCGTGGCGTTTTGAAGGAATCGATTGCATCCTCATGCCGTGTTGAGAATGTTCACATTGCGGAAGAGCGCGATCGGGCAGCCGTGCGACACCGCGTTCACCTGCTCCGGCTGTCCCTTTCCGTCGTTCAATGCCGCGCCCAGCCGGTACGTGCTCTTGCCGCCGATCAAGGCCATCGAATTCCAGAAATTCGGTGTGCGCGCCTGATACGCTACGTCGCGCAGCCGCCGGACCCGTTTGCCGTCCTTGATCTCCCAGAAGACCTGCCCGCCGAACTGAAAGTTGTACCGCTGCTGATCGATCGAAAACGAGCCGTCGCCTTCGATGTAGATACCGCGCTTCGTGGCACCGATGACGTCCTCTTCGCTGAGGTCCCTCGTGCCAGGCTGCAGGCTCACGTTCGGCATGCGCGGAAACGGGATCGATGCCCAGTCCTGTCCGAGCGCGGTGCCCAGACTCTCACCCACCTTCGTCAGGTTCGAAATCCACGAAGCCATTTCCCGCGTCGTCTGATAATTCACCAGAATGCCTTTGTCCACGATCGGCCAGGATTTCGCCGCCACGCCTTCATCGTCCCAACCGCAGGTTGCGCAACCGCCAGCTTCGGTGCGGTTGCCGATAATGTTCATGAAGTCCGGGCCATAGCGAAACTTTTTGAGCATTGCTTCGGGGGGCGAGACGAAACTTGTCCCCGCAAAGTTCGCTTCGAAACCCATCACGCGATCCAGCTCGGTCGGATGCCCTATCGATTCGTGAATCGTGAGCCATAAATGCGACGGATGCAAAACGAGATCCCACACGCCGGGCTGGGCAGGCGCCGCAGTGAGTTTTGCGGCGGCCTCTTCGGCCCAGCGCAGGACGTTTTCATTGAGCTCCAGGCCAACCACATACTCCCAGCCCGCAGCGCGCGGCGGAATGCTGGCGTTGCGTGTCTGGAAATCGCCGTTGTCGTCGGAGACGGCCGTCACATTCACCTGAGGACTGATGCGGTAGAACGTTTGCTGGATCAGCGAGCCTTCGGTCGTTCCCAGAAGCCGACTGTCACGAATCGAGGTGAGTGCCGAGGTAACGAAGCGCACGTTTTTCACGCGCAGCGCTTCCTCGTTCGTCTTGAAGAGGAGGTCTGCCTTCTGCTCGATCGGAATCGTGAATGGGTCGATCTCGTGCGGCGTGACCCACCGGCCATCTGGCACCTTGCCGACCGGAGCGAGCACGGTTTTCACCGGATTGATTTTGTCGTTACCCGCGGCGATATTCACGGCTTGTCTTGCGGTCGCGGCAACAGCATCGCGCGTCAACTCGCGCGTCGCGGCAAATCCCCAGGAGCCGCCGACCAACGCGCGAATGCCGATGCCGTAGGTTTCCGCCCTGCCGACATTTGTGATCTGCCGCTCGCGCGCGGCCACCCGCTCCGTATTACCGTGCGTGATGCGCACATCCGCATATCCCGCGCCAGCAGATCGAGCCGCGTCCAGCGCCAGCATCACCAGATCCTTTTCCCCCGCATCCGGGCCAGGCGCCGGCGCCTGCTGCGCGGCAAGACGGGACTCCCAGGCCGTAGCCGCGACAACTCCCGCAGCCCCGGCCAATTTGACGAATTCCCGCCGGTCGAGACTTCTGTTCATGGCCGGCAGTATACAACCAAATTCAGTCCTACCGATCAGCCACCGTTGCGCAGGTTTATCGCGCATTCTGCGCAGGCTGCAAGGCGCTCGCAGCAGGGATCGCCGTGTATGCACGGTCCGCAATCGGATTGGGAACCATCGAGGAGTCCCATGGAAGTCCTTGTCATCGACTCGGTTCAGAAGCCGAGTGAAACTGAGCCGCAATCGAAAAGGGGGAAGCTGCCCAAGCAGCTTCCCCCTTGCGAAACGGACGGTGTGAAATACTGGCGTGCCATATCCCATCGTTGCAATCAAACGGAAACCACCCGCGCGCGTGGCTGGATTTTGCATTTCCTACGTTGGAATTTGAAAACCAACGTTGGATTTGCGAAATCCCGCGTTGGAATTTTGGAAACCAACGCAGGACAAGCCAAATCCTATGCTGGATTCTGAAAATCAACGTTGGATTTGCGAAATCCCACGTTGGAATTTGGAATCCAACGCAGAAAAAGCCAAGACCAACGCTGAATTTCGAAAACCTACGTGGGACTTGCAAAATCCCGCATTGGAATGTGAAAACCAACGCAGGAAATGTGAAATCCAATGCAGGATTTGTGCATTTCTTCGCTGGACCCTCCATTTCCCCGCATGCGCGACCTTTTGTATAAGGTCCGTCGCACTGTAGGCGCGGTCATAGACCGCACCTACAGTGCATCAAGCGAGGCGTCCGGCCGTGTTCGGATTTTTTTTCGGAGGCATGTAACAAATGGGCGGTATGGAGCATCTTCTCTATAGAGGATATGAAAACGACAGCGGCCAGCCCACAAGCAGGAATGAAGCAGCAGGAGTTCGAGAGACTGTTCTCCGAACACGGCGCGATGGATTGTGCCCTACATGCTGAAGATTCATGCCGGCGCATACAGCTCACGCGTTCCCACAGATGATATTCGTGTTCGTGCCGCGGGTTTGCTGCCTCGAAGTGTATCGGGCGGCCTATAGTGTGACCGGCAACAAGCACGAGGCACAGGACGTACAGCAAGATGTGTTTCTGAAGTTGATCGATGATGGACGGACGCTGGAATTTACCGCGAATCCGGCCGGGTATCTCTATCGGATGGCGATCAACAAGGCGCTGGAGAACTACCGCAAGCGGGAGCGGAGGAACGAGACGGATGACGGCCTCGAACCCCTGGGGCTCTTGTCAATAATGTTGTGTTTGATATCCTCACGCGGCACTCTCGAATCGGGATTGAAACATGGCATTAAGCTGAGAAAGGACGGCAAAGGTGCTGCGGGCGCCGGTTCTCCAGCGGCCGTCCTCAAGGGATGAGACAGCGATACCGAGCTTGAACTTCAAGGTGTCCTCGGAATGAAAGTACCCCCCACTATTGCGGCGCATGATTTCTAATTGTCCGTTGATGGCCTCGACAACGTTGGTGGTGGAGAAGGATTTGCGGATAGATTCGGGGAACTGCAAGAAGGCGAGGTAATGAGGCCGTTTCCTGCGGAGTTCGGCGATCCAGGTGGGATAGGACTTAGCGAAGCGATCGCAGAGTTCCTCGAACTGGCGATTACCCCACTTCCACATCCCAAGAGGACTTAATGGCACGCCATCGCTGTTGAAACTCGGAGCTGTCGATCTTGGAGAGATGGTTTTTGGCATTGCGTTGCATATGAACCGCGCAGAGCTGGACGTCGGTGTTGGGGAAGAAGCTTTGGGTAATGGGGAGCAATCCGGAGAAATCGTCCTGGATAAAGATCATGACCCGCCGGAGTCCGCGCTCGATCAAGCCACGAAGAACGGATTTCCAGTCTTCGAGGTTTTCGCGGCCTGGTTTGGCGATGCAACTGAGGACGCGTTTCTTACCATCGCGGCCTAAACCGACAACCAGGTAGATACAGGCAGAACGCAGCTTATCGCCGTCCCGCAACTCGACGTACTTGCCATCGACAAACACTGCCAACATGTCGGGATCCAAAGGCCGGCTGTTGCGGAGTTCGAGTTCCTCGATCATTCCTGTCGCCACACGTTCCAGATCCTGTTCCGAGCTGGACAGTCCCATCTTTTGGAGCGCGTCTTTAGCGGCATTGATTGAGCGGCTTGAACCAAGCAATCCCAACAGCAGCGACTGAACTTCGTCGCTGTAACCGCGGCGATAGCGCGACGGCAAGCTTGCTGGCCGGAACTCTCCGCTACGCGTGCGGGGAACTCGAACGTCGATGGGAATGGTTCCGACTTGAAGAGAACGGTCATAGAACCCGTTCGGTTTGTCACCGTTGGTTTTTTCCAGGTAGACGCTGCGCTCGGCGGCGCCGGCACTGGAAATCAGCAGTCCCAAAAGTTCTCGCAGGCTAAAGTCGGCCAGGCCTGTTTGAAGGAGTTGATCGACCTCACTTTTTGCAAGCTCGGAGATGGAAGTTGATGCTAGGCTTTTCTTCGGATCTGTTGTCATTGATTTGCTCCTGAACACGTCGGTTGATGACACGGGTCTTTGGCTCCAGGCGGCAACCTGGGGCCTTCTTCTTTTTGAAACACCAAACGCAAAACAAAAAACGAGCGGCGGAAGGCGCTGTGGAAACGGCCACAGCTGTGGAAATCGACAAAGGTGGCCTTCGGCATCTTCTTCTTGATGATTCCCACAAGCTGTTTGGAAAAGCCTCCGCCAAAACCGCTCCGGCTTTACCACCGTTACCACAGCGCCGACGGCTACTATCCTCTTCGGAGGGGGCAATAACTAATAAGCCCCCAAACACAAAATTCAAGTTACTCCCAACCCCTGGAGGACTTGCCCAGCGAGGTGAACCCGCGCGAAAACGATATGCGCGAAAGACTGCTGCAAGGGATTGCGCAGCTCGAGCCGGGCAATGCGGAAGTCCTGTTGCTATCGATCGAACAGGTTATACCGACGAGCAAATCGGCGAAATGGTGGGCAAAAGCCCCGGCGCCGTCCGTGTCACACTCCATCGCGTGCGCGAGCGGTTGAGGGAGAAGATGAGCGGAGCGAATGCCAGCCCGGCAGGGCGCAGCCAGTAAGGAGATGAGCGGAGCGAATGCAAGCCCGCCAGGGCGAGTCGTATAGGAGGTACAAAGCTCGTGAAACGAGACGATATGAATATCGACGAGATCGTGAGGCATTATCTGCCGCGTGCACCAGAGGAAGAGGTCGAGGCGGCCGGCGAGACGGTTCTAAAGCGAATCCGGGAGCTGCGATTCCAGGCCGAGCCTGAGACTTCCGCCGCGCCGGGGGCGAAAAAGACGGCGAACAGCGAGTGGATGCAGGACTTCCATGTGGGTCTGTTGGTCGCCGTGGTCGAACTGCAGGGTTACGGCGATCCGGTAAGGATCACGCTGAAGATGCAGGAGGTCCTCGAAGCACCGGTCGTGCCGGGCACATGGGTTTTTGTGAACCTGCGGATCATGGAGAAGATGGGCTTGATTTCCTCAACTCCGATCGATCCGGAGAAGCCGCAGGAATCGGACCAGCGATATTATGCGATCACGGAATTGGGCCGGGAATCGCTCGCGCAGGCGCTTACCTTGCGGGAGCGGGTCGCGGAGCGCGTCCGGCGTCCGCGTTTGGCCGGGGCCTGAAGAGATTGGGAGGGAGTTTTACCAGCCAACTTTCTTCCGATGTTGTGTTTTAAGGGCTGGCAACTTGAAGAAGAAAGGAGAAAACATATGACAACAATAGTGAAAAAGCTTAAAGCACTGCTGGGTTTCAAGACAGTGTCGGACACCGATTTCCTGAACCACCTTCAAACCGTGTACAAGGATATGAACGGTAATCCGAACTTCTCGAACCCACCCGTCGATATGACGACCTTCAAGTCGGGTATCGACACGTTCGCTGTTCTGGTTACGGATGCGTCCGATGGCGGGAAAAAAGCCATCGCCGCCAAGAACAAACAGCGGGCGCTCATGATCAAGCAGGTCACGCTCCTCGGACATTACGTCGAGGCGGCGGCGAACGACGACCCCGCGATTTTCAGCACCAGCGGATTCGTTCTAGCTCCGATCCAGCGTGTTCCTCCGCAACCTTTGCCTCCGGCTTCGATTGACTGGATCGACCGTAGTTCAGTCAGCGGCGCAGTGGATGTCAAGGTGAAGGGGCTTCCCAAGGCTCTCAGCTACAACCTGCAGTACGGGGTTGTAACGAACCCGGGGACGCTGCCCACATCATGGACAACGCTCACTCTGCCTGGTTCAAAGAAACTCACCATTTCGAACCTGACACCAGGCGCGACCTACGCGTTTCAGGTGCGTGCGTTGGGCCGGTTGGGTTACACCAACTGGAGCGATCCCATCACGTTCATCTGCGGCTAGTGTAGGTTAGCCGGCCGGGGAGGAAGAACATTCCTCCCCGGTTTGCCTCGCTCCGAACAAAAACCATACATATCCAACCAGGGCCGCGACCCGCGAAATATCGAAGGAGCTGTTTAAAGAGGTCCTGGATGCGGCTGTACTTGACTCGAATCCCGCAATGCGGACATCGCCAAACTTCAATCAAGCCCTGTCGATGTCGCATTGGGCCGTCGGCAATCTCAAGACAGCCGCAGAATACCTGGCGATTCCCGGAAACAGATAGCCGAATACTCGTTCTCCGAATTCAGCTGCTGGCGATACTTAAGAGTAAACTCGGCGGAATTCAACCAGGACCTGGACGCCATGGAACGCATGGTCATGTCCGCCCGCTGACACTATTCGGTCTTCTGCAGGCCCGGTCTATGAAGGTGTGAATGAATCTGCCGACTGCGATCTGACATGTAGTCGCGGGCTTCAGCCCGCGTTCAGGGTCTTGGAAAATGTCGAAGTTATCCGCACCCGAACGCGGGCTGAAGCCCTCGACTACATATTCGGACCAATCTGAATTAATTCATTCACAGCCTCTATGACTGCACCTGCACAAGAAGCCCTCGAGATGACAAAAACGTTTCGCCCTTGCTGTCACAAGTCGGCAGTTTGCGGCGTCATATAAGTAGGGACGCAAGTTCGGCCCGGTAGCGGCAACCTTCCAGCGATCCCCATCCGGCTTACCTGTGGTTGCGCAAGATACCTGAAGTTAACGCCGCCATCAACGGCGCGGCCACGACTCTTCTGCTGCTGTTCCTGGTTTCCCGTACGGCGCACTATTCAGTTCACCCCGGTGCGCTGAACAAAAGCGATTCGGCGGCGTACGACACGCTGCTGATCGCGGAAAGCACGATTGATCAGGCCCGGCTGCATTTTCAGGCCGGACGGCTTCCGGATGGTGCGAAACCGGCGCTCGACACGCTGATTCATTCGTACAACGGGTTGGCATACCGCGGCGCTCTCTCGACAAATGTCGAGAGTCAGCAGTACTTCGTTGGATTGACGAAAAATTTGACGGATCTGTCTGCTGCGATCCGTGAATTTGAGGAGGCGATGAAATGAATCCAGATGTCGTCTTCGAAATCGTCAATCTGGCGGTGTCTCTGGCCCAGGCACACGCCACCGGAAGACAGAGAATATAATCGAAATCGCGAGACCTTGATGGATCAACGAGAAGTCAACGTTTACATGTTCTACCTGCGTATGACCAATCTTTTCGACAATACCTGTTGCGTTTGCAATGGAACTCACTCTACAGATGTATTTGAAGTCCGAGTTCCGGCAAGAAGTGTTAGACAGGTTCTTATTGTGGGTACTGAGCGCTGGTGCGAATGATGCTGATTACAGGGCGCAATTGTCTGAGACCTCTGGACGAAATGGCGCCTCGGACAAGTTCTATGAACCGACTCTGGAATTTCTGATGGCTGGCCAGGTTCTTTTAGAACAATGCGGCAAGACTGATGATCAAGGAATGAACGATACGATTCGGCAGATTGGCGCTGAAATGTTTACGATGGTCTGCGCGATCACGAAAAGGGAAGTTGAATCTGCGCGACTTGATCCCTAACCCGCCTTCGACCAATCGACGGCAACGAACTTCTCGAATTCAGGAATCTTGTCCTCTGCAACCACGCTGAGATATTATCCGCGCACTATGAAACCCACATTCATCGTTCTGCTCGTGCTGCTGGCTGCTGTCCCCCTGCTGGCGCAACTCCCTGCTCCGAATGAGGACGGCGTGACCGCCGGTCACCATATTTTTCGTGCCGCGGACGTGGACGCCGCCAATAAATTCTGGATGACACTCGGCGGGCAACCCGCCGCGCTCGCGAATATCAAGCTGATGAAGTTTCCCGGCGTTCTTCTGTTCATCAGCGCACCCCGACCGCCGCGGGGAGGAGGCGCCCCGGCCCCATCGCTCGGCGGCAACCACGGGACAACCGTGGAGTACATTACATTCAAAGTGAAAGATCTCAAGGCGGCGCTCGTCAAATGGGAGGCGGCCGGGATTATTGCCAAGAACGAAAAAGGGGCTGCAACCATCGTGGGACCGGACGACGTGCAGGTACGCATCACCGAAGATAAGAGTCTCACCGATCCGATCGCATCGGACGGCATCGTTGTGAACGTCGCCAATGCGGCAGAGGTCTCCGCCTGGTATGCAAAATGGTTTGGGGCCAGAATCAGTCAAAAAGGCGGAGAGACCATTGGAGAGATTCCCGGCGCACGCATTGTTTTCCATGTCACGAAAGAGCCGATCGCTCCAACAAAAGGACACTCGCTTGGTCTTCTGGGATTCGAGGTAATGGATCTCAAGGAATTTGCGAATAAATACCAGGAAGCCGGCGGGAAATTGGATGGCCAGATCGCAACCGCAACTGCGGCCAACCTCTCGGTTGTACAACTGACGGATCCGTGGGGCACCTCAATCGAGGTGAGTCAGGGTCTCAAAGCCGTTAAATGATCAATGAATAATGGCAGTGATCAATGATCACTGCCATTATTCATTGATCATTGTGGCGGCTCGCGCTGTGGCGGCTCGCGCCTTGCCGGCGGACCTTTTGGCGGGTCGCCTTCATGACCGCCGAGTTTTCGTAGGAGTTCGACCGTGCTGTCGTGAGGGACCGGAAGCTGGGCGGCACTTTCCTTACCCAGGGCAAAATCCAATGGCGTGAATCCCTGTCTGGTTTTGGCGTTCAGATCGGAGCCATGATCGGCTAGAAACTGAACGATCGTATCCGCACCGCGGGAAGCGGCTCCGTGCAGGGCCGTCTCGCCTCTGGAGTTTGCCTGAGTCAGGCTGAGTCCTGCCTCCAGACTGACTTTCAGCGCCTCGAGCGCTTCACTCTCGCTGCCTCGAGTATTCTTGTCCCGATACCCTATGCCCGCTGCGAACATCAGCGCGGTATTCCCCTCTTTGGTCGTCAGTTTCGGGTCAGCTCCTTTCGCAAGCAACAGCTTCATGACTGTAGCGTCACCAGCTCTTGCGGCGCGCATCAGCGGAGTCGTTCCGGAGTCCAAACTCGTATCACCGGAATCCATCCCGCTGCGCCCGGGAAGAGGAGCGGTGAGCGCGGCGTTGAGGTTGACGCCGCGATCGAGCAGAGCTTTTACGATATCAAGGCTCGGCAGCGGATCCTCGGACTTGCGGTTCGGAAGGGTGGACCAGTCCTCATTCCGGATGTCGACGATGGCGTATAAAGCAGTACGGCCATAGCCGCCAACGACGTTCGCATCAGCGCCCCGATCGAGGAGGAACTTCGCAAACGTGTATTGTTTGTTCACAATCGAGACGATCAGGGCTGTGGTGTTATCCACATCGCCGTAGTTGATATCGGTCCCGGCGTCGAGCATAGCCTGGGCCGATTCGATGTCGCCTTCACGCGCTGCGAACGAAAGGGCGCTGAATCCGCCTCGGGCAATCGGGGAAATCGAGGAGGCGGCGCTCAGCTTCGGCGGTTTGGTCTCACGATCGATTGAGCGGACCTTCCAATCGGCACCGTGGGCCATTAGCAATTTGACGACCTCCGGATGCCGTTCCGAGGCAGCCCACATCAGAGCCGTCTGTCCTTTATAGGTTTCACGCGCATTCACGTCGGCGCCACGGTCCAGCAGTATCTTAACGGCATCGACATTGCCTGCCCGCGACGCTGTCATGAGCACGGTCTCTCCGTCTTTTGTGGTCAGGGTTTTAGGATCGGCGCCTGCCCGGAGTAAGGCTTCGATCATCTTGCCGCTGCCTGAAACGACGGCTTCAGACAATGGCGTGGCGCCGTAACGATTCATCGCTTTGGCGTTGGCGCCGGCGTGCAGGAGCAGGTCGACGGCCTCCTCGTCATTCCAGTGGGCCGCCCAATGCAAGGCAGTCGTACCATCCGGCTGCGCTGCATTGGCGTCACCTCGCTGCTTCAGCAGCGCGCGGAGTGCGTCTTTATCGTTCTGCTGGGCGGCGTCCGCAGCGTTCAACCCGGCGCCGAAAGCCGCTCCCGGGAGAATGATGGATAGCAGAATCAGTAACCATGATCGGTTCCATCGAATCTTCATAGAAATCATCCTCTCCTGTAGAAGCAGTCGATGACCGCTCAACCGTGGCGGTCATCGACCGTCGCTAGAGCTCAGCCAATAAACCTGTACTGTCGCCGACCGAATCCTGCGGAACTCCCGCCTTATCCAGGATGCTCATCAGCAGATTCGCCATGGGCGTCCCTTCCGGAGTCTTGATATGACGGCCACCCTTCATTTTTCCAGCAGCGCCACCCGCAACGAGAACCGGCAGCGGCCCGTGATTATGAATATTGCTGTTGCTCATCGCACTGCCGTACAGCACCAGCGAGTGATCGAGCAGCGTGCCGTCGCCGTCCGGCGTGTTTTTCAAGCGGTCCAGGAAATACGCGAGAAGCGTCACGTGATACGTATTGATCTTGCTCAAAACCTCCAGCCGGGTTGCATTGTTTTGATGATGCGATGCCGGATGGAACGCCTCGGAAATACCCAGCTGCGGGAACGTCCGGTAACTGACCTCTCGAGCCATCATGAATGTCGAGATACGCGTGATATCGGTCTGAAACGCCAGCGTCATGAGATCGAACATTAACTTCGTGTGCTCTTCATAGTTCTCGGGGATGCCGCTCGGCGAGGCCGGCACGGCAAGATTCGAATTACTGCTCTGCTTCTCCGAAAACTGAATGCGCCGTTCGATTTCCCGTATGGTATCCAGGTATTCAGCCAGGCGGTTACGATCGTTCGAACCGAGCGTGCCGCGCAAACGGCTGATTTCTCCGGTCACCGCATCGAGAATGCTGCGCTGGGTTTCGATACGCTGAAGTCTCTCTTCCCGGGTTGCGCCATCTCCGAACATGCGGTCAAAAACCACCCGCGGATTGATTTCCATGGGCAGCGGGTTCGTCGGCGTGCGCCAGGAAATCGTATTCATGTAGGTACAGCTGAAACCGACGTCACACGATCCGACTAATCCGCTGTAATCCTCGATTGCCAGTTCCAGCGAAGGCAACAATGTATCCTGACCGATTTTGCGCGCTGCGATCTGGTCGATGGTCGTTCCGGCATAGATATCGGCGCCATCGGTTCGCTTCGGATGGACGCCGTTCAGGAAAACCGCAGGGCAGCGTGTGTGGTCACCGCCATTGTCGCCGGGACCTTGAGGGCCGGCCATGCGGTGGAAGAGATTACTGACGACAACGACGCGATCCTTGTACGGCTCCAGCGGCGCGAGGATCGGTGAGAGCTTCAGGGCACCTTCTTCAGCAGGCGTCCAGTTAGCCATCACGCCGCCGTGGGGCATAAAGCACAATCCCATCCGCACCTGCGGATTGGCAGCCGTTTTCGCGAGCGGCGTCTGGGCGGGCAGCATCGAGTCGAGGAGCGGCAACGAGAGCCCCACTCCCATTCCGCGGAGAAATGTTCTGCGAGAAAGGTGCCTTTTGGTGATAAACGTCACTTCGCCTCCTTCATCTGAAACGGCGCGCTCCTGGCGATTCCTAACACAATCGACGAAAAGTGGAAGTCCTGGCCCTTGGCGTCCTGAACGATTTTTCGCACTGCGGGCATATCATAGTATTCAATCCCACGGCCAAGAGCATACGTCAGCATTTTTTCGGTCATGACCCCGACAAAGATCTCGGGCCGGGCAACCAGCGCCTGACGAAGTCCGACGACTCCGTCCAGGCTGGCGCCATTGAAGAGAGTGCCCGCAGGGTCGATCCTGGCGCCGTCTTCGGTCGTTCGCCAGTGACCCACGCCGTCAAAATTCTCCAGCGCAAACCCGATCGGATCCATTTGCCGATGGCAGCCTGCGCAAACGGCATTGGCCCGATGTTTCTCCATCCTTTCCCGCAGAGAAAGGATTTTGCCGTCGCTCGAACTGTCTTGCAGGGGCGGCACATTCGGCGGCGGCGGCTGCGGTGGAACACCAAGCAAGTTCGTCAGGATCCATTTGCCGCGTTCAACGGGTGAAGTGCGATTCGGATACGAGGTGACGGTAAGAATGCTGGCCTGTCCCAGGAGTCCGCGGCGCGTTTCATTCTGGACGGTCACCCGCCTGAACTGGCTACCATACACATTGGGAATTCCGTAGTGCCGCGCCAGACGCTCGTTGACAAAGGTGTAGTCCGCGTTCAACAGGTCGATGACATTGCGGTCCTCGCGCATGATGCTCTCGAAGAACAACGTGGTCTCTTCCTTCATGGCTTGCCGCAGATTGTCGTCGAAATCCGGAAACGCCTGCAGATCCGGACTGGACGTTTTCAGGTTGCGCAGCTGGAGCCATTGTCCGGCAAAATTCGCAATCAGGGATTTCGCCCGGTCGTCCGCAAGCATTCGCTTGACCTGCTGCTCCAGCACAGCCGAATCTTTCAATTTGCCTTGCGTGGCAAGACTCAGGAGCTGGTCATCCGGACTGCTGCTCCACAGGAAAAACGACAGGCGGGAGGCCAATGCCAGATCGTCCAGCCGGTAAACGGAATTTGGCGCCAGATCGGCAGGATCGGATTCGAAACGGATGAGAAACTCCGGACTCGCCAGAATGAACTGGAGGGCGGATTCGATCCCATTATCGAAGCTGCCGTTGTGTTCGCGCCCTTTTGCGTAGAAGTCCATCATCGTGCCGAGACTTACTTTGTCGATCGGTTTTCGATAAGCCATGCGACCGATTGTGGACAGGATCTTGCTGGCACATGCGGATTCCTCCGCCTGCGACGCCGGTTTGCAGATGAAGATCTTCCGGCGTGACGGCGTGTCACCGGCGCCCGTCGGCGCAAAAGGCCCTTCGACGGTGATCCGGTCCACTGAAGGGTCGCCCATGATATCGAGTCCGTCGACGGTGGTCCGTTCGAAGGGTTTGATCATGTCGTCCCGCGACGCGTGGCTCTTCAGCACCGTCGTCGCCCAGAGCGAGTGTGTGCCTGCTTTCACGGCCATCCGGAGGGTCAGACGCTGATCCAGGTCGGCGCCAAACGTGCCCGGATTCTCTGCCATCTTCATAAAGTCGGCGCGGCCACCCGCGCTCACCAGCTTCAAGCGAGCTCCGTCCATGGCGAGTTCGATGTCGTGCTCGTCTTCCATGCCTCTCATCAGATCGAACGTATTCCGCCACAACCGGACTTTGATGGTGTACTCGCCATCCAGAGGGAAATTGTGCCGAACGAGAATCCCGCCACGCGTTCCGGGCGGCAAACCTTCGACGTGCTCGTCCTGAGAGAGATCGGGTCGTGCGCGATATACGGCCGTTGCCGGAGCGATATGAAGATTTCCGACAGCCATTCGGCTGATGTTCCATGCGGCAGACAAATAGCGCTCCATCAGCGAAGGCGAAACCGTGAGGACATCCGCGATGTTGTCGAACCCGCTACTTTCGTCATCCGGAGGCAACAGGGCTTCCGCATCGACCTCCAGACCAAGCAGGTCGCGAATGGCATTGGCATATTCGGTCCGATTGAGACGGTGCATGACGGTCCGTCCCGGCCGGGGGGCTGCCGCGGCCGCACGGTCGAGCGACGATTCGAGAAATGTCGCAAACCCGTCCAGGCGGATGGCAGGCGGGCGGGCAGCGCCAGGCGGAGGCATCATCCCGGCGCGAACTTTCCGGATGACTTTTTCCCAGGTTTCCGCACCTTTGGGAACGTCCGTAAGATCAATACTTTCAAGGGATAAGCCGCCCGTCCGTGCCTTGTCGTTGTGACAGGTGAGGCAGTAGGTCTTCACTACTATAGCGGCTTCCTCCGATCCTGTTTCGGCAGGTCGCTGCACGGCTCCCGTGGGTCCCACCAGAACGGCGGCGAACAAAATCCCCGCAACCAGCATCATCGGCATTCGATTCAAGTCGTCCTCCACTGCGGATGTAACGGGAAACCTGGCCCAGTATAGTGCCTGAACGCCTTCAGCATCAATTATTGAACGCAGGAATAAACTCGCAGCCGTTGAACCGCGTAGGTGAGGCAGATCGTCATTGACGCATGCCCTGGGCTTTTAGCCGCGGTAGCGGCGTCAGAACATAGCCACGACCAAGTCGTGGTTTCAA
This sequence comes from uncultured Acidobacteriota bacterium, assembly GCA_963738025.1. GTDB lineage: Bacteria > Acidobacteriota > Terriglobia > 20CM-2-55-15 > 20CM-2-55-15 > 20CM-2-55-15. The sequence continues at coordinate 112,931 of CAVTWA010000027.1, read as the reverse complement.
TTCCAGGCAAGCTGTGAGCCGCGGTAGCGGCGAAGTCTTCCGCGACTACATGTTCGAAGCTTATGGCTCAATTTGTTCACAACCGCAGTTGAAGTGGCAGTAAGCGCTTCCGGCTAAAACCTTCAGGCGGCGTGATTCCGGCCTCCGAGACTGGCAATGAGGGTTACCAATTCCGTGTATTCGATCGGTTTTGCAATGTGCATCTGGTAGCCGGCGCGGATAGCGCGCAGACGGTCTTCGGTTCTCGCGTAGGCAGTAAGAGCCAGAGCGGGGATACGGCCGCCACTCTCGACCGGAAGATCGCGAACCTGCTGGATGAACTGGTAGCCGTCGGTGCGCGGCATTCCGATATCCGAAACGATGACGTCGAAACGCGAACTGCGGAGGGCCGCTAAACCTTCGTCGGCGGAACTGGCAGTAGTCACCCGGGCCCCCGATTTCTCGATCATCATCTTGAGCAGTTCGCTCGTGTCGGGCTCGTCGTCGACCACGAGGATCGTCAACCCGTCGAGGCAGTCGGATGTTTCCATTTCCGGCAAGGATTCCGCCCTGACATCGCTTCGCTGGTCCGAACTGTCGCGTTGATACACGGCGATCAGCGGAAGTTTGACCGTGAAAGTCGCGCCTTTACCTTCGCCGGCGCTGTCAACCCGGACTTCACCGCCATGAAGCTCGACCAGGTGGCGAACAATTGCGAGGCCAAGTCCCAGTCCGCCGTATGAGCGGGTTGGAGCGGCATCCGCCTGGCGGAAACGATCGAACACAAATGGCAGAAACTCGGGCTTGATCCCAATCCCTGTGTCCGTCACGACAATTTCAATATGAGAATTGACTCGCTCCAACCGTATTTGAATACGGCCTCCGGCCGGTGTGAACTTGACTGCATTGGACAACAGGTTCCAGACAATCTGCTGTAGACGCTCGGCGTCGCCGGATATGGCCCCGGCGGACGCATCGATAACCTTCTGGATCCGCACTCTCTTTGCTTCTGCAGCAGGAAGAACGCTATCGATAGCCGCCTCGATCGGCGAAGCGGGATCGACAGGACGCACATCAAGGCGTAGTTTTCCGGAAACGATCCGCGAAACGTCCAGCAAGTCGTCGATCAGCTCTTTCTGAGTGCGCGCGTTGCGCTCCACCGCGTCGAGCGCATTGCCGAACTTAGTACCGTCAATACGCCCGGTTCTCAGCATGTGAGCCCAACCCAGTATCGCGGTCAATGGCGTGCGTAATTCATGCGAGACGGTCGCCAGAAATTCGTCTTTGATGCGGTTGGCTGCTTCGGCCTCGCGGCGCGCCCCCCGCTCCTGCGTCAGCAGGCGTTCGCGATCTTTTTCCGTTTCCTTTTGCGAAGTTACATCGACGCCGTGAACGAAAATGCCGCCAACTGATCCGTCACCTGCAACAATCGGCTGAAAGACGAAATCGACGAATACTTCGGCCAGCGGAGCGTCCGGATGACGCTGGATTTGAACAAGGAGGCCATGCCCGACGTGAGATTCGCCGGTCTGGTAAACGCCATCGAGCAGTTCGACGAGACCTTGCGCCCCGAACTCGGGAAACGCTTCGCGTACGGTTCGACCCGTCAATGTCCGCTCGCCGACAATCCGCACAAAAGCCGGATTAAAAGACTCGAGCACGTGTTCTGGGCCGCGCAGTATCGCGAAAAAGGCAGGTGCTTTATCAAAAATATATTTCAGCCGCGAGCGCTCGGCTTCGATCTCGGCGGTGAATTCACGACGGAGGCGTGACATTTCGAGATTCGCTCGGACTCGGGCCAGCAATTCGCGAGCGGTGAAGGGCTTTGTCAGATAGTCATCGGCGCCGGCTTCCAGACCTTCGACCCGCGATTCCTCCCCCGCGCGCGCTGACAACAAAATGACTGGAACGGTTTTCAGATCGGCGTCTTTGCGCAGCTCACTTAACAACCCAAAACCGTCCAGGCGCGGCATCATGACATCGGACAGCACCAGATCCGGCACGTGAGCGTGCGCCGCCTGAAGTGCGGCTTCACCGTCCGAGACAACTTCCACCGCGTAATGCGCCTCAAGCAAGCGACGAATGTAGGCTCGCATATCCGAATTATCGTCGGCGAGAAGGATTCGCCCTCCATCGGGTCGCGGCGCCGGATTCAGGAAGGACTGGCCGTCATTGCCCGTCTGCGCCCCCTCTCTTTCCTCCGGCAACCAGCGCAGCGCCTCATCCAGATACGGGCGGGTGCCGATCGAGGTCGATTTGGGCGAAACCGTTCCCGCGGTTTGATTCGCCGGTAAGTGCGCCTTTCCTTTGGGAAGCGAAATTATAAAGGTACTGCCGGTTCCATAGATGCTTTCAACTCGGGCGTCTCCGCCCTGCAATTTGATCAACTCCTGAACTAAGGCCAGACCGATTCCCGTACCTTCGTGTGTCCGCCCTTGTGTGGCTTTGACGCGATGGAACCTTTCGAAGATATGCGTCAATTCCTCGGCCGGGATGCCGACGCCCGTGTCGCGCACTCGCAACTCAACAGACTTATCGCGCTCCTTCAGCGATACTTCGATTTCGCCTGCGAGCGTGAATTTGAAAGCATTCGAGAGCAGATTCAGAACAATCTTCTCCCACATATCACGATCGACATAAACAGGCTCGTTAAGGCGTGCACAATCGATCAGGAGCCGCAGACCCGCTCTTTCAACCGCCGAGCGAAAGACGCTGGCAAGTTCTGTCGTGAAGGCGGCGATATCCGTAGGCTCATAGACTGCTTCGAATCGACCTGCCTCGATGCGCGAGAAATCGAGCAACGTGTTCACCAGCTTCAGCAAACGGAGACCGCTGCGATGCGCCAGCTCCAACTGCTCTCGCAGATCGGCATCCGCCGGCGCCGCCCCGCCCAAGCGCCTCTTCCAGCGGGCTGAGCATCAACGTCAGCGGTGTCCGGAACTCATGACTTACATTTGAAAAGAAGACGGTCTTCGCCCGGTCGAGTTCGGCCAGTGACTCTGCGCGCTGACGCTCGTTTTCGTATGCCTGCGCATTTCCAATGCTTGCGGCAATCTGCGTTGCGGCCAATTCAAGGAAGCCGCGATAGTTCTCATCAAAAAGCCGGTATGGATTCAGGCCGACGATGAGGACGGTATCCCTTCCTGTCTGACCGGAAGACGTAATCGGCAAAACCACTGCCTGATGTGGCGGCCTCGGCCAGATACCTGTAGGAAGGTTCTCAAAATCAGAGCCAAGATCCGAAACTACGGCGGATCGATGACTATTGATGACTTTCGTGAACGGCCATACCGTATCGCGCTGCAATGCACAGGTTCGAGGACTTGCGGCCGTGCCGGCTGCGATGCCCGCGGCCCCTGCTAACGTCACCTGTTGTCCATCCGGATCGACCAGGTAGATCATCGAGAAGGGCAGATCGTAAGGGTTAGTCGCCAGACATTGCGCACTCAGCGCACAGACCTCCTCGATGGTTCGCGCGTCCGCCGTCTTAACTGCCAGTTCCCTGAGGAGAGCGAGTTGGCGCTCTCCTACGATGCGCTGCGTATCTTCTGTATTGGCGCAGAGAATACCGCCAGTTCCGCCCTGATCGTTGGGTACGGGACTGTAGGAGAACGTGTAATAGGTTTCTTCGGGGTACCCGTTCCGCTCCATGATGAGGAGCAGCGCCTCGTCGTAAGTTCCCTCGTTCCTGCGCATCGCCGTCTCAGCCCGCGGGCCGACCTTGTCCCAGATCTCCCGCCACACGATGGAGGCTGGTTGGCCGAGCGCTTGCGGGTGTTTCCCCCCGACGATGGATTTGTAAGCGTCGTTATAAAGATTGATGAGGTCAACACCCCACCAGACGAACATCGGCTGGCGGGAAGTCAGCATGATCCGAACAGAAGTTTTGAGGCTTTGGGGCCAATTCTCAGCGGGGCCGAGAGGCGTCCGGGACCAATCTATCTCGCGCATGCGCTGCGCCATTTCGCTGCGGCCCGAAAACACGGGGTCCGAAGGATCCATTTGAGTGCTTGAGGCTTCTGAAGTCATGAATTTAGGCAATTGAGGCAACCGTCCCCGAATTAACCGGCCGGCTCCTACGCGTACATTCTATGTACCGCTCGCTGACGCTGCCAATCGGTGCAGCCCTGAATTCTGGGGGTAAAAAACCTGAGATTGAGACTGGAGCTGGTGTAGACCGCGGCTGATCCGGCGAACGTACTGGGAACCTACTAAGGAGCGACGCTGACCTTGACTTGCCCGTTAGTCCAGCAGCATTGGAAACCCTGACCGCCTTCGCCGGAATAGTCATTAAGCACGACGTGCAACACGTAGTCTCCGGGACTGCTGAATGTTGCGGTTGTTGTCGCTTTACCTGCAAAAGGGACTCCAGGTCCGCCCCCCGAAAGCTTTTCCACTTCGGGACGGGCGTTCGCAAAATTAACGGCGCCGGAGCCGCGAAACTTGCTCCACCGGACGGCGACCGGCGGTCCCAGATTACGCGGTGCCGCCCCTGAAGAAGTCGTAAGCCTGGCGTCATCCCGCACCCAAACCGTCAAGTTGAGAGGAACTCCCACTTTCGCGGTTCGCGCCACGGCGACACCTGCCGGGCCCTGGGCGGACGGTCCATCTTCCTCGAACCGCAACACTGGAGGCGTGTTTCCGACAGCTGCTTCAACCAGCGGGGAGATTTCATAATCCGGATGGAGGCTCACCGGGATGATCAGCGTCTGGCCGTTGGCTGCAATGGTCCAGGTCAGCTTATTCGTACCGAAGTTCGCGGGCACCTTCACAGCAAACAGGCCCCATTGGCGGCCTGTCAGAAAATGGGTCGGCTGACCCTGATCCGGACCACCCGGCTCGATGCGATTGTCTGGTCCGATCGGGAGATCAATTTCCTGTTTCGTATTGCGGTTGAAATAGCCGAGCAGCAGGCTGAAGCTCCCATCCGCGTTCTTGAACCAACCTTCAAACGCACCGGTGACGCTCGCGCCTGCTTCGTGCACCGGTTCGAGCGGCAGCGTCTGCGCCTGAATCAACGCGGAGAAAAGAAAGAGGAAGCACGTAGCCGCGGGCTTTATGCCCGCGTTCAATTTCAAACCCAGAAATTGTTTCGGTATTTGAACGCGGGCGTAAAGCCCGCGGCTGAGCGCTTCGATTTTCTTCTTCACGTGCATTACTGTGCGGCAGCCGTCGCAACCGGCCGCTTGTCATGTTTCGCAGCCCAGGCGTTGTAATCCTCATCGCTGACGTAGGTGACATTCATCCACGCGTGTCCCATCTCGTCGACGGTACGATCGCCGAATCCGACCCACTGATCGGGATCGGGATTGTTGGGGTTCGCCCGCGTGTTGTCGTACCAGGCCGTCACACGAATCATCGTCCCTTTGGGGAACATGGGCGCAGCATCATCGGCATAGATGTAGTTGGTCATCCAGTTGAAGTTGAATTTCCCGACGTAGCTCACCACTTCAGTCGAGCCGTCAGGAAGAATGGCTTCCACCATCATGGCCTTGCCCCGCAGATGCATGTGGGGCTGAAAATTCTCGAGCATCGCAGCCTGTTTGAGAACCGTAACCTGCTGGCTGACGGCAATGCTGTTTGGCGGAATATCTACCAGCCGGCTGCGATCCAGGCCTTTAATCGCCTGGAACCCGGTCAAAAAGGTTCGATACTTCGGTTCCTGGCCCTTGGGATAAAGCCAGATGCCAATCTCAACGTGATCCTTAATTTCCTCGCCGACCGCATGATAGTGAATGTCCCATGAAATCTTCGACCCCGGCAGCAGCAGTTTGCCCGTGTCGGGATGATACAAGTCGTAGCCTTTGCCCACAGCCCATTCCATCAGCATTGCGCGGCCGCGCACGTCCGCAGTGCTTCCCGGCAGGATGCTCTCGGGATCGTCTTGCGCAAGATAGGCGACAGCGTGATGGGTAATTTTGCGGCCGGGAAGAGAGCCAGGACGCATTTCGACAGCGCGAACCCAGCGCGGTTCGCTGATACCGATATCCGTTGACGGCCGCCACCAGACATCCTGGTGATGCGCCGGCATCGTCCAGTCTTCGGATTTGATGATGATGTCCGGCGGTCCAAGTTCCTTAGTGGCTTTCCATTCGTCCGCATTCGGCCACTGGCGCGGGGCAGGCATGTCCTTACGATCGCCGAGTGGTGCTCCTTCATCGACCCATTTCACGATCGTATCGATCTGACTCTGGCTGAGAGACATGTCGTTTTTGAATTTCTGCACGCCGACAGTCGGATCGATGTGCCATGGCGGCATCTGCCGCGTGATCACGCGCTCCCGGATCGCTTTCGCCCATGGCCGGGCCTCTTCGTAGGTCAGCAGCGACATTGGGGCCATTGATCCAGCACGATGACATTCCTGACACTTTTGCTGCAGGATGGGTGCGACGTCTTTAGCAAACGTGACCGTATCGGCGGCGAAAGCCGCAGTGGAAAGGACAAGGCAGGCGCCTGCGGACAGCATGGCGACACGAAAGTTGGATTTCATGGTTTTGGCTCCGTTGGCGATTTTACTCTTCAAGCCTTCTGCAGCAAAACCTTTTAGAGGTGCCTGAACCGGTGTTATAAACCCGGGGAAGGAGATCTCATGTCAGTCCGGCGACTATTACCATTACTCTTAATCGCGGCAGCGTGCTTGCCCACGATGGTCGTGCCGCAGACGCGACGCGCCGCGGTATGGTTCGAAGGCGGGCGGCTTATCATCGGCGACAAAACCCCGGCGATCGAAAACTCCGCGTTCCTGGTTGAAGGCGATTCGTTTTCCTGGGTGGGCCGCAAGGGCGAACGCCAACCGCCCGCCAACGCGACTCGCGTTGATCTGACAGGCAAAACTGTCATTCCTGCATTGATCGATGGACACAACCACATTGGTCTGGTCAATGAGAAGGACGGCTCCAACACCAAAGCGAACTACACGCGCGAAAATCTGATCGACCAGCTTCAGCGCTATGCTTATTACGGAACAGCCGCGGCCATGAGTATGGGACTCGAAGCTGATCAGGAGCTCGCCTACAAGCTCCGGGACGAGACAATCCCGAATGCGGCGAGATTCCTGACCGTTGGAAAAGGGATCGCTGCTACTTCCACCGCTGGCCCGCCGGGAGAAGCGCGTCTGGGTATTCCTTACGGCGCAGCCACTCCGGAAGAAGGACGCCAGCACGTTCGGGAGCTGAAAGCGCGCGGCGTGCATTTCGTCAAGTTCTGGGTCGACGATCGTGAAGGCACCGTACCCAAGCTGAAGCCCGAAGTGTATCGGGCCATCATCGATGAAGCGCACAAAAACGGTATGGAAACTCTTGCGCATCTGAGCCGCACATCCGCGCTCGCCGATGCCAAAGACCTTCTGAAATCCGGCGTCGATGGATTCGTCCATACCGTTCGCGACCGCGACGTCGATGCCGAATACATCGCTCTGGTAAAGGCACACCCGAAAGTGTGGACCGGCCCCAACATCCCGGGGCCCGGCGAAACGGACGAAGAAATCAAACTTCTAGCCGAGACCCTTCCGGCTGCGACCATCGCCAACCTGCGGCGCCAGCTGGACACCAGAACAAAGGCGGGTAATCCACCGAATGAACTCTTCGAGCTGCATTGCCGCAACGTGAAGAAGATTCACGATGCCGGCATGATCATCGGTTTGGGTACCGACGGAACCGGCGACGGCTTTGGTCCTCACCAGCAGATCGAATATTACGTGCGCTGCGGATTCACAACCGCCGAAGCAATCCAGGCGGCAACCTCCGTCAACGCCCGAATTCTGGGGCTGACGCGGATGGGCACGCTCAGCGCCGGCAAGGAAGCCGACTTTGTCGTACTCGACGCCAATCCGCTCGAGAACATCGCCAATACGCACAGGATTAATAAGGTCTACCTCCGAGGCGCCGAAATCGATCGCGCAGCATTGAAAGCGAAGTTCCTGGCAGGGACGAAATAATTCGGGGACGGTTGCCTAAATCAGCTAAATTTGCAGTCCTAATTTAGCTGATTTAGGCAACCGTCCCCGAATTACCCTACGACATCATTCAGTCCCGTGAAGCCAACCCAATTCAACTGTTCGCACAGCTTCGAAGACGTCCATGGATTGTTCCTTCTTTTTGACCTGAATCGAATATCACGCCAACTTCGCAGAACAAGACTCGAAGCGATACAATGCGCGATCATTATCTGGGCGAACGCATGACGTACTGGCAGCGATGGGTTTCACAACCACAGACCATTTGGTTGCGCAGAGCGATCTTTCAGCTTCACACGTGGAGCGGAATAGGTGTCGGGCTGTATGTCCTCATGGCCAGCGTCACCGGCAGCATTGTCGTCTACAGTAATGAACTCTACAGAGCAGCGACTCGTGCTCCGATCGTCGTTGCGCAGTCGGGTCCACGCTTAACCGATGATGAATTGAAAGCCGCAGCAATACGCGAATATCCCGGATACACGCTGCTCCGTATCAGCGGCGGACAGAACCTTGATCAAGCCGTCACCGTCTCTCTCACCGGCTGGACTGGCAGCAAAAACCGTTTGTTCAACCCATATACGGGAAAAGATCTGGGCGATGCCGTCCCGCCAGGCATCAAAGCCATTTCAAAGCTTCTCGAGTTACACGATGACCTGCTCACCGGTACAACGGGTCGCAGCATCAACGGTCTCGGTGCAATCCTGTTTATCATCCTCGCATTGACCGGAATCGTCGTGTGGTGGCCCGGGATCAAGACGTGGCGGCGAAGCCTGACCGTACGCAGGAATGTCGGGTGGCGACGCTTCACGTGGGATCTTCATAGCATGCTCGGGTTCTGGACTCTCGGCATTATCGTCTTGTTCGGTTTGAGCGGAGCTTACCTGGGCAACCCTCAAGTGTTTCAGGACTTCGCCGATCGGATTCAGCCTGCCACTGCCGACAACGCGGGGGTTCGCACTGTTGATACGGTGATCTACTGGCTGGCTTACCTGCATTTCGGCCGTATCAATGGAATCGGTATTCCCTGCCACGGGCCCGGACTCTGCGACCAGGCGACAAAGTTCCTTTGGGCTCTCGCCGGCCTTGCACCGGCGGCGATGTTTGTGACCGGCGCTGTGATGTGGTGGAATCGCGTCGTCCGAAAGAAAGTTGGACGAAATTGAACAGTCTACGTTCCGTTCAAGCCCAGAATTTTGCGCGCGACTTCAGGAGAAGCCACGGTACGGTTGAATTCGCTGCACAGATCGGCGACACGCTTTACCAGTTCGGCATTTGATTCGGCGAGGCGGTTCTTATCCCATCGTATATTGTCCTCGAGCCCTGTACGGCAGTGGCCGCCCATCTCGAGGCACCAACGGTTGACCTCCAGTTGATGACGACCGATGCCTGCGGCAACCCACGTGGCCTCAGGCATCAGTTCCTTGAGCTTGGCCGTTTCGAATTCGAGAATATCGCGCTCCACCGGCAATGCATGTTTGACACCAAGGACGAACTGCATGTGGAGAGGCTCCTTGAGCAAACCGTCACGCGCATACTTGACGGCATTGTAAAGCATCGCCAGATCAAACACTTCGATCTCCGGCTTTACCCCATAGCGGCTCATCCTTTCCGCCAGTTCCTGGATAAGATCCGGCGGGTTCTCGTAAACACGAGTCGGGAAGTTGCAGGATCCGGTCGAGAGCGACGCCATATCTGGCCGGTGGTGCAGCATTCCGCCCCTCTCGGATCCGACACCTGAGCGTCCCCCCGTCGAAAACTGAACGATGATTCCCGCACAAAGCTTGCGAATACGCTCCTGGAACTCCGCAAACTTATCCGGATTCGAAGTGGTCGATTGATCGTCGTTGCGAACGTGCAGGTGAACCAGGGCTGCGCCTGCTTCGAAGGCGGCATGTGTGGACTCGACCTGCTCCGTGACCGTAATCGGCACCGCAGGATTGTTCTCTTTGCGGGGAAGTGATCCGGTGATGGCGACCGTGATGATGCAGGGCTGTGCACTCCGCGTTTGCATAAGGTGTTCTCCTGAAAACTTTGATTCGAAAATCCGGCAGGCAGATCACTGTTAAAGGTTTACGGAGTACAGGCTCTTCTTTTTGATTCTAATCGATCACGTCCCATATCCTCAATGCCGCCCTGCCTGCCGGACTCGATCGTTCAGCTAATGCAGCCGTTTGGCCAGTGCTTCCACCTTCCGGTTGAGCAGAACATCCGTATTCGGTATAGACCGGATCCGTTGTACCGTCTGCGCGGCCTCTCTGGTGGATCCCCCATCCAGCTGCAGGCCGGCTCTTTCCAGTAGAGCGTATTGCGCCAGGAGCGGCGAGCGTTTCAATTGTTTTTCGTGCATGCGATCAAAGTAGTCCGCACCTTCGGAGATTTTGTTTTGCTCTCGAAACCATTCTGCTGCCCAATCGTACAAAACGAAATTGTCCGGATAATCCGAGATCAGGGCTTGAAGGATTGGGAATGCCTGAGCGTACTGGTTGTCCGAAAGCAACGCCGAATAGTAGACGATGCGGGCTTCCGTCCGGGAGTATCGCGCCTTTTCCATGGCGGTGTGAAGTTGATTCACGCCAAGATTTTTGTCTCCGGTGGCGCCGAGAAGCCGGGCAAATGGCTTGATCGCCGCAGGCAAGGTTCCGGCAAAATAATTAAACGCGCCTAATCCCACATACACGTCGTAATAGCTGCTGTCGAGGGCATAAACCTGCTGCGCATAGTCGTGTGCGCGCAGTCCCGCCCGCAAGGCTGATAAATACGCATCTTTTTGCGTTACCTGGAATCGGGCGTAGCTCCCATATGCAGATGCCAGGTACGCCAGGAGCTCAGGCTTGTAGTACTTCCCTGCCTGAATTGCGCCTTCGGCCTTCTCCTGCGCGATCTGCTGTGCGCGATAATAGTCGGCCTCGATTTTCTTATCGTCTGGATTTGCCTGAGCTTCCCACCAATAGGTTTCCGCCTCGATCAGAAATCCACTCGGATGATCGGGATATTTCCGCTGCAGCTCATGCGCTGCAGCGCGCGCTTCGGGCAGACGCAGCATGTAGGTAAATTCAGTTGCCGAGCGGATCAGTTTGTCGGCAGCGCTGTTCTCATAGAGGGCGGGCAGGGGAAGCGCCAACATCAGGAATGAACCCAACACCACGTTGCTGCGCAGCGCCGTACCGTCGGGCTTCGAACGAAAGACGCAGTGGTCACTCAGCCAGAAGTTCGCCAGCGAGCAGACTGCAATCGCCAGGATGTTGGCCGAGAAATATCCCAGGCGCAGTTTTGAAACGAACAGCCACATGAACGTCATATTGCCGCACAAGGATATGAAGCCATTGGTAAGGTGGAAACGCATTATCCTGCCCGCCAGACCGGAATGACGGGCGATCGTCCGCTCACGCCATGTCCAACGTTCGTGCCACAAGAAATTGTGCAGGACGGCAGCCTCCACTGCAATTGCAGCGGCCGCCAGATAGTTCAGTTCCAAACCAGCCTTGAGCAGAGCCAGCATGCACAATTGCACAATGGCGCCGAGCGTCCCGACGGCATTGAACTTCAACCATTCCGAAACCCTGACGGTCATGACAGTCGCTCCTGACGGAACAAGCGAATCGTGTGTTGAATCGTGGAGTAGATCGTCAACGATATCATTACGGCAACTGCAGTCACCGCACCCACATCACACAACAAATATGGCTCGGCGCCAATGTGGACTACCGGTTTTTTAAGCAGCACCAGGGTTCCCACTGCGAGCACAATCCTCAGTTCGGTCGGCCCGGCGGCCCCGAAGGAAAGGCGGAATATTCCGACGGTATAGGCTGCCAGATAGATCTCGATCGCCAGAAGAAAGTACGCAACGATCACCGCCAGGGCCACCGTCCCGGTCATATATCCAGACAGACCGAGACCGCCAATCAGAAAGATCGCGCCGAATGAATCCATGATGTGATCCACATAGAATCCATAACGGGGACGTTGCCGGTTTCGGATTCGGGCAAGAGTCCCGTCCAGGCTGTCTCCGAACCAGTTCACTCCCAGGCAAATGACGGCGCCGATGAGCGCGAGTGAATTCCATTTTGCATAGAAGTAACATCCGCCGGCCAGGACCATTCCAAGGAAACCGAGCGCCGTCAGATGATCCGAGTTCACCCGGCAGGGCAGACCGACGGGCGATTGCGATAAGAACTCTCCTTTCCACTGAACTGAGCAGACTTTCCTGGCGGCGCGCCGCATCCTTAAATGTGGTTGAAAACGACTCCGCGTGATCGAGCATGCGTTCTGTCCCCCTTTGGCTTAACATGCGTGAAGGATGCAGCGAAGCAGACTCGCCGGCAATGCACGGAGCCTGAGAAACGCGTGAACTGCATCTGAAAAAGTTCTGAACCGCCAAATACCTTTGTGTATATCGCGTCTAGATGACTCAGATTCAAGGGGATAAAAGAATCCGGTTCGAAGGCTTCGAATTCGACCTTTCCACCGGCGAATTATATAAAGACGGGCAGGGCGTGCGGCTTCAAGGTCAACCCGCACGACTGTTGACGCTGCTCGTGACGCGGGCCGGCGAAGTGGTGACCCGCCTCGAGATTCAACAGGCATTATGGCCGGACGGCAGATTTGTGGAGTTCGAGCATGCAATCAACACGGCCGTAAAGAAGGTGCGGGAGGCTTTGGACGATGACCCTGACGACCCGAAATACGTCCAGACCATTCCCAAAGTTGGGTATCGCTTCACCGCCTTTGTCCTCACCGCCCGCAAAACGGAGGCGGCGGTTACGCCCGCAGCGGAATCTGGTGGAGAAACCGCCCCCGCTCAACCACCTGCGGAGAGCAATTTTCAATTCCATATCCGGCGCTCTCCCGGTTCTTATTCCTGTTCATCCAGGCTGGTTACCTCGTCATGTACTGCGTCGCTTTGCACTATATCCCGGAGTTGGAAGGCGCTTTGAGTGCAGCAGGCTTCGTACCCGTTGCCATCACCTTTCCAATGCTGATCGTGGCCGCGATGTGCGGCATTGCAGTTCGCCTTTACCTGATAACCTCGGTGGCGTGGCGCCATCCGTCCGCTGGACGGAATTACATGAGGTTGTTTCCCTTCGTTTTTGTCCTGGATGCCTTATGGGCCGCTTCTCCGATTCTGGCAGTCCCGGCCCTGGGAATCGGCATCGCGTTAGCCGGCAGTGCCGGCATGGCTTACCTTCCATTCGCGCAACGAACATTGATTCGCGGTATCTATAAGCCTCATGGTTGAAGAAGTTGATAAGCCACGGATTGAACGGATTTAACGGATGGGCGCATTTAACAGACGGTTAAAGCGCCCATCCGTTAAATCCGTTCAATCCGTGGCTTATCCTTACCCCGCAGCGGACCAGGACGACCGTTGCGTTATACCCGCGCCTGCGTGCAAAGCGCGCCCAAACGAGTTATAGTTCCGCGCATGATTTCTAGACGAGGAATGCTTATCGCTCCATTCGCACTTTCGCTGGCAGGCGGAAGACAGACCGCGGCATCCGGCAAGATGCTTCTCTCGATTCATCAGAACACGTCCCGTTCGGCCGGTTATCGCAAATCGCTGGAAGGCTGGGCCAAGGCTGGCATCAAGCACGTTGAACTGACGGATACGATGCTGGAGGACTTCCTGAAAACCGATAACATTGCGGCCGCCAAAAAAGTCGTAACGGATCTGGGCCTGACGCCGGTCTCATCCGCTGCCGTGTTACCGGATTTGTGGATACCGGGTCCGGCGCGCGCGGCTTCTCTGGAGACCTGGAAAAAGCGCTGTGATCAGTTTTCCAGTATCGGATTACAAAAGATCTATTGCCCTTCTGTGACGAACCGGAAAGTGACGGCCGAGGATTATAAAGCGACTCCGGATTGCATCCGGGAAGCTGGAGAAATTGCGAAACAGTACAACCTGACGGCGATGATCGAATTTGCCCGCACGTCCACCCACATCGCGACGCTCAGCACATCGCTCAAGATGATTCGTGAAGCGGCACATCCAAACGTACGGCCGATGCTGGACTTTTTTCATTTCTGGTCCGGTCTGAGCAAATTCGAAGATCTCGACATGATCATGCCCGGCGAGCTCGCGCACGTTCACTTTCAGGACATCCTGGATACGCCTCGGGAGATCATCGATAACAATGGCAGAGTGATTCCGGGGGATGGGAAAGCTCCAGTAGTCCCGATACTCAAAAAACTGGCGGAAAAGCAGTACCGCGGCGCGCTTTCTGTCGAGCTGTTCCTGGCGGAACTGACCCAGGGAGATCCCTTCGAGGTTGGGTCGCGCATTAAGCAGAAGTGCGAGACGGTCATGAGGCAGGCGGGAGTACTGTAACGTTTACATAGACTCCGTCAGGATTGTCTCCAACTCCGGATCCGTCAACGTAATCGGGTTGTAATTCATGCTGCCGGCGCGCGAACCGGCGATAACGTCCGAAAACTGTTCTGGCACAAGCCCGAAAGTTCCGAGTGACGGCACACCCAGGTCCCTGCGAAGGCCGTCGAGATCGGGCACATCGCGCAGGGCTTCGGCGATCTCGGCGTACCGGGCGAGAGCAGGACTTTCAGGCGAGCGCGATCGAAGAGCTCTGATATTTGCCTTCATCGTTGCGGAAAGAAGGCAGGCGCATCCCATTCCATGCGGCACGGCGAAGCGCCCGCCGAGCGGAGCAACGAGGCCATGGACGGCGCCAAGGCCGGCGTTCGCAAGGACAATTCCACCCCAGAAGCTGGCCAGAGACATGGCTTCCACGTCGAACTTTCCACGCGAAAGGCCGGCAAGGCCCCGTGCCGCCAGCACGATCCCCTTGAGGGCCAGAGCATCGGTTGTCGGCTGCGCCCCTGTCGAGACATAGCCTTCGATCAAGTGTGTCAATGCATCGAGTCCCGCCGAAGCGGCGACAGGAAGCGGACAGCTTTCCGACAGCTCCGGATCGACGACGGCAACGCGTGGAACCATGAATTCGCTGCGCAGACTCCGTTTCACCTTCAGGCCCGGCACCCGGAGAACGGAGTTGCGCGTCGCCTCCGATCCGCTTCCCGCCGTCGTCGGCACCGCGATAAAAGGCAGCGACGGCCGCTCGAGAACGCGGCCGCGGCCGACGCCTTCGAGATAATCCAACGCCTCGCCGCCATTCACTGCAAGCGCCGCCGCGGCTTTGGCGGTATCCAGAACGCTTCCGCCTCCGATCGCGACAACCAGGTCGCAGCCGGATTCGCGGCAAAGCCTCGCTCCCTCATCGGCCGTTGCGATCTCTGGCTCGCCCCGCACCGACCATGGCACATGATCGCCAAAAGTGACAGGCGCAGGACGGGAACCGGTTACGACGAAAGGCCGCCGCCCGAAGCGGCCAACGATCTCCGGTAACTTCCGGACTTCGCCTTTCCCGAAATGAACTTCCTGCGGAACCCTGAGGGCAAATGCCATTTACAAATAGGGGTCGGGGAAAATACTCGTGAATTTCTCGCTGAGGCGAGGAGTTACCAGCAAAGCCTCGATCTCCGCCCGCCATTTCGCGTAATGCGCTGTTGCCTGATGCGCCAGCACGGCGGCCTCGTCGTGATACACCTCATACAGCCGAAACAGCGTCGGATTATCAACAGAACGAACGACATCAAAACGCAGGTTGCCGGGCTCCTTCCTGGACTCGGTCCCATTGAACGTCACCAGTTTCAGGAAGTCACCGACCCGGTCCGGCTTTACCTCAAGACGTACGATAATCATGTTCATAAGGTGTTGAGAATAGTATGATGCTGCCACTCCTCGATATCTCAAAATTTGGGGTTGAGCCGAATGAAATGTAGATGGTTAGTTCTCCTGTTGATGGTCGTATCAACGGCAGCGTTCGGGCAGCAACGCGGTCAAAGAGGCGGGCCAATCCTGAGGGAGCCGCCACCGGGTGTACAGCCTTTGCAGATCGACCTGTTCAAGTCCAAAAATTTCTACAAGGACAGGGAGCATTGGCTGGACAAGGTCTATTACAGGTGCAATACGCCTCGTGAACTGGCCGAGTTCTGGAACAATGGGCGCATCGGCAATAACCCGCCAAGTACCGCTGCCTGGGGTGACTGTAACAACGACTTGAAGCGCGAGAATATCTTGAGCCCCTATCCTTACAAGACGGCCAAGGAACATTACACCGCTTTACTCACTGCGGCCAAAGCGAAGGGCGGCCCCACGGTTTACACAAAAGCAACGACGCCCGACTGGGACGGATACTACCAGCGCGATGCGCAGGCCGATCATGGCTCGGAATGGATCTGGGGAGTCAGCCAGGTCCCGACGGTCCTGTCGTTACTCACGCCGGAATATCAAAAGCGGATGGTTCAGTTGATCTACCACGAAGCGGTAACGAATGCTCCGCAGTGGAATGCCTCGTTTTGTTATCCCGAAGGCTTTATACGCTGGTGGGCGCAACCCTCACAGGCTGGAAATTTCCAGATGACCGTCACTCCGTGGATGGTTCAGACCGTTTCCGGAATTGCGGACAACTTCCTGCGGCAGGTCATGGTCGGCAAAGAACAGCACGTGCAGAAGGTCCCGCAGTGGTGGGGAGAAACGATCGGATTCTGGGATGGCACCACGCTCGTCACCTGGACGGCTAATGTTCAGGGCTGGACTCTGACCCATTCGATGTTCGAAATCAGCGACAAGATGGAGACCGTGGAAACCTGGAAACCGGCGGTCGACGCCAGCGGCAAATTCGTCGGGCTGGATCACGAAGCCATCTTTTACGATCCGGATGCATTCGTCGCGCCCGTCCGCGCCAGCTATCGCTTCGCGCGGCGCGCCACAATGGACGATCAGAACCGGCGCTATACCTACATCGAATGTCTGAGCAACATTCGAAACGTCGACGGCAGACCAACGCAACTGGCGCCTTCCGATCCTCGCTATGTCGATTATTACGGCAGACCGTGGGCGCGGGATTGGGAGAAATACTTCGAGAAGGACTGGGACAAGCCTGAAGAGGAAGTTCTGCCCAAAGAAATTCTCGACATTTTTAAATGAACTAAAGGACCTGAATCATGAAATCCAAATTCTTGCTTATTACCGCCGGCACACTCCTGTGCACGGCTCTATTTGTGAGACCGGCGTCTTCGCACCATTCGTTCGCGATGTACGATCAGGAAAAAACCGTCGTATTGACTGGCGTCGTCAAGCAGTTCGTCGGCCAGGCCAACCATGCGGAACTGCACTTCTATTTGCTTGCACCCGACCGTAAGGGAATAGCCAAGACGTCGGACGGGAAATACGTCGAGTGGGGCGTTGAAATGGCCGGCGCCGCGGCCGTGGCTCAGCAAGGGATCACGGCGGCCAGCTTCGGAGTCGGAACCGTATTCAGTGTGAAACTGAATCCGTTACGCGATGGATCGAATTTCGGATCACGGACCGGCGCCATCGCCAAATGTCCGATCGATCCGGCAACGAACAAAGCGAAACTTCCAGCACCCGACAAAACCTGCGATTCTGTCCCCGGTGCGACACTGAGCGGCGGAACAACCTTTTAGTACGGAAGAGGGAAGCAACCACAAGCAGCACAAGCGCGACACTTCTTGTGCATCTTGCTCGTCTTGTGGTTGCTTCCCTTGCGCGCGAATACTCCCTCCCTGCGACAATCCGGCTCCCCTCTACGCGTTCTCGGATGAAAAATGAAAATTGATTAGTGATCAATGATTAATTGTCCTTGAGTAAACGAGTCCATTCCTTGATTTGTCCAAGGACATTAATCATTACTCACTAATCAATTTTCATTTTTCAAATCCGTTTTCGATATGATCCGCAGGGAGGAGACGGACGACAATGCACGCATCTCGATCGAAGTGGCTGCTGATTGCGCTGGCCACCATCGTTCTTACAACTGGAGTAGTTTCGGCCTGGCAAACGCGCCGCGTAGACCAGAACGCTTTAAAGAATGCCGCCCAAAGCACGGAATGGCTGACCTACGGTCACAGCTATTCCGAGCAACGCTACAGCACGTTGAAACAAATCGATACGACCAATGTCAGCCGGCTGGGTCTTGCGTGGTCGGTCGAGATCGGAAACGGCGGGGGACCGCAGGAAGCAACGCCGCTGTTCGCCAACGGTGTTCTTTATGGGATCACGAACTGGAGTATCACCTTTGCCGTCGATGCCCGGACCGGCAAAGAAATATGGCGCTATGACCCGGAAGTCGTTCGTGGCGGCGTTCGTCTTTGCTGCGGCGTCATCAGCCGGGGCATCGCGCTATACGAAGGCAAGGTGATTGTTCCGGTCGTCGACGGACGGCTTGTGGCGTTGGATGCGGCTACAGGAAAAGTCCTCTGGTCTGTGGTAACCGTGCCTAAAGAAAACGGCCAGAATTACAGCCTCACGATGGCCCCTCGCATCATCAAGGGCAAGGTGGTTATCGGCAATGCGGGCGCCGAATTCGCACCGTATCGCGGATACCTTGCCGCATTCGACATCAATAACGGCAAGGAACTCTGGCGTTTTTACACAGTCCCAGGCGATCCCTCGAAACCGTTCGAGAGCAAAGCCATGGAAGCGGCCGCAAAGACGTGGTCCGGTGAATGGTGGAAATACGGCGGAGGCGGTTCGATGTGGGACGGGATGGCCTACGATCCGGACGCCAACCTGGTTTACGTCGGCACCGGCAACGGCCTTCCGTGGCCGCAGGAAATCCGGCAAGGGAAAGGATCTGAGCATCTCGACAATCTGTACGTAACTTCGATACTTGCGATTGACGTCGATTCAGGTCAATTGAAGTGGCATTACCAATGCACCCCAGGCGACGAGTGGGACTACGACGCAATCCAGCATCTGATGCTTGCGGACATCCCGATCAATGGACGGAATCGCAAAGTCATCATGCAGGTGAATAAGAACGGTTACTTCTATGTGCTGGACCGCATCACCGGTCAGTTCATTTCGGGCGAACCCGTTGCTCCCGTCAGCTGGGCCTCCGGCCTGGATCCTAAAACCGGCCGGCCGAAGATCAATCCGGATGCGTACTACTCTTCCGAGCGCGGTGTGACTGTTTCACCGCTGCAGGCGCACAACACAGCGCAGATGGCTTTCAATCCGGCAACCGGTCTGGTCTACGTTCCGATTGCGGCGGCCAGCACATTCAGTTTTACCGCAACGTCGAATTTTCAGATAGTCCCGGGAGTGCAGACTCTCGGCCTGCGCGGCTTCGCAGAACGCGGTCAGCCGCCCCCGATGTCTGTTCCGAAGGCCTACGGACCGGTACGGCCCGGACAGCGCGGCATCCTGTCCGCATGGGATCCGGCAACGCAGAAAGAGCGCTGGTTTGCCCCTGTCGGCGGCCAGAGCGGCGGTGGAGTGCTCTCCACCGCCGGCAATCTCGTGATCCAGGTCACACCTCAGGGCAGGTTGATGGCATATACCGCGGACAAAGGTGAAAAGCTTCTCGATGTCGCCACCGGACAGGGCGCAGGCATGGGGCCACCGATGACCTACCTCCTGGATGGCAAGCAATACATCGCGTTGATGGGAGGGGTCGGTGCTCCTCCCGCACCCGGAGCGGTTGCGCCTCCATTCGCTCCGGTTCCTGTGGAACCCACCGCGGCAGCTGCTGCGGCACAGGCCGCGCCGCCGCCAGGGCCCCCCGGGTCCGGCGCCGGCGAAACCGCGGCTTTACGTGTATGCGCTGGACGCAAAACAATAGTGATTGCAGCCCCCAAATGACTAATGACTATTGACCATTGAGAATTGACAATAGCATGCGGGAGAAATGGTCAATTCTCAATGGTCAATATTCATTCGTCATTGGGGAGAGGCCCGGAGGGCCGACAGATTGATGCGACTAAAATTGCAGAGTATGTGGCAGCGAACGGTTATGGTCTTCGTTATGGTAACGGGACTGGCAATGGCTGGTCATGCGGAGGACACGACCCATCTGACCGCGGCAGATTGCGCGCCGCTGAAAGATCTGTCTATTCCGGCATCCGCGATTGGCCTGCCAACCTCAGGTGCGGTCGTTCAAACAGCGGTGACGGTCGCGGCTTCGGACAAGGACAACATCAACGGCGATTTCTGCAAAATCGTTGGGACCATTAAACCAAGAAATCCTGGCTCGCCGAATCTCGAATTCGAAGTAAACCTCCCGTTCGCCTGGAACCGGCGCGCGCTACAGATGGGCGGCGGCGGTTACGACGGGGCGCTGGTGACCGGCCTCACTCTGTTTACGATGCAGCCGGCGAATACGCCCACGCCGCTCAAGCAGGGCTTCGTCACTCTCGGCAGCGACGGCGGTCACAAAAGCACTCAAAACTTCGACGGCAGCTTTGGCATGGACGACGAAGCTCTGGCCAATTTTGGAAAAGAATCCGTCAAGAAGACGCACGATGCGGGGATGGCGGTTATTCGCAAGGCGTATGGCCGCACCCCCGAACGTTTTTACTTCATCGGCGGTTCACAAGGCGGCCATGAGGCTCTCGATGCGGCGGCGCGTTACCCGCAGGACTACGACGGAGTCGTGGCCAACTATCCCGCCTATAACGTCACGATGTTGCATCTCGGTTCGTTGAATGTCGGTCGCGCACTTTTCGCTAACAACGGCGCGGGCTGGCTGGACGCGAAGCACACGAAGCTGCTGACGGATGCAGTGTATGCCAGATGCGACGAACTCGACGGCGTCAAGGACGGCATCATCAGCAACGTTAACGCGTGCAACAAGGCGTTTGATCCCAGGACGCTGCGCTGTCCCGACGGAGCGGCTGGTGACAACTGCCTGTCGGATGCACAGCTGCGCGCGGTCGCCATCATCAATTCGGAATACAAACCAGGCGTCACGATTGCCGGTCTGGATAAGTTCCCCAAATGGGCGTTACTTGAAGGCGCGCAGTTCGCCGAGCGCTCCAACTTCGGCCAGCTGTCGCAACCGGCCAATCCGCTCTCCGGTAAAGAGCCGCTTCTCTACAGCGCTGGAGATCAGACCGTGAAATTCATCCTAACGCGCGATCCGAAATTCGATCCGCTCCAGTTCGATCCGGGGAAGTACCGGGCGCGCATCGCCACCGTGGCGTCGATCATGGATGTCAGCGATGTGAGCCTCGAGAAATTCCGCGCGAAGGGTGGGAAAATCATCATGACGCACGGGACGGCGGATGATTTCATCACGCCGCACAATTCGATCGCATATTACAAGAAACAGCTCGCGCAGTTCGGACAAACGCGCCTCGACAGTTTCATGCGGTTTTACGTGATTCCCGGCTTCGGTCACGGCTTCGGTCCGTTCAATGCAAAGGTCGACAGCCTCACCGCGCTGCAAAACTGGGTTGAGAATGAGCAAGCTGCCGAGCGGCTTGACCGCCGTCGACGGCAACCAGGGCGCGAATGCAGGCCGGTCACGCCCGCTGTGCGAGTGGCCCAGCTGGCCGAAGTTCACCGGCAAACCCGGCATGGAGAACTCCGCGGCAAGTTTCACCTGCGTCGACAACCCAAAGTGATGGCATACTTACGGCATGGCTAGAGGAGATAAACCCAAAAAAGAGAAGAAGAAGCAGCCGAAGAAGAAGTAGGCTTCCTGCAGGCGCGGTCTATGACCGCGCGTCTTCTGTAATCTGAGGAAAGATGCGCGGTCATAGACCGCGCTGCAGCTATTCTATTTCGCTGACGAGGTTGCCAGGCCCTTCGCTTTCATCAGCGATTCGAGGAGAGCAGCGGTTTCCGGGAACGGCTCTGCAGCCGGTCCGCGAGTACCTGCTCGGCCCGAACCGCGGGCGAGATCGAGGGCTGTTTTGCCGTCGGCATCTTTGGCTGCGAGATCCGCGCCGTTATCCGCGAGGAATTTGACGAAAGGGGTGAACCCGTTCCCTGCTGCTCCGTGCAGTGCGGTCTGGTGCGGAACGGCCAGGGCGCTGGGCACCTGACTGGATCGTCCGCCGCGTCCGGCACCCGCAGCCGCGCGTTGAGCCGCACCGTCTATCGCCACACGCCGCGGTTCGGTAACCATTCGGGCGTTGATGTTGGCGCCGGCGTCGAGCAGCAATTTCATCGTTGCCAGCACACCTTCATTCGTGCGGTTACGGCCGCGCGTGACGCGCGCTCCAAATTCGACGCCCGCCGCGGCCATCAATGGAGTGACGCCTTCCTTGCTCGGCAGATCGACCAGCGCGCCGTTCTTCAGCAGGAGCTCAACGAACTTCGCATCGCCGCCGCGTGCAGCGCGCAGCAACGGCGTGGCGCCTTGCGCCAGTATCGAGTCGCCGCCGCGATCCTGAGGAACATCGCGATAGGGTGGGCGCCGTTTGAGCTGAATATTCGGATTGGCGCCGTGTTCGAGCAACATCCGGCCGACATCGAGAGCCGTATGCGCATCTTCGCTCGGTATGACTGCCACCGCGCCATTGCCTTTCATCGGCAGCGTGCTGACGTCGGCGGCCATGTACACCGGCGAACGGCCGTAGAGATCCCATTTGTCGAGATCGGCGCCGCTGGATTCAATCATGTAGGCGGCGAAATCGAAGTGCAGATTCAACAGCGCCATATTCAATGGCGTGACTCGATCCGGATCGTCGAGATCGGGATCCGCGCCCGCCGCAATCAGGCTGCGGGCACATTCGACACAACCCTCCCGTGCGGCATACAGCAATGGTGTAAAACCACCCTTGTTCATGTCTTTCGGACGAGGTTCCGTAATGACTTTGCGTTCCCACTGGTGAATGACGCCATGTGCGTTGACATCCGCGCCCTTCGACGGCGAGGAACTTGATCATTTCGGCCTGGCCTTGCGCGGCCGCCCACATCAACGCCGATTGTCCGCCCCAGGCTTCCCTGGCGTTCACATCGGCGCCCGCTTCCAGCAACCGTTTGGCCGCGTCGACCTTGCCGGTGCGCGCCGCTTCCATGAGCGGCGTCTCGCCTTCCGGATTTTTCGTGTTCGGATCGGCGCCCGCCTTCAACAGCGCGTCGATGACCGGCGCAGAGCCGATGATTGCGGCCTCGTTGATGGCAGATGTCCCGAACTGGTTTTTCACGTTGACCTTGGCGCCGGCTTTGATGAGCGCGCGAACGAGTTCGAGATCATCGTTGGCCGACGCATACATGATGGGGGTCGTTCCATCTGCGCCGGCCAGGTTGGCGTCGGCATGCTGCGAGAGCAGTCGTAAAGCAGTAGCGCGGTCACCGGACTCGGCCGCGTCGAGCAACGTGGTGTTACCAGCCGGCGCGGCCCTGCCTAAGAGAGAAAAGGAGCACAAGAGGCACAAGAAGCACACAAGATTGATGCGGAACACTGCTTTACCTCTTGTCTCGCGCATTCTAGACCTCCGATAGAGGGTTGGTGCTGTCGCCGATCGCTTTGATCGGAATATTGTTCCGGTCAAACAGGGTCAAGAGAAGATCGGCATGGCGCGAATCCTGCGGATACTTCAAGTGCTGTCCGCCCTTGATGCGCCCGTGCGCATGGCCGAGGATCGCCGAGGGCAACGGATCGTTGTTGTGACGATCGCTGTTGCTCATGTTGCTGCCGAACAGAATCGTGGAATGATCGAGCACCGTTCCATCCGCTTCCTGGACCGACACGAGCTTCTTGATAAATCCGGCGAACACTTCGGTGTGGTACTTCTGGATCTGCACCAGCTTGTCCTGTTTTTGCGGATTGTTGCCGTGATGGGACAGCGGGTGGAATGCTTCGGCAATGTTGAGATTCGTGTACGTACGCATGCTGGCTTCGCGATCCATCGAGAGCGTGATGATGCGGGTGATATCCGCCTGGAAGGCGAGGGCCATCAGATCGAACATCAACTTGAAATGCTCGGTGATGTCGTTGGGCGTCCCTACCGGCGCGTCCGGAATGTTGAGCGCGGCGGTGTCCTGTTGCGAGGCCATCTGCACACGACGCTCGATCTCGCGGACGGAGTCCAGGTAATCGCTGACGACAACGCGGTCGCGCACACCAAGGCTGGCTTGCAGTCTTTCGGCCTGCGACTTGACGCGGTCCAGAATGCTGCCGGTCTCATGGAGGATGGCGGCGCGTTCTTTGTCGGTATCGCCCTGGCCGAACAGCTTTTGAAACACGGCTCGGGGGTTCCCTTCCTGAGGCAGCGATTGGGTCGGCGTCCTCCAGGACAAGCGGGCTCCGACCTGCGCGGTCGTCAGTTCGAGCGAAGGCAAGCGCGTTTCCTGCCCGACATGCTTGACCAGCATCTGGTCCATTGTGACGCCGGCCTCCGGAGAGGCGACACCATACTCCGAGGGCTTGACGCAACTCAGCCATGTCTGCTCGATGTAGGCGTGCGGCTCCGGGGTCTCGCCTGGTTTGTTCCGCAATCCCGACACGATGGTCAGATGTTGGCGGAACGGCTTCAACGG
This sequence comes from uncultured Acidobacteriota bacterium, assembly GCA_963738025.1. Taxonomy (GTDB): domain Bacteria; phylum Acidobacteriota; class Terriglobia; order 20CM-2-55-15; family 20CM-2-55-15; genus 20CM-2-55-15. Next base: position 88,689 of record CAVTWA010000027.1, on the reverse strand, counting down.
CTCGAGGATCGGAGACATCTCATAGTCCGTTCCCGTCTGCTTGGGCGACCACCTGTCCATGATCGCGCCATGGGGAAATCCGACAAACGCGAACCGCTTCGGCGCTGTGCCGGCCGGTGTCCGGGCCCATGCCGTGGCCGCGGGACTCATCGCATCGAGGAGCGGCAGCGCAATGCTGGCACCAAGGCCTTTTAACACCGTGCGCCGCGAAATGCTTTTCTTGGATATATACATGTCGTGTCTCCGCTACTGTAGGCGCGGTCATGACCGCGCATTCATTCGTTTCACGAAAAGCGCGCGGTCACAGACCGCGCCTACAATCATACGTCTACTTACTCGCAACCTCTCCCTTGAGCTGAGGCGCCCGGCGCATTCTGAACTGATCGCTCCGGACAACGGCCTGAACCAGGGCAGAAAACTTGTAGTCGTCCTTTGCCGTACTGCGGACGATCCGCCGTACGGTCGGCATATCGTAATACTGCAGCGTCCGGCCGGTGGCGTACATCATCAGCCGCTCGGTAAACGTCTGCACGAACTGTTCGGGCCGCCGCAACAGCGCTTTCCGCAAATCATCGGGTCCTTTGATCGGCGTTCCATCGGGCAACTCTCCCGAGGAATCGATCACCGTTCCGGCGATAGCGGTCACGATCTCTCCACATGCCGGTCGCATCGAAGTTCTCGAGTGCAAAACCGAGCGGATCCATCACTGCGTGACACGACGAACAAGCCGGACTCGACCGGTGCTTTGCCATCATCTCGCGGACCGTTAAGGCCTTCGTCGTACCGATGTCCTTCTCGTCCAGAGTCGGGACGTTCGGCGGCGGGTTAGCTGGTGGCACGCCTTCAATGTACTTGAGGATGAAAGAGCCCCTCAACACCGGTGACGTACGGTTAGGATACGCGGCCGCCATCAGGACGGCGCCTTTGCCGAGCAATCCCCATCGGCAGACTGTTTGAGTTCGACCCTCCGGAAGCGATCCCCTTTGATGTCCGGGATGCCGTAGTGCAGCGCAAGTCGCTCGTTAACAAACGTGTGACTGGCTTTTAAGAGATCGACCACGCTGCGGTCTTCTCTGAAGATGCTGTCGGCGAACAGCGTCAGTTCTGTTTTGAAATCCTCGCGCGGATCACCTCGTCCGGAGGCATATGGAAACACGTTCGAATCAGGCACGATCTCGTCGAGGCGCTTCATCTCGAGCCATTGCTGGACGAAGTTGCTGCGCCAGCGTCACGGAACGCGCATCGGCAAGCATGCGCTTCACCTGCTTGTCGAGCATGGCGGGATCGCTGAGTTTATTCTTCGCCGCGAGATCCAGCAGTTCATCATCAGGAATCGGTGTTCCACAAAAAGAACGACAGCCTCGATGCAAGTTCGAGATCGTCGATATCGTACTTCTCGCCTGGGCGGAGCCCCGCAGGAACACGCTCACCGCGGTAGAGGAAGAATGGACTTGCCAGAATACCGGTGATGGCGCTGCGGATACCGGTCTCGAAACCGCCATCCTTGACCCGTCCTGGTAATACGCAAGGAGCTCATTCACATCCTCGGTCGGAGACAGGCCGCCGGTATGCGCGTCTGGCGATACTGGCAATGATCTGCCGGGCACAGGCCGCTTGACATCCGCCTTAGCATCATTGGACGGGTGGCAACTGAAAATCGCGATCACGGCTCGGCGTCGGGCTGAGGCCTTTCGCGTTGTAACGGCCGAGCAGCTGAAAGGAACTGACGCGGTACATACGATCCTGCCCGCCACCGGGGACGTACATCTGCAATTCGTCGTCGGACTCGGCGAATGACTTCCTTTTAAACGCCACGCCGATTTTGTGTGGTCCGGCTGTCGTCGTGAAACGGATGTTCTTGAGGCGGGCGTTAACGCGATCAAGCGCGCCATTCTGCACCTGATCGTAGAGCTTCATGTCTTCTTCGCCGCCGATGACGGTCTCATAGACCAGCTTATTGTCGACGGTCACGACGAGCGGATTCTCGAACTCCATGCCGTTTCCCCAGATGTGGGTGGCCATATCGGCGATATTCACTACATATTCGCCATCGGCATGGCAGGTCGACTTTCGCGAGAATGCCACCGCGCGTACCCAGCGGAAGGCCGGGAACGTGAGTGAACTGGGTGCCCGGTCCGCCGCGGAACGTCCATCCGCACGGTCTTGCATCGGGGCTGCCAAGCGCCTTCACGGCGACGGCCCTTGCCGCGATGACATATTGCTCGATGAAGGACGGTGATACCTGCAAAGCAGTCGCGATGTTGTCGAAACCCTCCGCAATGTCGTCCTGCGGCAAAAGCTCGTTGGCACTCGATGTCAACCGCCAGCAGATCCCGAACGGCGTTCGCATATTCCTTCCGATTGAGGCGGTGCAGCACGACCTGATCCGGGATGTGCGCCTGACCTGCCGCAGCGTCGAGAGATGTTTCAAGCCAGGTCACCAGAGAATCGACTGCCGCGGTTCGGGCTGCTTGGCGCCGGGCGGCGGCATGACGCGCCCGCGAACTTTCGCACGGCCTTTTCAAACAAATCGGGATGTTCGGCGATACTCGCGGCGGTAATGCCGTCGAAGCTGACACCGCCGGTCTTCGCGCGGTCGTTGTGACAACCCGCACAGTACTGCTTGATCGTGGCAAGCTGCGTGTCCGCTGCGGAATTTTGAGCAGCCGGCACGAGAGGGTGAAGCACTGATACTCCACCGAGCGAGGCAATGAGAACGCCCGCCAGCGAAATGACGGCGATCGGTGCGATTGGAGTCTTCGTCATATTGATGTTATGCGTCCGGTGACAAATAGGCCCACAGGCTCTCGAATGCACGGCGAACGAACTCGTCCGAATTGCCCATTTTGGCTTCAAATTCTTTTGCATGCCAGCTGCCACGGCTTCGCCCGGCCCGCGCCCGCGATTCAGAAGCTGGCTCAGCCGATCGTAGAGTGTGCCGTACATCTCGGATTGCGCCTTGAGCTCAGCCAGACCGAGGACTGGTCCTCGCGCCGGCACGATTCGTGTATTGGCGTCGGCTATCGTCTGCAACCGTTGCAGGCCTCCGACGATGCCGCCAATCCATCCTCCTGTCCAGTAATCGACGACGGGCCAGCCCAGTCCATACACCGCATCGCCTACAGCGAGCACGTTCTCGTTGGGAAAATGAACATACAGGTCGCCGTCCGTGTGCGCCGCATCCGGAATGTAGCCGTAGCGAATGCCCGAAGCGAGCTTGCCTGTATCGTAGAACGTCTTATTCGGTTGCGCGACTTTCGGCAGGCGTTTGAACTGCTTTCCGTTCCATGGCCAGGTGATATTTTGCGTCAGCCATAGACGAGTGTTCTCATGCGCAATAATCGCCGCGCCGGCCTTGCCCAACCGTTCATTGGAACCCGTCTGTTCGGGATGCCAATGCGTGTTGAAGATTGTATGAACGTGACCGCCGCCAGGCAGTGCGGCGACGGCGTTCATCAGCGCATCGGAACCGGCAGCGGATCCGCCATCGACGAGCAGGACGCCGTCGGAACTGGTTTGCGCAACGACGTTTGCTTCTCCCGGCAGCCTCAGAACGAGCAGGTTGTCAGTTAGCTTCAACGTGCCGGCAGCTTCGGACGCTGCCTGCGCCCGCGCCTCCGGGAGGCGCAAAACCGGCGTGCCAAGGACGATTCCGGCCGCACCGCCGATCGCGGCTTTCAATATCTGTCTCCGTGTTTGATACCGATTGACCTGGTCCACCACGCTATTCCTATCCGTTAGATTTATCCTTAGCCCCACAGGATTCACCTCTGAGGAGGTACTGTCAACGAAATTCGAAAACACCTGAGCCCAAAGACACAATCGCTCTGTTCGCAGCCCGGCGTAGTCCGCCCTATCCTTTTGATTCCACAATTCTTACGTCGCCTGTAAGCGCTCTTAGTACCCCGCTGCAGACCAAGATTGTGGCAGCACTTTGCCAACATTTGGCCATCAAAACTGCCTTATTGCAGCGATCGATTTTCACGCTGATAGTGAGTACATGCGCATCGCAATGCTTTCCTGGGAATCGATGCATTCGATTTGTGTGGGCGGGGTGGGTGTACACGTCACCGAACTGGCGGCTGCGCTGGAGCGCAAAGGACATGAACTGCATGTCTTTACAAGGATGGCATGCGGCCAGCCGCAGTATGCGCGAATCGACGGCGTTCATCACCATCGCTGCCCCTTCGACCTGCATCCAAATTTTGTGGACGAAGTTAACAACATGTGCCGGTCTTTTGTACACCATGTATTTCAGACCGAAGACTACATCGGAGCCTTCGATGTGATCCACGCACACGACTGGCTGGCCGGTAATGCGATGGTGTGGATCAAACAGGCGAGAAGCCGTAAATGCATCCTGACCATCCATTCCACCGAATATGGCCGCTGCGGAAACAATTTCTGGCCGGGACAATCGGCACGGATTCGCGAGCAGGAACGCTCCGCGACCTATTGGGCAGACCGGGTCATCGCGGTCTCCAACCATCTTCGAGACGAAATCATGTGGATGTATGAAGTTCCACATTGGAAGGTCTGCACCATGTACAACGGCGTCAATTACAGGAATTACGACGGGATGATCGATCCTGGAGAGGTTAAGCGGCGGTATCACATCGGTCCCATGGATCCGATGGTGTTCTTTTCCGGCCGCATGGTGATCCAGAAAGGCCCGGATCTCCTGATCGAAGCGATTCCGGCGATTTTGAAATTCTACCCGGATACAAAATTTGTCTTTGCCGGAGACGGCGAAATGCGGTCGCAGGTCGAGGACCGCGCACGCCAGCTCGGTATCACGCACGCCACGCGATTTCTGGGTTTCCAGGGAAACGGCACACTGGCCAGCCTTTATAAGGCCTGTGACGTCGTATGCGTGCCAAGCCGGAATGAACCATTTGGCATCGTCTTGCTGGAAGCCTGGAGTTGCGGCAAGCCGGTGGTTTCCACCATCAACGGAGGGCCGGCCGAGTTCGTGTGGCATGAGGTCAATGGGTTGAAAGTGCACGCCCATCCGGATTCCATTGCCTGGGGCCTGGGCACGCTGTTCCGCAATTTCGAATGGGCGCGATGGATGGGAAGCAACGGACGAATCGCCGTTGAGTCGGCATTCTCCTGGGACACCATTGCCGAACGGGCTATGGACATTTATTGGGGCCTTGAAAGCGCCCTGGGAGCAGCCGCATGACCAGACTTCCTGATTCTTCCCTGCTGCAAGGGCTTCAAGACCTGGCCTGCGATCTCTGGTGGAGCTGGAATCCTGTTGCTCGTGAAGTATTCCGCAAGCTGGATTACGGATTGTGGCGTGAGACGGACCACAATCCGATCAAGATGCTCTCTTCAATTCCGGCGGCGCGTCTGGAACAGGCGTCGCGAGACGCGGAATTCCTCGAATCCTACGGCAAAGCGATCGAGCAGTTGAACCGCGCGCGATCCGGTACAGGCCGATGGTGGCAGGAGCGTTATCCGGCGCTCTCCGATGTTTCGATCGCTTATTTCTCGGCGGAATTCGGCATTCACCAGTCGGCGCCTTTGTACGCCGGCGGCCTGGGAGTGCTGGCAGGCGATCATTGTAAAGAAGCAAGCGATCTCGGTGTGCCGCTGATCGGCGTCGGGTTCCGCTACTCGATGGGTTATTTCCAGCAAATGATCTCCGCAGAAGGAAATCAGCTCGAGATTTATGAGCGTTTTCCTGTCTCCGAAGCGCCGCTGGAACGCGTCTGCAGACGCGATGGCTCACCGTGCACCGTGACGATTTCACTCGGCGGCGGCACGGTCCAGGTCGCGGTCTGGTTGATGCGATTGGGCCGCGTGAAGGTCTATCTGCTTGATACAGACATTGACGCCAACGCGGAATGGGCGCGCGATCTCTCCGGCCGGTTATATGTCGGCGAACTCGAGTCGCGGCTCCAGCAGGAAATCGTTCTGGGTGTTGCAGGCGTTCGCGCGCTGCGTGCCCTCGGCCACAATCCTGCAGTATGGCATCTGAACGAGGGTCATGCCGCGTTTGTGATCTTTGAACGGATTCGAGAATTACTCGAGACAGGCCACTCTCTGGACCAGGCCCGGGAAATGGTCCGTTCGACCACCGTATTCACGACGCATACACCGGTCCCCGCCGGACACGACTCGTTTCCCAAAAGCTGGGTCGAGAATCAGCTGGCAGAGTTTCAAGACCTGAGCCCCGAAACGAAGGAAAAACTGTTCGCTCTGGCAGAGGACGGAGGCGGCAGCAACGGCCAGTTCAATATGACAGCACTGGCGGTTCGCGGTTCCGGCTCCTGTAACGCAGTCAGCGAAGCGCATCGTCAGGTCACACGTTCGATGTTCTCATCCATTCTGAATGGCCGCGATGAAGCGGTGCTCGGCATTACAAATGGTATCCACACGCCGACCTGGATCGCGCCGGCAATGGATGAGCTCTTTCAAACTTACCTGGGAGCGAACTGGAGAGAGCATCAGGACGATCCACTGATCTGGGAAAATGTGATGGCCATCCCCGATGAGGAGCTATGGCGGGTCCGGCAATCGCTTCGAACCTATCTGGTGGGACTTATCCGCGAGCGGGCGCGAAATCGCTGGATCCGGCAGCAGGCCAGCGCGACTCAACTGGCTGCCAACGGGACCTTATTGGATCCGAACGTTCTGACGATCGGGTTCTCGCGCAGATTCACCGACTACAAGCGTCCCGAACTGATCTTCCACGATGAAGAGCGTTTCGCGGCTCTGCTCAACGCGAAAACCAATCCGGTGCAGCTCATTTTCGCCGGCAAAGCGCATCCCGCGGACGAAGGCGGAAAACGGAGCCTGCAACGGATCTACAGCCGCGCTGCAGATCTGCGCTTTGCCGGTCGCATTGCATTCGTCGATGAGTACAACCTCCACATGGCGCACTTTCTGGTTCAGGGATGCGACGTGTGGCTCAACAACCCGCGCAAGCCGCTCGAAGCCTGCGGTACGAGCGGAATGAAATCGTCCATCAACGGTGTGCCGCATTTGAGCGTAGCCGACGGCTGGTGGTCTGAAGGATATGCGAACAACAACGGATGGCTCATCGATCCCGGCGAATTCAACGATGACGCAGCCGAGGCCGATGCCATTTATCGTCTGCTCGAAGAACAGATTGTGCCAGCTTTCTACAGCCGGGACAGCAGAGGAGTCCCACTGCGCTGGATGAGTATCGTCAAGCAGGCGATTCTCACCGTAGCACCCCGATTTTGCGCCCGCCGTATGGTCAAACAATACGTTGAACAGATGTATGTGCCCCTTGCTCGACGGGCGCAAAGCACGATCGCAAGCTGACCCTCCAATAATCACGAAGAGGTGGTGAATACATGATCGACATCAAGGACACGACATTACCTGAAACTATTTCGGGTCTTCCCAATATTTGTGGATCCGAAGACATCATTTCCGAAACGATGGCCCGGCGAGGCCCCTACTATCTCAGCGATTCCGGCATCGACTTCGGCCGCGCTGCCAAAGCATTCAGCATCGCCCTGCACATGCATCAGCCGCTGATTCCCGCAGGAGGCTCCGATCTGCAGACTGCCGCGGTTATCAGCAATTTGAAGTACATGATGGATAACCCGCAAATCGGCGATAACCATAATGGGCCGGTCTTCCAGTGGTGTTACAAGCGCATGGGCGACTTCATTCCCGAGCTTGTTCAATCGGGCAAGAAGCCGCGGGTCATGTTGGATTATTCGGGTACCTTGCTCTACGGTTTGCGGGCGATGGGACTCAACGATGTTTTCGACAACCTGAAACGGATCACGCTCGACCCCGCTTACCGGCGTTCAGTGGAATGGCTGGGCACCGCCTGGGGCCACGCAGTCGCGCCATCAACGCCTGTTCAGGATTTCCGCTTGCACGTGCGGGCGTGGCAGCACTACTTCGCCTCGATCTTTGGCTTTGAAGCGCTCGAACGCGTCCGCGGTTTCTCTCCTCCCGAAATGGCGCTGCCGAACCATCCTGAAGTCTTTTACGAATTCGTCCGCACGCTCAAAGAAAGCGGATATCGCTGGGTACTGGTGCAGGAGCACACGATTGAGAACGTTGAGGACGGTTCAGGCATCCGCAATCGTCACATTCCCCATCGATTGATCGCACGAAACGCTCGCGGCGAAACTCTCAGCATCACCGCGATCATCAAGACGCAGGGCAGTGACACAAAGCTGGTCGCACAAATGCAGCCGTACTACGAGGCCAAAACACTGTCGCGCGCCACAATAGGCCGCAATTCTATCCCGGCTGTGGCAACGCAGATCGCCGACGGCGAAAACGGCGGCGTCATGATGAACGAGTTTCCGCAAAAGTATTTCGAAGTCATGCGCGAAGCTTCGGATTCGGATACACCGCCGGTCAATGTGACGGAATACCTGGAATATCTGGATTCGCTCGGGGTCCGGGAGCAGGATTTTCCTGCCGTCCAACCGATCATGCAGAAACGTATCTGGGATCGGGTCGGGACACGATCCACTCCCGAAGAGTTGCAGAAAGCACTGGAACAACTGCGCAAGGAAGATAATCGGTTCCATATGGAAGGCGGAAGCTGGACCAATAATATTTCCTGGGTACGCGGTTATGCCGACGTTCTCGGCCCGATCGAGCAAACCAGCGCTCTCTTCGCCCAGAAAACGGCGCGGGTCTCGACTTCCGAACATCGTTACCGGAATGCGTTATTCCACCTGCTCACCACTCAGACGAGTTGCTACCGCTATTGGGGTACCGGCTTGTGGACCGACTATGCTCGCGAACTTTGCCGACGCACGAATGACATTCTGAATTACGACTTTTAATAAGGAGTAGAGCCATGATGTGCTGGTTTTGCGAAAAGGATGCCAAAGGCACCTGCGCTGCCTGCGGCCGCGGCCTCTGCGCCGAGCACGTTCATTTTCACGATGAGATGACGTTTACGAAGTCCGACACGAGTACGGGCTATGCAAGCTATTACAACGTATACAACGCGCTGAAATGCGCCGATTGCCGCCTGGAATGGATTAACTACCGCCCCGGCCATTGATCGACGTTTAAATAAGCCACGAATTGAACGAATTAAACGAATTCTGAATTCGTTAAATTCGTTCAATTCGTGGCTTCTCCGGTTATTGAGGACCAGGGGCGGGAGGCGTTCCGCCGCCACCACGACCACCCCGACCACCTCGGGCACCGCCGGCGGGAGCGGCAGTGGCCGGCTTTGGATGCGCTTTAGCGTAACGTGCAGTTTCGATGTAGTGGCGAATGGCCGTGTTGCCTTCGTGGCAGGCGTACTCGAACATCTGATAGCTGTTGTCGAGCATCATGGGGTACGCCACTGTCAAAGATCCCGTCGCCAGAACCGTCGGGTCCTCGACCTTGATCGAGTAGTCCATCGTACCCGAACCGGTGCGGGTGAAACGCTCGATGGTTTTCATGTTAATCGTTGACGGCTGAAGTGGGCCGGGAGAACCGGGAACGCCGGCGCTTGTCAGCTCCGTCTTGCCGTTGAAGTTCGTGGTTTCGACGATAAGCGTGTTGCCTTCCCAGTGCCCGCGCGACTCCCCGAGCCACTCCTTGATTGCAGGATCCAGCTTTGGGAGTGGGGTTGTGGGAATGACTCGGGCTTCGTGCGCCATCTCCGTCGTAATGACGACGTTGCCCGGAGACTGCGTGATGCGGATACCGTTGTTGTAATTGCGCGGCTCCATCGAAACCGGTAGACCGCGCGTGATGCAACGATCCCACGGTCCGAAGTCTTCAATGCCATCATAAGAGCCTTCCGCGTCTTTGCCCGGCTTGTAGGTGCTATTCATTTTCGACTGCAGTTCCGTGCCGTAGGGCGTAAGAGCCGGAAATCGTCCGTTCGGCGGATCGACGATCAATGATGTCTGCCGTATCGCTGCGCCGGATTCCGAGGAAGGCAGGGCTCCCGACGCACGCTGCTTCTTTTGTGCTTCGGCACGGGTCTGCGCCGCCTTGAACTCATCATCGGTGAGGTAGGCACGATCCCCATACTTTGGGTCACGCTGCAAAGGCGTCGTGACCAGGTGGTTGATCGGCCACATACCGGAGATATCGGGTTCACCCCACGATGTCAGGGGTTGCTTGTAAGCCGGCCCGGCGGGCTTTGCTGCAGGCGCTGCCGGCTTCGGGGCCGTCGCGGTTGCTGCAGGCTGGGCCTTCGTCGATTGTTGCTGTGCCGCAACAGTGTCTGGCATAGAAACCAGCATCAGGCCTGTGCCAATACTCAATCCAGCAAGAGTCAGAATAGGTTTCATCATAAATTCAGACCTTACTTCGGCTGTTCTGCGTCAGGGTTGGAACCGCCCATAGACAGTTTCTTGCCGTCGGCGAACTCAATGCTTCGTGTATTGAGACGGAAATTGCCATCTTTCGCCGGCGCACCGGTCACCTTGACCTTGGTGCCGGCAGGAAGCGTGTCTCTGTTCCAGCCCAGGCGAAGCAACACGCTGGGCGATCCGCCTTCAGCCATCCAGTGTTCGACAGTGCCATCCGGCTTCGTGACATCCAAGTGCAGCCAGGAATGGGGATTGACCATCTCCAGCTTGACGACTTTTCCTTCGAGTGTGACCGTCCTCGTCCCGTCGAATTCGGCGGCAAAGGAATGGTGAGCAAGTAACGGCAGAGTCGTTACCAGCAGTACACCGACAATCGCCGCAATATTGATCAGTTTGTTGCGCATGGTTTTCTCCTCAATTTAGCGTCGGGCCCTCAATTACGGTTTCTCTTTGTCGCCGATCAAATCATGGTACAGAAGCATATCGGCGAATGGGACGCACTTGTGTTCGAATGCCTGTGCATTCTCATCGATCAGACGATACAAGGGCATCTCGATCGTCCACGGCTTCGTGTACGTTTTCGGATCTTCGAGCGTCGCTTCGTATTGAATGTGGGTCGAGTCGATCGGTCTGAAGCGCTCGGTGACCTTTAACTCATTGCTGTGAAAGTTGCCGGCACGATCCAGCATGGTGTCGGGAAGCAGATCCGTTGTCACGACAACGAGAACATCGCCTTCCCAATGACCATTGGAGCGTCCCATCCAGGAATCGACGGGGTCACGCTGATGATCGTTATCCCTCATATGAAGGAACCGGTTTCCGGCCGCGAACGGATAAATCATCTGGATGTCGACATCGCCCTGGGAAATCTGAAACGGAATATCGTGGTAGGTGTATCGCGGGACGCCGAGCATGTAGCATTTTGCTTCATTGTCCGACTCGGGCCACTTGGCGCGGTTTTCGTCGCGTTGCTTGAGGGCTTCTGCCGTATACGGGATCGTGCCCCCACCGCGAATCATACTTTTTCCCGCCGGAATCGAGGCGATTGCTCCAAGCTGCCAGAATCGGGAAAGGCCCGTGACAGAATGCGCTTCAAGATTCCAATTGGCGCTGTTCAGCGCCTGCCAGATGCCGTTCAGATTCGGGTGCCCCCCGATTCGCGCCGGGCGCGCCGGCGATTTGGGACTCGTTTTCGGTCCAGGCGCGGTGGATTGCGCCGGCTGCTGCCCTGAGGGTTGCGCGCCACGTGGAGTCGCCGCTGCCGAAGGTTGTGCTGCCTGCCGTGCCTGTAGTTGATATTGTCCGGCTCCGACCGTAAAAGAAATGACTGCAGTTATCGCGATCGTGCCGATAAATTGTTTTCGCATTCGTTAATCTCCCCCCACTTAAACCCTGGGAAGGGTATCCAGATTATAGAGCATTCCACCGAATTGGTCGGGCCAGGGCGCTGAATCTTTGTAATAATGACAACTCTATAAGGGGGTTCTCTTGAAGATCGCGCTTGGCTTGCTGCTCGCCGGTTCAATGCTCGTGGCCCAGAACAACACGGATACACCCGATGCACACGTTGCTGCAGCGAAGGCCCTGGCGGGTGAGGACTATACGAACTTGTTCAATTTCGTCTGTCCTGCACCTGCGGCGCCGCGCGGCCGGGGGGGACAGGCGGGCCAGGGTGGACAAGCCGGACAAGCCGGTCGGCCTGGCCAGGGCCGTGGCGCCGCGGCGACGCCGGATCCATCCACCTGGCATGCCGAACCGGTTAAGGTCGCCGACAACCTTTACTGGTTTGGACAGACCGAGTACTCCGTGTGGGCCGTCACCACCTCCGATGGCATTGTCGTGCTCGACGCCATCTTTGATTATTCCATTGAAGACGAGGTGGATGCCGGCATGAAGAAGTTGGGGCTGGATCCCACCAAAATCAAATACGCGATCGTGAGTCATTCACACCCCGATCATTTCGGCGGCGCGAAATTTCTTCAGGATCACTACGGCACCCACGTTCTGATGTCCAAGGAGGACTGGGACGTGCTCGACGGACTGAACTCGACCAAGCCGAAACGCGACATGGTCGCCGCTGACGGCCAGAAACTTACGCTAGGCGATACCACATTCACGATGTACTTCACGCCCGGTCATACTCCTGGCACGATCTCTACGGTGTTTCCCATAAAAGATAACGGTAAGACGCATATCGTCGCACTCTGGGGCGGAATGGGACTCAACAACGATCGCGAATCCTTAACGAAGTACATCGCATCCGCGAAGAAGTTCGAGGATGTCGCGAAGCAGGCGGGCGCGGATATCATCTTGTCCAACCATACCGACTGGGATCGCTCGAAGGTCAATCTGCCGATTCTGGCAAAACGCACACCGGGCAGTCCGAATCCCTACGTCACGAACAACGAGACGGTGGTGCGATTTGTTAGGGTCGCTGAAGAATGCGCGACCGCAAAGGTGATGCGGCTGAACTGATTTGTCGAGCTTGTCTGCCTGCCTCAGGAAAAAAATAGAGCGATGAGATAGCAGTTGGACGATTCCTGCAATCCAAACCCTCCCGAAGGAGAGGATGGTCCAAAGGACCAGGTGAGGGATCCATAAATCTTTACCCCTCACCTGCCGCTTCGCGGCTTCCTCTCCCTTTGGGGAGAGGGTTTGGCTTGCAGGAATCGTCCAATCGCTAAATGTCTTCGCGGGATCGCGAAGCGGATCCCGCGAGGGGTGGCTCCAAAGCTCGATGTTGCAGGTTGCGGCTTCCGAATCAGGCCTCCTGACTCAGGGAGAGGAAAGCATTTCAAGGCTGGTAACCCGGCAGCAACTGCAGAATACCTTCGGCGACACGGTCGGCCACCAACTCCTGTCCCCGATCGGTAAAATGCTCGTCATCATAAAAGTAGTCTGTCGATTTGGGCACGTCGTTTGCCAGATCGATGCAGGGAGTGTGGGTATCAAGGCAAACCTGCAACAGGCGCCCGTTGAAGGCATCCATGCCCTGCTTCAGAACCGCAGGCTCGTAATAAACGGACCCCGGCACCTCACGGAATTCTCCGACGCCGCCCATCCACAACTGTTGCTTTTCCTCATCGGTCAGATCGGGCCGCCAGATGGACGGTTGGGTGAGCAACACGATGGGCACTCCGGCATGGTGAGCCACGTTGATCATTTCTTTGAGGTTCTGCGAGTAAGCCGCGAGCGACGCTTCCAGTCGCGGGGGGACATTCGAGCGCTTTCCTTCCTCACGCATGGCGCGCCAGCGTTTCAGCGACGAACCATCGAGGGACTGACTCTCCGAACGTTCAAATATGGCGCTCTCGATTGGAGATAGAAGTTTCCAGACTCGCGAAAATCCGCCGGGGAGCACCGCAAACGACTGCTCTTCGAGAGTTCTCTCGCGTTCTGGAAAATACGCGAGGCTGGCACTGCTGTCGATATCGCCCTGCTTCAGACGTGACATGAAGTCGCTTGAACCGACAAGCACAATGATCAGATCCGGGTCGTAACTCCGGATGTGATTGAGCTGTGCAATATGATGTTTGGACGCAAGTCCGGCTTTGCCCATATTGCCAACCCAGATGCGCCGCTCATCCGGCAGTTGTCCGAGCCGCTGCTCCAGCACTGTTGTCCAGATGCGGCTCTGATCGTTCAGTATACTTTCAGTGGTGCTACCTCCAAGACACACAATGCGGAATTCCGAAGCGCGATCCGCAGCCCATTCCCGGCTGCGAAATCCCATGGAGTTGACTTTGAAAAGCGCCGGCCCCAGAACGCCTCTTGCATAGAGCTGCGCATTGAACGTCGCCTCGAGGTTTGGAACCATTGCCCGATAGCCCGGCGGCGCAGGGATGAACAGACGAAGCGCCAGCTCGACCAGTAGAAGCGCAAACGCAATTCCGAAAAAAGCAGACAGCGCGCCAAATATGAACTTCCTCCCGGCGCGCGAGCCGGCGTTAAAAGATGGTGTAGACAAACGGCGCCACATACTCAATCACCTGGATCGTCACGATAAGGATTCCAAGCAGGATGAGAGTGGCCATCATCGGGATCAGCCACATGCCCCTGCCGCTTCTTCTCGCAAGCTGAGTGAATTCGCGGAGCGTTTGGAATGGGCTGGTCAGCCGATCGGTCCAACGCCCCACTTTCCGTTTTTTCCCGGTCCTTTCGACGACGATAGCGCTCATATGTTCAATACCTCCGCTTTCCTGGCTGTGGGGTCAATCCCGGTAGTCATCGCGGCTGAGCCGCAGGCAGTCTTCTTTCCGGACTAGACAGTTTTCGACGACAAGAAAATCCATCTCGGAACGCATAAAGGTCGCGAATGCCTCCCCGTGGGAGTTGCAGATGGGTTCGTCTTTCAGGTTCAGCGAGGTGTTCAACAGAACACCCACGCCCGAGCGCTCCTTGAAGTGAGTCAGGAGTTCGTGGAAAACCGGATTGTGGGACGCCTCGACACGCTGCACGCGAGCGGTGCCGTCGATATGCGTGATGGCGGGCAGCAACCGCTTGCCTTCGTCGCTGACGTTTGCGACACAACACATGAACGGCGTCATGTGTTCTTCCTTGCCTTCGGGAAGCAGGAACCACTCTTTCATATCTTCAGCCAGGCAAGCCGGTGCAAACGGGCGAAACTCCTCGCGGAACTTGATCTTCCGATTGACGCGTTCGCGCATATCCGGCCGTCGTGGATCGGCAATAATGGAACGGGCGCCGAGAGCGCGGGGGCCATGTTCAAATCGTCCCTGCACCCAGCCTCCAACTTCGCCGTCCATGATGCAATCCACCACCGCGCGGCACATCTCCGAAGTGCTGTTGAATTCCTTGAAGGGAACGCCACAATCGGAGAAGAACCGGACGACCTCCGACCGTTCCACGGACGCACCCAGGAATGCGTGATTGAGCGCCGGCCGCCTGGGCAGACCTCCAATCACATGCGTCATATAGAGTGCGGCGCCCAACGCCCCTCCGGCGTCGCCGGCCGCGGACTGAACATAGATGGATTCGAACGGTCCTTCACCGAGAAGCTTCAGGTTGGCCACGCAGTTCAGCGCCACGCCGCCTGCCAGCGTGAGATTTTTCTCGCCGGTAATCTGCTGTGCATGCTGAACAAGTTTCAGCATGTAGTTTTCCGTAAACTTCTGAAGCGATGCCGCAATGTCGCTGAAGCGCCGGTCCTCGCTGGTCACCGCCGGAAGCGTCATCTTTGCGTGCGGTTTTCTCGCCGGACCGAGGAGCGCTTCAAGAGCAGGGGTGAATGCGTCTGTCGCGTGCCAGTTGTAGCAGAAGTAGTGCATGTCCAGAACCAATGAGGCGTCGTCGTTGACCTTGCAAAGCTTTTCGAACTTGTCCAGATAGCTTGGCGTACCATAGGACGCCAGACCCATCACTTTGTATTCACCTTCATTGACTTCGAAACCCAGATACGCGGTGATCGCCGCATAGAGCAGGCCGATCGAGTGAGGAAATCCCAGCTCCTGAAGCTTCTCAATCCGGGATCCTCGCTCGTCGGTAATGCCACGGTATATCGAGGTGGTGGTCCATTCGCCAACACCGTCTGCCGTAACGATTGCAGCCCTTTCGTAGGGAGAACTCAGGAAGGCCGCTGCCGCATGCGATAGGTGATGTTCGGAGCAAAGGATCTGGTCTTCCCGGCATCCCAGTTCCCTGACCCATTCGTTCTTCATCCATAGCCGCCTGGAAAGCCAGCGGCCCATCGAGCTGACGAATTGACCGCTGCCCTTTGGAAATTCGGAAAGATGCGTGACGAGAAGACGCTCAAACCGTTGCAGAGGTTTTTCGTAGAAGACAATGTGATCAATCTCGTCCATCGTCAGTCCGGCGTAGTCCAGACAGAATCGCACGGCCTGGACGGGAAGTCCCGAATCGTGCTTGATCCGGGTAAATCGCTCTTCCTGCGCGGCCGCCATGACCTCTCCGTCAATCACGAGTGCGGCCGAAGAGTCATGAAAATACGCGCTTATTCCGATGACCTTCATTAGAACATCCTCTTCATTTCTTTCATGCTCGCGCTTGTTTGCTCGGCCGGCTTCCAGCCTCCGCGATCCTCGGGCTGCAGAAGCCGCTGCATCAGGGAAAACGGCGGAACGATGACGAAATATGCGGCGCGCAGCGTGAGCCGGGATACAAAGTCGCCGAGTAGCCGTCCGGAGCGCCGCCACGTGTTCCATGCCCGGTTCAGTTGAATGCGGCGCAGTGCCCACTTCACCTCGGAACCGCGTCCCGCTTTTGTCCACTCATCGAGGACAGCCTTGCTGTAGCGAATGTGAAACTTCTCGTCTTTGGCGATGCGCTCGAACAAGTCATGGATTTCCGGCCGATCCTCGAAGTGCTTTTGAAGCGATTGGAAATGTGCCGCGCCGCGTTTCTCAGCCAGATAAACGAAGGCCATGAAATCCACCAGCGGCAGCGTCTGGTACAGGTTCTGCCGCGTCGCGTGAATCAAATCATATTTGCTCTGCTGGGTTGCGGCGTCGGGATCGATCCGCCGGGCGTGGTCGCGAAAATAATTTGCATGGCGCGCCTCATCCAGTGCATGCCGGAAAAACAGCTTCCTCCGCCGCGGATCCTTCTCCAGTTCGGCAGCTTTCAGCATGTCCAGGGCACTGCCGGCCTCGGTGGCCGAAAAGCCACGAAATTTCGCGGCAACCTTGTGGTCTTTCCGCCACACGAAGGGGGCGATCAACCGGATGAACAGAGAGTAGGTTGTGTCTGTTGCTATCATGACGAATCCAATCCTACCCGCGCCGCAGGACAAGGGGTATGGACCGAAGGTGAAGAGCATATAGACCGAAAGTGGGTAACAGCCGGAGACGGATATGGGACGAAGGTGGGGCAGTCGCGGCACCGTCTCTCACAGGGAGGCAATACTTCGCTGATCTCGAAATTGGACGATTCCCTTCAATCCAAACCCTCTTCCGAAGGGAGAGGATGGTCCGAAGGATCAGGTGAGGGGACTATGAAACTTCACCCCTCACCTGCCGCTTCGCGGCTTCCTCTCCCTCCAGAAGAGGGGTGACAATACGTTTAGAAGAGTGTGTAGATAAACGGAGCGGCTGCCGATCCTGAAGTCAGAAGAACCAGCACGCCGATCAGGAGGACCACAATAACGATTGGCAGGAGCCAGAATTTCTTCCGCTCCTTCAAAAAGCCCCAAAATTCAAGAACGATGTCGCGCATCGAATTCACCGCGTCCCTTTCGGTTGCAGGAACTGATGTTCGGACAGAAATTTCGTTAAAGCCACGCCGGCGATGCGATGGCCCAGCTCATTCCAATGGGATCCATCTTCCGCTCTTACGATCATCCCGCGTCGTTCCGCATCCAACACATCGTTCTCAACCTCCGCCAGCGTCACATCGTGATTCCGGGCGGCCGTCTGGAGTCCCTCGATATACTCGGGACCGTATATGGGGTCCGAACCCACGGTGAATCCTACGATTGGCACCGTCCCCACGCGTTTTCGAACCATCCCCATGATCTCGTCCGTCGTCGCAAGCGCCTTGAGAAATTGAGGATGTGCAGGTCCATTGGGCGAGGTGTCCGTCTCCACGGTCCGCTCCGGAAGCATGGCGTGCAGTCTGTCGATTCGAGTCAATACAATGTAGAAAAGCCTGGAATAGCGCAGGGCAAGCAATCGAAGCGTCGCCGCGTGACTTCTTGGAAGAATATACCGGACCGCGCCATTCACCAGATATGGCCGCACCATGTCGTTGTTGTTGATCGTGCTGGCCGTTTCCAGCTCCGGCGAGTTGTTGACAATATCGTTTGTCGAGAATTCCCAGACGATCACGTCGGGTTTGATCACATCGAAATATTTGTCCAGGATCATGTACTCCTGAAGGGTTCCCCAGCCGCCGCAACCATACGCAAAAACATTGACGTTCCGCGCCTTCAGTGGCGCGTAATACGTTTTGTCGTCGGAGACGTGGACCGCCCCTGTGAAGGAGTCGCCGATCACAAAGATTCGAGGCGCTGGTGACGTCAAGTCCCCGTACATCCGGAAGCCATTCGCATCCAAAGTCATGTTGACGGGATACTGGGTTCCGTCGGAACTCCGTTTCGGTCCGTCATATCGGAAGTTGGGAGTTGCACGCCAGCCGAACTGATCGTCCAGGGTGATCGGAGAGAGATTGCCAAGATCCCTGGCCTGCCCGTCAAAGAAGGGAATATCCCAGCGATAGTAATGCCACGTGCGTACAACCAACTCCCCCGCCACCAGAACCAGGAACACCGACGCGATGGGCAGCAGAAAGGTGATGAGTCTTCCCCGCCCGCCCGCTACTGAAGGTGTAGACGTTGTCCGGCTAGTTCCTGGTCTTTCCAATCGGGGACTGGATTGAATCAATGGGTGTCCTTTCATTTACGGACGGCACGGCACAATTGAAGCCGCCTACTGTCTATAACTCAAGGACACGGAAGTTCTAATGGAACTATTGGGGGAGGACGGCCTCCGGCGCCGTCCCAGTGGGCGCGCGGTAGACGGAGAATGGCGGATACTGCGGCGCATCTGGTCGACGGCGTGTTTCCACGCGTCCCGGTCCGCCACTGGGTCTTGTACTGCCGAATGCGCTGCGTTATCCCCTGGCGTACGATACGTCACTGATGACCGCTGTCCTCGGCGTCTTCACGAGGACGGTTTTTGCCTTCCTGATTCGCCGGGCCCGAGAATTTAGCGCCGACCGTAAGCCGCAGTGCGGGGCGGTGTCGTTCATTCAGCGTTTTGACTCGGCCTTGCGGCTCAACCCCCATATTCACATGGTGTGCTTCGATGGGATCTACGCCGCCGATGAGCATGATCGTCCTCACTTTCAGGCGCTGCCGGCGCCGGAAACGGAGGCGATTGCTCGAGTGACCGCGTCGCTGCACAGCGGATCGCCAGGCTGGTTGCCCGTCGCGGCCTCAGATCGGAGAGCGATCCGAAAGAGTCGGATTCCTTGCCCCGGGATGAGCCGTTTGACATAAGACCCCATCTGCGACGCGCTTTTCCGGCCTCACCCCATCACCTCACCCGCTTAAACTTCTTAGATGCTCCGGTGACTTCGATCACGATGGTATGCGCACCCGGCGTCAAACCGGAGACCGTGTAATTGACGACCTGCGCCTGGCCGGAAGCGGAGTAAGTATCGACTTGCGCCTTTAAGACGCTATCAGTACCAGGTTCCCTTCAACGATAAAATGTAGTCGCGGGCTTTAGCCCGCGTTCGGTATTGAGGCATAATTCCGCGATATGGCTTTCCGAATTTTCGTGTACGGCGATTCGATGTCGTGGGCGATCGTGCCGATGACGCGCAAGCGGTTCTCTTTGGAATCACGTTGGCCGGGAGTGATGCAGAAAACTCTCGCCTCCGCCGGTACAGCGGTTCACCTGATTGAGGATTGCCTGAAC
The DNA here is from genome assembly GCA_963738025.1 of uncultured Acidobacteriota bacterium. Classification (GTDB taxonomy): domain Bacteria; phylum Acidobacteriota; class Terriglobia; order 20CM-2-55-15; family 20CM-2-55-15; genus 20CM-2-55-15. The sequence continues at coordinate 69,014 of CAVTWA010000027.1, read as the reverse complement.
GGGCGGCGGACGGTCTGGGACGATCCGTTCAAGGCCGGACGCAATGGCCTGGTTGGATTGGGGACTCGAATGGAAATCAACTCGCCCCTCGACCTCGTGATCCTCATGCTCGGCGTTAACGATTTTCAATCAATGCATTCGTATAATGCCTGGCACTCGGCACAGGGTATCGGCGCGCTGGTAAGGGCGATCCGGGAAGCTCCAATCGAACCAAGCATGCCGATCCCTCCGATTCTGGTGATCGCTCCGCCGCCGACTCACAATCCGCAAGGACCACTTGTGCCGAAGTTCGAAGGCGCCGAAGCGAAATGCGTGGGTCTCGCCGATGCGTTTCGTGAGGTAGCGACTGCACTGGAATGCCATTTCTTCGATGCAGCCTCCGTGACGGCGTCCAGTCGAGTGGACGGGATACACCTCGACGAAGATCAGCACCTCGTATTGGGCCGCGCCGTTGCCGGAGTGGTGCGCAATATTCTTCAGCCATAGCTGCTGCTAAAAAGTTAGCACTTTTTGTCTTGCTGCGCCGTGCCGCATAATGCTAATTTTTTAGCATCAGCACATGCAGACACCACACGCTACATTGAGCCGCAGGGAGCGTCAGATCATGGACGTTCTCTACCGAAAAGAATCGGCGACCTCTGCCGAAGTCATGGAGAACCTGCCGGACGCGCCGAGTTACTCGGCGGTGCGCGCGCTACTGCGAATCCTGGAACAGAAGGGACACGTCCGGCATGAAGAGAAGGCAGGGAAGTACGTGTTCATGCCGACGATGAGGCGGGAGAAAGCGAAGCGTTCGGCGCTCCGCCATCTCGTGCAGACGTTTTTCGACGGCTCGACGGAAGATGCCGTGGCGGCGCTGCTGGACACATCGTCGTCCAAGCTGTCGCAAGACGAGTTGGACCGTCTACAGACGCTGATCGACAAGGCCCGTAAAGGAGGCAAGTCATGAGTTTTGCTCTGAATATCATCGCCAAAGCCGCCATCATTCTGGCAGGCGCCGGCGTCTTCTGCTTTTTTTTGCGCCGTGCATCGGCGGCGATGCGTCACGCCGTGTGGGCTCTTGCGATTACAGGTGTGCTGGTGTTGCCCCTCGCCGCGGCGATTGTGCCCAAATTGCAATTGCCGCTCTGGCCTCAGGCGAGCACGACTGCACATCCCTTGGCGGAGACGATCCAGATGTCAGGCGTTGTAACCGGTTGGAACTTGAAACCTTCAAGGCTGTTGTCGACCCCTGAGGTGTTGATGGTCTTATGGGCCGCGGGACTGATGTTACTGCTGACAAGGTTTCTCACCGGCTCTCTCGGAGTCCGGCGTCTGGCAAAGGCCGCCGTTGCTCCCGAGGATCCAGGTTGGGCAGAGATGATTGCAGAACTCCTCCATTCGATGGGCTGTCGCAAACGCGTGCGAGTTTCTATCAGCGCAGCGGAAGTCTCGCCGATGACCTGGGGCGTATGGCGGCACACGATTTTGCTGCCCATGTCTGCCGAAGGCTGGCCCATCGAGCGGCGCCGTGCGGTACTGACGCACGAATTGGCGCATGTGAAACGGAATGACGGGGTTGTTCAAGTACTCATCCAGCTCGCTTCGAGCGTGTATTGGTTCAACCCACTGATCTGGTATGCGGCGCGCCGTGAGCGTATCGAGCGCGAGCGGGCATGCGACGATCAGGTTTTAATGCTGGGCGGAGCGCCCGAAGACTATGCGGATCACCTGGTTCAGGTCGTTCGAGCACTTCAGTCGCGCAAGGCGTTTTCATTCGCGGCGCTCGCCATGGCACAGCCATCGCAGCTCGAGGCCCGAGTGGTGTCCATTCTGGACCGCCGAGTGCACCGGGAGGCTACGCCGACGATCTTCATGGTAGTGCTGTGTGCATTGACCGGACTGGTCACGCTGTCTATTTCCGCAATCCACGTCACCGGCGCCACTTCAGCGCTGACGCCTTCCCAAAGAACGCACATCGGGAACAGCGACGCAACTCCGGTGAGCACCACTGTTCCGCCGCAGGTGATCGCGACGCCCGGACCGCTTTATGCAGCTATCGAGGGGACAGTAACTGTCGAGGCTTCAGTGGATACTCAGGGCAACGTGCGTGTGCTGCGCGTGGTCAAAAGCCTCGGTTCCAAAATCGATGCTCGAGCGATCGAAGCCGTTGCAAGCTGGAAATTCGCACCGGCTTTAAAAGATGGCGTGCCCGTCGCGGCGGTCACGCAGATCGATGTCGACTTCAAGGAGCCGCCCGACACCGGTGGAGCGCTACGCGTTGGCGGAGATGTGAAGGCACCGATCGTCGTTAAGCGGGTTGAGCCGCAATATACAGATGAGGCGAGGAACGTTAAAGCCTCGGGAACAGTGGTCCTTGAGGCCATCGTTCGTCGAGACGGTTCGGTCGACATCCGGCGGGTGATCCACGCCCTCGGTTATGGTCTCGATGATAGTGCGATTACCGCGATTAAACAGTGGGTTTTCAAGCCTGCAACGAAGGCCGGCGAACCAGTGGATGTGGCGTTGAATATCGAAGTGAACTTCAACTTACGATAAGAGAATTGACTCACCTCGGTAGAAGTTCATTAGCGTTCCTGTTCACGTTAGGAACCCTGTTCACGGGAGGCTGCGCTCCGCGTCTCGTTGACAGGTCATGGCGGCTGGCGAACAATGTTCTTACGCCGCCGGGTGTGTCCGGGCCATCGGTAATAAATGGAACCGTGAATACTCCCGTTGGAGCGAAGCGCATATGTCCAAGGGACGTTCGCGTCCGCCGTAGCAACGTCGTTGTGAAGGTGAGCCGTAACGGTCTGAATAGTCATCCGCCTGGCTGGCTGAGTACGTGGACGGACGATCTCGAAGCGCAGGGTTGTATCGCCCAGGGATCGGGATTCCGAGTGGCAAACGATATGGCCGAATCGATTCCGCTCGAGATGAACGCCGGATTTCACCTTTTGCATCCCAACGATCCGGACATCGTACAGATCGATCCGAGCGTCCAATTGCAAATCATGACACCGATCGTGGCGGACAGCGCCGACCCGGATGCTCCCCTCGTTGAGGTGACCAACGTGACCGGCAACGGAACGACGCTCAATCTCCAGGGTCGATTCACGCAGAATGTGCTTGGTTACGAGATGACTTGGTATTCCGTCCGGCTCAGACACGAGCGATCCGGAGTCTCTGTCGCTCCAGTCTCAACGGAACGTCACATTAACGGGCAGACGGAACAGACGACGACGCCGATCCGCAATTACTTCGAGTCTTTGAAGGATGCGTCGTTTTACGCCCTCTTCTATAAAGGCGGGCAAACGGAGTTCACGGCGCTGATTGTCGGTGGCAGCACAAGAGCAGATCTCGATCGACGGATCAAGTTCTTGGAGACGGGAACCGCATCATGTGAGGCGCTGAATGGCGAAATGTGCGTCACCGTTCCGAAGCGTGGGGCCATCAATCCGATGATGATGGTCACGGTGAACGGTGCGGAGACGCTCCTCCCATGGGGCGCGACAGTTGGGACGGCCATCAGTACCGGCGGGAGAGTACGACCTATCGATGTGTTGCCGCAACTTCAGGTATTCCGACCATACCGTGGACGGCCGACTCGCGTTGAATTCAATCCCTCCGATTCAGCGATCCTCAATTTGATTCTGATGGGCGGTGAAACCATCTCCTGGAAGTGAGTAGCCTACGCGGGCCGGCCGCCAGGAGAATCCCACCGCGCTATGTGTGGCGGAACGATGTGCCGCGGTTCCTCGGCGCGGACAAACGATGTGCGACGGGTCCAAGGTTGACAGAATTCCAGGTCAATGCCATCAACGCAAAAATCGTCGAGCATGACGATTGTTCTTGGTTGATGAGCTCACGAAGTTTCCGGGCTTCGTCAGAATAGTCCTTGAATGAGTAGATGAGGTCGTAGTCCCATTCAACAAATTCCAATCCGTTCAATCCGCGGCTTATCCATCCTTCTTCAGTATCTTTCGCTGGCCCAATTGACGACGATATGAATCGGCATTAAGGGCTCATTGTCCAGGTTCGACAACACAACGAACCGTTGCCCGTCTGAGGTGACGTCGTAAGAGTCGCGCGCCACTCCTGCAACAAGGACCCTGGGAATACCGAGTTGCAAAGTCTGGCTGGCGGGGGTCACACTAACGCTCATCAGTTGTCTGGCGGGCGCGATATAGAACAGTTCGCGGCCATCGCGGCGCCATCGAGGATTGGTTCCCCCGCTGTTGGACACTTGCAATTTATTCTCTCGTCCGGGAAAGCCTTCCACATAGACTTCATCTTTTCCAGATTCATCCGAGACGTACGCCAGCCAACGTCCATCTGGAGAGAACCGCCCTTGGCGGGTACTGAACGACGACTGAATTAGAAACGGTTTGCGATCGTTGGGTAACGGCATCGCCCACAGGCTTGGTTTCCCGTGCTGATCAAGTACGGTGTAGAGAATAATCCGGCCATCGGCGGACCAATCGTCGATGGACTCCACATACGCATCTCTCGTATTGAAGACTAATTCCTCTGGCTCGCCGCTTTGAGCCTTTTGGTATATACCGTTCACGCCATTCCGGTTCGAAAGGAACAGAATGCGGCTCGCGTCGGGCGCCCAGACGGGAAATCTTTCGGCCGCAGGGTCAAATGTGAAGCGGGAAGTCACGCCGCGTGATAAGTCTGAAAGCCAGATATCACCAAGTCTCGACGTGGCGAGAATCTTGCCATCCGGAGAAAGCGAAAACTGCGTCGCCCCTTGCGCATCATCTATGGTTTGCACCTGTTTTCCCAGCCGATCGATGAAGGCAATCGGCGGGTTCGAATGTTCATCGTTTTGATACGCCAGGACGCCGTTCCCTGAAACTGAGAAGCGTTGAACGTGATCCGCAAGACGGATTCGCCGGGCCTCACCAGCAAATTCCAGACGAGCGGGATCGAAGGGCTGCGCCAAGAGCACATCATCCTGGACGAAGAGCACCGCATTGTCCGCATAGGCTGGTTCGGCGCCGGCAGCAAGCCGGCGTATTTCCATCGAGTCGAGCGAACCGACAAAGATTCCGCCGTTCTTCGGATTGGCAGAGACCGCGGCATAGAGGAAGTGACGGCCATCCGGCAAAAAGTGGGGCCGCCGGCGGATCGTCTGAGAGTCTGAACTGTCCACTGAACTCACGGGCTGTGGTATACCGCCCTTAGACGAGACTCGATACAACGATCCAGGCAGATTCGCCGCGAAAACGATAGTGCCTGCAATATTCCAGGTCCCTCCCTGCCCGGCTGGAGCATCACAAAGGACTTGCGGCGCCACATTCGAAATATCGATTGTCTTGAGCTTTCGGTCGGCAAAGAACCCCACAGAGTGGCTATCCGGCGACCAGAACGGAGAAGCGCCGCTTTCTGTACCGGGGAGCCGCCGCTCCCCAAACGCATCAAAGGAATGCATCCAGAGCGAGCTTATGCCTTGGTCGTCTGAGGCGCTGAAAACAAGATGGAGACCGTCTGGTGAAACAGCAAAGTCAATCGCGTCTTTGGGTAGAACCAAGTCAAATCGGAGGATGCGAACCGGCGGAGGCAGCGGCCGATGTAAAAAAATGGTAAGACCCGCGACTACAAGCAGCAACGCCACAACCGCAGTCGCCGGGACCGCCCAGTGAACGCCGTGGCGATGTATCGGCTGTTCGGCCTTGACCGCTGGCTGCGCCTGGACACTCGGGTCTTCTGGCGAAGCCGAAATATGGGAATCGCTCAGACCCAGCTTCAGCAAACAGGCTGGACAGAGCCCCTGAGCGGATGTTTCCGAAAGCTCAGTTCCGCAAGCCGAGCAACGAGCGGCTTCGCTCATACTTCCTCCCATAGCTTACTGAAGCCTTTCTGGTGAAAAGTTACATCAGTACGGAAATGAGATAGCGGATCTCCTCTTGAACCTCGCCGGCATGCACTACCGTCTGGGAGATCTCATCACGCAGAATCTCGCGGAACCGGCGGCGTAGCCGATGGATAGCAACCTTTAAGCCGCCTTCAGTCGTGTTGAGTTCGCTGGCAAGGTCTTTGTAGGGTATGCGGTCTTCCGCACCGACAAGGAATGGTTTCATAAGCTCGAATTGTTTTTTCTTTCCGCTCTCGTCCGATTCACTGCGCAGGCGGAGAAACACTTGATCCAGCACGGTGAGCGCCCACTGCCGCTCGAAGATTCTTTCAGGAGTGAGATCCGAACGCGGTTCCAGACTGTATCGTCTCTCACCCGCCTCCATGACAGCATCGAGCGAAAGAAGCGAAGCGCCGCCGCCTCGCTTTTGCGCGTAGCTACGGTCTCGCTCATTGGAGAGGAAATGTTTCAACGCGGTTAGAAGAAACGAGCGGAACCGTCCGCGCTCCCGCTGATAATCTTTGAGATATTTCTTTTCGAGTAAACGAGTGAAGAACGCCTGAGTCAGGTCTTGCGCTTCGTCCGGATCATAACCTTCCCGGCGGACGAAAGCGTAAAGCGGATACCAGTACAAACGGCACAACTTGGCCAAAGCCTGCCGCGACTCCTCGCTGGAACCCTGGCCAGCAATTAACACCAGACTCCACTGTGTGCTTGGAAAGCGATTGTCGGGCACGTCGTGATCCCGTGGTGGATTCTCGCCGGTTCGACTTGCTCCGTCAATAACCCACTTTCACGCTTGATATCATTTCGATAATCGGCCTGGATAATATTGAGCTGCCGCTGGCGCCCTCAAGGGCCATCGATCTAGCCGCTAATCCAAACGAACACTGCGCCATGCTCTTCTTCCAGAAAATGACCTTGTCCGCCAGGAAATAGCCTTGTCCTCCAGGAAATAGTCTCGTCCTCCAGGAAATAGTCTTGTCCTCCAGGAAATAGCCTTGTCCTCCAGGAAATAGTCTTGTCCTCCAGGAAATAGTCTTGTCCTCCAGGAAATAGCCTTGTCCTCCAGGAAATAGCCTTGTCCTCCAGGAAATAGCCTTGTCCTCCAGGAAATAGCCTTGTCCTCCAGGAAATAGCCTTGTCCTCCAGGAAATAGCCTTGTCCTGGCAGGAAATAGCCTTGTCCTCCAGGAAATAGCCTTGTCCTCCAGGAAATAGCCTTGTCCTCCAGGAAATAGCCTTGTCCTCCAGGAAATAGCCTTGTCCTGGCAGGAAATAGTCTTGTCCGCTGCCATCAGCGCGTTGCCCGAGGCCGGATCCGACACACCGTGCAGACCAAGCTTTGCCTTGATCTGATTAGGAGTCGATTTTGTCTTCATGGTTTACCTACTTTCTGCGCTCTCTCTCCAAAGATGTAGAAGTCCTGCGACAAATCGCCGCAAATAACTGATAATGCATGACATTCAGCGCTGAGAGCGTCAGAGTGAGTCGGATTCCGCGCGCGGCGGCGGCTGCGTTCGATTTTGCCAGGACACCGAATACCAACACTGCAAGGTTGGATAAGCCACGGATTTAACGGATTCAACGGATTTCAATCTGCTAAATCCGTTAAATCCCTGGCTTATTCAACCGCAAAGGCCCTGCGACCGACACCAGGCCGTACCGGAATCTAATAAGAATTTGGCTAGTTCGCCGACGGCTTTTCGAGGTGATCAATAACAATGACGTCGACGGGCGTCTTTGTTGATTCGATCCTTGAATCGCCGGTGTGGCACGGGACAAATCACAGGACAAGAAATCAATCTGGACTTAATCTATAGGTCCATGTTGAGGAAGACCATCGTCATCGGCGTCATGGCCATGGCCATCGTTTGCTTTGCATCCCCGACTTCAAAGGCCGCCGATACGCTGCCCGGCCGGTATTCGGACGCGGAGTTCTGGCGCATGGTCACGGCTTTTTCCGAACCAGGGGGCGCCTTTCCTTATGAGAACTTCGTCTCGAATGAAGTTTCATACCAGGACGTTATCCCGGAACTGAAACGCATCGCCAAACCCGGCGGCGCATATCTTGGCGTCGCTCCGGAGCAGAACTTCACGTACATCGCAGCAATTCGGCCAAAGGTCGCCTTCATCATGGACATCCGGCGGCAGAATATGCTCGAACTGCTGATGTACAAAGCGCTGTTCGAGATGTCGGCAGATCGTGTGGAATTTGTTTCCAAATTGTTTTCCCGCCCCAAACCCAGCGGGCTGACAGCCACGGCGTCGGCTGAAGATATTTTCAAAGCCTTCGAACCTGTAAGCGGAAGTTCAGACGTTGCAAAACAGACCTTGCAAGCCATCAAGGATCGTCTCATCAAGCAGCACCAATTCCAGCTCAGCATGGACGATGTGCAGAAGATCGAATACGTCTTCAACGTTTTCTTCCGCGGCGGCCCTCGAATGGATTATTCCTATGCCAGTTCGAGTCCCAATAATCAGGTGCCGAGTTACTACAACTTGATGGTGGCGACCGACGGCCGCGGCACCAACTGGGCGTATCTCGAGACGGAAGAGCGGTACAGGTATGTTCGGGACATGCAACTCAAGAACCTGATTGTGCCGCTGGTCGCCGACTTTGGCGGCTCAAAGACGATCAAGACGATTGCGCAGTACCTGAAGGACCATCGGGCTACGGTTTCCGTGTTTTACATTTCAAATGTGGAAGACTACCTCAACACATCGTGGGCCAGTTATCGCGCGAATCTCGCCGCTTTGCCGGCGGATGATTCGACTCTCCTCATTCGCTTCGTTCCGGTTTCGAGTACGTCGCTGGGCTGGATCAAAGACGTTCCGGAACGCTGGCCAGGTCAGTACTGGCATTAACCGGTCGGATAAGCCACGGATTGAACGAATTTAACGAATTTGTTCGTGGCTTATCTCCCTGCCGCCAGTCGCACGATGATCTCCCAGGTCACAGGACCATCGATTTTCAGCGGCTGTTTCTGCAGATCGGTCGTTCCGTACATGACGGACTTGACCTGATAAGCGGAGGGCACATCTCGAATGGCGATGTTGTACTCGCCATCCTTCACGTTCAGCATGATCACTCCATTACCACTTACGGTTGCAGTAACAGGTCTTCCGGACTCCGGTTTCGCTTCTATCGAAAGTTGCGGTGGAGCGGCGGTGCCTCCACCTTCTACGATGACGTGTCCGGTCACGACAAATTCCCGCGGATAGTTGATGACTACATCTCTCACATCTTTCGTACTCACGGTGATGGCCGTCCCGACGGAGAGACCACTGAGGCTCAGGCGCGCGACGTAATTGCCTGGAAGTATCTTTGAAAAAGAAAACGAGCCGTCGGGATTGATCGAAGCTTCCACGGAAGCGAGAAGTGGGCTCATGAGCACAACACGGACGCCCTTCTTCGTTAAAAGGCCGGTCACGCGGCCGCGGACGTTCACCGGCATGACGGAGGTTGCATTGAATGCAACATTCAATGGTGCGTTGTCGCCGGCTGCGACTGCGGATCGGATTCTTCAGCAGGTCGGTCGTGCCGTAGGTCAAGGATGTGAGGGTATACCCTGCTGGAATGCTAGTGGGAACGATGGAAATCTGCCTCTCTCCTTCCGGCAATGCAATCGTAAAAGAGCCACCGGGCTGTGGATTTGCCGGCACAGTGGCGCCACCGACCGAGAAGGCCAGCCGCGGCATCGGCACATCGCCCTGGATCAGAATCCGTCCTTTGATTTCTATTGGCTGCGGTGTCCGGAGCTGAAAGTTCGTCAGGTCTGCCGGGCCCACCGTCAATGTGCTGTCTGCAGACAAAACCGTGACCGGAAGAGTTCGGACATCGTAGATGCCCGGCAATACCTTTGGGAATTCAAACGAGCCGTCGGATTGCACAGGAGCCGTCAGTGTTTCGAGAATTGCGGCACCGCTCATCGAGACGCTGCCGGGTGGGACAGGTCCGGCATTTCCGCCAACGATACGCCCGGCAACCTTCACCCAGGGCGCAGGCGCCGCGACACCGAGCATCACGCTGAGCGATGGGGAATCACCACTTGTGAGTTTCATTGGCTGAGCGAGGACATCCGTTGTGTCCAGCGTCATAGACTTCAGGGTGAAACTGTTCGGAAGACCGTCCGTCGTGACGCGATATTGGCCGGGGGATAACGCCGCTGTGAATGTCGTCGCGGCCGTCACACGGACCGGACCAGATGGCGCGGGGCCGTCCATCCTCGTGAAGCTCAGCTGAAAGCGGGGTGACGGTCCTGACGCGTCCATCATTACGGTGCCGCTGAGAATGACCCGATCCGGAACCACGACGCGGACACCGCTCACATCTTTATCCGTAACCACAACCTTGACCGGCTCCATGGATACGCGGGGCCCGACCACAATCTCGTAGCTTCCCGGCCGGACATTGGTGAACTCAAATGCGCCGCCGGTGTCGATGTCGAATACTTTTGAGACCCCGTTGCCTCTCAATAAGACACGGTCCGCATCGGAAACGCGGTCCGGCTCCCGGCCGTCCTCGCGGATAATCATGCCGTTCACTTTGAAGGTTGAATTCGAGATCTGCCCCGGCGTCTGAACGAGAAGAACTACGGCGAGCCACAACGCGGTGATCATGTTGTTCCCTCAGTAAGTGGGGCAATTTTAGCACTGCAATGGAATGATGTGCGGTGAACAATAGGCCCGACGCAGCGAAGTCCCCGCCCGCGGCCGGGCCAGGCTCTATGCTTATTTGTTTCACACCTTTTCTTATAGGCCGGCCTAGGCAAAAACCACAAAGTTTTGATCCTTCGGCTTTTGTGTGAAAATGGGGGCGTCATGAGCAATCTCTCTTTGCGAATCCGGACGTGCGTCAAGCGTTTCCTGGGTCTGGGTGTTCTTCTGTTTCTGATCACCTCCTCGGTGTCTTTCCAGACAAAGGCACAGACTCCCGCCGCGGCCGAGCCGGATCCACATCTTGCGATGCTTTCGAAATACTGCTTCACCTGCCACAACTCGCGCGTGAAGACGGGTGGACTCGCGCTGGATAGCCTGGATCTCCAGACGCCGGAGCAGAACGCGCAGATCTGGGAAAAAGCGCTGCGCAAGCTGCGTGGACGATTGATGCCGCCGCCGGGTAATCCGCAGCCGCCGCAGACGGATATCGATTCATTCGTGACCTGGATGGAGGACACCATCGACTCGCGGACGAAAGGTCCTAAGGCGGGCTATGTGCCGATCCAGCGCCTGAATCGAACCGAGTACGCCGCCTCCGTTAAAGCACTGGTAGGTGTGGACGTGAACGCAAACGACGTCCTGCCGCAGGACATCCAGGTCGGAGGCTTCGACAATGTCGCGGCGGTGCTCGGCGTATCGCCCGCGTTCCTGGACCAGTACATTACGGCCGCCCGGCAGATCGCAAAAGTTGCGGTCGGCAATAGCCATCCTCCGGTCGCCAATGTGAAATACAGTCTCGCGGCGAATCAGGACGGCGAACTGCCGTTGCCTCCGGGCACGCGTGGCGGCATGCGTTTCAAGCACAACTTTCCTGCAGACGGCGAGTACCGCATCAACATTCTCGATCTGTCCCTCGGCCTGTACACCAGCACGCTGGAAAATGAAAGCACGCTGGTTATCATTTTCGACGGCAAGATCGTCTTCCGCAAACCGATTGGCGGACCCGCCGATCAGGCGATTGTGGATCGCAAGGGCCCTGCGGGACGGGATGAGATCATGTCTCGCTTTACGAAAATTCCGCTGCAGGTTGAAGCCGGCGTGCACGACATGACTGTCGCTTTCATCGATCGTTCCCATGTGGAATCCGATGAGAATGTCGGCGCAGGATTCAACGGCATTGGAGCTCTCGGGTTCGGCGCCGGTAACGGCCGCATGCCGCGGCTGGGCGACGGCGTCGAAATCCTCGGGCCGTACAACCCTACAGGCCTTGCGCGGACGCCGAGCCGCGCGCTGATCTTCGTCTGCGAGCCCGCCGATAAAAAACCGGCGAGGCGGCCTGTGCGCGGAAAATTACCGAAAACCTGGCGCGCCGTGCCTTTCGACGGCCGGTCAACGCGGACGATGTGAATCACCTGATGCCGTTCTATGACTTTGGCCGCGAAGCGCAAGGAGGATTCGATCGAGGCATCGAGCAGGTCGTGACGGCGGTACTGGCCAGCCCCGAGTTTCTCTACAGGTCCATTCGGGGACGCGTCATCTCCCGATGCCGAGGTCACTCTCACCGATCTCGAACTGGCTTCCCGCCTTTCGTTTTTCCTGTGGAATACGGGTCCCGACGACGAACTGCTGACGCTCGCCGCCTCCAGTGGGTTAACGAAACCCGGCGCGATGGAAAAACAGGTAAAGCGCATGCTGGCGGATCCCAAAGCCTCGAGTCTGGTCACCAGCTTTGCGATGAAGTGGCTGAACATCGCGGATCTCGATGCCGTGAAGCCTGATCCGATGTTATTCCCGGAATTCAACGATCCAACTGCGGCGCGATTTCTCGAAAGAGGCGGAATATTTCCTGAGCAGCATTCTCCTGGAAGATCGCAGTGTCGGGGATCTGCTGACCGCCGACCACACGTTCCTGAATGAGCGCCTGGCGCGCCACTATGGGATTCCCGGCGTCCTCGGCACGCAATTCCGCAGGGTGACGGTAAGCGAAAAAGAACGCTGGGGCCTTCTCGGCAAGGGCGCAATACTTGCTGCGGACATCGTATGGCGACCGTACGTCTCCGGTTCTGCGCGGGGCATGGGTGCTCGATAAGCTGATGGGCACACCTCCTTCGCCGCCTCCGCCTAACGTCGCAACGAATCTCGATCAGAAGGCGGGAGAGAAGCCGAGGACGATTCGGGCACGCCTCGAGCAACACCGCGAGAAACCCATCTGCATGCAGTGCCATGGCGTGATCGATCCGACGGGCCTGCCTTTGGAAAATTTCGATGCCATCGGGCGCTGGCGGACCACCGACCGCCAGGCGGAAAACGCCGCGATCGATGCCCGCACGGTACTGCCGAATGGCGTCGGCATCGATGGCCCTATGGAACTGAGGGCCCAGCTGGCCAGCCGTCCGGCGATGTTCGCGCGGGCCTTGACGGAAAGGCTGATGATGTACGCGCTGAACCGCGAACTGGAGTACTTCGATATGCCTCAAGTACGCGCGGTTGTTCGTGGCGCCGCGAAAGACAATTACAAGTTTTCTTCGATCGTTCTCGGGATCGTCAACACCGAGGCGTTCCGCAAGCAGGCGAATGTCAAGGTCCCGTGATTGTATGAATCACAGAGACACAAAGGGCAAAACATGTTCATAACGAAAAAGCATCTTTCCCGTAGAACCGTTCTGAAGGGCGCGGGCGTCAGCCTGGCCTTGCCGCTGCTGGATGCCATGCTGCCCGCCTGCACGGCGCTTGCACAAACCGCCGCAGCGCCGAAGATACGCACGGGCTTTTTCTATATTCCGCATGGCGCGATCATGCACAACACGTCGCATGGCCCGGCCATGGATAAATGGACGCCGGGCGGTGCCGGCGCCGACTTCAAGCTCAGTCCCATTCTTTCGCCACTCGAGCCGTACAAGAAGTACGTGACTTCTTTTGGGAACCTGGAGAATGCCGCCAGCGCGGGCTCGGTTCATACCTTGAACCCGGCGACGTGGCTCAGCGCTACCCGGCCCGATACCGGCGGCCGCCGGGCGCACATGGCCACGACTCTCGATCAGGTGATCGCGAAAGTCATTGGCCAGGAGACACGCCTTCCCTCCCTGGAACTTGCATCGGAAACGATTGTTCAGAGCGCAGCCGGCGGTGGCGGCTCCTACACCACTCTCTCGTTCCGCGATGCCGAGTCGCCGCTTCCGATGGAATACAATCCGCGCAAAGTCTTCCTCCAGCTGTTCGGTGAAGGCGACACGCCGGAGGAGCGCGCATTCATCGGCCGTCAGACCAACAGCATTCTGGATCTCATCCGGGACCGCACCAAAAAGCTCCAGGGCGAACTTGGGAATAACGACCGCGCCGTCCTCGACGGTTACCTGGAGACGGTCCGCGAAATCGAACGCCGGGCCCAGAAGGGCGGAGCCACGAATCTTTCGAGTCTGAAGATTCCCAATGCTCCCGTGGGAGAACTGGAGGACTTCGCCGAGCAGGTGAAGCTGATGTTCGACCTGATTGCTCTCGCTTTCCAGGCCGACCTCACCCGCGTGGTCTCCTACATCATGGTCGCCGAAGGGACGAACCGGACCTATAACCATATCGGCGTTCCGGATGCCTTCCATCCGGTCTCCCACCATGCGAACGATCTGGACAGAATCAACAAGCTGGTCAAGATCCAGACCTGGCACGTACAGAAATTCTCGGAGTTTGTCGCCAAAATGGCGGCGACGCCTGATGGAGACGGGACATTGCTCGACCACTCGATCTTCATGTACGGATCGAACATGAGCAACAGCGATCTGCACAACAACTATCCGGAGCCGAACATCCTCGTCGGCGGCGGAAACGGAAAAGTGAAACTCGGCGGCCAGCACATCGTGCTGCCGGAACGCACACCGATCGCGAATGTTCACCTGACGGTGTTGCAGAAGGTCGGCGTCGAGCGCGACAAGTTCGGCGACAGCACCGGTACGATCGCGGGCGTCTAGGAGAAACGAATGCAGTATTTAGGCGAGGGAAGATCAGCCACAAAAGGCACAAAAAGCACAAAAATGCTCGGCTCCCTTTTGTGCTTTTTGTGCCTTTTGTGGCTGATCCTTTTTCCTGTTCTCGCGCATGCCACGCCGGCGCTAGCCGACCTCATTGAAGCCGGCAACCGCAAAGCAGCCCTCGAGCAGATCCGCGCCGGCGCCGATGTAAATGCACCGCAACCCAACGCCACGCGCCCGATCCACTGGGCAGTCTACCGGGTCGACTACGAACTGCTCGCGGCGCTGATCGCCAAAAAGGCGAATGTGAATGTCAGAAACGAGTTCGGAGCCACGCCAGTCGCGCAAGCGGCTGACCTCGCCGACACCAGAATGCTGAAAATGCTGCTCGATGCCGGTGCGGACCCCGAGGGAGCCAACCAGGACGGTCAGACGGCGCTGATGCTGGCGATCAAGACGGGCGAAGTGCCTGCTGTCGATACGCTGATCAAGGCCGGGGCCAATGTAAACACGATCGAGAAATTTCACCATCAGACGCCGTTGATGTGGGCTGCCTCTGCACAAAAAAACGCGGGAGAGATGGTGAAGCTGCTTCTTACCAAAGGCGCCGACGTGAAAGCCCGGGCGCTGTTTACCGACTGGCCCAGCCAGATCACCTCGGAGCCGCGCGCCCAGTATCGTCCGGTCGGAGGACTGACCCCGTTGCTGTATGCGGCACGTGATGGCTGCTCCGACTGTGTCGAGGCACTGATCGGGGCAGGCGCCGATGTGAATCTGCCGACGCCCGAGGGCGTCACCCCGCTGCTGCTGGCGCTAGACAACGACCATAACGATACCGCCAGGCTCCTGTTGGATCGTGGCGCGAATCCTCAGCTTTGGGATTGGTGGGGACGCACCCCGCTCTACATCGCGATCGATCGCAAAGAAACCAATGGAGCTGCTGCGCGCGGCGGGCGCGACGAGCGCGCCTCAGGTGCTTCCGTCGCGGGTCGTGGGTTGCGGCCGACGGTTTCGAGCATGGATATCATCAATGCTCTGCTCGCCGCCGGTGTCGATCTCAATCCGCAGCTCAATATGCACCGGCCGAGCCGCAGTGGAAACAGCGGACGCTTTATCGATCCCATGCTGAATACCGGATGCACGCCCTTGCTGCGCGCGACGATGGGCGGTGATTCCGAAGTGGTCCGAGCCCTTCTCGAAAAAGGCGCCAATCCCAACATTAATGATATGGGCCTCACACCGTTCCTTGTCGCGGCAGGAGTCGGCCCCGGCAATCGCGGTGGAACAGGTCTCGCTGCATCATCGAGTCTCGGCGGCCCGGTGAACATGCCGCTGATGGAACTGCTCCTGCAACATGGCGCAGACGTCAATGCGCAAGTGACCGGTACCTTCACGTACTCGATGCGCGTCTCCCGCGCGCCTTCCGCAAATGAAGGCAAGACGGCGCTGCATGTGGCGGCGGAGTCCGGCAAGGCGGATCTCGTGCTCTACCTTCTCGAAAAAGGCGCCAATACCCGGATCACGGATGCCGGCGGCAAAAAACCGATCGATCTGCTGGCCGCCAGTGGCGGCGGCGCGTCAGCTGCGGCCCCGAATACCGCAACCGCAGCCGAAATTCGCGGCCTTCTTGAGAAATCGGCGGCCGGAAGGTAATACTCTCGGAATCTGACAGAGACCTGCACCATAGCGGGAGTCCCCGCCAAAAGTTAGGCGGGGACTGGCCCAAACCAGGTTTACATTGCCATCACAACATTCAAACCTCGACAAGTCGCTACTTTGCAGCTCCCCGTCCAACCTGTCTTTGTTGAACTAAGACATCGGCCAGATCGTGAATTCGCGGAAGGCCAGCCGTTTGGGCGCCTTCATGTGCTTTAGAGCCTCATCGAGTTCGAGCAATTCGCCCCGGCCTAATTCGAGTGGATGCTCATCGGGTTGGTATTTGGTGCCGACTTTGTAATCGAGATAAGGCGTGCGCGCTTCTTCCACGTGGCATCCCAGGATGTGCGTCACCACCTTCCCGTCGGTGAAACGAACCAGTCGATCCGTGCTCGCCACAAAGTTTGCAAAGTCGATAACGTACAAACGGCCAGGATACAAGCTGTCGCCGGTAAGCAGGATGCCTGTCTGCCGGTCGTAATAAGCCAGGCTTAGAACATCGTGTCCGGGAATTGGAACGACATCGATGATGCGGTCCCCAAGGTCGACGTGGCCCGCATCCTGCGGCCAATGGGCGATGCCGAAGAATTTGCGGGTCCCTTCAACCGTGAGCGGAACCATCGTCGCATTCGCGAGCGATGTGAACTGAGCATCGCCTGCGACATGATCGTCATGCGAATGAGAGTGTCCTACGATGAGCGGTGGAGCTTCCCGGTGATTGGCCTGAGCCCACTTCTGCATTACGGACGAAACCGTCTCCGCCACGTGCGTCTCCCCCGCTCCGGTGTCGATCAGCAAGGCTTTCTCTTTTCCGAAGAACAAATACAAGAACGGCTTTTCGAAGTTGACGCAACCGTTTTCCCGGATGATGTAAAGATCCGGATTGTACTCATGAATCTCCCATTCGGGCATATTGTCGCAAGCGGGCCCTCCCGTTCTCCACGACTTGGGCAAGGTACCTGGCCGCACACCGGCTCCGTCCGGTTCAGGCGCCTGCGCCGCCGAAGCGAAACACGCCACTAAAACGATCGCAATAGCGGTTGCGACCTTCATACGAGAAGGGATGCACGTCATTGTCGAGGCCTTCTTTCCGAGTCGGCAAATATGTTTGGTTTTGTCAACGAGGACAGCT
Source organism: uncultured Acidobacteriota bacterium (assembly GCA_963738025.1). Classification (GTDB taxonomy): domain Bacteria; phylum Acidobacteriota; class Terriglobia; order 20CM-2-55-15; family 20CM-2-55-15; genus 20CM-2-55-15. The sequence continues at coordinate 51,761 of CAVTWA010000027.1, read as the reverse complement.
ACGACGTTTGCGGTAGGCTGACAGGGCAGACCAAAACGCTAGAGGACGCCATTATCAGCGGACGAGAACACCTTGTCAACGAATGCGCCCTGCCTTTTTGGCCTTCTGAGCTTCCTGTGGTTGCTTCCTCCCCTTTTTTTGCTTCAGTCGGGATAAAGCAGTGGAGTAAGGTACGCGGAGACGCCCTGCTCGCATCTACTGCGGCGACCCACCGTTTGTCGCCTCCAACACAGAAGTATCTCGTCCTTCAGGAGACTTTCATTGCAAGTTGTTCGTATGCCGACGGCGGCAGAGTGTGCAAAGACTTCCGTGCGCTGGAAGATCTTCGTGACGATGCTGATTTTGATCACCATCAATTACGTTGACCGCGCTTCACTGTCGGTGGCCATGCCGTTAATTGCGGCGGAGTTCAAGCTAAGCCCTTCCATGCAAGGCTTGATTCTGAGCTCATTTTTCTGGACCTATGCTTTCCTCCAGATTCCGGGAGGCCTGCTGGCCGATCGCTTCAAGCCGCGGGTCGTCATCGCATCGTCCACGATACTGTGGGGCTTTTTCCAATTTCTCGCGGCGATCTGTACGAGTGGTGGAACGCTGGTACTGACGCGCCTTGGGCTGGGCGCTGCTGAGGCTCCGATTTATCCGGCTGGAGGCAAACTTAACGGCTTGTGGATGACGCAGAATGAGCGCGGACGGGGCGCCACTTTGCTGGACGGCGGTGCTCCGTTAGGCGCGGCTCTTGGAGCGATTCTCGTCACCTGGCTGATCGGCACTCTGGGGTCGTGGCGCAGTGCATTCGCCATTGCGGGTGGAGGAACGGTGCTGGCTGGCGCGTGGGCCTGGCATTACGTCCGGAATTCGCCGGTCGAACATTCCGGCGTCAATGAAGCCGAAGCGGCATACATTGAGGAAGCTCACCGCCGCGAATTTCTCGCCGAGCCTGCGACGCTGACTGGCCGCTACGCCGACTTCTTCAAATACCGTTCCGTCTGGGCGATGTGTTTCGGCTGGATGTGCTTCAACAGTCTGTTTTACGGCTTGCTCACATGGATGCCGAATTACTTGAACAAGGTCCACAACTTCAACCTCGCGGCGATGGGCGGCGCAAGCTTCATCGTGTTCTTCAGTGGATTCGCGGGCGAGTTGGCCGGCGGCTGGATTGCCGATGCATGGAGAGCGAAGGGAGCTTCGGCCAATCGCGTCATGCGCACCTTGTTTGGATTTGCGGCGGTCATCGCGACGGCATCGATCTTTTCTGTGTCGTATGTCAGCAACTCATTCATCGTGGTTGCCCTCTTATCGTCGACGTTGTTCTTCCTCCGCTGGTGCGGCCTGTACTGGTCCATTCCTGCAATCATCGGCACGCGGGCAAAAGTCGGCTTTCTCGGCGGTGTGATGAACCTGGGCGGGAACATTGCGGGCATCAGTGTGCCGGTAATTGTAGGTTTACTCGTGCAGTTCACGGGATCTTACTTCCTCGCATTGATGTTTTTTGCGGCGGCGGGTTTGGGACTCCTTGTCGGATCGCTCGCAATCGACTACGACACGAAACTCCCCGTTTAATGGCGGAGGAACGATGGTGAAATCAAAGATCCGGCTTGGAATGCTGACACCGTCCTCGAACACCGTGCTGGAACCGATGACCAGCGCAATGATCAGCGGATTATCGGAAGTGAGTGTCCATTTCGCGCGCTTTCCGGTAACCGAAATTTCGCTGACCGACCAGGCTTTGGCACAGTTCGATAACGAGAAGATTTTGCGCGCGGCATCCCTGTTGGCCGATGCTCGCGTCGATGTCATCGGCTGGAACGGCACATCATCCGGATGGCTCGGCTTCGACGCTGACGAGCAACTGTGTCGCGACATTACCGGCGCGACAGGTATTCCCTCCACAACCTCCGTACTGGCACTCAATGAAATCCTCACGCTGCGGAATCAGAAGGATTTTGCGCTGGTCACACCGTACATCGATAACGTACAGCGGCGCATTATCGAGGTTTACTCAAGGTCGGGCTTTCGCTGTGTCGGCGAATGCCATCTCGGCCTGCAGCTGAATTTTTCGTTCTCGGAGGTACCCGAAAACGAGGTTCAGCGGGCGGTGCGCGAGGTGGCCGCAGCACGCCCGCAAGCGATCACGACGTTCTGTACAAACCTCAGAGCCGCCCACCTGGCTGCTGGCCTCGAGCACGAGGTTGGGATTCCCGTGTACGACACTATTTCCACTGTTGTCTGGAAATCATTGAGCTTAGTTGGCGTCGCGCCAAGCCGAATTGAAGGCTGGGGCAGTGTGTTTTCGGGAGTCTTAAACATATGAGACCTTCTGCCGGTTTGCTGGAGCTGGTGATCCGCAACGCAGACGTGATAACGGCAGCGGATCGATTCAAATGTGATATCGGAATCCGCGGCGGCCGTGTCGTCATGCTGGGTGACCGATTGCCCGAAGCGGCTGCAGAAATCGATGCCGGTGGCCTGCTCGCGCTGCCCGGCGGCGTCGACGGACATTGTCATTTAGATCAGCCGATGCCGGAGGGTATGCGGATGGCCGATGATTTCTTCACCGGCACGCGCGCCGCCGTCTGCGGCGGTACCACCACCGTCATTCCTTTTGCCGCGCAGATCAAAGGACAGTCCTTAGCGGCGGCAGTCGAAGACTACCACCTGCGTGCGAATGGCCGTGCAGTGGCGGACTACGCTTTCCATCTGATCGTCACCGATCCCACTCCGACGGTACTTCAGGAGGAACTGCCTCGTCTGATTCGATCCGGCTACACATCGTTCAAGGTGTACATGACATACGACGATTTACGGCTGAGCGATCGGCAAATGCTCGAGGTCCTCGAAGTCGCGAAGCGTCATGGAGCGCTGGTAATGATCCACGCCGAGAATGCCGAATGCATCGCGTGGCTGACGGACAGGTTGATGGGTGATTTGCAAACTGCCCCTCGCTATCACGCCACATCGCGCCCGCCCGTTGTCGAACGCGAAGCGACACATCGCGCCATCGCGTTTTCCGAGTTGGTGGATGTGCCGATCCTGATTGTTCACGTCTCTGGAGCCGACGCCATCGAGCAGATCCGGTGGGCTCAAGCTCGCGGCCTGCAGATCCTGGCGGAGACCTGTCCACAATACTTGTACCTGACGGCCGAAGATCTGGACGGCGACGACTATGCCGGAGCGAAATGCGTGTGCAGTCCTCCTCCGCGCGACGAGGCGAATCAGGCAGCGGTGTGGCAGGCGCTGCGAGCAGGTGTATTCAGCGTATTCTCGTCCGACCACGCGCCGTTCTCCTTCGATGATCCGCATGGGAAGAAGCTCGGGAACCTCGAACAACCCTTCCCGCAAATTCCCAACGGAGTGCCGGGAATCGAAACACGCCTGCCCCTTCTATTTAACGGAATTCATGCCGGACGCCTGGACCTTCACCGCTTTGTGGAATTGACGAGCTACCAGCCGGCCCGGATATACGGCCTGTATCCACGCAAAGGCACGATCGCCGTTGGATCCGACGCGGACATCGTCTTATGGGATCCCGAACGGCGCGTGCGCATAACAAATGCGCAGCTTCATCATGCTGTCGATTACACGCCGTATGAAGGTCTGGAAGTCACCGGCTGGCCAATGCATTGCTACTCACGCGGCGAGTTGCTGGTGAAGAACGGAAGGTATCTGGACCCGCAAGCCGGCCGCGGGCTGTTTATAGCCGCGAGCAGCGAAAGATCATAGCCACGGCCGAAGGCCGTGGGTTCAATTCCCAGCCAGCCGAGCCGCGGTAGAGGCGAAATATTCTTTCGCCGCTACCGCAGCTTATTGCTCTTTATAAACAAAACCACGGCCTTTCGGCCGTGGCTATGATCTTTCGACGCTACGCGGCTAAAACGCTTTAGTTCCCCGCGGGGCGGAGCAACCGCTGATAGGCAGCAGCGAAAAACTTCAGTTTGTCCACCGGCGCCGCATCTTCTGCTTGAACCGTACTACCCAGCACCATCACTTTACTGTTGATGTCGCGGTATTGCGGCCAGTTCGGCAGGCCCGCTCCGTTCGGATCCCCTTTGGTGATGAAGTTGACCCAGTATGAGGACATTGTGGCGGCGAGCTTCGTATCCACGTCATCCCATGTCTGGTTGGCCTGTCCCTTCGGGTTGTTGAACGCATAGGAAATCTCGGCGGTGTGTGTGGCGCCCTGCGGCGACGGTTGCCCGTTCAGCGTCGGAATGCGGGTGAAGAAGTATGTATAGGCCTTCTTTCCCATCTTTGCCTGGGTCGCCGCCCACTGTCTCATGTTCCAGTTGATCTCGTCGGCGCAGGCGGTATGCGCTGCAGGCTGCGTGTCGGCATCGGAGGTCACACCGTACAATTTCACGTAGTCATTGGCAGCGTCGCCGAACCGCCGCTGCGCGGTGCCTTTAAAGGCGTCGAGCGTGAGTCCGCCCTCGCCGCGGCCGCCGCGTCCGGCAACTCCGGGAAGGCCGGCGCACAGGCCGAAGTTTGCTTCGTCCTTGTTGGAACCGGTCAGGACGTCCACGGCGTTCTGTTTGCCGTTCATGAATGTCAGCGAGAGATCTTCCGGAATGATGTAGCCATCGACCACCAGTCCGGCGCTGCTGATACCTGTGAGTTCCGCGAGCGGTTTGGCGCGAAGCTCGGCAATGGACTTGACGCCGAGTGCGGCCATCGCCTTGGCGCCATTCTCCTGCGCCTGAGCGGAAAGGGTCATCCGCTGCATCGTCAGGCCCATCCATCCACCACTCTCCGCGATGGCGCGGTTGAACAGGCCCTTCGCCTGCGGTGAACCCACAAGCGCGCCGATCATGATGGCGCCGGCCGATTCGCCGGCGATGGTGACGTTGTTCGGATCGCCGCCGAATGCGCCGATGTTTTTCTTGACCCATTGCAGCATGGCAATGGCATCCATCATGCCGTAGTTGCCGGAGGCATTCCGGCCGGATTCTTTCGCCAGTTCCGGATGCGCGAAGAAACCAAACGCACCGAGGCGATAGTTGAAGGTCACAATGACGGGTCCCTTGGACGCCAGGTTCTCACCGTCGTACCACGCCATGCCGCCGGAGCCGCCGGTGAACCCGCCGCCGTAAATCCAGACCATCACAGGACGGCGATCATTGGCATTATTGGCGCTGGTCCAGACGTTTGCGAACAGGCAGTCTTCACTGCGAGCGGGCTCGCGAGCAGCTGCGGCGCCGGGGGCAGGCGCCGCAGCCGGAGCCGGCGCGCCACGACCGCCGCCGCGCGGTGCAGCGGGCGCACCTGCGATGCATGGAGCCCCAAAGGCATCCGCCTTTCGCGCCCCTTCCCATTTCGCTACCGGTTGCGGCGCGCGCCACCGGTTTTCGCCCAGCGGAGGCGCCGCGAAGGGGATGCCCTTGAAGACACGCACGCCCGGCTGACCGGTGCTGGCTGTGCCTGCCAGGAGTCCCGATTCGATCCGTACCTGTTCCGGAATCATCGCGGAGGCGGTCGCGATGGACGCGACAAACACTACGGCGGCCAGGAAACATTCGATTCGCTTCATGTGTTCTCCTTAATGCAATACCACTCGCTGCAAAAGCTCAATCGCCGATTGTAATCGTCATGAGGTCGGCAGAATTATATGAGATCTGTACGGCGATCCTCCAGATTTTGAATCCTGGTCTTCACGGTGCTAGACTCCAACCGCGGTTGTTTCCCATTTTTTTGCAATGGTTGATTGCTGGTATCTGATGCCGATCAAATTTTTCGGAGGCGCACAAATGGTTAAGCGAACTCTAGGCTGTATGGCGTTGTGTGGCTGGTTGATGGCCAGCGTTTCGTTGCAGGCTCATCACTCCCTGGCGGGCGTGTACGACATGAAGAAGGAAGTGGAGATGGCGGGGTCCGTCGAGAGCGTGAAATTCGTAAATCCGCACGGCTCGCTGACGATCGCGGTCAAGAATCCCGATGGCTCGACCACGCCATGGGTGCTGACCCTCGGCTCTGCGACCGCCCTCGCGCAGAGAGGCATCGGCAAAACCGGACCGAACGCTCTTCATACCGGCGACAACATCAAGGTGAAGTTCCTCCCGGCGAAAGACGGCAGTCCGTTGGGATTCCTCAAGACGGTGATCATGCCGGATGGACGTACGATTCAGATCTCGGCCGGCAATCCTAACGACTAAAGAACCGCGGGACACAATGCTTCGATTAAGGATCGTCTGGGCGAGTGTTGCCCGCGCCTATTGCGAGGTGTACGACCGGCAGAACATCTCCAGCCAGATCTGCCACTAGGATTCGGATAAGCCACGGATTTAACGGATTCAATCCGCGGCTTATTTCCCGAAAACCGGCATATGCATCCCGCCTGAGGGAATCCGGTGAACCAGTTCAAATCTGAATTTATTTTTCGTTCTCTCGAAAAACTCGGAGAAGGCTCTCGTCTCACCGGTTTCGGATTATCCGTCCAGTCGTCAAAAAAGAGATAAGCACCGTTTGCAAGCCGATCTTCCAGGAACGCAAGAAATTCCGTCGCTGTTCATAAAGATCGCAGTCGATCCAGGCGAAAGCAACCGAGCGTATCCCGGCCTTGATGTCCGGCCACGAGAGCGTATCGGAAAACCGTCGAATCCATAGATATGGATGCGGAGTCCATTTCCTCCGAGTATTGAATCAGCTCTTGACTGTTTCCGACCGATCACAGCTTACAAACGTTCTCCGGGCGGCTTGCGGACTCCCATTCGCAATCTGCTCAGTGCCCGCTCTCTCGAAAAGGACTTAAAAAGACTGGTGAACGCCTGCCCTTCGGCTAGAATTCCGCAGGTTGAATCGGTTCGGTTATCGGATATGCGCACGGACAACGCCAACAGCAAATCGATCATTGCCGCCCTCGATAATTTCCGCTGCTCGGGGTGTCTTCACGACAACGGCCGCTTTGTCATGCACAGATCGGGATTTTTTATCCTGAGGTGCGCCCGATGTGACCTGGCCCATTACCTTCCACGGCCTGTAGTGGACGAGGATTCCTTTCAACTTCATGATCTCCAATACTACGAAAGCACGATGAAGCGCCTGCGCCCCGGTCTGGATTACCATTCCGTGAAGCTGCTGCAACTGCTCGGCAGATATTGCGCGCCTCCCGGCAAACTTCTGGAAGTAGGCTGCGCCACTGGTCTTTTTCTGAGCAATGCGCATGCCGCAGGGTATTCGGTAACGGGAATCGAGCCTGCGCCCGGTCACCGTGAGCTTATCCCCTCGGAGATCGCATCATCGGTTTTTTCGCAGAAACTGGAGGACGTGGACTTCCCTGACAACATTTTCGACGTGATCGTGGCGATTCAACTGATCGAGCATCTCATTGACCCTGCCGTGTTCGCTCAGAAGCTGAAGCGCGTGCTCAAGCCCGGAGGCATCGCTTATGTTGAAACTCCGAACTTCGACTGTGTGTCACGCCTCCTGCGCGTCCCGTCATGGATGAACTGTAATGTTGGACCGGGTCACTGGCATCTCTTCAACCCGCGGAGTATGGCGTTCTTCTGCGAACGGATCGGGCTGCGAGTGGTCCGTCGCTGGACATTTTTCAAAGCACTCGATATCCACAGGCGTTCCGCCTCTCTTGGAAAGTGTCTCGCGGGTCTGGATTACACTCTGGGCCGCATGGGAATGGGAAATAACGTCGCGGTTCTGATCACAAGAAACTGAGCAGTGGCGGCGTCGCCGTTGGGCCCGCAGTTTGTTTCCGTATCGAATTTCTGGGAAACCCTCCATCCCAGAAGGTCTCTGGATCGGTCAGGACGAAATATCTCCGATGAGAATATCTTTTCAGTCGGCCCACCTGCTGCACCTGAACCACTTTTTCCCTATCGATTTGCCCCTGATTGTTCCGGTTCGCCGGGCCATTGAAGGCGTCGGCGCAACCCTGATTGCATCTGAAAGCAAAGAACAATTGTTCACCAGTTGTTCACTTTCGAATGAACTGGTGAATTAAGCAGATTCTGAAACCTGCTGCTGCGACGGGATTTAGGAAAATCGGGGCGAGAGGATTTGAACCTCCGACCCCCTGGTCCCGAACCAGGTGCTCTACCAGGCTGAGCCACGCCCCGATTGACAAACCCAAACAGTGTAGCACGAGAGTCGCGTTGGTGGCGCGTTGCGCGCTGAGTTGGCGTGTGGTACCTTTCGGAGCTTTGGTATCGTGGCCGTTTCGCCCACAGACATAAGAATAAGGGCGGCGGACCAGTCGTTAAGACCGAGCGGAACTGATCGGGGATTGTGGAGAAAATTCGCCAGGGCCTGCGCGCGCGCATTCGCGTCATCGCCGGCGTACTTTTTATCGGCGTTGTTGTTTTTGGGTGTGTACAGCAGCCGAACGTACCCGGTTATTCCAGCCGGGCGGTTGATCCATATCCGGCTCGACGTTGGAGCTCAAATACTTTCACGACCGCTCACGCCAGTTTCGGGGATGCGGCCCGCCACTTTCTGAGCATCAAACCCAAGCCGCAACAGCCCATCGATTTTCCTCATAAAATTCATACTGCCGATATTGGCGTTAGCTGCACGGATTGCCATACCGGCGTCGAAAAAGGGCCCCGTGCAGGAATTCCGAGCATCAACGTCTGTATGTCATGTCACGAGGACATTGGCGACGCGGCGGATCCGCGGATTCAGGCGCTGCGCGACCACGCCAAACGCAATGAAGACATGGCGTGGCAGCGGGTTTACGGGTTCATGGAAGAATCACACGTCCGGTTCAACCATGCGCCGCATATTCGCGCCAAGGTGGATTGCGCGAACTGTCATGGCGACCTGACCCAGATGACCGTGGCGCAGCGGGTTGTGGATCATACGATGGGATTTTGTATCAATTGCCATAAACAGAAGGGCGCGTCTAACGATTGCCTGACTTGTCATTATTGAGGGGAAATTCGAAATTCGGGGACGGTTGCCTGAATTACCTGAATTGCAGTTCAAATTCAGGTAATTCAGGCAACGTCCCCTGCAAAGGCACTAAGCACAAGTGAACAGGCGTCATTTCATAAAGCTTTCCGCATTGACCGGGACGAGCGCAACGCTCGCCAGTTGCGGCAATCCGGAATACCACCTGATCCGGTTCGTACCTGAAGACCGGCTGGTACCGGGTATCGCTGTCTGGAAACCGAGCATCTGTCCGCTTTGCAGTGCGGGCTGCGGACTGACGGTTCGCGTGATGGAAGGCGACGCCGAAGTCGTCCGCAACGGCCAGCTGGGCGTCACGAAAATGGGCCTGGCGAAAAAGCTGGAGGGCGATCCGCAGCACCCCATCAATCAGGGAAAACTTTGCACACGCGGACAGGCGGCGATCGAAGTGACGTTTCACCCCGATCGCGTCGGCCATCCGCTCAAACGCGCCGGCAACCGCGGCGACGGCAAGTTCGAAGAAATTTCGTGGGATCAGGCCTTGACGGAATTGACCGGAAAGCTGGACGCGCTTGCTTCATCGAATAATCAGAAATCCCTGACGATATTGACACGACCGCAGCGAGGCATGCGAAACACCCTGATGACGGAGTTTGCCAACCGGTTCGGCGCGCCGACCCCGCTCGCCGTCGAATTCTTCGGTAACGAAGTCGTGCGCAAAGCAAATGAACTCAGCTTCGGTAAGCCTCAATTACCCACGCTCGATATCGGCGAGTCCAGATATGTGATTTCGTTCGGCGCGGATTTTCTGGGGACGTGGAATTCGCCGGTCGCGCAGAACATTGGCTATGGAGAGATGCGTCGGGGCCGCCCGGGCATCCGCGGCAAATTCGTGCAGGTGGAATATCGAATGTCCCAGACGGGCGCAAATGCCGACGAGTGGGTGGCGGTCAAGCCGGGGACAGAAGGTGTGCTCGCGCTCGGAATTGCCAATGTCATCATGAATTCGGGCGCGCGAAAGGCGGCAGATGCGGGGCGCGCGGGGAATCTCATCGATGGTTGGGCATCCGGGCTTGCGGACTACACACCACAGGAAGTGGAAAAAAAGACCAGCGTTCCAGCCGCTCGCATCGAACGAATCGCGAAAGAATTTGCGGAACAGAAACCGGCACTGGCGATTATTGCCGGACCTGCGGTCGCGCAAACGAATGGCCTGTTCAATGCGCTGGCTGTGAATGCGTTGAATGCGCTGGTGGGAAGTGTAGAGACGCCGGGCGGGATCCTCTTTATGCCGATAGCGAATTCGGGGACAGACACCAATTTCGCGAAGAACGGCGAAATTGGCGTCAGTCCCCAGATTCTTTTCCTCGACGGTGCTAATCCTGTCTATACCTCACCAAAAGCACAGAAGGTGCGGGAAGCGATCTCGCAGGTGCCGTACGTCGTCAGTTTCGGGAACTTCATTGATGAGACGAGTGTGATGGCGGATCTGATTCTGCCGGATCATTCGTTTCTCGAATCCTGGGTACAGGCGGCTCCCGAGTCCGGAGCGAAGACAGCGGTCTCCACGGTGGCCGGGCCGGTGATGCGGCCGCTGTATGATACGCGATCGACACCGGACGTCCTGCTGGACGTTGGACGGCGGTTGGCGAAGCCGCTGAATCTACCGTGGAAGACATTCGAAGAAATGCTGAAGGAGCCGGCGTCGAAGGCGAGCGAAAGTAAGCCGCCAACGACGCAGACTGCGCAAGCCGTGAAATATGCCGAGCCGCAGTTTGACGGCGATGCGAATCAGTACGGCTTTCATTTCCTGCCCTATCCGTCGATCGCATTTCTGGATGGATCATTGGCGCATCTGCCGCTGCTTCAAGAGTTGCCGGATCCGATGTCGAGCGCTATCTGGAGCACTTGGGTTGAAATCAACATGCAGACTGCAGAGAAAATGGGAATCCGGCAGGGCGATATCATCGAACTGACATCGAGTCAGGGTTCGATCCGGGTGCCGGCGTTTCCTTCGCCGGGAATTGCGCCCGATGTGGTTGCCATGCCGGCCGGTCAAGGACACGAGAATTACACGCGATATGCGACCGGGCGCGGCGCGAATCCGATCGAGATTCTTGCTCCTGTAAAGGAAGCGACGACGGGAGCATTGGCGTGGGCGGCGACGCGAGTGAAGATTGCAAAAGTCGCGGAGGCGGATGGAAGCCTGGTTTTATTTGCCGGCTCATTGAGAGATTATCCGCCGGAGCAGATGCATCGTTAGACACAAAGGTACAAAGGCACAAAGATGACACATCGATGGGGAATGACGGTCGATCTGGACCGATGCACGGGCTGCGAAGCTTGTGTGACGGCGTGTCGCACGGAGAACAACGTCCGGATCGCCGGGCCGGAACAGTCGGCGCGGGGCCGCAGCATCGCGTGGATCCGCGTCGAGCGCTATTACGAAGGAGACTTCCCGGATGTGCGCGTCAAGTTCAGACCTGTGATGTGCCAGCAATGCGACGCCGCGCCCTGCGAACCGGTATGCCCGACGTTTGCGAGCCATCATACGGAAGAGGGTTTGAACGCGCAGGTGTACAACCGCTGCATCGGGACGCGGTATTGCGCGAATGCATGCCCGTACAACGTGCGATTCTTTAACTTCGGTAACCCGGTCTGGGATCGTCCGCTGGAGCTTCCCCTGAATCCCGGATGTATCCGTGCGCGAAGTCGGCGTTGTCGAGAAGTGCACGTTCTGCGTTCAGCGGATCAGCGCCGGAAAAGATCAGGCCAAAGCGGAAGGACGCGAATTAAAAGATGGCGAGATCAAGCCCGCGTGCGTGCAGTCGTGCCCGACGTCGGCGCTGGTATTCGGAGACTTGAACGACCCGGAAAGCGAAGTGTCCAGGTTGTCACGATCGTCGCGCGGAAAGAAGTTGCTGGAGGATCTGGGAACTCAGCCCAAGGTGACATATTTGCAAAAGGAGTACTGAAGAAGAACCCGCAAGAAGCGCAACGATGCACACATATGTGCCTTTTGAGCTTCTTGTGGTTTTTTCCCTTTTCGTTAAATGACGCTTCAAGAAGAACAAAAGATTAACGCCGATCTGCTCCGGCCGCTGCAGCAGACGTCGGTGTGGTTCTATCTGCTGGTCGGGGTACTCGGCACGATCGTCCTCTGCGGCGCCAGTGCCTGGATTTATCAGATGTGGAACGGCATTGCGGTGGCCGGCATCCGGTGGCCGATCTTCTGGGCCTTTTACATCACGAACTTTGTGTTCTGGATCGGTATCAGCCACGCGGGTACGCTGATCTCGGCGATTCTTCGTCTGGTCAATGCCACCTGGCGGCGGCCGGTGACCCGGTGTGCCGAAGTGATCACGGTTTTCGCCTTGATGATAGGAGCGATGTTTCCCATCATCCACCTCGGACGGCCGTGGCTTTTCTTCTGGCTGATTCCCTACCCCAGCGAGCGGCAGATCTGGCCCAATCTCCGTTCGCCGCTGGCCTGGGACTTCTTCGCGATATCGACATATCTGACCGGCAGTTCGTTATTTCTCTTACTGCCGATCATCCCGGACTTCGCGCTGATGCGCGACCAAATGACCGGCTGGCGGAAAAAGGTCTACACGATTGCCGCGCTCGGCTGGCAGGGTACGACGAAACAATGGCACCGCCTCGAAGCGGCGATGCAGGTAATGGCCATCGCCATTGTTCCTGTCGCGATTTCCGTTCATACGATCGTGTCGTTCGACTTTTCGATGTCGCCGGTCCCGATGTGGCACTCGACGGTGTTCGGACCCTACTTCGTCGCCGGAGCGATTTTCAGCGGCATTGCCGGGTTGATCATCGCCATGGCAATACTGCGGAAAGTGCTCCACCTCGAGGGATATCTGCACCCGCTTCATTTCCAGAATCTCGGAAAGCTTCTGCTGCTGATGAGCCTGCTGTGGGGTTACTTCACTTTCGTGGAGCGGCTCACGACCTGGTATGGAAATTCCCCGGCTGAAATGGCGGTGTTCTGGGAGACGCAGACCGGATCGTATGCTCCGCTGTTCTGGACCATGGTGTTTTGCAATTTCATCATTCCCTTTCCGATTCTCGCCATCAAGAAGCTTCGCACGATCACGGGTTGCGTTATCGCGTCCTCGACCATTGTGGTTGGAATGTGGCTCGAGCGGTTCCTGATCGTCGTTCCGTCGCTTGGAACGAAATTTCTGCCCTACACATGGAGCTTTTATCGGCCTCAACCGGTGGAGATCATGATCACCGTTGCCACATTCGCGGCCATGGTATTGCTTTATACGCTGTTTTCCAAAGCTGTACCGATCATCTCGATCTGGGAGCTGAAAGTCGGGGGCCACGGCCGGCCGGTCCCGATAACCGCCGAAGAGGAAGAAGAACAGCGCGCGCTGTGGAGGGCGAGACCGTGACCGCGATCTATGGTCTGTATTCGAACCCCGACGCGGCGCAGTACGCCGTCGATGCACTCCGGAACGCCGGTATTGCGGATCGAGCCATCACGGTGATCACGTCCCAGCCGTACGAGGAATACGAATTCAGTCACCGCTACAAAGAAACCTGGATCTTCTGGATCGCTGCGGGCGGCGGCCTACTCGGTTTCTCCATTGGCCTGGCGCTCGCCTATATCACGGAAACCTTCTGGCCGCTGGTCACGGGCGGTATGCCGATTGTCGCGTGGTGGCCCAATATCATCATCCTTTTCGAGCTGACTTTGCTGGGCGCGATCCTGGCAACGGTGCTGAGCTTGTTTATTACGACGGAGCTGCCGACCACGCAATCGAAGGTCTATGATACCGAGGTTTCGCGAGGAAAGATTCTCGTGGCGGTGGAAGATGCCGCCGATGTGAATGCCGTCGAGTCGACCTTAAGAGCGACTCACGTCGACGAAATCAAGAAACAGTAGCCGGTTTTAGCCGCGGAGCGGCTAAAAACCCTAAGCTAGGCGGGATTCCCCATTTTTGTTTTTAATTCCCCGATCCAGTCCGCTATATCCCCCAGGAAGCTGCGATTGATCTGCAGCGGACATATCGAAACGTAACCCGCCTCGAGTGCCTCGTAATCGGTCATCGGTTCAGGAGACCTGCGGCCCTGCCGCGTCAAACGACATTCGCCATTCCAATCGCGGGGATGATTCACGTTCAACAAAACATCCGGAGGCAGGCCCTCCGACAGGACTCGGGAGGCGAGCTGCGCCGAAACTTCAGCGGCCGATTTGTAGTCGAAATAAGCTGAGACGGCGATCGCGGGAATGCCTTGCATTGCAGCCTCGGTCGCGGCGGCAACAGTTCCGGAATAGAGGATGTCGTGGCCGACGTTCAGTCCCCGATTGACTCCTGAAACGACTAACGCGGGCGGCCGGGGCATAATCCGCATGAGGGCAGCGATCACACAGTCCGCCGGCGTCCCCTGGACGGCGAAACGCCGCTCGGCAATCTGGTGGTACATGACGGGCTCAATGAGGGTAATCCCGTGACTCACGGCGCTCCGTTCCCGGTCCGGGGCGACAACGGTCACGTGTCCAACATCGGACAAGGCAACGGCCAGCGCCTCCAGTCCGGGTGAGTCGATACCGTCGTCGTTTGTGAGCAGAATTTCGTACATCTTTGATGACTGTGTGGCAGGGGAGTCGGGACGAGAGGATTTGAACCTCCGACCACACGCACCCCAAGCGTGTGCGCTACCAGGCTGCGCTACGTCCCGATCCGTCCACTTTAGGTTTTCCGTCTGAGTAAAGTCAAGATGTCCTGGAGGTCCTTGCGTACCCGTGTCAGAACTTCGTCGCGCTCCGCTTTCCGCGAAGTTCGTGATTTTGCGAGTTGTTTGCGCGCACCTTCAATCGTAAACCCGCGGTCGTAAAGGAGCTGCTTGACGCGGAGGACGTTTTCGACGTCCCTCCGCTTATATACGCGGTGACCGGCTTTGGATTTTTCGGGAGCGAGGCCGGGAAATTCCGTTTCCCAGAACCGGAGAACATAGGGCTCAACGCCGACGATGTCGCAGACTTCCGAGATCTTGAAAAACAATTTATTGGGAATTTCAGCCATAAACAATTCATTAATCACGGATTATGAGGATGACCCCTGGGATCCGCGGCTAACGTTTTTCAATCGTTGCTTGATTATAATCGGCGTACCGGTGAATGGAAAACGCTCACGGATACGGTTTTCGATAAAGCGCTCGAACGAGAAGTGAAGTTTTTTCAGTTTATTGGAAAACATCACAAACGTCGGTGGGTCAACTTTGACCTGGGCAATGTATCGAATCTTCACATCCGAGGGCAATCCGCCGCGCGATAAGGTCTCGTGTCGCAGGAATTCGTTCAGGTCTCTGGTTGGGATCCGTACAAATCGCGCTTTGTGGACCTCATTAATGGCTGCGAACAGCCGGTGAACACGTTGACCGGTCTTGGCGGAAATAAAGACGATCGGTGCAAATGATAGAAACTTAAGCTTCTCGCGGATGTCGGTTTCATAGTCTGCCGTAACGCGATGGGTTTTCTGGACCAGATCCCACTTGTTTACAACGATAATGACCGACCTTCCCGCTTCCTGCGCATACCCTCCAATGTGGGCGTCGAGTGCCGTCACCCCTTCCACGCCATCGATAACCAGAATTGCCACATCGCTGCGCTCGAGATGACGTCGCGCCATGATAACGCTGAGTTTCTCGGCCTTTAACTCGGTTTTTCCCTTGCGTCGAATTCCAGCCGTGTCAACAAATCTGATGGTTAGGTCCTCATGATGCATGACGATGTCGACGGCGTCGCGGGTGGTTCCGGCGATGGGCGAAACCATCGCGCGCTCCTGCCCCACCAGTTTATTGAGCAGGGTGGACTTGCCGACATTGGGACGGCCAATAATGGCCACCCGTATTTCCCCAACCGCATCTTCTTCTTGTTCTTCGGGCGCTGGTATTGAAATTGCAAGTTGGTCCAGTAGTTCAGTGATGCCGCGGCCGTGTTCGGACGACACCGGGAAGACGTGGTTGATGCCGAGGCGGTAGAACTCCGAGGTTTCGGCGGATTGTTTTTCTGAATCGATTTTGTTGACGACTAGAAAGATCGGCTTGCTCGTACGCCTGAGAAGACGGGCAAGTTCCTGATCGGGAGCAGTAATGCTGGTACGGCCATCAACGATGAGGAAGATAAGAACAGCGTTGTCGATTGCGATCTGCGCCTGTTCAAAGATACGGACGGGGATCTCGCTCTCTTCGCCGGGAACGATCCCTCCGGTGTCTACAATTTCGTAGGAGCGGCCGTTCCAACTGACAGTTCCGTAGATTCGATCACGCGTGATTCCGGGCTCGTCGCTGACGATGGAACGACGTTGGCCGATAAGACGATTAAAGAACGTCGATTTGCCAACATTAGGGCGTCCGACGATTGCGATGAGCGGTAATGGGGATGGCATGAAATATTCGCTTTCCTTTTGGACGATAGCACATCAAATTGTAATGGACCTGAACTGTCTGCCGTCGATCTATAGTGGGATCAGCGAAAAAGGCAGGAGTTTTGATAATCAAGTGATCGGAAGCGGTCTGAAGCTGTAATTTTTCAGCTTCGGGAGTGCCTTCCGATTTTTTTGTTGGCAATTTAACGTGGGGGGACCGGCGTTAAATAAAGGTGAAGAATATGCATGACCAGGCAGAGACCGTAAGCATTCTTAGCGCGATCGCAGATCTCCAGAGCGCACAAGAGTACCAGGAACTGAATTGGGAAGGATCTCTAGAGGACTATCTCAAGCTCGTCCAGGAAAGTCCGCGCGTGACGCGGAACGCGTTCCAGCGGATTTACGACATGATCATCTCGCACGGCGTCGAGGAGTACGTCGAGCACAAGAAGAAGATCACGCGCTACCGTTTCTTCCGGGATTACGCCCACGATGGGCGCGATGCCGTGTACGGTATCGATCAAAGCCTTACCCACCTGGTCGATACCTTTAAATCCGCCTCCCGCAACTACGGGACGGAACGCCGTGTGATTTTGTTGCACGGCCCGGTCGGCAGCGCAAAAAGTACCATGGTGCGTCTGTTGAAAAAGGGTCTGGAGGAATACTCCCGCAAACCCGAAGGCGCCATGTACACATTCACATGGGTCAACATCGCAAATGACGTCGAAAAAGAAGTGTTCCAGATGGTCAGCGACGAACTGCCGTGCCCCATGCGAGAAGAACCGTTGCACCTCATTCCTCCCGACCAGCGCGGCAAGCTCATCGAGGAATTGATGCGCGGCAGCGCCGATCCGAAATTCCAGATCCAGGTGGAAGGCGATCTTTGCCCCGCCTGCCGCCAGATGTACCGGGAACTCACGCGCCGCTACAAAGGCGACTGGTTCAAGGTCATGGATCATGTGAAAGTGCGCCGGCTGGTGCTATCCGAGAAAGACAGAAACGGCATCGGCACCTTCCAGCCGAAAGACGAAAAGAACCAGGATTCCACCGAATTGACCGGCGACATCAACTATCGCAAGATCGCCATCTACGGCTCGGATTCCGATGCGCGCGCATTCAATTTCGACGGCGAATTCAACGTCGCCAATCGCGGCATCATTGAATTCATCGAAGTCCTGAAGCTCGAGGTCGCTTTCCTTTACGATCTGCTCGGCGCCAGCCAGGAACACAAGATCAAACCGAAGAAGTTCCCGCAGACCGACATCGACGAAGTGATCATCGGGCATACGAACGAACCCGAGTATCGCAAGCTCCAGAACAACGAGTTCATGGAAGCTCTCCGCGATCGAACGGTGAAGATCGATATCCCGTACATCACGAAACTCGGCGATGAAATCAAGGTCTACGAAAAAGATTACAATTCCGAGAAGAATCCGCGGGAAACACATTGCGCCGCATACCATCGAAATGGCTTCCATGTGGGCTGTGCTGACCCGGCTCGAGACACCGAAGAAAGCAAACCTCACGCTTCTTCAGAAGTCGAAGCTGTACGACGGCAAAACGCTTCCCGGTTATACCGAAGACTCGGTAAAAGAACTTCAGCGCGAAGCGGCTCGCGAAGGCATGGACGGCATTTCCCCTCGCTACATCCAGGACAAGATCTCGAATGCGCTCGTCAACGAGCAGTTCGCCGGATGCGTCAATCCGTTCATGGTCCTCAACGAACTCGAGAATGGCTTGCGGCATCACTCGCTCATCAAGTCGGACGAACAGCGAAAGAATTTCCGGGAGCTGCTGACCGTCGTCAAACATGAGTATGAGGACATCGTGAAGAACGAAGTGCAGCGTGCCATCTCGGCGGACGAAGAGGCGATCTCGCGGCTGTGCTCGAACTACATCGACAACGTCAAGGCCTATACGCAGAAGGAGCGCGTGAAGAACAAGTACACCGGCCAGGACGAGGAACCCGATGAGCGGCTCATGCGATCCATCGAAGAGAAGATCGATATTCCGGAAAGCCGCAAAGACGACTTCCGCCGGGAAATCATGAACTACATCGG
The DNA here is from genome assembly GCA_963738025.1 of uncultured Acidobacteriota bacterium. Lineage (GTDB taxonomy): Bacteria > Acidobacteriota > Terriglobia > 20CM-2-55-15 > 20CM-2-55-15 > 20CM-2-55-15. The sequence goes on along the minus strand of CAVTWA010000027.1, from coordinate 33,451 downwards.
CGCGCTGGCGATCGAAGGCAAGCAGTTCAACTATCGAACGAACGAGCGGCTGTACAAGGCCCTCGAATTGAAACTGTTCGAGGATCGAAAGGATTCGATCAAGCTGACCAGCCTGGTTTCCAATGTCGTCGATAAGGAAACGCAGGAAAAAATCGACGTGGTGAAGAGCCGGCTGATCAAAAACTACGCCTATTGCGACGTATGTGCCACGGATGTGCTGAATTATGTCGCGAGCATCTTCGCCCGCGGCGACGCGAAGGAATAGCGCTTTGTGCCTTTACGCCCTGCTGCCTGCGTGTTGATGGTTTTGCACACAAAGGCGCCAGGGTACAAAGGCACAAAGAGAGAAAATCATGGTCTTAAACATTGAGCAGGATTACCTCCGGTTCAGACAGATTGTCCGCGGCAAGATCAAGCAGGACCTGAAAAAGTACATCTCGCAAGGTGAACTGATCGGAAAACGCGGCAAAGACTACGTCAGCATTCCGGTCCCGCAGATCGAAATGCCCAACTTCCGCTTCGGCCGCCGCAACACGGGTGGCGTTGGCCAGGGCGAAGGCGATCCCGGCACACCGCTTGCCCCCGGCGACGTCGACGAAGACGGCAACGGCAAAGCCGGAAACGCCGCAGGCGCGCACATCCTCGAAGTCGATCTGACCATGGAGGAACTCGCGCAGATCCTTGCCGAAGAACTGGAGTTGCCCCGCATCCAGCCGAAGGGCAGCGCGCGGCTGAAAACCGAACGCGACCATTACTCACAGATTTCGAAGGTCGGTCCCGAGTCGCTGCGCCACTTCAAGCGTACCTACAAAGAGGCTCTGAAACGGCAGATCACCGCGGGTACCTACGATCCGTTAAACCCGTACATCGTGCCGATCCACGAGGACAAGCGCTATCTATCCTGGAAAACGAAACAGAAACCGGAAAGCAACGCTCTCATTCTTTATATGATGGACGTCTCCGGGTCCATGGGCGACGAACAGAAGGAGATTGTTCGAGTCGAATCCTTCTGGATCGACACATGGATCCAGACCAACTACAACGGCGTCATCACGCGATACATCATTCATGACGCAGTCGCACAGGAAGTCGATAAGGAAACGTTCTTTCATACCCGCGAGAGCGGCGGCACCGTTATCTCGTCGGCGTACGAACTGTGCAACAAAATCATCGAAGAGGAATACCCGCAGGAACTCTGGAACATTTACATATTCCATTTCTCCGACGGAGATAACTGGTCCGGGGGCGATACCGATCGTTGCATCAATCTGCTGAAGAGCGATCTCCTCCCGAAGGTGAATCTGTTCGGCTACGGCCAGGTCGAAAGCACCTACGGAAGCGGCCAGTTCATCCGCGAATTGGAAAATAACATTCACGAGATCGACAACCTTGTCCTGTCGCGCATCGAGAACAAAGACGACATTTATCAATCCATCAAGGATTTTCTGGGAAAGGGTAAGTAGATGAGCGGAGCGAATGCAAGCGCGCTAGCGTGCAGCGAGGAGTAAAATGTCCATCACCGTCCAATCGCGCAGGCAAAGCCTCACACCCGAACTGTCGCGGCTCAATCGAGAGATCGAGGTGCATGCGCGCGAATATGGTCTCGACTTTTACGAGACATTTTTCGAAGTTCTCGACTTCGAAGAGATGAACATGGTCGCCGCTTACGGCGGATTTCCGAACCGGTATCCCCACTGGAAGTTCGGCATGGAGTACGAACGGCTCAACAAGAGCTATGCGTACGGGCTGCATAAGATTTACGAAATGGTCATTAATAATGACCCGTGCTACGCCTACCTGCTCGAATGCAATCATCTCGTTGATCAGAAGATCGTAATGGCTCACGTGTACGGCCACTGCGATTTCTTCAAGAACAACATCTGGTTCTCGAAGACCAATCGCAAAATGATGGATACCATGGCGAATCACGCCACAAAGATCCGCAAGTACATCGACAAATTCGGGCTGGATGCCGTCGAGAGTTTCATCGATGTTTGTCTTTCTATCGACGATCTGATCGACCACCATTCGGTCTTTATCGAACGCAAGACAAGACACAAGCTCGCTGCCGAGGATGAAGCCGCGCCTATCGTCAGGAAGATCGCGGCGAGCGATTACATGGACGAGTTCATCAACCCGAAGGAATTTCTCGAGCATCAAAAGCAAAAGCTCGAGGAAGACCGGCAGAAGAGGCGCCGTTTTCCGGAAGATCCGCAGAAAGACGTCCTGCTCTTTCTTCTCGAACACGGACCACTGGAGAACTGGCAGCGCGACGTGCTGTGGATGATCCGGGAAGAAGCGTACTATTTCGCTCCACAAGCTCAGACTAAAATCATGAATGAAGGCTGGGCCACCTACTGGCACGCGAAAATCATGACGGAAAAAGCGTTGAACGATGCCGAAGTCATCGATTTTGCCGACCATCATTCGGGCACGGTCGCCGCGCATCCCGGCCAGATCAATCCGTATCGCCTGGGCTTCGAGCTATGGAAAGACATCGAAGACCGCTGGAACCGCGGCAAGTTCGGCAAGGATTTCGAAGAATGTGACGACTACGTTTCGAAGCGCGAATGGGACCTCGGACTGGGCCTCGGACGCGAGAAGATCTTCGAAACACGCCGGGTTCACAACGATATCACGTTCATCGATGCGTTTTTCACCGAAGAGTTCTGCCACGAAAAGCGCTTCTTCACATACCAGTTCAACCCGGAGCGCGGTGTGTACGAAATTGCCGACCGCAATTGGAAAAGCGTGAAACAAAAACTGCTTTTCTCGCTGACGAATTTCGGACAACCGTTCATTTATGTCACGGACGGCAACTTCGACAATCGCGGAGAATTACTGCTCGAACACCGGCACGAAGGTATCGACCTTCGAATCGACTATGCCAAAGACACGCTGAAAAACCTTTATGCGCTGTGGCGCCGGCCGGTGCATTTGAGAACTCTGGTTGAAGGCAAAGGCAAGCTCTTTTCGTTCGATGGAGAAAAGCATATCGAGAGGAAAATCGATGGATGAACTCAAAGTCACGGCTGACATTGAAGCTACCGATCAGCTAGGAATGCTGTTGCGGAAGGTGCAGGTAGAATCGCCGGTCCAGACCGATCTGCGTAAGCAGGCCGCCGCGATTGTCGAAAAAATTGACTATCTCGGCTGCGAACTGAAACTGATCGAGGTGGACGGGGTAACGAAAGCCGTACAAATCCGCAGCAAGAAGGCGGCGCCGGATGGGTTCATCGAAGTAATTCTCCGCGGGGGAAATTTCGTGTCCCTGGAACGAAAAGGCGCGCCGCTGCACATCTCGAAGGGTGACTTTGACAGGTTGATTCGAGACCTGAAGGAAAGCTTTTAGTTTGATTGTAGGGGCGGTCATAGACCGCCCCTACAATGGCTAATCCCCCCCTGCAATCGAGGGCAATATCGAAACGGTATCCCCGTTTTTCAGCTCGGTATCCAGTTCCTTTTTATCCCGGATATTGTCTTCATTCACGAACACGTTGATAAAGCGCTTCACATGACTGCCCCCATCGAGGACACGGTCACCGAATCCCTTGTACTGTGAGTCCAGTTTTCTGAGGATCTCGCCGACGGTGGCAGCTTCCATCTTGAGTTCGGATTGGCCGCCCGTAATCGGCCTTAGCGGGGTAGGAATCTTCACAGTAACAGTGCTCATTTCAAATCTCCCTCGGTATTAAGGGGCTCTTCGTAGAATTTTTTCTCACTGTCGTTCAACACCCAACTCTGGGCGCTAGCCACGGTCCCCTTTTGCACAGAAATAATAACGTAAGAATAGTCGGGCCACGCCCGGTCCGTATCCGTTTGCGATGGACGCGACGGATGATCCGGATGTGAGTGATAGATGCCGATGATGTCCCATGGACTGCTTTCAAATTCGCGCTCGGTCCGCAGCATATCGAGCGGATCCATATCGTACCGGTCCCGGGAGCGCTCCTGATTCAGGTTCTTACACATTCGAAAGGTGTGGACCGTGTGATTTTTATCCTTGTCGGTCGTGCCGATCATCAGGCCGCAACACTCGTTCGGATACGATGCCTCGGTGTGATCGTAGATCTCGCGCAATATCGAAGCCGGTATTTTGATCATAATTGAGTGGAACTTTTCACCGTTCCGCCGTTGAAACGGATCATCCCTTCTGCAAATTCATCCTGCGGAATCCTGGTTCCTGGAGGCGCAAACGTAATCCACAGAACGCGCCTGCATTCTTCGGTTACCCGGGTGCGCATCGAGTCCGATATCGGGCTGCCAAACGGCCCTTCCTGATCGACGAGCAACGGGAAGTGCGCCAGATTCAGCCGGTCCCTGCCGATCCCCTCATAGGACTCACCGTCAATGCCGGCTCGCCATGTGATCGGCGGCTTCAGCTTATCTGCGTCGTACAGGCCGACCGGCCACAGCATTTTCAAAGAGAAGTAATTTACCAGATCCACGGCCGAATTGATGAAATAGAGTCCTTTCCCTTTTACGGCACGCCGCAGCAGCGACTCTGACGAGGGACGGTATCGCGTTGGATCCAAACCGCTGCGATGAAAGATCGAGCGGATTCGTTTCACTTCCGGAATCTCGCCAGGCGGCTGGTCCTTATACCTGGCCGCGAGGTCCCCGGCGAGTGCGTTCAACAGCCGTTTCAGTTCTTCCGGTGAATCGTGGACCTGCAGTCCGTCGATTTGCAGAATTCCAATTTGCGCCGCACCTTGGAATTCCCCGGCGATGGTGATCGTCTCGAGCATCAGGAATTGAAGTATATAATCCGCCTTAAATGAAACGCAGAGATGCCTTGAAAGTTTTAGGTCTGGGAGCAGCTATGGAAGTTCTGCCTGAATTCGGTACGGCGAAACCTGAGGTCATGCCGAAAGCTCTGGTCTTCGATACATTTGGCACGGTGGTCGACTGGCGGGGCTCGATCATTGAAGAAGGCGCCGCGTGGAGCAGGTCGAAGCATTTTGAAATCGATTGGCCCAGCTTCGCGGATCGATGGCGCACCGGGTATGCGCCGGCCATGGAAAAGGTGAGAAAAGGCGAACTACCTTGGACGAAACTTGACGACCTTCACCGGATGATCCTGGATGAAATGCTGATGGAGTTCCGGATGATGCCCGCATTGAGCGAAGATGAAAAGGACCACCTGAATCGCGTCTGGCACCGGCTGAAGCCATGGCCTGATTCCGTCCCAGGGCTGTCACGCCTCAAAAAGAAGTTCATCATTGCGCCGCTGTCCAATGGGAACGTATCGCTGCTCACCGATATGGCAAAACATGCCGGACTCCCCTGGGACCTGATCCTGTCGGCAGAACTCGCCCGGCATTACAAGCCGGACCGGGAAAGTTATCTGGCTGCCGTGAGTTTGCTGAGCCTGAAGCCGGAAGAAGTCATGATGGTCGCGGCACACATCAGCGATTTAAATGCTGCGCGAAGTTCTGGTTTGCAGACCGGCTTTATTCACCGTCCGAAAGAGTACGGACCGGCGAAAGAGGCCGACAAGGCCGCACCAAACCAGTTCGACGTGGTCACCCGGGATATGCTGGATCTCGCCACACAACTAGGCGCGTGATGTCTTGGCTCGATATGGACGGGAAGGCAATTGTCCCTTTTCTGGCCCATGGCACGCTACACTTAACGGGTGATTGAGGACTTCTTTGGCCCCGGCGGAACACTCGAGCAACGGCTGGATGATTACGAGCATCGACCGTCGCAAATTCGCATGGCTAGGGCGGTGCACCGGGCGCTCGAAGAACAAAACCACGTCATAATCGAAGCCGGCACCGGCACCGGAAAAACCCTCGCATACCTGCTGCCGGCCCTTTTGCATGGGAAGCGGATTCTCGTCTCGACAGGGACAAAGACTTTACAGGACCAGATTTTTTACAAAGACATTCCGCTTCTGGAGAGTGTGCTCGAACGGCCGATTCGGGCCGCCTATCTGAAGGGCAGAAACAATTACCTCTGCCGCCTGAAACTTGAAACGCAGCATGCAGAAGGGTTATTTAGCCCACGTGAATTAAGGTCGTTTCAAGCCATTCTCGACTGGGCGCAGGAAACCGAGACCGGCGACCGGGCGGAACTGGGATCCATCGGCGATGATTCCGAACTGTGGTCCCGTATGGATGCCCGCCGCGAGCGATGCCTTGGCTCCAAATGCAAAGACTATGAACGATGCTTCCTCACGCTTGTGCGGCAGAAGGCTATGGAAGCCGACATCGTCGTGGTCAACCATCACTTGTTTTTCGCCGACCTTGCCGTGCGGCAGTCGGATGTTGCCGCGATACTGCCCGACTACAGCGCGGTGATCTTCGACGAGGCTCATGAACTCGAAGACATTGCGACAGACTATTTCGGATTCCACGTCAGCAACTATCGCTTCATGGAATTCGTTCACGACGCCAATAAGGTGGAAGCGGATGTCGAAGCCGTATCACGCGCCTCCGATCGCTTTTTCAATAGCTTCGCCCTGCTGCGCGACGGCCGTCATCCGATGGGCGAACTTCAGGGCATCGAAGGTCTCATAGGAGCTCTGCAGGACGCCCGCCGGTCCATCAAGCAAAAGAAAGATTTCTCCGGCGAGTATGAATCGCTCGCACGCCGGGCCGGCGAATTAGAGTCCGAACTGGAAGTCTTTCGCAGAGGCGATCTGCAGAACTATGTTTCCTGGATCGAGCGTCGCGATCGCGGCATTTTTCTCGAGGCCTGCCCGATTGACGTTTCCGGAATGCTGGCGGAACGGCTCTTCAAGCGTGTGCCCACCTGTGTTCTGACTTCCGCGACGTTAACCGTTGCCGATTCGTTCAGCTATTTCCGGACTCGACTCGGGTTCAATGAGGGACGGGAGCTGACGCTCGCGACCGAATTCGATGTCCGGAAACAGGCGCTTCTTTACATCCCGAAGGGCATGCCCGACTATCGGCATGCCTCGTATCTGGAGCGTGCGGCGCAAGAGATCAAATTGGTCCTGCGTGCCTCGCAGGGACGCGCGTTTGTTCTCTTTACCAGTTACCGGCAGATGCAGGCGCTTTATGAAATCCTCGCCGACAGCCTGCCCTACCCATGCATGATGCAGGGTAAAGGCGGAGGCAAGAGCCGCCTGCTCGAAGAATTCAAGATGACTCCCAATGCCGTATTATTCGCGACCGCCAGTTTCTGGCAGGGTGTGGACGTTAAGGGTGAAGCTCTCAGCGCCGTCATCATCGATAAGCTGCCGTTTCAGGTGCCATCGGATCCCCTCGTCGCTGCGCGGACGGCGCATATTCAACAAGCGGGCGGGAATGCTTTCTCGGAATATCAGGTGCCGAATGCAATTCTTCGCTTGAAGCAAGGTTTCGGCCGTTTGATTCGATCTACAACCGACCGCGGCATTCTGGCAGTGCTGGACAACCGCCTGAGCACCAAATCATATGGGCGGCTGTTCATGGAGAGTTTACCGGATTATGAAGTGACCGATAGTATCGAGGACCTCGTACAGTTCATGAGCGCCACCTAAACACAAAGACACAGAGGGCACAGAGAATGCTTCGCCGGCCGGTATTCTGGATTGTCTTCATCGTTCTTTCGCTCGCCGCAGCTGTCTTCACCTTCAAGAATTTTTCGACTGCGTTCCCGCTCGTCTCCATCGACCTGCAGATGGACCGGAAGGATGCGCTACGCGAGGCGCGGTTGCTTGCGCAGAAATTTTCGTGGCCGCCCAAGGGATATGACCAGGCGGCGGAGTTCGCCACGGAACAGGAAGTTCAAAACTTTATCGAACTGGAAGGTGGAGGGAAGCCGGAGCTCAGCCGGATACTGAAGAACAAAATATACGCTCCGTACACGTGGCATGTACGGCATTTCAAGGAAAGCGACGCGCACGAAACACTGGTTCGTTTCACGCCGGAGGGCCAACCGTATGGTTTCGTCGTCAAGCTTCCCGAAAAGGAAACAGGCGCGAGCCTGCCCGGCGCACAGGCACGGCAGATTGCGGAAACCGCAGCTGCTGCAGACTGGAACATCGACTTCGGCCGTTACAAGCTGGTCGAGTCTTCGAAGGATGACCGGCCAGGCGGACGCACGGATCATGCGTTCGTCTATGAACGCCAGGATGAACGGATAGGTGAGGCCCGCTACCGGATGCGGCTTGTTGTCGGCGGCGACAAACTTACCGAACTCACGCAGTTTGTTCAAATCCCGGAAGCATTCACGCGGCGCTACGAGCAACTCCGCTCGGTCAATGACGCGATCAATGCCGTATCCAGCATCGCCGTAATCGGACCATACCTGTTGGGTTTTTGCGGTGTCGGCCTGTTTCTGATGATTCGGCGGCATTGGGTGGTCTGGCGCCCGCCAATGTTCTGGGGCCTTTTCATCGCCCTGCTCGTCGGTTTACAGCAATTGAATTCGTGGCCGCTCGCCTGGATGAACTATGACACGGCAGTACCCGCGAGTGGCTTTGCAGTCCGGCTGATCATGAGTGCGGTCGCGAACTTCGGCTTTTTCGCAATACTGTTGACGATCTCGTTCATGGCTGCGGAAACGTTGTCGCGTCGTGCTTTTCCCCATCATGTGCAGCTATGGAAGGCATGGTCACCGGATGTAGCGTCGTCTCCGACGATTTCAGGAGAAACGGTCACGGGCTACCTGCTCGTCGCTCCGTTCTTTGCATACGAAATCATTCTTTACTTCTTCGCACAGCAAAAATTAGGCTGGTGGACACCGTCCGACACGCTGGTGAACCCCGACATGTTTGCGAATTATCTGCCTTCCCTTTCCGCCATCGCGCAGGCTGCGCAGGCCGGATTCTGGGAGGAATGTCTGTTTCGAGCCGCGCCTCTGTCGGTTGCGGCTCTGATCGGCCAGAAGTTCGGGAAACGCCGCGCCTTTATCGCGGCCGGGATGGTGATTCAGGCACTGGTATTCGCGTCCGGCCACGCCGGATATGCAAACCAGCCGGCTTATGCGCGGGTTGTCGAGTTGATCATCCCATCTTTTGTTTTCGGCTCTCTGTACCTCGCGTTCGGGCTGTTGCCCGGAATTGTCCTGCACTTCGCCTACGACTCGACGTGGATGGCGTTGCCGCTCTTCGTCTCGTCTGGAACAAGGGCGCGCCTCGAACAAACGATCGTGGTCCTCGTTGTTCTTGTTCCTTTGTGGGTCGTTCTCATAAACCGGGTCCGCGCCAGGAAGTGGAATCGGATTCCGGACGATGCATTCAACGGCGCATGGAGGCCCCGCGAGGTTCCGGAAGCACCGCAACCGGCACCAAAAGCCGCACCGAGCACAACGGTAATCCCGTCATACGTGCGAACCGCCCTCCCGATTGCCGGAATTGTGGGGCTGCTTGTCTGGATACTGGCTTCTCCATTTCGAACGGACGCGCCGCCGGTACAAATCAATCGCAGTGAAGCGGTTCAGAAGGCCCGGCAGGCCCTTGGCGAACGTGGGTTCCAGCTTGACAACACATGGAAAGCATTGAGCAACGTCGAGGGACAACCAGGACCGATAAATAAATTCGTCTGGCAAACCGCCGGCCGTGAGCGTTATGAAAAGCTCCTCGGTTTCTATGTCACGCCGCCGTCGTGGGTGGTGCGGTTCGCGCGGTTCGAAGGCGATGTCGCGTCGCGTGCGGAAGAGTTTCAGGTATATCTGGACGGGAGCGGGCGGGTGTTTCGAGTCAACCATGACCTTCCGGAAGCGCAGCCGGGTAAATCTCTGAGCGAAGACGAAGCGCGCGCCGTCGCGATGCAAACGCTGCAAGATACGCAATATTTCAAAGAAGTTTCAGCCGAAGCCAACAAACGGCCGGCGCGAACGGACTGGGTATTCACTTTCAAAGACACGCGGGACTATGGCCTGCCGCAAGGCGAACCCCGAGTCTCCGTTGAAGTGGACGGGGACCAGGTTGTCGATATGGTGCGATTCGTCCTTGTACCGGAAGAGTGGTCGCGAAATGAAAAGGCCCGGCAAAATATCCCAAGCATTTTCGGCACGATTTGTACCGTCATCATCGTCGCTCTCATTGCCACGAGCGCGGTAATCGGGATAGTTCACTGGAGCCGCAAGCGTTCATTTTCGGCGGCGGCGTTCGCGGCAATGTTCTCGACCCTGTTGATCGCGGGCGCCATGAACATCCTGAATAGCTGGCCCGCACTTGCTGCGGGCACGTCAACAACACAACCACTGGCGCTTCAATTAGCCATCGCGATCGCAACTTCACTTTTGCTGGTAATTTTCAGCGCAGCGGCGCTGGCGCTGGTCGCAGGCTTGCTCGGCGGCCGCCTGGGAACCGGGGCGACGGCCGCCCGGCCTCTGTTGCTCGCCGCTTCGCTCGGCCTCGTTATCGCCGGCACCGCCGCACTGGCGCACCATTGGACGCCACTGACGAGTCCTACGTGGGGTAATCTTGCACCTGCTTCGATGTTTTTGCCGATACTGGGCACCGTTCTTTCACCCATTGCGGGATACATCACTGAGACTCTGATATTTCTGGTCATTCTGTACCTGCTCAGTCATTGGCCACGCGCGACATGGGCTTGGGTCCTGGCGGGTCTCGCTATCAGCGGGACGGCGGGCATTGAAACGATGACGTCGTGGTTGATTTCGGGCCTTGCGACGGGAGTGATCCTGATGTTGGCATACATTCTGGTTTTCCGGCACCAACCGCAACTCATGATTATCGCCGTCGCCATGCTGACGATCCTTTCGACGTTGCGTGATGGCCTGCAACGGCCGTTCCCCGGCGCTCTGGCCGGATCGATCGTGGCTGCCGCCCTCATCGCCCTCACCGCGTCAGTGTGGTACAAAGGGTATGCTGGGCAGCGTCTTGTAAAGGTCTGAAGGTGCTTGTAGGCGCGGTCTATGACCGCGCCTACAGTACCGATCGAGTCATGCAGATTACTGAAATCTTTTTCTCCATCCAGGGCGAATCCACGCACGCGGGAGAGCCTTGCAGCTTTATCCGATTGACGGGTTGCTCCCTGCGCTGCGTTTACTGCGACACCAAGTACTCGTACTCGGGTGGCCGGGAAATGTCTTTGGACGAAGTGCTCATAGTGGTTGCCGGCTATCCCTCGAAGCTCGTCGAGGTCACGGGAGGCGAACCGCTCGAGCAGGAGGAAGTGTACCCGCTCATGCAGACCCTGCTCGATCGGGGATACAGGGTCATGCTTGAAACCGGCGGTCACGTGAGTATCGCGAGAGTTCCGCCGGCGGTGATCAAGATCATCGATATTAAATCTCCCGACAGTCACGAAGGCCACACCTTCCGATACGAAAATATCGAACTCGCCGAACCGCATGATGAATTCAAGTTCGTGATATCGTCACGAGCCGACTACGACTGGGCGAAAAAGCTCTTTCAGGAGCGGCTGCAGAGCAAAGTCAATCCCGTCCTGCTTTCGCCATCGCATGACGATTTGCCGCCGGTCAATCTTGCGCGCTGGATTCTCGAAGATGGTTTGCCGGTCCGCCTCCAGCTTCAACTTCACAAGTACATTTGGGGCGCAAACGTCCGGGGGGTCTGACCCTTTGACTTTTTTACGCTAACCTTATTAAAATCCACTCTTTTAAATGGCTCAAACACCCAATAAACCGAGGGCCGTGGTTTTAATGAGCGGTGGGATGGACAGTTGTGTCACAGCTGCCATCGCAAGCCGGGCGTACGATATCGCCGCCCTTCACGTCAGCTACGGCCAGCGCACCGAAGAGCGAGAACTCCAATCATTTCAAGCGCTTGCCGACCATTTTGGAGCCTTCACCAGGCTTGCGGTCAAGCTCGATCATTTGCGCGCGATCGGCGGTTCGAGTCTGACGGATGCGACTATGTCTATTCGTCAGGCCGATCTGACCAGCCAGGAGATCCCGAATACATATGTTCCGTTCCGGAACGCGCATTTTTTGTCGATCGCGACGTCGTGGGCCGAGGTTCTAGGCGCCACCAAAATTTTCATCGGTGCAGTGTGGGAAGACAGTTCCGGATATCCCGACTGCAGGCCGGAGTATTACGAAGCATTCAATAGCGTGATTCGAGCGGGGACCCGCCCTTCGACGGATATTACAATCGAAACGCCGCTGATCCACCTGTCCAAGCGGGATATCGTTCGAAAGGGTATCGAGCTTGGGGCGCCTTTTGATCGGACCTGGTCCTGTTACCGGGAATCCGGCGCCGCCTGCGGTGTATGCGACAGTTGCGCATTGCGCCTGAAAGCATTCCAGCAAGCGGGAATCGAAGATCCGATCGATTATTCAGAGAAACCGGAATACGCACGTATATAATTTCAATTCCTGACGGAGGCATCTATGAAGTTAGTGAAAGTCCTGCCAATCCTGGTAGTAGCCCTGTTGCTCGCCGTTCCTGGTTTCGCACAAACCGGGAATCTGGCTGGCAAGGTCCTAGACACCGATGGCAAGCCGCTGAGCGGTGTGACCATCGCGATTGATCGCCAAGGCATCAATGGGCATTTTGAAACCAAGACCGACAAGAATGGACAATACATCCATGCCGGCTTGCCCACCGGCAATTACAAAGTGAGCGTGGTTAGAGATGGCAAACCGTTAATGGCGCTGGATGGCCGCGTCCAGTTCGGCCAGGATTCCAAAGTCGATTTTGACCTGAAGAACGCGGCTGCCGCGCCGGCCGGCAACGCGGCAAACAACGAAGAAGCCCGCAAGAAGATCGCCGAGGAAAAAGCCAAAAACGAGGCCACAAAAGCATCGTTCGAGGGTGCTCGCGCCGCGATGGCCGCGAAGAACTACGACGAAGCGATCCGCCTCTTCAAAGAAGCTTCCGAAAAAGATCCTACTCAGCACGTGATCTACGCGAATCTGGCCGATGCCTACTCGCAGGCGAAGAAGTACGATGACGCGCAGGCCGCATACAACAAAGCCATCGAGCTGAAGCCTGATGAGTCCGCCTACTACAACAACCTGGGTATCGTGCTCGCCAATGCCAACAAGATCGATGAAGCGACACAAAAACTCCAGAAAGCTGCCGAATTGAATCCGGCTGGAGCCGGCCAGAGCTATTACAACCTCGGCGCCGTACTGACGAACAAAGGCAAAACGAAGGAAGCCGGTGATGCTTTCAAGAAAGCGATCGAGTTGAACCCGGCGATGGCAAGCGCCTATTACCAGCTGGGGATTTCGTACTTCGGATCGCCGGACACCATTCCTCAGGCCATTCCAGTGCTCGAAAAATTCCTGTCGCTCCAGCCGACGGGACCCGATGCTGACGCCGCCAAGCAGTTGATCGAAGCGGCGAAGGCCTCCGCGCCGACAGCCTACAAGAGCGACAAAGCGATCGCCGAAGAGAAAGCTGCGGCAGAAGCCAAAGCCAAGGCGGACGCCGCAAAAGCAAAGAAGAAGAACTAACTTACTTTGTACCTTAGTGCCTTCGTGGTGAGATGATAAAACCACGAAGGCACTAAAGCGCAAAGTTCTATAATGTTTTCCTCACGCAACATCCACTTCGCTATTCTCGGCATCATCCTCGGCGCAACGTCCGGCTACATCTTTGCCTTTTATCAGGTTCAGAGTTCCATACCGCGCTCGCTGCCCGCTGCTCAGGGATCGAATACGCCGCAAGGCCATCCCAACGTCAGCAATGATCAGTTGCAGGCCATGTTCAATGAGGCCCTGCAGAAGAATCCCAACGATCCCATGCTGATGACGCGTTACGCCAATTTCCTCTTCGATCTGGGACGCTTCAGCGAAGCCGTCGACTGGTTTCAGAAAGTCATTATGCTGGAGCCGGACAACCTGGACGTTCGCACGGACTACGGTACGGCTCTGTGGAACGCGGGGCAGAAGGATAAGGCGATGGCCACGTACCAGGGCATCCTGAAGACCGACCCCAAGCACATGGCGACCCTTCACAATATGGTGATCGTGTATCTGGAAGACCGGAACTTTCCTGCAGCTGAGCAGACGCTGAAGCGCATGGAAGAGATTGATCCCAAGTACGAAGGGCTCGCATCGCTGCGGCAGCGGCTCACGGAGCTGAAAGGGAAATAGCCACAAAAAGGCACAAAAGGCACAGAATGGAGTCCCATTCTGTGCCTTTTGTGCCTTTTTGTGGCTGTTTCCCTTTACTCAATTCTCATCTTGTAGAACGACCGATAGACAAACACCATCGAGATCGCCAGGAACACGACTGCGATAGCCGTTGTCAATCCGGTGCCCTGCTTATCCGCCACCGAAACCGCCAGATCCACGGCAAGCAGGCCAAATAGCGTCGTGAATTTGATGATCGGGTTCAACGCGACCGAACTGGTATCTTTAAAAGGATCGCCGACGGTATCGCCGACAACGGTCGCAGCATGCAACTCCGTGCCTTTGGCCTTCAACTCCGTCTCGACAATCTTTTTCGCATTGTCCCAGGCGCCGCCCGCATTGGCCATGAAGATGGCCTGGTACAAACCAAATAAGGCAATCGAGATCAGATATCCGATGAAGAAATACGGCTCGAGAAAGGCAAACCCCAGCGTGGCAAAGAACACGGTGAGGAAGATGTTGAACATACCCTTCTGGGCATATTGCGTACAGATTTCGACAACCTTCTTGGAATCGGCGACCGATGCCTTTGTCGTGCCTTCCAGCTTGATGTTCGCTTTGATGAATTCTACGGCACGATAGGCGCCTGTGCTGACAGCCTGTGTCGCCGCGCCGGTAAACCAGTAAATAACAGCACCGCCGGCGATCAAACCCAACAGGAATGGCGGGTGCAGGATCGTCAGATTCTTGAGCAAGGCGTCGTCGAGACCGTTTGTTAGAGCGAGGATGATCGAAAAGGTCATCGTTGTCGCACCCACAACCGCAGTGCCGATCAAGACCGGCTTGGCCGTGGCTTTGAAGGTATTTCCCGCGCCATCATTCTCTTCGAGGAACTCCTTCGCTTGTTCGAATTTCGGCGAAAAGCCAAAGTTCTTTTTGATGTCCGCTTCGATTCCGGGTAGTTGTTCGATCGTCGACAGTTCAAATACGGATTGTGCGTTGTCGGTGACAGGTCCGTAGGAATCGACTGCGATCGTCACCGGTCCCATACCCAGAAAACCAAAAGCGACGAGTCCAAAGGCAAAAACGGACGGTGCGAGCATCATGGCCGGCGGAAATAAATTGCTGAAGAGGTAGCCGATGCCCATCAGAACCATAATTGTCAGACCGAGCCAGTAGGCGCTGAAGTTCCCTGCGATGAATCCCGATAGAATGTTCAACGACGCGCCGCCTTCGCGCGACGACGTGACCACCTCACGCACGTGCCTCGAATCGGTCGAGGTGAAGACCTTGACGAATTCCGGAATAATCGCGCCGGCCAATGTCCCGCAGGTGATGATGGATGACAGCTTCCACCACATCGTGGTGTCGCCGCCCAGATCGGGGATCAGTACCCGTGACAAAACATAGGTGAGGACGACGGAAACAATCGACGTCAACCATACGAGCGACGTGAGCGGGGCCTCAAAATTCATCTTTGCGGCGTTTTCGTATTTTGCTTTCGCGAAGGCGGCGTTCACGAAATAGCTGAGGGCCGAGGCGATAATCATCAGGATGCGCATACTGAAGATCCAGACCAGCAACTGAACCTGAACCACAGGATCTTTCACCGCGCCGAGGATGAACGAGATCAGCGCGACTCCGGTCACGCCATAGGTCTCGAATCCGTCTGCGGAAGGGCCCACCGAGTCCCCGGCGTTGTCGCCGGTACAGTCGGCGATCACACCCGGGTTGCGTGCATCGTCTTCCTTGATCTTGAAAGCAATCTTCATCAAGTCGGAACCGATATCGGCAATCTTGGTAAAAATGCCGCCCGCCACGCGCAACGCGGCGGCGCCGAGCGATTCA
Organism: uncultured Acidobacteriota bacterium; assembly: GCA_963738025.1. GTDB lineage: Bacteria > Acidobacteriota > Terriglobia > 20CM-2-55-15 > 20CM-2-55-15 > 20CM-2-55-15. Next base: position 17,632 of record CAVTWA010000027.1, on the reverse strand, counting down.
CCGATGGCGAATCCGATGAAACACGGTCCCGCAAGGTCACCCGGGATAAACAACAGGATACATAGCATCAGGAACAACTCGACGCTGATCAGGAGCATGCCGATGCTCATGCCCGCCTCGAGCGGGATGAAATAGCACGGGTAGGGTTTCCCTTTCAGACTGGCGAAGGCCGTCCGCGAATTGGCGAATGTATTCACGCGAATGCCAAACCAGGCCACGGAATAACTGCCGAGGATCCCGATGATGCTGAAAATTAAAATGACAACGACTCTGAAGGGTTCGAGATGCCGGAGGAAACCAAAATAAAAGATAATGGCAGCCCCGATAAAGGTCTCCAGGATCATCAGGAACCTGCCTTGCGTTAGGAGGTAGGTCTTGCAGGTTTCGTAAATCAGCTCCGAAATTTCCCTCATCGAGCTGTGAACCGGCAGGTTTCTGAGTTTCCGACAAATGAGCAGACCGAAAACCATCCCCAGGATGGCAATCAATAGTCCGCTCATTAGTAACGTTGGCCCGCTGATGCCGTTCAGGAACACAGCCTTGCTGAGGTCAGGGACAACCAGGTTGACTTCGCCGCCATGGTGCTCAGGCTGTGGTATCTGGACGAGCATCAACAAGGACGCCGCCGCAAATGAAGACATGATCGTGAGATCCTCCGCTCGAAATTTACAGGTTCCTCGGGTCCAGCCAATCCCGAAGTGCGTCACCTAAAAAGTTAAAAGATAAGACGGTCATCACCAGTGCGACGGATGGAAAGATCACCATGTGAGGTGCGTCGAATAGGTGGCTGCGCGCGTCATTAAGCATGGCGCCCCAACTTGGCGTCGGCGGACTGATTCCGAGGCCAAGAAAACTCAGTGATGCTTCTGCAAGAATCGCTGCCGCCATTCCAATACTGGCCTGTATCAATATCGGCTGAACGATGTTTGGCAAAATATGGCTCAGGAAAATTCTCGAACCCGTTGCGCCAAGGGCGCGCGCAGCCTCCACAAATTCCAAAGTTTTGACTTTGAGAACTTGCCCTCTCGCAAGCCGCGCGTAGCCGACCCACCCGATTGCAGCCAAAGCAAAAATTAAGCGACCCAGACCTGGACCCAGGAAGGCCACCAGGGCGATCGCCAACAGAATTCCGGGGAAAGCCATCAAAGAATTGATGACCACCACCGTTACGAATGTATCCAACTTACCGCCGATGTAGCCGGCAAATCCCCCGATTACAACGCCGACCATTACGGAGAGCAAAACTACTGTCGCCCCCACCCGCATACTCACGCGGGTCCCTAAGAGAACGCGAGAGAGAATATCACGTCCCAACTCATCGTTTCCAAATGGATGCTTCCATGACGGCCCGTTGAGCCGCTCGGCCAGTTTTTGATCGGCAGGATCGTAGGGAGCGATCCAGGGCGCCAGGACGGCCGAAAACGCCAGCACCATGACGATGATGAAGCCGACCAGGGCCAGTTTGTTTTTGCGGAAAAACTCAGTCATAACGGATGCGCGGATCCACGACCGAATATAGAACGTCGGTGGCGAGGTTGATGAAGATGTAGGTCAAAGCAATCGTCAAGAAACAACCTTGTGCCAGCGGGTAATCGCGAGCACTGATCGCCTGGTACGTCAGACGACCTAAACCCGGCCATGAAAAGATGATCTCGGTAATCATGGCGCCGCCCAGCAACAAGCCGGCCTGGAGCCCAAGCACTGTAATCACGGGAATCAAACCGTTCCTCAAAGCATGCCCGAACAGAACAGTCCTCTCGCCCAGACCCTTAGCGCGCGCCGTGCGTACATAATCCTGCCGGATTTCCTCCAGCATCGAACCGCGGACAATCCGCGTCATAATTGCGGCAAAACCTCCACCCAGGGTGATCGCCGGCAAAATCAAATGCGAGAATCCATCCCGCCCCGAAACGGGAAACAATCCAAGCACGATGGAGAAAAACAGAATCAGCATCGGACCTAAGGCAAAATTCGGCAGCGAAACTCCGAATAAACTGATAAATCCGATGAAGTGGTCCACGGCGCGGCCGCGGCGTATCGCCGCCAGCACTCCCAGAGGCACCGCCACCAGAATCGAAAAAACGGTTGAAGCAATCGCCAGTTCGATGGTCGCCGGATATCGGGTGATTATCGACCGCGCCACCGTCTCCTGATTTCTGAACGAGATACCGAGGTCACCCCGAACCACACCAGCCATGTATGTGCGGTACTGATCCCATAGCGGCCGGTCCAGACCCAATTCATGACGGAGCCGCTCAATCTGCGTCGTCGACGCACCTTCTCCAAGCATCTGGGCGACGGGATCGCCGGGCACCAGGTGGATCAACGCGAAGACCAGTGTCACCACGATCCACACCACCGGAACTGTCAGCAACAGACGCCTGACTATGAATGCGAACATAGAAATCGAGTATAGCCTGCAATTGGAGGAGGATAGGAGCCCCTTCCGGGGCTCCTGTGGGGATTTTGAAAGGAAATCGAGCTAAACTATTTGTCTTTGGTATAGCAAGCATGGCGCCAAACCGATCACGATAATAAAATCAGCCACTTACATGCTTACGCCACATTCTGTGTCTATAAACGTGTCAGCCTCCTGTCAACCTCGTTGAAATTTTGACACTGGTGGTTGAACGGGCATAAGGCCTGCGCCTACTTCAGAAATCGCCGCTACGTAACTTTCTCGTGAATTCCATCACTCGCCTCGTTTTTACCTGAAACAAACCGTTAATCTAATTTGGGAGGTTCGACATGGTTTTGAACGCGAGAACGTTGGCATTGATCGCGATTCTGCTCTCAACAGTATTCCCTCAAGTTCTGCGGGCTGAGCAAAAACCGGTCTCGCTGGAAAGCATCATGGAAGAAATCTCAACGCTAAAGGCCATTGTCGGAGCACAGCAAAAAAAGATTGAAGAGTTGAGTTCCCGCATCCAACCCGCCACCACAGAACCCACCGCAGCGCCCGCTGCAGCGCCGGTCAACCTCGCTGCGTCTGTGCCGTCACTCGCCGCACCATCACGCCCTGCGGTTGCGGCCGCTCAGTCCACGGCGGACACCTCACCGCTGCAGTTCAAGATCGGTGATGCAACGATAACGCCCGTGGGTTTCATGGATTTGACCAATACCTATCGCAGTACGAACTCCGGCAGCAGCCTTCAGACAAACTTTGGCAGCATTCCATATAACAACACTGTGGCCGGCCGGCTCACCGAAGACAAACTGAGCGCTGCAAATTCGAGAATCGGCTTTCGGGTCGACACAAAGGTGAAGGGCTACAACATCCTTGCCTATTACGAGGGCGATTTCGTTGGTGGTGTTGCGGGCAATAATACACAGGTATCGAGTAACAGTCTTCTCTACCGCATCCGTCTGTACTGGGTCGATGCGCGAAAAGGCCCGTTCGAGATGCTCGCCGGCCAATCCTGGAGCATGCTCACTCCCAACCGCAGGCAGATTTCGGCTTTGCCGGGCGATCTCTTCTACTCGCAAGTTGTCGATGTCAATTACATGAACGGTCTGACCTGGGGCCGTGTTCCTGGAATTCGTTTCCTGTATCACCCGAACGAAAAGGTCACACTCGGTGTGTCGGCTGAAAATTCAGATCAATATTTCGGCGGATCGGGAGGTGGCGGTGTGCCGACGTTACCGACCGCACTGGCAACTCCGATCGCACCGGAACTCGACCAGAACGTCGTTAACGGGATCACAACGCCGAACCTCCACCCCGACATCATTGGAAAAATCGCATTCGATCCGAGTTCCCGCCTCCATCTCGAAGTCGCGGGCGTCGGAAGCGTAGTGAGGCTATTCAATCCGCTGACTCAGCAACATTTCACGCAGGCCGGCGGAGGGGGTTCTATCAACGGCAATGTCGAGGTAGTTAAGAATCTCCGGCTGGTCACGAACAACTTCTGGAGCGACGGCGAAGGCCGCTATCTTTTCGGCGTAGCGCCGGATTTCATCGTTCGCGCAGACGGCAGTCCTTCGATGATTCACTCTGGCTCTACGGTGTCCGGTGTCGAATATCAGAGGAAGGACCTGCAGCTGTATTCCTACTACGGCGGAATTTACATCAAGCGGAACACAGCCCTCGATACGAATGGCGCACCGATCGGCTACGGCTACACCGGTTCACCGAACAGCCAGAATCGTACAACCCAGGAAGGGACACTGGGTATGACGCAAACCTTGTGGCGCGATGGCCGATATGGCGCGATGCAATTGATGGTTCAATATGCGTACTTCTTCCGGAACCCATGGTTCGTCGCACCGGGTGCACCGAAGAACACGCATCAGAATGCCGTATGGTTTAACCTCCGCTACGTTCTTCCCGGGACCGCGCCGACGATCCAGATAAGCAAGTAGCTGCAGGCGCGAACGGTGTGAATGGATTAGCGCAGGAGGCCTGCGCTGTATTGGAGTGCGGCGTTCTGGGTCTGAAACTCATATTTGGCGCTGAGATTTTCGATTTCGGCTTGAGTCACGTTCAACTGCGCTTGAGTCAGTTCGACGATTGAAGCGAGGCCGAGATTGTAGCGGCCCTGGGCCAGATCCTGCGCCAGCGTCGCCTGACGAAGAAACTGCGCTGTCACGTCGAGGCGCTGGAATGCGTTAGTGGCACTCGCCCAGGCGACGCGCACATCGCGCGCGATTCTTTCCTGCACATCGCGAAGCCGTTGGTCCGCTTCGTCGGCCTTGTATCGCGCTGCTTCCTGACGTGCCGAAAACGCGTGACCATTGAAGACCGGAACGTCGAGATTCAAGGCGACACCCTCGTAAGCTTTCGGGATTCCCGAGCTGTCGATATAAGGCAAAAAACCGGCCGCTCCAACCAGACTCAGTGTCGGCCGGCTCAAATCTTTTTCAGCCTGCGCAAATTTGAGCGCCGCATCCCGGGAAGCGCGAAAGCCCGCGATCTCCGGCCGGTTGTTGATGGCCTCCATCACCAGCATTTCCGCCTTATCGGGCGGACCTTGCGGCAGCGGTTCATCGACGAGTTGATAGTCTGCTTGCTGGTCGGCGCCCATTGCCCGGGTGAGATCGGCTAATGAAGACTGGACGGCGTCTTGCGCCCGCAACAGCAAAAGTTTCGCTTCGGAAACGTTTACGTCCGCAAAACTGACGTCGAGTTGCGACCTCAGATTGTTGTTCGCCAGTGTCGTCACCTGATCGAGCAGCAGTTGCCGCGCAGATACCGTCGCCTGAGCGACGCGAACAACCCCCTGGGCATGCAAAGTCGCATAGTAGGCGCGGTTCACTTCGAGGAGCACGTCGTAACGCGTGGCCTGATAGGTTTGCGTCGCCGCTTGCGACTGCAGTCTTGAACTGGCGACAAGATCTTTTGTTCGCCCCGAATCCGTTACTACTTGCGAGACCACAATCCCCTGCCCAAACCGATCGAAGAGACGTGAAGCGGACAGCGCGCCGGCACCGATACGGGCAGAATTATTCCCCTGCGAAGCCGTCAAGTCGGCAGACACCGTCGGGAAAAAGGGCGAGCGAGCGAGAGTGACTTCCTGAGTCGAGTAAGAGGCCTCATTCTGCGCCGCAAGAACCTGCGGATGATTGGCAAGTGCCATCGTCTTGGCGTCGTCGAGTGTCAGCCGGACCGGCGCCTGTGCAAATAGATTTGTACCTGCAATTGTTGAGAACAGTGCCCAAAGGCAGCCGCATCTGGTGAAGGCTTGGATCTGCGCCAGGCTGAATAAATCCGGCTTTGCATAATCCCCTCCGAAGTTTGGAGGGGTGGCGCGAAGCGACGGGGTGGTCTGTTCAACGGCGCGCAGCCACCTCATTAATTTCCGCAAAGCGGACCGAATTGATGGGAGCGCTTCGCGGGCATCAATAAGGTGCGCGCTGCGCGCGGACTCTGAACAGACCGCCCCGCCTTCGCTGCGCGAAGGCACCCCGCCTAACTCAGGCGGGGAATTGCCGACTGCACCTACCATCCCACCACGGCCTTCGGCCGTGGCTACGATCTGTCGCCGCTCCGCGGCTAAAGCTTTATGCATGTTGTTCCTTCCCATGAACCAGCAGGTAGGCCGACGGAACAAGAAAAACAGTAAGCGCCACGGAAACGGCCAGCCCGCCGAGCAGGGCGCGGGCGAGGGGTGCATAGCTCTCGCTGCCTTCACCTAATTTCAAGGCCATCGGCAGTAAACCGATGAGGGTCGCCAGCGAAGTCATCAGAACCGGGCGTAATCGCACACGGCAACCCACGGCAACTGCTTCGCGGATCGCCATACCTTGCGAGATGAGTTCTCGCGTAAATTCGACAATAAGAATGCTGTTCGAAACCGCGATACCGGTCAGCATGACCACTCCCATGAGGGACATGACATTCAGGGTGGTTCCGGTTAACCACAGCGTCAGCATCACGCCAGTCAAACCTGGGGGGACAGCGAGCAGGATCAGCAGCGGATCGACAAAACTACGGAATTGGGCCACCAGGATCAAATAAAGCAGTACCACGGCGAGAATCAGCCCGATCGTGAAACTGCGGAACGACGCGCGCATACCCTGAACCATGCCGCGCAACGTCACATTCAAACCATCCGGGACCTTTGTCTTGCCGATAATCTGATCGATCCTGTCCGCAATGCTTCCCAGTTCTTCACCCAGCGGACGCACATAAATGTCCATCACGCGCCGGATCTGGTAATGATCGACTTCCGTCGGCGACTGTACGCGCTTGATGGAACTGATCGCGTCGAGACGAGTCGGCATCAGACTTCCCGCGGCCCGGACAGGAATCGCACGCAGATCGGCAAGCGACTTGATCTGTCCTTCGGTGTATTGCACGGTCAGCATGTAGTCCTGACCGGATTTCGGATCCACCCAGAAACTGGGCGCGATCATCTGATTACTGGACAGCGCCGTGATGATGTTGCCGACCACTTCCTGTTGATCCAGTCCCAGTTCGCTCGCGCGCGTGCGATCCACATCCAGCTTCAGCGCGGGGTAATCGATGTCCTGCGGAATATAAACGTCGGCCACTCCGGGAATCTTTTGAATTTCGGCGGCAAGATCCACCGCGGTCTGATGAGAACGTTCCATGTTCGAACCCGCAACCTGCACGTCGATCGGAGCGGGAAGCCCTAAGTTGAGGACCGCGTCAACCAGACCGCCCGATTGGAAATACGTACTCAACTCGGGCATTTGCTCGGCAAGCACCCGCTTCACTTTGCGCCATGTACTCGTAGCTGCCGCCCTTGTGGTCATCCTTCAACGCAACCTGGATGAACGCGGTGTGCTCGGCAGAATTGCTCGTGTATATCGCCGAGAAATCCGGCGTCATGCCGATATTGGATAGCACCATCCGCAGGTCTTCCGCAGGCACGACCTGGCGAATCAATGCCTCGGCCTTTGCCACTTCGGCTTCGGTGACAGAAATCCGCGAACCAGACGGAGCCTTGAGATTGATCACAAACATGCCGGCATCCGTTCTGGGAAAGAAGGACAGACCCAGGACGGGAAATAGAGCGAGGCTGCACGACGAACAAAGCAAGACAGGCCGCAACCGTCAGCAGAGGACGGCGGAGAGCCCCGCCGACGAGCCGGTCGTAGATGCGTAAAAAAGCTTCGAAGCGGTCGTTGAACCAGACGTTAAAACGCTCGCCAATGCTCCATTTGTTGTCTTTGCTTTGACCTCCACTTCGACGGGTTCTTCCGAGGCGGGCGTCCCGTGATGCGCCGCAGCTTTAATGAAGCGCGCACAATACAACGGCACAACGGTCATAGCGACGACGTAGGAGGCGGCCAGCGCCAGAATGACCGCAAGTGCCAGCGCAGTAAACAGGAACTGGCTGACGCCGTAGAGGAATGTCACAGGAAAGAACACGACACCTGTCGTTAGGTTGCCGCAAGAACCGGAAGCGCAACCTCGCGTCCGCCATTTTCCGCAGCGACGGCCGGCTTTTCACCCATCTCGAGATGGCGGTAGATGTTCTCGAGCACAACGACGGAGTTATCGATCAAACGCGAGAGCGCCAGCGCCAGGCCTCCGAGCACCATGCTGTTGACGGTTCCGCCGCCCATCGAGAGCGCCATGAACGTTGCGAGAATCGACAGGGGGATCGAAAAGAAGACCGCCACGGTGGCGCGAAACTTCCGAGGAAGACAAGGATCATCACCGAAGTCAGAAACAGCCCGATGGTGCCTTCGTCGAGCAGCGTGCGGATGGCGGTTTTGACGAATCGTGACTGATCGAAGAGGACATCCGTGACCAGATTCTTCGGGACGTCCACGAGATGCTTGACCGTATCCTTCACCCCATCGACGACCGCAATCGTGTTCGTGTCACCACCTTGCTTCAGAACGGGCGTGTAGACGGAACGTTTGCCGTTGATGCGAACGACGTTCGTCTGGATCTGTTGCGCGTCTTTTGCGTAGCCGATGTCCGACACGCGACGATGGAGCCGTCGACGGCCTTGAGCGGAAGCTGGCTGATCTCTTCGACCCTCGGAAGCTGGCTGTTGGTGTAGATGTTGTAATCCAGCGGCCCGATCGGTACGTCTCCGGCAGGCAGAATCAGATTCGAACGGTTGACGGTGCGAACCACGTCCATCAAGCTCAGCTGATGCGCTTCCAGCTTGTACGGATCCGCATATACCATGATCTGCCGGTAGCCGCCGCCAAATGGCTGCGGGACACTCGCCCCGGGCACGCCGGCCATTTGATTGCGCACGACGAACTGCGCCAGGTCGCGCAATTGCGTTTCGTTGAAACCTTCGCCTCCGACGGTGACGAGGCATACCGGAAGACTCGACGCATCGAACTTCAGAACCACCGGCGGCAGGGTGCCGGGAGGCAGGCGCCGCAATTGTGCCATCGCGAGATTCGATATCGTCCCGACATCGGCATCCGCGTTGGTGCCGGGTTGAAAATACACCCGGATGACGCTGGCGCCGGGCAACGAGCGAGATTCGATATGGTCGATGCCGCTTGCCAGCGTGAACTGGCGTTCGAAGCGGCTCGTAATGTCGGTCTCGATCTGTTCCGGCGGCATGCCGTTATAGAAAGTAGCGACGACGACCACCGGAATGTTGATGTTCGGAAACATGTCGACCGGCATCCGTGCCAGCGACGTTCCGCCAAGAACGGCGATGACCAGCCCGACGACGACGATGAAATACGGGTTTAGAATCGCGAATCTAGACATGAGCCTTTTGTGCTTCTTGTGGTTTCTCTCCCTCGATGGTTATTGCGCTGATGTCCGTCATTTTCGGTTGGACCTGCTGGCCGGCTTTAAGACTCGATCGGTTGCCAGTAACAACAAGCTCTCCCACGCGCAATCCGGAACGGATCTCGATCCTGTTTTCCGTCTGACTTCCCAGCTGAACTTTGCGGATTTCAATCCGGTTGTCCGGCGTCACGATCGTTACCTGACCTGAGGATTCATCGCCGCCCAGATCCACCGCTGGGATCGGAACGGTTAGAACGCCTGCCCGATGGTCGGTCGTCAGGTCTGCCTCGGCATACATTCCCGGTATGAGCACCAGATTTGGATTTGGAACATCGACTTCCGTATCCATGGTCCGCGTTGCCGTCGCCACCTTGTCTGCGAAACGTTTGACCTGTCCGGGGAACGATCGCCCTAGCGTCGGAACGCGGACCTGGACTGCCTGTCCGATGTGCACGGTCGGCACGACGGACTCAGGAACGGGGAAAATCAAGCGCAGCAGGCTGTTCTCCGACAATTTCACCAGCGGCATCGCTTGCGTGCTCGACGAGATTCCCGCCTGAATCATGGCGCCGGTATCGGCATACCGTTTGGTGATCACTCCGGCAAACGGCGCCGTAACGCGCGTGTACTCGAACAGCGTCTTAACCTTTTGAACATCGGCCTGTCCGACTTGCACTTGTTGCTCGGCGGCAGCAATGGTGGATTTTGCGGCACTCACCTGAGCCTCGGCCACGAGATCCCGGCTCTGAGCGTCATCGATCTCTTGCTGCGCGATGAGGCCCGGCTTTTCCTTAGCAACTTGCGCGAGCCGCGTATAGGAAAGGTGCGCTACATTGTAAGACGATTCCGCACGCTTCAATTCATCTCTGGCCCGGGCCAGCTCTGCATTATCTCGATTTAATGTTGATTGCGCACGGGCCTGATCGTCCGCCATTTCAGGAATCTCAATCACCGCCAGGAGTTGACCTTCCTGAACACGGTCACCGACATCCACATTGATCTTCTTCACATACCCGGCGACCTTCGCCATGAGGTCGACTTCCTGGTACGGCTTGAATTCGGCAGTCAGCACCACTTTGTGCGATATGTCTTCGACGCCCGCCTTCGCCACCGCAACACTGGTTATGTCCGTCGTCCTCACCTCTTCAGCCTGTGCGGTCGGAGTCTTCCCGCACGATGAAACAATCAGGGCGGCCAGACCCATTGCCAGAAGACACAAAACGACATGACCATTTCTATTCAAAACATTCACCTTTCGCTTACTCACTCCGGATCGCCTCCGAGAGTTTGTCGGCCGAAAAATCTTCCGCCAGGCAGACTTGCACGATGCGCTGGTCTTTGGCGTGGATGCGCGCCGCAACGGCAGGAATTTCCGGAGCGATTTCGAGCGGGATCGACACGACGCCATGGCAGTCCGCGTACAGCAGATCGCCGGAGTTGACCTCCAATCCCAGGATGTCCACCGGTTCGCCGTAGTCAACGAGATGCATATAAGAATGCGAAACCGAGACGAACGGGGCGAACATCGGGAACCCGAGGCGTGTGACGGCGGGCACGTCTCTAACTGCGGCGTTTGTGATGAGCCCGGCAAAGCGAAATGCTTTCAGAATGGCGGCATGTACTTCGCCGACAGCGGCGCCGCTGCCCGGTCCAGGGTCCATGTCCTGAATGACAGCGACTCTGGGCACTGGCACCCGATCCACGGAAGCCCACCAATCGGTCCGTTCCAGGTACGGAGCGCCCGTCACCGAAGGATTCGAAAAACGGACGCGGCTGGTGGCGGCATAGCCCAGCAGACGGCTGTTTCCACCGGTCATGCAACGCAGACCCGGGCGCGTAAACCCTTCATTACGAAGCCGGATCCGGAAATGCTCGATTGCATTGGCGATGGTGCAGGTGTCGAACTGCTGGATCGCGTCAAGCTGGTCGGAAGACAACATGATCACTCCACACATGGCTCAGTAGTCGGCTCGACATGAAGTTACGGTAAACGGTAGGGTCTCAACGCCATATACCAGAGAGGGGGTATTTTTGAGACAATGAGCGGGTAGACACGTTATTTTGACGTTTTCCTGGGTTAGCCTGCGATACATGCACGTCATGTCGCCCCCGGAACACCGCCGCTCTGCATCCGATATGAGTCTGAACCGCAGATTTGACCGTCTTGTCTTGAGCACCCGGCTGGCGCTTGTCGCAGGCTTCGGCGGCCTGCTGATTGTCACCACGCTGGCGGGAATCGACACCATCCGGGTTCTGGAGGAAATCAGACACAACGGCGAACAGATCCGGCAGGATTTTCTCTCGCGCAATCATGCGTTGAACAATATCCGCTCCGACCTTTATCTTTCCGGGACATACGTGCGCGACTATCTGTTGGAGCCGCAACCCGAGCGCGCCGAATCGTATCGCTCGACGCTGGAACAGGTCCGCACGGAAATGGATTCGGAACTGGAATCCTACGGAAGCAAACTCGATCCTCAGGAAAGCAAGGATTACGCCGCGCTGAAAATCGAACTGGCGCGATATTGGGACGTCCTCGGACCGGTACTGCAGTTGAATGCCCATGAACGCCAGCAGAAAGGCTACGCATTTTTGCGCGATGAAGTGTTCCCGCGCCGTATGGCGATGCTCGACATCTCGAATCGGATTGCTTCCATCAACGAACAGCAATTGAACGCGGGAAACACGCGGGACGCCGCCCTCCTTTCGAGTTTTCAAACCCGCCTGGCCCTCACTCTTGCAGTTACGTTGATATTGGCATTGCCCTTGCCACCTTCAGCATGCGGAAAATTCTCAAACTCGAGTCCAAAGCGCATCTGCAATATAAAGATGTCGTCGAGGCCCGGCGGCAACTCGAGAATTTATCGGCTCGTCTGGTACAGGCGCAGGAAACGGAAAGGCGATCGGTCGCCCGCGAATTGCACGATGAAGTCGGCCAGGCACTTTCCGCGGTTCTGGTGGAATTGCGCAATCTCTCCAGCGGCCTGGCTGTCCAATCGGAAGAGCAATTATCCAGGCACGTGGAAACCATCAAGGGTCTGGTGGAAAACGCGGTCCGGACCGTCCGCAACATGTCGCTGCTTCTGCGGCCATCGATGCTGGACGATCTGGGCCTCATCCCCGCGCTTCGTTGGCAGGCACGCGAAGTATCGCGGCAAACCTGCATGGACGTGACGGTGTCGACCGATCTTGTTTCCGACGACCTTCCCGACGAATACAAAACTTGTATCTACCGCGTGGTTCAGGAGGCGCTGCGTAGATGTGCACGTTGGCCCCGAAGTTGGGCGTGTCCGAGTACGTCGGGCACGTGCCGGTCGGCGCCGCAGTCATCGCGAACGTCTGCGCGCCGGTGCCGTTGCAGTCCCAGATCTCCAGGCGGGTGCCGTTGGCCGTGTGCCGCCGGGTGAATCGATGCACCGGCCGGATTGCGGGTTCTTCAGGGTGCCGTTGGATTGGGCGACCCAGTTCTGGGCGCCCGTGCCGTTGCAGTCCCAGAGCTGGAGCAGGGCGCCGTTGGCGGTGCCGCCGCTGGTGACGTCGAGGCACCGACCCAGGGTGGTGAGGGCCGTGCCGCTCCAGGTCCAGTGCTGGTCCGCGGAGGTGGTCTGGCAATCCCAGAGCGCGATCGCGGTGCCGTTGACTCCGGTGTCATCACCGCTGACGTCAACGCACTTGCCAGCGGGACCGATGATCGTGTTGCCGGTGATGGCGGCGGAGGCCGAGGCCGTGGGGAAGATGGCCATCCCGATGGCTGCGACGACACTCACGAGCGTCGTCATGAACAGAATTCTTCGCGTGCGTGGATGAGTTCTCATGTGCCTGCCTGTCAGGAGAGGACGCGACCGCCTAGACGCGGCGCGACATGCGACCAGATGCGAAACGTTGCGCGACGAAGGCGCAGATGAGCTGCCCACGGACAGCGGGCAGCGTCCCGATTCGCGGCGAGCATGGTTGCTGGAGCGGGTTGTCCATCCGACTGAGACCAGTCTCAGGGATTGGCGTAAATGTTGCGGGCATGTATCCGACGTTGTCAAGTAGCGATGAATACCGATCTCCACAATCGACGGAGCGAATCGCCAACAAAATCACAACCACGACATATAGCTCGCAAGTCAATGCTTGACAACGTTGGCAGCCAGCCCCAACATGTAACACGACTGTGATGTCGACTTCACATCCATCGGAGCCCCCGGCTCCGATGGACCGTCCCCCGCCCGATGTCGATCCAGTCGGCGCTCCCCCGAACTCCTGACCAGCAACGTTTCCGGGCATCGCACGGGATTCCCGGAAACGTTTACGGACAGGAACCGCACTTCAGGAAAGGCATCGTTATGCGAATAGCCCCCCACCCCATCCGCCCCAACGGACTCCGACGTCTCGCGGCACTGGCCGTGCTCGTGCTGGCCGCGTCCCTCGCGCCCATCACCATGACCCAGCCCGCCGCGGCCGCCACGGCGCAGTTGCCGTTCACCATCACCAACAATTCCGGTCGCGGCGACGCGACCTACATCTACGTCATGGCCCGCAACTACAGCACCGGCCAGCAGGGATACGTGAACTCGGCCGGCGCCTGGGTGGCGTTCTCGTTCCCCACGTCGATCCCGGCCGGCCAGCCCAACCCGGCCGCTCCCGACGTGTCGATCGGCGGCCCGGCCAACGGCGCCAGCAAGACCATCACGTTGCCGCCGAACCTTTCCGGCGGCCGCATCTACGTGTCGATGGGCGCGAAGCTGCAGTTCTTCCTGCTACGACGAACGGCCTGGTCGAACCGGCATCGTGGGTGGCCACCGACCCCAACCACGACATCCTCTACGACTGGGCCGAGTTCGCCCGCGTCGGCAGTGCCATCTTCATCAACACCACCACCGTCGACATGTTCAGCGTGCCGATGTCGGTCAGTGTCACGGCGACGAACGGCGCCACCCAGACCCAGGGCATCACCGCAGGTCGGACGAGCGTCATGAACGCGATCTCCGGGACTCGGCGGCGACTGGGCGAAACTGATCTACACCAGACCGTCCGACGGTCTGCCGCTGCGCGCGCTCGCTCCGATCCACGGTCTGCAGAACGGCGTCTTCAGCAGCACTTATCTCGACGCGTACATCGCGGCAGCGTGGTCCTACTACGCCAGCCACACGCTGACCGTGGACACCTCGGTCGGCACCTTCACCGGCACCGTCTCGGGCACCAACATGACCTTCAAGGACAGTTCCGGGAACGTTATCGGTACGCTTCCGAGGCCGAGCACCAGCGAGGTCTTCGGGTGCAGCGGCGCGCACTCAGCCGCAGGGACAGCCGAACGAGACGGCGATCCTCGCGGTCGGCGCCCGGGTCTGCGCCGCCATCCACCGGGCGACGCTCTCCACCTCCAGCCGGGTCATGTTCGACCGGCAGCCGACCACCGACGCGTCGCAGTTCTACCTGCAGAGCGCGTCTGACCTCTACTCGAAGACGATTCACAGCTTCGGGCTAATGGTCTGGCGGTACGGCTTCTCCTACGACGACGTGGCCGGATTCGCGCCGACCATCGACCAGCCGGACCCGGCGTCGGGCTCGCTGACCATCGGCTCGTTCGGCACGGGTGGCGGTGGTGGCGGCACGACGGCGACCCACGATCACCGGACCGGGCAGCAAGTGCGTCGACGTCAGCGGCGACGACACCGGCGGAAACAATGCGGCCGTTCAGCTCTGGGACTGCCAGAGCGGCGCGGTCGACCAGCACTGGACGTGGAGCGGGTCGGCGTTGCAGACGCTGGGCCGTTGCCTCGATGTGGTGAGCGGTGGCACCGCCAACGGCGTCAAGCTACAGCTCTACGACTGCAACGGCACCGGTGCGCAGAGCTGGGTCGTCCAGTCGGACGGTTCGATCAAGAACCCGCAGTCCGGCCGATGCATGGACTCACCGGGTGGCGCCACCGCCAACGGCACCCGCCTGGAGATCTGGGACTGCAACGGCACAGCCGCCCAGAAGTTCCACAAGAACTAAAACGATCACCATCTGGGTGTACGAGCATGCTCGTACACCCCGATGTTCTATGCCGGGCTACTCGCCGATGGCGTCGCGGACCGTGGTCCACGTGTCCGCGTCGGCGGCGATGAGCAGACCGGTCCGGTCGTCGTCGGGCCGGTAGGCGGACCCGTCGAGCCGGCCGGCCGCCCCACCGGCCTCGGTGAGCAGCAGCGATCCCGGGGCGTGATCCCACGGCATCGTCCGCTGATAGCGGACGAAGTCGAGCCCGCCCTCGATCAACCGGACATAGTCGACGCCCGCGCATTTGGAGCCCGCACTGATCGTGGCGAACCTCGTCGCCACCGCCTCGGCGCGTGTCCGCTGCTCGGGATCCATGAACCGGGTGAACAAGGCCCCGGTCCACCGAGCCGGATCGGCGTCGGGCTCGAGCCGAGCCAGACGTTCACCCTCGCGATATGCTCCGGAGCCCAACTCGGCGACGTAGGCGATGTCGGCCACCGGATGCAGGATCCACGCCGCGACCGATACACCGTCCCGGACCAGCGCGACCATGACCGCGAAGTCGACACTTCCGGCGACGAAGTTTGCGGTGCCGTCCACCGGGTCGACGACCCACGCGGCCGGCGCCTCGTGCAAGGCATGGAGCAGTTCCGGATGGTCGGCGGCGGCTTCCTCGCCGACAACGGGAATGTCGAGCATCGTGCGCAGCCGTCGGCTGATCAGCTTCTCGGACTCGCGGTCGGCGACCGTGACGAGCTCGCCCGGCGCCTTCTCACTGACGTCCCCGGTCTGCAGCGACCGAAACCGCGGCATGATCTCGGTTGCGGCGGCCTCGCGGAGGATCTCGGTCACGTCATCAATACGCACACGCGTCACCGTATCGGGACGCGACAGGGCATGACATCGGTGGCCACACCCCGTCCCATCATCAACAGGAAATGGTGCCCGAGCGCAGCGCGTGGCTGCTGTCAAAGCTGTCGTCCGACCACAACACCGGCTTCACGCCGCCGACACAGGCCGACGCCGGTGCGATGGCGAAGCCCTCATTGTTGTAGTTCGACATGCCCGACGGACGCTTGTAGACGGCAGTGACGACGAACATGCCCGCGGCGTTGATCACCAGGGTCGAGGTCTGGCCGGAACAGGTGTCGTCGCACTCGGCCCAGAGGCGGTTGGTCGACGGCTCCCATTCGAGATCCATCACGGCGGCGAAACCGCTGGCGATGGTCGCGACCCGCGTGAAGGGTCGTGCCCGACAGGTTCAGAGCGTAGGCGTAGATCGTGCCGGTGGCCTCGGACGCGACGAAGTAGAGACCGGTGCCGTGGTTCGGGTAGCTGCTCGGCGCGTAGACGGCGTTGGTGTGCTCGTCGTGGAAGCTCGCGGCGGTCAGAACCGAGTCCGGCACCCAAGCGATGCCCTCGAGTCCGCTGTTCGCGGCGGCGGCCGGCAGGTCGGAGGTGAGGTTCCACTCGGCCGTCGCGGTCAGCGTGGCGCCGGTCGCATTCGGGTCGAAGCGCAAGACCTTCAGCAGGCTCGTACCGTCGTTGTCGTTGTCGCGCTCAGTGGAGGCGAGGATGCCGTCCGCCGTGACGACGACGCCCTCGGCGTCCGGGTCACCGCTGCCACTCTGGTAGTGCAGCGCCTTGCCGGCCGACCAGCTGTTCGCGGTGTCGGCCTTCCACAGCGCGCCGTTCGGGATCAGCCGGTAGAGCGTGCTCGGGCCGTTCTTGATCGCCCAGACGACGCTGGCACTCTCGTACGAAAGACCACTGAGGTTGGTTCCGAAGAAGCCGGCGGTGTCGGCGGTGGCAACCGCGCTGCCACCCGGCCACGTGACTGCGGCCGGCGGCGGGCAAGAGTTGGCAGCGCCCTTGGTGGACGCGACGGTCGTGACGAACGCTCCGGTGCCGTCCGCGCAGCGCCCGTACGTGGTGCTCGCGTGGCTCGTCCAGGAGTACGAATCGACCAGCGTGCTGCCGCCGGGCTGGTAGAGCCGGGCCGAGTCGGAGCTGCCGAGACCGAACGTCGCGTCGACGTCGAACGCCTTGAACGCACCGGGCGCGAGAGTCGTTCCGGACGCGATCGTGTAGACGTGTGAGTCGTCGTTGTCTTTGAGCACCCAGCTGGACAGGTCGACGGCCGCCGTGCCGGTGTTGGTCAGTTCGATCCAGTCACCGGGCTCCCGCCGCTGGACTCGACTTCGTTGATGCGAGGCCCGGTCGACGCGGCATGCGCCGATGGGCTCGCCACTCCGACCGCGACGATTCCGACGAGTACGGCCATGCCGAGACGAACCCGCGCCTGCCAGTACGTACGCATAGTCACTTCCCTTTGTTTCCTTGTCACAAGCCACGCGGTTGCGGACCTCGCCGTAGCTTGTGAAGTCCGCGCCGACCGCCAGCTGAACGCGGCATAAACGACACGGTCATAACAGCTGTGGAATCAACCTCCCCTACCTCCCGAACCCGGCGTAATCGGT
>CAVTWA010000026.1:0-27270 GCA_963738025.1 uncultured Acidobacteriota bacterium | reverse complement strand
CGGCGGTCATAGATCGCCGCTACAGTGGTCCTCGTCTTCATTTCACGGAAGTCTACGGAGCGCTGTTTTTCTTCGGAGCGGTTGTTTTATTCGGGACGGTGGTCTTCGGAGAGTATTGAAAACGTGAGGACAGCTGAGAATAGCCTTCGCCCCACTTCTGAAGCTGCGCGACGAGCGCTGCGTTTGCACCGGCTGCGAGGAACAATGGTGCGGCTTCCCAGACCCTTCCGACATACATGTCGCCGTAACTGGCCGGCAGAACGTAACGGTTTTCGCTCAATCCGACTCGAAAGTAGCGCGCCATCGGATATTGCAGGTTTTTTTCCAGCCAGGCCGCCAGGAATGACTCCGTAACAGCGCGCCGCACGTCAATCGGAAGCGATTGCAACACCGGGGCCCAGGATTGGCTGATCAGGATAGCCGGATCGACGGTCTGGTTCGGACGCCAGCCCTGCTCCACGTCTTCCGGTCCGATGCGCGGATCGGTCGACTGCAATGCTTTAATCACGGCAACCAGCAATCGTGCCGGTTCCGGGATCCGGGTCTCGCGATACAGGTCCTGAAACCCGCTAATCACATAAATCCAATCGACGGGAAGACGATTGCGATGCCTGTGGTTGCCGCTGTTGAGCAGTATCTGCAATTCATACCAGGAGGCGTTGAAGTATTCGTTCGTCAAACCACTTCCGCCCATGCCGGAAGGGCCGTCAGGAATGTTGACCGCGGCAGGAGCGGTCGCGGCAGGAATCCCGTTGAACCAGGTTCGGGATTCGGCACTTTCCCCGAACAGCTCACGTCCTCGTCCTTCCAGCCCAAATTCCTGAGTCATCTCCCAGGTTTTCACTAGTTGCCAGAGCTGCGTCGAATACGCTTTGGTGGCCAGATCTGGCGACCAGGTCACGCCTCCCCGTTCCACGAATTGTTTGAGAAGGTTGTGGCGGCTGATGGTCCACTTGTCAAAGTAGGTAACGATCTTACCGGATGAAATCACTTCGGAGAGGTCCGGCGCCATCAGAATACTTCTCAGCGATTGTTTAGAACCGGCATAGAGGTCATTAAACGCACTCTTGTCAAAAGCCGGGCCCCACGCATCGAGCGGATGGATGCGAGGCAGCCAGCGATTCCAGTCCGGCAGTTGCAGAGAAATCGGAATTTCCCGGGATTCAAATTTCCATCCGGGCGAAACACGCGGCGCAGCGCCGCTGAATCACTGTTGGCTGTAAGAAAGGCAGTGTGGCGCTGTCGCTGTCTTGCACCGCCGATAACCCTGCACCCGCAGCCCAATTGCCGATCGGCTGAGTATCGAGTCCGGGGCCCGGCTGATAAGGCGGATTCCACGGGGTCCGACGGGAGCAATCGGCAGCGACCGGATATAACCGGCGATCTGCTGACCCTGCAAAGCCGAAAGTCCGTGAAAGCGCGATCGGGCAGCGATCGACGAATTCGAATAACCAAAATATTTGAGGTCGCGGCCGTCCGCCGCATGACAGTCCGAACAGTGGGCACGAATCGGAGGAGCGTTTGGCATTCCGTTCGCGATGAGCGGCGCGCTTCGCCAGAGTTCATTTCCTGCACGGATGGAATCGGAATCCGGCAACGGAGCTACCCACGTGTTCGGATCCTCTTGCGCGAAAACGTCGGACGGCAAGATCTTGCGTGAATCGCCGGTTAGGAAATCGAGCGCCAACACTCTAAAACCACTGGCCAAGCCATCTGTGTGGTTGAATCGGAACCGGATCGTGTTACCGCCGTCCACAACAGTATCTTTCGGCAGCGGTAAAGTGACTTTCAGGGTGGCAAAACCCCCGCCGATTCCACCATAGCTCTTTCCAGGCTCCGCAACCGCGGCTGTCTCGTTACTCAAAGATAACCAGGCGCTTTCGTTGACCTGAACGCTGACCATTCCGGCATAGGTCAAATTGTGGATCTGCATCCACAACGAGTGGACTTCCCGAGCTGATCCCACCGGAACCTCAACCGTGACGCTCGACATCGTGCCGTCCTCACCGACGACCTCGATGGGAAGCGTTACCTTCGTGGCTGCAGTTGCGGCCCCCGTCAGGCAGACATTCAGGGCCAGAATAATGATGGCTTGGCGAAATCTCACTTCGCGATGATTATCGCTAAGATGCAAGGAAGTGGGTAACCATTTCCCCCGGTGGTTCGGTCCGTTCCCATCACGTTGTGCGGCAGTCCCTTGGAGCCAACTCCAGCTCAGCCATCCTCGTTTCCGGCGCGTGCCAATCGGACGACCGTTTCAATATGTTCGGTATGTGGGAACATGTCGATCGCCTCGACACGCTCGACGCGATAACCGCACTTCAGGATGAGAGGCAATTCCGTCGCAAGCGTATCTGGATTGCACGACACGTACACTGCGCGCGCAGGCGCAACGTTTTCAAATACGGAACGTAATACCGGAACGGGCAGCCCTGACGCGGCGGATCCAGGATCACCGAATCCCAACGGTCGCGGCCGATCTTCTGCAATGCATCTTCGACGCGACCGGCAATAAACCGCACGCGATTTTGCGGAATTCGATTTAGTCGAACATTTGCTTCCGCATCCCGAATTGCCTGCCGGTTTTCTTCAACTCCAATCACCAACGTCCCGGCGGCGGCAACCGGTAACGAAAACAAACCGCTGCCGCAGTAGAGGTCGAGCACGGTCGCTGACTGGAACACCTCCATTCACGCTACGCTGCAAAACCGTAGCCGCTTGGACATTGGTCTGAAAGAAAGCTGCCGGAGAGATCAGGTATGACAATCCTCCGATTTCTTCACGAACATGGCTCTTGCCTTCAATCCTGATCGTCTGAGGACCGATCATGAATGGGCCCGGTTCATCGTTAATATTAATGAAGAACCCATCCGGCCGGTTTTCCGAAGCGAGCAGTGCACGCACCGGTTTTCGTAACGACTTATCGTTGCGAGTGACAACCAGCATCGCTACGGCTTCGCGATCGTCCTGCGTGGTGCGGATGATGAGATGACGCAGGATCCCGCTGAGCGAAGGGCCCGCCGCGCTGATGCTGGCACGCTGCAGATGATCTCGAAGCGCAAATGCGATGCGGTTCCCCATGCGCGCCGTGCACGGGACATTCGGTAACGGGAACGATCCGATGAGATCCCTGTTCGTAATGGCCCATGAGAAGTCCCCGTCCCGCCGGTCCTGAACCGAATACGAACGGTACCTTTTGCCGAAATGCCCATGGGGTGCCGCCGTTACTGTACGGAAGGAAAAGCGGCGATGCCAGGAGCCCTTCAGACCCTGGCAATCTCTGCCGGCAGGCGGGAACGTAGAGCCCTCTCTTTGCCTAGATAAGTTGTTCTGCGTAAGGAAGATGTTGCAGGCTGCAGCCACCGCAGACCCCGAAATGTCGACACACCATCCCCCTTATTGTCTCAGGAGGGGGGAATGGAAATAGCGAAATTGAACGAATGCAACATTCGAAGTTCGAAATCATCGAATTACAAAATCGGAAATCCGACCGGACCCGTCCCCTCGGATTTCAATTTTTGTATTTCGATGATTTCGAACTTCGAATGTTGCATTCGTTCAATTTCGCTATTTTATTGTCCGGATTGCTAGTCCCGCATTATCCGCGCCAAGTATCATTACAAAACGATGTCGAACCGTCTCTTCTACCGCGACTTTGGAAAGGGCGTCCCCCTCTTGTTCCTGCACGGAGGGTGGGGTTACGGCCTATATCCGTTCGACCTACAGATCGAAAAACTCCAATCGCAATTCAGGATTCTCATCCCCGATCGCACCGGATACGGCATATTTCACGGATCACCGCTTTTCCGAAAGATTTCCATGAGCATGCGGCGGCAGAAATGCGCCTCTTCATGGATGACTTGAATATCGATCGTTGTGTGCTCTGGGGCCACAGCGACGGTGCGGTAACCGGTATGCGAATGGCCGACCTCAGCCCAAGCGGTTTCCGGCAATTATCCTCGAAGCAATCCATTACGACCGTTGCAAACCCTCGTCGCGCAGCTTCTTTGAAACCGCTGCGATGAATCCTCGCAAGTTTGGTTCCGGGATAGCCTCGGTTCTGGCCCGCGAACATGGTGACGATTACTGGGAATACCTGTTGAAGGTGCACGGTCAGGCCTGGCTGGACATTCTCGATACGTGTGATGATCCTGCACGCTGATCTTGTATTCGGGAAACGTGGGTCAACTCCGGGTTCCTGGTTTGCTGATCCACGGAACACAAGATCCGCGAACCGAGCCGGATGAGTTAAGCAAAATTGAGAGGCCTGCCCGATCCTGGAGCTTCATCTTATTCCCGGGGCCACTCACAGCCCTCATAGCGAACCAAACAGCGCGGACGATTCGACTGATGCGGCGATCCGGTTCCTCTGCCGGAACACCCCGTGATAAGCTAACCGCGATAAACGCCAAGCCCGGAGGTCCCATGCTGAAACGTCGACGTGTTCTGGCCGTTGCTTTTCTCGCTGTCGTTTCCGTCATCGCCGTTCGAGTCCGAGCGCAATCGATTCCGGACAAACTGTCGGACGTCATGTTCTGGAGCATGTCTGTTGAAGCGTCGGAAGAGGACGGTACCTTTAGGTCCGATAATCTGTTATCAAACGAACTTTACTTCCAGTACGTCATTCCAGACCTTGTGAAAACGGCGAAATCCGGCCGAGTCTATATGGGCGTTGGGCCGGAGCAGAATTTCACCTATATGGTCGCACTCAAGCCGAAGATCGCCTTCATTGTGGATATCCGGCGCGGCAACAAAGATCTTCACCTCATGTACAAAGCTCTGTTCGAGATGTCCAAGGATCGAGCAGATTTTGTCGGCCTGTTGTTTTCGCGGAAGCGTCCTGAAGGTCTCGACGGAAAGTCGACGGCCAAGGAGATCTTCGACGCCTATTTGAAAGTTCCATCCAGTGAGGATCTCTATAAGGCGAATCTCAAGGCTATTGACAACCTCCTTACTGAGAAACATTCCTTCAAACTCAGTTCGTTGGACATCGACGGCATCGAATATGTGTACCAGAACTTCTACCATTTCGGGCCCACCATCGATTACGGCTCCAGTGGCGGCGGAGGCGGATTCGGGCGCGGCGGTTTTGGTGGCACCAACTATTCCACGCTTATGGCTGCAAGCGACATGACCGGACTGTCGCGTAGTTTTCTCGCTGACGACGAAAACTTCAATTTCATCAAGGACCTGGAGTTTCGGAATCTGATCGTTCCAGTGATAGGTAATTTTGCCGGAGCGACTGCGATCCGTTCGGTCGGCCAGTACATTCGCCAGATGGACGGCGTTGTTTCGGCATTCTATCTATCCAACGTTGAGGACTATCTCGGCGGCGGCTTGTGGAACAGCTTCTGCGCGAATGTCGCCACTCTTCCACTCGATGAAACCAGTACCTTCATCCGGTCCGTGCGGGGTGGCCGCTACGGCGGCGACAGCAACGGCTACGGCAGCCGCGGTTTGAACTCTGACATTGGAAATATGGTGTCCGAGGTGAAGGGATGTCGCAGCGGCCTTTAAGTGATCTGTCGATCCGTCGTTCGAATGATAGTGATATTTCTGTAATCCGGGATATCTATGCCGATCACGTGCTGCACGGCGCCGGATCCTTTGAGATCGACCCGCCGGATGTCGATGAGATGATGAGGCGCTATTTAGACATCGTGAATCGCGGCTTGCCTTATCTTGTCGCGCAGGAACGCGATCGAGTTGTCGGTTACGCGTACGCCAGTCTTTATCGTCCGCGCATCGCTTACCGATTCACGCTGGAAGATTCCGTCTACGTGCATCGCGACTTTATCGGCAGCGGAATCGGCAGGACGCTTCTTGAGCAGTTAATCGCCGAGTGCCGGCAATGGGGTTGCCGGCAATTGATCGCGGTGATCGGCGATCAGGAAAACGTCGCATCAATAAGAGTTCACGAAAAACTAGGATTCAAACATGCTGGCGTTTTGCGAGGGGTTGGCTACAAGTTCGATCGCTGGATCGATACGGTTCTGATGCAACTCTCGCTCTAAACCTTACTCACTGCCGACCCGCCCAAGATGTGAATCCTGAGCATCCGCGCGCAAGGCGGAACCACGAAACAACCGTTCCATCACGAATGTAGCGGCATCGACCGGATTGCTGAAACCCCGACCGTCGAGACGCATGATCAAACGGCCATCGCCGCCAATCTGGAATTGGCACGCCATTTGTGCAGCTGGCGTGGTTGCTCCCGCCGGCAAGTAGGTAATGTCCGCCACTTCACGCTCGAAGTTTGGAAGCGCGCTGAAGCGAACGACTGGGAATGCGGCTTTGGCTAAATCGACCTGTGAAGTGGCACTGTTGAAGCCGAAGGTCAGCGGACCTTCCATTAACGTGACGTCGCCCTCCAGTAAGTTCTTCAATTCGCCGACGCTGTTCTGCAGAGAATCGCAGAACGCTTTCCAGAACGCCGGCCCCTTTTGCTTCAGAAGTTCAACCCGGCGCCGGGTTTGAGCCGCTTCCTCGGCGCGCTTGCGTTCCCTATCCTTGATTTGATTGGCCAGGCGTTGCAACCATTCTTCGGTCATGATCCGTACCTCAACGAGCTGAATGAGCTTGGATCAATCTATATTGGCAAACCCCGCTGTAGATCGCAATTCGTTTCGCGTCAGGCCCGGCGCAGATGTTTACCGTTTTCCTTACGCACGGCTTCTTCCGGCATCACGGTTGAGAATGCCGTCAGGGTTTGAATGGCCCAGGACATCGCTTTGACATATGATTCCCGAATTGTCTCACTGGTCAGACCGCTGCATCGAACATCGGTCCACGATCGGCTTTCGTAGGCTTTGACGCATCTCAAAACCTCGCCGAATTCACCCTGTTCGTAGAGCAACGCATTGTTGATTTCTGGTGCGAGATGAAGCGCTTCGAGAATTCCGGTCAAGGGCTGGTTTAACATGGCGTCGAGCACCGAGAACAATCCCACAAGAAAATACTGGTCTGGGTTTGGCCGCTGCATCGCCTCGGCCAGCTTTTCGCACATGCGGGCGCGTACCACGGCGGTCGTGGTCAATTCCTTCATCGTTTGTTCGATGCCTGAAAAAAGAATCAACGCGGCCCAGATCTTCAATCGCTCGATTCCGGTGAGGACGGCCGCATGGCGGATTGAAGTGATTGGTCCGCGAACGGCGCAGGCTGCCGATCCGACGAATTTGAGCAGCTTGTAGCTGAGCGAGAGATCCTGTCGGATGGCGACTTCCAATTCATCGATGCGAAGATTGGGATCGTTCAGCTTTCCGATCAATCGAAGCGTCGTTACGCGGCTCAGTGGCAGACGTTTCGACTGCACAAACTCCGGCCGGCAAAAGAAGTAGCCCTGGAAATACTCGAAACCATATGCCTTGCACATCTGGAACTGCTGCCCCGTCTCGACGCGCTCGGCTATAGGTTTCGCCCTGTACTTCGCGAGTCTTTCGAGGTTGCCCTTGATCAGGCTGTTATCCGCCAGTAAATCGAATTTGACCATATGCGCCCGCGCCAGCAACGAGTTGAAATCTTTACGAAAAACGAACTCATCGACAGCCAGTCGGTACCCCATACCGATCAGTTGATCGATCCGTTTGTCCAACGTCGCGTCCAGTACGATCGGATCCAGGAGTTCCAGAACGACGCGGTCGGCCGGTAAAGCCTCACAGAAGTCGCTCAACAGGAAGTTTTTGGAGACATTGATAAATGCGAGGTGGGAGCCGACCATCTGCTGGAGGCCGAGTTCCATGAACGTGTTGACGATAACTTGAGCGGTTGCTTCGTCTTCATCGCGTATGTTTGCCTTGTCGGTGTCGCTATCCCGAAACAACAGTTCATAGCCTAGAACGGTCAGATCAGGGTGACATATGGGCTGCCGGCTCAGTAAAACACGGTCCATACAGGGATCTCCTCTTTTGACTTTTCGGCAAAAGCCGGCATGCACTTTATATAATTTGCAGTTATTAACTTCTGTCTAGGCGACACAACAGGTCGAGGGACGTACCCGATAGAATTTTGAAAAATTGGAATCGGCTGCAGGCGATTAGCAGAAAATAGTCCTATGACAGACTTTCGCGCATTTTCCCGGGCGAAGCTTGAGGCGTGGATCGTTGACGCGCGTTCCCGCACGCTCGGTCTGGTGCGCGATTTGTCGGATGAAGCGTTCCTCCACGTGCCATTGTTGCGGACCATCAACCCATTCCTATGGGAGATTGGCCACGTGGCGTATTTTCAAGAATATTGGGTACTCCGGCATGCCCGGGGAAAGGCGCCGCTGCTTCCCGACGGGGACGCCTGGTATGACTCGGCCAAAGTGTCGCACGACACCCGCTGGAGTCTTCCTCTTCCCTCACGCGCTTCGACAATCGATTACCTCGAAGCCACTAGAGACGCCGCTCTGGAGGTCGTCGCTGCTTCAGACCTGAACGAACACGATATTTATTTCATCTTGCTCGCGGTCTTTCACGAAGACATGCACGACGAAGCTTTCACTATTACCCGCCAAGCTCTAGGTTATCCGGCGCCGGCATTCTCGGGCGCCGCCACCTCGCCTCACTCCGCCGCTTCTTCTGACGAGGAGTTCTGTGATGCGATGGTTCCCGGTGGCACATACGTCATTGGTTCGGGCCCGGAAGACGGCTTTATCTTTGACAATGAAAAATGGACTCATCCCGTTGTCTTGCCGGATTTCCAGATTGCCCGGGTTCCGGTGACGCAGTCGCAGTTTTTAGCATTCGTTGAGGATGACGGCTACTCGCGACGCGATTTGTGGACTCCGGAGGGCTGGGCTTGGCGAGAAAAAGAACATGCAAGATGTCCCATCTACTGGAGCTGCACGGCAACCTGGGAGTGGAAGCGTCGACATTTTGATCGCTGGGTGCCTCCGAACCGCATCATCCGGTTGTGAATATCTGCTGGTTCGAGGCTGACGCTTATTGCCGCTGGGCAGGCAGGCGTTTGCCGACGGAATTTGAATGGGAGGTTGCGGCGCTTGGAATCCCGGAGCGTGCCGGCGCTAACCTGGACTTGAGTATGGGCGGCTGTTGTGACGTTGGTGGCCATCCGAGCGGCGAATCGGCGGTGGGTTGCCGCCAGATGATCGGAAATGTATGGGAATGGACCGCCAGTGATTTCCTTCCTTATCCTGGTTTTTCTGAAGATTCGTACAAAGAATATTCGTCGCCATGGTTCGGCAGTCATAAAACGCTGCGCGGCGGAGCGTGGTCCACTCGCTCACGTCTGATTAAGCCGGCGTATAGGAACTTCTATACGCCGGATCGCCGCGATATCTGGGCCGGCTTCCGGACGTGCGCATTGCAGTCATGAAGATCGGTATCGTCAGCCCAGCGGCGAAGGATGCCCTGGAAGAGGGGATTTCCGGCAACAGCATTACTGCCGCTCGTTGGGCAGGGATTTTTCGTCACCTCGGTCACGAGGTCTTTATTGCGCCCGAGTGGCAATACGAAGCGGTCGACATGCTGATCGCCTTACACGCACGCCGAAGTCATCTCAGCGTTGAACGATTTCGCCGTGCGCATCCTGCGAGGCCTCTGATCGTTGCCCTTACCGGCACTGATGTTTACAATGATTTGTCCAACTCTACAGAAGCCCAGGATTCGCTCCGGCTGGCGGATCGCCTCATTGTATTGCAAGATGCCGCACTCGAAATGCTGGTCAACAGCGTTCGTTCGAAAGCGCGGGTTATCTACCAGTCGGCCGTTCCGCCGGCCCCGCCGGACGTTCGGCCAAACGTGGCGGCGGATCGCTTTGATGTTTGTGTTCTGAGCCACTTGCGCGACGTGAAGGATCCGCTACGCGCCGCCTGGGCCTCGCGTCTTCTGCCGCCGATTTCCAGGATTCGCATCGTTCATGCCGGAAAAATTCTCGATAGCGAGTACGAAGCACTCGCCAAACGCGAGGAACTTGAGAACAGCCGCTATCGTTGGCTTGGTCCGCAATCTCACCAAGCGGCCCTCCAACTTTTGGCGAGTTGCCGTTTATTCGTCCTTTCCTCCGCCATGGAGGGAGGCGCCAATGCAATTGCCGAAGCCGTGGTTTGCGAGGTGCCGATATTGTGTTCACGTATTTCAGGCAACATCGGCATGCTGGGCGCAGACTATCCCGGCTATTTCCCGTTCGGAGATACAGATCAGCTGGCGCAGATGTTGTATCGTGCCGAGCTCGATCCAGCCTTCCTATCGAGCCTCGTCGCCGCCGCGGCTAATCTGCAGTCCCGCTTCTCGCCGCAACAAGAGCTTGAGGATTGGCATCACCTGTTGAAGGGCATCTGATCTGGCAGTCCAGCGACTGCTTCGATGACTATGCCGAGTGCGTGCCCTGGCGTCCCTGAAAATGTTTAAACAGCCCGCTTTGCTGCGACAGGGGCAAAAAGACGAACGAAAATACGTATCCGGAAAGGCGCAGGATCGTCGGACTAATCCATCGCAGCCCGATGACATCAAATGTCACGCCTAATACAAACGTGGTGATCGACAGCACCAATGACAAAGCCGTGGGAAAGAACAAAACAACCGATCGCAACAGATTTTCGTCGGAACCATACGGGAGACCTTTCATACACTTGCTCCAAGCAATTCATTGTGATTGAACGAACTCGAGTGGCGGGATCGCTGCCGTGTTCTAAATCAATCTGGAGCAGGTCAGGGCGAGAATGAACGAACGGTCTGCAGGTGCTGGTGGACTGGTGCTCAGGCGGGAGAAGGGAATCTCCGGCAACGGATGCCGTAAGCGGATTAGCACGAGTCGTTGAAAATTCCACGCCAGGATCGAGACGATGAAACTAACCAGCAGCTGCCACTGCAGGGATCTCAAGATCGCGGGCGGATCGGGCGTCAGCGGGTTCAGAAAGTCGATGACATAGCTCAGCGCCACGATCCCAACAATGAGAATAAGAACGACCCTGGCGTTGAACTTCAAATTCACAGCTCTATATTACACCGCTGAGCAGATCTTACGTCGAACCGCTTATTGCCGACAAAGAAAACGGTTCAACAGCCAAATTGTCATTACATCTTCCGGCGGGCAAGAATCGCATCGATTTCGTCCATGACCCGATTCATGGCGCGGACCGTCAGGTCCAGCGGTTCGTCGGTCGTCATGTCTACACCCGCGTCTTTCAGGAGATCGATCGGGTATTTCGAGCCACCGGCGCTCAGGAACGCCAGATATCGACGAGTGGCCGCAGGATCGCCGCTTTGCACTTTTTCCGAAAGCGCCAGGGAAGCGGTGAAAGACGTTGAATACTGGTAAACGTAAAAGTCTCGATAGAAATGAGGGATATAACTCCATTCATTCGCAATGTAATCGTCAACGATACAGACCTTCTGGTCATGACCGTAATACTTCCGCGTGATATCCAGATATAACTTGGCCAGCGCTGCTCCGGTGACCGGCTGTCCTTTCGCCGCCATTTCGTGCATCCGCAATTCGAACTCCGCAAATTGCGCCTGCCGGAACACGGTTCCTTTAATGTTTTCGAGATAATTCCCGAGCAACGACAACCGTGCATCGTCATCCTTAATGTTCTTCAGCATGTAGTTGATGAGCAGGTTTTCGTTAAATGTCGAGGCGACTTCGGCCACGAAAATCGGGTAATTCGCCAGCGGGTACGGCTGATTCTTATTCGAAAAGTAGCTCTGCATCGTATGGCCCATCTCGTGGGCCAGCGTGCTGACATCCGTGTATTTGCCGTTGTAGTTGATCAACATGTACGGATGGATGTCGTACGCTCCGCCTTCCGAATATGCGCCGGATCGTTTGCCATCGTTCGGAAACAGATCGATCCAGCGGTTGTCGTAGGCGCGTTGCACCACACTCGTGTATTCCGTTCCAAGTGGCGCGACTGCCGCGAGCACCATTTTCTGCGCTTCTTCTGGTGTGTAGCTCAGATTGACGGAACTTACCAGCGGCGCGTACAGATCGTAATAGTGCAATTGATCGAGCTTCAGAATGCGCTGGCGAAGTTTCAGGTAACGGTGAAACGCGGGAAGGTTCTTGTCGATACCGTCGATGAGCCGGTGATACACGGAGACCGGAATGTTCGAAGCATCGAGCGAGTACTGCAGCGCGGATTCGTACTTTCGCTCCTTCGCCATCAGAGGCAACCTTCTGGACTTCGCCATTCATTGTCGTGCCGAAGGTGCCGCTGTACTTGCCCAATTCGTTGAAGTACGTCGACATGACCTTCTCGCGATCCGCGCGGTTGGGAAGAGCTCGCAAATCCGCGAACGCGGCTTGATCCAACTTGATGGGTTTACCATCGCTTAAGGTCACAGTCGGATAAGGAAAATCGGCGTTCGAAAAGATACCGTAAGTATCGGAGGGCACGCTGGCCAACGGACCGAGATCCGCCAGCAGCTTCTCTTCGGCGGCGCTCAAGGTGTGTGGCGCCCGGCGCGCGATGTCTTCAAGGTAGAAACGATAGACTTTGAGACGTGGTCCGCCCTGGATGAAGCGCTCGATCTTTCCTTTTTCGAAATGTAAAACTTCCGGCTCGATATACGAATTCTCGGCCCCTTCCTGCGCCACCAGCTGCGTCATTTCCTGTTTCATTCCGAGTGCGGCTGCATTTCGTGTGTCCTGATCGGATAGCAACTCGGCATAAACGTAGAGGCGGGACAGTTCCTTATCGAACTGAGACGATTTCTCCAGTGCGTCGGCCAAGGTGCTGGCGGATGAACCGAGCTTCCCCTGATACGCTTGCATCTGCGGCAGTTCTGCCGACAATTTATCTTTCGCCGCACGCCATGCCTGCTCGTTCGGATAAAGGTCCGCCAGATTCCATTTGAACTTGTCGGGAATCTTGGCTCGGTCGCGCTCCTGCGCGATGACGGAAATGCTCAGCACGCCCACAGACATCAAGGCAAGGATGATGGTGAGTTTCATAGCTGTTAAGTATATGAGATTCGTCCAGCGTTCCACTTTGAAACCTTTTTTCACAGGCGCAGTGATAACGAGGTATGCCAGATGTTATTTTAAGCCTTACGAACCTTCCGGCGCAGTCCGGGCTTCGTTGGTAGCCGTCATCGTTCTGGCTTTGGGCATCGGCACAAATCCGGTGAACTCCAATGTGCGCCATGTATTGTGAAATCTTCAACGGCGACCGTTCAATCCGCCAATTGCCGGTTTCTCAGATGCACAAGTAAGGGTAGACTAAGCTCATGAAAGTCCCCATCCGACAAGATTACAACCTCTCGGAACGAGTGACACGATATCTGGTCAAGCACATCCAGGACAACGACCTCAAGCCGGGCGATCGAGTTCCATCGGAAGTGCAGATCAGTGGTGAGCTTGGGATCAGTCGTGGTGTGGTTCGCCAGGCGTATCACTCCCTCCGGACGGCAGGGATCCTGGAGATCGCGATGGGCCGTTCTCCACGGGTGGGTGAGGTTAGCCATGCGGCCTTCACTCCACTTTTGGTTCATGCGCTCTCAACCGAGCAGGTGTCGGTCGAAGATGTCCTCGAATTGCGTTTCGCCGTCGAGGTTCATGCTGCCGAATTGGCAGCGACTCATCGGAATGCAGCACACATTGAGGGGTTGAAAAAGGCGGTGGAAGGGATGCGCAAAACGCTGAACGACCACGACCGTTTCGCCCGCATCGATGTCCGTTTTCACCAGTTGATCGGGAAAGCCACCGGAAACACGCTATTCGAAATTTTCAGTCGGACTCTGCACGGGTCGCTGGAATCGTCCATTCGAACCGGTTTGCGCAGTCGATCAACGCTGGCGCAGATCGAGAATATCGTGGATACGCACCAGGCTATCGTCGAAGCGATCGAAGCTCAGCAACCATCTGTTGCCCGCAAACTGATGGCGCTTCACTTCGAGGAAGCCAAAAACGCGCTGCAACTTGCCTCTACCGCTAAAAGTCACAACCGGTAGTTGGACAGACGCCGAGTTCAGAACATGGCGATCGGATTAGCCAGGGCGCCGGTCCCGCCCTTGATTCGGGGCGGGGCAATGGTCAGCAGGAAGGTCTGCCGCTTCAGCTTTTGTGACTCGCGTGCAATGTCTTCGAGGTTGCACTGATCGGCCAGCGGCATTCCCATCGCCACGATCGCAAGCACGTGGATCGGAAAGTCCACATCCTTAACCGCTGAGGGAATCGCATCATGCGCCGCGTCGCTCACCAGAACCGCTACGTCGCGTTTGTGTAGCCAGACCATCGCGGAGGGATCCAGGCCCGCCGCTGCGTTCGCAATGTCCCAGGGACCCTTCGCGTCCCGGAGCGCCCAACGGCCGGTGCGAATTACCACCGCATCTCCCGATTGGATATGCACCGCCGTCTTTGCTTCCCAAAGGTCCAGATCGTGCGCCGTGATAAACCCATCTTTATCGAGATACGCTAAGCCGCGCAGCCACGGGATATCGACCAGCACTCCGCGCGCCACGATGCCGTCGTGAAACACTGCCGTGTCGAGAACGCCGGCACCTTTTTCGGTAATGGATGTGTCCGGAAATCCGTATAGAGCTGGCCCTTATAGTACGTGTGTGAAAGGGCATCGATATGGGCGAACACGAACCCATGGAAGCTCACGGTGTAGGTGTCCATGTTGAACTTGCTGTCCACACCTAGAGTCATCGTGTCCCGGAAAGGGTCCGGATTATCGATCGTCTTCTCTGTGCTCAGATCGCGAGCCAGCGAAACTGAAACTCCTTCGTGCACCAGCCTGGCGGCTTCGCGTTTGCGTTCCGGAGTGATCAGGTTCAGCGTGCCAAGCTGGTCGTTCTTACCCCAGCGTCCCAGTTTGGAGATCTGTTTGAACAACTCATCGAATT
This sequence comes from uncultured Acidobacteriota bacterium, assembly GCA_963738025.1. GTDB lineage: Bacteria > Acidobacteriota > Terriglobia > 20CM-2-55-15 > 20CM-2-55-15 > 20CM-2-55-15. The sequence goes on along the minus strand of CAVTWA010000026.1, from coordinate 12,481 downwards.
GCGCCTGTGTGTAAGTCTCGCGCTCAGCACGTTTCGTTTGCTGCGCCGTGGCGGTCGGAGCGCTACCCGCTAAAATCAAAACGGAACCCATAAGAATCAAGGGAGTCAAACGCTTCATGCTCTCACGCCTTTTACTTTTTCATTTTGATCGCGCTCGGGTCCCACGTGGTAACCTGCGCCGCCAATAATCCATTGCGCGTCTCAAAGGCTTCCGATCCACGGTAGGGCTCGAGGCAAAAAACGGTGCCTCGCACCGCCAGATCACGTTCACCGTATTGCCAACCACAATCGTCTTCTCAGCAATGAGCTTCGTACCGCACTGGCCGCCCTTCGCCGGAGGCTGCAGCGCCTTGGTGAACATATCGCCAATCGCCTGCCGCCCGCTGACGATGCCGCCATCTTTCGACAGAAACACGATGTCGTCGTCGTACTGTGCCATCATGCGGTTCCAGTCGCAGGCATTCAGGGCGGCAATGTGTTCGGCTATCACTTTTTCGGGTGTCGGCGAATCGCCACACCGAATCCCAACGAACGGTTGTTCACTTCGATCTCCTTCCGCCGCTGAATCAGGACGCCGAATTCTAGCAACCACCTGTAAGACGGGTCAAGAAAGGTAGGACGTGAAGCCGCCTATCGCTGGACGCGGCCGGAGCCCCCGTTGCGCAGCAAGTCGGTCACTTCGCTGACGCTCACCCGGTTATAGTCACCGGGAATCGAGTGTTTCCAGCAACTCGCCGCCACCGCAAATTCCAGAATGTCACGCTCGCCCCTAAGACTTTGCAGTCCATAAATTAAGCCGGCTGCAAAGCTGTCGCCGGCGCCGACCCGATCGACGATATCGCTGATATCGTAAACCTGGCTCAGCAAAAACTCTTTTCTCGTGTTCAGGCACGCCGACCATCGGTTGTGGTTCGCGCTGATCGACTCCCGCATGGTGACTGCGATCATTCGCAGGTTCGGGTATTGGTTCAAAACACTATTGGTTAACGCTTCATAGCACGCAGGATCTGATGCGCCAGCGTGAACATCGACTGCAGCTTGTATACCCAGAGAGTTTTGAATGTCTTCCTCGTTAGCGATGGCAATATCGATTTCGCGGACCAGCTCGCCCATGACCTTCGAGGCCGGCTGGCCCCTTTTCCACAGGTTCTTGCGGTAATTCAGATCGAGGAAACCGTCATGCCGCGGCCCGCGCACGTTTTACGGCTTCCGGGGTCATGGCGGCAGCGCCTTCGCTTAACGCCGGTGTGATTCCGGTGACATGAAGCCAGCCGGCGCCGGCGAACGTCCGTTCCCAATCGATACTATCCCGGCCGGCAATTGCGATGGAACTTCCCTGGCGGTCATAAACCACCTTGGAAGGCCGTTGGTTCGCTCCGGCTCGAGAAAGTAAATTCCCATCCGCCCGGGGCCTCGGACAATGCGGGGACGATATCGACACTATGCTTGCGCAAGTCGGCGATCGCAGCCTCTGCGATTGGATTCTGTTCCGGCAAAACGGTGACAAAGGAGACAGGCAAGCCGAAGCCGGCGAGAGATACGGCAACGTTGGCTTCTCCTCCGCCGAATTGGCCACAAGCTCTGGACTTTGGAACAAACGCTCCGAGCCGGGCGCCGACAGGCGTAGCATGATCTCGCCGAAAGTAATGGTCGTCTTTGACATTCCTACTTGCTCCTCGCCTCTTGGATCTTGGCAAGAAACTGTCGCGCCGTCTCCGTGATGCGTGCGTAATCTCCCGTTTTCGCGCCCGCCGTCAGGTTGCCGCCGGCTCCCAGCGCAACGCAGCCGGCGCGAATCCAGTCCACCGCGTTTTCAACCGCCACACCACCGGTAGGCATCAAAGGCGCGTGGGGCAACGGTCCAAGAATCGCCTTCACAAATGCGGGGCCCAAGACCTCGCCCGGAAATACCTTGACGATGTCGGCTCCTTCCTCCATCGCACGCAGAATCTCACCGGCCGTACCAGCACCTGGCATATAAGGAATCTGATAACGGCGGCACAGTTGCGCGGTGCCCGGGTGGAGAGAAGGGCTCACGATGAACTGCGCGCCCGACAAAATCGCGATGCGCGCCATCTCCTCGTCGAGCACGGTTCCGGCGCCGAGTAACAGCCGGTCGTTGGAGAAGCGACCGGATAATCCAGCGATGACTTCATGCGCCCCCGGTACCGTAAAGGTGATTTCGATCGCGGTGACACCACCTTCTGCGCAAGCCCCGACGATCTTTTCCGCATCCTCGGCCGATGGCGCTCGCACCACCGCGACCAAACCCGTTTTTGTGATCTTCGACAGCGCTTCCCATTTGTGCATTTCGCACCTCTCTACCTGTTAGACAGGTTAATACACTATCGGCTGCTTTTTGCGAAGCGAAAAAGCCGATCAGGCGGGGTTCGGGGCGGTAAAACAACGTATTAGCGTGCCGGTTCCTTCAGGTGCAGCACGCGATTGATCCCCAAGTCCTGCGTCACAACCTGCCGGCGTCCGGCGGGCCAGTTGATTTCAATCCGGTTCACGGAAGTGTCTTCGCCCAAGCCGAACCAAAGAGGCAAGGAGCTTTGCGACAGGTAACCGGATTTTCCATCGTTATATTTCATATAGGTTCGCGTCGGAGTTGTTACTCGGACGGTGGCACCCAGGCCGTCGCGATTGGAAGACGTCCCTTCGAGCTTGATACTCAACCAATGAATGGTCCGTCGCGAGGCGAGATCGCTCATTAAAATCTGTGGCGCGGAGTTGAATTCGTTGGTGACGATGTCCAGATCTCCGTCCTGATCCAGATCGAAGATCGCGCTGGAGCGACTGCCGAGTGGGGCCATGACCGTTATCCTGTCGCTGCGGCCTTCGCAGATCTGATGCATGAGGCCGCGTGGGTCGGCGGGGATGTGTGCGCAATCGAGTTCAAACCACGGCGCGTGCGTGCGATTGTCCTTGCGAGGCTCGATTCCGAGCACAAACTCGGCGTCCACGAACTGGCGCGCCGTGGTCGTTCAGCAACAGAGAATTGATGCCGTAACGAAACGGAAAATTCATGGATGAGGCAATAAAAATGTCGTCCCACCCGTCGGCGTTGAGGTCACCGATACTGGGACCCCAAGGCCAGTAGTTCTCAACTCCGTGCCCATCCGAAACTTCTTCAAACTTGCCGCCGCCCAGGTTGTGATAAAGGGCGATTTGCCGAAAATGAAATTGATCCGCGTTCCCATCAGAAAACCTTGTCGGCAGGGTGCGTCGACCGCTTTTTCTTTTCATCAGTCGGGAGCCAACTCCACGAACATATCCGAGTGCATATCGGTGACCAGCAGATCCAGGCGGCCATCGTTATCGAAATCGAAGAACTTGATGCCCATCGCGCCCCAGGAGCGTCTTGGGAAATACTGAGGGTCTTCTCGACGAACCGCTTGCCCCTGCTGGTTTTCGAAATAGTGATTTGAGCCCATCATGTTGAGGAGTAGACATCGGGCCAGCCGTCTTCGTTCAAGATCGGCAAATGAGCGCGTCGCCGCACCATCCCATCGGATTCCAGATGCATGGCGGCTGTTACGTCGCGGAACTTGCCGTTCGCCCAGATTCTCATACAGAACCGGATGCTCAAAACGCTCCGGGTACATATGGCCGGAGAACGCGTCGGGGAGTCCGACAAAGGCTGACCTCTGCGCCCCTTGGCGTTGCCGGTGTACGCTGCCCGACATCGCAGACCAGGAGATCCAATAAACCGTCGTTGTTGTAATCGAGGAAAGTACGCTGCCCGAAGAATGGCCACGTGCTCGAGGTTTGCCGCCGTGCGTGATGTCGCGAAAATGCCCGTGGCCGTCATTCTCAAAGAGGAGGTTTCCGCCTCGGACGGTGGTGACGATACAGGTCGGGATCGCCATCGTTATCGATGTCGGCAAACGACGCCCCCACGCTGATGCGGCCGTCTACACCTACTCCGGCTTCAGCCGTAATATTCCTGAACTTCCCCCCGCCCAGGTTTTTCCACAATTCGTTAGGTCCGGCCTGGTTGAGGAAGTAGATGTCGATATAGACCATCGCCATCGACATCGGCGATGGCCAGACCGTTCCGTGATCATAGTGAACTGCTTTATAAGAAAGTCCGGCGTCGTCCACAATTCGATGGACGAAAGTAATTCCACTCTCGGAGATCCGATCCGTGAAATGAAAATCGTGCCTCATCTGAAACTGGTCGGCCTCTCGCCTGTTGCTCCCTGGCCCGATCGGCTAAGGACTGGACACCCGCGTCAGCTGCCGGATATGCAACCTGAGGCAAATTCTGCCGCGCTCGCAGCACAGGTAAGCCGGCGGCGAGCGCAGCAGTAGAACTCCGACGGCGAACCATCGTGCCGCACCCCGTTTCCGTTTGTCTTTCAGGGCTGCCCGATTTTCCATGCGATCTCTTTACCTGTTAGATAGGTTAGTGTATCATCCGATCCGTTTTTGGCCGAGAAAGCCCATCAATTCCGATAACCCGTTTAGCGATTGTGTTAGGAGGGCGTGTGCTGGTTGGGAACAAGGATTCTGCGGTCGAGACGCGCCAAAATGGAGCGACATTGACGCGGGCAGCACTGGTCGTGCTGGTCGTACTGCTCCTGGGTGAGACCACGATCAACTACATTGACCGCCAGGTGGTTTCCGTACTCGCCCCTACAATTCGCGGCGAGTTTCATCTCAGCAATTCGCAATATGCCGCGATCCTCAATTCGTTTCTCGCGGTATACGCCATTGCCTATGCTTTCGCCGGCTGGGCTTTGGACCGATTGGGAATCGGCCGCGGACTCACGTTAGCTGTGGGGTGGTGGTCCTTCTCAGGAATTTTGACCGCCCTCTCGCGAGGACTGTGGAGTCTTGGAGCCTTTCGTGGATTGCTGGCCATTGGCGAGGCCGGCGCCTGGCCGGCGTTTGCCAAAGCGGCTGCAACCTGGGTACCGGCCAAAGCGCGAACGTTCGTTATCGGCATCTGTAATAGCGGTTCCAGCCTCGGCGCCATGATCGCACCGCCTCTCGTTGCGGCAATTACTATCGTTGGGGCTGGCGCGCCTGTTTGTTGCCACCGGCGCGCTGGGTTTTGCCTGGGTTGTGGCGTTCCAGTTCTTCCGTTGGACCCATCCCGGCATGGAACTCAGAGATCACCAACAGGCATCCGCAAGTAACAACATTCCCTGGCGGGACTTGCTTCGCTACCGGCAAACATGGGCCGTGTTCTTCTGCCGCTTCCTGGCGGATCCTCTCTGGTATTTCTTCGTCTTCTGGATTCCGGAATTTCTCACCCGTGAACGGGGGCTGGATACTGGCCGGAATCGGTCTGGTCGCGTGGATTCCGTTCCTGGTCGCCGATGTCTCCAATTTCGGTGGCGGCTACATGTCTTTTCGCCTGGAAAAAGCAGGCTGGAGCGTGAACCGCACGCGAAAGACAATGATGACGCTGGCTGTGATGTTTTCTCCCATGGCGATCCTGGCAGTCTTGAGCCATTCCCTGTTCTGGACCATCACGATGATTTCCGTGTCGATCTTTTTCTGGATCTTCTGGTCCATCTCGGTGCACTCACTACCCGGCGATTACTTTCCTCCAGGGCGGTGGCGTCCGTTTACGGCATTGCTGGAACCGGATCCACAATCGGATCGATGATCAGCACGTGGGCGGTCGGTGCAATTATCAATAGCACACACAATTACACGATTGTCTTCGTCGGATTGACCATGCTTATGCCCGTCGCTTTGCTTGTCGGGTTCCTTCTTATGAGGCGCGTAGAACCCATCGCTGAATTTCAGGAGTAGCCCTCGGAGAAGGCAAAGACGTTGAAAATTACGATGCGTGAACCGTGTTGACCTGTAGAACAGGTTTTGTTAGTCTTGCGCCAACACGATCGCGAACACTCGTAGGATGAGGAGTTTTTCGTACAATGGCGTACCGGCTTTCGATGTTCATCAGCAGCGTGCTCGTAATCACTGGCCTACTCCGGTGTTTGGCCAGAAAGATTGGCCGACATATGGCCACGACGCGGCAAGCACGCGACCCTCACCCCTTAAACAAATCAATACGAATAACGTTTCGAAACTTGTTCGCGCATGGACCTATCACATGACGCCGACGACCCCGACTGCAGAACCTGCAGCGGCCGGTGGGCGTGGCGGCGGTGGCGGGCAAAAGTCCGAGGCGACGCCGATCATCGTTGATGGAATCATGTATCTGCCGACACCGAACAATCGTGTGGTCGCGCTCGATCCGGAAAACGCAAAGAGATCTGGACCTACCGGATCAACGGCGCTAACGCGTCTACCCGCGGCGTCGAATATTGGCCGGGGGATGCGCGATCTCCCGCGACGATTTTCTTCGACACCACCAACGGCCGTCTGATGGCGCTCAATGCGAAGACCGGCGAACCGATCCAGAACTTTGGAATCGAAGGCTGGATTGACATGAAGGCAGGTATCACTAACGGTTTCGCTTGCCTTAGGTCGCGAGACCACTATCGGAGGAAGGATCTATGAAGCGTTGGTTACTTTGCATGGCCTTGGCGGTGACGGTGACGAGTACGGCTTGGAGTCAGCAGCCCGCGGCTTGTACGGGAGCGGCACAACCAGGTGGTAATGGAGGCCGAGGTGGCGGCGGTGGCGGCGGCGTTGGAAATGTAAGCAACAACATCGAGCGGAGCAACGAGGTGGCCGGCGTGGATATCGACCGCTTCATTGGCAGTTCGCCGAAAACTCACCTGTTCATCTGTCGCACGGCACCTGTCGACGCACTCGATTCTGCGTGCAGGCGATCCCTACAGCCCGGGGCCGTCCGGCGCGGTGCTGGAGTATCGAAAAGATCTCTCGGTTGCCACTCTCCTGGCGGGAATCGTACGCCGCTTCCACGCTGCCGGAGAGTTCTTCTTTTACGTGAAGAGCGGGCAGGGCACTCTGGACGATGGAAAAATGTACTGGGATCTGCGCGAAGGCATCGCGATCTTGCTCCGCCGAACGTGCCCCATCGCTTTATCAATACGTCGGATAAGCCGCTCGACGATGGTCATGCTGACCTGGACCAGCCAGGCGACGCCCGGTACAGCGCTTGGTGGTGCGTGAACCGCCTTGCTTCCTTACTGCGAAGAGAACGTCCATTGGAACAATACCTCCAAATGTATTTTCAGCGCGGCGGACGGGCTCTTCCAGAGCGAACGAATGTATCATCGTGATGCTGCAGCCTCGAGCGATGTCGGCCCCCCACACCCACGGACCGGGACCGAGGAAATCTGGACCAAGTTCACGCCGGGTACGACGTGTCCTCTTGGGAAGTGAGATTCGTGACATGCCGGAAAATCGGCGTACCTGGTGCCCCCCACCGGCTTCACCCAGCACGGAAATTTGAACCTGAGTCAGGACCGCGTCGATTGGTGGCTGTACGTAGCCCGTGGTCCGCCAAGGTGGTGGCGGGCGTGGCGGCGGACCGGCTACCGCAAATGTCTCCACGCTCCGGCCGGCGCGCTAAGGCGAACGCCAATGCGGGCGGCCGAGGTGCAAATCCTAATGTGGTTCGTGATCGGGCCGCGGTTGAAGCCGCGAACGTAGCAGGCAAACCATTGCCTAAATAGGCGCAAAACGCGGCTGTCGTTAAGTAAAAAAAACCGCTCCTAGCCTGTACTACAGGTTGTGGGCGGTATGGAAAACGATTGGTTGAAATTTTGGGGGTGAACATGTGGAGAAACAAGTTGGGGATGGCCATCGGCCTCTTGCTGCTCTGTTCCGTTTGTTCATGGGCACAGAGCACCGGGTCGGTCGGCGGTCTGATCACTGAGCAGTTCGGAGCTGTTATTCCGGGCGCGACAGTAACCGTTACGAACACCCAGACGGGCGTCGCTGTAACGGCCATCAGTCTTGAAGACGGCAAATTTCTGTTTGGCAGTCTGTTGCCGGGTACCTATGTGGTTTCGGCGGAGCTCGTTGAGCTTCAGGCGCCTTCAGGCCCTCCGACCAGTTGCACGTCGGCGACCGGCTGGTGATGAACATGGCTCTGAAAGTCGGGGCGGCCACTGACGAGGTCACCGTCTCGGCCGAGTCACCGCTGCTCCGCACCGAAGATACGCAGGCCGGCGAAATGATCAACAATAACTTCATCAGCAATATGCCGCAGCTGAACCGCAATCTGTTCGCGCTGCTGTCGCTGGCCGGCGATGTCTCCGGTGGCGCGGCCAATGCCGCCAACCCCGCCACCGGCAGGGAACTTCCACCGCTGCCATCAACGGCGGCCGTACCAGTAGCGTCGATTACTACGTTGATGGTGGCGTGGTGAACAGCGGGCAGGGAACGGCTGACCAATCAGACTCCCTCGATGGACGCTGTCGCGGAATTTAAGGTTGTCACCTCCGGTATCTCCGCCGAATTCGGCCGTATCTCCGGCGGCTACGTGACTCTCGTCACCAAGTCGGGACGAACCATATCACGGCAGCCTGTACGAGTACATGTTTAACGACATGTTCAACGCCAACGCGTGGGACCAAAACGCCATAACACAAAAAGGCTCACTTCCGGCAAAACGATTTACGGTTTTACTTGGGCGGACCGGTCCGGATCCCCCAATTTACGACGGCAAGTAACGACGTTCTTCTTCGTCGAAAACGAATATTTGAAAAGACCCAGGCGGGTACATCGACCTGAACAGCGTACCGAATGCCGCCGGAAGAGGCTGGAGACCTGAGCCAGAGCTCCTATAAGGGCAAGATTACCCGACGTACGATCCGATTCGGTCCGTCAAGTCTGGTCGACCAGCGGCAATAGCCGGACTATATGAACGTCTCGGATTGCTGGGAGGCGACGGTAGCATGTTCCGGCCAGCCTGATTTCGCCCGTGTCAATGGCGATTCTGGACCTGATCCCGATGCCAAACCGGCCCTCGGTCGCCAAAGCAGCGAACCTGAATAATTACGGCTTTCGCTTCCGCGAGCTCGATCAACAATTACCGCTTTGGTGTTCGCCTCGATCACAACCTGACCGATCACCAACACATATTTTCCGGTACGCGACCTATGGTTCCAACCAGCCTCTACGCCGACGATGGATACGCCGCTCTACACGAGCGGCGTCACCAGAGCAACGGCGGCTTCAGCGCAAACCTGAACTACACTTGGACTGCAAGTCCGACCGATGATTCGTCGACTTCCGAACTCCGCGACGTTCAGCCGATTCTGACGGTAGCGGCCCATGCGGCGGGACTTTGAGTAATTCTTTCCTTCCCTGCGATTTATAAGAGTATCTCGGATAACGAAATCCCGAACATCAGCGAATACCTTTATGAGTGGCACGGCTTATGGCACAGCCGGGCTCGCAGGTAGTCACCAACTCCACCAGCTATATGTTCGCCGGGATCGGCGACCAAGGTTCTCGCCAAACATACGCTGAAAGCCGGAGACGAATACCGCCGCTACTACGATAATTTCTCGAACGCCGGCGGCTCCACAACTGCTCAATTTTATGACCGACCCCGTCTTCCAGTATTCCAGGGCGACTGGGGATTCGGCGCCAACGAAGGACGCATCAAGGGTATGGCCAGCTTCCTGCTGGGTATCAACGACCGAACAACGTGGCTCAAACCCACCGCGCGACATGAACACCAATTACGTGGGCGCCTTTTGTCCAGGACGACTGGAAAGCGAATCAGAAGCTTACGTTGAATCTCGGCCTGCGCTGGGATGACGAACGTCCCACCACCGAGCGCTACGACAGACTTTACTTCTGGGATCCGGCTCATCCTTCGCTGTTCCCGGTATCCCGGCTACAGCTTCGCGGCCGATGGCACAAGGCGGGGTTGCCAGCGAATACCCCGGTTCCCGACTGGGCCATGACCGGACAGTTCCGATCCCGGGGCAGTGCATATCGCTGAGCAGCCCGAATTTCCAGCCCGCATCGCCGCAGACCCCGAGCAAACTTTCAGTTCGCTCCCCGTATTGGCTTCGCCTACCAGCTCGAAAGAAGACCGTATTCCGGGCCTTCGGTGGCAAGATGTATCTTGGCACCACCGGCAACCCGAACAGCTACGCGACCGGCCAACTCGAACGTCGCGCTTTCCGATCAGGCGTTCGCCGGCTGGCATGCCTCCACCGACGGCGGCGTCACTACATTTCGACCTGGGCAAATCCGTTCCCGCTGCATCGATGTTCTCCGCCTTACTCGCGACATCTGACGATCAATCAGCAGAGCTCGCTCGATCCCGGGGCCAGCGTCGTCTCGGCCGACCTACATATGCCCCGCGAATACGACTGGTCGTTTAACGTTCAGCGTCAGTTTCCGTGGGATACCCTGCTCGAAGTTGGTTACTCCGCCAATCGTGGTCTTGGTTGCTGGCCACCGATACGATCAGTCACTATCCGGCCAACCTGCTGGTTCCGCAATATGCCGCCCCCATGCAGCAGTCGATTGCTTCTCCGAACGCCGGCGAAACGCTCGGAAACGACCATTACCGGGAGTATGCAGCAGCTTGGCTTGCTGGAATACAACTATCCGTACTACGGACGTGTTCAGGTCTCCGGCATCAACGAAGGACGCTCGATCTACAATGCGTTGATCGTGAAAGTGGAGCAGCGGCTGGCGAAGGGCATGCAGATTCTGGTGAACTACACAATGAGCAAGCCGATGGATGACGTCGGCGGCCCCGACGGTACCGGTGGCAAAACCGCTCAGTCGGTGTTGCCTTCCATTGCGTCTATGGTCTCAGCACACTCGACCAGACTCATCGCCTGAACATCGCCTACACCTATGTGCTGCCCTTCGGTGAAGGTCGTCGCTTCATGGGCAACCCACCGGTTTTGGCGAGAAAGCGCTGGACTACGTAGTTGGCGGCTGGCAGCTGGCTGGTAACTGGGCTTATCACTCCGGTGCCCCGATCACTCTGACCGGCAGCACGACCAGCAACGTCAACAACGGCATCAAGATCAATCAGACATGGGGCAGCTACGCCACCGATCACAACCTGACGCCTGCGAACTATACTAGTAATTCGCAGGTGCTGCATTCGGCGGTCGATCCGATCACGACGTCCAGCGTCCGCCGTCTGGATCCAGCCAAAGTCGTCGGCGCGCAAGTCTTTGTGTCGGGCAATCTGCCCCCAACGGACAGCGCCTACCGCAACTCTCACTTTGAACAGTGGGACCTGTCTCTAATGAAGAATTTCCCAATCGGCGACGCGCCCGGAAGATTTGTTCAAATTCGCGCCGAAGCTCAGAACGCGTTTAACATCCGCGGCTTCGGCAACTATCAGTCCTCGATTGGAAGTGCGGAGTTGCCGGTATGATTACCAGCGCGGGAAACCAGCCGCGCCAGATCCAACTTTCGGCCCGCATTAACTTCTGACGATCGGCTCTTAAACCTGCTCTCCTTGCAGTAATGCAAGGAGAGCAGGTTTCTGCTTTAAAGGGTCACTCGTACGTTGAGAAAAACGGTTTTCATAGCCTCAATTCTTCTCTCTCTTTTCTTCCTAGCTATCTCGTACCGAACACTCCAAGCACAACAGCCTCGGTCGAACTATACGGACGTCGCGCCAAAGTCTACCAGTTCAACTACGTCACGCACAATGACTATCGCGGCCGCAAATACTTCATTCAGCCGATGTCCGGCGGCGTAGCCATACTCGATTACGACAACGACGGCAAAATGGACATCTTTCTGACCAATGGAGCCGAACTACCGTCGATGAAGAAATCCGCGGCGTTTAAGAACTCGCTGCTGAAGAATGTAGGCGGCGGTGTATTTGAAGACCGTACGTCAGCAGCCGGTCTGAGCGGTGGCGACTCGGGCTATAACATCGGTGTCGCCGCCGGCGATTATGACAATGACGGCTACACCGATCTCTTCCTTGCCAACGCAGGCGTCAACACGCTGCTGCATAACAATGGCAATGGAACATTCACCGATGTGACTAAAGGATCCGGCATCGCAAAGCCTGCCAATACGCTCAGTGTGGCTGCGGCATGGTTTGACTACGACAATGATGGTCTGCCCGACCTTGTGGTCTCTGACTACACGATCTGGACCCCCGACACAGACTACCAATGCGCCGACTCTCTCAAGCGCGAAATCTATTGCAGTCCTACCCGCTACGTGAGCGTTCAGCAAATCGGCTCTACAACCTCGGAAAGGGCAAATTCGAGGATGTCACGGAACAATCGGGTCTCGGTCAGGCCCGCGGCAAAGGAATGGGCCTGTCCATAGCCGATGTCAATAATGATGGTAAGCCGGACATCTTTGTCGTCAATGATACGGAACGAAACTTCTTGTTCATCAACCAGGGCAGCGGCCGAATCCGCGAAGGAGTCAGATACCGGGGTATCTTTCAACGACGATGGAGTCGCCGTTAATGGAATGGGGTCTGACGCCAAAGACTTTAACAACGACGGTCTGGTTGACTTCTTTTATAACGACCTCGCCACGCAGATATTCGCGCTTTTCACCAACGATCACGGCAGGTTTTTCGATATTCCAGCTTCGCCACTGGTCTCGGACGCCTGTCCTA
>CAVTWA010000025.1:0-511062 GCA_963738025.1 uncultured Acidobacteriota bacterium | reverse complement strand
CTTCTTGTCGTTAGGTATGCCTCCCAGAACATCTCGGTCACATACCATGGACGGTAGCCGTCATAAATCAACAAGCCGTAGCCTTTGGCACGCAGCGCCGCGTTGGCGCGCACCAGCGCTTCCGCCGCCGGCCGCTGAAGAAATGCCCTTGCCTGCGAGTACATCGCCGTGCTCAGAAAATTGTTCGTCGTCGCATAGCGGATGTCGAGCTTGATGGTTGGATCAAGTGTGATCAGCTCAACCAGATCGGGCTGGCGGAAATCACCGGTCTCCTTTGGTGGCTGCGCCGCGAGGGCTTCCTTTTGCAGTTCGTCGACCGGACGCAGCGGGGTGATGTGAAAAATGGAATCGACCCTGGGCGACTGCGCTACGGCTGGCCCATTCGCGTCGGCGAGCAACACGGCCAGCGTGACGAGTAGAGAAAGAAGTGATCGCAAGCGCATACCCGACTGTAGCACGCTGCCGGTCGCAAGATTTCGCCCGCAAAGATTCGGTGGATACGAAGCTGAAATGCCAGGTAGAATTTCTTTGAACACGCCAACCTGGAAATTGCCGACGAGGTAAAAGCAGTGCCTTCAATAGTGCCGAGACAACCCACGAATGTTTCGAATCGTAACGACGACCAATACGCACAGATAGCTGGAAAGTACGTTCACGCGAAAAGCAGTTCGTATTACCTGGAGTTGGGACCCAATGGGAATTATGTTCTCTTTGAAGGTTCCCAGATTATCGGCACGTACGAAGTCAATGGCGGTGAAATTACACTCTTCGTTGCTCAAAGACCCACCTCGAAAGCAAGGATCGAGGACGGCTCGATAATCGACGAACAGGGCGACCGCTGGATTCGTGCAAACGCACCGCCTCCCACCAGGCAGCCTGAAAAACAGCCCGAACCGGCCACGGGAACGGACCTCACAGAAACCCTCCCGACGGCAGATTCCGTTTTGGAATTAGAGCCGGAAGCATTGGGTGGATTTCTTCTCGAAAGTCTTTCAACCGGCAATTCTCAGGATCTGCGTCAGGACAATTTCATGTCCAGAATGCGGGCCCACTACAAACAAGACGCGGTTAACAGTGCACTCCTTGAAGCGTGGGCGTGGCTTGTTCGCGAAGGTCTTCTGATCGGAACAAAGGGCGACACGTATCTTATTTCACGGCGTGGCAAAAGGCTCCAGGGCCGTCAAGACCTCGAGGCGTATCGAAAGTCAAACATCCTTCCGAAGGAATCACTTCATCCTGTTATCGCTGATCGCGTATGGCCCAACTTTGTCCGCGGCGAATACGAAACCGCTGTGTTTCAGGCTTTCAAAGAGGTTGAAGCTGCAGTGCGAACGGCAGGTGGATTTCAAGCAACGGATATAGGAACGGATCTCATCAAAAAGGCCTTCGATTACAATTCCGGACCGCTGACAGACACTGCGTTACCCGAAGCAGAACGCCAGGCAATGCTTGCCTTCTTTGCAGGTGCCGTCGGGCTTTTCACAAATCCTTCGAGCCATCGACATAGAACTCTCGACGATCCTAAAGAGGCGGCCGAAATGATCAGTCTGGCCAGTTTATTAATGAGAACCGTCGATAGCCGAATAGAGTCCACTCAGACAAAGAAAAATCCATAACGGCGAGGTTCTGCGCCCCACTCATCGCGCTCATACTTCGATACGCGTCTCATGTTGCTCACGCCCTCCCGGAACCGGCGGCGATGTTTGTCCGCGGGTCAGCCGATGAAAAGATTCTCGAAAAGAACCTGTGCTATGCTGCTGTTCCACTAACGCATCACAATCTTGCGCGCGGCACGCTGGGGCTTCGAGTCGCGCACCTGCGATCACGGCCGATGATAAAGGAGGACGCCGATTATGGGTTCGACCAGACGCACCATACTGGCAGCGGGAGCTGCGGCAGCGGCAACCGCCGCCGTGCCGCACGCGCTTGCTCAGCAGCCGGGCAAGAAAGGGACTGGCAAGTTCTATGAAAAAGGCCCGGTTCGCATCTACTATGAGGAGGCCGGTTCCGGTTTCCCTCTGTTACTGATTCCGGGTGGAGGATTGAACTCGACCATCTCGTTCTTTACCGGCAACTCGCCCTTTAATGCGGTCGAAGAGTTCAAGGGAGAATATCGCTGCATCACGGCGGACCTGCGCAACGCCCCCAGCGGCCAGTCCACCGGCCCTGTTGAGGTGGAGCGGCCGTGGGAATCCTATGCCGACGACCAGCTCGGCCTGATGGATCATCTGGGGATCGACAAGTTCGCCGTGATGGGTTTCTGCATTGGCGGCCCTTTCATCTGGAGTCTTCTGAAGCGCGCACCCAATCGCATTGCCGCAGCCGTGCTGGCGCAGCCCGTAGGCTGGCGTCCGGAGATGCGCGACCCCAAGTACTCAGGCACATTCTGGAAAGGCTGGGGTGCGACGCTAGTCGCGAAACGGCCCGAGATCACGTTGCAGACGACCGACCAATTCGTGACCAGAATGTTCGAGACCGACCCTGATTTCGTGTTCACCGTGACACGCGATTTCGTTCGGAGTTGCCAAAATCCGGTCCTGATCCTGCCGGACGAGGTCCCGGCGCACCCATACGCCGTGGCCATGGAGTGCGCGATGCTCGCGCCAAAGGCCGAAGTCAGCATCTTTCCCTGGAAAGAACCCAAGGAGCGAATTCCGCTGGCGGTGCGCCAAGTTCATTCCTTTCTCAAGGCGCATCAGCCTGTGGGGAAATCATAGGTCAAAGCCTGATCTATGGCATCGGTTTGATGCCGCGGAAAAGAACGACGAGGAGCTTCCGTGTTCCTCCGAGCAACGGACGCGCCACAGTCAGGCTTGTCTCGATGCTTCTCGGCACCACGCACGAAATCCACGAAATTGTTGTCGGGAGTTACCCTCAAGCCATCATGCTGTATTCGCTGCCGGCGCCACGATCCGAACGTTACTCGACGTCCCTGTCTGCCGCACCAGAGTGACGACGGTCTCCGGTGTTCAGCTGACTTCCCCGAACGGTATATACCTTCCCAGGACGATCGCCGCGATCCACAAAATGATGGAACTGGCCGCGATGATCTTCGCAAATAGTGGAGCATCTTCACCAGGACCAAGATGTTCGATAGACCGGAAGGCGCTGGTGCAGTAGAACAGCAGCAGATTCGCTCCGGCAAGCATGATGGCGAACATCTTGATCTGAAAGACGACATTAGGCGTGTAGAAACCCGGCATGCCCATAAAGAACAGCAATCCGGTAACGATATTGATCGCAAACCCGCCGATTCCCCAGGGAATGAACTTGTGGAGCGGAGCTATCGGCAATTGTTTGAGAAATCCCAGTATCCGGATGTTGAGCGCTCCAAAGGCGCCGATGATCAGAATCAGGCCGATGAAATGCAGGTCTTCCAGAATCGGCCAGACCCACATCGACGAATCGATCACAAAATGCTGGACCGACGACGCCAACCCGAAACCCAGGTTTCCGATTGCGGAAGTCGGGCCGGGCCCCGAGGCAATCTCGGCATGTCGAATCTCGCCGCCGGTATTTCCTGCGACTGCCATCAGACCGGATGTCGCAACTGCGAGGGCAAGAATGACGAACAGAGTCACTTTACCGGGACGCTCCATCCAGGGATTTTTCTGCGTGCGGCTGAACCGGAACAGACCAAACAGTGATACGGCCCCGGTGAGTTCGATAAAGATGAACGCGACCAGAGCGGAACCCTGGTGGGCCTGGATCAGCTCCATGGGGGCATCGGAATTGTTCTTGATTACGTCACTTGCCGCATTCCCGCTCATGTACGCGGGTATCGCAAACAAAGCGATGAAGGCGAAAAGAGCGAGACCGGCTTGCTTCATTTCGTCATGATCGACGACTAGCGACAGCGCAAAAATCGCCAGCGCGATCATGGTGCCGAGAATCGGCAAATGGTTCAGCCAGAGATGGACGTGTACCAGATTCATGCCTGCTCCTAACCTCTGTAATCGTATTTCAAGTAGTTATAGGTGTAGGCCAGGAGGCGGCCTGCGGTAACAGCGCCGGTCCACAGGATCAGCGACCACATGGCCAAAGCCTTACCTTTCATCATCATGTCCGACTCATTGAGTGACGCATCGCCGAAAACGCGCTTCTTGATCGTCTGCATGATGGCAACCGCAAGGCCGATCAGCGTGAGCTTGATGTAGAAGTCCGGATTTGTCAGCGCTTTTGTCGGGTACGCAATGAGCAGGAGGGCTCCGGAAACAATCTGTATCCAGAATCCGATCCAGATGATCCGATACAACCCTTTGAGCGGCGCCAGAGGCAGATCCTTCGCAACCCCAAGCAGGCGTAGATCAATCACCACACTTGCGCCAACCAGCAACCCCATACCGATCGCATGAAGTGAAAGAATGAACCAGTAGGCGAAAATCGAAGGTGAATCGCGGATCCAGCTGCTGATCCCGCTTTCTTCGATGGTTTTGAAAATTATCGGAACGGCCAATGTTACCTCCCAAATGGTGGGGGCATCGTATACAGGCGAGGTAGAACGTGTCAACGGGTCGAGAGGGGTTTGAGCGCCGGAGGCGCCTAAGAGTATAGCCTCGGCCGTCAGGCCGGGGCTATACCAGCGAGCGTTCGAGGCCCGGAGGGCCGAAAGATTGATGCGACGAATCTTACGCCCCTGGCGGGGCTGGTATTACGACAACATAATGAAACCCCGGCCTGCGGCCGGGGCTCGGTTCTAACGGCCGTCCGCGCCTATTCCATCTGGCGCGCGCTCGCTTATTTCTTCTGTTTGAAACCCGCCGGAAGCGCCACGTCGCCATCGTTGACGTCGGTTGACACTTTGAGGATTTCGAGGTTGGTGGTCATGATGTCCGCGCGGCCAGGAGTCTGGTCGTTTTGCGCGCTTTGCTCAGCTTTCTGCTCCACTTTCTTTTGCGCCGCTCGCGCTCCGATGCCTCCGAGAATGCCACCCACTGACTTTTTGCCTCCCAGGATGCCGCCGGCGCTTGCCGCACCAGTGCTGCTGCTTCCCTTTTCTGCTTTGGCTGCGGTTTGCTGTTGCTGCGCTAGCTGCTCTGCACTCTGGACGGACTGGAAGGCTGTCGCAGTCAGGATGGCGGTGCCGTCCATGCTGGTGTTTTCAACGTCCATCTTGCCGATCGCATCCTTCATATACGGATACATCGCGTAAGCGGCCGCCATTTGATCGGCGCTGGGCATTCCCATGCTGGTTCCGAGCGGGCCGGCAAGCTTTTCCGCGTACCGCCTGTCGAAGTCCTGGATTTCTTTCATCGCAGCGATTTTGGGGGTCAGCCATAAATTTGTGGTGAGCAGCATGCCGCCGCTGTCTTCGATTTTCTGCCCCTTCTGATGAACAGAGATGGTCATGACCACCTCCCGGCAGCTGAAGCCATTGATGTCTTTTTTCTGTCCCGTGTCTTTCACCGCGAAATCGATTTGCATCTGTTGAGCGTCGGGAGGAGGAGGTGCCTGAGAGGGCTCGCTTTGTACTTTGGCGGTTTCTTTAGTCGCGCGGTCTCTCGCCTCCTGCATCTTGCGGCGCATCTCGTCAAAAGTCGTGACTTTGTAAGATTTTCCCTTCAAATCGAGATCGTAGACTTTTTCTTCGTCGAGGTCGATGATCTGCCCTGTCTGGTCTTGTTCCGACAGCGTCATTTTGCGGTTGCCCTTGACGGCCACCTTCTCCGTGACGCCCTCTCTGGCCGCTTTTCCGCCGAACAGACTCATCATTTTGCCCAGCATGCCTTCCATGTGGAACTGAGTCTTTTCTTCGGTTTTAACGGCTGAAATTCCGGGAACTGCCCATGTAACCAACAGCAAAATCCCCATCCAGCGAAATGCGCGCATTTTAGCCCTCCTACAAACGGTTGGTGAAGACTTGAAAGTATACGGCGTTTGCCGGACGCGTCTGCAATACCAATCTCGGCGATGTGCTGTAAATAAGAATCAAGATCGGGACCCACCGATTAATACTTGACTTAAACCCAGAGCGGCTAAAATAATGACCATTCAGTTCTCAGCGATACGAGGAGGCTTATGAAGCGAAATTTTCTGGCGGTTTTGGGTCTGTGCGCGGGCCTGCTGAGCGCGACTATCCCAGCGCTCGCCCACCACGCGATTGCAGCCGAATTTGATACGACAAAACCAATCAAATTCAGTGGAACAGTCAAAAGCGTAGACTGGATGAACCCTCACATTTACGTGAACATCGAAACGAAAGACGAAGCCGGAAAGACGATCGTCTACTCCGTCGAGGGCGGCCCGCCAAATGCGCTTTACCGCCAGGGATGGAGAGCCGATTCTCTTAAGATCGGCGACAAAGTTCAAGTCAGTGGCGTGCGCGCCAAAAAGCCCGACAATAATCGAATCGGCAATGCACAGATCACAATGCCCGATGGCCGCATCTTCGCTCGCGGCGGCAGCAATCAAGAAAACCAACAGTAGCTCTCTTCAGAATCGCTGACCTTTGGCCGCGAACGACAACACGTTCGCGGCCTCTCTTTTTTCCTGCAAACCTGCATTCACCGGCCGTGGTATGATCCGCCGCAACAATCGGAATCAACTAGCAGAGGACAATTGTGTTTGGACTGAAACAGCCTGTAGTAGGCATTCTGGCAACGCTCCTGGTGATCGCAGTATCACTCGGTTTCGTGTCGCTGTTCAGCTTTCCGACGTTCGGCGGATGGGTGACCTACCTGATGATCTGTTTCATTCCGATGCAGATCGTCATGGCTGTAACCTGGGGCACCAACCAACCCCGCTTTGCAGCGAAACAGCGCCAGCCTGTAAAAGGTTTACTGTTAACGATGACCTCTCTCATTACCGGGGCCATGGTTGCCGTGGCGTATCTGGCAATCGCGGGCGGGAACGTCACGCCGCCGGCTCCGATGCTGGCACATGCCATCATCGTGTCCGTCATTGTGACGTTTTGGGGCGCCATCATGTTCGGTGGCTGGCCTTTTAAGGCTTTGTTCAAAAATGATGCAATTGCCGGCGTAACACTGCTCATTTTCTGTTACGCGCTCAACTATCTTCTGTTCCGGCTTTTCTTTGATTACAGCTTCATGAAAAGCGCTCCCGTGTACGTCGCCTCACTGGATCCCCATGGTCTGTTCAATGCACTGAGTGCGCTCGTCTTTTACGTTACCTGCTTGAGCATCATGTTTCTCGTACTGAGCTTCGATCTCTGGCCGATGACCAGGTTTCCCGCTGTGATGAAGCAACCTGTTCTGGGAATCGTGTGGACCGCGATCTGCCTCGTATTGGGCGCGATCGCATTCTGGATCGGCACTGGGCCAATGCAGATGGATGTGATGGTCTTCATGGTGACGGTACCGATTCCGTTTATTTTCGGTTCAATCATCGTTCTGAACATGTTTCAGAACTCGGTTGTTGCAAAACTGGCACAACCGGCCAAAGGTGCCGTGAACGCGTTGCTCGTCATCGTCATCGGAAGCGGACTCGCGCAACTGTATCGTGCGCTCGCACCGAAACTAACGGGCACCTTGCAGTCCGGACCTCCAGCATACGAGATGGAAATCTGGCTGGCTTCGGCCTTGCTGGCCGTGACCTTTCCTTTCCTGATCTTCTTCGCGGAATTTTTCAAGTTCTGGCCCCTGAGCAAATCGGACTAGCCACTAGGCAGGAACACAAGAAGCACAAAGGCACGAGGCAAGTTCTTGTGGCTCTTATGCTTCTTGTGTTCCTGCTCGCTTTCCGTCATTTGTAATACATTGTCATCCGACGAATATGCCGGACCTGCTTCACCTGCGCCGCTACGCGATCTCTCAATCACTTTTCCCTGTGACTACCCTGAAGACGGCGATCCAGCGCCTTGGGTTTGTCCAGGCGGATCCGATCCGTTCACCGGCCCGGGCGCAGGATCTGATACTGCGACATCGAGTCAAAGGGTATCGCTCCGGGGACCTCGAACGGCGCTACGCTGCTCTCGATATCGAAGAGGATGTTTTGTATGCATACGGTTTTCTTCCTCGAACCGTCTGGCAACTGCTGCATCCGCGGAACCTGCGTGGCATGTTGAAACTGGAGAAGAAGGTTCTGGAAACGGTCTCCATATTCGGCGTTATGCACCCGGCCGAACTGCAAGAACACTTTGGAACGACTCGAGTCGTCAATGCATGGGGCAGCTACTCGAAAGCAACCACCCAGGCGCTGGAGCACCTGCACTACCGCGGGCTTCTTCGCATTGCGCGGCGCGAAAACGGAATTCGGCTTTACGAATGCGTGCAGCACTCTCGTGAAGCGGCAACGCTCGATGAACGGCTGTCCAGACTGATCATGCTAATCGCGAATATTCTTGCACCGCTGTCCGAAAGCAGCCTGCTGACGAACACCCGACGATTTAGCTATCTCGGGAACCCGCGACCGGTCCTGCGTGAACTTCTGAACACGGGCGCACTGCAGGCGGGTGCGGTCGACGGCGTCCGATATGTGTGGCCCCATTCCATCCGACTCTCACCGGTTCCGCGAACGGTTCGATTTCTGGCGCCCTTCGATCCGCTCGTCTGGGATCGCAGGAGGTTCGAGCATTTCTGGGGATGGGCGTACCGTTTCGAAGCCTACACGCCGGCGGCCAGGCGTGTCCGCGGTTATTACGCGATGCCCTTGTTATGGTGTGATGCCGTTGTCGGCTGGGCAAACGCTCGCATCGCCGCCAAGCAACTGAAGATAGAAGTTGGATTCGTCGGGAAACGGCCTGATGACTCGGTCTTTGATTCAGAATTGGACGCAGAAATCGACCGTTTACGCACCTTCCTCGGCCTTGAAACTTGATTATAAGAAGAGGATTAGCCACAAAAAGGCTTAGCGCGGCTACGCCGCAACCAAACAGCGGAAGACGTGTGCGTCGTGCCCAAATGTTTTGAAGTGAATGTGAGGGAGTCCAATCCGCCTAAGTTAAATCCTCTTCTCAGTGCTCAGCGGACCGCGTCGAGTCCTTCCGTCAACTCGATACTCGTACCCCAGGGGTCCTTGATGAACGCAATGGAGATGCCGAGCGCCGGAACTTTGCTGTAGGGACGATCCAGCTTGATGCCGTCCGCTTCCAGCTTCTTTGTGAACGCTTCGAGGTTTTTGACTTCGAAGCCGATGTGGTCGATCGAGCGGCCGGTAGTGCCGACGGTCGGGGTCGGCGACGGCGAGAAGTTAAGCGACACACCGGGCAACTGGTCCGTCACGAAGGCGGAGCCGGGGTTCGGCGGCTGCAGTTTCGCTCCGAACGTCTTCGCGTACCACGCCTGCATCTCGGTGTTCTGCTGGCCGAAGAAATGGACGTGATGCAATTGAATCGGCGCCTTCTGATCCTTCACTTCGACAAACTCGACCTTCACGTCGTCCGGTCCGAGCGCGAAGGCTAAATTCGTGGTCGGGCTCGCGGCGGCGATGTCGTCAGTGACCTTGACCGTTGCCGCCACCGAGTCCGTCGTGATCATCTTGAAACCGTTCGCCTTGATTCTGGCGACCAGCGGCTTCAGGTCGGGAACAGAGAAGCCGATGTGATTCACCGTGGTCCCGATCGAGCCACCGGTCGGCGCCTGCATCGGACGGAAGAAGATCAGAACGTTCGGGAACTCGATGATCTCCTGGTTGTTCTGGCCAAACTTAACGAGCTTTCCGCCCAGCGTGTCGACGAAGAACTTCTTCTGCGCCTCCATGTTCGTCGTATTCAGGTGGTGATGACCGTAGACGACCGGCCCTTCTTTGGCGACCAGAATCTGCGCCTGCGACATGGACGGTACGGCCAGAACAAAGCCGAGAACGAGTACGATCGCCTTCATTGCATTCATGAGCTTCTCCTTGAGAGAGGGACAGGTCACTCTTTTTCATCAAAGTGTTTCGAAACGAAACAATTGTACAGAAAAAAGTGACCTGTCCCTCTTATTCCACGCTGAATTGAGTGCGATTGGATACGGCCTTCGTGGACTCGTCCTCGACCCAGACCTCATACCTGCCGATGTTCAACATCGTCGTGTCGATTTTATGAGAGAACTCTCCGCGGTCGCTGATCCGGACTCGCACCGGGTTGTACTCGGTTCCGTCTGGCCGGAGAAGATGGGACATCGCCGTGCGGTTTGGAGTGAACCCCGTCCCCATCAGATACACCGAGGCCCCTGTTTTGACGCGATCCGAGGACACGTTTATTGCAGGTTTGCTCTGCATTTAAAGGATTGTAAGCCTGAATTCCGGTGATTCAGGCAACCATCCGCGAATCCGGCGCTAATGGTCACGGTCAAATTGTCGATAAAATATAGGGAGCAGGAGCGCTTAATGGAACGGGTCCTGGTCAGCCGCCAGCCAATCTACACCGCGAATATGGGTGAACTCGGATACGAGTTGTTGTTCCGCAACAACTCGGAGGACCGGGCAGAATGCTGGAGGCCATCAGCCAGGATGTTTCGCTCACCTATAAGCTGCTGTCCTACATCAATTCCGCCATGTACTCGCTTTCACGACAGATCACCTCGATCAGCCATGCCGTCATGCTCGTGGGGCAGCAAAAGATCAGGGCATGGGCCAGTCTGATCGTACTGGCCACGGTCGACGACAAATCGCGTGACCTCGTGACGACGGGAGCCGTCCGCGCTCGCATGTGCGAGCACCTCGCCCGTGCGCTTGAACTTCCGAAACCCGAACGCAGTTTTCTTGTGGGCCTGCTTTCCGTCCTTGACGCATTGCTGGATCAACCGATGACAGAGGTCGTTCAGTCGCTGCCATTGGAATGGGATATCCTGGAGGCTGTCGTTTCTCACCAGGGAACCCTTGGAAATGTGCTGACCTGCGCCCTGGAATACGAAAAACGCAATTGGGCCGAGGCGCAGGCTGCAGTCAACTTGAGCGAGGAAGCGATCCGCGAAGCGTATCAGAAGTCGCTGGCGTGGTCTCTGAGCACACTGAACAGCTTCACAAAGAGCGAACCGGCGAGAGTTTCCAGGTAGTTCTTTCAGCAATCCTCAACTGCCCCGGTCATCCGATCCATACCCTTGCTGCCCTACTGCCCTTGACGCGTGCAATTGTCTACAGCTAACCTGCTCACTTCCAGAAGGAGCACCTGATGTGGAAAGAGTTTAAGGAATTTGCCGTCAAAGGCAACGTATTGGATCTCGCTGTCGGTATCGTCATCGGCGCCGCTTTCGGCAAAATCGTCAACTCGCTGGTAAACGATGTTCTGATGCCGCCGATCGGTCTCGCCGTAAAACACGTCGACTTCAAGGACCTGTTCATCAACTTGTCGCCAACCGCCT
Organism: uncultured Acidobacteriota bacterium; assembly: GCA_963738025.1. Classification (GTDB taxonomy): domain Bacteria; phylum Acidobacteriota; class Terriglobia; order 20CM-2-55-15; family 20CM-2-55-15; genus 20CM-2-55-15. The sequence goes on along the minus strand of CAVTWA010000025.1, from coordinate 499,819 downwards.
ACGGCAGCCTTGCCGAAGCGAAGGCGCATAACGCGCCGACGCTGAATTATGGGATTTTCCTGAACACGATCCTCGAGTTCGCAATCGTCGCCTTTGCCGTGTTCATTCTCGTCCGCGCGGTCAATCGCGTCCGGCCGGTGCCGGTGGCAGCTCCGACCACGCAGGACTGCCCGTTCTGCCGCACAGGCATTCCACTCGGTGCGGTTCGATGTCCACACTGCACTTCAGATTTGAAGGCCGCAGCGACAAAAGCGGTTTGACTCACGACTCGTTCCTCAACGGTTTGGATAAGCCACGGATTGAACGGATTTAACGGATGGGGCCCTATCCGTTAAATCCGTTCAATCCGTGGCTTATTGTTCAAGCAGCTTGACGAGCGCCGATACCGTAGCGTTTACCGGTGTCGGGATACCGAGTTCCCTGCCCCGACGGACGACGTAACCATTCAACGAATCGATTTCAGTCGGGCGACGACGGCTCAGATCCTGCTCGGTAGACGAGGTGGCGCTGGCCATCGAATCGCCAAGCTTCATGGCCGCATCCATCACCTGTTCCGGGTCCGGCAGAACGACGCCCGCAGCAGTTCCGACTGCTACTGCTTCCCGGATCAGTTCCTTCATTACGTTCCGGATCTCAACATCGTCTTTCAGAACGAAATAACGCGAATGCGTAATCGCAGAGAGCGCGTTATATGCACAATTCATCAGAAGCTTCGTCCATAACTCCGCGCTGATGTTTTCCGATACGCGACAAGGAATATGTGCGCTTTCGAAAACACGGGAGATGCGATCCGTCAGCACAGACGCCGGTCCGATCACGATATCCCCGCGGCCGCCATGCCTGACGCGACCTGGACCACTCATCGCACAGGCAACATAGACGACGGCAGGAACAGCCGGAATGCCACTGGCGCGCTGAATTCGTTCGACGTTATCGACACCGTTTTGGAAACTCACGATCAAGGCGCCGGGAGCAAGATGAGGGGCGACGGCAACTGCAGCCGTTTCTGTATCTGTTGTTTTTACGCACAGCAAAACCATGGTGCCGTCGCGAACTGAGCTTATTTCGGTAGATGCGGCGATTGGAACGTAGCCTTGAAAGTCGTTCCGCTCTAAAAACAGACCGTGGCGGCGGATGGCATCCACATGCGCTGCGCGGCCGATCAACGTCACGGGCACACCGGCGTGCGCAAGCATGCCTCCGAAATAACAGCCAACCGCGCCGGCGCCTACGACGACAACTCGCTCAGCATCCATTCACGGTCACTCCGATGCGCGCAGCACGGGACGTGTCAGACAAGTCGGACCGCCGGCGCCAGGCAGACAGATTTCACTGCCGTCAATCTCGGACACGGCGCAGCCGGCAGCCTCCAGACGACGCCTTGTGACGGGATTGCCTGCCACCATGATGACGTTACGCCCGGAGATTGCCAGCACATTACAGCCGAGCGTTTCGTACTCCTCGTCGGGGACATCTACAAGCTGGACCCGCCGGTCCCTCAGCAGTTCAAACAAGGGCACCGGAAGAAGCCGGCGGTAGACGACAGCAAGATCGTTGTCCAGAAGACTGATAAACGACATGAGATGGAGAACATCGTGCGGTCCGTTCCAGTAAGGCAGTTCAAAAGGAATAACCGTCGTGCCGCCGGGCTTCAGCATTTCCGCCAGCCGCTCAACGCCCTCCGCATTGGTTCGGAAGCCGCGGCCCACCAGTAACGTATCATGATCGAGCCACACCATATCGCCGGCTTCGGCCGTTGCGCGCCCGTCGATCACGCCCAGAATCGGGACACCCCAGCGCGTGAAAGCATCGGCAAACGCCGGTCCTTCACCACGGCGGGCGATCTTTCCAGTCTGGAAGATGACGGCTCCGCGGTCGGTGACGAGCACCGGGTCATGAGCGTACAAAGAATCCAGGCCGGTGCGACCATCTTCAGGAAGGGAGAGAATCTCGGCGCCGCTTCGTTGCATCAATGCAACGAACTCGCGATGATGCTCCTCGGCTTTGGAGAGGTTGGGAGGCCGGGTGTAGTTCAGCTCCTGCCATTCCTGATCGATCCGCCGGAAAGCCTGCTCGGGGCGTTTTACGGCAACGCGCCGCAGGGGAGCGACCATGCTCTGGCTACCAAACTTCATTCCTGACCCGTATGCGTGTAGTCGCGGGCTTCAGCCCGCGTTCGCCAATCGCGGGCGAGAACGCGGGCTGAAGTCCGCGACTGCACGTCCTTCCCTATTACCTCGCGGACGGAAAATGAATGGCGCGGCGCAATGCCTCGAGCGTTGCCGGCGAACCGGTGAACAGGCTCTCGGGATACTGCGAATGCGCGGTCATTTTGACGTAGATCGGATCCGCCTGGTATGTGTTCAACGACATCCCGGCCAGATACTGCAACCGCAGATTGCGGTCCCGATTGATCATGGCGTCCTGCGTCCAGGGCTTCAGATCTGCGACATTTCCCGCATACGTAGCCATCAGATCGGTTGCCGAGTAGATTCCGATTTCACGCAGAGACTGCGCCATACGCGCGTACTCCGGACTGTCGAGCTTCGCCTGAAGTTTATCGACGTCGATCTTTGTCGGCTCAACCTGCCCTAAGAGAACAACGTCGTAACCCTGGCCATTCACAGTATTGGCGAAAACCATGCCGTTGGGGAACGCCTCGAGGAAGGTCGCGATTTCGCTCTTCACAGCTTCTTCATTGCTCTCGTACAGCTGGACGAACTGCGTCACAACTCCGCCGGGATTCAAATGCTTCTTTGCAATCTCGAAAAACTCGCGAGTGTACAGCGCAGCAGCGCCTTTCACCCAGGGATCGAGGGGATCGGAAGTGATCCCGTCAAATTTCTCTTTGGAGGTAAGCAGATAATGCCTGCCATCGTCGATCCGGACTTCCACTCGGGGATTTCGAATCACATCGAAATTGTGCTCGGCAAAATGCGTCGATACGACTTTCGGTACGAGCGGTTCGATCTCCGCGATGGTTTCCTTCTGCAAATGCGGCTCAATACTGACGGCACCGGCCGTTACACCTGCACCGCATCCAATGACGAGAACTCGATGCGGATTATCAGGAATCAAGGTTGTAAGGTGCCCCAACATCCGTTGCAGGCGCATATCCGCGGGATCGCTGGACGCTTGAACCTTTCCGGCGTTGTGGTAATTGCGGATTCCATCCGGCAAATCCGATACCGCAACTGAAGCGGTCAAACCCTCACCCATGTAAACGAGTTTGTTCGTCGCCCCACGCACGGCAGCAAACCGCCCGTATTCCACAAGCCTTGGCGGCAGCGGATGCACTGTCGCGGCAAGCAATTCCGTGTAGCCGGCTATGATCAGAATGGAAACCGCGAGAGAGTACTTCGAGAGTGTCTTGCCGGACTCCGCGCCGAATGCGGTAGCGCCGGATGCAAACAGCGCCGAGACAGCTGAAACGATAATCAGCACCTGTTCTGAATGCTGGCTGCCCATCAATGTGACAAAGATCAAGCTGGCACCCAGAGAACCCATGATCGCTCCTACGGTGTTGGCTCCATAAACACCGCCGACCAGACGGGCCGGATCCTGACCGCGGGAAGCGACTGCCGCCAACGCAAGCGGGAAACTGGCGCCCCACAGTATCGCTGCCGGCAGAACCACCCATAGCGACCGCACAAGATCTAATTGCAGCGAGAATAAAGGCGTACTCGCGATCGAAGGATCGACGGGCCACCAGGGCAATGATTCGGTCAACATATAAGCCGCCCAGGCCATCGCGCCGCACAACAGGACCTGGCACCAGGCCAGGGCCACCCGGGGCCTCTTCATCTGATGCGATAGCGATGAGCCGACCGTACTGCCAATGCCGAGTCCAACCAGAAACACGGCCACGATCAACGAGAAGGTATAAACGGTCGCGCCGTACAGCAACGAAAGAGTGCGCGTCCACAGGACTTCGCAGGCAAGCGCCGTCAGGCCTGAGAGCGCAATCGATACATAGATGGGCCATGCACTCGATGCCACAGCCGTTTCCGATACACCCTCAGAGGCCGTGTACGACGTCGATTTTGAAAGTGCGAAGCTGAGAAGCGCCACAGCCACATTCAGTGCAAAGGCCACGAAGGTGGTGATCGTGATGTCGTAAACCCGCATGAGATAGAAACCGGCGAGAAGACTTCCGATGACCGCACCGCCGATGTTTCCACCGTAGAAGAACCCGAGCCAGGACACGCCGCGCGGCGAGGTCTCGACCCAGCGGGAAATTGCCGGAAGCGTGGCGCCCATCAGCAACGTCGGGGGAAGGAGGCAAATTGCCGCAATGATGGCCCGGACCAGCATGCCGCCAAAGCCTTGGCCGGCAGATGCGGTGTACACGTTGTTAATCAACGGCATTCCGAATAAAAGAGCAAGGCCGATGATACCGATACCCAATTCCATCAGGGCGTATACGCGCAGCGGGTGCAGCCGGCGCGACACAAGCCGGGGGAACAACAAGCTTCCCAGGCACATTCCGCCCATAAATGTTCCTAGCAATATGCCAAGTGAAACGGTCGAAACTCCAATGACGAGCTCCAGTAACTGGAACCATACGACTTCGTAAATCAGAGCGGAACAACCACTTCCGACGAACATGAGGAGCAGCAAGGGCAACACGCGGCCCGAGGTTAGACTTGCCGCTTCGTCGGCGGCGACTTCATTCATACTTATTTCACGCATATGCAAAGGAACTCCTTGACTGGGACCGTGGATGGTATCATGCCTTCGATCTCATGCTTGGTAAAATCCTGCTCACTTTTATCCTCGCTCAGGGCCCGGGGACCGCTGCGAATGGCGTCATCCGCGGCCAGATTATCGTGCCGCAGGCACACGCCTCCGACCGGATCCTGGTCCTTCTTCAGAAATCCGACGGCCCCCAGGTTGGACGGATCTATTCCGACACCCTTGGAAATTATGAATTTCGCGGCCTGGTCGCCGGAACATACACCCTCATCGTCAACGTTGAAGGATACGAAGAGGTGCGCCAGACCATCGGTGTCGGCGGTAACGGGATTTTCGCTGTTCAGATCGTCAACATTCCGCTTAACGAAAAACAAACGCTGATCACGGTCAAGCCTGAAGGCGGCGCTGCCGACGATATCGTAGACCTCAACGAACTCGGCCGTAACCATCCGAAAAAAGCCCTCCAGGATTATGACAAAGCACTCGAGGAAATACACAAGGGGAATAACGCGAAGGCTATTGACATCCTGACCGGTGTCGTGCGCCTGGCCCCGGACTTTTACAGCGCTCATAACACCCTCGGCACGCTTTACCAGAAGGCCGGCCGGTTCCGCGACGCGGAGACCGAATACCGTGCAGCACATAACCTGAACGCCAGAGTGTCCGATCCGCTGGTAAATCTGGGCAGCATGTTCATCGACGAAGCTGCGGCGCGGTCGGGCGAAGGTGCTGCCGTCGTCGGGAAAATTCTGGATGATGCGCTCGATATCCTCGAAGAAGCACTGAAAATCAAACGGTCTGCCACTGCCTATTACTTTCTGGGCACGGCTTATTACAAATCGATGTTCTATGAAGAGGCAGAAGAGAATTTGAAGCAGGCCCTCCAGATGGACGGCCACCTGCCGGGCACTCGCCTGATGCTCGCCAACCTCTATATGAAAGAACAAAAGTGGCAAACCGCAATGGAGCAATTCGATGCGTATCTCATCGAGAATCCCAGAGCCACGGACCGTGCGCAAATTGAAGAAACACGCTCGAAAGTAGCTCAAAGGGTGCGAGGGCAATGAACAGACGTAAACGCGGGCATAAAGCCAGAAAACATTATGACTAGACGAGAAATGCTGAAACACATCGGCGTGACCCTGGGCGTGGCTCCGTACCTCGCGCTGAGGGGACAGGCCCGGGCTCGGGCACAAGCGTTGCCTGCTGCGGGCGAAGCATTAATGGCGCTGACGGCCGCAGAAGCGGAAACCTTGCGGGCGATCGTCGCGCGGATCATCCCGGCCGATGAAAATGGTCCCGGGGCACTTGAAGCCCGGGCCGACCGGTTCATCGATCGGGCTCTCGCCGGCGCGCTGAAAAACCAGCGCCCCGCATATTCATCCGGACTCGCCGCTACTGAAGCGGCCGCCCAGTCAGCGAAAGGGGTCCCCTTCGCGAAACTATCGCCGGCCGATCAAGACGCGGTGTTGACGGCGATGCAGGGAAATCCGTTCTTCAATCTCGTCCGCACGCACACGATTCAGGGCACATTTTCCGATCCGTTTTATGGCGGAAATCAGAACTTTATCGGCTGGAATTTGATCGGCTATCCGGGAGCGCGAATTGTCGTATCGGCGAATCTCCAACGCATGGACACCAAGCCGGAGTCGAGCGGCAAATCGGCCTATGACTACGGGATGTTCAACAAGGCGGAGTTCTAGGTATGGCGACAACACTGAAGAAAACTAACGTCGTCATTATCGGCCTGGGAGCTGCCGGCGGCGTGGCGTGTCTGCCACTGGCTCAGGCCGGATTGGAAGTCATTGGCCTCGAAGCAGGATCGTGGTTGAGCACAAAAGACATGGCGCCGGATGAATTAAAGCTCAGCCGTGGGCTTTGGCCGCCTGGGCCGCAAAAGACCAAGCTCGAGGGCCTCACGTCACGGGCAAATTCGTCACAAACGGCCAACCGCGTCAATCATCCGATGATGAACGCCATCGGTGGAACTTCCGTTCACTACATGGCTCAAAGCTGGCGGCTCAATCCGTGGGACTTCAAAGTCCGCAGTGAAACGATCCGGCGCTATGGCGCGTCACGAATTCCGAAAGGATCCACGATCGAGGACTGGCCACTGACTTATGAAGAACTCGAGCCGTATTACGACCGCATCGAGTACGAAATCGGTGTCTCCGGCAAAGCCGGAAACATTGGCGGCAAGATCGATGACCGCGGCAACATCTTCGAAGGGGTTCGCAAGCGCGAATATCCCATGCCGGCGCTTCGAACCAGCGGATACATGGAGAAAATGGCCGCTGCCGGAAAGTCGCTGGGCTGGCATCCCTTCCTTGCCCCGGCCGCAATCACGAGCAAAGCGTATGAGGGACGTCCGGGTTGCGCATACCACGGCTATTGCATCGGCGCGGGTTGTCACATCAACGCAAAAAGTTCGACTGCCGTAACCACCATTCCGAAAGCCATGAAAGCGGGAAAATTCAGCGTCGTGACCGAAGCCCGGGTAACCACCATCGAGGTGAACGGCAACGGCCACGTGACGGGCGTGACGTATATCAAGGATGGAATGGAATACTTTCAGCCGGCGGATGCAGTCCTGCTCGGAAGCTACATCTATGAAAATGTCCGGCTGCTCTTGCTTTCCAAGTCCAAGCCGTTTCCGGACGGGCTATCGAACAATCACGGTCAGGTCGGCAAACATTACTTCAGCCACAATCAAGGCGGCGCCGTCAGCGCCCTGTTCCCGTTCAACCTGAATAACTGGTACGGCACACCCGGCCAGGGCGTCGCCATCGACAATTGGGCCGATGACAATTTCGATCATTCCGCCTCGGACTTCATTGGCGGTGGGAATTTATACATCTACACCGAACGGCGGCCGATTGCCGCTGTTAACGGCGTACAGGCCTGGATGCAAGGAGGTCCCAACTGGGGCTCGAAATGGAAAGCCTTCCTCAAAGAAAATGCCGACCGCTCGAATACGGCTTACCTTCAGAAGACGACGTTGCCCTATGAAGACAACTATCTCGATTTGGACCCGTCGGTAAAGGACCCTGCCGGGTTCCCTGTTCTCCGAATTACCGCTGAGTACAAAGACAACGAGCGCAGGATCGGCGCGTTCATCGCGGAAAAAATGAAGCAATGGTATATGGCGGCGGGCGCAATACAGGTGAACGGCAACGGAAATGTCGGAGGCGCCATGGGCGCATCCACGCACGCGTACGGCGGAACTCGAATGGGCGATAACCCGGAGACGAACGTCGTCGACAAGTGGGGGTTCTCACACGAAGCGCCAAATCTGGGGATCGTTGGCGGTTCGGTAATGGGAACGAGCGGCGCACGCAATCCCACTCAGACCATTCAGGCGCTCGCCTGGAGGACGGCCGAGCATCTCGCCAGGAACTGGAAGAGCATCGCCGGGTAAAGCATGTGGTAACCACAGGGGCACGCCGACACAGAGTACCGTTTCTTCTTTTCGTGTTCCTCTGTGTCTCTGTGCCTCTCTGTTCAGCTCACGACATCCCCGCCGATATCACCATACAGGCCTTTCTCAAACCCGAAGGCCAGCGCCTCCACTACCTCGTACGAGTGCCGATGAAGGCCATGCGCGATATTGAATTTCCGAAGCGCGGCCCGGGCTACCTCGACATGGCTCGAGTGGATGAATACCTTCACGATGCAGCGCAGCAGTGGATTTCCGATTTCACGCAGATTGAAGAGAACGCCGTCCTCTTGCCGAAGCCTCAAATCGTAAGCGCGCAGGTGTCGGTGGAATCGGACCGCTCGTTCGCCTCCTATGATCAGGCTATCGCTCATGTCAACGGCGCCCGCTTACCGGACAATATCGACCTGTATTGGGATCAGGCGATGCTGGATGTCCTGCTGGATTATCCAATCGCCTCCGATCGTTCGGACTTCTCGATTCACCCGGGATACGAACGGCTCGGCTTGCGAGTCATCACCGTTTTGAGATTTTTACCGCCTGGCGGCGCCGTACGCGCCTTCGAGTTCACAGGCGATCCCGGATTGGTGAGGCTTGACCCGAGATGGCATCAGGCCGCCCTCCGCTTTGTCGCTCTCGGGTTCTGGCATATTCTGAGCGGTACCGATCACCTGTTGTTTCTTTTTTGCCTTGTCATTCCGTTCCGGCGACTGCGCCCACTGATCACGATCGTGACGTCCTTCACGATTGCGCATTCGATCACGCTGATCGCATCGGCCCTCCATTTGGGGCCGGATGCTCTCTGGTTCCCCCCTTTGATTGAGACCCTGATCGCAACGTCGATTCTCTACATGGCTATCGAAAACATCGCCGGCAGCAATACAGGCCGGCGCTGGATCATTGCATTCGGCTTCGGCCTGGTCCACGGCTTCGGATTTTCATTTGCGCTGCAGCAAACGTTGCAGTTTGCAGGAGCCCACCTGCTCACGTCATTGTTGTCCTTCAACCTCGGAGTCGAAATTGGCCAGCTGCTGGTGCTTCTCGTACTCGTTCCCACGCTTGAACTGGTCTTTCGTTATGTAGTGGAAGAGCGGATGGGAACCATCATCCTTTCAACACTAGTCGGCCATACGGCGTGGCATTGGATGATCGATCGCGGCGACCGGCTGCGGCAGTTTCAATTCGAATGGCCGGCGCTCACAGCGACTTTCATGCTCACGCTCGTACGTTGGGGAATCGTCGTCGTTTTTGTGGCAGGTTTGGCCTGGCTGGTCTGGCCACGAATCGCAAAACTGGGAACGGACACCGAATTCTGACGGGGTTGAAAGGAGCAAAATGACAAATGACTATTGACCATTGAGAATTGACAAAGCATGCGGGAGAAATGGTCAATTCTCAATGGTCAATAGTCATTTGTCATTTTGCTCCTTACCTACTTTTTCTTCCCGGCGAAGATCTTCATTTCGACCGAATCGGCCATTGCTTTGTATCCGGTGTCGTTCGGGTGCAAGTGATCCGTGTTATTGAAAGTTGCTTTAAAGGTTTTCGGATTCGCTGAATCCTGCGTCACTTTGTCGTAATCCACCACGGCGTCGAAGGCGCCGCCGGTACGGATCCAGCGGTTGAATGCCTGCCGGACTTCTTCTCCCTTATCGCTGTAATACGCAGCGCCCTCGTACGGTGTCAGTGTGCAGCCAATAACTTTGATACCGTGGCTATGAGCGCGCTCGATCATCTGTTTCATCGGGCCGATGAGATCATCTGCGGTGACGGGATTCGACGGTGGACCATTCCCGCCGCGATTTCCGGTCGTCTGCCCGATATCATTGATGCCTTCCATGATCATCAACCACTTCACACCAGCCTGACCGAGAACGTCGCGATCGAAACGCGCTAGCGCGTTGACGCCCGCCCCGTCGGCGAGCACGCGGTTCCCGGAAATTCCCAGGTTCAGGACGGACAATTTCGGAACACCGGTCGATGAAACGATTCGTGCCGAAAGCACACTCGGCCAACTGCGATCGGTGTCATTCGTCGATGTCGCGCCATCGGTAATGGAATCTCCAAAAGCAACGACGGCGCCCGTCTCTGCCGGAGCCATAACATCGACGGCGGTAATCCAGTACCAGGAACGTGTTGTTGTTGCATCGTTCAACTGGGGCTCCCCGGCAACGTTGCCCTTCGCGATGTAGGTCGTGTGCAATCCCGTTGCGTGCAGTCGTCAACTGCCCGCTGTCACCGGGTATGTAAACGCTGACGGCGAGATCGCCGAGCTGCGGGACTTCCAGTTCGACCGGATCGCTCATCATCGACGCTCCCGGCGCAATCGTCACACTCGGTTTGCCGTTGAACATCAATGCGCGGTCGGATGTCGTAGCGATGGCGGAATCTTTGCTGCGGACGGCGACGCGCGCGGCTCCGATCGTCAGCGGGCCATTGCCGAATACATTCGATAAGGTAACGCGAGCGCGGCGGCCGCCAATGCTGGTGTGTACGATCATTCGAACAGTCTGATCCTTGAAAGCGGAGGGAGCCGGATTCGGGGGCGGACCGGCCTGACCGCGTTGTCCTGCTGGTCCTGCTGCTGCCCCTCCCGCTGGAATCGCTGTCGCTGCTGGCGCAGGCAGAACTCGCGCTTGCTGAGGGGCTGCAGCCCAGGTCGCAACCCAATGATCCTGGGCATTCGCGACAGTCGCCAATGCAAAAATGGCGACGATAACAAACTTCACATACCGCAACTTCATAACGCCTCCCGTTCTTTCTGCGGGAATTATACAACTCGGAAACCGCAACGGGACCATTCCTGTCCCGGCACGGGTGATTATGGAATTGATCATTCTTTTCCACTGGAAAAACAAGTGCCAGATGAACTGATTCAATTCGCTGGGTTGGCTGGAATCATTGCCGTCGGAGTTGGCTTCATCTACCTGATTGTGCGGGTACAGAAGATGTATGAAGCTCAGCGCTCTGCCTTCAGCACGGGTACTGCCACGGCACAGAAAATTCAGAATCTCGAGACCGAATTCATCTCGCTCCTGCAGCGGGTGGAGTCGGACAGTGCGGCGCTGCAAAAGATTGCAATGCACATAGAATCGTCCGTCGCATCGCTGAATGACGGCGTTACCGCCTCGTTGCAGGGTGCCTCATCACGATATGGCGGCGCGATTGAAGAATTGCGAGATCATCTCGACTTGCAGGAGGAACGGCTCCTCAAACTCATGGAGCACATATCGGAAGCTGTGGACACGCTGCCTCAGGAACGCAATTTGAAAGTGCAGCCGGTCAATCTGGCGAACGGAAACGGGAGACCGGCTGCCGGTAATGTCCGCCTGCGGCGAGAAATTGTCGGCAGCGATCCCGTCATGCGGTTCTCGGTCCTGCAGGAGTGGGTGGCGACGAACAAGCTCGCCATCCTGCACCGTGCCTCGAAAGGTCTGGCGACGCCGGCCGATCTTATCGCCAATATCCCACGTTATTTCGAAGCGGAAGGCGAAATCACCGCCGACCGGACGCTGCTTATCAAAACGCGCGGATATCCGGAAAAGCTTGCGATTCCGCTGAAGGACGCCGATCCTGCTCGTAATGAAGTCCTATCGCGAAGAACTGACGTTTGAAACCACAACGCACCGGGCATACATCAACATCACACCGCAAGTCGAAGCTGCGCTGAAGAAGAGCGGCATCAAAGAAGGATTATGCCTGGTCAATGCCATGCATATTACCGCCAGTGTCTATATTAATGACGACGAACCGGGGCTTCTGCAGGATTACGATGACTTCCTCGAACGCCTCGCGCCGCACGAACCCGTCCGCCAATATCGCCACAACGACACGGGCGAAGACAACGGAGACGCACATATCAAACGGCAGGTGATGGGCCGCGAGGTCGTCGTTGCGGTGACAAGCGGAAAACTGGACTTCGGGCGCTGGGAACAAATTTTTTACGGTGAGTTCGACGGCCGCCGTAAGAAACGCGTCCTGATCAAGATCATCGGCGATCAGTGATAGAATCCCCGCCTGTTTGGCAGCCTGTCGTTGCCAACATTTTTGGAGGATGCTACGTTGCATAAGAAATTATTCGTTGTTCAACTGGCGGTTGCGGTCACGCTGTCGGCGGCGCCCCTGGCAAGTTTTGCCGGGCAGGCCCAGGGCGGGCAGCAAGCACCCGCGGATGGCCAGCGCCGCGGCGGTCGCGGACGCGGTGGCGATGGCCAGGGTGGAGGCGCTCAGGCCGCGCCTCGAGGTGATGGTCAAGGACGCGGACAAGGCGCCGGACGTGGCGATGCCCGCGGCGGCCAGCGTGGGGCCGCGCCGGCACCGATGGCCATCAAGCAAGTAAAACCCGGCGTTTACATGGTGACGAACAATGGCGGCAACTCCACCGTTCGCGTTACCGACCAGGGCATCATTCTCGTCGACACCAAAAACCTTGGCGACATGTTCTATAACGAACTGCTGGCACAGATCAAAACGGTCAGCCCTCAGCCCGTAAAGTACGCTATCGTCACGCACGTTCATCAGGACCATGCGGGAAATATCGAGAGATTCGAGAAGGCCGGAGTGCCGGTCATCGCCTACGAGGGATTAAACAAAAACCTCCAGGTCGGCGGCCCGAATGGAAAGGGTTATGAAGCCGCCCAGGGCAAACCTGCTGCGGCGAACATGCCCTACTCGAAGAACAAGAAGATCAAACTCGGCAAGGCCCAAGCGATTGCTGCTCATTTCGACAGCGGCCACACTTCCGGCGATACCGTGGTTTATTTTCCCGATGTGAAAGTCGTTTCACTGGGTGATGAATTCACCGCCACCGGCCCTAATTGCGACTACCCCATGGGCGGCAGCATTCTCGGCTGGTCAAAATCCCTGGCTCAGGTCTTGAAATGGGACTTCGACACCGCTATCCCCGGCCATGGTAACGATCCGATGACGAAGGCGGACGTCGTAACTTTCCAGAAGAGAATAGACGCTATCGGGAAGAAGGCCGTCGAACTCGTACGGAAAGGAACCCCCAAAGACCAACTCCGCCAGCAGATCCAGATGGAGCTTGGATCGGAGATGGGCAACTGGATGATGACCGGCCTCGTTAACGATATGCGTCTCGATCTGTTCTACGACGAGATCAGCAAGGCCGCCAAATCCGGCAAGTCCAGCGATTAAGGTCAATGTAATTCGGGGACGGTTGCCTGAATTGCCTAATTACATGACTCGTGCCAGGCCCAGGTCATGTAATTAGGCAATTTAGGCAACCGTCCCCGAATTATCCCGCCGAGACCCATTAACAAGTTTTTACACGAACGCCGCCGAAAGCGCCGACTATAATTCATTCGTGATACGACGTGTGAAGTCCAGCATGATCCTTGCTGGCCTTCCGCTCATCCTTCTTCCTTTATTAGCTGTTCTGCAATATCGATGGATTGGCGAGGTCAGCGCGGCGGAACGTGATCGGATGGAAAGCAGTCTCCGAATCGCCGCAGAGCGGTTTGCTTCGGACTTCGATGCCGAGTTCTCCCGTCTTGCCAACTCGTTTCAAATTCGCGATGGCTTTCCTGCGGATGCGATGCCCGTCCTGGAGCGCTATCAAAGCTGGTTGGAAGCCGCCCCTTATCCCCGGCTGGTACGGAATGTCTATCTGCTGAAGCTGGCCCCGGACGCGGTCCCGGAATTCAACAGGGTCGACATTCAATCCGGCGAACTGGAGCCCACTCCCCTACCGCCGGAATTACAAAACGTACGGGATCGATTCCGCCCGGGCAGCGTATCGCAACCTTCGGGAGATTCGATGATGATGGTCACGACGATTTTCCGCCGTGGCCGACCGTTCGGCGGCCAGAGGGCTGATGACTTCAGGCCGCGGGGACCGGAAGACTTTCGCCGGAATGCCCGACCGGGAAGTGGCAGGGGTTCGGAACAATCCGGAGGGCCGGGCGGCGGTCCAGGCGGAGGACCAGGAGGTCCGCCGGACGGTGCCCTCGTCATTGAACTGGACCGGGATATCGTTCTTAAAGAACTCGTCCCCGCTCTCATCGAAAAACACTTCTCCGCGCACGACGACACCGTTTATCGCGTCGGAATCATCAGCAAAGGCGACCCGCCGCACGTTCTGTACTCCTCGGTGCGTGAGTGGAAGCCCGAGGATATCGCCACGCCGGACTGGCAACTGAATCTTTTTGGCGCGCCACCTCCTCCGCCCCAGAACAATGGCACTCCAAACATCAATACCGGCAACCGCCGCTCCGGCCGCAATCGCGGCCCCGGGCCATTTGCGCGCGGAGGATTTCAGGCATCATTGATCAGCCAGCCGTGGGACCTTTTGATAAAGCATCCTGCCGGCTCGCTGGAAAGAGCCGTCGATCAATTACGAAGGTTCGATCTTGCCATCAGCTTCGGTATCTTGCTTGTCCTCGCAGCCGGCCTGATCACGGTGGTCATCTCCAGCCAGCGGGCACACACTCTTGGCCGGCTCCAGATGGAATTTGCGGCAGGCGTATCACACGAACTGCGCACGCCATTGGCGGTCATCCGCTCGGCTGCGCACAATCTTCGCAGCGGCATCGTTCAGGATAAAGAAGGCATTGAGCAGTATGCCGGAATCGTTCAGGAAGAAGCCCGCCGGCTGTCGGACATGGTCGAAGAAGTGTTGCTTTATTCCGAAACGCAATCGGGACGCAAGAAGTACAAACTGGAGCCGATCGACATCAACGAAGTCATCGACCGCGCCATCGCGAATATATCCCCGACCATCGATCTGGAGAACTGCGAGTTCTCAACTCACATCGATCAGGATCTGCCACCCTTAAAAGCCGATCCGGCCGGCCTGTCGCAATGTCTTCAGAACCTCCTGAGCAATGCGTTCAAGTACGGCAAAAACGGTAATTTAAAGGCTCAAATCGAAATTGTCGGACAACGAGACGGCGGCGGCCGCGAAGTGCGGCTCAGTGTCATTGATCATGGCCCGGGGATCGACGATGTCGATCAGCGCCATCTCTTCGAGCCGTTTTATCGCGGAGAACGAGTGGAATCGAATATTCCAGGTAACGGATTGGGTCTGCACCTCGTCAAAAGAATCATGCAAGCCCAGGGCGGCCGCGTAACATTCGACCGGGCACCACACGGTGGCGCCTGTTTCACGCTTCACGTCCCGGTCGCATCATGAGCCGCGCCCGCATCCTTCTCGTTGAAGACGAAAGCAATCTGCGCCGCATCTTGTCCGATCTTTTGAAGAGTGACGGCTATACGGTCCAAAGCTCGGGCGATGGTCTCGAAGCCCAGGAACTCGCCATGTCTCAACCCTTCGATCTCATCATCCTTGATGTGATGCTGCCGTCGAAAAACGGCATCGACGTGTGCCGTCACCTGCGAAAAAGCGGCGTCAATATACCGATTCTCATGTTGACGGCCAGAAGCGAACTCAACCATAAGGTTCAGGGCTTCAAGGCCGGCAGCGATGATTACCTCACAAAACCGTTCGAAACGCCGGAACTGCAGGCTCGAGTCGAAGCCCTGTTGCGCCGCGCGCCCGCCGGGGCACGTCCCGAGCTCAAAGCTTACGAATTTGACGGTATTCACGTCGATTTCACCAAAGGGCGACTGACGAAAAAAGGAAAAGCGACCGACCTCGGTGAGCGCGAATGCCGCTTGCTCCGATACCTGGTCGAGAGAAAAGGGGCCGTCCTCTCGCGCGACGAATTGCTCCAGGAAGTATGGGGCTATAAGTCCATCCCTTTGACACGAACAGTTGACGTTCACGTGGCGTGGCTGCGTCAGAAAATCGAAGAAGATCCCAAAAATCCGCAATACATCGTTACCGTACACGGCCAGGGCTATCGCTTTTCCGGTTGATCATCACCGGAACAAACTGCCGATAATGGTGTCTATACCTATCGCAGGCCGGCAAGTTTGCTTCTCCCCGGGGAAATCTAACGGATCTAATCCGTTCGAATCCGTTCAATTCCATGGCTTATCTATTTCCCTCAGGAGGATCAAATATGCTTGAAGATTCTTTGTTTGAGTCGCGAGGACCTCGACGGACTCGCAAACCGATCACACTTATCGTTGCGGCAATTGCACACGCCGTCATCGTTGCCGTGCTTGTGCTGATCCCGCTCCTCGAGACACAGGCGCTACCGCTGCCGCCCGTAAACATGCCGTTGTGGGCGCCGAGACCGGTTAATTTGAAGCCGATCGGTGTCTTTGTGGCTAAGCCTCGGACGCCCACCCGTCCACAAACTGAGGCCGTCGCATTTACGGCGCCATCGGCAATTCCCGACAAAATCGCGATGGTGAGCGAGCCCCCGGATCCCGACCTTGGGTTGCTCCCATTAGCCGGCAGCGGCAACGGACATACGTTGTCTTCAGAACTTCTCAATTCCCTGGCCCTCTCAAGCGGGCCAGCAGCGCCAGTCCTTGCGCCGCCGCGCCACCGCTTCCTCCACCACCGTCATTCAAAGCGGACCCGATCCGGCAAGGAGGAACCGTTCAGGCGGCAAATCTGATTCACCAGGTAAACCCCGCATATCCGACGCTGGCGCGGCAGACGCGGGTTCAGGGCGTGGTTGTGATGGAAGCAACCATCAGCAAGGACGGCTCGGTCGAGAGCCTCCGCATCGTGTCGGGTCATCCACTTCTGAGTCAGGCAGCTCTTGATGCCGTCAGGCAATGGAGGTATCGGCCGACGATGTTAAACGGCGAACCGGTCGAAGTCATCACCACGATTACGGTGACTTTCACCTTGCAATAGGCGTCCGGAGAGACTGAACCTTCTGTTGCAGATCGCGGCGCTCGGAAGGATCGCTCTCATACTTCAGCGCCTCTTCATACACAGCGGCAGCGATATCGCGGCGATCTTCGCGCTCGTAATAAGGACCGAGGTAATAGCTCACCATGAAACCGGAAAGGCTCGGGGTTGCGAGCGCGAGCAGCGCCGTTGTCGCGATACGGCGCAATTCGCGGGTATCGTCCGATTTCAGGCGAGCGCGAAAATCCGCAAACATCAGACGATAGGCCTGAGGCAAGTCTTTCCGCTCCTTCTCGACCACGTCCAGTTCGCGTTGCAGGTCTGCGTTCTCCCCGGCCGGATAAACAGGTTTGTCGAGAAACTTTGGAGAAGATGAAAGCCGGCCGATATCTTCGACGATCTGAGCAATGAATTGCGTGTCCTGAGCCAGCTTCTGGTAATTCACACGATCGGCGGTATCGCCCTGGCCGTGATAATCCTTATGCGTCGCGTGGGTAAAAAATAAATACGGAATATGTTTCACAGCGAAGCCGGCAAAGTCGCTGCGCGGCCCGATCAGATCCGTGCCGACCACAAGCATCTCTGGACGTGCGCGCTTCTGGACCGCGGCGGAGAGTTCCTTCGAGTACTCCGCCCCAAGCACGAACATTGTCCATGCCGATAAGTCCATGAACTGCCGGCCCATCGTATCGAAAATGATCGCAGCCTGCGCTTTCTCGAGCGGGTAAACGGGATGATCGACGAAGAATCGCGAACCGTTGAGGCCTTGCTCTTCATCGTCAAAAGCAACCGCAACAAGTGACACCGGAAGCGACCGGGTCTTCAACTCGCGCACTAACTCGAGCACGACGGCGACTCCCTGCAGCGTTATCGCTCGCAGATGGCATCCCGGGACCTTGCCCGTCGTAATGCGCCCCTAAAACAATGTAGCGATCCGCAGTTCCAACACGCCCGATGACGTTCTTTCGCCGCCCGCCAAACTCCTGAATCTGCACATCGCAGCCGAGTTCCTTCATCTGTTGCGAAATGTATTCAGCCGCCGCGGCAGCCCCCGCAGAACCGGCATAACGCCCCTCACGCGCTGGATCGCTCAACCACGTCACGTGCGCCTTCAGACGATCGACGGAGACGGCCGATATCGAAAGCAGCGCGCATATGACGACAAGCGCAAACAGGATGGGATTTCGTTTAGTGTTCATATCGTTTGTGCGTCTATGAAGATGTGAACAAATAGGCGCGGAGGCCCTTAGATCTAGCCCCGGCCGCAGACCAGGGTTTTCGTATGCCTCGTACTACCAGCCCTGCAGGGGCGAAAGATCCGTCGCATCAATCTTTCGGTCCTCCGGGCCTCGAATGTTCGCTGGGTTCGGTCCCAGGCCCGGAGGCCGGGGCTATATTCTTACGCGCCTCCGGCGCTAATTCATTCAAACCTAAACGGTCTTTTGCCGGGCGGCGGCTGGCGAAATTTGCATTATGGCAAGAGGGCGATCACGTAAGCCGCCAGCCCTACAAGCAGAGTCACCGTCACGCCCCAGAATACCGCGACTACCACCGCCAGCACGGACGAGATGACGGAGAACGCCCCATTAATGCCCCAGTACCAGGCTGTGGGCGCAGCGTCGTCAGCATATTGTGCTTTCTTGATGCCCAGCGGAAATGCCATGCCCATAAAAAATCCGGACGGAAACAACAGCGCCGCGGAGACTGCAATCCGCAACGGCGTCGCTGCTGCAACAAGCTCGCGAGTGATTATAGGGCTCACAAGATGAAACCTGCCAGCACCAGAGGAAGCAACCAGATCCAGGTGCCCAGGCGATGAGAAAACAGGCTGCCGAGACTCGATGCGAGCAACAGAACGAACAGAACCACCGTGAGCCCATAGATCGGATGGCCGAGAAAGACAATCAGGCGCTCCAGTTGGCCAATCTCAACCATCATGAATGCCAGGCCAATCGCGGCAAAATAGATCATCAATCTCACCGATTGAGCTTTGCGCACCCGCCGCTTCAGGCCGAGAGGAGCGAGGATCGCGATTGCACTCAAAGCCGTCACGATGCCAAGCAAGGTTCCGAGGACGCGCACGGCCTTGAGGTTAATCTGATTCATGCCTTGATAAGTTGAGGCTTTCAAAAGATCGCGAGCCCGCAACATGTGGAAGAAAAACGGCGTATCGTCCGTGGGCGCCTCGATATTCAGCGGATAGGACGCGATCAATTCCTGATATTTATCGCGCGTCGCAATGGCTTCAAACTCCGGCCGCTCGGCGAAAGTCGGGGTGAGCACAGGCACGAATTCCATTGCTTTCGAGAGCCAGCTTAACCGATCGACTTCGGCATCTGTAAATGGACGTTTCGAAACGAGAATTGTCGCGACGCTGTACTGGCCGGCTTCGGAATTATCCCGCTTACGTATGATGATGATGTGCTTCCTCGGATCGCTGACTCCCATCTCGATCAGCGACGTCGTCGCGAGGGCGGTGAGCCGAAGCGTCTCTGCGGGTTGCGCTTCGTAATACCAGCGGGACATCGTCAAAATGCCATCGGGCGTAAGGTGGTTTAGAAACGTCAGCCAGGCTTCTTTCGTATACAGTCCATTCTCCGTCAATACATAAGCGCCTGCCGAAGTTGCCGCCCAGGTATCGATCAAGGAAGCCTGAATGATCCCGAATTGTTCTGGAGAGCGCGCAACATAGCTTCGCGCCTCATCGTGAACCAGCGTGATGGCAGGATTGTTCTGCAACTGACCGGAATAATCGGCAAATTTGCGTGTCAGCACGTCCAGAATGTCGGGATTGATCTCGACTCCGGTCACATGCCGCTGGCCGAAGACCAGGGCCGTCAGTATGTCCCTGCCCCCGCCGACACCGATGACCAGCACAGACGTCTGGCTGCGCAAATAATGCGCTAGCGCGGTAACGTCATAGCGCAGATGATCCACGGCGCTGAGGTCACCGTCGAATTTGGTAATCACCGTAGCGGCGCCGGAATCGATGTTCAGATACAGCTGGTCGAGTTTACGATCCGTTTTGTACGCCGGACTCATTCCCCATCCGAAGGGTTCGCTGCCGGTTTTGCGCACGTAGACCCGAGAAAGCGCATTCCATTTTTCATAAAGACCGTCGTGCCAGTTCTTGCCGCCCTTCAGCCACTGGATATCGATCTTCCGCGTCGCGGCGGTCTGGTTGATCAAAGCAATACCAGTTAGCGCAACACAACCCGCCGCAGCGATCCATCGCAAGTTGCCTCGAACCGAGAGCGCAAAAAGAGCTGCGGCGAGCGCGGCAATCCCGGCATTCAAAATGACGGCGCTCGGGGCATGAATGTAGTTGAGGATCGGGATCGTCAGGACACAACCGACGGCCGAACCGGCGAGATCTGCCGCATACAGCTTTCCTGTAAAGGCTGGGAAGCGAGTCAGTGCCACACAGACAACGACTCCGGCGAACACGAACGGAATTGCGATCAACGTAAACGCCAGTACCGTCCAGAGCAGCTGGGTTTCGGGATCCGCCGGGATGTACAACTGCACCGTAAAACAGATCGCGCTGCTCGCGGCGAATAACAACGCTGTATTCGCAAGCGTGGCATGCGGCTCCCGCTTTTTCAGAACCTCAACCAGAACGGCGCCGGCGGCAAGCCCGAACATGGCGAGTGAAATCGCCATGAACGCAAAGTGGTACCACATCGTGACGCTGAAGATGCGCGTCAGGAATAACTCGAGCTGCAGAAGCGACAGAGTTGTAAAGAACAGGCCGGCGTATGTGAACTTTGTGGGTTCAGAACTTGAAAACGACACCGATACCCGCTTCCAACATATTCAGGGTCTGACTCTGGCTCTGCACGGTTTGCGTTGGGTTCGTAAGCGACGGAAGATTGAAATGCACGTCCGGAATCGCATATCCACGGATGTCAAATCGGACTCCAACCGGGCCGCCCGGAAAGATCTTGATGCCGCCACCATAGTTCGCCGCAAATTTTGCACCGATCTTTCCGATTGCCGGGCGACCATCAGAATCCGTTCCCCACGAATACACCGTACCAAGGCCGGCGGTCAGATACGGCGTTATTTTCGGCAAGGGCGCTTGTAGAAGAATGTCGCTGTTCAAAATGAATGCTTTAGAATCCGCTGTGAGGAAATTGGGCGCGTACGCGATCGTGTGTTCGCTGCCGAAAACTCTTCCATGACTGAAACGCAGACCAAATGCGCCAAACGTTCCAGGATTGAAATTGCTGAACGAAGACGCAGTGGAAGTAGCCGACTGCACTGTCAATTTTCCCTGATGCTGAGCGGCGCCAAACAAGGTTGCATCGCCTTCGGCAAATGCCGGCATCGCCGTCAAAATACATATGACCGCGAGAAAACATCGAAAGCTTTTCATACGGGCGAAATTATAATCCATCGTCTTAGATGCTCATGAAGGCTATTTCCGTTTTTCTCCTCATTGTCACAGTAGCGACAACCGCTCCTGCGCAGATCGAGGAAGCGCGCCAGGCGATGGATCGCAACGACAATGTCGAGGCGGTCCGAATCCTGTCCGATGCGCTGGCAACCACACCGACTGCCGATGTGTACCTTATGCTGGGGACAGTCTATGAGCGAATGAAAGATTTCCGGCGTGAGGAAGACATTCTCAAGGAAGGCGCCCAACGCTTTCCGCAAGATCCCGGATTCCACAATCAACTTGCAGACCTCGCCCTGGAAAACAACGACAGAGAAGGCGCAAAGGTTGAATTGCACCGCGCCCTGGATCGCGATCCGAACAACAGCTACGCCTCCGATCTTCTGGCCACGATTGATATGTCTGAAGGAGAGGTGCAATCGGCCCTGCGCACCTGGAATCAGAGTGGCCGGCCGCTTATCAACGATATCCTCCATAACTATTACCTCTCATTCGGCTCCTGGGTCGTCCGCGATGCTGTCGCTTTCCATCCGAGCGGTGTTTTGCGCTACTCCCAGTGGAAAACAACGGAATCGCGACTCCTCGACACCGATAATTTCACCAATGTGGGCCTTGAAATCGAGCCGACGGCGGTTCCGGACCAATACAACGCCGTGGTCCGGACGACTACCAAGACGAATTCGCTCGCCGATTTCCTGTTCGATGCGGCTAAGGGACTTCCTTTCGAGGGGTCCTTTTTTGATCTGTGGAACATCGCTAACAGTGGCATCAATTTCAACTCGGACTATCGCTGGGGTACGGGACGCCGGCGCCAGGACGGTCAGTTGAAAATACCCGTTCCACTGGGAGGGTTGCTTGAGCTGGAACTTGGCAACTGGTGGAGATCCGAACGCTGGGACGTCTCGTCTCAAATCGAACCGGCACTACTTCCGTTTGCGCGGTTCGATTACAAGGCGACTACGCTTCGAGCACATGTTAAAAAAATCCCGCATTATCGAGTGGAACTTGGCGCCGGCTTCGAGTATCTCAATCGAGCAGCAAGGGGCAACTTGCCCCAGGTGTATACAAACAGCCTCAACACAGCGGAATTTACGGTCGATGCCAGTCTTCGCCTTGTGGATCGAAACTATCAGTCCCGGCTGGATCTGGAAGGCTTCGCCGCCCGGCGATCGATTATTGGGAACACGCAGTTTTCGGGAGGCACGGCACAACTCGATAATCGTGTCACGCTATCCAAAGACACCCGAACCTACCTGGATTGGACCCTCACCGGTGGAACCACACGTGGCCTTCTGCCTATTGAGAACTATTTCAATCTCGGACTCGATGTCTACAGCAAATATCCACTACGAGCCCACCAATTGTTCGATCACGGCCATTACGGACACGGCCCGCTGGGCAGCGAGTTCGTCTTGAGCAACACAGATATCGAGCGCCGTCTGGCGACGCTTCCCTTCTTCAACACGGTGAACATTCCGTATATCACTGTTAAATGGGAGGCCTTTTTCGACGGCGCAAAGACGTGGGATCGCAATCACGTTTTCCTACCGAGCAAGCTGCTGCTCGATACCGGCGCCGGCATCCGATTCGAGACTCCCACGAATGCCTTCAATCTCATCTACGGCCGCGCGCTTCGTGAAGGGAAGAATGTGTTTTACGGTTATTACGAACGCCGCTTGTGGTAGCGCGCTAATTGTAGGCGCGATCTATGGCCATCCGTGTCCAAGACAGAATGGACGCGCGTCACAGACCGCGCCTACAGCGATCTATGGTCGAAGATGTTTCCGCAGATCCATGTTGCGGACCAACCTGTGCAGGTAATTGGGATGCAATTCCAGAAGCCTCGCAGCTTCTGTGAAACTGCCGCCGGCTTCTTCAAGCGCCCGCAGGATAAGGTCGCGTTTTACGTTATTCACTGCTTCGTGATAACGCACGACACCGGTTTCCAGATACTGCTTCGTTTCCATCAGCGTTTCGGGAAGATCTTCAGGACGGATATGCTCCGACGACCCCAGCACCACCGCGCGCTCTATGGCATTTTCGAGCTCGCGTACGTTACCCGGCCAATGGTAATTCTTGAGCAGCACATGTGCCTCCGGCGTGATTCCGGCGACGGGGCGGTTGGCTTCCCGTGAATATTTCTGCACAAAATAGGTTGCGAGCAATGGGATGTCTTCGCGGCGCTCGCGGAGCGGAGGCAAAACAATAGAAACAACGTTCAACCTGAAGAACAGATCCTGCCGGAATTGACCCGCCTTTATCGCCTCACTCAGATCGCGATTCGTCGCCGTGATCAAGCGGATATCCACTTTGATGGGCCGCGTGCCGCCCACCCGTTCGAATTCCCTCTCCTGAAGAACGCGGAGCAGCTTGGCCTGAAGCTGCGGCGCAAGTTCGGCAACTTCGTCGAGAAACAGGGAGCCGCCGTCGGCGACTTCGATTTTGCCTTTTTTCTGCGCCACTGCGCCGGTGAAAGCTCCACGCTCATGGCCGAACAGCTCGCTCTCCAGCAGCGGCTCAGTCAGCGCCGCGCAGTTTATGGCAACAAACGGACGGTTCGCGCGTTTGCTGTTACGGTGAACGGCGCGGGCGACCAGCTCTTTTCCGGTACCGCTCTCACCGAGAATCAGCACCGTTGAATCCGCAGCGGCAACTTTGCTCACGAATTGGTACACGTCGCGCATCCGGGCGCCGTCGCCAACCATGTCGTGCTCGATGTTGATTTGTTCCTGCAGCCGCTGGTTCTCGCCCTCGAGCCATTCCACGTAGCGCGCGTGTTCCAGAGCAACTGCGGCTATAGAGGCGATCGCAGTCAGCAACTGCAAATGGTGTTCCTCGAGCCGCGCCGTCGGTTGCGTCGAGTCGGCATAAATGACGCCAAGGGTCGAACCAAAAATCATCATCGGAACACAGAGCAACGAGCGGATCTGCGAGGCAATCAGGCTTTCAGTTCCCTGGATTTGCTGATCGCTCGCCATGACGGCCACTCCGTCACGCAACACTTGGCCTCCGACGGTCCGGCTGATGCGAAACGGCTCCGTGCTTTCGGATTTTAGCTCCCGGTAGGCGCCGGAAACGAACTCGTCCGGGTTTCTGCCGACCAGCAAAATGGCGCACCGTTCGACCGGCATCACTTCCAGGATCATGTCCAGAACCCGGGCTTGCAGATCTTCCTGCTGCCGGATGGCGTTGATGGCCGTACTGATTCTGAGAAGTGCAGCCAGGTCCCGCGCATACCTGCTGTTTGAACCGGCATTTTCGGGATTTTCGGGCCGGGTGGGCTGTAAGAATATCGCGCTGTCGCTATCGACCTTGAAACTCATCGTGGTCAACAACTGTTCGTCCACCGCCTCGGTCAGAGGAATCGTCGTTTCCGGTTCGCTTCCGTGAAGCAGGAAGACGAATTCGGAGCTGCCGACCTTTATATAATCGCCGTGTTCGAGTGTCCTTTCGCGGGCAGGCACGCCATTGACGAAGGTCCCGTTCAGACTTTCCAGGTCCGAAAGCTGGATCTTGCCGTCATCACCGCGACGAATGAAACAATGTCGTCGCGAGACCAGAGGATCGCTGACTGCCACCGCGTTACTCGGCTCACGGCCGATGACGGTTTCAGGTTCTGCCAGCAGAACGGTGGTGCCCTTCAGTGGACCGGAAATCGCGATGAGCTTCGGCTCCATGAAGGTGGATACTAGCCCATTTCGGCCATCAACGAAAATGTTCCCAGAACGGTTGTGTTTCTGCAGCAACGGTAACGACTTGGGAGTAGCTCCTGACACCCTGCTCGACGCTATTGGCTTTCAGGTACCAATCTAGAAGCGCCCGCTGGAAGTCATTGATCCAACGAATCTCCTCCGAGCGGGCCCTGTCAAAAACACGTTGCAGGTCCTTCCGTGGACCGGGATCCAGAAGCTTGTCGAGATCGGGAGTCCTCAAATAGAGCCACAAGTTGAGCCAGCCGCTGTATTGAAAGGAGATGTCATCCGACATGATGGTCGCCAGGACGGCGATGACATTGGCATCGCCCTCGTCAGGATAGCCCCGGACGTGGGCAAGCTCATGAGAAATGACAAACGGACGCTCGACGTCGAGAACGGTGTTATTGATGATGGGCTCATGGGCTATCGGGTTAAAAACGCCATCGACTCCGGCTGCCCGCATCCACGCGTTCCCCAATACGGAAGTCTTGACTCGACCTGCCGCCGACCAATCCGACCCGTCGATGATGGCTACCACTCGCCGGACTCTCTGTACCGCCTCCGCCCGGGTACGGGTTTCGTCATAACCTTGCCGGTCCTTTTGCTCGTACAACCGGTTCATCTCAGAGGCGGCCCGTTTTGCGAATTCCTCGATCGATTCTGGCGTTGCGCGCCTGGCGTCCGTCTGGAGTTTTGAGGCCAGGCCGGGCCGATGGTAGTTGAGACCCCACGACCAGAAAAATATGAGGTAAAGGCAGGCGGCGACATTGACCGCCCAGATCCAGCGGCGGTTGTAGATGACCACAACCAGAAGGATCAAAGCAGCGAGGATCCCTGCATCCAGCCAGGCGAATGGAACCGAGTCCGCAAAATGGCCGGCGACCTCCGAGATCCAGGGGAAAATCCGGCGCGCATACCAGGCTTCGACAAACCCTGCCGGAAAGGCTCCGATCCAGGAAAATATGAAAGTTGGTAGACAAAGAAGTGGTAAAATCCATGACTTGGGCCTAAGAGACAAATCTGTAAAAAACCGCAAAATTCCTGTTTTGCGCTTGACCATCTGATTGCACCTAGGTTACGATCCGCTCCTGAGTCTTGGTTTACGATTTGCCATCAAGTCCTTCTTCTTCAAATAATTAGCCGAGGTCAAAAGGGACTTTGGCCCTCTCGAAAAACTCGAATGCAGGAGTAACGAATGGGCAAACACTTTTACACATTTATCATCGTACCGAACGCCAGTTCGCGCCTCCACAAACTGAAGCTACCAGTGCGTGCGCTCTATTTACTAGCGGGCATAGGCATTCTATCGTTTTTTGTAGCCGTCGGCCTTGGTTTCAGCTACGCCAAACTGGCTTTCAAGGCGGCCGATTACGATAAGCTGCAAGCTGAAAATACCGACCTCAAAGTCCAAAAGAAAAACCTCGAAGTTGCAACCCGCAAACTGGGCGACAAAATTACCAACCTGGAAAGCATGTCCGAGAGAATCCAGAACCTGATCGACAACGACAACGCCACCAACCGCGGCAAGCTTAATGGCCCGGGCGTCGGCGGGTCAAAGGTCGATTATCCGACTGCGGAACTTCTTGGAGGAGCCAACGGGCAACTCGGCATCGAGTTCCTGAAGGGTCAGACCGCTCAAGTGGAAGACCGGCTCTCGAATTTGCAGGATATGGTGCAGCAGCGCGCCAGCCGGTTACGCGCAACTCCCAGCATCTGGCCGGTCAAGGGGCCGATCACCAGCCCTTACGGAGCCCGTTCCGACCCCTTTAACGGCGAAGAGGAACATCACCTCGGCCTGGATATTTCGGCACTGTATAACGCCCAGGTTCATGCTCCCGCAGACGGGAAAGTCATCTATGCCCATCAGATGGCCGCATATGGAAATCTACTGGTCATCGATCATGGGAATGGCCTGACCACGCGTTACGGACACCTCGCCCGGTTCGTTGCCAATGTCGGCCAGAAGGTGAAGAAAGGTGAGATTATCGCGCTGGTCGGGACAACCGGCCGAACGACAGCTCCCCACCTTCACTACGAAGTTCGCTTGAACGACCGGCCGAAGAATCCCAGAGACTATCTCCCCCGCGGATAAGTTCCGAAAACGAATAAGACGCATAGGAGGCGCATGGCCTCTTGTGCCTCTTGTGCCTCTTGTTACTTCTTAGTTTCCGGTAAACTCTTCTATGCTCGATACGCTGGTTAAGAAGTTCGTGGGGTCGAGGAACGACCGTGAAGTCAAGAAGATCCAGCCGCTAGTTCTGAAGGTCAACGAGTTAGAATCCCGCACTTCTCCTCTCACCGACCAACAGCTCCAGGCCAAAACCGCCGAATTCAAGCAACGCTTCGAGAATGGCGCGACGCTTGACGATCTGTTGCCCGAGGCCTTTGCCGTAGTCCGCGAAGCAGGCAAGCGTATTCTGAATATGCGCCACTTCGATGTACAGCTCATCGGCGGCGTCGCTCTGCATCAAGGGCGGATCGCCGAAATGAAAACTGGTGAAGGAAAGACACTGGTTGCCACCCTCCCAGCGTATCTGAATGCCATCGAAGGCAAAGGCGTGCACGTCATCACCGTTAATGATTATCTCGCGCGCCGCGACTCGGAATGGATGGGCAGGCTCTATAAATTTCTAGGCCTGAGCGTCGGCGTCATCCAGCACGGGCTCGATGATGACGAACGCCGCCAGTCTTACGGATCCGACATCACGTACGGAACCAATAACGAATTCGGCTTCGATTACCTGCGCGACAACATGAAGTTCGACATTGCGCAGTGCGTGCAGCGCCCGCACAACTTCGGCATCGTGGACGAAGTCGACTCGATCCTCATCGACGAAGCCAGAACGCCACTGATCATTTCAGGGCCAAGCGACGAATCCACCGACAAGTATTATCGGGTCGATAAAATCGTTCCCAAGCTGCGCCGCGATATCGATTATCAGGTCGATGAAAAGCATCGCACCGTTACATTAACGGAAGAAGGCAACGTCCGATGTTCGAGTTTGCTGGGGGTCCCCGACCTCTTCGATGAGTACTCGCCCGAAAATGTCGAATTGATCCATCACGTGAATCAAGCCCTCCGGGCACACACCCTGTACAAGCGTGATGTCGAATACGTGGTCAAAGAAGGCGAAGTCATTATCGTCGATGAATTCACCGGACGATTGATGCCGGGGCGCCGATGGAGCGACGGACTGCATCAGGCTGTCGAAGCGAAGGAAGGACTTCGCATCCAACAGGAAAACCAGACGCTCGCCACGATTACTTTCCAGAACTATTTCCGCATGTACAAGAAGCTCTCCGGCATGACCGGTACGGCGGAAACGGAAGCCGAAGAATTCCTCAAGATTTACAAGCTCGATGTCCTGGTCATTCCCACGAATCGCACGATGCGCCGGATCGAATACCCCGACATGATCTATCGGACCGAACGTGAGAAGTTCGACGCCGTCGTCAAGGAAATCAAACAGTGCCACGACAAGGGCCAGCCAGTCCTGGTCGGCACGATCTCCATCGATCGGTCGGAAAAACTGGCTTCAATGCTGAAAAAGACCGGCGTGAAGCACGTGGTCTTGAATGCCAAGTACCACGAAAAGGAAGCCGAGATCGTTGCGCAGGCCGGCCGCAAGGGCGCGGTCACGATCGCGACGAACATGGCGGGCCGCGGTACCGATATTCTGCTTGGCGGCAATGCGGAATTCATGGCTCGCGATCTTCTGCGCAAGCGCGAGCTCGATCCTGCAGTCGCGACGCCCGAGCAGTGGAACGATGCGCTTGCGAAGGTCAAACCGGATATCGATAAAGAGCACGACGAAGTCGTTCAAGCGGGGGGCCTCCACATTATCGGTACCGAGCGGCATGAAGCCCGACGCATCGACAATCAGCTTCGCGGACGTTCGGGACGCCAGGGCGATCCCGGATCCTCCCGGTTCTACGTCTCGCTCGAAGACGATTTGATGCGCATCTTTGCCGCGGACCGCATCTCCAACATCATGCAGCGGCTTGGAATGGAAGAAGGCGTCCCCATCGAGTCGCAGATTCGTTTCCAAGCAAATCGAAAACGCGCAGAAACGCGTCGAAGGCCAGAACTTCGGCTACCGCAAACACGTCCTCGAATACGACGACGTCATGAACAAACAGCGCGAAGCCGTATACGGCTTGCGCCGCCAGCTGCTCGAAGGCGAAGACCAGAAGGAATACCTGATGGGAATCGCCGACGACATCATGATCGAATTGGTCGGTAAACACGCCGGCGAAAACACTCATCCCGCCGAATGGGATCTCGACGGACTTGCAAACCGCTGTCCTGCATCAGTTCGGTTTCGATTTCCGCGCGGAAGGCATCGATCCCACCCAGATCGAGTTCCAAGGAAATCGAAGAAGTCCTGCTCGGCAAGGCTCACGAGAAATACGATCAGAAGGAAGCCCTCATCGGATCCGCCGCGATGCGCTATCACGAACGCATGCTGATGCTGCAGATCGTGGACAACCACTGGAAAGATCACCTTCTCGCCATGGACCATCTGAAGGAAGGCATCGGGCTTCGCGGCTACGGCCAACGCGATCCGTTGGTGGAATACAAAAAGGAATCTTATGAGCTCTTCGAAGACCTGATGGGCCGCATCGAAGAAGACACCCTGCGGTTCCTGTTCCTCCTCCAGCCTGTCGAAGAAAAGAAACAGGCCGAACAAATCGAAAAGAAACGCCGCCACGCCGAATTCGTCATGTCTCAACAGAGTAACAATGGCGGCGATGAGGGCACACGGCAAGCCAAACGCGATTCATCGAAAGTCGGCAGAAATGATCCTTGTCCGTGCGGCAGCGGCAAGAAATTCAAGAAATGTCATGGAGTGACGGTTTGATCGAAAAGAAAATCTCAGGCGACGCGTACACTTTCGACGACGTCCTGATTGTTCCTCTCAAATCGGACGTGCTGCCCACCGAGGTTCGAACCAATACCAGACTGACCAATCGGATCGAACTGAACGTACCAATCGTAAGCGCAGCCATGGACACGGTCACCGAATCGCCGCTGGCGATCGCGCTCGCCCAGCAAGGCGGCATCGGCATCATTCATAAGAACATGCCGATTGATAAGCAGGCTGCGGAAGTCGACAAGGTGAAGCGCTCGGAAAGCGGCATGATTGTGGATCCCATCACCATGTCGCCCAACCAGAAAATCGAAGACGCCGTCAAGTTGATGGCGCACTACAAGATTTCGGGCGTCCCGATTACCGAAAATGGACGGCTCGTCGGCATTCTGACCAATCGCGATCTGCGCTTCGAAACACGTTTTCACTTGCCGATCCGCGAGGTGATGACGAAGGACGAACTGGTGACGGTTCCTGTCGGCACTACGCTCGAAGAAGCGCAACGGATTCTGCACAAGCATCGCATCGAAAAGCTCCTTGTCGTCGACAGGGACCAGAACCTCAAAGGTCTCATTACTGTTAAAGACATCACGAAGAAGATCAAATACCCCCTGGCCGCCAAAGACGATCAGGGCCGCCTGCGCGTCGGCGCCGCGATCGGAGCGACCGGCGATTATCTCGAGCGAATGGCTGAACTGATTCGCGCCAAGGCCGATGTCATTATTATCGATACCGCGCATGGCCATTCTTCGCGTGTCATGGAAGCGATCAAGGAAGCCAAGCGACGATTTCCGGACATGGACGTCATTGCCGGAAACATCGCGACGGAAGAAGCCGCCAGAGACCTGATTAAATCCGGCGCAGACGCCGTGAAGGTCGGCATGGGCCCCGGTTCGATCTGCACCACGCGCGTCGTCAGCGGCGTCGGGATGCCTCAGATCACCGCGATCCTCGCTTGCGCACGCGCTACGCAGGAGACGAAGACCCCGCTGATTGCCGACGGCGGCATCAAGTTTTCAGGCGATATCACCAAAGCGCTCGCTGCCGGTGCGAATACGGTGATGATCGGATCGCTTTTTGCCGGAACCGACGAAAGCCCCGGCGAAACCATTCTTTATCAGGGCCGGACGTTCAAATCCTATCGCGGCATGGGTTCCCTGGGAGCCATGCAAGCCGGCAGCCGTGATCGATACGGACAGGATCAGGAAACTCCAGGAAAACTCGTTCCCGAGGGCATTGAAGGCCGCGTCCCCTACAAGGGACCTCTGTCCTCCATGGTCACGCAACTGGTGGGCGGACTCCGTTCTGGAATGGGTTACTGCGGCGTCACTACCATTGAGGAACTGCAGAACAAGACACGCTTCATGAAAATCACCGAAGCGTCCCTGCGCGAAAGTCACGTCCATGACGTGTTCATCACGAAAGAAGCTCCGAACTACCAGCTCGACGAATAGGCTTACTTGAATGAAGCGATAACTCGTGCGTTCAGGCCCAAAGCCTCGACCGCCAGCCGATATTTCGATATTGGCTGTGGGTGCAGATCGAATCTGTCGATGATTTTTTCGAACAACGGCGGCATGCTTACGCCGTACTTCATTTCGACGATCGCGCTTCCGGGCATGACTTCGATACCTCGAGCGTTGTTGAAGGCAATGGTATCGACGCCAGTGACGCGTATGCGGCGATCAATGGTAAGGCGTACAGGGACAGCCGCCGACCTGCTTATCCGCGCCGTCCGGGAATAGGCAAGCTGGCAGACTGGACGCAGTCTTCGATGCTGCAGACGCCGGGCAAACCAGCGGCCCGCCCAGTGTTCCGAGCGGTCGTGAAGTCGAGGAAGATCGACGCGAAGGACCTCCGAACGACGCTTTAAAACATGCCCCCGGACTCTCAGCTTGCGTTCCAGAAAAACAATCTCGCCTTCATTGTAGGAACGAATCCGGAACTCCGCCCTCGCGTGTGAGCGGCGGCGGAAGAACAGATCGAATCCCTGCGTATCGAAATAAAGAGTTGTGATTCGGTAATTATCGCCGCCGGAAGCAGCAGCGTTTGGATCTGCATCCAGTTCCAGGCGGGCCCATTGGCACAACTCGGATGCCGTGGCTTCGGTGACGATGAACTTGACTTCGGATATGCTCATGGCAGAGGTTCAGAAAACCCACTGCCGGATGTTAAACAGTCGGCCTTCCCCGCGGCAAGCCCAATCGGCACTGCAGGCGCGGTCTGTGACCGTACGTGTCCAAGACAGAATGGACGGGAAGCCGCAAAGTGGCGCCTGTAAAGGTTTTAAAAGTAGTGGATGCGATGTAAACCTGGTCTACCTGCAAAACTGATGGACCAGTCCCCGCCTAAGTTAGGCGGGGACTACGAACACACCCTCACGCTGCATGCGCGCCTGCAGTGCCTGGAATCAACTAAATAGGCGCGGTCACAGACCGCGCATACAATAGGCTTAGCATAATGATACTGAGCGGAAAGAGCCTGCGCTTTCGTTCCAGTCAATCCGGGATTGATTGAAAAGCGTTGAGGTCCAGGCCGGCAGTTCGCTGCCGTCCAGCCCCATACCGATTCCTTCGAGATATGCCTCGAGGAACCAGAGATTATTCTCGATCGCGGATAAGATGAACTGAAACAGCAGTGCTGTTGACGAATCGCCGATCTCCCGGGCAGCCCTCATGTTCTGTCGTGTATCCAGCTCATACCGCAAATGATTGGAGCGCAGCACTTCCAGCTGATCCCGGGCATCCACGGCATCGAGAGGGTAATCGCGCAGACCGGATTGATCGGCGACGGACCGGACCGTAATGATGGCATAGCCGCCCGCGTCATTGATTCGTTGCGCAATGACATTTGCGACCTGACGAAGATCCCGGGCCAAACCATCGAATAGCGAGCGCAACTCCTCTGTACACGGGCCTCTCGCATTGAAATACGACTGCCTGGCCTGGGATCGCAGATCCAGAGTGTCTGCCAGTTGTTTATTCAACAGGCCGGCAACCGCCAGGTCCCTGTCTTCCAACACGTTTGTTTGAGACAAATAATGCATTGTGTATTCCATATTTATTAAAAATAAAGGTCTAAGCAGCCTTCTATCGCGCGAAAGAAATTAGACGAACGACCTGCCGGATTGGCACCTCCGATTC
Source organism: uncultured Acidobacteriota bacterium (assembly GCA_963738025.1). Lineage (GTDB taxonomy): Bacteria > Acidobacteriota > Terriglobia > 20CM-2-55-15 > 20CM-2-55-15 > 20CM-2-55-15. Next base: position 466,846 of record CAVTWA010000025.1, on the reverse strand, counting down.
GGCGCCCGGAGGTGATGGACTGAACGCAACTTAATACAGCAGGTGATCGAGCGAGACAATTTCAGGGGGCAAGGGCAACATCAAGTGGTGGCCGAGCAAGTGCCGGATGGCTCGCGAGGCAGAATTGAAACCGCCGATAATACTGCCGCCTCCGCGACCATGCCCGAGAAGATCTCCAATAACATAGAGCTTCGGGACGGAGCTTTCGCACTCGGCCGTTGTCACCGGTTGTCCTTTCGAATCCAGTTGAACCCCGGCGGTTTGCAGGAAAGCAACAGGTGTCATACCGCCAAGGCCAAAGAGAACCGCATCAAAAACTTCCGGCGGGTATTGGGCTTCGACGAACTTGACGGCGGGTCGGCCGCCATCGTTTTCGATGCCTGCAATATTTGATGGCATCAAAACCCGGATCTTCTTTTGCGCAATCATGCCGGCCATGAGTCTTTCATTGATCGAATTGAGCCGGGTAAAACCAGACTGCCGGTAAGACAACGTCACTTCATTTTTGGCGCTCAGCATTTCCGCATATTCCGCGGCGCTGTCTCCACCGCCGACCACAAGGACTTTGTCGCCGTTAAACGAACGGGCATTGATGTCGAAAATGATCCGCTTCTGGTTTTTGAGAACTGCAGGAATGTCGCGATAGTAATCCGGCTGCCGGGGCCGTCCCATTTTGCCGATGGCGATAATGACGAAACGCGCCACGTATCGAACGCCGCTCGTGGTTTTGACCTCGAAGGCATCTTCTCCCGGAGCGGGCGCGAGGCTCCAGATTTCCGTGTTGTACCGTATCGGGATACGACTTGATTCGATCACATAGTCCATCAAAGCCAGATAGCCTTCGCGGTCGCCGTCGCGAAGGCAGAGAATACCCACACAGAGAGCTTCGACGCCTGCATACTGCGCATCGACTCTCTTCCCTTCCTTGTAATAAGTGCGGATCATCTGCGAATGAGAGGGGCCCTTTTCCACCACGAGCAGATTCGAAATGCCGCCGCGCTGTGCCTCGACGGCAGCAGCAAGACCGGCAGGTCCCGCGCCGATGATCAGCAGGTCGATGTTCAGGTCTTCCATGGAGCGGTATTGTAGGCGCGGTCATAGACCAGAGCTGTCCAGGATAAAAACGGATCAGCGGTGCGAGTGTCTCGTAGTCCCCGCCTAAGTTAGGCGGGGACTGGTCCAACAGCTTGACAGCCTAACCAGGTTTACATCGCATCCACTACATTCAAAACCTTTACAGGCGCGCCACTTTGCGCTTCCGTCCATTCTGTCTTGGACACCGTTGGTCATAGACCGCGCTTGCAATGCGCAGCTTACTTCTTTGGAGACTGGTGCAGACAAAACGCTGCGCTCTGCGGATCCATCATTTGCGCGATGCGTCCACCGCCAGGCACATCCATTGGACCATTCATGACCGTCGCGCCTCTCTTCGTCGCACGGGCGAGCGCACCATCGAGGTCGGCTGTCTCGATGTAGTAAAGCCACATTGGAGGCATCGGGGCGCCTTTGGGAACGGTCATCATGCCCCCTAACTGCCGTTCTCCAATTGCGAACACTCGATAAGTTCCCATGGGGCCCATATCCATGTCCTGGAAGGTTTTCCACCCGAAAAGTTGCGAGTAGAAGTTGAAAGCTTCGGCGTAATCGCTCGTCATCAGTTCGTTCCAGCAAAATTCTCCCGGCTTCGACGTGTCGTGGAGAGTCATCGGCCCACTCGGAGCGAAGATCGAAATAAATGCTCCCTGAGGATCCCCGATGACGGCGAAGCGGCCGACGGTTGGGACCTCTTCGGGCTCCTTATGCACCTTTCCACCCAGCTTCTTTACGAGCGCTGCCGTCGCATCGACGTTCTCAACCTGGACGTGCGCCATCCAGTGCGGGGGCGCGCCCATTTTTTCCGCTTGCTCCGGAAGTTTCATGACACCACCAAGCGGCCCCTGACTCCCAACCCACATGAAGTAATCGTGAGCTTCTCCAAATGGTTGTGTCTTCCATCCGACGACATCGCCGTAGAACTCCATTGCCGCCTTCGGATCCTTCGTCAAGTGCTCGTACCAGACGAAACGTCCGTTATCTACATTTTTCGACATTAGCTGATCTCCTGCAGGTTAACCGATCGCGTTAAGCAGAATTTTCGAGTTGTTTTTTGAACCTATCCAATTTACCAATTGTAAAACCGAAATGCTCGTTACATCTGTGTTAACGCGGAAAGACCGGCAGAGGCGAGGTGGGCAACAGCGGTAAACGATTCGACATACCCATGTAGTCGCAGGCTGAAGCCCGCGACTACACCGGGTATTCCCTTACTCAGAGACAGTCGCGGATTTGATCAAATACTCTTTAAGGGTCTGTTTCTGTGAATCGTTCAATAAAGACAGCAGATTTCGCTGATTAGCGGATTCGGTGTTTTTCAAGGCCTTCTCGGCCGCGTCCAGCGAGAGTACGGCCATGGCCGTCAGCGCCGGGTCGCCTTTGGCAATCGCGGCGCTCAATGTATCCTCTGCGGCTAAAACATCTTGCGACAAGCGACGCATCTTTGTCGTCTGAGACATCAGCAGAGCCTGAATCTTGAATACCTGAGCATCTGTAAGGTTCAGATCCTGTGCCGGGTTTGCAGGCGTGTTGCGGAGTTGCTGTGCCTGGGCAGTCAGACCGGTTAAAGTGATTGCCAGCATGGCCGCCAGCGCGATTTGTGTTGTTCGTCGAAGTTTCATGGCTTGCTTCCCCTTATGATGTGTTCGCTTTCTCACTTGTAAATACGTGCCGGGGACGCAGAGGATACACGCTTTACATTTCTTTACGAAACCGGGGAACTGAAACACAAAAAGCACAAGAGGCGCAAGAGGCTTTGCGGCCAATCGTGCCATTCTGTTGACCGAAACGCTTTGCGCTAATTGTCGGTCGGCTTTTCTTCGATATGGTCGATCACGAGGACAGGATAAGGATGTTTCTGTACCTCGAGCTTCAAGCCCAGTCTTTGCACGCCTTCAAACAGGCTGAGGCCGCCGTTGGGATCCGAAGCGGCGGCGGCGCCCCCGGGTGTCTGGCCGCGTTGGCCGCCGTCGAAGTTTGCGCGCGGCGTCCACGACAAATCAAAGTCCCATCCTCCGTCAAGACCGGTTAAATCGATTGCAGGATGGTTGACATAAGCGGGGGCCATCGCCGGTAATTTCTCCGCAAGCTGGGCGAGTGTAGTGTTCTGGCAGGTGAGTGTAGCTTGAGGCAAGCCGGATGCATTGGCGGCAACGGCGCGTTTGCACGTTGAGCGGCTTGCAGGATCGGCCTGCTTCAGCCGGGGTTCGCGTCTTTGCGCAATCAGGGCATATATATTGATCGGTTGATCTTCGGTGTGGAATTTGATTTTGAAGCGGTCGATCAACAGTGTTCGCAACATGGCCAGGATGGTGTCCGCGTCGACGTCCGTGCCGGACAGGGCGACATCCGCCGGCGCTTTGGCAACGATGTCGTAGTGCCCGGTATCCATGAACTTCGGTCCGGAAATCAAATCGCCGACGCTTCCGCCGGGATTTTGATTCGGAGAGACCAGCCCCCAGGCCACCAGGATGAGTTGCTTGAGCGAAAAACCCTGCAGGTCGATCCGGCCGCCGGGCTGGAGTCCTCCTTTCAGAGGGCTATGCGGCGCGGACGGTTTTAAATCCGCCACATCGAACTCGGTGGGCACGGTCGGAACCATTTTTTCAATGCCGGTAACGTTGTCGCTCGGCTTGCGGTTGACGCTCTCCACAACCAGAGTTGGTAAAGCGCGTTTTTGTGATTCCAGTTTGATCCCGAGCTGTTTTTCAAATGCTTCCTGTACGGGAATGGCCTCTTTGCCCGCTGACGCGAGCGCGCCACGATTCGTCCATTTCAGTTCCAGATCCCAACTGCCATCGATACCCGTCATGTCCGTTACGGGAGTATCGAAAGTGAGAGGATCGATCTGCTTGAGCACCTGAGCCAGGACGGCCATCGTCATGTTCTTGCAGAGAAGAACGGTGTTCGGGGGCTCCGCCGGCTGTGCATTGCAATTCGTCGGGCCCGCGCCTGGCGACTGCTTGAGTTGCGGCCCCGGTTTTGTCGCCGTCATCACCCACGCGCTCATTAATTTGTCTTCATTCCGAATGACCAACTTGAAGCGCTCGGCCAATAGCGAACGCAACATCAGCCTGGCTGCCGGATTCGTTGCGGACGCGGGAACTTTGGCGAGAATGTCGAACCTGTCGGTTTCCAGCCAGCTCGGGCCGCCCAGTATTTTCTCCGGTTCCACGCCGTAAGCCGATGCAATCAGATCCAGCATGGTGGCGTTCCGGAACTGGTAGCGTCCACCGCGTACAAAGCCGCCCAGCGATTGCACGTTCGGATTCGCACTCTTCGGACTGACGTGAACATCCGCAGCATCAAACGATAGGAGAGTATCGCTGGATTGGCCGTAAACGCCTGTGGCCACAGCGATGAGGATGAAAACCTGAGCCAGCATTCTCTTCAAGGGAAGCCTCCGTTGGCGAATGACTGCGGCAAAAACGACCGAAACCGAACAGGCCGGCGAAGAATATTACGCAAAGGTCGAGTGGAAGGTTCCGAACAATTTTCTATCCGGCGTTAATAAATTGTGACACATCGATCGAGTGCGTCAGCGACGGCCTGTTGTAAAATCACGGAATGCATTCTGTTACTCGCGAATTGCTCGCCTATCTCGACGAACAACGTTCCGTATTGAAGTCCGCTTTTGAATCCATCCCCGTAGAACTGCGTGAACTTTCACCAGCACCCGAGCGATGGTCGGCTGCAAATGTCGTCGAACACCTTGCGATTGTCGAAACCCGGGTCTCCAAACTTCTTGCGGATCGCATTGAAGAGGCGCGGCCACAACTTTCGCCGTCAACAAACACTGCGCCCATTCTTCCAGGAATCGATTACAAGCGAATGTACGACCGCTCGACCCGGGTCAAAGCACCCGAGACTGCTATTCCTACAGGACTGAATGCCGTCGCCTCGTGGGCTGCTGTCGAAAACGCCGGCTCGATGATGCGCGCTCTGCTTACCAGGAACGATGGCCTCGCTTTGTCATCGGTCACACACGCGCACCCGAGATTTGGTCCGTTGTCAGTCTACGAATGGATTGCTTTTCTCGGGGCCCACGAAGTTCGTCACGCCGAGCAGATCCGCGAAGGAAGCGCGCAGACCGTGTAATCGGGAACAGGGGAAGCAACCACAAGACGCGTAAGATGCACAGCGAATCTACGGTTCAACCCGCACCGTGGTGCGTCGGGACTGCCAATCATCAACGCCGTCTGGCGGTTCGGGATCGCCCTGCGACGTGACCTGAATTACAAGCTTGGACAGGCCGGCTCGCTTCAGCAGATCGCCGATCTCCTCGGCCCTGGCCTTCGCAATGCCTTGTTGTTCTGTCAGCACCGTCTTGTCGGAAAGAAGCGTCGCGCCGCGATAGCCTTTCACGATCACACGCTTTGCCTCGCTCTTTTCCGCGTAGTCGACGATCTGACCGAGAATTGCCGCGTGCCTGCCGGTCACCGGAGCATCAAAATCGTAATAAATCGAAAACTCTCTCGCCGCAAAAGGTGGCTGTAAGGGGGTCGCCGGTTGCGCCGGAGTCGTTTGAAAGGCCAGCGTTCCTCCGCTGGGTCCCGGAGGCCGGGGCGCGAAGGGTACGGTGTACTTATCCACGGCCGGCAAAATCGTATTGCACGAAGAATCGGGTTCTGGCAGAGGCGAAACAACGACTGGCTTCAAAACAATGCCTCCGCAGATGCGGGGTTCATTGGATATGACGCCTTCAACCAGGACCTTGTGTCCCAGATATGGTGGATGGAATTCAGCGCTGATGTCGGTTTGAATACCGAGGTAATACAGCTCTCCTCCGGATTCCGCAAGCCAGCACGGAACGGTTTTCGTATCCTGCACGACGGGACAGCTTGCAAAATTTTTCCGCGGTTCCTGCTGGGCATATGCCTGACTGATGCAGGCCGTAAAAAGCGTGACGGCCAATGTTCTGCGAAGCTTCATTGCGGCTTTACCTTCACAATACGCTCAGGAAGTTGACCAGGTCCTGCTTTTCCTGCTCGGTATATTGGATATTGAAGCGCCGATCGTAGAAATCGACTACTTCGCGCAGATTTGCCGCCGATCCGTTCGAAAAGTATGGCGCCCTGGCGGCCAGGCCGCGCAGCTGCTGTATCACGATTGCCCCTATATCATTGCATTTCCCCGATATCAAAGCCCGTCCCGGATCCTGCGAGTAGATCACGCGGCCCAGAAAAGGATGGGGAGCAACGGAGTTGTTACATGTCAGCTTGAAGAGAGGAAGCTCATTCTTTTCGCTGGACCAGGGACTGACGGGCGCTTCTTTCGCCCACGGCAAGTTCGTCGTACCGATATCCATCCAGCCGTTCGCGGTGTCCATTCCCGTCATATGCATTCCATGGCAGGTCGCGCACGTGCGTTTAACCGGATTGCCCAGACCGACTGTGTTGAGATGCATCGCGTCTTTGATCCAGAATGTACGAAAGAAGAAGACATCATGGCCGCGCGCGACGGATTCGCGAAAGGCAGCCTGAGCGTCTTTTTCGTCGTCCCCGGTCCGCGGAAGGAGTTTCCATGCCTCGCCCATCGGAAACACGAAGTTCGTCGTATTGTTTCCCAGAACTCCGGTTCTGCCCCGGGCAAGCGCAGCAGGACCCAAAGCCGGCGGGCCGTCCGGCTCGGTCAGGTCCCCGCCTTCCAGGTTGTAACTTTGCGCTGCATAGACCTGAGTTTCGAAGCCGATGATTTGCTCCAGCTGCGCATCCGTCAATGCACCTTTCATCTGAAGGTGGCCGCTGGCGGCAGAACGAGCCTGCGTCTTGAGACTCAGCTCACGGGCATCCGCCATCATATTCATTGCCACAAGCTTTCCGGTTTCCGGATCCCGTTCAGTGGGTTGTCCGTTCTTGGCGATGAATCGACCGACGCCGAAACTGTCGGCAATAACGTATTTCAGGTTGGCCGCCGGACGAGGGCGGCGGTACACCGATACGGTGGGTGTCTGGCTGGTCAGTCCATAGACCGAACTCGTGTTGCAGCCGGTCGGATCGCGGACGACCTCGATGGTGAACTCTGGTCTCACGGCGGTTCCATCCGCAGCCTTGGGCGGCCAAGGCAGAGCAACACGGATCAGGCCTCGATCCAGTAGCAGTGAATGCGACTGCGGGTAGGCATCGGGCAGATCGGGACAGTTCTTACCGTCCACTGCCGCGAATATTGGATCCGATCCGCTCGTTATGCCCCAGCGCTGGCGAATCGACTCGGCACTGATGCTCATGCCATCGGCCGGTTGATGACATGTCACGCAGGCACGACCATTTGTGCCAATGGGCTCAAAGAACGCGTTGTTCTTCGTTACGACGTCACCCGAAGTGTTGAGAATCGACAACCATCCGGAGGGGTTTTCATATTGAACCGTCGAACGAAGAACGCTGCCGTTTCCGGGACTCCACCAGGCATTGATCGTACGCGCGGCGGTCGAAAACATCCACGGCCACGACCCAATCAGAATCAGCGCCAGTAAGACGAATATGTAAGGGCGAATTCTCCGCATCATCGTCGTGCTTATACTACAAGCAAACGGACCGAAAAAGCGTTTCCCCTACATTTTTTGAGCTGTAGGCGCGGTTATAGACCATACGTGTCCAAGACAGAATGGACGGGAAGCCGCAAAGTGGCGCCTGTAAAGGTTTTGAATGTGGTGGATGCGATGTAAACCTGGTTTACCTGTAAGACTGGTGGACCAGTCCCCGCCTAAGTTAGGCGGGGACTGACAGACACCAACCGCGGCATCCATTCTTGTTTTGGACAGCTCTGGTCATAGACCGCCTGCAATCGTTGCAGCTTTGACAAGGCGCAAAACAGCAGCAGCGGCGAAAGTGACAAAAGAGCAAACGTCTCCTTCAAAACGAATGCTAAGTCCTTTCTTTTTTGACGGAATACAAATTGCCTGAGGAAAGACAAGTTTCGGAGAAGGAGGGCAAAACCAATGAAGAACCTGATTCGTTCGATAGGCGTGATCGTGTCTGTTTTATTGCTGGTGTCGGCCTCGACTGCGAGGCCCATGCGGGCGCCTTCAACCGATGCGGAATTCATCAGCTTTCTGGAAGAAGCCTGGGTGAATGCGATTGTGGAGAAAAACGTCAAAGTCCTCGATCGCATCATGGCGAACGATTTCCGTGGCATCAGCCCCAATGGCGTGCCGTATACCAAGAACGAGGCTATTGCCGATGTCCGTTCGGGATTCTATGCCGTCGAGAGTATGCAACTGGACAACATCCAGGTACACATCCTCGGAGCCCTCGGGGACACGGCTATCGTTACCTACTATCAGAATGAGAAGAGTAAGTTTGGTGACGAAGACTGCACCGGCCGGTACGTTTTTACCGATGTCTGGGTCAACCAGGGCGACGACTGGAAAGTTATCGCCTCACACGGCGCGCCGGTCGAATTGCCATAAGAGGAAACTGAACACAAGAAGCACAAAAGGCACAAGGGGCAGTACCCTTGTGCCTTTTGTGCTTCTTGTCGTTTCGTTCGCGATCGCGGCTACAGTTCCGCGATGACGCCGGAGCTGTCGCCGATTTTTTCAACCTGCACGCCGGCTTTGTGCAGCACGGTCAGCAACAGATTCGAATGCGTCGTCAGCTTCTCCATTCGGATGTGCCTGCCGCCTTTTACGGCTCCGTAGGCGCCTCCGGATAGGATCATAGGCAGCGGGCTGTGGTTGTGTTCGTTACTGTTGCTCATACCGCTGCCGTAGAGAACGAGCGAATGGTCGAGCAGAGTCCCGTCGCCGTCCGGAGTGGCTTTGAGTTTGCCGAGGAAATAGGCCAGCATGCTGTGGTGATAGGCATTGAGTTCGGCGAACTTGTCCATGTTTGCCCGGACATTTGAATGATGCGACAAGTTGTGGAAGCTGTCGCGGATGTTGGTCGCAGGATAGACCGCGCTGCTGATCTCGTGAGCAAGCATGAGTGTCGCAATGCGCGTGATCTCGGCCCGGAAAGCCAGGACCTGCAGATCGAAAAGCATTTTGATGTGATCTTCAAAAGCATCCGGCACACCGGTAGGAGTATTTGGCACATCCAGTTTCGCCGCTTGCAGCTTCTGTTCGGACTTCAATATCCGGCGCTCGATCTCCCGAACATCATCGAGGTAGTCATTGACCCGGCCGCGGTCTCCTGCGGGAAGCTGCCGATTGAGCGCTCCAAGCTGATCCATGACGGAGTCGAGCAGGCTGCGCGATTCCTTGCGGCGCGCATTGCGCTCGGCCTCGTTGGTGCCATCGCCGAAAAGTTTTTCGAACAGGACCTGCGGATTGTTTTCCATTGGAAGCGGTGATGTAGCCGATTGCCAGGCTATGGAATTCCTGAACGGACTCGTCAGTCCGCCTTCCTCTACTGTCATCTCGATGGACGGCAAAGGCGTATCCTGCCCGATGGCTTTCGCTGCTATCTGGTCCGCCGATTCTCCCAGGACAGGCCGCGGCGTCTCTTCCGGCCTCGCGCCCGTGATAAACACTGCCGACGAGCGGGTATGGTTCGCTGCGGCTGACGCATCTGCTCCGTACGCCATCGGCGCATAGGTGTTGCTGATCACGTTCACGTGATCGCGGAACGGCTCGAGCGGCTTCAGGATCGGAGTGAACTCAAACCCGGCGCCTTCGGTTGCGGGAAGCCAATGGTCCATCGTGACTCCGTGCGGAAAGTAAATGAAGCTGAGCCGCGTTTTCGACATACTGGCGGCGACCTGCGCCGGCGCTTGCGCAGGCAGCATGGACTCCAGGAAAGGCAGTGCCAGAGTCACTCCGCTACCGCGGAGAAATGTACGTCGCGACAGGTGTTTCTTAGTTATGAAGTTCATCGTGTCGACTCCTGTGGGGGATTGAGCGCCCCTGCAATTTTCGCTGCTGGTTGTTCTTTAGTGCGCATCTGAAAGGGTCCGCTCTTGACCACGCCTACAACGAGCGATGAAAAACGGTAGTCGTTGCGTTCCGCCTCGCGCGCAACGCTGCGGATTGCCGGCATGTCGTAAGCCGTCATAGCCCGGCCTGTTGCGTATGTCATCAGCTTTTCGGACGCAACCGTCACAAATACGCCGGAGCGGTTGAGCAACGCACGACGCAGGCTGGCAGGCCCATCGAGCTGCGTTCCATCGACCATCTGTGCCGTAGCATCGATCGGTATCCTGGCATCAGATTGACGCCACTTGCCTGTCAGATCGAAGTTCTCGAGGCTGAAGCCGATAGGATCCATGATGCTGTGGCAGGAACTGCAGACCGGATTCTGCCGGTGCGCCTCCATCCGCTGCCGCAACGTCGTGACCTTGTTTGCTTCTGTCGGTTCATCGATCTTGACTTCAACGCCGGGCGGCGGGTTTGGCGCTTTCGCGCCCAGAACGTTTTCCAGAATGAATTGGCCGCGCTGAACGGGAGATGTGCGGTTGGCTACCGAGGTCACGACAAGGACACTGCCCTTTCCGATGATGCCCCGGCGCGGATCGTCTTTTGCCAGCGTGACGCGGCGGAACAGGCTGCCTTTCACATTCGGAATTCCATAATGCCGGGCCAGACGCTCGTCCAGGAATGTGTAATCGGCGTCGAGCAGATCGATAATGCTGCGATCTTCACGAATGATGCTTTCGAAGAACAGCTGCATTTCGCGCTGCAGGGCGAGACGCAGATTTCCGTCGAAGTCCGGCGATTCCGGGTCCGCACTGTCCAGCTCGCGCAATCTCATCCATTCGGTTGCGAAATTGTCGACGAGCGCTTTGGCTTTAGCATCTTTCAGCATGCGGCGCGTCTGCTGTTCGAGCACGCCGGGATTCGCAAGCTTCCCCGCAAACGCGAGATTGAGAAGCTCGTCGTCAGGAATGCTGCTCCACAGGAAAAAAGAAAGCCGGGTAGCGAGCTCGACGTTGTTCAGGCGGTAAGGCGTCCCGGCTGCAACATTCGCGGGCACGTGTTCCATGCGCAAGATGAATCGCGGATCGATAAGGATGCGCGCAACCGCGCGGCGGATGCCGCTTTCGAAGGAGCCTTCGCTGCGCCCTTCCTGATAGAAACCGAGCAGCGTTTCCATGGAAGTATCGTCATCTTTTACCGGTTGTTTGAAGGCGCGAGTTGCGAGCGTGCGGAGAATCTGTTTCGCGCACGGCAATTCATCGGCCGGTTTGCCGGGCGAACAGATAAAGATACGGCTCCGGCTCGGTGTATAGCCGGGTCCGCTGGCATTGAATGGCCCCGTGATCGTAATGGTGGAGATGCCGCCTCCGCCCCGTTCCGGCGCGCTGAAGACGTCGTCCAACCCGGCTGTTTCGGCCGCGCGAACCGACGCGGCGCGTATGGTGTGCGGACCGGCGGAGATGGCGACGCGTATTGAGCCGCGTCCGGTCACCGGCACGGGCTCTCCGTCGATCGTCAGATCGATGCGGCCGGCTCCCGCCCGTATCTCATATTCCGCATCCAACGGGAAGTTGTGTTGCGCGACCATTCCGCCCTGGGTGCCGAGCGGCAGGCCATCGAGATGGGCACGTTGCGACAACCCTTTAGGCGCGTGATAGGCCACCGGCGTCGGCGCAGCAGACGGGTCGCCCACCGCAAGACGGCTGATCTTCATCGCAGCGGACAAATAGCCCTGAATCAGCGACGGCGAGGTGCCGAGAATGTCCGAGATATTGTCGAAGCCCGCAATGCTGCTGTCACTGGGAAGCAACGTTGTCACGTCCACGCGCAAATCGAGCAGATCGCGGATGGCGTTCGCATACTCGTTGCGGTTCATCCGGTGCAACGATGGCGACCCCGGATTCGGATGCTGCGCGGCAGCGCGGTCGAGGCCTGTTTCCAGCCATGCAGCAACGCCGTCCAGGGTCGCGCGATCCGGCCTTGATGCGTTTTTGGGCGGCATCATGCCGGTCCGAAGTTTCCGCACGACGGCTTCCCAGGCGACGACGTCTTTATCGAGGTGATCCAGATCCTTGGAATCGAGTTCAAGATTTGCCGTCTTTGCCCGCTGGTTATGACAAGTGATGCAGTATTGCTTGAGAACGGCCTGGACATCGGGTTGCGAAAATTGTTGTCTGGCAGTCAGGGTCAACGGGCCGGAGCCAACACAAAGACACAAAGGCACAAAGAGAAGACAGAGCAATAAACGTTTTTCTTTCCGGAACATGTTACTTGGCCGCCGTTTGAGGGTTCCCCGTCAGTTTTTGAATGAGAGCCATCGTATTCGGTTTGGGAACCGCTGCATGAGTTGCGAGGAAGACGCCTTCGGCCCAATTGTAGGCCGTGCGTCCTACGTTGTCCTTCGGGTCCAGGCGGGCGCCTTTTGAAACAAGGAACTCGATGATGGCATCGGAGCCGCGGTTGGCGGCGCCCATGGCGGCAGTCAAACCCATCGAGTTTTTGGCGTTCACGTCCAGTCCGAGCTCATAACAAAGCTTCACGGCTTCCAGCAGAGACTTCTCTCCTTCGGTATAGGTCTGATCGACCACCCAATTGACGCCCGCTGCCGCCATCAAAGCGTTCGTACTGCTATTAGTCTGAATCTTGGGGTCAGCGCCATGTTGAAGCAGCAGCCGCATGACGTCCACGTCGCCGGACAAAGATGCCAGAATAAACGGAGTCTCGCCGGTGAAATCCACCCAGGCCAGCGAGCCGCCGAGCAGATACATCCATCGGCGCAGTGGTGGAACTTCTTTGACTCGAATGTTGGGATCGACCTTATGATCGAGAAGAAATGCGATGAAGTCGAAAATCACCTTCCGATCGTCTTCGGTCACCATGTGCTGAAAGGTGACGTAATGAAGATCCACATCGCGCATTTCTATGGCGGCGAACAGTGGAGTGCGGCCGTACCAGTCGACAGCGTTGATGCTGGCGCCACGCTCGATGAGGAAGCGCGCCATGTCGATATGGTTGTTACTGATCGCCATCAGCAACGGACCGATGTCGTTTTTATCGACCTCGTTCACGTCGGCGCCGGCCTCGATCAATAACTTCGCCGCATCGATGTGGCCTTCGCGCGCGGCGTACATCAATGGCGTCATGGCTCCAGGAATAGGTGCGCGGATCCCCTGATCCGGAAGACCTCCGCGAATGATGCCGACACCATGCGAGCCGCAGCCGGCCTTGTCGATACAGGGCAGCTTCGGCTCTGGCGTAGCGCCGACTCTCGTCCGCGCATGAAGGTCAGCGCCGCGGTCGAGGAGGCCTCGAACCATATCGGCATATCCCAATTCCGCGGCCACCATGAGCGATGTAACCCGCAGTTGCGGTTCGGCGGCGTTGGCATCGGCGCCTGACGCAAGAAGCGCCTGAACCGAACCCGTGCTCCCTGACCGGATCGCCGCCACCAGAATGGACTCACCGGTCGCGCGGTCCACTTGATTGGCCCTCGCACCCGCGGCAAGAAGAGTCTTTACCATCTCGGGATTCCCGTTTTGCGCCGCCAGATAAAGCGGCGTGACACCAAGGCGAGTTTCCGCATTCGGATCGGCGCCGGCTTTCAGCAGCAGACCCGCAATTTCAAGTTCATCAGCCCGGATCGCCCAGTGCAGCGCGCGCGTTCCGTCAAGGTCGGCTGCATTGACTGATTCACTCCGAACTCCTTTAGATATCAACGAGCGCACATCCTTCCAGTTCGCGGCATGCGCTGCGTCCAAGACCGGAGCATCGGCCGCGCCCGCCGCGAGGCTCGCCCCTGCTGCCAATACGAGAATGAGAAATGCGTTTGTCACCGATCGAACCGACATTGCCCCTCCAAGTCGCCTCATATATCACGTCGAAGATATGCCGAATTGATCAATGAATCCAATACTTTCCAGAGAGATTAGCCACAAAAAGGCACAAAAGGCTGTAAGTTTTAGTTTTTTTAACCAGTTTTTTGGGATAAGCGACGAAATCCCTGACTGGTTTGTCCGAGTTGATTTAGGGCGGACGTTGAAATGGGGAAGTCCCCGCCTAACTTAGGGCAATAACATACTTGCCGCAGTAACTGTGGATCGGTTGTCCGATATCCGTTGACTGTTGTACGTGAATAAATGCACTTGTTGCGCTAATGGATGGCCGGATTACCTATTTATCGTCGTAACAAGTCCATTTATCGTCGTACAACAGTCAACGGATATCGGACAGCGAACCCGCTCACTGCGCCAAATATATTGACGCCCCAACTTAGGCGGGGATCTTCGCTCCTCACACCACATGACGAACCTCGGCTACGTGCGAGTCTCAGGTTCGTTCCGCTGTTCAATTGCGGCGTAGCCGCGCTATGCCTTTTTGTGGCTAATCTCTCCTGGTGTAATATGCGACGGTATGACGAAGGCACCACGAAACTTTCAAACAAGGCGAACATTTATCGCGGGCATCAGCGCCGCAGCATGCGCCTCATTGACGCCGGCCTGGGGCCAATCCTCCGGGTCAACCCTGCTTCCTCTGAAGAATCTCGGTCTGGAGCATCTGGACACGGTGGTTCCCGACACAGCAGCCAGCGCCAAATTCTACATGCAGGTATTCCGTACCAAGCTGCATCAGCAGCCGTTTCAGGGGAACCTGCGTTATTTCATCCTGCTCGGTGATTTGCCTGCAAACCGCCAGGTGGGTTACATCGCGATCGGCGCCGCCGGAACGCGGCCGACGAGCATCGGCCATTACTGCACATTGGCGGAGCGTTACGACCGCAACAGCATGGCGAAAGAGATCGAGGCGGCCGGATATAAGAGCGCGCAGGGTGGATTCGGTATGTGGCCCGATCCGGATGGACTTGAACTGCAGCTCTTTCAGCCGCCTGCCGGCCTTGTGACGGCAGCGGTGCCTTCGGATCTTCCCGTCGAGACCAATGGACTTGTCAGCCCGCTCGGTGTCGATCACGTCATGTTGAACGTCCGCGACATCGACGCGGCCCTACCGTATTACCGTCTGGTGTATGGACGCGACACTGAAGGTCCGAGGCAAACCAACCCGGACCGGCTCTGGATCGATCTCAAAGGGGACACCCGCGTCGGCCTGCAGAAAGCTCCAGCCGGACAGCCCCCTCGCATCGAACACTTTTGTATCCGGGTCCGCCCTTTTGACCGGAACGTTGTCACCGCAGGCCTGGGCAAAATTGGCGCCGAAGTCCTGCCTTCACCCGACGAGCCCGGCGTCGTTCGCTTCCTCGATGACAACAAGATCATGGTCGAATTGAAGGCGATAGGATAACGAAGAGGATTAGGCACAAAAAGGCACAAAAAGCACAAAGGGAAATAAACCACCTCGATTCCCTTTGTGCTTTTTGTGCTTTTTGTGGAATCCTCTCCGTTATTGACGGGGACCGAAATGCGGCGCCGCCTTACCGAATTCAATCGCACCCAGGTCCGGCGCCTTCCCGGCGAAGCCGTCCTTGACGTTTGGCAATGCAACACCGCGATCGGCCGATGAAGTAATTGTCCGCGATATAAAAGTCTTTGGATCCCGAGTAGTTCGAGTAGACGCCCATCCCGATATCCTCAAAGCGGCAGTGCTTCACCGTCAGACCTTTCGAACCTTCGATGAACTGTGTTCCC
The DNA here is from genome assembly GCA_963738025.1 of uncultured Acidobacteriota bacterium. Classification (GTDB taxonomy): domain Bacteria; phylum Acidobacteriota; class Terriglobia; order 20CM-2-55-15; family 20CM-2-55-15; genus 20CM-2-55-15. Next base: position 451,261 of record CAVTWA010000025.1, on the reverse strand, counting down.
GCCCAGATTGCGATTTCCGTATTGCGGATGGTCAGGCCCTCGAAATATGTGTAATTGCCCGCTTTCACATTGAACAGATTGAAGGCGCCATTTCCATCGAAGATAGCTTCGCCGTCTCCCGCGGCCTTGATCGCAATCGGCTTCTCAGCTGTTCCGCTGACAGTCAGATAGTACGTCCCGTCGAATGGGACGGTGCTGATCGAGAGATCGTTCGTATAGATGTAGCGGTCATATTTATACAGCCCCGCATGCACGAGAATCGTGTCGCCCGGCTTCACCCGAGGCCGCGAGGCCGTGGCCCAGTCCGTTCAGGCGCACATCAGATAATAGGCGCACAGCAGACCTTCGAACGCGGGCTGGATCTTCGCTCCCTTATAACCGTGCGGATATACATGATAGACATGACCCTCGCTGGAAGGTTGCGGTTCCGGGCGCGTGCGGACAGTGACTGTCTTCTGAGATTCCCCATGAACGGCCATCCGGATCGGACATCACAAACCTGGCTTCGTACTCCGTTCCGGGTTCCAGATCGAGAATGCTTCCGGCAAACATATTCGGCGCGACCAGATCCAGCCGGTCGCCCTGGTAGATTTCTTCATTCTGAAGACGGAGGAGCGGCAGCCCCGGAATCCCCCTCGCCTGCTGCAATGAACGGAACTGTATAACCTTCCTTCACAAAGCGCACAAAGGAAATCTTATGCAAACGGTGAAGCGTCTCGTAGTCCCCGCCTTAGTAGTGCTTTTCGTAATTACGGTAACGTTCGGATAAGCGCGAATATTCCCCGCCTAAGTTAGGCGGGGAGGCTGCGCGAAGCGCAGACGGGGGCGGTCTGTTCAAAGTCGCGAAGCTTCCTTATAGATGCTCGCGAAGCGCACCGGTCAATAAGGAGCGCTTCGCGGAAATTCACGAGGAGCGCGCTGCGCGCGAACTTTGAACAGACCGCCCCGCCTTCGCTTCGCGAAGTCTCCCCGCCTAACTTAGGCGGGGAATAGCTGAGCTCAGGTTGTCCTCGAATCCACTTCTCATACGTTACCGTAATTCCGAAAACCAGTATTTAGTTAGGCGGGGACTGGTCACATTCAGCAACAGGTTTACGTGACATCCACGACATCCAAACCTTTACAATCCGCCACTCTGCGGCTCCCGTCCATTGTCTACGACCGCGTATTTTCGTTGATTCAGGAAAATCCCGCGGGCAGAGACCCCGCTCGGAACGCCCGTGGCGGCTCATATTGGCGGCGACCAATACTTGCCGCCACCTGATTGGCGATTATCTTGCACAGACAAGCCTGTTCAACACGCGCGAGGTTTGTGCAATGAGGGTATTCGGTTTCCGGACAACATCCGTTGCGATCTGTGTTTTATCGGGGTTGACCGGTTTTGCTCAATCGCCAAACACAATAAGGACTTACGCAGGACCTGCGTTACCGTTTAATGGTTCCGCTGCACTTACTCAGACCATCGGCATACCATTAGCGATTCGCGCGGATAGTGCCGGAGCTTTCTACATTGCTTCCAATCAGAACCGCATTTACCGAGTCGCTCCAGATGGTACCCTGACGGTAATCGCGGGCAGCGGATCGGTAGGTTTCAGTGGTGAGAACGGACCGGCTCTCTCGGCGCAGTTCAACTATATACAGGGCGTCGCCGTGGATAATGCCGGCAATGTCTTCATAGCGGACTCAAAGAACCTTCGGATTCGTAAAGTAACTCCAGCGGGCGTGATCACGACGGTTGCCGGCAACGGAGCGTATGGTTCGAGTGGCGATGGCGGTCCGGCTGTTTCCGCCCATCTTTCGGGACCGCGGGGTCTCGCCGTAGATAACGCAGGAAATCTGCTCATCGCGGACCCGGACAATAACAAAATCCGGGTGGTGACGCCCGCAGGAATCATCAGCACCATCGCAGGCAATGGAACTGTTGGCTCTGGTGGAGACGGCGGGCCGGCGACCTCCGCACAACTCAACCAACCGGTCGGGGTCGCTGTCGATGCAGCCGGCAACATATTTATAGCGGACCAGCACAACAACCGTGTCCGAATGGTTTCTTCCAAGGGCATCATCACGACCGTAGCTGGGAGCAAGGCCGGCTTCAGTGGAGATGGCGGGGCGGCGGTTTCGGCCCAGCTCTCGAATCCTGGCGGTGTCGCGGTGGATCGGGCAGGGAATCTGTTTATCGCCGACAGCAGCAACAATCGGGTCCGCATGGTGAATGCCGCGGGCATCATCACGACTGTCGCCGGCAGCGCGCCAGGTTTTGGCGGAGACGGCGGCCCGGCAATTTCCGCTCACCTGGCGTCTCCAGGTGACGTTACCGTCGATGAAAGCGGAAATCTGTTCATTGCGGACCAGGGCAATTACCGTATCCGTCGCGTTAATCCGGCAGGTATCATTAACTCCGCGGCCGGCACCAGCGACGACGGCCGTCCGGCCTCCTTCGCCCAATTCTTTTTTCCGAACAACATTGCAGCAGATGGAGCGGGGAATCTCTTCATTGCCGATACCGATATGCACCGGATCCGCAAGATCGCGCCCGACGGCATACTTACGAACGTGGCCGGCAATGGAAGCTCGGGCTTCAGCGGAGACGGCGGCCCGGCATCCCAGGCGCAACTCCGCTACCCGGCTGCGATCACGGTCGATGCGGCCGGCAATCTCTTCATCGCCGATACAAGAAATGACCGCGTTCGCAAAGTTACTCCCAACGGCATCATCACAACCGTCGCAGGTTCAGGTTCTGGCGACGATGGGGGCCCCGCTTTTCAGGCGCAACTCGGCGCCCCGGGGGGTCTCGCTGTAGACGGCGCCGGAAATCTGTTCATTTCCGAAACTGAAGGAAACCGTATCCGAAAAGTCAGCGCCGGCGGAATCATCGAAACCGTGGCCGGCAACGGAACGGTAGGCTTCAGCGGGGATGGTGGTCCTGGCCCATCGGCCCAATTGGCATTTCCGACTGGAATTGCCCTGGACCGGGCCGGCAATCTGTTCATCGCCGACTCTTTGAATAATCGCGTACGACTGCTCGAGCCTGACGGCAGCATCAAAACGGTCGCTGGAAACGGAACAGGTGCTTTTGCTGGAGATGGTCATAGCGCCACGGCCGCCGAGATCTCATACCCCCAGGCGATCGCCGTTGACGCAGCCGGCAACCTTTTCATTGCCGACACCGGTAATGTTCGCGTCCGCATGGTAAACCGCGAAGGTGTCATCAGCACTGTCGCCGGTACGGGAGTATACGCGTTCGCTGGGGACGGCGGTGCAGCTTCCGCCGCTCAAATCACACCGCCGTATGGGGTCGCGATAGGCGGGAACAACTCGCTCTTTATATCCGACACCTTCAGCAACCGCATTCGCCAGGTTGGCTCTACCGCTATCTCCAGCACTATCTCCAGCGTTATCCCGTTCACACTCACAGATCGGAGTGCGGCTTCCTTTACGACCAGTGGAACGCCGGCAGCGATTCAGACAGGATACGCTCGCGTGCAACCAGGCGCCGGAAGCGTCGCGCCTGCAGGTCTGGCGATCTTTAGTTACCGCTCAGGTAATGATCTGATCAGTGAAGCCGGAGTTCCAGCTGCACCCGCCATGCGTTACGGACGAATCTATGCAGAGGTGGGCGCGGCGGTGGATACCGGCCTGGCCATTGCCAATCCAAACAATCAGCCAGCGACGATCCACTTTTTCTTTACGGATGGGGCGGGCAACAATTCAGGTTCAGGTACGACGACGATTGGGTCGAACCAACAGATCGCAAGATTCCTCGACGCAGAACCGTTCAAGACATTTCCGGGAACGACTTTTCAAGGCACATTCAGTTTCACATCCGATGTTCCTGTCGGTGTCGTTGCAATTCACGGGCTGGTCAATGAACGCGGTGAGTTTCTCATGTCCACGCTTCCTGTTATCGATACCTCCTTACCGCCGCTCGCCGGTCCGCTGACTGTTCCGCACTTCAGCGATGGCGGCGGCTGGACCACTGAGCTGATGCTGGTAAATCGCAGCAGCACGACCTTGACTGGAACTGTAGAGTTTCGGGACGACAGTGGCGCATTGACGACAGTCGCCATTGGAGAACAATCGAGCAGCACCTTTGCCTATACCGTGCCGCCGCACTCTTCTCGAAAACTTTCAACCGATGGAAGAGGTCCGGCCCCTATCGTCGGATCGATCCGTGTGCTTCCCGCAGACGAAGAAGCGGCCCCGGTACCATTGGTCATCTTCTCGTATAGGCCAGGACAAACAATTACGGTGACGCAGGCCGGGGCCACTTCAACGGATGAAAAGTCCTTCCGGATATATGCCGAATCGGCTGGAACCGACGGACAGCCGGGCGCGATTCAAAGTGCCGTCGCTATCGCGAATAACGCAGAAACGCCAGCCACGGTGACGCTGGAACTGACGAATTTGGATGGATCGACATCAGGTTTGCCAGACGCCGTGTCTCAGACATTACCTGGTTACGGCCACAGCAGCTGGTTCGTCGTGGAAGCGTTCCCCGGCTTGCCCAGTCCGTTCCGAGGAGTACTGCGCGTTTCGACGGATTCTGCGGGAATTTCGCTGATCGGACTGCGTAGCCGCCGCAATCAGCGCGGCGACTTTCTAATCGCGACGACTCCGCCGGCAAGCGAGGCAGAGCCTTCAAGTTCTACCGAATTGGTAATCCCCCACCTGCCTGACGGAGGAGGATTTACCACGCAGATCATTGTCTTCAGCGTCGGACAGTCGTCTTCAGGATCGGTACTTCTTTTCCAGCAGTCGGGACAGCCATTTCCTGAAACGTTGCAATAGCCGCCAGCTTTGAGGCTCTCCGACCTACCTGGCGACGTCCCCCGCAACTAAACGGAAACCGATACGCCTCTCAGAAGTCGAATCGGGCTGAACCAGCAACACTGAACCTCTCTGTACTCATCGAAATGAATCCTAGGGTGAACACCCTATAGACAGCTGTCCTTTCGCGGGCATAGAGTCTCTGCACCTATTTTTTTCTTTGGAGTACCAGCACGAATGTTTAAAGTATCTGCCTTCTTTCTGGGGCTTTTCTGCGCGTCCTTCTCGCCGTTGATGGCGCAGACTCCAGCCTCACAAGAGCTTCCGCAACCTGAAGCATCCGCCAATCGGTCTGCCGTTTCGGGTCTCGCCTCCGATTTTCTAAGCGATCAGAAGCAGATGTGGACCTCGCCATGGCACGTCACTGGCGCCGATGTCAAATGGCTTGCTCCCGTTGGCGCTGCCGCGGGAACTCTCTTCATTTTCGACCACCGCATCAGTGACGCGGCTAAGAACGATACCGCACTGAGGACGCCATCCAATTTCGTCTCGGATGCAGGCCTGATTGCTCCGTATGCCTTGCCCGGTGCAATGTTGCTGTTCGGAGCAATGAAACACGACGCACACGCTTCCGAAGCAGGAAGGCTGGGGGTGGAGGCTGAGTTGGACGCGGAAGTCATCATGCAGGTTTTAAAGTTTGCGACGAACCGGGCACGACCCAATCTGGCCGATAACAAGTCGTTTCCTTCAGGCCATGCCATGAGCGCGTTCGCGCTTGCCGCCGTAATGTCCCGTGAGTACCGCGATAAACCTCTAGTCGTGTTCGGATCGTATGGATTTGCTACAGCCGTCGGCCTCGCCCGCGTAGGTGGGCTGAATCATTTCCCGTCGGATGTCCTTGTAGGCGCCGTGATGGGGGAACTGATCGGCCGCTATGTCGTTAATCACCACGCCCAACTCGCGGAATCGCAATAGGCGTGTAAATCGGACAAAGGCCTGTTCCATGAAATGTTGCCGGGTGCGGGGCAGCGGCTCAGGGAGAGCCGCTGCCCCGCACCCGAAAGTGTTCCCCTTTCTTTCCGGGCCGGTGGTAGTGTAGATAAAATGAAAAGCCAAACGCTGAACCTGCTGCTGGCATTTTTAATCGCCTCATCGTGGCTTATGGGCCAGAAAGCTGGCGTCTCCCCTCGGTCGCAAGACCACGCACCTGTGGCGAACGGTAGTACGCGGAAAACCCCTCCTCCATCTCCACAGAAGCCTGCAACTAAAAAACCGAAGCCTAAGAATCCCACCACAACGCCACACCCGGCAAAAGTTTCAAAACCTCTCAAGTCTGCCTGATCGCGCAAGTCAGGATATCGAGTCATGACCTGTCGACGCGATGTTCGAACTTTACAATCAATGTCCGTCAGCGCAAAGTCTATGGGCAACGGAAGTACATCTGTAAGGGAGGCCCACATGACAAAAAAGAGCGTGGCATTTGCCGCATTGTTCGCAAGCATTCTTGCCTTGCCCTGCGCCGGCCAGGCGCAACAATTCAAGGTTGAGAAATTCGACATTAAAGGAGACGGCGGAACGGACTACGTTTCAGTCGAATCCGCCACCGGCCGTGTATTCGTTTCGCGCGCCACGCACATGATGGTGGTCGACGGCCCGACGGGCAAAGTAGTCGGCGATATTCCGAACACGCCGGGCGTGCATGGCGCCGGCATCGCAACGAAGGCTGGTCACGGTTTCACCACCAATGGCGGCGATTCCACCGTCACGATGTTCGACCTGAAGACGCTGGCTGTGATCAAGCAGATCAAGGTGGATAAAGGCGGCCTCGACGGCATCATGTACGATGAACCCGACGACAAGATCATCCTGACCAATCATAGCCGTCCGATTGGCACGTTGATGGCCCTTGATCCGAAAACCGGTGACATTGTCGCTACCGTGGAACTCGAAGACAACGCTCCCGAAGGCGCGGCTGCGGATGGCAAAGGACACATCTTCGTCAACAACGAGAGCAAGAACACCATCCAGGTGATCGACGTCAAGACCTGGAAGGCAACCGCTTCCTGGCCCCTCGATCCGTGCAAAGGCCCGACCGGCATTGCGTATGACAAAGCAACGAACCGCATCTTCTCGGGATGCAACAATACATCCGTCGTTGTCGATGCCAGCACCGGCAAGGTCGTCGCAAACATCATGAACGGCACCCGTGTTGACGCTCTGGGCTGGGATCCTTCTAAAAAACTGATTTACATTCCGAACGGCGGCGAAGGCAACGTGACGGTGGTTCACCAGGATTCCGCCGACAAATACACGGTCGTCGAAACAGTTCCGACGTTCGCCGGCGCCAAGACCATTGCGGCTGATCCGAAATCGCATAATGTCTACCTGTTTCAGCCCGAACGCGGCCCGGCTCCGGCGCAGCCGGCGGGAGCGCCACCAGCCGAAGGACGGGGACGTGGTCGCGGCCCACAAGGGCCCATCGTGGCCTCGTGGTTCATCGTGATCAAGCAGTAATTTGATTCCGGCGGCGGCAAAATGCATCAGAAGGCGAATCGCGTCGAAAACTGTAACCGACGCGGAGGTTGTGCGCTGACGGCGCGGCCGAAAAACGGTGAACTGAGATTGCCGATATAGCCCGTTTAATTGACCTGGTTGAAAACATTGAAGGCATCAACCGAGACCGTCATAGTCGGCGCCACTTCGTTGTGCGGCGGCGCCAGCTTGAAATCACGGAACCAGCGAAGATCGTACTCCGCATAGCCCGGGCCTGCTAATGTGTTGCGGCCAACTCCGGCGGGCCGGGCTGTAGCGGAGCCGACGTGATAGTCGTCTCGACCTGTGGTCAGGCTGTAGGGCCGGCCCGTGTTCAGGAACACTCCGATTCCGAGATTGAATAGTCTCCCCGGCTTTACTGTCCCTAGCAGATTGAACCTGTGCCGTTGATCGAAGTCCGACCTGCCCCATTCGCCTGACAAATCATAGTTGTTCGCCGGAAATGAATTGATACCCGCCGTGTTGTTATAAGCACGCCCCAGCGTGTATTGCATCATGCCGGAAAACACGCGGGTCACATCGCCGCGTACCGCGACTTCCAGAGAATGACTTTCGAGGCGGCCGGACGACTCGATCTGGCGAAGTACGGCATAGCTCGCCGAGGCTTGGGCCCTCAGGCCGTTGTTCCACGGATCAGGATAAGCGGGGTTTGTCACGACGTACTGCAGCAGCCGTTGTCCGTCATAGCGCAGCAAATCGAAGATCGGTTGCGGACCAGTTCTGTCATAAAAAATGCCTGCGCCGCCGCGAAACACGGTTTTCGGATGTTCTGCAGGAGAAAATGCAAATGCTGTTGACCAAGCGGCAAATTTAAACCGAGGATAGAATGTCCCCACAATAACGCTATTGAGCTGGCGCGGTTGCAGTGAGTTGTATGAAATTTGCACTCGGCGTAGTTCTATTAACAGGTCTTGCACAACTGGCGACCAGCCGGCAGGATTCGGGGGCCGCGGCGCGCGACTTCAAATTGTCGGTTGACGTCGACCTTGTGATTTTCAACGTCACGGTCACCGACTCTAAAGGTCATCCGGTCCGGGAATTGTCGAAGGATAATTTCCGGATCCTTGAAAACGACCAGGACCAGACCATCCAATTCGTCCGTCCTGAAGATATCCCTGCCACAGTCGGCCTGGTCATCGATAACAGCGGAAGCATGCGCCGCAAACGTTCGGACGTTGTCGATGCCGCCATGGCGTTTGCGGAATCCAGCAATCCACACGATGAAATATTTATCGTGAATTTTAATGAGCGCGTCTTCATGGGACTTCCGGCTGGAACGGCATTCGCCAGCGATTTGAATCAATTGCGCACCGCATTGGGAAATACGAGAGCCGAGGGGAAGACGGCGCTCTACGATGCCGTCACCGCAGCGTTGAAACATCTGGAAGAGGGCACGTTACAACGGAAAGCCCTGGTTATCATCAGCGACGGCGGAGACAATGCCAGCGGCACGACGGAAATCAATGTCCTGGCTCTGGCGCAGCAATCGAATGCAACCATCTACACCATCGACATCGATGATCCCGACGACAAAGATCAGAACCCGAAGGTACTTGCAGAACTGGCAAAGCTGACGGCAGGTGAGGCGTACCATGCCAGGAGCCTCGATGAGCTGCCGGGCATCTGGCGCAAAATTGCAGGCGGAATCCGGGATCAATACACAATCGGCTATATTTCGAAAAACCGCTCTCACGATGGAGCATTCCGCTCCGTCAAAGTGGTCGCGACAGGCAAGGATGGGAAAGGCCTGCGGGTACGCGCCCGCAAAGGCTATGTCGCACCAAACGCCAGTAATTGAACCCTATCAGTAAGAGGTAGTATCGATGTTGTTTACCACCAATTGCGGCCGCGCATTGGCTCTTTGTGCGTTGGTTACATCCGGAACCGTGGTTCGGGCGCAGACCGTATCGGACGCCGTTCCCACGCAGGGCCGTGAGGGTCTGATGGTGCCGGAAGGCGCGCCATTGCGCGTTATCCTCACCGAAAAACTTCGATTTAGAAAAAATCAGCCTGTACACGGCCGCATTGTCGAGCCGGTATATGCGTTCGATCGTGAAGTTGTCCCGGCAGGCACCGAGGTGTCAGGACATATCACCGGCTTCAAGAACGCGCCTCGCTGGATGCGAATTACCTCCATGCTCGGCGGCAACTTTACGCCGCTGCGCGAACCGCAGCTCACCTTCGACACTCTGATTCTGAACAACTCAAAATCGATTCCTATCCAGACTTCGGTGACTCCTGGAAGCGACATGGTTGTTCGCTTCACTACAGGAGCGGCAGAACAGAAAAAAGGAAAGGTCGCCACCGCAACGGAGGCGGCCCGTCAGCAAATCGAGTCGCGAAAGCGAGCCGTCATCACTGCCATCAAAGCGCCTGGCAAAATGGATCGGGTGAAGGAAGCGCTCTGGTCATATGCGCCATGGCATCCCCAGTACTTGCCTTCGGCGAGCCGCTTCAATGCGAGGCTGGAAGCTCCACTCGAATTTGGCGAGGTGTCTTTCGCGTCCTCGGATCTTGCCGAACTGGGGTCGGAACCGCCGGCGGATTCCATCATTGCGGCCCGTTTGATCCCCTCGCTCGATTCGCGATTAGCAAGTCACGGCACGGCGGTTCAAGCCGTTCTCACAAGACCGCTGTTTTCCACCGACAATCATCTCCTTTTTCCCGAAGGCAGCGAGTTGTCGGGCAATGTTGTCCAGGCTCAAGCCGCCCGACACTGGCATCGGAACGGAAAACTCGCTTTCATGTTTACGCGTATTCAGCTGCCCAAGTCTCTGCCGGAAGGTTTCGATACGCCTGTGACGCAGAATGTCGAAGGCCGGCTGGACGGCGTCGAAGTGAATGCGAAGGATGGCGCGGTTCAAATCGATGAAGAAGGCGGAGCATCCGCGGCTTCGTCGAAGAAACGTTTTCTGATGCCGGCCATCACCACTCTCCTGGCGATGAACGGAGCCGAGGGCCGCGAACCCGTCCGGGTTCATCACGTCCCTACGGGCGCTTATCGCAACAACTACGCAGGCAGACTTATCTCAGGAGGCGTTGGATTCGGCTTGCTGGGTACGGCAATGGGTCGTTTGCTGGCGCCGATCGGGCCTGTATTAGGCTTCTATGGCGCCGGCCGCTCGATCTATTCGAACGTCGTTGCGCGCGGCCAGGAAGTGGTGTTTCCCACGCAAACGCCGATCGAAATTCGATTGAGTTCCAGCGCACCACCGAAATGACAGTCTGATCTCCGTGTCTGCGAAACCGGCGTGAACGGCGAACTCGAAAAATCCACTGCGATAGGTGAGTGCCCGGGCTCATTGACCTACGTATACCCGCTGAGGTTATTTTTTATTCACCTTTCATACTAAAGGCCCAACCTAAATTGGGCGGAGGTGTAGGAGACCGAGAGTGAGAGCCTCAACGGAGGCTCTCATGTCCTTTTTCCTTTCCCGCACGTGCCGTTGGAGGGAAACTCAACTGCAGAATACGCGATATACCTCGCACGCATTCACCCTTCATCGGCTTATCGCGTTAGCTTGAGGGAATCGCTGCCGTCCGGCGATTGATGCTCATTTTCCGCGGCACGGATTGGAGTTGAGGATGACAAATATGAAGAGAATCCTCCATATTCTCGGCGCGACCGTACTGCTGCTGATCGTTCCGTTCATTCTCCGCGGGGAAAAACAGCCACAATTCGAGGTCGTTGCGATAAGCCGGCGAGATCTGACACCCGATGTCACCCTGGGTTGAATGCCGACGGTGCGCAGACCCACATCTCGTGGTCGTCGTTGACGGACTTGATCACCATGGCTTACCGCATCAAACGTTATCAAATCTCCGGGCCGAACTGGCTCGGGTCGGAACGATTCGATGTCGTTGCCAAGCTTCCCGATGGCACGAACCAGAGAAACGTCCCGGAAATGTTGCAGAGCATGCTTCAGGACAGGTTCGGGATGAAAGCGCATCGGGAAAAGAGGGAGTTTTCGGTTTACAACCTGGTTTTGTCGAAGCGTGTTCCGGATCTGAAAGAAGAACCGGCTCCGGAACAGGAACTGACATCCTTCCCGACAGGTAAAATCAAATCTGGAGGCTCCTTCATCGACTGGGGTGGCGACTCCACATTCACGTTCAGCGACAACACACTTGAAGTAAAAAAGCTGCCACTGGATGCATTCAGCGAGTGGTTGTCCAACTTCCTGGATAAGCCTGTCATCAACACAACGGGACTGACGGGCTACTATGGCTTCCGCCTGGGCCTTACCGCTCAGGACTTTCAGACCATGTGGATATGGGCTGTCATCGCGGGTGGCGTCGTCGTTCCGCCACAAGCCGTGCGGAATGGCGATGCCCTCACTCTGGATTCTCTTTCGAGTGCAATGAAAGGAATCGGCTTGAAGCTGGAGCGCGGCAAGGGGCCAGTGGACGTTCTGGTTATCGACACTATCCTGAAGAAACCAACGGACAACTGAACGCTCGTGAGTTTGGATGAGGCGTATGCAAATGGCAAAGACAGTGTTGCTGCTGGTGTTGGGAATTGCAGCGATCGTGACCACCGCGGCATCTCAAACGCCGGGCGATACGAAACCGTCGTTTGAAGTGGCGACCATCAAAGCTGATACTCGTCTTGGTCCAAGCTCGCTGAATAAAGTCGGCGACCGATTCGTCGCGACTGCCCTCCCTTTACGACCCTTGATCATGGAAGCCTACCGCGTTCGCGATTTTCAGATTCTCGGTGGGCCCAGGTGGATCAATGACGACCAATGGGATATTGAAGCCAAAGCAGAGTCCAGTACGAACCTCACCTGGACGGAATCCCAGGATCCTAACCGGGCGGGTCCGCTGGCTCGGATGCTGCAATCGTTGATCGAGAATCGGTTCCAATTGAAGTTTCATCGGGAGCCGAGAGAAGTTCCGGCTTACATAGTGACGATCGTCCGGGGTGGTTCGAAACTAAAGCTGTCAGCGGATCAAAGCACAGTGATCGTTGACACGAAGCTCGGGAGGGGCCTTGTCGAGGTCAACACGCAGCCCTTTGGCAACTTTCTTTACTTCTTAGGGCGACAGTTGGATCGTCCTCTCATCGACAAGACGGGGTTGAAGGGTCTTTATGACGTCAAATTACAATGGACACCGGAACCAACACAAGGCACGCCGGCTTCAGATTTTCCAACACTCTTCACCGCCGTACAGGAACAGCTCGGATTGAAACTGGAATCGGGCAAAGGCGCAGTCGACATGCTGGTCATCGACAGCGTGCAGCGACCATCCCAAAACTGACACTTGAAAACCGGCAGTGCTGTTAAAGCCGGGTCTTGTACTCGATGGCGACACGGAGGCATCCGTAGTCGGGTGAGCGCGTGAGACCTCAGATGTTCGGGACTCGCAGAAGGATCGCGGTGGTTTTCTGTCTGGCTCCGCACAAACATCGGCGTTCTGTGTAGAATGTCTGCATTCAATAAAACTAAATACTTACAAAACAATGGTTTACTGACAAGGGACAGGCCAACCGAACGGCTGGCCTCAAAGGACGCGACGACCTTATATATAGCGATATATAGCGACCTTAATATATAAGGTCGCTTCTCACGGCCGGCTCGGCCTGCTTCACGGCCGTCATGTCCTTGCTCACGGCCGACATTTCCTCTCTCACGGCCGTCTCGGCCGCGCTCACGGCCGGCATTTCCTCTCTCACGGCCGTCTCGGCCGCGCTCACGGCCGGCATTTCCTCTCTCACGGCCGTCTCGGCCGCGCTCACGGCCGACGTTTCCTCTCTCACGGCCGTCACGGCCGCGCTCACGGCCGACATTTCCTCTCTCACGGCCGTCACGGCCGCGCTCACGGCCGACATTTCCTCTCTCACGGCCGTCACGGCCGCGCTCACGGCCGACATTTCCTCTATCACGGCCGCTCGGCCGCGCTCACGGCCAACATTTCCTCTCTCACGGCCGGCTCGACCTTGTTCACGGCCGTCCTTTCTCGCTTCACGGCCCGTCCCGGCCATGTTCACGGATTTCACCTGGCATCAACGACGGCCTGCGGGAACCGGCCAAAGAGCTAATGGAAAAAGGCCAGATCGCACTGTCACAAAGACACATGCAAGTTTCCCCGGGGGCGGAGAAAGGCAGGGCGAGCCCATCAGGCTCGCCCATTTTTTGAATCAATTTTGAGATCTATCGAAAACGATGTGATTGGAATCGCAGAAATATTTTGAAATGCGACCGAGCAAATGCTCAATCTCGGTAGAGTCCATTATCCGGACCACACGGGTTCTGTCAAGCAATTAACCAAGCGGGCTACGGAATCCCTGATGGAATTGAGCAGAAATGAAGAGGACGTTGCGAGCCAACATGTACTTAACCACTTCAGGTAAATATACAAGCGAACCCAATCGGGCCGGGATGTTATAATGGACTAACTATGGTTAAGAGAGCACAAGAATATCGCGATCGCCTGATCTCGGCCCCAAAGCAGGTGCGATGGATAAGTCTCTGAGACGTATCGCGATAGCAGCGTTTACTGTCCAGGCAATCGTGGCGTATTTGTTACTTCATTACGCCTCCTAGAATCGTGATACGGGCGACCACGGTACAGCCCGATTTCACGTGTCCAAAAGCAGCGATCAGCCGTAACGGCATTGAGGGGCAAGGAATGAAAGCAGCTAAGGTTGTGAAAGTCGAGGAGTTTAGAGTGTGGTGCGACTCCTGCTCGATTCGGATCGCGCCGAATGAGGAACGGGTCACAGTGAAGAACAAGAGCTACCATCAGCGCTGCTACGTAAAAACAAACCGTTCTCAAGAGGTCCATAATAAGGACGTGAAAAATGAATGACCCCTTCAATGTAGAACTCGCCGACGCGCTACTGGGGTTCAACGGCGAAGCCGTTCTGTACTGCCACGGTATATCGGATACCGTCGCGCATGAGTACGCGATGAGTTACGCCAGAATGCTGCAGAATCGAGCGAAAGGTATGGATGCCTCACTCCCTAGAACGCCGTATGGACTATTTGAACCCAACCGCAACCTCATTCGATCGACGCTGGAGAAGATGTCCAGGAAGTACTTTAACGCGAAGAATTAAAGCAGTTCGGGAACAATGCCGCGAAAATCGTAACCGATCGTGTTTTGACAAGACGATTTTTCGACAGATCTTTCCAGTTTAAAGAGGTAACTCAATGAAAACAAAATTGTATGTCGGAAATTTGTCGTTTGAAACGACGGAGATTGAACTGCTTGAATTGTTCGGCCAGGCAGGTTCGGTTGAGACCGTCCGTATCGTCACGGACCGTGAAACAGGCAGATCCAAAGGGTTTGGTTTTGTGGAAATGCAGCAGGGCGGGGATAAGGCCATTGCTGTAATGAACGGCACGGAGTTCAAGGGCAGGGCTCTCACCGTCAATGCGGCGCGGCCGATGTCTGGCAGAGACGAACGCGGGTTCAAGCGATACTAACTTTTCGTTGAACGCGCTCTGCAGACAGGAATTTACCGCCATGACTTATTGTGTAGGGGTACTTCTGAACGACGGAGTCGTCCTCGCATCGGACTCTCGAACCAACGCCGGGGTCGATAATTTCGCGACCTTCTGCAAGATGACCGTATTCGAGCGTCCGGACGACAGGCTGATCGTTTTGTTGAGCTCGGGAAACCTGGCCGGAACGCAGGCGGTGATCAGCGTTCTTAAACAGCGAGCCGAAGCAGAACAAGATGGTGCCGCCAGCATATGGAACGCGCGCACGATGTTCGACGTCGCCATCCTCGTTTCAGATGCGGTGCGTGAGCTCGAGTGCCGCGACGGCAAGTATCTGGCGAGCAGTGCCATTCCGTTCAGCGCTTCGTTCATCATCGGCGGGCAGATCAAGGGAGAACCTCCGAGATTGTTCCGCACGTTTGCCGAGGGCAACTTCATCGAGGCGGGGGCCGATACGCCGTTTTTTCAAACAGGCGAAGCCAAATACGGAAAGCCCATCATCGACAGAGTTATCACTCCTGAAACCAGCCTCAGCGATGCTGTCAAGTGCGTGCTGGTCTCCTTCGAC
Source organism: uncultured Acidobacteriota bacterium (assembly GCA_963738025.1). Classification (GTDB taxonomy): domain Bacteria; phylum Acidobacteriota; class Terriglobia; order 20CM-2-55-15; family 20CM-2-55-15; genus 20CM-2-55-15. The sequence goes on along the minus strand of CAVTWA010000025.1, from coordinate 435,922 downwards.
TCCACTATGCGCAGCAATCTTTCGGTCGGTATGCCTATCGACCTCGTGTTTTACGAACGAGACAGTCTGAAGCTCAGCGATCGCCGGCGCTTCGAATCTGGTGACCCCTACTTCAGTACTCTGAGCAAAGAGTGGAGTGAGGGCGTCCGGTCCGTGTTCCGTCACTTGCCCAAGTTAGGAAGGTAATGATTTCTTTGCAACCGCCGAATACTGCGAACCTTGACGTCACCGTGCGTGTTGGTTGCAGCCTCGTTTACGAAGTTACAGGCGAAGCTTCGCTGCTCCTTAACTTGAAGCTTCGTCCCGACCGCAACCATACCGTCGTCTCGGAGGCGCTGGCCCTGGGCGATAACCTGCGTGGAGAGGAATTCGAGGACAGCCATGGGAACCGGGTCGTTCACGTGAAGCTTGCACCGGGAGTTAATTGCTTCCGGCACGACGCAATTGTCTCCGTTTCATCGCAGCCGGATAACCACGACATGGTTGCAGCTGTTCCGCAGGCCCCGGGCGATCTCCCCGTGTCGCTGCTGCGGTATACGTTGCCCAGCCGATATTGCGATTCAGACAAGTTGACCGATTTCGCCTGGAAGAAGTTCGGTCACATCGAACACGGAATGCCGCGCGTTCAGGCGATCAGCCGATGGCTGCACGATAACATCGAGTATCGTTACATGTCCGGCCGGTCCGATATTTCGGCGTGGGACGTCCTGCAACGCGGTTATGGCGTCTGCCGGGATTTCGCACACCTGGCCATTGCCTTGAATCGTACTTTTAACCTTCCAGCGCGCTACGTAACCGGCCACCTGCCCGACATTGGTTTTCCCGATCCGGAGAATCACATGGATTTCCACGCCTACGCGGAAGTCTATATCGGAGGTTCGTGGTTCACGACCGATGCTCGTTTCCATGTGCCCCGCATTGGTCGTATTAAGGTCTCCTGCGGCCAGGACGCTGTGGACGGCGCCTTTTCTACAATATATGGCGGCGCCATGCTGACCTATTTTCAGGTTTGGGCCTACCAGGTGGCGCCCGGAGATGTAGGTATCGGTGACCCGATTGACCTCACGCAGCGCCTCGATAACCAATGGACCGTCCGCACCAACGCACAGCGTTGATTATTATCGGACCAGCAATACACATTCGACGACGTGAAAAATGAATGACCAATTCGATACCGAACTCACTGCCTTGCTGGTTGAGTTTGACCGAGAGGCTGTTCGCTACTGTCGAAGTATCTCGGATATGGTAGCGCAGGAATATGCGAGGAATTACGCGAGAATGCTCCAGAATCGCGCTAAAGGCAGCGATTTTTCACTTCCTCGAATCCCGCATGGGCTGTTGGAGTCCAATCGCACTCTCATTCGATCGACTCTGGACGGGATGTCTGATAAGTATTTTCGCGGAAAGTAGTGAACGATTTTTGGCCATGCCAAAAATCGTTCTTAAGTGGAAGTGTTGCGGCTAGGGATGGAATTTTGGTTTGTTGATGGACCGTGCGTCTTCCTGCGCAGCATGCGCGGCATCCGTCAGTTTCTTCTGCTGCGCGAGTTCCCTTGCCGGCGCTTCCAGTTTGTCCAGTCTGTCCGCCTCATGGCTGGCATCACGTACCTTCAGCTCGAGCATTTTGGAAAACGCCACGAGGCCGAAGGTGTTGCCATAAGAGGACCGGTACAAGTTGTATGAATACTGTTCGTTATCCCAGCGGGCGAGGACCTTTTCCTGATCCTCGTAGGTTGTGGAGTCCGAAACGGAAACAGAATCGCCCGGCGTAGTTGCCGCCCCATACCTCGAGGAAATCGCTTCGATCATGTCTTGTGCCGTAAGGCCGTTGGTCTCAACGGGATTGTATGTCACAACCATCTTGGAAAGTTCGCCGTTGTAAAAGTCAAAACGAATACTGCGGACTGAGGCGTTTTTGGGTGCAGTTTCGGAATAACCGATCTGATTCCACTCCAGTGTCTGAATCAGTGCCGGCCTGTCGTGGCGCGTTTTTGCATCAGCAGGTTTCATTTCGATTTGCTTCGCCACAGAATCGAGATTCATCCCGAACTGGAAATCACGATAGTGACTGAGGTCCTGTGCGATGCCCAGAGACGAAAAGAAGGTTAAGCACAGGACCAAAAGGAATAATGTGCGAGAACTGACCATAATTTCTCCTTGGAGATTGAAACCGCCGCCCCTCCACGTTGCCTGCGATGCGGCAGTGTTGTGGTTCCGTTAAGGTTCCGTATCTTCGGCAGGCTGCGGGAAAGCGGCTCAACCGGATTGTTTCAATGAGGATCGGCTATTCCGAGTCGGGCTGCCTGGTTCACTCTGATCGCCTGATACCTGGGATCTTCGACAACCATCCGGGACACCTGATTCCCCAATTCCTGCCAGTTATGGATGAAATACCCGGCCTGTTCGTTTTCCAGGACTTCCGCGCGTTTGTCCTCAAGGATTCGAATAATGGCCTCGATATCCCTGAGGTCCTTCGCCGACTGCTTGCGAATCGCATGTTCCAGCACTGCTCGCAGGCGCTCGAACTCAGCTTCGACGCGTGATTTGATTTGCAGCGCCCATGCGATCTGATTAAGTGTTCCGATCATCCGGCGCTCCGAGAACGGCGGAGGCGATCCACCATCGTCTTCCCATGCCGCAATTGTCTTATCCATTTTAATTAACCAGTATTGGTAAATTATGACATAACGGCAAACCAATGATCGTAATATAATGGACTATATTTGGTTAAGGATAATTCATGTCGCAGTCCGACAGCAAATCGCAGTTCAATGAAGACGTTTGGCGTGCCTGGCTGAAGAAGAATGTGGATCAGGACCGCTTCAGATACGAGAGGCGCCTGAAAATAATGACGCTGGTTGCGGTATTCGCCACGGTGAGTGCGCTCCTGTGGAAGTTCGCGTCTTGACCGGACAAAGGAAAGACGGAACACAGGAAGCACAAGAGATCGCTTGAATGTTTGGGAATTGCAGAAGAATCGCGACGGTTTTCTGCCTGGGATGTAAACCTGGTTGGCTGTCAAGCTGTTTGACCAGTCCCCGCCTAAGTCAGGCGGGGATGCCCTCGCGAAGCGAGGGCTGGGGCGGTTCACCTAACTTAGGCGGGCAATAGCTGAGCTCAGGTTGTCCTCGAATCCACTTCTCATACGTTACCGTAATTACGAAAAGCAGTACTAAAGCCGCGCGCTGCGCGTACCTTATGTTGTCCCTACTGCCTCGGCGGTTGAGTCGAGCAGGCCCGGGATCCGGTTGCCGCTCATCGCGGATTCGTTGACTAACCCGCCCTCTTGAGCTCCTTACTTTTCGAGCTAAGACAACTCATCAGGTCATTCCAGGATTTATCGAAGGATTGTGCGCCTTCCTGCTGCAGTTGCTCTGCCAGCGCGGAGTCGTCCACTCCCGCGCTGGCGAACTGCGCCAGCACCTTTTCGGCATCAGCGCCGTCGCGCGGCAACGGGTCCTTCACGTGGCCATGATCCGCGAAGGCGAGCAGGGTTTTCTCGGGTATCGTATTGATGGTGTCTGGCGCCGCAAGAGCTTCGATATATATAACATCGGGCGCGCCGGGATCTTTCGTGCCGGTGCTGCCCCACAGCAGCCGCTGGCGCGGTGTTCCGGCCTTGGCGAGCTTCTGCCACCTGGATGACTCATGCAGATCGCAATACGATTTATACGTACGCTGCGCGATCGCGATGCCCAGGCGATTGCGTAGGTTTTCAGGAACCTTTCCCATCACAGCCTTATCCCACCGGCTGATGAAAAGCGATGCAACGGAGTGGACCTTTGGGTTTAATCCTGCGGCGATTCTTCGCTCAATGCCGCGCATGTAGGCTTCTGCCGAGGCAAGGTATTGCTCGCGTGAAAACAACAGCGTGACATTGACCGGCACACCCTGAAATGTCGCTTCCTCGATTGCCGGAACTCCCTGGGGAGTGCCTGGAATCTTAACGAAGAGGTTCGGACGTTTCGCCTGAGCGTGAAGCTGAGCAACCTGTTTGACAGTGTTCGCAGTATCGTAAGCCAGCAAGGGAGAGACTTCTACAGAGACCCATCCATCGACTCCATCCGTCGCGTCATAAATCGGCCGGAAAAGATCGGCGGCTTGAGCCAGATCCTCCAAAGCCAGCTCAAAAAATAACTCCTCGCCGGACTTACCCTGTGCTGTCTTGTTTCGGATCGACTCATCGTAGGCCGTACCGTTTCGGATCGCGAGATCGAATATCGTTGGATTGGACGTGAGTCCCGTAACCGAAAATTCATCCCTGTAACGCCGCAGAGTGCCGCCCGTCAGCAGTTCACGTGTGATGTTGTCCAGCCAGAGACTCTGACCCAGTTCATGGAGCTGTTGTGTTGATCTCATTGCTTTCTTCCCTTCATTCTCAAAAACAGCGACAACACCGGAAAAACTGTGCCACGCGGCGCACCAGCATTGCCACAAAGGAGGGCAACGGTGTGGCGACCGTGGGTTCGTTATCCGGAAGTTAGGGGATGTCACGTCCCGGCGCCGGGTTGCGTCACCTCACGACTGCAAAATGTGTTCCATACCGGGGGAAAGGAACACAAGAAGCACAAGAGCTGTGCTTCTTATTGTCTTCCCTTCCCTTTATACAACGACAACGCTGTTTACAGGACGGGCAGCGTGAAATAAAACGTTGTGCCACGCCCAACGACACTATCGACCCAGATTCTCCCGCCGTGCGCTTCGACCACGGTCTTTGCAATGAATAATCCCAATCCCATGCCGCTTCTCGTCTTTTGCACCTGCCAATATGGCTCAAAAATTCGCGACAAGGCCTCGCTGGGAATACCAGGACCGGTGTCTGCAACGGAGACTCGCACTTCGTTCTCGAGAGACTCTGTGTTGACGGTAATGCTTCCTCCCTTCGGAGTGAATTTGAGAGCATTTCCGAGCAGATTATCCAGCACCTGGGTGATTCTTGAGGGGTCCGCAACTGTTCGCGGCAGGTTCGAAGGGGTACATATCACAAATTCAACATCTTTTTCCCCGGCCAGCAATCGCATCCGCTCAATCGCCGGCTCGATCGCTTGTTCCACCGCACACTCTCTCCGTTCCAAATGGAGACGACCGGCCTGGATTCGCGCGACATCGGTGAGGTCGCCGATGAGTGTGTTCATGTGATGTGCCGTTCGGTGCTGCAGTTTCAGATTTCGTTTGACCTGTTCAATCTTTACCGCCGGGTTGTCGAGCATTTGAATCATCAACTGGCAGCGCAAAAGGATCGTGTTGATCGGGTTCTTGAGGTCATGAGATACGACGGCCATCATATCGTCGCGGGCCTGCACCGCTTGTTGAAACACTGTGTTTGACGCCCGCAGACGCTCGCGAAGCCTGAAGATCAGCAGAAGAGCAACACTCACAGTGCCCGTCACGAACAACAGGAACAAGACGAGGTCACGGACGCGGCGATACGGCCCAAGGGCTTCGTCGACATCCATCTCGGTTGCCAATCCCATGTTCAGTTGATCGTCCCACAACGAGGCTCCGATAACCGGAACACCACGGTAATCGCGGTGTCCCTCGAGATCGAGTGCCGCCTTACCTTCGGAGGCATTCCGGGCCACGAGAGTGAGCGGCTGTTGACCACGAGGAATTTTTGGACGAAAGCCCTTGATAGTGTTTCCACCTGGATCGCGGATTTCCAGATTCAAGATGCTATCGGCGTCAGGCGGAATCAGTCCGGCTATGCGCAATTGGTCTTCGAATCGACTTTCCGTCAACAGCCGTCCTTTGCGATCAAAGGCGTATGTCTCACCGGTATTTTCCAACCGGCCCAACCCCGCCGTCAGCGTGAAATCCCGTCTGGGATCAAGACGCAGAGCCAATGCGGCAATAATGTTTCCCGTCTCATCCCGGATTGGCGCCGTAACCGTCATGATGGAATATTCGCCGTGAGTCGTTCTATCTTTGAAAAGCTTCGATCTAAAAGGCAGCCCCAGGCTTGTCTGGCCGGCAATGGCATTGATAAATGCCTCATGATTGTTATCAGCGATGTCCGTTATACCGACGGCCTGATCGAACTGCGCTGCGATCTGCACGCCATCCGGAGCAATAACAGCAAAACCTGGAAATTCGTAGAACTTCATCGCCGGCGCGAGCAGGCGTCGAATGTTCTGTAATGACGAACTGCGCAGGAGCGAAGGTCGATTACGCGGAACCTGAAGTTGCGCTTCGACGGCAGTCCGAAGATCATCGCCATCCGCAAGTACGGAAACATCGATTTCCGTTTGTTCCACAAAGTTTTGCAGCGCTTTGTCTGTGGTGTACAACACTGTCTGGAGCGAACTGGCGAGACGGTAGTTTACCTGTGCCTCGATCCGGCTCAGAATCCAGAAAACAGCGATGGGCAGTATCGTAAGGAGCGCAATCGGAAGGACAGCAAAACGCAGGTAGTGCTGCTGCCCTTCCGTGTGACCCTTTGGAACCATGGTCACGAATCACCTTGATAGTTTCGTTGCCGTACCAACACAACATTATAGCAATCGAATGGTGCCCCGCGGCGATGACGAACTTATGCACTCAGCGGCTGACGCCGTTCGCGGTACGCAGTCGAGGTTTGTTCCGATTCGACCTGGCTCAGGACCGCAAGTGAGTACGATGCCGTGCTCATCACAAGATCTCGCACTGCGACATCGAGATACTTGTCTGAGGCAATCAGGCTCAGCGCGATCAATGCGAGCCATGCCGAAACGATGTAAGCGCCAACCACCGTGAAACGGGAAAGCACAATGATCCCCGCCACGATTTCGATGACACCGACAGCATGCATGAATACGGACGGGCTGACCGGCAGGAAACGTTCGAACGTCGGGTTGATGTACTGCGTCCAGTCCGTCAGGAAATTAAAGAACTTATCGGCCCCTGCTGCGATCGGCACGACTCCGAAAATCACGCGAAGGAACTGCTGAATACCATGAACACGATCTTGACTGGCTGACATTGAGAATCTCCCTTCTTTTGTCATACAGAGTTGCCAAGATGCTTTTGGTTACAGCTGTAACCTTTCTCGCGTTTGTGACTCTATACATCTATGAGCGTGAGTGATTCGGTCGTGCAACCTGTCCTTTCGGACCTTGAAATCGTGGAGCGGATAAAAGCCGGAGAGACCAGCCTGTTCGAGCTGATCATGCGCCGGTATAACCAGCGCTTATTCCGTGTGATCCGGAGCATCTTGAACGATGACGCGGAAACCGAAGAAGTGATGCAGGAAGCGTATGTCCGGGCCTTTGAGCACCTCCGCCAGTTCGAGGCGAGATCGCAATTCTCAACCTGGCTGACGAAGATTGCGATATACGAAGCGTACGGCCACATTCGGGATCACCGGAAGAATTCACAGCTCAATGTCTATTCGGAGGGTGTCATGACAAGCGCCGACCGATCGCCCGAGGAACAAGCATTTCAGTCAGAGACGCGATCTCTGCTCGAATCCGCGATCGACTCTTTGCCCGCAGATTATCGAACCGTTTTCACGATGCGGGATATTGAAGGACTCAGTACCGCCGAGACTGCGGAATGTCTGAACCTCAGCGAAGAGAATGTGAAAGTCCGGCTGTTCCGCGCCCGCGCCACGATCCGCCGCCGCTTATTCGAGCGAGTTGGCGCCTCATCATCCGAAGCATTTCAGTTTCTCGGCGCCCGATGCGACCGGATCGTCCGCTCCGTTATGGATCGGATCACAGATAAGCCACAGATTTAACGGATTGAATCCGTTCAATCCGTGGCTTATTTCCTCCTCATCGCATCATCAACATGCTGCGTGCCAATGCGGCACGTTTGGTTTGCGTTAATTTAGCGACTGATATGGGAAACTGCGTTCCAAGTGTAGTCGCGGGCTTTAGCCCGCGTTCTTGCTCGAATCCTGACGCGGGCTGAAAGCGCGCGCCTACACCCGGTCCCGGACATCAGAAATTCTCCCTACCCGATGGTGGTTTTACCGGGGGCTCGGCGATAGGGTTCTTTCGAGTATTTTTCAGCCTCGGCCTGAGCGCCGTAGGCGTCGTCGCCGGTATTGACGGCCTTCTGGTACTCGCTGACGGCACGATCGCGGTTACCGCGGATATCAAAGATCTTTCCGCGATTGATGTACGACCAGACCTCGACCCATTTGGCTTTGAGATCGCCATTGAGGGCCTGCTGGAATTGTTGCGCGGCAGCCTGCAGATTTCCCAGTTCGAACAAGGCTTCACCCATGCGGAAAAGAGCGAGTGAATTGTTGCCGTCGATGTCGATCGCTTTCTGGAATTCATCGATCGCCGAGTTGTACTGGCCTTCGTTGGCGAATTCTTCACCCCGGCTGATCACGACGGCAACGCGCAGATCCGGCGACATCCTCAGGATTCTCTCCTTCGGATCGATGATGACGACTGGTGGTTTCGGCTTGCGATCGGACATGATGGTAACGTCGCTGGATTCGCCGACGACCTCGACACGCGCGTATTCCGGATCCCCGTCCGTCACAACCTGAAACTCGACCGGCATTTTGAAAAGATCGAGATCCTGTTTGACGGTGCCGTCGATCTTATAACCATTCTTCTGGCGGTATTCCGTCCATTCGACCTTGAATTCCGGGGCGCCGGTGCTGTTGACCCATTGCTCAAAAAAGTAAGTCAGATCGCCGCCGGCTACATCGGAGGCGAGCTTTTCGAAAGCCTCGGTCGAGACAGGCGTATTCTGGAATTGCTGCTGGAAACGAAGAAGCAACTGGTCGAACTTTTCTTCGCCGATGACCCAGCGGAGCATGCGGAAGACATAGGCGCCTTTGTATTGGACCAGCGCCTTATACTCCGGCGTGTCTTTATCGTAAGTGCCACCCTGGCGCAGAGTCTCATTGCCTTCGTAGCCAAGAGCTCTCACCAGCGCTGTGTGAATATGAGGTTGGGCATCGGCCGCCGGCATTGTTTTTTCGAAATATGTCAGAGCGGCAAATTGCGCCAGGCCATCGGCCAACCAGGCATCGGTTCCGGGATCTTTAACGGAGAATCTCATCGGAAACCATTGATGGGCGACAGCGAATGCAAGCGCATCGGCGTCAAAATCCTTGCGGATGCCGGTGGACGGAACGAGCAGCATCCCGACCGACGATTGCGCGCTCCAGTTGGCGCCCTGAACCTCGACGATGCGGAAGCTTTTCGACGGCGCAGGCCCGAAGCGTTCCGAGTAGTAGTCGAACATCTTGCCAACGGCGTCCGCCATCGGCGTTACGGACTCCGCCGGCGCCTTGATGGTACTAACGGAAATCTCGGCCTTATCCGACTTGGCGTTTGTGGTGCTGTATTTACCAACGGTCAGTGTTCCCCAGTAGGACGGCTGAGTGCTGGCGTAACCGTCGCCGGACTTCATCAGATCCGTCACCAGAGTCCAACCGGCAGGCGCGTTGACTTTCAAACGCATATCCGCTTTGTCGCGGTAGAGACCGTTCGTCGGGAACCATTTACCGGCGTAAAGCAGGAAGGCACTGTCTTCTGAAACACGAGCGAGAATCGGCTCATGACGATCCTCCTCCGGGTTCAAAATCCCCGAGTATTCGATGTGCAGCACCGGTGAGCTGTTGAATTGCTGATTACTGAGGTCAATTTCAACGGTCGAATCGACGTCGAACTGGCGGATTCGAGCCTCAGAACCGCCAATCGTCGCTTTGTCTACGCGCAGGCGCCGATCCAGATCGAAAACGGCATAGTTTTTCCGATCCTGCTGCTTGAACTGGATGTCGGCTTTGCCCTCCAGACGATGTTCCTCGGGCTTGAGAGTGATCTCGACCGAGTACGATGACACGTCAATGTTCGGCCGGTCCGATTGATCATCCTGGGAAGCCTGTTGTCCACGGCGTAATTGCTGCGCCGTCGAGGGCGCAACGCCGACAAGCGCTGCCAGACAAAACGTTAAAAGCTGTTTCATAAGTTATCTTCTTATGCCGCTGAAGCGGCTAAGGAATCCGGACAACCACTTTGGCCATTCCGGCATTGTCATTCTGGTCATAGACCCGGAAGGCAATCACGTGCTCTCCCGATGGCAAATCGCCGGAAAGATAGGTAAACGATTCCGATTTCGAATCCAGAATGCCGTCTTTAGGAAAAACCGGCCGCCAATCCCCAGTATCGATGGCGACCTCCGCCTGACTTAATGTAGACGTTTGGTCGGCCGCGTCGATAGCAATCCGCGCCTTGCGGCCATCAAGAGCCTCCATTTTCATAGTGACGACAGGAGGCGTGTTGTCGATGGTGAACGGACGGCTCTCCATTTCGCCTCGAAGCGCGAGGTCTGCGGGATTCGAAGGCGCGTCACTGGCGACAACGCGGACGACATACGCACCGTCGGGTAGCGTGTCCGAGTTAATGGTGTAGAAGTTGTCTTCCAGGTCCTTTTTCAGGACCTTCCAGGTGCGTTCGCTTTCGAGCCGGTAATACAGATCGTAGGCCAGGGTATCGCCGTTTTTGTCGGTCGCATTCCACTGGAACGACTGAGACCCCCTCTGCGGCACCCGGCGGGGCGGAATCGGCGCAATGCGCGGCTGACCGGCACGCGCGTTGGCACGGATCGTCGCAGGATCGTTGGGATTGATGTTGTTGATGGTGTTCAACGGCACTTTCTGCAACGCAACGCTGGAAGGCAAAACCTCCAGACTGGTGATATCCGGCCGGAAGTTCTGTTGAAGGAATGGCACTTTCACCGAACCAAGCCGCGGCGCGCGCGTGCGATCTGATTTCAGAACCGCGCGCCATTGAATGAAGCGTGCTTTCGGGCTGGCGGTTCCGCCGGAAGAATCGACCTTCTGCCAATCGGACCAGGTCTTATCGGGAGTGCTGGTATTTCCTGTCCTCGTCGACATTTCGATGGCATCACCCTCGCCCGATTTCCATGAGAGTCTGCCCCAGGATGAAATCGAGTCCGTGTCTTTGACATTCGACTCATACGTACCCGAGGTGGACAGTGCATCGCCGATGCGGAAGAGTTTTCCGATATTCGCGGACGTGGCGTACAGCCGGTTGCCCGTCTCCAGCAGGCGAGTCGTCTGCTCTTCACTGGATTCCACCAGGAGCGTGACATTGCGCGGCCCGTCCAGGGAGTAGACGCGGCCCTTCGTGCCGGTGGAAAACAACAGTTTGCCGTCGTGCGGCAGCACGGAAAACGCCAGTTCTTCGCGTGAACGCCAGATGGTGTTCACCAGGCCGTCGGGCAGGATCTCGAGAATTGCACTCTGCGCGTTGCCATCGCTGCCGGTGCGGCGGGTCTGAGAACGTGGAGTATCGGCTGAAACGGCCTCGAGCGGCTCGACGACTTGAATGTCCTGAGGTTCAGCCGCATTGATCGTGATACTCACCGACGGCTGCTGGCTTCCGGAAGATGCTGCCGGAACAGCAGTGCTTGTTGAAGGATTAAGCGAAGGCTCTCCGCTCATGGCTGCGGCGTAGATTGTGCCGTTCGGCGCTACAGCAACGGAGTGAATCTCGCGCAAACCGGAATCATAGAGAACGAACGCCTTGCCCTGAGGCGTAATCCGGTAGACGTATCCTTTCGGATCTCCTCCGGCAATGAGGTTGCCGTCTTTGTCCATCGCCATCGTGACGATGTGCGTTTCGTCGGTATCGTAGAAGGTGGTGCCCTTGCCGTCCGGTGTCACGCGATAAATGGTGCCTTTGTCGCCGGTCCCGACGAGCAAACGTCCTTGTTTATCAAATAGCAACGACCAGATGTATTTCGCCTTGGGGTCGAAGAACTCCTTGGCCGTCCCGTTCTCGATCTTGTAAACCTTTCCGTCGGGCGCGGTTCCGGCAAAGAGGACATCTTTGTCGTCAACAGCAAGCGACAGAACATCCAGTTCGGGCAGACGCACCAGCATGGCGCCTTTTCCGGTCGGATCGACTTTGAAGATCTTTCCGTCGTGGCCTGTACCTAGATAAACATTGCCCTTGGAATCGGCAGCAGACGTCCAGACGAGCGTCTGCTCGGTATTGAAAACCATGTCGAATCGCGGGGCCAGGATCAGCTCATCGTCGCTCGTCAGCGAAAGGTTGGTGAGCTTGCCCTTGCGGAACTCGTCGTATGTCCGGATTTCCCACAGTTGCGGCGTGACGGCCAGCAACGGTGTCGCTATCAGAAGAAACAGCGCGATCAATCGCTTCACGGCTTCACCGTCAGCGTTAACGCTCTCTGCCCCTGGATGACGTACTTGGATTGCGGCAGCTCGTACTCACGAACGGTGGAGTTCGGCAGCCCGGAGACGCTCCGGCTCGAGGAGCGATCGGTATTCAACAATGCCGACATCGAAGGAGGAAGCGATGGAAATTCTTCGCCTCCAATCACCACGCCGGGCTGGTTGCTCACTACTTTTATGTAGAGACGGTCATTTTTCCGAAGTTTGTTCAACTCGCTGATGACCTGTTTCAATCCGGCCGGCACACCCGCCGGTCCTCGACGGATATCCAGGCTCGTCACCGTAGTGCCGTCGCCGGCAACCAGTTGCAGGGGCCCTGACGGCATCCCGGCTGGGATCTGTACGGGATATTGCTCGATCACCGTATCTCCCGTGATCGTTCGTAAATAGGCGGTCAAGGTTACCGTTTCGCCCGGAGCAACCTCCGGTTTGTTCACCGCGATGCTCTCCAGTTGAGCATTAGTCTTGCGATCCATGGAGGTAATCTGCAAATCGATGTCGTCGATGACAACTCCGTCATAGCCGGCCATCATCAGATACTGAAGCGGACCGACGGCAGCTACCGACGCCATAGCCGGGCCGTTCATATCGCTGGAAAAGACGTTACCGATGTTCACTGGCTCCTGGTTCTTCAGGCGAATCTGACCGGAAACAGACAGCGTCATCTCGCCAAGGGCGCGCTCACTCGCCGTGATCGTATTGAAAACGATGAAGTTCAAGAGGGGCGCAGTCAAAAAGCGATCGGCAGCGACCTCGAATTTGTACTTATTGACCGTGTTCAAGCTGGAATTCACCGTCACAGTCACCGGGATCATCTTGGACGTCACGCCCAGTGTCCCTGCGATGCCCGTGGAGCGGTCCTGTTGGAATGATCCGACCACATCGAGTGGAACCGCGAGTTTGAATGAATTCTGCAGATTCGGCAGCAACGAGATGACGTAGCCGGCCGACATCGGAACATCGGTCGGACCGGCTGTCAGATTCGGATGTCCGAAGGCGTAAACCCGGTTTCCGTCCACGTAGGTCACCGTTCCGTTGGCGCTCCAGCTGATATCGCCCCGGATCAGTTCCACGTTGATCGAGGAACCTGGTTCGACCTTGCTCGGAGCCGAAGGAGCGAGGCCGGCCGCACTTCCGCCGCCTCCGCCTTGAACCGGCGTGAAACCAAACGCATTAAAGAAGGATCCGAACTGCTGCAAGGCGGCCGGAGTGGCGCCGGAAACGAACAGCGGCGTCTGAATCCGCGTCATCGAAGCGGCGCTGGTGGAGAAGGGGCTGTTGCTCAAAAGCGATTGGGGCAGCAACAGCTGCGACAGCGGCGTGCCTTCGGCCAGTTTCTGGAACTGTTTGTAAATGAAAGATGTTGGAGATTCCGACGGCAGTATCCCGCCTCGGGGATCACTCTCCAACGCGTTACCGGCGCCATTGCCGGCGACCCGCTGCGGAGTCGGCCCATTCTTCTGGTCGAGCAGGCCGAGCATCTGTTGAATCGGCTGGATGCCGGCGATTGGTTCGGTCGCAAAAGGAAACGAAAAAGCCACCGCCCCGAGCAGTTTTCCATCGATATAGACTGGGCTACCACTCATTCCGGCGATAACTCCGGTCTTCGCGAGAGGGCCGCCCGACAAGCGTGCAAGGATCATGTCCTGTTTTGGAGCGTAATTCTTCAAGACACCAAGCAGCTCGACATCGAATTGCTCGATTTTGGTTCCCTGAAATACTGTCTTTCCATAGCCTTTCATGCCGGGCTTTATCTCATCGACCGTCATGAATTTCTGGCTTTGGGCCGACAGACTCAGCGAGAATGCGCCGAGGAGAATCAGGGAAAAAGGCACAAAACGGAGGGTTTTAGTTTTCATGGTTGACCGAACCCGGTCCTTCCTAAATACAATGTTTTCAATCAGAAAAACGACAATCCATATTAAAGGAGTGACACACTTGGTGTCAACGCCATGCCACCGGCCGGTTTCATACTTGCCGGCGGCAAGAGCACTCGAATGGGCAGCGATAAAGCCCTGCTCGACAGGCATGGCCACACCCTTCTGACCCATAAGATCGATCTCCTCCGGAGCGTCGCTGAGCAGGTCACGGTGGTCGGCCGCGACCCTGTGCCCGACCGCTTGCCGGACTGCGGGCCCCTTTCGGGAATTGCTGCGGCGCTCGAGACCACTGCTACCGACACCAACATGATGCTGGTCGTCGACCTCCCTCATTTGACGCAAGACTTCCTTAAATATCTGCGTCTCCGGATTGAAAACTCAACCCACCCGTTGCTCGCTTGCAAGATTGAGTCCGCTTTTCCGCATTGTCTGGGAATCCGGCGCCCGATCCTGTACCCAATTTGTTTCCGGAACCGAACTCGTTGAGGGTAGTTTTGATCTCGCGATGTTCCAGAAACTGGTAAAGCGGGCAGTCGTAGACCACGCCTGAAGTGGGTGCCTCAGTGTCGGAAATAATGCTTGCCTGTCCTGTGCTTCCGTGTTCCTTTTTTTTGCAGTTGCCCCAGTTCTGTCCCTCTTCTGAAATAGGTTCCGAGGTTAATGGAGGCTTATGAGACAACGCCTGGCGAATGCAATCGTTGTAATCGTTTTGTGCGCGTGGATGTCCACCACGGCGTACGCTCAATCGGAGGACAATATCGAGTTAAACTTCTTCGGCGCAGGCAGTTGGTACTCGACTAAGGATTTTCAGGTCAGTTTCCCGCAATCCACGCTTCCGGTTCAGGGCGAATTCCGGCTGAATCATGCGTGGCGCGGTGGCGTGCGTGTTGGTGTTTACACGCGAGGACACTGGAGCGAAGAGTTCTTCTACAGCTACGAACCAAACAAGATTCACCTCGACCGCAACACCGCGCCAGCCGCGTCAACGGTGTTGCCGATTCAGGTTCACAACTACGGAGCTACCGCCCTTTATTATTTCAGTGAAGACGAAAGTCACTCCGTGCGTCCGTTCTTGAGCATCGGACTTGGAGGAACGGTCTATCGTTTGACGGCGGAATCCAAAGCATTCGCCCACGACCCGTTACGCGGGGATTTGCTCAACATGAAAAACTCCAGTGAATTCGCTCTGAATTATGGCTTCGGCCTGAAGACGCGAAGAAACAGATGGCTGGGGTTCCGGGCCGACGTTACAGGATTCCTCGGACGAACTCCATCCTTCGGCCTCCCGCGGGAATCGAGCGACCCGACGATTACGGTTTTCCCCGTCAGTGGCGCCATCTCGAATGCTGAGGCTTCAGCGGGCGTTGTGTTTTATTTCTTCGAAAAAAGATAGTCGGCCGGCCATAAAAACTCATGCCCGGAAAAGACAAAAGCCTTGAATAAAACGTTAACGGGTTTGACCCATGTGCACTCTGCAACCCTGGACGCGCTCTCGATGGCGCTCGACTTCCGCGACCAGAGCACCAGCGGTCATTCGCGCCGGGTTGCGGATCTGACGGCAGGAGCGGCAAGAAGCATGGGTATCAAAGATGCCGCGCTGGTCCAGATCGAACACGGAGCGTTATTACACGACATCGGAAAATTGAAGATCCCGGACAGCATCCTCTGGAAACCGGCAAAGCTGAACGATGACGAATGGCAGACCATGCGCCGTCATGCGGAATATGGATACCAGTTTCTGAGCAACGTCGAGTTTCTGAGGGGAGCCGCCGAAATCGTGTATTCGCATCATGAGAAATTCGATGGCACCGGCTATCCGCGGCACCTTCGGGGGGACCAGATCCCTTTTGGCGCCCGCGTCTTCATGGTGGTGGATACAGTCGACGCCATGATTTATAAGCGGCCGTATAACACGCCGGTTTCATTCGACGGAGCCGCGGAAGAAGTCCGGAGATGCACCGGTACGCAGTTTGATCCGGATGTGGTCGAACCCACGCTGGAGTATCTGAGCGACCACATCCCTAGGCACCTCAAATAATTCGGGGATGGTTGCCTGAATGACCTGAATCCGGCAGTGATCCGGGTAACTTGGGCAGCGGCCGAATTATTTTCACCGGCTGCGTGGCCGGTTTTGTAACCACCGGGCTTCTACCCGGACCGAAAAATGTCAGTCCAATTAAGAAAGACCCAGTGAAAAGCGCGACGCGAACAAGTCTCCACACCATAATGACCTCACCCCAATAAAAGAGGAACGGAAGTACCTTCTTTTGATGCTGATGTCCCACCTTATAGATGGCACGGACAAGTCCACGCCGGGCTTCGCCGGGGTAAGTCATTGAGTCGTCGAAGGGTCTGCATAGCCGGCGGTTTTGGCGGTTTTTGTGCTATTGAGCAGTCGGGCATCGACAGCGGGAATTTTTCCCATATACTGGATAACTGTGACGACAACAAACATTCATAAGGATTCAATCGTCCGGAAGGACGGTTCCGGTACTTCTAAGACTAAGGTCCTCATCGTCGACGACGAACCCGCAATTCGCGAGGTTCTCGAGATGATCCTGCAGGAGTGGGGTTACGACGTCCGATTGGCGTCGGATGGCGCCGAGGCCAAGGAGATGGTCGAGTCGTACGATCCCGACATCGTGATTTCCGATGTCGTGATGCCGCAACTTTCGGGACTCGATCTGCTGCGCTGCCTGAAGGTGGGCAATCCCAACCGGCCGGTCATCTTGATCACGGCTCACGCAAGCATAGATCTTGCCGTCGAGTCGATGAAGCAAGGCGCCCAGGATTTCATCACCAAACCGATGGATTACCCCAAACTCCGCGCCATTCTGAAAGCGGCCGAATCCGACATCGAGATGCGCCAGACTTCACGGCACCTGACGTCGCAGTTGGAAGGCGGCTCCGGTTTCGGGGAGTTCGTGGGGACCAGCCGGGCGATGCGAGAGATCTACGACCTCATCCAAAGTCTGAGCGCGAGTGACGCCTCTGCCATCATCACCGGCGAAAGCGGGACCGGAAAGGAACTGGCTGCGCGCACGATCCACCGATTGAGCAAACGCGCCGACGGACCGTTCATCGCTGTCAATTCCGCCGCGATTCCTGAAACACTGATCGAAAGCGAGGTCTTCGGCCACGAAAAGGGCGCATTTACCGGCGCTGTCGGTACGCGGCCCGGTTGCTTCGAACTCGCCAGCGGAGGAACCCTGTTCCTCGATGAAATCGGCGAAATGCCTCCGCAGCTCCAACCCAAGCTTCTCCGCGTCCTGGAAGACGGAAAGGTGCGGCGCCTGGGCGGTAAGCAGGAATTCGAATTCGACGTCCGTGTGATTGCTGCAACCAACCAGGAGCCGCGCGCAGCCATTGCGGAAGGACGGCTCCGCGAAGATCTTTACTATCGACTGACGGTGTTTACCGTTCACTTGCCACCCCTGCGCGACCGGAAGGAAGACATTCCGCTCCTGGCACAGCATTTCATTGCCGAGTTCAACAAAAAGCACAATGCCGGCGTCGAAGCTCTTCGCAACGACGCGCTGGAAATGCTGATGTCCTACTCATGGCCCGGAAATGTGCGGGAATTTCGAAATGTGATGGAGCGGGCTCTGATCCTGGCGCGCGGAGAATGGATCGAAACCATACATCTGCCGGTGGACCTGCGGCATCCGACCCCGGAGTCGTCTACGAAAATCGTTTTGCCGCTTGGCATCACCGCGGCCGAGGCGGAGCGCGAACTCATTCTGAAAACGCTCGAAAAGACCAATCACAACAAAGCTGAGGCAGCTCGCCAGCTCGGCTTGGATGTAAAGACGATTCGGAACAAGCTCAAGAGTTACAAGATCGAGGATTGATGGCCTGGGCAGCCCTGATCGCGGCAGGCAGCCTCATCCTCTATCTCGTCTTCCGCACTTCCCGTCTCGAGACGCGGAACCGGGAGATGAAGGGGAAGCTCGTGGAAGTGGATCAGATGAAAAAGAATTTCATCTCCCACGTCTCTCATGAGTTGAAGGCTCCGCTCGCCTCGATGCAGGAAACGACGCACTTGATGCTGGAGCAGATTCCGGGGCCGCTGACGGAAAAACAAAAACGGCTGCTCGACCTGAATCTGCAAAGCGGCAAGCGGCTGGCCCAGATGATCGGAAACATCCTCGATCTGTCCAGACTCGAAGCGGGGATCGTCGAATACGATATTCACGCAGCGGATATCGCCGAGCTCATGCACAACGTCGTGATGGAACTCAGTTCGGAAGCGCGACACCGTTCGCTTCGGATTCTTACCGACATTCAACGAGAGCCGCTCATTGTGAAATGCGACCCCAATCGCATGGTGCAACTGTTCACCAATCTGCTCGAAAATGCTATCCGCTTTTCTCATAAGGGGGGCTTCGTCAGCGTCCACGTCCGCGCTCTCACTCAGGTGCCTCGAATACCTTCGACGGCGCGGGCGCGCCTGAGCAACCGCGTGCCAAACGGTTTTGCGCTGATCGGAATTTCCGATTCCGGACCGGGCATCGACGACGCCAATAAAGACCTGGTTTTTCACACATTCCATCAGGGCAAGCAGGGCAAGAAGAGTCCGGGCGAAAGTCTGGGACTCGGGCTGGCGATCTCGAGAGCCGTAGTTGAAGCGCACAAAGGAACGATCTGGGTGGAGGATAACCCCAGCGGTGGCGCCGTCTTCTTCGTCTTGCTGCCGAGGGCCGCTGTGGAAACTGAATCTCTCGCGCAGGCGTCGTAGCGGGGGAACGGAACTGCAGGGCGGGCTATGACCGCAGTGAATAAATCAACCTTCCGCTGAAAATTGAGAATTGATTAGTGACTAATGAGAATTGTCCTTGGGAATTGGGTCGATTTGCTGATCTTGCCAAGGACAATGCGATGTAAAGCTGGTTTGGATGTAACGCTGGTGGTGGGCCAGTCCCCGCCTAAGTTAGGCGGGGACTACGCCCCCTCACGCTGCATGCGTCTCTATCTTGAACAGCTGAGGTCATAGATCGCCTACAGTTCTTCCCTATTTCACCTGCCAGGCCCAGAACGCGGTGTGGCCACCGATCGCGTGCACAACTTCGAGATCCACTTCGGGAATGTGAGTTACTTCGTCCAGCGTCTTATCGTCCGTCACACAGAGCACACGGCCTTCTGCGGCCGCCGCCTGCACCAGTTCCTCCGGTGAGAACACACTGTGGACATGGTTGGACCTGTAGTACTCCAGGCCATACTCCGCCCAGCGCTGCGGCTTATAAAAAATGACGGTCTGATCGTCCGGCAGCAACTGCCGCAAGGCGGGTTGCCATGGCCGCATGGTGTCCGTCGCGTCGAATCGGGGGAAGACCATCGTCGTCGCCGTAACGACGAGTGCGGCCATCGCTATCGCGTTAAAACCGGCGAGAAAGACCGGCCGCAACCACATCGCGATCACCGACAATATCGCGGCCATTGAAAACGCAACAATCGCAATAACCATACCGCTGACGTGCGGATCGACGTTCAGGGTGCTGCCGAAGAACCCGAACGCGACGCCGATGAACGCCATCACGCCCGCTTCGATGAAGGCTGCAACTCTGTAGACGCGCGACGTTGGTTGCAGAATTTCCCTGCCCAGCAACAAAGCAATCGGTGGGACCATCGGCAATATATATCCGGGCAGTTTCGAGCCAGATAAGGAAAAAAATACAAACGGCACGACTGCCCACCACCAGAGGATCCCTTCGTTTTTACTGAACGTCCGGCGCAGCGCCGAGATGAGGACAAAAGTCCAGGGAAAGGTCAACAGGAGCAAGACGGGCAGAAAGAAGTAGAAAGGCCGCCCATGGCCGTGGACCGTCGTGGTAAATCGCTCGATGTTCTGATTGATGAAAAACACTTTAATGAATTCCCAGCGATTCACAATCGTGCACAAGGCAAACCAGGGCACCGCAACGGCGGCGGTAATCCACAATGCCTTCGGGTGCCAGGTCTTCCAGTCGCCCAATTTATGCCGAACCAGAAGAAATAGACCGAGCGACAGCGCCGGCAGAAGAACCGCTACAGGACCTTTTGCCAGCACGCCTAATCCGAGGGAAGCATAGAAGCAGTAGAAATAAATACGGCGCCGCGGCGATGTGTCGTTCGAGCCAACGAGGAAGAAGACCAACGCCATGGTCAGGCAGGTCGTAAGCGGCATATCCATCGAGGCAGCGCGGGCAAAAGCAAACGATCCGATGGATGTCGCGAAGACCAGCGCTGCCACGAATCCCGTCGCGCGATCCCATACCTTCCGGCCGCACCAATAAATCAGAAAGACGCAAAGAGCCGCGCCGAGGGCCGAGGGAAAGCGGGCTCCGGCTTCGTTGATGCCGAGGATTTTGTAACCCAGTGCTGCCCCCCAGTACATCAGCGGAGGCTTTTCGAACCACGGAATGCCATATAACCGCGGCGTAATGTAGTCACCGCTGAGCAGCATCGCACGCGCAATCGCAGCATACCGGGGTTCGTCAGGACCGATGAACCCGATGCCTCCGAGTGCATAAAAGAACATTGCAATCGAGACGATGGCGAGAACGCCTATGATGATGTGATCGAGATACGGACGCAGCGTGGGTTTCATGCGATGGCTAACTTCCGAAGTATGCAAAAATACCACGATGCGGGGAGCCGTAAAAGAACTCGCCGAGTACAGCCTGGCTTTGGCGCTGATCAAACTCTTCGGCGCGATGCCTCGCTCAATCGCCTATCGGGCGGCCGGAATGCTGGGCTGGCTTGGGTTCCATCTCGCCAGCCGCCAGAGACGCACCGGACTTCAAAACCTCCGGATGGCTTTACCGGAATTGAGCGCGGCCGACCAACAGAAGACTCTTCGCGGTTGTTTTCAAAACCTCGGTCGCTTGCTTGTGGAGTTCACCCACTTTCCCGATTTGAATAAATCGAACATTTCGCAGTTTGTTGCTCACGACGGCCTCGAGAACTATCTTGAAGGACTGAGCCGGGGACGGGGCGTGATCTTTATGACTGCGCACTTCGGAGCCTGGGAACTCAGTTCGTTTGCGCATGCCGTCTATGGCTATCCTTTGAAATTCATTGTCCGCCCGATTGACAATCGGCGGGTTGAAAAACTTATTTCCCGCTATCGCACCTTGAGCGGAAATGTGCCTGTTCAGCGACGCAGCGCAGCCCGCGACATCTTGAAAGCACTGCGAGAGAACGAGGCTGTCGGCATTCTCTTCGATCAGAATACGACGCGCAGCGAAGGCGTCTTTGCGAATTTTTTCGGCATTTCCGCAGCAACAACACCGGCTATCGCGCTGTTTGCGCTCAGAACAGGCGCCGCGGTCGTTCCCGGCTTTCTGATCTGGGACGCCGCTCTGAAAAAACACCGGCTGCGGCTTGATCCTCCAGTGGAATTGATCAATACCGGCAACCTCGAGCGCGATGTGCTGGAAAATACAAAGCAGTTCAATGCAATCCTGGAGGGGTATATCCGGAAGCATCCCGATCAGTGGCTCTGGATCCATCGCCGCTGGAAAACCCGCCCGGAAGGGGAAGCTCCGATCTATTGAATACACTGCAGGCGCGGTCTACGACCAGAACTGTCCAGGACAGAATGGACGGGGAGCCGCAAAGTGGCGCCCGTAAAGACTTTGAATGTAGTGGATGTGATGTAAACCTGGTGTTTGCCTGTAACACTGGTGGACCAGTCCCCGCCTAAGTTAGGCGGGGTGCCTTCGCGCAGCGAAGGCGGGGCGGTCTGTTCAAAACCCGCGCGCAGCGCGCTCCTTGTGGATTTCCGCGAAGCGCTCCTTATAATCGGTGCGCTACGCGGAAATTCATAAGGAGCCGCTTCGCGGGATTTTGAACAGATATTTAGGCTTCGCCCTATCGGGCTCGCGCTCCGCCCCGCCCCAGCCCTCGCTTCGCGAAGGGCGTCCCCGCCTAACTTAGGCGGGGACTGTGCTCAACGCTACATTGGTGTTGCTCTGGATGTGTCCATCAGGGACTGGCTCAAAGAGCCGTTCGTTTGAAGCCGAGGCGGTCTTTTCTATTTTGAGCCGGATAGGGGGAGGGATTGGCGTTCTTCCACGGCGTGCTTGGCGCGGTCATAGACCGCGCCTACAATAGCCACGGATCGAACTTCGACCCGCAGCTTAAAAGAGTTGTTCCTTATCGCAGGGGCTGACCGTACGCCATGCTCTCGAGACGTGCAATGCGCTCTTCAATCGGAGGATGAGTGCTGAACAGGCTCGCGACGCCGCCGCCGCGAAGCGGATTCACGATAAACATGTGCGCGGTGGCGGGAGTGGCATTCATCGGAACGCGCTGGGAACCGGCATGAAGCTTCTGTAAGGCAGTGGCTAACCAGATCGGATTTCCACAAATGCGCGCGCCTGTAGCGTCGGCTTCGTACTCACGGGACCGCGAGATAGCCATCTGAATCAACATTGCCGCAATCGGCGCGACGATGATCATCGCGATACTGGCGATGAAGTTGCCCTCGCCTTCTCGATCGTCGCGGCGGCCGCCGCCGAAAATCATGGCCCACTGCGCCATATTGGCGATCATACTGATGGCGCCGGCAACGGTTGCGGCAATGGTTCCAATCAGAATATCGCGGTTGCGAACGTGTCCCAGTTCGTGCGCCATGACGCCTTCGAGTTCCTCGCGCGTTAAAAGCCTCAGAATGCCTTCAGTCGCGGCTACTGCCGCGTGATTCGGATTTCTGCCCGTGGCAAAGGCATTCGGCGCGTCCGACGGAATCACATAGACCTTCGGCATGGGCATGTTCATTTTCAACGCCAGATCATGCGTAACGCCCCACAGCATGGGCGATTCGGATTCAGTAACTTCCCGGGCGTTGTACATCCGCAGCACCAGTTTGTCGCTGAACCAGTAGCTGAACATATTCATTGCGCCCGCGAAAATAAAAGCGAGGATCATTCCCTGCCGTCCTCCCAAAGCTCCGCCGATGAAAACCAGCAGAACCGTGAGTCCGACCATGAGAAGGATCGTCTTAGTTGTGTTCATTCGAATCTCCTAGACTGCGCGCTAACAATTCAACCGGATGAAGAACCTGGAGCTTCATACCCGACTTCTTCGCCCCATACCGGAACTGAAACATGCATCCGGGATTTCCGGTGACAAGAATGTCGATGTTCGCCTTCTGAATCTTTTCCATCTTGCGATCCAGAATCTCCATGGAGAGCTCGTTCTGCGTAATGTTATAGATCCCGGCACTGCCACAACATTGATCCGCGCCTTCCACCTCCACAAAATCTATGCCTGGGATGGCTTTTAGCAACATTCGAGGCTCGGATTTAACTCCCTGGCCGTGAATCAAATGGCACGGATCGTCATATCCGACACGCCCTTTCAACGCAACGTTTAGACGCTCAAAAATACGCGTCGACACCAGAAACTCCGAGATGTCTTTGACTTTAGCCGAGAAAGCTCCTGCGTTATCAACGAGTAACGGATATTCCTTGAGCATGGCGCCACAACCGGCTGCATTGATGATGATCGCATCCAGGCGATCGACAGGAAATGCCTTCACGTTAGTTCCCGCCATCATTTTTGCGGTGTCACGCAACCCCGCGTGGTTGGCCAGAGCGCCGCAGCAAATCTGTTCCGCGGGCACCATGACATCATAACCGGCCGCCGTCAGCAATCTTACGGATGCCTTGTTAATAGAACCCATCATGGAGTTCATGACGCAGCCGGTAAAGAACGCAACCGTCCCTTCCTTCTTCCCTTCTGCGGGATACAACTTCCCGGGAACAACACCACTCTCGATCCCGATCTCCGGCATCAAAGCTTCGGCCGCGGCCATGCGTGGCGCAATCCATTTCAGGAGACCCGTCGTTCTGACGAGCGTCTGGACTCCGGACACCCGGTACAACTGCAACAGACGGGCTGCAAGATGAAATCGCCACGGAAAAGGAAACACGTGATTCAACATCAACCGGGCGATCCAATGCGCCGGCCGGTCTTGAACGATCCTGCCGCGCATTTCTTCCATCATGTGTCCGAAATGAACACCGGAAGGGCAGGCGGTTTCGCAAGCCCGGCAATCCAGACAACGGAACATGTGCTCGACAAAAGAGTCCGTGATTGTGGCGCGGCCTTCGTCGAAAGCCCGCATCAGATATATACGACCGCGGGGGGAATCCATTTCACTGCCCAGCACCCGGTAGGTCGGGCACGAGGACAGGCACAGGCCGCAATGAATGCAGTCGAGATAAAGAGGAGGCTTTTGTTCTACAGTCATAACCCGAAGAAATGGTCAATGTTCAATGGTCAATAGTCAATGGTCATTCAATGACGATTGACTATTGACCATTGAACATCGACCATTTCCCCTTTTCCCCATCCACGTGCCTTCCGGGATTCAGCCGGCCTTCCGGATCAAATGCGTGTTTCATCTTCTTCATCAATTCGTATTCGGGCTGTGTCAGTCCAAATGTCGGAACGTTACGCCGCACGTCGAGCGGGGCTTTTTCAACGACGGCCCGGTACTTTTCCCGGATGCGCGGTATATCGCCGGCAGAACGTCAGGCGCATGAGCACGATTCCATTCAGCGCATGCGCGATCCATTCTGCGGGTTTGTATGCCTCTATTATTTCATGCACCTGTGTCGGCAGTCCGACGGCCCGCACGACGATCGGTTCGAATGTGTTGAAGCGCTTCCGCAAGCGCTCCCATGCCGCACTCTCCTCGGGGCCTTCGCTGATGACCCAATCCGCGCCACGCGGCAAATTCTTCAATTGCCAGTCCACGGCTTTCGAATGCTCGCCAAATCGCAGCCAGACTTCGTTTTCGGGCCCGACCCATTCGCAGGAGACCGGCTGCAGCGTGCTTTTTCGCAACGCCGCGATACACTCGGCGGCGCTGGTTCGATTGGCGAAACGGGTGACGGCCGTCGCCGTTCGCTCAAAGCTGGCTCTCAATTTCAGACTGACCTCGGCGATGATTGCGAGCGTGCCGAGCGAGCCGGTGTACAGTTTGTGCAGATCGTATCCCGTAACGTTCTTCACGACGCGGCCGCCGGATTTCGACACTCTGCCGCTGATTTCAACGACTTTCATGCCGATTATCCAGTCGCGGATGGTACCCGCGGCTCGAAATGGGCCCTGCGCGTTAGCTGCGGCAATTCCGCCGATCGTCGCCTTTGGACCGTTCCATGGATCCAGCGGCAAAAACTGTTTGTTTTCGACGAGAGCGGCTTGTAACTGCTCCAGCGTCACTCCTGGTTCGACGTGAATCGTCAGGTCGGCCGGAACGTATTCCGTTATCCGCGAAAGCCCCGTCAGATCGACCGCACAGTCGGCGCCGCGCAAAGGATTCCCGAACGAAGACTGGGTGCAAGCGCCGGCAGGAACAACGCCGCCGGTTTCGGCTGAAACGATCTGCGCAAGGTGTTCTACAGATTCAGGCCGGACAACCCTGGCGGGTGCGATGCCGTCAATCGTCAATGCCGAACCTTCTCAGACGCGCCGAGCAAAATAGACTCGACGCGCTTGCCGATTTCGGCGGTGCTCGTGGTCGTATGCTTTCCGATTTCAGCTGCAGCCGCGCCGGCCGGGGAAAATCTTGGCGGGATTCAAAAGGCCATCCGGATTGAACACGCGTTTCACGCGCATCATGGAATCGAGATCGTCCTCGCTGAAAACGAGACCCATGAAATCTTTCTTCTCGTAACCAATGCCGTGCTCGCCGCTGAGAGAACCGCCGACATCGACACAGAGCTTCATGATCTCTTCGCTCATCGCAAAGATCTTGTCCACCTGATCCGGGTGGCGGCTATCGAACAGAATCAACGGATGAAGATTTCCGTCGCCTGCGTGGAAGACGTTGGCGACGCCGAGACCATACCGGTCAGACATCTCGTCGATCGCCACCAGAACCTGCGGAAGACGGGTTCGCGGGATAACGGCGTCCATGGTGATCATGTCCGGAGCCAGACGGCCCATCGCGCCAAACGCGCCTTTGCGGCCGAGCCACAATTTCGCGCGTTCTTCGTCATCTTTAGCAACTCGAACCTCATAGGCCTTGTTCCGCCTGCAAATCTCCACGATCGCAGTAGCGGTTTCTTCGAGTCCCTCTTGAAATCCGTCCACTTCGATGAGAAGAGCTGCAACCGCATCCATCGGATATCCCGCCTTGTACACGGAAGCTTCGACAGCTTCGATCGTCTTCGCATCGACGAATTCAAGGGCGGAAGGAACGATGCCGGCAGCAATTACTTCCGAAACTGCCTGACTGCATTCTTCAACCGAGCGAAATGCAGCGAGCAATGTTTTCACCGCCTGCGGTTTGGGCAGTAAGCGAATCGTAATCTCCGTGACGATTGCGAAGGTTCCTTCGGAACCGACAATCGAACCCAGCAGATCCATTCCAATCGGTTCACCTGCCGGATTCCCGAGCCGGATGATGTCGCCCTGTGACGTCACCGCCTCGATCGCAAGAATGTGGTTCGTGGTCATCCCATACTTCAGGCAATGCGGACCGCCAGAGTTTTCGGCAACGTTTCCGCCGATGCTGCACGACATCTGACTCGAGGGATCGGGAGCGTAGTACAGACCGAGATGCGCCACCGCCTGAGAGATGTGCAGATTCACGACACCCGGCTGGACCACGGCGATGCGATTCTCCTGATCGACGGAGAGGATGCGATTCATCCGCTGCATTTCGATGACGATGCCGCCTTCCACCGCCAGTGCGCCGCCACTCAAACCCGTACCGGCGCCGCGCGGCAAAAACGGAATGCGGTATTCGTTGGCGACACGAACGATCTGAGCAACTTCTTCCGTGGTTTTCGGAAAAACGACGATATCCGGACGATGCTTGAACAGTGGCAGGCCGTCACACTCATAGACCAGCAGTTCGGTTTCGTCTTCGATGACGCGGGATGGATCGAGGAACCGGCGAAGTTTCGCCGTAACTTCTTTATTCACTGCTTTGACTGCTGCTCCTTGAGCTTCTGGATCTGCTCTTTTACAAAAGCGGCCTGCGGATGGTTTGGATTCGTCTCGACAAGTTTTTCCCAGTATTGCAGCGCCCGCTTCGGATCGTTTTTGCCGTGCAGCATGGCGACACCGAGGTTAAACAGTGCCTGCGCGTTGTTCGGGTCTGTTTTCAACGTCTCTTGAAAGGTCGCAATCGCGTCGTCATACCGGTTCAGATAAAACATCGCCGTGCCCATATCGGTCCGGACGTTCAATGGCGTCGGGACGGATGGTCAGAGCTTGCTTATAAAGCTTGATGGCGTCGTCGTAGTTTTTCTGATCGAAGTTGAGGTTTCCCAGCTCCACGACCGAGTCGAAATCTTTGGGGTTTTGCTTGATCTTGGCGGCCAACTCTTGCACACGCGCCATATCAACGGGTGGCGGCGCCGGTTCGCCGGCCGGCGCTCCGGCAGGAGCTGCGCCTGAGCCCAACGTTTCAGTCGGAACATTAGGGTCGACATCCAGCGGTAATGCTCGCACGACACTCGGAGCCCGCTGTTTGGTCCAGGTGTAAAGACCTCCAAACCCGACGGCAAAACCGATCAAAAGAAAGAGCCAGGACTGCATGCGCATCCCCTGAATAATAACAGTCTTGGCGGGAATTGAGGGCCGCATTCTAGTGCCCCGCTACGCCGGTTACGCGTAGCCAGCGGCTTCACACCCGCGTTCGAATTCAAACGAAGAATTTGTTTTGGAGGTTGAACGCGGGCTAAAAGCCCGCGCCTACGTAGAACGTTGCAACACTCAAGCCGGGCGGTTGCGAGAGAATGCAACATTCCGCGAATCCTGAACGCGGGCTGAAGCCCGCGACTACATCACAGGCGCATTACAGCACGCGCAGAAATGACGCAAACAGGCCTCGGTACGCTTCATCGGGGAACGGCGCGCCGTGATGGGAGGACCGAATCAAATCGATCACCGCAACCTGCAGTGACAAATTGATCGGCGTCTCGATCTGTACAGCCAGGACAACGGAAAACCCGGCAGACTGCCGGCCGATTTTCCTCAATAAGGCATTCTCGAGCCGGGAAACCAGGTACACGCGGACCAACCGGCGCTCCAGCTCGAGAAAAATCCTCGATTCCGTGTTCTGCGCGACGATCCAGCCTTGCTTCAGCAAGGTTTCGCGCGCCGCCCGGAGAATCGGGCCGGCAATATCAAATGGAGGGGATTTTCCTCTTTCCTCGTCATAGTCGCGGCGCCGATCCGGCTCGCTGAGTACGGCATAGGCCTCATTGAGCGCAGTCATTCTCGAAGCCGCATCGGGTGTCGCGTTGCGATCGGGATGAAACTGAAGAGCCAGCGTCCGATAGGCTTTGTGCACCTCGTCAAATGTCGCAGCAGGTGTGATCTGAAGCAATTGGTAATAGTCCGTGTTCATCACTCACCTCCGACGTAGCATGTGCGGTACGCCTCCCGGACCGACACCTCACCTGCCAGAATCAGGTCAACAGCCTGCCGGGCCATTGAAACGAAGCCCGTCTCACGTGCGGCCTGCCGGATGTCCAGTTCGGTTCCCGTAAGAATCTTGCTGCGCAGCCGCGCCTGAATTTCCATGAGTTCGTACAGTCCGACGCGGCCGCGGCTGCCGCTGGCCTTGCATTGAGCACAGCCTTTGCTGAGCCGTAACTGCCCCAGCCTGGTTTCATCGATCGACAGGTGCTGCAGGTAGATCGGACGCGGAAAATCCGGCTCGGCGCACGCGGCGCAGTTCAGCCTGACGAGTCTCTGCGCCACCACGCCGATCAATGCCGACGCGAGGACCGTCCGGTCAACACCCAATTCGCATAACCTCAGAACCGCGGATATGGCATCCGTCGCATGCAATGTGGATAAAACCAGATGGCCCGTCATGGCGGCATGAAACGCCGTCACCGCCGTGTCGGCATCGCGAATCTCGCCGACGAGAATCACATCGGGATCCTGGCGAAGGATGGAGCGCAGGGCTCTGGCAAACGTGAGCCCCGTCTTCTCGTTTACGGGAACCTGGCTGATGCCGTCGACCTCATATTCAACCGGATCCTCGATGGTGACGATATTCATCAGCTCCTGCCGGATCTCATTGACGAAAGCGTAGAGCGTCGTCGTCTTTCCACTGCCGGTCGGACCTACGGACAGCAGCATTCCCTGCGGCCGCCGGATCAACCCGTGCAGCCGCTCCTCGACCGCGGGTCGAAATCCGAGTTGCGCCAGGGCCATGAGCGATCGGCCGCGGCGCAGCATCCGGATAACGACCTTTTCGCCCCAGCGTGTCGGCAAAACCGAAACACGAATGTCCATCCCGTTCGACTCCTCGGCGGTGATATGACCATCCTGTGGAATGCGGCGTTCGCTGATATCGAGCTTCGCCAGCACCTTGATGCGGACGACGAGGTTCTCGTGCATCCACTTTGGTACTTCGAACGACTCCCTTAAAATTCCGTCGACGCGGCATCGAACCCGCGTTGACGTCCGGCCCGGCTCGATGTGGACGTCGCTCGCATCGATGGCAGCCGCCTCCTCGAAAATCATCTTCTGAATTCGAACAACCGGCGGAGATTCGCCCGCAGAAGCGACGGATTTGTCGCGCAGAATTACAGCTGGAAGTTGTGACATGTTCCCCTGGGGTGTGGACCGGAAACGGCGGCGAGGGCGAACACATGACATCACGAGGACGGAGCGAAATCAAGTGAGCGCTTTGAATCCGCCTGAGTCCTTAAATCCTTTCAACATCGTGGCGAATCCCGCATTTCCCGTGACATAATCCGCGATTCATTCTGCAGGATCAGGAGCACATTATGTATCGAAAGAGCTTTCATGGGTCTGGCGGGGCTGCTTATCGCAGGCCTGGCGCTCGGCGAAGATTTCTGGGTAAAAAAGGAATACACCCAATGGTCGGATGAAGAGGTCAAAAAGGTAATGACCAATTCACCTTGGGCGAAGGATATCACCGTCAACGCGCCCCCGGGAACGGTCGGCGGCGGACAGCGAGCCCCGCAGGCTTCGGGTATCGACGTGGAAGGCGGAGGCGGTGGAGGTCGTGGCCGCGGTCGCGGCGCGCGCGGCGGGGATGAAGGCGGCGGTGGTGGCGGAGAAGTGCTGCTTACTTTGAATATGTCCTGGCGCAGTTCGCTTCCACTGCGAAAAGCGCTGGTCAAGAGCCGGCTGGGTGGCTCAACGGAGGTTCCGGCCGAGGCTCAACAACTGCTCTCCAAAGAACAAGAGGAATACGTCGTCGTGGTTTCCGGTTTACCTGCACGGGTCGCGCGGCAGATACAGGATCCCGTCCAGCTGAATCGCTCAACTCTCAAAGCCGGCAAGAAGGCTCCCATCACTCCAAAGGCCGTCGACTTCCAAAGCCGGACGCAAAGCGTCGATGTGTTGTTTATTTTTCCAAGGACCGATCCCATCACGCTCGACGACAAGGAAGTCGAACTGGATCTGAAGCTCGGGACAATGGAGGCGAAACGAAAATTCAACTTGAAAGACATGGTATATAACGGGAAGCTGGAACTATAACAACCATGATCTACGACGTCACTGTTCCGATTTCAAATACGATGCCTGTATGGCCAGGCGATCCGCCCGTCCAGCTGAAAGCGAAATCCCACCAGTCGCGGAACAGAACGCATACCGTTCACGTCACCGCAATTGAGATGGGCTCGCATACCGGAACGCACATGGATGCCCCATTTCACATGATCGAGCGAGGCAGAACGCTCAGCGAAATTCCCTTAGACACGTTGGTCGGGACAGCCACGGTAGTTGAAATCCCGTCGGCGCGTTCGGTAGGACGGGTCGAACTGGAACCGTTCAACTGGACTGGAGTCGAGCGTGTGCTTCTCAAGACGCAGAATTCGAAGCACTGGAACGATGGCAGGTTTTACGAAGAATTCGTCTATCTCGAACCGGAAGGAGCGCAGTTTCTCGTCGATCACGGCGTCCGCCTGGTTGGAATTGATTACCTTTCAATAGACAAGTTCCACTCCGAATCTCATCCATCTCACTTCGTCCTGTTAGAGAAGAATGTCGTAATCATCGAAGGATTGAATCTGAACGCAGTGCCGCAGGGCAACTACACCATCTATGCTCTGCCACTGAATCTCCAGGACGCGGACGGCGGGCCGACGCGTGTCGTTTTGATCAAATGACTATGCAAATTCAAAAACTCAAGGCGAGAGAAGTGCTGGATTCCCGGGGCAATCCGACGGTCGAAGTCGATTGTCTGCTGGACAATGGAGTGCTGGGCCGGTCCATCGTTCCATCCGGTGCATCGACCGGCGAGCACGAAGCGCTGGAACTGCGTGACGGCGACAAAAAGCGGTATCTGGGCAAAGGGGTTCTGAAGGCGGTGGCAAACGTCAACACCATCATTGCTCCCGCACTCGCCGGACAGGATCCCACGCTGCAATCCCATATTGACCAGCTCATGCTGGGAATGGACGGCACCAAAAACAAATCGAAGCTGGGCGCCAATGCCATGCTCGGCGTATCGATGGCTGTCGCTCGCGCGGCGGCGCAAGCCCACGGCCTGCCGCTTTACCGGTATATCGGCGGTGTGAAAGCCAGCGTGTTGCCGGTGCCGATGATGAACATCGTCAATGGCGGTGCGCATGCCGACAATAACGTCGACTTGCAGGAATTTATGATCATGCCGGTCGGCGCTGCGAATTTGCCAGAAGCCGTGCGGATGGGAGCCGAAGTCTTCCATAACCTCAAAAAGATCCTCCACGATGGAGGCCATGGAACCGCCGTCGGTGACGAAGGAGGATTCGCTCCCAACCTCAAATCCAACCAGGAAGCGATCGAACTGATCTTGAAGGCCATCGAGGCCGCCGGGTACCGGCCCGGCGAGCAGATCGCCCTTGCCCTCGATGCCGCATCAAGTGAGTTCTACGACAAAAGCGGGAGCGGGAAGTACATTTTCAAGAAATCGGACAAATCGGCGAAAAGCGCCGACGACATGGTGAAGCTTTACGCCGATTGGGCGGCCAAGTATCCGATTGTCTCGATTGAGGATGGTTTGGCGGAAGACGACTGGGACGGCTGGCGAGTCCTCACGCGCGAACTTGGCAGCAAGGTACAACTTGTCGGCGACGATCTCTTCGTCACCAACACGGAACGTCTCGCTCGCGGTATGGGAATGGGAGTGGGCAATGCCATTCTGATCAAGGTGAATCAGATCGGCACTTTAACCCAGACGCTCGACGCCATCAACATGGCGCGGAAGGCGTCATACGGTATCGTGATTTCGCATCGCTCCGGCGAAAGCGAAGATACGTTTATTGCCGACCTTGCGGTTGCCACAAACGCCGGGCAAATCAAGACCGGCTCGATGTCCAGAACCGATCGCGTTGCCAAATATAATCAACTCCTCAGGATCAACGAAGAACTCGGAGACTCCGCCGTATACGAAGGCCGTGAGGCTCTGAAGCGGACGTAGACGCGGGCCTTCAGCCCGCGTCTACGTCCGCCGGCGGGCGAGCATTTCCCGCTGTGCCGGGCCATTGGCAATCCTGGTGTAGTCAGGCAGCATGTCCGCAGTCGCGAGTTCGAGCATGATGCGATTCTCAATCCAGAACTCATATAACTCGAAAAGGCGGATCTCCGGGGTTGGCCCACGCCAGAAGTGCTTGGTCCGCCAACCCTCGCGTGCCCCGATACGCTCGATGGCCGCACGATCGGCCTTTACCGACACCAATGCGTGAAACGCAAATGCGGGGGGTGCATCGCACAGCGCCACCTCGCCCATGGCTTCCCCTTTGCCGGGGATCAGCGTTGTGCGTTCCGGGTAGATCTCGAACCCGGAACCGTGTTCATCGTCGGCATATGCGACCCAGGATCCGGGTATGGGACCGATGAATGGGCCCACATAACCGCCAAGCAGTTCTCCAAGCACTTTGGCGACGTGTTCCGGATCGCGCGCCGGTATTGATACGTGATGAATCATGCAATCTCCATTAGTCAGTTGACCTGATCAATATAATCAGCCACACTTACTAATATGTCAAGCGTCGCTTCCGAAGGAGATCGCGGTCCAATGCTTGGCGCGCTGTTGCGCATCGCATATGCCGCCGCGGTCGAAGAGTACACACGCTGGCTCGCGGCTTCCGGCTACAGCGACATTCAACCGGCGCACGCCGCAGTAGTCCAACCGCTCTGGCAATGCCCCGAGGGCGAGCGGCTGACCACCCTGGCCCAGACCGCACGCATCACCAAGCAGTCGATGGGCGCCCTGGTCGATTCACTCGAACAGGGCGGTTATGTTGAAAGAGTCGAGGACCCCGACGACCGCCGCGCCTCGCGGATTCGCCTGACGGCACGCGGCCGGACCTTTGCCCGCCATGCCAGGGCGTTCGCCCGGGACTTCGAGAATCGTCTTGCGGAAGACATCGGGCCGCGAAAATTGAAAGAATTGCGCGGCACTCTCGAACTCGTGATTGCTTCGCTGCGATAGCCCGGATTTCTCACAAGCCGATGTGGTTGTGGGACTCGGATAAGCCACGGATTGAACGAATTTAACGGATGGATGCGACAAGGAGATGGGACTTCTGCGCCTCCTGTGGTTTATTTTTACCTATATATTGACGTTCCAGTCCACTCGAACCCTTCAGTTTGTTAGTCCGAACAAAGATTCAATGAAGAAACGCCGGTGGCCGTCCGCGTGCACTCATGTAAGACAGAGACGGACAGCCCCTTCGGATTCCGAGAGGATTTAGTGGTATGGAACATATCGGTGTGCTCAGACTTTATGAACTTGCGTTAAATTTCGAGATGTTCGAAGAGAGCGACCTTCATCATTTGGAATGGTGCAAGGAATGCTTGGAGGTCTTTAAAGCAATATCCGAATACAACCGATTCAACACAGAGGTAATACAGCGTCAGCTTCTGACGGTGTCGGATCTGGTTTCTTAGTTAGATCGTCCGGAGTTGCCCTGATACGTGAATGGGCCGCACTGCTTCCGGCCCATTCACGTATCACGCAGAATTAGCTGCCGGACTTGCCCAGGGCTTTCATGAAATCCGCCTTGGTCTGCGGAGCAGCCGATGCGTGGACGTTGATATAGCGGTCGATAGTCCAGATTGAGTTTCACGAGAATCGGGGCGAGGGCTTTGACGTGGTCGTTCGCCGGCTCGCCCGGATTGATCGAGAAGTCGCCCTGGAAAATGATCTTCTCCTTCGGGATGTACGCAATCATCAGCCCGTTCGAGTGAGGAACCGGCGACGACGTGGTACATCTCAACGGTTCGCGTCCCATCCGAGTAGACCTTCTTCTCCAGCAACGGCTTCGATCTTCGCCTTTTTCGGATTCTTAGCGAGAGTATCGTTCATCAGCGTTCTCGGGGTGTTCAGTGCTCTGGACCAGAAACTCTTCATTGTTCTTCTGAGTGATGATCGTTGCGCCTTCCGCCACCAGCACCGGCAGTCCGCCCGTGTGGTCGGAATGCGGATGCGTATTCATCACGTAACGAATCGGCTTATTGGGGATCAGCTTCTTCGTTTCGGCGACGTAAGCGAGAGCGCGGGCTTCGGATTGTCCGGCCTCGAGCATCATGATGTAGTCTTTGAACTCGACGATCACCGAATCATAGCTGCCGTTCCCCGGTGGTGAGCCTGTACAGACCGTTGCCCAGCTTTTCGGAAGTGACGACCAGAGCGGGAGCAGCCGCCGGCGCACCGCCACCGCCGCCAGCACCGCCACGACCTCCCGCAGGTGCAGGAACGAGCGACGCGACATCTGCAGGATTCGCTTTCGCCGCAGTCACGTTGACTTCAAAGAAGGGCCAGCCGCCGCGCGTCTGCACGATCTTCGAAGGCGCCATGACACCGCCGAAGTCTTTCCATCCCGAGTACGTGGCGAGAATGTGCATGTCGCCCATAATATTTTCGCCAAGCCACGTCTCGACCCGCTCGACGATGTTCTGTCGTTCAAGTAGCCATTGATCGACATAGTTCTTGCCGGAAGGCGCCTTTACCGTGGGACTCCAGGTCAGAACCGTGTAGTTCTTGCCGTCAACTTTGCGCTGGCTCACGGTAGCGTTGTTTGCGGCAGCGCCTTTCAGGAAACCCCAAGGCGTGATGTAAAACTCGAGAGAGTTCGCCCAGGGCTGGGAAACATCCGCCTGTTGCGGCGTGACCTGCTGGAAAAACGTTCCAGGCGTCAATGTAGTCGAGCCGCCCGCCCCGATATTGTTCGTCGCTCCCGTATGCCGCGACGCCGGGGCCGTCAGGTCGATCACGCGAACGTAGTTGTTGATCGGCCGCATCGGATCGTGAGTATCCTTGCACGATCATGTCCGTGGAATTGGCCCCGCACTGCTGGAAGGCCACATCTTTCGCCGATCCCGAATAGGTAATAGATTTCACATCGCCCAGCGCCTTTTGCGCATTGGCGATCACGGTTTTTGCGTCCTGCGCCTGTGCCATTGCGTTCCCACACAGATACGCAAAGCAGATTGCGACAACAGCCAGTTTTTTCATCACAGCACTCCTCCTTTTACAACAACTCCATGCAGACACGATTAATCGCGTCCACCGATTGCGCATACGACTGCGCATAATTCCTGCGGTGTGATCCAGTGAGCCGCATTCTACCGCGACCGATCGACAGCGCGACGTATTCCTTACCACGAAATCGCCTCCGTGGTCGAATTCGTTATCGCACACTGTTCAGCCCCTAAAGTGAGGCAGTGCTGGATTGGATGAGCGCACGACGCCCGACAAAGCTACACTATGGTGCAGATCATGACGCAAGTTGCCAACAGCACGCAGTCCGCTCGATTCGCCTTCGACAATACGTTTGCCCGCAAACTGGAGGGCTTCTACGTTCCCTGGCAGGCCACACCGGTGGCGCGGCCTGCCCTGGTCAAGCTCAACCGCGAACTGGCGGAGGAATTGGGATTGGATCCCGCTGCCCTCGATTCCGCAACAGGCGCGAAAGTCCTGGCAGGCAATGAAGCACCCCAGGGAGCGACAACGCTGGCCCAGGCCTATGCCGGCCACCAGTTCGGCCATTTCGTGCCACAACTTGGCGACGGGCGGGCGTTGCTTCTGGGCGAAGTGATCGACCGCAACGGCCGGCGGCGGGACATTCAGCTGAAGGGCTCCGGGCGCACTCCTTTTCGCGCGGCGGCGATGGACGCGCCGCGCTCGGTCCGGTACTGCGGGAATATCTGATCGGTGAGGCGATGCACGCGCTCGGCATCCCGACGACGCGCGCGCTCGCCGCAGTGATGACGGGCGAACCCGTCTATCGCGAAAGCGTGCTGCCTGGAGCTGTTTTGACGCGGATTGCCGCAAGCCACATCCGTGTCGGCACTTTTCAATTTTTCGCTGCCCGCGGTGAGCACGCGCGAGTTCGCGGCCTGGCCGATTACGTCATCGAGCGTCATTACCCGGAGTTGCAGGGTCACGCCACTCCCTATCTGGCGCTGCTCACGGGCGTAGCCGAAAAACAAGCGGCGCTGGTCGCCAGCTGGATGCACGTGGGTTTCATCCACGGGGTGATGAACACGGACAATATGGCAATCTCCGGTGAAACGATCGACTACGGGCCGTGCGCTTTCATGGATCATTATGATCCGGCCACGGTGTTCAGCTCGATCGATAGCCGCGGCCGCTATTGCTACGCCAATCAACCGAAGATCGCGCAATGGAATCTTGCGCGACTGGCTGAAACGCTTGTACCGCTGATCGACCCGGATGGTGACCGCGCGGTCGCCATGGTCACCGAGGTCATCAATGCCTTTCCCGGACAATATGAACGCCACTGGCTCGCGGGGATGCGCGCAAAGCTCGGACTGGTTCGCTCCGACGATGGCGATCTGGATCTCGCGACGGGGTTGCTCACCACGATGGAGGGCAGGAACATCGACTGGACGGTGGCGTTTCGCTATCTTGCCGATGCCGCCTCCGGCCAGGAAGAAAGGATCCGTGTGCTATTCGCCGAAGCGCCGGCTTTTGAACCGTGGATGCGAGAGTGGCAAGCACGGCTGTCGCGCGAAGCGCTGACGCCGCCGGATCGGGCGCGAGCCATGCGGCGAGTCAATCCGATATTCATTCCGCGCAATCACCGGGTGGAGGAAGCCTTGAGCGCCGCAGTGGAGCGCGCCGATTACGCGCCTTTCGAGACGCTGTTACGAATATTGGCGCGGCCCTTCGACGATCAGCCCGAGTTTGCCGCCTTTGCGGAACCTCCGCGAGAAGTCCAGGAGAGCTACCGGACCTTCTGCGGCACCTGAGCTGTTGGATAAGCCACGCTATGTTCATGAGAGATCCGCCCTAGCCCACCCTTCAGTGCCTCGCGGAGCCTACTTCCGATCGAAGAAGATGATGTTGTGAACCTTCACGCCTTTCGCATTGGTGAAGGACGCTTCGTTCGTCCGCGACTTGCCGTCCTTCGCCACAACGATTTTCATCGTGTTCGTCACCTTGCCGTCTTTCTTGTTCGTGGCTTCGACGGTATTGTCGTCGATTTTCTTTAGAGATACTGTGTCGCGATCGGGATCACCTTGAACTGGATAGTCTTTGCCGTCAAACTTCGCGGTCCATTCCCAGGTTGTTTTTGAGCCGTCGGCATTGACACGATCGCCGATTTCTCTCATTCCGCCGCCGGCCACAGCCTCCAGTTTGGTTGTCTGACTCTTTGGCGCCGGGCCCGGATCGTATTTCGATTTGGCGACGTTCAGCGTCCACGTGCCGAGATAGTTGTCGGCAGCTTGAACAGCCACTGCCAGCAGCAGCATTGCGAACACTGCGAGTGAACGTTTTTTCATGAGAACCTCCGACGTTTAGTCATCGCGATCGTTTTTCGGGCAGCGCCAGGCCGACGAGTTCGGGAACGGCGCCGCGATTGCCAGTGGCGACGACGATGAATTGCCGGCCGTTCATCATATAGGTCATGGGAAGCCCCGTTTCATTTCCGGGCAACTCCATTTCGAAAATCGTGCGTCCCGTTTTCTTATCCAGGGCACGAAATTTGCGGCCGCCGCCTTGAGGGCCGGACGAGAACAGGCCGGCGCCGTCGCCGGAAAACAGGAGTGATTTCGTCACAAGCAGCGGAGCGCGTTCGGGATTGCCGGCGCCGCTCAAGTCAATTCCCGCAAGAGCCGGATGGTTGCGCACGTATTCCGGCGCTTGTCCGTTCGGCACCATCCATACGTGATCACCGGTGTTCAGATCGATTGCGGTGATCCGGCCCCATGGTGGCTTGATGAGAGGCAATCCCATCGGAGCGTCGGGACGCACGGAACGTCCGATATATCGCATGTCCGATCGCTCGCCGCCTTCACCGAGTGCGCTCACCCACCAGTTCGTGACCGACGGAACGTATAGGATTCCCGTTTCGGGATCTGCCGCGGCGCTTTCCCAGTTGGCGGCTCCCTGATTGTGCGGAACCGTCAGCGTACCGCGCTTGCCGCCCGCGCCCTCGACGATCGGCGGCGTGTAAAGAGGACCGAGTTTGAATTGCGAGGCAATGCGCAGCGCCTCGGCTTTGATTTCCGGCGTGAAATCGATGAGATCGTTTTCCGTCACGCCTTGCCGGTCGAACGGCGCCGGTTTTGTAGGAAACGGTTGCGTCGGCGACGTCTGCTCACCGGGCACATCGGTCTGAGGGACCGGCTTTTCGACGATGGGCCAGACCGGTTCCCCCGTCACGCGATCGAATACGTAGGTAAAACCCTGTTTCGTCACCTGGGCGACGATTTTCCGTGGTCTTCCGTCTATGCGGACATCGAGCAGCACTGGCGCGGAAGCCGTGTCCCAATCCCAGATGTCGTGATGAATCAGTTGATAGTGCCAGATGCGCCGGCCGGTTTTCGCATCGAGGCAGACGATGCTGTCGGCGAACAGGTTGTTTCCAGGCCGGTGACCGCCGTAGAAGTCTCCAGTCGGTGTTTCGACCGGAAGATAGACGTAGCCCAATTCGAGATCGGCGCTTATTGGAGCCCAAACCGCCGTGTTGCCGGTGTACTGCCACGAATCGCCGCCCCAGGTGTCATTGCCGAATTCGCCGCGTTGAGGAATCGTGTGAAACGTCCAAAGCAGCCGGCCGCTGCGGACGTCATATCCCCGCACATAACCCGGTACGTTGTTTTTGGATTTCGGCGCCGTGCCACCCTGGAGCGCAGCGCCGACGATGACGACGTCGCCAACCACCATCGGCGGCGATGACGCACCAATCTGGCCAGGCTCGATGGCCTGCCGGTCCAAGCCATTCCACAGGTCCAGGATGCCCTTTTCCCCAAACTCTGGAACGGGCTTCCCGCTTTTCGCATTCAGCTCGACGAGATGGTAGCCGGGCGTGATCATCAGGATTCGAGCATCATCAGTCCCATTCGACCAATAAGCGAGACCGCGATTGTTCGTCCGCGGCGCCTGTGCTCCTCGCGCGCCTTCATCCAGCAGATAGGTCCAGAGTGTGTCGCCCGAAGCCGCATCGACCGCGACTGCGGCGCGGCTCATTCCTGCCGTGAAATACAGCGCATCTCCAATCATCAGCGGCGTGATTTGCCAGTTCGAATCCGGCCGCGGGCCAAACCCGTCACGCTTCCAGCGCCAGACGATCTGCAACTGATTGACGTTTTCCGCATTAATTTGATCCAGCGGAGAGTACTTCGTGCCGGCAGCATCACCGCCATACCAACGCCATTCGCCGTTCACGGCTCCGCGCTGCCCGCGAATAACCGGGACTCGCGCCGTCAAAAAACAAAATGCAATCAAGATTGCCGTCCTGGAGGCTTTCCTCATGCTTCTCCTGCCGGTGGATAACGGAATTTCATCCCACACTCTACATCAAGAACCGGCAATCGCAAGCGCATGACCGGAACTGTTTTTTGCTAAATTGACTACACACAACCCTGCTGGTTGCGAAATCAAAACTGTAGGCGCGGTCTATGACCATACGTGTCCAAGACAGAATGGACGGGAAGCAGCAAAGTGGTGCCTGTAAAGGTTTTGAATGCAGTGGATGAGATGGAAACCTGGTTTTGCTGTAACACTGGTGGACCAGTCCCCGCCTAAGTTAGGCGGGGTGCCTTCGCGCAGCGAAGGTGGGGCGGTCTGTTCAAAGATCGCGCGGAGCGCGCACCTTATAGATGGCCGCGAAGCGCTCCTTATCAATCGGTGCGCTTCGCGAATATCTGAAAGGACGCTTCGCGACTTTGAACAGACCGACCCAGCCTCGCTGCGCGAGGGCATCCCCGCCTTACTAAGGCGGGGACTGGCAGACACCAACCGCGGCATCCATTCTTGTTTTGGACAGCTCTGGTCTATGACCGCCCTTACAATGAATGTTTCACGAAACATACAGAGGAGGACCTATGAATGAGACGGATAGAGTTTTCCAGAGCGCCGTATCCAAACTATTAACCGAAATATTCGATGGCCCTCCTGGAGCGGAAGCGTACATCCTCAATCCCGGCGACTCTGGACTTCATCGACAGGTTCAAACCATTTCCGCCAGCATGGCTTCAGCGCAACCCATTCCCCGAAAACCCTCGATTGCCGCACATGTCGATCATATTCACTATGGCCTCTCGCTCTTGACACGGTGGTTATCGGGTGAAGAAAACCCATGGGCCAACGCCGACTGGAATGGAAGCTGGAAGCGGAACAGCGTGACCGAAGAACAGTGGAACACGCTTCGCGAAAAGCTACATAAGGAAGCCGGGGCGTGGCAAAAAGGCGTCGCTGTGCGAGTTCAATGGGATGAAGCCAGGGCCGCCGATGCTCTCTCGACGATTGCACATACCGCGTACCATCTGGGCGCCATTCGTCAGATTATCGCGAGCGCTGGATGATGCATTCGTCCAATTCAGAACAATCCGCCCTGGGGTGGCTTGTAGGCGATACCCAGGTGATCGTAGGCCAATTTCGTGGCGACACGACCGCGCGGGGTACGTTGAAGAAATCCAATTTGAAGCAGGTACGGCTCGTAAATATCTTCGACCGCGTCGACTTCTTCGCTCAATACCGCAGCGATGGTATTAACCCCGACGGGGCCGCCGCCGAAACGTTCGATAATGGCGCGTAACAGCTTGCGGTCGATATCGTCGAAGCCGTGCTCGTCGATATCCAGCAGTTTGAGAGCATCACGCGCGGTCGGAGCCGTGATTTCGCCATTGCCCTTTACTTCCGCGAAATCTCTGATCCGCTTCAGCAGGCGGTTGGCAACGCGCGGTGTGCCCCGGCATCGTTTTGAGATTTCGTGGCAGCCTTCGGGAGTGATCGGCGCCTTCAGGATTTCCGCGGATCGGTGGATGATGTATTCGAGTTCCTTGACCGTGTAAAAGTCCAGGCGATGCACCATGCCGAATCGCGATCGAAGCGGCGCGGTAATCAGACCGGCCCGCGTCGTCGCTCCAATCAAGGTGAAGCGGCGAAGATCCAGACGGTGGGTGCGGGCGCTCGGGCCTTGTCCGATAATGATGTCGAGCTTGTAGTCCTCCATTGCGGGGTAGAGGATTTCCTCAATGTTCGGCTGCAGGCGATGGATCTCGTCGATAAACAGGACGTCACCGAATTCGAGATTCGTGAGAATCGCCGTCAGATCGCCCTTCAATTGAATGAGCGGGCCGGCCGTGGCCCGGAAATGGGCGCCCATTTCATTTGCAATGACCGACGCCAGTGTGGTTTTGCCCAGACCGGGGGGGCCATACAACAGGATGTGATCGAGCGGCTCACCGCGTTTGCGGGCGGCCTGGATCGCGACGTCGAGGTTATCTTTGACGATCTGCTGGCCGATGTACTCCGCAAGAACGCGCGGTCGAAGCGAGAGTTCGAATTTCGCCTCTTCTTCCGAAACGGATCCGGTAATGATGCGATTCGTCATATTCTCTGCAGGCGCGGTCTATGACCGCGCTTTTTCCTGTCAATTACCGATACACGCGCGGTCATCGACCAGAGCTGTCCAAGATAAGGACCAATGTAGCGGTGCGCATAGTCCCCGCCTAAGTTAGGCGCGAACTCGTCCACACCGTTTACACCGAAACCAGGTTCACTTGGCATCCACTAAACTCAAACGTTTACGAGGCGCCACTCTGCAGCTCCTCGTCCAGCCTGTCTTGGACATTCTCTTCATCCCTTTGTCAGAATCTGGAGCGAACGTTTGAACAATACTTCGAAAGGAGCGGCTCCGTCACTGTCCGTCGCGCGAGCCACGGCCGCCTCGGACAAGGCGCGGTTGTAGCCGAGATTCTCCAAGGCTGAGAGCACATCCATTTCGACGGTCGAGCGCGCAGGCGCTTCCGCGAATTCCGCGAGCTTGTCTTTCAATTCGAGAACGATCCGCTCCGCCGTCTTTTTACCAACGCCGGGGATCGCGGTCAGCCTCGGCAGATCGCCGCGCTTGATGGCAGTAACCAGATCCTCCACCGAGCCGCCCGACAGAATCGTAACGGCCAGTTTGGGCCCGATGCCGGAAATGGTCATTAACTTCTCGAAAATTCCGCGCTCGCGGCGTGTCGAAAATCCATACAAAGCGATGATGTCTTCGCGGACGTGCGTGTGAATGTCGATGGAAACGTCCGCTCCGATATCGGGCAGAGCGCTGAGCGTCGTGAGGGGGATGAAGACTTCATAGCCGACGCCATGAACATCGACGATGACGCGGGCGGAATCCTTCTGCGCCAACTTTCCGCGCAGGTGAGCAATCACACGAGCTCCACGAGATCAATGATGCCGATGACCGCGGCATCGATCGGCGATTCGACGTGACCGACGGATGTCATCGCCGAAAAACCTTCCTGGACGGCAAGGACGCGATCACCAACGCCCGCGTCTACCGCGTCGAGCGCGACGAACGCGTCACCGACAGGATGATCGTCCAGGTCCAGTGGCTGCACCAGAAGGATCTTTTTCCCTTCATGCGATTGCTGTTTCTGGCTGGCGACGACGTTTCCGACCACTCTTGCGATGATCACGATACACGCTCGACGTGGTCGACGATTGCAACCACGGAGGCCTCGGTTGGCACCTCGTCGGGCTTGAAAGCAAACGCCGCCTCGCGTCCCCGGCACACATAAACCGTTTCGCCGGCTCCCGCGCCGACGCTGTCGACTGCCACGACGGTGGGACCATCAGGCAGCCGCCGCACCAGCAAAAGCGTTCGCGACTCGAGCGCCGGGTCCTTGATAGTACAAACAACACGGCCGATGACTTTGCCTAAATACATATTTGCCGAACGCGGACTGAAGCCCGCGACTACATGTGCTTTAATCCAGCGAAACCTGGTCCACGATCCCGACGATAGCCGCGTCTACAGGGGTATCCTTGCAGCCTTCCGCCATTCGCGCGGAACTTCCCTGAACGATCAAAACTTCCTCCCGGAACCCGGCGTGGACCGTGTCGACAGCAATAAGATAGCCCTTTTCGTCTTTTCCGTCAGGGTCGACGATCCGGCAAATGAGCAGCTTCTTTCCTTCGAGCCGCGGATCCTTGCGGGTGGCGACGACGGTTCCTACGACGCGCGCGAGGAGCACGAATTCCTACCTCGACGACTTCCCGATCGGTAAAACATCTTCCAGATTGGAATGCGGCCTTGGAATGACATGGACGCTGATCAATTCGCCCACGCGGCGAGCGGCAGCGGCTCCGGCGTCCGTGGCCGCTTTTACGGCGGCAACATCGCCGCGAACCATCGCCGTAACATAGCCCGATCCGATCTTTTCCCAGCCAACGAGGCTGACCTTTGCTGCTTTCACCATCGCGTCGGCGGCTTCGATCATTGCGACGAGGCCGCGCGTCTCGATCATTCCAAGGGCTTCACCCAACGTGCTGCCTTCTCCCTCTCGTGCCATGAATTGCTCCTTATTCAGCGTCGGACCAGGGGCCGATCGCTATCTCAAATTCGTAACGACTCGTTCGATCAAGTCGATCAACTCACCGCGAGTGAGAGAGATCGTCTCTGATACTCCGTCTGTAAGAGGACACATCGGGTCCTTCGCCTTCGCATCCGAGCCCTCGAGCCCGTAATACTTCTGCCGTTGAACCCATAACTTCTCGACATCCTCGTTCGACAGCAAGCGCTCTCGCCCGAGGATCTTGGTATAGATAGAAATTTTTGCGAAATGCTCGACCGTATCCATCCGGTTGTACGCGTCTTCCAGATTCGCACCATAGGTCACAACACCATGATTGGACATTAATAGAGCGTCATAGTTCCTGACGAACGGCCGCAGTTGATCCGTGAGCTCGGGCGTGCCCGGCGTTCCATACTCCGCCAGAGGGATGCAGCCCAGCGCGAGGACCACTTCGGATATCAATGCCTTGTTCAAGGGAATGCCGGCGGCTGCGTATGCAGTGGCACACGGCGGATGTGCGTGCACCACGGCCTGCGCGTCGGGACGCATTTCATATATCAGAAGGTGCATGGCCATTTCGCTGGAGGCTTTACGTTCGCCTTTGACGCGCTGGCCCTTCAGATCGATGATGACCATATCCTCCGGCTTGACGAATCCCTTGTTACAGATGGTCGGCGTGCACATGATATGGCCGTCAGGGAGACGCGCGCTGATGTTGCCGTCGGTCGACGCAACATAACCCTTTTCATAGATGAGGTGACAGAATCGCGCGATTTCCGCGCGAAATTTATCTTCAGACACGGCCGAAAGATTCTATACCAAAATTGGATAAGCCACGGATTGAACGGATTAAACGGATTCAATCCGTTAAATCCGTTCAATTCGTGGCTGGTCTTCCTGCACTTAAGCGGCTCCGTCGGAAACCATAGAGAAAATAGACGACCATTCCCACCACCAGCCATAACCCGAAACGGACCCAGGTAATCCAGGG
Source organism: uncultured Acidobacteriota bacterium (assembly GCA_963738025.1). Classification (GTDB taxonomy): domain Bacteria; phylum Acidobacteriota; class Terriglobia; order 20CM-2-55-15; family 20CM-2-55-15; genus 20CM-2-55-15. The sequence goes on along the minus strand of CAVTWA010000025.1, from coordinate 391,125 downwards.
CAGCCCGAGCATCAGGTACAAGCAGGATAGGACTCCGAGCACGGGCAGCAACGGCACCAGCGGAACGCGGAACGTGCGGCGACGCTCGGGTTCTCGGTGTCTCAAAACCAGAATGCCGATGCAGACCAGGATGAAGGCGAACAGGGTTCCGATATTGGTCAGGTCCACCATCTCGTCGATACTCGTAAACATCGCGCACACGCCAACCGCGACTCCCGTGAGAATCGTCGTGACGTGCGGCGTCCGGAATCGCGAATGAACCTTTGCAAATGTCTGAGGCAATAACCCGTCTCGCGCCATCGAGAAAAAAATCCGGGGTTGCCCGAGCTGGAAAACCAGCAGCACAGCCGTGTGCGCCACGACCGATCCGAACGCCACGATGCCGACGAACAGGTTGGCGAACCGTCCGATATTTGCGTATTGCAGTGCCATCGTCAGGGGCTCCGCCTGTTCGGTCGCGAGTTTCTGTTTCAAGACACTGAATGGGATGATGCCCGTGAAAACCGCAGCGACCAGGATGTAGATCACAGTCGAAATGATCAACGATCCGACGATGCCGATCGGAAGATCACGGGTCGGATTTCTGGTTTCTTCGGCAACCGTTGAAACAGCGTCGAACCCGATGTAGGCAAAAAAAACAATCGCCGCGCCGGCCTGAACGCCAGCCCACCCGTTTGGCATGAACGGGTGGAAATTCTCGCCTTTCATGTAGTGCCATCCGACAGCGACGAAAAACCCGAGCACGATGAGCTTCAGCACGACCATCGTCGTGTTCATCGTGGCGCTTTCGCGTATTCCAATGACCAGCACGACCGTGATCGCCGCCACAATGCCGAAAGCGAGAATATTGAAAACGATCGGGACGCCGAAAATATGCGGCGCGCCGGCGAGCAAACCTGGAATTCGCGCAGCCGTCCGATAATCGGTGGAGATCCAGTCGGGAATCGTGATGCCAAAGCCCGAGACGAGGGTCTTGAAATAATTGGCCCAGCTTATGGCGACAGCGACATTCCCGACGGCGTATTCGATGATCAGGTCCCATCCGATGATCCAGGCAATCAATTCGCCGAGCGTGGCATAGGCATAGGTATATGCGCTGCCCGATACGGGAATCATCGCCGCAAATTCGGCGTAACATAAAGCCGCAAAGCCACAGGCGATCGCGGTGACGACAAAAGAAAGAAGCAGCGCCGGGCCGGCTCCAGGACGGGTGGGATCGCCTGCCGCAGCCGTGCCGATCGTCGCAAAGATGCCGGCGCCAATGATCGCACCGATGCCCAGGGCCGTGACGTCGATCGGACCGAGAGCTTTCTTCAAGCGATGCTCGGGCGCTTCGAGATCCGTCACCAGCTGATCCAGGCTCTTACGGCGAAATAAGTCCTTGAGCATAAAGGGCCGATATTAGCACGGTGCAACGCCGCGAGACGTCAACCGGGGACGCGGATCACAGGAATCGCAATATAAGCGAACTGTAAAATCTTGTAAGGTTTGAGGCAAAATTAAGCCGATCTCCGCACAATACGTCTATAAGAACGAACAGCCGCTCGAACGGCACTTCATGGTTGAGGAATTCATGAAAAAGCTAGCATTGGTCTTTTTTGTCCTTCTTTTCAGTGCGCCCGCGTTCGCACAGATCTCTTTTGGTTCCGGTAGTGTCACCTTTCCGCATATCGACGCCGGTGGGGATCCCGCCGGACTGAACTACGTCACATTGGTGCAGTTGGTTAACAACAACTCCGCCAACACAAACGGCCATCTCATGCTGTTTTCGGACAGCGGAACCGCCCTGGCAGCATCATTTGATGGACAACCGCCGGCAACGACGCTGGATTTCAGCCTGGAATCCGGCGCCACGAGGGAAATCCAGATATCCCTCAGCGCTGCCATTACTTCGGGTTGGATGCAGATCAACTACACACCAGCGAATGCAGAGACGACGGTGATCATTCAATACCGGTCCGGAACGTCAATTCTGACGGAAGTCGGAGTGAACGAGGTCGATGGTCAGAACTCGAACAGTTGTCTCTGGGTATGCGCGACGGATTTTGCAGGAGAGTCGGACACCGCAAATGGCCTGAATACAGGCATCGCCATCGTCAATCCGAACCCAACCGCCAATGCCGCTCTGGTGCGGCTGTGGGATCCAAGTACGGGAAATCAGCTGGGCAGCACGGCGGTGGCGCTGGCGGCGAACGCCCATGTTGCCAAACTCCTGACAGAATTGTTTCCGACCGTTGCAGGTATTAATCAAATTCGGACCCAGGTATCCATCGATTCCTGCACGACCTCGGCTTGCACGGCAGCAAGCAGCTTGGGCTTCATTGCGACGGCCCTCCGCTTGAATGGCAGTCTATTTACAACACTGCCTGTCGTTCCCAGCGGCTCCACCACAGACCTGATCCGGCTGCTGCCTCACGTTGCGTTTGGCGGAGACCCGGCAGGCCTCAATTTCAAAACGGCGTTGTACTTGACCACGACCGTTACGGCAGGGGTAACCGGTGTTGCGGATATATTCGACGATAACGGGAACCCCATTGCTGCGTCTGCCAATGGAGGTGTTCCTTCATCGCATTTCGCTTTTACCGTGCTTGGCAGCCGCGTAATGAAAATCGTGCTCAGTGGTGACGCCACGCTTCGCGCGGGCTGGCTTCGCCTGACGCTTCCCAGCAACGAATCACTGGTGGTGAATGCCGTGTTCCAGACCTACACGGGTTCAACGCTCGCTTCTGAAGCGAGCGTACTGGAGTCTCCGGCAGATACCGAAGGACTGATTTCCGTGAGTGTTCAGGCTGGGACGAACATCGGAGTGGCGCTGGCCAACCCTCAGCCAACTTCGAATACCATTGCGTTGACTCTCTACAATCAAGCCGGATTTGTTGCCTACACCCAGTTTGTGACGCTGCCGGCCTTTGGACATCTCGCACAGTACGTCACGACGATTTTCCCACAGCTGGCTTCTGTATCCAGTTTCAGTGGATCACTTTCGATGCAAAGTACGTCGGCATTTTCTGCCGTCGCGCTGCGGCAGAATGGAAGCAATGTCGTCGGCTTTGCGGCGCTGCCGGTCTCTTCCAGTCTGATGTTCCTGCCGTCGATCACGAACTTGAGGATCAGCACCACCAACCGAACCACCGGCCAGGTCACATTCAGCGTCGATGTCACAGACTTTAGCGCCGACGTGGTAACTCCAACGTCAACCGCAGTAATGGCATCCGTGGGCGTTTTTTACCCGAGCCAGAATGGTTTCGATGGCTATTATTCGATGCTGCTGGATGGAACCAGCATGGTTAATGCCGTCTCCGGCACGCTCACGGGTACGTTCCAAGGGCAGGCCGCAACCATTCCCAGCGGTACCTCGGCCAGCCTTTACGTTGCGGTAACGGATTCTCTGGGGAACTTCAGCAATGTAGTCATTCTGCCGTTCAAGTTCTGATCGCGATGCCACGATTTGAACGAAATCTAACGAATTTCGATCAAACGGGCATCGAGGCGGGACTTATCAATCTCGAGCCGGGCCGCACTGATCGGTAATTTGAAGCGTCGCGGCCCGGCGCTCCCCGGATTGAGAAAGAGAATTCCATCGCGCCGTTCGATCAACGGCCGATGCGAATGGCCGCTGATCACCACTTGAACGGACGGTACTTTTATAGCGGGCAGTTCTTTCAGATCGTGCAGCATGAAGATGGAAATGTCTTCAACGCGAACGGTCTTGCTCTCGGGAATCCGCTTTGCCCATTCTTCGGTGTCGTTATTTCCTCGAACCGAAATCGTCGGCGCGATTTTACGTAGCTCTTGAAGAATTTCAGGACTCCCGATATCGCCAGCGTGGAGAAGAAGATCGACGTTTTTGAAAATCTTTGGGATTTCGGGGCGCAGAAGACCGTGAGTATCCGATATGACGCCGACGACGTGCATACCCCGCGGATCAGACGACTTCCAGTTCGGCGTATTTCGCGATCATCTTTTTGAGGCCATGTGAAATGAAGCTGACGGTCAGTTTGAGATCGTCTCCCGCACCTTCGGTGCGCAGAATCGTGCCGTAGCCGTATTTCGCGTGCTTGACGCGGGTACCCAGACTCCAGGCGCCGCCCGCCTTTTTCTTGGGCTCGGACGGTTTGTATCCCGGAGACGGCCTTTTCTCGCCGCCACCCAGAACTTTCATGACGGCGTCGACCGTGTCGTAACTCGAGCCGTCGTATCTCATAGCGGGCTTGCGCCGGCGGTCGCCGGCTTCATCGACCAGTTCTTGCGGAACTTCGGCCAGAAACCGGGAGGGCTCCGAGATCTGCTGATCCTGATTCCCGAAGTACCGCCGGAACCGCGCTGACGTGAGATACAGCTTGTGCTCCGCGCGGGTCATGCCGACGTAAAACAGCCGGCGCTCTTCTTCCAGTTGCGGCGCGTCGCCAATCGATCGGCTGTGCGGGAACAGGCCGTCCTCCAATCCCATGATGAGAACGACAGGAAACTCCAGTCCTTTGGCTGTGTGCAACGTCATCAGTGAAATCGGCGAGGCTTCATCGTAGGCGTCCTGATCGGAAACGAGCGCCGCATGGTCCAGAAAGTCCCGGAGCTTCTCGCCGCGCTCATGGCTTTCTTCAGCCGCGGTCAGAAGTTCGCGGATGTTTTCCATGCGGCTCTCGGCGTCTTCGGTCCCCTCTTCCTGAAGCATTTCCATATACTTCGTTCCGCTGATGATCTTCTCGAGCAGCGCGGCATTTGAAAGCTCTCCGGCCGCCTGCACAAACTCCGCGAGCATCCGGTAGAAGGCTTCCAGACCGCGCAGTGTGCGCATCGCCATCCGCGCCTCGCGGACGGCGACTTCGATCGCGTCCCACAACGAAATACCGCGTTCCACCGCAAGTTCTTCGAGCGCGTCGGTCGTCGTTTTGCCGATCCCACGCGTGGGCACATTGATGATGCGCAGCAAATTGACTGAATCGTGCGGATTCAAAGCCACGGTCAGATAACTGATCATGTCTTTGATCTCGGCCCGTTCGTAAAAGCTGAAGCCTCCAACGATCCGATATTTCATGTTGTAGCGGCGCAACTTTTCTTCCAGGATGCGCGAAAGAAAATTCGTTCGATAGAGCACGGCGATCCGAGCGCTCGGATCCGACTTCTGATGGTACAGAATGCGCTCCGCCACGTACATCGCTTCGGCTTCGGCATCGCCGGATTCCATATACGTGATGAGATCTCCGGCAGGATTCTGCGTCCACAGTGATTTGCCTTTGCGCATTTCGTTGTTCGCAACGACTGCGCTCGCAGCCGCCAGAATGTTTTTCGTCGATCGGTAATTCTGCTCGAGCTTGATCGTCCGAACCCGCGGAAAGTCTTTTTCGAAAGACAAAATGTTTTGAATGTCGGCGCCGCGCCAGCTGTAGATCGATTGATCCTCGTCGCCGACGACGCAGACATTATCGTGAACGCGCGTGAGATGGAGAACCAGCCGATATTGCTGGCGATTTGTGTCCTGGTATTCATCGACCATGACGTACTGAAAACGGGTACTGTACTTTTCCGCCACCTGCGGAAACTTATCAAACACATCGACGGTCTTGAGCAGCAGGTCATCGAAGTCGAGCGCGTTCGATTTCTTCAGACGTTTTTCATATTCGTTGAAAACATTGGCGGTGAATTCCCAGGAAGGATCCCACGAGTCCTCCAGGAGGTTTTGCGCGGTCTTCCCGTGATTCTTTGCGTGGCTGATACGCGAGTGGATTGTTTTAGCGGTCACCAGACGATCGTCAACCTTGAGATCTTTCATTGCCGCCTTCACGACCTGCAACTGATCGGAGTCGTCGTAGATCGTGAAAGCACGCGTGTAGCTCAACGCTTCAATTTCGCGGCGCAGAATCCGCACGCAAAGTGAATGGAAAGTCGAAATCAACGGATCGCCCGAACGTGCGGCCCGCAACAGATTCCGCACGCGAAACTTCATCTGGTCGGCGGCTTTGTTGGTGAAGGTGACTGCCAGAATCTGGTCCGGGCGGACGTCTCGATTCTCGATCAGATGCGCGATGCGATAGGTGATAACGCGCGTTTTACCGCTGCCTGCGCCTGCCAGAATCAGGACCGGACCATCGGTCGTCTGGGCTGCCTCCAGTTGTTGGGGATTCAATAGTTTCGAGAGATCCATATTGCGTAAGTCACGTACCTGAGGCTGTTCTTTTATTCTACCGTAACGCTCTTCGCGAGATTACGAGGCTGGTCGATATCGCAGCCCCGGCGAACGGCGCAGTGATAAGCGAGCAATTGCAGGGGAATTACTTCGAGGATCGGGAGCAACAGTTCATTTGTTGCCGGCACCGGAATGAAGTGGTCCGAGGATTCTTTTAAATCCGAGTCGCCCTGGTTACCGACGGAAATGATGATGCCGTCGCGTGATTTGACTTCCTTGATATTGTTCAACACCTTCTCGTAGCGCTGGTGCGAGTCGGAAGAACCGGGATCATACGCGGCGAGAAAAACCACGGGGAGATCTTCATCGATTAACGCATTGGGCCCGTGCTTCATTTCACCAGCGGGATAACCTTCGGCGTGAATGTACGAGAGTTCCTTCAGCTTGAGGGCTCCCTCGAGGGCAATCGGAAAATGAATCCCGCGCGCCAGGAAGAGAAAGTCGCGCTGGCGGAACAGACTTTTCGAGATATCTTCGATGTGCTTCGCGCCTTCGAGAATGCGTTCCATCTTCTGCGGAAGCTCGGTGAGATCCGTCAGAGCGGCTCGAATCTCGGCCGCCGAGCGCGTGCCGTGAAGTTCTGCGAGATGCAGAGCGACCAGATACAAGCACGTCAGCTGTGTGGTAAATGCCTTGGTTGAGGCGACGCCGATCTCCGGACCGGCGCGAGTGTAGAGGACCGCATCTGCGACACGAGTCGTCATCGAACCGACAACATTCGTAATGGTCAGAGTTTTACCAAACTCGCGGAGTTGCCGCTGAGCGGCGATCGTATCCAGCGTCTCGCCGGACTGCGTAATGAAAACGAACAGCGTGTCCGGAAGAATCACCGGGTTGCGGTAGCGATATTCGCTCGCGTAATCCACTTCGACCGGAATACGCGCCAGCGATTCAATCATGTATTTGCCTGCAAGCGCAGCATGCCAGCTCGTACCGCAGGCCAGAATCCGGATGTGCTTAAAGTTTTTCCACGTCTCTTCAGTAAACGCGACATCTTCCAGATGCACCCGATTGGCATCAAGCGAAAAGCGCCCCAGAATCGTGTTTTCGATCGCGACGGGCTGCTCATAAATTTCCTTGAGCATGAAATGCTTGTAGCCGCCCTTTTCGGCCATGATCGGATCCCAGGTAATGTGCTGGAACTGAGGCTCGCGTTTGTTCCCTGCCGTGTCCAGCAGCCGGATGCCGTCGCGGGCGACGACGGCGACTTCGTGGTCATCCAGAAACAGAATCGAGCGGGTATAGGGAAGCATTGCCGGAACATCCGAAGCAACAAATCCCTCGCCATCGACCGCGCCGACGATCAATGGATTCCCTTCGCGCACGGCGACAATCTTCTGCGGATCGTCTGCAGACATGCAGATGAATGCAAATAAACCTTTCAACTGCGCCAGCGTCTTGACGACCGCTTCCTCGAGGTCACCGGCGAAATTCTTTTCGAGCAAATGAGCGATGACTTCGGTGTCGGTTTCGGTGGTGAACTTGTGGCCTTCTTCGATCAATTTCCGCTTTAGAGGCAGGTAATTTTCGATGATGCCGTTGTGAGCGACCACAATCCGGCCTTTGCAGTCCCGATGCGGATGGGCGTTTTCTTCAGTAGGCCTGCCGTGCGTTGCCCAGCGCGTATGCCCCAGACCGAATGCGCCGGTCAGCGGCTGCCTGGTCAGCAAGTCTTCGAGATTCTTGAGTTTCCCCGACGCCCGCCGGACCTTAAGCTGGTTATCTTCGACAACGGCAATACCGGCCGAGTCGTAGCCGCGATATTCGAGCGAGCGAAGCCCGCCCATGATGATGGGAACGGGGTCCCGGGGTCCGACGTATCCAAAAATTCCGCACATGCCGTGCTAAGGATACCATGTCCCCAGACAGGCGAAAGGCGTCTGACGAACCACTCCCCTCCTGAGACAGGAGGGGTGGCGCGAAGCGCCGGGGTGGTCGCTTTAGAGTCCCGTGGCTCGTGAACGACCACCCCGCCCTTCGGGCACCCCTCCTGTTCCAGGAGGGGAGTAGTTCCAGCTTAGATTCCCCGTTGAGAATCCCAAAAATCCCCGCGGCTATTTCTTTTTCCGCTCTTTGACCCAGCCGTCTTTCACGACCTGGCGGCCTCTGGCGATGGCGAGGGATTCAGGAGGCACATCGTCTGTGATGGAGGATCCGGCCGCGATGTATGCGTCTTTACCGATATGCACCGGAGCAATCAACTGGGAGTCCGTGCCGACGAACGCGCCGTCTTCGATGATGGTTTCGTGCTTCCTCACTCCATCGTAGTTACAGGTGATGACGCCCGCTCCGATATTGACGTTCTTGCCGATATGGGCATCACCGAGATAAGCCAGATGCTGCGACTTCGATCCGAAGCCCAGGTTCGTCTTCTTCAACTCGACGAAATTGCCCACCTTGGCGGTGTCGCCAACAGTGACATCAAATCGCAGATGCGAAAACGGACCGAGCGAGACTTCCTCGCCGACCCCACTGTTATTGATGACGCAGCCCTCCAGGACCGTCGTCCTGGCTCCAATTCTGGAATTCGCGATCCGGCTGAAGGAGTGGATTGTGACGTCTTCGCCGATAACGCTGGCGCCGTAGATCTGAACTGCCGGATAAATCACCGTGTCCAACCCGATCTGAACATCTGCGTCGATGTACGTGCTGGCCGGATCCATGATCGTTACACCCTCGTCCATCAGCCGTTCACATGTCCGGCGCCGGATGACATGATCGACCGCCGCCAGTTCCTGACGCGTGTTGATGCCCAGGACTTCCTCCGGCGACTGGCTCTTGACCGCGCCGACTTTCTGATTCTGACCGACCAGAATTCCGATCACATCGGTCAGGTAATATTCGCGCTGAGCGTTTTCATTGCGAATCCGCGCGAGCGATTCAAAAAGCGAGGCAGCTTTGAAGATGTAAATGCCGGAATTGACCTCTTGGATCTTTAAGATCTCTGGCGTGGCATCGCGCTGTTCGACGATCGAATGCAGTTCGTGATTATTTTGCCGGACGATGCGGCCGTACGCCCCTGGATTTTCGAGATCCGCCGTCAACACGGATGCACGAAAACCTCCGTCGCGATGAAACTGGATAAACGCGGCCAGGGTCCCAGATGAAATCAACGGCACATCGCCGGGCATCACAAGGACGTCGCCAGAATACCCTGAAAAACTCTCACGCGCGGCCAGAACGGCATGACCGGTGCCGAGCTGTTGCTTTTGCTCGACGAATTTCACCTCCGGGACCGCAGCCCTCACGGCATCCGCAGAATGCCCGATGACGACAGAAATGTTTCCGGTGGCGCTTCGAGCGGCCCGAACGACATGGTCGATAAGCGATCGGCCACCCACGCGGTGGAGCACCTTCGCGTATTTGGATTTCATGCGGGTGCTCTTGCCTGCCGCAAGAATCAGTACTTGCAAGTCGTCCATTTCAGATCACCCTCGATTGGTATTCGACCGGACTAAAGGAGTTTTGCCATCTCCAAAACAGCGCGAGCTAGTTTGTCGGGATCATGGCGGATCATCCCATCTTGGGTTAGCAAGTCGCGTTCCACGATGTTCATCCCCAGCCCTCGCAATTCCTCGTGGTCGACCTGCACAAGAGCGGCATGCTCAGCTTCATACGGTTCGAGCATTCCGGCGGAGGGTATGCCGTTATTCAGCAGGACACTAGGGAAAAGAACTCCGCCGCAGTGTTCGGCGAGCGCCTCGACGTGGTCGGCTGCAGAATAACCGTCGGTTTCCCCAGGCTGCGTCATGATGTTCTGAATATAAATCTTATCCGCAGACGCGGCGCGCACCGCGCCAATGACTTCACGAACCAGCATATTCGGGATCAGGCTGGTGTAAAGCGAGCCTGGTCCAATCGTGATCAAGTCTGCAGCGGCGATGGCCCCCAGCGCGTCGGGCAACGGGTGAGCGTCGATCGGGCTCAGTTGAACGCGCCGGATGCGTTTGCGTTGGGCGCTTATCCGCGTTTCACCCTCGACGATGGAACCATCCTCGAGCTCGGCGCGAAGTTGCACATTGGAGTTCGTAGACGGATAAATGACACCTTTGATCGCCAGAACTTCCGAAGTAAGACGAACCGCAACAGCGAAGTCACCTGTCACACCCGCCATAGCCGTCAGAAACAGGTTTCCGAAGCTATGGTTGTGCAATCCGCCGTCGCTATTGAAGCGAAAACGGAACAGATGCGACATGAGATGCTCGTCTTCGGAAAGAGCAATCATGCAGTTGCGGATATCCCCCGGCGGCAGGACACCGAACTCTTCCCGCAACCGGCCGGAACTGCCTCCATCATCGGTGACGGTTACGATGACCGATAAACCGACAGGAAATTTCTTCAAACCGCGCAGAAGAGTCGAAAGCCCCGTCCCCCCGCCGATGGAGACGATTTTGGGCTCTTTTGCTTTCACTTCTCTGCGGAGGTCAGGTGTTTAAATTCGGGATCTTCCTGGAGCGATTCGAAGTCGGCGTCGCGGGTGGCGAGAAACCGATTCTGCGGCCGGTACTGCATGCACTCTTTCAGGTACTGGAGAGCCTGGTCGCGGTTTCCCTTCAGGGCATTCGCCGTCGCCAGGGCATAAAGAACGTGGTCCGCCTTGGGCGTCTGCCTTAACGCCTGTTGCAGGTGCTCGATCGCGGAACCCAGTTCACGCCGATTCAAGTCAGCGATGCCCACGTTGTAGTGGTCGTCGGCAGATTTCAGGACCGTCCGCCCTTTATCCTGGACCTTCTTTTCACAAGCGTGAATCAAAACCTTCGCGCGCTCCTGAATTTCGGGTTCTTCGGGATGTTCGCTGATGAGTTCGTCGAAGCAACGGATGGCTTTTTCGAACTCCTCGGCGTGCATCAGCTTGATTCCAGCTTCGTAAGCCTGAATGGCGCTGGCAAAATGCCGGGAGGCAGCACGTTCCGGACTTGCAGCACGTGAAGAAGTGAACGCGGGGGCCGCTGAGGTCCGTCGCGCTTCCACCTTTGTCGGCTTTGTGGCACGACGGGTCGATGTTTTGGCGGCTGGTTTAGAGCCGATTCGCGAAGAGGCCTTCGCCGATTGCGCATTCAAATGAACAGACTTAGCCGTTGCAGAGGCGCGGCTTAAGGCCTTCTTTGCAGGTTTAGATTTCGATTTTGTCTTCATTGCCATGAGTCCCCGCAACTTATACGGATAATGCCAGTTAAAGTCAAGGAGGCCCAGTGGCAGACGATGTGCTCTAGACGACTCGGTTATTCCCGCGTCGCGATCCGACCGCAGCGGGCAAACCTTCCAGTGGTGAAGATGGTGTTTCGATTTCAACCACTTGGGTCGTTTCTTCTGGCGCTGCCGAGGTCTTTATACGGGTGTTGATAGGGATATGTTTGGGTGCTTTTATACCAAACCGCACGCGATTTCTACCAACTTCCAGAATGGTGATCTCGATGTCGTCGGCCAGGACAATCTTTTGGTCTTTCTTTCGACTGATAATAAGCATCGAACTTACCCCTTGAATAAGTGTGTACAACTCTAATGAGAATTACAGAGGCCGAAAAATACAATCAGTTTTGTTTTTCTTTAAAATCTTGGCTCTTCAATTTTGATTTCTTTTCTGGCAAACTACACACGCTTTTCATGAAAAGGTACTTTCTCTCCACCATTTGCTGCGCTGTTCTCCTGTTAGGTCCCATTTACGCACAAGAACTTGTCTCCAGAAGCACGGTTCCGGGCGGCGAACCGCGGGCCCGCTCTGCAGAACACCTTGACAGCGTCAGTGAAACCAATTACCTGAATCAGCTTGCGCTCAGAGGGTTTAATCTGGAATCGCAGGGACTTTTGATCGAATCGCTGGACGGGCGGAAAACGTACGCTGAACTCAATAGTAATGTTGGGTTTAACCCGGCTTCTGTGATCAAGGTGGCGACTTCGTTCGCCGCTCTTTCCAAATTCGGTCCCGAATACCATTTTGAAACCAATTTCTACGCGGACGGCACGATCGACAAAAAAACCCGTACCCTGAAGGGCGACCTGGTGCTTCAAACGACCGGGGATCCTGTTCTGACTTCGATCGATGTGTCCCGGCTCGCACGCGACGTCGTCCGCGCCGGTATCGGCCGTGTCACCGGCAACCTCATCGTCACGGGACCATTCACTTACGGCATGTTTTACTCGACGGACAAGGCCACGAAGGGAATAGCCCAGGTCCTGCGCCGTTCCGGTGTCCGATTCGCCGAAGCGGTGTCTCGCGGAACCCCGCACGGCACAAAAATCGCGGGTCATGCGTCCTCGAGTCTGCGCGATATCCTGTTCTATCAGAACGCGCATAGCGTCAACCAGATCGCAGAGAGACTGGGCGAAGCGGTGGGCGGCACCAAGGGAGTCGAACAGTTTCTGATCCGGGATCTCGGGATCCCTGCCAACGACATCACGATTTCTCACACCTCCGGTCTTGACTACAACCGAATCACACCTCGGGCGACAATTCAACTTTTCCGTGAACTGGTGTTCTGGCTGAACCTGAACAACCTGCGCCCGGATGACGTGCTGCCTGTAGCTGGTGTGGACGCAGGAACGCTGGCCCGCCGTTTTACCGGTGAAGAGTACCGGGGCGCGATCATCGGCAAGACCGGTACGCTGCCCGGCACCGATGGTGGAGTCAGTGCGCTTGCCGGAATCGCATACACGAGGGACCGTGGTCCGGTTCTGTTCGCGATTTTCAACACGAAAGGATCTGTGGCGACCTATCGCAAGCTGCAGGATTCGTTCTTGAAAGGTTTCATTGTCGAAAGCGGCGGCATTCCCGAAACGAATGCATTTTTGCACCGGCTGAATAACTAGGCCCACATAATCTCAACATGAGATTGGTGGATCGAGTCATTGCGCAGACGCTTCCTGTCGTCCCGAAGACTATCGTAAGGCAGGTCGCGAACCGCTACATTGCCGGCGAAACCACCAATGACGCCTTGCGCGTGGCTGCCGCCCTGAACGCTCAGGGCATTCGCGCCACTCTGGACGTTCTCGGCGAACACATCCATACCCTCGAACAATCGCAGCGCGCGGTCGAGGACTATCTGCTCCTCCTGGAAGAAATCGACAAGCGCCGTGTCGACTCCACCATTTCCGTCAAATTGACTCAGCTTGGACTGAAGCTCAACGCCCAGGCGTGCCTGGATCTGACGCACCGCCTGGTACGGCGCGCGAAAGAACTGAACAACTTTGTCCGCATCGATATGGAAGACTCCTCGTGTACCACTGAAACGCTCAGAATCTATCGGGAACTGCGGCGGGAGCATTCCAACGTTGGAATTGTCATTCAGGCGTATCTGCGCCGCACTGTCGATGATGTCGCCGCTTTAGAAGACCTGAAGCCGAATTACCGGCTGTGCAAAGGCGTTTATGTCGAGCCACGGGCCATCGCTTACCGCGACATGCGCGTGATCAATCGCAACTATGCTTATATCCTGGAAAAGCTTCTGCGCAATGGTTCGTACGTTGGAATCGCGACTCATGATGAAATGATGGTCTGGGAAGCTTTCCGCATCATTCGTGACCTGAAGCTTTCCCGCGACGCGTACGAATTTCAGATGCTCCTTGGCGTCGACGAGCAATTACGCGACGTCATTCACGCGGCTGGACACAATATCCGCGTCTACATTCCATTTGGACGCGACTGGTACGCTTATTCTGTTCGACGGCTGCGGGAGAATCCACAACTCGCGGGATATGTGTTCAAGGCCATGTTCAAGCAAAAATGAAAATCGTACTGCTCGGCACAAGCTCCGCCACCCCCACACTCACGAGAGGATTGTCGGCTACCGCGCTGGTTCGCGAGGGCGACATCTTTCTGTTCGATTGCGGCGAGGGCACACAACTGCAGCTCATGCGATCCGGGGTCAAGAGGAGCCGAATCCACTCGATATTCATCGGCCATCTTCACGGAGATCATCTCTACGGCATCGCAGGCCTGCTGAGCACACTTCATCTCGATGGCCGCGAGACGCCGCTCAACGTATTCGGGCCGGAAGGCCTGCGGAACTTTCTCAATGCCTCCTTCAGGACCGCAGATCTGCAATTCACGTTCAAACTGACGGTGCAGGAGTTCCCCCGCGGATACCGCGGCCGGGTTCTCGACGAAGAGGAGTTCTACGTCGACGCGCTGCCGCTGGAACATTCGATTTTTTGTCTGGGATGGCGGTTTCAGGAAAAGCCGAAGCCCGGCATATTCAACCTCGAACGCGCCCAGGAACTGGGGATTCCCCGGGGCCCGCTGTACGGAAAGCTGCAGCGCGGCGAAAGCATCAAGCTCGACGACGGCCGCACGATCAGCCCCGGCATGGTTCTGGGAGAAATCCGGCCCGGAAAATCCGTGGCGTACTGCCTGGATACGCAATTCTCCAAACGGTCCATTCAACTTGCCGACAGTTGCACCGCTCTGATCCACGAAACGACATTCGGCCCCGACGGCATCGACATGGCCCGCGAACGCAAGCATTCCACAATGGAAGATGCCGCGCGCGTCGCGAAAGAAGCCGGGGCTCACACCCTGATTGCGACACACTTCAGCTCACGTTACGACGGCCGGCAGGTGGCGCAGATTCGCGATGAGGCACGTGAGGTTTTCGAGAATATCGTCGCGGGGCGTGACTTACTGGAAATCGAAATCTAATTCGGGGACGGTTGCCTAAATCACCTAAATTCCAAAACTCCATTCGACAAGGAATTTAGGTGATTTAGGCAACCGTCCCCGAATTAGATCAATATCGCGGGATGGAGGGATCCACCTGCAGGGCCCAGGCGTCGATTCCACCCATCATGCTGCGGGTATTCGAAAATCCATGGCCGCGAAGATAAGCAGCGGCATCGAGACTGCGCATTCCGTGATGGCAGATTGTCACAATCTGTGTTTCTTTAGGCCAGCTCTGCATGATTTCCTGCGTGACGCTCTGGTCCACCAGGACGCTTCCTTCGACCTTCGCGATTCCGTATTCCTCCGGTGTCCGCACATCCAGTAATTTGATCTTCCCCTGCTTGAAGAGTTCGGCGGCATCGCGGGGAGTAATCTCCAGGTCGAGTTCCGATTCCTGACTCCGCTGGATGTGTTGCACGACCTCATTGATATCGAGTCCGTGACCGGTGACCACGGCGGCAAGCGTATCGGTCGGCTGGAAACCGCAACTGCTGCAGCCTCCGACGTGGTACTTCTGAAACAAGGCGCGCTGGGCTGACGGGAAAACGCTCGTGACCTGCTGCATTGTCCAGGCGCCGGACAGATCTTTCGGCTCCGTGCTGACTACCGGTCTCGGTTGCATCAACGGTTTCAGGGCGCTGATATCGAGTTCGTCAGTTTCAGGTGCGAGCGCTGGCGCGGCCGCTTTCTTCCCGAAAATTCTCGAAAGTAATGTTGCCATCGTCCAATTCTCCTTCTAGGGTTGCGCGCTGCGCGCTGGTGATGCGCACGCGTCTGGTATCGCCCTGCGCTACATTGCCGTTCACATGAACTTTATAATTTGTCCGCGTCCTGCCGAAGTTACCTTCCTCGATCAGAATGTCCTGACTCGTTCCGACGAGTCTCGAGCGCTCCTCTATAGCAATCCGGTCGATCAATTCCAGGCATCGCTGATGCCGCTCTTCGATGATTTCCTGCGGCAGGGATTCGAGATTCGCCGCCGGCGTTCCTTCACGAGCGGAGTACTTGAAGATGAAAGCCCAGTTGAACCGGACCTCTTCCACCATCGATAGAGTCGCCTGGAAATCGTCTTCAGTCTCGCCCGGAAATCCGACGATGATATCCGTGCTCAAGCTCATCTGCGGCATCGCCTGACGCATATTCCCGATCAGCGTCGTGTATTGCTCCCGGGTGTAATTACGCGCCATAGCCTTTAACATCATGTTCGACCCCGACTGCACGGGCAGGTGGAGCGATTCACAAATCTGAGGCACGCTCGCCATCGTCTCGACCACAGTGTCCGTCATGTAATAGGGATGAGGAGAAATGTAGCGCACACGCTCAACGCCGGGAACGCCTGCGACGTTCTGGAGGAGTTGAGGGAAACGATGCGGACCCTGCCGATAGGAATTGACGGTCTGGCCGAGCAAGGTAATTTCGCGGGCGCCTTCCCCGACCCGATCGCGCGTTTCCGCGAGGATCTGCTCCATCGGGTGGTAGACCTCGCGCCCGCGAACATAGGGCACGATGCAGTAGGTGCAGGAATAATTGCATCCTCGCATCACGGTCACGAATGACGACACCTCATCACCGGCGGAGCGGATGGCGTAATCGAGTTCTTCGTCGGTTTCGCGTCGATCTAGCAGACGTTCAGCCAGCTGGCCGAAATCCTCGATGGATTTTGCTCCGACGACCAGATCGACAAAGGGAAAGCGGTCTTCCAGATACTCCTTTGTGCGCTCGGCCGCACAGCCCGTGACCACGATCTTTCGCCCGGGACGCCTGGCTTTCCACCGTCTGAGCCTGCCAACTTCCGAGAAACCCCGGTCCTCAGCGTGTTGCCGGACGGTACAGGTGTTGACCAGGATGACGGAAGCCTCGTCGGGATCCTCGGTCTCAACCAGCCCTCGGGCCTTCAAATGACGGCCCATCTCATTCGAATCCGCCACATTCATCTGGCAGCCGTAGGTCCGCACATAAAACTTCATAACCGGCCATTATACTGTATCGAATGCACGAGCTCCCGATTGAGGACTCGATTGATCTACACACCTTCCAGCCGCGGGAAATCTCCATCGTTATAGAGGAATACCTGTATCAGGCTGTTCAGCGGGGGTTTAGCGAGGTCCGGATCATCCATGGCCGCGGCGTCGGCGTCCAGCGACAGATTGTCCAATCCCTTCTCGAACGACACCCCGAAGTTATCCGTTTCCATGATGCACCAGACCGGGGTTCAACATACGTAACCTTAAAGATCTTGTCGGCGTAACATAAATTGGGTAAGTTGGATGCGCTCAGCCTGCCAGGGCGCAGCATCAACAATGAAAAGGGTCGCGCTAACAATTTTTCTGGTGCTTTTTGCCGCTTCGATTATTGGCCGCTCGGTGGAGCGTACAGTGGTCTGGGCGTCACAGCATGCGCACGATTTCGCGCGATCGACCCCGGACCGGGCTGGAGCACGAATGGCGGAAGCCCGGAAACACACGCCGTGGCAGGTCCAGACGAAGTCGATCGAGGACGGGTCCTTGATCGCGTCGTTTGAGAGATCGGCAGATCTTCCTTTTATGGAGAATGCTCTCCACCACCTTCTGCCGGCATTTCTGGAAGACTCGAACAACCGCGCTCTTTCCTCTAGAGCTCCCCCAGGCTTCATTTAAAATAGCATCCGCTTTTACCGGCAGCGACGCGTCTTTTTGCTGCTAATCCGTTTTCATAAAAAGGTTACGTATGGATAAGAATCGTTTTGAAGAGGAAACTCAGTTACTCCTGGAAGAAGACTCCCGTCCGAAAAAAGGACGCGGGCGTTGGTTCCTCGTGCTGCTCATTCTTGGCGGACTCAGTTACGGAGGCTATCGCTGGTGGCGGGTAGCGCGGCCGGCCGCGGCTGACGCGACTACGGCACAACCCACGGAAAATGGCGGTGGCCGGGGCCGGGGGGGACGAGGTCGTGGAAACGGCGGCGGCGGCCGGCCGGCGGTCGTCACGATCACGGCCCACAAGTCTGATATGCCGGTGTACCTGCGAGGGTTGGGAACCGCAACCGCCTTCAATACCGTCACTGTCCGGAGCCGCGTGGATGGCCAGTTGATTCACGTCGCCTTCAAAGAAGGACAATTCGTGACGCAAGGCGAACTCCTTGCCGAAATCGATAAACGTCCCTTTGATGTCCAGCTGGCGCAGGCGAAAGGTCAGCTTGCACGCGACCAGGCGTTGCTGGTATCGGCGAAGACGGAGCAGGAACGCAATCTGCTTGGTGTGCAAAAGGGATTGATCCCGAAACAGCAGTACGACATTCAGGTTGCGACCGTGGGTCAGTACGAAGGCGCCATTCAGGCCGATCAAGCCCAGATCGATAATGCCAACCTTCAGATCACCTATTCCAAAATCATAGCGCCCATCAGCGGGCAGATCGGCTTGCGCCTGGTCGATGAAGGCAACATCGTTCACGCCGCCGATCCCGGGGGGATGATCGTCATTACTCAGCTCCAGCCGATCTCCGTCCTTTTCAGTATCCCTGAAGATAACCTGGGAGACGTTTTGCGCAAGCTGCATGCGGGGCAACAACTCCGCGTCGAAGCCTGGGATCACGACGATATAAAGAAGGTCGCCGACGGCATCCTGCTGACGGCAGACAACCAGATCGATTCGACAACCGGCACGTCGAAACTCAAGGCCGTTTTCGACAATAAAAATAACGCTTTATTCCCGAACCAGTTTGTCAATGTCCGGCTGCTGATCGATACCTTGAAAGACGCGGTCGTTATTCCCGGCGCAGCCATTCAACGCGGAGCTCAAGGGACATACGTTTACATCGTCAAAGACAATCAGACCGCCGAACTGCGACAGGTCACCATCAAGAATACCGAAGGTAACGATGTGGCGCTCGCTTCCGGGGTGGAACCGGGCGAACTGGTTGTTCTGGAAGGCATGGATAAAGTTCAGGACGGGGCAAAGGTTGACGTTCAGACTCCCGGTCAAACACCCGACGGCGCTGGCCGCCGTGCCGGCGGTGCAGACGCAGCAACTAGTGGTAATGGCGCTGGTGGTGGACGCGGCGGTCGCGGTGGCGGCGGACGGCGCGGTCAAAAGAACGGTCAAGGCCAATGAATATTTCGCAGCCGTTCATTCTCCGGCCGGTAGCGACTTCACTGCTGATGCTGGGCGTCCTGCTTGCCGGCGCCGTCGCCTACCAGCAATTGCCGGTTTCGGCGCTGCCTCAGGTCGATTATCCGACGATTCAAGTCGTGACGTTTTATCCGGGCGCCAGCCCGGACGTCATGTCGTCATCGGTTACGGCTCCGCTCGAACGGCAGTTCGGGCAGGTCCCCGGTTTGAAGCAGATGACGTCGTCGAGTTCGTTCGGCTGCTCTGTCATCACCCTCCAGTTTTCTCTGGATCTCAGCATCGATATCGCGGAACAGGAAGTCCAGGCCGCGATCAACGCCGGCGGAACGTTTCTGCCGCGGGATCTGCCGAATCCACCTATTTACAGCAAGGTGAATCCGGCCGATACGCCTATTCTGACTCTGGCCCTTTCGTCTCCGACCCTGCCGCTTTCGAAAGTTGAAGATCTGGCGGATACCACCCTCGCACAGAAGGTTTCTCAGTTACCCGGAGTCGGCCTTGTCCGCATCAGCGGCGGCCAGAAGCCCGGAGTACGGATCCGCGTCAATCCGACAGAACTTGCCGCATACGGTCTGGGGCTCGAAGATATCCGGACCGCTTTGGCCTCCGCGAACGTCGATCAGGCGAAAGGTAATTTCGAGAGTCCGCGGCAAATTTACACGATTGGCGCCAACGATCAGATCATGTCGAGCATCGACTATCAGAAGATCATCGTTGCCTATCGCAAAAATGCGCCGATCCGGCTGTCGGACGTTGCCAGCGTCGTCGATGATGTCGAGAATACGAAACAAGCCGCGTGGATGAACGAAACGCCTGCGGTCATCGTCAACATCCAACGCCAGCCGGGAGCCAACATCATCGCGGTCGTCGACAGGATCAAAGCCCTGTTGCCGCAGCTTCGGGCGTCATTACCCAGTTCCGTGGAAGTTTCGATTCTGACGGATCGTACGACGACGATCCGCGCCTCCGTCACCGATGTGCAGTTCGAACTGATGTTGACGATCGGTCTGGTCGTCATGGTCATGTTCATCTTCCTGCGCAATCTCGCCGCAACCATTATTCCGAGTATTGCCGTCCCGCTTTCCCTGGTCGGGGCCTTCGGGTTGATGTACCTGATGGGATTCAGCCTGAACAACCTGACGTTGATGGCGCTCACCATTTCGACTGGTTTCGTCGTCGACGACGCCGTCGTGATGATTGAAAACATCTCGCGGTACATGGAAGAAGGCGAGTCGCCATTGCAGGCCGCCTTGAAGGGATCGAGCCAGATCGGTTTCACCATTCTGTCTCTCACCGTTTCGCTGATTGCGGTTCTCATTCCGCTGCTGTTCATGGGCGACGTCGTCGGCATGCTCTTCCGGGAATTTGCAATCACCTTGAGTCTCACGATTCTGGTCTCGGCCGTCGTTTCGCTGACCCTGACGCCAATGATGTGCGCGAAGCTGCTGCGGCATAAGCCGGACTCGGAACAGAGCTGGTTCTACCGCGCTTCCGGCAACGGATTCGATGCGATCGTTTCGGTTTACGGAAAAACACTGCGCTTCGTTTTGAAACATCAAGGCGCCACGCAGCTCGTTACGCTGGGCACGCTGGCCGGCACGCTCCTGCTCTTCCTTTACGTGCCGAAAGGGTTTTTCCCTGTTCAGGACACCGGCGCCATTCTCGGGGTTTCGGAATCGGAGCAAAGCATCTCGTTTGCAGCGATGGCACAACGCCAGCAGGAACTGGCGAAGATCATCCTGCAGGACAAGGACGTCGAAAGCCTTTCCTCGTTCATTGGAGTCGACGGAACCAACACGACGATCAACAGCGGCCGGCTTCAGATCAATCTGAAGCCACACGAAGAGCGCAAGTCCGATGCCTCTGAAATCATCCGCCGCCTGCAGCCGCAGGTGGAAAAAGTCCAGGGCATCATGTTGTTCATGCAGCCCGTGCAGGATCTGTCGGTGGACGACCGCGTCAGCCGGACTCAGTTCCAGTACAGCCTCGAG
Organism: uncultured Acidobacteriota bacterium; assembly: GCA_963738025.1. Lineage (GTDB taxonomy): Bacteria > Acidobacteriota > Terriglobia > 20CM-2-55-15 > 20CM-2-55-15 > 20CM-2-55-15. The sequence goes on along the minus strand of CAVTWA010000025.1, from coordinate 370,190 downwards.
GATGCCGATCCTGTGGAACTCGGTACCTGGGCGCCCCGGCTCGTCGAGAAATTGCAGAGCCTGCCTCAGCTGCGCGACGTCGCCAGCGATCAACAGAATCAAGGATTACAAACGAACCTGGTCATTGATCGCGACAGCGCGGCCCGCTTCGGCATCACCCCGCAGATAATCGACGACACGTTGTATGACGCATTCGGTCAGCGGCAGGTCTCGACGATGTTTACGCAGTTGAACCAATACCACGTGATCCTGGAGGTCGATACGAAGTATCAGCGAGGACCGGAGGCGTTGAAAGACATTTACGTCCGGGCCCCCAGCGGCACGCAGGTGCCTCTGAGTTCTTTCACGCGGCAGGAAACGGGCAATACGCCGCTATCGGTAAATCACCAGGGCCAATTCCCCGCTGTCACCCTGTCTTTCAATCTCGCTCCCGGAGCATCGCTTGGTGACGCGGTCAAAGTTATCGAAGACGCTCAACGGGAGATCAATCTGCCCCAGAGCATCCGCTCCAGTTTTCAGGGAACGGCCGCGGCATTTCAATCGTCGCTGTCCAATGAAATCTGGTTGATTCTCGCAGCGCTGGTCACGGTCTACATCGTATTGGGCGTGTTGTATGAAAGCTATATCCACCCCATCACCATCCTCTCGACGCTGCCATCGGCCGGCCTGGGAGCGCTCCTGGCGTTGCAGGTCACGCATGGTGATTTCAGCATCATCGCGCTGATCGGAATCATTCTCCTGATCGGTATCGTTCAGAAGAACGCCATCATGATGATCGACTTTGCGCTGGAAGCTCAGCGGAAGGAAGGCCGGCGGCCGATCGAAGCAATCTATCAGGCGTGCCTGTTGCGCTTCCGTCCGATCATGATGACCACGATGGCGGCCATGCTCGGCGGTGTGCCGCTGGCATTAGGAAAAGGCGTGGGATCCGAATTGCGCCATCCGCTCGGCATCACGATCGTCGGTGGTCTTGCAGTCAGCCAACTCCTCACTCTGTACACGGTTCCTGTCGTTTATCTGACATTCGACCGGCTGGCATTCCGCCTGCGCGGCCTGAGAGTCGGAAACCGGATCGAAGAAGAAGTGCTGGTGGAATAGATCATGAGCATCTCGACGCCGTTCATCAAGAGACCTGTCGCGACTTCGCTTCTCACTCTAGCTCTCGCGATGGCCGGAGCTCTGGCATTCTATTTTCTTCCTGTCGCGCCGTTGCCACAGGTCGAATATCCGACGCTGAATGTAAATGCGAACTTGCCGGGCGCCAGTCCGGACACCATGGCTTCGGCCGTGACGACGCCGCTCGAGCGCAGCTTCGGGAGAATTGCCGGCATTACCGAACTGACGTCGCAGAGCAATACCGGTCAGTCGCAAATCACCATGCAGTTCGATCTCGATCGCAACATCGATGCCGCAGCCCGCGACGTGCAGGCAGCGATCAATGCGGCGCGAGGACAACTGCCGGCGAACCTGCCGAGCAATCCGGGATACCGGAAGAACAATCCGTCGAACCAGCCGATCATGATTCTGGGACTCACCTCGGATGTCGAGGAACGCAGCCGAATCTATGACTTCGCCGATTCCGTGCTCGACCAGAAAATCGCGCAGATTCCCGGCGTCGGGCAGGTTAATATTCAAGGCAGCTCGAAGCCTGCAGTGCGCCTGCAGATCAATCCAACCGCTCTGACGAAATACGACATCGGCTGGGAACAGATTCAGCAGACGCTGACGGCAGCCAATGCCAACCGGCCCAAAGGCGAGCTCACGGACGGGACAGCATACCTGGCAGCTGGCGACCTCCGATCAACTTTTCACGGCGGCGGAGTATCGGCCTCTCATCGTGGCCTATAAAAATGGCTCCGCCATCCGGTTATCGGACATCGCCACCGTCGAAGACTCCCTCGAGGACCGCCGGAATATCGGCATGGTCAACGGCAAACCTGCGATCACGATCCAGGTCTTCAAGCAACCGACGGCCAATATCATCGATACCGTCGATCGCGTGAATCAACTGTTGCCGCTGCTGCGCGCCTCGATTCCTCCTACGATCCACCTGTCCGTGATTCTGGACCGGACGACGACGATTCGCGCATCGATCGAGGATATCGAGTACACCATTCTGATCTCGATTGGTCTCGTCATTCTCGTCGTCTTTATATTTCTGCGAAATCTCTGGGCCACGCTGATTCCGAGCATCTCTGTACCGCTGTCCCTTCTGGGTACGTTCGGTGTCATGTATATGCTGGGATATAGCGTCGATAACCTGTCGCTCATGGCTCTCGCGATTTCAACTGGATTCGTGGTCGATGACGCCATCGTCGTGATTGAAAACATCACCCGATATCTCGAAATGGGGATGCGCCCTGCCATGGCGGCATTGACCGGAGCGCGCGAAATCGGTTTTACCGTGTTGTCGATGAGCACATCTCTCATCGCCGTCTTCATTCCGTCTGTTGTTGATGGGCGGTATTCTCGGTCGTCTGTTCCGCGAGTTTTCCGTCACTCTCGCCATTGCTATCGCCATATCGATGGTCGTGTCTCTGACGACGACGCCAGCCATGTGCGCAAAGTTCCTCAAGTCGCATGACCACGAACAGAAACACGGGCTTCTTTACCGGGCATTCGAATCGGGCTTCGACTGGCTTTTGAGCGGTTACAGACATTCCTTGCGATGGGTATTGCAGCATCCGGCATTGATGCTGCTCGTCACCGTCGGTACGGCATCCTTGAGTGTTTACCTGTACATCATCGTGCCCAAGGGGTTCTTTCCCCAACAGGATACGGGAATGCTTCAAGGCAATATTCAATCCGCCCCGAACACGGCGTTCCCGATCGTCAGCGACCGCTTGACGCAGTTCATGAAGGTCATCCAGGCGGATCCCGCGGTAGAGAATGTTGCAGGCAATGCCAACGGCACCCGAGGCTATGGCCAGTTCAACGTGATGCTGAAACCTCTGGCAGACCGCAAAGCCACCGCCGACCAGATCATCGCGCGGCTGAGGCCGAAGACGCAGCTGCCTGGAGCGTCGCTTTTCCTGCAATCTCCTCAAGACATTCGTATCGGCGGCCGCGGCAGTAATTCGCAATTCCAGTACACGCTGCAAGGCGACACGATGGAAGACCTCCAGAAGTGGGCCAACATCATGCTGGATGCGATCAAAGCTCTGCCCCAGGTGCGCGATTCCAACACCGATCTGCAGAACAAGGGTCTGGAAGCGCGAGTAGTCATTGATCGCGACACCGCCGCCCGCCTTGGCGTAACCCCTCAAGTCATCGACAACGCCCTGTACTCGGCCTTCGGCCAGCGGCAGGTCTCGACGATGTACAAACCGCTGAATCAGTACCACGTGGTGATGGAGGCGCAGGTCCAGTACCAGGAAAATCCGGACTCTCTGAAAAACATCTACGTTCGCGCCAGCAGCGGCCTGGAAGTGCCATTGAGCACGTTCATTCACTACGAATCGGGAGTGACGGCGCAAAGCATCAACCACCAGGGACAGTTCCCGTCAGTAACACTGTCGTTCAATCTCGCTCCTAACGTCTCGTTGGGCGAGGCAGTCGATGCCGTCCGGGAAGTTGAACGCGAAGTCCGGCTGCCCGCGAATGTCCACGGCAGCTTCCAGGGAACGGCTCAGGCATTCCAGGCGTCGCTGTCGAATATGCCGTGGCTGATTCTCGCCGCACTGCTGACCGTCTACATCGTGCTGGGTGTGTTGTATGAAAGCTATATCCACCCGATCACGATTCTTTCGACGCTGCCGTCTGCCGGCGTCGGCGCGCTGCTGGCTTTGATCATTACCAAGTCGGAACTGAACGTCATCGGCATGATCGGAATCATCCTGCTGATCGGAATCGTCAAGAAGAACGCGATCATGATGATCGACTTCGCGCTCGAGGCGGAACGCAAGGAAGGAAAGGGCCCGCTGGAAGGGATTTATCAGGCCTGCCTCCTCCGCTTCCGCCCGATCATGATGACGACCATGGCGGCCATGCTTGGCGGTTTGCCTCTCGCTCTGGGAACCGGCACCGGCTCGGAACTGAGAAAGCCTCTCGGTATCACGATCGTCGGCGGACTCATGGTCAGCCAGCTCCTGACGCTGTATACAACGCCGGTGGTTTATCTCTACCTCGACCGCCTGCGCCTCTGGGTTGAACGAAATCGGGCCCGGATCCGCCGCCGGCAAGCAGCGCAATCTGCGGTGTAGAAAAAACGGAACACAAAAGGCACAGCGCGGCTACGCCGCAACCCAACAGTGGAAGGACGTGTGCGTGGTGCCCAAATGTTTTGAAGTGAATGTGAGGGAGTCCAATCCCCGCCTAAGTTAGCGGGGTGCCGCGCAGCGAAGGATCCCCGCCTGACTCAGGCGGGGACTTCCCCGATTTCTATGTCCTGACGAAAAATCAACTGGGACAACAGGGTTTGTCGTTTTCTTCCAAAAGCTGGTAAAAAAACCAAAACTTACAGCCTTGTTACACAAGAATCATAAGAAATCGGGAGCTGATTTTTGTCTTCTTGTGCCCTTTGTGTTCCGTTTTTTAAATCTGCCGCTCTTCCCTCAACTTCTCGAGGTGCGCCATAACAGATCTCTCCGCCAGTCCATGCATCGCCGCCGGAACATCCGTATAGACCTGTTTCACGATATCCCCAGGTTCCCGGCTCCCACGCTGCCAGGCGTCTAAAATCTTCCGCTCCCGATCCAGTCGATGATCCAGATAGTCCTGAATCCTGGCCTTTGCATTCGCCATCACCGGACCGTGCGCCGGGAAAAGGGCCGTCACCGGCAACGCCTGCATCCGCCGTAAGGAGTCGAAGTACGTCGCCATATGCCCCTCCGGCGGATCGATGACGACGGTTCCTGAACCAGCCATCAAATCCCCCGTAATCAGCGACCCATTGCGTGCCTCGAAAATGCAGACATGCCCCCGCGCATGCCCGGGCGTGTGCAGAACCTGCAAGCTCCATCCCGGCTTGCCCATCAGCTCCAGGCGCTCGTTTTCTCTAAAGGTACGGTCGATCTCAACGACACCTTGCAGATCTTTCGCGGTAATCGAATGAGCCGCGACAGGAACTCCAAGCCTTTCTTTCAAATGGTTCGCGCCTCCGACATGATCCCGATGCAGGTGCGTCAGCCATATCTCCCGGACCTTTCTCTTCTCGAGAACGCGGTCCAGCAAAGCCTGCTCTTCCTCATATGGCGATGCGGGATCAATCACCACCACCTCATCTCCGCCGATGATGTAGCAATTCGTATGGGTGGCCGGCGGCAGCGTGGGTGTCCGCAGCGGTACCAGGACAATTCCGGGGCGCATCTCGATCTCCGGAGTCGGCTCCCCGTGAGCCCACGGGCTCGCCTTCATTCTGGTTCCGATGTCATGCAAACCCCACAGTAGAGGCATCGCAATGCGTGCAATACCGGGGCAGCCATCAGGATCTGGCCTTCCATCCATCTGGCAACCGCATCGCCCGGACGGATCCACTCTCCAATATCGTGTTCGCCGGTTGCAACGTGCGGTTCCTCGCCCGGAGGGACACTTGGCTAAGAAAGAAGCACGTATCGAATCGCCGCGGCGCAAACGCCGGTGTTAACCATCGGCCAACGTCGATAAAAGTCTGCGGATCGATACGAGCGCCGGTTTCTTCCAACAACTCCCGGGCGGCGCAGATCTTCGCATCTTCGTCCGGGTCGAGTTGCCCACCCGGAAACGCATGAAAGCCACCTTGAAAACTCATCTGAGGCGCGCGGCGCACCCAGAACACCTCCAGGGCCGGCGTTTCTCGAACCAGGATAACGGCTGCTGCAGATCGTGGACTCGCCATAAGACTCAGTATATTCTTCAGGAAACTCAGGAGGCTTCGATGATCTTCAGACGATTGGCGCCTATCTTTCTCATTATTGCCGTAACGGCATCGGTGCGAGCCGAGGTCGTGCGAATTGAGGTCCGGTCGCGGGCGGACGTCCTGTCGGGCAAGACGTTCGGCAACGCCGGCGCATTTGAGAAACTGTCCGGCAAGATCTACTTCGCCGTCGATCCGCGAAACAGCGCCAATCGCATCATCACGGACATTGATAAAGCGCCGAAGAACGCCTCTGGCAAGGTCGAGTTCTCCTCCGATTTTTACCTGATCAAGCCGAAAGATCCATCGCGCGGCAATGGCACGGTTCTGTATGAAGTTTCAAACCGCGGCACCAAGGGACTGCTGGGTTTCTTCAACCTCGCCGCGGCAAATAGTCTCGATCCGCAGACCGACGCTGATTTCGGTGATGGATTTCTCCTGGATCAAGGCTTCACGTTGCTCTGGGTAGGCTGGCAGTTCGATGCACCAGCAAACCGCGACGGACTGTTGCGCGTTTACGTTCCGCCCGCACGCGAAACAAATGGACGACCGATCGAGGGTATGGTTCGTAGCGACTTTTCGACGACGCAGAAAACAACCGACATCGCGCTGCCCGACCCGGCCTATGCGGTCGTCGATGCAAAGAACCCCGCCTATGTTCTCACCGTCCGCGACTCCGTAGAAGGCACGCGACGCACGATTCCTCGTGAACAATGGGAGTTCTCCGCGGACGCGAAAAACATCCACATGTCCGCAGGTTTCGAGCCGAACAAGATTTATGAAGTCGTGTACAAGTCACAAAACCCGCCTATCGCCGGCCTGGGGCCGGCCGCCGTTCGCGACACGATTTCGAAACTGAAGTACGGCGCAGCCGGCGATCTTTCGATCAATCAAGGCGCGATCAGGCGCGCCATTGCATTCGGAATTTCGCAGAGCGGCCGCTTTCTTCGTACCTACCTCTATTACGGCTTCAACGAAGACGAATCGCATCGCAAGGTATTCGACGGCGTGATGTCTCACGTGGCCGGCGGCGGCCGCGGCAGTTTCGATAACCGGTTTGCACTGCCGTCGCGCACGGCTGGTCCGTTTTCCAGTTTCTTCTATCCGGTGGACATCTTTCCGTTCACCGACGTAGCGCAGCTCGATCCGGAAACGGGACGGCGTGACGGCTTGCTGACGCACAACATGAAGCCGGAATTCATGCCCAAAGTCATGTACACCAACTCGTCGCACGAATACTGGGGCCGTGCCGCATCGCTGTTCACGACGACGGTCGACGGCAAAGAAGACGCGCCGATGATGTCGAATGTCCGCGCCTACATGTACACGGGCGGAAATCATGGTATCGCCCCATTTCCTCCGACTCGCGGCATCGGCCAGCAATTGAACGATCCGCTCGACTATCGATGGGCGGCACGAAAATTGATGGTTTCGTTGAATCGCTGGATTACCGAAGGTGCGGAGCCTCCGGCTAGCGCCTACCCGCGCATCAGCGAGGCAACGCTGGTAGCGCCCGACAAACTGAAATTTCCGATTCTGCCGAACCCGACCGCGCCCCCCACGTCGGCAAACATCCACAAAGCGTATCGCGTGGATTACGGTCCGGATTTTGCCTCGAAAGGCGTCATCACTCTGGAGCCACCGAAAGTCGGCTCGGCTTTCCCAATGCTTGTTCCGCAAGTTGATACCGACGGAAATGATCTTCCCGGCATTCGTATGCCCGAAATTGCCGTCCCGCTCGCAACATACCTCGGCTGGAACTTCATGAATGAACGCTCCGGCCCGGCAAACGAACTCGCAGCGCTTACCGGCTCGTTTCTTCCATTCGCCCGCACCCGCGCCGATCGCGAGCGCGCCAACGATCCGCGGCCGTCCATCGAAGAGCGGTACAAGAATAAAGAGGCATATCTGGACCTGATCTCCAAATCCGCCACCGATCTGGCGGCCAAAGGCTACATCATCACAGAGGATATTCCCCGCATCGTCCAGCAAGCCGGCACGCGCTGGGACTGGGTCACCGGGAACCCTCATTGACGCAGCCTTTCCCGCTCTGCTAAATTCTCTGGGTCACGTCGGCACTACTGTGCCGTCCGTGCCATTGCTCCTCAGTAGCTCAATGGCAGAGCATCCGGCTGTTAACCGGAGGGTTGTAGGTTCGAGTCCTACCTGAGGAGCCTTTTCAATTAGTTACAGACTCCTCAGGCAGGCAGTTTTCGAGTTTGCCAAATTCTTGCCAAATCGTTTCAAGGAACCTGTCACTAAACGCGGTCCAGGATCGCAGCGATTGGTGTTGCCGAACTTGCGCGATGTGGGCGAAAACCTGGTCAGCTGAGCTTCTCTATCTGCGCAGCATTCGGGTGTCATGATGCACCGGTCTGTGCACAGGGATGTGTGATAATAGCCCCGCTGTCAGCCTCTTATGGAAAAGAGCGAATTCACAGTGCTGTTGCGCAACTGGAGCGAAGGAAAGAAGGCGGTCCTGGATCAGATCGCTCCCGCGATCTACAAGGAATTACGCAAGCTTGCATCTGCGAGGCTCCGACAGGAACGTGAAGGACACACGCTTCAACCGACGGCATTGATCCACGAAGCCTATCTACGTCTCGTCGAACACGATCAGAAGCAGTGGCATAGCCGCGCGCACTTCTTTTCAGTTGCGGGTCAGATCATGCGGCAGATTCTCGTGGACCATGCGAGAGCCCGTCAGGCCGGCAAACGTGGAGGACGCGACGCCAAGGTCACCCTGGTCGACGCAGTATCGTTTGCTTCCGAGCGCGGAGCCACCCTCATCGCGCTGGATGACGGCCTGCGCGAACTCGATTCTTTTGATGAACGGAAAAGCCGCCTCATCGAGCTGAAGTATTTCGCCGGATTGCAAACCGAAGAAATCGCCGAGGCGCTCGGCATCTCGCGATCAACCGTCACGCGGGAAGCGAGACTTGCCGAGGCCTGGCTGCACAATTACCTGACCGGAAAATCGTAAGTCCTCGTGAGCGCTAGTTGCGGATCACCTCGGACGTGGACTGCCGTCCATACCAATGCTATATGTGAGTCTCTGCACGTCCGTGCCGTCGGCATTCATCACGAATACTTCCGTGTCCAACTGCGTGCTCGGCCGAAATGACATGAAATAGATCTGCTTTCCGTTACGCGACCACGCGGGCGCCCTGCTGGTCCAATCGCTAGCTAATTGACCAGGGTCTTTCGGCGTCAGATTCCGTTGGTCACTGCCATCGGCATTCATGAGAAAAACTGAAGGATATCCATCGCGTGCGCTCATGAACGCGATTTCTTTCCCATTCGGCGACCAAACCGGCATTTGATTCAGCGGCGGCGCGGCAGTTAGTCGCTGAACCTGACCGTTCGTCAGGTCGAGAACGTAAATGTTGTTGTCGCGCCGAAACATGATCTCCTTTCCATCCGGTGACCAGTCCGGATACTGATCGACACCCGGGGAGTTTGTAATGCGTGTCGGCGAACTTCCATCAATGTTCATGATGTAGATTTCAAAATTCCCATCGCGATTGCTATGAAATACGATCTGCCGTCCGTTAGGCGACCACCGTGCCCAGCCATCATTCGCAGCATTATTTGTCAGGTTCACTGCGGGACCGCCGCCGCTTTCCGTGATGAAAATGTCATTGTTTCCACTGCGAGTGGATGTGAAAACGATGTAACGACCGTCGGGTGAGATCGCTGGATCCACGTCGGATGCAGGATCGTCCGTGATCCGCTGCGGTCCGCTGCCATCGGAATTCATTACGAAGATTTCGTTATTTCCAGTCCGTGCGCTGAAGAATGCGATGCTTTCAGGGATTCCTCTGCCTTGTCCGAATATTCCGCCAATTGCAACCACAGAGCTCACGATCGTGATTACGACCACTGTCATTGAGAGTCTTCGAAACGTCATTTGTGCCTCCTGAAGGAAGAACGATCTCGAAGCGTCTTCCTGGAAATAGAGGCGGGAAAACTCAACACGCATGCTCATCGAAAATTTCATTTCCATGCAATAATGGCACGCCGTTGAGCCGAGGAGGCCACCCGGAGACGCATGACGCCCGAACGTTGGCATGCCATCGAAAAACTGTTTCATAAGGTCGCCGGCCGGCCGCGGGAGGAACAGATGGCCGAGCTCGCGAATGTCGAGCCCGGACTCCGCCGTGAGGTGGAGAATCTTCTAGAGAGCGACGGTCTGGGTATTCCGGCAGTCGCTAGTGCGGTAGCCGAAGCCGGGCTTGAACTGCACGCGGTGTTCTCGTCTTCCAAAGATGGGACAAAACATCTCGCTCCGGGTACGCGGCTTGGAGTGTACGAAATCGTCGAACCGATCGGCGCAGGCGGAATGGGAGAAGTCTATCGCGCCCTGGATAGCAAGCTGAGGCGCAGCGTTGCCGTAAAGATCCTCCCACAGCCGTTCGCCAGCGACCCCGATCGCATCGCGCGATTCGAACGCGAAGCTCACGCGCTCGCTTCGCTCAACCATCCCAACATCGCTGCACTGCACGGCATGGAGGAAACCGGCGAGTACCACTTCCTCGTGATGGAGCTCGTCGATGGCGAGACGCTGCGGGGTCCGATACCAGTCGACGAGGCTTTGAACATTGCTCGCCAGATTGTCGAGGCTCTCGAAGCCGCGCATGCGAATGGAATCACGCACCGTGATCTGAAGCCGAGCAACATCAAGGTCAGGCCGGATGGAACGGTGAAGGTATTGGACTTCGGCCTTGCTAAAGTTGCGTCGCGAGATATCGATTCCAAGAACTCTCCAACCCGGATCATGCCGACAACCGAAGCCGGAATCATCCTAGGCACGGCAGCGTATATGTCACCCGAGCAGGCTCGCGGCTTGCCGGTGGACAAACGCGCAGACGTTTGGGCATTCGGCGTCGTGCTCTATGAATTGCTGACCGGCAAACAGATGTTCACCGGCGAGTCCACAACGGACATCTTGAGCGCGGTCGTACGCGCCGATCGCGACTGGAGCGCGCTGCCTGCTGCGACGCCGTCGTCGATTCGAAGGTTGCTGACACGATGCGTGGAAAGAGATCGTCAAGAAACGGCAGCCGGATGTTTCGTTTGCTGTTGGGGATAATTTCGCCCTTGCGGCGTCTGCTGACGGCGAATCGGCGCTCTTCGACTTGCCATCGGGCAATACATATCGCATCGTCAGTGCGCCTTTGAATGGCAGTAACACGCTGCAGACGATACTAACGGTAACAAAACCAATTGGGATCCTCGATGTGGGGCGCGACGGCTCCCTATATTTGGACCAAACGGATACGTCTATTGAAACGTTGCGGGTCTCCGCAGATGGAGGAACACCGGAACGTCTTGGCACGATAGCGTCATACAACGAGTTCGCGCCTCAAGTCTTGGCACTGTCGGAGGGGCGGCTCCTCATGACTTCACATATGGGCGGCCGGGATCACCTCATATTGAAGTCTCAAGGAAAAGATGCGTCGCCGTTTCTCGATATGCAGGAAGAGACTGCAGGTCCAATGACCCTCGTGGGAGACGCGCAAGTCGCATTCACGGCGGGATCCGGCAAAAACCGGACCATTGCGCTGGCCTCTTTATCCGACCGGCGAATCACGCGCCGTCTGGAAGGCACAAAGGGGGCCGCCATCAACAGCATGGTCTCGTCACCCGACGGTCAAACGATTTACTACTCCGCGTCCGGTTCGATTTGGTCGATTCCGACCAGTGGCGGCAACCTCACCGGTTGCGCGATGGACGCTACTTCACACTGGACCCGAAAAGGACAGCTGATCATTCAGGTCCGAGACAACGCCGGAACACCCCAATTGGTGCGGGCGCCGATAGGCGGGGGTACCGATAGTCCGCTGGCTTTAGATGGTGATGTGCATGTGGCTGCGGTCGATTTTTGGCCCAATGCCGTCGATAAAACCGGCCGCATCGTTGCGCAAGTGGTACGGCCCAACAGTGTGGTGTGGCCTGTAGGTGTAATTGATCCGAATACCGGCCATGTCCAAATCGTTCGGATCGGCTACGACTTTCATGGGGGCGCTGGTTGGGCGCCGGATGGAGTCATCCTCAACGTCGTTTCCCGTCGCGGCAGCATTTGGCGCTTCCAGCCCAAAGGATCGAACCGGTAGCGCTTCACATGTTCGAGGAGAAAAACGTATGAACCGCAATCTGTTGGGTGCAGCCCTCATCGGCTTCACTCTTGCCGGATCCCTCGCTCTCGCGCAGGCGCCGGCGATCGATCAACTCCGCCAAACGGTGTCGCGTCTTCGAGGAAATCGCATCGACACTCCCAACGATTTTGACAAGCTCAGCCCGCAAGAAGTACGTGGAAAGCATTCTGAACGGGCCACGAGCGGATATCTCAGGGCCCCTCGGCGTGATGATGGTCAGAGACCTGGTGGGTACGATGGGTTTGTATCAAATCTCGTCGATGGTGGTCGCGCTGGACGAAACGCCGCTTCCTGCCGGAACGAAACCCTACTTCCACTAGCGGAAGCAGATTCATGCTCCAGGCCGGAATCGTCTGCCGCGCCGCATGACCGATTGTTCACCGCCTCATCCGCGGCGCGGCGGCCGTCTCTTTCGCTTCGGCACACGCGGAGGCAACTCGTCTCCTTCAATTGGCGGAACGTCCGGGACGCGACTCAGCACGCGATCTACCAGTTTTGCGTCCGCGCGTTGACCGCGGGCTTCCAAATACTGGACCGTTAACAATGCGGCTGCTTTTTCAGCGACAGCAGTTGCAATGAATTGATTGATCGATATGTCGTCGCGTTCCGCCAGTTCCCTTAGTTTTTGATGAAGAGATTCCGGAAGCCTCAGACTTAAACTACTCATTGTTCCTCCTCAAGCAGCCTCAGGAATTCGCCCGGTCTGATGACGGAAATGCCGAACCGGTCGGCTCCACTAAAGTCCTTAATATTGTGCGTGACTATAAACCTGCATCCGGCCGCGACAGCAAGCTCCAAAACAAATTCGTCGCCAGGATCGCGCAGCGCCGGCCGCCAAAGGAAGTGAATCTCCTGCTTATGCGCAATTTGGCAAAAGTAGTTGACCAATCCAACGGCCTCTTGTTTCGACAACTTCAGCTCTTTTGCATGCCGAACAAGCACAGACTCGTACTGAAATGCGAGCGGCACCGATAGCGCTACTTCAAACCGGCTTGCACGCAGCAACCGCAACACTTGAAATGAAGCGCCATTTCTAGAACGTAACGCAGCGACCAAGACGTTACTGTCGAGGACAACACGCACATTTCAATGGTATCACAGATGATACTGCACGTCTGAGCCCGGAACGGATCAGCCAGTAGCCGCAACACATTTTGGGTGCACGCCTCCGGGCCCAATAGTCCGGTTTTTGCCGGATCCGATCATCAATGCGACTTGCTCTCTTCCCACTACGGCCATTGGCGCTGCTGTTTCTTCCTGCGTATCCAGAAACGGGGACGGAGCCCTGCCCTGAGACTTCAACAAGAGGTGATCCCGCCCTCCGATTTGGGAATTCACGAGGAACCGGCCGTCCGGCAACGGCAACAGTTGAGGTTCGGATCCGCCGTAAGCGACCATCGTGTCGAGACGTTCCCGCGTTCCTCCTTCCAGCGAGACCCGCAAGATTTTAATGGGCCGCTCCCAGTGATCCAAATACAGAGCCGTCCGCGCCCGCGTCGAGGTGCGCAATGTCGTTTGCGAGTGTCAGCATGATGTGCAGCTTATTACTGCCATCCGATGGCACACTGACGATGCGATGGATATTGCCTGACGGCAACTCGATGAATGCGGATTCGCCGTCTGGGCTCACCGCGAGCTGTGGGGGGGGGGGGGGGGGGGGGGGGAAAAAAAAAAAAAAAAAAAAAAAAAAAAAAAAAAAAAAAAAAAAAAAAAAAAAAAAAAAAAAAAAAAAAAAAAAAAAAAAAAAAAAAAAAAAAAAAAAAAAAAAAAAAAAAAAAAAAAAAAAAAAAAAAAAAAAAAAAAAAAAAAAAAAAAAAAAAAAAAAAAAAAAAAAAAAAAAAAAAAAAAAAAAAAAAAAAAAAAAAAAAAAAAAAAAAAAAAAAAAAAAAAAAAAAAAAAAAAAAAAAAAAAAAAAAAAAAAAAAAAAAAAAAAAAAAAAAAAAAAAAAAAAAAAAAAAAAAAAAAAAAAAAAAAAAAAAAAAAAAAAAAAAAAAAAAAAAAAAAAAAAAAAAAAAAAAAAAAAAAAAAAAAAAAAAAAAAAAAAAAAAAAAAAAAAAAAAAAAAAAAAAAAAAAAAAAAAAAAAAAAAAAAAAAAAAAAAAAAAAAAAAAAAAAAAAAAAAAAAAAAAAAAAAAAAAAAAAAAAAAAAAAAAAAAAAAAAAAAAAAAAAAAAAAAAAAAAAAAAAAAAAAAAAAAAAAAAAAAAAAAAAAAAAAAAAAAAAAAAAAAAAAAAAAAAAAAAAAAAAAAAAAAAAAAAAAAAAAAAAAAAAAAAAAAAAAAAAAAAAAAAAAAAAAAAAAAAAAAAAAAAAAAAAAAAAAAAAAAAAAAAAAAAAAAAAAAAAAAAAAAAAAAAAAAAAAAAAAAAAAAAAAAAAAAAAAAAAAAAAAAAAAAAAAAAAAAAAAAAAAAAAAAAAAAAAAAAAAAAAAAAAAAAAAAAAAAAAAAAAAAAAAAAAAAAAAAAAAAAAAAAAAAAAAAAAAAAAAAAAAAAAAAAAAAAAAAAAAAAAAAAAAAAAAAAAAAAAAAAAAAAAAAAAAAAAAAAAAAAAAAAAAAAAAAAAAAAAAAAAAAAAAAAAAAAAAAAAAAAAAAAAAAAAAAAAAAAAAAAAAAAAAAAAAAAAAAAAAAAAAAAAAAAAAAAAAAAAAAAAAAAAAAAAAAAAAAAAAAAAAAAAAAAAAAAAAAAAAAAAAAAAAAAAAAAAAAAAAAAAAAAAAAAAAAAAAAAAAAAAAAAAAAAAAAAAAAAAAAAAAAAAAAAAAAAAAAAAAAAAAAAAAAAAAAAAAAAAAAAAAAAAAAAAAAAAAAAAAAAAAAAAAAAAAAAAAAAAAAAAAAAAAAAAAAAAAAAAAAAAAAAAAAAAAAAAAAAAAAAAAAAAAAAAAAAAAAAAAAAAAAAAAAAAAAAAAAAAAAAAAAAAAAAAAAAAAAAAAAAAAAAAAAAAAAAAAAAAAAAAAAAAAAAAAAAAAAAAAAAAAAAAAAAAAAAAAAAAAAAAAAAAAAAAAAAAAAAAAAAAAAAAAAAAAAAAAAAAAAAAAAAAAAAAAAAAAAAAAAAAAAAAAAAAAAAAAAAAAAAAAAAAAAAAAAAAAAAAAAAAAAAAAAAAAAAAAAAAAAAAAAAAAAAAAAAAAAAAAAAAAAAAAAAAAAAAAAAAAAAAAAAAAAAAAAAAAAAAAAAAAAAAAAAAAAAAAAAAAAAAAAAAAAAAAAAAAAAAAAAAAAAAAAAAAAAAAAAAAAAAAAAAAAAAAAAAAAAAAAAAAAAAAAAAAAAAAAAAAAAAAAAAAAAAAAAAAAAAAAAAAAAAAAAAAAAAAAAAAAAAAAAAAAAAAAAAAAAAAAAAAAAAAAAAAAAAAAAAAAAAAAAAAAAAAAAAAAAAAAAAAAAAAAAAAAAAAAAAAAAAAAAAAAAAAAAAAAAAAAAAAAAAAAAAAAAAAAAAAAAAAAAAAAAAAAAAAAAAAAAAAAAAAAAAAAAAAAAAAAAAAAAAAAAAAAAAAAAAAAAAAAAAAAAAAAAAAAAAAAAAAAAAAAAAAAAAAAAAAAAAAAAAAAAAAAAAAAAAAAAAAAAAAAAAAAAAAAAAAAAAAAAAAAAAAAAAAAAAAAAAAAAAAAAAAAAAAAAAAAAAAAAAAAAAAAAAAAAAAAAAAAAAAAAAAAAAAAAAAAAAAAAAAAAAAAAAAAAAAAAAAAAAAAAAAAAAAAAAAAAAAAAAAAAAAAAAAAAAAAAAAAAAAAAAAAAAAAAAAAAAAAAAAAAAAAAAAAAAAAAAAAAAAAAAAAAAAAAAAAAAAAAAAAAAAAAAAAAAAAAAAAAAAAAAAAAAAAAAAAAAAAAAAAAAAAAAAAAAAAAAAAAAAAAAAAAAAAAAAAAAAAAAAAAAAAAAAAAAAAAAAAAAAAAAAAAAAAAAAAAAAAAAAAAAAAAAAAAAAAAAAAAAAAAAAAAAAAAAAAAAAAAAAAAAAAAAAAAAAAAAAAAAAAAAAAAAAAAAAAAAAAAAAAAAAAAAAAAAAAAAAAAAAAAAAAAAAAAAAAAAAAAAAAAAAAAAAAAAAAAAAAAAAAAAAAAAAAAAAAAAAAAAAAAAAAAAAAAAAAAAAAAAAAAAAAAAAAAAAAAAAAAAAAAAAAAAAAAAAAAAAAAAAAAAAAAAAAAAAAAAAAAAAAAAAAAAAAAAAAAAAAAAAAAAAAAAAAAAAAAAAAAAAAAAAAAAAAAAAAAAAAAAAAAAAAAAAAAAAAAAAAAAAAAAAAAAAAAAAAAAAAAAAAAAAAAAAAAAAAAAAAAAAAAAAAAAAAAAAAAAAAAAAAAAAAAAAAAAAAAAAAAAAAAAAAAAAAAAAAAAAAAAAAAAAAAAAAAAAAAAAAAAAAAAAAAAAAAAAAAAAAAAAAAAAAAAAAAAAAAAAAAAAAAAAAAAAAAAAAAAAAAAAAAAAAAAAAAAAAAAAAAAAAAAAAAAAAAAAAAAAAAAAAAAAAAAAAAAAAAAAAAAAAAAAAAAAAAAAAAAAAAAAAAAAAAAAAAAAAAAAAAAAAAAAAAAAAAAAAAAAAAAAAAAAAAAAAAAAAAAAAAAAAAAAAAAAAAAAAAAAAAAAAAAAAAAAAAAAAAAAAAAAAAAAAAAAAAAAAAAAAAAAAAAAAAAAAAAAAAAAAAAAAAAAAAAAAAAAAAAAAAAAAAAAAAAAAAAAAAAAAAAAAAAAAAAAAAAAAAAAAAAAAAAAAAAAAAAAAAAAAAAAAAAAAAAAAAAAAAAAAAAAAAAAAAAAAAAAAAAAAAAAAAAAAAAAAAAAAAAAAAAAAAAAAAAAAAAAAAAAAAAAAAAAAAAAAAAAAAAAAAAAAAAAAAAAAAAAAAAAAAAAAAAAAAAAAAAAAAAAAAAAAAAAAAAAAAAAAAAAAAAAAAAAAAAAAAAAAAAAAAAAAAAAAAAAAAAAAAAAAAAAAAAAAAAAAAAAAAAAAAAAAAAAAAAAAAAAAAAAAAAAAAAAAAAAAAAAAAAAAAAAAAAAAAAAAAAAAAAAAAAAAAAAAAAAAAAAAAAAAAAAAAAAAAAAAAAAAAAAAAAAAAAAAAAAAAAAAAAAAAAAAAAAAAAAAAAAAAAAAAAAAAAAAAAAAAAAAAAAAAAAAAAAAAAAAAAAAAAAAAAAAAAAAAAAAAAAAAAAAAAAAAAAAAAAAAAAAAAAAAAAAAAAAAAAAAAAAAAAAAAAAAAAAAAAAAAAAAAAAAAAAAAAAAAAAAAAAAAAAAAAAAAAAAAAAAAAAAAAAAAAAAAAAAAAAAAAAAAAAAAAAAAAAAAAAAAAAAAAAAAAAAAAAAAAAAAAAAAAAAAAAAAAAAAAAAAAAAAAAAAAAAAAAAAAAAAAAAAAAAAAAAAAAAAAAAAAAAAAAAAAAAAAAAAAAAAAAAAAAAAAAAAAAAAAAAAAAAAAAAAAAAAAAAAAAAAAAAAAAAAAAAAAAAAAAAAAAAAAAAAAAAAAAAAAAAAAAAAAAAAAAAAAAAAAAAAAAAAAAAAAAAAAAAAAAAAAAAAAAAAAAAAAAAAAAAAAAAAAAAAAAAAAAAAAAAAAAAAAAAAAAAAAAAAAAAAAAAAAAAAAAAAAAAAAAAAAAAAAAAAAAAAAAAAAAAAAAAAAAAAAAAAAAAAAAAAAAAAAAAAAAAAAAAAAAAAAAAAAAAAAAAAAAAAAAAAAAAAAAAAAAAAAAAAAAAAAAAAAAAAAAAAAAAAAAAAAAAAAAAAAAAAAAAAAAAAAAAAAAAAAAAAAAAAAAAAAAAAAAAAAAAAAAAAAAAAAAAAAAAAAAAAAAAAAAAAAAAAAAAAAAAAAAAAAAAAAAAAAAAAAAAAAAAAAAAAAAAAAAAAAAAAAAAAAAAAAAAAAAAAAAAAAAAAAAAAAAAAAAAAAAAAAAAAAAAAAAAAAAAAAAAAAAAAAAAAAAAAAAAAAAAAAAAAAAAAAAAAAAAAAAAAAAAAAAAAAAAAAAAAAAAAAAAAAAAAAAAAAAAAAAAAAAAAAAAAAAAAAAAAAAAAAAATTTTTTTTTTTTTTTTTTTTTTTTTTTTTTTTTTTTTTTTTTTTTTTTTTTTTTTTTTTTTTTTTTTTTTTTTTTTTTTTTTTTTTTTTTTTTTTTTTTTTTTTTTTTTTTTTTTTTTTTTTTTTTTTTTTTTTTTTTTTTTTTTTTTTTTTTTTTTTTTTTTTTTTTTTTTTTTTTTTTTTTTTTTTTTTTTTTTTTTTTTTTTTTTTTTTTTTTTTTTTTTTTTTTTTTTTTTTTTTTTTTTTTTTTTTTTTTTTTTTTTTTTTTTTTTTTTTTTTTTTTTTTTTTTTTTTTTTTTTTTTTTTTTTTTTTTTTTTTTTTTTTTTTTTTTTTTTTTTTTTTTTTTTTTTTTTTTTTTTTTTTTTTTTTTTTTTTTTTTTTTTTTTTTTTTTTTTTTTTTTTTTTTTTTTTTTTTTTTTTTTTTTTTTTTTTTTTTTTTTTTTTTTTTTTTTTTTTTTTTTTTTTTTTTTTTTTTTTTTTTTTTTTTTTTTTTTTTTTTTTTTTTTTTTTTTTTTTTTTTTTTTTTTTTTTTTTTTTTTTTTTTTTTTTTTTTTTTTTTTTTTTTTTTTTTTTTTTTTTTTTTTTTTTTTTTTTTTTTTTTTTTTTTTTTTTTTTTTTTTTTTTTTTTTTTTTTTTTTTTTTTTTTTTTTTTTTTTTTTTTTTTTTTTTTTTTTTTTTTTTTTTTTTTTTTTTTTTTTTTTTTTTTTTTTTTTTTTTTTTTTTTTTTTTTTTTTTTTTTTTTTTTTTTTTTTTTTTTTTTTTTTTTTTTTTTTTTTTTTTTTTTTTTTTTTTTTTTTTTTTTTTTTTTTTTTTTTTTTTTTTTTTTTTTTTTTTTTTTTTTTTTTTTTTTTTTTTTTTTTTTTTTTTTTTTTTTTTTTTTTTTTTTTTTTTTTTTTTTTTTTTTTTTTTTTTTTTTTTTTTTTTTTTTTTTTTTTTTTTTTTTTTTTTTTTTTTTTTTTTTTTTTTTTTTTTTTTTTTTTTTTTTTTTTTTTTTTTTTTTTTTTTTTTTTTTTTTTTTTTTTTTTTTTTTTTTTTTTTTTTTTTTTTTTTTTTTTTTTTTTTTTTTTTTTTTTTTTTTTTTTTTTTTTTTTTTTTTTTTTTTTTTTTTTTTTTTTTTTTTTTTTTTTTTTTTTTTTTTTTTTTTTTTTTTTTTTTTTTTTTTTTTTTTTTTTTTTTTTTTTTTTTTTTTTTTTTTTTTTTTTTTTTTTTTTTTTTTTTTTTTTTTTTTTTTTTTTTTTTTTTTTTTTTTTTTTTTTTTTTTTTTTTTTTTTTTTT
This sequence comes from uncultured Acidobacteriota bacterium, assembly GCA_963738025.1. Classification (GTDB taxonomy): domain Bacteria; phylum Acidobacteriota; class Terriglobia; order 20CM-2-55-15; family 20CM-2-55-15; genus 20CM-2-55-15. Next base: position 350,968 of record CAVTWA010000025.1, on the reverse strand, counting down.
TTTTTTTTTTTTTTTTTTTTTTTTTTTTTTTTTTTTTTTTTTTTTTTTTTTTTTTTTTTTTTTTTTTTTTTTTTTTTTTTTTTTTTTTTTTTTTTTTTTTTTTTTTTTTTTTTTTTTTTTTTTTTTTTTTTTTTTTTTTTTTTTTTTTTTTTTTTTTTTTTTTTTTTTTTTTTTTTTTTTTTTTTTTTTTTTTTTTTTTTTTTTTTTTTTTTTTTTTTTTTTTTTTTTTTTTTTTTTTTTTTTTTTTTTTTTTTTTTTTTTTTTTTTTTTTTTTTTTTTTTTTTTTTTTTTTTTTTTTTTTTTTTTTTTTTTTTTTTTTTTTTTTTTTTTTTTTTTTTTTTTTTTTTTTTTTTTTTTTTTTTTTTTTTTTTTTTTTTTTTTTTTTTTTTTTTTTTTTTTTTTTTTTTTTTTTTTTTTTTTTTTTTTTTTTTTTTTTTTTTTTTTTTTTTTTTTTTTTTTTTTTTTTTTTTTTTTTTTTTTTTTTTTTTTTTTTTTTTTTTTTTTTTTTTTTTTTTTTTTTTTTTTTTTTTTTTTTTTTTTTTTGGTCGATACCCAGAACTCTGCTGCCTGCCGCCAGAGAAGGCACTTCCTCCTCAGCGTCATTCATTTTCGGCAAAGTCGGCCGCAACCTTCCAGGTGCACGGCGGGGGACCATTCGTAGTCAACTACGTCAATCCTGCAGACGACCCATCGAAGAAGTGAGGACGATGGACTTTCCGACTTCGTTGGAGGTTCAGTCGGGAAATCGGTGGGCAGGACTCGGCACTGGTGTTCGGACTTTGAAAATCGCGGAACGATTTGGCGCGCGCAGCTCCCAAACAATTCCGATCAGGCTTAGTAACCACAATATGTAATACGTCAAGTCAATCTCCCACCAACGCAAACCTTGCCGCGCGCTGTACATGAACTGATGGTGATTGTTATCCAACCTTCACCGAGCGTGATCAGCGCGAGGAAAAGGTTGTTGCGGCTCTGGTCTTCCGTTTCGAAGGGCCGGGATCCCCAGACGTGTGCCAGGGAATTGATTGAAAACGTGAAGTGCCACAGCAGGACAGTCGAAAGTACGAATCCCCAGAAAAGCGGCATAACCACCCATCGCAAACACGACTGCGCCAAACAGGATGGCCGGTAACCGGTGATACTTGTTCAAAAGCTTCAGCTCGGTAAACTTTTCGAAATCCTGCATGAGACGGCTGTCATATTCACTGGACGAACCCGCAATACTCATCCGATATGCGCCCACCAGATACTCCGCGTTACCGGGGAATGCGTATCTTCGCCGGTATCCGAATAGCGATGGTGCACGCGATGATGCGCCGCCCACCAGAAAACGCCCATTTGCGCGCTGGTCTGGGCGAGAAAGGCGAGGACAAACTGAGGAACTCGACTGAGCTTGAAGGCGCGATGGCTGAAGTAACGGTGATAGCCGGCAGTGATCGCGAACATGCGAATGCCATAAGTGACCACGAGCCACGCGACATAAGACCATTTGAACGGTGTCCATAACAACAGCAGGCAGGCCGCATGCAGTGGGACAAATGCTACAAGTGCATCGAAATGAAACCCTGCAATTGGCTCATCGACAGTTAAGCGTGAACCATAAGGAACTGCCCGTTTCCGTTAATCTCGCCGTCACAACTGGCGAAGTTCGAAATAAACCAGATCAGATAAAATCGCCAGATGCGGCGGAACTTGACAAAATCGATCCCGTAGTCGAGATCTTTGACAACGGGACAACTATCGTCAAAGTTTTCCAGCCATCTCTTCAGCGTATTGGAATAGTTCATGCCATTCAGATACCAGCGTTGTACTGTTCTGAAATCCTTGTCATATGTCGGAATCGAATCAAAGCTCCAGTAGCGGCCGTGCGGGAAAATGTATTTGTGCGTATAAGCGCTGGAGATGTTATTCGGAGTGCGAACGGTGATGATGTGAAGGAAAAACTTTCCGCCCGGCTTCAGGAAGGATGCAAGTTTTCTGAAGGAATGAGTCAAGTTCCCCACATGGCAAAAAACACCGACCGAGAGGATCTTGTCGAACCGGGTGTCGAACACCGTATCGTTGAGATCTCCTTCCACGAGGGTAAAGCGGCCTGAACTGAGGTAGCTTTCCGGGTCCTGCATCTTTTGACGCATGTAGTTGCATTGCTCACGGCTCAGGTTTAGTCCCGTGAATCGGCAATTGGGAAACCTGGACAGAATGTAGTTCGGCACGCATCCCCAGCCACAGCCAAAATCCAGAATGTTGTCGCCATCCTGGATTTCCAGCTTTTCAATCATGTTGTCAATCATGTGCATCTGGGATTGCTCGAGATTCACAGCTCCCTTTTCCCAGAGTCCCATGCTGTATTTGGGATAGATCAGCTTTCCGGCGCCCAGCATGCGATTCAACATGGCCTGTGGCAGGTCGTACTGAATTTTCATCAAATCCTTAGAGCCTTCTGCCAGGTGGTCCGTTTCTTTCAGGACCCATTCGTAAGGAGTCAGGAGCGCTGGGAAATGTCTAAAGATGATCGGCATGAAGGTATCGAAAAGCGACCGCATCAGCGAATCGGGAAGCTCCAGTCCATTGACGTAAGCTTCCGCAAAAGCCATTTGCACCGCATTCGTTACTGCAACTGCACCACGAGTTGCCCGATACGCCATCGGACTCATGGCGTGGATGTCGCCAATGACGGGAATGTAGCTTTGAATCGCTGGTCGGTTAGAGATGGAAGGCGCTGCTTTCGTCTGCTGCCGGACCGATGCGCTGCCGGGCGTCAAGGCCATTTTGTTCTCCTGGAGGGAAGACTGAAGGCATCGGCAGCTTATCCCAACCTCGCAAAGCGGGCAAGAAAACGGGCAAACCGATTCTCGATGCTATCTCACACTTTCAATTGCATCGCTCCTGAAGCGGTGCGCAAAGGCCTTGGCGACTGGCGTGTATGAAAGGCCTGAAACGCACGTCCAAGCACGTCATGAACGTGCTGGCCGGCTGGTCCAGATCACCGAATGCCGATCAATTCTTCGTCGACTTCGATATTGGTGGTGCCCATACCTCGATCATTATCAGTAATTGTTGATGATTACCACCCATGAAAAAGCGAGTAACAGGTTGCCGTTTGTTTGCCGTTTAGAGGACGCAACAACCCGCAAACCGAGGCAAAACCTTACGCAATTCGGCAAGACCGCAGAATCGGTAAAAGCAAAACGATGAATGAGTCGGCAACAATCTGCAACTCCCAGCAACAACATGGAAGCCCTCTGTTAACCGGAGGGTTGTAGGTTCGAGTCCTACCTGAGGAGCCTTTTCAATGAGTTACAGAGTTCTGAGGTAGGCAATTCCCTCTTTGCCAAATTCTTGCCAAACCGGGAATCTCCGTTTATTCCCTCAAGAGGATTGAGGCTTTGGTGACGGATTTTGTGACGAAGTTTTTTTCAAAACAACCGGCCGAGGTTTCGGGAGCCGATCCAGTTTCGGAAGCCGTTCCTTGACGATTACGTGTGTGCCGACTACCATCCAAACAAATGGACTATAAGGCTCGAATAGCACTGGAACCGGGCAAAAAAAGTGGGAAAACTTTGTAATTGCGGAATGCGGATCACAGGCAGGACATCTTGGGTAATTTAGCTGCCGGGATGACTCAGGAACAAATCCTGGCGGATTTTCCGTACTTGGAAAAGGAGGACATTCTCGCCTGCCCGGCCTGCAGACAGTGAAAAATATTCGCTGCTTGTGCGCTAATGAAGCTGCTCTTCGCCCAGAACCTCTCGCCCGCGCTCGTCCACAAGCTTGCCGATCTGTTTTCCGGGATCTACCCATACTGTATAGCGTTGAGGGGTGCGATGTTCCGGATGGCGCCCGCGATGATCAGTGCAATTGGCGGCGGAAGAAAGCTCACCGCTTCCTTCGTATAGGCGCGGACCTTTTCAGGCGTATCGTCCTCTTCGGGCAGCGAATGGCCGCATCGAGCGCAGCCAAGTCGGGTTCGAAGGTAGCTGTCGCCGATGATCCAATCGACTGCCATGGCCGTCGCAAAGGCCTTGATGCCTTCGATAAGGAAGTTTTTGCCGAAGCGTGCCACTTTGGTTGGGGTAATGCTCTTGAGCTGCTTGATGTAGTTCTCCGCGAGTGCCTTGAGGATGACGCGCGCATCTTGGATCGCGGCACCCCGTGGTCTTCGCCACCTGCTTTTCGACGCCCTTGACCACCTGCTGCTCCGTGCTCTTAACAACCTGACCTTCGGCGTGCTCACCGGCAGCCGCAGCAGGCGCGCCACCCGCCGCTCACGCAATTGGGCGTACCAGGCGTCAGTCGGCAGGCCTGTCGATCGTGACCACGACCGAGTTTCGACTCTTGTCGCTGCCGCCCTTCTCGGCGAAGCGCCCACTAAAAACGATGTTTGTGTTGCCGGCCGAATTGATCATGAGGCTTTCAACGAGCAGGGCCCGACGCCTGGCGAGCTTCTCGTCGTCGCCCGGCGTCTTTCCTCCAGATGCAAATGGCTCTCGACGACCGCGGTCGCGGTCGGATTGTTTTTCATGGCGGTGGCGAGGTCGGCAATGTCCACAAGCCCGACCTTATCAAAATCGATCGAGCCAGGATCAAAACCGCTGATTGTGCGTGTGAGAACGCGCTTGCGGGCCTTCTTCTGCGCGTTGAACATGGCTCCGGCGCGCCCGAAGGGCTCGTCCCAGGTGAGGAAGTACTGCGCCATATCTTCGACGGTGCGCAAAATCTCTTTCGGTGCCTTGCCCATGACCACCTTGAACATCGCCGCGACGTTCCCCGGGGCCGATGAGCTCGCTGGCGACGGGGTTCGCCCTGGCCTCGGCAAGTTTGTGGACGTCTTCCTCGTGAACCATGTACCAAGGTTTCAAGTCCTTCGGTTGTTTGTCGGGCGGGAGTCTGTAGGGCGCTATGATCGCGGGGTTGTGGGTTTCGTAATTCTCCGAGATTTCGTGCGCCAGCTTGAACGCGCCTCCTCCTGGCACCCCTTTCTCCATGGTCAGAAGCTGGTCCATGCGAACCGTCTGCACAGGGTGCTTCGGATCATCCGGAAACGCGCCGAAACTGATGTTCATCCCTTTGGGGTCGGCGTGTACGGCCTCGATCTCCGCATCCTGGCTCTTGTCATTGATGATCCCCAGGAGCTCCGCGGCGAGCGAGGGTGAGGGCGGCTTGGCATTCTTCACCGTTGCCGTGACCTCACCGGTTTTCGGGTCTCGTTTCAGCGACAGGCCGCTCGGCCCTTCCAGAAGCCGTAACATACTATCCGCGTCCTTCTTGTCGGCGGCGGTGACGATCAAGCGACGCTGAATGCTCGGCGCCACGTCACCGCGCTCCTGCTGGACGACGTGGGCCAGCTCGTGCGCGAGCAGGTCCCGCCCCTTCGCGGTCGCAGGATCGAACTGCCCCCGGCCGAATACGATGCTGCGACCGGTGGTGTACGCGCTCGCTCCCAATTCGTCGGCGGAGCGCGCTGACTGCGAATCGCCGTGGACCCGCACGCGGCTGAAGTCGAACCCGAAGCGCGACTCGAAATCGGCACGCACCGCATCCGGCAGCGGCTCGCCGCCGCCCAACCCCGCGGCCGCCTGCTGTCCAATCCTACTTGGGCTCGCCTTCGGATCCAGACGCCGGGCGGAATCCGGGACGCGCAGGGCTTCCTGGGCCATGCGGTCTGCGTCCTGCTCGTGTCGATCCGCCGGTGGACGGATCTGCAAAAAGTGCGCGACTGCCCGGTTACCAATGGTGCGTCGTAAAAACGACGTTTGCGAAAACCTCTGTCCTGCAGGCGCAGAAGGGCGGCGCTGCAATCGCGAAGGAGTCGGCGGTTCTTGTCGCGGCGCCTTACCCGTTGCTGCTTTTGGTGCCATGAAGGACTTTCTCCCGTGCGTCTGTTTACGTGACCGTGAACTATGGACTGCGGGTTTTCGGCTTGTCGAAGTCTAGCACGTCCGGATAGGTCTGCCCGGTGATCGTGCCGAGCGGCTGGACCATACTTTTGGTGATGTCCTCAAAACCAAGCGAAATCACTATCTTGAACACCGGCAGGCGATTCAGGAAACACTCGCCGAATATCAGGAATTGATCGAGCAGATTGAAGCCGGAAATACCGTCGGCTGAACATTTCAGAACTGAAAGTCTATGCCCGGTGACCTAGCTGCCTCAATATGGCTTGATTCCCAACGGTGCCCTGTAGTCGGAGGAGCGAGTTCACATCGCGGCTTGCCCCTGAGGGTGCCCGACCTGGTACAGTAGCCGCGGTGCCCGTAGTGTGTTGAGTCCTTTTCGATTTCTCCACGAACATGCGCATCATAGTCTCTTTCATTAAAATCAACAGATGCGTACAAATGCTGGTTCGGCATGCCGCTCTCTCTGCGCGCTTCTAGTATTACGAGGCGCTTAGGATGTTAATTGCCTCTTCCATGCGGTGCTTCAGGATGTCAACCAAAGGCACCGTGTTATGACGTAAAAACGAACCTCCAGTGCGTCATGGAGTCTCGATCTTCGGGTGGTTTGAGATCTTCGCTATGAATATTTCCCGCGGCTTTCCCTGGAAGTAGTTCAGGTAGTAGCCAATTTCAAGGCGGATGTCCTCAGTTATTCCGGAATTCCGAATCTTTTCGGCTATCGAGTCTCCAAGCACTTGGGCCTCCTCTTCAGGCCCGATCGGCGTCACAGTCGGTTCGTTGATTGGCGTGACGATCGGTTTGGAACGCTCCGCCTGCTTTTCCGCCGCGATTCGCATGATTTCGGGCAGCGAGACGATCGTTTCCACTTTGCCAAACTCCTGCCCCGTTTTCGCGATGACAAACTGCTCGATGTCCTTCGGCACTTCCGTTCGGTCCACCGACTCGGCCGCGCCGGCGGGCCAAGGAACAATCGTAACAGTTTTTCTTTCCAGGTAGAGCCGTTTGCTTCCTCCCAGGAGAACGACCCAGACCGCACGAGTATACGTATCCACCGCGCTAACTTCGGTCGGTGCCGTCTCGGTACCGATCGGATGTACGAAGGATTGGAAGTGCCGAAACAAGGTCTTCAGCGTTTGGCGATATGCGAAGACATTGGTGTACTCCACGTCATATGCCAGAAATGTCGAGATCAGTTGATCATCGGTGAGCTTCTTTGAGGAAATCGCATCGGTGAGGGCTTGTACGCCGACGTGAAATTGAAAGTTGAGCTGGTTGGCGAATGCATCTGCCTCTGACTCGCCGAAAAGGGCGGACGGGTTGAGTTTCATCTTTGTCGTGGCAATCTTGCCGATTCCCTTGAATCCCTCCTTCAGGAAGTCCGATTCCGAGATTGCCTTGTTCAGCTTGGTCGCCTGCTCTGTGGAAAGGACGCTGGTCAGCTTTCTTGTGATCGCCGTGCCGCCTCTTCCGAGAATGGCGGAGGCGAAGACCAGCGCGGCGAAGCCGAAAAAGAGGTCGGTCAGGGCAGCCAGCACTTCGGCCTTCATTTTCTCTTCCGCCTTGATACTGGCTGCGTGGTCCTTGCACGCCGAGAGGAATGCCGTGAACGCCTGGTCAATTCGAGACCGTGCGCATCTCCCAGCGATTTACGGTCGGAATCCGTGAGCTCGAGCGGGGCCACCTTGGGGCCCTTTTGCGGCTCGGCCAATGGCATAGGCGATCCCGGAGGTTCCGGTTGCCGCATCACAACGCCATCGGAATTGCCCACAGCATTTCGCTGTACGACGTGAGTGAGTTCGTGGGCGATCGTCTGCGGTGCGTGCCCGCGCGCGCCTAATACGATGTACTCGCCTACCGAATATGCGCGCGCGTTCAACTCACGCGTAGATTGCTCTGCCGCCGGTCCGTTGTGTACCCGCACACGGCTGAAGTCGTACACGAAAAGGGGCTCCATGAAACTTCGAGTGGATGAATCGAGGGGCCGCCCCTCCGACCCCAATGCCGTGTAGACCCTGGCAGGCGCAGCAAAGCTGGTTCGCGCCGGCGGACGTGCTTGGAAACCGGCCGGCACCCGAGTTGACCCGTTCGACCCCACGATTCTCGATGCGACACGCTCGGCCTGCGCTTCGCCCGGATCGCTCGCCGCCCCAATCCCTAGCGAGCCGCTTTGTAGCATTCGTTGTACGGCCTGGTTGCTCATGCCGCTCGGCAAGCCGCCGGCGTTACCCGCCTGACGAGAACGCTTGAGCGGTGCGTTGTTCCGGAACGCTGTATCACTCTGCTGCGTGGGTTTGTGGATCCGCCGACGAGACATGGGCCCCTCCTGTCGGAAAGAATCAACGTTGTTTGCCATTACCGCTCGTGTCTTACGGCGTTCATCTCGTATGCTCGACTCGTCAGTGCATCTGAAGGAGTCTCAGGATCATCGTTCCGTCTTTATCTACCTTAACGATTAACCGCATCACGTTAAACGGCCCCGGATTATCGGGCCGCAAATCGATTTCCGTCCAGCCCGCGTACTCGCCCCTAAGCGGTTGTGCTCGAAACCTGTTCGCCTCAGCCAGAGCTGTTTCGTCACCATTATGTAGCCGTTCCAGTACGTTCTGAATCTTGTTGGCATTGTCTAACTCGTCTCGCTCAAGGCGGCGTGGCTTGCCGGTGAGTCCCTTTCTCAGAGGCACCGGCTTGTTGAGTTCTTCCGGTGTGAGCGCTCTAAATGGCTTCTGAGTGACTTGAGGGGGCGCGGTGCCGCCCACGCGGACGACCCTTCCGGGGCCTTTCGGGGTTTTCGCCGACTGTCCAGGCTTGATTGTGCCCTGGACTTCCGCCGGCGCAAAATCGGTGATCGTGCCATCCGCGAGCCGTATCCAGATGCGGTTCTCCGCGGGAGCGGCGCCCGTGGGCGGTGGAGCTGAGGGAGTTGCACCCGCACCCGTAGGCGCCGGCTCGGCGGCAGGCGTGGGCTCGGTGATAATCTTCCGAGGCTGAACGCTGACGACGCGTTGCGGGCCTTGAGGTGTGTCGATAATGTCCCCAGGTTTGAGGTCGCGAAGCGCGCTCGTAGCCGCCGGCTGTTTTCCGGCAGCCGACGTTTCCAGTGTTTCCGATGCCTCTACAATGTCCTCGTTAATGGCCCATTCGATGCGAATGATGCTGCCCATCTGGATGTCGGTGGTCAGCAGCTTCATTGCGCCCATCGGGATGATGATGCCGCCGATAGTGTATGGCAGATTTTTCAAGAGGAACGGATTGGCTTCGTGGAGTCCCTGGATGGCGATCTCCTGGAGCGCCTTGTTGATCCTCGGTGGATAAACCGTTCCGGTGGCCTCCTCGAACTCCTCCGCTGCGGTGCGAACTCGCGGAGGTTTCGGAGGGATGTGCGGTTGCGGCGTGGGCGGTGCGTCCTGGATTCGCTCGAATCCGTTGAAACTCATCGCGCCCGGTCGGTAACGGGTGTACCTCGCTTTGTACGTTCCTGGGTGCGAGACGACGACGTCCATGAACCATTCGATCTGCCGGTACGCTTCCTGTTTGGTAAGTAGGTCGCTTCCAGCCGAGCGGGAAAGTTTCCGCCCTACCTTCGCCATCGAGATCGGATCAAGTTCCTTTCCATTATTGGCGATGACGATATCGAACGCGGAATATCCCTCGCGATCGGTGTCCTCGGCCATTTCTGCGTACAGCTTTTGCATAATGGCGCGATCTTTGTCCAAGGCCGTTTTTGGCCGATCCGGAGGCGCCATGGGAGGAAACGCCGGTGTAGTGGGCTGAGCTGGAGCCGTCGCTGCGGGCAGTTTCGCGTCCGCGAACGTCACTTTCACGTCGTCCCATTCCTTATCGCCATGGCGGTTGAACATCGCTGAGACATGGATGCGGACCCATTCGCGATGCTTCTTGTGGCGTCCTTCTTCGGAATCGATGAGAGCCTTGACTGGGTACATCAGTCCGGAAGGAATTTCCTCTACCGGCACGTCCTCAAACGCACGGCTATCGGCGATCGCCTGAAGAATGGTCTCCTCCAAATCCGGCTCAGTTCCTGTTGGAGAATCCGTCCGCCACCGCACTCGGATTGTCGTCTCCTTCTTACGCCATGGGGGTCCCGGGGAACGCTGAATCGCCACCGCGCCGTGGCTCTGCTGCACAACATGCGTCAGCTCATGGGCGAGCAGTCTTCTTCCTCCATTCGAACGTGGGGCATACTGCCCCGCTCCGAACACCACATGCCGGCCAACCGTATACGCCAATGCCCCCAGCGCTTGCGCCGAGTTTGCAGCCTCCTCATCCGCGTGCACGCGCACTGAGCCAAAATCGTGACCGAAGCGTCGCTCCATCGATGCGCGCGTCGCCGCATCGAGCGCCTGGCCCGATGAGCGCAACACATCGTGTACGACCGCGGGGATCAGTTGGCCGGCGGCATTGCCAAGTGTAGCCTTCCGTTGTAACTGCTGCTCCTTTTCTTCATGTTCGCGCGCCGCAAATTTGCGGCTTAAGACGTGCGGGCCCACATCGGGTGTAGCGATTTCAGCGCCGACACTGGATGTCACCCGCGGAGAATCGCCATCCGCCGTTACGCGTTCCGCGATGCGATCGGCTTCCCTCTCCAATGGGTCGTTCGCGTCTCCGACGATCAACTCCGGCCGTGCTGTGGATAGGAAATTCAAAGGCCTTTTTTCCAGCTCCGGCTGAGACCCTCCTGTAGGCGAACCCTCCTTCGACTGCGTCCCCGCCCGCTGCACCTGCTCGCCATCTTTCCCTTGGTCGGTTTCGAGTTCGTAACCATCGGGTTGACTAAGCTTTCCCTTTATTTGCAAAAGGTCCGCGACTGCCTGGTTACCAATGGTGCGTTGAAAAAACGACGTTTGCGAAAACCTTTGTCCTGCAGGCGCAGAGGGGCGCTGCAACGGCGAAGGAGTCGGCGGTGCCTTACCGGTAGCTGCATTTGGTGCCATGAAGATTTTTCCCGACCTCTGTTTACGTGACCGTGAACTATGGATGGACTCCCGGTTTTCGTTAAAACATCAAAAAATGAAAACTTTTGGGCGAATTCGCCGACAACCAATCCGTATCCAACTGGAGCATCATGAAACTTTCCGCAAAGAATTCCTCTTTCGGATCGGATTTGGCGTACCAACTGAAAGTTTCGATCTTTTCGTTCTTCACAACTTCGTTCTCGCTCTCGCGCCCCCATATTTCTAAGCAACTGGAGGCTTTGCCGGCCTTTTCACTCGCTTTACCAGATTGCGTCCCTTATCCGAGATGGACGGAGACTCCATTGCCGGAGTCTGCGACGCCATGATGTTGATCGCGTTGGGCGAGATCGCCATGCTGCAATCGGGATTCACGACAATCAGGGGCCGAATGCCCGGCTGAGCACTGGGGTCCGCGGTCACCGTCAGCGTGAATGCAAGGTTCGGCGCGGTTCCAGAGGTCGATTTATTCGTGACCGTCACGCCGTCTCCGAACGTGAAGTGCGCCGCTGCGTCAATGCCTGTTCCGCTCACCGGAATGTCCACTTCAGTAGTGCCGTCGGCTTCGACACGAATCGGCGTTTTCGAGTTGTTGTTTGGATTGGTTACGACGATGCCGCTGAGCGTGTCCGTGCACTTCCACCAGAACGTAGAGAACGAAAGAACGTGGCGACGGCAGGAGCAGTTGTCGATCTGCGCAATGGAACCGTCCGCGTTTACCGTCACGGCTGCCAGGCCAACCCAGGGTCCGCAATCGCAACCTGGACAAGTTGACGTACCGCCTTTGACCAAATCCGTCAAATGCCGGGGCCTTTGTATTTGCATCGGTGACGTTGCAGTCCGGGCAGCTATCCAGCACACCGATCTGGTAGCCATCGTGCCAACGAGAGTATTCGCAAGACGAATCGCTGCAGCCGCACCCAGCAGGCTGTACGCGAACCGGTCGGGTCATGGACTGCACGTATTTCACGGCGATGTAGTAAGTAGTTTGATTCGTTGTAGCGGGAGGAGTGAAGACTTCCGTACACCACGGGTCCGGCAAATCGAGGCATGGATCCCCCGATATCCCGGAAACACCCTGGGTGCGCACGTCGACGGTGCGCGTACAATCGAGCAGGATCTCATCACCGTACGGACCAAGTATGTAGCCGGATTGAACCTGCACCTGCCATGGTGCATACGAAATTGTTCCATCGGCATTCTTGATCTGGACAGGGCAAACCAGCGCTCCGCATACAACGCCCCAACCGTGAAGCAGCCGATTATGACGGCGCATGCGATCACGGAAATAGTTCTGTTCGAGCGTCAGATCATCCGACGTGATCAATTGTCGCGGATAGTACCGCGGCAGTTCGACGACTGACGTCGTACAGGACGAGGTCGAGCTGGAGTTACCGCCACAGCAGGAAGAAGTTGTTTTCATTTTCGTCTCCTCGGTTCAATCACGGTTTTCTGGCGGTCGTAGTCGCCGGACCTTGTTTAATTGCCAAAAGCATTTCGTACAGCAGATCGTTTGTATAAACGATGGGACGCACGGAAATATCGATATCGCGGTTCAGGTCGTAAGGCGTTCCGTAGTCGGGAACGCGAATGTTCGCGAGTGGAATACAACAATCGGGACACGGGTCGTCGAAAGTGAGATTGGAAACATACGTCGCAAGCGCCGGATAGCTGATCGTTCCCCCATTAATCAGGTCGGTCAGAGCGGAAGTTGTGCGCGCCGGCGCCAGTTTGTCTTCGACCAGTTCGAGTGTGTATCGTTCGCGAATCGCTCCCGGCGAACACGTTGCTTTCGTATCGCAATCTCCGCCGAGGCTCGGTGCCGGGTCGGCAGGACACTCGTGGTAGCAGAGCATCAAATGGTAGTAATCCGCACAATCACAATTTTCCGTTCCACCGTTGGACGAACCGTTGCCTCCGTTGGTCGTGGATGAACCGGTATTCGCCGGAGTTCCTGCGGGTTGCGTCGCGGTTGTTCCGGGCTGCTGCGGACTCTTCGGTGGCGACGGTGGAGCAGGTGATGGTTGCGTTCCTCCAGTTTGAGCGGGAGGCGGCGCCGGGACCGGCAAAACAATCGGCGCTGACGGATTGCAGACAATGATCTCGTGCCCGCACTTGTCGATCGCGACGCCAGGCGTGACGTAAATGCTCTTCAGATCCGAGCTGAGCAGGACGTTCAGTCCGGACACAACCCCATACCCGGAGACAAGGCGATTGAGGAGCCAGCGCTTGCCGTTGAAATAATTCTGTTCCAGCTCGAAGTGATAGACGTCGAGCATCTTTCCATAAAAATACCGATTACGAATGGGCGAACACTGGTCAATGCATCCAGTGTGATGCGAACTTGTTGCCATGCTTACTCCTCCTTGCCGAATCAATTCACGCGAGTCGTGTAGAAACTCCTAAACGCGTTTCTTCTCCAACTCGATTTGCGGGCGTTCCGCCTAGAGCGGTACCAACGCCAAGTACCTGATCTGTTCCGAGCATCAGTTCACGCGGCGGACCGTCAACGACCGTATCGATGCCGACGCTGCTCTGGAAACCGATACGGAATGCGGGTTCGATCACACACAACTCATACGTTGTATGAGCGGGTTTCTCACTGTCGAGAATCGAACGAATTTTTGCCAGCGCCTCCGGTGAGCCCGCCTGTGAACGGTAGGCCTGCACTCGGAATTGATATGCGTATGCCGTAAAGAGCGGTGACCCGAAGTCTTCATCGGTGATGAGATGAGATTGGTCGAGATCTGCTGTCGTACCGACGACGGCTCCGGCAGGTTGAGCCGGAGGCAACATCGTTGTCCAGCCGAGCACGGAGTTCTCCGTTGTTGCGCCATTCGTATCCTCGGCGGCGGCGGTCGCGGCACATTCGCTGCAACAGGCATCGCCTGTATAAGGAAGCGCCCACCACGAGGCGTTCAAAAGCGGCTCGTCGATGTGCGCGTTAACACCTGCGAACAGCTGGAGGGCATCGCGGAGTCCCTCGGCAGTCCCACGCTTCCCGTAGTATTCGAAAATCCTTGCCAGCACCGCGCGTTGCTTGGAGATGCTCCAGCTTTGATCGAGGTCCAGACCAAGACAGCCGGCCAGCCAGGGAAGAAAACCCGCTTTCACCGCGGTGGGATCAAACAGCGCAGGGAGCGAATCGATTTCATACTCGATCCCGGCATAGAAACTTTGAAAGAGAGAAAGCAATCGCGGGAGGAAATCATTGCACTTGCCGTGATCACGGTAGATTGCCGGGAGATACGGATCGTACGTCGGCCAGTCATACTCGAGGCGAAGCTGCTTGACCTGTGGAGTGTTCGTACCGTCTCCACTGAAGAGCGCGCCGACCCACACATATTTTTGCGCTGTGCCGCCAAGATAGATGTCCGTGAGATCGATATCCGACAGGAAACTGAACGAATTCCAACGCGAGTCGGAAAATGGGTTCGCAGCGGTGATGTCGACCGGTGGCGGAGGCTGAAGATGGTCGGAAATGTACGCAAACAGATCAAGATGGGTATTTTGAGCAAGCGGTTTCAACACCGCCTGCAGTCGATGCCACTGGACAGCGCGACCGACAGTAACGGGGTGAATAGACCATGCCGCACCTGTTGTAATGAAGCCGGTGTCGGGCGAAAGAGAGACCGGGGCGAGCGAATCACCCGGGCTCACCCACAGATTCTTCTTGTGATCCCACAATACCGCAGCCACAGGCCCGTCGTAACCGATCGCCTCGCCGACCAAGGTGATGGTCTTTCCGATCTCGAAACGAAAAAGCTTTCGCGCGGCGTTGTCGCCGATGAAGAGGGCATCTCCTGCGATTGCGAGGCCCATGGGCTTCGTCAAACGCGGATCGACAAGCTCTATCCCAATCCCCTTCGAATCGAGCAGCGGCTTACCGGACTCGGCAAAAACGACGATCTTCGCCGATAACCGGTCGACCACAAAGATCTGCGCTTTGTCGTCGACTGTTCTGACAGCAATATCCACGGGCTCTTTCAACAGGCCGGACGTCGTTACGTTTTGCTCGAAAGACGCAACAACATCACCAATAAAATTAAATTTCTGCAGACGTCTGTTGCCGTAATCCACCACATAGATGTTTCCCGCTTCATCTGCGGCCATCGCCCAAGGCTGATTAAAGCTGCCAGGCTGCGCACTGGGCTGTGGCGCCGAGGCTCCCCATATCTCCAGCAGCTGGTTGGTCCCCAGATCAAAGACCTGGATGCGGTTATTGCCGCTGTCGGCCACAAAGAGCACCGGGCGATTCGGTGGAATCAGAAGTCCGCGTGGCATGTTCAGGGAAGCTGAAGCGCTGGAGCTTCCCTTCCCTATGCAATGGAACGGCACGAGCGAAAGGTCACAACCTTGAATGACGCTGAGGGCGTTCGAGTCCGGTTGTGTGAAATATAAATTCCCATCGGCATCGATCGCGAGCCCCGCAGGCGCAGCCGGTTCGGGCGCATTTCTCGCCGTATCCGGAAGGGGTGTGCTCAACAATGGCACGCTCGAGAGCTGTAGCGTTCCATCGCCGACGATTTCCAACCGGGCTCGTTCGAAATCCGGCCAGTGCCCTTCACGATTCAGGAATAAGTAGTTGTTCGGGCTTTCGTTTCCCATACGGACCTCAGTTCACCCTTCAATACCCAACCAGGCCACGTCCCAGGCCGGCGGCGGCGCGTTCGGCGGCGCAGCCTCAGCGGTGCCAAGAGTCGCCATGACCGGAAACACTTCGATCTGGAATGAATACGGCTGCACACCCGCTGGTGGAATATTGATAATTCCATCCGTCAGAATGCTCGGCAAGGTGCTGTTATCCACCCTCGATCCGACCAAACGAGCTATATAAGTTGGATTTGCCTGAAACTTGCCTGAGCTCGTGATGACCGTCGCCCGGTACGGAAATCCAATCGTGAAACCGAGTCCGTCCACCGTCGTATTGGACCCACCCCATGGCTGCCAATTCAGGTCCCGCGATTTTGCGAGTCCCGACGCGATATAGGGAGACTTTGGCGGGCGTGCATCACGACGCTGCGCTGTCGACACGGGCTGGCGAAGCTGGCAATTGAAAACTTCAATCTGTGCCAGCACCAGAAACATGCCGGACGCAATGAGGGCCTTCAATCGCGCGTCCACGGGCTGCCGGTTCGCAGGGTTGTCATTGAGTCGCACCCAGCAAAAAACCGGCTCTTCTCTTAGCTTCACAACTCCTTCGGGCGGGCAATTGCAGATTCCGACTCGCGTTTCAGAGGGTTTCAGATCCGAATCTTGCGGATATGAAACCGTAAGGTCATAGAAAACAGAACCTCCCGACCCGTTATCCGCCACTGATGGAATCGGCAGCATCAGTTGCTGCGTAAGAATGATCTCTTCGCCCTGTGCGTCGATCGCATAGCCGGGAGTAATAATCACCTGCCGGTCGCCGACATTGCCCACGACCGAAAAACCGCTGCCGACTCCCGCCTGGTGCAAACTCTGGTTATGGAGCCAGCGCATTTCCCGATTGAACGATTCAAGGGCTTGCAAATCGGAAGCAAAAAGCCGCTCGCCATTGAAGAACTGGATTCTCTCGAGAAACTGTGCCGCTCCGATAATGGCCATGATGAATACCCTCTTTTTACTTACGAGTTCGACGCTCGTAGCTCGTTTGGAATTTCGTCCTGCACACAACCTGGTTCGCTCCGACCGCGGAATCAGCCGGCATCTGGCATCCGAGCCACGAAACGTACAGGCCTTGCTGTTGAGCAAAGTCCGCAAAATCACTCGAGCTCTGAATCAATTGCAGCCTTGGCGCGATAGTGTGAGCAAGCGCTTCGAAAATGATCTCTTGCTGACGCTGCATGAGGATCAAGCGAAACGTGAAACTGTCCAGCGACTCGTTTGCGATGCTTGGCAAAAGCGCAGGTACCAACTGCAGAGTCTGCGAGTTAAAGATCGGCCCCTCCAGCCACGCGAAATACTGCGGCATGTCTGTGAACCCGGCAGCGGACGTGTCAATCGTCGTTTGTACACCGATTTCGAGCGGCCCCTCACGGGACACAAATTGAGGTCCTGCAAAATCCCATGATTGCCACGATGTATTTCCAGGAATTGTAGAACCTGTCCCTAAACGCGGACGGGCGAATGGGCGCCGGCGAGGAGGTGTGATCAACCGCGTGAATTTGCGGGCTGACGGGTCGGCGCTCCGGAGCATCCCGACAGGGACACCTTCCTCGGGTGACGTCCGGGGGGCATCGACCCACACAAACTCAATGTCGCCGCTCGAACTTCTTCCGTCGCTGAAACAACAGACGGCAGCTACAGCGTCGGACTCTCTTCTGGATACCGGCGTCTTGTAACGGATAAGCAGCGTCCGGACGTTCCCCGCTGCGAGTGGCTTTGACAGATATTGAATAACGGCGACGCACTCGAGAAACAGTTCGCGGCCGAAGCAGTCATATGCCAGGCCTGGCGAGACTTCAATCACCGCAGGTTTGCTGCCGGAAGCACTGATTGCGCTGGCCTCAAATCCCTGGTAAATGCCATAAGCATTATGCAAGGCACGGTTGTGCCACCAGCGGCGTTGATCTGCTACGCGCTGGATATCCTGAAAATCGCCGGCGCGCATCATCTGACCTTCCAGGTAAGTGAAGCGCTCGATCTCACGATTTGGAGGTTTGTTATTCATTCCAGTCTTTTCCATCACAGCACTTGAACCTGATGAGCGCCCGGCGCAACAAGACAAGTCTGTCCGAGGCAAACATTTCCGCACTGAGCCGGTCCTTTGCCGGGAACCAACGCCAGTGACGTCACGTAATCCACGCCGGTTACTTCACTCAGAACTTTCAAAATCTCGGCACGGTAGACGTCTCTGCCAAACGGCCAGCCGGTTTTTTCCGGTCCCCCGGTGAGTGGATCCAGAAATGAGTTGAGCGCGCCGATCACATTCGCCTGCAAAGCGACCTTTTCCGTACCTTTCTTCGACTGGACAGTCGCCTGTACGGCGACTTCAACATAAGTTGGTCCGACGACCTGGACTCGGGTTCCAATAACGCGTCGCGGACGTAATTGCGCAGAAACCGCCTGAATCAACCCGGGCCTTGGATTCGGCTTGCCCTGCGGCAAGTAAGGAAGAATGATCACCGTGACCATGCCTGGCGCCTTGTAGCAGGGAAAATCAGGATGCAGGTTCGCCAATGCTGTAACTCGTGCAATGCGAGCGCCCGGAGTCGCAAGAGCAAGTTGTTCGTAGTCGGCCAGGCTAACAGCACGGCCGCTGGTGGTCACAAGTTGGTCCGCGCGCCCCGCAGCGTGACTCAGCGTTTCCGCAGCAATTCCGGCGGTGGTCGCGGTTGGATTTGAAATCGTGCCTAGTTGAGATTGAAGCGTGGCCCACCCCGCCGGGTTTGCACCATGATTCGAAAGCAACGCGCGGTTGTGGGACGAATCGACGAAGGTATTGATTGCGTTTGATCCGAGCTTTCCATCTTGAGCCCGCGTTGCTTCGAATGTGGCCAGGATCAGACACTCATCGGGATCAGCAGTGGGTTTCTTTCTGTGTAACGGCGGCACGCGTCCATGCTCACCATTTCCGAACAGGACGAGTCCTGAAGTCGGATCGACAACGGCATGTGATTCTTGGCGGGTGGACGCAAAAAAATCCTGACGAAGTTCCCAAGAGTGCCAGGAATTTCGCTCTTGCGTATAAATGCGAACAGAGCCGAGGTCGACCGGCGCATTCGGCAGTGTCACCTGCTGTGCGGGCAAACCGTTGCCGAAACCGAGGAGGGCTGCTTCAATACTCAATCTGCCGTCTTTAGCATCCTTGGGTGCAACGTATTCGAGAGAAACGAACTGTGGATCACTACTAGAATGGGAGCTGAAGTCGAGCTGCGTGATGCGCTGCGTTGCGTCGAACTGGATCCGGATCGGACTCTGATCCATAGGTTTCGGTGGACCGCCCGGCCCATATGTGATCGCACAGTTCGCCGCGATCGCAAACGTGCTGGTCGTCGCCACTTTTTGTACGGCACGAACCGCGTTAAATGCGACATGAGACAGAACAGGAGCCGCATCGTACCGGCCCGCGACAATCCTGCAGCGTACGTAGCAGAGAGGAGAACCAACCGACCCAAGGAGTATCCGCGGCAGTGTTACCGGTATTCGGAGAGTAACGCTACCATCCAATGTGAAGCAGCGTGTCTCATCGACAATCTGATTCGCCGCCGCTTGCAGGGGCACCCAGGTCTGCACGCCGCCTGCGTTCGTCAAATATTCCCAGGCGGTTCGTACTCCGTGATGGGACAGAATCTCTTCAGAGACTTTTGTTTGCGGAGCAGTTTTCTGTTCGGAATCGGACTCGGTCTGCCCGCAACAGGTGTTCTCCAGCTTTTGTTCGCAGCAAGCCGACTCCCTGCGCAGTTGTGCAAGAATTTTCTCGCGATATTTCCATCCAGAGAATCCGTCGTCAAATGTGAAGTAAAGACTCACCGGTGAATTCGGTACCGGTGGGTCCGTCAACCCCAGATAAAACGCATTTCCGATTTGCGGACTTTTGCCAAAGGGCAAAAGGTTCGAATGTTTTTTCCATGCCGGCGTCAGATTCTGGAATCCTGCCGGCCCACTTGACTGTAATGCAGATAAACTTCCGGGGTTTAGCGCAACCTCCCTGAGTATTTGATAGCGCGATTCAATCTGGTTCGCATCGACTCCGGAGAACTCTAAAGATTTCGGCAGGGTCGGTGTTCCGCTCTTCACGGAAAAACTCAAGACTGTATAGGCCGGTCGCGGCCCTCGGAGTTTGACTCCAACGAGATCCAGGAATCGCAGCCGCTCAGCGTCGGTCACCTGGTTGAGGCGGTAGATGTCCATCTCCGTCATCCAGGCGAGCAACTCCACGAGTGTGATTCCCGGATCGCTGGCATTGTGATCGGTCCATTCGGGCCCGTAGACGGGAATCAGGGCACGGGCCTCGTCGGTCAGGTCCGCCCACGTTCGATCGTCTAGATTTGGTAACAACAACGGCATTCTTGTTCTCCGACTCTTAAGATTGGTTACCGCCAGGCCCTCGCACTCCGAGCCACCTCAACACAGCCTGGTTCCCGACTGTTCGCTGCAGAGCGATGATCTGCCTCTGCGCATACGGTTTTGACAGCCCCGGCCTCTCGTTAACTTCCGCCTTTGCAGCCTGGACGGCTTTCTCTTCTTTGCTTTTTCTCTTTCTTCTCCACTTCCAGAATCTCCACTCCATTTTCGAACCCTCGACTTCGCTCCAGCGATCACCCGCCAACCGGCAAGACCAGACTGATCTGGAATTGGCCCGCGACGACGTTCTTCCCCGCCGGCACGTTCACCATGTCTCCTTGCAGTACTCCGTTGACGAACAGCTTCAAGTCCTCTACATAGTCAACGCCCGTCGCGGCGCCCAAAACGGCCGCGACGTCCGACACAAATACGCCTCGGCCCAAGTCCCAACCGAGTCCACCGGGGCCGCCGTAAAGCGGATGCAGGAAAGTTGAAAGCGCATCCAGCGCCGCTTGTTCCACTTCTCCCGCACTTGCCGGATCTATCGGTGCGAGCGTTGCGGTTACATCAACGGGCAAGTAATCGGGACCGATGACTTCGATGGAGTGAGCCGCCGCCAGATTTGCTGTAGCGTGTTGTTCAAGATAGAGCCTTACGTCCTCGCGCAAACCGAATGACGGGACGGGCCGCGCATCCTGACTTTGCGGAATGATGATCAGCGTCACCCAGCCCGGAACTGTGCGGCCTGATGGGTCGCAAGTCGGAATCGCCCGGGCAAACCCGACACCGGCCGACGCTTCACGCGCCATCGTTTCGTAATCGGACAAAGTCAAGGCCCGGCCTCGATTTCGAATTGTCATAGGGCCGCGGCTGGAGAAACCCTGTAACGTTTCGCCGTCCGCTCCTCCTTCGGCAGAACGCGGATTAGAGACGGACTGGATGCCGGAAACGGAACCGAGAAGCTGGGTGATCGTATTCGCTTGAACATTTCCAGCAAGGCCACCGCCCGAGCGAAATACGGACGCCCGAATGGCTGCGCCGGCAGACGGAATCTTTCCTGAATCGCCGTCACCAAAGAAGAGCCGCCCTGATGCATGGTCCAGCACGTAGTCGCGCGAATTGGCGGTTGAATCAAAGAAATTCTGCCGCTCATTCCACTGCACCCACACCGCGTTCACCTTCTTTGTCTTGTCACGTGTGAGTCGAATCGAGTCCAACACAAAGTCAGTCTGGCTGCCTTCCGCGGAGAGCATGCTTTCCAACGTCGAAATTGCATCCGCGTCGCCGAGCGTCACATCCAACACGACAAGCCGCCATTCTGTATTTGCACGCGCCCCGCTCAATTCCTGCACCTCGATTACCTGGCCGGGCAATATGGGGACTTGCGAAAATTGAAACATCTGACCCGGTGCGCCATTGCTCGCGCCAAGTGCGGCGTTATTGAAGGTCTCGCGTTGCGAAGCCCAGACTGCGTTTGTGAAGAGATTGTTGATGACGCTTTGCGCCGGTTCACCGTCCTCTTTCAACCGCCCACGGAACCAATAAAGGGCATCACCAAAGCGTGCTAAAGCGGTATTGTCCGCTGCAGGAATAAAGTTCAGAATCCCCTGCAACTGCAGGTTCTCGGTCCCGTCTTCTAATGGCGCGGATTGCCAGCCCGCTCCGTTGAAATATTCCCAGACAAGCGCGGGCCCCTCGGATGCGCCTGGCTGTTCGGCAATGTCCGCGTAAATTCCGAAATTATTGACAGGAAGTTTCCCGTCGAATCCGAGATAAACCGCAGGGTTTGTTTCGGAAATCGGGACAAAGGGCGAAAACGAATTTCCCGGCAGGCGCGCGGCGTCTGAACGATCCACGTACTGAAAATCGTTATATGTTAAAACGTAGTCGAACGGTTTTGGCCCCTGCACCCAGGAATAGCCCATGCGGAATACCGCCACGGAAGGCGGACGCGGCTGAACGTAGTTAATCGTCAGTGCAGGAGTTGTATTTGTAGTGATCTGCTGCTCTAAACCATATCCGCCGCTGACCAGACGGGCTCGCATCCACAGACCGGGTTCTTTGTTCACTGTTGTTTGTCGAAAATCCTGGGGAACGGTGAACTTGACTATTTCGTTTGCAGTGAAGTCATTTGCCTTTGATGGATTTGAGGTCGACTGAACGAGCAATGTCCACTCCCATCCGTTCCAGTACTCCCAATTAACCGTGTGCGGAAGGTCGGAGGGTCCTGGCGCCGCCGCCACGCTGAGGTCCGGCAACTGAGCAGGATCCAGGTAGATCTGCACCTGCGCCCCGGGCTTTCCAAAGACTTCGTTCTGCTTGAAGTAAAAAGCCGACCCGGGGCGAGGATTTGCCCCCAGCGGATTGAACGCCTTCGTCAAGTCGAGCGTCTTTCCGTCGCACATTGCCTTGTCAGGAAGCAGTCCTTCGACTTTGACCGTTATCGTGATATTCGCTGAGCTCCCGGCCGCCGCGCTTTCGAGATGAAACGGAACAAACGCTGTTCCTGAAAGTCCCAGGAATGAAATTGTGAACTGATACGTGTGACCGGGTGAAAACGAGATATCGGAGGTGATGCCTGAACCTGAAGTTGTTGGGACAGTCTCCGGTATCACCGTCGAATCGTCAGAGTCGGCTATGAGAATGTTCGCCGGTACACTCAAAGACTGGCCGCACTCATCCTGAACAGTAACGTTGCTCGTGCCTCCGATTGCCAGCGAGTCGAAGCTCACGGAAACGTTGGCTTCCATCCGGCGGTCGATCTTTGTGCGGAGGTTGATTGCATTAACGATCGGCAGCGCCGCGGCCGGATCGGGCGGCAGCGGTTGCGAAAGCCTGGCGCGAATCCAATAGTTCGCCAGCCCGTTCACCGTCGTCGAAGCTGTTTGTGCACCATCGACGTCAAGATGAACCGCTCCATCAGTCGTCAAGCCGGTTGTGCCGTCCAGCCCAACACCTGCGCCCACGGAATCAAGACACGATGCCGGGTTTTCGATGAAGCCGCGCCACACAGTCCCGTCCCAGTATTCCCACGTCAGGTCGAGCGGCGAAGAGCTTCCCTGCAAGAGATCGAACGTGACAATCAGGTGCACGCTTCCCGCAAAGGCCAATAACGTCTGATGGCCGAGATAGAGAATGTGATCGGTCTGGGTGAGCTTCAAAGGATCGTACAACGTGAACGCCGTTCCTGCGATAAGGGCAGCACTGTGGTCGATATACTGGTCGCGACCTGGCCAAAGACTTATCATCTGTGCCAACTTTGCGGCTGCGATTCCCGAGTCCTGTTCGGTCTCAAAAACGATCTGTTGTGTACTGCCGGGCGGCGGCGGCGCCGCAACGCGCGTGCCAACTGGAGCGGCGCTATCCGACGCACCTTTACTCAGCTGAAAAACGATTGGTGCTCGCAGACGGCTGTGCGGGAATTAAGCGCAATCCCAGATAGTCCAATAAAGCCAACTTGTCCTTTGCAGGAACCTGATTCAGCCTCTCGAGAATTGCGGACAGCAATCGGGCGAAAATTGGACCAACCGCTGCGCCGGCGGTTTTGGGTTCCGGATTCCATGCCGGAAGATAGCCTGATCGCCGCTCGAGAAATTGATTCAGTAAAGTCTCGACGGTCCGCGAGTCGATCGGAGGTGCGCTGTTCGGAATCAAGGTTTGGCTCCCTCCTGCAGATAGAAGTCGTAAACAAGATTGTTTCGCGTGTTCGTTGAGCGCACCCGATACGTCACGGCAATGACTAATTTGTTGCGCTCAGCTGGAGTAACCGTCGCCACCACACTCTCAACGTCAATCCGCGGTTCCCACTTGATCAACGATTCCTGTACTCGCGTCTGGATCCGCTGGATTGTGGTTTGACTGAGCGGACCGAATACAAAGGACCTCAGCCCGGCGCCGAAATCGGGTCGCATCACTCGCTCGCCCCAATCTGTGCCGATAATGATTCGAATAGCCTGGTCGATGTCCTGCTCATATTTTGCAATCTGTGTCGCGCCATCGGGGGTGGTGCATGGTGGAAACGACCAGCCCACTCCTAGAAATGCTTTTTGGGAAACCTGCGAAGACATTTAACCTCTCATCCCCCAATCAAAACCGTCGGACAACCGACCGAAATAACGTTCGGGCCACCCGCTTCCACGACGGTGTCGCCCATCCGGGCGGCAGGAAAACCACCAATCAGGACGGTCAAGCTACCTGCTGCCACGACTCCACCGACATGCGGCTGCACGCCGTTTACGAGCGGGCATACATGCGTATCGACTCCGGCGCGCCATGCCGGCTGGCCTCCAATGAGTACCGTCAGACTGCCCGGGCCCGGGCCCAAGCGGAGTTCCATGACTGGTCAAATCACCAACTCGCGCTGCTGGGGGCATCCCATCCTCCTCAATTCAGTTCAACGGACAATCCGCTGATGCTCACCGTAGCGTCCGAAGAAATGTCCGTGGACGCAGTTCCTGAAATCTCCACTTCCAACGCGTCGAGCGAAATCTTTCCAAGCGGCGCGCTCAGCGAAATGTCGCCTTTAGACTCGATGGTGATGGAAGGCGAACCGTCTGCTATGGCCATCGTGATTTTCAATGCGCCTTCGGTGGTCTCGATCGCAATCTGTTCCGCATCCATCGTGATTTTCTGGTTCGTGCTGGTCGTGATCGTGATGGACTGCTTCGCATCGTCAATTTCAATGGTGTGCGCCTGCGAACTGTCTTTTACTCCCGTTTTGATGGTTCGCTTTGTCACGAATTCGCGCGCATCCGAAATCGGCGGAAGATTGATCGCGCTCCACAGCCCCCCAATGATGTACGCATCCCGGTTGTCGTTTTTGTCGAATGCGACCAGCACTTCGTCGTCGATTTGCGGTATCCAGCAGAATCCTCGGTGATCTCCGGCGCCGATTGAAACGACACGTGCCCACGGTTGAAACTCGGGCATTGACGGAATCTTCACCTGCACTTTCCCTTCGCCAAGGTTGTTGATATTGTCCGTGACGATTCCCGGCGCGATGCTGAAACCGTGCTGCCGGTCCTCATGAACTCCGCTGGCCCATTCCATGAATCCACGCGACACGTTCTCTCCTTTCAGTTCATGCTCTTTTCGTATTACTGAATCGACTGCCCCTGGACACGTAACAAACCACCCGGTCCGGTCGGAACTGGAATTCCGGCGAACCACACTTCGTTGCGCACCTGGAAACTCGTTTTGTATCCGCCGCTGTCGAAGGTGTGTGTTGCGGACATAATTCGATAAAGACGGCTGAATTGGCTGCCTAGCCCTATGAGATTGATTACTCTCCCGGGCTTGATCGCGGGATTGCCAATCGTGCTTCCTGTTCCCGTCAGCCGGTTATTCAGTCGCGGCAAAAGCTCCGACAAAATCTCGCGCACAGAATTTCCAAATCCGGTCGGCTTGATGGAAATCGTTTTCGCAGCCTTGTCGCCAAGCAGCGAGCTCAGATCGCCCGGACTCGGATAAATCATCAAATTGAATGCGGCCCGGTCATAGTCCCACGAAACCACGATCACAAACGCCTTTTGCTGACTTGCTACCCACACTCGCGCAGCAACACCGAACACGTCGTTCGCCGTCGTCAGACGGGGCGTGAAATCCATCAATGAACTGCCCCATTCGAGCGTCAGGCTTGGCGCAAAGTCCTGAACGATGGATTGAAACCTCAGCGTGTGACCCTTTGGCTCCGCCGTGTGATCGATGTACATTTCCCAGCCGTTTTCCTTCGCGATCGTGGTCAGAAAATCGAAATCCGTAGTCCCTTGTTGCTTCCTCACCCATTTCTGGTCTTCCTCCGACGCCACGGCATTACTCGCCAGTGTCATTAGAGTCGAAAGCACGCCTCCAGGGGGATCAAGATCGGGATTCAGCAAATTGCGGCGGCTGACAGTTCCTGCCACTTCCGGATCGGGTAGGGGATCCGTCTCCGATTCTGGAATCTGAGTGTCAAACGCGCTGTCGACTTTGCCGTGCGTCAGTCGTTGCAGAAAGTCGTGCGCGGTAACACGAATGGCCGGCATTCCTCCGGAGGGAAACGAAGGCTCAACTCCGGTAATCTCTCCAACAAAAACCCTTTCCAGAGGATCGGGTGCATATCCAACCGAAAGATTGAATGGCTGATCCACGGCAAGAGTCGGGTTGTCCAGCCATTGCAGATTCGGATTCGCGAAGCTGACTTCAACGCTATCCGCCCCCTCGAGACCGGTCGTCCACGTAACGCTTGAGATTGCGCCACGCAAACCCGGCGGCAGATTTGCATCGCCGATTTGCATGGTGAACTGAGGGGCGAATTGTGTATAGCGTGCCATTTATTGCGTCACCACACCTGTTGATGCGTCGGTATACGGCAGAGGTGGAATGTAGATCTGCTGACCGGCTGTGATGGAAAGCGGATCCACAATTCCGTTCGTCAATGCGATCGGCCGCCATTTGGTCGCATCCTCATAGAACTTTGCGGCCACACCGCTGAGTGTGTCGCCTTGTTTCACCACGTAGACCTTGCTGAAATCGGCGGTCTGAAGATTTGCAACGGCTACTTGCGTCGCAGCGTCCAGGTATTCGTTGAATGTCACATTGAGTCGAGCGCGCGCGGGCTGTCCGTTCGGGAAAAACTTGATGAACTTTTGGGCCGCTTTCGCCAGCACGCAGCGAAATTCCAGCGATCCCCATGTAACGCGCAAAACGGGCGGCGCATGCAGGTCCGAATCGATGTCCAGGAGCCCGACTACTTTTTGCGTTTCGCTCCGTACGTCCTGCTTTGCTTCAAATGTGTCAAAGAACAGTTCCATATCCAGCGTCCGCAGATTTCCATGCACAAACTGAAGCAAGGGAGATTGCAGACCGGGAATGGCCTGAGACGCGTAGTTGTTATCCTGGTTCAGGCTGTACTCTTCCGGATTGAACATCACGTGGAAGCTCTGACCGGTCTGTTCATTCAGAATCTGGATTCGTTCCAAGGGCACGTTGTTCTCCTATATCCTTCCCATCCGCTCCCGTACTGCGATCAGGCGGCGATCCAATTGCTTCATCACTTCGTCCGCCACTTGCGTCACATTTATTCCGCCATTTGGCGCCGCCCTCATTCGCGAGGGTTCTTGGACGTCCCTTTCCTGTAGCGCGTGGCTCTTCGCTTGCGACATTGAGCGGTGCCCTTCACTCGCTGGACTTTCAGGACTTTGCATCGAAGGCTCCGGCCCGAACTCCCGAGCTATCCGCTCGCGAGCAACCTCCACTCGCTGATGCCGCTGCACCAACCTTGCGGCCCGCATTTCAAGGCGAATCGATTCCTCCACATCGGCACTCCCAAGGCTGTTTGCATCCAGGCGCCGATTCGCTTTTGTTCCGGCGAAGGTCAGAGGCCAACCGACTCTCTGCCGTTCCGTATTTCCGGCCATCGAGGCAGATCGAGAGAACTGCCTGACGACAGAAGGCACGGCCACCGCATGTCTCGTTTCGCCTGGCCCGGCAAAGAGTCGTTCAAGTTGCTTGTTTAACGCCGGGGGGACCGGCTTTCCCGCGTTTTTCGCAACGATTGCCTGTGAAAGAAAAAGCTGCTGCATCACCACAGTTTTGAATTCATTCTGAATCCACTGCCTCTGGTCGTAATGTGATGCGATCGTGGCCGTAGCGTTTCCCGGCCGAATCCGTTCGTTGGCCTTGAATTCATTCTGAATCCACTGCCTCTGGTCGTAATGCAATGCGATCGTGGCCGTACTGTTTCCCGGCCGAATCCATTCGTGAATCGTCAAATCAGTCAGTTTGGCCTTCGCAAATCCACGCCCGGCGGCGTTTCTCATACCAAACCGATTCGCAATCGCGGCCACCCAGTCGACATGCTTCGACTCAGGGCGTTTAACGCGTTCACCGAGACAAGGTATTCGCTTCCAGCTCTTTGTTTTTCTGCCCATTTCGTCGCTCATTGATTGCGGAAATCTCTCCAACCCATCTCCGCCGTTCCGCGTGGTCCAAATTCACAATCGTTTCCATTGGCCAGTGAAAGTGATACGCAACGAAGGCTACCTCCTCGTACAGCGCGGGAAGGGGGTAGCCTACAACCCCCCCTCGAAGGCCATCTCCGTTTCGAACGCGTGCGAGCATTCCGGACACACGGCCGCACGACTCGTTTTGCCCCCGCGGTTGATGCGGTTGTAGAGTTCCTGGAGATACTCGAGGTCCGCCGCATACAGGCCTTCAATCGTTTTTGGTGTGATCTGCCCTACACTGCCAAGCCGCGTCACCACTCGCGACAATAGAATCACCACCAGATAGGCTTGATTGGCCTGGACGCGCGGATCTTTTAAAGGAAGGATTTCATCCGCCGCTGTTGCAAGACGCATGATGCCGTCGCGATGCAGCGATCCTTCCTCATCCACGAACCCGAACGGCAGCTTGAATTCGTACTCCGTCTGGAACACGTATCACCTCCCGATTTCGCGCACTCTTGTTTCGCGAAATGCGTTTATGCTTTTTCCACTCGTTCGCACGTCAGCGTCAGCGTCTCGATCGAAACATCGTTGCCTTTCGCGCTGTATGTCGGCCCATCCCACTTGCTTGGCCATGCCTTGTAAAAATTCCAGCGCAGCTTTTCATTACCGACGTCGTCGAGTTGAACGACGGAACCATCTTGCCGCTGGATATTTCCCTGAACCGTCTGCAAGTGCCACGCATACAGCTCCTGGTTGTCTGTCATGCCCCACTTCAACGTGATATCCGGGTAGCTTGTCTTTCCCGGGAGCTTCCTTACCGAAGCAATATCACCACCCTCCCGGTACTCGATGACTTCTATATGTGAGGTAAGGGCACTGCATTCAGAGAATCCCGCCTGTTGAATTCCGTGGATCTCGACGCGAAATCTAAACCCCTTGTACGGATCCTGCGCCATGTTCTGCCTCCTATGTTGTTGTTTCCTGCAAACTCGTTCCCGTTATGTCCTGGATCACCTGGAACACAATGAACTCTGCAGGCGTTGTCGGAACAATCGTCACTTGCACCACCAACTGCCCTAGTGCGCGAATCGAGGGTGGATTGATCGCTTCATCGACTTGCACACGGAACGCCTGTGCCGGCGTATCTCCGAACAGGGCGCCTTCGTTCCACTGGTCTGTGAGGAACGCCGTCACCAGTCGCTTGATCTGCTGCCACAGCTGGAGATTGTTCGGCTCAAATACCGCGAACCGAGTCCCTTCCTGAATGGATTTTTCGATGAAGGTCGTGAGACGGCGCACGTTTACGAATCGCCACGCGGTGATGTCGGGAGGCGCAATCGTCCTTGCGCCCCAGATCAAGACGCCTTCGTTCGGAAACGAGCGGATGACATTGATTCCGATATCGTTCCATGGTCCCTGCATGTCGTCGGTCACCACAACTTCAGTCGCCAGCGCATTCGTGATCTGTTCGTTTGCCGGCGCCTTGAACACGCCAAAGTTGTTGTCGTTGTTCGCGTATACTCCGCCAACGTGGCCTGAAGGCGGAACAAAAATCCGTCCGCTGCCCAGCGGATTCGAAATCGCAATCCAGGGGAAATAAAAGGCGCCGTAACCGTTACTCGAGCTCAGCCCTTGCCGCTGCGTTACAAGCGAACTGAAATCCGTCGTCGTCGCAGACACTTCCGTGCAATCTAGAATTGCAAAGCGATCTTTCATCTTTTCGCAATGCGCGATCATGTAAGCCTGGATGTCTTGCGTGTCCGGTGCGTGGAAGGGGAAGCTGCCGCCGTTCGGCGCCGCGTCAGGAATGCTGAGAAGATTCACGTCCGAGACTTTCTTTAACGTGTCAATGCCCGCGTGATAGTTTGCGGTCGTGATTGCAGCCAGGTTGTCCGCCGCGCCGTTCTGAAGATGTGCCGCAGCAAGGGCCGCCGGCATGTTGTTTGGAGGCAACGTGGTGTTTGGCGGATCCGCCATCGCCACCGTGACCGCACTAGAGGCCACGATGTTTGCAAAGTACTTGCTGTGGCGGGGATCCATCGAGAGATTTGCGAATGTCTCCGTGCCCGCCGTTGCGGACACGATGATCAACGTGAAACTGCGTGGCGTCAGATTGATTGCGGCCGCGCCCATTCCGTACGGGTATGCGTTCGTAAGCGGGGAGGAGAGAGTAATCGTACTTGCGATCGAATTCACAAGCGCGATCACCGCATCCTCCTGCTTTGTCCCGTTATCAATGTGGACGTATGTGCCGGGTTCGAGTCCCGCAGTCGATGCGACCGGAAGTTGTGTTGTTCCCGCGGCAATCGTTCCTGCAGCGTAGGCAATGGTTCCGCTCGTATAAGAATTAGCGAGTGCTGCTTGAAACCCAATCACGCCGGCGGTCAGATCCAGACTCTTGATCGTTGGAGTATCCGTGTGCGTTGCGTCTTTTACCGTCACGGTGTCGCCGATTTTGAATCCCTTCAGGTCTCCCGGCGTCATCACGGTGATGCTCAGCATGTCTACCGCTGTCGTTTTTGGCGTTGCCGACGGATTAAGCACTGTTGTGGCGGTTCCGTTCACGGCATCGACTTCTACGGTCGTTGCGTTACCGCCGGTTCCCTCTGCGTTCGCTGTGACGACGAGCACCGGTTGCGCCGGCGTTCCACCGTCCATCAGCGCGAGGCTTGCGGCAACACCGGTCCCTACGCGCACGAAATAACATTGCGTTCCACCTTCGGCAAAAAATCCATCGACCGCATGTGCGGCGTACACACGGTAGGGCGATTCCACATAATCGCCGAAAATGCTGAAGAATTGCTGCGCGCTCGTCAGCGGTGTCGGCGTCAATAGCGGCCCCATTTTCGCCGGCCCCACAAACGCTGCGATGTTCGTGCTCACACCCGCAATCGGGCCGGGCAGTGTAATCTCTTGAACGTAAACTCCGGGCGCTTTCCCTTTTGTTTGAAATGCGAACGTAGTCATGTGCCTCTATTCTCCTTTCGATCGCCCTAAAGCGGCGCCAGCTGAATCACGTAGTTGTCCGGCAGATCCGGTACGGTTACTGCTTTTGTGTTTGCTTTGAAACCGGTCG
Source organism: uncultured Acidobacteriota bacterium (assembly GCA_963738025.1). Lineage (GTDB taxonomy): Bacteria > Acidobacteriota > Terriglobia > 20CM-2-55-15 > 20CM-2-55-15 > 20CM-2-55-15. The sequence continues at coordinate 320,109 of CAVTWA010000025.1, read as the reverse complement.
CAAGAGCTCGCACACTATGCGTTCCGGCTGTCACATTTGGAAAATTGAATTGCCCTGCGTCGTCCGTTGTTTCGCGCAAACCCATGTCGAGAATGTCCACAAGAGCTCCGGATAGCGCCTTCGAATTGTTGTCGATTACCCGCCCGCCGAACTGAATCAAGGTTTCTGCCGGAGCAGTCATACCAGGCGCGTAAATCGTGTTGTGCGTATACACGATGTAATCGCTCACATCGGCGAAGACGGGCACGCTGATCGTCGCTGTCACCGTCAAAGACGGTTTCAGCTTGCTTCCCAGTGAACTCCAGAACTCTGCCAGGTTCTTGAGCGCATCCGGGTGCAGTGTCACCATTGGCAGGGGCGGATCTTGTCCAACAAGCGTCCCCTGAAGAAAAACCGGCGGAATGATGGGATAGTGCGAAAGGACGCGCAGTACTTGAGTCAATAACTTGTGTTCTTGAAGCGAAAGATCCATTCCGCCCACTGGCCACGCTGTCACCAGATATGAGCACGCCAATCGCAGCGCTGCCGGACTGGTCACAACCTGATTGCCTACCCTCGTCATTGCCGGTTCGTTCAAGCGCAATTCCAGGTTTTCTCGCAGGTCATACAGGAAGACGTCAACCGTGGTGTTCGTCGGCGTGAAGGGATCGAGCGGGCGATCAAACACGATCTCTGCGGCGTTCAACTCGGGAAATACTGCGGCGAAAGACGGATCATGCAGCACAGCCTTCAGAGTTCTGCTTAAATCGTCAATCACTCTCTCGCTCCATCATTTCACCGCCGTCTTAACCAACTGCGGTTCGCTGCTGTTCCAGGAACGCCCCAGCTTCTGATGCTCCCGGTGCGCCGCCTGAATCAAGTGCTTCATCCGTACCTGATCGCCTGCTGCGGCCGCGTAAAATGCCGCGGCCAATGCCATGTTCTTTATGCTTCCACCTGCAAGCCGGACATCCCGCGCGAGAACTTCAAACTTCACGTCCTCGCCCAAAGGTGTTTCCTTCGGGAAGGCTCTTTCCCATATGCGGCGCCGGTATTCTTCGTCGGGAAAGGGAAATTCGATGATGAATTGCAAACGGCGCACAAAAGCGTCGTCGAGGTTTTGTCGCAGATTCGTGGCAAGGATACTTACGCCGGCGTATTCCTCCATTTTTTGCAGAAGGTAGGAGATCTCGATGTTCGCGTAACGGTCGTGCGAGTCGCGAATTTCGGATCTTTTGCCGAAGAGCGCGTCGGCTTCGTCGAAGAACAAAATGCCGTTGCTGTTTTCAGCTGCTGCAAAGATACGATGCAAATTTTTCTCGGTCTCGCCAATGTACTTGCTCACTACCTGCGAGAGATCGATGCGATAAATATCCTGTTGCAACTCGCAAGCAATCACTTCGGCCGCCATCGTTTTTCCAGTTCCTGGAGGCCCACAGAAAAGAACGTTCAATCCTTTGCCCAGTGAAAGCTTTTGCTCGAATCCCCATTCGCCGTAAACGATGTGCCGATTCTCCGCCTGCGCGCAAATTTCACGCAGCTGATCCATCTGATCCAGGGGTAAAACAATGTCTTCCCACTCGTATTTGGGTTGAAGCTTTTTAGCGAGTACAGTCAGTTCCTGACCGCACTGTGCGCGCGCCGCAGCCGTCAAATCTCCCAGAGAAGGGGCCTCAAGCTGTTCTTTGTCGCTCGTATCGGAAGATGTTGTTCGGATGGATGCTTCGCGCCATTGCGCCGCGATCGTTGCGGATGCAACCGCTTGTGCAATATGTCCGGCCGTTAACTTGAATCGCCCGGCAAGGGTTCGGACAACGGCAGGATCAACATCGGCAGCAACATTTTCAAGGTTCGTTTTCCACAGCGCAACCCGAGTCGCATAATCCGGGGTCTCGAAATCGATCGGAGTGATGGCCATCCCGTTGAACTGCTGTGACTCCCAGGACCGTCGCCCCGCTAAAATCACGGCGCCGCGATAACCAGCCAATCCGTCCTGCAGCTGCTGTCGCCGCAAGACGCTTTCCGGCCCCTCGATTTCATCTACACCGGCGACATACAGCGTCGCACCACACATGCGCGCTTCCCGTAACGCCAACCTCCAGAGGGAGGGGAATTCATCCTTTTCTTTAATTCGGGAGACGCGAATCTTCACCAATCCGGTTCCGAGTGCCGCAGCCAACCCTTCTGCAACGATCTGCTTTTCGGTTTCGCCAGGCCCCTGGAAATAGGCACGAAATGCCCGGGAACGGGATTGAGTCGCAAGCCGCGTAAGCACCGGCACAAGCTCCGACTCGAATGGCATTACGGCTCTTTTGAGGCCGGGATTCACAAACTCACAAAAGGAAATCAGTCGTGGATCGATCGTCGCGTCCCCCAGAATTACCCGCGCGATCTGATCGTCAATTCGAATTGCGTGCGCAAGAAAAGGAGCATTCGGCTCGTTCTGGTCCGGAGCAATGTGGATAAGTTCGTTGCGGACGAGCGGTGCGTCCGGATGAAAATGCGCTCGCCTGCTCACCTTTTCTTCTGTCGACGTGCAGAGCAAATTGAGAGCTAGCTCTACCGTCGGGCGTTTCCGGGTTACATCATCTTGTAAGTAGGCGTAGATTTTTTCGTAACGGAGATCGATTTCGGGGCCCAGGCTCAATAGCAGGACATCGGCATCAAACGAGCTCAATTGAAATTCATGGATAATCCACCGGAGCGGTGAACTTCCTTGAAGTGCCTCATTTGCTTCGTCCGAAGCGGCCATTACTTCAAACGGTGTGGCCGCAGGCTTCCTTTGAAGCAGTTTTTCGACTTCATTGCGGCTGACATAAAGTCCGCGAAAACTGTTCGCACCTTCTCCAGACCCGGCCTGGTCCATGCTCCGCAGGGCATATTCGAGCATGACGTCCAGACGATTGAGTGCAGGTAGCAGCCGGTCAAGTGGCGACAACTGCTGCTTCGGCGCAGCAGGCGCGGGCGCTACCGACGGAACAGCCATAGCCAGATCCTCCATTTCATTCCGAACTGCACGCCCATCTCTCGCAGATGTTCCATGATCAACACCGCAATCTCTGTGACATCACTTATGCTTTGCCGTTCGCCTCCTGGCACGTGTGTCACGCTACCGCGCCACTGAACCGAGCTTGAGTCGCGATCGCCTTGCTCGACCCAGATTTTGACGATGAACGACTCCGGTTCCGGCACCTGACACCCACTGCTTGGCGTGGTGCTAATTGACATCGCGTGCAAGACTAAATTGCCTGCGTCTTTGTGGCGTCTTTCGCCTGTCTTCTGTACTGTCTTTTTTTCGGGGTAATTAGAAAAAGCCCGAAAGGAATCGGGCTTTCACAACTGGCTGCGGAATCAGCTAATGCTTGTCCTTGGCGGAAGAGCTGGGTTCGACATTTAGAATGTTGTTCACTTCCTGAATATCGAGTTCAAGGCGGCGTTGTATCTCGATCAGCATGGATCGTAGTTTATGCAGTCCGGTCAAAAGCGGACGGCCGGGTTCGGGTTGATTGACTGCGGGAAATGAAGTCCGCGTTTTTTCCGGCGCTGACGAGTGTTGCGTATTCAGGAAATCGCCGCAAATCTGCTCCCGAAGCTCTACGGTTTGTTTCGCCGGTGCAACGCCAAGTTCTTCTTTCAAGGCCGTTTCGCATCTCTGGAATTCGCGCAAAGCTCCCGCTCGATCTCCGGCAAAATAGCGCATCCGCATTAATCGGCAATAGGTTCGCTCGCTGGCGCGATCCTGCAGCAGCAAACGTTCGCCGTAGGCAAATCCGGCCTCGTACTCTTCATGCAGTTCGCAATACGCCATCAATTTGTCCAGCATCGCAAAATACGTGTTCTCCAGTCTCTCCCGGTGATATAGACACCAATCGTGATACCAGCCCTCCAGCAAATCTCCTTCATATAAGGACACTGCATTTCGCAGCGCGGTAGCGCATGGCGCGTCCATCTTTTCTCCGGGCAAGCCTTTGACCGGTAAAAAGCTCTGCTCGAAGTCGTCCACATCCAGCCAAAGATCACGGCCGGGATCGAGTTGTACAGATCCTTTTTCAACTCGCATCACATCTAGAGATTCGTCGCCCGGTAGTTGATGCAGAGCAGTTTGCAGCTGCCATAATGTCTGCCGCATATATTTTCTCGTCTGCTCGGGTGTGCATTCACCCCAGAACAGCGTTGCCAGGGACTCCCGCGGATGCGGCCGATTGCGGTGCAGCAACAGGTAACAAAACAGTTCTCTGGCTTTTGTCGAGAGAAAGCAATCTACTTCCTGACCATTAGCCTGTACTTTGAATCTGCCAAACAGTCGTACTTTCAACATGGCCACGACACCACCTCCGTACTGGAACAGTTCCGTGATCGTGCAATGGGTGCGTCCTGCGTACGCGACCGAGCTTGACCTTCGTCGGCTGCTAACGTTCGAGCGGTACATTCGGACGGTAGCAGGCCCTCCGTCATGTGTCGATGCCCTGAGTGGTCGTTTCCGAAAAATTCGGACTGCATTATTGAGGATCGGCCTCAAAGCGGAGGGTTTGAGGTGGCGGAACCGGCACACACTTGCCTGTACACAGTCGGGGTCAATCCATTGAACTTCTTGAATGTCTTCTCAAACTTAGTACGGTCCGAATAGCCGAGAAGCGTACTAATTTCAGTGATCGTGAGCGCTGTTCTTTCCAGGAGGTCGACACCGGATGCCATTTTTGCGTGTAGCCGTGCAGTGCGGAAACTGATGCGAGTCTGCCGTTTGAAATCATGTCGAAACCAACTGGCACTGATACCAACCAGTCGTGCAGCCTCAATTTCCGTCAGTTGGCCGCGGTGTAAAAGCAAAGCTTCCACCACCCGTTCCATAGAATTGGTCGAGCAGTCGTGCATGCACTCTTCCTCTTGCAAGCTTAGGTCGCGAGTCCGCGTTTCCGCGTTATAGCAGGAAAGATGTGAAGTTCCACGCACAAATCCGTAAACAAATAATGATAAGTTGACCGCAAACGGTCTTCATTCGGCCCCCCATCTCGTTAGCGCGACTTCGTTACGATGGACCAATTTCGGTTTGAAGAACTGGAAAAATCCTGAATGTTTACGACAACTCAAGTGATTCCGGGCGGGAAACGACCCAACCTTATATATATGCGCTAACTAAATGAAGGCTCTAACCTGTTCGGCCGACTGAACGATTCTTGTCGTCTCCCTTCGCGGTGGTGCAAGATTGAGCGGCTTGAGTCGAGGTGCCCGGTAAAGAGTCGGCCCCGACCAGAATGAATGACGTTTCGGAAAGCGGTTTTCCCAATGCTTGGCAGGAGCAACCAATGAGGTCCTTTGGATTCGGAAATTGACGGAAACGGTACCGACAGACGAGGCGCTAATCTATTTATTCTAAGAGCGGTAAATGGGAATCGAACCCATGACGTCCAGGGTCGAAAGACGCTGTTTCTTTCATCGCGTTTCGCGGCCGGAAAGGCCCATTTGCCAGCTTGGGAAAACGTGTTAACGCGGTAGAAATGCGGTAGACATTAGCTTCCCTCTGGTCTTCAACTTTCCGGTTTACCGACTACCCGCTAACTGAAGAGCGGTAAAAGTGCCAGAGAGGTGTCGTGCGCTTGGGATATCAAATTTAGCGAGATAACACGGATGTGCGCTGAAGAGCTCCCCGCGCAATAATCTCTTATTCAGTTGCCTGGCGTCTTGAAAGGTTGATCCGTTGGTCTGTGACCCCCATGGCCACATAGCGCCTGACCGAATTATCCGATGGGCGGCTCCTCTGCCGTCTGAGACTCCCGTGAGTCACTCAACCAGTGCCGTCATTTTTCTTTAAACCACTCGAGATCTGCGAGCGCCTCGGCTTGACTCCAATCGATTTGGGCCCTCCTGGCTTTGAATATTGCGTGCAGATCTTCGAGTTTCTTCAAGGCGCCCGAAAGTGCGGCCGAAAGTGGATTTTCCGGTTGTTGGAGCTTCAGAAGCGCGAGCCCGATCTCCAGAGTTTGAAGCGGAGAATTTGCCCGATCTCTCACAGTGAGGAAGACACTGGCTGTCATTTTCGTCGTGGCAGCGAGTGCCTCCAGTTCAACCAGCTTTCGAACCGTGCGTTCATACTGGTAGCGAGCGATGAGCAGTATCGTTGCACAGAGACCCGTGAGCAGAATATTCCATATATAGCCGGATTGGGCTAGTAGCCGATCACTCCCCAAGTGGAAACGCAACCAGAAGGCTGCCGCTTCGATCATGATGGCCGTAAGCAGGAAAACATTGTGTCGAACGCCGTTGCCATAGCGAAGTGTCGCTACAGCTAATGCGGCTATTTGGAACCCATAAAACGGAACCCACTGACTTTGAGAATTGGCATAGGCCGAGTGGGAAATCCAAATGAAGGGGAACGCTGCCAGCGTCAAAGCGACCGTGATTCGCTGAATTGCCCGAACACTGAGCTTTTCTCTTTGGAGCATCAAAACGATCAGACAGAAGGCCGCGGCGAAAAGATAAGGCAGCCGGAGGACAAAGAACGGCCTGCCCAGAATATGATGATCGGCCTCAAGCGCCGTAAGCTGGGACATGAATATCAGGACCGAGATGGTCACGGATGAGTACCAGATTTCCAGACGTAGCCGCTTATTCCAAAGCTGTTGGAACTGCCCCTTTTCGATCACTTGTCGGTTCCAAGGAGCAGTGCTTCGATTTGATCGAAACCCATTGGCTTCTGGAAAAAGTCAATGCCAGAGATCCCGCCTGCCTCGCCGACTCGGGGATCCATTCTGGCATGTCCGGAAAGGAAAACGATTCTGCCGCGATAATTATGCCCTTTCAACCAGCGACAAACTTCGATTCCGCTCGGTTCGCCGGAGCCCAAATTGACATCCAGAATCGCCAGGCTTGTCCGCTCGACCTGCTCTGCCCTCTTCAGCACGGCCGACATGGAACCGACGCAGATGCACTCGACTCCGGGCAGCGACTGACACATGAGTTCGATGATCTGGCAGAGGTCGCTATCATCGTCGACAAATAGAACTGTTCTCATCGCCAGGCTCCTGAATCACCACAAGAAATCAGAATCCCTGAAAGTTAGATCGATAAATACCTCGATTACCTGACGACTCTACCAGTAAATATTCCAACAAAATAGAAAATATACGGGCGCCCCAAAAGCAGAAATCAACAAGGAATAAAGATTAAACGCTTTTGTTACATAGCTTTGACGAAAATCGGGGTCTAAACCGTAACTAGACTAGGAGGTCTATGACGGTGGCAACTGCCGTCGCACAGAATTCGACATTCGGACCTCCAATTCTGCGTTGCAAGACGCTGATCGGATCGAGAAACCAAGGTATTTGTCGTCGATAGCGACTCGATGATCCTGGTGCTAGCAGTGACAGGAAGCAATTATGAGTCGCACAAGCGTTTTACTGGCCGACGATCACGTGATGTTACTGGATGTTCTGGTTCATCTTCTGCAGCAGGATTTCGATGTGCTTGGAACTGCCCGCGACGGACGCAGTCTGATCGAAATGGCCAGGCAGAAGCGGCCCGATGTGATTGTTATGGATATCGCGATGCCGTCCCTCAATGGCATCGATGCCACACGAATTCTCCAAAAGGAACGTTGTTCAGCCAAAATTCTGTTTCTTTCGATGCACTCGGACCTTCAGCTCGTTGAAGAGGCCTTTCGCGCTGGAGCCTCCGGCTTCGTACTCAAGGTGTGTGACGCGGAGGAGTTTGTGAAGGCGATTCAAACCGTCGCTAACGGTGAGACGTATATAACTCCCCTTCTCGCCGGCGACCTGATTTCATCGCTGATGACAGTCGGTCATCGACGAGCGGCATCTCCCGAAATGCCACTTACCGTGCGGCAGCGCGAAGTGCTGCAGTTGCTTGCCGAAGGAAAAACAATGAAGGAAGCCGCGGCTCTGATGGGAATCTCCGCAAGAACCGCGGAAGCGCACAAATACGAAATCATGCGGCTACTCGGTGTGCAAACTACCGCCTCGCTCATTCGGTATGCGGTTCGTGTCAAATTGGTTTAGGAAGCTTGTTAGGTTGGGCTTCGATAAGAGCCCTTTCAAGAATCTCACGGCAATTCGTGCATTTCGCAGCTTTAACGATCACGAGTCAGCCAGGCGCCGGCGATTTCGGTGCGAGCGCGGTGGGATATTTTTTGCGTCGAGCGCTTCACCAACGTGCAAGTAATTGATTGTGGATGGGGTATTTATTCACGCGATTCGCGTGAAGGGCGCCGGCCCATTTGTGAAAAACCAGGAGGTATACCTCCAAAACGGTACCATCAAAATCCCGTTGTGGGTCACAGGCCTGCGTGTGTGCGAGATTGCACAGAACTTCTTTTGCGAATCGGCAATAGTCCCGCTGTATGCGAGAGCATGTATCAATGAGGCGCCTTCTGGAGGTGGCCTCGGCTGACGACAGAATATTTGACCTGGAGGAGTTTAATCATCTTAAGGAATGTGAGGAATGCTTTACGACATGGTCTGAGTTCATCCACCAGTTGATTCGTAATAGCGCCCTAGCCCAGTAGCGCCAGCAAGTCCTCAATATCGCCAAGGCCGATTCGTCAGGCCTGCCCGTGTTCGCAGGTTGGGGCGCAGCAAGCGTAGAGCCGGGCTATACCTGATTGGGAGCCTCACTATTCGCGTTCGGGTCCCCTGATATGGATAATGGTGACCATGTATGTGGCAACCATTCCCAATCGCAACTCACCACCTGCGATTCTGCTGCGGGAATCGTTTCGGCAAGACGGCCAGGTGCGCAAACGCACCTTGGCCAACATTTCCGACTGGCCGGCCGAGCAGATCGAAGCGCTGCGGCGTGTGCTGAAAGGCGAAACGTTTTCCTCCGACAGCGGAAGTCTGGAGATTATCCGCTCGCTGCCTCATGGTCATGTGGCTGCTGTCGTCGGCGCCATGCGGAAGCTGGGACTTCCGCAATTGATCGATGCCACGCGGTCACCGGATCGCGAGTTGAGTTTGGCCATGGTGGCGGCACGGATTTTGGACCCGCAGTCTAAGTTGGCGACCGCGCGAGGATTGGACTCCGAAACGGCGACGACGACCCTCTTGGAAACGCTGGAGTTGGAATCGGCGACAGCTGATGACTTGTACGAGGCGATGGATTGGTTATTCGCGCGGCAAAGCCGTATCGAAGATCGATTGGCCAAACGTCATCTTTCGGGCGGCACTCTGGTGCTCTACGACGTGAGTTCCACGTATTTCGAAGGACGGAGTTGCCCGTTGGCGCGTTTAGGGCATTCGCGCGATGAGCGGAGCGGCAATCTGCAAATCGTGTTCGGATTATTGGCGAACGCGGAAGGCTGTCCTATCGCCGTTGAAGTCTTCGAAGGCAACACCGGCGATCCCAAGACGGTGGCCTCACAGGTGAGCAAATTGCGGAAGCGTTTCAAGCTGGAACGCGTCATCCTAGTGGGGGATCGCGGCATGTTGACCAATGCCCGCATTCGCGAAGATCTACAGCCGGCCGAAGGCATCGATTGGATCACGGCTTTGCGTGCACCGCAGATTCAAGCGCTCGTTAGCTCTGGAGCCTTACAACTTTCCTTGTTTGATGAGCGTGACCTGGCCGAGATCTCCCACCCCGACTATCCTGGAGAACGGCTCATTGCCTGCCGCAATCCGCTGCTGGCCGCCGATCGTGCCCGCAAACGAGACGAACTGCTGGCAGCGACAGAAAAAGAGCTCGTCAAGATTCAAGCGCAGACCCAACGCCCGAGAAAACCGCTACGCGGCAAGGATGCGATTGGCATGGCTGTCGGTAAGGTGATCGGCCGTTACAAAGTGGGCAAACACTTCGACATTGTTATTGAGGATACCGGCCTTCGTTATCAGCGCAAGCAGGCGCAGATCGACGCGGAAGCCGCTCTGGACGGCATCTACGTGATCCGCACATCCGTCCAAACGGAAGTCGCTTCCGCCGAACAAACTGTTTTTCACTACAAAAGTCTCTCCAGCGTCGAACGAGCCTTTCGCAGTATGAAATCCGTCGATCTGAAGGTTCGTCCGATTCATCATCATCTGGCCAATCGGGTTCGGGCTCATGTGTTCTTGTGCATGCTCGCTTACTATGTCCAATGGCACATGCGGCACGCTTTGGCTCCGATTTTGTTTGATGACCACGACCGTGCTACTGCACAGGCCGAACGGCAGTCCATCGTTGCTCCGGCAGTCCGTTCGCCCAAGGCTCTTCAGAAGGTTCGTTCCAAACAAACCGACGACGGCAACCCCGTTCACAGCTTTCAAACTCTAATGGCCGACTTGGGCACCATCACCAAGAACACCGCCGTTATGAATAACAGCACGATCCAGATCCTTACGACACCCACTGTCCTGCAACAGCGCGCTTTTGATCTGCTCCAGCTTTCATTGCGCTGAACTGTACCCAGTAGCCTGATCGCTCAAATCGATTCATCCCCCTGATTTCATGCCTCTTCCTGATTCGCGCGAGCGGGAACTTCGGGCTAGTCTTGCGACCATTCGGCCACAGTTTCGCAGTACTCCGCCGGTTATTAAACACGAGTCGGATTCAATTACATACCCGTCTTAGGGTCGACACGCCGTAAATGACTGCATGGGCCTGGAAACCGGATAGCATTTGTGGTCCAACGTGTCACTACAGAGATGGACGAGATCCGTCTGGCGTAATGGACCGCAAAACGGAAGCATGAACTTGTCGCCTGACGTCCGCGGGGACGCCTGGCAAGGAATCGTTCCGGCTTCAGCGTTGATCGAAAATCCGCGGCTATATAGATGTCGCTTCGACCTCTACTTGGTCGGCCGCGCTGTAGCTTCTGTTTGCAACCCAAGTATCTTTCGGCTACCGTCTTGGGAGTGAAGCCGTGCCCCAAACCTTGCCGTTTTTATTAATTCGCCGAAAGACTTTTCCATCCGTGATTCCGCTCGCACTGACCCATTCATCGATTGCGGTCTTTGCCCACGCCGGGGCCGGGACAGTCCGTACATGTTTCTTCTTGCCCATGAGGTCGGCAATCACCCAATGGTCTTCTCGAATTTGCAATCCTTAGCCGTAAGTTCGACGGTCTCGGCTCGTCGCAAACCGTAGCCAAAAAGGATCGAAATCATCGCACGGTACAACGCGACTTCTCGGACCTCAGATGCGGAGCTTCGCCGATATACGGAGATTTGAACACATAGCTCGCACTTCACCCCGAGACTTGATCGTGCGACTGATTTGCTTCGCGAAGTACGATAAATGCATGATGCGCGGAGTTTCACAGCAGCTCGCAGATAACTGTCGAAAAGCGCCTGAGCGGATGGACTGGCTTGCTCGACTCCCCGGTATCGTGCGAAACCTTTTAGAGCAATGGGCCCTCACGCTTGGCACTCCGTTCGATGATGAAGTTAGCGCCGCCTGGGTGACAACCGTGACGCAAGCCGACGGAAACTCCTCTGTCCTCAAGGTCGGCATGCCCCACATGGAGGGCGAGCACGAAATTCACGGTCTTCGCTTCTGGAACGGAGATCCCACAGTGCGTCTCATTGATGCAGATGAGGGTCTCGGTGCGATGCTGATTGAGCGTTGCGAACCTGGATCCGTACTTCGTACTGTTCCGGAGTCGGAACAGGATCGCGTGATTGCATACATCCTGCGTCGGCTCTGGCGATTGCCGTTGGCGCCGCACCCATTTCGCCCCTTGTCGGATTTGATGGCATATTGGGGCAAGGAAACGTTGGCCGAAATAGACCGTTGGCCTGACGCTGGCCTCGTCCAAGAAGGTCTCCGCCTGTTTGAAGAACTACCGCGCAACTCGTCAGCGACGGTTCTGTTGGCGACGGATCTTCACGCGGGAAATGTTCTGCGAGCACAGCGTGAACCATGGCTCGCTATTGACCCGAAGCCGTTCCTCGGAGATCCGGCGTTCGATGCCACGCAACACCTATTCAATTGCTCCCAAAGACTTCGCTCGAATACAGACGCGACGATCAACGACTTCGCCGATCTCCTTGGTGTTGATCATGAGCGCGTTCGATTATGGATGTTCGCACGTGCGGCTGCCGAGCCGCGAGAGAACTGGGAACAGTCGGAACGTATCGCCCTGGCACGGGCGATAGCCTGAAGGGCAGCAACCTCCGTCGTCGAAATGGCGCGGAGCAAGATTTCCCTTGGCGAGTAAATGGCTTCCAAGGCCTAAATCACTTGTCCGACATACCGACTACAGGACCACATGAATGTGAGTGACCTTCGCTTTATTTTGAGTACTGGTTATTCTCGTTGCAGATGACCTCTTGGATTTCCTCTCCTGGAGCTAGATCCGAAACGGCCCGAGCCGGCCACGGCTTTACGAATGTTCCTGAGTCATCAACAGTGGTTTCTATCTCGAGATGGTCAAAATCCACTCTGCGGATGCGTTGTATGACGTGCAGCTTCGTAGTGCGCGGCCGACCTAAACCATCAAGCCAGCTCACGTCATTGAAACCAATAGTGTCTACGATCAATGCATCTGCTTCCCATCGCCCGACAGAATGTCCCCGCCAAGTAGGCAGCAAGTTTTTCGGATGATCGCGGCCATCTAAGAAAATTTGGATCGTCCCTGGCACTGGAGACTCCTGAATTACCACCAATACTGCCGACGTTTGAATGAACTTTGCCAGCTGGGGGCCAATGAGATCTATGCCCATCGGTAGGCACCTCGCCGAAGGCATGTCTTTAAAATTGTCGAGCTTACGTTGCTGCATGAGGGCGGCTGCCCACGGCAGCATCTCTGGGCTTCCCGGATCAACCACACGTGACCTAAGCCATACTCCGGAAAGGTCTGGCTTACCGTCAATCGCGCGCGGAACAGGCCGGGTGGCCTCTGGCCTCGTCAGAATTCGATCTTGAGGGAACGCAGCACACGCAAATGCCACACAGGCACAAACACCAAAAATGGCTGTTCTCAATCAAAACCTCCCCGGCCACGGCTGTTAAGTATTCTGGTGAGATTTTCCATGAATCCCACAGTTAGGGCCATTCTAAAATGACACAAAGCCCCAGACGTACGCTGCGTCGGCGGACTTCAGACCTGCTCCAAGCGCGTTCAATTTTTTCAGTATTGCAAACCGACAGGATTGATGTGTTTCTGAGATCCGCCGGGAGAAGGAGTTGACGCCAAGTGATCGTAAAACCGCGAAACCGTAGATTGGAAATCCGACAGGTCGAGCTTTCCTGCAGAGCCTTTTCCTCTTCGTCTCAGCGTTCTCTCCGTACCACAGCAATCGCTATGGTACGGAGCGACGTATCAGGAAAGACCTGGAATGAGCCGACGTTCACTGTGTGGCAGAAGGATTTCCGGTCGCGTCAGATTCCTTGGCGATAGTGACGGGCCGCGCAAGGATCTGCGTGGCGAGCGTGGTGCATTCGTTGCAGATGAAGACATTACTTCTCTCGCCGCTTTCCGGATTTCGGCGTGCGCGAAAACCTTCCCAACCTCCGCACCCGCCGAAAAGAATTCGCACCTCAGGCTGCGATTTGCCACAGAAAGAGCACGTCGTCCACGGTACGCCGATTGTTGTGGTCTCGGCCGTTTCATCCTTCTTCGCCGAAGTCTCGACTCCGCTGAGCGAAGGTGCGGGCACATCTTCTGTCCTGGAACTCGATGTATGTGTCGTCGGCGATGCAGTATCACGACGTCGCGTTCGTGTGTGTCGCTCTTCCTCGGCAGGCAATTTGGCGACGAGCGTGTTCCAATCCGCCAGCCCTAATTGTCGCGCAACGATTTCCAGGCAATCGCCGTGCGAGAGCAGGACGTTGCGATTTCCCAGGGCGTCTCGAAGAGATCTCGCCATCATCTTGGCGTCTTTGTATGTGAGCATGATTCTGAATCCTCCGTACACGGCGAACCTGAGGATGATCAGCGCTTGCATTACTGATCCGTTCGCCGAGCGGTTAAGGATTAGATCTTCGGGAGTGGATGCATTCACCGTACCTCGAATCGAGGCGCAAGCGGCAGGCTGCATCGAGCCTTGAACAACCGTACAGCGGATGGACGATTGTTGTCAACGCTCCACGCGCCTCGCGAAAATCGATTCACAGCAATGCCAAATCATTGAACTTCGATTCTTCGGAGGTCTTTCTATCGAGGAGACCGCTACAGCCTTGGATGTCTCCCCGGCTACGGTCAAGCGCGAATGGGCATTTGCACGATCATGGCTTCATAAGGAATTGACGTCTCACTGAGACAAACTCACCTGTTTCCTCCTATATCTCACTTCACGTGGGCCGATTTCTGCGCCGATGACGCGTTTACGGTTGAAAGAGAGACTACGGGGCCAGTCACCTGTAGCAGCCAAAATAGACCGTTAGTAGCTCGATCCTGGCATTGAAGCTGGAGAAGAAAATGGCAGAAACAAAGCAAGCCACACCGTTTGTCCTTGAATCTGAGATCGAAGAGTTGGAGTCCCGCGCCGCTTCAGCGATCGCAAATCCAGGCACCGGAGATGTCGTGACCTTCATTGGCTTGGTCTACGCAGTAAACCTAAGCTCACGTAACAAGACCTCGAGGAGTTGAGCTTGTCAGCCGGGACAAGACGATACTTCTCATCGCGCTGGGACGGGTTGACAAATAAAACCAGCACAGGATTATTTATTATTCCGACTTCGGGAAAGTGCTCCTTCAGCATCGCGCCGTTCTAGCTCGGAGGGATGATCCTGGAACGAAAGCGTATACTGTTGGATGGCCATATCCGACATACCGTGTCTTTCCAACTCTCTTGCAATTTCCAGGTGAAATTCTGCCGGATGTTCCAGGCCTCGCGTATGAAGAGACCGGACGATAGATACAGCCGATGTCTCCTCATGAATCCTCAGCATCGCGTCGATCAGCAGTTCAATTGCAGGCAAACTGCTTTTAAGACTGACTGCTTTTTGCAATTCGTCCCGTGCCTCTTTAGCGCGGTCTGATTCGAGTAGCAGCTTTCCCAAATTGAAATGCGGTTCAGCGAAACTTTGATCGTGTTGAATGGCCGCACGGAAGCTGATTTCCGAATCTCTCGGCCGATCCATCAACCCAAGGACGACGCCGCGCGCATTATGTGCCTTTGCATATTGGGGATAAATCGTTAACGTTTGATCCAGCGTTTGTAGAGCCATCTCGTATTCATGTCCCCAGACCCGGGCAATCGCCGCCGCGTATTCGACCTGGGCCTTTTTCGGCGCTTTCAGTTCGTTCAAGGAAATGCGGCTAGCGGCATTCGAGTTGACGGTCTTTATCGGAACTAGCACGTGGACAACCGACGACCCCGCACTGTCATTACTCTTGATTTCAAACTGATCGCGATATAATTCCTTTTCTGCGGCATTGATTACCAACGTGTATTCGCCGGCAGCCACTTCGGTCAATCTCGCAGTGCCGGATGCATCGGTAATTGCTCGCGCGTCGGGAGAACCAGAACTCATGAGAGCAACTTCCACCCCAGCCATAGCCGAGTTGGTGTCTCCTAATAGTTGAATTCGAACTTCCTGCACGAAGCCGGGCTGTCCTAAGTGCCTCTGGAATTCACTGGCCGAACCGGCGATCGACCGGAAAAAGAGTAATCCAACTATCACGGCAACAACACTGTTCAGCTTGAGGATGAAACGATACTTTCGATTAGCATTCATGTCATTCTGAGACCATCTCGCCGTTGACTCTTATAGCGCCAACTGCAATGGCAACAAATATATAACAAGAATTCAGAAAATCTTCAGAACTCGGGCCGAAGATTCATTGCTTCTCAAGCGAGGTCCTTCCCGCTGCGTCGAAGGCTCGCCTGGAGGCAGGCGAACTGTCAGATGCGAGGAGGGTGGAACGGAGTGCTGATTGGACTGTTTGGCACGACGCCGTCGGCCTCTTTTTCAACAGAGGAGACGGCTTTCAATCTTTCGATAAGAACGGACGAGGAAGACATAACGTGGCTGCAACAACAAAAGCAGTCATCGTCCTGGTGATACGCGCCGTTCGACGCGCCTGCACCGTTTGCAGGCGCGTCGAAATCTGACATGCACACTTGCGGAACAGTGAGATCCGCAAGTGTCCACAACAGAAAAAAGATGGCGACGACGCGATACATTCCTCCTACAGGATCAGAACAGGAACTTCAGTGCTGCCTGCATCACTCTTGGCGGGGCGGCATTGACGACCTGCCCGAATAAAGGCGTCGTGATGCCGCCGTCCACAGCCGTGGGACCAAAGAACTGCGCATGATTGAAGGCGTTAAAAGCCTCGATGCGAAATTGCAGTGTCCTTTCGCCGGATACAGTAAACGTTTTCAACAAAGCCAGATCGAAGTTCACAGCTCCAGGACCATGGAAGAACCGGCGCGACGCAGTGCCGGGCTCTCCTAGCTGGTTCAGGCTGAACGACGAGGTGTCAAAATAGGGTTGCCCGTTGCGCGGATTTCCGTTCAGGTGCAATGGGGCTCCGTTATAGTCGGGCAGATCGATGCTGTGATTGTTGACACCGTTGGGAATGCTGCCCAACAACGAATTGTCCCCGTCGGAGTGCAACGTCACCGGCAGCCCGCTGGTGGCGCGAACAATCCCGGAAAAAGCCCAGCCATCCGCGAATCCTTTCGCACGGCCGAAGAAACGAGCCAGCGGGAGATCGTAGCGATAGGTCGAAACGAAATTGTGCTTCATATCCCACGAGGACAGTGCCCTCGTGCGGCGGAAGTTGTAGGGATCGACGTCATCGCCCAGCGAAGACGCCGTGTCAATGGATTTGCTGTATGTGTAGGAGAACGTCATGTCCAGGGTACGGCCCGAGCGCCGAAGGCTGGCCTCCAACTCATTGCTGGTGGAGTTCCCCATGCTGGAGATGTACATGTCGTTGGAGAAGTTTGGTCCAAGCCCGACTCTCGTGCCCTGAATGACCTGGCCTTTCGCCGTAATGTAAGTATTGTCCTCACCAAACGGACCGCAAGTAGGCGAACCGGGCGCTACATTAGCCGGATTGCTGAGGAACAGGCACAAACCAGGGTTACCCGGGTTCGCTGAATTAATAACCAGCAGGTGGTGCGCTTGAGAGCCAACGTAGCCGAGGCTGACGACTGTGTTGGGCGCAACCTCCCGCTCAACGGAAAGAAAGTAGTTCTCGTTGTACGGATACGTGTTCCCTATAGCAGGCGCAGTCATTCCGGCCTGAGGTAAAAAGGGACTGAAGTCAATGCTCGAGTTCGGTTTTTTAACGGAAGGATTGAGCGCCGGAAACGTGAGCGGAAACGGATTCACATGGACGCTTCCGTCGACGGCATCAACGAATGGAGTCGCAAACAAGACTTCACCTGCACTCGAATACGACAGGCCAGTCGGCGGCTGGGGTTCGTCAACACCGATCGTGTTTCCCTGAATCACGGAATAGAAGAGCCCGAAGCCGGCGCGCACGGATGTTTTGCCGGGTTTTCCGACGATTTTACCGAGCAGGCCGCTGTCTGAGCTTGGGGAATAAGCGATACCGATACGCGGTGCGAACTTGTTGGCTTGCGGGACGAACGTCGAGGGAATTCCTTTGTCCGTTACATAGACGAGACTGGTAGGGGCAGTGGGATAGACCTCCGACTGTTGGCCGAGAGAAAATGTCGGAATCTGCCTGTACTTTTCCGACCAGTACTGCATCAAGTCCCAGCGTACGCCGTAGTTGAACGTTAGATTTGGTTTAACTCTCCAGCTATCCTGTACATAAGCCGCGACATACTTATGCCGGGGGTAGTAGGCTTCGGAGCCCGCCTGTTCAAAGTTGCTGGCAACTCCGAGCAGAAAGTCGGCATAATCCAATCCGGTTTCCGACCCTGTGAATATGAAGGTTCCATTTAAGGTGGCGTCGGGATTCACATTGACTTGCTCGAGGTTCAACTGGAACCCGGCCCGCCAGCTGTGATTGCCGCGGATGACCGACAGGTCATCCATTAAACCAACGGTGTTATTGGCCTGATCGAGATTCGTAATGGGAACGCCCAGGGAGAATGCATTGAAAACAGTGCTTTCAATACCTTCGATTTGGGGAGCCTGTACCACGATACCCGGCGTTCCAGGGCCTGTAACGAATCCCTGCGATGCCAGAGTCGGGCCGACACCGCCCTTAGGCTGGCCGATCGTGTTTGTATTCCGCATGAGGCTGAGGCGAAGCTCATTCACCATCGACGTTCCAAACGCCTTGCTGTGCGAGATCGTCGCCAAATATCCGCGGCCGATGTTCAGCGCGTTGAAGCCGGGCACACTGGCGCCGCCCTGGCCCACGGGATAAGGATTATCCAAATTATAATCGTCAATGTAGTAGTAGCCGGACAGCGCCCCGAAACGCTGGGAGTTGGCATCGATCCGGAAGCTGCCTTTATCGTCGCGTAAAATTTTGCCCTGTGAACTGGTCGTGAAGGTTGAGCTGCCGAAATTGGGCTTGGGAATGTACGGCAACAGATGATTCGTCGGGTCCGACCATGCACGCTGCGGGATAACAGCATTTGGAAAAACGCACTGGCTATTCGACACGCATCCGGGTGTGTAATAGGGCGTGCCTGTAGAGACCGGATACCCAAGCTTCTGGCTTAACAAGCCGGCGAGATAGGGGCCGCCGACAGACCCTGTCAAAGAAGCTGCAGAGTCGCTCAGATCTCCGTTTCGATTTGCAAAGGATGGAACCGGGATTAGTCCGGTATCCACTCCCTGGCTTTGCCGGGTAGCCTGATAGTCGGAAAAAAAGAACAATTGATTCTTTTTAATAGGCCCGCCAACCGTGCCGCCGAGCTGATTCTGGCGGAAAAAGCTGCGCTCCGGCGAAAAGAAGTTGCGCGCATCGAGGGCTGTATTGCGTAAAAACTCAAAGCCGCTTCCGTGCCAATTGTTGGTCCCGGATTTCGTCACGACCGTCACGACACCGCCGGAATAATTGCCGTACTGCGCATCGAAGTTGTTCGTCAGAACGCGGAATTCGGCGATGGAATCGAGGTTCGGCACTATAAGAGTGCCTCCGTTCATCAGTTCCTTGACGTCGCCCCCATTAACGACGAAGCCATTGGCATCTTCACGTTGCCCGCTGATGGACTGGTTGCCTGCATTCAAAACTCCGGACGGAGCAATAGCCGTCGTGACGCCGGACATAATGATGGAGTCCGCAGTTTGTGTCGACACAGGCACGATGCCCGGCTGCAAAGCCAGCAGGTCCGTGTAGCTTCGGCCATTCAAGGCCACCTGAGTGATTTGGGTGCTCGACACAACCTCGCCCAGTTGTGTGCTCATCGTTTCCACGGCAACCGGCGCTGTAGATGCATCACCGGTAACGGTCAGTTCCTGGGCCACCTCGGCCACTGTCAACCCAATGTCGAGCAGAAGCGCGGTGTTGATATCGATGACAAGATTCGCCCGGCTTTCCGGCTTGAAGCCACCTGCTTCGATTTTGAGGTTATAACGGCCTACCGGTACGCTGGGGAACGCATAGATCCCTTGAGCATCGGTGATGCTTTTAGTCTGCGTGTTCTGGGCCGAGTTCGTTAGAGTTACCGTGGCTCCGGCGACCACGCCTCCAGACTGATCCTTGATCGTTCCCGTGATATGGCCGGTGACGGACTGTGCGACCGACTGCAAAGAAGATAACGGTGCGATAGCCACCGCAATCGCCATCAACAATTTCCAGTGAAATGAAAATGGATGGGCACGCTTTTGTTTATTTGGGTAATCCAACATTACTGGGATGTTCACAAACTCTCATCTCCCTTCGCGTGGTAATCGATCTATTAGAACTCTTAGCCTGCGGCAGGTAATCGACCCACCTCAACCTGTGGACCATAGCAAAATACGGCGAGTTCCGCTTCTTAAGAGCTTCTGAAGATTCTGTTAGAAATCGACAGTGGACCTTTCTGCAATGGTAAGAATTTCAAGCGAGTGGTCGCCGGGTAAGCGCTACGGGGAGGCCGACCATCCCCAAACGAGCAAAAGCCTCGAGCATCGCTCATTGTTTTCAATTCGGTCCGAAGCGAGGCGATGATCACTGTGATCATCGCTCCCGGAATCACGCCGCCCGTCGAGTCTTTTCATGATTGGTAACAGGTGTGGTTTGTCGCCGACTATATCTTGAAAGGCGGCATTGAAATGGAACCTGGTGCCAGACAGTGCGGCCATTTGACCGGAGAATCAACAGGTTAATCACCATACAGAGTTTTGGCGAACCACAGGTGGCATGAGCAAGAATTAGCCGCCGACACGTTTGTTTTTTTGCGGAGCACAGGGCCGAAGTATGGATCCCGATTTTCAGACTCCCTGTGATATTAATGATCAGTTTTTCAGTTGTTGCATGGTATAAGCTCGGCCTTAGTCAATCACTCGATTCGTTGTTTCGCAGACAGGGAAATCTATTTCTCGATCACGGAGGTTTTGCGCGATGCGAAAACGTTATCTCTGGTTCCTATCGTTGCTCTTGCCGGCCTTTTTAATCCTCCGGATATACCGTCGTCAAGGCTCAGCAAGGAAGTTCTTCGGCGGTCAAAGGGGGGCGCTGGTCTGATCCAGCCACCTGGGCTGACAGGAAGGTGCCGGGCGAAGGCGCCGCCGTCACCATTGACAAAGGCATGGAAGTTGTCCTCGATGTCAGTCCGCCGGCGCTGCACGGTTTAAATCTCAACGGCAAACTCATCTTCGCAGACAATAAGGATCTTGAACTGACCACAGAATGGATCATGTTGCACGGGACGTTGGAGATTGGTACTGAAGCCAAACCCCACACGCGCAATGCGACAATTACCCTGACCAATAACGTCCCGGGTGAAGACATAGAAACAATGGGTGATCGCGGGATCATGATCATGGGCGGAACCCTGAGCCTGCACGGTAATCGGAAAGACTCCTGGACCAAGCTGACAAAAACTGCCGCCGCGGGTAGCAACACAATCGAAGTCTTGAATGCCGGTGACTGGAAAAAGGGTGACGTGATTGTTGTCGCGTCAACGGATTTCGATCCCCACCAGGCAGAGAGACGAACCATCTCCAGCATCTCTGGAAAAGTGATTACGCTGGATCAGAAACTTGACTATATGCACTACGGTCAAGTCACCTTCGGCGTGGATGAGCGTGGTGAAGTTGGCATGCTGACACGCAATATCCATATCCAGGCTTCAGCCGACGCGGAAAAATCCTTCAGTGGCGGGCATGTGATGGCGATGGCCGGGTCAACAATGCAAGTCTCTGGTGTCGAGTTCTTTCGAATGGGTCAGCACGAGAATCTTGCCAGGTATCCGATCCATTGGCATCTGGTTGGCGACACGCAGGGGCAATACATCGAGAACTCTGCGATTCACGACACCTACAGTCGCTGTGTGACGGTGCATGGCACGAACAATGTGCGGGTTGAGAACAATGTGGCCTACAACAACGTCGGCCACTGCTACTTCCTCGAAGATGGCGTTGAACACGGTAACCAGTATCTGAACAACCTGGGGATACTGACCAGGTGCCATCCCACCCGGCCCTGTAATTCGACAAATGCAGTAGTCGGAGTCTACGGAGGCGGCGGTCAAGGCCAAAATTCCACCGACCAGTTGATTCCTTCCGACAACACGGCGTCCACCTTCTGGATCACGAACCCCGACAATACCTACCGCGGGAATGTGTCCGCAGGTTCTGAGGCAACAGGCTTCTGGCTGGCTTTTCCAGAACATCCAACAGGTAAGTTTGAAGGCACGGACATCGCCGCGAAGACCTGGCCCCGTCGAACGCAAATCCGGGAGTTTTCCGGCAACGTCGCCCACTCCAACATCGAAGGGCTGATGCTCGATCGCGGACCCAATGCGCAGGGCAAATTCAACCTTGGCGGGAACACGTATCTGCCCTATACGGATCCCAGCGACACCAACAGCGCGAGGCTGGAGGCGGTGTTCAAAGACATTACCATCTACAAGAGCAGGGGCGCTGCCATCTGGGCCCGTGGCGAGAATCATGTCTTCGACGGCCTGAAGATTGCCGACAGCGCTATCGGCTACACCCATGCGTACCCTGGTGTGGCCCCGTACCACGGCGACTTTACTTCGAAAGTCGTGAACTCCCTGTTCGTGGGCGAAAGCGACAATAAAGGCACTCCAAAAACCGAAGCGGAAATCAAGTATGGTCGAACCTTGCCTCGCGCTGACGCGGATTACCCGGTCCGTGGCTATGAGTATTACGATTTCCTGCACCATGTTGTGAACACCAGGTTCGTCAATTTTCAGGACAACGCCACTCGCAAGTCCGGAGCGCTCTCGTACCTGCTGTACACCAGCTTTCCCATCAGCACCTTCAACGATGTCGAAGGCCTGAAATTCGAAAATGCCAAGCCGGTGTATTTCCCACCGACGGATCAACGATGGTCCTTCTCCGGTGAATTCGGACGTTTTACAGGCTGGAATGGCGCGGTGTTCCACGATATCGACGGGTCGGTCGCCGGCGTCCCCGATTCCTATGTCGTTATCGACAACGGAATCGCGAACGATGACAAAGCGTGCCAGCTCAAACCGGACTGGAACGCTGCCGTGTGTAAGGGTGATTTCGGGCGCCTCCAGATTGGCGGCGCGGCCGGCGGTCGTGGCGGCGGTGGAGGTGCGGCTAGAGGCGCGGCTCCTGCTCCCGGCGCTGCTGCAGGTCGAGGCGCACCTGCCCCGAGAGGCGGAGGTGCCGGCGGTAGAGGAACTACTGCTCCACCGATCGTTCTCAGCCGCAACGGCAGGAAGTTGAACGTCAATGGGAATACCACGGTACGCGCCGGTACCGAGATCAAGGCGGAAACCGAACAGTCGCCCATGAACATTGGCGTGAGCGAATTGGACAGCGGCTCATGGGTGATTTTCGAGCTGCCGGGATTCGCCACCGCGAATGCCGGTACGCCGCAAAACAGCCTGGAAGCACTGCGCAACGCCACCGCCACCTCGTACTACAAAGGCGATGGCTCGCTTTGGGTCAAGCTTGTCTCAGCGGGCGTTACCGGCAACGGCGGTCGTGGCGTTGCCCCTGGAAACAGTATCCAAGTCAGCAGGTAAGCTGAGCTCTGCTGTATAAGGAAGGGCCCTCGGCGCAGGCCGAGGGCTCTCTATCACGATCGCTTTCGGGAAACTGGAACGTCGTTCGGCGATAAGCCCAGCTTGAGAGCCCCGCGATCCAGGTCGACACGGCCGGCAATGAAGCGCCGATGCAACAACCGTTGTTCATCCCGTACTGTGCAAGAACTCAATCTTATTGAAATGCTTGGAGTCTGAGGGGGCAGTCTGGGCGATAATTTCCGGCGCCATGCGCGCTCGATTTGGTCCCGTATGGTCCAAAACCTCGACCGTGGGATTCTATGAGCGAACGCATGGCGCCGGAAATTATCGCCCAGAGCGCCGCCCCACACTCCAATCATTTCAATCAGATTGAGTTCTTGCACAGTACGGGGTTCTGGAACGCTTCCTTGCGGCAAAATCACCAATGCGCTCGCCAAACCGTGTCTCTGCGCGCGCCATAACTATCGGACCTCGTGATAACTGTCTCAAGGCCTTTGATAACTGTCACGTGCGTCGTGATAACTATCACACGGACTTTGACAACTATCATAGGCGTCGTGATAACTGTCGCGCGGGCTTTGACAACTATCATGGGCGTCGTGATAACTGTCACGCGGGCTTTGACAACTATCAAAGTCGCCGTGATAACTATCATACGGACTTTGACAACTATCATAGGCGTCGTGATAACTGTCATGCGGGCTTTGATAACTATCAAAGTCGCCGTGATAACTATCATACGGACTTTGACAACTATCATAGGCGTCGTGATAACTGTCATGCGGGCTTTGATAACTATCAAAGTCGCCGTGATAACTATCATACGGACTTTGACAACTATCATAGGCGTCGTGTTAACTGTCATGCGGGCTTTGATAACTATCAAAGTCGTCGTGATAACTATCATACGGACTTTGATAACTGTCATAGGCGTCGTGACGCGTGTCACGCGGGCTTTGATAACTATCGCGCGTTCTTCCCTCCTTCCCGGGTCGCAAAGCTGCAACGGACCAACTTGCGATTTGCAAAAAACTGGCTTCCGACGCAACACCGTCGGTTTTGCGTCGCAATAAGCCATTCCACTTCAGCAACTTAAAAAATGTTTCAGTCACTTTCCGTTCTGCGGGGATTTATATAAGTATGGGCCGAAAAAGAGGCACAACGATGGAGTTGAAAGGAATGATCATGAGCACGAACACGAACCGAATCCGTTACCTCAAGATGCAGATGAACTGGTGGCGCTCGCACAGGCAATCGCCACCGTCCTGGAGGAAAAGCGGAACGACTTAGGCATCCGGACCGATTCCGAGGGGCTGTTGCGCGTCAGTATCGCCGCGGCAAGATATGCAATGGACAGATACCTTGCTGTCCTTTTCGCACTGACGAAATCAACGGTGGCTGTGGATTGTCTCCACGAGGCGAGAACGAAATGTAATCGAACCATGACGCACCTGCGCCGGCAGGTCGCACGTTGCATTTTTCGGGTCTGCCGCCACCTGGACGAACGTGAGTTGGTGAAGGTCGCGCGCTACGTGGGCTGGGTTGCGGCGTAAGCGGACAAAAACAGTTTTCAGTTGGGGGGAAGGTCGGTCGCCCTTCTCTAGTCGATGATTCACTGCCGGCGGCAATGGCAGCCGGCAGGTATCGACCCCTGTTTTTTCACGCGGCCCGGTGGAACTTGAGCGCGATAGCGCGAAAGCTCAGCCGATGTCTCTAACTTTTAACGGTAAAACACAACAATATGTCAAAAGCGAAGATAGTGATTCTCAGACCTGTACTGGGAGTGGACCGGATGTCGGAC
Organism: uncultured Acidobacteriota bacterium; assembly: GCA_963738025.1. Classification (GTDB taxonomy): domain Bacteria; phylum Acidobacteriota; class Terriglobia; order 20CM-2-55-15; family 20CM-2-55-15; genus 20CM-2-55-15. Next base: position 295,350 of record CAVTWA010000025.1, on the reverse strand, counting down.
CCCGTTCTGCTGCAGCGCCTCAACGCTGTGCACGACGGAATGTTCAACAATCCGGCCTACCCCACCCCACCTGTCGATATGCCCGGCTTCAAAACGGCGATCGACGCATACACCGCTGCTTCGGCCGCGAAGCTGGATGGCGGCAAATCCGCCACCACGCTGCGCGACAAGAGGCGCACAACAGTGATCGCAATGTACCGTAGCCTCGGACACTACGTCGAGGGAGCCTGCAACAACGACATGAACACCTTCGTCTCGAGTGGTTTCATGCTCGCTGCAACAGGCCAACGGACGCCACCGCAGCCGGTCGCTGTTCCCACCATCGTTTCGGTCGATCAGGGCGCTTCGGGTCAGCTTCTCGTGACCATCCAACCCATCAAGAAGGCCCTCAGCTATGAACTGCAGTACGGGCCGGTTCCGGTTGCCGGCGCCAATGCCAGTTCGATCACGTTACGGGTTGCCAGCACGAGGCCGGCGACTTCCATCAACAACCTTACCCCGGGAGGGATATACACCTTCCAGGTCCGTGCCTACGGAAAACTGGGGCTCTCCGACTGGAGTTCCTCAGTGCAAAAGATGTGCACCTAGCCATCTGAAGGCCCGCAGGCGCGGGGTAACCCGCGCCTGCGGTTTTAAGGAGAACTCGAATGACAGACGAATACGCAAACATTCTCCTGCTGCTCGGGCGCATTGATGCGAAAGTTGACGCGATTCCCGGTATAGCCGAGCGCGTCCGGGCGCTCGAAATCTGGCAGTCCTGGCTGAAGGGAGCCTGGATCGCGCTGGCGGCGCCCTGGGTTTATCTCACCAGGCATGCGCTCGGGAGGTGAGTGTGTCGAAACAGACCCCCTGCCAGTAAGCCGCGGCAGTGGCGGAAGAGTCTTTCGCCGCTACCGCGGCTTACGGCGAGCTGGGATTGAAAGCCACGGCCTTCGGCCGTGGCTTTGCTCTTACGCCGCTCCGCGGCTCACAACTGAATACAAGAAAGTCTGGGCCGCGGTGGGGATCTACTGGATGGTGCCGGGCAACTCGGTATACAGACGGTTCACAAATCCAGCCATGGAGTTCAGGTTGGGCCAATCGGTGTTGGCTGCCCAGTCCGGATAGTTCGTCTTGAAGACTTCGGTCAAACGAGCAGCGGCATCGGCGGCTGAAATACCGGTCCGCTTCAAGGCGGCCGCCCGGCTCTGCATGTCGCGAATAAATGCCGCCTCAGCCGTAATCAGCGATGCATCGCCAACCTTGCTATGTGTGGGCACTACCACACGCGGCTGCAGTGGAACGAGCTTGTCCAATACCGTCAGCCAACTCGCAAAACTTCCGCCGGAGGATGCGACGGAAGGTACCACCTTGTTCTGCACAATGTCGCCGGTGATCAGCGTACGGTCTGGGTCCACAAGGATCAGTTCGTCGCTGGCAGTATGTCCGGCTCCCAGATACATCAGACGGACAGTCACGCCACCGCCCAACATCAACTTGGTCTCGCCGTCAAACGTGATATCCGGCGGCCGCAACGGACCCAATCCCTCCAACGACGGAGCGAACTGAGCTGAATTGCGGAAGAATGTCATCGTCTGCTCGCCTTCCCGTTCCAGCTCTTGCTGCTGTACGGTGGGACGCACCAAAACCGTCTCCGGCGGAAAGCCGCCGATTCCCGCGGCGTGCTCGGGATGATAATGCGTCGTGGTCAAGAACAGCTTCGGACCTTTCGACAGCCGCTTGGCGATGCGAGCCACCAGCGCGCCGTTCTTGTTGCCGAGTCCCGTGTCGACCACCAGCGTCGCATCGTTGCCCACCACAAAGACCACGTTGGGAAATCCCGGCGTCATGAAGACATGCTCGGAAACCTGAGTCGATGTGTCCGTCAGCGTCGGCGAGGGAAACTGGCCAAAGGCCGTCACCGCCAACACGAAAGGAAATATAAGCCGCAAGGCCGCATGATATCGCATCGTGTTCTCTCCCATTATCTGTGCAATGGCCGGGAACCTCGCCCTTAAATATCTCGATTCAGACTCAGGCACTGATAGTTTTCCTTCGCGATTCGCGCCTTACTTACTAGGGAACACGAAACAAAGCCGTTAGAATCGTGCGCGTTTGGCTTCCAGGAGGGCAATGATGGGGCGGATCGTCGGGGTGTCAATTCTTTCCCTGTTCACTTTCGTTGCAGCTTACGCTCAGGTCCCTGACAAGATCGATTTCGCCAGGGATGTCCAGCCGATATTTCGCCAGAACTGCGTGACTTGTCACGGTCCGGCCCAGCAGATGAATGGTTTGCGCGTGGACCGGAAAAGCTCGGTCTTCAGCGGCCGGCGGGTGGTTTCCGGCAGCCTGGAAAACAGCTTCCTATATAGAAGGTTGGTGGGAAGCAGCGAGTTCGGCTCGCAGATGCCACCGACGGGACCTCTGAAGCCCGAACAGGTCGAAGTCGTCAAGCGCTGGGTCGAGCAAGGTGCGGAGTGGCCTGATGCTCTGGCAAATGAAGTGGAACTTCCTCCGATGAACGCAAAGGCAGTGGCGATGGTCGAGGCTTTGCGCAAGGGCGATGGCCAGACCTTCATGAAGTACGCGGCCGAGGATCCGAAGCTTCTGAACGCCAGAGGCCCGGAAGGCTCTACTCCCTTCATGTATGCGGTTCTGTATTCCGACGCACCGATGTTGGAACGCTTGCTCAAGCAAGGCGCGGATCCCAACAAGCACAATGATGCCAATGCGACGGCTTTAATGTGGGCCGCCGTCGATCCCGGAAAGACAAAAGTCCTGCTGGACCACGGCGCGGAGGTCAATGAGCGTTCCGATGATTCCCGGACGCCTTTAATGGTTGCCGCCACGCGCCAGGGCAATAGCGCCACCGTCAGACTGCTTCTCGACCATGGAGCGAATCCGAATCCAAATCCCAAACCCGCCGATGCCGGGTCGCCGCTTATCGATGCCTCCAATGCGGGCGATCCCGAAATGATGCAATTGCTGATCGGTCGCGGCGCCGACGTCAAAGCCGTTGGCGCGGCGACCATGGTGTCGTCGATTTTCAACAGATGCGTGAAGTGTCTCGATTTGATTGTCGCGAAAGATCCCGATAAAGGGGCTTTCACCGCCGCCCTGATCGGAACGGCGCCCTTTGCAGATGCGGCAAGCGTGCGGCTTCTACTGGATCATGGCGCCATCGTCAATGCCGTCGATCCGTTCGGGCGGACGGCGTTGATGTACGCTGCTGTTTCCGATCTTCTTCCATTGGACAGCGTAAAACTCCTCGTCGAGCACGGCGCCGACGTGAACGCTAAAGATAATCACAAGCTGGGAAGCGACAGCGGTCTGACCGTACTCGACATCGCAAAGTCCCACGGTCACACGCCTATTGTCGATTACCTGGAAAAAGCGGGCGCCAAGAGTACTCCACAAACCATGCCTTCGCTGAAACCGGTCCGCTCGAATACCGTTCAAGCGGCCGTCCAGCGAAGTCTTCCATTGCTGCAACGCGCAGACTCCGCCTTCACACCAAGAACCGGATGCATTTCTTGTCACAACGACAGCCTCGAAGCAATGACCATGGGCATGGCGCGGCGCAGCGGCTTTCGAGTTAATGAACAGATGGCGGCCCGGCAGGTTCAGGCGAATCTGTCCAATATCGAGCAATTCCGCGACAGGTTGCGGCAGGGTGTCTACGTTGCTCAAGTGAATGACAATTTCGGCTTCGGAATCCTGGCCTATCTGCTGGTGGGATTGGAGGCCGAGCACCACAAACCCGACCTCAGTACAGATACTGTGGCGATGTACATCAAGATGCATCAGATGGCCGATGGCCATTGGGAAGTCGGGTTAGGTTCTCCCCGGCCGCCCCTGTGCTCGGGATATATCTCGACCACCGTGCTTGCGATGCGCGCGCTGCAACTGTATGCGCCGAAAACGCACAAGGAAGCCTACGACAAATCGATCGAAATGGCGTCTGCCTGGATCGCAAAAGCGACGCCAACTGTCGACGAAGATCGCGTCTGGCGACTCATCGGCCTTGTCTGGGCAGGCAAAAAGGCTGCAGCGCAAAAAGCCATGAGCGAGATCGTCGCATTGCAGCGGCCTGACGGCGGATGGTCCGACATGGCAGCGATGGAGAGTACGTCTTACGCGACGGGAAAAGCCCTCGTCGCCCTGCAATTCGCTGGCTTTTCGACAACCGACCCCGTATATCAACGTGGTGTTCAGTTCCTGCTGAAGACGCAGCAGGAAGACGGATCCTGGTATGTCCGATCCCGCGCAATGGGCTTCCAACCGTACTTCGACGCCGGATTCCCATATGCATTCGATCAATGGATTTCAGCGGCCGGCACCGCCTGGGCCACCATGGCACTAACCTTGGCGAGTTCTCCGCCTCCGGCATCAGCCTCCGTCCGCTGAAGGAAACGCAACTCTTCGTGTGTGCGGACGTTTTCGATACAGTGAGCGCCCTACTTCCACGCTCTTCGCGCGTGTCCGGGGACAAGCGCTCGACCGCGAAGCTATCGGCGCGATTGTGCGTGTTCCGGCGGGTCAAAACAGGTCAGCGATTGGAATGCGCCCGCTTCACGGATGGATCGAAAGCGGAGAAAACAGCATGTCGTGGCCCGGCCCATATGGTGCTCCCGACGGTGTATTAGCCGGTAAGTCTGGCCGGAAGAACGGCGGCGGTAGCGGCGCATTGGGTACAGGTGGAAGCTGGACAAACGGCGGTTGGCTTCCCTCGGGGCTCACTATCGGACCGAACGGAGACGGAGTTACCGTCACGGGTGGTTCCGGAGCAGCATATTGCGGCTTCATTCTTTGTATTTCCTGACTTTGGTTTTCCGGAACGCCCTGCATATCGGATTCGGCGGACGGCGAGATAACGCTTCCGGCGGTGGCGTCGTATTGGCCGCCGTCCTTCATCGTCGGTGCAGATTGACTCGATGCAACTCTGGACGGCGATGTCACGACAATTCCCTGACCTCGTGCAAAAGCGAATCCAAACGGTTGTCCGAGGAAAATCGCTCGAACCGCTTCATCCTCACTGAGTCCGGCAAAGTGAACGCTGAGTTTCTTCTCAGCCAGTTCAGGCGGCGCCTCAGACTTCGTTCCGGTGGCCTGATCCCAGAGACGGAGAAGGAGCCCTAAGGTTATATGGTCTGCGCTGATCGAAATCTTGCCGTCGAGATTGAGGACCTGAGGCCCACCGGCAGCGAAAGCCTGACCAGTAATAATTACAGTGGCGAGGATTATGAGGATAGAAATCCACCATTTCATAATTGCCACCTCACCTATTTAGACTTCGATTATTTATGTTTCGATTTTACCTCCTTCGATTTTTAAATGCCGGACCAGGTTCCGCGTGAACTTTTAGGTGGGCGTTGGATAAGCCACGGATTGAACGGATTTAACGGATGGGCGCATTCACAGACTGTTAATGCGCCCATCCGTTAAATCCGTTCAATCCGTGGCTTATCAACTCCGGGGCAAAACTCGTGAGAAATTCAGGCTGGCTGACTCGCCCGCCAGAAAACAAGAGCTGGACAAAACTTCGCACTGTCGCTGTCAATGCTGGCTAAAATTATTCTCCCGTGAGCAACCAGAAAAAGAAGTTGGAAAAAGAACGGAAACGGGAGCACGCGCGACGGGTGGAAAAGCAGCGGCGGATCGAAGCGGACCGGTGTGCAGAGTTGCTGAATGAGGCTGGAATCGCATGGGACCTCAAGGACCTCGATGGGTGCCGGCGATCGCTCGAAAAGGTCCTGAGAATCAGGCCCAATCACGGCGAGGCTCTGGAACGTCTGGCCGACGCCTGCTTCACGCTAAACCGTTTCGAAGAAGGATTGACTTACTACGAGCGGCTGCAAGAACCTCCGCGATGGCCTCCGGTAACATACGGCGCGGCGGTCGCGGCCTGGAATGCCGGACGGCTCGAACAATGTAAGGAGTGGGTTGCGAAGTTCCTGGACGTGACTCGCGGCAGCAAGCAGTTTCCCGAAAGCAGGCGGGACGCTCGCGAACTGGCGAAGGATGTCGAACGGCGGATCAAAGCGGGCGCGAAGCGCGTCACAGCAGAACCGGCGCAAGCGGATTTATTTTCTGCCGCACCTGCGACGGATTCCAGGGGGCGTGGGCTTCCGTCTCAGGCGCATACCGCCGCCGTCGTCTCACCGGAGACAGCGCCATTGAATCTTCCCACGGATCCGAACGAGGATCTGCCGGCGTTTCCAACGATTACTGTTCCGGCCATCCCGATCCGATTTGAATTTGAACGCGTACCGCTGGAGAATCCTTCGATATCGCCCGCGGCCGAGGTTTTCTTGCGCCGGAGCTATGCCCTCTTGAAGCTTCAGAAAGGCTTCGATGAAATGCTGTCGCCCGGCGCTGTGAAGGGCCTCGAACATTTCTGGTATCAAGTCGAGACGGTGCGCCGCGTCTTGCGCGATTTCCGAGGCCGCGTTCTCCTGGCGGACGAAGTGGGCCTGGGCAAGACGATCGAAGCCTGCCTTGCTCTCAAGGAATACTGGATGCGCGGGCTGATCAAAAGAGTCTTGATTCTGACGCCGCCTTCACTGGTCAGTCAGTGGGTTGAAGAGTTGGCCTCAAAGTTCGACATGGCCGCAGTATCTCCGGAAACAGGAGGCTACGCAGGAGATCCGGAAACGTTCTGGTCCCGCCATGATCTCATCGTGGCGTCGCTGGCGTTGGCGCGCAGCCCGTCGAATCGAAACCGGCTGACAAAAATCGAGTACGATCTCATCATCGTCGATGAAGCCCACTATGTGAAAAACAGGACCACCGCAGCATGGCAATTGGTCAATGAGTTGAAGAAGCGCTTTCTTTTCCTGCTGAGCGCTACGCCCGTTGGGAACGACCTCTCCGAGATTTACAACCTGATCCTTCTTTTGCGGCCGGGTCTGCTCGGGACAGAAGCCCAATTCCGACGGAACTATGGAGAGAAAACACGCTCAGGCGGCCGCCGCGCGCTTGAAGATCCGGCTCGCCGCGAGAAGCTGCGCGGGCTGCTCAGCGAAGTTATGATCCGAAACACGCGGGCACACATTGACCTCAAGCTTCCGCGACGGCTGGCGGCAACCGAAAAAGTGAATCCGGGGGCGCTGGAAAAGGAGATCCTGGAAGAACTGGGAACGTTTATTCGAGCGCGCTACGCGGCAGCCTCGCCTGCCGAACGCCTGCGGCTGATGACCCTGCAGATGCAGGCCGGAAGCAGCCCTTCTGCATTGAGGTATGGGTTGCGAGATCCTGCCGCGTGGGGCGGAGCCCATCCGCTCGCGGCGATCGTGGAGAAGCTCGGCCTGCTGGATCGTTCAGCAAAGACCGCTGCTCTGATTGAACTGGCGGCACGTTCGCGAGAAAAGAAAATTGTGTTCACACGATTCCTTGCGACGCTGGAGGAACTTCGACAGACTCTCGAGTCGGAAAAATGGAGCGTCTCGGTTTTTCATGGAAACCTGTCGGCGGCGGAAAAAGAAGCGGCGATTGCGGACTTCCGGGACAACTCAGAAATCCTTCTGTCGAGCGAGTCGGGCGGCGAGGGCCGCAACCTCCAATTCTGCAACACGGTAATCAACTATGACCTTCCGTGGAATCCGATGGCTATCGAACAGCGGGTCGGACGAGTCCACCGGATCGGGCAGAATCGAGAGGTCTTTGTCTTCAACTTCTGTCTGGCCGGAAGCGTCGAGGAGTACGTGCTCAAGGTGCTGCATGAAAAAATTAACCTCTTCGAGTTGGTCGCCGGCGAAATGGAAATGATTCTCGGTGAGCTTGGCCAGGAGCAGGACTTCGCGAGCATCGTGATGGACCTCTGGGCCCGGAGTGCAACTCCGGACGGAAGGGAGAGCGCGTTCGACCAATTCGCGGAAGAAATCCATCGCGCAAAGGCCGAGTATCAGAAGATCAAGGAAATAGACCGCGCGTTGTTCGGAGAAGACTATGAAGTGTGAGGCAAATCGCGAAAACATCCGGTGCATATGCAAACATCGATTCAAGAATTCACACTAGCGCTTCTGGCCTACAAAGGCGCCCTCGTTGAGCCCGATGACCGCTCGGCTGGCGTGTTCCTTGGAACGGAGCTAGGGGGCATATTAGGAATGGACGAGTATCAGCGGTTCGTGTTCGATCCGCTGCTCGATGAGCCGGGCGCAATACATTTGGATTATGACACCCCCACTTTCGAAGCGATAGGACGCCTTGCCGGGTCGATGGGAAAGCTGGCCTGCGTGCGGATTTCTATGCCGGAGTTGAAGGCCATTGACCCGGAGAATGAGCTGGAGCGGGCACTGCGCCTGCATAACGGAATCTTCCGTCTTCGCGAATGCGCGCGAGTCGAGACGCTCTATTTTTGCTTCTTCCTCCAATATGACGTGATGGCCGACGAACGTTCCGGAGGCGTGGCGGAAATATGGGTCAACCCCTCTACCCGGTCGATCCCGGAGATCGTTCCTCCTGTGGATGTCGTGGAACTGACGGACGCGCCCGCACCTCCAGAGTTCGTCGAACTCACGACGCAGGCCTGGCGCCTGGCATCGCCGCGCGCAACCATGTCAATCCACTCCCGGCTCCGCGGTTTCACCGAGAGCTTGAATCGGCGGCGCGAACGCGACCTCCGGAGAATGGCCGACTATTACCAGGCGATCGACGAAGAGGTCCGGAGGAAAATCGCGCGGGCCGGCGCGAAAGGAAACGTCCGGAACAGCGAGATACAACGGCTGGAAGCGACGGCCCGCGCCTATCAAACGCGCGCGGCCGAGTTGCTCGAACGCTATACCATGAATGTTCGCATCAGCGGGATCGGGACGCTTGCCTGCCTGATCCCCAGCTACCGGTTGCGAGTCCAGTTGCTGCGCCGGACACGGACCGCCGAAGCATTATTTTCATGGAATCCTTTCGGCCGGCGAATAGAGTCGAGATGCTGCGATGCCTGCGGCCAACCTACCGAGGCCGCCGCGCTCTGCGACGATCAGGTCCATTATCTCTGCCTGGATTGCCTGAAACCTTGTCAACAATGCTCGCGGGTCTTTTGCCGCGCTTGTCACCGGCGATGTCCCCGCAGCCACGGGTGATCAAATTCGTCGTTCGACTCGCCCAGCATCAACTTCTGCGCCTTGATGATCAGCGATGATCAGCCGATCAGATGGTCGACTTCAAAAAAGATTTCTGGAAATGCGGCAACGGAGATCTGCTCGCTACGGCGAAACGTCAGTGAAGTGAGATAGCGGTCCTGCTCCGGATTGCGATTCACGAGGAGTACATCCGACTGAAGGTTCTCGATCCACACCTCCGGAACACCGGACTTCGCGTACAGCGGAAGCTTACGATCACGATCGTAGCGGAGAGTTGTGTCGGAAACTTCAAGCACCAGGTAGACGTCATCTCCGGTTGGATGTTGCGAGCTGTAGAAATCGGATCGAGGCTTCAAAAGCAGAATGTCTGGTTGTGTTTCCGTTATGTTGCTGAGCCTCAGCGGATTCTGCGGACTCAACAGTATCCTGCCTCCCAATTTCGTCAAAAACAGCGTGGTCGCGCGACTGACGCATGAAGCGTGGCGAACTCCGATCGGAGTCATCTGGATGATCTCGCCCTCGATGAGTTCAACCCGTGAGTCTTCGTTAAGAATTCCGGCCTGCGCCATGCGGTAATACTCGTCGACCGTGAATAACTTCTTCGTGACTTCCGTATGCATAGCTGTTCGTCCATAACATTGTACATCCTGCCTGCCGACCGAAGCCTGGCGGCAATTCAACGGCCGTGGCAAGTTGTTCACTGTTCGCCGAAAACTCGGCGCATCCGCCGAAAACAAGTCGACAATTCGGCGATTCAGCGATTTGGACTGAAGACCGCCAGTGGAATCGTCATGCCGCGCGACGCAAGATCGAAGGCAACTGCAGTTTCGCCAGCAAACGGTCGGCTCATTTGCCTATGCTGGCGAGGGCGCGTCGGCGCGGCTGGTGTAGCGGCAGAAATCGTTTGCGAGTCGCCTCGAGGACCTGCAGAAATTCGGAAGCCGGAAACATCAGAAAAGGCCAAAAAGCGCGATTCCGCAATGAAGTCCGTGTTGCACGCAACTTCAGGCACAACCGCAAGGGGTAGAACGCGCTGGTCCGGTCGAGCTAGAGCGAGACCGATATAGCGTACGCATTGACGGACGACAAAACTGTCAAAGGATTAATTAAACATAACCGTCTCAATAAGCTTCCACGCTCTCATAGCGTCTTTAGAAATGCGATGAGCGCCTTCTTGTCGTTTTCGGAAAGCTTCAAGCCGAATTATCTGTACGGAAGTAGGAGTTTCCCCGTTCATTGCGCTTATGATACCTCCCGCATGTTCTGTCCGCCACTGCCGCTAGCCAGACACAATTCAAGGGAACGGTTTGACAGTGCCGTTGCAAGTCGCGGATACTGGCGACAGCGTGCGACAGGGCACCACCGGCCCGCGGCAAGGGAATAAATCCCACCTGCTTCGATTCAGACAGCGTGCTTTGAATCTTCTTTCAGCCTGTATCAGCGGGTCACAGGCGCTCATGAAAGGAGATTGCCATGACCACATCGAAGCTTCCTGCTCGTCCTTCCCTTGAATCCCTTCGCAAGCAAGCCAAGAAACTCGCGCGCGAGTGTCGCTGCCGGCGATGCAGACGCCATCGCCCGGGCGCGCGCTCAGTTGCCTCAGGCCGGGCTGCCGTTGTTACAGCGTGATGCCCAGTTGGTGCTGGCGCGCGAATATGGGTTTCCAGGCTGGAAGGACCTGGTTAAAGAAGTAAAACAACGCCTCGGCAGAGGGCTCGAATGGGCCGTATCCGAAGCCCGCCGCATCATCCATGACAATGACGTCGAAGGTCTGCGGCAGCTCCTGGCAGAATACCCGGCCCTGTTGTCGTGGAGCGCGTCAACACTGTCAATGCGGACGGCACGGATGAAAACGACCGCGGGCTGCTTGGGATGGCTACCGGTTCCTTCGGCGACAGCTTCGACCCGATCCGCGAAGAGCACTTCACGCGCAAGGCATGCGCCGAACTTCTGCTCGATGCCGGCGCGCTCGTTGCGCCATCGGTATGCGATGGCCTCCTGCGTTCGCGCGCTCGGGGGTTGATCGATCTCTTCCACCGCAGAGGTCTGCTACCCCGAACGCTCAAGTTTTTTGCCGCGCTCGGCGACGTCGACGGCGTTCGCGCGTGCTTTGATACGAATGCCGACGATCTTGCCGCCGTGAACGAAGCATTCATGTATGCGTGTTATTTCAAGCATGCGACAGCCGCGGCGTTGCTGTTGGATCGGGCCATTACGTTCGACGCCGAGTTGGGCAGGCGGATCGATAGTGGGCCGGGACGTTCTGTATTTATCCAGTACTTCATCGAAAACAAGCCCGAAGTGCGAACCCCTCATCCAGGAGGACCCTGGCAGGTTTTTGTCATGCAACAGGTCGAGGGCGCACTGCGCGACGGCGACCTGACATCCTTTGTGGATGGATTGCGGCGCGAAGCATGGCTGCTGTCAGAGGCACAGGTGAATTTCCAGGTCCGGTTGATCGAGGGGACGGCGGGAGGCCTGAAAGATAACGCAGCGTTGCTTAAGGCGTTTCTTGATCTCGATCCCGCTGTGCTGCATTGTCCCGTGCCGCCGCCATCCCGGGCCTTTGCGCACGCGTTCACGTACGCGCAGACTCATGTGTTTCGGATGTTGCTGCGAATCTGGCCAATGCCCGATGATCTCCCGCACGCTGCAGGTAGCGGGGACTTCGCACGCGTGAAACGCTGGTTCGACGCGGCGGGCAGGCCTGCCCTGGGCGACCTCGCGAATCATTTTCCCGCCCAGGACGCCTGGATCCGCGGGAACCTGCAATGGGGCGAGCCAAATGTGCAGCAGGTTCTCGACACCGCGCTTGCCTGGGCGGTCATGAACAACCATTTCGATATTGCCGACTTTCTTCTCGCGCACGGGGCCGATATCAACACGAACTGGAGTTCCCATGAGCCCGCCAGCATCCTGCATGAGTTGGTGTGGCACAAAAACTACGAAGCCATGCAATTCCTGATCGATCGCGGCATCGACATGACGATCCAGGATTATCGCTGGCACGCTACCGCAGTGGGTTGGGCAGCTGTCGCTGCGAAGGACGAGAAAATGGCGCAGTGGATGGGCGACGCGCAACAACGGCGGGAGCAGGCATTGCACTGAAGCGACCAGGGAATCAACAACGGGGCAAGTGCCACCTTTCACTCCAAGACCTCGGGCGTTGCGCTGCCGCCCTCCTGGCGGCAGCGCGATCGTCCGTGCGCCTCCTGAGGATGTGATCAAAAAATTCCGCGATTGTAATCAGAACCAGAAAATTGCGGCGAAACTGAAGAAATCCCGGTCGGCAATCTCCCTTCTATATAGGTTACAATCCGGCCCCTGATGGGGAATTGCAGAACCACCCGAAAAACCGCCGGAGGATCCATTGTCCGGCAAATTGCACGTCAATTCGTTGCTCCCACTGTCTTGCTGTTAGCAACGTTCGCTTCGGCCAGGGCTCAATTACCTCTTTGCTACGCTGGATTTGAGGTCTCGCAGGCCTGCCTCACGGAGCGCGGACTGGATGAGAAAGTGGCGGCGTATCAACACAAGCTTACTGAAGCGATGCCGAGGCTGGGCGCCAGCTACAAAATCAGCCTTCGGCCGATTAATAATCCCGTCGGAGGGTGGATACGACGCGGAAACTGCCGATGTATTTACCGAAGTGATACGCAACGAGGAGATGCGGAACCAGTCATTCATCATTAACGTGACCGCAGACTTTCTGGAAAAACAGCCTGAAATTCTGTTTGAGGCATCATCGCTTCATGAAGTTTGCCACGTGATGAACGACGATCTGACCGGATACCACCGGAACGGCGCAAATATAGAAGTCGCCGAAGAACACTGCGTTCTCCAGGCTGTCGGAGAGGCACGTTACCGCGAGTATTTGAAGACGTATGCCGTATATCGGCATTGGGACGCCTCAACCTATGAACGGTTTCTCCAGAAAGTGAAAGACGTAGCGCTTGTTCCACCTCCCAGCGAAGCAGACGAGGCGGACAGAATGGCTGCGGAATATTTCAGAACACTCGCCGACCGGAATGAACATCTGATCGTTTATAACGGCGAGTTACACGATGTGACTCTTTCCTCTACGAGGAACAGAGTTCAATACGATCCAGAAAAACTGAACGCCGTGATCAAGTCCGGAAAGCCATTGATCTTTTTTCACAACCACCCACCGGACGGCAGAGCCGCAATGTTTCCAAGCTCCGACGACTTTGGAGCCGCCGGGCTGTTTTCATTCATGGTGTACAGGGAAAATCCCGGCCTCGGAGTTGAATTCAGGGTCATCCAACCCGGTAAAGAAAACGCGATTGTATCGTACGGGTTTAAGCGGACGGCCCTCGAGGAAATCCAGAAACTTGCATTAGAGTATCGAAACGCGGCGGCTCAAAAAGCAGATGTTGCATCGATTGAAATGAGGCAAAAGCTGCTCAATTACCATCTGGCTCAAGATAGTTTTAATGACTATCTGCAGTATGCGTGCCCGGTGGATCTAGCTCGCAAAGATGCAGAAGTATGCAGGACGCATCCGCAGTACTTCATCTGGCCAAGCGACAGGTTTTTCGTTCACTATCGCCCGCAATAATCCGCCTCATACTTAAAGGTCGCCACTAGTGGCCTGTAACAGATGAACGGGACCGTTCAGCTTTCTGTGGGGGCGGTCATAGACCGCCCCTACAAGGGAACGGCTGGTACCAATCTTTCTGTTACACGCCAATAAGATTGGTGGTAGAGAAACGCCTTGTGGTAGGCCCCCCGCTTCTTCTTTGAGACGCACGACTCCCGCTCTTCCCTCCCGTGATTTTTGTTTTTCTTTGTTTTCGACACGGAACTTTGCGTCCAGGAGACCAGCCGAGCGGTCCCTCTTTCGGAATTTCTACGGCTCAGGCCGGGCAAAGTTGCAGGTTTGCAGCAGCTGGAATCGGGGATGCATTGGCGTCAGGCATCCTTCTGCGCCTTAGTCAGCCCTGAGAATCTGCAGCATCGAAAGCGGCCCTGCTGAACGAATTTCCGAAGCGAGGAAACATGAACACATATGCGAGATACCGTGTCTGGTACCGTCGAATCCTGCCTTTGCTCATTCTGGCATCTGTCGTCCTGGGAGCCTTCTATTATAAGAAGACCGCGACCGTCCTGGGCGCGGGTAGAAGTCCACAGGCGGGGGGAAAGAAACCCAACATCCTGTTCATCATGGGTGATGACATCGGCTGGATGCAGCCGAGCATTTACCACCGTGGTCTGATGGTCGGCGAAACGCCCAACATTGACCGGATCGGGCACGAGGGAGCGATCTTCATGGATTATGTTGCCATGCAGAGTTGCACGTCCGGGCGCAATGCCTTCTTCACCGGCATGTACCCGCTGCGCACGGGTATGGTCCCGCCGCAGCTGCCGGGCAGTCCTTCCTACCTGAGACCGGGCACTCCGGCACTAGCCAAGTTCCTGCTGGACCTCGGTTACACCACTGGCGAGTTCGGCAAGAACCACCTCGGCGATCATACCGATGCCCTCCCGACAGCGCACGGATTCCAGGAGTATTGGGGTTACCTCTATCACCTGGACGCGATGCAACAGGTCAGCTTCCCCGACATCAACAAAAACCCGAACACGCAGGGCGTCGCTCCGCCTTGCAAGAACACGCCGATCCCCGGTGTGCCTGACGTCCCGGGCGCCGTGGATCCCAAGACGACGACCTGTCTGACGCCACCGCGCCCCGTGCTCTGGTGCACGTCCGTCGATGGCGAGTCGAAGAATCAGAAGTGCAAGGACGAGGGTCCACTGACGCTGGATCGATCAAAGACGGTGGACGAGGAGATCTCGGGCAAGGTTATCGACTTTCTTGATCGCAACGACCCCAAGAAAACGAACAAGCCGTTCTTCGTCTGGTACAACCCGGCTCGAATGCACGTCACCACTGTACTCTCCGACAAGTATATGGCCATGGTGGGTGAGCAGGGCGGCAAGGACTGGGGCGTCAACGAAGCCGGCATGAAGCAGATGGACGACAACATCGGCTACGTCCTGAAGAAGCTGGAAGACATGGGTGAACTCGACAACACGATTGTGGTCTTCACCACCGATAACGGCGCTGAGGCGATTTCGTTCCCTGACGGCGGCGTTACTCCCTTCAAGGGTCAGAAGGGCGAGGCATGGGAAGGCGGCTACCGCGCTCCGCAGGTCGTGCGCTGGCCGGGACACATCCAGCCGAACACGGTCAAAAACCAGTTGTTCGCTGCTCTCGACTGGCTGCCCACGTTAGTGGACATTGCCGGAGGGCAGAAAGGCGATGGACTGAAGAAGGAGATTGAGGCCGGCAAGTATCCCGGTATCGTCAAAACGACGCTCGACGGCTTCGACCAGCGCGACTACCTCGAAGGCACGTCGGATAAGTCCGCGCGTGACGTCTTCTTCTATTTCTCGGGCGCGACACCATCGGCGGTGCGCTACAAGAACTGGAAAATGTACTACACCATGTCACAGCCAGGACCCGCGGGCTGGATCATGCCACTGATCCCGTTTCACTTCACTCTCGTACAAAACATCAAGCGCGATCCCTTCGAGCAGGCCGTCGGCATAGAACAAAAATCGGCGCTGAGTCTCGGAGGTGCCCTTGGTGGCCCGGTTACAGCATTTCTGTATGACTGGAACATGTTGCCCATCGGCCAGCAGTTGTGGGAGAAAGAGCTGATGTCGTACAAGACTTTCCCCCCACTGCAGGCTCCGGAAACCTACAACCTGGATGGCATCCTCAAGCAAGTGCAGGCAGGAGGCGGCCACCCGAGCGAGTAGTAATATGCCGCGAATTGAACGAATTTAACGAATTCAATTCGTTTAATTCGTTCAATTCGTGGCTTATTTCCAAACCTGCAGGCTACGAAGAAAAACCACGTTGCTCACGAAGTTATCCGGATACACGCGGCGCCTCTGCATCCATAACATCTGTGGTGAACCCGTGTATGGTCACAATCTCACAGCTTCTACGAAACAGCCTCGTTGCGGGTCTTCTCGTGATCGCAGCGTTGAGTGTGGTGTTGTGGCGCCGCACTCCAGCGACACCACTCCACGAAATCAAGTCGTCCACTGCGGCTGGTTCTGCTACCTACGTTGGCGCCGAGAGTTGCGCCACGTGTCATGCCCAGGAGACGGAGACATGGCGCCAATCCCACCACGCCCAGGCGATGCAACCGGCGAATGCCTCAACCGTCCTCGGAGATTTTCGCAACGGACGCTTTCCCAAAGACGGATTAATCTCTACCTTCTATTTAAAGGACGGCAAACATTACGTTCGCACGGACGGGCCCGACGGCAAGCTCGATGATTTTCCCGTGACGTACACATTCGGCGTCTACCCCCTGCAGCAGTACCTTGTGCCGTTTCCAGACGGCCGCTATCAGAGTCTTGGTCTCGCCTGGGATTCGCGCAGCAGGCAGCAAGGCGGCCAGCAATGGTTTCATCTTTATCCAAACCAGAAGATGCCTCACACCGATCCGCTTCACTGGACGGGGAGGAACCAGACATGGAACTACATGTGCGCCGAGTGTCACTCGACCAATCTGCAGAAGAATTACGATCTGACCAGGGATAGCTATGCCACGACCTGGTCGGAAATCAATGTCTCGTGCGAATCCTGCCACGGCCCCGGCTCGAATCACGTCATCTGGGCCAATTCCCGGCAAAACGATTCCGATGCGAAGGGAGACGCCAGTGAGGGTCTGGCAGTTCAACTCAACTCGAGCCACGGAGGATGGATCGAGGAATCATCCAACGGCACGATGCATTGGAAAGGTCAGCCCCGCACGGAGACGGAACTCGAGACGTGTGCGCCTTGTCATTCCCGTCGCCATCCGATTAAAAGCGACCACCAGGCGGGTGAGCGGTTTCTCGATGCCTATGTACCGAGCCTGTTGGATGAAGGCGTTTACTTCGCCGACGGACAGATTCAGGAAGAGGACTACGAGTACGGATCATTCCTGCAGAGCAAGATGCATCACGAAGGTGTCACCTGCTCCGATTGCCACAATCCACACAGTCTCTCGCTTCCTTCCAACGATCTGAACTCCGTTTGCGGCCGGTGCCATTCGCTGGCGAAGTTCGGTGCTGCCGAACACCACCACCATAAGGCAAGTTCGGCCGGAGCTCTGTGTGTCAACTGTCACATGCCGTCCCGGACATACATGGTGAAGGATGTTCGACGAGACCACAGCTTCCGCATACCGCGGCCGGACTTTTCGCTCGCCTACGGGACTCCCAACGCCTGCAGCCAATGTCACAGTGACAGGCCCGCACGCTGGGCTGAAGACGCGGTAGCGACCTGGTACGGTCCCGGCCGCAAGCGGGAATCTCACTTCGTCGAAGCTCTCGATGCCGGCCGCCGAGGGTTGCCGGAAGCCGAAAAACTACTGACGTCACTGATCACGGATTCTTCCAAGCCCGCCATTGCACGCGCCACTGCCCTTTCACTGGTTCCGCAATATCTCACCCCCGCGTCCTTTCATGCCGTTCAAGCCAGCCTCGGAGACAGCGACGCGCTTGTACGCATCGCTGCCCTCCGGGCCCTGGCGCCGCTTCCCGAAAGAGAGCGGATACCGCTCGCAGAGCCTCTTCTCAGGGATTCCATTCGAGCCGTCCGCATCGAAGCCGCACGCCTCCTCGCCGGAAGCGCGCCGGAACTATTTCAACCAGCCCAGAAGGCCGCCCTGGACTCCGCCGTCGCGGAGCGAATCGCATCGGAAATGGCCTCGGCCGAACGTCCGGAGAGTCACATGAATCTGGGTTTGCTATACACCCAGATGGGCCGTCTCAACGAAGCCGAGCAGGAATTGAAGACGGCGCTGCGCCTTGATCCAGGCTACCTGCCGGCCATGGTCAACCTTGCGGATCTGTACCGCATTCAACAAAGGGAATCCGAAGCCCAGCAGTTCCTCGAGAAGGCCATCGCGGTCGATCCGAGTGCAGCCGAGCCCATCCATGCCCTCGGTCTGCTCAAAGCCAGACTCGGACGTCAACAGGAAGCGCTTGATCTGTTCGCCAAGGCTACCCAGTTGCAGTCCGGCACGACTCGCTACGCGTATGTCTATGCCGTGGCGCTTCACTCTTACGGCGAAGTGGATAAAGCGATTGCAGTGCTGAAGAAAGCTCACGACACGCGTCCTGCGGACCGGGATCTCTTGATGGCCCTGATCACATTCCATCGCGACAAAGGTGACGTTTCATCTGCGATGGTTTACGCCGACAAACTGGTTCAGCTGAGTCCTGGCGATGGCCAGGCGATCGCACTTCGGAGCAGCTTAAATCGGCCTCGGTGATATGAACCTGCCGTTACGCTCCTGGCAATGCCGCATGCTTGTTGTACTGGCCGTACCATCGCTGCTATCGGGAATTTCCGAAGCGGCTTTCGGCCAAAAGAATCAGCCATCCTCTGTACGTTGCCGGTCGGCTGCCAATCCGTACCGGTTGCCCCATGAATGCGTAGGGCGGCCATTCGATTCCGGCGAGGAGACTTCAACGAAGGATTGGGCGGGACTTCGAACTTATCTGAACGAACGCGGCATCAAACCGACCGTTTCTTACACAACGCAACCTATGGGGAATCCGACTGGAGGGCAGTCGCAGGGATTCACGTACGCGGCAACATTGCAGGGTTCACTATTCGTAGACCTGAGCAAGCTCATCGGTGT
The DNA here is from genome assembly GCA_963738025.1 of uncultured Acidobacteriota bacterium. Lineage (GTDB taxonomy): Bacteria > Acidobacteriota > Terriglobia > 20CM-2-55-15 > 20CM-2-55-15 > 20CM-2-55-15. The sequence continues at coordinate 276,623 of CAVTWA010000025.1, read as the reverse complement.
TCCGGGGTTATCGTCTCACGCCCTTGCCGCATGGTCCACCGGTAGAAACCTTTCAGCGGACTATGTCGGGAACATCTTTACAGTTCAGAGTACATACAGCTCTCCCAATAACGGGCCGAGCAACCTGACCATTGGCGAGTTCTATTTGCAGCAGAAATTTTCGGACGACACGATCATTCTTGCCGCGGGACGTTTGGCGCCGCAGAGCACGTTCGCCACAATGCCGGTACTCAATCAATACGTCAACGGGGCGATTAATCCCATTCCAGGTCATCTCGCAATAAATGACTTCAGCTTTACGGGCTACCCGCCGGGCGCAGAGTGGGGCGCTCAAGGAATTTACAATGCCAGTTCGCGATTTCAGATTGCAGCGGGACTGTTTAATACCAACCCGAATTCCGCCGGTGGAGGAAAGGGCGGCGCGGACTTCGCCCTCCAGCAAGGCAACCGCGGCGCACTATCGGTGGCTCAGATCAATTACTTCTCCAACCATGCGTCCGGAGATACAGGTTTGCCCGGGCAGTATGCTGTGGGTGTCTTCTACGACAACAACACGTTTACCAGCCTCAGTAACGTCAACGCCACGCAAAAGGGAACGTATAGCGTTTATAGCCAGTTTCAGCAGATGGTTCAGCGCGATGGCGACGCGGACAGCCACAAGGGCATGACGGTGTGGGCCGTGACGGCCATATCGCCTAAAGCGAGTGTTAACAGAATTCCTTACTTGGTGGGCGCTGGCCTGAGCGACGAGGGGCTTTTTCACGGTCGCGGCAGCGACATCGCCTCGGCTGGCGTGATTTCTGGAATCCTCAGTCGTTTCATTCCGCAGAGTACCGCCGAGACCGCGATCGAGATCAACTACCAGATCACTTTCAAACGATGGTTCTCGATAACTCCCGATCTGCAGTACGTCATCAGACCAGCTGGCAGCACCGCAGTGCGCAACGCCTTTTTATTGGGTGCGCAGACAACGATCGTTTTTTAAGGTCCCGATCAAATGCGAGTGCGAAGATTTGAGCACGTAGCCGCGGGCTTTTAGCCCGCGGTACGTGCTTAATTGGAAACCGCGGCTAATCCCGCCGCGGTCGAGCGAGTTTTTCGTGCAACACATTTCAGGCTGCCTTCCTATCCTGGGCGCCATTGCCGCGCCAGACTCGAAGCATTTTGGGCGTAAAGATCTGCGTCATGATTGGCCCGAGTATAGAGGTGGTCAGCATCAGCACAAAAACCGAGTTGAGGATACGCTCATCAATGAGGCGAATCCCACCTGGATCGAATGTCTTGAACCCCACAAGGGTCGCCGCCAGTGTCGCAGCCACCTGCGGTAACGTCAGCGACCACACGGTCATGCGTGCCTCCTGAGGATACTTGAAGAGACGTCCGGAAATCTCAGCCGCCACGAATTTGCCTATGAGAAGCGCCATGACAATCGATACTGCCAGAGCGAAATTGTCGATCAGGCTATGGTAGAAAACGACAGGATTAATGAGAAATCCGGTCACTAGAAAGAAGGCCGGAATGAACAACGTGTTTGCAAAAAACCACAGCTTCTCTTTCGCCGGTTTGTTCTGTGCTGCCGCGTTTATGGCAAGCCCGATGAGGAAGGCACCCACAATGCCCGGAAGTTGAACCAGGCTGGCCAGGCCGGCGGCCACAGCCAGGACGGCGAACATCAGAATAAAGTAGGCGTCTTCCTGGTCCTCCACCTTTTTCAAGGCGTACGCAGCAACACGGCTCAGAACGAACAGAACGAACAGAACGAAGCCGACAATCTCAACCAGTTGGGTCGCGAGAACGGACATGGAAAAACCGCGCTGGTACGTCGATACACAAACGGCGAATACGACGAGAGAAAGTGTGTCGGACATCACCGTCGCACCGCAGGTAACGGTGACCGGCTCAAGACGGGTTGCACCCAACTCTCTGATGATCGGTATACCGAGCAGCGTATGAGACGCCAGTAAAGACCCCAACACGATCGCCGGAATGACCGGGTAGCCGAACCATATCCCTACGGCCGTTCCCAACAGCAAGGGCAACGTTGTGGTGATAAGCCCGAATATCGTCACCTTCCGCTGCGACTGGTGAAAGAGCGCAAGGTCGACATCGAGGCCTGCATAAAACATCAGTAACAGTTTGCCCAGATCGGCAAAGAAATCTGCGATCGGGCGATCTTTTCCGAATATATCGAGCACGAACGGGCCTAAGAAGATTCCCGCCACCAGTAGCCCGACCACAGGCGGCAGTCTGACCCGCCGGCAGAGTGGCGGCATGATCAGGACGACGGCCATGGCTACCGTGAATCGCGACAGCGGAGACAGCGACGCGATATGCGCCCGCAGATACTCCAGTACTCCAGTATTTAATATGAACGCCAGCATCGCTGACCAACCTTTCGAAAAAAGAAAATCGCTCCGACCGCTTCTCTATTGCTGGTTTGCCGGCTCCCAGCCCTCCCCGGGGTTGTACTCCGTTATGCCTTGAGCTGATTCAACGGTCTTCTCGCCCAGGTCCTTCTGGTAAACGATGCCGTCCGTCCCGATCAGAAACGTCATGATTCCCGAATTCCGGTACTCGGCTGGATATGCGAGAATCGCGAAACCACCCGTCATGTTTCCATTCACGACGTAGTTCCTGGCGCCGCCCTTCGCGCGTTCTCCTTGTTTCGTAAGTATCCGGAACTTGTAACCGTTGAACGGCTGAGGCGTCGCAGCCTTGTTCGTGTAGCTGGCGCCCGCAGCGAAGTCACCCATTTGACCCAATGGACTCTGGTCCTCACCCTTAGAAGCGGGCCAGTACAAGCCGTTATGCTGACCTTCATCACTGACGAACTTCCCGGCATACTGCTGGACCTGGCCGACGTGTTTCTGATTGAAGTACTGTTGCTCGGCATTGGCTAGAGCGCCAAGGGTGGCAATCGCGACGAGTTCGTCCTTTCCGATGCGGCGGGCCAGGATTTCATCCGCTCCCTCAGCAGTGTCGAAATACCACTGACCTGACGAATTTTTTTCCAGAGGAACCGGGAAGGGGTAATTATCCGCGCCTACGTAGAGCATCTCACCGCCGGCCGCAATCTTGCCCCAGCGATTCATGGTTTCGTATGCAGCGGCGAAGTCCTTCAATGCAGTTTGATCTGATGCCGCATCCCCGGTGAACAGGATTTCTTTTCCATCCGGACCGAATATTTCGAACAGCGAAGCTTGATCGCCCGACTTCGCTGCCTTCAGCAGAGCGGCACCTGCTTCCTGTGGGGACGCAAAGGTCTTCTTAGACTCCTTCGCCCCGGCGCCTTCCGCTTTCCTGCACGAAGTCATAGAGATGATTACAGCCAGGAAAGTGAAAGCTAATACGATACGGACGACGTGGATATTGTGATTCCGAAGTAGGTTCGACATACGCGTTCCTCCCGACCCTGCGATGTTCGTTCTTGGTTTAGCGACGCCCATGGAATCCTCCTCCGTGGAAACCACCGAAACCATGGAACCCACCATGGAAACCGCCGAATCCGCCGGCATGCATGCTTCCCCAGCCACGAGCGCTGTCTGCTCTCGAAGACCAGCCGCCGAATCCGCCCGGGTGCGCATGGAGGCCGCTGAAGGCGGTCGATCTTCCTGCCCAGTTATCGTGGTGCGCCCAGGAGTTTGCATCCGAGAAGTGGTTCAAGTTGGCGCGGTTGAGGTCGCTGCGATTCAGATCCCGGTTCAGCTCGCTCCGATTCAGGTCGCCTGCTCCGTAGGGATGGTATCCACCGTCGTAGTGATAGGGATGGACTCCGCCAACATAACCTCCATGCCAGGCCGTGTTTCCTACAAACGCGGCGCGGTTGAAATTTACGGTCCCACCGGACCAGTTACATCCCCACGAGTTCCACCCCCAGCCGCCGTCGGCCAGGGCACCCAGCGCGATTCCAGCACCAAATGAAATCGCACTCGCGGCTGCCACATCCGCCCCGGTGTAGCCGGGCGTTGTATAAGGAACGCCGTAAATCACGGCAGGGTTGTATTCCGGGACGTAGACGACATCCTGGTTTGCCGGTTCGATCACGATCGTCTGCGGATTTTGTTGTTCGACTTTTATCTGGGATGTGGACTTGAGGTGTCCCGCGTCTTTAGCCTGCTTGCGTAAAGTCTGAATGGCGGTCATGACCTCTGATCTCTGGTTGTGGTACGCCTCTCCTAACTGCGAAGTCCACGTGAGACTCTTCGCCATGTTGTTGAGCACCGTTGGAAATTGTGTAAGCGCCTTCACGCTCTCATTCCACGATTGTTTGTCTACGGCTTGCACCAGGGCGTTACCCTTCAGGTCCTTATGTTGCTGGACCCAGTAGTTCGCAACTGCAACCTGATCTGGAAAGGTCGAGGCCGCAAGTACCTCGCCGACCAGGTTGTCTGGATAGAGAGCGATTGGAGCAACCAGAGCTCGCAGTTCGCTTTCGCTCTGCGGAGCCGCCTTCGTCGGTGCGCCTTTGTTGTCCGAGTCCGCAGCCGCAGCCATCAGGCTCCCGAATTCGGATAGGGCCTTCGATGATGCGATGCATATGACAAGACCGAGCACCAATGAAAGGCCGCCCTTGAGTTTTCTTCTTGCCATTTGATTTACCTCCCGTCGTGCCAGTTAGCGAACTCGGGTCAATCTTCCCGGACGTCTTCAGAACGCCGATGCGCCGATTGTGATTACAAAGGGGTTGGAGTTCCGGACTGGCATTTACCGTTGTGAGGCGCAAGCGATAAACCAAAAACCAGGGCATGACTCGAGGGAATTGCGTGTATCTGTCGTTAAGTTTGCTGGCGATGAAGGCGTGCGGTACTGGTGGCACGTAACAGATGACGCCTTGTAAAGGTTTTGAATGTAATGGATGCGATGTAACCTGGTTTAGCTGTAGATCAGTCCCCGCCTGAGTCAGGCGGGGTGCCTTCGCGAAGCGAAGGCTGCGGCGGGGCGAAGCGCGAGCCCGATAGGGCGAAGCCTAAAAATCTGTTCAAAGCTCGCGCGCAGCGCTCCTTATAGATGGCCGCGACGCGCTCCTTATCAATCGGTTCGCTTCGCGAAAATCTGAAAGGACGCTTCGCGGCTTTGAACAGATTTTTAGGCTTCGCCCTATCGGGGCTCGCGCTTCGCCCCGCCCAGCCCTCGCTGCGCGAAGGCATCCCCGCCTTACTAAGGCGGGGACTGCGGACACTCATCGCCAGGTCGGTCTCTATCTTCGACAGCTGTGGTCTATGACCGCCCAGGATGTCACAGTCACGGATTGCCGGCGGTCATAGACCGCCGGCAAATCTTTCGTTGCTGGCCATTAGTGCAACCACTTTTGTTCGCGGACGTGCCACTGCTGGCATATAGCGGGAGCAATCCATTGCCGTTTTGGGTGTGCGGCACAATCTTAGTTTCTAATCAGGCCGCAAGCTCGCCTTTGGCGGAGATCGTCTCGATCGTTTTAGCCGCCCGCACCAGCGCCAGGTGGGAAAATGCCTGTGGGAAGTTGCTGATCTGGCGACGCAGCTTAGGGTCATACTCCTCCGAGAGAAGACCCAGGTGGTTACGTATGCTGAGCAACCGTTCGAACAGTTCCTCCGCCTCCTTGATCCTGCCCACAAAGGCGTAGTTGTCCGCCAGCCAGAAGGTGCAAGCGAGGAAGGCCCCCTCCGAGCCGGGGAGACCGTCGGTACCGTGCACGGTGTCATAGCGAAGCACAAAGCCATCCCGGAGGAGATCCTTCTCGATTGCCGCCACCGTGCCCCGCACCCGCGGATCGCTGCCGGGAAGGAAGCCGACGCGCGGAATCATCAGCACACTGGCATCGAGAGCTTCGCTGCCGTACGATTGCGTAAACGCTCCCATTCGCGGATTGAAGCCGCGCTCGCAGACCTCGGTGTGGATCCGCTCCCGAAGCGCGATGATGTGTGGCACCATCTTCTGGCCCTCATCTCCACCGACTCCAAACTCCTGGATTGCTCTTGCTGTCCGGTCAAAAAACACCCAGGCCATCACCTTCGAATGGGTGAAGTGCCGGCGCCCGCCACGCACCTCCCAGATGCCATCGTCGGGACGCTGCCAGGCATCTTCCATGAAGGTGATCAGATCCTTGAGCACATGCCAGGTTTGCGCCTTCTCGGGCAGGCCCATCTTGCGTGCGGCGTACCAGCACGATATGTACTCTCCATAAACGTCGAGCTGAAACTGGCCAGATGCGGCGTTGCCCACGCGCACCGGCTTCGAGCCTTCGTAGCCGGGCAGCCAGTCGAGCTCGAACTCTGTCAAGCGCCGGGCGCCGAAGATGTTATACATGATCTGCATTTCCTCAGGATCGCCCGCGATAGTGCGGCCGACCCAGTCGCGAAACGCCTGGGCTTCGTCGATGTATCCGCCGACCATGAATGCGTCCAGGGTCAAGCTTGCGTCTCGCATCCAACAGAAGCGATAGTCCCAGTTGCGGACGCCACCGATAGATTCCGGCAAGGACGTCGTTGGAGCCGCCACGATGGCACCTGTTGGCGAGTAGGTCATGGCTTTGAGCGTTACCAGTGAGCGCACGACAGCGTCGCGCCAACGACCTTGATAGGTGCAGCGTCCCGCCCACTCACTCCAGAACTGCTCCGTCGATGCCAGAGCTTGCTCGACGTCAGCCACAGCGGGCGGCACCTCGTGCGAGGCGAACCAGGTCAGCTGCATCGGGATGCGATCGCCCTTCTTCACCCGGAAGTAAGCGGATACACGCCGACCCGACTGCTCCAGAGCCATAGGCGTGCGCAGTATGAGTGCATCCGGCCCGGACAGAAAGCACATGCCGTCTCCCATCTTTTCGATGAAGGGCGTGTCGGCGCCGTAGCCGAAGCGGACATCGAGAAGCATCTCCAGCGGCACTTCTCCCTCGACTCCCTCGATGATCCGGACAACGTCGCATCTACCGCTCATCGGCATGAAGTCGATCACTCGGGCCACGCCGCCGTCGCACGCGAACTCGGTCTCCAGAATCATCGTGTCGCCGCGGTAATACTGCCGGTTCTCGCGGACCGTCGCCGTGGGAAACAAGGACCAGCGACCGTGCTCGTCGTAACCCACCAGAGCCGTGAAGCATGCATCCGAATCAAAGCGCGGCGCACACAGCCAGTCGATCGATCCGTTGCGCGAGACGAGCGCGCTGGTGAACGTATTCCCGATCAACCCGTAATCTTCGATTTTGGATGGCATGTTCTTCCTTTCAGTATCTGGATTAATTTATTAGAGGCGGGCCGCGCTCCAGGATGGTCGTCCCAGCGTCGCCACCATCGCCATTCGCAGACTGGTCGCCGCTCTGCTGGTGAGTTCATTCAAGCCATGAGAACCACGTTCCAGGCTATTCAGCACACCTCATGAAAACAATCCGCAGAATTACCGTGTTGGGCCGGACCACAGTCTGCTAACGCGCGTTTCTCGCGGACTACGACGGAGAATCGCATGCCAACCTGTAGTCGCGGGCTTCAGCCCGCGTTCTTGTTCAAGCCAGAATGCAAACATTCTGCGAATTCTGAAAAGCGGGCTGAAGCCCGCGACTACATACTTCAGGCACGGCAGAGCGACGTGTCGAACACGATCTGATCGAACCACCAGAGCTTTTCAAAGAAGGTTCGTACCATGTCGAGCTGCGATTTTGTTTGTGAGGATGACAACGTTTTTTCCACGATGCTGCCGATACTACAGTTCCCATCAATGGCATCGAACAAACGCTTTTCTATCGAATCTATTGGCATGAAAAGATCCCTGTAGGTGTGTGTGCGGTTGATCAGCACACTCGCCGCCCCGGGCGGTATCCGCTCTTGCACAGAGATCGTGTCCGGCATGCGAAGCGGCACGTAGCCCAGCCAGGCGTCGCCGGCGAAACTGACCGGTTGCGGGCCGCCTGGGCTGTCGTCCCGGTACGCAACGACGCTATGGAAAAGCATCGTGCCCCGGAACAGTTCTGCGGCGGCATACTGCTCCGCCAGGGGCAACTGTGCCATCCGCGAAGCCTGCGGAATTTTTCCCATGACACCACAGTGCCGGTTGTACGGTGCCTGTTTTACCCACCGGCCGAATGTCAGTGCTCCCCTCTCGAGAAAATCGACCAATTGCGGGACCGAATACGCGCAGTCCTGCGGGTGCAACAGCGCGTCGGTGAGTTCCTCCTCGCGCCAGAAGTCCGGCGCCTCACGCAGCAGGTTTCCCAGCGGATGTCCCGGTGGCATTGCCCTGAGCGCAGCGATGAGATCGCGAATCTCCTCCCTGGTGGCACGGATGCCGAGCCGTCTGCAGAACTCCTGCAGCATATAAATGCCGGCCCGCCCGTAAGGCGCATATACCATGAGGTGCATCGCCCCGTCCGGTTTGAGTACACCGCGCAGAGCGCTGAGCCCCGCATCAGGATCCGCGAGATGATGGAGAACCCCGGTGCAGACAATCTGATCGAAGCTCGTTTCCAACTCGTTTACCCGGTCGATCGCGAGCTGGCGGACCTGGAGATTGCTTAAATGATGTTTTCGTTTGAGTTCTCCGGTACAGCGCACGCTCGTTGCACTGAAATCGATCCCTGTAACCCGAGCCGCCGGCCAACGCAGGGCATGCTTGGCCGCCTGCGACGTCCCGCAACCGGCAATCAGGATGGAGAAGTCTTCCTTATATGGTCTCGCAGGCCAGAAGAGATGATAGTCCGCGCGGCGTCTTTGCCGGTCCTGCCAGAGCCGGCGATAGTTTTCAAGGCTGTCGATCGGTCGGGGATACGGGTAGCGTTCGTAGAAGTCCTGGACTGCCGCTGCTACTCCAGGGGATCGTGAATACTGCTTTTCTTGTTGGCTCATCGATTAACGTGCGACATTACACCGTAATGTAGTCGCGGGCTTCAGCCCGCGTTCGGGTGCGGATAACTCAACATTATCCGATACCCAAACGCGGGCTGAAGCCCGCGCCTACATTACCGGTTCTGTCATCGTTTCTCCTGAAACTATCCGCTAGGCAGCCTCGCTCATCTTCGCCAATGCATGATCAATGGTGAAACTCGCTGCCTTCTGGCGCGGCGGGAACTCCTTGAACGTCTCCAGGAACTGGGTCACGATTGCCTGCGACGCTAATACCAGGGGGATGTGGTCGATGAGCCAATCGTAGTAGGTGTTCGAGGTGATGTCAGCGCGCTCATACGGGTCGGTCCGCAGGTTATAGAGTTTCGGAACCCGCAGCGGCACGAACGGCTCCGCCCAGATGGCTAACGTGCCCCGGGCGCGCTGCTCCATGAAAACGATTTTCCAGTTGTCATAGCGCAGCGCCACCAGATTGCCGTCGTCGTCGAAGTAAATGAATCCGGGACGCGGGCTGTTCTTCTCCTGTCCGGTTAAATACGGCAACAAATTGTAGCCGTCGATATGCACCTTAAAGGTCTTGCCCGCAGCATGGTGTCCTTTCTTAAGCTTCTCTACGATATCGGGCTCGCCGGCCATGGCGAGGAACGTCGGCAGCCAGTCGTGGTGCTGGACGATCTCGTTGGAAACCACGCCCGCCGGGATCTTGCCCGTCCAGCGCACCAGCATCGGGATGCGAAATGCACCCTCCCAGTTGGTGTCCTTCTCGCTGCGGAACGGCGTCATGGCTCCGTCCGGCCAGGTATTCATGTGCGGCCCGTTGTCCGTGCTGTACATGACCAGGGTATCGCTGGCAATGCCCAACTCGTCCACCAGGTCCAGCAACTCGCCTATATTTTTGTCGTGGTCGATCATCGTGTCGTGGTATGGCGACTGCCACCGGCCTGCCTGGCCAAGGCTCGACGGCTTGGTGTGGGTCCGCAGGTGCATGTGGGTGGTGTTGACCCAGCAGAAAAAAGGCTTGCCGGCCGAGTGCTGGCGCCTGATCCAGTCCTTGGCCGCGGCGACGAACTCATCATCGCAGGTCTCCATACGCTTCTTGGTGAGCGGCCCCGTGTCTTCGATCCTCTGCTTGCCTACCCGGCCCCAGCGCGGCTGCTCGGTGGTATCGTCGGTATCGATCGCCCAACAGTGCATCACACCGCGGGGGCCAAAGCGTTCGCGAAACTGAGGAAAGTCTTTTGGATTCGGGTAGTCGGGCAGCTCTGGCTCCTCCTCGGCGTTCAAGTGATAAAGATTGCCGAAAAACTCGTCGAACCCGTGGACTGTCGGCAGGAACTTGTTCAAGTCTCCCAGGTGGTTCTTGCCGAACTGTCCGGTCGCGTAGCCCAGCGGCTTCAGCAGCTCGGCAATGGTCGCGTCCTCCGCTTGCAGGCCGATCGCTGCGGCAGGCACGCCAACCTTGGTCATGCCGGTGCGGTAGCCGCTTTGCCCGGTGATGAAGGAGGCACGACCCGCAGTGCAGCTCTGCTCGCCGTAGGCGTCTGTGAAGCGCATCCCCTCATTCGCGATGCGATCAATATTGGACGTGCGGTAGCCCATCAGTCCGGAGCTATAACAGCTGAGGTTAGTGATGCCGATGTCGTCCCCCCAGATGACGAGAATGTTCGGCTTCTTCTGCGTTGGCTCTGCCATTTCGTTCTCCTTTCATTTTTTTCACTGTAAGAAAAGTTTCATTGCAGATTGAAAGTCCATGTACAGATTGCTATTGACGAAAGATCACACCGATCAAAGCCAGGATTCCCAGGATGGCGACCAGAAAAGCGACCACAGCCGCCAGTGAATAGGGAACGTCAACGTACTGCGCTCTCAGCTTGTGCATCGTCGTTACGTGTTGGATTGTGGCCAGCAATACCACCACCAGACCAATGCAGATCATGGTGAATCCAAACTGGCGCACACCGAATAGCTCATTCGACCGGGGGAGTTGCTCTGCTTTGCGGAACTCCTCAAAAACCTTGTAGATGGAAAAACCGAAAGAGATCAGTGAGACTCCCGTCCTCACCCAAGCCATTAACGTCCGTTCATAGGCGAGGCGGTTGCGCTCCACTGCAAGTTTGGTAGAAGTGTCCAGAACCATTCTGGTATTGCGACCCGCCTTTCGTGACTCTGCAGGTGAAGCGGATTACAGGGCCCCAACCATCTCGATCAGCGATACGTGCACAGCAGAATAAAAGACGATCCCTCTTCGAAGCCAATCGGTCCAGACTGTGTCCAATCATGTTCGGTAATCAATGCCGGTTCAATCCGAAGAACTACCTAGAATCCGAAAAGCCTCGAGGCGAGGAGGGTTAAATCAAGCGTCGAAATGCCCGACAGATTAAGCCGCATTTATGAGACAGCGCTGCCAATCGGTTGCGCCATCCTAAGATTTCGCCAATCACTTTTGTTTCGCTTTTTCGTGCGACGTAATTTGTTTCTCCGTAAATTTCCTTGTTCCACCTCGTGGTTCTTCGAGTTTGCTGGCCACTTTCCCTCTGATAGTTTTGAAAGGCGCACTCCGCCTTGGGGGCGTGTTTCGTTTTCGGAGATATTCAGTTTGCGGGCCGGCAAACTTTAGCAGGTCTGGAAAACGGTCTCGCAATTGCGCGGGAATTAGCAGGGTCACGGCTGCATCAACTTCTACGACTACGTTAACAGAGATATCTGCATTCGGCGCGAATGGCAGGAGGTCGGGCATTGAATACCAACAGTTCAAAGGCGCACGTGGTGATCGTGGGCGGGGGTTTTGCAGGCCTCGCCTGTGCCCGGAAACTCGCGAAGAGCGATGATGTGCGGGTCACGCTCCTCGATAAGAACAACTACCACCAGTTCCAGCCCCTGCTGTATCAGTTAGCCACAGCGCAGCTGGGCACGGACGATGTTGCAACTTCCATTCGCCAGTCCCTTAGCGGTCACGCCAATGTAGACGTGAAAATGGTGGAGGTGACCGCTGTCGACCCCAGGACTCGGACGGTGACCACCCGGGAAGGCCAGAGCTATCAGGGAGACTTCCTGGTGTTGGCGGCCGGATCACAGGTGAACTTTTTCGCCACAAAAGGCGCCGAGCAAAACGCCTTTCCGCTCTACTCCATACAAGAGGCTCAGCAGTTGCGCTCTCGCATCCTGACCGTTTTCGAGGACGCCGATCGCGACCCGACGCTGGTGGGGAAGGGCGCACTGAATTTTGTGGTTGTCGGTGGAGGACCTACCGGTACGGAGATCGCGGGTGCGTTGGCCGACATGATCAACCTCACCATGACGGAGGAGTGCCGCGACCTCGCAGTGAAACACGCGCGGATCTATTTGATCGACCATGGGCACGCTCTGCTGGAGGCGTTTCCGGCAAAGGCTCATGATTATGCCGCCAAGGTTCTCCAACGGAAGGGTGTGCAACTACGGATGGGGATAGAGGTGAAAGAGGTAGCTCCTGATCAGGTGCTCCTTTCGGATGGCACGTCGATTCAAACACGGACGGTGGTCTGGGCGGGTGGGCTGATGGCCTCACCTCTGGCCGCAAATGCGGGGCTGCCGCGTGGGCACGGCGGCCGGATCGAAGTGAAGCCGGACCTCACGGTTGACGGATTCTCCGGAGTTTACGTACTGGGCGACTTCGCGAATATTCCCGGCGCGGATAATCTGCCGTTGCCGCAACTGGGTTCGGTCGCCCAGCAGTGCGGCGAGTGGACTGCGAAAAATATCCTGACCGAGATCGCAGGTGGGACTCGAACTCCGTTTCATTATCACGACAAGGGAATCATGGCGATGATTGGCCGCGACTCTGCCGTAGCGGTCATCGGGAAGAAGAAACATGAACTCGACGGTCCCATTGCCTTTGCGGCGTGGCTCGGCGTACATGCCTTGCTGATGTCCGGGGTCAGGGCAAGAGTCGAAGCCTTCATCGACTGGGCCTGGAACTATTTCAGCAAGTCCGTGCCGATCCAGGTCCTGGATCGAAACGACGAGAAACACATCGACTGGGATAAAACCGCCTGACCTGAAAAAACAATCATCGAATACTAAGGAGTCTATTTCATGCTTTTGAAGAACAAAGTCGCCATTGTGACCGGCGGTAACAGCGGTATCGGCAAGGCCATCGTGCTCGCATTGGCCAGCGAGGGCGCGAACATCGCGATTGACTATGTCTCCCACCCCGATGCGACCGAGGAACTCGAAAAGCAGGTAGCGTTGCTCGGCGACCAAGCCATTGGCGTAGAGGCGGACGTGAGCAAGGTGGCGGAACTGGAACGGCTGATCGCTGCAACCGTGAAAGCATTTGGCCGACTGGACATCATGGTGAACAACGCCGGCATCGAGACTCGCACATCCGTGCTCGAAACGACCGAACAGCAATACGATAAGGTGCTTCAAGTCAACCTGAAGAGCGCATTCTTCGGAACTCAGCTCGCGGCCAGGCAGATGATCAAGCAGGGCGGCGGCGGGCGAATCATCAACATCACTTCGGTACACGAAGATTGGCCCATGCCTGGCAACGCACCTTATTGCCTCTCGAAAGGCGGCATGCGAATGCTTACACGTACCGCCGGCGTCGAACTGGCTCCGCACAACATCCTCGTTGTAGGCGTAGGCCCTGGAGCTGTCGCCACTCCAATCAACCTGTCAACGATGCAGAATCCGGCCAAGATGGCGAAACTCGACGCCGCCATACCGCTGGGCCGAATGGCTAAACCGGAAGAGATCGGCAGTGTGGTTGCCATGTTGGCCAACGGCGGAGCCAGCTACATTACTGCAACAACGGTTTTCGCCGACGGCGGCCTCATGCAGAGCAGTCCAGGGCTGTAACGGAGCACATCCATGCCAGGCAATTACGACGTCATCATTATCGGGAGCGGAGCCGGCGGAGGCACCCTGGCTCGCTCCCTGGCGGCCACCGGCAAACGCATCTTGATTCTCGAACGCGGCGATTGGTTGAAGCGTGAGGCTCTGAACTGGGACGCGAAGGCCGTCTTCGTCGACAACCGATACATCTCTCAAGGACACCTGGTACGCCAGCGACGGGAAGCCATTCCAACCGCAGATCCATTACTTTGTCGGCGGCGCCACCAAAATGTACGGCGCAGCCCTGTACCGTTTGCGCCGGGAGGATTTCGGCGAACTGCGCGAATACGACGGAATCTCGCCGGCCTGGCCTATCCGCTACGATGACATGGAGCCCTTTTATACACAGGCCGAGCAGATGTATCACGTGCACGGCGTCCACGGTGTGGACCCGACCGAACCGCCGGCGAGTGCACCATATCCCTATCCACCCGTATCCCATGAGCCGCGCATCCAGAAGCTCTTCGACAACTTGAATGCCGCAGGTTTTCACCCCTTTCCCGCCCCCTGTGGAATCATGCTTGACGAAAAGGATATGGCCTATAGCACATGCATTCGCTGCCAGACTTGCGATGGGTTTCCCTGCCTGGTTCATGCCAAGTCCGATGCCGAAGTGCTTGGCGTGCGTCCCGCCCTGCAGTATCCCAACGTCACGCTCCTGCGGAATTCCAGAGTCCTCAAGCTCAACACCAGCGCCGACGGCAGATCCGTGAAGGAAGTGGTCGTGGAACACGACGGGGAAACGGAGACTTTCAGCGGGGATATCGTCGTCATCTCCTGTGGCGCGGCCAATTCCGCGAAGCTGCTGTTGAGCTCCGCTAACGATAAGCACCCCAATGGTCTCGCCAACGGCTCGGACCAGGTCGGGCGAAACTATATGTTCCACAACAGTCTGGCTGTCCTGGCGATTTCAGAGGAGCCGAACCCGACATTCTTCCAGAAAACGATCGCGATAAATGATTTCTATTTTGGGATGGATGGGTTCGATTTTCCGGTGGGAAGCATCCAGATGATCGGCAAGTCTCAGGGGGAGATGTACAAAGGCGAGAAACCACTTGAAACCGCGCTGGCCCCGCTAGGATTCCTGGATGATATTGCGCTCCACGCCGTGGACTTCTGGCTCTGCACCGAGGACTTGCCTGATCCGAACAATCGCGTCAGCCTGGACAGAGCCGGGAATATTACGCTCAGCTACACACCGAACAACCAGGTGCCGAAACAGAAGCTCTACGACAAGCTGAAATCCATGCTGAAACACCTGGGAATGCACCCGGACCATTTGATTCCCCGCAACGCCTATCTCAAGACGGATATCCCCATCGCGGGCGTGGCTCATCAGGCTGGGACCTGCCGATTCGGCAAGGATCCGAAGAGTTCGGTTCTTGATACAAACTGCAAAGCGCATGAGCTCGACAATCTGTATGTGGTTGACACCAGCTTTTTCGTCAGCATCGGGGCGGTGAACCCGGCGCTTACTGCGATGGCGAACGCGTTGCGCGTTGGCGCTCATTTGATGGAACAGGCTGAAGTAAATATCGAACGGATCAGGATCGTGGAGCCGATGACATGGAGCAGCGCGCTCGGGTCGGCTAAGAATGCGCGATGAATGGAGATCTGTTGGAGCGCGTTAACTGGATCTGGGGTCTTTCACTAGTCGCGCTGACTATCGCAATTCACGCGACTGGCGTGGTCGTCCTGGCCTTCGTGGGTTTGAGGATCCGAGTCCGGATAGGGAACCGGCGCCTTGGTCTACGGTATGTGATCCCGATCGTGATTGGTCTGGTCGCGGCGGCCGGGTTCCTTCTGGCGCTGCTGCACGGGATAGAGGCCGCGATCTGGGCAGCTGCATATTTGCGGCTGGGTGCGATCGACTCGCCTTTGGATGCAATTCTTTATTCGGTGGGTTCGATGTCCACTCGAGGCGTCTCGGGGCTGACGCTGCAAGGGCAATGGCGGATGATGGGCGCGCTCGAGGCTGTTGACGGTGTGCTGCTGTTTGGCATGAGCACAGCCTACATTTTCGCTCTGATGCAGACCTACTGGCCGATGCTCTCCCGCCGTCACTGACGCCACGCCCATCGCTTGTCCTTATTGAATTTCGGGGAAACTCCGACGAAGTGCGGTTTGTTTACTGGTGTCGTATGGGAAGCACACCGAGTCTGGAGGAATATGGCAACTCGCTTGCAAAAGTAGATCGACGATATGGAGCCTTCGTTTCCTGAGTCATTATTTATGGTGGTTCGTCGCGGAATTTAAAAAGACGGAGTTTGTGCAATACGTGCCCAAAAGGTAATGCGCGATTTTCAGAGCAAGATGTCCGGTGCAGGCGCGGCTTTACGAATTTGTCGCTTTCTTGGACAGACACTCATGCTCTGTATGGTGGCCGCCGAAGGTATCGTGTTCGGCCAAAAGGCGCCCTCCTCTCCCGACCATCTCTGGGACGCTTCATCGACAAAGCAGCCATTCAGAGCGCCCCCGCGGTCCTTTCCAGACTCCGTTCTGGATCCTGCAAAAATGTACACTTTGCCGGAACTGGTCAACGTGGCGGAACAAAACAACCCGGAGACGCGCGTAGCCTGGGAGAACGCCAAGTCGAAAGCTGCGGATCTGGGCATCGCGCGGGCCAGTCTGTATCCCACGCTGGCGGCCGTAGCCATCGCGGACAGCTTCCGTGCGGACATTTTCTTTGGCGCCAGCTTTCAGCGGCAAACACAAGAGACCTTTTCTCCGGTCTTCAGCCTGGATTACACCATCCTGGACTTCGGCCGGCGTTCGGAGATATCTGTCAGCGCGAGCGATCTCCTGGCGGCTAATTTTCAATTCAATGACGCGCATCGCAAGGTCATTTTCCAGGTGATGCAGGCTTATTACCACCTGCTGGATACCCTTGGGCAGCAGGATGCAGCAGAAGCAAATCTGAAGAACGCGCAGACCGTGCAGCAGGCTGCCGAAGCCCGGCTCCAGAACGGATTGGCAACATTGCCCGATGTACTCGAGGCTCGCAGCGCGGCCGCACAAGCCGATTACGATTTGCAGGCCGCCATCGGAGCAACGGAAATTGTGCGCGGCGATCTGGCGACGGCCCTCGGCATTTCGCCCACGACCCAGTTTCAGGTAGAGAGCATCCAGAGCATCAAAATGCCGGACAGCATCGCCGATACCGTCGAGACATCCATCGACAAAGCCCTCTCGCAGCGGCCCGACTTGATGCAACGGGTTGCTGACCTTCGTGCCGCTGGGGCTGAAGTAGAGGCGGAGCGTAGCAAATATTTCCCGACGTTGAGTGTTTCCGGAAAGTTTGGGGCGGCCCGTTCGTTCGGAGCGCAGATATATCTACCGGGAGTCTACTCTGCGACTCGAGGGACGTGGGTTGGGTCACTTAACCTGACCTGGACCTTATTTGACGGATGGGCCAGAGAGAATCGACTGGCCCAGGCGAAGGCCAATCAGAAACAGGCTGCCGCGAGTGTCGACTCGATTCGCGATGAACTGGAGAACCAGGTCTGGTCCGCGTACTCGACCGCCCGTACTGCGCTCCGGCAACAAAGAGCGGCCGCTGCACTGCTGGAGGCAGCGACGGCGTCCTACAACTCTGCGTTGGAGTCGTATAACTACGGCTTACGCAGCCAGATCGATGTCGTTTCTGCTCAGCGGACACTGGCTGATGCGCGCACTACGGATGTGAACGCGCGAACTCAACTATTAACTGCATTGGCCGGTCTCGCCTATCAAACGGGCGATCTCCTGTTTGCGAAACACCCATGAAACCGAAATTACAAACGTGTATTGCAGCAGCTCTGCTGGCGACGGGATGCTCCCGGGCACCTTCGATTAACATCCTCGGATCATTTTTCCCCGCCTGGATTCTTTGCGGAGTCATTGGTGCATTGCTAGCCGTGGCGGTGCGGGTTCTCTTTGTACGCCTGAATTTCGAGCGGGAGCTTTCGCCTCTTATCGTTGTCTATCCCTGTCTGGCTGCGCTTTTCACGTTTTCGATCTGGCTGCTGTTCTTCAGCTGAAGGGAGGAAACAACTATGCCCGAAAGTGAAGCCCCTGCTCAGCGCAAACGCATCGGAAAAATTGTGAGTGCGGCGATCCCTGCGGCCGCGTTGATCACGGGCCTTCTGGTGATAAACGAGACCACGAGGTATCCTCGCACCGACGACGCAGAGGTATTCGCCAATTTCATCGGCATTGCTCCGCAGGTTGATGGCCCGATCAGTACGCTCGCGGTGCAGGACAACGCATTTATCAAGCAGGGTGGACTGCTCTTCGAGATCGACCCGCGGCCTTATGAATATGCTTTGCAGCAAGCGCGATCCGATCGGAATACGCTCGAGGGCCAGATTGTGGACCAGACCCGGACGATCGCGTCGCAAAAGAGTGCGGTCGGGGCGGCTGGAGCGAATACGGACAGTGCTGCTGCGAATGTCGATCATGCAGCGGCAGCCGTCAACGAGGCGCAAGCCAATGTGGCCAGCGCCAAGGCCGGATTGGATAGTGCAAAAGCAGAACTGCAGTATACGTCCAACAATTTCCATCGCATCGAACCGCTGCTTGCCAAGCAATTTGTCACGGTAGACCAGGTAGATCAGGCCCGGACAGCAGTCACAGCGCGGCAACAGGCGGTGGATCAGGCGCACTCGCAAGTGGTCCTGGCGGAAGCGCAAGTGCGATCGGCGAGAGCACAGCATGAGCAGGCGAAAGCCGCTTTGCAACAAAGCCGGGCGCAGCTGGCTCAGTCGCAACACAGCGTATTGACTCTGGAACCCCTTACGACACAACGTGAGTCCAAGGCCGCCGCTATTCGCACCGCCGAATACAACTTCAACAATACCCGCGTCTACGCGCCGTTCGACGCGCGGGTGACTAACCTGACGATCTCACAAGGTGCTTACGCACACAAAGGCCAGCAGGTCTTCACGCTCATCGACACGCGTATCTGGTGGGTGGTAGCAAACTTTCGCGAAACCCAGCTCAAGCATATCCAGCCCGGAATGCACGCCGACGTTTATGTATTGTCGCGTCCCAATGTGCGCTACGACGGTGTGGTGGACAGCGTTGGCTTTGGTGTGCAGCCGGACTCCAGTCAGGTTGGCTCGTTTTCGCCTGGCCTGCCCGATGTGCAACGCAACTTGAACTGGGTACACCTGGCCACACGGTTCCCGGTGCGGGTGCGCATTCTGGCGCCCGAGACGGAGCCGTTTCGTGTCAGCGAATCTGCAGACGTCGTCATGCGGCCGGCCCCCCCGAAAGGACACGGTAGGATGTCGTCCCAGCGACAGGCGCTTCCCGCGGTCGCGCCGTCCATGCTGGACGAAGCCGCCGCGTGGTTCTGGCAGTTTCTTAAAACCGAACTTGCTCCCTACCCGGGGCGTGCCTGGGTCGTGGGCCGCATCACCATTGCTGCCACCATCGTAATGGTACTGGTGATGACCTTTCGCCTGCCGTACGGATTCCTTGGCGCGATCTTCACGATGTTCTTGAGCCGGGAGAATCCCACGGCAACTCTGCGCAGCGGTATCAGGCAAGTAGTCATGTTCATGATTGCCACGCTGTACACCATAGTCGGGGTGATGACGACGATCGGCGATCCCCTCACTCACTTCCTGTGGATCACGACTTCGCTTTTCCTGGCGTTCTATCTCATCCGCATCCTACCCGACTACGCTACGGCTGTTGGCTTCGCATTTCTGCTCGCTGGAGCTATTCCACTCTGGGATGACACCCAGCTCACGCTTAACGCGCGCACTGAGAATACTCTCTGGCTATTCTTTTCCGTGGTCGTCGGTTGCGCGGTGGCAGTTGCCGTGGAATACGTTTTTCGGGGTGTGCATCCGATTACCGACCTGTTATTCGCCACCGAGAACAGACTAAAGGTAATTGAAGATGTCTTACGGCAGATTGCAGCGGACCTTCCCCTCAGCGGCGATCTGAAAAAAGAGATCTCGTTGTATTCCGCCCTTGGCACTTCCAGAGAGCGACGACAGTTACTTCGCTCGGAATACCCGGCGAACTTTATCGCCCAGGCGAACCTGGCAGCGGTCCTGACGGGTCGTCTGGTCGATCTTATCGCCAGCCTTTGCATTATCCGCTCCACGCAGTCCTCGGCCCTCCGTGCGGCAGATCGCGACCGGCTCCTGCGCCTCGCGGGCGAAATTTCCAATCTTCGCCGTTGTCTGCAGCGGCGTCAGTTACCGCGCGCTATTGACATCGCCAGTCCGCCTGAGCCGTCGGACTTGCCTCTTCTTCCCGAAATGGAAAGAACGGTCGCCCTGATACCGCAAGCCTTTTCCGATACGAAGAGCGTATCGGAAGTGTTTCTTCCGGCGCCACTGGATGCCGAAGTCCGGTCGCGTCTGGTCGTCCCCGATGCCTTCTCCAATGTCGACCATCTTAAGTTCGCTGTGCGCGGAACGCTGGCCACTATGCTCGCCTACGTCGTTTATCAGGCAATCGACTGGCCGGGTCTCAGCACGTCGATCGCGACTTGTATCATCACGGCGCTGTCAACCATTGGCGCATCACGGCAAAAGCAGTTTCTACGACTGGGGGGAGCCATCATCGGCGGCTTCGGCTTCGGTATGGGTGCACAGATTTTCGTGCTTCCCCGTCTGGATTCGATTACGGGCTTCACGGTTTTATTTGCGATTGTCACCGCAATAGCAGCCTGGATCGCAACAGCAACCCCCAGGCTTTCTTATCTAGGCGTGCAACTTGCCCTGGCTTTCTATCTGATCAACCTGCAGGAATTCGCTGCTCAATTCTCTTTGACCATCGCCCGAGACCGTGTCGTTGGAGTACTGCTTGGGCTGTTATCCATGTGGCTGGTCTTCGATCGACTGTGGGTGAAGGATGCTCTGCAGGAGATGCAAGACGCGTTTTGCCGCAATTTGCGAATGCTGGCACAACTCTTCGAACCTTTACCAAAAGACGACCGTCAGGAAGCAGTCAGGCGGGTCCTGAATTTACGTGATCAAATCCATGGCGGTTTCAATGTGGTTAAAGCGCAATCCGACGCTGTACCCTTCGAGTTCGGTCCGTCGCGCGAACGTAAACTCAAAGTACGTGACGACTTCAAGCGGTGGCAACCTACCTTGGGCATACTGTTGGAGGTGCAGATCACGTCTCTGCAATATCTGGCAGAGTTTCCAGAACTGCCGCCCGGAATTGCAGAAGTACGAAGGGCCTTCGAGAAAGACATGGCCATCATTGTCAAAACCATGTCGGACGACGTCTCCGGGAAGGTTACCAGCGCCGCTCCTGATATTCAGGAATCTGCGGCGGTACTGCGGCAAGAAATTCAGAATCACTACGTACAAGCAGGCACGTCCATTCCTCCGCCGCTCGCCGACCTGATTACTCTCTCGCAGAATCTCGCGTCCATCGTCGCTCCACTGTATGTGGACATTCACACAACCTTCACAGATCCGCAGCATTCCGTCATGCATCATCCGGAAACGAGACTGGGTGAAGCTTGATCTGATTGTTCGAAACCCGACATCTGGAGTCCGCTCCCAACCGCGCGCTTAGCGCCGCGACTATGAACGGCCTCCGACACCAAACGCAAAGATCGTGCGCGATCGGTATTCGTTGCCGGGACACAGTATGGTCGATGGAAATTGTGGCTGGTTCGGGGAGTCCGGAAAATGTTGCGTTTCGAGACAAAGTGCGAATCAACGCTGGTAAAGGTGGCCGGATTTTCCCCGTGATCGAGCCATCCAGGAAGTTGGCGGTATAGAACTGCAGTCCCGGCTCAGTTGTGGACACATCCAAAACCCGGCCGGTCAACGATTCGTCTCGTTTATCCAAGACTCCCCCTTCCGGTTCCTGTCAATCCACTGCGGAACATTCCTGCGTACGGGAGTAATTATCCGGATTTAGAAGGGACTGGGTGGAGTGTAACTTTCGACAATGAGGATTTGGTCGATCGCTTCCAGAGTTAGTCTGATCTGGCTCCTGGGTGCATCGGCTTCCGGACAGTCCACCACACCACAACCGCCTCCTGACGAGAGCCTGTCGGGTAAGGTGATAAATCCCATCGCCTTCATTACGAGAGTTACGGCATCGAATAAATATTCGCCATCATTGTGGGATAGCAGTGGCGAGGAAAATCAGGCAGAAGGCGTTTTCGTTATTCCGTTCGAAGCATTTACGAGACAGACTCTTGCCCGGGTGAAAGTGACTTTCGAGACGAGTAAACCGGACGGGACCCACGGTTTATCGGAATCGGAACTTTTCTACTTGTTGCTTTCCGAGCGAAGCTGGGGCACTTTGGGCGCGGGCGTTACCGCACATCTCACCAGCCAGACTTCCAGCCAACTCGGGACGATAGCTCCAGGGCCTGCTGTTGGCGCTGTGGTCAAACACGGAAAGTGGAAGTACGGGTTGTTCAACCAGAATTTTCTTAGCGATACTTTTGCCGAGACGGAATTACAGCCGATTCTCGGTTATACCTTCAACACCAGGTGGAGCGCCGAAATCGGCGATGCTCAATACACGTACGATTGGAAGAAAGACCGCGTCACGTTAATCCCGCTAAGCGGGCAGGTGAACCGGATCGTGTCGATCAACAGCCAAAGCATTCAGTTTTTTTTCAGAGCCCAGTACAACGTGAAAAATGCGTCCGGCTCGGATAAATGGACGCTTGAGACCGGCGTCTCCCTGCTCAGACAGCATTAACAACCGAAGATCTTCCTTCCTGCAGCAGTCCTTACCGGAGGGTCGAGATCCACCGAAACTCACGCGTATTCCCGAGCCTGCTTTGCGGTACAAGGCCCGCCGCTTTGGGCCGCGAGCGTACCACCGAAGTGCACCACAGGGTCCCAAACGTGGGACACACCCGCAACGGGCCATTTCGTTCCAAGTCTTTACTTACATCCAGATCAAACGATGACTCGCGATGTATAGCACATGCCACAGATGGACTGTGAACTGCAAGAGCGGGGCTGCTGATCACGCGAATATGGGGCTGCATTGTAAGTATTTATAACCAAACGTGTGCTTGCTGGCCTTACATAGGCGTCAGCGAGCAACCGACACCGATCCGAACGCGATGCAAATAAAGTTCAGACAACCTCTAATCTGGTGCGTCATTGGCCAGTTGCTGCCGCTGAGTGCGTCATTCGCACAAAGCCCTACCACCATTTTTTCGCCTGTCTCCACTCCGGCCAGTTCGATCTTTGGTCTTTCCCTCTTCGTGCTTACAGTTGCGGCAGTCATATTCGCGGTTGTTTTCAGCTTGCTGGTCTACTCGATCGTACGGTTCAGGCACAGAACGGACGACGACGGCCGCGAACCGCCACAGGTTTATGGCAGCAATCAGTTGGAACTTGCGTGGACAGTGATTCCGATTCTCATCGTAGTGACCTTGTTCATGGCGTCGGCACGAGTAATCGCCGACATACAGAGGGCTTCACAACCATCCGGGGCAATTGAAGTCGTCGCTATCGGTCATCAATTCTGGTGGGAGTTCCGGTATCCAGGGCTGAAGGTGGTGACCGCCAACGAACTGCACGTGCCCGTGAGCGACCCTGATCATCCGACTCCAACGTTCATCAGGCTGCTTTCTGCGGATACGGATCACAGCTTCTGGGTTCCCCGTCTTGCCGGCAAGACCGACTTGATTCCCAATCGTATCAATAGCACGTGGATCGACCCACATGAGCCCGGCGTTTACCTGGGGCAGTGCGCACAGTATTGCGGAACCCAGCACGCCAAGATGCTTCTGCGCGTCTACGTCCAGACGCGCGATGAGTTCGACCGCTGGGTCCGGGAACAAGCTCAGCCAGCGCAGGCTACTGATGCGGTATCCACTGGCCGCAGAATCTTCGAGACGACTGCCTGTATAGATTGCCACACCGTGGCAGGCACGGTGGCAAACGGACGCTTCGGTCCGGATCTGACGCACATCATGAGCCGGGAGACCATTGGTTCCGGAGCAGCGCAGAATACCTTCGAAAACCTCGTGCTGTGGATTCGAAACCCAGATGCTCTGAAACCCGGATCCAGGATGCCGCCGATGGAATTAGGCGATCAGGACATACGCGCCGTCGCAGCATATCTGGCGACACTTCGGTGAACGTTCAGAAGGAGCACGCCTGATGTCGAGTGATGAACTGGAATTGCACTGGCCGGCGCAAGCCGGGTCGCCACCCGTAGTCAGCAGACTTCACGAGTGGGTTACGACCGTCGATCACAAGCTGCTGGGCATCATGTACGTTCTTTATGGCCTGGTGTTCATCGTTGTCGGCGGGATCGAGGCGACGGTCATGAGGATTCAGCTCGTTATTCCGCACAATGATTTCGTCTCGCCTCAGGTATTCAACCGGATGTTCACCATGCATGGCACGACCATGATTTTTTTCGTCGCCATGCCCATTGTGTTCGGATTTGGCACTTATCTCCTCCCGCTGATGATCGGAGCGCGCGACATGGCGTTTCCGCGTCTGAATGCGTTCAGCTTCTGGATGACCGCATTCGGGGGCTTGCTCCTCTACTTCAGCTTCGTTGGCGCCTATGGTCTGTTCGGAGCGGGAAACGCTCCCGACGTCGGCTGGTTCGCGTACGCGCCGTTGACGTCTCAGGCCTTTTCCCGGGGACACAGCACCGACTACTGGATCCTGGCCTTGCTGATTGCGGGTGTCGGCAGCATCGGGGGAGCGATTAATTTCATAGCCACCATTCTCTGCATGCGCTGTCCGGGTATGAAGCTCGCGAAGATGCCTTTGCTTGCGTGGATGTTCTTCGTAATGGCCTTTCTCGTCCTGATGGCTATCGGTCCGCTCACTGCGGCGCAAATCATGCTGCTTCTCGATCGCTACCTGGGAGCGCACTTCTTCGATACTCAGGCTGGCGGTTCCGCCGTCATGTGGATGCACTTCTTCTGGATCTTCGGGCATCCGGAAGTCTACATTCTGGTGACACCCGCTTTCGCCTTCGTTTCTGAAATTGTTCCGGTGTTTTCCAGAAAAGCGATATTTGGCTATCCGATCATGGTAGCGGCAATCCTTGCCATCGGCTTGATCAGCATGAGTGTCTGGGCTCACCACATGTTTACAGTGGGCATGAGCGCAAACGCGAACACGTTCTTTGTACTGTCTACGATGGCCATCGCTGTCCCCACCGGCATCAAGATCTTCAACTGGCTGGCAACCATGTGGGGAGGAAAGATTTCCTTCAAGACGCCGATGCTCTTCTGCCTCGGTTTCATCTTCCAGTTCCTGGTCGCCGGTCTCACCGGTGTCATGTTGGCTGCCGCACCCTTCGATTGGCAGCTCGGGAATTCCTATTTTGTCGTCGCCCATTTTCACTATGTGATCGTCGGCGGAATTCTGTTCGCCATTTTCGCGGCGTTCTATTACTGGTTCCCGAAGGTGTCGGGAAGAATGTGCAACGAGAGGCTGGGGCAGTTGCACTTCTGGCTCTTCCTGATCGGATTTCACCTCACGTTTGATTTCATGCATATCCCCGGACTGCTGGGGATGCCGCGAAGAATCTACACTTACGAACCGGGGCGCGGCTGGGATATCTGGAATCTTCTATCGACGATTGGTGTGGTCTTTCAGGCCGCCGGAATTCTGGTCTTCGTGGGTAACCTCCTCTGGTCCTATCTCGAAGGCGACAGCGCCGGCAGCGATCCCTGGGACGCCTGGACGCTCGAATGGTCTACAGCTTCGCCGCCTCCGGCATACAACTTTGCGCAGACCCCGACTGTCAGGAGCCGGCGCCCGCTCTGGGATCTCAAGCACCCGGAGGATCCGGACTGGCGATACGAGTGATGGAGGCAGTGAGATGAATGCCACTCCAATAACAACGCCTGGACCGGATCTTCCCTGGGAACTTCCTACGCGCGGGCGCGTGGGAATGTTCACCCTTATCGCTGCCGAGGCGGCGATCTTCACAATTTTTGTCGTCGCGTACATCTTCTATATCGGCAAGAGCCTCACCGGGCCGATGCCCAAGGACGTTCTCCGATTGCCGGTCTTTATTACGATCTGCCTGCTTTCCAGCAGTCTGACGATTCACTTCGCCGTCAAAGCGGTTCGCGAGGACAGGATCAAGGACTTTCGCAACTGGTGGTTCGCCACTATCGCGCTAGGGGCGATTTTCCTCTTCGGCACAGCGCGCGAATGGTATCGCCTGATTTTCGAAGACGGGTTGACGATCCATACCAACCTGTTCGGAACAACGTACTATTCATTGGTCGGCCTGCACGCCTTCCATGTGACGGTAGGTCTGATCCTTCTCTCTGCCGTTTTAGCATTCGTGTTTCTGGGGTACGTCAAGCAGGAGCACGCTTATCACCTCGACGTATTGTCGTTGTACTGGCATTTCGTCGATGCAGTGTGGGTCGTGGTGTTTACGGTTGTTTACGTGATCGGACGCTAGTTCCAGCGGTGTATGGATTTGGACGAGATATTGTTCGATTGAAGGGGACCGTGGAGAGACACGTTTGGTAGGGTTTGAACGATCTTGACGCTAGTGAGGGGTTGTTTCGAAGCATTCCCCTCCTTAGTAAGGAGGGGTGGCGCGTAGCGCCGGGGTGGTTTGTTCAAAGTCGCGAAGCCACCTTATAGATGCTCGCGAAGCGCTCCTTATTAATCGGTACTGTTCGTCTTTGAACAGACCGCCCCGCCTTCGCTTCGCGAAGGCACCCCGCCTTACTAAGGCGGGGAATAACAGGGGGCCCCTGCGTCACCGTAATTACGAAACACAGCCCAAGTCAGGAGCAGCAAATGAGCTCGGAACTGCCGCTGAAAAGACAAGGCGAAGCGTTGGGCACCGTCACACTGCCCTCGCCGACAGCGTGGCCGATCGTTCTGGCCTTCGGAATCACGCTGGTGTTTGCAGGAATGGTGACGACCGCAGCTGTGACTGTTCTCGGCTCGATATTGGCAGTCACCGCATACATTGGCTGGTTTCGTGACGTCCTGCCGCTCGAGAAACATGAATCCGTACCTGTGCTGGCGGAGCCCCCGGCTGTCACCACAAGCCGCCCTACGGTCGCCCGGGTCCAATGGATGACGCACCAACAGCACCGTGCACGGCTTCCTCTCGAGATCTATCCGGTATCGGCAGGCGTGAAAGGCGGGCTGGTAGGAAGTGTGGTGATGGCCATACTGGCAATCGTATATGGATTGATCTTTCAGCACAGTGTCTGGTACCCGATCAACCTGCTGGCAGCCGGATTTTTTCCGCAGGCCCAGAACACCACAGCCCAACTTGCTGCTTTCCAACCGTACTATCTGATGCTTGCCGTCATTATCCATCTCGTTACTTCTCTTCTGGTCGGCCTGCTCTATGGCGCAATGCTTCCGATGTTTCCGCACCGCCCGATTCTGTTTGCTGGTGTAGTCGCGCCCATCCTGTGGACTGGATTAATCCACAGCATTCTGGAATTCGTGAATCCCGTGCTCAACAAGCGGATTGACTGGCTCTGGTTTGTCATCTCACAGGTCGGATTCGGCATTGCCGCGGGAATCGTCGTCTCGACGCAACAACGGGTGCGTACATGGCAGCACCTTCCATTCGCTGTTCGCGCCGGCATGGAAGCGCCTGGCGCCATGGACGAGAGGAACGGAGAGGAGCCAAGGTCTTGAAGAACCGTTCCATTCTTGCATGCGCCGTCATCTCCGCCATGATCTGCACAGGCTGCAGCCAGGCCCCCGGGCGGCCGGGCCCGCACTCGGAGGTGATCCCTCCCAGTGAGGTAAAGGACTTCAAGGTTCTTTACTCCGAGAATTGCGGTGCATGTCATGGCCACGACGGCAAGGGAGGAGCGTCGATTTCTCTGGGCAATCCCGTCTTCCTCGCAATTGCCGACGATGCTGCGATTCGCCGGACGGTTGTCAATGGCGTACAAGGCACGCCTATGCCGGCGTTCGCGGAAAGCACAGGCGGAACGCTCACCGACAAACAAATCGACGTGATCGTCAGTGGAATCCGATCCTGGGCAAAACCCGGAACTATCGGTGGAGAACTTCCGCCTTACGCAACCAGCACGACGGGCGATCCTCATCGCGGAGCTGAAGTCTACGCGACGTACTGCTCGTCATGCCACGGGCCTGAAGGCCGAGGTGGCAGCAAGGCCGGCTCCATTGTGAATGGCTCATACCTTGCGCTGGTCAGTGATCAGAACTTGCGAACACTTGTGATTGTTGGATTGCCCGAGGTGGGTGCGCCGGACTGGCGCAACAACGTCCCTGGAAGGCCCATGTCCGCGCCGGAGATCTCCGACGTGGTGGCCTGGCTGGCGGCGCAGCGCCAGCAGTTTCCTGGCCAGCCATTCCCCAAACCGTCCGAAGGTACCACAGCGAGATTAACTCCATGACACCATCGACTACGATTTCGCGGCGCAAACTGCTCGTCAAGCTTGGGCTACTCTTCAACGGGCTCGTCGGACTGATTCTGGCCGTACCGGTCCTGCGGTACCTGTTTTCCCCGATAACTCGCGGGCGAAAGTCAGGCTATGAGTACTGGATTCCTGTGGGCGGGTTGGAAAAGTTTCCAGCAGGCCAGACCCGGCTGGCTGTCTATCGGAATCCCGTCATCGACCCGGGGGATGGCCAGACAGCAGATATTCCATGCTGGGTAAGAAACGTGGACGGACAGAGTTTCCAGATCTTCGCCATCAATTGCGCGCACCTCGGATGTCCGGTTCGCTGGTTCCCGCAGTCCAACCTGTTCATGTGTCCCTGCCACGGAGGGGTCTACTATGCCGACGGTTCGCAAGCCGCCGGGCCTCCGCCACGTGGAATGTTCAAGTACCGCTACAAGGTCGAGGATGGGCAGCTCTTTATCAAGGCCGGCGAAATGCCGACGACCGGCAGCCCCACCGCCAACATCGACAAAGTGAGGCCGCCGTGCGCCTGATCGAAAAAGTCGGTGCCTGGTTCGACCAGCGTCTGAAACTGGGCACAACAATTCGTGAAACGGCCGGGCACCCTGTCCCCCGTCAAACGGCAAGCTGGTTTTACGTTTTTGGCAGTGCGGCTCTGACGGTATTCATTCTTCAGATCGTTACCGGAGTCCTTCTCGGTTTGATTTATGTCCCTTCAGCGGGAGAAGCCTGGAACAGCCTCCAGGCCCTCAATCACGATGTCACTCTCGGATGGTTCATCCGGGCGCTGCATGGCTGGGGCGCCAACTTCATGGTTGCCATTGTCCTGGTCCACATGACTCAGGTCTTTCTCTTCGGCGCCTTTAAATTCCCGCGGGAGTTGACCTGGATACTCGGGGTCTTTCTCCTCTTTGCAACGCTGGGTATGGCTTTTACGGGAGAGGTGATGCGATTCGACCAGGACGCCTACTGGGGACTGGGAATCGGCGCATCCATGGTGAGCCGCGTTCCTGTCTTAGGACCCTGGCTGGTGACTCTGATGCTCGGCGGCCCGATCATCGCCGGTGCAACGCTTTCCCGCTTCTTCGTTCTGCATGTCTTCGTAATTCCCGGATCGTTGATAGCCTTCGTCAGTCTGCATGTCCTCCTGGTGCTGAAGCTGGGTGTCAACGAGTGGCCAATGCCCGGCCGCATCGTCCGGCGTGAAACGTATCTAAAGGAATATCACGAGCTGACGCACAGAGAGGGTGAACCCTTCGTACCGTATGCCGTCTGGAAGGACATCTTCTTTTCCGGTGTTATCCTTCTTGCGATTTTCGCCTGCGCCTACTTTTTCGGACCCTACGGTCCGACAGGCCAGCCTGACCCCGCGATCATTCAGACTGTTCCGAAGCCCGATTTCTTCTTCCTCTGGCTTTATGCGGTGCTGGCTTTCCTTCCCCCTGCGGTGGAAACACCTCTGATAATGATCGGACCGATCGTCGTGGTAATAATCCTGCTCGGTCTGCCCTTTTTCGCAGGCGAAGGCGAAAAGAGCTGGAGACGGAGGCCGGTTTCAGTGCTCGCGGTCTTGCTGATTGCGATCACGCTCGGCGCTTTTACGCAATTGGGCCTGCATACGCCGTGGAGTCCGGTGATGAATGCGTGGAGCAGGGATCCCGTTCCGTTGGAATATCTGAAGGGGCGCGTCGCTCTCGAACGCCGCGGCGCGCTTGTTCTTCAGGCGAAACAGTGTCGCAACTGTCATTCTCTGGACGGCCTTGGGGGAAAGCGGGGGCCGGAGCTCGATAGTGTTGCCGCCCGCCTTACCCACGACGAGCTCATCCGCCAGGTAATCCAGGGCGGCGGGAACATGCCAGCCTACGGCAAGAATTTGAGCCCACCGGAAACCACCGCCCTGGTGTCCTTCCTCGAAACGCTGCATCCTGCCGGCCAGTCGCCGGCTCGCGACGCTTCTCGAGAACTCGAACTTGAAGCACCTGGGAAGGAGCCCTATTCAGGCAATGGGAAATGAACCTACCAGTGGGACCTTCGCCGCCGCCGTAGTGCCGCAACGCGCTTTCCGGCTGCACACCGCCTGGAGTGATTACTGGTCGCTGACGAAGCCCGAAGTGAACTTCCTGATCCTCATCTCTACGGGCGCTGCCTTCTATCTGGGCTATCCGGCTCAACTTCATCAATTCCCGGCTGGCCTGTTCGCGCACACCTTGCTGGGCACGTTGCTGGTAGCCAGTGGCAGCGGCGCGCTCAACCAGTTTGTTGAACGGCGCTTCGATGCCCAGATGCGCAGGACCTCACGGCGGCCAATACCTGCGGGAAGGCTGGCCCCCTCGGCGGCTCTCCGCTTCGGGATCTTTCTTTCACTGGCAGGCAGCATCGATCTCGCAGTGACAGTCAACATACTTACGAGCGCTCTGGCCCTCCTGACATCCGTCAGCTATTTGTTCGTCTACACGCCATTGAAGCGACGAACACCGGCGTGCACTTTGATCGGAGCGCTGCCGGGCGCGATGCCTCCTCTCATTGGATGGGCCGCCGCATCAGGAAGCCTGCCCATGGGTGCCTGGATACTGTACGCCTTGCTTTTCCTCTGGCAGCTTCCTCACTTCATGGCCATCGCCTGGATGTACCACGACGATTATGCGCGCGCCGGTTATAGGGTTCTGCCGAACGGGAAGCGAAGAGGCAGTGTCATGGCCTGGCAAAGCGCACTGCCGACAATTATTCTGATGCCAATCAGCATGATCCCGATGCTGCGCAGCCATGCCGGTCTGATTTATCCCGTGATTGCGCTGGCTCTCAGCTGCAGCTTTTTTTATTTTGGCGCGGAACTCGCGATTCATCGATCAAACGCGGCCGCGCGACGCCTGCTGCTTGCGTCGATCATCTACCTCCCGTGTGTATTTATCCTGATGGTATTGCATAAGCTCCTCGCCGTTACGAGGTACTGATCCGCCATGTCGCCGGTGGCGAGGGCAGTGTTCGCGTCGTGGTCCATCCCGTTCTGGACGACGCTCACGCTCCTGACGGTATCGGTGTTTTACGTCAGAGGCTGGAGTCGTCTTCGCCCGCTGCAATCAACGTTACTGCCGCAGTGGCGGCTTGTCTGTTTCCTCGCCGGTGTCGCATCGCTGTGGCTCGCGATTGCTTCTCCGCTGGACACATTCGCAAATTTTCTGCTGACGGTTCACATGATCCAGCATTTGTTGCTCATGCTGGCCGCCCCACCGCTCATCCTGCTGGCCTCACCGGAAATTCCGCTGCTTCGAGGCTTACCGCGGTGGGCCGTTCGCAACACACTGGGACCATTCTTGCAGTGGCCGTTTCTCAAACGCTTTGGACGGACCGTGACTCACCCGGCATTCTGCTGGCTCGCTGCGACACTGGCGCTGCTGGGATGGCACGTGCCGGCGGCGTATGACCTTGCCCTTACCTCTCCAGGTTGGCACGGAGTCGAGCACGTTTGCTTTTTCGGAACTTCTCTTTTGTTCTGGTGGCCTGTTATTCAGCCATGGCCCAGCATTTCGCAATGGCCTCGCTGGTCTGTCCCCGCGTACCTCCTTTGCGGCGGTATCCCCGGCAGCATTCTCGCCGCATTTCTCTGCTTTTCCGATCAGCCTTTGTACTCCACGTATGCCGCGGCGCCGACGCTCTTCGGATTATCTGTTCTCGAAGATCAAGCCACCGCCGGGGCCGTCATGTGGGTTTGCAGTTCGTTGGTTCTGATGGGCGCCCTGGTCGTGGTCACCGTGCGGCTCCTGGACCCCGCGGCAGACGTCAAGAAGGCTATCGGAAAACCTTCGGTGTGGAGGCGGCCAATACGTGCTTCAGCCTCATTTGATCTTCTTCGCGTGCCCTTTGCCGGCACGCTGCTTCGCGCTTCCTACGGGAGGCGGATGCTGCAGGCGGTCCTGTTTTTTCTCGCGGCCATTGTCATCGTGGACGGATTCTTCGGCCACCAGATGGCTCCGATGAATCTGGCCGGTGTGCTGCCCTGGTCCTACGCTCGTGCCTTCGTGGTTCTGGCGCTGATGGCTGCAGGAAATCTCTTCTGCATGGCCTGCCCGTTTACGTTACCGCGCGAACTGGGACGGAAGTTGGGCTTTGCCACGCGACACTGGCCGCGCGCCCTGCGTAACAAGTGGCTCGCCGTGGGCTTGCTGGCACTGTTCTTTCTTGCCTGCGAGGTGTTCCAACTCCGGGACCGCCCGCTTGTTACCGCCTGGATCCTCGTCGGATATTTCGCAACTGCCTTCACGGTAGATACGTTGTTCCGCGGCGCCAGTTTCTGTAAATACATCTGCCCGATCGGTCAGTTCAATTTCATCGGCTCACTGGTGTCGCCTCTCGAGGTCCGGGTGCGTCGTCAAAACACTTGCTCGAATTGCGCGACTCACGATTGCTTGCGCGGCAACGAACACCATCGTGGTTGTGAACTCGGCCTGTTTCTTCCTCGCAAAACAGGAAGCATCGACTGCACGTTCTGCCTGGACTGTGTCAAGGCTTGCCCGCATGACAACGTCGGCATCGTTCCCGTCAATATTGTCCACAACCTCGTAAGAGATCCCATTCGATCGGCTCTGGGGCGCTTGTCACAACGAACCGATATCGCCGCGCTGGCTCTGGTTCTGGTTTTTGCGGCATTTGTGAATGCCGCTGCCATGGTGGCTCCCGTAACGGCCTGGCGCGACGTCTGGATCGGACGATTGTCCCTGACCTCCGCGGCGCCGGTTACCGCTTTGCTTTTCCTGATCGTTCTGCTGCTGGCGACGTTACTCTTCGGCGCTGTAATAATGGCAGGGACATACGTCTGTCACATCGTAAGCGCAACTCGGGAGATCTTTTGCCGTTTCGCGCTGGCGCTCGTACCGGCAGGTCTTGCGATGTGGGGAGCGCATCTGCTCTTTCATCTGTCGACATCATGGAGCACCGCATGGCCTGTCCTGCAGAGGGCTGCATTGGATCTGGGGGTCCCGTGGCTTGGCGTCCCGCGCTGGCAGACTCCGGCTTCGCTGCTTACTCCCGACATGCTGCTCGACGTTCAACTGGTATTCATGGACGCGGGGCTGCTCCTGTCCCTTTATGTGGGCTGGCGCATTGCCCAATCTTATAGAAAAAAGACTGGAGGCGTGCTTCTGCTATGGACGCCGTGGGCTTCGCTCGTCGCCGGACTCTATGCATGCGGTATCTGGATCTTCCTGCAACCGATGCAGATGCGAGGCATGATGCACTGATGAAAATAATAACGGTCCTGATGAGCGTGGTGCTTGCACCGTTGGTTGCCCAGGCCGATGGCGGTACCGTCTGTCTGCGCGAAACATCAGGCCCTTTCCTCGTCACGGTTTTTGTTTCGCCTTACCCGCTTCGCTTGGGGCCGGCCGATATCAGCGTCCTCGTTCAGGACCAACGAACAGGTGAAGTTGTTCTCGATCCCGTAATTAAGCTCGCGATCCATCCTGTATTGGCAAAGGGCTCTCACCTGCTGACTCAGGCCAGTTCCGAACTTGCCACAAACAGGCTACTCCAGGCCGCGAGGCTCGACTTCTCCGATCCTGGGGGGTGGGTACTGAACGTCTCGGTGTCCCGGGGGCGCGAAGAAGCGGTTCTGTCGACAACACTTCAAGTTGCGCCGGGGACGAATCGCATTGCTGTCGTCTGGCCGTTTCTTCTCTTTCCACCTTTGGCCATCGGACTCTTCGCCATCCATCAGGCGCTGAAGCGCGCGCAGCCGCGATTGATGTGGTGACGGAGGCAACGTGGTAAGAACTGACTGCGCATCCCTGAAATCAACATTATCTCCACGTGGCAGGGCGGTCACCTTTACGCTACAGTACGGACTTTTTCACGCAATTCCTTTTGAAAATGCCATTTTTGTGTGATGGTAGGCGGAGTCTATGGGAGGAGGATCCTCGTCATGTCTGGCAGAAGAATGCTTCGGACTATGCTTATCACAACGGCGGCAATCGCTGCTTGCTATACCTCACAAAATGCGTCGGCTCAACAGAGTACCCGGGCGCCCGCCGAGTTTACGGCATGGCTGCCGATTTCGGATGCGGAACGCGAACTAAGCAGCTCCGTCATCGAAAAAGAGGCGGGAGCGGAGATTCTTTTGTGGCGGGTTCACGTTGTGGACGAGTATCTGTCCAACGGACTGCAGCGCGTGCTTTGGCACTACGTGCGGCTCAAGGTCTTCGATGCAAATGGTAAAGAGAAAGCCGGCACAGTGGATCTTCCTTACCGGGACAGCGGCGGCATCGTCGATGTGGGGGGCCGAACCATAAAAGCCGACGGCACAATCGTAGAGCTCGATAAAAAAGCGATTTATAAACGCGACCTGGTTCGTGCCGGCGGGCGCAAGGAAAAAGTCGTGTCCTTCGCAATGCCGGGTGTGGAAAACGGCGCGATCCTCGAATACCGCTGGAAACAGACGCAGGATGACAACCGTTTTCGCTACCTTCGACTCGAGTTCACGCGCGACCTTCCCGTGCAAAAAGTGACCTACTTCATGAAGCCTCTCACCAGCAGCTTCGTCGCGAGCGATCAGATGTTCGTGATTCCATTCAACTGCACTCCGACTCCATTGCAGCAGGATCGGGATGGGTGGACGGAAACCACCGTTACCAATGTTGCAGCTGCTCGCGATGAACCCTACGCGCCCAGCGATGCCAATGTCCGTCCCTGGGCGCTTCTATACTATCGTGCGAGCAGTACCCGCGATCCGCAGAAGTATTGGAACGAGGAGGCGAAAAAGACTTATAACGATTTCAAAGGCCAGCTCAAACCGGATGCCGATCAGAAGGCAGCGGCGACACAAGCTGTCGCCGACGCCAAGACCGATGACGAAAAGGTCGCTGCACTGACGAACTTCGTCCGGAAGCGATTGCGCAGCATCTTCGATCCTGAAGTTACAGAGGCGGAGCGGACCGACTTTATCAAGAAGCTGCCGGAAAACAGAGAGCGCAATTCGGCCGAGATCTTCAAAGGCAAATTAGCACTCTCCAACGAAATGAATGTGCTGTTCGCCGCTCTTGCCTCGCAAGTCGGGCTCGACGTGCGACCGGTCCTCGTCGCAAACCAGAGAGAGGTCACTGTCGACCTCACTAGATTACCCGAGCGCTACTTCGTCGATGATGTCGCTCTCGGCATAAAAGCGGACGACGGCTGGAAAGTATTCAGCGTCAGTTCCAGATACCTGTATCCCGGCATGCTGGATTCCGACGAACAGGGAATGCCCGCGATTGTGACCGATCCCAAGGCCGCGCTGACGATGAAAACGCCGGTTACAGCTCCGGACTTGTCTGTCGAATCGCGGTCAGCGAAGCTTAAATTGTCCGACAAGGGATCGTTGAGCGGCGACGTGCGGGAGAACTACACGGGATATCGCGCCGAAGAGTACCGGCTGATTCTGGCGCGGCAATCCCCGGCCCAACGCGAGCAATACTTTCACGACCGCATTGTCCGTATGTTTCCGGATGCTGAGGTGACCGACCTGAAAATCGAGAACATCGAAGATCCGACGGCGCCAGTGGTCGTCAGCTATCACATGGATGCGCCGCTTTTCGCGCAGATCACCGGTAAGCGGGTTTTCTTTCACCCGAGTCCTTTCCGAAGATCACAGGCTGCGATTTTCTCTGCTTCGGAACGACGCTATCCCGTGCAGTTTCCGTTTGCCTGGAAGGAAGCGGACCACATTCAGATCGAGCTTCCCGCTGGTTTTGAACTCGAGAATGCCGACAATCCCGGGAGCTTTAATTTCGGGGAGCCCGGCGGCTATTCGCTGAACATGTCGCTGCGAAAAGGCCCGGCAACCGAATTAATCGTGAGCAGAGAGCTGACGTTCGGTGCGAAAGGCTCCATTCTGTTTCCAGCTTCCGCTTATCCGTCGCTCAAGAAAGTATTCGACGAAGTGCAGCTTCGCGACTCCCATACGCTTGCACTCAGGGGAAATTAATGCGAACTCTTATCGCTCCATTGCTGCTGATGGTGTCTATCGGCACTGTCGTGCGCGCCGCGAATGATCCACCCGACTGGGTAAGACAGGCGGCAGCGCGCGGAACGCCCGAATACGGAGTGAAGGTGACGGCAGCCGTTCTGTTGCACGAAGAGTCCGTTACAGTGGAAGCTGACGGCAAGCGTGTGATGCGCGAACGCGGCGTGATGAAAGTCCTTCAGCCTGGCCGCGACAGCATCCGCGCTACGCGGTCGTACAACAGCAAGAGCGGCAAGATTCGCGATTTTCAGGGATGGCTGATCGCCCCAACCGGCAAAGCCTCGGCTTTTGGTAAAGACCGCATCATCGATGTCGCCGTCACCGAAGGACTGTATGAAGAGCTGCGTATGAAAGTCCTCGATTCCGGCAGCACAGCGCCCGGCTCGATCTTCGCCTGGGAAGTCATCGAGGAGGAGAAGTCCGTCTTCACGCAGTACCTGTATGACTTTCAGGAACGGCTGCCCGTCTTAGTCTCGCGCTTTTCGCTCACGTTACCGGCCGGATGGGAGTTGAACGCATCGACCATCAATCGAGACCCGATCGAAGGTAAAACAGCCGGAACCAGCACGACCTGGGAGTTGGTCGACCTGCCTGCAATTGAAAGAGAAGAGTACAGCCCGTCGCTGTCGGCCATGGCGCCACGAGTCGTCGTCAGCTACTTTCCCCCGACCGACAATGCTGCCGGATTGCGAGGGTTGAAGGACTGGACTGCCGTGTCCTCCTGGTTGAGCACGCTCATGGATCCGGCCGCTGAGCTGACGGAATCCGTGCGTGCCAGGGCGTTACAACTGACAGCCAATGCATCGAGCGAAATCGAAAAGATTCGCGCGATCGCTGCCTTTGTTCAACAGACCAAGTACGTTGCCGTGTCGCTCAATCTGACGCGGGGCGGTGGCTACTCGCCGCGCAAGGCGGATGAGGTGCTCGCGAAAAACTACGGCGATTGCAAGGACAAGGCCACGCTCATGCGGGCGTTGTTGAAGGCGGTTGGTATCGAGGCATATCTCGTCCCGATCACAGCAGATGACCGAACCTATGTTCGAGCAGAGTGGGCCTCGCCGATGCAGTTCAATCACGCGATTATTGCAGTCCGCATATCGAACGCCATCACACTGCCGACAGTCCTTGAAACGAAGACACTGGGACGGCTTCTAATCTTCGATCCGACGGACCCGATCACCTCCGTCGGAGACCTGCCGCTGGGTGAACAGGGCGGCTACGCATTGATCGTTGCCGGTTCCAACGGCGTGCTGGCTCAAATGCCGGTGCTCTCTGCCGCAGCCAATCGCATTGAATCGAATATTGAGGGCGCCATCGATACCACCGGTCACCTCAGCGCAAAGGTGCAGCGTCGCTACTACGGCCAGGCCGCCGTGAGCCTGCGCGCGACCGAAAAACTCGAAGGCGCTGCTGAACTGAAGAAACGGTTCGAACGCAGCTATGCGCGTTGGGTAGCGGCGAGTTCTATCAGCGGACTCTCGACGGCAGGAAATTCCGAGGAAAACCTCCTCAACGTCACC
Organism: uncultured Acidobacteriota bacterium; assembly: GCA_963738025.1. Classification (GTDB taxonomy): domain Bacteria; phylum Acidobacteriota; class Terriglobia; order 20CM-2-55-15; family 20CM-2-55-15; genus 20CM-2-55-15. The sequence continues at coordinate 239,090 of CAVTWA010000025.1, read as the reverse complement.
CTCGACCTGGCTGCCGATCGCTTCGGTCAGGTGATGCAAGGCAGGCTCTTCGTCGTGCGGCCCGGTCTTTTGACATCGGGTGGCGAATACTTCCTCACTTCGAAGACGCGCAAATCCCCGGTCGAGCTCGAGGCCGATCTTCGACACGACTCGATCGTGATCAAAGTTCCGACAGGTTTCAAACTCGACGAACTCCCGCCCCCGACGAAAATCGCGAGCCCGTACGGAAAGCTCGAAGCCAACTGGACCGTCAAAGACGGCCAGATCGTCATGCAGGAGACACTTGAGATCTCGGAAATAGTAGTCCCCGCCTCCGACTACGCCAAGGTCCGAGACTTCTTCGAACTCGTCGCCGGAGCCCATAATGCGCCGGTGGTTCTGGTGAAGGAATGAAGGCTACTTAACGGGAATTGAGGGAAGAAACCACAAGATGCCCAAGACGCACAAGGGATTCTGCTTTTGTGCTTCTTGTGTAACAAGGCTGTAAGTTCTAGTTTTCTTAACCAGTTTTTTGGAAGAAAGCGACGAAAGCCCGTTATGGTTTCTCCCAATTGATTTTGGGCGGACGTTGAGATGGGGGCGGAGTCTCCGCCTAACTTAGCTCACGGCACCCGGGCCCAGGCAATAATGTGCGTTCCGGCGCCAGGAGACTCCTGACTGGCCTGCCGTTCAGTTTCGAACAGCAGCTGCCAGACAGGCGAGTCATCCTCCGGAACCTCAACACCGCTGTTGGGTATCAACCAGCCATTTGCATGAAACTCAATGTCTTTCAGTCTGCAAGCGGTCAGCAAGGCCTTGAGTTCATCGATCCGGAACAGGTGGCACTCGTGTCCTTCGTTCACGATCCGGTCAAGATTGCCGCTGGCCATGATCTCTCGATTGGTTTCAACCGGGATGGCGAGCACCTCTGGTAGAAAACTGTGAATCGTGCCGAACAAGTTCATGACCGATAAACCCAGCCAGCCACCGGACCGGGTGACGCGAACCAGTTCCGCAAGAGCTTGCGGGGCCTGATCAAAGCAGTACGAAAGAACTCCGCCGAGCGCGAGCGTTACATCGAACGACCCGTCGGTAAAACGAGTGAGGTCGGTTACGGACCCGAGTTCGTATGCATCACATCCTGCCGCTCGCTCCCGACAGGCCTCGAGCTGCACACTTGACATGTCCAGACAAGTGACGCGCGCACCAAGGTGCAGCAACTCTTTTGCATAAACGCCTGGGCCGGACCCCGCATCCAGGACTCGATGACCAGACCTGACGCGCGTACTCAGATGATACCGGAACAGCGCATGCTGCATTTTGTTGCGAGATCCGGTGTTCCAGCGCTCGGATTCGCGCGACCCGAGGGCGTCGTAGAACTGCTTTGTAAATTCCGCGTCAAATTGCATCATTCAGCCGTTGTTCGATTCTGCTTTTTATCGTCGGGCTTCACGCATTGGTAAAGCTTTGAACCGTTCGCGCGATGGGAGGAGGAGCGACAGGATCGGTGAAATCATCGGTCCAGTGCCAGTTGGTGATCTCCGGAAGATCGACCAGATGTTCCCGCGTGTGAATGACGTGTTCGGTCAGCTTGTGTTGAAACAAGTCGACGGCTTTCAATGTTTTGCTCCGCAGCCGGTCGACGCGCCGCAAAGCGTCGATGGCGACATTGAAACGGTCGATCTGATTCAGGACGACCATGTCAAACGGCGTAGTGGTTGTCCCTTCGTTGATATAACCGCGCACATGAAAACGGTCGTCGCCAGGCCTGCCTTGAACGATGCTCCGGATGGTGAAAGCGTAGCCATGGTGAACGAAGATCACAGGCACGCCCTTCGGAAAGTAGCTTTCGAATTCGATGTCATCCATACCGTGCGGATGCACGTCAGCGCGCATCAGGGCGCAGATATCCGCGACATTGACCAGCCGGAGACGAAGTTCCGGAACGTGTTGCCGCAGCAGCCAGGCCGCCGCGACGGTCTCGGTCGTCGGCACATCTCCAGCGCAGGCCAGAACCACATCCGGATCGGCGCCGTCGTCGTTGCTCGCAAACTTCCACACGCCGATGCCGCGCGAGCAGTGTTCGCGCGCCTGGCTCATCGTGAGCCACTGCAATTGCGGTTGTTTGCCGCAGGTGACGACGTTGATTAAATCGCGGGTGCGCAAACAGCGATCCATGACCTGCAACAGGCAATTGCCATCCGGCGGGAAGTAGATGCGAACCATGTCGCTCTTCTGGGTCAGCGCGTTGTCCACGAAGCCCGGGGCCTGATGGCTGTAACCGTTATGGTCCTGACGCCAGACGTGGCTCGACAAAAACACATTCAAGGACGCAACAGGACGCCGCCACGAATGCTCCCGCGACTCTTTCAGCCACTTTGCATGTTGCGTCAACATCGAGTCGACGATTTGAGCGAAGCCTTCATAGGAAGACCAGAGGCCGTGCCGGCCTGTCAGAACGTATCCTTCGAGCCAGCCCTCGCAGCAGTGCTCGCTCAAGACTTCGAAAACCCGGCCGTCCGGCGACACATGGTCATCGATGGACACTCGTTCCTCGACGCTGCATCGTGTGGTGGCCTCAAACATCGCGCTGAGGCGGTTCGATGCCGTTTCGTCGGGACAGAAGAAGCGGAAATTCGTGGGGTTGAGACGAATAATGTCGCGCAGAAATTCACCAAGTTTGCCCGGCGCCTCCGCTGCGACCTGGCCGGGACCAGGGATTTCGAGCGCGTAGTCCGACACGTTCGGCAACTCGAGATCCGTTAACAACCGGCCACCATTCACGTGAGGGTTGGCCGTCATACGACGGTCGCCCCGAGGGAAAACTCCGCGAGATCGCTCGCCAGTTTTCCGTTCTCGTCGAAAAGCTCTTCAGGTTTGTAACTGCGCAGCCATTGCTCCAGCAACTTCAAATGTTCGGGATTTTCCCGCACCGTGGCCAGCGGCACCTGATGCGCGCGGAATGTTCCCTCGATCGGCAAACCGTCGACGACTTTCGGGCCGGTCCATCCCTTCGGTGTACGCAGGATAATCATGGGCCACGATGGACGTCTCCGGAAACCAGCGGTACGCGCGTCGTGCTGGATGGTGCGAATAGTCTCGTAACAACGGTCGAGTGCCGCGGCAAACTGCTGATGGACGTCGGCCGGATCGTCACCCGAAACCAGAACCGGCGTGTGCCCGTGGCCGCGAAACAGGCTGATCAATTCGTCTTCCGGAATGCGTGCATAGACGGTGGGGCCGGAAATTTTGTATCCGTTCAGATGGAGAATCGGAAGGACGGCTCCGTCGCGCACCGGGTTCAGAAACTTGTTGCCCTTCCAGCTGCCTTCGAGGGGGCCGGTCTCGGCTTCGCCGTCTCCGATGATGCTCGCCACGATCAGATCAGGATTATCAAATGCCGCTCCATAGGCGTGCAGCAAGGCATAACCCAACTCGCCGCCTTCATGGATCGACCCCGGCAAATGAGCGCCGCAATGGCTCGACACTCCGCCCGGCGTCGAAAATTGGCGGAAGAGCATTCGCATGCCCGTTTCGTCCTGCGTGACCGGATGGTAGACCTCGCTGTACGATCCGTCCAGCCATGCATTCGCGTTGCCGGCAGGCCCGCCGTGACCCGGACCGATGATGCAAACGACGTCGGCGTCCCGTTCCGTGATGATGCGGTCCAGATGAGCGAGAATCAAATTAATGCCTGGAGAGGTTCCCCAGTGACCTAAAAGACGCTGCTTGATGTGTTCCGGGCGCAGCGCTTCGCGCAGCAAGGGATTTTCCTGAAGATAAATCTGACCAATGGTCAGGTAGTTAGCGGCACGCCAGTAACGGTCCAGTTTACTGAGCAATTCGCCTGATAACGGGCCGGCCTCGCGTGAAGCATGATTATCGGAAGGAGCCACCCCGTCGACTGCCGTTGAAAGCCTCGCATCGAATTCAGTTGTCATGATTGTCACCAAATGCCGTAACTGTAGGCGCGGTCTATGACCGGAGCTGTCCGAAATAAGGACCAATGTAGCGGTGAGCACAGTCCCCGCCTAACTTAGGCGGGGACTGGTCCGCCTTGTTACGCGCAAACCAAGTCTACATCGCATCCACTGCATTCAAACCTTTACAAGGCCACCTGTCCTGGACACGTATGGTCATAGTCCGCGCCTGCAATCCATTGCAGATTCAAAGAAATATCATTTACCAATTTGGAGATAACTACAAGGTCGTCTGGCGGGCAGACTCGCCAAACCGGATGGCTTTGTTGTACGTTCAGACCAGGCTAGGCTGCGCTGTCGATGGCGCGCCTATCGTAGAGGCGCCGGATTGTCTGGACCAACTCTCCGGGATCGAACGGCTTTGTGAGGTATTCGTTGAAGCCGGAAATCATCGCAATATCGCGGTCCGTGGGAGTTGCGTAAGCGGTAAGGGCGATGGTTGGTGTATTCCGGATCTCCTTTATTTCTTCCTTCCGGACGGCGGCGATAAACGCGTATCCGTTATGACCGGGCATACCGATGTCTGTGACCACGACATGCGGCCGATCTCTCCTCAGGCTCGTGAGACCGTCACTGACAGTGCTCGAAAGTAGCACTCTCGCTCCATGCGATCCCAGAACGTAGGACAAAAGCTCCCTGGTGTCCTCGTCGTCTTCGACGACGAGCACGTGTATGTCATTGAGAATAGTTCTTGAGATGGGCACCCGCTTCTCTCCTGAACGTTTATTAGCAACTGGCGCGCCACTCGTGAACGTATGCGGATTGACCTCGCCATAATTTCCTTGTTCCGACACGATGGCGGCGATAGAACTATTTCATGATGATTACCTACAAGAGACCCGACGGAAAAGACTGTTCCGGGTTCTACGTCGAGCCCACAGCAGGCAACAAGGCTCCCGCCCTGGTGGTGATTCAAGAGTGGTGGGGCCTCAATGATCAAATTAAAGGTGTGGCAAACCGGTTCGCAGCGGCTGGCTATCGCGCCCTGGTTCCCGATCTTTATCGCGGCAAGGTTGGACTCGACGCGAAAGAGGCCGAACACCTGATGAACAATCTGAATTTTGCCGACGCTGCCACCCAGGACATTCGTGGCGCAGTTTTACATCTCAAGCAGACAGCTTCAAAGGCTGGAGTGACAGGTTTCTGCATGGGAGGAGCACTGACCATTCTTGCAGCGGTTCAGGTGCCGGAAACGGCTGCTGTCGTGTCCTGGTATGGCTGTCCACCGCTCGACTATGTGGATGCGTCAAAAATTAAGGCGCCGTTGATGGGCCATTGGGCGCTCGATGATGCGTTCTTCCCGATCCAACAAGTCGAAGGTCTGGAGCAAAAGCTGAAGCAGGCAAACGTGAAATACGAATTTTACCGCTACCAGGCGAAACATGCCTTCGCCAATGAGACTCTGACGGATCCATCGGCCGCCATCGCCTACAACGCCTCTGCGGCCGAGACAGCATGGGGCCGGACGCTGACATTTCTGAAACAACATCTGGGATGAGCAGCTTTTGCCGGAAACACCTGATGCGAGGCCTACCGTTAATATAAGCGCATAAGGCTTACCTTAAGATCATATGGTGGTGGGCATAAAAGCCTGCCGCCACGGCTATGGTTGCCTGAGACGGGAACCGCCGGTTGTTGTAGAATGTCGCAAACCTGCACGGTATGCGACGAAACATCATATTGAGCCTCCTGGCATTAGCGCTCGCGGCGGTGGCCTTATTTGCCCAGGCGGCGCCCTCTCAGCTCGATACTTTCCTGAAGAAAGAATTAAGTTTCACACCACTGGAAATCGCGGATCTGGAACGAGGCCAGATTGTCGTCAAGCTCCCTCCGACGATGGAAGGCCGAGAAGTCGCCGCATTCGCAATCATGCGACTGCAGGTCCCGTCCGATTATTACGTCTCGAAGTTCGTGGACATCGTTAACTTCAAGAAAAGTGAAAATGTTCTTCAGATCGGAAAATTCAGCAATCCTCCCCGGCTCGAAGACCTTGCCAGCTTGTCGCTCGATCCGGCGGATATCGAAGCGATCCGGCAGTGCCACCTGAATAAATGCGATGTGAAGATGCCGGCGCAATTCATCGAACAGTTCATGACGGATCTGGATTGGTCTGCCCCGAATTACCGCGATCGCGCCAATGCTTTGATGCGTGAAAAATTGCTGGAATACGTGAAGCGGTATTTGCAAGGTGGCAACGCCGAACTGGCGGAATATCGCGACAAATCCTACCGGCTTAGCCTCGGGGACGAATTCCGGTCACTGCTTCTGCCGGCCCCGTACATGTATGGATACTCGCCGGAATTTGAAAGTTATCTCGAGGGACTTCCCGGATCGCGACCGAAGGATTCGCAGGACTTTATCTATTGGTCAAAAGAAAAGTTTGGCTTGAAGCCCGTCATCAGCATCACACACGTCGTCATCTCTAAACGTATCCGGCCCGATGGAAGTGACGTCATGATTGCGTCGAAAGGCATTTACGCGAGCCACTATTTCGAAGCGTCGTTAGGTTTGACTGCACTGGTTCAGGGTTCCCCGTCCGATCCATCACATTCGTACCTGATCTACCTGAATCGATCCCGGGCAGACGGTCTTCGAGGACCGCTTGCCGGAATGAAACGCACGCTGATCGGCAGTACGCTCCGTGAAGGGGCGCGAAAAAACATGGAGACGGTTCGGCAGCGCCTGGAATCCAACTACCACCAGTAAAGACAAGGACAAACAACTTGAATCGGTATTCCTTTCTTACGGATACGTACGCAACCGAAAGGCTGAAGATTTTAGGAGCCTGGGCAATGTTCCGGGACAGCGAGATGGAGTGGAGACCCGAAGCTCGTGGCCGCAGCGTCCATGAGCAAATGGTTCATCAGTGTGTGAGCGAGCACAACTGGATGATCAATATGCTCGGGATAAAAGTGGAAGCCCCTCATCTTCCTGAAAACGAAACCAGAGGCGAATTTCTTCACACTTATGCCGAAGCGTCGAAGCAACGCCTGGAAAGACTGCAATCGATGCCTGAACCGTGGTTCGAAGACGAGATCCAGTTCTTCGACGCCCAACGCAACCGGGCGTGGGTGCTTGTCCGCCGCATTGCGCATTCTGCGCACCACCGCGGTCAATTGACAGCGTATCTGCGGGCGCTCGGCCATGACCTGTTCAGCACCTACGGACCGACCGCGGATACGAATGGCGCGGTGCGTTATCAATATCCGGATATAGAAGCGTTGCTGGAGGATTCAGGGCGTTAACATCCGCGGTCATAAACCGCGCCTACAAATATTTGATGAACACGACTTCGTTGTGGGCTTCGTTGTAGATCAACTCGTCCACCAGAGTGTGCGTCATCAGGAGACCGAAGCCGCCGGGCCGAATTCCCTTTTCGCTGCGCGCGGTCATATGAGCATAGGGATGAGCGGGATCATTGCTGATGGCGGCATGTTGCAGTTCATCGGGATTGAAACCGGACCCGGGATCCTGAATGCGATACTGCAATATACGGTCCGAGCGGAGGCAGGCAATGCGAACCTTTCTGGTCGGATCGAGCTTCCCGCCCCACTCGATGGCATTCACGAGCAGCTCGCGAAAAGCGACGCCCATGGATTCCCGGACTTCTCGAGAAAGCTTCGCGGTCAAACCCAACATGAAGCTCTGAAGACGATCGGCAACCTCCAGCTGACACGGAACCAGTAGTTCGACCCAGTCGGGTTTTGCCGAAACGATCTCGATAGCCGCGACCTCACCGGTTTGTGACAAGGCTTGTTGCACCGCATCGAGATAAGCGGAACGCGCTGCAGGCTTCGAAATGAGTTGATAGGCCTGCGCCTGCACAACGCGAAGAATGGTTTCCGTAGTGTCGTCTCCGGTCATGACGATCACCTTGGGCGCAATTGGCTTCTCGCGCAGGTGTTGCAAAATCTCGAGGCCGCTGACAACAGGTAATCCCAAATCCAGCAAAACGAGATCAAAATTGTTCTTATCAAGCAACTCCTGGGCTACGCCGCCATCCGCTGCGCCGGTTACCGCATAGCCTTGGTTCCCCAGGACTTCGATCAGAAGACTCCGAAGGTCCTCGTTGTCTTCCACCACGAGAATTGTTTTTTGGCTGGGCCGGGCTTTCGACACGTCGTTTTACCGGTAACCATTATGCCCGAATTTGGTCCCTGCGATTGATTTCTGCCCGTCCTTACTGTCTTATGTTCGAGGTTCAAAACTTCGGCAGCCTTTGGAGGCGTATGAAAAAGTTCATGTCCGGTTTGTTGCTCGGAATCGTTTTAACTGCCAGCGTTGCTAGTGTCGCCGCTCAAAACGAGCGCGCGATGCATCCGCGTATCGCTAAAGCAATCGAGGCACTGAAAGATGCAAAAGCGTACCTGCAGGCCGCTCCCCACGACTTCGGCGGTCATCGAGTGGACGCGCTTAAGGCAAGCGACGACGCCATCAGGCAGTTAAACCTGGCACTCGCTTACCGGGCGGGCAGGGATTCGCACGGGAAATGACGCAACGAGGTTGATTTCGAAATAATTTGAGGATAACTTTCGGTGACCACGAATGTCCCGAAAGTTATCTCTTCTCCTCACCCCGCACGGCCGTTTGGTTCTGGAAGAATCCGATGACGCTCCGTCTCTGTCGGACGAGGCCGCGCAGAGGCTGGAAAAGGCGTTTGCCCAGGGCGCCGGGCACGGGCTGGTTCAACTTGGCGCCGCTGAAGTTCAAACCGCCCTGTCGCCGGTATTCGTCTACTGGCGCGAATACTCCGCCCGCTACATCATTGCGCTTCGCACGTTAGCCGAGTTGCCGCCGAAACCGCCGCCGCTTCCCGAAGACGTCTTCACGCTCGCCTTATCGCCGCCGCTGATGAAAGGGGCGGAATATTTAACAGCCGCTGTGTTGCAGGCGCTCTGGCTCGATATCGATACAGCATTTCGAGCGGAGCTCGCGGAATCCAGCGCGCCATTAGAGGAATTCCTCAAACAGAAGAATGCGGCCTGGAATCTTGTCGGCCGTGTGCATTTCAACCTTGCAGAAAACCGCAAGGATGACGAAACTCCGTTTGCTTTTCTCGCCACCTATACCAGCCGTCTCACATCACGCGCCAAAGCGCAGCATCTGCCGCTTGGAAGCGCTTTGTCCGAGTATGCGGGCGCTGCAAACAAGCCGCGGCTTCTCTCGTTGCTCTTACCTGTGCAGCGGGCAGCGGAACAGTGCGCCTGGCTGAAAGTGATGGTGGACAGCGGCGAGATCTTCCATCCGCTCCGCTGGACGTCCGATGAAGCGTTCCAATTGCTGCACGACCTGCCGGCGCTCGAATCCGCCGGCATTATCGTCCGGATGCCGGGAGTCTGGCGTAACGGACGGCCATCACGGCCTCAGGTCTCTGCCAAAGTCGGAGGGGAACAGGCCGCCGGCATCGGAACCGAAGCGCTGCTCGACTTCAAGATGGACGTAACGCTTGAAGGGGACACTCTCACCGCATCCGAGATTGCGAGTATTCTGGCGAGTTCAAGCGGACTTCACCTGATACGGGGCCGCTGGGTTGAAATCGACCGGGAAAAGCTCGCCGAGGTTCTGGAACGATTTCGCACTGTGGAGCGAACCGCGGCCGCAGGAGGTCTGACCTTTGCCGAAGCGATGCGGTTGTTGTCGGCAACCGATGGTTCGGCCAAGACAGATGAGGACACGCAGGAGTGGTCCCGGATCACCGCCGGCGATTGGCTGGCAAGAACGATGAACGAACTGCGGCATCCGGAAGTCCTTGCCCGCCTCGAACCGGGCGCCGGGCTTAAAGCGGAGCTACGTCCTTACCAGGAAATCGGAGTCCGCTGGCTGCATCTCTTGTCTTCTCTAGGCCTCGGCGCATGCCTCGCCGACGACATGGGTTTGGGAAAAACGATCCAGGTGCTCGCGCTGATCGATTTGCTGAAGAAGAAGGACGCGGCCGGTCCCAGCATCCTTGTTGCACCCGCGTCGCTGCTCGGAAACTGGACGGAGGAAATCAGCCGATTTGCGCCAGAAATAAAGACGGTCGTCGCGCACCCTTCTGCAATGTCGGCTGCCGAGTTCCGGCATCTGAGTCCGCGAGTCCTGGCACCCGTACACCTTGTCATAACGAGCTACGGATCGCTGACGCGCATTCCCGAGCTGCTGAAAATTCGCTGGAACCTCGCAATCATTGACGAAGCCCAGGCTATCAAGAATCCAGGCACCAAACAGGCACGCGCGGTCAAGCAACTCGAAGCGCGGGGACGCATCGCACTGACGGGCACGCCTGTGGAAAACCGTCTGGGGGATTTGTGGTCGATTTTCGACTTCATCAATCCGGGCCTCCTCGGATCCAGCAAGGAATTTACAGCGTTTGCGAAGCAGCTTACGCAAAGAACCCATAATCCATTTGGGCCGGTTCGCGAGCTCGTACGGCCCTATATCCTGCGGCGGTTGAAAACAGACAAGAGCGTCATCCGGGATCTGCCGGACAAAACCGAGGTCAAAGCATTTTGTCAGTTGTCGCGTAAGCAGGCAGCCTTATATCAGAAAGGAGTGGAGGAACTCGAGAATACGCTCCACAGCACCGAAGAAGGAATCGAACGCCGCGGCATAATCCTGTCCTTTCTTATGCGCTTCAAACAGATCTGCAATCATCCCTCCCAATGGCTGGGCGACGGCGACTGGGCGGAACGGGACAGCGGTAAATTATCGCGGCTTCGTGAGATCGCCGAAACGATCGCTGCAAGGCAGGAGAAGGTCCTCGTCTTTACACAGTTTCGCGAGACGACGGCGCCGCTTGCCGCCTTTCTCGAATCCGTGTTTGGCAGGCCAGGCTTGATTCTCCAGGGCGACACGGAAGTGAAAATGAGGCAGACTCTCGTCCGCCGGTTCCAGGAAGACGAGATGATCCCGTTCTTTGTCATATCGCTGAAGGCCGGCGGTTTCGGCTTGAACCTCACAGCCGCCTCGCACGTCGTTCATTTCGACCGATGGTGGAATCCCGCGGTCGAGAATCAGGCCACCGATCGGGCTTTCCGTATCGGACAAACGAAGAATGTTCTCGTGCAAAAGTTTGTCTGCACGGGCACTGTAGAAGAAAAAATCGATGCCCTTATTGAATCGAAGCAGAAGATATCGCAGGATGTGCTCGAAGGCGGAGCCGACCTGATGCTGACCGAAATGAGCAACGACGAGCTTTTGAAGCTGGTGGCTCTCGACATTCATACTGCATCGCTCGAATAAAGTATGCCCAGGCGATACCCCACATTCGAAGACGACGATTACGACTGGATGCCGTACGTCTCCGTCGGAGAACGCCGGAACAAAGCGGAGCGCGCCGCGGCCAAACTGGGCGATAGCTCACCTGTTGTCATCAAGGGAAACCGTATCGCCCACACGTTCTGGGGAAAATCCTGGTGCGAGAATCTCGAGCACTACGGCGATTACGCCAATCGACTGCCTCGCGGACGCACCTACGTCCGAAGCGGCTGCGTCATCGATCTGAAAATCAACCGCGGCCTTGTGACTGCGCTGGTCAGCGGCTCACAGGTCTACCAGATCGAAGTGAAAGTTGCAGCAATTCCACAGCAACGCTGGAAAGCAGTGTGCCACGACGTGGTCGGTCAGATTGATTCCCTCGTGGCATTGGTTAAGGGGGAGTTCGACAAAACAGTCATGGAGCGGCTGTGCCAGCAGAAAACCGGGCTTTTTCCACAACCCTCCGAAATCAACTTCAAGTGCGACTGTCCCGACGCGGCCCGCATGTGCAAGCACATCTCCGCCGTCCTCTATGGGATCGGCGCCCGCCTGGACGAGAATCCGGAACTCCTGTTCCTGCTGCGGGAGGTCAACCAGCAGGATCTCATCGCCCATGCCGGCAAGAGTATGACGAAACCGAAATCTTCAAGAGTCCTCGAAACCGGCAATCTGTCCGAGATGTTCGGTATCGAGATCGTTGAACGTCCCCGTAAAAACGGGAGCGGAACACAAGCAGGCACAAAAAGGACGAAGGAAGCCCAAGAAGTGAAGTTTGTAAGGTTATGCACGTTTCTGGCGCAGTTGATTTTTGGCAGGACGGTTGATTTTCGGCAGGACGGTGAAATGAAGGAGTCCCCGCCTAACTTAGGCGGGGATTTCGCTCCCCCACATCACCACAAAACATTCGCCTACTGCCCCCGGGGAGCGGGCTTTGACAGGTACTCCTTCGATTGGGCTTCGCCTTTCAGTGGCGTCGCTTTATCCGGATCGATACGGATCATCAAGTAATCGAGGTGGTCATCGATCTTCGTGAACCAGTGTCCCGTTCCGGCGGGAATCACAACCACATCGCCGGGCTTCAGGTTGTATGCCACGCCGTTCCGAATTTCCGTTCCATTGTTGCCCGGGCCGTTAAATTCAACGACGGTCCGCAATGTCGCCGGACGCCTCTGTCTGTTGGTAATATCCGGCCCGAGAACGAGTGTGCCCGTTCCAGAGACGATGTGATAGACCTCGCTGACCAGGTCGTGTTCGGCAACCGAATCCTTAGCCGGGCTCTCCAGCTTTCCACGATGGACCATGCCGATACCGATATGCGCCTTTCCGATTTCGACATCTCTCACCTGCTGATCAACCAGGTTCTCGTCGACAGCCTTCTTGGTATATGCCTCGAGTTCCGAAAGCGGAATGTACATTCCCGGACACATATTGCACGTTGGTTGCGGATCGGTCGGGTTAACTTTCGCCTGCCCCAGAACGGGGGCAGCAAAAGCTCCGGCCAGGGTTAATCCCAATAGAAGTGTTTTCATATGGACCTCGTCATTGTTTCCGAACTTGAGTTTCGAAGGAGTCTACGAGGAAGGGGCTCGAAAGTCCATACAACTGCGGACCCTCTACTGTAGGCGCGGTCTGTGACCGCGCAGTTTTTCATGCCTGACGAAAAGCGCGCGGTCATAGACCGCGTCTACAACAGATCGGACCTATGCTAAACTCGGCTCCATGCCATATCCAGAAATGCTCATCAAACCAATGCGTGAAGACCTCACGCGCTTTGGCGTCGAAGAAACTCGCACTCCAGAAGAACTCGATAACGTCATCCGCAACACGAAAGGGACCGTAATGGTGGTCGTCAACTCCGTTTGCGGTTGCGCCGCAGGGCTGGCTCGACCCGCGATCGGGATGGCTCTGAAGCACTCCGCCGTTCCAGATAAAGTGGTCACGGTATTCGCCGGCGCGGATATTGCCGCTACGGACCGGGCCCGGGGTTATTTCAAAGGCTATTTCCCGTCATCACCATCGGTTGGAATCCTCCAGAACGGCCAGATTGTGTTCATGCTCGAACGGCACCAGGTTGAAGGACGTGATCCCGTTGCTATCGCGAAAGATCTGACGGACGCGTTCGATCGCTTCTGCGTTCCGGCCGTCCGGAACTAGCCACTTTGCCCAGGAACAACGGGGAAGGAGCACAACAGGCACAAGATAGGGCCTGCTGTGTTCCTTCCCCGTTTCCGTTTCCTGACAGAAGATCATGAAACTGGCCGCAACGCTCGCAGGCTTCACCGATCAAGGCAAAACCCGTCCCAATAACGAGGATGCCGTTTGTGTGGATAGCGAACTTGGCCTGCTGATCGTCGCAGACGGCATGGGCGGCCACCAGGCGGGCGAGATTGCGAGCGGGATGGCTATTTCCACAATTCCCTCTCTCTTCAATGACTTAACCCAATCCGCTACAGCCGGTGAAGTGGTCGACAATCATTTTTCACCAGCCACGAACCGCCTGAGACATTGCCTGAAGATGGCGAATCGGGCCATTTTCGAGGCCGCGCAGCGGTCCCCCCAGCACTACGGCATGGGCACAACGTGCACGGCGGCTCTGATTGAGGAAGACCGGGTCGGCATTGCCCACATCGGCGACAGCCGGTGTTACCTGGTCCGCCGGGGGGAACTGGAGCAACTCACCAACGACCACTCCCTGGTCATGGAGCAGATCCGCTCGGGACTGCTTTCCAGGGACGACATCGCCGTAAAAGCGGGGCAAAACATCCTGACCCGCTCGCTTGGAACGTCTCCGGAAGTCGAGATTGACCTGAACGAACATCCTTTGTTTCCCGGGGATGTCCTTCTGTTATGTTCGGACGGGCTGGGCAAGGATCTCAGCGACGCCGAGGTTTTGCAGGTGGTTACCGAAACGCCCGATCCCGAAAGCCTGGCCCGACGGTTAATCGATATGGCAAATGCCGCCGGCGGCCGGGATAACATCACAGTCGCAGTGGCGCGTCTTGATAAGCCGATTGGCAAAACCATCAAAGGATTTTTTAAATCGATCACCGGCTGAAGGATTCACCGATCAATGGAGGTCATTCTCGATCCCTAAGTACTGCTCTTCGTAATTACGATAACGTATGAGAAGTGGATTCGAGGACAACCTGAGCTCAGCTATTCCCCGCCTAAGTTAGGCGGGGAGCCTTCGCGCAGCGAAGGCGGGGCGGTCTGTTCAAAAACGCGAAGCGACCTTATGGATTTCCGCGCAGCGCTCCTTGTTAATGCGCAAAATTGCCAGATCGGGCCTCGAAGACAGCAAAAGAGCTCAACGAATTCTGATGTGCCTTTTGTGCTTCTTGCGGTTGCTTCCTCCTGCCCCCGCCTCTGCACTCTGAAATTGCAGAAATACCGTCAGATAACTTAAACTTCACGTACCTATGAACACTAAGAAACTCGGCATGTGTTTGTGGATGGGTTTGCTCGTCGGGGCCCCCCACCTGGCATGGGCTGCCGGAGCCGATGCCCGCCTGGCCGACGCGGTGATGCGGGCGGACCGCGAGACGGTCCGCTCCCTGCTTGGGCAGAAAATTGATGTCAATGCCACCCAGCCGGATGGAATGACTGCCCTGCACTGGGCCGTTCGCGCCGACGACATCGACACCGTCCAATTGCTGCTTCGCTCCGGCGCGAAAGTGAATGCCGCGACTCGATACGGTGTCACACCGCTTTATCTTGCCGCCGTGAACGGCAACGCCGCGATGATCGAGAGCCTGTTGAAGGCCGGGGCGGACGCAAATTCGGCCAATCCCGGTGGGGAGACGGCGCTCATGACCGCGTCCCGAACCGGTAAAGTCGAGGCCATGAGAGTGCTTCTGGATCATGGCGCCAATGTCAACGCCCGCGAAACCGTGCGAGGACAGACCGCACTCATGTGGGCGGTGCTGGAAAATCATCCTGACGCCGTGAAGTTGCTCATTTCACGAGGAGCCGACATCAACGCGCAAACGGACACCGTGGTTCCGGACGGCACCACCGGAGTTCCGCAGGCCACCTCCGGAGACATCGGCGCCCATGGACCCGGGATTTATCGGTCCCGCGCGGTCCCCAGCCCTTCCGGGGCAATGACGGCGCTGTTGTTCGCGGCGCGCGATGGGAATATCGAAATGGCAAGCATCCTGACGGATGCCAAAGCCGACCTGGAAAAACCAGCTGCCAATGGTACTCGTCCACTGGTTGCGGCAATTACCAACAACCACATCGAACTCGCGATGTTCCTGCTCGACAAGGGAGCCGATCCCAACGCGGCCGACAATTTTTATAAGCGGACGCCACTTTTCGCCGCGGTCGAGATGAGGAATCCGGACTTCACCCGCGATACCGCACCGCCTGTTCCCGATAAGCGCGATCCAATGGATCTGATCAAAACACTTCTGGCAAAGGGCGCAAATCCCAACGCACGCGTGAATACCACCCCGTTCCGCGGCTTTTACCAGGTCAGCGCAAACTGGGTCAATTTTGACGGCCAGACCGCCTTCATTCGAGCTGCACTCAACGGCGACGTCACATTGATGCGGTTGCTCCTCGAACACGGTGCCGATCCCAACATGGCGACAAACGAAGGTTCCACTGCTTTGATGGCCGCCGCCGGCGTGAACTGGGTCGTCGCCCAGACGTTCAGCCGCTCTGACAATGAATATCTGGAAGCCGCCAGACTCTGCCTGGAAAAGGGAGCCGACGTAAACGCCGTCAATTCGCAGGGATTCACGGCGATGCACGGCGCGACAAATCGCGGCTTCGACGCCATGGTCAAACTGCTGGCGGAGCATGGTTCCCGGCTGGATGTGAAAGACAAACAGGGCCGCACGCCAATGACGTTTGCAGAAGGTGTGTTCCTGGCGGTTCAGCCACCGGTTCGGAAACCCACCACAATAGCCCTGCTGGAGCAACTCATGGGCGGCAAAAAATGAGATTGCTTTTTACAGGAAAGTTGTGCCAGCGACCACCCCGGCGCTCCGCGCCACCCCTCCTTTTCAAGGAGAGGAGTTTGAATAGAATCGCTGCTGTCACCGCTGTCTTTTGGCTGTTAGGCTCTATTTCCCTCCTCAAGGCCCAGGGCTCGCAACAGCAGGTGGTCACGAAGTATTGCGTCGCCTGTCATAACGAACGGGCAAAGACCGGCGGCCTCTCGCTCGAAAAACTGGACGCCGACCATCCCGCTGCCGACGCCGAAACCTGGGAGAAGGCCATTCGCAAACTCCGCGCCGGCCTTATGCCTCCGAGCGGCGCTGCCCGGCCGGATCGCGCGACTCTCGAATCGCTGCGTACGGCGCTGGAATCCGGCATCGATACCGCTGCGGCGCAGCACAAGAACCCCGGCGTGACTGCCCTGCACCGGCTCAATCGCGCCGAATATGCAAATGCCATCCGGGACCTGATCAACGTCGATATCGATGTTTCAACGATGTTGCCCGCCGATGACTCCAGCGAGGGTCTCGATAACATCGCCGATGTGCTCGGCACGTCGCCGGCACTGATCGAACGCTACATTGGAGCTGCGGCGAAGGTCAGCCGGCTTGCCATTGGCGATACCGATATCGGGGCCATTTCAACGACGTATAAGGTTCGAGGCGATTTGACGCAAGACAGCCACATCGAAGGCCTGCCCATTGGTACTAGAGGCGGGATCCTCATTCACCACAACTTTCCAGTGGATGGGGAATACTTGTTCAAATTCTCTCTATTGAAGGTCAATTTTGGACCGCAGTATGGTGGCGCCGCCAAAGGCGAGCAACTGGAGATGAGCCTCGATGGCGAGCGCGTCGCACTCCTGGATCTCAAATCGGTTCCTTACTATTACATCCGTGGCGGCCAGCAGGGCGGCCAGACGCCCCTGGAACTGAAGCTGCCGGTCAAGGCGGGACCGCAGACCATCATCGTTACTTTCATCAAGAAGACGGCAGCGGGTGTCGATGATCTGTTCCAACGCTACGAGGCATCGACTGCCGATCTGCAGACCGGTGTTCAATTCGGATATACGACTGTCCCCCATCTCTCCAGCGTCGAAATTCTGGGACCCTACGCCGTTGCCGGGCCGGGCAACACACCGAGCCGGCAGCGCATCTTCGTTTGTCACCCGGCGGCAGCGGCCGAAGAGCCGGCATGTGCCCAGAAGATCGTCGCAACCCTGGCCCGCCGCGCGTATCGGCGGCCTGTTTCGGACGCGGACATCCAACCTTTGTTGAACTTCTATCGGGAAGGCCGCAAGACCGGGAATTTCGACAAAGGAATCGAGATGGCGATTCGCCGGATCTTGTCCGATCCGCAGTTTGTTTTTCGCTTCGAACGCGATCCTGCAAATATTCCGGCCGGCACCGCTCACCGCGTAACGGATCTGGAACTGGCGTCGCGATTGTCTTTCTTCTTGTGGAGCAGCATTCCGGATGACGAACTCCTGAGTCTCGCCGAACAAGGCAAGCTGAAGGACGCCGCGGTTTTGCAACAGCAAGTCCGCCGCATGTTGAAAGATTCGCGATCTCAGGCGCTGGTGACGAATTTCTCGGGACAATGGCTGTATTTACGCGAGTTGAAAAACAGAAATCCGGATCTCATCATGTATCCGGATTTCGACGACAACCTGCGCCAGGGTTTCCAGCGTGAAACCGAATTGCTGTTTGACAGCGTGGTACGTGAGGACCGCAGCGTTCTCGACGTGCTGACCTCAAACTATACGTTTGTAAACGAACGGCTCGCCAGACATTACGGGATTCCGAATGTCTACGGCAGCGACTTCCGTCGTGTAACCGTGGAAAAGGAACGGCGCGGCCTGCTCGGCCAGGGAAGTTTCCTGACCATCACTTCCGCGCCGAATCGAACATCACCGGTGACGCGCGGCTCATGGATTCTTGAAAACCTGCTGGGCAGTCCTCCGCCCTCGCCGCCGCCCAACGTGCCGCCGCTGCCGGAAAACACGAATGGGCAGGGCGTTACAACTGTGCCGACGTCGGTTCGAGACCGGATGACACTGCATCGTGCAAATCAGCCATGCAAAGGATGTCATCAGCTGATGGATCCGATCGGTCTGGCCCTGGAGAATTTCGACGGCATCGGCCGCTGGCGCAGCGAGGACGCCGGCACGAAGATCGACGCGTCCGGCCAGCTCGTGGACGGCACTCCGATCAATGGCGTGGAAACACTCCGCAATGCGATTCTGAACCGCCCCGACGCGTTCGTTCAGACCATGACCGAAAAGCTCTTGATGTATGCCGTCGGGCGCGCCAGCCGCTATTACGACATGCCGGCGATTCGAACCATCGGGCGAGAAGCTGCGCGGAACAATTATCGATTTTCGTCCATCGTCACAGCGATCGTGAACAGCGATCCATTCCAGATGAGAGTCAAGAAAGCAGAGGAGACCCCATAATGTTCATCACGAAGAAGCATCTTTCACGGCGAACGTTTCTGCGTGGCGCAGGTGTGACCGTCGCCTTGCCGTTTCTGGAATCGATGGTACCGGCCCAGACGCCTCTCAGGAACACAGCGGCGATTCCGAAGACCCGTCTCGGCTGCTTCTACGTTCCGCATGGCGCCACCATGTACAAGTGGACGCCGGCGGGCGAAGGGAAGGATTTTCAGTTCTCCGAAACGCTCAGCCCTCTCGAAAAATATCGCGATCGCCTCTGCGTCGTCAGCAATCTGTCCCATAAGGCTGCGACCGGGGCGGACGCCGGTGCCGAACACGCGCGCTCCGCTGCCATTTTTCTCAGTGGCGGGCAGCCGCAGAAAAATTCCGTTCGGGTCGGAGTGACCGTGGACCAGATTGCTGCGGAACACATCGGACAGGACACGCCGTTGCCGTCGATCGAGCTTGCAATCGAGGACGTCAGCTTGAGCTGTGGCGCGGGTTACGGCTGCGCCTATTTCAATACAATCGCGTGGCGTACTCCCACGGTTCCGTTGCCGATGGAGAACAGCCCTCAGGTGGTATTCGAAAAATTGTTTGGTGACGGTGGAACGACCGAGCAGCGTTTGACGCGCAAACGCGAAGATCGCAGCATCCTCGACGCCGTTATGGAAGAAACTGCCGGCCTGAAGAAGGGACTCCCTTCCGCCGATCGGGCCAGAGTCGACGGCTATCTCGACGACATCCGTGAAATCGAACGCCGGATCAAAACGGTCCTCGACAAGAGCGCTCAAGGCGGCCAGCAGAGCATTCCAGACGCTCCGGTCGGAACGCCCGAAGCTTTCGAAGATCACATCAAACTGATGTTCGATCTTCTGTTGCTGGCCTATCAGAGCGAGATGACTCGGGTCGCAACCTTCATGTATGCCAAAGATCTCAGCCCGGCCAGTTATCCGGCCAGCGGAAATCGCGGCGGGTTCCATGGCGCGTCGCACCATGCGAACGTCAAAGCGAACATGGACTCCTTCGCCCTCATCAACAAATACCATGTCCAGATGCTGGCATACTTCGTCGAGAAGCTTGCCAAGACACCCGACGGCGACGGCAACCTGCTCGATCATTCGATGCTTTTATATGGAAGCAGCATGAGCAATGGCAACCAACACGATCACGACCCATTACCGGTCGTGCTCGTCGGGGGTGCGTCCGGCCAGCTTCAGGGCAACCGCCATATTGTGACGCCTGCACACACGCCGATGTCGAACCTGTTACTGACGATGCTCGACAAATTGGGAGTGCGTCGCGATAGTTTCGGCGACAGTACGGGCAGGCTCGAGATCTAAGCGAGCAACCGGGTCATATGGCGGAACGAGAGCACCTGATTCTGACTGCAATTGGCCCGGATCAAATCGGACTGGTCGAAAAGATTTCCAAATTCATTTCGACCCACGGCTGCAACATCGAAGACAGCAAGATGGCCGTATTTTACGGCGAATTCGCCATCATTCTCCTGATCAGCGGCGACGCTCAGAATCTGGCCAGAGTCTCACAACATTATGGTGAGATCGAGCGGGAAAACGGGTTGAGGGTCAATATCAAATCGCCCTCCCCACGAAAAACGCCGGAGTTCTACCTTCCTTATTCGCTGGTAGCCTCCTGCATGGATCATCCTGGAATCGTGTCTCAGATCAGCGGACTGCTCAGCGGCTTAAGTATCAATATCGAATCCATGGAAACCACGACCTATTCGGCGCCTGTAAGCGGGACGCCCCTCTTTCAGCTGCAGGCCCATCTGGCTGTGCCGGCGCGCACCAACATCAACGAGTTGCGTGAACGGTTGGATCGCTTGGAGAGGGAGGAGAATATCGATATCGAGCTGGTGCCCCGGAAGCCTTGACCGCTGGGAAAGACTGTAGGCGCGGTCATAGACCAGAGCTGTCCAAAACAAGAATGGATGCCGCGGTTGGTGTCTGCCAGTCCCCGCCTTAGTAAGGCGGGGACTGGTCGCATCGACTACATTCAAACCTTTACAAGGCACTACTTTGCGGCTCCGCGTCCATTCTGTCTTGGACCAGTCTGGTCATCGACCGCGCCTGCAGAAGTTATCTCACGACCTCGCAGGGCCCCGGGCTGAACTTGGAACCGTTGGGCTCTTTTTTGAAGGTCGAACTGGTGACGCGCGTTGTGGGCCCGTCCTGAATCTGTGCTGTTACCGTGAAGTAATCCTGTCCGAAGTCGGTGTGCTTACTGAAATATTCGGTGAGGATGGCGTTCTCGCTGTAGAGGGCGCGGCTGGAAAGCAGATAACCTCCACTCAGATTCGTCGTCATGACATTCAAGCTGCCCCAGCGAGGTGCTGCCGGAGCAGGACCGCCGGGGGCACCACCGCGGCCGCCGCCACGAGCGCCGGCGCCGAGGTCCCACGTGGCAACCGAGTATCCTTGCAAGGTCTTTTCAGCAGGAGCAGGGGTCGTTGGATTGAAATGCAACAGCCTCGTCTGGCTGCCCGCATCCATCTGAACCTTGAGCGTATTGTCGTCCGCCCAGGTGATGTTCAACCGGGTTGGAACTCGAAGGCTGCCACCTGCCGCATAAGCCCGGCACTGCTCACCATTCGGCGGCGGCGCCGCAGCCTGACCCCGTGCACCGCCAAGTCCGCGAGCGCCACCCGTTCCGGACGGTGGTGAATCGGGGGACATCCGTTCGATCCAATCCTCCGTCACGATCGAAACCCAGTAGCCGGTCAGATCCACTGGCGCGGCAGCCTTTGGTGATTGCGGTGGAGCGCCGCCTGGGCCGCCCCGCTGCCCTCCGCCCCGGCCGCCGCCTCCACCCTGGGCAAACAGCGCGCCGGAGCTCACGATCATGAGCGCCATAAACAAGCAAATAAACGGCGTTGCATGGCGCCGCGAAATCAGGTCGGGCATTATTGTTCCTTCTCCAAAGAGCTTACTGGACGCGGCCGGTCCATACGTTCTGTTCTGCAGTGGTCGCGGTCGCCGGACGGGTGACCTTCCGCACCAGAATCTTGTGATCGGTCGTATCGCGAGCCGGCGCGCCTTCGATCACGATGTGATCTCCGATCTTCAGCGTAAAGCGGTTGATACCACCTTGAGACAATTGTGTAACGCCACCCCATTCGCCGCCCCATCGCGTCACGTTACCGTCTTTATCGGTGATCTCGATGCTGATGAAAGAATGCGGGTTCCGAATGTTAAATTCGGCAACTTTGCCATCAAGAGTGACCGTCTTGTCTTCGACGTACGTCCCTGCAAATGAATGATGGCCATATGCCGCCACGGAGGACATACATACAGCGACAAACATCAGGATGAGCAGTCTGGACTTCATATTTGTCTTCTCCTTAAGAGTGCTGGCTTTAAGGCACAGTGCCATACACACTCTGTTATGTCAATCTCGTCAGATGCGGTGGCTAATTCGGGGACGGTTGCCTGAATTAGTCCACCACCCAATATCATTTCGCACTGAGGCTCTTATAAATCGCGTCCACGAACATTTCCGGCGTCCAGGCCGGGTTATTGCCAAAGCGCGGTTCATATTCGTACGTATAGCTCGGTTTCGCAGCCTTGACTTGCTGAAGGGTCATTCCCTTCTTGATCGCATTCTGGACGCGGTCACGAATGATGGTGACCATATCCCTGTACTCGAGCACGTCATGTTCGTCACCGATCCGGCCGTGGCCGGGGATCACCATGGTGCCGCCCTCCTGGAGGTGCTTGGGGACCGTGATGTCCAGAACCTGGTTCAACCCTTCGATGACTCCGTTGATGGTGCCGCCGTGGGCAAGATCGATGTACGGGAAACTGGTCTCGTTAAAGATCTCGCCGGTCGCAACGACATCGGATTTCCTGAACCAGACCATGGTGTCGCCGGAGGTGTTCGCATTGGGAACGTGCAACATCACCACGGGCTCATCATTGGAGTACATATCTTTCGATTTGCCGGGATAGGTGTTTGGCGGCCAGCGGTCGGTCGAGATTTTTGCTTCGCCGATTTCCGTCATCAATCGGAGCAGATTGTTATGACCGATCAAAACGGCTTCATTCGGTCGGCCGCCCAGACCAGGGCCAGCCTGATTGATGAAGCCTGCCTTGGTCAGCGGGCCGTTACCGCCGGTATGGTCATCTGCGAGAGTCGTATTGATGATGGTCCGGATCGGCTTGTTCGAGATTTTGCGGACGGCTTCAAGCACTTTTCCGCTCATCTGCTCATAACCGGTGTCGACCAGAAGTACCCCCTCGTCGCCCACTTGCGCGGCGATATTGCCGCCGGCGCCCGCGACGAGATAAATGTTGCCCTGGACTTTCAGCGTCTGGACCTGCAGTTTTGAAAAATCGGGATTGACCGGGAACGGCACCTGCCGCGGCGTGCGAATCTGTTGGGCCTGCTGGCCGGCGAGAAATACGGCGCATCCAGCCGTGAGCAGCAGTCCGGCGGCGGCGGTGAGCAAACTCCTATGCAGAATGTTTTTCATGATCAGTCCCTGCCTCCCGGCGGCGTAAACACCGCTTTTGGCAGCGTCTTCATTTTCTTTTGAAACTCCGGATACATCGTTTCAGGGCCGCCGAGCGTCACCGCCTGCGGCAAGTCGTGTGTTGCCGCATACTCCGCCACATACGGATTCTCGCCCGGCATATAGCTGGGCACCTCGCCGCGAGCCCGCTCGCCTTCCTCGATATATTCACAAGGCCAGAATGGGTTGAAATTGTTCGGATTGGGAACCAGATTGAAATCTTCGCTCTTGATCAGCGGTTCTGCGAGATAAACCGGATCCTCGGTAACTTCGATGTGTGTCATCAGGTCCCCGTGGCGGATATAGTGCTCGATGACCGTGACTTCATCGCTTGCGGGCACGTTTTCGCGGCGATGCCACCCCTGTTTGACGTGAGTGGTTGTGACGGTCAACATATTCCCTTCCCAGACGCCGGTCGAAAACCCCATCCAGGTGTGCGGTGCATATTCCGAAGGATGGGGCCGGCCATCCATCCAGATGGTGCGGCTCTGCTCGTAAGTATTGATGTATTCGTGAATCGCAATCAGCTGATGGTTTACTTCATCGCGCTCTTCCCACATGCGCATCTGAAGAGGCCCGCGGTGAATGTATTCGACGACGTGGACCTGGCATTGGTGCTCCGGAAGGGACAACCGGCCAGGCCGGTAGGCAAGCCCCCACTGCCGCGCATAATCGTTGATCGGGAGGCCGAGATACTCGACCAATGAGGGGCCGGCGAGGCGTTCCGGGTTGTCTTCGTCACCAACGCGCGGATTCCATACGCCCGTCAGGTCCACCTGGGCGAATGCGGGCACTCCACCAGCGAGCAACAGGCCGAAAAGTAAAGGAATAATCAGCCTCAGCCGACTAACCATGTTCATACAGCGCACCTCGGCCGCACATTATAATGTTTCCCTTCAATGGCGGCGCGAATCATTTTTTTCATCGTTATGGTCATATTTGCGGAAACAGACGCCCCCTGGATCGGGACCTGGAAACTCGATCCCGCCAGGTCGACGGCCGCCTCGGACCGCTATAAGCGCGTTATCACCAGGATCGAACCCTCCAGCGACGGGATCAAAGTCATCTACGAAATGGTCGGCACACGTGGCGGAGTTTCGCATCTTGAATGGACAGGCAGACTCGACGGCAAGGATTATCCTGTCGAAGGAGCCGACTACGTCCTCACGAATGCATATACGGCGCTCAACGACCACAGTTACCGAATTATCGTCAAAGTTGAGGGTACGGTGGCCGCAACAGCTCTCGTCGAGGTCTCCCCGGACGGTAAAACGCTAACTAGTACGACAAGCGAGAAGAACGCTCGCGGTGAGCCTGTCACGACGTCGAGCGTGTATCAGAAACAATAAGCCACGAATTGAACGAATTAAACGAACCGAATTCGTTAAATTCGTTCAATTCGTGGCTTATTCTTCCGGACGCACCCACCGAAAACCGCTATTCAGCAGGCGGAACGTATCGAAATCGACCCGCTCCAGATTCACACCGATCCGATGACCATCCATTTCGCCGTTGAGAATCAGGTGGTCGGCCGACGGCCGCTCGAAACTGAAATTCGCCTTCCACGTTCGGCTGTTTGGTTTCATTAATGAAAGCGTATTGCCATAGATGTTAATCGATGCAACATAACGCGCAAATGAGTCGTCAAACCTTTGAAAGGCGGCGTTATCGGGCGTGTCGAATATCAGCCTTCGCCATTGACGGTCGTAATCGGCCAGGAGGGCCGGCCGGGTGTCTCCGTCGATCGTAAGCTGCTGGACGTTCCAGATACCATATAACGGCGATCGCGGGCTGCGATCGCCTGCGGCATACCAGAATGTCCAGTTCGCGGCGGTTTGCATCGCGATCAGGTAGAGACCTAACGAAAGTTGCGCAATCAGGGCAACCCGGTTCCAGCGGGCGGTCGCGAAGAGCTGCAAATGCGCCGAAGGTCCGACCTGCCTGTCCGGGAAGACGAAGAAGCCGGCGAGCCGTCGGAACTCGGGCGCCAGCAGGAACAGGGCTAGCGCAATGAGATGAAACGAGATCTGCTTGACGCCGATGTCGTAGGTCATGTTGAGCACAAAGACCTGGGTCATATCGGCGAGACATAGCAGGGCTCCCAGGGTAGTGGTCCGCGGCGCCAGCAACAGGATGCCGCCGAGCATTTCGGCACAACCTGTAAAGATTTCGTAGAGGGGGGCAGCACCGATCGATGTCCACAATATATTGCTCAGGGACAAGTTGCCTGCGGGAGTAACCAGCGTGTTCAAGGTCGGCCGCGCAAACTGGACGGGGATGACTTTGGTCATGCCGTATTCGAACATTGACGCAGCAAGAGCAAGGCGGACGAACAGGCGAAACCATTTGTGAAGCGCGGCGTAGTTTTCACGCTGGCGGTCCAGGACGGACCATGTAATTGTTCCCAGGATCGCGGCGCCCAATATCCAGGACGTCTGGATCCAGAAAAAGAGTGTTTCGCCGCTATAGCGTCCAAAAACGAGAGGGCTGGTAACTCCAAAAAAGTGCGGCGCAAGCCACTGCGTGATCTCGACCATTGGCCACACCGTACCGAAACCTCGAAATGATCCGAATGGCAGGAGAAAGAGACTGCCCGCGATCTGGCTCGCAAGGCAGAAGAGGCACAGATACAGAAAGAAAAAGCGAAAGGCAACGAGCGTTCGCCGATTCCAGCGAGGAACTTGTGGATCCCGGTTGCTGGATTCGCTTTTTTTAACGTTCGCTTTCAGGTCCGGCACGCGCTCTACTCTACAACAGGATTTCGGCACGTGTCGTGCAACGAAGACGTTCCAGCGGAGTCAAATACATCATGCAAAGCGAAACGTTGGTCCACGTTCCCCCGATTCGCCTGTGGCAGGCGCTCTGTGGAGGCGCGCAACTTCCGCAGGGTCAGTATCAGCACATCATCCATTGCGTGGCCTGCGAACAATTAGCTACACAGATCGGCGACGCGCTCGACGACATCGAAATGGCACTGCGCCGCAACAACATTGGTATGTCGGGCACTTCGCATAGCAATTCACGCTTGAACTAAACTTTGCCCTGCCGGGTGGCACCCTGCGAGTATCGGGCGGCCACCCGGTATCACCCTCCCGGACTCCCCCCAGCCTCCAGATTAAAAAAGACCCAATAAAACGATTTTGACTTCCGGGGCGGTTGGGGTATTAATGTCCTCATCAAATAACGTTAACGAAATACCCCGGACATTTTGGAGATAACGAGTAATGGGAACCCGTTTTAGCGTCACGATGCTCGCTCTGCTAACCAGCAGCATGGTTGCAGGAATGACACTCGCTGCCCAGCGCGGTGCACCGGCGACCCAGCAGACAACCCAAACCTATCGCGCGCCCCGCACGAAGGACAACAAACCCGACTTGAACGGAATCTGGCAGGCCGTCAACACGGCCAACTGGGACATTGAAGGCCACGGCGCCGCACCCGGTCCGTTCTGGCAGCTTGGAGCAGAATTCTCCATTCCGCCGGGCCTGGGAGTTGTCGAGGGCGGCCCCATTCCCTACAAGCCGGAAGCGCTCAAGAAGAAAAAGGAGAACGTTGCGGACCGGATGAATCGGGATCCCGAAATGAAATGCTATTTACCGGGCGTTCCGCGCGCCATGTATATGCCGTATCCCTTCCAGATTGTGCAGAGCACGGACCAGATTGCCATGGTCTTCGAGTTTGCCGGTGCCCTGCGCACGATCTATATGAAACACTCGGATGCGCCTGCCGACAGCTGGATGGGCTGGTCCAACGGCAAATGGGAAGGCGAATCGCTCGTGATCGACACCACCGATTTTATCGACAAGTCCTGGTTCGACAGGGCCGGCAACTTCCATAGCGACGCATTGCATGTAACCGAACGTTTAACCGCTACGGACAAAGATCATCTGAATTACGAGGTCACGATCGAAGATCCAAACGTGTTCACGCGGCCGTGGAAGATGAGCATGCCGCTTTACCGCATTGTCGAAAAGAATGCCCAGGTTCTCGAATACAAGTGCATTGAATTCTCCGAGGACGTAATCTATGGGCAACTCCGCAAAGTACCGCTGGTCAAATAGGAGGGTTCATGAACCATCGATTTCTCATGTCTATCTGCGTCTCAGCCCTGGCTGTCGCATTCACGGCGGTATTACTGACGCCCTCGCCAGCCGCAGCTCAGCAGGTCCTGAAAGCCGGACCCAGTGCAATAGCCGTCGCCAACAACGCGAACGGTCCCGCGAAGCCATATGTCGTGCCCAAAACGCCCGACGGCCAACCCGACCTGCAAGGTTATTGGACCAACAACACCATCACGCCTCTGCAGCGGCCGAATGGTGTAACCAAGGAGTTCTACACGAAAGACGAATTTCTTGAGGCCGCAAAAAAGCAAGCGCAACGCGACGAAGAGCAAACCACGCCGGGTACTGTAGCGGACGTGCACTACGACTTCACGCAGTTCGGTCTGGACAAGAGCCAGACGGTAATCAACGGGAACATGAGAACGTCGCTCATCACGAACCCGTCGAACGGAAAAGTTCCGCCGGTCACCTCCGAAGGGCAGAAGCGTGCAGCCGAGAAAGCCGCGGAGAGACGCAACCAGGGAGCCCAGTACGATCAGGTGCAGAACATTCCAATCGGCTCGCGGTGCATCTACCAGGGCGCGGGTCCGCCGATGCTGCCCCCCGGCTATAACCCCGGTTATCAGATCGTCCAGGGCCATGACTACGTGATGATCCTGATTGAAGCCGGCCACGAAGTCCGGCTGATCCCCACCGACGGGCGTCCCCATGCCCCGCAGAGTGTGAAGTCATGGCTGGGCGACTCGCGCGGCCACTGGGAAGGAAACACGCTGGTCGTCGAAACGACCAATTTCAACGGCAAGGTTGCTTTCCAGAACTCGAGTGAGAATTTGAAAGTGACTGAGCGCTTTACGCGCACCGCCGACGACACCATCAAGTACGAATTCACGATCAACGACCCCTCGACCTGGGAAACAGCGTGGGGCGGCGAACTGCCGTTTACCAAGATGGACGGCCCGATATTCGAGCATGCCTGCCATGAAGGGAATTACGGCATCGCGAACACCCTCGCCGGTGTTCGAGCGGAAGAAAAGCGCGCCGCTGAAGCAGCGGCCAAAAAAGGAGGCAAGTAAATGCAACGCAAACTGATCGTCACGCTCGCAGGGCTAGGCCTGCTGGTGCTGGTCGCGGCGCCCGTGTGGGCACATCACGCCTTTTCGGCTGAGTTCGACATCAACAAGCCGCTGACGCTCAAAGGCACCCTGAATAAGTGGGAAATGATCAATCCCCACTCCTGGTTCCACATCGACGTGAAAAATCCAGATGGAACCACAACGGAATGGATGATTGAAGGCGGCAGCCCGAACACACTCATTCGCCTCGGTGTGACCAAGTACACGGTGAAGATCGGAACGGAGCTGACCATCGAAGCCTATCAAGCGAAAGAAGGGACGAACAAAGCAGTCGGCCGGAATTTCGTCCTGCCGGATGGTTCGCGGCTGTTCCTCAGCTCGAGCGATGCGGTTCCCGGCGGCGCCGCCGCCGAACCGGATAAGAAATAAGCCGGTTGTAGGCGCGGTATAGACCAGACTTGTCCAAGACAGAATGGACGGGGAACCGCAAAGTAGCGCACCGTAAAGGTTTGAATCTAGTGGATGCGATGTACACTTGGTTTGGCTGCAACGCGTTGACCATTCCCCGCGTTAGGCGGGGTGCCTTCGCGAAGCGAAGGCGGGGCGGTCTGTTCAATGACGCGCAGCGACCTTATGGATTTCCGCGAAGCGCTCCTTATTAATCGGTACTGTTCGTCTTTGAACAGTGTTTTGAGGTTTCGCCCTATCGGGCTCACGCTCCGCGCCGCCCCGGCCCTCGCTTCGCGAGGGCATCCCCGCCTGACTCAGGCGGGGAGTTGCCGTCCCAACACATCGCTGCGCGGATCGACTCCAGCAACCGCGCTATTTTGGACAGCTCTGGTCATAAACCGCGCCTGCAATCCCTTCTGTTATTTCGGCCGTATGGGCGCCGGCCGTGCGAACCTGGACGCCTCAATGGTGACGTTCGGCCGCACTTCCGTCAGATCCACGGTGCCCTGACCATCCGTCCAGGTGGTCACCCAGTGAAACGGCACCTTCACTCCCGCAACATCCCGGTAGTCGGCGTAATCCACCTGCGTGGGAACGCGGCCCACTGCGGTATCCACATAACGGACGATCCGCACCAATAATCCGGCCTGATCGAAATAGAAGTTCACCGGCGCTTGCCGCGGATTCGTTCCTTGCAGAACCTGGACTTCCTTGTCGTCGATGGAGGTCGCACCCACGCGCCACTGGTTAAACGACTGGCGCAGCTGCGCCGGAAATGCCGCAGTTGCCTCGATGCGAGCGCCATCCAGGTTGCCGCCGGTCAAGGTCAGCAGTCCTACGGGCCTGTCCGGAGAGGCGATCCAGGCTGTGCGACCGTCGAAGACTCGAACGCTGTCACCAAGCGCGGTGTGCACGATCATGGCGCGTTGATTCGGCGCCTTTGCAAACAGGTCCATGGACACTTTGGTCTGCTCTGTTTCGAAGCCGATGAATGTGCCCTTCGCGGTGAAATTTGTCAGCGCTGAAACGCGCTCGGCGCCGCCCAACGCCTGCATGTACTTGTTGAACACCTGATCGACCGAGGGACCAGTGGACGCAGGAAGCATCGTGGGCTCGCTCGCATCGTCCATGTAAGCGGCGTACTGTGCAGCAAGGTTGGGGACGACTTTTGGACGCAGATCGCCGTGATGGCACGTATAGCAGGTTACCGATCGCACTCCTTTGAAGTTGTCTTTGTTGATCGCGTTCACCATCAGAATCATCCTGCGAGTCGTCTGCTTCAGGGGTGTATCGTCACCGAACTTGTCCCAGCTGCCGACGCTTTGCAGCGTGTGGCAATCCACGCAGTTGAAGCTCAGAGACGCGGCAAACATACCCATGGTGTCCATGAATTCGTCGACGGGAATGCCCTTTAAAACTTGAACGTTCTTGAACACGTCCTCCACCATTTGCGGCCGCTGCGCCTGCGGCGTCTGAGGCGCCTGCCCGCGTGCGAAAGCGATGCCAGCCATACAAACAGCCACCGTTAAAACGATGCCGGTAATCATTCGGCGTGATCCGAATCTCATGTGGTCTCCCTTTCTGTCATTGCTGAAGAGGCTATGATGGTAGCGATGGATAAGGAACTTGAGGTAGCAAAAAAATTGGCGATCGAGGCCGGCGCGATCCTGATGACTTACTACCGGCAGGCGGTGTCGATCGACTGGAAGGCGCCGGGCGATCCCGTGACGGCCGCAGATCGCGAGGCCAGCGACTTTCTCATCGCCAATCTGAGCCGCGAATTTCCGGACCATGGCATCTTGTCTGAAGAAGAAGCAGACGATGCGGCATGGCTTCAGTACAAACAGGTCTGGATGCTCGATCCCATGGACGGGACGCGCGAATTCATTGATCATCGCGAAGACTTCGCTGTGCAAATCGGCCTCGTCCACGACGGCACTCCGGTACTGGGAGTGGTTTATCAGCCGGTAAAAGACAAGTTGTACTACGCAGCCCGCGAACGTGGCGCCTTCCTGACAACTGCGGGAACGACGACGCCGATGCGTGTTTCAAACGAGCAGACGGCGGCACGCATGACCATGGCGGTGAGCCGCTCCCACCGGTCCGCGCGGATCGATGCTATACGCGGGAATTTAAGAATTACGGAAACCATTGCCATGGGCAGTGTCGGATTGAAGGTCGGTTTGATTTGTGAGGCCCGGGCCCATATCTACGTCCATCCGGGAAGCAAAACTCATCTGTGGGATACCTGTGGACCTGAAGCCATCCTTCGCGAAGCCGGGGGCCGGATAACCGATATTACAAACAATCCACTGTGTTACACCAGGGCGGAACACCGCAACCTGCACGGGCTGATCGCAACGAACGGCATTGTGCATGATCGGGTCGTTCAGGTCACGCAGTCCGTCGTGGCAGGTTTTTAGAAGAACCCATGGCATCTTACTTCCTGCTCATCGCCGCAGCCCTGTGCGCGGGGCTGATGAATTCGGTCGCAGGCGGAGGATCCTTTCTCACCTTTCCCGCCCTGGTGTTCACCGGCGTCCCTTCCATTGTTGCCAACGCGACCAGCACGGTAGCGCTGTTTCCCGGCGCGCTCGCCAGCGCCTGGGCATACCGCCGGGACTTCCATGGACTCGAAAGGATCCCGCTGAAGCCGGCGCTGGCCGTAAGTATTGCGGGCGGGGTGGTTGGCGCGGTGCTTCTGCTTGTGACCTCGCAGCGGACATTCGACATCATCATTCCCTGGCTCCTACTGGGAGCGACGGCGGTGTTCGCACTCGGTCCCGGCTTGATGAAAAAATTAAAGCGCCAGCATTGGATGGGCACCAGAACTTTGCTCGTATTTCAGTTCCTCGCCGGCATCTACGGCGGCTACTTCGGAGGCGCCGTTGGCATCATCATGCTGGCCGTCTGGAGCCTCGCTGGATTGCGCGATATTCACGCCATGAATGGCGGCCGGACATTGCTTGGCGGCGTGATGAATGCAGCCGCGGTCGTCTGCTTTGTCATCGCCGGCAAGATCTGGTGGCTTCAGACCTCCATGATGCTCGGCGCCGCCGTTGTGGGCGGGTATACCGGCGCACGAGTCGCCCGCCGCGTGAATCCCAGGGTGGTCCGCAGCATTATCGTCGTCGTCAGCGTCGCGGTAACCGCCGCATTTTTCCTTCGTCATTAAACTGCGCTATACTCGCGCCGTTTTCCCGCGAATCGATTGTAGGCGCGGTCAATGAATTGGTTTGGCCGATAAACGTTGCGGTTCTGGGGACAGACCCCTCGGTACCTAAATCCTGTAACCCAGGGATTTAGGTACCGAGGGGTCTGTCCCTAAGGCCTGCACGTTGCTTCGGCCCGCGCCTGCAGTGGTTCTCATAGGAGGCGGAGATGCGGATTTGTTTTTCACGGTTGGTCATTATCCTGGCAACAGCAATTCCAGCTGTTGCTCAGACGCCGGCTTATCGTGCGCCACGCCTGAATGGGCACCCGGATCTCAATGGAGTGTGGCAAGCCATGAACACGGCCAACTGGGACCTGCAGGATCATTCGGCGCAACCCGGCCCCCTCTGGCAGACCGGTGCCATCGGCGCTGTACCCGCCGGGCAGGCTGTTGTCGAAGGCGGTGAGATTCCCTATCAGCCGGCTGCCTTGCAAAAGAAAAAGGAGAACTTTGCCAAAAGGCAGGCAGACGATCCCGAAGCCAAGTGCTACATGCCGGGCGTTCCGCGCGCCGCGTACCTGCCCTATCCCTTCCAGATCGTTCAGTCGCAGAAAGACATCCTTTTCGTTTACGAATACGCCACCGCAAACCGCCTGGTGAATATGGGACCGGCGCAGAAGGCCGGTTCCGATACTTGGATGGGCACTTCCAACGGCCGCTGGGAGGGTGAGACGCTGGTCGTGGATGTCACCGGGTTGAACGGTCTCGCCTGGCTCGATCGAGCCGGAGATTGGGCGAGCGACAAACTGCATGTGGTCGAGCGTTACACCCGGATCGGGCTCGATCACCTCCAGTACGAAGCCACCATCGAGGATCCCAGCGTCTTTACGCACCCCTGGAAGATCAGCATGCCTTTGTACCGCCATGTCGAGAAAAACGCGCAATTGCTCGAATTCAAATGTGTGCCATTTGCTGAGGACCTGCTCTACGGGCAACTGAAGAAGAAGTAGGTAAGGTGTCAAAGATAATTGAAGAATCTTTCAGCATTAAGCCGCGGAGCGGCTAAAAACCCGGAGAGGCAGGGCGAAGCTACATTTTTGTGTCTTCAGTGCTTCTCGTGGTTCCTGCCCCGATATTCAATAAAAGTGGAGATTTTCCACGGTTCCCTAAACCTGGACCGCAGCCTCAAAATCTATAATTCCCAATAACTTGTAGTCCCTGCGGCGCTTGGCGCATTCGATTGTGGAGTTGCAACTTGGAACAGCGCGTGCCAATTCCGAAGAAACGCCATCGCGTTTCGGAGGATTTCATGAAGAGACAAATGTCCGCACTGACTATGATGCTTGTAGCGCTGATGCTAGCGAGTGGTTGCGTAGCAACCCGGAAATTCACGCGCAACGAAGTAAAGACGTCCGCAGACCAATTATCGGCACGGATTGATACAGATGAAAGTAATGCGAAGGAACTGAAAGATCATCTGGATCGAGTCGCGACGCAGGGCGACCAGAACACCAAGAACATCGCCAGCGTCAAAGACGATGTCCAGAAGGTCGATTCGAAAGCCGATTCGGCCCGTAGCGATGCCCAGCGTGCCCAGACCACAGCAGATACGGCAGTAACGAAAACCGCTACTCTCGACAAAAATCTGGGTACTCTCGACACAACTCTCAACCGCAAAATCGACAACCTGAACAACTATTCTGTGGTTACCGAAAAGACAGTCTACTTCCCGTTCAACAGCGCTTCTCCGGCCGGTTCGATGGACGAGGCTCTGACGGAAGTCGCCAAATTGATGCAGGACAACAAGGGGGCGATCATCCTTCTCGAGGGACACACGGATTCCACTGGAGCCGACACCTACAACGTCTCGCTGGCTGACAAGCGAGCGGACGCCGTGTTGCGCCACCTGGTGGTCGACATGAAACTGCCCATGTACCGGATTTTCAAAATGGGCTATGGCGAGGCGAATCCGCTTGCCCCGAACGACTCCAAAGTGGATCGTGAAAAGAACCGTTGCGTTGTCATTCGGGTGCTCACGGCTCAGGTAAACGGCTGATGCCCCATGCAGCAGGAACAAGGAGAACCACCCGAACGGAGATCTTCAGTTCTTCGTGTCTTACGAAGAACCGTTCGGGTGATGCTGCTACTGGCAGGGATGGCATTCGCAGCATCATTCTTGTTTTTGTATCTGCATTACTCACGGATCGTCGAACGGCGTTTAGGCGGCGAGGTCTTCCAGCGGACGGCAAAGATCTACGCCGCGCCCTTCCCCATTTACACCGGCCAGTCGATTATACCCAGCGCGGTCACAGCACGTCTGTGGCGCGCTGGGTATAAAGTCAAAGACACCTTTCCCTCCGATGCCGGCTTTTTTGAAATCGCCGGCAACCGCCTGACGATTCTCCCGAAAACTGGCGAGCCCCTTCAGATCGAATTCCGAGCTGGACATGTTCAACGTATTCTTCAGGGAAAGCTCGGCGAAGTCGGTCAAACGCATCTGCCTGCTGAACTTGTGACAACTCTGTACAACGAGAAGCGCGAAAAACGGCGGATTCTCAGTTACGAAGAACTCCCGAAGCCGGTTGAACAAGCGGTCCTCGCCGCAGAAGACCAACGATTCTACAGCCACTTCGGTATCGATCCGATTCGCGTCGCCGGCTCTCTGCTGGCTGACCTTCGCCGGACAGACCGGTTGGAGGGCGGCAGCACAATCACACAACAACTGGCTGGCAATTTCTTCCTCGACCGGCGCCAACGTACCCTGGGGCGAAAGATCCGCGAAGCTTTTATCGCTTTTTTGCTCGAGCGGCGCCTGACGAAGAAGCAGATCCTGGTGATGTACCTGAACGAGGTTTACCTCGGACAGCGTGGCTCATTTGCCATCCACGGATTCGGTGAAGCCGCGGCCGCATTTTTCGGCAAAGAGCTTCAACAGCTCACGATCCAGGAAACCGCAACGATCGCCGGGCTGATTTCGGCGCCGAATTCCTATGCGCCGGAGTGGCACCCCGATCGCGCCCGGACCCGCAGGAATCTCGTCCTGGCCGCCATGCGAGACCTGAGATTCATTAACCGCGACGAATATGCAAATGCGAGTCAGAGCGCGCTTGAGCTTGCACCGTTGCCGGTTGACGCGACCGACGCCCCTTACTTCGTTGATTATATTCGAGAACAGCTTGAGCGGGACTTCAGCGAAGAAGCGCTGACGAACGACGGCTTGCGCATTTACACGACGCTGGACCCCGATCTGCAACGGGCCGCGGTTGAGGCAGTTGAAAAAGGCGCAACCCTGGTGGACCAACAGATCAACGCGCGGAAACAACGCGCCCCCCAGGCGTTGCCCCTGGCCCAGGCCGCATTGATTGTCCTCGATCCTCATACCGGCAGCGTCAGGGCAATGGTGGGCGGCCGCGATTACGAAACCAGCCAATACAATCGGCTGGCCCACGCCTACCGGCAGCCGGGTTCGATTTTCAAGCCGTTCGTTTATGCGGCGGCATACGAAACGGCATTTTTTCCGCCGCGTGACTTCAACGGAGGCTTGATAACGCCCCTGACGCAAGTCGTCGACGAACCTGCAACGTTCTGGTACGCCAACGGCAAAAGCTATCGGCCGAACAACTTTCACCAGAGCTACTACGGACCGGTCACTCTGCGCGTCGCATTACAAAAGTCGCTCAACGTTCCTGCCGTCAAAATTGCCGAGCGGATCGGCTACGATCGCGTTGCGCTTTTCGCGCGCCGCGCGGGCTTCAATGCCCGTATCAAGCCATACCCATCGATAGCGTTAGGTACCTTCGAGGCAACGCCGCTTGAACTGGCGGGCGCCTATACGATCTTCGCTAACGACGGCATTCACGAAGAGCCCTATGCGGTCACCGAAGTCCAGGCCAGCGACGGGCAGGTATTGAAAGCATATGGGCCACGCGCCAAAGCCGTCATACGTCCGGAACTGGCATTTCTGATGACCTATCTGATGGAGGGCGTCATCAACAACGGAACCGGGGCCGGCGTCCGGGCACGGGGCTTCACGCTACCTGCGGCAGGGAAAACCGGCACCTCTCGGGACGGCTGGTTCGCCGGATACACCAAAAACCTGCTCGCTATTGCCTGGGCGGGATATGACGACAATCGCGACATCGACCTCGAAGGGGCGCGGTCGGCGCTGCCGATCTGGACCGAATTCATGTTGCGCGCCGCGAGGCTGTATCCTCCCCGGAATCTGGACGACATGTCTTTTAATCCGCCGGCCGGCATCGAATTTTCCGCCGCATGTACGGGAGGTTTTCAGGAAGCTTTCATTTCCGGGACGGTTCCCAGATTTTCATGCGGCCTTCCGTCACCTGTGCCAGCCATTCAACACAGCCTGGGAATCCTCGCCAGATTGCCGCGATTTCTCTTCGGCAAGAAAAGGTGATCCCAGTAAGGGCTTGAATGTAGTGGATGCGATGTAAACCGGGTCAGGCTGTCAAACTGTTGGACCAGTCCCCGCCTAAGTTAGGCGGGGACTCATTGCGACTCGGTGCAAAGCTGCCCGCTCATGAACCCAATCCGTTAGTTTTGGCGACACGCCTGGCAGCAACTTCAGCAATTGCCGCAATCAGTTTGGGAGGCTCGAACGGCTTCGATATATGCATCTCGAAACCCGCATCCAGCACCAGCTTGCGGTCTTCTTCACGGGCGTACGCAGTCACAGCAATTGCCGGTCTGCGGGTCCAGCCATGATCCTGCTCCAGCTTTCGTAATTTTTGCAGGAAGGCGTAACCGTTTTCCCCGGGCATTGCGATATCGGAAATCACAATTGCAGGCAGATCCGTCTGGACCGTCGCCAGGGCTTCGTGCACCGAAGCCGCGGTCGTAACGACTGCGCCCTGATCGCGCAGAACGGAAGCCAGGAAGTCACGCGTATCTGCCTCATCCTCGACTACCAGCACCCGGACGTCTCGCAGGCTGGATGCGTTTTCTTCACTCCGCTTCGATCTGGCAGCGGCGACAGGCGCAGCCGCCATCCTGGCAGGCAGCGTGACCGTAAACGCCGCTCCACGGGCTTTGCCTTCGCTGTGAACCGTTACATGCCCGCCATGCAGTTCGACGATGTGGCGGACGATGGCAAGACCTACGCCAAGGCCGCCGTGCGTCCTCATGCTCGTGGTGTCAGCCTGACTGAACCGCTCGAAGACCTGCGGCAAAAATTCCGGATCGATTCCTTCGCCGTTGTCGGCGACGGTAATCGACAACTTCCCCTCTCTCATTTGCGATGAAACCCGGACGACGCCGTCGGCCGGCGTGAATTTGATCGCATTTGACAGCAGGTTCCAGACTACCTGTTGCAAGCGGTCCGGGTCCGCTGCGCTCTCGACCGCGGGAGTGTTACATGCGTTCTCCAACCGGACGCCTTTGGAATCGGCGGCAGGCTGCAAAGAATCGATCGCAGCCTGGATGATCGGCTCGACAGGAGCCGTTTGCAGCTTCAGATGCAATTTGCCGGTAATGATGCGTGAAACATCGAGCAGATCCTCGATCAAGCGCGCCTGCGCCCGGGCATTACGGTCGATAATGCTCAACCCACGCTGCAGAAATTGCTGCTCCGGCGCGCGTTTCCGGAGCATATCGATCCAACCGAGTATTGGAGTGATTGGAGTGCGCAGCTCGTGCGAAACGGTAGCCAGAAATACATCTTTCATCCGATTTGCCGCTTCCGCGGTCTTGCGGGCTGTCTGCTCCAGGCGTAACAGCTGTTCGCGCTCGCGTTCCGCCTGTTTGAGCCGGGTGACATCCGTCATGGCCGCAATCACTCGAGTTGCGCAGCCCGACTCGTTCTGGTCAATGTAAGCGCGATCCGTCACATTGGCATACAAACCATTCGCGCAACGGAAGCGGTATTCATCCGACCAGAACCGGCCACCGCCTTTGATGACGGCGTCAATTCCAGAAACGACCCGCTGTTTATCATCGGGATGGATTTGATCGTGCCGCCAGCTGATGTGCCGCCCGGACTGTTCGGGCGCATATCCGAACAATGTGCGAAGTCCTTCGTTCCACTGCACGATGCCAGTGGCAAGATCCCAGTCCCAGATCGCATCGTTGGTGGCCCGTGCGGCCAGACGATATCTCTCCTCGCTTGCCCGCAACGCTTCCGCGGAACGTTTGCGGTCGGCGATATCGACCAGAACGCCGGTGATGCATGCGGGCCGCCCGTCTTCTCCCTGAAACACCGTGGCCTTGAGTGCCACCCAGATGTATGAATTGTCCGGTTGTTGCGCTAAGCGAAATTCCAGATCCAGGTTCTTTTCTTCTCGAAGCGCCTGGTTAAGCGCATCACGGATGTCGTGCTGATCGTCGGCATGAACACGCTTGACGAAATCGGCCCAGGTTGATGAGGTGTCATCGCATGTCAGAGTTCCGGTGACGAGATCCCAATGCCACGTCGCCAGACGCGCCGCGGAGAGCGCGATTTGCAGGCGCGCGTCTTTCTGCCGGAGCGTTTCCTCGGCGCGGCGGCGCGCGGTGATGTCCATAATGACGCCGCGCAGCCCCACAACTCCACCGTGATTGCCGGCCATCACGGCGGCGTGCATCTCCACCCAGAGCTGACGGCCATCGCTCGCGAGCCAGCGGAAGTTGCTGTTTCCCGAGCCGGCTTCACAAATACCCCGAATTTCCAGGGCCAGCCGTTCACGGTCTTCCGGGTGAACGACGCTCCGCCAGAAGGCGGGAGTTCTGGTCCAGTCAGCGACGGTATAGCCGAGTAACGTTTCGACATAATCGCTGATGAAATTCATCCTCAGCGTGCCGTCCTCATTCACCCAGCCTTCCCAGACAACACCGGGAACCTGTGAAATGAGCTCATTCAGCTTTGCTCGATGCTGTTCCAGCTGGGCATTCAAGCGCTGCTGCGTCTCTTGTAATTTGCGCAGCTGTTCCGCGCGGTCTTCTGCCTTGCCGTGGGCGATCGCTTCAGACCGGGTGAGCAGAAACAGCACAATACTGACAAAACCCCCAATGAAGAGCAGAAGAGCAAACCAGGGCTGAGCCGAATCGGATGCCAGACCTGGACGCGCGTTAAAAACAATCGTCCATGTTCCTGACGCGATATCGATTGTTTTCTGCGCCGTCAAACCTGATTCGCTAACGGCTGACATGTCCGTCGAATGCAGCAGCCGGGCGGGGTTAACCTCCGGACCGTCGAAAACGCGCATGGCAATCTGGCCCGCGCGGTCCCCGTCGATTGAATTGCGAATGAAGAGATCCGGACGAATGAACCCCGTCAGAAAGCCGTCCAGCGCTTCACGTCGGGACTCCACGGTGTCGGGAGAACTGCCCGCCCGGTAAACAGCCAGACAGATCAGAAACAGAGGGTCATCCTGCGGGTGATTCCACCTGCCCGAGATTACCGGAGAAGCGGAGTCCCGAGCCTGTTCAAGAACCGGACGAAGTTGCGCATCGGCATTCAGATCGACCCCGAAGTCCCGTTCGTTGCGGCTGTTACCGGGTTCCAGGTAAACAATGGGATAGGTTTCCTGGGTTCCTTGTCTGGTGCGCGCACTGTATCCGATAGCCCGTATGTCGGGATAGGATCGATCCAGCCCCAGACGTGCAACATAAGCGCGGAACTCCTCGGCTGTCACATGGTTCCGTGCCGCGAAAAGCCCTGATGCACTACGCAATAGCGTTGTTCGATTTTCTAATCGTTCCAGGATTTTGGTGCGCTGCGCGTCAGCAATCTGTTCAAAGTTCAGGCGTGCCTGGCCGGCAGCGCGCCGGCTCATGTACTGCGCGACTGCGAGTGTAAAGAGAAACGAAATTACCAGAACAACATACGCCGTGGCTCTACGTCTTATTCGTTTGAACATCGACTTACCTGGAAATATTCATTGTTTCTGCAAATCGCTTCTTGCCGGTTGAAATCTGCCGTCTTAAGAATTTCAGCTGCTTATGTATGACTTAGCGGCGGAGTCCCGCCGCCGTGCCGCCGTACCAGTGCAGTTCGCCTTCCAGACGTAGCTTCGATCGTAGGCGCGAGCTTTACAAGAATAAGCCACGGATTGAACGGATTTAACGGATGGGCGCATTCACAGACTGTGAATGCGCCCATCCGTTAAATCCGTTCAATCCGTGGCTTATTCTTACTGCAGGGAGCGCGAGAGGCTCACGAGGTTTTGCGGAAGCACTCGGATAACGCCACCACCCGGGGTATCCATCTCGTCTATGAGAAAGAACGCAATAGACACAATCAGCGGCAGAATGAAAAACCGGATGATTTTCCTTTCAATGTGCCGCGCATTGTAACCAACCAATAGATTACAGCAGATAGCAATTGCCGCCATCAGCCCCCAGGCCGCAGTCGGGATCCTGTTCCTCCAGGCTGCCTGCGTATATCCCTGCGAGTTCAATACATCGTTCATGCCTGAAACGGCCAGGGCGACCACAGGTGTCGGCTGTGCCCCGGCGGCATCCTGAACGGCCGACCATAGATGGTTCTGCAGTTGAACGGTGGAGGTATTGATCTGCTCAAGCCCGTGCGCATCGATCGCCGCGTAGAATGAAATACGCTTGTCCAGATAGCTCCTCAGCAGCTCACGCACTTTCGTCGCATCGTCCGTACGTAGCAGGCCTGCCCGAAGGTATTCCGTGCCGATCGCATTGGCCTCCTCCTCTTCGTAGTTTTTGCGTTGATCGTAGCGGGTAACTGCCATCGAGAAGCTGAATCCGATAATGAGGCCAAGCAGAGTCAGCGCAGCAGCGAGGATAACGCCGAGATCTTCCCGCTCGGCATCGCCCAGGTTTCGTCGACTTCTGCGAAGGTAGGAACCGGTCTGCGCAGAAAGCCACAGCGCCAGGAGGCCGAGCGTAAAAACCAGGGCTGGTACGTTGACGATATTCAATTACATCCTCCTTTCGATCGGAACAACCCGCGAAAGGCGCAGTGTAGGAATGCACGTTCCGCCCCAATCCAATCGAGCCTGGATTTCCGCTCGTCATGGAGCGAAACTTTTCCGGTTGACCTCCGCAAAAATGCGGGAGGATCTTACGATCCGCTCAGTGCAACGGTATTCGGAAAAGATTTCGTTGAAGGTCGGACTTCGTGAATACGTATGTCGAGGGATCGGGGCCAGGATAAATGATTGTCCTCTCAAGGACCTTCACTCCGGCGGGCGGCGTCCAGTCTGAGGAGATTCCCTGTGCGGGCAAGTCTGGAAGTGAATTGGGGGTCTGCAAAGAAAAAACCAGCGTTTTTTCGCGGCGAAGTACGGGTCGGGGCCAATCTCACGTAAAAGAATTTTCCGTCGGGCGACCAGACGGTGTAGCAATAGGTGCAGATTTTTCGTAGCGGCCCGCCCCGAATCGGTGCGGCAGCGGCCTGTGGTCGCGCGTCCTCTCCTGAGAAGCCAACGACTGCCCATTCGCCGTCGCGCGAAACACTATGTACCACAAGAATTGGCGTTTCCATGACAAGTTCCCGGTGGGTCCCATCCGACCTCACACGAGCAAGAGAATTCGATTTCTCGCCAAGTTGACGGAAGATGATTTCGCCTTCGGCGCCGAAGAAGGCAGAATCGCCACCCTGGACGATCATTCGTGGCGGCGAACTGTGATCGAGCGCCGCCTGCCAGATCTCTCGCTCCCGGACTGATGTTTGAGTCGTGAAGACCACGTTTCGTTCATCGCGCGAGATGTCATAGTCCACCACCGGTAAACCTTGCAACACGACGTCGGTCTTTCCGGAGCGCTGGTCCACCGAGCGAAGCTCAAGCGCCGATGAATCGACGTTCTGCCGGAGCAGATAATAGACGCGCTGGCCGTCACGCGAAAGAACAGGGGCGGACGCAAACCCTTCCGACGAGACCGGCTTATCACCAGAGCTGTCATGCGACCAGACTGAACTCTGCCGGATGCCGATGGCGGTAATCAGTGATTTCCCGTCCGGAGCAACGGCAATCCCTTCCTCTTCCGTAGGGCCAAAGGTGATCTGTTCAGGCTTGCCGTCTGGAAATCGCTGGCGCCACAAATGGGAACGGTCGTTGCAGTTACGGAAAAGTACATCCATTTTCCGTCGGGAGACCATCCCGCCGAGGTGCATCTGCCCTGGGTCCCACCTGCGTGCCCGGCGAACTTCCGCCAAATGGCACCAGGCGGCATGGTTGAAATGTTCCCGTCCTGTCCATCTCAACAATCAAAACGGACTTCGTATCTGCTGACGCATAGGATAAATGCGCCATTGCCCGTTCGTGATCCGGAAAGTAGATCTGCCTTTCCTGAGATCGTCCCTGCGTTGAAGTCACGATTCCCATGTGAAGGCCGCTCATGATCTCAGAGAACAGCACATGTTGATCATCCAGCCATGACAAACCCGACGCATTGGGAAGCAGGCGGGAAGGCTGTCCTCCAAGTACGGGAACCGTCCAGGTGTCCCAGGAAACACCGGAAGCGCCCGCTTCCACTTCTGTGTATGCGATCCGGGTGCCATCTGGAGTAAACACCGGCCCAAACCGCGTTGCCGCGCCTTTGGTCAGTTCAACGGAGTCGCCGTTGGGCAGCAACTTCACATAGATCTGTCCCGATGTCGGGAAAAGTCCTCCGCCTCGGAGGAAGGTCACCATCCGCCCGTCGGGTGACAGACTTGGCCATATCGCGGAGTCCGTGAAATTCGTAATCTGGGTGTATTCGGAGGGTGAGGTAGGTACTGCCGTTTGGTTGAAAAGCCTCAGAACCGCAGCGCCTCCCACAACGGCCGCTAATGCAAGCACGGCAACGATTACCCAGGTCCCCGGCCGTGAGCGGCGATGTGGGGTCACGTGAGCCGCTGAAGGAACATGGTGCTGCAAACTTCGTCTGGCTCGCAGCAGATCGGCCTTCATGTCCGAGACGGTTTGATAACGCGTGCCGGGTTGTTTCTCGAGTGCCTTCTCGACGATTTTGCCGATGTCAGGCATCACGGCCGGATTGACTTCACCTAACGGACGCGGTTTGCTGGTCAGGATTGCGTTGAGAATGCCGGGCCAGGCTTCGCCGGTGAAAGGAAGCGTGCCTGACGCCATCTCATACAGAACGACGCCGAATGAGAACAGATCTGAACGGGCATCAACCTCCTGACCTCGCACCTGCTCGGGGGAGGTATAGGAAACCGTGCCCAGCGTAATGCTCGATTTCGTCAACGTATCCTGCAATGTCGGTGCGTCATCGAGGACTGGATTCTGGGGCGCCGCACGCAGTTGACCGGGCGCGGGGACGACCTTGGCAAGACCGAAATCGAGTATCTTAAGCACTCCCGGCGAAGTAATAAAAATGTTGCCGGGCTTGATGTCCCGGTGAACGATTCCCCGCGAGTGCGCGGCTTCCAGTGCTTCGCTGATCTGCAGCGCGATTGAGATCAGTTCATCATTGGAAATTCCGCCCGCGGCGATGCGCTGTCGCAGCGTCTGCCCCTCGAGCAGCTCCATGACGAGGAACGGTTGCCCCTGATCCTCACCGATGTCATAAACCGTGCAGACATTCGGATGGTTCAACGCGGAGATGGCACGGGCCTCACGGTGAAAACGCTCGAGAGCAATACTGCTCGTGGAATAAGCGCCGGAGAGAAACTTCAAAGCGACATCGCGGCCTAGACGTGGATCTCTCGCGCGATACACCGTACCCATACCGCCAGCGCCAAGAGCGGCCTGGATCTCGTAAGGCCCCACCTTCGTGCCCGCCGCGAGCTGTTCTGTTCCTCGTTCCAAATCCATTTCCAGATAGTGAATAGTTCGTCGTCATTGTAGCGGGGAACATCATTCTTTCAACACGGATACTCAGTAAATGTGGGCGCATTCGTTAAATTCGTTCAATTCGTGGCTAATCCGTATTCGGAATCAAGCGCGCGGCGACAGGTGTGTTCATACCACTACTGATTTTCAATGGCAGGCCGAACTCTTCGTAGAGTTGCAGGTAATCGGAATTCAGATACGCGTTCGGTTCCACCTTTTCCCAGGCAAATAGTTTGTATGTTCCGGGCAGAATCCCACGCAGCATTGCCTGGCCATTTTCGTCGGACGTGGCCACACGGTACTGTTCTCTCCGCGAGCGCCTTGCGAGATCGGGGACGAGCACCACATGCGCGCCGGAGCGTGACTGGCCCTTTGCATCACGGACGGCGACCTGCATTCTGCCGCCGTCGGCGGCAAGCAGAATCTGGAGTCCGGTTGCCGGTGGATGCTTTTCAATCGTCATCGGCTCTTCGAGAACGCGCTGTTCGCCGAGCCGCGCATCCTTGAGGTAAAGATCCTGAGGCAGGCCAGAGATGTCCAGGACATAGGTTCCCGGCGACACTCCGTTGAAAGTGAATTGTCCATCCATCCGCGGAAAAACATTTCGAGGGGACGGAAGATCGGGATCCGTGGAGATCAGTGTC
This sequence comes from uncultured Acidobacteriota bacterium, assembly GCA_963738025.1. Classification (GTDB taxonomy): domain Bacteria; phylum Acidobacteriota; class Terriglobia; order 20CM-2-55-15; family 20CM-2-55-15; genus 20CM-2-55-15. Next base: position 194,854 of record CAVTWA010000025.1, on the reverse strand, counting down.
ACGCTGGCCTGGCGCAAATCCACAGCCTCCGTGGACTGGATCAGAAGTCTGCCATTCATGGACAGCGGGGGCGCCAGAGAGAGTGTCATGCCGTAGCCTCGGTCAGGCGCGATCAGCACCGGACGAAGCTCAATCCGTCGATAAGCGATCGATTCCTGATCTCCCGTCTTGCTTTTCGCAGCGACGATATAGGAACCCGGCGGCACACCGCCTGCCGCGAACTCACCCGCAAAGAAGCCCGTCGCGGGGCTCTGCGCGTGGAATTGACGAAAACTGGGATCCTCGCCTGGAGGCGCGATGGTGATCGTGGCTCCTACCGGCTTGCCTGAGACCTCATCCATGGTGTGGCCGTTCACCTCCCACAAATCCGCAGCACGCAGACGAAAGTCCACACGAACCTCGCGACCGATATCGAGCCGGAGGGGCTTTGCGTCTTCGGGTGTGCTGACCCCCGGATAATACGTCGGCGTCACCGCGGCTGGTGGTTTGACGTCATTGGCCTCCGGGGGAGGCGACGTGGCATAGAAAAAATATTCGCCGGGGTCCAGCCAGAAGATCCGGTATTCACCCTGATCGTCCGTGACGCTGCGAGCTGCACGAACCAGCCTGCGGTTGCCGCGCGCATCATAGCCTCGGCGAAGCGCCTCGATCATGACATTGGCGATCGGTTCGCCATAGGTATCTAAAACCCATCCCGCTGCGGTCGGCGCCGGCTCCATTTCAAACACCAGGTTCGCGGCCGGCTGTCCCCGGGCCGCCACTATCTTTATCGAAGACTGCTGGCGGATAAATCCATCGCAGGTGACCTCTAACGTATATTCCCCGGGGGCCAGACTCGTGAAGGCGAATTGTCCGTTTGCATCGCTCCGTACAACCGGCGAAGCAACCGTACCGGAACCGCCGAGCAGTTCGACCCGCGCATTCCTTAGCGGCTGCCGGATCGCGGTGCCGGCTTTAATCACGGTTCCGACGATGGAGTTCGATGGAGGCGCGAGCTGCAACGCAATAAGGGTCGCGGCGAAGGCGGCCGACATGGCTTTCACCTGAACCCTCCGGCCGTTTCCGCCGCAGGTATCACCCGCAACTCAACGGCTTTCGCACCATTCTCGCCAATCGTTACCGAAACCTGGCGATCCCTGAAGCGAGCCTCCACGTCCGGTGTAGATGCAAGAGCGTAATAGGCGCCTGCTTCCATTTCCTCAAAAGCGTATGCCGTGTATCGTCCAGGAGGAACGGCATTCAACGTCAGATTTCCGTTTAGGTCCGTCGAGCCGGTTATGTATCGATCGGGCCGCCGGCGCAGCGGCGGATTTGGAATGAGCACCACCTGCGCTCCGGCTGCCGGATTTCCATTCTTTAAAACGTCGACCCGCAAATTGTCCGTGGCTGTGGCGAGGACGACCTGCAACGACTGGCCCAGAACCGGACGATACCCTCCCTCCAGAAAATTACGTGGTCCGACAACGATACGCTTTACATAAAGACCGCTGGGGAGTGGACCGACCGCAATGTCATATTCCCCGGAGGGAACATGATCTACAGCGAATGTGCCGTCGGGCGCCGCAGGCGTATCGAATGTTTGATCGAATTCGCTGGTGCTGCGTACCAGCTTGACGTGGAACCGCGAGAGATTTGCCCGGGCATTGCCTTCCTGAACCAGCGAACCGGAGACCAGCAGCGTTGGAACGAGAGCGAGGGTAATGTTATCCATGTCGCTATCAGTGACGTTGAGGCTAACGACGTCCGAGGAAAGTAAACCGTCCGTCGTCATCGCCAGGAGAAGATAGCTGCCTGGCGAAACAGCGTGAATTTCGAAGGCGCCATCCGCGTTGGGCTGCAGGAATGACTTTTCTTCGGCGAGATCGCTGCCTTTCGGAACGAAAAGAATCCTCGTACCCGACAATATCGGAAGCACATGGCCGCGGATTTTGAATCGCGCGGAGTCTCTAAGATAGATGTTCACGCGGCCGGAGTCGATGCCGGGCGCGATGCGCGTTCCACGCGCCATCGAGAGTTCTTCGGCTCCGTCGTAAAAAACGGTGGCATAGCCGTCGTCGGCTTTAGACACATTCTCGCTCAGCTGAGTTCTGCCGACCGCCGCGGCACGATCCCGGTCACTGTATCCGGCGCTGACGAAGAACTGTCCGAAGCGGAGTCCGAATAATCGAAACTCGCCCATATCGTCGGTCATCGCTTTCCGGACGATCTTCAGCTTGCTGCCGTATGGGCTGTACTGACGCTCATAGGCGCGGACGAGGGCCGCCGGCAATGGCTGTCCATCGGGACCGAACACGGTTCCGGTGATCAATGGAGCAGGAATCATCGGTACCACGAGACCTTTTACCGTCTGGCCTGCGTCGAGGTTTAACGTGACTCCCGCTGCGCTGAGCCCCCTCTTGGGATCCTCCAGGGGAACAAAGCCCGCGTGTGAGACGGAAATGGTGTACTGCCCGGGTACCAGGAATTTAAAGCTGAACGCGCCCGAGCCGTCCGTCGAAATGGAACGGTTGCCGGGCCGGATTTCAACCTGTGCGTTCATCAGGCCCTCGGGCGCTGCTGCTGCCACCGCACCCGCCCGGACCACGACGCCCTCGATAGAAGCACGCGGCACGTCCTGCCGTTGCTGCAATCCTGCAAGCCAAAGGAAAAGCGCCAGTATGGGGAACATGTTTAATAGACACTCGAATTTTATCGCAGGTTCGATTTACTTGGACCCTGCCGGGGCGCGGTTTCCGAATGAACGGACCAGCTTAGCTAAAGGAATCGGGAGTGCAGCCAATACCGCTATTGGAGGATCTCCCATGTTATGGCGTGGTGGACGGCAGAGCAGCAATCTTGAAGACAGGCGCGGGGTTCATCCGGCGGTAATCGGAGGTGGTCTGGGCGGAGTTATTCTTCTGATACTTGCGCTTTATTTTGGTGTCGACCCCAGTGTAATCCTGAACCAGAACCCTGCCGTAAATGCGGGCGGCCCGGCAGCCACGTCTCCTGCGGATGAGGAAACGAAGCAGTTCGTCTCGACCGTGTTGGCCTATACGGAAGACACGTGGTCTGATCTGTTCCGGCAGGCCAATAAAACATATCGGGAACCCAAGCTGGTGTTGTTTACGGGCGCGGTTGAGTCGGCGTGCGGGTTCGCGCAGGCGGCAATGGGCCCCTTTTATTGCCCGGACGACGAGAAAGTTTACCTCGACATGAGTTTTTTCCAGGAACTTCGCAACCGTTTTCAGGCGCCCGGAGACTTCGCACAGGCTTACGTGATCGCGCACGAGATCGGGCATCACGTGCAAAATCTTCTTGGCATTTCCGACAAGGTGGCTGCTCTCCGGCAGCGTGCGAACAGGACGCAGGCTAATCGTGCTTCAGTCATGCTCGAACTGCAGGCGGATTGTTTCGCAGGTGTGTGGGCCAACCACACCGAGCGGATGCAGCAATCGAACATGAAAGATTTTCTGGAGAACGGCGACATCGACGAGGCGCTTCGTGCCGCAAGCATGATTGGCGATGACCGCCTGCAGATGCAGTCTCAGGGATACGTCGTTCCGGAATCGTTTACTCACGGCACCGCTGAACAGCGCTCGCGCTGGTTTAAGCAGGGTTTCCAAACAGGTCAAATGTCCGGATGCAACACATTCTCGGGCACCACGCCGTAAATTACCACTTATGGTTCAGCGCAAAACGAGGACTCGCGCCTGAATTGCTACTGCCCGCATGGGCGCAGAGGTATTGATAGAACAAAACGTCTCCCGCTTGCGCGGTGATTTCTTTGGGACAACCCAGATCTACGGTCGCAATGTCGCGATGGACGGATGCCAGATACCGATACCGCTCGATGTTCGACTTCGCCAGTTCTTCCAGCCGTCGATGCGACCCCGGCCACACGATGGTCGCTCCGCCCTGCGGTTGAACGTCTGTAAGATAAATCAGACACCCGATACGGAACGGAGGCGGGAACGTTTTGTGCCTGTCTTCCTCTCTGGCGTGATCGATGTGCGGCGCCGGCAATTCCCATGGTTTCGTCGTTGGGAAAACAGTAACCGTGTATACCCTCCCTGGCGGCGCGAGTTTCTTACGGACACCCGCAAGCTGGGCGGCCGCATCACAAACCTTCTGGTTGAAGCACGCTGAAACCGCCGAATTCCTCACAAATGCGTGGTACGGATTTTCACTGGCGCCGGCGACCTTCTGCGCCAGCACCTGCCGCGCACGTTCTACGGTTTCCGTGTCCACTGCCTCCGTCAACAGCAGGAACCCATCCGCAGCGTAACTCTCGATTTGCCGCTGCTCGAGCGTCATGAATCTATTTTAGTAAATATGAGGTTAGTTGATTGTAGGCGCGGTCTGGACCGCCCGTTTTATGAATTAGCGCCGGAGGCGCGTAAGAATATAGCCCCGGCCGTCAAGGCTTGTTGCTCAAATGGCGTGGAGCCATTCCCCGCCTTAGTAAGGCGGGGATGCCCTCGCGCAGCGAGGGCTGGGGCGGTCTGTTCAAAAACGAACAGTACCGATTAATAAGGAGCGCTTCGCGAGCATTTATAAGGTCGCTTCGCAACTTTGAACAGACCACCCCGCCGCTGCGCGGCTCCCCTCCTAAGGGCAATAACATACTTGCCGCAGTAACTGCGGGATCGGTTGTCCGATATCCGTTGACTGTTGTACGACGATAAATGCACTTGTTGCGCTAATAGATGGCCGGCATCTATTACCGCAACAAGTGCATTTATCGTCGTACAACAGTCAACGGATATCGGACAGCGAACCCGCTCACTGCGCCAAATATATTGACGCCCTTACTAAGGCGGGGATTGGTTCTCGGCGTTTGGGCAACAGCATCTTACGCCCCTCTGGGGCTGGTTTTAGGACGGATTACGAAACCCCCGGCCTGCGGCCGGGGCCAGGTTCTAACGGCCCTCCGGGCCTTTTCTTCATACCTTTTCCGAAATTCAGGTTTTCTCGACGCAACTGCCAAAAAGGTATTCTGAAAGTAGAAACTATATGGAATCCATACTCATTGGAAAAGCCAACGAACCAGTCCGGCTTCTCGCGAAGTACGGCAACCGTCACGGTCTGGTTGCAGGTGCCACGGGCACAGGTAAGACCATTTCGCTGCTGGTCCTGGCCGAAGGTTTCTCCCGGCTGGGCGTTCCCGTGTTTATGCCGGATGTGAAAGGTGATGTATCGGGCCTCGCCGCCGCTGGAACCACCAGCGAGACGATCCAGCAGCGCGTTGCTCAAATTGGAATCGATGGATATGCCTTCGAGCCGAGTCCTGTCGTCTTCTGGGATCTGTATGGCAAGGCCGGCCATCCCGTGCGGACGACGATCAGTGAGATGGGGCCCGGTTTATTGGGCCGGATACTCGAGCTGAACGATACGCAGGCCGGAATACTCGAAATCGTGTTCAAGCTGGCTGATGATCGCGGGCTTCTCCTGCTGGATATGGATGACCTGCGCGCAGTGCTTGGATTCGTCGCAGACAACCGTAAGGAGATTTCAACGCACTACGGTCTGGTCAGCGCACAATCGCTGGCGGCTATCCAGCGCTCTCTCTTGTCCTTTGAACGGGAAGGCGGAGAAAGCTTCTTTGGCGAGCCGGCCCTCGACCTCGCGGACCTGATGCGAACAGATCTCAGCGGCCGTGGAATCATCAACATCATTGCCGCCGATCAGCTCGTTTTGAAACCTCGGGTGTATTCGAGTTTCCTTCTCTGGCTGTTGTCGCAACTGTTCGAGTCGCTTCCGGAAGTTGGTGACCTGGCGAAGCCAAAGCTGGTTTTCTTTTTTGATGAAGCTCACCTTCTTTTCGACGATGCCCCGGCTTCGCTGCGACAGCGCGTAGAGCAGGTCGTGCGACTGATCCGGTCCCGCGGCGTGGGCGTCTATTTCTGTTCGCAGCTTCCGGACGACGTCCCCAATGAGATTCTCGGCCAGCTTGGAAATCGTGTACAGCACGCGCTTCGAGCCTACACTCCTCGTGATCAAAAGGCAGTCCGAACGGCTGCCGAAACATTTGTTGCCAATCCCCGGCTCAACGTATCTGAAGCCATCTCTCAACTCGGCATCGGCGAGGCTTTGGTTTCCATGCTGCAGGAAAATGGCGTGCCGATGCCTGTCGAACGTGTGATGATCTGCCCCCCGCGCTGCCGCATGGGCGCTTTGAGTCCGGATGAACGTGCGGCTGCCCGCGCGCGAAGTCCCATTTCCGGCAAGTACGACACGAGAATCAACCGCGAGTCGGCTTACGAGATCCTCAACCGCCGCACAACTCCCGCTAACGAACCAGCGCCCCAACCTGGTCCATCGCAACCGCAGACGAAGCCGGAAACCAGCCCGCTCGGCGAATTGCTCTGGGGCACCAAACACCGGCAGGGCATGGTCGAAACCATGGCCAAGCAGGCCGCCCGAACCGTCGGCAGCCAGGTCGGGCGCCAGATCCTTCGCGGATTGCTCGGCGGAATTCTGGGGGGATCCAAGCGCAGTAAGTAGTGCGTGGGGGTCGGATAAGCCACGGATTGAACGGATTTAACGGATTCAATCCGTTTAATCCGTTCAATCCGTGGCCTATCCATCCTTCGGCAAAGACTGCTGAGAAATGCAGGCGCGGACACATAGTCCTGTGCCACAAATCCTGATATTGCGCGACGATTTGTACATAATAGCGGCACGATGCCACTTTCGTCGGGATCAAATATCGGAACATACGAAATCCTTGAATTGCTCGGAGCGGGCGGCATGGGAGAGGTCTACCGCGCGCGTGACGCCAGACTGAAGCGGGACGTTGCGATCAAGCTGTTGCGGCCGGAATTTTCCCGGGATGAGCAGCGACTGGCACGTTTCCGGCGCGAAGCTGAAATCCTGGCGCTGTTGAATCATCCTCACATCGCCACGATCTACGATCTCGATCATTTCGAAGGGTTGCAATTTCTCGTTCTTGAACTGGTAGAAGGAGAAACGCTCGCTGAGCGAATTGAACGGGGGCGGATCTCTATCGATGAGGCATTGTCGATTGCCCGACAGATCGTGGACGCTGTCGAAGCAGCGCACGAGGAAGGGATCATCCATCGTGACCTGAAACCGTCGAATATCAAGGTATCCAGCGACCACACTGTTAAGGTGCTCGACTTCGGACTGGCGAAAGCCTGGGACACCAGACAAAACAAAGGCTACTTGTCGGACGCACCGACCCTGACGTCGACGTCGATACCCGGCATGATTCTGGGAACTCCCGCGTACATGTCACCCGAACAGGCACGGGGCGAAGAGACAGGTCGCACCACCGACATCTGGGCGTTCGGATGCGTGCTCTACGAAATGTTAACGGGCTCGGCCGTATTCAAAGGTCCGACAACGGCGGAAGTTCTCGCTGAGGTGATAAAAGCCGACCCGGACTGGAACCGGTTACCTCCCGAAACTCCAGCGCCCATACGCCGACTTCTGCGGCGCTGCCTGCAGAAAGACCAGAAGAAACGCCTGCAGTGCATCGGTGATGCACGGCTGGAACTGGCGGATGCGCTGAATCCGGAGGCGGAAGTGGCCTTCCCTGCTCATCGTGCTTCGAGGCGCGAAAAGTTCGCATGGGTTGCCGTCGCCATCGCCGTGGTTATTGCCATCCTGGCCGGCACGCGCGCATTCCGGATGCAGGCCGCGTTACCGGAGATGCGCGTGGATGTGGATACTCCGCCGGGCTCCGATCTCACGTCCCTGGCGCTTTCACCCGACGGATTGAAAATAGCCTTCGTGTCGGGTTCGAATTCGAGTTTGTGGTTGCGCTCGCTGCAGTCCGGTGAGGCGCGGCCGTTGGCCGGCACGGAAGGCGCGGCTTTTCCATTCTGGTCGCCCGAAAGCCGCTCCATCGGCTTCTTCGCTGGTGGAAAATTGAAACGGATCGACGTCGCCAGCGGACTAATCAATACCTTGACAGATTCGGCGGGCCGCGGCGGAACGTGGAACGCCGACGATGTGATTCTCTTTGCGCCCGGTTCGAACACGCCGATCTTCAAGATCTCTGCGGGCGGCGGCCAGCCTCTTCCGGTAACGCGACTGAAGGCCCAGCAAGGAACTCACAGACAACCTCACTTCCTTCCCGATGGTCATCATTTTCTGTTCTGGGGCCAGGACGGCGGCACCGAGACTCGCGCCGTCTATGCCGGCGACCTGGACGGGTCGGAGCCTCGCCGCATCCTCGACTCCGATACGGCCGCGGTTTACTCGCCGGGCGGCCAACTGCTTTTTTTTCGCGACGGCCGTCTCTTTGCACAACCATTCGATGCCGCCGGGCTGACGCTTCGCGGCACTCCGGCTCTCCTGGCGGATCAAGTGTTATCCAATCGCGGATTCAATATCGCCGCAATATCCAGCTCTGCAGCCGGCCCCATCGCCTATCGCACAGGCAATGCCGGGGAACGACAATTCATCTGGTTTGATCGAAGCGGAAAAGAAATTCAGAGAATCGGCACATCGGACAACGCTTTGCCGCTCGGTGCCTCGCTTTCACCCGACACCCGACGCGTCGCACTGGAACGCACGGTGAATGGAAACATCGATGTCTGGTTCATGGAAACGGCTCGGGGCGTCCTTAGCCGGTTTACATCCGACCCGCAGCGACAGCGATGGCCGCAGTGGTCCCCGGATGGAAGCCGTGTGGTTTTTGCTCAGAACACAACCGGTACCTACGACCTCTACGTGAGGTCCGTCAACGACGGCGCCCCCGGCCAACTATTGCTCAAGACCCCGGACTCTAAGGCCGCGACGGACTGGTCGGCCGACGGCCGATTTCTTCTCTACAAGAGCCAGACTGCGAAAACCGGCATGGACCTCTGGGCGCTTGCTCTGACCGAACCTCCGCAGCAAATTGCCGTCGCGCAAACAGAGTTTGACGAAGGCAACGGACAGTTTTCTCCAGACGTGAATTGGATTGCGTACGAATCGAATGAATCCGGACGATTCGAGATTTACCTGCAGTCGTTCCCCGGGCCGGGGCATAAGATTCAAGTCTCACCCAAAGGCGGCACCCAGCCACGCTGGCGTCGCGATGGACAGGCGTTGTTCTATATCGCGCCCGATGGTCGGATCACAGAAGTGCCGCTCCGATTCAGTGCCGACCGAAAGGCTGTGGAAGCAGCCACGCCGGTCGCATTATTTACGACGCATATTGTCGGACCAGGCCAACCCCAGGAACTCCAGGAGTACGCCGTTTCTCCCGACGGTGAACGGTTCCTGCTGAACGCGGTCACGCAGGAACCGTCCAATTCTCCCATTACCGTCATCCTCAATTGGAAGCCCGGCAACTGAACCAACGCTGATTGTGATGCCGCCAACCCTATACGCCCTCTCGACTCGGTGCCGCTTACCTGCGCTTACGACTCGTGCAGTTCGGGAACAGCCGGTCTCGCCGCCAGCACGAGTTCGTTGCGTTATCGAATGCGCAAGCAATACGGAAATCGGCTGATCGCTAGTCTAGTCACATGCAGAATTATGCGACTGGCATGGGCCGTCAACGGAAGAGATCTGCTAGTGCCAATCCTGCAGGTGTACCGGCCACCACAAGCAGTAGCGGCTGCAAAACGACCGCCGCACCACCCCAAATCAGGGCCGGATGCACGCGCCCACGCGCCCGAAGGTCATAGAGAACGGCGGCGATGACGAAGATGTCGGTCGCTAGTTGCGTTTGAGCAAGGAAGGAGGGCACCTGTCCATCAAAATTGAACACGAATAATCGGTCGAGCCCCGCGCTCATTAGCTTAATCGTGGCGAGCAGCATGAGACGTTTGTGCGTCTCGGGTTGGCGCCTGAAGCCGATGGCTGCCGCGACGAGCAACCCAAATAGGATGAAACTCGGCAGCGTAGCGCCCACGAAAAACACGCGCCCGTCAAACTCGGGAGATACGGGGCTGTGCCGTAACCCGCTGATTGTCGTAATCACACCGATGATGACTACAGCGATGGCCAGGACCGCCCCCAGGACTCCCAATCGCCGATGGAGGTCCGTCCGGGAGTTCGCGACAAGCAATGTCTGTAGTAGAAAGAGCGCAAACCACAGGGTGTTCAGAAGACCGTGAACCACGAGCAGGGACGATAGCGAGTTCGCTCCAGGCGGCAGCGGCAGGTAACCGCGCAAATAGAAAGTGGGGGCAAACCCGAGAAACACTGTGGCGGCGAGTACGACCGCCATACTTGTGTAGAAAAGCCGGCCCGCGCGCCATTTCAATGCCCGGTCAGGGACAGTTGCCACAGGAGGTTGCTCCCTTGCTTCTTCGTTTGAATGACGTGCATCGGAGCCGCAGCAACGATGTTTCAAGGCTGCAATTGTCCGGCAGTCTAAAAAAGCACTCCCTGCCGTAGGGCTTTCCAATCGGGTCTTTTCCCGAGACATCTTAGACTAAAGTTTGCGAAAAGGACGGATTTCTTATGCGTCCGTTCCTTCCGATTTAATGAAAAACAAGCGTCGAACGATCATGCATCATGAAAACGAGCGCTGCAACCCGGGGTATAAAGTTTGGCCTCGGACTCCAATCCAGCACAATAAGACTTCGAAAAAGGCGCGAGACCGGGATCCGCGCGGCGCTTGGAGCGGCCGGTGGCAGTCTGATCAGCGACAATCAACCGCCGGGAATTTCAATTATCTCGACCGGAGGCTTGCGTCGGATTAAAGCGCTTCCTTTATCGCTTTTTTCCAGGCGCGATATGTTTTGGGCACGTTCATCCGCTTGACCTGCTTCCAGGCTGCAACAGCATCAACGCGAGTTGCATCTTTCTCGGAGTTCAGGAAGTCGCTTAAAAAGTTGATGTAGCACACGACCGGAATTTGTTTGAACGGTTCCTCGACCTGGTTCAGCCTCACGTATTGTTGAACCAAATCTCCATAAGTGATTTTATTGCCGCTAGTCAGCTGTTCTTCGCGCCAGCGGTTCAAGCGGTAGCGCGCTCCAGACTTTCTCTTAAGTCCAGGCGCAATTTTCTGCGCCTCGCGCATAATGAACTCTTTCGTTTCCCGATTACTCGTGTAGTTGATAACCGGAAGGCTGAGGTTCAGTCCTCTGTCAAGGTCTTTGATTCCGGATCTGTTGAGATTTCGTTTCGTGGGTAGTGCGATCTTCCCGGTTCTCAGAAAGAGCTTAATAGATTTCTCGAGTTCGTCTTTGCGGAGCTTATTGGAGTGCGGAATCCCGATTTCTACTGCAAAACCCTTGATCTCGGTTGCATACCAGTAGCCATTGTCAAATTCCGCCACCGTCATGTTCCTTGAAAGTTTGGATTTCGCCTTCATCACCCACTCACGTAATAACATTCAGAGCCGATTGCGCAAGCTTGGTTGGTTAGCCTTTTTCTCAAGGTATTGCACTATGACAGAGCGGAATGCCGTTCGCGCCATGCTCCTGACGCCTGACGAAAAACTTCTTCTGCTGAAAATCCGTCTACCCGGAGTGAGTCCGTTCTGGATCGCACCCGGTGGCGGAATTGAGCCCGCCGAAACGGCCGATCAGGCACTGCGACGAGAATTGCAGGAGGAACTGGGTCTGATAGACTTTGCAATCGGGCCAGTCCTCTGGCGACGGCAACATACCTTTAACTGGAAGGGGGATCGGCTGTGTCAGTGCGAGGTGTACCATGCCGTTCATACGCGTTACTTCAAACCTCGGATGTCGGATCGCATCGAGAGTGCGGTGCTCGACGAGTTTCGGTGGTGGAACGTAACGGATCTCGCGAATGCTACGGAGCGCCTGACACCTTTATCGTTGGCGGCAATTGTGAATAGCTACTTGCGTTACGGGCCACCCATCGAACCGCTTTCCGTAGAAATCCTCGAGGACTGAGCATCTGGCCGTGCACGTCGATCTCGTGGTTGTTCCATTCTTGATACCGGTTTTAAATTACGTTCCTTCAGCATTTTGAGAGTTCGCCCTCGCTGCCTCTGATAAGATTCGCACCGTGATTGGAACGAAACTTGCCCACTACGAAATCACATCGCACCTCGGCTCGGGTGGGATGGGTGACGTGTATCAGGCCACAGACTCGAAGTTGGGCCGAAGTGTGGCCGTTAAGATCCTTCCCGAAGCATTCGCTCGTGATGAGGATCGCGTTGCGCGATTCGAACGGGAAGCTCGCGTCCTGGCCTCGCTGAATCATCCGAACATCGCCGCAATTTACGGATTGGAAAGCTCGAACGACAAGAAATTCCTCGTGATGGAATTGGTTCCCGGCGAGACGCTGGCGGAAAGAATCAAGCGTGGTCCGATTCCTCTCGATGAGGCGTTGAGGATAGCGAGTCAGATTGCCGAAGCTTTAGAGACAGCGCACGAGAGTGGAATCGTTCATCGGGATTTGAAACCTGCGAATATCAAACAAACCCCGGACGGTAGAGTTAAGGTTCTGGATTTCGGGCTGGCGAAAGCGCTTGTGGTGGATGGAAACACGTCGAACTCTCCAACCATGGTGACAGCAACGTCTGGAATCATTATGGGGACCGCGGCATATATGTCACCGGAACAGGCAAAAGGTAAAGACGCGAGTCGTGCATCGGACGTCTGGGCGTTCGGATGCGTTCTCTACGAAATGCTGACCGGCCGCAGGGCGTTCGATGGAGATTCGACGAACGAGATTCTCGCGAGTGTGTTGAAGTCCGAACCGGACTGGGACCGCTTGCCTGCGGACACTCCGAATGGGATTCGCCGCTTGCTGCGCCGCTGCCTGTTGAAAAAATCCAGGCTTCGCGACTTTGGCGATGCGCGGCTTGAAATCGATGAGGTGCAGGAGGAGGGACCGCTCCCAGACGGGCAAGGCCCCGTCCCCGGCCATCGCGGGGAGCGCCTCGCGTGGATGTCCGCTCTTGCGTTCGTCGCGGTTGCAGCCGTAGCAGGAATAGTTTGGGTACGGAGACCCGCGACCGCTCCCCAGCCTCCGGCCGAAATACGATTTGAAATCCCGACGCCGCCGACTCGGCGGCCGGACTCCCTTGCCATCTCCCCTGATGGAAGGAAGATTGTCTTTGCAGGGACGTCGGATGGCCGGTCGCTTTTGTGGCTCCGTTCCCTGGATTCGGTTTCATCGCGTCCATTGGCAGGAACTGAAAACGCCCGGTTGCCATTCTGGTCGTGGGATAGCCGTTCCATCGGCTTTTTTGCGGATGGCAAGCTCGTGCGAATCGATATTGAAGGTGGAGCGCTGCGGCCTTTGACCAATGCGATAGACGGCCATGGCGGCGCATGGAACCGGGATGAGGTGATCATCTTTGCCCCGGTCAATGGAACGCCGCTCATGCGCATTTCCGCCGGGGGTGGCGACGCGACAGTCGTGCGAAAAGAATATGCAAGCATTCCCGCCAATCCGCATTTCCTTCCCGATAACCTTCACTTCTTTCATTACAATCTGAGTCAGGAGGGCCAACCCGAAACCGCAGGCATTTACATCGGCCGATTGGATGGGCCGGGATCGCCTCGCCTGGTTGAAGCACAGGCTGCGGATTATGCGTTGCCCGATCAATTGCTTTTCCTCCGCAACGCCAATCTGTTTTCCCAGAAATTTGATCTGGCGGCGATGAAACTCAGCGGAGATCCTATTCGCATGGCGGAGGGAGTAGCGGGGTTTTCATCGTCGATTGCCGGTCCCATCGCGTACCGCGCGGGCGCGGCGGGAAATACCCAGTTGATATGGTTTGACCGTGCGGGTAGGGAAACGGGAAGGGTGCCGGGACCAGGTCTGACTCCATCGCTCTCGCCCGACGACCGCCACGTGGCGGTGACCCGCGGGACGACAGTGCCTGCCCAGGATGTCTGGCTGCTGGACCGGACGCGGAATCCAAATGTTTTCAGCAAATTTACGTCTGGTCCCACGACAAATCACAGTGCGATCTGGTGTTCAGGCGGCAGCCGTATTATTTTCGCGTCCCCACGCGGCCGTAAGATTAGTCTCTACGAAAAGCCGACCACCGGCGCCGGAACGGAAAAGCTGCTACTCGAGACCGGCCTGAATACAATTCCGATGGATTGTTCGCCCGATGGCAAGTTTCTTCTCTATCGAATCACGGATCCCGGAACGAGCCACGATCTCTGGGCGATGTCGCTTGACGATCGAAAAACGTTCCCGGTTGTTCAGACCAAAGCCTCAGAGCGGGAAGCGCAGTTCTCTCCCGACGGAAAGTGGATCGCGTACCAGTCCAATGAGACCGGTCAATTCGAGATCTATATTCAGCCTTTTCCAGACGCCAAAGGGAAAAGGTTCGGTCCGATTTCGACTAATGGCGGCGTTCAGGTGCGATGGCGGCGCGACGGAAAGCAGTTGGAATTGTTTTATCTCGGATTGGACAGTCGCTTAATGGCGGTTCCGATTCGAGTTTTATCCGATGGTCAAACTGTCGATGCGGGTACACCTGTTGCGCTTTTTCCCACCAGTGTCGCCGGAGGCATCGGTCAAAACACGGCGGTCTGGGAGTATTCGGTCTCCGCTGACGGGCGACAGTTCCTTATCAATAGCGAGCCGGAAGTGACTTCTCCAATTACTGTCATCCTGAACCGGAAGGTCGAACCCTGAGTTGAACGGCCAGCTATACCGCCGCGGGTGGCAGATTCAGCATCTTTTCCAGAGCTGGCCAGTGCGGACTGCAGCGTAGGGGCTTTAGCAAATCGGGGGAAATAAACCAAGTCTGCAGCTCACCTTGCTCAATCGCTTTAGCATACCAACCTGCAACCGCGTCAATATCGGAACATATGATGTGTGTCACGCAATCGGACAGATTTTTTCTCAAGAGAATGGTACAGTTCTGTACATCGCTGTACAATATGATGTATGAAGATTGTTTCGTTTACCGAGTTCAGAAACAATGCGTCGTCATTTCTGGATCTTGTAGAAAAGGGCGAAGAGGTGGAGATTCAGAGACACGGTAAAGTCGTCGCACGGCTGGTCCCGCCTGTTGCGCGGAAGGGGCCGGCGTGGAAGAAACCTGGACTGAAGCTGGTTACCAAAGCTCCTTCCCTCAGCAAAGCTGTCCTCGAGGATCGCAAGTGAACCTCTTCGCGGACTCGTCTGCGCTGGCAAAGCGTTACGTTTCCGATGAAAAGAGCGAAGACTTTGATCGACTGCTGCAAGACTCCGACGGCCTGGCGGTATCCGTGCTTTGTCTGCCGGAAATCATTTCAGCTCTTTACCGCCGCGTCAGGGAACACTCTTTGACGAAATCACAGTATTCAGCAGCAAAAGCCGCGCTGGAAGCAGATCTGGCCGATGCTACGGTGATCGCGATGATCGACGAAGTGCTATTGAGCGGCATTGGCCTGCTGGAGTCCTACCCGCTTCGCGCATCCGATGCCCTGCAGATCTCGAGTGCTCTGGTTTGGCGGGCAGACCTGTTCGTATCGGCCGATATGCGTCAATGCGCAGCCGCTAAAGCTGCGGGCCTGAAAGTGGTGCGGCTCTGAGATTCTAGAAAAGCAGCTACGACTTACAGGGGAAGGAACCACAAAAAGAGCAAGAGGCACAAGAGAAGCCCCTTTTTATGCCTCTTGTGCTTCTTGTGGTTCCTTCCCCCTGCTTTCCCCCTATAAAGGTGCTGGAGAAGAGACTGAAGAAGAGGCGCCTCGTGGCGATTCGGAGGACACAGCTATTGGAACTGCGTGACGACCCACAGAGCGCCGGCCACGCAGATCAGGTCCTCCACCAGCGCGACATAGATGTCTGGCACGCCCAAGGCTTTTGCCAAACGCATGCGCGCATGGTAGCCGGCGAAGGCGCCCGTCATGGCGCCGGCGACGCCAAAGGCGGCTCCGATGACCGCCCACTGTCCTCCGGCCGCGGCGACGCAGGCGCCTGTCAGCGCGCCCATGACGCCGCGCGCGACGAGGCTCATCGTCGTTATTCGGGCCGGGATCCACGGCATCTTGTCAGCGACCAGTTCGAAGGCCGCCAGTAACGTGAAGATCGCGACCACAGAGACCGAGCCGATCAGGGCCAGCGCACCCTGGAGCTTGATCCAGCGTAAATGAGCTGCCCAGGCCGCCGCAGCCGGTGGCGTGAACGAGCGCAGTCCGTTGAGCACACCGATAAAAAAGGCAAGCGCGAGGACTGTCATTCCTTATGCTCCCTGGTCGCAACCTCATCCGCCGGCCGGCGGTTCCTATGATCGGACGCACAGCCAGCGAGGCAGGCAAAGGGAGAGTGTCCCGCTCACAAGGGCAGTTCCTTGCCCGCCTGCTCCGCCACCATGTATGCGGCGTACCAGTCGGGCCAGTTTGCGTCGCGCTGCCCGGTGCGCTTCTCGTGCTCGCCGTGGGCGGCCTCCGCCCGCCGAAGCGCGCTCGCCAGGTCCGCCGTGGATGCGAATACCGTCTCAGCGGCGTCGATCCGGCCGGGCAGCCGCGTCGTGATCTCCTGCAACAGCCAGACGTTGCCGTCCGGGTCGCTGAGCGTGGCGAACGAGCCGTAGCTCGCGTGGTCGGGCGCGGGCCCGCTGATGCGACCTTTCGTGCCGACGGGCTGAAACTGAGCGCCCGGCGTCCCGGCGTGAAACACCTCGCTTACTTCGACACCGCGGGCGACGAGTTCGTTGCGCGCAGCCTCGATGTCGGAGACGATCAGGTAGAGGCCCTGGGCGGAGCCGGGAGCGGACGACGTGATCTTCGTGCCGAATTGAACCGAGCACCCCGAGCCGGGCGGCGTGAACTGGACGACCCGGAAGCCGTTATCGAAGGTGAAGTCGGCGTCGAGCCTCCACCCGAGGTTCCCATAGAACTTCTTCCCGCGCTCGACATCCGAGACGGGGATGACGACGGCCTCCAGCTTCAGGTCGACGTTCTTGACGCTCGTGTCTCTGGCGTCGTTACTACGGATTTCTTGCTTGAGATTTGCCATATTCTCTCCTTCCAGCAGTCACCTAAATCGATATTCAGACTGAAGGTCGTAAGAAGCTCTGCGTTTCAGGCTTTTGACCCATCTTCAGACCCGCCTGCTGCGAGCACATGCAAGCGGTCAGAGGATCTCCTCGATACTGTGAATGGGGCCATCTGGACGGATCTCTCCAATACCGACGGCGAGCAGCCGATTGAGGAACGCATATTTCGGCGCTGCTGTTTCAAATCGTGGCAGCGTGCGGAAGTAGTCGTTCGCAACATCACGCACACCCGTGAAGGTCATGTGGATCAGGGCGCCGTCATCGGTCTCGAGAGTCGCCCGCAAATCGAGTTCGAACGTGCCGTCGGCCATGGCGGTCACCCAGTCGCCGCCGCCAGCCAGCACCCTGCCGCGAAGACGTTCGCCCTCAAACGAGCCTCCGATGATTGGGAAAATTGAGAGTCGGCCATGCGGCGTTGCGCCGATCTCCTCGATGGCCGCAGTCGCCAGACGCAGCACCATGAGCGAACGAGATTGCACGTGAGGGCGCTCCTTTCTCCAACAACATCAAGTTTGCATAGGAATTGAACCGCGACGACGTCAGAGCACTTCATGAACGGTGTAGATGGGCCCTTCCGGCCGCCGATCGCCGCTCGCGACGGCGACGATCCGATTCAAGAATGCGTACGCAGGCTGTGCAGTCTCAAATCGCGCCGTCGTGCGAAAGTAGTATGTGGCAGGATCGACGGTTTCGCCGCGCCCGATGGCCGCGATAACTTCCGGCGGTCCATGACGCAAGCCGAATGACCTCATCGAAATGAGCGCACCATCATCGGTCTGAAGCGTGACCCGAAGGTCCATCTCAAGCACGCCGTCTGAGCGGAGAACTTGCCAATCCGCGCTTCCTCCGGCGACGACCGAACCGCGAAGACGGGGACCCTCGAAACTCCCGCCGCTCAACGGGGCAGTGCGACGAGTCCCGTGGGGTACGGCACCGAGATTTTGCGGGGCGCCGACCTTCACCTCCAGCATCATCAGTAGACGCGTGTCCATAGACATCGCCTCCTGGGTTCTCTCACATCACTATCACTAAAAGATACTGGAAAAGAGATTCACGGGCAAATACGGACATCGGGCTGAAGCCCGCGACTACTTCGGTTGAGAAGCAGTAATGTTCAGCAATAAGCCACGAATTGAACGAATTCAACGAATTGAATTCGTTCAATTCGTTCAATTCGTGGCTTATTGCTTCCTTCTCTTTTTGAGTCCCCGTAAGAGAGCCAGGCTCGAGTTTGAGAAATCATCGAAACATATAAAAGCAATAAGGAAAACGCTAAGGAAAATCCGTCTTCGCCTTTTCCCACCTATAGTGGAAACACGTTCGCAGAGTTGGGAGGCCGAGAGTGAGTCAAACTTTGAGGTTTGCATTATTGATCTGGGGAACAATCTTTATTTCAAGTGGTGCAGTTCCAGTTGCGGCGCAGAACGGGCCTCATCAGACACCTTGTGGTATTGCCTTGCCTGGCCTTGGACCGATCGGCACGAACGGGCTCACCCTGTTAACGGCGGAAGCATCGTCTACGACTCCAATCAGCAGTTGTGCTGGCTGACGGATGCCAACCCGGCGGGAAATCCGGGGGTTCGCGCCCAGGTCCCGCTTTCCAGCGCGAATCCGGATGGATCCACGCCCGTGATCAATCCGGACGGAACAATGGACTACCAGACTGCGCTCAACTGGGTAGACTCGCTGAACCGGTTCAACAACGGCAAGGGATGGCTGGATCAGAAACACGCTTTACCGATAGTTTCCAAAAAGATTGGACCGCCCCGTCTCACCCTGTTACCGTTTCTGTGCGATGAACGCCGCCGACATTCGCGATCTTTACGACTTCAATGCATGGGCAAACCGCCAGATCTTCATGGCGCTTCGTCCACTCCGCTCCGAAGAATTCCGGCAAGACTTTGGAATCAGCTTTGGCTCGATTCAGGGAACGGCGATCCATATCGTCGGCGCCGAATGGATCTGGCTGGACCGGTTCGTCAGTGGAACGTACACGGATTTCATGGAGCGGATGAAAGCCGAGTGGAATGCCGAGAAGATCCCGGACGCCGCGAGGCTCGAGGCGCGTTGGGAAGAAGTCGATCGCAATTGGCGCGGCTTCATGAGTGACTTGACGGACGAACGTCTTCAGACCCCGATCATGACGCGAGGCGGCGAAACGCCACTGCTGAAGTGTCTGCAGCACATCTTGAATCACTCGACTTATCATCGAGGCCAGGTCGTTTCACTCTTGCGACAGCTTGGCCACACGCCGCCGAGTACGGACTACCTTTTGTTTGTCTTCGCCCAGAGAAAAACACGCTAACCCGCCTTTCTCACGGATTACGACGGAGGATCGCGTTCCCAGCTGTAGTCGCGGGCTTCAGCCCGCGTTCTTGCTCAAGCCAGAATGCAACATTGTGCGAATCCCGAAACGCGGGCTAAAGCCCGCGACTACATATTTGTCTTACTTCTTCTCTTCAGCGCGTGCAGCGCTAAGCGTATTGACCAGGGAGTAGTTGCCTTCGTGGCAGGCGTACTCGAAGATCGGTCCGGGAGCTTTCTTGAGCGGAATTTCGCCGGACCAGGGCCTCTGAAAAGACTCCGGATCATCGACCGTAAATTGATACAGCAAAGTGTCTTTATCGATGCGGGTAAAACGCTCGGTCAGACGCATATTCTCGCTGGATCCTCTGAAGTTCGTTTTGTCGGTGAAATTCGTCGTCTGGACGACGAGAGTATTGCCTGCCCACTGCCCCCGCGAATCCCCGAACCACTGATGGACATTTCCCGGCAGATGCGGCCGCCCGTCGAGAGGAATGATGCGGGCGTCGTGCATCATTTCGCTGTAGATCACGACGTAATCCGGCGTTTGCACAATCTGATGATTGTTGTTGTAGCCTGCGGGGAGCATGGGCGGGCCAGGCCTCGCGATACAGCGGTCCGCCAGAGACAAGTCTTCCGGACCGTCCGCCGGATGAAGCCTTCTCGCCTCGGCACGGGCGGCCGCTCGCTTCTGCGCCTCAGGTGTCGGCGGGGGAATTCTGCCGTCAGGCGGATCCACAATGATCGATGTCCGCAGCGTCGATACGACCTTCGTTCCGCGATCCCACCAGAAGTCGTTATAGCCAGTCGTGAGATCCGCGTCCGAGTTGCCTTCGCGGCGGTCCGCATTGTTTCGCTCCCGGACTTGCTTCTCGTATACGGCGGCTTCCTCCGGCGAAAAAAACGGTTTACCCGCCAGATCGGCAGGACGCTCCAATGGCGTGATCGTGGCGTTGGTCCATATGCCTTCAAGATCCCGCGGCCTTGCGGCCCGAGCCTGAGCCGAGGCAAAGAGGGGCAAGGCCAACGAAAGCAAAACTCCCGCAACCGAGGCTGAAAACCGACTCATGAAAGTGTTCTCTTTGTGTACGTGATTTGGAGTATAGATGACTTTCATGATCCGTAAAACTTTTCACCTTTCCGCATTATTCGTTATGGTGTGCAGCGCTGGTGCACTGCCAACTCTCACTCAGTCGCTCTCCCCCAACGCTATTGTTATGTATGAGGGCGCGCGGCTCATTCCAGGAGACGGCAGTCCGCCGATCCAAAGCTCGGCGATGCTCGTCCAAAGCGGCACGATAACCGGGATTGGCACGAAGGGAAACGTGCCCGTGCCACGCGGCGCAACGCGCGTGGATCTCACCGGCAAGACCATCATGCCAACACTGATCAATACGCATGGTCATCCGGGATTTCAACGTGGTCTGACCTACACCGCGGCAAACTTCACCCGCGAGACGATCGTCGATGATATGAATCGTGCGCTCTACTTCGGAATTGCAGTCGTCCAGTCTCAGGGAATCGAGAAGGGTGACGTAACCTACCAGGTTCGGGCCGACCAGGAAGCCGGGAACTTAAGTGGCGCGCGATTACGGATCGCGGGACGTGGCATCGGTGCGCCGAATGCGGGTCCCGGCGGGGCAGCCTATGCCGGCATCGCGTACGAAGTAACAACCGAAGACCAGACAAGAAAGGCTGTTCAGGAGCTGGCCGCCCGAAAGGTGAATATCATCAAGATCTGGGTCGACGATCGAAACGGCCGCGCCCCCCGCCTGGCGCCCGACCTGTATCGCGTGGCCATCGATGAAGGGCACAAGCACGGTTTAAAGGTCAACGCGCACGTTTTCTATCACACCGACGCAGTTGATCTCGTGAATGCCGGCATCGATGGTTTTGCCCACCTTGTTCGCGACAAAGAAATGGATGATGAGCTGATAGCGTCCATCGTCCGCCACAATGTCTATGTCATGCCGAACTTGTCTCCCGAGTGGAGCACCTATGACACGGTTCCACATTGGCTGAGAGATGGCGACCCTTTAATGACGCTGATCCGGGACTCCGTTACGCCCGATATCATCGAACGGATGAGGAAAGCATATGAAAACCGGGATCCGGCGGCGCTTCAACGGACGCGGGCGCAGTACGCCATCCTGCAGCACAGCCTTGCAAAACTTGCGAAGGCGGGTGCGAAGATCATCCTCGGCTCTGATACCGGCCTCGAAGATCACCTTTTCGGCATGTCCGAACAACATGAACTGGAAAGCATGGCCAATGCAGGGATGGCTCCAATGCAGGTGATTGTCGCCGCAACGAGCCGCCCCGCGGAGTATCTCGGGCTGAACAAGATGGGTTTGCTGGCACCCGGGAAAGAGGCGGATTTCCTCGTACTGAACGCAAACCCGCTCGACAACATTACGAACACGCAGCGGATTTCAAAGATCTACATCAAAGGTCTCGAAATTGACCGCCTCGCGTTGCGCCGGTCCCTGACGAATTAGAAGAGCGGAACAAAAGAAGCACAAAACCGCGGATGACACGGATTACACGGATAGGCCTCTCAGCGTAATCCGTGTCATCCGCGGCTTTGTCAGCGTTATTCGGGCTTTACAGGGAACTTCAGTCGATTCCGGCGGAGGGAACTGGACAGCAAGCTGTTGGGTAAAGCCCTCAGGGTTTTGAGTCTTAAATCGGTTTTCCGCATCACTTAACCGTGATAGGCTGCCTTCACATTTATGCCCTCACCAGGCGACAGACTGGGACCATACGAAATTCTGTCCTTTATTGGAAAAGGCGGCATGGGTGAGGTGTTTCGCGCGCGCGACACTCGCCTTAACCGGGACGTCGCTATAAAGTCATCGGTCGAGCAATTCACCGGCCGGTTCGAGCGCGAGGCCCGCGCGATCGCGGCACTGAATCATCCAACCATCTGCCACATCTACGACGTCGGTCCCAATTATCTCGTGATGGAATTGGTGGAAGGGCCAACTCTCGCCGAACGCCTGAGTCAGGGAGCCATTCCACTCGAGGAATCATTGAATATCGCCCGGCAAATTGCAGACGCTCTCGAGGCGGCGCACGAGAAAGGGATCACGCATCGGGATCTGAAACCCGCCAATATCAAAATCAAGCCGGACGGGGCTGTAAAGGTGCTGGACTTCGGACTCGCGAAGATGGGTGGCGAGCCGATGATGAAATCCGACGAGTCTCCCACGATCACCATGGCGCAGACAGAGGCCGGGATGATTATTGGAACCGCAGCCTACATGTCGCCCGAACAAGCGAAAGGCAAGGTTGTCGACCAGCGCGCCGATATCTACGCGTTCGGCGCCGTACTTTACGAAATGGTCACCGGCAAGCGGTTACACGACGGCGAGACCACAACAGAAGTACTCGCCTCAGTCATCAAAGAGGACCCCAACTGGAATAGAGTTCCGCCGCAACTCCATCGCTTGTTACGGCGCTGCCTCGAAAAAGATCCTCAGAAGCGATTGCGCCACATCGGTGACGTGATGGCCCTGGTCGATGAAAGTGGACCGGGGGTTCAGGTAGCGTCCCCACCTCATTCGAAGGGACGCCGCAAGTGGCTATTGGCCGGGATAGCTGTCGCTGTATTGGTACTGGCAACGATTATCGCATTCTGGGCTCCATGGCAAAGTCCATCGACTGCTCCCTCCGTGCGATTCGAAATTCAACCGACAGCATCGATGACCTTCATCAACGGCGGCTACCCGATGGTATCGCCGAATGGAAAATGGGTCGTCCTGCCGGCAACGGGAGCCGATGGCGTCACCCGCATGTGGCTGCGGGCTTTGGATTCCGTCGAGGTCCGGCCTCTTGCCGGAACCGAAAGCGCCAACAATCTTCCGCCTCCGGTCTTCTGGTCACCAGACAGCCGCTTCATCGCGTTTTCTTTCACGCCCGGACCATTTGCTGACGGCCAGTTGAAGAAGCTGGACATCTCGGGTGGCACGCCACAAACGCTCTGCGACGTCTCCGGAGCCGTTTCGGGTGGTACGTGGAACCGCGACGGGGTCATCCTGTTCGCTTCCAACCGTGCGCCAGGTTTGTTCCGCGTCCTGGCGTCGGGAGGAGTTGCGACACCGGTAACGGCACTCGATCAATCACACGGAGAGACAGCGCATCGTTATCCTCACTTTCTTCCCGATGGCCATCATTTCCTTTATCTTCGCGTCGTAACCGATCCACAGCGTATGGGGATCTATGCCGGATCGATTGACGCCAAGCCAGAGGAGCAAAGCCTGAAACCGATCCTGCTCAGCGACCGGCAGGCCATGTACGCCGCATCGCCGCCCAATACTTCCGGACGCCTCCTGTTCCTTCGCGACACGACATTGTTCGCTCAACCGTTTGACCCAACGCGTCTCGAATTGAGTGGCGAACCTGTGCCGGTAACGGACCAGGTCGGATCTTTCGCCGCGGCGACCGCCGGATTGTTTTCGGTCTCTGAGGCCGGCGTACTGGCCTATCGTGTCGGCCCTGGCGGAGACCAGCGCGTGCTGACTTGGTTCGATCCCGACGGAAAACCTTTAGGCACGGCAGGTGAGAAAGGATCGTACATGAGGCCGGCGATCTCTCCGGATGGAATGCGGATAGCAGTTACGGTGTTCGAGCGTGAGAATGGGAATTCCAATATCTGGGTAATGGACCTGGGGAGCGGGAGAAGTACCAAAATCACCTTCAATGCAGGCCGGAATGATTACCCGGTCTGGTCGCCGGACGGAAAAACCATTGCTTTTGCGTCGAATCGCAGCGGCCACCTGGACATATACGAAAAGAATGCGGACGGGTCTGGCGAAGAAAAAGCGCTGTTGAGTTCTGACGAGGATAAGCAACCGACCAGTTGGTCACAGGATAAACGTTTTCTACTATACGACATCAACGACGCGCAACAAACCGCCGGCGACGTCTGGGTGCTTCCGCTCGAGGGCGACCGAAAACCATATCGGATTCTCGGCACGAAGTTCGGGGAAGCGCTCGGCCAATTTTCTCCCGATGGACATTGGATAGCGTATGTGTCCGATGAATCGGGAACCCCGGAAATCTATGTCCGGCCCTTCTCATCGGAGAAGTCTGCCGATGCCGTGTCGGGCGGCAAATGGACGATCTCGAAGGGCGGCGGGTTCCAACCGCGGTGGCGAACCGACGGGAAAGAACTCTTCTATTACAGTCCGGCTCTCCAACAGATGGCCGTGGACGTCATTGCGAGCCCCACGTTCGTGCCCGGCGCTCCGAAGCGCCTGTTCGGTATACCGCTCCTCAGCCCGGGAGATGTCACTGGGGACGGCAAACGTTTTATCTATCCCACGCCGGAAGGGTCCAATGCGCCATCGCCATTCATCGTTGTGACGAACTGGCAGGCCGGTCTGAAGAAGTAACAGGGACAGCATATACGGTCTGTATTCACAAGGTCGTCATTCGGCACTGTCTGGTTTGAGCGTCGTGTCGGGTTGTCTGATACCGGCGAGGCGGGCAATGCGCAATTTATTGATTTCCAATTCCGCCCCTTCGGATCTACGCTTATTTCGAACACTCATTAACTGTTCTCCCACCCCCAGACCATAAGTTCTGGTCGTCAAGCACGGCAACGTTGACCGTCAAACGTGTGGCTGTGCCTGAAATCTCGAAAGAGTCTCTTAATCCCGTTTGAATGGAGGACACGAAAAATGCGAAAAGTACGAATCCTGGTCTACGGACTGACTGTACTAATTTGTACGTGGGGCATCGGAGCTACAGCTGTGCGTGGCCAAGTCAACAGTCAGGACCCGAGGATCGCGCTGGCGGACAATTGTGATCCGAACACGTTCCCGGCCGGTTTGTGCGCAGTTATCTCACGCCCCGGCGACACAACATTTTCGGAGTTTCTTACATTGCTGTTCTCTCCGCTGAGTAAGACAGTCGTGGGACATCCGGCCTGGCGGTTCGAACCTGCATATGCCGACATCAAGGCGCAACAAACTCTGCGTGTGACCAACAGCGGCGGCGAGGGACACACGTTTACAGAGGTGGCGGCGTTTGGTGGAGGATCTGTTGCGCAGTTGAACGGTGACGGCGGCCCCGCGGGAACGTTCCCATTGACTCCGGCACCCGAATGTCCAGCAAACCTGGCCGCGCTGACGGTGTTGGGGCCTGGTGACACCGTGGGGATCAAACTGTCCCCGGGTACTCACAATTTCCAATGCTGCATTCACCCATGGATGCGTGCCGTAGTCGATGTCGCGGAAAAGGGCAACGAGAAGGGGGCGGGAAAGTAGCGTTGTAGCATTGGCGTCAGCAACAGGCGCAGTCGACACTGTTGCTGACCGCCAAGCGGCTTGTAATCACCACTTTTCACGAATCTCGCCTCCGTGAAAATTGTTTCTTTTTGAAACACTTCGTCCGAAAAAAGTGACCTGTCCCTCCTTTTTCCACACGCATTTACAAAAATACGGGGCGATGCTCCAATGGCCGGACCAATGAGGAGATGGACATCTATGAAGAGTCGGATGCTATTGATGCTGGGTGTTGTATTGCCGTTCAGTTGTATTGGGTTACTCGCGCAGGATATGGAGTCCGGCCATCGACCGGAACCGCCTCAGGCGGGTATTCACTGGGCGAAAGGTCAGGCACCGACCGGGCAGGCGGGCAGCTCGCCAAACCTGCTGTACCATGGCGGACCGGTTATGGGTGACGTCACGGTAACTCCGATTTTCTGGGGACCCAGCTGGGGGAACCAGAATTGGGTGGGTGACAAGATGACGGGTCTGGCCAGTTTTTACACCGGCATCAACCAGTCCACGTATGCGGCTACAGTCGGCGAGTACACGGACTCCGCTAGTACCTCGAATATCGCATTCTACCCGGCTGTCATCGATCTGTCCCCGGCCAGGAACGGCCAATCGACGTCGCAAATCCTGGCGGAAGTCTGTAAGGCGATTGCGAATCCCGTTGTCAATGGGTACTACCCGGTCTATACCGACACCCCGCGGCACAATGCCGGATTCTGCGCCTGGCACAGCGCCGGCACGTGCAACGGAAAACCCGTGCAGTTCGCGTTTTTCTTCAATCTGGACGGTGATCCGGGCTGCGACCCGCAGGACACATCCCATAAGCATTCCCAGGGATTGGCGGCACTGGCCAACGTCTCCGGTCACGAACTTTCCGAAGCCCGCAACGATCCGCGCCTGAACGCCTGGTACGACAGCGCCGGTTCGGAAAACGCCGACAAATGTGCCTGGACCTTCGGCACACCGTTGTTGACCTTCTCCGATGGCAGTCAATGGAAGATCCAGGGCAACTGGTCGAACAGTGCATACAGCACTGCTGGTCGGGGTTACCCGAATTCCAACGGCCAGAAAGCCTGCATCGACGGCGGGAATTATAAATAACACCGAACGAGAGTGAATAAGCCGTCCCTGGCTTATTCACTCTCGCGAGCGCCCTCAACATACCGATTAGTTTTCATCCTCATCGTTCGAACGAGCCAGTCCCCGCACATTTCTATAAGACCGAGCCTCCAATGAATAATTGGCAAGATCAATGAAGAGGTGTATACGAGAATGGAGGTGATTTGTGACGCTCGTTACAATGATTATCGCCGCCCTGCTTGCCTTTCAAACAGCTAAAGGTTCCATCGATGGTGTCGTGTCCAATGCCGCGAATCAGCCGATTGCTGGCGCACAGGTAACACTGGTGAAGATACCAGGGGGAGCAGGAACTATAAGCGGCACAGTCGGGTTCGGTCCTAACAGCCGGCAGACGGCGGCGACGGATTCTGGAGGTCATTTCATTTTCTCGGATCTCGAGCCGGGTACGTATTCCGTTCAGGCCGCTGCGGACGGCTATGCAACGCAGCAACCCACACCTCCGCCCGCAGGTCAAACCGGGACGACCGCGACTGTCAGTGTTTCGGCAGGCGAAGCCAGGACTGGCGTTGTCCTCCACCTGACTCAGGCAGGCAATGTCAGCGGGCGTGTGATTGGATCAAACGGTGAGCCGGTCGCGAATATGGAAGTCACGTTATTGCACCCCAGCTACAGCGTACTTGGTATGGGTATGGGGCAGATGGGTTCGGCCCAGACGAACGACAAAGGCGAATATCGTGTGTTCTGGGCACCACCGGGACGCTATTATCTAAGCGCCGGTTCGCCCACGCGGCCGGTGCTGCTTAACGCGACCACGGGCACAACTGCGAAATATCCTCAGACGTTTTACCCGGGCACCAAGGACATATCGGCCGCGGCCCAGATTGAAATTACTCCTGGCGGCGATCTCAACGGGGTCGATGTCCGTTTAACGCTTGAGCCCACATTTCACGTGCGAGGACGTATCGTCGATGCGACGACCGGACAGCCTCCCGAGAACGTGAGTATTACGATCGTCCCGAAGAGTCAGACGGCCGGTGGGTTGTTTTCTTCAAGCAATCCGTTTAATCCGAAGGACGGAACGTTCGACCTGCGCGATGTCCTTTCCGGTTCTTACTGGGTCCGTGCGCAGTTGCTGATGCCGCGCGGCGCGGCAGGTGGCGCAGTGGGCGCCGCCGGCCGTCAACCGCTGGGATTGACTGCAGTCGATGTTTCGGGAAGAGATGTGGACAATGTCGTGGTTACGGTCTATCCGCCGGGGTCTATTCCTGGCCATATTCGGTTCGATGGGCCTTCGCCGGCTGCACAGTTCCCGATGCGAGTGTCGCTGCAAGCGGCAACCCTGGGAGTGTTTTTAGGGGGGATCCCACAACCGGCCACCGCTAAACCGGACGG
The DNA here is from genome assembly GCA_963738025.1 of uncultured Acidobacteriota bacterium. GTDB lineage: Bacteria > Acidobacteriota > Terriglobia > 20CM-2-55-15 > 20CM-2-55-15 > 20CM-2-55-15. Next base: position 166,915 of record CAVTWA010000025.1, on the reverse strand, counting down.
CTCATTTTTAATCGAAAACGTACTTCCAGGCGAATACCGGTTGGCGCTGCCCGGACTCGGTCCGGCACTTCCTGGAAACAGATACCTTAAAGAAGCCCGGCTTGGTGCGACAGACCTTTTGACGGAACCGCTGGTCGTTTCCGGGCCAGTATCCGGCGAACTTCAACTCGTCATGGGCGCGGATGGCGGCACCGTTACGGGAACCGTAACGGATGCGCAAGGCCGCCCCGCGCCTCAAATACAAGTTGAATTAATCCCAGCCAACCAGGACCGGCGCGATTTGTACAAGCTGAGCATGACGGACGCGAACGGCCATTTCACGTTACGCAGCGTCGCACCGGGCTCCTATAAAGCCTTTGCCGTCGATCCGCAGGCGATGCAGACATTTTTCGATCCGGCAGTCATGCAGAGATTGCAATCGAATGGCACGGCGGTTACGGTCGGCAGTACCTCGACAGTGAACACGGACCTGCGGGTTATCTCTGGTCCCCGCTAAGCGCTATCTCTTTGTGGGAGTCGCCATCGATTGGTAACAAATCGGTAGACCGCCGTTTATAAGCCGAGGAGCAGACATCGACAGATAGCCGCACCCCCCTCCCCGATCCAAGCGCTCTAGCCTGGCTGAGCCCGGGGGTGACGACAAAACGTTTGCTGATTTACAAACCAGTTTGCCGTCTGCAAAGTCGTTTGCTGATTTCGAAAATCGTTCCCTGATTCCGAAAGTCGCTTCCTGATTTGCAAAGTCACTCCCTGATTCCGAAAGTCACTTCCTGATTCGCAAAGTCACTCCCTGATTCGAAAAGTCGATCCCTCATTCCGAAAGTCAGTCCCTGATTCCCAAAGTCGATCCCTGATTGCCAAAGTCGATTCCCTGTTTCGAAAGTCGTTTCCTAATTGCTAAAGTCACTCCCTGATTGCCGAAGTCGTTCTCCGATTGCCAAAGTCACTCCCTAATTGCCAAAGCCGTTCCCTGATTCCCAAATTCGTTCCCTAATTCCCAAATTCGTTCCCTGATTCCCAAATTCGTTCCCTGATTCCCAAAGCGTTCCCTGATTCCCAAATCGTTCCCTGATTCCCAAATTCGTTCCCTGATTCCCAAAGTCGTTCCCTAATTCCCAAAGTCGTTCCCTGATTACCAAAGTCGTTCCCTGATTCGCAGCTGCAACATCCCGGCGCCTAAAAAACGTAACCTGTTGGCTTTCAGCATGATGCGATTCTTCCTCAAAAAATCTTCATTTTTCGCTTCCGGTTTCTTCTTTGTCGCCGGTTTTACATAGAGAGTGGGAGCGAGAGATGTGGTGGCAATGGCCGCCGCGGATCTTCCCAAAACCGTTAACCATTAACAAAGGAGGTGGCACGACTATGCCATAACACGAGTTCATTTCAAAGCGTTGATCGGTTTTTCCAAGCTGTCCGATCTGAATGTCGTCAAAAACGGCATCGCTATTCAAACCAACATGACCGGTAATTCGAAATTCGCGAATGCGCCGGTCGACCTGGCGGTCCTGAAGACCGATCTCGATTCGCTGACGGCGCTCATTGCCGAAGCGGCCGATGGAAGTAAGAAGGTAATCGCCAGGAAAAACCAGCAACGTGAAGTCGTGATCGGAATATTGCGGCTGCTCGCGCGTTACGTCGAAGTCGTTTCCCGAGAGCTGACTCCGGCGGCCAGTTCGAGACGAGCGTTGAGATTACCAGCTCCGCTTCAACGGCGAATGACGCCCGCCGGACCGCGGGACTTTCAGGCTCTTCCAACAGCATCCTTTAAAATAGATCGCTGTCGATATAATCATGCGATCACGTTCGTCCTATGCTCCTGAGCAGTCCTTCGTCACCCAGCGGCGCTGACCATTGCCCGCCGTCTCATCTTGCGCTGCCATTTTTCGAAGTGCGCAACCGGGTCGAAACGCTTACCTTGGTTTGTCCGGCTCGAACATACCGGACGAGCTTCGCTACGGTCTTGGAATAGCGTGTAATCAGAATGCGGCTTGTTCCGTCTGCAACGCCTTCTCCGTTTCGGGACCATCGTTAGCGCAGATCGCGTACAGTTACGGTTTTCATACTCGAAGTTTAACATGTAGTTCACCAGCCTTTTCAGTTAAAGGGGAAGGAACACAAAAGGCACAAAATCAACTCGACAACCCGGAAGTTCGTCACTTTCTTCAAAAAGCGCGGCCAAAGAAGCCAATACTTACAGCCTTGTTACACAAAATCCTTTTGTGCCTTTTGTGTTCCTTCCCTCTCCGTTGCGCAAAGCCCCCGGCGCCGCGGTTTTGGTACACTAGCGGGTTCGCCGAGGGAGGATTTATGACGCTTCTGGTGCTCGTCGCTCTGTTACAGGGACAAAACGCCACGCCGCGGCCGGGATTCCGCGCCGCCCCGGCAATCTATCAGCAGAACTGCGGAACGTGTCATGACGGCCAGAAGGCGCCGTCGATCACCGATCTCCAGCAATACTCTCCGGAGCGAATCTACGACGTCCTGACCAGCGGCAAAATGAAGGATCAGGCCGCTCAGGTTTCGGACGTTCAGAAGCGGCAGATTGCCGAATTCCTCGTCTGGCCGTCCCATGGGCAGCGACGAAGCGGGCGACAGCAAGAAAATGACGAATCCGTGCCCGGCAAACCCCCAATTGACGGATCCCGCGGCCGGTCCGTCCTGGAACGGCTGGAGTCCCGGCGACAAAAACACACGGTTTCAAAGCGGCAGCGGAGCCGGAATTACCGCCGCTCAAATCCCGAACCTGAAACTGAAATGGGCCTTCGGTGTTCCCAAAGCCGCCGAGATGCACTCGCAACCCACGATCGCCTCCGGACGTGTGTTCTTCGGCAGCGACGCCGGATACATCTACTCGCTCGACGCAAAGACGGGATGCGTCTACTGGGCGTTCCATGCGGACTCCGGAACGCGAACCGCGCCAACCATCGCACCCATTAAAGGCCAGGGCACTACCAGATACGCCGTCTACTTCGTGGACGTACTGACACGCGTCTATGCCCTCGACGCTCAAACCGGAAAGCTGTTGTGGAAGGTGCGTGCCGGAGATCATCCGCGAGCCAAGAGCACCGGTTCGGCGACGGTGTATGACGGCCGGATATACGTTCCAATGTCGGCAATGGAAACAACGACTGGCGCGGTCCTTACCTATGAGTGCTGCACCTTCCGCGGCCACGTCGTCGCTCTCGACGCCAATACCGGGGAAAAACTCTGGCGGACGTTCGTCATTCAGGAAGAGCCCAAGCCGCGTGGAAAAAACAAAGACGGCGTCACGTTATATGGACCGGCGGGCGGATCCGTCTGGAATCCACCCACCGTTGATCCGAAGCGGCATCGCATCTATGTCGGCACCGGCAACGGTGTGAGCGAACCGGCGACGGAAGGCACGGACTCCGTGATCGCGATGGACATGGAGAGCGGAAAGATCGTGTGGCAGCACCAGGAATTCAAGGGTGACGTCTTTATCAACAACTGCCGCGCCACCGGTGAACCCGGAGACAACTGTCCCGGAAAACTCGGCCCCGACTACGATTTTGGCGGATCCGCATTGATCATGCACACCTTACCCGACGGACGGGACGTGATCGTTGCCGGAAGCAAAGGCGGCGTTGCTCTCGCCCTCGACCTCGACAAGAACGGCGAAGTCGTCTGGCGGACCAATATTGCCGAACGGGCCCCTTCGGCCGCCGGCTTGATCGTCTTTGGCGGAGCATCCGACGGCGAAAATGTTTATTATGGATTAAACCAGCCCGGCGGTGGCGTGGCTGCGATCAAGCTGGCCGACGGATCACGTCCGTGGACGGCGAAAGCTGCAGCAGCCGGCCCGGGTAATCCCGCAGCAACGACTGCGATTCCAGGCGCTGTATTCGCCGGCTTCGCTGACGGAACGCTTCGCGCCTTCTCCACAGCCGACGGTAAAGTCCTCTGGCAATACAACACCAATCGGGACTTCGAGGCGATTAACGGTGTGCCGGCAAAAGGCGGCAACATGGGACAGGCCGGCGCTACGGTCGCGGGTGGAATGGTATTTATAGGATCAGGCTACGGCACAGGCAACACCGGATTCGGTAATGTGCTTCTGGCCTTTGGCCCCGAATGATGACGAAGAAACTTATTTATCAAACTGACGATCTACGGATTAAGGAAATCAAGGAACTGCTGGCCCCCGAGGTTATCCGGGACGAGTTCCCTCTCCCCGAGCGGGCAGCTCAAGTCACCTACGAAACCCGGCATCAGATCCATCGCATACTGCATGGCGCCGACGACCGCTTGCTGGTCATTATCGGTCCTTGTTCGATTCACGACCCGAAGGCCGCACTCGAATATGCACGCAATCTGAAAGCGGAAAAAGAACGTCTCAGCGCCGATCTTCTGATCGTCATGCGCGTCTACTTCGAAAAACCCCGCACGACGGTTGGCTGGAAAGGTCTTATTAATGACCCGCGGCTCGACGGCAGCTTTCAGATCAATGAAGGCCTGCGAACCAGCCGGAGGCTTCTCGTCGAGTTAAATGAGATGGGGATTCCGGCGGGAGTCGAATATCTGGACGTTATCTCGCCGCAATACATCGCGGATCTCGTCAGCTGGGGAGCTATCGGCGCCCGGACAACGGAAAGCCAGATTCATCGCGAACTCGCCTCAGGTTTGTCGTGTCCTGTCGGATTCAAGAATGGAACCGACGGCAATATGAAAATTGCCGTTGATGCGATCCGGACCTCGCAACATCCACATCATTTCCTTTCGGTCACCAAGGAAGGACACTCCGCCATCGTCTCGACCATGGGTAACGAGGATTGTCATGTCATACTGCGCGGCGGCCGCCAGCCTAACTACGACGCCGGCAGCGTCGATGCCGCATGCAAGGAACTCGCCACGGCGGGGCTCGCGCAGCGCGTTATGATCGACCTGAGTCATTCCAACAGCCAGAAAAATTACCTGCGCCAGGTGGAAGTCGGCCGTGAGGTCAGCGGCCAGATCGCGAGCGGCGACACCCGGATTATGGGCGCCATGATCGAAAGTAATCTGAAAGGCGGCCGTCAGGATCTCGTTCCCGGAAAGGAACTCGTTTACGGTCAGAGCATCACCGATGCATGTATCAGCTGGGAGCAGAGTGTGCCGTTGCTCGAGGAAATGGCGCGCGCGGTGGCGGGACGGCGGCTCGAACACCAGGGAAAAGACTAAAGAAGGAACACAAGAAGCACAAAAGGCACAAGAAAGACTCTTTCTTGTGCCTTTTGTGCTTCTTGTGTTTCTTCCCTGTTACGACGCGCGCAGATACTTATTAAACCAATCGACCGTACGCTGCCACGCCAGTTTGGCGGAAGCTTCATCGTATCGAGGGGTCGTGTCATTGTTGAATCCGTGCTGCGCGCCGGCATAGGTATATTGCTCGTAATGCACTTTGTTGGCTTTCAACGCAGCTTCGTATGCTGGCCAGCCTGCATCGATGCGTTCATCCATGCCTGCGTAATGAATCAGCATGTTTGCTTTGATCTTCGCGACGTCGGCGGCTGGAGGCTGGGCGCCATAGAATGGAACTCCCGCGGTTAGCGCATCGCCAAGACTGACCGCCAGCTGATTCACAACACCGCCGCCGAAACAGAAACCGACGGAGCCGAGCTTGCCGGTGCTGTCGGCATGGCCCTTGATCCACGCCGCAGCGGCGTTGAAATCGGCCGTTCTCTTCGCGCCATCGAGCTTTCCGAACATCTGGGCGGCTACTTCTTCCTGCTTGTCCGCGGGTTCGTTTACCGGATAGCCGCCAAGTGGCGTCAACGCATCGGGCGCAAATGCCACGAAGTTGGCCACGGCCAGGCGGCGCGCGATATCGCGGATGTGCGGGTTCAGGCCACGGTTCTCGTGAATGACGAGAATTGCGGGAAGCTTACCTTTCGCATTCGCCGGGCGAACCAGATAGCCTTTGACGTTGCCGTTGCCCTGAGGCGACGGAACCGTTGCTTCTTCGCCTTTGATGCGGTTATCGGTCGGCTTGATTTGCTCTCCCAGGGCGAAGTTGGGGCGGAGGGCTTCCAGCATCGCCGCGGCCGTCATGCCGCCCACCGCGTACTTGGAAGCCTTCTCTACGAACTGACGGCGATCGATGCCGCCATGGACGTAACGGTCAAACAGATTCAAAACTTCTTGAGGAAAATCGCTCGCTTTCATTCGTTCCATACGGGTGACTCCTTTGTAGATTTTGCGTCGAAGAATATCACGGCAAGACCGGTTATTCACCTTCGCGTTATTGAATCGAGTCGGCCACACCGGCCGCCTGCGATTCGGTTAGAAACCCGGAAAGAAAATAGGTCCGCTCCGAGTCGCTCCACGCCAAAGCGATTTCGCCTTGCCTGGAAGCATTCTGAAGCAACAGGCCCGAACCGGCACGCAGTTTGACCGTGTGAATATCCATTTCAAACCGCCTCGGAATGGGGAAAAAGCCCGCCGGCGCCGCTGGGAACGCCTGGCCCAGTTCATGAGCCTGCATCATATCCATTCCGAGGACCCGAAACAGCACTTCCAGAAACTGGTCTACCGGGAACCCGGTTTCTGCACTCAGCGTTCTCGCCGGAGCCTGAGCAATGAAGAAGTCCCCGAAATCGGCGAAAACGCCGGCGCGCTGCTGCAGGTTCATCGTCAATCCATCCCAGGCATCTGGAACGGCGACCCCGCTTACCTTCGCCTCGTTGAGCGCCGCGCGCAATTCTCCGACATTGATCTTCAATTGCTCGCTCGTGGGGGAGATCACTCCAAACTGCGGCGTTTTATCCGATTTGGGCAGCTTCGCGGTGAACCCCACTCGCGTTGTCGCGTCGTTGAGGCTGCCGACGACTTCCGCGTCCGGCACCGGGTCGGCGAAGATCTGCCGCAATGAGGACGGAACGCGATCGATATCGTTGGTATCAACGCGAATCACTTCGAATCGCTTGAGCGAGTACTGAGCGTAAGAGGGGACAGAACACAAGAAGCACAAAAGGCACAAGAATGAGCGAATCTTTCTTGTGCCTTTTGTACTTCTTGTGTTCCTTTCCCTGATCATCGGCCTTTGAACTCGGGCTTGCGTTTTTGCAGGAATGCCTTCACTCCTTCTTCTTTGTCTTCGCTGCTGAAGGTCAGCCCGAAAAGATCCGTCTCGCGATCGAGGCCCTCGCGTAGATTGGAACGCGCCGCGGTCTTCACCGCCTCCTTCGCCATGCGAAGCGCTATCGGGCTCTTTTCCGCGATCCGGGCCGCAAGGCTCATGACACGGGATCTCAATTCCCCCGCCGGCACAACATCGTTCACCAGTCCCAGCACCTTTGCCTCGGCGGCATCGATCAAGTCCCCCGTGAGTATCAATTCCATGGACTTGCCTTCACCGATCAAACGTGTCAGGCGTTGAGTCCCACCACCTCCCGGAATGATACCGAGATTGATTTCCGGCTGGCCGAGTTTGGCGTTATCGCTGGCAATCCGCAGATCGCAGGCCATCGCCAACTCCATTCCTCCGCCAAGACAGAAGCCATTGATCATCGCAATCACTGGCTTTGGAAAATCTTCGACGGCATCGAAGGCCCGTCTGCCCTTCATGGCTTCGCGCTGCGTGATTGCCGTCTTGCCCTCGAATTCTGAGATATCGGCGCCGGCAATAAAGGCTTTGTCTCCGGCGCCGGTGATGACCAGAACCCGCGAGTCGGGTGTCGCCTGCAACGTATCCAGAGCATGGAGAATCTCGTCCCGGGTCGCCTGATTTAACGCGTTTCGTTTGTCGGGGCGGTTGATCGTCAGAATGGAAATGCGGTCATTCGTCTCGAGCAGAATGTTTTGGTATACCATGCGATTTCTCATTATATGGAAACCACCGTCGATCTCATTCCTATCAAATTCCTTCCGGCACGGGTGGACGTCGAGCGCCGGACGGACGGCACGCTTATCTTGCGCTCGCCGGAACCGCTGAAACCGCATCCCCGCTGCTGGGGCGAGTATCTCGAGCGTTGGGCTGCGGAGACACCCGATGGCGTGTTTCTCGCCGAACGTAACGGCGAGACCTGGCGGAAAATCACCTGGAAAGAGACGCGGAACCAGGTGCACGCGATCGCCACAGCGCTGCTGACGCGCGGCCTGTCGGCCGAAAGGCCGGTGGCGGTTCTTTCCGACAACTCGATCGATCATGCATTGATTGCGCTTGCTGCAATGCATGTCGGAATACCGGTCGCCCCGATCTCGCCCTCGTATTCATTGATGTCGCAGGACTTCGTGAAGTTGAAAAGCATCATCGATCTGGTTCAACCGGGTCTGATCTTCGTCGATCATCCAGAACGATTCGATCGCGCTCTCAATGCAATTCGGCACCACAAATTCGAACTCGTTACGGCGGAAACGATCAGCGGGCTGAAAGCGCAGATCAACCCGGAGGCCGTCGGGAAAGCATTCGCCTCGGTTCGACCGGACACGGTCGCAAAATACCTGTTCACGTCGGGTTCTACCGGACAGCCCAAAGCCGTCATCAACACGCAACGGATGCTTTGTTCCACTATCCAGTCACGCGCACAGGTGTGGCCGTTTCTGGAAGACGAACCGCCGGTGCTCGTGGACTGGCTTCCCTGGAGTCACACCTTCGGCGGCAACAACGATTTCGGCCTCGTGCTCGCGCACGGCGGGACGATGTACATCGACGGCGGCAAACCCGCTCCCGGGCTGATCGAAATCACCGTACGCAATCTTCGGGAAGTTTCGCCTACCATTTGCTTCAATGCACCTCGCGGATACGACGCCTTACTGCCCTACCTCGAAACCGATCGGAATCTCCGAAAGAGTTTTTTTGCCCGTCTCAAGGTCCTGCTGTACGCGGCCGCGGCGCTGCCGGTTCCCATCTGGGAGCGGCTCGAACGGCTGTCTATCCAGGAAACCGGGCGGCGAGTGCGGATGACGTCGGGATGGGGCTCTACTGAAACAGCTCCGCAAGTAACGCTCGTCCATTTCGAGTCCAGGCGGACGAGCGTGATCGGGCTGCCCAGTCCCGGTATCGAATTGAAGATGGTCCCGGTGGACCGGGCCGGACAAATACGAATTACGGGTGCGGGGACCCAATGTAACACCCGGCTACTGGAAACAGCCGGAACTCACGGCCGCGGCCTTTGATGACGAGGGTTTCTACAAAATGGGTGATGCCGGGTGTTTCGCCGATCCGGACGATCCCGCACAAGGTATCGAGTTCGCGGGCCGTCTCGCAGAGGATTTCAAGCTTTTGACCGCTACATGGGTCCATGTTGGCGCCTTGCGGATCCGTGCGATTGCCGCCCTTGCGCCGGTCGCTCAGGACATTGTCATCGCCGGTCATGATCGCAACGAAGTCGGATTTCTGATCTTTCCGACTCCCGGCTGCCGCGTCACAGATCCACTGGTTCGGCGCCGTGTGCTGGATGGTATGGCGTTGCTTCGCAACGAAGGCGACGGAACATCGACTTACGCCACGCGCGCTATCCTGCTGGAGGAGCCTCCTTCGCTGGATGGCGGCGAAATTACCGACAAAGGATATATCAACCAGAGAGCCGTGCTTGAAAGGCGGGCACCGCTTGTCGATCGCCTCTATGCAGAACCGGCCGACGATTCCGTGATCACGCTCTAATACCTATGAACATTCAAAAAATCCCGAAACACATCGTCGCCATTGACTGCCACGTTCACCCGAATGCAAAAGAACACGAAAAATCGGACGGTGAGTATGTGGCCGTCGCAAAAAAATACTTCAAGACGGACGTCCCGTTCGTTTCGTTTGACGAAATGGCCGAAATCTATCGCGCAAAGCAAATGATGTGCGTCGTGCTCGGCAAGGATGCGCGCACGAACACCGGTCTGCCACCGATCACCAATGAATCGATCGCGCAGGCGGTCCAGAGTCATCCGGATGTTTTCATCGGATTCGGAGCCGTCGACCCGTACATGGGCAAATGGGCGGCTGACGAAGTGCACCGCATCGCCGAACTCGGCTTGCGCGGTCTCAAATTCCAGCAGATCTTCCAGGGGTTTTATCCGAACGATCCCAAGGTCTATCCGATTTACGAGGCGGCACAGAAACTGGGCCTCGTTGTTTTGTTTCACATGGGAACAACCGGAATCGGCGCCGGCGCGCCGGGAGGCATGGGATTGAGGCTGAAGTATGGCCAGCCGATGCTCATCGACGATGTGGCCGCCGATTTTCCGCAACTGACCATCATCGCGGCGCATCCCGGCTGGCCATGGTCCGACGAAGTCCTTGCCATCGCGGTGCACAAGTCCAATGTCAATGTAGACATGTCGGGCTGGGCGCCCAAGTATTTTCCGCCGAACTTCGTTCAATATGCGCGGACGCTGCTGCAGGACAAAATGCTCTTCGGAAGCGACTGGCCGCTGCTCACCGTCGATCGCTGGCAAAAAGAATTTGCCGAGCATCACTTTCCGGAACCGGTGGTTCGAAAAATCATGCTCGACAACGCGAAGCGTGTTCTGCGCCTCGAACAGTGACGTGCCGGTGAAAATTGCGGCGATCAGACCAAACGACTATACTGACGCAAAAATGGAGGCCGGATGAAAATCAACCTCGCCATCGCTCTCGTTGTTGTCGTGCTGCTTGCCATGGCTGCGCCGGTTTTCGCGCATCATTCTTTTGCGGCCGAATTCGATGCCAAACAGCGCATTCAACTAACCGGCATCGTGACCAAAATCGAATGGACCAACCCGCACGTCTGGTTCTATGTGAATGTTCAGGATGAGGCCACCGGGAAGTTCGTCAACTGGGGAGCGGAAATGGGCAGTCCCAATGCCCTCATGCGGACAGGGTGGACACGCAACACCATGAAAGTCGGTATGGTCGTTTCATTCAATGGCAGCCGGGCCAAAGACGGCAGCAACCGATTGAACACGACCAGCGTGAGCGTCGACGGAAAGAAACTGGGCGCTGCCTCCAGCGAGGGTGAACGCGGCGAGCAACCGTAACTCTTTTTTGAGAATCGGGTGATTTGTAAGGTTGGGGCAACGTTGAAGTGAAACGTTGGAGACGTGGATTCGAGGACAACCTGAGCTCAGCTATTCCCCGCCTAAGTTAGGCGGGGAGACTCGCGAAGCGAAGGCATCCCCGCCTAACCTAGGCGGGGACTTCGGTCCACCGTTAGAACATCGCCGAGTCGCAGGTTTCTTACGCTATTTTGCCTTTGTTCTACTGGCGCTGAATTCTGAAATCGCCCTTCACGTCGTCGTGATTCCAGGTTCCTGCAATTGCGCGATTGTACAACCCGAGATTTTCAATCTTTCCATCAATTACGTAATGAACGGGTTGCCCGGAGGCATTCTTCCCATCCGCTTCCAGGTGAACCATCCAGCCTTTCGGATCGAGAGTTGCCGTCTTGATGGGTATGGCATTGGGACCCGGATTGATCTGGCCTGTGATCTGCTTCCCGTCGTAATCCATTAAAACGACTACCTGATTGCGGTCGGCCTTACTTGGACCCCAATCGCCGAGCCAGGTGCCCTTCAAGGGATGTCCCTCCTGCGCAAATGCATGAACTGCCAAGGCTGAACACGCCAAAAGGCAAACCGATAAAAATGCTTTAGCTCGCATTGATCCTCCCTATTTAGGGGCGTCATGTTAGCACCAGTTGAAAAAAACCAGAATACGGATTTATAGTGATGCGCACCTACCGTTTATCTGGGATGTAATTAAGGAGAATCATATGAAGTGGATTTTTGGAAGAGCTGCGATGTGGATGTGGGCAACTTTCGCAGTCGCAACAATGGCATTCGCCGCAGTTCAGAACGTCCAACTGCCTGACGGTGACGGCAAAAAGATACTGCAGACCGCCTGTACCGCATGTCACGGGCTGGACGGCATTGTAAACCTTCACCTGGACAAAGACGGCTGGGAAGGCCTGGTGGCCTCGATGGTTTCCAATGGCGCGCAGGTCGATACCAAGGACTATCCGGTCCTGGTCGACTACCTCGTGAAGAACTTCGGGCCGGCCAAACCGGCAGGCCAGGCTCCGGCGCCCGCCGCGGGCGGCAACTCCGACACAGCCGCGAAGAAGATTCTCGAAGATACGTGCACGGCATGCCATGATCTGGATCTCGTATCCGATCAGCACCTGTCGAAGGACGAATGGCAGTCGGTCGTTGTCTCCATGGTCGCAAAAGGCGCAAGCTTGAACGAAAAAGACACGCCGGTACTGGTGGAATATCTGGCGAAGACCTACCCGCCGAAAAAGTAATTTATCGGAGGTTTTAGTTGCAAAATTCAGGTTGGGGATCGGGCTTATCCGCCAACTTCAGGATCTCCAACCTGAAAACTGCACTCTTCGCTGTTTTCGCTCTGGTTGCCGTTTGCGCAGCCGTGGAAGCCCACGACATCATCACAACCCCCGTCACCTGGGATCGCGAGATCTCCCGGATCTTCTATTCCCGCTGCGTTTCCTGCCATAGCGAGGGCGGCACCGCGTTCCCGATGACCGCGTATAAAGACACATTCCCGTGGAGAACGGCCATCAAAGAAGAAGTTCTCGAACGGCGGATGCCTCCGTGGGGCGCCGTGAAAGGTTTTGGCGATTTCCGCAACGATCAGGCGCTGACACCCGAACAACTCGAATTGCTCACGAGCTGGTCTCAGGGTGGATCGCCCGAGGGAGATGAGAAGGACCTCCCCGAGAAGGACAAGCTCGAAGAGATGATGAAGGACAGCGCGTGGTTCGCCCGGAAGCCGGCGGTGAGTCACCGCAAGGGCGAGATTGTGGTGAGCGGCGAATTCAAGATCACCAGGCCGCTCACCCTCGACGGAATACTCCCTGTTACCGTTTCAGCCGATAGCTCATTTCAGATTATTGCGGAATTCCCCGATGGCCGTGTTGAACCTCTTCTGTGGCTGGAAGGTTACAAATCACAATTTGCGCATCCGTTTCTGTTCCGCGAGCCGGTTCACTTGACCGTCGGTACAATCATCAGCGGCATTCCGCCTTCCGCAAAAGTCGTTTTACTGCCACCGGAGCACTGATATGCGAGCCATTCTTGCGCTGCTGGTGTTTGCTTTGATGAGCGGCGCGCAGACTCCTCCCGCACCGTTGTCCTCTCAAAATCCGGGAGCTGTCTACATCTGCCCGATGGACCCGGATGTCCGCTCGAACAGTCCGGGCAAATGCGCCCGGTGCGGGATGGAACTGAAAGCCGGCCTGCCCGATCCTGTCGAATATCACATGCATCTCGACGTGACGCCGAAGCCTGTCAAGCCGGGGCAGCCTGCCAACCTGACGTTTGAAATACACGATCCCTGGAAGGATCGTCCGGTCACGAAGTTTCAGACCGTCCACGAAAAGCTGTTTCACATGTTTGTCGTCAGCCAGGACCTGGAGGTTTTCCTGCACAATCATCCGACCCTTGGATCCGATGGGAAATTCCATTACGAGTACGCGTTCCCGAAATCGGGGATGTACCGGGTTCTGGGTGACTTCTACCCCGACGGCGCGACACCGCAATTGATAGCCGAAACCGTCTACGTGCCGGGGCCGGCGCCGAAGCGGGCATCATTGACTCGGGACTACTTACCCAAAGACGCGGAAAACATGGCGGTGGAACTCGTCACAGATCCTCCGCAGCCGATCTCAGGCCAGAAAACACAGCTGCTGTTCCGCGTCAAACCGGGAGACGGACTGGAAAAATACCTCGGCGCCTGGGGACACATGCTCGTCGCCAGCGACGATCTGATCGACCTGATTCACGAGCACCCGTTCATCGCCGACGGTGGCCCGCAGATCCAGTTCAATATCGTTTTCCCTCGCGCGCATGCCTATCGGGTCTGGGTGCAGTTCCAACGCAAGGGCGTCGTCAATACGGCCCACTTCGATATTCCTGTAAAGGAACTGGGGAAGTAAGGATTGCAGGCGCGGGCCATTATGAAAGTGTGAATGAATTGGAGTCGGGCGCAACTCCCCTCCTTGAAAAGGAGGGGCAGGCTGCGGCATCAATAAGAAGAGGCGAAGCTACCGAAAAGCCGCAGCCGGGGTGGTCGGTTTGGCGAAACCGTCAGGCCTGAAGATTTCGCCAAACCAACCACCCCGGCCGCACCGTCTCGGAACGGATCCATTTTTCTTACGCCGTCCACCCCTCCTTTTCAAGGAGGGGAATAGCCCGACTCCAATTCATTCACACCTTCTAAGGCCGCGGTCATAGACCGCGCCTACAATCACCAGCCGTAGTGGATTTCTAGTATCATTCTTTGATGAAAGCCCTGATCTTCTCGGCCGCCCTTGGCCTCACTGCTTGCCATGCCGCGCGCGCCGATGTACATCCTCTGCTCATCCAGCCGGGAGCGCCGGGAACACCGAGCCGGCAGATTGCCCCGGAAAACGCCAGCGACTTGTCGAAAATCCAGGCCACCAGAGCGGACGTCGAATTCATGCAGGGCATGATCCACCACCACCTGCAGGCGATCGACATGACAAATTTGCTGGCCAGCAATACCCAAAACGACGACATGCGTAAGCTGGGCCTTCGCATGTCGATCTCGCAATCGGACGAGATCAAATTCATGCGGCACTGGCTGGAGCTGCGAGGTCAGGCGGCGCCCGACGACCATGCGCAACATATGCCCAACGCTCCTCTGATGCCTGGCATGTTGTCGCAGGATGAAATGAACCGTCTGGCGGCGGCAAAGGGCAGGGATTTCGACATTCTTTTCCTGGAAGGCATGATCAAACACCATGGCGGTGCGCTCGTTATGGTGGATCAGCTTTTCGCCACCCCGGGCGCCGGCCAACAGTCGGAGACTTTCTCTTTTGCAACCGACGTCGAGGCGGATCAGCGGGCCGAGATCGACCGCATGACTGCAATGCTCACGGAGTTTACGCAATGAAATCCATAATGATTCTTCCCGCCGTGCTGGCCGTCGCATGGGTCGCCGTCGGGGCGATCGGGCAGTCCCGTCCTGCAAGCGCAAACGATCCTCGGGTTGGTCTGAAACCTGGATACAAAGATGCCGGAGTCGCCGCCCGGAATCTCGAACTGGTGAAGAGCTTCCCGAAACCGGACGGATTCTTTGATCCCAAGTCACCGTTAGGAACTCCCACACCGCCGGAACGACCCGCAGAAGTGGAAAACGCAAATAACTCGCAGCCCCCTGCGGCACAGCCAGCCAATACGGCGCTCGTCCAGCCCGCCGGTCCTTCCGGATTGGATTTCGCAAACTCCGACATCGCGTTCGCGCGCGACTATTTGTTCATGGGCAACTTCAACGGGTTTACCGCCTACTCCATTGAGGACACGGCAAAGGCCCATGCGGTCGCAGCCGTGGTTTGTCCCGGAGGACAGGGCGATGTATCCGTCTTTGGAAATCTGCTTTTCATGTCCGTGGAGCAGACTCGCGGACGCATCGATTGTGGAACGCAGGGCGTTAACCCGCCCGTCAGCGCGGAACGCTTCCGCGGTGTCCGTATCTTCGACATCAGTAATATCAGCAACCCAAAGCAGATTGCGGCGGTTCAGACCTGCCGCGGCTCTCACACCCACACCTTGGTCACCAATCCGAAGGACAAAGCGAATCTGTACATCTATGCGCAGGGCACCGGCCGGGTGCGCGCCGGAGAAGAGCTGGCGGGCTGCACCGATGCCAAGGATGATCCCAACACGGCGCTCTTCAGTATCGATGTGATTCAGGTCCCGCTCGCGGCGCCGCAAAACGCGAAGGTGGTCAATCGCCCTCGCATTTTTGCCGATCAGACAACCGGCGCTCTGAACGCCCTCTGGAAGGGCGGCAATTACGGCCCCGGCACTCAAAGCTCACGCGAGACCAATCAGTGTCATGACATTACGGTGTATCCGGAAGTCGGCCTCGCGGCGGGTGCGTGTTCCGGCAACGGTATTCTTCTCGATATCTCGGATCCCGTGCATCCTGTCCGGTTGGATGCCGTCGGCGATAAGAACTTTGCATACTGGCACTCGGCCACCTTCAACAACGACGGCACGAAAGTCGTCTTCACCGATGAATGGGGCGGCGGAACCCGGCCGCGCTGCCGCAAGAGCGACCCGATGAACTGGGGTGGCGACGCGATCTTCTCGATCGTGAACCGCAAGCTGAAGTTCGAGGGCTATTACAAAATGCCCGCACCGCAGACCGAACAGGAGAATTGTGTCGCACACAACGGCTCATTGATCCCGGTGCCGGGACGCGACATCATGGTCCAGGGCTGGTACCAGGGCGGGATCTCTGTTTTCGACTTCACCGATCCGGCCCATCCTCAGGAAATCGCGTTTTTCGATCGCGGCCCGCTGGACGCCAAAGAGTTGTACACCGGCGGTTACTGGTCGGCGTACTGGTACAACGGTCACATCTATGGCTCCGAAATCGCGCGGGGCCTCGACATTTTCAAATTGAAACCAGGCGAGTTCCTCACTCAAAACGAAATCGATGCCGCGGTGCTGGCCCAGACGAATGAACTCAACGTTCAAATGCAGCAGAAGTCCGTCTGGCCTGCAAACGTTGTGGTAGCCAAGGCATACATCGATCAACTCAACCGCAGCAAAGCCATTTCTGCCGATCGTTCCCGGATGATTACCGACACTCTGGGCCGCGCCGAGAAGATCCGCTCCGCTCAGGACAAGACTGCCGTCGCAGGCGAACTCGATAAACTCGCCGGCCAGCTGGAGCGTGACGCATCGGGTGCCTCCGCCCGTGACGCATCGCGGTTCAGGGCTCTTGCACAAATCATGAGTGACCGGGCGGCTAAAATCCGGTAAGAAGATCAGCCACAAAAAGGCACAGCGCGGCTGCGCCGCAACCAAACAACGGAAGGACGTGTGCGTGGTGCCCGAATGTTTTGATGTGAAAGTGAGGCAGCCCAATCCCCGCCTAAGTTAGGCGGGGATTGGCCCGATTTTTATGTCCTGACGAAAAATCAACTCGGACAAACACGGTTTGTCGTTTTCTTCCAAAAAGCTGGCCTTGTTACAAAAAGGCACTAAAAAGACGATTTTTATGTCCCTTATGTGCCTTTTTGTGGCTGATCCTCTTACCGGAGTCGACGGACAACATCCATAAATGCACGGACACGTTGGCCATCCACCGGATTCGTGGTGACGCCGCCCTGTTTGAACGATGTCCCCACGATGACGCCATCGGCGATTTGCAGAACCGCCGCGACGTTCGCTGCATCAACCCCGCTTCCGGCAATCACAGTACAGGCGCCGGCCGCGGCCTTTGCCACTCGCAGATCTGCAAGGGAGGCTTCGCGGCCCGTCGCCGAACCGGTAACGATAATCGCATCGGCGCAGCCGCGCGAAACCAGTTCCTCCACCTCGGTTGTCAAATCGCGGGCTGCCAGGGCAGCGGAGTGCTTCACGTCGGCATCCGCGAAGATCTTGCTATCGGAACCGATCAGTTTGCGGTAACGAAGAGTGTTGTGGGCCGCCCCCTCGATGACTCCCTGATCGGTAAGCCGCGCGCCGATATGGATATTCACGCGGATGAATTCAGCCGAGGTTGCGGTGGCAATTGCCAGGGCACTCTCCGGATCATTTCGTAACACGTTGATGCCAAGAGGAAGGCGGACGTCGCGCTTCACCGCGACACCAAGCGCTGTCATGAACGCTACGGTGTGAGGCGGCGTCCGCTGTGGATAGAAGGGTATGTCTCCAAAGTTTTCAAGCAGCAAGGCATCGACGCCGGCCTCGGCCAAAGCCCTGGCGTCGTCGAGCACCCAGGCAGCAATCGCTTCCAGATCGAGCTTGTTAAGCGGCGCTCCGGGCAAAGCCGGAACGTGGAGCATACCGATAGTCGGTTTTTTGACGCCAAACATTCTGTGCGTCAAAATATATCACCGCCATATCGAACTCGCTCGAACAGTCTGGTTGATTTCCTCGGCAAGGCAGGCCAAGCAGCGGTCCAGAAAATTGACGTGATTTCGGACACTGCGCTGCACAGAAATGACGTGCGTATTCAGCCGAGCCCGTTCGGCGTCGAGCATATTCATCATCTCGCGCTGACGCGCCTTTAACGCCTGTAACTGTTCCACCACATTCGCCGGGATCCGCCGCACCTCGGGTTGGACAAGCTCGGCAAAATGAGCCAGTAACTCCGCATGATTGCGTTCCCGTCGTGGCTGTCCGATCGCCTTCGCAAAGTCGCGCACGTTCCGTTGCGAGACGAAAGCAAGAGGGAGCCCTGTAGTGGCCAGAGTTCCTGCGACAGGCAATTCGACACCACCCTGGGCCTCAAGCACGATGATTTCCGGTTGGACAGATGCCAGGACATGGGCAATCTCGGAAATGCCAGAATCATTCGTGTTTGCAAACCATTTTTGACCCGCCGGCCGGACGGCAGCCTGGAGGGTACCGCGATCAATATCGAGTCCTACGAATACTCCTCTATTCATTAGATTGTTCCCTTTCGCCGCCGGGTCCTGCAAATTCACTGCCAAATTTTCTTGATGAAAACGAAGGAGCGAGAGAAGAAATGCGAGCTCAATGTATGGAAGTTTTGGATGGTCCATGCAGGTGCGGTCTATGACCGCGCGCTTTATCTCGAATGAACGAAACACGCGTGAACGAAACACGCGCGGTCATAGATTAGAGCTGTCCAAGATTGAGACGGATGCAGGGGTGACGCCTAAGTTAGGCGGGGACTGGTGTCCACCTCGTTACACCCAAACCAGGTTTACATTGCAACCAACTGCATTCAAACCTGACAAGCCGCCACTTTGCGGCTTCCCGTCCATTCTGTTTTGGACACGTATGGTCTATGACCGCGCCTGTAAGCGAGCGCGAAGCGCTCTAGTGTTTTTTAAACACATTTACATCATCGGGGTTGATGAGGTCCGGAACCGTCCACCCATCCAGGTCATACTCGGCCATGCACTGCTCTGCAAAACCTTTATACTTCGCGGCCTGTCCGGATCCTTCAGCCGCCAGCAGCGTTTCGAAACGGATGCTTTCGTGATTTCCGAAGTAGTTCCGCTCGTACAACTCGTGCCTGCCGCCGAATTCGGTGCCAACCGCCTCCCACATCAGCTTCATCAACTTGACGCGTTCGACTGAATCGTATCCATTCGATCCCCTCACATACTGGTCGAGATACTTCCGGACCTCAGGAACCTTGAAGTCCGAGGCATGTGACGGCAAATAGATCAGTGCGCTGGCCAGCACATTCTGAATAATTTCCTTCAGCCGCGGATAGATGGTGCTCGTTGCGACCCGGTACGCAAGTCCGTAGTCGAGATTCGGCGAAACATAACCCGGCGTCCAGGGCGTGGTGGCTCGTGCCATGGCATCCGTCAGGCCCCAGAACATGTTGCGCCATGCCAGCACTTCCCCGACTTGCGCTTGAACGCCGCGGAATTCTTTGGCTCCGGTGGCGTCCACGGATTTCAGCAGCAGTCCCGCGATGAAATCCAGTTTTACTGCAAGCCGCGTGCAGCCGTGGAACATGAAGCGAGGCAGGAACCCTGAGCGCGGAAAGAAGTGGTTGACCTTCTCGATATCTCCATAGGCAAAGACGTTTTCCCACGGCACGAAGACTTTGTCGAAAACGATGATCGAATCGTTTTCATCGAGGCGGCTGGATAACGGGTAATCAAAAGGACTGCCCACGGTGGCTGCCGTTAATTCATAGGAAGGCCGGCAAAACAGCTTCACCCCTGGCGCGCTATTTGGAACGATACAGACGAAGGCAAAATCCTTGGTCTTGATTGGGAGCGCGCCGTTGTTGGCGATGAAGTTATAGTGCGTGAGGGTGGAGGTGGTGGCGACGACTTTGGCGCCGCTGACGACGAGACCAGCATCGGTCTCCTTCTCCACGTGCATGTAAACGTCACGCACTTCCTCCAATTGCTTGTTGCGGTCCACCGGCGGATTGACGATCGCGTGATTGACGAAAGTCACCTCTTCCTGAACTTTCTTGTACCAGCGGCGCGCATTTTCGTGGAATGGCGTATAGAAGTCGGGGTTGGCGCCTAGAGTGGCGAGGAATGCCGCTTTGTAATCCGGGCTCCGGCCCATCCATCCATAAGTGACCCGCGCCCACTCGGCGATGGCGTCGCGAGACGCAACCAATTCTTCCGCACTTCGCGGCGCCTTGTAGAACCAGTGCGTATAGCCGCCGCTGCCGGTATCGGTCTCAGTGCACAACACGCTCTTCCGCTCGTCATGCAGTGCGTCATACAAACGGCCGAGCATGCGAACGGTATTGCGGAATGCGGGGTGCGTCGTGACATCCTTGACCCGCTCACCGTAAATCCAGATCTCGCGACCGTCGCGAAGACTCTCAAAATATTCCTGTGAAGTAAACGGCCGAGTCCGCGAAGCGGTGGGGTTGGGGGCCGGAGCAGGATTCGTCATTGCATCTCCTCTTTTGTAATTGCGGTTTCGCGCGTATTCTACCTGGAATCACGCTGCTTCAAAACGGCCGTTTTTTTACCAGGCAGGCGCGAAACGTTGGGTTAACATTGGACGCAACTTCGGGAGCATAGATATGAAATTCCGACTCATTGCGATCGTCGTATTGGCCCTGGTCAGCTTGCCGGCTTTTGCGCAAATCGATCCTTCGGGGGAATGGGCGCCTCGCTTTCATGAAGATCAGCCGGAACGCCTTGCCGGACCGGAGATCGGCGATTACCTCGGCCTGCCCATCAACGACGCAGCAAGACTGAGAGGCGATAGCTGGGATGCGTCTCTGCTCACGTTACCGGAGCACCAATGCAAACCGCATCCAGCCGATTACGGACCGCGCGGTCCGGCGAATCTGCGCTTCTGGAAGGAAGTCGATAAGGATTCGCAGCAAGTGATCGCGTTTCATACCCATATCTCCTGGCAAGCGCCCGAACGAACCATCTGGATGGACGGACGCGAGCATCCGCCGGATTATGCGGCACACACCTGGCAAGGCTTTTCGACAGGCAAATGGGAAGGTGACATATTGACCGTCACGACGACTCACCTGAAGACCGGCTGGATCCGCCGCAACGGTATTCCCAGAAGCGACCGCGCAACATTGACGGAACACTGGATCCGCCACGGCGATTACCTGACGCTGGTGAGCATCGTTACGGATCCCGTCTATTTGACCGAACCGTTCGTCCGGACGACAAACTGGGTGATGGATCCACGGCAGCAGATTGCACCGTATCCCTGCGACACAGTCGTTGAAGTCGATCGTCCGAAAGGTTCCATTCCACACCACTTGTTTGGCGCCAACTCATTCCTCGGCGAATTCCCGAAGAAATACAATCTCCCCGAAACCGCTGCCCGGGGTGGAGCCGAGACCATGTATCCCGAATTTCAGCAGAAAATGAAGGCAGGCCAGAAATGAGGATGCTGGTGCGCGCGGCCTTCGCGCTGGCAGTCTTGTCCAGTCCTGGATACGCCCAACAAAAGCCCGAGGTGCACGTCCTGCCTGTTCAGGGAAACGTCTACATGCTCGTCACTCCCGACGGCAACATGGCGGCACAAATCGGCAGCGACGGCGTGTTGATGGTCGACACCGGCAGCGCCAGAATGACGGACCAGACACTCGCCGCAGTGAAACAACTCGCGAAGCCGGTCACCGCCCGGCCGCTCCGGTTCATCGTCAACACCGATTTCCATCCGGACCACACCGGCGGCAATGAGAAAGCCCGCGCCATGGGCAAAACCATTACCGGCGGAAACGTCGCCGGCAACATTTCCGACGCCGCTGAAGGCGCCGCGATCTACGCTCACGAAAACGTCCTGAAGCGGATGAGCGCTCCCAGCGGCGCGCAAGCCCCGACGCCCACCGGAGCGTGGCCGACGGATACTTATTTCGGCGATACTAAAGAGCTTTTCTTCAACGGCGAAGCGTTGCAACTCTTCCACCCGAAATCGGCCCATACCGATGGCGACAGCATCGTTTTCTTCCGCCGCTCCGATGTCGTCCTCACCGGAGATATCTTCACGACGACGAATTATCCTGTCATCGACCTTCAGAACGGTGGAAGTCTGAATGGCGTCGTTGACGCCCTGAATTTCATCCTGGACATCACCATCCCCGCCGAAAAGCAGGAAGGTGGGACGATGGTCATCCCCGGTCACGGCAGACTCTGCGACGAGGCGGATGTCGTCGAGTATCGGGACATGGTGACCATCATTCGCGATCGAATTCAGGACATGATCAAGAAAGGCATGTCCCTGGAGCAGGTCAAAACCGCAAAACCAACTCGCGACTACGACCCGCTTTATGGCTCGACGACCGGTGCCTGGACCACCGACATGTTTGTGGAAGCGGCTTACAAAAGCCTCAGCGGCAAGAAATAGGTTTGTGCCTGCAGGCGCGGTCATAGACCGCACCTGAAACAAATTTCTGTTTTGAATTTGAACGTGGGCTGAAAGCCCGCGCCTGCGGCCTGATTTTAGATCAGTGAGCCGAGTATAATAGCGCCTCCTGAACGACGGGTCGCGCGCCGCACCCATTCGAGCCATTGACTTGAGATACGGTGCATGTTAGCGTGCCAGAACTTCGGGACATGCATTTATGATGGATTTTCTTAGAGCTATTGAGCAAAGCGGTTTCTCCCAGTGGGTCGTCGGGTCGAGTTCAGTCTTTGCCTTTCCAAGCATTCTTCTTCTCCACACCATCGGTATGGGAATCGTGGTGGGGATCAACGGCGGGATCAATTTGCGGGTTCTGGGATTCGCTCCCGCCATGCCGCTGGCGCCACTGGAAAGGTTTCTCCCCGTTTTCTGGGTCGGCTTCTGGATCAACGCCGCCACCGGAATCATCCTGCTGGCTGCGGATGCCACGACGAAGATGGTGAACCCCGACTTTTACGTGAAAATGGTGTTCATCGCACTCGCCGTCATTAACTTGCGAGCTTTGAGGAAACGCGTTTTTGGCGATCCGCTGATCGACAAAGTTCCCCCCTCGATGAACACGAAAATTCTGGCGGTGACTTCACTCATTTGCTGGTTGGGCGCGATCACCGCCGGCCGCTTGCTGGCCTACGTCGGTCCCGTCAGCGGCCTGACGAAATAACATTATGAATCTGGCGCACGTACACCTTTTATTGAATCACTTTCCGACAATCGGGTTCGGCATCGGCATCGCGCTGTATGTCGCCGCAATGATCGGAAAGAAGGATGACCTCAAACGGGCCAGCCTCGTCATTCTGTTCCTGATCGCAGCGGTGGCCATTCCTACCTATATGAGTGGCAATGCCGCCGAAGAGGTCCTGAAAGACAAAGGCATTCAATCAAGCCTGATCCGCGCACATGAAGATGCCGCAATGTGGGCCTTCCTGGTGATGGAGATCACTGGTTTTCTGGCCTGGCTTTCGCTATGGCAATACCGTGTCATCCGCCGCGTTGCCGGCTGGACCACACCCGTCATCCTGATCCTGTCCTTGATTTCGTTTGCAGCAATGGCCCGTACGGCAAATCTCGGAGGCGAGATCCGGCACAGCGAGATCCAGGCGGTCCCCGCGGCTCCCGCAACTGCCGACGCCGAGGCAACCGGTACTGCCCGTGATTTCGGTTCTTTCGTAACCGGCCACACCTGGGTCTGGCCGTCCTGCGAAACGCTCCACTTCGTGGGATTGAGCATGCTGTTCACAACGGTTCTGCTGGTGGATCTGCGGATGCTGGGGATGGCGAAAAAGATCTCGTTTGCGGCCCTATACCAACTGCTTCCCCTTGGAATGTTGGGATTTGCGCTGAATCTGACTGACCGGAATGTTCTTCTTCATCGGCGCGCCGCAGCAATACACGAAAA
The DNA here is from genome assembly GCA_963738025.1 of uncultured Acidobacteriota bacterium. GTDB lineage: Bacteria > Acidobacteriota > Terriglobia > 20CM-2-55-15 > 20CM-2-55-15 > 20CM-2-55-15. The sequence continues at coordinate 143,214 of CAVTWA010000025.1, read as the reverse complement.
ATCCGATCTTCTACTGGAAGATGATCTTCGTGGTGCTTGCCGCGCTCAACGTTCTGTACTTCATGTTGCTCGATGAACCGTGGACGGTGGGAGCGGAAGATGAGGCGCCGTTTGGAGCCAAGGTGATGGCAGCATCGGCCATCTTCCTATGGATCGGAATTCTGTTCTTCGGACATATGTTGCCTTTCCTCGGCAACGCGTTCTAGCCCCAATACTGTTCAGGGGAAGGAATCACAAGAAGCACAAGAGGCACAAGAAATCTGGTTCTGTGCCTCTTTGTGCTTCTTGTGGTTTCTTCCCCTGGTTGCCCGTTTACTGCGGACTAGGATTGATTAAGCCTGTTTAAACAGTACGCAATCACCGAAAACACGATCACGACAGCCACGACAATGGTGGTTACGGTCAAAGCTAAAAGCATTACTACAACTCCACTTTCTATTTCGCTAATGCGGCCTTCACCCGTTCGGGCGTGAAGGGAATCTGTCTCAAACGAACTCCAGTTGCGTCGAAAACCGCGTTTCCTATGGCCGCGGCCACAACGGTCACAGCGGTCTCCCCCGCGCCTGTGGCACGCGCCTCCGGGCGGTTGATCAGAACCGTCTCGATTTTCGGCACATCGGCTCCGACTGGTAATGGATGATACGTTCTCCAGTCGATCGACGTTACCTTCTGATCATCCCAGGTCACTTCTTCATTCAGCGCCCGGCTCACACCGTGCAAGGCCCCTCCTTCGAGCTGATTTTTCAGCCCGTCGGGGTTGGAAATCGGTCCGACGTCATTCGCAATGACGAGCCGTTTGACGGCAACATGCCCGGTGTCCTGATTGACGTCCACTTCCGCCACGGCGGCACAATAACCGTTATCGCCTTCATACAGCACACATGAAATGCCGCGACCGCTGACCACGCCGCTGCGACGCCCGGAATAACGAGGCGATGGTCTCGAGTCCCAATTCGCTGCCCGGGCAGCGCCCCTCACGACGTCCGCTAAACGCGAATCCTCGAGGTGGCGCAGGCGGTATTCTACCGGGTCTGCCTTCAGTTCCGCGGCGATTTCATCCATGAAGGACTCATGGGCAAAAGTGTTCTGAAGACGGGCCGGCGAGCGCAATGGCCCGGTGAAGAAGGGAGACGGCACATCGTGCGACAAAACCCGCTCACTTCGAATCTTGCCGGTCCCGCCGGCGCGCCCGTTCACCGTTCCGGAAAGATAAGACGGTACAGCGTTACTGTTATTGCCAAAATTTGTTGGGTCCGGCGCCGGCGTTCTGGCAGCGAACGCGGCAGGTGGAAAGCCCGCAAGAAAGCCGGTCACGACATTCCCTGGATTATTGTTCCCCGGCCGGCCGCCCAGCGTCGGCGACCATCCTTCATAGTCCCAGGCGATGATGTTGCCGTCTTTGTCGACGCCCACCCGCTGATCGATGACGAAGGCGAGGCCGTAGTTCTCCCACGCCATTTCATCTTTCCGCGTCAGCTGAATGCGGACGGGTTTGCCGACGGCTTGCGACAGCAGCGCAGCGTCGTACGAGACGGTATCCGCGCCGTTTATGCCGTAACATCCGGCGCCCATCCTGAAGATAACGTGCACGTTCTCCTGCTGCATCCCGAGCAGCATTGCCACCTGTGCTGCGAAGCGGATATACCGCCTGGGTCGGAGAATAGATGGTGGCCTTTCCGCCTTGCACGTCGGCAACTGCGCACGAGGTTCCCATCGAACCGTGCATCTGATACGGATAGTAATACGTTGCCTTGACGACCTTCGCGGCCTGAGCGAGCCTTTCGTCGACATCCTTCGAGTCGACCAGGTAGGTGTCACGCGTCGGCTTCCGGTTCCGCAGATAATCGTGAATTTCGGCGTTTTTCGGCAGGCCCGATCCCGTTGTCCAGGTGACTTTCAGTTTGTTCGCGGCCTGCATCGCCTGCCACGGTTTCTCGGCAACAACGCCAACGAAATTCTTTTTAACGACGACTTTGACCACGCCAGGAAGGGCCGTGAGCGAGCTGCTCGTCGACATTCATCACGTTTGCTCCCACGGCGGGCGGCCGCACCACCTGGCCGTACAGCATACCGGGCAGGCGCACATTGTGGACATATTCGAACTCACCGGTCGCCATCGCCGGAATTTCGATGCGCGGCACCGGCGTCCCGAGGACTGTCCACTCCGCGGGGTTTTTCCGTTTGGCTCGATTGTTGAGGGTGAGATTGAATTTCTTCCCGCCGACGAGTTCGGCATAGCGTGACCTTCTTCGAAGAATCCGATTTAAGGGCGATAACACCATCTCTCGCCGTCAGTTGATCCGCCGGCACGGCGAAACGCGTCGCCGCCATCTGGAACAGTGCTTCGCGCGCAGTCGCGCCTGCCAGGGCAAGCGCGCCCTGGTTGAAATTCGTCGGGTGGGATTGCGCGCCCGAGGTTGTGCCCTGATCCGGAGTCAACGCCGTATCGCACTGGATCAGCTTCACCCGGTTAAACGCGACCGACAGCTCTTCGGCGATCAATTGCGTCTGTGCGGTGTACAAGCCATGTCCCAGTTCACATTTGCCCGTGTATGCCGTCACCGTCCCGTCGGAGTTGATGGAGAGCCAGGCGTCGAGCTGATTGCTGCTGGCGCCATCCAGCCGCTGCGCAAACATCGATTCCGGCGTCATGCTGAATGTGACGATCAGCGCACCGGAGGTCTTCAGAAAACCGCGCCGCGATACGGTCATGCTTTCCCTCCCTGCGCATACCGTTTAATGGCCCGGACCATCCGCGTGTGCGCATGGCAGCGGCAAAGGACACCCGACAGGGCCTGCTGGATGTCGGCGTCCGACGCCTTGGGATTCCGGTCGAGATACGCTTTGGCCGTCATGATCACGCCGTTAACGCAAAAACCGCACTGCATGGCCTGCTCATCGATGAAGGCTTTCTGAATCGGATGAGGTTTGTCGCTGGAGCCGAGCCCTTCCAGCGTGGTGATCTCGCCGCCGGCAACGCTCGACACCGGCGTAACGCAGGAGCGCACCGCTTGTCCTTTGACGATGACCGTACAACAGCCGCACTGCCCGAGGCCACATCCGAACTTCGGGCCACGCAATGCCAGATCGTCCGACAGGACGTACAGCAACGGCGTTGTCGGATCGACGTCCACCATGTGGGATCGGCCGTTAACCTTCAGCGTTATTGTGCTCATTTGTCGTGCGTTCCCGCTATCTGGCGGTGCAGGGTTGCGGATTCCACCCCCCCGCATCCGGCAGTTTTCTAAAATGCGTGCTGGTGATGAATTCCTGGTTGAGGTACACGGGATCGTTCACAATCGTTGTGATGATGAGCCAGGTATCTCCATTGGCCTCGCTCGTCCGATCGTAAAACTCGCTGACCGTGGTTTTCTCCGAGTAAGGATAGCCGTTCTTGCGCAGATAGCCGGGTTTCAACCCCGTCGTCACCACCTTGAGATTACCTCCCGCGGCCGGTCCGCCGCGACGGCCGCCGGCGGTTTCCCAGCTTGCAACCGAATTCCCTTGTAAGGTCGGAGCGGCGCCAGGCTGGTATTCCCCGAAATGAAAGAGGCGCGTCTGCTGTCCCGCGTCGGTTTCGACTTTCAAGGTCGTATCGTTGTCCCAGGTAATATGGAGTCGCGTCGGCACACGCATGATCGCGGCCGCACCATAGGATTTGCACTGCTCTCCGGCGGCTTCATCTTTGGCAGGATCCCACTTCTGACCTTCGGCAACGCCGGCTGGATTCGTCGGAATGCTGGCGAAGTCGCCTTTGGCCGGCGTGACCATCCGCCATCGCCAGTCCTCGGTCACGATCGAAACCCAGTAGCCCGTAAGATCAATTGGAGCCCCGGCCTTAGGGGTCTGTGGAGGCTGCCCCCGCTGCCCGCCCCGGCCCCCCTGCCCGAATGCCGGAACCGTTACAAAAAGAAACATTAATGCGAAAACGAGGGACAGGTCACTTTTCGCGTCAAAAAGTGTTTCGAAAGGAAACACTTTTTGACGCGAAAAGTGACCTGTCCCTCGTTTTGTTTCAAATCTTCCCATTGGCGCCTTTCCCGAGACGCGGGCCCTTGAAGTCGCGAACCGGCGGATGATCCAGATTGGCGACGCGGCGTCCCGTTTCATAGACGAATTGCGCGATGCGGGTCATTTTCTCAAAATTGATCTTCTCAACGGAATCCGTCACGCGATGATAGTCGGGATGGAGATTCGTGGTAAAGAAAATGACAGGAATCCCTTTCACCGCATAGTTGTAGTGGTCGCTGCGATAGTACACACGTTCCGGATCGGTCGGATCGTTCAAAGCGAAATCCAGCGTCAACGGCTTGCTGAGGCTTGCATTGGCGTCAATCATGACATTGTGCAATTCGCTGCTGATCCGATCGGAACCTACGGGATAGACCGTATTGGCCTCGGATTCGAGGTTGTCATGATTGCGCCCGATCATATCCATATTGAGTTGGGTGACGATCTTGTCCAGCGGCACCGCAGGATAATCCGTGAAATACTTGGAGCCGTATTCACCCAATTCCTCGCCAGCGTGCCATACGAAAATCAGCGACCGCCTGGTCTTTGGCGCGTGCGCGAAGCCGCGGGCAATTCCGATCAACGCAGCCGTACCTGAACCGTCGTCATCGGCGCCGTTGTTGATCCGATCGGTTTGCCCGTCTGGCAGCAGACCCTGTGTATATCCGATGTGGTCGTAGTGTGCACCGAATGCCACATAAGTATCCTTCAGTTTGCTGTCGGTGCCTGGGACAATCCCGATCACGTTGCGAGTGTAGCGCGTAACGACGGTTCGATAGTCGGCGTCGAGATTGAAGGTCAGAGTCACGCCCTTCAGGGCAAATCCTGGCAACTCTTCCTGTTGCTCGGCTCTTGTTTTCAGATCCGCATACTTCAAATCGGAGCCGCTGAAGAGAAACTCGAGAAAATCGTCTGTCGCTGTCACCGCTGGGCTTACGGGTGCGTCCAGCCGCTGTACTGTCGTGAAGTCGGGTTGCGGCGGAGCGCCACGACCGCCCGGGGCCTGTGGTGGATTCGCCGGCTGGCCCCGTTGTCCGCGGGCATCGGACGGCGGCGCAATGGTCGCCGCAGCCCCCATCTCCTCCGACGCAAAAGAGGCGCGAGCACGCAAGAGCCGGCCGGCCTGCTGTGGATCGGTGCCTTTCGGGCCGCGATTGCCCAACCAGACCACCACCTTGTTCTTCACATCAACGCCTTTGTAATCGTTGTGATTGCTGTCGAGATCCAATCCGTATCCAACAAATTCCACCTGATCCAGCGTCACAGTCCGCTTCCCGCCGACGTTTGCAGGAAAGCGCACACCTTCACCTTGATTAAACGTCCGCTTCTGGCCGTTTACTTCGACCGTCACGCTCGAGTGATTCGTGCTTTTGACTCCGAGCACCTCGACGCGCTGAAAATACGCACCGTGATCGCCTCCCGGTTTCACTCCAGCGTCCTTCAATTGATCGGCGATATACGCGGCAGCCAGGCCAAGCCCCTCCGAAAACGTCGCACGGCCCTCGAGATCATCGGAAGAAAGATACGTGAGCCACGTCCTCAACAATTCGGGTGTGATCGAAGCTTGCTGGGCATAGACGACAATCGCCGCAACGCAGATCAGTAGTGACGCACGCAACATCTTCATTGGAGTTCTCTCGTTCCCCTTGAATTCCGTTTTGTGGAATATTTGCACAAAACTGCGTAGCAGCGGATACAAAACACCTGCAAAGTTTGCTCACTCCGGAAAAATGTTTAGCCACTCGATTAGAGGGAAGCCGACCGATAGGAGCATTCTAAAACCTATTCTTGCGGCCATTCGTCGAATCTCTCGGGTCACATGGCAGAAAAACCCCTTAGACGCGCTGTATATCGATTGGCATTCTGCCTGCAAGTACCTTTGCGTCTCCGAAAGTGAAAGGCCGCATGACAGAAAACGCAATCATCCACTGGATCACCAACTACGGGTACTTTGGGATTTTCTTTCTGCTGATTTTCGGAATTATCGGGTTGCCTGTGCCCGACGAGTGGCTCCTGGTCATTTCAGGTTATCTGGCTTTTAAGAATGTCTTAGGACTGGTTCCCACACTGGCGATCGCCGCAATAGGCAGCGCCGGAGGGTTGACGGTGAGCTATGTTCTCGGCCGAACATCCAGCGACTTCATGGTGAAGCGTTACGGACGATGGCTCTCGATCGACGACGAAAAGATCCTTCGCGTACAGCACTGGTTCCAGAATCTGGGGCGCTGGGTGCTCGTTGTTGGCCCCTTCATTCCTGGCGTACGGAATCTCATGGGCTACGTGGCTGGCGCTTCAAAACTGCGCATGCACGTTTTCATGCGGTTCGCTTATTCCGGCGCACTGATCTCCTCGGCCAGTTTTGTGACCTTCGGGTACTATGCCGGACGCCACATCAATTGGAACTATTCGACGAGACTTCCGCTGATCGCTATCGGACTAGGCGCTCTTTTCATGGCATCGGGAGTGCCGTTTCGCATCGCTTTGCGGATAAAGAACAGAGTCGCAGCTGCAACGCTGACCAGCGCCAGCCGGCTCGCCGAAGCAAGCACCCAGTCGGCCTGCGCTCCCAAGAAGTAACCCATCAGAACGCAGGTTACGGAAGAGAGAACTGCTCCGGCATATGCATAGGGCGCAAAATGACGCAATTTCAAACGCATCATTCCAGACGTAAAGCCAATCAGATTGCGAATGCCCGGAATGAAATAACCAATAACCAGCGTCCAGCCGCCAAAGCGCTCGAACCATTCCTTTGCCTTCTCGAGCCGCCCGGCAGCAAAACGGCTTCTGGAAAGGTATGAACCCGACCCTCGGCCAATCGCATAACTCAAACTGATGCCGATTACGGTGCCCAGCACCGCAGCCAGCAGCGTCGGAACGAGACTTAAAGAATGGGTTAAAACGAGATACCCGGAAATAACCAGCACCAGCTGGTCAGGCACCGGAACGCCGACGATTCCACCGACAAGCAGGAAAAATATCGCGGAATAGCCGTACTGTGCGATCCAAAGGGCCATCGATTGCTGTAGCATCAATAGAAAGCGTCCTTTATGAAGGAGATCTGAAACCCGGGTAGTACGTGGGTTTTGGGCAAATGGTAATACTAGTTTAACCCATGCTGCGCGGTTTTTTCATATCCATTTTTGCCGGCCTTATGTCGTGGTGGGGCTTGTGGTTAATCGCCGCACTCGACTCGACGCTGGTCGTCATTTTACCTCTGGCTGTTGATATCGCGATCATCGTTCTGGTATCGCGACATCGGGACTTGTTCTGGCTGTACCCGATTGTGGGATCTCTGGGTTCGTTATGTGGTGCGGCCGTTACCTTTTATATCGGCCGCCGCCTGGGTGAACCGGGGCTGGAACACTTCGTTTCAAAGGGTCGCCTGGAGAGCATCCGCCGGCGGATCGAAGATAAGGGAGCGATTGCGCTGGCCGTCCTGGATCTGATCCCGCCGCCGTTTCCGTTCACTGCCTGCATTCTCGCCGCAGGAGCGCTCGAGGTCAGCACCCCGCTCTTCTTCTTGACCCTCGGAGTGACCCGTTTGCTGCGATTCGGCGTCGAGGCCGTACTGGCATTTTTTTACGGAAAGCAGATCATCGGCTGGCTGCAATCGCCAACTTTCGAATATATCGGCATCGGCCTTTTCGTTTTTGCCGTGGTGGCAACGGTGATCGCAGCGATACGTTTGCTGCGCAAAACCCGCGGGGCGGGTGGCCCCTCGCGTCGCCGGCAGGTCGCCTGATATACTTGGGTCTCCAATGTTTCACCGTGTGGCCTCGAAGGCTCCTCCGGCGGGCATCGCCCTTGCGTTTCTCCTGAGTGTTGCCGGCGCCCGAATTTTCAGTTTGTTTTTCCCCCGGATTCATTGGGAACCCGTTCCGGGAATGCATGTCCATCACTACGTCTACGGCATTTTCATTCTGGTGATAGCCGGCTATCTTGCTCTTATACTTCGAAATGAAGGCGCCAGACCGTGGATAGCGCTGCTCTATGGCCTGGGTGTAGGTTTGACGTTCGATGAATTCGGAATGTGGTTGAACCCGCCATTTGTCCGCGGTGTTCGCTGGAATACAAATGGCATAACCATCGTTATTGTCGGGCTCCTGGTAGCAGGCCTCCTACTTCCCTTCAGAAACGGATTACATCTATCCGCATCTAATTCCTTAGGAACTTTTGCAGATCAGGCAGGAGGGGAGAACGATGCGAATCCAATCTTTAGTACTGAAAATCGCGGTATTGGCGATGTCGTCCGCTCTGCTGACGTCGATCCCGGCTTACGGCGCTCAGCAGAGTAAAACGCAGAATAGACTACAGTTAATTGCCACCCGCGACGATCGCCGAACGGAAGCATTAGGCGAGGAAATACGGCACCAGCTGGTGATGCTGCCTTATTACAGCGTGTTTGACTGGCTCCAGGCCGAAGTCAAGCCCGACGGCACGGTAACCTTGATGGGCCAGGTAACTCGTCCAACCTTGAAGGACGATGCCGAATCGCGCGTGAAGGGTCTCGAAGCCGCCACACGTGTGGTCGATAACATTGAAGTGCTGCCGCTGTCGCCGCTGGACGACCAAATCCGGATCGCGGAGTACCGGGCGATTTTTTCGTATAACTCCCCTCTGTTCCGGTATGCGACTCAATCTGTCCCACCCATTCACATCATTGTGAAGAATGGCAATGTCACGCTGAAGGGAGTTGTTGCCACGCAAAGCGACAGCGATCTTGCCAACATCAGGGCAAATCAGGTTTCCGGCGTATTCAGCGTCAAGAACGAATTGCAGATCGAAGGGCGAACCGACGAACGGGTCTCGCAGCGATAAGGGGAAGAGGTAACAAACCACATGACGCACATGACGCACATGACGCACATGACGCACATGACGCACAATGGATTTCCCGCTGTGTAACAAGGCTGAAAGTTTTAGTTTTTTTTAACCAGTTTTTTGGAAGAAAGCGACGAACCGTCGGGGTTGTCCGAGTTGATTCTGGGTGGGACGTTGAATGGGGTAAGTCCCCGCCTAACTTAGGCGGGGACTTTGCTCCTTACGTCTCATGACGAACTTCGGCTGCGTCCGTGGTCTCAGGTTACTACCGCTGTCTGGTTGCGGCGCAGCAGCGCTAAGCCTTTTTGAAGCTTCCTGTGATTCCTTCCCCAACAATTTATCTGGCCGGGACGCTACACTAGGGTCGAATGATCATCGACCAGGAGCTTCGGCGCCGCCTGTCACAAGAAATCAAGAATCTGATACCGCTGTTCCGCTATCTGGTTCTTCAGACCGAAACGCACGCATTTTGCCTCGCCCTGGCGGCGGCAGCGCTGCTTGGTTTTTTTCCGTCGTGCCTCGTGATGCTGGCCATTTTCAAAAGGATTCTGCACTGGGACAATGCCTACAGCGTGTTGCTGGCCACAGTACAGTCTTATTTCCCGGTCGACAGAGGTTCAGTCAGTTACAACCTGGCAGTCCGGCTGACGCAAATGGGCCGGCGCACGGGCATGAGTTCTCTGCTGTGGGTCTTACTCGGGGCGGCGGGTATTTTCATTCCACTCGAAACCGGACTGAACCGGCTGTGGAACGTTCAGAAGGACCGGCCCTACTGGCTGAATCAGCTTGTCGGCTTCAGTCTGACGCTGGTATGCACCGCGTTAGGGCTGGTGTTTCTCTCCATCTCGACGGCCCTTCATACGCTCGTGAATTACCTGCCATTCGAAATTATTCGCGCCTCCATGCGATTCGCCGTCATTCGTGTCACAATGACGTGTTTCTTCGTGGTCAGCGTGTTTGCGCTGTATAAATTTTTACCGAATACAAAGATCGATGCGAGACAGGTTCTTCCCGCAGCGATTCTGGCGGGCATAATGGCTGAGCTTGTGCGCATCATCTACATCCATACCATTCCCCAGCTCGGATCGACCCAAGGTCCGTTCGCAACTTCCGTCACATTCCTGCTGCTGGCCTATTTCGAGAGTTTCGTCCTGTTAGGTTGCGCCTTCCTGGCAAGCCAGACGGAACGATATCCTTGGATGGGATTTTTGAAGCGCAAGAGGAGTGAATCGTCTCCCTCATGAAAAAGTCGTCGCCACTGCTCTCGATTTTTCTGATTGTTCTTGTAGACGTCCTGGGCTTGACCATCATCCTTCCATTACTTCCCTTTTATGCGGAATCGATGGGAGCCACGCCACGGGTCGTCGGCTTGCTCGTCTCCGCGTATGCCATTTGCCAGCTGATCGCCGGTCCGCCGCTGGGCCACTTATCCGACCGCGTCGGCCGGAGGCCGGTCCTGCTTGTGAGTCAGGTCGGCACTTGCATTGGCTTTCTGATTCTTGGCTTCGCTCACACGCTGTGGGTGGTGTTCCTGGCCCGGATCATCGATGGATTGACTGCAGGCAATCTGACGGTAGCGCAAGCCTACATCGCCGACGTGACCGAGGCGGAAAACCGCGCCAAATCGTTCGGTATCATCGGCATCGCGTTCGGCATGGGATTCCTGCTCGGCCCCGGAATCTCCGGTTATCTGGCTCAGTTCGATAACACGTATCCTATTTTCGCGGCGGCAGCGCTGTCGTTCACGAGCATCATGTGCACCTACTTCCTGCTGCCGTCGGTTGTGCCGCATCCGCACCCGGAGCTGGAGGGCGGCATGTCACGCTGGGGATCGATGGTCGATTCTTTCAAAGACGCTCAACTCGGGCCGCTCCTCTGGCAGTTCTTCGCCTTCACATTTGCCTTCAGCACCTTCTTCTCGGGGTTTGCGCTTTTCGCTGAGCGGCGCTTTACGCACAACGGATTGCCGTTCGGAACCAAGGAAGTGGGGTACCTGTTCGCATTTTCCGGATTCATCGGCGTGATCATTCAGGGCGGAGGCATGGGCCGGCTCGTCAAAATGTTTGGCGAAAGCCGCCTGGTCCAGGCCGGGTTCGCCACGATGGCCTTGAGTTTTGCCTTGATGGCAGGCGTTCACGGCATTCCCCTGCTGCTGGTCGCGATCGCGCTGCTGACCTTTGGCAGTGCGATCTTACGACCGAGCCTGACCAGCCTGATCACGATGCGCGCCTCCCGTCATAGGCAGGGAATGGTGATTGGCCTCATGCAATCGCTGATGGCGATTGCGCAGATCGTGGCGCCCGTCATCGCCGGCTTCCTGATTCAAGCGCAATTCCTCGCCATGTGGGCCATCGCCGGAAGCGTGTTCTGCGCCGTCGGCTGGGTCTTCATCGCCGTCATGCGCTGAAAAGAGGGACAGGTCACTTTTCGCGTCAAAAGTTGTTTCCTTTGGAAACACTTTTTGACGCGAAAAGTGACCTGTCCCTCTTTCAGCTCTTTTCAGCGCGAGAAGTGGACGCCGTCCTTCAGCAGCTTTTCGTAGCGGTCGGGGTCGATGTTGTTTTCGGCGCAGACGTATTCTTCGAGACGCGTGCCTTCGCGCAGCATCAGCGTCGAGTGCAGCGTCCAGGGTTTCGTCAGAACGTTCGGGTCTTCCATGGTCACGTCATAGTTGATCTGGTCTTTGTCGACCCGGGTAAACCGCTCGGTGACATGCAAGGCTTCCGAATGGAATGTGCCTGTACCGGCCAGCCATGATTTGTCATTGAAACCGGTGACGTCCACAACCAGCGTGTCCCCTTCCCAGCGAGCGACCGAATTACCGAGATAACTGGGGAGCAGATCATCGGGGTGCTTCGCGTTGAACGGAATGACTCGAAACACATTCATGTACTCATAAAGCATCACGATCTGCGTCGGAGTCTGCACGAACTGCTGGGGGAACAAGCCCAGCATCACGGTTCGCGGCAACCCCGCCGGCAGACACCTTGAGGTTGGATCGTCGATCCCACGTCTATTGAAGGCTTCGAGGACTTTCTGGGCTGCCCACGGTTGATACGGCGCACCCTCACGGCCGGCCGGACGGTCGTTGGACGAAAGCGCGGCTGGAGCCGATGGATTACGTCCGCTGCCGCCGACTCCCGTCCCGGTGTTCGCTTCGTCCCAGTTTCCACGCTGTGTGCTGCCGCCTTGCCAGACGCCCGTCAAATCGGGCTTCCCATCCGGCATTCGTGGAATCGCTTTTTTGGCCGGCGTCTTCACAGCGGACGCAGCGGGCCGGGGAATTGCCTGCTGCGCCGAAAGCCGCAACGGCGAGAACAGCAGCGTTAAAATTCCTGCCGCGATGACCGCTCGCATTACGGTACCTCCACAGCCGGAGTGTTACCTCCGTCGCCTGTTCCAGCCGGAGGGCCGAAAAAGAGCTTTTTCCCGGTCGCCAGAGTAATTTCGCGGGAGTGTGCCCAATTTCCGCCGTCTCGCGCCTGCCATCCGAAAACGGTGATTTTGTCGCCCGGCTTCAAGGTGGTGTCCTTTTTCCAGCCGATCCTGAGAAGCACGGCGGGGTTGTAGCCTTCAAATTTCCAGTTCACCACCTTGCCCTGCGCGTCGGTCACATCAAGGTAGAAATGGCTGTGCGGGTTCGTCCATTCGACTTTTGTGATAACGCCGGTCAGGGTAATCGGCTTATTGGCGTCGTATTCGGCGCCGAACGAATGATGAGACCAGGCCGGTAACGCCGTGAGCAACAATGCAAACGGCAGTAAAATCCACGCAAAACGCCTCACGATATTCACCTCGCGCCTCAATCTATACAAAAGTTAGCGGAAATTCAAAAACTCCCGAGCCGAAAATCGTCGAGTTTGCCCTGAAAACCTGTTACAAGCACCGGTATGAGTAAAGCGATGAAGGGATTCATTATCGCGATCGGCGCGATGGGCGTGCTGCGATTCATCCTGAATATGAGCGGCTTTCCCAATGATGTCGTGAAGTATTTCAGTATGACGGTGATTATGATCGCCGGCTCCGTTTACTTCGGCATTACAGCTCCCACGCACAAGGAGCGCCTGAAGGCGGCGTACCTGCTCGTCATGCCATACATGACCATCGAAGTCCTTGCACTGGCGTACACCTGGGCATCGGGCCGCCAAACGATATTCCATGCCACCGAATACTCATTTGGCTCTTCGATCGCGGTCCATACGATTGGTCATTTCATCGGTGGATTAACCTGGGAGCCGCTGTTCGTTTTCGTCACGATGGAAGTCTGGTGGGCGCTTTACTCGGCCGCCAGGTCCGCGTTTAAACCCAAAGCAACAGCGTGAACCGGAAGCCAACCGTCTCAAAAGCCGGACTGAGCGTGACGGTGCTAACTCTCGTCCTGTTCGGGGCATGATTCGCAGTGAGAGTACTCGATCGGCTGAAGATCGTATTTGAGGATGCCAGTGTCATCGTCGTCGATAAGCCTGAGGGATTGTTGACGATGGCCACGGCCACGGAACGTTCCAAGACGGCTTATGCCCTGCTGCGCGAGTACTTGCATGCGAAGAAGCGGCCGGAAAAACTCTTCATTGTTCATCGTCTCGATCGGGAAGCCTCCGGATTGCTTGTTTTTGCCAAAACAATTGAAGCGAAGGAGCGGCTGCAGGACCAATTCAAAACCCACAGCGCCGGACGCAAATACATCGCTGTCGTAGAGGGGCATGTCAAAGCGAAGGATTTCACGATCCGGTCGTACCTGGCCGAAAATGCCGCCTACCGGGTGTATTCAACGAAGAACACGCGGGTCGGCAAACTCGCGATCACGCACGTGCACGTCCTCCGAAGCACTCCCAGGACGACATTTCTCGAAGTCCGCCTTGAAACCGGCCGGAAACACCAGATCCGGGTGCACCTCGCGGAAAATGGCAATCCGATTGTCGGAGACAAAAATTACGGCAGCCGCACCAATCCGATTCGGCGCATGGCATTGCATGGAGCACATCTCGATTTCCTGCATCCCGACACCGGCAAGCTCATGCAATTTGATTCGCCACCACCGAAGATCTTTGAGTTGCAGGCGCGGTGATAGGCCAGAGCTGTCCAAGATAGAGACGCATGCAACGGTGCGAGTGTCGCATAGTCCCCGCCTAAGTTAGGCGGGGACTGGGTCCACGAGTTTTAAAGGTAAACCAGGTTTACATCGCATCCACTACATTCAAAATTTTTACGCGCGCCACTTTGCGGCTTCCCGTCCAACCCGTCTTGGACACTTGTGATCATAGACCGCGCCTACAATGTCCGCTACTTGCCCTCTAACTCGTTGGCGACTGCGGTGGCATCATAGACTTTGCGTAAAGCTTCGATGATGGCAGCAGCATGGACGGCCACTGCACGGTTTGTCTCTTCGATATAGACAAAATTGCCGGTCAAGCTCTCGATATTCCCGTCGAAGATAATTCCCACAAAATCGCCGTTCCGGTCGATCACAGGGGAGCCCGAATTTCCGCCGATGATATCCGCGGTCGAAACAAAATCCATGGGTGTCGACAAATCGATTCTGTCTCTGCGCTCAACGAATCGCGGCACCAGATTGAAAGGCGGCCTATCGTCGAAACTTGCAGAGCGATCGTACAACCCGTAGAACGTTGTTTTCGGAGGCGCGATAGTACCGTTCATCGGATAACCCTTGACGGTTCCATATGCCAGACGGAGCGTGAAAGTCGCATCGGGGTAAACCGACTTTCCATAAATTGCAAATCGCGCCTTGGCAATCTTTTCGGTGGCCGTCGCAACCACCGACTCCACGTTATCCTCGTACTGTTTTCGAATCTCCCGGAAGAAGGGGTCCACTTTTCGCGCCAGCACAATCAGAGGATCGGTCGATGCATTTACCGCCGCTTCACCGCCCTCCACAAGGGACTTGCGCATGGCAGCATCGGCCAGCCTGGTTCCTCGTATGGCCTCGGAGGCAACCTGCGCTGGCGTCCTGCCGTTGAGCACTGTTTTGACCCATGGATCGTTTGGCCCGAGCTGATCGAGCGAGTCCTGCAGTGAAAACGTGAGCGAAGATTCTTCGAAATCGGGATAAATCGGAGCTGGCGATAACAGATAAAACTTGAGTTCTTCGAGTTGCGAGTCGTGGTAGCCGTTCAACCGTTCAGCATCAGGCTTTTTAATTTCGGCAGCATACACGACGATCTGCCGAGCCATGGCGGCAAGATTGGACGCCGAACTGATCGAGCGGAACTGCTGAGGCTTGAACAACTCGATTTGCTTCTTTGTCGCGCCCGCAATCCTGTCCCATGCATCGCCAAATCCGCGCTTCCACTCGGCGTTCGCCGAAACTTTAGCGCGCAGTTCCGACTCTTCTTTCCGTTTCTTGTCGAACAGCGCCTTATCCATACCGTTGTATTCGCCGGTACTGGCTTTCAGAGTATTTTCAAGGCCGAAGATGTCATCCGTCGCCTGTCGCGTCTGCTCCGGACCGCGAGCGGCATAAGCACGAAGAGCTTGAAGTTCCCTTTTGTAGCGTCCAAGGCGAATGGGATAGATCACATCCCGCTCGGTTTCGAGCTGTGCGACCGTCAAGCCACGTTCTGTCGAACCCGGATGGCCGGACACAAACACAAGGTCTCCATTCGCCGCTCCGTGTATATTCCACTTCAAATATTCTTTGCTCTGGACCGGCCGCTCGTTTTCGTACACACGAAGCACTGCGAAATCGATGTCGTAACGCGGATAGGTGAAATTGTCCGGATCGCCGCCGAAGAATGCCGTCTGCTGTTCGGGGGCAAACACCAGCCGGACATCGGTGTACTTCTTGTAACGGTACAGCCAGTATTCCCCGCCCTCGTAGAGCGAGACGACGTCGGAGCGTAATCCCGTCTTATCGAGGCTCTCTTTCTGAATCTTTGCCTGCTCCGCTTTGCGCGTATCCAGAGCCTGCTTCTCGGACATGCCGGGTTTTACCACTCCCTGCACCCGTGCGGTCACGTTCTCCATCGAAACCAGAACGTTCAGCTCGAGGTCGGGACACTTCAACTCTTCGGCCTGAGTCCTGGCGTCAAAGCCATCCTTCACGTAATCCTTCTGCGCCGTGGAAACCTTCTGCAGCTGACCTAACGCGACGTGATGGTTGGTGATAACCAACCCATTCGGACTGACAAACGAACCCGAACCGCCATCGTTGAACCGCACGCTCGACAGCCGGATATGATCGAGCCATTGCGGCGTCGGCGTGAAGTTGTATTTGTCCTTGAGCTGCTTCAACGGCGGATTGTCGAAGGTCCACATGCCCTCATCTGCCGTGCTGGGTTTGGAACCGGATAAAAGGGCGACAATGAAAATCAGACTGAGAATGTTTTTCATGTTTATACCCAGAAGGGGGAAGGCAACCACAAGAAGCACAAAAGTACAGAAAACTATGACTCGATTTGACGAAGGATGTCCAGCGGCTTGCGCTTCAGAATACCGAGACTGGCAAGCCAGCCCGTCAGGATCGTCAACAGCGCAGTGATGACGCCGGCGGCAACTACGGGTATCCAGGAGAAACGGTACGGCGTATCGAGCAGCTGCCGGATGAGAATCGATGATGCAATACCGGCAAGCGCGCCACCGATCAAACCGGCAATCGATCCGACAATTGCAAATTCGGTGCAAAACATCCGGACGAGTGCGGACCGGCTGGCGCCAATGGTCTTCAAAATCGCCACTTCCCGCATCCGCCGGTATCGTGTACCGGCAATACTCGAAGCCAGGACCACAAGTCCACCGAATATCGCAAAGCCGGCGACGAACCGGACCGCCGTGCTGATCCGGTTGACGACATCCTGAATGATATCCAGAATGTCCGCCGCATCGATCACCGTCACCGTTGGAAATTCATTGAAGATTTTTGCCTGAAGCGGTGCGACGCGCTCCGGCCGTACCCGGACCGCACCATAGTAGACAGCAGCGAACTCGTCCAGTGTACCCGGCGAAAGAATGAACTGATTGTTTGCGCCGACGCGAAGCGCGTCAGTTCTCCGGATATTCGCGACGCGGGCGCGAATATTTCCGCCGAGCCCGATCCATTCAATCACACTGCCGACCTTGAGCCCGAGTGCCTGAGCGGCGCTCTCTTGAACGGATACCAGCGGTTCCGAGGGTTGCGCCGGCCACCAGGTTCCATTGAGAATCTCGGTTGCGGGCGGCATGTCGCGCGACCAGGTCAGAATGAACTGAGTATTGAGGAAGCGCCTGGCTCCCTCTTCGAGCGGAATCTTGTCGAGTGGCGTGCCGTCGATGGTGGCAATTTGAGCCGCCACTGATGGCGACAGAGGTTCACGATCGACGATTCCACTTTCGCCGTCGAGCAGCCGGTTGATCCCATCGCGCTCCTGATCGGTAATGTTGATAAGGAACACGTTTGGCGCGTCCGCCGGCGCCGTCAGCCGCACTTCTTCAAGTAACGAGTACTGAAGAAAATAAACGCAGACGGTAAACATCACTCCGATTCCAAGACTGGCCACGATCGAGGCAGCGTGCGCTCCGGGTCTATAAAGATTTGCGATTCCATGGCGGACTGCCGCGGAACGCCGCAGCCGCGGAGATGATGCGAGCATTCGCACACCGCGAAGCAGAGCGGCGCTGATTGCGGCAAACACCAGCAGGCTGCCGAGAAGAACGGCGCCAAAAACCGATGCATACTTGATGGACGACGCCACCCACACGCCTATTCCCCACAGACCGGCCACGATTGCCCCAGCCGCAAGAATGCTGCGCCCGCTGCGCCAAGGCTTCGAGTCATCTGAAACGTCGCGCCGCAAAATCAAAGCGGGTTTGATTTCAGCAATCGAAAGCAGCGCAGGCAGCGCGAACAAAATTGCCGTAGACATCGCCGCAGCGACGCCTTTGAACATGGCACTCCAAGGCCAGATCAGAATGATTGCAATATCGAAGTAATTTGCCACCAGGCGGGCAAACGCCGCCTGTGCAAACGCCCCGAGAAGGGCGCCGATCGCGCTGCCGATGATGCCGATCATCGCCGCCTGAACCACGTAAATTCGAATCACCTGGGCTGAGCGGCCGCCAATACATTTCATGAAAGCGATATTCGGCATTTTCTGTCTTACATGGCTCTGCATCGTCGCCCCGACGCCGAGCCCGGCAACAATCAGCGCAATGAGCGAGACAAGAGAGAGAAAACGCGTCGCGCGATCTAAAGCACGAGTGAGCTGAGGATTGGTCTCCGTGTAATCGGTGATGCGAGCGGTACGGCCAAATGCCTCCTCCAGTTGCCGCCGCATCTGCGCAAGATCCTGATCGGGCAGCAAGCGCAGTAGAACCCGCTCGGTGATCCTGCTGCCTGGGATAACGATATTCGCGTTCGCCAGACCTTCGCGCGTGAACAACACTCGCGGTCCGAGCGTAAAGCCGGTCGTCATCCGGTCGGGCTCTTTCACGATTCGTGCGGCAATCCGGAATCTGGCATTCCCGATCGTGATCGTGTCACCCGTATGGATACCCAGTCGTAAGAGCAAGTCGTCGGAAACAGCCACCGAATTTTCATCAAGCCGCGCCGACGGAGGATCGAGCGTGAGCTGGCCATAGAACGGATAACGCGAGAGATCCGCCCCTTTGACCGAAACAAGAATTGGCGTACCCTGCCCCAGGGAGGCCATCGACACAGTCTCCGTGACCCGCGTGGTCTGGATGCCTTTCGCTTCGAGTGATCCGAGGAAGTGTTCTTCTGCGGCCGATGGTTCGATCGGCATTCGTAACGATATATCAGCCGCCATCAAGGAACGCGCCTCACGCAACAGCGTGTATCGCACCGATTCGTTGAACCCCGTCACCGCCGTCAATGCCGCTGCCCCAAGAGCAACGGACAGAACGACGAAGAGAAATTTCCCCAGCGCCGCCCGAGTTTCCCGCCAGGCCATGCGGAACGGGAAAACAAGACGGCTTCGCGCCTCTTCTGCTTCTTCTGTTCCGTTCCCGCTCACGCGATTTTCCCGTCGCGCAATATGATTCGCCGTTCGGCGTGCGACGCGAGCATCTCGTCGTGAGTGACCAGGACCAGCGTGGCGCCCTCGTCTTTATTCAACCGGATGAGCAGCTCCAGCACGTGGTGTCCGTTCGCCGTATCCAGATTTCCGGTCGGCTCATCGGCCAGCAAGACGGCCGGCTTCATCATGAATGCTCGAGCCAGGGCGACGCGCTGCTGCTCGCCCCCCGAAAGCTGGACGGGATAGTGGTCCAGGCGATTCGCCAGCCCGACATTTTCGAGCAGGGACGCCGCGCGACTGGCAGCGCCGTTGGTGCTCCCGTGGAATTCCATCGGCAAGAGGACATTCTCGAGAGCCGTCAGCGTGGGAATGAGGTGGTAGGACTGAAAGACAAATCCCAGTTTCTTCCCCCGCACCTGCGCGAGTTCATCCTCCCGAAGATTTGTAATCTCCTGCCCATCGATAGCGATCGATCCGGAGGTAGGGGCATCCAGACCTGCCATGAGGCCCAGTAAGGTGCTCTTACCGCTTCCCGACGGACCCATCACCGCAACGAATTCTTTTGCAGCCACATCGAAGCTGACGTCGCGAATGATTTGAACTTCATGTGTCCCGTTCCGGATGGTCTTGACCAAATTTCGGACAGCAATCATGATTCGATTCTAGATGAAAACCGCATCATTGCTTTCCATGATGATCTTTCTGACCTCCATGCAGCGCCCGTTGACGCCGGATTCCCGCCCCGTCATTCTTGCATTCGGCGACAGTCTGACTGCCGGATATGGCGTTCCGCCCGGCTCCGGATACCCGGATCTTCTGCAACGAAGATTAGACGGACTCGGCTACAAATATCGCGTTGTCAGTATGGGCATCAGTGGCGACACCACCAGCGGAGGCCGCGCCCGCATGCGATATGCGCTTGCCGCAAAGCCCGCCATTGTCATTCTTGAGCTTGGCGCGAACGACGGACTCCGCGGCCTGCCTGTAACGCAGATGCAGATGAACCTGGAAGAAATGATCAAGGAGTTTCAACCCGCTGGAGCGAAGGTTATTCTCGCGGGCATGACGCTGCCCCGGAACTATACGACCGGCTACGTGAAACCATTCGAAGACGTGTTCCGTGATCTCGCGAAGAAATACAAGCTGCCGCTGATCCCCTTCTTTCTCGAAGGCGTCGCCGGAAATCCGAAATACACTCTGGAGGATTTGATTCACCCGAACGCCGATGGTTACGTTCTGGTCACCGATATCGTCATGAAGACTCTGCAGCCGCTCTTGAAGAAATAAATGAGAGCATAGATCAGGAGTTCAACGATGCCAGTCAACATTCCGCAATCTTTAAAGAAAATGCTCGAAGACAAGGCATACGGTCACGTCGTCACATTCAACGCTCAGGGCAAACCTGAGATCACGATGGTCTGGATAGACGTCGAAGGTGACGAAGTGCTGTTCAACACAGCCGAGGGACGCCGGAAGCCTGACAATATCCGGCGCGATCCCCGCGTCATCGTTTCCGTACAGGACCGCAATAATCCGCAGTCATATGCTGTCTTCCATGGCAAAGGTCAGGTCACGGACGCCGGCGCCGACGCGCACATCGACAAGCTGGCAAAACGGTTTCTCGGAGCCGACAAGTATCCGTATCGAAAACCAACGGAAAAACGCCTGATCGTCCGCATTACCGTGGATCGAATCGGCGGCATGGGCCCGAATTACGGGAGCTGGTCGTAGCGCTATCGGGAATAACGCCCGACTTTATTCATTCACGCCTTCGACAGCGCCTGCAGGAAAAAAATGCCAATTGCGCTGACGAACTGGTTAAACAGCGCAATTGGCGTTGAGGGGGGAGATTCAGGCTTGCTAATTGTGGGAGCGGCGCGACCGGTCTGCCAATCGGTATGCTCCAGCAATCGCCAGGGATAAGCATCCGGCCAGGGCCAGGAGCGGAAGCTCACCAGCCGTTCTCGGCATGCGCTTAGACTGTTTTTGTCCCTTTTCCATTGTAGTGGTGCTGTTTTGTTGCGTTTCTGTTTCAGTTGAACTCGTCGACGGCTGCGTCTGGGCAGGCTTCATGCGAGTATTCGTCTGATTCGGATACTGCTGCTGATCCTTGTCCTGGCTGTTATCGTCGTCCGTGAACAGCTTCTTGGTGCCCTGTCCGACAGCCTCGGCTCCCTCCTTGGTTTTGTCGACGCCCTTCTCAATCCCATGTTTTGTGCCCTGGACGACGCCTCCCAATTGGGCGCTGGATGGCACTGGAACCACGAGGACCAGTGCGAAGCAGCAAAGCGCCGCAAGCAACATTTTGAGTTTAAGGTTTCCCTTGATCATAGATTCACCTCTAAGGAGCTCTCTCAATGAAAATTGTGCAAGGCGTATGCCATCGAAAGTCATCCTGCGACCTTCATGTCCTCGGAATTCCTACCACGCTTAGACCAGGAAGAGCCAAAGCGCATCCCGTCTGATCCCGTAATTTTTCATCGGACACATGGCGGAGTACGTGCAACTCATTTCGCACTATGAAGAGGCGTGGCATGAATCGGCGATTATTCCTGAAGCTGCCTGCCCTTTTACCTCTGACCTCATTCAGATCTCTTCTGAGTCCGGAGGAATATAGTTTCCAATACGAACAGGTCCTTGGGACATCACTGGACCTTGTAGTATGGACGAGAGATTCTCGTACAGCGGCGGGAGCCTGCGGGACCGTTCTTCGAGAAATCGACAGGCTTGCTTCCATTCTCAATACCCGGGACCCGGGCAGCGAGATCAGCCTTTTAGAAAAGTCGTCCGGCAATCGAAGGGAGTTTTCCCGGCCGCTGTCGGAAGTTCTCCGTGCGTATGAATACTGGGAACGCCGTACCGACGGGATTATTTCCATTCGCCCCGATGGTTTCCATGCACCTCGCAATGTCGATGCGCTGGGAAAAGCCTACATACTTGATCGCGCCGCTGAGGCCATACGTAAGGATTGGCCGGAAGTCGACGCCGTTTTGCTGAACATCGGCGGCGACATCGCAGCCTGGGGCCGATCTTGCAGAATCGCCGTGGCAGATCCCAGAGCGTGGTACGACAATGCGGAACCGCTCGGATGGATTGATCTTCACAACGGCGCGGTCGCATCGAGCGGAATGTATGCTCGCGGCGCTCACCTGAAAGATGCACGGACCGGGCAAGCGCCACTTACGCAGGCGGCGGCAACCGTGGTTGCGTCCGATGCAGTCACTGCGAATGCGCTCGCCACACTGCTCTGTTTGACGAGTGCAGAGGAAGGGCTCCGGATCGTCGAAGCCACGCCGGGGGCCGAAGCACTGCGGGTCGGTTCGGGGGCCGTCAGACGGACTTCGGGCTTCGGCTTAATCGAAGCGCCTGCGGCGGTTCAAACGCCAGTCTCCGGACCCTGGCCCGCCGGCTACCAGGTCACGATGACTCTTCCGCTAAAGTCCGGCCGCTCCTCGAAACGGCCATATGTGGCAGTGTGGGTGGAAGACGAGTCAGGAAAGTTGGTACGGGTAATTGCAATCTGGGGAAATAAATCGAAGTATTACCCGGATCTTTCTACCGCCTGGGATTTTCTCAAGCACAACCTGAACAACCAGTTTGGATCCGTCACACGCGCCACACGATCGGCCGGCAGGTATGAACTGGTATGGCAGGGACTCAATAATGAAAACAAACCCGTGCCCCCCGGGTCGTACCGCATCACCGTCGAAACCAACCAGGAGAAGGGCACTTATGCGAAGCAATCCGGAACGATTGTTATCGGCGATACCCCGGCAAGCATCACGCTTCCGGCCACAGCTAATTTCGACGCGGTGTTAGTGCAGTACGGTCCGAAATTAAAACCATGAAGCATGTCGTTCGTGTCGTTGCACACTGGGCGCTTATGGCGCATATCTATGTTTCGATGGCCGGATTTACGCTGTCCCTTCTCTTTGGCGCCACCGGACTGACCTTGAATCATCAGGATTTCGGTTTGAGCGATCCCAGAATGTCGACCTCGGAGATCACCGTCGACAAGGACCTTACCAACAATGCGGATCGCGCGGCCATCGAACAATATCTTCGTCACCAGTTAGGAGTCCGTGCTCCTTCTACCGATTACCACGACGATCCAGACGAGATCGTGGTGACTTTTGCTTCGCCGGGTGCTCGCACCGTGGTCACCATCAACCGTGCCGACGGTACAGGCCAGGTGGAGAAGGAAACGCGGGGGACGCTGGGCAGACTGGACGACCTCCATAAAGGCCTGGATACCGGAACCGTCTGGTCCGGAACCATCGATGTGGCCGCCTTGATGCTCGTTATCAGTTCACTAACCGGTATGGTAACGCTCCTGGCGCTTCGTGCCCGCCGCCGCGCCGGTTTCATTTTGTGCGCCCTCGGTGTTCTGACAGTACTCGTGATCTATAGCATCTGGGTGCCGCGGGTATGACGGCATACTGCAAATTGCAGGCATGGACGGGAAGCAGCAAAGTGGCGCCTGTAAAGGTTTTGAATGCATTTTGAATGCAGTGGATGCGATTGGTGGATCAGTCCCCGCCTAAGTTAGGCGGGGACTATCTTGGACAGCTGTGGTCATAGACCGCGCCTGCAATCGACGTCAGGCCGACCGACGGGCTGGCCCCGATGGTTGTTGAAGGTCGACGCGCAGCTTCTTCTCCCGCTGCCAATTCCGGTGCTTCCCGATCGCCTGGAAAAACTTTGAAACCATAGCCTTGGAGAGACTGCTCGCCGCTACGACGACTGCTGCATCATCACTATCTGAAACGTCCGGGATACCTGGCTGTTCGACAAGTTGTGTGCCGGCGCCGGAAGCAGCAATGGCCTTCGCGTGTTTGTAGGCTTCAAGAACAAATTCGAGCGCGAATGGGTCTCTTTTGAGGGCCGCTACGCTCTTTTCGCCGCCCGGCACATAGACCGCATCGAACAAAACCGAAGTCGACGTCAAGAGGCTGAAGTGAATTTTGACGGCAGTTCCGTCTGCCGTTTGCAAGTATCCAAGGCGCGGGGCAACAATCTTCGCTTGCGCGCCTTCGGCAGTAAGCGCCTGGAGCATCATATTAAGGTCGGCATCGTCGCAGCCATCGGCGGCCAGGATTGCGATCTTACGGGTTCGGATGGCGGTCTTCGGACCCGCCGACAGAACGATGCTGAGTTCCCTTGAAGGCTTCAGCGAATTCTTGCTGTCACGAGGCTGGAATGCGGCAATATCGCCGTCGGCCGGCACACTCTGATTGATCGGCTTCAACGGCTTCATAGAACCGGTCAACCCGAGCCCCATGGCGACCCGTTCGGCCAGCCGAGAGTCGATCTGGTTCAAGATCGTCACCATACGTTCCCGGATCTCCGGAACCTCGACTTTTCCGAGTTCGAAACGAAACGCGCTGACGATATGGTCTTTTTCGATGTCAGTCTGGCTCTCGTAAAAAAGCCGCGCCTGGCTGAAGTGATCGAAGAATTTCTCTGATTTCTCGCGGACCTTCGGGCCCGAAAGTTTCTCGCGATACGACACAAAACCGCCCATGTCCGCGCCCGCCTGGAACGGGCATCCGCCACCGAGCGTATTCGGCTCATAAGCCGCGCGGCTCCTGTTGATTGTCTGCCGCATGTGGGCGTCACGCTGGTTGTTGTGGACAGGCGCGATCGAGCGATTGATCGGAATCTCGTGGAAGTTCGGACTGCCCAGGCGGCTCAATTGAGTATCGGTGTAGGAAAAAAGCCGGCCCTGGAGCAACGGATCGTTCGTGAAATCGATTCCAGGAACGACGTGGCCGGGATGAAACGCCACCTGCTCCGTCTCCGCGAAAAAGTTCTCGGGATTACGGTCGAGAACGAGCCTGCCGATTTTTTGAACGGGAACAACGTTTTCCGGGATGATTTTGGTCGCGTCGAGCAGATCGAAGGGAAACGAGTGCTCGTCCTTTTCGGCAACGATCTGCACACCGAGTTCATATTCCGGATAATCGCCGTTCTCAATGGCTTCGTACAGATCCCGGCGGTGGTAATCGGGATCTTTCCCTGAGATCTTCTGCGCTTCATCCCAGACAAGTGAATGCAGTCCAAGAACGGGTTTCCAATGGAACTTCACAAAACTGGAGACTCCACGGGAATTGACAAACCGGAATGTGTGGACACCGAAACCTTCCATCATTCGAAAGCTGCGCGGGATGGCGCGATCCGACATCACCCACATGATCATGTGGGCCGATTCCGGCATCAACGAAATGAAATCCCAGAATGTATCGTGCGCGGAGGCCGCCTGCGGAATTTCGTTGTGGGGTTCAGGTTTTACAGCATGAATCAGATCCGGAAACTTGATGGCATCCTGAATGAAGAAGACGGGCATATTGTTGCCGACGAGATCAAAAACGCCCTCGTCCGTGTAGAACTTGACGGCAAAACCTCTGACGTCCCGCGCCAGGTCTGTCGAACCGCGAGACCCGGCCACTGTAGAGAATCGGACAAACACCGGAGTCTTCTTCCCGGGATCCTGTAAGAAGCCGGCTTTCGTATACTTCGTCATCGGTTCATATACCTGGAAGTAACCGTGCGCGCCAGAGCCGCGCGCGTGCACAACACGTTCCGGAATTCTCTCGTGATCGAAATGAGTAATTTTCTCCCGGAATATAAAGTCTTCGAGCAACGACGGGCCGCGGGATCCGGCCTTCAAAGTATTCTGATTGTCGTTAATGGCGGTGCCCTGATTGGTGGTCAGGGTCTCGCCGAGGCCGCTTTCGGTGTTACGCAGCAGATCGTCGCGCTTGTCTTTTTCGTTTGTGGGCGCCGGAACGTTGAACTCTGGAACCTTCTTGACGACTCGTTTCTTCACTTCGATCTCCCTTCGAATGGCTGGCAGAAATTTCCTTCCTTTGCTTCCTCGCTTCAGCGGCTTCCAATTCGGTCGTCACGTGCCGTTGCTCTTCCACGGGCGGCAACTGTGCCGGCAGGCCCACGGCCTGCAGATGCAGTTCCCGCACCCAGCCGGTCGTATGGTAAAGGTGCTCGTCCTCCTCATCTTCCACCTCATCGTAGGCGCTTCGCAGGAGCTCCCGCAGCGTGCCTTCGACGGAATCTGATACGGCGCCGATGATCTGCCAGTTCATGTGATCCCTGGTCTCCGCCTGTACAACACACTCCGCGGCCACGATCTGCGCCGCCTCAGGCTTGCCGGCCATCCGGGCAATTTCCATCGTCTTGACGAGAGATAGACCGGAGTGCCGCACAACGTTTCGGCCCTGCGTATTCTGGTCCGGATTCAATCCCAGTTTTTTGAGAACGCTGGTCAGGACGTTGACGTGGTTTCGAGTCTGGCCCAGATATTTTTCCCATTCCTTCGACAGGTCACCGTTGATGGCGCATCGGAGCGCCGTTTCATACACCAGGACGCCACCCTTTTCTGTCTCCAACGCCTCGTATAGAAGCGCATACAGTTGGTCGTTCGCCGACGCGTTATCGTTGGCTCGCGCCGGCATCTCCGCTGATTTGCCTGGTGCAGATGATTTCCATAATTTCGCTCGCCTGTCCGTTGTCATAACCATACGTCTCCATTGATCAATATCGAAACCACGTCCAGGTGGCAGGTCACTGCTGCCGCATGGCTGCGAATGACCACTGTGTCATTGCGATTTGGCACTCACGTTAAAGAATCACGCAGAAACGCGCTATGACTGGCAAATTCGGGTCCACGGCAGTATCTGTGAAGGTGTGAATGAATTAGCGCCGGAAGGCGCGTAAGAATATAGCCTCGGCTGCCAGGCCGGGGACCAAACCAGCAAACGTTCGAGCGGGTCGGGGCTAGGTCTAACGGCTCTCCGGGCCTATTTGCTCACCTGCTTGCTCGAAACACTCTGCTGAAAGTCACGTGGCCTATAAACGAAATCGCGCCCCCGGCCAGCGTGAACGCGACGCGGTGAAGGATGAGGGCTTTCTGGGACAGACCTGCCAGCGAAAGCAAGAACACCACATACGAAGTGAGCGACATGGCGAACAGCGCGTAATTCATCCAGATGACGGAGTAGCAAACCCAGGCGAACAGCAGCACCAGGAAAGCCGATGCGTAAGGACTGGGGTAGGCAATCTGCGCGATCACGGTAGCCACGATCGCACCGACGAGTGTGCCCACCATGCGTGCCAGTCCGCGTTGTAATGCCTCCTCGAGGCCGGGACGAATGATGATGATGGCGGTCATGGGTATCCAGTACGCGTTCATATTTGCGCCGAGGCTGCGGTAAAGAACCGCTGCTGCAGCCAGAGTCACCATTACCCGGATCGCGTATAGCTGAGCGTGTGTTCCTTCGGCCTGAGGGGTCTGAGGCTGCGCCTGCAAGGGCGGCGCGGCCCCAAGAATTCTCCAGAACAGGAAAAGAAGTGCAATTTGAAAAAGACCGCCTGTCAGAATCAGGAACCCACGAAACAGGATGTGAATGTCTGCTGCCGGATATGCCGTCGAAATGATCAACCAGACGAGGCACTGCAACGCGATCCACGATGCGGTTGGTCCTCTCAATGAAACGAGACCGTACACATACGCGGCGGCCACAACGACAGCGATGCTGGCCGGCGTTGAGGAACCCGCAAGCGTCCCGAGCCAGCTCGAAAGACACATGCCTGAGGCCGCAACAAGCATAGGGTGCAGGCGCGATCCGCCAAGTTCGTGGAAGCCGCCGAATCCCACCGAAAACGCTCCAGCTGCAATGAGCACTCCCGGTCGCAAATCCTTGACGACGATCGCCATGGCGAGAGGGATTGCGATCGCGGGCATGCACAACAGGCACCAGAATGGTTCAAACGCGGACGGGTCTGCGGACAGGACGTGACGAAAAACGCGATGCGCAGCAGGCGGCCGGCGCGTCACATCATGTCGCGCGTTGTGCCTTTGGCGCATAGCTTGTTAAGCGGCGCGGCGGGTCTCACCGCTGGGCGAAACCGCCGGATGAACACCAACCTGCACGTAATCGCGCGAGAAAACCAGATCGAGTATCCAGTCGAAGGCGATCCGCGCCTTTCGCGACCATCCCGGTATCTGCCACAGGTAATAGGAGCGGTTAATCAGCCAGGCCGGCAGACCGGACATCCGATAACGGCCGATTCGCGCCACACCCCGGTGATCTCCGATCATTGCCAGCGAACCCTTCGATTCAATGTCGCAGGGCAAGGCGGGAAGGCCGTCGAGCACACGGCCGAGATTGGCCGCGAGTACCCGCGCCTCGCGAATCGCGTGCTGAGCGGTCTGCGGATAGGGTCGTCCTTGCGCATCCGTGTTGACGGCACAATCGCCGCTGGCCCATACATTGTCGAAGCCGCGAACACGCATCTCCCGGTCGCAGAGAATGTAGCCCCTCGGGTCCAGGCACTCCCGGGGCAGATTCAGTTTGGAAACCAGAGGGTTCGGCGCCACGCCTGCACACCAGATGACGTTATTTGTGGCAAACCGCTCCCCTGTGCTGAGCCAGATCCAGTCGGAGGAAAGCTCCTGAACCGACGTGCGAAGCCGGATATCCACACCGATGCTCGACAGACGGTCGGCGGCATAGCTGGAGAGCTCCGGGTCGAGAGCCGAAAGAATGCGGTCGGCAAGTTCTACAAGCGTCACACGGCATTCCGCCGCTTCGACATGGCGATAATACCGGCTTGCCTGATTCAAGAGGTCCTGAAGCTGGCCCGCAAGTTCGACTCCTGTGAAATTGGCGCCGACAACAACAAAATGAAGCATGGCCGTCCGCTGCCGTGCATCGGGAGTCGATTCCGCCAGTTCGAGCATTTGAATGGCGCGATCGCGCAGCGCAATTGCATCCGGCAGACTCTTCATTTCGAAGGCAAATTCTCGAACCCCGGGGGTATTTCCCAGCCGGGTTGTGCTGCCGAGCGCCAGGACTAAATGGTCGTACTCGAATTCCCGCACGCGATCCGTTCCGGGAAGCGTGCAATACACCTTCTGAATGCTGGTGTCGACCGTTTCGATCACGCCTGTTTGAAAATGCGTGCCGGATAAAAACTGCCGGAGAGGAATTACCGCATGCAGGGGTTCGATCCCTCCAGTTCCGGCCTCAATCAAAAGGGGATAAAAAATGAAGTAATTGTTCCGGTCGATCAGAAAAACCTCGGAACTTGCATGGGGACGTTTCTTTTCGAGAGCTTTCGCGCAGTACGCTCCCGCAAATCCGCCCCCCAGAATGACAATGCGCGGACCTTGGGAGGTAGCTTTGAGTTCCATACTCTAAGGAGTTGCAGTCGTCGTTCCGAAGGAGAAGGAACACAAGAAGCTTAGCGCGGCTACGCCGCAACCGAAACCTAAGACTCGCAGTAGTTGACACGCAAATGTTGTGAGGGAGCGAACTCCCCGCCTGACTCAGGCGGGGAGTTCCCCATTTCGACATCCTGCCGAAAAATCAACTTCGACAAACTCGTCTCCGCCCGAAAACCGTGTTAAAAAAACTAAAACTTACAGCCTTGTTACACAGGAGGCACAAAACTTTCCTGTGACTCTTGTACTTCTTGTGTTCCTTCCTCCGTCAGTTCTCAGAGGGCTTCTGGACGCTATCGATCACGATTGTGTCGATAGGCGCTCTCGCCGATTCCAGCCGCAAACCGAGTTGTTGCTGAAGAGCAGCGAAAAGGTCTGGTTTGGTGGCATTTTGCAGAAGCACCGGCGGCAGGTTGCCACCAAACTGAGTATCGTCGGGCGTCCACTCGAGATCGAAGTCGTACCTTGAAGAGAGGTTCGTCTTGTCCAGGACAGGACGATCCAGCACGCCGCGCTGGAGCATCGAAGCAAACTGCGCCATTGTTGCATTGCGGGCCGGCAGGAAGATCTTCTCGCCGGGATATACCGTGTTTACAAGCACCGGCTGCTCGTCCGCAGTCGCCATGCTTTCTTTCAGCCGGGTTCCCCCTTTCGCGACATTTAGCAGATACACGGGGAATTCCTTGGATTCGGTGTGAAACTTAAGGTTGAAACGGTCGCTCAACAAGGTTCGTATCATCGCCATCTGCTGATCGAGACTGGGACGGTCGACCGGCGTGGCCGCGAGAATGTCGTATCGTTCGACATCGATCCAGTCCGGTCCGCCCGAAACGGCGCGCTGCGGCAGATTGTATGCGGCGGAAATCATGTATCGGACGGTGTAATTTTTCACGACGAACTGACGGGCACCCTGCATCCGGGTGTACCTGGCGCGCTCGTCCGGAGAAGTGGGTTTGATGGCCGCTACTTCAAAAGATAACTTCTGTTCGGGTTTGGTTTGGGCGCCGAAGGAAGAGACAGCTCCGCCTGGGATTGCCAGGTACAAAAGAAGGGTTATCAAGTTGTGTCTCATTGTGCGATCAGTGTGACGCGGAACCTGAGTCCGGGAAAGCGAAAATCGGCGTGGTTGGCGATCGACTTCAATTGTGACTGGCGGGGATGGTAAAGACAAAGGTACTGCCCTGTCCTTCGGCACTTTCGACCCAGATTCGTCCGCCGTGCTGTTTAACAATCTGTTTCGCAATGGCCAAGCCGAGTCCGGCGCCGAGGTGAGCGGTCCCGGGAGCTTGCCAGTACGGTTCAAAAACCCGATGATGATCCGCCTCCGGGATTCCCGGACCGCTGTCGGATACGGAAAATCGGACCTCATCATTGTCGACTTCCGATTTCAATGTGACCGTTCCACCTTTGGGGGTGAATTTGATCGCGTTATCAATAATGTTCACGAGCACCTGAAGAAAGCGATCACGATCGACACGCACGGTCAGATTACCTTCAAATTCACAGTCAACGTGTACGGTCTTTGCCTGGGCCTGCATCCGGATGAGTTCACAAACCTCTTCGGCGAGACTTTGCGAGGCGTGCTCTTGAGGATTCAGTGGTAACTCACCACGGCGTTCGATCACAACATTGTCGATCAAGTCCTGAATCAATCGATTCATTCTCAATGTCGACCGTTGAATCATTTCAAGGAGCCGGGTGTCTTTTTCATCGAGGTCCCGAGACTGGGTCAGAGCCTTAGCCGCGATCGTGATGGTATTGATAGGATTACGCAAATCATGGGCTAGCACCCGCTGCAACTCTTCCCGGGCGCGTAACGAATGTTCTAATTTTTCCAGCGTGGCTGCCCGCCGAAGTGAAACTGCAGACATGTGCGCCATCACCTGGAGCCGATCGATCGTACGGGAAGTGAAACGGGTTCTTCCTTGCAACACGATGAGTGCGCCCATAGGGGAATGGTCGGTAGTGAGGGGCAGCACAACCGCCGGAGAATGTTGTTTCAGAGAGGCTAAAATCGACCGGCTTTCAAGAGCCACATCTTTAATGATCGCGGGCTGCCCGGTTTGAATGACTTGTTCTGCAACCGATCCGGCATACGGCCCCCGCATCCCCGTGGCCGGCACATCGTGTCCGTTGTGGACAGCTGCCACGACAATCTCATCATGCTCGGGATCGATCCTTTCAACATACGCCGCGGTGCCCCCGACGAGCTTCGCGGCGCGGGCGGCGATTTGATGCAGCACCTCTTCCGGGTTCGGACCAACCGTCAGTCCCCGCAAAAGCTCGCGAAAAGTGCTTTCCTCGCTGCGGATCTTAGCGATCCACCAGGCTACTCCGCCGAGTCCCACGCCTGCTACGACGCAACCCAGCAGGTTCTTCAGACTATTCACAGCGCCCTTTTTTCGTTAAAACCTTCGGTCCGCACTACTGCATATACCGGTCCAAACATGTTCGCTATATTGGAACATCCATGAATTCAATGATCTGAAACCGACACTGGTCCTGAATTACTTGTCTGTTGGGAAAAAACACGCAAAAAAAGCCTTCGCCGTTAGGAAAAACTACCCGTTGGAAAGGTGATTCACTTGACGATGGGTTTCGACTAGCCTGAATTTAACAATTTTTAACGGTGCGCTTCCCGGCGCTCTGTCTATGGTAGGGATAGAGAAATTCGAACGAGGTTTAAACCAATATGAGACGGATAGTATTGACGATAGCCACCATGCTTGTGCTGACTGGCGGACTCTTTGCGCAAACTGCACCCGGTGGCGGACGTAGAGGACAACGAAATCCCGGGGCAGGAATTCAAAACGCGTTGGGGTTGTCGGACGCGCAGGTTGCGACCATTAAATCGCTCGTCCAGAATAACCAGGGTCAGTTTCAAACCTTACAAAACGATATCAAACAGAAGCGGCAGACGTTCGAAACCATCCTTAATGGTGCATCCCCGAACCCGACGGACGTCGGAAATGCCGCTCTCGCGCTGCACTCTTCGGAAAATGCGCGGAAAGCCGCGGAAACGGCGCTGTTGAACCAGATCAAACAACAACTGACGGCGGATCAGCAGCAGAAGCTCGACACAATCATTGCAGCCGGCGGTCGAGGTCTGGGCTTTCTTGGACTCGGATTCGGGCCGGGCGGCCCTGGCGGACCGGGACAGCGCGGCCGGGGCAACAGAGGCCAGTAACCGAACCAGGCCTATCGTGCTGTAATGACATGGCTTCCTTCATTACGGCGGTTTCCTCTTCTTGTATTCGTGTCACCTTGGTAAAAAAGCGCGGCACCTTTCGCTTTTTGCCAGGTCTCGATGACAAGGAGGTTACCCGTGACCAGAATGATTGCCGCAATGATAATTGCCGTATCTATCGCAACTGTCGCCGCAGCCCAGGGACCGCCGGGCCAGGAAAAGAAAGAGGCGCCGGAGCACTCGAGTATCAGCGTTAAAGTGGCCGGTCTCACCTGCACCGCTTCTCTGGGCAGCGGCGCCTTCAGTGCAATTACCTACGCTTTTGGCGCGACTCAGAACGCTTCAATAACTTCTGCGAGCGGAGGCAGTGGTGCCGGAAAGGCCACAGTCATGCCCCTCAACCTGACCAAGCTGTTTGACGAATGCAGTCCGGCTCTTTTTGGGGCCCTC
The DNA here is from genome assembly GCA_963738025.1 of uncultured Acidobacteriota bacterium. Lineage (GTDB taxonomy): Bacteria > Acidobacteriota > Terriglobia > 20CM-2-55-15 > 20CM-2-55-15 > 20CM-2-55-15. The sequence continues at coordinate 110,534 of CAVTWA010000025.1, read as the reverse complement.
GTTACCGGGAATCACTTCGCAACTGTGGACCTTACACAGGAGGATGGCAAAGGCCACGCGATCCTTACAATCAATCTGCAGGATGCCCTGATCAGTTCGTATCAGATCGGCGGATCTCAAGCGAGCGACTCTCCACGAGAATCCATCCAGATCGATTTTCGGAAGATCTGTATTTCGGAGCCGAGCGGCGGAAACAAGTTTTGCTTCGATCGCACCACGAACGCGACGTTCTGATTCGCTTCATTCTGTCCATTTAACCACCAGGGCGGTCTTCGCAAGAGGACGGCCCTGCTTTTTCACCAAACACAAAGGACCTCGAACCTGCATTTCTCACGAATCTTTGCCAAGGATTGATAAGACACGGATTGAACGGATTTAACGGATGGGCGCATTCACAGACTGTTTGATGCGCCCATCCGTTAAATCCGGACTAACGAATAAGGAAAATCAATTCTCCAGATGACTTGTCTTCAGTTAATCTCGGTTGGAGAGTGAGGGATCCAATGGCAAAAAGGCTTAGTGTCTTTCTTGCGGCGTGCTGGTTGATGTCGCAGACCGGGTTTGGGCAAGGTCGGAGCGAGCGCGCTGCAGGCCCAGCGCCGAGACCAGATAACGCGCAATCCCGGCTCATATCGATGCGGCGAAGAAACTCGCCCGCAATGATGCATTCCTGACTAAGCCTTACGACTTCTTCTGCATTCCGGCCAATACTCGAGCCAACAATCCGAATGCGCCCGAACTCGAACCGGTCAAACTGTTCGATAACGTTTATGCCGTCGGGAACTCCGAGACGACCGTGTATGCAATCACGACGCCTGATGGCATCCTCCTGTTCGACTCGGGATACGCGGACCGCGTCGAATCGGTCGTTATCGCCGGCCTGCAAAAAGTGGGGCTCGATCCCGCAAAAGTTAAATTCATCCTGCTCGGCCATGGCCACGCAGATCATTTCGGAGTGGCGAAGTATTTTCAGGATCATTATGGGACGAAAATCGGCGCGGCGCCTGTCGATTGGGACCTGATCAATCCTGCGAACCCACCGGCGAATGCGAATGCCAATCAGGCCAGGCCGAAGAAAGATCTGGTCCTTGCCGAGGGACAGTTCGGAATGCGTCCAGGCTGAAATCGCCCGCCGCCCTGCCGGATCCGATTAACCCAACGCGCCTCCGGCGGTCAATGTTTGAAAGCTGAACCCATCGACGTGTTTCTCAACGTTACTTGACGACGCCGCGCCCCCGAAGCCAGTTGGCCAGCAGTTTCGACCACTCCGACAGCGCTGGATCATCGTTGGCGAGCCCGACGCCATGCGGGCCTTTTTCAAAGACATGCAATTCCGCGGGCACTCCCGCTTTGCGGAGCGCCAGGTAGTAGTAGACGCTGTTTTCCGCCGGGACCGTCGTATCGGCGTTCGTCTGAAAGATGAAAGTTGGCGGCGTGCTCTTCGTAACGGCAAGTTCGCCGGACAGGCTCTTCGCCAGTTCCGGATCCGGATTGTTTCCCAGAAGATTTGTTTTCGATCCCTGATGGGTCCAGGGTTCGCTCATCGACACGACCGGGTAGCCCAGGATGACGAAATCCGGCCGGCTTCCCACGTGTTCGATCGGGTCCGCTGCATCCGACTTACCGTCATCGAAGCGTGTTCCTGTGCTGACGGCGAGATGCCCTCCGGCCGAAAAGCCCATGATGCCGATCCGCGCGGGATCGAGTCTCCATTCGGCTGCGTGCGAACGCAGCATGCGGATGGCTCTTTGCGCGTCCCCCAATTCAATCGGATGGTGGTAGCGCGGTCCAAGCCTGTAACGCAGGACGAATGCCGCGATGCCAAGCGAGTTCAGATAGCTTGCGACCTGCCGGCCCTCATGATTCATCGCCAGCGAAACATAACCGCCACCCGGACAAACAATTACCGCAGGAGTGTTCGGCGCCAGCGTCCGCGGTAGATAGACGGTGATCGCAGGGATATCTGTCTCGTCATTCCCGAGCGCCCCTGGCGCCGCGCCGGCCCACAGCGGGATGGTCTGGCCATCGCGTATCGGTACAGGCTGCTGTGCAATCTGCGCAAAGCTGAGTACGACGAAAAAGAGTTTTGGAGTCATATCCAGATGATATTGCCAATGTCCGCACGGAGGCGCGATATACTTCAGGCCAGAAAATCCTTATTCCGGGAGGAATGCATCATGAGGATCAGGCGGATTAGAACCGGCGTCCTTTTCATTATTTTTGCGGCCACGGTGATACCGGCAATCGCAGCACTGCTGGATCCCAATAACCCGACCGGCAGCCGCGGCCTGATTATGATCGACAAACGGGGCGGCCTTGTCCGGTTCTTCGATCCGGCAACATTAAAGGAATCAGGAACGCTTCAGCTTGAAGCGCCTCCGCATGAACTGGCGATCTCACCGGATCATAGAACCGCGTATGTTCCGCTTTACGGCGACGGGGTGTATGGCAACAACCCGAACCCGGGGCACAAGATCGTCGCAATCGATCTGGCAAGCCGCAAAGTAACCGGCATGATTGATGTGTCGCCATATCAGGCGCCGCACGGGCTGCAGGTGGACAACAATGGGACGTTGTATGCGACTTGCGACCTCAGCCGAAAGATACTCATCATCGATGCCAAATCGCTCAAAGTGCAGGCCGCTATCGACACGGAGGGCACCGGGCATTGGGCCGCCGTTCTGCCGGACGGCAGCAAAGCATACGTCGCCAACAAGAATGACCGGATGTTTGTCAGCGTCATCGATCTGAAGGCTCGCAAGATGACGGGCCGCGTGCCGATGCCTAAAGGCACTCAGGGGATCACGGCTTCTCCCGACGGCAAGCAGGTCCTGGCCATCGATTACACCGATCCCAAGTTTTACGTGATCGACACCGCCACGGATAAAATCATCGACACGGTAGCTGTAGACAAGAATACCGTCGGCCCTTTCAGGGCGCGCTATTCGCCGGACGGCTCGATACTGATCACCGCGAATCACGTGAATGCGATTGCCAACATTTTCGACGCACACAACCTGCACGCGCCGCAAAAGACAGTTGCCGTCGGCCAGCAGGCGTTCGGCATCGCATATTCCGCCGACGGAAAAACGGCGCTCGTGTCCAACCACGGCGATGGGACGATCACGGTGATCGACCTCAGCAAGAATCAGGTGAACCGCACTTTCATGGCAGGTACAGGAATTGAAACGCTCGCATATTACTGATGGCTTGTTTAGGGTAAACTTCACGTCATGATACTCACAAAACAAGAACTCATTTCGTCTCTCCAAAACGAAGTCCGGATACTGCTGCACCTGGCTGGAAAAATCGATCCCAGCAAGCTCGACTACCGGCCGACGCCGAAACAGCGCAGTACTATCGAATTGCTTCGATACATGGTAGTCATGGGCCCGATGCTGATCCGGGCAATCAAAGCGGGCGCTTTCGACGGGCCGGCATGGCAGGCGGCAACGGCTGAAGCGAACGCGATGAATTTCGACCAGGTGGTCAGCGCCATCCAGAAACAAAGCAGCCTTTACGCAGATGCGCTCGGCGGCTTCTCAGATCAGGATTTCCGCGGTGAAATTGATCTGTTCGGTAGTGGCAAATCCAGCCGTGGCTCCATCCTGATCAATATGGTACTTGCCGGATATGCCGCATACCGGACCCAGTTGTTTCTGTACCTGAAGTCATGCGGCCGCGACGAACTCAACACGATGAATTTGTGGGGCGGCGTGGACGCGCCCATGCCGACCGTATAGCATCTCAACCGGGAGGATCGGATGCGATCGAGACAACTCGTATTTGTGGCAGGTCTGCTTGGACTGGCAACGTTGGCGTTTTCGGTGAAAGCGGCAACGGAAGAGGATTCAAGGCCCGGCGCCGTCACGTTCAATAAGCAGGTTCTGCCGATTCTGCAGAAGAACTGCCAGACGTGTCACCGGCCGGGAGAGATCGCTCCGATGTCTTTCCTGACATACGCCGATACCCGGCCGTGGGCCAAGGCAATGAAGGAAGCCGTCGTCAACCGGCAGATGCCGCCCTGGTTTGCGGATCCGGGTTACGGCCACTTCGCCAACGACCGCCGGCTAAGCGAGGCCGACATCAAAACCATCAGCACCTGGGCCGACAACAGCGCGCCGGAGGGCGACGCCAAAGATAAACCGGCGCCGGTCACCTTCCAGGACGGCTGGAACATCAAACCGGACATGATCATCGAGATGCCTAAGGACTACAACGTTCCGGCGACAGGCACGGTCAACTACCAGAATGTGCTGGTCAAGGTGAACTTTCCGGAAGATGTCTGGGTGATTGCGGCAGAAATGCGGCCGGGAAATCCCAAGGTGCTGCATCACGGCCGGGTGCTTGTCCGCCCGCCGGGATCCGAGTTCATGAAGGATGCCGTTCCGGGCGAAGCTTACGAAACAGGCAGCCTTGTCCTGGCCAAGGGTGAGGCGCCCGAAACGCTCGGCAAGTTCAATCCTGGACTCGGGGAGCAGAATTTCAGCCTGTTCGAATCCGCCAAGTTTGTGCCCAAAGGCTCCGATCTCGTTTTCAATCTGCACTACACCTCGATTGGAAAAGCGTCCACCGACCGGTCCCGCGTCGGGCTTGTGTTCGCCAAGACACCGCCAAAGCTCCGTTACTTTATGCACAACGGCCCGACGGCGTCGAATCTCGCCATTCCGGCCGGGGACGGAAATGCGGAAATCGTTTCAGAAATGACGACCAACGTGGATACGCAGCTGGTGTATATGCAGCCGCATATGCACCTTCGCGGGAAAGACTATGAACTCCGCGTTGTCTATCCTTCCGGCAAGGGCGAAACCATTTTCAAAGCCAAGTGGGACTTCAACTGGCAAACGGGATATGACCTGGCCCAACCGTTGAACCTGCCCAAAGGGACTCGCATCATCGGTATCGCTCATTACGATAATTCGGCCAACAACAAATACAATCCCGACCCGAAAACGAAGGTGGTCTGGGGAGATCAGAACTGGGAGGAGATGCAGAACTGCTTCGTCGGTGTTCTGGTTGATCCCCGGATCAAGACTTCAACGATCTTTTCGCCGTCCGGACCAAGCCTTCTGCCGCGCGGTGACTCCGGTCCAACGCTCGCGGCGCTGAAGTAAACCGGTAGAAACTCCACACTTTCCGCGGCGGCACCCGCCGCCCGGAAAGCCCCGCCAGTAGCGGCTTTGCACTAAACCCAACGTCCTCTAGATCGTGCCGCAGGCCGATGCTTCGAGCGTCCGGCCGGAAGCCCCCTTGCGCTTAACGCCGGCGACGGGAGCAACGAAGCTCCCTCAGGAGATGCAAGATGTTGCGCAGGTTGACGATGTTGATCACGATGCTGGTGGTTTTCGCGACGTCCGGGGCCGCCGCAGACCTGGTTTCGATGAAGCTTTGCCCCGCCAGAGATTACGATCCCGCAGCCCGGGATTGCGCCAAAGGAAAGGGCCTGGAAGGCAATGGAATTCAGATCGACCCATCGAAAATCGGAACCGTCCACTTTTTGACGGCGGTAAAAACGGCGAACACCGAGGACATCTATCACGTCTGGATTCACGGTAAGTCCTCAAACGGCGTCATGGTCTATGACTCCGCAACGAAGACGCTGCGGTTTGCCGAAAGCGCGGAACTGGCGTGGCTGAAGGAACGGAACATCACGGGCGCCAAGGTCATTGTCAAGATGACGGCTGAGGCATCCGAGCACTTCAGGCTGCGGAGTTCGAAAACCGTGACTCCTTCAATGGAAGGCACATGGAAGGTTCAGGCATACGACTCGACGGAGACGAAGCCGCTCGGTGAAATGGAATTCACGCTCGGTACAAAGCTCGCGCCGGAGGAGGCCACGAACTAAGAAAGTAAGAAAATAAGCCACGAATTGAACGAATTTAACGAACCCAATTCGTTAAATTCGTTTAATTCGTGGCTTATCTTTTTTCCGGCCCCCGGTAATACGACGTGAAGATTTCTTCGTACTTCGCGCCGGTCATCGAGATGACTTTGTAAGCAGTCCCGAGGCGGTAGCTGGCCTCGACAACCAGTTCGTCATTACCATCCTGGTTGAGATCGAGGGCGGCAGTAAAATAAGCAACGAACGGATCTTCGGTTCCTGACGGTTTGTAGATGTACAGAGGCTGCAGACCTCCGCCGTCTTCCATGAAGATGCCCCAGGGATGGGAGCCCTTGGTCGTATCGGGGTGGCTGTAGTTCAAGAGCCAGAGCGTCGCCATCTGCTTCCGGACGATGGCTTCAATCGAGGTTCCGAAAAGGAAGCGTTGTCCTTCCGTCTTGCCATCGTCCAGAAGCTGTTTTGCCATCTCGAAACCGGGGGGCAAGCCGGCCGGGTCTTCGACGGGCAGAGAATTCTCCCACTTGGTTTCCGAGAGTTTCGTCTTCAAATGGATGCGGCCTTTCATCGGACCGGCAAAACCAAACACAACGTCGTCCGGCGATGGCTCTTTCCGGATACCGAGAAATGGATCGACCGGCGCGGCGGCCAGTGAGGCCAGGTGATAGCCACCTTCCGTCGTGGTCATTAGCGATCCCATAAAAATGCCGAGCAGACCGAAACTCTTGCGCACCGTTTTGTCGTGCAGATCAAGCACGGTCCATTCGCGTGGATTGACCAGATCCGAATTCGAAACATTGAGCTTGGAGTACGGAAGCAGGACCAGACCGTAACTCAACAATGGATGCGGTATGACGCGTTCCGCTTCCTGGACCGCGAGCCGGTAATCTTTCCTGGGATTGAGATCCGGCGCTTCGAGGATGGTCGCATTCCCCAGATCGAATCCAATCCGCCATTGCAGTTGCTTCGGCTCGCGTGTAAACGGCACCGGCGTCGGTGTAGGAAAGTCATCGATCTGCGCAATGGCCGCGATGCCAAGGACAAAAAGCGCTGATGCAGCCAGCAGGACTCTCATGGAGTGCGCACGGTCACCGTCAGAGTGTATGGACCGCTGGTGTTTCGCTGTCCGGAGACCTGTACGTAGTACGTTCGGTTCGAGTCTGCAAGGAAGGTGCAATCGATATTAGAACCCGGATGCTGGAGGTTCTCTTTACTCTTCTCCACGACGATATTTTGCGCGGTATCGTAGACGCGCACCGCGGGAATCAGCTTTTGCGAGCCATTCGCCAGATGGACGTCCATGCGAACGCTGCTTTGCATTGGAGGGACGCTGTAAAAATCCGTATCGCTGCCATCGACAAGCTGGCCGTTGACGGCCTGATCGAGTTCAATCGGCCGCGCATTGGCCAGATCACGACGGCGGGTCTCATAGGTAAAGTTCGTCGCATCCGGAGTGAACGGAACCGTCCACATGACTCCGACAATCAGCAGGAGCGAGGCTCCGATCGCAGCCCATATCCGGATATCCCAGGAGCGGATGCGTTCGAAGATTGAAGCCATAGTTACTTCTTAAGATTCTTCTCGATTTTGGCCCAGGTATCCCGCAACGTAACCGTTCGATTGAAAACGAGGCGCGCGCTTGTCGTGTCCGCATCCACGCAAAAGTATCCCTGGCGTTCGAACTGAAAACGATCCAGCGGTTTCGCGGACTTCAAGCTTGGCTCAACCTGACACGACGGCAAAACCTCGAGCGAACCTGGATTGATCGCGGAGTCATTGTCCGGCCGTTCTTCGTTAAACAAGCGATCGTAGAGCCGGACTTCGGCAGGCAATGCATGGGCCGCCGAAACCCAGTGCAGCGTCGCTTTCGGCGACGGCCGGCCGGGAGGCGCATCACCGCCGCGCGTTGCCGGATCGTATGTGCAACGCAACTCGACGACATTGCCTGCGGAATCCTTGACGATTTCCTTGCAGGTGATGAAATAAGCGTAGCGGAACCGTACTTCGCGCCCCGGCGCCAGACGGAAGAACTGTTTCGGCGGATTCTCACGAAAATCGTCCTGTTCGATATACAGAACCCGGCTGAACGGCACTTTCCGGGAGCCCGCTGCCGCATCTTCGGGGTTGTTAACCGCGTCGAGTTCCTCGCTCTGATCCTCCGGATAGTTTTCCAGAACAATGCGCAGCGGCCGCAGAACCGCCATGACGCGCGCAGAGCTCTTATTCAGATCGTTGCGGATCGCATGTTCGAGCTGAGCGACATCCACAATGGCATCCCGCTTTGCGACACCTATGGTTTCGCAAAAATTACGGATAGCTTCCGGCGTGTATCCCCGGCGGCGAAGGCCACTGAGGGTAGGCATTCTGGGGTCGTCCCAACCACGAACCGTTTTCTCGTTCACCAGTGTGAGCAACTTCCGTTTGCTCAAGACGGTGTAGCTGAGATTGAGGCGCGCGAATTCGATCTGAACCGGACGTGCGGGAATCGGCAGATTCTCGAGACACCAGTCGTACAGCGGACGATGATCTTCAAATTCGAGGGTGCAGAGCGAGTGCGTAATGCCCTCGAGCGCATCGGAAACGGGATGCGCGTAGTCGTACATCGGATAGATCACCCACTTCGAGCCCTGGCGGTAATGCGGAACGTTCAGGATGCGGAACAGGACGGGGTCCCGCATATTGATGTTTCCGGAGGACATGTCGATTCTGGCGCGCAGAACGTGGGTACCGTCTTCGAATTCGCCGCTCCGCATCCGTTCGAACAGGCTGAGACTCTCTTCGACCGGCCGGTGGCGATAGGGACTCTCCTTACCGGGTTCGGTTAAGGTTCCCCGATATTCGCGAATCTCGTCGGCACTCAGGCTGTCCACGTACGCTTTACCGTTCCTGATCAGGTGAACTGCATATTCGTACAGCTTCTCGAAATAATCCGAGGCATAGAACAACCGGTCGTCCCAGTCGAAGCCAAGCCATCGCACGTCGCGCTGAATGGACTCCTCGTACTCGACGGTCTCCTTACTCGGGTTCGTATCGTCAAATCGCAGATTACAAAGGCCTTTAAACTCGGCAGCTGCCCCGAAATTCAGGCAGATGGATTTTGCGTGACCAATGTGCAGGTAACCATTCGGCTCGGGAGGAAACCGTGTGTGCACACGGCCGCTGTTCTTGCCAGCTCTGACGTCTTCGGCAATACGAGCTCGGATGAAATCTAATGAGGGCGCGGATTCAAAGTCGGGCATTTTCATAAAGACAAAGAAGGAAATTTTAGCATGAGAGCGGCGGATGAATTCGGGGACGGTTGCCTGATTAGCCAAATTCCGTGCAATTTGGCTAATCAGGCAACCGTCCCCGAATTGCCTGCAGCCATCTCAATCCATTGGATCTGATCCCGCAGCGACACGACTTCTCCCACGATAATTGTCGCCGGGCCCTTCAAACCCTCGACGTGCTGCCCGATATCGGCCAGTGTTCCGGCGCGGCAATCCTGAATCAAGTAGGTCCCCCTCGAAACGACGGCAATAGGTAAACCGGGAAGGCAGCCGGCTGCGATCAAAGTTTCAGCGATTGCGGACAAGCGGGCAAGACCCATCAGGATGATCAAAGTGCCGCCGGCACGAGCAACGGCTGCTGCCGCTTGCCATTCGGGTGATTGCAGATCGTGAGAGCGGCTGCCCGTGATGACCATAAAGGAATGCGCGTGATCGCGATGCGTCACCGGAATGCCGGCATATGCGGCGACGGCAATCGGACTCGAAACACCGGGTACGATTTCAAATGGAACGCCCGCTTCGGCCAGAGCTCGTGCTTCTTCGCCTCCGCGGCCGAACACAAACGGGTCACCCCCCTTAAGGCGGCAAACATTTTTGCCAAGGCGGGATTTTTCGATCATGAGCCAGTGAATGTGTTCCTGTTGCAGGTCTTCGTCACCGGTTTCCTTCCCGACGTTGACGATTTCGGCATCCGCTCTGGCTTCTTCAAGAAGGTGCAGATCGATCAGACGATCGTGGAGGACAACATCGGCCTGCCGAAGACACATCAGACCGCGGACAGTAATCAGGTCCGGATTTCCCGGACCCGCACCCACGATGTACACACTTCCCGGATGATTCACGATTCGATGATCTCCCGCAAACGCCGCGCAGCGCCTTCCATATCGTTCTGCTTCAGATAGGTCATGATATCCGAATCGAGGATTCGATACTGCAGGGCTTTTCGCTCGTCCGGATCCGGGATTTGCTGCTGAATTTGCGGCCGTGCATCTGCAAGTAGCTGAGCCATAAGGCCATATTCCGGGCCAATGAGGCGCGCAATCTTCTGCCGGAGCCGGGCGGCGAGGCCCGGACTCGTCCCGCCAGTGGAAATCGCGATCGTCACGTTGCCGCGGCGGACGACAGCCGGCATGATGAAGTCACATAGTGCGGGCTGGTCCGCTGTGTTGACGAGCGCGCCGGCCCTGTGGCCATCCTGGAAAACGGCGTGGCTGACGCCTGGATCATCTGTCGCGGAGAAGACAAATGCGGCGTCGGCGCAGTCGCCGGTCGCGAAGTGGCGTTGATGGAGATGGATCCGTTTCTCGTTTGCTAAAGCGAGGATCCCGGAAGTGACCTCCGGACTGACGACAGTAACCGCCGCGCCTGTCCCCAGCAACGACTCGATCTTCCGTTCAGCAACCTCGCCGCCACCGACGACGACAACTCGCTTTCCGGCCAGGTTCAAATAAATCGGATAAAACATCAGTCCAGTCTTTGTGGATGAAGCGCAGTCTGCTGTCAGGTAAGCGTGTTCGATCGTCCCCGCCTGAGTCAGGCGGGGACGCCCTCGCGAAGCGAGGGCTGGGGCGGTCTGTTCAACGTCGCGTAGCATCCTTTTAGATATTCGCGTAGCGCACCGATTGATAAATTGAGCGCCTCGCGGAAATCCATAAGGTCGCTTCGCGTCTTTGAACAGACCGCTCCGCCTTCGCTGCGCGAAGGCACCCCGCCTAACTTAGCGGGGACTGGTCGACACGGTTACTCCCAACCCGGGACTACTTAACTTTGAGTACTTCAAACCTCTATAATCCGGCAAACAATCGGCTAATGCCGCGCAAAATGATCGGCAACGGCCTGCGCCAATGCCGCCATTTTAGATTGAGCGGGCACGATCCCGGGCGTGATCCCTTTCTCTTCCAGCGCCCGGCTTGTCACCTCGCCGATCGATGCTACCGTTATTTGTGTCTTCAGCGCTTGTAACAGGGCAGCGGAAACATTGGCCGGTGCAGCAAAATCGAAAAGCATTCGCACCTGAGGCCCGCTGGTGAAGACGATTACGTTTATCTCGCCCTTAACCACGCGTTCCAGGAAGGCGGTCACCGCGCCGGAATCGGCTGCGGCTCCATAGGCGTACACCTGAACCGGCCGAACGGACGCGCCCTTTGCCTCGAGCGCGGAGACGAGTTGAGGATTCGGCGTTCCATAGAGTTGAATCCCGACCCGCCTTCCCTGCAGATCCTGCGAGCGCAACGCTTCGATCACACCTTCCGTGGTCGGATTCTCCGGTGTCACATCCGCGCGCAGCCCCAGTTGGCGCAACGCCGCGACCGGCTTCGGCCCCCGGACAACAATCGTCATTTTCCCCAACTCTTGAAGGAACCGATCTCTTTCACTCATGGACTCGGATTGAGCCACGAGGAATCGCGCCCCCACTCCAGTCAGGAAAATCATCATGTCGATCTGACCATCGAGAACGTGACGGATGAACGACTGCAGTTCTTCGGGATTCTCGACCGGTTTTTCTTCGAGTATCGGACACGCGTAAACGGTCGCACCGAACTTTTCGAAAAGGGTGGAAAACTCCTTCGTGAATCGATGCTCCAGAATCCCAACGTTGATATTTTCGAGCGGTCCCGCCATGGCGAAATTGTATATTAAGTTAAGAATGACGACCGGACAGCCCTCATATGACGCCTCCTACCAGGGCACGCGCGGCTCAAACAGCGAAGATGCGTGCATCGATTTGCTTTCGCCAGCCGCGAAGCTGCTGCCTCGAACGACTCTCGATGACGTTTTCAAGGCGGTCACGCGTGGGGAAGCCCGGTATGGCGTCGTTCCCATCGAAAACACCTTGGCCGGATCGATCCATGCATGTTACGACCTGCTCTTCGAACATGACTTGAAGATCGTCGGTGAGACCGTGCGCCACATTCTGTTCCAATTGATCGCACCGCCCGGCGTGGCATTGACGGAGGTCCGGAAAGCGCTTTCGCATCCGGTAGCTCTTGCGCAATGCGAGAAGTTCTTCCGGCAGCATCCGGCGATTCAGCCGGTCCCTGTATACGACACGGCGGGTGCGGTCGAAATCGTGATCAAGCAGGGGGATCGCGACGCCGCGGCCATTGCCACGCGACGCGCCGCTGAAGTTTATGGAGGCGTGATCGTCGCTGAAGCCATTCAGGATCACCTGGAGAACTACACGCGGTTTCTGCTGATTACTCCGGCGAATGCTCCGGGCCCGGCAGTCTCCACCAACTCGGATTACAAGACGACGATCGTCTTCAGCGTCGGCAATGCTCCGGGCGCGCTATATCACTCGTTGCGGCCTTTTGCCGAGCGGCGTATCGATCTGGCGAAGATTGAAAGCCGGCCTCTTCGAGGATCGCCGTTCGAGTACCTGTTTTATCTGGACCTTATCGGAAGGGCCGATTCCACGCCGATCGCCGATGCTCTGGGAGAGCTGAAAGCGCAGGCAAAAACGCTCCGCGTGTTAGGCACCTACCCGCGATACAAAGGCTGATTCCCCAATCCATTTGAGCGTCACAATCAAACCGCCGCTTCTCCGCGGCTCAAGTTTTCAGGCGTGACGCACAGCTTCCATGGCATCGACCTTAATCCATGGGCGGGCCGACAGATAGGCAACAAGCAAAGAGACGCCGGTCATTCCGGCGCTGACCGGGAGGATCACGGTCCACTCGAGAGGACTGACGCCGTAGAACTGCGAGCGGAGGAGTAATGTAGCGGGCACTCCGAAGGCGATACCGATCGCCACACCGATTCCGGCCGTTCGAAGCGTCTGATGGAGCACCATCTTTACCAGATCCCGAGAGCTTGCGCCTAACGCGACGCGAATTCCGAGTTCTTTCTTCCGTTCACTGACGGAATACGAGATGGCGCCAAAGAGGCCGAGCACAGCGAGAAGCAATCCCAGGGCGCTCAATGCGCCCACACCACCGGCTGTGATTCTTTGCATCATGAGATTGAAGTTGAACCAATTGTCGAACGTCGCAGGAGGAAACAAGCTGAACCCGCCGAGCGCCCGAACTGTTTGATCGATGGGTTCGACCCAGAGGCGAGGGTCGCCCTTGGTTTTCGCGATGATGACGACAGTGGACTGAAAATGCTGACTGAGCGAGTAGTACATGACGGGGCGCGTCTCCTCGTCGATCTGGCCGTACTTTCCATCCGCCGTCACGCCGATCACAACGGCCTTGCGCGCCGGATCGCCGGCCATGAGCGATTTCCCGACGGCATCCTGTCCGGGCCAGAACGTCTCGGCCATTTTTCGATTGATCACGATGGAATCCGGCCCGTTCTCGCGATCGGAGGAATCGAACGAGCGGCCGGCGAGTATCCGGATACCCAGTGTGGAGAAGTAGTTGTCATCGACCATAGTGTGGAAAACGGAAATCTTCTGATCCGTGCCGGGCTGCAGAACTGGAATATCGTTATATCCAAGGAGCAGAGGGAGTTCTCTAGCGAACGTCACAACCTCGACGCCAGGCAGCGCGGCGATCCCGTCACGGACCTTGCGTTGATTCTGCTTAATCCGGTCTTCCGACGGACTCTCCTCATGTTTGTCTGCGTTCGCGGGAGGCGGAAACACGGAAACGGCGACGAGATTACGCGCCGAAAAACCTGTGTCCGAGTGACGAAGGTTGTACAGGCTCCGCAGGCAAAGTCCGGTGCCGATCAGAACCAGCGTGCACACGGCGACTTCCGCGATCACCAGCACGTTCCGGCGAATATTTTTGCGCGTCCCGCCGACGGCAATCTCTCCGCTCAGGATCTCCGCCAGATGGGGCGAGGATGCGTACAATGCCGGCGCGATACCCGTGACGACTGTCGCGAGGGCCAGCAGGCCGAGAGTGAAAGCAGCAACTGTCGTATCCACGTGCAGATTCAACCCGACGGAGTAGGTCCCCAGCATCGGGAGGGAAACAGAAATCTCCGGGAAGCTGGCAATCAAAGCCGATGCCGTCGAGTAAGCAATCCAGCCGCTGACGCCGCAAATGACCGCGCTTTCCCTGAGAAATTCCCGAATCAGGCGTCCCCTTTGAGCTCCAAGCGCCAGTTTGATCGCCGCTTCCTGGCGCCTCCCGACAGCAACAGCCAGCAGAAGATTTGCGACATTCGCGCACGCGATCACAAGAACGAGAAGCACAAGTCCCATAAGGATTCCGATAACGAACTCCACCGTCGGCAGCGTATCGGGCGGAAGCAGCGTGGCACGCGTCACGAACGTTTTCACGCCTTTGTCCTCGGCTGGATAGGCGGAGGCTAACTGTGCGGATAGCGTCGTCATCTCCGCCTGAGCTTGTTGCTTTGTGATGCCGGGTTTGAGGCGGGCGAGCAACACCAGCCGGCGCGCACGACGGTTGGTGAACCACGACGGGTCGAAGTCTTCGGGCAAAGGCCTCAACAGGTCGCCGTTAAGCCCATGGAGCGATCCTGTGAACTCGTGAGGCGTCACTCCGATGATCGTGTGATTGGCTACCGTTTTCCCAACGATGTTCGGATCCGAGCCCAGGCGCTTCCAACCGGAGTAAGTCATTACGGCAATCTTCGTCTTAGTGGTGTCATCACCGGGTGAGAAAAACCGGCCGAGATACGGCCGGATGCCGAGTACCGAAAGATAATTGTCGGAAACGGGCCGGGAGACGAGCTTCACGTCGCCGTTTGAATCCGCCTCCTCTTCAACGCCGATCGAGTTCGGGCTTCCGGCGATGTCGGTGAATACGTGGTTATTCTTCCGGAAATACTCGTAGTCCGGATAGGAGATATGCGCGGAATCGTCGCCGGGATTCTGCGCATAGATCATCACAAGGCGGCCCGGATCGTCTCCAGCGGGAGGGAGAAACAGAAACGTGTTCCCGATGCTCAGCGCCACGACACCAAGCGTCATTGCGATCGAGAGCGAAAAGATGGCGGCAAGGCTCAACTTCCATTGTTTTCGAAGTATCCCGATCGGTCGAAGAATGTGCAGCATATGGGGCGTTACCTTAAATAACCACGCCGGTATTTGCAAACCCGTCGCCATTCTCTGTTTGGTGGCCTATGACCGCCCGTATTTCATTGATTCCGTGGAAGCCGCGCGTCATTTATTGAGGTTGTGCGCTTCGCGGACCGCGGCAATATTCGCTGAAGGTGTCCGCCGCCGGACGGCCCGGTCTCAAAAACGCACATCCTATTCGACGGGCTCTGAAATACCTGGGAGCACGTTCTACAATTACAGCTACCGGATCGGTTTTCCCGGCGGTGGTCCATGGAACGAGATGTTCAAGAGCGACGTGTACGACCTATGGTTCAATCCCAACGCGCAGGGGAATCCCGGCGGCGTGAATGCCGACGGGCCGGCGTGGGACGGGATGCCGTCGTCGGCGGGAATCACCCTGCCGGCAAACAGCCTGATCTTGTTTTCGCGGGACGGCGGTGATTTCTGACCGCCTTTCCGGAGTGGATTGTGCCGATGGCGGCCACCCTGACACAGGACCGGTTCACGGGCCCCGAGTGGATCTTCGAGCGCAAGATCGACGGCATCCGGCTGCTTGCCTTTAAGAATGGTGTGGACGTGAAACTGTATTCCCGCAACCGGCTGCCGCAGAACTATCCGTCCGTCGCAGACGCTATTGCCTTGTTACCCATCAGCAGGGTGATATTTGACGGTGAAGCCGCCTGGGATCCTGCGAGCCGCATCGCGTACCACATATTTGACATCCTCTGGCTGGAGGACCGAGCGGTCATGAACCTGCCGCTCGAAGAGCGCCGGGAATTGCTGAAAGGGTTTTCATTCCGGGCGCCCCTGGCAAGAGTTCCAGAGGTCCGAGGCGACAAGCCCTGGGAACGCGCATGCCGCGAAGGATGGGAAGGCGTCGTCGCAAAACTTCGCACGTCAACCTACGAGCACCGCCGCTCGCCGCACTGGTTGAAGATGAAGTGTGAAGCGTCGCAGGAGCTGGTCGTCGGCGGATTCACGGATCCGCAAGGCAGCCGCGTGGGACTGGGAGCGTTGCTCGTCGGATACTTCGATGGCGAGGATTTTGTATTTGCCGGAAAGATCGGCACGGGGTTCGACAACAGAATGTTGATCGATCTTCGCTCACGCCTCGATAAGCTCGAAATCCCGAAACCGCCGTTCACGAAAGGCAAAGGACTGCCGCGCATCCGGACACACTGGGTGCAGCCGGAAATCGTGGTCCAGGTTTCCTTCATTGAGTGGACGACGCACGGCAAGCTGCGCCACCCGAGGCTGCTGGCCATCCGCAGCGACAAATCGCCGCGGGAGGTCGTCAGGGAAACGTGGTGATCACCCATCCTGAAAAAGTTCTGTTTCCCGATGACGGCATAACTAAAGGAGACCTCGCGGCGTATTACGAAATGATCGCACCCGCGATGCTGCCGCATATCATTCAGCGGCCCGTGACGATGGAGCGTTTCCCGGCCGGCATCGGCAAGAAAGGTTTTATCCAGAAAGATGTCTCGAAGGGTTTTCCGGATTGGCTGCGGCGAGTAGAGGCTCCGAAGAAGGACGGCGTCGTTCATTATCCTGTCGTGACCGATGCGCGCTCGCTGCTTTGGCTGGTTAACCAGAACAGCATCACTCCGCATGTCTGGACATCACGCGCCCCCGACTTGTATCACCCGGACATCTGTGTCTTCGATCTCGATCCTTCCGTTGATGATCGCCCCATGCTGCGCTCTGCGGCGCTGGCGGTACGGCAGTTGCTCGAGGAGCTCGGCTTCCCAAGCTGGGTGAAGACATCCGGATCGAAAGGATTCCACATCGCGGTGCCGCTCGACGGCAAAGCGAATATGGGAGAGGTCGAGAAATTCGCACACGCCGCCGGAGCTCTTCTTGTCCGGCGTTATCCGAAGAATCTCACGCAGGAATTTCACAAAGCCGATCGGGGCTCGCGGATTCTGGTCGACACCGGCCGGAACGGCTGGAGCGCCACGCACGCCGCGGTGTATGCCGTGCGATCGAAACCGGGTGCTCCCGTGTCGGCGCCGTGCACCTGGGAAGAGGTGGCCAGCGGAGAGGTTGCGCCCCGGACCTTTACACTGAGAAACATGGCGCACCGTATCGAGGCGGCAGGGGATCTGTGGTCCGGAATGCGAAGGCGGCGCAGAGCCCTTCAGCCTGCCATGCAAAAGCTCACGCTCCTCGTTGAGACGGAGCGGCGCTGATTGGCAAAAGGTCGAGCGAAAAGCCGATCAGTGGTCCGCTCCCGAAAAATCGTTTCAGCGGCGGCCGGTTCACCTGCCGGGACTGCCGGCCGAATCATCGATACCAACGGGATGACCGCATGAACGCACCTCTACACATCAACACGGGACCCAACGAGAAAGCGCAGATGCAGGATTCGATAGGCGTACTGGATTAATACGACAATCGTGTTCAAGAGCCGCCGCGAGCTCAGAACTCGAGTCGGAAACTGAACTGCATCACTCTCTCCGTGCCCAGGGTGGTAGTGATCTTGCCTAACGTCGCCGGCTGATCAATATTGTGGCCTCCGTCGTTTGCCGGACTCGGGACCTCGAAATTCGGATGATTGAACAGGTTGAATGCTTCCCACCGGAGTCGCAATCGCCGGTTTTCGCCGACGTTTATGTTCTTCGTTGCGGAAAAGTCGACATTCCAATAACCCGGACCGCGGCCTTGATTGCGGGCAACTGGACCTCCTGCATAGCTATTCTGGAAGTCCTGGGCGGCTATTTTTGCGCGGTCCGCAGCTGTTCCAGGGATAATAAATACGCCTGCAGCGCTTTTCGTCAGCTCAAACGGGACCGGGGCCACGAGCTGCGGCTGATCGCGGCCAACGTAGTGCCGGTTATAGCGGCCAATGGAAGTGAAGTCCCATGGCCGGCCGGTTGCGGCAACCCCTACCCCGGAAACCTGCCAGCCACCGATCACGCGGTCGAGTATCGGTGATGCGTTACCGCCCAATAACCTCCCTCTTCCAATGGGTAGATCGGCCACGAAATTAGTGTTGAACGTGTGCCTCCGGTCAAAGTCAGAAAGCGCGTAGGATCGGCTGGGATTTAACGGATCCCCTGCCACGCCCTCAAGGTTGACTACATTTGGCCGAAACCCCTGTGCCTCTGCCGCAGACGTAGTATCAAGAGATTTTGCCAGCGTGTAGTTCATTGTGAGGGTAACGCCGTGCCCGAAACGCTTGCGGCCGCTGAACTGGCCGGAACTGTAATTCGAACGCGAGAAATTCCCGAACAAACCCAGATACTGAACTTGCGGGCTCAGGACTTTGTTTTTGTGCAAAGCCCTCTCAACATCGACCCAACGATCGATCTGGCTGACGGTCACGTTTGGTCCGGGCGTGAGACTCGCTGCCGACGGATTTTGCTGCAACAGGTACGCGTACCACGCCTGAGTCGTACTCGCAAACGTTCGCCCGAGCCTGCTTTCGACGAATCCTTTGATTTCCGGGTAGACGTTTTCATACCAGTCAATCGGTTGGATATCGTTCACGGGCGTCCTGTTCTGCATGTATCGAGTGAACACCTCGTTTGTGGCTTCATACCACGTCATGCCGGAAGCAGCGTCACGGACGTTCGGAGGTGAAGCAAGATCGACCACACCGACAAGGTCCCGTGCGAAGCGTCCGATGTAAGAAGCTTCCACAATCCAATCGCCGGGTAATTCCTTCGAGACTGTCACGTTCAGCAGATGATTTGTCGGGCTATGCAGTCCTGGGTCGACGCCGGCCGTCACAAGAGAACCTGGACCTCCGTTCACCGCTGGCACTTGAAAATTTGTTTGAGTGACCGTGGGGAACGCCTCACGAGGCAAGGAGCCGCCCGATCCTATCCGGGGCGCGCGGGGAATAGCATTTAAGCTATCCACGGAGAAATAGGAACCCGGCAGCGAGTATGCGTTCAGGAGACCTATCGATCCTAGTGTCGCGGCATCTCGCGCAAAGCGGCCGCCGATTCGTCGTAAGTAAGGGCGTACCCGGCCCTCACAACCATTGGGCCGCCCTTGTCGGCGAACAATTCAAGTGGTCCGTGCTCGAAATGCGGCGACCATGCCAGGCTCGCGCGCGGCGCCACGTTATTGGTGTCCGTTCTGTAATAGTCCGCAAGTCGATTCGCGCGGCCGGCAAGCTGCGTGGCAAGAAGCGGAAATTGATCGGCTGTTTTTGTCGTGTTTCTCATCTCTCGCCATCGTTGGCCCAGATCCTCCGTCCAGTTGACCTGAATACCGTTACGTTCATAGGGCGGTGTTTGGACGGCATAGTGAATACCGTAGGTGAGCGTAGACTCGGCCTCACTTTCCAGCTATCTTGCGTGAAGAAATCCCACTCCTGGAGTCCAAAATTCCGGATGAAAGGTGAACCGGCGGGCAGTTTGTTCCCCTGAAGATCAAATTGAACGCGCTCGGAAAAACGTGAGAGAACCGGTGCCCACGAGAATAGCATCGGCAATGGTGTTCGCGGAAACGAGATTGGCGAATTCGTCCGCGCCAAGAGCGCGACTCAGGCCAACAGCGGTCGCGTTCGCCGTTACATTCGAAGCGGCATCGTACAGGGGCGGATTCGCAACCAATGAGCGAAGAAAGTTGTCGATGTAGCGGTAGTTGAAACCTCCTTCTGATCATGTGAGTGCCCTTCAACCAACTGAGATTTGCCGCGGGATTCAGCGTATTGATCGCCTGACGGGAAGCGCCGGTGTTTTGGATAGTTATCGAAAGGTCGCGGGCTGTAAGTTGAAATCTGGTTCCCGGTGCTTCTGAATGACTCACGGGTCAGGCCGGATGAATAAGTGCGGCGATCAGCCGTCCGTAATGACGCTTATTCAGATTTGCGGCAAACCCTTTGCTGTTATCGATGTGAAATCTGGCGTTATCGAAACCCGGAAAGGTTTCCGGATCGAACGTCCGATGGTCATCGTTCAACGTCCCGCGCACGTACAAGTTGTTACGTGAATTTGAGCGTACTGTAATCCATTCGCGAGATGTAAATATTTCTGTCCCTCCTGACAGGCGCATTGAACCGATAAGTCAGCACGTTCGCTCCGTTGTCCGTCGTGCTTGGAGCAAACCCTCACTTTGTCCATCGAAAAGGGACGGGATCTTTAAACTGCCCGCCCGGGCCAATCAAAACCGGATTCCATCGATCGCCGGGAATCTGCGATAGAGCCTTGAGGGCTCCGCCTGGTCCATCAGTGACACGCCGCGACGAACCATCTTTGCGCTGGTAACGCACGATTCCGTCCAGGAATTCCGGTGTCGGGATATTGTGTGTAAACAGCACCGACTGCGATCGCTGTTGTGTTCATAGCTGCCGAAAATAAACAGCCGGTTCTTGAGAATCGGCCCGGCAACGGATTGACCAGGTAAATGCCGTATCAGAGGCCCGACTTTGGACTGACAGTAGTTGCGGGCGGATGTGCCCGTCGTCCGGTAGTACTCATAAAGTGAGCCGTGCCACGCATTGCTGCCACTCCTGGTAACCAACTGCACCTGGGCGCCGCCACTCCTCAAGCACTCGCTTCATGTCCTGCGGTTTGTACTTTGAATTCCTGCACGGAGTCCAGGGTGACCGGCAGGGCGCCTTCAAGCGCACCACCGCGCTCCTGCTCGTTGACGCCGACACCGTCTGTGAATATGATGTTTTGCTGGTCGTTGCGAGCGCCGTTCGACCTGTCCGCCGGGCATCGCGGTCAAACTCACCGGCTTTATCGGAAAGCGTGACCCCCGTGTAAAGTGGCACAACGCGACGATGTCGCGCGCATTCGATGGCAGATCGATGATACGTCCCTGATCGAATACGGTGCCGATTTGAACGTTCGTCCTGTTCACGGTATCCGCTGGAGCCCGTCACTTCCACGACGATTTTTGCGGCGCCAGGTTCCAGCTCATAATCACCAGCCTGATAACTTCACTTACCGGGAGGTGAACATTGACGACTTTCATATTGAACCGTTCCGACTCCGCGCGGACGGAATAAGAACCCGGTACAAACAGCTGCGGTATCGAATACCAACCGGCGCCGGTTGTAATTGGTCCCCCGGTCAAGCCGGTCGCGTCATTCGTGACCCGCAACCCTTATTCCGGCACCGTCTCCCCGT
Organism: uncultured Acidobacteriota bacterium; assembly: GCA_963738025.1. Classification (GTDB taxonomy): domain Bacteria; phylum Acidobacteriota; class Terriglobia; order 20CM-2-55-15; family 20CM-2-55-15; genus 20CM-2-55-15. The sequence goes on along the minus strand of CAVTWA010000025.1, from coordinate 89,357 downwards.
CAATATCTACCACAACGCCATTCAGTGACGTTAAAGTCTGTGAGAACGCCGGCTGCATGCCAAGAAGGACAACCAGATATAGTCCAACCCACCGGGGATGATTTTTCGCTGCTCAGTCGCATGACTAGCCCCTTTGATCATCGAGATACATGTCGAATCCTCCCCCGCGTGCCTCTTTACACTCTCGCGTTATCAGCTCACCGAAAAGCTTCAGCCACAAAGAGCTTCTGCGACTCTCAGGCTAATGAACGGTCACAGTAGCCGTCGGGATCGACGCGAACGATTTGTGCGCCCATGCGCACGACTGCGCCAAACTTGTAGAAACCCTGGTCTCTCGGCCCCGGGCTGTGTTGGATTCCCACTGGAATCGACGGGTGGGGATAATGACCGCCGCAGTCAGGCTGCCGCCGGCAACCACCGACTGTGGGGCGCCATTCATCCAAAAGGATCGGTGGGTGCACCCGGAACCGGGCCGACGTCTGGGTTCTTCAGAGCCGAGACCTCAAACGGATATGCCGGTTGGCAAACAATTTGAACAAACTCCCCCTCACGGATCATGATAGGGAATGTGTTCGGGGTCAGTTAGAAAATCCGGTTCAGGCTTAATACGCTTCCGATCGGTCCATTCCTTCACAATTCGATCCTGTAGCACTTTGCCGGGCCCGATCGAGTCTGCATCCTTCAGACGATCTTTCATCTTCTTGTGGAAATTAGGATCCGGTTGGATTGTCCAGTCTCCTGTTGGGCGCAGGACGATTTGGATCACTAGAGGGCTGTCCGCTGTAAACTCTCTAAGTTTTCTACTCAGCATTATTTTGATTCTCCTTTTGGTTTATTTACATTCCCCAAGCGTTCCGACGACATGAGCGCTATGTACCTCGGCTCAGTTTTGAGAACGCTCAGTTCGGGTTCTTCCTGAATATGAGCCGGACCGTAGTCGGGTCGAACGGCTTGTTCCAGCAGGCTTAGAGCCTGTAGGCGGTCATTGAGCTGGACGTACGCAGTGGCGGCGATCAGCAGGTAATGGGGATCGTCATATTTCTTAGCGAGCGCTTCCGTGAGATGGCTGGTCGCCTCCGGTTTTTTCCCGAGCATCGCGTAATACCGGCCCACAAGCAGATGCACGCCGGTATCGCCGGATTCAACGTCAGCAGTCTTTCGCCGTCGTGTATTGCGAGTTCGTATTTCTGGCGGGCTTCGTCTCTACGTCCCACCAGCCAGTAAATCCGTGCGAGATTTCCAAGGCTTCTATAGTTCTCGTTGAAACTGGCAGACTTTTCCAGCTAGCGACGGCATCAGCAAAGTGGCCGCGCCGCAAGTAAGTCAAGCCGAGGTTTCCATAGGGTGCTTCAAGATAAGGGCCCAGCTCGATGGCTTTATGGAGCAACTTGATCGCATTGTCGTACTGTGAGTCATCAAGATAGGCCAACGCCATCGAATAGCAGACCTGGGCATTACCGGGTGATAACGCAAGAGCTGAATTGAAGTGATCGATGGCCTCAGCATAGCGATGCCGCCTGTCATAGAACACCCCGATCCACGAATGGCCCGCCCAATATTGGGCGACCGTCAATAGCTTGCTGATACGTTTTTTCGGCTTCATCGTAGCGATTCAAATCTTCAAGTGCACTGCCCCTGGCGCGATATGCGTCATCATTCGTGGGCGAGTACTCGATAGCTCGTTGAAAATATTCAACCGCCAATTCGGCGTCGCCTCTCTCTTGACGGACCCGCCCGAGGCAAACCTGAGCCTCTGAAAGCCGCACGTTCAAACTCGCAGCTTTTTCACAACTCGTTCGCGAGAGTTCCAGCAAGGCAGCGTCCTTGACCCGGGAGAATTTCTGCCAGTACGCTCGCCCCAGCGCGGCATAGGCGAGCGCATAGCGATCGTCCTGTTGGGCCGCCTGGGAAAACAGGTTGATGGCCTTTTCAACATTTTCCGGTTCCTGATAATTCGCCAGCGCTCCCATTCCGGACGTGTAAAGAGAAAATGCCTTGAAGTCGTCCGTTCCATACACGGCAAGCGCCTCTTGCTGGTCCGTGGTGAGTTTAATCCGCAGCATTCTCAGCAGATCCCGCACCACGCCATCCTGCAGCTTGAATGGGTCGGCAATCGGAACCGTTTTCTCATTGCGAGCGACGTCGTGACCCGCTGCAATATCGGTCAAGGCATAGGAAAAACGCACCTGGTCGCGCGAAAACTGGAATGTCCCATCCAACACCAGATTGGCACCGAATTCGGCACGGGCTTTTTCCAGAGTGTTGATCTGTTTTTCGCGCACGAGACTTGTCGAAGCGATCTGGAGATCCGGAATTGTGGATAGTTCCGCCAATTTGGCTGTAAGAATCTCCGAAACTCCTTCGGAGTAAAAACGCTCGTCACCGGCCTGACCAATGACGCGAAAGGGTAAGATGACGAGGATCTTTTTTTCGGGCAGCGGGGCACCACGCGACAGCCGTCCGAAATATGAGCTAGCCCCTACGATCACAATCGCTAAAATGATGATTGATGCCAAGGTCGGCGCCGGCCTTCGCGCAACGGAAGCGCCCAATTCAGCGGCGGTGTGCCATTTGTCTCTGAAGAACCTGTGATGGCGGCGGATGATTTGGAGTTCTCGCAGGACTTCTCCGGCGGACCCTATTCTTTCCGCCGGCTTCTTGGCCAGCATCCTTTCGACAAGGCGAACCAGGCGGGCGGGTATCTTCTTGCTGACCTGACTCAATGAAGGAGCGCTCTCCGTCACTATCCGTTTCGTCGTTAACTGCAGGTTCTCAGACCGGAACGGATGCGTCCCAGCCAACATTTCATAGAACACCAGGCCCAGTGAAAAGATGTCGGCGCGTTCGTCAAACTGGTTACTTTCCAGTACTTCCGGCGCCATATACGGCGGTGTTCCGGCAAAGGTCCAGGGTGGCGGGGGTTCGATACTTCCGTCCTGAATGGCCGACAGTTGATGGGCCACGCCAAAATCACACACCTTCACCTTGTTCGAACCCGTCAGCATGATGTTTTCGGGCTTGATATCCAGGTGGATTATGCGTTGCTCGTGTGCGGCTGCCAACGCAGATGCGCACTGGCTGGCAAACGGCAGAAATTCATCCACGTTGAAAGGGTGTTCGAGACGCTTCCGAAGAGTTTGTCCATCGATGAATTCCATGACGACAAACACTTCATTGGACTGCTCGACGACATCTTTTACTTCGGCTATGTTTTCATGGTCGAGCAACACCGCCCTGCGTGCCTCGGTAACAAAGCGCTGCCGGTACTCCTTCCTGTCGCGCAACCCGGTGGCGAGGCGCTTTATCGCAACAGGTACACCGAGCAGGCGGTGATCCGCTCGATAAACGTCGCCCATGCCGCCGGAGCCGATGTGTTTGGAGACCACATAGCGGTCATCAATGATTGTTCCGACCAGATCCTCTACACGCGCACCATTCTCGTCTTGCGCCTTCAGACCGTAGGCGCGGACCAGGACTTCAATCGCGGTTTGTTCCAGGAATTCGCCTACCTTGTCTTTGTAACCGAGCAGTGACTCGACCTCTTTTTGCAGGTGCAAGTCACCCGCACATACCGTTTCCAGATAGGGGGTTTGCTGCTCTGCAGTCAACGCGAGCGCGCCGAAATAGGCCTTCTGAACTTGTTTCCAACGGTCAGGATTCATCAGTTTTCTCGCCCTGAATTGCTCGTAACAGCCAGACTTTAGCCAAATGTAGCTCGCGGTGAACCGTGGCCACACCTACGCCTAGCGCTTCTGCGATTTCTTCGATGCTCAGCCCGGCAAAAAACCGCATCTCTACGATCTGACTCTTGCGTGGATCCAAAGCCTCGAGCTCGTCAAGTGCAGTGTTGAGGACAATCAAATCGACGGTCTCTACACCTTTGTTCTCTGTTTGCACTGCTTCCTCGATGGGCACGAGTCTTATTTCGCCTCCTCCCTGCTTCTGTAAGCGTTTTTTTCGGGCGTAATCTATCAAGATTTCCCGCATTTTCTTTGCGGCAAGCCGGAAAAAATGGGCGCGGTCGTTCCACGTCAGCTGCTGGCAATCCACTAAGCGAAGGAATGCCTCATTCACAAGCTGGGTAGGTTGCCAGGATTTTGCGTCCCACTCGCGAGCTAGATAGGCCTTGGCGGTGCGTCGAAGTTCTCTATGGACGAGGGGGATGAGCTCATGCAACGCTTCCTCATTGCCCGAACTCCATTCTTGGAGCAATCTGGTGATGTCGTCTCGCGCCGGAGCCATGACATTCCTTTTTAGAATCAGCAATTGTGATGTTGAGGGCGGCCAACCTTACCACAGTTGTTGAAGGCGGTCCAATTTCACGACTCACCCATGTAAGCTCGGTGCGCTACGCGAATATCAACGTTGACCGTGCCCGCCGGTTGCTTCAAGAAAATTCAGGTTCTTTCGGGATTTACAAGAAGGCAAACCCCATCGTGGCGCCAATCCGTCGTGCTAGAATCCTGCTGATGAAAAGTATAAATCGAGCGTTCCTCTTAGCAATTTTTCTCTCACTCAGTTCCATTTGCTTTGGCCAAACGCCTTTAAATCCCGGCACAATTGTCACCGGGCAATGTCAGGGACACGAGTCGGAGCCTGGTTGTGTGCTGCCGAATCTTTTCGGGACGCAAGGTCTGAGTCTCTTTCCAAATCCGGTTTTTCCTCATTACGCGCACTACATCGGAACGGCGCAGACAGTTGTCAATCAAACAGTCGGTAGCGCGATTGCAACCCAACTCGCCATATTGCCGATCATCTCGCCTTCGTCGGGATTCACATACAAGTACGACCGTGAAACAGGCGCATTTGTTCGAACGACGACCAGCTTTGGGCCGATTTACGCGGAACGTGCCGAGACGGTAGGCCGCGGGAAGTTGATGGCTGGATCCAGCTATCAGCGGTTCCGCTTCAGCACGCTTGACGGTAACAATCTGCATAATTTGCCGGCGGTGTTTTCACATGTAACGAATACCGGGCCCGGCAATGTGCCGGAGCCGTATGAAGCGGACGTCATTACGAGTACGAACAACATCACGCTGAATATGGACCAGACGATGGTGTTCGGCACCGTCGGTATTACCAATCGTCTGGATGCCTCCGTCGCCGTCCCGATCGTGTCGACGCGAATGAGTGCCGTTTCAAACGATCAGATCATTCGAGTCTCCGGGCCGACGTTCACTCTCGCCGGAACCACGACGACTTTACCGAATCCGCACGAGTTCGATGCTTCGGGAAGCCAGACGAAATCGTTTTCCAGCAAGGGCAGCGCGTCCGGGATTGGCGACATCACATTCCGGGTCAAAGGGCAGGTATTGCAACGGGAAACTGTAAGTATTGCGCTCGCAATGGACATCCGGACGCCGACAGGCGATGAGCGTCAGTTACTCGGCGCAGGCGCCGCCGGCATCCGGCCGTATGTGATCATTTCGGCAAGGAAGAAGTTTTCTCCACATGCGAATCTCGGGTACCAGTGGAACGGAAAATCGATTCTCGCAGGCAATATCACGGGGACGACAGTGTCGGAGGACACGCACCGGGACGGTCGTGATTCAGAACGGACCGGCTATCAAGCAGAGTCTGCCCGCACAATTCTTTTATACATTCGGCGTTGATGTAGGCGTCCCCAGCCGCCGTCTTACATTTGCCCTCGACTATCTGGGCCAGGTTCTCCATGACGCACCTCGCGTCTTCCAATCGACAGTGACGACGGCGAATGTTGCTGGAGGAACGGGAGCCTTGACGCTGCCCACGATTTCAGGCGGCAAAGACAACGTGGTTTTGAGCACGGGTTCCGCGGGATTCAAGTACAACGTTTATAATAACGTCCTGCTGACCGGAAACATTCTCTTCCGGCTCGATAACAAGGGCTTGCGGCAGGATGTGACGCCGCTGGCCGCATTGACATATTCGTTCGGGAAGTGATGCGCGATTAATCGGTACTGTTCGTCTTTGAACAGACCGCCCTGGCCCTCGCTATGCGAGGGCCATCCCCGCCTAACTCAGGCGGGGAATGGCCCATCAAATATTCAACGCCCAGATCGAGACGGGTTCTTTGCGGCCTTTGACGACGGCCTGGCCGAGGTCGTTGAATTGATAATCGCCTGCGGCCGATTCCACTATGCCGTTGCTGACGATGACGGGAGTTCCTTTTTCCTTTGTCAGAGCTTCGAGGCGGAATGCAACGTTGACACAATCGCCAACCACGGTGAACGACTGGTTTGCGCCTGAACCCACATTCCCGAACATCGCCTCTCCGATGTTCAGCGCTACACCGATGCGAAACTTCTGATCCGGGAATTGAGCACTGAACTCGTTTGAAAACGTACCGGCGCACGCCAGCAGTTCTCGTGACGCGGCCAGCGCCTGATCGACTTGATTGGACGCATCGGATTCAGCAATAACCCAACGGGCCATGATGGCGTCGCCGATGAATTTGTCGATGATCCGTTCCGTGTTTCGATGATGTCCTTGGCCTTCTTGACAGCTCGATGCTGAACTCTCCCTGTTTATCCGTTGTAACGGACGAGTCTGGCTTTCTCGCTCATCTTCGATCGATGCCCTGTATGGACCAGACGCCGCTTGCCTTTTTCAGTCTGAACTGGACAGACTGAGCTTCAGAACTGCGCCGTTCATTATTATCGAACTGGATCGAGAACTGCCGCTGTACAGCCACAGTTGCGTTGTCGTCTGAAATCTGAATTCGCGTTCCAGTGAGTTGCACCACGATTGTCTTTGCATAACGCATGTTCTCGGAAGTAGCTTTTTCTTCATTGCCTCCGAGACCAGGGAAGACGCTCTTGATTCTGCCAATATTCTTCGCCTCGTATGCGGCTTTGTAGCGGTCCAGCACCGTTTGTATCGCGCGCTCATCCTCGGCCTTCTGTGCCGCCGCTTTCTGGGCGGCGCTGGCCTGCGCGGCCGCGGTCTGTGTTGCCGTGTTCTGCGCCGGAGCCGGCGGGGGCGGAGCAGCGGGCGGGGGCGACGGCGCCGGTTTTACCGCATCGGCCATGAGAAACGCCTGTTGCATCTGTTTCGTCGCTTTTTCCCAATCGGTTCGTGCTCCGTTAAAGTCGCTGCGATCGAATTTCGTCTGGGCATCGGTAGCCAATCTCATGCCGGACTGATATGGTCCACCCGCTTTCGTGTCCGCTCCCGCGTCATGCGCCTTAGTCTGGTTCTGATCGTATTCCCGGTGTGCGGTCTCGGCCTGTGTGCGCTGGGTTCTCTGAGCAGCAGCCTGGGCGTTTGCAGCGTTCGTTGCCGCGGTGCGAGCGTCTTCTTCTGCCCCTGCATAAAGGCCCGTGGTCGCCGAAAAACTTTTCGCAGCCTGATCGAACTGCCGGTCACGTTGCTGGCGAAGCGCCGTTTTTTCCATCTCTTCAGCCCTTGTAAAACTGGCGTTGGCCATCTCAGGGGCTTTTGCGGAGCGGGCGCTCGCCTTTGCCTGTTCCGCCTTCGCGCGTTCGGCCCTCGCCCTATTGGCCGCATTCATCTGACTCGTTATTCTTCGTTTCAGATTCGTTGCTGCCGGATCGTTGGGGCGGTTCTTCGTTACTTCGTCGATCTTCTGGCTGGCGCCTTCAAGGTTTCCCGCCTTGAACAGTTCTTCCGCCTTATCCAGGGCATCGTTCACGATCTGATCCTGCTCGTCCTTGGTAGCCTTCGCATATTTTTCGTCGCGAATCTCCTCACTAATCGACTTTCCAGTCGCATTCGCAGGATCCAGTGCCAGTAATTTCTCGATAGTCTCCAGACTCTTATCGTTCTCTCCCGCCTTGTGCAAAGCCGAGGCTTCGGCAACGAGCGAATCGATATCTTTCTTCTTTTCCCCATTGCGCGCTGCCGTCAGAAGAGTCTGAGCCTGACCGTACAAGCTGGAACCTTGCGGCACTTGCTGCAACGTTTCGATCGCTTTGCTGAAATCATTTTGCTTGAGATATGTTTGCGCCGCCGTGATCTGCTGCTGGTAGGCGGGAGGCCGCGTCGCCCATATCGACAGGCCGATAGCTATAAGAACTGCCAATCCAATTCCGACCGGAAGCGCGCGGGACCTCCGGGCCGGTCCTGTTGCAGTCGAGACCGCTGCTTCCTGCTGTTTCTTCTGAGAACGCTGAAGTTTATCGATTCGTTTTTTCAGCGCTGCCGTTTCGGAGGGCGCGGCTCCAAGCGTCACGGCTTCTGCTAATAAAATCCCGGCATGGGCGGGATCCTGCTTTTCCAGCGCGCCTCGCGTGTCTTCGAGCAGTTTATGCAGGCGTTCCTTTTTCAGCTGCTGCTCACGCAGTTCGGCTTCGCGTTGCTTCTGGATTTGAGCGCGGACCTGAGTCCGGAGGTCCAATGCGCCCGCGTGGCCGGGTTCCACCGCGAGCAACTGATCGATTTCCCGTTCGCAGCCAGAGAAGTCTCCTTGTGCGAACAGATTCTTGCCCACTTCCAGGTGTTTCTCGACGCGCCGGGCGCGTTCTTTCGCTTCGTCCTGAGCCTTCACCTGTTTTTGATATTCGTCGATGCGTTGCCTTATCGGAGGCAGAGAAGATACGCGAGGCTCGGCTTTCTGGAGTCCGGCAAGAGCTTCCTGATATTTCCCTTTGGCGGCCAGGGCTTCTGCCTGTGCGAGCAGTTCGCGCGCCCTTTTCTCTGTCTCTTCGCGTTGTCTGCGGGCTTCAATCGCTTCTTCGATGTTCTTCAGGAGTTCGGACGCTTCCTTGTGAGCCGGATCTTCGCCGATGACGTTTCGCGTCAGGCTCAAAGCTTTTTCGAGTTCTCCTGAAGACTGTGCCGTTCGGGCTTCGTTCAGAGTCGCAACGATGCGTTCTCTTTTTTCGCGTTCCGCTTTCTGGCGCGCCTCCTGTTGCGCTCTGGCTTGGTGGTACTTCTGTAAACTCTGCTTGACGGATTCCAGCGAGGTGACAACAGCATCCGCCTTTTGAATTAAGGAAATCGCGCCCTGGAAGTCTTCATCCTTCGCGAGCCGATCCGCACTCGACAGCAGTTCTCGAGCGCGCCGTTCTAATTCTTCACGGATCTCGATCTCCTGAATCCGTTGCAAAATTGCCTGTGCTTCCGCGTGTGCCGGTTCTTCTTTCAGAACGGTTGCCGCAAATTCGCGTGCGTTGTGAAGACGCTTACCGGCTTCAGCTTCGCGGGCCTGAGCCAGTGTGCGGGCGATTCGTTCTTTCTTTTCGCGTTCGTCGCGGTCCCGCCTTACGCGTGTCTCATCGATCTTTTCTTTCAGTTCACGTCCAGCGCTGGATTGGCGGTCCAGTGTGAATATCGCATCGGCCCTGGACGCGGCCTTGCCCTCATCGCCGTCCTGGAGCAGGGAAAGACCTTCCTGCAGAAGTCTTCTGATGTTTTCCTCAGTCTGAGCAATGTCGCGGAAAGCGGCTTTGACCATGGTGCCGTCCGGATCGAAATCCAGGGCGCGCTCCGCTTCATGCCGGGCCTGTTCGAGATTTCCTCCGTGTAGAGCCTGACGGGACTGCGTCGCGGCCTGTTCCGCGTTGCGCTTTTTCTCTTCGAGGCGGGCTTGTTCCTGCGCCTGTTCGACTTCGGCCAGCAGCTTTGCTGCTTCCGGATACTGGGGATTCAGTGCAAGGGCATCGGCAAGACTCTTGTGGGCATCGGCCAGTTTGCGGGCGGAATACTGCGCTGAGGCCGTCTGCAGTAAGGCGGCTGCCTTTTGTACCTGTTCCTGTTTCCGTTTTTCGTTCTCGATATCCGCCGTCACCTGGCTGCGGAGCGTCCGGGCCGGAGCATTCTGGGGATCAATCGCAAGAAGCTCGTCGAGGCGGGCGAGGCTTTGCTGAAACATCTTCCCGTTATGAAGCTGTCGGGAATCTTGCAACAGTTGAGTCAGCCGCGAGGTTTTCTCTTGTTCGAGACGCCTCTGGTCCTCTCTTTGTCTGGCAATGACTTCGGCAAGCCGCGCGAGTTCGGCATTCGCCTTGTCGCGAATCCGGATGATCTCCGAATCGGATTTTAGAGGTTGTGACAGGACCGTGGCATCCGCGTCGGCGGCGCGCGCCGGTTCGGGGCTGGACAGAATCGCGGCTTTCAGGTCGGCCGGATTCAGGTGTTCTTCGGATTGCAGGCAATCGCGATTTTGAGAAATCAGGATTTCGAGGTTCGCGATCGCGCCAAACGCCTGCTCTTTTTCTCGAGCCGAAACAATCAGCCGGATTCGTTTTGAAAATAAATCGGCGGCCGCGGATTCGGGGATATCCGCCGCAACTTTTTCAACGAGCTCCAGCGCTTTTTCAAGCTGACCTTCGACTTCCGCCGAAGCGGCTTCGCGCAGAAGAGTGGCCGCTTCCCGTCTTTTTTGCAGGAGGAGTTCCAGTCGCTGATATTCGCGGTTCGCCCGGTCGCGGATTTCGAGAACAGCGAGAAGACCTGGTTCCGTATTTTGAGTTCGAATCGTGTCGTCATTGGAACGATTGCCGGCAATAGCCGGAACCGACTGTCGAAGATCGTCGTACTCCGGTGACGAGCCACCGAGAAGCTCGCTATTTTCAGTAATCAGGCCGTCGAGCCTGTCGATGGCCTTTTTGGCATCGCCCCTGGCCTTCCGTCTCCGCTGTTCGAGCATTTTGGGAAAGCGTTCGAGGGCCTGAAGCATTTCTTCTACGCTCTGGTATCGTGCGGCTGGACTTTTGGCCATCGCCTTCAGAAGCACGGTGGAGAATTCCGGCGGGATTGACGGATCGATGGTTTCCAGAGGTTCGGGGTCCTGCTGAAGGATTTTGAAGAAGGTGGATTGAAGAGACGACGAATAGAACGGTTTGCGCGTGGTGAGCAACTCGTAGAATGTGGCGCCTGCCGAAAAGATATCCGAGCGGTGATCGATCGCCGTACCGTTGATCTGCTCCGGTGACATGTAGTTTGGCGTGCCCATCACAAGGCCCGTCTTCGTCATGTCCGATGACGCCATGCGCGCCAATCCGAAGTCGAGAATCTTCACCTGTCCGGAGTTTGTTATATAGATGTTTCCGGGTTTCACGTCGCGGTGAAAGATGCCCTTCTGATGAGCGTGAGCAAGGCCTTCCAGCACTTCGATCATGTAGGCGACTTTCGACTCGATCGGAACTGGCGCCCCGCGGTTAATCAGCTGCTTGATGTCTTCGCCGTCGAGGAACTCCATCGCCATAAACGCCTTGCCGGCCTCTTCGCCGAGGTCATAGATCGTGACGATGTTTTTGTGGGATAACTGGCCCGCGGAGCGTGCTTCGCGGAAGAAGCGGGCTCGCAATTCCGGATCGCTATCGAGATCGGCGGACATGGTTTTGACAGCGACGATCCTCTCGATAGAGGGGTCCATGGCTTTGTAAACGACGCCCATGGCTCCCTGTCCGACTTTCTTAAGGAGCTGATACCTGCCAATCTTGTCCACTAACTATCCCGCACGGTCGAAATGACCGAGTCCGAACTTGAACTACAAAGGCTTCCCGCTATTCTCCGGAGGAGTTGCAGCGGAGAAGCAAGGCTGTTACGTTGTCCTTACCACCAGAGGCATTGGCGGCTGCGATCAGGTTGCCAACCGCTCTTGCCAAATCGCCTTTCGTTGCAAGGACGATTTCCAGAATTTTCCCGTCAGGAACCATTCCGTGGAGTCCATCGGAACACAAAAGATACAGATCGCCGTTCCGGAAAGGCGTTTCGGCAATATCCAGATCGATGGTTTCCTTGGCCCCCACGGCTTTCGTGACCAGGTTTCTCATCGGGTGTTGCTGTAAACGATCGTTGATCGTTGCTCCGGCCAGGACGGCTGCCTGAATCCAGGAATCATCCGTTGTGAGCTGTTCGATTCCGCGATCTCGAATCCGGTAGACCCGGCTGTCTCCGGCGCTGCAGAAAGTCAAAACGCCGTGCTCGGCCAGGACGGTCACAATGGTCGTGCCCATTCCCGTGAACTCCTGCTTACTGTCGGCTTCTTTCCAGACACGCCGATTGGCCATCATGACTGCGGTTCGGATTCGATTGCCGTTCACGGACAATTCCGCATCGATTCCGAAAGGCCAGGTTAGCCCATCGGAGTCGCGGCTTCGGCTGATGAACCGTGCCACAACATCGACGGCCATCCGCGAGGCGACCTCGCCGGCATTTTGTCCTCCCATGCCGTCGGCCACAATGTACAAACCGAGCTCGTCATCAACCAGGAAACTGTCCTCGTTGATCTCTCGCCTGCAACCGACGTCGGATTTTCCGAAACTCTCCAGGCTATACATTTGATTCCGTTAGTTTACACGCAATTGCGACGAGTCCAACGTGCGTCCTTATATTAAAGCTTTGCCTGGCGCGATATTCCAGCTATCCGCACGCTCGTCCCTGATATTTCAAAATTCGTCGAACGGGATGCGCGTTTTTGAGACCGGGCTGTCCGGCATCTTCAGTCGACATTGGCGCGGTCCCACGAAGCGCACCGCATCATCAAATGCCGCTCGCTCTTCATGAAATCAACGAAATAAGCGCTGCCACTCCTGCATCATGGCCGTTACGTCCGTGATCAGAGTCGCGATTTTCGCGCCTGTTTTCAGGCCGACGACAACCCAGCTACACTTTAGCTCCGCATAATGTTTGGTTTATTTGAATAAACGTCAATGTCGATGTGAAAAACTGGATCTTCACCATCTAACGATCCGGGCGCCCGCCCCGCTTATACGTCCTATATTCTCAAATCTGCATGCCGTGTTTGATGGCGTACGCGGTGAGTTGCCCTCGGTTCTGAAGTTGTAGCTTGGCCAGAAGGTGAGCGACGTGCGTTTTAACGGTTTCTTCACTTATGAAAAGCCGCACTCCGATTTCGCGATTAGTCAGGCCGCTTGAAAGCTGGAGAAGGACCTCAATTTCGCGTTGCGTCAATTGTATTGAGGCAGCGCCGGTCATGACTTTGCCTGCTGCTGCGGGATCGACGAACGGACGGCCATTCGCGACGCAGCGGACCGCCTGCAGAAGCAGTTCAGGGTCTGCGTCTTTGCGAATATAGCCGAATGCGCCGGCACGAAGGACCGCGGCCATCCGGGCATCGTCTGTGGAGGCCGTCAATGCGATGACACGCACCTCCGGATATGCCTGCACCAGATGCTGGGTGGTTTGGATGCCATCCATTCCTCCCGGCATCGCGAGGTCCACAATGACGACGTCTGGTCTCGGCCAGTGCGGCAGCCGTTCGAGGAGGTCCTCACCGTTCACAGCAATGCCGCCGACTCGAATATCTGGAAACGATTCGAAAAAAGTCCGCAGCGCATGTGTGACGACCTTGTGATCGTCGCATAACGCCACCCTTATGATTTTGCCGAGGCCCATTGAATTTTTGCCAGCATGTAAATGTGAAAGAACGCCACGGCGAGGCATATCGTTCCGAGCGGCCATAAATAGGAAATCCAGCCTCGGAATCCGAGAGCGACCACACTCATCGGCACCAGGCAAATCGTCATCGCGATCAGGCCGAGCTGGTGCTGTGCGGAGTCCTGCGCACTTCGCTTCGACAGCGGAACTTCTAACACGATTGTGCAACCCTCACCGGGGCGGCTCTCGATGGTCAATGCCGCGTCGAGCTCGCATGCGCGTTCTTTGATGTTGGCCAGTCCCATACCGTACCTGGTGGACTCACTATCGAATCCCATGCCGTCATCTGTCACAACTAAAGCAAATGTATTCGAATTCTCCTCGATTCCTATTTTTACGCGCACATGTTTCGGACGTGCATGTCTGCCGGCGTTCGCCAGGGCCTCTTGAGCGATACGAAATATCGCCGTCATCGCTTCGGGCTGAACGAATCCGGCGCCGGGCAGCTTCCCGATGTCCATCGTCACTTCGGTCCCCGTTTGATAACGCAACGCTTCGCACTGGCGTCGAAGCGCCTCGGCGAGCCCGACGCTTTCAACAGGATCGTGACGGAGGCGATCCAGGAGTGCGGTCATTTCGGCCATCGCATCGCGCGCCAGGGCGCGCGATTGCTGGACGGCTTCCTGCGCTCCGGTAAAATCGGTCGCCCATCGGGTCTCAGCTGCTGCAAGGTTGGTCTGGATCGAATAGATCTGCTGTTTAACCGAGTCGTGCAGATCCTGTCCCAGCCGGTTCCGCTCTTCCTGTCTCGCGAGTTCGCGAATACGGTGCTCCTGCGGAGTGCCGGCATGGCGACCGTTCCTGGCAAAGTTCGAGAATAGGAAGTACAGGTATCCTGCGCCGGGAAAAGCAGTAATGTCCACGAGAAGGAATCCTGCCTTCGTGTCCCATAGCGCTGTCTCCTTTGCAAACACCACAAAACCCAAAAAGAAATGGGCTGTCACGAAATAACCCGCCGCGCGCCAGTGAAACCTCTCATCAGCGATCGTTGCGATAGCAAGGGTAGCGAATCCGAAGGCCATCAGCGCACCTCCGAATGTTCCGGTGAACGAAATAGCGCGCCAGTCGCTCATATGCTGAACGGAGAAGTCAGTCGGGTAATCGATTCCAAATAATCGAGATGCCACGGAAGCGTTACCGTAGCCCCAGAATGCAAAACCCACGATCAGCATCAGCCAGGCATCGACGAAGTAAAGCCTGCGCAATCCCATGGTGCAACCACCTCCAACAGGAGTGCGATTCTAGCGCCTTACGTGAAATCTGCAATCCACTGAGCGGAGGGATTTGGCTCATCCGAAAGAGGGATTTCAGCAATGTCCAGGGCCCGGTTATAGATTGCCCCTCCTACCTCAAGCCCGGTGATTTCGCAGGAACGATATAAGGTAGCCCACACCTGCAACAACGAACGGGACAGCCACGAGGCTCAGCACCGGACGAAACATCGAGTAAAGCGAAGTTGCATTTGCCGGCTTCCCCGTTGCAACGGTTTTTCCCATTTCGATCGCGAGAACGGTCGCCAGATAACCTAATATCATCACTACGATTGTGACACGCGGAAAGCGAAACGAACGCGCCATAGGTCCTCCATCGGTATATCGATTAACGATATAGTATACCATGATGCTGCCATAATCAAAACCCGCGACGCCTTTCCGCCCGCCGTCCGGTCCAGGAGATGACAGTGAATTTTATTCAGCGGAAAATGCAAATCCGGTGTCTATAAGAGGGGTGAGGAGGGCCTGATGAGAAAAACCGGTAAAGTCGTATTACTGATAGCCGCATTTATCTTCGCAGTAGTTCCTCTGTTATCCCAAACGTCGCCGGTGCCGAAGCCGTCCTTCGAGGTCATTTCGATTAAACCGAGCGCGCCGAACAATCTCGGCATACGCGGCGGCGGCGCTCGCGGCGACCGGTACACGATGACAGGCGCACCTCTGAGGATGCTTTTGCAAAACGCTTTCCAGCGGCCGTCGGCGGGAACGCCAAGTCCGCAAATTCAAATCGTCGGCGGGCCGGCCTGGATCGATTCGGACCGTTACGACATCCAGGCGACCGCGGATTGCAGCGGCGGGGTTCTTTCACGAGAGCAATTACAGCTCATGATCCAGTCGATGCTGGAGAGTCGGTTTCAGCTCAAGGCGCATATGGAGACGCGTGAACTGCCGATCTATAACCTGATTGTGGCGAAAGACGGGCCGAAGCTGAAGGCGTCCGAAGATCAGACACCCCTGGCGGTTCCGCAGGGGGCGCCGCAACCGTGCGGGCCTGCGCCAGTTGCGCCCGCGCCCCCACCTCCGCCATTTGGCGGCCCCGGCCAGCGCGGGAATCCTTTCGATTCCAACTTCACGATGCCTAGGGGCGCCATGGCGATGATGTTTTCTCCGACCGGATTCACGATGCGGGCCACGGCGGTGCCTCTGCCCAACTTGATAAACATGCTTCAAAACCAGGTCGGCCGTCCCATCATCGACAAAACCGACTTGAAAGGACTGTTTGATTTTCAGCTGCAGTTCAGTCCTGAGGGTCTTGCGGCGCCCGCACTGAACGGCGGCACGCCGTTCGGCCCACTGCCGGGCGCGCCTCCGGGCGGAGCCGGACCGGCCATAGCCCCGCCAGCATCAGCGGATCCTGTTCCGTCGCTTTTTACGGCAATTCAAGAACTTGGCTTGAAACTGGAATCCTCGAAAGGCCCTGTGCCAGTACTGGTCGTGGATTCGGTGCAGAAGCCGACCGAAAATTAGAGTCCGGCTCCGTTCGACAAAGAGATCAGCCACATAAAGGCACAGCGCGGCTACGCCGCAACCAAACAGCGGAAGGACGTGTGCGTGGTGCCCAAATGTTTTGATGTGAATGTGAGGGAGTCCAATCCCCGCATAAGTTAGGCGGGGTGCCGCGCAGCGAAGGATCCCCGCCTAGCTTAGGCGGGGACTTCCCCGATTTCTATGTCCTGGCGAAAAATCAACTCGGACCGATAGGGTTTGTCGTTTTCTTCCAAAAAGCTGGTTAAAAAAACTAAAACGGAGGGCAAATTGTTCTTAATTCGTTTTTGCCTTTTTGTGGGTAATCTCTTCGTCGACTACAGCTCCTGCGATATCGTACCCGCGTGTTCTTGACTTACGCGTTCCTGCTCTATCGAATCCTTCTCCCGGCCAGCGAAAACCTTCAGCGAATCATCGACGAGTCGATGATTCATCGGCAGGGAGCCGCCGTTGCGATCGATGTGGAAACAGGGCAAGTGCTGGCGTTCTATCGAATGGATGTCGCAGCGCGACGACTGGCGGCGCCAGGATCCGCTATAAAGCCTACTCGATTGTTCACCCCAGAAGTCCGGACCCTCGGGATCCCGTGATGGCGCTGGCTTATTCCAGCAATCATTTCTTTTCCCCAGGGACCATCGATCCAGGGCAGCCGCTGAAGAAACACAGAGCGACGGTCCTGATTCGAACTTCACCAGGCAGACGGCGGTAACGCTGCCGCCGCTCCGCGGCTTAAACCGAAAAACAGATTAAAGTTGTACGAGGACGGCCAGGCGCTCTTTGGGATCGGTGCTGGCGCGGGTCAGCTTGAAAGAAGATTGCCCGAACACTTCCCGTAAAGCGCTCAGAATGGCGGGCTGAACCGCGTCGAAGGTCTCGTCCGTGTTTGGCGCCTCCAAGCGATCGTTCGCGATCACAACGAATTCATCCGTCCTGAATTTCAATTTCGCGTCTTTCTCCAGCAAGCGGCGCGCGGCGAGCGCCGGACTTGAGAATCATAGCGATATGGCCGTCAGCCGGGAGCGCGGTCGGTGTTTTCCGGTAATAGTAGAGTCCAGGCCGGCCATCCGACATATCGATGCTGAAATTGCCCTCGTGTGCCACGAGGAGAATGCCGGGGCCGTTTTGGATGTGGCTGTAATCGTGAACGTCAATCAGGAGGTGGCCCTCGATAGCCTGCTCCTGAATCCACCGGTGAAACAGTGGAATGAACTCGTCGAGTTTTATCGGTCCGGGATCGGCGACGAAAAACTTGATCCCCAGGCGCTGCAGTTCCATTACAGCTTTCCGGCAGCCTTCCCCGACGGAAGATTTGCAAAGACCGGACTCGAGGCACCACGCTCAGCGAGCGAGTCGTGGCATGCATACGTAGCCTCGATGAAAAGCTGCGCTTCCTCGACGATACGATACGCCTGATCGCGCGTATGCGTTGGTGGAGGCGCATCATGCCGGTGGAACAGGTACTCCGCGAACTTATTTCCTGCGTAACGATCACCGAGCAGCCCGGTATCGTAGAATCGCCGGCGGAATTCGCTCACCACCGTATCCGGATTATCGGGAACATCCAGGGATTGCGTCTTGATGAGCGACAGCGCCGCCTGAGTCATCGCGCGATAAGCCAGCGCATCGGCCTGCCCGTAATTTTCGTTTTCCAGGTGAATCTGTCCTTCGAAGACCATTCGTTCCGCATCTGCAAGATCGAACTGAGTGGCGGAAATGACTTCACCGGCGCATTCGCCAGTGCCCATATCACCGATAGTGAATTCCCGGGGGTCGCCCCAATCGGAATACAGGGAAGGATCGCGCTCGTATGCCGGAACGTCCATAAAAGGCTCGATCATCGCGCGGCATTGCTGTTTTCCGATCCGCTTGATGAAGTCTTGAAAGCGTTCGGTTCCTTTGCGTTCGCTGACATAGCGCGCGGTGATGGTTTCGATCACGTCAGGAACCTTCTTTGAAGGCACGGTCCCAATCGCCAGACCGTACGCGCCGGCGTTGTCCTGCCATTTGCCTCCGAGCACGACCTGAAAATGAGGAACCTTGCGATTTGCGATTGTCCGGGTTGTGCCGTAGAAGCCCAGGTCGGCAATGTGATGTTGTCCGCAGGAATTGAAACAGCCGCTGATCTTGATATGAAGATTGCGGACCGATTCATCGAGCGTGAACAGGCGGTCGGCAAGCCGGGTACGAATTTCACCCGCCAGTCCGCGCGAGGAAGCGATTCCGAGTTTGCACGTGTCGGTGCCGGGGCAGGCGACCACATCGAGTATCGTGCCGGCGCCGGGCTCACCCAATCCGATGCGCACGAGCTCGCGATACAGTTCGGGAAGATCGGCTTCCGAAACCCACCGCAACACGATGTTCTGTTCCACCGTCGTGCGAAGGTTGTCACCACTGAAACGCCGCGCGATGTTCGCGACCTGCCGTGCCTGGGCGGCCGTCAAGTCGCCTAAAGGAAGAGTGACGGCAGCAACCGCGTAGCCTTCCTGTCTCTGACGATAGACGTTGGTCGCGTACCACTTTTCAAATCCTTCCGGTCTTTGCTGGCCGTTGAGCGCGGCTGGCGCTTTTTGCGGCGTCTCTTTGTACTCGGCAACGCCAGGAATGTAGCTTGTCCAGCGTGCATCCTCGGGCAATATCTTTCGCTCTTCGTTGACGAGGCGCCGGAACTCGTCGATTCCCAGCTTCGTAATCAGAAACTTGACGCGCGCCGCGGCGCGATTTTTTTTCTCGCCGAGGCGGGCGAAGACGCGGCCAATGGCTTGCGTCAACGGCAGGAGTTCATCTTCAGGAACAAACGCCTCCAGGAGCTTGGCTTGTTGCGGCACGGCGCCAAGACCGCCACCGACGTAGACCTCGAATCCGCGCTTCTGCTGGCCATTCTCGTTGCGAGTGACCGCGATGCAACCCATGTCGTGCATGTTGGTCAAGGCGCAAGCCTCTTCCCGGCAGCCCGAGAAAGCGATCTTGAATTTCCGGCCAAAGCCTTGCGCATCGGGATGACCGAGCATGAACTTCGCGGACGCCTTCGCATACGGCGTTACATCGAACGCCTCGCTACGGCAAACGCCGGCAATCGGGCACGCCGTTACATTACGAACGGAGTTACCGCAGGCTTCCCGGGTCGTGATACCGACGGCAGCAAGACGCCGCATTAAATTCGGTGTGTCGTCGATATGGACATAGTGCAGTTGAAAATCCTGACGTGTGGTGACGTGAAGAACGCCATCGGCGTACTCCTCGGCGAGTTCGGCAAGCGTGTCCAATTGCTCGGGGGTAACCCCACCGAACGGGATCTTGATGCGTTGCATGCCGGGGGCGTCCCAGAGCGTGTCGGGGCCCTTCGTCATGGCGGCCAGGAAGTTGAGTTCCTGGGTTCGGATGCCGTCGTGCCGATGCCCGTTATCGTAGCGCTGGCCATAACATCCGCGGCGAAGACGGGTTTCGGCAAAGACCTTTTCGTCCATTTTGCCGGTGCGCCGAAGCGCCATCTGCGTCTCGAAAACGTCGATTTCCTCGGCGATCTGCGGATCCATTCGATTGGCCAGTTTCTCTTTCCAGGTGGGCATCAGGCTCCCTCATCGTCAGTAAAGTGTAAGATTTTACCGCGAAATGCCTGGCCTGTCCGCCGATTTCACTGAATGTGTGCTAGAGTCTGCAAGCGATGGGGCTCTCAGTGCTTTCGATTCTTGCACTTGCGATTAACATCGCAGCAACGCCCGACCTGAACTTTCCGAAAAAGGAACCGGAACCCAAGACGCACAGGAGGCACAAGAATTCCTGTGCCTCCCGGTCTTGTGTTCCGGTCCCCTTTCACTGGTCAGAGCGGCAATGAACTGGGTGGCGCTGGTCACAACGCTTGAACTTGCATCGGTAACAGCGGTGATCTTGATGGTCATCAGCTTACCGTTGAGCTACTGGGTTGCGTTTTCAAAATGGCGCTGGAAATTTGTTCTTGAAGCCGTGGTCGCCCTGCCGCTGGTCTTGCCGCCCACCGTTCTCGGGTTTTATGTCCTGGTAGCGCTCGGGCCGCGAAGTCCGGTCGGACGCTGGTACGAAAGGCTGGCGGGACACGGCCTGGCGTTCACCTTTCAGGGGCTGGTCATTGCCTCCGTTCTCTACAGTCTGCCGTTCGCTGTACAGCCGATGGCGGCGGCGTTTGGTTCCGTCGATCGGAAATACATCGAAGCTTCCTGGATGCTGGGCGTCTCGAATCCTGGAACTTTTTTTCGCGTCATCATCCCGCAATCCTGGGCCGGAGTGATAACCGGCATCGTTTTGAGCTTTGCGCACACCTTGGGAGAATTTGGCGTCGTCCTCATGGTCGGCGGGAACATTCCCGGCGTGACGAGGACACTCTCGATTGATATTTACGACCAGGTGCAAAGCTTGAACTACTCTTCCGCTGCTACCACTTCCGCAGTGCTGCTGGTGATTTCGTTTGTCATCCTCTCGATCGTCTACGGACTCAACCGAAAGGTGTGGTTCTTTGCTGCTGATCGCCGACATCGCCAGGCATTTTGAAGGCGGGCCGCAGGTTGAAGCATCGATCCGCATAACCGATGCAGCGTCCGTAACAATTCTGTTCGGGCCTTCGGGAGCCGGCAAAACGACGGTTCTGCGCTGCATCGCAGGGCTCGAACGCCTTACAGCGGGCCGAATTGTTTTCGACGGCATCGACTGGACCAACGTCCCGCCGCAGAAACGGTCTGTCGGTTACTTGTTCCAGGAATACGCGTTATTTCCCCATCTCAGGGTCCGCGACAATATTGGATACGGCGTGAGGAATTCGCCAGGTGTCGTCGAACAAATCGCATCCGTCCTGCAAGTCAGCGAACTGCTCGACCGCTGGCCAGCGGAATTGTCGGGCGGCCAGCAGCAGCGGGTTGCGCTTGCCAGGGCTCTCGCGCGCAAGCCGCGGTTATTGCTTTTAGACGAGCCGTTGTCGGCCCTGGATGCTGCGACGCGGGACCAGGTGAGATCGGAACTGGCACAGATCCTGCGCAGTCTGGCAATACCGACGATGGTGGTGACGCACGATTGGGTGGACGCGCTCACTCTCGGAAGTCAAATGATCGTCATGAGCCGTGGACGCGTATTGCAAGCCGGTCCGCCTCAGGACGTGTTCGCACGGCCTCAACATCCGGAAGTGGCCGCTGCCGTCGGTGTTGAGACCCTCGTCGCCGGACGTGTCGGCCGGCGCGAAGCCGGAATTGTCCTCATCGAGGCAGGATCTGCAAATCTCGTCGCAGCCGATCCGGGAGGTGGCGCCGTCGATTTCTACGTATCCATTCGCGGCGAAGACGTCACCGTGGAAAAAACCCGTGCCGAACAAAGCAGCGCCCGAAATCACCTGCGCGGACATATAACAGACATCATACCGGCAGGTGTTCTGACCAAGGTGATCGTCGATGTCGGTTTCGAATTGACAGCCCTGGTAACTCGTCAGGCGATCGCGGACCTGGGTCTTGAAAAGGGATCGGAGGTATTCGGGGTGTTCAAAGCCTCAGCCGTTCACCTGATCCCTAGATCCTCCTGACCGCTACCGCGCTGTATTGGGCGCCTTGCTTCCCACCAGGACAAGACCAACTTTGTTAACGCCGCTTTCCGCCATGACCAGGTTTCCATCAGGCGTCGCCTTCATGTTCCTGACGACACCTCCGCCTCCCGGGATAGCCCAGCTCTGGAACTTCTCTGACTTGATATCGAACCGCACCAGCACATTCGGACGAATAGCCGATTCCACATACCAGATGGCGCCATTTAGATAGGTAATCCCATAGGGCTGCGTCTTCGGTCCGCTCGGTGATGGCCACTCCGTGACCTTACCGCTCTTCGGATCCAGACGGCCAAGGTATCCACGCGAGTAGTCCGCATACCAGATGATGTCATCCGGACTGATGGCGATGCGGCGAGGCCGGCTCTCGGAATTCGGTAACGGGTACTCTTTGATCACAAGCGTATCGGGATCGATCTGGATGATCTTGTTGGTGCCGAAGTCGCAGACGAATGGAACACCTTTCGTCGTGAACACCATTCCATACGGATTCGCGCGTTCCGTCGGCGTCTTCTGAACTTTGATTTCTCCGGTCTTTGGATTGAGGCGGCCGACATAGTTGGCATTCTGAGCTGTGAAAAAGAGCATTCCATTCGGCGCGAACAAAGGTGTGTGCGGATCGCGAACATCGTCCGGCAGCTTGTATTCCATGATGTCGCCGGTCTTCGGATCGAGCTTGCCGATGTAGCCTTTTGAGTTTGCCGTGAACCATAAGTATCCGTCTTTGTCGAACTCGAGGCCATGAGGGCCGGAAGCCGGCGTTTTGGCCGGATACTCTTTCATTTCGTTTGTCTTTGGATCGAGCCGTCCGAGGACATTGCCGAACATGCCGGTCCACCAGATCGTGCCGCCAGGTCCGGGCTCGGGATCATGCGGCCGCGAACCGAGCGTGGGCACATTCCATTCTTTGAAGGAAACCGACAGTGGTCCCGGAACGATCACCGGCTGAGGCCTCGGCTGTGGAGGAAAGTTACTGGCGAGGTAATCGGCGATCCCATCGCGCTGATCGGTGGGCAGCTTCACCATCGTGCTGAAAAGATCGATCCATTCTTGCCGCGAATTGCCACCGGCGTTCGTAATCAGCCCCAGGGCGTGACACTTCGTGCACTGCGCCTGCACCTCGTCTTTGCCTGGGCCGTCAGGCATCGCCGCCTGTCCACGGCCGCCACGCTGAGGTCCCGCGGGCGCCTGGCCGCTGAGTGGCGCCATCAGGCCAGTCAAAACACATAACAGGGCTATTGGTACGAACGCGATCGATTGTTTCACCATGGTCCCTCCCAGTCTGCGACCATACGGATATCATGCGCCACCGCATGTGACAAGCTTTGCGATATATGTGTCGCGGGCTTCAGACGTCACATTCAAAGCGTGGGACAATTTGGCCTGAGCGAGTATTTCAGCCGGGTCGGCGAAGGTGAAATGTGCGATCGACGGACAGGCCAAAACACTTTAGTCAGGAGTCACTCCCCGCCTTAGTAAGGCGGGGATGCCCTCGCGCAGCGAGGCTGGGGCGGTCTGTTCAGAGTTCGCGCGCAGCGCGCTCCGTATGGATTTCCGCGAAGCGCTCCTCATTATTCGGTGCGCTTCGCGGATATCTAACAAAGATGCTTCGCGACTTTGAACAGACCGCCCCGCCTTCGCTACGCGAAGGATCCCCGCCTGACTCAGGCGGGGACTGGGACCACCCAAACCAGGCTTACATGGCATCCACTCGTCATTGCTGCGATTCCCCATCCATTCTGTCCTGGATCCGTATGGTCTATTGGCGGATGAATTAAAGCAGGATACGCTTTCAGCATGGCCGTTTCGCTCATCTATGATTCCACTTATCTGAAACATGAGACAGGCGTGCATCCCGAGAATGGCCGGCGGCTCGAATCGATCTTGCGCGCGGTGGATCACGATGAATTGCTTTCCAAGCGGCTGGCGCGCATCACTCCAAGCCCGGCACACACGGAAGATATCGCCCGCTGCCATCGTGAAGAATTGATTCATCACCTCGAGTCTTTATGTGAGCGGGGCGAGGCCTATGTCGATGTCGACACGAAAATCAGCGCACAGTCATTTGAAGTAGCGCGGCTTGCGGCAGGAGCCGCGATCACCGCAGTCGATGCCGTTATGCGCGACGAAGGAGGCCGGGCATTTTGCGTCATCCGCCCACCGGGGCACCACGCGACGATAACGAACGCCATGGGCTTCTGCCTTTTCAATAACGCGGCCGTGGGGGCGCGTTACGCGCAAGCGAAGTATGGCGTGGAACGGGTTCTGATTATCGATTGGGACGTACATCACGGCAACGGAACTCAGGAGATTTTCTGGACGGATCCCACCGTGTTCTACTTCTCCACACATCAGTATCCGTACTATCCAGGGACCGGTTCGGCGGCAGAACGCGGCGGCGGCCGGGGGGAAGGAACAACGCTGAATGTCCCTTTAACGATGGGTACTCCCGCGCGTGATCACCGGCAGGCGTTTACCGAGGCATTGCATCAAATCGAGAAAGGGTTTGCGCCCGACCTGGTCATCGTTTCCGCAGGCTTTGATTCCAGGCGCGGGGATCCCCTGGGCGGACTGATGCTTGAAGATCCTGATTTCTATGAGATGACCAAAGAGGTCCTGCGACTGGCGGAGAAGCATGCTGCCGGAAGGGTCATTGGATTATTGGAAGGCGGCTACCACCTCGACCTGCTTGGCGCGTCCGTAAAAAGTCACATTTCCGCGCTGCTCTAGGAACTCGCATGCGGCGTCATAGACAACGCCTGCAGAAACTAGCGCGGACGCCTTCCGTCCGACGACGGGCTCCGGTATCCGCCATCGCCGTCGTTCCGGGAAGGCTGGGGTAATGCCTCATTGACGGTGAGGACTCGGCTGCCCATGCGCTGACCGTTCAGCGCGGAGATGGCATCCTGCACTTTCAGGCCGTTCCCCAGGACGATGAAGCCGAAGCCACGCGATTGTCCGGTCGAGCGATCGCGGATGATCTGGGCGGACTCGACCTGAAATCCCTGCGTCTCCGCCCATTCCTGGAGTTCAACATCGGTAGATGCGTGAGGAATATTTCCAACAAAAAGTTTGGGCATTCGGATTCCCTTTCTTGAGGTTCAGAAAAGTATAAATACTTGGATAAATTCGAATAAGTCGGCGCCGGGAGCTTTCACACGTCCGTGTTTATCCGACAGCTCTTCAGACTTTTCCGATTTTTCCGTTGCCACCAGAACAATGATCCGTAAAAATACGCCCCATCCAACGATCCCGGGAGGCCACGACGATTCTTTACAAGTCCAGGCTCGTTAAAACCGGTGCAGCGGCCGTTGTTGTCACGATCATTTTCGGCATAGCGGCGTTCCTGGCTGCGGAATGGAGCAAGACTCCAGCAACGGATGCTGCCCCACCCGATCAGATAAAGGCGGCGCTCGCGCCCAACCCTGCGGGCAACCGTGGTACAGAGGCGACGAAGATTATTCCCCAGGTGGCCATTGGCAGTTTCGACAATGGTGTGACGAAATATTCAACCATCGTCGAGGTGGTGAATTCCGGGGAATCCGACGCGACGATTTCGGCCACGTTTTACAAGGAAGATGGGGACGTATCACCGGTCGCGATGGCGACGAATATTCAAAGGCAGGAAACATTTACCGGAAACATGCCGGCCACAACGCTGGCCCCGGGCCGAGTTCTTGTCATCAGCGGCGGAACATCTCCAGAGACCACTCCTTCCCCGGGACTGATCGAATGGGGCAAACTCATCACCACCGGCACCCTGAGTGTTTCCACGTTTTATGAAGTGCGCGACGGCGCCACCAACCTGCTGTATTCCCGTATTGGAATTGCCGCAAGCCGGCCAGACCTTTCGAGTTTTCTCATCCCGAGGGTGCATACGAGAAGCGGTCTCGATGTTGCATTTGCACTCGTCAACACGGCAGCGAATCCTGCCACAATCACGGCAACGTTGAAGGATGCGAACGGAGCAATCCGGGCAAAGCGCACCCTCAGCATGAATGGCCATACCCATCAGGCTCTTTTCGCACACCAGTTTTTCTCGCTCGCAAATGAAGCAGACGACCGCAATTACCAGTACATCATTTTCAATTCGAACTCACCGTCGTTCGCTGCGATCGCACTCGCTTTTGAGGGGAGCACACAGACAAGTTTCCCGGTAGATCCACTTCAGTAGGTGGGATTCGGATAAGCCATGCCGAGCGCAGCCAGCGGTAAATGCTGAAACAACTCGGAGGCACGGAGAGGAAGGCCGACTTGCTCCCCCGTCAGAATGTGGTTCCATGTTGAAGGAGCGCCGGACGGCATTTCGATTTGCGTGTCTTGCCAGACCGCTTTTCCCGTTGGAATTGATCCGGCACGGCTCAGCCCTGCAGAGAGTCGCGGGACCGCGATAACACACCATTCATCGTTTAATCGCCGCGCGAAAGCGATCACGTGATCGGCGCAGGCACCCGTTACGTTTAAGGGAATGTATTCGCCCTGGAGAAATAAATCCTGATGCTCGCGTCGAAAATTCAGCAGCCGCCAGGTGACATACATTTTCAGCCGGCCGTCGTCCCATTGACTGCTCAGGTTGCGCAGATCTATGCCGCGTCGCAGCTCATCGAGCAGTTCTATTCGTAAAGAGAAATCCACGGGGCGGCGGTTATCGGGATCTGCAACGCTCAAATCCCAGATTTCAGTGCCGCGATAGATGTCCGGTACACCAGGAGAAGTTATTTTCAGGACGAGCTGGGAAAGCGAATTCACGGCTCCGCAGGCGGCCACTTTCTTCTGGAATTTGTTGAAATCCGCGAGGAACTGCTCGTTATTGTAGAGTCGTTCCACGAACGACAACACGCGGTTCTCATAATCCTCGTTGGTGTCGATCCAGCTGGTGTGCGTCTTTGCCTCGCGCAGCGCCTTGGTAACGTACTGCTTCAGCCGGTCCAGTTCGATGGGCCACGCTCCAAGCAGCGTCTGATAAATCAAAATCTGCTCGGCTGGATCGGGCGCGGTTGTGCTCGGATTTATTCTCATCCAGCCGCGGAGACTGTCTGCCCATTCGTCAGGCAGTTCGGACAGAACGTTTATCCGTGCACGGACATCTTCGCTGCGTTTGGTGTCGTGAGTCGAGGTGGTGTTCATCGTATAAGGCCACTGCGCATGCCGCGCAGCGTTCCGCCGATGAAACTGTTCCACCTCCAGGTAGACGTCCGGGCCGTTACAGTCGCCGCCGACTTCGTTAACAGACACAAGCGGGTTGTGCGCATAAAAAGTTGTGTCTTCGAGGCCTTTCGCCATGACCGGTCCTGTAAACTGCTGCCATCGCATGACAAAATCGAGGTATTCGGGCCTGGACCGCTGAAGATACCAGGCTGGTTCGACAAGTAGAACGCGACGAAGGAAATCGAATTCAGGACCTTTGCCCGCGCTGCGCACCGAGTCTTCGATATATGCTCGATCTGTCTCCGATATGTGTTCGCCGCGAATGTAAGTCCGATAGACAGGAAGGTATGCGGTGACGGAAACGAATGCTTCGCGAAGCTTCTCGAGCTGAAGGTCTCTTGCGTATCTGTCATCCTGGGCCAGTTCCACCAGACGGTGAACGAGGGCTTGCACTTCGCCCGCGAAGAGCTCTCGCATCACTTGGCGTTTGCGCGAATGAAATACGTCGGCTAATTTATCTTCAGAGCCCGTTACTGCGGCATAGACTCTCTGGAGCTTATTAAAGCCCTCGCGATCGATGAAGACTCCGTTGACGTAATTCGTGAAGTCATAGCCTGTTGTGCCCTGCACACGCCAGTCGGAGGGAAGCGGCTCAGTTCCGGCAAGAATTTTTTCTGCGGTCTTGTAAGTGTCCGCCGGCAACCTGTCGAGGTATCCCTTCGGATCTTTCAATCCATCAATGTGGTCGATTCGCAGCCCCGTCACTTTACCCGCGTTCAGGAGCTCCAGGACGTAGCCATGCGTTGCGCGGAAGACTTCTTCACGGTCTGCCCGTAACCCGACGAGGTCGTTAATGTCGAAGAAGCGCCGGTAGTTGATCGAGTCCGCCGCTTTCCTCCAATAGGCAAGGCGGTAGTGCTGGCGCGAGAGCACGCTATCGATGGCGTCGAAACTAAAATTTTCAGCTCCCGCGGCGATGGGCAGCTTCTGTTCATAATATTGAAGCATCGGCCGGCCATTGACGACGCGAAGCTGTAATTCCTGGCTCTCCAGCACTTCGCCATAGGGCTTGCCGAGAATCGGCAGCAGGATTTTTTTGGATTCCCAATTCACGTCGAAAAACCCGGCGTATGGAGACTCTTCGCCCTTCTCCAGCAGATCGTACCACCACGGATTGTCGAGGCTGGCCGCCATGTGATTGGGAACAATATCCAGCAGGAGACCCATTCCGTGGTCCTGCAAAGCCTGGCAGAGCTGATCAAATTCTTCGGGAGTTCCGATTTCCGGGTTGATCTGGGTCGGGTCGGTAACGTCATATCCGTGCGAACTGCCCGGCCTGGCCTTCAGAATTGGTGAAGCGTAGAGGTCCGTAATGCCGAGAAAATGCAGATAATCGATTATCTTCAGCGCATCGGTGAAACGGAAAGCGGAGTTGAACTGAACCCGATATGTGGAGACCGGAATTCTCACAGTAGGTATCTTCTGTAGGTGCCATATGACGGCACCCTTGATAAATAAGGGAAAACGGGCGGTCACACACCGCGCCTGCAGGACTACTGCAATTAGGACGCCAACTTCAATTCCGGCACCTCGATGTCGTCAACGTTGACCGACAAATTTCTGCCCAGCGCAGCAAAGTGCTGCACCCACTCGCGGGCGCCGGCGTCTCCCTGGACGGCCTTCTCGGCTTGCGAGGGGTACGTGTTTTGAAGCGCATAGTAGTAGTTGTTTTGAGCGCGCCAGATGTTCACGTCAAAGGGCAGGCTGCGCGCCAGGCCTGCAGCAGCCTCGAGCTTCTTCATCAAATCGAGATTGTTTTCGTCTTCCAGCAGATGCTCGGACAACCGCTTGATCGTTTTCCGGAGAGCAAAACCTAGAGTGGTGCCGTCGAGTTCTACGCCTTGAGTTTTTGCTTCGTCGAGCAGTGCGGTGATGCGGCTGAAATCGACAGACTCGATATCCTGAAACGCCGCTCGCAGACTGCTGTTCAAAGCGAATTCCGCCGACATTGAAAATGCGCGGGGCAAAGGCACTCGGAGATCGCGCATAAATCGCATCATCGGCGCATGGGTTTCATAAACCTGGCGATAGACGGCCTCGGCTTCGGTCAGTGTGGTCGCCAGAATAGTGTTCAGGATGGTACGTTGGTCGTCATGGAAGATCGATCGCAATGAATAGGTGGAGCCGCCGAAATGCCGGTCGAGGATTCGAATCACTTCAGGGAAGTCGGCGCGATTGAACGGGTTGATCAGCTCGTGCTTCAGCGCGTCGTACCCTTCGCCATCGCCGAATTCGGATACGCCGCAGTTCATGAGGTGATCCCCAATGTGAAGTGCGCCAAACGTAAGGACTTCCGATTCCTGACTGATTTCGGAAGTGACTTTGAGCCTTCCTACAACAAGCTTGGAGCGGCCGGACTTGCTGCGCTGCGAATCCTCGAGATGTACTTGGAAGCAGTACACCTTTGCGGCTTCCGGATAGGGTTCGAATAAAGACATCAACCCGTAGTGAACCGCCACTTTTTTGCGGTCGACCATTGCCGGTCTGACGAATTTTTCGTAAATGACACGTCCATCCCTATGTTCAGGAATATTGCTTTTTGCCGCCTCGAGCCGATCGAGAAACTGCGGCTCGATGACGTCGTCGAAAATCTCTTCATAGAGCTGGAGGGTGCGCGCGGCGTATTGAATGACTTGAGTCGTCTCGATTCCCGAAAGTTCGTCAAAGAACCAGGCGCAACTCGTGTACATCAGCATGGCATGCCGCTGCATCTCCATCATTTTCAGCGCAGCCATTCTTTCCTTCTGCGACAGTTCGTGAGTGGCGTGTCTCTCGAAGAATAGGTTCACGTTTTCCCGGGAGCGGTCGAGGATTACATTGATGTAGTCGTTGCGGGCTTTCCAGGGATCACGAAAGATTTCGCGGCCCTTGCTTTCAAACGGCGTTGCGATGGTGTCGCGGAGCCAGTCCAAAGCCTGGCGCAAGGGCGTGCGCCATTCCTGATTCCAATTGGGATATCCACCGGAGTTGCACCCACAATTGCTGCTCCATCGTTCGACCCCATGCGAGCAACTCCATGCGCTCCTTTCCCAGACCTCCGCTTCGTGAGTGGGGGGATGTCGTTCGAGGTATTCTCCATAATTGATCAGTTTCGCGAGACCGTTGCTTTCGATATGGTGCAGGGCGTAAGCCAGTGCCATGTCGCCTTGTTTGTGATGGTGCCCGTAAGTTTCACCGTCCGTTGCGATGTGGACGATCTGGGGCCAGCGACGCGAATCGGAAAACGCGGACATTAACCGATTGGCGAAGTTCTCTCCCTTTTCCAGCAGATGTTCGAATGCAATGCCCTGCGAAATCGGACCATCATAGAAAAACACCGCAATGCGTTTCCCCGATGGCAACTTCACCTGATACGGCATGGACGGATCGACCTTGGCGCCGCTGGCGTCCCGCCAGGCGCGCACCCGCACCTTCCGGGTACGTTTCGCCTGATAGGGCGACAGGATTGTGAATCGAATGCCGCAATCTACAAGCATCTCGAGCGTTTCCAGGTCGACCGCCGTTTCCGGCAGCCACATCCCTTCTGGAGCACGTCCGAAGCGATGTTCGAAATCGCGGACACCCCAGGCAATCTGGGTGTATTTGTCGCGGCTAGTGCAAAGCGGCAGGATTGCATGATTGTATCCCTGCGCGATGGCGCTGCCGTGGCCTGAAAACCGTTCCTGGCTTTCCTTGTCGGCATCAAGAACTGCCCGATAAGCCGCGGGCTCGGCGTCTTGCATCCATGCCAGCAGCGTCGGGCCGAAGTTGAAGCTGATGTGCGCGTAATTGTTGCTAATCTTTACAATGTTGCGGTAACCGTCAAGAATGCGCGCCATGCCGTTGGGGGCATAGCACTCGGCAGTAATGCGCTCGTTCCAGTCATGAAAAGGATATGCGGAATCCTGCAACTCGACGAACTCGAGCCAGGCGTTCTCGCGCGGGGGCTGATAAAAATGACCATGAATGCATATGTAGCGTTCCATCAGTCCTGCGGCTCCTTCTCAAAAAGCACCACTCCATGCGGCTGAACTGTAATACTTCGGATTTGAGTTGCATCCATAAGGTCGGGCACCATTGCACCCTTTCCTGCCCAGCGAGAGTCGGATGAATCGAGGCGTTTGCGCCAGACGCCGCAGGGAATGTTTTGCAGAGACTGCGGACGGCGCTCGTTGAAATTGAATACGGCCAGTATCTCACTGTCTCCGTTCCATCGCCGAACCGCAAGAATGCGTTCTTCTTCGAGGCTGATGACATCCATCTGATCTTTGCTCAGGCTATAAAGAGCAGGCACGGATCTACGCAGCGCAAGCACCTCTTTGTGAAATTCCAGCAATGCCTTGTGGAGTGGATCTTTCTTCAGAAGGTGATTCAGTTTCGAGCTGGAAAACGTCGCTTCGTTCTGTGGATCGGGAGGTTCGCCTTTCCATTGGAATGCAGCGAATTCCTCGCGGCGGCCCTTGCGCACTGCCTCGATCAGACTCGGATCCGAATGGCTGACGAAATATTGGAATGGCGCCGTTTCTCCGTATTCGTCGCCCATGAAGAGCAGCGGCACGAAGGGCGACAACAGCACCACGGCTGACGCCAGTTTGACTGCCTCGAGCGACACCAGCTGACCCAGCCTTTCGCCCATCATCCGATTGCCGATCTGGTCGTGGTTTTGCGCGAACACGACAAACTTGACGGAAGGCACGCCACGAGACGAATTGCCGTGCCGGCGGCCGCGGGTGACGGAATACCGGCCGGAATAAACGAATCCTTCCGAGAAGGCTTGTGCCATGTGTTGAAAATCGCCGAAATCGACGTAGTACCCTTCCCGTTCGGTTGTCAGCAGTGTGTGCAACGAATGGTGGAAGTCGTCGTTCCATTGCGCATCGAGTCCGTAACCACCAAGATCGTGAGGCCGGATAACCCGTGTGTCGTTCAGGGCGCTTTCCGCAATCACGTACACGCGCCTGTTCAGGAAAGTCCCTTGACTATGTACCGCATCCCCCAACTGCTCGAGAAAGTTCAGTGCCGAGTGATCGAGGATTGCATGCACCGCATCGAGACGCAGCGCATCGAAGTGATAATCGGAAATCCATTCGATGGCATTGGATATGAAGAAATGCCGGACCTCATCGCTGTGCGCATCATCGAAGTTGAGCGCAGATCCCCATGGAGTCTTGTATTGGTCGGTGAAATAGGGGGCAAATTGCGAGAGATAATTCCCTTCCGGTCCGATGTGGTTGTAGACCACGTCGAGGATTGCGGCCAGACCACGGGCATGAATGGCGTTTACAAGCTTTTTCAAACCTGACGGACCGCCATATGAATTCTGAACCGCGAATGGGTAAACGCCGTCGTAACCCCAGTTCCGGTGGCCCGGGAACTGGGCGACCGGCATGATTTCGATCGCAGTAATCCCCACGCCGGAGAGTTCGTCCAGATAAGGAATAACGGCCTCAAAAGTTCCTTCGGGAGCAAACGTACCGACGTGTAACTCATAGATGACGTATTTCTCGATTGGCAGGCCGAACCATTGCCGATCCGTCCACGGAAAAGCAGAATCGACAACTTCCGAAGGTCCATGTACTCCTTCGGGTTGATATCGAGAAACGGGATCCGGAAATTCTCTTCCGTTTGCGAGACGATATTTGTACTGTGCGCCCGGCTCGAGACCTTCGACGACGGCAGAGTGATAGCCGCGCTGTGTAGGCCCCATCGAAACGACAATGTCGTTCGGCGCCACAATATGCAGTTCAACTCGTTCGCTCAGCGGCGCCCATAGCCGGAAGCGGCACCGGCCATCTTTCGATCGAACTGCACCCAAGTCCTGAGACATTTATGCGTTCTTGAAAAACACTGCACCGAGCGGCGGCACGATCAGATTCAACGAATGCGCGCGACCGTGCGACGGCACATCCTGTGCATCGCTGCCGCCGAGGTTTCCGAAATCGGCGCCACCGTAAGATTGCGAGTCGCTGTTCAGAATTTCACGCCAGTAGCCGTCACGGGGCACTCCGACCCGATAATTGTGACGCGCTATAGGGGTGAAGTTGAAAACAGCAACGACGATCTCGTCGCCGCCGCGCGACTTGCGCATAAAGCTCAGCATACTTTGCTGCGAATCGCTGCCGTCGATCCACTCGAACCCCGCCGGATCGCAGTCCAGTTCATGCAAAGCTCGTTCTGCGCGATATGCCTGATTCAGATCCGCCACCCACTGCTGAAGTTGTCTATGTGAATCATATTGGAGCAGGTGCCATTCCAGACTGCTGTCGTGCGACCATTCCGCCCATTGCCCGAATTCACCACCCATGAAAAGCAGTTTTTTTGCCGGCTGCGCGTACATGTACGCGTATAGAAGCCGCAGATTGGCGAATTTTTGCCACAAGTCACCGGGCATTTTTCCCAGCAGCGATCCTTTGCCATGTACGACTTCATCGTGCGACAGCGGCAGGACGAAGTTTTCGTGCCATGCGTAAAGCGTACGGAACGTCAGATCGTTGTGATGAAACTTGCGATGGACAGGATCCTTACTGATATATCTCAAAGTGTCGTGCATCCATCCCATGTCCCACTTGAGACCGAACCCGAGACCGCCAACATAATTCGGACGCGAAACCATCGGCCAGGCCGTCGATTCCTCGGCAATCGTCTGGACCTCGGCGTGGTGTTTATATACTTCGGCGTTGAATCGTCTGAGAAAGTCGATCGCCTCGAGATTTTCGCGGCCACCGAATGATGTTCGGAACCCACTCGCCCGATTGTCGCGAATAGTCGAGGTACAACATCGAAGCGACGGCGTCCACGCGCAAACCGTCAATGTGATATTGATCCAGCCAAAACAGTGCGCTGCTCAATAAAAAACTGCGCACTTCGTGCCTGCCGTAATTGAAGATGTAGCTGTCCCAATCCTTGTGGATTCCTTTTCGCGGATCGGAATGTTCGAAAAGATGTGTCCCATCGAAATAACCCAGCGCCCAGTCGTCGGTTGGAAAGTGCGATGGCACCCAGTCGAGGATGACGGAGATCCGGTGTTGATGAAGATAGTCGATCAGATACATCAGATCCTGGGGCGTACCATAGCGGCTCGTCGCCGCAAAATAACCGGTTGTCTGGTATCCCCACGAGCCATAAAACGGGTGCTCGGTCAGCGGCAGGAACTCGACGTGAGTAAAGCCCATCCGTTCCAGGTATTCCGCAAGCTGCGGCGCCATCTCCCGGTAACTCAGGAACCGATTATCCTCTTCCGGTACGCGGCGCCACGATCCTAAATGGATTTCGTAAATCGAGATCGGGGCACTCAGCGAGTTGCGGCTGGTGCGGGATGCCATCCACTCCTGATCCTGCCATTCATAATCCAGGTTCCAGACGATCGAGGCGGTGCGAGGCGGCGTCTCCGCGTGAAAAGCGAACGGGTCAGCCTTATCCACCTGGTATCCGTGGTAACGCGATACCACGTGGTATTTATACGCGTCACCGGGACGGACATTCGGGACGAATCCCTCCCAGACTCCGGAGGACCCGCGGGGCTGAAGATAATTGCTGGTGTCATTCCATCCGTTGAAGGCGCCCTTGACAGAAACGGTCTGAGCATCGGGCGCCCAAACGGCAAAATTGGTACCGTCCACCCCGTTGATGTTGCGGGGATGCGAACCCAGCCGTTCGTATAACTTAACGTGGCTGCCTTCGTTAAAGAGATAGAGATCGTGATCGCTGAGCAAAGACATTGGAGAGCACCTCTGCGATTCCAGCCATTTTTCGGATTTGCTCAACGCTTGGCCGGAGTTTGCGACGCCAGTTGGGCCGTTCCGTACTGGTTGCCGGGACATTCTGAGGAAGAGTCTCTTCCCAGAGATCTTCCGCATTCACGAGCACGATATTCGCCATACTGGCAGATAAAAACTCAATCGCGGATCGGAACGAATGCAGCTTCCGCCGCATCAGCGCCCGCTGTTTCCGTTCCTTCCGCGCGCCTTTTACATCCTGAAAGCCCAGATCAAGCCGGTCATCGATATCCAGCCCGTCGAGGAAAGCGCGGAACGGCGGCATATCATGGGTATTGAGGCTCGCCACCGATTTTTCCGGAGGTTGACGCAGGTTCGGCTTGTCCGGATTTCCCATGATTTCATACTGAATAACGTATAGCTCACGAATATCGTGACGCTTCATCCTGGCATTAACTGCGGGCGGCACCGTACCAAGATTCTCCCCGACAATACCGGCCTGAAACCGATGTGATTCGAGACACAAAATCGCCCACAGCTCCTCCGCAGGATATTCAACATAGACGCCTTTGTCGCCGGTCAGACCGTCGGGGATCCAATAGAACCGATGCAAACCCATCACGTGGTCGATGCGGAGGAGCTTCGCATATTTGAAGTGATTCTGCAGATACTCGATCACATATGCATATCGATTCAGCCGCATCGCCTCGGGATTCATCGGCGGAAATCCCCAATTCTGGCCTTTGGTAAAAACCGGGTCCGGCGGAGCGCCTCCGGAAACGCCCTGCACGAAAAACTCCGGATGCCGCCAGTTATCGTATCCGGCGCCATTCAGGCCCAGTGGAAGATCCAGGTAAAGGATCTGTCCGCGCGCTGCAGCCTTCTGAGACACAGCTCGCAGCTGTTCCTGGATGGTCCACTGAGCATACAGATGGTAGTTTTTCGTAGATTCATCGTAATCCGATGAACGTATGGTCCCGTTACGCAGTCGTTCCGGCCACGCGGGCCAGCCTTTCCGCTGGCGGTCCGTGACGGCGCGGAAACGCGCATAGTCCTGCACGCCTTCGTTTTCCCTGAGGAACTTTGCGAACTGCCTTTTTCGCTCGGCCGCGCCGCGGGAAAAAAATCGTTGCGACAGCGACTCCAGGATGGCCCGTTTGTGCGCCATTACGGCGCGGTAATCGACGAACCTGGTACGTTTCAGCGGCTGTACCGGCGGACTGCCTGAAAATTCGGCAACCCGTTTGACGTCGATATAGAACTCATTCCAGAAGAGCCGGGTTGCCGGCGAGTAGGGACTCGGCTCGAAAGGCTCATCCAGGAAGGCGCCCAACAGGGGCAATGTTGCGGCGACACTGCCACCGAGTTCGTGCATCCAGTCGATCATGTTTTCGAAATCGGTGAGATCGCCTGCAGCCGGACTCCGTTTCGAGTGAAGACCGTAGATCGGGGCGAAGATGCCCCAGTTGTGTTTCGCGGGAAAGTAGGCGCGGGACGGCGTCGAAATCACCAGCGTACGCTGCCCTTTGATCTCGAGGTCGTGATAACCAGACTCGAAGCGACGTGTTCCGAGTTTTCCATCCCAGGCAACCTGAATCGGTTCGACCGTGCGCTTGCGCAGTTCTTCTTTGCGATGCGCGAGCGCGGCAGGTACATCTTCCAGTTTTTCGAGTGGAGCGCCGATGGCCCGCAATACCAGGAGCAGCGTGACAGGGTCGGCATCCTGCCGCTGTTTCTTCATATCGACGTAGGAGGTCTGGATTCCGTACATCCGGGCCAGCTGCAAAAGCTTTTTATCAGGGTTCAAGCCGCAGCCTCGGGAGCCACCTCGGCGGTCTGGAGTAATTGAAGAATTCCAGTGATCGGTATTCGAACCCAATCGGGCCGATTGTTCAATTCGTAACCCAACTCGTAGAGAGCCTTCTCGAGCAGGTATGTGTTCAGCACAATGTTGAAATCATCTCGATTCGCAGGAAGGAATCCGCCCACCGAGGCGTGTTCCAGATATGAATTCAAAAATGTAGCTGAAATCCATACATTCCACACACGAGCCCACGGTTCCATCGCTACCATGTCTTCGGGTCGGACAACCGCGCTTCCGATATTCCCGAAGAAGGAGGTGTAGGCTGCATAATGAAAAGACCGCAGCATGCCCGCGACGTCGCGGATCGGCGATCGTTTGATCCTGCGCTCGGTCAACGGGCGCGCCGGTTCGCCTTCAAAATCGATAATGACGTAATCCTTTCCAGTATAGAGAACCTGGCCAAGATGATAGTCGCCGTGGATGCGGGTCCGTTCCGCGGTGATTTTTCGCAGAAGCAAAGCACGGAAGCGATTCAAGACTTCATTCCGTAGATCCAGAACCTTCAAAGCGTCATCGAGAACAGTGCCTCGAAGGGCATCGAGGTTGCCTCGCAACAGCTGAAATATCTTCCCAGAATGGTTGCGCATCGATTGATATAGCGATCGCTGATAAAGAACGGAAAACGGTTCAGGTGCAAACTCAGGATCTTCCGGACTGGAAGCCAGGGCAACGTGCAGTTCAGCAGTGCGCTGTCCGAGCAGTTTGACATTCTCGAGAAATGGTCCCACGAGTTCGCCGGCAAAATCAGGAATCACCGCCCGCTGCAGCCGGACGACAAAAGGCATCGGCTGTTGCAGGTCTTTGAGTTCGTCCGCGGGACGTGTCACTGCCCTCTCAAAATACTGGCTCAAAGCGTCCAGCGTGTGACGCCATGCATCGCCCTCGTTCGGCACAAAACTCTGCAATATTCCGACAGCGATACTGTCACCTTTGCGAGGGCGGTATTCGATAGTTCCGGCGACCGCGGGCGTATGTGAAAACGCGGCCCGCTCGGTCAAAAAATATCCGATTTCCAGATCGGGGTTTATGCCCGGCTGCGTCCGCCGGAAGAGCTTTAAAATGAACTGATCGCCAAAAACCACGGACGAATTGCTCTGCTCGGCCCGCATCGAGGAGACTTCAAGACCTGCAATCGAGCCCGTCCGGTTTTCCTTCAGCGCTCTGGTCGGCAAAGCAACGAATTCACCTTCGGCTCCGCGCAGACGCCGGCGGCGAACGATCATCTGGATCAATGCCTTGCAAAACTCTTTATCAATGACCGCGTCGTATAAACAGCCGGACTTCTCCTCTGTCTTGTCGCGGACGGCAAGGCGCGCGAGTACGGCGTTTGGAGATGTTTCCGAAATATGCAACGCCCGCTCGCCGGTCGCGAAAGAGAGCGGCATGATGTAAATTTCCGGATCTTCTTCCGTGTACTCCACTCGGATCTGCGTGATCACCGCTTCGGTTGAAGCGGACGAAAGCGGAGCAGTTTCGACGAATGTCGCGGACTTGACCTGTCTGGCCTTTCCACCGAACCATCGTTGGGATTTCAAATACCCGACCAGCGCGTCCTCTAGACTAGCGCGGGCGCGCCCGGCAAAGGCATTGGTCCAGTGCTCCTGAACTGTGATCTGAACCGGCGTCCGCAAGCCTGCACCCCGTTCGACTGATTTTCCAGCTGGCATAAGCAAGAACCAATAGAACGAGTGAGCCCCGAGCGACAGGAAATACGGCGATTCACCGACCTGGGGAAACTCAGCTCGCCCAAAGAGCTCAACCGGCGTCGTTCCTTTGAACGCCGACAAATCGAGTCCAACATATTGAACGAAACGCGATAGATTCGCAATCACCAGAATGACTTCGTCCTGATATCGCCGGATGAAAGCGAGAACGCGATGGTTTTCCGGATAGAGGAATTCGAGCGTACCCCGGCCGAACGCCTTGTATCTCTTTCGCATCGCAATCAAACGCTTCATCCACCAGAGCATTGAATACTGATTGTTCTGCTGCGCTTCGACATTGAACGCTTCGTAATGCGCATCGGGATCGACAATGATCGGCAGATAAAGCCGGTGCGGACTTGCTTTCGAAAAACCGGCGTTGCGGTCGGCGCTCCATTGCATTGGAGTGCGCACAGCGTTGCGATCTCCAAGATAAATATTGTCGCCCATGCCGATTTCGTCCCCGTAGTAAAGGACCGGCGTACCGGGCAGTGAGAACAGCAGCGCATTCATCAGCTCGATGCGGTTCCAGTCTTTCCCAAGGAGTGACGATAACCGGCGGCGGATGCCCAGGTTGATCCGCATCTGCGGGTCATGCGCGTAAGCGCGATACATGTAGTCCCGCTCTTCGTCGGTCACCATTTCAAGAGTCAGTTCGTCGTGATTGCGGAGGAAGAGCGCCCATTGGCAGTTCTCGGCCAGAGACGGTGTCTGGGCAAGGATATCGATGATTGGAAACCGGTCCTCCATGCGCAACGCCATAAACATGCGCGGCATGAGAGGAAAATGGAAGCACATGTGGCATTCGTCGCTACTGCCAAAATAGGCAACAGCATCCTCGGGCCACTGGTTGGCTTCGGCGAGGAGCATACGATTCCTGAAGCGCTGGTCGATCTGCTTGCGAAGTTGCTTCAGGAAAGAATGCGTTTCCGGCAGGTTCTCGCAGTTGGTGCCCTCGCGCTCGTAGAGGTAAGGCACGGCATCCAGCCTCATCCCGTCTACGCCCA
Source organism: uncultured Acidobacteriota bacterium (assembly GCA_963738025.1). GTDB lineage: Bacteria > Acidobacteriota > Terriglobia > 20CM-2-55-15 > 20CM-2-55-15 > 20CM-2-55-15. Next base: position 50,221 of record CAVTWA010000025.1, on the reverse strand, counting down.
TCGCCATCCAGAATTTAACGACATTCATCAGACTGCGGATGACATCGGGGCTGTCGAAATTCAAATCCGGCTGATGATGATAGAAGCGATGCCAGAAGTATTGATTGGCAGAGGCATCCCACGTCCAATTCGACGTTTCGAAATCTTTAAAGATAATCCGCGCGTCTTTGTATTTATCGGCAAGGTCATTCCAGACGTAGAAGTTTCGCGCCTGGCTCCCGGGCTTTGCGCGGCGCGCACGCTGAAACCAGGCATGCTGGTCCGATGTGTGATTCAACACCAGTTCGGATATGACACGAATGCCGCGCCGATGCGCCTCGCGCAAAAATACTTTGAAATCGGGAAGCGATCCATATGAAGGATGGACATCCATGTAGTCGGCAATGTCATAGCCGTCATCCTTCAGCGGTGAAGGATAAAAAGGAAGCAGCCAGACGGCGGTAATCCCGAGATCCTGGAGATAGTCGAGCTTTTGCGTCAGTCCCGCAAAATCGCCGATACCGTCATCATTGCTGTCAAAAAACGCGCGGACGTGTAACTCGTAAATGATCGCATCCTTGTACCAGAGCGGATCATCTTCAAGCGGAAACCCTTCGGTGAACTCAGGCATAAAAGGCAATACAGGCGTTCAAGATGTTAGATGTCATTCTTCTCTTCGTCTCCGGTAAGTCTTTGATCGCGGTTCGAGCTGGTCTTTGCGGTGTCCTCCCTTCTCAAAATATGAGCGGGTACTTCATGTGGACGCAACTCGACGTAATTGCGTGAGCCCTGCCAGACGAACTTTGCCCCTGTCAACAGGTCGACCATGCGGTATGGATGGCGCACGTCAATCCCCAGATCGTTCAACGGCAGTTCGACAAATCCCGACTGGCTCCAGCGCGGATCAAGATTGATGATTGTCAGGATCAGATTCTTGTTGTCTGCCGTCCGTTTGCTGTAACAGATGATCTGGTCGTTATCCACTTTGTGGAATTCGAGCCGCTCGTTCGACTGGAGCGCTGGATTTTCTTTGCGGATCGCATTGACCTGGGAAATGAACGGCCGAAGACTGGCGGGATCGTACAGGTTACGCTTCTTGATCTCGTATTTTTCCGAATTTAAATACTCTTCACTACCTGACTCGCGCGGCTGGTTTTCGCACAATTCGTATGCCGGACCATATATTCCGTAATTCGCGCTCAAGGTTGCCGCGAGCACCAACCGGGTCATGAAGGCAGGACGCCCGCCGGTCTGAAGGTATTCGTGCAGAATGTCAGGTGTATTCGGCCAGAAATTGGGACGGAAGAATTCCCGCACCTCCGTCTTCGTCAGTTCGGTCAAATACTCCGTGAGTTCCGCTTTCGTGTTTCTCCAGGTAAAGTACGTATAGGATTGTGTAAACCCCAACTTGGCGAGCCGGTGCATGATATTCGGCCGCGTGAATGCTTCAGCCAGCAAAATCAGATCCGGATGTTTCTTCTTAAGATCTCGAATCATCCATTCCCAGAAATCGAAGGCTTTCGTATGCGGATTATCGACGCGAAAGATGCGGACACCTTGTGCCACCCAGAACTCAACAATGGTCTTGAGTTCCTCCCACAATGCGCGCCATTGCGCAGACTGAAATTCGAAGGGGTAGATATCTTCATACTTCTTGGGAGGGTTTTCCGCATACTGCACGGTACCGTCTGGCCGCTGCTGGAACCATTCGGGATGCTCCTTCACATAAGGGTGATCAGGCGAACACTGGAAAGCAATATCGAGAGCAATGTCGATGCCAACTCGTTTGGCCATCGAAACGAGGCGCCGGAAGTCTTCCACGGTGCCGAGTTCCGGGTGGATCGCTTTATGTCCACCGTCTTTGCCGCCAATAGCCCACGGACTGCCGGGATCACCAGGCTCGGCTGTGGTGGAGTTGTTTCGTCCCTTTCGATGAGACACGCCTATGGGGTGGATGGGTGGGAAATAGAGAATGTCAAATCCCATTTCGGCGATTTCCGGGAGCACGCGTTCGCAATCACGTAATGTTCCGCAGGAGCGGGGAAACATCTCATACCATGTGCTGAAGCCCGCGCGAACAGGATCTACTGCAACGCGCAATTCCTTATGATGCGTAGCATTGGTCCGGTCTGCATATGCGCAGGCAACTGCCGCCAGCCGGTCATCGACGTCTTCAAGACCGAGCGTGTTGGCAAGTTCGCTCAATTTCTGGGCGGCGGGGCCATGAGCCCGCTCGGCGGCACTCTTGAGCAACACGGCGCCGATCTGGAGGTCGACAGTGACATCCTGTTGCGCAGCGATTCGCTTGAGGAAATCCTTGTACCACGTCTGGAATGAGTCGATCCAACCGCTGATGGTGTAGATATATTGGCCGAGCCTGTCGACGCGGAATGATGCCTGCCAGCGGTCATTGCCAAGCGGCTCCATCGGTATCTCGATCCATGCTTGATCATTTTCGTGGCGATACCTGATGACGCAGGCTATTGCGTCATGGCCGTCTGCAAAGACATCCGCTTCAATAACGAATGTATCGTCGACGACCCGCTTGGCGGGAAACCGCCCGCATTCAATCTCCGGCTCCACTCCTCGAATCACAACGCGCTGCGGTGGCCGATCTGTCATATTTAGAGGTTACTAAAAGGTGCCGGGGCAACAAAGGTTTAACCGATCGTGCCCGTGGAACACGCCGGTTCCCGCTTTTTTGCGCTCGCGAATGGCCGAATTGTTGGACAATACATCGCATGTGGGAGGAAACAATGAATCGGCGTCAATTCGTCTGGACAGCCGCTGGCGCGGGGATGTTCGCAAGCATTCCGCAAGGGCTCGCAGCGGACAAATACGATCTCGTAATTAAGGGCGGCCGCGTCATCGATCCGGCGCGCCGGCTGGATGCAATGCGTGATGTGGCGATAAGCGGCGGCCGCATTGCAACGATTCAGACAAACATCGAGCCGGGCGGCGCGAAAGTCATCGATGCGCATGGAAAGCTCGTGGTGCCGGGATTGATTGATATCCATACCCACGCCGCACGCACAAACGACGGCCCCGGACTCTGCCTCGCAGATGGAGTGACCGGCTTCATCGACGCCGGTTCCCAAGGCGCGAATAATATCGGCGATACTATTGCCGTCGCAAAATCTGCACCACAGCCCGGCCGGGTTCTGATCAATATCGGGCGCGCGGGTATTCTGCCGGAAGGCGACACCATGGACCTCAACAACGCCGATGTCGCTGCGGCGCGTGGAGCTATCGCAAACCACCGGGACATGATCGCAGGCGTCAAGGCGCGCTTATCGCAGGATGTCGCGGGCGCAAACGATTTCGAGGTTTTAAAGCGGGCCGAGGAAGTCGCTACGCCCTATAACCTTCCGGTAATGATCCATATGGGTCAGACCGTATCGCCTTTGCCAAAGCTGCTGGGACTTCTCAAACGCGGCGACGTCGTTACTCATATGTTCGCTCCGCCCCCCAACAGCATCATCGATGAAGGCGGGCACATTCTTCCTGCAGTTCTTGCCGCACGGCACCGTGGCGTCTGGTTCGACGTCGGCAATGGCCGCATGGGTCACTTACGGTGGGACATTGTCGATCGCGTCCTGAAGGAAGGTTTCTTGCCGGATACGTTTTCCACCGACTGGACGCCGCAAGGACTCACGGCCGGAGTGATCGATTTTCCGAATGTCATGTCGAAATTTTTGAATTCCGGAATGCCGCTGGACCAGGTCATTGCGCGCGCAACCATTAACGCGGCCCGAATTTTTCCAATCTTCAAGGGACGCGGCACGCTGAATACCGGCGCTCCTGCCGATATCGCCATACTCGAACTGCGGGAAGGTACATTCGAGTTCGTCGACAATTACGAGAACAAGCGCACCGGCCGGCAACGCCTGTTTCCGAGCGTCACCGTGCTCGGGGGCAAGCAGGTCGCCACGCGGTCGTAACTGTAGGCGCGGTCATAGACCGCGCTTACTTCGTTTTGTTGCAGAAAGCGCGGTCATAGACCGCGCCTACAGTAGTTAACGCGGCAAGAATGTCATCCAGCGTAGGCGGTGTTCGCACATCCTTGAATTTCGCCAGCCTGGCGTAGATGTCGGCGGCGCCTGCATGGAATTCACCTGGAGCGCCTGCCTCGCGGAAGGTTCGTGATATCTCCTCCATCTCGCCGACGAATCGCCACGCTTTGGGGGCATTGGCCTGAATACGCTTTTCCACCTGCGCCGGCAATGAGGCATCATCATGTTTCCATTGCTCGAACAATGCCTCGCGCACACCGAGGGTTTCGGCAGTCGCGATAATTGCGGCGAGGAGCGCTACGGTGCCTTTTGTATTGGCGGCGTAACACATTTTCAATGCGGAAGCTTTACCGACCGGGCCTTCGAGAATCTTCGTGTCCAGAGGGCCCGCAGAAAAGCACGACGCTATTTCGGCGGCGCGGGGACCAGACAGATAGAGGCATGTCGTGTGCGGTTTCCATGCGGCCAAACCAACGATGCCGCCATCGATAAAAACCATCCCCGCCTTCGACACAGCTTCGCCGATCTTCATCGTGCGTTGTGGAGCGATCGCATTGGCATCGACAAATAAGCCGCGGAAACCTGACTGTACAACATCGTTCGCCACATCTTCGGCGGCATGGGGCGGACAGACGCTGATCACAATCGTGCACCTGGCACACAATTCCGCCAGCGTTGCCGCTTCAGTCAAACCGAACTTGCCGGCGCGTTCACGAGTCGCGGCGCTTCTTCCCTGCGATGTCCAGTACACTTCACAGCCGCTATTCTTCGCCGACGCGGCAACAGATATCCCCATTTCGCCAGGATGCAGAATTCCCACGCGTTGTGGTGTCATTACTTTCTCCTTATTGCCCGATGTACTTTTTGATCCAGCCGAACACGGTGTCGTGCCACCGTTTGCTGTTCATTGCACCCAACACCCAATGCCCCTCGTCCGTAAACACAAGCGTTTCCGAAGGAACGCCGTCGCGGCGGAGTGCCGTGAAGAGCTGCAGACCTTGATCGAGCGGCACGCGGAAATCCTGCTCGTTCGTAATCACAAGCGTCGGTGTCCTGATATTAGCGGCAGAAAGATGTGGCGAGCATCGCGCAAAGAATCTGCGTGCGGCAGGACTCCAGGGAGGGCCTCCGGATTCCCAATCGGTAAACCACAGCTCCTCACTTTCCAGAGACATCGTTTCCAGGTTGAAGACGCCGTCATGCGTAACAGCCGCCTTGAACCTGTCCGTATGAGTAATCAGCCAGTCGACCGCATATCCGCCATAGCTGGCACCCGCAACCGCCGTCCGTTGAGGATCGACGTAGGGCAGCTTCGAGACGGTATCGAATACTGCCGTCAGATCGGTCATCACTTTACCGCACCAGTCCTGCGAGATTTCGTCGACGAATTTCTGGCCAAATCCAAATGAGCCTCTTGGATTCGGTGCAGCGATGATCCAACCCTGTGAGGCCCAGAGTTCAGGATTCCACCGGTACGACCACCCGTCGTCCCATGCACCCTGCGGGCCGCCATGAAGCATGAAGACGACGGGATATTTCTTCGCAGGATCGAAATTCGGAGGTTTCAGGATCCAATACTGGATCGGCGTCCCGCCGGCGCCGGCAACTGTCATCGATTCGTACTGCGGCGCATTGACCTGATTAAGCCAGCCCGCATTCTCGTCCGTAAGTCTCTTCGTGGACTTACCATCGAGCGAAACCCGAAACAAATCGGCAGGCGCCGTCAACGTCGATTTTGAAAATACAACGAAGTCCGGCGCAGCGTGCATCTGCGAAATAGTGCCGCCTCTGGCAACGAGAGCCGGCGTCCCGCCCGCCACCGCAATCCTGTACAAATTAACCAGCCCCTTCTCGTTGGTCGTAAAAAATATCGAACGGCCGTCGGGCGAAAATACGAAGTCCTCGACAGAAAGATCTGGAGTTTCGAAAAGCGTACGCTTCGTGCCCGTGCCGGCGTCGTACAAATCGAGATACCAGCGGTCGGATTCGAATCCAGCACGCCGCTGCGATCGAATCGCGAGAAGCTTTCCATCGGGAGAATAGGTTGGCTGGTCGTCAGCGGCTGGATTCGTCGTGATTCGCTTCGCCTCGCCGCCGCTGATGGGAACAGTCCACACGTCATGATTTGTGTCCATCATTTCTTTGTCGCGGCCGTCCCGATTCGAGACAAACGTAACGGATCGGCTGTCGGGCGAAAACGTAACCGCCGAATCCTCGTAAAAATGAGGAGGAGAATCGAAATCGCCCGGAGTCACGTCGCGAGTGTCGCCACCGTCGATGTCGGTGACGAACACATGATGTCTGACGTTGATGCGCCATTCATCCCAATGACGGTATGGAAGCCCGGTGAGCACACGGACTTTCGCGGGATCTTTTTCCTGCGCCTCGCGCATTTGTCTGTTGCAATCCTCATCCTTGCATTGCGGATAGGCATCGGAAACAAATGCAACCTTTTTACTGTCCGGCGATACGACTATCGGCGCCTGTACTCCACCGGAGATTCTCGTAATCTGCTTGACGCCGCGGCCTTCGGCGTCGGCTGCATAAATTTGCGGGGCGCCATCACGATTCGAGATGAACAAAACGCGCTTTCCATCCGGTGTGAAGCGAGCAGTGCTTTCACTCTTATCTCCGCCGACGAACTGCCGCGGCGCGGCAGAACCGTCCGCCGGCACGACCCATACGTCGGAGTTCCGCTTTCCCGAATCGAGTGCGGTGGTTGTTCTGGTATAGACGACGCGTTTACCGTCAGGCGACAGTTGCGGATCGCTGACGCGAATTGCGCTGATCAGATCGTCGACAGTCATGGGCCGTTTGGTCTGAGCGGCGGCGATTCCCGAACTGATGACAACGAATACGGCGGCAAAGAGAACCTTGAGCCGCTGTGGGGCTGACGCGTTGCAATCCCTATGCATATCCACCTCAATCTGGCTGAGTTTACATGTCAATGCGGCGCGCTGACAATTGCGCGCCCCTGAAGTCCAACATTGAAGGGGGAAACTCATGAAAACGACAGCGTCGGACATCTTGGTTGACGCAATTCACGACTGGGGCGTTGATGTGGTCTTTGGATTGCCAGGGGACGGCATCAACGGAATCATGGAAGCTTTGCGCAAGCGAGCCGATAAGATCCGATTCGTCCAGGTCCGGCACGAAGAAGCCGCCGCGTTCATGGCTTGTGCGTATGCGAAATATACCGGGAAGCTCGGCGTCTGCCTTGCAACTTCAGGTCCTGGCGGTCTGCATATGTTGAACGGCCTGTATGACGCGAAGTTAGACGGACAACCCGTACTTGCGATTACCGGGCTGCAGTATCACGATTTGCTTCAGACGCATACTCAACAAGATGTCGAACTCGACAAAGTTTTCATGGACGTCGCCGTCTACAATACGCGGATCATGGGCGCCAGCCATGTGGAAAACGTCGCGGACCTGGCGTGCCGGACGGCCCTTGCGTATCGTGGTGTATCTCACATCACCATCCCCGTCGATACCCAGGAAGAGGAGATCGATCGAAAACAATTGTCGCGGCGGAACATTCCGCATCACACCTCCGACGTGTGCGCCATGGGCGTCCAGGTGCCGCCCGATGGTGAACTGGAACGCGCGGCCTATTTGCTGAATTCTGGGAAGCGAATCGCCGTCCTCGTCGGACGTGGAGCGCTTGGAGCCGCGGACGAGCTTGAGGTTCTGGCGGAGACCCTTGGCGCGCCAGTGATCAAAGCGCTGCTCGGAAAGGCGGCGGTTCCGGATTACAGTCCATATACGACCGGCGGCATCGGACTGCTCGGAACCAAGCCATCGCAAGAGGCGATGGAAAATTGCGACACACTGCTGATGATCGGAACATCTTTCCCGTATATCGAGTTCCTCCCAAAGCCAGGACAGGCGCGCGCTGTCCAGATCGAGTTGGACCCCATGCGGATCGGACTGCGTTATCCCGTGGAGGTAGGACTCGTCGGCGATGCCAGGCGGACTTTGCAACGGCTCATCCCGCTGCTCAGACGCAATAAACATCGCCGCTTTCTGGAGCGCGCGCAGTCAGGCATGAGACAGTGGTGGGCTTTAATGGAAGCCTATGGCAGCCGTATGGACAAGCCGATGAAACCTCAGGTCGTCGCCTGGCAACTGGGAAAACATCTGGCGGAGGACGCCATCGTCTCCTGCGATTCGGGAACAATCGCGACCTGGTGGGCACGGCAAATTCCCGCAAAACGCGGGCAGTTGCACTCACTCTCCGGCAACCTCGCCACAATGGCGCCCGGCCTGCCGTATGCAATTGCGGCGCAGATTGCGTATCCGCAACGCCAATCTGTTGCCTTTGTCGGTGACGGCGGTTTCTCCATGCTGATGGCCGAATTCGCGACGTGCGTCAAATACAAACTGCCGGTGAAAGTTTTCATCATCAAGAACAACACGCTCGGACAGATCAAGTGGGAGCAGATGGTATTCCTCGGAAACCCGGAGTACGGCTGCGAGCTTCACCCGATCAATTTCGCTCTTTTTGCCCAGGCATGCGGCGGAACGGGACTGACGATTGAGGATCCCGCCGATTGCGGCACCATTGTCGAGCAGGCTTTGAACACACCCGGGCCCGTCCTGGTCCAGGCTGTTGTGGATCCGGTCGAACCGCCGATGCCGCCGAAGGTAACGATGCGGCAGGCAGAGAAATTTGCCGAGTCTCTCCTCCGGGGTGAGCCGAATCGAGCCAAGATTATCGCTACCGTCACCGAAGACAAGATCCGGGAACTTGTGTAAAACTATGCTCATTCCTGTCACACAGCTCGATGTATCCGCTTACACGGTTCCGACAGACCGGCCTGAAGCCGACGGGACCATAGAGTGGAACTCGACCACAATCGTCATCGTTCAGGTCACCGCCGGTAACCAGACTGGCCTTGGTTTCACGTATGGTGACCTGTCAGCCGCGCGCATCGTCGATCGCGTCTTGTCCCCGCTGGTCCTGGGGCAGGACGCGCTGGCTGTGGGCGAGCAATGGATGGCCATGCTTCGCGCGGTTCGAAATATGGGTCGGCCCGGCATTGCTTCGCATGCGATTTCGGCAGTGGATATCGCGTTGTGGGATCTCAAGGCCAGGCTCATGAATGTATCGCTCTTCAAATTACTCGGCAGCGTGCGGCATTCGATTCCTGTATATGGCAGCGGTGGATTCACGTCCTATTCGATCGACGAACTTCAGACACAACTCGGCAACTGGGTAGAGCAAGGTATAACCAAAGTGAAGATGAAGGTGGGGGCCCATCCTGCCGACGATCTGGGACGCGTTCGCGCCGCAAAACAGGCGATAGGTGGTGACGCCGTTCTCTTCGTGGATGCAAATGGCGCCTACACGCGTAAGCAGGCGCTGGACTTCGCTGACAATTTTGCGGCGTACGACGTTGGATGGTTCGAAGAACCTGTCTCGTCGGACGACCTGGACGGGCTGAGACTGATTCGAAATCGTGCTCCAGCAGGTATGAATATCTCCGCCGGTGAGTACGGCTACGATCCGACATACTTCCGCAGGATGCTCGAGGCCGGCGCTGTCGATGTGATCCAGGCCGATGCGACTCGCTGTGGCGGCTTCAGCGGCTTTCTCGAGGCGGCCGCTCTCGCCGACGCCTTTCACATTCCGATCTCTGCCCACACTGCACCATCTATTCACGCTCATGTTTCCTGCAGCGTTCCAGCAGCGTGCCACCTGGAGTACTTCCATGACCACGTCCGGATCGAACGAATGCTTTTCGATAACGTGCTCGAGCCTCTAAACGGCTCGCTGTTTCCCGATTCCGAACGGGCAGGCATGGGGCTGGAATTTAAAAATGGCGACGCGATCCGATACGCAGCATAGATCCTGCAGCCGCGGTCAGGCGCAGACGGCCTGTCAAAGTGAATGTAGTTTATGCGATGTAAACGACCTGGTTTGGCGGAAACGCTGGTGGACCACTCCCCGCCTAAGTTAGGCGGGGACCCTTCGCGCAGCGAAGGCGGGGCGGTCTGTTCAGAGTTCGCGCGGAGCGCGCTCCTTATTAATTCGTCCGCTTCGCGGAAATCCATAAGGTCGCTTCGCGTCTTTGAACAGACCGCCCAGCCTCGCTTCGCGAGGGCATCCCCTCCTAACTCAGGCAGGGAATGGCGCTAACCCGGCGCTTAGACAGCTCCGGTCATAAGACCGCGCCTACAATAGATCAGGCGGCTTTGCCGATATCGATATTCAGCTGGAATGCCGCGGCATAACGCGCCGCGATGTCCTGCCAATTCCAGACTTGCCAGACGGCCTCGAAAAATTCCGTCTTTCGATTCTGGTACTGGAGGTAATACGCGTGTTCCCAGGCATCGAGAACCATTAAGGGAACGCCGGCCTGTGCAAGGTTCGACTGATGATCGTAGATCTGAGTAATCAACAGCCTCTTTCCGATCGGTTCCCACACTAACGCCGCCCAGCCGGAGCCCATAATGGTCGAAGCCACTTCGGTAAGCTGTTTGCGAAAACGGCCGAAGTCTCCGAAATCTTTTTGCATGGCGTTGGCGAAGTCGCCTTGCGGCGTGCCGCCTCCCTTTGGCGTCATGTTCCTCCAGAAAATCGAATGGAGGATATGCCCGGAAAGATTGAAGGCCAGCGCGCGTTCCAATGCGGAGACTCGCGCAAAGTCGTCTTTTTTTCTTGCTTCATCAAGTTGTTCCAGCACGGAATTGGCATTTTTTACATATGTCGCATGATGCTTTTGATGATGGAGTTCCATGATCTTGCCGGAGATGTGTGGTTCCAATGCGCTGTAGTCGTACGGTAAGTCGGGCAATACGTAATGGTTCATATCCTGTCCTTTCTATTAAGCCAGTTTTTGTTTCGGAGGGTCCAGTAGCCGCCCGAGTTGCTGGCGGTCGAGCGTCTCTTTCTGGATCAACTCGTTGGCGATGCGCTCTAATTCGGAGCGGCGTTGGGTGAGAACGCCTTTGGCATTGGCGTACAGGTCATCAGAGATCCGGCGAATTTCCGCATCGATCTCTTCGGAGGTCTTTTCGCTGTAATTGCGTTCCTGAGACGTAAATGTGGCGCGCAGAAACCGGGTGTTGTGCTGCGTTCCGTAGGTCAGGTTACCGAGCCGGGTGCTCATACCGAACCGCATCACCATCTGCCGGATTAATTCTGAAGCGCGTTCGAGATCGTCTGCAGCACCGGTCGAGACCACGCCGTTGTAAACGAGTTCTTCCGCAGCGCGGCCGCCGAGCATGACCGAGATCTGATCCTCCAGTTGCGGCAGGGTCATCAGATATTTCTCTTCGGTGGGAAGCTGGAGCGTATGGCCCAAGGCACCGATCGAGCGAGGAATGATCGAAACGCGGTAAACCGGATCCGCATGCTCAACCGATAAGGCCACCAGAGCGTGGCCGGTTTCGTGATAAGCAACACGCTCTTTTTCGCTCGCAGTCATGACGCGATTTTTCTTCTCCAGGCCCAACATCACGCGATCGATGGCTTCTTCCAGGTCGCGCATTTGAACCTCATTACCGCCGCGGCGAACAGCCAGCAGCGCAGCTTCATTGACGATGTTTGCGAGATCCGCGCCCACCATGCCCGGGGTACGCGCTGCAATGGCTTTCAGATCAGCCTCCGGTGAAAGTTTTATTTTCCGAACGTGCACGTTGAGAATGGCTTCCCGGCCGGCAAGATCGGGACGGTCGACAATGATCTGGCGGTCGAACCGTCCGGGACGCATCAACGCCGGATCGAGAACCTCCGGTGTGTTCGTTGCAGCCATGATGATTACAGCCTTTGAACTGTCGAATCCGTCCATCTCGGCAAGCAGTTGATTCAGCGTCTGCTCACGTTCTTCGTTCGTAAACATCACGGCGCCACCGGCGCGCGTCTTGCCGATTGCGTCGAGTTCGTCGATAAAAATGATGCATGGCGCCTTCAGCTTCGCCTGCTCGAACAGGTCCCGGACTCGCGCCGCTCCAACGCCGACGAACATTTCGATGAATTCCGATCCGGAAATCGAGAAGAACGGGACGTTCGCTTCGCCGCTGACGGCTCTCGCCAGAAGAGTCTTTCCGGTTCCCGGAGGCCCCACCAGCAGTACACCTTTCGGAATTCGCCCGCCGAGTTGCTGATACTTTTGCGGATGCTTGAGAAAATCGACGACCTCGACAAGCTCTGCCTTGGCCTCATCGACTCCCGCGACGTCCTGAAAGGTCTCGTGAATCTCGGTCGATTGGTCGTGAATTTTGGCGCGGCTCTTTCCGAACGTCATGGGACTGCCGGGCCCGCCGCCGGCCATTCTCCGCATGCCGTATCCATATATAAGGACGAGAAACAGCAGCGGTATCACCCACGACAATATGCTCGCCCACCAGCCGGCCTGTTCCACATGACCTGAAAATGTGACGTTCTGCGCTTCCAGGTCCTGCAAAAGAGACGTCTCGTCGATTCCCGGCAGGCGCTCTGCGAGGATCTGGGGAGGTTGATCCTTCTTGATGTCTTCTTTTTTGAGTGTTGCCGTCAATGAGGTCTGGTCGATACGCACTTTGTCCACGTGACCGGCGCGCACTTCAGCAAGAAATTCACTATAAGAGACCTGCTTCGGCGGGGGGCCGGCAGGAATATTCTTCACCGAATACCAGAGGATAGCGAAGAAAAGGAGATAGCCGAGGGCATACAACCACGAATACCTTCTAGGCGTTGCCACAAAAGATCACCTCAGAATGCGTTTTCGCCCTGAATTCTGACGAGAAACGAGTTAGCTTGCCCGGCGCAATTCCGAATCAGACTCTGCCGATGGGGTGCCAAGCCGGACTTGTCCATAGTTGAGCAGGCTGACCATGACGACTCCCCCGGCAATGTTGCCCAGAGTTGCAGCCACCAGCCACGAGCAGTAACCACCGGCCGAAACGTCCCGGGAAAGAACGGCGGACAAAATTTCACCGCTATTGGCAACGCAGTGCGCAAATCGTCCCAAGCCTAAAATGAACGTCATCGTCCATGTCATGACGGCTTGCCCCGTAGTCCAATGACTCCCTGTAACGAGCCATGCAACAAGTGCTAGCAACCAACCTGCCACAACCCCGCTCCAGAAAACGTCCGAAAACGAGTGATTCACAGCATAAGTGCCAAGTCCGATAAGGGTTGCCCGCGCGCTGGGATTCAGTGCGCTGGTTTTGACAATTAAGGCTGCAAAGACCACAGAACCCAGCCAGTTCCCGACATAGACGACGCCCCACAGTTTCAGCGTCTTGAACAAATACTTTTTCTCTGTGAGCAGAAGGACAACCGGGTACAGGGTGTTTTCGGTGAAGAGCTGGGCGCGGCCAATGATGACTGCGACGAAGCCGATCGGATATACAGCCGACGCGATTAAATGCGTCACAGGAGCATCGCCCAACAGCCAGGTCACAAGCCCGGTGGAAAGACCGGTCAACCCCATCGTCAATCCGCCGGCGATACCCGAAAACGACAAGGCGAGCCATGGCCTGTTCAATTCACTGCGGGCGTGCTCAACCGCAGACTCGAATATTTCGTTTGCGGTCAGCCGTTCGGAATCGCCGAGATCTTTCGCATTATCCGCCATCGCGTCAGTATCAGAGCTTGAGCCATATCGTGGCCGCGAGATATACGCCAAAAGCGCAACTGAATACACCAGTACTCAGCTGAATCGGCCGCGCAGCTGCCTTGATTCGATCTCCCGCCAGTTGAAGCGGCAATGAAAGCAGCAGGCTGATGGTCAACATCCCGAGCATGCTTCCGACTCCGAATATCAGAATGTAGAGGAGGCCATTGACACTGGAAGAAATCGTCGACAACACCAGCAGAGTCAGTGCAGCGCTGCCGGCGGTCCCGTGCACAATCCCGACAAAAAGGGGTCTTAAGCCGAGCCCCGACGAGGTGAAATCGTGATGATGTTCGTGCCATCGCGTGTGAACCGTTGCGATGAGCCTGGCGCCTAAAATGATCAGCATGAGGGCCACTGCAAATTCGAGGCGGTCGGCAAGCCACTTCGAGATCGGTATCTTCAGGCCAATGACCAGTAAACCTGCAATCGACAACGCAATGGTATGTCCCAGGCCCCAGAACAGCCCGATCCTGCAGGCACGGCCCAGCTGCCGTTCCTGACCGATAAATGTGGTGACCGCCACAATGTGGTCTGGATCCGTCGCATGTTTGAGTCCCAGTACGAATCCAAGCCCCAGCACAAGAATATTTGAAGATTCGGTCATCAGCAGATCCTCGGTAATTGTTCTCCAGACAGCATGTCCACGATGCGGCTTCCACCGATTCGCGTCCTCATCAAGACGAGGCCCGGATGGTCCGGCTGCACTTCGCCAATGATAACGGACTCACGCCCGGATGGATGAGAACGCATTGCGGCTAAGACGCTTTGCGCATCGCCGGGAGATACAAACACGAGCAGTCTACCTTCATTCGCGACATACAAAGGATCCAGACCAAGAATTTCGCAGGCGCCATGCACGTCACTGCGTACAGGAATACGAGCTTCATCGATGAGAATCCCATGGCCCGATCTTTCCGCGATTTCGTTTAAGGCGCTGGCAACACCGCCTCGCGTCGGATCTCGCAGGACGTGTATCCCATCGCTGGTTTCGAGAATCGTTTGAACAAGACCGTGTAATGGTGCGGTATCGCTTTCGATCGGCGTTTCAAATTCCAGGCCCTCACGGACCGACATGATCGCCATCCCGTGCGACGCGATCGGGCCGTTCACGATAATCATGTCGCCCGGTTTGGCAAAAGCGGGATCGATATGGACTGCCTCGCGAATGAGCCCGATACCGGACGTGTTCACAAAAATCTTGTCGCCCTTGCCTCGATCGATCACTTTCGTGTCGCCGGTCACGAGCGTGACGCCTGCAGCATCGGCGGCCGCTTTCATGGAACATAAGATCCGCCAGAAATCGTCCATCGGGAGGCCTTCTTCGATGATGAACGAAGCCGAGAGGTACTGGGGCGTGGCTCCGCACATGGCCAGATCGTTAACCGTGCCATTCACGGCGAGGTCTCCGATGTTGCCACCGGGGAAGAAAATAGGATTCACGACATACGAATCCGTGCTGAATGCGATCCTCGCTCCGGCAATGGATAGAACCGCGCCGTCATGTTGCGCTTCGAGAGCCGGATTGCTGAACGACGGCAATATCATCTTCTGGATCAGCTGGTGGGTCAGCTTACCGCCGCTGCCGTGACCAAGCACGATCGTCTTGTGATCGAGAATGGGAGCCGGACATGCGCTGAAGATCATTTCAGATGACGTCCTCCTCACCCAGCGCCACGTGAATCATGTCCCACATGGTGTGAATCATAGTCGCGTGAACTTCTTGAATACGATGAATGCTGAACGAAGGAACGATGAAACAGTACTCCGACACATTGGGGAGTCGTCCCCCGTCTTTGCCTGTGAACGCAATCGTCATCAGGCCGCGATCGCGAGCAGCTTCTAACGCATAAATCAAATTTGGCGATTTCCCGCTGGTACTGATGGCGAGTGCCATATCGTCAGGCTGGCCCAGCAGCCGGATTTGATTGACGAATACACGGGAGAAATCAAGGTCGTTACTGATTGCGGTAACCGTCGCCAAGTCGGCCGCCAAGGCCTCTGCAGGTAGCGCCCGCCTTTTTTCGATAATGGGGTGCTTAAACTCGACCGCGACGTGCAAAGCATCGCAGGCACTTCCGCCATTCCCCATGACAAACAGTTTCCTGCCCTGCAGAAAACGTTTAGCCATTGCTTCGCACATGCGGACGATCTGTTCCGCATTGTTCTCGAAAAACTGCTGCTTGACGTCCACGCTCTCCCGGACCTTGCGTAGTATCGCTTCGCGGCTGTTCATGCACTCACCCGGAGGCCATGGCGTCTGTACGCGTAATAAGCGGCGCACGCGCCTTCGGATGACACCATCGTGGCTCCGAGCGGGTGCTCTGGCGTGCATTCTTTGCCGAACGCGGGGCACTCATGCGGCTTCTTCACGCCTTTCAGCACGAGACCGCTAATGCACAGAGAAGACTCCTGGGTGTCGATCTCTGCCACTTCAAAGAGCCGCTCGGCGTCGTAGTCGCGAAACTCGTACTGAAGTTTGTATCCACTTTTCGGAATGGATCCGACACCACGCCATTTTCGATCGCATACTTCGAACACCTTGTTGATCAAATTCTGAGCAGGAACGTTCCCCTCGCGGCTGATGACGCGGCTGTACTGGTTCTCCACTTCCGCCCGCCCCGCTTCGAGCAGGCGCACGGTTTTTAAGATGCCGTCCAGAAGGTCTGCCGGTTCGAAACCGGTGATGACAATGGGGACCTTGTAGCGGGCCGTGATCGGTTCGTATTCCCTGTAACCCATTACCGCACAGACGTGACCGGGCCCTAAGAATGCCTGAACGCGATTGAGCGGCGACTGCAGGATGGCGGCCATCACCGGCGGAACGAGAACGTGCGATACGAGCAGAGAAAAATTGCGGATTCCTTCCTTCTTCGCCTGCCACACCGCCATCGCATTTGCCGGAGCCGTGGTCTCAAAGCCGATGCCGAAAAAGACCACTTTTTTGTCCGGGTTGGCTTTTGCAATTTTCAAGCAGTCGAGAGGCGAATATACGATTCGAATGTCGGCTCCACGCGATTTGACGATGAGCAGATCGACATCAGAGCCCGGGACTCGCAACATGTCTCCGAACGAACAGAAAATCACACCTGGCCGCTCTGCTATTCGATGTGCCTTATCGATCATTTCAAGCGACGTCACACAGACCGGGCAACCTGGACCATGGACCAGTTCAATTTCCTTCGGCAGGAGATAATCGATGCCATATTTAACGATGCTGTGCGTCTGGCCGCCGCAGATTTCCATCAAAACCCACGGACGGGTCACGCTCGTCCGGATTTCGTCTGCGAGTCTCCTCGCCAGTTCCTCGCCGCGATACTCGTCTACGTATCTCATTCGCTATCCAGCTCCATCAATTGTCCGAGTTCCTCCAGGATTTTGAAGGTACGCTCGGCTTCCTTCTCGTCGATGCGGCTCAGCGCAAAGCCGACATGCACCAGGACGTAGTCACCCGGTTCCGCTTCCGGCGTATATTCGAGGCACACCTGTTTCACCATGCCGCCGAAACTGACTTTCGCCATTTTCATCCCATCCTGTTCGAGGGTTTCGATCACTTTACCTGGGATTGCAAGACACATGGTTTCTCCTCTTGAACCATTCGCTGGACTGCCACAGCCTGCCCTAGCGCAATGCCTCCATCATTTGGCGGAACGCGTTGATGCCAGTATGCAGAAAACCCGGCATCCGTCAGCCGTTGAACGGTCGTCTCGGTAAGACGCCGGTTCTGGAAACAACCGCCCGTCAGCACCACCCGCGGCTCGGCAACCCGGCGGGCGATTTCAACGATGATTCCGGCGAGTGTATTGTGAAACATCGCCGAAATCGTTCCCCGTTCGGTGCCGCAGCGCAGATCCTTCAATATCTGCTGAATCATCGGGGACCAGTCGATCACACAGGGTTCGTCGGAACCGATCGCATAGGGATAAGCATCGGTAGTAGCAGGGGCGGCTGCGTATTCGAGCAGCATTGCAGCCTGGCCTTCGAATGAAATGGGGCCACGGAACCCGACCAGATAGGCGACCGCATCGAACAACCGGCCTGCGCTCGAAGTGCGCGGCGATCGTATATTCTTTTCCAGCATCTGACGTAAAAGCGGCGGCTCGCTTCCGCTGAAGGCGTCGGATCCGAAGATTTCGTAGAGGACCCCGGCGGCTGCATGTTGCGGGTTCTTCGCAGCCGCGTCGCCGCCGGCAAGCGGGAACGTCCGAAGATGCGCTACACGACGAAAGCCTCTTCCCGCCGGAAGTAGAAACTCTCCGCCCCAGATTGTCCCGTCGTTGCCATAGCCGGCACCGTCCCACGCGACACCCAGTGCCCGTCCTTCTATCGCATTTTCCGCCATGCACGACAAGACGTGGGCCCAGTGGTGCTGCACATGTACGGTCGCAATTCCACGCGACGCTGCCAGCTCGCTCATGTACCTAGTTGAGGCGTAGTCGGGATGCAGATCCACTGCAATGTGCTGCGGCCGGATTTCGTACAACTCCTGCAGGTCCTGGCTGACGCGCCGGAAAGCTTCGAATGCTTCTCTGGTTTTCAAATCTCCGATGTGCTGGCTGACGAACACATTCCTGTTCAAGGCGAGCGCCACAGCATTCTTCATATGGGCGCCCGCTGCGAGAACCGCCGACGAAGCGTCTGCATTGTCTGTCCCCTCGATCGTTAGTGGTAACGGGGCGTAACCACGTGCGCGTCGCAATATTTGTTCTCGACCTAGAATGACGCGCACGATCGAATCGTCGGCATGACGCTGAATCGGGCGATTATGAACGAGAAAGCAATCCGCGATACCGGACAGGCGGAGAATCGCCTCGCGTTCGTCGATCGCGATTGGTTCGTCAGAACGATTTCCGCTGGTGGCAACGACTGCTGTGCCGATTTGCATCATGAGAATGTGATGCAGCGGCGTATAGGGAAGCATGAGCCCGAGGTACGGATTTCCCGGCGCAACCGATGGAGCAATCCTGATATTTGCGCGGCGGGACAACAGGACGATCGGAGCTTCGGGGGCCGTCATCACTCGCCGTTCCAATGAACCGAGCTGGCAAAGCTCGCGAGCAATCGCGACCGACGGAATCATCAGCGCGAACGGTTTTTCTTCCCGGTGTTTCGCATTGCGTAGCCGGAGGACTGCGTCTTCATTGGCCGCATCCACCATCAGATGAAAACCCCCGAGGCCTTTGACAGCCACAATGCGCCCGTTCTTCAACGCGTCGACGGCGTGCTGTATCGCGACGTTGCGATCGGCAACGAGCGAACCCGCGGCATCCCATAATTCCAGGTGTGGACCGCAATCCGGGCACGCGTTCGGTTGGGCATGAAACCGGCGGTCGCGTGGGTCTTCATATTCGGCGTGGCAGCGCGTGCACATCGCGAAGCCTCGCATGGTCGTGTTCACGCGATCGTAAGGAAGCGATTCGATGATCGTGAAGCGCGGCCCGCAATTGGTACAGTTAGTGAATGGATACAGATACCTGCGGTTGGCTGGATCGAACATTTCGCGTAGGCATTCGCTACAGGTCCCGATATCGGGCAGGATCAGGACTCGCTTTGCTCCTTTGTTTTCGCTCTCTCTAATCTGGAATTCGCGCAAGCCCACAGCGTCCAGGAACGAATATTCGAAACTCTGAATCGACGCATGATGCGGATGGTCGCGGCTGAGGTGAATAAGAAATTCGTCGAGAGCAACCTTGTAACCTTCGGCTTCTATCTGAACCCCTTCGCTCGAATTGGATACCCAGCCCGTCAGGTGCATAGCCGTTGCCAGCCGATACACGAATGGCCGGAATCCAACGCCCTGCACCGCGCCTCGAATAAGGATCCGGACTCGCGTAAGACTATCCATGGCACGCGATCTCGAGCCACGCATCCATACCGATTCCCCTCTTTGCTGACAGCTCTACAACACGGATTCCCGGCCGGACCTGCTGGATATTTTGATGTGCCGTCTCGCGATCAAATTCGACGGCCTCGGCGAGATCGATTTTTGTGATAACAGCGACGTCCGCCGAATTGAATATGGTCGGATACTTCAGAGGCTTGTCCTCGCCTTCGGTGGTCGAAAGCAGTACCACCCGCAGCTCTTCTCCGAGGTCGTAACTGGACGGGCAGACTAAATTGCCGACGTTCTCGATGAACAAAATATCGAGTTCAGCCAGATTCCATTCCATTAATGAGCGCGACACCATAGAAGCATCCAGATGACATATCGTCCCTGTCGTAATCTGTTTCACCGGAGCGCCACTGCGTTCCAGTCGCAGCGCGTCGTTCTCCGTTGCCAGATCACCGACAAGGGCCGCTACCCGGCAATTTCTTTTCAAGGCCGTGAGTGTCTTCTCGAGCAGCATCGTCTTACCGGAGCCAGGGCTGGAAACAAGGCTGACGACTCGAACGCCGGATTGCTTGAATCGCGCGCGCAATTCGCGGGCGAGCAAGTCATTCTGTTTGAGAACGCGTTCGCGCACCTCGACGATGCGGGGGCGCGGCGATGAGCTCACGGGTGAATCTCCATACTGAGAATCTCCAGGTTCTCTCCCGGTGTCTCTTCGATGATGAGTTGCGAACCCTGTACCGGGGTGCCTTCGCAGGCGAGATGAAACGAAAAATCGAGCGCCTCTTTTGCGACGCCGGCCAACGCCCCCACTTGCAGACGGATGGCGCAGACCCGCTCACCACCGTAACGTGCCAGTTCTTCCTCGGCCATCTCGACGATGCTGACCGCGATCGACAATTCGTGCATGGCTACATCGTGCTGATACGGATGTAACGTCTGATCGCTTTGAAATTCAGTGCTGTACCCACTGCCATTGCGGCAAGAATCGCTCCGCCGATAACTTTCCATTTTGAATTCATGCGCACCTCCCTCCATTCATTTTGCAAAGTCCCCGCCTGAGTTAGGCGGGGACTGGTCCACAGTTTTACTGGTGAACCAGATCGCATCCACTACATTCAAAACCTTTACAGGCGCCACTTTGCGGCTTCCCGTCCATTCTGTCTTGTGCTCCTCAATTCTTCGACCAACTGTTCGACCAGGTCAGCGGCCGGTTCTACAGCGGCAGCCACAACGGGACTCAAACCCATAAATCCCTCGTCCGGCGGGCCGAAGGTTTCCGGCTCACAACCGACAATTCGAATGTTCTTCAGCTCCGCCCCCATGGAACGCGCCAGCGAGAGCACGGCCAGCGGATCCATCGCATGCGCTTCGACGGCTGCGACCTGTTGTTCCGGCTCACTCAAATCCGGCTCGAATACGTAAAGGGTGCCCGGTCTCCCCTGCTGCGGCAAAGCATCGACGATGATCGTCGCGTCGTATTGGTCGAGAAGCGTGTACAGCAGATCCATGCCACGAATACCGAAATCGATAACCCTTACCGACGGGTTGAGAACGCGTCGGGAAAGCTGGCGTGCTACTTCGCTCCCAAAGCCGTCATCGCCGAGAAAGATGTTCCCGATACCTGCTATAAGAATCACCCGATCCGCTCCAGTTCATCGGCTGAGAAAAAGAAGCGGTGGCCGATCTGCCGCATGAAACCCAGGTCCTTGCCCGGATCGTCTTCGATGACGACCGCCACGTGAGTCCGGTTTTCAAAATCGTGTTCGACCGATTCGACGATGGCCACACGGTCTTTCAATACAACATCAAAAATGTCACCACCCGGCTTCGGCCGGAGCGTTACGCGGTCGCCCGGCTTCAAGCCCATGCGAACGTCGCGCATGGTGCCATGAAGTTTGATCAATTGTTCAGGCGTGAGCGACTCGACGCGTTGCAGCAACTCCCGCTCGCGGGCGCCGCTTCGGCGAATCTCTTCCTTCTCGTCATCGCTGAGGGTCAGGATCCGGAGCGTCAGTATTTCGTCGATCTCTGTCGCGTCAAACAAGTCGCCGGGACTCTCGTCGGCAACAAGGGGATAGTCGTAGAGGATGATGGGTGACGACAACATGCAATCGCGCTCTGGAGGGCGGCCGACCAATACAGGCCACGTTCCCACGTTGCAGCAATTCGCCGCCGCCTCGTGGAGGTGTTCCGGGGGATCAAGCAGAGAAACGAATCCGGCATTTTGCAATGTAAGGATGGTGTGAGTCGATACCAGACACATCAGGATGTCATTGGCGCGTGGCTCCGCGGCGGTGCGATTCGTTATTCCCACGCGAATCTTCTGCAGCCCCTGCTGAAGAGTCTCCCGCGTAATATTGATCTCTCCATTTAGTCTTCCAAAGGAGAATGCGCCGTCGCCGGCATTGGTTCGAGTGATGCGCCTCTCGTGCGCCTCCTGCCAGCCGTCCTGTTCGTAAATTTGCAGGAACCGGACCTCGACAGTCAGGGGCGCATCGGGAGCGCCCTCGAACAGGCATTCTGTAATCATCCGGCATGGATCGATACCATTGGGATGAACGACACCGAAGTTCCATCGATGCTGGTTCTTGAGAGAAGAACGGCGATAGGGATACAACATGTATCCTTCGTACAGAATCGAATTCGCAATCTTCTGAACCAGGTCCGGTTTCATACCGCTCCCGTCTGGCTTTTTTCCTCGAAAACGCGCAGGACCGCCTCATCGAACGTTGGAATCCCATGGCGGGTCTTGTATGCGTACAGACGTTCAAAGGCATCACGCCGCAAACATATCCAGACGGCGTTCGGGTAATACGCGTCCATCATTTGCCGCCAGATACGGACCGGCATGCGGTATCCAGCTTCCTTTTCCCAGGAAATCTGCACGGCCTGCAGCCCGCCCGTTTCGTTTTCATAAAAGATGGTGCCGCTGAAATAGCACGTGACGGGCACCGTGTCATCGTCGAGTCCGGCAAAATATTTGGCAGCGGCGACGTTGAAATCGAAAGTGCAAGGCACCTGCAGATCCGTGGTAATGCTTTGATCGAACGCCGGAATGATGACGCTCGTGTTCGTCCACAAAAGGCTGCGCAACGTCTCGCCCCAGCGCTCCGGCTCTCCGAAAAGATCCTGCAACCGCGCCTGTTCGTCTGCGGTGTAGGACCGGCGTGAGACTTCGAGCTGAATCTGGCATTTTAAAATTACGGTGTGAATGTGCCGCGGCGAGCTATTCGTCACATGCAGTTTGAAGACAATGTGCGGCCCCGCGGCAAATGGTAGCGGCTCGGCAGACTGAATCGTGAAATTCAGGTCGGGAGAACTCATCTGGCCGCTCTCTGCTTGAGGTGTTCCAGAAATTTTCCAATCTCCTGCCATACTGCCATTCCTCCGGAAAAGCCTTTCCATTTCAGCCGAATGATCCCGATCAACTTGAAACATTCGTCTATCGGAATGATGTAATACTCTCTGGCAGTACCGACCCGATACACGAGCAGACCTTCAACATCGCTTTCCAGCGTGCGGACTTCCGCATTTTGTCCGGCGATCTCGTCCCATGTTTCCAATGTCAGCAGAGATTCCACGGGGCCTGCGGGGCTCGGATAGAGCGCCATCACCCGATTTAATCTGCTATTCCTAAACAGAAAGGCGATTCCAATGGGAATCAATAATGCGTCCCACTGCGCATTCGTAATGCAAAACTCGGGCAGAACCTTCACCCGTCCGGGAACCCGGCGGTACCGCTGATTGTCGCCGCTGAAAAGGACGGCGCACGCATCGCAGACGCACAGCAGTTTTCCGGTCGAACTTTCGAGCAAATGCCGGTGTGATTCTGTCAAACCGTAATGGCAGAGATCGCAGGCTTCTCTTGGAGCTGGCGAGGGCGCACTCATCATACTTATGCCGGCGGTATGTACGGCATCTCCGGAAGTATCGGTTTCATGTCATCTGGATTGATGCTGGTGACGCTCTCGGGCGACCGATCGGTTTTAATGCGGATGTCGTGCGGCCGCTTGAATTTGCCTTCCGGTTTGATGACCGGACTTTTGTCGGGCTGATGCCGCCGGAGCGGCTCGTATGGTACTTGTGGAACTCGCGCCATGTGTTTCTCCTATGATGCGTTCTGAATACTGACCAGCTCTGAACTGCCCTCACATTCGATCGAAGCGATGTCTGGAGCACTCTCGTAAATAGCCGACTGTATCGCCGTCTTAAGAGTGATCGACGAGGAAGGACATCCATTACAGCTACCGATGAGTCTCAACCGGACAACTCCATCGGTAATCGCAATCAACTCCACGTTCCCGCCGTGGGAATGAAGATACGGACGGACACGGTCGAGAGCTTCGCGGACCCGAGTGTCCAGATCCATGGGGTGAAGTCCATGGAGCAACAGCAGGTTTGCGACAACCTGATCGCTTCCGAACCGGTCGATGATGTCCCAGCCGGCATCTCCGGCATCGGATGTAATCTCCATCATCCGGTCGAGGCCGGCGGCATGGAAGTCCAGCAGGATCTGGACAAGCTCGAGTGCTGTGTCTCGAATCGAAGGATCGGGCGCGCTACGGATTTGCGCGATCAATCCTTCGATTTTCTGGATTCGATCCTTGACTCCGTTATCCATCGGATCACTTTCCAAGACCAAACATTGGAGAGTGGTAGGTCTTCAGAACCTTCCCGCCGCCAACGTACATGTGCACACCGCAAGGCAGGCACGGATCGAAACTCCGCACCGCCCGCATGATGTCGATGCCCTTGAATTTGTCCGGGCCGTTCTCTTCGAAAATCGGAGTATTCTGGATCGCGTCTTCGTACGGGCCGGGGGTGCCATAAACATCGCGTGGACTGGCATTCCACGGCGTGGGCGGATACGGATGATAGTTGGCGATCTTTCCGTCCTTGATCACGAGGTGATGCGAGAGTACGCCGCGTACGGCCTCGTGGAACCCGCATCCGATGGCTTCATCCGGCACTTCGAACTCGGTCCACGTTTTATTGTGGCCCGCCCGAACTTCGTTTAAAGCCCGCTCGCAGAAGTAGAGCGCTGCGGCAGCGGCATAAGCCTGGAAGTAGGTCCGGGCGCGATCGCGTTCGATGGCATTGCTCCACTGCGGAATGTGCCACTCGAGTTCGGTCTCCGGAAGCAAAGCTGTCTTTGGAAGATTGATCTTTACACTGTGGCCGGTCGATTGAATGTATCCGATATCGACCATCCGGTTCAGGGCTGTCGCCCATAGTCTCGCGATGGGGCCGCCACCCGTATCGAGCGCCAGGTAATCACCCGTGTTCTTGTCATACCAGCGTGGGGACATCACCCACGTGTATTTGTCTGTGAAGTCGCGCTTCTGCGGTTTCGGGAACGTCGTCTGGTTCCATGGATGACGCTTATCGACAGGATTGCCGAGCGGATCCTTTGCGACAAACATATCGCCATTGTTCTGCCAGTCCTCGTAATACGAACTTCCGAGCAGAATGCGGATGCCCAGATTGATGTCCACGAGACTGTTCGTTACGACCTTGCCGTCAACAATGACGCTGGGTGTAACAAACATCGCGCGGCCCCATTTGTCCATGTTCTGGTACTTGTAATCAACGACATCAGGATCGTTGAATGCGCCCCAACAGCCCAGCAGCGTTCGGCGATATCCGACTTTCTCGTAACCAGGCAATGCTTCGTACATGAAGTCGAACAGGTCATCGTGAAGAGGGACAACCTTCTTCATGAACTCAACGTACTTCATCAACCGCACGAGATAATCGGTAAAAACCTGAATTGTTCCCGCGGTTCCGACTCCGCCGGGATATAGCGTGGAAGGATGCACATGCCGCCCTTCCATTAAACAAAACATCTCGCGCGTCTGCCGGCTGACATGCAGCGTCTCGCGGTAGAACTCCCCGGTAAACGGATTGAGGGCGGTCATGATGTCGGCAATTGTCCGATAACCGTGGACCTTGGCATGCGGCGCCTCCTTGCGCTGCGCCTTATCCCATACTCCCGGGTTCGTCTCCTTGATCATCTGTTCGCAGAAGTCGACGCCCACGAGGTTGTCCTGAAAGATGTTGTGGTCGAACATGTATTCCGCGGCTTCCCCAAGGTTGATAATCCACTCTCCAAGGGGTGGTGTCTTGATGCCGAAAGCCATGTTCTGCGTGTAAACGGCGGTTGTCGCATGGTTGTCGCCGCAAATTCCGCAGATGCGGCTCGTGATGAAGTGCGCGTCACGCGGATCTTTGTTTTTCATGAAAACGCTGTATCCGCGGAAGATGGAGGACGTGCTGTAGCACTCCGCTACCTGTTTATTCTTGAAGTCGATTTTGGTGAAGATCCCGAGACTGCCCACGATGCGGGTGATGGGATCCCAGTTCATCTCCACGAGACCTTCGGTTTGCGGGAGGACCGACTTCCTGGTCGTGATCATGGTCGTCATGCTGGCCTTCTCCTTTAATGGCTGCGCCCTATCGGGCTTGCGTTCGCGGGCTCTCCTTTTGATGGCTGCGCCCTATCGGGCTTGCGTTCGCGGGCTCACGTCCCCTTGTGGTTCCGGTTCATAGCCGGAGGTCAGACGCCTGCCGCGATGCCGCCATTTCGGTTCTTTATTTACCGTGTGATTCGTAATGCCGCGCAGAGTAGAAATCATTTTTCCGTATGCGCTGATGCTTACGGATGAGAAGGTTGCGCCGGGAGGCTCATCCATGAAGGGCATGAACTTGTCAGGGAAGCCGGGCATCGTGCATGCGATGCAGATGCCGCCCACGTTCGGGCAGCCACCGATACCACGCATCCAGCCTCGCTTCGTGACATTGCAATTAACGACCGGCCCCCAGCAGCCGAGTTTGACCAGACACTTCGATTCGCCGTATTCATGGGTAAAATCGGCCTGTTCGTAATAGCCGGCCCGATCGCATCCTTCGTGAACGGTCTTGCCAAACAGCCATGTCGGGCGGAGCTTGTCGTCCAATGGGATCATTGGAGACATTCCAGCAGCCTGGTACAAGAGATAGGTAAGAGTTTCCATGAAATTATCCGGCTGAACCGGGCAGCCGGGCACGTTGACGATGGGCAGGCCCGCCCACGAACGCCAGTTCCAGCCCAGATAATCTGCGAGCCCCATGCATCCGGTGGGGTTACCCTGCATCGCATGAATGCCGCCGTAGGTCGCGCATGTTCCTGCAGCGACTACAGCCCAGGCTTTGGGAGCGAGTCTGTCGATCCATTCAACGGTTAAAATCGGTTGCCCGGTTTCGGGATCGGTTCCCTGCGCGGCCCAGTATCCTTCCGTTTTGATATCTTCGTTCGGAATAGATCCTTCGACAACCAGAACGAATGGATCCAGTTCGCCGCTCGCGGCCATATAAAAGTGCTTCATGAATTCGTCGCCGACTTCGCGTGCCAGCACCGGGTTGTGCAAATGAACTTTAGGTAGTCCGGGAATGTTTCCGAGCAGAACGTCTTCGATAGAGGGCTGCTCCGCTGCCGTGACCGAGACGGAGTCGCCATCGCAACTAAGACCGGCAGTCAGCCAAATAATATGAACTTCTTTGACGGCAGAGGTGGGCGTTTTCGCGATCGAGGCCATTTACTAACCTCCTCGTAGCCTGTTTTTCGACGCCATCCTCCAGCAGATTCAGCGCCATCGCGAATGTCGGAAGTTTCGGGGGTTTCGGGGAACGGTCGTACCACCCAGGCGGCACATGGTTGCCGCGAGGAGGCAACTTGTGGGTAATCCTCTGTAGAGGAAAGTAGGTCTATTTCCGGCGGTCTGTGACCACAGCTATCCAAGACAATCAGCGGTGGGAGTGTCTCATAGTCCCCGCCTAAGTCAGGGCAATAACATACCTGCCGCAGTAACTGCGTGGATCGGTTGTCCGATATCCGTTGACTGTTGTACGACGATAAATGCACTTGTTGCGGTAATAGATGGCCGGATTACCTATTTATCGTCGTAACAAGTCGATTTATCGCCGTACAACAGTCAACGGATATCGGACAGCGAACCCGCTCACTGCGCCAAATACATTTACGCCCAAAGTCAGGCGGGGAGCCGTCGCGAAGCGATGACTGGCAATCTCGTTCAAAGCCGCGTAGCATCCTTTTATATATTCGCGTAGCGCAC
This sequence comes from uncultured Acidobacteriota bacterium, assembly GCA_963738025.1. Classification (GTDB taxonomy): domain Bacteria; phylum Acidobacteriota; class Terriglobia; order 20CM-2-55-15; family 20CM-2-55-15; genus 20CM-2-55-15. Next base: position 22,680 of record CAVTWA010000025.1, on the reverse strand, counting down.
CGAAAGAAATAAGGAGCGTTTCGCGTAAATCTATAACGCTACGCGTCTTAATTCCGCCCCACCTTCGCTTCGCGAAGCACTGCTAACTTAGGCGGGGACTGGTCCACCAGTGTTACATCCAAACCAGGTTTCCATCGCATCCACTGCATTCAAACCCTTCCCGTCGATTCTGTCTTGGACACGTATGGTCCCTGACCGCGCCTGTCTCCTGATTCGAAGAAACATCGCCATTGATACATCCACTTCGCGCGGCGACCATCTAAATCGTGCGTCTAAACAGATATAGATAATAGATATCGCGATACGATTGGAGGCGTTTATGAAAGAGGAACGCACCATCACGCAGTTCGGACGGGTTCCCGTCCAGCACCTGTGGTGGTCCTCAATTTTCGGAGGTACTTTCTTTGCCCTGGGAATCATGCTGATCCTGGGACTGATCGGTTTAGCTGTGGGAGCGGCAATTGCCGGGCCGCGGGGAGCGGGCCAGGCTACCCAGATCTGGGCTGGCGTCTGGTCGCTCGTGACCATGTTCGTTGGCTTTTTCGCCGGAGGATGGCTGGCAAGTGCGGCTTCCGGAACTACGACAAAGGCTGATGGACGTTTGCACGGATTGGTCGTGTGGGGGCTGGGAACCTCGGCGCTGGTCTATTTCGCCGTTACCAGCACAGCCAACGCTGCAGCCGGTATTCTCGGTCCGCTGACGGACAATCTGGGAGCGCTCAATGCCGCACCGGGGACGGTGGTAAACATGACCGTGACAGCAGCAGTCTGGGGCTTGATTACACTGGTCTGCGGACTCGTTGGCGGTATCGCTGGCGGTCACGCCGGTGGAAACACCTACGGTGAAACCGCAACAACGGCTAACATTCGCCGGGCTGCATAAGATTCCGTAGCGTAGCTGGATGACGCCGTATGAGGAGAAACTCCCTGCTCATCGCGCCGCCATCAGCTATGGACCGCTGGTCCAGGCGGTTGGCTGAGGAAGCCAGCTTCGCGTCATGTAGTCGGAAAGGACGAGGGTAAACATTATCGCCAGCCAGAACAGGCCGGCGCATACGAAGACCCTGATTAGCGTTGTCTTGTATTTGACATGCATGAAAAACAGCACAATCAGGACGGCTTTCGCGAAAGCGATGGTCACGGCACCTACGACGTGCATGGAGCCTAGCGGGCACATATGCGAGTCCAACGGTAGCGCCAAGCAATAGCAACAGGCCTGCCCAGACAATCATGTAGGTTCGCGGTGCAACGATATGCTCGCTCATCCTCCAGTCCTCTTGACCAGATAAAGCAGCGGAAAAATAAAAACCCAGACGATATCGACGAAATGCCAATACAGGCCGCCGATATCCACGGGGTTGTAGTCACCGCTCGAGAATCTGCCGCGGGCTGCCAGCACGGTCAGCGTGGACAAAACGCCGAGCCCCACAATCATGTGAACGGCATGCAGTCCGGTCAAAATAAAGTAAAACACCATGAAGAGTTGGACTTCGTTCGTGTGCTCGCCTGGATAGCTGAAGTTCAAACCGGGGACCATCATCTCTTTATAGTGCTGGTAATACTCCAGGAACTTTATTCCCAGAAACAGCGCTCCTATAAGCTCGGTCACGACGAGGTAAATCACAAGTTGCTTCGCGCGGCTTCGCTGCGCGGCATTGACGGCAAGGGCCATGAAAAGGCTGCTGCATAAAAGCACTGCTGTATTCAGACTGCCAAGCGGCACGCTCAAATGGCCGCTTCCCTCGGCGAAACCCTGGTAGTACATCCCCCGGTACAGGATGTAAGAACAAAATACGACGCCGAAAAAGAGTACTTCCGTGCTCAGGAATATCCACATCCCGCTGTAGGCAGCATCCCGCTGTTGTTCGAGATCGTCGAATTGATGCTCAACTGGCCTTGCCATACGCGTAAGCCTCTTCGGTGACAATCGGCGTGTTTTCAAAATTGTCGGTTGGCGGCGGTGATGCAGTTTGCCATTCCAAACCAGTCGCACCCCAGGGATTCTGGGGCGCCAGTTTTCCGTACCAGAGCGACCAGACCAGGTAGAACAGCGGGACCGCATAACCCACAGCCAGAATGGACGCCCCTGCCGTCGACATTACATTCAGGACCTGAAACTCGGGAGGATACTCGTGATAACGACGGGGCATGCCCAGGTAACCCAGAACGAATTGCGGCAGGAAAGTCAGATTAAAACCGATGAAAATCGTCAACGCCGAGAACTGAGCCCACCCTTCGTGGTAAAGGCGACCTGTCATTTTGGGCCACCAGTTGTGCAGCGCCCCCATGTACGCCATGACCATGCCGCCGACCATGATGTAATGAAAATGAGCAATGACGAAATAGGTGTCTGTAACATGCACGTCCACGGCAATCGTGGCCAGAAACAAACCCGTCAATCCTCCGATCGTAAAGAGGCCGATAAATCCCAATGCGTAAAGCATGGGCGCGCTGAAAGATATTGAGCCTTTGTAAAGCGTTGCGGTCCAGTTGAACACTTTGATCGCGGACGGGATCGACACCGCAAAACTGAGGATCGAGAAGACCATACTTGCGTATGGCGACTGACCCGCCACGAACATGTGGTGGCCCCACACCAGAAAACCCACGACGGCAATCGCAATACTTGCGCCTGCCACGAATTCATACCCGAAAATTTTCCGGCGCGAATGCGTGGTCACCAGTTCGCTGACGACGCCCATGCCCGGAAGAATCATGATGTACACGGCGGGATGCGAGTAGAACCAGAAGAGATGCTGAAACAATAATGGATCTCCGCCCAACTTCGGATCGAAGATCCCGACACCGGTCAGCCTTTCGATGGCAACCAGAACCAGCGTAATGGCCAACACGGGTGTGGCGAGCACAAGAATGACTGCCGTGGCGTAGGTCGACCAGACAAACAGCGGCAATCTCCTCCACGTCATTCCCGGCGCCCGCAGCTTGTGAATGGTAACGATGAAGTTCAACCCTGTCAGGATCGATGAAAATCCGGAAATGAAAATACCGGTCAAAGCAGCCACGACGTGTGTATTGGCAAATTGGCTGCTGTACGGCGTATAGAACGTCCAGCCCGTATCGACACCGCCGCTCAGGATTGCATACAACTCAAATATGCCTCCGAACACCAGCAAGTACCAACTCAGCAGATTCAAGCGGGGAAACGCGAGATCGCGGGCGCCGATCATCATCGGAATGAGGAAATTGCCGAAAACAGTGGGAATGGACGGGATGAGAAAAAACCAGACCATGATGATGCCATGCATCGAGAACAGTTTGTTGTACGTCTCTGCAGTGAAGAGATCCCCCGCCGGGGTCATCAACTCCAGGCGCATGAGAGTGGCAAAAGTGCCCCCGATAAGAAAGAAGAAGGTGACGGTTATCAAAAACATGAGCGCGATGCGCTTGTGATCTCGAGTGAAAAACCAGGACTTCCATCCCAGCTTATTAGTCAGGTAATTCAGTTCCAAATCTGCTGCATAGGTGCTCATGGCTGCCTCGCTTCGGATAGCGTCGTTCCGGAAGTTAGCGACTTCACGTAAGCAATCAGATCGATGATCTGCTCTTCGGTAAGCTGCCCCTTGAATACAGGCATGTCGGGAGCAAAGCCCGCGACCCTTTTTGAACCAGGGTCCAGCAGCTTGTCGCGGATGTACACCTCGTCGAAAAGAACTCGCCTGCCATCGGCCAGGAGAACATTCGTGCCGTACAGACCGCCCAGAGTCGGCGCCCGCGCGCGTCGGCCGGTGCCGTGACAGTTGATGCAATCGTATTCGACGAACAGTTTTGCGCCCGCTTCGACAGGCCGCATGTCGTTGGCTCCGGCAAGCCAGGACTGATACTCGCTCTCTTCCATAACAACGACACTGCCGATCATTTTTGAGTGGTTCGTCCCGCAATATTCTGCGCAGAACAAGTGGTACGTGCCTGGCCGTGTGGCGCGGAACCACAGTGTCCGATATTCGCCGGGGACAGCGTCCTGCTTGATGCGCAATGCGGGAATAAAGAAGCTATGGATGACATCCTGCGAAGTCAGTGTGATTTTGATAGCGGTGTTTTCAGGAACGTGCAGCTCATTGATCTCGCGCCTGCCTTCGGGATGCTGGATTTTCCACATCCACTGCTTACCGATGACATACATGTCCTGGGCGCCGCGCGGAGGCGTCTCGCCATCCATGTATACTTTCGAGCCCCATACGAAAATGACGAGTGCGATGGCGAAAGGCACCGCAGTCCAGAACAGCTCGAGACCAATCGAGCTCTTTGTCGGTTCTGCAACGGGATGCCGGCTCCTACGGTAGCGCACGGAGAACGTCAGGATCAGGACCAGGATCAGAAAGCCAAAAAATCCCGAGACGATCATCAAAAACCAGAACAGATGGTCGACACTATCCGCGTGCGACGATGCGCTGACAGGAAACAATTCCACCCAGCGATGCATCACATCCCCCCGACACGGCCTTCACGCCGGAACATGACGAACATGAATGTGAAAAGCGCAAGCGCAGTGGCCGCCCCGAAGATGCGGACACTGCGGATTACTACGATTCCGTACTTCCCAGTCGCCGGATCGTAGCGATAGCAGTAGAGCAGCACGCGATCAACGACGCTTCCGATGCTCTCCTGTGACGCCTCGACCATGCTGAATTGCAAGTCTCGAGCCGAATATTCGAGGCCGTAGAAGTATTGGCTCAGCTTGCCCTGTGGCGTGGCAACCATAATTCCTGTGGCATGCGCCCATTGCTTCGAGACATCGTCCCACTTGTAGTGAAAACCGATGCTGTTCGTCAGGGCGCCGATTGACGTCGCATCGCCGGTCAAAAAATGAAAGCCCGCCGACGCGTCAGGCCGGTTGTATTCCCTGACGTAGCGCGCCTTCGCAGGAGCCGTCATCGCAGAGCTCTCGGCAGGATCGATACTGAACGCAACGATTTCAAAATCCCTTCCGGCATTGAATTTCAAAACACGCAAGGCCTGCATCAAGCTGTTCAGGGTCATCGGGCACAGGGAGGAGCAGGTAAAGTAGACCGGGACAAGCACGACCGGCCTGCCATCAAAATAGCGTGCGAGAGTCACCGTGCTCCCCGTCTCATCGCGAAACGGCAAACTCAGATCGATTTGTGCGCCAAGCTGCTGATCGATACCGACTTCTTCAAGTACCCGCGGCCGCGACTGCTGAGCCGCTGAGTACGTTAATGCCTGGGACATGAGAAGGACGGCGCCAATGATGTACTGCTTAAGAGGTTTCATCTGGTCTTTCCTCCCGACGTCTTTGTTGCCGGAAAGCCGTGCTGAGCAATCATTTCCATTTCGCGCTCAATCGGAATGCGGACGATTCCGCGTGAACGGTCGACCCAGCCGTAAGAGTGCAGCGTCGCCTGTTCTCGCCGCAGCATCTGGTCCCAATCCGCGGTCGGTGACACCTGGAGCCGTGGCTCGGGAGGAAGAACGTGGGCGGCGACTGTTCCCAGTTGCCGGCTTGCTGCCGAGTACTGGAAGACCCTGAAAACCCACCACGATCCGATGAGCATCAGCGCGACCGAAATGACGAGCGTGATTCCGCCCCCAAGCACCCAATTCAGATTCCAGTCCGACCGCTCGTGGCCCCGCCTCTTCTTTTCATGCGAGCTCATATAGCTTTGTGGGGAACCGTATTCGGATCATTGAGGGCCAGAAGAGGCATCGCGATTAATTGGCGCGCGTAAGTGGCGAGCCAGATTCCGCCGATGCCGGCCAAAGCGATGAGATCGAGCCAATGCACCGTAAACCTGTCGGGATAAAATGCCGGCGTGATCATCCAGAATGTGTCGACGATACGCATCGCGAGCACCAGCAACGCGATGTAGCCAAGCCTTCGACGATCGCGTTTATTTCTTCTGGAGAGCAGGAGAAACCAGGGGACGAAGAACTGGAATATATACAAGACTGCAGCCGTCCAGTCCCAGCCATGCCGAAGACGGCTCAGATACCAGTCGATCTCTTCGGGAATGTCTCCAGACCAGATGATCAGCAGCTGGCAAAACGACAGGTACGCCCAAAGCATCAGGGACGCGAACAACAAGTTGCCGAGATCGTGCAAATGATCCGGCCGGGCGACTTGCAAGAGGGGATTGCGATCCGAGAAGAACGTGAACACTACAATGGCAAACGCCAGGGCCGCGAGCGCCGTGTTCATGAACCACAACATTCCGTAGACGGACGAAAACCATCGGGGCTCCAGCGACATGGCCCAATCAACAAGAGCAAATGTCACGCTGAATCCGTAAATCGCAATCCCGGGGCCGCTCAAGCGTCCGAAGCGGCGGAGCAGCCCGATATCTCCGGTTTCATCCTGTACGGACGACCATCGGTTCAAGCGGCTGGCAAAAAACCACCATAGGAGAAAAAAAACTACAGCCCGGACTATGAAGAAAGGGACGTTCAAGTAGAGGCTCTTTTTGATGACCGCTGCGGCGATTTCCGCATTTGGCGGATCAACCCATTTGTAGATCTGCCGCAGACCGGCGAGAACTGGAATGAACAGGATACCCAGCACGAGGATGGTCCGGGTTCCCGACTCGAGGATCCGCCGGATGCTGTAACCCCACGCGCCACCCACCAGGTGATACAGCATGAGCACCGGCAGACAGCCCAGTCCGATGCTGAACCAGAACAGATATGCGAAAAGATAAGACCGGAAGAACTGCTGCGGGGAAACCGCAAAACCGATCGCACACGCCACCAGTCCGCCGATTCCTATAACCAGCAAGGGCGTACGGAAACCTCGAATTTCCTCTTCCACTGCCTGTGTCCGGCTCATTGCTGCGTAGCCTCCAGTTTTTTCAGCTCATCCGCTGGAACATCTGCGGCCGTGGCGTTCCAGCTCAGCTGCAGCGCGCGTACATAGGCGACGATGGCCCAGCGATCCTTTACGGGAATCTGGAAGGCGTATGAGGGCATAACGCCAAAACCCTTCGTGATCACATCAAAAAAGTATCCGGGAGCCGCGTCAAGAAGCCGATCGTCGTGGAACGACGGAGGAGACTCTCGAAAACCCCGGCGCGCGGCCATGCCTTGCCCGGTTCCGAGGTGGTCATGACAAGGAGTGCAGAAAATATCGAACCTCTGTTGTCCACGTTGAAGCACGGCGAGTGTCACTGGAAAGGGAAAGGTTTCGGCCGGCTGCTGGTTTACTGTTCCAGTGACAAGACGCGGGTCCAACTCTCTCTCCTGAGAAACCGTGCCCTCCGGTAAGGGACGCGCTGAACTCCCGTCAGGGAAGAATTCACTTTCCTGATAGGTCCGATAACGCGGCTCATTGGCCATCGACTGCCGGCATGACGTCATGCCGGCCAGCAACAGAAGCGCGGCCACCGCAATTGCGCCATGCTGTGGTGCTTTAAGTTTCATCCACAACATAAATTCCAACCGGATCGAACTGATTGAGAAACGCCCGCGATTTTTCTGTATCGAATGATGGGTCTGCTGCCTCGATACAGAAGAAGAAGCGGTCATCGGTTGCCAGGGAGAACTGCGGAACCGCAAACACCGGGTGGTGCGGCTTTGGAAGACCATTCATCGCCAGCATGCCAATGGCAGTAAACAAACCCGAAAACAGCACCGTCAATTCGAAGGTAATCGGAACGAACATCGGCCAGCTGTGAAGAGGCCTTCCCGCTACGTTAATCGGATAAAAGGCGACCGACGAACTGTACAGCATGAAGTAGCCGCCCAGTCCTCCGATAAGTCCTCCCGCAAGTGCAATCGCAGGCACTTTCGTCCGGTGTGACCCAAGCGCTTCCGCCAACCCCTCGACAGGATATGGAGAAAATCCGTCTATCCGGCGATATCCTGCGGATCGCGCCCGAGCTGCAATCTCGACCAGCTTCTCGCCGTCCTTGAACTCCGCCAGCAGGCCGTAAATCGGTTTGGGAATCATGGCCGTGCCGACACCTCTGGTTTGTGGAGGATTTCCTTCATTTCGAACATCGAGATGGGCGGAAGCAAACGGAAGAACAGCAGGAATAGAGTAACGAACATTGCGATAGACCCCGCAAAGGTGGCCCAATCCCAGATGCTCGGGTAATACATGCCCCAGATCGACGGCAGGAAATCGCGATGGAGACTGACAACCACAATGACAAACCGTTCCAGCCACATTCCCACATCGACGGAAAGAGCTACGAGGAAAATGGCAGCAATGCTCTTCCGCATGCGGCTGGACCACATCAGTTGCGGAATAAGAAGGTTCGTGACGATCAACAGCCAATATAGCGAGCGGTAGGGGCCGAACGCCCGATTCATAATCTCGAACCGCTCATACGGATTGCCGCTGTAGAAAGCGATGAATGCCTCATCGACGTAGCTGTATAGAACGATGACGCCGGTGGCGAGCATCAGCTTCGCCATGTTTTCCAGGTGACGCATCGTAATGAGTTCCTGCAGCCCATAGATCTCGCGCAATGGAATCGCAAGCGTGACAACCATGGCGAAACCGGAATAGATGGCGCCAGCCACGAAGTACGGGGGAAAAATGGTCGAATGCCATCCCGGAACAATGGCGATCGTGAAATCGAAGCTGACAACCGTGTGCACGGAGATCACAAGCGGAGTCGCCAGCCCGGCGAGTATCAGATATGCTTCTTGATAACGCTGCCAATGATAGGCCGAGCCACGCCAGCCCATCGCCATCAGACCGTAAATAACCTGGGTGACGCGGTGTTTGGCCTTGTCGCGAAACGTCGCGAGGTCCGGGATCAGGCCGATGTACCAGAACACCAGCGAAATAGTGAAATACGTACTGACCGCGAACATGTCCCATACCAGCGGACTTCGCCACTGCGGCCAGAGTCCCATCGTGTTCGGGTACGGCGCGATCCAATAAAAGAACCATGGCCGGCCAAGGTGAATAAGCGGAAACAAGCCGGCGCAGGCGACGGCAAATAGTGTCATCGCTTCCGCAAATCGATTGATCGATTGCCGCCAGGCCTGATGCAAGAGCAGGAGGATTGCAGAAATCAAAGTGCCGGCATGCCCGATCCCGATCCACCACACGAAATTCACAATCGCGAATCCCCACGCGATTGGAATATTCACGCCCCAGATTCCGATGCCGCGAATCAGCAGCCAGGCGATGGCGAACAACAGGCCGAGCGTCCCCGTGAACATGGCGCCGAAAGTCACGATCCATTCGACCGGCGTGTGTGGGGTGAGGACAAGCGAGCCGATCTTTTCCGTTACCCAATGCGCTCCGGGATACGGCTTCGTTGCTGGAGGGGTATATACAGCGAGAGTGTTTTCGTCAGCCATTGGTGTGCTGCGCCGTTTGCACAACGGTAATTTCCGGATTTGGATTCTTCAAAGCTGCCAGATAGGTCGTCCTCGGCCGCGTGTTGTACTCCGCCAGGACGCTGTAGTCCCGCGGTTCGGATTTGCGTTGTGACACTTTGCTGCCCTTATCCAGGAGATTGCCGAATACGAGCGCATTTGCGGGACATGCCTGCTGACACGCCGTCACGACCTCTCCGTCCTGTATCTTCCGATCGCCTTTTAAGGCATCAATACGGGTCCGATTGACGCGCTGAACGCAATACGTACACTTTTCCATGACGCCACGGCTCCGCACCGTGACGTCGGGGTTGTACAGCAGCTTCAGAGACGGGACGTCCCAGACGGCATATTCGAAAAAGTTGAAACGCCTCACCTTGTAGGGGCAGTTGTTCGAGCAATACCGGGTGCCGATGCACCGGTTGTAGGTCATCTCGTTGATGCCTTCCGCACTGTGCGTCGTTGCTTCAACCGGGCAAACGTACTCGCAGGGCGCAGTCTCACAGTGCTGGCAGAACATCGGCTCGAAATATCCCTCGGGATTTGCCGCGGCTCCTTCGAAGTAGGTATCGATGCGCATCCAGTGCATCTCCCGGCCGCGCACGACTTCGTTTTTACCGACGGTCGGAATGTTGTTTTCTGCCTGGCAAGCGATCACGCACGCATTGCAGCCGACGCACCGGCTCAGGTCGACCGACATTCCCCATGCATTGTCGATATCGGCGTATGGCGGATACAGCGTTTCATCGGGCTTTGGAACCTGCGTCTGGTACTGAATGAGGCGCGGTTCCTTCGCATAATCGGCCGCGGTCGTATGGCGGACCATGTGGCGCCCTTCGGTATTGTGGTTATCGCGCGTCGATGCCAGCCTGTATTTCTCGCCGCGCTTACGGATCGTCGCCCCGCCGGCCATCCACAAATCCGATGACGTCCGAAGGGCGTAGGCGTTGAACCCCCGCTCCGTTCCGATGCCGGCCCGCTTTCGTCCCCAACCCAGATGCACTGTGATGGTCTTATCGGGCTGGCCGGGGAGCACGAATACTGCGCCGCTTATCTGCCGCCCATTGACGGCGAGGTCCACCATGTCATCGTTATTGACCTGAAGATCCTGCGAGGTTTTCGGACTGATCAGAACGGCGTTGTCCCAGGTCAGTTTCGTGATGGGTTGCGGCAGTTCCTGAAGCCACGCATTGTTAGCAAAGGAGCCGTCGTACATCGAAGAGTCCGGCCGAAATACAATGTCGAGGTTTGTTTGCGAAGAAGCCTGCTCTGACGGAGGAACAGCCGCGGTTGACAGCGGCTGCACACTGACGTTGAGGCGCTCTGCCGGGCGAGCCGTCTCTGGAACGACGCCATCCTGAAGTGACTTTTGCCAGAACTGTTCGAAATCACCAGTGCCATGCTGGCCAGCCCAGAAATTCCGGACCAGTTCATAATTCGATCGGGTTGGATTGCCGAGGAAGATGTTCAGAAATTCGTGAGAACTCATTGTTCCATATAACGGAACGATCAGCGGCTGGATGATGGAAACAGAGCCATCGTAGGCGCTGACATCGCCCCACGATTCCAGGAAGTGGTTTCTGGGCACATGCCAGTCGCATTCGGCGGCAGTCTCGTCGTAGTACAGACTATGGCTGGCCTTGAATTTCACATTCGCCAGATTCGTGGAGAATTCGAAATCGGCGGGCGCCGAGTATGCCGGATTGACATCCATCATGATCAACGTATCCACGTGTCCGGATTTCATCGCATCAACGAGTTCGCGCAAAGACGCAGTCTGCTCGGTGACGCGAAGCGCGGCGGGCTGGCGGTATTCGACCGTTCGTCCTTCATTCCCCAGCTTTTCATTAATCGCATGCACCAGCGCGTGCACGTATGGCGGTTGGGTTTCGCCGGCAATGACCACGCTCGCGCCCCGGTGCGATTCGAGGTCACGGACCATCGGGTCGAACCACTGTTCATTGATTTCCTGATTTCCAGTGCCGGAAATTCCAAAACGCGCAGCGAGCGCAGCGGCAAGCCGCGCGATATCGGAAGGGCGCAATGGAATGCGATGGTCGGCTTTCAGTCCGGTGATCGTTGGCGTGCTTTCAAAGACATAGAGCCGATTCATGCCTGAACCGCCGGGTGAAACAACACGGCGTGCGGCGAACTGCTGGGTGTGGCGAAGACGGGCGGGTCCCCAGTAAAGAAAATCCGCATCGAGCGAGAGGATCATATCGGCCTGATCCAGGTTATAGATCGTGTCGATATAACGGCCGAATGCAAGTCGCGCTCCGGCGCGCGCATTGTCGTCGTTCACGGGTTCGTACTGATGCCAGGCCGCGTTGGGAAATGCGCGTAATACCGCCTCGATCAATGCGCCTTCGGAGAGTGAAGTCGTTTTGCCCGACAGGAAACGAAGGCCTGTGCCGTTCGTTAACCTCAGAGTATCCAGCTGAGCCGAGAGCGCCGAAACGAAGCCATCGATCGTCGAAATCGCGCCCCGGCGCGTTATCGCTTTTGCGCGGTCTGGATCGTACAGGTTCAGGATCGAGGCCTGAGAAAACACATCCGTGGCTCCCAGGCTTGCGGGGTGTCGTGGGTTGCCCTCGATCTTGACCGGCCGTCCCTCGACGCTCTTCACGATCAGCCCGATACCGTAACCAGCGAATGGCATGGCCGTGGCGAAGTGCAGAGGATTTCCCGGCAGCATCTCTTCGGGCGGCTGAACATACGGCACGATTTTTTCGGGAAGAGTCGCAGCCGGCGTACAGCCTGCGGCGCCGGCCAGCGCCAGAGACGCCGCCATCAACGAGAGGAACTCCCGCCGATTCGCGCCGCCCATTTGAGCCGGCATCAGCGCGTCAGGGTCTCGAGGCGGCGGGTTCAGACTGCGCCATTGCGCCGCTGCAGTCTCCGTAGGCTGCGCCAGATAACCTCCTATCGGTGGCAAATCGAACAGTTCGTGAGCTTAAACGCAGGCTCAATGTGATATTCCGCCATCAATTCCCGGCCCGCCGCCTCCTGATTCGCCGGAGGCTGCCAACCCATCGTGAATATCTGGTCACGAGGCCGCAGAAATTGTTCTGGATGGCGATGACAGGCCAGACACCACTGCATGTGCATGTCCGACGCTTTCCACGTCAGCGGCATCTGATCCACCCGACCGTGGCATGTTTCGCATCCCACGCCTTTGTTGACGTGGATGCTGTGATCGAAATAGACGAAATCGGGAAGGTTGTTGACCCGATTCCAGCGAAGCGGCTCGTTCTCGCGCAAGCTGGCCCGTACCGGCTCGAGCACTTCGCTGTTTCTCCAGATTTGTTTGTGACAGTTCATACAGACCGCGGTGGGGGGAATACCGGCGAAAGCGCTGACTTCGACAGTATTGTGACAATACCTGCAATCGATGCCGATTCCGGAGACATGATGCGCATGGCTGAACGGAACCGGTTGATCGAGCGGTATTCGCTCATTCGTGACATATGGCGAATAAACGATTGCCGCCCAACCCCACGTTACAGCCGCGATAACAAAGATCCCCCCGAATATCGTCAGCCGCGAGATGGCATTGGTTGTTCTTTTGAAGATTTGCGGCATGGCACGCAATTTTCAGCCGACTCCCGCGAAGCAAGTACGGTGCCAGAAACAATACGTCAGAATTCGGGAAATTTTCGGGGGAAGGAGGGGGCAATGCGGTCCGCTAATGCCACCCCGTGGAATACACATGCCAACTGTGCGGGGCTCCTTTTGTTTTTCAAGCCGCGTGAATCATGCCGGGATCGATGTAGGTATCGAAGTCATCTAACACGGACTGGCAATGGAGACAGTTCTTGAGATGATACTGTTCATCTTTCGTCAACGGCATCGCGTGAATGAGGTAATGAAACAGGACTACCGGCGGAATGTGAGATGTTGCATCCATTGTCGTTTCGCCACAGGCGAGTCATACGACCAGAGCTGACCAAAATAAAGGCGGCGGCAGTCCCCGCCTAAATTAGGCGGGGACTCGCTCGCGAAGCGAGCGCTGGGGCGGTTCAAAGACGCGAAGCGACTTATAGATTTCCGCGAAGCGCTCATTCCGAATCGGAGCGCTACGCGAATATTAAAAGATGCTTCGCGACTTTGAATAGACCGCCCCGCCTTCGCTACGCGAAGGCACCCCGCCTGACTTAGGCGGGGACTTGCCGAGACTCCAAGTTGGTACCGTACTGTCTTGCACACGCCTTGCCGTAGACCGCCCTTCTTTGGTTATCCCTGTTTGCCGAGCTTTCCTTGCAGTTCCTGGGCATCCTTCAAGTGCTTCTCGAGAGTCGGGAGCACATTCTTCGCGTAATCGCGAACATCGGAGTTCTGTGCTGTCGCTGCTTCGTGTCTGAATGTATCCACGGCCTTCTCGTGGTCGGCGACCATCATATTGACAAATTCCTTGTCAAAGGCGGCTCCAGATAGACCCTGCACTTTCTCGACCGCTTCATTCCGTTCTTCGGGCAGGCCCTTCGGCTGCGGTATGCCATTCTTCTCCATCAAATCGACAAGCTTCTGGAGTGCATTATTGTGGTCTCTGACCAACATCTTTCCGTAATCCTTGACGTCGCTATTCTGTGACTTCTCTTCGGCCATACGGCCGAGGACGCGTTCCTGAATATTGTCTTTTTCGGCCTGCATCACAAAATCCTTGTCGGCGACCGTAAGCGTATTTGTATTACTTGGGGCTTTCGCCGCTGGCATATCAGGCTCGCGGGCGGCCTGCACATTGTCGCCGTTGCGCTGGCAGCCTGCCAGGCCGAAGGTGAGACCAAGGCTCACGATAAATATATAGAGACGTTTTTGCATAGTTTCCTCCTCGTTCAAGCGAACTCTACGCGGCCGGCGATCTGTTACTGTTCCAGACGGCATCGCCTGCCGTGCGAATCTGTTCCATCGTGCGGCGGGTCAACGCGGATTCATCGTCTCGCTTCTTCGACACGGGCCGCATCGACGGGCGAACTTTGCCAAGGAACCACATCTGCCGATCGCCCTCGCGGTTGCTGCGGATCAACTGCCACTCGCCTTTGAGCTTGCGGCCGGACAAGTAAAAGTGGAGATATCCCTTATAGTAGTTCCCTTCCATCAGTTCGTAGGTTCCGATATCCCAAACCATGACGGTACCGCCGCCGTACTGACCCTTCGGAATGGTGCCTTCGAAATCGAGGTAATCGAGCGGATGATCTTCAGTGGGCATGGCGAGCCGCTTTTCGCCGGTCGTGTATGGCGGACCTTTGGGAACCGCCCAGGACTTGAGCGTGTCGTACATCTCCAGCCTGAAGTCATAGTGAAGATGACTCGCCGCGTGCTTCTGAATGACAAATCGCCGCGCACTACCTTGACGGCTGCGCCGGACAGGCGCCGGACGAGGCTCTGTCGTTTTCGTGAAATCGCGTTTCCGTTGATACTCGCCAAGGGACGCGGGTGCAGGCGCTTTGCCTGTAGTCGTCGCTGTATTCCTGGCTGTACTCTTCGCGGCAAACGCGGTCGGCAATTTCTGCCGCAGCGAAAGAACCGGCTTGAAAAGGTCGCCGAGATTTTCGAGCCGGCGGATCGCGGCATCCGGCTTGAAGTAAAGACTGCCGCCGTCATCAGCTTCAACAGCGTCTTCCAGTTCTTTCCAATCGACAGGCATCGAAACAAACGGTTGCGCTGATTTTGCGCGGAGAGAATACACACCGACCGTTGTCTTGAAATCGGAATTCTGGCTCCAATCGATGAACACCTTTCCCGCGCGGATGACTTTCGTCATCTTTGAAACAACAAGGTCCGGATGCCGTTCCTGCATCAGGTCCGCGACGGCTTTCGCAAAAGGCCGGGTCGTTTCGTAGGTTGAACTCGCGGTATTCAATGGCGCATAGACCTGCAGGCCTTTAGAGCCGGAAACTTTCGCGAAGGATTTCAGCCCGAGTTCGAGGAGCAGATCGCGGACATGAAATGCGATACGCGCACAATCCAGGATCTTCGCGCCCTCTCCTGGATCGAGATCGAAAACAACCGCAGTCGGGCGGTTGAGGT
The DNA here is from genome assembly GCA_963738025.1 of uncultured Acidobacteriota bacterium. GTDB lineage: Bacteria > Acidobacteriota > Terriglobia > 20CM-2-55-15 > 20CM-2-55-15 > 20CM-2-55-15. The sequence continues at coordinate 7,347 of CAVTWA010000025.1, read as the reverse complement.
GAGGCACGCGATGCAAGAAGGGGTGGATTTCCAGACTTGCAAGATTGGCCAGCCAGACCAGTGTTGCAAGATCATCGATGACGATGTAGTTGATGTCGCGGTCACCGCCGGTACGCCGCGGGACCGGGAAAGTGCGGACCCAGTCGGGAGTGAACCTGGGCGCATCTTTTTCATAGAAGAAGTCACCGCGAACACCGTTGGGAAAGCGCTGCAGCGTGACAGGGCGATTCCGGAGATGCGGCAACAGGAATCTGGCGGCTTTGACGTAATAGTCGATGACTTGCCCCTTCGTGAATTGCGCCTCCGGATAGAGCACCTTCTCGAGACTGGAAACGGGGATTTTTCGCCGACCCACACTCAATTGTTCCGTTTTCTTCATGCGTTGTTATGCCGCTTTTTCCGCGCCAGGCTTTTCTTCAGCACTTCCATCAGGTCGACGACCTTGGCGGGCTTCTCTTGCTCAACGTCGCTTTCAACGATGTCTTTGTTGCGCTCCTGCTTGCGCTCGACGAGCTTCAGCAGTTGCTGCGTATATTCGTCGCGCAACTCGTCGGGCGAGATTTCGTCCCTCGCGCGCTGGCGGATCAACTTTGCAAAACGGCTGACGGCAGCCTTTGGGGCTTGTTTTGGCTTCGGTAATCCAATTTCACCGGGAGAGCGGACCTCGTCGCTGAAGCGCAGCATTTCGGCACGTAAGATGCCCTTCTCGGCCAGGATAGCAATGAGGTAAGCCTTATCGCGCATCACCATGGTTGCGATTCCCGAACGGCCCGAACTTTCCATGGTTTCTGCCAGTAGTTGATATGCCTTCACGGCCCCACCAGCGGCGGGCGCAAGAAAGTAAGCGTGTTCAAAATACAGGGGCGGAATCTCTTCTTGTTTTACAAATACGCGAAGATCGATATCGCGTGATTTTTCGGGATCCAGACGCTCCAGCTCTTCATCGGTGACGACAACGTACTTGTCTCTTTTCATTTCATAACCGCGAATCATGTCGTCGGCGTTCAGTTCCTTTCCCGTTTCTGAAGAGTAATACCGGCGGCGGAGCGGAGTTCCATCGGGTCCGAGCATGCGAAGGGAAGAATGAGGCGCGCGCGTCGCCGGAAATAAATTCACCGGGATACTGACGAGCCCGAAGCTGAGGGTGCCCGACCAGAACGGCCGCGTTGTGCTTTCTTCGTCTGGCTCAAAGTCCGGTTTCCGGCGCGTACTTCGTCTAGGCAACTTTCCGCTCCTTTCCGCTTCGCTTCTTCAGGGCGGCGAGACTCTTCGACAGATCGCTTTCCAGAGAGGCAGTGGCGCGCCGGGTGCGAACTGCGGCCAGCCTGGGTTTTCGGCCTTTCGCTTTCGCCTCGATGAAATCGAGAAGCCGGTCCCGATATTCATCTCGAAAATCTTCTAATCGGAGTTCGCCAGCGAGCGCGCCGACCAACTCCCTGGCCATTTTCAGTTCCTTCTGGCTGAGTCCGCGGGCGCGCGGGGCCGGGAGGTCCCGGTCGGACAGGACCTCACCTGCATGGCGCAACGTGATCAGAGCCAGATAATCACCGCTGACGCGCAGTGCTCCGGCGTATGACTTGTTACGCATAACCCAACGGGCGATGCCTTCCTGGTTCTCGTTTTGCAGAGCTTGAGTAAATGCGAAGTACGTGCCCACGTCACCGTCCGGACCGAGATAGTATGGACGGTCGTACCACAGATGACTGATAAGACCTCTTGGGACGAAGCGGGAGATTTCAATTCCGCGCGATGGCTTCGGCTCCAGCTTCGAAAGCTCATCATGGTCCAGCAGGACGAAGATTCCGCGTTCTACCTCATAGCCCTTCCGGATGTCTTGCTTCGCAACCTCGTCTCCCGTGGACGGATTGACCATGCGTTGCTGCACACGAGACTTGCCCTTCGCGTCGAGAATGTGAAAGTGGACGGATTTGTCCTGGACGGCGGAATAAAGCTTTACCGGCAGGCTGGAAGAACCGATCTTGAGCGTACCGGCCCAGATTGCACGTGCGGCCATACTAAGTTAGACCGCGATCCGGTGATTGGGTCAGTTCCGCGGGCGGTTGGGCTTTGCCTTCGGCGGTTCTCGCTTATTTGGCTGACTGATCTAAAACTAGGCCGTAGGCGCGGGCTAAAAGCCCGCGCCTACGAGCCTGACTCGTCTCACAGAATATTAAGGCCTGCCGTCGGTTTGAAATTTGGAAATACTCGTGCAGAATCCTTCGCCGCCATGTGCTTCACGAGAATTTCCGAAAACACGCTGCGAAAGTCGGTCGTAAGCTCCAGGTCACGGCCGTCGTGCAATTGTTCGGGCGCGAGGCCGGGCCAACGGCCATAAACCTTGCCGCCTTTGACAGGTCCGCCGGCAACAAACAGACAACTGGCATGGCCGTGGTCCGTCCCGCCGGAGCCATTCTGGCGGACGGCGCGACCAAATTCTGTCATGGTAACGATGACGACGTTGTGCATCCGGTCGCCAAGATCCCGATAGAACGCCGCAAGCCCGTCGCCGAAATTGCGCAGTTGATTGGCAAGTTGACCTCGCGACGAACCCTGGTTCGCATGAGTATCCCAGCCGCCAACCTCGGCGAAGGCCACCTCGACGCCGACATCCGATTTGATCAATTGTGCGATCTGCTGGAGGGCCTGCGACAAAGGTGAGTTGGGATATCGAACTCCGTCGGCTGGAGTGTATTGCTGCGAAGTAGCGCTGCGCAGAGTTTTTACGGCATCAAACGTATCCTTATACAAGTCCGCGAAAAGTTCTTCGATCTCCGGCGTGGCGCGGCCGCTCCGGATTCCGAAGTCGGCGACGCGTTGCATGGCGACAGCGGATGCCGGCCCGGCCAGGGATCTCGGCAAGGTCGGTGTTAACGAAACCGCACGAAAGGCGCTTGCGTCCTGCTCCGGGTTCGATTGCAGGAACCGGTTCAACCAGCCGTCGCTAACCGACTTGTTTCCGGGCGTGCCCGATTCCATGTAGTCCTGAGCGTCGAAATGGGAACGCGTGCTGTCCGGCGAACCCACGGCGTGAACGATAGCGAGATGCCTTTCGTCGTAAATCGCTTTCAACGGGGCCAAAGAAGGGTGCAACCCGAAGAAGCCGTCAAGATCGATGGCCCGCTCGTCGCTCGACCGTGACGGTTCGGGAATGGCAATCTGCGGGCGCGCTGCCGCATAGTAGGGGTCGCCGAACGGAACGACCATCGAAATACCGTCGGCCGCACCACGCTGGAAGATTGCAACGATGATCGGATGATCTTTCCCATGTGCATTATTGGTCTGCGCGAGAGCCGTCCGGACGAGAAAAGGCGGTGCGCTTGCGTAACTCGCAAGGGCGACAGCCCCGGATTTGAGGAAATAGCGACGTGATATTGCCATGACTACCTCTTCTGAAACTGCGGCGATCCAAGTCTGCCGACGACGGTCTTGACCGGTTCGTCGAACCTGACGCTCGTCCCCGGGATCTTGTTCGCCGTTAAGGCTACTGCAAAATTGAGCCGTTCGAGAACGGCGCCGCTGCTCATCCAATGATCGCCGCGATCCGGATAACCCGCCGGTGGCTGGCACTGGTAAAGCGCCTCTCCCATTCGTCCGATGGCTTGCGCCACCTGACGACTGCCGTCGGTCTGACCGTCCAGAGAGCGGATAGCCGAGGCCACATATTCGAGCGGAGTCTTCGTTTTCGCGCCGGCGGTTTCCGGCGAGTTGAACTCCCTGGAAGTGATAATGACCGTCATCATTTCGCGGATGTCGCCGTCTGTCTTCATAAATATATCGGAAACATGGCGGACGAGATCTGGCGGCGGATCATCGCTGACAAACTTCCGCACCAGTTTGGTCGAAATGAAACGCGCCGTGCTCGGGTGCCGGGCGAGGATGTCGATAACCTCTTCTCCGTCGCGAATGCCGCCTCCGTTGATTTTGTGCCCGAGAACGATCTTTTCTCCGAAGGCATGAATGCGTGGCCGGAAGATGAATTGACCGCTCATCTGCGGGCGGTCAATGCTCCAGCCGGTGAATGCACGAGCGACTTCCTGCACGTCGCGTTGTGTATAACCGCCGTCGACGCCAAGCGTGTGCAATTCCATCAACTCGCGGCCGTAGTTTTCGTTGATTCCTTTAATAGAAGATGACAGATGGTTATCCAGATAGAAAAGCATCGCTGGATTTTTAGCGGTCGCCATCAAAAGATCTTTGAATTTCCCGAGCACATGCGGCCGGATGGTATGCATTTCAAAGCCGGTGGTCAGCCATCGGTCGGCGTTCTTGTTCCAGTAAATATTGAAGTGGTTGAACCAGAAGCCGGTCATCACCTCCTGCAACTGCCGCTGACTGTGCACAGCGCGAATAATCCTCTGCGCCTGAAGCTCTTGCAGCAATTGCTGGGGAGGGCTCATTCCCATATCCCTCAACATCTCCTGCATGCGCCGGCGCCCCTCAGGATCCGCGGCATTAACACCCAGGCGACGCGCCAGCTGTTGTGGTTGCGGGTACTTTCGGATCAGCTCCGGCGCGTTCATCCCCACGGACGGCAACCCGGCCAGAAGCTCCTCAGCCGCCTGATCGTCGATGTGCTCGGGGTGCAGCTGTTGCTCCAGGAACTTATCCGCGCCAAGTTGCTGAATCTGCTCGATATCTCCAGGTCGAGATCCAAACCCGATACGGTTCAGCAGATGCTGTATCTCTGGCATGTTCCTATAGACATCGGAAAGGGCAGTTAGGTCTAAAGAGACTGCAATCAGCCAGGAATTATACGAATCAAATTCGGTCAATTCCTGGCTGATTCCGTTCGGGTTGATTTTACAGTTCAGCGCAATCATCCTCTAATTTCGTCACTCAGGGCAAGGTGTCGCTACACGATATCCGTCGTTGACCTGCAAAGAATCAATCCTATAGACTCCGGCAACAATGAAGGAATCCGTAGATGGTTACTGGGCTGAAATCCCTCCGATTGTGCGGGAGTTCGTCCCCAGGTACATCAAATCCGCGACGGCATTGGAAATTTTGTTGATCATTCAAAGCACACCGCAAGAGGAATGGCGATTATTGGAGATCAGCGGAGCATTGGAATTGGACCCTGCCATCGTTGCTGCCCGAATCGAGGAACTCACGTCCGCCGGCCTGGTGCGTGACCGCAGGCTGGCGCTTGACTGCTTGTATCAATACGCGCCCGCAACCGATGAAATCCAGTTGGCGATTGACGGATTGGCAAAAGCGTACTCGATGCATCCCGTCAAGACGCTCAGATTGATCTCCCCCCAACATCAGCCGATGAAATGAGCCCGTGCAGAAGGCGGAGCAACGCTGCCAGCTGATGGTTTCCCGCTGCCTCGTTTGACGCACTGGACTACCACAACTGAAAGCGGTCCATCGAACTCCACGCTGAGGGCACCAGAGAAGTCCCCAGCGAAGACATCGCCAGACAACTCCAGCAACCGAATTTCTACCCGCCCCACTCCCAAAAAACACGGGTAGCTGAAGCCTGGAGGTGGAGATGCTTTAACCCGGATCTCTCATGAACATAGGTGGGTGTTGGATAAGCCACGGATTAACGGATTTAACGGATGGGGATTCACAGACTGTTAACGCGCTCATCCATTAAATCCGTTCAATCCGTGGCTTATCCACTCCGGGGCAAAACTCGGTGGAGAAATTCAGGTTAACGGACGCGATAACCCCCCGCTTGAAAACTAAGGAGAAGAAAAGGCCCATGAATTGGAGAAAAGGCATTTTGCCGTTTGGAGTGACATCGGTCGCTTTAGCAGCACTCTTGCTGGCGGGCCGCGCCTCGCAGCCGGCTGGCGCACAGCAACGCTCTGCAGCTGCCGCCCCAGCTCCGCAGACGACAGGCACGGCAGGCTCACCTGACGCAACAACGACGCTCAGCGGCGAGCAGATCCCTCCCCCGCCGGAGAAGTTCGGCGGCGTTATCGGCCGCAACGCCGCACAGTCGAAGCCATATTGGCCGGCGCGCATCGTACCGCCGAAGGGCGCGCCGAACGTCCTCTTGATCATGACCGACGATACCGGCTTCGGAGTCTCCAGCACCTTCGGCGGCGTGATCCCTTCGCCGAACCTCGACCGCATCGCGAGCAACGGCCTGCGCTACACCAATTTCAACTCGACGTCGCTGTGCTCGCCAACGCGAGCCGCATTGATCACGGGACGAAACCATCATTCGATGGGCTTCGGGGTCATTTCCGAGCAGGCGACGGGATATCCCGGCTACAACAGCATCATGAGCCGAGACAAGGCGACGATCGGGAAGATCCTCAAGGATAACGGCTACTGGACGTCCTGGTTCGGAAAGGATCACAACACCCCTGAGTTCCAGGCGAGCCCGGCCGGGCCGTTCGACCAGTGGCCGACCGGGCATGGGCTTCGACTACTTCTACGGCTTCGTCGGCGGCGACTCCAGCCAGTGGCAGCCCAATCTGTTTCGCAACACCACGGCGATCTACCCGTACTACAACAACCCCGGCTTTAACCTGGTGACGGCGAATGGCCGACGATGCGATCGAATACATGAACCGCATCACTGCGATCGACAAGGACCAGCCATTCTTCATCTACTACGTGCCCGGCGCCGTCCACGCGCCGCATCACCCGACGCCGGAGTGGATCCAGAAGATCCACGATATGCATCTGTTCGACAAGGGCTGGAATGAGCTGCGCGAGACCATCTTCGCCAACCAGAAAAGGCTCGGCGTCATCCCGAAGGACGCCAAGCTCACGCCCTGGCCTAAGGACCTGCTGAAGGAATGGGACCAGCTGACGGACGAGGAGAAGAAGCTGTTCATCCGCCAGGCGGAGGTCTTCGCCGCGTACTGGGCATACAGCGACAACGAGATCGGGCGCGTCATCCAACATGTGGAGGACATGGGCAAACTCGATAACACGCTGATCATCTACATCGCGGGCGACAACGGCAACAGCGCCGAGGGCACGCTGACCGGCACACCGAACGAGATTGCTTCGCTGCAGGGTATCAATGTTCCGATCGCGGATCAGGTCAAGTTTTACGACGCCTGGGGCTCGGACATGACCTATCCGCACATGGCGGTGCCGCTGGACGTGGGCGTTCGACACGCCGTTCTCCTGGACCAAGCAAGTCGCGTCGCACTTCGGCGGCGTACGCCAGGGGATGGCGATCTCGTGGCCGAAGGTGATCAAGGACAAAGGCGGGATCCGCAACCAGTTCCACCACATCATCGATATCGTGCCGACCATCCTCGAAGCGACCGGTATACGGCCTCCGGACGTGGTCGACGGCGTTCAGCAGAAGCCTATCGAAGGCGTCAGCATGACGTACACGTTCGATGCGAGGAATGCCAATGTTCCGTCGCG
>CAVTWA010000024.1:0-217162 GCA_963738025.1 uncultured Acidobacteriota bacterium | reverse complement strand
GCATCGGACGACAACGCCAGTGCGCCGCCAACCCAGATCTGGAAGAACACGCTGGCTGACCGCGACAACGCGATCGGCATCAACGGCAAACAGAAGGGTCTGCTTGGCGGCAAACTCGAGATCAACGAGGATTTCGAATACAACCTCGGCAAGGCAAAGTACGTGACCTATCTCGTCCAGAACATTGCGCCGTCGCTCGGCAATGCAGGAGAGGTGCCGAACATCAGCAGCGACCTGAAACAGTTCCGCATCAACGGCTGGTCCAAGATCGACGGTCGCTCGTCGATTCTCGCTGGTTATCAGTACCAGCGCCTGAAGTCGAACGACTACCTGTACAACGCATACCAGTACGGCTTCACGCCGAGCAGCGTGATGCCGACGAACCAGGTGGCGCCGAATTACGAAGTGAATATGGTCTACATGGCTTACCACTACAGCTTCAAGCTGACGTTTCGATCAAAGATTCGCTCGACAAAATGTCTTTGCGCGCCGAGAGCGCAGTGACATTCCGCCGCCGACACACGTGCAAGGGAGTCCCACCCATGAGCAAGGCGAACCCCGGCGCCCTGCGCCGGTTCTGGCGTTTCCTGCGTGCGCCGTCGGCACGCTGGTCGCTGCTGACGCTGCTGCTGGCCGGATTCGTGGGCGGCATCCTGTTCTGGGGCGGCTTCAATACCGCGCTCGAAATGACCAACACGATGCCGTTCTGCATCGGCTGCCACGAGATGCGCGACACGGTCTACCAGGAATACAAGGGGACCATCCACTACTCGAACCGGACCGGCGTTCGCGCGGGCTGCCCCGATTGCCACGTCCCGCACGAGTGGGGACCGAAGATCATCCGCAAGATTCAGGCCAGCATGGAAGTCTGGGGCAAGATCACAGGCAAGATAGACACGCCTGAAAAATTCGAGGCGCATCGCATGGAACTGGCGACGAACGAATGGAACGTGATGAAGGCGGTCGACTCGCGCGAGTGCCGTAACTGCCATAGCTGGGACGGCATGAGTGGCGACAAGCAGAAGCAGAGCAACTACACGCGCCACATGGCAGCGAAGAGCGAAGGCAAGACCTGCATCGATTGCCACAAGGACGTCGCCGCCACCACCTGCCGAAGGAATATCGCGATCCTGACGAGGAATAGTAGCCCGAGCCTCGCCAGCCGGAGCCGACGGCCCGATACCTGCGAACATCGGGGGACTCACGGACTCGAGCGGGTTCAGGGCATCGACGACAGCGTTTGGCAGCGCGAGCACCACAAAAAACAGCGCGCATGAAGGCTGCGTGATCGGGCTGTCGAAGCGACTCGGTTCTCAGCTTGGCTATACTCGGCGGCCATGACGGGACCCGCCGGAGCACACCTGCCGATACGCGAACACGCGTACTTTCTTGGCCCCTCTTGTTTTTCACACCGCGCTGTTGAGCCTGGTTGCGTTCCTTTCCGGTTGCGCAACCCGATCCCGGCTTCATTCCAATCTGGCCCAGCAGCGGCATCGGACTGGCCCTGCTGTGGCATCACGGCGCGCGCTACTGGCCCGCCGTGTTCGTGGCGAACACGGTGAGCAGCATGACGGTCGGCACGCCGCTGCTTCCCGCGACCGGCGTCGGTTCGCTGGAATTGCTGATGGCTTTGATCGCACTGCGCCTGTTGCTGCACTGGAAGGTGCACATGTCGCTGACGGACACGCGCCAATTCGGCGCCTTCGTCGCCGCCCTGCTGATCGCCAGTTCGCTGGCGATTCCGATCTACGCGGTGCGCATGATAGTGGTATTCGATCAGACGCCCCTGCGTGCGCTGGCGGCCGGTGCGGAATATTTCCTGTCCGCTTCTTTCAGCTTCCTGATCTTCACGCCGCTGGTGTTGACATGGTCGCACCAGAGGTTCCCGCACGGCGCCAGACGCTGGATTTTCATCGTTTCGATGTTCGCTCTGGTCATTGCCGGCTGGAGCGTGTTGTCGCTGAATGCCGAACCGCAGGACGCCTGCTGTTTCCGTTGCTGCCGGTCGTGGTCATTTGCGCTCTGGTCGCGGGAATCGGCGGGGCGAGCGCAGCGTGCGCGGTGCTGACCATGGTCCTGAACGCGATGGCGCCGGCGTCGGCGTCGATTGCCGACATGCTGCTGCGCTCGTTCTTCATGCTGAGCGCCGCGCTGGCCGGCTACCTGCTCGCCGTGATGTTGCGCGAACGAGAACGCATTGCCTCGGAAATGAAGTATCGGGCGCATCACGATGCGCTTACAGGCCTGCTCAACCGCGAAGAATTCGAACATCGGGTGAATGCGGCGATGCGCGACGCCTCGTCGCATTACGCACTGCTGTACATGGACCTTGATCAGTTCAGGGTGGTCAACGACACCTGCGGCCATGCGGCCGGCGATCAACTGCTGCGCGACGTCAGCCTGCTGCTGAATTCGACGTTGCCCGACGGAAAGATCGTTGCACGCCTCGGCGGTGACGAGTTTGCCGTGCTGCTCGCGGGACATTCGTCGCAATCCGCGTTGGCCGTCGCCGAATCGCTGCGTGAGGCAATCCACGATTTCCAGTTCGTCCATCAGGGGCGCTCATTCTGGCTGAGCATGAGCATCGGCGTCGTTTTTCCGGAGCGTGGCGTCGACACGCTCGACATGGCCTTGGCCTATGCGGATCGGGCGTGCTACCAGGCCAAGGAAGAAGGGCGCGATCGCATTCGCCTGTATACGCACAGCGACCGCGATATTGTCGTGCGCCGTGCGGAAATGGATTGGGTTTCCCGGCTGCGTTCGGCGATGGACGACAGGCGACTGCAGCTTTTCGCGCAGCCGATCGTGGCCGTGGCCGACGCACAGGTTTCAAACGGGCACGTCGAACTGCTGCTCAGGCTCTTCGATGAGCGCGGCAGCCTGGTTCAGCCAATGGCCTTCATTCCGGCAGCCGAGCGCTATGGCTTGATGCCGGCCATCGATCGCTGGGTCATCGAGGAGGCGTTCGCCCGTTATGCCGGACTTGCTGCACGAGGTCGCACGAGCGGCGAGGAGGTCTGGGCGATCAACCTCTCGGGCGCAACGCTGGGGGACGCAAGCTTTCCGGACTTCCTGAAGAATCAGTTTGCGCTGCGCCAGCTGCCCTTCGACGCGATCTGCTTCGAGGTCACCGAAACCGCGGCGATCAGCAACCTGTCGCACGCGCGCAAGTTCATGGGCGAGATGAAGGCGTTGGGCTGCCGCTTTGCGTTGGACGATTTCGGCGCAGGTGCGTCGTCATTTTCGTACCTGCAGAATCTTCCCGTCGACTATCTCAAGATCGACGCCAGTTTCGTCACGGAGATGGCCACCAATCCGGTGAAGGAGGCGATGGTGCGCGCGATCAACCAGATCGGACACGTCATGAACATCAAGACGATTGCCGAAGGGGTCGAGTCCATGGATCTGCTGCCCCGGCTCGGCGCGATGGGCGTCGACTACGCGCAAGGCTACGCAATCGGGATTCCGCGCGCGTTCGCGCCCGAATGACTGGAACGATCGCGGGCAACTAGCACCGTTCCAGGAAGCGCAGGATGGTTGCATTGACTACGGTCGCGTGAGTAATCGGCCCCATGTGGCCGATTCCCTCGTATTCGACGAGTTGCACGCGTGGCAAAACGCTAGTCAACAACCTGCCCAGGCTTCGCGACGATGGAGGAGAGTCCTTTCCCATCATGTACAAGACCGGAATATCCAGCCTGGAAAATGCCGCAAGCGGCGTGGAATCGTCGAGCACGGCGGATGCCCACTGGCGCAGGTTCGTGATCGAGGCGACGATCGCCTGCTTTCGCGCTTCGAGCGTGCGTATCCAGGCGCCTTGCCCGGCCCAATAGTCGACGAATCGTTGCGCCGCACGATCTGGAGCGGAGGCATCCAGAGACGCAGCAGCTTCATCGAGCGCTTGGCGGAAGCAATCGGCGTCATTCGGAGGCGGAGATTCGGCATCGAGCAGTGCGAACAGCGTCGGCTCGTACAACGCCAATGCGCGTACACGGTGCGGGTGCGCGACAGCAGCCACGAGTGCGACGGCGGCGCCATAGGAATGAGCAACCAGCGCATGCGGATCGCCAGCGCGCGCAAATACCGGTTCGAGCAGCGCCACTTCGTCATGCAGCGTGAATGCGCGGTCCGCACGCCAGGGCGGGGTGTTGCCGGCGCCGAGCAAGTCCGCCGCCAGCACGTGATACCTGGAGGCAAACGATTCCATCATCGGGCGCCATTGGCTCGATGTGCTTGCGCTTGCGTGCAGGCAGACGACGCCTGGACCGGCGCCTGCCTCGCGAAAGAAGGGTCCATCCGGACGCGTCGATTCATCGATCTGCACTCGGGTCTGCGCTCTGGCCCGAAATACCATGGTTGCTTCTCCGGCTTCGTATCCGTTCCGCGTAGAACGAATCTTTGCCGTCGGTTGCGCCAGGTCACTGTATCTCGTGCTTCGGAGCGCCATCCTGACGTTCGTTACCTGTCGACGCGAGTGCAATGTGCTCCATGAAAGACCGGTCAGATCATCCGGCGATGAACCGCCTTGGTCCGCCCAGGGACAGAACAGTCCATGAGAATTCACGATTTCGTGCTCGGCGTCGGTCTGCTGCTGGCCGGCAGCGCATCGGCTGCGACCAACGTCGCCTGTGTCGGCAGTGCCGGTGAGCTGACGAATGCGCTGGCCGGGCTTTCGACCTCGTCCGCCAACACCGATGCCGACGAGATCCGCATCATGGTCGGCTCTTACGCCGCGCCCGCCGGTGGCTGGACCGGAACGGTCACGACGCATCACGACCTGACCGTGCGCGGCGGGTACCTCGATGACGCGTGCGTGCAGCAGACTCTGGATGCATCGATGACCGTTCTAGACGGCAACGATGCTGCGGGCGTGCTGACGATCGAAACGCCGCTCGAGCCGAACAGCAACATCGAAGTCAGTGGCCTTACATTTCAGCACGGCAGCGGCATGACACCGTTCAATTCCAGCGCCGGCGGCCTCAAGATCGGTGATCCCAACCCGATCAGCGGCGGCAACATCCTCATCGAGCGCAATATCTTCAGAAACAACAGTGGACATGCTGGCCTCGGGAGCCACGCTGTCGGCGGCCTTCTCGCGGCAACGGACGGCCAGTCGCTCATCGTGCGCGGCAATCTGTTCGCGGACAACAGCGCGCCGAACGCGGCCGCCGCGTATCTCTATTCGAACAACGAAATCGACGTCAGCAACAACACGTTCACCGGCAACCAGTCCTTCGACAGCGATCAGCCGACGCGCGTCATGCTGGGCTTCTTCACCTCCGCGGGGATGAATCTGAGCAACAACATCTTCTGGGGCAATTCGCTCGATACCGACGTGTTCGACATCGACATGAGCGGGGATTTTACGGCGGCGACGCTGGTGAACAACGACATCGAGTCGTCGACCGGTACTGCAGCCTCCGCGGCGGGGACCCTGCACCTGGCCCCGGCTTTTGCCGGAGCCGGCAATTTTCGACTGACGCATTTATCGCAGCTGATCGATGCAGGTATGGGCGACCCGGCGGGTGGCTCGACCGGTATCGATCTCGATGGTGCACCGCGCATCGACGGCTCTGCCATCGATGTGGGTGCCTATGAAAGCAGCTTCCTCTTCGTCGACGGATTCGATTGATCCGCAGCCGGTGGCCTAGCGCTCGTCGATGGATCTGACGTTTCCGTTTCGATCCACCATGCATGACAGCGATCCAGCGGGAGTAGCCAGGCTGACGTCGAACATGCCGTGACCAACCCAGCGCACGTCGCTCACTGCGACCTGGTCGGGTGCGTACGCCTGGCCTGCGGCGGCCTGCTCGGCACACGCACGCCCAGCGCCGCGACGCAGTTGATCGACACTCGCGTAACTGCGTCCCTGATAGCGCTCGTCCGCGCGTGGAGGCGGAGAGGCGTATTCGCGTGGTTCGTCGCCAGGACCCGCGGGATATGGCGCGTCGGCATAGCGATCCCTGTCTTGTGCACGGTCGTCGCGGTAGGCGGGAGGCGGATTGACTGGACGTTCTTCATACGTTCCGTTGCGGCGATCGTCATCATACGGATTTTGATTTTGCGCCTGCGGCGGAATATCTACCGCGCTGCTGTTGTACGGCGGCTGCACATCGAACACCGCACGGCAACCACCCGAGACCCAGATGCTGTCGTGATCCGGTCCCGTACCCCAGTTGCGGCCGGCGACACAGGCCGTATCGCTGAGCTGCCGGATCAAGCGAACGCTGCTGCCGGCCGCGACGGTACCGCACGGCTCCGGGCCATTCTGTCGCGATTCGCAGGTGATCTGTTCCGCCAGCGCGGATGAAGCGCCGCCGGCGAGTATGAGAACGAGTGCTGCGCGTAACGGAAGCATGGGTGATCTCCTTGTTCGGGGCTCGATCGCTCGGAACTCGATCACGTTTCCGCGTCGTGCATCGCGAGCCATTTGCGCCTTCCCTCGAAGTGAGCGGTCAGGCTGGAATATCAGCCACGAGATTGCCTCGCCCCGCGCCAATCCACCCTGAATAGACGGGCGCTCTGCGAACGCTCTTCAGGCGGCGTTGCCTGAATTGCGCACATCTTCGTGCCCGCGAATGCCGCTTGCGCCGCAATTCTGACCGCCACGTAAGGAACCAAAACCGTGGCCGGTCGTATCGCGAACCGAGCCCGTTTCCCCGAAGGAGTGTCATGTCTATCGATCGTCGCCGCTTCCTCCGAATTGCCGCGGGAAGTGCGGTGGCCGCGAGCCTTTCATCGCTGGCGTCCGCCGAATCGACCCAGCGTCGCTTCGACGCCGTCGCATTCGACGCTTTTCCGATCTTCGACCCCAGGTCGGTCTTCGCGCTCGCGGAAAAACTTTTTCCCGGCAAGGGCACGGAGCTGTCGAACACCTGGCGCACGCGGCAATTCGAGTACCAGTGGTTGCGCACGCTGTCCGGCCGATACGCTGACTTCTCGAAGACGACGCAGGATGCGCTGGTCTTCGCCGCAAAATCCCTGCAGCTCGAACTGACCGGCGACAAACGCGATCAACTGATGCAGGCTTATTTCGAACTCAAGACCTGGCCCGATGTCCCGGCCGCGCTGCGTTCGCTGAAGACTGCGGGGCTGCGTCTGGTGTTCGTATCGAACATGACGCGAAACCTCCTCGATACCGGTATACGCAACAATGGCCTCGATGGCGTGTTCGAGCACGTGCTGAGCAGCGATGCGGTAAAGGCGCACAAGCCGGATCCGCGCGCCTATCGCATGGCGATTGAGGCGCTTGGCCTGCGCCGCGAGGAAATCCTGTTCGCCGCATTTGCCGGGTGGGACGCGGCCGGCGCGAAGACCTTCGGCTATCCCACCTTCTGGGTCGATCGACTGGCACTTCCGCTCGAGGAACTCGACGTCGTTCCCGACGGCTCGGGGCGCGACCTCGGCGATCTGCTGACGTTCATCTCGCCGAGCGCGCCGGCCTAGCTTCGTTCAGATCCCATGGATGGCCGCACTCGTATGCGCAGGGCAATCATGTAAGGAGTTGCCACTGTTTGCCGTCACTTGTATCGAGGATGCGCCGCATTGGCGAATCGAATTGCAGGACGAGAATGAGCGACTTGAGACAGAAGACCAATCGATTGTTTACGCGGCGCCAGGCGCTGGCGACCGCCGGTGTGTTCGGCCTCGGCTTCCTGTGGTCGAGGCTGCGCGGAATTGCCGGCAGTGAAGCGCGCGCGGCAGATGCCGAATCGTTCGAGGTGACGCACACGGACGCCGAGTGGCGGTCGCTGCTGACGCCCGAGCAATACCGCGTGCTGCGTGCCGAAGGCACGGAATTTTCCTTCAGCAGCCCGCTTGATCACGAGAAGCGCGGCGGCGTCTACGCGTGCGCGGGTTGCGCGCTTGATCTGTTTTCCTCGGACACGAAATACGACAGCGGCACCGGCTGGCCGAGTTTCTGGAAACCGCTGCCGCATGCCGTCAATGCGCGGCGCGACTACTCGCTCGGCGTGCCGCGCGACGAAGTGCACTGCCGCCGCTGCGGCGGTCATCTCGGTCACGTGTTCGACGACGGCCCGCGGCCGACGGGCCTGCGCTATTGCATGAACGGCGTCGCCTTGACGTTCAACCCGGCAGCGTGAAGCCGCAAGTATTGCAAAGCCGGCATGGCTGAATGTACGCCCCAGTCACTTGCAAACGCTGTAAGGTTCCGTGTACTGAAAGCGTCTGATATTAGGCAGGCAGACGCAGGCAACACCTCGATCAGGGCCCGGGTGCGTCTTCGCCGGCCGCATGAACCGACGATCTCGTAGAACGCCGCAGCAAGAGAACAAAATGCACAAATTCGCCATGCGAAAACCGATACCAAACCTATACTTCGCCGTCGCGCTCACGCTGCTCGCCACCATCGGCGTCGGCTGGCTCGGCGAAAGCCGCGCCGCGGATGAGGCCGCGCCAGAAATCGCGCGCCCCGGCCTGCAGTGGTTCAACGTCGCCGAGCCGATCCCGATCGCTTCGCTCAAGGGTCGCGTGGTCATCCTCGATTTCTGGACCGAGGGCTGCATCAACTGCATCCATATCATTCCGATCCTGCGCGGCATCGAACAGAAGTTTCCAGAGCAGGTCGTCGTCATCGGCGTGCACTCGCCGAAGTTCGCCGAGGAAAAAAGCGCGGACAGCGTCAAGGATGCGATCGCGCGCTACGAGATCCATCATCCGATCGTGCACGATCCGAAGATGACGATCTGGCATGACTACGGCGTGCAGGCGTGGCCGACGCTGGTCATCGTCGGCCCCGATGGCAATATCCTTGCGCGCGCCGCCGGCGAGCCCGATCCTGATCGTTTCGCCAAGGTAATGGCGAACCTCGTCGCGGGCGCGGGGCAGAACGGACAATTGAAGCCAGCGAAGCTGGCGCTGGAGCTCGAGAAGCAGCCGCAGGGTCGCTTCCTCTTTCCCGGCAAGCTCAAACCCGTCCCCGGCAAGTCGCCGCAGTGGGCACTGGCGGACGCGGGACACAACCAGATCGTGCTGCTCGACGATGCCGGCAAGGACATGTGGCGTTACGGTAGCGGCGCGGCCGGGTTGAAGGACGGCGCCGCGGGCGAAGCGAGGTTCGATCACCCGCAGGGTCTCGTCGCCACGAGTGATGCGATCTTCGTGGCCGACACCGGCAACCACGCGATCCGCCGCGTCGACCTTGCCAGCGGCGCAGTGACGACACTGGCCGGCACCGGCAAGCGCGGAGCGGTGCTGACGGGCACGGCACAGTCCGCGGCAGGCACCGCGCTGGCGTCACCGTGGGACCTGGAAAAGAAAGGCGAGCAGCTGTTCTTTGCCAACGCTGGCACGCACCAGATCGGCGTGCTCGATTGGCGAAAGGCACGGTCGCACGGCTGGCCGGCAGCGGCGATGAAGCGCTGAAGGCGGGATCGGCCGATTCGGCGGCGTTTGCCCAGCCGAGCGGACTGTCGCTCAGCGGCGATGGCGCCACGCTCTACGTCGCCGACTCCGAAAGTTCGGCGATCCGCGCCATCGCTCTCGGCGACAAGGCAACGACGCACACGCTGGTGGGCGCCGGCCTGTTCGATTTCGGCAAGACCGACGGCGCGTTCGACGTCGCCCGCCTTCAGCATCCGCTCGGCGTTGCTGCCGATGGCGACCGGATTCTGGTCGCCGACACCTACAACAGCCGCATCCGGACGCTCGATCTCAAGCGCAAGACGGTCGCTGAGTTCGACGGCGGAAAGTATACTTGCGTCGATCCGGTCTGCATTCCGACGCGCGAACCCGCCGGCATTGCCGTCGCCTCGAGCGATCGCATCCTGCTCGTCGACACCGGCAATCATCGTGTCGAGGAATATCAACCGTCGACGATGACCTCACACACTTGGGCGCGCTGACGCAAAGCCGGCGCTTGTCGTCCAGAACCGATTCGCCGACGAGCCCAGGCGAATCGACGGCCCAACGCGATCGCTCGCGAGCCCTTCCCTTCAAGGGGAGGGTTGGGTGGGGATGGTGTCGATTGAGCCGCCAGATCGGCACAACTCCCGCTTCTCCCGCGCCGACAACTGCTTGATCCGATACTCCGCTATCGTCGCGGCTGAGCGATCCGGATACTCGAACGCCGCCAGCAACTGCGCCGGCGGATGCGCACGCGTGTAGCGCGCACCCTTGCCGGCAACATGCACTTCGTAGCGCGCGGCGACATCGACGGCGATGCCGGTATAGATGCTGCCGTCGGTGCATTCGATCAGATAGACGTACCAGGACATCCGCTTCCACAGGTAGCAGGAATCGCCAGACTCCAGGCGCGATCAGGACGCAACAAAGCCGTTCTTCGCATGCGTGCCGTCACAGAACGGTTTGTTCTGGCTGCCGCCGCAGCGGCACAGCTTCGCGCTCGTGACGCGCGCGACCATGCGGCCGGTGCCGCTTGTGATTTCCAGATTGCCGCGTATCTGCAGCGGACCGTTGGGTTGCGGATCGATCTGCAGCGGTCCATTTCGCACGGACAGCATGTCGGTCGATTTGCCGGTGGCCGGTTCTCCGCTTGCGGCAAAGCCGACATCGTGATGCGAGCCGTCGCAAAATGGCTTGTTCTTCGAAGCGCCGCAGCGGCATAGCGTGACGCGATAGCCGGCAACTTCGCCGTTGATCTTCATATCGCCGCGAAACGCGTACGGTCCGCCTTCGCGCACTGCGGCGAGGTTCACCGGCGGCGCGGATTCGTCTGGACGGCCATCCTTGCGCCGATAGCGGATCGCGCCGGAAGGGCAGACGTGGGCGATTTCGGCCAGGCGCTCCGCGTCGATCGTGTCCGGATGAATCCACGGGCCCTGCACGTTGGCGAGGAACACCGTCGGGGCCCAGGTCACGCAGAAGCGTGAGTGGATACAGCGCTTGCCTTCATAGATCAGCGTGAGATTTTTGCCTTCGATCTCTTCGATACCGCCTTGAATGGTCGTCGTTGGCGGTGGCGTTTCGTGCTGCGATGGCGGCATGGTCGTTCGCTCCGTTGCTGCGGGCACCGGCACTGCCGGCGCCGACAAATCAAAACCGTGAGCAGCCTTGCGCGCGAGTCCGGACAGGATCGACGCGGCGGCCTGAGTACGCGCGTCGCCGGTCTCGCGCAGTCTTTCAGCGGCAGCGGTGAGCTGATCCAGACGCTCGCGGAAAAATCGGTGCGCGCTGACGCCGGGCGGCAGGCTCGCCGAATCGCGCAGCGCGATGAACGATACGCCGGCATGGCACTGCGGATTCGACGGCCCGGCCGGCAGGCGCGCGGCGCGTTCGGCGAGCGGCACGAGCGCATGCATCAATCCGACCGCAATGTCGACGGCAAGAACCTTGTCCGGATTTTCTACCGGCACGGCATAGGTGTAGGCGAGCAGGCGCAGCATCAGCCCGTAGGCGCTGTTGGCCAGATCGACGGTCGCGATCGCGCGGGCGTCCTCGAGCCAGACACGTCCCTCCGGTTTCGGCGGACGGCGCAGCACCGGGTTGGTCGAGGCCGGAAGGCGGGTTCGAAATTCGGATCGAGCTTGCGCAGCGCGTCGAACTCGGAGCGGATCTGGACGAAGCGCTGGTAATGCGAGTTCTCGCTTGCTGCGCGACGCCTTCGCCCTGCGTCACGATCGTGGCGAATGCAGCGAGCGCGGTCTTCAGGCAGATGACTTTCGCCGTACCGGGCAGAAACGTCTCGGCGGCAGTGAGCTGCAGCGCCGGATCGCCGCAGAACGCGATCTTCTCTCCGCGTTCGCCGACGAAACGGCTGATGCTGTTGCCGAGAATGTCGTAGAACTTGCCGACGGTGTCGTAATCCATCGCCATCGGCGTGAGGCGCGGACCGTCGGCGCCGCGCACGAACGTGCGCTCCGGCGCGAACGGCGCGCTATCGGGTTCGTGCAGGTCGGCCGGGCTTTCCAGATGGATGAAGTGCTGCAGGGTCTCGGCATTGAACGGCGCGAGCTTGACGACGATGCCGGCCGGCAAGTAGCCCAGGTCGAGCGGGAAATTCGAGCGACCCAGGCGCGGCGCGCCGCCGAGCGCGGCGCTGATGTTCCACACGGCGACCAGATGACCCATCTCCTCGCTCGCGATCTCGAGGATGACGCGGCGCCATCGCGTGACTGCCTTGAGTTGTGCGGCATTCAATCCCTCGTCCGCACCGGGCTTCAGTGAAAACGCCGCATAGAGGTACGTGCACATCAAAGTACGTTCCAGCTCGGCGGCTTCCGCCAACGCATGGAACAGGTGCTCGCGGCTGGGAGTGGCGTCGAGACTGCTGCTCATGGCTTGGACGGCCTCACACTGCTTCGGCTCGATTGTACCGTTTGCGCAGGCAGGCCGAAGATCAGAAGCGGCGCGCGTCGGCGCCGATCCAGCGGTGACTGTGATCAGCAGCTGGCGGCAACGTGGAATTCGCAGCGGGCTGGCCGACGGCTTCCTCGGCAGACGGAAGCGTCGGCTTGCTCAGCCGTGTGGTCAGTGTCCCGTCGCGTCGCCGCGGCGGCTCGCCTTGAACAGGAACCACGTGCGCCGCTCGGTTTCGTCGATCCATACCTTGATCAGGCTGGCCGTGGCGATGTCGCGATGGTCGTCGCAGACATTGTGCACTTCGCGCAGGCGCGCTGGTGAGTGCCTTGTTGTCTTCGCGCAGTTCGGCCAGCATGTCGAGCGCGTCGACATAGTCGGCGTCGTTGTCCTTGATCCGTTGCAGGCGCGCAATGTGACCGATCGAACGCAAGGTCGTGCCGCCGACCTTGCGCACGCGTTCGGCAATCGGATCACCCATCGCGTAGATCTGGTCGGCTTGCTCGTCGAGCATCAGGATGGACGCGCTCGGGCGAGCCGGCCGCGTAGGTCCACTTGCCCTGTCGTAAATGCCGGTCGGCGTCTGCGAGCGGCACGTGCCGTTCCAGCAGCGCCGCCATCAGATACTCGGCGATGGCCTGTTCGTGGCCAAAGCAATTGCAGACGACGGCTGAACCGGGAATCGCGTCAAGATCCACGGCGTCATAGCCCGCGCCTGGCACATGAAACAGTTGCAACAGCTCGGGCTTTGGCAGGTCACCCGAAAATCTGCCGCCCACAATGACATCCGCGGCGGCATAGGTCTGCGCATGCGCTCGATCGGTCAGTTCGTCGGGCAACACCGAGATCTGGCCGCCTCGCCAACGAGCCGATGGAAATCCTGGCTGAACGATGCAGCGTTCTCTCCGTGAAACACTATGCGCATGATTGTCGGTATCGACGCCGACTCCGGTCGACTTGAAACGGGCCTGAATTAGTATACTGAAGATTGCTCGTACAGACCCGGCCCTTCACGCCGATCGTACAACGGCAATCCACCTCGACTGAACTGGATCATTGATGAAAATCACTGCTCTCGAAACATTGCGGACGGAAGAGTTCTCGAACGTGCTATGGGTCCGCGTTCATACCGACAGCGGCACGATCGGTCTTGGCGAAACGTTTTACGGCGCAGGGGCCGTCGAAGCACATATCCACGAAACGCTGGCAGATCGATTGATCGGCCGCGATCCCATGCATATCGAGGCGCTCAACAGGGAGATGGTCAGCCTGCCGATGGCGCAATCGTCCACAGGCGTGGAATACCGGGCCGCGTCGGCAGTCGACATCGCTCTGTGGGACATCTTCGGCAAAGTCTGCGGCGAGCCGGTGCATCAGATGCTGGGTGGTCTCTGCCGGGACAAGCTTCGCGTATACAACACCTGCGCCGGCTATCGCATGTCCGCTCGAAGAACATCCGCCCGGTCTCCAACTGGAATCTGGGTCAGAGCGAGGGCCCGTTCGAGGATCTCGACGCATTCATGAATCGACCGGACGCGCTGGCGGAAAGCCTGCTCGAAAGCGGCATCGATGCCATGAAAATCTGGCCATTCGATCCTGCGGCCCAGGAAAACAGCGGTCTCTATATCTCCGCTGCGCAGATGAAAAAAGCGATCGAGCCGTTCGAGAAGATTCGGAAGGCGGTCGGCGATCGCATCGACATCATGGTGGAGTTCCATTCGTTGTGGAACCTTCCCACGGCCAAGAAGATTGCACGGGCGCTCGAGCCCTATGCGCCGATGTGGTACGAGGATCCCATCCGAATGAACTCGCCGCAGGCACTCGCCGAATATGCGCGTTCGACCGACGTGTGGGTTTGCGCGAGCGAAACGCTAGGCTCCCGCTGGCCATTCAAGGATTTTCTCGAAAAGGACGCGCTTCACGTCGCGATGGTCGACTTGTGCTGGACGGGTGGGCTCACGGAAGGACGAAAGATTGCGTCGTTGGCAGAGACCTGGCATCGGCCTTTTGCGCCGCATGATTGCATCGGCCCGGTGGGATTCGTCGCGGCAGTGCACATGTCCTTCAGTCAACCGAATACCCTGATCCAGGAATCGGTCCGCGCGTTTTATCGCGGCTGGTACAACGAGCTCGTCACCGTCGTGCCACGCATTGAAAACGGTTATGTGTATCCGATGGAAGGTCCCGGGCTGGGTGTCGAATTGCAGCCGGCCGTGTTCAAGCGTCAGGATCTGACGGTCCGGCGCACGCCGGCCTGATCGAAAGCGACCTTGATCATTGCCGAGGCCCAGCAAGATTGATAATCTAACAGGTGGAATTTGGAGCGCCTTTTCTGAAAGGAAGGTGAACAAGATGAACATGCCAGGATTCACGGCAGAAACCTCGCTCTACAAGACTGGCGCGAGCTACCAGCGTGGAGAACCGCGGGCCTACAGTGCCGGAGTGCAAAACGTTATTTCTCAGCTTGCTGCTGGCGGATTTGGTGGATCACGGGGTGGCGGGCTTCTCGGTGGGGGCTGGTGGTGTAACCTCGGTTGCGAAATCGCGTACTCCCTTTGTCTGGATGGCTGCGAAGGCACATTGGACAATCCAAAGCCTTCGGGGAACTGCGTGATTTGCGATCAGGCACATAGGGCGTGTCGGCAAGGGTGCGACGCTCCAACGAAATCATGAACGTTCGGTGAACTTCGGTACAGCGCGGCCTTCGAGATCACCGATGGCGGCGATCGATCACCGTTGAATCGGCAGCACGAGCAGTGCACTCCAGGCCGCGCCGGGCAGTTGCGCAGGCTCAGCGTGCCGCCGTGTTTACGTGCGATGTTGCGTGCAATGGTGAGTCCGAGTCCGGTGCCGCCCGTGTCGCGCGACCGCGATGATTCGATGCGATAGAACGGATCGAATACCTTTTCCATCTGTGCTTCCGGAATGCCGGGGCCGCCGTCAGCAACGCGAATGATGGCGCTGCCCCCTCGCACGCTGCCGTGACACGCGCGTAGCCGCCGTATTTCACCGCGTTGTCGATGAGGTTGGTGATGCAACGCTGCAGTGCGATGGGAATGGCCGCGATCGATGCGCGGGTCAGTCCGGTCAGCGTCACGTCCTGGCCAGCGTCGACGGCGTTTGCGCACACGCTGGACAACAGCGAATCCAGGTCGACGCGCTGCATCATGCCGCCGCTATCGAGGCTGGTCGCCAGATCGAGGCCTTCGCGAATCATCCCCTGCATGGCTGCCAGGTCGGCGACCAGCTTGTCGCGCAGGCCTTCGTCCTGAACCTTTTCCAGGCGCAGGCGAAGCCGCGTCAACGGCGTCTGAAGGTCGTGCGCGATGGCACCCAGCATTTCGGTGCGCTCCTCGACGTAGCTGCGAATGCGCGCCTGCATGACGTTGAACGCCGCCGCCGCGTGGCGCACTTCCGACGGACCGCGTTCCGACAGCGGTGGTCGATTGATGTCGCTGCCCAGCGCGGTTGCGGCACGCGCCAGGCGGTCGAGCGGACGCGTCGCCATGCGCGCCACGACGTACGCCAGCAGCCCCAGGCACAAGGGGAACAGGATCACGTACAGCAGCCAGCGCGACGACCGCGGGCGTGACCAGTTGAAGTCGGCTTGCGGCCGCAGGATCAATCGCAGCGGCGTGCCGTCGCGAAGGGTCAGCGAGATGACCTGGCACGCGCCATCTGCCGCGCGCCCGCTGCCGGTGTCGTCGTTACGCATCGCGCAGTCAGCGCGTGACCCCGCCGTCGCCGTGACATTGCGATCGGTTCCAAGCTCGTCGATCAACGCAGCGGTGAGATCGGCATCATTCGGCGGCGGCGCGATATCAGGTGCGGCGAACTGCGCCGTCATGCCGCGACCTATCGTCGCGGCCAGCGTAGGACGCACGTCGGGCGGCACCGCTTCCAGCGCGCTCACCAGTTGCTCCACGCGATCGGCGGTGTGGGCGGCGCGCACCTGCGCGAAGGTGCGCCGCCCCTCGCGATCGGCCAATGCCGCCGTCAGCAATGCAGACGCCGCGATGCCGGCGATGATGACCAGGAACACACGGCCCTGCATCGACGACAGGAAGGATTTCACGCGGCCGCGCTCACGACACCGTCTCGACCTTGACGTCTGCGCTGAGCACGTAGCCCTCGTTGCGCACCGTCTTGATGAGCTGCGGATCGCGCGCATCCTCCTCGAGTTTCTGGCGAACGCGGCTCACCTGCAGGTCGATCGAACGCTCGAACGGATCGGCGTCACGTCCCTGCGTGAGGTTGAGCAACTGGTCGCGATTGAGCACGCGCTTGGGATGCTCCAGAAATACCTTGAGCAGGCGAAACTCGGCGCCCGACAACACCACGACCACACCTTTTGCATTCACCAGGTGACGCGCGGCGAGATCGAGCGTCCATCCGGCGAAGCGCATGTGCGTCGCTTCCGCGGGCTCGAGATTCGGCGGCAGCGCCTCGGTGCGTCGCAGTACGCTGCGGATGCGCGCCAGCAGCTCCCTCGGTTCGAAAGGCTTGGCCAGATAATCGTCGGCGCCCATCTCCAGGCCGACGATGCGATCGATCGGCTGGCCGCGCGCGGTGAGCATGATCACCGGCAGGTTCGATTTGGCGCGCAGCGTGCGACACAGTTGAAGGCCGTCCTCGCCGGGCATCATCAGGTCGAGCACGATAAGGTCGACGCGCGCTGCATCGAGCGCTTTCCACATCGCCACGCCGTCGGCGGCCTCCACCGTGCGAAAGCCGTTGTCGGTCAGGTACTCGGACAGCAGAGTGCGGATTTCGCGGTCGTCATCGACGACAAGGATCTGCGGTTGCGCGTTCATGGCGGGATTATGGCAGGGCACCCGATCGGGCGACCGCGGACGTGTACCGCAATGTATCGCCCGCGCGCCCGATACAAAGCGATACAAACGCGCGGCTCGCCGGTACACGCCGGTACACATCGGCCGTTTCATGACAATTCGCGGACACATGGCGCCAGCACGATGGGAACCGTGCGAGAAGCACATTTTGCCCAACCCACAGGAGTGATCCATGAACAACTTTCGCAAAACCATCGTCATCGCCGTCGCATCGCTCGGTCTGGGTACCGCCGCCCTCGCGGCGTCGGACCCGGGTGTCGCCGGTACCGGCGGCAGCCATTGGGGCGCATCCAAGGACAGCGCCAAGTTCGCCGAACACATGGCCAAGCGCGCGGCTGCGCTGCACGACAAGCTGAGCCTGTCGCCGACGCAGGAACCGGCCTGGACCGCCTTCACCACCAAGATGCAGGCGACCTTCACGCCGCGTCCGGACGCGCCGCCCGCGGCGACGCTGACCGCGCCCGAGCGTGCCGACCGCATGGTCGCGGCATTGCAGACCGCGCAACAGAACGCCGTGGTGCGCGCGCAGATCGTCAAGGAGTTCTATGCCGTGCTGACGCCGGACCAGCAGAAGACTTTCGACGCGCAGTTTCAGCGTCATCGTCATCACCATGGCCATCACTAAGCACTAGCAGTTGTATGGACCGCTGGCAGGAATTCGTCATTGCCACTAGCGTCGCGCAAGCGATCGATCGACGGGATCGCGAGCAGGAAGCAATGGCGAATGCCGCGGTCTTGTAAACCGCCGACTTAAACGATAGGAGATAGACATGCTTAACAGAAAACCCTTGATCGTCGCCGCCCTCGCGGCAACCGTGGCTGTCGCCACAGTTTCAACGCAAGCCTACGCAAACGACGACGCGCTGCTCGGCGCCCTGGTCGGTGCCGGCATCGGAGCGGCAATCGGGCACAACGTGCACGGTCGTGACGGTGCCGTAGTCGGTGGTGCAATCGGCGCATTGGCCGGTGCGGGTATCGCTGCCGGCTCCGATCGTTACTACGATGGGCGCTATCAAGCCGTGCCCGTTTATTACGGCGACAGCTACTATCAGACGGCGCCGGTCTACTACGGACGTCCGGCCGTCG
This sequence comes from uncultured Acidobacteriota bacterium, assembly GCA_963738025.1. Taxonomy (GTDB): domain Bacteria; phylum Acidobacteriota; class Terriglobia; order 20CM-2-55-15; family 20CM-2-55-15; genus 20CM-2-55-15. The sequence goes on along the minus strand of CAVTWA010000024.1, from coordinate 198,944 downwards.
TCTATGCGCCTCCTCGCGTGAACTACGTGGGTTATCACTGGCCGCGCTATGTCCAGCACGGCCGGCAAAACGACCACGGACGCAACGATCGTCACGGCGACAATGGCCACCGCGGACACTGAAGCCGGCCATCACGCGAAGTCTATTGACGCAACATCCTTCGCAAGCGGCCCCGCTAACCCGGCGGGGCCGCTTTTTTTATGGGCAGTCGATTCCGTTTGAGCGCAGGCGACCACATGCTCGTTAAAGCAGGGCCGGCGCTCTTCACCGCTCCCGCCGCAATTCGGCATAATGGCGAATGCCAAAAATCTACGCAATGGGTGGCCGGGCATCCTCGGCTCCCGCCCGGTGAGCTTTCGCCAGTGCCGCAACGGCAGTCATGGCGAGAGCGCCTCGGCGCGCTGCGCAATCTGCCGCCATTCCTGAAGCTGGTTGGCGGACGAGCCCCGCGCTGACGCTCGGCCAATCGCTGCTTCGCCTGGTGCGGGCGCTGTTGCCGGTGGCGACGCTCTACGTGGGCAAGCTGATCATCGATGAAGTTGTGCTGCTTGCGCAGGCGCCGCCTCGCCGCCGACGACCTCGGCAATGGATCGCGAGCGGATTGCTCGACCGCATCGGCTGGCTGCTGCGCTGGAATTCGGGCTGGCGGTGCTTTCCGACGTGCTGGGCCGCGCCGTCTCGCTGCTCGATTCGCTGCTCTCGGAGCGATTCAGCAACGAGACCAGCCTTCGGCTGATGGAGCACGCGGCGACGCTCGACCTCGAGGATTTCGAGGACAGCGAGTTGCAGGACCGGCTGGAGCGCGCGCGGCGGCAGGCGGCCGGACGCACGAGCCTTGATCGGGCAGCTCTTCAGCCAGACGCAGGACGTGGTCACGGTCGCGAGCTTTGCCGCAGGCCTGATCGTGTACGCACCGTGGCTGATCGCGCTGCTCGCTGTCGCGCTGGTGCCGGCATTCATCGGCGAGGCGCATTTCAACGCCCAAAGCTATTCGCTCAACTACGCCCGCACGCCGGAGCGGCGCGAGCTCGACTACGTCCGGCAGACGGCGCCAGCGCCGAAACGGCCAAGGAAGTGAAGATCTTCGGCCTCAACGCTTCCTGATCGAACGCTACCGTGCGCTGGCCGGACGAGCTTCTTCGAGGCCAATCGGCGAATCGCGCTGCGCCGCGCAGGATGGGGCAGCCTGCTCTCCGCGATCGGAACCATCGCCTACTACGTTGCGTACGCCTACATCGTATGGCGCACGTTCCATCGGCGACTTCACGCATCGGCGATCTCACGTTTCTTTCCGGCTCGTTCCGGCGCCTGCGGAATCTGCTCGAGAACCTGCTCATCGGGTTTTCGCAGGTCGCCGGCCAGGCGCTCTATCTCGACGATCTCGTTTTCATTCTTCGAGATCGAGCCGGAAATCGTCTCGCCGCCGAATCCGCGGCCGTTTCCGGTCCCGATACGCGAGGGCTTCGCGTTCGAGAACGTGGGCTTTCGCTACCCGGGCGCCGAGCGCTGGGCGGTGCGCGAGCTTGATCTTCACGCTGCATGCCGGCGAAATTCTTGCGCTGGTCGGCGAGAACGGCGCCGGCAAGACGACGCTGGTCAAGCTGCTGGCGCGCCTCTACGATCCGGACGAAGGCCGCATCCTGCTCGATGGGCATGACCTGCGCGAGTACGACCTGTTCGACGCTGCGCGCGCAACATCGGCGTCATCTTTCAGGACTTCGTGCGCTATCCACTTCACCGCGGCCGACAATATCGCCGTCGGCCGCATCGAGGCGCGCGACGATCGCGCCCGCATCGTTGCCGCCGCGGAGCGCAGCCTGGCCGACGAGGTCATCCGCAAGCTTCCCGCAGGCTACGATCAGATCATCGGCAAGCGCTTTCGCACCGGCGTCGATCTCTCCGGCGGCGAATGGCAGAAGATCGCCATCGCGCGCGCCTACATGCGCGACGCGCAGCTACTGATCCTCGACGAGCCCACGGCAGCGCTCGACGCGCGCTCGGAATTCGAGGTGTTCAAGCGCTTCAAGGAATTGAGCCAGGGCAAGACGGCGGTGCTGATATCGCACCGCTTTTCCAGCGTCCGCATGGCCGATCGCATCGTGGTGCTGATGGATGGCGCGGTCGAGGCCATGGGCACCCACGCCGAGTTGCTGGAGCAGGGCGGGCGCTACGCGGAGCTGTTCGAGCTGCAGGCCGCGGGCTACCGATAGCAATAAACCGGCAGCCGAATGGACCACATGATTACAGCTCGCGCGAATTGGACGTTCGCCGTGACTGCTCATCGAGTCCTGCGGCGCGGTAGCAACATACCAACCTGGCCGCGATAGCGGCGGTACTGGTCGCCGAACTGCGCCACGAGGTCGCGTTCCTCGAACCAGATTCCGACCAGGATGTATGCGGTGGTGACGATCGAGAACAGCAGATGCCCGGCCGTCATCACGGGCGTAGCCCAGAAGCCCAGCAAGAACCCGAGATAGATGGGATGGCGCACGTAACGATAGAGGAACGGCGTGCGGAACTCCGGCTCGGGAAGCTGGCTGCCGGCCATGCGCGCGAATACCTGGCGCAGTCCGAAGAGCTCGAAATGGTCGATGAGGAAGGTGCTCATCAACAGCATCGCCCATCCGAGCCAGAACACGGCCCACAGCAATTGCACCTGGCCGCGCTCTCCACCCGCCAGATCACGGGCTCGCTTATCGGTCGCCATTGCCAGCATAGAAGCGCGAGAGCGAGGCTCGCGGCGAGCACGTAGGTATCACTCCACGGCCGGCGGCACGATGCGCGTCCACGAGCGTTTGAACGCCGGCCGGGAGACGCTGTGCTGAATGGCGAAGAGACTCAGCAGAAGCAGGTCGACGAGCAGCGAAAGGCTGAGCGAGTCGGTAGGGCCCGTGTCGATTGACTTCGGCACGACGATATTTCCAACGAAGCCTATCGCGTAAAGAAACGTCGCAAGAAAGGCCGGATAAACGATCAATCCGTAGCAAAGCGAGAAAAATGCTCCCATTACAAACTCTCCTCGAGTGGCCGGACCGTGCCATGGGCGATGACGTTCTCCGACACGGCCGGCATTAACTTGCTGCGCTCGAAACCCAGATCGCGCAGCGTGTGATCGTCGAGTTGCCGAAGCCAAGATGGCGTGGTACTTTCCGCTCTCCGTTCATGACACGCACGACTGGGACGCCACAGAAACTCCAGTCCTGATCGACGGCGTCATCAATGGCCGGCAACGCAAGCTGGTATCGACGGCACAGCGCAACGGCTACTTCTATACGCTGGATCGGGTAACCGGCGAACACATCGTCACCGCCAAATACGGAACCGCCACCAACTGGGCCAAAAGCTTGCGGGCTAACGGCGTCATCGATCCGAATCCACTCAAGGAAGCAACGATTCCCGGATCGCTCGTGTCTCCCGTCGAAAGCGGCGTGACGAATTGGCCGCCTGCAGCGTATTCACCGGAAACCGGACTGTTTTACATTCCGGAGCACAACGGCTTCAACCTGCTGTACCTAACCGATCCCGATCCGCGCGGATCCATGGGGCTCGGCGGTAAATCGGTGTCGGTCGTCGGTTCTGCCGGCGATTTCCTGACCGCCATCGACTACAAAACCGGCCACGTCGCCTGGCGAAAACCTATCTCGGGGGGCGGGGTCGGAGCCGGACTGCTGGCTACTGCAGGTGGTCTCTTGTTTGCCGGTGATGGAAGCGGCAATTTCATGGCGCTCGATTCAAGAGACGGGAAGCCGCTGTGGCATACACGTATCGGCAACGGCTCCAACGCGCCCGAGACATATGTGGTCGATGGACGGCAGCATGTTCTGATCGCGGTCGGCGACACGCTGTACGCGTTTACCCTTTACTAAAGCCTGACGTTTTCTGTAGGGACGGTCCATGAAGGTGTGAATGAATTGATACCGGTGCGGGCAAGAACTCCCCTCCTGGCATAGCTGGCATAGGAGGGGTGGCGCGCAGCGCCGGGGTGGTCGCTTTCGAATCAACATGATTTGTGAGTGACCACCCCGCCCTTCGGGCACCCCTCCTGTATCAGGAGGGGAGTAGCGCCCAGCAATTCATTCACACTTTGATAAACCGCGCTAACAAGTGATCCGGACGGTTTTGCAAAGGTCTCCCTCAAGGAGGGGACATTGCCTTTTCACCGGTTCGTCACAGCTTCAGAGACCACCCCTACAGAAGACACAGACAGGCTCACTAAGAGCGGAGGACTTCATGAGTAGCCACAACAATTCAGTCATCCGGCATAGGGTGTTCGCCGGGACCGTCGTCTTTGTTATTGCCGCTGGGAGTTTGCTGATTCTAACGGCGTTTACTCAGCAGCCAGCCGGCGGGCGCGGCGGACGAGGGGGCGCCGCCCAGGGGACTCCGGTTCGCGGACCGAACGGCGAAGTGTGGGGATTCGCCGACACCGCCTTCAATCCCAACACGCGATGGCGGATTCATGATCCAGAACGCCCACAGCCGCCGGCGGTGACGCCAGGCGAGACAGTGAGCGTACCCGCGCCCTCCGATGCCATCGTACTGTTCGATGGCAAGGACCTGTCGCATTGGCTCAACCGCTCCCAGAATGGCGCCGAGTCTCCTGCCACTTGGGTTGTCCGCGACGGCTATTTTGAAGCTCAGGGCGGCAACTTGTCCACTCGCGACAGTTTCGGCGATGTGCAGATGCACCTGGAGTACGCCATTCCGGCAGACGTGACGGGATCGAGCCAGGACCGCGGCAACGGCGGCGTTATTTTCATGGGCCGGTACGAAATACAGATCCTCGATTCCTACAACAACCGGACTTATGCAGACGGCATGATGGCTTCGATCTACGGCGAGTGGCCGCCGCTCGTAAATGTGTCTCGAAAACCTGGCGAGTGGCAATCGCTCGACATCGTGTTCGAGGCGCCGAGGTTCACGGGCAACGTAACGCCCGGATATTTCACAGTTTTCTGGAATAGCGTCGTGGTGCACAACCGTACGGAGCTGTACGGCACAACCACGCCGACCATGACGCCGCACGTGTATACCGCCCACGATCCCGAGTTGCCTCTGCAACTCCAGGGGCGCGCACGCGTCCGCTATCGCAACGTCTGGATTCGGCGGCTGAAGCCGTACGATCAGGGGGCGAAGATCAATTGAGTTACGCGTGGGGGGACCGGCCAGATGTGAGGAGGCCGCCGCGAAGCGCAAGCCCGGCAGGGCGCAGCCTCAAGTGCAGCGGTGTACCTTATGGACCTGGACGGTGGGCCCGACGCTGAGAAAAAGGAGGTTTTGATGAAGCGCATCGTTTTGCCCGTGGCGGCAATGCTCGTGGGCGCCGCGTTCTGCTGGTCTCAGACTAATGCTGTATCGCCGGCTCCCGGCGATGCTAAACCGGCGTCGACGAATGCGCCCGGCCAAGAGTACCCAAAGGTGGATTCACAGCGGCGCGTGACTTTCCGCGTTTATGCACCCGATGCCAAGACGGTCCGTGTGTTAAACACGGATCTCGCAAAAGGCGGGGATGGATATTGGACCGGCACCACGCAACCTCTCGATCCGGGCTTCCATTACTACACGATCACGATTGACGGAGCCGCGGTGGCCGATCCAAACAGTCAAGGTTTCTTCGGCGCCGGGACCTTCAGAAGCGGCCTCGAAATTCCGGACGCCGGGGTCGATTTTTACGACCTGAAAGATGTGCCGCATGGAGAGATCCGTTCGCGCTGGTACACCACGGCGAGCGGAGAAACGCGCCAGGCCTTCGTTTACACGCCGCCCGGCTACGATCAGAACACAAAGGCGCGTTACCCAGTTCTGTATCTCCAACACGGAATGGGTGAGGACCGGCGCGCGTGGCCGACCCAGGGACGGACGAACTTGATCCTCGACAATCTGATTGCCGAGAAGAAAGCAGTTCCGATGATTGTCGTGATGGAAGACGGCGGGATCACGCCGGGAGTAGGAGGAGCGACAAGCGGGACCGGACGCGGCGCTCCTCCTGCAGGCGGACCGCCTCCTGGTGGCGCGCCGCGAGGTGGAACCGGAGGACGAGGTCTACCTATGATGCCGTTCGTCACGGCCCTCGTCAATGACGTTATGCCGATGATCGACAAAACCTATCGCACCCTCCCCGATCCCCAGCACCGCGCCATCGCCGGACTGTCGCTTGGCGGGACGCAAACGTATCAGATCACACAGACAAACCTCGATAAGTTCGCTTACATCGGAATCTTCAGTGCCCCGTTCGGTTTCCCTGGTGTCGAAACGGGCTACAACGGTCTTCTACGCAAACCCGACGAGTTCGCAAAAAAAGTGCGGCTGTTTTACGTGAGCATGGGGTCCAAGGAAGCCGCTTCGACCGGCCGCAGCATCCATGAGGAACTCGACAAAGCAGGAATCAAGAACGTGTACTACGAGTCCCCCGGCACCGCGCATGAGTTTCAAACCTGGCGGAGAAGCCTGAACCGGTTCGCCCAACAGCTTTTTAAATGAAATGGAGGATGGCTTGAAAACTGTAGCGATTGCATTGACGATCCCGCTTCTTCTTGCGACCGGGCTCGTGTTCGGTCAGGCCTCCGGTGACGCCGGCTTCAAACCGGTAACCTCCAACGTCCCGGGCGCCGAGTATCCACAAATCAATTCCGATCGCCGGGCGCGGTTTCGCCTCTCGGCGCCTCAAGCCGGCAAGGTTGAACTGAACCTCGGCGGGCGGCATCCGATGACGAAAGACGACAAGGGGGTATGGACCATCACCTCGGATCCGCTTGTTGTCGGTTTCCACTACTATTCCTTTCTGGTCGACGGCGTACGTATAGCAGATCCGGGAAGTGAGGCGTACTTTGGCAGCAGCTGGATGTCGAGTGGTATCGAGGTTCCGGAGCCGGGCGTCGATTTCTACGACGCGAAGAATGTTCCGCACGGCGAAGTGCGTGTGCGGCCATACTTCTCAAAAATTGCCAACGCCTGGCGCCAGGTCTATGTCTACACGCCGCCTGGCTATGACACGAGTCCAAACGTGCGCTATCCCGTTCTCTACTTGCAACACGGCGCGGGCGAAGACGAGCGCGGCTGGACGATGCAGGGCCGTGCGAATTTCATCCTCGATAACCTGATCGCCGAGGGCAAAGCGAAACCCATGATCGTGGTCATGGACAACGGCGGCGGATCGGCGCTGTTCGCGAACCGCGGCGCGGCGCCGGCCGCAGGCGGACCCGGAGCGGGGCGTGGCAACGCTGCTGGCGCGCAATTTGCGGAGATTCTGATCCGCGAAATTATTCCGATGGTCGAGACAAACTACCGCGCGCTGAAGGATCGGGCAAACCGCGCGATCGCCGGCTTGTCGATGGGCGCCGGGCAGGCCTGGCAGATCGGGACAGCGAACCTGGACAAGTTCGCTTACATCGGCGGATTCAGCGGCGGGGCTACTGGAGACCCGCAGACTGCCTATAACGGCGTCATGGCTGATGCGAAAGCATTCAATAAGCAGGTCAAGGTGCTCTACATCAGTATCGGTACCGAAGAGAACGTGCAAGGAGCGCGTACATTCCACGAGAAGCTCGATCAGCACGGCATCAAGCACGTGTACTTCGAGTCGGCTGGTACGGCGCACGAATGGCAGACGTGGCGCCGAAGTCTGCACGGTTTCGTGCCGTTGTTGTTTCGGTGATGGCGGCCGCACCGGGCTCGCCACGATCAGGCATAATGTCGAACATGCGAAAATTCGGAGTGCTGGCGCTGGTCCTTCTGTCCTTTGGCAAGGCGTTCGGACAGCCGACGACGATGGTGGCGAAACCTGGTGCGGTGATCATGGAACCGCCGACAACTGGCGCGTTGGGCGTGGAGTGGCGCATCGAAGGCGACGACAATCGCAACGCGGCGGTTGCTCTTGCCTGGCGGCGAACCGGTGAGACGGTGTGGCGTGATGGCCTGCCCCTCCTTCGACTGCAGGGCGAAGCGGTGCAACAGGGAGCGTCCTACCATTACGTTGCGCCGAATATGTTTGCAGGCAGCGTCTTCGGCCTCGATCCAGACACCTCTTACGACATCCGGCTTCGGCTTTCAGATCCGGACGCGCCGAAGGAAGGGCAACCGGTCGAACGCATTCTGACCGCGCGTACGAGACCCGTACCCAGACCGGCGATGGGCGGCGCCGTCTATCATGTTTATCCGCGCGAGTACACCGGCGTGAAACTGGAACCGAACTTCAATAGCCTGATGGCCGCGTATAACACGGGCGCGAATGGTGCGGACTGGGTCAACTCGTTTCAGCCGCGCGTGAAACCCGGCGATATCATCCTGGTCCACGCTGGAACCTATCGTGAAGATCGCCGGCGTTATGCGGGACCGAATTCAACGCTGTTCGACGGCACCTTTTATCTCACTGCAGACGGCACGGCGGAAAAGCCGATCGTCATCAAAGCCGCGGGCGACGGCGAAGTCATCTTCGACGGCGGAGGCAACGCTGTTCTGTTCGACCTCACGGCTGCAGACTACAACTACTTCGAAGGGATTACGGTCCGCAATACCGACGTCGCCTTCCTCCTCGGCCGCAAGCGCATCCTGGGCGCCATCGGATTTACCCTGAAAAATTCAAGGCTGGAAAATGTCGGGCGCGGCGTCTTCAGCGACTGGGGTGGGGCGCGCGACTTTTATATCGCCGACAACGTTTTTATCGGCCGCAATGATCCCACGCGCCTGATGGGATGGATTGGGCGCACCTGGCAGAACCTGCCCGGCTTCCCTCAACCGCTGGTCTCGGAGTACGCCGTGAAGGTCTACGGCTCCGGTCATGTCATCACGCATAACCGGGTCGAGAACTTTCACGACGGCATCGATCACGCGACTTACGGCGATCCCGATGGCTGGCCGGACCATCCGGTCATGCCCGTTTCGAACGACATCATCGGCAACGATATCCGAAACGTCGACGATAACTGCATCGAAGCCGACGGCGGCGCCCAGAACTTGCGAGTCATCGGAAATCGATGCTTCAACATGGCGCATCGCGCATTGTCCACACAACCGGCTCTCGGCGGTCCGATCTACTTTATCCGTAATATCGTTTATAACGCCCCGGAGGGCGGCGCCCTGAAACTCACGGCCGATTCCGCGGGCGTGCTCATCTACAACAACACGCTGCTGTCGGAAGCCCATCAGATGGGCCCGGCATCCAATCTTCATTTCCGCAACAATCTGATCCTGGGGCAAGGAAGCTGGCCGGAAGTGTTCTCCATCGAAACTTTCACGCCGTGGTCCACTTCGGACTTCAACGGATTTTTTGCCGCGGCGGCCGGTTCCTCATTGTTCGCGTGGGCCGCCCCGTCTGGCACAGCAGCCGACTACAACGCACGGGCCGCGCGGCCCGTGCAATCGTTCCCCTCGCTCAAGACCTATTCGGAGCGAACCGGACAGGATTCTCACAGCCGCATGATCGATTGGTCGATCTTTCGGAAGGCCAGTCCGCCGGCGAAGGGCGACCCCACCCGCCTATATCGCCCCGAAGACTACGATTTCAGCCTTACCGCCAACTCAGCGGCCGTCGATGCCGGCATGGTTTTACCGGGCATTACGGATGGCTACACGGGGACTGCGCCGGACTTGGGAGCTCTGGAATTCGGCTTGCCGGTCCCGACCTACGGACCGCGGGCGCTGACCGAACAGCCCTAGCAATCTGCTGAAAAACCCTTCTAAAACGACGCAGGCGCTGTAGGGGCGGTCTATGACCGCCCGTTTTTCATTGATTCCAGTCAGAAAGGGCGGTCATAGACCGCCCGTAGTGTTCAAAAATTCGATCTCGTTGAGATTGCTTGAGATCTCACGTGGGGCGCGTGCATAGTATCAGCCGTGGGCTCCCTCTCTTCGTTGGATCCATTTTCAGTTGTGGTGCTTGCCATCGCTCGATGGATGAGCGGGCATCAGGAGCAGGTCATCGCATATCTGGTCGAGGAGAATCGTGTCCTCCGAGAGCAAATCGGCAACCGGCGTCTGATGTTCAATGATGACCAACGACGACGACTGGCGGCCAAAGCGAAAAAGTTAGAGCGTAAAGCCTTGGAGCAACTAGCGACAATTGCAACGCCGGAAACTCTGTTGACGTGGCACCGAAATTTGATTGCCGGCAAGCACACTGTCAGTCCGCGCCGACCTCGCGGTCGGCCAGCAACGCGCCCCGACATTGCTGCTTTGACTGTCCGCATGGCCGAAGAGAATCGCTCGTGGGGCTACCGCCGGATACAGGGAGCCTTGGCCAACCTCGGGCACGATTTGGCGCACAACACGGTCCGGAACATTCTGAAAAGGCATGGCATCGAGCCCGCTCCGGAACGCGTGCAAAAGACGACATGGAAAGAGTTCCTGCAAAGACATTGGGAACAGATCGTGGCTAGCGACTTCTTCAGCATCGATGTGTCTAAGCGTTCCCGTTTGGTTTCATTGGTGATGTTCTGGTTTATGAAAGTGTCCGCTCACCGCTTGTACATTGCGAGGACTGCGCGAGAAACGGACGAAATGTCGAGGATTCGGGGTGTCGGCAAGGAGGTCCACATTGCGGACATGCGGGCACTGCATGAACGAAGGCGCAACCGCGTTGTAGCCGATGGATATGTACGGGCTCGTTGCCGTTATCGGACGGAACCGCGTGTCGGGGAGCTCGAAAACCGACTGATTCTGCCGCCTGCGTCGAATCAGGGAAAGATAAGCCAGCATCAAAGCCGCGATCGACTGAATGATAACGAGTGCGAAGCGGCGTGACGGCGGTCGGTATGGTCAGGGAACAAAAATGTGATCGCGGCCATTTACGTGATGATGGCGTCCTGCGTCTGAGGTTATCCCGCCATCACGTCTGGCAGTAAGAATACTCCGGTTCATTTAAGCCTCTCACCGAAGCTAAAGTCAGAAGGGACTCCCGAGATGGCGGTTTCGTGAATTTGAACACTACGAGATCGCGGCCGGTGTTTGATAACCCAATGCCTGATGAGGGCGCTCGTGATTGTAAAAACCAAACTAGATTTTCAGATTCGCCATCGCTTCCGGCACGTCCAGGTAGTCTTTCAGGTAGATCTCTTCGTACTTCACCGTCCTCCACAAACGTTCGATGAAAATGTTGTCCATCACGCGTCCACGTCCATCCATGCTGATGTCGATGCCGCGATCCTCCAACCGGCCCGTGAAGTCGTGGCTCGTGAACTGCGATCCTTGATCCGTGTTGAAGATATCCGGGCATCCGCGTTCTAAGGCCCAGTTCAGCGCTGAAACACAGAATGACGTTTCCAGTGAGACCGATACCTCCCAAGCCAACACATAGCGGCTGAACCAATCCATCACTGCCACCAGAAAGATGAATCCTCCCCGCAATCGAATGTAGGTGATGTCGCTGCACCACGCCTGATCCGGTCGGCTGATTGTGAGATCCCGCAAGAGATACGGATAAATCTTGTGTCCCGGCGCCGGAAGCGACAGCCGCGGTTTGGGATAGATTGCCTCCAAGCCCATCAGACGCATCAACCGCCGCACCCGCTTTGGATTGACCAGGTACCCTTGCTCGTCTAGCCACCAGACCATCTTCCGGACCCCGTAAAACGGTGTCCGCGTGTACTGCTCGTCTAGCAGTCGCATTAATCGCAGATTCTCCGCTGTCTCCGGTGCGGCTTCGTAATACAGTCCCGACCGCCAGACGCCAGACAATCCGCACTGCTGCCGAATGCTCAGCTCGTTGTCTAAGGAAATCCATTCCCGCCTCTGGCTTAACGCGACAGGCCGGACTTTTTTTTCAACCAGTCGACTTCGACCTGCAATTGCCCGATCTGCTGGTACAGCTCCGCCCTCAACGCACTTTCGCTCGTGTCGGGTTGCGATCGCCGATCGGCAAATACCGCCGGCACTCCATCAATCGCTTGCCGCTTCCAGTTTGTGACCTGATTGGGGTGCACTCCGTAATGCGACGCAATTTCCTGAATCGTCTTCTGACCTTTGATCGCTTCCAGCGCGATTCTCGCCTTCATTTCGGCGCTGAAACTCCGCCTCTGCTTCGCCCTCGTCTTCATTACCTGCTCCGTTCCGAGGCCGCGATTTTACACCTTATTCACTGGTCCTATTTTTGGGGAGCACCTCACAGTTTGGTGGGCAACACACGCCAAATATCGGCAAAAACCAGCTATCATCGGCATACTAAACGGTTGAAAAGACAGCACGGGTAATTGTTAAGTTCTACTCATAACCCAAAGGTCGGAGGTTCAAATCCTTCCCCCGCAATTTCGGGCGGCCTCATAAGCCTTTTTTATTTGAGTTACAAGCCGAATTCATCATCTCTTAACAAATCGGGGGCAAAACAATCGGGGGCAAAACTAACCTTCGGGGACAAAATCCTTCCAAAACGCCCCCTCGATCAACTCCGCCGCCTTCTTCAAATCATCCATGTCTCGATCGTTGTAATGCTCATCCGTGGTTGTCATCCGCTTGTGCCCGAGCTGCACGGCGGCCATTTCAAGCCCACTCACCTTTCGTAGATACTTGCTGGCCGCCCGGCGAAACGCATGGAATCCGTCTGCGCGAGGCGTGCGCTTGATGCCACACCGGTCGAGGACCGAATAGAGCACTTCCCTTCTCAAATGATCTGGGTCATGTGGACGAGGATCGTCATCGGATCTACAAAACACGAAATCATCGGGGCCGATATTTTTGGAACCTTCAAGATGCTTCACCAGGACACGCTCGAGAGATCCCGGCATATGCCTGACGTGCTCTTGACCAGTCTTCGTCGAATCTTGAAGCCGGCCCCTCCAAAAACTCTTCCCGAAAGTTATCGTTTTTGCATCCCAATCGATGTCCCTCCACTGAAGCGCCAACAATTCGCCCGCACGAACCCCCGTCAGCGCAATGCACCAGAAGAGGACCTTCCAGCGCCCTGGCACTTCCTGGAGAATGTTCTGAACGTTTCCAGCACTCCAAATCGGCATCTTCTTGTGTCTGTGCTGCGGCCGATGCAACTTCCGACGTACGGGATTGCTTTCCACCAGATCGTGCGCCGCTGCGACTTCGAACATGGCGTGCAACAATTGATAAACATTCAGGACCGATTTTGGACTGACCTTGCCCTGGTTTGACGTACATCAAACAACTGTTAACGTTTGCTGATGAACGGAGAAGGAAATGGGCAGAAGAGAGTTGGCAGGTAATCGACAGTACATGGATGAGTTCAAGGTCGAAGCGGTTCGATTGAGTGAATCGCTGGGGATGACGGAGGGGGCGGCCAGACGATCCGCTCGTAGGATTCGGTGCTGAATCACTCGCGTTTCTTTGCGCCGATGCGTTTGTCTTTGCTTGCCGTATGAAGTAGACTCGCGCGATCAATAATGCAAACCAGGTAAGCCACTTTCTCAAGAAAGGCGCTCAAGCATGCGAAAAATCCTGTTTTGGATGCATCTAACGGCCGGGATTTCTGCCGGACTCATCATTCTGACCATGTGTGTGACAGGAGTTGCGTTGACATATGAGAAGCAGATCAACGCCTGGCTCGAGCGGTCGGATATTCATATAACCCCGCCTGCGGGTGCGGCCCGACTCCAGCTGGAGACATTGATCTCTAAAGTCAAAGAGCAGCAATCTGTCTCGCCTGCCGCGCTCACTGTCCATCCGGGAACGGCCGAACCGGTCGAAGTCTCTCTAGGTCGCGCAGGGACAATCTATGCCAATCCTTACACGGGAGAAGTCCTCGCCAAAAGCCAGGCGCCGGTGCCAGGTGAACGCAATCAGTCGCGCGCGCGGACATTTTTCCGAACCATGGAGGACTGGCATCGATGGCTGGGGACTTCCGCAGAGAATCGCACGACCGGCAAGTCCATTGCGGACGCAGCGAACCTCGTCTTTTTCGGAATGGTGCTGAGCGGGTTTTTCTTGTGGATACCGCGCAAGCTCAATTGGCAGAACATCCGGCCGTCTCTGTGGTTCCGTGGTGGACTGACAGGCAAAGCGCGCGATTGGAACTGGCACAATGTTACCTGAGTTATGCACACAATCGTACTGATTCGCCGGCGAGGTGATGAAATTCGCGCTGAAGGCTTCGAGATGATGGAGTCAGTTCAGCACTGAGTATGCGATGAAGTAGCCTTCCGTAGTGAGCGTCCGACTCGATTCGTTTCCAAATGCTTGAGTCGGCTGTTGCAGTTGCAGTCTGTGCATAGATTTCTATGCACGGCCGAAGATGGAACTCAACGCAGAGCGGCGGCGATGACGGGAATGAACCCGGATGGTCGCGAAGCGATGTTTCGCAATCGCGTCATCAAACGCTGGAAAGTGGCCTTCTCTTCATAGTGATCGCTGTAGCTGACGCCGGTACGGCCGGCATGACGCCAGATTTTGGCGGCGATGAAGAGAAAGCGGAGCCGCGAGGTGGCCAGCGTCGTATGCTTCAGCGCGTTCACGTCAGATTGCGGCTCGCGGTTCAAGAGCATAAGCCACGCGTTTAGGTTGTATGCCAGCATCGCCAATTGAAAGTGATTCCGGTTCACGTCGAAGCGGCCGGAAGGATGGGCAGCCAGACCGGCATCGTTGTTCGCTTCCTTAATCAGGTTCTCGGCCCCGGCCCGCTGGTTATAGAACCACACCACCAAGGGAATGGGGTCTCGGAGATTGGTTACAAAGACGCGGTATTTATAAGGACGCGTTTCGAACAGTTGATACTGAACCTCATCGGCCGGTTCCTCTTCCTCCTTATTGGCATAACGTAAAGCCACAAATCGGTACGACTTTTTCCAACCATCAGGCTGATAGACAAACTCGCATTGCTCGTCGGCGTCCGTTTTCGGCGAAAGCTTCCATTCGGCCTGCTCCAATTGCTCGACCAGTCGGGAGGTTTTCCGGGCGACGATCACGAATCCACAATGGCCTTCTTCGTACGCGTCCACAGCTTCGGCACAGTAGAATCCCGAATCAGCCCGCGCGGATACTTGGTGGATGCCGGAAGGCAGGGCCGCGATCGCATTCTTCAGATGATCGTAAATCTGCTTTCCCGTCGGACGATCGCCGTTGCGCAATTCGCCCCACACGTATTCGCGTGTTTCGGCGATGAACGTCAGCATGGGCTGATAACTCTTCTTACCTTTGTTCTTCGGGTTGTAGCTCTTGCGCGCGCCCATCTGATTCCCGTAGAGCGTGTGCACGGTCGTGTCGGTGTCCAAGGTTACGGCCTGCAACCCGATGTTGGCCGCTTGCCACACGCGCTGCCGCATCACTCGTTGAATGGACAAAATCTGCACGGCCACATTCAAGTGCAGCGATGTCAGAAACCGCCACAATGTCGACTGCGGCGGCAGCCGCGGCTCTTTCAGAATCCCCGTCAACATCGGATCGCCGGCGATGAAGCGCAGTTGATTCAATCGCGGGAATCCGACATAGAGCCCCAGCACGATACCGAGCACGAACTTGTACAAGCTCATCACCCGAGTCTCACGATTGCTGGTGATGATGTCCTCCACCAGAGCTTGGAATCCCAGCTTCTCCAACATCGTCGCTACCGGAAGTAACCCGCCGTAGGCGGTAAGATTCTTTCCATTGAACTGGTATGGCGTGGAAGCGTCGATTTTATTGGGCCCCGAAGGGCTCTCCTGAAATCCTTGTCTGGTAGGCTTTTTCCTTCTATTCTCTTTTCTGCTTGTCACCATTTGGGTGACCTCCCGGGATTGAATTTCCCCTGAGTTCGCGCTCAAGGAAATTCGTTATTAATCCCGTTTTGTGGGGTCACCAAATGGTTTCTTTTCCAACTCTCCTCCGCTTTTAATCATCCTGTGCATAACTCAGGTGTTATCGGCATTTGGTGCTGGGTGCCTTTGGTTCTCATCGTTGGCAGTGGCGTGATTATGTCCTACACCTGGGCGAGCAACCTCCTCTATACGGCGACTGGCAGCCCCCTGCCTCCGCAATTCGGTCCTGGCCCGCGGGGCGGCGGCAGAGGTGCCGGTCCCGAAAGAGGAAATGCCGCGCGCGGCGGACCAGCTCCGGGCCCGGCGCCTGAAGGCCGGGGCGGCCCCGGATTCCCGGGTGGGTTTGGCAATGGAGCGCCAGCTAACTGGGACGGTCTCAATCTGGCCTGGAGTAAGGCGGAGCAACAAGTCTCCGGGTGGAAGTCGATTCGCGTCCAGGGTTCGGCCAATGCCAACGCTCCGTTTAACTTCAGCATTGACCGCGGAGACGGCGGCCAGCCTCAATTACGATCGACTCTCGCCGTCGATCGCCAGGGCCGTGTGATGAATGTGGCGGATTTTTTCAGCAACAGCACTGGAGCGCGGCTTCGCCAGCTCGCGCGTTTCACGCATACCGGCGAGACCCTCGGTCTCCTGGGACAAACGATCGCTGGCTTTGCCGCCGCGGGCGCTGCGGTGATGGTCTACACCGGCATTGGTTTATCCTTGCGCAGACTTTGGGCCTGGCGCAAAAGGCGGACTCAGTCAGCCGAACGGGACGTAGCTGCTGAAGCCGTCCTGTAGATCGTTTACGCATAACGGCATCCTCAAACGTGGGAAGACGGTCGTGCTTTGTCCGGTTCGCCTAACAGGTTTAACAGGCCAAGGAACCTGGCCTGGAACTTTCTTCCGTCGAAACCGCGGCCCGCCGTGATGTGTGCCGATGCACTCGTTACAGGTCCATGTTGTCTGGTAGATCCGGATCTCCGTTTTCACCTACGTTTGCGGCGCTGCCATGGCGCCATTGACGACGGGCGCCGACGCTTTCTGTGTCCACAAATTGAGGGCGATGCCCAGAACCGTTACAGACACAACAACCGGATATTCATAACCCCTTTCCCTCACTGTGTACGCCTAAACGTGTCAGCGTCACCTCTGTAATTGATGTACAATGACGCCGGTTTTTGCAGATGCATAGGTTTTTTGCTCTGTGGTGTTTACTGAGCTATGTTGCAGCTGCCTTCGCAGTACCCCTGGAAGCTCTTCAGACCCCACCTTCA
This sequence comes from uncultured Acidobacteriota bacterium, assembly GCA_963738025.1. Taxonomy (GTDB): domain Bacteria; phylum Acidobacteriota; class Terriglobia; order 20CM-2-55-15; family 20CM-2-55-15; genus 20CM-2-55-15. Next base: position 182,002 of record CAVTWA010000024.1, on the reverse strand, counting down.
CTCGCTGGAATTGTTGAAGACGAGACGGGACAACCGCTCAGCGGCGTCGAAGTAACGTTGTTCATCGGATCGACGGCAGACCGAACGTCAACGAACGATCTCGGCCGATTCCGCTTTGAAGCGGTGCCCGCCGGCGATTACCGTTTGAAGTTCGAGAAAAATGGCTTCTTCAGATTGAACGAATACGCCGCCAAGGTAACGACGGACGGGCCGGAGGTCACGGTCACGCTGAACCACGAATACGAGTTGCACTCGCATGTGGACGTTGTTGCATCGCCACACGATGTGGATCCTCAACAGACGCGGCATCAAGATGAACTCGTCGCCCACGAAATCCGCGAGGATCCCGTCCCCAGTTCTCACACACTGCAGAATGCTTTACCTGCGATTCCCGGTATCGTTCAGGACAACAGTGGACTGCTGCACGTCGCGGGAGCACATTCAGAGGATACCGTCTATTTGCTCGATGGCTTCCAGATCAACGATCCTGCCAGTGGACTGTTTAATGCTCGTGTGAATGTGGATTCTGTTCGGTCCGTCGATGTCGCCACGGGCCGTTATGGCGCTCAGTTCCCGGGTGCCGGCGCTGGCGTACTCGCGCTACAGACCGATACCGGCGACGACCATTGGCGTTTCGGAACGACGAATTTCTTCCCATCGCTCAGTCTTCAACAGGGCACACACCTCGGTAACTGGTTTCCACGAGTGACATTTGCCGGACCGATTCAGAAGGGACGATCCTGGTTCTCCGACAGCGCGAGCCTGCAACATGACTTCACTCTCGTTTCCGAATTGCCGCGGGGAAGCAATACTTCTCAGGACTGGGCGGGTGACAATCTCTTTCGTACGCAATACAACCTGACGCCCTCGCAATCGATTCAGGCCAATTTCCTGTACAACCGCGACAGCGCAAGCCGGACAGGGCTGGGTCCTTTTGCTCCGGCATCAACGACTACGGACTTGCATGGACGCCGGTACTTCGTGTCTGCGAAAGATCAAGTCGTGCTTCCACACGGGCTTTTCGAATTTGGCGTCGCGTCGGATGCGGACCGTACCGAGCGTCTTCCCGAGGGACTGGGAACATACGTGTTGACGCCGACCGGTCCGCAAGGAAATTACTTCGAGAGCCTATTGCAGGGCAGCCATCGCTGGCAGGGGCACAGCGATCTCACCCTCACAGACCGGCATTGGCATGGCGTTCACAAGCTCCAGGCCGGACTGAATATCGAAAGCACTCATCTGGACCAGACCGCGGATCGCCAGCCGGTCGAAATCCGCCAGACCGATTCAACAATAATAAGGAGCAGCAGCTTTTCTGGCCTTTCTCAACTTTCGGCATCGGAAGCTCAAGCGGGCGCCTACGTCCAGGACTCGTGGCAGTTTGCCCGCTCCATAATTCTGGATTCGAGTTTTCGTGTGGACCGGAATGACTTTGTCCAGCAGTCCCTGGTGCAGCCGCGTCTCATCGTGAATTGGCTTCCGCGCCCGTCAACAAAGTTCAGTGCCGGCTGGGGCCTGTATTACCAGCCTGTCTATCTATCACTCGTTGCGCAGGGCTATGACCAGGAGCGTATCGACCTGCTCGGAAGCTCAGCTGCTCCAATCGTCACTTCCTTTTCCAGCAGAGCACCGTTGAACCAGCCGTACTTTCAGACGGCGAGCGCAGAATGGCAACAACAATGGGGGAATCGCACGGTTTCGGCCATCCATGTCATGGAGCATCTCCAGCACGATGGCCTGGTCTACGATAACCTTTCAGCAGATCCTCTTCGCCAGGACTTGGTACTCACCAATACCCGCCGCGATCGATACCGCTCTGTGGATGTTTCGTTGCGGCGTTCGCTGCGCGACGGGGCGGAGGTCATGGTCGATTACAGGTACTCCCGATCCCATTCCAATAAGGTCTTCGATTATGCGCTTGAAGACTTTCGATTGGCGCCGCAGGCTGCCGGGCCGCTGGCGTGGGATACGCCGCATCGTTTGATTTCACGTGGTGCAACTCAAACGAACATCTGGAATATTTTATTCAGCTACTTTGCCGAATACCACACAGGCTTTCCATTCAGTGCAGTCAATTCGCAGTATCAGCTCGCAGGCGCTGCAAACGCCTTCCGTTATCTCTCGTACTTGAATCTCAACATAGGCGCCGAAAAACGATTGCCGATCTTCGGGTACGCCTGGGCCGTGCGTTTGTCTGTAATCAACGCCACCGGGCACAACAATTACAATTCCGTCATCGATAACGTTGACGCGGCGAATTTCTTGACCTTCGGCGGCGGCCAGCACCGTGCATTCACAGCGCGGCTTCGCCTCGTGGGACGGAAGTAGTAGAAATTTGCATGTGAAGGCGTTTTGCGAGTAGCACTTCTGTGTTAGCCGCTGACGGATTCGCGATGCTCAAGACAAACACTCTGTACAAGGGCAATCCCGATGACAATGCGTTCATGGAGTCGTTCTACAATGGATAGAATGTCTCCAGAAAATGACGCGATGAGCTGGCGTTGCAGTGAGTAGCATGAAGTTTGCAATCGGCTTAGTTCTCTTAATAGGTCTGGCAGAACTGGCGACAGGCCAGCAGGATTCGGGATCCGCGGCGCGCAATTTCAAATTGTCCGTCGAAGTCGACCTGGTGATTTTCAACGTCACGGTCACCGACTCCAAAGGTCATCCGGTCAGGGAATTGTCGAAGGACGATTTCCGGATCGTTGAAAACGACCAGGACCAAATTATCCAATTCGTCCGTCCTGAAGATATCCCTGCCACAGTCGGCCTGGTCATCGATAACAGCGGAAGCATGCGCCGCAGACGATCCGGAAGTGTCGATGCGGCCTGGCGTTTGCGGAATCCAGCAATCCGCACGATGAAATGTTTATCGTTAATTTCAATGAGCGCGTTTTCATGGGACTTCCAGCGGAATGCCTTTCACGAGCGATTTTCGAATCAATTCGCACAGCATTGGGAAATACGAGAGCCGAAGGCAAGACAGCCCTCTACGATGCTGTCACCGCAGCGTTGAAGCATCTTCGGAGCGGGCACCCTCAACGGAAGGCTCTGGTCATCATCAGCGACGGCGGAGACAATGCCAGCGGCACGACGGAAAACAATGTCTTGAGCTCTGGCCCAGAATCGAATGCCACGATCTACACCATTGACATCGATGATCCCGATGACAAAGATCAGAACCCGAAAGTACTCGCAGAGCTGGCAAACTGACGGCGGGTGAGGCGTACCATGCGAAGAACCTCGAGTGAGTTGGACGGCATCTGGCGCAAAATTGCAGGTGGAATCCGCGACCAATACAGCATTGGCTATTTTTCGAAAAACCGCTCTCACGATGGAGCGTTCCGTCCGTCAAAGTGCTCGCGACAGGCAAGGATGGCAAAGCCCTGCAGGTACGCGCCCGCAAAGGCTATGTCGCACCAAACGCCAGTAATTGAAAGTATCGGTAAGAGGTATACCCAATGTTTTTTACCACCAGCTGCGGCCGTGCATCGGCTCTGTGTGCTTTGGTCAGCATCCGGTGCCGTGGCTCGGGCCCAGACCCTATCGGACGCCGTTCCAACCCAGTCCGTCCAAAGCTGTCGTGCAGGAAGGCGCACCGTTGCGCGTGATCCTGGCCGAGAAACTCGCTTTCAGAAGAGACCAACCTGTACACGGCCGTATTGTCGAACCGGTTTTGCCTTCGATCGTGAAGTTCTCCCGGAGGCGCCGCGGTGTTTATATCACCGGCTTCAAGAGCGCGCCTCGCTGAATGCGATTACGTCGATGCTCGGGCGGCAACTTTACGCCGCTGCGCGAACCTGCAGCTCACCTCGACACACTGATGCTGAACGACTCAAATCGATACGCCATCCAGACTTCGGTGACTCCTGGAAGCGACATGTGGTTCGCTTCAGTACAGGAACGGCGAACAGAAAAAAGGAAAGTCGCACTGCAACGGAGAGCGGCCCGTCAGCAAATCGACGCGAAAACGCGCCGTTATCACGCCATCAAAGCGCCCGGCAAAATGGATCGGGTGAAGGTATGAGATCTGGTCCTATGCACCGTGGCATCCGCAGTACTTGGTTCGGCGAGCCGTTTCAACGCCGAGTCTACGAAGCTCCCATCGAATTTGGCGAGGTGTCGGTTTCGGCGCCCCGGATCTTGCCGAACTGGGGTACCGAGCCGGCCGCCGGATTCCATCATTGCGGCGCGTTTGATTCCCGTCGCTCGATTCGCGGATTAGCAAGTCACGGCACAGAAGTCAAGCCGTCCTCACGCGACCGCTTTTTTCCGCCGACAACCATCGCCTTTTTCCCAAAGGCAGCGAATTGCGGGCAATGTTGTGCAGGCTCAAGCGGCACGACACTGGCACCGGAATGGAAAACTCGCTTTCATGTTTACCCGTATTCAGCTGCCGAAGTGTCTGCCCGGAAGCGTTGATACGGCGGTGCGCAGAATGTCGAACGCCGGCTGGACGGCGTCGAAGTGAACACGAAGGGATGGCGCAGTTCAACTCGATGAGGAAGGCGGAACATCCGGCGCTTCTTCGAAAAAACGCTTTCTCATGCCCGCGATCAGCACCCTCCTGGCAATGAACGGAGCCGAGGGACGCGAACCCGTCAGGGTTCATCACGTCCCGACTGGCGCTTGTCGCAACAACTACGCAGGCAGACTCATCTCAGGAGGTGTTGGATTCGGCTTGCTGGGTACTGCCATGGGCCGGTTCCTGGCGCCGATCGGGCCTGTATTAGGTTTCTATGTCGCCGGCCGCTCGATCCATTCAAACGTTGTTGCGCCCGGCCAGGAAGTGGTGTTTCCCACACAAACGCCGATCGAAATTCGATTGAGCTCCAGCCCACCAACTAAATGACGAACTAGTTGCCGAAATTGCATCCAGTCGCTGTTGCCATCGTCGCAGGCTGACATGCACCGCCGCGTATCGGATTCAAGTCCGAGCAAATCGGGTTTCGTGCCGAACAGGGTCGGATCGTTTCCACCTAAACAGCCGGCTGCGTTACTGACACCTGGCGCCGTCGATACCGGCGCCGGCAGCACATCCAGCACAATGGCTCGAAATGCGCATTCTCTGCCATTGTTCTGAGAGCGTCATCTCCGTCTCGCGCCACTGCGATGCAATGGTTGATCCGTTCAAATCCCAGACGCAGTACATCGGCCAGTTCCGGCTCGGCTTCAACAATCAGAATTTCCGAGTCGCCCATGATCCCGTCGGACGTTCAGCTGGCGACGCTATCAGCCGTTCGTGAACGGGATGTTACATGTTCATCATGATCTTGGGACTGAGGAAGAGTTCAGCCGATCTTTGGATCATCAAAATAGGCGAGGTCATACTCCCCTAGCGCCCCGTAGCCGACAGGTTCACCACCTGCGGACTGTTCCCCGCATTATCGGTGAACGTCAACGTCTACTACAGGCTTCCACACCTTCAGTCACCGATTACAAGTGTTCGTCCGTCCGGCGGCCTCAATCGAAAAAGACCCCGCGAGTTACCTCGCGGGGGAAGGTGGGGTGGTGGAGGAAATCATCTGCGGATTGTGTCCACAGACAATTCCTAAAGTACACTGTTCCAAAGAAACTTCAAGAATTTTGAGGATCCCAGAATTTTACCAGACCGAAGCGGGGCGAGGCAGGGCTTAGTCATTTACGAAATTCTAAGACTACTCGCAACGGCCTAGCGCAGGGAGGACCAACTTGCCAAGTACCTCATCCAATCTGCTGCTTCCTTCGGCACGAAAGTTGTCCCAGGCACGAGCTTTCCGCGCGTCTTGCGATAAGAAGGAGTCTCGTCGCTGATTGGAGCAAGCGTCGGCAGCGGAACATTTTGTTCCCATCCCGTGTCGGTGTTCAAAAGCGGTACCCTCACCATGGACTCGTTTTTATGAACTCGGGCCTTCGCGGACCGCTTCAATGCATTTCCGAAGGAAAGTAGTGTGGTTTTCCACGACCCGGGTTTTGCAGAAGCGATGGTGCAGCAGAACTATCCATTAACAAACAACTCCACTTAGCAGCCAAGCAGTTCAGGAGTTTTTGTAATCGGATTGACATATCAAATAGGCCTTTCCTTTACTCATTTGTGGTAGTAGTATCGCGCCCTTACAAAAACGAACTAAACCTATTGAGATTACTGAAAGGCCACCCCTATGAAATTCCTTACAGTAGTGTTGATCGCTATCCTCTATTTGTGCCCAGTTCTTTCGTTTTCTCAAAGCAGTAATGCGACAGTGGGCGGAACGGTTTCGGACGCATCCGGCGCTCTCATTCCGGGCGTCTCGGTAACTGCTACGAACACGGGTACCGGGATTGTCACCAGCGTAATCACGAATGATGCCGGCGCATATCAGTTCGCCAGCCTTCAAACGGGAACATACAAAGTCACCGCAGAGCTTTCGGGTTTTCAATCGCAGACATATAACAATGTCGTTCTCGGCGTTTCACAGCAGGTCCGACTCAACTTTTCATTACAGGTTGGTGGTGTAGCACAGTCGGTCGAGGTCACCGAAACCGCCGACACCTTGATTGCGACGTCTTCCTCCTCGGTCGGTGCCGTATTGCCCGATACGCAAGTGCGTGATCTGCCACTGGGCATGAACAATGTGATGGATTTGCTTGTAACGACACCAGGCGCCGGGCCGGCAGGGGCCAACGTCGAAGGATATTTCGCCGGTAACCGGCTCAGCGCCGTCAATACGACGCGCGACGGTTTCGTCGTGTCGGATGGGCGCTATGACTTCGGCGCGTTTTCAGCAACCTTTGTGAGCCCCGACCTTGTCGAAGAGGTGCGGGTCATTACGGCTCCGGTCGATGCCGAGGCGTCACGAGGCTCCGGGCAAGTGCAGATGGTGACTCGCTCGGGAACCAATGATTTCCGAGGCAGCGTGTTCTGGACGAATCGAAATTCCGCGCTCGACGCGAGTCAATGGTTCAACAATTTCAACGGCGTCAAGAAAAACTGGGAGAATGAAAATCAATTCGGTGGCCGCGTCGGTGGACCGATCATCAAGAATAAAACATTTTTCCCTTCCTGTTTGACGAACAGCGCGACATCTTGAAACAGAGTTTCGTCGGAACAGTCCTTACGCCTCTTGCCCGTCAAGGCGTCTTTCGCTTCTTCCCGGGCGTTGATAACGGAAACGCCGTTTCGAACACGCCGAGCGTCGATCGCAACGGCAACCCAGTGCAACCGGCAAAAGCCACCGGAGCTTTGCAATCGTTCAATGTATTCACGCGTGATCCGGTTCGAACCGGATTTGATCCGACCGGTTTCGTTCAAAACACACTGCTATCGCGAATGCCGTTGCCCAACGACTATACGGTTGGCGATGGTTTGAATACTGCTGGAATCCGTTTTACTCAGAGGATCAGCGGGCAGGAACTGGCCAATGGCAATGGTTATGACACGAATCGCGATCAGGTCAACATTCGCATGGACCACAATTTCAATGCGAATCACAAATTCAGTGCGATCTATACGTGGGAGCGTGACCTGGACATGACCGCTCAAGCGGGTATTACGAACTGGCCCGGCGGCTTTAACGGAGCGAACGACAGATGGCCGAGAGTGTTGAATTTTTCGCTCGTGTCAACGCTGTCGTCCTCGCTGGTAAACGAATTGCGCGTAGGAAACCGCAGGTCTTCTATTTCGAGCTGGGCGCCCTGGTACGTCGGAAGAGCTGGAGACAGCGAAGGTAATCCAGGGCCGCAAGGGCTGCAGGCGTTGAAGCTGCTTCCCGTCAACAACGGCATTCCCTTCCAGCCGGTGACGACTCTCTTCCCAAGTAATTTTCTCAATTGGTCAGCCGGCGACGGTTCCACACGAGGTGGCGTCAGCCCTTTATGGAGTTATGCGGATACGGTCAGCTGGACGAAAGGCACGCACGCGTTCAAAGTTGGAGGCGAATATCGCGTCACCGGGTCCGACGGATGGAATGACAGCAACTTTACTCCCCAGACCATTTTCGGTGCCGGCGGTATTCCCGTTACCAATATCGACCAGTCGATCAACGGGCTCAGTGCCAATGCACAGATCACAGCCCGGAATCTGCTTACGGATCTTGCCGGTTCCGTTGGCAGCATTGCAGAAGGATTCGACCTTCGCAGCTCAAAGAATCTGGTGTTCCTGGGCTACGCCGATGGAGTCAAACTGAAACGGCGGAACTGGCATAACAACGAGTTCAGCAGTTTCTTCAAAGACAACTGGAAGATCCGTCCATCGCTGACATTGAATTTGGGTGTTCATTATGAATGGTTCGGCGTTCCCTACGAAGAAAACGGCCTCGCGGCGCGACCAACCGGAGGTTCCGGCGGGCTGTGCGGAATCACATGCGGTGCACTGACTACCGTGGAATTCGTCGGCAAGAATTCCGTCCAGCCGAACAAGCAACTCTTCAACGATAACTGGAATAATTTCGGGCCTTCTGTCGGTCTGAGCTGGAAGCTTCCATGGTTCGGAAAGGATAAAACCGTGCTGCGGACCGGCTATGGCTGGAGTTATACGAACAATAACCTGAAGAATGTGCCCGGCAACCTTACGGCAATTGCAGGGGCGATTCCTGGAACTTTTGAGGGCTCAGGCACCAACGGTGTCTCTTACACGACGAACACCTATTTGTCTCTCGCCAACGTGGCGCTGCCCATCCCGCAACAGTATCCTCCGCTCCGCCCGTCCCCGCTCAACGGAAGCCGTTCGGATACGATGCAGGCATACGACGACCATCGGAAGACGCCGTACATCCAGAATTTCAACTTCGAAATCCAGCGGGAGTTGACGCACAGTCTGCTGTTAGACGTGTCCTATGTCGGCACGAAAGGAACCCGTCTTTACGGCGGCATTCCATTGAACACGGTCAATGTTAATGCCGCGCTCCCCGGAGGCCAGCCGTTTCTGGATGCATTCAATGTGACGCGAGCGGGCGGCAACGCTCCTCTGTTCGATCAGATGCTGAAAGGCCTCAATCTGGGACTCGGCACCATCAATGGAACGACTGTTACAGGTTCGGCATCGCTACGGAATAACACGTTGTTCAAGACGGCCCTGGCAAACGGCGCAGCGGCGACTTTGGCCCAGACCTTGAATAACTCGACAACGGTTACAGGCCAGGGCGGCGGTTTGCTCCGCAACAGCGGATTATTCCCGGACAATTTCTTGGAGCTGAATCCTCAATTCAGCAGTGCCATCGTGAACTCCAATCCAGGAAGTTCCACGTACCATTCACTCCAGATTCAGTTGACCAAAAGACTATCGCACGGGATTACCAATTCCACCGCGTACACGTGGAGCAGAGCCCTCGGTGAAAACGACGGAGATGGAAGCGTGGATTATCGCGATCCCAACAACCGGCGGCTGGACCGAGCGCTTTTAGGCTTCCACCGTACGCATTACATCAGCAGCACCGGTTCCATCGAGTTACCTTTCGGCGCGAACCGAGCGTTTCTAAGCAGCAGCCCGTCCTTCGTCCAGCGATTGGTTGAACGGTGGCAGTTCGGCACGATTTTCAGTTGGGTCTCCGGTGCTCCTTTATCGGTGACCGCTCCGATCGGAACCTTCAATCAGGCAACCACGAACAGCACTCCGGTACTGGTCGGAGATTTTCCGAAAAGTTCCGGCAGCGTGACTAAGATTGCAAACGGAGTTCTCTATTTCTCTGGATTGACTCAGGGGCCGGATCCCTCCATCGCCAACGTCACTTCAGCGAACGGCCTGAATGGGTCATCCACGAACAAAGCGATCTTTAATGCTCAAGGTCAACCGATACTCGTCAACCCAGGGCCCGGGCAGCTCGGCAACCTCGGCTTGAAGTGGATCCAGGGTCCTTCCACTCTCGGGCTTGATATGAATCTGATCAAGCGCGTGCGGATCATGGAAACCAAAGAGTTCGAATTTCGCGTCGTCGCAACGAACGTGTTGAATCATCCGAACTTCGGGAACCCTGACTTGAACATCAACAGCCTCACATTCGGTCGAATCACCAACGCGTCAGGCAATCGGCGCTTTACCATGACCGCTCGAGTGAACTTTTAAATTGGCGACGTTATGAGAAGAAACTTGACGATGGGCGTATGGATTCTAATCCTCGCTGTCATTCTGCCGATGCTGGCGCTTTCTCAGCAGCGCGGACAACAACCTACGCCGGCCAAGCCGACACCACGTCATCCAGACGGCCGGCCCGATTTCGGGCCGCCGCCTGGCGAGACTGGCCTGTGGCAGCCCGCGGGTTCGCGTCTGGCAGACGTCGATCACTTCGATCCCAAGGACCCCAAAGCAGCGTTCAACTTGCCCGATGGATTTCCTGGAAAGCTGAAACTCGCCGATGTCCCCTTTCAACCGTGGGCGAGAGCGCTGTTTGATTACCGACAAGATAATGAATTCGAACCGTATACACGGTGCAAGCCCTCTGGAGGACCGCGTCAGGTTGCGACGGCATACGGCACGGAGCTGATTGATATGCCCGATCTGAAACGGCTCTACATCACACAAACCGGTGGACCACACACGTTTCGCACTGTGTATATGGATGGCCGTGCGCACCCCGATTATCTCGACCCCAGTTACTACGGGCACTCTATTGGCCACTGGGACGGCGATACGATCGTCGTCGACAGCGTTGGTTTTAATGAAAAGTTCTGGATGGATCGCGAGGGCACACCCCACACTGAAAAGCTCCACTTGATTGAACGGTTTACCCGCACGGACTTCAACACGCTGAAATATGAAGTCACGATTGACGACCCCGGCGCCTACACGTCCACCTGGAAGGCCGGTTTCTTCTTTAGATGGCAGAGCGGCGTCGAGACATTCGAATATATCTGCCAGGACAACAACCAGGCCCCCGAACTTCTGGTCGGAAGCCAGAAATCCGTGGATCGCAGCAGCCTCATTGTGCCGTAGCCGCGGTGTCGGTTTTGGTGGTGGAGCGGTACGGGAGATGTTGGCCGATCCGTGACGAACAATCGAGCTCAGAACGGCCCATTCCGAATTTGTGGCAACTTCCGCAACTCAGCGGTCCCTCCATGTTGCTGTGCGGTCGCGAAAGCGGGCCTGGAGACAATAGCGCGTCTAACCGAATAGCGGAGAAGAAAGCAAACCCGGCAGCTAAGAGCAGACAGAGGGCTATGCGCATGAACAAAGTCGTTGAGCCTCGCTGGGGCCAAGTGCCGGCCCGGTTAGGTTTATTGCAAGGCCGCAGCCGATCCTAGGGTGGGGGCCCCGGCTTAGGCAAATAAATTCTGAACCCCTTTCAAACGACCATAATTCAGTGTTCAAAGCGGTACCCCTCGCCATGGAACTGTTTTGATGAACTCCGAGCTTCGCGATTCTGACTCGAGTTTTTTCCGAAGCAATCTGATGTGGGTATCCACGACCCGGGTTTGCAGAAGCGATGAATAGCCCCAGACGCTCTGCAACAGTTCGTCGCGGGTAACGACACGTCCTTTTCGTTCGATAAGGTAACGCAGCACTGCGCATTCACGTTTTCGTAGATTGGTTTGTTCTGCACCCCTCACAACCAGGCGCCTGACAAAATCAATATGAGTTCCGTTTAGCTCATAGGACGTCAATGGCCGCGACGCGTATCTGTACGCGCGCCGCATCAACGCTTCAACACGGAGTTGCAATTCGGCAACTCCATAGGGTTTGGCCAGGTAATCATCGCATCCCGATGCGAACCCGGCGATCTTCTGGTTGAGATCTCGTGTCCCCAGGATGAGGACGCATGAACGGCATTTTTTCGCAGGTGCCGGCACACCTCGAAGCATTTCTCAAAAGTAGTATTGCATCGAGAATGATCATATGAAACAGGTCGGACGTAGCCCTGAGCTGAGCATCCAGCCCATTACCGCAACTTTCGATAACGTATCCTTCTGACACCAGCAATTTGGTAAGCGTCTCGCCCCCCGCTTCCCCGGCAGCACATAAGACATGAAACCTTTATGATTCATTTGTGCCCTCCCATCGAGCTCCGGTGCATTTTGACGTGCAATCCGGCACTTTGCGCATAGATGAATAACACTTCATCTGGCTGTTTTCTGGATGGACACGTTGTTAATGAAGAAATCGTCATTCGGCCTAAATCCGAAGTTCATCTGCCTCTGTTTAAATGGCGTGCATGCAGAATGTCCTCGAAACGTGGACCTCGTTTTACGCGAATCACGCGATCATTCGCGCTGTGATTCTGTTCTTTCATATCGGCGGCTTAGTTATCGCGGGCGGCTATGCTATCGACACGGACCGCGCTGTTTTGCGGATTTCGCAACGCCGGATGGGGGAACGGACCGGCCAACTGGATGTGCTGCATGGCACGCACCGCATTGTGATATCCGGCCTTGCTGCCGTGATCGCGAGCGGGCTGTTAATGTTAGGAGCCGATACAGATACGTTGCTGCACTCCAGACTGTTCTGGTTCAAGATGGCTCTGATTGTGGCCTTGTCGGTGAACGGTCTTCTGCTCAGGCGGGCCGGACGTCAGGCACAGTCCGGTGTATCCACGGCCTGGCGAACGTTGGCGATTACTGCCGTGATCAGCGTAGCGCTATGGATGTTGACGACGCTTGCCGGCGCCGCTCTGCCCAACATCAGCTAACGATCTACTGACCGGAAACGTTACGCTGATCGAAGCGCCGCCGCCTTCCCGGTCGCTGATGCTGGCAGTGCCTCCATGGGCCTGTGCGACGGCGTTGACAAACGCCAGCCCCAATCCGCGGCCTTGCGATTGCTTGCCCTTCACGAAACGTTCAAATACCTGATTGCGCAAATCCGCGGGGAATCCAGGACCATCGTCCTCGATCACGAGTCGAGCTGCCGCACCGAGAACATACAAGCGCACATGAATCCGGCAACCGTCGGGCAAATGAGCGAGCTCGTTTTCAAAGAGGTTGCTCATCACACGGTGAATTAATGAAACATCCGCATCAACGAACACCCCATTTTCGATGTCCGACCGCACAATGTGGTGGCGCGCGGCGAGCGCCGGCTGATACAGATCCATTTGTTGCCAGACCACGTCTGAGATATTCAGAGGCTCTCTGTTGAGACGGAGCGCGCCCGCTTCGGCTTCGGCTAAATCCAGCGTTGTGTTCAACAGATGTGACAGCCGGTCCAACCCGTCTATGGCTTCCGCGACGAGTTCTTTCCACTGATTCTCGTCTGTCGTCGAGAGCGCAACCTCCAATCGTCCTCGTATACTCGTCACAGGACTCCTCATATCATGGGCTACGGAGTCCGTAACGGTTCTGAGTTGACTGACGGAAGCTTGAATCCGGTCCAGCATCTGGTTGAAGGTTGACGATAGCCGCGAAATTTCGTCCGATGACTTGCTTTCCGGCAGACGGCTGCTGAGCTCGTCACTCCCAATACGAGCGACGGTTTCAGAAATGTGTTCCACTCGAAGAAGCGTCCCTCGGGCGCTGGCATACGAGATGATGAACCCCAGCAACACCGTTCCGGCCCACACCATCACAAATTGTTCCGTCAAGCGATCGAGAAGGTGCATTGCGGCGGTATCGGATAATCCGAGATAAATTCTTCCGCCGTGCTCGCGTTGTTTGCTCACCACGCGGAACGGCGTCGTTTCGCCTTCGATCTGGACGGATTGAGGCGTTTCCGGACCGACCTTCGTTTTCTGAATTGCCTTCAGGAAGGAGTCCTTAATGTCCGGACCTACCCATAAGGCCGCCTCACCATGGCCGCCGGTCTGCAGAAAGAAGGCCGAGAGAGCGTACGCCGGAGGAATGCGCTCGATCTTCATCAGGTACTTCGTGTGTCGCCAGTTCGGCGACTTCTTCCATGATCCGGTCATATAAGGCGTCCTGAGGTGTGCTGTTCGACACTTCGCTCAGCACTTCGGCTTCGCCTGAAAGCCAGGCATCGCTCCGCTCGCGAACGCTGTTGGCGACCACAATGTATGTGATTCCGAAGGCCAGCGCGCTTCCCAGAGCGAAGGCGAGTGACGTCCAGACGGCTATTCGCCAGGCGGCTGTGTTTCTCTCTGGTTTAAGGAGCTTTGAGAACATAGCCGACCCCACGAATCGTTTGAATGAGCGGTTTCATTCCTTCACGATCGACCTTGCTGCGCAAACGGTAAATATGAACATCCACAACGTTGGTGGCGGGATCGATGCGCATTCTCCAGACATGATCCAGTATCATCGAACGGGTCACGACGCGCCCTTCATTTCTGCAGAGGTACTCCAGCAACACGAATTCCTGAGGAGTCAGTTGAAGACGCTGCTCTCCTCGTAAAGCCTCGCGCCGACCCAGATCCAACTGGAGATCGGCGACCTTCAGGCGCAATGATTCTTTTTGCGGAGGGCTGCTGCGCTTCAACAAATTGCGGAGACGCGCTAATAGCTCCGCGAGCGCGAATGGCTTGGTGAGATAGTCGTCACCGCCCTGCTCCAATCCACGGACACGCTCGTCAACGGTCCGCCTGGCCGAAAGAATCAAAACGGGAGCATTGCTGCCTTGCGCACGGCAACTCGCGATCAGATCCAGACCGTCTCGATCCGGAAGACCGAGATCAATGATGAACGCATCATGAAAGCCTTCAAGCGCCAGCGCCTCCGCGCTCGTGGCATCCCCGGCAGCATCAACCTTGTATCCTGCTTCCGTCAGCGCACGGCTTAAAAACTGTTGAATAGCGATGTCGTCTTCGACCAGCAGCAGCCGCATTGGGCCTCCGGCACTGTTAATTATCATTTTTACCGCTGGAGTCGAAATGAAACCTGGATGGATGGCACATTACGTTTTGTTCATAAAGCGGGAAGAAGCGCAATTGTTGTTGACCGGGACCCCACAAGCGCAACAATTTAGCAGGTAGTTCAAAACTGGAGGAGCAACAATGAAACGCAGCCTCGTTGGTCTGTTTGCCGCTATCGTCGGTGTGACCCTGGCGGTAGTGCCCGCTAGCGCACACCACTCGTTCTCTGCAGAATTTGACGCGAACAAGCCGGCAACAATGCAAGGGTATGTCACGAAGATCGAATGGACTAATCCTCACGTCTGGTTTTACATCGACGTGAAGAAGGCGGACGGCACCGTCGAAAACTGGGGTTGGGAAATGGGCCCGCCGCATGGACTGCAGGGCCGCGGCTGGACGCGCACCACAATGAAACTGGGCGATGAGATAAAAGTCGATGGCACGCGCGCAAAGAACGGAAGTAACCGGGGAAATGCGCGCAGTGTGACGATGGTCAGCACCGGTAAGAAACTGGGCGCGGCTTCCAGCGAAGGCGAGACACCATAGGGTTCCAACATACTTTAAGAATTCTTCCGCCTTTAAGAATTCTTCCGCCCTTTTTAGCCGCGGAGCGGCGTCAGAGCATAGCCGCTCCGCGGCTAAAACCCAGGGATGTGTCAAGTATGTTATGCCACACCATTGGAAAGGTCAGTGCGCATGCGAGAGTCAGACCGAGATTGCCTTTTAACTGAAGTTCACGATACTTGAACGATCGCGGATGCCCAACCGGCGGGATCCTTATCCGATTCAAACCACCGATGCAGATCAACAACAATGGAAGTCTCTTCCCTGCGGATTGCAAATCGATCGAGATTCCGCGTCGCGCGGCCGGCCGTATACGTCCCGTTCGGTTGATATTGCGAGTCGTGTTTCGAACACTGAAACCGTTTGTCCTTGGGTAACCACTTCACGGCAGCGTGCTCATGCGGGCAAGCCAGAGCGAAAGCGTAAATACTGTTCTGAAAACGGATCAGTATCACCTGAGCCTGGTGATCGATATTCACGCTATCGGCCGGCGGCAGCGTATAGCGCTTTTCATTGTTGTTGGCGGTTCCAGTGCCCGTCGTTACTGCCACAGGCAGCCCTGCCAGCGATGAGGGCAAACCAAGCGCAGCAAACGTCAGCATCAGGCAACCGCCCGCTCGGATGAAGTCGCGCCGGCCCGGCTCCCCGGTTAAACAATTGTCCTTGGATTTCGTCATGGGTCTGTCTTTAGTGTCCTTTAAAAAGCATTAACAAGTAACCAGCAGTCCCCGCCCCCATCGACGCGACGGCTATATCGCGGTGCAGCGATTTGTCCGACGGATTCGTAACGATCCCGTCGTGGACGTGTGGCGCGGTCGCCATTGCGGCTAGAAACCCTCCGGTCGATGCAAGCATGAGAGCACTGTGGACAATGCGCTTCTTGCGTCCATCGGTATCGTGCCGGCCTTCCCACAGATTCCAGACGCCAGTCGCCGTGTTGAGGCCGAAAACGCCAATGATGCCCGCACCTACGATGCCATGCGCCGCTTTCTTACCTCCAGTGTCGGGATTGTTGTAGAGCGACTGTCCGAGCGCGAGTTCAGTTCCAAACAGAGGCAGCGTGGCGATGCTGGCGTACTTGTGTATTTTCAATCTTACCTCATACCCGGGCGAATATGTTGTCGCAGTCGGGTGCGATGCTGGTTGTTGTTGCCCGCCAGGCGCCGGAGCTTGATTCGTGTTTTCCGCCACGGGAACCGGACCGTCGGAGGTGGCTGGATCGTCCTGGCCAAAGACTGGAAAGGAACAACAACAGGTAAGCAAAGTCAGTGCGAGTAGTCGCATCACTATCCTCCCTTAGACTACAGAAACAGAAGTTCGTTGATACAGTTCCCATTTAAGCAGATTTCTTGATGAATGATCATTTTCGGCAGATGACAATATCTTCATTCGCGACGTATCTGATGGCCGTAGCTTGAAGGGAATGAAACCAACGGGCCGGCCTGGCGATCCTGAGAAATATGCCGCTGAAATTGCGTGAACGCTTACGTGAGCGCGAGCGCATACCGCCCGCGGCGGCCCGGCTTCGGATGATCACCACTCAATTCGCCGTCATCGCGATCACCGCGTGGATCGGCCGGAAGATATTCCGTCTGCGGCTCAAACGTTGAGATCAGCGGTACGTCGTCTGAACCGCTTCCACACCTCGAACCAGACAATGCTTGTAATACCGGCAGCCAGGGAAATTGCGATATCGATCGCGTGAAGGAACGAAAAACGGAATACATTTCGAGTATATGGCGTATACAAAACAAGGCCCAGGATTGCCAGCGCTCCCGCAACGACCCACCATAGCGCTTTATTGGGCGTCTTCAATCCTTCGATCACGCTTTGCGACCAGGACCGATTCACCAGGATCAGCCCGAGATTGGCGAATATCAACGTCGTAAACGTGAGCGCACGAGCGTCCGATTCACCCTGGCCTCGAATTAGCGAAACCAGAAAGACGCCAAGCATGATTACCAGGACCCCCAAACCCTGGAGCACGGCTGGCCCAATCAAGGATGATGAGAACAACGGCCGATTCGGTGGCCGTGGCCTTCTCTTCATCGCCTCTGGTGAGATCGGTTCCGCCTCGAAGGCGACCGAACACGCCGGTTCAATGATCAGGTGCAAGAAAGCAATGTGTACGGGAAGAAGCACGAGCGGCAGTCTGAACAGCACGGGAAGGACAGAAATTCCGGCGATCGGGATGTGCACAGAAAGCAGGTATGCCATTGCGCCGCGCAAGTTGTCGAAAATCCTTCTGCCGGTCGCGATCGCTTCGACAATTGAGGAAAAGTCGTCATCGAGCAGGACAAGCGCAGCCGATTCCCGGGCCACGTCCGTTCCGCGAGAACCCATAGCGATGCCGATCTGGGCGGATTTCAACGCGGGAGCGTCGTTCACTCCATCTCCCGTCATCGCGACAACTTCGCCTTGCCGTTTCAGAACTTCTACGATTCTCAGTTTTTGGTCGGGTACAATTCGCGCAAAACAATTCGCAGTTTGGAGCCGCCGCGCCAGTTCAACATCATCCATCGCATGGAGCTCAGCACCTGTAATGATATCGCCGGGATTGCGAAGCCCAATCTCCCTGGCGATCGCGGCGGCAGTGTGGGCATGATCCCCCGTAATCATGAGTACGCGAATCCCTGCCCGGTAACATTCACTTATCGCTTCTGGTACGTGTGGCCGCACTGGATCGGAGAGTCCCAGGAGCCCGAGAAACTCGAAGTCGTAGTCGTGCTGTTTTTCCGGCAGCGGCGATGTGCGGACCGTAGCTCTAGCGACAGCAATCACGCGCAAACCGGTATTTCCGAACTGCCGGACTTTCTCTGCGATACGCATCGCGTCTACGGAATTCATGTGACACAGGTCGACGATCGCTTCAGGCGCTCCTTTGGCGCCAACCGTGTACCCGCCAGCCGCATCACCCTTCCATACATAACTGACTGCCAGTAGATCGGGCATCAACGGATATTCACGAGCCAGTTGCCAGTCCGGATGAAGATGCTCGGTATTGCTCAGGTAATCGCTGCCGATTTCGTGAACCGCCCTCTCCATGGGATCAAACGGCGATGGACTGGAAGCAAGGATTCCAAACTCGACTAATGCGTGGAACCTCTCGGGGAGGGCAAGGCCTCCACGCATCCGCAGATCATAGTCTTCTCCACCGCCTTCGTCCGCATAGAGCATTTGCACAGCCATCTGGTTCATGGTGAGCGTACCCGTCTTGTCGACGCAAAGAACGGTTGCGGCACCGAGGTTCTCAACCGCCGGCATCTTTCGTGTCAGCACATGTCGTTGCGATATACGCCACGCACCGAGCGCCAGAAAAATCAACAGGACCGCTGGCAGCTCATTCGGAAGAATCGCCATGGCGAGAGTGAGACCAGTCAGAAAACCATCGATCCAGTTATTGCGAGTGAAGCCATAAACCACCACGACAATCAGGCATAACGCTCCCGCGATAACGGCGATGATTGTTGTGAACCGTGCCGTCTCCGTTTGCAGGCGCGTCACTTCCGGCGTGGCGCTTTCCAACACTTTGCCGATCTTCCCGATCTCTGTATGTACCCCCGTTGCAAATACGCGTGCGATCGCCTGACCACGCACTACGGTCGTCCCGGCGAACACTCTGGACTCTTCGCCGTCGGTTTTGCCCTCACCTCGCAGTGTCTTCTGCACGGGGACGGATTCTCCCGTAAGAAGCGACTCGTCAACCATCACGTTGGATGACATGAGCAATTCGGCATCGGCCGGCACACGATCGCCCTCACTCACAAGGAGAATGTCGTCCCGGACAACCTCTCTTCCCGCGATTCTCTTTCTACGGCCATCGCGAATCACCAGCGCACGCGGGCTTGAAAGATTCCGCAACGCTTCAAGCGCCGCATCCGTTTTCTTCTGTTGGAACAGCGTGATGAACAGAATCAATGCCAGGAAACCAAGAAGCATTGCGGCTTCTTGTTTGTCGCCGAGGACCCAGTAGATGCCGCCGCAAGCGATCAATAAAGAAACCATCGGCTCGGAGACGACTTCTTTCAGAAGGACAGAAATACCCCGAGCTTTTGCCGTCGGAAGCTCATTCGGTCCGTCCGTCTCAAGGCGTTGAAGCGCTGCCCGTTCCGATAAGCCCCTTGCTTCCGGGGAATCAATGCCCAACACGAATTCATCCCTGGGGAGTGCCATGACTGATCAATTATGAATCCTTCGTTCGAGGAAAATGAGGAATGCGCCGCGGCAGTTCGCGCTTTTATTGGACTTCAGTCGCCGATACAAACTGACAGATGGCGGCAAGACCGAGTTTGAGGCATTTCTTGTTACCTCGTCTTCTGCTCGATGAAAGGGACCGCCGGCACCGGCACGTTGGCCGCAAGAAGCTTCTTGGAGAAGGTTATGAGATTCCTTGGTCGGATCGAAATGACTAAGCAGGCGCCGGTGGCAGCGTCCTTTTCCTTCTGGGATTTTGTGTCAGGGCAAAAGCTCTGATCGGTCCTCCCACACGGCAACCAGCTTAGGTCATCTTTGAGAAGGACGGCTGATCTTCAGGATCCTTGCTGGAATACTTTGTCAGCAGTTTTCGCAAGAGTGTGATGAATCGCGTATTCACCGAGTCTTCGCTGTGGAGGTTTCCTCCCGTTGGCTTCAGACTGCTTCACTTCTTGTCCTTCACAGCCGCCCTTCCGTTTACCGCCCTCTATATGGCATTCGACATTCCATAACGCCGAATCTGTTATCTCAATGCCTTGCAGAGCGATCGCGCATTTCCGTTTGACATATCGGCGAAACCTTCGGCTTCGCATCAAACCGGCCATGGCACACTGTCGGAGTGCATGGTTCAATTGAGGACACACTCCAGCGGTTGTGCATTGTCACTTTGTCTGTGCCAATACCGACTACATCATCCTGACGCATGAAAACCGCCAATAACCGGGGCAAACCGCGACCGTTGCACTTTCCGTTCGGTACGAAGGGTGCAAAGGTATGTCTGCGAGTTGTTAAAAGGAGAATCGCAATGAAGCTCAACATGCATCTCAGATCGTCCCGAGAAACTGCCGGCAAGGTCGTTTATTGGCATCGGGAGCTGCCGCCCGCCCACAGTGAGGTGATGCACGAACACGTGATCGAAGCCGGGAGCGACCGGATACCGGGGGCGATTGAGCGGCATGGAGAACTCTGGCAGCGCTGCTATGACGAACTCATGGAGCACACACGGTTTCGAATCGAGCAGGAAGTTAAGAGGCTCGGCGGCGACTACGCTCACGTACTCGACGAGCACATCGATAGCCGGCGCGACGACGCGACGGGCGAAAGCTGGTTGCATGGCCGCTTTAATTACGTGCTCTATCGGCGGACCTAAGAAGAATCAGCCACCTTCTTGAGCTCGCGAATCAGCTCCTGCTTGGACATCTTTTCGAAGTTGTCAGCGTTCATGATGCCGCTCCGGAAACACATCGCTCTCAATCGAGAGAAAGCGCGAGTGCTTTCTCTCCGGACGTCGCACTCCGGCTGCCGCCTATTATCAAAAAGGATGTCCTCTCCATTGCCTGGGTGAAACGTCATCCTGTAGTCGCGGAAAAGTCCACATCAAAGCCGGCGTAAGACACGGACACCGCCTCCTTTGACAGAACGTGACGTCCCGAGGGCGGATCCTTTTTCGCCTTCTCCAGATCGTAAAGTCCCGAGCGCGGATCCTTTTTCGCCTTCTCCAGATCGTAAAGTGCCGAGCGCGGATCCTTTTTCGCCTTCTCCAGATCGCAAAGTGCCGAGCGCGGATCCTTTTTCGCCTTCTCCAGATCGTAAAGTGCCGAGCGCGGATCCTTTTTCGCCTTCTCCAGATCGCAAAGTGCCGAGCGCAGATCCTATTTCGCCTTCTCCAGATCGCAAAGTGCCGAGCGCGGATCCTTTTTCGCCTTCTCCAGATCGTAAAGTCCCGAGCGCGGATCCTTTTTCGCCTTCTCCAGATCGTAAAGTCTGCCGAGCGCGGATCCTTTTTCGCCTTCTCCAGATCGTAAAGTGCCGAGCGCAGATCCTATTTCGCCTTCTCCAGATCGCAAAGTGCCGAGCGCGGATCCTTTTTCGCCTTCTCCAGAACGCAAAGTCCCGAGCGCGGATCCTTTTTCGCCTTCTGCAGAACGTAAAGTTCCGAACGCGGATCCTTTTTCGTCTTCTGCAGAACGTAAAGTCCCGAGCGCGGATCCTTTTTCGCCTTCTCCAGATCGTAAAGTCCCGAGGGCGGATCCTATTTCGCCTTCTGCAGAACGTAAAGTCCCGAGCCCGGATCCTATTTCGCCTTCTGCAGAACATAAAGTCCCGAGCGCGGATCGCTTTCTGCTCTCAAGAGACCTCAAGAATCCCTGCATGTGGCCACAGTCGTTTTTTTGACCACCGCTTTTTAGCCTCAAAATCGGCCTTAACGAAAAATATTTTTCAGTCTGTAACGTGTTGGCTTTTTGCAAGATACCGCCTCTCGATTTCTTCCACACCGCATTACCAGGAACCGATTTTCTTTCTCGCGGCATTTATAAAGTATGGGCCGCAATAAGGCGGCTAGAAGAAATGAGAGTGAAGATGAAAACGAAACCGTTATCGGACGACTTGGCTGGACTAGCGGCAATTGCAGTTACCGCCGTCGTGGCGGAAAGGAGGCGGAACTGGGAGCATTAAGCAACTGCGACAGCGGATCACCCGATCGAAGGGTAAGCGCGGTCGTAGACCGCGCTTACAATATGTAGTCCCTATGCTGCGGCTCGACCACCCGGACGAGCTCTCCTCTTGAGCTTCCTCTTCATCGGCGGAATCAGCATGACAGGACACGAGGCGGCGCGGACAACGCGCTCGGCGGTACTACCCAGCAGCGCCCGGTCGATCATACCTTTTCCGTGGATGTTCATGACCAGCAGATCGATATTCTCGTCTTGCAATGCTCTCAAAATGATCCGATACGGTACACCCGTTTCGACCCGCGTATCGACCTCGCACCAGTTTCGCGCTTCGGGCAGCACGAGATCCGACAGTTCTTTCTCCACTCCTTTAAGGAGCGATTCGCGGTACTTTCCGGATACATCTGCCGCGACATCGTGCACAACGTGGAGCAATGTGATTCGGGAATCGTTCTCTTGTGCAACCGAGAACGCATATGCCAGTGCGTCGGACGTCCCATCCGAAAAATCCGTTGTCACAAGGATCCGCCGGAAACGGTGCGCGTCCACAACCTTCTCTCCCGTTGCCCTGATCGTCACCATGGGTACGGGACTATGGCGTAACAGTTTCTCTGTAGTTGATCCCATGAACCAACGCTCGACGCCTCGCCGTCCGTGCGTTCCCATAACGAGAAGCTCCGGCTTTTCTGCTTCGAGCGCATATTTGATTTCTTCATAGACATCGCCGATGCGGATCTCGGTATCCGCACAAACGCCGGCGTCTTTCGCCCGTTTCACGAGAACATTCATCTGCTCAGCCGCGTTCTTTTCCAGCGAATTCATGATTTCGCCAGTATTGATGGCATATTCATATGCAGTAGGAAACAGTGGCGAAATAACGTGCAGAAGGTGAATGCGCGCGTCGTAGTTTGCGGCCAGGCCCACGGCATAATTGAAAGCCGCGTCCGAGGCGGGAAAGAAATCGACGGGGCAAAGAATCCTGGTAATCGTAATCATATAACCTCCTTCTTGCCGTGTTTACTCCTTACGCGGCAGCCCAGCCCGCGGCATACGTTGCAGGCAGCGGCAATGACAACACGGGAACTGTAGCGGTCCGGATAACGCGTTCAGCGGTAGTCCCCAATAGCGCTCGTTCGAGACGGCCCTTTCCTTGAAGATTAATGACGATCAGATCAGCGTTGTCCTTTTCGGCAACGTTGTTGATAGCCTCGTACGGCACCCCATCCGCCAGCACCGTCTCGATCGGGATGCTTCCATCCGAGACGAGGGCCACCATCCGGCTCAGCCGTTCCCCGGCTTGTGCCCGAGCCTCGGAAATATAATCCGGCAGGAACGCCGTCTCGAGTCCGCAAAAGACCGCCTCGTCCGCGTGAACGGCGTGTACAACAGTGAGATGGGCATCGAGCCCGCGAGCGAGCCGCGTGGAGAATTGAAGACCGACTTCCGAACCGTCTGTAAGATCCGTCGCATAAACGATCCGGCGAAGCGGGACATAACCGGGTTTGTGAATTTCTTTTTCCGGATTCAGGTGCGAAACGGTAAGGATCGGCACATGCAGCTTACGCAGTAATCGCTCCGTGACCGATCCAAGAAGAACACGCTCAAAATAGGAACGTCCGCGGGATCCCATGACAACGAGATCGATCTTTCCCTCCTCGACCATTGCCAATAATTCGTCACGCACATCGCCGGCTTTGACAATGATCTCGAAATCGAGACGGGCACGGTAATCCGGCGGTATTAAGCGCAGTAACTGCACCTTGGCTTTCTCGTAGAAAAGCGGGTCGAACTTGGTGATGTGCGCCAGTACCAACCGTGCCCGAAACTCGGATGCCAGCGAAAGTCCGTAGTTCACCGCTTTTTTGGATGGCTCGGAAAAATCGACCGGTACCATAATCTTCTTGACGTGAATCATAGTGTTCTCCTTAACTCACTCTCGCCTTCATACCGCCTTCGAGGCCACCGAGGCCATCTGACAGGCATCGAACACCTTGGCGATGGCGCGCACAAAAATCCTGCCGGCCGGAGTAACGCGGATCGTCCTCGACGTTCTATCTTCGATCAGGCCATCACGTTCGAGTTCAGCCAGACGCGTTAATTCCGGACGGAAGAATGCGTCGAAATTGATATTGAACTTCCGCTCGATGCCGTCTTTCCAGATTCGGCCGTTGCACAGGCATTCCTCAATCACGGCGCCCCGAATGACGTCATCCTTCGTCTGCGTATACCCACGAAAGACAGGCGTCCGGCCGGCATCGATTTCATCTTCCCAGGCTGCCAGATCGCGATGGTTCTGTGTGAACGTGTGGCCGATGTAACTGATGGCGCTTACCCCAAATCCGATCAGGTCCGTTTCTGCATGTGTCGTGTATCCCTGAAAATTCCGGTGCAGCGATCCGTTGTCCCGCGCGGTGACGAGCGGATCCGACGGTCTTGCGAAATGATCCATACCGATATGTTCGTAGCCGGCACCCGTGAGCCTCTCGATGGCGTCGACAAAAAGCAGGAATTTCTCTGATTCCGACGGAAGAAATTTCTCGAAACTCTTTTGCTGCTTTTTCAGCGAAGGCACATGCGCATAGCTGAATACAGCTAACCGATCCGGATTAAGCTTGAGAATCAGATCCACAGTCTTTTGAAACGAGTCACGCGTTTGCTTCGGAAGGCCATAAATCAGGTCGGCGTTGATGCTTTCAAATCCGAGGGTACGGGCCTGCTCGAACAGTGCCTGTGTATGTTCGAAAGATTGAACGCGGCGTATCGTCAACTGCACATTCCAGTCGAAATCCTGAATGCCCATGCTCACTCGATTAAATCCCAGCTGTCGCAGCGTGCGAAGATGTTCGAACGTCGTTACCCGCGGATCAATCTCGATCGAACATTCGCTGCCGGGAGCGAGCGAAAACCGGTCGCCAATCGCGTTGAAGAGATCCGTGATCTGGGCCGGGCTCAGGTAGGTTGGCGTGCCGCCTCCCCAATGCATCTGCGTCGCGACGCGGCCATGCGCTACATCAGCCAAATCCATCTCCGCGATAAGATGCTCGAGATACGGACCGGCAACGGCGTGATTTCTCTTTACGACAACATTGCATCCGCAATACAGGCACAGCCGTTCGCAAAAAGGGACGTGGACATAAATCGAGAGCGGCTTCACAGAGTTTCGCAGCGCCGAGTTCAACAGAGTTCCCTGCGCGGCGTGCCAGTGGGGCGCCGGCGGATAGCTGGTGTAGCGCGGCGTCGGTGCGTTGTATCGCTTGAGCAGTTCGATTAAATCGATCATATGTCCTCGAGCATTGCTGATGCACGCAATGTGCCGCGCGTTGAAACGCGCATTTGCCTGGACTTAACCGTTGATAAAGCGTGGGGCATCTTGACGAATCTTCAAAAAAGCCGGTTGAGCAGACTTGCCTTTTGACATTGTGGCGCAAAGGTTTGATGTTTTAATCCGAGCTACGCGCGTCATTTTCGGCTTCACACGTGCCAGAGGGATCGCCTATGAACCAACACGGTCAACCGACAGACCCGTACCGGATTTTCTTTCCGCTTGGAATCATTCTGGGCACAATCGGCGTTTCGATCTGGCCCCTCTACTACTACGGCGTAACCGAAGGCTACTCGGGACGCGCCCATGCATTCGTGCAAACCGACGGTTTTATCTATGCGTTCATCGTCGGATTTCTTCTTACCGCCATCCCGCGTTTCACTGGTACGCAACCACCTTCACGGCGCGTGCAATACGTCCTGGCGGCCACGATCGCAGTCTGTGCACTCGCTTTCGAGTTTCAGCTCTTCATCGCCGGCCAGACGATGTTTGTCATCGCGCATTTCATGCTGATCACGCTGGCTCTCCGGAGGTACCGCGGCCGGCAGCAGGACCCTCCCGAAACGTTTTCATTAGTAGGATTGGGGTTGCTCAGCGGTACGCTTGCTGCGCTGATCAACGCCGGAATCGCGTGGAATATCGTCGGACCCTTTTGGGATCCGCTCGGAAAAAGACTTCTCACCGAGGGTATGGTCCTGTTGCTCGTTCTGGGTATCGGCGGATTTTTAGGACCGCGGCTGCTGGGATTTGCACAGTTGCCCCAGTTCACGAACACTCAACGAGGGATAGAGCAACCCGGCAGTAGCAAGGCTCCTTTCTACACGATTGCAGGTCTGGTTATCCTGTTCTCGCTCATTGCGGAATACGGCTTCGGACTCTCCGCCATGGCATTCGTGCGGGCGGCTGCCGCTTCCATTGTCATTTTGTCAACTGTGCAGCCCTGGCGGCTTCCTGACGTGCGCACGACGCTTTCGTGGTGCGTGTGGTTTGCGCATTGGTTTGTCATTCTGGCAGTGTGGATTGTCGCGATCGTGCCCCGGTATCGCATCGATCTTCTCCACATACTGTTTATCGCTGGCTTCACGCTGCTCATTCTGGCAGTGGGCACCCGGGTAACGCTGTCGCACGGAGGATACGCTCTTGCGAAAGAGCGGCGCTCATGGCCTCTGCGAATCGGCATCAGCACGGGACTGATAGCCATGCTCGCCCGTGTCGGCGCTCCCTTTTCCGGGTTGACTTACTTTGCGCATCTGGCCTGGGCCGCAATTTTATGGATCGGCGGCATGCTCTTCTGGGGATCCTATCTGGTCCACCTCATTCGAAGCCGTCCGAACCTTGATTTGCCGGAGTGAGCGCGAAAACTGGATAAAGCCAGTGTTTCCCACCGCGGTATCCGAAATGCGATTTACGTTTTGGAAGTAATGAGGGCGAGATGAAGCGGCACAATAACTTAACGCGCGGATACATCTCCAAAGACCGGCGTTCTTTGACAGAACGTCAGATTCTGCGTTTTGCAGGGCTTTGGAAGGAGGACACGATGACAAAAACGGAAGCACTCTATGCAAAGTACGAAAGATTCGAAGAGCAACTTGCGCATTGCTACTTCTTGTTACACGAGCGCTTCATTTCAAACCCGCCGCTCGCACAATTCTGGGCGGAAACCGCGTTGGATGAGCTGCAGCACTTTTCGATACTGCGTTTCTGCCGCGAGCACAAGGTTATGTCGGACGTTGAACCGGAGGTCAGTACAACGCGAAATGTCGAGGAATTGCTCGAAATTGTCAAAGGTCTTGTTGCCGATCCGGCTATCTCGATCGAAGAAGCCTTTTACGCCTCTCTGCTCATCGAATCGTCCGAACTCGAGGAGATTTACGAAGGTTTGATCGGCGGTCTCGAAGGCGACCACCCTCTGCTTTATCAGGGAATCCAGGCGAATCTGCGATCTCACCACCAGACATTCGAACAAGGCGCGGAACAATTTTGCAAGGATCGTGGTTTTGTTGAAGCATTCCGCAATATGGGAAGGAGCGTCTCATGAAATGCACAGAGTTACTTATCCAGGACCATAAAGCTATTTTGCGCGCGCTCGATGTTCTCGGGCAGATGGCCAAACGTGTCGAAGAGCACCAGGCGCTGGAGCACGATGATGTTGAAGTCATTCTGCGATTTCTGCGCTCATTTGCCGACGAATATCACCAGGGCAAAGAAGAAAGCGCGCTGTTCCCGGAATTGAGACGAACACAGAACGCGCAGGAACCTGCGGTGCGCCAGATGTTGTTCGAGCACGATCAGGAGCGCTCGCTGGTCGAGGCGATCGAAGAAGCGCTTTTCACGAAGAAAGGACCGGAATTTGTTCACTTTGCCTATCGTTTTATCGAGCTGATCCGCAGCCACGTGCGCAAAGAAGACAACATTCTCTTCGAGATCGTCGAGCGCTCGTTGACTCCAGAGCAGGATGAAAAGGTCGTTGCCGCATGCGATAAATTCGAGATCTCCCCGATCTTTATGGCAGAGCTTCGGGAACTGGAATGGAAGTACATGAGAAAGGTAGCGTAGTTATGCGTCCACAACAAATTACTTGATCCTGTTCATCGCGCTTGCCGTAGCGCCTTTCGCCTGGCCATTACCGTCGTCGTCCGCGGCCGCTCAGATCCGGATTATCCCGGGGAGCGCCGTCGGCGGCGCCGAGATCTTCAGAGATAAGGGTTGCTCGAATTGCCATGAGTTTGAGGGCACGAGCGGACGAAAGCAAGTCCGGCAGGGGGCAGCCGGCCACTTTTAGCTCAAAGCGAACTCCATCATCGCTGGCTGCCGCTCTTTGGAATCACAGCCCGAAGATGTGGCGCGCGCAGCAAGACGGTAACCTGAAGACCGGTTCTCAATTCGTTCGAGGCGGCCGATGTATTTGCATACTTTTTCTCGCTGAAATACACGAATACTCCGGGCGATCCTTCGAAAGGCCGAGTCCGTATTTGAAGAGAAGACGTGCGCCGGATGTCACGATACAGATATCGGTCAACGCCGTCCCGGTCCGCCAATTTCCACCTGGACCGAAGTGAATGATCCTCTTTCGTGGGCGGAGCGGATGTGGAACCACTCGAATACGGTCTACGCCGAAGTATCCAATCACGGTTTGGCCTGGCCGCGTTTTTCCACGAATGAAATGGTCGATATGCTCGCTTATCTCCGCAGCGTCCAGGATTCGCGCATCCAGGCTACTTTTCAACCCGGGAATGCTGAAAAAGGCCGCATTACTTTCGAGAACCGTTGCGAATCCTGCCATTCCTTCGGCAACCGCACCACTGCACCCAAGATCGATCTTCTGAAGACACCCGCTCACGCTACGTTGACGGACTATGTCACTGCGATGTGGAATCATGCTCCGCTGATGCGGCAACGGGCGGGAGATGATTTCCCGATTTTCGGGCCGGGCGATATGAGCAACCTGGTCGCCTATCTCTACACTCAACGCTACTTCGAAAAGGAGGGAGATGCCGCCCGTGGGGCCCGGGTGTTTGAACAGAAAGGCTGCGCCTCCTGTCATGAACGGCTGCGTCGGGAAACCGGAGCGCCGGACCTGGCTGCGGCTAAGGAGCGGTATTCGACCATAACCATTGCCGCGTCGTTATTCCGTCACGGTCCAGCGATGCTCGACAGGATGGAGAAACAGAATGTCCGCTGGCCGCAGTTTACTGCTGCGGAAATGGAGGATGTGATTGCATTTTTGAATAATCGTCTCGTCCCAAGTATCGCTACGACTCAAAACTGACAATTTGTCAGGGGGCCGGCAGAAGACTCCGGCCCTTTTTGTCGATTCGTCATAATCGCCGCTGTTTCAAGTATTTGGCGTCAGCAGTCAAGCCGGGGCACCGGACATCAGCATTCCTTTCAAGTCACAGAATCTTCAGGTCGTATGACAAAATGTTTCCGGTGGACCCATCCTGATGACAGAGTGGCATGGAGGTTGCGAATGTGTGCAGAAGAAGGATATGAACGAGACCATTCGCGAACAAATAATGGACGCCAGGCAATGCATGGGGTGCATCCATGAGGGGCTCATCGTCACCTCTACCGACGGTACGATCGTCGAGACGAGTCCAGCCGCCGAGCGAATTCTGGAAGCGCCGTCGCTGAGTTTAAAGGGACGACAAGTCCGGGACCTTTGCTCCATGCGGGAAATCTATGACGATCTCATCCGGCAAACGGACTCCGCGGGTCGCAGCCTGAACAAATCACTCATGGTCCTTGCCGGCGAAAGCAAACGAAAGATTGTCAACATGTCGGTGCAGCGGGTTGGCGAAGGGGAAGATGCCCGATTCGTTCATGTCTTTCAGGATTGCGCCGATCTTCGGACGATGGAAGAGCGGCTGGTTCAATCGGAACGGCTTGCGACGATCGGGCGCTTTGCCTCCCAGATCGCTCATGAGATCCGGAATCCGCTCAGCTCCATCACTCTCAATGTCGAGCTGCTTGAAGATGAAGTTGACAGCGCAAACGATGAGGCGAAAGGCCTGATCCGCTCTGTTCTCAAAGAACTCGATCGACTGAACGATATCGTGAGCGAGTACCTGCAGTTCTCTCGCTTTCCGAAGCCTCAGCTGAAACGCGGGCATGCGGACGGCGCAATCCAGGAACTTGTTGCCAACTTCAAAGCAGCCGCGAATATTCGTATCGAAACGAACCTGATGGCATCGAGCCCCGAGATCTGGCTCGATGAAAATCTCCTGCGTCAAGTTCTCGAGAATCTGGTGCGTAACGGTGTCGATGCGATCGAAGGCCCTGGCGTTGTCCGGATTGAGACCGATATGGTGGAGCGCTTCTTTGTCATTCGCGTGAAAGATACGGGCCGCGGCATTCCTCCTGAGATTCAAGCCAGGCTTTTCGAGCCCTTCTTCACGACGAAGGCACATGGAACCGGTCTGGGGCTGGCGACTTCGCAACAGATCATTTTCGAACACAATGGACATCTTGTTGTCGAAAGCCAAGGCGGCAAAGGGTCCACATTTTCGATCCTATTACCCTTATGACTATACGAAGAACACCCACAGTACTTGTCGTCGAAGACGACGCCGAAAATCGCGCCGCAATGCTGAAGGTTTTAGAAGGCGCGGAATACAAAGTTCTGGAGACCGACAATGGCCAGCAGGCACTGGACCTGCTCAACGAGGAGGACATCGACATCCTTGTAACCGACCTCCGGTTGCCTATCCTCGATGGCGTCGAGTTGCTGAAACGCGCAAAGGCCCTTGAACAGGATCTCGAAGTCATCATGATCACCGGTCATGGCACCGTCGAAATCGCGGTCGAGGCGATCAAAGAAGGCGCTTATGATTTCATTACAAAGCCGGTGAAGAAGGCCCAGCTGATTCGGGCCGTCGAGAAGGCCGCAGAGAAACAGTACCTGTCGCGTGAAAACCGGGATCTTCGCCAGCAATTGAACCAGAGCGGCGCCCGCCGCGTTGTCTATGCCAGCGCGGAAATGAGAAATATCGTGCGCATGGTCGAGCAAGTTGCTCCCAGCACGGCGACGGTACTCATCACCGGCGAAAGCGGGACCGGTAAGGAAGTGGTTGCCGATGCCATCCATACCGCTTCACCGCGTCGGCTCAAGCCTCTCATCAAAGTGAGTTGCGCCGCGCTTCCGGACACTCTGCTCGAATCCGAGTTATTCGGATATGAGAAGGGCGCCTTTACCGGCGCGAATGCCCGCAAAGAAGGCCGCTTCGAACTCGCCAATGGAGGCACGTTGTTTCTCGATGAGATCGGCGAGATCAGTCCGGCCGTTCAGGTCAAGCTTCTGCGCGTGCTGCAGGACGGCAAGTTCGAGCGTCTGGGCGGGACCCGTACGATCGACGCGGACGTACGAATCCTCGCTGCGACGAACAAAGATCTTCACAAGGAAGTCGAAGAAAAACGCTTTCGGGAAGACCTTTTTTATCGCCTGAACGTCATCAACATCAACGTTCCGGCGCTGCACGAGCGCAAGGAAGATATCTCCCTTCTGGCAATGCACTTCCTCAAGCTGTATGCGGACAAGAACAACAAGCCGATCGAGTCCTTTACGGAGGAAGCAATGCTCGCTCTCACCAGTTATGACTGGCCGGGCAACGTACGGGAACTGGAAAATGCGATCGAGCGCGCTGTTGTTTTCACTAACGGCAAGCAGGTCCCTTTATCCGTTCTGCCGCAAAATGTATCGGCTTTCGCCGAGGCGCGCCATTCGCTGACGTTCAGGATCGGGACACCGTTGCGTGAGCTCGAGCGAAAAGCAATCGACATCACGCTCCATCACACTCGCGGCGATAAGAACATGGCTGCGCGCCTGCTCGGTATCGCCACACGCACGATCTATCGCCACCTCGAGCGTGAAGAGGATGAGGGCCGATAACAAAGAAAACGACGCCGTCGACGAGATGGTGTATGAGGAGAGCCAGGAACACAAGAGGCACAAGAGGCACAAGAATCGTTTCTTGTGCCTCTTGTGCTTCTTGTGTTCCTGGCGCCTTTTCGCGTTCTCTGCCCCATTGTCCTGCTACTCTAAACACCCTTGCCAATTTGGACCGGTGATTGCACAATCGTCGCGTTCGCTGAGAGCAAGAACGCATGAAATCAAGGCAACTGAGCAAAGGGATTTGTAACAACGACAAAAACAGAAGCGCGCGGCGTTTGAGCGGCTGCCATTTTGTCAAAACACCAGGGTGTCATCGATGAGAGTAAAACTGAGCGCAAAGACGATTCGTGTATGGGGGGCGGCAGCGCTGATTGCGGTTGCCCTGACTACAGTGGTTTCGACACGCGCTTCCAGCCGTCCACAAGCCAAACCAGCCCAAACAGAATCGGCCTCAACTGCCGGCCCGGATTACGTCGGCAGTGAGGTCTGCATTGCATGCCATGCGGATCAGGGCAAGCACTTCCAGAACACGCCGATGGGCAAAGCATTCGCGCATCCCAGAAACGACAAGGAGAAACTTGGATGCGAGGCTTGTCACGGTCCGGGCAGAACTCACCTGGAGGCCGGGGGTGGAAAGGAAACCATTCCGGTTCGCTTTACCAAAGATTCTCCAAACACGGCTGCCGAAAAGAATGAGGCGTGCCTCTCCTGTCATCAGAAGGGCAACCGGCTGTTCTGGGAAGGAAGTCCACACGAGACGCGGGCCATGGCCTGTGTCGACTGCCATACCGGACATGGTCCACAGGGCGTGAAGCTTTCGACCGACGCCCGGTTCAACGCGCCTCTGACCGATTTGCACAGCACCAAGCAACCAGAACCTGAACTGTGCCTGCAGTGCCATCAGATGCGGAAAGCGCAACTCCAGCGCTCATCGCACATGCCGTATCGCGAAGGCAAGGTCACCTGCTCGAGTTGTCACAATCCGCACGGGAGTCCGAATCCGAAGCAACTGATTCAGCCGACGGTAACGGAGAACTGTTTGTCTTGCCATACCGAGCGGCGAGGGCCCTTTCTCTGGGAACATCCTCCGGTGATGGAGAATTGCGCCACTTGTCACGAGCCGCATGGCACCAATAACCCGCAGTTGCTGAAAGTACGAATGCCGCGAGTGTGTGATTCCTGTCACGAGACGAGCCGTCATCCGACGACTCCGACGTTGCTGAATTCTGTGCGGGATTTCAATCGGGGGTGCACCAACTGTCATTCCAAGATCCATGGGTCGAATCACCCATCGGGCAACTTTTTCCTGCGTTAGGAGGGAGAGAAAGCCATGAAAAAAACGACCCAGGTATTCATCAGTGCGATTGGCATCTTCATTCTCGTCCGCGGCGCCGCAGCGCAGGATGTGAAGCCCGATTCAAAGGAGGACTCGGCAGCGGAAACACTCCAGGAGCAACGCGGTCCGATTGAATTCGGGTTTCGAACCTACTGGGGGGATGTTTACGGTCGCCCGGATCTTCCGTTCCGGCCCGCTCTGGCGGACTCAAAATTGAACGAATACAGCGACATCCGCAGAAATTTGTACATTCGCCGGGCGAGACTCTATTTCGACGATATTTTCGGTGGGCGAAATTACTTCAGCTATCAAACACAGAGCAGCTTTTATAAGAATCAAAGCCACCAGGCGACCATCGGGCAATATGGCTTATATAGAGCGCGGTTTCTTTATGACGAGATTCCACATATCTACACGAATACAGCGCGCACTCTTTACGCGCAGACTCAGCCAGGAGTCTTTACGATCCCGCTGGCCATCCGCCAGAGCCTCCAGGCCGCCTCATCGACCGGAACTGCCACTCAGATCAATAACAACCTGCCAAGCTTCGTCGCCACGCAAGTAGCGACGAACGGATCCTTTATCGTGCCTCAGCTTCAGCGGCGCGCGGGCATGGGGATATTTTCGTATGATCCCACACCAGCCTGGACCGTGGGATTTTCCTTCAGGCGCGAACATGAGGAGGGAACGCGGCCGATTGGAACGATTTTGAATTCGAGCCCGAGCGCGGCGGGCAGTTCACTGCCCTCGGCCGTTGCGAATCTGCAGAGTCCCGGCGTCGGCGAAGAATTGCCTGAGCCGATCGACTACGTTTTCAAGACGGTCCGTGCAACGACGGAATACAACAGGAGCCGATGGACCGTACAGTTCGGTTACAACGGGTCGTTCTTTGGCAGCGGCATCAAATCGCTTCTGTTCGACTCGCCGTTCGCCACTGCCGACATTCCGGTGCAGCTCGTTCCGCCGGGAAACGGCTGTACGGTGACAGCTCCCGCTCAGAATTGTGCGATCGGTGCCGTTCCGGCACATGGTCAGCTATCTCTTTATCCGGACAACAAAGCGAATTATCTGAATTTCGCCGGAGCTTTCAACGCCGGGAAGCATTTGCGCTTGATGGGTTCAGGAAGCAATGGCTGGATCAGGCAGAATGACGCTTTCCTGCCCTACACCCCTAATACGGCGATCACCGGGTTAGAACCTCTCCCCGCGCGGAGCCTTGCCGGCAACAAGCAGACCCTGGCGATGAACTGGACAGCCGTCAGCAAACTTGGCAAGAAGGTCCAGTTGGAAGCCAAGTACCGGCAGTACGACTATAACAACAACACCGCGGTGCTCGAACTGACACCCATCGCCGGTGACACCATCGGTGCAAACACCGCGGCGACAGGACAGGCGGCGCCTGGCGTAGTGGATACCGAAGGCCGCAGCAATCCCGGCTACAACCGGAAGACTGTGGAACTCACCACGAACTACTTTTTTGCAAAACACAGTTCGGCCAAGATCGGATGGGAAAGCGACTGGTTTGACCGGTCACACCGGGATGTCGCGCATTCGCTGGAGAACAGCGGATTCGCGGCAGTCGACTACAGTCCAACACGTGACCTGTTGTTTCGAATTTCCGGCCGCCACCAGAATCGGAGGCCCGATCAGTATCAGGACCCGACGGCAAGTGATCCGGTAACGGCGGCGGTGATCAGTTGCACTTCGACGAGCGTTGTTTTCACAGAGGAACAACGCTGTCATCGGAGATTCGACGAGACGGCCCGCATCCTGGATCGCGGTGACGTGATGGTTCAATACAACCTGGACCGGTTCACGTTCGACAGCACTTTCCAGACGATTCAAAGTAACTTCAACCAGCGCGGCGGTTCAAACAGTCCCACGCCGTTGAATTTCCTGACAGGGGCAACGGCTCCATATTTCCTGTATGGCGGTCTGAATGACCTGTCGCGAACCTACACTCTGGATACGACATATGCTTTTTCGCCGGCGGTTTCCGCTTTCGTCGAGTACGCGCGGGAGAACTATTACAAACGGATGATCTCGCGAAGCCGGACCCCTCCGTCTGGCACCGCGACGATCCTGACTTGCGGTGGCTGCGACTCCGCGAATAACGACTGGGAGAGCACCACTCACGACATCTTTGATACGTACGCTGCAGGCCTGGATTTCTTCCTGCACAAGCGCGTCTGGTTCTCGCCGTACTACTCGCTCGCGGCGGGCAAGGGGAATGTGTTTTCACGAGCTCTGGGCGATCCGACAATCACAACCGGTCCGAATCAGTTCGTTTTGACCGGTTCCAGTATCCCGGAGAGCTACCCGGAAACGACGACCCGCATTCATGAAGTCACTGCGGTCTTCAAGTTCAAGCTGAGCGAAAACCTGATGCCGAGGATTGAATACCGGTATCAGCAGTTCGACAACAGGGATTACCAGACGAGTCCGATGACACCATATATGGGTTGCATCGGAGCAGGTAGCGTCGTGGTCAGCCCACCTTGCGTCAATGTCGGATCGAGTCTGGCAGTGAAGTCGCCGAACATCTATTATCCCGGCTTCGTGGTAGGCGATACTGCGGCGGCGCGATATTTGTTTCTGGGCGCGGATCAACCCTCATACCGCGCTCACGTTATTACAGCAACACTTGAATATCACTTCTGATACGCAATGAGATCGTTCTTTCGAACTCTTCTGTCGCTGAGCGTCGTCCACTGGATGACGAGCTTTGGCGTTGTTCTGACGACCGCTTCTGCCGCCGTCTTTCTGTTGCTCGTCTTCCAGCATTTCGACAATCCATACGTCGGAATTATCGTCTTCGTGGTCATCCCGGCAATCTTTGTTCTGGGATTGATCCTTATGCCCCTGGGCCTGGTGTTGGCTTCTCAACGCCCCGGCGGCTACCGGAAACTTCTTGAGCAATTACCGCACAGGGGACCACAGGTCGCACGTCTGGGCTGGGCAATCGCGTTTGCGACACTGGCGAACGCAGCCATCCTCACCTCCGCCGCATATCACGGCGTTGCCGTGATGGACTCCACGCAGTTTTGCGGCCAGACCTGCCATTCCGTGATGCAGCCTCAATACGTCCGCTACCAGAGTTCGCCGCACGCGCGGGTCGCCTGCGTTGAATGCCATATCGGGGGCGGCGCCTCTTCATTTGTCCGGTACAAACTATCAGGCGTCCGTCAGCTCATTCGCTTGACGAGGAACACTTATGCCCGTCCGATTCCGCCCGCCATGGACCGCGTTCGGCCTGCCCGTGAAATTTGTGAGGAGTGCCATTCCCCGCAAAAGGTTCAGGAAGACCGCTTGAAAATCATTCGCCACTATGGCGACGACGAGCAGAGTACCGAGAAGACGACGGTCTTGCTTGTTAAAATCGGCAGTAAGATCCATAAGGCCCATGTCGGGCGGGACATTGAATACACCGCAGACCGGCCGGATCCGCAGACCATTCCCACTGTCGCTGTCGCCGGAAAGACCTATGCCGCTCAGGGGGCTGTTGCGGGTTCCGTCACCCACAAGATGGATTGCATGGATTGCCACAACCGTTCAGGCCACGACTTCGAAACACCCGATTTCGCCGTGGATCGCGCCATCGCTGAAGGCCGGCTCGATCGATCGCGCCCGTTCACGCGCCGCGACGCGGTCGCTGCATTGAACGGGAAAACACCCATTAATAAACAACCAGCTGCAGTCCAGCAGATTTACTCGGACAACATTTATCCTTCGATGAGCATCGCGTGGGGAACATATCCGAACAATATCGGTCACACCGCCTTTCAAGGCTGCTTCCGCTGTCACGACGGTGATCACACAACAAAAAGCGGGGAGACCATCACGCAGGACTGCTCCGCATGCCACGAGATAATCGCGGCGGATGAGCCGAATCCGGAAATCCTGAAGACGCTGGGAATCCAGCAGACAAAGTAGTCACCGGTTTCCTCCCGGTCCCATTCCGATAGTGCTATCTTAAACAGAGATAATTCGAAAGGACTTGCATGACAAAAGTCGCAAGATTGCTGATGATATTCGTAGCGCTACCGATGTTCGCGCAATCACCCGTGGGCTATCACGTCACGCGAACGTTTGCGCTCGGGGGTGACGGTGGATGGGACTACATCGTGCCCGATCCGGCGCAGCATCGGATCTACATCGGCCGCACGAACCGTGTGATGGTCGTGGATACCGATAATGGAAAACTCGTGGGCGAGGTGTTGGGCATCAATGGAGCCCATGGTACGGCGATCGCCAGCCCCAGCGGGCACGGATTCGCGACATCGGGAAACGATCAATCGGTCGTTATGTTCGACCTGAAGACTTTCAAGGAGCTCGCTCGGATTCCGGCGGCGGAAGACGCCGACGCCATCATCTATGATGCGGCCTCGAACCGTGTGTTCACGTTTAACGGTGACGCACACTCGTCGACCGTGATTGATCCGGTTGCCGGAAAGCGGATTACGAACATTGATCTTGGCGGCAAACCGGAGTACGGAGCGTCCGCCGGCAACGGCAAGGTTTACGCCAATCTTACGGACACCAGCGAAATCGTCGAGATTGACGCGAAAGGAGCTGCGGTCGCGCGCCGATGGTCGACAGCGCCATGCAAACAACCGGTATCGATGGCGATTGATACGGCACATCATCGGATCTTCAGCGGTTGCCGCAGCGGCGTGCTGGCGGTATCGGATTACGATTCGGGCAAAACCATCACGACGTTGCCGATCGGAATGGGTGTCGATGGTGCCGGTTATGATCCAGGTACCGGTGACGTGTTCGCCACGAATGCCGATGGTACCCTCACCGTGATCCATCAGGACGCTCCGGACAAGTATCATGTTGTTGGTAGCGTCGAGACGCCGATGAGCTCGCGCAATATGGGACTGGATGCATCCACGCATCGGATTTACGTTGCCGCAGCGAGCTTTGCGGCCCCCGCAGGCAACGCTCCCCGTGGCCGTGGGGGACGTCCGGCTGTTCTGCCGGACTCGTTCAAGATTTTAGTGATTGAACGGTAGCCCACGGTATGGACGGGAAAGATGCGATGTAAACCTGGTTTACCCTGTAACACTACTGGTAGACCAGTCCCCGCCTAAGTTAGGCGGGGACTGTGCTCACCGCCACATTGGTCCTTATTTTGGACTGCCCTTGGAGCTTATACCGTCGCATTTACTTATCCCGCATGGGTCTTTAACAGCGTGCGTCTGTCCAAACGGAGGTCCCCGATGACCCGACGACTAGTCACCGCTCTGGCGGTTCTCCTGGTAACCGGCGTTGCCGCCCCGAAAGGGCAGGCGGAAACATTCAAGGTTGAAAAGTTCGATATTAAAGGCGATGGCGGCACGGATTATGTTGCTGTCGAGCCGGCCACCGGCCGCGTGTTCGTTTCGCGGGCCAGCCACATGATGGTGGTCGAGGGTCCTACCGGCAAAGTCCTCGGCGACATTC
This sequence comes from uncultured Acidobacteriota bacterium, assembly GCA_963738025.1. Classification (GTDB taxonomy): domain Bacteria; phylum Acidobacteriota; class Terriglobia; order 20CM-2-55-15; family 20CM-2-55-15; genus 20CM-2-55-15. The sequence goes on along the minus strand of CAVTWA010000024.1, from coordinate 143,604 downwards.
CGAACACGCCAGGCGTACATGGCGCCGGGATTGCGACCAAATCCGGCCATGGCTTCACGACGAACGGCGGCGACTCGACGGTCACGATGTTCGATCTGAAGACGCTTGCCGTGATCAAACAGATCAAGGTCGACAAAGGCGGGCTCGACGGCATCATGTATGACGAGCCGGACGACAAGATTATTCTGACGAATCACAGCCGGCCGATCGGCACGCTCGTGGCTATCGATCCAAAAACCGGTGACATCGTGGGTACCGCCGAGCTGGAAGACAATGCCCCTGAAGGCGCGGCCGCCGATGGCAAGGGCCACATCTTCGTCAATAACGAGACCAAGAACACCATCCAGGTGATCGACGTCAAGACATGGAAGGCGACGGCCTCGTGGCCGCTCGATCCGTGCAAAGGGCCGACGGGGATCGCCTACGACAAATCGTCGAACCGGATTTTTGCGGGTTGCAACAACACATCCGTCGTGGTCGATGCGAGCACGGGCAAAGTCGTCGCGACGATCAAGAACGGCACACGGGTGGACGCGCTGGGATGGGATCCCTCGAAAAAACTGATTTACATACCGAATGGCGGCGAAGGCAACGTCACGGTCGTCCATCAGGATTCGGCTGACAAATATACGGTCGTCGATACGGTAACCACGTTTGCCGGCGCGAAGACGATCGCCGTCGATCCAAAGAGCCACAATGCATACCTGTTCCAGCCCGAACGCGGCCCCGCTCCGGCGCCGGCTGCTGGAACGCCACCCGCGGCACCAGGACGCGGCCGCGGACCGCAGGGTCCGATCGTCGCATCGTGGTTTATCGTCATCAAGCACTAACGTCTTTTGAAGTGCAGTTTTCGGCTACGAAGCCAATGATGGGAGATGTCCTGGCCCGAAATTGGACCTCGTAGTATGCGCAAATGTAGTCGCGGGCTTCAGCCCGCGTTCGGGTGCGGATAACTCCGGAATCATTCGATACCCGAACGCGGGCTGAAACCCGCGACTACATGGTCCAGCCTCACATCACCTCGCAAAACCCACGCCCAGCGTGGCATTCAGGCTGCAGCATATTCATGAAACACATTTCGAGATCTTCCGGAGGTCTGTATGCTTTCGAGTCTTCTTCCAAGCCCGGGAACGTTGCTGGTTCGCGGGATCCTTGCCTTGCTTTTTGGAATTGTGGCCCTGCTGTTGCCTGGATCGGCGCTGCTGGGGCTGGTTATTGCGTTCGGGGTCTATGCGTTTATCGATGGAGTCTCTGCATTGGCGGGGGCTATCACGCGCCGCGATTATGACGGGCGGGGCTGGCTGGCAATTGAGGGTATTGCCGGTCTGATCGCCGGCTTCATCGCCTTTGCGCGGCCCGGACTGACGATGTTCGCGCTGATTGCCGTCGTTGCTGCCTGGGCATTCCTGACAGGAATAATGAAAATTGTCCTGGCGATCCGTTTGCGCCGGGAGGTTAGCGGCGAGTGGCTTCTGGTGCTGAGCGGCGTAGCGTCAATTGTCCTGGCCGGACTGATCATGTCCAGCCCCTTAGCCGCGACGGTAGGGCTGGTCTGGGCGCTCGGGATATTCGCGCTCATCATCGGCGGATTGCTGATCGCTTTGTCTTTTCGGGTCCGGCGGTGGGAACGCGCCGAAGCCGAACCATTACGGCGGGCCGCGTAGCGACATTTCTGAACCCTGCCACGCAGGCGGCAGGGTTGCTCCATATGCCAGTCACCGAAAGACTGCGGGCTTGTAAAGAGCGCTAAAATCCCCGCTGGGCAAAAACATTCGGAAATTGTTCAGCCATGCGCCGTAGTCCCGAATTGTGTCTTGAAATATTCCCTATCATTCCCTATTATTCGCAATATTATCGTCACATTGACCTCAATTGGGAGTGATAAGTAATATGACAAACGCGACAATAGATAGCATCCCTGCAGATCGGCGCGAGGCTGCGCGCTCGGCGCTCACCGCCGCGTTTGGATCTGCGCCGCTGACCGCACTGCAACCCGTGATGGGCGGCGCGTCGGGCGGCTTGATCTACCGGATCGAGATTCAGAACAAGCCTTATCTGCTCAGGATAGAACTGCGACGCACCAGATTTCGCAATCCGCACCAGTATGAGTGTATGAAGACTGCAGTCGATACAGGACTTGCTCCGCCCGTCCACTACATCGATCCAACGGAGGGTGTGGCGATCATGGATTTCATACCCCAGCGTCCACTCAGCGAGTATCCCGGTGGCCCCGCTGCTCTGGCACGCGACTTGGGTCGCATGATCGCCCGCCTGCAACGGACGCCTCTGTTTCCGCAACTGCTCGAGTACCCCGTTATCCTGGATCGAATGCTAGGTTTTATCCGCGGCTCCGGCATGTTCGCCGCCGGTTTACTGGATGCGCACGCTGCGGGCTTCGAACGAATCCGCCAGGTGTATCCCTGGAATGCTTCGTCTCCGGTATCCAGTCACAACGATCCCAATCCTCGCAACATCATCTTCGATGGCGAACGTCTATGGCTCATCGATTGGGAAACGGCGTTCCGGAACGATCCGCTCACGGACGTCGCAATTCTGGCGGAGAACTTTGCCGGGACGCCCGAACTGGAGGATGCCTTACTGCAAGGCTGGCTCGAACGTCCGGCGGATCGAGAACTTCGGGCTCGTCTGGTGTTGATGCGCCAACTCACGCGCATCTACTACGCGGCAATTCTTCTCAGCGCGTTTGCGGCAACGCCGCGCGCTGTGCCGGATGGCGATCTGGCCGCGCCCACCCCGGACGGCTTTCGTGCGGCAATTGCCGAAGGCCGCCTGAAGCCAGCCTCGCCCGAAACCATGTACACTCTTGGGAAGATGTTGCTAGCCGGATTCCTGAATGGACTCCACACGCCGGAGTTCGAGCAAGCATTGAGGGTGTATCAAAGCTGATGGCGAAACTTCCGGACAGACCCAAGGCATGGAACAAGCAACCCGAGGAAAGCCTCGCTCTGTTGAAAAAGGAGTTGCGCCGCCGTGGAATGACCGACTCTGAAATCGAGAACACGCTGCGGAAAAAAAGCCGGCGTAGAGTCCTGGAGTTCAATGTCGTCAAGGCGCCTCACTTGATGCCCCACGCGATCAACTCGCCAGTTTCAAAGCCGAAACGGGCCGCGCAAAAACGAGCGGGACGGGAACCGCAGCTTCGGACGCCGGGAGAGTTGTGCACCGTTCATTTCGCAGCAGGCCGTCTGAAACTGCACCCGAAAACCGTCCTGCGCTTTATTCGCGAGGGCCGTCTGCGTGCAACACGAATCGGCAAGTCCTACCGCATTCTGCACGCGGACCTGGAGGCGTTCGCCGGCGCACCACTCGAAATGCCGGCCAGCGAAGCCTGGGTGACCGCTATCATCGATGTTCCAGGCGTCGGGCCCGAACTGGCGCAAAAATGGGCGAGAACGATTCCGGCCGTCCTCCATTCGCGCCTTGGAACAGGCCCCCACATGCGCGCCGAAATTGTGTATGAGCAGGAACGGGCGCACCTCAAGGTTGTTTTGCTTGGCCCGCCCGGCGATACCGCTAAAATGCTGGACATGATCCGCACGTTGCTCGATCAGTCGAGATCTTGAACGAATTCAATCGCATCCGTCTCTACGCCGGAATGACAAAGACATTGAGCCAACCGTCGGTCTGCCGGACATTGAAGATGGCGTCACGATCATTCAAGTCGGTCATGAATTCCCCAAATTCGCCGGCAGTGCGCACAGGATGTTTGTCGACGTCCAGAATGATGTCGCCTCTCTTCAAACCGGCATCCGATGCCGGTGTCCCGATCTGAACGTCCGTCACGACCACGCCGTTTTGTGCCGGCAGGCTTGCAACGCTGATTCCCCGAATGTCGACGGTTGGCTCCTGGGCCACAGGAGGCACACCTCCGCGTTGGACGGTCACTGTTTGAACGTGGCCCTCGCGAAAGATTTCGACTGAAAACAACTGCCCTGGAGCTATATGAGCCAGCAGTTCATTCAGCACGTTCCGGCACCCCACGGGATTGCCGTTAATCGAAAGAATTACGTCGCCGGGGCGCAGTGGGCTGTATATAAGGTCGGTGACCACGACGCCCTGCGGCTGCCCCATTCGCAGGTTTTGAGCAATTTCGGGAGTCACGTCTTCAACGATCACTTCACTGACGCCCGGTGTGACAATGTGAAATGAAGACTCAACGGCCGGCAGCACCGCCGGCCCGGCCATCCCCCCAATAACAAAGGTGGCTAAAAACGTTGCAGCGACGAGCCAGACGGGAATTTGTATGCGTCGAAACACCATAGCGTTGCCTCAAAGATTTCGAATCTGAAAAATAACCGCGATCGCAATACTAGGTGCATTGGAGGTTCCATGTGGCGGTGCTGGTCCCAGTAGTTCTGCGGTTGAATAAGCCACGAATTTAACGAATTGCGAATTGAATTCGTTTAATTCGTTAAATTCGTGGCTTATTCAGACCGAGCGCTACTGCCGATTGGTCGGCGGCGCTCCGCGGCCTGCAGCGCCGCCGCCCCGGAAATTCGCCTGCAACAGATGCGTGATCGTATGGACGTAACGCAGCTTGCCGTTCTCGACGCGGAAAAGGTGCGAATCGGGCGCACCGCTGCCGCCGGCTGCGTTTCCGGCGCCGAAGGTGCAGAACGCGACGACAGCGCCGATTGTCGAGTCCACCACGAAGCGGCGGTTGGCAATGTTCACACCGCTTGGGACGCCGACGTCACAGCTGTCATCCGCGGCTCCTCTGCCGGTATGCATGCTGCCGCCTTCGGTGCGGTTGCAGGGGTAGCCCCACGGCACCAGATCCTTTTTCTGTTCAAGAAACGCATCGAGATAGGCATTGGCGGCAGCGACCAATGTGTCACGTGTATCGCGCTTATCGGGGGCAACGGTGTCCCACTTTTCAGTGGACGAATACTGTTTGTAGGCATCAGCGCCGAATCCCCAATAACCCGTCGTGGTCCAGATGATTTCGACCTCGGCGATCTTATCGTGGTTGACCCGCAGGCGCGCGCCGAGAACGTAGGGATGTTCCTTGTCCGTCACGATCACCTCGGTAAACGTCTGGCAGGTGGCCGTATCGAGCAGGCTGCGCTGGTGATCGATCTTCATCGGCGTCTTGATCAGACCATTGTTGATGCTGGCGGGCGCGGCGTTCTCCATGTAACCCAGACCCATCGCCAGCGGCATGCCTGACGTATCACCTTTCGTCTGAGCAGCGATGTAGAGATCGACTGCGCGCTGCAATCCTTCGCGCGAGCAGGAAATCTGCGCGTATCCGGCCGCAGGTACAAACAACGCGCCTGTGAGCACAATCCACGTGAGAGTTATGCGTTTCATCGATACTCCTCCTTCTGTAAAAACTAATGTGATGCGCCTGCAGTTGAACCGGCGATCATTCTACCGAAAACGCCAGCAGCAGGTTGCCACCCGAAGCGCCGCTGGTAATGGCGTATCCGGAGCTGACATAGACCATGCCTCCGGAAATCACAGGGCCGGAGACCGCGATCGCGCCGCCGTGGGCCGGCACCTGGTTGACCGTGGTGAGTTCCTGAGCCGTGTTGAATTCCCATATCTGCTTTCCGTCGGCGGCGGACACCGCGTAGAGATGTCCGTTGGATGATCCTTCAAACACCACGCCAGGAATCGCCGTCGGTGCTGCGCCGAGGGCGCCGCCAGTTGCTGGAGGTTTGAAAGCCCACAGCTTTTCTCCTGTCGCGAGGCGGAAGGCCACCAGACCGCTGCCGCCGGCGCCGTAGTACACGTTCTGATCGTCGGCCGCACCACCCCAGACAATGTTGCCGCCAACACCTCCGCCTTCGGCAACGGACTGCCCCGTCGATGCGAGAACCCGATAAAGCAAGGCGCCGTTATTGTCGGGGTCGACTGCGATGACGTGCCCCTGCTTCGTTCCGACGAGCAGAGCGCGTTTGCCTGCCGGCAGCGTTTTCAGAATCGGTGAATTGCCGATATCGAGATCCGGCCCCATCGGATTAGGACAAGCTTCACTGCGTGCGGGCCCGTTACATCCACCCATGAAGACATCGTTCTGGTCCGCCTGGTATGACCACAGGACTTTGCCGGTATTGATGTCCATCGCCATCACGCCGTCGGTAGTCTTGGGAGCGGGAGCCGTCGTCGCGTCACCGGTGCTGATATATACGGCATTGCGGGCCGGATCGATCGTCGGTGAGCTCCACACGCCTCCGCCGCCCGGCGCATAAAGCACAACGCCATTCGACTGGATCTTCGTGGGCTTGAGATCACCGGGAACGACCCATGTCTTCCATACGATCTTGCCGTTATTTGCATCGAGCGCCACCAGACTTCCACGAGACGTGCAGCACGGGTAATCTGCGGTGCCGCTGCTGAACTCTTCGGATGAAGACACCGGCACAAGAACTTTGCCGTTGAAATAGCGCAGCCCCGCAGTGATTCGCGCGACAACGTGCGAATCCACTTTGGTTTTCCAGAGCATTTTTCCGTCTTGCGCATTAACGGCAAGGATGTTCGCGTGACCGTCGCCGTAGAACACGGCATATCGCGCATCCCCCGGGCCGCTCACCGGACCGACTGTCAGCGAGCCGCGAACAATGGATCCGCCTTCAAACGACCAATAGACGCATCCCGTCGCAGCATCCAGGGAATAGATGAAACCGTTATCGCTTCCGGCAAACACGCGCCCGGCAACCACGGTCGGCTGCGAATTCGAGGTCTCACCGGTCGGGAAACCGAACGCCCACTTCAATTTCAGCCTGGGTACATCCGAGGCGGTCAGGCGGGCAGACGCACCGCTTTGAAAACGGGTATTGCCGTTGTCGTTACCCCAGCCATTCCATGCGGGCGACGCCGCCGGATCCGTCAGCGCGGGATTGCGGACGCATTTGTTTGGCATGTCTTTGGCATTGCCAGCTTTTGAACTGCCCAACGGCCTGCCTGCCAGGAACTCTGCAATCCTGCGCTTCTGAACATCCGATAATCCCTGCGATTGGTCCTTCATTGAACCGGTCATCAGCGATTCATAGATTCGCTCCGGAGTCATTTCCCGAATCACTGCCGCCGGAGTGGCGCGGTCCACTGTCGGATTCAGATGACAGATCGAGCAGCGTGTTTGAAATGCAGACCAGCCGGACTCGGTTCCGGGCAGCCCCTGACCCCGCTGCCCCCGGCCTTGCGCGGGCGCCGCGGCGGCCGGCTGAGCCGGCGCAGCCGGCACCGGACCTCTCTGGGAGTATGCGCTCAGCACAAACACCGCGATCGTCATCCATCCCGCCGTAATAGTTCCCAAAACCCGCAGGTTCCGTCTCATCGAAGCTCCTTCCATGACTCGTGTTTCGCCGGGAAATAATGCCACATTAATTCAGGTTAAAGACACCTGGAAACGTCAAGAGGCGTCCGACTCTTGACGCGTCCGCCGCAGACGCCGTAGTAGAATATTGGATTGGGGTAGGTCTGGAGAAAGACAGGAGCCATTGAGGCATTACTATAGACCGCTAACGCTTCTCGTGCCGCTCGTCCTGGTGTCTGCTGTTTTTGCCGCCGGCCCGCAACAGCTTGATCTGTCAAAGATGTTGTGGGAGGAAATCGTTAAATTATCCTTTGAACATCCGATGGCTGGATCCCGCCTTACCGTTCCGAACGTCCTCATCATCGATGTCCTCAGTGAATCCAAACATCGCGAAATTATAGTGCGCGGTGGAACGACGGGAAGTGCCGGGGAGACTTCCTACGTCGAGATCGCCAGACCGACGAAACAGACAAGAGGCGGACCAACCGGGTTTGACCGTTTCAAAGTCACCCTCCCGAACTGCGAACATCTGGGCAATCGGCTCGAGGTCGAGGTCGCCGGCGCCAATGCCCGGTATAAGGTGCACTCCCGACAGTTCGAATGCCAGAGTGAGTCCGGGCCTGCGAATACAGAGAGTAAGTGAAACTGCAGGCGCGGTCAGAGAAAGCACCAAAGTGGCGCCTGTAAAGGTTTTGAATGCAGTGGATGCGATGTAAACCTGGTTTGCCTGTAGTCCCCGCCTAACTTAGGCGGGGACTATGAGACAAGAATCACGTCCGCAGCAGACCGAGCGGATTACCCGGCTGGAATCCCGGGAATACCGCAGTCAGGTTCTTCTGACCGAGGTGCCCGTTGATAAGTTCACCGAGCACCGCTCGGTAGTCGGTGGTGACCGCGAGATCCCGGCCTTCAAAGAGCTGCTCTTTTTCGAGACCAGGCCACTTGCCATAGACCTTGCCGCCTTGGACCGGACCGCCGATGACCATCATCAAACTGCCGTGGCCGTGATCGGTTCCGGCATTACCGTTTTCTTCAACGGTGCGGCCGAATTCGGACATCGTCACCAGAACGATGTCTTCCATGCGATCGCCCAAATCGTTGCAGAAGGCGGCGATGGCGTTCGAAAATTGACGTAACAGATTCGAGAGTTGCTGGGTCTCGTTACTATGGTGATCCCATCCGCCGATTTCCGCGAACGCCGCCTCGACTCCGGCGTCCGCCTTAATCAGGCGCGCCAGCTGTTGCAGGTTGCGCCCGAATTCGGCGCCCTGGCCGTATTGTGGGACTGCCGTTGGAGCCCCGGGGACAACGGTGCCCGTAACCCCGGCTGGAACCGGAAGAGGAGGAGCCGGGGGGAAATTCTGGGGCGTGGTTTGGATGGTCTGTATCACCTTCATTGCCTCGAACGCTTCCTTGCCGGCGCGTCCCAGCGAGGCGTCGGGTGTGCTTGCGTACATACTTTGCATGATGGTGGCCGCGTCCTGATTGCCGACCTTGAACTGGTCAAGATTGCCCACGGCGATCGCCTCACGGTCGCCTCGCAGCGTCCGCGGGACCTGGTTCGTTAATGCAACGGCGCGCAACGCCGCCGTCGAGGACGCTCCGCCAGCCGCTGCGGGCAGCGCGCGATTCAGCCAGCCATCGCCGGTTGTTTTGCCAGGTGTGCCGGACTCCATGGAATCCTGAGCCTCAAAATGTGATCGCGAACCATCGGGCGATCCGGTCGCCTCGACGATTGCAAGTTGCTGTTTGTCCCAGAGCGCCTTCAGCGGTTGCATTGCGCCGTTGAGAGCGAATGTGCCGTCCAGATCGATCGAGCCGCCGTTCTGCCCCGAAGGGGCGGCAACCGCGATCGTCGGGCGGACTTCCCGGTACCGCTTGTCGCCAAAAGGGGCCACGATGCTGAGTCCGTCGGCTGCGCCGCGCATGAAAATGGCGACGAGGGTCTTGCGTTTCTGACCCTGGGCGGCAACAGCGCGCGCAAGCCAACCCGGCGCCACACCCATTCCTGCCGCTACGATCGCCGAACCGCGCAGAAAAACACGTCGTGTCAACATAGTCGCGTTACCTCCTTTGAAAATCCGGCGAACCAAGGACCAGAGATGCAATGAATGGCGGCGACGGGTCCTTGCTTTGAACGCCCTGATTGATCGCCGCCAGTGTTTGTGCCGATACATCGCGCCCCAGCAGTTCCCGTCCGATCGAGACTGCATCTTTACCCGACAAGGCCGACGTATCCGGCTTGACGCCCGGAACCAGACCAGAGACCAGCGCGGCGGAGAAATTAATCCGGCTGAGGACGCTCGCCGTGCTGAGCCAGGTCTCGCCGGTGTTGGGATAACCGACGGGCTCCAGTTTGCTGTAAAGCGGCTCGCCAAGATCTGCAATCTTCTGCACGAGCGTGAAGGTGTCGGCGGCGTCCGCATTAAGAGCTCGAACGGCGCTCACCACCATTTCAAAGGGAGATTTGACTTTGGCCTGCCATGCACCTTCGGAAAGAAACTCGGGGGACGCGAACATAGCTGCCATCACGGCACGAAGATCGCCGTCAGTCTTGATGAACGTTTGCGCCATTCGATCCACCAGCACCTGGGGAGGATCGTCGGCGACAAATCGCTGGGCCAGCTTTCTGGAAATGAATTTCGCAGTGGACGGATGGCGGGCAAGAATGTCGATGACCTGAAGCGCATCCTGCTCACCTCCGCCGGCCGGAATCTTGCGTCCGAGCACCGTCTTTTCGCCAAAGTCGTGCATGAATGGCGCGAAGACAAATTCCGGACTTTCCGGATTGGTAACCGTCCAGCCGGTGAAACAGCGCGCCACGGCGATGACATCGTCCTGCGTATAGCCGCCGTTCACGCCGAGCGTATGCAATTCCATGATCTCGCGGCCGTAGTTTTCGTTCAGCCCGTGCGCGACGCGCCCGAACGGACCGGGCAGAATCGAATTCGGGATTCCGTTGAGAATGCCGCGGCGCGGGGCGAACGGCCCGACCTGGAAGGCTTGAGGCGCTACCGATTCCCAATTGTCGAGATAGTAAAGCATCGCCGGATGATGCGCAGTCGCCAACAGAAGATCCTTGAAATGACCGAACACATGCGGCCGGATGGCGTCGCGCTCATAGCTGCCGACCAGCTGGTGGACCAGATTGGCCGTTTGAGCGACGTTCTTTCCGGTGTCCACATTGAAGTGGTTGTACCAGAAATCCACCAGCAGTTCTTCCAGCTGCCGGTTGGAATAAATCGCGCGGAACACCTTGGCCTGTTTCAGATCGTCGCTCGGCACCAGCCGGGGAGTACGACGAGACTCGGCTTCGCGGCGTAACTCCGGAAAATCGGAAAGGGTCGGCGCCGGAAGCAGCGACGCCACCAGCACTCGCTTATCCGGATCGAGACGCGCGAACAGCGCGCTGCGCTGGTCCTTATTTCCCGATCTTGCAATGCGAACATCATCATTACTCAGCAGATCATTGAGTTGGGGGTTGCGGCGGCGAAGGTCCATACGCAGCTGTTCCTGGCGCATCTTCTGGGCTTCCGCTGCTTCTTCTTTGAATGCTGGGGTGAAGGCCAGCACGTTGGGAGGAACGGCGGCCAGGACCTGTTTGCGCTTGTCCGGCTCCAGCGAATTCAGAACCTCGGTGCGTTCCTCCGCGGTCCCATTCATGACCTTGCGAAACTGATCCGTTGAAAGCAGGGTATTCAATGAGGCGATCTGCACGACGCCTGCGAGTCCATCCTGCTGTGCCGGGGTGTACTTTTCCACTACTTCGGCGAGACTCATCTGGAGCGTGGAAAGCGACTTGAGTTTCGTTTCCAGCTCCGGATTCTCCGGGATTTGCTCGGGATGGAGTTGCAATTCGATCCATTTGTTGACGCCGATTCGCCGCACCTGTTCGATGTCACCCGGCCGGGGACCGAACGTCAGGCGGTTCAGCACGTGAATGATCTGCTGGTCGGGGGACAGCTTCTGGTTGAACGGACCGGCCGCAACAAGCGCCGCAACACCAGCAAGCGCCGCAATAATTGTGAATGCCAGGCGTTTCATAGATGCGAGACCTCTACTGAAACGAAATTTCAAACAGTATACAGCGCGGGGTTTTCAGCCCAAAATCGAGCCAGACTCCGAAAATTGCAACGCACCACAAAACACAAAGCACAACAAGAGTCCGCGAAAACAAAGGTGTATGCCCGACGAAACATTCGACACGGGAGCAAACGTATGGGTTTAACCTGCCCGCCAATATCCACCAGGTGCGAGTTAGCAACTTTATTAGTAAGAAGCTGGAACAAATACAATAGGCATAGAAGAAAAAGAGACGTCAGAAAACAACCAACGTCCTGAGGGCGCGGCCGTCTAAAAACGGTGAAGGAAGGTGAGGGCATATGCTCAAGTCCTTATTTATCAGCGTCGTTGTATTGGGTACGTTTTTTGCCGTAGCGCAGCCTGCGTCGGCTCAAAGGGTTTTCATCGGGAGACCGGTGGTGGTGCGACCATATTATGGATATGGTCCGGGTTGGTATGGATATGGGTGGTATAACCCGTGGTGGGGTCCTGCCTATGTCACGCCACGACCGAACACCGGAGAAGTGAAAATCCAGACGCATATGAAAGACGCGTCGGTTTACGTCGATGGTGGTTTTGCCGGATTTACCGGCAAGCTCAAACATTTCGACCTGAACCCCGGGAATCACGACATCGCCTTGAAAGATCCGAGCGGCGCCACGCTGTTCCAGGAGCGCATCCAGGTGATCCGCGATAAGACCACCGAGATCAAGGTCGACTAAGAAGAGAATTAGCCACAAAGCTGTAAGTTTTAGTTTTTTTAACCAGCTTTTGGAAGATAGCGACGAAAACCCTTTCCTGTTTGTCGGAGTTGATTTTTCGGCAGGATGTCGAAATGGGGGAGTCCCCGCCTAACTTAGGCGGGGAGTTCGCTCCCTCACAATATTTGCGTGTCAACTACTGCGAGTCTTATGTTTCGGTTTCGGCGTATTCGCGCTTTTCTTATGGTAGCGACAGCACGATCAACTGCGGTGCGCGTCCTGGTGCGCCGCGTCCGGCGCCGGGAGCCGCCGCGACACCAGCCGTGACTGCAATGACCTGCTTGCCATCGATGGTGAATGAGATCGGCGGGCCCATCTGGGTGGTGCCGAGGTCTATATCGAATACCTTGTCACCGGTGTCGGCGCGGTAGGCCAGGAGCCGGCTATTGACGCTCGAAAACACGAGGTTCCCTGCCGTAGCCAGACAGCCTCCGGCGAAGGCTCCGGCTCCGCCGCCGGCTGCGCGCCATCGCTCTTTACGCGCGACCGGATCCCAGGCATAGAGAACGTTTCCGTTGGTGCCGTCCGGTCCGATCGTCGCCAGCGGGGATGCTGCGGCCGGAACCGGGGCAGCATTGGCGCCGCCTGCGGCTTCAGCCGCGGCAACATCGGCCGGAACATCAGCATTGGGAGCGGCTGGCGCATTCCCTGCCGCGCCGCGCGCTCCGCCACGCGCGCCTCCCCGTCCGCCTCCAGCACCGGCGCCCGTACCCATGTTCATCCGGCCCCTTCCGGTCGGGCCGATATCCGTTGGAGCTGGCGTATAGTTCGGATCGGCGCGATAGGTGTAACTGCCACCGGCCGTTCCCGGGAAGTAAACCAGACCGGACAGCGGACTGAATGACCATGGTTCCCAGACGTGGCCGCCGGACGGACCGGGCATGACGCTGACAGCAGTCGTTCGGTACCGGGCCTCAGGATTCACGTTGGGTTTCCCGGTTTTCGAATCGATGCCGGAAGCCCACGATACCTTGGTGATCGGATCGGCCGAAATGATCTCGCCGGTCTTGCGATCGAGGACATAGAAGAATCCGTCTTTCGGCGCATGGATGATCACCTGGCGAGTTCTGCCGTTGATCCGCAGATCGAGCAGCATGAGATCGGCAATCGAGTCGTAATCCCAATCGTCGCCGGGAACTTCCTGGTAGTACCAGACAAGCTTTCCTGTTGCGCCTCGAACGGCAACGATGCTGTTGGCATAAAGGTTATCGCCCGGGCCGCGATGCATGTCCGTCCAAGGTCCGGGCTGGCCGGTGCCAACATAAACGATGTCGTTGTCACTGTCATATGCCATCCCGTTCCATACAGCGCCGCCGCCACCAATCTTCCACCACTCGTTGCTCCAGGTTTTCGCGGCAGCTTCCAAGGCGGGATTTTCGAAAGGCTTTGAAGGATCGCCGGGCACGGTGTAGAAGCGCCAGTCAAGTTTTCCATCATTGACGTTGTAAGCGGAGAAGAAGCCGCGGATTGCGTATTCGCCGCCGCTGACACCAATGATGACCTTACCGCCCTTAATGACACGCGGGGCCATCGTAATTGTATAGGCCATGTTTTCCGGAGCAACGCGGACCTGCCAGAGAACCTTGCCGGTCGCTATATCGAGTGCCCGCAGGCGGCCGTCGACAACGGGAGCAATAATCTTTCCCTGATACAACGCGATGCCGCGATTCACGACGCCACAGCAGATTCGCGATTGCCAGATCGCCTGGTCCACCTCGGGATCGGCGCGCCAGATTTCTTTATGGGTGTGAAGATCGACCGCGTAGACGATGCTCCAGGGAGTGATGCCGTACAGGACTCCGTTGAAGACAAGCGGAGTGTTTTCCTGATGCGTCTGAACGGGCGTTCCGGGGGCGACCGGAATCTCGGTTGTCCATGCCGGTTTGAGCTGGCTCACATTCGAGGCGTTAATCTGATCGAGCGGACTATAGCGCTGCTCGGCCCAGTTGCCCCCGTAAGCGATCACCTCATCGCCGGTTTTGCTGCCCGTTTTCAACGCGGCATCATCGACCTGTTTGCGCTGCTGAGCCCATGCCGCAGCCGCCCCGAACAGAAGAGTGATCGCAAAGCCTACTTTAAAATAACATCCTATCCGAACCATCCAGGTTGCCCTCCACTTTTGCAGGGGAAAGTTATCATAGAGCAGGTTTCGATTGTCCGTTGACTGTTATCCGATGAAAAATGGACTTGTTACGCTGACCAGATGATCATTCAAATCATTTATCAGCGTAACAAGTCCATTTTTCGTCGGACAACAGTCAACGGACAGCTGTCGTTTGGAACAACAGCCTACCGGCGGTTGTTCCGGTTCGATCGAAGGTCTACCTGATCGCGAGCCACTTCGTTTCCGTTGGGATCCTGCAGGATGAATATGTAAACGTGCCCCTGTTGAATCCAGGGAGCGCCCTGTGTCCCCGATGCTCCGGAGGCGAAGAGTTTCAGCGGTTGGTTATCGACCTGAACGTAAACGTTTCCGTTAACCGGCCCTTGCCACGTGATGTTGTTGTCGCGTCCGATGCTGACCGTCCCCCGTGCAGTGCCAGGATAGCCGGGTTTCTGGCGGGCACTCTGATTGTAAGGGTTTTGCGAATATTGCGGATATTGACCTGTCGAATACTGACCGGAGTAGTTGGGCTGATTATGGTAGTGCAGACCGTTGCGCATGTAGCCCGCATCGTACACCCCCGCACGAAGAGGTCGCTCGAGCCGGAATGTCAGCAGTGATTCACCTGGAACATCAATGTTTCTTCCGCGAGTCAGAACTTGAACACCCGCGCCTGCTGCGGCACCGCCGGCGGCTCCGATAGCAGCGCCTTTACCACCACCTGCGATCGCACCGATGATTGCGCCGAGAACAGCGCCTCCACCGAGATATTCCCCGGTCCGTTTATTAGCACCGACGCCGGATTCATTTTGCGCGCCAACGAGGTCCTCACCTCGAACGCCATAGCGTTCGCCGTTGATCATCACGGAATCGAGGTCCAGCGTGATCTCGTTTTGGGAAATTCTCCTGACGACGAGTTCGACATTCGAGCCACGCGGAATAGCAATGTTTCCGTTGTGATCCAGAACGTCCCGTTCGACAAAGCCGTTATAGACGCGGCCGTCATCGGCGTTGGCTCGAATAGACTGATTCGTTCGAACGGTAATGTTTGTGCCCGGGTCAATGGTTCCGTTGCCGCGGCTGCGGTAACCTTGAGCGAATGCCGGGTTCACGAGGCATAAAGCCCATGTAATGAATACTGCCGCAATGGCAGCCAATTTGCTGCGTTTCATCGTTCCCCCCTCTGTCACTCATCTAAGTGCAGTTGGGTTGCCGCGGCCAGTAAATGCGGCAACTCAGTGGGAGACAACAGGAACGCTAAGCGCCGGCTGGCGGCTTTTTTGCGGCAGCGGTATCCGGCGGACAAATAACGCCATCAATGCCGAGAACAGAGCGAGGACAGCGCTGCCAATGAAGGCATAATTCCAGCTGCCGGTCTTCTCAAACAAAGTCGCTGCGATACCGCTACCCAGAAGTGAGGCGAAGCCTTTGGCGCTATACAGGAAGCTGTAATTGAGCGCGGAATTCTTACTGCCGTAAAAATCGGCGAGTAAGGCAGGAAATAACACATACAGCTCGCCCCAGGTGAGAAACACGAGCACCATCAATACCACGAATGGAACGTCACCGTTGCGCCCGACAGTCGTGGCGGCAAGCAGAAAAAAGGCCTGAAGTAGGAACGCGGTGAACATGGTCCGCTCGCGGCCAAGATAATCCGAAACCCATCCCCACAGGATGCGGCTCGAGCCATTGGCGAGCGGTGTCAGGATCAGTGCAATCGTCAACGCGCCTGCCCCGATCTTGAAATCGGTCGCTACCGGTTTGAGTTGGGCGGTCACCATGAGCCCGCCAATCCCGATCATCAGCATCGCGAAAAACAGGAAATAAAATTGCGGCGTGCGCAGCATTTCCCAGCAAGTGAAGTCGAGGTCATGCCGCCGGACCTTGGGCTTAACAGCCGCCGCTGCAACTTTGTAATCCGACGGCGGATTCACAAGCACCAGACCGGCCAGGATAATCAGTGCGCCATGAGAGATGCCGCGTCCATAAGAAAGTGTCGGAATAGCCGATGGTTCGAATCAGGCGATCGAAAAGCGGATTGAAGGCCGCTGCACCCATTCCGTAACCGGCGGTGATGATGCCCGAGGCCATCCCTCGCCGGTCGGGGAACCATTTCACCGCCATCGCAACTCCGCAGGCATAGACGCACGCAACGCCAATGCCCGCCAGAGCGTAGAGAGAATAAAACGAAGTCAGCGTGCTGACGTGTCCCAGCGAGCCCCAGCCAACGGCGCACAGCAGCCCGGAGAGAACCATCAAAATCCGGGGACCGGTCCTGTCAATGAACGAAGCCAGGAACGGCATCGTCCAGGTGCCCGCTGCGATAAACAAACCAAAGCCCCACTGCACATCCGAGAGCTGCCAGTGCTGTTGCGCATGCGCTTTCACCATCGGCTGCGCAAACAGGGTCCAGGCGTACTGAAGATTGCCGATCATTACCATGCCGACGAAGGCGGACCATAACCGGACCCATCGATTCATCTTGTACTCCCGGCGCCATGCACCTCCCGGCTTTCCGCCGGCGGCGCTCGGGACACTATCTATGTCAAGATGCCTCGCCAAATCAAGGGATTCTCAAAAACCGCTGTAAAAGGTTAGAATTGTCACCCTCTGCGGGATGGTTCGAGAAGAAACGCGATCGCGAGTGTCAAAAGACGCGAAGCGCCGAGCGCGATAGCGCAAGCATTAAGGACGCGAAGCGCGAGCGCGACAGCGCGAAGCAGGAAAGAAGGGTCAGCAATGGGTAAAGCTTTGGAGGGTGTTCGGGTCCTGGATATGACCCACGTGCAGTCGGGACCGACGTGCACCCAGATTCTGGCGTGGTTCGGCGCCGATGTTATTAAGATCGAGAGGCCTGGCGAAGGAGATCCGACGCGCGGGCAGCTGCGCGACAAACCGGGTGTCGACAGTCTTTATTTCACGATGTTGAACAGCAACAAGCGCGGCGTGACGTTGAACCCGAAAACGGAAATCGGCAAGAAGATCTTCACGAAGTTGATCGAGAAGTGCGACGTGATGGTCGAGAACTTCGCGCCGGGAGCCATTGACCGCATGGGGTTTCCATGGGAAAAAATTCAGCAGATCAATCCGCGGATGATCTACGCCTCGGTAAAAGGCTTTGGCCCTGGTCCTTATGAAGATTGCAAAGTCTACGAGAATGTCGCCCAGTGCACGGGCGGATCGGCATCGACCACCGGCGAAATCGATCGCGTGCCCCTGGTAACAGGTGCGCAGATCGGAGATTCCGGCACCGGTATCCATCTGGTGGCCGGCATTCTCGCTGCTTTGCTTCATCGCGAAAAGAGCGGACGCGGCCAACGCGTCTCCGTCGCAATGCAGGACGCCGTCCTGAATCTCTGCCGGGTCAAGCTGCGTGACCAGCAGCGGCTCGCGCACGGCCCGCTGAAGGAATATCCGCAGTACCCCAACGGCAAATTCGGCGATGCCGTGCCGCGCGCCGGCAACGCATCAGGTGGCGGCCACCCGGGCTGGATCGTCAAATGTAAAGGCTGGGAAACGGATCCCGATGCCTATATCTACGTCATCACCCAGGCGCAGGCATTTCCCACCCTGGCCAAAGTGATCGGGCATGCCGATTGGCTCGAAGATCCGCAGTTCAACACACCCGAAGCGCGTCTTCCGAAGCTCGATTTCGTTTTTTCCGAAATCGAGAAATGGACGATGACGATGACCAAGATGGAAGTGATGGACACGCTCAACCCGCTGAACGTCCCCTGCGGCCCGGTGCTTTCGATGAAAGAACTGGCCGAGGAAAAGTCTCTCCGCGCCACAGGCACCGTTGTCGAAGTGGAACATCCAAAGCGCGGCACGTATCTGACGGTGGGCAACCCGATCAAGCTGTCGGATTCACCCTCAGATGTCCGGCGCTCGCCATTGCTTGGTGAGCACACCGAGGAGGTCCTGAAGGCGGTCCTCGGAATGACGGACGACGATATCAGTGCCGCCCGCGCTCAAGGGGCGATATAGATCAGCCATAGAAAGGCACACTTAGCGCGCATACGCCGCAACCAAACAGGGGAGGACGCGTGCGTGCGGCGGGGCGTCTGCTCAACGTCCGCGCGCAGCGCGCTCCTTATAAACATTTGCGTAGCGCACCGATTAGAACAAGGAGCGCTTCGCGGAATTCCATAAGAGCGCGCTGCGCGCGAACTTTGAACAGACCGCCCCGCCTTCGCTGCGCGAAGGATCCCCGCCTAACTCAGGCGGGGACTTCCCCGATTTCTATGTCCTGACGAAAAATCAACTCGGACAAGCAGGAAAGGGTTTGTCGTTTTCTTAAAAAAGCTGGTTAAAAAACTAAAACCTACGTGCTTCTTGTGTTCCTGCCCCTAGTTCTCCGGCGCGAAAGCGAGCAGTACGTTACCCGCAGTAGCACCGTTGCGGGCGTATCCGGAGTTGATGAAGAGCATCCCGCCGACAATGACCGGGCCGGCGCCATCGAGCGAGCCCCCTTTGGCTGAAACGCCATTGACCGTCTGGTATTCGCGCATCGTATCGAAATCCCAGAGAAGACGCCCTTCTTCCGTCGTGAAGGCACGGAGGTGTCCGTCGACAGATCCGGAAAACACGACGCCGGGAATTGCGGTGATGGCCTGCGGCTGAGCTGGACTGCATAAAGGCTTGGCCCCGCATGCTGCGGGGGCCGCATACCAGACTTTTTCTCCTGTTCCGACCTTCAGGGCGGTGAGACCTCCCCCTTGTGTGGGATCGGGAGGAGCGCCGACCTGGACGGCGGCATTCGTTACAGCTTTTCGAACCAGATCGGAAACGGCAGCATAGACATTCTCCCCATCGCTCGCCATGCCCCACTGCACGCCGCCGTTGGTGCCGCCTTTGCCGACCCGCACCTGCCACAGAATTTTGCCCATCGCGTCGGGATCCAGAGCGAACACAACACCTGACTTTTGCCCCGCCAGCAATACATCCTTACCATTCGGCAATTTCTCGATCAATACAGAGGACCCGAAGTCGAAATCCGGCCCCGGACAGGTGGTTCCCGTACAGGCGCCGCTGAAGATATCGCCCATGCTCATTTGCCGGGACCAGACGATCCTCCCCGTCTTGATGTCCATCGCAAGCACCGCGTCGCTCATATCGGTGGGTGGCGAAGAGAAGTTATCGCCCGTCGTGACGTATAAGAGTCCGCGCTTCCGATCCAGTGTCGGCGACGACCAGACACCGGCCCCGGAGGGTCCCCAGGTGCCAACGCCTCCAGAGCTTTTCTCCATTTGCCTGGGCTGTTCGCGGATCGTATAAGTCTTCCAGACTTGCGTGCCGTCTTTTGCCCGAAGCGCAGTAACGCTGCCCCGGAATGTGCAGCAGGAATATTCCGAGTTGCTGGAGCGAGTCTCTTCCCAGGAAGCCGCCGGCACGAACACGATTCCGTTATCGACGGCGGCGGTTCCGCTCAACCGCGCTGTGTCGTGAGTTTCAACCTTCTTCTTCCAGAGCTGACGGCCTGTTTCCGCTTCGAGGCCATAGACCCAGCCCGTAAGATCGCTGAACACTAAAACGTGTGTCTTTCCATTGGGCACGGCAACCGGCCCCGATCGCACGGGACCGCTCGATTGATACAGCCATTTGACGCAACCGGACTCTGTACTCAGCGCCTGAACGGCTCCGCCTGCACTGCCGATGAAAATCGTGCCACCGAGCACAGTCGGGGCGCCGAAAGCACTGATGTCGCCGTCGAAGCCATACGCCCATTTCAACTTGAGCTTTCCGACCTGGGTCAGAGTGAGGCCGCCGGCACGGGCGTAACGGGTGTTGGTCTCGTCCGGCCCCCATCCTTTCCACGATGGATTCGGCGACGTACCGATATTCACCGTCCGATCGGAACAGTATGCCTTTGCGGGCACGGGTGGATCCGGGCGCTGCACGCCGAGGTAATTCGCCACGGCCTCACGTTCATCGCGGCCCATCACATAGGCAACGTTGATCATGACGCCGAAGTCGAGCGTCCGCAAAATACGCTGCGCGGACAGCTGCTTCAGAGCATCTCGCGATGGCGCCCGCTCACTCGCCGAGTCATGACATCCGGCGCAACGTCGCCGATAGACTTCTTCCCCCGAGACCGCAGCTTCTGCGCGAAAGGACGCACCGGCGATCCAAAGGGCAACAATGGACAATATGTATCGGGGTAACACGCGGCTGATTCTACATCAACGCTTGAGTGTGCGCGTGCATATCCAGAACCCGGGTATGAGGAGGGTGTTGCCGCCTATGGGAAGGCTGATCAATCATTGCTGGCTCTCTCAAGAACGGCTCGCCTGTTTTGCATAGTCGCCTGGTGCTGGACGCAGCCGGATCGGGCTCCTGAGGTTCGCGAAGCCGCTGAATATCACCTGGCACATCTGAAGAAATCGGCCGACGGGTTCGCGTGACGAAGATCACACTGCCTTGGAGCGCGCCATCGCCGGAGTGGTTCGCGGCATTCTCTCAGCAACGATCTGCTGGTTGCTGATTAATTGCCCCCCGGCAGTGTGATCCTTTCTTACTTCTTTGCGCTCTTCGTAATTTCCTGATACGCGGTTTCAACGAACGTCAGCGCCGGGGCGGCGCCGCCCCGTCCGCCGGCTCCGCCTGCCGCCAGAGGTGCCGCGCCGCGCGGAGGAGCACCTGCAGCACCGCCGGGAGCACCTGCCCCTCGCGGTGGAGCACCCGGCGCAGGAGCGTCAGGCAAAGCCGACTTGATCTGGTCGAGGGTCTTTCCTTCTTTGACCATTGCGGCAATCTTGTTACGGCGTTCGGTGGTCGCCGTTAATTTCCGCTGCAGATCGGCCTTGGTCAGCAGGTCTCCATGTCCCGTGATGTAGGTGTCGGCGTTGAGTCCGATCATGCCTTTCACGCTTGTGAGCCACCCTTCCGTCGATCCGTTTTTCTCAAAATGGATATTCGGGTTGTCGTCCGCACGGTTGGTCACGACGATGTCGCCCGTCGACACGATCTTTTGCTCGGGCAGAAACACGACGAGGTCACCACTCGTATGTGCAGGAGCGAAGTGATACAGCTCGAGCTTCACGCCATCGATGGTCATCTTTTCTTTGGTCTTCGTCGTGACCAGATTCGGCAACCGGTCCGCGGGTGGAGCCCCCCGGCCTCCAGCCGCCAGGGCTGCCTGCTGCTCCTTTTTATTGTTTTCGTGCGCAATGATCTTGATGCCCGGTGGAAACGCAACCAGACCGTTCACGTGATCACCATCGCTATGCGTAATGATGGCTGTCGTCACCGGCTTCGGAGTGACCTTCGCAATCTGGGCAAGCAGATCCTTTGCGCCGGCCTCCGTCTGCTTGGCATCGACCACGATGACTCCCGTTTTACCGATGATGATCGTGCTGTTACCGCCGGCGCCGCCAAGCCCCGCCCACACGTCGGGTTTCAGCATCTTCATCGTGATCGGCGGAGGCGCCTGCGGCGCCTGCTGAGCAAATGTGAATGAGGCCAGGCAAACTACGACGCCCAACCCGAAACAAAAAGCCTTTGGAGGTGTCATAAAACATTGTCCTTTCTGGTTTCAGCGCGAATTATAACTGTGAAGAACCTTGCCGACAATGCGCTACACCGGTTGCCGTAACGCTGCCGAAGTGCGAATGATCCGCATCGATGGCCTCGGCCACACATGGACCGGAAAGGAAATCGACACGACCGGGGTGATGTGGCAGTTCTTCAAGACGCATCGCCTGCCGTAGGTTCGAGCGTCGATTTTGCCGGCCAGCGCCGGTTTGCGCTGCGGGACACATATTAGCGCCAAACCGCGGAATTCGCGTCTTCACAGTCGGCATTTCGGTCGGACTATTTGGCTAAATTGTTGTAAATTGGCCTGCGCGGAAAGGAAAAGCGGTTGCTCCGATGGAACCCATGACTCCTGAAGAACGGCTTACAAGAATAGA
The DNA here is from genome assembly GCA_963738025.1 of uncultured Acidobacteriota bacterium. GTDB lineage: Bacteria > Acidobacteriota > Terriglobia > 20CM-2-55-15 > 20CM-2-55-15 > 20CM-2-55-15. Next base: position 121,485 of record CAVTWA010000024.1, on the reverse strand, counting down.
GAATTCTTTGAACACGCTTGTTGAAGGTCATGCGAAGCACGATGCGGCAATCCGTGACTTGATTGTCGTGAGCCGTACGCTTGTGGAATCCACTCAACGGCTGCAGTTGTCTCAGGAACAAACCATCGCGGAAATCCGCGCGCTAGCGGCAGAAGCTCGTGAAGAAAGGAAGGCGACCGCGGAGGCTATCTCCGAATTGCGCGATGCTCAAAAAGCCACCGGGGAGAAGCTTCATATCCTCATCGAAACCGTCGATAGAATCATCCGAAATCAAGGCAAGTAGCAACCACTTCGACTTCGAGGCGGCCAGCCCCCAACCCCGAATATTCAAGAAGGCTGATATCTAATCCATTCACAGCTTACAGTTGCCGTTTCTATTTTCCCGTGGTCCAGCCCGTAAGGTTCCCATCCTTGCCGAAGATGCAACCTCCCACTCCGCGATTCGACTGGAGTTTCTTCCACTGATCCTCCGTCAGAATCTCCCGGATGGCGAGCAGCATTCGCGCATTCGCTTTTTCCAATCCCGCGCATCGGGACTTTATCGATCTGGACAAGAATCTTTGCTTCATCTCCGGGACGGATAATTTCGACGAGGGGCTCCAGAATCACTTATCAGGATTTCGCCCCCTGGCGAGACGAGCTTGACGTTAGCGGGGAACTATGTGCGCTTCTGGCCGCGGGCTGGCAGCCTAACGAGATCGGCTATCCGTTTCATAGTATCGCTGCGACGAGCGGACGTGTATCCGGGCTATTTCGGGGCAATTGCGTTTTTTCTACGACTGACGCGAACAACCCGGCAAGCCGCAACAGCGGCCATCGCTGTGCTAAGGATCTGCTGGTACGGAGGGTTTTATGCTCAGAAACCGACTCGCTGCTATTCTTGCTTTTGCTCTGATTTCCGCCGGAACTCTTTCAGCACAATCGGACTCTCCGGAAGCGGAGGCCACAGCGGCAGACCAGACCGCTCAGAATACGTCTTCACATGGCTCCGGAACGACGGTCTCGCCGTCGTCAAATGTGGGATCGTCCGTTCCAACAGGCGGTTCAACCGATCCCAACTATCAGCAACCGAAACGCATTCTCGGGATCATCCCGAACTTTCGGGCCGTAAGCGCTAACACCCAGGTGCCGCCGCTTTCCGTAAAAGGTAAATTCTGGCTTGCGACGAAAACCAACTTTGATTACTCGTCGGTGATTACCGTCGGCATCCTGTCGGGCTTCAGCCAATGGAGGGGCTCCCAGCCTGAGTTCGGCCAGGGAGCCGCCGGGTTTGGACGGCGCTTCTGGCACGCGTACGCCGATGCCACCATCGGAAATTACTTCACCACCGCTATATTGCCGTCACTGACGCATGAGGACCCGCGATATTACACACTGGGGCACGGCAATGCGCTTTATCGTACGGGCTATGCCTTGAGCCGGCTCCTCGTCACAAAGAATGACGCCGGTCATTGGACGGCAAACCTCTCTGAAATCCCCGGTAACGGCATCGCGGCGGGCATTTCGAATTGGTATTACCCCGCATCGCGCAGTGGGTGGGTGAACACCTATCAAAGGTGGGCAGTCCAAATCGGGTCGGACGGCGTAGGCAATGTGTTGAAGGAGTTCTGGCCGGATATCGCTTCCATGCTGTCCAGGCACAAGAACAATACGCTGCAAGGTCGTAACAACCCATAGTCTGGCGACGCCGGAATAAATGGCCGAGGAGACCCGCTATCAACTCCACGTGCAGTCTGAGCCCATCCGGAGGTATAAAGTGGGTATGACAAGAGAGGCGATCGGCGTCATCCTTCTGGCGATGTCCATTCTTGGGAGCCGTTCCATCCAAGGTCAGAGTACGGACACGGAAAACGTAAAGATCGTGACGACAGGTGAAGTCCGGAAAATCGACGACAAGGATAAGACATTCCAGTTCAAGTTCAAGTTGGACCAGCCACCGTCTTACAATCGGCCGCAGCAGTCACCGATTGGCCGGGGCGGTGGACGGCGGCGTGGAGGAATGGGTTACCCGGGAGGAAACCGGGCACCGGTTCCTGCCGCCGTCGACGATTCCAAAGAAATCAAGGTTTTCACATCCACGGCTACGACATTCAAGGACACGAAGGGCGACCTTCAGTTTTCCGACATCAAGAAAGGCGATCGCATCACCGTGACTGCCATCCACCGAGGCAAGGGCGACGATATCGAGGCCCTTGCGGTAAAGCGGAACTAACTCGAAGGCGCGTAGTATCCCTGACGGGCCTTCACCTTGTACGTGGCTTCTTTCGGAACGATGCGGATTCGGCGGAATTTTCCGTCTCTGGCGGTATTGGAGGAAACATAGGCCAATGTGTACTGGCTCCGCAGTTCATCTGAGATTTGAGTGAAGACTTCTGTCAGATCGCTTCGACCGGAAACGAAATACACCGTTCCTCCGGTTTCCAGTGAAAATCGTTTCAAAGTGTCCGGACTTCCGCTGCCGCGTTGGTTGAAAAAGCCGCCGATGCGGTTGGATATCGAGTAGATCACCGCTTCACTTTGTTGCGCGGCAGTCAAAGCTTCGCTGATTCGAACTTTGCTGGTAGTGTCCTGCCCGTCGCTGATCAGAATGACGACCTTCCGGCCGGATTGCTTCTTGAGCTGTTCGTCGCATGCCAGAAAAACCGCGTCGTACACCGAAGTCCCATTACCGATCGTCACATTATTGATGGCGCGGCGGAGCGCCTGTTTGTTGCCGGTAAAATCCTCCTCCAGCGTGACTGTCCTGTCGAAACTGATGACCATCGCGAGATCGTTGCTGCGCATGGTGGCGTCCAGGAACGAGATGGCTGTGGATCGTTCATCCCCGAACACACGTCCCACACTGGGACTTTTGTCGATGAGAATCCCGATTGCCAGCGGCAGCTCATTTTCGGGGCTGAAGTGGGCGATTTCCTGTTTGCGGCCGTCCTCTTCGACGGTGAAATCATCCTGTTTGAGGCCGGAAACAAATCGTCCTGTGCGATCCGTTACGGAGAAGGAAACATTGGTCAGGTCGACGTTCACTCGCAACGGAGCCTGGGATGTCTGGGATAGAAGCGAAAGAGGCGAAACGACTGCCGCAAGCAAAAGCACGAGGTACTTGCGCAACATGACGCGATCTTAACACGGCTTTTCGTGTGGTGCGATCCTTCACGCGAATAAACGCAGCCGATGACTCGAAGGTGTCAGTGCTCATCAAGTCATGCCGCGGCGGAAAGTGTTTGCGCCAGGCCGTCGTCGATTGTGGGGTACTTCGGTCGCCAACCGAGGTCGCGGCGCGCTGCGGCGTTCGACAGATTCACATGCATCGACGTGACCTGAGCCAGATACGGCGCGAACAGACGCGGTAGCCATGATGGCACGGTAAAGGGCTTCGGCGCACCGGCATACCTGGCAAGTGAGACGACGAGATCCGTCATGCTGACGGGACGCTCGTCCACAATGTCGTACACCGCACCGGCCGGGCCATGATCGAGTGCAGCAATGGTTGCGCTGACGGCGTCCTCGTCATGGATGACCGGCAACAGACTGTTGTCGCCACGCACGACGGGCAGAAACCGGCGTTGGGCAAGAGAGACCATATACCTGGTCGCCGGATTGTCCGGGCCGTAAAAGAGTCCATAGCGCAGCACAATGCCTTCGATCGCTCCAACGCGGCTGGCAGCCAGAATCTGCTCCTCCATCGAAGCGATAGCCGCGGCCGCCGCCTCCGTCTCCTTGGATGTCTCGGTAGCGGCAGGAAACAGAGCGAACGATCCGACGATGATGCGCCGCGCGCCGGCCGATGTTGCAGCGGCAAGCAGGTGGCGCGTTCCCTCGGTGCGGAGGCGGTTCGTTGCGAAGAGATCGCTGGCCCGCTTCACTCCGGCCTTCGGCAACGCCGTCAATTGATGAATGACAACCTCCGGCTGGGCCGGAACAACGGCTCGCCGGACGGAATCCAGGTTTAATGCATCGGCAATCACCGGTGTGGCGCCCATGGCCTTCAAGATTTCTTGTTTCTCCGCAGACCGTGTCATTGCCGTCACACCGTGGCCCGCAGCGGCGAGAGCGCGCACGAGCGCCACGCCGATCGTTCCAGAACCACCTGCAACAAAGACTTTCATGGTCTCACCTCACTAACCTGCATTTCTCATGAGCTTTGCCCCGGAGTGGATGAGCCACGGATTGAACGGATTTAACGGATGGGCGCATCCATAGACTGTTAACGCGCCCATCCGTTAAATCCGTTCAATCCGTGGCTTATCCAACGATTTTCCTCGCCATATCTAGTAAGACGACGTAAAGGGCTGAAATGTGACGGCAAGCCGCTATCTCTACCGGGCCGGAAGCAAGTCCGCCGCCCATCCCCGGACGATACGCGCCATCTCGACGAAAACGTCTTCCTCGCTTTTACGGGATCGTTTGAGCGTCCGGAAACCGTGGTCGGCAGTGTCCAGAAGGTGCAGGGTGGCCCGCTTGCCGAGGCTTTTGCAGGTTCCTTCCAAAAGCTGCAAAGAAGCCAGTTCGTCGCGGGTGCCGCTGAGGAAGAGCATCGGCACGGTGACGGAGGCGAGATGCTCGGCCCGCTTCGTGTCTGGCTGGCCGGGCTGATGTAAAGGAAAGGAAAAGAACACCAGGCCGCGAACGTGATCAAGCGCAGACTCAGATCCAGCCGTGGATGTCATGCGTCCACCGAAGGAGTGGCCGCCAGCCAGAAGTGGAATATCGGGCGCTACCCGATTGGCGGCAGCGACGGCTGCACGAACCGTCGCCGTGCAGGTCTCTTTCGAGTCGCGTCCTCTGCCGTGCTCCATGTAAGGAAAGTTGTAGCGAAAGGTGGCGATATCCGCTTCCGCCAGGCGGTCCGCAATGCTTTGCAGAGTGGAATGCCGCATGTTCGTACTGGCTCCATGGCCCAGGACGAGCAAATGGGTTGCATCCGGAGGCCGTAACAGCAAAGCGGACACTTCGCCTTTCTGCGGCGTCGCCAGAAACTTCATTTCTTTCACCGTCAGAGCCATGTTCAATCCTCATATTAAACGTAAAAACAGAGATACAAGGCGCAGAGACACAACTGTAGGCCCAGACCTGTCTTTTTAAAACAACATGGGCAAAAGTTCTTTACAGATCAGGATTTGCTTCGTTACTCTCCAGACAATCCGGATAAAAGTCCTTGGGGGGAGTGTCCCGATGTCGATCCGTTCTCATTTGAGATGCCTGGTCTGGGCCGGGCTTGCCGGGCTGGTTGTTTTCGCGGGCGTGGCTTTTGCAGCCATGGCCGAGATTGAGGTCAATGGCCCGATCTACCGGCAAATCTCTCTCAGTCAGCAGATCGTGACCGACTACGTACCCCCGCCGGAGAATCTTCTAGAGGTAGCGCTCATCTGCAATGTGATCAATAACCTTTCTGATCCTGTGGAATTGCAGCGCTACCTCAATGAGTTTCAGGTGGCAGAGCGTGAATTCGAGACCCGATTTGCCGATTACGCGCACCGGATGCCGAAAGGCAAGCTCAAGGATATGATGAGCGGAACAGCCTACCTGACTGCCGTGCAGTATCTCCAAATCGCACATGAAGTTTTCATTCCACTGGTTCAGAAAGGTGACCATGACGGCGCAGCCAAAGTTTTGCTTTCCCGCATGAAGCCTCTGTATGAAAAACACGCGCAGGCAGTTGGTGAAATCGTCGATGTTGCGAGTCAAGAAGCCCGCGACGGCGAAGTTTTCGCAGCGAATCAGGTGCGATTCTATACGGTGGTGATGGCAACTGTGGGCCTTGCCCTTTTATTGATTGGCGGCCTGTTATCATCCCTTATTGCACGCGGCATCTCCAGACAGACCGAAGAATTGCAGAGTTCCTTTGAGGAATTGCGCGCCCTTGCTGCACGGTTGCAGAACGTCCGGGAAGAAGAAAGAGAGAGAGTCTCACGGGAGATCCACGACCAGCTTGGCCAGTCACTAACGGCCATTAAGCTGGACGTGGCCTCGTTGATCCGGGAAATACCGGAAATTCAACACAGTGCCCCGGCAAAAGCCAGGTCGGTCGTCGCTCTTGTTGATGAAACGATTCAGACCGTGCGTCGCATCGCCTCGGATCTGAGGCCGCAGATGCTGGACGCACTCGGGCTGGTTGCCACGATTGAGTGGGCGGGGGAAGAATTCGGTGCACGGACCGGGATGAAATGCAGTCTGGACATCCCCTCCGAGGACATTGCCGTAGACCAGGAGAGGGCGACCGCAATTTTCCGCATCTTTCAGGAAACGTTGACTAACGTTGCACGACATGCAGAAGCGAACGAGGTGAGAGCGCGTCTTGCGGCAGAGGACGGCAAACTGACTCTGGAAGTCAGCGACGACGGCAAAGGAATTCCGAGCGAAAAACTTCGCAAGGGCCGGTCCTTAGGGATTTTGGGAATGAGAGAGAGGGCTACGCTCCTCGGCGGTGACTTGACCATTTTGTCCCCGCCTGGTAAGGGCACTCAGGTCCGGGTCCAAATTCCTCTGCTCTCGAACAGCTGACAGGAGACGCAACGATTGATCAGAGTCCTTGTTTCCGACGACCATGCCTTGCTCCGCACCGGTGTGAAGGAGATCCTGACGCACGGCTTCCAGGACATCGTCTTTGGAGAGGCGGCCGATGCAGAGCAGGTGCTTTCGTCCGTACAGGCACAGGAATGGGACCTGGTGATTCTGGACCTCAATATGCCGGGCCGAAGCGGCGTTGAAGTCCTGCGGGAACTCAAGCGGCTGTGGCCAAAGCTACCCGTGCTGGTTTTGAGCATGCATGCCGAGGATCAATACGGCAGGCGTCTGCTGCGCGCTGGCGCCTCAGGTTACTTGAACAAGGAAGTCGTACCCGACGAGTTGATCAAAGCAGTGCGCAAGGTGCTCGCCGGAGGCAGGTATGTGAGCTCTGCGCTGGCCGAACGGCTGGCGGCTGATTTAAATGAGAAAGACGCCGGCCGCGCTGCGCATGAGACTCTTTCGCAACGCGAATTTGAAGTCTTGCGCCTGATCGCCTCAGGTAAAACGGTCAGCGAAATTGCTGAGCGGATCCACTTGAGTGTGCCTACCGTCAGTACCTATCGCGCGCGGATCCTGTCGAAGATGAATATGACGACTACGGCAGAATTGATGCGATATGGTTTAGAGAACCGGATAGTGGAATAGAAGTATCCCCTTTCTGACGCCTCTCCCCCTTGTCATACAAACTGTGACATTGATTGCATAAGAAGTTCGACGCAAAAATCACAATCGCATTGATTGTGTGAATCGCTGGAAGGGACGACAATCTACCTATGAAAGTGCTGATCGCAGATGACTCCGAAGTAATCGTGCAGCGCCTGATCACCATGCTGACAGAAATCAAGGGGATCGAAATTGCCGATCAGGCCGGCACGGTCGCCGAGGCCACAAAGGCCGTCGCCAGCTTGAGACCCGATGTCGTCATTCTCGACATGCAGATGCCGGGCGGGAGCGGCCTTGACGTGCTGAAAAGCATGCAACAGGACAAGGTGCCGTCAACCGTCATCGTGCTGACCAACTTTGCTTATCCGCAATATCGAAAGCGATGCCTGCAGAACGGCGCAGAATTTTTCTTCGATAAATCCAGCGAATTTGAAAAAGTCGGCGAGGTGTTACAGGGGTTAATGGGCAGAGCCTCGAGAAACACCGGGGCCGACAACCGCGAAATCAACGAGGTCTAACTCCATGTCCGAAACGAGACACATGCTGCCTGAAAACGACACCGACCTGCCTCGCGTTGAAGAGGCGTCGGGTGCGACAGATCTCACTGAACGTATGCAGTGGGTCCCGCTCATCTCCGCCGTCGTCGAGCACTCGGAGGACGCTATCCTCTCCATAAGCCTCGACGGAGTGATTCAGAGATGGAATGCCGGCGCGCAACACCTCTTCGAATATAAGGCAGCTGAAGCCGTTGGAAGGCCGGTCACAATTGTCATTCCTCCTGAATCCCAAAGTCAGTGGGAGGAACGTTTGCGGCGGCTGCAAGCCGGCTCTTCGCGCGAACGACTGGAGACGACACATGTGACCCGGCGGGGACGAATGACCAATGCCTGGGTCATATTTCCTCTGAAAGATCCGGCCGGCACGATCATTGGAACCTGCGCCGTCGTACGCGACATGACGGAAGCCAGAAATTCAGAAGCGGCCCTGCGTGACAGTGAACAGCGATTCCGCTTTGCAACCCAGGCTGGAAGAATGTTCGCCTACGAGTGGGACGTAGTGACGGATGTGATTGTACGTGGGCAGGAATGCGCCGAAATCCTCGGCTTGACCGAAAACGTGACACACACCACCGGGCAGGAGGTGATGGCTACCATCCATCCAGATGATCGCCTGCGCATTATTGCGGCGGTTGCGGGGCTGAGTCGAGACAATCCCGTCTACCGGGCCGCAATCCGTATTCTGCGGCCGGATGGCAGCGTCATCTGGCTCGAAAGAACTGGTCGCGGTTTTTTTGATGACAAGGGTAAGTTGCAACGGATGATCGGAATGGCCGTGGACATCACGGAACGTATGCGAGTCGAGGAGACTTTGCGGGAAAGTGAAGAAAAATTCCGCAATGTCTTTAGAAATGCCGCCATCGGAATGGTGATTGTCTCGCATCAAGGACGTCTGCTCGCCGCCAATGGCACCTTTTGCGATTATCTCGGATATACGGAGGCAGAAGTCCTTAAAACACCCGTCGAGGCCCTGACTCATGCTGAGGACTGGCCGTCCTTTTCCCGCGCGCTGACTAATGCCCTGACAGCCGGTCAGAGTTTCCATCGGCTTGAAAAACGCTGTCTTCATAAGAATGGACGTGTTGTCTGGACCCAGAACAGCGCGTCCGTGATTCGAACTCACAACGGTGAAATCAAGTACCTCGTTGGCGAAGTCGTGGATGTGACTCAACAGAAGCTTGCAGACGAAGCTCTCGCCAGCATAAATCGCAAGCTGATTGAGGGACAGGAACAGGAACGGTCACGGATTGCGCGGGAGCTTCATGATGACATCAGTCAGAGGCTGGCTGTACTGACCATCCGGCTGCAGGAAATGAAGAATTCTCTCGCTGGTTCGGCCGAGCTTCGAGCAAACATCGAGACGATAATCAATGAAGCCAAGGAGACTTCGGTCAGTGTCCGTTCACTCTCACATCGCTTGCATTCCTCGCAGGTGGAGTACCTCGGCATTGTCACAGCGATGACCAGTTTCTGCCGCGAGTATGCTGCGCATCACAATGTCGAGATCAAGTTCTCACATGAGGGAGTGCCTTCCGGCATTCCTGCAGAGATCTCGCTTTCCATGGTTCGCGTGTTACAGGAATCATTACAGAATGCCGTGAAGCATAGTGGAGCTCGCTATTTTGAAGTGCGATTGTCCGGCACAGCCGACGAGATTGCTCTGAAAGTATCGGATGCAGGAATCGGCTTTGATCCTCAAGCAGAGATGAATCATAGAGGATTGGGACTTATAAGCATGCGCGAGCGCCTTAGCCTGGTTCAGGGTTCGTTTTCTGTCGTATCAGCCGCTGATCAGGGAACAACCATCCACGCCCGCGTACCGCTGGTAACCAGGCCCAAAGCCGCCGCTTCCGGTGATCCTGGAAGTAGCTAGCACGGATTTCTCACGAGCCGAGGTGGGATTCGGATAAATGCAGGCGCGATCCCGTAATACCTACGCGCCCTTCAGCAAAAACCGGATTACTCGATTGATCCGCGAGGCGCGGGTTTCGGGGCGCCTGGCGCTTTCAATCCAACGGACCATATTTCTGCGGTAGCCGCCAGGAAGGGACTCGAATCGGCTTCGGGCGTTCGGTTCGGCTTCCAGGGCCTGACTGACGTCCGGGGAGAGGTCGCCGACTTGGAGACCGTCCGGATAAAGCACCACCTCGACTTTTGCGCCGGCGTCGAGTTCGTTTTCGCGCCGCCAGGCCGGACCAAGCGCGAGAAAGAATCTTTCGCCGGCAGGTTCAACCATGCCGCGAAAGCGATGGCCATCGATGGTGCCGGCGGCGTAATGACGTGCTCGAATGCCCCAGACCTTATTCGGATCGAACGGAAGGTTAATGATGGCTCTGGTACCGGATAGAGTAATGACTCCCTTGAAAGTTTGCGGAGGAACGGAAGGTGACGGGGCTGCCGCGCGGACCGGGTTGACGGCCGGCTTCGAAGCTGCGGCTTTTGCCTGCTCTTTCTTCGGGCGAACCGGGGGCTTCTTCGGTAAGACGGCTTTCGGCACATCCAGTGGTTCCTCGCTGCGCCGAACCGGCCGGTCAACGATGGGAGTCCTGCGAAGGACTTCTTTAAGAAAGCGCCCCGTGTGGGATTTCGCGCAGGACGCGACGTCTTCGGGAGACCCCGTAACCACGACCTCGCCGCCTGCATGTCCTCCTTCGGGTCCAAGATCGATTACGTAATCCGCAGTCTTGATCACATCCAGATGGTGTTCGATCAAAAGCACGGTATGGCCGGCATCGACCAGGCGATTGAGTGATTCCAGCAAACGCTCAACGTCGGCGAGGTGCAATCCCGTTGTCGGTTCGTCCAGAATGTATACCGTATGTTTTCCGCGCTGGAGCTTGCTCAGTTCGGACGCGATTTTGACGCGCTGCGCTTCGCCCCCGGAAAGCGTTGTCGCCGACTGGCCAAGTGTGAGATATCCGAGTCCGAGATCGTTCAGAACTTCGATCTTCTTGCCGATAACTGGATCCGACGCGAAGAATGACATGCCCTCTTCAACTGGCATGTTCAGCACGTCATCGATCGTTTTACCGCGCAGCGTGACTTCCAGTGTCTCGCTGTTGAATCGCGCCCCCTTGCACGCACCACACGTTACTTCGACGTCCGGCATGAAATATAGCTGGGTAGTGATGACGCCTTCGCCCTGACATTCCTCGCATCGGCCGCCCTTGACATTGAAGCTGAACCGCCCGGGCTTGTAATCGCGTTCCACCGACAACGGAGCCTGGGTAAACAGATCGCGAATGGCGTCGTAGAAACCGATATAGGTTGCAGGATTCGACCGGCTGTTGCGGCCGATCGGAGTCTGATCGATGTTCACGACGCGGTGGACATAATCGATGCCATCGACCCGATCGTGTTTGCCCGGAAGCGTTCGCGTATCGACCAGCTTCTTCCACAGCGCCTTGTGGAGGATTTCGTTGACGAGCGTGCTCTTGCCCGAACCGGATGCCCCGGTGATGGCGACGAGCATTCCGAGAGGGAACGTTACATCGATCGACTTCAGATTGTTTTCGCTTGCGCCACGCACCGTGAGCGATGCCCCGTTTCCCGTGCGCCGGTTTGAAGGCCGTCCGATCGTCCTTCGGCCGGATAGAAACTGGCCGGTCGGCGACTCCTTCGCTGCGAGCACGTCCCGAAGCTTGCCCTGAACGACAACGTTTCCGCCATGGATGCCCGGCCCGGGGCCCATTTCAACAATGTGATCGGCGGCACGAATGGTCGCCTCGTCATGTTCGACAACGATGACGGTATTGCCGATGTCGCGGAGACTCTCGAGCGTCGCGATCATCTTCACATTGTCCTTCGGGTGCAGACCGATGCTCGGCTCGTCGAGGACGTAGAGCATTCCCATCAACCCCGAACCGATCTGCGTCGAAAGCCGGATGCGTTGCGACTCGCCGCCTGAAAGGGTTCCTGAACGGCGATTGAAATTCAGATAATCCAGGCCAATTCCGAGGAGCAGTTCCACTCGCCCGCGGATCTCGTTCAGAACGTGCCGGCCCGCATCGGCGCCCCGGCCTGCGGGTTTGACAGTCCGGAGGAATGCCAGCAGTTCATCGAAGTTCAGCTGGCCGACATCGTAAATACTCTTTCCGGAAATCGTGAACAGCAGCCGGGTTGCGCGCAGCCGCGATCCGTTGCAGTCCGGGCAGGTGCGTTCGACCATCACCTTGTCCAGCCAGTCCTCCATCCGCGAATTCGCTTCGCCCCGCTGCCGGTACCATCGATAACTGCGTTCGATGCGTCGTGCGACGCCGCCAAAGCCCACCTCTTTACCGTCGCGGTCGTCCCGTTTCTCTTTCGCATCGGGAGGTGTGACAATCGTTATCTTTTTCTGGTCTGTTCCGTACAGGATCGCGTTCCGCGCGGCTTTGGATAGTTTCTCCCACGGGGTGTCCAGGGAGAAACCCATGGCGAGGCCGAGACTGTACATCATCTGGCCGTCCCACGTATCCGGGTTGTAACGAAACGCTTCGTGGACGAAACAACCGTTTCTGATGCTTCGTTGCGGATCCGGAACCAGCAACTCCGGATGGGTGAGCTTGTCCACTCCGAGCCCGCCGCACGTGCGGCACGCGCTTTCGGGATCGTTGAACACGAAATAGGAAGGGCCGATGTCGCCATATATAAGATGATGCGTGCGGCTGCAGAGCGAGGCGTAAAACCGGTCCGCTTCCGCCTTGCCGGCACCCTTGACGATGTGGACCTGCACCAGCCCGTCACCCACCAGCAACGCGCTTGCAATTCCGGCCTTGATGGCTTTTTCGTGCTTCCGGCTCACGACGAAACGGTCCACAACGGCGTCCATATTCCGGACACGAGATTCGTCGAGCGCGACTTCTTCCGATATATCCACCGGCTTGCCATCGACGATCAGACGCCGACAACCCTTCTTACGCAACTCGGTAAATACGAAATCGAGTTCCTCGCCGTAGACTTTGAAGACCGGGGCGCGTAACTCGATTTCCGCACCTTCCGGGAGCGAAAGGATTCCCTCGAGGATCTGACTGGAAGAACGGCCCGGTACGACTTCGCCCGTCCTCGGGCAATGCGGTTCGGCGATCGTTGCATACAGCAGGTTCAGGTAACTCGCAATGTCGGTCATCGTACCGACAGTCGAACGCGGATTGGCGCCGACGGTTTTCTGCTCGATCGAGATGACGGGCGACAAGCCGAAAACAAAATCGACGTCCGGCTTTGCGACCTGCGCGACGAATCGCTTCGCATAGCTCGACAACGATTCCATGTAGCGGCGCTGCCCTTCCGCATAAATCGTGTCGAATGCCAGGCTGGACTTTCCAGATCCCGAGAGGCCAGTTACCACGACCAGGCTGTCACGCGGTATTTCGAGCGACACATTTTTCAGGTTATGAACTCGTGCGCCGCGTATCCCGATCGTCGTGCGGGGTCCGGCCCGCGCCGTTGCATCAGAAGGCATTGCGTGATTTCTCCATGTGAACGAATGCCAGTTGCTGCACCTCGATATTGCTCTTCTTAGTGAGATGCGCCGCGATCGAAACCTTGCCGATGATCTTCTGGTCGGCCAGATATTCGCACGCCAGCGTGACGCCTTCGATTCCACTGTTCCGTTTGAAATAATCTTCGATTTCGCTGCAGGACCGCGCCTCGCCAGCCTCGCGCAAGTGATCCATTACCGGACGAAACAACGTGGAAGCGCGGCCGGCGACATGGTTTTCTGCCGCTTCGAGCGCCGTCTGCACGGTCTTCTGTGTCTTCTTCATATTGAGCAGGTCGGCATATATGACTTTGAAGAGCGAGGGATTTAACTGCATTGCCTGCGGTATCACCTCACGATCGGCGAGCAGACCGGCCCCTATCACTTCTACTTTAGCTAGCGGTGTGGCTGTGTAAAGAATCCAGAGCGCGGTGTATTCGAGATCGCCGCGGGTGACGAACCACTTCCTCGCTTTGTACATCGGTGGCAGGACATGTATTGCGGCGCGGAAGAGCTCCACTTGCGCATCGCGGTCGCCGATCTTCGCGAGCCCTCTGCAGAGATCTGCGATCGTCGGATCGTGAGAATAGAGCAGCCGTCCTTTCGCAAGGAACGAGTGCATGAAGGAATTGTGAATCGAACTTTCGACGGTCTTGCGGAACTCGGCTCGCGGCATAAGAAACGCATGGACGTTGACGCCGTCCGCGTACAACGCCATGTCCGAGGAGTCCAGCTTCCTGTCGTCGACGGTCACAAATACCAGATCGATATCCGACCTGGCCCAGACCGTGTCGTGGGACAGGCTTCCGCAAAGAATCGCCGCAACGACAGAGCGATCCCCCTTGACCTGCTCGATAAGCGAATCCAGCGCCCTGCTGAACTTCTGGTGGATCTGCATTCTGCGACTTTAGCCGATTTCGGATAGCTATTTCACGCTCCAGATCGCAATCGACGCCGCCACCTATTTTCGAGATACTTTTGTGCTCGTGAGTGAATTACGGAGGAGTCTGGTGACACGCTCTTCATACTGCGCTGCAGTCCAGCCGCGGTCCAACACCAGATCCTCCCATGTGTGCAGGGAGGTTATGTTCCAGAGCAAGTCTGCCGCTTCCTCCTGGCTGATGGCCGGCTTCAATGTTCCCTCCTCGGACAAACGCCGAACGATTTGACGGCACCCTTCGAGCCGGTTTTTCAAGCGATCCTGCCACCCCTGCTCCGCTGCGTCATCCATTCTGCGCACGGCGTCCAGCGCACGAGCAATAGCCCAGATCCGCGGATTCATTCGTGCCTGCAGCGAGACCATTTCGCCCATGGCGGCGACGCCCGTCGGTGCGCCCGTGATCTTGCTGAGTTCGTGATGCAGCCCCCGCTTTTCATCCGCATGACGCACCAGCGCCAGTATCAGATCTGCCCGATCGGCAAAATGCAAATACATTGCCTGACGCGACACTCGCGCGGCCCTGGCAATCGTCGCCATGCTCACATCGGCCCCCTTACGCTTCTTAATCAGGCCCAGTGCGACGTCCAGGATGCGGGCTCGCGAATTATTACTTGACACCATGTCAACCTCCGAACTACTGTCTACTTTACACTATGTCAATCGAGAAGCGATACTATGGAGGTTCGAATGAAGAGCACAGATGAAATGGCTATCGAAGGATTGGTTCAAGCATTCGTGGACGGCTGGAACGCGGCGGATGGATCCGCTCTGGCAGTGCCTTTCGCTGCAGACGCCGACTTTACAGCCATCACCGGACTGAAAGCAAAAGGCCGTGAGTTCATTGCGAAAGGCCACGATGAAATCCTCGCGACAATCTATCGCGGCTCCGTCAATTCAGCCAAAGTGGAAAGCATCCGGTTTCTGCGGCCCGACGTCGCAGTGGCAGACGTAACCTTCCGTTTCGTCGGCGATTTCCAGCCGTTCGGTCTGGAACGAACCTCCTGCGGGATGGTGTGCACAAAAGAAAATGAGGCCTGGTCGATCGCGGTGTTTCGAAATATGGTCCCGTTCGGCAGACCGGCCGCGGGTCCCCTGGAACGTGAATTAGCGGCTGAAAATCGATAGGACCCGAAAAATCCCTTACGCCTTCACGGCGTAATCACTCAGAGACCAAACCTTTATCCATCCGGTCCAGTCTCACTCAGTGAGACACATTTTTGTGCAACTTGATCTAAATACTTCAGGAATAGGTAATGGAACAACTTAATCAACGGAACGCAGCAAAATACCGCTGCGTCACAATTGCTCTGATCAGTGCGATCTTGATCTGTTCGCCGTTCGCGCAGAAAGCTTCGACCGGCTCTCAAGCCGCTCGAGCAGAACGTGATACGGTCGCAGCTTTTAAGCTGCCGAATATTGCAGGCGAGTTCATGACCAGCGAAGACCTCAAGGGTAAAGTGACTGTGGTGGACGTGTGGGCGACCTGGTGTGGACCGTGTATGCAAGATATTCCAACGTACAACGAACTTTACGATGCCTTCGTGGGCCAGAATGTTGCTTTCGTTGGAATTGCCATGGAGTCATCGCTCCGTGACATTCAAGCAAAGGTTCGCCAGCTTGGCATCAAGTATCCCGTTCTCAAAGGCGACGAAACAGCCCTCTCCGCCTTCGGCCGTGTTGATGGATTTCCAACCACCTTCGTGCTCACTAAAGAAGGAAAGATTTACAAACGCTACCAGGGCACCGTGCCTCACAAAGCGGAAATACTCAAGCAAGACATCGAGCATTTATTGGCGATAGACACTCCCTGATCATTGCGAATTGGGGAATTCAGGGGGGCAGCCCCCTGATTTCGCATCGTGATCCAAGTCAAAATCTCATTCGATGCTGCACTTCCTGGTCAACCGGGCGACATTTCAAGGAAATCCGCAACATTCAATAGCGCGAGCGGGGCTCTGACAATCACCGGTACCAGCTGACGGCGCTGGTCATGGATAAGATGCGGCTGCGTGAGCCGTAACCTTCCCCCTCTGGTCTCTAACTCGCATTCGCCCTGAGCGATGACATTTCGAACCCACTGCGAATCACGCCCATAGGTCAGCGCGATGATGAAGCGACCGCCGCGACGGAACACCATGACCGGCGTGCGGTACCTGCGATGAGTCTTCCTCCCGGTATGCACAACGACTCCCATACCCGGCAGATATGCCGCCGGCGGCCCCAATACGCGATTCGTCACATGGAGATTGAATCTTGCGAGCCAGCGTGGGAAGGGCATGAGAACTCCTGTTAGACGATTATCAAAACCGGGGGAAGGAACCACAAAAAGCTTAGCGCGGCTACGCCGCAACCGAAACATAAGACTCGCAGTAGTTGACACGCAAATGTTGTGAGGGAGCGAACTCCCCGCCTGACTCAGGCGGGGAGTTCTCCGATTTTTATGTCCTGACGAAAAATCAACTCGGACAAACAGGAAAGGGTTTGTTGTTTTCTTCCAAAAAACTGGTTAAAACACATTTGTGCCTCTTGTGCTTTTTGTGGTTCCTTCCCCTCCCTCGAGATTGCCAACCGAGAACTAAGGAGTCGCTACGTCACCCAACGCGATGTTCCACAATCGTGGCGATGAACGTCCTGCCGCGAATTTCGAGATACAGTTCGCGCTCCGTGACCGAAATGGAAAGAGTTGAGCGCCGCTCAATCAGGCTCGCAATCTCATCCACAAAAGACCGGTCGAATTCATACACCGGAACAGCGGATAGCCGATCGATCCTGGCCGCCGAAAGTTGAGCAAGCACTTTTTGAACGTCGCGGTGGGTGTAGACAGCTGCGCGGCCGGCGAGCTTGACGCCGCGATGCAGACGCTCGGGATCGGGCATACCAACCTCGATCCATGCCGTCACGCGTCCGGTCAGGTCGCGAATAAGTACAGCGGGTTCATTGCCCGCTGCAACGCCCTGCGTGAGCACAATCCCGTCGCCATACTCGAGACAATAGGCGATCAGGCGCATGAACATGTATTCGATCGTTTCTGAAGGTTGACGCGCGATGCAAACGTCGAGCTTTTCATAAACACCGCGATCGATATCAGCGAGTTCGACGGTCAGGTTGTAAATTGTCGCGGTCAGCGCCACCGTTCAGAATATCAATCACAGGGTCCGGTTGCGTATCTCTACTGTAGAATTAAAATCTGTGCTTACGATTGGCCCGCTCAAAATTCACATGCCGGCGATCCAGGCGGCGCTTTCCGGCTTTTCCGACCGGCCCATGCGCGCTGTGGCCCGCCGCTACGGCGCGAAATTTGCAATGGCCGAGGTCGTGCTCGATGAGCTTGTACTTCTCAAGGGAAGGCTCCGGGCGCGTTTGCTCGAGATCGCCGAGGACGACCATCCGCTCGGAGGACAGCTTATCGGCAGCCGTCCAGAGCAGTTCGCTCAAGCCGCCAACGATCTGGTCGAAGCGGGATATGACTCCGTCGACCTCAATTTCGGTTGTCCCGTCAAAAAAGTTCTCGGCCGCTGCCGCGGCGGTTTTCTGTTGAGCGAACCGGAGAATGCCCTGTCCATTGTCAAAGCTGTGATCGGAAGCGTGAATGGCCGTAGGCCGGTGACGCTGAAGATGCGGCGCGGGTTCGACGAGTCCGCAGAGAGCGAACGCAATTTCTTTTCGATCCTCGACGGCGCGTTTGAGCTTGGCGTAGCGGCTGTGACCGTCCATGGCCGCACGGTGAGGCAACGCTACATTGGCCCGTCCGACTGGAACTTCCTCGCCCGCGCGAAGCGTCATGCCGGATCTCACACGATTCTGGGCAGCGGCGACTTATTTACTTCGGCCGACGTGCGCCGAATGATGAACGAAACGGGTGTCGACGGCGTTTCTGTTGCACGGGGAGCAATCGGCAATCCGTTCATCTTCCGCGAGTGCGATGCTGTGTTGAAGGGATATGCGATTTCACCGCCATCGGTGGCCGAGCAGCGCGACGCCATCGAGTTCCAGATCAATGAGACGTTGAAACTCCACGATGCCGAACACGCTGGCAGGATCTTCCGTAAATTCGGAATCTCCTATGCGAATCTGCACCCCATGCGCAACGAAGTTCGTCAGGCATTCATCGATGCGAGGAACATTCACGCAATTCACGAGATCCTGGCTTTGTGGTACGACAACCACCGCGAGTGGCCGGAACCAACTCCACGCGAGGCGCTGCGCGATCTGATCGCGGCGGGAGCAGAGCGCTAACGAGTTTCCGCGACCGCCGAAAACGGATCTGAGTTGAGGTAACAGCCCCCGCCCCTGAGACGATGCAAGGCTGTCGTGTTAAACTGGCCCACGCTGAAGCGCAAAAAGCCTACGGTAAACGCTAGCGCTCAGCCCGTCGCAGGAATTCGCGACACGACATTAACGGGGACACAATCGTGAAAACTAACGTACTCATTCTGGGCGCCTCCTACGGCTCATTATTCGGCACCAAACTGTTGATGGCCGGACACAGCGTTTCGTTGGTCTGTACCAGGCCGACAGCTGACCTGATCAACCGCGAAGGCACCATCGTCCGCTTCCCGATCAAGGGTCGGGAGTCGCTGCTCGACGTCTCATCGAAGCAGCTTCCGGGCGCACTTTCGGCTACAACTCCGGACGACGTCGATCCCGGCAAATTCGATCTGATTGTGCTCGGCATGCAGGAAGCGCAATACGGCGCCAAGGGCGTTCGCGAATTGATGGGGCGGGTCGGACGCTCCCGCGTACCGTGTCTGGCCATCATGAACATGCCGCCACTGCCTTATCTGAAACGCATCCCGAACCTTTCCACGGAGACACTCGAGACATGTTATGCCGATCCCGGGGTGTGGGAAGGTTTCGATCCAGCGCTGACCACTCTTGCGAGTCCCGACCCGCAAGCCTTCCGGCCGCCAGACCAGCCAAAGAATGTCCTGCAGGTCGGCTTGCCGACCAATTTCAAAGCCGCCGCGTTTCGACGCGGAGAAGCCGACTGCGTTACTGCGCTCTCTTGAAACGGACATCGAGGCGGCCAGGTTCAACTCGGCCGAGGGCGCGATCGAAATTCCGGTCAAGCTCAAGGTCCACGATTCGATTTTCGTGCCGCTCGCGAAGTGGCCGATGCTGATGGCAGGCAACTACCGATGCATCCGCGCTGAGGAGATGGTCTCCATCAAGGATGCCGTGCACGGCAATGTCGACAAATCGCGCGACGTTTACAACTGGGTTTGGAAGCTTTGCAACGGACTGGGCGCCGATGACGCCGATATGGTGCCGTTCGAGAAATATGCCAAAGCTGCCGAAGGTCTCGGCAAACCTTCATCCGCGGCCCGCGCTCTCTTTGGCGGTGCGGAGCACATCGAGCGTGTGGACTGTCTCGTCCGGCGGATTGCCGGCCAGCAAGGTCTTCAGTCCGAGACGCTCGACGAGATGGTTACTCTCGTAGACAACCGGCTGGGGAAAAATCGACGAAAAGATTAGCCACAAAAAGGCACAAAAGAATTCTGTTTCTTCTTTTGTGTAACAAGGCTGTACGTTTTAATGTCTTTAACCAGTTTTTTGGAAGAAAACGACAAACCCTTTCCTGTTTGTCCGAGTTGATTTTTCGTGAGGACATAAAAATCGGGGAAGTCCCCGCCTAAGTTAGGCGGGGATCCTTCGCGCAGCGAAGGCGGGGCGGTCTGTTCAAAGTTCGCGCGCAGCGCGCTCCTTATGGATTTCCGCGAAGCGATCCTTGTTCTAATCGGTGCGCTACGCGAATATCCACAAGGAGCGCGCTGCGCGCGAACTTTGAACAGACCGCCCCGCCGCTGCGCGGCACCCCGCCTAACTTAGGCGGGGAGTTCGCTCCCTCACAACATTTGCGTGTCAACGACTGCGAGTCTTACGTTTCGGTTGCGGCGTAGCCGCGCTAAGCCTTTTTGTGGCTAATCTTTTCTTTCAACCAAGGACACCCACTGCAGCCATGGCCACCTGTTCGTCCTGAGCAGAGGTCACACCGCTGACGCCGACTGCACCGATCACTCTTCCATCAGCGATGACCGGCACAGCGCCTTGCAGCGGCACGATGCCATCGACGGCAAGGAAAGCCGTCTTGCCGCCGGCTATCATTTCTTCCAGCACTCGCGACGGCCGCTTGAACAGCGCCGCGGCTCTCGCCTTACCCTGCGAGACGGCGATGCTGCCGTTCTGCGTGTCATCGATTTTCTGAAACATGATGAGGTCACCGTTGGCGTCGCAAATCGTAATGGCGACGTTCCATCCGTTCTTGCGCGCCTCGGCTTCTCCGGCGGCCATCATCTTTTTTGCTGCTTCTAACGTAATAAATTTAGTTGTTCCGAGCATGAATTCCCTCCTGGCGAATCGTAATTGTACAATCAAGCGGGGGATTTGAATGAAAGCATGGCTGATGGATGGTTTTTCCGGTGCGGACAAGATGCGGCTGGCCGAGGTCGCCGATCCGATACCTGCCCACGGTGAAGTCTTGCTGCGCGTCAATTATGCGGCGCTGAATCCTGCCGACCGCTATCTGGCGCACGGAGAGTATCCCGCCAAACCTCCGTTGCCGCACATCCTGGGACGCGATGGCAGCGGCACGATTGTCAGCAGTGGTCCTGGTGTGGAGGGTAATCCCGTGGGACAAAAGCGGGCCATTCTTCGCGGCGAACTCGGTGTGACACGTTGGGGAACATTTGCGGAGCTTGTCGCCTCGCCGGCGGAGTCGCTTATCGAAATACCGGACGGCTGGAGCGATGCTCAGGCCGGCAGCGCATCACTCGTTTACGTGACCGCGTTTCAGGCCCTCACGCAATGGGATGACTTACCGCAGCCGGCTGTCGTCTTGATCAGCGGCGCGTCGGGTGGTGTAGGCGTGGCAAGTACTCAGCTCGGGAAAGCCATGGGACATACCGTCATCGGCCTCTCCCGCGGTGAGGAGAAGAGGTCGACGCTGAAGTCTTTAGGTGTGGATCTCGCGCTTGATCCGGCCGATTCGCAGTGGCGGAAGAGACTCTCGGACTATCTGGGTAAGCGGAGAGTCGATCTTGCCATCGACAGCGTCGGTGGAACGCTGTTCGCTCAACTGATCGCCACATTGGGAGACCACGGACGGGTCAGCGTCGTTGGCCGTCTGGCGGGCGAAGTTCCCCAGTTCAACACAGCGACGCTGTTCTTCCGGCGCATCCGGATCGGCGGAGTTGCGGTGGGGGCATATACCAATCAGGAGAGCCGGCATGCGTGGAAAGCGTCGGTGGATCTGATGAATAAGACCGGCGCCCGGCCGCTCATCGACCACGTGTTTGGATTCGAGGAATTGCCGGCCGCTTTCGAGAAGCTGGCGCACGGCCCGATGGGTAAGGTATTGATCAAGACCTGAACGGAGAGATCAGCCACAAAAAGGCGGCGCGGCTACGCCGCAACCGAAACATAAGACTCGCAGTAGTTGACACGCAAATATTGTGAGGGCGCGAACTCCCCGCCTAAGTTAGGCGGGGACTTCCCCCCATTTCGACATCCTGCCGAAAAATCAACTTCGACAAACCAGATCCGCTTGCCGCCAAAACTGGACTACAACGAACTCTCGTGATACTCGTATTGCCGATGCTTTTTGTGCTTCTTGTGGCTAATCTCTCCCCGTTACCTTAGCGGACAAGCGTCCTTGATGAAGGCGCACTTCAATAGCTGCATCAATTTCCACTGATTCCGCAGAGCGCACCACTTGCCCATCGGGCGTCAAACAGATGGCGTAGCCCCGCTCCAGAACTGCGAGCGGGCTCAGGGCATCCAGCGTGTGTGCGACGTTCGCAAACGACTGATGAGCTTTCTTCAGACGCTGATGCACGCCGTTTGACAGTCGCTGCTCCGCGAGCTGGACGCGATGAGCACGCAAGCGGATGAACACACCGGAACGTCCGGCCTGCTCCAGGCGGAACGCAAGGTCGTCCACTCGCTGGGCCATGCGGCGGATTTGATTTTCAGCAACTACAAAACCACGGCTGCCGGCCTTCGAGGCCAGAAAGTTTCGCAGTCGGCTGAGCCGGTATTTAATGACGGACTCGAGGCGGCCTTCCAGCTGCCGCACACGGTCCGAGATCTCCGCTTTCGACTTGATCACGATCTCGGCGGCTGCACTCGGTGTCGGCGCCCGCAGATCGGCGACGAAATCGCAGATCGTGAAATCCACTTCATGACCCACAGCCGAGATCACAGGCTTTTTCGACCGGACGATCGCGCGCGCGACGCGCTCTTCGTTGAAGGGCCAAAGATCTTCCATCGAGCCACCGCCGCGAGCGACGATGATGACATCGACATCGGTTGAGCGGCTCAGATAATCGATGCCTTCCATCACCTGAATCGACGCATTATCACCCTGAACTTCGGCAGGAAAGATGAGGACGTTAATTGCATTGTGCCGGCGTTTGAGGACGGTGAGAATGTCGCGCAGCGCAGCGCTCTTCGGAGACGTCACAATCCCGACCTGGCGCGGAAACGCCGGAACAGGCCGCTTCCGTTCAGGTTTGAACAGGCCCTCCTTCTCCAGCTTCTCTTTGAGCTGTTCGAATGCGAGTTGCAAGGCGCCCAGACCCGCCGGCTCGAGCACCTCGACAATCAGCTGGTATTCGCCGCGTCCTTCGTACGTGCTTACGCGGCCGCGCGCGCGAAACCGCTTTCCATTCTCCGGACGGAATCGAAGCAATCGCGCCGTATTGCGGAAACACACGGCGGCCAGTTGCGCGCGATCGTCCTTCAATGTGAAGTAGAGGTGGCCGGCCGTGGATGTCTTGCAGTTGGACAGCTCGCCTTCCACCCAGACGTCGATGAAACGCCGCTCCAGCATGTCGCGGATCTCGAAGCTGAGTTCCGATACGGAATAGATCTTTCGCTGAAATTCCGCGTTTCGCACGCTGGCAGTATAGTCTAATGCCCTTATGGATGAACCACCCAACTGGCTGCCCGATACCGGTGACACAGCCTGGAAAAGCCTGGGCGATGCTCTCCGCGACGGGTTCCCGGTTCCGGCCGGATTTATCGTACGCCGATCGACTCCTGAAAAAACGGTCCGGGCAGCATACGAAGAATTGAAGCTTGGCGAGAAAACCCATTTCGTTGCCGTCCGCGGCAGCACTCACTCGGTGCTGAATGTGATTGGCCCCGATGCGCTGGTGCATGCGCTGCGCCGCCTGTGGCTGGAGACTTCCGATTCACCCGTTTTGATTCAGCGCATGATCCATTCCATGTGGTGCGGAAAAACGCAGCGCGATGGAGAGAATCTAAGGATCACAGCCAATGAGGGAATGTTGCTGTTGGATCCGGATACATACGTCCTGCACAGCAGCGGAGAATGTATTCGGCAGACGCTCGAACCGAAGCAGCGGAAGATGATCCGGCATGTCGATGGCTCCACGAGAGTTGTCGAACGGACCGGCGGACGCACCCCGATGCCTGCTGAACTACTGGTGAAGGTTGCGGGGTTGGGGCCGGATGCAGGCTGGGCGATTGATGACTTAGAAAAGTCGTGGTTGATAGCCTGCGACAGGGAGATTAGCCACAAAAAAGCTTAGCGCGGCTACCCGCAACCAAACAGAAGAAGGACGTGTGCGTGCTGACCAAATGTTTTGATGCGAATGTGGGGAGTCCAATCCCCGCCTAACTTAGGCGGGGACTTCCCCGATTTCTATGTCCTGACGAAAAATCAACTCGAACAAACAGGAAAGGGTTTGTCGCTTTCTTCCAAAAAGCTGGTTAAAAAAAACTAAAACTTACAAGAAATGTGTCTTTCTTTTTGTGCTTTTTGTGCCTTTTTTTGGCTGATCTCCCCGGTTCCTACGCGATCGTGACTTCTGTTGTCAGGTACACATCCTGAATCGCATTCAGTAATCCGACACCTTCCTGCATCGGACGCTGGAACGCCTTGCGGCCCGAGATGAGGCCGGTTCCCCCGGCACGCTTGTTGATGACAGCCGTCTTGACGGCTTCTTTCAGATCGCCTTCACCAGCCGAGGCGCCGCCGGAATTAATTAAACCCGCGCGGCCCATGTAACAGTTGGCGACCTGATATCGCGTCAAATCGATGGGGTGATCGGTTGTGAGCTCGGAGTAAACCTTCTTGTCTGTTTTTCCGAAGTTTAACGCGGTAAACCCGCCGTTGTTCTCCGGCAGCTTCTGTTTGATGATGTCGGCTTCGATCGTGACGCCAAGATGGTTCGCCTGGCCCGTCAAATCGGCGGAGACGTGATAATCCTTCTCTTTCGTCTTGAACGCCGGATTGCGAAGGTAGCACCACAGCACGGTATACATCCCGAGTTCGTGGGCCTGGTGGAACATCTCGGTAACCTCTTGTAATTGGCGCTTGGATTCTTCCGAACCGAAATAAATGGTGGCTCCTACACCCGTTGCACCCATCTCAAAAGCCTGCTTGATATTCGCGAACCGGATCTGATCGTACGAGTTCGGGTAGGACAAAAACTCGTTGTGATTGAACTTGAGGAGGAACGGGATTTTGTGCGCGTACTTCCGGGCAACGATGCCCAATACTCCAAGCGTTGACGCGACGGCGTTACATCCGCCCTCGATCGCGAGTTTCACGATGTTTTCGGGATCGAAATAAATCGGGTTCGCCGCGAAAGATGCACCCGCAGAATGTTCGATGCCCTGATCGACCGGCAGTATCGACACGTAACCGGTATTGGCCAGACGGCCAGATCCGAACAATTGCTGCAGGCTGACGAGCGTCCGCGTCGGCCGGTCGGAACCAACGAAGATCCGATCGACGAAATCCGGGCCCGGGCAGATGGATTTTGTCCTTCGAGATGGTTTTGCATTGGTGGGCCAGGAGCCCGTCGGCATCCGAGCCGAGTATTTCCCTGATTCTGCCGATCATGAATCCTCCTTATCGCCGGTTCAACAGCGCGAATATCAATGAGAGCACGACGCTCACGAGAATTGAAGTCCCTAGCGGGAAATAGAACGAGAAATTGTCGCGGTGGTAGCGGAAATCGAGTGGCAGGCGCCCGATCCGGAACGGCAGGCGCGGCCCTAGCATGAACAATATGCCCAGCAGCACGATCACGCCACCTATCAGCACGAACATTCGGCCCACTTGCTCCATGGACCTATTATCCGATAAATCCTGACTAAACGATTTCCAATTGATTGAAGAAGTAGGAAATCTCGAATGATGCAGTATCCGGCCCGTCGGAGCCATGAATCGCATTCCGCTCGATATTGGTCCCGAATTGTTTCCGGATGGTGCCCGCATCGGCCTTTGCAGGGTCGGTAGCTCCCATGGTTTTCCGCAGCTTCTCAATCGCGTTATCGGATTCCAGAACCATCGCAATGATCGGACCTTCGGTCATGAACTTGACCAGACTGCCGAAAAACGGCCGCTCCTTGTGAACGTGATAAAAGCCCTGGGCCTGCTTTTCGCTCAGATGGAGCATCTTCGCGGCACAGATGCGGAATCCGGCTTTTTCAAGTTCGTTGATGACGCCGCCGGCTTTCCCGGCTGTAACGGTATCGGGTTTTAAGATTGTAAATGTTTTTTGCATAAATCTATTTCAGCTGGGCCTCTGTTGCCTTTGTGTTTTACTCGTCCGTTTCTATTTCAGGCTGGCCTGCATTGCATCACCAATTTCGGCCGGGCTCTTCACCACGCGTATTCCGGCAGCCTGCATGGCCGCCATTTTTTCGCTCGCAGTTCCCTTCCCTCCCGCAACGATGGCGCCGGCGTGACCCATGCGCCGGCCCGGAGGCGCGGTCTGACCGCAGATGAAGCCGACGACCGGTTTCTTCACGTTCGCTTTGATAAATGCAGCGGCCTCTTCTTCGGCGGTGCCGCCGATTTCTCCGATCATGACGATGCCCTGAGTTTCGGGATCTTCATTGAAGAGCCGGATGGCATCGATAAAATTCGTGCCGATGATTGGATCGCCGCCGATGCCGATGCAGGTCGACTGACCGATCTTCCGTTTCGTGAGTTGCCCGACCGCTTCATAGGTCAGCGTTCCACTGCGGGAAACGACTCCGACATGTCCTTCGAGGTGAATATGTCCCGGCATGATTCCGATTTTGCAACTGCCGGGCGAAATGATTCCCGGGCAATTGGGACCGATCAGACGCGTCTTCTTGCCCTTCAGAAATGCACTGGCGCGAATCATGTCGAATGTCGGGATGCCTTCGGTGATGCAAACCACGAGTTCGATCCCAGCTGCGGTGGACTCCATGATCGCATCGGCTGCGAAAGGGGGTGGGACGAAAATGACGGAGGCATTGGCGCCGGTTTTTCGGCGCGCTTCCTCGACGGTATTGAACACTCGATGCCTTCATGCTTCGTGCCGCCCTTTCCGGGCGTCACTCCGCCGACAACCTGGGTTCCATATTTTATCGCCTGAAGGGCGTGGAAGGTGCCTTCGCGACCGGTAATGCCTTGCACAATCAGTCGCGTGTTCTTATTTACTAGTACGCTCATCTTTTTACTCTCGTTCGCCCCCACAACTTTTTCAGCCGCGTCCTTCATTCCTTCGGCAACAATAAAATTCAAACCCGATTTGCGAAGTATTTCCTGTCCCTGCTCAACGTTTGTACCCTCAAGCCGGACGACGATAGGCACTTTCACCCCGATCGCCTTGGCGGCTTCGACCACCCCGGAAGCAACCATATCGCACCGCATGATTCCGCCGAAGATATTAATAAGGACGGCCTTCACATTTTTGTCGGACAGGAGAATACGGAATGCATTCTGCACTTGCTCGGCGGATGCTCCACCGCCGACGTCGAGGAAGTTTGCGGGACTGCCGCCGGCCAGTTTGATGATGTCCATCGTAGCCATGGCGAGTCCGGCGCCGTTCACCATGCAGGCGACGTTGCCGTCGAGCTTGATGTAGTTCAGACCGAATTTGCTGGCTTCGATTTCCAGCGGATCTTCCTCGTTCAAGTCGCGCAGTTCCTTAATGTCTTTGTGCCGGTACAGCGCGTTGTCGTCGAAATTCATTTTCGCGTCGAGCGCATAAACCTTGTTGTCGCCGGTGACCAGAAACGGATTGATTTCAGCAAGCGAGGCGTCGGTATCCTCGAATGCTTTGTAGAGCGCGATCATGAATGGAACCGCATCACTGATCAACTCCGGGGCGAGACCGAGACCGAATGCCAGGCGCCGCGCCTGAAACGCCTGCAACCCAAGGCCCGGCTCGATGTGTTCGCGGAGAATCAGTTCAGGATTCTTGGCAGCGACCTCTTCGATATCCATGCCGCCGGAGGCCGATGCCATAAAGACCGCCTTGCCGGTCTGTCGATCGATGACAATGCCAAGGTAGAGTTCCTTGCGGATATCCAGACCTTCTTCTACCAGAACCTTTTGAACCCGCCGCCCTTCCGGCCCGGTCTGCGCGGTGATGAGGTTCATTCCGAGCATCTTCGGCCGGCGATTTCCGCTGCATCGTCCGCCGTCTTAGCTACTTTAACGCCGCCACCTTTTCCACGTCCGCCGGCATGGATCTGCGCTTTGACGACAACGGTTCCGCCGATCCGCTCTGCGATTTCCCTGGCTTCTTCTTTGGTATAAGCAACTTCACCGCGCGGAATCCGCACGTTATAGCGGGCGAGAATCTGCTTCGCCTGGTACTCGTGTATCTTCATCCAACCCTCACTTAAAGCAATCCTTCAATGAATGCAAACCTTGAACTTTACAGGGTGGCCGGAGAGCCTGTCAACGTGCGGTCATATAAGGTGAATGAATTAGCCCCGGACCCCGGTCTGCGGCCGGGGTCCGGGGCTTGGTTCTAACGGCCGGGCCTATTTGTTCACACCTTCATAGACCGCACCTACAACTACGTGTTACGTGAGCTTGATCTGGTCCAGTCCCTCCGGCGTGGCGTAGATTGCTTCGAGCCTGGTTGTCAAATAATGGAACGCGTCATCGACAGAATCGGTCTTATGGAAGATCTGCAGGTCTTTGGCACTGATGGTGCCCCAGCGGACAAAGGCATCGAAGTTGATAACGTCGTCCCAGTACTCCGTACCGAATAGGACCACAGGCATGATCTTCCTGGGCTTTGCAGTCTGAATCAGCGTCAAGACTTCGAAAAATTCGTCCACGGTGCCGAAGCCGCCGGGGAAGATCACCAGTCCCTTTGCAAGATAAACAAACCAGAACTTGCGCATGAAGAAGTAGTGGAAGTTGAACACCAACTCGCGGGGGACATAGCGATTTACTTCTTGTTCGTGCGGCAGTTGAATATTCAGGCCGAGACTCCTGCCGCCCGCGAGAGATGCACCACGATTGGCGGCTTCCATCATCCCTCCCGAGCCTCCCGAGCAAATGATGAAGTCATGATGACCGGTAAGCGACTTTGACCATTCCGTCAGCCGGCGCGCCAGTTCGACGGCGTCGCCATAATAACGGGAAAGTTTGACGCCGGCCTCAGCGCGCACCAGAGCTTCGGCCAGTTCGGCTGTGGGCTGTCCGGACGTACTTGCGATTGCGTCTTTCACCTGGGTCATGTTTTGTGCAGCTTCTTCCGGCGACGGTGAACGGGCGGAACCGAAGAAGACGATCGTGTCATAAACTTTAGCGCGCCGAAGCCGCTCGGCGGGCTCGAGATATTCGGCGAGCATGCGGATCGTTCTCGCCGCAGGGCTGTTTATAAATTCAGGGTTCAGATATGGAATCGGCGAGATCCCGGGCTCTTTTTTTTCGTCCATCAAGGTTCCTTTTGGAAGGTGTCCTTACCATGCTTCATGTTACGGAAGAGCATAGGCTAAAAGCTAAGCCGCATTTGCAGCGCGATAATGCGCTCGCCGCCGGAGCTGGTAATTCTGCCGAAATCGAGCGAATTGATATTGGTTTCGGGATTACTGAATTGCGGCGTATTCAAGACATTGATCGCGTCGCCGCGGACCTCGAGTTCTTTGCCTTCGGCGACCCGGATCTTTTTCATCAGGTTCACGTCAAAACGGAATGACCCCGGACCCTGGAGATAAGAAGGTGACATGTTGCCCAGCTGTCCGGGGCTCGGGTTGACCATCAGAATCTTACCGGAAGCGTCGCTTATCGCTTTCAGCGTACTCGCGGACCCGAGGAACTGTGCAGCTGTCAGGCTCTGGATTGCGGGGTCATCAACCTGTCTGAGGCTTGCGAAGTAAACAATGCCATTACTCGTACGGGTCACGGTGCCCGTGCTTTTAGGCAAATTCCCAACGAGTCTGGCCGTATCGCTCAGTGCATTGAAGGCGGTGGTATCCGTGGTAAGCCCCAACGGTTGACCGGAAAAGACATTGACGATCGCTCCGACCTGCCAACGTTCGACCAGCCGGCCCGTCAAGCCATTACTCTTGCCCAGAAGGCGGCGGCCTGGACCGACAGGAAGTTCGAACATGCCGCTATTGCGCAACACATGAACGATGTTGAAAGCGAGTAACCGTTTATCGAGGTGGCGATTGCGCGCGTCGCGGTAATCACTGTGAAGATCCTGCGTGTCGCCCTCGTCTTCGCCGATCGTCCGGCTGAATGTGTAGTTGCTTTGAAGTGTGGAACCCGAGGCGAATCGTTTTTCCAGATTCAGCTGCATGGAGTGATATGTCGAATTTGCAAAGTTGCCGACGAAGTGAGCTCCGCTGAACTGAGGATTGCCGACAATAAAATTGTCCGGCAGTCCAGCTCGCGACAGAAGCCCGCCGCGCGTATCGGTGAAATCCGCGGTCGTATTGAGGTAATCCGCAAAACCGCCGGCGTCGTTGTTGGCAAAAAAGTCACGGGTGGTTGAGAAGTTACGAACCGATGCCGCTCCCGTGACCGTCGTACCGTTGACGCGGCCGAGTCCCAGGTTGAAACCTCGGAAGATGCTGTCGAGCAACGGTGAATTGCCGCCGGATTGAGCGGCGACGAAGGCGTCGCGGATTCCGTTCTCGAATATGTTGTCTTCATTGATGTCCGCAGAGCGGATGAGCTTTGTGCCTTTGCTGCCAACGTAGCGGATGTCGAGCAACATGCTGCCCGGAAGTTCCCGTTCGATAGTGAGATTCCAGTTCTGAACATATGGCGTGCGCAGGTGATCATCGAAACTGCGCACGATCTGTGTGCGGTCGGTGAGCGGCACGGTCTCCAGCGGCTGGTCTGCGGTTGGCACCGGCAGGGTAAAGCGGCTCAAATCGATGTAATCCGCCGAATCGAGATATGCGGTCGTGTTGAGGCCGGGTTGATCGCCCGAAACGATATCGATCAGGCGTAGTGCGTTTCGTTCGTAAGCAACGCTATAGCCGGCCCGGAGGACGGTTTTGTCCTTGCCGAAATACGGAATGGACCAGCTGAAGCCCACGGCGGGAGCGAAGTTGTTGTAATCGTCGCCGTACAGCTGCTTCGAGGGCAGCGGCGAGTGCTTACCGACCAGTTGAATCTGCGTCAGGGCGCCGGCAAGATGGCCAGGCTGGTACAAGTCGCTCCACGACGTGCCCGAGATTCCAAACAGGGACGAAGACCCGCCTGTCAGTGCGGCATTACGGCCATTGGCCTCCCACGGCACGCCGTAGTACTCGTAGCGAAGACCCAGATTCAGGCTGAAACCCGGCTTCAGTTTGTAGTCGTCCTGGAAGAATAGGCTGAACTCCCGCTGGCGCCACGTTCTCTGCTTCGGTTCACCGGCAAGAAATACAGGGTTCGGCGGCGGTGACGCGTTCAATGACTGTTCGACATGATCCACCGAACCGCTCAGATCGATCAACAATTCCTGGGCCGTCAGTTCGTTCGCGCCAAGGCCAGGAATGCTTCGCGTATCGACGCCCGTCACGCCCGTGCCGCCAAATCCCAGAAAGGCGCGCGGCAGCACTTCAAAAGAATTGAACCCGTTCGAACTGACAAAGCGGAGTTCCCCACCCCATTTCACGGCGTGCTTTTGTTTAACCCAATGGAACGTATCACCCCACACATAAAGCGGAGAGATTCGGCCCTGCGGATCGTTGTCGTTAGGAATCGGAGTATCGGCGAGCGTGAAGAGAGGAATGTATGGCTGCCCATTCACTGTTGGCAACGCCGCCCGGCCACTGGCGGATTGCCACGGGGCATTGAATCCGAGCCGCGAACGCTGCGCACCGGCATGAAATTCATTTTCGAGACTGGACGAGAG
Source organism: uncultured Acidobacteriota bacterium (assembly GCA_963738025.1). Taxonomy (GTDB): domain Bacteria; phylum Acidobacteriota; class Terriglobia; order 20CM-2-55-15; family 20CM-2-55-15; genus 20CM-2-55-15. The sequence goes on along the minus strand of CAVTWA010000024.1, from coordinate 90,252 downwards.
AGTTGAGGAGAGAGTTAGTGAATAAAACTTTGTGTTCGCGTTGAGAGTGCCCCCCGGGGAGGCTGGGAAGGTCTGCCCCATGAAACCGTTCAGAAGCCCCTGCCCCTCCCTGGTGAACGAGAAGGTGAGTCTCTCGGTGCCGCTGAAATTGTGATCCAGTCGAATGTTGTACTGATTCAGGTCGTCGGTCCCCCGTTGCCGCCATTGATACCCAGCCGTATTCAGGCCATCGCCGATGAGGAAATTGTTCGGGGCCGGCATCATTTGGAGAAATTTCTGCACCGTTCCAGTAGGATCGAAGCCCGCACGATCGGGATCACGACCGAACAGATTCACCGACTGGACGTCACCAGTGGCGCCGGCAGGTCTAATTGGATTGCCGAAGAGATCGACGGTGGCTACGGATGCATTCGCGTTGCCGTTTTCTACACCTGGGAAAAAGCGGAAACTGCCCTGACGTGCCGTTGGCGTGTATGTGACGGCGTTAATGACATCTGCGGTACGCTGTCGCCATCCTTCATAACTGAAATGAAAAAAACTCCGGTTACGCACAATCGGTCCACCAAGACGTCCGCCGAACTGATTCAGAATGAGAGCATCACGCGGAATCCCATTCATGTTGTTGAACCAGTTGTTGGCATTCAGGGCCGTGTTGCGGTGTTGCTCGAAAATGCTTCCATGAAAGTTGTTGGTTCCGGAACGTGTCAAAATCTGCACCTGTCCTGAACCACGTCCCAGCTCCGCATCAACGGGAGATGTGACCACGCGTACTTCATCGACGGTGTCCACACTTTCAAAGACTACGGAATTCACGCCTAAGTTGATGCGTTGATCCATGACATTGATGCCATCGCGCGTCACATTCAACGCGCCGATACGGGAGCCGGCGAAATTGTCTCCGAGCAATCCAGGCTGAGTTAAGACGAGCCCCAGCGCGTCACGGTCTGGCAGCGGGAGTTCCTGAATTCTCTTGCCGCTGATCACGCCATCCACGGACACACTCCTGGTCGAGAGCGGCGACTCGGCGGCGGTGACTTCGACGGATGTGGACACGTTTGCAATCTGTAGCGGGAAATTGATCGTCATCCGGGCCGCTACGTCCACGGCGACGTCGCTAAACTGATATTTCCTGAAGCCGGGTGCATCGGCCGCCAGACGGTAGGTTCCGGGCTGCAGACTTGGAAATTGATACACGCCCGAGTCATTCGACATGGTCGCGGTAACAACACCGGTTTTGGTGTTCACCGCCTCCACACGCGCACCCGGCAAGAATGCCCCACTGGCATCGGTGACTGTTCCGCCGATCGATGCATTTGTTGTCTGAAGCAGAGCGAGGAGAACTGCGAAGGCGCAAACCATCCTGACCTCCTAATATGCCGGGACAGTCTGGACCAACTCGCCCCGGAGGTCAATTCGTTGCAAGCGGGATAGGATCAGCCACGATGGAATGAAATTATCGGAGCAGATCTTTGGAGTAGGCTGGAAGTTCGATGATTTGACTAGCTTCGTTAACAAATTGTCAGCCCTGACGAAAAACGATTGTGTTGCCGTCATATGTCAACCATTTGTATGTTTTAACTATGGATATCTCCACCGGCAGCGCTATTCAGGATCTTTATCCAGATGACTTTGCGCACTGCTTCGGCTGCGGCCGCAATAATCCGGATGGCCATCAGCTGAAGAGTTACGTTGAAGGGGAGCGCGTTGTAGCCCGCTTTACACCGCTGGGCCACCATATCTCCGTGCCCGGCTTCGTCTACGGCGGACTCCTTGCCTCTTTGGCGGACTGTCACGCCATGGCTACCGCGGCGGCAGCGGAGATGGCCGCTGGCCCGCAGGCCGGCCAGGGTGCTGCTCCGCGCTATGTCACGGCCGCGCTGCACGTTGACTACTTGAAGCCGACGCCGCTCGGTGTCGAACTGGAAATCGAGAGCCGGGTAAAGGAACAGAGCGAAAAGAAGAAGGTTGTTGCGGTGACCATCTCTGCTCAGGGACTCATCACCGTGAGAGCCGAAGCCGTCGCCGTCCGCATACCGAAGAGCATGGCGCGTTAACCAGACTCGCGCGCTTTACCTGAAATCAAGAAAATACGCGCGGTCATAGACCACAGCTGTCCAAACAAGAATAGACCCCGCGGTTTGCGTGTCAGCAGTCCCCGCCTTAGTAAGGCGGGGAGTGGTCGACCAGCGATACCGCCAAACCAGGTTTACATCGCATCCACTACATTCAAACCTTTACAAGGCACCATTTTGCGGTTTCCCGTCCATTCTGTCTTGGACACCTATAGCACGCGCTCTACTTTGATGAAGTTGGTTTTACCTGCGACGTGAAGAGGAGCGCCACCGGTAATAATCACCCGCTGGCCCGTGGACACATGGCCGGCGCGGAGAGCGGCATCGATCGAGAATCGAATCATATCGTCCATCGTGTCGGATAACGGGATAGATATGGGAGTAACGCCCCAGCATAGGGATAGGAAATCGAGAGCCGCTTCGTTGGGCGTCATCGCAAGAATCGGTTGTTTTGGACGAAAGCGCGAGACGAGACAGGCGGTCGAACCAGACCACGTCGGCGTGATAATGGCCGCAGCCCCGATCTCTTTCGCAACGAAATAGCTCGCCCGGCTGATGGCATCGGCGGTGCCCGGCTCGACAGGAATATTTTCGAATTTCACTTCGTCGAGCGAGCTCTCGGCGGAACGGGCAATACGATCCATCATCATTACAGCCTCTGCCGGATACTTCCCTGCCGCAGTTTCCTCCGACAACATGACGGCATCCGTGCCATCCAGGATCGCATTCGCCACATCGTTTGCCTCCGCGCGTGTTGGACGCGGATTGTCCACCATGTGTAAGAGCATTTGTGTCGCCGTGATCACAGGCTTTCCAAGAGTGTTGCACTTACGGATGATGGCCTTCTGAACGAGCGGCACCTTTTCGAGATCGATCTCCACACCAAGGTCGCCACGCGCAACCATGATGGCCTGCGATGCGGCCACGATACTGTCGATATTGTCGACGGCTTCGTGCTTCTCGATTTTGGCGATGATCGGCGTGTTTCCGCCGTGATCCGTAATAACCTTCCGGCAGGCGGAGATGTCGCTCGCTCTGCGCACGAAACTGAGCGCAATCGCGTCAACACCTTCCTCCAGACCAATAACGATGTCCGTGCGATCCTTTGTCGTCAGCGAATCGACATCCACTTCGGAAACCGGAAGATTGATTCCCTTATGAGAGCTGAGCGGCCCTCCGACGATGACGCGACAATGGATCTCGGGCGGGACGACCTTTTCGACGCGCAGTTCGATATTGCCGTCGGCAAGCAGGATAGGATGCCCGCTCTTCACTTCCTGCGGAAGCGCCTTCAGGGAAACCGAAGCGCGGTGTGCGTCACCTGGAACGACGTCGCCGGTCAGGATGAACTCCTGCCCCGCCTGCAATTGAACGATTCCCCCCTCAATGATTCCGATTCGAATCTTCGGCCCCTGAAGATCCTGAAGGATTGCAACCGGCTTATTCATCGAGCGCCGGATACGCTTGATCTTGCGAATCACATCGCGCTGGTATTCGGGAGTACCGTGTGAAAAATTGACGCGGGCGACATTCATTCCGGCGGCAATCAGTTTGCCGATCATGTCCTCGCTATCCGAGGTCGGTCCGATCGTGCAAACGATCTTTGTGCGCCGGATCACTTCGAGTCCTTGCGGGATTTGAGACGCTCCAGAGTAGCTTGGATTTCAGGGTCATTGGCACGGATGCGTTGTGCTTCCTCTGCCGCTGCGATTGCCTCTTTAACATGTCCCATTTTTTCGTACGCGGAAGAAAGCAGAGCATAGGCATCGTACGACTGCGGATCGGCTTCCAGAGCGTGACTCAGGCTGTCGATGGCTGAATCCGTATCCGACTGCTCCAGGTAGACGCGTCCTTTTTCAACGAGGACGGTGGGATTGTAGGGGTTGATTTGTTCGGCCCGGGCGTAATTGTCGAGAGCCTGTTTCAACTCGTGACGTCGCGCATGATAGTTGGCCGTATTGGCGAAGACCGCCTCGTTCTCGGGATCGGAGCGCATCGCCTCGTCGAGCAATGGAAGCGCGCGCTCCGGTTGTCCGCTGTTGGCGTAAATCAACGCCAGATTGTTCATTGCTTCGTAGCTCAGCGGGCTGGCCTTGATCGCGCGCTGATACATCTCCGTGGCTTTTGCCGTTTCACCGACGCGATCGTACATCCAGCCCAGATTGTAGAGATAAGTCGCATTGGCAGGGTCGAGCTTGACGGCGGCTTCCATGAAAGAAATGACGATCTGCGGATCCGGTTTCGGCTTCTGCAGCGCAATACTGGCGAGACGCGACGACGGCTCACCGCTCTTCGGATAAAGATCCCGGGCTTGCTGGGTGTAACGCTCTGCTTCCGGAAGACGTCCGATGCGCTGATAGGCTGTCCCTATAGTCATCAGTGCGTCGAAGTTTTTCGGATCATCGTCCAGAACCTTGAGGGCTTCCTCGGCTGCTTTAGTGTAGAGCGCAGGTTCGTAAATTCCCGCGTATCGGAAGATGAACGCGAGAACCAGATGGTTGCTCTTGGGCAGAAGGTCTTCGAGTCTGGCAAGGATGAAATAATCCTGCTCGAGGCGTTCGGAGTGGTACGCCTCCTCCCAATGCTTGTTATCCCCTGTAATGGCAGCCAGCGCGACCTCTGCAGAAAGCTTATGAAACCGGGACGCTGAGGCGCGTTCGAAAGCGCGAACGGCCTGATCTTTTCGGTCGGTCATCCAATAGGCTTTGCCGAGATCAAGATCAGACTGGGTCGATGCGCGATCACCCAGAACGTTAATCGCGTCTTCGTAACGCCCGACCTTGACGAGATTCTTAGCGAGAGCTGGAATCAAGTCTGTCTTTGAACCGTCGCGCTTCAGCGCAAGCTGCGCTTCGAGTATCGCCCGCTCGATTCCTTCACGGTCAGACCGGATCTTGTACTCGTATGCGCGGACGAACTGGCCATGAGCTAAGAAGAAACGGATGGCAAGGTCCTGGCTCTGCTTCGAGGGTTTGCCATTGCGGTCGAGTTCAGCCTGAAATTTATCGTACTGATCGCCGTCGAAGTAAACGTGCAGGAGCAGATCTGAAACCGCGGGGTTATCCGCATCCAGTTCTCGCCCTTTGAGTGCCGCCTTCTCGGCGTCATCGAAATTCCGCTGCTGCCACTGGGCGCGGCCGAGCGCAATCCACGCGTCCACCGACCGTTTCTCGATTTCGGTGGCGCGTCTGGCCTGGTCGGCGGCTTTAGAAGCATCGCCAAGTTCTATATAAGAAGATGCGAGACCAATCCACGGATCCGATTCCCGCGGCCGCGCCTTGATTGCTTCCTCGAATTCAGAGATCGCCGCTTTATATAAGTGAAGTTTCAGATATGCTGCGCCCAGATAGGAGTGAGTCTCAGAGCCGCGCTTCTGCAAGTCCGGGATATCGCGTAGTGTTTGCAGCGCGGCCAGATAGTTTTCGGTAAAGAGTTGTGAACGGCCTTTGGCCAGACGGTAGTCGGTTTCCGTTGGCCGTTTTAAGACAGATAGAAGAAGGACGGCAGAAACAGCGATGAAGAACAGGACCGCAGCGAACAGGACGTAGCGTTTCATTGACGAGGATTATAAGGGAACCCGGAGATACAAAGGCACCGGGCACAAAAATGTCCTTTTCCGCTACAATGGTCTGTTTGGCAAGTAGCTAAGGAAGGTATACCCATGAGCACTGTTATCGCTAATACGCAAATCATGAGAGTGGCGCGATTCTACGAATCGACGATCGGCAAAAAGGCCATCATGGCAGTCACCGGCCTGGTGCTGTTCGGCTTTCTGATCGCGCACATGCTCGGCAATCTTCAGATTTTCTTAGGTTCCACAGTCATGAATCATTATGCGGAAACGCTGCATGGAAATCCGGCCCTGCTGTGGACCGTACGGACCGTGCTGCTGGTTTCCGTGATCCTCCACATCTGGGCCTCGATTTCCCTGGCCATGCTGAAAAAAGAGGCACGGCCGGTCGCTTATGTAAAACGTACCCCGGTGCAGTCCAGCTGGGCGTCACGGAGCATGATGTTGAGCGGTCCCATCGTGGCCGCATTCGTCGTTTTTCATCTGCTTCATCTGACAACGGGCACCTTGCATCCGCAATTCGTTCCGCTTCATGCCTATGAAAATCTCGTAAATGGCTTCCTGGTCCTCCCGATTGCTCTTATCTATATAGCCGTGATGATCATGATCGGCTTCCATCTCAGTCACGGTATCTGGAGTATGTTCCAGTCCCTTGGCTTGAGCCATCCGCGGTATACACCGGTGATCAAGAAATTCGCAGCGATCTTTTCCTGGATCCTGATTGCAGGATTCATTTCCGTACCCGTCGCAGTCCTGACAGGTCTGGTGAGGTAAACGATGGAATTAAAGTCTAAAACGCCATCAGGTCCGATCGAGCAGCGATGGGATCGGCATCGATTCGACATGAAGCTGGTCAATCCAGCGAACAAACGTAAGTACAACGTCATCGTTGTAGGCTCGGGCCTGGCCGGTGCGTCTGCATCGGCGACTATGGCTGAGCTCGGATACAACGTGAAATGCTTCTGTTTCCAGGATAGTCCGAGACGCGCCCACAGCATTGCCGCGCAAGGCGGAATCAATGCTGCCAAGAATTACCAGAACGACGGCGACAGCATTTACCGGCTGTTTTACGACACGGTAAAAGGCGGCGACTTCCGTGCGCGAGAGTCGAACGTGTACCGTCTGGCGCAGATCAGCGTCAACATCATCGACCAGTGCGTTGCACAAGGTGTGCCGTTTGCACGAGAATACGGCGGACTTCTGGCGAATCGCTCCTTTGGCGGAGCCCAGGTCTCACGTACGTTTTATGCGCGCGGACAGACGGGGCAGCAGCTCCTTCTCGGCGCCTATCAGGCACTGTTGCGGCAGGTGGCCACCGGCAAGGTTCAGATGTTCCCGCGGACCGAATTGCTGGACGTTATCGTCATCGACGGCAAAGCTCGCGGCATCGTCACTCGAAACCTGATCACGGGGAAAATCGAATCTCACGTGGCTGACGCTGTCGTTCTCGGAACCGGCGGCTATGGAAACGTCTTCTACCTTTCGACGAATGCGAAGGGATCCAACTGCACAGCGATCTGGCGTGCCTTTAAGCGAGGCGCAGCGTTGGCGAATCCCTGCTTCACCCAGATCCATCCCACATGCATTCCCGTCAGCGGCGAGTATCAGTCCAAGCTCACCCTCATGAGTGAATCTCTGCGTAATGACGGCAGGATCTGGGTTCCAAAGAAAAAAGGCGACACCCGCCGGCCCGATCAGATTCCGGAAGACGAGCGCGACTATTACCTGGAGCGAAAGTATCCCAGCTTCGGAAACCTGGTACCGCGCGATGTCGCTTCCCGCAATGCAAAGTCGGTCTGCGACGAAGGCCGCGGCGTAGGCGAAGGCGGTCTGGGGGTTTACCTGGATTTCTCGGATGCAATCAGTCGGGTGGGCAAGCACGGCATCCGCGAACGCTATGGAAATCTGTTCGACATGTATGAACGAATCACGGGCGAGAATCCGTACGACATTCCGATGCGGATTTACCCCGCGATCCACTACACGATGGGTGGCCTCTGGGTCGACTACAACCTGATGACCACCGTTCCCGGGACTGTTTGCAGTCGGAGAAGCAAATTTTTCCGATCATGGAGCAAACCGCCTCGGCGCAAGCGCATTGATGCAGGGCCTTGCCGATGGTTATTTCATCCTGCCTTATACGATCGGCGATTATCTGGCGAGCAGCAAACTGGAAAAAATCGACGTCTCTCACGCCGCAGTTCGCGATGCCGAAGCGAATGTGAACCGCCTGACGAACCGTATGCTGGAAATCCGTGGCAAACGAACGGTTGCATCATTTCATCGGGAGCTCGGCAAACTGATGTGGGACGACTGCGGAATGGCGCGCACCGAAGCCGGCTTGAAGAAAGCGCTGAAGCGCGTTCCCGAACTGCGAGAGGAGTTCTGGAAAAACGTCAACGTGCTCGGGAGCGGTGAAGAACTCAATCAATCGCTCGAAAACGCCGGCCGTGTGGCGGATTTTCTGGAGTTCGGCGAGTTGATGTGCCAGGACGCGTTGCAGCGTAACGAATCTTGCGGCGGCCATTTCAGAGAGGAATTTCAAACGCCTGACGGCGAAGCTTTGCGCGACGACGACACGTACTCCTACGTCGCCGCGTGGGAATACGCCGGCCCCGGCAAACAGCCCGATTTTGAACAAGGAACCTCTGACATTCGAATATGTCCATCCCTCGCAACGGAGCTACAAGTAAATGAAATTGACTCTGCATATCTGGAGGCAAAAAAGCCCGAACCACGTCGGGCGCATGGTCCAGTACGAACACACGACAGTGAATCCGCACATGTCGTTCCTGGAAATGCTGGACGTGCTTAACGAAGATCTCGTTGCGAAGGGTGAGGAACCAGTCGCTTTCGATCACGATTGCCGCGAAGGAATTTGCGGTTCGTGCGGTTTCATGATCAACGGAATCGCGCACGGTCCGCAACCTGCGACAACGGTTTGCCAGCTCCATATGCGCCACTTCAAAGACGGCGACGTTTTGTACCTCGAACCCTGGCGCGCAAAAGCTTTTCCGGCCGTCAAGGACCTGGTCGTCGACCGCAGTGCGTTCGACCGCATTATCACCAGCGGCGGATACGTTTCTGTCTCGACCGGCAGTGCCCAGGATGCGAATAACATCGCCGTCCCGAAACCGAAGGCCGACCTCGCGATGGATGCGGCGGCATGTATCGGCTGCGGCGCTTGTGTCGCCGCATGTCCCAATGCCGCAGCGGCATTGTTTACCGGCGCAAAAATCAGCCATCTCGGCCTTCTCCCGCAGGGTCAGCCCGAGAGAGCACAGCGCGCCCTGAAAATGGTGGCTCAAGTGAAGCAGGAGCTTTTCGGCAGCTGCACCAATATCGGAGAATGCGAAGCGGTCTGTCCGAAGGAGATCAAGCTCGAAGTCATCGCCCGTATGAATCGCGATTACCTGAAGGCGAGCTGGACCGAGCGGCCCGAAATTGCCCGAGGGGACGATTAGGGGACAGGAAATTCGGGGACGGTTGCCTGATTAGCTAAATTGCACTTCAGAATTCAGCTAATCAGGCAACCGTCCCCGAATTTCCCTTTTATGCTTTTTATCCCTTTTGTCGCTATGATAGACGCTCTTAAATGGAGGTACAGTGGTAAAGAAAGGTGTCAAGATCGAAGAGCCGTCCGGAAAACTTGGGATCCTCATTCCGGGGCTCGGCGCCGTCAGCACGACGTTTATTGCCGGCGTCGAAGCGATCAAGAAGAAAATTGCGCAGCCCGTCGGCTCGCTGACTCAGCTCGGGACCATCCGGCTTGGAAAACGCACGGAACGCCGGGTTCCGAAAATTCACGATTTTGTTCCTCTCGCCGGTCTTGAAGACCTGGTCTTTGGCGGCTGGGATATCTACGAAGACAACTGCTACGAAGGCGCATTGAAAGCCGGCGTGCTCGACAAAACTCTACTGGATGCCGTCCGTCCGGAAATCGAAAAAATCAAGCCGTGGAAAGCCGTTTTCAGCCAGGACTACGTCAAAAGGCTGCAAGGTCCCAACGTGAAGTCGGGCAAGAACAAGATGGAACTCGCCGAACAGGTCATGGACGATATCGAGCAGTTCCGCAAAACGAATAATCTCTCCCGGATGGTTATGGTGTGGTGCGGCAGCACCGAGGTTTACATGAAAGCGGAGGCAGCACACGCTACCATCCCCGCTTTCGAAAAAGCGCTTCGAGAGAACGATCCCGCCATCGCGCCCAGCATGGTCTACGCATATGCGGCTCTCTGCAAACGTATACCATTCGCCAATGGCGCTCCGAATCTGACGGTAGACGTTCCAGCCCTGAACCAGTTGGCACAGGAAAAAGGAGTGCCGATCTGTGGAAAAGACTTCAAGACGGGCCAGACTCTGATGAAAACCATACTGGCTCCCGGCCTGAAATCAAGAATGCTCGGATTGAGCGGCTGGTTTTCGACGAATATCCTTGGAAATCGCGACGGTGAGGTTCTCGACGATCCGGAATCATTCAAGACCAAAGAGGAAAGCAAACTGTCGGTCCTGGACCAGATCCTCCAGCCCGAGCTGTATCCGGACCTCTACAAGGATTTCACCCACAAGGTGCGAATCCACTATTATCCCCCGCGTGGAGATAATAAAGAAGGTTGGGACAACATTGACATCTATGGATGGCTCGGCTATCCCATGCAGATCAAAATCAACTTCCTGTGCCGCGACAGTATCCTGGCTGCACCAATCGTCCTCGATCTGGTACTGTTCATGGACCTGGCTCAGCGCTGCGGCATGCGCGGTATACAGGAATGGCTGAGTTTCTATTTCAAGAGTCCGATGCATGCGCCGGGACTGTATCCGGAGCACGATCTGTTCATTCAGTTGATGAAACTGAAGAATACCCTCCGGTATCTGAAGGGTGAGGACCTGATCACCCACCTGGGCATGGAGTACTACGACTGACGAAAATGTGGGTTGCAATTGGTTGCTTGACACATAAAGATTCGAATAGTATTGGTCCTCGAAGTACAAGCGGATTCCTGTGGAGTATCTGAGGGAGGTTAACTTTCAAATGAGACGAACCGGTTATCTGGGATTGTCCCTGCTACTTATTCTCGTCCTGGTTTCGGCGTTGCCAGGCTCCGGGCTGGCGGCCCAGGCCAGACAGCCACAGGCAAAAACACAGCCCGAATACAACGCCTACCTTGCTCTATTCAACGAAAAGGATCCGGCGAAAAAAGCGGAGTTAGGCGAAAAGTTCACTGCCGATTTCAAAGAATCCGATTTTGTTCCGAACGCGTACAAGATGATTGTCGGCGGATACGCCGCAACCAGCAATTGGGCGAAGGTCATGGACGCCGCGGACCGTGCCGCGGCTCTCCCCGGAGCGGACAATGGATTGAAGGAATACGCATACACAAACGCCATGATCGCCGCCCAGAATCAGAACAATGTCGACAAACTCTTGTCGTACGGCGACAAGGTGCTCGCGGTGAATCCCAACAGCCTGCAAGCGCTCCTGCTCGTCTCGGGAGCGATTCCGGTCAAGTATTCCACCGACAAAGCTCAACTCGACAAAGCAGCCGACATGGCAACCAAGGCCCTGGCGGGCATCAAGCCCCTTCTTGACAAAGCCACTGCCGACGAGAAGAAGCAACTCGTACCGATCGACGGCACGCTCCATGGGACTCTTGGCCTGATTGCCTACAACAAACAGGACTACATGAAGTCGATCCAGGAATACGAAGCGGCGATCAAAGACAACATGAAGGACGACGCTTCGCACTTCTATCTGGCCTACGACTACCTGGCTCTGATGGCACAGGCATCCAAAGCCTACCAGGCCGCCTTCAAAGCAGAGACCGATGGCATCGCCGCAAAAGCGGATCAGCCCACGATCGACGATCTGAAAGCACATACGGCCAGCTCGATCGACGAATTGAAGAAACATCAGGAGAAGGCGATCGAAGAGCTCGCGTTCGCGACTGCTATCGGCGGTCCGGTTGCCACCCAGGCTAAAGCCGAACTGACAAAGCAGTGGATGAATAAGAATAACGATACGAACGGTATGGATCAGTTCATCGCAGACAAAAAAGGCCAGCTCCAATAGGCTGCCGGACGACACAATCCCAAAATAGCGGCGCCTTTGGCGCCGCTATTTTTTTGGGCCTTGTAGGCGCGGTCTATGACCGCGCTTTTGATTTCGTTTTGGAGATCTGCGCGGTCATAGACCAGAGCTGTCCAAAACAAGAATGGATGCGGCGGTTGGTGTCTGCCAGTCCCCGCCTTAGTAAGGCGGGGACTGCTCAACGCGTTGCAGCCATACCAGGCGTACATCGCTTCCACTAGATTCAAACCTTTACGGGCGCTACTTCGCTGCTCCCCGTCCATTCTTGGTTTGGACAGCTCCGGGCCTAGACCACGCCTACATCGACCTGCCGCCGCTTTGGGCCTGAACAATCTTCACTTCCTGGGTACCCTTGTCCGGGAAATCGATTCCGGCGCGATCAAATTCATCTTTCAATCGGCGGCGCCACTCGCGCAAGACATCGGCCTGTTTGAAGGGGGGAGTTTTCACGATGCAGCGGATGGTCACACCGGAATCGTCGAGCTTCTCGATTCCGAGAACCGTCGGCTGCTCCGTTACCCGATCCGGCCAGTCTTGCGCAAGCTGAACTCCGATTTTTTGTAACACGGTGATCACCTTCGCAAAGTCTTCTTTATGGGAAACCGTCACGTCGAGAACAGCCCGTGCCCAGTCTTTGGTCATGACCGTCACGTTCTGGATATTTCCGTTCGGCACGACGTGGACCTGACCTTCCAGGTTTCTCAGAGTCGTTGCCCGGAGCGTCATGCGTTCGACGACGCCTGAAAAGTCGCCGATCTTGACGACATCTCCGACGCCGAACTGATCTTCAGACAAAATAAAGAATCCCGAAATGACATCCTTAACCAGACTCTGAGCGCCGAAACCTACCGCAAGGCCAACGATGCCTGCCCCGGCGAGAACCGGTTTGATATCGAAGCCCAGTTCGGAACTGACCGTCAATGCCAGAACGGTAATCAGAACCCCTTTGCTGACACTCCGGACGATTTGCCGCAAGGTCTCGGTCCGCTGTTCGACACGCGCGACACCTAAGGCATCGCTTGAAGGAATAATCAAACGCAATCGGTTCAGTCCGGAATCGATTAACCGGAGCACAACGTAGCCGATAATTAGAATCCCGCCGATACGGACGATTGCAGGCAAGACGACCGGTAGAACTGGTGGGACAAATCCAAAGAACTGGCGTAGCGACTGAGGCATGTGTCCGCGTTAGTGTATCATGGGAGAAACTGTCTGTTTGGGGCGTTGGCCAATGGTGCGGAAGTCCAGAGATAATCCCTCTCACGTACTCTCAATCATTCTAGCGGGCGGGGCGGGTAAACGGCTTTTTCCGCTCACGCAGGATCGATCCAAACCGGCCGTGCCACTTGGTGGCAAGTACCGTCTGATCGACGTGCCGATCAGTAATTGCCTCAACTCCGGGTTGAAGAAGATTTTTGTTCTGACACAATTCAACTCGGCATCGCTGAACCGGCACATCACCAACACTTATCGATTCGATCCGTTCGCCGAAGGATTTATCGAGGTTCTCGCCGCCGAACAGACGATGACGAACCCGAATTGGTTTCAAGGTACCGCGGATGCCGTACGACAGCATCTGCATCGGTTCACGGATCGCGAAAACGACTACCAGTTGATTCTTTCGGGCGACCAGCTCTACCGGATGGATTATCGCAAGCTCCTCGACAGCCATTGGAAGCGCGGGGCCGATGTCACGATTTGCGTTATTCCCAAAAGCGAAGCCATGGCATCAAGTTTCGGATTATTGAAACTTGACAGCGACGGCCGGGTCGAGCAGTTCCGGGAAAAACCAAAGGGCGATGCATTGCACCAGATGCGGACCGATACCGCCGCTCTTGGTCTGACGCAGGAAGAAGCAGAAAAAAGACCGTACGTCGCTTCAATGGGCATCTATCTTTTCAAAAGCAGCGTGCTCATCGACCTGCTGGCGGACGCGTCGATGATCGATTTCGGTTATCAGGTCATACCTCGGGCCATCGAGAAGTTTGACGTCTACGGCTTCTTGTTCGACGATTACTGGGAAGATCTTGGAACCGTCGAAGCGTTTTACAAAGCCAACATCGACCTCACGGGAAGTGATCCTCACTTTGATTTCCACGACATGACCGCGCCGATTTATACCCGCGCCCGATTTCTGCCTTCCTCGCGCGTGGACCAGTGCGAAATCCGTGATTCGATCATTGCCGAGGGCTCCATTCTAAAAGGGGCGCGGATTTTTCACAGCGTCGTGGGTATTCGCAGCCAGGTGGGCGAAAACGTCGCCCTGGAGCGCGTCATGATGATGGGCGCAGACTTCTACGAGGACGCGGATGATCTCGAATATAACCAGCAACTCGGCATACCGAATATCGGGATAGGAAAGGGATCCATCATTCGAAATGCCATCATCGATAAGAACGCCCATATCGGCGAAAACGTCCGGATCCTGAATGAAGAGCGCATTCAGAACTACGATGGCCCCGGCTATTACATCCGCGACGGAATCATCATCGTCCCGAAGAACGGCATTGTGCAAAGCGGCACTGTGGTTTAGGGAACAAACCACAAGATGCGCAGGACGCACAACGAATTCTATCTTTGTGTAACAAGACTGTAAGTTTTAGTTTTTTTAACCAGTTTTTTGGAAGAAAGCGACGAACTTCCGGGGTTGTCCGAGTTTATTCTGTGTGGGATGTTGAATGGGGGTAAGTCCCCGCCTAAGTTAGGCGGGGACTTCGCTCCTCACATCTCATGACGAACTTCGGCTGCGTCCGTGGGGTCTCAGGTTACTCCCCCATTCTCAATTTCCTGTTTCGGGATTTGTAGCGTGGCAGGTTAAGCAGGTCACCGGCCCCTTCAGCTTGGCCTTCGCACCGAACTCGTCGCTATTCAGACGGGCAACCCACTTCTTCATCAATCCCGCCATGAAATCCTTGTCTTTCTCCAGCCCGTCGACCATGGGGTTCCGCATCTTGGGAATCTTCGAGAAATCGATATCTTTCGACACATGGCAGTCGGTGCACCAGACGCGTCCATTCTCGGCATCCTTCAAGGGCGATTGCCAGTTCGGGTTCGGGTGCTTGTTCTGCGGGGGACTATACAAGGCCTCGACCCACATGTGCATGAAGTAAGCCTTCACAAACGGAGGCACCTGCGTCGTGTCCGCTGCAGCATCGCCTCCGGTGCGCGCAAGAGGCACGGAATTGGCATCGGCGACCGGTTTGGGCGAATCCTCGAGGCGTTCGCCGGAATTTACCATCTCGACGTTCTGACTGCAGGAGGCGATGAACAGAGTCATCAGGAGAAGCAAACGAAACTTCATATAATCAACGACCTTTGAACTCAGGCTTTCTTTTCTCGGTGAAGGCGGTCAGGCCCTCGAGAAAGTCTTCGCTATAAAAGCATTCCGCCTGAACGTCAGTCTCGCGCGCGAATGCCGCTTCGAGATCGGAAGTCAGACTTCGATAAATGGATTCCTTCGCAAGCCGCAGCACTTTCGGCGAGTTCTTCGCCATCGTCAGCGCGAGATCCATTACGATTGATAGCAAATCGTCGTGTGGAACCACCCGGTTCACAAGACCGATCCTTTCGGCGTGCTGGGCGGTGATCATCGCGCCGGTAAATATCAATTCACATGCGTGTGCGCTGCCGACCAACCGGGGCAGAAACCAGCTTCCCCCCAATCCGGATGTAAACCAATCCGCGCAAAACTCGCGCCGAAAGTGGCTTTTTCGGAAGCGATACGGATATCGCAGCCCAGTGCAAAACTGAAACCTGCTCCGGCGCACGGACCGTTGATCGCCGCAATGACCGGCTTCCACATAGACCGGAACATCCGGGTAATTTTCTGGCCCGCGGACAACACATCGCGAAAAGCCTGTTCGTCTTTCTGTTCGCGAACCGTTTTCAGATAGTCGATGTCGCCGCCGGCCGAGAATCCACGCCCTTCTCCGGTGACCACCAGAACGCGAATAGTATCGTCGGCGGCTACCAGACCGAGGGCATCCAGTACTTCTTCGCGCATCGGGCCGCCGAAGGCATTGAGCTTGTCCGGCCGGTTCAGTTTGATCGTGGCGATCGCGCCAGCGGTCGAGAAAATGATGGACTGATACATGGAGCTAACAACCCGGAGCGTGGGAGATCTTCATCTCTTTGAGCTGTTTGTTCTGGATCCGCACAGCAAGATCCAATACAGCCTCGACCGCTTTACGCGCGCGGGACTGGACCTCCGCCGTCGTGGCATATCGCTCGAGAACCGAGCGTCCCAGCTGCACATGCCATTGCTCGTCAGGCTGGATCTGTTCGCGATAAAGTCGCGCCGTTTCTTGATCTCCCGCTGCCTCGCAAAACTCGATGAACTGTTCATTCTTTTTCAAAGCAAGCGATTCGCGGGTAAATTGGGCGGCTCCGATCCTTTCCACTGTCGTGTTGAACTCGGCAAGGAGCTGAAACATCGGACCATACCCTCCGGCAGCGGGATCGAATCCGGCGAGATCGACACCCATTCGTCGAAGATGGTCCTCGATGAAGCGGTAGTGTTTTGCTTCGTCGCCCACCTGCCGGGCGAGAGCAAGTTTGACTTCGACTTCCGGCGTTGTGGGAATCCAGATCGCGGCGATTTCGCTGGCCTCGAGTTCGTTCTTGAGGGCCATCTTCAGCCGACGCACGACTTCCGAGCGCTCTACGGCGCCAATGTGGGGTTCCTTCAGAAGATCGAGACTCGCCAGCTTTTCGTGAACGTAACCTTCCAGGTCTTCGACAAATGTGAGCATAGAATTTCACATTATAGCAGGGCGGGAAGATCCAATACTGCCCCCAGAAGCAGGAAGAAACCACAAGAAGCGCAAAAGGCTTCGCGCGGCTACGCCGCAACCAAACAGCGGAGTAGCCTGAGACCACGGACGCAGCCGGAATTCGTCATGAGATGTGAGGAGCGAAGTCCCCGCCTAACTTAGGCGGGGACTTACCCGCGGGCTTTATGCCCGCGTTCAAATTCCAGCCATTCAACGTCCTCCCACACAGAATCAACTCGGACAACCGCGGAAATTCGTCGCTTTCTTCCAAAAAATGGTTAAAAAAACTAAACTTACGGCCTTGTTACACAAAGGAAACTCCTGGGCGTCTTATGCTTCTTGTGGTTTGTTTCCCCTATGCCGCCCCGTGGTATCTTGTCCGGCATGGCGCTTTCGCGACGAGGCTTCTTTCGAAAACTGGTCAAACCTAATGAGCGAAGCCGGGAAGAACGGCTCGTCCGTTACGAACTGATGCACCAATACGTCCGCACTGAACTGCTGCCGTACGATTTCTCCTTGACGGCCGCGCAGGAGGCGGAACTGTTCGCAGCCGTACGCACGGAACTCGAGGCGACCAGCGACGAAGAGCTGTTTTCTTCGATTCTCCGTTTCAAGGTTGATGAAATGGTGGACCGGCAAGTCCGACCATGGCGCGAAGCCTCCCACCTGAAGGAACAATCTCACCGTCTAACTGAATTGCGGAGTTCAGCATCCGACTACGTGAGCATTTTCCTGAACGGACAGGCCACGCCTTCTGCCGTGGATCAACTGAAAGAGCGGTTTGGTATTTCGGACCTGATTCGCCTCGAAACAGAACTCCGGCGCCGCGTCAACGACTGGATCCTGACTGTCGAAGACCACGAATTGCTTCAATATGACGTAGTTACAGTCAAGGACCTCGTGTTTACGCAATTGCGCTCTTGGTGTTAGAATAGACGGTTTACTCAAGGCCATCCGGGCCGCTGTAGGAGTGCCAGTAGGAAATGAGTACCATAGAGGTAAAGAAGTACCGGGATTTGCTGGAAAAGAAGAAAGATGAGCTGATGTCCGCCGCCCCGGCGCGGACACCGGCAACAGACCCAGGCTCAAAGAGCGGCGATTGGATTGATCAATCGAGTCAGGAAAGCGATCTCCACGTCCGCCTGGCGCTGAAACAGACAGACTCCAAACTCCTTCGAGCTATCGATGAAGCCATCCATCGAATCGACCAGGGCACCTACGGGATATGCATGGAGTGCGAAAACGAGATCGCCCCTGCAAGGCTCGAAGCCGTGCCGTGGACCCGCGTCTGCATCGATTGCAAAGCAAAACAAAGCGCATAGCCCCCGGCGGGAGACGCCTAGTCGCCTGTAACAGAAAGATTGGTACCAGTTGTTCCGTTGTAGGGGCGGTTGACATCGTGGGCGGTCGTAGACCAGAGCTGTCCAAAACAAGAATGAATGCCGCGTTGGTTGGTGTCTGCCAGACCCCGCCTAACTTCAGAACTCCTGACATACCCCTGCGTAAAATTGTCCGCTTTTTGATCATTCGGAGAGACCTGCCAGGGCGAATCGGATGCGAAGATCGGTGCCCGGGAAACACGTTTGGGTTTTGTTGAGGGTTTCGCACAGAGCTGCCACAGCTAGAGAACGATGGAGTGAACTCAACGGGGATAGTGTAACGCGCAGTTCGCCCTTGGTGGGTTCGAGTGCAGCAGTGGACTGCAGGGCAGTCTGGATAAGCGTTCGGCCCTCATCATCAGTCCTGGCATAGTGCGGGCGAATGAGATTCAAGAGGTCGCTCTCGATCTGGTAGGCCACGAGTTTGAATACGTTGGTCAGGTGTTTTCGTTCGCTTGACAGCTTCACAAGATCCTGGCCCGGCCGTGCCTGAGCCAGCGGCACTCGCGCCGGAAGGGACTTTTGTTGGGTAACGAGTTCTGTGATTCGCTCGGAAGCTTGTTGAATGTCCTGGTGGATCTTCTTCTCCGCTGCTGTGAAAGCGCGCATTGTAGGAGTGCGACCCTCGAAGTAATCGATGAATGCGGTGCCATAGGTCTCCTTCATTTTGTTGAGGTGGGCACGCGCCTTGCGAAGCTCTTTGTCGACCGCCTTACGTGCGGGATTGGTGACAGAACGCTCCGGATCATCGGGTTCAACTTGATAGTCGGTTAGCGCATCGATGAGGAACTCCTGACGCATGTACTTGAAGAAGTTTTCCTGGCGCCAACGTTCGAACATCCGTAAGCGGTAAGCCCAGCACATCTACAACCCGGCAGAGGAAATTTCATACGCTGGGCACATGGAAAATCACACGGAGAATCGGACGAAAGAAACGAGACGAACCATTGCTGCGGCGCGGCTGGAGATGGTGGATCGGTTTCGACGCAGCGGTCAGACGCGGCGTGCATTTTGCGAGAGCGAAAGAATCGCAAAATCGACACTGGACTGGTGGCTGCGCAAAAGTAAGGGTCGCGCCGTATCCAGGAAAAAGCGCGTGGCCTTCCGGGAAGTGGAGCTGATTTCGACCGGCGCTGGGACGGAGGGAAAGTGGGCGACGGAAGTGGTCAACCCGCAGGGATGGACGATTCGGTCGCGGCAGACGCTGAGCGTGGAAGAAATGGCACGATTGCTGCGAGAGAGTCGATGCTGAGCCTGTCGCCGGCGACGCGGGTCTTTGTCGCCCTGAATTCGGTCGACATGCGGCGTTCTTTCAATGGCCTTTATGCGGAAGTGCAATCGGTGCTGAAAGAGGACCCGCTGAGTGGCCATTTGTTTGTCTTCACGAACCGGCTGAAGAACAGGATCAAGGTCATTTTTTTCGACGGCAGCGGCCTGTGGATCTGCGCGAAGCGTCTGGAGCGCGGCACATTCGGCTGGCCCACCGGCGAGGGGGTTAGTTGCAGTCTGCGGCCCGAGCAATTGCAATTGCTGTTGCACGGCATCGAAGGTACGTCGCGGCGGCGCTGGTATCGGCGGTAGCGAGAGTCCATTTTTCGCTGGACTCCGGCTTGGAGTTTCGCCACAATCAGAGCGATGAAAGAAGCGCTGATTGTACAGGGGCGAAAGTTAGAAGGCGCCGATATCGAACGCATACGCCAGTTCCTGGTTGAAAACCCGACATGGAGCCGCAGACGGTTGTCCGAAGCCGTGGCGGCCGAATGGGATTGGCGGAATGGATGCGGCCGACTGAAGGACATGGCCGCGCGAAGTTTGTTGGTGAAACTCCATGAGCGCGGCTATGTCGAGTTGCCGCCGCGACGCCAGGCGCCCACCAACCGGATGAGGGGCCACCACCAACGGATCGCCGCTCGCGAATGGGATACGACTTCGTTAACAGGAACGCTTCCGAGCCTGGGGCAGCTGACGATCCGGGAGATCAGTACGGACGATACGGCACGGGAGCAGTGCACGGCGGCTCTGGCACAGTTTCATTATCTGGGCTGGAGCGGCGCCGTTGGCGAGAATCTTGCCTACGCCGTCCACAATGAAGCAGGCCGGCTGTTGTCGTCCATCGTGTTTGGATCGGCGGCCTGGAAGTGCGTCGCGCGTGACGGCTTCATTGGTTGGACCGCCGAACAACGGCAACGGCATCTCCATCGGATTACCAACAATACACGATTTTTGATTCTGCCATTCGTTCGGATTCCGCATCTGGCCAGTTGGATATGGGGTCAAGTCTTACGGCGGCTGTCTCGAGATTGGAGCGCCAAGTACGGCCATGCCGTCATGCTGGTCGAAACGTTTGTCGATCGCGAGCGTTTCTCGGGGACCTGCTATAAAGCGGCCAACTGGATTCGGACGGGTGCCACAACAGGGCGCAGCCGGCAGGATCGGGCGCACGTACTCCGTGTGCCGATCAAAGACGTCTACGTTTACCCGCTGCATCGGCGATTCCGGCAGGAGTTGTGCGGGTGAGCGGAGTGAATGCAAGCGCGATAGCGTGCAGCGAGTAAACGATGAGCGGCAATGACCTGCGCGCCGAATACGAGCGCCTGGCGCGCCAGCTTGCCGATGCGCTGGGCAACCCCGAAGCGGCTGCGCCGGAAACCCGGCAGTTGCTGGAACGGCTGGGATCGTTCAGCCAGCAATGCGTTGTCAGGATCGCCGAGGCGGAAGCCCAGATCGCCGAATTGAAGCGGGAATTGTTTGGACCCAAAGCGGATCGTCTCACGCCGGATGAAGAGGATCATCTGAACCAGGTGATCGAGGATATGCAAGCCGAGGCGGAACGCTCCGCACCGGATAGCGATCAGGTTCTTTCCGAAGAGCAATCGCCGAACCAGAACCAGCGCCAGCGAACCCCGCGCAAACGCCATCCCTTACCGGTTCACTTGGAAACCGAAACCGTCACCATCGAACCGGATGTGGCGCCATGCCCGTGCTGTGGGAAATTGCCGAATTATATTGGCGAAGAGGTCACCGAGGAGATCGACTTTATCCCAGCCCGGCTGATCCGCCGGCGGATTATCCGTCCCAAGTATGCCTGTCGCTGCGGTGAAGCTGGCGTTGCCGTTGCGCCCTTGCCGCCACGACTCATCCCACATAGCAAGTTGGGATTAGGATTAGCCGTACATATCGTTCTGACCCGTTTCGACGATCATCTGTCCTATTACCGGATCGAACAGCAGTTGCGCGAACGCCACGGCATCGATATTCCACGTCAACAAATGGTGCAGTGGGTCGAGCACATCGCCACCTGGCTGGAACCTCTCGTCGAAGCGATGTGGCAACATATGCGCGCCACCGGCTATATGCAAGTCGATGAAACGCCGGTCAAGGTCTTAGACCCGGAAGTCCACGGTAAAGCGTCGCGTGGTTATCTCTGGTTCTACGCCGTGCCTGGCGGCGATGTGCTGCTGGACTTTGATCCCAGCCGGGGACTGGAACCTGTGCAGAAGCGATTGACGGGTTTTTCCGGCGTCATTCAAACCGACGCCTACGAAGTCTATGAATCGCTGAGCCGCCGCCAGCCTCGTATCCAACGCATCGGCTGCCTTGCGCATGCGCGCCGGTACATGTACAAAGCTCTTCAGGAGAGTTTTACCCAAGCCGCTTGGTTTATCGCACAGATTCGATGGCTCTATCGAATTGAGAATGAAATCCGAGGCCTTCCACCCGATCAACGCTTTTCGCGCCGCCAGCAAGATGCACCCGAAATCTGGCGCCGCCTCAAGTCCAAAGCCGAACAGCTCCATGCGGCCCTATTACCGAAAAGCACGCTCGCTAAGGCCGTCAGCTACTTTCTCAATGATTACCCTGCTCTGACGGGATATCTGCGCGACGGCCGATTCGAAATCGATAACAATTTGGTCGAAAACTCGATCCGACCTACTGCGGTTGGCCGCAAGCGCTGGCTTTTCATCGGCCACCCCGAGGCCGGCTGGCGCAGCGCCGTGATTTACTCCCTTTTAGTCAGTTGCCGCCGCCGCGGCATCAACCCTCAGGAGTACCTCACCGACGTGCTTGCCCGGTTGCCCTCAATCAAAATCAATCAAATCGATTCTCTGCTTCCCGCAAATTGGAAGTCTCCGACTCACGCCCAATAATATCGCTGCGTTTTCGAATCCTATCGTGGCCATCGGGCATTTGATCCGGGAATGTAGGCTGCTTACCGCTTACGAACATCCGGTAAGCGATGACGATGTCGCGCAGGTCCCACCGACTGGTCAACACGGGCGTCTGATGACCACTCTCAGTGAGCCGTGTCACTTGGCGCAGCCGAAGTTTGCCTCGCAGGAACCGGACAGGTTGGTCATAGAGGAGGTACTTCACAGGATGTCCATCGAGCTTGGCCTTGCGCAAGATGAACCTCTTTTCAGAGGTAGGCCGGAAGCGGCCCTTACGGTAGGTGATGAAGTCAAAATCCATCGCCAGCAGTGTCTGGAAGAGTTTAGGACTCCATCCTCCACGGTCGAAGACGATGGTCACGCGGCGGTGAGGTCCGATTAGGGTTCGGGCCTGTTCGAGTATGGGAACCAGCATCCGAGTCATCGCGGCGTTGGCTTCAGCGGTTACAACAAAGAGCGGATCCCCCTTTTGATCATTGACCCAATAGTCGGTGGTCGCCGGGACCGCAAGTCGGGTTCGAGTGTCGTAGCCTTTCGCGATAATGTGTTTCCCATGGTAAGTCCGAACATGGCCATCCAGATAAAGAATGCCCACGACGCGGCCGCGCTCAGCGATACGGTGACGAGCAAGTTCGCGGCCGAACTGTTGGCCCATCTTGCGGGATGCCAGGCGCGCCAGTTTGCGGCGCAGCGTCTTAACCTCGGGTAAACGATCCAATCCGACAATGCGTCCGAGGTCGCCAGGAGCAAACTCTTTCAGAGTTTCCGGGCGCGGGATTCTCAGTAGTGCCAACAGAATATAGGCCACCAGTGTTGTCCGTAATCCATAAAAGGCAGGGCCGATCGTCGCGTAAAGCTTGTGGGCAATTGAAAGCACTCCACTTGTGACCAGGGACGGAATCGCCAACAACACACCGGCTCTGGGAAGACTGTCGGCATGGGCAAATAAGGGAGCCGCATCCTCGATCAATCCCATCGCGGCCAATAGGCGATCCATCGACCGGTCCAACGGATCGGCATCGAGGCTTGCTGGCCCCCGTTCGATCTCGGAGTGCTCAATCCTTCTTGGCTGGCGCCGTGACGTGCTTCCAGATGGGCCGCTGGGAATCTTGACCCATTTTCCAAAGCGTTGGCCGTTGAAGACGCATCGCCGCCGGTCTCATGTGGAAACGGGAGACGGAGTTCCGGTCTCGGTTGCCAGCCCAGCCGGCGAAGGCGCTTGCGAATCGCCGTCTCAGAAACACCGAGCTTGCCGGCAATCGTGCGGTTGCTGGAGCCTTCCGCTTTCAGGTGCAGAATCGTGTGATCGCGCCCCCGCTGTTTGGGGCGCAAGGCAGGACTGCCCAAAGGCCGTCCTGATCCCCGCACCAAAGAACCGACTCCTCCAGTCTGGAAACGCTCCTGATAACGCCGTAGGCTCCGGACCGAGTAACCGAAAGCCCTGGCGATCTGAGTTTGACTGGCGTATCCGGATTCGAACAACGTGATCATCGCATATGCCTCGGCCGCCCGATCTCCAACACCGTAGTGTGCGAAGACAACACCTTGCACCGAAATGACGCGTTGGGTTCCCTCAGTCCGAAAAGACACCCTCTCGCTTACGAAGACAGAACCGTCGGGTGAAGGAAGAAATGATAGGAGTTCTTTCTGCTGGCCCATGGCTGGCAATCATGTCAGTCCATCTTCGGAAAAAGCGGACAGGTTTCGGTTCGCACCCTTTGCGGAAGCAGACGCCCCAAACCTTTCATCTCATCCTCTTAACGTCTGACCGCGTGAAGGCCATGAGCTACCATGCATCAGATCGCTCCGAGTTGATTCGTTTCACAAAAGCGGACAGGTTTCGGTTCGCACTATGTCCTCAAACGATTTGAATTTGCCAATCATTCGGGGGGTATGTCAGGAGTTCTGAACTTAGGCGCGGAATCGTCAACGCGTTGCAGCCAAACCAAACCTTTACAAGGCACTACTTTGCGGCTCCCCGTCCATTCTGTCTTGGATCAGTCTGGTCATAGACCGCCCCTACAGAAAACCGCCCGGTACCGATTCATCTATACAGGCCACTAGTGCCCGCCGCACATCCGTGCGGCGAGAATTTCCATCCGCGCCAGTTTCCCGCGAATTTCCATCAAATCGAGCGGGGTGACGTTAACAAAGCGGAAGGCGAAAAACTGCAGTTCGCGGCGGCTGAGCACGGCTTCCAGATGGAACATCGCGCCCTCGTTCTGCAGATAGAGTTTATAGCGTGAGCCCGGCTCGGCGGAGACAGTGGGATCGGCTGTATATATCAGCGCGCCGCTACGGCTGAGATCCAACAGCTTTGCGACAAAATGCTTTTCACCGTTTGGACTGAAGAGCACAACATCCTCTTTCGGGATAAGCGAGAACACTCGCCGATGCTGCCGCCGTTCCTGGACTTCGCTCATGAAGCTCGTCGACATGGTGCTATCTCCCTGCCGGTACCGCCTCGGCCCTGAAGAGTCGAGTGGCGCCCTGGTTCAATCGTTCTATGGCATCCGTCGCCGTGGTGATGTGCCGCGCAGACGCGAGACCGCGCGATATCTCGAGGCTCTCTTCGTAACAGATTCGAGCCGCCTCAGGGTTGTTCTGCAGGATCATCAGCTCGCCGAGACTTTGCAGACAACCGACAATGCCGATTTTTTCTCCCAGCTTTCGCGACAATGCCAGGCTTTCTTCGAGGTAGGATTGCGCAGCGTTCCATTGTCCCTGGGCCAATGCGACGCGCCCCAACTCCGTAAGCGATGCTGAAATACCGAGCTGATCGCCGATCTTTCTGAACAGGACCAATGCCTCCTGGGCACTCTGGTGCGCCTCGGCATATTCTCCCGTCGCGTGCTCAACCGCTGCCATATTCGTCAGACATGCCGCAACTGCCGAATCGTGTCCGAGTTTCCGGAATAGCTTCAGGGCTTCATCGAATAGAGGTCTCGCCGTTTCGAATTCGCGCTGATTTCTGTGCACCATCCCCAGGTTGTTGAGGATGGCTGCCGCCGCCCGCTCATCCTTAAGATCTCTTCGAATGACAAGACTCTGTTCGTAATGCGTCAGAGCTTCCGAATAGCGGCCCAATTGACATGCCAGGCTGCCGCAACTGTTCAGCGCGCGGGCGCGCTCGCTGGCCAGTGCGTCCACTGCAGGTGAAGCCACAACGCGGCATAAATATGCCAGGCCTTCTTCCCAGTAACCCCTGACCAGCCAGAATTTCGAAAGAGCTATGGCCATGTGCAGCTGGTTTCTCGCGAGTTCAGTGTCCTGAACATTCCAGGAGAGGGCGGCCCGGAGATTTTCAATCTCGATTTCCAGCTTTGCGAGCCACTCACCTTGAGCCGGTCCACTGAGCTCGTTCTCCGCCTGGCGCGTGAAGTTCAGGAAGAAATTCATGAAGCGCACCTGCATGGACGGAATTTCGTCGGATTCACGCAATCGCTCGAAAGCAAATTCACGAATGGTTTCAAGCATCCGATAACGGGCAGCGCCCTCGCTTTGTTCGAGAATCAGTAGCGATTTATCGACGAGCCGGCAAATACAATCGAGAACCTCGAACGATTGAAGCGCTTCGTCCTCGCAAACCGATTCTGCTGCTTGAAGGGAAAAACTGCCGCAAAACAGCGACAACCGGCGGAACAGAACACCCTCCAGACCGCCAAGCATGTGATAGCTCCACTCGATCGCGGCGCGCAGCGTCTGGTGCCGTGGCAACGCAGTGCGACTCCCCCCCGTCAATAAACGGAAGCGGTCATTCAACCTCAGTACGATTTCTTCCGGCGAGATCGTCTTTACTCGCGCTGCAGCGAGTTCGATTGCTAACGGAATTCCGTCGAGGCGCTGACAAACCTTCACGATCGCCGGAGCGTTTCTGCTCGTGAGCTCGAAACCGGGAAGTGTCGCTGCGGCACGATCGACGAACAGCCTTACTGAAGGACTTTCGGCGGTCTTTTCGAATGATTGCAGATCTTGATTCGATGGAGTAGCCAGCGAGCCTACACACAGAGTCGTTTCGCCGGCGATTCCCAGGCCTTCGCGACTCGTCGCAAGGATGTAGAGATCCGGACATGCCTTCAAGAGGTTGTCCGCGAGATCGGCGCAAGCGTTGACGACCTGCTCGCAGTTGTCCAGAATCAGCAGGAACCGCTTTTCACGCAAGAAGGCAATCAGCGTTTCCAGCATCGTGGTACGCGTTGCCTCGCGCAGTCGCAGCGTTGTGGCGACGGTGGTCGCGATCAGCTGCGCGTCCGTCACCAGCGCCATGTCAACCAACCACACACCATTGGGGAAACGATCCACGATATCGGCAGCAGCCTGCAACGCCAGCCTGCTCTTGCCGCTTCCAGCAGACCCCGACAGCGTCAACAACCGCGTACGAACTAACAGATGCTTGATATCCGCCAATTCAATTTCGCGGCCGATGAAGCTCGTCAACTGCTCGGGAAGATTGTGGGCAAATGCGCTCAACGACCGCAGAAGCGGAAAATCCTGATGTAATCCGGGCTCGTTGTATTGAAAGATCTGCTCTGGCCGCACCAGATCGCGAAGACGGTGTTCGCCGAGATCGCTCAGGCTCCCCTCGTCCGGCAGCCGGTCGGCCACGGAATCCTTTGCGGCTTTGGACAAAACGATCTGGCCTCCATGCGCGGCGGCCAGCATGCGTGCGACGCGATTGAGGGTCTGGCCAAAGAAGTCCCCGTCACGCGATTCGGCCGGTCCGAGATGGATCGCCATGCGGACGCGAATGGGTTCGTCCAGCCCGGCCCATACTTCCTGGCTGAGGGAACGCTGCGCTGCAGCCGAGGCAGTCAAGGCATCGTAAACAGATGGAAAGACGGCGCAAAAAGAGTCACCCACCGTCTTGAAGACACTACCGTTGTGCCGCTCGATGACCTGCCTCAGCACCAGGTCATGGCGAGCCAATGCGTTCCGCATCGGCTCCGGGAAGCGCTCCCACAGGGTCGTGCTTCCTTCTATATCTGTGAATAGGAAGGTCCTATCATGCATAGCGACACACGTTCACCATACTCATCGGCAGCTTCCGATACATTCTTTAGAGGTATTGGTGTAATGTCGCGGGCTGTGGGCACGCTATCCCGTTGATTCAAAATGAAGTCGCGGGCTTCAGCCCGCGTTTGGGTGCGGATAACTCCAACATCATTCGATACCCGAACGCGGGCTGAAGCCCGCGACTATATCCTGGATCGCATCTTCGGATTTATTCACATCTTCATAGGCCGCGTCTGCATTCGCGCCGCACGGGCGCTAGTTCTTGGACCTTCAGCCAGGCCGCGAAGCGGGCAGTCCGTCGTTCGGAGTGAAGTACTCGAAACCGGCGATTGCGTTGAGGCCGGCCTTGCTGAAGCCGTAGTCGCTCACAGCAATCCTGCCGTCAGGTTCGATCAGAAAAATGGCCGGCACAAACTCCAGTCCATAAGCCGCCGAGACAGCGTACGGGTGCTCATCGATCAGCACATCGAAACTAAGGTGGTGCTGCTGGATGAAAGCCCGGGTTTCGTCCGGTTCATCTTCCGAAACAGCCCAAAGCGTCCATATTTGAGGCTTTGTTCGCGCTTTATCGAAGATCTTCTGAATATAAGGAAACGAGAACTGGCAGGTCGGGCAACTGGTTTTGTAGAAAACCAACGCGACAGGTCCACGTGCCAGGGCATCGGAAAGCGCGTACGAAACACCGTCGGCATCCCTCAATTCGAAATCCGGAGCGTTGCTCCCAACTGGAAGTTGACTCATTTGCCCCCTGAGTATAATAGCCCGACGTTGCGTTTGGGAGGATACAGACGAGATGGCGAAAATTGATGCATTTTTCAACCTTATGGACGAGGTCGGTGCTTCGGACTTACACCTGGCGTCAGGCTCGCAGCCTATTCTCAGGGTTCGCGGAGAAATGGAGCGTGTCAAATTTCCGCCGCTGGAAAATGACGAGTTGAAGACCATGTTGTACGAGATCGCACCCGAGTACAAAGTGAAAGTATTCGAAGAAACGGGCGACGTCGACTTCGGTTACGAAATCGCGGGAAAAGCCAGGTACCGGGCGAACTTTTTCAATCAGAAATATGGTGTCGCCGCGGTGTTCCGGCAGATTCCCTCAAAGGTGCTCACCACCGAGCAACTCGGCCTGCCTCCCATCATGAAAAAATTCGCGATGTTGCATAAGGGCCTTGTCCTGGTAACAGGACCGACAGGCAGCGGAAAATCGACGACATTGGCCGCAATCGTCGATTATGCGAACAAGGCGCGCAAAGATCACATCATTACGGTCGAGGATCCAATCGAGTTTGTTCATCAAAGTCACGAATGCCTGGTAAACCATCGCGAAGTCGGACTTCACACCAAATCGTTCGCAGCGGCCTTGCGAGGAGCATTGCGTGAGGATCCGGACATCATTATGGTCGGTGAAATGCGCGACCTGGAAACGATAGAACTCGCCCTTACGGCCGCCGCCACGGGCCATCTGGTCTTTGGAACCTTGCATACGCCGAACGCGGCAAAGACGATCGATCGTGTCATCGATGTCTTTCCTGCCGCGCAGCAGAATCAGATCCGCAACACACTCTCGGAGGCACTCAAAGGAGTCGTCGCCCAGAACCTCTTTAAGCGCATCGATGTGAAGGGCCGCGTGGCCGCCCTGGAAATCCTGGTCGTCACGCCCGCCATCGCCAATCTGATCCGCGAAGCGAAGACATTTCAGATTCCAGGTATGTTGCAGGTTGGAAAGAAATACGGAATGCAGACCCTCGATGACGCGATTATGGATCTTCTGAACAAGAAGATGATCAGTCCGGAAGACGCTTACGCCCGTTGTATCGACAAAAACAAATTCCGGCCGTTACTGAAGAATCCGCCGGAAGAGTGGGAGTAGTCCGTGACGAAGGCAGAACTGGATCATATCCTCAGCACGATGCTGGATTCCAATAAGAGCGTGTCGGATCTCAACATCACTGCGGACAAGCCCCTGCAGGTGGAATCCAATGGAGAGCTGGTCGGTGTCGCTCTCGAGCCGCCGGTGGACAAGTTGACTCCGTTTCAGACCGAAACTATTGCGCTCAATATCATAGGACGCAATCGCCGCTTGACCGAAGATCTGATCAAGACGGGTTCATGCGACTGCTCCTATGCCCTGGGCCAGAAGGCTCGCTTTCGCGTCAACATCTTCACCCAACGCGGCCATTACACGATCATTTGCCGGAAACTTTCGACTACGATTCCAAGTGTCGATCAGCTCAATCTACCGCCGATTTTCCATACGGCTGCGAGAGAAAAAACCGGGCTCATCCTGGTTACCGGTGCAACCGGAAGCGGCAAGTCGACAACGCTCGCCGCCCTGTTGAACGAACTCAACGAAACCGCATCGATTCATATCGTCACCCTGGAAGACCCTGTCGAATTCGTGCACCCGCAAAAGAAAGCAACCTTCAACCAGCGGGAAATGGGAAACGACTTCAGCACATTCGCCAATGGCTTGCGTGCTGCGTTGCGCCAGGCTCCCAAAGTCATTCTCGTCGGCGAAATGCGTGACCGCGAGACGGTCGAGATCGGTATGTCTGCTGCGGAAACAGGACACCTGGTTATGAGCACATTGCACACGATCAACGCCGGACAAACGATCAACCGTATCGTCGGTATGTTCGATCAAGTAGAAGAAAAGCAAATCCGCATCCGGTTAGCAGAAACCATCCGATATATCGTGTCACAACGCCTCATCCCAAAAATTGGCGGCGGCCGGATCGCGGCGCTCGAAATCATGGGAAACAACCTTCGCGTAAAAGAGGCCATCGAGCACGGCGAGTCGGAAGGCAAAACATTTTACGAAATCATCGAAGCGGCGGGCTCGTTCGGCTGGAAGACATTCGATATGGCGATGCTGGAGCTGTTCGAGCAGAATCTCATCACGGAAGAGACGGCGCTCCTCTATTGCACCAACAAAGGCGTTGTAACCCGAGGGATCGACAAGATCAAGAAGGCCCGAGGCGAAAATACCAGCAATGTAAGGGGTCTCGCGCTGGATATGGAGTACAGGAAAAAAAGATGAGCGCAACGGAAAAGATGGATTTTTTCGAACTGGGGGACAAAACAGCGCTGATCTGTGGCGATCCCGCTACGGCAGAGGCCGCCAAAACTGTTCTCCGCGAACTGGGCTACAAGTATCACATTGCTGAAACGCCCGAACTGGCCGTCGAACGCATGCGGTATACCACTTACGACTGCATAATCGTCCACGAGAATTTCGCAGGCAGTTCCCTGCGGTCTAATGCCGTCTTGAACTACCTCTCGCCGCTGCCGATGCCACAACGCCGCTATTCGTTCGTTTGTCTCGTCGGCCCTTCCTTTAAAACACTGGACGCGTTGCAGGCTTTTGTTCAGAGCGTCCACCTTGTGTTGAACCCGGCAGACCTCGCAAACCTCCAGGCCATTCTGAAAAAGGGCCTGGCAGAATTTGACACTTTGTATCGCGCGTACAAACAGACCGCGGACGCGGTGGGAGAAAAGTAAACCGGGCTACTTCCGCTGGTATTTAACCAGGTGCTCGAAATGCTTCGTATAGATCTGCCGTTGAAGCACCGGTATGTCGATGTCAACGTTGTAATTCACACCAACGTTTAACGAATCGCCGCCACCCAGTACGGTGATCTCGCTGCCCGTAACGGGAAGCGCCAGTTCTTCAGCCTTGACCAGCAATAGTTCGCGGACTTCCTTGGCAGGACGCTGTTCGTTGCCGGCAATCTGCACGACGTATTGTAAATAGTCGGCAAATTGCCGGTCGCTCATCGTTACGTGGATATAGTCGTAAGAAAGATAGAAATAGAAGAAAGCAACCAGGACCCAGAGTAGAAGCGCAAGACGCTTCGCGTTAGCGCCGGCGACAATCGGCATCTACTCGACCTTTTGCTTTTGGAGGGCGTGAATGAAACGGAGCACGTCTTCTTTCTGCGGCTTCGACAACCCGGGCAATTGATCGACAATCTCGGTGATAAGACGGTCTTCCGTTGACGGGCCCATTGCATGCCCGTTCCGCTTTCCGTTGCCATTCAGCTTCATGAGCCGTTGAAATTGCTCGTCTATTCCGTCGAGAAAGTCATTGTCCATACGCCAATTACGCCGCTAAGTCTTCAGCCGATAGTCGTCTTTGGGACAAACCCAGTACATTCCTCCCGGCATACCTGCAGATTTAATGACGCGAGTGGCGACCATCGGGGTCTTACACTGCGGACACGGCTTACCCGATTGAATCGAGTCCTTGTCTTTTCCCAGACTGGCCCTCGCCGTCTTACTGAGTTTTGCACCAGATGCCATTGAATTCGAACCTCCTGAATGCTGCTACGCTCTCCACAGACTGAATCTTATATTACCGAAACTACCAGCCTATGGCGAGACCGTCCTTTCGCGGATCGGAACCACCCATTAAGATGCCGCGTTTAGAATCGATAACAATACCCTGGTAACCGCCCCAGGCATCGACCGCGGATGCAACGTGGTGCCCCTTTTTCGTCAAATCTGAGCGCACGGCCGGACCAATGGCGGATTCGAGCAGAACCTCTTCACCGGAATGCCTGAACCGCGGCGCTTCGCCGGCCTGTTGCACGTCCATTCCAAAGTCGATCAGATTGACTAAAACCTGCACATGGCCCTGCGGTTGATTGTCGCCGCCCATTACACCAAAAGACCACACAGGCTGGCCGTCCTTCAGCAACATACCTGGAATGAGAGTATGGAATGGCCGCTTCCGTGGGGCTATGACATTGGGATGCCCGGGATCCAGTTCGAACAATGCCCCGCGATTTTGCAGAACAATGCCGGTATCTCCGGCCACAAGCCCCGAACCGAAACTTTCAAACAGACTGTTAATGAACGACACCACGTTATGGTCTTTGTCCACAACGGTAAGGTAAACAGTGTCTCCATTCTCCCGAAGTCCGGGGCGCGGTGCCACCGTGGCATGCGTTTCAGACAGCAGCTTTCGCCGTTCATGCGCGTATTCCTTGGAGATGAGCCGGGCAACTGGAACGCGCGCCTTGTCCGGATCTGCAATGTAGGCATCGCGATCGGCAAAAGCCAGCTTTTTAGCTTCGATCATCAGGTGCAGATGTTCGGCCGAATTGTGGCCCAGAGCCTTGAGGTCATAAGTCTCGAGGATGTTCAACATCTCGAGAACCGTGATGCCTTGAGTGTGCGCCCCAAGCTCATAGACGTCATAACCGCGATAGCTCGTCGATACCGGCTCAACCCATTGCGCCTCGAAATCTGCGAAATCGGCCAGCGTCAGCAGTCCGTCGTGCTTGTCCGAGAACTGCACGATTTTTCTGGCAATCTCGCCCTTGTAGAAAGCGTCCCGGCCGCCTTCCGCAATGGTCCTGAAGGTCCTCGCCAGTTCAGGCATCTTGAAAACGTCGCCCTGACGGGGTGCCCGACCGTCCATCAGGGCGTGGCGGGCTGCGTCCGGATTGGCGCGCAAACGCTCTTGAGCGTGCTGCCACTGTGCGGAAATAATCTCAGAAACCGGAAAACCGTTTTCGGCATATTCGATCGCAGCGGTCAGAAGCCGGCTCATGGGAAGCTTGCCGTATCGCTGATGCAATTTGTACCAGCCGGCGACCGCGCCCGGCACGGTGACCGAAAGCATGCCGAAAGCCGGAACCTCAACAAGGTTCCGAGTCTTGAAACACTCGACCGAAGCTTTCGAACCGGCCCATCCGCTACCGTTTAACCCGACCGGTTTTGCGTCCTGCTGCATATAAACCAAGGCGAACATGTCGCCGCCGATGCCTGTGGAATTGGGTTCTACGACATTTAAAACGGCGGCCGCCGTGATCGCAGCGTCAACTGCATTGCCGCCATCCTGCAATATGCGCAGTGCAGCGGCGGACGCAAGTGGTTGACTGGTGGCCACCATGCCATTCCTGGCAAGAACGGGAGAGCGTGTACCACCAGTATTAGGAGCGGGACGGTCTCCGTGACTCATAGTCGTTCGAAATCTTCCGGCGTGTCGACATCGACAAGGATTCCGGACGCCTCAACGGGTACTTCTACAATGCGGTGAGGGTCCTTTCGTACCACGATATTAGCCCCTTGCGACGCGGGCAGCGCAAGTATTTCCTGGAGTATTTCGGCCGAAAAAAGCACCGGATGGCCGCGGCGTCCGTTGAAAACCGGCACCATGATCCGACCGGCAACGAAATTGGCCAGGAGCACATCGATCGTCTCTGGATCGACCAGCGGGTGGTCGACGAGAAAAAGCAGCGCGCCGGTACAATCGGCCGGGAGGGCCCGGATGCCGGTCTGGAATGACGTGATCATGCCCTGTGCGTAATCGGGATTAAAAATTAAATTCGGCAAGTGAAGCCGGCTGGCAATCTCGGCTCGATGATGTCCCACCACCACAAGGCTATGCTGAATGGAGGAGCGGGCGATCGCATCCAGAATATTTTCGAGAAAAGTGCGGCCACGGAATGGCAGGAGAGCTTTCGGCCGGCCCATCCGCTCCGATTTTCCCGCTGCAAGAACGATTGCTGAGTACAAGCTGGATCCGGTCCCTAATTTCCTTGCGCCTTCACCCGCGGGCCAAGGTATAAGTCCCTCAATGTGTAATAGAGCGGGATAAGAAAGAGCAGGAGCAGGACGAGTGCCACCACTCGAAGAACCATTTTGCGCCACCGGGGATCCTGGAGCCGTTCCGCTTCGAATGCGACAACTTTTTGATGCGCCTCGCAAAAATCCGTCGGGTCCAGGGTGTCATCGACACACTGAAAGCCGGAATCGAAGATATGGAGGCAGCGGGGCATGGCTGTTATATTAATGAGAATTACTCGGTTCGTTCAATGACCAAAACGCTCATCCGGCACGCGACACCAGAGGATTTCATTACCCTGCTGGAAATCGACCAGGCAAGTTTTCCGCGCGGAGTCGCCTACGATGCCACCGAGCTCTCTTATTTCATGAATCGGGAGGGAGCCGAAACTCTCGTCGCTGAAGAGGACGGCACAATCGTTGCCTTTCTAGTCATGGAAGTACAACCCGGCCGCCGCAGGGCAACAATTGTCACTCTGGACGTTCGCGAGAGCCACCGCCGGAGCGGCTACGGTACGCACCTTCTGGCGCGGGCAGAGAACATTCTCAGCAGTTACGGAGTTGAAGTATACGATCTGCAGGTGGATGTCACCAATCGCGGAGCTATCGTGTTTTACAAGAGGCATGCCTTCAAGATGGTTCGCACACTGAAGAGGTACTACGCCAACGGCAATGATGCATATCTCATGATGAAAGAGCTCCAGGATTCGGAGAAATAAGCCACGAATTGAACGAATTGAACGAATTTGAATTCGTTTAATTCGTTCAATTCGTGGCTTATTCTTTTTCCAGTTCCGCTTTAAATCTGCGAAACGTGACAGCCAACTCTTCCGGCAGGACGCGCGTTTCTCCGGTAATGGTCATGAAATTTGCATCGCCGACCCATCTCGGTACGACATGCAGATGAAAGTGTTCACGAATGCCGGCGCCGGCGGCGCTCCCGATATTCATACCGAGATTAAACCCATCGGGCTTGTACAGCTTCTTGAGGGCCGAAACGGCCCGCTGGGCGAGCTGCATCATTTCCGAGAGTTGGTCCGGATGTGCGACCGCGATGGTGTCCAGATGGTCGTACGGAGCGACCATGACATGGCCGGACGTGTAGGGAAATAAATTCAGTATGATGAAATTATATGTCCCGCGAAAGACGATCAGCCGCTCCGCATCGTGAGTCCGATCGTCCGTTACACAGAAAACGCACGATGACGGTTTTTGGCCGCCTGACGCCAGATAGTCATAGCGCCATGGACTCCAGATGAAATCCATTTCAGGGATTGCCTGGAGCTGCCGGGGTTCCCGCTGAAGCCGCCGGCGCGGCTGCTGCTTCGTCGTTAATCAGGTCCTTGAGTTCCTTACTCGGCTTGAAGTAAGGAACGCGTTTGGCCGGCACCTCGACCTTCTCACCGGTCTTCGGGTTGCGGCCGACCCGGGCGTTGCGCTGGCGGACGCGGAAACTGCCGAAGCCGCGCACTTCGAGCTTGTCGCCCGTCTTCAGTGCTTTGATCACGCTTTCGAACAAAGTATCGACAATGACCTCTGAATCTTTCCTTGTCAGCTCGGTAACCCGGGAAACTTCTTCCACCAGGTCTGCTTTGGTCATCTGCTCACTCCTCCGCTGTAATGACGGGCGCCCGATCCTCTGATCAATCGCCCGCGTTCACTTCCACAAGTATTGAAATTTAATCTGCGACTTCATGCTTTGGCCATTGAATGGCACGAGCCGCGACAGGTCCGTTGTCAATACATCGAGTAATGTTACACGCTGACGCGTCTGCCGGACCAAACGCGGCTTACCCGAAATCCCAGCGAGCTTGGCTGTAAGATCCACCGCGTCCTGAAAATTACCGGTCTCGTCGATCAACTTGCGTTCCTTGGCATCTTTTCCTGTAAATACACGTCCGTCAGCAATCGAGCGGACTTCCTGCAGGTCCAGTTTCCGACCCGAAGATACCGCCTCCAGGAATTGTACGTACATGTCGTCGATCAAGCCCTGAAAATACTTACGCTCGTTCTCGGTGATCGGCCGGGACGGCGATCCAGTATCCTTGAACTCGCCGGTCTTGAAAACGATTTCTTTCAATTTCGCCCACTGCAGCAAATCCGCATAGTTCACCCATTCTGCGATCACCCCGATGCTGCCGACAATAGTTCCCGGATTTGCCACAATTTTGTTGGCTGCGCACGATATGTAAAACGCACCGGAAGCGCCGGTGGATGACAGATAAGCGACGATGATTTTGTCTTTCTTCTCACGAAGCCGTTTGATTTCGGTGTAAATCTCCTGGGAAACGGCAACGCCTCCGCCGGGAGAATCGATATCCAGCAAGATGGCTTTTACCGAATTGGAATCCTCGTAGCGCTTCAGCTGTTCCAGAATCGGTTTGGACTGGACCAGTTCGCCGTCGATATCGACCACCTGGATCCGGTCGGAAAAGGCGAATTCCCCGCCTCCTTCGCCGCTGAACGTCAAAACGACAGCGGCGAGGGCGATGGCAAGAAGCACAAAGGCTCCTCCGCCGAGGAGGAGCCATATGAGCATGCGATTACGCATTCTTCAGCTGTTGTCTTTCGCGTGGAACAAATCGGCAAGTGTCGCGCTGCCGTCGGCGCTTTCCCGATAGGAATCGTATTCCCGTCGTTCTGCGTCTTCGGCCAGTGCCCGATGACTCAATCCGATCTTGCGCTCGGCAGGGCTGAGCTTGATGATCTTGAACTCGCCCTCGTCGCCCAGTTTGAACCGGTTCTCGATGTCCTGACGATCCGCGTCGTCGAGCTCCGAAACATGGCACAACCCTTCGATACCTTCGTCCAGTTCGACGAACACTCCGAATGGCGCGTGTCGCACGATTCTGCCGCGAACGGTATCGCCCACACCGTGAGCTGTGAAGAACTGCTCCCACACATCCGGCTGCAATTGTTTGATTCCGAGTGAGAGCCGATGGTTGTCCGTGTCGATGTTCAGAATCACGGCTTCCACCCTCTCGCCCTTCTTCAACACTTCGGACGGATGCTTGATGCGGCGTGGAGAGATGTCGGAAACGTGGACAAGACCGTCGATTCCCTCCTCGACCTCGATAAACGCTCCGAAATCTGTCAGATTTCGCACGCGTCCGGCAATCACGGAGTTGATCGTGTATCGCTCTGCCAATGTGCTCCAGGGATCGGGTTCCGTTTGCTTGAGACCT
Organism: uncultured Acidobacteriota bacterium; assembly: GCA_963738025.1. Taxonomy (GTDB): domain Bacteria; phylum Acidobacteriota; class Terriglobia; order 20CM-2-55-15; family 20CM-2-55-15; genus 20CM-2-55-15. Next base: position 53,430 of record CAVTWA010000024.1, on the reverse strand, counting down.
AACGATATGCGGCGGTTGTCCATGTCAACGTCGAGTACAAGCGCCTCGACATCCTGTGTCAGCTGCAGAAGCTTCGACGGATGTTTCACGCGTTTACTCCACGACATTTCCGAGACATGGATAAGGCCTTCGACTCCGGGCTCCAGTTCGATGAAGGCACCGTAATCCGTCAAGTTCACCACTTTCCCAGTGACGCGGGCGCCCACCGGATACACCTGCTTGACCAGCGTCCATGGATCGGGGGTCAGTTGCTTATAACCCAGCGATACCCGTTCCTTTTCACGATCGTATTTCAGAATCTTGACGGTGATCTCGTCACCGACGTTGAACATCTCCGATGGATGGTTCACACGGCCCCAGGAAAGATCCGTTACGTGCAGCAATCCGTCGATTCCGCCCAGATCAATGAACACTCCGTAATCCGTAATATTCTTCACGATCCCGCGGACGTCGGTACCCTCTTCGAGCACCTCCAGCGTCACAGCTTTGCGGCGGGCCTGCTCGTTTTCAAGCACAACTTTGCGTGAAAGTACGATGTTGCCCCGTTTCCGGTTGAGTTTGATGACGCGGCATTCGATCTCTTTGCCCCTGAGCGAATCGAGATTCTTCACAGGGCGCACATCAATCTGAGATCCAGGCAGGAAAGCGCGAATACCGATATCGACCGAAAGACCGCCTTTGATCCTTTCGATAACGCGACCACGGATGATGGTGCTCTCGTTGAATGCCTTCTCGACCTCTTCCCAGACCTTGACCTTTTCGGCTTTCTCCTTGGAAAGCACAACGTGGCCATCGCCGTCGTCGGTATCTTCGAGAAGAACATCGATCAGATCCCCGACTTTGATTGTGACCTGACCGGCCATATCGATGAATTGTGCGACAGGGATAACACCCTCAGACTTGTACCCGATATCTACAACAACATCCGTATCGGTGATTTTCAGGACCGTGCCCTTCATGACTTCGCCTTCTGCGAATTTACGGGCTCCATATTGGTCTAGCAGCTGCTCGTAATTTTCGGCCTCCTCTCCTTGTGGAACTGCAAATTGACCGACGCCATGCGCTTTTTCGCGAGCGCGTTGTGTCGCGGTCAATTTTCCGGGTTCGTTAACCATTGTGATCGTTTCCTCCTGGACTAAATGCGAACTTGGTACGGTAACCAATTTCGGCATCCATTGCAACGGGCCACCTCAGGCGGGGTTGTACACACGCGATGTGCTTTCGCAACAGCGGCTTAATGGATGGAATGTACTATAGTCAATGGGTTGCGTGAAATCAAAGGGGAAAAATGTATAATGAGAGGTTACGTGAGCCGGCTGCGAACAATGCGCAGCCGATAACTGGAGGCCCGATGAAAGCAAACATCCATCCGAACTACGTCGATACGGTCGTGAAATGCGCCTGCGGGGAGACTTTTAAGACCCGTTCGTCCAAACCGGAGATCCACCTTGAAATCTGCTCGAAATGCCATCCTTTCTATACGGGCAAGCAGAAACTGGTCGATACTGCCGGCCGTATCGAAAGATTCCAAAGAAAATACAGCAAGAAGACATCTTAAGCCGAGGCATATTGATTTGAGTTTAAAATACTTAAAGTATCTCGTGCTCACTGCTACAGCGTGGGCGCTCAGCTCCAGCGACGATGAAATCCTCGTCGGCGGCCAGGCCGTCGTCGAAGGCGTCATGATGCGATCGCCCAAAGGGTACTCGGTCGCCGTCCGGCGGCAGGACGGTACCGTCCGGGTCATGAAAGACCTCGTCCTGGCGTTGGGCCAGAAGTGGAAGATCTTCAAAGCCCCCATTGTCCGTGGCGTCGGCGTCCTGGGCCAGGCGCTCGTTCTGGGTATCCGCGCACTGCGGTTTTCGACTGAAGAAGCCCTGGCGGAAGAATCGGTGAAACAGGATGCCACGGGTGACCCCGCTCAGGTATCTTCCTGGATGATTGGCGGCAGCCTCGTCCTGGCACTCGGCATCAACATTCTGATCTTTATCGCGCTCCCGCTGGTGATCACGCGGCTGATTCAGGCGCAGGTCGGATTTCAGAGCTCGCTGTTATTCAATGGCATCGACGGACTTTTCCGGGTCCTGGTCTTTGTCATCTTCCTTTACAGCGTGTCGCTGATGAAGGATATGAATCGCGTTTTTCAATATCACGGCGCCGAGCACAAAACGGTTTACAACTTTGAGTCCCGCCAGGCGCTCAACGTCAAAAACGCGCAGAAGTTTTCGACCTTGCATCCGCGATGCGGGACCAGTTTTCTGCTTGTCGTCATGATCGTCAGTATCCTGGTTTTCTCAATCGCGCACTTCGATAGCTTTGGCGCTAAGCTGTTATCCCGGATCGTGCTGTTGCCGTTCGTAGCGGGCATCTCCTACGAGATCATCCGCTATTCGGCAAAACATCCCAAAAGCATTCTTCGAATCGTGACATTCCCCGGGCTTCTGCTGCAGAAAATCACCACAAAGCCTCCCGACGACACGCAGGTAGAGATTGCAATCCGGGCTCTCGAAGAAGCACTGACGGTATAACCCGTATGAGTACAACCGCCAATCTGCTCATCGATAGACTGCGCACTGTCGAAGCTCGCTATGATGAGCTGACGAATGAGCTTGCCAACCCTGAAGTCGTCTCCGACAGCAAGCGCTACCAGAAAACGGCGAAGAGTCACGCCGAGCTCGGTGACCTCGTCTCAAAATTCCGCGAATACAAAGACCTCGAGCGCGGCATCAACGAAACGCGCGTGATGGTCCGCGAAGAGAGCGAGCCCGAATTGAAGGCCATGGCGGAGGAAGAACTCGCCGGGCTTGAAGACCGTCTCGCCAAATGCGAGACGGAACTCAAACTCCTGCTGCTGCCCAAAGATCCCAACGACGAACGCAACGTCATCCTCGAAATCCGCGCCGGCACGGGAGGCGACGAGGCGGCGTTGTTCGTTGCCGACGTCTTCCGGATGTATTCGCGTTACGCGGAATCGCAGCGCTGGCGCGTGGAAATTTTATCGTCGAATTCGACTGGCATTGGCGGCTTCAAAGAAGTCATCGCGATGATCGAAGGCAAGGGCGTCTACAGCCGGCTCAAATACGAAAGCGGCGTCCATCGAGTCCAGCGCGTACCCGCAACGGAAGCGAGCGGCCGGATCCACACCTCCACCATTACTGTGGCGATATTGCCCGAAGCCGAAGAAGTCGATGTCCAGATCAACGAAAAGGATGTCCGGAAAGACACGTTCTGCTCATCTGGTCCAGGTGGACAATCCGTCAACACGACATATTCGGCGATTCGTCTGACGCACATCCCCACGGGGCTGGTTGTTTCCTGCCAGGATGAGAAATCCCAGATCAAGAATTACGCCAAGGCCCTGCGCGTTCTACGTTCCCGGCTCTACGAAATCGAGATGGAGAAGCAGCACAAGGCTCTCTCCGACGAGCGCCGTTCGATGGTCGGAACGGGTGATCGCAGCGAAAAGATACGCACATACAATTATCGTGAGAACCGCGTCAGCGATCATCGCATCGGCCTCACCCTTCACCGTCTGGAAACGATCATGGAGGGAGACCTGGGGGAGATTCTCGAGTCTCTCAATACCCACTTCCAGACCGAGCGCCTCAAAAAAGAACTTGTCGCGTGACTGTTCGGGAAGCGCTCCGTTCGGCGGCCGAGCGCCTCGAACTGCATCACGTCTCCAATAACCGCCTCACTTCGGAACTGCTGGTCGCTCACGCATTGTCGGTCTCACGCGAATATCTTTATGCGCATGACGATCGCGTCCTTACCGAAGATGAAGCGCAAAAAATCGAAGACCTGCTTTACGACCGCATCGGCGGCGTGCCGTTACAATATATCGTCGGGAGACAGGAATTCTGGAGCCGCTACTTCACGGTCAACCCGTCGGTATTGATACCCCGTCCCGAAACCGAATACATCGTCGAAGCCGTATTGGAAAACCGGGGAATCAACGTCTCCCCGACCGCCGTACTGGATGTCGGCACCGGTTCGGGTTGCATTGCCGTCACCCTGGCTCTGGAAATTCCGGACGCCGTCGTCGTCGCCGCCGATATTTCTGAGGCAGCGCTGCGCGTCGCCAGGCAAAACGCCGCCGACCTCACGGCAACAGTAAATTTCGTTTGCATGGATGTGGTCGATGCGGTCTCGGGTCATTTCGACTTCATCGTAAGCAATCCGCCTTATGTGCGCCGCGACGATATGACCCGACTGCAACGCGAAGTTCGTGAGCACGAACCTCATGTCGCACTTTTCTCGCCTGAAGACGAATTGGCGATCTATCGCCGGCTTGTCGGCGGCGCCGGGCAGATGCTGAATCCGGGCGGGTACCTGATCATGGAGGTGGGTCTCGGAATGGATGAAAAGGTCCTGGCGCTGTTCGGCCCGGCCTGGAAAAAACTGCCGACGAAAGCGGATCTTCAAGGGATTCCCCGGACCGTGATCGCGCGACGCGGGTAGGCGCGGGCGTAAAGCCCGCGCCTACGGAACGAAACTGAGCACTTCTCTCTGAGGGTCGATCAAAACCTTCTCCGGCTTCTTCGACACTCGAAAACGAAATTCGCCATCGTCCTCGCTGACGTTGACGCTGCCTAGCAGTTGTTCGTCAGCGTACACCGGAACCGGCATGGCGAAATCCTCAGTTACATTCGACTGCTTGATTTTGCCTTGAACGATAAATGCGTCGCCTGCCGGGTCGACTTTGTATTCCACGGCATACGACGGCACGCCCGTGCCGAATACCCAGTCATCGAAAAACCAGTCCAGCTTCATCCCTGCATATTTTTCGGCCACGTGCTGGAAATCCCACGTCGATGCCGTTTTGCCGTTGTACATCTCTGCAAAGTCGCGAATCATCTGCAGAAATTTGCCTTCAGGAAGCATCTCGCGAAGCATGTGAATCACCCAGAGGCTCTTCGCGGAGACAGCCCGATAACCCATTGGCGAACGAGTGCTGGCCAATCTGCGGCCCAGCCATATCGGGCCGGCATTTTCGACCGGCCGCAGCTCGTCACGCGCGCTGTCCAGAACGCTGCGCAATGCGGCTGAATCCGCCTCTGCAGGGTTGAATACGGCGAAATACCGGCTCAGCCCCTCATACAGCCAGTCGTCGTGGTAGCTGGCAGGCATGACCTTGTGATCCAGATATGCAAAACCGGCGTTCTGGCTGTACGCGAGAAGTTCAGTCGGAGACTGTTGGGCATGAGCAGCGGCTTCGCGGTTTCGCGCCCTGCTGCGTTGATTGAACCTCGCCCAGACATCGGCAACCGCGGCGCCGCCCATGTCGTGCAACTGAAAGATGGAAACCTCTTCTGCGGCGCGCAGATCCAGCACTGCGTTGAACCAGCCGAACCTGTCGCTGTTCATGGCGGCGAAGAAAAGCGGTTGTTTTGAGGCCGGCTCGGAGAAATCGGCGAGTATGCGCGCATTCAACAATGGGCCGCGATCGGCAAAAATGGGATTCCACGCATCAAACTCTGCCCGTTCCCCGGCCGACAAGTCCTCTTCGGCGTGCTGGGCTATTTCTCGTTGGATTTCCTCGTAAGTGGAATCGGTAAATCGCAAGATCAGAGTTTGAAAAGTCTGGTCGAGGAGCGGCGTTCCCGTAAATTTATAGATCTGCTGTTTCTCGATCGAATCCGGTGGGATTGCAACAATTTCTCCGGAACCAATGAACACTGCGCCGGTAATTTTGCCCGCGATGGGTTCTGAAAATGCAATCATGCCGCGGGTCAGCGAAATCGACAGCACGTCCCGGCGAAGAGTGATGTCGCGAACGGAGTGAATCTGCGTTTTGTCCAGACTGATTTTTGACAGCTGAGCTAAGATTTCGCCCGCTTCAACCGGCGTCCTCGAGCTTTGAAAGGCGGCTCCAAACAAGGCAACGAACAGAGCGACCAAGACCCGCATCGTACGAAATTGTACATGAAACCCCGTCTGCTCCCAATTCTGATACTGTTCTGCACCACTTCTGTGCGCGCGCAGGATGCAGAAAAAGTCGTGAGGTAACCGTCAGGCCCTGACAGGACTGACCGGACGCCGCAGATTCTCGCGATACCACTCGATGGTATGACTCAGACCTTCGGCAAAGCTCACCTTCGGGTCATATCCGAGATCCGCTTTCGCCCTGGTGATGTCCGCCTGTGAATGTTTGATGTCGCCCGCTCGCTGCTCAGCATAAATCGGCGAAATGTCCTTGCCGGTAATTTGATTAATCTGCTGCAGCATTGAGTTGACCGTAATGCGGTCACCGCATGCGACATTGAAAACCTGTCCGGCGGCGCCCGGCGCTTTGCAGGCGAGCAAGTTGGCTTCGACGACGTTCTTGACGTACGTAAAATCGCGCGACTGCTGCCCGTCGCCGTAGATCGTCGGGCGCCGGCCTTCGAGGACAGCGGGAATAAAAAGAGCCAGCACTCCGCTGTATTGAGATGTTGCGTCCTGCCGTGGTCCAAATACATTGAAGTACCGTAAGGAAACCGTCTCCAGGCCGTAGGCCTTCGTAAACACCTGGCAGTACATTTCGGCAAAGAGTTTCTGCGCGCCGTAAGGAGAGAGCGGATTGGGCATCATGCCTTCGTGCTTGGGAAGCGTGGGGCTGTCGCCGTACAGCGACGAAGAAGACGCGTACACCACACGTTTTATTCCAGCATCCCGCGAAGCAATCAGCAGTTGCAGCGTGCCATTCACATTGGCCTGGTGAGATTTCAACGGATCGATAATGGATTTTGGGACGGACGGTATAGCCGCCTGGTGGATAACATAGTCCGCACCTTTCAGGATTTTTGCCAGGTCGGCGGATTCTGAAATGTCGGTCTCGATGACCTCCGCTTTCATCCGGAAAGGTTCGACGTTTTCACGTTTTCCGGTAGAAAAGTTATCGATAATCTTTACAGTCTCATTTCGGCGGATCAGTTCCTCGACAATGTGGGACCCGATAAAGCCGCCTCCGCCCGTAACCACGTAAACCGCCATCGATGAACCTCCAGCGAGATGATAGCAACCGTTGTGCCTTTAGTCATTTGGCAGGCAGACTATAAGCCGAATTCTGTACCCGAGCCTTTCGGCCCGGGCAGTGATCATTCATCTAGGCCTCTGGTTTCCCAGAGGCTCAAGCAGCCTACCCGGAAACAGCGGCGGGCCGCCGAAACGTTTCCCTATTTGGCCTTGCTCCGTGTGGGGTTTACCAAGCCGGCCCGTTACCGGACCGCTGGTGCGCTCTTACCGCACCTTTTCACCCTTACCGGGAAAAGCAGGGAAATTCGGGGACGGTTGCCTGAATCACCTAATTAGGCAGTGACCACTAATTAGGTGATTCAGGCAACCGTCCCCGAATTTCCCCTGCTTTTCCCGGCGGTATATTTTCTGTGGCACTTTCCGTCTCTTGCGAGCCCTCGAGTTACGAGGCACACTGCCCTGCGGAGTTCGGACTTTCCTCCCTCAACCGAAATTGACGGCGATCACCCGTCTGCCTGCCAACTTTATGATTTTATGCTTTCCAGCAAGTTCTGCAATTCCTGAGGTAAGGGAGAGTGGAATTCAAGCGCCTCAGAGGTGGACGGATGGTTCAGTCGCAATGACGCGGCGTGAAGGAAATACCGGTCGAATGGTCCGAATTTTTTTATGAATTCTTTGTAGCTGCGCTCGCCATAAACGTCATCGCCTGCCACTGGATGACCGATAGCGCTCAGGTGAACACGAATCTGGTGTGTCCTCCCCGTTTTGATACGCACCTCCAGCAATGTGAAGCCTTTGAACTCTTTCATCACGCGGTATTCGGTGAATGCCGGCCGCCCTCGGGCGGTGTTTGCTGTCATCCTCGTACGCATCGCAGGATGTCTGCCGACAGAGAGTTCGATGGTTCCGCTTTGCTCCCGCGGCGTGCCATGAACCAGCGCAATGTATGTTTTCTCGACGCGGCGATCGTGAAAGGCTTTGCTCAGCCTGGCATGCGCGACGTTATTCTTGGCGACAACGAGTAATCCCGAAGTCTTCTTGTCCAGACGATGAACGATCCCCGGACGGGACGTTCCGCCGGCATCCGACAATTGCTGAAAGTGAAAGAGCAGACCATGCACAACCGTTGTGCTGGTTCCGGACCCGGGATGGACCACTAATCCTGCAGGCTTCTCAATGACGGCTATGTCCTGATCCTCGAAGTAGATTTGGAGCGGAATTTGCTCAGGCTTCAGAGGTGCCGGCTGCAGCGAGTGGAGATCGATCTCAATGGTTTCCCCGCCGCGGATCCGGTAACCGGCTTTGTCCGGCCGTCCCTCGATGCGGATGCCGCCGGAACGGTTCAGCAGTTGGATTTGTGATCTGGTCAGGTTTTGCAGGCGCTGTGCCAGGAAAACATCCAGGCGAAGCCCTCGGTCTTCAGGACTTGTCTGGAGCTTCACTTCGGATGATCTCGAAAGCCAGCAACGCGACTCCGGTTGAAATGGCGGAGTCGGCAATATTGAACGACGGCCAGTGGTAACTTCCGGCGTAGAACTCCAGGAAGTCCACGACGTAGCCGTAGGCCAGCCGATCGTACAGATTGCCGAGAGCTCCGCCGAGAATCAGGCCAAGAGCGACCTGCAACAGACGGTTCCGGGCCGGACTCCGGACGCTATAGGTAACCACAATGACAGCAGCGAAGGCGGTAAATACCGAAAGCAGGACGGATTTTGCGGGCGAGCTGATGGATGAAAAAATTCCGAAGGCAACCCCGGTATTTCGCACATACGTTATGTTAAAAAAGCCGTCTATTACAGGCACCGATTCGCTCAGGTCGAATCGCTTCTGGATGAGCACTTTAGTCCAGCGGTCCAGAAGAAGGGTCGCCGCAACAAGCAGGAGATACGGAAACCGCCCTTGCAATTTCAATGACGTGCTCATATGAATAGCTCGATTATATCTGGTGGGCTGGCTAGCAAACCATGCCGTATGGTATTCTCATTCTGCATTTTTCCACCGAGGTTTAGATAGACGGGCCATGAAACCCAACGATAACAACGAATCGCCCCTCGACATTTTCAAGACGGGAACAACCGTTTCCGATCCTCCGTCTTGGCTGAACTCATTATTGAGTCAGATCAGAGACTTGCGCGAAGAGCGGATACACCCCCGCGAGCGCGTCAAAATCACCGCCCAGCGGGATCCCAGTGCTCTGGACAAGCTCGTCGAGATGCCGTCGCCCGTGGCGTCACTCTTCAGCGATGTGCGCGAGGCGCTTAATGACTACCTCCACCCCCGAAAAATCGAAACAAGTGTCGATCCGATAGAGGTCGATGAAATCTGGTCTAAGCAAAAGGCCGGTTTACCAAGACTGATGTCGGTCGGCGTCCACGTTCTGATTGTGGGTCTGGCTCTGGTTCCATGGGCCACTTCCGTACCCAAATTGACCAAGGCAAACGAGACAGCGGTGATTGTATATACACCGCAAAATCTGGTTCTGCCGCTGACTCCGGATAAACGGGATTCCGGTGGCGGCGGTGGCGGCGGCCGCAAAACGCTGACTCCACCATCACTGGGTAAACTACCCCGGGCCGCAGATAAACAGATTGTTCCGCCCGATCCGGAACCTCCCAAGAACCTGGATCCGAAACTCGTGGTCGAACCTAGCGTTGTGGCTCCGCAATTAGCGCAACTGCCACAGATCAACCTGCTGAATATCGGTGATCCGAACGGCGTTGCCGGACCGCCTTCCGCAGGACCTGGCGTTGGCGGCGGCATCGGTACCGGTCAAGGACGCGGTGTCGGCGAAGGCAAGGGACCTGGTGTAGGACCGGGCGAAGGCGGCGGTACCGGCGGCGGTGTATTCCGCGTCGGCGGCGGCGTCAGCCCACCGACCGTCGTATCCCGCGTTGAACCGCAGTATTCGGAAGAAGCGCGGAAAGCCCGCTATCAGGGAACCGTGGTTCTGGAGGCAATCGTCCGCCGCGACGGTACTGTCGATATTCTGCGCGTTGTCCGCAGCCTCGGATTTGGCCTCGACGAAAATGCGATTCAGGCACTCAAACAATGGCACTTCCGCCCCGGAATGAAGGGCGGCGTCGCGGTTGATGTCGCTTTGAACATCGAAGTCAATTTCAACCTCCGGTAACACGAAGGCACAAAGCACGAAGACACAAGGCACAAAGCAGGCCGCCATTAAGTAACGCTTGATGGCGGCCCTCTTTGTGCCTTCGTGCCTTTGTGCCCTTCGCGTTTATGGTATTTTCATCATATGAAGCCAATTGCCATTGTCAGCGCCGTTCGTACGCCCATCGCGAAATTCCAGGGCGCACTGAAGTCTCTGACTGCTCCTCAACTTGGGGCGCTGGTGGTTAAAACGGTAGTTGAGCGCGCAGGCCTCGAGCCCCGGCTGATCGACGAAGTGATCATGGGAAACGTTGTTTCCGCGGGACTCGGGCAAAACCCCGCCCGCCAGGCCGCGTTGCGTGGAGGCTTGTTGCCCGACGTGGCGGCAATGACGATCAACAAGGTCTGCGGGTCCGGCCTGAAGGCTGTCGGCCTAGCGGCGCAAGGGATACAGTGCGGCGATTCGGAAATCGTTGTTGCAGGCGGAATGGAGAGCATGACGAACGCTCCGTATCTGCTGCCCGGCGCGCGCGAAGGATACCGGCTGGGACACAGCACGGTTGTGGATTCCATGATTCACGATGGACTGTGGGACGCGTTTGAAAACTTCCACATGGGCAACACCGGCGAAATCGTGGCGGAACGCTACCATGTGAGCCGCGATCGCCAGGACGAATACGCTCTCAACAGCCATCGGAAAGCTGTAGCTGCAATTCGCGCGGGACACTTCAGAGACGAGATCGTTCCCGTCCCCGTTCCCCAGCGCAAAGGAGATCCGCTGCTGTTCGATACCGACGAATCTCCGCGCGCCGATGCTTCGAGCGAATCGCTGCGCGCACTCAAACCCGCATTCAAGAAAGACGGCACAGTGACGGCGGGTAATGCGCCCGGAGTCAATGACGGTGCGGCCGCTGTAGTGGTGATGTCTGCCGACCGCGCGGCCGCCCTCGGCAAAAAACCGATGGCCCGAATCGTTGGTCAGGCCGTCAGCGGCATCGAGCCGGGGCTGGTGATGATGGCGCCTGTCAAAGCCGTCCGCAAACTCGTCGAAAAGATCGGCTGGAATCTGGCTGATGTCGACCTCGTCGAATTGAACGAAGCGTTCTCTGTCCAGGCGATCGCCGTCAGCGAGCAACTGGAATTGAATCCGGAAAAAGTGAACGTCAATGGCGGCGCAGTCGCCCTGGGCCATCCGATCGGAGCAAGTGGTGCGCGCATCCTTGTGACGTTGTTGTACGAAATGGCTCGCCGCAACGCCAGACGAGGCGTTGCAACCCTATGTCTTGGCGGCGGCAATGCAGTTGCGCTTGCCGTCGAACGGTAGGTAATGACAAAAGCACAAACTCTTGGTGTCATTGGCTGCGGGACAATGGGCAATGGCATAACGCATGTTGCGGCACGAGCCGGTTTGAAGGTCGTGCTGCATGATCTGCAGCAGCCTTTGCTGGACCGGGCATTGCAGACGATCGAAACGAATCTGGAGCGGGAAGTCGCGAAATCCAAAATCTCCGCGGACGTGAAATCCGCCGCCCTCTCGCGGATTGTTGCGACGACGGACATGACGGCGCTCGCTGAAGCGGATTTTGTGATCGAAGCTGTTATCGAAAACCTGGAGACCAAGTCGAAAGTGTTCGAAGCCGCGGATGCAATTACCCGGCCCGGTGTGATACTGGCTTCGAATACGTCTTCGATATCGATCACGAAGATTGCCTCGAAGACCAGGCGGCCCGATAAAGTTGTCGGCATGCATTTCATGAATCCGGTCCCCGTGATGAAGCTGGTGGAAATCGTGAGGGGCCTCGCCACATCCGACGAGACTTACCAATCCACGAAACTGCTCGCCGAATCATTGGGAAAAACACCCGTCGAAGTTAACGACTTTCCGGGGTTCGTGTCGAATAGAGTGTTGATGCCGATGATCAACGAAGCCATCTATTGCGTCATGGAAGGCGTGGGCACTGCGGAAGCAATCGATTCGGTCATGAAATTCGGTATGAACCACCCCATGGGACCTCTCGCACTTGCAGATCTGATCGGACTCGATGTCTGCCTCGACATCATGGAAGTCCTCCATGGGGGTTTCGGCGATTCGAAATACCGGCCTTGCCCGCTTTTGCGCAAGATGGTGGATGCCGGCCACCTGGGAAGGAAAACGGGGCAGGGGTTCTATAAATATTAAAGGGACCTGCCCTGACCATGGGAGTAGGAAGCTATCGATATGATTCATTGTCAGAACTGCACCACGCGTAATTCTCTGGACCGCGACTTCTGCTGGAAGTGCGGCTCAAAGCTGCTTGTGCCTTCGGGCGCTGTTGCGGTGGATTCAACGATTCCATTCCTGGACGAACACGTCCTGGAACGGATCAGCGCACTCGAATACACGATCAGCATGCTCAGCAAGCGCGTGGACTCGATGATGGAAACGGTCGAACGCGTCGCGGCCAGCAATTTCATCGATCACACGATGATCGAAACGTTGACCGACTCTCTGGAATCCGCCGGAATCAACCTGAAAAATCTGGAAGCCGAGTGGAGAAGGCGGATCGATTCACGAATTCTGGAAACAGAAGAAGTCGATCGGCTCGGCAACAGGGTTCAACGAATCCTCGACAGCTACCGCGGGCCCGATCGAAAACAGTTCGCATTATGGATGGAAAAATCGTATGACCTGCTCGTCGCCGACCGCGGCACCGAAAGCGTCCACTTCCTGAAAACCGCTTTCGAGCATGAACCGGCAAATTGCGAGCTCGGCCTGCTCCTGGCAGAGGTTTACTTTCAATCGAAGGAATATACGAACGCCACCGAATGCATCGCTCAAGTTCTTTCGATAAACGCCGCCAACTTCGAAGCAACGTTTCTGATGGGACTGATTCAACAGCGCAAAGGAAATCTGAGAGATGCCCAGGCAAAGCTGGAACACGCGATCGGCTTGAAAAAAGAATCGTCGGCGGCGCATGCGTCGCTCGGCTCGCTGCTGGCGGAAATCGGCAATGACCAGCAGGCGCTCAAACATCTGACCACTGCACTCAAACTGAAGCCCAGCGCGCCCGTGCACTTCCTGATGGGCGCGATTTACTACGGCGCGGGACAACAGAAACGCGCCATCCAGCATTTAAAACAGGCAACAAAACTGGATCCGCAGTTCGGTGAAGCTTATTACCAGCTCGGACTGTTGTGCCTGGAAATGAACTGGCTCCGCAAAGCCCAGGAATGTTTTAAAACGGCGCAAGCCCTGAATCCGAAGGAAACCCGCTACCGTAAACGCGTACGCAGTTTTTCCAAGGATGCGACCGGCCCTGACCAACTCAACACACTCATCCGCGAAGAACTGCTTCTCCTGAAACAGAACAGTCCGAAGCGGGAAAAATGATGGTCATTAACCATCGGGGCTGTGCCCTTGTGGTTAAGCCGTCTCCTGAAAGGAATTTCAATGGCAGAAGAACGAACTGAGAAATCACGGGCTCTTGATCTGGCTGTGTCGCAAATCGAAAAACAGTTTGGAAAAGGGTCCATCATGCGTCTTGGCGGCATCGACAGCAGCGCCGCTCTCGATGCAATTCCCTCGGGCTCCCTGTCGCTCGACGTGGCGCTCGGCGTCGGCGGCTACCCGCGAGGCCGCGTTATCGAAGTATTCGGACCGGAATCCAGCGGCAAAACCACGCTGACGCTCCATGCCATCGCCGAAACTCAAAAGCTTGGCGGCGCGGCGGCTTTCATCGATGCGGAACATGCTCTCGATGCAAATTACGCGCGCAAGCTCGGCGTCGATGTTGAAAATCTGCTGGTCTCTCAACCCGACAGCGGCGAGCAGGCGCTCGAAATCGCCGAAGTACTGATCCGCAGCGGCGCCATCGATATCGTCGTCGTCGACTCGGTTGCCGCACTCGTCCCCCGTGCCGAACTGGAAGGCGAAATGGGTGACGCGCAGATGGGACTCCAGGCACGCCTGATGTCGCAGGCCTTGCGCAAACTCACCGGTATCGTTTCGAAATCGAAGACATGCCTGGTCTTCATCAACCAGATCCGCGAAAAGATCGGCGTCATGTTCGGCAACCCCGAAACAACGACCGGCGGCCGCGCACTGAAGTTTTATGCATCTGTCCGTGTGGACGTGCGCCGCATCGCTTCCATTAAAGATGGAGATGAAGTCACCGGAAGCCGCACCAAAGCCAAGATCGTCAAGAACAAGGTGGCGCCTCCTTTCCGGGAAGCCGAATTCGACATCATGTATGGTCAGGGTATCTCGCGCGAAGGCGATCTGCTGGACCTCGCCGTCGACAAGAATGTCGTCGAGAAGAGCGGCGCCTGGTTCTCCTTCCAGGGAGAACGGCTCGGCCAGGGCCGTGAAAATGCCCGGCAATTCCTGAAAGACAATCCGGATTATCGCGGACGCGTCGAGCTCGGGCTTCGCGAAATCATGGGGTTGTCGGTACCCACCGTTCCACCTCCCGCTGCCGCTGCTGCCGCAGCAACCGTCGGATCCTCCGATAACGGACACAAGCGTCGCTAGCCCGGATAAGCCACGGATTTAACGGATTCGAATCACGTTCAATCCGTGGCTTATCCGACCCTTGGGCAAAACTCTTGAGATATTCAGGTAGAGCCTGTACGGGCGGGCTTTAGCCCGTGTTCTTTATGCTACGCTAGCAGGATGTTCAAGGCCATATCCGACAAAGTAAGCCTGCCGGATCTCGAGAAGGAGATTCTCGACCACTGGAAACAGCATCAAATCTTTGAAAAAAGCATCGACGCCCGCCAGAATGCCCCCGATTACACGTTTTATGAAGGGCCCCCGACCGCTAACGGCAAACCGGGTATCCACCACGTTTTTGCCCGGACGATCAAAGATCTTGTCTGCAGATACCAGACCATGCGCGGCTTCCAGGTTCACCGTAAGGCCGGCTGGGATACTCACGGCCTCCCCGTCGAAATCGAAGTTGAAAAGAAACTGGGGCTCAAGCACAAAGGCGAGATCGAGCAGTACGGCGTTGCCAAATTCAACGCCGAGTGCCGTAAGTCGGTCTTCGAGTACAAAGACATGTGGGAAGACCTCACATGGCGCATGGGGTACTGGATCGACATGGAGCACCCCTACATCACCTGCGAGAACGAGTACATCGAATCCGTATGGTGGGCTCTGGACCGCTTCTTCAAAGAAGGCGCAATTTATCAGGGCTTCAAGGTTCAGCTGTACTGCCCGCGCTGCGGAACGCCCCTGTCTTCACATGAAGTATCGCTTGGATATCGTGACGTCCAGGATCCTTCCGTCTACATAAAGGCTAAAATCAAAGGACAGGACAACACATCCTTTCTCGTCTGGACGACGACTCCGTGGACGCTGATCTCCAACGTGGCTCTCGCCGTCAACCCGAATGTAGAGTACGTTAAGGTTTCCTTTAAGGACGAGTTTCTAATCCTCGCAAAAGAGCGCCTCTCCGTCATGCCGGAAGGCACGGAAATCGTCTCCAGCATGCATGGCCGCGATCTCATCGGCACGGAATACGAACGCTGGTTCAGCTTTATCCCGGTTGATAAGAAAGCCTGGTACGTTATCGGTGGCGATTTCGTCACTACGACCGACGGCTCCGGTATCGTGCATATGGCGCCGGCCTACGGCGAAGACGACTACCAGGCGTCTCTCAAATACGATCTTCCGATGATCCAGGCCCTTGATGCGCGCGGACAGTTCACGGATACGGTTCCACCCTACGCCGGCAAGTTCTTCAAAGCCGCCGATCCGGAGATTACGGCCGATCTCAAGTCGCGTGGTTTGTTATTCAAGAAAGAAACGTACTCGCACAGTTACCCGCATTGCTGGCGCTGCGACACGCCTTTGCTCTATTACGCGCGTAAATCCTGGTACATCCGCACGACCGCGTATGCGAAGGATATGATCGCGTACAACAAACAGATCCACTGGTATCCGCCGGAAACCGGTGAAGGCCGCTTCGGCAATTGGCTGGAAGAAAACAAGGATTGGGCCATATCCCGCGACCGCTACTGGGGTACGCCTCTGCCGATCTGGGTCTGCGAATCATGCGAAGCGAAACGGTCGGTCGGCAGTGTCGACGAACTACGAAAAGAGGGCGCGAAGCTTCCCGAACCGCTCGATCTTCACAAACCATACGTCGACGACATTGTCCTGAAATGCTCCTGTGGCGGCAGCATGCGGCGCATCCCGGAGCTTGCCGACGTCTGGTTCGATTCCGGATCGATGCCGTTTGCGCAATGGCATTATCCGTTCGAAAATCAGGAAACATTCAAGCATTCCTTCCCTGCCGAATTCATTTGTGAAGGCATCGATCAGACGCGCGGCTGGTTTTACACCCTGCACTCGATCAGCTCATTCCTTTTCAAAGAGCCATGTTTCAAGAACGTGATCGCAACGGATCTGGTGCTGGACAAAAACGGCCAGAAGATGTCGAAGACGCGCGGCAACACGGTCGATCCATTTCAGGTGATCGGCCAGTACGGCGCCGACACGCGTCCGATGGTTCTTGATGTCGTCGAGCCCGCCGTGGAAACCCAAACTGTTCGACATCGATTCGATCGCCGAAGTTCAGAGGAAGTTCTTTGGCACGCTCCTCAACACCTACGCTTTCTTCTCTCTGTACGCAAATATCGACGGCTTCAAACATGCCGAACCGGAGATTCCGGTTTCCGGACGGCCGGATATCGATCGCTGGATTCTCTCGGTCCTCAACAGCACCGCAGCCGAATACGTCGAGGCGATGGATAACTACGATCCCACTCGCGCCGCGCGGCTCGTGAGCAACTTCACCATCGAACAGTTGTCAAACTGGTACGTTCGCCGTAACCGCCGCCGCTTCTGGAAAGGCGAATCGGGACCCGATAAAACCGCGGCCTACCAGACCCTGTTTGAGTGTCTTGTCGCGATCACCAAAATGACCGCGCCGCTGGCTCCCTTTCTGGCCGATGAAATCTATCGCTCTTTGATGGCCGACACTCGTCGCGAGACGTTCGAGTCCGTTCACATTGCGCCAATGGTTGTCAGCAAAAAAGAACGGATCGATGCGGAACTCGAACGGCGGATGGATGCTGCGCAGCGCGTCGTCGGTCTCGTTCGAACCATGCGGGCGAAAACCAATTTGAAGACCCGGCAGCCGCTCGCGCGAATTGCCATCCCGGCCTCGGCGGAGACACGGCTGCTGATCGAAAAAATGAATGAAGTGATCCTTGAAGAAATCAATGTCAAGACCATCGAATTCATCGACGAGTCGTCGCCGATCGTCCGCAAGACCGCGACCGCTAACTTCAAGATCATCGGCCCCAAATTCGGCAAACAGGTCAATGCCGTCGCGAAGCGCATCAAAGAGATGTCTTCTGCCGAAGTCATCCAGCTGGATCAGACGGGAACGTTTTCAACCGAAGTGAATGCCACACCGACCACCATCGTTCGTGAAGACGTTACGATCGCCGCCCAGAGCATCGAGGGGTGGCTCGTGGAATCGGCTGAAGGACTCACGGTCGCCCTGGATACGAAGCTCACGCCGGAGCTCGTCAACGAAGGCCTGGCGCGTGAGTTCGTGAACCGCGTCCAGAACATGCGCCGGGATGCGGGTTTCTCCGTTACCGACCGGATCCGCATTTACTTCGAATCCTCCGACAAACTTGCCGGCGCGATCTCCCGACATGTCCGATTACATCAAATCTGAAACGCTCGCCATGCAGATCCATACCGGACGCGACAGCGCCGAGCACTGGGAGAAGTGGGATATCGACGGCGAGCATTGCGAGATCGGTATCTCGAAAGCTTAACGAAGAGATCAGCCACAAAAGGCACAAAAAGCACAGAAGGCCTCGCTCCCTTTTGTGCTTTTTGTGCCTTTTTGTGGCTGATCTCCCCGGCTGAATCAACGATCAACGGAACATGACACTCCATATCGTATCGACGAGGGCGTGCGTCAAGGATGATGCCATCAAACTGCCGGTGGACCGCCATGCACGGCCATAGAAAATGCCGGCGATCGTGGCCATGAAGAAATATCGGTAATTGGGAACCGGTGGCCCGTTGTTCAGATGCGAAGCGCCGAAAATCAACGATGCCGCTATAAGGCTCAGCGCTCCCCTGCTGCTGACGCGCTCAATCCAATTCTGAATCAACCCGCGAAACAGAAACTCTTCAGGAAGCGCAGTGAAAAGAAAGATCCCCACGAACACAGGCACGGCCGTATAGAGTTTCCCCACTGTAAAGCTGTAATGGATGAAATGGATAACGAATCCCAGCGGGATCGCAATGAGCGCGAACATGCAGAAATTAATCAGACCTGCAACGATGAACCCGCGGCGCCATTCAAACCGGTAGCCCACATTCGGAGTCTGGTTCCACACGACAAATGCGACGATACCGGCATCGACAGCCAGTAATTGCGCTAATGCGTAGTGCAAATCCGGCCCGGGCGCCTGTGTAATCAGGAGTCGTCGGACGATCCCGAGTTCCAGTGGCAGCCAGATCCACAGGATGATGACCGGCTCTGCGTTGTGCCACCTTGAAAATACGGCAAAGGGGAGGGCAAGGTAGATCGCCATCTCTATCGCTCCGGCGGGCGTTGCAATGCCCATGCCGGCTGCATAGATGATATAGATAACCCAGAGTCCCGCCGGCACAAGAACGATCCTCACCGGCCGGGTTTGAACCCAGCTCCTCATGCGTTCGAGGATGGAATCGCTGCCTGACAGCAGCATCGCAGTAAACGCCGCTCCCGGGCACAGCATCAAAACAGCACGCTTTGACTCCGCCGCCGTATGCGCAAACCACACGATCGCCGCTACCGTTACGGCCAGCCCCATGATCAATGCGGTTCGCGGCGATAACCGGTATTGCGTCATGCCTCAACGTACCACAGCTGTCCTGCTGCCTACAGTCGATGCGCGGAAGACACCGGTAGCGGGGAAGCATCCTTATGGCGCTCGACAGGCAGATACACGCGCACGGTGGTACCTTGCCCGACGCGGCTCTCGACCTCAATGCGGCCCGAGTGCGCCTGCACGATCCGCCGGACAACGGAGAGGCCGAGCCCGACGCCCGGAATGTCTTCCGCACCGCTTCGAACTCTCCGAAACGGTTCGAAAATATAAGGAACCTCTTCCTGCGCAATCCCCATTCCGTGATCGGAGACCTGAAACAAAACGTGATCGCGATCCGGTTTGAGTTCCAGACTGATCTCACCGCCAGCCGGAGAATATTTAATGGCGTTACTGATCAGATTGTTCAAAACCTGCTCTATGCGAAACGGGTCGCATACAATCGGAACCTCGGAATCGGGTACCTGCGACACAAACTTATGCTTCGTCGAGCTGGACCGGAAAAGGTCAAAGGCATCGTGCATGATTTTTCGCGCGTCACATTCCACCATTTTTACGTCGAGCTGCCCTCCTTCAATCCGCGAACGATCCAGAAGGTCGCCGATCATCCGATCGAGGCGATGAACCTGCCGCTCGATGATCGACATCAAGTCGGAAACCTTCCCGGGAAGGCTGGCGCGTTCGGCTGAAAGGATTTGAGCAGACAAATTGAGCGCCACCAGTGGATTCCGCAAATCATGCGCCACGGCTGCCAGGAAATGAAGCTGGTTATTCTGTTGCCGTTCAAGCGTCTCGGCCATGTCATTGAATTGCGCGGCGATGAGCCGCAGTTCTTCGGGACCATGTTCAGGCGCCCTTGCGTTCCTGGTGCCTTCGCCGAACGATCTCATTGCGTCACGGATTTCAAACACCGGACGGAACGCAAAAACTCCCAGCCAGATCAGCATTCCAGTCACGCCGACTCCTAACAATGCAGCGCAACCAATGCCGATCCAGTCTCCGAGGCGATCCCATCGGGCAGCTCTCTGCACGGATGTATCGGCCTGTCCAACATTGATCGCAACGACTTCTTGCAGTGAAGCAAGCGCTTTTTCGAGGCTTGCCTCGTCTCTGGCGCCCTGCCGGCTCTTGCTGATGTAGGCTTCCATTGCGCGCGACGCCTCTTCCAGTGCGTCGTCTTCACCGGCGGCATTTACAAACATGCGAGCTCGACTCAACTTTTCGCGCAAATCAGTTTCGCTCTGGCGCCGTAGTGCCTCATCCGGCGTCACCACGTAATTCAGAAGATCTCGCTGTATTTCTTCAGCAACCCGGACGTTTTGCAAGCTCCTCTGCACATCCAGCGCCGCGCGATGGAGATAGGTCGGCAACAAAACAAGAGCGATCGCTGCAACCAGCGCAACCGCCGCCGATCCAATGGTTAAAACCGTTAAACTCCGGTGGAGACTCATCTTCGATTGTCCGTTACTTGAAGGTCTCTTCTTATGTTCTCAAGCAATTCCACATCCCAGGGAGATTTTTTCCGGTTGCGGCGGCAATAGACCAGAGATGACCTTCACCTCCTTCACTGTTGGGACGTGTCAGAACTGTCACTTGCCGCTCTCGTTGAATTGCTGAAGACCTATCGCTATTCGGTGGGATCGGAGGACAGCTTTCAACGCAGCCTCGAAGCGGTATTGCTGCGACACAACATCGGTTTTATGCGCGAGCATCAACTCGGGCCGGAATACGGCCGGATCGACTTCTATCTGCCGGGCTGCAAGTTCGGCATCGAACTGAAAGTAAAGGGAAGCCCCAGCCAGGTCTTGCGGCAGCTTCATCGCTACGCGCAATGTCCGGAGATTGCCGCGCTCATCCTGCTGACGGCGCGCGCCAGACTCGCAAGGCTTCCGGAAAAGATGAATGGAAGACCGCTGTTCGCGGTCGCAGTGTGGGAGGGCCAGTTGTAATGAAGACGTATGGCCGCGTGTGGCTTAAAACCAACACCTGGAATATCGAAACGGAACCTCATATTCACGTCCGGCTCAAGCGGGTTTTCGGCAAAGCCGGACGGCAAAGTCATGGAATCATCCAGCTATCGCACACTCCGGAGACGTGTCGCGATCTGGAGTGGTTCTGTCAGCGTTATCCGCACAGTCTCGACGAAGAATCGAGCAATGCTCTGCGCGCTGGCGCAAGGCAGCATCGCGATACGATTTTGCGTCTCGAACGCATCATCGATACGACTTACGAGCCGCGGCGATTTTCGTTGACCCTGCCGCCCCGGTCGTACCAGTCGCGAGAAGCCGAAATTTACCTGACCAACGGCTTCCTGCTGATTGCCGATGATGTCGGCTTGGGAAAAACAGTTTCGGCCATCTGCAGCTTCAGCGATCCGCGAACGCTTCCGGCACTCGTTGTGACACTCACACACCTGCCCTACCAATGGGAGGACGAGATCCGTTATTTCGCACCTCTGCTCCGCACTCACGTTATCAAGAAGGGCACTCCTTACGAATTGCCGAAATTCCTGAATCGCGGGCCGGACGTTGTGATTATCAACTATCACAAGCTGAGCGGCTGGGCTGACGTCCTGTCCAGGTATTGCAAAAGCATCGTGTTCGACGAAATTCAGGAACTGCGCCATGCCAGCAATGGAGATGGTGAGGCCATGACGGCGAAGTACAGCGGCGCAAAAGCGATTGCATCGGCGTGCAACTACCGGCTCGGCCTCTCGGCAACGCCTATTTACAATTACGGCACCGAAATGTTCAACGTCCTGAATATTCTCAAGCCGGGCGTGCTCGGCACCTGGCAGGAATTCACTGCGGAATGGTGCAGCACTCTAGATAATCGCGGCCTGAAGATCCGCGATCCCAAAGCTTTCGGCGCCTACTGCCGGGAACAGTTTCTGATGCTCCGGCATACGCGCGAACAGGTCGGACGCGAGTTGCCTCCCGTCATCCGCGTGCCGCACAGGATCGGCTCCGATCGCGCTGCATTAGATTCCGTCGAAAACAGCGCGGCCGAACTCGCGCGCATCATTCTTCAGCAGAACGAAACGGAAAAGGGCCAGAAGTGGCTGGCGTCCGAGCAACTCAATAGTATGCTGCGGCAAGCCACGGGCATCGCCAAGGCGCCGTATGTTGCGGATTTCGTGCGGCTGCTCGTCGAATCCGGAGAAAAGGTGGTCCTCTGCGGCTGGCACCGCGAAGTGTATTCGATCTGGAACGCCAAGCTCAGAGACCTGCAACCCATCATGTACACGGGCTCCGAAAGCGCGATGGAAAAAGTAAAGGCCAAAGAATCGTTCGTCAATGGCGACAGCAACATTTTGATTCTATCTCTGAGATCCGGCGCCGGGCTGGACGGCCTGCAGCAGGTTGCAAGTTCGATCGTGTTCGGTGAATTGGACTGGAGTCCCGGCGTCCACGAACAGTGTATCGGCCGCGTTGCGCGCGACGGGCAAAAGAAATCCGTTGTCGCGTACTTTCTCGTCGCGGACGACGGCGCCGATCCCGTCATCGCCGAAGCATTGGGTTTGAAACGCGAGCAGATCGAAGGCATTCGCAATCCCGATCAGGACCTGATCGAGAAACTCGACACCAGCGGCGACCGTACCCGCAGGCTCGCCGAGGTTTACCTCAAGCAGATTACCGAACAAGCCGTCGGCGCGGTGTAGGCGAGGCCGCAGACCATACTTGTCCAAGACGGTTTTCGTTTAAAGTGCTTTTTAGGCATTTTTGTGGCTAAATCCCACTGCATGAAGTCCGTATTCACCCGCTTCTGCTGGCTTTGTGTTCCTCTCATGTTCGCAGGTGCGACCACTATCCCGGCCCGGCAAGCTGACCAACTGGACACCGTGCTTGCGCGCGCCAGCGAATACGTCGCGCAGTATGAAGCGGAGCTGGGAAATCTCATCGGCACCGAGGAGTACCTCCAATCCAGCGTGTGGTACGACAACAGTACCCCACCGAGAGTCGCGCGCAGGATGCAGCGCCGTACGCAATCAGACTTCCTGATCATCCAGGTCGGAGATGAATGGGCAGCGCTTCGAAAGGTAAATCGCGTCGATGGTCTTAAAGTCAAAGAGACGGCCCCGGCCTTCGAGGATGTATTCGACAATTCTCCTGACACGAATGCAAAGCTCCTGCAGAACATGAAGCACGACAGCACTGAGTACAATCTGGGGGACGTCCAGCGGGAAATCAATTTACCCACATTCGCTCTGCGTGTACTCCGGAAGGATCAGGTCAAACGCTTTGCATTCGAGAGAACCGGCTCCGCCAGGCTGGGCGGCGTTCAAACCTGGAAGGTCCATTTTCGCGAAACGAGCGGCCGCTCGCTGGTCTCCGGCGGCAAGGGCGAAACACTCTATTCCAACGGTACGTTCTGGATTGAACCCGAAACCGGACGTGTTCTGCAGACGGAATTTGAGATCGAAAATCCCTATGCTTCGTCTCGGGTGAAGGGCCGGATCGAGGTCACGTACGGGACTGGCAAAAACGTAAAAATCCTCGTGCCCACCTCGATGACCGAGCGCTACGAAAGCGCCTATAACAACGTCGATGGCCGGGCCGATTATTCGAATTTTCGACCTTTTGAAGTCGACGTGAAGTTTGAAATCAGCGAACCGAAACAATGATTGGTGTAACACTGAGGAAGCGATTGCAGGCAGCCGCTTCATGAGTTTTCAGAAACCTGGAATGGATGAAGCTAGATTGCTGACCGTGGTGGAGTCTTCGAACAATTCTTTCGCACGGTCCAGCGCACTCGAAATGTTCTCACAGATATTTTTCCTGCCCAGATGGTCCTCAAAATCCGCTCGCCGCATCATCTGGCCGGGACGGTCGGGGGCGCCGCACAAAATAAGGCCGCGGCCGGAAGAGTGAACTGTATCGGCAAACTGCTCGAGGGCCTGCAACCCGGTGGCATCGATCGCCGTCATATTGCGCAATCGCAAAATGATAATCGGCGGCAGGCAGGCAAGGTCGTGGAGGACCGCCTCCAATTTGTCGGTCGTCCCAAACAGAAACGGTCCATGGATGCGAAATACCGCCACGTAGGACGGAATGTCCTTATCCTGCAGAATATGAGCGCGACCTTCCTCGATGTATTCCGGAGTCACCTGGGACACCGTCGTACTGCGCGTCACCTTGCGGATGAATACAAGCGCGGCGATGATCATCCCCGCCTCAACAGCCACCGTCAGATCGGCGAAGACGGTCAGACCGAAGGTGATTATCCACGTGCCGATCTCGAACTGCGATAGTTTGAACAGCTCCGAGATTTCGTGCCATTCCCCCATGCGATAGGCCACAACCAGAAGAATCGCCGCCAGAACCGAAAGCGGAATAAATTTAGCCAGCGGCGCGGCGAACAGGAGAATGCAGAGCAGCGTTAGCGCGTGCACCATGCCGGCTACCGGCGTCTTTGCTCCGGAGCGTACGTTGGTGGCCGTCCGGGCAATTGCCCCGGTCGCTGGAATGCCTCCAAACAAGGGAGAAACAATATTGGCGATGCCCTGCCCCAGCAGTTCCACGTTGGGATTGTGCCGGTCACCGCTCATCCGATCCGAGACGACAGCCGACATTAAGGATTCGATCGCTCCGAGCATCGCTACAGTGATGGCCGGAGATATAAGAGGACGCAGAAGGTCGGGCCGGAATTTCGGAATGCGGAAGACAGGCAATCCCGCCGGAATCCCGCCGAACCGCGTTCCGATGGTTTCGACGTGCAACCGGAATACAACGACAGCAATCGTGCCCGCAAACAGCGCCACAACATACGGCGGAACTTTCTTGACGTAACGGGTGCAGAGGAAAATGACGGCAAGTGCGAAAACAGCGAGTCCCGTTTCCTGAAACGACAACGTCGTGAAGTGGGTAACAAGCGTTTCCATCCGGCCGAGAAAATCGCCTGGTAAGGGCCCGGTATTCAACCCGAAGAAGTCCTTGATTTGCGTGCTGGCAATAACCACGGCAATGCCATTGGTAAAACCCACGACAACGGGCCGCGGTATGAACTTAATCGTGCTGCCCAGCCCCGTGGCCCCCAGAACCACCAGAAGAATACCGGCCATCAAGGTGCACATGTAGAGCCCGTCGATACCGTAGCGGGCGACGATGCCGAACACCACCACCACGAATGCGCCGGTCGGTCCGCCGATTTGAGTGGATGACCCGCCCAGGGCAGAGATCAGAAAACCCGCAACGACCGCGCAATACAAACCCGTCTGGGGCGGCACACCCGAAGCGATGGCAAACGCCATAGCGAGCGGCAGAGCGACAAGTCCGACAGTGATACCGGCAATCACATCCGAGAAAAACGTCTGCCGGGAATATGTTCGCAACGCGGTAATCGATTTTGGAGTCCAGGAATTCATCGGCGCTTCGCGGCGGGCCGGGACATTTCTTTCAACATGTCCTTCACGCCGATTAATTGGTTGTTGAAGATCTGCTTCGCGACATCCAGAAGTCTGAACACAGAGGTGTCCATTACCGAGTAATAGACGCCGAGACCTTCCTTGCGTCCAACAACAATGTTCCGGCTGCGCAACACCGCCAGTTGTTGAGATACAGTGCTCTGCTCCACACCCAGCCGAACGCACAACTCATTGACACCGGCCTCGCCGTCCCGCAGCGCATCGATGATGGCAATCCGCAGCGGATGCGCCAGCGCCTTGAAGAACTCCGCCTTGAACTTTCCGAGATCCTGCATGGCCATTATTATATATTAATATTGCAATATAATAAGGCTACTCTGTGCTTTTGTGCCTCTTGTAATTTCTTCCCTGCTCAGCGAGGGGCGAGGGCCTTCAAGAGCCGCTCGACATCGGACATGTCGTTATAGATCTGGGCCGATACGCGCACACAAACCTGCTCGTTCAATGCGCCGACGTGGACTTCGATGTGATGCTCGAAGAGCAGCACGTCTCGAAGTGACAGCGGCATCATCCGGCGTGGATCCGAACTGCGCGGGCAATGGCACAGTGACCATTGTTCCGATCATGTCCTCGGGGCCTAATAATTTCTCGTCGAAATGCCTCGCAAGTTCCCTTCCCGCAAACAGTGCCAGGTCATGGTTGTACCGCTGAACGCGATCGACGCCGAGTTCCCGCATGAACGCGATACCGGCCGGCGCGGCAAGATGCGGCGTCGGATCGCGGGTCCCGGGCCAGTCGAATTCCTGAGTCATACCCTGATCGAGCCCCCACGAAATCACGGCAGGACGCAAGGAGGGTTGCCGCGCGGGGTTCGCCCACAGCACAGCACTGCTCCGCGGCGACCACGCCCACTTGTGGAGATTTCCCGTATACCAGTCGACACCTAATGATGCAATGTCCACAGGGATCGATCCGGGCGCATGCGCTCCATCCACCAGGACCGCGACGCCTCGCCGGCGGCAGTGCTCCGCAATCCCGGCGACGGGCATGATCAGCGCCGTACCGCTCGTGACGTGATCGATAATCACGATTCGCGTTTTTGCCGTGATTGCCGCATCGATTGCATTAACGATGTCGTCCGCTCCAATGACGAACTTCGGGAATTCGACGGTTCGCACTGTTGCGCCGCGGACTCGGGCGGCGTATTCGGCAGCATAGCGGACGGCGCCATAAGTCACATCCGGCAGGAGGACTTCATCGCCTTCGCGAAAATCGAAGCTGCGCAGAACCGCGTTGATGCCCGTCGTCGTATTGTCGACGAACACCACATCATCACCTTTCGCGCCGAGAAACTCGCCGATGACATTTGCCGCGTCACGAATCCTCGACGATTCGCGCTTCCAGAGCCCGACTCCCTTTGGCGACACCTCGCGCAACAGAAAGCGCGACGGTTGCCGTTCCATTTCATCGCGCAGCTTCTGCTGCGTCTCCAGCACGATCTTCGGAGGCGCGCCGACCGTTCCATGGTTGAGATACGTAATTGCCGGGTCGAGCATCCAGTGATCCCGCATCGGGTGCCCGAATTGCAGCGTTGTCATAGCGGTGCCTTTACTTCGATGTCATGACCCAGACGCCGGACCAGTCTTCCGCCGGGGGACTCTCTTTGAAATTCAGCGCTGGAGTGTAGTCGAAATCGGGGTTTCTGACAAAACCCTGTGGGGGGCAGTTCAGCGCAGGCGCGGGCTTTCAGCCCGCGCCTGCAGTGACCTTGCTTGTCCTGCGACACGAGTATTTTGTAACGTGCATGATTTCGACTACACTCCAGCGGGATTTTGGTTCAGGAGAGAACTTGAAAATCATAGTTCATGATGATCTAACCGGGAGGGCAGGATGAGGCCATTGATCGTCGCTACGACTGTATTTTGGCTTTTTGCTGCAGCGCCGCTTCTGCGGGCGCAGCAACGAAATACGGCGCCCAGCGACGCGGAACTGATTCAATCGTTGTTGACCCGGATCGAACAGCTCGAAAAGCGTGTTGCCGACCTGGAAGGTCCAAAGGCGCCCGCTGCAGCGCAGGCTCAACCGCCGTCGCCGGCGGCGCCACCTCCGCCTCCAAGCCCGCAACAAATGGCGGACATGGCCCACACGGTCGTAGAACCCGCACCGGAGGCCGGGCCGAACCTGAAGATAGCCGGGTTCAGCGATTTCAATTTCAGCGGTTCCGACCAGCCCGGTACGAAAAGCGGATTTACCGAAGGTCAATTCATCCTGCACCTCAATTCGAACTTATCGCCTAAAGTCAGCTTCATGGGCGAATTGAGCCTTACGGCCCGGACGGATGCGGGCACCGGTACGCCGCCCGTAACGGGATTCAATGCGGAAGTCGAGCGTAGTATCATCCGGTTCGATCATAACGATTATTTCAAGGCCTCGTTCGGCCGTTATCACACGCCGATAAACTACTGGAATACCGCTTTCCACCATGGACAATGGCTGCAGACGACGGTCAGCCGGCCGGAAATGACGCAGTTCGGAGGCCGATTCATTCCCGTGCATTTCATCGGCGCACTTCTCGAAGGCGCTCTCCCGGCATCCGGTATGAATTTGAATTACAACTTCGGTGTGGGTAACGGCCGGGGCAATGTCATCAGCCGGGGCGGTGACGCCGGCGATATCAACAACAACCGCGCCTGGCTGGTGAACATGTATGTCCGGCCGGATCGCCTGTACGGCTTACAGGTCGGCGGTTCGGCTTACCGCGACAAAGTGAATCCCACGGGAGGCCCGGCGATCGGCGAGTGGATTACCTCCGCCCATTTTGTGTGGACGCGGGAAACGCCCGAAATCATTGCGGAGATCGCCAACGCACGTCATGAAAACCTCACCACGACCTCGCCGATAGCCAACAGCCTTGCGTACTACGTTCAGATGGCCTATCGCCTTCCGTTCCTCGAAAAACGCTGGAAGCCGTACTATCGGTGGGAATACATTCACGTTCCGAAATCCGATACCCTGTTCCAGCTTCAGCCGGTGGCGAACCTCGCGGGATCGACGCTCGGCGTCCGCTACGACCTGAGCAGCTTTGCAGCTCTTAAATTCGAATACCGGAATCAACGGCGTGCGCCGGGCCAGCCACACTTCAACAGCGGCTTCGTTCAGACGAGCTTTACGTTTTGAGGGAGACGCAATGAAGAGATTAAAAATCCTGATGTGGCTCCTCCCCATGCTCGTTCTCGCACCGCCGGCGCAAACCACGGCAGCGGCTTCCGATATCGCGGTGGTTGTCGGCCGGGACGTTCACCTTGAAGATATCTCGTTCAACGATCTTCGCAAGATCGTTCTGGGCGACCGCCAGTACTGGTCTTCCAACCTGAGAGTAACGTTGCTCATTCGCGCCCCGATGGCTCACGAGCGCGAGGTGCTTCTCAAGAATGTGCTGCAGATGTCGGAAGCGCAGTTTCGGCAGTATTGGATCGGCAAAGTGTTCCGCGCCGAAAACGCCTCCGCGCCAAAGGCCGTTTACTCGAATGAGATGGCCGTGTCGCTGGTGAACAGCATCCCCGGCTCTGTGGCTTTTATCGACGCCTCGCAGGTACCGAAAGACTTGAAAGTGGTCCGGGTCGGCGGATTGCTTCCAGGCGACAAGGGGTATCCGTTGAATTAACGCCGCATAAGCATATGACGATTCGACGCCGGCTATCGTTATCCTTCTTCGTGATTCTGCTGCTGTTTGCCGTGAACCTGGTGATTTACTTCTGGGGCAATCAGCGGCGCGAAGCCACCGTAGAAGTACTGCGGCGCGCTGTATCGCGGCAGGCCCTGATCTCCGGGCTCAATCAAAACCTCAATGACATACAAAAACAGCTGACGCTTCTCAACCAGGTCACCGGCGATAACGCCGCAGGCGCAGCGGCAACGGCGGCGGGTCCCGCGGAAATCGCTCAGTTCGATACGCAGTTACAAAAGCTCGAGCAGCAGGTCGAAGATCTCCGCAGCCTTGCGGAACGGGAAACCGCCGGCAACATCGACGAATTCGCCGCAGCTTACAAGACTCTCGAAAATTCCTGGCGCACCGTATACACCAACTTCGGCGTCAACCAGACCAAAGCCATTACCGAACTGGCGGTGACCGCCGAGCCTCTCAGCCAGGACATATTACAGAAGCGTCTGCCGGAGCTGCAGGCTGCCGAAAACAGTCGTGTCGATGCCGCCAGCTCCAACTTCTACCAGGTGGCCCGACTGACCGATCGCATCGCGATATTGATTTTCGTCGTTTCTGCGGTTGTTGCGGTGGGCGTGGCGCTCCTGGTCTCCGGACAGTTAACCCGCGGCCTGCTTCGCCTGAAAGCCGGCGCAGCATCGATCGGGAGCGGCAATCTGGATCACCAGATCGAGCTCAAAGGCAGCGACGAACTTGCCGATCTGGCGCGCGCATTCAACGATATGGCCGGCCGCCTGTTGCAAGCCCGGGGGCAGCTCACGCTTGCCCACGAGAAGGAAAGAAACAAGAGCGAGGAGCTGGAAAAGGCCCTGGATCAATTGCGCAGAACGCAGGATCAGTTGCTGGTTCAGCAGAAGCTTGCTTCATTAGGAGCCCTCACCGCCGGCATTGCTCACGAGATCAAGAACCCGTTGAACTTCGTTACTAATTTTGCCGAGGTCTGCGTCAGCCTGGTCGATGAAATTCGAGAATCGCTCGAGCAGCAATGCGAAAAACTGCCGCCCAAAGAGTGGGAATACCTGCAGGAGATCCTTCGAGATCTTCAGACCAACGTTTCGAAGATTCAGGAACACGGGAAGCGTGCCGACGGCATTGTCCGCAACATGCTCATGCACTCCCGCGGACAGGCCGGTGAACGGCAGATTACCAACCTGAATTCGCTCCTCACCGAATACGTCAAGCTTGCCTATCATGGCATGCGCGCCCAGGACTCCAATTTCAACGTGACGATTCAGGAGAACCTCGATCCTTCCATCGAGCCGGTAAAGGTTGTCGCGCATGATCTCAGTCGCGTATTCTTGAACATTGCGAACAATGCGTGTTACGCGGCATACGAAAAAAAGCGGCGCCTGGGCGACGGCTTTTCTCCAACGGTGGCCGCCAGTACCAGAAATCGCGGCGATTACATCGAGATTCGGATCCGCGACAACGGCGACGGCATCCCGGACGCCGTACGAAAAAGAGTTTTCGAGCCGTTTTTCACAACGAAGCCGACGGGATCCGGAACGGGTCTGGGATTATCCATGAGTTATGACATCGTCGTACAGGAACATAAAGGACAGATACGCGTCGATTCCGAGCCTGGCGAATATGCCGAGTTTACTATTATCATTCCGAAAAATTCCGGGAACTCCTGAGGTGCGGTGTCTATGACGTTCAAAGTTCTGGTTGTCGATGACGAACCCGATCTCGAGCTTCTGATAAAACAGCGATTCCGCAAACGAATCCGCGAGGGCGAGTTCGAGTTTGTCTTTGCCCAGAACGGCGAAGAGGCGTTGATCAAACTGAAGGAGGACCCCGCCCTCGATATCGTCATGAGCGATATCAATATGCCGGTCATGGACGGCCTGACGCTGTTGTCGCGGCTGACCGACATCAACCGGATCTTGAAGGCCGTCATCGTATCCGCCTATGGCGACATGCAGAATATCCGAACCGCAATGAACCGCGGTGCCTACGACTTTCTGGTGAAGCCGATCGATTTTCAGGACTTCGAAGTCACTCTCAATAAGACAATCCAGGAACTGGAAGGCATCAAGGCAGGCCTCCGCGCGCGCGAGGAACTCACCGCAATCCAGCACGAACTCAGCGTCGCCGCACGCATCCAGCAATCGATTTTGCCGCGGGACTTCCCGGCATTTCCATCGCGTTCCGAATTTGCCATTCACGCCCACATGACGCCGGCACGCGAGGTCGGCGGCGACTTCTACGATTTTTTCCTGATCGATAAGGACCGCCTCGGATTCGTGATCGGCGACGTCTCCGGCAAAGGCGTTCCGGCAGCGATCCTGATGGCTGTCTGCCGCACGCTATTGAAAGCGACGGCGCTGCAGAATATCTCGCCGGGCGAATGCCTGAAATACGTCAACGATGTGCTGGTTCGCCAGAGCGATTCGGCGATGTTCGTGACGATATTCTACGGAATCCTGCACCCGAATACGGGAGAAGTGGAGTACTGCATCGGTGGCCATAATCCCGCCTATCGGCTGATGCAGTCGGGTGAGTTGAACGTCCTCGCAGAACCGGCGAGCATGATCGTCGGAGCGCTCGAAAACGCCACATTTGAAACCGGCCATCTCCGGCTGCGGCCGGGTGAATGCATCGTCCTGTACACCGACGGGGTCATCGAAGCAACCAATGTAAGCCAGGTTGAGTTTTCCGAGACTCGTCTCCAGAGCCTCCTTGAACGAAGCGCGACCCTCACCGTCGATGGCATCGTGAACAACATCATCGACGAAGTCCGCATCTTCTCGACCGGCCTTCCCCAGTCGGACGACATCACCAGCCTCGCCCTCCGCTACATCGGAGTTTGAGTGTGAGTGTCTCTTAGTCCCCGCCTAAGTTAGGCGGGGACTGGCCCACCAGTGTTGCCGCCAAACCAGGTTTACATTGCATTCGCATTCACTACATTCAATGCAGCTCTCTGGCCATTCTGTCTTGGACACGTAGCGTCACAGACCGCGCCTGCAATGTCCACACCTACCGCAGCTTTCGATGGCGTTCATCTCTCGGTTCCTTCGCAAGCTGTCCGGCGGCTCGATGGAACTTCTCCATGTCCCCGCCGTTCTCTTCGAGCAGCCGCTGAAAACCGGGGACGTAATCGTAATAATTAGCGACCGTATTCAGCTTTGCGTTGTTCAAGTCGTGGGCAAACCAGTTATCGTAGCCGGAATAGCCGCCCCACGTTGCTTTCAGTTCCTCGTATTCCCGGAGCAGATCGTCGAACACGCGCTTTTTGTCGCGCGCCAGGTCGCCGGGCTTCGCGCCTGATATCCGTGCATCGCCGTAAAGCTTCTGCAGCCGTTCACGTGTGCCCATCACGAGACGCACGAACTGCCGATCGCGCTGGATAGAAATATCATATTTGTCCAGCAAGTCGCGATCGCCCTTCGCCCGCAACCATCGGTGTGCGCCTTCCTGGCCGACGGTCGTGGCATAAGCCTCGTTGAAATCCGTATCCCCGGCCGCGAACACACGCTTGTGGGCGAGTTCGTGAAACAGCAGTTCGGCCAGTTCCGGCTCGCTGTCGTCGATGAACGTGCTCATCAGCGGGTCTTTGAACCAGCCCAGCGTCGAGTACGCCTCAACGCCGTCTACATACACGTCAAATCCTTCTTTCGCTATACCTGCGCCGTAATCGCGAGCCTTCTTCTCAGAAAAATATCCACGATAGGCGAGCGCTCCGACAAACGGATATCGCCAGACCTTGGGCTCGAGCGAAAATTGCGGCGCCGCCTGAACGGTCCACACCACATATTTCCGGTGCACATCGACGTACTTTGCATAACTGCCGTCGACCGGTAATTGGAGTTCCGTTTTCGCGAAAGCGCGCAGCTGTTGAACGAGCTCCAGCTGCTGGCGAAGCTTTGGCGGAGTCTTTGGATTTGCGACCAGCTTATCGACGGACTTCCTGTGCGCAAGGATCTGGTATTCGCCGCGGATCGCTTGAACGTAATAGCCCAAGTCAAAAATCAGCAGTAAAGACAGGAAGAACTTTGGAAAAACACTCAACGTGGTGATCTATCGTGCCAGCGCGAACAATGCCAGACAGGCCCAGCC
The DNA here is from genome assembly GCA_963738025.1 of uncultured Acidobacteriota bacterium. GTDB lineage: Bacteria > Acidobacteriota > Terriglobia > 20CM-2-55-15 > 20CM-2-55-15 > 20CM-2-55-15. The sequence goes on along the minus strand of CAVTWA010000024.1, from coordinate 20,395 downwards.
GATCAGGAACAGAAGGCCGCCAAACGGCGTGACAGCTCCGAGTATTCCGACGCCGGTAAGCGCCAGCACATAAAGACTGCCGGAAAACAAAACAACGCCGGCGAAAAACGACCAACCCGCTATTACAAGAAGGCGGGCGGGTCCCATATGGCCGATCGCGGCGGCAACGATCAGCACTGCGAACGCGTGATACATCTGATACCGTACACCGGTTTCAAAAACCGCGAGCATGTCCGGCGAAAGCCGTGCCCGGAGCGCATGTGCGCCGAAGGCGCCGAAGGCCACGGCAAGAAAGCCGAGAACCGATCCAACCAGTAAGAACGTTCGATCCATTGCTGTGATCATTACACAATTTAGTGCCTTTATGCCCTGGTGCCTTTGTGTTTCAATTACCGCCCAAATGGCATCAGATCCCCCCGCCTCGAAAACCTTTCGCGCGACGCTCGAACGACTCCCCGGCAACGGCCTCAACTGGGTCATCATCTACATTCCCTTCAGCGTCGAAAAAATCTGGAAGACGCGCGGCACCTTGCGGGTAAATGCCGAAATAAAAGGAATTCCCTTTCGCGCCGCTATACTCCCAACCCGATCGGGCCGCCACTTCATGCTCGTCAATAAAAAGATGCAGAAAGCCGCAGGCATCGCCCCCGGCAGCACCGCCGTATTTACCCTGACGCCGGATCTTTCGCCGCGCATCATCCAGCTTCCGGTGGAACTCGAAAAGGCCTTGAATGAGGATCGCGCGTTACGGAAATGGTTTGACCGGTTGAGTTATTCGGTCCGCAAATGGCTGGTGGACCAGATTGCCGATGCGAAGTCCGCGGACACCCGCCGCAGGCGCGCCGAGCGCATCGCCGAAAACGTCATGGAGGCGATGGAAGCGGAACACGACCTCCCCCCTATGATCCGGCTGGAGTTTGCCCGCCATCGCGGCGCCGAACAGGCATGGCGGCAATTGACCGAAAACCAGCGACGGCACAATCTCCTCGCGATCTTCCATTACCGCACACCCGAATCCCGCACGAATCGCCTCAAAATATTGATCGAGCGTACGCTGAAAATCGACGACTGACCTCGTGCGCGGGGAAGAGGAACACAAGAAGCACAAAAGGCACAAGAAGGGAGTCTCCTTCTTGTGCCTTTTGTGCTTCTTGTGTTCCTCCCCTATTTGGTCGGCAGCGGCTCGGGATTATCCGCGGTCCGCGACGCCGGGGGCGTGCCGATGTGGTCCGCCTGATTGGCTCCGGTGATTCCGCCGGTCCCGCTCTCATTTACTTCGGGCAGCATCGTCTGGTTCCATTCCAGCCATCTCTCGACGAGCCGGTCATAGACGTCCTTCTGCCGGTCCTTCAGGTTGGCGCGTTCCATCGGATCATCGACGACGTTAAAGAGAAACGTGTTGTTCAGAATCTTCAGAAACTTCATGTCACCGTCCCGAATCGCGCGCTGGGCGTTGGCTTTGTACCGCCAGAACAGCGTGCGAGGCCGGATCGGAGCCGCGCCGGTGAGCATCGGCAGCAGGTTAATGCCGTCCATCGGATAATCCGGATCCGGCGAGCTGCCTGCCGCGGCAAGCAGGGTTGGCATCCAGTCCATCGAAATCGACACCTGATCGCTGGTTTTACCCTGCGGCAGACGGGCCGGCCACGAGATGATCGACGGGATCCGCAAGCCGCCTTCGAGCAACTCTGTCTTTCGGCCCGTAAACGGCCAGGTATCGGCAAATCGCTCGCCGCCGTTGTCACTCGTGAATATGACGATGGTATTGTTCGCCACGCGGTTATCGTCCAGGACCTTCAACACACGGCCGATCTGCGTATCCATGGCCTCGATCATGCGTTGATACGTCTTCTGCGTGCCCCCATCGTACGCCGCCAGAGCGCGCGTTTTCAGGCGTTCGGATTCTGCCTGATCGCCGGGCGCTTCCCACGGCCAGTGCGGCGCATTGAAATGCAGACTGAGGAAGAAGGGCTGGCGCGCTTTCGCATACCCATTGAGGACGTCGACGGCGCGATTACCGAACAGTTCAGTGGCGTAGCCCATATGCTCGATGGGTGTGTCGTCGTCCCAGAAATCGGGTTTGTGATCGGTGCCTTCGTGCCGATAGTAGTCGATGCCACCACTGTGAAATCCATAGAAGTGGTCGTAGCCGCTTTTGAGCGGACCGAACTTCGGCAGTTCGCCGAGATGCCACTTGCCGATGAGAGTCGTCGAATAGCCGGCTTTCTTCAGCTGCGACGGCAGCGTCGGATGCTCCGGCGGCAGCCCCACCACTGTATTTCCGGCGCCGAGCGGCTCCTCGAGACCAAGCCGCAGGCGGTATTGATAGCGGCCGGTGATGAGGGCGGTCCGCGTCGCGGTGCAGACTGCGGAGTTGGCATACCCCTGCAGAAACCGAACGCCTTTCGCGGCGATCCGGTCGATGTTGGGGGTTTTCAGATCCGGCCGGCCATAACAGCTGACGTCGGCGTATCCCATATCGTCCGCCATCATGTAGACGATGTTCGGCTTCGCAGGCCCCGCCTGACCGAAAACGTCGTCGACACCGGCAGCGATTGCCAACGAACCGAGTGCCGCCGTCTTCAGGACATCACGTCGTGTAGGTGACATGCGCGGGAGTATACCCCATTGCAGGCGCGGTCTATGACCGCGTTAAGGAACGGAACACAAGAAGCACAGGAGGCACAAAATCGGACAACATTTGTCAAGGTTGCTGCAGCCACCATCACCAACTTCAAGTTCCTGGTTCCGGCGGTGGGAGCCACTTTCATCAATTCGAAAGTGTTGGCTGTGTCTCCTCCCATCACATTCGTCAACGGCACGGGTCGTCGCGCCTGCTTCCGTGGCACCTTCCTCAACAGCAAAGCCGTGGCGTATGACTCGCCCGCCACCTTCGTCAGCTCGACATTCTTGGCTCTGGCTTTTCGTAACACGTCCATCAACTCGGCATTCTTGCCTGTAGCTTCTCCTGTCACCTTCGTCAACTCAACGCCCTTGCCCGCCGCTTCTCCCGCCACCTTTATCAACTCGACGTCCTTGCCCGCGGCTTCTCCCGTCACCTTCGTCAACTCGACGTTCTTGCCTGCGGCTTCTCCCGCCACCTTCGTCAACTCGACGTCCTTGCCTGCGGCTTCTCCCGCCACCTTCGTCAACGTGACGTCCTTGCCTGTGGCTTCTCCCGTCACCTTCGTCAACTCGACGTCCTTGCCTGTGGCTCCTCCCGAAACCTTCATCAACTCGACATTTTTGCCGGCCGCTTTCGCGCCGACTTTCGTCAACTTCAAGGTCCTGGTTGTGGCATTCCCTTCGACCTCCGTCAACTCGAAGTTCTTGCCTCTGGTTTTTCCAGCCACTTTCGTCAACTCCAGAGCTTTGGCTCAGGATGGCCGGGCCACCTCCGTCAACAGAAAAGCCGTGGTTATGGTTTTTGTTGTCACTTCCGTCGACCTGAGGTTCGTGCCTCCGGCGTCTCCCGCGACTTCTGTCAACGGCAATGACGTGGTGCAGGCTTCCCGCCGCACCTTCGTCAACTGCAGGTTGTTGGATACAAAGTCTCCTGCCACTTTCATCAACTGGAGATCCGCAAAGATCCGCAGGACTGTGCCGTAAATTTTCTCGGCGCGCCATTTTTCTTACAAAAAAGGGGCCTCGGCGAAAAAAATTTTCCTGTCGGTAACGTGTTGGTTTTGTGGGCGGAAGCGCCCGCAGCGCTGCGTCAAAGAGCGTTGTCCACGATCTAGTTTTTTTTGAAAATTGATTTACATAGTATGGCCGCCATTCGGCCGGCCAAATATCGTCAATACAAGGAGGGCTACCTTATGGGAAGACCAAAACTGGACCTGATTAAACCGTTGCTGGGAGTTGCCCGGACGTCGGACGGTGATCTGATACAGCGTCTGAATGCTGTACACGATGGCATGTTCAACAATCCGGAATATCCCAATCCGCCTGTCGAGATGTCCGCTTTCAAGGCGGGTATCGACGCATTCACGGGCGCCGCCGCTGCCGCTCTCGATGGAGGCAGAAGCATTTTCGCCGAGCGCAATCGGCGGCGCGCAGAGGTGATCGTCATGTTCCGTCAGCTCGGACACTATGTCGAGGTGGCGTGTAACAACGACATGGCGGCGTTTCTGTCGAGCGGGTTCGCTGTGTCCATGATGGGCCAACGGACTCCACCTCAACCGGTTTCGACGCCATCGATCGCAGCAGTGAAACGGGGCACCTCGGGCCAGCTGCTCGTCGTTATCCGTCCTGTCGCGAAGGCGCTTTATTACGACCTTCGCTACGGGAGGGTTCCGGCGGATGCCAGCCCGGTCGAGTGGATAAACATCATGCTGGCCAGTACGAGACCGACTCCGCGTTTCAGCGATCTCACCCCGGGAGGGACATACACCTTCCAGGTCCGTGCCTTCGGCAAACTGGGGTTCTCCGACTGGAGTTCCCCGGCCGAACTAATCTGCTTCTAGTCACGTAACACCCGCAGGCGTGGCCCCACGCCTGCGGCTTTCTTTCGTTTGCTTTGTTTTGGCATTTGATAAGGCCTGAAAGCCCACGCCTCCGTGCTTACGGAGGACGGTTCAAGTATGTTAACTTTATAGGGTTCGACGAGCCTAGGTAGCTCAGCTGGTAGAGCGCGGCCCTGAAAAGGCCGGCGTCGGCGGTTCAACTCCGTCCCTAGGCACTTTCCCTTCAATAACCTGGCAGGGTAAAAACGCAGGGTTCAAAGGTCACTTTCGTGAGTGTGCACTTTTTGTGCAGATTTCCACGTCCAGCGCAGCCTGATGAACTTGTTCATCCCGTACTGTGCAAGAACTCAATCTGATTGAAATGATTGGAGTGAGAGGCGGCACTCTGGGCGATAATTTCCAGCGCCATGCGCACTCGATTGGATCCACTTTCCTTTCTCGTCGTGTCCCTCGCCGGTTGGCTCAACCAACATCAACACCATGTCATCGCATATTTAATGGAGGAAAATCGAGTCCTTCGAGAACAGATTGGTACTCGAAGAATGCGTTTCAACGATGACCAGCGTCGCCGGCTGGCAGCAAAGGCAAAGAAAGTGGCCCGGAAGATTCTCGGTGAGGTCGCCACTATCGTGACTCCCGAGACTCTGTTGGCGTGGCATCGAAGATTGATCGCCCAGAAATACGACGGGAGTGCGAACCGTGCGCCCGGACGACCACGAACCGCTGCCGAGATCGTTGCCTTGGTTACTCGAATGGCCGAGGAGAATCGGAGCTGGGGCTATCGTCGAATTCAGGGAGCGCTGTCCAATCTCGGCCACCTCCTTGCGTTTAAGACCATTGCCAACATTCTGAAGGAACACGGCATTGAGCCGGCGCCGGAGCGAAGTCGAAAAACAACGTGGAAAGAATCCCTCACCCCGTAACGTGCAAAAACACGATCCAACCGAGAAAATGCCTTCTGTTGCCAGCCGAGGGCTTTTCCAAATTCCTTTAGGAAACGCGGCCGGGACGATCAGACTCTCCGTTTATGACGTGAGATTCCCTGGCGTGATGCACGCCGCTGCAGTGCGTTGCAGTGCTGAGGTCCTGAAGAAGAGCTACGCCGCCCGATAATAGTAGTTCAGCAGCCCGCCGAGTCTCTCTCGCCGCTCGATTCGCCCTTCCGTCTTGACCTTTTCTGTCATTGGAATGATGAACCGGTTCCCCAGGCCCTGATGATTGCGCTCCAGGTGATAATGGTCCACAAAATGGCGAATGCTGGTCCGCAATGAATCTTCTCCGAAGAGAATCATCTGCTCCAGGCAGCTTTCCTTAATGGTCCTTACAAAACGTTCAGCGTAGGCATTCAAATTCGGCGATCGGGTCGGTAATTTCACCGATTCTACGCCGACATCTGCCAACATGTTCCGGAACTCCCGCGTATATAAAGGATCGCGATCGTGAATCAGATATCGCTTTCCCTTGAAGAAGCCATCCACCTCGTCGGTGATGTTCCGGGCAATTTGCGCCATCCATAATCCATTCGCCTTGCTTGCCACTCCTCCGATCTCGACTCTCCGTGTGGAAAGTTCCATAAAGAAGAGAACAATAAACCGCTGCAGACCTGTCGGCATCCAGACTTCAATGGTAAAGAAGTCCGATGCCACAATCTGTTCCCAATGTCGGTTGAGAAATTCTTTCCACGTCGTCTTTCGGCTGCGCTCGGGCGCCGGTTCGATGCCGTGCTCCTTCAGGATGTTGGCAATAGTTTTAAACGCTAGCAGGTGACCGAGATTGGAAAGTGCGCCTTGAATCCGCCGATAACCCCAGCTTCGATTCTCCTTGGCCATACGCGTCACCAGCGCAGCGATCTCGGCGGCGGTGCGTGGGCGTCCGGGACCCTGGTTGGCGCTCCCATCATACTTCTTGGCGATCAGCTTTCGATGCCAGGCCAACAACGTCTCGGGAGTGACGATGGTGGCCACCTCGTGGAGGAGCTTCCGGCCGATTGTCTTCGCTCTGGCTGCCAATCGGCGACGTTGGTCATCGCTGAAACGCATACGGCGGTTGCCTATTTGCTCTCGCAGGACCCGATTTTCCTCGATTAAATAATGGATGACGTTCTGTTGACGTTGGTTCATCCAGCCGGACAAGGAAACGACGAGGAAGGAAAACGGGTCCAGTAACGTGCGCATGACCGCAGGTTATCATGCACATCCCATAGCCCGACTTTTTCAATGATTTCGATTGATTTGAGTTTTTGCACAGTACGGGGTCTGCGTTCGTTTCGGCTACTCAATTCTGGGACTGACGTTCGATGCGCGTCGATGACGAGGATGTTCACCGGCGCCGCCGGGGTGAGCCAACGTGATCGCTTCGTCGGAATGCTTACCAGGTTCTCTTCATCCTGTTTATCTGGCGGAGCCGGTCACAAACATCACGCCGTCAGAAGGCGCAGACGAGAACAAATTCGTGTCTCCCCAGCTGAAGCCATCGGACGGCCGCCTTACAATGATTAGCCGCAACGTATTCGCCCGGGTGAGGTTTCCGTTAACGATGACCTGATCACCGACTTTTAACGTGTTGGGCTTTATGCCTGTTTCCAGGAGATCTGCGGCGCTTTCCCATTCGATCCGCCAAGGCTGTGTGGTTCCATCAAGGCCTGGAGCGCTCACTCGTATGATTGTCCGTGGGTTCTGAAGATTGAATTCCATAACTTTACCTTCAATGGTTACCGTTCCCATTAGGGCGTGATCCTGACCGAGGACGGGATTCGCAGCGGCGATGCTTAGGCGCGTTCCATCGAAATCCGCGTTTAGACCGGAGGTCTTCAAGACAGTGTCGAGAGCCAGATCCCATGGGATATCCTTGACGTGGATCGTGATACTACGCTTAATTGACGGATCTAGGTTGATTTGAAGGCCGCTGGCCGGCGCAATCACCTGGAAGAAATCGCGAACGTCACCCGCAAGATCCATGGACACGGTTTTCCCCGAGAATCGGTTTGGTCCCTGCGTGAAGCCCCATATAGTGCTGATCATTACAAAGGTGAGTACGCCAGTGACGAGCCGCCGATTGCGGTGATTGAAGAAATATCTTTTTTGCATGTTGCCGGACATTACACCTCCGGAAATAGAACCGCAAAAGGAAATCGCCGTGCTCTTAATGCGCCGCTCCCACTGCTCATCCGATGCACTTGCGTCGAGTCTCATAGGTCGCCTTGACGGAAGTAATGTCGCAATGTTACAGAATGCGACTTCTGGAACTTTATGGGTTGTCCGAGATACCTGATACACGTCCAGTGAAAACGGGATGGGGACGTTTCTGGAGATTTCTCAATCATCCTTCTGCTGCGTCTCTGCCGCGGAAGCAATGGATGCTCCGTCTTAAGAAAAGTACAAGTCAGAATGTTCCGTCTGCTCCGCCGCCGCCGGACATGCCGCCGCCAGCATCGAAGGTAGAACCTGTGTCAATAGAAGGCGAAGCCCCGGTAGCGTCAAAGTGAGTCTCGAACGAGGAATAGATGAGCGTATCAGTCATAAGTGTGTTGACCGCTGAATTGAACTGATCCCTTTCCTCTTCGGGGTGAGGAACCGCATAGCCAGCGTCGGTGAGTGCAGAATGGAGCTTAAGTTGATCTTTAATTCGTGACCAAAACATAAGGAGCCTCCCCTGTGTTTACGTCATTGTATCCCGTCGACGATGAACTTCTGAGTCTCATTCGTGGAGTGTGAACGTCGCTTGGGACGTAAAACTGCGGATTTGCAGTTGGTTGGTTAACTGATAACTCATCCAAGTGGCTGCGATGCGTAAACGCTACGGCGTTTGCGGGGATCTATTCTGTTCAGGCATGGTTTGGCCGTCGAAAAGCACTTCTTATAGGTATTAGGGAGCGGATTGAGCGGCAAAAGAAGAGGTGGTGTTCGTCGCAGCGGTTTCTTTCTTTTTGCTTCTTTTTCTTTCTTTAAGCGGGGCTGTGGGAATGTGGAAAACTCCACGGGCCGACATGGCTCTGGTTACGAATAGGCACTTCGATCACATGATGGTTAATCGTAGACGTTCGAGCCAGAGCCAAGTCCGGAGAACAGATGCACACTCAGATGGTGTCCTTCGAGGACTCGGCTATAAGGAATGCAGGTTTTTCCGGTGATGTCGGAGAAAAAGAGGCAGACGAAATGAATGGCCAAGAACAGATCGTGGCGTGGGTTGGCATCGATTGGGCAGATGAAGCCCACCAGGTTTGGGAGTACAACGTCGGAACGGGAGGCAAACAAAAGTACGCGGTCAAGCACAGTGGAGAATCATTGCAGGAATGGTTGATCGAACTGCGAAGCCGATACGGGGGAAAACGAGTCGCGGTTGTGTTGGAACAGGCGCGTGGAGGGTTGATCTATGCATTGATGAGCACAGACTTTCTGGCGATCTATCCGGTCAATCCACAGTCCTTGGCGAAGTACCGGAAGGCGCTCTATCCCAGTGGAGCGAAAAGCGATCCCGCGGATGCGGAGCTGCTGGGCGAAATGGTCCGACAAAATCCGGACCGCTTTCGAGCGTGGGTGCCGGGTGACGCGCAAACGCGCACTCTGCAGTTACTGACGGAGGGTCGGCGAAAGCTGGTCGAGGATACGACCGCGCGGACTAATCAACTCACAAGTGTGTTGAAGAGCTACTTTCCGCAGGCATTGGAATGGGCAGGAAACCTCGGCAGTGAGCAGGCTTGTGCATTCTTGGAGAAGTGGCCGACGTTGGTGGAGCTGCAGAAGAGCCGGCCGTTTCGGATTCGAGAATTTTATCAAAAGCATGGACGGCCCAACCGTGAAACGCTCGATGAACGAGTGGAGCAAATTCAAAAGGCGCAACCGCTGACATTGGACGCAGCTGTGGTGATGGCCAGCGTGATGATGGTGCAGGCATTGGTCGCTCAAATCCGACCATTACGGCTGGCCATTGAAAATTATGATCAGGAGATCGAGCGGCTTTTTCAGCAGCATCCCGATCGGGTCGTCTTTGAAAGTTTCCCGGGAGCGGGGAAAGTTTTAGCCCCGCGATTGTTGGCGGCCTTCGGCGCAGATCGGGATCGTTTTCAAACCGCTCTCGAGCTCCAAGAGTTCTCGGGTATAGCGCCGGTAACGGAACGCAGCGGGAAAGCCATATGGGTTCATCGGCGATTGGCCTGTCCGAAGTTCCTGCTGCAAACGTTCCACGAGTTTGCCAACTGCGCATGGAGATTCTGCGCCTGGTCCAAACTCTACTATCAGCAGCAGCGTGGGCGAGGCAAGGATCATCACGCCGCGGTGCGTGCTCTTGCCTACAAATGGATTCGCATTATGTTCCGGTGCTGGAAGGATCGCACCCCTTACGTTGACAGCGTGTACGTGAAATCCCTAACCAAGCGCGGGTCGCATCTGGCGAGAGGCTTGAATCATCCGGACTCCGTTGTGGAAATGTTGAGCACGGTTTGTGAATCGAGGGGTTGACCTTCGGCACTCGCGAGAAGTGACCCACCTATGCTCGCCAAGACTGAGCCAGCTGCGAGAAAACTGAACTGAATCTCTCCTTCTATTGATGGTGTGGCGATCATGGGTCGCCATGCCTGATGCTCCAAAGCGACCTTGTTGTATTTGCCGCCGATGGTTTCGACCGGATCCACGAGTGGGATTGCGTCAACGAGCGTGTGGTCAGCCAGGGTGCCAATCGGCCCGGCGAGTCCAGACGCAGAAGTCGTGGCGGGATCGGAACGCCGACTATTTCATCGCCCGCCGAATCCAAGAGCGTGGCAAGCCAGATCAACCACCCGAGCCACTACGACTGCCTTCGCCACTGAACCGACTTCCGTGGGATATCGCGCAAGACGAGTTCGGGGTCAAAGGCGCTGATTTCATTGGGATTTTCGGCGCAATCCTACTTCGGGCGGCGCAAGACCAGTTCAGGGCTTATCCAATTGATTCCACGGGGCTTGCGGACACACTTCGCCCCAATCCGGCGCAAGACCAGATCCGTCTTGTACGAGAGTCGGTGCGTGTAGGGACGGAGAATGAAACTGGAGTTTCACCAACTGGACCGCCGGTTTGAGCATCTGCGTGTTCGGAATCCGGAACGGCAACGGCGATTAATGACCTCGTTGGCCACATCGGGACAACAGACGCCAATCGTGGTCATCGCCGTATCGAAAGGTCCGGATCGATATCTGGTGATCGACGGCTACAAACGCGTGGCGGCTTTGCAGAAACTCGGTCACGACACGGTCGGAGCGGTGATCTGGGACATGAGCGAAGCCGACGCATTGGTCCTGGATCGGTCCATGCGTTTTTCCGAACAGGAGACGGCACTGGAGCAGGGCTGGCTGCTGCAGGAGCTGGAGCAACGTTTCGGCTACGGCCTGGAAGATCTGGCGCGACGCTTCGATCGCAGCGCGAGCTGGGTCTCGCGCCGGTTGGCTCTGGTGGAACAGCTGCCCGAAACCGTGCAAGAGCGCGTCCGCGCCGGCGAGATCTCGGCCCATGTCGCGATGAAGTATCTGGCGCCGGTGGCTCGCGCCAATCCCCAGGATTGCCAACGCATGGCCGCTGCGTTTTCGAAGTACCGCTTCAGCAGCCGCCAAGCCGGTGAACTGTATGCGGCCTGGCGTGACGCATCGGCATCCATACGCGAACGGATTCTGGATTCTCCCGAACTGTTTTTAAAAGCGCACCAACAGGTCTCGCCGCAGCCCGAGTCTCCAGCCGATGAACTGTTGCGGGATCTGACCATGGTGCTCGCGATCACCAACCGTGCCAGCCGGCGTCTGGCGCGCGCCGCGCCGCTGATGGGCAACATCGAGTTTGAGAATGCACAGCGCAAGATCGAGTGCGCCGTGCGGGATCTCACGCATCTGGCCGAACGTATTGAAAAGGAGCATGACCATGTTGAGCCAACGTCAACGGACCGCGATTCTGGAGCTCTATTCGCAGGGAGTCTCCAAACGCGAGATCGCCCGGGTGTTGAACGTATCTCGTCTGAGCGTGCGCAAAGTCCTGCGGTCGAACTCATCGGCGTTACCAGTGCTGATCCGTCCCGAGAAAGCCGAAGCTTACCGAATCCAGATCCTGGAACTGTTGGCCAGCCACAAAGGGAATCTGGTCCGGGTCCATGAGGAACTGGTGAGCCGTGGAGCCAAGGTGTCCTATCCGGCATTGACGGCCTTCTGCCGCCGTAACGGCATCGGTCAGGAACCGAAGGTTGCCGCCGGCCAATATCACTTCGAGCCTGGTGAAGAACTGCAACACGACACGTCACCGCATGAGACGGAAATCGCTGGCAAAAAGCGCAGCATCCAGACCGCCTCGGCCGTGCTGTGCTACTCGCGCATGGTGTTCTTTCAGTGTTATCCGACGTTTCAACGTTTCGACTGCAAAGTCTTTCTGACCGATGCCCTGCGCTACTTCGGCGGCGCGACCCGGCGCGTGATGATCGACAACACTCATGTCGTGGTGTTGCGCGGAACCGGAGCGGCGATGGTTCCGGTTCCCGAGATGGAGGCGTTTGGTGGACGCTTCGGCTTTTGCTTCGCGGCTCACGAGCGTGGCGATGCCAATCGCTCGGCACGCGTCGAGAGGCCATTCGATTTTATCGACAACAACTTCCTTGCAGGCCGGATATTCTCCAGTTGGGAGGACTTGAATCAGCAGGCGCGCCAATGGTGCGATCGTGTCAACGGCACCTACAAGAAACATATCCGTGCCATTCCCCGCGAGTTGTTCGCCGTCGAACGATTGCATCTGAAACCGCTCCCGGTCTGGATTCCAGAGGTCTATCGGCTTCATGAACGCATCGTCGATGTCGAAGGCTACGTCGCTCTACACTCCAGCCGATACTCGGTTCCCGTGGCCTGGATTGGCCGGCGCGTCGAAGTCCGCGAAACCAAGGACAAACTCGAAATCCAACTCGATTCGCGGCACATTGTCACGCACCAGCGTGTGCCCGAAGGCGACTACCAACGCATCACTTTAGCTGAACACCGGCCGCCCCGCGGCCAGGGTATCAAACGCAGCGATCCGCATCCGGAAGAACAGGCAATCCTCCAGACGGCTCCGGAACTGGCCGATTATCTGGCCGCGCTCAAAAAACGCGGACACCGTTATCTCACCATTGCTCTGCGCCAGTTGCTGCGGATCGTCCGCGAATATCCCCGTCAGCCCGTGCTCTCCGCTGTGTCGGAAGCGGCACGTTATGGCCTCTACGATCTGGACCGGCTCGAACGCATGGTCCTGCGCCGCATCGCTCGCGACTACTTCCTGCTCGAATCGAAAGGGGCTCCGGATGAAGATTAATGAAGAACTCGAACAACTCCTGAAGAATCTCAAGCTCCGCCGCATTCTCGATATCTATGATGAACAGTTGCGCGCGGCTGAAAAAGAGGACGCTCCTTATACCGAGTTCGTCACGGGTCTAATGCGCGCCCAGTGGCACGCGCGACAAGAACACTCTCTGGAGTGGCGCATCCGCAACGCCAAGTTACCTGAACGCTGGTCGCTGGAAACGTTCCCCTTCGCTCGCCAGCCCAGCGTCAATCGCAAACAGATCCGTACCTTCGCGGAACTCGACTTCGTTTCCAAGAAGGAGAACATCGTTTTTGTTGGCCCAACCGGCGTGGGCAAGACCGGATTGGCGTCGGGGATTCTGCTCAAAGCGCTGGAGAATGGCTATCGCTGCCAGTTCGTCAAAGCTCAGGATCTCTTTGATGATATGTATGCGTCGCTGGCGGACCGCTCCTCGCGCCAACTGCTCAAACGCCTGGCTCGTCTCGACGTTTTACTGATTGATGAGTTGGGCTACCTCAATCTGAAACCCGAGCAGTCCAACATCTTCTTCAAACTCATGGAGGAGCGCTATCGCCGAAAACCGACCATCGTCACCACGAATCTTGGATACGACGAATGGGCCGGCTTTCTCGGCAACCGCAATATGGTCGAGGCGATGTTGAGCCGCATCCGCCATCACTGCCATACCGTTCGCATTGACGGGCCATCCCTGCGCGATCCCGTAATATCCAAAAACCAAAATCACGCGGCCTCGCGATAGTAATAATTGAGGAGTCCTCCGACTCGTTCGCGCTTTTTGACGACCGCTGGCCCAGGCCCGATCATTTCCGGCGGAACGATAAGGCGATTCTCCAATCCTTGATGGTTCCGCTCTATGTGGTAATGCGTTACGAATTCTCGAATGGTGTTTCGCAATGCATCCTCACCAAAGAAGATCATCTGATCCAGACAGCTTTCTTTGATGCTACGGACGAAGCGTTCGGCGTACGCATTCAGATTCGGTGATCGTGGCGGCAGTTTGACGGCTTCAATTCCGGAAGCCGCAATAATGCTGAGAAACTCTCGCGTATAGAGTGGATCGCGATCATGGATCAGATACCTCTTGCTTCTCAGGAACCCGTCAATGGCATCGGTCAGATTTCGTGCGATCTGGAGCATCCAGAGTCCATTGGCTGAACTGGCAACACCACCAATTTCAACGCGTCGCGTCGACAGGTCGATGAAGAACAGAATGGTAAACCGTTTCAGACCTGTACACGTCCACACCTCGACTGTGAAGAAATCCGTCGCAATGATTTGCGACCAATGTCGACGTAGAAACTCCTTCCACGTCGTTTTTCGATTTCGTTCCGGCGCCGGCTCAATGCCATGGCGCTTCAGAATGTTTGCGATCGTCGTCCGTGCGACCTCATGCCCGAGATTGGACAATGCACCTTGAATCCGCCGATATCCCCAACCGCCATTCTCTTCGGCCATTCGAATGACGAGGTCCGAAATCTCGGTTGACGTCAGTGGCCGTCCTGGAGTGCGGTGTGCGCTGCCGTCATATTTTTGGGCGATCAATTTCCGATGCCACGCCAATAGCGTTTGCGGTGTGACGATCGTGACTACCTGCGCCAGAATTTTCCGGCCCAACTTTTTAGCCTTTGCCGCTAGTCGACGCCGCTGATCATCGTTGAAGCGGAGGCGCCGACAACCGATCTGCTCTCGCAGAACTCGATTTTCTTCGACCAGATAATCGATGACCTGCTGCTGCCTTTGGTTCAGCCAACCTGCCATCGAGACGACGAGAAACGAAAATGGATCCAGACCCGCTCGCATCCGCCGAGACTATCACGCTAATGCGTCAGTCTTCGGCTGTCGGAGATAAATCGAGTTTTTGGACCATACGGGATCAAGCCTGAGTACCGCGAGCGCTTGTTGAAGATTGCGCGGGCGCTGGAAAGTGAGCCAAGCCTGCTGGGAATCAATGCGCATCTAATGCTTGTTGCACATAAACCTCTGTGATGATTGTTGCAGCGCACTGTCACAATAGCGCCACGGCGGTGCTTTCATGGCGGATGATGCCCGGCTGCGGAGCTTACGTTATAATTACTCAGATTCACTGGATGCGTTCATTTCCGTCAGGAGAGTAGAAAGGTGGCCACCGATGTTTGAGCGCTATACCGAAAACGCTAGACGTGCATTTAACTTCGCACGCGAAGAGGCAGTGCAATACGGGAGCCCGTCAATCGAAAGCGGACACCTTTTGCTGGGCATGCTTCGCGAGAACGATGCACTGGCTACGAGAATCGCCGGAGAAACGGGTTCTGTCAAATCGCTTCGGGAAGAGATCGAGGCGAAGATTAGCGTCGGCCAATTGTCCTCATCCGAAATGCCCGTCAGCACGGATACCAAAGAAATTCTTACCCGCGCGGCTGAGGAGGCAAAACACCTGGGTCATAAGCGAATAGCTCAGGGGCATTTTCTTCTGGGCATACTCAGCCTCGACAAATGTTTTGCCGCAAAGATTCTCGAAGAACATGGTGTGACATATGGGACGATGCGCGAGGAAGCAGTCCTGTGGGCAGGATGATTAATCACGAACTGATCCTGCGGTAACGTTGCCGTGCAGTTCACTCAAGCCTCGCGGTGCGAGAGATCAAGCGCAGCTTGGATAGCAGGCTGTTGCGTGTGCTTTCGGCAAGCCTGCGCAGCGGTAACTCAAGTCGCAACGAACTGTCATACGCAACTGGCTGGCTGGACGGATGATCAGATTATGCCAGCTGCGTAATCCTCATAGCGCCACACTTTTCCAGTAACGTGGTCCTTCACGGTTCCATCCTGAATACGAATGGTCCGGCGCTTGTCGCCGCGCTGGCCGAGACCCACTTGGCGCTTTCGGTCTGCCGCTCGAGTGCTTGAAATCGCCGATTCGGCTCGCTGTTCCAACCTCGATTTGAGCAACTCCAACGCGATTTGCTTGTTTCGATATTGGGAACGCTCGCTTTGACAGCGCACGGTAAGACCTGTCGGTTTATGTTTGACGATGGCGACGGTTTCGACTTTATTGACATTCTGGCCTCCGGCGCCGGAAGCGCGGCAAGTGGACCATTCCACGTCGCAGTCACGGATCTGGACGCGGCAGCTTGCCGGCTCCGGAAGGACCGCAACGGTGATGGTCGAGGTGTGGATGCGGCCGTTGCGCTCGGTGGGCGGAACGCGCTGCCAGCGGTGGCCTCCGCTTTCGCTGGCGAACAGGGCTTGGGCATGCGGCCCCTCGACCCGGAACACGATCATGCCGGGACGCTGTTCGAGGAGGTCGAGGCTAAAGCCCCCTCCGCCGCGCAAACTTGAAATAGATGCTGTACTGCTCGCAGACGAGCAATTTGGCGTCATCGCCGCCTTCCGCGGCGCGGATTTCAACAATAGTCATGAATATTTCTCCTCTTGGTTGGAATGAGATACGGGTAAGGCGCTGCGCCGTTAAGCTACAGCGAGGCAGCGAAGTGGGATGCGGAAGTGAATAAGAGATTCACATCTGCGAGAGTATCACAGATCCTCCTCTAAGAGCGGGCTGCCGGGTGGCGGCTGCCCGCGGCACGAAACATTTTCGGAGCCTTCCGTGTCTGGCCAAAAACGCCACCAGACTTTGCTTTCTGAGAGGCTCGTTTTCGGGCCATTTTCGCGGTGGCGCTCCCTGGCCGCAGTCGAATCGTTGCAGTATGTATGGGCCATGTGGGGAAACGTACTGACTGGATTTGTGATTGCACGTCGCAATCATGAGCATCGAACGTTAGCCGTGCTCTGCTTCGCCGAGACAGTTCCGCTCGTCACGTTCAGATTTCGTTCAACAGGATGGCCAGCTGAGATTGTAATCACCGGGCTAGCACAATTTTGTATATTCCTCGGCGGCGGTCTTCTCTTTAAACGGACCCGTTCTGAAGGAGTCTCATAACTGTTCTGCAACGCCAGGCTTGATGCTTGCCGCCTCAAATCTTGCAGTCGCCTGCT
Organism: uncultured Acidobacteriota bacterium; assembly: GCA_963738025.1. Taxonomy (GTDB): domain Bacteria; phylum Acidobacteriota; class Terriglobia; order 20CM-2-55-15; family 20CM-2-55-15; genus 20CM-2-55-15. The sequence continues at coordinate 3,657 of CAVTWA010000024.1, read as the reverse complement.
TTGTTTGCGCGAAGACCGTGCAGCACGCGCAGGTCAACACACCTGCTACAACCAATAATTTGTTCAAGATCGTTATCACGTATCGCATAATCAGTTCTCCGAGGGGCGCTGCACGCTGTCAATCACGAGCACTTCAACAGGCCCTGACTGCGGGACCAGTTTGAGGTCGGTTTGTTCCAACAATGCTTCGAGGAACGTTGGTCCTGTCGTGTCTGCCTGGAAATTCCCGGGCACTCTGTCATTCGTGTCAGGAGTAAAGGCAATGCTGAAATCGTAACGCCCTTTGAGTCCCGTCTGATCCACCACAGGCCGATCGACGTAGTTTGTCGATCCGGTCAGTCTGCCCGCGATCCGCTCCATCGTCTCATTTACGATTCTGACATGCACCTGACCGGAGACTAATTGCACTATATAGTCATCACAGACCCCAGCAACAGTTGACCCTGACGCCGACGCTGAACCCGGCGCTTGGGCTGGAGCTTTAATAATGCTGATGCACGGTCCATCCGTTGGATGAGCTTGGAGCTGTGGACCTGTCTTCCCGGGCTTCGCGAGGACCAGGGCAAAGACCGGGAGCTGCCGAGTTTCCCAATGAACGACCAGGTTGAAGCGATCCGCAAGCAGGGACTGCATCATCAAGCGCATCTGGTCCTTTGTCGGATTGGTCGCCGTTCGGGCTTCGATATCAAACCAAACAGGCGAGATCGCCCACTTAGGCATTTGCGATAGCATGCTCCGGTATTGGTAATCCGTTATCTTGTACGCGAATTCAATATATTTGCTCAAAGGCCAATTCGTTGCCGAGAAGAAGCCCCCGTTGGCTGGGTAACCATCACCAGCATCCAATGGAATATTGGAGCGCGGCATGACGCCAAACGGCGGAAGGCCCGCAGTGTTCGGCTTCACCGAAGCAACTTCAAACGCCAAAGGCTGGTTCTGCGCGGCAGTCAGGAATGGCAGGGCTAGTGGCGCAACAAGGACGAGTGCCAACACGTACCGCATAATCAGTTCTCCGAAGGCTTCTGCACGGAATCAATCACAAGGACTTCAACAGGGCCTTTAGCGGTTTCGAGCTTGAGGCCAAGTTGTTCTTGAATCGCTGTAAAGAATGAAGGCCCTGAGAAGTTCGGGGATGGGGGTGCCTGACCGTTTCCCCCGCTGTCGGTCCTCCTCAGGACTCCATTCCAACTTGAAATCGTACATACCAGTCAGCCCGGTTTTGTTGATTACGGGCTTGCCCAACAGCTCGGATAGTACGGACAATAGTTGCTCAATACGTACTGCCTTTCCCTCCCGACTCCCCGGCCAATTCTGGTTCTCCCACGAGGGACGGGATCGGTTCGATTCGGTTCAGCGGGGAACTCCACTGAAGCTTGATCGTCAGATACCTTCATTCTGGAACCCGTCTTCGCAACAGTCAGCTCATATACTGGTTCTTCCCTTGTCTCAGGGTGGGCTTTCAATTGGAAGCGATCCTCGAGAAGCGACCGCAGCATCAGAAAAAGCGGGTGGTTAGGAGTTGCCGGGCTCGGGATACCCCAACCCTGCCGAAATACTGCCTTCGGGGCTTTCGCCTGGACATCCCACCTATCGGTCGTAATCCAGCCGGGACCTCCTAACACTTGATAGTCACGAAGTGTATAGGCCAGTGCCACGATCAACTTAAACGGGGCATTGCCTATGACGAAGCGCCCACCAGGTTGCGCCTCGTAGGAGGGAGGAATGTTACTTGTAACGCCCGGCTTGATCGAAGCCACTTCAAATGCAGGCTTCTGTGCTGGCGTCTGTGACGCCGCTGGCATCACCGTCGTAGCAATCATCGCGAAGCTCCATATTGTCGTCAGGGCAATACGTCTCATAGCATTTCTCACACGAAGATAATGATAGAAGTTTGACTCCGAAGTGCACGTGTGGGAAGAGAAAACCATCTTACGTGCGTGGCATGATCAGAATTTAGAATTTGTTAACAATCGTCTGATCCAGGATTCTCGCCGCACTTGTGAGTACACCACACCAAGCGATTCGTTGAAGTTGGATTTCACGACATATTCGTCCGGCGGATTTATTATGAATGATGTATGCGCCTCGTCGGCTGCGCCTTCGAGTACAAACTTGAAGTTGAAATCGTGAGATCCATAACACACCGCTGGAAATTCCGTTCCTTGCAGTGAGGCGGTAACTTCCGGACAAAGCGGTGCCGGTACGGCGTAAATTCAGTGGATACGCCGTCTGGAGCGATAACGAGATGGACCCTTACAGTGCCCTGAATCTTTGCAATCCTCGCCCAGTTCGGATACGTGGGCCGATTGACAAGTTCAATGCAGGCAGGGCTTGTTGTTCCTTGCGTGGGAATCTGCGTTACCGTGTAGGCTCGCACTAGAATGGCGACTGCGAAGATCGTGATAGGGCTCATAGCCACATTCCACCTACCGAACCAGCCAATACGCTATGCCAGCAATGACCACAGAGGCGCCGAACCAGAACGTCCGTTCCCTGGACGGAATACGTGTCAGGCTCTTCAAGGTCATCCATGCACGGCTGAAGTCGGTGTCCATGCAGCCATTATCAGCCCGCAGGCTCACTCGGGTGAAACTTAAACACAACACACACAGAGCACGGTTCCCAATCCGTCGCCCTTCAGGCAATTTCCATCCACACCGCTTTGCCTGCTTAAGAACCCAATGTCCGCCCTGAGTCCATCAGTGCTGGCCAGGAGTATTCGATTAAAATAAACGCCTGGGTGGACGGTTTGAGAGTTTCACGCACTTGCGTGTCCATGCCAGCCGCCACTAAACTGTTTCCATGCGCAAGTTGATGACGATCTTGGCTGTGTTTCTCACCTTCGCCGCAGCGTTTGCATCCGCTCAGACCCGAACACTTTATGACGGCAGCGCCACGTTGAACGCAGTGTGGCACGCAGATGGGACTGTCGAAATTCTTGCTGTCCAGCAAAGTATTGGTCAGCTTCCAGATGCGAATGACATACGCGGCATGCTGACGGGTCTTCATTCTCTTCAAATCACAGAACGGTGGCGATACGCCGATCACAGTTCAGGTAACCTTCGGCCACCCGCCTGCCTGTACAGGCCCATCGCAGGCCCCAGCATCATTATCCGCGCCGTGGTGCGCCCCGATGGCAGCATGACGGTGGGCACTATCCAGAGGAATTTGGACGTGTCCTTCACTCCGAAATGCACGGATGTACCGACATCAACCGGCGGCGGTGCGTTGCCAGCCTGACAGCGCTGACCAGCACTGACGGTCATTTACGTATTCGGTGTCTTCGCACTACCCTCTTCGCCTTCCACTTCGCTCTTTTTAACCAACAGGATAAAGAAGCAAATCGCCGTCAGCCGCGTCAGCGGTGTCAGTTACCGGTAACTATTTCCTGTAAAAACGCGGCAGTTGAACCTGCGGTGGCACCCGCACCTTACCGCCGATCCTGTCGTGGGCATAGTTCGCAAGATAACGCTGGGTTGCTGACCCGCGTGGTGCTTCCGCAATGGCGTTATCAATCTCTGGCTGCGGATCGAGTCCCTGTGCTTTGGCTGCATTGATGATCTGCTTGAGCTTCGCGGCTGCCTCTGCCTGTCCCTGAAGCTCAGCGGCCAGATGAGTTTTGTCCGGCCCGATCACTTGGCCATCCGACAGGATGAT
>CAVTWA010000023.1:0-42309 GCA_963738025.1 uncultured Acidobacteriota bacterium | reverse complement strand
GTTTATATCCGCCCCGGCGCCCCCGCTGTTCAATGGGTCTCTGGCCAGATGTCGTTAAGCATCTTTGCGAGTCGTGCACCAGCAAGTGCGATCTGCGATTTCGCATCTGAAAGCGCCTGGTTGTAATACGCGTCGGTCATGGCGAAACCCATGCCGTTCGAGGCCGCATTCCCGGCGCCGATCGGTGAAACATAGCCATCGCTTTTTGCCGTATCGAAAGACTTCGCTGACCAATTATTCGGATTCGCGTCCGTTATAGCATTCGCAGGCGCCGCTGAGAGACTTTTCGCAAAATCGGCGGCGGGCCGGAGCGCTAGAGCGGGGTTACTGGTTACTCCAGGCAAGTCGTCCCAAAATGCATGCAGTTCGGACGGAGCGCTGCCAGGGGCTCCCTCTGGTCGGGAGGCCACAAACTTCTTCTCGAGCTCCATGGGAAGCGTAATTTTGACGGAATTGCCTCCGAGATCGCTCTTGCCCCCGACGAATCGGGCCACTCCGTGCAGTGGTTGGTGAATATCGCCCAAGAGATGTTCGAGCCATGCAAGCTCGTAAGCCTTGAGCTTTACATTGGTATCGGTAGCGAGATCCTTTCGCAATTCCACGATCTGTACCGCAGCATTCGGGATCGGCGTTCCCGGTACTGTTGAATGGTCTGACGTAAAACCGGTGTCGATGAAGTGCCAGTAGCCGTGGCTCGCTTTATCGTTAAAACCGATCGGATGATCGACCGTTACACCTTGAGGTGGAACGTCCGAATCTTTGAATCCGACATGTTTGATGGAGTCCGCCCAGGTTGCGGCTCGCATGAACAGGAACAGATTTTGATCATCTGTCGAGAGTCCTTGCGGCAACTCGGCCCGCCACTGATTGAATCCGTCGACTTTCTTACCGGTCGGGCTCGTAAGCTGAGGGATCGTCTTGATCAATGCTAGAGCCTGCGACCGCGCTGTCTTATTCATCTGCTGCCATGCTACGTAAGCTACGGCTTCATGTCCGGTGTGCCCCCAAGCAAAACTCTTCGTGGGGGCGAAGAACGTGACAAGTACTCCTGAAACCGCAATAAGGGACAGCAGCCTGCTGCTGACTGCATTCATTTTGGCCTCCTGCCACTTGCGAGTAGAGATCGATAGTTCGGATTCGTTTTCGGGCGCACTGTACCCTGCGTTAAAGTGCAGATGCAATGCCTAAAGTGTTAATTTCGGAATTTTTCGGTCTAGTAGGCGGGAAATCAGCGACGATGGTCGACACCGCTGATGTATAGCTGCGAACTATTTCTTTGCGACCTTCCGCAACTCTGCGTAGCATCGCTTCATAGTCTCAGAAATCCGTCTCCGGGCTTCCGGGTCATCTCTTGTTCGTATATTTAGTTCCGTGAACGTAAATCATTGAAAAGCGAAGACGCGCTAGTGTTATTGTCGGTTCATAACCCAAAGGTCGAAAGGTTCAAGTTTACAGCCTGGTTTCGCAGGCCCATGAGAAGGGAATTGAGCAACATAAATATAAGGTCGACGGCGGCAGAAGGCAAACGCTGCTTGGACGTAAATCCAACACTTCAAATGCCTATACGGTTTTCAGGAAGCACAGTTCGAGCCAGCTGCTGACGCACCGCGGAAGCCGTAACGAAAAACAGTGCGCCCTGTAGGCGCCGGCTTTAGCCAGTCGCGGCGGCCGCAAGGTGTTCATGGCGAATTGATAAAATCACGCGGCAATCGGCGTTTGGTACAACCCACGACAGTGCTTCTGCCACCGATACGAAGCAAAGCTTATCGGTGATGCCGGTCCGCCGGGAGTTGGCAGGCGACCATCTAACCCGGCATGCGTCCGGTACTCGTTAAAATAGTTTTGGAAATCCGAGAGCTTCGCTGCAGATCGGCCGTCGTCCAAAATAAGGTTTGGTCCAAACACTCTCTTCTCAGGGTTCCAATAAGTCGCTCAACGAACGGATGCGATAGAGGCACGAAAGGAACAGTCTTTATTTCCACGACGTCCAAAACTCGTAGGTTGGCCTGCCACTGGTGGAACCGATACAACGGATCGTTGTCCGTGCTGAGATACTTCGGCAACGATTGCCTTTGAATCGCTCGCTGAAACATCCGACACAATGCCAATCCGTCGACAATTCCACGGTGAATGCCAAACCCAATGATTGAGCGCGTGTGCGGATCCATCACCACGAGTACCCAATATGTTCGTAATGTCGCCGATTCGCATCGAAATAAGTCGAGACTTCACAAGCTATCTTTCATGTGACCAATGAATGTCAGCCAGGATGGCCCGTCCTGCGTCGGCACGGGCCGGTAATGCTGAGCCAGAATGCGACGGACCATATCCTTATTAATAGTCGTTCCGAATGCCAGATTGATCTGCTCGGCGATAGCTGTTTCCGCAGAGCTGCTCCGGCCGCTTTTCGGCAGCCGCCTGGGTCTTCCAACCCTGTGCTCGAACGACTCTTTAATTTTCGACAAGAAAAATCGACGGCGGAATGCTTTGAATTATATCGACTTCGGCGTGCGCGGCCCGGCACGGAATCATACCGAGCGTTTTCCGATCGCGGCAGCGCCCACCCCATCGCAGCGATGTGATCCTATCTTGAGAGATAGAGCCTATCCTCAAACATAAGACAGGGGCAGCCTTGCATCGTCGCGACTTACCTTGTAACGCCCTCGCTTACGAAGACGCCGCGCATCGCGGCAGTTGGACCTCGCTCTGCAATGACTCTCGTGAGCTCGCAGCCTGCAACAGTTTGAACGTCGCGTTAAGAATGCTTGTAGGAAGAACGTCATTGCGGGAGCGACACGGAGATCAAAGCTGCTTCGTATGGAGAACACTATGAATACTCTATTGAGACCTCGATTCGCGCTCACACTCTTTTTCGTCCTGCTCGCAGGACAGAACACGGCCCATGCGCAGCACTACTATGAGGTGGTAGACATGGGCTCGCTTCCGGGCCAAACAGCCTCGTCTTCGGGGAGTATCAACAATAACGGAGTGGTGGTTGGCACCTACACCCTGAGTTTCTTTAACCTCAATCTTAATCGCGCTTTCGTTTACAAGAATTGTGCGATGAACGATCTCGGTACACTTGGAGGCACAGAAGCCTCCGCCGCAGGCGTCAACGATCAAAACGAGATTGTGGGTTGGGCACGACGCGCTGACGGAACCCAGCGTGCTTTTCACTACGCCAGCGGCGTTATGTCCGACCTCGGCGGTTCGATTTTTCTTTCCGAACGCGCTGCCGCCATCAGCAACGGTTTGTTCAAGATTCCCGTTGGAGTACAAGGCGGAACGAGCGGGGTTTGGTACTTCGGTGGGACGGCCTACTCGATCGGTCCGTTTATCGAGGAGGTCACGGCCGTAAACGAGTATCTCCAGGCGACCGGATTGATGCGAACAGCGTCAAACAGCATCGTGGGGGGCGTATCGGCCGGCAGTTTTGGACCCTGGACTCAGATTAAGGGATTGCCGTCTGCCCCCAAGGCCAGGCCGATGGGAATCAACCAGAACCAGTACACTGCGGGTATTGCCGCAGGCGATATTCAGGATCCGCTCAACAACGGCCAATTTGTGCTTCTTCCGCCTTTTCGCGCGTTTGTGTCAAACGACCCCAACTCGCCCGCGAAAGACCTTGGAACACTGGGCGGCCAAAACAGCGGGGCGAACGGAATCAACAACCACAACTGGGTTGTCGGGTGGTCGGATCCCGCTGGAGGCGGAGCGATCAGGGCGTTTCTTTACAACGGCAGCACGATAATCGATCTCAACACGCGGCTTGTCAACGGTGCGGGTTGGGTATTGAGCGACGCCACGGCGATCAACGATAACGATCAGATTGTCGGGAACGGTTTCTACAAAGGGCAGCCGCGAGCGTTCCTGCTGCTTCCTCGGTTATATCCGTGGGTTGTGTTAGGTTGCAGCATCAGCATACTGCAGTGAATGTTCAACCGCGTAAAGGCAGTGGTTCAAGAGTCGACGATGACAGCTGAACCCGCTTCTCGACGGGCTCAAGCAGGTGAAGGGGCAGGAAGCCTCGTCTAATGGGGCGCCCTTTCCCTGCGATCCGAAAGACGCCGCAAAACACCTCGCCAAAGATATCCTGAACATATGGCTCGGTGCAGCGAGTCGGCTACCCGTAATCACCACTGAAATTCTGTACGCGATTCTCTCTTGATCCAGACATACAACGACATCCGTCCCGACGGAGACATCCTGTTCTCCGGAGATGACGACTTCGTGAATCGCGTCTTGACCTGCGGATATCACGCTGCACTTAGAGGAAAGCGTGCACAACAGTGTGGTCTGGAGTATTTGTGCTTCCCGCGATCTCGCGTAATCGTTGATCGCAAGTGCATCGACCGGGCCAAGGTGCAGCATACGTACCTTCAATCGATTCGACAGATGGTCGCTCCACAAAACTGGATAGAGAAATGCTTAGAGCAGTCGAGCAGGCAATATCGAATCCGGAGGTGATACTCATGACGCGCGACGAAAGGGAAATGCTTAAACAACGCGTCCGAGTCTATCCTGGCTTCGTCTCGAAACATCTCTGCCAGGAAATCGTGAGCTTCGTGGATCCGGCGGTGCTTCGCGATGCAACTGTAGCCGACGGCAGCCAACTGGCGGCACCCCGGCGCGTGGATAAGACGGTGCGGAACGTGATGATCCAGGACTGCCTTTGCGTCGAGTCGCCGGTGAATAGCACCGTTCAACGAATCGTCGACGAGTTAGTCGAGCCGTTTTATGACTTACGAATCGACTACTGGGAACGCCCAGACGTCCTTGTATATCCTCCGGGCGGATTCTACCGCCCTCACAATGATGGTGAGGCCGTTGAGCACGATCCCGTCGCCTACGAGTGGCGGTGGCGCCGATCAATGGACAGAGATATCTCCGTCGTGTGGTATCTGAATGAGGATTTTGAGGGCGGCGGATTATGGTTTCCACCCTTCCAATACTTAATCCGCCCGCAAACCGGAATGGTCGTGACCTTTCCGAGTACCCATGAATATGCCCATACGGCCCAGCCTGTCGTGTCCGGCATGCGTTATGCCGTGGTAACGTGGATGGCCGCCGTCGGTACTCCGCGGCTTTATCCAACAGCTCCCAAGTGCGTCAGGAACAGATCGTGGCGGCAAGGAGCGTGTGCTTAACCCGCGCTTCCGCATCTCTCCCCGGCGATTTCGATGATTGCCGATCATGCCGCATCAAGTATGTAGGAGCGGGCTTTAGCCCGCGTCAGGGATTTGCAAGAGTGTCGGATTATGGCTTGACGCACAGGAACGCGCACTAAAGCCCGCGACGACAGGCGGGAATGCGATTTCGCCATCACTGCTCGCTCCCCCTCGCCGGATCGCATCATTTTGATGGTGTCGGGCAATCACTTTGATGGTCTCTACTCAGTACTTTGCTTCCAGTCTACATGCCGCATCCCGCTGATCAGCGTACAGGCCGCTGTGGATCTTCTTCACAGCTGCGGCAGGACGATTGCTCTAACGGCGTCGAAAGCAATTCACGAAAGGAGACAAAATAAATGTCTGTCGAAATTGTCAAACGGTTCATGCAGGCGGCTGAGACCAATCCTTTAATTCAAAAACGAATCCAGGCTGTTCCGAAAGGCGGGCAACTGACGATCGGGGAGTTTGTCAAGATCGGTGCGAAAGCCGGATTTACTTTCACGGAACAGGATTACGAGGATGCCATTGACGACGTATTGGCGGTAAAGCACGCTGCCGGCATATTGAACGACACGGAGCTGGCCTTAATCAGCGGGGGCATGATGTGCACCTCGAGCGATGGCACGCACTGTAAGTGTTGCGACGTTCAGACGCCGAATCCCGGAACTCAGCATCCATAGTTGAAACAAGGCAACAAGACCAACCAGCGGCCGGTAACGGAGGGACTTTTCTGTTACCGCCCGCTACCTGCGCAGGTGTTTTTATGATGTACTCGGAGCCGGAGTTTCTTGATCTTGTCGCTCGGGCCACCCCGTTGCGTCACAGGCGCTACCCCGGGATCGAGGCTTGCGGCGGTGATGCCGCGGCGACCGCGAGGCTGCGGTACTGGCTCGAGCTACTTTCGATCGACGGAGACCGGCGGATCCTGGAGCGTCGTTTGCAGCTCGACGGGCTCGACGATGAAACCTGCCGGCTTGCTCTGGGGCCTGTGCGGATAGCGCCAGGCCAGCCGCTGCCGGCGTGGGCCGAAAGGCTGCAAACGCTGCTTTTGCAGATTGGGTGGCCGGAAGAACTCGTGCCGCATGTCAGTTCCGGCTCGATCGGTAATGAGGATATCTGGGTTCTGCCCATTGCCGATCAGGCTCGGGAATCCGTTCCTTTCTGGGATGTATGGATGCCGTTCGTCACAGCGGCAACTGCCGAGTTGCGAGCCCGCGCCGGCGTGACGCTACAGAATCTGAGCGAGCTTACGCTGTGCACGTTTCAGTCACAGCTGCTTGCGAATCTTGGATATATCGGTGCGAGAAGCCTCGGCCTCGAGTTTCGCCGCTACGTCGCTCGCCAAAATCCGTTTTCATTTTTCGTGTACGGGGCTACGGATGTGCGGCCCTCGCGTGGCTTATACGATCAATTCGTCAAGGACAGCCGTCACGGCGGTGTGTTGGCTTTCTTCAAAGAATATGCCGTGCTCGCCCGATTCGTTTCGGCTGTTGTGGGCTACTGGGTCGATCAGGTCGTCGAGTTCTGCGCGAGGCTCCAGGCAGACCGTCGCACGCTTTCAGAAATGTTCAATGGCGGCCGCGAGCTTGGGCCCGTGGTGGCGCTGAGAGTCGGAGTTTCCGATCCGCACCACGGGAGGCGCGATGTTGTGCTTCCTACGTTTGCATGCGGCTTGAAACTCGTTTACAAACCCAAAGATCTTGGCATCGACGAAGCATTCTGGAAATTTGTCGACTGGCTCAATGGGCACGGGCAGGAGAACGGTCAACTGCTTCTACGCAAGATGGCGGTTTTGAATCGCGGAAGCCACGGCTGGATGGAATTCATCGAACACGCCGCCTGCAGCGATTCGGCCCAGGTGCGGCGCTATTACAGGAGAATCGGCATGCTCCTGTGCGTGACCTACGTGCTAGGCGGAACCGATTTTCATCAGGAGAACATCATCGCGAATGGCGATCAGCCGGTGCTCCTCGATTTTGAAACGATGCTGCAGCCACTGCCGCAAACCTGGGACGGGCTGCGCGCGAATTCTGCTGACGAGCGGGCGCTTGAGGTTATGCATGACTCCGTTGCACGCACAGGATTGCTGCCGTTCTGGATCACCGGCCATCCAGGCGGAAGCTATGACGTGAGCGGGATCGGTGCGGAGGAAGGCGCGGAAACAGGATACGAGAACGCAGGTTGGGACGATATCAACAGCGACCGGATGCGGCTGGCGTATCGCGCGGCGATAACTGAACCGCATGCCCGACCCATGCTTGGAAGCGACCTGGTTTCGGCCGCCGATCACGTCTCCGACATCATTGACGGCTTCGGCGACGTCTATTGCACCCTCCTGGCGCATCGCGACACCCTTCTCTCCGCCGACGGGCCACTGGGGGCTTTTCGCGGGCTACGGCTGCGTTGCCTGCTTCGGATGACCATGGCCTACGGGCAACTCTACAATCGGCGCCTGCACCCCGAGTTTCTCCGTGATGCGGCCGACAGTGGCCTGGAGTTGGAACGACTCGCCCGGGATCTGGTTGTTGTGCCGCCAAACCCGGAGTATCCCGTGCCTTGGGGAGTCTACGGCGCTGAAGTGGAAGCATTGGAACGGCTGGATATTCCTTTCTTCGGAATGATCAGCGATGGTCATGACCTGTTCGCCGACGGACGAGTCGTAGCGCGCGACTTCTTCCCGGAGACCGGTTTGGAACGCGTATCATCGTCACTCCGAAAGCTCAGCCAGCACGATCTGCGTCAGCAAACGGATCTGATCCGCGCGGCGTTGTATACGCGTTATGCCGTTTCTTCGTCCACATCTGCGCCGGCAGGCGCCGTGCCTGAAGAGGTCCGTGAAATGAATGGGGAGCCGTTGAATCGTGAGGAACTCATCGACGCAGCCGTTGCGATTGCGCATGAGATTCGGGAGCGGGCGATCCGCGGCCGCGATGGCAGCTTTACGTGGCTGTCCCTGGCGTTTGATCCGATCGCAGATCGCATGAACATGCTTCCAATGACCGATAACCTCTACGATGGCCGGCTCGGCGTGGGCTTCTTTCTTGCCGCTCTCGAGCACGCTACGGGAGGCGCAGGTTTTCGCGATACGGCCCTGGCAGCATTGATGCCTCTTCGCAAGGAGTTAAGTCAGGCTCTGGCACCTCAGAACAGACGAATGGTTCTCGGCGGCGCCTCCGGGCTGGGAGGTCAGATCTACACTCTGGTGCGAACCGCACAGTGGCTCGGCGACGACGAATTGCTGCATCTCGCCGACAGGACAGCCCGCTGGTTTGTGCCGAAACGCATCGAATCGGATGACACGCTCGATGTGTTCGGCGGCTGCGCGGGCGGCATCCTCGGCCTGCTGGCATTGTCCGCCGCAGGACACGACGGCGGTGCAATCGCGCGTGCTGTGGAGTGCGGCCATCATCTATTGAACAAACGAGTGACCGCTGAGACCGGCCACCGTGTCTGGCAGGCAAGCCGTATGCCGCGTCCTTTGACCGGATTCGGTCATGGCGCAGCAGGTATTGCTTATGCCCTGCTTCGCCTGAGTGAAGCTAGCCGGCAAGAATCATTCCGGCATGCCGCGGAGGAAGCGATCGCCTTCGAAACCGCAGTATATGCGGATCGGATGCGCAACTGGCCCGACTATCGCGATCACCGAACACCAGGCGAGCGGTACATGGTGGCGTGGTGCAACGGCGCGACCGGTATTGGTTTTGGCCGGCTCGGCGGTCTCAATATGCTCGACACTACAGGCATCCGCCGGGATATCGATAACGCTGTCCAGACAACTCTGGCAACTCCGCTCGGTGCCGACGACCACATCTGTTGTGGGAATCTCGGCAGGATCGACTTGTTGATCGAAGCCGGCAGGTGTCATGGCCGTCCCGACCTTCTCGAGAGGGCGCGGAGTGCCGCCAGCATCCTTGTCCGGCGGGCAAAACTTCGCGGCCGGTACGGGCTCTATGCTCAGGTGCCCGCCGTCACGGATAGTCTTTCGCTCTTTCAAGGCACGGCAGGGATAGGCTACGAACTCCTGCGATTGGCGGATTCGGACAAGATCCCATGCGTGCTGCTCTGGAGGTGATTCATGAACACATTACAGGCTCCAACAATGAACACGGCCGCCGCCGTGTTCTCAGAGAAGCGGTATGTGCTGCTGCCCTCACTCATCAGTGGCGCCGAAGCCAGGATGTTGTACGAGTACTCGCAGGAACTCGTGAGTAGAGGTCAATACTTGCCAGATACTCAGGTGCCCGACACTCCGGCACGCTATTCTGCGCCGCGCATGGAATTGCTTCTTCTCGAGTTGCTCCCGCAGATTGAAGAAGCCAGCGGTCTATCGCTGCACCCGACTTATTCGTATCTTCGTGTGTACAAACGGGGCGATGTTCTGGCCAGACATCGCGATCGTCCGGCTTGTGAAATCAGCCTGAGTTTGTGTCTGGGCTTCATCGCCGATACTCCCTGGCCACTGTGGATTGAGGGGCCGCGCGGAGTGTCGGCAATGGAGATGCAACCCGGGGATGGACTGTTGTATCGCGGAACGGAGTGCCCTCACTGGCGCGAGCGATTTGGCGGGGAGCAGGCTGCGCAGGTGTTTCTTCACTACGTCGAGCAGAATGGAGCAAACTCGGAATGGAAATTCGATAAACGCAGGGGGCTCGGGGGCCGGCCTTTGCAGAAAGAGTCGTCTGCAACGTGACGTGTGAGCGACCCCCTGCCGCCTTGCGCGGTTACTGTCCCCCTTGTAAGGGGGACGGCCGCGAAGCAGCAAGGGTCGCTCATGACGAAGTCTTGCTAGCATTCCCCCAACACCATTCGATGCGGGCCGCTTGCCGGCGTTCGGCCAGCCAATCTTTATAGAGGATGTCCTTAATGGCAGCGTGAGTGCGGCCATCCAATCGTGCGGGGATGATCCCCAGGACGCGCATCAGGGCATGGCCGTTCTGGACGCGGACGGGCCCGACCAATTGACCGGGAGCAGCAGTAAAGAGTTGATCGCGGAGGGAGGGTTCGGCCTGGCGGCGCTCGATCATTGCGAACATACTTGCCTTGGGGGGCGTGCCGCCCTCCGCGGCCTCGAAGAAGAGACGCTCGACAGCGGCGAAGAAGTTCTGAGGGCTCGCGCCGATCTGCTCGGCCAACTCGCGGGCCTCGCCTTCATTCGCCACTTCGAGGCGCGCAACCCGGACAGTATCAAAATCACGCGAATGCTGCTGGAAATACTCCTCGATCCGGCCGGCTGCAATTCGGTCGCGGAGCTTTGGAACCATCGCATTTTCACTGACGTATCGCTCCAGTTTCTCCTGGGTCATCCCATGACTTTCCAGCCAGCGAAGTGTGTCCTCGGCCTTAAACAGCTTCTTTGCTGAGCGGAACTTGTTCATTGCGTCCTGCAACTCGGCATCCGAAAGTTCAATCGGCTCCCGTTCAAGTTCTTCCTGAATTACGCACATGATTCACGAGCCGCTCGATGAGTCGAAGCGTCGTCCCAAATGAAATCGAGGCACGCCAGTCGCGGTGTCCACGGGAAGGATTTGGCGTTGACCCGCACCAATTCGCCATCGTTCCAGCGGTGCACGCCGCGTAACGGCCAGGGATGGCCCGCTCCGGGCAGTAGCTCAGCGAAACAGTTCCATTGCCGGCGAGGCGAAGCAGCGCATCGTAGTGGACTGATTGATCAAATGCTTCTTCCTCCGCGAGCAGGTCGATCCCCAGACTCGGGATGGCGGCCGCGCACAGTCTTGAAGGCGGGTTCGTGGGCCTCTGGGGCCGGACACCTTCGTGTTGCAATGCCAGCAAATAATCGAGTACGTCCGTAACAGCTGTCGCAATGATTCGTTCATGATTTAGCCTCCGCTCGTCCCCCATCAGAAAGTCGCAGATTGCTGCGCTGATGGGCAGACCGGTTACGTGCTCGATCCAGTCATATTGCCCGCTGGGGTTGATCTCGATGGAATACATATCGGCCATCGGGAGTGAGGATCATGTCGATGGCGCCGTAACAAAGTTCGAGCCGTTCGACCAATTGCACACAAGCTCTTCCACTTCCGGCGGCAACTCGTGAGGAAAATGAGGCGTGTTGCTCAGGTCGTATCGCCGCCAGTCGTGCCGTGTGTGATGTGTGTGTTGCGAATGGATCTCGGCGGCGAAGGCCTGCTGGCCGACGACCGTGATCCGCAACTCCAGCCGTTTGGGAACGTAAGCCTGGAGAATCATCGGGCAGTATTGAACGGACGCCGCATAACCGACATCACGCTTCGAGACCACCTCCGTATAACGGCAGAAGGAGTCGCCACCCACGGTACTTTGAAAAGCAAAACCAGTCAGCTTGCTTACGATGTTACCGTTGTGTTCGTTGTAAAACGCCAAAAACTCTTCCCGGCTGTTGGTGACCAGGGTGGGCGGCAACTCCATGCCCAATTCAGCAGCCAACCGCAGATGCGAAACCTTGAGTTGAGCACGCTGGATCGCCGCCGGGCGGCCTGGAAGCCAGCGGCACGGGACAGCGTTCCACAGGTCTTGGACAAGAAAGTCTTACAATCTTCGGCAATGAATTCCCGCGTGGCTGCGTCTTGAATTTGCTTATGCGGCACGGGCGGCTGAGGCCGGCGGCACCATACTGCCTGAAGTTGGTTAGGTCGATGACCTTCTCCTCTACCCGCAAAAAAGACCGCATTTGCCCGTCGGGACTGTAGCCGATTGAGAGGCTAGCCTGCGACGGGAAATCCGCCGGATCGAATCGGACGAATTCTGCGCCCCGCGCACCCAGCATTTCGACCATCGATCGGCGTGTCGGGTCAAAGGGTTGGGTCAAAATCAGAATCATCGCATTCTCCCGGTCGTAGGTGGAACCGTCCGCCGCCGAGATCAGCGGCGGACAGCAACTGGACTGGCCCGCTGGTTGACAGCGCAACTTGGAGGCTAGTCAGAATCATGATCTCCATTGGTGTTCCAGTCGGTCGGTTCGCCAAGTAGAGACCTCGACACAACAAGAGTGTTGCAAGCAAAACTAGCTCTGAGGCCACCGGCAACTATTCGCAATTCGTTCTCGGACAATTCGACGGCCTTCTCCGGGAGATCGGCAATCTGGGTTCGCGTAATTTTCGATTTCAGTGTCATTGTAAGCTCCTTGCCTTTCGGCGAAAGGTGGTTTTGATCTGCGTTCCTGATCTTCATTTCCATCTCAGTCTTGGATAACGCAAAGGGAATGCCATTCGTATGCGGCGAGCAGACGCGGCTTGTCTGCGGTAACAAACCGTTGTTTATCTTGCTGTTCCCGTGAAGGAACCGATTCTAAGAAACGCATAGATCCTAAGACGAAGGCCAAAATCACATCATTTTGATGGGGCCGAAAAATCAGTTTGATAGTGAACTTTGGAGGGTCTAAGCCATTTGCCGCGCGATCATGGCGGCAAACAATCCCTTGCGGCCGGCGAGCTCGCCAAAAGTTCCGTGATCCACGATCCGTCCCTGATCCACGATGTAAATGTGATCCGCATTCTTGATTGTGCTTAAGCGATGGGCAATCACCAACCGGGTGACACGACGGCGCCGGAGACTTTCGATCACGGTGGCCTGAGTCCGATTGTCGAGAGCGCTGGTGGCTTCGTCCAGAAGGAGGATTTTGGGACGAGTGGCGAGAGCGCGAGCAATCAAGAGTCGCTGACGTTGACCGCCGGAGAGGTTTGTCGCGGCCTCGCTGACGACCGTGTGCATGCCCATCGGCATCTGCTTAATGTCGTCGGCCAGCCCAGCTTCCGCCGCCGCCTCCCAGGCTTCATCAATACTTATCAATGCGGCGCCGGCAATGTTCTCGAGGATCGTGCCGGTGGTCAAAAAACCGGACTGCAGGACCACGCCCAGCTGCCGTCGAACGGCGTTGACGTCCAGGCCCGCCAGATCCTGCCCGTCGAACAGCACCGTTCCGGACTCGGGTGTTTCGAAACCAAGCAGCAGGCGAAAGATTGTCGATTTGCCGCTGCCCGACGGGCCCGCCAGAGCCACGAACTCTCCGGGATTGACGTGAAGGCTGATGTCATCGAGGATCTTCGGCCCATCTGCGGCATAGCGAAAATCGACGTGCGAGAGCGTGATGCTTCCTTCGAGAAATCCGGGATCCGTCGCCGCATTCGACACCTCGCTTTCAGCTTGAAGAATGGGCTCCACCCGCTTGCTCTTGACCAGGATGTCCATCACGTCGACGACGGTATTGCTCAGAGTGGTTGCGCCTGAGATGAACATCGCCAGCGCCGTGTTGAAGGCCAGGAAAATACCAACGCCGATTGCTTCGCCGGGTGTTCGGGCGGCCGCACCGGTCAGCAGATCCACTCCGATCCAGAACAGAAGAATGGCGCTGATCGTCGGAACAGCCTCGTTGAACACAATCACACAGTCTTCGACTGCTCGGGACTTCCGCACCAGCGTCAGTTGTTCGGAATATCTCGTCAGCCAGGTGGCGAATGCGCGCGCCTCTGCTCCTGCCACGCGAATCTTCGCAACGGCATTTGCCAGCTGCACGACCAGGCCGAAGGTTGCGCCTGCGAGCTGCATCACGATCAGGTTATAGCGCCGAACGGTATAGCCTCCGATGACGCTAACAATGCTGATCGCGGCGGCGAGGCCGAGGGCGATCACCGACAGCTTCGGACTGAAATACAGAAGAAGACCAAAATTCAATATTGCCGTAACGCTCGACAGCACAGATTGCAGCGCAGCACCATTCAAAGTCCTGTTGATCTCATTCACCGACATGACTCTGGAGAGCAGATCACCACTGCTGTACTCTTTAAAGAATGAAGCGCGCAGCTTCAGCAGCTTGTCCCACAGGGCAGCTTCGGCTGTGGCGTCCCCAGCGCTAGACATCCGGATCGTGACCAGGCCCCGGGACAATCCGAACAAGCCTGCACCCAGGCTGGCCATTACTAGAATGAGGCCAAGTTCCAAGAGCAGCCCTTGATTGGAATCGGGAATCGCATGGTCCATGACCATTGCTACGGCCATCGGCGTCAGCATGCTGATGAGCGTCATGGCCAAAGAAAGGCCCACGACGAAACCAATATCGCGGGACCGGCCTCGAATTGAAAAGCGCAACAAATGCCAGGGACTCTTTACTTCCTCGGGTAGATTGCGGTAGAGCATGACTGCGTCCGGTATCAATAACAGCGCAGTCGTTTTGTTTACTGGAATTTTGCGCCGCGTTTCCGGATCGAGGATTTCGTATCCCGAGCCGCGCCGGTTCAGCAACGCAACCGGAGAATGGTTTTCTTTGAGATAACCGACCAGCGGGCCGCAGTCCGTTTTCCACCACTCGCCTCGCAGCAACACCTCGCGATGCCGGATGCGTGAGGCGCGGGCGATTGCTTGAAGTGGATCTTTGAGACGATTGAGATTTTCCGACCGCAATGGCGGACGGATCTCAAGTCCCAGCCCGTGGCCTACAGCGCTCATTGCCGTAAGTAATGGATTCTCCCGGATGGGAAAATCCGCTCGAGGGTCCAGAACCGCCGCCGCCGTTTGCAAGGCCGTCCCTGTCAGGCGCTGCTGTAGAATCGCCCGTTGCTCGAGCCGTAAAAGCTCGTCTTGCTTGTCCTCGGCATCCAGCGATGCCAGCCGGCGGAGCATCAACGCATGAAACTGGGATAAACCGGATGTCAGACGGGCCTCCGCAATGACCTGTTCCGTGCGCGACATGTTTAGTTTTAAGGGTTCAACCGCTTTGAGCCACATACCGCTCCCAAGCGGAAGATGAGTTTCGCCGGACTGGACGTCCAGCTGGGGCAAACCCATCAACTGTGCTCGACCTTCGTCCACCTGGATCCACAGGAAGTTGTTGCGGCCAGAATAAACGTGTTTGCCGGAAGCGATTTCCACTGCGGCGCCGCCGGCGATCTGTTCGCCTGCAGCTGGAAGCGGCTCATGCGACAAGTGCGCGCCAATATTGTTGACCCAACCTTCAACCGCCTGAGTGACCTCAATTCCTTCTGCGGCAAAGGCCTCCTGCATCCTGTCGACGGGGATCTCTGCGATCGTCAACTCGTCCGTGGCTATCAGCAGGAGGCGGCTCGCGAAGGCATCCGGACTACTGCCGGCGAGGGCGAAAATGGCATCGCCGGCACGTGCCCGAAAGAGGAAACGGCGGCGGCCGATGGCCAAACCGTTTTCGATTTGTGAGCTGAAAACCGTTGCGGCGCCCGAGCGGATGAGCCGGACAAATGATGGATCTTCCAGAACCAGGATCTGCTGGCGGTCAATTGTCCGGAGGCGAGACTCCAATAAGAAAGGCTCTCGAACAGATTTCAGCATTGTCATGCCTTCCGCCACGGCAGCACCTATTTCACCATTGCGCCCACATCGTCGGTGACGCGTATCAAGTCGGCATAGCGGGAATCAGCCGCCCACAATTGGTCGTGCGTCCCGCGCTCGACCACCCGGCCGTTCTCCAATACGAGAATTTCATCGCAGTCCCGGACAGTACTGAGCCGATGCGATACGAGAATGCATGAGCAGCCGCGCATTCGTAAGCGACCCGCGATGAATGCTTCCGTCCATGCGTCGAGCGCGCCGGTAGCCTCATCCAGCACCAATACGGGAGGGTCATGAAGCAGCGCGCGCGCAATCTCCAGGCGCTGGCGCTCTCCTCCACTCAAGTTCATGCCGCCCTCCAGCAAGACGGCATCATAACCTCCAGGGAGGCGAAGGATCGTGTCGTGAATGGCCGCGTCCTGGCATGCCCGGATGAGGGTTTTTTCGGGGATCGTGCTATCCCAGAGCGTCAAATTGTCGCGAACCGTGCCTCCAAAGAGAAAAATGTCCTGGGCCACGTTTGCAAAAGAGTTGACGAAGACATCGCCGGGAATTTCGTCGCGCGGAATTCCGTCGAAGAGAACTGTTCCGCTCCATAGCTTGTATTCGCCACTGATCAGTTTTGTCACCGTTGTCTTACCCGAACCGCTAGTCCCAACGAGCGCGATGCGTTGACCCGGGCTTACCGACAGATTGAAGTTCTCGATGAGCGGCTTGTCCAGTGAGCTGTAACCGAATGTCGCATTTCTCAGCTCGACGTAACCCTTCAAGCGGACGAGGCGCTGCCCGTCGCAGTTCAGTGTGGCAGCCGTGGACAAGGCATCGATTGGATATCGCATTATGTCGTCAACGCGATGCAGATCACCTTCCAGCTCTTGAAACGTACCTCCCATTTCCATGAGGTTGTTCATCGGGGACATGAAGCTGATCAACAGGCTCTGCAACGCTACCAGCATGCCCGTCGTTAAATGACCGTTGATGATTCGATATCCACCTACAATGATGACGAGCGCGCCGGTCAATGAAGTGAGCACAGAAGGAAGCACATTCAACACTTGATTCGAGATCTCAAGCTCCTGGCGGGCATTGGTCGCCTTTGCGTAATATCCCGACCACCTGGTGAAGAGTCCCGATTCCAGGCCGCCGACCTTAATAGTTTCCATACCCTGCAGGCCGGCCATAGCCGTTCCCTGCGCCTTCCCGTACTCCTGAAGCACTCTCATGTTTGCTTCAACCCTGCGGTTGGACAGCGACCGCAGCACGAGCAGGTTCACAAGCGCGAATGCAACGCCGATTACCGCAATGACGCTGTCGTAATAAAAAATCACCGCGGCATAAAACACCATCATCACGGCATCGATTGCAGTCTGTGCCAGTCTTCCGGAGAAAGTCGCCGCAAGCTTATCGTTGATCAGGCTGCGGCCGGCGACCTCGCCCGAATAACGCTGGGAATAAAAAATGGATGGCAGCCGCAGCAACTGCCATATGAAGCGGCTGGCGAGTTTGATAGATAATGCGATGCGCAGGCGGCGCAGGTACTGAAGCTGAATAAATCTCAACAGGCCCTGGATGAGCACCACGGCGATCATCGCGGCGATCAGAGGCCGCAGCCAGCCGATGTGCCCTTCGACAAAGACACTGTCGAGGAAAATCTGCGTGAACGCCGGAACCGCCAGGCCGGGGATGACCAGCAGGAAGCCCGCGACGACGCACAATGCGAGGGCCGGCGAATAGCCAGCCAGGAGTTCGTAAATGGATTTAAACCGACTAGGCTTGCGGCCTCCTTTCTGAAAGCCGGGTCCCGGCTCCATGACCAGTACAACGCCCGTAAAACTGCGTTGAAACTCCTCGTCGGTGACGGATCTGTGGCCGCAGGCCGGATCGTTCAGAAAGACCTTGCCTTTTCCCAACCCCTCGACAACGACAAAATGATTGAAATTCCAGAAGATGATGCAGGGCGCTTTGCGGCCGCGGAGGTATTGAACATCCGCGGTCAGACCCTGAGCAATCATCCCGTAGCGGCGCGCCGCCTGAATGATGTGCCAGGCATCACTGCCGTCGCGGGATACGCTGCATTCCTGTCGCAACGTAATTGGCGGCACAATCCGGCCGTAGTAAGCGAGGACGATTCCCAGCGCAACAGCTCCGCACTCCGCTGCTTCAAGCTGCAATATGGTGGGCGTGTGAACCCGGAGGCTTTTCGCTGATGACTTCACCTTAAGTACCACTCCAACGCCTCAGTATAGGAATAACCAACGCGATCGGCCGCCTGTCCTCGACAGTTACACGTACGCTGCCGGTTGTTCCGGCGGTAACTTTGATGTCAGGTCCCCGTCCTGATGTCCATCGATATCCGGTCGGTGATGTCGCGTTCTCATCAAGGTCTGCGAATACTTCGATTTTGCTGCCGCCCGCCGCTAGAGTCTGAGCGACCTCCGCATTACCGACCACGTTTGTGATCGCATCCGTCGTTACCGGAAATTGCGATATGCCAACAACCTTTCCGATGATGCCGCCATACCTTTCGCGCTCGATTGTGGCGGGCGAAATGCGAACTTCCATTCCTGGTTCGATCTTCTTCCCATCGCTCACCTGGAAGTAGGCGACGGCGACGAGCTTGGCCTTCGGATCATCGGTTTCAATGGCGCCCAGACGTTGCCCGGCATTGACGATCTGGCCAACTGACGCAGTGACCTCCAATATCCGGCCCGCGTATTCACTGACAATCTGGCTCTTTGTTTTCAGATCCTGTTCGTATCTGGCAATTTCCCGCACAATATCCTGGAGCCGCAGGTCATCGTCCGATGCGGTCTCCAAATGCTGCTGGTCGATTTCCCTGGACTTGGCGTCCAACTGGGTTGATTGCGTCCGAAGGTTTGCAACCAGATCGATCTGTTCCTGATAGGATTGTTCGGCTTTAAGCTGCTGCAGCTCCAAATCCCGCATCTGCAGCTCGAGATCGCCGATTTGGGCCTGGTTGTTGATGTACTCCTGGCGAACCGACAGTAGCGAGTCGTTGGAAACGAGTCCGTCGTTTCTTAATTCCTGATAGCCTTCGTATCGCGCCTTGAGGTTCTTATCCAACTCGAGTTTGACTCCCCGCAGCTGCTCGAGACCCTCACGCTTCTTGATGAAATATGTTTCATTCTTTGCTCTTTGGCTTTCGGCGGAGCGCTGGACGAATTCGATGCGTTGCCCGATTTGCAGCCGTTCCTTTTCGTTCGCCTGTTTTTCCAGAGCGGTCCTCCGTTCCCGTAGAGGAAAGATTCGGCCGTAACGTTCATGCGCTTCGGCCAGGCGCACGCGATCCTGATCAATACTCTGTTGCAAAGCCGGTTGGTTGATCCTTCCCAGAATCTGGCCTTTCTGGACGAAGTCGCCAACCTTGATGTTCAGCTCGACCACCTGTCCCGAGGACGGCAACTGCAGCGATACGACTTGACGCGGATGTACCAGCAGACCCTCACCTTCAACTGTGATTGGTATTCGTCCGAAGGTGCTCCAGAGAATGGCGACCACGAATAGCCCGCCGAGCGTCGCAATCGGTATCCAGCTCTTCGGATTGACGACCTTTAGGAGTTGGTCCAGCTGTTCGGGAGAAGACAAGTGCTCGAGCGCTTCCTCCCGAAAAATCTTCCTGTTTTTATCGCTGAGCATCGGATCTTCCCCGGCCTCAAGAGTTGTCAGGACAGCGCGGATTATTCGAGCGGCGCCATTCTGCTCATGATTTGCGGCCTTTAAAAGAAGTTAACCTTCCGCTTAAATGCTCTTCCCAATGCAAACCGGAATAATCAAAGCTTGCAATAACCCATACTCGGGGAAAGTGGCTCCTCCATGGATACTTGCCATCTCATCGGCAGTTAGCTCGCGGACGGCCTCGTTCTCCAAAGCGGCAGTGTCGAATGTCGTCGTGCTCATATTGGTTTTTCCTTTCGACGGTTAAGGCAATCGATTCTCCACTGAGAAACTTCGGGGGTGAGGGGCCGGAAAGGGGCCGGAAATTGCCCGTAGCCGCTCATTTTAAGGCAGTTATATTCGCCCGGAGGAATAGGAGGGATTATTGATTAAGATATTCTGTGGTTCGAATCACCCATCAAAATGATGTGAAAACTATCGCTTCGATGAGCAGCACGGGGAAGGAACCACAAGTTCCTTTCCTCTCGCATCATTTTTTCGGCGAGATTTTCAAATCCAGACTGCGGATGAGTCGATGCAGATTGTTGGGATGAATGCCAAGGATTTGTGCGGCTTGCGTATAGCTGCCGCCGGCCTGATCCAGCGCTGCAAGTACCAGCCGCCGCTTTGTTTCTTTGATGGTCTGGTGATACTCGGTCAATTGAACGCCGACGATCTGCTCTTTCTCCAGCAAAGCTTCCGGAAGATCCTCGGGCATAATCAGTTCGGTCGTTCCAAGAACAACCGCGCGTTCGATTGCATTCTCCAACTCCCGAACGTTGCCCGGCCAATCATAGTTGATCAGGCATTGGCGCGCTTCCCTCGAAATGCCTTTGATGGGGCGCGTGCACTTCTTTGCACAACGGATCGCAAAATATCCGGCCAGTAGCGGGATGTCGTCTCGTCTTTCCCGGAGCGGTGGCGTTGTAACCGTCAGAACGTTCAGACGGTAGTAAAGATCCTGACGAAAGCCCCCCGCTTGAATCGCTTTTTCCAGATCTCGATTGGTCGCAGCAATCAATCGGATGTTTACATGGATTGGACGAATACCGCCGACGCGCTCGAACTGACGTTCCTGCAACACACGCAACATCTTGGCTTGAAGCGCGGGTGCCAGTTCGCCGATTTCATCGAGGAAAACCGTACCACCATCCGCAGCTTCCAGCTTGCCTCGTTTTTGCGCGACGGCTCCAGTGAAAGCTCCGCGTTCATACCCGAACAACTCGCTTTCCAGAAGGGTTTCGGTCATGGCGGCGCAATTGATTGCGACAAATGCTTTGCCGGTTCGAGGGCTGTTGGAGTGGATAGCCCGGGCAACCAGTTCTTTGCCGGTTCCACTTTCGCCGCGGATCAAGACCGTGGAATCTGTCGGAGCAGCTTTCGCGACAAATTGGTACAGCGCACGTATCCGTGGGCTCTCCCCAACCATGTCGTGTTCAATATTGATGTCGGACTGGAGACTCCGGTTTTGGCTTTCGAGCCATTCCATCTGACTCGCATTTTCAATGGCGATGCTGGCCATACCGGCAATGCCCATCATCAGTTGAAGATGACGTTCGTCGAATTGTACCTCCCGCTCGCGGGTCTCGAGGTAGATGATTCCCGTCATCTTGTCGAACAGCAGCAGCGGCACGGCCAGAACGGACTGTACATTGCGCCGGAACAGACTCTGGTCTTCCGAAATAGAGTCGCCCTTTGAGATGTTATTGCTCAACAAAGCGCTGCGCGTTTTGAGGATTTGGCGGGTCACGCCACGACTGACGATCACGGAGCTGTGCCCTCCCGATGCCCTGGACCAGCTGGAACTCGGCACCGGTTCGTCAGAACCGGTTGAAAGCAGAATCGCGCCGGAGTCCGCCGGAACCGCCTCGAAAATCGCCTCGAGCAGCCGTTGTTGCAACGCAGCCTGGCCGCGCGTCGAATTAATTTCAGTGCAAATCCTGAGCAATGTTCTCAAATCGCTGACGGTACGCTCGGTCAACGCCGGCTTGTCGGGAGTGTTTTTGAAATTCAAATAAACTGAATTTTCAAGCGGCAGCTGCAGAGCAGCTGAAGTGTCGAATTGGCCATCATCAAAACGAACAGGTGCTGAGGAAGGCGTTATGTCATCTGGCCGCAAATCATCACCATCCGGGAGAAACAAAAACAACGACTCGCCGATTTGGATGCGATCACCGGATTTCAGTTCTCGTTCCTTGACGGGCACAGCGTTGACCGACGTTCCGTTCCGGCTGTTCAAATCCAATATGGTGAATTGTTCAGGCTCGAGTCTTCGAATCAAGGCATGCTGGCGCGAAATTAGTTTGTCCACCATGCACAGTGAATTCGATATATCCCGCCCAATAGAGAACTCTGCTTCGGACAGCAGAAACGCTTTTCCTTTCAGCGGTCCCGTAAGAGCGACCAGCATTGGACTCTTATCACCCATAGTTCATGTCCTTCCAAGCATAAATATTCTGACACAGAAGAATGTGAACAAATGAAGTGCCATGCGCCGGTGGCTTTGAGGCACGAGCCGAGCGTGAAGCCGCGAAGCTCCAAGTGTGCAATTCTAAGGAATTTAATGGTTTCCAAAATCCTGATTGTTGACGACGAAAACGATTTAGAACTGCTGATTCAATAGCGATTCCGCAAAGCGATCGCTAAAGAAGAATTCGAGTTCGTTCTCGCCCGTACTGTGCAAACACTCGAACTGATAGAAATCATTGGCGGAAAGCGTTCGGCTTGCCTTGACACGTTCGGGCTGATTTTAGCCGCCCGATGACTTTATTACGGAATCGTTACTTCATTGCCAATTCAGCCGATTCGTTCATATATTTGTAATGAAAACTAACGAAAACCGCGAGAAATCGGCCTAATCAGGAATTCGCCACCCACAGGCGTTCTCCTTTCCCTGGAGCTCGGAAGCACCGCCAACTATGCACTCTGGCCCCTTTTCGTTACGCCGGTGAGGGCTTCTCGTGCGGCGAAATACCAAGGGTCGGCTGCACAACGCCTTTTGACGGTACCGGAGTCGGTTTCTCCTTTTCGGGTTCGACTTTCGGAGAACGCCGTTCTTCAAGCGGTTGTCCAGCGATCAGCAATTTGACCTCAGCCGCATTGAGAGATTCGCGTTCCAACAGTGCTTCCGCGATCCGAATCAGTGCTTCCCGATTTTCCGAAAGGATACCTTTCGCCCGGTCGTAGCCCTGAAGAACGAACTTTCGAACATTTTCATCGATTGCAACCGCTGTGTGCTCGCTGTAATCACGATGCTGCGCGATTTCACGCCCGAGGAATATCTGCTCTTCCTGCTTGCCGAAAGTCATCGGTCCAAGCGATGACATGCCGAACCGACAAACCATCTTTCGCGCAAGCTCAGTTGCCTGTTCGATATCGTTGCCGGCGCCCGTCGTCATCGTCTGTAGGAACAGCTCCTCGGCGATCCGGCCACCCATCATGATTGCGAGCTGACCTTCGAGGTACAACCGCGGATACGTATGACGATCGTCGACAGGCAGCTGCTGGGTTACACCCAACGCCATGCCGCGCGGAATGATGGTGACTTTGTGAAGTGGATCCGCACCTTCAACCATCGTGGCAACCATCGCATGACCGGCCTCGTGATACGCCGTGACGCGCTTTTCATGCTCGCTGATGATGAGCGATTTGCGCGCAACACCCATCAGCACCTTATCCTTAGCGCTTTCGAAGTCTTCGTGCGTGACCGTCTTCTGATTCATGCCCGCTGCATTCAGCGCGGCTTCGTTGACCAGGTTGGCGAGATCTGCGCCCGAGAATCCCGGCGTGCTTCTGGCAATCACCGGAATATCGACATCTTCAGCCAATGGGATCTTTCGAACGTGAACCGTAAGGATTCCTTCGCGCCCTCTGACGTCGGGCCGGGCAACAACCACGCGCCGGTCAAAACGGCCGGGGCGCAACAATGCCGGGTCGAGAACATCCGGCCGGTTGGTCGCAGCAATCAGAATAACGCCTTCGTTGGATTCAAACCCGTCCATCTCGACAAGCAGTTGGTTAAGCGTCTGCTCGCGCTCGTCATGTCCGCCGCCGAGGCCTGCGCCGCGCTGCCGTCCGACTGCGTCGATTTCATCTATAAAGATGATGCACGGGGCGTTCTTCTTGCCTTGCTCGAACAGATCGCGAACGCGCGAGGCACCCACGCCGACGAACATTTCGACGAAATCCGATCCGCTGATCGAGAAGAACGGAACATTGGCTTCGCCCGCGATTGCGCGCGCGAGAAGTGTTTTTCCGGTACCCGGGGGGCCGAGGAGCAATACACCTCTCGGAATCCTTCCGCCAAGCTTCTGGAACTTCTGGGGTTCCTTTAGAAAGTCGATGATTTCCTGCAGCTCTTCTTTGGCTTCCTCTACGCCGGCAACCTCTTTAAATGTGACTTTCTTTTGATGTGCCGTGAGCCGCCTCGCCCGGCTCTTGCCCAACGACAGGGCGTTGTTGCCGCCGCGCTGCATCTGACGCATAAAGAAGATCCAGAACCCAATCAAGAACAGGAATGGTGCCCAGGAAACCAGGACTGCCAGCCACGGGCTTTGAGTTGGCTTTTCGCCCGTAATGACGACCTGCTTGTCGCGGAGCATGTCGATCAGTTCCGGATACTTCATCGGCATGACGGTCTTGAAGCTTTCGTTGTTCGCCAGCTTGCCCTTCACGGCGGATTCGGCAATCGTTACTTCTTTGACATTGCCGCGCTCGACCTCCTGGAGAAATCGGCTAAATGGGAAAGCCTGCTCCCGTCCCGATACAGTGTGCTGCGTGACGTTATAAAGCAATACCGCCGCCGCCAGGATCGAGACCCATAACAAAATCGTTTTTGCTGTCGAATTCAATTACCCTCCCAATCCGAGGCTCACCGACCTTAGACTTTGTCCCAAAGCAAATGTGTTGCCTTCGAATCGGTGTCTCTCAGAAATCTTCTTCAACGAATTGCCTTCGCAAGGGGCCCGGTTCTGGGAAACTCGGAACGCCGCCGCCAGGATGACCGTTTAATCTCAAACTACGAATCGGGCGACAAGGAAGAGATTCCAGCCGGACTATTGCAGAAGATGACCGATTGATCGGCTCGGTTCGTCGCAAGTGTCTAGTACTGCTTGAACGAGACGCGTCCGGAATCCCGGGAAGCCATCGGCCGTGCTTCATTGACAGTCAGGACTCGGCCTTTGAACTCTTTGCCGTTCATTTCGGCTATGGCTTTGTCGCGCATCCCTAGGAGATCGGAGAATTGTTAACTTCGATGCTCAACCAGCATACGCTCGATGAAGCACACGTCCTAAGACCTCTTTGAAATGGCCGGATTCTGCTTCGAGTTTGGAATTCGGGAATCGGCTTTCCTGAAGACGGGCAGCTCCCCGCGGGACATGGTCTGCGCAATCTGAAGGAACGACTTGATGCATTGTAGGGATCGAACCTTTGCATCTTTATTCTTACGTTGGTTAGGCCGTCCATCTACCTAATTAAAGCGTGATGACCGAACGAAAAGTATGATGCAGGCGTGGTCTTGCTGGTCTACCCCATCGGCGGTACTGTTGCGTAGTGCGACCCCTTTGGTATTCCATCAACGTTTTCAAAAGCGTCCCGGCCGGCGTCGATGCTATTCTCGGGCAGCCGGATGCCAATGCTCTATAAGATGCAAACGCTTCTCAGTTCACCCTTGCTTTGGATAGTCGTTGCTGTCGCTTCCTTCGCCCAGATCCCCACGGGTGCTTGGCTCGATGTTCCTCCGACACCGTGGAATCGGCCAGGGCTACCTCTGCCGTACGCAGAGGAAATCGATCGTGCTGAGATCCCTTCGATATGCAAACCATTGCCTCACCGTACTAGTACGCCCGAGCAACGTGCGGTGACGGAGGCAGGATGGCTCGTGTTCATATCTGTCCAAGACGGTCATGGTGTTACTGTCGTGGGTGCGTCGGACGATCTCGACGGTATGTGCAGACCGAATCTGTACCAGGACTTCGTATTCGTCGATGGTAAGTTCGCCGGAACGATCTCGCCGTCGTTGATGTACGCACGATCCGACGGTGGGTCGCGCAAGGTTTCGTTTCCCGCACCGAACAAGATTCTCGTGGAGTTCGATCGATACACCGACAAAGATCCGCTCTGCTGTCCTTCCCGGATCTCAGAAGCCATATACGAAATTGGCAAAGAGTCTGGTCAGCCAATTGTGACCCTGATACGTGTCCGGACTCGGCCAGCGTAGGTGAACAACTTGGGGCGTAGGCCGGCGACTCCTTAGAACGTCACGCACCAGCCGATGCAGGACAAGTGAATTCCAAGCAACTACGCCGGATCCGAATCTACGGGTTCGCGGGTTTACGGCAATTTGACGAGGCGATTAGGCTTGAAGCGGGACTGGCCAGTGGACGGATGTCGTGTGGCGCGGACCGGATACGCTAGATTCTGATCCATTCTCTACGAAATCATTATCTTTGCAGTCTAATGTTCCGGCCCAATGCCGCACTCACTGTTTATGTCGCGACGAGTAGCCGTCAGTCAATCAAAGAAGATGATCCCCGATATCAGGCGGTGCGTGAAGTGATTCTGGCCGAATTGCGGTATATCAACAGTCGATAGAGTGACTGGCGGCGAGAAGACGGCGATCGAAAAGCCGGCTACTCAGCAAGTGGACCGCGTTCGCTATTGGAACAACGTACATTGTGCGTCGGGTTGCTTGGAGCCGCTTTAATGCGGCGTACTCGAAGAAGCGGGCGCGGCATTTTCGTGCCGGTAGTCCACTGGCCCATTGTCCGCGGGCGGTGCGGAAGCATCCGGTTGCGAACGAAGGGCAGCATTCCCACCCGGAGCTTGAATGACCACCCCGCCTTCCATCCTCGGAATTCCAAAATGCCCCGCGAGGTGCAGCAGATCAACGGGGCTGATTGAGCCAGACACTGAAACGAAGGCGACCTGATCGGCTCGGGTAATAAGGAAGGCAATGTTGCGGATTGTTTTGTGTTCGAGGTGGATCCACAGGTCGGTTCCACCGGGATATCCGTATTTGTCGTGAGCGTCTGAAATGTGTTGCCAGCCGGCCTCGTTGTACTCGTGGCGAACTGCATTCAGCACTTGTGGGTCGTACATGCCCGTGCCCTGAAACTTAAAACGGTGAACAGAAATGCCGTCCACGCCGGCAATCACCCGGCGCAGGCTGTCGTCTCCTTGGTCCGCCTTGGATGCCAGTACGACCATATCGTGGTCGAGGGTGAACTCGGTCCGTGATGATGCGTTCTGGCCGAGGCCCTCGATTGCCATCGGAAACCAGTTCTGCTGAACGGCTTGCGGAGGGGCCGAACTCACCGGTGCACTTTGTGCCTGGCTTCGTGCAATTGCAGCAGAGGCACTCATGCTAATAACGAATGCCAAGAGAACACGGGATAGTTTCACGATGACCTCACGAATATGGAATTACGCCGCAATAGTCAGACGCACTACTGGACAATTGGTTTAACCCAGCATGGGGAAATTAGTGCGCGGCCTATTCGCGCACTAATTATGGGTGGCGCAGGAAATAAGCCGGGAAAAGACGGAGGAGGCAGCAGTCCTCGGGTGACTCCCTGGCTTAATTGTAGAAATATAAGCGGGGTCGCGTTTGGGGAGGGGCCGTGGGGCCCGATCTCCGCGAGTGATCTTTTCGACCGGTCCGTTCTGGCAGTTTTGATCTCCGCAAAAGAGCGTTGGGAGGATTTCTTTGTTGCCGAGACTGAGCGTCGCCGGTCCGTCTGATGTCCGTTCGGCAGCAAAGTTATTGCGGGCCGATTGAACCATGCATATGAGAAAACTCGGGTTATTCGCAGCGGGAGCAACGCTCGCTGCTGCAGTCAGCGCACTCACCGGATGCAGCGATGTTGAGCAGTATCACGTCAAGGTTCTCAAAAACTATGGCGGCAATGTCTCTTTCCTTGATGGGCCGACATGGAAATACACTGGCATCACAGTCACGGGCAACGACTACTGGGACGGCAGGATCTTGGATCGACCTGCCGCTTGACCGCAGTTCGGAAGAAAAAGAGGTGTATACCAGACGGCTGATGGCGCCCTGCTAGTAGATATGAACGTCGCATTTTCCCGCGGCAAGTCCCCAACAACTCGGACTTCAGCACTGTGCATGGTTCAATTCCAAAAGGCTGTTGGTCCCCGGCCCGGAGGCCCGCGATTGTTGGGCTGCCGGAGGATGTGATCGGGAACCTCCTCCTCGTTATCGCTATGCCGTCGGCTATCGCCACTCGATATTTGACGGTGGCCTTTGAACCTCTTATCCTAAATGTGTAACCGATCAGTATGCATCCTCCGTTTCGTCGTAGCCTTTGACCTGATTTATTTGTCTGAACCAAGCAGGCATGAAAGGAGAATTCGCTATGACTCGAACGTTAAATAAAACGATGAAGGCAGTGGTAATAGATCAATTTGGCGGAATTGAAACGTTGAAAACGCGAGAGATTCCGGTGCCGGAGGTAGACGCCGATGAAGTTCTGGTTCGTGTGGAAGCGGCCGGCGTCGGCGTATGGGATCCGTTTGAGCGCGAAGGCGGGTTTGCGAAAGAGTTTAACGTGAAGCCCACCTTTCCTGTTGTCTTAGGGTCGGACGGCGCCGGGATTGTTGAAGCCGTAGGGAGCCGCGTTCGAGGCTTGAATCAAGGGGATCGTGTTTACGGAATTTCCTTTTTGAATCCGAAGGGCGGGTTTTACGCGCAGTACGCCGCCGTCAAAGAAAATGGTTTATCGCGCATCCCGGGACAACTGACCACGCAGCAAGCCGCCGCCATGGCGGTCGATGCTGTCACGGCTCTCGCGGGCCTTGATTCGACGCTCGGATTAAAAAAAGGCGAGTCGATATTGATCTTCGGAGCCAGCGGCGGTATTGGTCACATAGCTGTTCAATTAGCCAAGCGCATGGGCGCACGCGTGCTTGCAGTTGCCTCGGGGCAAGACGGTGTCGGATTCGTGAAAAGTCTCGGCGCAAACCAAGTCATCGATGGCTATAAAGATGATGTCCTTTCTGCCGCCCGGCAGTTCGCTCCCCAGGGTCTGGATGCGGTTCTTTTAACCGTCGGCGGAGAGGCGGCTGAAAAATCCTTAGCGGCTCTGCGTGAGGGCGGACGCGCCGCCTATCCCAATGGTGTCGAGCCCATTCCCAAAGAACGCGCGGGCATTAAACTTCACAGTTACAACGGCGAGTATGACCCGCCTCCTTTCGACAAGCTGAATCGCCTCATTGAAGCCGGTCCGTTTGAAATCCATGTCGCACGGACCTTCAACTTGGATCAGGCTGCCGATGCCCAGCGCGCGCTCGAGGACCACTACCTGGGCAAGCTTGCGCTAATCATGAAGTAAAAATAGCGAACAACCCCTGCTTTCAGCTGGACATCAGGAATTCCGAAAAAACGGGAAACGGGGCAGCTTGCCGTCGCGGTGGCGAGATGCTCATCCCATCCTAGTTATTTCCCGTAAATGGAGGTGTATGCTGAGAAAGGGTATGCGTGGTTCAGGCCTTGCGCAAGTTTTCAGATCCCGGGAGCTTCGGCTTGCCTGGCTGATAGCGATTGTTGCCGACGCCATTCAGATTGCCGGATTCCCTTTTTTCGCAGAGGGAGGGTTCTCGCCTGCCGATACGATCGTTGATCTGGTTGCCGCCTTCGTTCTTTCACGGCTCGTTGGATGGCACTGGGCATTTCTCCCGACTCTCGTTGCGGAACTGCTTCCCGGCTTCGACTTGTTTCCAACATGGTCCGCAGCGATGAGCTACATCACGTGGCAGCGCGCTCGTTCCGTGGACCCGACCATAATTGACGTCGAGCCGTTGCCGCCCCGCCGTCTTCCGAAGTCCTGAACAAGCCTGAAAGTAAGTTGATGTGTTCATTCCGGGACGTTAAACACAGGAGGAATAATGCGAAGCCTCAAACAATTGCAGCACGAATACGACAGAACGCGCGGCCTGTGGTGCATCGACCGCAATCCCGCGGAAGTGGATTACGAGTGGATCAAAAGAAATGCTTTTCAATTAGAGGACTATCTCAAAGGTTCCAATGAGGAATTGGGCGAAGGGGAATTGACCATCGGTAAATTCACGCTAAAACAATTAGGAAAGCCAGGAAGGATATGGATGACCGGGCCGTCGGGTGAGGGAGGGGAGGTTGATGAAAAAGTACTGGAAGATCTGCTGGCCAGTGTTTTTTGAAGCCTCTTCCAGAATGTAATCCGTCGCGCTCGGATCGGAGCCGGTGTTCCCGTTTTCCAAGCTTCATTCTCAGCAGCATTTATGAGGGTGCTTACACCGATGCCGCATGAAACTCTTCAATCGCAAAATGAGAGTATTCTCCGACCACTCAGGTCGAGGCGCAAGCGGCTTATGAAACGCACAAAGATCTACTTTGATTCACCGGTGGTTCGACAAAACCTTATCTGGGTTCCAAACAGTTGATTCTTCGGGGCGATGATTGGAGACTCGTCTCGCAACATTGAACGCTATTGTGGTTTCGATTCGTTTCATTGATCTCATGCTCAGCGGTCAGAAACAGCTCGTCCTGGAGAATGCCGTCCTGCGCCAGCACTTGGCCGTGTTCAAACGCAGCGTTCCGCGGCCAAAACTGAACAACTGAGATCGATTATTTTGGATCGGCCTGTACATGATTTGGCAGGACTGGAAATCCGCGTTGATGATCGTGCAGCCGGAAACCGTAACCTCCTGGCATCGCAAGCAGTTCAGACGGTATTGGTGGAAGTTTATCGCAATCTAAACAATCTGGTCGTCCTCGGACTCATCGCTCGCCAGTGGCACCTTTACCGGCGACTGGGTTGACGGTCTGTTACCGGTCAGCTAAGTAAATTGATTTTATGGGCCGTGGAGGAATCGAACCTCCAGCCGACCGATTAAAAGTTTTTTCCATCACGTTTATTTCATTGGAATCAATGACTTGCGGGCCGAGTTTTCCCGGACTTTTCGGCCCTTTTCCAGGCTCTTTTCGGCAACAAACCGGCAACAGTATGCTCGTTTTGCAGTTTGAAATTGTTAAGGAAGCTAACGACATTCTTAACAATGCCGTTGAGTAATCGCGATACACCTGCGCTTGCGAGCTCCGCAGTTCACCAGAAATCTCGGTTGTGTTCCGGATTGCGTCGCTCATTGAGCCTCTATATAGAAGTCGTCTTTTCATTGTTCGCACCAGGTTCCTAAAAGTAAGAGTGTTTACGTTTGTCAAACGTGACAGAGTGGCGGCGATAGCTCGACATAGGCACGTAGCCATGCCAAGCGCGAAGAAAGCATTCCTCAACTCAAGCGGCCCAGCTTGTCTCAACCGACGTTAAAGGCAGCAGAACTTGGCGGCCGGTATGACGGGATTCTTAAGAGAAACCGAACAGCCGTTGCGCGGCTAAGAGCCGAGCGTGCTGAAGCATGCCTCCTCGTCGGCACATCTACGGTATATCGGTCTTAACGTCAACTGGGAAAGGGTCATAACTTCCCAGAAGGCGACTTCTTGGGAATTACGACCAAATTGCTAGACCTTGCGGCGTTTATGGGGCAGTGATCCGCTAGTTGACGAGCGAGATCGTAATTTGGGCCGATTTTCCAATTCGCTCCCCATAGGTCGCACTTTGTCGTCGAATCCGCACACCTCGTCGGGCAAAGGATGGTTTACCGAAGAATGTTGTGTACGTTGAGCGTGGAGGTTCAAACATGCTCAAAAAAGTCACAATCGCCGTTTTGCTTTTGAGTGGATCGCTTGCCGCGCAATCGCGTTTGGACGTCGCTGTGCGTAATGATATGGTCGCTGGGTTTGCCGGAAACCTGGAGGCACTGCACCGCGCCATGGCTGCCTGTGAAAAACTGCTCGCCGAAAACCCGGATAACGCAGAGGCTCTCGTTTGGCACGGCGCCGGCACGCTTGTCCAGTCGCGTATGGAAGGTGAGACCGACGTGCAGAAGCGCATTGCCTTGTTTGGAAAGGGAACATCTGAGATGGATCGTGCGGTCAGTCTCGAGCCGAACAGTATAGCTGTCCGGATCCCGCGAGGCGGAACGCTTCGAATGGCAACTCCAGGAATGCCGAACTTTCCCATTCTCAAGACACTGATTGAAAACGCGCGCACGGATTATCAGATGGCGTTCAATATACAGAAGGATCATCTGGACCAGCTGGGACCGCATCCGCTTGGAGAGTTGCTCCAGGGTCTCGGCGATCTGAACAGCCGCCAGGGCAAAGTGGACGAAGC
Source organism: uncultured Acidobacteriota bacterium (assembly GCA_963738025.1). GTDB lineage: Bacteria > Acidobacteriota > Terriglobia > 20CM-2-55-15 > 20CM-2-55-15 > 20CM-2-55-15. Next base: position 10,943 of record CAVTWA010000023.1, on the reverse strand, counting down.
CGAAAAGTACTACCGCATGATTCAGGACCGCATGAAGGGCACCGCCTACGCGGAACGCGCCGACGAGTGGATGAAGTCAAAGCAGGCGTTGCCGCCGGAGAAGACGGCATGCGTCGGCTGCCACGTGGCCAGGTAGCGGATGGCTGTACCGGTGATGGTCCGCCGCTGGACGATCGTTCTGCTGAAGCTTGCGGGATTTACATTGATCGTCACAGCGGCGGTCCTCGTGGTTACGGGTCTGTTCCGCGCCACGATGCCTTCGTCGTCCATCCGGATCAATTTCGAGATGGTCTTCGAGTATGCGTTGATCATCGGCAGCATCGCCTGGCTTGCGATGCCGCACCTCGGGGAGTGGACCGAAGACTGGCCATGGCCTTTTCGATGGGCCACTCTCCTGACGGCCATGTGTCTGCTCGGCGCCGCTGGCACGGCGCTGGCCACCGTTGCAATCCACTACACATTGACCGAAATCCAGTGGATTCCGGCCGGCGTTCTGTTCGGGCATGCATGGCGAACCACGATACCGACGACAATCATTGCCGGTGTCATCACGACATTGATTGTCGCGGGAAATGACCGGCTTAAATTGAGTCAGGCGGCGCTTCAGGAGCAGCGGTTGCAGCGAGAACGTGCGGAGAAACTCGCAGCCGAAACGCAACTGGCGTCCCTGGCGGCCCGCGTTCAGCCGCATTTCCTGTTTAACACGCTTAATTCGATCGCAGCTTTGATCCGCGAAAACCCGGTACAGGCGGAGCAGACGGTCGAACGTCTGGCTGCGCTGTTAAGATCGTCGTTGGACAGTGCGGCGAGTGTGCCGATCGAGCAGGAGCTCAAGCTAGTCCGTGATTATCTGGAGATTCAGAAGACAAGATGGGGCGAGCGGCTCAAGTTCGATATTTCCGAAGAATCGGGTCTTCGGGCCGTCGTTCCTCCGTTTTCAATACAGACATTAGTGGAGAATTCTTTGAAGCACGTTGCCGGACAGCGCCAACAGGGCGTTGATCTTCGAATCCGCGCCGGCCGACGGGATGGCGGTGTGGTTGTGTCTGTGACGGACGATGGCCCGGGCTTCGACTCTGTGTCGATGAAGCCTGGAGGCGGACTCGAGATTCTCCAGACACGTCTCCGGGCGGCTTACGGCGGCGATGCCGGTCTTGAATTTCAACGGGGCGATGGACGCATGACGGTGCAACTTCAAGTGCCTGAAGCGAAATGAAGGCGTTCCTCATCGATGATGAGCCGCTCGCGTTGAAGCGCCTGCGGAGACTGATTGAGGAAGATGGGCGGATGCAGATTGTGGGATCCAGCAGCGATCCGCGCGGGGCTTTGGAGCAGCTGCGGGACTCTCGCCCGGACGTTTTGTTCCTCGATATCGAGATGCCGGGACTGTCGGGCTTCGATCTTTTGGAGCAATTGGGTTCACCCCAGGCGCTCGTTGTGTTCACGACAGCCTACGACCAGTACGCGCTTGAGGCGTTCAAAGTGAACTCGATTGATTATCTGCTGAAGCCGATCGAGGCAGAGCCACTCCGCCGCGCGATCGCCAAACTTCAAAGAATCATTCGTGGAAGCGAGACGCGGGGCGACGTCGACGCGCTTCTCCGGCAAGTGCGCCAACTGGTGGAAGAGAAGAAGCCGGAGTACCTCGTCCGAGTACCTTCCCGCGCCGGCAATCGAGTTGAGTTTATCGACGTTTCGAATGTGACTCACTTCTATGCGCAGGACAAGTTGACATTTGCCGCGACCGGAACGAAGGAATATGCGCTGGATATGACCATCGCGGAGCTGGAGCAAAAACTTCCCCCACAAAAGTGGATCCGCATTCATCGGTCGACCTTGCTGAATGCCGATGCAGTCCGCGAACTTCGCAGCTGGTTCGGCGGCAAGCTGCTTGTGAAGCTGAAAGACGGAAAGACCGATCTTCAGGTCGCCCGCGAACGAGCCGCCGAAGTGAAATCGAAGCTCGGCCTGAAGAGTTGAGTGGGGAAAAAAGGGACAGGTCACCAATTTCGCGTGAATGTGTCCCGACGGGGACAAGATCTACAGCTATTGGCTCAGCGGTAATCCGGATCGGTCTCAATAAGGGCCGAGTTGTGTGCCAATGGTCAAAGCCATGATGTCGCAGGGATTATAGAACACAGAAGGTCAGTGGACGTATAACCAGCGTTATGCCGGACAGTGGAAATCGCAGATCAGAGATTTGCATCAGAGTCAGGTTACCGTATCCGCATCGACTGTCGCTGGGAGTCTCTATAGGCTCCTTACTTTGACAGTTTATCGTCGAGATAAAGCTTCAGGGCCGGATAGCTCTTCAGCTTCGGGTCAGTCGGTAGAATCTTTTCGGGCTCGTCGTGATCGGCGAAGACTTCGGTTCCGTGCAGCAGAATCCGAAACGACGGCGTACCATGAACCGGAAAGGCGCGTCCGACCGAGAGATCACGTTCGAGAGCCGCATCTATTTTGTCGCCAGCGTCCTTCAGGGCCTGTTTGACGGCGGCAAGTTCAGTCGAGGTCAATGTCGAAGCGATCGTCGCTTCGATATCTCCGCTTTTACCCCAGATTCCTTGATCCCGAAACAATGCGGCGCTCGCCTTCTCATACTGACCGACTCCGGCACACGCCAGTGCCCAACGCGCGGCATCGCGAGCGTAGCGATGGATCGGTAGCGGATACTCGCGATGGAGGAGGTAAACCTTGCCCGGTTTGGAATACTCTTCGATTACCTTCGCCAGCGTTTGTAGATAAAACTCCCCACATCCGGTGCACTGGAAATCGCTGAAGACTTCGATGACGATCGGAGCGTCCTTTTCGCCGATGGCCCGCTCATCGGGAATAGAGATCGGAGGCGACTGTCGGGCCCAAGCATGGACTTGGAAGACAAGGATCACAAGGATCAAACCAGCACGCGTTCGCATTGGTTAGATTGTAGGCGCGGTGTCAACATAGAAGTGTCGCAATGCTGGGATTCATCACACGACACTCGGCTGGCGCATTGCAAGCAGCCAACCAAAGTCACGGAGGGCTCACTCATTCACACAAAGCCATCGCGGAGTAAATTTCCAAACTTGGGCTCCAGGACTACCAACATGGTGAAATTAAGAGATTGGGCGCAAAACCGGCTTTCATCGGAAACGAGTCGTCCGCCTGCTTCAATGTTTATTACGGATCGAAGATTGGCGGAAGACTGACTCATTGATCCTAGCGTGAGTGGCGGAAGGCCCAGTATTGAGACTGTTCTTTGCTGCTTATCTTCGAGAAGTCGCGATATTTCTCGTGCCTTCCGTCCAGCCAATGTCGGTAGGTACCGTCTTCGCTGTTATCCCACGTATGGTAGTCCTTGTGATTCTTGTCGTAGTACTGTCTTTCTTTCCGGTCATTTTGATGGGGCTCGCCTTGACGGTTACTGTTGCGTGCTTGAAGTCCAGACGGCGCGAAGAAAGTTGCGCCCAGCAGAAGTAAACCTAGATACCGATTAAATCGTCGCATGTTGTTCTCCTTGGTACGCGATCTCCGCAATTGGAGTTTCGCGGCTCGATCCAACTATATTCCCCGTGGTGGAGTAGAATCTGTGCAATGCGGCACATTCGTTCAACATGCTTGAACGCGTTGAAAATTCCGCGGAAGCCAAAATGACAAACTGTCTGTTAAGGAAGGTCGGGTTCACTGGTTAACGGAGGTGTGGTCATGAACGGGAGAAATGCTGTGGCAAGGGAAAACCGCAGATCTTCACGTTCCTTGGATTCACCCACTTCTGTGGGCAACTCACCACCGGACCATTCATCGTCTGGCGGATCACAGCGAACAAGCGGATGGTCGCGATGTCGTTTCCATTTCTCGCAACCTGTCTTTCAGCGGAAACCCAGCAAGTTGTTGCCGGTTTGTTGTCGAAAAGAATCCGGAAAAGGGCGGAAAAGTTCAGGAAACTCGACGCACGCAAACCATTGAATCCAATGAAATCAATGTGATGGAAAAAGCTCTTAATCAGAAGGTTGGAGGTTCGATTCCTCCACGTGTGCCTGGCGAATTGCAAATTAGCCCGGAATTCCGTGGTTCCCGGGCTGATGTGTACCATTGTTCATGCGCTATACCAACGCCAATCGCAGCCTGAGGACGGATTCGCCATGGACAGCTGGCTTCATTTGATTTCGATAATTTTCATGGGTTTTTCGTCATATCGACCCTTACATCCGCACTTGGGACAGAGATAGACCTCGACGTTGTACACACGAGCGGCTCCGGCCCCTATTGATTGCACTCCTTCAAACGTCATAGATCCGCCGCATCGGGGACAACCTGGGGTCGGAGAAGAGTAGTGTCGGATTGGATATTCACCCGTTTCGCGCAACAGTTTACGCAGGAGGGCTAGGGCCTTCTCGCGCACCTTCACAAGAAGAGCAGACGGTTCTGCATATCTTCGGCCGATTTCGTCTTTACCACATTCAAAAGCAGCCGAATTTGTTGCTTGACGGTGTAGCGTTGACGGGGCACTACGATGATGCCTGCGTGTTCGGTTCCGTTTTCCAGGTATTGCTGGTGAAGCCGGCAGAAGTCCGAAATGTTGAATGTATAGATTGCTGTCTTTTTCATCGCCGCCCACTGCAACTGAACCTGGTCGTCTTTGCCACGTAGTCCTGCGTCGATGACCGTCAGTACGTCCGCACCGCGTGCCCGAAGGGCGGCAACGAGGGACCGCGCCATCGAGTCTTCGTCCAGATAAAGGGAGAGCTTCACTCGTTGCGCTTAGCGAATTCGTCCGCGAGTCGAAGGAAATCGGCGGTCTCAGCTTCGAGTTCTCGATCTATTTCATCTCGATTCGCGTGGTAGTAGGCAAGAGCCGCATAAATTTGGGCGAGATTGATATGAGGGTACTGATCCTCAATCTCCTCGGGAGTCAATCCTTGTTGATAGCACGTTACGATCTGATGAACGGTTACACGGGTACCGTCGATTCGAATGCGACCACCACAAACGTTGGGGGACCGGTTTAGCAGCGTGTCAATTGCAGTGCTCATGGTTAACTTCATTTTAATCGATACGGCAGCAGGGCTGCCAACTTCCGGTCAAATCTCCACGTCGCTTCTGATGCCAGGCGCCTTAGAGAAGCAATTCGGGTGGGCCACAACTGTTCTGCTGGCGTTGCGAGAGTCATTGTTCGGGCGTGTCGGACTTGGTCAGGGTTGCCGTACCGGCAATGGGGATGAGAGTAGTTCTGAAGACGCGGTAAAAGCTCGACCGGCTGTTTATAGTTTTAGATTTATCTCTAACATTCAAATGTAGTTAATTCATGGAATCGCCCAAACGGGAATCGAACGAGTTAATGTGTTCATTGCGTTGCAGAGATATTTAATGTTTTCCCGCCATTCTTCCCGCCAGTAATTTCCGGACGTTATTGGACGGTCTGGGCGGCGATTTCTTGAACTCGTGTGTTGCGGTCGAGCAGTTCCCGAAAATATTACTCCGAGCCATGACTCACCCGCGAAGGTCGAGAACAAAGAAAACCATCCGCCGCGGCCGAATGTGCTTTACAAGTAAATCCGCTATACCGGGTTATCAACGAAGCTGCTCAAATCCAGCGGCGAACCTGGCTCATATGATTGTCGAAAGCCGAGCCGAACTGCCGGCGCATTTTCGCCTCCTCGAATGGAATATGTGCCCAATTCGTCGCTGCGAACACGAGCAAGGGAACTGCGAACATTGGCAGCGTCCCCACCCAGAATGCAAATCCCGAGCGCGAAGATCACGAGTTCATGGCGAATTGATAAAATCACGCGGCAATCGGCGTTTGGTACAACCCACGACAGTGCTTCTGCCACCGATACGAAGCAATGCTTATCGGGGATGCCGGTCCGCCGGGAGTTGGTTGGCAGGCGACCATCTAACCCGGCATGCGTCCGAAAAAAGAAAAATTCGAAGGAAGTATATAGGAATGGCGAATCGTTCAGTGTTTGTTATGCCAGAGTAGAGAAGAATGTTCGCGTCATGTTTCGGTGCCATGTTGAAGAGACCGCGCACGGTAGCGCGTTGGAGATACCGGAATGGATGTTCGATTCATCCTGCCGAACGATGTGTCCGGTCGATGCGCCCGTCGTCAGCTGCCAAGCGCTACGGAGTCTCAAAGAGCTGCTTGCCGGCGCCTCCCGTCATGACCCCATGGTGAAGGAAGCTCAGCGTTTCGAAGGAGGCGCTGATGCAACGGACACCGAATCCAAGACGATCTCAATTGGAATTATTCCATCCATCAACACCGATTCCGGGGTGGGCAGCAATGCCCCCGGAGGTAAAGCAAAAGACGATCCGGCTGCTATCACGATTGTTACGCCAGCATTGGGAAAACCAACGCAGTCTTCAAAACAAGGAGGCCGGCGATGAGTGACAAAGTCAAAAGCCAACATATTGGGCGGAAGGCGTTGTTGTACGTCCGACAATCGTCGACCTATCAAGTGCATCACAATCTGGAGAGCCAGAAGCTGCAATATGCGATGCAGGAGCGGCTGCGCCTCCTGGGATGGAAAGAGATCGAGGTCATCGATGAGGATCTGGGTTGCTCCGCCGCGGAACGGTAACCCGATCCGGGTTTGAACGTATGGTGACGCAAGTATGCATGGGCAAAGTGGGCGCAGTGGCCGCCCGGGAAGTGTCTCGATTCGCCCGCAACAGCCGGGAGTGGCAGCAACTGGTGGAAGTATGCCGCGTGGTGGACACTGTGTTGGTCGACCAAGAGACCATATATGACCCACGACAAAGTAATGATCGACTGCTGTTAGGACTGAAAGGAAGCCTGAACGAATACGAACTGGATTTATTACGCCAGCGGTCGCTGGAGGCACGGCGGGCCAAGGCGCGGCGCGGGGAGTTGATTGTCCGTGCGCCGGTCGGATACGTGAAAGCCGAAGATCGGCTGGAAAAGAATCCGGATCGCCGTGTTCAAGAAGCCATCTTGTCCGTGTATAGCAAGTTCGCGGAACTGGGCACGGTGCGACAGACATTGTTGTGGTTTTTGGAACACGATCTCCAACTGCCCGTGGAGACAGTCGAGGGCACGATCGATTGGAAGCGTCCGAAATATGCAACGGTTTACTACCTGCTCACCAATCCGGCTTACGGAGGAGCGTACGCTTACGGGAAAAGCGAACACATAATCCAGTACGAAGATGGTGAGCCGCGACAGCGGTCCCGACAAAAAGCCCGTGAGCAGTGGCTGGTGTTAATGCCCAATACGCACGAGGGCTATGTTAGCTGGGAGCAGTTCGAACAGGTCCAGGTGGCAATCGGCGGAAATACGCGGGGATGGCAACAATCCGGTGCTGTGCAAAGTGGGTTGGCTCTTCTAAGTGGCCTGCTGCGCTGCAGGCGTTGCGGTCGCAAGCTGACGGTGCAATACACGGGAGAACGGCACGATGTCGTTCGCTATAGCTGTAATCGCGGTTGGCTGGATAATGGTGAGCCCAGATGCATCGCCTTCGGTGGAACGACGGTCGATGAAGCCATCGGCCAGCAATTGCTGCGCGTGGTTCAGCCCGTAGCAGTGGAGTCGGCAATCATGGCCAGCCAAGAAGAAGTACGCCAACGAGACGAAGTTCTGGAGGCGTTGAGGCGAGATCTGGAAGCCGCGCGTTATAACGCCCAGCGAGCGCAGAAACAATACGACCACGCCGATCCAGAAAATCGCCTGGTCGCCGATGAACTGGAACGACGCTGGAATGTCGCCTTGCAACGAGTCCGAGAACTGGAGACGCGGATCGATCAGCACTCTGATGGTCCGATGTATATGGTGGCGCCTCCCCAGAAGAGTTGTTGGAATTAGCTTCAGAATTGGACACAGTGTGGGGAAATCCCAGTTCGGATATTCGTTTGAAGAAACGCATCGTGCGAACCTTGATCCACGAAATCGTGGCGGATGTGGATCCCGTAGCCGGTGAAGTCAATCTCGTCATCCTCTGGAAAGGCGGAGCCCATACGCAGCTATGTTTGCCACGGCGGCACCGGGGTCAGCACACCTGCCAGACGCCCAAAGAAGTCGTGGATGCCGTACGAACTTTGGCTCACACCTGCACGGATGACGTGATCGCTGGCGCGCTTAATCGAAGCCATCAACTGACGGTCCACGGAAACCGATGGACACGAGAACTGGTCGCTTCATTGCGCAGCAAACACCAGATCCCTCGCTATAAACCGGTCGATGAACACTCACCTGATTGGATGAATCTCACGAAAGCGGCGCAGTTTCTAAGCATCAGTTCCACCGCGCTCCGTCATGCAGCCCTAAAAGGCGAGATTCAGGCAGAGCATCCCCTCCGAGACGGTCCTTGGCTCTTTTCTCGCGCAACTCTCGAAAGCGAAGGTGCGAAACAACTCGTTAACCGTATTCAGCACAGTCCTTACTCCCACAAAACCGATTCCCCTGCGGATCAACCCCTACTTTTCAATGTCATAGCGAGGTGTGCATTATGAAACGTACTCGTTCAAATGGTTTTGGAAATCCGAGAGCTTCGCTTGCAGATCGGCCGTCTTCCAAAATAAGGTTTGGTCCAAACACTCTCTTCTCAGGGTTCCAATCAGTCGGAATGCTGAATTACTACTACCGCGAGGCCGCATGATTTCATTTTTTGGACCATACGGAATAATCAAATCACGCATGTCAGATTTTAGCAGCGCTTAAAACTCTTGGATTTCAGCCTAATCTGGAATTCGCCAGCGACACGTTCGGTGGGAGACAACAGAATACCGGCTTTCGGCCATTCGCATGTACTCATCCACGGAGAAAAGGCGTTTGTTGATTTTTGACATAAGCTCACCGCCAAATAACGCACGGAACGTTCCGGATCAACCTCTTTGTTGCGTGCGATCCCGGCCGAGAAAGTCGCGGTTTCAGCGGCCCCGGCTACTCGTAGTACGCGGGAGACTTCTTCAGCTTTGCGTTCGAGATCAGGTCATGCTGGATCCAGAGCGAAGCGTGCTTGTCGGTCAGGAGGGATTCGACCTTCATCTTGGATGCCGCTTCTTTAGCGGAATCTCCGAGCGCCGCGAATGGGGTGAAGTCCTTCAACTCCCGTTCAGCCGGGTAGTGGTACAAGTCGCCGCTCAAAACCACGGGGCCTGTTTTCGGAAGATTAACGTATAGAGATTGATGGCCCGGCGTATGGCCGGGCGTCGAGATGATGATCACGCTGCCGTCGCCGAAGACGTCGTAGTCACCGTCGAGGATTTTCGTCCGGCTCTGGCCAAGAAGAGCGAAACGCGCGGCGACTGCATCGCTCGCAGGGCTGTTCGGTGAACTCGGACCTAACGTCCCGGAAAACATCAGTTCGTGTTCAGGTCTTTGAACCAACCACGTGGCCCCTGCAAATGCATTCGCGTTTGCAGAATGATCGTAATGATAGTGGGAGAGCGCCAGATATGTGATGTCGGATGCCTTATGTCCGATCTCTGCCAGTTGGCTTGCCAATGTTTTTTGCGCCGTTGCTCGAAAACTGGTGGTGCCGCCCGTCTGAATCATCTGGTCGGGGATTACGCCGGTATCCCAAAGAAGCGTCCCGCTCGCGTGCACGATCAGATATGCTGCCACGGACATGTCCGTCGTCGTTACGCCACGCTCGATCAACGGCGCCGGATTACCGCTCTTTAACGTTCCGCAATCGAACACGTAGAGCTTCAGAGAAGCGTCCGATTTGTGGCAGCCGCTGACGATGAATAACAGGATGCAAAGAACGATTCGCATCGTCGTGAACTTCGAATGCGTATGCATGAGAGGCATTCTAACTCACCTATGTTGCTGGGTGAGTAGCTTCAGGCGCACCGCTTGCGCGCATTCATCTTCAATTTTGAAGTAGCGCGCAACAGCAGCTGCGCCGACCTCGAGAGGATGCGGCTCGCCCGCGCGCCGATCCGCCAGCATCCTGAGCTTGGGAGCCGCGTTGTCAAACTGCGACTGATTGCCCATGATAACGGTGGCTCCAGCGGCGGCCGCGATGGCTGCGAATTTCCGCACCGAAGCAAGATACGTATCGAAGTGCGGCACATCGTTTACAAAATTGAATTCGGTACCGCCTGAATAAGCGACGGTCAATGGTTTGCCGCCGTCATGCACTTGAAAGATAGCGCCAATCGTACCGGGTGTGTGGCCGGGTAGCAGATATAGAGTGACCGTTCTCCCGCCAAGCGTAATCTTCATGCCGTCGGTAGCGACGATGTCACGTTGCGGCTTTCCCGTCGGGAAACCATTGACGGATTCGCCGACCAAATCCCAATCGCCTGCTCCCATGACAATGCGCGCGCCGTAGCGTTCTTGCATCAGCTTCGCGCCGCCGACTTCGTTTACATGGGCGTGCGAAATAATGACGTATTTCACTTTGGCTGGATCGAGTCCCAGCTTTTTCAATCCGCCGACAATGAGATCCTCCGAGTCATACACGCCGTGCGTGTCGTACAGAATGATTCCATCGCTGGTGGTCAGAGCCCAGGACGAGCGGGACTGCGTTCCCATCCAATATAGGTCGTCGAATGCCTTCTTCGGCTCGAGGTATGTGCTTTTCCGATTGGGATTCGGTCTCGGTGCCGGCGCGTCTGGCCGAGGAGGGCCGTTAAGCGGCGCGACACAGATTGCAGTGACCAGGCCATAGAAATCAGGCGTGTCGTCGCGGCCTCCTGCGGAGTTCTTGCCGGCAGCGATATGACCTTCGATCGAATCCCCTGCAGGTGCCGGACTCTGTGCACCGGCGGCGCTCACGAATCCGAGGATCGCGAGCACGCAAATCCATTTAAAATTACGCATAAGGTTTTGCGCCTGATGCTAGCACGCTGTGGCGAGTTCGCAATTACACCGATTTGGTAGTGGTCTAATTTGCATTTGGTTTTAGCCGCGGAGCGGCGTAAGAGCTTAGCCACGGCCGGCAGGCCGTGGACGCGAACAAAGTGACCGTATCAGCCGCGGTAGCGGCAAAAGA
>CAVTWA010000022.1:0-4344 GCA_963738025.1 uncultured Acidobacteriota bacterium | reverse complement strand
AAACACAAAGAGCACAGCGCGGCTACGCCGCAACCAAACAGCGGAAGGACGTGTGCAGCCCGAATGTTTTGATGTGAATGTGAGGGAGTCCGATCCCCGCCTAAGTTAGGCGGGGTGCCGCGCAGCGGCGGGGCAGTCTGTTCAACGTATGCGCGAAGCGAGTTCCTTGTAAACATTCGCGTAACGCACCGGTAGAAAAAGGAGCGCTTCGCGGAAATCCATAAGGAGCGCGCTTGCGCGCGAAGCTGAACCAGCTGACCCTCCTTCGCTGCGCGAAGGATCCCCGCCTAACTTAGGCGGGGACTTCCCGCTTTCCTGACGAAAAATCAACTCGGCCAAACAGGAAAAGGTTTGTGGTATTCTTCCAAAAGGCTCGTCGAGGTTTGCTGCGGCGTCCGCGACAAATGAAAATCCCATCCTCCATCAAGACCGGTTAAATCGGATTGCAAGATGGTTGACATAAGCGGCCATCGCCGGTAATTTCTCCGCAAGCCGGGCGAGTGTGGTGTTCTGGCAGGTCAGTGCAGCTTGAGCCGGGATTTTGATTCGGAGAGACCAGGCCCCAGGCCACCAGGATGAGTTGCTTGAGCGAAAAACCCTGCAGGTCGATGCGGCCGCCGGACTGGAGTCCTCCTCTCAGAGGGCTATGCGGCGCGGACGGTTTTAAATCCATTTTTTGATACATCGATCGAGTGTGTCAGCGACGGCCTGTTATAAGATCACGGAATGCATTCTGTTACTCGTGAATTGCTCGCCTATCTCGACGAACAGCGTTCCGTATTGAAGTCCGCTTTTGAATCCGTCCCCGTAGAACTGCGTGAACTTTCACCGGCACCCGAGCGATGGTCGGCTGCAAACGTCGTCGAACACCTTGCGATTGTCGAAACCCGGGTCTCCAAACTTCTTGCGGATCGCATTGAAGAGGCACGGCCACAACTTTCGCCGTCAACAAACACTGCGCCTATTCTTCCAGGTATCGATTACAAGCGAATGTACGACCGCTCAACCCGGGTCAAAGCTCCTGAGACTGCTATTCCTACCGGACTGGATGCCGCAACCGCGTGGACGGCTGTCGACAACGCAGGCTCGCTGATGCGAGCTCTGCTTACTAAGAACGATGGCCTTGGCTTGTCATCGGTCACGCACCTGCACCCGAGGTTTGGTCCGTTGTCAGTCTACGAATGGATTGCATTTCTCGGGGCCCACGAAGTTCGTCATGCCGAGCAAATCCGCGAAGGAAACGCGCAGACCGTGTAATCGGGAAAAGGGGAAGAAGCCACAAGAAGCCCAAGAGGCACAATAGGGCCTTGGGCTTCTTGTGGTCTCTTCCCCTTTTTATGGTGGATTTCGCTCCGGAGTGCTGGCCATCGTGCTATCGACGATTTCGGCCGGTTATTTCTTCACGTATCCACCTCAATCCTTCTGGATTCCCAACGCAATCGACCGGATCACATTGGCGATCTTTCTAGTAGTCGGGTCAGGCATCGCCTTGCTCAGCCAATCCCAGCGCCGAGCCCTGCAGCGCGCCGATCGCGACGCGGCTCTGAGGCGCGAGGCCGAACTGGCCGAACGGCAGGAGCGGCAACGGTTCGAGACCACGCTTGCCAGCATCGGCGATGGCGTGATCGCGACGGACATCGAGGGCCGTGTGAGCTTCATGAACGCCGTTGCCGAAGAGCTGACCGGCTGGAAGCGGCACGAGGCTTCGGGCCAGCCGTTGGAAAACGTGTTCCAGACGGTCCATGAAGAAACTCGCAATCTGGTGAAAAACCCAGCGCTGCATGCCATGGAGAAAGGCAGCATCGTCTATCTCGAAGACCACACTCTGCTGGTCGCGAGAGAGTAAAGCCCGACCTCAACCAAGCACAACCCACGCCTTGCATCTCCCCAAGGTCATTTCTTATGGCTTGGATCGTCGTTAGGGTTCACGTAGTTGAATTGTAAAGGAGCCTGGCCGTGGACCTGAACCACAACCGGTCCGCTGGCCATTGCATAGTGATGCATGTCGGGATCGAGAAATGCGAAACTTCCCGCCGGGAAAGTTCCCATCTTGCTTTCGTCAAAGTGATCTCCCATTCCGACTTTGAAGTTCCCGGAGATCACTGTGACGTTTTCCCGTTGAGGATGCCAATGGGGCGCGATGCGATATCCGTCAGGCATCTTCAACCGCACTGTGTAATCACCAGTGGACGCAGCGGGGTTGCCCTCTAGCACTGCGAGTTGCGCGCCTGGGCAACGAATGCGGGCGCCGGGCCGTAGGCAATGCCATCGGGGGTAAAGGTATGTTTTTCGGAGCACCGGTCTCGCGCACCAATCGTGAAGAGCAATGCCGCCCAGCATAAGAGTGCGACGGGCAGCATCGTAAAGTACACAGTTCCGTTTCATGGTTCCACCTCCAATTGTGGGAATACTCCAACGAGGGAATATATCCCGCATCAATCGAATTGATTCAATTGAGGCCAGATAACCTTTTCATATCTTTGGCATATCGTCGTAAATTATTCAATTTATAAGATAATGCCCGCACATTGAACCATTATGCAGAGTGATCGAGCAGATCAATGAAGTCGAACTGGACCTTGGGCGCTACGAACTTCGCCGCCATGGCCGGCGGGTGAAACTCGAGAAAAAACCCATGGAGTTGCTGATTTTCCTGGTCTCGCGGCGGGAACAATTGGTCTCGCGCCAGGAGATTGTTGCGAAACTTTGGCGTTCGGATCTTTTTATCGATACCGAAACCAATATCAACAATATTGTGCGAAAAATCCGGTCGCGTTGGGCGACAACTCCGTAATCCGCGATTCCTCGAAACCGTTGTAGGGAAAGGCTATCGATTTATCGGCCCGTTGCGCGTGATCGACGCTCGATTTCCTGCAATCCGATATTGAATCAAGGTCCCGGGCGAGGCCGGAGCGCGCGCGATTTCAGAATGGGGCGAACGTTCCTCGCTCGCCGTACTCCCGCTGCTGTTCTAGGAAATGTCTTTGATGACCAGGCCTGAGTCTGGGTTTTGTCGACGCACTTGTTTCTCGCCTGGGAAATTTGCAGGGTGTGGATGTTTTACCCATTTCATCGGTGCTCGAGTGTCCCGCCGACACCACCAATTTCGGAAATTGCCTCGCGCCTGGGTGTTCGCTTTGTGGTTCGCGGCGCCATTCAGGAAACGAAAGGACAGCTGACGACTTTCCTGGAAATGTTTGACACCCGTTTACAACGCGTCTGCTTCGCACGGAAGTGCGATTTCGACATGAATCGTCTCGCTCGATCTGGAAGACGAGACTGCCAGACAAATCGCCGAGTGCGCTGAACAGGACCTTGGTTCTTCCAGCCGGCCAAACGGCCCGCCGCGCCATAGCAAAGACCCGCTCGCCTATTCGGAATTCATGCGCGGGTACCGGCTCAGTTCGTCCGGCGATGCTGCCCTGCAGGAGGAAGCGGCGCAGCATCTGACTACTGCTGTCATGCGGGATCCCGGTTTTTCGCTTGCCCACGCAACTCTTTCCTTTGTATATGCCACGCGCCATTTCGAATTCGACCCGGCCAGCATGTGGCTGGAGAAGGCGGAATTTCACTGCCGCCGCGCACTGGAACTGGATCCGGATTTGCCGAAGGACATGTGGCCAAGGCTTTCCTGCTGTGGGGGCCATCGAAAAACTTTCAGCATCTGGAGGCGATTGCTGAACTGCGGCGGGCGCTCACGTTACAGAATAATCTGCCCCATGCGTACAACCGTCTTGGCACTATTCTGGCGCATGTCGGCCTTCTCGATCACGCCCGAGAAATGTACGAGAGAGGACGATCGTTTCATCCTAGCAAAGCTGTCAGTCACAGCATCGTGCAGGTTTATATCTGGAATCGGGAATTTGACCTGGCACGGGAAGAAATCGAGGCATGGCGAGCCGAAAACCCGAGCAACAAGTATCCAATTTATTTTGCGCCCCAGCCCTCGATGATGGACGGGGATTGGAAAGAGGCGAAACGCCTGCTTGATGAGGCCATGCAACTCTTGCCTACGAACCACTCATCGTCAGTTTGTTCGGGCTCTTTTATGCCATGACGCGGGGAGTCAGAATCGGCGCTCCATTGTCTGACCAGGGCTGCGCCAGCCCAAAATCGTTTGGACACGCACACCATACGTATTATCAGGTCGCCTGTATTCTCAGCATATCGGACGATTCGGAGGCCTTTGAATGGCTGGAGCGCAGTGTCAGCGCGGGATTTGCCTGCTGGCCGTTCTTCTTGAAAGACCCGTGTCTGCAGAATCTCGTCGGCATTTCGGAGTTTGAAGTTCTTGTGAGCTCGTTGCAGGCCAAATATCCTGACCACTTGGTTTGCTGTAGTTGC
>CAVTWA010000021.1:0-28146 GCA_963738025.1 uncultured Acidobacteriota bacterium | reverse complement strand
CGGGGGGATATACCAGCCATCCGGTATTTTCAAAACAAACCGAAGGTACAGTGTTTGAGACTCATGCCACAGATAGATCTCTGGTGGAAGCGAGCGGCAAGTTCACCGTGAAAGTGCTGCCTTCACCTTCACCGGCGCTCGCCACTTCAATCGAGCCGCCATGTGCCTCGACCAACCCATGAACAATGGCCAAACCCAGCCCCAGTCCTGCATGGGTTGCCGGCCCGCCTCGTTCGTCCTGGGCAAACCGGTCAAAGATACGTGGCAGGAAGTCGGTCCGGATCCCACGCCCATTATCACGGACAAGGATGACCGCATTTCGGCCGACGCGGCTGACGTCGATCTGGACGCGACCATTCTCAGGCGTAAACTTCACCGCATTCAACACACGTTCAACACTATTTGTTGAAGCCTGTCCGTGTCTCCTTTAACCAGAATTGATGACGACGGAACGATTGAAAGTTCCAGATCGATCTGTTTCGCCTGAGCAGCGTGCTGAACCGTGTCCACGGCCGCGGTCACGATCTGCGAGAGATCGACATGCTTCAAGTCGAGATGAACTTTTCCGGATGTGATACGCGACAGATCCAGCAAGGAATTCACCAGGTACGTTTCCGCTTCAGCGCCCCGTATGATCGCCTCAAGGGCATAATCCGCTTTTTCAGGCGGCAATTTGCGGGATCTCAATGCTTGAGACCAGCCGGCGATAGAAGTGAGCGGTGTTCGAAGCTCATGTGACAGCATGGCGAGGAATTCGTCTTTCGCGCGATTCGCGCGTTCTGCTTCCGCCCTTGCCTGTCGCTCTCGCTCAAGTAATGCAATGCGCTCCTCTTCGGTACGACGCCGGTCAGTTATGTCTCTGAAAACCATCACCACACCGGAAATCCGCCCATCCAAGGTCTTGATCGGCGCGGCGCTATCATCGATCGGAATTTCCCGACCGTCCTTCGAGACAAGTACCGTGTGATTGGCCAGGCGGCTCACCACACCGTCCCTCAAAACGCTTTTGACAGGGTTCTCGGCACGCTCACGTGATTGCTCGTTCAGGAGGATTAGTACTTCATATATCGGGCGGCCAACCGCCGCCCCCTCACTCCACCCGGTCAGTGTCTCTGCAACCCCGTTCAAACGAGTGATACAGGCGTGCTCGTCAGTTACAACGATGCCATCGCCAATACTCGATAACGTGACGCTGAGGCGTTCGGCCGCCCATGTGCACGCAGCCTGTCTTTTCCTGAACGGCGTGCTGCGACAATCAATGCCACGACTAGCAGCAACTCAATGCCTGTTGCAACGAAACCTGTTTCCAGCATTCGCAGGTAGCTTTGCCGGGCTTGCAGGCCCGCATCACTTGCTCTATACAAGTCGCGGACGTTATATGTGTTCGCAATGCGCGCTACGATTAGAACCAGAGTAATTGCAAGGAATGCAACGGCCATGCTCACAGAAAGGCCGGATCGGCCTCGATGGAAACTTGCCGGTCTCTTAAGCATGGCGAATTAGGCACATCGTGAATTCGTTCTCACGCGTATCGGAGATGTTTGGGTGGAGTGCGTGGCCTGTCACAGGCGAGAAAGGATTTGGCCAAAAGCGTCGGTAGCAACGAACATTGCCATCACAAGTCGAAATGCAATAAAAGCTGTCTTCATTTCATAGTTCTCCGTTGATGCAAACCCGGAAAAAGAAAGGGGGCCAGCCATCCGAGCGGCCCCTGCAAGGGGAGAAACCTGAATTTCGGGGGCAACGAGCCACCCCATGCATGCAATGTTCGCGAGTAAATCAGACTCCTAACGTGCGACACATACCGCCAGGTCAGTATTTTCCAGTGAAAAGAACGGTACACGCCATGAACACCGCCTGGCTCCTTTTCTGTTCCGGCCTGAGAGACAATGCGAATAACCAAGCGCGAAAAAACCCCCCCCCCCCCCCCCCCCCCCCCCTTTTTTTTTTTTTTTTTTTTTTTTTTTTTTTTTTTTTTTTTTTTTTTTTTTTTTTTTTTTTTTTTTTTTTTTTTTTTTTTGTAGCGATCGCAGTCTTTATGATGGCGACGATTATCGGAATTTCGATCCTGACCCTTCGATCCAACCGTGAGTATTCTGTCCGGGTCGAAGCGCCGCCTTCTCGCTTCCTTGTGCCCGCAGGCAGTCATTTAAGTTTGAAAATCGCCGAGAGCGTGTTGCAAACGGTAAAGCCGGAGAAACTTTCGAAGCGCTCACCACTCAGTTAATCCAACCGAAACGTGCAATCCACACTGCACCCGCGTTGGTCACGGTTCTTCCGATGTCTGCTTTTAATTTGAATGTGCGGTCTGCCGGAGGAATGCTTGGAGCGGCCGTTGGCGCGACCGATCACGCCGTCTTAGAAAAAAATCTTCGTTCGGGCATGCTCGCGCTCGAAGGTTTGGCCGTGAGCAGCGGCTCGGCATCGGATGCGTTTGCGACATTACATTTTCAGATTGAAGAATCTATCGACGTGACCGGAATTCGTTGGTAGAACTACCGTGGCTTTCGATAGAAAATACCGGTGCTCTGGTATGGCTTGCCAATTCCCATCCGAATAGATTCCTGTGACATGACAGCCAGATTTGTTCCGATTCCGACGCCTCCCAGATACACGAAAGGCCAAGGGGTTCGCGTTCGTCCGCTAAATTGCAACCGCCGGCACGGTGAGTCCGGAATCATTGTGCACGTGGAACTGAATTTACTTGGAGAGCAAGCACTCGACAGGTACATCGTCCAATTTGACGACAGGGACCAGGAAGAATTCTGGAGCATTCAGTTAGACCAGCCTAGCGGGGAGTAGTAACAATGGGTGAACGTCGCATCTCCACGAGTCCCGCATCGGCCAGTTTTTTTCGGACTGTGGCGGAATTGCAAATATGCCGGGCCAATTTGTTGTGAAGACCATGCTGCGACTGCGGCTAAACCACGCCTGTTTGGACTCAAGTGAGAAACTCGAACGCTAAGATCAGCGAGGAAATGAATGTAATTATTCTGTTACTGGTCTCCGAACCGCTTATTCGTAAGGTCCTTACCGAAATTCTGGAATCCAAAGGATACATCGTTGTCACGGCGAGCGGTCTGGGTGAGGCCGTAGACTGGCTCAAGCTCTGTATTCCCGACCTTTTGATGATTCACCACTACACGGAAGGCATGTCAGGACATGAGGCCGCGATGAATTTGCGCAAGAGGCTCCCGGGGGTTCCCGTTCTCATGGTGGGTGGGCTACCCGATGATTCCCGCCTCGAAGACCGTGACATCGCTCAAAGTTTTGAGATTTTCCCGAAGCCATTTCCAGGGGCCGAGTTGCTTGAAAAGGTCAGAAACGTACTACTCAAGCATCCCCATCGAGGCAACTTTCCACGAAATTCCATATAGCAGCTCAATCCCATCGGCCGCTGATTATTCCCTGACGTCAAGTTCATGATCGCCGCTCGACCACATACGATGACGCGTTGTCAGATCTTGAATGATGCGGCCGTTGGAGGCGTGGCCGGGGCGAGTGATGGAATCGCCGTGGCGAAAAAACTCCACAACGCCCAAACATCTGATTCTGGTGGGCCGGGACGAGTGGGATCGCGAATGGTCCGAGGCGGGGACGATCGATCGGGGGGAGCATTTGGTATTTGCCGCTGGGAATGGGGCCGTGGCCGTGAATCGTTTACGCGGCCGGATTCGTTCTTGCATGGCCCCATGTCGTCGTTACCGGAGTAACCGCACCTCACTGTCTTGGGCGATCACTCCGGAATGTTGTGAGTAGAACCAGGTCAATTCAGGCCCGGTAGGTTCCCAAATGATAAATGCGGGGCAGGAAGGCAATTGTCTTCCTGGTCTAGACCGCAGATATCGCACACGTTTCTTGAAGAACGCGTCCGTTTCCTGAAGAATGCGCCCGTTCTGTACGGAATCGCTCTCTGCCGCCGGGACCTTATATATAGTGTCTTTCCGGCCACCAGGATGGCTGGCTGCTACTCCACTCCGATCTGCCGTACGGTTCCACTTATTGGTTGAAGGCTATCGACCGAAACACTCTGCCCCGAGCGGAGTGACACGAAACCGGGAATCATCACTTACACAAAATCCCGGACACCTCCCCCCCTACCTATGAAGGAGTTTCTCGGCACGCGGCTCCCTCCGGCATCGACAGTCTGATAGAGTGTTTCTGTAAGAGTCCTAGTTTTGGGGGACGACAGGCCCAACCGCTGAAAGAGTTTTTCTTTTGAAGTAGATCCATCCACATAGTCCCCATAACGCACAGATCCCCAACGCAATGTAGGGCTCTTTGGGACTCATTCCTTCGACCATGAAGGGACCAATGATATAGAACGACATGCAAAGCAGATTCGCGAGGGCTCCAAACATCGGAATAACCACGTGCTTGATACCATTGAAAGTATGGTGCTCGCGAAAGGCGACGATGGCGAGGACGCAAGTCATCATATAAAGAAGAAATGTCCCGAAGTTACTGACGAGGGCAACTACGATGAGGCTTTGCGGGATTCTAGATGCCAGATCATGTCCGAATATCCCAAAGCTGTACCAGAAATTGTTGGGCAGGGTTTTGATGACTTCCTCTTTGAGGGCCGCCGGACCACAGAAGACGAAAATGACCGAGGCAATTGCAATGACAGTGGACATGACTGCAAGTATCCAGATGGTCCGGTGGGGCGCCAATCTGTCGCCGCGTGACGTTCCGGACCGTCCTGGAGCTTTTCGATCGCGCTTCATCACATAGTCAACCCGCGCGGCGATGTTCATCGACGCGAGCGTCGTGCCAACCAGAGCGAGAAAGACAGTGATTGCCTGAACGAGCATGAAGGCCTTACCGGCCGATGCGCTCCCGAACAACCAGGTGCCTGCGATTATCATCATGTCCGCGACGGGCGCAGCAGAATTCAACGCCCTGGACATCGGATAACCGTTGTGCAGAAAAAAATTCGCGGCGAAGTACTCGACCAGGTAACACGCCATGCCCTGAATCAATAGCGAGAGGATGACAGCGCGAGGGATGTCTCGCTTGGGGTGTGTCGATTCTTCTCCCATCCAGGTGACGGATTCAAATCCGACCAGAATCAAAATCGAAATACAGGCCTGAAGCACTGTAAAGCTAAAGCGATGAGGCGCGATGACAGAAAGAGGAGAGCCATGGTACTCAAATTTTTCCAATCGTCTCTTGGGATCCCTGGCGTCCGGAACGCTCTCAACGGGTTTGGAATAATCGACAGTGAAGTCTTGATCTCGGTCATTCGCGACGACTTTCGTAATCGGAACGCCGCTTCGATCCAAAGTGATGCCGACGCTCCCCTGCGGATGATTCAAGCGGTACGCTACTGCAACAACCGAGAAGAGAACCAGTGCGGAAATTTGGATGACATTGATCGCGGCGTTTATCGCGGTTGTACCGGTCACGCCACGAAGAGACATGTACGCTACACCGAATGTGAACAGAGGACAGAAGATAATCATGAACAGCGGACTCGGCACAGCGGAATTGAAGGTGGCAGGCCAGAACTGCCCGGCGACATATCCCGCAATGAGAGCGGCTACACCGGACATCAAGCCGGGGTAAACCCAGTAGTAAAGATGGCTCGCCCAACCGACGACGAATTTTGCGGTCCGCGCCCACCGGACGGCTTTTGTTTTGCTGAGAAACGCCTGTTCGGCAAAAAAATACGACGATGCCACGCCAGGATAGAGTTTTGACAATTCCGAATATGCGATTGCGGTCGCAAAGCACAGCAGAAAGGCCGCAAAAATTCCAAACCACATCGATTGTGCCGCCAGCGGGGCACCGTACGAGGCCTGAATGAAATAGGTCAGCCACAAAAACGCACCCGGCGCAATGAGCGCCATCGCATTTGTCGTCAAACCTCCAAGCCCCAGAGTCGGCCGTGTAGCGGGTTTTCCGGTCAACATATCATTCGGTCGAAGCCATAAAGCGGTAGCCCACCCAGGGTTCAGTCAGGATGTATTGGGGATTCGCAGGGTCAGGCTCGACCTTCTTACGCAGATATGTGATGCAACAGCGTAACGATTCGAAACGAGCTGTGCTGTCGGGGCCCCACACGGCCCGCAAGAGTTCGCGATGAGGAACAGCCCTTCCCGCTTGTGAAACAAGGTAACGAAGCAGATTGAATTCGTTCGGCGTTAATCGGATGTTCCGCTTTCCGGCACGTACCCTTCGCATGACGAAGTCAATCTCCAGATAATCGGAAACGAATTCTCTCGCCAGCGGCGCTCCAAATTCCTGAAGCTCTTCCTGCATGCGTTCGAGACTGCGCTCGATCGATTGCA
Organism: uncultured Acidobacteriota bacterium; assembly: GCA_963738025.1. GTDB lineage: Bacteria > Acidobacteriota > Terriglobia > 20CM-2-55-15 > 20CM-2-55-15 > 20CM-2-55-15. Next base: position 21,853 of record CAVTWA010000021.1, on the reverse strand, counting down.
GTCGTGCGTGGGAGCCTGAATCGTCAGCATCTCCATTCTTCAGCTGACTGTTCACCCGGGAACTGTGTTTCGTCGCAATAAGGCCGGCCAAACCACCTTCTTCGAAGGCTGCGCGCGCACTGTAAAATGATTTTCTCGACGAAAAACCAAACGCACGGAGCGCTTCGTCGATAGTGTGTCCATTGGCAACGTAACGCAGCATCTCGTATTTGACTTGAGCGACGTCACCTACATTAAAGAATTCGCGCGTCCGCGCGAATTCTTCGACGGAAGTCTCGGGGGTATGGTTACGTTCTTGCATCAGATCTTTGAAAGTATCCTTACGTCCACGTGGGTGCATGTGATTGCTCTACTTGGATTGGATTTAGTTTTCCGTTATCCAGACAGAAGTGAAATCCACACAGCTTTGCCCGCATCACAAGGGACCGGACAGTCCAGGGTGCCGCCTCCGGTTTGCTGACAGTGCCGGCAATGATCAATTCGGGCAGCTCTTCGCCCGATTGGCGATAGACTCGCAGCGTCGCGCTGGAAATATCCGGTACCGTATAAAACAATAACTCCCGCACGTCGATTGCGTCCTCGAGCGCCTGCAACGACACATTCGTGTCGCTGAGAGGCCGCGGCAAATCCGCATCCCATTCGTCCTGCACACGCGCGACCCAGTCACACTCGACGTGCCCGCTGTTCCACTCCAATCGAAGCAGCCGCAGCGGTGCGCGAGAGAGTCTCCCGAATCGCAGTTGCACACGAAAGCCGGTCAGAGCGTTGTGGAGGTCACACAGCTGCTTGATCATTCCCGTCTTATATTAGAGTGGAGACGCAATCTATCGTCTTCCTCGAAGCCTCAAGCGCAGAGCGCTTATCGCTGGAACCAGCACGCAGCCGGCAAGCACAGGCAGAACGGGCGCGCCAGCGTAGTAAATCAGGATGAAACCTACGACCAGAGCCGACCCGACCAGGACGCGCTGCGGTTTGACTGCATCCAACGCCGTTGTCACCGTCGCCAACCTCAAATCCGAATCTTTCATGACATGTGTACCATTGTTAAAATGATTGCTGCCGCGAGAGCGCTCCCGCCCAGAAGGAGCATCCGCGTCGAAAACGGTTTGGAAAACGAAGGCCGGGCAATTCCGCTACTTTCGCGGGCTTTTTCTTCCTTGAGCAGCTGAGTCAGCGCTTTGCGCTGTTCCAGAGTCTGCACACATTTCAGTGCCCGTTGCGCTGCTTCGTAACCTGGCTGCGGAGTCCGCAACTTGAAATTGAGCTGCGCTAACGTGTAATGCGCAATGAAGCTGTCCGGCGCCAACCTTGCCGCCTCTTCCAGGTGATCGATCGCAGGGTAGATGTCGCAAGTCAAGGCTTGAGCGATCCCCAGAAAGACGTGCCCTTCCGGAAACGCAGGAGCACATTCAAGACTTCTGGAAAGGGCCGCAACCGCTTCTGCGGCCTCTCCGGATTGCAGACGCGCTAGCCCTTCCTGAAACGACCGCCGCGCTTCGTGAGATAAAGCGGGGGCCGTCGCGCTTTGCAGCGCGACGGGAAATTCGACGATGTCACCTTTTTGCCGTGTAGCATTGTTTGTCATTTCACTTCCCCCTTTGTCATTGGACATGTTTTAGTCCCCAGCGACCATTGAACCTTCCATCTCTGGCTCGGGCTTCAGCACGAACTCGGGATAGCAAAGCGCGCCCATTTCTGGAATATCCAGGCCGGCCAGTTCATCCGCAGCATCGACACGATGACCGACAAAGAATTCGATAACCGAGCCTGCAACGTAAGAAAAGGCGAAGACGAAACCGACTAGAGTCCCGACGCCGATCAACTGGGCAATCAATTGTCCCGGATCCCCGTAGAACAGGCCTGTAACGTTGCCGTTGACACCGTTCCAGCTGCCGCCGTAGTTTGAAGTGCCGTCTGCGAACAGCCCGACAGAGATCACGCCCCAAAGCCCATTCGTTCCGTGAACGGAGATTGCGCCGACAGGATCATCGACTTTGACTACGCGATCGAAGAACTCCACACTAAGGCAAACCAGCACACCCGCCACCAGACCGATAATGGCGGCACCGATGGTGTTTACGAATCCGCTCGGAGCCGTAATTGCCACGAGACCCGCCAACAGTCCATTGCCGGCCATTGAAGCGTCCGGTTTTCCGTATCGCATCCACATATACAGAACGGCTCCGAATGAACCGGTACAACCGGCGAGCATCGTATTCACGGCGATCGAACCGATTCGCAGCGCACCGTTACCGGAGGCGGCCAGCGTGCTGCCTGGATTGAATCCGAACCACCCGAATGCAAGGATGAAACAGCCGGTCAGCACGATGACGAGGTCATGGCCCGGGACGGCATTGGCTTTCCCATTGCGCGTGTACTTACCGATGCGCGGACCGATAATCATCCCAATCGCGAGAGCGGTAATGCCGCCAACGGAGTGAACGACCCCGGAACCCGCAAAGTCGGCGTAGCCGTGGCCCAAACCGTAGTTCGTACCCAACTGAGACAGCCAGCCGCCGCCCCACGCCCAGTTGGCAAAAAGCGGATAGGTGAGGGCGCCCATCACAACCGAAGAAATGGCGAATGCCGAAAACTTCCAGCGCTCCGCGCAAGTGCCGGTGACGATGGTCAGCGCGGTATCCATGAACACCATCTGGAACAGGAACATCACCATGACGGCAACGTCATATGCGCCGGCATGGCTCAGGAAGAACCCATGCGTTCCCCACATGCCGAAGGACTTTCCCAATACACTGATGCTGTATTCGCCGTTCATGCCGGCGCCACCGCCCAGGGTCGTGTATGGACCAACGCCGCCCATCTGGATCGCAAATCCGCATACCCAGAACGCGAAAAGTCCGAAACCGTACACCATAAAATTCATCATCATGGTGTGGTTCGCGTTTTTCGCGCGAGTCAGGCCCGTTTCCACCAAGGCGAACCCGGCTTGCATGAACATGACCAGGAATCCCGTAATAAGCGTCCAGACGAAGTTGATCGCAACGCGATTTTGTCCAGCCTGATTCACGAGGTCCGCCAACGTCAGGCCCTTCTTCGTGTCTGCGGCAACGACGTCGTTCGCTGTTCCGGTCTTTATGCCTCCCGGGTCTCCTTTCGCCATCTCATCTGCAGATGGAGCCGCCGCGGCCTTGAGATCCAGAGGCTGATCCATAACAGGCGCCGCAGCTGAAGGGGCAGGCGTAGCCGGAGGTGCTGCCTGCGCCGGCGCAGGAGCCGCTTGCGCAGCGGGAGCCGGCGCGGGTGCTGGTGCCGGGGCCTGGGCGAACGCCACCAGCCCACACACAAGCACCATGGCTGCGGCCATGGATAAGTAGTAATTAGTCCGTTTCCAAACTTTCATCTCGTGTCTCCTTGGCTTTAACTCTTCTTCCAGATTGCGTTCGCCTGGTGGAATCCGTTCAAAACTCCGAGAACGCCAACCAGACTGATGATGATTCCCAGCACGCATGCGCCGAAACGGGCGCCCATTGATTGAGTCATTGAAAGCGCCGCGACGGGGAGTAACCATCCGGCAAGCGCTAATAAAATCCCAACAATTCTCATATGTTTCTCCCGTTGTCTCGGATCTAGCCGAGGTCTTTGATCTTGTAAAAACCGGCAGCTGAAGCAATCAGCAGTACCAGACCTACCAGTGAGACCAGGATGCCGATCGATCCCTTAGCCACGAGCCCTCCGGTCAAAGCCGTAAAGCCAGTCAGCGTGGTCGCCAGATAAGTTCCTTGTTGTGCGTTTGCAGCCATTTCGTGATACCTCCTCAATGGACGAGGGCACACTTCTCCGTGCCCGGTGTTGAACCGGAAAATAAAAAAGTCCTCAATCCGTCGAAAGGATTGAAGACTTCGTCGTCAGAACGTCGTTGTTTGGATATAGCGCCGCACTTCTTTGTGTGGCGTCAATGAGACGTTGATATTACTTAATATGGCATTGATGTCAATACAATTTTGTTGAAATGGTTTACTAATGGTTTGGGAAGGCGGATGGCAGGCCTCCGCTAAATTGCTAGCGCAGTGTCACATGACATCAAAACGCCGTTGGCCTCGATTTATGGAGCGGCCACAAGTCTGCTCGAGGAAAAGCACCGGATTGACGCGGCGGAACGTCAGGAACTTATCCAGAGCATAGCGGATGAAGCTCAACGCCTGAACCATGTCGTCACGAATTTGCTCGAAATGACGCGCCTCGACGCCGGCGCTGAAATCAAACGAGATTGGTATCCACTGGAAGAAATCGTCGGCGCAGCGTTGAGCCGGCTCGAAACGTCACTGCGCGGCCGTGCGGTCACAACCACTATTCCGACGTCGCTGCCACTAATTTGCGTCGACGAAGTGTTGATCGAGCAGGTCTTCATCAACATCCTGGAGAATGCAGCAAACTACGACGCCGGCCGGAAGTCACATTGAAATATCCGCGAACCAGAATGGAACAAACATCATCGTTCTGTTGCGCGACAGTGGTCCCGGGTTCCGGCAAGGCGAGGAAAAGCGGGTCTTCGAGAAATTTTTCCGGGGTCAGACAAAAAGTGTTCGATGAGCGGGCCTCGGGTTAACCATCGCCCGTGCCATCATCGAAAGGCACAAGGGTACAATAACCGCATCAAACAGCCGACGCGGAGGGGCGCTTTTGACCATCGAATTACCCATCGGGGGCGTGCCGCTCCATCTGCAACCAACCGCCGAGAACTCAAACGCATGAGCGAGGTTTTGATTGTCGAGGATGATGCGGAAATCCGCCGATTCCTGCGTACCACCTTATCTGCCGAAGGATATCGCTCACGCGAGGCAGCTACCGTCGCTGAAGGTCTCGCTCGAATCAGCGAACGGCAGCCAGACGCAATTCTTCTCGATCTCGGTCTGCCGGATGGCGATGGAATGGAGATTATCCGGCGCGTGCGTCAGCGCATACGCAATCTACCGATCATCGTGCTCTCGGTTCGGTCGGACGAATACCAGAAAATTACTGCCCTGGATGCGGGCGCTGACGATTTCATCAACAAGCCTTTCGCCGTGGGCGAAATGCTCGCGCGCCTTCGCGTAGCGCTACGCCGCTTGACGGCGGCGACGACTGAAGACACCGCAGCTGTATTCCGAACCGGTGACATCGAAGTCGATCTCAAAAAAAGAACTGTTTTCGTTCGAGGCGCTGAAGTCCACCTCACGCGGGTCGAATACAACCTGTTGCAAGTTTTGATCCGTCACGCAGACCAAGTCGTAACCCATGGCCAAATACTGAAGGAAGTGTGGGGACCAGACCATGAAGATCAGCTCCACTACCTTCGTGTGTACATGCTGCAGCTCCGCAGAAAGCTGGAGGTCGACCCTGCCCGACCGAAGTATCTGCGAACGGAGGCCGGGATCGGTTACCGTCTCATGACCGAACCTATTCCTCTTTCGTGGACCCGTGACTAAACGAGTGTCTCGTGGGCTTTCCGGTTTCAGCCTACAAAGAAGACAAACGTCACAACTATAAACAGCGGAATCAGGATCAGACCTGAATACACCATATAGCCGCCGAAGGATGGCATTTCGATGCCCTGCCCCTCCGCAATACTTTTCACCATGAAGTTCGGTCCATTTCCGATATACGTATTGGCCCCCATAAACACGGATCCACAGGACACCGCTGCAAGCAGCGTTTGGCCCAGCCCGGTCCGTAACATCAGACCCAAGTTTTCCGCGCTGGTCCCGACTAATCCTGAAGCCATAGCCGAAAATGTCAGATAGGTCGGCGCATTGTCGAGAACGCTGGATAGAGCACCGGACATCCAGAAGTAATGCCACGGCGAGCGCAAATCGAACGCTGCGGCGCGGGCATTGAGGATTTCGAGGGCCGGCACCATCGTCACAAATATCCCGAGGAACAGTGCGGCGACTTCGATAATCGGCGAAAACTGGAACTGGTTTTCACGATGAATCGATCGAGGCGTCGTATACCATGAAAGTCTGGCCATCGTGATCATGATCGCCTCTTGTACTCCTCTCGGCCAGCCAAAATGCCCGCTTAGAACGGCCGCGGTGATAACCCCGAGCAAGTAAAGAAAATTGCGCCCACCCTGAATCTGAAGAGGATGCCTGGCCTGTACGATCTCGGCCATCACACGATGGGTTTCAATCTCTTCTTTCGTGAAAACGAACTGATCGTAAATATTGAAGAGTATCAGTAGACCTCCCACCACCAATGCCCATTGCGGAAGCAAACGCAGCGTAAACTGAAAAGGCACGCCGCGGAGGAATCCTAGAAACAGCGGCGGATCACCAAGAGGCGTCAGCAGTCCTGCGGTGTTACTCACGATAAATATAAAGAAAACGATTAGGTGAGTCCGGTGCCGTCTTAAATGATTCGCTCGCAGAAAAGGCCGGATCAACAGCATGGATGCGCCGGTCGTTCCAATCAGGTTCGCAAACAGTGCACCGATCGCCAGGAAAATCGCATTGACCAGTGGTGTTCCCGCAAACTCACCCTTGATGTAAATCCCCCCTGAAATGATGAAGAGCGAGGCGAGCAGGGTTAGGAACGAAACATAGTCGAGAAGAGAGTGCAACAGCAGTTTCGGTTCTCGAGTCACGATGACTACAAGGACCGGCAGCGACATTACGATGCTCAGGATCGTTTTGTTTCTATTGCTGTCCCACCAGTGCGGAACGGTCATCGGAAGAACAGCAATCGAGACCAGCATCAACACGAATGGAATCAGGCTCCAAGTCGGAAAGGCCAACGCTGCGGCTGCATCGCCACCTGAACGGGTAGCGCCCATAAGGAAAACAGGATTCACAAGCACGATGCCGAGAAGGACTAGAACTTCAGCAACTCTTCGATTGTTTTGAAAAAGATACTTCATGTAAAAATGCCGCCATAAAATAAAAAAGCCTTCGGGTTCGAAAACCACGAAGACTTCTTTGTCAGTCAACACGACAGTGTGTTGTAGATGTCTTGTAACGCTTATGAACTTCTTAGGTCAACTGAAGATTCCTTTAACGAGCAAATGTCAGTTCACAAAAAGCATCATTTTGCTGGGCTTCCCGGACGATTTTCAGCCACGGATTGAACGGATTGAATCCGCTAAATCCGTTCAATCCGTGGCTTATTCCCAGTCTCGTCGCACTAAGCAGACCGCCAGTCGAATGGCGCGAAGTGGCCGTTATTGCTGCCGCTGTCATCGTCCCAGTCGAGTCCGAACGCGTGCAGATGGCTGGCGGTCGCTTTGGCGAGAGCGAGCCGGAGGGCTGGCGGGGTGCATCGTATTGTCGATGTATAACGGTTCGGCCGGATCGGCGGCGCTGGCGACGCCCTCGCAACTCTGTTCCAGCAGTTTCGGAATCGGGACCGAACGGCGTAAACCGTTTTTCTGGATCGGAATCGGCAGGGATTCCACACCAAGAAAGTTTCCGATCACCATGGCGAAAATCGCAGGAGGACCACCAGCTTTTCCGCTCGCGATGGTGGTGATCGCCTGCTTTTGTTCGTTCGACACCCGCTCGTCAATGATCAGGCCTACCGACCAGTTCCCTTTGCCTACAATCTCCGCTACGCGGCGATCTGATCGCGGAGCGATTGAACCGTACGCTCCTGTTTCGTGTGATGTCGTTAAATTACGCGTGCATATTTACCAAAAGCAAGACTTATCACTCGCTTTTTGTGGCTCACATCTCGTGCCACGACCACTGGAATACACATTCGACGCGAGCGCGCTTCATTCAGGAACGGGAAAGAGTTTTCACGCCCGCTAGCGGCCTTGCGACGCGCAATGTTTCGATTGCAAAGAGAAGCGATGAAGCGCCGGTCCACCTGACTCCATCGAGAACGTTCACATCTTTTGGCTCGGGAAAGTCGAGCCGGCTAACGCGGTCCCAACATCGCATTTCAATTCCAGCCGCACGCTATATCACACTCCTTGCCATTTACATGTCATCGTGCCACGATATCCTAATAATGATAAGCACGGCGGAGGCCGGCAAGTGGACCACAGATGCTGATTACCGCAAACTGGCTGAATTTCGGCATCACATCGAACGGTATCTGGACTTCAGAGACCAGGCGGCCAAAGCGGCCGGACCCGAACCGAGACAGGATCCGTTACTTCTCGTATTTCTTGCGATCTGAGGCTTTCCTGAAGGCATCGATCCCAAGGTTGGCGCGCTTGCGCAACAGCCTCGAAGTCGTCACCACCGCATCGTCACACTCATCAATCGTGCCGAGACCAATGATCGCGCCGGAGCGCGTGTTTTCGTGCGCTTGACACGAAGGGGTGGACGCGTGCTGGCGCAGGCCGTCGAAGAACCCTTGAAAGAGCTTCGCGGCGCCGCACCCTTTCTTCTCTATGCGCTTCAACAACTGACAGAGTCACACCATTCATCCAAAAGGAAACGACAATGAAGAACCCATATTGGCTTCGAGTAGTCTGTTGTTTATTCATGATGGCAGCCGTAAGCCTTACGGCCTGCCACAAGAAAGCAGCGGCCGCTGCTCCAGTTGCAGCGGCTCCGGTGGCGCAACCAACTCCTCCGCCAGCGCCAACCATCACACTGCGCGCTACGCAGGCCGCGATTGATCGAGGCCAGGCGACTTCGCTTCAATGGGAAGCTCGGAACGCGAGTACGGTTCGCATCGAACCCGAACTTGGCGGCGTTCAGAATACGGGAACGCGAGCGGTCAATCCTGCAACATCCGTGACCTATACTGCGACTGCCACGGGGCCTGGAGGATCCGCATCCGACAGCGCGCGGATTACTGTTCGCGTTCCAGCCGCGGCCGCTCCGGCTCGCCCGGCACCACGGCCGGACGTTCGTGTCAGCGCGGACGAGCTCTTCAGGCAGAACGTCCAGACAATATACTTCGATTACGACAAGGCCGACGTCCGTCCGGACCAGGTCTCTAGACTTGAAGCGAATGCTTCATGGTTGAAACAAAACCGGGGCCTGAAGTTCACTATCGAAGGCCATTGCGACGAACGAGGCAGCGAAGAATACAATCTTGCGTTGGGCGACCGCCGCGCCAATGTGATAAAGGAATTCTTGATCAAACAGGGTGTGGACCAATCCAGCATCAAGGCCATCAGCTACGGCGAGGAACATCCCGTTTGCAAAGACGCCACTGAAGAATGCTATCAGAAGAATCGGCGGGCGGCATTCGTGCCGGGTCCGATAAGCTAGCGTAGAACCCTCCGTTTGGTTGTAGTCGGCGCTCTGACGAGCGCCGACAATGCGGGATTGTCGGCGGTCAAAGCCCAAAAGCCATTGCCGCAATCGCTCGCCTATAGAACATTTGGCCGCATGAATATGTAGCGGTAAGCACAGTCCCCGCCTAAGTAAGCACGTCAATTGTCCGCTTTCGACCGTAGAGGGCCTGAGGTTTTGAAACCACCGGAGGAGGAACTCAAGTCCGCGGGCCTGGGGCGTGACCGCAGCCTGACGTATGAGCACTTCTATCAATACGCGCCGGTAACTCAGGAAATCCAGTTGTTGATCGATGGCGTGGCGAAAGCGTATTCGATGGATCCCCCCCCACAACTATGAGATTAATCCTTTCAAACCCATTAACAAACGATCAACAATACGAGATTAAGACCGGATTAACCAAACTCTTGGCCTTCATTTCCGTATAAAGAGTTACATGAAAGACTCTTTCGGATATTTCCGGGATAAGCCGGACACTTCCGCCGTCGTCAGGAACAGGTTCATTCAACTACTCAACTGGCAGATAATGCCGATCTGAGGTTGCAGGACCGCCAAGCGGACTTCAAGGTAAGAGGTTCATACGCGCAGGAGTTGCGATCGTTAATTGACGGGCTTGCCCGGGACCTCCTGCACTTTTCCCTACCTCATTGCGCGCAACGGATCACGACTTGCGGCGGAGCCGCAGGTATCAGCGTTCGTCTGGTCGCGCAGAAATTGAATCTCGGGGCAACCCCTTGGACGCTCTCGATGCGCACGACCACCTGCAAACCATGCTTTCGGGGTCATTCACGATATGAAATGAATACACAGCGTAATCTGCAGGCCGCACACGAAATCGGGGATCTCGCAACGGTTGCCTTGCTTAAGGTGATAACCGTCTCGATCGAAAAGAACCTGTGGTTTCTCGAATCGTATCTCGAAGGCATAACGGTAGGGCTTCACGGAAGAAAGCTGCCCCCCCTGGAACTTCGGCGTTCCATGATCAAGGCAAGGCGGATCGGAGCGAGAGCGCCACGTCATCCGGAGCGGCATAACAGAAGCGCTACTGCCGCAGCCGATTGCTGGGCCAGGCTTGTATTGGACAGCAGAATATCGTGTTACGATCCGTTTATTGATTTTTAACGAGAAGTCATATATCTTGAGCTCGTCCATCCCTGAAAGAAACAGTTCGAAGGCGAGCTCCGATGAAATACGTCGTATGGGTTTTGGCGCTCATGCTCGGGTCTACGTTCGCGTGGGCTCAAGATGCAGAAATTCCCGCGGCCGGCCGAACTCGGCGCGTTCGGAACATTTTCGCTTGGCAATCTCGCGTTGAACGACGTCGAGAGGGCTGCAGAACCACTCGAACAGGTTAAACGTTTTTTTTCGGATGCGAAAATGCCTCTAACGTCTCCGCAGGAGCAACAGCTGAGCGCCATTGTTGACACCGCGATCAAGAAAATGCGCGAGAGCGCCGGCGATGAGGCGGGAGTGCGGCGGATCAATGCAGAATATATGAAAACCCTCAACGGCGTGCTAACCGTGGATCAGCGTGGAGCGCTTCGCCGACACCGGACCGAACAGATCATGATACGTGGTGGTTTTCCCGCCCTGAAGCTGATTTTGGAGGATGCCACTGTTCCTTTCACGGACGACCAGGAACGGGACGTACATGCCGTGTACGATGAACTCCATCGTCAAATCGATCAGCTGAAGCAGGATTCCAAAGGTACACCCGACCGTGCGCAGGTCTTGAAGCTCGAGACTGAAGAACTCAGCAAGGTCGTCAAGCTGTTGACGCCAACGCAACGCCGAGCCCTTTTCGCCTCCCGGCAAGGGACCCTCACGGCGCGAATCAAACCGTGAAATTCACCCCTCCTTAGGGCTGCCTCGCTTGGCTTATTCATTTTCTGGGCGGAGTTTGGTCGCATGCTATCAAGCTCCGTCCTTCCGTCAGAACTGGCTCAGTTAGCCTTAATTATTTGTCGACGTCCTGGTGTCCTTCGAGAATCTCCGGATACGTGTGAATCCTTTCTGTAGGATTGGAAAAAACCAACGATACAATGCGACGCGATGTGAGGAATACCATCTGGCGAGTTCGTTCACTGTATCGGCGATTTCGCCAGTTGATGGATCGTAGCGGTAGACTCGCTCGGCTTCGACGTAACGGATTGTAACAAGCCCCGCAGCCAACAGTTGCTCCAGACGCGCCTCCGTACTCGTTCTTTCCAGGCGAAGGGTTTTGCTAACCTCCAAGGCTCTCCACTCCTTTCGACTTTCCTGCCGAAGCAGAAGCAGAATGTCCAAGACATCGATCGAATGGATATGTTTCGCAATAAATTGTCTGACGAATTCAGGTATGCGTGCCAACAGCTTTCTCCTCTTCGCTTCCAAAGGTTTTCCACGCTGCGAATATGAACTAACAGAGAAAAAGACAGATCCACGTGGTAAGCCTGCGGCGATGAGAAACAGCAGATGGTGCTGAAGGGCGTGGAGCCGAATATCGTAAAAAGCAGGACGGGGAGATTCTAAAGAGAGTGCAGACGGACAGCAAAGCAAAAGCAATCGACACCGTTTGTCGGATCTGTGCCTGCGGCGTCGGCGTCGCTGGCGACACTACGTCGACGACAAACATGAGTCCCGCGAACAATAAAATGATGCCCACAAGTTGCGCGCGACGGCGAGTTATTCGTGGGCTCACATATACTCCAGTTGCGTTATACGATATCGTCGTACGATATTAATGAGCACAAGAATATCACGAAACCGCGATGGGCAACTCGCATTGGAAAATCAACAAATCTGTTTTTGAGGCGAGAGGACAGAATGGATTCAGAATTAACGGAGCTTTTCAGACAGGAGCGGGAACGGGTTTTCACGCCGACTGCCGGCTTTTGCGAGCGCGTCATGTTCCGATTGCGAAAAGAACCTGAGCAGCAGCAGACGTTCTGGGAGACCGTCCTCGCAGCAAGCTGGCCACCGCTCGGTGTCACGGTAGTCTGCCTTTTGGTTCTTATGGGCGTACACATGATGTTACCTGTTACGCCCAGCCGCGGTCTTAGCGAAATCTACGCCGAGTCGGAGGTGCCACCTGGTCTGCAGGCCATCTATATGGATGTTGATACTCCGTCCACGACCGTAGTGTTCGAGCAACTCATTTCGGGGGATAAACAATAACATTGTGGGGCTGAACCAATACAACGTGGCCGTTTCAATAGCGCGCGTTCGTTTGTCTGGCATCATTTTCGCCTCGCAACCAGATGTACAAAGGGGCTCTCGGTGCAGGCGGCGGCCAAGGTACAGAGATCTTCAATGTTTGTTCCCGAGAATTGCCGGGAATTGGCGTGGCGATTCCCTGGACTGGTTCGCCGCCCTCAACGCTCCAACTTGCCTTTGAGATCAATTGCAAGTCTTGTCCCGTCAAACTGCCCGCAAAGCTAGCCTCGCCCAGCTTCTCATCGGTGACCATGAAGCTGCTGATGTGAGGCAGGCGGGTCACGCGGCCGAGCATAAAGGGTTCGGATGTACCTGTCTCCTGGTCATTGACCACTGCCGTTAACTGGCACCCCGAGTCTCCGATGACTCCGGGATCAACGGAGAGATAAAACGAGCTTCGACCAGTAACATCCAATTCTGCCGAATCGTTCCTGTCTCCAGGGGAAATGGCGATTGTCCGCCGGATGTCTGTCTCGTTTCTGCATCCGAGCTTAATGACGGGATGTGAATCGACGCCTTTCGCTTCCAGCGCAAAACTCATTGGTGTGCCTGCGGGGATTTCGCCATCTCGAAGTTCGATACCGGATTCACTCGCGAATGATTTTGTTACGCCCGTGATTTTGGGGCGCGGGCCCGCGATTCTCGCCATGCCATCGACCCTAAGCGGCTTCGCCAAGCCATTTACGAAGATCTCCGCACTGAGTTGGTCTCCCTTTCGCGCAGTAGGCGAAAGTTTTATTGTGAGCGAACGGACGTTGAGGTCGACCGCGCCCTCGGGGTTTTGGCGCAATATCCACGCTGCGCCAGCACTGCTGATCTTTTCGATCCTTTCCAGATGCCTGCCATGCAGGATGATCGTCTGTTGCGCCTCGCCGACGTTTACACGCAGCGGAATCTCTGTCAGTGTGGGGTTGGGCGGGTGTATGGTAATAGGCACTTCACCAGTGGCACCGTTAACCTGTCGGATTGTGAGTGCGTACTCTCCGGGTACGAGTTTAGCTGTATCGACTTCCGCTTCCATCTCCGGTTGACTTCCCAGTTGCTTGCCTTTAGGTAGCGTGAATTGGACTAGGATAGGTTTTTGTGGTTTTCCCGGCTGGACCAGGACTATCGAGTCGACGAACTCAAAATCGATACCTGTCATTCGAATTTGTAGAGGCCCCGTTCCACTGATGAGGGCATCCCGCGAAACGGCCGTGAGTTGCACGTTGACGACGTCACCCGGGCTATGAATTTCGACTGTGCCGTTGACTCGGAATGGCGTCCAGTCCCAATCGGCGGTTAGCTGATATTGTCCCGGGGCCAGTTGGGACTCACTCAAATCGAGCACAATCGTGCCACTCGATGAACCGGCGTTTATTTTGACCGGGACCGGGATGGCAGTAGTACCTGAAATGAGCGACCAATTCCGAGCGCGCGACAGGTGTTCAAGCTGGGCGACCGTAGCTGTAGAAACCGTGATTAGCGATGTCATACCCACAAGAACGTGAGCGTCTGTCTTCAGGGAAACATTTGGCGCTTCCTGGTTTGGTATGCGCGACATCCAGATGTAGTCGATGTGCGCTCGCGTTTCCTTGTCTTCATTTTTCGCGGAGCACAAGTTGGTCGCGCCGGAGTCGGACGGCTGAGCAAACGCCGATCGAAAATTGGTTGGCGGGAACAATGACGAGTGGAGGCTTTGAACAAGCGCAGCGCCGCCGACGGTGAGAGCCGCGGGTGCGCCAAAATAACTTACGGCTACGGATTCGGCCAAGCCGCCCGCCTTTACGACCATGTCATTACGTGAGAGCAGGGGATCTTGTGTATTCACAGCCGGAGCGATCGCTTTTAACAGGCCGAGCACTTGCTGACTGGATGCCGTCTTGCTGTCGAATGGCGGCAACTGCAGGCCGTATTGCGCAGAGAATCCCTGCAACACGGATTGCAGACTCTTGCCGGTTGGAGGTGACTTTTCGTATTGAGACAGCGTTTGTACCAGCGCCTCGACACGCGTACTTTCCTCAGCGTAATCGGCAAGCTTGGTGACAATTTCGGGATGCTTTTGGACCAACGAGGTGACTCTTTTTGCATCTATGCCGTAAGAACCAAAGATCAATCCGATGGCCGAAGCGGTTTGCGGAATCAACCATTCCGCGGGGTCTTTCACAGGCTGAGCGGCAAGGACTGTGAAATGCTTCGCGTCGGCGTCGCCCGCGGGAACGATAATTACCGAGACTCGCGCCCTACTCCTCAGATCATCCGGCAGTTTAACGGGTTCGTAACGTAGCTTTTCCCCGAGACTCGCTACATTTAAAGCGTTCAACGGGAGCGGAGGTCCGCCCTTCGCTGGTAAAGCACTGAGTTTCAAGGTTGCTATTGGCACGCCGGTCGGACAGCCACTCGCAAACGAATGGCGGCTGGTTCCGAGCAACAATACAAAGAACAACAGTGCACGCGGCGTAACAAGCGACATAGCCCGCGAAGTCTCCCCCGTCGAAATCCTGTCGAGTATTAGCTTGGATTAGGACTGAACGCCAAAAATCGATCAACCGCGGCGGTCAGAAGCAAAGTGAATCGAATATTTCGGTTGTTTTGCGTTCTTCATTTCCGTCTCCCTTTGGAATTGTGGTTGTTATCTGTTAATTGTTGCAGGGCCTTGACCAGCGTGGGGCCGGCGACGCCAAGCTGTTCCAATCGCTCCTCTACGGCCTGTGTCAAAATCCGCTCACCTTTCTTCGTCAATGCCACCAGGACGCGTGCCCCGACGCGCGATCGCTGTACAAGGTTGTTGGCTTCTGCACGATTGATAAGCTCGACGGTGCTGTGGTGATGGCTTCGAAGCTGTTCCGCTAAGGCACCCACGGTTGGCTTGAGGGTCGGCGGCATCCCTCTTATCGCAAGTAGTAATTGATACTGCTTTGGTTCAATACCGGCTGCTTTAGCCGCTTGATCGCTAAAATCCAGGTACCGGCGGATGTGGTATCGAAATGCAGCTAACGCTTGATAGTCGGCTTCATTAGCGGTCCCCTTTGGCCGTTCCGCTTTGCGTGTCCGCATCGTTATATAGTATCGTGCCACGATACTTGCTATCTGGCAAATAGTTTCGTGGCCCCGACAACTATTGCTATTGAACAAAGCCGGTATGTCATACTCAACATCGTGCCACGATAGGGAACGGAAATTGTTGAGTGAGAGGTGCAGACTGGAAGCGCGACATTGTCCCAAATGCGGAAGGATACTGACATCGGAACACTGTGACCGGTGTGCGAATCGGGTGGTGTTCCGGATCGTCCAGCGTGAACTGGTTCTGCTGTTTTTGCTTTGTGCAATTACCATTCCAATGTTTGTCCTTACGCGATCCGTAGCTGCGCGAAACCGGACGAGGAGTATCGAGATTGGAAATGTATGGTACCGTCGAGGCCAGGAACAGCTCCGGGCCGGTAACACCAAGCAAGCGATCGACTCATTCCGAAGTGCGACGACCAATGATCACGACAATGCGAACTACACTCTTGCTTTGGCCACAGCGTTGGCAGCGGAGGACCATATCGAGGAAGCGCGCCAGGCCCTGCTTCGTCTTCGTGCATCCGCGCCCGAAAGCGGAGAAATCAATATGAGTCTCGCCAGGTTAGCCGCAAAAGAGGGCAAAATGGGCGAGGCCGTTCGGTACTATCACAATGCCCTCTACGGCGTTTGGCCTCCCGATCAGATGGCCAGCCAACGCACGACCGTACGAACGGAACTGGTCCGCTTTCTTCTTGCAGCGGGTGACAAGAGTCAAGCGCTCTCGGAACTCCTGATCCTGAGTTCGGATACCCCCGATAACGGTGCTGCCCATGACAATGTCGGTGAGTTATTCCTGGAAGCCGGTGATTCACAGCACGCCCTGGAACAGTTCACTCGCGCCTTACATCTCAACGGGAAAGACGCCGGTGCGTTGCGCGGCGCAGGCGGCGCCAGTTTTGATCTGGCAGACTATGAGAAAGCCCTCCGGTACCTGGAAGCAGCTGCCGCCAATGGCTCCAGATCCCCCGAGATTCCACGGCTGCTGGAAACAGCAAAGCTCGTGTTGTCCGCTGATCCGCTCGCTCCGAAACTTGGTACGGAAGAACGCGTTCGGCGCCTCAACGAGGACCTCAACTTCGTGTCAAACGAGCTGCAATCCTGTGCCATGAAAAAGATGGATGATCCGAATTCGATGGGTATCCTGCAACCGCTGCTGGCCGAACTGGCTGAAGGTCTAGATGGTCAGTTTCAGCCGAAAGCCTTGAGAGGCGATCCTGAGGGATTCCGGACGGGACTGAATCTGATTCAGCGTGCGGAGACTGCGACGGGAAACGTCTGCGCTGAATCGTCGCCTTTGCACGATGCGCTCCTGCTGATGGCAAAAAGACATGGGGTCACCGAACAATGACAGACGAAGGCATCGTCCAGCGTCTACGGCTTCGCGAGGACCAGATTTTTCTGGTGCTGACGATTATTATCGCGATCATCGCGGGGTTGTCTGCGGTACTGTTTACGCTGGCCATCCAAGGCGTAAAAGACGTTCTCTTTGGGATGTCTCCATCGCACGTACGCTTGATCCTTGCCCCTACGCTTGTCAGCCTCTTCACAGGGTTCTTATTGGCAAAATTCTTTCCCGAAGCGCGCGGCAGCGGCGTGCCGCAAACAGAAGCTGCATTTCACCTGAATCAAGGCAAGATCCGCCCGATCGTTCCATTTGGAAAATTCCTTACCGGAGTTCTGTGCGTCGGTTCCGGCCATTCGATGGGCCGCGAGGGTCCCTCGGTTCAGATCGGCGCCGGTTTGGCTTCAACGATCGGGCAGTGGTTTGGGCTGTCACCTTCCCGTGTCCAGAGTCTTGTTCCTGTTGGAGCCGCCGCCGCTTTAGCGGCAGCCTTTAACACACCAGTCGCTGCAGTCCTGTTCGCGCTTGAAGAGATCATCGGGGATATGAATGCGGGTTTGATCGGTTCCACGGTGGTTGCATCGGTGACCGCGGTCATCGTAGAGCGATCAATTCTGGGGGATGAGGTGCTCTTCCGGGTACCCGCGTATCAACTAGTACATCCCGCCGAGTTGCTGGCATATGCCGCCCTTGGCGTCGTCGGCGGCGGGATATCTCTTCTGTTCTGCAAAAGCCTTCTATGGCTGCGCGCTTTATTCCTCCGATTACCCGCGCGGACCGCGATATTTCAGCCGGCAATGGGAGGGATCATCATTGGCATCGTTCTGGTATTTGTTCCGCAGGTCATGGGTGTCGGCTACGAATATGTGGATCAGGCCCTCAATGGCGGAATGTTGCTGCGCACCATGCTGTTACTGTGCGCAGTCAAGCTCGCGGGAACCGTCATCTCTTACGCATCAGGAAACGCAGGCGGTATTTTCGCTCCAAGCCTCTATTTGGGAGCAATGGCTGGCGGTGTGGTGGGGATGCTTGTGCACCAGTTCGCACCTTTCCCGACAGCGGCGCCCGGCGCGTACGCCTTAGTCGGGATGGGAACCCTGTTTGCGGGAATCATTCGTGCGCCAATGACCTCCGTATTCATGATTTTTGAACTAACGCAGGACTACCAGATTCTTGTTCCGCTAATGATTGCCAACATGTTGAGCTTCGCTATCTCGAAAAGGTTTCAGCCGAAGCCGGTGTATCACGCACTACTCGAGCAGAATCACGTCTATCTTCCGGGTGCGGAAACTCGCGCGGTAGCAGGCGCATGGCGGGCGAAAGACATCATGAGCCGCAATTTTGAGTTCATCCCAGAGCGTATGTCAGCTCGGGATGCATGGGACACTGTGGCCGAAAATAAGATCAACACCTTTCTCGTTGGTCGTCCGGAGCACCTGCAGGGCGTTGTTACAAGGAAGACGCTTGAACAGGCCATACACGCTGGCCGTGGGGCCGATTTAGTGGAAACGCTCATGGCCAAAGAATTTCAGTATCTTCACGGAGACCAACCGCTGGAACTCGTACTGGAACGGTTTGGCGGAGATTCCGACGTTTTACCTGTAATGAGCCGCCTCGGTGCAAAAGTAGAGGGCATTATTACGCTTGATACGATCATGGAGTTTATTCAAAAAAAGCCCGCGTGAAAGCGTCTGTCAGAGGCCGGAAGGTCGAACAACGCGATACTGGCGTTCATCTTAATTCTCCCCAATGGGGCGAACGCGCCTGAACAGAACATTCCTTTCTCAGGTTCAGATGGTTGAGCGCGATTTTATTGTCGGAAATGACAGTCGCGTAGTCTGATCACCCCATACTTTGGATCTACTCAGAAAGGCCACCCTCGATTTTAGCCAGACACTCCGATTCAGTCTCGGCAATGCGATTCCAAGCATTAAAAGTCGGGCGAGCGTCAGCCCTGTTTTTGAAGGCCCAGCGTGGATGATCAATCCGTATGCCAACATAAAACGGGCGGCGCCTTCAACAGCAGCGCCCAGGAGCATTCCAGTACCGACTGCGGAAACCAGCACCACATAATCTCGGAACGTCATCGAGCGACTACGAATTCTCACCTCTAATTTAATTGGCCCCAGCATTTTTCACACCTTCGTCGATTCTTGTTGGTCGTATCACGATATCGTTATACGATCATCCTCAGTTGTCAAACTAATTGGGATTTCGATGAACTCGCTTCGCGGCGCCGTGCTGCCCACTTGGCAGCCGTTCTCCCACTCGCTCATTCGGATACGGCGCCGCGGTTTTTTCTCCGCCTGGCTTACGGCTTGGCATCCCTCTCTTAAAAAGCAAATAGGCCTGTCGGGATCCGAGTGTGGTTGATTGCCGGTCCATGCCAATCAGGACGCCGATCATATTGGAATTCAGACTTGAATTTTAAGATGGCCAAACGATCGCCATCAAATAGGAGGAACGATGACTAACAGCTTTTCGCGTAATTATTCTGAGTGCCCTAATCGGAGCCGTACTTCTGGCTATCACCGGATGCCACCGTAACGACGAGAAAGTGCAAGCCGCACGTGAGCCGGTACTTAGTGAGAGCGATAAGACTTTTATTGCGCAAACGGAGGAAGACAACATTCAAGAGCGGGCCGTCGGTCGATTCATAATGGACAAGTCCAGAAACAAAGACATCAAGGACTATGCGGACACATTGGTCACAGACCACGCTGATGCTCTACAGAGGCTTGGAGAGATCATGAACAAATACGGGATTAAACAGCCGACGCCTGCTCCCGACGACCTCCCCGAGGTGACAGCGCAGTTTAAGGGATTGTCTGGCCGTGCTCTGGACCTAAAATTCGTGAACTAATGGTGCAGGACCACGAAAAGGCCGTCGCTTGATCAGCGACAATTAAAACTCCCGGCCGTATTGCCTCACCAAGGAATGTTACTGAATCAAGTGATTGTCGTCTCCAGTTGATTTGAAGTGGATGTAACCGCCGCCGAGTTTGTGGTAACTGTGGGAAACCCAGCAGGGTTTTCCAAGCAGCGGAGGAAATCATCAAGAAAATGTTGCCGAAGGCCACCTTGATTGATTTCCTCGGCGGCGACAGTTTCCACAAACTTCCCCTTCCGCAGCTTTCTTTCTTTTTTGGTTCTTTTTTCTTTCTTTGCTCCGGCGATCGCGAATCGGTTTTCCGATCATACGATCGGTCCCAATCGCAACCGTTTGTTCTTGAGGTTCATTGGTGCCACCAAGCACGAGGCGACGAACGATTTCACTGCGCCATTCTTTCACTTGCCGCTGTAGTGTCCGCAGTTGTCCTGGTTGATATTGTTCCGGTGAGTGTTCTTGGAGACGGTGAAATAGCTCCTTTGCCGTCGTGTCGGGTTTTTCGTTCCGCCACTGTTCAATCAACGGCCAGACCTTCTCGAATGGATCCAGACGGGTCCGCCAAGTCCGAGGTCCGCTAGCCCGCTTGCGGTGTGTTGGACGCACGTCGCCGTTCCGCCACGCTGTCGATAGACTGTCGACGAAGTGCTTCAGCCCTGGGGACTCTTCGCCACTGATTGTGCCGGCCTGGCGCCTATCTCCATTTGCGCCAGGATTCGCTGAGCTTCCCGGATGTCGCTCAGCAATTGCACGGGGTCCAGGCCAGCAAACACGCGCCGCAACTGATCCTTCGAGTCCGCGGCAATCCTGTCGTTGGCCAGCAGCCGCAGATACGGTGTGGGCAGGCAGGTGATATTTCTTTATTACTTTTGCGCCTTCCCGGCTTTTCGATTTCAGCTTGAACGATGGTTGGAAAAAGTTCACATACAATCGCGCAGCCTCGTGCAGCTTTGCCAAGACGGTTGCGGCCTCGATGCCCTCAAGCCTCCCGTAACCCACCATTCGTCTCACCACAGCGCCGTTCTTCTGCTCGATCCATGCCTGATCGTTCTTTTTGTATGGCCTACATCTTGTCAGTTCGATTTTCCGGTCGAGGCAGTAATTCACGACCGTTTCGTTGATAAACGCACCGTCGTTGTCGACGTCCAGACCCAGAATGGGAAACAACAGCTTCTTCCTAATAGACTCTACGGTGTTTGTCACCAGCGTCTGCTCACCAGCGTCTGCTCCCGCATCACCATGGCCGCGCTTTCGGTCCAGCCTGAAGCGATATCGGTCATCACAAGGCTGTGAACGTGGCTGCCTGCGACGGACGTTCCGCAATGGGGCCACGAAATCCATCTCGAAAAATCCCGGCGGCGGATCATTCCCAGTCGCCGAACGTTCGCACGGCAATGCTGTTCCCGTAACGGAGTATTGAGCCGCCGCTTTCGCTGCCCGAGCTTGCCAGCTTCGCGAATGTGTTTTAGCCGCCGATCCATTGTTGCGGCGCTCATCGCCAGTAGCCGTGGACGCACTTCCGCGTCCAACTTCAAATGCCCGTGCCGCTCCCATGGCCTCGACCAAAACCGGAATCGCTTCCTTCAGCCTTTTACCGCACATCCGATCTGCAGCTTCCCAAAGAATAGTCAGCGCTGCTTCGGCTGCTTCGTCGTAGAGCCGAAATCTCGGGGGAGGCTTCGGCGCCTCCGGACTCGCCGGGATTTTTCTCAGCACCCGTATCGCATGTTTCCGGTGAAACCCGGATATTTTGACGAACTCGTCGAGAATCTCCTTCTTCTCATTCCGTGTCCCTGCGTGATACCGCGTCGCCACAGATCCAATCAATTCGCGCCTTGTTGCCATGCTCAGATGCCTCCTCATTGTGTTGCCCGTTCCCTTCAGACAGGACGGGTAACATTCTCTTGAGGCAATAGGTCAACGCGGGTAACAAAAGACGCGAGTCAACGCGACCGGAAAAAGTAATTGTCGCCGGACAGTCGCTACCTTCCAGCAGCAAGCCCTTTCTGCGGAGGATAGTAATGTCCGTCAATACGCGAGCAACTTTCTACCGACGCTTGAGAGCCATTTGAAGAGGGCGCAAGAGCTGCAGACCCACCTGGCACGACCACGAAGGAAATGATGGGATTGTGCAGCTTTAGCGAAACCTAATGCAGTTACGATGACTCGCGGTTTTAGGGATGACTGAATGTC
>CAVTWA010000020.1:0-285211 GCA_963738025.1 uncultured Acidobacteriota bacterium | reverse complement strand
TGTGGCTGATCCATTACCCTGTTTTTCGCAATTCAGGAATCTGAACACGCTACGAATGCTATAAACGCATAAATCCGCTACTATTGGGCCCAACGGGAGCCCATATGAGCACACGAATTGAAGCCAATAGGCTGACATGGGGAAAAGACGCGAGCCCCTGGCGTGAGGTTCCAGCGGAAGACTGGAACAGTGTGGAATGGCAGCTGCGCAATCTCGTGCGAACGCCAGAGCAGTTGCGCACTCTGTTGGGAATATCCAGTCACGAAGTCGACGCGTTGATGCGCCTGCGGAAGCAGTTTCGTTTTGCCATCTCGCCTTACTACTTTTCTCTCATTGACCGTGAAGACCCGTCGGATCCGATCCGCCGCATGATTATTCCTAGTTCTGTCGAGGAGACAGGAGAGGGAAGCATGGACCCGCTTTCGGAGCAAGAGGACCAGGTGGCGCCCGGTCTGATTCATCGCTATCCGGACCGTGTTCTTTTTGTCGTCACATCGTTCTGTTCGAGCTATTGCCGTTTCTGCATTCGCAAACGCAACTGGGATGTAAGTGATGCGGCATCGAGCCGGGATGAAATTGATAAAGCAATAGCCTATCTGCGCGAACACGAGGAAGTGCGGGATGTCTTGATCAGCGGCGGTGATCCGCTGACTTTGCCTTTGGAACAACTGGATTACATCCTGACTCAGGTTCGCTCCGTCCGCCACGTGGACTTCGTTCGAATCGGATCCCGGGAACCGGTGATGCTGCCGATGCGATTCGGAGACGACCTCCTGCGAGTTCTCGATAAACATGGGCCGATCTGGATCAATACCCATTTCAACCATCCGAGGGAGGTCACGCCGGAAGCCGCGCAAGCCTGCGAAAAGCTGGCGCGGCTCGGAATCCCGCTAGGCAACCAGACGGTTGTACTTTCCGGCGTAAATGATGATGCCGTTACCATAAAGGAGCTTTTTCATCAGCTGCTGAAGGTCCGCGTGCGGCCTTATTATCTCTTCCAATGCGACAGCGTTGCCGGAGCCGATCATTTGCGGACCAGTGTCTGGAAGGGCATCGAAATCATGGAAGCGTTGCGCGGGCATACCACGGGTCTCGCAGTGCCTCATTTCATGGTGGACGCGCCTGGCGGAGGGGGGAAGATTCCATTGATGCCGAATTACCTCGTCAGCGCAGCTCCAGGCCGTGTTGTGCTGCGTAATTTCGAGGGAGCAATTTTCAGCTATTCTGAGCCAGGAACGGAATCGGGTGAAGAGCCGGCACAATCAGTCTCGGACCTCGGCAATGGTAAGAGCCAACGGATTCTTCCTCAAGGCCAGCAACACTATATCCGGCGGCAGGATCGGCCGCCTCGCGACCGCAGCAAAAGGAAGGACAGCCTCGGAACTGCCCAGTGAGAGTCGCCCTCCTGTATAACGCGCGGACAGCGCCTCTTGCCGGCACACCCGATGACGCGTTTGAGGAGTACGACAGCGATGCGACGATCTTGAGTATAGCTTCCGCATTGGGGGCTGCGGAAGTCGATGTCGAGCCTGTGCAGGCTGACGCCCGACTTCCGTGGCGATTGACTGAAGGAGCTTTTGAATTCGCCTTCAACATGGCCGAGGGACAGGGACGGCGCTGCCGCGAAGCCGTACCGGCCGCCGTTTGCGAACTTCTCGGTATTCCGTTCACCGGCTCGGACGCTCTGACGCTGGGAATGACACTGGACAAATTCATTGCCAAGCGCGTCGTCTCTCCTGAAGTGCCGGTGGCGCAGGGTGTGCTGGTGCACTCGGATGTGGACGAAACAGGACTCTCGTCGCTTTCCTATCCGGTCATTGTGAAACCCAACGATGAAGGATCAAGCAAGGGTATTCGTGAGAATCCCATCGCACATGATGCGGCGGCTGCCGTGAGAAGATGCCGCTGGCTTCAGGAGCGGTATGACTGTCCGGTTCTGATCGAAGAATTCCTGACGGGACCGGAAGTCACAATCGGCGTAGTTGGCAATCGGCCCAACGCACGCGTCCTGGGAATGTTGGAGATTGCTCCTGCTTCCGCCGCGGAAAATTTTGTCTACTCTCTTGAAGCGAAACGGGACTACTTGAATCAAGTTCGTTACTTCGTTCCGCCACGGCTGAAGGCGGACACCCTTGAAATGCTCTCGCAGTCGGCGCTTACCGCGTACAGTTTGCTCGGTTGCCGCGATATCGCGCGCGTCGACTTCCGGTTGGACGCCACGGGAATTCCACATTTTATCGAATGCAATCCACTGCCTGGACTGAATCCCGAAACAGGAGACATAGTTGTTCTTTCGAGAGGCATCCTTTCCTATGAAAGACTGGTGCAAGGCATCCTGTTGGACGCGATGGCCCGCTATCGGCCCGCTTCAACAGGGGGTGATTAGTCACAAAAAGGCACAAAAGGCACAAGAAAAGTTCGAATTTGCATATGCCTTTTGTGCCTTCTTGCGTAATTCCTCCCTATGAAAGCCAGGTCACTTGCGGCGGTTTTGGACATTCGCCCTGGCGAAGGGCGGCTGTTGCTGTTCCCTCTGATGCTGTTTTTCTTGAAGGGAATCTCGGACGTCTTCCTTGCTACTTCTGCCAGTACACTATTTCTGAAAAACTTCGGAAACACCAGCCTGCCGAAGGTCTATATCGCTTCTGCGCTGTTCGTCACGATTTCCGGGCTGGCTTACTCGTACCTGTCCACACGTCTTTCCATGTTGGCGCTATTGCGAACCACGGTAGCGTTCAGTGCTCTGTCGATCGCCTTGTTCCATTTTTTAATGACGTTCGCTGCATCGAAGTGGTGGTCGATGGGGCTCATGATGTGGCGCGAAGTCCCTTACATGCTGTTGAACGTCACATTCTGGGCGCAGACAGCCTTGTTCTTTAACGTGCGGCAGAGCAAGCGGCTTTTCCCGCTGATTGCTGCCGGCGACATAGGATCTGCTGCAATTGGCGGCGCCGCCATTCCGCTCATTGTGAGCCGCATCGGCCCTCTCCATCTTCTGTTGTTCGCTGAATTGAGCACGGTGCTTTGTCTGGTGGTTAGTGGCTATCTTGGACGCGTGGTGCGCAGTCATGGATCGGAGGAGATTTCGGCTGACTCACAGCCAATCATAAAACTTGTCCAGGATCCGTACGTCGCGCTTTTTATGAGCATTTCCATCGTCTCGTTCGTCATCTATTTCTTTGCTGATTACAACTTTTACGACGTCGTCAACAACCGATACCAGCAGGCAGCATCGCTGGCCGCTTTTCTCGGTATGTTTTATGCAATTTTGAATGGGCTCAATCTTGTTCTCAACTTCGCACTGGCCGGGCGTGTTCTCAAGCGGTATGGGACGTATGCCGGTTTACTGGTACTGCCCGTTTGTGTCGGCGCCGGAACGGCCGCAGCAATCGGCTTCTCTGTCTTCGGTATTGGGGCGGCGATCTTCTGGTCTATCATCGTGACCAAACTGCTTGACGAGATGCTGCGGGGCGCGTTTCTTATCCCGGTATTCAAAATCCTGTGCCAACCTCTTCCGGACCGCAAACGGCTGCGCGTGCAGGCCGTCCGGGACTCGGTTGTGGAGCCTATCGCTATCGGCTTCTCAGGATTTGTGCTTCTCGCCTTAACCTATGCGGCTTTTCAAAGGACGCAGTTGCTGTGGATCTTGCTGGTCGTCCTCACCATATTCGTGACGCTCTGCACGCTTCTGCGAAAGCAATACGTCGTCATTCTTGGCAAAGCGTTGTTCGGCCGAAAGGCGGATGACTCTGCATTGAGTTCTCACGCGGAGAATCTGGAGATTCTGGCGCGAGGGCTTGAAAGGGAGGATCCAGACGAAGTCATTCGTTGTTTCATGCGGATCGAGCGGGAAAATCCGTTGGCCGCAAAAGTTTATCTGCCTCAGATTTTGAAACACCCTGCATCACAGGTTCGTTTACACGCCTTAAAGCAAATTCAGGATACCCGCGAGACCCGCGCTGCGATCCTGGTTGAAGGGTTGATCGCTACCGAGCAGTCACCTGCCGTCAAAAGTGAAGCGCTATTGACCTTATCCGTGCTGAATGAACGAAGTCTCAGCGACCGTGATGCTTTTACGGACAGTCTCCATGGAATGAGGCTCTGAAGACGGATAAGATAAGTACGGAGGATCCTATGAAGATCGCCATTCTGTCAGTGTTCGTCATGCTTATGGGGAGCGGATTTGCGTTCGCGGGGAACGTTTACGGAACAATCACGGAGGCCGGCAAAGGAATCGGCCAGGGCTCGAAGATCGAGATAACGTGTGGTGCGGACAAGTACAACACGGAAACCGACGCCAATGGCGGATTCAAAGTGTTCGTAAAGGACCAGGGTAAATGCGAACTGAAGCTTGCCTACCAGGGCCAGATGCCGGCATTTGAAATCAACTCTTTCGAGGGCGCCGTTCAGTACGATCTGGTCCTTGAAAAAAAGGGCACGCAATACACCTTGAAACGCAAATGAGCGCTGCTGAAAAGCCCGAGAAGAAAGAGAAGGATTTCTGGGACAAGGTGGATGTTGTTCTGCGTCCCTTGAATGGCCTCCTCACCGCTCTGACCATTGCTCTGCTCGGTTATTACACGTCGGGAATCGTCCGTCAGCAGGAGACCCGCGACTCCAACGAACGTGTGTACACGCAACTCATGAGCAGTCGCGAGCAGGCCGAGAGCGCCCTTCGCAAGGATATGTTTCTCTCCATTATTCAGACATTTCAAAAACCAGAACAGGTTGGGCTCGAGGCCAAAATGCTCAATCTCGAGATGCTCGCCTACAACTTTCACGATTCGCTGAATTTGAAACCGCTGTTTGCCTATATCGATCGTGAAATCACAACCTCCAGTAATGCGAATAAAACTCTTTATGTCGCGCGTCTGAACCAGGTCTCAAAGGAAATCATCACCCGCCAATTAGTGCTCCTGGAGCAGGTCGGGGGCAAGTTCAGCAGAACGGTTGATTTCGACAAATTGAAGGAGAATCCTGGCGGCGTCGAACTGGAACCGGAAAAGCTGGCTCTGGACGGCACGGTGCGTGAATTCATGCTGTCGATCCTCGAATTCAATCATGAAACCCGGGAAATCAAGGTGGACCTGGGAGTTCGCACTCCAGGCGATTCCGCCGCGGCTCAGCGGAGGACGTTCAGTGTCGGTGTTTATGATTTTCCGATGATCGATAACACTCGCCTCTCGAAGGACCAGCGCGCTGCGATCGTCGTCAACCAACTGAACGACGCAGGCGCCGACCTCACTCTCGTTTACTTCCCCGGTTCCTACGCCAGTCTGAAAGAGAAAGTTTCATACGATGAGGTCGTCGAGAAACTTCGAGGGATGGGTCAGCGTTAGAACCGTCTGCTAGTGCTTAGTTACGGTCGCCGACGTCACAAACTAACCGTGTTTGGCCAACACGACCGGTTACGCAGTAACTGACGATCCTTGCCGTTGATTCGGGTTTCTTGCGTTCAATTTTGTCGTTTTCGTGCCTGCTTTCGCATTTGTACAGACGATCCAGGGGTTGCACGCGTAATTCTGGAACCATCGGAAACATTTCGCGTTTTGTTCGTTCATTTTTCATTTTGGGCGTTGGATTCCCCAATTTAACGTGCAATTTCCGTTTTGGACGCAAAGATCGCAAAAACGGCCGCTGCTGTGTGGAATCCCGCGTTGATGTGGCTTTCTAGTCCTTCAAATCTGGATCCTTGTGTTCAATTTGGGAATTTGTACGAATAAATGCTCATTCCTCCGCTTGATTGAAATTTCTAACATTCAAATGTCAGTTTTTGTATCCACGCTGGGATTTGCACAGATAATTCCCGGATTGCACGCGCAATTGACGAATCATCGGGAACCTTGCGCGTTTTATCGGTCGGGTTTGCTTTTTGCCCATTAGATTTCAAAATTTAGAAGTGCAATTTCTGTTTTTGGGCTTAAAGATCGCAAAAGTGCCGCTGAATTCTGCGATCGGCCGCTAAATCCTCGTATCGCTTACTACATTTTCGAATTGCACGTTGAGTTTCCCAATTGCACGTTCAGTCTACGAATCGAACAACCATGTTTGAGATTGTGCGGAATATGTCGCAATCGCCGGCAACACGCCGAATTCAGGCGGGACAAATAGCCGTTCTACGCCTGATAGCGCCATGATCGAATGTTTTTTCAGAAGCCTGTAACAAATGGGGAATCTGAAGCATCTTTATGATTTCGCTAGAGTAAAAGGAGCCCACCAAAGCCGGGTTTGATCGAGCAAACGGGACCCGCCCTGTTAGCCTCTGTTTTCGTGGACGTTTCGATAAGGACGGACATGAAGCAGGGAGAAACAGGAGTTGATAGAGATGGACCAGTACGAGCACATTCGGACGGCGCATCGGGTTTACAAGAAGAGCATTCGTCAGATTGCACGGGAGACGGGTCACACACGCAAAACAGTCCGCAAAGCCCTGCAGGGTTTGTCGCCGAAGTACCGGAGGAAAGGAGAATCCGGCATGTGGGGTGATGGACTCGGTCGCCGTGGTAGTCGAGAGATGGCTGAACGGCGGATCAGGAGGAAACCAAGAAGCAGAGGCACACGGCACATCGGATCTATACGCGATTAGTTGAAGAACACGCTTTTAAGGGCGGCGAATCGACGGTACGTCAATGGGTTCGAAAGCAGAAGGCCCGGATGGGACATGAACGCCGCGCTGGCCGTGGTGCCGTTGGATGCGGAAGTGGCCCGGGAAGCAGAGGTCGATTGGGGCAGCGCCTGGGTCGAGATGGCGGGAGAGCGCCAGCTGATCAAGTTCTTCAGCATGCGATCGCGATACTCGGGCAAATCCTTTGTGCGTGCCTATCCGCGGGAACGCCAGGAGATGTTTTTCGACGCGCACATGAGAGCGTTTGCTCTTCTACGGCGGCATATTTCCGACTCTGGTCTTCGACAATCTGACGGTCGCGGTTCGGCAGATCCTGCGTGGGAAAGGGCGTGTGGAGCAGGATCGGTTTACGGCTTTCCGGAGCTTCTACACATTTGAGGCTCGGTTCTGCAATCCAGCCAAAGGTCAGGAGAAGGGCGGAGTTGAAGGACTGGTGGGCTTCGCGCGGAGAAACTTTCTGGTACCGGTTCCGGTCGTGAAGGATTTCGACGAGCTGAACGATCTGTTGCTGATGCGATCGATCGAACATGGAGGGCGGAAGATCCAAGGCCGCGAAGATCAGCGAACGATTGATGAACGGCACGATGAAGAACGGGTACGTCTTCTGGGGATTCCCGCGCACCCGTTTGAGAACACCAAGACGTTGGGGGTGCGAATCAGCCGGTACCAGACGGCGCAGGTGGAGTGGAATCGCTACTCGGTTCCGACGGCTTATGTCGGGCGGAACTTATGGGTGCACATCGGCTGCGACCGGGTGAGCGTGTACGCGGATCAGAAGAAGGTGGCCGACCACGCCCGCGTCTTCGGGAAGTATCAGTGGCAGATCGATCCGCTGCATTACCTGGAGCTGATCCATCAGCGGATTGGATCCTTTGAGGCCGCGCGGCCGATCCGCCAGTGGCGCCCGCATTGGCCCGCCGATTACGAGCGGATGTTGGCGATCCTGCGCCACCGGCAGGGAGATAACGACGGTACCCGTGAGTTTGTCGGCATGCTGCTGCTTCATCAGGAGTATCCCGCTAAACGGGTCGAAGCGGCTGTCGCGGAGGCATTACAGCGCCAGACCTACAATCTGGATTCGCTGAAACACATCCTCTTGCGGCAGGATCGTCCCGACATCGCATTTTCACCGTTGGCCGCTGGCTTGATGCCTGGCGTGACCGACCTGACCGTCGCTGCCAGTGATGTGGGCCGCTACGATCTGCTGCTGGCTGGAGGCGCCGATGAACCCCGGTCAGGAAGTTCTATTGGAAGACACGCTTCGGAAGTTGAGACTACCCATCCATGGCCCGCGAGTACCCCGAACACGCACGCCAAGCGCGTGAAGCTGGAGAAAGCTATGAAGCCTTCCTGTTGGCCTTGGCCAGCCGGGAGCTGGATCAACGGCAAACCAATCAGGTGCAGCGGCGTTTAAACGAAGCACGGTTTCCAATACTGAAGACTCTGGAGAAAACAGACCTGAAGAAGTGGCCGGGCCTGGACGCCGTTCAAGTACGCGAGTACATGGACTGCCACTACATTACCAATCGCGAGAACATTGTGATCCTGGGCAAACATGGGACGGGCAAGACTCACGCCGCCACCGTGCTCGGTGTCGAGGCATGCCGGCGTGGATACCGAGTGCTGTTCACCACAGCGGCTCATCTGGTGAACACGCTGATCGAAGCCCGCGAAGAAAGACAACTAAAGAGATATCTGTCGAAGCTTTCCCGGTTCGAGTTGGTGATCATCGATGAGGCCGGCTACATTCCATTTTCAGCCGAAGGCGCGCAGCTTCTTTTTCAGGTCTTCTCCGATCGCTATGAGAAAGCATCCCTGATCGTGACCTCGAATCTCCCATTCGCCCAATGGACGAGCACCTTCGGCGATGCGGCATTGACTGCCGCGCTGCTGGATCGGCTGACGCATCATTGTTCGATCCATGAGTTTGATTGGGAAAGCATCCGATTCACCGACAGTCTGAGGAATAACAAGCTCAAAAAGAAACCGGAGCGCCGCCCCGATGCCGCAGCCGGAGGAACCGCATGAACAAGAATCTCCGGCATGCTGAGAGTCGGACAGGATATCGAACGTCGTTTATAAACGATCGTGGGGCGAATTATTTGTTCGCGAGGGCCGGTCTGGACAAAGAAAGAAAAAGAACCAAAAAGAAAGAAGCCAAGGAAGGGGACGCTTGTGGAAACTGCCGCAGCCGAGGAAATCGAGTAAGGTGGCCTTCAGCACCATTTTTCTTGATGATTTCCTCCGCTGCTTGTAAAACCCTGCTGGGTTTTACACAGTTACCACAAGCGCGGCGGCGGCGATTAACTTAAAACCATTAACAAAAGGGTGGGTCCCTTTTGCTCCATCGGGGCGGTCTCTTTTTACGTTGTCAAAAGCACAGCGGGACAAATAGCCGTTCTACGCCTGATCGCGTCATGATCGAATGTTTTTTCAGAAGCCTGTAACAAATGGGGAATCTGAAGCATCTTTACAGTGAGAAGAGATGAAAACGACAGAATTTGAAACAAGGAGAATCGTATGACAACAAAAGTAAAGAAGATCAAAGCATTGCTTGGTTTTCACGGAACGACCGATACCGATCTGCTGAAGCGACTCAACACGGCGCACGACGGCATGAACGGTAACCCGGACTTCGCTACTCCACCCGTCGAAATTCCGACCTTCAAGTCGGGTATCGACTCGCTCACTGTTCTGATTTCGGAGGCGGATGATGGCGGCAAGAAAGCCATCAGCGCGAAAAACAAACAACGCGAACTGATGATCAAGCAGTACACGCTTCTCGGGCATTATGTCGAGGCCATGTCTAACGATGATCCCGCGACTTTCAACACCAGCGGGTTCGTTGCTGCTCCGATAGGCCGTGTTGCTCCGCAACCCTTGCCCCCGGCGTCGATTGAATGGATTGACCGTGGTCCATCCACGGGCGAAGTGGTAGTCAAGGTCAAGGCGCTCCCCAAGGCCATCCACTACGTTCTGGAGTACGGGGCCGTAACAAATCCGGGAACGCCAGCCGCATCCTGGACAGCGCTCACGCTGCCTGGTTCGAAGAAAGTGACCATTTCGAATCTGGTGCCGGGCACGAACTACGCATTTCAGGTTCGTGCATTTGGCCGGTTGGGTTATACCGACCGGAGCGATCCAATAACGTTCATCTGCGGCTAGCATAGCGGGCGGGGAGGAAGACTCTTCCTCCCCGATTTTTCTCTGCAGATTACGACGGGGAACCTGACGACCTCACAAATTGACCGCCGTATAATGTCCCAATGCACAAACAAACACAGCAGAAGCGAGTGGGTATGGGGATCGTCGGAGCGGGCTTCGTCGGGCCGCATCACATCGATGCGGTGCGGCGTCTTGGATTCGTCGATATTGTTGCAGTTGCTGGAAGCAGTGAAGACTCGGGACGGCGCAAAGCGGAACAGCTTGGAGCGCGGAAAGGCTACGGCAGTTATGAGGCGCTGATCGCCGATCCGGAAGTGCAAGTCGTGCATGTCGCGACCCCGAACCACCTGCACTATCCAGTGATCTCGGCCGCTCTGGCGCAGGGCAAACACGTTATCTCAGACAAGCCGCTCGCGGCGACTGCGGCACAGGCCAGAGAACTTGCCGAGCAGGCGAAGCGGTCTCAGGTCGTTACCGCTGTCACGTTCAATTACCGCGGCAATCCGCTGGTGCAGCAGGCTCGCCATACCATCGCGAAGGGGGATATCGGGACTCCCACATTTCTTCATGGCTATTACCTTCAGGACTGGCTTCTGAAAGAAACCGATTATTCCTGGCGGCTCGATCCTGAGAAAGGTGGGGCCTCCTCCGCTTTGGGTGACATCGGGTCGCACTGGTGCGATCTTGCACAGCATCTGACCGGCCTCCGGATCACGCATGTTCTCGGCGACATCACGACTGTCATATCTCAGCGCAAGAAACCACGCCTTTCGCGAGAAGCATTCCAGACAGCGCCGGGCGCCGCCGACCTTGAAACCGTTAATGTGCCTGTGGAGGATCTGGCTTCCGTTCTCGTGAAATTCGATAACGGCGCGAAAGGCTGTTTTACCGCAGGCCAGGTGTGTGCCGGACATAAGAACGATCTGGTGCTCGAAGTGTGCGGGGCGAAGGCTTCACTTTCCTGGCGCCAGGAACACCAGAATGAATTGTGGATCGGGCATCGAGACAAACCGAATGAAGTACTGCAGAAGGATCCTTCACTGCTCGATCCGGAAGTCCGGGGATATGCTCACCTGCCTGGCGGGCATCAGGAAGCTTGGGCTGATGCGTTCTGTAACCTGATGCGAGATATATACGGGTTCATTGCCGATGGTAAGCGACCCGAGCCCGGCCGGTCTCAGGTGTTCGCAAGTTTCGAAGAAGCGGCCCGTGTGAATCGGATCGTGGAAGCCATCCTCGACAGTGCGAGAAAGGGTGGCGTCTGGGTAGAGGTGTAGAACCTCTCTGTGTCTTTCGGTTCACCTGCGGTACGTTGGTTCCCACCTGAGTGCCGATTTCGATACAAAGGCACCAAGTCACAACGACACAAAGGCGTTGTGTCTTGGCATGGCACATGCAACTCCCCGTATAGATCCTACTTCGCGATACGGGAGGCACCATGAAACTTGCTTTAAAGATTCTATTGGCTACCGCATTATTGATTCCGGCTTGCAATCGCAACGAACCTCGTAGCACGCAAGCCGCCCCGGAAGAGCGCACGAATACCAACGATCAAATGAAGGCTCAGCGCGACGATTACGTTACGACCATGAATGCGCGCCTCGATGAGTTCGATAAAAAGGTTGACGGACTCAACGAGAGATCCGGCGCGATGAAGGGAACGGCGAAATCAAACTTTAAGAGTGCTATTGACGGTCTGCAAGACCAGCGCAAGGAAGTCGCCAGGAAGTTGGACGATCTGAAGAGCGTCAACATCGAATCGTGGCAGACACTGAGAGGCGAGGTGGACTCCGCAATGACAGGGCTGGACCATTCTTACGATCAGGTTTCTCAAATGTTCCAGACGAAGCCTGCGACCCCGTCCAGAACGCCCACGCCGAACTATCAGTAATACCTGTTCGTAAACTCTTAACGCAGGCGCGATTGCAGAATCGCGCCTGTTTTATCTTGCGTCCAGCGGATTCAAGCCGTTTTTGTAGCGAGGGTCCATTGCGGCGATATCCGCGCGATAACCGACGACGTTCGCTGTCGGAAAATCTGCGGGTACCTTTTGTGTCACCGCTCCGGTCGCGACCCATTCCGTTCCGCGCTGAAACGTCACAATAAAATCGACAGAACTGAGCGCATTGATGTCATGTCCCAGCGTCGTGTGAAAGACGCGTCCTTTTCCATATGTCAATGCGAGGAGCATGGGTTCGTCGTTTCCCGTGCCGGCGTTTGCAGGATCGGAATACGCAGTGGCCAGAACGGACATGTTTTTCCCCGGGCCGCGCATTCGGGCGTACAACTCGTCGCCTTGATGCATCCAGGTCTTCGGCAGGCCATTGGTGATCGGGTGGTTACCGCGGACCGCAATCTGGAAAGGTGTCCGACGGCCGTGACTTCCGGCTGGTCCGGCAGCGGGATCGGAAACCAGCCTGCCATCCTTGAAATACCAGAACGGTCCCGATTTTCCAGTGCGTCCGCGCCATCCGCCGATACCGATCATTTCGTTGAAGGCAACCCAGCCCGGGAACGCGTTGTCTGCCGCATGAACGCTGACGAAACCTCCGCCGTTCAGCACGTACTTTTCAAACGAACTCTTCAATTCCGCGGGCCATCGCTCGTCGGGCGCGTCATAGTTGAAGACGACCACTTGATACTTCGCGAAATCCGGGTTGAAGCTGCTGAAGTTTCCTCCTGCCGCCGGCGCGGTTACGACATCCACTTGGAAGAGTCCCGTTTCGTCGAGTTCCTTCTTGAGTACCGGTGTGATCAGTTGCCACTGGTGATAGGGACCGCCGCTTTCGCCGTCAAGAATCATGACGCGGATGGGCGTCGCTGCACGCGAACTGAATGCGGTGGCAAGTAATACGCTACACAGAACTATCAAAATCGATTGGACTAATTTCTTCATAGCGAATTCCGTCTCAGCAGGCGCGGTCACAGGCCGCGCTTTTCCCGTCACCAATAATGCACGCGATCATAGACCGCGCCTACAGCACCTACTGAAGCGCGAAGGCGTGTAACGCGCTGCCGCCTCCGAAGAGTACAAATTGCTTGCCGTCGAGCTGATAGGTAATCGGTGCGTTACCCATTCTACCAACAGAAGTGTGCCACAAGGTCGTGCCATCGCCTGTCCGAAGCGCGAGAGCGTTGCCGGGCACATCGCCCGTGAATGTCAGGCCGGTTTCGGTTGTCATGACGCCCGCACCGGATGGTCCGTCCCCCAGTTCGTGATTCCATTTGATCTTACCCGTCTGGTAATCGATAGCGCGCAGGAACGCCTTGCCGGCAATCCCATAATCGGCGCCGGCCCAGCCGTATTCGCCGTGTTCGGGTTTGAAAAAGTAAATCCCGTAGCTGTCATGAGCGCTGACGATAAACAAGCCGGTCTGGCGATCAAAACTGGGAGACCGGTAATTTGTCGCACCGCTCTCGTTCGGTGCGACGAGCCGCCCATCGCGTGAGGGTTCTTTATCGGGGTCGGGAATGGGCCGTCCGTCTTTATCGACGCCTTTCGCCCAGTTTACGGTTGCAAAAGGAACCGTAAGCAGACTCTTGCCGTTCGTCCGGTCCAGCACGAAAAAGTAGCCATTTCGTGATGCCTGCATCACCATCTTGCGAGGCGTTCCGTTAAAAGTGCCGTCAACGAGTACCGGCACTTCGGCCGCGTCCCAGTCGTGTGTATCGTGCGGCGAGGCCTGGAAACCCCAGGCAAGTTTTCCGGTGTCCGGATTAATTGCGACGATGCTGCAGGTCCATGGATTGTCACCCGGTCGCATGGCTCCATTAAGCACGGGAGTTGGATTTCCGGTGCCAACGTACACCAGATTCAATTGCGGGTCATACGTGCCGGTCATCCACATTTGTCCGCCCGTTGCGCCGCCACTGGGCGGATCGGATAGCCCTGAGGGGGGCGTGCTGTAGAAAATCCATTGCGTTTTGCCGGTTTCGGCATCGATCGACTTCAACTGACCCGGAAGATTGTCGAAATCACCGGACACACCCACCATCACGTGGTTACCGACGATGAGCGGAGCGTTAGTGGACCAATATCCTTTGTTGGAATCGGCGACGGTGACATTCCAGCGCACGGTTCCGTCGTCGGCGTTCAGTGCGATCAGGTGAGCGTCGGGAGTCGTGAGAAATACGGTGTCTTTGTAGACCGCAACACCGCGATGGCCGATGTGAAATGCACTATTCTTCGGCGCGGTGTAGTGCCATAGCTGACGTCCCGTCCGGGCGTCGAGCGACCAGAGATTGTCCGGGGTGCTTATATAGATGATGCCGTTGACCAGAATCGGCGTCGCCTTGATCT
Source organism: uncultured Acidobacteriota bacterium (assembly GCA_963738025.1). Classification (GTDB taxonomy): domain Bacteria; phylum Acidobacteriota; class Terriglobia; order 20CM-2-55-15; family 20CM-2-55-15; genus 20CM-2-55-15. The sequence goes on along the minus strand of CAVTWA010000020.1, from coordinate 271,121 downwards.
GCTGGTTCTGTTCTGTTTGAAACGTCCATACCTTCGACAAGCGGGCGACGTTTCCGGGTGTTATCTCGCTTAAAAGGCTGTGGCGCTGGCCGGTGTTGTCGCCGTGGTATGTTGGCCAACTGGTTGGGGGCGGGCCCTGTGCGATGACCGCCACAACGCAGAGGCACAAAGGCACGAAGGCGCTAGTGCAGAGTTTGAAGATACGCATAAACATCGTGCATGTCGTCATCGGAATACTTTCCGAGTTGTTCGAAATGGGCGGACACGGGGTCGTCCACAGTAAATTTCACGTCCTTGATGTCCCACGATCGCGGCGCTCCGGAACTATCTTTGATCTGAATGGTGAACTCATCGCGCGACACCAGCGTGCCGGTGACGATCTCGCCTGAAGACAGGGTGATGTTAACCTTCCCCGGCGCGGGCGCCGGACGCGTGCTCTGTGGATAGAGCATCCGCTGGAGCAGTGGCAGTCCACGAAAACGGTTAGCAATTCCGGCAAGGTCGCCCGTCGGCGAGTGGCACCTCGAGCAAGCACCGGCACCATTGAAATACTTCTGGCCCGCTTCTGGATTCCCGGTCTGAAGGTCCGATATGTCTACCGAACGCCGTCCTCCGCCAACAGCTTCGCCTTTGGTTTTTTGATCGTGAATAAATGCGACCATTGCCTCGATTTCGGCATCGCTTACGTCAAACGCGGGCATGCCTTTGTCCACACGGCCTGCCCGGACCAGCGGTCCGATTTTATCTCCGTGAGAATCTTGCGCAACCAGACCGGAACGCGTCAGATCGGGCCCCATGTCGCTTCCTCCCGCATCACGGCCATGGCATAACGCACATTCGTCGGCAAAACGGGTTTGTCCGGCGAGTACGATTTCGCGCGGATAAGTTTGAGGTGTCACTGTTCGCGGAGGCGGTTGCGAGGCGGGGCTTTGTTGCATAATCACCAATACTGCAAGCCACAATAGTGGATTCATACTTGGACCTTACACAGTTTTCGCATATTTTGCATGCGAAAGGAGATCCATGCCTACTCGTAAATTCGAACCCAGATTCATGAAGGTTGGTGTCCTCACTGCTGCGCTCCAGGAATTAACGCCACGATCGATTCGCGACAAAGATCCCGACCGTGCGATTGAGGAATGGGTTGAATTCGCGCGAGAGCTTGATGTCGATTGCGTGCAGATTTCGGCAGCCCTTCATCCGTCTGAATCGGACGTGCCGCCGGAAGCGATGCTCGATCCCGTGGCGAACACGCTCGATCTCCGCAAGCCTTTTGACCGCGATCGCGCCAGGCGCGTCGAGACTGCCTTAAAGACTGCCAGGCTCGAGGTGTCGGATATTGCCTATTTCGACAACATGCTTCATCACGACGCAGCGCTGCGAAAGAAGAAGCATGACTTCATGATGCGCACGTTTGAAGCTGCAGCATTACTGGGTGTGAGTGCCGTCTGCGGGTTTGTGGGCCGGAATCAGCAGCACAGCATGGATCAGAACCTGGTGGATTTTGAACAGCACTTCGTCCCGCTTCTTAAAGCCGCAAAAGAACGCGGTCTGACGTTTCGTGTCGAGCAGTGCCCGATGCCGGGCTGGACCACTTCCGATAGTTTCCACAACAACATCGGCTATACACCCGGTGCCTGGATTGCTTTGCATCGGATTTGCGAAAAACATGCAGTCGGAGATCAATTCCGGATTCATTACGACCCATCGCATGCCATCTTGATGGGGCAGGATACGCGGTCGATTTTCCAGTATCTGAAGGATGCTGGATATGGTTTTCTCATCGGCGGTTTTCACGTCAAAGGGCAAGTGATCGATGCGAAAGGGGTCGCCGCGTGGGGCTACGGTGGACAGACGCTGGAACGCGGAGACTGGCTTGACGGAAAGCCTTCGGACAATCCCGCCGACCAGGTGAATGCCTGGAAGAAACAGACCGTGTTGTGCGAGCATGAACTGCCCGGAACGGCTCGCCACGACCCGCTGGCGTATCTGCAGAATCGAAGTGTCGATTGGCTGGATCACCAGCTTGCCGCTCGAGAACTGTTGCCACTCGATGTGGCGAATACCTATCTCATTGTCGAGCACGAGTATCCGCGCGCCCGCATTCAGGATCGGGAACGCTTAAAGCCGATCCTGCAGGGATCCATCGCCTTTACCCGCCGTATCGACCAGGCTGCAGCCTGTATGTTTGCCCTTCAGCACGAGGTTCTGGCCGCGCAGGATATTCCGGTTCAGGGTATCGGCCGGGAGGCCTACCGCAGCTGAAAAGGGAAGGAACACAAGAAGCACAAAAGGGATAAGAAGTGACTCACTTCTTATCCCTTTTGTGCTTCTTGTGTTCCTTCCGATGCTAAAATCTCCCGGATGTTTAGCTTTAAAGGGATCATACCGCCGATGGTCACTCCGTTCGATGACGCCGGCGCGATCCGTTACGATGCATTCGAACGCAATATCGATAAATATATCGAAGCCGGAGTTGAAGGGTTTTTAGTTGCGGGTTCCAATGGTGAGTCCGTCTATCTGGAGCATTCGGAGAAACTAGCCCTGATCGAAGCTGCGCGCAGACGCGTACCTTCTTCGATGACGTTGCTGGTGGGCACGGGGGTTGAATCGACACGAGCGACGATTACCTTAACCCGGGAGGCGGCAGACCGAGGCGCGGACGCTGTTCTGATCAAAAATCCGTTTTATTTCAAAGCCCAGATGACATTCGATGCGTATAAGGCGCACTACACCGCAGTTGCGGATGCGTCGCCTGTCCCGGTGATCGTTTATAACGTCCCCGTATTCACCGGGATTGCGTTGGAATCCAGGCTGGTGATCGAAGTTTCAAAGCATCCGAACATCCGTGGCTTGAAAGACAGTTCGGGCGATCCGAAGCTGATTTCCGAAGTCGTCTGGAATACCGACCCGTCAAAATTTCAGGTTGTGGCGGGGGCCGCGGCTACGCTTCTGCCTGCGATGGTCGCCGGGGCTCGGGGCGGCATCATCGCGCTTGCGTGTGCCGCCCCGAGAGCGGCGCTCCTGCTCTATCGAGCATTCGTTGCCGGAGATTATCAGAAAGCCGGCCTCATTCAACGCATCATTGCCCCGGCTGCCGGAGCGGTTACCGGGAAAAACGGTATTGCCGGTCTGAAGACGGCAATGGAGCTTGAAGGATTGCAGGGTGGTCTGCCGCGACGGCCCTTACTTCCGTTGCAATCGGAACAGCAAGTGGATTTGGCGCATGTTTTCCGAAGGATGAACAGCGAGCTCGCCGAACTTTCATGATGCGCATTCCTTTCGGAAGTTTGCCATCGATGTCGGCGCTCTTCCTGGATTATGTCAGCGATTGGAACCGCGTCCGGCAATTTTATCCTCAGCCATTTTCCGTCGAAGCGATTGCCGCCTTTGCCCGGCAGCGTAAGCCATTGGATCGCGCGCATCGTGAACGTTTGTGTGCCGGGCTGACTGGAAGCTCCAAATCGATTGAAAAGCTTGCAGCCGGCGCGGTTGCGGTCATTACCGGGCAGCAGGCTCAGCTTTTTGCCGGGCCGAACTACACGATTCTCAAAATCCTGACAGTCATCAAACTCGCCAAGGCATTGGAGGCGGCAGGTGTGCCGGCGGTCCCCGTGTTCTGGATTGCGGCGGAAGATCACGACTACCAGGAAATCGAGTCTGCGTCGGTGTTGGATCGCGATTCCGGGATTTCTCATGTTCGCGTTGCGCTCACCAATCCCGACCTGTCGCCCGTAGGGTGGTTGACGTTAGGGGAGGACGTTTCCGGTGCAATCTCGAAGTGTCTTGCGAGCCTGCCGGAATCCGAGTTTCTGGCGCCCGTGTGCGAGCTGCTCGAATCGACTTACCGGCCTGGAATTTCGCCCGTGGATGCATTCCGCGGGATGCTGGAGAAACTGTTCGCGCCGACTGCGCTGGTATTGGCCAACCCGCTGAATCCGGACTTGCGGCGTCTGGCGCAACCAACGTTGATCGAAGCTGTCCGCCGGAACTCGGATATTCGATCAGCGGTGGTAGCGCGCAGCCGTGCGCTCTCCGATGCCGGATATCACGAGCAGGTGAAGGTAGACAGTGGTTTCACCGGTCTGTTTGCCTATCGTGGGAAATCGCGGCAGCCCTTGAAACCGGAGGACCTTCGAGACGATCTGTCGCTCAGCGCCAATGTCCTGTTGCGGCCGGCGATGCAGGACTCTATTTTCCCGACGGCTGCGTATATCGGAGGTCCGGCAGAGGTCGCCTATTTCGCTCAGGCAGGTGCCGTGTACCAGGCACTGGGCCGTCCTGTGCCTCCGGTGGTGCCGCGTATCAGCGCCACGATTCTCGAAAGCCGAATTGTCCGCGCTCTCAACAAATATGATATGGAGTTTCTGGACGTCTTTCGCGGGCGCGACTTCTTACGCCGAAAGGCGGTTGCCAGCATCCAGGGCGTCGAGGTCTTCGACAGAGTCCGGGACCAGATCGGCGCGAGCCTGGACACCGTCCGTCCTGCGCTTCAGGTGGTCGATCCTACACTCGGAGGAGCGCTGGATACCGCGCGCCAGAAAATCCTGCATCAGGTCGAAGCATTGAAAACCAAATTCGTGAATGCCGAAGCGCGGCGTAACGAGACACTCGAGCGGCATCTCGAGGCCATCACGAATTCGATTTTTCCGGAAAAGAAGCTCCAGGAAAGAGTGCTGAATATCAGTTCGTTCCTAGTACGCTACGGGTTCGGTTTTATCGGACGGCTTGAAGAGGCACTCGAGCTGGACTCCAGAGAACATCAGGTCATCGAAATATGAAGATCGGGATCACTTGTTATCCGACATACGGCGGCAGTGGGGTGGTAGCCACGGAGCTAGGGAAGGAACTGGCAGCGCGTGGTCACGACGTGCACTTCATCAGCTATGCACTTCCGATTCGCCTCACGATGACCGATCACATCTACTTTCATGAAGTCGAAGTCCTCTCGTATCCACTTTTCGAATACCCTCCTTACGACCTCGTACTGGCTACGAAGATGGCCGAGGTAATGACGCGATTCGATCTGGACATTCTCCATGTTCATTACGCCATTCCGCACTCGATCAGCGCCTATCTTGCGAAGATGATGATGACCGATCGAGTAGTGCCGTTTGTCACCACCCTTCATGGTACCGACATTACATTGGTGGGTAACGACCGGTCGTATTTGCCGATCACGCGGTTTGGAATAGAACGCAGCGATTCCGTCACCGCAGTATCCGAATACCTCAAACAGCGTACTATTCAGGAATTTCAGATAGGACGTCCTGTGGAGGTCATCCCCAACTTCGTCGACTGCAATATCTATGGACCCGCAACGGACAGAACGATGCGGAAAAAATTCGCTGCCGATGACGAAGGAATCTTGATCCACATTTCGAATTTCCGTCCTGTCAAAAGAGTCGAAGATGTCGTCGGAATTTTTGCCAGTGTCCGCAAACGCGCAAAGGCCAGGCTGCTCCTGGTAGGCGACGGGCCGGAACGGCCAAAGGCGGAATGGCTGGCCCGCACGCACGGGATTGAGGACGCGGTGACCTTTGTTGGCAAGCAGAACGACATGAGTCAACTACTGGCGATTTCGGACATTCTGCTCCTGCCGAGTGAACTGGAGTCTTTCGGTCTGGTCGCGTTGGAGGCGATGGCCTGCGAGGTGCCGGTTATCGCCACTCGCGTCGGGGGTATTCCTGAAGTCGTGAGGGACGGGGTCGACGGGTTCCTGTACGATGTCGGCGACATCAATTCAATGGCAGATGGTTGCCTTTCCATCCTATCGAATCCAGCTTTGCGCGAAGGCCTGGGCAAGGCTGCCCGGGAGCACGCCACACGCGATTTCTGCGCGAGCAAGATTGTTTTGCAGTACGAGGAACTCTATCGCCGTACGATCGGAGAATCCGGGTCCCCCGTTAGGTAGTTGATTCAAAAGGCTATTCTTACCTTGGGCTAAAGCTCGCCAATTCCCCTGCCGATAACACCTGAGATGAACGGTGATTCCACCGAAAGGGCGGGAGGGCCGTCCAAGATGTCGACAGCGGATTTTGATTGGTAGACGACTTGCAGGATTCTTGGTGGAAGCTGACTAATTCGGTGTCCTGGCAAGCCTGGGAAAGACCGGCAAGAGGTGCAAAGCGATGGTCAAACCGTTCGTTTCGGAAGAAGTACTCCTCGACCCAGAAATGCGCAGCCCCGAAGTACTGGACTTCGAGCGGCGGCTTCTGAGCAAAATCGTCGGACAAGACCGGGCAGTTCGCCGGATCGTGAACATGTACCAGATTTATCTGGCGGGCATGAACACACCTGGGCGTCCGATTGGAAACCTGTTGTTCCTAGGCCCCACCGGCTCCGGCAAAACGAGAGTCGTTGAAGCCTCTGCGGAGATCCTGTTTGGAAGTCCGCGGGCATTCATCAAAATTGATTGCGCGGAATTCCAGCACAGTCACGAAATTGCGAAACTGATCGGATCTCCTCCGGGTTATCTCGGACACCGCGAAACTCCGCCGCTGTTGACGCAGGAAGCGCTCGATCAGTACCAGACGGATCGAGCACGAATCAGCTTCGTCCTGTTCGATGAAATCGAAAAGGCGAACGACGCGTTGTGGCAGTTGTTGCTGGGTATCCTTGATAAAGCGACGCTGACTCTCGGAGACAATCGCAAAGTCGATCTGTCGAAATGCGTCATCTTCATGACATCGAACCTCGGTGCGGTGGAGATGAGTGAAATGTTGACGGGCGGCATCGGATTTACGTCGGGCGTCCGTCAGGACGACGAAAGTCTGGCGGAAATCGACAAGAAGATGTATCACATAGCGCTGGACGTGGCGAAAAGGAAGTTCTCTCCGGAATTCATGAACCGCATCGATAAGGTCGTCGTCTTCCGGACGCTCAACCAGCAGCACCTCCGTCAGGTGCTGGATATCGAACTCAACGACGTCCAGAATCGCATCATGGCGTCGCAGTCCGATAAACAGTTCATCTTCAGGTGTACCACAGAGGCGAAAGAGTTTCTTCTGCGGGAAGGCACTGACCTGAAATACGGTGCGCGACACCTCAAACGGGCGATCGAGCGTCACCTCGTCTATCCGATCTCGAACCTGATCGCTACCGGACAAATCGGCCTCGGCGATGTAATCAAAATCGACCTCGGCACTTCTGGTGATCGACTGACCTTCTCCAAGGAACGTGGCGTCTCCAGCTTCTCCATGTCGGATTCTGGCAACGTGGCGGAGTTTCCGAACCGCCGCGTATCCGGAGTCGGCGCGAAGCTGCAGCTTGTGGAAAGTGAAGTCGCGTCCTGCGATAGAAGATAAATAAGCCCACGGGTTGAACGGACTAAGCGAATCAAATTCGTTTAATCCGCTCAGCCCGTGGCAAATCCCCTTCCGAAATTCTCACCCGACATTTGCAACGCATGACCGGTACGCTTCAAGGGCGCGTTGCCGCTGAAAATCCGCAAGTTGAAAATTGGTCTGCAAAGTTCCCCGCTGTATCCGGCCAAGCCGGATGCGTTCAGAAGGATCACCTCGCCTGCCCGTAAACGGCTGGATGGCATATTCCTGCTGGAGCTCCGAGGCAAGAGTAAGGAAGGACGCAAGCCGTTGCAGAGCGGCGGGGGCACTGTCTACGAGATCGCTGTACGTCAGAGCGATCGATCGGCTTTTAAGGCGGAGGCGGCAGGTACGCAAGCTGTTGAGGCGAGCGACGTAATACTCAACGGCCCGCTCCACGGTCCACGGATCGCGAGACGATCTGGTGAGGTGGACCAGGCTTCGGATAGTCTCTTCCGGTTCCCGGATTAAAAAAATGCAGCGAACGCGCTCTGACCGGAGCAGATCCCGCTCGGGAGTGAATTGGTCGTGATTGAGCTGATCGACGACATACGAAACCTGCCGGAACAGACTGTGTTGTGATCGGCGGGCGGCGAGTTCCAGTTTATCCAGATCGTCGTCAGATCGGTAAGCGACGCTTCTTTCCCCGCAGCCGATGATTTGCGGATGGGTTACCAGAAGATGCATCAACAGAGTGGATCCGGACCGCATGTGGCTCATAATGAAGACCACACGAGGCGGCCGGATACCGATCAGCCGCAAGCTTTGACGGACCGCTAAAAAGCCCAATTGCCGCAGCGCTGCCCTCGCTGGCTTCATGTTGAATGGGATGATACGATGCAGCCTCCTGGATCATCGCTGGAAAATGCTGGCGATGCAGGTCTCCACCCCCTGAGCTTGCAAGATGCCCAGTTCTATTCAGCCCACGAAAAGAGAATCTCTTTCCGTCGATTTTATGCGTGCGGTGGACCGCTTTGCCGGTGTTCCACTTTGCCATCTGACAAGCCTTGCATTACGAGCAGCGCCGCGAACTCCGATCCGGAAAATCCTGGTGATCAAGTTTTTCGGTATCGGGAGCATTATTCTCATAACTCCCGCCCTTGCGATCTTGCGAGCTGCCTTTCCCGAGGCCACCATCGACATGCTGACGTTCCGCAGCCAGTCCGGCGTGGCGGCGCGACTTCCGCAGATCGACAATGTCCACTCAGTTTGCCCGGACGATATTGCCTCGATGGCCTCCAGTTCCTGGAGTGTCCTCTCACGCGTGCGGGAGATGAAATATGACTGTGTACTGGATTTCGAATTCTTTTCAAAGTACTCGACGCTGATATCGGCATGGAGTGGCGCGCCGCGCCGGATCGGTTTTGAATTGCCGGTGCGCTGGCGTAAACAGCTTCTGACCGACACCGTTCTGCTGTCGAAAGATGCACATGTCACCACGGCGTTTGCAGAACAAGCCTTCGTCCTCGCACCGCGGGGACCGTTGCCGGCGGTGTCGCCACCGCGAATTAATGACGATGATCGGGAGTTTGTGGCATCGATATTCCCGCGCAACGGTGCGCGTGAAATCGTTCTCCATGTGAATACAGGTCCCGCATTCCCGGAACGGCGCTGGCGAGCCGAGTCGTTTGCCGGGGTAGTGAAGCAACTCGACAAGGTCCGGAGAACGGCATTTGCCTTTATCGGGACGGACGCGGAACGTGGCTACGTACAAAGCGTCATTGAGCAAACCGGCATCGCTGAACGATGCAGGAATCTGGCTGGGATGGTGAGCGTGCCTCAGTTGGCAGCACTCCTCGAACGCGCATCTCTGGTTGTTTCCAACGACAGCGGGCCGGCACATGTCGCCGCCGCCCTCGGAGTGCCTGTTGTGGCGGTTTATGGCCCCGAGACACCGGAATTCTACGGACTCATCGGAAAGCGAACCCGCACGATTTATCACAAAACAGAGTGCAGTCCGTGCATGAATGTTTACAACGCGAAGGCGTTCTCCTGCCCTTTCAATGCGCGTTGCATGGATCAAATCGGCGTCGACGAAGTCGTTGGCGTTTCCCGGCAACTCCTCGGGGAAAGCTGATTGAGTGTGCGAGCGACCCTCGATTCAATAAAGAGCCATTTCTGGAGCGTCACATTCTTCGCACTGCTTGCGCTCGTTTTGCTTCAAGGCGTTTTTCCTGCGCTGTTGCACCTGTCATCCGATTTTCCTAACTATTACGCCGCCGCGCGCCTGCTGATCAGCGGGCAGGCGGGCAACGGGCTTTATGACAATGGCTGGTTTGGAGCGATGGCCGAGCGAATGGGCCTGCCGCCTGGTGCGAGATTCATTCCGTTTCCACCGCCTACGATCTTTCTGATGGCGCCCATTGCCTGGCTGGGTCCTCTGAATGCATTGCGCGTCTGGACGGTCATCAATGTTGTTTTAGGCGCGTATTCAATTCGCCTGCTGAGTCGCCTGACGCATCGCGACTGGCGCTGGTGTGGAGCGATCGTTCTCTTGAGCGGGCACGCGATCATCAACAACTTCAAATTCGGCCAGGCCTACCTTGCCCTCATGCTCAGCGTGATCCTGTTTATGCTCGATTTGGAAAGGAGAAAACAAAATCAGCCGGCCGTCTGGTTGGGCATAGGGATAGCGGTGAAATATTTTCCAGCGGTGTATATTCCTTTGCTAGTCTTGCGGCGCGAGTGGCGTGTCCTGACCGGCACAGCGGCGGTTGTTGTTCTCCTGTGGGTGGGGGCGGGCTGGTTCGTGGGGCCGGCCACGGTCATCGACTTTCTCACGGGCGTAGCGGCTCCTCACCTTCAAGGCAACATCGTCGGGCAGTCCAACGATGCTGTTTTGTTCCAATCATGGAACAGTCTGTTGAGACGCATCTTTGTTTATGACCCTCTGACGAATCCCCGGCCATTGTTGAACGTTCCAGCAGGATACGCTTCAGGACTTGCCCTTATTTACTGCGTTCTGGCGTATATCTTCGGTCTCGGATGGAGAGCCCTCGCCCAATACGACTCCATCGAGCGTTTCAAACACGAAGCTGCATTTATCACCGTCGCCGCGTTCGTGATTCTTCCTGCAACGGCGACATATCATGCATTGCTCCTCGCGCCGGCGCTCGTGCTTTATCTTGCGCCATCGACACGATACAACCGGTTTGAACTTGCCACGTTACTGTCGTATGTCGCAATCGGCTTTTTCCCCTATTCATGGACCTTGGGCTTTGTTGAAAGAGGCTGGCTGCTTCCGCTGGCTTACCCCAGGCTGTGGTTGATTTGCGGGATGTTCATCGCGATGACAATGGGATTTCGCAAGCGGTTTAAGCATGAGCGCGCAAGGGCAGAAACGGTAGTGCCGGTTGCTCTTCGCCTCAGGTCGGATTAGACTACAGACCTCCGCTTCGCTCTTTTGCAATTTGAAGGAGTGCTCGCCCCCGGCGGTAGGAAGTAAAGCAATGATTCAACGCTGCCAGGCCATCACCTGGGCTGCGCTCGTGGCGCAGATTCCATTTGAGTTGAAGTACACCTTGCTGGGACTGAGCAATCTGCAGTGGACATTTATTGCGCTGGTCGCTGTTAACGTTCCTTCCTTCTATGTTCATCGCCAGAAATTGATGCGCGATCGGCTTGTGCAAGCGGCCGCTCTCTTTGTTGCAATTCAGTGGGTCAGTGCGTATTTCGCTCCGGAATTCACCGGCAATGCGGTGAAAGGGGCGATCCGGTTTACAGCAGCGGCTACGCTGCTGGCAATGGCAAAGCTGCTGCCGGATTGGAGACCGATCCAGCGGATCTGGGCAGTTGCCTCTTTCTGTGCGGCAGTGTATGCACTGTGTGCCCAGGCAGGCTTGGGCCTGCCGTGGCTGTTTCGTAACGGCGAATTTTTCGTTGCACAGATTCAGCGGCTGAGTGGATCGTTCGAGTATCCCAATATCGCGGCTGCCTATTACGCCATGTCGCTGCCGCTCGTGTGGTGGGCGCCGTTCCGGACGGTATTCCGCTGGATTGCTGCAGTTGTCCTGTCTTGCGCATTGATTCTCACCTTTTCGAGAAGTGCTGCAGCGGCCGTAACCATTGTTTCCATTGCGATGGCAGTGCTGGCATGGAGGAAAGGCGAACGATGGCGGATGCAGGCCGGATTGATCGGCGCCGGCATTGGCGCGTTCGCCATTTTGACCATTATTACCCCGTACCTGACTGAAGTTTTTCAGCGTTCTGCCGCCGGGACTCCGCGCGCCGCAGAGTACTCACTCGATTGGAACCTGTTGCGGGAAGCACCCGACCTTCCAGATATGGTTCGGCTCACTATCCGAAACACTGGAACTATACCCTGGTTCTCGAACGGTTTCGGGCACGTCGCAATAGGTTACAGATGGCGGAATATGGTGACAGCGCAGGTTGACAACGGACGCTTCGTGACTGCTCTTCCGCACGATGTACAACCAGACGAAGCGATCGAGTTACCGGTCTCATTTCAAACACCTGCGCACCCAGGTAAATACAGGCTTCTCATCGAACTCTTTGCGGGCAAATCCGATTGGTTTGGCAACGCGGGGGTGAGGCCTGCCGTGATTGATGCCGATATTCAGCCGGGTATTTCCAGAACCACCGAATCAGTTGAGGCTCCCTACGCCCCGAGAGTCGAACGGAAGGCAGGCGTTCGCCTGGAATCGGTTTCACGGCCACAGCTATGGACGGCTGCAGTAAGGATGTTCCGCGAGCATCCTTTTGGAGTTGGACCGGACAATTACCGGCTTCTTTATGGCCGCTTTATCGGTGCTGATAGCTGGAATACCAACATCTACTCCAACAATCTGTATCTTGAGCTGCTTGCAGGCAGCGGGATGCTCGGGCTGGCGGCCTTCAGCCTCATCGTGGCGCGCATTCCGCATCGTGAAGCGACACCGCCGCTTATGGCTGTTGCCGTATTTCTAATCCACGGATTTCTCGATGTGTTCCTGATGACAACGCCAATCTATTTCTCGTTCTGGATACTGGCAGGACTGTGCCGCGATGAATAGACCGTCGCCGCTACAGGACTGTTTTGCAGTACTATCTGTTCTATTCCAGGAAGGATTCAGGTGATGTCCGCGGTTCTGCTCACGCATTCATATTTCCTCCACTTCGATCCGAAGGAATATCGGGCCATGATGCCCTATCCTCCGCTGGGAACACTGTACGCAGCGGCATATTTGCGAAGCAGAGGAATATCTGTCGCCTTACACGATGTTCTGCTTTCGACGAGAGAAGATGAAATCGTTGCGGCCATCGAACGGCATCGTCCAGGCATTGTGGTCATCTATGATGACTGTTTCAATTACTTGACGAAAATGTGTCTGAGCCGGATGCGGGAAGCCGCTTTCGCAATGGCGCGGCTGGCGAAGGATCAAGGCTGCACCGTGGTTATCTTCAGCTCCGATGCGACGGATCACATTGATGAATATCTCGCACGCGGCGCCGACTACATCATCTGCGGTGAAGCAGAGCGGACACTCGCAGAATTGGTGGAACATCTTTCAGGAACGTCCGGAAAAACACCAGTGCAGATCGAAGGGCTGGCGTTTCGCGACGGGAACGTCGTCCGCCGGACCGCCAGGCGCCCGGTTCTGGATGATCTGGACGCGCTTCCGTTCCCCGCGTGGGACCTCGTCGACCTCGAGCGATATCGAATGGCCTGGGACGGACGGCAGGGCTATTTTTCTCTCAATATGGTGACGACTCGCGGTTGTCCTTTCCATTGCAACTGGTGCGCAAAGCCGATTTACGGTCAGGTTTATCACAGCCGGACACCTCAGAACGTTGTGCAGGAGATGCTTTTTCTGAAGGAAACCGCGAATCCGGATCACATCTGGTTTGCAGACGACATCTTCGGACTCAAGCCCGGCTGGATAACCGAATTTGACGAGGCCGTGAACCGGACAGGCGCTAAGATTCCGTTCAAGTGTTTATCGAGAGTGGACCTGCTCCTGAAGGAAGACAACATCAGGCACTTGAAAAGCGCAGGATGCCGCACGATATGGATTGGTGCCGAATCCGGATCGCAGAAAATTCTCGACGCCATGGAGAAGGGAACCACGGTAGAAGAGATTCACGCCGCGACGGAACTTCTCCACCGGATCGGCATACGAGTCGGGTTTTTCCTGCAGTTCGGCTATCCCGGCGAGACCAGGGGAGACATCGACAAGACCCTGCAGATGGTAAAGCGCTGCCGCCCCGACGATATCGGTGTTTCCGTCTCCTACCCGCTGCCGGGCACCCCGTTTTACGAGCGAGTAAAGGCGCAGCTCGGCGACAAGCAGAACTGGGTCGACAGCCAGGACTTGCACCTCATGTTTTCCGGAGAGTACCCGGCCGACTTCTACCGGGTGTTGCATCGCGTTGTTCACAAGAAGTTCATCATCTGGCGAGGTGTTCGGGCGGCTCAGACGATGCTGACCCGGCCTGCGACGATCAATCGCCGATCGATCCGGCTGGTCGGTTCGATGTTCTACCACGGCATGACGCTTCCTTGGGATCTCAGGAAGTTGACTCTGCAAGGGAGAAACTGATGCCGGCGCACACCAACAACGTTCTGGAATCCTTCGACAGCATTGCGGATATTTTCGATGAGGAATTCGAGAACGATATCACCCGGCGATTGCGGCAGCATATTTATGAGACGATCGGCTCCATCGCGCCGACCGGCAGTAGGATCCTTGATATCAACTGCGGTACCGGTATCGATGCGATAGCTCTCGTGCAGCGAGGGTACAGAATGTGCGGGATCGATCTTGCTCCCAGAATGGTCGAGCGTGCCAGAAGGAAGAGCGTGGATGCAGGCATACCGGCAAATTTCCGGGTTTCTTCTTTTGAACATATCGAGGCCGCCACAGGTACTCCGTTCGATTTAGTGCTATCCAATTTCGGCGGATTAAACTGTGTTGAACACCTCGACAAGGTTGCCGGGCAGGCCGCTTCGCACATCAAGCCGATGGCTACTTCGTCGGTGTGGTCATGTCGCGACTATGCCTGTGGGAAACCGTTGCCGGCCTGTCGAAACTGGATTTCGGGGCAGCGTTTCGCCGGTTGAGACGGAACGTTCCGGCCACTGGATTTCGCGGGAAGACATTTTCTGTGCACTATCATTCGCCGCGACGGCTCAGCGAGGCGTTCAGGCCATGGTTTGAAGTCAAAGATGTGCAAGGCCTCAACATCCTCTCTCCGCCACCACACGCGGCCCGGCTGGCTGAGCGCCATCCCACCATCTCTTCGGTTCTATGCAGAATGGAAAACGCGATCGCCGGTGTTCCCATTGCGCGTTCGATCGGTGACCATTATCTGATCACGCTGAGACGCCGCCCATGATTGCTCTTCTCAATCCGACGAACGCCCGTTGGAAGTATCGATTCCCGCTCTCTCTCATGTATCTCGGTGCGGTGCTGGAGGGGAAATATTCCTACAGCATCATCGATCAAAATGTCGACAAATCCGCTCTCGAACGCCTCGACCGGTTGGCTCGGACACGTCAGATCAAATATCTCGCGGTGACCGTCATGCCGGGCCCTCAGCTTTTTGAGGCCATTCCGATTTCAAAGTATTTGAAAGAGAAATATCCGGACCTGACGATCATCTGGGGTGGGTACTTCGCCTCGCTTCATGCAGCGACCGTGCTGCAGTCGGGATACGTGGACTATGTCATTCGTGGCCAGGGCGAACGGGTTTTCCTGGAGTTGATCGATGTTCTGGAGGGTCGCTCATCAAAGGCCTTGAGGGACCTCCCGGCGCTCTCGTTCCGGGACGGCCAGCTGATCCAAAATCCTCAAGGTGTTCCCGCGGATCCCAATCTTCTGCCACCGCTTCCGTACGACCGGATTGACGGCCAGCGCTACGTCGGCAAGACGTATTTAGGGTCGAGAACGGCAGGGTACTACTCGAGTGTCGGCTGTCCATTCCTTTGCGGCTTCTGCGCCGTGGCCAGCATCTATCGAGCGCGCTGGTTGCCGATGACTCCCGATCGGGTTCTGAATGATCTGGAGGAATTGAAAGGCCGGTATCGAATCAATGCGGTGGAGTTCTTTGACGAGAACTTCTTTACTTCTGAAAAGCGCACTCACGAGATATCAGAAAAATTAATCGACCGCGAAATATCCTGGTGGGGCGAAGCCAGACCCGACACGTTACTCGATTATTCCGATGAGACGTTGCGCCTGATGCGCAGGGCCGGATGCCGAATGATTTTCTTCGGCGCCGAATCGGGCGACGAAGAAACGCTGCAGCAGATGAACAAAGGTGGAACGCAGACGCCCGACACCGTTCTCCAGCTTGCCGGGCGCCTGAAATCCTTCGACATCGTTCCCGAATTCTCGTTTGTATTCGGTGGCCCAAGTCATGATGTCGATCGAGACTTCGAACGAAACGTCCGTTTCATTCGACGATTGAAGGAAATTAATCCGCGGGCGGAAATCATTATCTATATGTATGCTCCGGTCGTTTTCGGAGAGTCCGAACTCTCACAGCTGGCGCAGCAACATGGCTTTCGCTTTCCGCTGACGCTGGACGGCTGGCTGGCGCCGGAATGGCGTGATTTCGATCTGCGAAAGACGCCAGTTGTGCCATGGTTGAAACCTCAGCATTACCGGCGGTTCAAGGACTTTGAACGGGTTTTAAACGGCTATTACCCGACGATTACCGATCTCCGGCTCACCGACCGCAGCCGATCAATGATGCGAATGCTCAGCGCCTGGCGCTATAAACTTTCGTGCTATGCCTTTCCTGTCGAAATTCGCCTGATGCAACGGCTTTTCCGGTAT
The DNA here is from genome assembly GCA_963738025.1 of uncultured Acidobacteriota bacterium. Lineage (GTDB taxonomy): Bacteria > Acidobacteriota > Terriglobia > 20CM-2-55-15 > 20CM-2-55-15 > 20CM-2-55-15. The sequence continues at coordinate 255,016 of CAVTWA010000020.1, read as the reverse complement.
CGCCAGCCCGAAATCGAGGGCCTGTGATTCGCAGGCTTTTTCAAGCTAAACCCAGAGTGCTCGATCCGTTAGATGCGTATGAACGCTGGGCGCCCACCTATGACGATCGCGACGGCAACGCGTTGCTGTATGCAGAGCAACGAACCGTCTATCCATTGCTCGAGAGGGTCCCCCTTTATGGCAAACGGATTCTGGACGCGGGATGCGGCACGGGCAGGTATCTCGAGCTGTTGCGTGAATTCAAGCCGGCGATGCTCGCCGGCATCGACTTTTCGCCTTCGATGCTCAGAGTTGCGAAGACAAAATTTGAAGATTCGGCTCTTTCCCTGATCGGGGCGCGTATCGATTGCATTCCTTTCGCCGATGCGGCTTTCGACTTTGTTCTGAACACGCTGGCTCTCGATCACTTGCGCGATCTGCATGGCGGTGTCTGCGAGCTTGGCCGAGTGCTCCAGCCGAGTGGCACGATGATCGTTTCTTTATTTCATCCGAACGCGAAAAAGCTGGGCTGGCAACGGACGTTTCGAACGCAGCCTGGTCGAAAACATCTGTATGCGGCCGATTACTTCGGGCACGAGACAGCTCGGTATTTAGCAGAGTTTCAATTTTTCGGTCTGGATGTTGAGGAAGTGATCGAGCCGGTCATCGACGAGTCCCTGAAGCCGTTTTATGAACGAGCCCATCGAATGGATCTCTATGAGCAGTCCGAGGGCGTACCTCTTCTGTTGGTTTTCCGCCTGAGGAAACGATGACAAGCTGATGAATTCCGGTTTCGTCTTTACGAACGGTACTGTCGTAAACAGCGATCGATGGTTCCGCGCCGATCTGCGGGTGCGGGGCAGTCTCGTTGACGAAATCGGGCTCGGGATGAAGCTGGGCAAAGATGAGATCGAGATCGATTGCTCGAATTGCTTCATTTACCCGGGCCTGATCAATTCGCACGAACATCTCGAATTCAACCTGTTTTCGAGGCTCGGTGAGCCGCCCTATTCGAACGCCTACGAGTGGGGCGACGACCTTCATCGACGTTGGAAGAGCGAGATCGCAAAAATCGAGGAAGTGCCGTTCAGGCATCGTCTCTGGTGGGGCGCATGGAAAAATCTTTTTTCCGGGGTTACTCGTGTTGTCCATCACAATCCCTACTACGCTCACTTCCGTATGGGGTACCCAGTTGATGTCGTCAAGCGATACACCTGGGCTCATTCACTACGCTTCGATGCAGATTTAAAAGGGGCCCTTGCGCGCCGCAAGGCGGCGACTCCCTTCGTCATTCATCTTGCCGAAGGACGAGACGATGAATCGTTGCGGGAAGTGTCCGAACTGGATCAGATGGGCGGCATCGATGACCGCACTGTGGCGGTCCACGCCGTGGCTATCGATCAGCCTGATGTTGAGTTGCTGATCCGGAATCACGCTTCGGTAGTATGGTGCCCTTCCTCAAACTCGTACCTCTTCCACAGAACAACACCAATTCATTCTCTCCAGGGCAGAGTGCCTGTCGCTCTCGGAACAGATTCATCGCTTAGCGGCAGCATTTCTCTGTTTGAGGAACTGCGGGTTGCCCGGAACGCGTCGTCGCTCTCGGGCGGCAATCTGTTCGAAATGGTTACCTCAGTTCCACGGCGTATCTTCAAATTGCCTTCTGACGCAGGTGCAATTCTAGAGAAGGGACGCGCAGACCTGTTCGTAGTTCCGGCAACTACGGCGGACCCTTATGAGACGCTAACCCGATGCGAGCCGGGCGATATTTGCTTTCTGATGGCCGAAGGAAAGGTTGTATTCAGCGACGAGTCCACCGTACGGCAAATGCATGTATCACTGAAACCATTTCAGTTGTTCTTGAATGGGAATGAACGGTACGTCTGGAACGCCGCATTCGCTAAGCGGTTTGCCCTCTTAAGACCATATCTTCCTCAATATTCGTATTTGTCTTAATTTGGCGGTAATCTTCGGATAGCCCGCTCCCCATCGTGACTGGTATTGTCCGGCTTGAACGGATAAATCTGAACGGCAGATGAGACGTTTCGGCGATTCTTGCGTCTCAAGTTCGAATAAACGAAAGGTGGAGCTATGAAGGTTCGGGATGGGCTGGTAGCTGGTCTGCTTTTCTTGTGCACGATGGATTCCATGCGCGCTGCTGCGCGTGACCTCAGCGTCAGTCATATTCGCCTGGATAAAGAGGGAGGAATCATCGAGATGGAGGCAACGCATCCAGGAGACAAACAGACACGCGATCAGGTTCGCCAGCGTCTTTTGCAGGAGGCCCGGAGCGGCATTCCGGCAGCGACTCCCGCCATGCAGCAACACCAGAAGGAAATCCGCTACCGCTACGAAACAACCGAGCGAGGAGCAAGAATTCGGATCATTGCGAAGAGTCGCGAGGCGCTGCTCGCAGTGCAGGATTTCCTGCACTCGCAATTAACCGGCGCTTCCGGCGAACGGAAAGTCGCTTTTGATTTCGTCGATAATACCGCGCTGGTAGTTGTACCTGTCTCGATCAATGGCCATGGCCCATACCGGTTTCTTCTGGATACCGGCGCAAGCAACACCGTCTTGTCCGTTGCCGTCGCGGACAGCCTCGGTCTTGCGAAGGGACGCCCATACACCCTGTTCTCGGCGGGCGGGAATGTCGCTGCGACAGTTCGGAGGCTCAGCGAGTTGACGGTGGGTTCCGGGCGACTTGAAGACGTCGATATTGCAGTGGCTAATTTCAGCCTGATGAAGACCATGAATGTCGACGGTGTCCTCGGTAGTGATTACCTGCGTCGCTTCAAAGTTTCCATCGATTACGACAACCAGGTTGTTGTTATCGAGCCCTGTTGTCCGGAAACCATGTCGCGCCTCTACGCCTAGCCGGTGGTCTGGACGCGGGCTGAAGCCCGCGACTACATACTTAATCCGGAATAGTGTAGACTGTCGCTCATAGCTCACCCCCATACGAAGAAGGTTTCGTCTTTCCGAATGAAGATTGCGTTTGATGGCACTGTATTGCATGGGCCGAAGTCCGGTGTTGGATATTACTGTGAAGAGTTACTGACCGCCTTATTAGCTGCGGATCACGAGGATCAGTTCTACGTTTTTTCGCATTTGCCCGTAACCGCCCGGTTTCCTTCGGCGAATGGCAACCTCAAGTTCACCGATTCTGTACATTTTCCGATACGCGCCGTCTACCTGCATGCTTTTCTGCCCGGGATACTGGGGAAAATTCAGCCGGATATCCGGCACTATACAAATTTTCTCGCGCCGTTCTCCGAGGACAAGCCATACGTCGTGACCGTTCATGACATGGGTCTCGAAGTTTTGCGGGATGCTCACCCGCTTGCGAAGCGTCTTTATACCAGGCGTCTCATTCCGCATACTGCGCGCAAAGCCCGCCTGATCATCACGAATTCCGAATACTCAAAATGGCAGATTGTGCGCTTCCTCGGGATTCCGGAGGATCGTATTCGAGTCACTCCATTGGCGGCATCGCCGGCTTTCAAGCCTGTGCCGTCTCAGCCGGCAAATCCATATTTTCTGTATGTCGGGAATCTCGAGCCGCGCAAAAACCTGGAGCGGTTGATCGAGGCGTTCGCGAGAATGCCCGGTAACGATTATCACCTGGTGATAGCGGGGAACCGCTGGTACCACGGCGACGCAGCGGAGGCAAAGGCAAGGGCGCTGGGCCTCGATGGCCGGGTCAAGTTTCTCGGTTATGTGCCCCGGGCGGAGCTTCCGGGCCTGTTCAGCGGTGCGACGGCTTTCGTTTACCCGTCGCTTCTTGAAGGCTTCGGGTTGCCGATTCTGGAAGCGATGGCGTGCGGTACCCCCGTCATCACGTCGAACAATTCCTCAATGAAGGAAATTGCCAATGACGCCGCCGTGCTCATTGATCCCAGGGACGTACGGGGAATGACCGAAGCGCTAGTTCGTGTTGGGGAAGACCAGTCCCTGAGGCAGGATCTTTCGAAACGAGGGTCCGTTCGCGCGGCAGAGTTTTCCTGGACGCGGACAGCTGAATTGACGATGGACGCCTATCGCGAAGTCGCCGCAGATGCCCCGAAACCTTCTATCCGACGTTGCCGTACAAGCCAGGCCGCACTCTCGGCGGCGATCCAGAAAACAGTTCAATACTCGGGACTGTTCCAGTACCCCTTAAAACCGGAAGAATTGCGCGAGCGGTTATTTGAGGTGGAGGTGGATGAAGTCACTTTCAAAGGTGCACTGGCGAGTCTGCGCTACCAGCCCTGTGAAGAATTCCTTGCGCTGCGAGCCGAGCGCGAGAGGTTGAGTGATGAAGCCATAGCCGGGACGCAACCACACTTGCGGACTCTGGCATCGATCCCATTTGTCCGCATGATCGCCTTTTCGGGCGCCACGGCGCACCGGAATATGAGCACGGCGGAAGACATCGATTTGTTCATTGTTGTGGAAGACGGGAAACTCTGGGCTGTATTTCTCATTGCGATGCTGTGGGCGAAGGCAAAGGGTTTACGGAAGCGCCTATGTATGAATTATGTGATCAGCGACGCGGCACTTCCTCTGTTCGAGCATGATGTCTTCACCGCCCAGCAGGCCGCTTCCATAAAACCAATTTTCGGCAAGCGGGTTTATGACCGGTTTATTGTGTGCAATCCGTTCGTGAAACGTTGGTTTCCCAATTTCGATCCTTCACGGCATCGGAATTTCTATCCGGAAATCGAAATTTCGAGATTAAGGCTGGCTTTGGAGAAGATCCTGGCGGCGGGCCCTGTCCAGATTCTGGAGAGATTGAGCCGGGCGATCCTGAAGCCGTACCTGAGCCGAAAGATCCAGCCCGAATCGGATGTTCTTCTCGAACCACGCCGGCTTAAATTGCACCTGCGAAGTCACAAACAGGAAGTGCTGCAATCGTCGGGAATTATCAAAATTGGTGGTTGAACGCGGGCATAAAGCCCGCGCCTACACGCCGGAGTCGGTGCGTTCGCTCCAGCCTCGGAAGATTGTGCGGAACAGAATGCGGAAGTCCAGGGCGAGAGACCAGTTCTGCACGTAATAGATATCGTGCCGTAGTCTCTCTTCGAGACTCGTCAGCCCGCGCCATCCGTGAATTTGCGCATAACCGGTCAGGCCTGCGCGCACCACATGCCGGTATTCGTATTCGCGATGCTGTTTGCGGAATTCTCGAGTGAATTCCGGGCGTTCTGGTCTCGGTCCGACCAGGCTCATTTCGCCGCGAAGAATGTTCCAGAGTTGTGGCAGTTCGTCCAGGCCGGAACGACGCAGGTAATATCCGATGCGAGTACAGCGCGGGTCGTGCGGCACGGACCAGACGGGCCCGAGATCCTGTTCGGCATTCTCGTGCATCGTGCGGAATTTGATAATGGTGAACGGCTTGCCGTGAAGTCCAATCCTGGTTTGCCGATAGAAGATCGCACCACGGTCGGCCAGCCATACTCCAAGAGCAATAATCAAAAAGATCGGCGCGAGAACAGTCAAGCCGGCCGCCGACACCGCGATGTCGATTGATCGCTTTAGAAAACCCGGCGTGCCCGAAACGGAACTATGCGGGCTGTAGTTGCCGCGTTCCGCCGATGTGCCTTTCCATCCGGTCCGCGATGAAGCTTCGAATCTGCGTCTTGAAGTTTTCACGAGAGAACCTCTCCACCTTCTGGCGCACTTGTTCGATGGGCCAGGTCATAGGCTCGGATCTGAGTACCGCACGCACAATGTCGTCTGCGTGCTGTTCCGCGAACAGGAGTCCGTTTATGCCATCCTGAACGATCTCGGGCGATCCGCCCGCTCCAAAAGCGATGACGGGGCACCCGCAAGATTGTGCCTCTGCGGCGACTATACCAAAGTCTTCGCGTGCGGCAACTACCATTGCTTTGGCGCCCTGATACAACCTGCGCAATTCCTCATCGCCAACCCTCCCTCGAACTTCGACGTTCGATGGCGCCATTTTTCGAAGCTTCTGCAACTCCGAGCCATGGCCGGCAATGATGAGCCGACGCCGAAGGTGTTTGAACGCTTCAACGATGAGATCGAAACGTTTATACGGCACCAGCGCCCCCGCGGCCAGATAGAAATCTTCGCGGCCTGTTTCGATGGCCGGCTGAAAGAAATCGGTGTCGACAGGTGGATAAATGACGGTCGCTTCCCGGCCATAATAGGTTTGAATTCGTTCGCGGACGAATTGCGAATTTGCCAGAAAATGATGAACGCGATGCGCCGCCTCGCAGTCCCAGCGCTGCAGTCGCGTCCGGATCACTCTGAGCGCTAAATGTCGAACGGCGTTAAAGTTGTAATCATCTTCCGCGTCCCATACGTAACGCATCGGTGTATGGCAATAACAGATGTGAAGCGCCTTTCCGGGACGCACTCCCTTGGCGACGGAGTGGCTCGAACTCACGATCAAATCGAACGAACTCAAATCGAAGGATTCGATCGCGCCGGGAAACAAGGGAAGCAGATTCCGATAGTGGGCGTAAACGCCGGGAATAGAATCGAGCCATGACGTTACGATCCGGTGTGATTCTATAGACTGCGATACTTTTCCCCGCTCGTGCAGAAGCGTGTAAATGGTGGCATCCGGAAATAGCTCCAGCAGCATTTCCAGCACTTTTTCACCGCCACGCATCCCGTTTAGCCAGTCGTGGACGATCGCAACGCGCATATAATCGGTCCGGAATATAACATGAAAGTCACGGCTGGACTGGTTTTGGCGGGGGTGCTGCTCTTCGGTCCTTCATTCAACGATCCCTTCCATTTCGACGACACCCTGATCACCAACGACAGCAACGTAACGAATCCGGCTCAATGGGCGCACTTTTTCAATCCTTTGCATCTTCGACAACTGACTTTCTTCACGTTTTACTTGAACCATCTCGTTGGCGGCAACGATCCTTCGGGATATCACCTGGTAAACGTCGGGATTCACGTTACGAATGCGGTTCTGCTCTATTGGCTCGTTGGTGGTTTTGCCGAGCCGTGGGTCGCGATTGCGGCGGCCGGTGTTTTTCTTGTCCATCCTCTTCAGTCGGAACCCGTGCTGTATATCTACGAACGCTCGACATTGCTGGCTTGCTTCTTCTCGCTTCTGGCCCTGCTTGCCCTCACACATGATCGCCGCTGGGTTGCGATCGTCATGTTTCTGTGCGCATTCGAAAGCAAAGAGGCGGCGATTGCCGTGCCGCTGGTAGCGGTCTTCTTAAGCAGCCAGGGCGTCGCGCGCTTCAACAGTGCTCACAAGGGTGAGCGCGGGCCAAAGCCCGCGCCGGCATATTGGATTCCGGGAGTAGTCCTTTTGGCAGTCGCGGCCCTGGTTATCCTGGCTTATCGCCACGAGACAACGGTTGGAATTGGAGCAGTCGGCCGGATTAACCCATTCCGGTATCTTCTGACGGAAACGCGAGTGATCTTTACTTATTTGAGACTTCTCGTGTTTCCATATCCGCAATCGCTCGAATACGATTTTCGCAATGCCGGCGGCTTTATCTCGGCTGCAGGGATAATCGGAGTTCTGGCTGCCGGTTGGGTTCTTCGTCGCCGCGTAGAAGGCCTGTGTATTCTAACCTTCTTCATCCTGCTGGCTCCGACTTCCAGCTTCGTGCCCAGCGCGGACGCTGCGTTTGAGCATCGCGTTTACCTTCCGATGATGGCGTTTGCGATTCTCGCCGCGTACTGGGTCTCGAAATTCCGCTGGCGAACGCAGGTTGGCGTGACGGTGATCGCAATACTGGCTATCCTGACACTTCGCCGCGAGACGGTGTGGTCCTCCGACCTTGGACTATGGCAGGACACTGTTCGACACGCACCCGGTAAAGCGCGTGTCTGGTTCAATCTGGGCGGCGCTTACATGGGTTCCGATCCGGAGTCTGCGCGTCCGGCACTGCTCCACGCACTCGAACTTCAGCCGCACTTTCCAGAAGCGCTGTACGACCTTGGTGTCATTGAACAAGGAAAGAAACGCTGGGATTTGGCGATGGCGTACTACCAGCGGGCTCTCGAGCAACAACCGGACTATTGGCCGGCCTGGAACAACATGGGCAACACGCTGTTTGCGATGGGTAGCAGGGAACGTGCTATGGAGTGTTTTGAAACCACTTTGCGCTTGAATCCGGACTACTGGCCGGCGCAATATAACATTGCCGTTTTGTACTATCTGAACGGCCGCTTCACGGAGGCGGTGCCCAAACTCCACACGGTTCTGGATTGGCAGCCCAACTTCCGCCAGGCGCGGTATCTTTTAGCAACGAGCCTCACCCGGTCTGGCAAGCGCATCAGTGCCGAGCAGGAATGGCAAAAGCTGGGTGAAATGAATGCGGCAGAAACTCGGCTCACCCCCACGATGATTTCTGCGCCAAATCGACCTTAACCGGATTGTTGAATTCAGGAGAAGCCGATGAAGCGCGTCCTTTTTGTATCCCTTTGGATTCTTACCGCCACGATGGTTTGCTCCGCGCAGACCACGTTCTATTTTCCCCATATCGCAAATGGAGTGCTTGGCGGCACGATCTGGAAAACGACGGTCCTGCTGACAAATCCTGCAGCGTCCGGCGCCGCCAGCGGAACCATTACTTTCAACCAGGATAATCAGAATGCCGGCCTGGCTGGTTCGCCCTTCAATGTCAGTTTCACGGACGAGGTCGGCACGCCCACGACGGGGACCATCACGTTTTCCATTGCCGCCGGCCAGACGAAGAAATACGTTTCGACGGGGACGGGTGGGTACTCTCCAGGCTTTGGCACGGTCTCTACGAGTGCTGGAACGGTGGCGGGGACAGCCATCTTCTCGGAGTTCGACTTAGGCGGCCGATTGATTGCCGAAGCCGGAGTGCCTCAGGCCGCAGCTCTCCCCAGACAGGCCATATTCGTCGACACGATCGGCGGATACAACATTGCCGTCGCGTATGCGAACCCTGGGACATCCGCTGCTAACGTGACCTTCAATTTGTTGGATTCCTCGGCAGCTATGGTTGCCTCGACCAGTCAGTTGCTCGGTCCCGGAAATCATGTGGCCACGTTTACATCTGGCATATTCCCCTCAATCGGACCATTGGCTGGAACGATGCAGGTCGTAAGCAATGTTCCCATTCCAGCGATCGCTCTTCGCTTCGATCCGGTTTTTACGATCTTTACGACGCTGCCTCCGGTAACGATTGCGGCGCTTGTCAATCCAGCGATCGAATGGCTACAAGCACGGCCGTGGCTGGCGCCGCTGAGTTCGGTCGCTCGATTACTCGGTGCATTCGATCGTCGCCTCGGCTGAAGGATCCCTGTAGGCGCGGTCATAAACGTCATAAACCGCGCCTACAGCCGGACAGGCATCTTTTGCCTTGCGCGCCTCAACCCGGGATAATCGCGAATCTGATAGTGCCGGTTAATAGAGGCCACCGCGCTTCGGCTGCATTGCATTCGCAGTGCGATTTCAGCCGTCGTCAGTTCTGTCGATGAAAGAAGCCGCACAATTCTTCTGCGTTGATCCTCGGTAAATAGCTGTCCTTGTCTCATCCGGTTCTCCTGAAGCTCACGCTGTCGTCAGGAAAAGGGATAAGCAGGATCAATGCCGCATGTGAGTGTCCCGAAGTGTTCTTAACCTGTTGGTTTCAAGCGTCAATACAAAGGATCTTACTGAAGACGTCTATCCATTCAGCTAGTCTTCTAACCAACAGGATTGATATTGCGCACAAGAAGCACAAGAAGCACGAGACACGGGTCTTGTGCCTCTTGTGCTTCTTGTGTTCCGGTCCCGGCTTTTACCGAATCTTGCGGTAGATGTTGAACCCGATGCGGAAGGTATTCAATCCCTGCACCGCGTATTCCGTGGGCATCATGCTCTGTTGCCGCGAGATCAGCAGTTCAAACGTGTGACGCAGCGTGGCCTTCTGGAGACCGATCGAAACTCCCGGCCGATCGGTTGAGACCCCGGGCCGATCGCCATTTTCTCCGCGGAATCCCCAGAGGCGCGGTATGAATTCTCCGACAACGGAAGTCGTGGGCAGAACGCGTACACCGGCGCCCAGACCCAATGAAACCGTGTTGTTGTGATTTGATCCGAACGCAACGTCGGGGATATTCGTCACCCCTGAATTCATCTCTGGTATTGAACGCGAACGTAGGGACTGCTGTGAAAGAGACGCGGTCCTTGAACGTTCTGGTGGCGACGATCTGCAGGTATGGTGAGAATTGTTTCGGCGTCGGATTGATGTCTCTGTCATACAAGCCGAAGTTGTGCTTTCCGTCCACGCCGCCGCGTAGTTGCAGCGTTAACGGCGTCTCCGCATTCTGCCGGCTTACTTGAAACGCCGTACTGAGCGAGATCGTCTGGAACAGGTTGCTCCGATATACGGAAACACTGAGCCGGTTGGTTAAACCCACCCGTGCTCCGAAGGCGATAGTCGCCGAGCTATCGAAACCAAAGAGTCCTCCCGCTCCGGCCGCGTTTACGTCCTGACTGAAGCGATGGCCGACGAAGAAATCGACTCCGCCTTTCCGCTGCGGCTTGCCGTCTGGAAGATTGACAACGTTGGACCCGAAGAACGCGCCTTCCCGCGCGAACGGATCGACGCGGCTCTCGGACGCCTTGACGGATGCTACGGCTTTTGGCGCCTCTGCCGGCGCATTCGGCGCAGTGACGGGTCTGTCGTTGACGGCCACTTTGTCAACGTCGACCAGGCTCTTCATGCCGCCGGACTCCACGACAACCTGCCTCTTGTTTGGATCCGAAAAATGGATCGTCAGGGCATCTCCCACTCGGGAGCTCGGATAGACAAACCGGTCGGGAAATTGCGCGCGTAACATCGGGGTGATTGTTTCTCCTGAGCTTTCGAATGCCTGGCCAAACGGGTTTCGGGCGTCGCCGCCTTGCGGACTCATATGGCAGGTGTTGCAGCCATCGACAGCCGGGTTACGAAACGGATCGCTCCGATACATTTGCAGGAATTCGGGCATGGCAAACACTGGAGCGCTACAGAACAAAACAAGCGCTATACCCCAGATTCGAATCATTGGACCTCCACCTCAAAGTTTTACAGTTTCAAACAAGCAGCCTTATCCGTCGTCGCGAACGTGCAGGCCTTAGGGGGCTGTCCCCAGAACCGTCAGAAATAATACCGCCGGCGCGCCGCTAGCGGAGAAACAACTCAAATTCAATTTCCAGCTCATCTTTGACTTTCACGGTTCCGCCACCGAGTTGGATCGGTTTAATTCCGAAGCTCGTTTGCGCGAATTTGGACTGGCCGGTCGCCCGAAAGGTACCGTCGGACAGACGGGTTAACGTGACGGTAATCAGGACGGGTTGCGTCTTGCCGCGTATCGTCAGATTCCCGCGCACGCGATAACGGTCCGCTTCGTCAGTGCGCTCGATCGTTGTCGACTCGAAGGCGATTCTCGGAAACTCGGATGTCCGAAGGACTTCCGTTTCCATTGTCCGCTGAACTTCCGCCCGGTCTTTCTCGCTTTCTTTGGGATCGATCACCCGAATGTTCGAAGCCGGAAAATCCAATTTGATCGACGAATGTGCCGGGTCCCTGGGGTCGATTACCGCACATCCCGAGATCTTTTCGGCCTCGATCAGGTGGTTGTGCGCCAGGCCCCCCAGTAATCCCGCCGTGCCGACATGGATCTGGAAATGTCCGCGGCCCGGCATCACGCACACGCCATAAGACGCGAAAACGTTCGTGGCGATCAGCAGTTGTGTCAGAATGAACAGCGCGCGTTTCATGTTCACCGCCCAGGGGCATGATGTGCAGCTTTAGCCTAGGTGAACCGGCCATCTTGAATTGTCACGGCCTGATCTCTTGATGGTCATTCATTTGTCTCTTCGCTTCGATACATTCCCGAAGGATTTGAGCTCCAGACGGCGTTCTGGTAGTTTAAGCGTGAATTGTGAAGAAAATCCTCGTCGTTGAAGATGATCGTGCGATCCAGAAGGCGCTGAAACGGCTCTTCGAGTCCGAACAGTACACCGTGGAAGTCACGTCCGACGGCAAAGCCGGCCTGGAAGCTTTCCGTTCCTCTCGCCCATCTGCTGTCATTCTCGATCTGCGATTGCCGGAATTGCTCGGAAACGATGTGTGCCGGGAGATCAAAAAAGAAGCGCCCTCGTTGCCGGTCATTATCTTGAGCGCTAAGAGCGAAGTGTCGGAGAAAGTGTTACTTCTCGAGCTTGGGGCGGACGATTACGTGACCAAGCCTTTCAGCCCGCGGGAACTCCTTGCCAGAGTGCGCGCCGCCGTTCGCCGGACAAGCGGACCCGACGCCGTCGACTCGCTGTTGTTCGGTAACGTCCACGTCGATTTTGCGAAGATGGAACTCACGCGGGATGGGACTCCGATTACGATGACTGCTCAGGAGTTCAGGTTACTGAGATATTTTGCCCAAAATCCGCGGCGAGTACTTTCACGAACCGAGCTTCTTAATGAGGTTTGGGGGTACGAAAACTATCCCTCGACGCGAACCGTAGACAATCACATCTGGAAACTTCGTCTCAAGTTAGAGACCGATCCGGCAAATCCCGAGCATTTCCAGACGATCCATGGTGCCGGGTATAAATTTGTTCCCTGAGATTGTGAAGGAATAAGCCACGGATTGAACGGATTTAACGGATTCAATCCGTGGCCTGTTTCTAGAACGTAATGCGGCCGACAATCTGGCCCTGCCGGTTGGCAGGCGTCGAAGGCGCTACAGCCGTATTGACGAAGCCGAAGCCAGCTGTCGTCTTCCCATCCAGATGTCCAGAGTCGGTTGCCAACACTGTGACTGTTTTACCGCTGGCATCCGTTCCGGTGCGAGTCGCCTGCGCGTTGGTCGAGGTGGGACTGGGCAAGCGCGAGCGATTGAAGATGTTGGTGAATTCAGCGCGGATATTCAGCTTCACCTTGCCCTCGTGTGCCAGTTTGAAATCACGTCCGAAGGCGAAGTTTTCTACCGGCTGACGTTGAGCCCGGTAATCCCCATAATAAGCCGCACCGGTGCCGAAGGTTCCCGGGAGAGGGTCCGACCAGGCCGCCGGATTCAGGACGAATTCCTTGTTCGGATCGAAGCAATGACAATTCAGATCCTTCAGGAACAGCGGCTGACCTGCAACGCGATTCGCGTTGGACAGAGTAGTTCCGTTACGCAGGAGTAGCGCATTCAGGTTGTTCTGCGCTGTGGGGGCTGCAATCGGCAATCCGCTGGAGTACTGCGCGAACACTCCGATCGTCCAGTCGCGAACCGCAGAAGAGACAATCCGGTTCAGCTGGAACGCCGGCAGAGTGTAATTCAACGACAGGTTGAAGATGAATGGCTGATCCTGTGGTGAAAGGTATTTATTCTGGTTCCGGTTGAACACGTCATTCACGGGACTGCCGCCCGTTCCAGGAACGACGACATTCGACGGAGCTCCGATCGCAAGATTCTTTGAATAGGTGAACGTGCTCGCGAAAGACAACCCGTACGAATAACGCTTCGTCGCTTTGACTTGCAGCGAGTTGTACCAGGTGTCTCCGAGCGGCGACCACAACGAAGTAATGCTCTGGAATTGCGGAAACGGCCGCAGCGCCTGGGCCAGGGAGACTGTGGGCGTGTAGCCGGCATAAGGCAGCTTGAATCCGCGCGCAGCAACCGCAGCTGAGCCGATCTGTTGGCCTAACAATGTGCGATCGGCAGCACTATTGATGTCAAGCCCGAATGACGCGAGCCGTTGAGCCGTGTTGGCGTTGACATCGATGAGTCCGGGAGAATTCCACCAGACGCCGCGGTTGCCGATGTATGAAACGTCGACAGCGAGGTTCTGGAAGATCTCGCGCTGGATCCCGACGCTCCACTGAACTTGTCTTGCGGGCCGGCCGGCGTTTCGGTCATACCAGACCAGGGGCGATTGTTTACCGGCGTAACCCGCCTGCGGGTACTGACCGGGATCGAAATTGGGGAAAGGAGGAGGCGGAACCGTGATTCCGTTCCGCAGAGTCATGATCGGGCTGCCGTCTCCGGCCGCCTGGACGGCCGCCACGGCCGTCAATCCGCCCTGGCTCGCGCCATTCGCATCACCGGTTCCGGAGTAAACGACGCCGAGACCGAGACGCAACACCATCTTGGGCGCAAACTGATACGCGACCGCCAGTCGCGGACCGAAAGCCCAGGGATAATTCTTGGCAAACGAGCAATTGCAGCGTCCCGGACCATCCCCTTCGAAGATGACGGCGCCCGGCAACCCTCCTGCCGACGGGTTCGGAGTTGTCGGAGAGAACTGCGCCAGGCGGCCGTGTTGTTCCTTCAGGTATGTCTGGTAGTCATAGCGCAAACCATAATCAAGCGTCAGCTTGCGTGTAATTTTCCAGGTATCCTGAGCAAAACCGGAAATCGAATGCTTGCCGAGCCGGATGGTATTTGGAGGAGCAATACGAACCTGGTCGACCAGGCCCAGCAGGAAGCTGGCGTACGGGAACCCGACGCTGCCGCCGTTGAGAGTGCCTCCTGCCTGGGTGATATAAGGCATACCTGTCTGTGCTGCCGAGAACGTATACGTGCCGCCCGTGTAGGCATAGACCGTCGAGGCATTGCTCTCAATACGAGTTTCACCGCCAAACTTGTAGGTGTGGTTATCCTTCGTCCACGTCAGGCTCAAATTCGCGGTCGGTTTCTCATAGAGCAGTGGATGACGATTTGTCGAATTTCCCGGCCCGAGATTCTTCACCCCGCCTGTGGCTGCAGTGAGACCTTGGAATGACGGAAATATCCGGTTCGATGTCGTTCCGATCAGACCCAGATTGGCGGCCGCATCGTAATTGGTTGTTCCGGGATCGTCGGTAAAGAAGTTCGTTTGATAGCCGAGTCCCAGGTGGAAGAGCATTGTTGGTGAAACGGTATAGTCGAAATTCAAGCGCTGCACACGTGCCGTAATAAAGGTCCCGATCGCAGCCGTAACCGGCTCAGGCAAACCATCCGCGCCGCCTAACGGCGTCGAATACTGGCTCGACGTCTTGGTTTGTGACCAGTAATAGGAAAGCTTCGCCTTCGAGCTCAGGTTATGGTCCATTTTGACGGCTGGTATGTAGGTGATGCGGTCGCTGGGGAATGTATTGATGTAGTTATTGATCAATCCCGATTTGCTTGGCAGGGGAATCAGCGCCTGCACTTTGAGGGCGACTGGATCCCATAGAGTTGGATCGATTGTGTTGTTCAGAAATGGATCGCGAACCAGTTGGCCATTCACCGTCTTTGTCGTGCGCGGATCGTAGATCGTGCCCTCCATGACCGGCCGGCCCAGCGGGTCGCAGTTTGGATTGGTTGCCGGACATAGATTCTTGCCGGTCAGGGCGCTGCTGAAATTCCCGTCACGATAAGCCTGAATCGGAACAGTGTTGCTGATTGTCGCGATGTTCTGATGATCGCGATATTGTTCAAAGTTGAAAAAGAAAAACGTCTTGTTATGGCCGTCATAGATCTTGCTGCCGAAATTCACCGGGCCCCCGAGCGTGAAGCCCCAGTCGTGACGGCGTACCGGCGATTTCGTGTTCAACCACGGTGTCGCCGAATTGAACGCATCGTTGGCCGCGTAGTCATAGCCGGTTCCGTGATAACCGTTCGAGCCGGACTTCACGACATAATTGAACATTCCGCCGCCGACCTGGCCATATTCGGCGGAGAAGTTGCTTGTGAGGATCGTGATCTCTTGAAGCGCATCGACACTCGGTTGTACTTGCGCTTGTGTCGCGGGCACCTGACCATTGCTGGCGTCCTGACCTTCAACGCGGTAGGACGCTGTATTTCCCGGCGCGCCATTGATCTTCACCGTCGTATTGGGCACTACGTACGCGCCGGGCAATAGCTGGGCGACTGCAGTAGGGTTGCGTATGCCGGAACTTCCGGCCGCCGCTCCGATCGAGAGAACCGGCAGCGCATCGACGGAATCGGTGCGAATGTTGTGGCTTACATCGCCGCCTTCAGTGCGCAGCAAAGGCGCATCGGCGCTGACCGTGACTTCTTCGGCCGCACCGCCGACCTCGAGCGGAACATCGATGCGTACCGTCGTCGATGACAAAACCGTAACGCCCTGGCGGATGTATTTTTTGAAACCCGGCAATTCAACCGTCAAGTCGTATGTGCCGACCGGCAATTGAGTCAATGTGTAGTTGCCCGTCTCGGTGCTGACGGTTTCATACTTTGAGGTCGTTTGGCTGTTCGTTGCGGTAACGCTTGCACCGGGAATTACAGCGTTCGAGGAATCCGCTACGGTGCCGGTGATCGTGCCGCGGTCCGTCTGAGCGAACGTGCAGACGGCGCAAATCAAAGCCATAGAAGTGGCGCAAATCAGATGCAGTACGTGGCGCATGGATCTCTCCCCCCATCTTGAAACAGTTATTTCAAAAACACTTTTGTTGGGTGGAATATGTTTCAGGATAGAGGCTTATGTCAAGGAGGGAAGAAAGCGAAGTGACGAATGGAGGCGCCGGGAATCGAACCCGCATCTTCGGCCGAGCGACGCATAGACGCCTCTCGGCCGATGCTCTACCGTTGAGCTATACCCCCGAAGCGGAAGCTAGGATTTGAACCTAGGCCTCTTATCTGGTAGATAAGCGCTCTGGCGATTGAGCTACTCCCGCACATGCTGATGTATAGTGCAGCCGAATTTCCATTCTTGTATGAATAGGCCCGGAGGGCCGTTAGAACTTAGCCCCGGCCGCAGGCCGGGGTTTTTCCCAAAATGACTAATGACTAATGACTATTGACCATTGAGAATTGACAAAGCATTCGGAAGAAATGGTCAATTCTCAATGGTCAATAGTCATTAGTCATTTGGCGGCCGGGGCTATGTTCTTACGCGCCTCCGGCACTAATTCATTCACGCCTTCTATGGCTGAGAGTATTTGGTTGACCACATGAGAACGAGCGGTCATAGACCACCTAAACCTGACTGGAGTGGAACGGCTGTTATCAGGGTGAACCAAACGCGAGGAGAGCATTACCTGTCATTCCATTTCTCACGCCGGCGTACCCGGACGGGACGAACAACATTTTTCCGGCGACCACAGGACCCGCTGCGCCCATAGACCCACCTTTAGCGCTAACTCCGTTCACGCTTTCAAAATCGCGTATGGTGTTGTATTCCCAGACGACCTTCCCGTCTTGTGTTGAAAGCGCCCGCAGAACGCCGTCCCATCCGCCGGAAAGAACCACCCCCGGAATGACCGTGATCGGCCCGTCCTGTCCCGGGTGCGTCGATAGCGAGGCGGCGGGTATCAGCGGCGTGAACCAGACCTTCTGGCCGTCACTCAGACGGACAGCCGCGACACCGCCGGGACCCAAACCAAAATAAGCGTACTGATCGTCGGCCGCGCCACCCCAGACGATCTTGCCGCCGAACTCTTTCGTGTTCGTGACAAGCGGCGTTTTCCACAACACGGCGCCTTTGTTATCGGGATCATGGGCCCATACGTTCCCGCTCTTCTGGCCGGCGACGAGAACATCGCGTCCGCCGGGAAGAGGCACCAGAATCGGCGGCGAACCGAAGTCATGGTCCGGCCCTAATTCATCCGGACAATTCTCCGGATGATTGTTCGGGCTGCAGACTGCCAACCACACGTCGTTCTCGGTGTCCTGAATGCTCCATAACATTTTGCCGGTATCCAGATCCAAAGCGACGATCGCATCCGTCGTCTTCGCAGCCGGTTCCGCATAGGCGTCGCCTGTCCCCACGTAAAGTGCATGGCGCTTCGGGTCGATGGTGGGAGAGTTCCACACGCCCGCGCCGGCAGGAGCCCAGCGCTGCACACCATTGGAATTTTTCTTAACCGGTTTGGGCTCGTCGGGGATCATGTACGTTTTCCAGATCTGGGCTCCGCTGACGGCATTCAGCGCCACGATGCTCCCTCGGAATGTACAGCAGGCGTAGTTCGGATTGCCGCCCGCCCCCTCTTCCCCCGAGGCCACCGGGACATAAAGACGGCTCTCGAAAAATTTGGGAGCCCCTGTAATGCGAGCCGACGGATGATCTTCAACCCGGACCTTCCAGATCAGAGCACCCGTGGATGCATCTACGGCGTAGGCGTTGGCTTTCGCGTCGCCAAAGTATGCCGCAAAGCGGCCGGCCGAAATTTGCTCGATCGTAGCCGCGCTTCGAACTGTTGCTTCCGCGTGAAACGACCAGTAAACGCAACCGGTCGCCGCATCCAGCGAGTAGACGTACCCATTGTCGGCGCTGACGAATACTCGTCCGCCAACCACCGCGGGCTGGCCCGAAACGGCCTTCGCGCCGGGAAACCCAAACGCCCACTTCAGTTTCAATTGCGCGGGCTCAATGCGCTCCGCGTTAAACCGTGTGTTCGAAATGTTTGCTCCCCAGCCGTTCCATCCGGATGTCGACGGGGTTATCGTTCCGGCGGCCGGGCACCGATTCGGCATTTGGCTGGCATCCTGGCCAAAGGACTCGGTTGTGGCGGCGAAAAGCGCGCAGATCAACAAAAGATGCTTCATATTTACAAATGTGGTCGCGGGCTTTAGCCCGCGTTCCTTATAATTCAAACATGCAAGAAGCTGCAATTGGTTTGATCGTACTTATTGTGGGCATCATTGTGGGAGCGATGCTCAAACCTACAGAAGCACAGTTGGCCCCCTTGTCGCCTGCCGACATCGTGGGAAACACCGCGCCCGAGCCGGATCCCCACCATCATCATTAGATGACGGCTATTCTTCAACATCTCCCTGTCGGCGACAAGGTCGGCATCGCCTTTTCCGGCGGTCTCGACACCAGTGCCGCTCTGCATTGGATGCGTGCGAATGGTGCGATTCCATATGCTTATACCGCCAATCTCGGCCAGCCGGACGAAGCCGATTATGACGCGATTCCAAAGAAGGCTCTCGAGTACGGCGCAGAACACGCGCGCCTGATCGATTGCCGGAAGCAGCTTGTTGCCGAGGGCATTGCTGCCATCCAGTCCGGTGCATTCCACATCACCACCGCCGGCGTTGCCTATTTCAATACCACGCCGCTGGGTCGTGCGGTGACCGGTACCATGCTCGTCGTCGCGATGAAAGACGATGATGTTCACATCTGGGGCGACGGCAGTACTTTTAAAGGCAACGATATCGAACGTTTCTACCGCTACGGTCTGCTCGCCAATCCGAATCTCCGCATTTACAAACCGTGGCTGGATCAGAGATTCATCGACGAACTCGGCGGACGCACGGAGATGTCCGAGTATCTCAATCGCGCCGGCTTTGGCTACAAGATGAGCGTCGAGAAAGCCTACTCGACGGATTCCAATATTCTGGGAGCAACACACGAGGCGAAGGATCTCGAGTTCCTCAACAACGGGATCAAAATTGTCGAGCCGATTATGGGCGTCGCATTCTGGCGGGATGCCGTCGTTGTCAAACCGGAGGTGGTCAGCGTTCATTTTGAGGAGGGACGCCCCGTTGCACTGAACGGAAAGACCTTCGATGACGAGGTTGCCCTGTTTTCAGAAGCGAACAGCATCGGGGGCCGTCATGGCCTCGGCATGAGCGATCAGATCGAAAATCGCATCATTGAAGCCAAGAGCCGGGGGATTTATGAAGCCCCGGGGATGGCGCTCTTACACATCGGCTACGAACGCCTCGTCACTGGAATCCACAATGAGGATACGATCGAACAGTATCGCAATGACGGCCGCCGCCTCGGCCGTCTGTTGTATCAAGGCCGATGGTTCGACTCGCAGGCACTGATGCTGCGGGAGACCGCGCAACGCTGGGTCGCCCGGGCAATCACCGGCGAAGTGACGCTTGAGCTTCGCCGCGGCAACGATTACTCGATTCTCGATACCACGAGTCCGAATCTGACTTATAAGCCGGAACGCCTGACGATGGAGAAAGGCGAGGCTTTTTTCACTCCGCAGGATCGCATCGGGCAGCTTACGATGCGCAACCTCGATATTGTGGACACCCGCGAAAAGCTGATCACCTATGCGAAGACCGGCCTGCTGGCGCCCTCCGCCAGTTCCGGGTTGCCGCGACTGCCCGGCGCCTCCGACGACGAATAACCCGTTAAATAATAGCGGTTGCGATGTAAACCTGGTTTGGCTGTAACGCTGATGGACCAGTCCCCGCCTGACTTAGGCGGGGACTACGAGACACCCGCACCGCTGCATGCGTCTCTATCTTGGACAGCTGTGGTCATAGACCGCCCCCTTCCACTAATTCACGCGCCAGGGCGAGACGTTCGTCCAATCCTTCATCGCCTGGCGTGCCCAGTCGGTCGTTTTATCCGTATGGCAGGTGTTGCACGAGTTAGGAATCTTGTACTGGTCTGTCATTTCCGGCGTAATGAAATTGAACGTATGGCTCCGGACATTGATGTCTGCGATCGTCTGCTCGATCTTCGGCATGTGGCATGACACGCAATCGCTGCCGGTGCTGCCGGCGAGATGGTGGGTGTGGGCTTCGATCGTTGCGGCGTGCGGACCATTCGGAGACGACGGCCCGTGGCAGCTCAGGCAAAGCTGGCTGGCCGGTTTGATCAGATCGGCATTGTTACCGGTTCCGTGAATATCGTGACAGCTGAAGCAGGTGACGCCGCGGCGGTACATGAGGCTCTGAACGAAGTCGTTGCCCTGCATACGATTTTTGTGTGCGGTTCCGTCGGCGAAATGCATGAAGTTTGTCTCACCCAGTTTGTGTTCTTCAAGCCGCCAGAAATCCTGCAAACGGAGTCCCTGCTGGAACCCGACGGGCCAGTCGTAGTATTGGCCTTCCATCGGATTCTTCAATGGCTGGCCTTGAGAATGACATTGGATACAGGTGTCATTGGCGGCGACGAAGTCCAGTTTCGCTGGGTTGACGATGTTCACGCGCGTCGGATTGGCCGCATGCTCGCTGCCCGGCCCGTGACATCGCTCACATCCGACGTTCCACTCGGTTACGGTTTTCGCCTTGATGTCGTAATTGACGGAGTGACATCCATCGCAGAGAGGTCCGGTCGGACGTTTATTATTGTCGGCCGGATAAAAGGGCACCCACCAATCCGTGTTCGGCTGGACGAAATAGGCGCGCCATAACTTATGATTGATGTCCCATTGCGCGGGAAGTGGAAAATAGTCGTTGCCGACCTTTTTGAAATAACGCTGTTTCCATTTTGTCCCGTAGACCAGTGCCACATCGTCCAGTTTGAAAGTCAGCAAAGGATCGGCCTTGGAGAAATCGGGAATGACGACTTGCGGCCGGACGTGCGGGTCGGTGACGACGTTCGCCATTCTCGTTTTTGCCCATCGTTCGTAGACCGCAACGTGACAATCGCCGCAGGTCGCCGACCCCACATACGTGCGCGCGCCGGCCGCAGCCTGCGCTGCGCGCGCCGGCGCCGCTTGAGAATGAAGGTTGTGTGTGATGCCCAGGAGTGCGGCAACTACAACAAAGACGGCGAGAATTCTTTTCATGTCGAGAAGTATCATAATGGCCGCCTGCCTGTGATACAACCCCGCGCCGCAGCCAGATCGCAGTCGCGGTCTATGGCTTCAGCTGTCCAAGATAGAGACAGATGCAGCGTGAAGGTGTGTTCGTAGTCCCGCTAGTTAGGCGGGGATGCCCTCGCGAAGCGAGGCCGGGGCGGTCTGTTCAAAATTCCGCGAAGCGGCTCCTTATGAATTTCCGCGAAGCGGACCGAATTAATAAGGAGCGCTGCGCGGAAATCCATAGGTAGGCTGCGCGCGCTGAAGCGTGTGAATTGATTTTGAAAAATGGCGAAAAAATAGGGCCTAGATGCCCCATAAACGCATTTCGGAAACCCGCAAGCGTCCATCCCCCAAATGGGGGATATTACTCAAATCAATTCATTCACACCTTCTTTGAACAGACCGCCGTGCCTTCGCTGCGCGAAGGCACCCCGCCTAACTTAGGCGGGGACTGGGCCACCAGGTCATAGCCAACCAGGTTTACAGCGTCTCCGATCCAATTTACTCGGCATTTGCGGCTTTCCGTCGATTCTTTCTGGACAGGCGCGGCCATAGGCCGCGCTGCGGCGCGCGATCATCGCTTCGCCAGGATCGATTCGATTTCATCCATGACACGATTCATTTCCTTGATCGTCAGGTTCAGAGGCTCGTCAGTCGTCATATCGACGCCGGCATCTTTGAGCAGATCGATGGGGTATTTCGAGCCCCCGGCGGACAAAAATGCGAGGTAGTGGCGCTTGGCTTCCGGATCGCCGGTTTTAACCTTTTCGGCAAGGGCTGCTGAGGCCGTGAATGACGTGGCGTATTGAAAGACGTAAAAGTCACGGTAGAAGTGCGGAATGTAGCTCCATTCATGCGCCACATAGTCGTCAACGATACAGATGCCCTGATCGTGGCCGTAGTATCGTTTGGTGATTTCCATGTAAAGCTTTGCCAGCGCGTCGCCGGTGATCGGCTCGCCTTTTTCGGCCATTTCGTGCATGCGCAGTTCGAACTCGGCAAACTGCGTCTGCCGGAAGACAGTACCCTTGATGTTCTCCAGATAACTGCCAAGTAGAGACAGCCGCGTGTCGTCATCTTTGATGTTCTTCAACATGTAATCGATAAGCAGCGACTCGTTGAAAGTAGATGCGACCTCGGCAACAAAAATGGGGTAGCCGGCAAGCGGGTAAGGCTGAGTTTTATTGGAGTAAAAGCTCTGCATCGTATGTCCCAGTTCATGCGCCAGCGTGCTGAGATCGGCGTACTGCCCGTTGTAGTTGATGAGCATGAAAGGATGAACATCGTAGATCCCGCCGCTGGAATAACCACCCGCTCGTTTACCTTCGCTGGGAAGCCAGTCGATCCAGCGCTCAGTGAAAGCGCGCCGGATCGTCGCCTGATACTCGGAACCCAGCGGAGCCACGGCGGCGAGTACATGGTTTTCGGCCTCTTCAGGTGTGTATTTGAGATTCACGGAGGCAACGAGTGGCGCGTAAAGATCGTAGTAGTGCAATTGATCCAGCCCCATCATTCGCTTGCGTAGCTTCAGATAGCGATGGAAGGACGGCAGGTTCTTGTTCATGCCCTCGATCAATCGCATGTAGACCGATGCCGGGATGTTGGCCGCATTCAATGACAATTCGAGATCGCTGGAGAATTTTCGCGCCTTTGCATTGAGCAGCACTTTCTGGACTTCTCCGTTCATCGTCGTTCCATAAGTACGGCTGAAGGCGCCCAGCGCCTTGAGAAATGCCGACATGACCGTCTCCCGATCGCTCCGATTCGGAAGGGCGCGCAGGTCCGTGTAGGCCGCCTGGTCGACTCTGACGGAACGCCCGTCGCTCAGCGTGACGGAGGGATAGGGAAGATCCGCATTGGAGAGGATGTTGTAGGTGCTCGACGGCGAGCCCTCCAGCGGGCCGAGATCCGCCAGCAGCTTTTCCTCGGAGTCCGTCAGCGTATGGGAGGCGCGGCGGATCACGTCGTCGAGATAGAACCGGTAAACGGCCAGCCGCGGCTCCGAGGCGATATAGCGATCAATCGTTTTAATATCGGCTTTCAGGATTTCGGGTTCCATGTACGCCGATTGCGCACTGAAACTCGCTGCGATCTGGCCCATCTGCTGGCGCATGCCCTGATGGTCGGAATCGCGTGTGTCCTGGTCGGCCAGAAGACTCGCGTAGGAATAGATCCGCGTGAGTTCTTTGTCGAGCGCCGATTGCTTTTCCAGCGCGGCCGCCAGAGTGGCGGCAGATGACATGAGTTTGCCTTTGTATTGCGCGATTTGCGCGGATTCGTCCTTGAATTTGTCTCGCGCCTCACGCCACGCTGTCTCAGACGGATAGATGTCCGCCAGGTTCCATTTGTATTTATCCGGCATTTTCGATCGGTCCCGCTCCTGCCCGGTGCTGGTAATGATTATGCCCGCGATGCCGAGAATGGCCAAAGCAACCACGCGAACTCCGGTAATTGTCATGGCCCCTATTGTGCCCAATCCGTTAAATCCGTTCAATCCGTGGCTGATCGATACAGGCTGGAAGGAAGTTAAGAAAAGTGTGAGGCAGGATAAACGAATAGTCGAGAACTCTAATCTGCAGTGGCGAAACAATGCAGACTGAAGTCCTCGACTATTCGCACAGAAAAACGGGGGTACAACCTGTTGCAAAGAAGTAGACCATGGCTGAGTTGCACAGGCTTTCCTTGCCGTTGAACCGTTTTAGCGTGCTCCGAAGCTGAACAGCACGCCGCCTGTAAGTTCAGGCCAGGTTGTGGATGAGTGGAAAAAGTTCGGAATCGTGCGTCCGCGAAAATCCGCGCGAAAACCTACCGGTCCCCACAGATTCATCGCTTTGAGTCCGCCACCATAGTTAACAGTAAAGAACGTGTCTCCATCGCTGATGACATGGACCGGAGCCGGGTTGGCAACAAGGAGTCCAGCCGCGTCGGTAGCGAAGCCGCCGCCACTGAAGAACGCCGACGTACCGTGACGCACTTCGGTTGTCAGTCCGCCGCCGCCAAAGACGACGTACGGGGCCAGCCGGGCACCGAATACGGAACGGTTGCCGAAATTCCAGGCGAAGTTCATGTCATACAAAAAGCCCAGAACGGACGGTTGTCCAAAGTTGCCATCGGTATTGATATCGAAAGGATTCGGGCTGTTCCTGAGTTGGAAGTGATTGAGGTACCCGAAGCTGCCTTCCAGTTCGAAGCTGTCTCCGAAGAAGATGCCGCCCTTCAGGCCGTATATGCCTTGGGCGATGATCTTGTTGTTATCCAGGGTGTCGACCCGGGTTGGCCAGATGCCGCCCGCGTTCACATAGAGTTCTCCACCCATGCCACCACCGGTTGATGGGGCCGGACACGGCGACGGCGAGCAAGTCGGCGCCGGCGTCGTGACAAGGTGTGTTTGTTTGGGCGCAGGCCATTGAACTCTGCGTCGACGTTGTTGAACTCTGCGCAGACAATGTTGCCGCAAATACGACGGTCACAAACAGAATGAGAGTTAAGCGGACTGAGAATTGTGCTGTCATTCAGTCTCCTCCTTATCGCAAATCCTACCGGTGGGGGAGGTTGCAGCTGAAGTGCCGGACTGATAAGACACGAAATTGTCACAGCTGAAAACGATGAGTTTTTACGGGCGGTTGCCTGCAGATGATTTCCATTTGTGTCGAGGCCCAAGCTAAAACGTGCTTGGAATCAGACTGATTCACCGGTTATCTCGAGCGCGCCATCGATCCGGTGTCAGCTCGGTTTCACAAGACAGAATCAGGAATGGATATGCTGCGGGAAGGCGATTTCAAGTCTCTCAGCGACCTTCGCGTTCCTCGTGAGAGCCGCCAACTCTCTCCCCTTTCCGTTATCGATCGACGAACCTGACATTGTGCGTTCGTCTCAAAGTTCCCTAGTCAAATCATAAAGGGCGAGTAAACGTAAAATGACGTCAAAACGTTCGTTTCGTGCGACATATCTGCAAAGATATAAAACGATCGAGAAAAAACCAAAGTAGTTGCAGTCATAGCAACTCGATGATTCTGGTGCTACCGATCGGAGGAGCAACTGTGAGTCGCACGGGTGTTTTACTGGCAGACGATCATGTGATGTTCCTGGATGGTCTGGTTAGTGTCCTGCAGAACCATTTCAATATTCTTGGAACTGCCCGGGACGGACGCAGTCTGATCGGAATGGCCCGGCAGAAGCGGCCGGACGTGATTGTCATGGATATCTCGATGCCGTCCCTCAATGGGATCGACGCCACCCGAATTCTTCACAAAGAGCCTTGTTCCGCCAAAATTCTTTTCCTCAGCATGCACGCAGATGTTTTGCTCGTCGAAGACGCATTTCGCGCTGGAGGTTCTGGATTCCTCCTCAAAATCTGTGATGTGGAGGAGCTTGTAAAGGCCATTCAAATCGTCGCTGGAGGTGCGATCTACATAACCCCGCTTCTTGCGGGCGACCTGGTTTCATCCCTGATGAGAGCCGCTCCGGGACGAATATCCACCGAACCGCTCACCGTGCGCCAGCGCGAAGTTCTGCAGCTGCTTGCTGAGGGAAAAACAATGAAAGAGGCGGCATTTTTAATGGGAATTTCGATGCGCACCGCAGAATCGCATAAATACGACATGATGCGCCAGCTGGGCGCCCAGACAACCGCAGAGCTGATTCGTTATGCGGTTCGTGTCAAATTGGTTTAAGACGCAACTGCTCCGCTAAATAGTGCTCCGCAAGACTTCCGCGTCGGAGTTTCCGACACTTTAATTTCCTTTTCTTTTGATGCTTTGTCCTGGGGATTTCACCCATCCAGCTCAAAGAGGCCACGAGAACCATAAACCACGGATTGATACTCATCATGCCAACTGAAGGATTCAACGAGTGTTCGACTGTAACCTTTATGCAACTTCAGCCTGCTCGTTAATTTCGCATAACTGAAGTCCAGCATTTCCTGAGTGTCGGTGGCACATTCCTGCCTGAAAAACCGCCACTTCCCGATTCCCCCGGAAAATGGTGGCATTCGAATTTCCCCGAGCCAGACGATTAGAATTCCCGGAAATTGAGAGGATATCGGGCGCGGCGGGATAGACTGGGGTTCTCATGGCGATATCCGCAGGCGATAAACTCGGCCCGTACGAGATCCTTGGCCCGCTCGGAAAGGGGGGTATGGGCGAAGTGTATCGCGCCCGGGATACCCGACTGCATCGCCAGGTTGCGGTAAAGGTCCTGCCTCAGGTATTTCAAACTGAAGCGGCGAGAGAGCGTTTCCAGCGAGAAGCGCGCGCAGCCTCCGCCCTCAATCATCCGAATATTTGCGTTGTGTACGACGTGGGTGAGGCGGCGGGGCATCCTTTTCTTGTCATGGAGCTGCTGGAGGGCGAAACGCTCCGCGAGCGGATTGCCGGCGGCCCATTGGATATCGCGACTGTGCTGGCGCTCGGGGTTCAAGTGGCCGACGCGCTGGACGCTGCCCACGGCAAAGGAATCGTCCATCGCGACATCAAGCCGGGGAACATTTTCATTACCGGTCGTGGCGATGCCAAGGTGCTCGACTTCGGGCTTGCAAAGCAGGATCAAGCGCGGGAAACAGAAGCGACCAAGGTCGACACGCTCACCGAGGCCGGCTCGGCGATTGGTACCGTCGCTTATATGTCGCCGGAGCAGGCTCGCGGCCAGGTCGTAGATGCACGCAGCGACCTTTGGTCGTTCGGCGTGGTCCTTTATGAAATGGTGACCGGGTATCGCCCATTCGATGGTCCAACATCGCCCGTAGTCATTGACGCTTTACTGAATAAGACGCCGCAACCGGTGAAGCAGCGCAATCCAAACGTCTCGCCCGAGCTGGAGCGCATCATCGGCAAGCTCCTGGAGAAGGACAGTGCGCGGCGGTATCGGTCGGCGGCGGAACTTGGCGCCGATTTGAAACGATTGCAGGGGAGTCCAATCACCGGTATCACAAAGCCCCGAGGCAGTGCCCTGTGGAAATACGGGATCGCCGCAGCGGCAACCCTGATGGCCGCCGGCGCGTTCTTCTTCTGGCAGCAGCGTGGCCAGCCGCGGTTGCTGACCGAAAGGGACACCATCGTCCTTGCCGATTTCACGAACAAAACCGGCGATACCGTGTTCGACGACACTATTCGCCAGGGATTGACGATCCAGCTGACACAATCGCCCTTCCTGAGCCTCATCTCCGACGATGCGATCCAGAAGACCCTGGCATTGATGGGCCAGAAGCCGGATGCGCAGTTGACGCCGAAGGTCGCGCAGGAAATCTGCGAGCGGACGGGGAGCGCTGCGGTCCTGGATGGCTCGATTGCAAGACTCGGCAGCCAGTACGTGCTGGGGCTGCGAGCAAAGAACTGCCGTACGGGTGAGATTCTCGATCAAGAGCAGGTGGAAGCCGCGAAGATCGAAGACGTGATGAATGCTCTGAGTCAGATCGCGATCAAGTTCAGAAGCAAGGTTGGTGAATCGCTTGCCACCGTTAAACAACACGGCACACCGCTCGAAGAAGCGACGACGGCGTCGCTCGACGCCCTGAAAGCCTATAGCGCGGCTTCGAAGGGTCTGTTATCGGATCATAACCTGCCCGCTGCCGTGCCACTGTTTCAGCGTGCGATCGAGATTGATCCTAAGTTCGCCATGGCCTACGCGTCGCTGGGATTAACATATGGCTTTTTGGGACAGCCTGCGCTCTCCGCGGAAAACAACCAGAAAGCCTATGAGTTGCGCGAGCGTGCCAGCGACCGGGAAAAGTTCTTTATCGCCGCCACCTACGAAACGCAAGTCACCGGAAACCTGGAAAAGGCGCTCAAAACTTGTGAATTGTGGATACAAACCTATCCTCGGGAGAACCCTCCGCACGGAATCCTGGGCGCATTGGTGTATCCGACCTTGGGACAATATGACAACGGCGTAGTTGTAGCCAGGCAACTCGTCGAACTGGATCCGGACTTTTCCATCGGATACCTCCAGGCAGCCTTCAATAATCAATTCGCCGGCCGCCTGGAAGAAGCCGAGACGTTCCTGCGGCAAGCCCAGCAGCGCAAACTCGAAACCCCGGAGCTCCTGCTCCAGCGATATGACCTGGCTTTTCTAAAAGGTGATAAGGCCTGGATGGATCGGGAGGCGGCTCTTGGTGAAAAGGAACCTGGCGCGGAGGACATGATCGCCGACCGGCAGGCTTTTGTCCGGGCGTATTCCGGTCAACTTAATAAGGCGAAATCCCTGGCCCAGCGTGCGTCGGGCCTGAATGAGCAACCGGCCCGGCGGGGACAGAAAGCGTTGATCGAAATCGGACCAGCCTTGTGGGATGCCTTCTTCGGAAATACCGCCGCGGCCAGGAAACGCGCGCTTGAGGCAGCCAGCCTTGCCAAGGACCGCGATGTGGAGTACGGCGCCGCCTTTGCCCTCGCTCTCGCTGGAGAATCGGAGCGATCACAAGCGCTGGCGAAGGATCTGGACATGCGGTTTCCGGAGGATTCAGCGGTCCAATATATGTACCTGCCGCCGATCCGCGCCCTTGATGCATTGAACGCAGGCGCGCCTTCCAAAGCTCTCGACCTGCTGCGAGCGTCGATGCCTTACGATCGCGGGTTGCCGCCTTCTGCCGCTCCATACTTTATCGGACCGTTTTATACGACCTACGTGCGTGGATTGGCCTATCTGAATGCTCACCGGGGCGGGGAAGCCGCGGGGGAATTCCAGAAGATTGTCGAGGCGCGCACGATCGTGGTGAGCGATCCCGTAGGTGCGCTGGCACACTTGCAATTAGGCAGAGCCTTTATGTTGTCCGGAGACAGAGTAAAGGCGAAGAGCGCCTACGAGCAATTCCTCAACTTATGGAAAGATGCCGATCCGGACATCCCGGTTTTTATTCAAGCAAAAAAGGAATTTGCGGCGCTCAATTAGCTCTTGCGAAGTTTCTATTTCCCGGATCGGAACGAGCGCTCAACGCTGTCACGGGGGTCGAGCGAAACCGGCTGGTCGCGCCACAGCCACCGCATCATCTCCGGCAGCATTGCCCCGCCCATGTTGTGGCTGTGCACGCCCATTCCCCATGAATAGTTGACTTCATAGCCTTTCTTAGTCAGTGCCTCCATCAAGCGGACATTCTGCAGGAACCAATCGCGATGCGGATCGTACTCGCCTTTGTCACTTGTTCCGCGATTGTCGTTCCGTCCGTCTATCATGAAAATCCGGATCGGCTTCTTGTCGCTCGCCAGGACCTTCTCTGGATAGACATATCCGCCCTTCAGATCGACAAAGGTTCCAATACCGGTCAGCACCTTGTGGAACTGGTCCGGCCGTTCCCAGGCCACCGTGAAGGCGGCGATCGCTCCCGAACTCCATCCCGCGATTCCATGACGATCCGGATCTCGCGAGATGTTGTAGTCCTTGTATAGTTCCGGCAGCAACTCATCCACGATGACCTTCGAATACCGGTCGCCCAGGGCGTCGTATTCGTCCTGACGGATCGATTTCCCGTCCGCCAGATTTATTCCCGGATCGATGAAGGCGCCGATCATGATCGGAATGTCGCGGCGGTAGATGAGGTTATTCAGAACGTTCTGGGCCCGATAAAATCCGTCTGCCTTCAAATACGTGGCGCCGTCATGGAAGACCATCAGGTTCACCTCCCGCGACGCTTCATACTGCGCCGGAACGTAGACCCAATAGCTGTGCTCCGCACCCGGATACGCCTTGCTTGGCAGCTTGAACGGCCCCCGGACTTCGCCCTTCGGAACACCTTCGCGTGGAAGCGAGTCAGGACCCAGACTGTAGAATGCGTCGAACTCCGAAGGCCCGGCCGGGCCGCCCGGAGCTCTCTGCGCTGCAGGAACTTCAGGGCCAACCATCATGAGACTGGCCGCCGCAATGCCGGACAGAAACAGTTTCCTTCGTCTACTCATTGCTCGCCTCCCGGTAGATAACCTTTTACCGATTTATAAGTGGACTCGCAAGCCAACTCTCGAAGCGGAAGCCGGAAACCCCGGAATCTGCCGAAGTACGCATTTCGTAAATTCGGTCGGGTATTTGAATCAGCGCAAAGTATTCCCCGCCTGAGTCAGGCGGGGATGCCCTCGCGAAGCGAGGCCGGGGCGGTCTGTTCCAGGTCCGCGCGCAGCGCGCTCCTTGTAATGACCGCGAAGCGCACCGATTATTAATGTTCATTGTGGTTGGCTAATCGTCAATTCTTGATTTGCCCAAGGACATTTATCATTACTCACTAATCAATTTTCATTTTTCAATCCGGTTCGAGTGTTCCAGCCTAATTGGGACAGTTCTGATTCGAGGAGGAACCCTTTTGTTGCGTTTCGTGGATACTGTTAGAGATGAATGGCACTGTTCAGCTTCTGACGCGGTCTCTACGCCATCGTAATTACCGTTTATTCTTTGTCGGCCAGACCCTGTCGTTAATCGGCACCTGGATGACCCAGGTGGCGACGAGCTGGCTGATCTACCGGCTGACGAATTCCGCCTGGCTTCTCGGCTTCGTCGGTTTTTCCGGGCAGTTGCCGGCGTTTTTCATCGCGCCGTTTGCCGGAGTGTGGGTAGATCGATGGAACCGGCACCGCATACTCAAGATTACCCAGACTCTGTCGATGATGGAGTCGTTTGCGCTCGCCGCCGTCGTTTTCACCGGACATGCGAATGTATGGAACATCGTCCTCCTGACTGCATTTCAGGGCGTGGTCAATGCCGTCGATATGCCTGCGCGGCAGGCGTTTCTCGTCGAGATGGTAACGGATCGCGCGGATCTCGCGAATGCCATTGCCCTGAATTCCTCGATGGTCAATGGGGCGCGACTGATCGGACCCTCGATCGCCGGAATCGTGATCGGCTTTGCGGGCGAAGCCTATTGCTTCCTGATCGACGGCTTCAGCTATCTGGCTGTGATTGCGTCCTTATTGTTCATGACAGTCGCGCCGGTTTCCCGCCAGGCGAGGAAGAATATGTTTTCGGAATTAAAGGAAGGCTTCGCTTACGTTCGCGGCTTTACTCCGATCCGCTCGATTCTTCTTCTGCTGATGTGTGTGAGCCTGGTCGGTGTGCCGTATTCGGTCCTCCTGCCGATCTTTGCCAGTGATGTTCTGCACGGCGGGCCGCACACACTCGGTTTTCTGACGGGGTGCTCCGGTCTCGGCGCCTTGATCAGCGCGCTTACGCTGGCGGCGAGGAAAACGATCGTCGGGCTTGGCAGAGTGATTTCGATTACCGCTTTTACTTTCGGTTTGGGGCTGATCGCGCTGGGCTTGTCGCACTGGTTGTGGCTCTCGCTGCCACTGATGATGGTTACGGGATTTTCGATGATGCAGCAGATGTCGTCGAGCAACACGATCATGCAGACGATCGTTGACGAGGGCAAACGCGGGCGCGTCATGAGCTTCTACACGATGGCGTTCATCGGAGTGGCTCCCTTCGGCAGCCTGATGGCAGGCCTGGCTGCCAGCCGGTTTGGCGCGCCGCACACGATCGTTGCCGGTGGAACCCTTTGCATGATTGCGGCGCTCTGGTTTGCCCGCCAGCTCAAGGGCATCCGGGAGGTCGTGCGGCCGATTTATATAAAACTCGGCATCCTCCCGGAAGTCGCCCAGGGTATCGAGGCCGCTTCCGCCCTTCAGACTCCACCGGAGTGATCCCCGGGAGTTGATAAGCCGCGGATTTAACGGATTGAACGGATTCAATCCGTTAAATCCGTTAAATCCGTGGCTTATTCGTCCCCGGTTTAGCCCGGGCATTCGCAGTAGAATTACTGGCTATGCCTATTCCTCAGAGTGAAAAAGCAATACGCTTCCGGGCACTGCACGATGCGCCTGGCGTTTTTATTATTCCGAATGCATGGGATGTCCCTTCCGCCCGGCTGCTGGCCGGGCTTGGATTCCCGGCGTTGGCAACATCGAGCGCTGCTTCTGCTGCAACGTTTGCTAAAAGAGACGGCGGAGTGACGCGGGACGAAGCGCTGGCCAATGCCCGGTTGATCGTGGGTGCGACCGAGCTGCCGGTTTCGGCGGATCTTGAAAAAGGTTTTGGCGATGCACCGAAGGTCGTGGCGGAAACGATCCAGCTTGCCGCGGAAGCAGGGCTTGTTGGATGCACGATCGAGGACTCAACGGGCAATCCGGACCGTCCGCTCTACGACTTCGATCTGGCGGTCGAACGGATTTCCGCGGCAGCGCAGGCCGCGCGGAGACTTCCATTCCCCTTCATGCTTGCCGCTCGGGCCCACAATTTTCTCCACCCGTCTCCGAGCCTGGACGACACGATCAAGCGCCTTCAGGCTTTCGAAAAAGCCGGCGCCGATGTGCTGTTTGCCCCCGGGCTGCCGGACCTCGTATCCGTACGCACCGTCTGCCAGTCCGTGTCGAAGCCGTTTAACTTCATGGTGGCGATCAAAGGAAAGTCGTTTTCCGTGCGCGAACTCGCCGACGCCGGCGTCAAGCGCATCAGCCTGGCGACCTCGCTCTACCGCGCCGCCATGACGGGCCTGCTGGACGCGGCTCGTGAAGCCAAAGACAAAGGCGAGTTCGGTTTTCTCGAACGCAGCGCGGCAACGGCGGATCTGAATAAACTGATGGATATTTGAACGTTGAGTAACATTATGCGATCGCGTATGGCGGCGCAAACTCGCGAATCCGGGCTTGCTTTGCTGCGATCCACCGGAGCACTGTTCCTGAGTTTCCAGGGAGTTTTGATTAAGCGCGCGCCGATTTTCAGTCGCGCGATAACCGTTCAGCCTGGTGTCAACGTACTTGAAGCAGCCCTTCAGCGTCTTTCGCCGCTACGCCCGGATCTCTCATGGACATAGGTGGGTGTTGGATAAGCCACGGATTGAACGGATTTAACGGATGGGCCGGTTAACAGTCTGTGAATGAGCCCATCCGTTAAATCCGTTCAATCCGTGGCTTATCCACTCCGGGGCAAAACTCGTGAGAAATTCAGGCCAGGCAGCTTACGGCTGGCTGGGAATTAAAACCCACGGCGGCCGTGACTATACTCTGACGCCGCTCCACGGCTAAAAGCCGCCAGTAAATACCCCAACGCCATGGCGGGGAAACTGCACCGATTTCTGACATAAGGAAAAAACAAGTGATCTTCTAAACGGAAGTAATAATCATGAAATGGCTAAGCTGCTTTGCATTGACGTGCTGCGTTCTGTTTTCCGTGGCGCCACCGAAATTTGGTGCGGATACGATTCTAAAAGGCGTGCTTTCGCAGAAAGTACTGGCCGCTCGTTATGCCTGGTTTGAAGAGGGTAAGCAGAAATACGTGCCTGACGAAAGCACGGTGAAGGCCCTGCTGCCTTATAGCGGGCAGTTGCGTTTTGTCGTGGTGATGGGAACCTGGTGCAGCGACAGCCGCACGCATGTCCCCCCTTTCTTCAAACTCATGGAAGCCCTTCAGATTCCTGAAAAACATATCGAACTGATCGGAGTGGATCGCAATAAGCAGAGCAGCAAAGCGGATTTGTCTTCTCTGCATATAAGCTACGTGCCGACTTTCATCGTGCTTTACGAGGGAAAAGAAGTGGGGCGGATTGTGGAAAATCCCGAGGTTTCGCTGGAGCACGATTTGCTGCAGATATTGCGGAATGCTCCGGCCGCGGGGGACCTGCAATTGCCCAGCACAAGCGACCCGCGAGTGAATTGAATGGCAGGCGGTCTATGACCGCGCTGTTTCGCTGACTTGCAAATTGGGTCGATTTGTTCATCGGACAATGACCATTACTCACTAATCAATTTTCAGGTGTCATCCTGGAAATCAATTTATTCACAGCATTGAATGGCTGCCGAGGGGCTCCTCATGACTGGAACAACTGCCCGACGCAATGTAAGTGGCGATTCTGGATATGGAACGGAAATCGTTCAGATCAACCTGGTCCAGAGGAATCTGTATCGAGAACTCGCGTTCCAACGCCACGAGCATATCTACAAAGGACAACGAGTCGAGGATTCCCGCCTCGAACAAGTCCTCGTCGAGTGCCGGAGCGTCGATCTGCAAGCGACCGTGGAGAACCGTCTGGATCCGGTGTTCAATATCGGAAAGACCCGTCATCATTGCCCCCTTAATGGCGCGACCTGCTCTCGTGCAATTTCGAAGACCTTGCTGATGCTGTCCAACTCTTCGGCCGTTGGAGGAATGTCGAGGATGAACGTCTCATAGCCGAGAGCGAGATATCGCGAGACCTCTGCGGCCACGGTTTCGTAGGCACCCACCAGGTATGGGCAGAAGGTGTTGTAGTTTTGAAATGGACCCAGCCAGTACGGACTGTCCGCGGATTGGCCGAGTTCCGATAATTGCTGATGCCATTGTGAATCCGACGCTTTCATCGCGAGCTGATGCGTGATCTGCCCCTTCCGCGTCTCAGGAAAACGCTCCATCGCAACATGCCAGGCTTCCCAATCGGTCCGCCGGGCGATGATCCCGATGCGGATGCCGCTGTTCAGATTGTCCGATGCTCCGTCTTCCTGCGATGGCCGCTTCGGATATTTCACGGCCGTCGCTCCGAGCGCTTTCGCAGCGGCCAACCCGGCTTCCGACGATCCTGAGACAAGAAACCGAGGCTGCAGATCCGCAGACGGCGGCGGTCCCAGTTTGGCGTTGCTGATTTTGTAGAAATCGCCTTCGAAACTGACCGGAGCCTCGGAAGCGCAAAGCTGGATGATGATCTGGCTGTACTCGATCAATCGCTCATAGCGCCGATCGTGCGGAGTGGTGTCGTTGAGACTCAGAAGATCGTTTACGAAGCCGCCCGCTACCATATTCAGGTAGACTCGCCGCTTATAAAGAAAAGCGAGAGAACTGACCATCTTCGCGACACTGTAAGGATGCAGATATACCGGCTGAACAGCAATGAGTGGCGCAAGCCGCTTCGTATTCTCAATGATGATTTGTGAGACCAGCCAGGGATCTGCAATTCGATTGTCCGTATAAACCAGGATGCCCTCGCAACCGTGCGCTTCGCTCCATCGAGCGACATCGATGACTTGCCTCAGATAACTGTCGGAAGTGTGATCACTCGACTGCGGACACGTCGCAAAAACCCTGGGGTTGAAACGGTGATTCATAGCCTCCGCAAAGCAATGCGCTTGCCTAACGCGCTGCGCAAGAAATTGCAGGTGCGGTCTGTGACCGCCGTTCTTCATCGAATCAGTGAAATATGGGCGCCGTCGTAGACCGCGCCTGGAGTCGCTCGACGGTCAAGAGTGTGGTGTGGCAATTCCAGAGGGCGGCAAGAAACAACATCCGGGGTGGTGCGATCATTCTCCGGACAAATACGGTGCCGGATTTGATCACCACAGAGACATGGAGGGCTCCCTGTGTCTGTGGTTGATCAGATCGCCCTTTCCCGATGGCCAATCAATTGCCCACCGCTTCAGCGAAGGATGGTTCATCGTGAAAATTCTCGGAATCAGCGGACTGCCGAATTCTGCAGCCTACAAATGCCGCCGCGGGAATCCCGCCCCCGAAGAACTGCGCATTCGCCAGGGACTTGATGCGGCCGCGGCACTGCTCGTCGATGGAGAAATCGTCGCAGCGGCGGCGGAGGAGCGATTCACCGGCGAAAAGCAAACAGGATCATTCCCCTCCGGAGCAATCGGCTATTGCCTGTCGGAAAGCAAGCTGCGCATCGACCAGATCGATGAAATCGTGCACTCCTTCGATTACTCCCCTTACGAAAAGGTTTGGCGGCGAGATGTTCCGTCGGCGGAGTTTTACGAAGGCGTGCTCTCCCGCGCCGCCTTTCTCAGGGACATCCACAGTCATTTTCCGGAGTTCCCGGCCGACCGCGCGTGTCACGTATCGCACCATCTCGCTCATGCGGCCAGTGCCTGCTTCACTTCAGGCTGGAATGAATGTCTGGTCGCCGTCGTGGACGGTATGGGTGAGGTGGAGAGCGCAACGTTCTTCCACGCCCGCGACGGGAAAATGAGAAAGCTGCACTCGATTTCAGCCCTGCATTCCATCGGAGTCTTGTATTCGCTGATCACCATGCACCTCGGTTTCGACTTCAACGGCGACGAGTACAAGATCATGGGACTCGCTCCCTACGGACGTCCTGACAAGTTCCGCTCATTTTTCGAAAAAGCGGTGGAATATCTCCCAAACGGGTCCATCCGTATTCCCGCCCTTTCGCTGAACCGCACGCCGGAAGAACGCGACAACTATCGCGCGTCCCGCCGTTTCCTCGAAACAGAGCTGGGACCACGGCGCAAGAACGCCGACGAAATCGCTGCGCAGCATTGCGACCTGGCCGCGGCGCTACAGGAATGTCTTGAGAAGACGATGCTTCATGTGTGCCGATATTTTCAGAAGGAAACATCTTTGCGGCGCCTCGCCATGGCGGGAGGCGTGGCGCTGAACTGCAGTGCGAACGGCAGTCTGGTGCGGTCCGGCCTGTTCGACGAGATCTACGTCCAGCCGGCCGCAGGTGACGACGGAGCTGCCCTGGGAGCGGCGCTGTACCGCGCGTCTCTGTATGGCGAACTTCGTCATACGCGACTGCCTGTCCCCTTCTTTGGCCCGGCATCGTCCGCCGACGAGATCGCCAAGGCGCTTCAGGAGTATCAGGACGACATCCAGGTGACGTCATTTTCGAGCTTCGTTGATGTTTGCGCTGAGGCTGCGCGACGGATCGCGCGCGGCGAGGTTGTTGCGTGGCACCGTGGGCGAATGGAGTTCGGTCCGCGAGCGCTCGGCAATCGCAGCATCCTGGCGGATCCCGGCCATCCGGAGATGCGCGACAGAATCAATGCGATGGTCAAGAAGCGCGAGGCTTTCCGTCCATTCGCTCCGGCCGTTTCGTTCGAACAGGCTCATGTATGGTTCGAGATGAATCCAGAAGAGCACCTGCCGTACATGATCACCACCGTCAATGTACGGGCCGCGCATCGCCAGACGCTTCCTGCCATCACTCACGTCAATGGCAGCGCACGCGTGCAGACGGTCAGTGAAAAGGACAACCCGGACTTTCACGCTCTGCTGAAGGAGACAGGGAAGATCTCAGGCCGTGAAATGCTTCTCAACACCAGCTTCAATGTCAAAGGGCAGCCGATTGTCAATACACCTAAAGAGGCGATAGCCACATTCCTTGGCACCGGGATTCAGGCGCTGTTTCTCGAGAATCATCTCATCACGAGGCGGAGCGCCCTCGGCGAGCCGGGTTCATGACGGCAATCGTCGGAATCAGTACGGCGTGCGATGCTTCGAGCGCGGCGGTCGTCGTTGAAAACGACGAAGCCAGCGAAAACAGGAGTGGGAACCGCGTCGCGTCGGCCATCGAGCAATTCAAAATTCGGGAGCACGCGAGGTCCGCAGACGGCGCACCCCTGCCGGAAGAGGCCATTCGAACTTCGCTCGAGATTGCGGGAGTGGATGCGTCCGATGTCGGCCTTATCGCCATCATCGGTGATGTGGAGTCCACCGAGAAACTCATTCCCCACATTCGCCGTCTTGGTTTAAATGTCAGGGCGACAATCGAACCTGTAGATCATCGCGCCGCTCACGCCGCCGCTGCTTTCTATTCCTCTCCCTTCGATCGGGCGGCCATAATCATTCCTGGCGGCACTGAGTCGGGCGGCATTTGCCTCGCTGTTGGCCATGGCGCCCGAATCCAGATCGACGAAACACCGGAACAGTATTCCGCACTCAGGACCTTGTACGACCGGATTTCCAGCGCACTGGGTTTTCATCGCAGGTCCTTCAGTAAGGTGGCGTGGCTTGGAGCCGGCGGTGAACCCGAGTTTCTGGAAGTTTTCAGCGATCTCATGACTCCGGATGGTGGCGACGCCCGGATCGACAGACTTCTGAAAGCCCTCAACTTCGCGCGTCCCCAGAATGTTGCGGCAAGTCTGCAGGCATGGACCAATGGAATCATCGGCCGGATGGCCGCAGATTTCTGCCGGCGACTGAATCTGTCGAATCTCTGTGTGGCGGGATTTCTCGCCGAAAACCCACTGCTCGTTCGCGAGCTCGAACAACAATTCGGGCACGAAGGCGTGTTTGTGCCGCCGGCTCCCGGAAGCGAACTCCTCTGTATCGGCGCTGCATTAGCTTGCAGCGCTCGCAAAGGCGTGCAAGCGACCGAATCGCGCTTCATTTACCCGGCGCTCGGTCCGGAGTTTCCGGATTCTCAGATCAAAGCGGAGTTGGACAATTGCAAGCTCGTCTGCAGCTTCTTTCCCGCTCTCGACGCGCTGGTCGATGAAACGTGCCGGACTCTGTTGGAAGGCGGGCTGATCGGATGGTTCCAGGGACGATGCGAGTTCGGCCATCGCGCGCTCGGTTTTCGCAGCATCGTCGCGAATCCTTTCACACCGTACATCGACGAGAACATCAACCGGTTCCTCAAACAGCGTGAAAGTTTTCATCCGTTCGTCATCTCTGTCGCAGAGGAGTCCGCGCCCGAATACTTCGAGCACACCGGTACGAACGCTCGAACGATTGCATCCGTTTACGCCGTCAGGGATACGAAGAAAAGCGTGCTCTCAAAGTTTACGATCGGGGACCGCTACGTCCGCGTGCACACCGTAAATCGCACCGACAATCCTCCATTCTGGACTCTGCTGCACAACATGAAAGCCCTGACCGGACATCCGCTGCTCATCAACACATCGTTTAACCTTCCCAGCGAGCCCCTGGTCATGACGCCTCGCGATGCCATCCGAACGTTTTATGCATCGGGGCTGGACGTCCTCGCAATCGGCCGGTTTCTGTTGAGGAAATAAAGTGCCGTGCGTTTCAAAAGATTCCCTCGGCGAGTCCAAGAAAGAATGGACGGCCGAGTGACGGCCTGTAGGTTTGGATGTAGCGGATTCCTGCAAGTTAGGATGTAGCGGATTGATGAACGGTATGACCAGTCCCCGCCTAGCTTAGGCGGGGAATAGCTGAGTTCGGGTTGTCCTCGAATCCAATTACGAAAAGCAGTACTTAGGCGGGGACTGCAGACACGCGGCGAACCGGGGCGTACGCGCCGTGTTAAAATGGCGGCCGCGACGCCTTCATTTAACAACGATGAAACTTCAAGGCCGAAACATCATAGCGTGCGGAACAATCGATGGGAGTGCGGGAACCGCCGGCAAGATGGACGCCTTTACCGCGCGAGGCACTGCCATAGAGTTCGAGGAGGCCAGCGAGCGGCACATCGAGACGGCGTTTGAGGCAGCCGCAAGAGACTTTGAAGCGTTTCGAAAGATCGCACGCGAGCAGCGAGCTGCATTTCTGGAGCAGATCGGAGAAGAAATCCTCGCACTTGGCGATGATCTGCTCGTCACCGCGAGCGCGGAGACCGCGCTGCCGATCGCGGAACGCCTGGCGGGCGAGCGCGGGCGCACGGTCAATCAGTTGAAAATGTTTGCCGCGCTCATCCGGGAGGGCTCCTGGGTGGACGCGCGCATCGACCGCGGCATTCCCGGCAGAAAGCCATTTCCAAGACCGGACATTCGCCGGATGCTGATTCCGATCGGTCCCGTCGCCGTTTTCAGTGCGAGCAATTTTCCTCTGGCGTTTTCGGTTGCGGGGGGAGATACGGCATCGGCTCTTGCCGCAGGTTGTCCTGTCGTCGTCAAGGCACATCCCGCCCATCCGGCGACATCCGAGTTGACGGCCCGCGCCGTCATCAAGGCTGCCGAAAAAACAGGCATGCCTGGAGGCGTGTTTTCTCTGCTCCAGAGTACGCGCAACGAAATGGCCGTTGCGGTGGTCCAGCACCCGCTCGCGAGAGCCGTCGGTTTCACCGGCTCCTTACGAGCTGGACGGGCTCTCTTCGACGCCGCGTCTCGCAGGGCCCAACCGATTCCGGTGTATGCCGAGATGGGCAGCGCGAATCCGGTGTTCGTCCTGCCGGGAGCTTTGAATGAACGGGCCGAGACCATCGCGGAGGGGCTGAAGGCATCGGTTCTGCTTGGTACCGGGCAGTTCTGCACGTGTCCTGGTCTCGCGATCGGGATCGGCGGCGAAGACTTCTCGCGATTCTCCAACGAGCTGAAACGGCTGATCACAAATTCCACGCCGGGGCCGATGCTCCATGCAGGAATTCTGCACGCATATGAAGCGGGCGTCGAGCACTTGACCGCAATAGAGGGAGTTGAAGCTGCCCAGTCTATCAATCCCGCGGACCAGAGCAGGATGGAGGCGCGTCCCGCGGTGTTCTTTACACGCCCGGAGACTTTTATGAGACAGCGTGCGTTAAGTGAGGAAGTCTTCGGTCCTTCAACTGTCATTGTCCGATGTAACTCCCGCGACGAACTCCTTGCCATAGCCGGGAACCTGGAAGGCCATCTGACCGCGACGATCCATGGAACCTCGAAAGACCTGTCGGACTATGCGGCGCTCATTTCGATTCTTGAAGAAAAGGCGGGCCGATTGATCTTCAACGGCTTTCCGACAGGCGTAGAGGTGTGCGCTTCCATGCAACATGGCGGACCGTATCCGGCGACTACCGATTCGAAAACAACGTCCGTCGGCACTGCGGCGATTCTTCGGTTTGCGCGGCCTGTCGCCTACCAGAATTTTCCAGACACCGCGCTACCAGCTGAATTGCAGGATGCGAACCCTCAAGGACTCTGGCGGGGCGTGGATGGACAGTGGACACAGGGCTCGATCAGCCGCTAGAGTAGCCGCATGAATGCATCTCCATACAAAGGCGTATTTCCTGTCGTTCCCACAACCTTTACGGAATCGGGGGCGCTGGATCTGGAAAGCCAGAAACGCTGTATCGATTTCATGATTGACGCCGGCTCCAACGGCATTTGTATCCTCGCCAATTTCTCGGAGCAATTCGTCCTGTCCGATGAGGAACGGGAGGTGTTGACCGCCGCAATCCTGTCGCACGTTGCGGGGCGGGTTCCAGTGATCGTTACGACAACTCATTTCAGCTCGAGGGTGTGCATCGAACGCAGTAAACGGGCTCAGGATGCGGGGGCCGCCATGGTCATGGTCATGCCGCCGTATCACGGCGCGACCATACGGGTTCCTGAACAACAGATTTTTGAGTTCTTCCATGAGTTATCCGGCGCCCTCCGCATCCCGATAATGATCCAGGACGCGCCCGTCAGCGGCACATTGCTTCCTGCCGCTTTTCTTGCCCGGATGGCTCGAGAGTTGGAGCAAGTAAGTTACTTCAAAATCGAGTCGCCTGGAACGGCAGCGAAGCTGCGTGAACTGATCAGAATCGGCGGTGAAGCTGTGGAAGGGCCCTGGGATGGTGAAGAGGGCATCACGTTGTTTGTCGATCTTGAAGCGGGCGCAACGGGAGCGATGACCGGCGGAGGTTATCCGGACGGAATCCGCCAGATCGTCGACGCTTATCTGGCAGGATCTCGCGATAAGGCCTTTGCCGCTTACCAGCGCTGGCTCCCGCTGATCAACTACGAAAACCGTCAATGCGGTCTTCTGGCTTGCAAAGCTTTGATGAAGGAAGGGGGCGTGATCGATTGCGACCTCCCCCGCCATCCAATCCCCAATATGCATCCTGCCATCCGCGCTGGTCTCATTGAAACCGCCCGGCGCCTGGAACCGATGGTCCTGCACTGGGGCCGATAAACTCGTGCCCGGTTGCCCGTTGCCGTTGATGGTATTATCCGGTAACGCTGACGGCGCCATGAAGCGCCAATTGCGTTACAGGAGATTTATTCATGACACCAGGTGCAGCCACCGATTCTCAAGCTCAGATCGCCGCCGCTATCGCCTTACTGCAAGATGCGTTAAAGAAGGAAGCGTACGACAAGAAAGCCGTGCGCGCCGACGTCGTGAAGGCTTCAAACATTCTGCTCGGTCTGCTCGGATTGCCGTCGGTGGCACCAGACGCTAACGTTGGACTCTGACCTCAATTTGCCCCGGAGTGGATAAGCCACGGATTGAACGGATTTAACGGATGGGCGCATCCACAGACTGTTAACGCGCCCATCCGTTAAATCCGTTCAATCCGTGGCTTATCCAACACCCACCTGTTGTCAACGGCCTGAGGCGCGCCACAGGTTTTCCAAATCCGGATCGTTTTTAATCAATGTCAGGATTGGATCATGTGCGCCGATCGAATCCAGTGCAGCTAACGCCAGCGAGCGGTTCCCGGTTAATTCGTAAGCCAGAATGATGCGGTCGAGGAAGGGGCCTCTGGCCGCCGGAGCGATCTGACCGATCTCCGCTAGTGATTTGTCGCGTTCCCCTAATTTTGCCCAGTATTCCGCCAGATTGGCGTGGGTATTGTTGTCGGACTTAGTGACGAGCAGAGCTCTATTGGCTAGTGCGATAGCCTGGCGAAAATCATCTTTGGCTTGTTCCGCACCATCAGGTATGTGACGGAGCACCGTCCCAAGATTGCCCCACGACGAATAGTGATTCGGATCAAGGTCAATCGCCGAGTTAAGGGCCGACGCCGCTTCCTCGTAGCGCCGCTGATAGTAATACGCAATGGCAAGCGTGTTATAGGTCGATTGGTTCGGTTCGAAACGAAGGGCTTTGCTGAGCATGTCCGACGCCTGGCGAAAGTTGCCCTGGCGTAGCGCCACTCCGGCGAGATTGCGGTAGAGCACTTCGTTATCGGGAGTGAGTTTACGGGCATCCTCCCAGGCCTTTTGTGCTTCGGTATCACGCCCCTGCCGATAGTAAAACAAGCCGAGCAGCAGGTGACCATACCAGTCTGCCGGTTGGTTTTGAATTGCCTGGAGATAGGCTGTCTCTGCTTGCTTTAACTGTTGTGCGGCTTCGTATGCCCTGCCCAAAGCCCTGAAGGCTTCGGCATTTTGTGGAGCTGTCTGCAACACCCCTTCCAGTTCCCGGATCGCTTCCGCGGATTTTCCGCTCTCGCTGTAGATCTCGCCTCGCTTGACACGCGCATCCACCGAGACCGGGTCGAGTCGAATAGCATTCTGAATATTGTCGAGCGCGAGTTGTGCCTCGGATGTGCTGCTTTCGCGGACCGCTTTTTTCCAGTGAGCCTGACCCAGCGCGGCGAAGGCCCGGGCATAATTGGCATCGATTCGCACTGCTTGTGTGAGGCTGGTAATAGCGTTTTCGATATTGCCCGGTAAATCGTAGCGCGCCAGATAACCGGTTCCTTTCAAATACTCCTGATACGCGTTGGGCATACCCGTTTCGCCCGCCGCCAGCGACCGTCCGGCCTGCGGGGACAGTTTCAAAGCGCACAACTGAAGTGCGCCATTCACGGCGCCGTCGCGCAACGCAATGAGTTGCGTCGGCTCAAAGTCAAACGTCCGAGAGGCAATTTGCCGGACTTTGGCTGTGTCCACCAGGTTCATGGTGAATTGAATGCGGTCGCCCCAGCGTTGCAGGTTGCCCGTGATAACGAGATTCGCGCCGTAAATCCGAAGCGCCGCTTCAGCATTGTTGATGTTCCGGCTGCGCACCTCGCTGGCCGGCACCACCATTAAGCTCTTTTGAAGGTCGTCGATCTCCGAAAGCTTGGACGTCAAGGTCTCCATCAACCCATCGGCCAGGGGCTGCAGCTCCGCATCGTTTCCCACGACCGTGAAGGGTAGAACAGCAATTCGCTTTTCGCCGGGCAGGCCATCCGACGGCAGCAGTTTACCTATACCCCAAATAAACACGGCTATGCTCAGGAGTGCGACGGCGATCAAGAGAAACCTGCGCTTGTGCCACACGATGCGTGAAGTTTCGGGCTGCACCGGGCTGGTGCTTCGCACCGTGGTTCCTCGAGCAATGGTGCCGGCCCCCAGCGTTTCCGTTTCCGCAAGCAGAGCCCTGCGGATCTGGCCCAGTTCCTCCGCCATCTCTGCGGCGGACTGCCATCGCTTGTCGCGATCTTTGGCAAAAGCCCTGGTCATGAACTGCACGATCTGGCCGGGAATGCCGGGCCGGAGACTGGGCACAGAAGGAGGATCTTCGGTGACGATGGCATGCAAAACACTGTAGTGGCTCCCGTGAAAGGGAACCTGTCCAGTCAGCATCTCGAATAAAACAACTGCCAGAGACCACAGATCCGACCGATGGTCTACGGTCATGCCCTGTGCTTGTTCAGGGGACATATAAGCCGGCGTTCCGACGATGGCTCCGGATGCTGTGAGATCGGAGTCTTGTCGCAGAGCCACCCCAAAATCCAGAATCCAGGCATGCCCGTCGCCATCCACGACAATGTTGGAGCTCTTGATATCGCGATGGACCACACCCTGACGATGTGCCTTCTCGAGCCCAGCTGCTACCTGGACGGTGATGTCGAGAGCCGTATCGATTGGCAATGGGCCGTCGTGCACTTTATCGCTGATCGTTTTTCCATCCAGCAGC
The DNA here is from genome assembly GCA_963738025.1 of uncultured Acidobacteriota bacterium. Lineage (GTDB taxonomy): Bacteria > Acidobacteriota > Terriglobia > 20CM-2-55-15 > 20CM-2-55-15 > 20CM-2-55-15. The sequence goes on along the minus strand of CAVTWA010000020.1, from coordinate 210,416 downwards.
GCCATCACAAAAAACAGTTGGCCCTGATGCTCACCGATTTCGTAAATGGGACAGATGTTGGGATGATGGATGCCTGCGGCCGACTGCGCCTCGGTTACAAAGCGCCTGCGTTCCTTGTCGCTGACCGATGCCGCCGGCAAAAACTTGATGGCGACGAGCCGGTCCAGACGGGTGTCATGAGCCTTATACACAATTCCCATTCCGCCGGCGCCAAGCTCTTCCGTAAGGCGGTAATGAGAGACAATCGATCCAACCATGCGGTCTAATTCGATCCAGCGCCTGGTAGCAGCGCTAGCCTGGACCTCCTGGTTGGCGAATTCGAACACATCGCGTGCCACCATGCGCAAATTGGAGGCACCAATGGAGTCGGTCAGCTTTCGAAAGCCATTCACGCGCAGCAAAACGGGCGGCGGATCCAGTAACCCGGCCGTAGGGACCCTGAACGCATTGACGCCGTTTACCGTCGCAAATGAGCACTGCTGCAAACCGTTCAAGAAACAATCGATGCGATAAATGTTCTGCGTTTCGACGATGAGACTGACACCTTCCGGCTCGAGCAGATCGGCTTTGACGATGCGTAACCTGGATACCTCCTCGCGTCCCAATTGAGCACAGGCAAAACGCAGTAAGTCCCGATCGTGATGCAAAACGTCATCGCGAGTCGTCTGATACTCGACGTCCCTTTTCACCCCTTCATCCTCGATAACGCTGCCCGCGCCCAGTCCGACACGGGAAGCGCGACGGATGGCAACCCCCATCTGTGCATGTTTCGGGAGTGTTTTGAGAGAAATCGACGGGAGTTTTTCTTCAAGCTTCTCGACCAGCTGTTCGTGCAGCCATCGATTGGCCCCGCCACCACCAGTGTTTTCATCGACGCCGATAACCTGGCCGATGCCGTGATCCTGAAACCCGGCGGCGAAGATATCCGTCGCGCTGTAGGAAGAGGCGTCGATGATCAACACGACCGGTCCCTGGTAGATTTGACCGGTATCGTTGGCCGAATCGGGATTCGTCAGTGGTTTTCCTCCTGTTACCAACAGTCCGCTGCTGACTGCGCCCAGCAGATCATCCACCCACGGACGCCATTCCCGTTGGTTCGCGTCCATGACCTGGTCACTTTCTTTAAGGGCAGCAGCAATCTGCTGGTTCACCCTGCTGTTGACGAAGTGAAACCGAGTCGGCTCGATTGAAATGGGCGTCAGCAGTTGCAGGATGCGCTCGGCGGCCTCGACCGAGCCTCCTGGATTGGAGCGCACGTCCAGAATCAACCCATCCGGTGCAGCATCCTTCATCAGAAGCAGGATCCGCGTGAACTCAGCAATAAATTGATCCGGGTCGCCGTCGTCCTTTGAACCCACTTCGAAACTCTTGACCCGGATGTAGCCAAATTTCTTTTCGGGGTTCGCCGGATCGCGCAAGCTCGCCGGTGCTGCGGAATCCGGCAACTCCATGCCCCCTGAGAATTGAAATTCGAATACTTCGGGAAATTGCGAGCGTTGCGCCCGGTCGTTGATTTGCGTCTCTCCACTTTCTTGAAGTAACCCGTCGCGCTGCCAGAGAATTCGGCTCAGTTGCTTTAGCTCAGCCATCGACTGATTCAAGCTCGATCGCGCACCGGAGCGCTCGGAGTGAACCAGACACTCCGTCAGGACATACCATGGCAACACGATGCAAAAGTCTTCCGAACTGCCTGTGGCTGGTATGTACTGGATGACCACGGACTGTTCGTCGGGCGGGATCGTGAAGGCCAGGTTCCTCTTCGTCATTCTCTTCAAGCCGCGTACAAAACGCGAGGCCGGATTGCAACCTGGTTCTTGTTCGGCTTCACGCTCAATCGCGCGCTCCACCGCCATGCCTTGCCAGAGCCTGATTTCCGAGCCGACGCCAAAGTGTGGGTGCTCGAACCCCGGCAATACATTGGTAACGATGAAGCGTTTGTGGCCCTTTTCCTCGTAGCAATCCATGCGAAATGGAAGAAGAGCAAAACTCCCTTTATATGGAAGAGGCAGTCCGTAAAAGGTGTGTGCGTCGCGCAGCCGCAGGAAGGCTTGAAGCATCAACTCGTGAAACTGCAGGTCGGTCAACTGGTCGAGCTGCGCGTGGATAAGGCGGAATCGTTGCACCGGTTCAGTGGCGTAACGCACCCTTTTAAAGGGTAGATGTGCATAGAAATGTTCGATGAGGAGCGTGGCCTGATCGACCAGAATCACTTTTTCCCGGCGGGAGAGACGCAGCGATGCGGCATGTTCGAGGAACTTCGGAATCGTCCTGATTTTCAGGTTCGGACAACCGATTTCGACCTTCTGCGATTCCAGCAGACGCAGCGCTGATAACGCAATACTGCTTCCGTCCTCGTAAACCATGCGGTTCATTATGCCTCAATCCCCGGGTAACTGTTAAAACCCTGGCGGAGCGCCATTACAGGCGTTCGTTATTCTACTGGTAAAATGTTCAGGCATCCCAGGCGATGTCAATCTGAGCCCCGGAGGAGAAGCGATTGTCGCGTACGATCGTTTGTGCCAGCAGTCGTTGGATATGATTGATCGGATCGAAAGCGAAGATGATGCGATCAGGTTCATCAGGCGGGTGAAGTTCGCCCTTCGATATAATTCGACGCCTTCGCTGCCTCTCGCCAGCATGTACGGGGCGGCGCATGACCAGAGGCGCGCGATCGAGCTGACGAACGCGCTGCTCGCGCGCGATGAAGTCATCGAGACGAATGTCATTGCGGATCGCCTCGTCCTCGTTCATCGCGAGGTCGTGCCGGCCCTATACGCCCTGCGTTCACGCTTCCGCGTTGCCAGGCTGTCAGACTACGCTGAAAGAGCTCTCCGCCTGATTGGCGACGACGGTACTGCAAGTTCCGGTGACGTCCGGCGGTTTCTCGCCGTGGATGGCATGAAGCGGCCCGATCCGGCCGACCTCGCTTTGGCCGAACTGCAGCGCGAAATGTTGATCGACCGCGGCCCCTCCAGCGTGCCCAGGAAGGGGATTCCGTACCTCAGCAAAGAGGGTTTCCCTTATCGCATTTTCGATAAGGCGCATGCCGACCTTGTGAAAGCCGCCAGGAAATTGAAACCTGCGAAGTGCGATGGACATCGTTCTTGAAGCGGCCGGCACTTTTCCTCCCAGAAAGACGGCTTCAATGTTCAAGCTATGTTTCGACGAGGCCGAGCGCCGGCAAATTAGCGCCGGCGGAAATAAGGACTAGCCGGAATATTCATTCTGCCTTTGTGTAACAAGGCTTCAAGGCAGTTGTTTGGGATAAGCGACGAAATCCCTTACTGGTTTGTCCGAATTGATTTAGGGCGGACGTTGAAATGGGCGTAGTGCTATGCGGATAAGTGCAGATATTCCCCGCCTAAGCTTAGGCGGGGAATGGCTGAGCTCAGGTTGTCCTCGAATCCACGTCTCCATACGTTGCCGTAATTACGAAAAGCAGTACTTAGGCGGGGACTTCGCTCCTCACGCCTTTTGTGTCTCTTGTTCCCCCTTCCGAACACTATTGGGGTTAGCCGCACGCCGCTCATCCCGCCATTCCGCCGTCCATCATCTTTTCCGCCGCGGAGCCGCGGCATTCCAAATAATGCCGCCATGGACACAAACACTTTTCGCCGATTCGTTCTGGTTTCCACGTTGTTCATCGCGGCGCCGTTGCCGCTCGTGGCCGCTATTGGCTTGAAGGCCGCTGACTGGACGACTCCGCTCCGCGGCCTCGCCTTCAGCGCCGGACTATGTTTCCTTTATTGGTGGCCGCTCGGCGCGTTCCTGGGCTGGTACAGCGGGCGGATGGTACAGAGGTTTCTCTGGAGCTTTGCCCTTTCGCTGCCTCTGTATTTTCTGACGTTGTGGCTGTTGTATCCGCTGTTTGGCGGCAGGTTCCGGCCGTGGCCGGCTGGGCAATTCCTTATTTACTTGAGCGCAACACCGCAATTCTACGCAATGGTGCGGCTGCTGTTTTACTTGACGCACCGCGTGAGGCGCGTCGCGCTCGGAGCAGGCGCTGTGGTTTTCGCAGCGGGCAGCCTGGCTCCTTTGCTTCTGATGGCCACCGCCGACATATCATGGCCGCAAATCCCGAACCGGCTGGCCATAACAAACGTGCGTATTGTCGATACCGAAAGGGGGCGGATCATCGATGGACAGACCTTATATATAGAGGACGGCCGCATCGAAGAAATCGGGCCCGCAGCACAGCACGGCGACTGGCCGCGCCTCGATGCGCAAGCGCAATACCTGGTGCCGGGCCTGATCGACGTCCACACGCATCTGCAATCTCCGATCGAGATGCCCGAAGGATTCAACCTGCCATATCTGGTGAAGTCGCTTCTGCGCGAATATGCGCCGCAGCGGCAGGCATATCTCGCCAGCGGAGTGACGTCTGTTCGCGATTTGGGAGGCGATGCGTCCAGCGGTTTCGATCTGCGGGAACGCCTCGGCAAACATCAGATCCTGGGGCCGCGTTTGTTTTTTGTGGGTCGGCTCGTCACATCCCCGCACGGACATCCGGTGAGTACCATCTGGAACGCTGCGACCGCGGAGCAAGGTGCTATCCTCGCCTGGGACGATAAGAGCTTGATGGATGGATTGAATCGAAATCTGGCCGCAGGCCCGGACGCTGTGAAGTTCATCCACGGTACCATCGGTCGCGCCAAAGAGGAACTGAGCGCAGAACTCCTGGCGAAAGGTATCCAGTGGGCCGGCGAACATCACTTGATTTCGGTGGTTCATGCGGAAACCGAACAGGAGTTTCGGGACGCGATCGGCGCTGGAGCTACCGGCGTCGAACATGCCGCCTATTTGCGCAATGTAACGCCACCCTTAGCGGAGGTTGTCGCGGAGAAACATCCGTTCATCGATCCGACTTTCGGCGAATACGAAATGGATCTGACCATGAACAAACTTCCGCCGGATGCCATCGCCCGTGAGATGCAGTGCAGCTACGATTCGGTCCGCAAGCTTCGTGGCGCCGGGGCCCGGCTGGTCATCGGGACCGATGCACCGATGGTGCGTTACGGCTCGGGATTCCATGACGAATTGGCACACTTTGCCCGTGCCGGCTTCCAGCCGGCGGAAATTCTTGCTTTCGCGACCGTGAACAATGCCGCCTATCTTGGAAAGGCCGCGGAAGTCGGGCGTGTGATGGTGGGCTATCGCGCGGATCTCATCCTGACGAAAGAGAATCCGCTCTTGAAACTCGATACACTGCGGCAGCCGGTCTGGACAATGCTGGATGGACAAATCGTTGCGCGTGCGAACAAATGAAGCTGAAGGCGGATTCCGCGTACTGGACATGCCAGGTTGCAGGTTGGGGAAGCTACAGCGCGATCGTTTTCGCTGTGATCACCGCTTTTCTTGGCTGGCAGACGTATATTTTTGTCGGATTTATCCTGTTCTTCGCCTACAGCATCGGTTTCACGCACCTGCTGCGTTTGCAGATCCGGAAGCGGCAGTGGCTCACGATGCCGCCTTTACGCGGCCTGCCGCGAATGTTCGGTTGCGCGGTAGCGATTGGAGGAGCGCAGACGCTGTTTGTCATCGCTATTTCGCGAATCCTTACGGGCGAAAATGCCTTCGACAGGACGGCAGCGCTCAGCACCGCCTGGGGCGTTACGTTTATGACGTGCGCGTGGACAGCGGCTTACGTGGCGATCCACTGGTATCGCCGCTACCGGCAGTCGGAAGTCGAATCGCAACTACTGGTGCAGAAGGCGGAACTCCAGGCGTTGCAGGCCCAGGTGAGTCCTCATTTTCTCTTCAATTCGCTGAATACGATTCGTGGCAGCATTGGAGAGAATCCGGAGCAGGCGCAGGAGATGATCACAAGTCTGGCGAATCTGTTCAGGCGGGCGCTCCGCGCCAACGGGAGGCAGATGATTCCACTCGCCGAAGAGATGGCCGCGGTTTCCGATTATCTGGCACTGGAGTCCGCACGGTTTGAAGACCGGTTAAAGGTGCGAGTCGATATACCACCTGCCGCCACGCAATGCCCGGTTCCCGTCATGCTGGTTCAAACGCTGGTGGAAAACGCGGTCAAGCATGGGATTTCGAAGCTTCGCGAAGGCGGTATCGTAAGCGTTCGCGCGGCCGTGGAAGGTGACAATCTTATCCTTGAGGTTGAGAATCCCGGCACACTACGGGACTCCGGTGGAGAAGGCACACAGACCGGGTTGGCGAATGCCCGGGAGCGGTTGCGCCTGTTGTGTGGAAATCAAGCGATGCTGTCGCTGGCAGCAAGGAACGGTGCGGTCCTGGTTAAGGTCGTGATCCCGCAACAGGCATGAGAGCGATTATTGTCGACGATGAACGGATCGCGCGCAGGGAATTGCGCCGGCTTCTAGCCGCTCATCCGGAAATTGAGATCATCGCCGAGGCGGCGAGTGGTAATGATGCTCTGGCGGTCATCCAGACGGAAGAGCCGGATTTGATTTTTCTCGATATCGAAATGCCGGGCATGACGGGTTTCGACCTGCTGAGCCGTCTCGCTGAAGTGCCGGAGGTCATCTTCACGACGGCTTACGATCAGCACGCCCTGAAAGCATTTGAAGTGAACGCCCTCGATTACCTGCTCAAACCGATCGCTCCGGCACGCCTTGCCGCCGCTCTGCAGAAAGTGCGGGGCCGCCAGGCGCCCTTGCCGGATCAGATCTTCCTGCGCGACGACGAACGGTGCTGGATTCTGCGCGTTGCCGAAATCGAGGTTCTGGAGTCGGAGGGGAACTACACACGCGTCTTCTTCCGCAATGAGCGGCCTTTGATCGCGGGTTCGCTTGCGGCCTTTGAACAACGGCTCGACCCGGCGGCGTTTTTCCGGGCAAGCCGGCGGTATCTCATTAACCTGAACGCCATCCAGTCGACGGAGTGGGATCCTGGAGGCAACCTCATTGTTACGATGCGCTGCGGCCCACAGGTCGCACTTTCGCGCCGCCAGTCCACCCAATTAAGAAAAATTCTAGCCCTGTAGAGGGAGATCGAAAGAGCAGGGATGGATAAACCACGAATAAACGGATTTAACGGATGCCGGCGGGCGGAAGCATTCGCCGGTCGCGCCACAGCAGACCCATTGCAATTCCGATGAACACAACCGCCACGACCAGGAGCGGGATGGGCAGAACAAACAGGTCGCGTATGCGGAACAGGTGCGCCGGAGCTCGCAACAACCTGGCGGTGCGACCAGGGTCGAACAACGCAAGAAGCGCGATGAGCAGCGCGGCTCCTGCCGCGAAAATGGCGCCTGTAATTACCCGTTCTCTGAACGACTTCATTGACGAGATGGACCACAAGAGCACCGCAATGACGACGATCGTCAAGGTCATCGCGAAGGCGCCGAGATGCGTCATGGCGGAAAGAGCCAGGATAGCCGCCAGACACAGCCAGGCCCGTGCCGTGTGCCGGATCATTGCCGAGCGGCAGGCCCACACGGCCGCGCACAGGAGCACGAAGCCGAGCGAGTTCTTCTCAAAGTCCGACAGCATCCGGATGACGGGCGGCGATAACACGGCAAGAACCGCGGCCGCCGTGCACCCGAGTAACGCTTTGCGCCGCCCTTCCGACCACACATAACCGAGCCCGAGGACGCCGGCCGCGACCCACGGTTCGAGGAAGGAATCCAGAGCGCGGGAAGAAAACAACACCGCTTCGTTGAGGCTCATGCCGAAGATGGTGAGCACTTTACTGAATGCCGCGTTGATCCAGAAGTAGAGCGGGAGATCGTCGTACATTAAATGACCGCGCACCAACCAGGCCCGTGTCTGAAGCGGATAGTAAGCGGCATCCACACCCGGCGGATAAGAGTGCGAGAAGTTCATCGCGAGCCGGAACACGGTTGCCGCCGACACGACGGCCAGCGCAGCCGCGAGCCACCAGACGCGGGGCGCCGCATCGCCTGTCGTTTCCGGATCCATCCGGGCTGTATCTTCGGACATTCCGGTCATCCTCGCACGAATCAGCCGATTATGTGAATATTAGGCGACTGGGATGGATGTGACCGGGAGACAGCATGGCCAACATAATTCGTAATATTGCTGCCGACGACGCACAGGCGGTGGCCGAGATCTACGCGCCGTTCGTACGGGATCTCGCGACTTCTTTCGAGATGGCGCCGCCCGATGCCGGAGAGATCCGGAAGCGGATCCGGGAAATCACGCCGAAGCATCCGTGGCTGGTGTTCGACGCGGGAGGCGAGGTCGTGGGTTATGCCTACGCCTCGACGCACCGGACGCGGCAGGCCTATCAATGGTCGACCGATGTGTCCGTTTACATCCACGAACGCGCACGAAAGCGAGGCGTGGGCCGCGCGTTGTACACCGCCTTATTCGAGGTGCTGCGACGCCAGGGATTTTTCAATGCGTACGCCGGCATCACATTGCCGAATGCCGGCAGCGTGCAGCTGCACGAGTCGATGGGATTCACGCGGGTCGGTCTTTATTCACGCGTGGGCTTCAAATTCGGTCGATGGCACGATGTTCTGTGGCTGGAGCTTCGCTTGTCGGAGCAGCCGGAGCCGAAGGGTGAGCCAATCTCGAATCAGGACCTGCTTGCAAATCCGGAGGTTCTGGCGGTGTTTCGCGCCTGCGCTCAGAACGTGAAGCTGTGAATCAAGGTTTTGGTTGATAAGCCACGGATTGAACGGATTGAATCCGTTAAATCCGTGGCTTATCCGAACCGTCCTGCAGGTCAACTCCGGGCTTCAACCGGGACCGATGGCACCTTTATTGCGCTGTCCTCCGGAATAGCGAAGCCCTTCGCCTTCGGCCGGACACCGGCGACAAAGATGACAAGAGCGACTGCGCCACAGGCGAACAGTGTGTCGCCCGGTACACGCATCCAGCGGAGCGTTTGCATCAGCGGGGTGGTGAGAAACTCCGCGCTTCTCGCGTACCAATATCCTTTATCCACGGCGGCCCAGGTCTGGAAGAGTCCGACGGGAAGAAGGCTTCCGACACACATTGCAAAAAGCCCGATATTCATGGACCAGAATGAGAATTTCAGCAAGCCTTCCTTCCATTCTGCATCCGGAACGAGCACACGCAGACAGACCAGCATCAATCCGATGCCGAGCATCCCGTAAACGCCGAACAGGGCTGCATGTCCGTGAAGTGGAGTTGTGTTCAAGCCCTGCATGTAATAAAGCGCGATCGGCGGATTGATCATGAAGCCGAACAGTCCCGCCCCGACCATGTTCCAGAACGCAACGGCAACGAAGAAATAGATCGGCCAGCGATACCGCGAAGTCCAGGTGGTGAGCCGCCCTCGTCGAAGATCATCGACTGCGGCGTAGGCGATCATGATCAAAGGTACAACTTCAAGTGCGCTGAATGAGGCGCCGAAGGCCAGTGTGATTGTCGGCGTCCCGCTGAAATAAAGGTGGTGCCCCGTGCCGATGATCCCTCCGGCAAGATAGATGATCGCGGATAGAAGCGCTCCCTCTGCGGCCACTTTCGGCCGGATGAGTTTCAGCCGCGTAAAGAAGAAAGCAATGACGGTGGTTGCAAAAACTTCAAAGAAGCCTTCGACCCACAGGTGCACCACCCACCATCGCCAGTATTCGACAATCGACAAGTTGCTGTGTTGTCCCCAGGTCAGTCCTGCGCCGTAAAACAATCCAATGGCGCCGGCCGAAAGCAGGAACAGCCAGAGAAGCGGCCGCTGCTCTTCCTCCGAACGCAGGGCCGGCCGGATCGATCGGACGACGAGTGCGAACCAGATCAGCAAGCCCGCGAACAGCAGAGTCTGCCAGCCTCTTCCCAGATCAACGTACTCGTAGCCCTGATGTCCCCAATAAAACGACATGCTGTCGGAGAGCTTGTTGGCGATGGACATCCATTCACCGCTCATAGATCCCACCACAACGACCAGCAGCGCGACGAACAGGACATTGACGCCCAGCCGCTGTCCTTTAGGCTCCTTTCCGCTGACGAGGGGACCGATGAAAAGGCCCGCCGCCAACCATGCCGTTGCGATCCAGAATATCCCGAGCTGCACGTGCCAGGTTCTGGTGACGCTGTAAGGCAGCCACTTGGCGAGAGGGATGCCATAAAATCCGCCGCCTTCCACGCCATAGTGCGCCGTGATCACGCCGACCACGATTTGCGTCAGTATGAGAGCCGCGACCACCCAGAAATATTTCAATGTCGCGAGCTGGGACGGCGTGGCGCGCCATCGGATGAGTGGGTCCTGCGCCGGCAGTTCCGGGAGTTCTTCGGTATTCTTCCGGGCCGCGTACCACCACACCATTGCTGAAATGCCGGCCAGCAACATGATGATACTCACACCGGTCCAAAGAACCGTCTCGCCGCTTGCGCGGTTGTTGATCAATGGCTCGTGCGGCCAGTTGTGCGTATAGGTGACGGTATCGCCCGGCCGATTTGTCGAGGCGCACCATGCCGACCAGAAAATGAAAGCGGAAAGAGCATGCCGTCGCGCGGGATCCGGAACGGAACCGGCTGGAATCGCAAAAGCGGTTTCTCCTTTATTAAAGATGTCGGAATAGTGCTCGGCCACCGAGGCAAAGGCGCGGGCGCGGATCGGGTCGATCACAATAACGTTGCGCGTTGGATCGTAAGTGTTGGGCCGATAGAGGGACTCGAGCCGGCCACGAAGCCTGGCCTGGTTCTCCAGCGTAAGCTTCTCGTACGGCACGTTGAAATCACGGATGGACCATTGATCCAGGACGAAAGTCAGTTCCCGATGCAACCAGTCTGCAGTCCAGTCGGGAGCGACGTAGGAACCATGGCCCCAGATCGAGCCGACCTCCATTCCTCCAAGCGATTGCCACACGTTCTGGCCGCGCGCAATCTCACCGGCAGCAATCACGTCCTGTCCATCCGCGCTGACAACCCGATCCGGGATTGGCGGCATCTGCTGATAAATGCGGCTGCCAATCCAACCTAAAATGAAACCCCGACGATTCGAGTTCATTCCGGTATGGAATATTCCGGCGTTCTTAGAATACGCCATGCGCCGTGTGGATTGCCGGAGTTGCGGCGTGAGGGTGGAAAAGGTTCCGTGGGCATCCTGTCTTTCCACTCCTGCTTCGATATGTCGCAATACCGAAATACAGGATGGAGAGCAGGGTGCACTACTCATGTCCTTTCTTGGTTTTCCACTCCCCACCTTGTTCATCAAAAGAACCAAACCCCTTCGGGCCTGGCACAATGCGGTAAATCCTTAAACCTGAATTATGCACATGAGCGCGTGGAGATGAGGGTCGGATGAAAAGAACCATTTGGTGACCCCGAAAAAACGGGATAAAAAGCGAATTTCTCTGAGGGCCAACTCGGAGGAATTCCATCCCGGGAGGTCACCCAAATGGTGATGAACGACAAGAAGCATAGAGAGAAAACGCCTGCCAGACAAGCGTTTCAAGACACACATTGGCAACCCAATAAAATCGGGCCTTCGACGCCGTTCGAGTTTAACGGGAAGAATCTGACCGCTTATGGCGGATTACTTCCTGTGGCGACGATGCTGGAGAAGTTGGGATTCAAAGAGTTAGTCGAAAACACCATCACGTGCAGTCGCGAGACGCGAGTGATGAGCCTTTACAAATTCGTGTTGGGCATTGTGCTGGGCCTCTACATCGGATTTCCGCGTTTGAATCAACTGCGCTTTATCGCTCATGATCCGATGTTGACGGGGATTCTCTCAGAACCGAGACTGCCGCCGCAGTCGACGCTGTGGCGCTTCCTGACATCGTTGCACCTGAACGTGACGATGCAAATCCTGAAAATCCAACGCGCCATGCGGCAGCGTGTATGGCAAGCGGCCAACATCCGGCTGAAAGCAGTAACGCTGGACACCGACACGACGGTGCACACGCTCTACGGCAATCAGATGGGGGGCCGCAAAAGTTATAATCCGAAAAACAAAGGCAAGAAGAGCTACCAGCCGATGCTGACCTTCATTGCGGAAACGCGGGAATACCTATGGGGCGAATTGCGTAATGGCGATCGTCCGACCGGCAAGCAGGTCTATGAGCATCTGAAGAACGCCATCGCCGCGCTGCCCGAAGGCATCCACGACATATCGGCACGGGCCGATTCGGGATTTTATTGTGCCGAAGCCGTCCAGGCTTACGAAGAGGCAAACTGCGGATTCGTGATCGTCGCACGCAAAACCTCACGATTGGTCGAACAACTCGAGCAGGCAGACTGGAAACCGTCGCCGAAAACGGATGCCAATGAACAATGCGAGTTTGTCTATCAACCGGAGGGCTGGACAAAAGCGCACCGGTTTATCGCCTTGCGTTACGACAAGAACGAAGAACACGAACCGCAGGATGAGGTTCAATATCAGCTGTTTGAAACGCGGCCTTATAAATACAGAGTGTTCGTGACGAACCTGAAAGATCCAGTCCCACTGGTCGTGTGGTTCTATAACCAACGCGCTGGCGCCTAGAATCTCATCAAAGAAGCCAACAATGATGCCGGGCTGGCGGCCCATCCATCAGGCCGGTTTGACGTGAACCGGAATCACTTTCAGTTGGCCATGCTGGCTTACAACCTGAACGCCTGGCTGATGCTGTTCAACCGCGAACCGCAATCGGATGTCAACGCGCTGAAACACACGACTCTGGCGACCTCACGACTCCGTTTTCTCTTTATCGCGGCCAAGATCTGGCGTCATGCCGGCCGGACTGGAATCAGCTACAGCGATCACTATGAAGAGAAGACAGTCTTCCAGCGTTTGATGTCGCGGTTGCGCAACGTTGCGCCGCGACCGTCCGGCTTCAAGCCGGTCATCGTCGCGCCGCTTTGCTGATTCCCATTCGCCGCTGTGCATAGAAATTTATGCACCGACTGCAAATTAAACATGGGCTTGGAAAATGGGGAATCTACTTCAATTAATGATTGCTATGGAAGGCTAGTTCAACGCACACATCGGCGACGAATCACGCTGACAATCACCACACAACCGCGCTGAACAGTGCCTTCAGTGGGATCGATGCCGTCGGAAACAGGGCAATTCTGTGCATAATTCAGGTTAAACGAAACACTCCCCTTCCTTATTTGTGCGCTCTTGGGCAAACCTATCGTGGCGAACTCGCCCACACATTTCCCAGAGGACCCATAAGTTGCAACTCGACCCGAAAGTAACATTGAAGTGGTGCCCTAACTGCTTGCTTTACCGTTAGTGCCTTCAACTCGGCAACATTTGCGAAAGGGATCAAATATGAAACGACTGGGGCTTCTAAGCATCATTGTATCGATTCTGATTTTCGTTCCGTCTGTCCTTGCTCAGGAACATGATCACGCCGAGGTCGGCGTATTTGGCGACTACCTCCGGCTCAATGAAGCGGGAAATGCCAATTTTGGGGGCATCGGCGCTCGTATCGGCTTCAACGTAGCGCGCTATGCACAATTAGAAGGCGGACTCACGTACGACTTTGAACAAAATCTTAACCTCATCACTTCGACATCGACGACAGCAACGATATCACGATCTCCAGTAACGCTGTTGCGCGGACTTGTCGGACCTAAACTGATAATAGGAACCGAGCACGCAAGATTCTTCGGAACCGTTCAGGGTGGTTTCATCCGCTTTGGTGTATCGAACGGAACTATCACGAACGGTCTGTCAAACTCAGTAACTAACTTCGGCGACAATAATACTCACGCTGCTCTATATCCAGGTGTTGGAACCGAGTTTTATGTCGGGCCAGTGGGATTTCGACTGGACGTTGGCGACTTCATGTACTGGTCGGAGGGCGTCCATCACAATCTCAGCGTTGGTCTTGGTCCCCAATTTAAGTTTTAGCGCAGAACTTGGGTTATGGACGCGTGAATGAATCAGGATAGCGGGATCGCAATATTTAACCAATGGAGAAAAAAAATGAATTGGGACCAACTCGAAGGAAAGTGGAAGCAACTTAAGGGATCGGTCAAACAGGGATGGGCCAAGCTGACGGACGATGACTTGGACTACATTGCCGGAACGCGCGACAAGTTCGTAGGGAAGCTGCAAGAGAGATACGGCCTGGCTAAAGAAGTAGCTGAGCGGAGAGCAGACGAATGGCTAAGCAAACAGGCTGACCGGGGAGACGCTGATTCTATCCGCTGACTGTGTGTCGGATTGTGGTGACCACGTTCCACCGGAATGCCTGTCATGGAACATTGTGATGACGTGCGACCTGAAATTATTTTGATCGAGGAGGACTTGGAATGCTGCTATTAATTATTGTCTTGTTACTGTTATTCGGCGGCGGGGGCGGCTACTACGGGTATTCACGATGGGGAACTGGCGGAGGTGTGGGGATTTTTGGGCTCGTGCTCATAATCCTAGTCATCTACTACGTGGTGGGCGGAGCGCCGTTGCGGCCGTGATCAGCTCTTTACGTCAGGAATCCTGAGAGCGAACAAATAGTGCTGTTACGTGGACGAGCCACCGCGGGGCGAAAGCCAGCGGTGGCCTCCAATACCTCCCGAATTCCCACATTAATAGAGGTCCCAAACGCCAAATTGATCTGATCGGCGATGTCAGGACATCCCGAGGTCGGATTGTGCTGTTTCATTTCGACAACAGAGCGAATCAACTCTGAAGTTGGACCTTCCGGACCCTTTGTTTTCGCCTTCGCTGAAAATAGGAGCCGATATTTCCGTTTCACCACTGCGCGATGAAAACTCAACAAGGTGGATGGCTTGAAGACGATCGCTATCGCAGAAACCGATTCGGCTTAATCCAAAGTGAACAGATTGCAGTGATGAGCCTGTCCAGGGGAAGCACATTTGACGCACGACGACGCGGACGGTTGAGAATCAATAATTGATGTTTGGCAAGAACCGATTCGGCTATGACGGCGCGCACGCCACCAAGCCAATCGAGCTTTTACGGAAAGATTGCGCGCGATTTTAACTTTCTGATCAATGAAACTGTACTCTGCATGGACGACCTCCCCTGCAGCCTCAACGGAAATGTAAATAGTTCAACGCCGTCTCTTGATACGCCAAGAGCCACCGGCGCTTTCTTCGCATGGTTGGCAGATCGGCGTTTGCTAGATCATAATGGATCCGATCTGTCCGTAACCTTTTCTAGTTGCGGCTCATAAAACGTCTGCTTTTCTCCCCACGAAAAGACGACAACATACCGATCAAGGATGGATACACCCCGGTCATTGGCCTGGACATCATTTACGACGGCTGGCAGTCCAGCAAAAGCACTTGGCTCATTGCGTCGGATTATTACCTGCTGTCCTACATTGAAACGATGCATATCTAAGCTTCCTCACTGCCGTCGCCTAACTAGGGCGACGATCGACGGTTTATGCGACTTACATTTTCGGCCCTACAGAAGCATTGTTCAGAATTACATCGTGCGGCACAATCAGGGAAAGCCTGAGTTCGTGAAAAACTTGCCCTGAGTAAAAGAGCGCCGGAAGATCCTTTGATCGGTGTACTTCAAGCCGGCCAACTTCGTGCTAATTTCGTGTTTGATGCCGCCCTCGCGGCTTTCCTGCCGTTCTGAACAGCGCGGAAGCTTGTCGCTTTGCGAAACGTCAACGAGCCCGCGTTGTTCGTCCCAGTAATTTGTTCGGATTACGTCCCTTCTGCATAATGGCGGCGTATGACGTTACGGGTTCTTGCATTCTGCATTGTGGTTGTAGTCATCTGTTATGCCAACTCCATTTTCAATCCTTTCATCCAAGATGATCGGATTGCTGTTTCGGGCAATGATGCGATCCGGCACATCGAGCCGCTGCGGTTCTTATCGGAGCAGTACTGGCCGGCAAAACTGGGAATTGGTGGCGTCTACCGTCCGCTAACGATACTCAGTTTCTCGATCGACTACTCCATCTGGGGGCTCTGGGCTCCCGGATATCGTCTGATGAACCTTGTTCTCCATGTGCTGAACGGCGTGCTCGTGTTCTTTGTGAGCTACCGTTTGCTTTCCTCGATACCGGCGGCATGGGCGGCGGCTGCGGTGTATCTAATCCATCCAGTCCATACGGAAAGCGTGGTTGGGATCGTCGGTCGTAGCGAATTACTCTCCGCATGTCTTTTCATGGCGGCATGGCTGTTGTTCCGGGATCGCCGCACCGGCGCAACAGCGGTGTTGTTTTTTCTGAGCCTGTTGTCAAAAGAGAGCGCGATCACATTTCCTGCGATCATGGCGCTCGACATGATGTTGTTCGACGGCGGCATCAAAAACGTTCTCCTCAACTGGAGGCGATTTGCTGTGCTTGGCGGAGTGGCGGTCGGATACCTCGCCTTGCGGTTCCGGGTGCTCGGTTCGCTCGGAGTGCCATTGGGCAATCAGTACTTCAGCGGGAATATGCCGACCGTTCAGCGGTGGATGACATCTGGTCGAGTATTCATTCAGTACTTCAAGCTCCTCTTAGCGCCGATCAACGTCATTGGAGTGTATGAATACAACTCGATTCCGCTCGCCGGCATCCATGATTGGGATGCATGGGTGGGGCTATTGCTCGTGGCTGGAACTATCGTGTTTGCGGTTCTCGTCGCACGGACTCGACCGGTGATCGCATTCAGTATCTTGTTTTTTTATGTAACACTCCTTCCAGTTTCCAACTGGTTCATGCCGATCGGGGCAATCATGGCAGAACGCTTCTTGTATCGGCCGGTGTTTGCTATAGCGCTGCTGGCGGGTGTTCTGTGGTCCGCGATTCCCACACTCAGAATTCAACGGTTGACTGCGGCCGGCGTAACCGGCACTGCCATATTGCTTTGCATTTCCCACAATTACATCTGGCGAGACAACTTCGCTTTTTACGGCAATATGGTTCACCTATATCCAAACAACATGACGGGACAGCTCGGGTACGCCATGGCGCTGTTGGATAAAAAACGACTGGACGAGGCAAAAGAGCACTTCGGAGCCAGCTTGCGGATCATGCCATTCAATCTGACCGCGCTCTTGTACCTGGCTCGCACGTCAGCCCAGATCAATCCCGAGAAGTGCGATGAGACGCGGCCGCTGCTCGATCGGGCACTAACGATTAAACCGAATGATTGGGAAAGTTATTGGCTTCTGGCGAACTGCTCTGCGGTGAATGGCCGTTGGCAAAGCGCCGATGAACTCTATCGCAAAGCGTCCGACCGTGCCCCGGCGCCGGACGCGAACCTTTTATACTCCTGGGGTCGCACTCTGGAAGCGCTGCAAAAGAAAGACGTAGCCATTGAGATTTATCGCCAAGCTGCCGCGATAAATCCGAATGACGACGTCATCAAGCGGAGGCTCTCCATCCTTCAGAACACGCCATAAGCGCGTAAGGTGCGGTCTGCAATCGTCAGAAGAGTCTTGCGTTCTTCTAGTGAGGAGTCAGTCACACCACGTCTCACTACCTGGCATCAAGGGCTTGGTCAAGTTGTTTCAGCACATCCATAAGTCAGATCGGCCTTGCTCTCTTAACGCTCCGTTCCCGTATTTCAAGAGCCGTCTTAACACTAAACGGGCCTCGCCAGGAAATTCCGCGCTGATTGCGGTACAGAATTCAGCGGCAATTAATTGGCGTGCCGCTTGGAGGCGGGTTTCCGCTCGGAGACTCGAATTCGGCGGGCCCGAGCATGACACTCCTGCCGTCGGCAAATGTCATGCCGTGGCTGGAGGCTCTGTTGGAGCCGTCACGAGCCCGCGCGCCTGTGACACGAATCACGGCGCCGATTGCAAGGTCTCCCATCGTAACGCCTCTGAGCTTCAGCGCTCCCGGGGGCGCCGCGGAAATTCCCCATGCGGTCACGTTGCCGGCACCGTCTTTCACATCGAGACAGAACCGGATGTGTGGGTTCTGCCACTCGACTTTCGTGATCGTCCCGGTGATGTTCACCTTCTTGTTGAGGTCGTAGTCCGCTGCTTCCGAATGGTGGGCGAGCAGCGGCCCTGCCATCGCAGGCAGAATGAGGATTGCCAGAAAGTTTCTTATCATCCGATGCCTCCGAATCGGGAAAAACGTGTTGTTGCAGTTTGTCGATCGTCGATCCGTCGATGACCTCTTTTTACCGAAATGCCTTCCAGCCAGTTGGAACGTTGGGAACGCTATTTCTGGTCGAGCAACTGGTAGATCCGATTGACGGCGATCAGCGGGAGTCCCGGACCATTGATCGTTGGAAAATGGTCTTTATGCTTCGTCAAATCCGCTCGTTTCGCTGCATCTTCGGCAGACACGCCTTGCTGTTTTAACTTGCCGACCTCGGTCCAAACGTCCCGCAGGTACGCCTGCCAGTACTCAATCTTCGCTTTGTCTGTGAACGCTTCGCCGTGGCCGGGAAGCACGGTTTCGAAATCGATCTTCTTCAGATTGTCGAGCGTCGACACCCACTCGTTGACGTAAGCGTCGCTCATATTCGAAATGCCTGCTCCAACAAGCATGTCGCCGGTCATGACGACTTTTTCCCTGGGCAAGTACACAATGACATCGCCACCCGTGTGTGCGCGTCCGATAAAGCGGATCTGAATTTCGCGATCGCTGCCCTGAAACGAGCGATGCAACGTCATTTCCGTGCGCAGCGTCACATTCGGCGGCGTGGGCTTGAGTTCGGCCTGCGAAGCCGCATTATTCTGCGCGATGTCGAGGCGCGTTTGTGCAGCGGCTTTTTTCCCCACGTCGGATTCCGCCGCTACGGCCTTCTTCAAGTTCTCGATCTGTGCTGGAAGGCCGTTGACGTAATTCTGATAGAGAGGCATCTCTTTCGACTTTCCTCCCAGCAGCATTTCCCGAGTGAATTCGTGGCCAATGATGTTGACATCTTTTGCGAAAACTTGGTTGCCGTGCGCGTGGTCGTAGTGAAAATGGGTATTGATGACATATCGAACGGGCTTGGTGGTGATGTCTTTCAATTCGTCGAGCAACACCCATGCCGCGGCGGGCGATACGTGGTCATCTACGAGAATCACATCGTCGTCGTTGACGATGACGGACGAATTACCCACCACCGTCAGCGCGCCGGTTCCGATGACGTGATAGACGCCTTCTCTTACTTTATTGAAGCGATAAGCCTTTCCATTGTGACCGGTTCCCGCCGGTTTCTGCTGCGATTGGAATGCCGCCACGCCAAGGCCGATGGCGACGGTGCTCAGGAACAATAGTACTCGCCGCATAGTCCCTCCCCAGGTCACTATACAAGCAGGGGAAGAGGCCACCGAGGACTTTGTCTCCTCTCAAAATGGCGCCCACACTGGCATTACTTGATACAAAGCAGCTAGTGCAGCACCGGTAACGTATGCAACCACTTTGTCCACCGGTAAATATTTGCTATCGTCGGTTCCGGCTGCATCGATAGGCCTGCAAGCTTGCGATTGATGCGACGGTTAGCAGTGGAAGAACGGAAAGATAGGTGATACTCAATAGAAATTCTGAGCCTCGAAGCGAGGTTTCGCTCCAAATCTCCTTGACGTCGCCCGTAAACGCTTTCAGCAATTCTTCACAACTGGCACGCGGGTGATCGCGTTCATAATCGATTGCGTCGGCGGACAACTCGGATCCTATGATCTTCCATTGGTCATAATAGGCGCATGTGCGGGTACTCGTGACGTATCGGTAGCCAAAAAATGCCATGATTGCGAGCAGGAGTGCAATCACAGTCGTTGCAAACCATGTCTTTGTGAACCGGCGCTGCTTTGTGTTCTGGCCAATGACGATGAGCAAAGTTGTGATAATGCCAATGACGTACCCTCCGACTTTCGGCCACATCTGAACGTCGGTGCTGAGAAAGCCTATCGGGGGAGGTATCAGAAAGCCACCAATGGTCGTCATTAGTGCTGCCGAGATCTGGCCAACTTCAGTTTGTAGTTTGCGGAACCACAACATAACTAGAACAAAGGTGGGGTGAGATCGATCAATACCTGGGCTCCCGGGCCAACTTCGACATCTTTCTTGAACCCAGTTTTAGAGGGTTCGCCGGGGTGGGCTGCCCAGAGCACATAGTAACCTGCATCGGGAAAATCCCGACGAGCAGGGCTGCTGTATGTTGGAAACGATCGATAATATTGTTGTTGCTTCTCGAATCCCTTTTTAACGAACCACACCTCGAATCCACCAACTTCATGGTCTGATTTGTCCTTGGTGCTCACACTGACGCTCACCGTGTGCGGTCCACCGAGTTGGCGGCACTGGCGCCGCTTGATGTTGAGATCTTGCGCAACGATCCGCATCTGTTCCAGATCGGAGCTGTCTCGTGTTGTGAGTGCATTGAGGAGATCCAGGTCCAATTGAATATCTAATGTAAACCCGCTGTAATTTGCTGATGGCCAATTCCGGCGGGATTTTCGCAGCCACTCTGCATCCTCCCGGATACTTTTGACTCGTTCCCGATAAGCTGGCAACTTGTCGAACCTCCGAATGCCGGCGAGCAACGCCTCCAACGCTTCTTGCGGATCTGAAATAACGGGCCTGGTCTGCGCCTGTTGCTGTTGCTGTGTAGTCGCCGCAAACAAGGCGGCTGTTGGTTCCACGCCACGCCCGCACCATATCGCATAAAAGCTCGTTAGGAAGACCGCCAGAGTGTATAGAAGTCGTGATGGCTTACGCACTTGCCCTCCAAACAACCGTGGTCGCGTACAATACCACCTAACTCGCTGGAAAAAAAGGAGCTGGGGCGGACAGGATGCGTCTCCTGGGGAGAACAAGGCACGAAAATGCCTACGGCTACCTTCATGTTTCTTTTCGAGGCCGGCTGTCCAATTCATCACGGCGACGATCGGAGGAGCTGCAGAGTTGCTTTCGGGACCGCGAGCAGAAATCGCCCAACCGGTGCGACATCGTAACGATGCGTTCTTGGGAGTTGCCCTCGCTGAAAGGTGAGTGGAGTGTCGAATAGAGCCACTGGCGCGAGACAGCCATCAATTTCCCATCGAGGGCCAGGTGATATAGCTCGCGCCCATCCGACGGCATTTCGGTTCAATGCAGCCTTGTTAAGTGATCTGCCATTTTCCTCCGGTAGGATCCGCGAACGATTGAACGACCTGATACACACCCGGAATCAGCGAAAACTCTGTGGAAGGAATATAACTGGACTCGGTGCGGTTTACCGCCTGTCCAATCCACGCCGCAGACGCGGTCAGATGCGTCCCGTATGCTGCGGGAGCGCCGGCGACAATGCCGTCGAAGTCATTTGGGAAGCCCTGCGCCTCCTTCAATCCCTGCTTGCCTCCGGATGAACAACCGTTCCAGTCGGAATATCTTAGAACGCCGTACCCGAAGACCACAGGTGCTTGCTTGCCAGCCGGGCTCCGTCCCGTAAGGCCGAACTTTGCCCAGACGACAGTCGGATGAACTTCCGGACGGTATGTTGCCTGTGACGAAAACCCGCAGTCTGCTCCGGCGATCACATTTTCACGGCCAACGAGTTTCGCAAACCGGACAAGGCGTTCGGCAATCAGTTCCGGATGCTCAACGATGTTGCTGGCGTGCGTAATCACACCGGGAATGAGGATTTTGCCCTCCGGAAGCTTCACGCGTTCCCACAGATGATATTCGTGTTCGTCCGCGGGTTTGCTGCCTCGAAGCTGTATGCGCCGGCATGAATCTTCAGCATGTAGGGCACAATCTGATCGAGAGGCGCGTCGTAGATCCGCGGTCCCTCGTTAATACCGTAACAGGTATGAAAGCGAATCTTTTCTTCTGGAATCCCGCGCAGACTTTCATTGATTGCTTCGACGAACATGGAGGCACGTCTATGCCGGCCGGAAGCATCACACGCAGGATCTGCAAAGATGTCCGTGAGGAAAGGATCGTCAATCTGGAGCAGGAAGCCTGCTTCAATGATTGCATGATATTCCGTGCGAAGCGCCGCGCCGGCAGCATGAAAGAACTCTTCTTCGGTACGGTAGTAGTCGTTGGCTCCCGTGCCGCTGGGCGCTATCGACGACATGAATGCGGCATGAGCTTTAACCGGGGAAGCGGCCGCTTTGAGGTTTTCGATGTCACGGTTGAGCGGTTCGGCGCCACAATACCGGATTGGTCCCGTACAGACCATCGGAACGATCGGCGCGACGGCGCCGCCGCCCATGGCCTCCTTGAAATACTGTTCGTAGTATTCCGGGAATGCGTTCACTTCGAGTGGCCAAGCTTGCGTCGGCCGCTGCGGCCGGGGTTCGAAGCCTTCCAATCGCTCGCGAATATAGGTAAAGAAGCCAGGCTTCGATTGCTCGCCATCGTTCAGGACATCGATTCCGGTTTCGGCCTGCCTGGAAACACATTCGACGACTGCGCTCCGAAGCTTACCTTCGTACAGCTGTGCGTCGGGAGGAGTGCCCGTCACTTTGGCTTTCATGAGATCGAGAAGATCCTTGGGGCGGGGAAGACTGCCGACATGCGTTGTCAAAATGCCCTGGGATCTCTGACCTTTCATAAGCGATGTCTATTTGGGAACGACACTTCGAGAACCACACAACCGATATCGGTTCGGAAAGGGCCATGAACCTCTCCGGGTGGCCTGCTGCAATAGTGTCCGGTCTCCAGCCACATGTTAAACGCCTGGTCATAAAGTCGCCCGGTCACTATAAAGACTTCTTCGGGGTAGTCGTGACTCTTACTGCCGAACGCGCTAGTATCCGCACCGGGATTGAATCTCGTTAAGCGCGTGTATTCGCCTGTACCCACGTCGATGCTCAACGTAAGTTCCTCGGCGATACCTTCCAAACCCTGGATCGGTTTCCACCTGTGCTTGCTGCTCGGATTGAGTGCATTCCAATACGGTACGGTCGTCTTCGCCATTGTCCCTGCTGCTGCGGTTTGCCGCGCAGCGCCACTTTGGCAGGCACGCACACCGGCTCTTCGCCTTGAGATTCTGACGCCGAAGTGCGCGGGGTGGAAGAGAAAAGCAATAGCTTTCCAGTGAAGGGCGCAGGGCTTGCGAATTGTCGACATGATCTCCCATTCAAGCGGGTTGTTTCGGGGCAATTGCGTCTTTTTCTACGGGACGGCACGAACAACCCGGCAAGCCGCAGTACCGGCCCCTGTTGAGCTAACGATCTGCTAGCGCGAAGGGCGTTATGTTTAGAAACAGACTCGCAGTTGTTGTTGCTTTTGCTCTGATTTGCCCTCGGCTAATTTCCACCGCGCCCCGGCTCATTTCTGCCGCCCGACAGCCCAAAGGGCTCCATTTCGCCCCATCGTGAGTCACATAATGCACGGTTATGAGACCTCGGCGCCCTCCCGCGTCCGGGAGCAACTCGCCACGGCCGCTTATTCCGACTATCCGCGCTCATAGAGCGCGCCTACAGTGACGGAATGTCCATTTAATTCTTGGACTACACTCGCGATCGACGTAATGAGCCACGGATTGAACGGATTCAGCGGATTTCAATCCGTTCAAATCCGTGGCTTATCCATCCTTCTTCAGTATCTTTCGCTGGCCCAATTGACGACGATATGAATCGGCATTAAGGGCTCATTGTCCACGTTTGACAACACAACGAACCGTTGGCCATCTGAAGTGACGTCGTAAGAGTCGCTCGCGACTCTGGCGAGAAGGACCCTGGGAATACCGAGTTGCAATGTCTGGCTGAGGGCAGTCACGCTAACCTGTTCGTCGCGATCGACACGCGTTCGTCACGATCGACACGCGTTCGTCACGATCGACACGTGTTCGTCGCGATCGACACGTGTTCGTCACGATCGACACGTGTTCGTCACGATCGACACGTGTTCGTCACGATCGACACGTGTTCGTCGCGATCGACACGTGTTCGTCACGATCGACACGTGTTCGTCGCGATCGACACGTGTTCGTCGCGATCGACACGTGTTCGTCGCGATCGACACGTGTTCGTCGCGATCGACACGTGTTCGTCGCGATCGACACGTGTTCGTCGCGATCGACACCTGTTCGTCACGATCGACACGTGTTCGTCACGATCGACACGTGTTCGTCACGATCGACACGTGTTCGTCGCAATCGACACGTGTTCGTCGCGATCGACACGTGTTCGTCGCGATCGACACGTGTTCGTCGCGATCGACACGTGTTCGTCGCGATCGACACGTGTTCGTCACGATCGACCACCTGCCGATTTGCAAAAAACTGGTTTGGGCCGCAACACGATAGTTTTTGCGTCGCACTAAGTCGCTCGCATTCAGCAACTTAAAAAATGTTTCAGTCACTTTCCGTTTTGCGGGGATTTATATAAGTATGGGCCAAAAAAAGAGGCCAACGATGGAGTTGAAAGGAAATGATCATGAGCATGTTGATGGAAAAATCAAGTTCGGTATTTGAGACAACGCTCGGCGCACCGCTCACATTTATACGACGCCTGGCAAGTTTGGAGGATTCGGGGAAGGCTCAGGTCCGGATCTCCAGCATTGTCGAAACTTTGAGCCACTCACCGTTAACCAATAATCGAAGGAAAACCAAATGACTACGACCCAAAAATTGAACATTCGACGCAACTTCCGGCGTGCAAAGCTCGACGATCTTTTGTCGCGCTCACACACGGTATTCACGGACATGGGTGCCAACGTTAACATATTCACGACGCCGCCCATTCCACTCGCCACGCTCAAGCAAGATGCCGACAACCTGGCAAGCTCCAACGCCGCCTCGAAAGAGGGCGGCCCGAAGGAGATTGCCCAGCGCGAAAAGGACCGTCTGACGCTCGAGCACGACCTCGATCTGCTCGGCTCCTACGCTCTCAAGGTAGCGAACGGCGATCCGGCGGTACTGACGTCCAGCGGATTCATCCCGCTGCCGCCACGTGTCCGCTCGGAACCGCAACCGCTGCCCACGCCGGGAGCGCCGGAGATCGAGCAGGGGGTTACCGGCCAATTCAACGTGTCCGTTTCACCGATTCAAGGTGCACACAATTATGAAGTGCACTGGGCCCCGGTGATCAACGGACTCCCTGGCACATGGACCACGGCAACGCTGGCCATCGCCAGGAAACCGCTAACCGTCACCGGCCTCACGCCGGGCACAACTTATGCATTTCAGGTTCGTGCCTTCGGCAAGGCGGGCTGGACCGACTGGAGCGCCTCCGCAACACGAATGGCGATCTAGCGGGACACGGGGAGAACAATTTCTAATTCAAGAAATTGTTCTCCGTTTTTTTGGCCGAAATCCACAGTCTTCGCGGCAACCAGGCGGAGGAAGCCGCGCGTGCAGCGAAAGAGGACGAGGTGGCCGCAATCCTCGAGGCACCCGAGGCGCTGCAACTGGTGGGATAGGGGATCGGTCAACGTGGCCGACCCGGTACAGAATCCGGCACAGTGTGAACTTAGCCCCGGCTTATCACTGGGGCTAAGTCGTTTATTATGAAAGAGCCGGCGAGCGGACTTGAACCGCTGACCTGCTGATTACGAATCAGCTGCTCTACCAACTGAGCTACGCCGGCAAAAAAATGCTCACCCTGCCGGGTGAGCAATAGTTGTAAAGAGAAAAAGGATCGAAAACCTCGTCCAGCAAACGAGGTCACGCTCCAATGCAGTAAATTTAGATAGGGGGGTATACCTTGTCAACGAATTATTTTCGAGTGTTTTCAAAATATTCACGGCATTAGGGTTAATTCGCCCGCGCGAAACCGGGGCAAATTATTCGTGCAGCTCCTTCGTTGCAACTCCTTGAATCAACTTGAGTTGGATGATTTCCATGTCCTCCGCCCGATCAAAGATCTTGTCCGGATAGCGTGCTTTGACAAAAATGCGCACGCCGCCGAAACTCAGGCCGACAACGACCGTAAAAAGTAACGCAATCCCGATGAAACTGAAGATGGTCAGAATGACATCGCGGATGGAAATATCGGGCCGGGGCTGGTCCCAGGTTACTTGTGTTTCATAGCTCACGCCATCCAGGATCGCTTTTAACACCGCCGGATCGTGCGAGCCTCGAACCATGGCGAGGATCGCTCCAGTGCGCTTGCGGGTCTGGGTGCCGGCTGCGTCATCTGCCGACCACTGCTCTTCGTATTTTTTCGCGAGCTGTTGATCCGGATACATCAGGAGCATCAGATGGGCGGTCTTGCCGTTAACCCGGTAATCGGCTGTCGCCACTTCAACACTGTCGTCGAAGCCCAGCTTCTGCGGGTCGACGTCGAGATTACGGGCAATCCCCGCTGCATCCACGGCATAGCGTTCCGAGCCCTGCACCATATTCTCCGGAGGCAGGTGCGTCGAAACCGGAGGCTTTCGGGAACTGCCAAAGATATTTTGAGAAACGGTTCGAGCCAGGCTCTCCATTGCCCCAGGACTGCCTTCTAACTTGACGACGTATTTTGCCTGCCAGAACTCCGAGCGATTGCCGAGGCGGAAGCCTTCCGTACCGAGCGGCAGTGCTGCAAAGCCTGGCTGATCGACGTTACGATCCAGCGTGTACAAACCATACGCCGCGCTCGCATCCGACATCTGATACAACGTCAGATGCACGTTACCCTCGGGACTGCTCAAGTTCTGGGTGGTTACACCCAACAGGCCGTAATGAAGGAGGGTTGCGGCGCGTTTACCGGCAAAGGCCTCAATGTTCTTTTCGTCGTACTGAATGGGTTGATCGGCAGGAGACCACTTCGAGGTTTGTTGAATCGCCTTGAGAACAGATTCCCGCGACTGGCCCTGCAGAACCGGGCTGACGATAATGGTCAGCAACAGGCTCCAGAACCCCAGTTTATGCATGCGTTTCAGTCATTGGTGATTGCAACCCGCAGCCTCAGCATTTCAAATGCTGAGGCTGCGGGCTGCGATCTCCAATAATTCCTTAATTTTCTTTGTCTTGGGCTTTCGCGGTCTTGGTTCCGCTTAAAGACTCTGCGTAAGATCTTACACCGTCGAACAGAGACTCGGCAATCGCCTGCCGGGTTTCCGGGTTCTTGACATTTTTTTCATCTTGAGGATTGCTGATAAAGCAGATTTCGGAAAGGATCGACGGCATGTTGGCGCCGATGAGCACCACAAACGGCGCTTGCTTGACGCCACGGTCGAGCCCGGACCCCTTACGGACCGCAAGAGAGTGTTCGATGTGTTGCGCCAGTTCGCGCGATTCGTCCACTTTGTCGCGAAGCATGATCTTTTTTACCAGATCCTGCAGTTCATGGATCGAACGCTCGGATGAAGCGTTTTCCCGCGAAGCCGTTTCCAGGGCCTCCCGCGAAGAGGTGAAGTTCAAATAGTACGTTTCGACGCCATGCACGGAGCGGACGCGGCTCGAATTGGCGTGAATCGATATAAAGAGGTCGGCCTGCTGCTGATTGGCGATAGCGGTCCGGTTCTCGAGCGCCACAAAGCTGTCGTCACTCCTGGTCATCACGACCTCGGCGCCGAGTTCATTCTCAATCAGGGCTTTCAACCTGTTGGCGACATCGAGGACCAGTTCCTTTTCAGTATATCCGCCTGGTCCAATGGTGCCGGTATCGTGGCCGCCATGTCCGGCGTCGATCACAACGCGGGACAGCTTCAAACCGAGGCTTCGCACCAGCGATCGGGCTCCCGTGTTCGTTGCTTTTGCCGGAACAATCACTTTACCGGCCAGTTTGTCGGCAGATGGAGCACTGGGTGCCGGCTTGGCGTCGGCAGTCTTCTTCGCTGCTGCTGCCGGGGGCGTCGTCGTGGTTTTGGCAGCGGCCTTCGCCGGAGCAGGTACCGAAGGCTGCGGCGGTGCGGATAGTGTTGCCGAGTCGTTTGCAGGCGCCGCAGAAGTTGCGGCAACACCCGTGACCCCGGTATCTGCGTCCGGACTGGCCACTGCCGGAACGCCGGGAACGTCTTTACCGATAACGTCGATGATCAGGCGATCCGGATCGCGCAGCAAGAGACTTGTCACCCGCGCGATGGCGCCGACATCCAGAACGACCCGAACGGTAGACGCGTCGTACTGGCCGACACGAATCTGTTGCAGCAATCCTGACTTGACCGGCCACTGCTTTCCAACGAGCATCGAGTTCAAGCGGGCAGGTGCAATATCGATGAAAACGCGATCGGGACCTTTCGCATCACCCTGCGTAAAACCGACTTCCGCGCCGACATCGACGACGACCCGGACGGCATTCTGCGCTTCCCAGTACCGGATGTTATCGACGGATGCCGTCCTGGAAATCGTGGTAACGCCGTTGAGGCGTGCAATATCCTTTTCGGCCGCATCTTTGAACGGCGTCGCCGGGTATTCACGAATCATGTATTTCAGCGTTTTGACCGCGTCGGCATTCGCTTTTATCTGCTCGTAGAGCCGCGCAATGCTCATCAATGCGTCGTCGGCAAAGCCCGTGTGAGGGGTGATGATGTAGGTTCGTTGATACGCGTTGATGACCTTCAGGTATTCCGCTCTTGTTCGTTGACCTTCGGGTTTTTCATTGAGGGTGGCTTCCATGGCTTGCGCGGCAGTGTAAGCCTGGCGAGCTTTTTGCAGCAGGGGAGAGTTTTGCGCTTGTGGTGCGGCGAAGGTGGAAACAGACAGGAGCGCAGTGAGTAGAACTGCGTTAATTCGCATCAGTTACCGGTTTTGCCCCAGCGGGCTTGGGATTGTTCACGGCTGCGGCCTAGCGGCCTTGCGCTTTCGCTCGCTCCGCTCATCAATGATTGTTTGGTTCGACATTTGAGAAGTGCACCACTCCGCGTTCGTCTACCACCTTGAAAATTCGTTGTGGCGGTTCAGGTTCGCTCGCACTTTTCGCCGCAATCGCCTGCGCCGGCGGAGCAAGAAGAGGGGCGGCCTTCTGTTTGTACATGGATCGGACCCGGCGGACGTAACTCGTCGTTTCAGGAATCGGCGGAATTCGCCCCAGTCTTTCGACGAGGTTTTCTCCCGCGTTGTACGCAGCCAGTGAGAGATCCAGGTTTCCGTTGAACTTTTCGAGCAGGAACCTCAGATAGCGGACCCCGCCGTCGACGTTCTGCTCAGGATCAAAGAAGTCACGTACGCCATATCGTCTACCGGTATCCGGAATCAACTGCATCAAACCCAGCGCGCCTTTATTCGAAACAGCGAACCGGTTGAAGTTCGATTCGGTTTTAATTACAGCCCGAACCAACGCCGGATCCACGCCGTGATTCGTTGAAATCGTGTCCACCAGATTTCGTAGAGAGACGGGCACCTCATCGGCAAGACGATCCGTCGTCGGAGCAAGAACGGGGAGTGGAGGCTGCGGCGTGTTATCCACTAAATTCGTGAAGACCACTTTTCCGGCAGGGCTGACGAAGGCTTGAATCTTGTTCTCGGCCTGAGAGGAAGCCGGGAACAGGAACACGAGAAGCACCATAGGCACAAGAACTCGCAACTCTCGCGTCTGCTCTGCTGCTCGTGTTCGGTTTTTCATGCTTCCCACAACCTGAAGTGGTCTAATTAAGGAATTCAGCCACGATATTGTACACATTCTGTAATGCATCTTCCAGTTTTTCGGAGTCTTTACCGCCCGCCTGAGCAAAATCGGGTCGGCCCCCTCCGCTACCTCCAACGAGTTCGGCTACCTTCTTGATGATCTTTCCGGCGTGCAGCCGCTTTTGCAGGTCCTGCGAAACGACGGCCACAAGCGACGCCTTGCCGTTAGAGGCTAAACCGAGGACAACAACTCCGGAACCGATTTTTGTACCTGCGTTTTCCGCGAGTTCTCGGAGCATTGAGGGGTCTACACCCTCGACTTTCCGGGAAATGACCGGCACGCCTCGAATGTCCTTCGGGGCTTCGACGAGATTGCCGATTTGCGAGTTGGCAGCCTTTCGTTTCAAGGTTTCGAGTTCGCTTTCGAGTTGCCGCTGCTGTTCCAGAATGCGCGTCAGGGTGCGGGTGAGTTCCGTTCGGGGGGTGCGCAGAGTGTGGGCAAGTTCTTGAATAAGATTTTCGTCTTCTTCCAGCCGCACATATGTACCGAAGCCTGTCAACGCTTCGATCCGGCGGACTCCCGAAGCAATGCTGGATTCTCCGACGATCTTGAAGAGTCCGACGTCGCCCGTCATCTTTGTATGCGTGCCGCCGCACAGCTCCATGCTGACGTCCGGAATCGAAACGACTCGAACCTGTTGCTGGTATTTTTCGCCAAAGAATGCGAGTGCGCCTTCAGCGATAGCTTCATTGATTTCCATAACCCGGGTCTGGACCGGCAGATTCCGGAAGACGACCTGGTTGATCTTCTGCTCGATTTCTTCAATTTCCCGATCGGTCAGAGGGGCAAAATGTGTGTAATCGAAGCGGAGCCGGTCGGGAGCGACCAATGAGCCGGCCTGCTTTACATGCGTTCCCAGGGTTTCGCGCAAAACGGCGTGCAAAACGTGGGTGCCCGTGTGATTCGCAGCAATGCGCCGCCGCCGCTCTTCATCGACTTGCGCATGGACTTCGCTACCGATGCTGAGTTTGCCGAATTCCAATTCGACTTTGTGGACAATGACACCTCGAACCGGTGCCGCGGTATCGAGGACACGCGCTACGCCATCCGGTGATGTGAGCGTGCCGGCATCGCCAACCTGACCGCCGGACTCGGCGTAGAACGGAGTCCGATCGAGAATGACTTCCGCCACAGCGCCTTTCCCTTCGACGGAGTCGGCTGGCCCGCCATTCGTCAGGATGCCGATGACGCGGCTTTCCGACCGCACTGCCTGATAGCCGAGGAACTGAGTTCCGCCCTTTTCCACGAACTTGCCGTAAAGCGGGGCAACCGCCGCTTCGTCTCCCTTCCAGCTCTGTCGCGCACGTTCACGCTGCTTTTCCAGTTCGGCGTTGAAGCCGTCCATGTCCAGGCGCATGGATTTTTCGTCGGCAATTTCTTTCGTGAAATCGAGAGGAAATCCGTAGGTGTCGTAAAGTTTGAAAATCTCGACGCCGGGGATCAAGTCTTTGCCGGACTTCGTCAGCTGATTCAATGACATCTTCGAGCCGTTGCAGTCCGACGGTGACCATCGCAGGCAAATCGGTCTTCTTCCGTCTTGATCACGCGTGCGACGTAATCTCGGGTATTCACCAGATCCGGATAGGCCTCCTTCATCATTTCGACGACAAAGCCTGACAGCTGGTACAGGAACGGCTCCTTGTAACCCAGCAGCGTGCCCTGGCGGATTCCGCGCCGCATGATCTTTCGCAAGACATAGCCGCGGCCCTCGTTTGAAGGAATGATGCCGTCGCTGATCAGGAAGGTCGCGGCGCGGACGTGATCGGCGATGATACGGAGTGAAACGTCGGATGCGGCAGAGGTTCCGTATTCCACGTCTGAAAATCTCGGGACGCTTCGCCGATGATCGGACGCAGCAGATCCGTTTCGTAGTTGCTGATTTTGCCCTGCAAGAACGGAGGCAATGCGTTCCAGTCCCATGCCCGTATCGATGGACGGCTTCGGGAGGGGATTGAGATGGCCATTCGAATTGCGGTCGAACTGCATGAAGACGAGATTCCAGATCTCGACATATCGTCCGCATTCACAGGGAAACGCACAGCTGGGGTGCCCGAGTTCGCTTGCTTCGGGGCCAAGATCGTAATGAATTTCGGAACACGGTCCACATGGCCCGGTTTCCCCCATCTGCCAGAAGTTGTCTTTCTCGTCCAGGCGGATGATTCGATCGGCCGCGACGCCGGGACCCTGTACGCCACAACTCAGCCGCCGTATCGTCCTCGCGAAAAACGGTGACCCAGAGTTTGCCGGCGGACAACCCGAATTCTTTGGTCAGAAGCGTCCAGGCATAGTCGATCGCTTCCTTCTTGAAATAAGCGCCGAAGGAAAAATTGCCCAGCATCTCGAAAAACGTTTGATGCCGGCGCGTATGCCCGACGTTATCGAGGTCATTATGTTTGCCGCCCGCCCGAACGCACTTCTGGCTGCTCGTGGCGGTGTTGTAGGAGCGCTGTTCCCGCCCGAGAAAAACATCCTTGAACTGGTTCATGCCCGCATTGACAAACAGCAGCGTCGGGTCCTGAGCCGGAATCAGCGAGGAGCTTTTGACGATGGTATGGCCACGGTCCGCAAAGAACTGGAGGAATCGCCGGCGAATCTCATTGCTGTGCATCGATGTTTTCTATTTCCTCTCGAATGGCGTCCTCCTCATATCCAAGACGCTGGAGGGCTCTGAAAAGACGAGCGGCATCGCGCAATTGGAGAGGGGCACGCAGTTTCAAACCTTTCATTTTAGCCGCCAGAGCCTCACGAAGCGAGGGCCACCCGGCCAGCGCGATCGCTTCGTCCGCCATACCGGCGGAAATGCCGTGAGCCAGCAGCTCTTCGCGGACAACCGCCTGCCCACGATGTTTCCGCCTCGCCACATACGTTTCGGCAAACCGCCGGTCGTTGAGGAAGTTCTTGTGGAGCAGCTGCTGGATCACGGTTTCAGGGGCGGAGCCGAATTTCGACTCGAGTTTGCGGCGGAGTCCCGCGACCGAGTAATCGCGGCCTTTCAGCAGTTTCAACGCGTAAAGAAAGACGTCATCCACGTCTGTTATCATACGGGGCGTGGGAAGGAATGTAGGCGCGGGCTTTACACCCGCGTTCAAGCACCATCAACAAATTCTTCTGTCGGTATTTGAACGCGGGCGTAAAGCCCGCGCTTACACGATCCTGTTCCTGTCTCTTCTTTCCGGCTGCGGCTACCGGCTCGCCAACAAGAACTTCAACGCGGGGCAAGGACAGACTATCGCAGTTCCGACTTTCGCGAACAAGACGACGACTTATCGCATCGAACAGCGGCTTTCCGAGGCTGTTCGCCAGGAGTTGATCCGGCGTACACGATATACCGTCACTGCCGGGGAAACCGGAGACGTTCTCATGACCGGTGAAGTATTGAGCGTTGTTGCGGTTCCGGTCATCTTTGATCAGCAGGGACGCGGTTCCGCCTACAGCATCCTGGTGGATATGAAAGTGGTGGTAACCGACAAAAAATCAGGTAAGGAACTCTTTCGAAATGATCGATTTACTTTCCGGGACGTATTCGAACTTGCACAGACTTCCAGTGAGTTCGTACCTGAAGATGTCTTTGCGCAGGAGCGCCTGGCTCGCCGTTTTTCATCATCGCTTGTCGCATCGTTGATGCACGCCAAAACAACGCCATGAGGTTTTCTGAATTCACGCAATATCAGCCGAAGCAGGCAGCGAATGTTTTCGGCTTCATCTGCGAGGACGACTTCCTGCTCGAAGAGTCCAGGCCGGTGTGGAGTCGAATTTTCACCGGCGACTGGGTCTTCGAAAAATACGTGGCCAAAGAATTTGAAGAGATTCCCGCAGAGCGTTTGATGGATGATGCACTGACCCCGTCCTTATTTACTCAGAACAGGGTTTTGATCGTTGCGAATGCGGAAAAGGTTACGAAGAGCCGTCTCGAGCATCTTGCGGCACTGCAGGCCATACCGAACGCCTCACTGAAGATCGTGCTTGCTGCCGCGTCCAGGAAATCGGTCGATGCATGGGCGAAGCTCTTCCCGATCATCGAAATCGATCCGCTGAAAGCTGCAGACGTCGCACGCTGGCTCATCGAAAGATACAAGCTTGCGCCGGAGGTGGCGCGGCACATTGTCGACAGTGTCGGAACGGATCTTTACCAGCTCCACAGCGAAATGCAAAAACTGCAGACCTACACCGGGGGAACGCGTCCGGTCGATGTCCGCGATGTGGATATTCTGATTCTGCGTTCAGAGCAGTTTGGTCCCTATGAGCTGGACGATGCCTTATTGGCGCGCGACTACAAGAAAGCGGTTCTGGTGATCGGGACCATGCTGGACGGGGGTGGGGAACCGCTTATGGTGCTTTCCCGGATCGTCCGGATCTGGCGGCAGTTGTTTGTTGGGAAATCCCTGGTGGGAAAGACAAGCGCCAAAGACGTCGCAGCAGCGGCGGGGGCTCCGTTCTGGAAGGCGGCGGAGTTCACCGCCTCCTGCAAGAAATTCGAATGGAAGCAGCTTGCCGCCGGATTTCGCCTGCTGCTGAGCGCGGATCGCGCTTTTAAAACGTCGACACCGAATCCCGAGGGTTATTTCGACGTGATGCTGTGGAAATTAATCGGATTGTAGACGCGGTCTATGACTGCGCCTATTTCGTTGATTCCAGATAAAGCGCGCGGTCATAGACCAGAGCTGTCCAAAGCAAGAATGGATGCCGCGGTTGGTGTCTGCCAGTCCCCGCCTTAGTAAGGCGGGGATGCCCTCGCGAAGCGCACCGATTGATAAGGAGCGCTTCGCGGCCATTTATAAGGTGCGCGCTCCGCGCGATCTTTGAACAGACCGCCCCGCCTTCGCTGCGCGAAGGCACCCCGCCTAACTTAGGCGGGGAATGCCAAACCAGGTGTACATCGCATCCACTTACTTTGCGGCTCCGCGTCCATTCTGTCTTGGACAAGCTGGTCATAGACCGCGCCTACAATACCCTTTTACGCGGCCGCGGGAATCGCGCTGATGCGCTTTGCGAGCCGGGACTTGTAGCGCTTTGCGGTATTCCTTTTGATCACGCCCTTCTGGACCGATCGATCGATGGCGCCGAATGTTTCGGGCAAAAGCGTCTTCGCGTCCGCGGCTTTGCCGGACGTGATCGCTGCGCGAAGCTTCTTTAATTGTGTTTTCAGCCGATGCCGATTCATCTGATTGATGAGGCGCCGTCGCTGGCTCTGTCGATACCGCTTCAACGCGGATGGGTGGTTTGCCATGTACTCTCCTCTTACGCCTTCAAAAACCTCAATGATAACACATGTTATAATGACCTCAGGTTTTGAAAGGCAGGATGAAGAAAAGTATTCGGATCGGCGACGGGGTCGCCGAATTTTTTGGAACGCACGACGGTAATATCAAGTATCTCGAATCCCTCCTTAAAGTCCAGGTTCACATCGACGGTGAGAGCAATCTGACCATTGACGGCGAAGATAGCAATGTCGAGCTCGTCGAACGGCTTGTGCAGGATTATGCGCAGCTCCGTTCGGAAGGGGTGAAGTTCGCTAACGGCGATTTGAAGTCGATCATCCGGATCATTTCGGAGGATGCTTCGCAGAGCCTGCGCGGTGTCGTTTCAAGCGTCAAGAATCTGCAGGTCGGAAAACGTAACGTCACGCCCAAGACGCTCAACCAGAAGCTTTACATCGAGGCGATCGAAAAACACGACATGGTCTTTGGGATCGGTCCCGCCGGTACCGGAAAGACCTACCTTGCCGTCAGTATGGCCGTTCGCGCATTGATCGATAAAAAAATCAGCCGGATTGTCTTGACGCGACCCGCCGTTGAGGCAGGCGAGCGGCTGGGTTTTTTGCCGGGCACGCTGCAGGAGAAGATCGATCCGTATCTGAAGCCTCTTTACGACGCGCTTTACGACATGCTGGATGTGGAACGGGTCGACCGCCATCTCGAACGGGGCGTTATCGAAATCGCGCCGATCGCGTTCATGAGGGGCAGAACGCTCAATGATTCGTTTGTCATTCTCGATGAGGCGCAGAATACGACGCCGGAACAGATGAAAATGTTTCTGACCCGGATTGGTTATGGCAGCAAAGCCGTGATTACCGGAGACGTCACGCAGGTGGATCTTCCAATCGGTAAGATGTCGGGTCTGATCGAGGCGCGAAACGTCATCTCGGGCGTGGAAGGGATTTCTTTTATTCATTTCAACGAGAGGGATGTGGTTCGTCATCCACTGGTGCAACGCATCGTTCGTGCCTATGAGTCTTACAGCGCGCAGAACGCTGCGCGCCAGCAGCCACTCCAGTTCGGGCAGCCGGATGGCCAGACGGGCTGAAGCCTTCGTCATTCTGAACAAGCAGCGGCAGCATGCGATCGATGGACGAGAATTACGCCAATTTGTTTCGCGGCTGGTTCAAGAGATCGAGATCGAGCATCGGCCATTCGCGATCGTGTTCATAACGGATCCGGCAATGCGGCGGTTTAACCGGACGTATCGAGGCTACGACAAATCTACAGATGTCCTTTCATTTGAGGGCGAAGCAGGTTACCTGGGCGATATTCTTATCTCATCGGAGACCGCATATAATCAGGTTCGTAAAGCACGAAAGCTTACTTTTCAGGCCAATATTCATCGTCTGATCGTTCACGGACTGCTGCACTTGATGGGATACGATCACGAAACCGACAACGGGGAAATGAGAGCAATCGAACGCCGCTTGCGGCGAAGATTTCAATGCTAACTGGAACCGAGTTTCTCATTGGCTTCCTCTTTGTTCTTGGGTTGCTGGTCACATCCACCATCGATGCGGCATTTACCACCGTAAATAAAGTCTCGATCCGCCGGCTGTTCGATCACCCACGGGCCAAAGCGGCGCCGCTTCTCGCTGCGATGCTGGAAAACCGGGCAGAGGTGATGACATCGCTTCATCTCGTCATTCAACTCGTCCTCGTGCTGGGTTCCATTTTCGTGTTCAATTTCTTCCGGGTCAGGACCATCGGGAGTGCCGTGCCGCTGATCGGCACCGTCGTCGTGATGATGTTCGTTCTCGTTGTTTTCCGCCACTTGCTGCCGCGCATTCTGACGATGAGAAGCCCCGAGATGATTCTGCTGCGCCTTTTTCCGATTTTCGAGATTGTCCACGTCGTGATACGTCCGGTGTCTTTGCCCTTGAGCTCAGCCCTGAAGTACTTTCAGCGCTGGGAAGAAGACATCGAACCCGCCAAGGAAGAGGAGACCTCGGAGGAGGAGATCCAGGCCTTCATCGACGCAGGGCAGGAAGAAGGGATTCTCGAGCAGGACGCAGGCGAGATGATCCAATCGATCGTGCACTTCCGCGACAAGGTTGCCAGAGAGGTGATGACGCCGCGCACCCAGATTGTGGCGGTCGATTTCAATTCGACCGTGGATAAACTGCTGCAGGTTGTAGTCTCGACACGCCATGCCCGCATTCCGGTCTATCGCGACGACCTCGATAACATTGAAGGAGTCGTGCACGAAAGGGATCTGCTCCGTGTCTGGCAGCGCGGCGACAAACTGGATAATTTGCGGTCCCTCATCAAGTCCGTCCACTTCGTGCCTGAAACGAAACCGGTGGATGACCTTCTGCAGGAGATGAAGGAAAAAGGTGACCACATGGTGCTGGTGGTGGATGAGTACGGCGGCATCTCAGGGCTGATTACGATGGAAGACCTGGTCGAAGAAATCGTCGGCGAGATCCACGACGAACTGGAAAAAGATACCGATAAAATAGTCGAAGAACGTAAAGGCGTGTTCATCGTTCCCGGCAGCATTGAACTCAGTGCCCTCGAAGAGAAGCTTGGCGTTCCGCTGGTTGCCAATACGGACTGCACGACAGTTGCGGGCGCTGTAGTGGAGTTGTTCGGCCGGTTGCCTTCTGCTGGAGAGAAGATCGAGCATGGCGGGGTCGAGATCGAAGTCCTCGATGCGGATCGCCGCCGCATTCAACGCTTACGTTTGAAAACATTGGTACCCAAGACGAATGAGTAAATCGGGCTTTGTCTCGATCATCGGCCGGCCGAACTCCGGCAAGTCGACTCTCTTGAACCGGCTTGTCGGCGAAAAAGTTTCGATCGTCACCGATAAACCACAAACGACCCGTCACGTCGTCCGCGGTATCGTGACCAGACCCGAGGGACAGATCACATTCCTCGACACACCCGGCATTCACAAACCGGTCCATCGGATGAATGAGCGGATGATGAAGTCCGTTCGCGCTTCGATGAGCGACGTGGATCTCGTCTTACTGATCGTTGACGCCAGCGCTTCGTTCGGTCGGGGAGAAGAGTTCGCCCTCGAACTTGTAAAGCCGCTTTCAACGAAGAAATTCCTGCTTCTGAACAAACTCGATCGGATTCAAAAGAAGGCATTGCTTCCGATTATCGAGCGGTATTCGAAGGCGGCTGAATTTGAGGAGATCATTCCGATTTCCGCGCTCAAGGGCGAAAACGTCGAAAGCTTGATCGCCCAGATATTCAAACATCTGTCCGAAGGACCGATGTTCTATCCGGCGGATCAAATCAGCGACCAGCAGGAGAGGACGATCGCGGGAGAGATGGTCCGCGAGAAACTGATTCTGCTGACTGAGCAGGAGATGCCCTACTCGACTGCCGTCGTTGTCGAGCGGTTTGAAGAAGACGAGAAACTGAACCGGATCCTGGCCACGATCTTCGTCGAGCGCGAATCGCAGAAAGCGATTGTGATCGGCAAAGGAGGCCAGAAGCTCAAAGAGATCGGCACCGAAGCAAGGAAGGAATTAGAGTCGTTCTTCGGCAGGAAAGTCTTTCTCGAGCTGCATGTGAAGGTGAAGAAGGGGTGGCGTGACGACGAGACTATGCTGAAGAACCTGGGGCTCGGCGAATAACAACGGGGAAAATTCGGGGACGGTTGCCTAAATTACCTGAATTGCAGTTCAAATTCAGGTAATTTAGGCGACCGTCCCCGAATTACCAGGTATTGTAGGCCGTCCCTTCGGACGAAACGCCGGGGGCTCCGCTATGGACGTCCATGATGCCGCTATCAGTCTGATCGGGTGCCGAGACCGCGGTATCGTTGACTGGTTGCCAGGTTGAATTCGAATTGGTGATCGGGTCGAGGGGCAGATCCTTGAAATAGCCGGCGTCGACGAGGTCTTGCAGGGACTGCGGCGCCTTTTTCTTGTCCGCGGTGTACTGATCGATAACGCGGCGGAGCGTATGAAGATTGTCCTTCAGGATCGTCTCTCTTGCATTCCTGACAGTCGCCCGGTACATCGGCACCGCGATCGCCGACAGGATGGCGATGATCGTAATGACGATCATCAACTCCAGCAGGGAAAATCCCCGGATCTTACCAATCTTTATACTTCGTGCCATCGAACCCGGTCCCTTCCGATTTTGTATATACGTCAAAGACATCCTGGCCACCCCAGGAGTTCATCTTGGGATCATCCTGAACTGAGCGGAGCCCCCACTCGGTTGAATTCGTCATCGGGTCTTTGGGAATGCGGCGGAGGAGCTTCAATTTCTTGTCCACCTGACCGGTCATCTGGACACCATCGACAAGGACTTGCAGCGTTTCGGGATAGCCGTCGGTGTCCACCTTCACCATGATGAAGCCGCGGTCCGACGCATCCTTATATTTGTCGATTGCGAGACGGATCTCCCTCAAGGCGGATCTCAATTCGAACTCTTTTTCGCGTTTGATTGAATTCCTCGCGAGGGGTAGCGCGAGGCCCACCAATATCGAAATGATGAATACCGTTACGATCAGTTCGATAAGAGTGAACCCGCGCTGTCGGGATCTCTTCATGGCGCCGAAACTGTGACCTCCGTACCTCTGCCGACCGAGACGTTTTGTTGTGCGTCACGGATGTGGAAATCGCTAAGACGCATGGTCGAATCTCCACGGCGAGGCCCGCGCTCCAGCACAACTGTGACGAGATTGCCGGTGCCTGAAACAGGCGCTGCACCAGGCGGGCGTTCGAGGGAGATGCGGACGGTACCGTTTTCCGTTTCCTGCCTTTGGACGAATGCCACAATCTGGCCATCACGGCTCAGGAATCCGCCTTCCCGAATCTCGCGAATATTGAAGGCTCCCGGTTCAAAGGACAGGGTGAGATCGACACCGTAAAAATCGCTGCCGTTTCCAACAATATTAACAGTTGCGGTGCCGGTTTGGGGCAACGTTATCGGCGAGGGCGAAAACGCCACTGTCGAGTTCGTTTGCCGCAAAGCCGGTGGCTGCGCATTCGGCGGCGCAGCGGCCCCGCCGGGCGGGTTTGCGGGAGTGACGGGCGTTCCGGGCGCTGCTGGTGCCGGCGGTGCTGCTGCTCCACCAGCTCCTGCTGGTCCTGCTGGTCCTGCTGGAGGAGGGACAGGCACGGCCGAAGAAGGCGATGGAACCGCCACCGATGGATTACGAAGCCGCGGGATCGTTTCAGAACCTGTATTCAGCCCGCGCATATTGGCCTCCCGGATGTTTGGCATGCGGAGGATATGCGGGGTCAGCATGATGATGATTTCTGTTGAGTCGCGTGACTTCTGTTCCTGCGAAAAGAAGTATTTCAAAATCGGAATATCCTTCAGTCCGGGGATTCCATTCAATGAAACGGCTTCACTGTCTGTGATGATGCCACCCAGAATGTTGGTTTCGCCTTCGGCCAGCCGGATGTCGTGTTGCACCTGGCGATTGGTGAGGACCGGCTGTGTGACACCACCGACATTGCGATCACCCGCAAGTGCGCGAATCTGCACCTGAACCGTCATCGCGACATCCCGATTCAATAAAACGTGCGGAGTGATATCGAGATTTACGCCAACATCCACGAATTGGAAATTGACAACTGGCGTGCCTGTTGCGCCGACAAATGCCGGCTGGAAGCTTCCGGACGCAATCGGAACCTGGGAGCCGATTCGGATCGACGCCAGTTTGCCATCTGTCGCACGGACCTTCGGATTCTGGACCAGCTTCGTGTTACCGCTGGTCGCCAGGAATTGTGCAGTGGTGGGCGGGATGACCAGAGAGTAACTGGCGGTAGTCGTTGGTAACTGGTTCAAAGGGAATGCATTGCCTGTAACGGACGCACCGGTTGCGCTGCTTCCCCCGATCGCGCTGACGGCGGTTCCCTGCGGCGGCAGGATTCCCAGTTGCCGCAACGTATTGCGATCGACTTCCAGAACCGTGGCGTCCACCAGGACCTCGGGTTTGGCCTTG
The DNA here is from genome assembly GCA_963738025.1 of uncultured Acidobacteriota bacterium. Classification (GTDB taxonomy): domain Bacteria; phylum Acidobacteriota; class Terriglobia; order 20CM-2-55-15; family 20CM-2-55-15; genus 20CM-2-55-15. The sequence goes on along the minus strand of CAVTWA010000020.1, from coordinate 169,985 downwards.
TCCAGGTCGTCAATTATTTTTTCCGCAATGGCGATGCGATCCGCGGTATCGCGGACGATGATCGCGTTGATCGACGTGCTTTGAGCAAGGTACCGCATGTTCAGCAGCGTTCGCAGCGCGGTGATCGCTTCGGTAATTTCTGTCGAGGTGACGCTATTCTGCAAGTAGATAGTCTTCAGAATGAGATCTTCGTAATCGCGCCGTTTCTGTTGATTATCGGCGGCAACCAGGATCGTCGTCCGGTTGACGGGCTTCCAGAACGACCGCGTTTCCAGTGCGAGCACGTCCAATGCGTCGAAGATGTTTACCCGGTTCAAATCGATCGGGATTCGCGTGCCGCGGAAATCCGGATCAAAAATGACATTTAACCCAGCCAGTTCGCCAAGCGTCTCAAACGCAACCTTGCTGTCTTGCGTCATGTGCAGGTCGATAGGAGCACTGATTTTTGCATCCAGCTGCGACTGTACGGTGGGGTCGGTCCGGGTGAGTTCGCGCAGTTGATCGAACTGAATCTCGGGTTCAACCCCATTGCGGCTCTTTGCCGCCAGAATGTCGTTCACTTTCTGGAGCTGTTGTTCCGCGAGAGCGTGCGACGGGTCGATTTCGAGCACCCGGGTGAATTCCATCTTCGCAGTCTGATAATCCTGTTTATCGACGGCGCGTCGACCGGCCTCGAAATGCTGGAAAGCTGCGTTGTACCGGGCTTGCTCATATCTGAGCTGGTACTCGATGTTTTTGGGGTCTTTATCGAGCGCAACTTTGTATTCCGCGAGGGCCGTGTCAAAGTCTTTGGTGACATCGGCATGGGCGCCGCGGTTGTAGGCCTTGCTGCCGGTGCAGCCGGCAACGCTGATTGCTATCAGAGCAGCAATGAAGTATTTAATTGATTTGAGTCTATAATCCGCATTCATCGTGAACTCGCATGATTGATCAGAGAAAAAGAATTTTTGCCGTCAACCGGTGGGCGGTGGACCTCATTCTGACGACGGCGAGCTTCTTTCTGGCTTATTGGATACGGTCCTTGTTCAACGTGGAGAATCATACAGTAATGTCCATCCACGTGTACCTGTGGCTGCTTGCAATCATTCTGCCAACATGGGCGCTGGTGCTGCCGCTGTTTGGTGTGTACTCGGAACCCACCGTGGCTCCCCTCAGTCAGATTGCGCGTTTGTCGAAAGGGATCGTTTATCGCATGGATTGTTCTGGGCGCGTCGATTTCGTTTGTGAATCCGGAATCTTCGAACCGGTTCATTCTGATGTTCACGCTGGCCATCAATTACATCCTTCTTGTTTCCTATCGTGTCGTTTTGATGAACGTAACCAAGCACGGAGGCCTCGACATCCGACATGTGGCCGTCATCGGCAACGGTCCGGCCGGATACGACTTCGCACGGACGATTGAAACTCATCATTTCTGGGGTTTGAAGCTCGTCGGGGTTTTTGCCCGTGACGAGGTACGTGGTCTGTTGGAGGGTGGGGGAGTGGACGAGCTCATCCTGGTGGTAGACCGGGAGAGCCTCACGGAGTTTACGGATACCTTCCTCCTCTGCGAGGAGCTGGGTGTGACCGCCCGGGTTGTTTTGAACTTCTTTCCTCATTCGATAGCACGGATGGAACTTCACGAATTCGACGGCTTTCCCCTACTGTCCTTCAGCACGACTCCGACAAACGAAGCGTTGATGTTCGTGCGTCGAATTCTCGATGTCATCCTTGCCGGTTTCATCCTTGTTGTCTTCGGTCCTCTCGTAATGCTCCCGGTCGCGATTCTAATCAAGTTGACGTCAAGCGGTCCGGTTTTGTTCAGACAGAGACGCTGCGGACTGAACGGACGCCAGTTCATCATGTATAAATTCCGGTCGATGGTGAACAACGCCGAGCAGTTTCGCGTCGAATTGGAGGGATTGAACGAAATGGACGGGCCGGTTTTCAAGTCGTCCCGCGATCCGCGAATCACAACCATTGGCAAAATCATCCGACGCTTCAGTATCGACGAACTCCCACAGGTCTTTAACGTCTTGCGCGGTGATATGAGCCTTGTCGGGCCCCGCCCGCCCCTTCCTTCCGAAGTCGCCCGGTATGAACGCTGGCAACGACGGCGCCTCAGCATGAAACCCGGCATGACCTGCCTCTGGCAAATCAGCGGCCGCAATGAAGTCAGCTTCGACGACTGGATGAAACTCGACCTCACCTACATTGACAACTGGTCTCTGCTATTGGATTTAAAAATTTTACTGAAGACGGTTCCAGTGGTTTTACTGGGCCGCGGCGCAAAATAACGCAAAACAGGGGATTAGCCACGAATTGAACGAATTAGGTTCGTTAAATTCGTTCAATTCGTGGCTAATCCGCGCTAATCCGCTTTGAGGGATTTGAACCGGGGTATAATCAGGGGTGTCTTAAATGACCTGAGGAAAATCCGAATGAAGAATTGGTTCAAATCTGCCGTTATCTGCGCTGTGCTCGCGACGCCGTGTATTGGCGGCAACGGCAAGGGGCCCGAAGTGGATCTCGTTGATAATAAGCTGTCTATCAACGCGGATACAGTTCCACTAGGCAGGTTGATGAGGCTTCTGGATATGGCGACCGGCATGAAATCCAAGGTGCCGCCCGAGCTTGCAAACCGGAACATCAGCGTGCAATTCTCCGGGCTGACTTTCAATGAGGGTGTCCGCAAGATTTTTCAAGGGCAACCCCTGGACTACATTCTCATTCAAGGGCAGGGAGTAGTGGTTACCGCTCAATCGCAGACCCTCGGGGCCGCTGAAAGTGTTCCTGCGTATAACTCTCCGCCACCCCAGCCGGAGCAGCCCTTCGTTCAAGATTTTCAGCAGCAGTTTCAACCTCCAATAGCAGGTCAACCGGGAATAGCAGGTCAACCGGGCCAGCAGCCGGCAACCATACAGACGCCTTTTGGACCTGTTGCCAATCCGCGAGCTGCGCAGCCGCAACCAAACGCGCCGCCTTCGGTTCCTGCACAACAGAACCCGCTGTTCCCGAATTCGACTGCGCCGCAGAACAATCAGGGACAGCCCGTCGTACCGGCTACACCGGGTCAAACTGGCGTCCAGACTCCGTTCGGGAACGTCAATCCGTTCGGTACGCCGGCTCAGCCGCAGAACAATAACCCGAATACAACCCCAAATACATTGTTCGGAAATCCGTTCAGTACGCCCGGTACGCAACAGCGGAATCCGTGAAGGACCTCGCCGTCAATCGCCAGGCTTTTCATAACTACGAGATTCTCGAGAAGTTCGAAGCCGGGGTTGTCTTGACGGGTACGGAAATCAAATCCGCGCGCGACGGAAAGGCCAATTTGAAGGATGCGTACGGCCTTGTCAAAGCCGGCGAAGTCTGGCTTCTGAACGCGCATATCAGCCCTTATTCCCATGGCAATTATGCGAATCATGATCCGCTGCGCACGCGAAAGCTGTTGCTGAAGCGCTCGGAAATCAACCGGTTGATTGGCCGGACTACGGAACGGGGGCTGACCCTCGTGCCGCTCCGCATGTATCTTAAGGATGGCCGGTTAAAATGCGAATTAGCCCTCGCAAAAGGGCGAAAAGTGCACGACAAACGTGAAGTAGCGCGCAAGAAGACGATTGATAAAGAGACCAGACAGGCTCTCAGCGAGAGGAAGTAGTGGAATTTCATCTAGTCGAATCCGTTGATGGAATCGAGGTCGACGCCATCGTCGTGCCTGTTCCTGAAGACGCATCAACGTGCGATGCCCGGTTTGCGGCTGTCGCAAAGCCGTTGTTTGCCAGTGGTGACCTGCCCCTGAAGCCACTCGAGACGTTGCTGATTCCCGCAACACCGAAGATTTTGTTCATTGGCATCTCGAAGACTCTGGACGTCGAAGCGTGGCGCCGCACGGCGGCTACGGCGATCCGCCGCGCTAAAAGAGTTCGAAAGCTGGCGTTCGCCGGCGGTGAAACGCGCCCGATTGTCGAAGGTGCGCTCGTCGGTAGTTTTTCCGTCGAGGCATATAAGTCCACGAACAAGCCGGCTTCTGTCGAGACCGTTTTCTTATCTGGAGGCGACCCGAAAGCTGCCGCAGACGGCACAATCGTCGGGGAGTCTATCAACTGGGCGCGGCGCCTCATTAATGAACCTTCGAACCGAAAACCACCGCGGGTCATTGCCGAACATGCGCGGGAAATGGCCGCCGCTGCCGGCCTGTCCTGTGAAGTGCTCGACGAGCAGGCGATTCGCGCTTTGAAGATGGGCGCCTTGCTCGGTGTCGGACAAGGCAGTGACGAGCCTGTCCGTCTGGTCGTGTTGAAATATCTCGGAAATCCCGCTTCGTCGGCGATGCTTGCCTTTGTCGGAAAAGGTGTGACCTTCGACACAGGCGGGATCAGCCTGAAGCAGGCCGACGGTATGGAAAAAATGAAGTACGACATGGCCGGCGGCGTTACAGCCATGGCCGCTCTGCGCACGCTTGCTTTATTTGGCGCGCCGGTCAATTGTATGGCCGTGGTTCCGCTTGCCGAGAACATGCCCGGCGGAGGAGCGCAGCGACCGGGCGACGTCGTTGAATCTTTGTCGGGCAAGACGATCGAGATCATCAATACCGATGCCGAGGGACGGCTCATCCTGGCCGATGCGCTGGCATACGCGCGACGGCTCGGAGCAACGCACCTCATCGACATCGCAACACTGACGGGCGCGGCACGCATTGCCCTGGGACCTTTCCGAGTCGGTGTGATGGGCAACGATCAACAATTCATCGATGCGTTTCTGTCAGCCGCAAACCGCGCCGGCGAGAAGATGTGGCAAATGCCGATGGATGATGAGTACCGCGATCTCATCAAGAGTACCGTTGCCGATGTGGCGAATTCCGGAGGGCGTTTCGCCGGGATGATTACGGCCGGGAAGTTTCTTCAAGAGTTCGTCGGCAACACACCATGGGTCCATCTGGATATCGCGAGCACTGCCTGGAACGACGAGGACAAGCCGTATTTGCCCAAGGGCCCGACTGGAGTGGCTCTGCGCAGCCTGGTGGAGTTCGGATTAAAACCGATAGCGTGAGATGACAACGAATGAGCGATCTTCCGATCTATCCCGATGCATCACTTCGAACCCGCCTGCAATTTTCCGCCCTGGAACGGCTCCGGGGAGTCGATACACAGCCTGCGTGGGAAAAGTCCGACGAGTTCATTGCCCAGCTTGAAGGAGCGCGCAACGTGCGGCAGGCACGTGAAGAAGTTCAGGAAGTCACAAAGTCCGGTCTGCTGAAGATGCATGCGCTGACTTTTACCGGCGTGTTGCGGCAGAATTCTTTGGCTCCCCTGTTCCGTGGCCAGGATTGTCCCGATCCACAGTTCATTGACCGTTCTCTCGATAATTTCTTCAGCTGGCTTACGGCGGAAAGTGTATCCGAGATTCATCCCATCGAACGCGCAGCACTAGTCCTGACGCGACTCGCGGACATCTGGCCCTTCGATACCGGGAATCTTACTGCCGCGATCATGCTCGCCAATATCGGATTGCGGCAGGTGGGTTTAGCGCCATTCTTTGTTCTTCCGGAGCATAAAAAGGAATTCACTACGACGGTGGCTCAAGCTATGGCGATCGAAATGCAGCCCTTGGTAAATGCAATTTACAACTGCATCAAACGGGAGATGGAAGCACTTGCCCCTCGATGAAAGGTACTCGCGCCAGATTCGATTCGCGCCAATCGGCGAAGTCGGCCAGCAGCGGCTCGCGGAGGCACGTGTTCTTCTGATTGGCCTGGGTGCGCTGGGCACTGTCGCCGCGGATCAGATTGTTCGGGCTGGCGTTGGTTTTGTGCGGATGGTCGATCGGGATTTTGTCGAGCTCTCAAACCTGCAGCGGCAATCGCTGTTTGATGAGGAAGATGTCGGCAGCAATCTGCCGAAGGCTGTAGCGGCCGCGGCGAAGCTTCGCCGCGTCAATTCATCCGTGCAGATTGAACCACGCGTCGACGATGTCAATCCGTCGAACATCGAAGACTATCTGGATGATGTGGATCTTGTCCTCGACGCGCTCGACAACTTTGAAACGCGTTTCGTGGTAAACGATGCGTGCGCAAAGAAAGGCAAACCCTGGATATATACAGCCGCGGTAGGCAGCTACGGTCTTGTCATGCCGGTTCTCCCCGGCAAAACACCGTGCCTGCGTTGCTTGTTGGGCAGCATGCCTGCGCCTGGAACGTCGCCGACGTGCGAAACTGCCGGGGTTATTGCTCCTATCACGCACATCATCGCTTCGATGCAGGTCGCCGAAGCATTGAAGTTCCTGACCGGCAATCTCAATGCGGACGACGTCCGGCTTACGGCTTATGACGTGTGGTCGCACCGGTTCCAGCGGATCGATGTTGGCATCGACTCCATGACCGGTTGTCCGGTTTGCGCAAAGGGCGAATTTGAATATCTGGATGGCACTCCGCTGCGCACGATCACGTTATGCGGCCGGAACTCGGTGCAGTTGATTCCGGGCGTCACGGGGGACATCAATTTCGAACAACTGTCCAAGTCGATATCCGCGTTCGGTCCCGTGCAGTTCAACGATTTCCTGCTGAAGTGTTCCTCGCCACCCTACGAACTCACGTTGTTCAAAGATGGCCGTGCCATAGTTAAAGGCACCGAAGAGGCAGCAGCTGCTCGATCTTTGTATTCAAAGATGGTTGGACTGTAAACTACGGCAGCGAACCATGAACATCCCAACGATTTGCGTATTTCTGTTGCTGCAGAGCGTGATCTCGATCAAGCCGGGATTTGTGCATTTTGCGGATGGCGAGGCCAACGTCCGGAAGTTTCAACAAGTGGAACAGGGGAAAGCGATTCGGACCGGCCCAAACAGCCGAGTCGAAATCGGGCTCGGGCCGGATTCGCTTCTCCGGCTCGATGAGAACTCAGCCGCCGTTCTGGAGTCGATTGACAAGGCCGACGTGTCTGTACGCATCGAGTCGGGGACTGCCTTAGTCGAGGTCGAGAAGGTCGACAAATCAGATCGAATTCGTATCTCGTTCGGCGATTTGAAAACGGCAATCGATTCGAAAGGGGTGTTTCGATTCTCGCAGGACTCCGTCTCAGTCATTGACGGCAAGCTGAGCATCGTCGGAACGAATGTCACGCTGCAGAAGGGCTGGCAGTTCACCCGTGCGGGCGCCGACTTCAAACAAAGTAAGCTCACGTTGACGACGCCACCGGTATTCAAGAGTTTCTTGAACTCCCCGAAAGCCGGCTTTGTGAATGCAGTGCAGGGCGAAGCCAATGTGCATTTACTGGATACCGTCAAATCAGACCAGCCTGTCCAGACCGGTCCCGCAAGTTATGTCGAATTGCTGCTGCGCCCCGGAGCCTTCATGCGCCTTGACGAGAATTCGAGTGTGGTCATCGAGTCAACCACTCCGAACGACGTTGTGGTGAGAGTTACGTCCGGCAGCGCATTGGTTGAAAATGTGGTTCCAGAGGACCGTTTGCCGATTCGTGTGAATCTGGGTGGCATTAAGTCGCTTATTGCGATGCCAGGCCTTTATCGGTTCACCAGCGATACGGCGACTGTGATCGATGGTGTGTTACGCATCGGAAAAAATGGCGAAGCCGTATTCGACGGCATGCAACTGAGGATCGTCGACAAGATGTACGAGACGAAAGACTTCAAGGACGAAGATGGTCCGACGGCCTTCGATGTCTGGAGCCAGCAACGTTCGCAGTTGCTCGCCAAAGCAAACTTCACGGCGGATTACAGCGACTCACAGCCGAATTTTTATCTCTTTCTTGCCGACAGGTCTTTCAATGCGGCGTGGATCTATAGCCCTTCCATCAATGGGATTACATTTATTCCGCAGTTGAGACGTGAGTCGTATTACGGTGATAGTTTCGTCCCATCTTACCCGATGATGCCGGGGCCTCCGATCGTTCCTGCAAATGCCATACGGGTACCTCAGGAGCCGCGTCTGCCGGCGATTAGCCCGGTTCCCGGTCAGAGTTCGCCACCAGCGCCGCCGGCCGCATCGTCTTCGCCCCGCGCCCGCGCCGTCTCCGGCCCCTGCTCCGGCTCCAAAAGCTCCTGATAAGTGAGCGCGGCTCGCAGGCTGGCTTATAATCTCCGCAGTTGAATCCATTCACCGGAGGATTTATGAATCGGCAGCTGTGGCTTTCTCTGATCGCTCTTATGTGCTTTCACGCGCTGCCGGCAAATGCAGCGACTTCATGCGAGAAACTGATCAGCCTCGCTTTGCCGAAAGCGAAGATCGATTCGGCGCAAATGGTTGCGGCTGGGGCTTTCGTTCCACCGACCGGCGCGCAAGGTCGTGGCGGGACTGCAAGTCCGTTCGCAAACCTGCCTGCATTCTGCCGTGTAACCGCGACGCTTGAGCCAAGCAGCGATTCCGATATCAAAACGGAAATCTGGCTGCCCGCGGCCGGCTGGAACGGGAAATTCGAGGCCGTTGGAAATGGCGGCTGGGCGGGCAGCATTCCGTATCCGGCGTTAGCTGCAGCGCTTCGTGATGGATATGCGGGAGCAGGAACCGATACCGGCCACGTGGGCAACACCGCGGATTTTGCGCTTGGTCATCCCGAGAAACTGGTCGATCTGGCATACCGCTCCATTCACGAAATGACGGTCCAGTCGAAAACCATCATCGATGCGCATTACGGCTCGCCTGCCAAATATTCGTACTACAACGGATGTTCTCAGGGAGGACGTCAAGGTTTAGCCGCAGCGCAGAAGTACCCCGATGATTTCAACGGCATCATCGCCGGAGCGGCGGCCTGGGATTCCATGGGCATGCACGTGGCGCGCACCGCGCTGAATCTTAGCGTCAATAAGGATGCCGGGAATGTGATTCCGCCCGGTAAGTACGGGATGATTCATGAAGCCGTCCTCAATGCCTGCGATGCATTGGATGGAGTGAAAGACGGTGTGATTGAAAATCCCGGGAAATGCACTTTCGACTATTCAAAGCTGTTGTGCAAAGCCGGCGACGCAGCGGATTGCCTGACGCAGGGACAGGTGGAATCGGCGAAGGCGATGACTTCGCCGATCAAAGATCCAAAGACAGGGAAAGTCCTGTATGAAGGTCATCTGATGCCGGGATCCGAACTTGGCTGGGCGACGCTGGGTGGTCCGCAACCGATTGGTCTGGCGACGAGCGGTTTGCGCAATGTTGTGTTTCAGGATCGCAACTGGGACTACCACCAGCTGAACCCTGCGACCGACATCGCGCGTGCCGAGAAGTCCGATGGCGGGGTGATGTATTCGGGTGATCCGAATTTGAAGCCATTCTTTGATCGGGGCGGAAAGCTGCTGATGTATCACGGATGGTCGGACCCGCAAGTGAATCCACTGAATAGCGTGATTTACTACCAGAATGTGCTGGACGCCGCAGGTAAGGACAAAGCGGCGGCTTCCATCGCGCTCTTCATGATTCCCGGAATGAATCATTGCGCCGGCGGTCCCGGCACGGACACCTTTGATAAGGTCAAGGTCCTCGAACAGTGGGTCGAACAAGGCAAAAAGCCGGCGCAGATTGTCGCCTCGCATTCGACGAGTGGACAGGTCGATAAGACACGTCCGCTATGCCCGTATCCGCAAGTTGCAAAATATAAAGGCAACGGCAGCACGAGCGATGCGGCGAATTTCGTCTGCGGAGCGGAATGACGCATTTGTGGCCGGCGCGGGATTTATGTCCCTGCCGACCAACCGTAGACCACGGTTTTCAAACCCACCGATTGACTTCCCGCCGCGCCGAAGTGTAGAAGCTACACATGCAGACAAAGGGATTTGAACGCTCCGCGCCAGCTCGCACCTTCCTGGACATGAACGGATACCAGTGGCTCGTGCTGTTCGCGGCATGGCTGGGCTGGGGTTTCGATATTTTCGATGGGCTGCTCTTCAATTACGTGGCGCCGACGTGCGTACCGACATTGCTCGGCCTCAGGATTGGCTCGCGCGAGGCCACGGCGGCTTACACCGAATACAACGGTATCGTCAGTTCGGTGCTTTTGGTTGGCTGGGCGCTGGGCGGCATATTGTTCGGCCGCGTTTGCGACCGCATCGGCCGCACGCGAACTCTTCTGCTGACCATGCTGATGTACGCGATCGGAACCGCGCTCTGCGCCATCGCCCCGAACATCGGATTTCTAATCGCGTTCCGGGCTATCGCAAGTCTGGGCATCGGCGGCGAGTGGGCGGCGGGAGCATCAATGGTCGCTGAAGTCGTACCGGAGCGTCGGCGGATCGAAGCTGGCGCGCTTCTATATACCTCTGCACCGATGGGGCTCTTCCTTGCCACATATGTGACCGACTGGATCCAGCGTGTGGCTTTCCCCGGCAGACCGGAAGTTGCCTGGCGGTATGTCTTCCTGTTTGGGCTGGTGCCGGCCGCAGCGGCGTTTATCGTGCGCATCTTTGTCAAAGAACCGGAGCGATGGAAAAGGGCAAGCGGCAGCGCCCGTCCGACGATCGCTGAACTTTTTTCGCCCCAGTTCCGCACGATTACGCTGAGTGGTCTGGGCATGGCTCTGGTAGCACTGGTCACCTGGTGGAGCAGCAACACGTTCATCGTGATCGTGTCACGCGGGCTCGCGAATGCTGAAGCCGGCTTGCGTGGCTTGACGGCATTAGCTACCCAACAGCTGATTCTCGACTGGAACAAACTCGCCACGAATCTTTTCAATCTTGGCGGACTGATCGGGACATTGCTGACCATTCCCTTTGCCAAGCACATCGGACGCAAGCCGATGTACATGATCTATTTTTTGTTGTCGGGTCTCGCCGTGATGGGTACGTTCGGGCTGAATCTGCCGCCGCACGACCGGCTCTACGGATACTTCTTTATAGGTCTGACCGTGTTCGGCGTCTTCGGCTCGTTCACTTATTATCTGCCGGAGCTTTTCCCCACGCGCCTGCGCGCTACCGGTTCAGGCTTCTGTTACAACACCGGGCGCATTGTTGCTGCAATCGGGCCATTCCTCGTCGGTCGGCTTGCCTCCAGCGCTGCAGATCCTCTGGCCGCTTCATTGCGAGTTCTTTTCTGGGTCGGTGCCGTTCCGCTGGCCGGACTTTTGCTGATGCCGTGGGTCGTCGAAACTCGAGACAGAGTGCTCGCAGATTGACCAGACACAGAGAAGAATTAACGTTCACATTATTTTCATGTTTTCTTGCGGGCGCTCTTCTCGAATTGCTATTGCGACGCCGTCTCTTTTCCTCTAGTCTCCAAAATTGGGCTGATGACAAAAGAAGTAAAAGAAGAAGTCTGGACAGTCGAGGATTCGGAAAACCTGTATCGCGTCAAGCTATGGGGCGAATCCTATTTTTACGTCAACGAAGACGGGCACTTATCCGTTCGGCCGATCCTCGGCGATCCGATTGGCATTGATGTTTTCCGCATTGTTCAGGATTTGAAGCAGCAGAGAATTCAATTCCCCCTGCTCATACGCTTCCAGGACCTTCTTCGGTCGCGCGTCACCGAACTCAACATGGCCTTCCGCAGGGCAATCGAAGAAGCCGAATACAAGAACGCGTACACCGGCGTCTATCCAATCAAGGTGAATCAGCTGCACGAGGTGGTTCAGGAAATTCTGGAGGCCGGGCGGCCGTTTGATTTCGGGCTCGAATGCGGATCCAAGGCCGAACTCGTGGCGGCGCTTCCTCATCTTGAAGACGATCACACTTTGCTGATTTGTAACGGCTACAAAGACTGGACGATGATGAGGCTGTTGCTTATCGGGCAATTGCTTGGAAAAAATATCATTCCCATTCTCGAAAAGTATTCAGAACTTCGCCTGATGTTGCCGCTGGCCGGCGAGCTGGGAGTCCGGCCGAGATTTGGCGTACGCGTAAAGATTTCCGTTACGGGGTCGGGAAAATGGGCGGCCTCCGGCGGCGACGCCTCCAAGTTCGGAATAACCATTTCGGAACTCGTGAGGATGCTCGATGAAAAAACAACCACCGGCGTTCCGCAGGGCCTGAAGCTCCTGCACTTCCATCTCGGCAGCCAGATTCTCGACATTCAAAATCTGAAACAGGCGGTGAAGGAAATCGGCCGCATCTACGCGACCTTGCGAAAACGCGGCTTGGAAATCGAATACCTCAATGTAGGTGGCGGGCTGGGCGTGAATTACGAAGCGGGTGAAGTGACGTCGCCGCACGGCATCAATTACACACTGCAGGAATATGCAAACGCCATCGTCTATACTGTGAAGGAAGTCTGCGACGCGGAAGGCGTTCCGCATCCCAAGCTCGTTTCAGAGAGCGGTCGCGCCGTGACAGCTCATCACTCCGTCCTTATTGTCGAGGTCCTTGCGGCGCATCGGCGAGAAACAGCCGATCAGGTGACTTCGCCCCAGCACGTCGATAATCCTGTTGTCAATGATCTCGCAAAATTGCTGGCCTCCGTCGGCGATAAGCGCCGAAAATCTTTGCCGGTGTTACTGGAGACGTTTCACGATGCTGCTGAGAAGCGGCAAGAAGTGGGTTTGTTGTTCGAATTGGGATACCTGACCCTGGACCAGAAATCGATTGCAGAAAAGCTCTACTGGTCGATCTGCATCGAAATCAACCGGATGCTGATGCAGCGCAAGAATCAGGAACAGCTGCCGAAGGATCTTGTAGCGATGCGAGAACAACTGACAGACCAGTATCTCTGTGATTTTTCGGTTTTTCAGTCGATTCAGGACTACTGGGCGATCGGGCAGGTTTTCCCGATCATGCCTCTCCACCGTCTGAACGAACAGCCGTCGCGTCTGGCAACGCTTGTCGATCTCACCTGCGATTCCGACGGAAAAGTAGACCGTTTCATTGCTCCTGCGGGAACGAAGAACGCCCTCGAGGTGCACCAGATCAACGACGGAGATACCTATTATCTCGGAATTTTTCTGGTTGGTGCCTACCAGGACATCCTCGGCGACATTCACAATCTCTTCGGGCGTGTAACGGAAGTTCACGTTTATGCCGATGCCGAAGAGCCGGACAACTACTTCGTGGAGAAAGTGATCAAGGGAACAACGGTTCAGGAGATTCTGGCGGTCGTTCAGTATTTCCCGAACGATCTGCAGCGTCGGATGGAGCAACTCATCCAACAAAAAGTAAAGGAGGGGCTAATCCGGCCGAAAGTCGGCGTCCAGCTTTTAGACCAGTACAGCAAAGCCTTCCACGAATACACATACCTCAATTCCGAGGGGATTTGAGAAACACGGAGATTTTCGCGGCTTTCTCCTATATAGTTGTTCCCCATTCCCATTAATTGCGGATCGTCCCGCAAAAAATAGCCACAATTCGGCAACTATTGGCTAAAATTTTTGCGAGGCTCTTTATTTGGACTGACCAAGAGGGATTTCTCGAATGCGGTTGAACTGCCTGGTAATTTTCGCCACCGTGCTTATTCTGGCCGGTTGCCACAGAGGCATACGACCGGTGGTGGTTTCGGCGCCTCCGGCCATGGTTTTTGTCGTTCCTGTTGCGACTCCTGTGGCCGTACCGTTTAGCATTCCAGATTCTCTTCCGCCTATACCACCTAGTCCCCCCAGCCTTTTCGAGCAAGCAGAACTCGCGTTCGCCTCAGGCAATTATCCCGAAGCGATACAGACTTATGAGGCTCTTTCGGCCTCGGAGCAGAGCGACCAGGCGTTGTTTCATCTCGGTATTGCTTACATTTTAAATGACAAAGGAACGGTGAACTGGGGGCGTGCAAAGGCGAATCTGGAGCGACTGGCAGAGGAGTATCCCGAAAGCTCGCTTACGCCGACTGCGGGGTTGATCCTCTCGCTTCGGTCCCGGGTCGATCATCTTGCCAAAGACACCAAGACCCGAGACGATGCGATTCAGCAATTAAGATCTGAACTCGAGAGGCTGAAGAGAATTGACGCCGACCGCCGTAAACGTCCATAGCGCATAGCTCACCGAAAACGCAAAATCAACTCGGTCCAAAAAAACTGGTTCAAAAACTAAAACTTACAGCCTTGTTACACAGAGCCGAAAATTCCTTGTGCGTCTTGCGGTGTTTCCCCATTTCCCGTTCAGTGAACAGTCGGCCTAGCGGAATCCCGCCAGCGCCGCATTGAATGTTTCACTCGGGCGCATCGCTTTGGATGCGAGTTCCGGGATCGGCGCATAATAGCCTCCGATGTCCACGGGCCGTCCCTGGACCGCGTTCATCTCTTGCATGATCTTTGCCTCGTTTTCCTTCAACGTCCGGGCGAGTGGCGCGAAACGCGACTGCAGTTCCGAATCCTGCGTCTGCGCGGCCATGGCCTGCGCCCAGTACAAGGCGAGGTAGAACTGACTTCCGCGGTTGTCGGTTTCTCCGGTCTTCGGCGACGGTGATTTATTCGTCTCCAGGAGCTTTTCGGTGGCTCTATCGAGCGCGTCCGCGAGAATCTTCGCGCGACGGTTTCCTGTGGTTTCGCTGAAATGCTCCAGCGACACGGCAAGTGCAAGAAACTCGCCCAGCGAGTCCCATCGCAAATGGCCTTCAGCAACGAACTGCTGAACATGCTTTGGCGCCGAGCCGCCGGCTCCTGTTTCAAACATGCCGCCACCGTTCATGAGTGGAACGATCGAAAGCATTTTCGCGCTGGTCCCCACCTCGAGGATAGGAAAGAGATCCGTCAGATAATCGCGCAGCACGTTGCCCGTTACCGAAATCGTATCCTGGCCGGCCTTCAGTCGTTTCAGCGTGAAAAGGGTCGCATTATCCGGCGCCATGATTTCGATTTGCAGTCCGCTGGTATCGTGGCTTGGCAGATATTGCCGAACTTTTTTTATCAACTCCGCATCGTGGGCTCGTGTTTCATCAAGCCAGAAGATGGCGGGGGCTCCCGTCGCGCGTGCCCGGGTGACAGCAAGCTTCACCCAGTCGCGAATCGCCGCATCTTTGGTCTGGCACATCCGCCAGATGTCACCTTTTTCCACCTGATGCTCAAGCAGAACCATTCCTGACCCGTCCTTTACACGAACGGTGCCGGCTTCTGGAATTTCGAATGTTTTGTCGTGCGAGCCGTATTCCTCAGCGGCTTGAGCCATCAGTCCGACATTGGGGACTGTGCCCATGGTCCGCGGATCGAAGGCGCCATTCTCTTTACAAAAATTGATCGTTTCGCGGTAAACACCGGCATAACTGCTGTCCGGAATGACGGCCTTGGCGTCCTGGCCTTTGTTGTCCTTGTTCCACATCTGCCCGGACATGCGAATCATGGCGGGCATGGATGCGTCGACGATGACATCGCTTGGAACGTGCAGGTTCGTAATTCCTTTACTGGAATTCACCATCGCAAGATCGGGGCGGCGGGCGTATTCCGCGTGAATGTCGGCCTCGATCTCTTTGCGTTTTGTCTCCGGCAGAGCCTGGATAGCATCGATCAGGCTTGCGATTCCGTTATTTGCGTTGGCGCCCACACTTGTGAGCGCCGCACCATGCTTCCGGAACAGATCCTTGAAGAACACTTTTACGGCATGGCCGAAGATGATCGGATCCGAAACTTTCATCATGGTGGCTTTCAAATGAATCGAGAAGAGGACGCCCTGCCGTTTGGCGTCCTCCACTTCCTTTTCAAGAAATGCGGTGAGGGCCCGCACACTCATGACCGTCGCATCGATAACTTCACCAGCCAGGACGGCCAGCTTTTCTTTCAGCACTATGACTTTTCCGTCCTGGCCGGTAAGCTCGATTCGCAAAACTCCTTCCTGTGGGATCGTCCTGGATCGCTCATTGGAGCGAAAGTCTCCGCCGGTCATGCTTGCGACGTGAGACTTCGAGTCGGGAGACCATGCTCCCATGGAATGCGGATTCTTTCGGGCATACTGCTTGACGGAGTTGGGAGCGCGCCGGTCGGAGTTCCCCTCGCGCAGCACGGGATTGACGGCGCTTCCCTTGACTCTGTCGTAACGGGCGCGAACGTCCTTCTCTGCGTCGTTGCCGGGAGAGTCCGGATAGTTTTGCAGCGCATAACCTTTTTTCTGAAGCTCCGCGATCGCCGCTTTCAATTGAGGGATTGAAGCGCTGATATTTGGCAGCTTGATGATATTGGCTTCCGGCCGTTTTGCCAGTTCACTCAGTTCCGTCAAAGCATCCGGAATCTGTTGTTCCGTTCTCAGTCCTTCCGGAAATACAGCAATGATGCGGCCTGCCAGCGAGATATCCCGTAGTTCGACGTCGACGTCGCATGCTTTGGCGAAGGTTTGAATAATAGGAAGAAAAGAATAGGTCGCCAGCGCCGGCGCCTCATCAGTATGCGTATAAATGATTTTCGATTTCGTATTGGTCATCCAGTCCGTTCCACCCTCCATAGGGAATTTTGCCGCCCCATAGCATAACCCGCATGGGGCGCGGTTTACGCATTATGGTAAGATTTCCAGTTTCTTCTTAGACGGAAATCATAACGGACCTCAGACTCTTAACTTTGTTAAAGCAATTGTGGAGAACATGTAAATGGCGAGACGCAAGGTAACTATTGTAGGCGCCGGCAACGTCGGCGCGACCGCGGGACAACGTATTGTGGACAAGGAACTCGCGGATGTTGTTCTGATCGATATCGTTGAGGGTGTGCCGCAGGGAAAGGCGCTCGATCTTGCAGAATCCGCTCCCATCGAAGGCTACGACTGCAGACTGACGGGCACGAATAACTACCAGGATACTGCGAACTCCGACGTCGTCGTCATTACGGCCGGAATCCCTCGTAAGCCCGGTATGAGCCGAGACGATCTGTTAAAGACAAATTATGGAATCGTGAAAGGCGTCACGGAGCAGGTCGTCAAGAATTCACCGAACTGCATCATCATCGTTGTCAGTAACCCGCTTGACGCAATGGTACAGACTGCATTTCGCGCCAGCAAGTTTCCGAAGCAGCGTGTGATCGGAATGGCTGGCGTTCTCGATTCGGCGCGATTCCGGACTTTCATTTCGATGGAGCTGAACGTTTCAGTGGACAATGTCCACGCATTCGTTCTCGGTGGACACGGCGATACGATGGTTCCACTGCCGCGATATGCAACGGTTGCCGGCATTCCCATTACCGAACTGCTTCCGAAGGAAACGATCGACCGTCTGGCACAACGCGCCCGCGATGGCGGTGCCGAGATCGTCGGTTTGTTGAAGACAAGTGCGTGGTATGCGCCCTCATCCGCAATTGTTGAAATGGTCGATGCGATCCTGAACGACCGGAAGAAGATTCTGCCCTGCGCCACCTTTCTTGAAGGCGAGTACGGGATCAACGGGCTCTATGTCGGGGTTCCGGTGAAACTGGGAGCTAAGGGAATCGAGCAGGTTATTGAAATCAACCTGACGCTGGAGGAGAGGGCGGCGCTTCACAAGTCGGCCGCGTCGGTGAAGGAACTCGTCGATATTATCGGGGTATAGCCGGACGCGAAGGAAGGAACGACAAGAAACCACAAAAGGCACAAGAACTTGCAAGTTTTCTTGTGTAACAAGGCAGTCCCCGCCTAAATTAGGCTGGGATCCTTCGCGCAGCGAAGGCGGGGCGGTCTGTTCAAAGTTCGCGCACAGCGCGCCCCTTATGGATTTCCGCGAAGCGCTCCTTTTTTTAATCGGTGCGCTCAATGTTTATAAGGAGCGCACTTCGCGCAGACGTTGAACAGACCGCCCCGCCGCTGCGCGACCCCCGCCTGACTTAGGCGGGGATTTCGCTCCTCACATCACATGACGAACTTCGGCTACGTTCGAGTCTCAAGTTACTTCCGCTGTTTGGTTGCGGCGTCGCCGCGCTATGTCTTTTGTGTTGCTTGTCGGTTCGCTCGGGCGCTATGAAACCTGTTGAGCGATCTGATTGACGACGGATTCGTTGATCTTGATCTGCTTGCTGGTTTCCATTTTTTTCTTCACTTCCTGAATGTAGGCGTTGAAGTATTCTTCACGGCGTTGTGGAACTATTTCATTGCGGATCATCTCCATCGCCTTCTTCATCTCGTCAGGCTTGATCTCCTGACGTTCTTTAACATCGAACGCCAGCGTCTTGCCCGCCACTGTGATCGGGGTCCCCGGCTTGCCTATAGGAAGTGCGAACATCTCCTTATCGAGTTCGGCGATCGAACCAAACTCCTGAATCGATGCTCCACGGGTCAACAGCTCACTCGTCTTGACGTCTGCTCCAACGGCTTTGGCTGCAGCAGCTAGATCCTTTCCGCCCTTGAGCATGTCTTCGATCTGCTTGGTTTTATCGGCGGCGAGCTGCTTGGCTTTCTCAGTTTTCACATCGGCGGCAACCTTGGGTTGCGCTTCCTCGAATGAAGCCGGATGCGCCGGAGCGATGTCGGTGAGCTGCGGCACAACATATCCTCTATCGACCTGAACGGCGGTTCCGATTTCACCTTTCGCCATCGTGAATAGTTTGCGCTCGAGTTCGGTGGCGTTGCCGAGTTCCGGAATGGCTGTGCCTTGTTCGACGAGCGGCGTTTCCTTGATCTGAGCGTTGGGGTATTTCGCCGCCACCGCGTCAAGATCCTTGTTGCTGACGAGGTCAACGGCGATTTGTTGGGCAAGATCGCTTGCCTTTTGCTCCGCTTTGCGAGTTTCAACGATCGGCCGGATCGCCTCTTTCATTTCCTCGAAAGGGCGTTCCCGGGCTTCCTGCTTTCAGTTCACCTTGATAATGTGAATACCGAATTGTGACTGGACCAGATCGCTGATGGCGCCCACTCCAAGGCTGAATGCGACCTTTTCGAATTCCGGGACCATCTGGCCACGTCCGAAATCGCCCGAGATCGCCGCCGCTGGAAGCGGTGGCGTCTTCGGAATACTGTTTGGCGAGAGCGCCAAAATCTTCACCCTTCTTTGCACGTTCCAGTACGCCGCGCGCCTTCTCCTTGATTTTCTCAATCTCCTCAGGAGTTTTTCCCTGAGTTTTAAAAAGAATGTGCTGCGCCTTCACACGTTCCGGAAGGGTGTACTCGTTCTTATGCTGTTCGTAATACTGGCGGAGTTCGTCGTCAGTCACTTTGACTTCCGGCCGCAGCTTCAGTGATTCGAGGAAAATGTATTTGGCTTTTCGCTTTTCGGGAACGCTGTATTTGGCTTTGTTCTTTTCGTAGTACTCGTGTTGTTCCTGATCGGTAACTGTGGCTTTGCCTTCAAGTTTTGCGGCGTCGACAACGAAATAGTCCAGTTTCGCCTTCTCATTCCGCCGTTTGTATTCCTCTTCAACGTCTTTGTCGCTGACATTCACCGCAGCGGTAATAAGGCTTTTCAACTTATCGTTCAGGATTTCGTTCGCGACGTTGGATTCGAATTCTTCCATCGTCAGATTGTTCTGAGAGAGAATCGCCTGGTATCGCTCTCTTCCAATGAAGCTGCCGTTTTCGCGAAAAACAGGATTTTCGAGAATCTTCTGTTCCACTTCCGCCGGCGTAACGTTCAGACCCAGTCGTTTCGCTTCTTCGGTGATGACATGACGGGTTACCAGGGCATCCATGATCTGCCGGTCAAAGCGGAATGCTTTCAGCATTTCAGGGTTGATCTGGCCTCGCATGCGGTCGACGTAATTGCGATACGCAACCTGGAATTCGCGTGCGCTGACGCTGTCATGACCGACGGAAGCGACATCGCTGGTTATGCTTACGGTCGGCAGATCTCCCAGGGGGATGTACAGGGCGATAAGGCTCACGCTGAATATAAAGATGAGGATCACCCAGATCCATTTCAGATTCGATTGCTGGCGCCTCATTAAATCCAACATAAGCAGGTCTCCTCCAAACGATCCATGGTATCAGAGATTCCCCAGACACAGAGGCACAAAGGCGCAAAGCTCAAAGAGAGCAGAGATCTAAAAAAAATCTGAATTGCGCTCTTCTTTGTAGCTTTGCGGCTTTGTGTCTCTGTGTTTAATTCTGCTATTATGTACCGACGTCTCGGTCTCAACCCCTTCCTAGTAGGTGCTGATTCGGAATTAGAATTCTCCTCAACGAAACAAGGAGTCCAAAAACTTCCATGAACTTTCGCCCGCTGTTTAGTTTGTTCTCCAGCGATCTCGCGATCGACCTGGGCACAGCGAATACTTTGGTCTATGCCAAAGGTCGCGGCATTGTCGTTAACGAACCTTCAATTGTCGCTATCAACAAACTCACGAACCAGCCTGAGGCCGTTGGCAAAGAAGCCAAAGACATGCTTGGCCGAACGCCGGGAAATATTGTCGCCATTCGGCCGATGAAAGACGGCGTGATCGCGGATTTTACGGTCACCGAAAAAATGCTTACGTACTTCATCCAAAAAGCGCACAGCCGCAAAGTGCTTGTTCATCCGCGCATCGTCATTGGCGTTCCATCCGGAATCACCCAAGTCGAGAAGCGGGCGGTGCAGGATTCTGCGTATCGCGCCAAGGCCAGCGAAGCTCATCTCGTCGAACAGGCGATGGCTGCGGCCATCGGCGCAGGATTGCCGGTGACCGAACCCTCCGGGAATATGATCGTCGATATCGGAGGAGGTACGACGGAAATCGCAGTCATCTCGCTTGTCCGGAGTGGTTCACAGCCGCTCCGATAAAACCGCGGGAAATGAGATGGATGAAGCCATCATACAGTACATTAAACGCAAATACAACCTGCTGATCGGCGAACGCACCGCAGAACAGATCAAGATTGAGATCGGCTCGGCATATCCCCTCGATGCACCTCGCACGATGGAAATCAAAGGCCGCGACCTGATGGAAGGCGTTCCGAAGAGCGTGATGATTTCCGACGAAGAAATTCGCGAAGCCCTGGATGAATGCATCAACATTATCATGAATTCCATCCGTGTCGTGCTCGAGCGGACGCCTCCGGAACTGTCCGCTGACATCGCCGACCGTGGCATTGTGCTGGCCGGCGGCGGTGCGCTGATCAAAAACCTCGACAAGAGAATCCGGGAAGAAACCGGCCTGCCGGTGACCCTGGCGGAGAATCCCTTGTCGTGCGTTGTATTAGGCACCGGAAAAATGTTGAGTGACTTCGATCTTCTGAGAAAGATCGCTATCAACTAGTAATTCGAATGAGCCGAATCGTTGTCGAATCCAAAAAGCCTGTCTGGATTGTGCTTGCGATCGCGCTCGTCATTCATATCGGACTGATCTCTCTACAGGGACGCCATCGGATAAATACCAACTTCATCCGGGCATCGATTCTTGATTCGCTCGCTCCAATGGAGAAGTTGGTTGACCGGTCGTCCCTGGGCATCCGGTCGGTCTGGGACCGCTATATCGCTCTCATCGGGCTTCACGATGAGAATCAGCGTTTGAAACAAGAAGTCGACGACCTCCGTATGCAGATCGCTGACAGACCATGAAGCGGTCCTCGAGGCGCAGCGTGTACTGGCTTTGGCCGGGTTGCAGGAAGCCGGAATCGGCAAAAGTATTGTTGCCCGGGTGATCGGTCGTGATACGGGCCGGAGCCAGACCGTGACAATCGACAAGGGCCGGACACACGGAGTGAAATTAGATTCGGCGATCATAACCGCCGACGGGGTTGTCGGACGCGTCATTCAAATCAGCAATTTCTTCTCAATCGTGCAATTGATCACCGACTCCCAGAGTGCTGTAGGAGTGATGCTGGAATCCACCCGCCGGCAGGGTATCGTGAAGGGCACTGGAAACCGCGATTTAGACCTCGACTACATCGACGACGATAACGACATTAAAGTCGGCGACAAATTTCTGACTTCCGGGCAAGACCGCATTTACCCGAAGGGGCTTCCGGTTGGCGTCATCACCTGGATCAGCAGTACAAGGCGCGGTGGCTTGATCAAGAGTGTATTGATCGGGCCGACGGCGGACCTGGGACGTCTCGAAAACGTGCTATGCATTATTGAGCGACCGCCAAACGTGGATGTTGCCGATGCGGCGCAAGGACCTGCAAATTGATGACTGGATATTCCATGCGTCGAATCAGCACCTTCGCGATCATGGGCAAGTTTGCGATCGCCCTGATTGCGGTGGTGGTGATGCAGGGAATTTTGTCGTTCAAGTTTAAAGTCTTTGGATACGTAGACTTACCCTTGATTTGTTCGGTTTACTACGGATTTACCATCGGGAATCCAGTCGCCTCCATACTGATAGGCAGCTCGCTTGGGCTCATGCAGGACAGCCTTTCCGGCGCCGTTCTCGGCGCTAACGGACTGAGCAAGACGCTGATCGGGTTCTTCGCTGCTTCAGCCGGCGCGAAGTTCGCCGTCGACCAACCCATCACCCGCATTTTCGCTTTATTTTTGTTTAGCCTGGGTGATGGCATTCTGGTTACTATTCTGGGGCTCATGGTTGGTCCGGCAGCATCCAGCGCCACCTATAGTGGCGCCTTGAGCAAATGGCTACTAACGGCGACGTTCAACACGCTGCTTGGACTGGTCCTGTTCGGATATCGCGATCGGTTGAGCCATGGTACAACGTGAAGAAGTAGAACTGTTACGCTGGCGCATCAGCTTCATTGGATACGGCTTCGTTGCCGCGCTGCTGGTTTTGGCGTTCGGTTTCTGGAACGCTCAAGTCGTTCAATCCGGATACTACCAGGAACGAGCTGATCAGAATGCGATCAAGGAAATTCCGCTTCGAGCTCCCCGCGGCCGCATTTATGACCGCTATCATCGGATACTCGCCGACAATCGCCCTTCTTACGACATTATTTTAATTCGAGAGAAAAGTCCCCATACCGTTGAGCAGACCATAGACATGCTGAGTATGGGCGTCAACATGTCCAAAGAAGAGTTGCTGGATCGGATCAACCGCAAACGCCGCGAGCCAAAGTTCCGGCCGATTATCTTGAAGGAAGACGTATCCGTCGGTGACATTGCGTATGTGAAGGCACACGAACGCGAATTGCCGGAGATCAGCATCGAACTTCAACCCAGAAGGCGGTATCTCCAGGAACAAATGGCAGCGCATGCGATGGGTTATGTCGGTGAAGTTACGGAAACCGAGCTTGCGACGCCGGAGTTTGTGGATTTCAAGTCCGGGGATCAGGTTGGTAAGACGGGGTTGGAACGCCAGTACAACAATGTGCTCGTCGGTAAGGACGGATATAAACGCGTTCTGGTTAACAGGTTCGGGCGGGAAATGGACAAACTGGGAGAAGAGCCCTACGTCCCCGGAAACGACCTGGTCACGACAATCGACCTCGATCTTCAGCGCGCAGCAGAAGATGCCGTCGGAGACCAGATGGGCGCAGTCGTTGCTCTGGATCCCAGGACGGGTGAAATTCTCGCTCTCGTCAGCAAGCCCGCATACGATCCAAATCTCTTTGCCACCCGAATTTCCTCCGCCGATTATCGAAATCTGATGGACGATCCGCGCAAGCCGTTTCAGAACCGCGCGATTCAAAGTCATTTTGCTCCGGGATCCGTTTTCAAAGTCTTCATGGCCGCTGCCGCCCTCGAGGCCGGAACTCTAAACCCGCTGCGCAGCATCTTCTGCCCGGGTGAAGCAACGTTCGGGAACCACACGTTCCATTGTGACAAGCATCACGGCCTGCTGAGCTTGCACGATGCGATCGTGCAATCGTGCGATGTCTACTTTTATAACGTCGGGAATGAACTCGGCATCGACCGCATCGCCACCTACGCCAAGATGATGGGATTAGGACGAAAGACCGGTGTCGATCTGCCGAACGAAGACGGCGGGCTGGTTCCTTCGCGGGAATGGAAACAACGAGTTTACAAGACGAAATGGTACGACGGCGAGACCATCTCGGTTGCCATTGGCCAGGGTGCCGTCAGTGTCACGCCGATTCAGGCTGCTTGGGCGATGGGTGGATTGACGACAGGCGGCAGGCTGAAGCAGCCGCACCTCGTGAGTCCAGCAGAATTGAAGAAACTGGGATTACAAGCCAACGAGGTCGTTGAAGAAGATTACGGAATTCAGGAATCCACTGTTGACATCGTTGTCAAGGGGATGTGGGGCGTCGTGAATGAAAACGGCACCGGTGTTAACGCAAAAATCGATGGCTTCGATGTCGCCGGAAAAACCGGTACCGCTCAGGTCGTTGGCGGGCGGGATGCCGGTAAAACCAAGAAAGAATTCAAGGAAAATGCCTGGTTCGTTGGATTTGCGCCCTACCGTAATCCGGAAATCGTGGTTGCTGCCTTAATTCAGAATGGCGGCTGGGGAAGTGAGGCCGCGGCCCCGATTGCGCACGCCGTGCTCGATATCTATTACAAAAAGAAGACCGGTCAGTTCGACGGGAAGCTCAGCACAATTGCAGCGAAGTAGGACGCGTGATCATTCCGTTTAAATCCAAACGCTTCTGGCAGGACTTCGACTGGCTGCTGCTTGCAGCAGCCGTGCTCTTATCAATTATCAGCGTGACGGAGATTTACAGCGCCACGATGGCCCAGGGCGCCGAGACATATTTCGTGCGTCAATTGGCATGGGTCGGCGTGGGCATCCTCTTTCTTTTTGTCGTCGCCGCGCTCGACTATCACCTTATATCAGAACACATCCCCTTGTTGTATGTCCTGTCGCTCGGCGCGCTGTTGTACACCCTCCTCCTCGGTCACCGGGTATCCGGTTCCAGGAGCTGGGTCGGGATCGGATCGCTGGGATTTCAGCCCTCGGAATTCATCAAGATGGTCGTTGTGGTCGCGCTGGCGCGGTACCTTTCGGAACTGCGGAATATCAAGTACATGACTCTGGTTCAGATCGTGAAGGCATGCGTGATCGTTTTCGTGCCGATGGGTCTGGTTCTATTGCAGCCGGATCTGGGAACGGCACTGACGTACCTGCCGGCGATAGCGGTTGGGCTCTTCATCCGGGGTATCCGGCCGGTCGTGCTGGTTTCTTTGATTCTTGGTTTCGTGCTCGTGCTCCCCGTTTCATGGCTGATTCTCAAGCCGTATCAGAAGGAGCGGATTTTGACTTTCCTGGATCCCGAAAGAGATCCGCTCGGAAAGGGATACCAGGTCACCCAATCGAAGATTGCAATCGGCTCAGGTGGCCTTGTCGGGAAAGGTGTGTTTCACGGCTCGCAGAACATTTTGGGGTTCTTACCCACGCGGCACACCGACTTCATTTTTTCAGTCGTCGGTGAGGAGCTGGGTTTTATTGGTGTCGTTCTTACGCTTGGGCTGTTGTCGTTTATCATTTTCCGATCGATATACAACGCGCAAACGGCGCGGGATAACCTTGGGCTGTTCATTGTGATGGGCGTCGTCGGGATTTACTTTTTCCACCTTATCGTCAACGTGGGAATGGTCATCGGGTTCATGCCGACTACCGGCATCCCCCTCCCGTTTTTGAGCTACGGGGGGTCGTCTGTATTGACGGCCTTCATTGCCCTCGGACTTGTCATGAGCGTCCGCCGCTGCCGTTACGTGAATTGATAAAGAGCATGCTATATTGCAGTGCAGGCGCGGTTTGACAAATTTTAACTATGCAGCGGACGTGGGCGTTCGCTATTAACGCGTCAAAGTTTTACACGTTTTTTTGCCCGTTTCAGAGTTGAGCGAGGGGAATTCCAGGGACGTACCTCCGAATTCCGAAGTGCGAGAATTCGGGGAGCGCCCAGAGTTCCCCGCTCCTCCGGGTACAGGAGCTTTCCATGACAATACGCGATATCTGCCTAGAGGCGACGTGTATCGACGTGTTCCTGTGCGCTGCCGAAAACGGGCTCAGGAGTTTCGATGCAGAAAGAATTGATCATTTCCACGACACCTCAGGAGACAAAGATCGCCATCCTGGAGGACGACGAACTCGTTGAGTACTACATCGAGCGGCATCGATCCCAAGGCATTGTCGGTAACATATATAAAGGTAAGGTCACAAAAGTCCTTCCCGGCATGCAATCCGCTTTTGTCGATATTGGGCTCGAACGTGACGCGTTTCTCTATGTCTCGGACTTTTTTGAAGATACCGAGGAATACGACAAAATAGTCTCGACCGTAGAAGACGAGGTCGCTCAGCTGCAGGAAACCGGGCGTGGAAAACCCGCTGCAGCGGCGGTCACTCCGGTTCCCGTCGCCGCGCCTTTGCCACCTCCCGTTATTATCCCTGCACCTGTAGCCGAACCCGAGGCGACACCCGAGCCCCAGGTTGTTTCAGGAATCCAACCTCTTCCGGGAGAGACACTGGGAGAAGGTGACCGGCAACAAGCCGCGACCGCCGGCAGTCCGGGGCCCGCTGGGCCGCCGGCTCCTGACGATTTTGACCGCCGTCCTCGAGAGGGCCGAGGCCGTCGTGACCGCGACCGGGATCGGACCGAGACCGGGACCGTCGCGGGGGAAAAAAGCCAAAGATTCCGTCTTTCGAAAGCAAATCATTCGAACCGCGGCAGGACGAGCGCAGCTACAGCAGCAGCATCGAGGCGTTACCCGGTGAATCGCTCGCGAGACTTTCTCGCCGTTCGGACCCGGACGCGGGGTCTCAGACACCGTCGGAAGCGACACCGGAAATAGAACCGGAAGCTGAAGATAAGAACGCACCACTTGGCGCTGTCGCAGAAGAGCCACCCGCACCGGCTCATTCCGGACCCGAAGAAGATACCGCTGCACCCTCCGATGCAAGCGCGCGCATCACGGACCGTTCCGGCAATCATGAATTCGCTCACCGTTCTTCGAACCGCCGCGCCCGCCGCGGTCGTGGCGGTCCGCCGCCAGCAAAGGCTGAGGAACATCGGCCAAGTGGACCCGCACCGAGAACGAGTCCGACAATTTCAGAACTACTGCGCGAGGGCCAGGAAATCCTGGTACAGATTTCAAAAGAGCCGCTGGGTAAGAAAGGCGCCCGAATAACGTCCCATATCGCGCTTCCTGGTCGATATCTCGTCTACATGCCGACCGTCGACCACGTCGGCGTCTCCCGAAAAATTGCTTCCGATGAGGAACGTTCGCGCCTGAAACGCATAATTAACGAACACCGCAATGGCCTGCCCGGTGGGTTTATCGTGCGAACGGCTGCAGAAGGCCGCGGCGAAGACGAATTCGTGCAAGACATCCGGTTCCTTGGCAATCTCTGGTCGGACATCCGCGCCAAGAGCGATAAGAAATCCGCTCCGGTATTAATTCACAGCGACTTGAATCTGGTGGAGAAATTGCTTCGCGATCAGCTTTCCCAGGACTACCGGGCCATTCGACTGGACAATGAGGCGGAATTCGCAACGGTTCTAGACTTTGTCAGTAAGTTTCAGCCGGCGCTCGTTAATCGCGTGAAACTCCATCTGAAGGACACTCCGATTTTCGAAGAGTACGGTCTGAACACCGAAATCGATAAAGCCTTGCGTCCGAA
Source organism: uncultured Acidobacteriota bacterium (assembly GCA_963738025.1). GTDB lineage: Bacteria > Acidobacteriota > Terriglobia > 20CM-2-55-15 > 20CM-2-55-15 > 20CM-2-55-15. The sequence continues at coordinate 142,824 of CAVTWA010000020.1, read as the reverse complement.
GGTGTGGTTGAAATCGGGCGGGTATATCGTCATCAACCAGACAGAAGCACTTGTCGCGATCGATGTGAATACCGGCAAGTTCGTTGGAAAATCCAACCGGCTCGAAGACACTATTGTCCGCACCAATGTCGATGCCGTCCACGAGATCGTGCGCCAGATACGTTTGCGGAATCTCGGCGGCATCATCGTCGTCGATTTCATCGATATGGAGGAGAAGAAGAATCGGCAACGCGTAATGGCCGCTCTCGAAGAAGCCGTGCGGGCCGATCGCGTTCCTTCCAAAATTCTCCAGTTCAATGATTTCGGGCTTGTTGCGATTACGCGCAAGCGAACCCAGCCATCTCTTGAAAGGACGATCTGCCGTCCTTGTTCCTATTGCAGTGGCTCGGGCTGGTCAAAGACTCCGGAGACGATTTGCTACGAAATCCAACAGGAAATCAAAAAGATGGCGCACCTGTTCGAGAGCAAGGAAGTCACCATCCGCGTCAATCCAGAGATCGCCAAGGCCTTGAAGAGCGGTGAATTCGTTTCTCTGAACGATATCGAAGACTGGACGAAAAAGGACATCATCGTCAAATCCGATCCGCTGCTTCACGAGGAGCATTTCGACATTTTTTGACTCGGAGTGTCCGGACCGCCTGCTGAAAGGAAAAAATGACGCAAGAAACCCCCTACGATGTTGCGATCATCGGAAGCGGTCCCGGCGGTTACGTCGCAGCGATCCGCGCCGGACAGCTTGGTCTCAAGACGGTAGTTATCGAGAGGGACAATCGATACGGCGGCACCTGTCTTTTGCGCGGCTGCATTCCCACAAAAGCCCTGTTGCGCGATGCGCATCTCTATCAGGAAATCAAGCGGGCCTCGCAGCAGGGCCTGTTCAAAACAGGCGACATCGGAATCGATTTCACGAAAATTCAGGAACGCAAAAGCGACGTTGTTGACAAGATGGCAAAAGGCGTTGACTTTCTGTTTCGAAAGAACAAGGTTACCGTCGTCAAGGGCTCCGGCACCGTGGTTAGCCCCACGAAAATCGCGGTGAAGACCGATGGTGGAAAGACCGAGGTTAACGCGAAGAACATCATTGTCGCAACCGGTTCGGAAGCAAAATCCCTGCCCGGTTACAGCTTCGATGAAAAGAACATCCTGAGTAACATTGGCGTGCTTGACCTGAAAGACATTCCGAAATCGATGCTGATCGTCGGTAGCGGTGCCGTCGGTGTGGAGTTCGCCTCCATTTACAGCAGTTTCGGCACGAAAGTCACGCTCATCGAAGTGTTGCCAGGCATCCTTCCTCTCGAAGACGAAGAAGTCTCGAAGGAACTGAAACGCGTTTTCACCAAAAAGGGAATCGAAGTTCACACGAAGGCGAAGCTCGAAAGCGCTCAAGTCAAAGACGGTGGGGTCGAGGTCACCTTTCAAACAGAGAAGGGCGAAGTCAAAAAGTACACCGTTGAGAAGATGCTGATGGCCACAGGCAGAGGTCCCAACACTTCAAACATCGGCCTCGACAAGTTGGGTGTCGCGCTCGATCGTGGGTTCGTGAAAGTCGGGCCCTACATGGAGACGAGCGTCAAAGGCATGTACGCCATCGGCGATGTGACCCCGTCGCCGCTCCTCGCCCATGTTGCGCAGCAGGAAGGCATCGTTGCCGTAGAGAAGATTGCCGGGAAACATCCGGTTCCGATCAAATACAACCAGGTCCCCGCCTGTACGTATTGCGATCCGCAGGTTGCGAGCGTTGGTCTGACCGAAATGAAGGCGAAGGAAGCCGGACACAATGTCAAGGTGGGTAAGTTCCCCTTTACTGCAATAGGAAAAGCGAAGATCGAAGACGCAAGTGATGGATTCGTGAAAGTCGTCGCGGATGCAGAGTACGGAGAAATTCTCGGCGTCCACATGATCGGAAACACTGTGACAGAAATTATTGCGGAAGCTGTCGCCGCTATTGCGCTCGAAGGGACCGTGGCGGATATCGTGAATATGATCCATGCCCATCCCACACTTACGGAAGCGACACACGAGGCGATGGAGAACGTTTTCGGAGCCGCCATTCATATCTAGGGAACGAAACACAATTTGAATTTGGGGCCGAGGGGTCAGACCCCCCGGTGGCAACGGGATCGTTGGTTGCAAAGCCATTATCGTCGCGAGAGGGGTCTGACCCCTCGGCCCCAAGTTCAAACTGACCCACTACCCAATTTCTTGCGCCTCTTGTGCTTCATGTGTTCCGTCCTTGTATACTTCAAGGAAATGAGTAATCGTCCGGATTGGCTGAAGGTCCGAATTCCAGGGGGCGAAAACTTCCTGGAGGTTCGCCGCATTCTTCGATCGCACAACCTCAACACAATTTGCGAGGACGCATTGTGTCCTAATATCGCCGAATGTTGGGGCAAGCATCGGACGGCGACCTTCATGATTCTTGGCGACATCTGTACGCGGGCATGCGCGTTCTGCGCCGTTACCAGCGGCCGTCCTGCAGAATACGATTTGTTGGAGCCGGCCCGCGTCGCAGCCGCGATCGCCGACCTGAAACTGAAGCATGCCGTCATCACTTCTGTGGATCGGGATGATCTGCAGGACGGCGGTGCGGAGATCTTCGCAGACACGGTTCGGCAAATCCGGTCGCGTGACCCGAACGTGAAGGTCGAGTTGTTGACACCGGATTTTCAAGGATCGCTGCAGTCTGTCCGTACGATTATCGACGCACTTCCCGACATCTTTTCTCACAACATAGAAACGGTGAGGCGCCTCTATCCGGCGATTCGCTTCAAATCGGATTACACGAGATCCTTTGGGTTATTGAAGGCCGCGAAGGAGATGAATTCCGGCATTTTCATCAAGACTGGAATCATGGTTGGTCTCGGTGAGGAAAAAGATGAGATTGTCGAACTCATGCACCATGCCGTTGAGGCAGGGGTGGATATCTTCACTGTCGGTCAATACCTGCGCCCTTCGATGAAGCACGCTGAAATCAAGAAGTACTACCATCCGGATGAATTCCGCGAGTTCGGAGAGATCGGCCGCAGCATTGGCCTGCGCTGGGTGTTCTCAGGTCCTCTCGTCCGCAGTTCTTACCATGCCGAAGACGTCTTCGACCAGATGATGTCGCGCCACTAGCCGCTTATGAAAAAACATCAACTCTTGATTGGGGGTGAATGGATCGACCCATCTAACGGCGAATGGCTGGAAAGCGTGAACCCGTTTACGGCCGTCCCTTGGGCGCTAGTCCCACGGGGCAGGCAAGAGGATGTGAATCGCGCCGTCAAGGCGGCGAAGAATGCATTCTACAGCAGCGAATGGCGGGGACTGACAGCGACGGCCCGCGGGGCGCTGTTACGGCGATTCGCAGATATCGTTGCCGCAGAGGCGAACCGGCTCGCCGAAATCGAGACTCTCGATAACGGCAAGCTCCTGGCGGAAATGCGCGGACAACTCAATTATCTTCCGCAATGGTTCCATTATTTCGGAGGTCTGGCCGATAAAATCGAGGGCCGCGTCATCCCAATCGATCGGCCTGGGGTGTTCAACTTCACTCGCGAAGAACCGCTGGGTGTGATCGCGGCGATTACGCCGTGGAATTCACCGTTGATGCTCGCGACATGGAAGCTTGCGCCGGCCTTGGCTGCGGGCAACACCGTTGTATGGAAGCCCTCGGAATTTTCTTCCGTATCGGCATTCGAGTTCGCCGCTTTGTTCGAGAAGGCGGGTTTTCCTCCGGGCGTTGTGAATATCGTCACCGGGTACGGCAACGAAGCGGGCGAACCCCTGATTACGCACCCTGACGTGGCGAAAGTTGCTTTCACCGGCGGTGACCGCACGGGTGAATATGTATACCAGTTGGCGGCGCGCGGCATCAAACATGTCACGCTGGAGCTCGGCGGGAAGTCCGCCAACATCGTTTTCGACGACGCGGATCTGGACCAGGCGGTCAACGGCGTTGTGTCCGGAATATTTGCTGCGACCGGACAAACCTGCGTCGCCGGTTCGCGCGCACTGATTCATCGTCCGGTCCATGATCAATTTGTCGAGCGCTTGCTGGATCTTGCTAAAACGGCACGTATGGGAAATCCGCTGGACCTGTCCACGCAAGTAGGACCAATTACCACTCGCCCGCAATACGAAAAAGTTCTTGAATACTTGCGAGTCGGCAAGGACGAGGGCGCAGTCTGTCGTCTTGGGGGCGGACCCGCCACACGCCCGGAATGCGGCTCGGGCTGGTTTGTTGAGCCAACCGTTTTCACGAATGTTCGTCCGGATATGCGCATCGCCAATGAAGAGATTTTTGGTCCAGTGCTTTCCATAATCCCGTTTGACGATGAGGACGAAGCTGTGCGTATCGCGAACAGCACGGTGTATGGCCTGGCTGCAGGAGTGTGGACCTCGAGTATCCGCAGAGCCCTGTCCATGTCGGAGAGACTGGAAGCGGGAACGGTATGGATCAATATGTACCGGACGATCAGCTATATGTCACCGTTCGGCGGATACAAACGTTCCGGCCTCGGCCGCGAAAGCGGTATCGAAGCCATCCACGACTATCTGCAAACAAAGAGCGTCTGGATCGACACAACGGGTAAAGCGCCCAACCCGTTTGTGAGCCGATAAATCAACTTACAAAGCCAACATTATCCAGGCCGGTATGTCCCCTTATGCATTTACGCCTTTGGCAGGCGGATAATGTGAGAAAGGAGAATTTCGGTCGAGGAGCATTTATGATCTCCAGGAGACTAAAAGAATATCTGGACAATGCCGCGATCACGTACACGGGGCACCCGCATCGTCCGGCGTATACGTCGCAGGAAATTGCGCAATCCCTGCACGTATCGGGTCGGGAACTGGTGAAGTCTGTGATTCTGAAAACAGGCGGGGGGCAGCTCATCATGGCGGTGCTGTCGGCGAATGACACGGCTAATCTGGACGTTTTGAGGGAAGAAATCGGGGTCACGAGCCTGCGTCTTGCATCTGAGACGGAATTTAGCGATGCGTTTCCAACGTGCGAGGCAGGCGCAATGCCGCCCTTTGGCAACATGTTTGATATGCCCACCTATTGCGAGGCGAGGCTTTCTCGTAACCATGAGATCGAATTCAATGCCGGGTCGCACGACGAGACGGTCCGGATGAGCTTTAATGACTACCAGCGGCTCGCCGATCCGGAGATGGTTCACTTTGCACAGCCGCATCAGTCCGGTGTGCAGCGGGTGGCCGCATGAGCCGGGACGATGATCGTGACATCACTGTAGACCCGCGGATGAGCGCCGGCTGCGCTCATCCGCAAGGCCGCCCCTTGTTAAAAATTAGTCAGTCGAAATTCGATTCCTGATATGCTCCGCAGCACAAGGGGCTGCAATGAAAACAACAATCCTGACGTCGCTGGCGATCGTTGTGCTCATGTGCGCGACTGCTCAAGCCCAGTGGACGAAAGTGCCGCCGCCAGCTATTCCGCGTACGGCGGACGGCAAGCCGAATCTGTCCGCTCCTGCACCACGTCTGCCTGACGGCAAACCGGATTTGTCGGGCGTCTGGGAACCGTCGGAAACCAAATGGCTGCGCAATCTTGCGGCAGATCTGAAACCGGAAGACGTGCCTTTCCAGCCTTGGGCCAAGGCTCTGTATGATGAACGCGCTGCTGGTTTGCACTGGAGAGAGGAACCGGACGCCAATTGCCTGCCGCAAGGAACGCCGAAAATCCTGGTTGCTCCGGCGCCGTGGAAGATTGTGCAAACCCCGACGTTTCTGGTTTTTGTCCATGAGGCATTCAATCTGTGGCGTCAGGTCTTTCTGGATGGGCGGGAACGGTGGCCTCTTGAAGAACTGACTCCGACATGGTTTGGTTATTCCATCGGCAAATGGGATGGTGACACGCTTGTGGTAGACACGATTGGCTTCAACGGAAAAGTCTGGTTGGACCAGTTGGGTAAGCCATCGACCGAGGCACTGCACGTGATCGAAAAGTTCCATCGCAAGGACTTCGGTCACATGGAAATCGGAATCACCATTGATGATCCTAAAGCGTACAGCAAACCATGGACTGTCAATGTTGGAGCACGTCTGGCCCCGACAAGCGAGCTACTCGAGTTCATTTGTCTGGAGAATGAGAAAGACGTCCACAACAATCAAGCCAAGTGATCGGTAGAAAACAACCTTCCATTCAAGTTGTCGCGCTGGCGAGTTTAATCGGTACCACGATCGAGTGGTATGACTTTTTCCTTTACGGAACGGCGGCAGCCCTCGTCCTCAACAAACTGTTTTTCCCCACATTTGATCCGTTAAGCGGAACACTTGCCTCGCTTGCGACGTACTCGGTGGGATTCATTGCCCGGCCCATCGGGGGCATTGTGATCGGCCATTATGGCGACAAGATCGGCCGGAAATCCATGCTGGTATTGACGCTGGTCTTGATGGGCACCGCTACGTTCCTGATTGGATTGCTGCCTACCTACGCCATCATCGGACCATTCGCACCTGTACTCCTGGTCCTGTTGCGCAGCGTACAGGGATTCGGTGTGGGCGGCGAGTGGGGTGGCGCCGTTCTGATGGCGGTCGAGCATGCGCCGAAGGGAAAGCGAGGCTTTTACGGCAGTTGGCCGCAGATCGGAGTTCCCGCCGGACTGTTGCTGGCGAATCTGGTGTACCGCCCGTTTTCGCGCCTGCCCGAAGAAGCGTTTCTGTCATGGGGGTGGCGCGTACCGTTCATCCTCAGCATTGTGCTGGTTGCCGTAGGGCTGGTGATCCGTGTTCGTATTCTCGAAACGCCGGCATTCATGCGCGTCAAGGAAACGAGGCAGGAAGCGCGTCAGCCGATCCTGGAAGTAGTTGCGCGTTATCCTCGAGAAGTGTTGCTTGCGATGGGGGCCCGGCTCGCGGAAAATGGCGCCTTTTACCTGTACACCGTTTTCGTGCTGGTATATGCCGCCCAGCACGTCCACATGAACTCGAGCATCGTCTTGAGCGGGCTGATTCTGGCAGCGGCGGTCGAGGTGGTCGCGATCCCTATCTATGGCGCACTGAGCGACCGCATCGGCCGCCGGCCGATCTATCTATTTGGTGCGATCATGACCGCGGTTTTGGCGTACCCGACATTCTGGATGCTGGATACGGGCTCGGCTGTGCTGGTCCGGCTCGCGCTCTTGCTCAGTCTCGCGCTGTCGCATGCTGCGATGTATGCGCCACAAGGTGCCTTCTTTTCGGAACTCTTCGGCGCACGCGTCCGCTATAGCGGTGCGTCGCTGGGCGTGCAACTTTCGTCGGTGCTGGCGGGCGGTCTATCGCCCTTGATTGCGATATCGTTTCTGCAGCATGGCTATGGACGCGGAGCCTTGTCGCTGTACTTGATGGGAATGGCAATCGTCACTATTGTTGCCGTATTCGTTGCAAGCGAGACGATGCATCAGGATATCGAGAACATGGGCGAAGCCACGGAGCGGCGAGAGCCGGCAGCCGAGGCCGAAGCTCGCGGTGTGCACGGTTTGTAGGCGCGGTCTATAGACCGCGCCTGCAACTACAGTTCCCGGCGGCCCTGAAGCGCTTTCGCCATCGTTACTTCGTCCGCGTACTCTAGATCACCACCAACAGGCAGGCCGAGTGCGAGTCGTGTGACGCGAATTCCGAGGGGTTTAATTAAACGGGAGAGATACATGGCGGTTGTCTCACCTTCCACATTCGGGTTCGTGGCCACAATTACTTCTTCAATCTTTCCCGCCTGCAGCCTTTTGAGCAATGATGCGATCGCAAGCTGATCCGGGCTGACCCCTTTGAGGGGAGATATAGAACCCATCAAGACGTGATAACGCCCCTTGAACTCATGCGTCTTTTCGACGGGTAGAATGTTGTTCGATTCTTCAACCACACAGAGCATCTGGTCGGAACGCGACGGGTGCGTACAGAATTGGCAGGGATCAACATCGGTGAGGTTATTACAGACCGAACAGCGCCGGATGGATCGCTTTACTTCCAGAATAGACTCTGCAAGCTCTGTTGCATCGGTTTGATCCATTTTCAAAATAAAAAATGCCAGACGCTGGGCCGATTTCGTCCCGATGCCGGGAAGCTTCTTGAACTGTTCGACTAGCCGATGGACGGGTTCTGCGACGTCCATTTCTCAGAACAGACCGGGAATCTTGAGGCCGCCTGTGAGGCCTCCAAGTTGATTCTGCATAATGTCGTCCACTTTACGGATACCTTCGTTGACGGCTGCGACGATCAAATCCTGCAGCATGTCTTTGTCGCCGCTGCTGAAAACTTCCGGTTCGATTTGTATCGACAGCAGTTGTTTTTGCCCGTTCATTTTGACAGACACCATGCCGCCCCCTGCCGTTGCATCAACGACGGTGGTTTCCATTTGTTTCTGCAGCTTCTCCTGCATTTGTTGAGCTTGCTTCATCATCTGCTGCAAATTCATGATTATTCCTCTTTCGACGGTTTCACTTGCGCAAGATCGCCCTTGAAGACCCGCAAAAATTGTTGGACCAAGGGTTCTTCTTTGGCACGCTCCGCGGCAGGTGCTTTTTGCTGATCCTCTTTCATTATAAGAGACACGGAAACGGCTTTACCAACGAGATCACTTGCGACCGAGTCGAGAACCGTTTTGTGTTCTTTCGATTGCAACATCGCCAGCGCCGTTTGGTTCGACATAACCACGCGGATCGCATCGCCGTTCCGTTCAATTCGTTCGGCTTTTTGCAGATGTACAGCAGTGATGCCGGATTTGTCCTCCACGCTGCCGGTAAACGTGTCGGAAAAGGACGACGCTTCGGAATTTATTTCGGATGGAGGCGGTGCGAGGATTTTCTTTTCGGAGATCGGATGCGGGATCGGCGGCGGTTCCGGCTGGGCCGACCTGGAAATCGGCGCCGGTGCAGCCTTTCTCGGCGGCAGCGGGGCTGAGACGATTGGTGTCGCGGGCTGCCCGCCTTTTACTTCACGCAGGACATCTTCAATATCCCGTACATATCCGATCTTGGCCAGTTTCACAAAACCGACTTCCAGATGAAATCGTGCCTGCGAGGTCCAGCGAAGCTCACTCTCGATGCGCAGCAACAGGTCAAAAAAACGGATCAAGTCCTGTTCGGAAAACGCTTTGGCCTGCTCGCTCAGTGCCCGCCTCTCGTCAGCTCCGCCGATGACCTTGTCTTCGAGCCCCAGCTTGATCATCAACAAATCCCTGACGCGGCCTATGAACTCACGGACAAACTGCTGCAGATTTAAACCCTGGTCAACGACGATAGCGATGTTTTCCAGCAGAGCCCTGGAATCGCGATTGGCGAGACCTTCGCTCGTTCGATCCAGAATTTCGCTGGGGATGAATCCAAGGACATCACGGACATCTTCGTCGACGACGTCCTGTCCGCTGAAGGAAATGATCTGGTCCAGGAGCGACTGGGCGTCGCGCATGCTCCCCTCGGAAGCTTTGACGATATAACTCAGCGCTCGATCGTCGATTTTTATACCTTCCCGGTCCGCAATCTGGCGCAGGTGTGCCTGAATTTCAGCTGGTGAAATTGTTCTGAAAATGAACTGCTGGCATCTTGAAAGGATCGTTGCGGGAACTTTGTGCCGCTCCGTCGTCGCCATAATGAAAACGACGTGCGGAGGTGGCTCTTCCAGAATCTTCAGGAGCGCGTTGAATGCCGAGGTCGACAACATGTGAACTTCATCGATGATGAAGATCTTGTAGCGGCTCCGTGCCGCAGCATATTTGGCACTCTCGCGCAGTTCCCGGATGTTGTCCACACCGGTGTTTGATGCAGCATCGATTTCAAATACGTCGATCGACCTTCCGGAGGCAATCTCCTGGCAGGACGGACACGTGTTGCAAGGGGTTATCGTCGGTCCTTTTTCGCAATTGAGGCCCTTCGCCAGGATGCGGGCCGTAGTTGTTTTCCCGACGCCTCGCGGGCCTGAGAAAAGATAGGCATGGCCAATCCGCTCCATCTGGATGGCGTTCTGCAATGTCTGGACGATTGGCTTCTGACCGACGACGTCCTCGAATACCTGAGGACGAAATTTCCTGGCGATAACTTGATACTTCAAATTCTTATTGGAGATTCAAAATTGGGAAATCTGAAACTGGACAATCTTACGGACAGGCCAAGGGGGATACTGTGTCACATTGGTTTACCCGATACCGTTGCTTCCTTCCGGACCTGGCGGGGTTTTCGAGCTCCAATTGCACAGCCCCCCAAAGCCTGCTCGATAAGCGGCAACAGCCGCTTAAACGGAGAGAGTGGGATTCGAACCCACGGTGGAGTTACCCCCACACACGCTTTCCAAGCGTGCTCCTTAAACCACTCGGACATCTCTCCAAAAAACCCTCCGACTGTATCACACCTATTTCCTATCGGGAGGCGTTAACAAACCGGGCAGAGCCCAAGGACAATAACCCAGGGATCATTGTCATCCCTCCATGCATCGAATTTCGATCCCTGCCGGTACTGGCGCCTCCAGAACCCGCCGCAGGTCCTTGACCAGCCTCGCATTGTCGATCTGGCAAAAGGATGCAGGATACTGTTCGAGCTTGGCGATCGATTTGTTGATCTGTGCCTGACCCCCATTGCGGTTTCCGCGGCCCAGATGGTGCATCCCGACGGCAGCCTGAACCAGACCCTGGTAGTACAGCCGCAGCGGTCCCCGGGTTGGCCGCCACAGATCTTCCCACGCTTCATGGGCCTCGAAATAGCGTCCGGCGTTGAAAAAAAATATTCCAGTCCGGAGGAGATCAGTCACGGCGCGGACCCTCTAACTTATTGAAACAACATTAAAAGCACTGGTAGGTAAACTAGCCATTTTACTTGAAGGACATGCTGCTCTCAACAACATTTTCGGCCGCCAAGCGGGGGTGGCAGTCTTTCCTTGCAAAGAATGCGTAGGACGGCGATCATTTTCGCAGGGGCCGGACATAAAAGAGCCCCGGGTTCTGGAATTTCTGTTTCCCGTCTGAACGTCATCTTAAATAGCAAAGGCTCGTTACTCCCCCGGAAGGAGGAAAAGTGCAACCTATTGCATTCTGTAGTCGATGTCGCGGTATGAGGGTGGGCTGGAATGGTCGTTACATCCTGCATTATCTGACCTGTAAAGAGTGGCTGTCGAAGTCTTCTAAGTTATTGATATTAACAATACTGCTGTCCGTCATGGTGCTTGGATTCCCAACCCCGAGCGCGTACGTGTTCTCCAGATCTGGTTCCGTGCAGGCCGTCGAAGAAGCCGGATTGCAGATGCCGGCGACGCTTCCATCGAGCCCCGAAAATCCAGCAGTGACGTCTCTCGAGTACTTTTTAAAGAAGTACGACGTTGATGAGAGCCATCGCGGACGCGTCGCACGCGCCATCGCCGAGACCGCGCGAAAATACGATATCGACGCCCGGTTGATTGCCAGCATCATGATCGTCGAGAGCCGGGCCAATCCGTTTGCTATTTCCAATCTCGAGTCGATCGGAATCATGCAAATCCACCTGCCTACCTGGGGCCGGCAGGCCGACCGGGAGGGGATCAACCTTTTTAAGATTGAAGACAACGTGGATTTCGGCGTCCGGATCCTTAAAGACTACGTACACCGGTTCGGGTTATGGGAAGGCGTGAAGCGATATAACGGTTGGAGCCCCGACAATCCCGACGCCTCTCAGGTTGCTGAAGACTACGTCGCCAAGGTGCAGCACGTTTACGGCTCCGAAAAGCCCTCTGTTTCCGCAGAACTTCTCAAATAACAAGCCAGTCGAACCCCTTTTTAGAACCCTTCGAAGTTATTAGCCCGAGCCGGTTTCGATAAGCCACGGACTGAGCGGATTTTACGGATGGGCGCATCCATGGATCCTATTCATGCGCCCATCCGTTTAATCCGCGGCTTATTAATTCCGACACCGCTTCGTGCGACTGTGCGTCCAAATCTTATAAGCCTGCTATAAGGTCATATTGACAATAATCGACTCAGATCTTATATTGGTGGCTGTTATACGTAAATTTCCAGCCAGTGGTAGGCCGTAGGAGGGCTGCACAATGAGCAAGATTATTGGAATCGACCTGGGGACCACGAACTCCGTCGTGGCGGTGATGGAGGGTGGAGAGCCGGTCGTAATTGCGAATCAGGAAGGAGGCCGGACGACCCCGTCGGTGGTCGCCTTCACAAAAGGCGGTGAGCGCCCGGTGGGCCAGGTTGCCAAGCGGCAGGCCGTAACCAATGCCGAGAATACGATTTATTCGATCAAGCGATTTATGGGGCGCCGGTACGACGAAGTTAATGAAGAAATGAAGATGGTGCCCTACAAGGTCACTCGCTCGACCAACGGCGACGCGCGCGTTGAAAGCATGGGGAAGGAGTATTCGCCGCCGGAGATCTCCGCGATGATCCTTCAGAAGCTGAAATCCGCCGCAGAAGACTATCTCGGACAGAAGGTGGACAAGGCGGTTATCACCGTCCCCGCCTATTTTAATGACGCTCAGCGCCAGGCGACAAAGGATGCCGGGCGGATCGCTGGTCTGGAAGTCCTTCGTATCATCAATGAGCCGACGGCGGCAGCGCTGGCGTACGGCCTGGATAAAAAAAAGGACGAAACCATTGCCGTTTACGACTTCGGTGGCGGCACCTTCGATATTTCCATTCTGGAAGTCGGAGAGGGAGTGGTTGAAGTCAAAGCAACCAACGGCGATACCCACCTCGGGGGCGATAACCTCGACCAGCGGATCATCGACTGGATCATCGACGAGTTCAGGAAGGATCAGGGCATCGACCTTTCTAAAGACAAGATGGCCCTGCAGCGGCTGAAGGAAGCTGCTGAAAAAGCAAAGATGGAGCTCTCGTCGGTACAGGAGACGGAGATAACGCTTCCGTTTGTCACCGCCGATGCGACCGGCCCGAAACACCTGAATCTGAAACTGACGCGTGCCAAGTTTGAGTCGCTCGTTGATGACATTCTGCAACGCTCGATGGGGCCTTGCAAACAGGCATTGTCGGACGCAGGCGTCAAACCGAGCGATATCGATGAAGTCGTACTCGTCGGCGGTTCGACGCGTATTCCCAAAGTTCAGCAGATTGTGCGTGAACTGTTTGGCAGGGAACCTCATAAGGGCGTGAACCCGGATGAAGTGGTTGCGGTTGGCGCTGCTGTCCAGGCCGGTGTCCTCGGCGGCGAAGTGAAGGACGTTCTGCTGCTCGACGTGACACCATTGTCGCTCGGTATCGAAACCTTGGGCGGCGTGTTCACCAAACTGATCGAGCGCAACACGACGATTCCAACGCGCAAGAGCGAGACATTTTCGACGGCTGCCGATAATCAGACGTCCGTTGAAATCCATGTTCTGCAAGGCGAGCGTCCCATGGCGCGAGACAATCGCACTCTCGGAAAGTTTCATCTGGTCGGCATCCCGCCGGCTCCCCGCGGGGTTCCGCAGATCGAGGTGACGTTCGACATCGACGCCAATGGCATCGTGAATGTGTCCGCCAAGGATCTGGGCACCGGGAAAGAGCAGAAAATTACCATCACCTCGTCCAGTGGCCTGAACAAGGACGACATTAATAAGATGGTTCGAGAGGCGGAATCGCACGCGGACGAAGACAAGCGAAAGCGCGAGGAAATCGAAGCTCGTAACCGGGCGGATTCTCTGGTCTACCAGACGGAGAAGATGCTCAACGAGCACCGCAGCAAGCTGTCCGACTCCGATGCCAAATCCGTGGAGGCTGCAATCGCCGACACGAAGAAGGCTTTGGAAGGCAGCGATGTTGACGCGATCAACCGCGCGGCCGATGCGCTCACGCAAGCGTCGCACAAAGTTGCCGAAGCAATGTATAAGTCGGGTCCGCAGGCCGGCGGTGGGGGCGGCACGGACGGTCAGGGCGGCGGTTCGGAGGCAAAGCCGGGAGAAAAGCCCGATGATGTCATCGACGCCGAATATGTGGACGCGGACGAAAAGAAGAAACAGTAAGCCGAATCGGGGCGGTCGGCGAAGCGCAAGCGCGACAGCGCGCAGCTTGAATTAAAAGAAGCGCAAGCGCGTAGCGCAATTGATGACCGCCCCCGATTTGCATATGAGGAACCATGACCAGTAAAGACGATCTCTACATTATTCTTGAGGTCGGCAGAGCTGCGTCGGTCAATGAAATCAAACGAGCCTTCCGCAAGCTTGCCCGGCGGTTTCATCCCGATATCAATCCCGGGGACCACCAGGCCGAAGAGCGTTTCAAACGGATTACGGAAGCCTACGACGTCCTGAGCGACCCCATGAAGCGCCAGTTCTACGATATCAACGGTTTCTACACCGATGGTGTCCTTGAACCACGTGGAGCAAATGCCGATTGGGGCTTCAGCTTTCAGGGATTCGACTTCGGCAACTCGAGCCCATCCGAGTTCAGGGAAATTTTCAGTCAGGTGTTTGGCGGCCGGGCGAGCCGTAGACAGCCGGAACCCGGCCAGGATCTCGAATACCAGGTCCTGATCAGCTTCGAAGAATCGCTTCGCGGCCGTAACGCAACTGTCAGTGTGTTGCGCAAGGATACATGCGGAGCCTGCGGAGGGACAGGCCAGGCGCCCGGCTCACGTGATTGGCCTTGTGCAGGATGTAACGGCATCGGCAAGACCACGCGGTCCAAGGGCCACCTTCAGTTTGCAGTCACTTGCGTGGACTGTGGGGGTTCGGGCAGATCAATCACTCCCTGCATCGAGTGCGGCGGGGAGGGTTGTGTTCCCGGCACGGAGAGCCTCAACGTCGAGTTACCAGCGGGTGTGAATACCGGTTCGCGTATTCGTGTTCCAGGAAAGGGCGATGCCGGCCGTTTTGGCGGGCCGACAGGTGATCTGTACGTTGTCGTGAATGCGGCGGCGCACCCATTCTTCAAGCGAATCGGCGACAACATTCATTGCGCGATACCGTTGACGATCACCGAAGCTGCACTGGGAACCAAAATCGAAGTGCCCACGGTCGATGGACGTGCTTTTGTGCGTATCCCGCCAGGCACGCAAACCGGCCAGACGTTCCGAATGCGCGGAAAGGGTGCCCCTTCGCTCCTGAATCCCGGTATGAGGGGCGATCAGTACGTGGAGGTAAAAGTCCTTGTTCCCAGAATTGGCGATGAACGGTCCAAGGAAATTCTACGGGAGCTTTCAAAATTAAATCCTGAAAATCCGCGCCGGCATCTTTGGTAGGTTGATTTATGGAGCGCAAGAAAAAAGGTAAGGCCGCTTACATGATCAGCGTAGTAGCCGAAACTTACGAAATCCATCCGCAGACGCTGCGGCTTTACGAACGCGAAGGACTGCTCAAGCCCTCACGATCTGAGGGCAACACGCGTCTATATACACAGGAAGACCTTGAGCGCCTGGAACTGATTTTGAATCTGACGCGCGATCTCGGCGTGAATCTTGCGGGTGTCGAAGTCATTCTGAACATGCGGCAGCGACTGGAAGATATGCAACGCGAGATGCAGCAGTTTATCGAATACATCGAGAATGAATTTACGAACCGCTCTCCTGAGCTGAACCAGAAAATTCAGCACGCGCTCGTAAAAGTAACTCCGCCGCACGTCACGCTTGCTAAACAGCACAAGCCAGATCGGAAGGAATTATGAGCACCTTGACATACGAGCGCGTTGTCGAAGGGCCGGATGCCCTTCGGCTTTATTTAAGAGAAATTTCGAAATTCGTTCAACTCAGCCCTGACGAAGAGAAGGAGCTTGGTGCGCGCGTCCAGAGGGGAGACGAAGAGGCATTTCGAAAACTGATCGAGGCGAATCTCCGTTTTGTAGTTGCCATGGCGAAGAAGTATTCCCGGTCGGGCTATCCTCTGCACGAGCTGATCAATGAAGGTAACTTAGGATTGATCGAAGCCGTCTCTCGATTCGATCCCACCCGCGGCGTACGATTTATCACCTATGCAAGCTGGTGGATCCGTCAGGCAATTCTCGCGGCGATCGCTCACCACGGACAGGTCTTCAGTATCCCTCCGAAGCTGAAGCATGAGCTGTACCGATTCGATACGAAAGTCGCTGATCTGACTCAGGAACTCGGCCATCGTCCGTCCGTTGATGAAATTTCGAAGGGCCTCGGAATGACCGAAGACGACGTTCGGGGAATGATGGAGGGCCCGCCCACGGAGGTATCCCTGAGCGCGCTTGTCGGTGAAGAGAGCGAAACACGCCTGGAAGATCTGATCGAGGACCAAAGCGTAGCACCCGTTGACGAGATGCTTATCGCGCAATCCTTCGAAGAACAGCTCCAGACTCTGCTGTCGCAACTGGATGAAAAGGAGCGAGTCATCATCGAACGCCGGTTCGGCCTGGGAGATCGCGAGCCGCAGACGCTCGCCGAAATCGGATCGGTGATGAATCTCTCGCGTGAACGTATCCGGCAAATCGAGGAGCGCGCGCTCGGTAAACTCCGCCGTTCGCAGCGGGCCAAGCAACTCCTCGGCTACCTGAACTAAGAATAACAAACCACAAAAGGCACATGAAGCTCATGTGCCTTTTGTGCGTCTTGTGGTTTCGATCCCGTGTAGAATTCTGCCATGTGTCCAATTTGCGGAGATACGGGCTGGGCGCGAGTTTCGCGCGAAGGCGTGGAAGGCGTTGCGCGGTGCGAATGTGTCAAGGGTTCCCGGTCTGACCGTCTCCTGAGCGGGGCGAAGATTCCCCAGCGTTATGCGCATTGCGAGTTTGAAAACTTCGACATCTTGCGCACGCCGGATCGCTCCATAGAGCGCGCCAAAGTGATCGCAGAGAAGTTCGTCGAGGAATATCCCATGCCGCAGCCTTTTGGTCTGCTTTTTGTGGGACCGCAGGGTGTCGGTAAAACGCACCTGGCAGTGGCGATCATCAAGCGGATAATGAAATCCAAGTCCGTGCCATGTCTTTTTCGAACATTTCCGGAACTGCTGAAGGAAATCCAGAATTCCTACAACCCGGTTTCCCGAACGTCCGAACTGTCGCTTCTTGAGCCCGTTTTGGAAACAAAGGTGCTCGTATTGGATGAACTCGGAGCCCATAATCCGTCGGAATGGGTTCAGGAAGAGGTCGCGTACGTTCTGAATTACCGTTATAACGAGAATAAAGTCACGATTTTGACCACCAATTATCAGGATGATCCGGAACGAAAAGGCCGAAAGGTGGAACTTGGTTCGCTACTGACGGACTCGGAATACGAAAAGCTGGAAAAGAAGGAAAGAAAGGTTGGCATTACAGACACCCTTACCGAGCGGATTGGCGTCCGAATGCGTTCACGCCTGTACGAGATGTGCAAGACAATAAGGATGGACGGAAATGATTTCCGAAAAGTTGTCAAACAGGTGGAGCATCATATCTGACGACTATTCTTCGTCTTCTTCGTCTTCGTCTCCTTCCTCGACTACCTGAATGAAGAATTGTGACTCGCAATCTTCACACACATACTGTTCATCATCACCAGCGTCCAATTTCCCGGCGCACAGTGGACAGAAAGAGATCTCAGTGCTCATGTTGTCCTAAATACTAGAATGAATTTTTAAAGTCAAAGAGCTTTTCTATAAAGTGGAGAGTCGTTTTTCATGAAGCGAAATGGAATCGAAGAACAATACGTCATTGATGACTTCACTAGTAAGGATACATGGCGGATCTTCCGGATCATTGCAGAATTCGTCGAAGGCTTCGAGATGCTCGGCAAGATACCTCCTGCCGTTGCGATTTTTGGTTCTGCCCGATCTCAGCCGGGAAGTCTCGCCTACGAACAGGCTCAAGCGATAGCAAGCGTTCTGGGTAACAACGGATATTCGGTAATAACCGGTGGCGGTCCGGGAGTGATGGAGGCTGCTAACAAGGGTGCAACCGAAAGTGGCGCGATGTCCGTAGGTTTGAACATCGAGTTGCCCCTGGAGCAGAAGCCGAATATCTTTGCGAACAAACTGCTTAATTTTCGCTATTTCTTCGTACGAAAAGTGATGTTCGTGAAGTACTCTATCGCGTTCGTGATTCTTCCGGGTGGCTTTGGGACATTAGATGAGCTGTTTGAAGCCATCACATTGATCCAGACACGCAAAATCAAACCGTTTCCCGTTATTCTCGTCGGCAAGGATTACTGGAAAGGCTTATTGGACTGGATAGGCGACACTCTTTTACGCGAAAAGATGATTGCCGTCGAGGATCTCGATATATTGAAGACCGTGGATACGCCGGAGGAAGTTCTCCATTGGGTTCAGGATTCCAGAACGCGGAACGGTGCTCATAGTGCAATACCTTCGTAAGCTGCGATTCAAAATCACACTGGCCTTAGTTTGTCCCTTCGCGGCGTGGATCGTTCTTGCCGGCCCTCTCCGGACCGCGCCGGCCGGCGTCGATTCGATCCGCGCCGATCAATTACAGGAAAAGCTGACCTATCTTGCATCCGAAAAGTTCAAAGGCCGTGGTAACGGCACCCCTGAACTCGATCTGGCTGCAGAGTACATCGCCGGCACTTTTCAGAAAAATGACCTGAAGCCTGCCGGTGATGCAGGAACGTATTTCCAGCATTTCGACATTTATTCATCCCGGCTCGGATCGAAAAACGACATTCGATTGCGGGGCCTCGGCGAGGCCGAGCTTGATTTGAAGCTTCGCAGCGATTTCATTCCGGAATTATGGTCGGTGAGCGGCATGGTCACCGGACCGCTGGAATTGATCGATGAACACTCGAAGCCCGCGGATCTAAAAGGCAAGATCGCAGTTGAGATGGAGGATCGCATTCCGTCCGACGATCCTGAATTCCCCGCCAACGCCACCGAGGGCCGCAAGCTGGAGCAGTCAGGCGCTATCGGAGCCATCATTGTTCAAAGCTTTTCCGATCGCAGCCGTGGTCGGATCGCCAGCATGGCAGACAATTTTCGCGATGATCTGCCGGTCCGGCTGACGCCGATGTCCAGCGTGGACACCCCGAATTATCCGCAGATCCCGGTCGTCATGTTGGCCGCGGATTCGGCCCGGCAGCTGGTTGCGCAATTGAAAAGAAAACCACACCAGCTGACGGCGACACTGACTGTGGATGTTGAACGCAATATCCGCCACACCCAGAATGTTCTGGGGCTGATTGAAGGCTCGAATCCGGCGCTCCAGAACGAAGTGGTAGTCGTTGGCGCTCACTACGATCACGACGGCGAAGCTTACGGACAAATCTGGTATGGAGCCGACGATAATGGTTCCGGGACCGTTGCCTTGCTTCAAATGGCCGAAGCCCTCGGTGGTGGCGTCCGGCATCCTGCCCGAAGCATTCTTTTATGTGCCTGGGCCGGAGAAGAAAAAGGTGAATTCGGCAGCCGCTACTATACGAGCCATCCGCGATTTCCGTTGAATCGTACGGTAGCCATGTTTCAGATGGATATGATCGGCCGCAACGAAGAGCATCCTGCAAACCGTTCGCAGCAGGTTCCGGAAGAGCACGCCGCCGACAATGCGAATGCTTTGAATGTGCTGGGTACTGCGTTCAGCCCCGACCTGAAGACCATCATTTCCCGGGAAAACGCTGATACCGGACTCATGCTGAAGTTTCGTTACGATTTTGCCGCTGAAGACCTGATGCGCCGGAGCGACCAGTGGTCGTTCATGCAGAAGGGAATTCCGGGAATTTTCTTCTTCACTGGTCTGCATCCGGACTATCACACACCGCGCGATACCCCTGATAAAATCAACTACCCCAAATTGGAAAAGATCGCCCGCCTCGTGTACCTGACAACCATGGATCTGGCGAATGCTGCCAATCGCCCGCAATTTGTCAAGGCGACAGCCGCGACCGCAAAGCCGTAAGATTGGTCTTCGCCATAACATCGGCTGCAACGAAAAGGGCGTCTGCCGCTCTTGATCGGTGGACGACGGACCCAGCGAATCGCTATTGACAGACCTTTGCCCCAGTTTTTAAAATTAGCACTCGATCGAAGTGAGTGCTAACATACCTTCGTAATACGATTAAAATAAAGCATAAGGAGAGGAAGAATAATGAAAGTAAGGCCATTGCATGATCGTGTTCTGATCAAGCGAATCGAAGAGCAGGAAAGCATGCGTGGAGGGATCATCATTCCCGATACCGCAAAAGAAAAGCCCCAGGAGGGCGAAGTCGTCGCCGTCGGAACCGGCAAGCGGTTGGAGAATGGAACCATCATTCCTCTGGAAGTTAAAGAAGGCGATCGCGTCCTTTTCGGAAAGTACTCAGGTACGGAAATCAAAGTTGAAGACAACGATTATTTGATTCTCCGTGAGGACGAAATTCTCGGCATTCTGGCGACATCCGGCAAAGCCGCCGGTAAGAAATAGGAGGGCGTAAATGGCTAAACAGATTGTCCACGGTGAAGAGTCCCGGCAGGCGATCCTGCGTGGGGTTAATCTACTCGCGGATGCAGTCAAGATTACACTCGGACCGAAGGGTCGCAATGTTGTTCTCGATAAGAAGTTCGGGTCGCCGACAATCACCAAGGACGGCGTTACTGTTGCTAAAGAGATCGAATTGAAAGATTCGCTCGAGAACATGGGCGCCCAGATGGTGAAAGAAGTCGCGTCCAAAACCAGCGACGTTGCCGGCGACGGCACCACGACCGCAACAGTGCTGGCCCAGGCCATCTTCCGCGAAGGCGTGAAGACAGTTGCCGCAGGAGCCAACCCGATGGCTGTGAAGCGCGGAATCGAGCGCGCCGTCGAAGTTGCGACACAGGAATTGAAGAAGCTGTCGAAGGAAGTCAAAAAAGGCCCGATGATCGCGCAGGTCGCAACGGTTTCGGCGAACAATGACTCCACAATCGGAAACATCATTGCGGAAGCGATGGACAAGGTCGGAAAAGATGGCGTGATCACCGTCGAAGAGGCGAAGTCGATTGAAACGACCCTGGATGTCGTCGAAGGTATGCAGTTCGATCGCGGGTACCTTTCACCGTACTTCGTGACCGATCCGGACCGAATGGAGTGCGTCCTGGAGAATGCTCTGGTCCTCATCCATGAGAAAAAGATCAGCACGATGAAGGATCTTCTTCCGCTGCTGGAACAGGTAGCGAAGCTGGGACGTCCTCTGTTGATCATTGCCGAAGAAGTCGAAGGCGAAGCACTTGCAACCCTCGTTGTCAACAAATTGCGTGGCACATTGCAGGCCGTTGCCGTGAAGGCGCCAGGATTCGGTGATCGGCGTAAGGCGATGCTGGAAGATATTGCGATTCTCACCGGCGGGAAGTCGTTGACTGAAGATCTCGGAATCAAACTCGAGAACGTTAAGATTGAAGATCTCGGCAAAGCCAAGAAGATCGTCATCGACAAGGACAACACCACCCTCGTCGAAGGCGCCGGTAAACATCAGACAATCGACGGCCGTGTGAAACAACTGCGCACGCAAATCGAAGAAACGACCTCCGATTACGACCGCGAGAAACTCCAAGAGCGGCTGGCGAAGCTGGTCGGCGGTGTCGCGGTAATCAAAGTCGGCGCGGCTACCGAAACTGAAATGAAGGAAAAGAAAGCCCGCGTCGAGGATGCCATGCACGCGACGCGCGCGGCTGTCGAAGAGGGAATTGTCCCTGGCGGCGGCGTCGCCTTTATTCGCGTGATCCCGGCTCTCGAAAAGCTGAAGCTCGAAGGTGACGAACAGATCGGCGTCAACATCGTGAAGCGCTCGTTGGAAGAGCCGCTGAGGATGATTGCGTCGAACGCCGGTATGGAAGGCGCTGTCGTGCTCGGCAAAGTCAAAGAATCCAAGGACGTCAACTTCGGATTCAACGCCGGAACAGATGAATATACCGATATGATTTCTGCCGGCATTCTCGATCCTGCGAAAGTTACACGCACGGCCCTGCAGAATGCGGCGTCGATTTCGGCGCTGATGCTGACGACCGAAGCTCTCGTTTCCGAGATTCCGGAAGAAGACAAAGCTCCGGCCGGTCCGCCAATGGGCGGCGGTGGTCCCGGAATGTATTAATCCCCAGGCACAAAGCCACAAACGAGCCGGCATCCAGAATTCTGGATGCCGGCTTTTTTGTGCCTTTGTGGCTTTGTGCCTCTCTGTCCTTATAATCGATCGGGTATGACAAAGTATCCCGTTTTTCGCTACGACAGCTTCACAATCCGGAAAAGCTCTTCCCGCATCACGGCACAGTTTAAGTTTTCCATTCCGCCGGATATTACCTTCTCGCCGGAGGTCCACTTCGAAGCCGTAAGCGAGGGCTGGCAGGATGTTTCCGAAGAAGCTCTAAACAATGCCGTCTTCCACATCGGCCTCATTGAGTCCTTCAGTTACTGGAAATGTACCGCCTCCCCAGCTCTCGAGGTCCATGCCGGGAGTCTCAGCAAGGACCAGGTCGAATGGTGGCACGACCTCTTGATCAACGGAATGGGCGAGTTCTTCTACCACAACAAAATAGATTTTACAGTGCCGGATTTTGTGAAGATTGTTCCAGTTTCCGCCAACGCTTCCAGTCCCTATATGGATCGGCTCCCCGGCCGGAGCCTGCTGACCATTGGCGGAGGCCGGGACTCTGCACTGGCAGGGGCTTTGCTGCGCGAATCGCCCCGGCCATTCACCTGCATGATGCTCAACCCATCCTCAGCAGCGATGAATGTTGCGCGCCACGTCACTACCAACGATCCAGTCATCATCCGCCGTTCCATCTGCCCTGAACTCCTGGAACTGAATCGCCGTGGCTTTCTGAATGGTCATACTCCCTTTTCCGCATATCTCGCCTTTCTGGGCGCGGCCTGCCTTCTGCTGTACGGCTATGACAACGTCATTGTCGCAAACGAGCGCAGTTCGGACGAAGGCAACGTCCGTTATCGGGAGAAGGACATCAACCACCAGTATTCGAAAACATTTCGATTCGAGAGATTGTTCGATGAATACCTCTCGAAATATCTCGTGGCCGGAGGCCGGTATTTTAGTTTCGTCCGGCCATTGTTCGAACTCCAGATTGGCGAACTGTTCTCGAAATTTCCGACGCTATTCGACGTCTTCAAGAGCTGCAATCGCAACCGTTCCGACTCCTGGTGCGGTGAGTGTCCGAAATGCCTGTCCGTTTTTTTGACGATGTATCCGTTTGTCTCGCGCGCGGCCCTTGTAAAGATCTTTGGAGCGGACCTGTTTTATCGTAAGGGAAACATTCCGGTCCTTCGGCAACTGGCAGGACTCGAGGTCAAACCCTTCGAGTGCGTGGCAACTACTGGTGAAATAACGACGGCGTTAGGGTTGTGTATCGAGACGATAAGGGCCGCGGGTGGTCCGTTGCCTCCGGTCCTCGTCTATGCGTCAGAAAACATCCGGGATCTCAACTCCAGCGCCGCTGTGTCGATCCTGAAATCATACGGTTCGCACCGGATCCCTCAAGAGTTCGAAAGTTTTCTCACGAATGCTTTGAAGAGATCCCCGCGCTCCCGGTAGTCTTTGAAAGTTCCGAAACTGGGTGAAGCCGGCGAAAGCAAACATATCTTGCCCGGCTCTGTCTTGCGGTATGCGATCTCCACAGCCTGTTCCATATCCTGGACGAAGAGCGGTTCGGGCAGCAATCCGTTTCCAGATTGCCCCTTTATTGCCTGCCAGATTCGTGCTCCGGTAGTTGGAAAGAGGATCACTGTTCGTACGTTGCCCGGCAGGCGCCTTCCGAATTCGGTGAAGTCGAGGTTGCGTTCATGGCCGCCCAATATGAGCGTCTGCACGTCCTCTCCAAGCGCCTCGAGCGCCGCCAGTGTCGCGTCCGGTACTGTGGCAATCGAATCGTCGTAAAACTTGATACCTCGATACGTGCCGACGGCCTCGAGACGGTGAGGCAGCGGTGTAAACGTACGAATCGCCTCCCTGATGCCGGCCTGCTCAACGCCGCACAGGGCAACAGCACCGATTGCAGCCTTTATATTTTCCAGATTGAAGCGTCCTGCAAGGGGTATTTGAGAGCCGTCGAGCGCGCCTCTGAGGTCGTCCTGAAGGTGAAACGGTTTGAGTGCTGCCTTCGTTCGTCCGGCAATTGCACTTGGGATTGGATGATCCGCGGCGTAAACGAGAAAATCGCCGGCAGTCTGGAACCGCGTGATGTTCTCCTTGGCCGCAACGTATTCCTCAAAAGTCGCGTAGTAATCCAGATGTTCCGGAACAATATTCAGTAACACCGCGATGTGAGGGCTGATGCTGATCTCGGCGAGTTGATGGCTGGAAAATTCATGGACGAAATAGGTGTCCTTCTTTGCGCTATCGATCAGCGGCAGTGGCGGCTGGCCGATGTTTCCAACCAGTTCGGCTGAGATTCCGGAACACCTGAGAATGTGATGAATCAGCGCCGTCGTCGTGCTCTTACCTTTGGTGCCGGTAATGCCGATCACTCTGTCGCGCGGATAGGTACTGAGGAAGATCTCCGAGTGTGACGTCAATACGCAGCCCTGATGCCGGGCTCTTGCGATTGCTGTCAGGGAAGCGGGAATTCCAGGGGTTTTGATGATGACTTCGCAATTGTATCCGTCTGCGGAATCAAGATATCTCGGGCCGAGGTTCAGAGTGAGCGCCGGGTCTTCTTGAAGTCGCCGAATCACCTCCTCAGGAAATTCGGTCAGGCTGCGCTTGTCGGCGATCGAAAGTGGTTTAGCAGGGAAGTGCCGCCGCAGGTATTCGTAAGTGGCCTGTCCCTCGGTGCCGAACCCCAAAATGAGGATTGATTTTGACTCGAGCTCATTCAGGACCATTCTCCGTGAACTATATCAGGAGAGCACCGATGTGCCTCGTTTATGGTCCGACCTCGGTCCCTGACAGGCTTGGACCTCCCGCGTCCCTGGTATCGCGACACTAATGAATCATGCATGAACTATCCCAATCTCAAGAACCGGCGTCATTGTTCGATGCGCCTCCCCCGCAGACGTATTTGCAGGCGAAGGAGTTTGTCCGGTGGTGTTGCAGTTTTGGATCGGACTTTCGTAATAGCCCTGACGTCACGAACCTCCGGTATTGGGCGCAGAAGAACGAAGTCAAAATCGATCAGCCCGATGAACGGGAGATCCTGGAAGCATCGCGCACTATTTATTTGAAGCGCATCGAGCAACGGATCCGCCAGGTGGAAAGGGCCGAAGCGCCCAATTGACTTCAATTCCGGCGGCACGCTAACCTCGGCGGATGCGCATTCCAGCGTTATTGTTCGCATTCTGCCTCTTGTCTATGGCGGCCTGCACCCGGCCTTCTGCCGATACGAAGAGCTCTGCCACGAGCGAGCGTTTGCCAGAGATCCCGCATGTGGATGGCAATGCCATCAAATCTCACATTCAAAACCTCGCCTCCGATGAAATGGAAGGCCGCGCTCCGGGCGGAAAAGGGGAAGAACTGGCCACGACATACATCGCCGAGTTTTTCAAGTCGATCGGCCTGAAGACTCAGTTTCAGGCAGTGCCGATGATCGGCATCACGTCGTCTGTTTCGCCGCTGAGACTATCGGGAAAGAGTGGACTGCGAACGCTGAAATACCGTGATGAATTCGTCGCGTGGTCGAAACAGGAAAAAAACGAAATTCCTACCACCGCGGATCTCGTCTTCTGCGGCTATGGTGTCGTCGCTCCCGAATACCAATGGAATGACTTCAAGGATGATGTGAAGGGCAAGATCATTGTTGTTCTGATCAACGACCCTCAGCTGGAAGATCAAACGAAATTCGGCGGTAAGGCGATGACCTACTATGGCCGCTGGACGTACAAGTTTGAAGAAGCAGCAAGGCAGGGAGCGGCGGGAGCCATCATCATTCACGAAACGCCATTTGCCGGTTATGGCTGGGACGTCGTGCGTGACTCCTGGTCCGGTGAGCAATTCGACATCGTCCGTCCCGACAAGGGGCAGTCCACCGTTCCCCTGCAAGCCTGGATCACGAAAGACGTGGCCATTGCTCTGTTCAAATCCGCAGGTCTGGATTTCGACGATCTGAAGAAAAAAGCCCTGGAGCCCGACTTCAAGCCCGTGCCGCTTGGTATCCAGGCAAGCATCGACATCAAGAACACCTCGCGAACCGTAAATTCGAAAAACGTCATCGGTGTGCTCGAGGGTTCCGAAAAGCCCGACGAATGCGTCATCTTTACCGCACATTGGGACCATCTTGGAATTGGTGAACCTCAGAAGGGAGACAAGATATACAACGGCGCCGTTGATAATGCTTCAGGCGTTGGCACAATCATGGAAATCGCACGCGCCGCAGCTGCAATTCAACCGCGTCCGAAACGTTCGCTAGTGTTCATGGCCGTCACCGGCGAAGAGCAAGGATTGCTCGGTTCCGAATACTATGCCGACAATCCACTCTTCCCTATGAGCAAGACTCTCGCGAATCTGAACGTCGATGAGGCGAACGTGTACGGTCGCGACAACAACCAGATCCAGGTGATTGGATATGGCTACACAACGTTAGAGGACACCCTGAAGGATGTGGCCGCCAGACAGGGCCGGTCCATCGTCCCTAATGCGCAGCCTGAAAAGGGAAGTTACTTCCGTTCGGATCAATTCAGTTTTGCACAGAAGGGCATTCCGGCACTCTACACGAAGACCACCACTGTGGAAGATATGAAAGCGTACGAAGCGGCTCGATACCACAAACCTTCAGACGAATACGATCCGAACTGGGATATGACCGTCGCCGCAAAGGATGCTGACGCTTTCCTTGAAGTTGCCGTTCGCGTAGCGATTGGCGAAAAGTGGCCCGAATGGAAGCCTGGAACAGAATTTCATCGCAAGTAGGAATAATAAGCCGCGAATTGAACGAATTAAATTCGTTCAATTCGCGGCTTGTTCTGCCGTATGAAAAAATCGATTGTTGATCATATCGAGCACCTCCGCCGGGAGATCCGCGCCCACGAATACCGCTACTACGTCTTAGATCAACCTGAAATCTCGGATTTTGATTTCGATCAGATGATGCGCGAGCTGCAGCAGCTCGAACGCGAACATCCCGAACTGGTCACTACCGATTCACCCACGCAACGAGTCGGTGGCGAGCCGGCGAAAGAATTTCCCACGTATACGTTTTCGCGCCCGATGCTCAGTCTGGAAAATGCCTATTCCGAGGAGGAATTGCAGGATTGGGCGCGCCGCGTCGTTCAACTCGCTGAGACCGAGGCGATCGATTATGTAGCTGAACTCAAGATTGACGGCCTTAGTGTCGCCCTGATCTATAACAATGGGCTTCTCGACAAGGCCGTGACGCGCGGAGACGGCCGGACGGGTGAGGTCGTGACCGGCAACGTTCGGACGATCCGGCCGGTGCCGCTGCGACTCAACGAAGCTGTTTCGCTGGAGATCCGCGGTGAAGTGTTTTTCAGCCTCAAAGCATTTCGTCAACTTAACGACGAACGCGAGCAGGCCGGGGAGCCCCGCTTTGCCAATCCCAGAAACGCGGCCGCCGGTTCGCTGCGCCAGCTGGATCCGTCAATTACGGGCAGACGCGCGCTCGATTTCTACGGCTACTGGATTCATCCCACGCGATCGCGGCAAACGGAAAACTTGAAGTGGATAACCGAACTCGGGCTGAAGGTGAATCCGCACCGGAAGCTTTGCCATTCCCTTTCGCAAGTGCTCGATTTCTGCCGTCACTGGGAGGCGCATCGGGATGAGTTGAACTATGAAATTGACGGTGTCGTCATCAAGGTGAACTCCGTCGATCTCCAGGCGCGGCTCGGCAGCACATCAAAATCGCCACGCTGGGCGATTGCCGTGAAGTTCAAGGCTCGTCAGGCGGTGACCAGACTGATCAATATCCGGGTGCAGGTAGGACGGACCGGCGCGCTGACGCCTGTGGCGGAACTGGAACCCGTTCAGCTCGGAGGCACCACCATCCGCAATGCCACGCTCCACAATGAAGATGAAATCGGGCGCCTGGGCGTGCAGATCAACGATTCTGTTCTGATCGAGCGGGGCGGCGATGTCATTCCCAAAGTCGTTAGTGTCGCCGCGGAAGCTCCCGATCGGATTCCGTTCCAGATGCCATCACGTTGTCCGGTTTGCGGAGGAGAGGTCTACCGCGAGGAAGGCGAGGCGGTCCGCCGCTGTCAATCCCAGACATGTCCCGCGAAGCTGAAGGAATCCTTGCTGCATTGGGCAAGCCGGAAAGCCATGAAAATTGATGGACTCGGGTTTCGGCTTGTTGAGCAACTGGTCGAAAAGGACCTTGTGCACGACATCTCCGACCTCTACCAGTTAAAGCAGGATCAACTGCAAGAACTCGAGCGGATGGGGCCGAAATCGGCCGAGAATCTTCTGAAAGAGATCGATGCCAGCCGGTCGCTCGAATTCTCACGGCTCCTGTTTGGCATTGGCATTCGTCACGTCGGAGAACGGACGGCGCAAATCCTGTCGGCGCATTTCGGCTCGGTCGAACGATTGGAAAGTGCGCCTCGGGAGGAGTTGGAAGAAGTGCACGAAATCGGGCCGAAGCTTGCTGAAACGATTTTTTTGTTCTTCCGCCAGCCCGAAAATCGGGCATTGCTCGAAAGACTGCGTCATGCCGGCTTACCAATGCGCTCGAATGTCGTCGAACAACCGAAGCCTGAACAGGTTTTTGCAGGCAAAACATTTGTTCTTACGGGGACGCTCGACACGATGACCCGCGATGAAGCTGCCGCCCTTATTACGGAACGAGGGGGCCGCGTAAGTTCATCTGTCAGTAAGAAGACCAGCTTCATTGTGGCAGGGCGTGATCCCGGCTCGAAGCTGGATAAGGCGCGCGAGCTTGGCGTATCGGTATTGGACGAGCAGCAGTTTCGGGCAGCTCTTGCCGGGGCAGGAGAAAGACCTGTGGGCACCGAAGGGGCTCTCACCTAGACTGCGGCCGCGCCGGGCGCCTCAAACAGATGCTATAATCGAGAAACTTATGCGCAGGTTCCTCAGCGGTTTAGTGTTGGTTCTGGCGGTGTCGTCGCTTCTGGCTGGCCAACGCGGCCAGCGGTCCGGGGCACCGAAAGCGCCCCCAGCGTCAAGCCAGGCACCAGCTGCTACATCCGGCGACGATCAGACGCTCTCCGTTAACGTCGATCTGGTGAATATCCTTTTTACCGTTGCCGACAAAAAGGGCAAATTTGTCACGAACCTGAAAAAGGAAGACTTTAAGGTCTTCGAAGACGAGCGGCTGCAATCGATCAGCAACTTCAGCAGTGAGTCTGATCTGCCCTTGACCATCGCTCTGCTGGTCGATACCAGCGGAAGCATCCGCGACAAGCTGAAATTCGAGGAAGAGGCGGCGATCGAGTTCTTTTACTCCACGTTGCAGCGGGGCAAAGATAAGGCCCTTCTGATCAGTTTCGATTCCGGCGTCGATCTGCTGCAGGATTTCACGGACGATCCGGAGAAGCTCGCAAACGAAATTCGCAAGATCCGCGCCGGCGGCGGCACCTCGCTTTATGATGCAATTTATCTTGCAGTTAACAAGAAGCTCGCCGGTCAGGCCGGACGCCGTGTCGTCATTCTAATTACGGATGGCGATGACAATTCCAGCCGGGTTTCATTGACCGAAACGCTGGAAGCGGCCCAGAAGAACGACGTGACGATTTACGCCATCAGCACCAATTCCGCAGCGTTTTTCGGCTCCAAAGAACAGGAACGCGGCGACAAAACCCTCAAGAGATTTGCAGAGGAGACAGGCGGCAAATCGTTTTTCCCTCTCAAAATCCAGGATCTTGCCAGCAGTTTCGTCGATATTCACGACGAACTCAGATCGCAGTACCAGATCGGCTATCGCCCGAGCAATGCAAAAATGGACGGAACTTTCCGCAGGGTCCGTGTCGATGTTACCGATCGGCGTTACAAAGCTCGGGCGCGATCCGGTTATTACATGCCCAAAGCTGCCGCGACCTCGCAAAAGTAGCCCCTCACACATCGTCCGACAACCGAGTTCCGCACTCCAAGCACGGCATCCACTACAAGCTGGCATTGGGAAAGCCAGTTGCAGCCTAGTACCTAAAAGGCGGGACATATGAAAGCTCGTGGAATTACTGGCCGCAGCGAGATGCTCGCGCGCGGTCTCGGCTGGTTCAGTATTGGTCTGGGAGTCGTGGAAATCGTGGCGCCGCGGCAGCTGGCGCGATGGATCGGTGTCGAAGAACGGCCAACTCTGATGCGGATGTTGGGCATCCGCAAAGCTCTCAGCGGAATCGGAATTCTGGCCCAGGAGCGTCCCGAAGCCGCCTTATGGTCCCGCGTCGCGGGCGACGGCATAGATCTGGCGCTGCTCGGAACAGCTCTGGCGTCCGAGTCCGCCGATAAATCAAAAGTGCTGGCGGCGACTGCTGCCGTAGCAGGCGTAACCGTTCTGGACACTCTCTGCAGTTTGGACTACACCCGTTCTGCCAGGGTGCGCCTTGCCGAGAGTGTCATTACGGTCAATCGTCCTCAAAAGGATGTCTACGCATTCTGGAGAGACGAGAGCAATCTGAAGCGGTTCTTCAACTGGGTTCCCGTGCAACTCGAAATCGTTGCCGCTCGTCCCGATCAATTCATTGAATGGCGTTCGAAAGACGGCATCATGGTCAAATCCGGCTCTGTCAGCTTCGACCCCGCTTTTGGCCGTGACGGCACCGAAGTCCGTATAGCCGTTGATGGCACGATACCGAGAGGCTTGCTGCACGAAGAGTTGCGCCGCTCCAAGTGGTTGATCGAAACGGGTGAGATTCCCACGACGGAGGGACAATCTGCCGGGCATGCCGAGGGCGCATTCGTGGCGCGTGTGGCCCACCGTCTGGAAGGAAAGGAGGCCGCATGAAAGCGTTATGCTGGCATGGTAAAAGCAATGTAAGTGTCGAACAAGTTCCCGATCCTAAGATTATCAATGCTCGCGACGCGATTATCCGGGTAACGCTGTCGGCAATCTGCGGCTCGGATATCCATCTTTATGACGGCTACATCCCGTCGATGGCCGATGGCGATATTCTCGGACACGAATTCATGGGAGAAGTCGTCGAGGTGGGCAGCGCTATCACCAATCTCCGGCGGGGCGACCGCGTGGTGATCCCGTTTCCCATTTCCTGCGGAAAATGCTTTTACTGCCAGGAGGGAATGTATTCGCTTTGCGAAAACTCGAACCCGAATGCGGCCCTGGCCGAAGAACTGTGGGGCTACTCCCCGGCAGGAATCTTCGGCTATTCGCACCTCCTGGGCGGCTATGCAGGCGGTCAGGCGCAGTTCGTGCGAGTTCCCTATGCCGATGTCAATCACGTCAAAATCCCGGATGGGTTAACGGATGAACAAGTGCTGTTTCTTTCGGACGTCTTTCCTACCGGCTATATGGCTGCGGAAAATTGTGATATCAAGCCGGGAAGCATTATCGCAATCTGGGGCTGCGGTCCCGTTGGACAGTTTGCGATCAAGAGTGCCTACCTGCTCGGCGCCGGCAGGGTGATCGCCATCGATCGTTTTCCTGAACGGCTGCGGATGGCCCGCGAAGAAGGCGGCGCTCAAACGATCAATTATGAATATAGCGACGTTTACGACACTCTGATGGATATGACAGGGGGCCGCGGGCCCGACGCGTGTATCGATGCCGTCGGGATGGAAGCGCATGTGCCGGGCATCATTGGAGCCTACGATCGCATCAAAGTAGGCATGATGATGGAAACTGAACGGCCGAACGCTCTGCGCGAAGCAATCATGTGCTGCCGGAAAGGGACGACTCTTTCCGTCCCCGGCGTTTACGGCGGATATGGCGACAAGATCCCGCTTGGCGCCGTTGTCAACAAGGCGCTGACTCTGAAGAGCGGACAAACGCATGTGCAACGCTATATGCAGCCGTTACTCAAGAGAATCGAAGACCGCGATATCGACCCGAGTTTCGTGATCACCCATCGCGTCGCTCTGGATGACGTCCCTGCCGCGTACGAGCTCTTTAGAGATAAGCAGGATGACTGCATCAAGGTTGTTTTGAAACCCTGAGCGGAAAAGGTTCAATCCACCTTCAGTTTTCTAATAAACACTCGGGCCTGCTGGAACAGCCGGAACGCGCTGTCGTTGAGCGGATAATCCGTATTGTAGATGACCTCGCGGATTCCAGAGTTGATGATCATCTTCGCGCACTGAAGACAAGGAGCAAACGTGGTGTAGATGATCCCGTCCTTCAATGACACGCCATGGTACGAAGCCTGGACAATCGCATTCTCCTCGCCATGCGAGCAGAGGCATTCGTCCAGCGCCGTGCCGGAGGCGGCCAGGCTGTTGCATCGCGGACACCCGCCTTCGTTGCAATTGCGCGTTCCACGCGGCGTACCGTTATACCCGGTCGAGACCACGCGTTTGTCCCGCACGATAATTGCGGCCACCTTTCGCTTCATGCAATTCGATCGCGAGGCGACGACCTTCGCGATATCCATGAAATACTCATCCCAGCTTGGCCTGTGTATTTCCTTCAAAAGCTTGATCAGGAGTTGATCGATTTGCGGATACAGCCTCTCGAGCGAACTATCGTTAACCAGCGAGTAGTCCGCCATCAGTTCGACCTTCACCAGATTTTGTGAAGTATCGTCCCCTTCCGCTTCGCGATTTTCGAGGGCGATGAATTCGTCGAGTGTTTTCGGGTCGCTCTCACGTTGGCGGCTCAAGATGCGCCGAAAGCGGGTTTCCGCAGGGGCTTCAATGCGGATCAGCTTGAAGTGCTTCGCTGCCCTGAAGGCCTCGACTTCGGCGGGATTCCGGATGGAATCGATGACGTAGTGTTTATCGTCCTCGATCTTCGCCAGGATCCGCTCTGCCAGAATGTTGGAACCGTAGCGCTGCCGCAATTCGTTGCCAACGATAATCAAGCGTTCGCGCGTCGGTTCCTCGCCGCGTGCCCTGATCTCCTCGCGAATCGCATCGGAGAGAGAGTAGTAATAAAAACTTTTTCTTTGCAGGTAGCGAGCGACCTCGCCTTTACCCGCAGCGTTCCGGCCAGTAAGTCCTATCAACATGTAGAGGCGTTACGATACTATGAATCCTTTTCACTGAGCCACGGGTAATTCGGGGACGGTTGCCTAAATTGCCTAATTATTTCGCCAGGTCCGCATAGGTAATTAGGCAATTTAGGCAACCGTCCCCGAATTACGTGCAACGGAAAGGGATCAGCATGTTTGACAACAAAAGAATTGCCGTATTGGGCGCGGGCAAACTCGGCGAAGCGCTGATCAGTGGAATGATCGACGCCGGCATCGTATCGAAGAAACAATTCATTGCAACCGCGGCGCACAAGGAACGGCTGGATCAGTTGCGCGAGAAACTCGACATCGAAACGACTTTATCGAATGCCGAGGCAGTGCGAAAAGCTCACCTAATTCTGGTTTGCGTAAAGCCCCTGACGGTGGAGGACGTTTTGCGCCAGGTTGCGGAGGAATTGACTCCCGACCACATCGTAATCTCGGTTGCCGCCAGCGTACCGACGCGTCTGATGGAAAGCGTCATCAACAAGCCCGTGCCCGTAATACGCACCATGCCGAACACCCCCTGTCTTGTGAAAAAGGGTATGACGGCGATCGCCCCCGGCAAACTCGCCACGGCCGAACATGTCGCGCAAGCCAGAAAGATCTTTGACGCGATCGGCCGGACCGTGATCCTCGACGAAAAACACATGGACGCCGTAACCGGGCTGAGCGCCAGCGGTCCCGCATTCGTCTACATCATCATCGAATCTTTTGTGGAAGCCGGCGTGAAGGTCGGACTGCCGCGCGAAGCCGCAACACAATTGGCAGCGCAGATGGTGCTCGGCGCGGCCAGTATGGTTCTTGAGACTGGGGAACATCCGGCGAAACTCAAAGACATTGTGACGACCCCGGCGGGCTGCACAATCGACGGCATCCTGGAACTGGAAGACGGAGGTCTGCGCGTTACGCTGATCAAAGCCGTCGTCCGCGCGACACAACGCGCGAAGGAACTGGTGAACGGCTAGTTAACGCATGGCTTCACTTCAAGTCGTCATGGCCGCCAGTGAGTGCGTTCCGTTCGCCAAAGTGGGCGGATTGGGCGATGTGATCGGCGCACTTCCTGTGGCCCTCAGGAAACTCGGCGTCTCGGTAAGTATCGTTATGCCGCGTCACCGCGTTATCGATCTCTCCCGCTTTGGCTTTCAGCCATATCCAGTACCGGGAAACGGCCTGGTCCCGCTCGGTTTCGAAAACGTCCCGTATGATGTTCACCACGGGAAGCTGCCAGGTTCTTCTGTCGACGTTTTTCTCATCGGCAACGACCGCTTCTTTGACCGGCCTGGGATCTATGTCGATCCATCCACCGGACATGACTACTGGGACCAGGCGGATCGCTGGATTTTTTTTCAACGCGCAGTGATGGAATTCTTCAAGCATGCATCGCCCGCTCCGGATATTTTCCATTGCCACGATTACCAGACGGGGTTGATACCCGCATATCTGCGCAAGTTCTATCAGTCATCGCACTCGTTTCCGCAAACCCGAACGGTTCTTACCCTCCACAATATGGGTTACCAGGGTCATTTCGGGTCTGAAATAATGCTGCGCGCGGGTTTCAATCAATCGGACTTCCATTACACGAGCCCTTTCGAGTTCTACGGACTGATGAATTTTCTCAAGATCGGCGTCGTCTTTGCGGACTTGCTGACGACAGTCAGCCCGACTTATGCGCGCGAGATTCAGGAACGTTATGAATTCGGCTTCGGCCTCGAAGGTCTTCTTCGGGAACGCTCCCAGAGTCTGACTGGTATTCTCAACGGAATCGATAACCAGGTGTGGAATCCGGCAACGGATCCAATGATAGCGGCGCGTTACAGCACCAAAGATCTGTCTGCCAAGCTCGAAAACAAGAAAGCCGTTTTCCAGGCGTTTGGCCTCGATAGCGCCCACCTCGACTGGCCGCTCCTCGCCATGATTTCCCGTATCGATGTGCAGAAAGGCTTCGACCTGCTGATCGGCCTTTGGGATTACCTGCTTTCCAAAGATCTCTGCTTCGTGCTGCTGGGCAGCGGCAATAAGGATGTTGAGGGCCATCTTCGCTCGCTTGCCAGCCATCGTCCAGGTAAAGCCGGTATCCGCCTTGAATTCGACAATGAAATGGCGCATCTCACCGAGGCTGGAGCCGATATCTTTCTGATGCCATCACGCTATGAGCCTTGCGGCCTTAATCAGATGTATAGCCTCCGCTACGGGACCGTCCCGATCGTTCGAAGCACCGGAGGCCTCGCGGATACGGTTACGGAATACAACCCTGAAAACAGACGCGGTAATGGTTTCGTTTTCACGGGCTATGATGTGGAGCAATTCAAGGCGGCCATCGATCGTGCCTTGTTGATGTGGCAGAGAAACCGCGAGTGGAAGCGAATCATGCTGAATGGTATGCAGCAGGACTTCAGCTGGAATCAATCCGCCAAGAAATACCTCGCCGCGTATGAACGATTAGTAAAGATTTGAATTTTCAGAATTTGAATTTCAGATTCGGAAGGTCCGCGAATGCGCGACGATCTAAGCTGTTGATTTTCCACCGCAGCGAATTGGCTGCTTTATTGCAATAAGGGGCATGTGTTTGCAGAGCTTGCCGGCGGAAGGGCATTGCTTATGTCTCGTTCTCACAGGGGGTGAGGGGAGAAAAGGATCGTTCAACTTCCGGCAAGCTCTTGAGCCGCGAATTACGGCAATGCATAAGCGTAATTCGCGGCTTTCGTTTTGTGTTTATTCGACAGCGAGAGAAATCGTGCGGACCCGGCTGGTGATGATCATCCGTTGATCGAAATGCACTTCAAGACTGAATCCGACATAAACGCCACGAAGCTTCAGGAAGCTGCCGCCGAGAGAACTGCCGGCTAATCGCGCCGGTGTGAATTCCGCAAAAAAGCGTCCGCCACGAATCAGAACGTCACCCGTTCTTCCAGAGATAACGGTGATTTCGTAAGTGCTGTTCTCGGTCTGAACGCTCAGTTTCTGCATGTCCTGCAAGGCTTCCAATTGCAAGCCTTCTGTCCAGCTGTGCGAGGACCAGGTATCAAGAAGAGCGCCCGCCGAACAGTTTACGGTGCTATCCATAACTTCCTTTCTATCACGGTCCCTTTGTCTGTCAAACTCTTTCAACAATGATCAGCGTGATGTCGTCCGTCTGGGAACGGCCTGCTGTGAAGCTCTGGATAGTATCTAGCAATTTTTCTTCCAGTTGCTTGGCCCCGGCCCGCGCCTCTGCCCGGATGACCGCCTTGACGCCCTCTTCTCCCAACATGTCCCCACGCGGGTTTTCCGCCTCCGTCAAGCCGTCCGAATACGCCACCAATACATCACCCGCGTTCAGCTTCAGATCGGCGGGTTCGTAGGTCGCAAACGCAAAAGCGCCAACGATAATGTTGTTCGAGTGCAGTTCCTCGATTTCGCCGGTTTCCGCACGAAATATGTACGTCGGATTGTGGCCGGCGCTGATGTATTTGCCGCAACCATCGGAGTTCATAGTAAATACGAACATCGTTACGAAACGTGCGGCGGTGGATTTTTCGCAAAGAAACCGATTTAAGCGGTTCAGCGCCTCCTGCAGGCCAACACCCGCGCGTAACTGCATTTGCAGGCAGCCCAGCAACATCGAACTGAGCAAGGACGCCGAAATTCCTTTTCCGGACACGTCGGCAAGCACACCAAACAAATCGCCGGATTCGAGTTCCACGAAGTCGTAAAAGTCGCCTCCGACATAACGTGTCGGTTTTGAGAAGGCGTGAATGTTCAAGTTCTGAATCTGCGGAAGACTTTGTGGCAGAAGGGACTTTTGTGTTTCTTCGGCGAGCGTCAGTTCCTGCTCGAGCTTCTTCCGCTGCTCGATACTCTTGATCATTTCAACGCGTTCGAGAACATTGCCAGCCTCGACGGCAAGCTTGCCCAGAATCCTTTGATCCAGGCCGGAAAGTGAATGCATTCCTTTTTTGCTGTCGAGATACAGGATGCCCAGGATCGAAGGCTTATCGGCTTGCGAAGGTATTCCCATCAAAGGGAGGCACGCAATGGCGCGGAGGTTCATGGCGACAATACTTGCCTGTTCCTTGTACCGGTCACCGAGACCTTCCACCATGAATACGGCATTGCCCTTTTCGACGACATCCCGCACCACGGTCTGACTTGCCTTGAAATGTGCCAGGGACAGATTACGGCCCTGGCCGTCCATGCCTGCGGTATACCCGTACGCTTCCCCTTCCCGAATAAGAATAAAACCGCGTTCGGCGCCGCTGATCTTTAAAGCCGATTCCAGAATTCGCTGGAACGCGGCGTCAGGCGTGAAGAGTTGTTCCCACTGGTATTGGAAATCGAGAATACATGAGATCTTCTCAAGGTCGGAAACGCCCGACGGCAGGACCACGCCCAGGTCCATCAGCGACTTCTCGAAGATCTGCGTCGTATCGCTCTTGCCCTTGGCCTTTTTGAGGTCTCCCACGATGTAATGGAGATCGATTCGATCCTTTCCCAGCGAGATCTTATCGCCGGGCTTCAGTTCGTGGTGCTCGATCCGGGACTCGTTGACAAAGGTTCCGTGGGTGCTGTTAAGGTCCTGAATCAGATAGCCATTTTCTGTCTTGACGAGCTTGGCGTGATGACGGGAAACATGTTGATTATTCAGAACGATATCCGCGTCGCCCTTCCGTCCAATCAGAACCTCCGCCGCCGTCAGCGGCAGGACGTTCTCTTGACCATCAGCAGTTAACCAATATAGTTGAGCCTGAGGAGTTGACATGGGTTTAGACATGGCCTGTTCGCCGAGATACTAGTACAATTTCCCGAACTTGCAAATTATGTTACTAAACACAGAGCCACAAAGACGCCAGCGCGCCATGGGACCGTTTTATAAATGTATGATTCGCCTGCCGTTGTTCCTTGTTGTGGTGGTCTCTTTGTGTTTACTGCTGGTCG
Organism: uncultured Acidobacteriota bacterium; assembly: GCA_963738025.1. GTDB lineage: Bacteria > Acidobacteriota > Terriglobia > 20CM-2-55-15 > 20CM-2-55-15 > 20CM-2-55-15. The sequence continues at coordinate 105,089 of CAVTWA010000020.1, read as the reverse complement.
GTGCTCCCGAGCCCGCGGAGGACCGCGGCGCAATGGGTCTGTCGCAAGCCCTGAAGCGCCTTGACGTGATCGGCAGCGTGCTCCACACCGGTGCCCATCCCGATGACGAGAACAGCGCCCTGCTGGCCTGGCTTGCCCGGGGCGAAGGCGTCCGGACGGCTTACCTCGCCGCAACCCGAGGCGAAGGCGGCGTCAACCTGCTTGGCAGCGAATTATTCGAGGATCTGGGTGTCATTCGCACCGAAGAATTGTTTGGTGCGCGCCGCCTCGATCACGCCCAGCAGTTTTTCACCCCTAATTACGAATTCGGTTTTTCGAAGAGCGCCGAGGACACGTTCACCAAATGGCCGCACGACCAGATTCTCGGTGATTACGTTCGTGTTATCCGGTATTTCCGGCCTGAAATCATCATTTCCCGCTTTACTGGCACCCCGCGCGATGGTCACGGCCACCATCAGGTTTCCGGAATTATTACTCAGGAAGCATTCAAGGCCGCAGCTGATCCGGAGCGTTTCCCGGAGTACGGCAAGCCCTGGCAGGCGAAGAAGCTCTATCTGAACGGGATGGGCAACGATCAGACGGGTATCGCAATCAATGTCGGGCAATTCGATCCGGATTTAGGCCGCTCCTTCAATGAAATTGCTTCTGAAGGCCGAAGCCTCCACCGATCGCAGGCTCAGGGCAGTCCTCAGGAACGCGGTCCCAGACAGACTCGGCTGCAATTAGTCCAGAAGGCCGTGCCGATTGCCGATGACGCCCCGTTGTTCGCCGGAGTCCTCTACAAATTGCCGGATCTGGCGCAGCTGGATGCCGGGCTTGCTTCAAACCTGAATGACGTCGAGCAGAGGATTACCGCCATCCGGCAAAAAGTGAATCTGATGCGTCCGTCGGATATTGCTCCGGATCTTGCCGCTGCTTTGAAAGTCCTGCAGCAGGCGAGCGCGAAAACAACCAACGAACATGCCCAATTTCTGCTTCAACAAAAGGAAGCCGACTTTCAGGAAGCGCTGAGGCTCTCGTCCGGCCTGGTTGTGGATGTTCTGGCATCGGACGATACCGTGGTGCCCGGGCAGGAATTCAGTCTCACGGTCAGCGTTATCAACGGAGGACCGTTCAGTTTTGCCGGCATGCATTCCGTGACGGACCTTCCCATGGGCTGGACGATCACCCCCGATGGCGCTCCCACAGGATCGCTCGCTGCGGGGCAGCGGCTGGACCAGAAGTACAAGGTCAAGGTTTCTTCGTCTGCCGATTTCACCCAACCTTACTGGCTGCGCCAGCCGCGCCGCGGCGACCGCTTCGTCTGGCCCGATGTTCCGGCCGGAACGCTGCCGATGGATCAGCCGTTACTGCCGACCCGCGTCGAAGTGGATTACGAAGGCACAACCCTTGTCGTGAAGAAACCTGCGGAGTTCCGACGCGTGGACCGTATGCTTGGCGAACAACGGACAGCGCTTAAGGTGGTGCCTGCGTTGTCGGTGGGAGTGGCGCCCGATATCGCGATTGTCGCTCTGAAAGGAACGCGGCAGAAGACCTTTACGGTCAACGTCGAGAATCAGAATCCAGCTGCAATCAGCGGAGACGTTACCCTGGTTTTGCCGGCGGGCTGGACCGCTTCTCCCACTTCACGTCCCGTCAGCTTCACGCAACAGGGAGAAAAGGCGTCTTTGCAATTTACCGTTTCCGTTCCACCAGTCGCCGGCGATTTCTCGGTAGGCGCCGTTCTGAAGTCGGGCACTCAGGAATTCAAGGCAGGTTACACGACCATTGCCTATCCTCACATCGAGCCGCGTTATGTGTACTCCCCCGCAGTGTCGAAAGTCGAAGTGCTGGATCTGGCCACGACCGTTTCATCGGTAGGTTATGTTGAAGGTACGGGTGACGCTATTCCGGATGCGCTGCGGCAACTGGGTATCAATGTCACCATGCTCTCCCCTGCCGACATTGCCAACGGGGACCTTGCCAAATTCCCCACGATCGTTCTCGGCGTCCGTGCGTACGCGGTACGCGACGATTTGCGTGCTTATAACAAGAGACTCATGGATTACGTGTCGAACGGAGGGACCCTGATCGTTCAGTATAACCGCTCGAACGAAGTGGGTAATGTTCAGATCGCGCCCTATCCGATAGGTCTGGCAAATGTGAACCAGAACAACACGGAGCGCGTCACCCACGAAGAAGCCCCGGTAAAGATACTGGATCCCGCTAATGCCCTTTTGAATGTTCCCAACAAGATCACCGAGAGAGATTTCGACGGCTGGGTCGATGAACGGGGAACGTTCTTTTTGCGCAGTTGGGATTCCCGATACACACCTCTTCTCGAGAGCAACGATCCCGGCGAACCCGGCCGCGACGGGGGTCTGGTGGTCGCCAAATACGGAAAAGGAACTTACGTCTATACCGGTTATTCATTCTTCAGAGAATTGCCGGCAGGCGTCAAGGGTGCCTACCGGCTTTTTGCCAACCTCGTAAGCGTCGAAAATTAAGACGCAAAACGCGGATTCACTTCGTTAAATTCGTTCAATTCGTGGCTTGTTTTCTTTTTTCGTCCTGGTGATAAACTCTCATCATGATGTACCGAGGTTTTTGGGTATTTCTGTGCATTTCCTGTCTCAGCCTTCCTGTGGCGGCTCTGGCCCAGATTTCGCGGGACGCCCGCTACGAAATCCTCCGGACGATCTTAGCCGATCAGGCTGCCGCCCGGATCGGGCTGCCTTTTGGAACTGACGGTATCGAAATCACTGAAACCGGAGAGATCAACAAAGACAGATTGCAGAAGGAAATTCAAAAGAACGGACAATCCGTCGAAGCCGGCAAGGTCGTGACGGTGACCGATATCGCTTTCGACGATAACAAAATCATCCTTGAGCTCGATGGTGGCGGAAAGAACAAAAAGAGCATTTTCGACCGGATCCAGGTGGGTGTTGGAACAGATTCCTCGACGGTTCCCGTCGGGCGTGACGACAAGATTGCGAAAGCAAAGGGGTCGAAGATAACCCTCCGCTTTGAGAAGAAGGTGCCCGCGGATTTGAAACCCGAGCAACTGCGCCAATTGCTCGACCCGGTTCTGGATTTCAACAAGCACAGTTTTATGAAGACCGGCATCGAGGCTCTCCCCCCGGAGTTCCAGCAAGCTGTGAAAGCGAAAGAGGCGAAAATCGGCATGGATCGCGGCACCGTCATCATGGCGATGGGACGCCCCGATAAGAAATTTCGGGATCCGGGCAATCCCGGTTATGAGCAGTGGCTTTACGAACTTCGGGGATTGAAGCGTGTATTCGTCACTTTTGAAGACAATGTCGTCGTTCAGGTAAAACAGTACTAGTGAAGAAACTCGCACTCGAATATTGGGCGCCACTGCTGGTCTGGATTCTGATCATCTTCGTGTTTTCGACCGACGTCTTTTCATCCACCGAGACGTCGAAAATCGTCGTTCCGATTCTGACTTTCTTTTTTCCCAATCTCACGCCCCAGGAATTGGACCTCTGGCACGGCGTTATTCGAAAACTGGGGCACATCACCGAATATTTCATTCTTGCCCTTTTCGCATATCGCAGCATCAGGCACGAGCAGCCCGATCTCGCTCAGGCGAAGCTGATGACGATCGTGTTCATTGCACTGGCCGCCGGATTCGACGAGATCCACCAGCGATTCACCGCATTCCGCACGCCGTCACCGGTCGATGTGGGCTACGATTGTCTCGGAGCCGTTTGCGCCCTTTGGCTGATCACGACCTATGAAACCTGGCGTCTACGTACACGTTCCGTTCTGTGAGCAGCGCTGCTACTACTGCGCGTTCACTGTGGCGGTCTCCGGCAAAGAAAGCTACGAGCCCTATATCAGGCGTCTGATACGCGAGATCGAACTGTCCGGTTTCAATGATTGCCCCGAGACTATATTCCTTGGGGGCGGCACTCCGTCAATCGTTGAAGGCGAGTCCATTCATAACATCATCCGTGCGTTTCCGGCAGGCGCCACCGAAATCAGTCTCGAAGCGAATCCGGGCACATTGACCGCAGACAAACTGCAACAATACCGTTCTGCCGGCGTCAACCGCATCAGCCTTGGCGTTCAATCGTTTGATGACGCGGATTTAAAAAATGCGGGCAGGATACACAGCGCCGCCGATGTTTTTCACGACTTCGAATCCCTTCGCCAACATGGATTCACCAATATCAGCATCGATCTGATTGCCGGCTTGCCACATCAGCGGTTGGACATCTGGAGAGAAAACCTGAATTGGATCGAGCGACTGCAACCCGACCATGTTTCGGTATACATGCTCGACGTCGAGGAACGAAGCGCCTGGGGGAAGAATCCCTCATCGATTACTGAGGACGATGTATTCGCAGCCTTTTATGTTGAAGCTGCCGAGAGGCTGAGCGGGGCCGGGTTCGTCCATTATGAGATTTCCAATTGGGCCAGGCCGGGTTTTGAGTGCCGGCACAATTTGAAATACTGGACTGGTGCGCCATATCGCGGTTTCGGTGTCAGCGCGCATTCATTCGCCGGGACTCAGCGATTCTGGAATACGTCTTCATTAAAAGACTACGGCGACCGCCTCGATGCCGGCCAGCTGCCAGTTGCAGGGAGTGAAGAATTGACCAGGGAGATCCGTCTCGAGGAAGCTTTCCTCATCGGCCTTCGCCGCATTTGCGGCTTCGATGTGTGGTCCGTGGCGCGAGACCTGGGTTTCCAATTTCCAAAGCAATGGTTCGATCGTGTTTGCGATCTCGAAGATGCCGGTTTCATCCAGTTTGATGGTAAGGTTCTCAGGCTTACACCTGCCGGTTGGCTACTGGCCAACGGCGTGACCGAGGAATTGTTATGGCCCACTCTCCTGTCGACCTCCGAAGCGACACCGTAACCAGACCGTCGCCGGAGATGCGCCGCGCCATGGCGGATGCAGAGGTCGGTGACGATGTTTTCATCGAAGATCCGACCATCAACCTCCTGCAGGAACGCGCCGCCGAGATCTTCAAACGCGAAGCCGCATTGTTCGTACCTTCAGGCACGATGGGCAATCTGACCTGCATCGTTGCGCATACGCGGCCGGGTCAGGAAGTAATCTGTGAGGAGGCGGGGCACATCTACAACTATGAAATGGCTTCCATGTCTGCCATCGGCGGCGTCCTCCCCCGCGTCGTGCACGCCCCTGACGGCATTCTGACCTGGGAACTGGTGGTTAAGGCCATTCGTCCAAAAATTTACTATCGGCCGCAAACCGCTCTGGTCTCACTGGAGAACACGCACAACATGGCCGGTGGAACCGTCTATCCGACCAGTGTCGCGAACGAGATTTGCGACAACGCTCATGCGGCAGGTATTCCGGTACATCTCGACGGTGCGCGCATCTTCAACGCCGCGACCTGTCTCGGTCAGGACGCCGCCGAGATCACAAAAAAGTTCGATTCGATTCAATTTTGTTTGAGCAAAGGCCTTGGCGCGCCCGTAGGATCGATGATCGTGGCCTCGAGAGAGTTCGTTGAACGCTGCCGCAGTATCCGGAAAATGCTGGGTGGCGGTATGCGCCAGGCGGGGATTCTTGCTGCGGCCGGCTTGATTGCACTGGAGAAAGGACCAAAGCGGCTTCAGGAGGATCATGACAATGCGCAGTTTCTGGCGCAGCGGCTCGCGGAAATTCCGGGAATCACCCTGGATCCCGCAAAGGTGCAAACGAATATTGTGATTTTCGATTTAACGAAATCGCACCGGCCTTCGGGCGACTTCCTGAATGCGCTGGCTGGCCGCGGCGTGCTTGCGGTTCCGGTGGATAATGAGCGCGTTCGCATGGTGACGCATCTGGATGTGGATCGTGCAGATGTTGAAAAAGCCGCAGCGGTTGTGCGGGAAGTGTTGTAGGCGCGGTCGGTGACCATCCGGGTCCAAGACAGGATGGGCGACCTTGTAAAGGTTTGAGGTTAGTGGATGCCAGGTAAACCTGGTTTGGGTGTAAACGATGTAGCCCAGTCCCCGCCTAACTTAGGCGGGGACTGGGCTCACCGCTCTATTAGCCCTGATATTGGACAGCTCTGGTCTATGATTGCGTCATTACAGGCGGAGAACTAATGAAAATTCGCGTGGGTGTTGTTTTTGGCGGCCGTTCCGGCGAGCACGAAATTTCGCTGCGATCGGCCGAGTCTGTAGTGCGTTCGCTTGATCGCAACAAATATGATGTCGTTCCCATCGGCATCACTCACGAAGGCAAATGGCTCAGTCCTGGAAAGTCCATCGGGCTGTTGCCTCCGAAAGAAACCATTGAAACGACGCTTGCCAAAGGCGAACCCGCAGCACTCACCGCCGAACCTGCTGCACATGGCGCCGTCGATGTGATCTTTCCGGTGCTGCACGGCACTTATGGTGAAGACGGAACCATTCAGGGATTGTTCGATCTGGCAAACATTCCATATGTCGGAGCTGGGGTATTGGGTTCTGCCGTAGGCATGGATAAAGACGTCATGAAACGTCTGTTGCGTGACGCCAGTCTGCCAGTCGTGGACTTCTGGACGATCAAGAAGAACGACATCGCTTCGTTCGTAGAGGAGGATTCGCGATCGTTGCCCTATCCTGTTTTCGTCAAGCCCGCCAATCTCGGCTCTTCGGTTGGCATATCAAAGGTCCACGGCCTCAGCGAACTCCGTGACGCTCTCAAAACAGCAGCTGAGTACGACCGCAAAATCGTCATCGAGAAGGGCGTTGATGCCCGTGAGATCGAAATTGCCGTTCTGGGCAACGATGATCCGATTGCGTCGATTGCAGGTGAGATCATCCCTGCTCGCGAGTTCTACGATTACGAAGCAAAGTATGTCAGCGATGACTCGCGGCTTCTTATCCCCGCTCCGCTGACGCCGGAGCAGAATGCGGAAGCGCAGCGCCTCGCGATCGCGACCTTTAAAATTCTCGAGGGATCCGGCCTCGGCCGTGTGGATCTCTTTCTGGAACGAAGCTCGGGAAAGTTTTATGTAAACGAAATTAATACGATGCCGGGCTTTACATCGATCAGCATGTATCCGAAGTTGTGGGACGCCTCGGGCGTTCCGTACTCGGAATTGATCGACCGTCTGCTCACCCTCGCTCTCGAGCGCCATGCCGAGAAGAACAAGCTGCGCACGAAATTTTAATCAACCATTGCAGGCGCGGTCTGTGACCATACGTGTTCAAGACGGGATGAACGGTGAGCGGCAGAATAGCGCCTTATAAAGGTTTGAATGAAGTGGATGCGATGTAGACCTGGTTTGAGTGTAACGGGAGGACCATTCCCCGCCTCAGTTACGCGGGGTGCCTTCGCGAAGCGAAGGCGGGGCGGTCTGTTCAAAGACGCGCAGCGACCTTATGGATTTCCGCGAAGCGCTCCTTATTAATCGGTACTGTTCGTCTTTGAACAGTGTTTTGAGGTTTCGCCCTATCGTGCTCCCGCTCCGCGCCGTCCCAGCCCTCGCTTCGCGCTGGGAGGCTACTCCCCGCCTGACTCAGGCGGGGAGTAGCCTCCCAGCACATCGCTGCGCGAATCTACTCCAGCAACCGCGCTATTTTGGACAGCTCTGGTCTATGACCGCGCGTATTTCCTCGAATCAGCGAACTGCGCGGTCAAAGACCGCGGCCTCACGAATCCCATCGGAACGTGCCGCCATCGAATTTCAGCACCCGGGTTGCGACTTCTCTCGCGAATTGCTCATGATGCGTCACAACGATCTGGGTCATGCCTTCACGATCCAGTTCGCGCATGACATTGAATACCTCGTCGACAAGTTGCGGATCGAGCTGTGATGTGGGTTCATCGTAAAGCATGACTTCCGGTTGCATGGCCAGGCTGCGCGCAATCGCGACTCTTTGCTGCTGGCCGCCGGACAGCTTCGCGGGATAGGCGTCGATCTTCTCGCCCAGGCCCACCCGTTCGAGAATGCGTCTGCCGAGGGAATCGGCCTCTGCAGAATTCATTTTCTTTACTTGAATTGGAGCAAGAGTCACATTCTGCAGCGCCGTCAGGTGAGGGAACAGATTGAAACTCTGAAACACCATGCCGGTCTTCAACCGCATCTTCTGCAGCATGGCTTTCTTTGCAGCCGGCAACTTTAAAGATTCACCATCCATCCAGTCGACGCTCACGTCTCCGATGGTGATGCGCCCGCTGTCGAACATCTCCAGGAAATTGATACAGCGCAGCAGAGTCGATTTGCCGCAGCCCGACGCGCCCATGATGACGCTCAATTGCCCGCGAGGAAATTCGAGACTGAGATCTTTGAATAACCGGTGAGTTCCGAACGATTTCGTTAAGGCTTCGATCTTAACCACCGGCCTGCGCTGGCACTCCTTAATAGGATCTTGTGTTGGCTATCTTTTGCATTGAACCCGATTGCGTATGGGCAAAAGATATTGGCGCGCTTCGGACGGGAAGCTCCGTCGAGGTAGTAGCCCCCGATGCGGAAGTGATATTCGTCAACGGTGCCGGAGAGTGTTCCATCGCCATTGTACTGCCACGCGCTCGCGCGTCGTTTATCGTTCGCAACGATGATGAGGTAAAGGTTGCCCGGGACCATATCGATTACATCTTGCGTGCTGAGATTGCCGACGCCTTTCAGGTCGCCCCAGCCGGTGTGCGAATGAAAATCACCGACGAGCGACAAGTGCGGCAGGTTTGCCAGAAACTTTTCCATACGTCGCGAAGCGCGTCCATTCTTCTCAACACTCGTGTGCCGGCGGTTCGCTGTTTGATATGAAATTGCGTGTTCGACGATGTAGATGTTACCGCTGTCGCGATAGCCAAGCAGGAGACCGAAACACTCCTTCTTGTATACCTCGATCGCAGATATAAGAAGAGCCCAGAATGCGTTTGATGATATGTAGACTTCCATGTGCCACCCGGCAGCAACGGATTCTAGCCGAAATCAGGGCAAAAAATAAGGGCCGCATTGCTGCGGCCCTTTTTTAATCTCGGTCTTCGCGCCTAGTTTTTAGTCTCTTACTTCTTTTTCGTTGCTTTCTTTTTCTTTGCTGGAGCTTTCTTCATCCTTTTTCTCCTAATGGTTTTTTTGTTTTGGCCTCACTACCTATAGAGGCCGTCACTAACTATAGGGCCTAGTATTGGGGCGAAACTTTTCCCTGTCAAGAGTAATCTTCGCATTTTGTGCATCTTACGGTGGCGAGGCAGGAGTAACGACAAAATGGCACAAAAAAGCCGGCGTTCGAGATTTTTGAACGCCGGCTTCGTCGTGCCCTTCGGTCTCGGTATTTTACGGGTATTGGTAATACCCCTTACGATGTAGAGTCTTGAAATTTCCGCTTGCAACCTGAATCTCGATGTCCCGGAACACCGGGCCCGGGCCGCTTAATTCGTTGTTGGAGACGTAGCTGATCAAGTACTGATTGCGGGCCTCCTCGGTTGCGGTCATGTAGGATTTTTCAATATTCTTAATCGATCCGACGAAATACACATCACCGCCGGTGGCTTTAGCGTAGTCGTCGAGCACGGAAACTTTTTTAAACGGGAATGGCTGATCGAGCCCGACTGCGTACACCTGCACTCCGAATTGCAGCAGGATGTTCTTTGCGTCATCGAAAGAGTGATCGCTTCCCGTGGTATCTCCATCAGAGATGACGAGCACCATTTTGCGCCGGCTCCGCTCGCGTTTCGACAGATCTGCCGCCGCCGCGAAAATTGCATCATTCAAAACTTTGCTTTCCTTGGGCGGCGAAATGATAACTCCGCCGGGATTCGCCTGGCCTGGAGGAAGCACGGGCGTGCCGTTGATGACCGGACCGGCATTTGAAAACGGACCACGAGGATTCGAACCTACTCCCGTGTTCGGGTCCGGCTTCAATTCGCGCATCGTTTTCATCGCGGTTTCGAATTGCTCGCCCTTGTTGGAGAAGTCCAGGATTTTCGTTACAAATTTGTCGTAGCGATAAACTGCAACCTCGTCATACTCGCTGAACGATCCAGCCAGTGCCGAAAATGTCTGCTGTACCTTGGAAAGAGAAGCGGCGGCAAGGCCGGTCTCGACTACGACGGCGGCCGAGAGCGGAACCGGGTCGATGCTGAAGTTGGATATCGTCTGACGAGTGCCATCTTCGAGAAGAACAAAATCATCTCTTTTCAGGCCGGTGATGAGTTTATTTCCCGACCCCTTGACTGTAACGGGAACAACAACGAGATCGATTTTTGCGCGGATCTTATAGTTCTGATCTTGCCCAAGCGCTGCAGCTGCAAAAAGCAGCAGCATCAACAGCGTGGGTTTAGTGAAGCTCGGTAGTTTTCGCCGCATAGTAGCCCTTTCTCGCTTTGACCGTGTAGCCGGAGCCCCTCGCCAGAATTTTTATCTGGTGGTACTTTCCGTCTTTTGCGGTGTTGGTCGACAGGTAACCAAGGCTGTATTGGCTTCGCAATTCTTCCGAAATCTGATCGAAAATCTTTTGAAAACTGTTTTGATTGCTGACAACGAATGTTGTTCCGCCGGTTTCCTCGGAGAATTTTTTCAGAGTGCCGATATCGCCGCCGCCGTAAACTCGGCCGCGGCCGCGACGGCCTCCAGCAGGACCGTAAGAAAAGAATCCGCTGACACTGTTCGAAATGGCGTAGATGACAGCGTCGCTCTGATGCGCTGAAATGAGCGCCTCATTCAACTTCACCTTACTCGTTGTATCTTCGCCATCGCTGATCAAGATGATCGCCTTCCGGCCGGCTTCCTGCGCCAGCTTTTCTTTGCAGGCGAGATAGATCGCGTCATATATCGACGTCCCGCCGCCGATCTGGAGGTCGTGGACAGCTCGCCTCAAGTCTCGTGGATCATCGGTATAATCCTGAACGAGTGTTACCTCACGGTCAAAACCCATCACGAGCGCGAGGTCCTTCGGCCTCAGAATCGTTTCCAGAAACCGTTCCGCCGTTGTTTTTTCTTCCTCAAAGACCGGCCGTACGCTGGGGCTGGTATCGACGAGCATGGCGAGAGTCAGCGGCAGTTCATTTTCGCGAGCGAAGTTCCGGATTTCCTGCCGCCGTCCATCCTCTTCCACCAGGAAATCCTGTTTGGTGAGGCCGGGAACGAAGCGCCCATGCCTGTCGGTCACCGTAAACTGGACATTTACCAGATCCACGATAACTTTGAGCGTGTCCTGATCCGTCTGGCCCGCTTGACGGCGGGGACGCGCGGACACCGCCGCCGTCGCTATACTTAGCAGCAAGATGAGGACCAGTCCGGGCTTCATCTTCCTTCGCATATCGTCATGTTATCATGCCCATTTACGACACACTTAATTAGACGAACAGGGGTTATCACCGTAAGATTGTGACGTTAAAACTGACAAATACGCTCACTGGTAATCAGGAAATTTTCGCTCCGCACGACAATTCGGCGGTCACGATGTACACCTGCGGGCCGACTGTTTACAATTTTGTCCATATCGGCAACCTGAGAACCTATGTCTTCGAAGACGTGTTGCGCCGGCACCTATCCAGTAAGTGGAAGATTCGACACGTCATGAACATCACCGACATCGATGACAAGATCATCAGGCGGTCCATCGAGACGGGGCAGGAAATCGGGGCCTACACCAAACCCTACACGGACGCCTTTTTTGAGGACTGCGCGAAATTACGCATTCAAAAGCCCGAAATCGTCGCGCCTGCGACCGAACACATTCCGGAGATGATCGAGCTGGTGAATCGACTGCTGGAGGCCGGCTATGCCTATCGGGAGGGCGATTCGATTTACTACCGCATTTCTCGTTTTGCCGACTATGGACGCCTGTCCCGCCTGGATAAACGAGAACTGAAAGTCGGTGCTCGCATTGATGCCGACGAGTATGAAAAAGAGCAACCTCGCGATTTCGTGTTATGGAAGGCGCCGAAAGATCCGAACGAGCCGCGCTGGCAGGCGCCATTTGGCGAAGGCAGACCGGGGTGGCATCTCGAGTGTTCGGCGATGGCAATGAAGTATCTGGGAGATACCCTCGATATTCATTGCGGAGCCGTCGATCTCATCTTTCCGCATCACGAAAACGAAATCGCTCAGAGCGAGGCCGCCAGCGGGCATCCTTTTGTACGATTCTGGATTCATGGCGAACACCTCCTTGTCGATGGCGAAAAGATGGCAAAATCGAAAGGGAACTTCTTTACGCTCAGAGATCTCTTCGAAAAGGGATATGACCCGCTGACGATCCGCTATCTGCTCGTCTCTGTGCGCTACCGCAAGCAGCTGAATTTCACTTTCGACGGTCTAAGAGAGGCAAAAGCGGCGCTGGATCGGATTAAGGAATTCGTCTTCCGCCTTTCGACCGCCAGACTGAAGCCCGGCAGGAACGGCAAAATAGCCGCGGCTGCGGAGGTTGCGCGGGCGGCGTTCGAGGCGGCGTTGGACGACGATCTTAATACGTCTGGTGCGCTCGGCGCGCTGTTCATTCTGATCGGCGAATGTAACGTCGCCCTGACCTCCGGCGAATTGCAGGAGGACAATCGGGCCGAAATTCTCGATTGGCTTAAGATTGTTGACGAGCGCCTGGCCATTGTTCCGCCGATGGAACACGCCGTGCAAGACGAAAAGACGGCCGGAGAGGCTCAAGAGATTGAAGCGCTTGTACAGAAACGAAACGAGGCCCGGCGGAACCGGGATTTTGCCTTGTCCGACCAGATCCGGCAGCAGTTATCGGATCGCGGCATCTTAATCGAGGATACGCGGGAAGGCACAAAATGGAGACGCAAGTAAGCACCGACAAGCTTCCGAAAATCGTAACGGAACTCCCCGGACCGAAGGCGAGGGTCATTATTGAGAATGACAGGCGCTACATTTCCCCCTCCTATACGCGTTGTTATCCTCTAGTAGCCAAAAGCGGTTCGGGGGCGATGGTTGAGGACGTCGATGGCAACCGTTTCCTCGATTTCAATGCCGGTATCGCCGTGTGCTCCACCGGACACTGTCACCCCGATGTTGTCCGGGCAATTCAAAAACAGGCTGAAACGCTGATCCACATGTCGGGAACCGACTTCTATTACGAGCAGATGCCGCAGCTTGCACGCAAACTCGAATCCCTGATGCCCGACGGCAAAGCCTGGAAATGCTTTTTTGGAAATTCCGGAACGGAAGCGATCGAAGCGGCGATGAAACTTTCGCGTTACGCCACCGGTCGCTGGCAGTTCATTGCATTTCATTCGTCCTTTCATGGCCGGACGATGGGCGCGCTTTCGCTGACGTCATCGCGGCCGGTCCAGCGGAAAGGATTTGGCCCGCTGATCCCCGGCGTCACTCACGTTCCCTACGGAAATTGCGATTACCTGGAGGATGTCGTTTTCAAGACGACCGTGAATCCGGGCGAGGTCGCCGCGATCGTCGTGGAATGTATCCAGGGTGAAGGCGGCTACATCGTGCCGTCACCGGAGTTCCTGCCGCGTCTGGAGCAGATCGCGCGCAAACACGGGATCCTTCTGATCGCCGATGAAGTTCAGTGCGGTATGGGCCGCAGCGGCAAGATGTTCGCCTTTGAACATTTCGATTTTCATCCCGATATCGTGGCCATCGCGAAGGGTATCGCGTCAGGCATGCCGCTGGGCGTAACAATGGCCCGCTCGGAAATCATGACATGGGAACCGGGCGCTCACGCCTCGACATTTGGCGGAAATCCAGTCTGCCTTGCCGCCGCTCTCGAAACCGTTCGCCTGTTGCAGGAAAAATATGTCGCGAATTCGGCGAAAGTTGGACAATTTCTGCGCGGAAAGCTCGAACGGCTGAAGGAGCGCTATCCGGTGATCACTGATGTCCGCGGTCGCGGCCTCATGATCGGCGTCCAGATCGCAACGCCCCAACTCCGCGACGCGATCATCGAACAATGCTTCCGCCGCGGACTTTTGATTCTCGGCGCCGGCCCCGTCACGATCCGCCTTTCTCCTCCGCTGATCATCGATGAGGAACAGGCCGAAATCGCCGTGGATATATTTGAGAGAACACTGCCGGCCTGAATTGTCAAATGTCGACTGTCGAATGTCTAATCTAGATTAGGCATTCGACAGTCGACACTTAACATCGAATCCCATGCCCTTCCCATTGCTCTTTCATCGCCTCCTGCCTTTTGGCCGCCGCTCCGAGATCCTCGCGGCGGACTACCTCCGAACGCTCGGCTACCGGATCGTTGCCTCTCCATACCGGATCAAAACCGGCGAAGTCGACATCGTCGCCTGGGACAGGGACACCCTCGTGTTCGTCGAAGTCAAGGCTCGCAAGAACAACGACCCTCCCGAAGACTCCGTCGGTTTTCAAAAGCAGCAACGCATTATCCGGGCGGCCCACGCCTACATCGCCCGGTACCGGCTCCACGACAAACCGTACCGTTTCGACATCCTCGCAGTCACCACACTCCCTGGTTCGAAACCCCAATTCCGGGTTCTTCCGGATGCCTTTGCTGATGCCGATTGGCCCTGATCCTCGCGGATGGCTTGAAAAAGAACTGCCTTACCCTATATATTAAGGTTCGCTCTGCGGGACTAACTCAGTGGTAGAGTGCGACCTTGCCAAGGTCGAAGTCGCGGGTTCGAATCCCGTGTCCCGCTCTTAAAACTCAACAACTTAGAAGCCATCCTTCACGACTCTACCCCACTTCTACCCCGTTAGCAGCTAATTGACGAACGCAGACGCTAGCGTCTCAGCCGCTTCTTGTCTGCTCGCAATTGACGTTTGCGTGTAAACATTCAGGTTTACGTCGACGGTGTGACCTTGCTGGTCCGCGACGATTTTGGGATCAATGCACAAACCATTCATCAGCGATGAATGCGTTCGACGCATGACGCGGTAGGAGCCTGCTCCAAATCGGCCAGTGGAACGCAGCATGGCAGGACCGGGTTTGCTGGCCCATGTGCTGGTATCGAAATACGGAGATCATCTTCCGCTGTATCGACAATCCGATATCTATGACCGTGAAGGTGTGGATCTGTCACGCTCGACGTTAGCGGATTGGGTTGGTGGCGCCGCGCGCACACTGGAGCCTCTGGTGGAACTGGTGCGGCGATATGTGCTGAATGCAACGAAGCTGCACGGCGACGACATTCCCGTTCCGGTGTTGTCTCCTGGCGACGGCAAGACCAAAACGGGCCGATTCTGGACCTACGTTCGTGACGATCGGCCTGCAGCAAACACGGACCCGGCGGCCGTATGGTTCGCGTATTCACCCGATCGCAAAGCGGAACATCCCGCCAAACATCTTCGAGAGTTTCGAGGAGTGCTGCAGGCCGACGGGTATGCCGGATTCAATCGCCTCTATGAACAAGGAACAATCGTTGAAGCGGCATGCTGGGCACACGTTCGGCGCAAATTTTACGATTTACATCAGGCACATGCGTCGCCGATCGCGGAGGAAGCGCTAAAGCGCATCGGCCTTTTGTACGACATTGAGAAAGAGATTCGTGGCCGGCCACCCGACGAGCGGCAGCAGATTCGGCACCAACAAGCCCGGCCAATCGTGGAATCACTTCACGCGTGGCTGAAGGAGTGCCTCTCGAAGCTTTCTCGAAAATCGGACGTCACCTTGGCCATCCAGTACGCATTGGGCCGCTGGACGGCATTGCTGCGATACGTCAGCGACGGCCGACTGGAAATCGACAACAACTCGGCGGAACGTGCGCTGCGCGCTGTTGCGCTTGGCCGAAAGAATTACCTGTTTCAAGGATCCGATACGGGCGGCGAATCCGCCGCCGCAATGTACAGCCTTATTGGCACTGCCAAGCTGAATGCCCTCGATCCGGAAGCGTATCTGTCTTACGTTCTATCGCACATCGCAGACCATCCTGTGCACCGCCTCGGAGAACTTCTGCCCTGGAATACTCCGGTTCGCAAAATCAGTCGAGCCACACAGTCCGACTAACACAGTACCCATCGTGTCCACGACGCTGCCGTCGTGGACACGATTACCTCGATTGTGTCAATACTGAACCGCACCGGGTTTACCGGAGACTGGTTTAGTTGAGTCAGACCACCATGGCTGACTCTTCGTGTTGGCGATAATACGCGGTTTCGAATTCGACAGGCGGCACGTTGCCGATAGGCTCCAGCAACCGGCGGTTGTTGAACCAGTCGACCCATTCCAAGGTCGCATACTCCACAGCGTCGACGTTCCGCCATGGACCGCGATGATGAATGACCTCAGTTTTGTATAACCCAATAATGGTTTCCGCCAGGGCGTTGTCGTAGGAATCGCCGGTGGTACCGACAGACGGCTTGACGCCCGCTTCAATCAGCCGTTCGGAATATCGAATGGATAGGTACTGGCTTCCACGATCACTGTGATGGACGACGCCTTCGATTCGCGAACGTGACCAGAGGGCCTGTTCCAAAGCGTCCAGAACAAGCTCGGTTTGCATCGATCGCGCCACTCTCCAGCCGATCACGCGACGTGCGAAAACATCGATGACGAAGGCCACGTAAACGAACCCATTCCAAGTCGCCACATAAGTGAAGTCCGCGACCCACAGCTGGTTCGGCCGCGTCGCCTGAAATTGGCGTTGAACCAGATCCGCCGGCCTGTTTACCCCCATGTCGGCGATCGTCGTCCGACACCATTTCCCACGTCGGATGCCCTGCAGGCCGAGAGATCGCATGAGGCGCTCGACTGTACATCGCGCGATCCGGATGTCTTCGCGACCGAGCTGCAGCCACACCTTGCGCGCCCCATAGACTTTGAAGTTCTCGGCGTATACGCGTTGGATCTGTTCGGACATGGCAATGTCGCGGCGAACTCTCGGCGGTACCCGCTCCAGCTTCACTTCTCGAGCTTTCTGCTCGTAGTAGACCGAGGGGGCGATCGGCAGCTGCATGCAGATCGACTCGACCCCGTACTTGCCACGGTGACCGTCGATAAACGACACCATCACCTTGGTCGGCGGTCGAGTTCCGCCTGGGCGAAAAAAGCCGCCGCCTTTCGCAGTATCTCGTTCGCCCTCTTCAACTCAAGGTTCTCGCGTTCCAAAACCTTGAGCCTCTCTTGTTCCGTACTCGTGGGGCCGCTACGCTTTCCCGCATCACGCTCGGATTGACGCACCCATCGACGCAATGTTTCAGCAGTGCACCCCATCTTGCTGGCAATCGAGGTTATCGCTGCCCACTGGGAGCCGTGCTCGCCCTGCTGCTCCAATACCAATCGGACCGCTCGTTCTCGGACCTCTGGCGAATACCTCGGAACGTTTTTCATGACTCCATCCTCTCAACAATTGGAGTCTCCGGTAAACCCGGGGCGATTCAATACGGTTTGGCGCGGACGCTTACCCACGATCTGCAAGCCATTACAAAGCATATCAAGACCAACGCTCAGGATTGTGACCCAGAAGTCGCATTGGAGGAAGTTATTCGGTTGTGGCTTACCATTGATCCATGAGTCCTCTGGAAACGGATCGCCCGATATCGAGTTTGAGGCGGGGAACCTAATGCGCCGTTCCGGCTAACCTTCGCCGGACCGTCCGAACGGCTCGAAACAGGTGGACTTTGGCGGCGCCTTCCGTAATTCCCATTGCAGAAGCGATTTCATGGATTTCCATGTCTTGTGAGAATCGCATCGCAAATACCATCTGCTGTTTCGGGGGGACAAACAGGGCGGCCCTCCAGATCAGTCGAAGCCGGTCCTCCAACACAACATTTACTTCCGGCGACGGTTCATCGTCGGCAAGCCATTCGCCAGCTGTTGTCACGTCTACTGAAGAGGTGTGCCGCCAGAACTGGTGGCGCTTATCGCATGAAAAATCGCGAATCACATTTGTTGCGATGCGTCTCAACCACGTGTTCACGGTGCATTCGCCGCGGAACTTCGTCCATCCTTTATAAGCTTTCGAGAAACAATCCTGGGTGAGATCTTCAGCCACGTGCCTGTCGCGCACGGATGTCATCACGAAGCGGAAGATGCGCTGCCAATGCGTCCGAACGATGTCATCGAAGTTCACGGAGGTACTCCCCTGCCAAGTCGGCGCAGTGGATAATGCAGGTCATTGGCCATCACGTAAACCTATGATCAATGGCAAATAAAGCACGGATTCACTGAGCCATCTGTTCGGACGCGGACGCACGGCGTTCCGGAAACGAACAACATAACGCAGAAGCTAATCCGGTTTAGGGCGCTCGACATGATCAAGGACGAGGACTTCCAGTGGGCCGCGCTGGGCTTCCAATTTCAGCCCGAGTTGCTCCTGAAGAGCAGTAAAAAGCGCCGGCCCGTCCACATCGGCTTTGGGAGCTGCCGTCGGCCCTGCAGTCGTGGCTTGCAGCGAATCGGGCGCCCAGGAAAGCTCAAACTCGTATGCGCCGGTCAGTCCCGTCTTGTCGACGATGGTGCGATCGACAACATTGTTCAAGGCGCTCGCGATGTTTTGCATATGGAGTCCGCGCCCCTGAAACCGACCGAAATTAAACAAGGGCACAATCTGGCATCGCCTGGAGGGGTCTTGCGTCGCAGGGTCTTGGGCTGTAGCACTCAGTGGCTGCCTGCCATTGGCACCGCAGTCGACAGTAGATTCATGAATCTTCGGCCCGAGTTGTCCGTCGCGCCGCGCCAGAGTCAACGCATAGAGTGGGAGGTCCCGGGTTTCCTTGTGCAATTTCACTTTGAAGCGGTCTTCGAGCAGGCGCCCCAGCATGATTCGCATCTGTTCGATCGAAGCATTGGGATCGGCGGTGGCGGTAATATCGAATCGTTCCGCGGTGATCCAGTCCGGAGCGCCCATCAATTCACGCGGCTGAACCTGATACGCAAACTGGATCAGCGTCTTCAGGGGAACATTCGTGACGGCGACGCGTCCCGGGCTGACGCGCAAATTCTGCTGCCCATTTCCCACGTTGGGTTTCACTGAAACGACGTCGAACTGAGGGATACCCGGCGTCGCTTGGGCGAGAGCGATTTGAGCTGCCGGCAGTATCCCGGCCACTACTAAGGCGATGTTTCGAATGAACTGCCACATGATGTATCCCCCGTTCTAGTTCTCGGTCGGCCGTTCGACACGATCTATGACGAGCACTTCTTCCTGCACTTTCCGGGAATCGAGTTTCAGTCCGAGTTGCTCCGGGAGAGCCGTGAAGATCGACGGTCCGCCTGGATCGGCCGCCTCTGAAGTCGCCCCCGGGGCAGCTGGATTGTTCCGGATCGGGGCGAAAGAAACCTCCAGGTCGTACTTTCCGGCCAACCCTGTTTTGTCGATCACGGGTCCTTGAAGCATCAGCGATAGAAGATTCACGGCGAGTGAAATCGGACTGCCAACGAGAATCAACTTTCCGGGACCTCCCGGCCGAGGCCCACAACGGACCGCATCCCTGGGCGCTGCTCCATCGAGCAAATCGGCGCATTCAGTGGTGGAAACACGCAATTGCGGTCCGAGCTTCCCATCCGAACGCGCCATCGTGAGCACATACGCGGTTACCTCGGGCGTCTCCTTATGCGTGACGAGACTGAAACGGTCCTTGAGAAGGCCCTGCAGCATCTGGCCAATCTCGCTCTGTTTAATGCGATCCGGTGTGCGCGCGATGATGTCATAGCGTTCGGTCACGATCCAGTTTGGCACGTTGATCAGCTTAGTCGGCTGACCGATGCCGTAGGCGAGCTGAATAATTGCGCGCAGAGGCAGGTTCACAATGTTCACGCCGTTCGGAACGATTCCACCGCCTGCGCCCTGCGGCCCCGACGTGTTGCGTTTCACCGACGCGACTTCGAAGGCAAGACCTTGCGGTGCGACGGTCGATGTCGTTTGCGCCGCCGATATGGCTGCAGCCGACAGAATCACTGCAATATGCATCGCCGCATGTCGAATGCCGTTGCACATGATGTGTCCTCCCCGGGTCAATAGTTTTACTGTCGATAGTCTAGGCATTCTAATTGTCGATGGTCTAGGTATAATGTCAAGGAAGAATACACGCATGCCAAAACCCTCGGATCTCTTGCAAGGAACGCTCGACCTGTTAATTTTGAAAACCCTGGCGCGCGAGCCTTTGCATGGATGGGGCATTGCGAAGCGTATCCAGGAACTCTCCGGCGATATTCTTTCGGTCCAGCAGGGATCGCTCTATCCCGCCCTGCACCGGCTTGAACAACAAGGCTGGATTACTGCCGAATGGCGTGACAGCGATGCCGGCAGGAATGCTAAATTCTACGAATTGACGCGCGAAGGAAAACAACAGCTGTCGCGTGAGCTGGAAAGCTGGAACCGTCTTTCTTCCGGTGTCCGGCTACTTCTCAAAAGGGCCTGACCGTGTTTCCGCGCCGGATATTCCGCGTTGCCGCGCAGCGGCTCCGTTCGACATTCCGCAAGGCAGCGATGGACCGGGAGCTGGACAACGAAACGGCCTTCCATTTCGATCAACTGGTCCGCGAGAACATCGAGTCCGGAATGTCGCACGAGGATGCGAGGTTCTCGGCGGCGAGATCATTCGGCAACAGCGCGATCCTTCAAGAAGCGTGCCGTGATGAACGGCGAATGGGCTGGGTTCATGATTTCAGTCAGGACGTTCGTTACGGCGCGCGGATGCTGAGGAAATCGGCAACATTCACAGCAGTCGCCATTCTTTCCCTGGCATTGGCGACGGGGGCCAACGCCGCAATCCTTGCGATCATGGCGCGAGTATTCTGGGCATATCTTCCATTTCCAGATGCGGAGCGCCTCGTCGTCATCCAGACGGCTTTCAACGGGCGGACCATGGAGGCGCAAAATGCGTCCGTTCCCGACTATCTTGCCTGGAAAGAGCAAAGCCGGTCGTTTGCCGCGATGGGAGCATCACTGTCAAATCAGAGCGACTGGGGACCGGAACCGGACGGAACACCCGCTGAGCATCTGCAGGGACAAGCGGTAACACCGAGCCTGTTCGACACGTTGGGTGTCGAGCCTGTGCTGGGCCGGACGATTAAGGCAGAAGACGTGGAGTCTCAATTCGCGGCCCACGTCGTGGTTATCAGCCACGCGCTGTGGCAAGGCCGATTTCGAAGCGACCCGGCGATCATAAATCGTTCCGTACGCATCGACAGCCACGACGCGCGAATTGTCGGCGTCATGCCGCCCGAATTTCGCTACCCGGTCGAAAATTCCCAATACTGGCTGCCGCTCAACTTCAGTCCGTTTCAGCTGAAGCGGTCGGAACGGTACTATATCGTCGCCGGGCGGCTGAAGCCCGGCGTCTCGATCGCACAAGCGCATTCTGAAATCGACGCTATCGCGGCCCGGCTTGCGACGGACTTCCCTGAAACGCATGCGGGATGGGGCGTTCGTGTTCGACGCTGGCGCGATTACTGGTTTGACTGGACCGCGACGCCTTTGCTGACCCTGGAAGTAGCTGTTGTTTTGACATTGCTGATCGCGTGGTCGAATGTCGGAACATTGTTGCTCGCGCGCGTTTCGGCGCGGCGCTCCGAAATGGCCACGCGTCTGGCTCTAGGTGCGACGCGCGGGCGGCTGGTACGGCAGCTTTCAGCGGAGTGCATCTTGTTGTCCGTGATGGGAGCGTGTGCGGGTGTCCCGGCGGGCTGGGTGGCACTGAAGATCTGTCCTTTTATTGTTCCGCCGCCGGGAGCTATGCGCGTAACCGAAGCGCGGATGATTCCGGCTGTTCTGCTTGTGGTCGTGCTTTCTTCAATCGCCACGGGACTCGCGGTCGCCAGTGTTCCTGCATTGGCCGGTTTCTTTTCGACCGCGCAAATGACGCACCATTCCGAACCGCTTTCTCAACGGCTGCGTACGTTATTCGTCGCCGTTCAAATTGCTCTCGCGTTTGTGCTGCTTGTGGGTTCTGGACTTCTTCTGAATTCGGTGCTTCATATCGTTTCCGCAGAGCGAAACTTTGATCCGCACGGAATCATCACGGTCGATTTACGCCTTCCTCTCCGCGATTTCGTGAAGGATATTGGCTCGTATCGAAATATGCAAGTAATGGAGGTGAGCCCGGTTCGAGAGCGATTTCAGCGGATATACGATCGGTTACGGGCTTTGCCGGGGACTGAGTCGGCCGCGGGGATTTCATTTGCGCCTGTAAATAGTCTCGTCGTACCGACCGTTGGATTTACGACGGAGCCGCCGGCGCGAGAGCAGGATCAACCGGAGTTCCGCGCCGCACGATTCATCATCACGCCCGATTTTTTCGCAACGACGAAGACGACGTTCGTTCGCGGTCGCGATATCGGCATGATTGATTCGCTTTCGTCCGAATGGGTGGCCATCATCAATGAGTCGGCTGCCGCGAGATTCTGGCCGGGCCAGGATCCTGTCGGGCGCTGGATTCTCTTTGATGCGTCAAAGGGAGAGCGCCCCCGGCGCATCGTCGGCATTGTGAAAGACGTTCCGCTGCGATACTTGAGTACGACGAGCGATCCTATTATCTACACGTCCTATCAGCAACAAGACGAACGATACCGGGGGGAATTCGCCAACATGTTCGGGCAAATGACGTTTTTAGTGCGCTCAAAGGAGCCGGCGCGGACGATTGCGGCGGTGCGGAACGCCATCACGGAACTGGAACCACTGCAGCCCATATCGAATATAAAAAGAATGGAAGCAGGCATCGGCGAGGCGGTCCGCGTGCGCGGGTTGTATGCCTCGGTTATTCTGGTATTCGGCCTCATGGCCGTAGTGCTCGCGACGATCGGGGTTTATGGTGTAACGGCATATTGGATATTGCAGCGCGCGAGGGAAATCGGGATCCGGATCGCACTTGGCGCGAGGGTCACCGACCTCATCCGGCTCATTGTCCGGAACGCCGTATGGATGCTGGGACCCGGTTTGTTTTGCGGGCTGGCGGTCTCCGTTGTGGCCACTCGCTTCATCCGCTCGCAACTGTGGGGTGTCACGCCCGGGGATCTGCCAACCTTTGTATCTATCTCTGTTCTGGTCGCGGGCGTCACACTTGCGGGCTGCCTCATTCCAACGCTTCGGGCCAACCGCATCAATCTTGCAAGGACGTTAGGACGGGAGTAGTAGAGCTGCGCTGAATGCCAAAAACGATGAAGAGCGCATCGTTGTCACTCTCCGGCCTCTCAGGCATCCGTTAAAAAATAGCGTTTACCTTACTTTGCTCTCATGACTGCGATCACTGTTGCGTATGGTTCTCGGTTCGGTAGCACGGCGAAGCTCGCTCAAGACATTGCTGCGGGACTCCGAAGCGTTGGAGCAACGCCTGAACTCATTGACATCGCCGGGAAAGCACCCGTCGTGTCGCAGCCTTTGGCCATTGTGAGTGCGATCATTTGGGATCGGCCAGTTCCGGTCATGCGTGAATGGATCACCGCGAACCTGCCTCTGGTTCGTGAGTGCACCGTGGCATGTGGCGTCGTGTGTGGCTCAGCTGGCGTGCGAGAGGCTGGCGGATTGGTTTATGCACGACAATTGGCTCAACGTATCCGCAGGCCGGACGCATTCCAGTTCGCTTTAAGTGGCGAAATCCCGTCCCAGAGCAGGCTCCGCTCATGGGAATGGTGGGCACTCCAGATCTTTGCCGCGATCATGCGCAGACCTGAGTTGTTCAGAATTCGTGCAGACGCCGTGAAAGCCAACGAGGTGGGACGGCAGATCGGGCGAACAAGTCTGTGATACCGCAGGCTTCCTGGATATCGAAGAGGTTGAGTAACGGAAGGCGACTTCTGGGACATTATCCTTCCACACCTAGCAGGGACTTGTGTTCAAGGGATCGCGGCGCCACCTGCTGCAAGCGAGCAAGCGCTAACCGGGCAACACCTGGCCGAACGGCTGGGATAAAACCCATCCCGGATAGCCAATGGTCGACCCTCTACCATGGCATAGATTCGATGGTAGGATCTCTGCCATGGCCAGAAAAGACGAACGCATCGAATTGCTCCAGGGTACGCTGGACATGTTGATTCTGAGGACTCTGCTTTTCGGGCCGTCGCACGGTCATCAGATCGGGAAACATATACAGCAAACGACCTGCGATATCCTGCAGGTTCAACACGGCTCTCTTTATCCGGCCCTGCACCGGCTCCAGGAAAAAGGCTGGGTTACCTCGAAGTGGGAGACGGCTCCGGACCGCAACCGCGAATTCAAGTATTACCGGCTTACGACGTCGGGGAAAAAACAACTTTTGCGGGAAGAATCCAGGTGGAAGAAGATGGCGCGAGCTGTAGCCCAGGTCATGTGGCCGAAGGAAGTTTGAAATGCGGTGGCGCCGCAGGAGAGACCGCGAAAAAGACCTTGATCGCGAACTCCGCTCTGATCTCGAGCTCGAAGCCCGTGAACAGGAGGAAAACGGATTATCTCCGAAAGAAGCGCAATATGCAGCAAAGCAGGCACTCGGCAATACAGGTTTGATCAAAGAAGAGGTCCGGGATGCGTGGGGATTGGGCTGGTTGGACCGCGTCTCGCAGGATGCCGTTTATGCGCTGCGAAGCTTCGGCCGCTCTCCGGGATTCACGTCGGTCGTGATCCTGACGCTCGCACTCGGAATGGGCGCCGCGACAATGATGTTCACCGTTATCAATGCGGTGCTGTTGCGTCCATTGCCGTACGGCAATAGTGACCGGATGGTCTGGGTGTGGTCCATGCGTCCAAAGAGCGCCGTAAGAGAACACGTCTCCAACCCAGACTTTCTGGATTGGAGGGCGCAAAGCAAAACACTCGAATCGTGGGTTGCCTGGAGCGGTTACGAGACGGTACTCACCGGCGCAGGACCGGCTCAAAAGGTGCAGGCCGCTCTGTTCATGGGCAACTTGTTTACGCTTCTCGGTGTTCCGCCCATGCTTGGCAACATTTCCGCAGCGGAAACGATCGATCCGGCAGAACCGGGCGTGGTCCTCTCTTGTGGTTTCTGGCAGCGAAGCTTCCATTCCGATCCTGCGATTATCGGACGCCGCATCGGCTTAAACGGATTGACTTACACGGTTAGCGCCGTCATGCCAGGCGGATTTCGATTTTCGATCCCATCGAAGCCAAACGTGGAGCTATGGATACCCTTGATACGATTCAACCCGTTCCTGGAAAAGAAACGGGACGCCCGGTTGAGCGAAGTCATTGCGCGCCTGCGGCCGGATGTGACGCTCCAGCAAGCTCAGGCGGAAATGGGCATCATCGCGGCACAGCTGAGCAAGACATACCCGGCAACGAACCTGGACATCGGCGTACAGATCGTTCCGGCTCTCGACGAAGTTACGGCTGGAGTGTCTCGCGCTCTTTTCACATTGTTCGCCGCGGTCGGCGCGCTGCTGCTGATTGCATGTATTAATGTCGCGAATCTTCATCTGGTCCGGGCTGCAGCGAGGCGGCGCGAAATCTCGATGCGAACTGCGCTCGGCGCGAGCCGCCGCCGTATTGCCATGCAGCTTGCGGTGGAAGGACTGATCATTGCCGCGGCATCCGGAGTTGTGGGATTCCTTTTTGCGGCGCTTACCCTCCATGCCGTCGTCGCACATATCCCCGCCACGCTGCCGCGGGTTGACGAGATCCATCTGAGCGGCCGCGTCCTGGCTTTTTCTTTCCTGACCGTGACTGCGGCGGGGTTGCTGTTCAGCTTGGCGCCCATTTGGCACGCTCTGCACATCGATGTCTCGGCATCGCTCCAGGAGAGCCGACAGACGGGTGCGGCAGGACTCGTATTCAAACGCGTTTCCAGAATTGTCACGGCCGCAGAAATGGCGCTCGCGACCCTGCTGCTGATTGGCGCCTGCCTCTTCATCAAAACATTCTGGCGCTTGCAACAATCGGAGCCGGGATGGAACCCGCAGAACGTCCTTACCTTCAACATCGACCTGCCTTCCGAAAAATATCCAAAACCCGGTCCCGTATTTCAGGAACTGCAACGCCAGCTGATGGATATTCCTGGAGTCACCGCAGTGAGTACCGGCATGCAGCTGCCCGACAGAGGTGGGCCGGTTCTAAACGATGTAGCTCCTTTCGTGGATGTTGAAGGCCGGCCGACGCCGCCTAACGAACGCCAGCGTGCATCGATCATCGCAATACAACCGGGATACTTCCGGACGTTAGGAATTCCCCTTCTCAAAGGCCGGGACTTCATGGAAGGCGATATGACCGGAGCGGCTCACGTGGCGATCATTACCGAATCTTTCGCCAGGACATATTTTCGGAATGAAGATCCGGTAGGGCAGCATCTCAAATTCGAATCGTGGAATCTTTTTGAGGCTCGGATCCAGGAGGTCATCGGCGTTGCTCGCGATTTGAAACACAATGGCGCGGAGGCGGCTGAAGCTGTAGCCTACTTTCCGATTGTGGAGTTGCCACGCTGGGGCTCATTCATTGTCGCGAAGACCAGCGGAAACCCGCTGGGATTCGTGGCTGCTGTGCGCAGCGCCGTTGCCTCAATGGATCCAAACCAGCCGATCGATGATGTTCAAACCCTGGATCAACGGCTTTCCGCGTCGATAGACAGGGAGCGTTTCACGGCCTTTCTGATCGGCGTTTTCTCGATGCTTGGCGTCATTCTGGCCGCCGTCGGATTGTATGGCGTCATTTCGTATATCGTTGTCCAGCGGCGGCAGGAAATCGCTATTCGGATCGCGGTTGGAGCGAACACCGGGGATGTCCTCAGGTTTACATTGCGCGAAGCGGTATTTATGGTGTCTGTCGGTATCATTGCCGGACTCTGCGGCGCAATCGTACAGGCACGCCTGATCCGGAGCTTGTTATTCGGTGTCACGCCGACAGATCCATTCATCTTTGGCGGCGTCACGCTGTTTCTCGTCCTGGTCGCCTTATCCGCGTGGCTGATCCCTGCGCACCGCGCGACGAAGATTGACCCTGTAGGCGTACTTCGGCAATGGGAGAGTCCGCTGTGAAAAGAATCTCCTCGATGACGGGTTCAAATTAAGTCTCCGTCGCCCAGAGAAAGAACTCATCGTCTATTTGCTGACGTTGCAAGGACTTGATCGGAGCTCAAGGAGAGCACGGCACGCCGAATAGTCAGCCGGCGGTCGTGAATCGAGTCTTCCCGCCCGTTAGGCCCGAAGCCGTAGAAAAGCTGGACCTTTTTGCAGCCCTTAGGGAGCAGCTTGGACTGCGGGAATCAGGACGCGGAGCCGTTGAAATTATCGTGATCGACAACGTACAACGCCCCTGGGCGAATTCATTTTACCAATCGTCCGTCTTGCCGATTGGTCAAGAAATCCACCTTGGTGCTCCCCGTCCATTTTCGATGTGACCGCAATTCCCTATAAGTCGCCTTAGAGGAAACGATCGCGTTGTGTTACAGAATGCGACTTCTCGGACATTTAGCTATCGCAGGACGCTCGGGCTTCCGCTGGTAGATGATTTGACTGGCTTATCATTCGTAACGCAATGCGGTTAGCGGGTCCAGGCGTGATGCGCGATATGCGGGAATAAGGCCGGCGGAGAACGCCACGAGGGCGAGAACCACGCCGGACAAGCCCAGCACCATTGGATCCTGCGCTTTCAATTGAAAGAGCAACGATTCGGCGAAATGGCCGAGGGCGAGCGCGACCACGAACCCGATGATCACGCCTGGCACGATCATCCATACAGCTTGGCCGAATACCATGCGCCGCACGCGCAACGGGTCGGCACCGAGAGCGATACGAATGCCGATTTCTCTGGTGCGCTGCGCCAGGGTATACGCCAGCACGCCGTAAAGGCCGATCGCAGCCAGAAGCGTCGCAAGCACGGCAAAGGCGGCTGAAAGGACGCCCGTCACGCGGTTGATGGTGATGTATGCCTGAAACTGTTCGGACATGGTGCGCAGGCCGTCCACCGGCACGTTTGAATCGATGCGAGCGAGCAGCGGTGGAATCGCCGCGAGAATCCGCTCCGGATTTCCCGAAGTCCTCACGAAAAAGGTATTGCCGGAAATCTCGGAGCGTTGCCGGTACGGCAGGAAAAACTCGGGTTGTATTTCGCCGCGCAGTTCGCTGTATCTGGCGTTGCGAGCGACCGCAATGATTTCAGTGTCCAACGGCCCTCCGAAGATTCCGATGCGCTTGCCGGTGGCGTCGGTACCAAGATTGAACTTTCGGACGAACTCTTCATTCACGATCGCCACCTTCGGCGTACTGCCGGCGTCGGACACGGTAAATTCGCGGCCGGAAATCAGCGGTATCGCCAGAGTCCGGAAGTAATCCGCGCCTACATTTGCCCATCGAGCGTTGGTATCGACATTGAGTCCGTATGGGTAGGCCTGGACCCGGAGCCTCGTTTCCCACAACTGGGCCGTGTTATCGTCGCCAAACAGTCCGACATTCGATGAAGTCACTCGGGTAACATCCGGGAGCCTGCGCAATTCATCTTCAATCCGCTCGTACAAGGCGACTACGCGTGCGCGGCTATAGCCGTTCGCATATGGCGAAACGGAGAACGTTACGAGGTTGTCCACCCGGAATCCGAGATTGGCGCGACTCGCGTTCAACAAGCTTTTCGTCAACAGTCCCGCAAGGATCAACAGCGCCATCGACAATCCGATCTGCGCCGTCGCCAGCGACCAACGGAATCGAGTCGCCGCACTTGAGCCGCCGGGTGGTCCCGAGTTTCCCTTTAACGTGGAAACCAGATCCGGATGCGAGCTGTGCAAAGCTGGGAAGAGTCCGAAGAGGATTCCCGTTCCCAACGTGAGCGCCGCCGCGAAGAGCATGGCGCGGGTATCCAGGGCGTATTGAATTCCTTCGAGTTCCAGCGCTCCCAAATCCGGCCGGATGACGGATGCAATCAGATGGAGGGTCCATTGCCCAACGAGAAGGCTGAAGGCGCCGCCAAGCGCCGCCAGAAGACACGATTCTGTGAGGAGTTGGGCAACCAATTGTCGACGATTGCCGCCGATCGATAACCGAATCGCCATTTCGCCCGTCCGCGTCGCCGCGCGCGCGAGCAACAGGTTCGCGATATTGGCGCATGCGATCAGCAGGACGAGGCCGGAGAGACCGATCAGGAGAGTCAGCGGCACACGAGCCTGGTCATACAATTCGCTTTTACCGCGTTTACCTGGTTCGAGCTTCAACGTTCTTGCTTTGAACTCGGCGAGCGTTTGTTCAGTCATCTGCTGAAGTGGAGCTTCGACCTCGTTCAGAATGTTGCGATAGGGCCCGTTGATCGCCGAGGCCGCCTCATCGACTGACACACCCGGCTTGAGGCGCGCGAAGAGGTAAAGGAAATAGTTGCGTCGTTGCGTCAATGGGGAGACGAAGCCCGCTCCGTACATAGTGATCGGCACGAAGACGTCCGGCGTCATTCCCACGATTGTTCCGTTGAAACCTTCCTGTGCAATGCCGACGATAGTCAGCGGCTGTGCATTGACGATCAGCGTCTGATTCAGAACAGCCGGATTCCCATTGAATCGCCCGCGCCAGAAGTTGTAGGAGAGGACGACGGCCTGCGCTTGGCCGGGTGCATGTTCATCGGACGGCTCGAGCAATCGGCCCAACACTGGACGGAGGCCAAGAACGGGGAAATAGCTGCCGGATACGAAAAGTGCAAAGCCGCTCCGGGTCTGCTTTTCACAAGACAGATTCGCTTTACGAAAAACCTGCGCAGCGATGCCGGTAAAAGGGGTCTGCGCCTGTTGGAGGTCACGGAACATGAGGTAGGTAAACACATAATCGCAACTGGCGATGAAGTCGCAGGAGACGTTGGCTTGTCCTCGCGGCCCCGGCGACGACAGGTTCACCAGCCTTTCCGGTTGGGGCACGGGCAGGCTGCGCAGCAGAATCTGATCGAACAGCGAGAAGATCGCCGCGTTAGCGCCGATACCCAAGCCCAGCGAGAGGATCGCGATAGCCGTGACAAATGGATTCTTGCGCAGACCGCGTAAGGCGTAACGTAGATGGGCGCGAAGCTCATCCATAATCTGAAATCCCCGAGATCTCCGGCATTCGTCCTTTATGGCTTCTTTCGCCCCGAATTCGACGCGGGCGCGGCGTTCCGCTTCGCCTCGATCAAGGCCGGAGCGGACCAGGTCTTCGGTAAACGCTTCGATATGAAACCGGAGTTCCACATCCATGTCGTCCTCGAATTTCCGCCGGCCAAAGAACTTCACGACTCCTCCGGAACAGCGTTAAGAACGCCCCCGACGACCGCTGAAAAACGGCTCCAAGACTCCGCCTCCACCTTCAGTTGCTTTCGGCCCGCAGCCGTCAAACTATAAAACCTCGCCTTGCGCTTGTTCTCGCTCTCACCCCACTCGGAGGTGATCAGCCCCTGGTTCTCCAAACGATACAGAGCCGGATAGAGAGAACCTTGTTGGATTTGAAGTCGACCCCGCGTGAGCTGTTGCAGTCTGAGCAAAACCCCGTATCCGTGGAGGGGGCCAAGCGAGATAGCTTTCAGGATTAACATGTCCAACGTTCCTTGTAGGAGTTCAACTTGTTTTGGCATTCCTAGATCCTCTAGGAGGAGGCTAGATCAGTTTCTCCTAGACCGTCAAGGAAAAGGCCATGCCGCTGTCGTTAGCACATGATCTGTCCGCATGAATTAGCAAATGATTTGTCCGCTTTACGCGGCAAAGGGTACAGGGTGGGTCCTGAGGTAAGAAATGCAGGACGTCCAGTACCCGGTAGCCGCGGTGGAGCGAACGATGAAGGTTCAGGAGATCGTGATGCGGGCAATGTCGAAACAGATCACATGGTGGCAGGCGGCGGAGATCCTTGGCGTGAGCACACGGACGATGCGGCGGATGAGACGGGGATGGCAGAAGGTGGGTTATGACGGACTGTACGACCGACGTCGAAAGCGACCCAGTCCGAAGCGAGTGCCGGTGAAGGAACTGGAGAAAGTGTTGGCGCTGTATCGAGAGAAGTACTCGGATTTCAACGTCCGTCACTTTCGCGAGAAGTTGGTTGAGGAACATGGAATTCAATACAGCTACACGTGGGTGAAAAATGCACTGCAGGCCTCCGGATTGGTGGCAGTTCGACGTCAACGAGGCCCCCATCGCCGTCGGCGTCCGCGTCGTCCGATTCCAGGAATGTTGTTGCACATTGATGGCAGTCAACACCGGTGGTTCCAAGACGAGCGGCAATGCGATTTGATCGTGATTCTGGACGATGCTACCAGTGAAATCTATTACGCCCAATTGGTGGATCAGGAATCGACACGCACAGTGATGGCCGGCATCCGACACGTGGTGGAAACCAAGGGTTGGTTCTCATCGCTCTACAGCGATCGCGCCAGCCACTTTTTTCGCACAGCAAAGGCGGGTGAACCGGTCGATACACGCCAGGTGACCGAAGTGGGGAGGGCGCTGAAGGAAGTCGGTATTGAACCGATACCGGCATATTCGCCGCAGGCCCGCGGCCGGAGCGAAAGGAGTTTTGGAACCTGGCAAGGGCGTCTGCCCCAGGAACTGCGTATCCGCCAAATCCGATCCATGGACGAGGCGAATCATTTTCTGCGGAGTCACTATATTGCCGAGTTCAACCAGAAGTTCACGGTCCCGGCTGCGCAGACCGGCAGCGCATTTGTTCCCGTAACGCACTTCAATCTGGATCGAGTCTTTTCGGTTCAACATGAACGAGTCGTAGCCAAGGACAACACGATTCAGTTTGCCAATCGCGTACTGCAAGTTCCATCGACGGGATTTCGAGCAACCTTGGCGGGTTGTCGTGTCACGGTGTACGAACACCTCAACAGGACCCTCAGCATCGGCTACGGGCCACACACCGTGGCTCGCTTCAATGCCGAGGGTGGATCCCGCACTGTACAAATACTCGAACTGATAGAAATCATTGGCGGAAAGCGATTCGGCTTGCCTTGACACGTTCGGGCTGGTTTTAGCCGCCCGATGACCTTATTACGGTATTGTTACTTCATCGCCGATTCAGCCGCTTCGTTCATATATTTGTAATGAAAACTAAACGAAAAACCGCGAGAAATCGGCCTAATCAGGAATTCGCCACCCACAGGTAGGACGTAGGGCGATTCGAATGCGCCACCACAATTTAAGCGACCTCTTACCTGGGCACAACGCGACGATGACCTTGGAAAGCGATGACGTCGTTATACAGCTTCGGCGCATCGCAAGGTTGCACCTTGGCCGCTGGAGCCCAGGCCATTCCCTCCGCTTGAAATTCGGTTCCTTATCCATGACGAGCAACTCTGGCGACAGTTCACATAGAAGCCAGCGGTCACTAGTCGGCCTTCGCGGCCAACGGAGCCATCGCGGGCGCATCAACGTCCTTGAACACCGCCGTACTATCGGAAGTTTCTTGCATCACCGGAAACTGGAAACCGCACTTTTGACAATGCTCTGCCAGCGCTTGCTGCTCGTGATGAAGGTCGTATGCCTTGTCCGTAATCAGGGCGCAACACGGACACACGCGGATCAGGCGGGTATTCTTCAGCTCGAAGTTGGTGATAATGTCTTCCATAATGGCGCCACTGCGAACCGCCCACTCTTTGGCCTGCCTGTGGTAGTTGTTCATGTGCCACTCCTTGAGGGCCTCAAAGCTCGTCCAGAGGCTGATCTCGTTGTACCACGCGGGGTCCCTGGGATGGACCCACCAGGTCAGGTGCAGGAACCCTGGCAGTGTCTTCAACTGATTACGAACTTCTCCAAAGAGCAACTTGAATTTCTCATAGCCGTCGGGACTCGAGAATCGGACTCTCTGCATGCTCTGATAAATAGCCATCCCTTCTCCTTTGCTATCAAAAGTTAAAACGAAGCTTTCAAAAATCTATTCGGAGCGCCGCCTGTCCCGTTCGGTTGCCGCCCTGCCCTGTTTGCGCTGACTGCAGGACGCCAAACGTCTCGGGACTGCTGACGTTGGTTGCCGGCGAAGCGAAGTTGGTATGATTCAAAACGTTGGTGAAAGTGGATTCAAACCGAAATCGAACGCCCTCCCGGACTTGAAAGGTCTTCGACAGCCCCGCGGAAACCGCGATGGTTCCGGGGCCCTGCAGGATGCCGACGCCTGCGTTGCCGATTCGTCCCGCATTGGCTGGTGTCGGGGCGAACGCATTAAGGTTGTAGAGTACTCCGCCGCCCGGGGAAGCCGGATTTCCGACCAGGTCTGGCCGGAGAATGATTCCACCTCGTCCTACGATGTTGGTGTTCGACTGATCCTGGGTGGTGCTGATGGTGGGGGTGAGCCAATTCCCGGTCTGCAAAAGAGTGACCGTGGTCATATTCCAACCTCCAAATAGCTTGTTTATGAACGTCGGTTTGCCGCCCCAGCTCCGGCCAGGACCAAAAGGCAGCTCGTAAAGGCCGGTCAGAAGGAACCGTTGGCGGGGCGTCCCCGCCACGTTTCCGCGAGCCGCTCGAAGGTTGAATTGATCGGCCGTAGGGGTAAACAAGAGGTTTTCCGAAGAAAAGCCGCCTGGCGCGTCGCCTTGAGCGTCACTGATGTTATGAGCCCAGGTGTAGTTTCCCTGGAAGGACAGACCGCGCGACATCTTGTGCGTGGCTTCGAGCGACAGCCCCTGGTAATTACTGAAGCCCGCGTTCTTACTGAAGTACAGTTGCAGCCAGTTCTGATAGGGAGCGCGTGGATCGACGTAAGGACTCGGTACATAGGGTTGCGTGCTCGGGGGAATCGCGTTGTAATCCTCCTTCACGTTCATCCGGTACGAGTTCATCCCGGCATAGCTGATTCTTACGGCGGTGGCGGATGTCAATTGGCGTTCGATCGTTAAGTTCCATTGCGCCGTTTGAGGATCCCTGAAATTCGGGTCCATCCCGTCGTAGAATCCAGTTCCTCCGTACTGTAGCGTTTGCGCTTTAGGAGACGTTTGCGGAAATGTAAACAGGGGTGTGCCGCCGCTGTTGTTCGAATAGGTGTAAGGGGCTCCGAGCGGGATGCCGAGAAAATCGTAAGCTAACTGCCCGAGAGGCGTTTGAGTGAAGATGCCGAACCCGGCGCGAATTACGGTCTTGTTGTCTCGAAACGGACGGAAAGCCACGCTGACGCGTGGATCGAAATCATGCCAATAGGTGTTCCGCAGGCTCTGAGAAAGTGATCCTGGGTTGCGGTTACGACATTACTACAGGGAAGCGACATGTCCCGCGTGGGCAGGTTACAGGCATTGAAGG
The DNA here is from genome assembly GCA_963738025.1 of uncultured Acidobacteriota bacterium. Classification (GTDB taxonomy): domain Bacteria; phylum Acidobacteriota; class Terriglobia; order 20CM-2-55-15; family 20CM-2-55-15; genus 20CM-2-55-15. Next base: position 71,166 of record CAVTWA010000020.1, on the reverse strand, counting down.
AGACCAGGAATGCGTTGTAGTTGGCCTGCAGCAAAGGACTGGAGGGCACGGTCTTGTTGAGGAGGATGTCCGGAACCACGACGTTGCCGTTCCGGGATCGAAATTGGCGATATCTCCCTGGTTTTCGGTGAACTCTGGACTCACTTCCCATCGAAGCCCAAAGTTGACGGTGAGCCGGTCATTAACCTGCCATTGATCCTGGCCATAGACCCCCCAATGAACGCTCGGCTCGTTCGTATTCGGGCTGCTTTGCACGATAAAGGCCGTATTTGGCGCGCCCAGGAGAAAATCGCCGAAGGCGCTCCCCGTGAACACACCCTGGTTAAAGGTAAACGCGCCGAAATCGTCCGATTGGCCCCACCGCACCACGGTTTCGTAGAACACTCTGCGAGCATCCATACCGACACGGATAGTGTGCTTGCCAATGGTGCGGCTCAGGTTATCGGTGAACTGCATCGTTCGTGACTCACCGGGGCCGTCCTTGTCCCGGCTGATCGGAGTGAATCCCGCTGCCGTCGCTGAAATTGAAGGTCGGAAACGCCCCAGTTGTCGGGTGATTAGCGAAACTGATGCCCGTGAGGCCGAGCTGGTCGTCCGCCGCGGCGCCCTGGATCGGGAAAGTGGTGTTAATACGACTATTGGTGAAACCGAAGCGGAACTCGTTCACCATTCTGGGAGTGATGGTGTAGTTGTATGAAACCAAAAAACTCCGGTCGTGCTCCACATTGACGATCATTCGGTAAGAGGGGATTAACGGTTTCCGTGAGCAAGTTCTTCCAACTGAAGCGAGCATAGACTTGTTGTTGCGCCGTGATGTTGTGATCCAGTCTGATGTCGAAGCCATTCGTGCTGGAAGGCGTTTGCTGAAGTGTTTCGTAATTGAAGCTGCCTCCAGGGTTCTCGATGTTGGGGAGAGGGTAATAGCCGTTTAGCAAATTCAGGGCTGTTGCGTTCAACCTCTTCGTCGGAATGGTGTTGTTCGAGAAGGGCTGTCCCGTGGAGGGATCGATCAAGTTCGCGCTTGCCAGACCGGTTTGGGGATCGACAAAGGGAAGGTCCCCCAGATTGCCGTTTCGCTGCGCGAGCGACGGCACAAGATATTGCTCGGGTGTCGACGTTCTCCGGCGATTGCCCTCATAGTCAATGAAGAAGAATGTCTTGTCGCGGCCGTTATACAGATGTGAAATCGTAACCGGTCCGCCGACGCTGCCCCCGAAGGTATTGAATCGCTTGGGCGCTTTAGTCCCAAAGTTCAAGATCGTAGCGTCCAGCGCGTCATTTTGCAGATACTCGAACAGGGTGCCGTGAAGCTTGTCGGTTCCGCTTTTTGTGATGAACGTCACATCGGCAACCTGTGAAAATTCGGCGCTGTTATTGAATGCCGTGACCTTCAGTTCGGAAAGCCCTTCGGACGAAGGATAAGCGTTCTGCAGAGAGCCGTTATGCACGATATCGGCGGTGGAAATTCCGTCGACGGAAAAACCGGTCATCGAGTATGTGGCGCCAGCGACCGCGATATTGCCCTGGCTGTCCGTTACGACGTTCGGAGAGAGCGCCAGCGCGGCCAGGGGGCTGGTGGTCTGAGCTCGAAAATTGAGGGGCATCTGGACAAGTTGGTCCGTGCCTCTGGTGTCTCCGATCACGCTATTTTCAGTGTTAATCTGCTCCGCCGCGGTTTCCACGCTAACCGTTTCCTGCAACTGCGCGAGAGAAAAGGAGACGTCGATGCGCGCGCTCTGGCGGGCGACCAGCTCAATGGCCACCGTAGAGGAAATCGTAAATCCTTCTTTCGCGGCGGACACCTGATAGTGTCCGGGTTTGAGGTTTTCGAACAGGTAACTCCCGCTACCGTCAGTAGCCGTGGTGCGGGTCGTGTTCTCGTCGAGATTGTGAAGGGTGACGACTGCTTGAGGTACTAGTGAGCCACCGGGATCTCGGGCTGTACCCCGGATGTCGCCAAAGGTGGATTGCGTGTAGCCGATGACCGGCAAAAGCAAGTACGCGAAGAGCGCGCAGCGCGCGGAAAACACTCGTGTTTGTCGCCTAGACATAGCCATTCTCCTCGATCTAATGATCGTGATGTCCGGAATTCGCAAACTCTGCGAGTTATTTAAAAGGGCCGGGGAGCCGTGGCTGGAGAGCGACGTGGCTGTCTGGCTCAAAATCGCCCGTCGAATTCATGGGAGCATCCGCCCGCTCGTATATCGGCGTGATGTTCCCTTATTCCAACTGGTCTGGCTGGATAGTAGGGTCGGAAGTATCGGGATTCAATGACCACTTTGAGGCCGCCCGCCATAGCCACTTTCACCACGGATGGCTTTTCGCAGGCGCCGTACTTGACGAAGCATTTCGTCTGCTCTCGTTCCCCCAAAGCCGAGAATGAAGCCCTGGCGGACATCCGGGCCCGCGTAAGCGGAAGAAAGGGGCCACAGGCAAAGACCTTCTTGTGCGGCGCGGGCCGAAATCTTCTGGTCGGACGCCCCTGGCGGAAGCGTGACGACCAGGTGCATACCGGCTTCCGCGCCCAGGATTTCGATTTCGGAGCCCAACTCTTGACGGAGTGCTGAGCGAGCGCATTGCGGCGAGCTGCATAAAGCAGCCTTGTTTTGCGGACGTGCCGCGCGAAATGGCCTCCACTGATGAAATCAGCGAGCGCCGCCTGATATAGATGTGACGGGCAGAGATCGTTTGTTTGCCGCACCGCGAGAAAGCGCCCTACCAGAGAAGAGGGAATCACGATATATCCGAGACGAAGGGATGGAAACAGCGTCTTACTGAAGGTTCCGATGTAAATTACGCGAGAGCCGGGATCCAGTCCCTGCATGGACGCGACCGGCATGCTTTCATAGCGGTACTCACTGTCATAATCGTCCTCGACAATCCATGCTTTGTAACGATGCGCCCATTCGAGCAACTGCAGGCGGCGGGCGGCGCTCATGGTTGCGCCCAGCGGATACTGATGGGAGGGTGTGACGTAAGCGACGCGCGCTCTGCGGCACAGCTTGATGCCGGCCGAAACATCCAATCCATCCCTGTCAACCGGGACGGGAACGATCCGGCAGCCGGAAAGCATTAGAGTGTGGCGCAGAAATTGGTAGCCGGGCTCCTCGATCCACACCGGGCTATCCGGGTCGAGCAGAACCCGGGCCGACAGATCCAAGGCGTGCTGCGATCCATTGACCACCATGATCTGAGAGGCTTCGCAGTGAACGGCTCGGGCCGTTCGCAGATACGCCGCGATGACCTGACGAAATTCCTCGGATCCCATCGGGTCCGAATAGTTCATCGAGCTCGCGCGCACTCTTCGCGCGTGGTGCGTAACCAGATCAGACCACACGCGAAACGGAAAATGATCGTAAGCGATCTGGCCGACGCTGAAAGAGCCCGAGCCGCGGAACCACGGTGTTCCCTCTACTGGCAGAAGTCTGGAGACGCGTGAAATGGCATCAGACCCTGAATCGTTCACGGCATTCAGCACTGTGGGACGCACATTGAGGAACCGGTCGGATAGCGAACTCGTTACAAACGTGCCCGAGCCTGCACGACTTTCGAGGTACCCTTCGGCGAGGAGTTGAGCATAGGCGTCGAGCACGGGAATCCGCGAAATTCCAAGCTCATCAGCCAAAGCCCGAGTCGACGGGATCTGTTGACCCGCTTGCAAACTACGTTCGAGGATCATTGTGCGAAACTCGTCGTAGATCTGGCGGTGGAGCGGCTTTTCACCTTTACGGTGCACAGCGATCATCGGCATCGCGGCACCAGGCGGCTTCTTTCTCATTGGTGGATTTCGCCGCGGTCCCGCGTTCAACGTACGGCGTTACCGGAGAATTCTGAAGCCGTTTCTCACGGTTTATTGATTCTTCCCAGCCTTTACCCCGCGGCCCCAGTCGCGGGGACTGTCTCGATCGGCAACAAGAACCGAAGGGTGCAATAGGCTACGCCATCGCGGCGTCAAAGCTGTCAACAAGAGCCGTGGCGCTGGCTGTTTTGACATCTGATTTTGCGAAACACTGCCGGTGAAATTTATGATTGTTGTGTGTCACGAAGTCCTCGTAGGGCGCAACGCGCACATGGCATGCGTCACACCATGCTTGCGGCTCGGCGACGACGTGGGTTTCTCGTGTTACTCGCTCCATTAGGAACCTCCTAGGATTGCAGACTGCCTCTTGCATGATCAGACCCGCATGTCTGCACTGCGCGTGCCAACCCGTCGAAAAAGAGGCAAGTGGCAGAAAACCAAGCGCGATCGCCATAGGACAGGGTAGCGATTGCATTGTCGTTTACGACACAATTGTTGTTCATGCCTACATAAATGTCGTCTTGTGACGTCAGAACTCGTAAAGCAAAAGGGAGCCTTGGTCGATGTGATCTGCGTGCAAAGACGTGTGGACCGCCGTTATCAGTGGGAGTCCCACCGTTCAGGAAGCGATGGAAGAAGTTTTCAGGAAGGCCGGCATTGCGGACGAACTGCTCGCAAAGCGAGCGTACGAAGGTTTGAACGCAACGTTCGTGCACCAGGAAACGAAGTATTCGAAGCGCGAAGTGCCGTGTGGTCAAAAATCTCGAACACGTTAAAAAGTTGTGGCGTTCCGAGTTCATGATTTCCGCGCACCGCATTTTTTGAAACCTCAAGAGGAAGTACAATCCGGGCTGGCCGATCCAGTTTAAGGAGGCTCTGGAATGATTTGGGCGCGCATGCTCGCCTATATAACCGGAACCGTCGACCAGGAACTCCTATTGAGGAATGAATACCTTGCTGCCGAGAACCGGATCCTCCGAGCCCAAATCAAAAGCAGGCTGTTGTTATCCGATGCAGAAAAAGCGACGTTGGCTGATATCGCTCACCGGTTGGGACGCCACGCGTTGAACGAATTGGCGGCTGTTGCCAGACCGGAGACGCTGCTGGCCTGGTACCGAAAACTCATCGCCAAGAAATTCGACGGATCGACCTTTCGCAAACCATGGGGTCGTCCGCGAGTCGACGAAGAAACCGAGCGGTGGGTGGTGCGGATGGCGAAGGAAAATCCGGGGTGGGGCTATGACCGGATCGTGGGCGCCATGGCCAACTTGGGTTTCAAATTGTCGGATCAAACCGTGGCCAATATTCTCCGCCGACATGATATTCCGCCGGCCCCCAAACGGAAGCAGGCCACCCGTTGGGGCGATTTTATCCGTGCGCACAAGGCGGTGTTGGCGGCGACCGACTTTTTCACGGTGGAAGTGCTGACGCTCCGGGGTTTGATGACCTACTACGTCCTGTTTTTCATTCATTTGGAGAGCCGGAAGATATGCGTGGCGGGAGTCACCCGTCATCCGGATCACGAGTGGATGGAACAGATGGCGCGCAATGTGACGATGGAAGACTCCGGTTTTCTGATCCACAAGCGGTACCTCCTGCACGATCGCGACAGCAAATACTGCTCGTCGTTTCGTGAGGTCCTTGAAGCCGGAGGCGTGAAACCCGTTGCCTTGCCACCCCGAAGTCCCAATCTGAACGCCTATGCCGAACGCTGGGTCCGATCGGTGAAGGAGGAATGTTTAGCGAAGCTGATCTTGCTGAGTGAAGGCTCACTGAGGAGCGCACTGCGCCATTACGAAGCCCATTATCACGAAGAAAGAAATCACCAAGGCAAAGACAATCTTTTGTTATTTCCTGTACCGACTCCAGCAGTCCACGGAGAACAGGACAAAGTACGATGTCGGGAGCGGCTGGGCGGCCTGCTGAAATACTATGAGCGCGAGGCGGCATGAACAGCGAACCAGAACATTCCGTTCAAACTGCAGGGTTCTGGATCTTTGGCTTTCTTTCGGTGGTGTTGGCGGTTTTGAAACTGACGGTGGCGGCGTACTGGTCGTGGAGGAGGGTGATGCTGCCGTTGCTGGCGTTTCTGGGCCACAACCTGTTGTACGTTCTGGTTGGCCTGTTATGCTTCCGTTGGCTCAAGCATGACGAAGAGGACTCGACCACAGTGGACGAGCATTCCGGGGACGCCTACAACATCGCGGCGCTGTTATTTTTCTTTCTGTTTTTGGACAACTTGTTGCGATATGTCGAGGGACACGACTGGGTCGGATTCTGGCCTTGCTCGGGGAGACTCGAGGTGGTGATCCTATATGTCGTGTTGAGTCTGTTGGCACACTTTGCGTTCTGGTCGCGGATCGTCAGCGGGCTCAATCAAGAACGTACCTGAGATCTCGCCCATGACGTCTTGCGAATTCAGCCATATGTACGACTTTTTTGACCACGCGGGACCTGGAAGCTTGGTAGCAAGGAACATAACACTGAAGGGGCTGATCGAGGTTGCTTACGATGTGAATGATTTTCAGGTCCTGAAAGGGCCAGACTGGATCAATTCGGACCGTTACGATAAGCGATCGTCGACGTGAATCTCAACACGCGACGGTCTCAATGAGGAAACAGCACCTCAGCGACTTTCTCGATATGCACGCGCCAAGACAGGCGAACGCCTCAAAATCGTAATATCGCGCCAATACCGCCCGCTTGTTGCAGCCGCGCTGCGGCATTGCCGGCAACTTCCTCGAGACGGGAATCCTGGTCCAGCGCGCGTTCGACCATGCGCTCGAGGAGATCATCAATTGGCGTGATTGCTTTGCCGCAATATTCGCAAGCTCCATCGGCTTTGGCAAACAGCATTCCGCACTGAGCACATTGGCCGCCTGCCGGTGTGAATCCGTTGGCATAGACCATGCGCCAGATCCGTTCTTCGCAGAGGGCGTGCACAGTGCGCTCGAGTCCCAGAGTGAACGGGTGATGTCTCTCATCGCCCGCGATCAGGTCCTGCACGATCTGATCTTCCATTTTCCTCTCCAACCACTCTCCGATTCGAAGCGCTTCCTCGAGGATTCGATGAGCACTTGAAGAAACCGGCAGCGAGAGGCGCTCGAGCAGGCGGCCACGCACCCGCTTGGATAAGAGGTGTTGCAGTTCGCCTGTGGCCTCAACAGGCCCTCCGATCAATATCCGGTCGAAGCCGTACTGGTCGACCAGTCTGTCGAGAGACTCGGCGACATGCTTGAGATGCAAGTGCGCGTGCGTCGCCGCCTTGTTCTGAAACTTGCGCTCGAAAAACATTTGATCGGTGCCGGGCGACTTGATCCGCCGAACGGAAAGCGTCGCCAGAAAATCCTCATGTTCCGCAATCTCCCCCATGAAGACGGTGAACAACCGGCCACGTTCTTTGTCGACAAGGACAACCCCGTAGCGCTCGTAATCGTCAAGCAACATGAACAGTGGCTTCACATACGGAGTGTCGCTCCAACGGGCATTGTTGCGTACCGGGACTTGGACCTCACGGGACCAGAAAAAACCTTCCGAAACGTCGGCAAAGAGAATGAGTCCTTTGCCGGATGGTTCGAGGTCGGAGACAAACTCCAATGAGCGCGCAGAATCGGCTGCGAAGTGCTCCCGCTGCGGTCCTTGCAACGGCGCCTCGACCGAGCACAGCATGTCTTTAAGAGCGGTCTCAAAGTTGCGGTTGAGGTTGCTTGCCTTGCTTTGATCCACGTCCAGATACAGACTCAGTACCGGACTTTCAGGCACCGGCTCTCGCCGGACAAGGGGCTCCAGTTGAGATTTCGATATCATGCTTTACTCCTGTTAATGTCGGGCTTGCCGGTACCAAGTTCTCGTGCACGAACCGCACCTACAGTCGGATTCCTTTTCAAATCACCGGCAATTCGCGCGGCGGAGGGCCTAGCGGAAAGGCCGCGTCGATGCGCGCGATCTCGGCGGCACTTAGCTTTAGCGCTCCGGCTCCGGCATTTTCGGCCATGTGGTCGGGTTTGCCGGCCTTCGGAATCGTGAACAGGGGCGGACGCCGCGTTAAAAACCGCAGCGCGACCTGGCGCGGTGTTGCGCCGTGGGCCGCCGCGATATCTCGCAGGATGCGGCCACCTACGCTATTCGGACGGGGGAAATTCCCGTGACCAAAGGGGGAGTAGCCGACGACCGCGACGTCATGCGCTTCACACCAGGGAATTACCCGGTGCTCGATGGCTCGTTCCTGCAGGTGGTATAAAACCTGGTTGCACGCCATCCGGCCGCCGCGGGCAATTTCCCACGCCTCCTCGAGGTCGGGCACGTCGAAATTGCTGACGCCCCAGGACAGGATTTTCCCCTGCTTCTGGAGGCGTTCGAACGCCTCAATCGTGTCCTACAGCGGATAACTGCCGCGCCAGTGCAACAGGTAACAATCCAGCCGGTCGGTATTCAGGCGGGCAAGCGACCGCTCACAGGCTGCGATCGTTCCAGACCGGGAGGCATTGTCAGGCAATACTTTGGAGACAAGAAAAATTTCGTCTCGGCGTCCTTCAATCGCCTCGCCGATGATCTCTTCGGCGTCGCCATACATTTCTGCCGTATCGATGTGCGACATGCCGAGCTCGATACCCCGACGCAAAGCCCGGATAACGGAAGCCCGATCGGTCGTATCGATTTCCCAGGTCCCTTGACCGATGATCGGGACCAGACTTGCGATGTGACCGAAGCGGCGAAGTTCCATGCGGTTCGAATGACTCAGATTCTTCATACTGAGTTTGACGCGCTCTTGAGATTCTCGGGGCTTCGTGAAGTCCTACAGCGCGTGGATGAAGACTTGCTGCTTAGTTCGCATTATGAACCCACTATGTACACATATAGACGCAATCCGGCCCGTAACTCCGAGGAGTAGTGGATGCGACGAATGCCTCGCGATTGGCGATGACTGGGTGCATCTGCGCATGTGCATGACTTGCGGTCACGTCGGTTGCTGCGACTCATCGAAGAATAAACACGCAACGAAGCACTTTCTTCACGTAAAACACCCCATCATCCGCTCCGCTGAACCCGGTGAGTCATGGGGCTGGTGCTACGTGGACCAGCTACAGCTCGAATTTGAAGAAGCAGCCTAAATGGCTATCAGTTGCTCCCGGCCCCGAATGACAAATCATCGACTTTTTCACCGTTCCCACACTGCACTTGAGAGTATTGTTCGTTTTTCCCGTGTGGCGCATGAACGTCGCCGCGTGCTGCATTTGAATGTCACGGAGCATCCCACGGCCGAATGGACGGCGCAGCAGATCATCGAAGCCTTTCCAGATGACACTGCACCGCGATATCTGGTACGGGATCGCGACGGCGTATACGGTAGCCATTTCCGAAACAGGGTTCAGGGAATGGGAATCCAAGAGGTGCTCACCGCGCCGAAAAGTCCGTGGCAAAATCCCTTTGCCGAACGGCTCATCTGAAGTATTCGCCGAGAATGCCTGAATCACGTTATCGTGCTGGGACAGCGCCATGTGAAATGGATTTTGAAAAAATAATTCCGATACTATCTGGATTCCAGAACTCATTTGTCCTTGGAGAAGGCCGCCCCGAATCCTCGGATTCAATTACCGGAACCGCGAAATATCGTGGAGATTCCCGAGGTCGGTGGCTTGCACCATCGCTACGAACGTCGCGCAGCCTAATGGATGCAACCAAGTTTCATGGACGCACCGTTACCATGCTCGCAAACATTTCGCAGCAACAACACCCTCAATAATACGATTTCGAATCACAACGGGTTTATGAATCCTTGAATGATCAGCAATTCCATCGTGGTCGATTGTCCATTTTGGCGAAGCACAGGTCACCGCCGTCCAGGAAGAAGCGCAGGGACTTCTCGCAACCATACGCGCTAAGGCACACACGATGAAGGCCGACCTGGATGCATTACTGGCTCGAAGCGACACTTTGCTTCGAAAAATGAAGGAATCTTCGGCGCAAGAGTTCAGGAAAGCGGCTTGACCGTCGGGTGACGAACATTGGACGAGCGTCAGCTGTCAGGCGCGAATTCGACACCACATGAGCAGTGGAAGATTAAACACGATAGTCGGAGAGACTGTGAAACAAAGTCGTTCCTTTTAGAGCTGGAGTCTATGGCAGTTGCCTTCTCTCCGGGACAGTTCCTCAATGTACCCGTCAGCGTAACTCCGTATACGCGGGTCCGTCGAGCGTATTCGATGCGTGCAGCCCATTGGATTCCGAATTCTGGCTTTGTCCTTCCTAAAAACGTCGTCAGCCCTGTAAATGTTGAACTTGCGGTGAGGTCTTGTTAGCCTTCTCCCGCCGTGTTCTACTCTATATTAAGGTCGAGCACGATCTGAGAAGAGTAACAACCTCACGTTTGCAACTTTGACATTCGTAAGGCCGATGAGGTTTTCAGCAAGCACAACTAATCGCACACGCTCTTCAGCCCGCGTTTTAGGTTTCCTTCCAAAGATCTGACCGTCATCTTTGAACGGCGATTTATTAGCCGTGCGTTGCCAGTTCGTTATGTCTGGAGGGTCCGGACTCCAACTTCATCGAGATGCTGCATGAGATCGGCGGGATCGGCATAAGCCCTGTAAGCACCGGCGCGTTCGAGTTTATCCTCGCCGTAACCACCAGAGAGCAAACCAACACTCAATGCTTTTGCTCGCCGGGCAGCCAACATATCCCAGACGCTGTCACCTACAACAACCGCGGCTTGTATCTCGATTCCTAGCCGGTCTGCCGCAGCGATGAATAAATCCGGGTCGGGTTTCGCATACGGCACTTGATCTCGAGTGACAACAGTTGCCTCGGGGCCGACACCCAGGATATCGAGTGCCGGTCGAGCATTTTCATTGCGGCCGCTCGTTGCGATGGCCCAGGGAACGCCAGCTTGCGATAAGTAGGACAACAGTTCCTTGGCGCCCGGGAGAACACGCACTTGCTTCGCAAAACGCCCATATGCTTCGGTGTGAAGGCGCTGAATGTTTGTTATTTCGGCGGCAGTCACCTGCCGGCCAGTCTCCCGCAATAAAGCGTTTACCAGCAGGCCTCCGCTCATGCCGATCCGGCGGTGAATGCGCCACACCGCCAGTTCGATGCCTGTCGCCTCCAAAGCCTCCCGCCACGCCAAAACGTGTTGGTATACGGTATCGACGAGAGTGCCATCGAGATCGAAAAGAAATGCTGGTGCGGCTGGCTTCTTATTGTGCAAGCGTTTTTGACGGGGCTTCCTCGTTCTTCCTTCTGCAGTGTCTTACCGTTCCGGTCACCGTCTCACAGTGTATGGAGTTTGATGGTGTCGTTACGGATATCGTCTGTGAAACATCCGATACGAAAACTCTTCGTTTTACACGTCCGCCGGAGTTCACATTTATTCCCGGCCAATTGTGAACGTCACGCTTCGGCTTCCCGGGGGCCAACGGGTCCGACGTGCGTACTCCATCGCATCCAGTCCGCTGGAAGGGCAACTTGACCTGACCGTGCGTCGCCTTCCGGACGGCCTGGTATCTGCGATCCTTACCGATGAGGTGACGGTAGGGGAGTCGCTTTCCCTGAAGGGGCCATACGGACGCTTTCTGCTGGAGGATAAGCGGATGATGTGGGTCGCGGGCGGCAGCGGAATCGTGCCTTTTCGGAGTATGTGGCGTCATATCGACCAGAAGGCGTTGTCCAGGGAATTTGTGTTGCTATATGCCATACGGGATGTTGAACACGTTATTTATAGGTCGGAATTGACCGGACTATTGCAAGCTGGCAGAAGCATTTCCTTTACCTTCACGCGGGAGGCCCCCAGCGGGTGGACAGGACTTCGGGGCCGTATCGACAGGACCATGCTTCAGAGCGTTGTTCCGGACTTCCGCGACATTGTCTTTTATGCTTGCGGCCCTCCAGCCATGTGCTGGTCGATGGTATGCGACCTCACCGAACTCGGAGTGCCACGTGATTGCATACGCACCGAAGAATACGATTAACGGGACTTCTGCATCGGTTTTTCCTTGCATCTCCGGCGGCAGCAGACTGGCGTTTTTGATACATTGAACAGTGAACATTTCTTCAAGCTCACTTTATTCGAACTTGCGTAAGCTCCGTTTTGGGAATCGGGTACCTGGGATCCAGCGATTTCAATTTATCGACGACTATGGTCGCAATCATCCAATCGCGAAACCATTTATGGTCAGCGGGCACAATGTACCAGGGGGCCGCTTCTGTGCTGCACTTGTTCAGAGCGTCTTCGTAAGCCTTCTGGTAGTCATCCCAGAGAGCGCGCTCCTGGACGTCTGCCAGCGAAAACTTCCAGTTTTTCTGCGGGTCGACGAGCCGGGCTTCAAGTCGTTTCTTCTGTTCGTCTTTGCTGATGTGAAGAAAGAACTTCAGGATGACAGTCCCCAACTCAGACTCGAGTTTCTCGAAGCGGTTGATTTGATCGTAACGTGACTTCCAGACTCTCTTCGGCACCAGTTGGTGAACGCGAACGTACAGAACATCTTCGTAATGAGATCGATTGAAGATGCCGATGTGACCCTGCCGCGGCATCGCACGCTCGAAACGCCAGAGGAAATCGTGATCCAGTTCCTCCCCCGCTGGAGTCTTGAAACTCGAGGCGCTGCAGCCGAGGACGTTCACTCCGCTCATCACATGTTTGATTGTGCCGTCTTTGCCGCTTGTATCCATACCCTGCAGCACCAGAAGCAGGGCCCGTTGATGCTCAGCATAGAAACGGTTTTGAAGCTCCGCGAGTTTTTCGAGATCTTTCTGAATTTCAACCTTAACTTTCTCTTTGTCGGGCATCAGACTCGTATCTGCAGCATCGTAGCTGGACAGATGGATCTTTTTGCCTGGCTTTAGAAAAAAACGCGTCTTGTTAATGTCCATGTCTCTTGTGCCTCTCAGCGTTGAGCCGCAGCGCAGGCGAGATTGAAACCGGCGGAGATGGCTCCGATATGACTTAGTGCCTGCGGAAAGTTTCCCAGGAATGTTCCGGACACGGGATCAATCTGCTCGGAAAAGAGCCCGAGGTTTGACGCGCGACCGCAAAGTGACTCGTACAAGGTCATTGCTTCCTCGGCCCTGCGCGGTCAGGTTGTCCACAAGCCAGAAACTGCAAAGCGGAAAGGCGCCTTGAGGGTCCGGCAGTCCGTCTGGTGATTCTTCGGTATTGTAGCGGTACAAAACCCGTACTGTGCAAATACTCGAACTGATAGAAATCATTGGCGGAAAGCGTTCGGGTTGCCTTGACACGTTCGGGCTAATTTTAGCCGCCCGATGGCTTTATTACGGAATCGTTACTTCATCGCCAATTCAGCCGATTCGTTCATATATTTGTAATGAAAACTAACGAAAACCGCGAGAAATCGGCCTAATCAGGAATTCGCCACTCACACGATCGGAGTTGAAACTTCATCGCTGGCAGGCACATTGTCGTGGGTTATATCAAAGTCCGATTGCCGCTTGAGCGGGAATTCACCAGGAACACGCAGGAGGCGAGCAAAACAATATGCGAATGACCGTCACAGAGTTTCAGTGCGTTACTCGCCGCGCACGGGATGTGCCGAACCAACCGCGTGACCATAAAAGCTACGTAGGCAAGTACAACTACAAGACGAATCTCGTTGCGATAAGCAAACTTGCCGTACAAGGCAACGCCTACAGATACTGTCAGCAAAGCCAAATAGCCAATCAACGCGAAGTATTTCTCAAGCTTTTGCTTCAGGCTTGCATTCTGTCGTCCGCCAAGCGGCTTGTGAGCTTCCAAAGGCACTGCCATACGATTAATCATACCGTACCTATTAAAATTCCTACGTATCTTGGTTCGCCGTCGTTACCCTCAACCACATCGGTCATGCCATTGAAAAATTGCTAACCACGAGGCTCACCGAGGCACGATTCCTAACGCGGGCGATCGATGGGATCGAGAGTAGCTCCAAGCCAGCCGTCACGCCGGCTTTTTTCTTTGCGATTCAGAGATACTTGTCCATCAGTTCCTCAATCGCTTTCCTGATCTGCCGTCGGTCGTCATCCGAAATATGATCCTGCCATTTCTTCAGTTCTTCTTCGAAAGAGTGCAGGGCTGGCTGCATTTGCTCGCCGGGAGGAGCACTGGGTTTGATACCCGAGCTATGACTGGAAGATCCGGTCGAACCTTTACTCGTACCTGTCGGGGTTTCCAAGCCTGCGTGTCTTTTTGCGGGCTGCTTTTTCTTCTCCATATTCATCCTCTTTCCTGGGGAGTCCCATTATCCATACCGGTCGCCAATATTGTGCGGAGCACCTAAGGATGCAGCTACTGCCAGCGGACTATCGCGTACTGTTCAAAAATTCGATCTTGTTGAGATTACTTGAGATCTCACGTGAGGCTCGCTCATAGTATTGGCCGTGCGCCTCTCTTTCGACCCATTTTCATATGTGCTGCTTGCCGTCGCTGGATGGATGAGCCGACATCAGCGGGAGGTTATCGCATATCTGGTCGAGGAGAATCGCGTCCTTCGAGAACAGATCGGGAACCCGCGGCTGAAGTTCAACGATGACCAACGACGACGACTGGCGGTCAAAGCGAAAAAGCTTGGGCGTAAAACGTTGGGGCAAGTGGCGACGATCGCCGCGCCGGAAACTCTGTTGACGTGGCACCGAAATTTGATTGGCCGAAACCGCACTGGGCAGTGCGCGTCGAACTCCGGGCCGGCCTCCGACGCGTCAGGAAATTGCTGCTCTGGCTGTCCGTATGGCTGAAGAGAATCGCTCTTGGGGCTATCGGCGGATACAGGGAGCATTGGCCAACCTCGGCCACGATCTGGCACACAACACCGTCCGGAACATTTTGAAAAGGCACGGCATCGAGCCATCTCCGGGAACGCGCGCGGAAGACGACCTGGAGAGAGTTCCTGCAAAGACATTGGGAGCAGATCGTGGCGAGCGACTTCTTCAGCATCGATGCGAATGCATCCCATTTAGCCTCATTGGTCGCCCTCTGCTTTTTGAAGCTGTCGACTCATAGGGTGGGCCTTGCGAGGACTTCAGGCGAAAGGAATGGACTGCCGATGATTCCAATTGTCCGTAGGGTGACGCAGGACATGCATGGATTGTACGACCGAAAGCGCGACCGCGTCGCGGAAGCACGTTCACGAGGTCATTGCCCGTTATCGCAGCCAACCACGTGTCGGAAAGCTCGAAACGGGGCTCGTTCTGCCGTTTGCATCAAATCAGGCAAACAAAATAAGCAGGGATCAGAGGCGCGACAGACTGCTGAATGATGACGAGTGCGAAGCGGCGTGACGTTTTTTCAGATCGAAGGGCAAGCCAGGTCGTGATCGCGGCCATTCCTGGATGAAGCGGTACGTGCCAGTTGACCATCCAGCACGTCTCGTCAGCTCGGCAGCACGATATGCCGGTTGATGTGAGCGTCTCACCCAAAACCTCATGCAGGAAGCCGTCGGCAGGTGGCCATTTTCAGGTTTTGAACACAACGGGGTCGAAGAGACGCGTCTTACTCGTGTTACTTGATTTGGCTAGCCCGGATTATTCATAAATTCGGATAGAAAAAGGCCATCGCCAGCTCATAAGTCCATGCTACGTTCGCGTTGTCGAAGCGTGAATGTATCTGAGACGGAGAGTGACGATGGCCAAAAAGATTGTCAAACAATTCGGATTCGGATTCCAACCAACACTTCGCGTGGATTTCGACGGCGGCACGATTACCAGTGACGCCGGCTTGACATTGATTCGCGAGTTCGATCACAAACTGGGACTGACTGCCGATGTCGCCGCACGGATCACGGATGATCGGGATCAGCGCTACGTGAAGCACGATATGTTGACGTTGGTGCGGCAGCGGTCGTATCAGATCGTCGCTGGATATGAAGATGCCAACGACGCTGACCGATTGAAAGACGACCCGACGTTTCAGACGATCGCGAGTGAATCGTCGGATGCGTTGGGATCTCAACCGACAATATCGCGACTCGAGAATGACATCGACTGGTCCAGTATTGCGCGTTTGAGCAAAGTCGGTTTGGACTGGTTTTGTCAGCACGCCTTTGCGAAGGGAACACAACCCAAGGGGAACTGATTTTGGATTTGGACAGCACGGCTGATCCGACGCACGGCCAGCAACAATTCGCGTTATTTCACGGCGGCTACAACCAGCACATGTATCACCCGCTATGCTGGTTTGAAGGCAATACGGGACTGCCGCTGAAGACACGGCTCAGACCTGGTTTGGATCGTAGCGCCAGCTTCGTCGTCGAAGATCTGAAGCAAATTGTTCCGCCGTTGCGACATCGTTTTCCCAAATCCAGACTGCGTCTCCGCGCCGATGCAGGAATGGCAACGCCCGAAGTCGAGGCCGCCCTGGAAGAACACCAGATTGAGTACGTTATGGGTATAGGAACGAACAATGTGTTCAAGAAACGTACGGCACAACTGAAAGCGAAAGCCGAATCGCGCTATCAGCGGGTTCAACATCCGGTACACGTACGCACCAGCTTCTGGCATCGAGCCCATAGCTGGGACCATCGCCGCCGCATTCTGGTGAAGATCGATGTCACCGCGATGGGAACCAACATCCGTTTCATGATTACCAATCGAAAGGGATCGGCTAAAGATCTCGTCAAGTGGTACGACCAACGCGGAGAAGCCGAAAACCGCATCAAAGAATTGAAGTTGGGCATGTATGCCGACCGCCGAGCTGTCACCGGTTTCGTGCCAATGCCGTGCGTCTGCAACTGCACACGATTGCGACTTTGCTGATGACCTACTTTCGACGATCCATCCTTGCCGATACTGTCTTGGCACAGGCCAGTCCGGCTTCGATTCGCATTCGTCTGCTCAAGGTCGGCGCGCGCGTTGTTCGTACCGCACGACAAATCCACTTTCATCTTGCCGCTCATTGGCCCGGTCAGGATCTGTTTCAGCACTGTCAGCAAATCCTGGCTACAGAAAACTCCGCGTAACGACCCGATAGAACCCTATTTTGTTCAACTGATTTTGCAGACGTGTGTCGACGTGCGTCCCTTTGTAGTAATTGCGTATGCTGACTGGCCGGAACAGGCGAACCGCGACTCGATGAACACAGTTCTCAACGCTATCCGAAGGCTGTTTCGTCGCTCATTCCGGATCCTTCTGCCGCGGATGCGCAAAATCACCGTGATTCAGCCGAGTTTATGAATAATCCGGGCTAGTGATCTGTACCAACGTCTTCAGAACATCTTCTGCGAAATCTTTGATTCCCTTCTGAAGATCTCTTACCGCCAGAACCTCTTCGACGAGTGATCTCCTATCCGTTAAGGCTTTGCGCGCACGCGGCAAATTTCCTGACCGGGCGAGGACCAGGGCCTGGTAGGCGGCTGCTCGTGCCTGCTTAATTTGATCAGCGTATATTGGGTAGCCGAGATTCGCCGTCCGGTACAATTCTCTCTGGCGGCTATATTTGTCGACGGCCGACTCGGAGAGAGTAAGCGCGGACGACAAGTCTCCTTTAACAGAGAGAGCGGTAGCTAGGTCCACCTGAGCGTCTGCACATCTTGCCGGGTAATCGCTATCAGCACCGCAGTTTGGTTTCTCAAACTCAAGAGCTTTCGTGAACGACTCGACCGCTTTATCCTGCCGACGCATGCCAAGGTAGGTAGTACCCAACAGGCGCAGCAATGCCGGGTTGGCGTTGCTCCAGATATTTGTTTTCTTCGGCCAGCCGCCAAGCCTGTTTAAAATATTCTTCTGCGGCGGAAAAATCCCTGGTTTCAAGTGCATTCTGGCCCAGTTTGATTTTCTGAGTCCTCCGCGGAATTTGTGGGTGAAATTTCGGCCTGGTTGACGCTGTTGAAGGTGCCGATTCTGTTGAAACCCGCAAAGGACGCGGGTTCCAACAAGAATCTTGAAAAAGACCTCGCAAAAAACGTGCTCGGCTTTTTCACACCTACAACAGCGACGGGCGACGGCGGTTCAAACCAGTGCTTGAAACGCCCATGAACAGAGGGCCGGAGCGGGTATGGAGGGGAAAACCTCTTGAAAATCACCCACAAATTCCGCGGACGAGGCGATTTTCTCTGCGCAATCGTCCTCGTTGCGAATCTGTTCTTTAGTCACGTCGGCCGTGACTCTGACCCTGCCAGCTTTTCGAGATCCAGGCTTGATCAATGAAAACATTTTGTCAGTACATGCAAATGAGCCATTCCGGCAAATACCTGCCTTGACTGAAAACCCGTAACGAATATTCGGTATTTAGTCAAGTTGAGAACAGAGACTGTAGACTGCCCATCTTTTCATCCCTGCCCGGCTCTGTTGGGGCAGCCGGTATAGGTCGGCGGTCGTGAGATCCCAATGCGGCTGATGGCGTTCATGCGAAGCGCAACGAATTCGGGCTACTGCTGCTTTCACTTTGCAAGCGGAACCTGAATAAGGGCGTTGGTGCGCGACGTGCACTAACTCTTACAACAGGGGACGGCCTTAGTTTTGTGTTGCTGTTATGAGAATTCTAGTCACTGGTGGTAACGGTTTCATTGGTTCCGTGGTTGTGCGCATGCTTCGCGCGCGCGGCCTTGATGTCCGTTGCCTGGTGCGGCGCACGTCGCGGCTCGAACGCATTGCACATCTGGGTTGTGACCTTGTGATTGGCGACCTTCTGGACCTTTTTTCTCTGCAGTCCGCTGCGAAGGGTTGCAAAGCTGTTATTCACCTTGCCGGTATTGCGAAGTGGAATCTGATCCACTCCCCCTTCATGTTCGATGTTGTGGCTGGCGGAAGCCTGAATGTTCTGAGAGCCGCAATCGCCGCTGGAATCGAGCGGATGGTTTACGTGTCCTCCACTGCAGCTTTAGCAGGAACCCCCGCTCCAGCTTTGCAGAACGAAGACAGTCCGTCTCCATTGCGTCTCGACCGCTACCCTTATGCGAGGGCAAAGCACCGTGCGGAGGAGTTCTGCAGAGAGTATTCCGATCGCATATCCGTTACGATCGTCAATCCCGGTGAAGTTTATGGACCCGACGATATTGAACTGGTGACGGCGGGAAACCTACTCGATTTCGCCAGATCCAATCCCGTTGTGGTATGCAAGGGAGGAACCAGTGTTGTCTATGTGGATGATGTTGCTGCCGGTATCATTGCCGCGCTGGAAAAAGGTCAAAACCGAGAACGCTACATACTGGCCGGCGAGAACATCACGATTCGGAATCTGGCTAAGCTTACCAACGAGCTTCTTTCCTTGAAAAAGAACTTCATTACTCTTCCGACTTCCGCGATGCGCGCTGCGTCGTGGGCGGGACGGAAACTCCATGTCCCGCTGCCATTCAATCCCGAGGTTATTCCTTACGCGACGCTGTATTGGTTTACGGATAATCGCAAGGCTGTGCGCGAGCTGGATGCGCGATTTCGCAACGCCGAGTCGACACTGCAGCCGACGCTGGAATGGTGTATGAATACGGGACGCATTTCAGCCGGCGTGCGCAGGGCGGCTTGATTTACACGTTTTTAACGACGCTCTGCATCCGATGAACACCGCTGAGACCGACTTATATTTTCGTCAAATGGCGGAGTCGTTTCAGTTTGGCCACCACTGCGACCAACTCGTCAGGTTCGACCGGTTTTTGCAAGTACATGTGGAACCCTGCAGCCAGAGCGTGTATGCGATCTTCGACCCTGGCGTAAGCAGTCAGCGCGGCGGCTGGGATATCGCCTCCCGATTCCGGGCCGAGTCGGCGCACCTTCTCGATCAGGTCGTAGCCATCCTCGTCCGGCATCGCGATGTCCGAAATCAGTACATCTGGCCGGGAGCGTTCCAGAGCTTTCAGCGCGTCGGCTGCTGAGAGCGCAGCGATCACCTCGGCGCCGCGATTTTGGAGAATGACTTTGACCATCTCGAGAGTATACGGATCATCTTCGACAACCAATACGCAGACGCCACCCAGGTCTTGGTTTTCGTTCACGTGATGGTGCTCCGTCGGCTGTTTCAGCGCCGCTCCCGGCCGCTTTGCCGCTTGCAAGAGGACGTCCGGTGAAGCTATGGGAAATCGAACGGTGAATGTCGCGCCTTGACCTATTCCGGGGCTCGATGCCTCAACGGTGCCGCCGTGCATCTCGACCACATAACGGACGATGGCTAAACCGAGGCCCAACCCACTATACTTGCGTGTCGACGTGCTGTCCGCTTGCCGGAATCGATCGAAGACATAGGGCAAGAACTGAGGATCAATGCCCATCCCGGTATCGGTGACGGAAATCTCTATCTGGTGGTCGGTCCGGCTCAGCCTTGCCTCGACATGCCCTCCCTCGTTTGTGAACTTTACTGCATTCCAAACTAAGTTCCAGATCACTTGCTGCAATCGGTTAGGATCGCCGAAGACGATGCCACCACGCTCGTCGATGACCACATCCAAAGCAATTCTCTTCGCTTCAGCGCTTGGCCGGATCGACGTCAAGTGGCGGCCTGAAAGACCCAGGCGATCTCAAGGGGGTGGGCGTCGAGTTTCAATCGCCCGGTGATGATGCGAGAGGTGTCCAGGATGTCGTCGACAAGCCTGGCTTGTGACCTCGCGCTGTGCTGGATCACCTGCTACGCGTGCCGGGTCTGAGCTTCCGAGAGCGAGCCATGGGTGAGCATGTTCGCCCATCCGAGGATCGCAGTCAGAGGTGTACGCAATTCGTGAGAGATTGTCGCCAGAAATTCATCTTTCATGCCGGCTCGCCGTTTCGGCTTCCTCACGCGCCCTCTTCTCCTGCAGCAAGATCTGTTCGCGCTCGTCTTCGATGCGTTTGCGCTCAGTAATGTCGCGGCTGAGCATCAACCAGCAATGTTCGCCACGAAGGTCCATTGGTTCGGCAGAGAAAAGGATCCATCGGGATTCCCCTGATTTCCGTTTCATCGTGAGCTCAAAGTCACGGACGAAATTCTGCTCTTTCAAAATCTTTAACGCCCGTTCACGGGACGCAGGATCCGCATAAACTCCGAGCTGAACGAGGCTTTGTCCGATGATTTCATCGCGGGCATAGCCGGACATTGAAACGAAGCTATCATTAACTTCAAGAACGACGGAATCGGCAATCCGGCTAATGACCAAACCATCCGGACTGGCTTGGAATGCTTTTGCGAATCGCTCCTCGCTCTCACGCAAGGCCGCCTCGGCCCGCTTCCGCTCGCCGATGTCAATGAATGTAACGATGGTCAAAACCATCCGGCCTTCCGGATCATAGATCGGCGCAGAATTGACAGAGAAGTACGTTTGCGTGGAATCAGCAAGCCGGTACTTGATCTCTTCGTTCTTGACTATCTCTCCCGACATCAGCGAGCGCGCGGCGGGATACGCCTCGGCTGGATAGGGAAGACCGTTCTCCTGCAATGCGCCGTACTTTGTGTATGCCCGATAGTCTTCGGCAATCAGGAACGAACGGTGGAGCAATCGCGATGCTTCGATGTTGTGAAAAACGAGACAACCCGAAGGCGCTTCGGCAATGATGACTCCGATAGGCATCTGTTCTAGAATCCGCTTCAAACGATCGCGTTCGCTTTCGATCTCTCTAGACCAACGCTCACGCTCAGCTTCCGCCTGTTTTCGTCCGCTGAGGTCGTGGATGACGAGTTGACCGAACTGCTTTTTTCCATCGAAACTGACTGCGCTAACCTCGACGGGTATCCTGCGCCCATCCGTGCTCCGCAATGTCCCCTCCGCTTGAGTCGCCGGCGTTCCTTTGGTCATCAGGGTTTTCATCAATGCGCTGCAGTGGTCACGGAATTCGGGCGCAACGAAATCGAAGAGGCTCCGACCGGCCACATCCGCGGCGGCGGCCTCGAGCATCCGCAACACTGACGGATTGGCCAGATGGATCGCCCCGTCGGCGCTGACAACCATCACACCGTCTGGCGAAAGCTCGGTCAACAGCCGGTACCGCTCTTCGCTCGCGCGCAACGCTTCCTCAGCCTGCTTTTGAGCCGTGATGTCTCGTTGTGTTCCCCAGGCGCGAACGATCATCCCATTTTCAACAATGGCACTCAGGCTGTTCAGGATGACTTTGGAATTCCCGTACCTGTCCACTTCGTGTGTCTCGACATCGTTGAGGTTGTAACCGTTGCGCTGAAGAGCGCGAAGAAACTCGATGTTCTTTGGATTCGACCGGACCAGCAGATCTCCGATCCGCGCACCCAAAATTTTTCGGCACTATCGTAGCCATACATTCGCGACATCGCGTTGTTACATTCAGCGAGGTATGCGAATTGGTAAAGCATTTCGATCTGATCGTCGATGGGCAGCGTCACCGGGATGGGTTGTTCGAATTCGAAACGAAAGACGCCTTCCGAAGTGATCGCAATGAACGCACGATAATCCTCGTAGCTCTCCGTCCAACGCCTTAGCGCCGTTGCCCGCTGAACAGATTCCCAACACCGGTTTGCCACAATTTCGACGAGTTTAATCTCCTGCGTGGACCAACGACGCGGCGCACCCTGGTAGACAGCCATTCTGGCCACGAAGTGACCGGACTTGTTTAACGGCACGCATACGAAAGCGCGCATTTTCCAACGCAGGTAAAGAGAAATGTTCGTTCCGGGCGGCGATTCCGCCTGAATGTCACAGATGACATACGGGTGGTCTTCCAGCAAAACGCTTCGTTCTCTTTGACTAAAGTCCGACGATCGGTATCGGCCGGTCATGCTCTGCGTTGCGTTGCGAGAATAATCACCGAAAACCGCGAAATGATCCTCGTCTGCTTCGACCTCCGCATAGCTGCAGCGGTCTATACCCAAGTGTTCCCCCAGCATTCGCACCGTGACTGCCACGATCTCTTTTGCGTCCGTAAGAGGCATTACGGCATGTTCCAGATCAGTCACGAACCTGGTGTCCTCCTCTGCATTCTTACGTTCCGTGATGTCAATTACCGTGCTGATGATTTCCTGCACAGGGCCGTCTTCGTTGCGACGAAACACCTTGTTGCGAGTATGAAACCAGCGCCAAGTGCCGCTATTAACGCGGCAGCGGAATTCAAACTCTCCAGTTTCGCCTTTGCCCAAACCGGAGAATCCTTTCAGGTGTTCGACAAAGAGTGGCCAGTCGTCCGGGTGCATCACCGAGCGGATGAAGCCGGGCTCAGCCACTTCCTGGTCGAAGACGGGGCCCAGCGCGTCCGCGAGGGCGCGATTGATGAAGGTGATTCTCTTCTGCCGTACATCGTAGATGAAAACGCCACTTGGCAAGGCATCGATGATGTTTTGGACAAAACGTTCACGTTCGACTATCGCTTTAATCGCTTTTCTGCATCTATTAAAAAGGAGGCTGAACACCGTACCGGTGAATCCCAAGCTGAGCGCTCCGGCTAGATCTGAAGGATTTGCAAACAGCAACGAAAGACCGGTGGCCAGCAAACCTGGACCCAATCCACCGAATGAGCAAACCAAAGTTATCGGTAAGACAAAGAGGAATAGAGGTGGTTCTTGCGTCAAAATCGAACCCAGGGCGACGCGAAGAGCCGCAGCAAGCACTATGGCCAGCACGGCAAAACCGTAACGCTGGATTCCACTTAACGAAACCATGCCGGATAGCATGGTTAATCATGCCTTCCCAAACGATGTCTATTGAGCCTGCGCTCGAAACCGCTCTAACTTCATCATGAGAAAAGCCGTGGATTAGCGCAAGAGGCGATCAAACCGGATCGGTATCCGGAATTTTCACCATTTACCGCCGGCCGTTTACTGATGAGATGAACCAAGAAATCGGGGGCATCGATTTTGACGTCAGACGGGGCTTGTCAAATGTCATACGTCCCATGTCGAATGTCTAATGCACTTTACCAAACGACCACACGACCAAAACAAGCTCTTGTAAATTCAATCCGTTGGTGGGTGAGTCGTTTGACAACTGCATTAACACTCGACATGGGACGTATGACATTTGACATTGGGCCAAAGCCGTCAGACGGTGGTTCCGGCGCTTGTAGAACGGGCAAGGAGTTTCTTGGCGGCCTGAGATGCCCGGCCGATGACCTCCCCTGCGAAGCGGGCCTGAGCAGGCGTATGTGTTGCCATGACTTGCATGCGCAGCCGAGAGGCACCAACGGACACCGCCGGGTATTCGACCAAATTCGTGAATACACCATGGTCGAAACACAGGGCCGCCGTGATCCGGCCCACTGCCTCTCGCCCCAGGAGCACCGGAACCAGGGGGCCCGGTTTGCCGAGGCAGACGACTCCCGACGGCATGAGCGCCTCCCGCAGAACTTGGGCCAGACCGTGCAGGTTTTGTCGCAGCACTTCGCCTTCGACGCTCCGGACGATCTCAACTGCCTTCAGGATCGCCGCGCACTGAGGGGGAGAGATAGCATTTGAAAAGGTTCGCGATGGCGCACCGGCCCGCAGGTATTCGTGGATCGCAGTAGACGACGTGGCCATAAAACCACCATTTGACGCGAATACCTTGGAGAAGCTGCCCATGACCAAATCAACTTTGCCGAGAAGGCCCTGCAGCCCGACGATCCCGGAGCCGTCAGGCCCGACTGCTCCTAGATCATGGGCGACGTCGACCAGGAGTGTCGCCTCATACTCTTGACAAGCGCTTTGAAGGGCTGCCAGATCTGGGGAGTCACCATCCATCGAAAAGATGCCCTCGGTGACGACTAAGATCGCGTTCTCCGCGTCAACCGCCCGTATACGACGCATTTGCCGGACGAATGCCTCGGTCGAGAGGTGCCGCACGCGATGCACATTGCGAGTCGCAGCCATCGCTCCCTGGACGCAGCAATTGTGGGCGTATTGGTCAAGCACCACATGGTCCTTGCTTCGTATCAAGCCCGCAATGACGCCGTAGCCAGCGGCCCAGCCGGTTGGGAACAAGACAACATGTGCGAGTCCGAGTATCTCCGCTACGGCTTCCTGAAGCTGCGACTGAAAGATTTGAATTTCCTTGCAATATCGGGGCGCCTCCAATGCATGTGCCGTACTTGTGAATGGCCTCGATGGCTGCAGTTCGAACTCCGCTGTGCGCGGAAAGCCCAAGGTAGTCGTACGATGCGAAGTTCACCCCTGTCCGTTGTTTCCCCGTCTCATCGATCACGGTGACCTCGGGGCCAGGACCGGACTGAAGCTCCGTTGAGAATGGCCACAGTCCGTGCTTCAAGCGATTGCTGCGCCACTCGTTGTAGGGGCGCGTCCGCACTTCCAGATTCTTACCGGAGAGTTGAACGAAGTCGGCGAAGCTGCCTTCCAGCGCACCACTCGCGAGCAGTTTGCGGAGTTCCTTACTAAATTGATCAGCCAGTGTGCTCAAAATTACTCTTAGACGGGCTGGTCGAGCGAAAGTTTATTGTCCAGTTCCCGTCCAAAATCCTAATACTATTCGGCAAAATTTGCTGGCCTCTGTTAAGACCATCAGTCCATCGGTAAAAGCCATATCGCTCCGCTGGTCTATTAACCTCTTAATTCTCAGCGTTTACAGCATTTCCAGGGGTGGTCCTTCCGCCCAGGACTCATGCGCAAAGGACTCCCGTTGGCATCGACTTCGATGGCGTACTGTTCAAAAAGTCGATCTTGTTGAGATTACTTGAGATCTCACGTGAGGCTCGCTCATAGTATTGGCCGTGCGCCTCTCTTTCGACCCATTTTCATATGTGCTGCTTGCCGTCGCCGGATGGATGAGCCGACATCAGCAGGAGGTCATCGCATATCTGGTCGAGGAGAATCGCGTCCTTCGAGAACAGATCGGGAATCCGCGTCTGAAGTTCAACGATGACCAACGACGACGACTGGCGGTCAAAGCGAAAAAGCTTGGGCGTAAAACGTTGGGGCAAGTGGCGACGATCGCCGCGCCGGAAACTCTGTTGACGTGGCACCGAAATTTGATTGGCCGAAACCGCACTGGCAGTGCGCGTCGAACTCCGGGCCGGCCTCCAACGCGTCAGGAAATTGCTGCTCTGGCTGTCCGTATGGCTGAAGAGAATCGCTCTTGGGGCTATCGGCGGATACAGGGAGCATTGGCCAACCTCGGCCACGATCTGGCACACAACACCGTCCGGAACATTTTGAAAAGGCACGGCATCGAGCCATCTCCGGAACGAGCGCGGAAGACGACATGGAGAGAGTTCCTGCAAAGACATTGGGAGCAGATCGTGGCCAGCGACTTCTTCAGCATCGATGCGAAGGCATCCCATTTAGCCTCATTGGTCGCCGTCTGCTTTTTGAAGCTGTCGACTCATAGGGTGGGCCTTGCGAGGACTTCAGGCGAAAGAAATGGACTGCCGATGATTCCAATTGGCCGCAGGGTGACGCAGGACATGCAGGGATTGTACGACCGAAAGCGCGACCGCGTCGCGGAACCACGTTCACGAGCTCATGGCCGTTATCGCAGCCAACGACGTGTCGGACAGCTCGAAACGGGGCTCGTGCTGCCGTTTGCATCAAATCAGGCGAACAAAATAAGCCGGGATCAGAGGCGCGACAGACTGCTGAATGATGACGAGTGCGAAGCGGCGTGACGGTTTTTCAGATCGAAGGCAAGCCATGCTGTGATCGCGGCCATTCCTGGATGAAGCGGTACGTGCCAGTCGACCATCCAACGCGTCTCGTCAGCTCGGCAGCACGATATGCCCGTTGGTGTGAGCGTCTGATCGAAACCTCATGCAGGAAGCCGTCGGCAGGTGGCCGTTTTCAGGATTTTGCACACAACGGGACTGCCTCCGGTATGCCTTTGAAAGCGGCTCCGTGCAAAGCCGTGACACCGGATGGTCCGCCGGAATTGGGCTTACCGTCGTTGGTGGCGTTCACGGGATTCCCCAACTCGAGACATAATTTCAACGACTCGATCAGGTTTTCATTCCGCGTGTAGACGAAACCAGGCAGCCAATCCACGCCGGCGGCCGCCATCAATGGTGTTGTCTTGTCTGAAGCTGTGATGTTGGGATCCGCCCCATACGCAAGTAAGAGGCGCATGGCGGCTACATCGTTGGAATACGCAGCTCGCAAAAACGGAGTGGCGCCGACCTCCGACTGCCAGGTCGGGTCACCTGCCCCCCTGTAAGGCAACTTTGTTGTCAGTCGGGCGTTGACGTCGGCTCCGTGTTCGAGAACCGCCCTTATAAGTGTCAGGGTGTCGAGCATGTCCGGTTTTGGTTGAGGGATATCGGTGACCATGTAGTTCCGCTGGTCGACAACTGCGTACAAGGCCGCGCGACCCTTGCCGTCGGCGATATTCGGATTGCACCCTTTTCGAGCAGAAACGCAGCGAGTTCATAGTGGGCGTTGATGATGGCCGCGACGAGAGCGCTGGTCCCATCGGCCATGGTCAGGTTTATGTCGGCGCCATGCTCGAGCAGAATCCGCGCCGACTCCTTATCGTTCTGTCGCGCCGCAAAAATCAACGCCGTAATGCAGCCGCCGCCGGTGGCATGAGTGCGAGTCGCGCCGCCAGTCTGCCCGAATACAACCTCAGGCCGGGGAGCGTTCTTTGCTGGGCAGGTCTTCGGCGCCGCCGGGCTGGCGCCGCGCTGGCCCGCGCCGGCTTGAGCCTGGTTCTGTCCGCCTCCGCCGCCTCCTCCGCGTCGCGGAGCGGGAGCTGTTTCCGGGTTCGAGCGCGCGTTCGGGTCGGCTCCATGCTCCAGGAGAAGTTCGACGACACCCGGATGTGATTCCTCAGCGGCCCACATCAACGCGGTATGTCCTTTGGAGTTTTCCCGTACGTTTACCGATGCGCTATGGTCGAGCAGCGTCTTCACGGCATCCGTTTTGCCCGTTCTCGCAGCCAACATAACCGGCGTCTCTCCCAAAGCCGAAAGCGGAGCGTTCGGTTCGGCGCCTGCTTTCAACAGCTTTTCAATCATTGCCGCGCTTCCATTCAGGCACGCCAAAGCCAACGGGGTGATGTCAAACCTGTTCCGAGCCTTGACATTGGCACCCGCGGCAATGAGGATATCCGCCATCTCCAGATCATCCAACTCGACAGCCCAATGGAGGGCTGTGGCGCCGTCCGACTGTGGCGCGTTCACATCCGCGTTCTGGGCAACCAACTTTCGAATGCTCGAGAGATCTTTGTTCATAGCCGCGTCTGCGACATTGCTACCGCCGGCAGGACTCCCGGGCACCGCGCACATTAATACGGATACGCAGCATGCCGCGACCAAGCGTCGAACGTTCATCTTCGTTCTCCTTCGATTGTGGGGTTTTTCGATATCCGATGTTATATTCCATTGCGCAACAAACAATCCAGATATTAAATGTCAGTAAAATTAATCCCATCAACGGCGAAGGAGCCTCACGATGACGAAGAGACACGCGTTTGTGTGGTTGATTTGTATCCTCGGCACAATTCCGGCAGCCATGATCGCCCAGGATGCGAAGACCGTACTTTCCAATGCATCCAAAGCCATGGGAGCGGATAATCTGCAAACATTGCAGTTCTCTGCAATGGGATCTCATGCCGTTACCATTGGACAAAGCATGAATTCGAGAACTGGATGGTCTGTCGTAAGAGTCGAGAACTACACGTACGAGGCGGATTTCTCAGCAAGAACATCTCATGCGCATTTCACGAGCATTCAGAATGGGGTCGACCGGGGCGTGGATCAGTATGTGTCCGCCGATTCACCCTGGAGTTCGCAATTTGATTTCTGGTTATCGCCTTATGCATTCCTGAAAGCTGCGGCGGTGAATAACGTGGCGCTCAGAACCGAAACAGTCGAGGGGACACGTTACAACATCGTAACGGTCACGGTGCAGGGTAAATATCGACTGGTTGGATACATCGACGAACATAATCTGATCGAAAGAGTCCAGACCTGGATTGATAACGACGTCATGGGCGATATGGCTGCCGAAGCCTGGTACAACACGTACAAAGATTTTGGTGGAGTAAAGATTCCGACCACCATTGTCGAGAAGCAGGCGGGCTTTCCTGTAATGATTCTGGAGGTATCGGATGCAAAAGCGAACCCGGCCTTAACCATTCCTCCTCCGCTTGCGCCCGCAACTGCAGGCGCCCCGCAGACGCTGTCCGTTCAAAGCGAGAAAGTTGCCGATGGCGTGTTCTACCTGAAGGGAGGAACGCATCACAGTGTCGCGGTCGAGTTGCCGGATCAGGTTGCCATTATTGATGCACCGTTGAACGAGCAGCGTTCCCTTGGGGTTCTTGCGGAAATCCGAAAGCTCATTCCCAATAAACGCGTCGGGTATGTCATCAACACGCGTCACCATTTCGACCACTCCGGCGGGTTGCGCACTTATGTGGATGAAGGAGCCACGATCATTACTCACGAGAGCAACAAAGAGTTCTTCGATCGAGCATTGTCGGCACCTCGCTCACTGAACCCAGACCGGCTTGCGCGATCCGGAAAGAAGCCGCTGATCGAAACGGTGGCCGAGAAGAAAGTCATTGCGGATGGCACGCTGGAAATTCACCTGATCAAGGACAATCCTCACAGTGATGGACTGCTGATGGTATTTCTACCGAAAGAAAAGATCGTCATCGAAGCGGATGCGTTTACTCCGGGAGGTGCCGCAGCCAATGTCAAGCCGGCGTTGAATCTCGTCGAGAATGTCGAAAAGTTAAACTCAATTTCGACCGTGTCCTGCCGCTGCATGGGACCGGAGTGGCTTCGCGCGCCGATCTGTATGCGGCCGCCGGGAAGCCGGTCCCGGACATGGCGGAAATCCTGGCTCGAAGTGAGGCGCCTGCAGGCGCCAATGGACAGAGAGGTCAACGCGGGCAGGCTGCAGCGGCGGCGAATTCGGACGATCGTATGAAACAGCTGCTCGAAACCGCTTGTGTGTCGTGCCACGACTTGACTCGGGTGCAGACGAAGAACCTGGCACAATCGGATTGGCGGCTCATCGTCAATCGGATGAAGGACCGGGGTGCCGAACTCTCGGATGAGGATGCGTCTGCGCTCACCGACTATCTTGCGAAGACCTACGGACAAAAACAATGAAGCTGATCGCGCGCGTTCGTGCCTTGTTAGTGCCTCTGTGTCTCTGTGTGTCCTTATCACCTGTGATGGCAGCCCAACCTGCCGACGTGGGCCTCGCCTCGAAAGGCACGCATATCCAGGCGACCATCATCCCAGGCGCTTCCCGATCCTCCCCGACGGTCGCCCTCATTGCCGGCATGAATGGCGAGGACGAGTCCACCCGGGTCGTGCGCCAGGAGATCGCGGCGTTCGAGTCCATCAGGCAATCTCAGAGAAAATTCCGGCTCATTGCCATTCCTCTGGCCAACCCTGAAAGAAGCCGCCTCGAATTTCCGCCGAAGGGTGTTGCTTACAAAGATGATCCGGAATCCCACAGCATCTGGCGCTGGATCGCGATCCATGCTCCAGATGTGATCGTCATCGCGGGCTCCGATGAATACGGATTCGCGCGCGCAGTTTCGCAGAATCCCGCCGCGGGCGTCGGGCGGATCCCGGCGGAAATTGTCGATGCGAACCCCGGCATACTCCGCGTACTTGCCCAGCGGAAACAAATCAATCCATCCGAGGCGCAACTTGAGATCCGTCGCCGCCAGGGCCGCTCACCGCGTCAACTGGCGGCCGAACTGGCGCAGTACTACGGGCACGAATTCAACGACCTCACCTACATTCCCGGCATGAGTCTGATTGGTCAAATGCGCCTAGGGAACATCGCTGAAGTGGAGAAACTGGTCCAGCCCTGGGTCGAAGGTCCGAAAGCGGGAACCCCGGACCGGCCCGCCTCGCAGAATCTTGCCGGGTATCTTGTCTTTGCAGAGCTGGCTGAGCGAACCGGCGACGCCCGATATGTACAGATGGTCCGCACCGCAGCCGGCGTCGGGTTTACCGAGAAGGGCGAGTTGAAGGAATCGATGGGTTCCAGTAATGGAATGAGCGATGGCTTGTTCATGTCGATTCCGATTCTGGCTAAAGCTTCGAAACTGACTGGAGAAAGCAAGTACTGCGAGATGGCGGCACGTCATATGGATTTCATGCAGAAGCTGGATCTGCGGCCGGACGGACTTTACCGGCACTCGCCGACTTCTGAAAATACCGCTTGGGGGCGCGGAAACGCCTTTCCCGCGCTTGGATTGGCGCTCACTCTTTCGGACTGTCCAAAGGACCATCCACAGTTCAATCGCATTCTCCACGAATTTCAAAAGCACATTGCCACTCTTGCACGATTTCAGGACCAGGATGGGTTATGGCATGAAATCATCGATGAGCCCGGTTCTTACGCCGAGTTCACTGCCACGGCCATGATCGGCGTCGCTATGCTTCGCGGTGTGCGGCACGGTTGGCTCGACGCCAAAACCTATCAACCTCGGATAGACAAGGCATGGAAAGCCGTACTCGCCCGTGTCGGCGCTTCCGGCGAGTTGATGGACGTCTGTGAATCTACCAACAAACAACCAACACGCCAGGATTATCTGCACCGAGAAGCGATACTCGGTCGCGACATCCGCGGCGGCGGTATGGCTCTTCTATTCGCCACGGAAATGGCCGGCTTGCAGGCGACTGTCTATCAAGGTGTGAGATAGGCCCGGAGGGCCGTTAGAGCGTAGCCCCGGCCGCAGGCCGGGCTATGCTACCCATCGGAAGACCAGCCCCGGAGGGGCGGAAGATTAGTCGAAGGAATCTTTCGGCCCTCTGGGCCGTGACCGTTTGTCGGATATAGCCAAGGCCTGACGGCCGTGGCTATATTCTTACGCGCCTCCGGCTCTATGGCGCCTAAGCTGTCCGCTTCCGTGAAAGATTTCATTTCATTTTCAATCATTTTCAATCGTTGAAGCATACACTTGCGCCAACATCAGACCCTGTTGACAAATTTCCTGGCGTGCAGGTCGCGCACTACGAAAGTCCTCGATGTGAAGGACTCCAGGGCGCGCTTGCGTGTGGAGGTAATGCAATGAAACGAACGTTTCTTTTGGGCATGTGTCTCCTTTTTGTGCTTAACGGGATTTGCTCAGACCGGAATTAATGCTTCCTTGAGCGGCACTGTGGCCGATGTATCCGCCGCAAATCAACGGCTATCCGGTCTATCTGCGTCCGACGATGTTCGCGAACAACATGATCGAGCCACGGGCGATCTCGGCAACACCAGCCCACTCATTACGTACACTGACACCTTGAGTGTGACAAAGGCGAACCACGCGCTGAAATTCGGCGCTGAATTCCGCTACGCCTATTCCAGCGGCTGGTCGCCCGCAGGCGCCAGCTCGCTGATTCCGACGGTGAATGGAGGCGCCAGCGACGTGCCCGTACGGGGAATCGATCAGGTCCCGAATCTGCTTCCGCCGAATATCACTCTGGCGCAGAATACTCTGTTATTTCTGACATGATCGGTCGCCAACATCTCGCAAAAGTATGAAACGCGGGAGCCCACCGATGCTCAATTCCTCGACTACAAGACATCGTACTCTCCTCCAGGCCAGCCGGAGAGGCACCCGCGGAAGAATTCGCCGCGTCGATCAGAATGAGTTCAACTTCTTCCTGAAGGATGACTGGAAAGTCACTCCGTACTTCACCCTCACTATGGGCGTCCGTTACGATCTGTTCCGCGTTCCATATTTCCTGAGTGTCTCCGGCAAGAACTGGACGCGCGGTCTTATGGGCGGCAACGCCGGTATCTTCGGCTACTCGGGCCGCACATTCGCCGAAGCGTTCCATTCCAGAGGCGGACCTCAGAAAGGCGATCTGACGCAAATCGTGCTCGTCGGCAAGGGGTCGCCATATCCGGATCAAGGCATATGGAAGCCGGACCACAATAATTTTTCGCCTGTTCTCGGTTTCGCCTGGTCGCCGAAGTTCGGCGGCGCCGAAAAGACCACGATCCGCGGCGGTTTCCAGATGAGCCATTTATTGCCGGGAAACAGCTTGTCGTGCCCAGGAAGTGTCAAGGGACTGATGATGAAAGAGTGGTGAAAAATAATATGCCTGCGTGCGATGTTCGCAGCCGACGATTCTCAGCAAGGAAACTTCCAGTGTCTCTCAGCAGAATAAGCGAAACTAGCGGGGCCCCTGCTCCTGCGACTCGACGGCTGGTATTCCGGCACGATTCATCAGCTGACGAATGGCCGCCTCGGTTTCTTGTGAACCTATGTTTGTCTTGTTTCGAATAGTAATGTCCAGGGGGGTCGATCCCTTTTTGTTCGGGGCGATTCCAGACTTCGATGTTGGCGCCGTTCTCAGCCAGAAATCGTACGAGAGAGGGAAGAAGCTTGTAGGCCGCACCGTGCATCACAGTCTCGTCGTTGTTATCGACAGCGTTGATGTCATTACCCATTTTTAAGGCAACTTCAACGGCCTCTATCAGGTCTGCTTCTGTTTCCCCATCTTCGGCCGCGCTCATGCCTATTCCGGCTGCGACCATTAATGGAGTGGTCTTGTCCTCATTTGGCATCAGCGGGTCGGCGCCTAATTGCGCCAACAGACGCATGTAATCGGCATCTTTGGTTCTCGCCGCCATCAAAAAAGGAGTAGCTCCTGCCATATTAAGGCCAACACCGCCTGCGGGAGCGCGCTTCGCCGTGGCGTGGGCATTTACGTTCGCGCCATGCTTGATTAGCGTGCGAACGAAATCGAAACTGCTCATGTTACCGGATCCTTCGGGAGGAGGAGCGCTGTGGCCGACGTCCCCCGGCTTGCGAACCCACGCGATCTGATGTAGTGCCGTCCATCCCTGCGGCGCTGTATTAGGATCGACGCCATGGTCCAGCAGCCAAGCCGCTAGTTGATATTGAGCGCTCCCGACTGCCAGCAAGAACGCGTTTGGGCCGCGGCCGGGTTTCGGTCCTTTTGGACCCGTGACGACAAGCGTTTCGTTAATGTCGGCCCCGGCTTTAACAAGCGTCTCGACCGCGTTGATCTTGCCTTCCCGCGCCGCAAAGAGTAAAGCCGTAAATTGTCCGTATTGATCCTCATTCTGACGGAATTGGGCCTCAGACGGCACGTAATCTGCCTTAGAACGTGCTTCAATATTTGCGCCGCTGGCGATAAGGGCGCGGATCACATCCGCGTGGCCTTCCGCTGCTGCCCACATCAGAGCTGTCTGGCCGCGCCAGGCTTCCTTCGTATTGGGATCCGCCCCCGCCTCGAGCAGGACCTTCACAGCATCCGCATTGCCGGTGCGGGCCGCGGTCATGAGAGCGGTTTCTCCCTCGGGGAGCGCCGTGTTCGGGTCCGCTCCGGCTTTCAAAAGCATGCGAACGATGATCGCATTTCCGTTAACGCAAGCGGAGTAGAGGGGCGTAATACCGTACCGATTGACAGCCTTTGCATTAGCGCCGGCGCGAAGCAAGGTATCTATCAGTTCGGAATTGTCGTTGTATGCGGCCCAATGTAAAGCTGTGGAGCCATCGCTTTCGGAGGCGTTTATGTCGGTCGCTTTATTGAGGAGTGCAAGGACGGCTGCTTTGTTGCCCGTTCTCACCGCATCCACCAACGAAGTGGCGGTATAAGCATCCTCAAAAAAAACCGAAAGAAGCAGTGCGGCTACGAAACATCGGTTGACATTCTTCACCATCATGATGTGAATAGTCCCTCAATGTGGCCAGTGCTATCGGCAAAGTTGTCGAGAGGAATAGCCATTTTTTCCATGATCGTTAACCAGAGGTTTGCGAGCGGGCTCGACTGTGCCAATTTGATGTGCAGTGCTCCCGGCCTTGAGCTTGCGGGTCCAATCACCACGATGGGCAATCTTTTATGGTCATGCACGCTTGGATTTCCCATACCGCTGCCAAAGGTGTAAATGGAATGATCCAGCAGAGAACCGTCGCCATCCGGAGCTGATCTTAATTTGTCCAGGAAATATGCAAACAGCGATACATGATAGGCGTTGATTTTGGCGACCTTCGCGAGCTTCTCCGGATCGTTGGAATGGTGGGAGATCGGGTGGTGGGGTTCGGACACGCCGATTTGAGGATAGGTTCTCGTGCTCGCTTCGCGGACGAGTTGAAAGGTTATAACTCGGGTCAGGTCCGCCCTTAGCGCCAGTACCTGCAGATCGAACATGAGTTTTGCGTGTTCGTCCCACGATGCCGCGATTCCGGTCGGACGTTCAAGGTCTGGCGATGGAGATGTAGAATTTTGGTGTTCGGCGATCTGAATGCGGCGTTCGACCTCTCTGACGGAATCGACATATTGTCCTAGGTTTGTGCGGTCGCTCGGTCCCAGCTCGCGCTGAAGCCGCGCCATGTCTTCGGTCATGAAGTCGAGTATGCTGGCATTCTTCCGAAGCTCGACCTGACGCTGGCGGGCGGTGCCGCCGTCGCCGAAAAGCCTTTCAAACACCACCCTTGGATCGGCTTCCGTAGGAAGCGGAGTTGTAGGCGATGTCCACGACAGATTATTCATGTATGCGCAAGCGTAGCCGCTATCGCAATCGCCGACCTGCGCGATTAAGTCCGTCCCGAGTTCGAGGGACGGTATGGGCGTTTCCTTGCCGATGTGCCGGGCGGCGATTTGATCGATTGTTATTCCCGAGAAAATGTCGCTTCCTTCCGTTCGTTTCGCCTCTGTGCAACTCAGAAAGCAGGAGTTTGCTGTCGCATGAAAACCGGCGGCGACTCCCGCATTCTTGTTTTCCAGATTTGTTATGACGGAAACACGTTCCAAAAACGGTTGAAGCGAGGACACTGAAGTGGACAGTGCCGTGATCCGTCCCTCATTTTGCGGAGTCCATTGATCCTGCCATTTGGCGGCATTCATATCACTGCCCATTCCGATGTATACAAACCCGACTCGCTGCACCGGTCGAGCGGCCTGTTTGGCTTGAGCCGACAGCGCCGGAACCATGGCGTCCAGAAAAGGCAGAGTCAATGTGGCGCCCATGCCACGCAGAAACGTGCGACGGGGCAGGGCTTTCTTTTTCAGAATCATTGCGAACTCCTCATTTGGAAGGGCGGACTATTGACGATTCCGAGAACGATGGAAGAAAACCGATAGTCGGATCCGCGAGCTTCCTGACGGATCGCGCGGACCGTCGAAGCGTCGTAGTATTCCAAACCCCGGCCCAGGGCGTAAGTGAGCAACTTTTCCGTCAATGTGTTAACAAAAAGGTCCGGCCGGTCCATGAGAGCAAGCCTCAGACCTGCCGTTCCTTCGAACATCGTGCCGCCGGGGAACATTCCGGTGGCATCGATCGGACCACCGGCGGTGTCGCGAGTCCGCCAGCGGCCGACTGCATCGAAGTTCTCTGTCGCCAAGCCCAGGGGGTCCATCAGTTGGTGGCAATTGGCGCAAATCGCATTGGTGCGATGCCGGGCCATCCGTTCCCGCATTGGAAGCGCGCTGGTTCCTGTGTCATTTCCTTGCAGTGACGGTACATTCGGCGGTGGCGGAGGTACCTGAATGCCTAGAAGATTTTCAAGAATCCAACGACCTCGAAGCACCGGAGAGGTCCGGGTTGCATAAGAAGTGACCGTCAGAATGCTTCCCTGACCGAGCAGACCACGGCGCTCACTATTCTGGTCAAGTGTTACTCTTCTGAACCGGTCGCCGTAAACGTTCGGAATGCCATAATGCTTCGCAAGACGCTCGTTCAAGAATGTGTAGTCTGCTGAGAGCAGATCGAGCACATTACGGTTTTCCTTCATGATGCTGTCGAAGAAGAGTTCCGTTTCACGCCGGAATGCCTGCCGCAGGTTATCGTCGAAATCAGGAAACAGCCGGGCATTCGGGCTGACAGCGGCCAGATTTCGCAAATACAACCACTGTCCGGCAAAGTTAGTGACCAGCGCTTCCGAACGCGGGTCAGCCAGCATACGAAGGACCTCTTGTTGCAGTACGCCCGGTTGGCTGAGCCTTTTGCTTATCGCAAGGTCGAGTAATTCGTCGTCAGGGATGCTGCTCCACAGGAAGAAAGACAATCGCGAGGCCATCTCGAGATCGCTGATGCGATACACCGTGTTGGGTTGAACATTACGTGGCTGTTTTTCAATCCTGAAGAGGAACTCCGTGCTGGCCAGCATCGCTCGAAGGGCCATCTCGATTCCATCTTCAAATCCGCCTTCAGCCTCACCCTGCTTGAAGAACGCCAATAGCGTATTCACATCGGCGTCGCTTAACGGCCGCCGGTAGGCGCGTCGCGCGAGCGTCGATACGATCTGACGAGCGCACTCGGTTTGTTTTACTGGGGCATTGGGATGACATGTGAAGATGCGGCGCCGGCTTGGCGTATCGCCAGGCCCGGCGGAATTAAAAGGTCCAGCAATGGACAGCGAATAGATGGCGGGCGTCGTTCGGGGATGACGATTCATGTTAAACCGTGCCAGATATGGTTGGCGATCAGTTTGGAGGAGCGCGGAGGTCTTTCTGAAAAAGGCGACCGCGACTTCACGAGGACCGGCTTTTACCGGAACGCGCACGTGCAGATTTTTATCGACGTCCTCATCGGAGTAGTAGATTCCGTCCTGATTTCTGTTCGGGGCGATCGTGAAAGTCGCAACGGCTTCGCCAGCAATGGTTACGTCCATCCGGGTCGGTTCGGTCAGTCCCTCAACGTTTTCGTTGCGGTTTCGCTGAAGCCGGACCTGAATGTCATACTCTCCGTCGAGTGGGAAATTGTAGTGAACGACAGTGCCCCCTCGTGTACCCAGCGGCATCCCATCGAAGTGATCTTCTTGCGTCAGTTCCACGGGCAGATCGACAACGAAGCTCCCCGGAGACGCGAGCGGACTGCCGATTGCGAGCCGGCTTACTTTTTGAGCCGCGATGAGATACCGCTCCAGGAGCGTGGGCGAAAGTCCTGCGACATTCACACTATCGAAGCCGTGACTGGCGTCTTCTTTCGGCAGAAGCGATGTAGCGTCGATATCGAGCGCCAATAAATCACGAATGGCGTTCTGATATTCCGAGGCGTTCAGCCGCCGGAATGTCAGCCCGCGGCCTGGATTCGGATGTTCCGCTGCGACGCGATCCAGTACCGTTTCAAGGTACTGCACGAGGGAGTTGTAGGAGGCCTCATCGGGTCGGGGATTACCGACCGGGGGCATCGCACGTGTGCGAAGCTTCTGTACGACTTTCTCCCATTCCGCCCGGTCTTCTTCACGCACATTGTTTGGGTCGAGTCTGTCAAGAGCGAGTCCTGCCATTTTGACTTTGTCGTTGTGACAGCTTAAGCAGTACTGGCCGATCACAACGGTCTCGGCGGCGCGCAGATGATTCGGCACCAGAAGGATCACTGCTGCGGCAGCTACAACGCGCCAAATTCTTTTCATGCGTCTCCGATCAAATTTTCGGTCAATTGATATTCCAGTCAGTTATGGCAAGCGATGGGGGCCATGTCAAACAAAAACCGAACCGGAGTTCTGCACAAGAAGACCGCATCGAAAGTTGTGCTGTGCTTGGATGCGGCCGATCGCCGATGTATACTCCCCCCGCTTTCCCTGAAAACGGAGGAGTTCATGAAAAGGTCTTGGGCTACCGCGGTTGCTCTTTGTCTGTTGCTCGCCGGTCATGCATTCGGTCAGAGCAGTAATGCATCAATAGGTGGGTTCGTTCAGGACACGAGCCAGGCTTTCATACCCGGCGTGACGGTCACGGCGACAAACACGCAAACCGGTGTGGTTTCGAGTGCCGTTACGAATGAGTCCGGAACGTATAACATTCCGAGTCTGCTGCCCGGGGCCTATAAACTGACGGCCGAACTGCCAGGTTTCAAAACGCAGGTCATCAATAATGTCCAGCTTGGCCAAGCGGTGACGGCGCGTTACAACTTTGCACTTCAAGTTGGAACGGTCGATCAGACCGTCGAAGTGACGGCTGAAACAACCGCGGTTCTAGCCGAATCCTCTGCGACGATCGGCCAGGTCCTTGCCGAGAAAACAGTTCGTGAGCTCCCGCTGGTAACCAACAATGTGCTCGACCTCATGTCGACGATGGCTGGCGTTCGAGGCGCGCCGGGGACCGAAACGACAACGTTTGCCGGCATCAGCGCGGGCATGGTGAACACGGTCCGGGACGGCCTCAGCGTGCAGGATGGCCGATACCTGGATGGCGTGAATGCCAGTACGCTTGTCAATCCAGACATGGTCGGCGAATTTCGAGTGATTCTATCGCCGGTCGACGCTGAGATGGGACGCGGGAATGGTCAAGTCCAGATCCTGACACGTTCCGGCACGAATCAGTTTCATGGCGCCGGCGTGTGGAATATACGGAACTCGACGTTGGATGCGAACACGTGGAGCAACAACAAGACGATCGTCAACGGAGTGTGGAAGCCGACGCAGCCACCCTGGTATAACCGCAACCAACTTACCGGAAGCCTAGGCGGACCGATCGTCAAAAACAAAACGTTCTTCTTTGCCCTCTGGGATCAGCAGATCGACAGAGAGCGCAACGTCCAGAGACCCATTGTGCTGACCGACTGCGCCCGAAACGGGATTTTCCGCTACTGGGATGGCTGGGCAAACGGCAATACGCTGCAGGTGACGAGCACCGCCGGGGCAAGTCCAACGATTACCTCCGTGGATTCGTTCGGCAATCCTGTACGTCCGGCTGCAAATGCTAACGGCACGCCCTACACCGGGCAATTGCGCTATTTCAGCGTATTTGGCCGGGTGGCCAACACACCGGTTCAGCCGGATTGTTCCGATGCCACCGTGCAAGGCGGTGCGTGGGATTCGAACAGGACGGGACCGGATCCTGTCGGAGTAAGCCAGAAATATCTCGGCTTAATGCCCCAT
Organism: uncultured Acidobacteriota bacterium; assembly: GCA_963738025.1. Taxonomy (GTDB): domain Bacteria; phylum Acidobacteriota; class Terriglobia; order 20CM-2-55-15; family 20CM-2-55-15; genus 20CM-2-55-15. Next base: position 31,788 of record CAVTWA010000020.1, on the reverse strand, counting down.
GCGAACATCTTCGACGGCGGTGATGGTCTGAACACCGCGGTTCACCAATGGGTACGCTCAACCAAAAGTGACGGCGGGATCGGTATCGCCAGCGGTACAGACAATGCGTCCGGCAGGAAGCAAATCAATACCAAAGTCGATCACAACTTTAATGCGCGCAACAAGGTCGCTGCCAATTACAGCTTTGAATGGAACGCTGCGGAGTATTCGCCAACGCTTTGGCCGGGAGGACTGAATTCGGAACAGTTGCGGCGCCCCTCGGTGCTGACGGTCAATTTCACATCCACATTGACGCCGAACCTTCTCAACGAGGCTCGCTTCGGTATCCGGAGAAATTGGGTCGTCATCCGTACTCCATGGGAGAACAGCGATACGAAAACCTCGACCGCGGCTGACGCGCTGCTTTTGAAGGGAAGTCAGGACTATCCGGTTGCCTATGTTCCGGCAAGCGTAGGTTTGAACGCGACGCAGGGAATCATGTCCATCAACAACTACAGTTGCCAGACCAACTGCGCGCAACAAGGGGCCACCAGTCCTCTCTACGACTACGCCGACACACTGAGCTGGACCAAAGGTAAACATGCATTTAAAGGTGGAGTTGACGTCCGCCTGGGACATTCGAACGGATACGCCACGCCGACCGCGCCCATTCCGAAAGCGACGGGTGGGGCTGGTTTGAATCCGACACTCGTGTTTGCCAACACCACGAATTTTCCGGGTCTGGTTCAAAACAACCAGACGGTGGCGACGCAGCTGCTCTATTTTCTTTCGGGCTCCATGGATAACGTTTCCCAGGTCTATTTCATGAAGAACCCGAACGACCTGACGAAGTGGTCCGACTATTTCAGCGGGCGGAAATACATCGACACGACCCAGCATGAACTGTCGCTGTTCTTTAAAGATGACTGGAAGGTCCGGCCTTCCCTAACCCTCAATCTGGGATTGCGTTGGGAATACTACGGCGTTCCCTATGAACGGCGCGGTCTGACAGCGGTTCCTGCCGGCGGCGGTCTCTCGTTGTTTGGTGTTTCGGGCAGGAGCTTCGATAACTGGTTGAGTCCGAACAACGGGGTCAACACCGACTTGTTGACCAAGGTGGAACTGGTGGGGCCGAATACGCCAAACCCCGGGAAATCGATGTATCCGGATGATTGGAACAACTTTGGTCCCGCGGTCGGTTTCGCGTGGCAAGTTCCATGGTTTGGAAAGGGCAAAACGAACGTTCGCGGCGGCTACCAGATCAGCTACTCCGGAGGCGGACGCGCCCAACCGATCGACAACAACATTTTGAACAATCCCGGTTTCGTGAACATTGCGCAAACAACGGGACCGAGCGATGGAAGTTACTTTGATTTAAGAAATCTTCCGGGCGTCGTGCCGGTCACACCAAATTCACTGCCGCTGCAGCCGATACCATTGCAGAAACAGAACCAGAATGGTGCGGCGTTCGACCCGAATTATTCGACGCCCTACGTACAGAACTTGACGCTGTCGGTTACGCGGGATATCCGGCGCAATCTGACGCTGGACGTTCGATACATTGGAACTCGAGGCATCAAGCTGAATAGCAGCGGGCCATTCAACGGCGCGATCGATTTGAATACTCCTGATGTTTTCTACAATCCCGCTTTGCTCGACGCTATTAACAGAACACGTAATGGCGAGAATGTGGCTTTGTTTGATCAGATGTTCCTCGGACTGAATTTAAATCCCGGTCTGAAAGGATGCGATCAATCGAACCCCAGCGCGGCATGCGCGGCCGTTGATGGCCTGAACCAGAGAGGTTCGCAACAATTACGCTTGAGCTCGACATTTAGAAGCGCTCTGGCCAATGGCGACTACGTTTCCGTGGCGAATTTACTCAACTACTACAACGGAGTCGGCACAGGTGCTACCGGTACCGTGCCCGGTGTACCGGGAGAACGCGGTACCGTGTTGCGCCGCGCGAATCTGGGATTCAATGTACCGGGAGGCACCACGATTTCGGGGGGCCCGGTGGTACCGGCCGGACTGTTTCCGGCGAACTGGATCACTGCGAATCCTCAGTTCAATCAGGCCAACTATTATTCAAATACCGGCAAGTCCAATTACCATTCGCTGCAGGTTCAAACGACGTTGCGGCCAACACAGGGCCTCACCTATCAGGCGACGTACGTCTGGTCGAGGTCGCTGCAAATCCCGCCCACGGGCTACACCGACCCGCTTGCGCGTGACCAGGACTATGTGCTCGGTCCAACGCACATCACGCACGACTTCAGGTCCAATGGCAGTTTCGCTCTACCCTTCGGGCCAAATCAGTTGTTGTTCCGTAACAGTTCCGGTGTTCTTGCAAGAATCGTGGAGGGCTGGCAATCCAGCTTCATCGTGAATCTGAACACGGGAACGCCGACGAGCGTCACGTCCACTTACCTGCAGAATGGCACGACGGCCAGTCCGACCGGCCTGTATGCCAACTCGGTTCCAGACATCGTAGGGCCTTTTCCGGTGAAGAGCTTCGGAAAGGTTCAATGGAACGGCAACTTCGGTGGCTATTTCGATCCGGCGCGTTTCACCAAAGTCGTCGATCCGCAGTGCGCCACAGTCGGGGTCGACCTCAAGCCGTATTGCACTCTGCTGGCTGTCGCCGATGCAAAATCGAATCAAATCCTGCTGCAGAATCCGAAGCCGGGTCGAAGAGGCAGTCTGGGTCAGCAGACCATGGAAGTGCCCGGGACCTGGAGCTTCGATGCGGCATTGAGCAAGATGGTCCACGTCACGGAATCGAAGACCGTCCAGTTCCGCATGGATGCTACCGATATCCTGAACCATCCTGTGCCGAACAGCCCGGACCTGAATATCAACAGCACGAATCCGTTTGGCTTCATTCAGAGCAAAGGGACACAGACTCGAACATTCAAGGCACAGCTGCGATTCAACTTTTGATCGAATCTTAACCAGAGAAGCGTGAGGGAACGACAAGAAGCACAAGAGGCACAGCGCTCTGACGTTGTGCCTCTTGTGCTTCCTTCCCTTTTACTGCGCTTGCTGCAACCAGATCAACGATGCCCCGAATTGTCTGAAGCGCTATTGCGGCCAACCCGGCTGCCACTGTGAGTGCCGGCACTTGCTGTACCGGCTCACGGCTGGGTTCACGCGACTTCCAGAAGCGACCGTTGTTCCCTCGAAGAAGGGGCGAGTAAGGCATTGCCGAGGGAGCGGCGCCCAGATAATCGTTCCAATCCTAGGAGTCGATATTGGTGAGCAAGGGCTGTCGAGCGGCGGCGAGGACGGGCGACGATCACTTTGCCAGGGCTGAGGTCGTATTTCGTGACGGCGCCGAATCCGCCATGAAGTCGGGCGACAGGGCAATTGCTTGCAGCAAGCTTGAGTAGTCTTGGCGACTGTATTTGAATGAGGAGCGTTCTTCCGAGGCGGATGCTGCCTATGATGGTGCGCTCACGGTGTATCGACAAATCTCGCCGTCGTATCTACATCCCTGCCATATTGCGGAATTGGGCGTGTACTCTTTAGAGCAGCGAGACGAAAGAGGCGATACCAGTTCTCAACAGGCGCTACAATTAGTCAAGCACTTTCCTGAGCCGCACGATGCGCTTACCGCCCAAATTCCTAATAGCGTGGGCATTGCCGATTTTCGCCAAAACAAATTGAGCACGGCCGAATCTCTATATCTTCAAGTGAAGCAGATCCGATCGAAGCGGATTTAGGTATCGCGCAGATCACCGACACGTTAAACAATCTGGGAAACATTTACCAGAAGAGCCACAAATTTAAAGCCGCGGAATCGGCATTCCGCGAATCTCTGGCACTAAGATCTTTCGGCGCGGCGGATCCCGGCGTTGCGCTACACGGGCAAATCTAGGAAGGCTCTACACTGAAGCCGGACGATTCCAGGAAGGTGAGGCCGAGCTGCTCGTTATGTGTAAAAACCCGACGAGAACGTTTCTTAGTGCGGACGGTCCCAGCTTGAAAACGGATGAATGCCGAATCAAACAGGACGGTAGTTTCGTCGGTCTTTGTCACACATTTCGACCGCCGACCATCGGCAACATAAACGAAAATAGGATCCTTCGATCCGCAAAGCAGTGGCTCAGCTCGAACTTGAACTATGCTGCTTCGCGATAATAATGTTTGAGCAGTCCACCCAACCGCTGTCGGCATTCTACTGCTCCTAGCGATTGGACCGGCGTATTCAAGGGTATGATCAATCGGTTTGCTAAGCCCTGATGATTGCGCTCCAGATGATAATGCTCCACAAAACTGTGGATGCTTTTTCTCAGCGAATCCTCGCCAAATACAATCATCTGTTCCAAACACTCCTCTTTAATACTGCGCACGAAACGCTCCGCATAGGCGTTCAGGTTCGGTGATCGCGGCGGCAATTTCACAGATTCAATACCGACGTCCTTCAGCATTGCCACGAACTCTTGCGTGTACAACGGGATCGCGATCGTGAATCAAATACCGTTTCCCTTTGAAGAAACCGTCGACTTCATCCGTCAGGTTCCGCGCAATCTGAGTCATCCATAATCCATTCGCAGTGGTCGCGACGCCGGCTATCTCCACTCGTCGCGTGCACAGCTCCCATGAAGAAAAGTACGAGATAGCGCTGGAGTCCCTTTGCCGTCCAGACTTCGATCGTGAAAAAGTCAGATGCCACGATCTGATCCCAGTGTCGCATCAGAAACTCTTTCCATGTCGTCTTACGGCTACGCTCTGGCGCGGGCTCGATCCCATGTTTCTTCAGAATATTGCCGATGGTCTTAAAAGCCAGCAGATGACCAAGGTTCGATAGCGCTCCTTGAATCCGGCGATAGCCCCAACTGCGATTTTCCTCTGCCAATCGAGTCACTAACGCTGTTATCTCGTCCGTCGTGCGTGGTCGTCCCGGACCACGGTTCGCGCTTCCATCGTACTTCTTTGCGATGAGCCTTCGGTGCCAGGCAAGCAGCGGATCCGGCGTTACGATCGTTGCGATTTGGTTTAGCAACTTCCGGCCGAGCCTCTTCGCCTTACCAGCGAGTCGACGACGCTGGTTATCAGTAAAACGCAATCGGCGATTGCCGATCTGTTCCCGCAGAACGCGATTTTCTTCCATTAAGTAATGGATGACATGCTGCTGATGTTGGTTCATCCAACCAGCTAGCGAGACCACGAGTGATTTCGATACTCTGAATTGGCCCACTTCGATGCTTTGATTTGGCCCACCCCCCTGAACAAGAACCTGCGACCGTGTAGACAGGAATATTGTCGGCACGGAGGCGGGTTTGGACAGGAGACGAAAAGTGGAGCTATTTGAACAAATCAGGCGGGAGTTCGAGTTTGGAGTAGGTGCATCCGTCAAAAGCGTGGCCAAGAAGTTCGGGGTGCATCGGCGAATGGTGCGTCAGGCAATCGCCGCTGCCGACCCACGGGCTCTTGTCAATAATGTTGTGTTTGATATCCTCACGCGGCACTCTCGAATCGGGATTGAAACATGGCATTAAGCTGAGAAAGGACGGCAAAGGTGCTGCGGGGGCCGGTTCTCCAGCGGCCGTCCTCAAGGGATGAGACAGCGATACCGAGCTTGAACTTCAAGGTGTCCTCGGAATGAAAGTACCCCCCACTATTGCGGCGCATGATTTCTAATTGTCCGTTGATGGCCTCGACAACGTTGGTGGTGGAGAAGGATTTGCGGATAGATTCGGGGAACTGCAAGAAGGCGAGGTAATGAGGCCGTTTCCTGCGGAGTTCGGCGATCCAGGTGGGATAGGACTTAGCCGCAATTTCTCAGTGCGCCGTGAAAAGGCGCGGATCTCCAGTGGGTGCGAAACCCACCCGGTATCTGTCGCTCCAGCCGGAAGCAATCGGAGCGGTGATGGAGGTAACGAAGTCACCGAAGCCTTCGGTGTAGAGGGTCGCATAGGCGACTTGGCAAGCATGCAGGCCGTAACGTGAGTAAACGCTGAGCAGGCCTCGAAAAGGGTAATGGCTCTTGTCAATAATGTTGTGTTTAATCGGTTCATGCAGCGCCCTCGAATCGGGATTGAAACATCGCATTAAGCTGCGGAAGAACAGAGAAGATTGTGCGTGAACCGGTTCTCCAGCGGCCGTCCTCGAGTGAAGAAATCGCGATACCGAGTTTGAACTTCAAGGTGTCCTCAGAGTGAAAGTATCCACCACTATTGCGACGCATGATCTCCAATTGTCCGTTGATGGCTTCGACAACGTTGGTGGTCGAAAAGGAACGGCGGATCGATTCGGGAAACTTTAAGAAAGACAGGTAATGTGGCCGTTTCTTGCGGAGTTCGGCGATCCAGGTGGGATAAGACTTGGCGAAGCGATCGCAGAGCTCTTCGAACTGGCGGTTACCCACTTCGACATCCCAGGAAGATTTAATGGCGCGCCAGCGCTGTTGAAACTCGGCGCTGTCGGTCTTCGAGAGATGGGTTTTGGCATTTCGTTGCATGTGAACGGCACAGAGCTGGACGTCGGTGTTGGGAAAGAAACTTTGGCTAATGGGCAACAGGCCAGAGAAGTCGTCCTGGATAAAGATCATCACCCGACGAAGCCCACGTTCAATCAAACCGCGAAGAACGGATTTCCAGTCTTCGAGGTTCTCGCGGCCAGGCTTGGCCATACAACTCAAGACGCGTTTCTTGCCATCGCGGCCCAAACCGACAACCAGGTAGATACAGGCAGAACGCAGCTTATCGCCGTCCCGCAACTCGACGTACTTGCCATCGACAAACACTGCCAACATGTCGGGATCCAAAGGCCGGCTGTTGCGGAGTTCGAGTTCCTCGATCATTCCTGTCGCCACACGTTCCAGATCCTGTTCCGAGCTGGACAGTCCCATCTTTTGGAGCGCGTCTTTAGCGGCATTGATTGAGCGGCTTGAACCAAGCAATCCCAACAGCAGCGACTGAACTTCGTCGCTGTAACCGCGGCGATAGCGCGACGGCAAGCTTGCTGGCCGGAACTCTCCGCTACGCGTGCGGGGAACTCGAACGTCGATGGGAATGGTTCCGACTTGAAGAGAACGGTCATAGAACCCGTTCGGTTTGTCACCGTTGGTTTTTTCCAGGTAGACGCTGCGCTCGGCGGCGCCGGCACTGGAAATCAGCAGTCCCAAAAGTTCTCGCAGGCTAAAGTCGGCCAGGCCTGTTTGAAGGAGTTGATCGACCTCACTTTTTGCAAGCTCGGAGATGGAAGTTGATGCTAGGCTTTTCTTCGGATCTGTTGTCATTGATTTGCTCCTGAACAGTCGGTTGATGACACGGGTCTTTGGCTCCAGGCGGCAACCTGGGGCCTTCTTCTTTTTGAAACACCAAACGCAAAACAAAAAACGAGCGGCGGAAGGCGCTGTGGAAACGGCCACAGCTGTGGAAATCGACAAAGGTGGCCTTCGGCATCTTCTTCTTGATGATTCCCACAAGCTGTTTGGAAAAGCCTCCGCCAAAACCGCTCCGGCTTTACCACCGTTACCACAGCGCCGACGGCTACTATCCTCTTCGGAGGGGGCAATAACTAATAAGCCCCCAAACACAAAATTCAAGTTACTCCCCGACCCCACCGGGGCGCAAGATTCCGGAACGGAAACGCCCCAAGATCGATTCGGTAGCGGAGTTCATCGATTTGATTCTGGCTGCGGATTGCACCGCGCCGCGGAAGCAGAAACACACGTCCCATCGAATCTGGCGACGGATTCAGCAGGAGAGGGCGGAAAGCCTGGTAGCGGAGTCGACGGTTCGCCAGTACGTGCGTGAGCGTAAGCGTGAGTTGGGAATGTTGAAACGGGAAACGTTCGTTCCGCAAAGCTACAACTGGGGCGTGGAAGCTCAAGTCGACTGGTACGAAGCCTATGCTGATGTTGACGGTCGTCGCGAGAAGTTGCAGGTATTTTGCATGCGAAGCATGGCCAGTGGCGGCGCGTTTCACCGGGCGTATTGGCGCGCCACGCAACAGGCCTTTTTCGAAGCCCACGAAAGGGCGTTTGACTACTTTGGTGGTGTGTTCCAGAAACTACGCTACGACAACCTGTCGAGCGCCGTTCGGCGAATCATGAAAGGGCATGAGAGAGGTCAGACGGAGCGATTCATTACCTTTCGCTCGCATTGGAAGTTCGAAGCCGAGTTCTGCACACCAGGGGAGGGCCACGAGAAAGGCGGCGTGGAGGGCGAAGCCGGCTACTTCCGGCGCAATCATTGGGTGCCTGTGCCGCAGGCACAAGATCTAGACCAGATCAATGATCAGTTGATGGCAGGTTGCCGCGCCGACGAGCAACGCCGGATCGGAGAGCGTAGCGAGGCCGTGGGCGAAGGAATGCGCATCGAACGCGATCACTTGGTCCCGATGAGTGGCGAAGTATTCCCGCTCGATGAAGTGAGCTTCGCAATCGTCGATGGAAAAGGATGCGTCAAAGCGCGAACCAACTGGTACTCGACACCGAGTCGGGCCGGAACGACAGTACGCGTGAATCTTCTGCCCCAAATCATCCAGGTCTGGGAAAACGATCGATGCGTGGCCGAGCACGAACGTTGTTACGAACGCAGCCGGCAGATTCTGAACCTCGAACATTATCTGGATGTTTTGGAACGCAAGCCGGGAGCGTTGGCTGGAAGCAAACCGCTGGAGCAATGGCGGCGGATGGGCCGCTGGCCGGACTGCTATGACCGGTTCTGGCAAGGGTTGATCACACGACACGGCAAGCAGACCGGAACCCGGCAGATGATCGAGTTGATCAGTCTGGGCCGTCAGCATGGTTATGAGCGGCTTCAGGAAGCAATCAACACCGCGTTAACGCTGGAGTGCAAGGATGTCGCGGCAGTGCGGCATCTCGTCGCGGCCGACACTCTGCAACGGGCACACCTTCCCATCGAAGTCGCAGCATTGACCCATTATGACCGGCCAATGCCGGTGATGGACGACTATGACCGTCTCGTGGGTATGGCGGTGCAGCCATGACCAAAACAACAGCTCTCGATGACTCGACGATCCGTCAGTACTGCAAGACTCTCCGGACCCCGACGATTGCGGCGCACTTTGAAGCCATGGCAGAACAGGCGATTCGTGAAAAGCACTCGCATAAGCGATACCTGGAAGTGTTGCTTGCCCTGGAAGTAGAAGAACGCGAGGGGCACGCTGTGGCTCGGCGCTTGTCGCAGTCGCATCTTCCGCGGATGAAGACCCTCGAAGAGTTTAACTTCGATCAATCACCGCAGGTGGGCGGCGCCCGCATCCGAGAACTCGCGGAAGGCGGATATATCGAGCGCGCCGAACCCGTGATCTTCATCGGCGAACCAGATCCGGCTTCATTCTGCACCTCCTGGCTACACTGCTGAAAACAAAGTCATGCCGTTATCGTCCGATGAAGCACGCGGCCTTCTCCGTCGCTTGTTTCTAATGTCGTCTACGGCCTGCTTTACAACAGACGATTCCAAGTCTAGGCGCCGGATCTGCCACGGTGCGCAGGGCACAATCTGTGTCGCTGGGAGAATGTGGTCTTCGACCAAATTGCGCGTGGCGCGTGCACTGATCCCCAGTTGCTTTGCTGCCTTGTCGAGAGTTAACGTCGAATCATCGATTGCAGCTGGATCGTAAGCGGGCAATCTAAAATGGCTGCGGGCCGTACGTACACGATGTTCTTCCCAAGTGTTATCCATTCCTGTTCGAAACCCCAACCGATTCAGCGGGGCCGCAATTACATCGTCCTTATACTTGCCCGCCATTTGGCGAATGACTTCAATCGCTTCAACATTAGTGCAGCGATTGTGACGACCGGTGTTGTTTTTTGTGATTCGCAGTTCAGAATGTCGGCCGCCCATCCAGTGGATCGTCAATGCTATCTCCCTCGCAGCTTGATCAACGTTCGCTACGATTTCCTGAATCAGCATCGACACGATCCGCTGCTTCAAGCGCATATCTGTAGCCGGCGCATCCCAGACAGCGGGCAGATCCGTAGAAAGACGCAACAATGCCTCGCGTTCCGGGATAACGATGGCCGCCTGTTCCGCTTCGACCTGCGGGAGCATCTTTTCCAATGAGTGTACTTTTGAGATGGCGGCGTTCCAGCGGGACTCTAATTCGGCCGCAACGAGCCGGTTGTCTGGATCAACCGCTTCATACCGGCGAGCCGCAAGGCGCACTTCATACTGTGACTGTTCCAGCTCCAGCAACATGTTCTTCTTCTGCTGCATCGTTTGTTGGGCCCGGCATTCGACAGCCTTCAATGCCGCGTCGATTGCGCTGTTCGAGATCGCCTTCAGGACTTCTAGCGCGATGCCGCGATCAACTTTCAATCCTCCAAAAGAAATGCACGAATCGGCACCATGATTGACGAGGGCGCCTCGGCAATGGTATCGGCACTTGCCGTGCGTGCCACCTTGTAGGCAACGTGAAGCATTCGGCCGCAGCGTCCACAACGAAGAAGCCCAATCAGCAGGCTCCTGCCACCGCGACCTGACTTTCGGCTGAAACAAGATTTGCTATGCGCGTTTTCTGCAATCACCATTTGGTGCGCTCGAACTGATCCCAGGAAATATATTCAGGATGGTGATCCCGGATTAGGACCATCCACTCATGTCGAGGCTTCGAATGTCCATCCGTTCGATGCGCCTTCCCATTTACAACCGTAATCCGTGCCTCTGTTTTTCCAAAAGCATATGCGCCAGCGAAGACGGGATTGGTGAGGATGCTGTGAATCGTTCGATAAGCAGGCTGTCGCCAGATGATCGTACGGCCAAATTCGTTGTAGGCGAGGACGGGTAATGAAAGATGCTCGCCACGGAACCATAACAACACCTGTCGAGCACTTCCTAACTCTACGAACTTCGAAAACACGCTGAGAATCGCCTGCGGAATGCGACGGTCTGGTTCCATCTCAATCTTGTCGTGATGTGTCCAGCAGTATCCAGCTGGCAGGCTGAACTGAAGCTCACCACGACGCGCTTTCTGTCGGGCAGCTTCGAGCGAACGTTGTCTGAGCAGGTTCAGTTCAAACTCACTCATCGTCCCTTTCAAACCCAGAAGGAGACGATCGTTAATTTGTTGCGGGTTGTATATTCCGTCTGGATCGATGACGAGAGTATCGACCAACCCACATAACTCGATCAGATGATGCCAGTCCCGCCCGTTGCGAGCGAGCCGTGATGCCTCAATACAAAGAACAGCACCCACCTTCCCCGCGCAAACCATCGCCACCAAGCGTTGAAAGCCAGGGCGCTCAACGAGTCCGGATCCAGAGCGGCCGAGATCTTCATCAACGACTTCCACTGAACCGAAACCCAATCCTTTTGCATGGTCGACAAGCGCATATTGACGCCGCTGGCTTTCCAGATTCTGTACTACCTGCGTGACGATGGACTGCCGAACGTAAACGACAGCCTGTCGACGCATATGAGCGGTCGTGATCTTATTTTGCATCGTGTATTCCTTCCTGCGCGATTGTCACTACGCTTTTGGCGGAGAAGCCTGACAGCAGCAGTTCAGCCAATGCTTCCGTGAGTTGCTTTTGCTGTTCATCACTGAGAACTACAAGTGGCTGGACCGCCGCCGCTTCCCATAGCAGTGGCTGTTGGCGATTCATCGGATTGATCCGATCCTTCATGCGTGCCCTCCGAGGACTGCTCTGACGGCGAAGACTTGTTGCAGTCCGGCACCTCATTTAAGCCGTTGAGGAGTTGACGAAGGTCCATTAAAGCATCCACCGACACCTCAGGCCTTCCCAGCGACTGCGTTGCACACGAGGTGGGATCCAGCATCCATGCTGGGATTCTGGCGATTGTGCCGTCCGGAGGTTCACAGTGAACGTGCGGTCCGTCCGGCCAATTTCCATGGCGAACGGCTCTTAACGATCTCTGAAAAAACGGATGCCATCGATAATGAATAGTTACATTGGTGAGAACGTGAGCATTATGTGACTGGCTCTTGCGGTACCGGTAAAACTCATCTGACAACGGGACTTTGTGTTGCCGCATGCCGACAGAAGAAACGTGTTCGATTCACGACCGCGGCCGCCTTGGTGAATGAACTTGTTGAAGCGAAGAACCAAAACCAACTGCGTCGAACGTTGGCGCGATGGTTGCGCTACCAGGTCATCGCGATCGACGAAGTAGGTTATGTGAGGTACTCCCCAAAATTCGGACAGGGACCTAAGGTGGATTGTCGCTGCCTTATGAGGCAGACATGGGAAAACACCGAAGGCAGTTCAGCGCGGAATTGAAGGCGAAGATCGCCTTCGAAGCGCTTAAGGGACAGCGTACCATTCAGGAGATCGGGTCGAGCTACAGCGTCCATCCGAATCAGGTCACGAATTGGAAAAAACAATTGTTGGATTTTTCGCCAGAGGCGTTTTCGGCGGGACGTGCGCTGTCGGATCAAGCCGACGAGCAGTTGAGAACGGAGCTCTACGCAGCAGATTGGCAAACTTAAAGTCGAATTGGACTGGCTTCAAAAAAAGTCCGGGACTGTCGCGGTAGGAGAACGGCGGGAATGGATCGAGGCCGGACATTCGGAATTGAGCATGGCGCGACAGTGCCAGTTGACGGGCTTGTCGCGCTCGGGCTTGTACTACGAACCGCAAGGCGAAAGTGCATTGAATCTGACGCTGATGCGGCTGCTGGACGAGCAGTACACGCGCACACCGTTCTTCGGCGTTCTAAAGATGACGGATGCGCTCAGCAAGCAAGGCTACGCCGTAAATCCGAAACGAGTCCGGCGACTATTGCGGCAGATGGGACTGGAAGCGATCTATCAAAAACCGAATTTGTCGAAACCTGCGCCGGGGCATCGCATTTATCCGTACCTGTTGCGCCAGGTTGTCATCACGCGGCCAATCAGGTGTGGTCGACCGATATCACGTATATCCGACTGCGTGCGGGTTTCATTTATCTGGTCGCAGTCATGGACTGGTTCAGTCGTTACGTGCTCAGCTGGGAAATATCGACGAGCCTGGACGCGGGGTTCTGCTGCTCGGCTCTGGACCGGGCGTTGCGGCATGGGCGTCCAGAAATCTTCAACACCGACCAGGGAGCGCAATTCACCAGCGACGCATTTACCGGTCGACTGGAAGCCCAGAATATCTTGATCAGCATGGATGGGCGCGGTCGCGCGCTGGACAACGTATTCGTCGAGCGGTTGTGGCGAACGGTCAAATACGAAGACGTCTATCTCAAGGATTACCGCGATCCGCCAGACGCGCTGTGCAATCTGAGGTCGTACTTCAGCTTCTACAACGGCCAGCGTTCGCATCAAGCGCTAGACTATCGAACGCCCGAAGCCGTCTACTTTGGCATTCCGAAGAAAGCAAGGAGGCCGCTTCGCGGCGATTTCTCTTGATGAGTTTTGAAGGCATGAGGAAATCTATCCGAAACTGTGAGACGCCGATCCGGAAGACCGGCGCCCCTGCTCATCTTTCGAATGAGTTTCCAGCCGGCTATTCCTTGACGAGATGCTCTCCAGCAGAGCTCGTCTCCGCTTCACCAGCCGGAATCGACGATGCTCTACGTAGTGTCCAACTCAGGGGATTTCTATCAACGATCGAAACCGAAAACCAAAATTCGACAGGTAGCGCATCCACCTTAACAGGTCAGTTTTTCTGTCCGAAGAATGGGGAGTACCTCAACCGCGCTTGGGATGCCGCCGGATCAATGGTGATAAGGGGATTTATCGCCAGAAATGGCGTTCGCGCGCCAGTCGGCGTCTCAGTCATTCTCCAAGTGGCCGAACATACAGGCGAAGGTTCGGTGCGATTTCCAGGAACCCGTTATGAACGACAATGTATTTTATCGTGTTTGAAAAGGGGCTCCCATGCGGCAAATAATGCCCCTTTATCGTGGTTAAAGGCGAGGCTGCACTCCGTGAATGATGATCTCATCCAAAAATCGGTGCCTGGTGTACCGGGATTGTTGCGTTTTCATTCCTTCAGTCTGCGCCCAGCGACTTAACCTGACAATACCCTCCAGTCAAGCGAAGTAACGCTACCGTTCGTGAACGTCCGAGCCGCTTCGCCCTTTTCGGTTCGCGTCCATCCGAATGAGCCGTAGATCCCAAACCGTGGCTTTATGAAATAGGAAAGTCCAGCACCAAACATCTGAGTCGGGTTGGGTCCAGGCTGGAATGTATCATTACAGTTACCCGCTGCCTCGATTCGTAAGAGCTCTCCACACCGGCGTGACAGGACTGAGTATGCACGCAACAACGATTCGCCAATTCATAACGATGAAAGCCAACAAGAATGCCGCAGCGATTACGCCCAGGCGCCTTTTGAACCGTGATGGCGGCTCGACTGGGGGCCCTTCGCCCTCGCTCGCGCTCGCCGTCATTTCCGTCATTTGCTTATCCGTCATTCCATTTCCTTTCGGTAATTTCGATGCATTCGCGTACTGCCTTCACAGTTGCGACCAACCGCCATCGACCGGAAGTTCCGCTCCGGTCGTGAAGGTCGCGTCGAACGCGAGGAAGAGGACGGCCTTAGCGATTTCCTCCGACTTCCCCCAGCGCTTCATCGGAACCATACCGATCATCTTCTCCCTAATTTGGGCGGCCGCGTCTTTATCGGGAAACGCTTTGCCGAGGATCGGCGTGTCGATGGGGCCGGGCGTCACCGCGTTGACGCGAATCTCGAGAGGAATCAACTCGGCGGCGAGCGTCCGAGCGAAGGATCGCAGCGCGGCCTTGGCCGCTCCGTATGTGGCGTTGCCGGGCATTCCCTTGACGTTGGCGATCGAGGTCGTGAGGACGATAGAGCCTCCCCGGTTTATTAACGGCGTGAGCTTATGCATCGCGAAAAGCGGCCCCTTGGCGTTCAAGTTGAACATCTCGTCGTAGACAGCCTCGGTCATGCTCTCAAGAGGCGCTCGGATGCTGAACCCGGCATTGACGAAGAGCAGGTCGAAGGTGTCGAACTCGGCCTTCACCCGAGAGGCGAGAGCGTCGATTTCCGTCAATGAACGCGCGTCGCTTGAAACCACGAGGGCGTCCTTTCCAAGCTCTTTCTGGGCCGAATCCAGGCCGGCCTGCGACCGCCCCGTCACCAGAACACGCGCACCCCCATCGAGGAGCATCTTCGCCGTCGCGAGCCCCATGCCGCTCGTGCCGCCGATAATCACCACCTTTTTACCTTGGTACCGTTCCATGTGTATTCTCCTTGCGAGGTTAGAGTTGCTTTGCAGATTCTGAACTGTTTGGTACGATAATAGGCAAGATGACCACGGTCAATGGACATTTGAACTATTTATTTCAAAATACCGTAAGTCCCCGTGGACGATCATGCAGCTCCGCAATTGCCTGCTGATCCGGGTTGCCGGGATCAGTTCAGCCGCGATCGGGCTCTCCTTCGAGACACCGCTCTCAAGTGCTGCGGAAGACGACGAATTTTTCTATGGTCCGCCGGGCCCTTTTGTTATCGGCGGAGCAGACGGCGACGCGGGTTTGACAGGCTCGAAATCGACGCCGGAGACCTTGACGACGGCCTGCCACGCGGCTTCCTGGTTGGCGCGATCGTGGAAAGTGCGGGTGGCGCTGCGCCTCAATTGGGCCCGTGAACTTCCTTGGCGCCGAGGCGAAGAATTGCCCTGAGACGTCGGTTCCGAACTCCGATGCCTGGAGGTACCGACGGGCCGCGGTCTCCGGCGTCTGATTCATGCCGGGAATGAGGTTCACGATTGGGATAAACAGATACTTCAACGCCCGGCCAGCGTTTCGCGACCACCTTGGTGTCGGTCGCGCGCACCGGGCGAGACAGCGTACACGGCCATGCCGGAGGGTAGCCGGCGCGCCAGCGCCGCGGCCCACCAAGCAACGATGAGCTTCGCGTCGGCATACGCACTGTTGGGCACGTACTTCACGTTCGGCCCGTTGCGCAGCAGGGCTTCCACAGCGGCGGTTCGGTTACCCTGGTGGCGTTTGGCCGCGAAGGCTGGCACGTCGGTGAAGCTGAACATGGGCACGTCCCCGCGGGCAGGTTCCGCGCCGGCGATAACAATCCGCGCGTTGGGGCTCAGCAGGTTGGCGCGGAGCAATCCGACAGTCAGTTGATGATGGCCGATGAGCGGGGCCTGAGAAGCCTCGACGCCCGCCGCAGTGATCACGCGCTTCTTACCTGGGACCATCCCTGCATTGAGCAGTAGGAAATCGATCGGCTGGCCTCGCTTGACGAGCTCGGCGAGGGCGGACTGAACGCTGGACGGCTTGTCCAGATCCAGCGCCAGCGGCGTGAAGATCGCTGTTTTGTTCTCAGCCGCGAGTTGAGCGGCCGCTTGCTGGGCCCCGGCCAGGCTGCGCCCGGTGACGATGATCTCGTGCCAGCCCTCTCCGGCGAGCAGGCGGGCTGCCGCATGACCGAGCCCGGAAGTGGCGCCGGTGACGAGAGCGATCGAATGTTCCATGGGCATCTCCGTGGTGAAGGGTGAAGGCCGAGTCGTGAGGCCCCGCGAGGCCAGAGCCGGCTTGCTAATTTCGAACTATTCAGTTATATATTGGTGAGATGAATATTGTCAAGGAGTTTTGAACCAAATGATTCAAAATACCGCTAGGCCACGTGGGTCGACCGCGCAGCTTCGACGAGACGGGGGCGCTGGAAAAGGCGACTCAGGTGTTCTGGTCGAAAGGCTACGACGGAGTGACGATTGACGATCTCGTCGCCGGGATGGGTGTGGGACGGCCGAGCCTGTATGCCGTCTTTGGGGACAAGCGGGCGATATTCTTGCGCGTCCTTAAGGCGTACGCAGAACGGAAGGGCGCATCGGCCGCGAAGGCACTCCTCTCGCCACAGAGTCTTCGCGACTCGATCGCGGACTTTCTGAGGTACGCCGTCGAAAGTGCGACCGAGAAAGGGTCCGCCCGGGGCTGCCTCATGATGTGCGTCGCGCCGCTTGTGAACGACGCTGAGGTTCAGCGGTTCCTGCAGAGCGCGGTCGCGGGCGGCGCGGCGCTGGTGGAGCGCCGTTTCCGGGACGGGATCAGCGCGGGAGAAATCCCATCTGACTTTCCGGTAGCCGCGCGCGCAACCCAAGTCACGGATTTAGCGCGTGGGCTGACCATGCGTGCGCAGCTAGGCACGCCGCGCAAGACGCTCCTCAAAGATGCTGAGGAAGCGGCCGACTTGGTGCTCCAGCCGCGGCGCGTCTGACGGGTTATTAGCCGTCCGTCTGCCGATCTCGCGTCATGCGTCTTGTTATGAATGATAAAGGACGCGATCATTCGCATCTGGTTGTCTCGCTGCTATGAGGACCCTTGCCCTTAAGGTCCGATTCTGGGAAATTGGATTGGATTCCTTTCGGGCGGATAACGCCTCGCTCGGAGATAGACGTGTCCTCGAAAGCCGATTCCTGGCGATAACAGCCCATCGCGCTAACTTAACTAACGGATCACGGCTCATGACGCTAAGGGGATTTCGCGACAGCTACCGCGTAAGCATGTGATTTGAGTCACATGGAGGTTCTGCGCCTGGTCCAAACTGTACTATCAGCAGCAGCGCTCGCGAGGCAAGGATCATCACGCCGCCGTTCGTGCTCTCGCATACAAATGGATTCGCCTTATGTTCCGGTGCTGGAAGGATCGCACACCTTGTGACGAGAGCCTCTACGTGAAATCGCTGACCAAGCGCGGCTCATATCTGGCAAAAGGCTTGAACCTACCATGCCCGGATTCTGTTGTGGAAATCTGAGCAAAGTTTGTGAATCGGGGACTTGACAAACACCCTCAGATGTCTGCGGTAACGCGGTATCCCGGACAAGTGAATTCCAATTGATTACACCGGATTTCCAATCTACGGTTTCGCGGTTACCCGTCCACTACCAAGCATTACTAAAGGAAGCATTACCGCGGTAGCGTTCGCCCGCGAGTGATGACCATACCAGAGCGTCCGTTGTGTCGATGTGCTCGACGATGGCGTTCTTTTCGGCATTTGCAATTTCCTGGCGGAGAACGGGTCCCAGTTTGGTCGGATTGCCGGACATTCAGTACGGGCCGGAAGGTTTAGGAAATCGAACACGCAATATTGCGGCTGGAAATCAGAACACTTCTGTATAGCATCGTTTTTTGCCTTCGGTAATCATCATTGACAGCGCTCGGAGGATAGACAATTGAAGAAGACCACTGGACGCGAGGGAGAAAAGTCTATTGCTGAACGTACACAACAGACGGGCAGTGATAAGACCGCTATTTCGTCCGGTTCAGGTGAATGTTCCGGAAGCGGAACTTACCGAATTGCGCGGGCGTATTGTGAGCGTCTTCCCTGACGAAATCTATCTAGCCCCCCGGAGCTGGGCAGAGCGGGCGTATCCCAAACTCATCCATTACAACAAGCTCGATAAGGGCGGGCATTTTTCCGCATGGGAACAGCCGAAGATCTTTTCAGAAGAGGTTCGCGCGTGCTTCAGCTCGCTGCGGTAGGGTTCTTCACAAGAGAGGAGGAGATGCGCCATGCCTGACCCTTCGCAGTTCAACACCGACCGCACCTATCCGGGCCGGTGGACGATCACCTTCAGCAACCCGCCGATCAACATGTTTGTTCCCACAACGATCGTCGAATTGGGAGCGCTAATGACCGACCTCGAGGCGGACTCGTCCGTGAAGGTCGTAGTGTTCCAGTCGGCGAATCCCGATTTTTTCATCGCCCATTTCGACGTATCCAAGGCAGCTGAACGGCCAGAGGTGCTGGGCCTTTGGCGCGACTTTGTGCTGCGGCTCTCGTCCACGCCAGTCGTGAGCATCGCCAAGATTCGCGGCCGCACGCGCGGCATCGGTAACGAGTTCGTGCTGGCCTGCGACATGCGCTTCGCCAGCCGGCAAAGAGCCCTATTCGGCAAGCCCGAGATCGGCGTCGGACTGGTCCCGGGCGGCGGAGCGCTGGAATGGCTCCCGCGCTTGGTCGGCCGCTCGCGGGCACTTGAGATCGTGCTCAGCGGCGACGATTTCGATGCGGATATCGCCGAGCGCTATAGCTGGGTGAACCGCACGCTGGACGATGATGACCTCGACTCGTTTGTCGACGGGCTCGTCCAGCGTCTGGCTTCGTTCGACCGTGAAACGCTAGCCGCGGCGAAGGCCCAGGTCAATCGGTTCGGGACGCCGACAGCTACCGAGCTTCAATCGAGCAACGACATGTTCTTCTCAACCCTGGCCTTGCCCAGTGCGCAGGCGCGCCGCGCCAAGGTCCGTAATATCGGTTACGGTCTTCCGAGCGACTTCGAATTGAACTTCGGCCGGTACCTCCCTGCGCTCGGGAGGGCAGACAACGATGACACGGATACGCAGTCCGAATGAGGCTTTAAGGAAAAACGGGAGCCGTCCGTTCCGGCCGACTATTTCTTCTCGAACGGAGTGGCGATCGCATCCACTCCATGAATCCGGACGGATCCGACCGCAAGACCATCGAGGTACTCCCCGTTCTTCGGACAGAAAAACGGGCTTCTTAAGGTGGATTGCTGCCGGTAAATCTCGTTCGGTTTTACGGTTCGACTGTTCAAACAATCCCACCGATCTGGACGTCCCGTGGAGCGTCGTCGGTTGCAGCTGGTGAAGCGGGCGCGCAATGTCACGCAAGATCTCGCGCACGGAATCTGTCTTGCGCCGGGCTACAACCGAGAAGACCACAGAGCCGAGCGTTGAGTGGATGCTTGGGAGACGTTGCAGGTGTTTTTATCCGAATGGGACACGCCAAAAGGGCGGATCGGAGGACGACTTCTTCCCGTAGTTATGCCAGCAATCCAGGCAACAAGAATGGAAGATCTCGTGTCGGGCTCAACTTTCCATGTCGACGTTTGTCAGGATCAATACGCCGCATCTCTGAGATTACGGTTAAAGCGCTGAAATGGGGAAAACCGGTAAGGGTTATTGCGTCTAACTTCGCTCATTCTGGCAGTCGACTTGCGACTCGGTTGGTGTCGCTACCTCGGAAGGAGTAGCGATGAAACTGTAAATAATACCGGGCCAGAAGAGGTATCGTTCGATCCAGGGAAAAACAATGAGCTGTCAAAAGAAAATAGTGCTCGAACCACAAACGCAAGCCTTCATAGATTCTCTGGCTGCGCAAGGCGGAAAGCCACCTTACGAGTTGTCCTACACTGATGCGCGCAGAGTGCTGGAAGATCTCCAGGCATCGGCAAAAGTGAAGAAACTGCCTGCCGATGTTGAAGACAAGCCTTTACCGGTCGGCCCCTCCGGTCAAACTTCGGTGAGCATCTATCGCCCCAAAGCGGCAAAGGACTCCCTGCCTGTCGTGATGTACTTCCACGGTGGTGGGTGGGTCCTGGGCAGCAGGAATACCCATGATCGTTTGCTGCGCGATCTCGTCAATGGCACAAATGCGGCATTTGTTTTTGTGAATTACACTCCCGCTCCCGATGCCCAATTCCCTGTTCAGATTGAGCAGGCGTTTGCCGCGACCAAATATGTTGCGGAGCACGGCGACGAGTTTGGTTTCGATACTACACGGCTTGCGGTGGCCGGTGACAGCGCCGGCGGTAACATGGCCGCTGCGGTCGCTCAGCTCGCCAAAGAACGAAAAGGCCCCACGATCCAGTATCAGGTTCTTTTCTACCCGGCGCCGGATGCGAGTTTCTCGCAGGAATCTTACAAAGAGTTCGCCAATGGCCCATGGAACACGGCAGCTGTAATGAAATGGTGTTGGGATGCTTATGTCCCCAACAAAGCCGATCGTAAAAAGGCGATGGCCTGCCCCCTGTTGGTCGCCCCGGAGCAACTGAAAGGACTGCCACCGGCATTCGTACTGGTCGTCGAAAACGATGTTCTACGTGACGAAGGGGAAGAGTATGCCAGAAAACTGATCCAGGCCGGTGTCGACACGACAGCTATCCGCGTTCTGGCAACGTGGCACGACTTTGCGATGTTGAATGGCCTTGCCGGTACAGCAGCGACAAAAGTTGCGATCGAACTGGCATCAGAAAAGCTTATGCAAACTCTTGGCTCGGCCGCCCATAGGCCGGCAGCCTAGTATCTCGGCCTCTCGGATTGGACTCTCTACACTAAACACCAAGGAGGAGGTGAAGCACCCATGACAGATGCAGATATTCGCGCTGCTATCGAGAGTCATTGGGCCGCATCGCAGGCGGGGGACGAGGCCGCGGAGCATGCGATCTACGCCGATGATGCGGTCCTCGAGTATCCACAGTCGGGTGAGCGGTTCCGCGGGCGACGCAACATCGAGGGCCAGCGTGGCCACCACCCGGCACGGCGGGAGTTCGTCGTCCGGCGGGTGCGCGGCAGCGGCAATCTGTGGATCACCGAACTGGTCATCAGCTACGACGGGACACCGTACGACACGGTGAGCATCATGGAGTTTGGCACGGACCACGTCGTGCACGAGACACAATACTTCAGCGAGCCCTTTGAAGCCGCCGCCTGGCGGGCTCAGTGGGCCGATTCGGGGCAGCGGGCGTGAGGCGCAGCCGCATCGCTCACTGAGGCAGTGCGCGGCTCACCGGGCGGGAATGCGTGGAGGAGGCATGAATAAGTCCTACGATGCAATCATCATTGGTACCGGACAATCCGGGCCTTTCCTTGCGATTCGACTCGCTCAGGCCGGACAGAAAGTAGCGATCATCGAAAGGTATATGTTTGGCGGGACGTGCGTCAACACCGGCTGTATTCCCACAAAGACTCTTGTGGCGAGCGCCCGCGTCGCGTACATGGCGCGCCGAGCTGTGGAGTTCGGCGTCAACACCGGTGTGGTTTCGGTCGACATGAAGCTCGTGAAAGCACGCAAGGACGAAATCCAGAAACCTTCGCAAGAAGGCGCGGAGAGTCGTCTTCGCGAGCAACCCAACTGCGATGTGTATAAGGGCCAGGCGCGCCTTGCGTCGTCGCGCGTCGTTGCTGTTGGTGACGACCGGCTCACCTCTGACCAGATCTTCATCAACGTTGGCGGGCGCGCTGTTGTTCCTGTGATGCCGGGTCTCGACCAGATCACGTACTACACTAACTCGTCGATGATGGGCATCGATTTTCTGCCCGAGCACCTGATTGTCGTCGGCGGCAGCTACATCGGGTTGGAGTTCGGCCAAATGTATCGCCGCTTCGGGAGCAAGGTCACCATCCTGCAACGAGCTCCCCATCTGGTGCCGCGCGAGGACGAAGATGTTGCCGAGGCGATCGAAGACATCGTTAAGAAAGAGGGCATCAGCGTTCGTACCAATGCAACCTGCATCAGCTTCCAGAAGCGCGGCGACAAGATTCTGGCAGGCGTGGATTGTGCGGCCAATCCTGAGCCTGTGGAGGGAACGCACGTGTTGTTGGCAGTTGGCCGCCGTCCCAATACCGATGACCTCGGGCTCGACAAAGCCGGAGTGCAGTACGACAAGAAGGGCTACATTACCGTGGACGAGCAGTTGCGCACCAATGTGCCGGGAATCTGGGCACTGGGCGACTGTAATGGTCGTGGCGGCTTTACTCACACGTCGTACAACGACTTTGAGATCGTCGCGGCTAATCTGCTGGACAATGATCCGCGCCGTCTTACCGACCGTATTCCAGCGTATAACCTCTACATCGATCCGCCTCTGGGTCGTGCGGGTATGACGGAGACCGAGGTGCGCAAGTCAGGACGACAGGCGCTGCTAGGAAAGTACCTGATGAGCAATGTAGGTCGCGCCCGGGAGAAGAGCGAGACAGAGGGCTTCATGAAAGTCATGGTCGATGCCGACACGAAGCGGATTCTCGGAGCCGCGATCTTAGGAGTCGGCGGTGATGAAATTATTCATTCAATTCTCGATGTCATGTACGCCAAGGCTCCCTTCACGGTGATCTCGCGTGCGATGCACATTCATCCCACGGTCTCCGAGTTGATTCCGACGATGCTGCAGAGTCTAAAGCCGATTTAACCCGGACTTTGGCAACATCTGTACGGAGATCTACTGGCCGGTGTTTCCTTTGGAAGCCTTCGGAACACTCCGTGCGGAGGCTTTTATGAGGAATGACATACGCGCGGGAGCACATATGACAACGACAACCGTCGCAATAGGAACGATGAAGGTAGCACAAGTTTTCAAGCCAGGAGCCGATTTCCAGATCGTCGAGCGCGAGATTCCTGAACCGCGTCCCGGACAGGTCCGGATCAAGGTGCAGGCTTGTGGTGTTTGCCACAGTGACACCTTCACGAAAGAAGGCCTTTGGCCCGGGATTCAGTATCCCCGCGCTCCCGGACATGAAGTGGCGGGCATCATCGATGAAGTGGGAGCCGGCGTATTCGGATGGAAGAAGGGACAGCGCGCCGGTGTCGGCTGGCACGGCGGCCAGGATAATACGTGTCCTTCCTGCCGGCGCGGAGATTTCCGCAATTGCCGGAATCTGAAAGTTCCGGGCATCAGCTATGACGGCGGATACGAGCAATACATGGTGGCTCCGGTGGAGGCACTGGTGCCAATACCGGCAACGTTAAAGGACGCCGAAGCAGCGCCGCTGCTCTGTGCCGGAGTTACCATGTACAACGCGTTGCGTCACAGTGGGGCGTTTCCTGGCGACCTCGTCGCCGTGCAGGGTATCGGCGGCCTGGGTCACTTGGGCATTCAATTCGCGAACAAGTTTGGTTACAAAGTGGCGGCTATCGGACGCGGGTCTGAAACCGGTACGCTCGGGAAGAAACTGGGAGCGAGCGTGTACGTCGATACGAACTCGACCAAACCGGCCGAAGCTTTGCAAAAGTTGGGTGGCGCTCAGGTCATTGTAGCCACGGCCCCGAGCTCGAAGGCGATCTCTGAACTGTTCGACGGTCTGGCACCAAACGGCAAGCTCGTCGTTATCGGCGTGGCATTTGATCCGCTGGAGGTGACCCCGCTACAGCTCATTACCGGGAGTCGAAGCATTCAAGGCTCGGCTGCAGGAACAGCAGCCGATGCCGAGGACACTGCGATCTTCGCCGAACTGAAAGGCGTGCGTCCGATGATCGAAACATACCCACTTGAAAAGGCGGCCGAGGCCTACGCGCGTATTATGAGCGGCAAGGCAGAATTTCGCGTCGTTTTGACGATGTGAGTTGGCATTGGTGGCGCGCCTACTATGGTAAACGCGCTGGGACGGCATGGACGGGCCTCGCGGGGCCTCGGGTCACTGAATGGTTTCTACAATACAGCCGAGGGCTGGCACGTAGGCGAAGCCGCATTTTCTTACTTTGGCCAGTAGATGTGGTTAACCAAGACGCATAAAGCCCGACGAGCGTAGTTCTTTTGGCCATACTCAGGGTCGGTAATCCTCGGTAAAACCTCCACGAAGTACGCAAAAGGGTGCACCGTTTGTCGGATAAGCGACGATAACGCAGCTCGTAAGAAACCGATAGGTTTCGGGAATTGTCCTAGTTGAGATGGAAATGTATTCTTGCCATTATTTAAAGAGCGTGAAATGGCCTCGTATACGCAGATACCCCTCGATTGCACCGGCGGATTGACGAATCATTGTGCTCGGAACCTGCCACGCAAGCCAAGCCTAATGACCGGTGCGACGCATGAAAGCAGTTGTCGTCGATCAATGTGGTGGTCCTGAAGTACTGAAGTTCGAGGACTATCCAGATCCCGTACCGGGTCCGGGTCGCCGCCACGAGCGTGAATCCGATCGGCTACAAGCAACGTGCCGGATTGACGAAGGATTTCTATCCGATCCATTTCCCTGGCCTCACGGGAGTCGATATGTCTGGGACTGTGGTTAAGATTGGCCCCGGGGGCGGAGGGCTTTTCCGCCGGCGATCAGGTGTTCGCTATGACGGACTACACTTACGCCGAGCTTTGTGTCGTGAGAACGGCGGTCTTGTCGAGGATTCCCAAAGGGCTCGGTTTGATCCCGGCGCGCGGCCTTGCCGCTGGTGACGATTGCAGGTAACCAGCTCCTTTCAGCCACGGGAATCAAAGCGGGCCAGACGGATATGGTTCTGGGTGCTATAGGAAATGTCGGGCGCTCGGCGGTATTTACGGCGAAGTAGTGCGGGGCGATTGTGATCGCGGGTGTTCTGAAGAGCCAAATCGATGAGGCGAAGACCATCCGGCCCGATCAGGTTGTGGCTATCACGACGACGGCGCTATCGCGGATATTCCGCCGTTCGATGCCGTGGCGGATACGGTCGGCGGAAGAGCCGCTGAAAAGCTGATCGCGAAGATCAAGCCCGGCCGAGTGTTCGCTTCGGTTCTCGGCGTGCCGCAGAACGCGGCGGACTGCCCGTCTATAAGGGTGGCGAAGATATTTTCGAAATTCGACAGGAAAACGCTCGAGTTTATGGCTGAAGCGGTGCTAGGTGGCAAATTGGTAATCCCGATTAGCCAAACCCTGCTACTCCGTCAGGCGGCCGAGGCTCAAGCGGCGGCAGAAAAGGGTGGCATCGGGAATCTTGCTGGTGGCTTGACATAATTTTGCGAACAGAGAGGACAGCAGAAATGAAAAAGGAATCAGAGTCATCAATGAGCCGCGTACAAATCGAGCAAGAGAGCTATGAGATGCCTCCGCTAGAGGGGATTAGCATCGCGCAGTTTCTCACCGTCGCCGACATCGAGCGATCGGCCCGCTACTATGAAAAGGTGTTCGGGGCTCGCATTCTGAGCATGGGTGACGGCAACGCACCTGCGTACCTTCAGCTTGCGAATATCTGGATGATTCTGAACGTTGGAGGCGGGCCGACCCCGGATAAGCCGACGGTGACTCTCAGCGTCCCCGACCCGAGTCACATCAACAGCTTTATGAATTTCCGGGTTGCGGATATTCAAGCGTGCTATGAATTATGGAAGAGTCGAGGGGCCGAGTTCATCACCGAGCCGATTCCCAAGTATGGCGAAATTCGCTGCTACATCCGCGATCCTGACGGGTATATTATCGAGGTCGGACAGAGCACCGATCTCAAGTACGGTTAACCCTCGACCGGATGATGGGCGGATTTAAACGCTCGCGGATATCCGCCCACCATTCGAACCATCGACCAAAAAACCCACAATGAAAGCGAAGTCGCGCTAATAGCCCTTGTGACGCCCGAAAACACATCCGATTTAAGAGAGGTGAACAAATGACAACGAAAGGAAAAGTCTTAGTGCTAGTTTCGAGCGGTCATGGCTTGCCGTTGAAAGACGGCAAAGTTTATGCCGGGGCGGGCTATTACCTCAACGAGCTGACGGTCCCGGTTCGCGCCCTGATGAAGGAGGGGTACGAAATTACTTTCGCCAATCCGCAAGGCAATACGCCACAGATGGACGTGAATTCAGCTATAGCCCAGTTCTTTGGTGGGAACGAGGCTAAGCTTCAAGACTATCTGAAATTCCGCGACAGCCTGACTGCACTCAAGAATCCAGCCCGCATCTCGGATGTCATTGCATCCGGCCTCGATCAATATAGCGCTGTTTTCGTCCCCGGTGGACATGGCCCGATGATGGACCTTCTCGATGATCCCGACGCTGGCACTGTGATGAGACATTTTCATAAAACAGGCAAGCCTACGGCAGTGCTCTGCCATGGCCCGATTTCACTACTTTCGGCGCTTCCGAATTCGACGGAGGTAGTCGCCGCACTGGCGGCGGGCGATACAACTGGAGCGCAGGCAAAGGCTCAAGGTTGGATTTATTCAGGATACAAGGTGACGATCTTTTCGACGGCGGAAGAACAGCAGCGGGAGCCGCTTGAGATTGGTGGCAAGGTTCTCTTCTACCCGGACTTCGCCTTGAGTACGGCGGGCGCTGCGGTAAGTGTGGCCGCTCCGTGGGAGAGCTACGTTCTGCAAGATCGCGAGGTGATCTCAGGTCAGAATCCGTTCTCTGACGAAGCACTTCTGACACTTCTTCTGACGGCACTTAATGCCGAAGAAGAACAAATCGCCTGATAACCAATTGGCAGGAGTTAACGGAAAGGGACAGCCAATGCAATATCCGACGCTCTATCGCACGATGAAGATCGACGGGCTTTCGATTTTCTACCGAGAGGCCGGTCCGAGAGACGCGCCGATATTGCTTCTGCTTCACGGACTTCCATCATCGTCGCGTATGTTCGAGCCGCTCTTCGCCAAGTTGTCCGATCGCTATCATCTGGTCGCACCCGACTACCCCGGCTTCGGACACAGCGATTGGCCGGACCCGAAGGCCTTTGCATATACATTCGATCACTATGCCGAGATTATGAATTATCTTATCGAAGCGCTTGGCCTTCGGCGCTACACGCTCTACATGCAAGACTATGGCGGTCCGGTAGGTTTTCGCATGCTGCTGGCGCACCCCGAGCGTGTGAATGCTCTCATTGTTCAAGACGCGGTCGCACACGACGAAGGCCTCGGTGCGAATTGGAAGACGCGGCGCGCCTTTTGGACGGACCGCGCCTCGAACGAGAGCACACTGCGCCCAAATTTGCTCTCGTTATCCGCGACACGCACTCGTCACGTTGGAAACGATCCGAATGTGGAACGCTACAACCCCGATCTCTGGACTGATGAATTTTATTTTCTAAGTCAGACCAGCCAGGCTGAGATTCAAAGCGATTTGTTCTATGACTATCGAACCAACGTGGAGGCCTACCCGACGTGGCAAGCGTGGATGCGCGAGAACCAACCCCGACTGCTGGTGATATGGGGCAAGTATGAGCTCTCGTTCGACCCGGGCGAGCCGGAACGCTATCGCGCAGATGTACCGAATGCTGACGTTCACATCGTGGACGGCGGTCATTTTGCCTTGGATACGGCAGCAGATCAAATCGCCGTACTCGTTCAAGAGTTCCTCGGCTCTTCTCTTGAGGGGCCCCGGCCGCACCGGGCGGGATGAAGCGAATTCCTTTGTATTTCTTGCCCTGTTTTATTTTCTCTTAAAGTTTCGCGGACTTAGCTTTCGGCCAACTCGTCGTGTCCGGCTTCTCTTTAAAGCCGATCTCCTATCCGCTGGAAATGTGGCCGGAGCCTTTAAAGCGGCTGAAGTTCGCCGAGCATTGTCGGAATGAGTTCCGAAACGGTCGGGTGAATGTGCACCCGCGAGACTCGCAGGCCGCGACATTAAAGAACCATATCCTCCCGGTGTTAGGCTCCGTCGAAATCAGCGATATCTCTTCTACGCACATCAGCGAATTTCTTCGAGGTTTGGCCGACAAACACCTCAGTCCCAAAACGGTTCTGAACGTTTATCAATTGTTGCACGCCATGTTCGAAGTCGCAGCGGCGCACGATCTGGTCGAAAACAATCCGGTACGACGGAAGCTGCATCGGCCACAGCACAGACACAAGAAGATGCCGATTTGGAGTGCGGGAAACGTTCAGAACATTCTTCAGGAAGTGCCGGTGCGCTGGAAGGTCCTCTTCTGGTGCATTGCGCTGACTGGCGTTCGTGCGGGCGAGTTGTTGGCGCTTCAGTGGAAGGATATCGATTGGGATGCAAAAACGATAACTTTCGGAAAGAGTTTTTGGAGAGGTCGGCTTCAAGATTCGACGAAGACCGGCCAGGAGCATGTCAGGCATATGCCGGGATCTCTCGAGCGTGTCCTAGTGAAGCATCTTGAAGGCTCCAAAAATATCGGCCCCGATGATTTCGTGTTTTGTAGATCCGATGACGATCCTCGTCCACATGACCCCGATCATTTGAGAAGGGAAGTGCTCTATCCGGTTCTCGACCGGTGTGGCATCCAACGCACGCCTCGCGCAGACGGATTCCATGGGTTCCGCCGGGCGGCGAGCAAGTATTTACGGAAGGCTGGCGGTCTTGAATTGGCAGCGGTTCAACTCGGACACAAGCGCATGACAACGACCGATGAGCATTACAACAATCGAGACATGGATGATTTGAAGAAGGCGGCGGAGCTGATCGAGGGAGCGTTTTGGAAGGATTTTGCCCCCGAAGGCTAGTTTTGCCCCCGATTTTTTTGCCCCCGACTTGTTAAGAGATGATCAACGTGGCTTGTAACTCAAATAAAAAAGGCGGCTTATTCAGCCGCCCGAAATTGCGGGGGAAGGATTTGAACCTCCGACCTTTGGGTTAAGAGCCCAAGATTTAATTGGACGCTGTTGTCAATTCAACCACTTGACTGTCGTCCATTGTTGCCTATTTCGGTCTGTTCCGGCCGTTTTGCCCCCGATTTTGCCCCCGGCTTTGCCCCTGTTCATGGCGAATTCATAAAATCAGGCGGCAATCGGCGTCTGGTATAACCCGCGACAGTGTTTCTGCCACCGATACGAAGCGAAGCTTATCGGTGATGCCGGGCCGCCGGGGTTTGGCAGGCGACCATCTAACCCGGCATGCGTCCGGTACTGGTTAAACAAGTCAACAACGAAATACCCATATTTCCGAAACGCGAACAGTCCATTATCCATGGCATCCATGGCGCAATCGTTCAGTGTTTGTTGATGCCAGAGTAGAGAAGAATGTTCGCGTCATGTTTCGGTGCCATGTTGAAGAGACCGCGCACGGTAGCGCGTTGGAGATACCGGAATGGATGTTCGATTCATCCTGCCGAACGATGTGTCCGGTCGATGCGCCCGTCGTCAGCTGCCAAGCGCTACGGAGTCTCAAAGAGCTGCTTGCCGGCGCCTCCCGTCATGACCCCATGGTGAAGGAAGCTCAGCGTTTCGAAGGAGGCGCTGATGCAACGGACACCGAATCCAAGACGATCTCAATTGGAATTATTCCATCCATCAACACCGATTCCGGGGTGGGCAGCAATGCCCCCGGAGGTAAAGCAAAAGGCGATCCGGCTGCTATCACGATTGTTACGCCAGCATTGGGAAAACCAACGCAGTCTTCAAAACAAGGAGGCCGGCGATGAGTGACAAAGTCAAAAGCCAACATATTGGGCGGAAGGCGTTGTTGTACGTCCGACAATCGTCGACCTATCAAGTGCATCACAATCTGGAGAGCCAGAAGCTGCAATATGCGATGCAGGAGCGGCTGCGCCTCCTGGGATGGAAAGAGATCGAGGTCATCGATGAGGATCTGGGTTGCTCCGCCGCGGGAACGGTAACCCGATCCGGGTTTGAACGTATGGTGACGCAAGTATGCATGGGCAAAGTGGGCGCAGTGGCCGCCCGGGAAGTGTCTCGATTCGCCCGCAACAGCCGGGAGTGGCAGCAACTGGTGGGAAGTATGCCGCGTGGTGGACACTGTGTTGGTC
Source organism: uncultured Acidobacteriota bacterium (assembly GCA_963738025.1). Lineage (GTDB taxonomy): Bacteria > Acidobacteriota > Terriglobia > 20CM-2-55-15 > 20CM-2-55-15 > 20CM-2-55-15. Next base: position 1,749 of record CAVTWA010000020.1, on the reverse strand, counting down.
GACCAAGAGACCATATTACCCACGACAAAGTAATGATCGACTGCTGTTAGGACTGAAAGGAAGCCTGAACGAATACGAACTGGATTTATTACGCCAGCGGTCGCTGGAGGCACGGCGGGCCAAGGCGCGGCGCGGGGAGTTGATTGTCCGTGCGCCGGTCGGATACGTGAAAGCCGAAGATCGGCTGGAAAAGAATCCGGATCGCCGTGTTCAAGAAGCCATCTTGTCCGTGTATAGCAAGTTCGCGGAACTGGGCACGGTGCGACAGACATTGTTGTGGTTTTTGGAACACGATCTCCAACTGCCCGTGGAGACAGTCGAGGGCACGATCGATTGGAAGCGTCCGAAATATGCAACGGTTTACTACCTGCTCACCAATCCGGCTTACGGAGGAGCGTACGCTTACGGGAAAAGCGAACACATAATCCCAGTACGAAGATGGTGAGCCGCGACAGCGGTCCCGACAAAAGCCCGTGAGCAGTGGCTGGTGTTAATGCCCAATACGCACGAGGGCTATGTTAGCTGGGAGCAGTTCGAACAGGTCCAGGTGGCAATCGGCGGAAATACGCGGGATGGGCAACAATCCGGTGCTGTGCAAAGTGGGTTGGCTCTTCTAAGTGGCCTGCTGCGCTGCAGGCGTTGCGGTCGCAAGCTGACGGTGCAATACACGGGAGAACAGCACGATGTCGTTCGCTATAGCTGTAATCGCGGTTGGCTGGATAATGGTGAGCCCAGATGCATCGCCTTCGGTGGACACGGTCGATGAAGCCATCGGCCAGCAATTGCTGCGCGTGGTTCAGCCCGTAGCAGTGGAGTCGGCAATCATGGCCAGCCAAGAAGAAGTACGCCAACGAGACGAAGTTCTGGAGGCGTTGAGGCGAGATCTGGAAGCCGCGCGTTATAACGCCCCAGCGAGCGCAGAAACAATACGACCACGCCGATCCAGAAAATCGCCTGGTTGCCGATGAACTGGGGAACGACGCTGGAATGTCGCCTTGCAACGAGTCCGAGAACTGGAGACGCGGATCGATCAGCACTCTGATGGTCCGATGTATATGGTGGCGCCTCCCCAGGAAGAGTTGTTGGAATTAGCTTCAGAATTTGGAAACAGTGTGGGGGAATCCCAGTTCGGATATTCGTTTGAAGAAACGCATCGTGCGAACCTTGATCCACGAAATCGTGGCGGATGTGGATGCCGTAGCCGGTGAAGTCAATCTCGTCATCCACTGGAAAGGCGGAGCCCATACGCAGCTATGTTTGCCACGGCGGCACCGGGGTCAGCACACCTGCCAGACGCCCAAAGAAGTCGTGGATGCCGTAGAACTTTGGCTCACACCTGCACGGATGACGTGATCGCTGGCGCGCTTAATCGAAGCCATCAACTGACGATCCGACGGAAACCGATGGAGACGCAAACTGGTGGCTTCATTGCGCAGCAAACACCAGATCCCTCGCTATAAACCGGTCGATGAACACTCACCTGATTGGATGAATCTCACGAAAGCGGCGCAGTTTCTAAGCATCAGTTCCACCGCGCTCCGTCATGCAGCCCTAAAAGGCGAGATTCAGGCAGAGCATCCCCTCCGGACGGTCACCTGGCTCTTTTCTCGCGCAACTCTCGAAAGCGAAGGTGCGAAACGGCTCGTTAACCGTATTCAGCACAGTCCTTACTCCCACAAAACCGATTCCCCTGCGGATGAACCCCTACTTTTCAATGTCATAGCGAGGTGTGCATTATGAAACGTGGTT
>CAVTWA010000019.1:0-8101 GCA_963738025.1 uncultured Acidobacteriota bacterium | reverse complement strand
AAAGGATTTTGTGTAACAAGGCTGTAAGTTTTAGTTTTTTTAACCAGTTTTTTGGAATAAGCGACTAACTTCCGGGGTCGTCCGAGTCGATTCTGTGTTTGGGGACGTTGAATAGCTGGAATTTGAACGCGGGCATAAAGCCCGCGGGTAAGTCTCCACACATCTCATGACGACTTCGGCCGTGGTCTCAGGTTACTACCGCTATTTGGTTGCGGCGTAGCCGCGCTAAGACTTTTGTGTTCCTTTCCTTTTGGGAAATGCGGCAATCCAGACGTAAGAGTTTCGCGCCTGGTTTGCCGCATTCTTTACTCAGCTATGTGCAGATGAACGTAACCGGGTCGCTCCAGTCCGTGTAACCGTCCTTCAGCAGAGCGCGAGCCTGGAACAATGGCGACGCCCGGCGTCAGGCCCGTCAGAACAATCGGCGACCTCACCTTCAGAACGCCTTGCGTTGTCCATGTGGTGGGTGCGCCGCCGTTGATGGCCGGCCCATAGTGGAGTTCATAGCTGCCCGCCTTACGAACAGCCTGGAGCCATACGAGAACTTGCCCGCTGTTGGCGCCGCGATCGATTTTGCGGATCTTTTCGGACAACGGCGCCGCTGGCGTCTTCGTCCTTGAAGCGAGCTGGAATCCGCTCGTCTCGAACGCCGCCGGGTCGCTCTGAGAAACGACTTCGACGTAACGCGCCAGCAGCCGCAATATTCCGATCACGACTTCACGTTGCTGGTTTTTCCTGGCGATTACCTTCTTACTTCCATCGGCCGCTTCGGCAATGAGCGCCGTCAGCGAATCGAGATCGGTCTTCAGGACCGCCAGGTTGACCGGCGCATTCGCGAATTTCGAATTACCGGTCATGTTGGTTTGAACAGCGATGCCGTTTTTGACGACATTCAGATCGGACAGCTTGGAAAAACCGATCAACGCTTTGAAATGAACTGTGTTTGGCATAGTGTGCCACCTCCTTTGTTAATGGTTAACGGTTTTGGGGAGATCCGCGGCGGCGATTGCCACCACATCTCTCGCTCCCACTCTCTATGTAAAACCGGCGACAAAGAAGAAACCGGAAGCGAAAAATGAAGATTTTTTGAGGAAGAATCGCATCATGCTGAAAGCCAACAGGTTACGTTTTTTAGGCGCCGGGATGTTGCAGCTGCGAATCAGGGAACGACTTTGGTAATTAGGGAACGACTTTGTAATTAGGGAACGTCTTTGGGAATTAGGGAACGAATTTGGGAATCAGGGAACGGCTTTGGGAATCAGGGAACGGCTTTGGGAATCAGGGAACGAATTTGGGAATCAGGGAATGAATTTGGGAATTAGGGAACGAATTTGGGAATCAGGGAACGGCTTTGCGAATCAGGGAACGAATTTGGGAATCGGGGAACGGCTCTGGCAATTAGGGAGTGACTTTGGCAATCGGAGAACGACTGCGGCAATCAGGGAGTGACTTTAGCAATTAGGAAACGACTTTCGAAACAAGGGAATGACCTTCGCAATCAGGGATCGACTTTGGGAATCAGGGATCGACTTTGGGAATCAGGGACTGACTTTCGGAATGAGGGATCGACTTCGAATCAGGGAGTGACTTTGCGAATCAGGAAGTGACTTTCGGAATCAGGGAGTGACTTTGCAAATCAGGAAGCGACTTTCGGAATCAGGGAACGATTTTCGAAATCAGCAAACGACTTTGCAGACGGCAAACTGGTTTGTAAATCAGCAAACGTTTTGTCGTCACCCCCGGGCTCAGCCAGGCTAGAGCGCTTGGATCGGGGAGGGGGGTGCGGCTATCTGTCGATGTCTGCTCCTCGGCTTATAAACGGCGGTCTACCGATTTGTTACCAATCGATGGCGACTCCCACAAAGAGATAGCGCTTAGCGGGGACCAGAGATAACCCGCAGGTCCGTGTTCACTGTCGAGGTACTGCCGACCGTAACCGCCGTGCCATTCGATTGCAATCTCTGCATGACTGCCGGATCGAAAAATGTCTGCATCGCCTGCGGATCGACGGCAAAGGCTTTATAGGAGCCCGGTGCGACGCTGCGTAACGTGAAATGGCCGTTCGCGTCCGTCATGCTCAGCTTGTACAAATCGCGCCGGTCCTGGTTGGCTGGGATTAATTCAACTTGTATTTGAGGCGCGGGGCGGCCTTGCGCATCCGTTACGGTTCCCGTAACGGTGCCGCCATCCGCGCCCATGACGAGTTGAAGTTCGCCGGATACTGGCCCGGAAACGACCAGCGGTTCCGTCAAAAGGTCTGTCGCACCAAGCCGGGCTTCTTTAAGGTATCTGTTTCCAGGAAGTGCCGGACCGAGTCCGGGCAGCGCCAACCGGTATTCGCCTGGAAGTACGTTTTCGATTAAAAATGAGCCGTCCGGTTTAGCGGTGGCCGGTTGTGGGATCCCCCCTAAAAACACTCCCAGGGTTGCCGCTTGCAGCGACACTCGCATCGGGAACTGTGCAGCCGGCGAAGGCCCATCGAACCGAATATGGCCAGGAATAGACCCCGGCGGATAGACCGTAACCACGACATTGTCCACATCTCTTCCCGAAACATCGACTGCAGTCAATCCCAGCGGTTGACGGCCGGCGGCGCCCACTGCGCCACCTGCCGCGCCGCGCGGCATCAGCAACTGCGCACGGACCCAGTAAGAACCGGAAAGGACATCGCGCAGGTCGAACGTTCCGTCCTTCGGATTAAACGGATTGCTTGAAGAAAACAACCCACCGGCCGTCTGACTCTTCGGGACGATCGTAATACTCACGTTCTCGGGAGGCTGTCCGGTCGTCGCATCGACGATACGTCCTCGCACGTGAAATGTTGGCTCCGGGGTCAAACGGACATCGACCCCGTTGAGATCGCCGCCAGGAGTAATTTCAATCTGGGCCGCGGCCGACATGTCTTTTGTGCCCGGGTAAAACGTCTGAGGATATTTCGCGGTTGCGCCGGTGGTCGCATTAAGCAGCACCGGCCGCGTGGGCGAACCGGCGCTTAGATAATAGAGCCCCGGGGCGCCCAGAACACACGGTATTCGCCTTTGTCGTTCGTCTGGGCCGAACCCATCTGCGCCATACTCATACCAAGTACGCTGTAGCCGGGGTGCAATAACGTGACTTCCATATTCGCGACCGGCTCACCGTTTGATCCAATCACACGCCCGCTGACATTGCCTGCCTGAGTCAGGTGGAGGACAACGCCAGTCCTGGCTTCGCCTGCCGAAACACTGACAGTCGCGGTCGTCCCGGTTTGACCTGCGGGCGGAGGTGTGGGTTGCTGCGTTGCATAGCCGTCCGCAGCGGCCTGAACGGAATACGTACCCGGCTCGAGATCCGAGAAAATGAAATGACCTCCAGAATCCGTCGCGGCCGTCTGCCGGCTGTTAGGACCGAACCCGACTGTGCCGCTTATAGTTCCTGCTCCCCCTGGTATCTTCACCAGTGTTACCTGTGCGCCAGCAATCGGCTGATTCGCGGCATTGGACACGACACCATCGATGGAACCTTTAGCTGTTTGAAAGGCAAGCAGGGCGGCGATAATCATTGTAACGAGCGTCACAAATCACCTCCATTCTCGTATACACCTCTTCATTGATCTTGCCAATTATTCATTGGAGGCTCGGTCTTATAGAAATGTGCGGGGACTGGCTCGTTCGAACGATGAGGATGAAAACTAATCGGTATGTTGAGGGCGCTCGCGAGAGTGAATAAGCCAGGGACGGCTTATTCACTCTCGTTCGGTGTTATTTATAATTCCCGCCGTCGATGCAGGCTTTCTGGCCGTTGGAATTCGGGTAACCCCGACCAGCAGTGCTGTATGCACTGTTCGACCAGTTGCCCTGGATCTTCCATTGACTGCCATCGGAGAAGGTCAACAACGGTGTGCCGAAGGTCCAGGCACATTTGTCGGCGTTTTCCGAACCGGCGCTGTCGTACCAGGCGTTCAGGCGCGGATCGTTGCGGGCTTCGGAAAGTTCGTGACCGGAGACGTTGGCCAGTGCCGCCAATCCCTGGGAATGCTTGCCCGATGTGTCCTGCGGGTCGCAGCCCAGATCACCGTCCAGATTGAAGAAAAACGCGAACTGCACGGGTTTTCCGTCGCACGTGCCGGCGCTGTGCCAGGCACAGAATCCGGCATTGTGCCGCGGGGTATCGGTATAGACCGGGTAGTACCCATTGGCAACGGGATTCGGAATCGCCTTGCAGACTTCCGCCAGAATTTGCGAAGTCGATTGGCCGTTCCTGGCCTGGGACAGATCGATGACAGCCAGGTAGGAAGCGATATTCGAGGTTAGCGGTGTATTAGCGGAGTCGGAATACTCGCCGACTGTAGCCGCATACGTGGATTGGTTGATGCCTTTGTAAAAACTGGCAAGACCCGTCATTTTGTCACCGACCCAATTGTGGTTCCCCCAGCTGGGTCCCCAGAAAATCGGAGTTACCGTCGCGTTACCCATGACCGGTCCGCCATGGTACAGCAGGTTTGGCGAGTTGCCCGCCTGCCCGCTCGGTGCCTGACCTTTCGCCCAGTGAACACCCGCCTGAGGCGGTTCCGGTCGATGTCCGGATTCCATATCCTGCGCGAATAACCCAATACAACTAAACGGCAATACAACACCCAACAGCAATAGCGCGCGACTCTTCATAGATGTCCATCTCCTCATTGGTCCGGCCATTGGAGCATCGCGCCGCCTTTTTGTAAATGGGTCCGGCCAGCGTGGAAAAAGAGGGACAGGTCACTTTTTTTGGACGAAATGTATCAAAACGAAACAATTTTCACGGATGCGAATTGACTTCGTGAAAATTGGTGATTACAAGCCGCCTGGCGGTCAGCAACAGTCCAGGGCGTGAGAGAACCGCGCACAAACCGGCCGGAAACGTGTTCGGATCACAATTGTCCGCCAGCGCGATCCTCGGGTCCTGACTCTTGACCTGGCCACGCATGCTCGAATTCATGGAAAGCAGGTTGCTTTCCTCGGGCAAGTGCAGAAACATGCTCCGGATGTTCGCGATTCCAGCGCCCAGATTGGTGGTGTACATGTTGAGGAAACTGTGGACCATCGCTCCAGCTCCGGTCAGCAGCACAACAGCTAATGCCATTTCCGCCGTCAGCAATGGCTGGAACTTGCAGAAAAAAGCTCGGAGCATGCGTAGGCGGTCGAATGCACTACCGCGGCCATGTTGAAATGAAGACCGAGGAAATGGTCCTCCACGCCGACGAATTATTCTATGACCAGACCACGTTCAAGATGCGGAAGCGCCGTCCCATTGCCAGTTGTTCTGCAGATTGATTTCTTTGCGGGCGTTTTCGTCGGCTGCTATAGGGTTCTATTCAGAATCCAATGCTTATTTTGGCTTCCAGTTGAGAATGAGCGTGACAGGTGTCGCAGCCGATTCTTCGACCTGTTCGTTGATCAGAAACCGGCCATCGGCAGAAACAGAGTATTGCGGTTTGGGAACGGATGGAATTCGAGTTTGAAAGAGCGAGACTGGCTTACCGGAATCCACAGACGAGCCTGAGAATCGGACTGTCACAGCCATCATCCTCAAGTCCAGTCCAAGAAAGTACAATTCCTTGCCGTCTTTGCTCCACCGCGGCTGTGTGCCGCCGTCATTCGAAACTTGCGATCTGTTCAATGGATTCGGGAAACTTTGCACGACAATTTGATTCCGGCCGGACTCATTTGTCTGGTAGGCGACCCATTTCCCGTCAGGTGAAAACTGCCCACTCATTTCTTCGAAAGGAGTGTTGGCAATCACGACAGGTGTTTTGTCTTTCGGATCGGCCGCTTTCACTGGCAGAGCCAACAAGTCGCCAGCGGTCTTCGGATTGTCCTCGTAATACAGGATGTAGTCGCCGTGACTGGACCAATCCAGCGGCCACTTGTCATACTGGGACTCCAGAAGCGGTGAGTCCACGCCTCCCCCACCGGCAGCTTTCAAATAGAGATCGTAAGGTCCCTTGCGTTTCGATTCAAAAACGATCTGGGTCGAGTCCGGCGACCAGACCGGCAAACCGTCTTGAGCGTCATCAAACGTGAAGCGAGTCATTCTTGCGGATGAGAGATCGAGCAGCCAAACGTCACGATTGCTTTGCACCGTGCGGTCCAGCGCGACACGCCGTCCGTCTGGAGAAAGCTCGACCGATTGCAACTCATTGACGTCCGGCGCTGCGGCCTCGGTGCGTTTACCCGAGCGGTCATACCACACCACTTGACGCTGAATGGCGGCGCCGGAACGGTATGCGATCCGGCCATTCGTCGATATGGAGAATGCGCCGATACCAATAGCCGTGATGGTAGGAACGGAATCCGCGATGGTTTGCGGTTCGCCAGTCATTTCCCCGCGGCGGAGGTCCAAACGGCGGGCGAGTAACGTTCCCTGGTTGACGTAAAGAACGTATCCCGGCTCGACGTATTCACCGTCAGAGTCCGCCGGCGTCAGGCGTTTCGCTTCGCCTCCGTCCAGCGATGCCAGGTAGATTCCGCGGCCGGCAGAGTTGCCTGTAGCATAGAAGAGAAAATGCTTACCATCGGGGAGGAAGCGCGGCGCGAAGTGGCCGTATACAAGCGACGGATCTAAACGTGTGATCGGGGAAACCGAACCTTCCGCCGGGGATATTCGGAGAATCGGACTTGTCAGTGAAAAAGAGAACAAGATAACCCCGTCTTTGTTCCACGTCGCTCCGGTATGTTGGGCCGCCTCGGCGATCGCCCGTGGCGCTCCTCCGTCCAGATCCATTCTCCAAAGCTTGTTAGAGGCAGAAAAACCGATGGAACGGCCGTCGGCAGACCAGAATGGAAAACTCGCTCCTTCAGTTCCATTCAAGGGCCGCGCTTCTGAGGTGTCCAGACGCCGAATCCAGAGTCGCGCGGGACCGTTTAATGCGCCGACAAAGACGAGGGCTTGCCCATCGGGCGACAATGCGAATTGCGGAGGTTCCGATATCGATGGCGTCGTTATGTCCAGACGCATTTCTGGAGCAGCAGGAACCGAACGTAACGACGACCATCCAATAGCTACTAACGCGACCACCGCGAGAACAGCAGTGGCGAACCACGCCAGCCGAGGATTTCCTGATGTGCGTTGCGCCGTGATCGGACTTCCGGACGATTCGGTTGTTATCTGATCGATATCGATGATCAAATCACCGGCGTGACGCCGTCTATTTTTGATGTCTTTTTGAAGGGACAGCCGCAGTAACTCGCGAACTCGTGCCGTCACACTTGCCGGGAGTCTGGCCCAATCGGGTTCACGCGTGAGTATGCTCGCAAGAATATCTGTTACATCTTCGCCGTCGAACGCCGGCTTGCCGGTCAGCATTTCGTAGAGCACACACCCGAAGGCGAAGATGTCCGTCCGGCCATCGACCGCGCGCCCCTTTGCCTGTTCCGGCGACATGTAGGCTGCAGTTCCCAGAATGACTCCGGCGTTCGTTGCCGCCATGCTGAGAGTTGGCGAGTTCGACATGCTCGCGTTCGACGTATTGTGCTTCGATGGCCTTCGCGAGACCCTGAAATCCAGCACCTTCACCTGATTGCCCGGGTTGATCTTGATATTCGGCAGGTTTCAGGTCCCGACGGACCGATTCCTTTGTCGTGGGCCGCTTCCAGTGCTTCGCAAATCTGTCTGGCGATCTGCAATGTCTCATCAACGGGAAGGGGACCTCTAGTCATCCTTTGCGCCAGCGTTTCGCCTTCAACCAGTTCCATTACGACGAAACTGCCTCGATCAGACGTCCGAAGCCGTAAATTCCGGCGATGTTCGGATGGTTCCAATGACGCTAGAAGTCGCGCTTCGCGCTCAAGCCGCGCTACGCGATCTGGATCGCGTGCGAAAGCCTCCGGCAGGAGTTTGACCGCGACTGCTCTTCCCAGTTTGGAATCCCTGGCCTGATAGACTTCTCCCATGCCGCCTGAGCCAAGGTGTGCCGTGATCTCGTACTGCGCTAATCGCGTGCCGATCAATGAGCGTTCTCCGCCGGCCATCCTAGCACATCGATCGAACCCGTGTTTTCTCGCAAGCTACTAAAGGTCCTGAATCAGGACGATACCCAGGCACATTGACAAGGATCGCGGTTTTGTGCTTCTTGTGTTCCGTTCCT
>CAVTWA010000018.1:0-5857 GCA_963738025.1 uncultured Acidobacteriota bacterium | reverse complement strand
GGTGACGATGCAAGGGAGGGCCGGCGGCTCGGGGATACTGAAGATTCCTGGACAACGCTCCCTCGCACGACACGGTGTGCAGGGTGCAAAATCGCAGTCCCGCGCGAGGGATGGCTCGAGCGCGCGCCATGCCGGCATTCGTCGTCAGGAATGACAACTTTCGTCACTTTGCCAGGACTGGCACCCCTAGATCATTGATTCTGCAGAGGACAGCTTGGGTCTCAGAGTTGCGGTCACGATGGGGACCGAATGAGGAGGTAGCAACTGTGAGAAGAATGAATGCCGCGATGAAAAATATGGTCGATAAATGGCGGGAAATTACATTTGGCGGAATGGTTCGGATTGAATTTCCAATTGTCGCGCCCGCAGTACCAGAGACTGTTGACGACTACGCACACGCTCGCGCCCTCATTCAATCGGTGCGCAACCGACTGCGGCTGGATTCTGCGTCTTCAGGATTCTAGGGCGGGGGACAAACCACACTCGATTGGAAAACTCTTTTTACTTCGATCCGGCGGCGTCTGATCCTCGGACAACTTGAGCCTGCATGACTTGACGACAATGAGGTTATAAACATCCGCGAAACGCTATTTCTGGTCGAGTAGCTGGTAGATCCGATTGACGGCGATCAGCGGGAGTCCCGGACCATTGATCGTTGGAAAATGTTCCTTGTGCTTCGTCAAGTCCGCTCGTTTGGCTGCATCTTCAGCAGACACGCCTTGCTGTTTTAGCTTGCCGACCTCGCTTTAGACGTCCCGGAGGTACGCCTGCCAGTAGTCGATCTTCGCTTTGTCTGTGAACGCTTCGCCGTGGCCTGGAAGCACGGTTTCGAAATCGATCTTCTTCAGATTGTCGAGTGTCGATACCCATTCGTTCACATAAGCGTCGCTCATATTCGAAATACCTGCGCCAACGAGCATGTCGCCCGTCATTACGACTTTTTCTCTGGGCAAGTCACGATGACATCGCCACCCGTGTGCGCGCGGCCGATAAAGCGGATCTGAATTTCACGATCGCTGCCCTGAAACGAGCGATGCAACGTCATTTCCGTTCGCAGCGTCACGTTCGGCGGTGTCGGCTTGAGTTCGGCCTGCGAAGCCGCATTATTTTGCGCGATGTCGAGACGCGTTTGGGCGGCCGTCTTTTTTCCCGCGTCAGATTCCGCGGCTACAGCCTTCTTCAAGTTCTCGATCTGCGCCGGAAGACCGTTGACGTAATTCTGATAGAGAGGCATCTGTGCCGCTTTCCTCCCAGCAGCATTTCCCGGGTGAATTCGTGGCCAATGATGTCGACATCTTTTGCGAAGACCTGGTTGCCGTGCGCGTGGTCGTAGTGAAAATGGGTATTGATGACATATCGGACGGGCTTGGTTGTGATGTCTTTCAATTCGTCGAGCAACACCGATGCGGCCGCCGGCGATACATGGTCGTCTACGAGAATCACATCGTCGTCGTTGACGATGACCGACGAATACCGACGACCGTTAGCGCGCTTCCGATGACGTGATAAACGCCTTCCCTTACTTTGTTGAAGCGATAAGCCTTTCCGTTGTGACCGGTTCCCGCCGGCTTCTGCTGCGATTGGAATGCCGCCACGCTCAGACCTAAGGTGATCGTGCTCAGGAACAATAGGACTCGCCTCATAACCCTTCCCCGACGCCAGGGCGTTGAGGTTATCGGTGAACGACGATACCGTCAAGGAATTCTGGGTCAGGTAAAGTAGCATTTGACTCCGCGAAAAACGCACTCTGTGTCACGCATATATCGCAATCGACGCTGCGCTATGGCTATGGCCAAGACCGGATGCGGAATGTATTTCGCATTTTCGCGCCCGCAATGGCTAAATAGGCACTATCAACGCGGACTCTTGACACTTCCGCACCTTCACCATAATGGTGACTCTCAGCTCGAACCATGGAGGTTGTCGATGACACGGAATATCGCTGCTGGTTTCGTCGTTTTGTGCGCCTTTCTCGCCATATCGCCGAGAGGTTACGGACAGGCGACGTGCACGCGGGCGGAACTGCAGTCCGCAGTGAGGCCTTATCTTGCAGCACAACGAACTGGGAGTCCGGCCGCTTTGCCATTGGCAGTGTTGGCGAAGTACATCGAAAACACCGTGGAAACCGCATTCGACAAAGGCATCGTCAAAAGTGCGCTGAAGATCGACTTCAGCCGCAGCCTGCTCGATACGACGATTTGCGAAACATTCACAGAAGTCATTGTCACGGACAAGAGTCATCCTTATATTGGAGTTCGCGCCAAGGTCGCGAACCGGAGGATTGCGGAACTCGAGACGCTCGTGACAGACGCCGACGATCGGCTCTTCAATGCCGACAATTATTTGAAATATTCCTCTTCAGAAAACTGGGGTCCGATTCCCGCAGCCGCACGCGACAGCCGCCAGACGTTGATTGCGGCGGCCAACGCGTACTTCGATGTCTTCGACGACAACAGCGTCAAGGTACCCTGGGGTACGCCATGCAACCGGCTGGAAGGCGGCATCCGCACGGGGCGTGGCCAACCTGAGGACAGTTGCAATGTCGGTGTTCCCAGCGGCATGAAGCTCACCAACCGCCGCTTTATTGCGGATCCCGAAATTGGAGCTGTCGTCGGTTTCATTCGCTGGCCAACCACTGTGCCGGACTCGCACCTTTTCCGCGTAGAGAGCGGTAAACTCCGATTCGTTCACAGCCTCACAGTTGCACCGTTCCCAACTGCGGGTTTCCTCAACGAACTACGGCGCCCGCACGGTAGCGGTTTTCGCGATGACCGGGAAAAAGCGTTGTGGGGAATGCCTCCGGACGGAGTGAGTGTTTGTCCCCCGGCCCCATTCAAGCCCTCCATCTGCTTGAGGTGCGGAGCATCGCTGCCACAGATGTCGTTGTGCCGGATCAAACCTCTTCCACCAGCCTAAGTAGCGTTGTTATCGTTGACGACATGCGCACAGCTCAATATGGGATTTTCACGTTAGGCAATCCTTCGCACGCGTTCCTGGAGTTCGATCTCTTGAATGGCAAAACGGGTGGCGATCTGGTGGCTACCGTCAAGGCGTTCAGCAAACCTCGCACCACCGGCGGCGGGGTCAACCTGGTGGTCGGTTTCCGCCCGGAGCTGTGGCGCGAATTCGTTCCCGACGACACTCCGGTAGAGATCGCCGGCTTCAACAAGAACCTCGTCGGGCTCGACGGCTACACGATGCCTGCCACGCAGCACGATTGTCCTGTGGTTTACCAGCAGCACCTACGACTACATCTTCGACCTGACGCGTGATGCGGTGGAGGCGCTGTCGGCCGTTGCGCAGATTGCCGAGAGACCGCAAGCTGGCCGTACCGCGGCAATCATGATTTGACCGGATTCATCGACGGCACTGAGAACCCAAAGCTGACCGAGGCTCCGGAGGTGGTGATGATTCCGCCGGACCGGCCGGGAGCGGGCGGCAGCGTTCTGCTATTGCAGAAGTGGCCGGATGACCGCGCGAAGTGGGAAGCGCTGCAGGAGAGGAAACAGGAACAGGTCATCGGACGCACGAAACCCGACAGCATCGAGCTGGACCCGAAACCGGCAGACGCCCATGCCGCGAAGACGGACCAGGATATTTTCGGAAAAATCTTGCGGCGGAATATGCCTTTCGGAACGTTCACCGATCACGGCACGATGTTCGTAGGATTCTGCGCCGACCAGGCGCGGCTGCAAAAGATGCTCGAGAGCATGGCCGGGCTGATCGGAGGCCAGCGTGATGCGCTGACGAACTACACGCGACCCGTCACCGGGGCTACTACTTCGTACCCGCCATCGAGAGCCTGGCGCCTCCTGACGAGAACTAGCAGAGGAAGTTAGTTCGGCAGCCGGCGATTTTCACACTGCGATGTGATGACGACATCAAGATCGTGCCCGACGAGTTCTCGCGCGATCCTGCGCACTAAGCCGTTTTCAGCGGGAAGCCGAAGTTCTTGCGTCATTGAATCAGGCCAATTCAAAGGATCGTGTTCTCAGGGAACTTTTCCACAAATTTTCAAACCGGTCCTCTCAGCACAGTGGCACTTGAAAGGCTCCTTCCAAACCAAAACTTTGATTCTGTGGCGCCGTGGACGAGAACACTCATTTGGCCATGCTTTTGCGCAAACGGAAACGCTGATTAACTAACTGGAGGCAAGTAATGAAGAAGATACTCAAGAAATATCGAGTGATGAGTAATCGTGACGTTGTTCCTATGACGGGACGTCACATTCATTTCCTGCGCGTCCTTGCTTTCGCAAATGAAGGCATCAACTTCACAGAGGAGGAGGCTGCCCATTTCGATGCCTGCCGCCTCTGCCGTCTTAAGGTGATCGATGCTCAGAAACCTGCGCCCCTGGTCGTACGCACCATTCCGAAAGCTGCCTGAATACCGGCTCCCATACCTTGGGTTCGCGTTCTTCGGGAGTGCCGCCTGCATAATCGGCATAGGCGCGCCCGCTCATCTCGTGGTAGGCGCTGGGCATTTTGAACAGAGCGATAACTACACAAGGAAGCGATCGCCAGCGCACATTCGCACTGTAGAAGGTTGGACGATCCGTGCCGGGTTGTACGACGCCCTCAAGGGCCTATACGATAGCGCCCCCGGACCTTACAAGCGCAGCCCGGCACGTAATTCCTGACCGGCATCTCTAACTGAGCAAAGAGGATTAAGGCAAATATTTTCAATCATTTGGAGGCTTTCCCGTCTTGCTTGGCAGTTCTAAACTACTACCTTCGATCCACTAAACTACTACCTTCGATCTAGTAACGAACATCCATCAATTCGAGAGAATTCGGCAGTGCGCAGGCCCAAGCTTGCGACCAATCCGCTCAGGGAAGAAAGGGTTAAAACGATGGAATGTTCGAATCGATTTCGTTTGTGGTTATTTTCCGGTTCTCCTCTCCTGCTTTTCACGGTACTCGCTCCGATTTCTGCTTCTGCGGACAGCTATACTTTAGGCATTGATCATTGCACAGGGGGATGCGGTTCCGCTCCGTTTGGCACGATCACGTTGACGCAGGGGGGAGATGAGGAGCACGGTGCACTTCGATGTTTCCCTGGACAACGGGAATGAATTCATTCACACCGGTCTGCCTGGGTCGACGATTGCCTTCAACATCATTGGCACTCCCACGATTGCCCTTGCGAACGCGACGCTATCCGGTTGGAGCCTGGATAGTACCTCCGCGGGAAGCATAGAGTTCGACGGATTCGGGGACTTCGATTATTCAATAAACTGCTGCTTCAATCAGAACGGCGGTGCTAATGCTCAATTCGGATCGGTTTCCTTTGACGTCATCAATACCGCGGGAGGCCTCACCCCCGCGAGCTTCAAGGACTTATCCGACGGTGGCAGTGCTTCGGTTTACTTCGGCGTCGATATTCAGTCCGGAACAACCGGAAACAGCGGCCCAGTGGGTACTTGTATTGAATGCAGTAAACTGAACATACAGAGTGTTCCTGAGCCGGGGGACTCTGATGCTTCTGGGCACTGGCCTTTCCGGCCTCGCGGTCTGGTCCAGGAAACGCCAGCGAAAGGTCTAGAACCACGTCCGAACCCACGGAAGAAAAAAGGCACCGGGTGCAGGGCCGGTGCCGTCTTTTATTATTTGCCAGTAATCCGGTCGATGTGTTCGTTGTTTTGAAGCTCCTGTCCCTTGGTAGCCCCCTCGCTTATTATAACTATCCTCATATGTCCAACGATGATCCGCCAATCGCCGCGGCAAGTGGTTTTACCGCGAAGTCCTGAGATCTAAGCCTGATCTTGAGAATCGAGGCTTCGATCTCGATATTGACGCGTCGATCGTTTCGTTTGAGTTTTATTCACGACAGGCTTTAGCCCGGAGTTGATAAGCCA
>CAVTWA010000017.1:0-125320 GCA_963738025.1 uncultured Acidobacteriota bacterium | reverse complement strand
GACAGATGCTCCTTGAAGCACGATCAATTGATCTGCTCGGCGATTTGCGGACATCCCCATGTGGATTGCGCCGCTTCATCTCGATGACAGCCTGGATCAAATCCGCAGTCGGGCCTTTCGGTCCTGGCTTCGTTCCTTGCTTAGGTGAAAACAGCAGTCGATATTTGCGTTGCACCATCGCGCGATGAAAATTCAGGAATGTCGATGGCCGGAACTCGATCGCCACTCGATGAAACCTGCTCGGCCTAATCCAAAGCGAACAGAACGCAGCGATCAGGCGATCCAGGATGCGCAGATTTGGGGCACGCCGGCGCGAACGATTGAGGATCAACAATTGATGTTTCGTGAGAATGGATTCTGCGATCACGGCGCGCACACCGCCCGGCCACCGACGCGGACAATCGTGGTAAACACATGGACAAGGAGGATAATCACATCACGCAGTCAGATTTTAACAGCGCTTAAACCATTGGATTTCAGCCTAATTTGGAATTCGCCAGGGACAGGTTCAGAAGAAAAGCAGTGCGAGGAAATGATGAGTTCGGAAACCAAAGCTTTTCAATGTGCTTCGAGATTTTTGACCAAACGGGATTTGGACTTGAAGCTAAGCGCGTTCAAGAGCTATTACAACAACCATCGCACCCATGCCGCCCTGAACGGGGCAACGCCGATCGAAACACCTGAGACTAAAGGTTTGGATTTCAAATCTTATCGATGGCAGACGCACTGTCGAGGCTTAGACCAAATGCCGACTGCGGCCTGAGCGAGAATTCGCCATGCTCTCGTTCAAAGCCCAGCAAATCGGATTTTTGTGTACATAACGAGGGACTCCATAACCGGCTCCTGACGGCAGCAGAGTCTACGGCTGAAAGAACTGGAACGGTGCAGGTCCGTCGTCGACTTGGAGGAATGCTGAACTACTACTACCGGCAGGCGCATGATTATAGTTTTTGGACCGTACGGGTAGACTGTCAGGCACACATAAATACGTGTTTCTAATGGCCCGCCTACGCTTTCGCGAGCTTCTCCTGATTAGGTTTGACGCTCGCACGCAACGAAATGAACCGATTGAGAAGGTCAAACCAAAATGGCGCTCCCAGCGAAACAGCCACGGCAGTCAGAAACCACCCCAGCACTTTGAGGAACCAGGAACCACCGTCCTGAGGTACCAGCTGGGCATTATTACGATCCCATCCGAGAGGCAATCCGAGCCTTTCGATATTGGCGATGCTGCTGTCGAAGACGGCCTTCGGATCAGGCTGCGTAGAAGTAGAAGCGTCCTTGTTTTTCTGAGTCTCCTGAGTGTACGTTTGCGCGGCTTGGACCAATGTCGTTCGCGCCACCGGATCTCTCGACAGCACACGAATGATCGCAATCGTGTCTGCATTAATAGCTGCAGCAAGGGCAATACCTAGACCGAAGAGAATCAACTGAGCCCGTCGTTTATACCATCCACCGACGCGCTCCATCGAAGCGTTGTACCAGTTTTCAATGGCTTCTAACGAACGCGCATAGTCATTCCCGGCACTGTCGATCAACGGCAACAAGATTTGTCGCAGGCGTTCGTTTTCGAGCTTCGCAATCGTATCGTGCAAAGAAGTCGCTGCCATTGCAGGCGCCGTTGCCGTTCCAGCACCTCCGCTCCCGGCCGGACGCACGGCGGCGGCTTGCTTAGGCGTGGCGATGTCGAGCAGGGCTAAAGCAAACACACGCGATGGAATGTACGACGGAAGGTTGTTGGTGACACCTGCTGCATATGTTCCTTTATAGAGTCCTGACAACAAGGCGTGATCATAGATCTCTTGCACCAAACCGCTTCCAGAGGGATCCCCAAACATCTCGATTAAGCCTCGATACAGATCCGAGGCGCGTTTCTTCAGAAAAGCTTCAACGCCTTCAGCAAGGGCGGAGCACATCAAACTCATCAACAGATAAACGAATACGACACCAACGGTGACCTCGAGGATCATTGATCCGAACACGTGTTCCCTCCGGCATTATTAGCTTTTCTCGGTGAGTGCGGCTGGCATTTTGATGTAACAGCCAACTGTTGTCAACACGCTGGACATGACGAGATGGAGCCGATGGGTTTTGTCACACCATTAAAAAAGGAGTTGCTGCAACAAAACCTGGAAATGCACTGATTTGTCTTGTGGCGTCCTTTTTTACAGTGTGACAAAACTCAACGAAGGACGACAGGTTGCTGCACCCGGCGTTACGGATTTGCGGCCATCGGCTTAGGCAGCAGTTTTTCCAGTCGAGTCACGATCTCGATCAGCTCGCTTTTGCGCGGCTCTTCGTGAAGTTCAGACGAAGTTCTGCAGTCGCTCAGAGTCACGTCCAGCTTCCATGCAGCAGGACCTTCGGCGACGACCTGATTGGCGAGTTCATCGGCCGTATCGACGTCACCAGTATCGAAAGCGGACCCGAGCAGCGTGGGATTCAGCCACTCATCGGCAGCGTTTCGTGCTTTAGCTCGTTCGCAGGCCGTTTGGGTAATGGCCGCCGAAATCTGGGCCTTGATATCGTCGCCGCGGCGTTTTCGGGTGCGGTAAAGACGTGCCAGATTTGAAGACGGGTAGTAGTCGTTGAGGTCCAGTTTCATGCCGGCTTCGTATTCGGCGATGGCTCGATCAAGGTCGGCAGAGTCTCTTCCAACGGACCACTTCTTCTTATAACGTCCGCCGAGAAGACCACGGCGTTCGGAAGAATCTCCGGTCGTGGAGATCAATGACCGTAGCGCTCCGATTGCAGTATCGTGGTCTCCGGCTTTCGAGACGGCGAGGGCGCGTTGCTCCTTCACCAATGGTGTGTTTTTCAAGTCCTCGGGCAGCGAGTCGAGGAAATCCAAGGCCGTCTTCCAGTCGGTGCAGTCGCGTAGTAGGTAGAGCAGCTCGATGGCAACAGCTTTCTGGACCGGCCCCCCGGAGTAGTAGCGTTTTCGGAGTTCGATTGCGCGGGCAGTCCGTGCATCACCAGACGCCGATCGTGCCGCGACGATTTCGCCCTGGAATTGGGAGAGTTCTTCGATCGTCTTCTTGAAAGCAGTAGCATGGGTTTCGTCGTACTTCGGGTATTGAGGAAAGACCTGGTAGAACGGCGAGTCGCCCGGAGCCATGACAGGTATGGCGGCATGGACGATGTTGAAAATATTCTGCGCTGTGTCGTCCGAAACGACTTCGGCGGGCAGCGGATATCGGATCTGCCGCATCTGATCGATGTCGAACAGCGGCTTCGCCCACGTTGCGGCGGTGAGGATGCAGCCTTGGCGCTGCGCGGCATGGCGGATCCCCAATTCGTAGTAAACGTTTCCATTCGGGATCGAGACATCTGCCAGCACTAAGTCCGAAATCGCGAGACGTTCGATCATCTCCGTTATGATCAGTGCACCGATATCTTCGTTGGCGCGCACCGGTTCATATCCGGCCTTGTCGATGGCTGGGCGCAGAGCCGCATCCCATAGCCGATCGAAGTTGATTTTGTCAGGGGCTCCACTGCCGACCGCGGTTCCAGTGGCCTTTACCGAGTACGGCATGATCATGAAGCAGATCGGGCGTGGCATAGTTCCTCCACTGAAGAGAGTTGACAATTTTCACGGGCAATCGATACTTCCGGTTAAGCTCGTAGCGAGTTCCACTCCGGTCACATGACGCCGTTAAGTATAGGCGATCGAAGTTTATTTTGCCTGCACTCCAGACGGCTAAACCGTCACTTCCTGGCGTTACAAAGGAATCTATGAAAGCGCCCGTCGCTCCGTTATAGCGGAGAATGCTGTTTCGCATCGATATTGTTGAAATGAAGATTGCTCAAAGACAACTGGCGGGAAGAGTGAGTGAGAAACCGGTTAAGCTAGAATCGTCCTCGCAAGCTATTCTTTTTTGTGGCGACAAAATCGGAACCCTTCCGTTAGCCGCCGGTAGCGCGCGCTGACGCGGAGTCCGGGTCGAGGTACAGCCGGAGGCGCACGAGCTGCTTGCGGCTGGTGCCGGCCGGCAGGCGCCCGTCGACCATACGCCGCAGCGTGCTCTTCGCCGTCTCGCCGATCCTGTAGGCATCCTGCACGACTGTGTTCCGTAGCGGGCTGATCCGGAGATTGATGAGGGTGCGGACGGCCGGGATCCCGTCGAACCCGACGACGATCACGTCGCGGCTGGCCGGGTCGCCCGAGAGCGCCGAGAGCGCGTCGACGGCGCCGAGCGCGATCTCGTCGCTGACCGCGAAGATCGCGTGGAATGGCCTCGAAGTGGTAGCGTAGAGCCGGAAGGCGTCGATGGTTGCATCGCGTCCGGCCTGCGCACTGAAGGCACAGAACTCGACGTGGGTCTCGTAGCCGCTGCCGAGGCCATCGATGAAGCCAGCATGCCGCTTTGGCTGGTCGTCCTGGTTGGCAAGGATCAGCACGCGCGGCGCTTGCGCACCGGCGAGCGCGGCGTGCACGGCGCGGGCCGCCAGCTTGCCGCCCTCGTAGTTGTCGACACCGACGTAGTAGACCTTGTCCGGGAGATTGCCGTCCTCGAACGGGTTCAAGTCGACGATCACGATCGGGATCCTGAAGCGGGCGATCCGCGCACGGACCTCCTCGGAGTTGATCCCGGCGAGCGTGGGCGCGATCAGGCCACCTTTGAACCCCCGCTGCTTGCTCGCGAGCTCATCGAGACGGTCCAGGAACTGCTCACCGCTGTAAGCTTCCTTCGGGACCAGGAACGTCACGTCGCGCGTTTCCGCCGAGGAGGAGGCGATCCCCGAAAGGAGGTCCAGGTAGAAGGGGTCGTTGCGTAGCGACGGGAACAGCACGAAGAACCCGCCGTCCTCGTCGTTGGCCTTCTCGATCGCATTGGCCAGCGCGTTGCCCAGCTCGCTGATCGCGGCTGGATCGCCCCTGATCACGTCGCTCTCCTTGAACGAGACGGTGATGACCCCGGTCAGGTCGCTGGGTCCAATCATCGTGTCGGCGTGCGCCAGGAACACCCGCGCGCGACCAAGCTTCCCCATGAAGAGGCCAAACTCGAAGACGACGTTGTCGCGCGCCTGGATGATGTTCTGGCCACGGACGTTCGCGAGATCGTCGGCTGTCGCAATGAGGATCGCGAAGTCGTGCACGCGCAGCGCCCTGATTAGTGACTCAAGGATGCCCCTGTTGGGCTCGAACGTTGTCCCGTCGAACCATGGCGTCACCGCCAGCTCGCCCGCGTGCTCGGTGAACCAGGCGAGCAGCTTCTCGACGACGGGTTTGCCGTTCATCGACGACCCGATGAACACCGACACCTTCGACCCCATGTTTGCAGTGTGCGCCCGCAAACGGGTCCGTGCAAGCAGGTCAGGCACGGACGGGCAGCGCGACCAGCTAAGCAGGCAACTGCAAAATGCTGACGGCCTCAGGGCTTATGCCGATGCCTGCACATTTGGCGCCTGAAAACAGCTGCGAACTGAACAAGGTGGTAAAACCGTCGTTTGCGCGGATTCAAAGTGGCGTTCACATCCGCCGCACGTTCTGAATTGCCCCGGCCGCACGAAGTAAATACCTTACAATAGTTGGAATCAGTTCGGCTGAAAGCCAAGCTCCGCATGGATTTCAGCCGTTTTATTTGTTGCTTTGCCCAATGCCAGCGCGCTATAGACTGCGCCCGCCAGTAAGGCGAAAACAGGAGGAACGATGACCGGAGGACAGGAAGATCAGGATTTCGCGAGAAAGGTGCTAGAGGCGGGTATTGATCAGGTGCTTCAAGGGACCGCCAGACTAACGCGCCTTCTTGAGCGGGGCCTGCGACTACCCCGGCAGAGACGGGACAAAGACCGGGAAGAGTTTATCGATGAGCTGTTTCAGATCGCGGCCGCGGAGGCGGAGAACCGATGATTAATGGGCGCTGTGTAGGTGTAGAAACTCAAGGACGGAGAAGATTAACTCAGCGCCAGTGTTCCGCCATAGAAGCCTGCATTTTCTCTGACCACGACCAAGTATTCCCATTTCATAATCCTCTGATCATGACAGAAAAGAATTAACCAGGCACTGTTATGCTCGACCCCCGTCTCAATCACATTGGCACAGCGGGCAGCCTGGAGGCGTCCGTGAAGCGCGTGGGCAAGAGCGCGTAAGACGCTCAGATCCAGATGACAGCGTTCAAAGTTTTCATGCTGCGACAGTGCAGATGTGGACACCCAGATCAGGTCTACCTGGACCGGCACGTCTTCGCCAGAACCAATTCAGGCCTGGACCGCCAGCACGCGCACTTTGACCTCTCCGGCCAGCAGTTCGAAATCGATTCGATTCGTGGTGATGATAGTGAGCTCCATAACGGCGGGCGGTCAAAGCGATCAACGCATTATTCTTGAATTCCTGGCGCTTGCGGCCATCCCAATCATGCGCGTCTCCGATGCGCTGGATAAGGATTCTGACAGAACTGAAGCCGATGCAGGCATACATGGCGTCAGAAGGATAAGCGATACAACCGGCATGCGGTATCCCCTGAGGCCCTGCCAGGCGGCGACGAAGTTTGGTTTAAGACGCCGATTCTTTTGGATTTTGCCAGCCGCCGTTTCCCGCAATGATCGCATCGGCTTCGGGAGGCCCCCACGTGTTGGGTTCGTATTTGTAAACCGGTGTCGGCGTGCTCTCGATGGGATCGACGACACGCCACGCTTCTTCGACGCTGTCCTCGCGGGCAAATAGGGTGGGGTCGCCGCGAATCGCGTCTCCGAGCAATCGTTCATAGGGCAGCATTTCCTCGGCGTCGCGCTGGTGTGCGATGAGTTCCGCATCTTCGCCGACCATTTCTTCGCCCGGTTTTTTAACCTTGGCGCCGATCGAAATAAAGACGTCGGGGCTGAGGCGAAACCGAAGGTAATTGGCCCCGTTCATCCCGATACCGTCGAAAACGGCTTGAGGCGGCCGCTTCAATTCAACCATGACCTCCGTCGCCGTAGCCGCCAGCTCTTTGCCGGCGCGAATGCAAAACGGCACTCCTGCCCAGCGCCACGTTTCGATATGGAGCCGGAGAGCTACGAATGTTTCGACGTTCGAATCGGGCGCGACACCTTCGGCGGAGCGGTAACCGGCGTACTGTCCCCGGACGATGTCGTCCGGTGTCAGTGGTCGGATGGCTTTAAACAGGCGAACCTTTTCATCCCGCAGTGTTTCCGCGTCCCGCTTCACCGGTGCCTCCATTGCCAGCAATACCAGCACTTGAAGCAGGTGGTTTTGCACGACGTCGCGGATCGCGCCGAGCTCTTCATAGAGGCGGCCGCGCGATTCGACGCCGAATTTCTCCGCCATCGTGATCTGTACACTATCGACATAATTGCGATTCCAGATCGGCTCGAGGAAGGTGTTGGCGAAGCGGAAGTAAAGAAGGTTCTGGACCGGCTCTTTCCCGAGAAAATGATCGATTCGATATATCGCAGATTCCGGGAAAAACTGGCGAAGCGTCAGGTTGAGTGACTGTGCGGATCCGAGATCCCGCCCGAACGGCTTCTCGACCACGACACGGGCATTGCTCGTACAACCGGCTTTGGCCAGTCCGCCGGCGACTGTGGCAAACAGGCTTGGCGGGATCGCAAGGTAATGCAGCGGCCGTTGAGCATTGCCGAGCAAGCGGCGCAACTGCTGGTAGGTCGCTTCGTTTTCGTAGTCGCCATCGATGTATTGAAGCAAACCGGACAACTTCGCAAACGCGCTCGCGTCCAGACCGCCGTGACTTTCGACGCTGTCCCGCGCCCGTTGCTTGAGTTGTTCGAGGTTCCAGCCGGACTTCGCTACACCAATGATCGGCATGTCGAGATGCCCATGCCGGATCATCGCCTGAAGCGCGGGGAAAATCTGTTTATGCGCTAAGTCGCCTGTCGCCCCGAAAAAGACGAGCGCGTCGGAATGCTCCTGCATGAAGGCCCTCTTTCATATTTCGCAACTACTTTATAAAAAACGCGGCACCTGCAAAGCCAGAACTTTCAGTGCGCGATGACCGGCGCGCCGGGAACTCCGACTCGGTGCTAATCGAGTGCAGTCGCCCAGACACGAGTCAGAAAATGTGAGGGCAGCCATACACCTTGATCCACAGGTCTTTTTTGTGCCCCCATTCGAAGTGAACCTAAGACATCATATGCGCAGCAAAATCACCCTATAAACGGCGCCTCCGTTTAAAATTCTGACCATTTGAGTCAGCAAGCGATGATTGCGGCGCGCTTTTGGGCTGCTGACATAAGCCGTCTTAGACCCCGGGGATCTTTTGTGGCTTTTTTTAGTGTGGTCCGCCACAAATGCTGTAACGAAACTGAGGCCCGGAGGGCCGGTAGAGCGCACCCACGGCGTGCGCCGTGGGTATGAATATCCGTAAAGATCCCAGCCACAGAGTGGCGAAAGTTTCGGTGAAAAGTCTTTCGCCACTCTGTGGCTCTATCGCACCTGCCATCAGATTCCACGCCCTTCAGGCGTGGCTGTACTCTGACGGCCCGCCGGGCCTGCCGCGTTTCTGACTTTGCGAAATGGGAATAAGACTCGAAAACATCAACGAGAACTCCGAAAATTGGAACCGGCGGTGCAAATATGAAAATTCTGGTGCTGAATGCCGGATCCAGCAGCCACAAAATTTCTCTTTTTGAGCTCGGCGAAACTCTGCCAAAAGATCCCCTGCCCTGTCTGTGGCAGGCGAAGATCGAATGGCACGGCGACGTTGCCGGCATCGAGATCAAACATCCTTCCCAAAAGCCCGAACGGACTCAACGCAAGGTTTCGTCGCATATCGAAGCGGTGCAGGATGTGGTGCGGATGATGTGGCAAGGCGACGACCGCACCGTCAATGCTCCCGGCGAGATCGATATGGTTGGACATCGCATCGTTCATGGCGGACTGCGCTATGAAGAACCTGTTCAGATTACGCCCGCCGTGAAGGACGGAATCGCCAGTGTTGCGGCATTTGCTCCGCTGCATAATCGCGCCGAACTCGAAGGCGTCGAGGCAATGGAAAGCCTGTTAGTCAATGTCCCGCAAGTGGCCGTGTTCGACACCGGTTTCCATCGCCGGATGCCGCTGTCGGCGGCAACCTATCCTGGTCCTTATGAGTGGTTCACGCAAGATATCCGGCGCTATGGTTTCCACGGCATCAATCATCAGTATTGCGCCGGGCGTGCCGCAGAAATGTTGCAAAGGGACTTGAACACGCTTCGATTAGTAACCTGCCATCTGGGCAACGGCTGCTCGCTTGCGGCCATTCAAGACGGCCACAGCATAGATACGACGATGGGCTTTACCCCTCTCGAAGGTTTGATGATGGGTACACGGTCCGGCTCCGTGGATCCGGGAATCATCACTTACCTGTTGCGTCAGGGTCAGCTGCAACCGGCCGAGATCGATGATGTGCTGAATTATCGGTCGGGACTGCTGGGGATATCGGGAGTATCGGAAGATATGCGCGAGATTCTGGCTCTCATTCAAAGAGGCCATTCGCGAGCTCAGCTGGCATTCGACATTTATATACACCGGCTGCAGGCGGGGATCGGCGCGATGATGGCTGTGCTGGGCGGAATCGATGCGCTGGTGTTCACAGCAGGAGTCGGAGAAAACTCCGCCGAAGTGCGTCAGGCCGCCTGCCGGCCCTTTGCGTTTCTTGGCCTGAGGCTCGACACTGTCGCGAATCTACACGCTTCTGCCGATGCGGATCTTGCTTCCGCGGATTCGGCGGTTCGCGTCCTCATGATACGAGCCCAGGAAGAATGGGCGATCGCCTGCGAATGCTGGAGACTCGCAGATAAGCCACGGATTGAACGGATTTAACGGATTCAATCCGTTAAATCCGTTCAATCCGTGGCTTATCCTGCTTACCGGCCGAGAAGTTCGTCGATCTCGATGGGGATCTGCTGGAATCTGAAACACGACACCGATTCGCCACGACCGAACCGCAAGTGCGTCCTGTAGGTTCTGCGAATGACGTTCCGGTAGACGAGCAACGCATCTGCGGCCAGATCCAAAATCCAGACTTCTGGAAGACAGGCTTCCGCATAGACCGGCAGTTTCACGTCGCGATCGTAACGTAAGGACGAATCCGATATTTCCATGACCAGAAAAACGTCGGATGGTCCTGGATGCGCAGCCGAATAGGAATCCTTTTGCTGTCTGAGCAAAACGATGTCGGGCTCGGGTTCATTGAAGTCATTGAGCCGGAGCGGAAGCTGCGGCCGCAGAAGAGCTTTCCCTTTGAATAGTGAAATGAATACTTCGTTGACGCGACTGACTACCGCATGCCGGGAGCCCATCGGCGTCATTTCGATGATCTCGCCGTTGATGAGTTCCGTTCGGTGCGGTTCGCGAAGGACCCCTGCTTCGGCCATCTTGTAGTAGTCGTCGACGGTAAACAATTTTCGGGTCTCCGTCCGCATGTGTTTTCTCCCTGCAGCGTCCGTTGATTCGAGAATATAACACCGCGCTGCCTGAAGCACGGTGCATGGCAAAGTCTTTGGCGCTATCTGCATGTAAAACTGGGCTTCATCGAATCCTCTCCGTGGGCATAATCGCGAACGTCCGCGACAAAGACGATCGCGAGCCGGTTCAACGCGGACGTTAGGGATGGTGAGTCACGGCAGCCGTGATGTTTGTGCTGTTCGAAGACGCTGGAGCGGGCGGGGGATCCTGGGGCATCACGATCCAGCAGACGATGTAGGCAATAATGCCGGGGATAGGGGGAAAGATCGCTGCGAACAGCCAGAGGACGCGGACTAGAGTCATGTCCACATCAAAATAGCGTGCGACACCACCGCAGACGCCTGCGATTTTTCCGTTTCGGATGCGACTCAATGGAGGCCGCTCGTAAGTAGTTCCGGCCTTGGGCGGTTGCGCCGCCGGTCTGGGCGTGCCGCACTCCGAGCAGAAACGAGCCTGGTCCTCCAGTTTCCTTCCACAGTTGCAGCAGTACATTGCCGTCCTCCTGACTTGAGAAACGAAGCGAATGGGCAAAAAGTTCCACGTTATAATTGGTGCATGGATTTCCTGCACCGACTGGCGGAGGACCGGATCGAGGAAGCGCAGCGGGAGGGCCTGTTCGATAACCTTCCTGGAAAAGGAAAACCCCTGAAGCTGGATGATGACAGCGCGATTCCCGAAGATCTTCGCCTGACCTACAAGATCTTGAAAAATTCGAATTGTCTGCCGATTGAAATGGAGTTGAGGAAGGATATCTTTAATCTCCGTCAATTGCTCGACGCGGCGATCGATCCGGAGGCCCGCCGTGAGTTGCGCCGCGACATTAACCTCTTAACACTGCATCTCAATTCTCTCCGCCGCCGCTGCTCAATTGGCTCGGACCTGCGCCAGGTGTATTAGCGCCGGAGGCGCGTAGAATAAAGCCCCGCCCGTCAGGCCGGGGACCAAATTAGGGAACGTTCGAGGCCCGTAGGGCCGAAAGACTAGTGAGACGAATCTTCCGCCCTACGGGGCTCGTGTTCCGACGTAGCAAGACCACGCCTGACGGCCGTGGCTACGTTCTTACGGCCTTCCGGGCCTGCGCCGCTGTGCGCCGGTGTACATCCTCCAACGACCGGAAGACAAAGGCCTTACACTCGAATTTTCCGTTAGGTCTATGTGCGTTCCCGGACTATGATGTCCTCAGTTACACCACCAGTTGCGAAACGTTGAGCCGGCCGTTTTATTGCCGGCCGCATGCACAGGGAAGGGGATTCCATGGTTCGGGTTACCCGGTTGCTTCTGGTCCTTGTATCGGTCGTCGTTTTGCTGGCCGGCGTCATTCACGGCGCCGGGGACAGTTCAGTCACGAAGGCTGTGAAATCGGGCGATCTCCCGGCCGTCCGCAGACTTATCAGCGAGCACGCGGACGTGAACACGGCTTCGGGCGACGCGTCGACACCACTGCTTTGGGCTGTCCACAAATCCGACGTCGACATCGTTCGAGCTCTTCTGGCCGCGGGAGCCAAACCGGACATCGCGAACAATTATGGTGTTACGCCTCTTCTTGAAGCGAGCCGGACCGGTAACGCCGACATGCTGGAACTGCTTCTGAAGGCGGGCGCCGATCCCAAGCGGACGCACACCGAAGGCGAAACCACCCTGATGGCTGCATCGCGTTCCGGAAGCGTCCCCGCCGTGCGTCTGCTCCTGGACCATGGCGTCGATGTGAACGCGACCGATGCGTTTCAACATGAGACCGCGCTGATGTGGGCATCCGCAGAAGGTCATCTGGACGTTGTGGACGCCTTGCTCAAAGCCGGCGCGAATTCGAATCTACAGGCGCATGTCAATTCGATTGCCGAACGCAAGAATGCCGACCACCCCACCGGTGGCTTTACCGCTTTGATGTGGGCGGCGCGAAACGGTTACGAGGATGTCGTTCGTCGCCTGGCGCAGGGACGAGCGGACCTGAATCTGAAGAACGGCGATGGCGCTTCTGCGGCGATGATCGCCATTTACAACGATCGTTTTGATGTGGCGAAGGTCCTCTGGGATCTCGGCGCCGACGTTAACGATGGATCCCTCTACACCGCTGTTGAAATGCGCGATTCCACGACGGACCAGTTTGCCTTTGACGGTTCGCGGTTGCGGCCGAGTCATCCCAACCAGCTGACCGCGCTGGATCTCGTGAAGTTGCTGCTGGATCGTGGCGCCGATCCATTCAAGCAGTTCTCGGGCCAATTCCATTCGACATCAATGCCCAACAGCGATCGCTTCGACAACTCGGCATTCTTCCGGGCGGCTGTCGAATCCGATGTCGAAACTCTCAAGGTCATGATCGCCCACGGCATCGATCTCGATCGGATCCCGGTTCTGCCGGCCGCCCCTCCGCCCTCCGAACCACCGGCAGATCCGGCGACGCGGAGGCCGCGGCCGCGGCAATCCTAACGCGGGACGAACAGCATCGATGGTGACGATGACCGGTGGCCGCGGACCCCAGATGACGGGCGGCCCGGGATACATCCGTTCCGGAACGGTTCCATACCGCGAGCCGGGAAGCCGCAAACCGGAAGAGGCTTTTGCCTTGCTGCTCAAGGCTGGAGCCAATCCCAACGCGAAAGCGCCGGATGGTTCCACCCTGCTGCACATGGCCGCGCAGACCGGGAATCTCGCGATGATCCGCGCTCTGGCCGATGCCCATGTGAAATTCGACGCAACGAACAAGGACGGCCTTACCGCGCTCGATGTGGCCGAAGGGAAAAAGCCTGCCGGCAAAGAAGCGGCCGGGCAACGTGGCGCGCCGCCTGCCGGCGGAGGTGCCCGCGGCCGTGGCGGCCGGGGCGCTACTTCGCCGCAGGAAGTCGCGAAACTTCTGCGCGAACTGATGGGACTGCCGCCAGCACCTCCGGCACCTCCGGCATCGCCTGCTGCACCTGAGGCCGCTGCCCCCATCGTGGCTGGAGAGGAGCAATGAAGAAGGTCCTTTTCGCAGTCCTCGCTCTGACCCTGTGCACGGCCGGCTGGTCTTCAGAAGCCAGATCCGCTCAAACTGCTCCGCCCAGCCCTGCACCAGAGCCGGCTGCCTATCAGGAGATGCTGAACAAATACTGCATCACCTGCCATAACGAGAAAGCGAAGATCCCCGCAGGGGCGCCGCTCGCCCTGGACAAAGCGAATTTGAAAGATCCCGGAGCCGATGCCGGCGTCTGGGAAAAAGTCGTTAAAAAACTCGGTGTCGGCGCCATGCCTCCACGAAATTCGCCAACCCCCGGAACGGCGGAACTGAACGCCTTTCGTTCCTCGCTGATGACCAGCCTCGATAGCGCTGCGGCGCGAAACGGCACTCCCGGCCGTTATGTTCTGCACCGCCTGAATCGCACCGAATATGCCAACGCGATTCGCGATCTTCTCGGCATCAAAATCAACGCGGCCGAATATTTGCCGAGCGATGGCGGCGACTTTGGCTTCGACAATATTGCGACTGCGCTGACCACTTCGCCTCTGCTGCTCGAGCGCTATCTCACGGCAGCATTGCAAATCAGCGAACTTGCCGTCGGAGACGCCGAAAGCGAAACGGGAACTGCGTCATTTTCGATCAGCACAACCGTGACGCAGAACCAGCACATGGAAGGATTACCGCTCGGTACCCGTGGCGGCGGAGTGTTCCAGTATGACTTCCCGGCAGACGGTGAATATGTTTTTTACGGCCGGCTGCTGCGCACCGTCGCTGAAGGTTACGTCGGAGTAGAAGGCCAGGACACGCCTCATCAATTTGTGGTCACGGTCGATGGAGAGCAGGTCTTCGCGGCGCCGATCGGTGGCAAGGAGGACCACGAGTCGAGCTCGAAAAACATCACGATTTCGCGCGAAGAGATCGATAAACGGATGACTTCGCCGCATATCGCAGTGACTGCCGGCCCTCATGAGGTCGGATTTACTTTCATCGAGCGTCCCACCGAGGAACAGAACGTCTGGCAGCCCGTCCTGCGGGACAGCCTCGAAGCGCACAACCCTTCGGGAATTCCCAGACTGCGCACCGGAAACATTCAGGGGCCCTATAACGTTACGGGCGTCAGCGAAACAGTTGCGCGCAAACGGCTGTTCATCTGCAAACCGGCGTCGACTCTGAAGGAAACGCCGTGCGCCAATACCATCCTTTCTGCCGTTGCACGCCGTGCCTTCCGCCGGCCGGTGACGGCGGCCGACGTCAAGGCGCCCATGGCGTTTTACGCGACCGCGCGGAAGAACGGCGGCGATTTCGAGACCGGTATACGCGCCGGTGTGGCTCGAATTCTTGCCAGCCCGGCATTCGTCTTTCGCGCGGAAGAAGACCCCGCGGCGCTTGCTCCCGGTGCCCCGCATCGCATCACGGATATTGAACTCGCTTCGCGCCTGTCTTTCTTCCTCTGGAGCAGCATTCCGGACGATGAGCTGTTGAATCTGGCGGTCGCCGGCCGCTTGCATGAACCGGGCGTGCTGCAAGCCCAGGTCCGGCGCATGATCTCCGATGAGCGTGCCGACAGTCTGATGACCGAATTCGCCGGACAGTGGCTTCAGCTTCGTAACCTGGACAAGGTCACTCCGGATCTTCTGATGTTCCCCGACTTTGACGACAATGTCCGCCAGGCATTCCGCAAGGAAACCGAGCTCTTCTTTACGAGCATCGTGCGCGACAATCGAAGCGTTCTGGATCTGCTGGACGCGGACTACACCTTCGTCAACGAACGGCTGGCGCGCCATTACGGGATCCCGGATGTGTACGGCTCGCAATTCCGCCGCGTGACGCTGACCGATCCCAACCGGCGCGGCCTGCTCGGGCAGGGAAGCTTCCTGTCGCTGACGGCTGCCGCCAATCGCACTTCGCCGGTGCTTCGCGGGAAATTCGTCATCTCGAATTTCCTGAATACGCCTCCGTTGCCTCCGCCGCCCAACGTCCCGGCGCTGGAGGAAAGCGCGTCCAAAGATCGGCCATCGACCGTCCGGCAACAACTCGAGTCGCATCGCGCCAATCCGGTGTGTGCTTCGTGCCATCGCAATATCGATCCCGTCGGTTTTGCACTGGAGAATTTCAACGCGGTCGGACAATGGCAGAACACCACAAAAGAAGGACTGAAGATCGATTCTGCAGGCGTTCTTGCGGACGGAACTGCGGTTGACGGTCCGGTTGCTTTGCGCAAGGCAATGCTCGCCAGACCCGAGGTCTTTGCCGGCACGGTAGCGGAAAAATTGATGATCTACGCTCTGGGCCGGGGGCTCGAGCCTGTCGATATGCCTGTCGTGCGGAATATCGTAAGAAACAGCGCAAAGAATAATTACGCCATGCAAGCCATCATTCTGGGAATCGTCCAGAGTTCGCCTTTCCAGATGCGTACTAAATTGACCGATAATTCTTCGGTCGCAGCCGCCTATGGTCGCGAGGCGGCTGCGAGCACCGTTGCAAAGACTGCAGCAACAAAGGAGTAGCCGATGATCATTACCAGAA
Source organism: uncultured Acidobacteriota bacterium (assembly GCA_963738025.1). GTDB lineage: Bacteria > Acidobacteriota > Terriglobia > 20CM-2-55-15 > 20CM-2-55-15 > 20CM-2-55-15. The sequence continues at coordinate 109,451 of CAVTWA010000017.1, read as the reverse complement.
AGCACCTGTCCCGCCGCACGTTTCTGCGCGGCGCTCTAGGAACAACTGTCGCTTTGCCTTTTCTCGACGCTATGACCCCGGCATTATCGGCTCAATCCAAAGCGCGGCCGTTTCGCTTCGGCGCAGTCTACGTGCCGAACGGCATCTATCCGCAGCTGTGGCATCCGGACAAGGTCGGCAGCGACTTCGAATTCAAACCGATCATGAAGCCGCTCGAACCGTTTCGGGACTACCTGGTCACCATCAGCAAGATGAAAGCTCCGGATGGAAATCCAGAAAATGGCGGCGTTCACATGGGAGCCAGCGCCGCCTGGCTGAATGGCACGGGCCCGCTGACGAAGCAGGCGGAGTACACCGTCATCCGATCGAAGAAAACCATCGATCAATTCATCGCGGACAAGATCGCCGAAGATACTCCGATGCGATCGCTTCAGGTCGGCACGGAAGACATGGGCACGTCCGCCGGCGCTTGCGATGGTTATCCCTGCGTCTTCTTTAATACCGTCTCGTGGCGCGATGACAGCAGCCCTCTGCCGATGGCCATCAATCCGCGCGTGACCTTCGAACGCATGTTCGGCGAGACAGGCTCTTCGAAAAAGCGTATTTCAAACCTGAAGCAGAAGCTGAGCATGCTGGATTCGATCGTCGAGGAAACTGCGGCGATGCGCCGGAAGCTGGGGCCTGCCGACAACGCCATCCTCGAGCAATACCTCTCCAATATACGCGACGTCGAACAGCAACTCGATCGCATGGAGAGCCGTGCCGCAGCCGTTCCTGAAGGCGCGGCGGCGCCGCTTGGAATTCCCGACACCTTCGACGAGCACATGACCGTGACCTACGATCTGATGCGTCTTGCCTTCCAGGGCGACATTTCTCGTGTCTTCACGTTCATGGTCGGTCACGAAGGAAGCAGCCGCAGTTACGCTCATATCGGAATTCCGGAGCCGCATCATCCAGTGTCCCATCATGGAGATAAGCCGGAAGGCATCGAGAAGTACTCGAGGATTACGACCTATCACGCCCAGAAGCTGGCGGAGTTCATTGGTAAACTCAAGGACACCGCCGATGGCGACGGGACGCTGCTGGATCGCGCCGTCATTTATTTCGGCAGCGGCATGAGTAACGGCAATGCCCATGACCGGAATAACGCTCCTGCCGTCATGATCGGCAGCGCCAACGGCCGCTTGAAAGGCAATCGCCACATCGCGGTCGAAACCAAGGAGCCTACCGCAAACCTGCTCCTGGCCATGGCGGATCTGGCAAATGTCGAACTGGAGCAGATCGGCCACAGCACCGGCCGTCTGAGCCTGTAAAGAAGGATCTGTGGGCGCGGTCTGTGACCGTGCGTTGTTCCTTGAATGTAGTGGATGCGATGTAAATCTGGTTTGGCTAACACTGGTGGATCAGTCCCCGCCTAACTTAGGCGGGGACTGCGAGACACTCGCACCGCTGATCCGTGTCTATCTTGGACAGCTCTGTCAAATACCGCGCCTACAAGTACTCAGGGCGCCCAGAAGGGCTCGCCGGCCCGGATTAGTTCGACCGGAACTTCCGGCGTGAACGATTTCACCCACTGGGCCATCTCGAGCATGCCTTGTTCTTCCGAGATGTCATGACCCAGCATGATCCATCCTTTCGGAATATCCAGCGCTACAGCATCCAGTACGTATTCCGGACTGTCGAAGCCGCCATCGCTCTCCTGTAATTCACCGCTCACCACGACATCGATATCGGCACTGTTGACGGCCGGTGTGGCGTAGCCGACGCCGAGTTGAATCCGGCTGACTTTCGCGTTGGGATCGCCGACGACCCGGAGCGCCCTGGCGCCGAGCCGTTTCTGAAAGTCGGCGGCGAGCGCACCCAGCGTGGTTTCGGGAATCGTGAAGCGGTGGGACTGCGGTGCGGTCTCGTATCTGCTCTCGAGGCCTAAAGCGCGAGCGGCTCCCACATATGTGAAGTCGGGCCGTTGGGCGTGCATGTGATCGTGCATGCGGAAAATCACAATATTGTGTCTGGTCAGGAAGTCGAGCTTCGTCTGGTAGAGAGGATCGCCGTTCACGATCGACACGTCGTCCCGGTCGTTCCAGAAAGTATCTTCGTGCGGAATGATCATGTTGAAGCCGGCTTCGGCGGCCCGCTTCACCATGTCGAAACTGCAGAACATGGTCGTCGCGATGCCTTGAACCTGGGTGTCGGGCCCACCGGACTTGAAGGTGTCGCGGTAAGTCGTGTCGCGCCACGGTATGCCGAGATTGGCTTTGATGCGAGCGACGACTTCGCCCGCCGTGAGAGCGGCCATCAGGACGGCCTCCAGTAAGGATCACCAACCGCAATCGAGGTTGTGGTGAGTTCCGGAACAATCGTTTTGATCCACTGCGCGCATACTTTCATGCCCGGATCCTCAGAGACGACCCGGCCGAGGAGAATCAGACTTTTCTTGTCGCCCGCGCTGATTTTATCGCGCGCATACTCGACGGATTCCCACTCGCGGACTTCTCCGGCAATGACGGCATCGACGCCCGGTAACAATTTGAGCGCGTCCTGAATGGACGTCGTACCGGGAAGCAGTCCGATCTTCTGCACCTTGAGCTGCGGATCGCCAACGACACGAATCCCGCCTCGGGCGTTGAGTTTCTTCTTAACGTCGGAGGCAAGAGCAGCGAGCGTGACCGCAGGGAGCGTGACCCGCGCCGGGTCGCCGGCCGCCGCAAATTTCGACCAGCCCAGCGCATTGGAAAGTCCATCGGCCAGTGGATCCGGTTTGTGCCGGCGCCAGTTGTCGCTGAAACGATAGATGACCAGGCGGTTGCTCTTGATGAAGTCGTTCTTCGCCGTAATGACCGCATCCGGCGCAGGCGCCGGCCCGCCGCGGCGTCCGGAAGCTGGTGAAGAAGTGTCGGATTTCGAATAAAACGTCGGCTCGCCGGTAATGATCAGGTTTGCTCCGGCCTTGACGGCTTGCTTCAAGACGACCATTGTGGCCATCGCCGTCGTTACAATGCCGCTCACCTCGGCTGCGGGGTCGCCTGCTTTGAACCCATCCACTGTCTCCGCTTTCCATTCGCTTCCCAGCTTCTGGCGGATCCGGTCCACGACCTCCTGCGCGGTGATCGCAGCCGCCCGGGGCGGCAGTCCGGAATAGACAGCCGATGGCGCAGCGACGGCGCTCAGCGTTGCGAGTGTCACGAATTCGCGGCGTGAAATCCTGTTCATAGAAGGCAGTTAGCGCAACTCCTCGTTCGGTTGATAGTCGTGCAGTAAGTCGGGGTATCCGTTCATCGCGAGCCGCGTCGAGGGACCGGTGCCGCCGTGATGTGCGCGGTGCCAGGTCTGTTTTGGAACGTAAACGACATCACCCTGATCGGCCAGGAAAATTGGAAGCGAGCCGATTTTGTATTCGATCTGGCCCTCGAGAATGAACCAGAACTCACCGGAAACTTCGTGGAAGTGACCTTTGTCTTTCGGATTATCGCGTTGAGGGTTTCCGCGGATGATGTTGGCAAAGGCGCGGTCGTCGACGACAAATCGTTTCTGCTGGAGCGTGTTCGCGGTAATCATTGTATTGAAGTCAAAGTATGGCTTATTGACCTCGTCATAGTTGCCCTTGCCAGTGATCCGGACCTTCAGGAACTCCATCCCGGGTACAGGAGTGGGAACCTCGTCCGCCGGATACATCACCTGTGTTCCAGCGGTTGTGACTTCGAGAAACAGCGCGGGGGTATTGCCGACAACTTCCATATTGTAAATATTGCGATACGGTACCTGCACCAGAAAGCCTTTCGTCGCGACGATCGGCTGCTGGCCATCAATGTTGAATTTCACCTGACCCGACTGGATGGCCCACCACACGCGATTGTCGGGATGGAATTGCCGTTTCGTCTTCGTACCAGGCGCAAGCTGTATGTAATCCGCATGCAGGAGGGAATCGCTCACCACTGTCTCTGTCCAGCTGGCCTCTCCTTTATGTAAGGTGAGAAGGTCCGACAGTTTCCAATGTGGCTTGTTCGGTGCAACCCATCCCAGCGGCGTGACGGGAACAGGCGCCCATGCCATCGTTTCACCGCGTTGCTGCGCCCGGACTTTCAACGTTGGAATCAGTCCCGCAATGACGATTGCAATAAAAGCCACAGGTTTCAAATAGCGCATTTTGAACTCCTTGTGAGGATCGTATTCCGGATACGATAGCTTGCTTTCCGGTTCTGCGCCACTGGCTACTGTGCCGTGCCATCGATTGACGTATCTCGTCCGGGGCTCTTAAACTGAATTTCTCACAAGCCGAGGTGGGATTCGGATAAGCCACGGATTGAACGGATTTAACGGATGGGCGCATTCACAGACTGTTTAATGCGCCCATCCGTTAAATCCGTTCAATCCGTGGCTTATCCATCCTTGGCAAAGACTCGTGAGAAATGCAGGTTAAACTGAAAACATTGGGCGCTTCGGATAATTCACGTGTTCGCATCGGGATCTCTTCCTGCCTTCTCGGTGAGAAGGTGCGTTTTGACGGCGGCCACAAAAAGGATGAATTTCTGGTCGGTCAATTTGGCCGATATGTGGAATGGGTTCCCGTTTGCCCGGAATTTGAGATTGGTCTCGGGGTCCCCCGGGAATCGCTTCGGCTTGTGGTCGGCGCCAAGGGCCCGCTTCTTGTAGCACCCCGTTCGGGACTCGATCACACGCAAAAGATGAACGACTGGACGAAGCAGAGAGTGAGACAACTCGTCGATCAGGGACTCTGCGGCTACGTGCTGAAGCGAAGCTCGCCCAGTTGCGGTCTCGAGCGTGTCAAGACGTACAGCGCATCAGGTTTTCTGAATCGCGAAGGCCGCGGCCTTTTCGCCGCCGGCCTGGTGGAAGCCTTTCCGAATCTTCCTATGGAAGAAGAAGGGCGCTTGAACAATCCCAGGCTGCGCGAGAATTTCGTCTCCCGTGCCTTCTCCTGCAAGCGTTGGATGGATCTTCAGAGAGAAGGTTTGACTTATGGTCGAATCATGAAATTTCATGAGCGTCACAAGTTCCTGCTCATGGCGCATGAACAGGCAGGAATGCGGCGGATGGGAAATCTTCTCGGACGTGCGGGCCGATCCACTCCTGCAAAGCAGCTCGGAAAAGAATACTTCGATGCTTTCTGTGAGGTGATGCGTCACACACCGACACGGCGTAATCACACCAACGTGCTTCAACACATTGCGGGTTATTTCAGTGAGCAAATGAACGCGGATGATCGGGCGGAACTGACGGATGTCATAGATCGCTACCGCCGTGACCACGTCCCATTAATTGTTCCGATTACGTTGATCCGGCATTACGTAAGAAAATTCGATGTCGTCTACTTGAAGGATCAGGTCTACCTGGATCCGCACCCGGACGAACTCAAACTTTTGAATCAGCTCTGACGCAGGTCCATCGGGCTGGAAATGGAATACATGAAATATGCACCGCCAACCGCCGATGACCGGCGGATGTGGGATTTGTGGCTGACGGGGACCTATCAAGCGGCTATTGCCGCGGCCGAAGAAGCCGGCGTGTTCAGTTCGCTCGACAAGCAACCTGCTGCTGTTGACGAACTCGCCGCTCGTCTTAACGGCGACGTCCGACGCGTTTGGCATCCTGCTTCGTCTTCTTGCATCGCTCGGACTCCTGACGCAGCGCTCCGGGCGTTTTCAACTTACCGACGAAGCTCGCGTATATCTCGTAAGGTCGAGCCCGTTCTATTGGGGACATATGATGGAAGTCGCCGTGAGCGACTGGCACCGGAAGACACTATTGGATAAGCTGAAGCAAAAGGGCTCCGACCGTGTCGCCGGTCCCGAAGGTATCCCGCAGATCTCCGGAGAAGGACGTGTTTCGGATAGCTGGGCTGCCGGCAACATATCGCTCGAGGAAGCCCGGCAGATCGCGGCCAGAATGCATTCTCATTCCGTGCCTGCCGCCATCGGCGCGGCGAGGAATTACGATTTCGAAAGCATTCGGCGAGTGCTGGATGTCGGCGGAGGCTCCGGCTGTTTCATGATCGCGGCGGCCCAGCAACATCCGCATCTGCACTGCACGATCATGGAACTTCCGGCCATGTGCGAGGTGGCGCAGGATTACATCAAGGCCGGTAATGCTGGCGATCGCGTCGACACTGCCGCTGTCGACATGTTCCGCCAGCTGTGGCCCCGCGGCTATGACGCGCTCTTTTTTTCGAACATCTGGCATGACTGGAATTTTCAAACATGCAGATGGCTCGCCACGCGCTCGTTTGAGGTGCTGCCGCCCGGTGGACGCATCATGCTGCACGAGATGCTGCTCGACGATGACGGCGCCGGCCCTGCGACAACCGCGGCGTTCTCCATGCTGATGCTGCTTGCCACGCAAGGCCAGCAATTTACGTTCGGAGAACTGAAACAAATTCTGGAGGGCGTCGGTTTCAGCGGCGTCGAATCCCGGCAGACCTGTGCCTACTACTCCGTTACCACCGGCTACAAGCCGCTGCTGTAGGTGCGGTCTATGACCGCGCACTTCATTGCTTCGACCGAACGCGCGGTCATTGACCACAGCTGTCCAGAATAGCGCGGTTGCTGGAGTAGCTCCGCGCGGCGATGTGCTGGACGGCAACTCCCCGCCTGAGTCAGGCGGGGATGCCCTCGCGAAGCGAGGGCTGGGGCGGTCTGTTCAAAGACGAACAGTACCGATCAATGAGGAGCGCTTCGCGGAAATTCATAAGGTCGCTACGCGTCTTTGAACAGACCGCCCCGCCTTCGCTTCGCGAGGCACCCCCCTACTAGGCGGGGACTGATCCATCAGGTTACAGCCAAACCAGGTTTACATCGCATCCGTTACATTCAAACCTTTACAGGGCGCCAATCTGCGGCTTCCCATCCATCTGTCTTGGACACGTATGGTCATAGACCTCGCCTCAATTGTTAGAATTAAACGATGAAGAGCAATGTCTTCCCTGGATGGCGTCCTGCGCGAGTAATCCAGAACCGTCCGGTCGCAAGTGGCAGTATGTGGATGACACTGGAAGCGGATGATGAATTCACCGCAGGGTACGAACCCGGCCATGTCCTGAGCCTTGGATTGAAATTCGGCAATGGCGTGATGCGGCACGCTTACACGGTGAGTCGTGGTGAACCTCGCCTGCGCCGGTTCGAGCACCTTTACCGGGTGATTTTTCAAGGACGTATGACGCCGCAGCTGTCTCAACTTTTACCGGGAGACACGGTCTTCTTTCATGGACCCTTTCACACGCCGATTCAATATGAGATTCAGCCGGGAGCCGAACGCATCGTCCTGATTGGTACGGGCACCGGCGTCGGGCCGCTCTTCGGATACGCGGAAAAGGCGCTGCTCGAGGGTGAAACGCGACCAATAGCGCTATATGCCAGTTTTCGCGAAGAGTCTCATATCTGCATGACTCAGGAACTCGAGAGCCTGGCCCGCCGCTATCCAAATTTCCGATGGCAGTATAGCGTCACGAATCCATCGCAAAACTGGAGCGGTTTCACAGGCCGCGTTACCGAATGGGTGCCCGCTCAGACCGGCATGTACAAACTGGAAACGCATCATTTTCATCTCGTCGGGAACGGGGAAATGGTTCAGCTGGTGCGGCAGGCCTTGTTGCGTTCTGGAGTGGTTCCAGAAAGAGTAAGTACCGAAACCTACTTCAACCACCATGCCGAGCCGGACCAGTGGGAGATCGATCAGGTTGCGGAGCGCTTTCGCGTGCAATAGCCACGGAGATCAGTCCAGAAGTTGTTCCACTTCGGAAAGATCGCTCGATGTCAGTTTCCACTCCGCCGAACGGCTGTTCGCGCGTACCTGATCGGGAGTCTTGGCGCCGGCGATTACGCTGCTCACCTCGGGCCGCGCTGCCAGCCAGGAGAATGCCAGTTCCAGCAGGGAGTGACCACGGGATTCGGCAAATTCGATCAGGTTTCAACGCGGTCGAGGTTTTCCGCTGTAAAAAGCTTGGGACCGAAAGCGTCCTTGCCGCGGCTTGATTCGGGAAACGGTTTGTCCTTGCGGTACTTGCCGGTGAGGAGACCGTTGGCGAGCGGGAAGTACGGCAGAAATGTAACTCCGTCCCGGGCGCACTCCGGCAGAACTTCTGCCTCGGCTTCGCGTTTGAACATGCTGTAGTCGTTCTGCACGCTCGCGAAGTATCGCGGGCCCGAGGTTGCCCGCGCCGCGCGGATCTGTTCGGCGGAAAAATTCGAACAGCCGATTTCGCGCACTTTCCCCGTCTTGATGGCGTCATTCAATGCCTGCATCGTATCGGCAATCGGCGTGTTCGGATCCGGAAAATGGATCTGGTAAAGGTCGATGGTTTCGATTCCGAGGCGTTTCAGACTGGCGTCGAGAGCCTGATGGATGTATTGCGGCCGCGCACCCTCTTTACCTTCGCCCATTTTCATCCCGAATTTCGTTGCGATGATTGCCTGATCGCGGCGGCCCTTGAGTGCTTTGCCCAGGAATTCTTCACTCTGTCCCGCTCCGTAAACATCTGCCGTGTCAAAAAAATTAATGCCTGCGTCCAGAGCCGCATCCACCACCGCCGCAGTTCCGGCGGCATCGGTCCGCCAACCGAAGTTATTGCAGCCGATCCCGACAAGAGAGACGTTCAAAGAGCCCAGCCTGCGATATTCCATGCTGGAATCTTAGATGGTTTGCTGAAGCAATGGAAGGAATGAGGGGGACTTCCTTATGTAGTCGCGGGCTTCAGCCCGCGTTCAGGGCCCGCACAATATTGACTTCTGCTTGAGCCGGAACGCGGGCTGAAGCCCGCGACTACATAGTGACTTCGCGATCAGTGGGTTTGAATCGAGGCCATTCCCTGGACGGGCGCGAGCGTTCCGTCGGCGGCAACTTTTCGTCCGGTGCTGGCTTGGAATGTGGATAGAAGGGATTTGTAATTGTTTTTATCCAGATCGAGGAGTACGGAGTCCTGATCGGATTGAACTTCCAGGCGGTATCGTTCGACCTTCTGTATGAATAATGGAATCGCCAGGAAATTTGTCATCAGGATCATGCCGGTGTTGGCTTGATATCGCGGACCTTTCGAGAACATATATTCGGCGCTCCTGATCTTCGAATACGGAAACACCTTGACGCCCTCGCCATCTTTCATCGTCTGGACGACCATGCGATCCGGCTCGAATCTCACCATGACATCCGTTGTTTTGAACTTGTCCCCGATGGGTGTCAGAAGTCTGACGTTTTCGAAGGAACCCTTTCCCTGTAGTTCGCTTTGGCTGAATGCCATCGTGCTGAACAGAAATAGAGCTAACCCGGACACAATTATTCTTCTCATCGATACTCCTTCTCAGTTACTGCCCTGGCAAGCAAGTAGATTGACGCCATCAGCAGAGTTGTTCATACGTCCTTGTCGGCGGTGATGAAGATGCTGGAGTTACGGGCCGACGTACCGTGCCGTCGCGCATTTCCCCGTGACTTGCTGCCACCAGTCACGACGCGCGCCTCTCAGTAGCATCCTGAGTGCCGTGGTCGCAGCCTGGTTGCTGCAAATGATGTCATCTGCTGCTGCATGGAGTAAGCTCTCGGGTCGAATGTTGGATCGGATTTTTCAGCTCAGCGGGAGTCGGACGGATATCCGAACAGAAGTGCTGGCCGGCGTTACGAGCTTCGTAACCCTGGCCTATATTCTGTTTGTCAATCCAAGCATTCTGAAAGATGCCGGGATGCCGCCGGAAGCGACGTTTGCCGCCACCTGTATTGCGTCTGCTTTTGCGACGCTGGTGATGGGTTTCTATGCCAACTATCCGATTGCGGTCGCTCCGGGCATGGGCCTGAACGCGTTTTTTACATATGCCGTTGTTATCGGAATGAAACTGCCGTGGCAGACTGCGTTGGGCTCCGTCTTCATTTCGGGACTGATCTTCTTCATACTCACTGTAACGAAAGTCCGTGAATGGATTGTTGACGGAGTACCCGAGGTATTGCGTCTCGCCATCGGAGTCGGAATCGGGCTGTTTATAGCGTTTATCGGTCTCCGCAACGCCGGCATCATCGTTAAAAACGACGCGACGCTGCTCGGGCTCGGCGACATGAAAAGTATCGGCGTTCTGGTCGCAGTGGCGGGCGTGATCATCACCTCTTTCTTTGTCGCCCGCCGTGTCAGAGGCGCGCTTCTGATCGGTATTCTGGCGACCACGGCGCTGGCGATGATTGTCGGTGTTGCGCAGGCTCCATCCGGCATCCGCAGTTTTGTTTCGGCCGGCAATCCTTTAGAAAGTCTGAAATTGACCGCCTTTCAGCTGGATATCAGGGGAGCTTTAAAGGTCGGGCTCATCCCTATTCTGTTCTCATTTACATTTGTCGATCTCTTCGACAACATCGGAACGCTCGTCGGGGTGGCGCGAAAAGCCGGTCTCCTCAACGATCGGGGCCAATTACCGCGGATTGGTAAGGCGCTGTTCGCCGACTCTCTCGGCACGATGTTCGGGGCGTTGATGGGAACCAGTACAGTTACCAGCTATATCGAAAGCGCTGCTGGTGTAGCCGAGGGAGGACGGACCGGGTTGACCGCTGTCGTGGTAGGCGTTCTCTTCATTGTGGCTCTCGCGTTCGCGCCGCTGGTTGGTCTTATTCCCGCGCAGGCGACGGCGCCCGTCTTGATCATCGTTGGTTCTTTCATGATGGTGGACCTCGTGCACATCCGGTTTGACGACTTCACCGAAGCCCTGCCGGCATTCCTGACCATCGTGATGATGCCGCTGACCTACTCCGTCGCACAAGGGCTCGCTTTCGGATTCATGTCATATACGATCATCAAATTCGTTGCGGGAAAGCACAAAGACAACAATCCGGTAACCTACACGCTGACGATTCTCTTCGCGCTGCATTTCGTGCTGGGGGGATAGCGTCAGCCATGGATAAGATGGGTCGGTGGTCAATCTTCTCGGATATGTTGCCGGCGCCCTTACGACCCTGGCCTTTTTACCGCAGGCTTTGAAGACCTTCCGGACGAAAAGCACCAAGGACATCAGTCTGGCGATGTGGCTTCTTCTCTGTGCGGGCGTCGCCTGCTGGCTGGTCTATGGAATTCTGCTCGGTGCAGGGCCGATCATCGCCGCAAATGCGGTGACTTTGCTTTTGGCCGGAATCGTCCTGCTCTTGAAAGTTACGCACGGGTGATGATAGTGATGATAGCTGGCGTCGGTTTTCCCCGCTATTTCGTCGGAAAAGATCGCCTGCAGCAAGACTCTGAAAATCGGCTGGCAAGTGTTGTCAATTCTCTGGCTTCCGAAACTGCGTCTTCGGAACCTTTCCAGGCCGAAAGGCGCCGGCACGTGCGTTCCATACCAACGCATCAGTTGATTGAGTTTCCTGGCCTTTTAGCCCGGAGAGGCGAAAGATTCTTTCGCCGCTACCGCGGCTCATTACGATGACAACAAATTGACCACGGCCTGACGGCCGTGGCTACGATCTTTCGCCGCTCCGCGGCTTAAAAGGCCAAAAATCTTCCAGCATGTTGTTGCCCTGACTCAGAGGGGAGTGCTTTGAAAAAGAGGAGTCAGGTGCCCTTGGGCAAAGCGGTGAGCGAGTTTCTCCGAACGGCCAGGGTGTGCTTTAGCGTCTGCGCCATCGATCGAATGGCTCCAAAACCCAGCCACAAAAGCAAACTGGCTACGTACAGCACGACAAAAGGTGCGATTCCGCCGATGATAACCAGAATGTATACGCCTAACCAATAGATCATAAATCACCAATCCCACTGCGCTCGATTGTCAGGGTTAGCCAGGCTACTCCAGCTGGACGGTATTCTTTTTCTTCCATCGGCCACCCTGCCTGTACTACTTTCTCCGCGCCCATTGATTAAGGCGGGAAAGTGGCTTGGCAACTATCATCGCCGCAAAAAAAATTCAGCGGGTACGGTTCCGATGGCACTGATGCCCGATTACGGGCGGCACCGGCAGTTGTTGGAATGCACGAGGACAGGAGGCCCAGCCTGAGTTTTGCGGGTGGAGTGGAGGAATTGATTCTGACGTTTAACGGCAACACGAACGGAGCCGGTTTTCTCATACAATACTGGCCATTATGTCAAAGCCAGTGTCGAATCATTTAACGCGCCGCCAGGCGCTGGAAGCATTGGGCATCGCTGCGGCAGCCGCAGCACTCCCGAAAGGGTTGTTCGCTCAGACGCCGTCGTTCCCGAAGGGCGCAGTCATCAGAACGATTCTCAAGGATTATGCGCCCGAGGAACTCGCCGGGGGCGCCACGCTTTTCCATGAGCACATGCAACTGGGGCCCGATTTCAATGCGAAATTCGCGGCGGCCTCAGCCGCCGTCCGGGCCGCCAATGGTTTGCCTCCCGCGCCTGCACGAGGTGGTGGGGGCGGAGGAGCTCGAGGCGGCGGGGGAGGGACGCCACCGCCGGATATCATGCATAACGTCGATCTGATGGCCGCCGAGGTTGCCAAGACGAAAGCCGATGGCGTCGCTTGCATCGTCGATGGAGGACACGCCGACATGGGACGCAACATCGAGTTCCTGCGGCAGGTTTCGATGAAATCCGGCGTGCCGATCGTCGCGGGAGGGGGGTTTTACTCACAGCCGTTCTATCCGAAAGAGATTTCCACGATGAGCGAAGAACAGATCGTCAAGGCGCTTATCAAGCAAGCGGATGACGATACTCTGGGCGCATTTGGCGAAATCGGCTCGTGGGATGAGATTACGGCGGACGAACGCAAAGTGTTTCGCGCGGTTGGCAAAGCACACCTTGCAACGAACCTTCCGATCTTCACGCACACCGGTATTCCCGGCAAGTCCGCGCTCGAACAACTCGATATTCTGGAGGACGCCGGAGTCAAACCGGACCGTGTTGTCATTGGCCACCTCGGGAATCTCGTGGATGCCAACGTATACGTGCATAAGGCGATATGCCGCCGCGGCGCATTTGTCGGCTTCGATCGCCAGGGCGGAAACAATGATGCGCAGCAGGTGCCGCTGGTCATGGCGCTGATTGAAGCGGGTTTCGCGGACCATCTGATGTTTTCAGCGGATGCGTCGAGTGGCTATTCGAAAACGGTCACCGTGTTCGTGCCGAAGCTTAAGGCCGCTGGGATCAATGATCAGGTGTTGCATCACATCATGGTCGATAACCCGCGCCGGTTTCTTGCCTTTGTCCCGAAGCGGCCGAGAAAGAAGGTATAAAGGATAAGCCACGGATTGAACGGATTTAACGGTTGGGCGCATTCACGGACTGTTTTAATGCGCCCATCCGTTAAATCCGTTCAATCCGTGGCTTATCACTCAACAGGAGATCCAGTTCTTCAGGGTGCACGGTGCGGGAGCGAGCCTCTTCCGCACTGATGAGTCGCTGCGTGACCAGAGTTGCGAGCGATTCTTCAAACGTGAAGGAGCCCTTTGCCCGGGTGATCGTGATCTCCTGGTGAAGATGCTGTAGTGCATTTCTCCGGATATGCTGGCGTGCTCCATAGCCGATCATCAGAAGTTCAGTGGCTGGAACGCGTCCCCCGCCGAGGCGCGGCACTAGAATCTGCGTCATCACTGCGGCCAGCGACATCGAAAGTTCCTGTCGGATGGTTCCCTGCCGTTCCGGCGGGAACGAGTCGGCGACGCGTGAGATCGTGGACGTGACGTCTCCCGTGTGTAGTGTTGACAACACCAGGTGACCGGTCTCACCCGCTGTGAGCGCAATGCGCATCGTCTCGGGGTCGCGCATTTCACCGACGACGATCACGTCGGGAGCCTGCCGCAGAGCGGATCGCAAAGCCGTTGGAAAATCCGGCGAATCGATACCGATTTCGATTTGCTCGACAATGCTTTTCTGCTGCGGATGCTCGTACTCTATCGGATCCTCGATCGTGATGATGTGCTTGGCATCCCGCCGATTGATTTCATTGACCAGGGCCGCGAGCGTGGTTGTCTTGCCCGAACCCGTTGGGCCGCCCACCAGAACCAGGCCGTAAGGCAGACGGGTCAACGACAGAATGTTGGTCGGCAGGGCCAGTTCCGACAATCGCGGCGGCGTGAGCGGCAATGAGCGAATCGTTGCCGCCGGCCGCCCCCTCTCATGATGAAGATTAATCCTGAAACGACCGAGCCTGTCCAGACGCAAAGAAGCGTCGGCGTAGCCGTCGATCCGATATTTCTGGACCGCTTGTGGCGAAAGCGCCGAAAGAACTGCGGCTTCAATTGCGGCGGCCTCGAGTGGCTCTTCGTCGAGCCTGAGGACGTTACCGCCTACACGAATGGCCGCCGGCACTCCAACCACGAGAAACAGGTCACTGCCATTCTGGTTGACAAGTGTATCGAGCCATTGATGCAACCGCGGCGAGAAATTCGACATGATGGGTTTAATGACAACCGGAGCCTCGCGCCGGTTTGATGATTACTTCTCGAACCGGAGCTGTCGGGAAAAAAACGGTAGAACTTTGGTTTCGAAGTTCAGTGGCACTTGCCCGTTATGATCGCCTTCAAACGTCTCGAAATGGTGGGCGACACCGGCATCCGACAGCGCCTCGTCCATATCCCGATTCGTCTGGAGCAGCCCGTCCTGAAGTCCCACGTTCATCTCGATAGCCTTCATTTTCTTTAGATTGGGCGCATATTCCTGGAGCATCACTATAAGGGAATTCGCCATCCATTTCGCCGCGATCACCGGCCGTTGCTTGCCGTCTTTTACGGGAAGATCGATATACAGAGGCGGATTGTTCGGGTTTGAGGACCATGCCGCCGCACGAGCCAGCGGCGACTTCTGGTTGAAAGAGAGTTTCTGCGCATCTTCTTTCGTTTTGATCGTTTCCATCTGGCTCAGCGCCGGCGTGACTTCAGCCGCGTCGACCATGCAACAGGCGGACATCGAAAACAGGCTGGAGAAGACTTCCGGATGCTTCATGCCGATGCGAAATGTTCCATAGCCGCCCATCGAATGACCGGCGAGGCCGCGGCTCATCCGATCCGGAATCGTGCGGTAGTGGCTATCGATGTAATTGACCAGTTCAACAGCGATGAACGTTTCCCAATCCCCGGTGGTCTTCGAGTTGGAATAGAAGCTGCCATTGTGCAGTGAAAACGCATCCGGGCTGACGAGGATCATTTCCTTCGTGGTGCCTGCCGTCATGCCTTTTTCCAGTCCCGAAACATTCGCAATCCCGACCCACTGCTGCGCATGAAGCCCAAAACCATGCAGCGTGTAGACGACGGGATAATGCCGGCTGGACTCCCGGTCGTAGCTCGGCGGGAGATATACGAAGACGTCGCGATCAGAAGAGTCGCCTTCGAGGTTGCCTTCCAGCGCTTTGCCGTGAACGGTAATATGCTCCAGTTTTCCTTTGAGGTTTTTCTGCAATTCGGCAAGCGGCTGGATGAGATTGTTGCCGTTCGACGGTGTCCGCGCATTGTTTTGAGCGAATACGAGCGCTGCTGACAGTAGAACTAAACCGCAGAACCGGAAAAAATACACGTGCACACCTCCAAGGGGAAAACGGCCTGGATCATTCTACAGAAATACTGAGGTCCGGGAAATTCGGGAGCTGTTACAATACCTTAGAACTTTCGAAGACGTCGGCCGGGCGCTTCAACGGAACTACGGTTCTGCCGGGCGGGAAGGGAGCAAAAAAGAAACGCAAAAAGGACTCGTGACGGTTGGATCATGCTGTGTCCTTCTTCTTGTGTTCTTTTGCGCGTTTTGGCTTCTTACCCCGTCACCTATAGGCAAGCCGGTGTTTGTCAACGCAGCTGCTTTAGTTGTCATCGCGTCATTATTAATGCCCACATAACACACGACGGCGCTTCGCCATTCGCGGCGATCAGGGTTCATCTCCGTAGAATGCGACTTGCTCTGAGTTTGCCGCATGTCGCAGGAGTGATCCGATGGCCTTGAAATAACATCGGCACATTGACATTGAAGACGCCACCAACAGGAGGAATGATTGAATCAGTCTGAATTTCGTGAACGACACCCATGGACACTGCCGTGGTGGAAGGTCGAAGGAGAAAATACCTGGGTATTAATCTACGTCATTGCCATTCACGCATTAGCCCTGGCTGGAATCTTGTTGTTTCCATTGCCCGGATGGAAAGTGTTTTTAGCGTCGTTGGTTTTCGCCAGCCTGGGTGCGCTTGGAACAACGGTCGGTTACCATCGAGCGCTCGCGCATCGTGCTGTTAAGCTGAATCCGGTTATCGAACAACTGCTCGTTTTCTTTGCCGTTTTCAACGGATCGGGTGCGCCCAGTACCTGGATTGCGAACCATAGGAATCATCACGCCAATGCCGACACTCTCGACGATGTTTCCAGCCCGCGGCACGGTGGTTTCTGGTGGGCGCACGTGCGATGGCTGTACCAGTGGCGGCCCTCCTCGATGGAAAAGTGGTGTCCGGACCTCCTCCGCGGCCGTTATCTGACGTGGGACAAACTGCAGACTCCGTTGATTATGATATCCCTCACCTTCGGTTATTTGTTCTTCGGATGGAGTGGTCTGTTCTGGATGGGCGCAATTCGCCTCGTCTACTGTCTTCACATGCAGGCGTTCGTTAACAGCTTGCTCCACCTGAAGCCCGGCCTTAAAGAGGGTGTGGATTCGAGTCAGAACATCTGGTGGCTCGGTCCTTTGCAACTTACGGCCTGGGGCGAGAACTGGCACGGCAATCATCACGCATATCCGGCGTCGGCACGGTTTAGCCGCCATTGGTGGCAGGTCGATGTGGGTTGGTATGTGATCTGTGTCTTGCGTGCCATGGGTCTCGCCGCAAACGTGCGCGTACCTAAGGCCTGACAACGCTGCCTGCCCTGAGTTAAGTGCATTGCAAAACTGCCGAATCGATTGTAGGCGCGGTCTGTGACCGCGCCTATTTCTTTGATTCCATGGAAAGCGCGGGGAATGGACGGTAAGCCGCAAGTGCGTCCGTAAAGGTTTTGAATGTAGTGGATGATGCGCTGATTTGGTTGTAACGCTGTGAGTCTGTGGACGAGTCCCCGCCTGAGTTAGACGGGGACTATGAGACACTCACATCGCTGATCCGTCTCTATGTTGGACAGCTCTGGTCATAGAAGGCGCACCGGACACATCGAACGTATTCTTTTTAACGAAAAGATGCAGGAATTGCGCCGCGAGTCGCTGCTGACTGAACTGCGGCAGCGAATTCGCGATGTTCGCCAGGGGCCGGATGGCCTTCTTTATTTACTGACTGATGAGAAAAACGGGGCGGTGCTTCGCATCGAACCTGTGCAGTAGCGGGCAGTGCAATCGCGGCTGGTCTGGTATCAGTGGCCGTCGTGAGGCAACAGGTTCTGCACGGCGTTCACGAGTTGTTGCAGGTCGGTCTTTAAGACACAGTCCAGCACGCCGGAAGCGATGAGTTCCGGGATCAATTCTTTCGCATCGAACATGCTCAAAAGGAACATCTTGGTGTCCGGACTCTGTTGGTGAATCTCACGGGCGGCATCCAACCCATTCAGTTCAGGCATGGAGAGGTCGAGTACGACGACTTCGGGCTTTTGCTCGGCGGTCATGATCACAGCTTCTCGTCCCGTTGTCGCTTCGCCGCACACTTCCCACCCGTTCTCTTCAAGTGTCAAACGCACGCAACGACGCACGATCGGATGATCATCCGCAATCAGAATGCGCAGCATAGTTTTCCTCTGAAATCGATATTCTCGCTGTGACTGTGGTTCCCTGTGAGCCCGAGTCGATCTCGACGTTTCCGCCAAGCTGCTTCAATCGCTGCAGCATACCTGTAATTCCGATGCTCGTTGTGAATATCCTGTCATTTTTTACGAATCGCCCCTGATCCGCCATATTCTGGCTATTGTCGCTGATCCGGACGATAATTTCGCCGTGTTCTTTGACCAGAGTGACGCGAGCGATCCGGCTGGCCGAATACAGATGAATGCTTGTCAAGCTCTCTTCTACAACGCGAAACAGTGCTGTTTCGATCTCTGGTGTCAGGCGGCCGATGTTGTCCCAAACGACGATTTCCACCTGCGTCCCGCTGCGCTCGTTGAAGCTGCGAACAAGCCAGTGCAGCGCCGGGATGAGCCCAACCTCGTCCAGCAAGGGCGGGTGCAGCACGTAGGATAAGTTCCTGAGCTCGTTGATAACCTGATCGCAGAGCGATACGGTTTCACTCAAGGTCATCATTGCGGGATGATCTACTCTCTGCACCCGGTTCAGGCCGGCTTTGATTGTTGCCACGCTCTGCGCCGTTACATCGTGAAGATCATGAGCAATTCTTCTGCGTTCCTGGTCCTGAGCCTGGAGCAGAAGACCTGTAAGTTGTTGCTGCGCATCAAGAGTGGATTCAAGCGCTCGTTTGTTCTCATTCAAAGTATTTTCAACATGTTTGTGTCGGGAGCGGCGAATCAGCAGAACCAGGATTAACATTCCCTCCATCGTGCACAATGTACCGATGCCGCCGACTTCCAGTGGATACATTCCCCAGATTGACGTATCCCTATACCGTGCCCGGGAGCCCACCGGCAGTTGCTTTTGAAGTCCGCCCGAGTTGGTTTGTCCAATCCCCTGAGTCGCGGATGTTGAACCGATCATTAGCGAAAGGAAGCAGAAAGCCCAATGTTTCACCATCGCTCACCAGGAAGATCTCTGAGGAATTCGAGTATCGCGCTTGAGTCTGTGGAAAACGTACCCTGCGCATGTCCACTCGAACATCGGAAGTGTTACCCAGAGACCAACGAAAAATTACTGGCGGTTACTTTTATTTAATTGTGATGAAACTTTCAGGCGAACGAACGCGGATTGTACTCAAGCCACCATGCCCGTTTTGAACGCATAGTGCATCAATTGGGCATTGCTTTTCAGGTTGAGCTTTTCAAGCAGGCGGGACCGGTACGTGCTGATGGTCTTCACACTCAGCGATAGATGGCCCGCAATTTCGGTCATGCCCATTCCAGATGCGAACAGTTGCAACACCTGGTACTCACGGTGCGATAGCGCCGGCGGTCCCGTCAATCCATTCATTGCAAAGATCACCGTTTCGGCGAGTCCCGCCGGAACGTACTTGCCGCCCCGCGCGATCTTGCGGATCGCATCGATGACGGTTTCCGAAGGTTCTGTTTTGTAGAGGTACCCGTCCGCTCCAGCGGAAAGCATCTGGACGGCATGTTGATCTTCGATGTGTCTTGTCAGAACAAGTACATAAGGTGGACGGCCTTTGTGGCGGGACTTCTCAAGCGCATTCAGCAGGATGAGGGAATCCATTTCGCCATCGACGATCATGAGATCGACGTTCTGGGCGTTCTGAAGCAGATCCTGGCAGGTATCGGCTTCGCCCACCACCGTCAGATCGCGTGCAGTGGCGATAACACTTTTAAGGCCTTCGCGGAAAATTGGGTAGCTGTCGACTAGAAAAACTCGCACAATTGTGATTCTCCACACAAGTTACGTGACGGAGATAGCTGAGTGTCCCCGTACCTTCAGAAATGTAAAGACTCGACCTCTTCGGCAATATCCGGATTAATTCCTATGATTCCGGATCTTTTTCCGAGTGCGCATTGGCAACCGCATGACAAAGGCCGCGCCCCTGTCTTTACCATGACTGGACGCTTTGATCGAACCACCGTGAAGACGAACAATTTCATGAGCGATCGCAAGCCCCAGACCCAGACCGACAGCAGTGCCCTTCGCGGATGGATTCTCCTGCGAAAACTTATCGAACACGAAAGGAAGGAATCTCGGTTCGATGCCTTTGCCGGTGTCCGTTACCGTACATTCTACACAGTCCGCTTGTTTGCGAACTCGCAATGAGACGGATCCACCCTCAGGCGTAAACTTGATGGCATTGTTCAAAAGGTTACTCAAAACCTGTCGCAGCCGCCGCGCATCCGCCAGGAATGGCGGAATGGCCTCGTCGATATCGGTCGACATCCGTAACTTTTTGGCTTCGGCGTTCGGTTGTATTGAAAGCAAAACTTCCCGCACAACCTCCTGGATTCGAATTGCGGAAGCCTGAAGGCATAGTTTGCCGGAAGAGATGCGCGAGACATCGAACAGGTCGTCAATCAGGTAATTGAGAGCTCTCACATTGCGTACGATCGCATCGATCGCCTGTGTCTGCTTGTCGGCCGCCAGCGTGCCGCTGTTCAGAGCGAGGGCCCAGTTCAATATGGGCGTCATCGGGTTCTTCAACTCGTGGGACAAGACCGAAATAAATTCGTCTCTTCTTTGCATCGCATTCTCGGCGCCCGCTCGCGCGGCAAGCGCTTCGTCATACATTCGAGCGCGGACGAAGGATTCGGATATCATGCGGGCAAACTGGAGAAGAGTTTCACGTACGCTCGCTGCAAATTCGCTGGTATGCGGGACAACCAACGCCAGTACGCCGACTGGCTGCTGCCCTGAGACGCCGAGCGGAAGGAAGGCGAGGCTTCCATTGCGCGATCGCATAAATTCGCGCCACAGATAGCGGGAAGCGAGCGATTGACAAGTGCCTTTTCCGTTCCAGAATACGGGTTCCCCTTTGCGAAACGCGCGGGCGACAGGCCCCGTGCTTATGAGTTCTTGAGCCGGATGCGCTTGTCGCTTTTCTGTTGCGCGCCACGACGCAAGCAGGTGCAAATCGCTGTCGCGCTCGACAAAGATCATTCCCGCAGGAATGCCTAAAGCTTTTCTGCAGTATTCTCCGGTGCCCGCTGCTACGGCCTTCACAGTGTTTGCGCGATTGAGCGTTGCAGCCAGTTCCAGGAAGCGAACGCCGTCGTGAACCGTCAAGCCGCCGCTGCCGCGTCTTTGTTCCAGAAGCGATATTTGTTTTTCGGCGACTTGGCGGGTTTTTGTAGATAGCATATCCGCTCCTCAGTTCGTGAACAGCACCGTCGATTTGGGCCGCGTTCTAAACGATGTGAATGCCGGGTTAAATAGCGGCACTTTGAACTTTCTTTTCATTTGGCCAATTTATAGACAACAATCGAAGACAGCTATCGGTACAAGTGCGTGACATAATTTGTTTTTTTTCGCATGCAGTAGGAACATCACGGATTGATATTGGTGTGTCCGTTGCCGAAGATGTATATAGAAAATGGGAGGAAGTATGGCAACCCGAGTCGTAGTAGCTGACGACCATAACCTGTTTGCGCAAGCTCTCGTTCATCTGCTTGCGCAGCGCTACGAGGTGGTCGATATTGTTGCGGACGGCAAAGCACTGCTGGCTTCGGCGGAAAAGCACAAACCGGACGTAGTCATAACCGACATCACCATGCCGCTGATGAGCGGTCTGGAAAGCGCGCGCTCACTGCGCAAAGCGCCCTATACCCCTAAAATCGTCTTTCTGACGATGCACGCGGACCCCGAGCTGGCGCGTGAGTGTTTCAACTGTGGCGGCTCTGCCTTCGTGAACAAGGAATCCAGTTACGACGAACTCCTCGTAGCGCTGGATGCCGTCGTAGCAAACCGGCAGTATGTGTCGCCCAGCATAGCGGCTGGATTCGTCGATCTGAAGACACATCCCACCACGTCAGCTGAAACCGAACAGTTGACCTCCCGGCAGCGCGAAATCCTCCAATTGTTTGCGGAAGGAAAGACGATGAAGGAAATCGCCTCGCTTACTAATCTTTCAACGCGGACAGTGGAGTGGCATAAATACAAAATGATGAGAATCCTGGGCGCGAAATGCAGCGCTGAACTCATCCATCATGCAATGCGCATGAAGCTGGTTGTTTAGACAATCACTCCGGAGTCGCGCCCGCAAAAAAAACGGCTATGGGCGGGAGTTTTACAGCTTTGCAGGCCGTAGTATTGCCGTATAATAGGGGCTCCAAAAACAAGAAACGTGTTTCCAAGCTCTCCGACGTAGGACTCGTCCGCAGCTTAACCTGAAAATTTGAAACGGACTGTGTAGAAGAGGAGAGGCATATGATAGTGGCCACCCGGTTATCACAAACGGGAGACGTGAAATGCGACTCTCGCCCGGCGGTCGCCCGCCGTATGGCTCTGATCGATCGGCATGGCAAAATCGTTGCCGTCAACGATGACTGGACGGCTCTCGCAAAACAGAGCCGTGCCAGATCGACGCGCATTGGAGTGGGAGCGGACTATCTCGACGTCTGCCGCAGGGCGAGCAACTTTTCGCTTAGTTCTCACATCGCGCTGAACGGAATTTGCCAGGTGCTGAACGAAGAGACTCCTTCGTTCAGCATGGACTACACCTGCGACACGCCCGCAGGCCTCGGCTATTTTCGAATGACCGCTACACAAATTCACTACAAGAACGCGAGAGTGGCGGTGTGTCACACCGATATCAGTGACCTCGAGCTTTCGCGAGTAAAGGAATTCGACCGCGTTCAGAAGTTTGCGCGCGGATTGATCAATGCCCAGGAGGAAGAGCGGCAGCGGATTTCACGCGAAATACACGACGATCTGGGCGGCAAGATCGCGTTCCTGGCATTCTCTATCCGCCAGTTGATTAGCCAGCGCGCCCAAACGTCAGCTTGTGTCGATACTGAACTGACCAGGGTCGTTGATGGGCTTACCGAACTCTCGACGGCTTTGCGCGATCTTTCGCATTCCTTACATCCCCCTTCGCTGCGCTACGTCGGGATCGGAGGAGCGTTGAAGTCACTCGGTAAAGCATTTCAGGACAATTATGGAATTCAGATCGACGTGTCCGTTCCTGCCGAATTTCCGCGTCTGCCGAGCGATCTGGAATTGTGCGTCTTCCGGATTACCCAGGAATGCCTGCAAAACATTGTGAAACATTCCGCCGCCGGCAGAGCCCACATTCAACTGGATCGCAACAGCGGCCAATTGCGGTTAACCGTATCGGATTCGGGTAAGGGATTCGTTCGGTCAGACGCGATGCAGAATGGCGGAGTGGGACTGCTGAGCATGCAGGAGCGCGCAATGAGTGTGGGCGGACGCGTCTTGCTGACAACTTCGCCCGGCCAGGGCACCGAAGTAGCGCTGACTGTTCCGCTACAACAGATACTGGAGGAGTCTGTCGTCGAATGACCACCTCGGGTTTACATACACCGTCTGGCCAATCAGCATTTTTTTAATCAGAGTTGTAAATAAAAGTTTACACAAAAGCTACGGAACGTGTATGAATCGAGCTACATACTCGGCACATATGCATTAACTGTTCCAGGTGTTTTTATAATTTTTATAATAACGATCGAAACGGAGTACTTATGAGTCGTACAAGCGTTTTACTCGCAGATGATCACGCAATTTTAATGGACGGTTTGATTCACGTCCTCCGGCAGGATTTCGATGTCGTGGGAGTTGCGCGCGATGGCCGCGCCATGATCGAAATGGCCAAGGATAAACGGCCGGACGTGATTGTGAGCGACATTTCAATGCCGCATCTGAACGGGCTTGATGCTGCGCGAATACTCCGAAAGGATCTTCGTTCGGTAAAATTTCTGTTCCTGACAATGCATGCGGATCTGCCCCTCGTCGAAGAAGCCTTCCGTGTCGGCGCTTCAGGGTTTGTTCTCAAGATGTGTGACGCCAGTGAATTCGTAAAAGCCATTCACTCGGTCGCAAAAGGGTCTACCTACATCACCCCTTTGCTGGCTGGCGACCTCATTTCTGTTCTCATGACCGCCGGTCCGAAAGAGTCGCCTCGCGAAAGCCCGCTGACGTCGCGCCAGCGTGAGGTCCTGCAACTGCTCGCCGAAGGCAAAACAATGAAAGAGACCGCATCCGTGATGGGTATTTCGACGCGGACTGCCGAATCGCATAAGTATGAAATCATGCGCCAGCTCGGTGTCGAAACGAGTGCAGCGCTGATCCGGTATGCGGTCCGCATTAAGCTCGTCTAAGCCCGCGGCCCCGCAACGTAAATTCGCAAGATAAATATACGAAGTTTTGCGGATGGCATTTTGGCCCCATTCGACGCACCATCGAACGCCATGAATCATAATATCGATGTTGCGCTGGTCCTGTGGAATACCGATGTCATCCAACTCGCGTCGCTCGTTCTTTGCCGGCGAAACCTTGTGTCGACGGGAATTGAACCGTCGGAAGGTCTGGACAGGATCGGTGACGTCATCGCCTCGTCCGGCGCGCCGGTTGTCGTCTTCGATCTCGAGCCGCCATATGCGCGCTCGGCTGCCGTGCTCAGTCAACTGCTGAACCGGTTTATCGATCGATCATTCGTGATGACGTGTGCGGATCCGATGCTTGCCGTAAAAGCGACGCCCTGGCTCTCAGGTCACAATATCTTTCAAAAGCCGTATGCAATGGCTGACATGGCCGACACCGTGTGTTCTCTGATCCGGTTACACAGCTCTACTACCTCTTCATTCGTTATGTGAGCATCCAGATTCAGTCAGCGCTCGATAACCTGCCCTTGCGCTAATTCCTACAGAAGAATACAGACTTACCCCGATTTGCCTGCACGCGCCTTGGGTCCACTTTACTTAAGGAGCCAATTCATGAAACGCACAAGTATCCTTTTGGCTGATGACCATTTGATGCTGCTGGACGGTATGGCCACTTTCCTGGGACAGGAGTTTGAAGTCGTCGGAGCCGCGTGCGACGGGCAGACAATGTTGGACCTGACCAGACAGTACCGGCCTGAAGTCGTTGTTTCGGACATCATGATGCCTCAGTTGACCGGCATCGAAGCAGCCCGGCAATTGCGTGAAGAGGGGATCGAAACCAAGATCGTATTTTTAACGATGTACTCCGACCTCCCGCTCGTCGAGGAGGCCTTTCGGACGGGTGCCGCAGGATATGTCTTGAAATCAGGCAACATGGAGGAGCTTGTCAAAGCAATCCAATGTATCGCTCGCGGAGGCACCTACATCACCCCCTTGCTCGGCGACTTGATCTCGACTCTGATTACCGCTGGACCACAACAAAACTTCCGTGGCATCTCTCTCACCGCGCGTCAACGTGACGTCGTGCGGCTGCTGACAGAGGGCCGAACCATGAGGGAGATCGGCGCGGTGCTCAACATATCGACGAGAACCGCGGAGTCGCATAAATACGAAATCATGAGGAACCTCGGAATGAAAACGACTGCTGAACTGATTCGGTACGCACTCCGAAGCAAGATTTAGGAGCAAGTAATCTAGACCTTAACCAGAACAATCATCGAATGCGCGTCGACCGCGAACTTGATTCCCCTGCGCGTCCGCGCAAAAACGGCCCTCTGGCAACATGTGGTGTGTATGACCACCCGCCAGAAGCGCCCGAGGGCCGGGGGTATTGTGAAGTTGAGGGGCTGCGAATGAGAGTTGAATGCGATATAGAAGTCGTCATCTGGATCTTGCAGTCTCGAACCATCGAGATGAACGCCGATTGCCTTGGCCCAGGGCGTATTCCAGTCGTCGGCTGTCATCGGCTCACCGTCATTTCGATACCAGCCCGAACCTTCCCGGCAGAAATCATTGCGGCGAAAAGCGGCGTGTTCGCGGCGTAGTTCAATGAGGCGCCGGACAAAGGTGGCAAGGTTATCATCGGCACCATGCCAGTCGATCCAGGAAACACTGCTGTCCTGGCAATAAGCATTGTTGTTGCCGTGCTGTGTACGGCCAAACTCATCACCTGCCAGCAACATCGGAACGCCGCGGGAGAGGAGCAGTGTCGCGAGTAAATTGCGTTTTTGCTGCATACGGAGCGCATTGATTCTGTCGTTATCCGTTTTCCCTTCAATTCCGCAGTTCCAGGATCGATTGTGATTCTCGCCGTCCGCGTTCCATTCGCCGTTGGCGTCATTGTGCTTTTCGTTGTATGACACAAGGTCTGCCAGCGTGAAGCCGTCATGGCAGGCAACAAAATTGATGCTTGCGGTTGGTCGCCTCCGATCTAATTCATAGAGGTCCGGACTGGCGGACAACCGCAAAGAAAAATCGCTCAGATTTCCGCCGTGGCCACGCCAGTAATCGCGCACATGATCTCTGAATTTGCCGTTCCACTCGGACCAGAGCGGCGGAAAATTACCAAGCTGGTAGCCGCCGGCGCTCGCGTCCCACGGCTCAGCGATGAGTTTTGCCTGGCTCACAACGGGGTCTTGCTGGATGACATCGAAAAACGCAGACATCCGGTCGACATCATGAACACCTCGCGCCAGCGTCGATGCGAGGTCGAAGCGGAAGCCGTCAACGTGCATTTCCGTGATCCAATATCGGAGCGAATCCATCATCAACTGCAGGCCAAAGGGATGGCGCATGTTGAGGCTGTTACCGGTGCCCGTGTAGTCCTTGTAATAAAACGGGTTCTCATCGGATAAGCGGTAATACGCCGGGTTGTCTATTCCTTTAAATGACAGTACCGGACCCAGGTGGTTGCCTTCCGCCGTATGTCCGAAAACGACGTCGAGAATTACTTCAAGACCGGCTTCGTGTAACGACTTCACCATTTGTTTGAATTCCCGTACTTCCCGCCCTATGTCCCCGGAAGGTGTCGCATATTCGTTTTGAGGCGTAAAAAAACCGATCGTGTTATAGCCCCAGTAATTCTTCAATCCAAGTTCTTCCAGATACATGTCGTGTACGAACGCCTGTGCGGGCATCAGTTCGATCGCCGTGACTCCCAGCGTCTTGAAATATTCGATAACAGACGGATGCGTTAGTCCGAGGAACTTTCCGCGCAGATCGGCAGGCACTTCGGGATGCTTTTTCGTGAAACCCTTCACATGAAGCTCGTAGATGACGGTCCTCTCCCATGGCGTACGAAGAGGCTGGTCACTACCCCAATCAAAGTGCGGGTCGATGACTATGCATCGCGGTACGTACCTGGCCGAATCCAGGTCATTGCGCCGGCTCTGCGATCCAGTGAAATAATGTGGAAAGACCGCCTCGTTCCATTCCACTCGCCCGTAGATGCACTTCGCGTATGGATCCAGAAGAAGTTTTGAGGAATTACATCGAAGACCGGCTGCCGGAGCCCATGGCCCGTGGACGCGGAAGGCGTATTTCTGTCCGGGCTGGAGACCCGGAAAATACCCGTGCCAGCACAATGCCGTCATGTCGGGGAGCTCGTACCGGGTTTCCCGGCCTGCATCATCGAACAGGCATAGCTCGACGCTCTGGGCAACGCTCGAAAATAATGAAAAATTTACTCCAGAACCGTTGGAGGTGGCGCCAAGTGGATATGGTTTGCCGGATTGAGGAACCACAACACACTCCGAGATGCAGATCGGGAACCGGCAGACCTCATTTGGTAGACTTTCTATCGCTTGCAGGTATTTTTCAACGTGTAAGTCCTTTTGATGGCCCGCTGTCGACGCGCACGAACTGGCTCTCTTTGACATCGGGCAGGTAGAAATATTCCCGAACTCGGCAATTGGCGCAGAGAAGCGACCTCCGCCTGGTCTATCGAGAGAGGAGACTTTCCCGAACCGGCTACTCTCCTGACGCCTGGCGTCAGGAGAAGGGACTGACTGTCATTGATGTTGAAATTGCAAAAGACCTGATGAGGGAAAAGGGGTAGAGACGGCGACTTTACTCGATCCGACCATTTCGAGTCGATGTATACGTCGGCAGAACCGTTTCATACCCCTTCTGTTGCAGTTGCGTTTTAACGACACTCCCAAATCGACCTTTAACGTGCAGTGCATAGCATGCTGAATTCATGCCCGGCATCCTTTTCACGACGAATTGCAGGGGCCCGAACTAAAGTCCGGGCGCACCGCGTACCAGCCAAAGCGATTGTTCCGTGCTTAGGTCTGGTTATGGAGTGAACCGGGCTTGGCGTGCGCCCCGAGTGCCGCTGTTGGTGAAGTTAATGGTGTCGCTTCATTGACCGTCAGTACGCGTCCTTCCATTCGACGTCCATTCATCAAATTGATCGCGGTTTGCGTGTCTACTTCTTCGCCAAGCGTGACGAATCCGAAACCACGCGATTTGCCCGTGATACGGTCGTAAATGATCTGGACGGCATGTACCTCAAAACCCCGTGATTCCACCCACTGTTGAAGCTCGGAGTCGGAGGAAGCATGGGGGATGTTTCCGATAAAAATTTTTGGCATTCGCGGATATTCCTTTCTCTACAGATTTAGGTGAGCATAGTGGCCGGTCATCACCTGCGTGTATTCGAAGAAATCCCTAATCCAAAACCTGTTTTTGCGGGGGGAGTCGAGCGCGGTCTATGAGGAAATTCGAACACTCATAGACCGCGACCGCAGCATCACTGCGTGATCGTGGAGGTGTTTTCAGATGGCCGATCGCTGGCCTGGCGTGTCTGGTTCAGTTGCGAATAGAACTGGTAAACAAAGTCCTTGAGCACCGGATGGCCTGGGAAGCCTTCGAAATGATAGCGTTTCATCTCGTCGTAGGCTCGATTTGCACTCCAGCTCTCGTTAGTCATTCTGTAAACGGCAGTCATGACGCCGGTGCGGTGGCGGCCTCCTTGACAGTGGACATAAACAGGCCAGTTGGCGGGGTCGTTCACCAGCTTCAAAAACTGAGTTACAGCCGCTCCTGAGGGGGCTTCTGAGGTCGTCAGTGGAATGCGATAGAACCTCATTCCGGCACTCCGGACCAGTCCGGGCTCATCACTACGTCCATCTTGCGTCAGGTCGATGACGGTCTTGATGCCAAAACCTGCCAGATCCTTGTAATCGCTGGTGTCAGGTTGTGCGCCTCTAAAGTAATTCTCATTCGTCCGCCCAAAATTCTTGATGCGGATTTTTGCCTGGTCGGCATTGGTTTTCGTCTCGGCTGAACCAGAAGTGGATAGAAGCAGAGCGGCAATGACCGCGACAAGTAAATTGTGTTTACGCACTGAATACACAGACATTTTCCTATTCAATTCCTTTCGAAAAACACTTGAAACTAAAGGGCAACGGACCTGTGAGCATTCTGGGTGAAATTAGAGCAGAGTCGGAACAGCCTCGATCTTCGCGTTTAAGCTTCAACATTTTATACGATTTTGAGTTTCAATACCGGTGCTTGAAGCATCAGCTGTGTAATCGCGCCAGTTCGATTTCATAAAGGTGATTCTGCGGAAAATCACGGGCAAGATCCGTCAGAAGCTTTTTCGCTGTGTTCCTGTCCTTGTCTCGAAGAGACGCGATAACCAGCAGAACACGGGCATACGGAGCGAGATAACAACCTTTTTCGGCGGTGATTTTGAGGTTCGCGAGCCCTTTCTCCTTGTCGGTTTCGGCTCCCGCCAGGCGCAACATCCAACGTGACGGAGCCGAGCGAGCGCCCAGCAGGTAATTTTCGATCCCCACTGCCAGATAGGCATCGTTATAACTGGGGTCGATGTCGATCAACTTTTCAGCGGTCGTTCTGGATGACTTCAGATATCCGAGTGCGTCGCGTTTCCGGTCCTCGACCAGTGCTGCGTAGTTTCCCCTCAGCCCGTCGGCAAGCGATCGAGCGAACAACGCGTTGCGGTCGGCGGGAGACCCCGCAAGCAGCTTTGCCGCAATGCCGTCGGCTTTCGTCAGTTCGCTTTCAAACGCGCTCTTGTTCGCCGGATCCGGCAACTGCTTGGCAACATTCTCTACCCGCCGGTTATCTGTAAACAGGTCGAATTCAAGAATATGCAGCCGTTCGAATTCCGCAAACAGGTAAGCTGCGGCATTCGATGCGGCGCCAAGTGGATCGTCTGGATGTACTTCTTCCCACGCCTCGAATGTTTTGTGAGCAGCCGAAAAATCAAGGTTGTACATCTGGTGGAAACCGACCTCGAGAGATCCAGCAGGGATTGCCGAATTTGCGGCGCGGCCCAATTGCGGTGAAATAAACGACAGCGCCATCAGTCCGAGCGCGTATTTGATCCGGGCGTGTAACATCAAGTGGAACCTTAACTTAATTCATTTCTAGGAGCAGACACGAGTGCGAAGAAACCACAATGAGAATGGTGAAAAAGAGTAGATGTCTGGCGGCAATAGTACCACAGGCACTGTTGTTGAAAGGGCGCAAATCCGACCACTCACCAGGTTCGATCGACGCCGACGACCATGTAGCCGCCTGCTTCTTTGCGGAGGTATACCGATACTGATTTGAGGGTCTCGGCTGGCGTGTGGATAAGTACCTCAAAGTACGATCCTCGAGCCGATTCTAAGGCTTCGCGCGGCAAGTGCATGGATACCCCGCTGGCGATGCGGTCGCTTTTCTGCGTGGAATTGTCGAACCGCATCCACTGCGCTGTATAAGATCTGGGATTATGAAAACCGTACTTGACCGCGAGATCGTCAAAAACCAGTTCATCGCGCTCGATTCGAAAATGATCCAGGGGCAGAACCTTGGAGAAAAACGTTCTGCCGATCTTATCGCGGCGTTCCGCTAATGTTTTGACCATGTATTCGGTCGCTGCAGGATCGGTGAATCGGGCAGTCTCGACAATCGCACGTATGTCATCGTTGCTGAATGCCATGACCTGTTTCGCTCCCCAATAGTCGTCGTCCGGGAGCCGGTTCAGGAATGCAGGATTGGGATATTCGGGTTTCCAGGTATCCGGATCAAATAGGCTTGATTCGAAGTTGCCTATCGCGGGCAGTTTCGGAAAGTGCGCCTGTTCCCATGGCGCTGGCACGATGCCCAAAAGGAAAATGTCTTTTAGTGTGTCCATTTTCGTGGACGCCATGTACTCGTTGCCCAGCCGCGGATCTTTTCGCGCATCTCCGTCACTCCCGAGAGCAGAGCCAAAATCCAGGAGATAATGGCGGATGAACTGGGTTCCCCTATCAGAGACCAGCGCATCCAGACTATTAGCCGCTTTTGCGTCCGTGTTGTTCAGCCAGGCTGAAAACACGTACAACCCACGTAAATCCCGGCGGTCTTGATGAGCGACGATGTCGTTAGGGTCATCCGGCCGGGTCCCTTCAAACCGGAAGGGGCCGATCGGTTCACCAGCGACGGCAAGACTGGCCATGATGCGGAAGGATCCGTCGGCAGAATGCGGAATCTGCTTCACCATCTGTTCAACGTCGTTCCATGTCATCTTTCTCTGGCCCTCGCCCGGTACATGGATTGTTGCTTTGTTCGATAGACGCAAGTCCGACAACTTCAGGTCCACCGCATCGTTTTTGGGCGTGTTGTATCCGATCGCGTAAAGAAATCGCGAGACAATCACATCCGCGGCCGTAGCCATTTCAGGGTTATCCAGCGGATCGGTTTTTACAAAATAACGCCTGTCTTTTGCGTCCTGCATCGAAAAGCCAGGAGTAATGCCTTCGCTTTTTCCGCCGGTCACTGTGAAGGGCGGTACGGGAGCTTCCGCTGGTCCTGGTCCCTGCTGCAGCTCGCTTCGGCTCATGCGGCGGCGCCCGTGCCGATTAGTAAACCATTCGCTGTCCGGCACCTCTCCGATCGTATTTATGGCGCCGGCAGGTTTCCCCGAACGCGCCAAAGGTCTCCTCGTCTGGGCGAAGAAGTCCGAAAGTTCGTTGAATTGTTGATGTATAGGTTTCTTGACCGGCAATGGTGCCGGCATCGCTGGAATCGGATCGTCGGTGAAAAACCTCGGAGCCTCGGCGCCTGGAGATTTCAACACCCCGGCGATCAGAACCAGCATTAAAGCAGCTTGCCGACCTTGAGCCATACTTGAACGCCCTCATGGCTGAACCCGATATCGAGCCGCCCTGCGATATTTCTCCGGTTGGTCAGTCTGAAGCCAAAACCTGCCGATGTCTTCATTCCAGACAAACTGATCTGCCCCGGCTGGTGAAAGACCTGGCCAGAATCGGCGAAGAGCTCCATGTCAAAGGCCGCGTTGATTTCCCAGCGGTACTCTGCCGTGAGTGCAAGTGAGTTTTCATCGTAAAAGCGATAGCGGCGATACCCTCGCAACTCCGTATCGTTGCCCAGCGTCGGCTGGAGATAAAAAGGAACGACCTGATCTGCCGAATGGTAGCTGAGCTCCGTTCGTCCGCGAATTACGACAACGCGTTTGCGATTCAAAAACGGAAAGTATTGCTCCCCGGCGATGGAGAGCCGGGAGAACGAAAATTGATCGGTTTTCTGTGCTTCATAGCGGCGAAAGGCCGCTTCGGCAAAGCTCCCTTTGTGCGGATCGACCGCCGGATCGCGCGAATCGAATTCGGCGGAACAGCCTCCAATGAAGAAGTTGCTCTGAGTCTGGATTCCTGGGGCTTCAATCGGTCCGAATACGGACTCTGTACTCGGCAAGCTGCCATTCGTACCAGGACCAACGTTCAGCAGGAGTTGGCCGGCCCCACATGCTTGCCGCAGCCGGCGTTTTTCGTGGAAGCTGGCCCGGAAATTAAAGAAAGTATCTTCTCTTCTGTAATCCGTCTGGTTGTGAATGGAAGAATTCGGGCCCTCGCCATAGTACCGCAGTTGCGGGGCATCGGAGTGCGTACCGTCGAGCGATAAGATCACATCATGCCTGGAAAACCGTCTCAATTCCACGCCGGTACCGACAGTATAAAACGTTGGAAACGTGCCGCTGCCCCAGAGCTTATATAAAAGATGGTCGCCTGCTCCGTTCCATGCCCAGACGGAAGAGATCGTAATACCATGCCCCGGGCCCAACCCTTCAATTCCGGCGCTGAGATGTGCGCGGCGGACGAAATCGCCAACTTCAATGAATGGTTTCGGCAAACCGCTGGACTCGTCCGGACGAGCCTGTTGTGCCTTCTCCAGTCGTTGCTCTTCAATTTGATTCAGACGTCCCGCGGGATCACTATTGCTGGATTGACCTTCGAGCTCAGGAACCAGGAAGATCGCGAGTATCAAGATGAGCAGAACCTTCACGCGAAACCTCCCTTCGACGAATGTATCAAGGAGGCATGCTGGCCACTACCTCGATGAAGTCCCGGCCCGGTAGCCTTTTTCTTCGGGAACTTCCGTCCTGCAGAAACGTTATCCGCTCGGCAACTAAACAAATCCGTTCAGTAGTCAGAAGTCAGAATAAGTATTTCGGGTAATCCGTAGTTTTTCGAGTATCCCCGGATGTGATTGTCGGCCAGAATGCCGAGAAAGTGGTCACTGACTTCCACAGCATTCCACCTATGAATGTAAGAGATCCGTTGGCGGCGAAAACTCTTCCCTTTGTCCTGGGCGGTGGAACGGGCCGCCTGCTGAATCCGCTAACCAAATATCGGCCTAAGCCGCTGGTTCCGTTTGGCGGTTGTTTTCGCATCCTCGATTTCGCGCTTTCCAACTGTCTCAACTCGGGGTTCGACCATGCATACGTGCTGACGCAGTATGAACACGAAGCCATGGCGGCCTACCTTCGCCGGGGATGGTCGTCCGCGCTAGGCAGGCATCAGGAGTTCGCCATCGGCTTACCGCCTGAGAGCGGCAGAACCTATGCAGGAACCGCCGATGCGGTTCTGCAAAATATCGATCTCCTGCGCAAACACGACTGCATCTTTGCCCTCGTCATTTCCGGCGATCACGTTTACAAGATGGATTACCGCAATCTCCTGAGCTTTCATGCAGAGAGCGGCGCTGACGTCACGATCGCAACAGCCGATCATTCCGTACCGGGTGAGCAGAGCGGAAGAACAGCCGGCATGGGCGTGTACGTCTTCAATTGTGAGATTCTCTTCGAGGCCTTGCAAGCACGAGGCCCGCGGGCAATTGATATCAAGGACGATCTTATCCCGGCCTTGAGGGCTTCGCGCAAAGTCTATGCATATCGTCACCGAGACGGGAAAAACAGACCTGTTTACTGGCGCAACGTCGTCACATTGCAAGACTATTACGACGCGAGTATGGACCTGCTCTTCTCCGACCCGCCGATGGATCCATATGACAACAACTGGGCAATTCGTTCGGCAGGAGGGGCACGCCTGGGCGGCCGAATGGCTCTTTCCGACGTAGGCGCCGAAGCCGGAGTGAATTCCGTCATTCCGCTTGCCGCAGAAATCTCCGGAGCGAGCGTCTATCGCTCTGTACTATCCCCGGGCGTCGTACTGGAATCCGGTGCAGACGTGCGGCACTCCGTTCTTCTTCCCGGCGCTGTCGTGAGGCGCGGAGCGGTAGTTCGGCGCGCTGTTATCGATGCTCATGTAATCATCGAAGCCGGTGATCGCATCGGGTACGGTGTTGGCCAGGACCATGGGCGTTTTCATGTCTTGAATAGCGGTGTCGTCGTTGTCAGTCCAGATCACGTATCCGTCTCGTCGCGGACAGCGCCGATCGGCAGCCCCCGGTAATTAAAACCGGGCGCACCGGGAACAATTCGATCAACAGCTGAATCTATGTTCCGCAAGGCAAAGCCTGGCTGCCTTACGTTCTGCACGAAGAAATCCCAGTGTGCTGAGCCGGTTCGCACGCGACCTGGTTCGCGGATCAGTTTTCAGCAATTGATTTCAGCCGCCGGCCCGCGCCACCGTCGCAGCGCATCTGCCTCCACCCCGCGCGACTCCCGACCCCCTCGATTGTTCTACGATTCCGGTTGACGCCGTGCCGGCAAATAGGTGACGTTGAAAATGCATTTTTAATCCCAGCACGGTGACGGCCGGCGCGGAGCATCATCTTTACGGCAAGGAGCACGAAATTGGCAAACGGCAGCGGATCAGGCTCAAACGGGAGCGCAGATAAACGCCAATCGTGGAAGGCGCTGGAAAGTCATAGTCAGCAACTGCGGGAAATCCATCTCCGGCAATTATTCGCAGAAGATCCACAGCGTGGCGAGCGAATGGCTTTGGAGGCGGCAGGTCTCTATTTTGATTATTCGAAAAACCGTATCACCGCCGAGACCCTCAAGCTTCTGATCCAGTTGGCGGAGGAATCCGGTCTCCGGGAGCGCATCGAATCGATGTTTCGTGGAGACAGGATCAACATTACCGAAAATCGCCCGGTCCTCCACGTCGCGCTGCGCGCGCCGCGCGACTCATCTATCGTCGTCGA
The DNA here is from genome assembly GCA_963738025.1 of uncultured Acidobacteriota bacterium. Classification (GTDB taxonomy): domain Bacteria; phylum Acidobacteriota; class Terriglobia; order 20CM-2-55-15; family 20CM-2-55-15; genus 20CM-2-55-15. Next base: position 74,734 of record CAVTWA010000017.1, on the reverse strand, counting down.
CGGAGAAAACGTCGTTCCTCACGTTCACGCAGTGCTCGACAAGATGGCCGATTTTTCCACCGCACTGCGCGCGGGAGTGTGGCAAGGTCATACCGGTAAGCGCATCCGGAACATCGTCAATATCGGCATTGGCGGCTCCGATCTGGGTCCCGTCATGGCCTATGAGGCGCTGAGACATTACAGCGATCGGATGCTGGAGTTGCGATTCGTCTCCAATGTCGATGGAACCGACTTCCTTGAAGCGGTACGGGGTCTCGATCCCTCGGAAACTCTTTTCATCGTTTGTTCTAAAACCTTCACAACGCTGGAAACGATGACCAACGCGCATACGGCCCGCGCCTGGACCTTGCAGGCTTTTGGAGGTGACGAGAGCGCGGTGGCGAAGCACTTTGTGGCGGTGTCGACAAATACGGATGCCGTCACAAAGTTCGGTATAGCCGGTACAAACATGTTCGAATTCTGGGACTGGGTCGGAGGACGATATTCCATGACATCGGCCATCGGCCTGTCCACAATGATCGCCATCGGTCCGGACAACTTTCGTGCGATGCTCAGCGGCTTCCACGAGATCGACGAACATTTTCGCAGCACACCCTTCGAGCGAAATCTTCCAGTCCTGATGGGACTCCTTACGGTCTGGTACAGCAATTTTTTCGCTGCTTCCTCCATCGCCGTATTGCCCTATGACCAGTACCTGAAACGTTTTCCGGCATATCTGCAGCAATTGACAATGGAGAGTAACGGCAAGAGTGTCACCATCGATGGAACGCGAGTCACATACGCAACGGGTCCTGTTTACTGGGGCGAGCCGGGCACCAACGGCCAGCACTCGTTCTATCAATTGATACATCAGGGCACGCGGCTTATCCCATGTGACTTCATCGGATTCGGCCGCTCGCTGAATCTGATAGGACGGCATCACGACATGCTCATGGCAAACGTCTTTGCTCAAGCCGAAGCCCTCGCGTTCGGTAAGACGCCGGAAGAAGTCAAAGCGGAGGGCACGCCAGAATGGCTGATACCGCATCGTGTATTTGAAGGCAATCGGCCATCGAACACGATTCTGGCCGGGAGCCTCACTCCAGAAACGCTGGGTAAACTGGTCGCTCTGTATGAACACTCCGTGTTCACGCAAGGCGCCATCTGGAATATCGACTCATTCGATCAGTGGGGTGTTGAGCTTGGGAAGGTTCTGGCCAATCGGATTCTGCCGGAGCTGGAAACTGAACGTGAACCCGACCTTAAGCACGACAGTTCAACGAACCGGCTGATTCGTTATTACCGGCAGCTTAAGAAACGATAATTCTTCAAAACACGCCGCTCGAATCCAGACACGAGCTGAAGCCCGCGACTGCGTTGTCGTCCCGGCGAATAAGCGTTATTTTGCTTTGTTCTACGCGCCTTTTCCGGGAGAATGCTCCATTCTTATGAAGCCTGGAGGACGATTGCGCAACGTTACTTTTTTGTTAACGACAGCATTGCTGGTGCTGACGGCGAGTTGTAATTCTCATGGCATACGGGGATCAGGAAACGTGATCAGCGAACCGAGAACCGTCAGCGGTTTCAGTGGAGTGAAATTGAAAGGGACCGGCCAGGTCGTGATCGAGGAAAATGGATCGGAAACCTTGGTAATCACAGCCGACGATAACCTTCTGCCGTACCTCACAACCGAGGTCACCAATAATCAGTTGATACTCGGCACGAAGGACAATGCGAACCTCAATCCATCGAGGGACATTACGTATAAGATTGGCGTGAAGGATTTGAATGTCATGGAGATGGGCGGATCCGGTTCTATGGAAGCCAAAGGCATTAACACGCCCCGATTGAAGGTCACGCTCGGAGGATCCGGCACTATTTCAGCATCTGGAACGGCGGACGAAGAGGAGATTACGCTTGCCGGTCATGGGGATTATGCCGGCAGGGACCTGAAAAGTAAGGCGGCGACCATCAATATCATGGGAAGTGGCGATGTGGTTTTGAATGCGAGCGACAAGCTGGATGCGAACATCATGGGTTCGGGCTCCATCAAATACATCGGTGACCCGGCGATAACCAAACACATCCTCGGTTCCGGTTCGATCGAAAAGCAGTAGCGCATTCTTGCGACCTTTTCTGGCGGGATTGCCGGTTTGTTGATTTGAACGAGAAGCAGATGAAGATCTTTAGTGCGGCAGCAACAATCCTGGTCGGAGGGTGTTTACTCATGCCTTGTGCCTCGGCCCACCATGCGACAGCCGTTCAATACGATGTCTCTGCGACAATTACTCTGAAGGGCACCATTACTCGCGTCGATTGGTCTAACCCGCACACGCATATCTACATGGATGTCAAGAGCGAGAACGGCGGTCAAGAAGCCTGGATGCTGGAGTTTCCATCTCCTGGCGCAATCGTCGTCACAGGCTTATCCAGGCAATTGCTGGCTCCAGGAACGGTACTGACTCTGGAAGGATATCCTTCAAAACCCACCCCCGAGCACACGAAAGTACAGCGGGCCGCCTGCGCAAAGGCGATTACCTTTGCTGACGGCAGCCGGTACGCCTTCGTCGTCGGTATTTAAGATCGTTCTGCGGAAAGGCTGCAATCCAATTTACATGCTTCGGATAAACCTGGTTTGGCGGTAACACTGGTGGACCAGTCCCCGCCTGACTTAGGCGGGGACTGTGCTCACCACTACATTGGTCCTTATTTTGGAAAGCTGCGGTCTGTGACCGCGCGTATTTCAGTGGTTCCAGGCGAAGTGCTCCTCCAGACGCGCCTGTCTGTAAGTGAAAATCGAATCGAGATCTCGATCGATCAGCAGCTTTTGCAACAAGGTTCCCCCGCGGGAAGCATATTGAACCGTGTCGTGGACCGTTGTGCCTCCATCGTGGCTCTGGAAGCGGTGCTCGTGAATCCACAGCGTGTACGGCCCACGGCGCTGCACATCCACAAAGCGGTTGGGAGGTTCCCAGTTGATTACTTCGCTCTGCCAGCGCATCGGGATGCCGTGAAGCCGTAATTTATAATTAATCAGCGCTCCAGGCCGCATCTCGACGCCCGGATTCAGAATTTCAAAGCTCAGCCACGGCGGAGTAATCTCTTCCAGATTATTGGCGCTGGAAAAGAAGTCAAAGACCTCCTGGATCGGGCGCGGAACCCATTGCGACCTGCGGAGCGTCGAGACACGCGACAGGTTTTTGCCCAGCGCCAGCAACAGGTCCGGGTCATCGAAGCGAAATCCCGAGCTGCCGAGTTTGTCCGGCACGACACGCGTGCTCGCGAGGAGCAGCGCGTCTGCAAGTTCACCCATCGCCAGCCGGATCGCAAAGTTCGGGACGGGGACGATGGCCGGCAGATGCAAGACTGAGGCAAGCGCCGCTGTGAACTCACGATTTGTAACGGGGGTTGGTGAGACGGCATTCACCGCACCGCTCAACGACTCGGTCTCAATCGCGTGGTGTACAGCGCGGCAGAGGTCTGCGAGCGTGATCCAGCTCATATACTGCTTCCCATCGCCCAGGATGCCGCCGGCGCCAAATCGAAATGGCATCGCCATTTTCGGTAACGCACCACCGTCCCGGCTGAGAACGATGCCGATGCGAAGGTTGACCACACGAATACCGCTTGCCCTGGCCGGCAGTGTGGCGCCTTCCCATTCTTTGCAGACTTCAGGAAGAAAGCCTTCTCCTGCGGGGCTGTGTTCGTCCAGTATTGTTGAGCCTTGATCGCCGTAATATCCGATGGCCGACGCACTGATCAGAACTCTCGGCGGCCGCTGTACCTTAGCGAGGGTTGCTGCCAGCAAACGAGTGCCTTTGCTCCGGCTGTCACGGATCCTTGTCTTTCTTGCGGGCGTCCACCGGCCGCCTGCGATGTTTTCTCCGGCCAGATGAACGACTGCATCCAGACCTTCGAGTCGCGATGCATTGATGGTTCCAGTCTCCGGGTTCCAGTCCGCTGGCCGCGCGAACTGTTCGACGGAATAACCGCTGGATTCAAGGTGCGCTTTCAACGCACGACCGACAAGACCGGTTGCGCCCGTGATCAGGACTCTCATGGATGTGCCCTCAGCTTTCTCGCTGTATTCTGTGAACTCATGTAACGAACCAACCCGAAGATCGGCCGCTCCGGTCCCCACGGCCGGTCATAACGCCCGAGAATCCAGAAAATTCCGCTGTACGAGTTGGGATCGCGCCCATCAAGAGCGTACTTATTGTTGAGATGAATCATAATCCTCAACGCCTCCTGAGGCGTGCGTGACCATTCAAGAATCTTTTTGCCCCATAACATCCGAAGACGATTGCCGATTCGTCCGCTATTCACCAGTTCCTGCTGTGCTGTATTCCATAACTCGTCGTGCGTAGCTGCAGTCTCGAATTCTTCTATAGAATAGAGGGTCGGCCTTGGGTCTGCCGAGTGTTTAGCCAGCGTTGTCTGCGCCCATTGCGGGAGAGACTCGTATCGGTCATACCCGGCTGATAGCGCGCACATATTGAATCCCAACTCGCGCCATGTCACTAATTGGTCTATGAAACGTTCGCTCTCCGGGCGGCGTGTTTCAGTGACCCGCTGATACACCTCGTGGGACGAAATATGTCCGAAGTGCAGGTAAGGTGAAAGGCCGCTCGAGGCTGCATTCCCCGAAACGAATGCTCGAAGACACGCGCGTGCGGCCGAAACGCCGCCGGGACCGACTGGACTGGTTCCACCGTTCGATCGACTATTGCCGGAACGGACGTGAGTTCTACCGCAGGCATTTCAATCGAACGCATGCGTGGAAGATCCACACCCGCCAGCGGATCGGCAAGAGGCATGCCCGGTGGCGCTTGCTTCGCAAGAAAAGTTCGAAAACTGTGCGCTGTGACAAACACACGATCTGTTGCGCGCATCGGGAAAATGCCGTTCGAATCGACTTTTTCGAACAGGACGGGAAAACGTGTTGTCGCTGCGGCGATCCACTTTGGAATCTCAAAGGCGGGAAAATCGTCCGTCACGATGACGCAAGCCCGACGCCCTATTCTGGACATCCACTCGCGGCCTTTCCCGGGGGATCCTTCTACGAAAGGAACGTAAGTGACCGGCGCGCCTTTGAATTCTTTCAAATTGTCGCGCATCCCCTGCATGACGAAGGTGTGAATGCGAGTACTTGCCCATGGGTAGCGACACGCCAATGGCTCGAAAATCAGCAGAGGCTTGCGCATTTCAACCGCCCAGAAGACCGCACGCTCCAGCGCGAAATTGAAGCAGCGACGCCGATAGGCTGTCATCCAATAGAGGACGTATTCCCCTCCACCATTGACTTCATGAGTCGTGCATCGAATGACCCGATCCATATACTCAGGTTCGCAGACGCCCCGTGACACCGTCAATGGCTTGTCCAGGACATATAATTTGGCGGTGAAGTATGGATCCAAAACGCGATAAGCACCTATATCCCATCCGATCCGCCGCGCGACTGACGCGCCTGAGTATCGACACGCTTCGCGCATGGGAGAAGCGATACGGAGTTGTTCAGCCCGCACGGGACAAAGGTGTCCGGTTATACAGTGACGCGGATGTGGAACGCTTATCTCTGTTGCGCGAAGCTCTGGAGCAGGGGCATTCGATCGGTCAGGTTGCAGGACTACCCAACAAGGATCTCATCGCTCTCAGCCGCAGGAAAGCGGCCGGCAGGCGTATATCTCTGGACGAGCGGCCGACCGAAACTATACTTCAGGCCGTCGATAGCTACGATTACGCCACTGCGAACAGGGAATTGGCGCGTCTCGCTTCCTTGATGTCGCCGCGCGATCTGATTCATACAATCGCGCTGCCGTTAATGCGTATCGTCGGTGACCGGTGGCACGAACAGACTATACGGATTGCTCAGGAACACATCGTCTCGCAGTTGCTGACCAACCTGCTCGGCGCAATGATCCGGATTTATGCGTCATTTCAGCCGCCGGCCAGGATAATGACCGCGACGCTCAGTGACGATCTGCATGAGTTCGGAATTCTTGCGGCCGCGATGCTTTCCACGGGCGCAGGGCTCGGCGTCACTCATCTCGGCGCGAATCTGCCGGCAAAGGAAATCGCCTATGCGGCGAAACGGAGCCGTGCCGACGTCGTGCTGATTTCGATAACGAATCTTCAAGACCGCATGTTGCGAGAAGAACAGCTGCGGACTCTACGCGCAAGTGTCGCAACGAACGTTGAAATATGGGTGGGCGTGAATCCTCCGAATACGGATATCTCGATAAAGGGTGTCCGGATCCTGCGGAATTTCGCAGATCTTGAGCTGGAGATTCGACGCGTGGGCGGCAAAATCTAATACTCAGTCGGTCGAAAACGTCGAGGAGGAAGTATGGAGCAAAATGTGATGCAGGACCCCGCAGTCATGGAAGTGTTGTCCGAATACCGGCGCCGGATGGAAGCCGAAGATACGCTGAGAGGCCGGCTTTCGCGCGAGGAATGGCTGCGTCGGCGCGATGAGTTCCTGCTGGAGGTGGGTGAAGCGGTTGGCTCTCTGTTGAATATCCTGGTTCGGGAAGCGAAGGCCAAGACGATCCTCGAAGTCGGCACGTCGTACGGCTACTCCAGCATATGGCTCGCGGATGCCGCCCGCGCCACGGACGGAAAGGTGATCACCCTTGATGTTAACGGCGAGAAGCAAGCATACGCGCGCCGCATGCTGGAACGTGCCGGACTTGTGAAGTTTGTGGAATTCCGTTGCGGCGACGCGCTCGAGTTGATTGACCGCATGACCGAGACTGTCGATTTTGTACTGATCGACCTTTGGAAAGACCTGTATATCCCGTGCTTTGACCGGGTTGTCCGCAAAGCGTCGCGTGATGCACTCATTGTCGCCGACAACATGATCTTTCCGCCGGATAATCAGGCAACCGCCGCCGCATATCGCGCACATATCCGCAATCAGCCCGGTTTCGACTCCATATTGCTGCCGGCCGGCCACGGCATCGAAATCACCCGCCGCCGGTGAGGAGCTGAAGAGTGGCGTCTTGTAAAGCCAGTGAACCTGGTTTGGGTGTAAACGGTGTGGACCAGTCCCCGCCAAACTTAGGCGGGCCGACTTCTGCTCTGGTCTACGGCCGCCTATGATCCGACATATCCCCAACCTACACTTCAATCCCTTGATCTCGGGCCAGCGTGCGGAACGTGCTCGAAACACTTGCCAGTTCTTCAAAAGAATTCGCCACCGCTTGAATCGTGCCGCCACATCCCTCGATACGGTCAATCAGGATGAAGCGGTCGCATATGCGCCGGACCGTATTCAAACGATGCGTCACGATGAGAGCACCGCAATCGTCGAGCACCTTCTCCAATCCATCCTGAACGAGCCGTTCTGTTGTTGCGTCGAGCGAACTCGTCGCTTCATCGATAATCATGAACCGTGGCTGTTTCAAGGCCGCGGCGCCGATCATCAGCCTTTGATTCTGTCCGCCAGAAAGCTTGATTCCGTTGTAGCCGATCCGGGTATCGAGACCTTCGTTGAGGCGATCGCCGAAGTCGATCTGCAGCGTTCGCATGATTGCCCAGATGTCGTGATCGGTTATGGTTTTCTTGCGTTCTTCGGACAGACCGTAAGTCAGGTTGTACCGGATTGTCCCGTTGAATACTTCGAACTGCTGCGCGACATAGCCGATCTGCGTCAGCCACGTTCGGAGATCCAGGTTCCGCAAATCCACACCATCAATCAGGATTCGGCCTTCCGTCGGATCCATGTACCGCAGCAGCAGTTTCATGATCGTGCTTTTGCCTGCGCCGCTCGGCCCGATCAACGCGACCTTCTCTCCCGGCTGGATACAAAACGACACATTCTCCAGCGTCGGGACGGCGTCCCTGGCGTCTTGATCATCGGCCTGCTGCTCATAGTGATACCCCACGCCTTCAAACTGAATGTGAAAAGGTTGGGCCGGTGTGACTCTTTCCGGCACTTCGACGGAGCGAATACCGGTCGGCATCGTCAACGCTTGCTTCATGCTCATGATGGACGGCGTAAAGAAGTTGAATTGATGCTCGATATGACCGATATGCCACAGCGTTGTTGAGAACTGACTGCCCCAGGCCGTCAGGAACCACAGTGATCCGCGCGCCATTTCACCGACCCACACGGCGCGGACGCAGTAAACGATCATGACGAACAGCAGCGCATCGGCCAGCGTATTCCGGTACGTCGCCTGTTTAATGAACCAGAACCAGAATCGCCGGTCGGGGCCGATCGCCTCATCGAACAGACGTTCGATTTCCCGCCTTTCGATTTCTTCTTTGGCGTTCGTTTTCACGCGCTCCACACGCTGCCACCGCTCAACCCGGTAGCGATTCAGGAAACGCCACATACGGTCGATCGGCAGGCATACCCGTAGCACCTGCTGATTCAAAAACAAGGTCCACGCCAGATGACTTGCAAGAATCAGCACGATGATTGCGCCTACGGCCCATCGTCCACTGCTGAACGTAAAGATCCACAGCGAAATGAATGGCAGCGCGATATTGAGAATCGCCTCGATGCCCTCGAACAGAAGCATTCCTTCCAGTCCGAGTACGCGCTCGTGGCCCTTCTTCACATTGGCTTCGTTCAGATGATTGTTCTCGCTGATATGCATGCCCAGCGATTTGTCGAGAAACATCTCGGTCGTCCGGACATCGAGCTGGCGCATGTTTGCCCCGAGCAGATATTCACGCATAATGCCCTGGTGATAACGGATCGCCTGCCGCGTGATCATGAGCAGCCCATATAACGCCAGCATCAACGCCAGGAAAGTGGTGCGCGTATGCTGCGGATCCAGCAGATCCGTGATGTAACCGAACATCAGCGGCAAGACGACCGTCAGGAGGCAGGAAGCGGACATCCATCCGATCATCCGTGTCATGAAGGCCTTGCCTTCAAGGCTCACCAGCTCCGCCCAGACCCACACCACCATGTCCTTCATCTGCCGGAATTCTTGTTTGTATTCCCGCCAATTGGTTGCAACACTGCGATCTAAATCGATATCGCTCATGACTGTTTCTCGAATGAAATAGGGTGGGGAACCTGCGTCCGAACACGCAGAAAACCCACAAAGGTTAGTTTCTGGAATTTCCGCGAAAAACTAAGAAAGGCCCTGCGGACCTAATGTTTAAGCGGAACAGGTAGACACGAGGCGCCAAATCCCGGTACTACGCTGCAACCGAACATCGTGGGTATTGATGTCATGTTGTTTCTCACCGGAATTCTCCTCGTAAATGAAATGGGGCCGGTCATAGGTTTTGGCGGCCTCGCAGCAGTTTAGGGAATGCAATTAAAACTGTCCAGTAGTTTTGTAGCCGAGAGCGGCGAAAGGAGCCATAGCGCCGCGCCAATGGATCCGTCTTCGCCACGGTAAAGGCGTGTGTGAAATGGTCCCCGACGTGTCAATGTCTCCTGTCCAGAGATAACTGTGGCCCTCATTGGCCGGTTTTGAGGCGGGTCTTCATCTTGGTAACCCAAAAAATCCAAGAGCGAGGTAGCCGAAGGGCTTTACATTGTAAAGGTGCGGCATTACGAAAATTTATCGTTGGTTTCTACGCGCAGTCTGTGACCGCGCCTATTTCGTTGATTCTACGTAAACCGAGCGGGCATAGACCGCGCCTGCATCAAGCCCTGTGCCACTGATATGACTGCTGCACAGATCAAAGTCGTTCTCGGCTGTTTACTGATCTTCGCCGTGACCGCCGTGGCATATTCCCGCCTGCCGGGAACCCGGGAGGCCGGGGCCTTCGCCTTTGAACCGCGTACACCTTATTTCCGCTATTCCAACGGTAATACGCGCGGCCGTATCCTCGTCGTTCACGGTCTCAATGCCAGCAAAAGCATGATGAATATGCTGTCTTTTGCTCTGGCAGATGCGGGCTTCGAAGTTTTTTCGATCGACCTGCCAGGGCATGGCAGCTCAAACGTGGCATTCAATGGCGTGCTCGCCGGAGAAGCTGTGGCGCGCGCGCTGGACACGCTCGGTCCCGATACGAACGTTGTGGGACATTCCCTCGGTGGAGCGTTGCTTCTGGATGTTGCAAGTACCCGCCCTGTCGGAAACATGGTGTTATTATCGCCGGCTCCGACACCCGTTCAGACCATCATGGCCGCCCGAACGTTGCTGTTTGAAGGACAGTTTGATCTGGGACGAATCCGCGCGTTTTCCAGTCAGGTGGAAGCTGCCGGGGAGGGCGGAGTGGTGGAGTTTCACGAACTGGCATGGACGGGGCATTCCGGAGCCCTCATGAAACCGCGTGTCATTCGTATGGTGGCGGAGTGGTTGGGCGGAGATGCTGCACGGATACGGCTGTCGACGCGGCTTGTACTTTTGCTGCTCATGCTGGTCTCGAGCATGGCACTGGGAATTGCGCTGTTGAATGGCGCTCACAAGATCACGCCCAGCATTGCTTCTGTACCTTTTACGAACTTGCTCACCGTCTCTTATGCAGGAGCAGCTGGCGCAGCGGCGGCAGTCCTCGCATTCTTTCCTGTCGCCCGCTGGCTTCACTTGTTCGCGACCGATTATCTGATGGGATTTCTATTTGTGACCGGCGCCATCCTTTCGCTCGGCCGGACTCGGATTCGCATCCTTAGAAATTCGCTCTTGATCGGGGCTGCGGCCGCCGTCTATGTCATCGCAATCCCGGGATTTCTCGTATTGTCCGAATTCGCGCAGATGACGTTACCTGATGGCAGGTGGTGGCGGTTTCCAGCAATCTTTATCCTTGGTCTGCCTCTCTGTCTTGCCGATGAGGTCCTCATTCGTCCTATAGCGCCAAGATGGAAGGGCCTGTTTGGCCTGATTCTCACGCGTCTGCTTTTATGGTCGATGATTGTTTCAGCGACCTTGCTGTGGAACCGCGAAGCCTCGTTTCTGCTCCTGATCGTTCACATTCTGGTGATCTTCTGGATTGTGCTGTGGTTCCTGGGCGGTCTGGTGTATCGCCGCACGAAAGATCCCCTGGCCACGGCCGTCTTCACGTCCATTCTGCAAGCGTGGGTTTTCGCCGCCCTGTTCGTGACAACCTAGCAGCGGATTACTGCAGGCGCGGTCTATGACCGCACTCTTTTCAGGGAATCAAAGAAATGCGCGGTCACAGACCGCGCCTGAAACAGGCTAAGGAGCGACGCAGCGGAAGTTCGCCGCATCGTCGATGCTGCCCTGGCCCGAGTAGCGGGCAACCTGAGGATAGGGGCACAGCGGGCGTGTGCGAACGACCTGGTCGCTCACCACGCGACTGGCTGCCATCGAGGACGGCGCCGTGCCTTTTTCCACCCAATTAATCACCGCCGTCATGGCGTCGTACCGGTCGGGCCCTATGCCGCCTCCGCAGTGCGCCATACCCGGGACCATGAACAGCCGGAAGAATGCGGCCGTATCAGACCCGTTTTTCGCGACGGACTGTTCATAGTAGTTAACGCCCACCATGGGCTGCAGAATCGGGTCTGCCCATCCGTAGGTCATGACCAGCTTGCCGCCACGATTTTTGAACTTCGAGAGATCCGGGTTTTTCGCATCGGCTTGCTTGCCCCAGTTATCCAGCAAGTGGATGTCGCGGTCGAAGTTGAAGGTCTTGTAGTCATAGTCTGGCTTCGGCGGTGTGTGTACGAGGTACCGCATGGTGTTTTCGGCGAGGTTGAAGTCCGCGGGTTTGCCATCGGGTTGGGGTGCGACGATGACGTTCAACCAGCCGCTGCCCGTACCGCCGCCGAACAGCCCCGTCGTGACGGCTTCACTGCCTGGCATGTAACCCGGGAAGAAGGGTTTACCATTGCTCAACGGACCGCTGTAAACCTTTGCTACCGCCGCTGCCTGGGCGCTCGTCAGGCAATCCGCCTTGTCCGTCCCGCCGGAGCAGGCAGGCACATCGCGGACCGGATCGAAGTTGCACTTGCGGGGATCGTCGATCAGGCCGTCCTTCAGGCCATCGATTGCATCGCACTTCGCCATCACCTTCTCCGCCACCAGCGCCAGTTTGGCTGGAGTAAGCGGAGCGGTGCTAAGCGCTTTCTGATTCCACATGGCGCCGATTGTGAAGCCCGTCTGGTCAAGCCATGGAGCGTTGGCCACAATGCCGTCGAAGTCTTCCGGGAAGCGTTGCGCTTCAATCAAGCCTTGCCGTCCGCCGTTGGAACAGGAGTTCCAATAGGCGCGGGACACGGACTTGCCGTAATAATCTCTGGTGATGTCCTTCGCCGTTGTCGCCGTGAGGTGTACCGCGCGATAGGCGTAGTCGGTCGCTTTCTGGGGATTGCTCATCACGAAGGTGCCGCCCGGTTCCCTGGCTGCGTCATGTCCCGTGTTTGTTTGCGCAAACGCGAATCCGAACTTCAGCGCCTCGTTACGCTGCGCCACGCGGCCCGCGTCGTTGAGGGCTTCGCCAGCATGGCCGCCATTTCCAATCATGTAGAAACGGCTGTTCCACTTTGCCGGCAGACTCACTTCAAACGCAATCTCCGGAGCCAGCAGTCCCGTGACCCGGCAATGTGCCGGGACCGTACCATCGGCCGGAATCATTGTTGCCGTGATCTTCGCAATGTCCTTCGCTTTGAATGCGCTCAGCGCCTCGCAATCTTTCCGGGGCTGGACGTCGGCCTTTGAATAATCAACCAGAGCACTCTTCAGATCGGCGAAAGCCTGCGCGCGCGCCGCGATTGATGAAGCAGCAATCATCAGAGCGACGGCGGCGATTGTCCTGAAAATGGTTCGGTTTGTCATGGCCCGCATATTAGCAGAGTCCGCTTCGGCAGAGATGAAACTGGTTCTTAACGGATGATTAACGATTGTTGTTCCAGCGGCGTCTTTGGTGTAGCCTGACGGCCCAATTGGTTGCGATTTGACTTACGGTACCGAGACTTCTCAACCTTGTACATACACGGCGCAGGCCACTTCCATCCTGAAAACATTGTCGACAATGCCTTCCTCGAGGGTCTCGATATCGGCGTAGACTCCGCCTGGATTTTGCAGCGGGTCGGAATTCACCAAAGGCGTACGGTTTTGCCGCTGGACTATATCCGAACCGAGCGGAATAGCGATTCGCGAGCGGCGAGGGACGCGGCACTCTATTCGAATGCCGATATGGCCACGCTGGCGGCGCGACTCGCGTTGCATCGCGCCGGCTGGAGCCAAGCGACATTGGCATGGTCATTTCCGGGAGCAGTGCACCTCAAGTCGTATCTCCAGCCGAGGCGTGTCCCATCGCGATGCAACTGGGGATCGAAGCACAGCCTTCGATATCAATCCGCGTGCAGCAGTTTTATTGTTCAGCTTGCGACGTTGAGCATGATGAAGGCAGAATCCCTGCCGGACTTCATTCTTCTTGTCAATCCGGAAAGCCTCACCAGCACTGTAGACTATTCGGATCGCACTAATGCCGTCCTCATGGGGGATGCCGCCGCGGCGGTGGTCATTTCAATGCGCGTGCCTGCCCGAATGCGCTTAATGTCTGCCAGCATCGAATTCGCAACCGTCGGGATGGGAGAAAGTCGTTATTCCAGCTGGGGGCTATTTGCGGCAGGAGGGTTCGGCTGTGCAGCGGTTCGCGATCAAAAGGACCGTCGAAACGCTGTCGAATCCCATGGTCCGTACGCAGGACGACAACTTCTATTTCATCGGCCACCAGGCCAACCTCGCGATGTTGCAAGCGGTCTGCGCCGCTGTTCCCGTGAAGCCCAACCGGCATTTGTTTAATGTCGATAACTTTGGCAACTGCGGGAGCGCCGGGGCACCCAGTGTTCTCTCGCAAAACTGGGAGACATTAAATGAGACCTGCCAGATTCGCCTGGCCGTCGTCGGCGCTGGTTTGACCTGGGGAGGCGTCGCCATCGACGTCGTCTCACCTGAGCGGCAATCTTCTCCGCATTCTGAGGCGCTGGCGCGCAGCATCGCCGATTGACTGCCACAGTTTTTTAGAGTTGTAATCGTCTATGGCAATGCATGTCGTAATGGTGCATCCCGAAATTCATTGGAACACCGGAAATGCGGGCCGGACGTGCCTCGCCGCTGGCGCCACCCTGCACCTCATCGAACCGCTTGGCTTTTCCCTGGATGAACGTCAGGTGAAGCGAGCGGGCCTTGACTATTGGGAACATGTCGATCCGCGTGTATGGCCAAGCTGGGATGCGTTCGAGAACGAACTGCCGGCGCTGGGCGATCCGTACTTCTTCTCGGCGAAAGCGAAACGACTCTTCTGGGATGTTCCACTTGGCGCTGAATCCGATCTCGTCCTGGTTTTCGGTGGTGAAACCGCCGGCCTGCCCGCGGCATTGCATGAGAGGTACGGAGACCGGTTTGTGGCGCTGCCGGTCCTGTCACCGCACGTCCGGTCCCTGAACCTCTCGACAACTGTGGCGATCGCACTCTATGAAGTCATTCGCCAGCGCCGTTCGAAGACCTGGAATTCGGATAAGCCACGGATTGAACGGATTGAACGGATTCAAATCCGTTCAATCCGTTCAATCCGTGGCTTATTTGTTGCTGGTTCGAGCGGCGGCCGCCTACCATGACGGTTCTGTTACCAGAAGGGTCCAACCGCCGCGTGTTTCCGAACGAATATGCCGCATTCCGAGATGCTGGTACGTCTTCCATACTTCGGATTCAAGAGACGACGAGATGCCGGAGAGAATCAGCCGGCCGCGCGGCTCCACCCGTTGAACGAGGACCGGCGCCATTTCGATCAGCGGAGCGGCAAGCACGTTCGCAACGACGAGTGGCCAGGCGCCCTCCACAACATCCGGTCCGCCGAGCACGAGCCGCAGCCGGTCCGACAGGTTGTTCAGGCGCGCGTGCTCTGCCGCTATTTGCAAGGCATCGGGATCAACATCCACCCCTGCTGCTCGCGATACACCCATGATCAGTGCCGCCAATGCGAGTACGCCCGATCCCGTGCCGACGTCGAGGACGCTGTGTGGAGACAATACGGTTACGCACTCTTCGATGGCGGCGATGCAGAGTGCCGTGGTCGGATGGTGTCCACTTCCAAACGCAGTGGAATCCGTTAATCGAAGCGCGCCGGGCGGAGCGGAGAACCCGGCCGGCGCGATCATCACACTCCCGATACGAACCGCACGCGGGCTCAGCTGCCAGACCGATCCGTCATCCAGTGCGACTGCGGCCGACACAGTCACGCCCGGTACGCCTAAAGCGCCAGCTACGGCCTCCGGCGCCACGCCATCCGGAATAATGGCCGCAACTCCATCAGCAACTGTTTCGATATCGAGCGCACCCAGTTGGATCAGCTTCTCAAGCGCATCGTGTGGGGCAGAAGGGATGTCGATCCGGTAGGGCACGCGGCAGCGTAACCCAACACCGGCGTCGCACGCTACCCTGTAGCATTCGTCGGCAGGCGGGGTTTATGACTACGTCATCTGCAATTCAGTTCTCTGTGGGCCTCTGCACGGAATCAATGACGAGGACCGGCAGCGGACCTCTGGCAGGCTGCAGATGTAAACCCAATTGCTCTTCGATTGCTGCAGCCAGCGAGGGACCTGAAGGCGCCGCAGCTGTTGGAGGCACACCCGGACCGGTCGGGGCTGTCAAACCTGTATCGGGCGTCCACTGCAGCTTGATGTCATACAGGCCCTTCAATCCGGTCTTGTCGACGACGGGCCGGCCCGCATACACTGCGCCCAATGCCAGCGCCAGAAGCGAAACAGGTTGCGCCTGAATTTCAAGGTCGCTTCCGCCGATGCTTATGCCACCCCGGGGGAGACTGCCACCACGCCGTCCTCCACCACCTCCAACCAAAGAGGGTGCGGGCGTCTGGTCCTCCGACAGTTTCATTTTGAGTCCGCTCTTTGCCAGCGTCAGTTCGTAAATAGGGAGTTCCCGGGTTTCCGTATGCGCCACTAATTTGAATCGATCTTCCAGCAGCGACTGCACCATCAGCGCCGTCGTATCCGGAACTCCGAAATCAAGCAGGCCGGCCCGGGCAGGCGCTGCGCCTTCCGCAGCCTTCGCTTCGATGTCCCAGCGGTCGGTGTCCAGCCAGTCAGGTCCGCCTGTAAAGTCCTGATGCCCGCGATAGGCAAACTGAAGGAGCCGCCGCAGCGTGGTCTGGGAAGCGACAAAACGCCCACCCGGCTGGACCGCTACACTTGCATTTCGGCCGGTAGAGTTGAGTCTAATTGAAACAACCTCAAAGGACGGCTTCTGGGCCTGGCCGGTCTGCGACACAGCGGTCATCACTGCCGTTCCAATCACGAGCACCAATGCGAGACGTCTCTTCACGTGCCCAAGTATGCCAGAAGAGACGAATGCGCGGCTATGGCAATGGATGCGATGTACACCTGGTTTGGCATTCCCCGCCTAAGTTAGGCGGGGTGCCTTCGCGCAGCGAAGGCGGGGCGGTCTTTTCAAAGATCGCGCGAAGCGCTCCTTATTAATCGGTGCGCTTCGCGAATATCTGAAAGGACGCTTCGCGACTTTGAACAGACCGCCCCAGCCTCGCTGTGCGAGGGCATCCCCGCCTTAGTAAGGGCGTCAATATATTTGGCGTAGTGAGCGGGTTCGCTGTCCGATATCCGTTGACTGTTGTACTGACGATAAATGGACTTGTTACGACGATAAATAGGTAATCCGGCCATCTATTAGCGCAACAAGTGCATTTATTCACGTACAACAGTCAACGGATATCGGACAACCGATCCATCGTTACTGCGGCAAGTATGTTATTGCCATTACTAAGGCGGGGACTGGCAGACACCAACCGCGGCATCCATTCTTGTTTTGGACAGCTCTGGTCACAGACCGCGCCTTCAGCGGCTGCGTTTGTGCCCGAAGGCCGAGATGGTTACTCCAGCTCCAGCTTCATTCCTAAGCCGCAATTGACATGCTTTCGAAATCGGGTGTACCGTGCGACAAATCCTTTAACGACTCACGGCCAGAAATGAGGAGGAATAGAATGTCGCGCTCACTTCGATACTGGATTCCTGGTTTGCTGATTCCCGCGATATTGTCGGTGCTGCCTCTGGTGGCGCAAAAAGGCGCCAGCGGCGGACAGTGGCTTTCTTATTCTGCGGACCATGGAAGCACCGGTTATTCCGCACTCGATCTCATCAATCGGGATAACGTCAAGAATCTCCAGGTCGCCTGGAGTTGGAAATTCGACAACTTCGGGGCCACCGGCACGGAAGTTACTCCCCTCATGGTCAACGGCATTCTCTATTTCCCGCTGAGCCCGCGGCGAACCATTGTCGCGGCGGATGCGGGCACCGGCGAAACGCTTTGGACGTGGCGACCGCCCCAGGATGAACGCGAGACCAGGGCTGCGCGCACGTACGCGCGCGGTGTCGGCTACTGGAAGGATGGCGCGGAGGAACGCATCATCACGATTACGCCCGGCTTCCGTCTGGTTGCGCTGGACCTCAAGACCGGTCTGCCTGTTCCGAGTTTTGGCCAGAAGGGAACCGTCGACCTGTTTGAATCGCTGGATCTCGATTTCCCTGGCGATCTCATTGGAAGGATCGGCAACAGTTCGCCGCCTGTCGTTTCCAATGGCGTCATTATGGTCGGCCCCGCGCTGACCCCGAACTCGCCTTCATACAAAAACGTCAAGGGCGACGTGATGGGTTTCGATGCTCGTACCGGACGGAAGCTCTGGACCTTTCACACCATTCCTCGAAAGGGCGAATTCGGCTATGAAACCTGGCTGAAAGGTTCGGCCGATTACACGGGCAATACCGGCGTGTGGGGACCGTTCTCGACAGACGACGAACTTGGCTACGCCTATCTCAACATCGAAGATGCGACGAACGACTTTTATGGCGGACACCGCCCTGGTGCGAATCTCTTTTCAAACTCGCTGGTCTGTATCGATATCAAGACAGGTAAAAGGATCTGGCACCAGCAGTTGGTTCATCACGATATCTGGGACTACGACATGCCGGCGGCGCCTATCCTCATTGATCTCAACGTTGACGGCCGGCCGATCAAAGCCGTTGTGCAGACGGGTAAGCAAGGCTTTACCTACGTTTTCGACCGGACCAGCGGGCAACCGGTCTGGCCGATGCCGGAAACGCCAGTGAAGCAGACGGACGTTCCGGGAGAATGGACATCCCCCACCCAGCCCATTCCTTCCAGGCCTCCAGCCTTTGGCCAGCAGGGATTGAAGGAAAATGACCTGATCGACTTCACCCCGGCCTTGCGGCAGGAGGCGATTGCGGCCCTGAAAGCTTCCAACCTGCGCTATGGCGATATCTTCATGCCGGGATCACTGGCAAACGCGCCGGACGGAACCCGCGGCACCGTCATGTTTTTTGGCGGAACCAATTGGTGGGGCGGACGCGCTGATCCGGAGACCGGCTTCGTATATGTGAGTTCGGCGACATCGCCCTACGTTATCGCGCTGCGTCCAAACACACCCGCGCCGGGTGCTCCGCCAGCCAATCCGGTGCTTCCTCCATTCGATTACGTTACCGGTGGTGGCGCTGCATTTCCGTCGGTTCAGGGTCTGAGTCTGGTCAAGCCACCTTATGGTCGAATCACCGCGTACGACATGAACAAAGGCAGCATCGCGTGGCAGATCGCGAACGGAGATACACCGGCGAATGTCAAAAATCATCCGGCACTTCAGGGCATGAATGTTCCCAAGACAGGCAGCGCGCGACTGGTCGGACTTCTCGTGACCAGGACATTACTATTTGCCGGCGATGGCACGAATCCGTTCCTCCACGCCTATGACAAGAAGACCGGAGAAGACATCGCCCAGATTCCGATGCCTGGAATGCAGACAGGTGTTCCGATGAGCTATGTCCATCAAGGACGTCAGTTCATCCTCATTCCAGTGGCCGCAAATGCACAGACGGGAACGACCGCACAGCTGGTTGCTTACGCCTTGCCGGTCCCCGGCGCGCGTGGTGCTGGCGGGCGAGGTCAAAGAGGCCAGCAGTAGGTCGGGTGGCGCCGATTGTAGGCGTGGTATATGACCGCGCTTATTTTGCTGATTCCAGGTGAAAACACGCGGTCATAGAAGCTGTGAATTTTCATCCAGGAAATCAATTCATTCACTCTAGAGGCGCCCCAGCAAGCAGGCCTGCGAGAATGTGCGCAAAAAAAGAAGCGGCAGAAAAGCAGAGAATCGCTTGCATCCCTTTTGTGTAACAAGGCTGTAAGTTTTAGTTTTTTTAACCAGCTTTTTGGAAGAAAACGACAAAACCCACGCACACGCCCTTCCTGATTGGTTGCGGCGTAGCCGCGCTGTGCTTTTGTGGCTTTTTGTAGCTGATCTTCTTCCTTACTCGCGTGCAGAGCCGGTTCAGGGCTTCACGCAATGAGTTCTGCCGCGAAACACGCGGTGACAGCTCATGCATGAGTCGTTGAGCTGATTGGTCGCTTCACTGGCGACGTCCTGGCTGCGGGTCTGGGAGGCTTTATATGCCGCCTGGCCGGCCTGGGCCAGTGCCATGGTGAATTTGATCCAATCGGGATCATTGATCGGAGCCAGCCGTCCATTTTCGCAGCGGCGTCCCGGAGTCAACATCAACTGGGCGGATTCCGCGACGGACACTGCAGCGTAATCGACAACATCCCATCCCCGGTAGACTCCACCTCCCCAGGTCAGCCAGTCAAATCCGCCCGAAGGCCCTTCGTCCTTCGGAGGCGCTTTCTTTGCCCCTGGGTCGATACTCTGTACAGTGAACAGAATATTGGCGCTTGGGAACAGAATCCCGCGCATCACCTGGGCGACATTGCCTGAAGCCGGCAGCGACAACATCTGTTCTGTGGCGGCGGTACTCTTAGGTCGAGGCGCGCCGGGAGGGAAACTGAGCCGCTTCAAAGCGGACTCATCCGAGGTGAGTTCCGCCCGCCCGGCAGGAAACTTGCCGACCTGAAGAATGTAGGCCAGTAGATCTACTGTTTCTTGCGCAGTCAATCTTTCGCTGTCATCCCGAGGCATGGTTTTGCGGATCTTATCTGCCAATTCCTGTAAAGGCCGAGTATCCCAATCACCAAGGAAATCATCGCCGGCAAGCGCCGGTCCGGTTCGGCCGTTGAGAGTCGTTCCATGGCAACTCGAACATCGCTTGTCGTAAAGCATTCGGCCGCGCAGGGCCTGCTGATCGGTGTAGACGCCCTCGCTTACACTCTGTACCCGCGGCTGAGCAGCCGGCAAAGCCGATCCTGCAAACAGGTATGCCAGCATGACGAAACCGAATGATCCGCGGCGTAAAATCATTGACCGTTTCCTCCCGAGCCTTCGCCGGAATCATAGCCGCAATTCAGCGAATCGACCACCCCATTCAGGTTGCTTCCGTGTATCGAAGGTACGATTCTCCACTGCAGCCGTCAAAGCTATCGTCGCCGCGCGCCTGCAATTTTCGGCGTAATTCAGGCAAAGTGCCCGGAATTGCGTTCTGATGTTGCGATTTGATTAAGTTCGGGTGAGAATGCCCATCGAGACATGCAGCAAAGACGTGTGTCTCCGACGAAAGGATTCGTCGCAAGATTGAACGCTCAACCCATCGTGCAGCATATAATAGGTCAGTCGCCATTCGCCCGTCATCGAGGCATACGGGAAAAGTTTGGTCCATGAGTCTATTGCGGTGTTATGCGTGTAGCGTTCGCTTGTGGAACTACATTCGCTATGAACAACGGAAAGTAAAGGGGAGACCGTGAAGATGCGAAACAAACCGGAAACCGCGGACGCAAAAAAATTACTGACCATTGGCAAGGTGGCCAAGCTCTGCGGTGTTGGCGTTGAAACGATTCGATTCTATGAACGAGAAGGAGTGTTGCCGAAGCCGAAACGGAAGGCATCAGGCTATCGACAGTTTGACTTGGATACCGTTAATCGGATTCAGTTCATCCGGAAAGTCCAGAATGCCGGCTTTTCCTTGAAGCAGGCTGGATACCTGGCCTCGTCTAAAGGGATTGCTGCTGCCATCGAGCAGATCAACCGGCGTATTGAGGATCTTAAAGAACTGCAGAAGGAACTTCGCCTCCAATTGCGCGCGCAGAGTAAGTAATCTCCGTCCTGCGCGGACCAGAAAACGAAATAATAATTACAGCCCTCTCCATTGCAGGCGCGGTCTATGACCGGGCGCTTTACCCGGAACGACGGAAGAAGCGCGGTCATAGATCGCACCTGCAATCGGTCCCCCGGTTTCCCGGTTTACCTGCATCCAGCACTTCAGCTACAAAACACGTTGCAAAACTGTCACCCATGTAATAATTGCGCGAAACTTAGAGGCTTGGAGACGATACGATGCGTCGAAGACTGTCCTTGTCGCTGCTCGCGTTTGCTGTCCTGCTTGCGTGCAGCCGGCCCGCGAAGACGATCGAGAAATCGAATGTCGATCTCGAGCGTCCGGTAAAAGGGGACTGGGCGGTGGTGCGTCTCGAAGCGGAGCCCGACACTCTGAATCCGCTGACGAGCACGCTGGGTGTGGCGCACTATGTGATGTGGGGCGTCAACAATTCGCAGGTTTTCGAACTGTTGATGGGATACAACACGAAAGACTGGGGACTCACCGAACCCTTGCTGGCTGAAGCTCCGCCTGTCGTATCTGACGATCATCTGACCTACACGATCACAATACGTGAGGGTGTGAAGTGGCACGACGGACAACCTTTCACCGCCGAAGACGTCCTGTTCACCTTCAAGGCCGCCGCGTGTCCGCTTGCCGATACCGGACAACTTCGCAGCTCTCTCACCGATATTGCCGATATTCAAGTCGATGGACGCTCGCTCCGTTTTTCGATGAGCAAGCCGAACGTCTACAACGTCATAAACATTGCCAATACGTTGCCGATTGTCGCCAGGCACGTTTTCGATCCACAGGGCCTGCTCGACGGATTCACTTATAAAGATGTCGTCGGTCCAAAGGGAAAAACCGAACCGAAGATCAAGAAATTCGCGGAGCAATTCAATAGTCATACGGCCAATCGCGCACCGGTCGGAACCGGGCCATACAGATTTGACAGGTGGGACAGCGGCAAAGAAATCGTTCTCACCAGGAATGAAGATTACTGGGGCAAGAAGCCCTTCCTCGACAAGATCTCGTATCGCATCATTGTCGATTCCACTGCAGCACTCGCCGCATTGAAAGCGGGAGACATCGATTTGCAGCCGCGGCTGTCACCGATTCAATATAACGAGCAAACATCGGGTCCGGCTTTCGATCAGCAATTCACCAAGGTCAAGTACTCGATTCCCTCGGCGGCGTGGATTTTCTGGAACAACGACCGGCCGTTTTTCAAAGACAAACGCGTCCGGCAAGCAATGACTATGCTGATCGATCGCCAGAAAATCATCGATACGATTCGTCTGGGAATGGGAACGATCGCGGTGTCATCTTTGAATCCCCAGTCGAAGTATTTCGATAGTGATCTGAAACCGCTGCCGTATGACCCGAAACGCGCGGCGGAACTCCTCGACGAGGCAGGCTGGATCGATCATGACGGCGACGGTATTCGCGATAAGGACGGTGTGCCGTTCAAGTTTGAATTCCTCGGTTCGATGGGAAGCACTATATTCAAGCAGCTTTCGCCGGTGCTCGCCGAGGAATTCCGCAAAGCCGGAATCCAGATGACCGATCGCGTCGTCGAATTTGCGCTGATGACGAAGGCGCTCAAAGAACATCGCTTCGACGCTAGTACTCTGACGGCGTCATCCGATCTGGACCAGGAACAATCTCAGTTCTTTCACTCGAGCTCGGCTGACGGCGGATCGAATTTCGTCGATTTCAAGAACCTCGAGTCGGATCGTTTGCTCGAACAGATCCGGCTTGAATTCGACGAAAGCAAACGTAAAGAGCTTTATCGGAAGTGGCAGGAGTTGATTCAGGACCAGCAGCCGGTAACCTTTATGTATTACGGCCAGGAACCCGCCGCCTACAGCAAAAGATTTCAGAATGTGCAGTGGGTTCCGCTCCGTCCCGGTTACGATCTGCTCAGCTGGTGGGTGCCGGCGCCCCTGCAGAAATACAAGATAGCGCCGTAGTGGATGCGCAGCTATTTCCTCAAACGTCTTCTACTGGTTATACCCACACTCCTGGGAATATCTGTCATCTCATTCGCGATTATCCACCTCGCGCCGGGCGATCCTGCGGAGTTGAAGGTCGAACAACTGGACCGGCGCGTCATGGGCGATAACGCCCAGCAGTTGAAAGAAACGCGCGAATTGTACGGTCTTGACCAGCCTTTGTACGTTCAATACGTGCGTTGGCTGAAGCGCATCGTGACGTTCGATTTCGGAGAATCGCTCCGCGACCACCGTCCGATCATCGATAAGGTCCGCGAAGCGTTGCCGGTCTCTCTGGAGCTCACCGGCCTCTCTCTGTTCTTCGCATATTTAATATCGATACCGGTCGGCGTGTATTCGGCAACTCATCGCAATACGCCGGGCGATCAAATCATGACGGTCCTTCTGTTTGGGCTCTACTCGCTGCCCAATTTCTGGGTCGCCACAATGGCCATCATTTTTTTATGCGGCGGCGATTTCTGGAATGTCTTTCCCGCCTTCGGCCTCGTTTCCATCAATTCGAGCGGCTGGACATTGTCCCAGCGCATTGAGGATCAAGCCTGGCATCTCGCGCTTCCCGTCGCCTGTCTGACGTACTACACCATGGCGGTTCTGTCTCGATACATGCGCTCCAGCATGCTTGAAATCATCCGTCAGGACTTCATCCGAACGGCGAGGGCGAAAGGCTTGAGCGAATTTCTGGTTGTGTACCGTCATGCGCTGAGGAATTCGTTGATACCGGTCATCACAGTCCTGGCGGATCTTCTACCTGCCGTGATCGGGGGAAGTATAGTTATCGAAACGCTATTCTCGATACCGGGGATGGGAAGGCTGAGTTACGATGCGATTTTTACCCGGGACTACCCTTTGCTCATGGCCCTTTTTACGATGAGTGCTTTAGTGACATTGGCAGGTATCTTGCTTGCAGATCTGTTGTACGTTCTGGTCGACCCGAGAATTGCGTATGAAAGACGCGCGGCAGCCTGAAAGCTACTCGCAGATCGTCTATCGTCAGTTCCGGAAGAATCGCATTGCGATTTGCGGCCTGATTATCGTTCTGACTTTTTTTGCGGTTGCTGCTTTGGCGGATTTGCTCGCGAGTGACAAACCCCTGGTCATGCGGTATCAAAATCACATCTACTTTCCGGTTTTCCGGGACTACATGGTACGGGCCGGGCTTTCCAACTGGCCATCTCAGTTCCAGAACATTTCGTTCAAAGAATTTTCGGCACAAAACTTTGGCAACGAGGATTGGGCGCAGTTTCCCCCGATTCGCTATTCTCCGACCGATGTGGCGCTCGGCGAGGTATTGAAGAGGCCCTCACGGCGGCACTTTCTGGGAACCGATGATGTGGGACGCGACATTGCCAGCATGCTGGTCCATGGCGCTCGTGTGTCGCTTTCAGTCGGATTTGTCGCTGTGGGCATCTATGTGCTGATCGGTCTGGTCATTGGTGCAGTGGCAGGGTACTACGGTGGGGTGGTGGATATTGTTGCCTCCCGGTTGATCGAAATCATGATGACGATTCCGACATTTTTCCTTATCGTTGCCGTCGTTGCGTTCCTGCCTAAGAGTATTTTCACGATCATGTTCGTCATCGGGCTGACGAACTGGCCGGGCGTTGCCCGGCTGACTCGGGCCGAATTCTTGAAAACCAAGACGTTGGAATATGTAGTTGCTGCCCGGGCCCTTGGAGCGACAGATTTCCGGATGATTTTCCGCCATGTTCTGCCGAATACGCTCGCTCCGGTTATGGTCGCAGCGACGTTTGGCGTCGCCTCGGCGATCTTGATCGAATCCGCTCTGAGTTTTCTCGGACTTGGTGTTCCGCCAACGACGGCAAGCTGGGGATCCGTTCTGGCGACGGCCCGCCAACTGCTTCCCAGTGGATGGTGGCTGGCGGCGTTTCCGGGACTTGCAATCTTTTTGACGGTTACGTCGTATAACCTGGTTGGCGAGGGGCTGCGGGATGCGGCAGACCCTCGTTTGAAAGGCTGAGTTGCGTTTATAATGAGGGTTGAAATGCCGCGCATAAAAACTTTTTATGACGAGCTGGGTGTTCCCCGTGATGCGAATGCGGCTGCCATCAAACACGCCTTTAAAGAAATCGCCAAGGTTTACCATCCCGATAAAAATCCTGACAAACAGGAATGGGCTCACGAACAGATGAGCCGCTTCAATTTCATCGTCGAGACCCTGTTGAATTCGGATACCCGCCGCGAATACGACGATCTCGTCCAGAAATACGAGTCGGCGCCGCCGCAACCGGCGCGCCCGCGCCGGCGCCCTCATGAACAGAACGCGATCGAGCGTGAATACGCTCAGGTCTCGGTGGAGATCATGAACCTGGCGGGGAAATATTCGAACTGCCGCCTGAAAATGATGATCGGCGCCATCATAGGCAGCGTTGCGGCCATCATGCATCTCTCCGCATACCTCGTGCCTACGAATATCTTTGAGGACTTTCCGATTACCTTCGCATTTACCTATTTTTTCACCCTCATCGGCGGTGTCATGCTCATCATCGGCATTTCCGATTATCTCGGGCGCGGCCAATACCGCCGTCGTATCAACGAACTCGAACAGCGCCGCACTCATCTCCGCGAGCGCATGTACGAGGCCTACGTCTCCAATTAAGAGTTTTAACAAAGAATTCAGGAATTATTCAGAAACGGTCAGCTGGAACCTGATGCATATTTTCAGCCATGCTTCGAATTCCTCTCGCAGCTGTCGCGTTCCTTGTGAGCATGTCGGTTTTTGCATCGGATCGGCCGAATGGAGAGCGTTCGAAGGTGATCGCCACTACGGGCCGAATCGTCAAAATCAATACCAGAGACAAGACGCTGACGGTAAGCGGCCAGGCCAGTGCTGCAGGGACTAACATGCTGCCCAGACAGCGATCGTGGCATTTTGGAATTCAAGTACCGGGGATCTTGATCCCGGGAGGGCTTCCGATTCCTTCGCAGCCGAAATCCTCCGCCAATCTCGAAAAGCGGGACGAGTACACCGTCCTGACGACGACCAATACTGTATTTCAGGATGGCGCCGACGATATCCGATTCGAGGATTTCAAAAGTGGCGAGACCGTCTCGATCCACGGTGCACTCAAAGGCACGACATTAACCGCTACCCGCCTGGCAAAGTGGAATTAGAAAAGAGGGACAGGTCACTTTTCTCCGTCAGAATGTAACGAAACGAAACATTTTCGCCGCAAAAAGTGACCTGTCCCTCTTTTTCTGCCTGTTAGGATAAAGCGATGAGGGAATTCGGCAACGTCGTCAGCCTCGAGCACGTGAATCTCAAGCAGCCCGACCAGCGTCTCGCGACGATCTTCTATGTTTCCGGCCTTGGTCTAACGCGAGATCCATACATGATGACGGGCGTCGAAAACATGTGGATCAACGCCGGACGGAGCCAGTTGCATCTGCCTACGGGGAATCCACAGCGCCTTCGCGGAACAATCGAACTGATCGTTCCCGATCTCAGCGCCCTCTATGAACGCTTGACTCGCGTCTCACCTCTGTTGTCGGGAACGGACTTCAGGTTTCAAGAGAATGCAGGTTTTGCCGACGTCACATGTCCTTGGGGGAACCGGTTCCGCTGCCGGCCACCTGCGGCGGAATTCGGCGGCATCGAGCTAGGTATTCCGGGTGTCGAATTCGACGTCCCACCGCGGAGTGCTTCCGGCATCGCGCGGTTTTATAAAGAGATCCTGAGCGCCGAAGCCGGGACGGAGCTGCGCAACGGATCACAGACAGCGTCCGTACGCGCTGGTAGAGACCAGTATTTGCGGTTTTGCGAGACCAACGAAACCTTATCGCCCTACGATGGCCACCACATTCAGATTTACATTGAGGATTTTGGTGCGCCGCACGATTGGCTGCTGGAACGGAGTCTTCTCACTCGTGAAATGAGCAGGGATGAATGGCGTTTCCGCGATATCGTGGACACGGCAACGAATGCAGTGCTTTTCACGATCGAGCATGAAGTGCGCAGCGTAAAGCACGCGCTGTTTGGCCGACCGTTGGTCAACCGGAACCCGGCTCAGAATAACCGTCATTACCTTCCAGGCAATGACGCGTTTTCCGGTAAGTTTTAGAGGTTCGAAGGCGTCCGAACCACTTTTTACACCTGATCGTCTATTTATGCGCGATTATATAGCGAATAACCATATGAAGATCTTCTCTGGCCGTTCTCTTGCATTGGCATGCGCCGCCCTCCTGTTTCTTGGTTCCGCGCTTTTCTTTGCTCAGGATTTTCAATTACATACGAAGATCGATCTCGTTGTCGTTCCAACCACCGTACGAGACCAGAATGGGGCTCTTGTACAAAATCTGACGCAGGACGATTTCACGATTCTGGAGGACGGCAGGCCGCAGACGATTGCCAACTTCTCGACCGAGCCACAGTCCATATCGGCCGCTATCATTATTGATACCGCAATGACAGGAGCGGAACTGCGCCGCCTGAGGCTGGTGGTCCGGGACGGTGATGGGATAAAACACTTTCACGAATCCGACGAGTTCGCCACCTATCGCTATGATCATCTGGTCACGAAACTTACGGATTTCACTATCGATTCGCAACGACTTGCGGAGAGCTTCGCCCCGGTCTGGGACATCACAGACTCCAAACCGGCAGACAGCGAACCGGGCGCCGTGGTCGGCCCCGCTCCGTTACGCGGGATCCTCGACCGGACACAGATCGGTACCAATGGACCGCCTCAGGATGTGACGCGTCCCACTACTCCGGTTGCGCCGAAGCCGAGCACCAACAGCAGGCCAGGCGAAGTCAGCCGGGTTTTGTACGATGCCGTTTTCGCCGCTGCGATGGATCTGGAAAAACGTCCCGCGGATCACCGGAAGATCATATTGCTGATTTCGAGCGGGCAGGTCACAGGCTCTAACGTACATTCCTCGGGCGAAACCGCGGCACGTCTGTTTGCCGACGGTATCCAGTTTTATGCGATCGGAACGGAACCTCGGATATTCCAACACTTCAGCCTGCTGAATTCTTACAGCCGCGCCACCGGTGGTGCGACCTTCGAGGGGGGTGAGGAACGCTCGATGGCGATTGCCTTCGCTCAGGTCGTGGAACAGGCGCGGGATCAGTACATGTTGGGTTATCTCTCCAGCAACGAAGTGCCTGGAACACGTCCGGTTATGCGGAAGATCGAAGTCAAAGTCCGTGACAGGAAAATGAGGGTCACCCACCGTCAGAGCTATCAGCAATACCCGAACTGACAAAGGAACATCCCCTTTGTGTAACAAGGCTGTAAGTTTTAGTTTTTTTGACCAGTTTTTTGGACGAAAGCGACCGAGTTGATTTTCGGCAGGTCGTTGAGATGGGAGACTCCCCGCCTAGTTAGGCGGGGTGCCTTCGCGCAGCGAAGGCGGGGCGGTCTGTTCAAAGACGCGTAGCGACCTTATAGATATTCGCGAAGCGCTCCTTCTTTAATCGGTCCGCTTCGCGAATATCTATAAGGAGCGCGCTTCGCGCGGACGTTGAACAGATATTTAGGCTTCGCCCTGTCGGGCTCGCGCTCCGCCCCGCCCCGGCCCTCGCTACGCGAGGGCATCCCCACCTAACTTAGGCGGGGACTTCGCTACCTCACAACACCGCAAAACATCTGGGCGACACGCACACCGATTCTTCCGCTGTTCGGTTGCGGCGTGCCGCGCTAAGCTTTTTGTGCCTTTTCCTTCGTTATTGCGAAATCACTTGCCTGGCTGGTAATTCTGGTGCACAAACAAGCGGGATACGAATTGCCTAAACCGCTTGAGGAGGAACTCGTGAACAGTCGGATTGCATCGTTGCTGGTGGTAGTGCTTGCCATGCCTCTTTACGCTAATGCGCAATGGGCGGTGTACCACGATCCCTCGATTCCCCGTACGCGCGATGGCAAACCGAATCTGTCCGCGCCGGCGCCTCGTCTCAATGGCAAGCCCGATCTCTCCGGGATCTGGGAGGCGGAGAGCGCTCCCGTTGCGGAGGTTCAGCAATTTCTGCTGCCCGGGGGCATCAACGGACTCGGCGAGGATATTCCGTCGAAGTATTTCTTCAACATCTTTGCCGACTATCCGGCCGGCCAGGAACCGATTCGGGCGGTGGCGCAAAGCGATAACAGACCAATGGGGCGAGGCAGACCTGCTACGCTTTGTCCCTTGCCGAGCGTCCCCTTTGAGGGCGTTGTACCGGCTCCGCTTAAAATTGTCCAGACACCGCGCCTGACGATGGTTTTGTATGAGGCGGACAGCGTGTTCCGCCAGATCTTCAGCGATGGGCGCACACTTCCCAGCGATCCGCAACCGAGTTGGCTCGGTTATTCCGTCGGCAAATGGATGGGAGATGCCTTTGTTGTGGACACGATTGGGTTCAACGACCAAGCTTCGTTAGATGCATTAGGGCATCCACGCAGCGAAGATCTCCGGCTCACGGAAACTCTTCGACGACGCGATTTAGGCCACATGGAGGTACAGATCACGCTCGATGACCCCAAGGTTTATACGAAGCCTGTTACTGTTCTCGTCAAATACCGTTTGTTGCCGGATACGGAACTGCTTGAATCATTCTGTAACGAGGATGAGAAGGATCTGGCTCACTTTCCAAAGTAAGCGAGGAGGGTTGATGCGCAATGGCAGACGTGGCCGCACAGTTTTGCTGTTTGGCTTGACGATTCTGATCGGCGTAATGCTCATCAGCGGTGCACAGATCACGAATAATCCGATTCCGGCGCCGATCGAAAAGCGCGGACTGGCCGTTGAGATCAGAGATGTGCTGCGACTGCCCGATACGCGCGGGATCCGTCCGGCCGACCAGGATGTGTCGCCTGCAGGATGGGCGCGCATCCAATACATCCGCGATCTTCCCGATGGCCGGCGCTGATCATGTCGCGGCAGGACGGCATGATCCGCATGCTGGTGCCCTGACCCGACTGATGCGTCCGGCGACCAAATCACGCGCTATCCGCATCCGCATACTTGCTGTCATATTGCTTATGTCAGCCGCGGCGGGAGCAGAGTACTCCATGGGGCGGCGGCCATGGGGTATCGCCGGAATTCCGGGTTTGTGGTCGGGCAGCATCTGGAGCGAGCATAATTCCCAGTATCTTCTCGACCCGTACACATTCACGCACTTCCTTCATGGCGTGATGTTCTATGCCCTGCTTTCAATCGCATTGCGGAATTGGCCGGTAATCTCGCGGCTGGTCATCGCTACTGGTCTCGAAGCAGGCTGGGAAGTTCTGGAAAATACCAATTACATCATTCAGCGATACAGAGCGGAAACCGTATCCCTGAATTATTTCGGCGACAGCATCATGAATTCGATGACCGACATTCTGGCGTGCATTCTCGGTTTCATTCTGGCGTCACGACTGCCAGTGCGCCTGACGGTCATCGGAACAATTGCGATCGAAGTCACACTCGCGCTGCTGATTCGCGATAATCTCACGCTGAATCTCATAATGCTGATTCACCCAAGTCATGCCATCCGCATGTGGCAACTGGGCCGATGAAAAAACTGGCTCGATTCGCCTCGTTGCAGGCGCGGTCTATGACTAAACGTGTCCAAGACAGAATGGACGGCGAGCCGCAAAGTGGTGGCCTTGTAAAGGTTTGAATGTAGTCGGTGCGATATAAAGCTGTTAGGATGTAACACGGTGGACCAGTCTCCCGCCTAAGTTAGGCGGGGATTGAAGACACCCTCACCGTCGCATCCGTCTTTATCTTGGACACGTATGGTCACAGACCGCACCTACAGCTCTCGCAATGCTTCTTGTGGCGCGATCTGTGCGGCACGGCGGGCTGGAATCATTGAAGCCGCGATGGTTGTCAGCAGCATCAATGCCGAGACGATGAGCTGCAGCCCGGTATGCGGCATGGACGCACCAAGGCTCTGCTCGGCGACCCGGCCGGCAAGCCTGCTCAATACGAGTCCCGCTAATATACCGATGGCGCTCATCATGGCGGCCTGTTTCACGAAAATGCTCATCACCTGCAACCGTTCGGCGCCAAGCGCGGTACGGATGCCGATTTCGCGGGTGCGGCGGCTGACCTGGTACGACACGACGGCGTAGAGACCGGCCAGCGCCAGGAGCAATCCCAACACGGCGGTCGAGTCGTAGACTTTTCCCACGGTGCGGATCGTATTCACGGAACTGTGTTCGAAGAGGTCCTCCATTGTCCGGACGCGAAAAACGGACATATTGGGATCGATCGAGTGCACCATCCGCTGCAGCGGACCGGCCAGTGCTTGCGGATCACCTGTCGTCTCGGCAATCAGAGTCATCCGGCCGGACGGGTTCTGGGTCAGCGGAAGATAGATCGCCTGTACCGGCGGCTCAATGAGCGAAAAGGCTTTGGCTGTCGTGGTCACACCCACGATCTCGCTCGATGGTCCGTTCTTACCGTTGAGGTGCACACGTTTCCCGATTGGACTCGATCCAAGATATTCTTTCGCGAAAGCCTCATTCACTATGGCGACGCGCGGCGAGGTCTCGCGATCGGCGGCATTAAACAAACGGCCCTCAAGCAGTGGCACGCCCATCGTCTGGAGATAACCTTGATCCACGGTGTACGACAGGACCTCGACGCTGTCGCGACCTCGCGGAAAATCGTAGCCATCAGGAACGACAGACCTCATATCGACGTCGAATGTCATGGGCAGAGCGGATGTGAGGGCTGCAGATTGGACGCCTGCGATTTCCGCGGAACGCCTTTCGACCGTTTCATAGAACTGCAGGGCTCGCTCGTCCGTGTAACCGGCGGCCGCAGTATTGAACCTCATCGTAATGCGGTGATCGGTGCGAAAGCCGGGATTGGCCGTCAGCAAGCGATTAAATTCAAAACGTCCTTGAGTTGTGGCGACCAGCAGACTCATCGAACCTGCGATCTGGAGGACGACCAACACGTAGCGTCCGAGGGATCGTTCTGACGCCGAACCGCGTTCTCCGGTCTTGATGACGGAAACGATATCCTGCTTCGTCGAGTGAATCGCAGGCGTCAAACCGAACAGCAGGGCGCTGGCCAGGGATACCAGTACGGTAAATCCGAGAACGCGCTGATCGGCCTGGAAAGTAAGATGGACAGGAACATCGGCGGGCAGTTCGATTGTCGAAAGAGCTCCGGATGTGAACTGCGCCGCCAGGATCGCAAGAGCCCCACCCGCCAGAGCAACGACCAGGCTCTCGATCAGAAGCAGCCGCACGAGCCGGATGCGTGTACCTCCGAGTGCGAGCCGAACCGCAATTTCGCGGCTGCGTGCCCGGGCGCGCACAAGCATGAGGTTCGCGACATTGGCGCACGCGATCAAAAGAATGATGACCGCCAAGGTAAACAGCGCCGCGACCAACCCGCCCAGAATCGGATAATTCGCGAGTCGCATCTCGAGTTCCGTGCTGACGGTTGCTCCGAATCCGCTATTCGTTTCGGGATATGTCTGCTCCAGCGCTCTGGCCAGGGCAGATGCCTCCTGCGCCGCCGCGCGGCGGGAGACGCCGGGCTTCAGCCGGGCTTTGAGGGTGAGACCGCGTCCAGCGCGGTCGGTCCGGCGGCCTTCATCATGGGGATATAATGGTCGTGCCATCGCGATCGGAACGAACAAACCGGGCCTCAAGAATGGCTCGAGTCCCGTAAACGATTCCGGAGCGACGCCGATAATGGTAAATTCCACGCCATTCAGACGTACGTGCTCCCCGATGGCCGACGCGCGTTGAGCAAATTCCGACTTCCATAAATCGTGCGACAAGACCGCTACGGCATCACGGCCTTCGACATCGTCCTCTTCGGGACGGAATCCACGGCCGACTTCCGGCTCCACACCAAGAACATGAAAGAAATCGCCATTCACCTCGTACGCCAATATGGATTGCGACGTTTCTCCCGAACCCTGTGCAAGCGCGACCAGGACGTTCGCATACGCTGCAAAACCGTCGAATGAGCGACCGTTCTTGCGGAAATCTTCGATATCCGGCCATGACATTTCGCCACCGCCGCGAAGGGGCAGGGAACTCACAGTCGGCGGCAGGGAGCGTATTGTGACTACTTCCGAGGGTTTCGCCACCGGCAATGGACGCATCAGCAGTCCGTCGGCATAGCTGAAGATCGTCGAGTTCGCGCCAATCGCAATGGCAATCGACAAAATCGCTACCAGCGCAAAGCCGGGATTCTGACGCAGCGTCCTGAAAACGTATCGCAAGTCGTTCAGCATCGAATTTGCGAAAGCATTCCCATCACCGTTACAAGAGAGCCGCTCCCTCAATCACATACGTGCCGCGACGGGCGACCGTTGTCCGCTTTCGAGACGGCTTGTTTCGCTATCGGACACGCAACTGAATTCGGGGACGGTTGCCTGAATCACCTGAATTGCCTCGGCAATTCAGGTGATTCAGGCAACCGTCCCCGAATTCGGTCTATTGATGCTGGTGTGTGGCCTGGCCGTAAAACCAGGTGTACCCGTCGGGATCCGAGAAATAAAAGTTCCGTTCGCCCCAGGGATGGTCCTCCAGCTTGCTGACCTCGATACCCAGCTTTTTGAGCCGCGCGTGCTCGGCGTCCACATCGTCGACCTGCAATTCGACGTGCATGCCGCCTGGCTTGTGCGGGACACCTTGATTGCGATCGGCGTGAATCACCAGATAGCCGCTACCGAAAGCAAAACCCGCAACATCGTTCTCGTCGGTTCCAAGCTTCCAGCCCAGCGTCTCGCCGTAGAACTTCTTGCTTCGTGCCATGTCCGACACGAGCGCAAACACGTAGAAAATGCCTTTGATCGCCATGCCTGTCTCCTTCAGTGTTTTTGTTTACCCGGCCATATAACCGGATGGTGTAACCCCAAAGCATTGTTTGAACGCCGTTCCGAACGCCG
Organism: uncultured Acidobacteriota bacterium; assembly: GCA_963738025.1. GTDB lineage: Bacteria > Acidobacteriota > Terriglobia > 20CM-2-55-15 > 20CM-2-55-15 > 20CM-2-55-15. Next base: position 40,932 of record CAVTWA010000017.1, on the reverse strand, counting down.
CGGCGCTATCGTAACCTACCGCGTGTGCGACTTCTCCGATGCTCTTGCCTTCTGCGAGCAGCGAAAGCGAGGTCAGCAGCCGGCTTTGCCGCCGCCAGGCGGCAAGACTCAGGTTGGTTTCATCGAGAAACAGGCGCTCGAACGTCCGAAGGCTGGCGCCACCCCTCTCTGCCACGATGATTTCGAGTGCCCGTCCATCTTGCGGGTGCGCCGTTAAATGGTCCGCAAGCTTGCGGGCCCGCTCGCTCCGCGGCCGCGGCAAGGCAAATGATTCCGGTTTGGCTTCCGGCAGCAGTTCACGGAGAAGCGAAAAAGCATGAGCGTGCCGCGGCTTGCGTTTCGATGGACGCGGTACGGTGCACAGGAACAGCACCAGTTCCCGAACTAGATTGTCGAGGCCGAGAATCTGCGGTGCGGCGTCCTTGCGAATGCTGCCCGGCTCGAAGTACAACGCGTGAAGATAAAATGGCCGCGGTGAATACACCGAGTGATAAACGCCCGCAGGCAACCATAACGCCTTCATGAGCGGGTGAACGACATAGAGCGAATCGGTTTCGATGATCGCTGCAGAGTGCGAAATCAATGCCAGTTGGTCCCACTCGTGCACATGACGCTCGATGCGCCCACCCAGCGGATAGCCTTCTACATAAGACCGCAGGCTATCGAGCGAATTCACTGCGGTTTGGTTTTTTGCATCACTCTCGCTCATGAAGGTCTTCCCACCTGCACTCATTGGACCGCTAGCGGATGACCCTGCTCATATTGCATGACGCAGGCGATATTGTCCTCGGTGTCGGCAAACTCGACAACCCGGCCCACCCCCGGAATGTCCGCGACATTCGAGCGCAACTTGCCGCCTGCCGCTTCAATTGCCGCCGTGCTTTCGCTGATCGCCCGGACGCTGATGGTACATCGAAAACTGTTGAGCGGACCTTGAGCGGCGGCGCCCCTTCGTTTCGCTAACAGGCCATGAGTAATGCCCGGATCGCTTTCAGGTCCAGTGACAATCAAATAAAAATCCGGAGGCCCCGCGACTTCGAAGCCCCAACCGAACACGCGTTCGTAGAACTTGCGCGCCCGCTCGACATCATTGGCGAAAATTTCAAAATGTGCGACAGAATTGGCCATACCGGACTCCCTGTGAACTTACCGAGGAGATTAGCACTGTCGCATGCTCAAAAAATCGACAACTTGTTTCGAAAATCCGACAAACGCAGGTAGCGGCCAATCAGCAATCGCAATCAGCCAGTATGAGGGCGGTGGGGCAGCGCAGCCTGTTCACTGCGATTGCAATGGAGATGCGATGGATTCCAGCGGCTTGCGCTCGGCGTCGATTCCGAGTCGAGCCTCGACCGAGGCGGCGATAATCATCAGCGCGGCACCGAGGAGATATCCCTGGAAAACTGCCGTGCGGGAGCCTGTCTGGATCAGATGACCGAAAAGCACCGGTGCGCCGACGCCGCCCACCAGCGTACCCGCCGCGTAAAAGATGGAAATGGCGAACGCGCGAATCTCCAGCGGAAAAATCTCGCTGACAGTCAGGTATGCGGAACTCGCCGCCGAGGACGCCACAAAGAAGATCGCGGTGAACCAGATTGCCTGGCCCAGCGCACCGGCATCGCTTCGCCTGAAAAAGAAGGCGGCGCCAATCAACAACAGACCGGAGACTCCGTACGTTGCTGCGATCATTCGCCGTCTCCCGATCGAGTCGAACAGAGGCGCGAGCACGAGAGGACCGAAGAAGTTTCCTGCCGCCAGCGGCAGCAGGTACAGCGATACCCGGCGGCTATCGACGAATAAGAACTGTGTGAGAACGAGCCCGTAAGTAAAAAATACCGCGTTGTAGAAGAAAGCCTGCGATCCCATGAGAACAAGTCCCAGGAACGACCGGCTTGGATACTGCCGCGCCATGGCGTGCCAGACCTCGCAGAGCGGCGTATATGAACGGACGGTTAAAGATAAGGATCCAGTGGCTGGCGTCAGCTTGCCTTTCTCCGCCTCAACAGCATGCTCGATTCCAGCGACTATCGTTTCCGCTTCCTCGGTGCGTCCGCGGAGCATCAGCCAGCGAGGACTCTCGGGGACGGATTTGCGCAATGTGACGATGATCAGCCCGAGAACCGCGCCGATGCCGAAAGCGAAACGCCAACCGAACCATGGCGGCAGAAGACCGGAATCTAACAGCAGCAAGGTTGCCAGCGAACCCAGCACGGCACCCAGCCAGAATGTGGCATTGATGATCAGATCGACGGTTCCCCGCACCTCCGCCGGGACCAGTTCATCGATGGCCGAATTGATCGCGGCATATTCACCGCCGATACCGAATCCTGTGAGACCGCGGAAGATGATGAAACTCCACACATTCCAGGAAAATGCCGTAGCGGCGGTGGCCGTCAGGTAGACAGCGAGCGTGACGAAAAACAGCTTCTTCCGCCCCAGACGGTCCGTCATCCATCCGAATAACAGGGCGCCGCTTACCGCGCCCGCCAGATAAGCTGTGGCGCTCGCCCCTATTTGAATGTCGCTCAGGCCGAGCGCCCGCGGGTCTTTCAATATGCTGGCTAAAGCGCCGGCCATGGTTACCTCCAGCCCATCGAGCAGCCAGGTAATGCCCAGGGCGGTAACCATCTTCAGATGCCATCGGCTCCACGGAAGCCGGTCCAGGCGCTGGGGAATAGCTGTCGTTAACTGCATTGCCTCACTTCACGAGTGTTTGATCTGCGCGCTGTGTTCCGCACATTCGCTGCCAGACCCCCTCAGGCAGTACTCATCCGGTAAATATAAGGATTAACGAATCGGTGGTCAGAGTTTCGTGGAAGACTTGTACAGCGTCGTCTGACAGCGGAATCGCCACGAATGCCGCGTGCCCGGCGCAAGCGCTGCCACTTTTAAGCAGCGGGAAGCGGAGACTTCTCTTCAGGGCATTTGGGGACGCGCGGTGCGGAGGAGGCTGGCCACCCATTCCGAGTGTCCAAGACAGAATGGACGGGGAGCCGCAAGTGGCGCGCCTTGTAAAGGCTTGAATGTAGTGGATGCTGTAAACTGGTTTAACTGACCAGTCCCCGCCTAAGTTAGGCGGGGTGCCTTCGCGCGTTTTTATCTTGGACAGTTGTGGTCTACGGGCAGCTGTCGGCAACCTTATTGACGGTGGATACGTTCAAGCCACCGGTTCCGCCGACGCCGATCAGGAGGCCTGTCGCCGAGACCCGCTTGCCGATGTCGGCGTCCAATTTGGTCAATAGAAACTTGAGCGCGATCGACTTCTCGCCCAGCGGCCGGGTTGCGTCTTCCGAGGCAGGACCCGTCTTATCGATGCGCTGTGGTGCTGTTGCACTGGTCAGGACGAAGTCTGAGCCACTCTTCGCCAGGCAGCCGACTACACGCACCAGCGCGCCAGCCGGCAATTCGGCTGGCCCGTCCTTCGGGACGATCGGAACGGCAGCGACCTCCGAAGGTACGAGTTCTGTCGTGCCGGCCGGTATCCCGTTCGATTTGAGGACGAGCGCGACCAGATCCGCGTATGTTTTTTCGCTCAACGATCCGCCGTTACCGTTGGGCATGTTCTTCTGCATGAACGTAAACAGGTCGCCGACTGTCTTCTGTGTGTAGCTGTCCCAGAACGTTTTTCCTGACAAGGGCCGGCCTCCCTGCGAGTCCAATGTGTGGCAGTTCGCACACGTCGCGCCGAACACGGCGTTGCCGCGCGATGCCTGGTCGTCGGTGTACAGGCCATCCCACAGGTTTTTTGCGGGCGCCGTCTGAGCGCCGACAACGCCGGGCACTGCCCCGGCCGCTGTCCCCAGCACGGCAGCGATCACGGCGGCCAGAAGAAAGAGCGATCTCGTCATGTCGGCAGACTCCTTTGGAGAATTTGGAAATTGGCAGGTATTGTAACGGAGTCAGGACCGCGGGGCCAGCGCATTGCCCGATGGCAAACGATCCTGGGGAAATCAGGCAGGCCCCAACAGTCGAGATTTTGCGAGGACAGTTATGAACGCATGCGGCAATGCACAGCAGCCATCATATGGGCCAGATCATTACGATTCGTCAATTGATGGGCCTCTGGCCACCCCCGGAGGGACAATCACGTGGTAGCGACGAACCTGAGGGATGCCACGAGCTAGATTCTGAGACCCGCCGCACGCATCAGTTCGATGGCATTGCTTCGGGTAACGATACCGGGTTGCAGAATATAGTCGAAAGCGAGAGTTCCGTTATCCATACGGTCCTGGAAATGCATATTTGCCGCGCGGTCCATAAGCTGGGCGGCAATTCCCGCGATCGCTAAATCATGGGTTGTAACCACGCCTATAGCATCGGCTTCGAGCAGTGCTCGTAACACTGCTTCCGCACCGACGACGCGGTCGTGTGAATTTGTGCCATGCAGCATTTCATCCACCAGGAACAGCACCGCGGTGCCTTGCTGCGCATGGTTGAGAATGTCGTTCAAGCGGCGGACCTCTGCATAGAATCGTGATGTTCCTGTTCGGAGAGAATCCTGGGTCCGCAGAGAGGCGCCGATCGCCATTACGGAACATTTCAGCCGGATAGCGGGAACCGGGGCTCCGGCAAGCGCCAGCACGATGTTGAGTCCAAGCGTCCGCAGGAACGTACTTTTACCCGACATGTTGGAGCCACTCACAATCAGAAGCTGAGGGCCGGCTCCAAGTTCTATGGAGTTTGGAACGCAGACGGACGTCGGCAGCAGTGGATGCCGAAGGTCGCGGCCCTCGATATGAGGCGGCCCCTCCTCGATCTGAGGAAATGGATATTCCGGATGCTCGTACGCATATCCGGCGAGGGCGCACAACGCTTCTAACTCACCGACCGCGTCGACCCATGTGCGAATGCGTGCCCGGTGGCGGCCTCTCCAGGCCTCTACGGCGAAACTAACCTGGGTGGTCCATAAAAAGAGAGGCAGAATCAGGCCCGTATTCGGATTATGGCGATAGTCGAGCATCGCCGTAAGACCGGTCAACCATCGTACTTGCGAAGATGCTGTTCCCCGGTCGGTGTGGAGCATTGTTTTCAAGCTTCGCAGTTTGGAAGCCTGGAAATCCTCGCGTTCCAATCTTGACAGCGGCGCATACAAACCACCGATTTCCGCGGCAGGCTCGCGAACTGCGACGATGATATCCAACACGCGCTGCCTGCATGAAAGAGCGAAAGCGATCTCGAGTGCGAGTGTAACGGGCAATAGTCCTGCGCTTTTGATCCAGTAGGAATAGGCCAGGGCGCAGATGGTGAGTCCGACGAGAATTGGCGCGAGACGCCGTGCCAGTGGCAGAGAAGAAGCAGGCGCATTTGCCCATTCATCGATGCGACGCATGTCGATGTCGCCACGATCGGGCGCTGATACCGCGAGGTCTTCCCGCAGGTCCAGATTGTTGCGCAGCTCTTCGACTGCCTCTTGTCTCAGAAGAATTTCGTCTCGTGAGGCCGGGCCGGCAAGCCATCTGGCCAGCGTTTCCTGTCCGGTTCTCGTTTTGGCGGAGCACAGGAGCTCAAAGAGCGAGCCCTCGCCGAAAACGTCCAGGTCATTGCCATAGATGTGATGTGGTTCGACGAACTTCGTATCGATGATTCCCGTTCCCATCCAACGACCTTCAACGCGAGCAATGCCGCGCTCGTAATATTTCATGCCGCGGCTGGCACGGTTGAGTGCGTGATAAACACTCTCATGTTGTCGATCGAGGACGAGATACATCACCGCCGGCAAAAAAGCGAGCCATGCGGAGACGGCATGAAGAGCAAATGCGAGCCACAGTATTGCCGGAATGCCCAGGCCGGCGGCTGTTCGGGCATACCGGAACAACCGGACACGCGTTAACGTCTCGCCGACAGATTTCCGATGCCTTTCGAGCCTGTTCTGATAACACCGAAGTACATCTTCCTTGTTTCCAGACATTGCAGTCCCTCCGTAGTCAGATCAAAAGGAATGGTGCTGATTGAAACGGGATGTCAGACGAGCGGAGGAGCGCGTGAGGCTAATGGTGCGAGAAACGGAATGCCGTGTCTCGGGACGTCATATTCATCAGATCGCTCGAACCGGCTAAGCAGTACGGGTGTGAGGGCGCCCCCGAACGTGAGAAACAGGAGGCACATGGATTGAACGTGTAGAGGGGAGAATTCGGCAATCAAGTAAACCGTGAGCCAGGCGACAACGAGAAATCTGGAACGCACCGCCAGCACGAGCTGGCATGCTTCAACCGGCATCACCCTTCGCATGATCACGAAGACGATCGCGCAAAATTCCAGTCCGAGGAAGATCGCCATGACCGCTAGAGTAGTCTCAGTAGCCGGCGATGTCGAAACAAATTCCGGCTCTACTTCCGCCAAGGCGCGAGCACGCATTTCTCACGCCCGTCTCCACATGCAGTCGCGGGCTTAGGGGAGTCCCTTGATCTTGCAGTGACTTCAGCTCTCAGGGATAATCCCAGCCACGCCAACCTGTGGAGAGAGACTAATGCCGATACCAAGTCGAGGACGAACGGTCAGTCCACCGAAATCGCGCCAAGCGATGGCGGTAAATACAATCGACTTCGACACCGTACGGGAAATCGGACTTGCATTACCCGGCGTCGAAGAGAGTACTGCCTACGGATGCGCCGTCCTCAAGCTAAATGGCAGAATCATGGCGGGCATTCCGGCAAATCGTCCGGATGTCGAACCGGGTTCACTCGGCGTTTGCGTGGATCGGGAGGATCGTGCTGAGTTCCTGGCTGCGGCGCCGGATGTTTACTACCTTACGGACCACTACGTTACCGGTAACTGGGTGCTGGTTCGCATGTCTCGCATCAATCGAGATGTGTTGAAGGACTTGCTCGGCATGGCCCACAAATTTGTGACCCGGCGCCGCGCGCAACGTCCCGCGGCGAGGAAGCGCCGAAAGGGCGTTCGAAATAAATAATGCCCCGGCCGTCTATGACGACCGAGGCATTGTGAAGGCAGGACAGAGTCCTGCCTTCACGCTTTATCGGAGAGCTTAGAGTAGCACCGCGGGTGATATGCCTTGTCCAGAACCACTCTTCGTTCCTCTAAGGGAGCGATCCGAAGACAACATGATTCGCACCAGAGTTTGAAATCCGGCTTTGCGGTTTCGGTTTTTGCTTTTTTCATGAAAAAACTCCTTCTACTATCGCCATCGAATCATCGTCCGGATCAGATCTGTTAAAACTCAGTATCTGTTGCGTCCGCCACCACCACCACCCCGGCCGCCGCCACCACCGAAGTCTCTCTTGACCATAGGTTTGGCTTCGTTAACGGTCAGTGCGCGGCCGTCAAGCTGCGACCCGTTCAATTGCGCGATCGCTTTATCCGCATCCTCTTCGGACATCGTGACAAAACCAAAGCCTTTCGAGCGGCCTGTGTCGCGATCGGTAATGATAGTCACCGCTTCCACGGCGCCATAGCTTGCAAACGCGGTACTAATATCGTTCTCGGTCGTTTGGAAAGAAAGATTTCCAACAAACAATTTTTTTGACAATTTGATCTACCTAACTTGTAAGGAAACTTCCGGGGACTTGGCGGTCGGGATTAGAAAAACAATCGATAACCGGTCAGGATCAGGAGGCTGCCGAACAGTGAAATTTAGCGACTTGAGTGTCACCTTCCTAAGAATACACCAAACGAAACGCTGGCGGAAGAGAACTTACAACAGACTCGAAAAAAATCACGGGATTATATATTCATGGAGGGCTTCGCGAGCACGAGTTCCGCGAGCCTCGACAAAATCATCCTTGACAGGACAACTGTGCATACTTAGTATGCACAGTAATGGACAGCGCCTTCGTAATCTCCCAGTCGGACAAGCGGCCGATCTACCTCCAGATCATGGAGCAGATCAAACGCCGTATCGCCGTGGGCGATTGGCCCGAAGGCCACGCGCTTCCTTCGATTCGCCAGCTGGCCGTCGATCTCCAGATCAGCGTCATCACCGTAAAGCGCGCATATCTGGAACTCGAACGGGAAGGCGTGATTGTGACCCAGCAGGGCAGGGGCTCGCGCGTTTCGCAGAATCCCGGTCTTGGATTGCGGATTCATGAAGAGGAACTCCAGAAGCACCTGGAACACGCTGCGCGATTATCCGCTCTTCTCGGGCTCAGACCCAGGGAACTCGCAAATCGGCTGCGTGAGGCGAGCGACACCATCGCCGAAAAGGAAACGTCATGACGGATCTGGCCATCAAACTCGAAAGCGTGACGAAGCGCTACCGCTACTTCACGCTCGACAACATCGATCTGGAGGTTCCCGCAGGGGAGATCATGGGATTGATTGGTCCCAACGGCGCCGGGAAATCCACGACGATACGCATACTCCTGGGCCTGGTTCACCAGGATAGCGGCAACGTGCGTGTGCTTGGGCATCGCATGCCCGCCGATCAAATCGAGGCCAAGTGGGACATCGGCTTCGCTTCTGAAGATATGCGGCTCTATGACGGTATGACGCTGAGTTGGCATATGAACTTCATCCGTTCTGTGTACCCCAAATGGGACGCGAAGTATGCGCAGCTCCTTCTCAAAAGGTTCGGTTTAAATGTGGAGCAAAAAATCAAGGGCCTCTCGCACGGCCAGCGCGTGAAGGCAGTGCTGCTGCTGGTCCTGGCCCGCTGCCCTCGCCTGCTCGTGCTGGACGAACCGACAACCGGGCTCGATCCTGTCGCCCGCCACGAGATCCTCAGAGAGCTGAGCGCGGTCATGAAGGACGAAGGCCGCAGCATTCTCTTCTCTTCGCACAACACGCAGGACGTCGAACAGATTTCCGATCGTATTACCTTCATCGACCGCGGCCGGATTATCGATTCGATGGACAAGGAAACTTACCTTGACCGTTGGCGGCGGCTGCGTCTGGAGGTGCCTTCGGGCATCGAGTTGCCGGCACTGCCGGGCATCATTGATATCCGGCAGGACGGGCGGCTCGCTATTGCCACCTCCAACGATTTCGTGCCGGATCTCGCAAGCGCTTACGAGAACACGGGGGCTCGAGTTCAATCGATCGAAAATATGACGCTCGAAGAGATCTTCGTCGCCAACGTCGAACGCAGCCGCGAGGAGGTTGAAGCATGAGCCGGTCGCTGGTTCGTCACTTGATTGTGAAGGATTTCCAGATGCACCGCACATCCATCGTTTTTGCGATTATTGCCGGTGTGAGCGGCCTTGCGGTTCTTCAATTGAAAGGCCTCGCTGGAGTGCTTGGTATCGTCGGGTTCTTTACCGCGCTGATTGTTCTGGGAAGCATGATTCCCAACGCGAGCATCCTCAAGGAACGGAAGGGCCACAATCTTTCTTTCCTCATGAGTCTGCCGATATCCGTGGTGGAATACACGACCGCCAAGATCCTGGCAGCGCTCGGAATATTCATGATTCCCTGGCTGGTTCTGGTGGGCGCCGCCTTGTCCCTCATCATTGGAAGAAGCGACATTCCCCACGGGATCATTCCGCTGACGCTGATTCTTGTCACCGCCCCGCTGGTCGGCTTCTGCGTGATGATCGCAGTTGCGCTGGTTGCAGAATCGGAGGGCTGGGTTAACGCGGCGACTGTCACAGTAAATGTCGGGTACAGTTTTTGCTGGATCCTGCTTATCAGCAATGCGGAGCTCCGCGGCGGATTGGGAAGCCCAACGCCCATTTGGAACCCGACCGTGTTGACTGTTCTGGGATCGGAGTTGTCGGCAATCGCCGCCACTCTTGCGATCACGTTCTATTTGCAATCGAGAAAGAAGGACTTCATTTAGTTCGACTGCAGGCGCGGTCATAGACCAGAGCTGTCCAAGACAGAATGGACGGGGAGCCGCAAAGTGGCCGCCTGGTCAAGGTTTGAATGTATTGGAATGCGATGTAAACCTGGTTTTTCGGTAATGCTGGTAGATCAGTCCCCGCCTGAGTCAGGCGGGGTGCCTTCGCGAAGCGAAGGCGGGGCGGTCTGTTCAAAGACGCGAAGCGCTCCTTATGAATCGGTACGCTTCGCGAATATCTGAAAGGACGCTTCGCGACTTTGAACAGACCGCCCCAGCCTCGCTGCGCGAGGGCATCTCCGCCTTACTAAGGCGGGGACTGTAGCCCGCTCATCGCTAGATTGGTCTCTATCTTGGACAGCCGCGGTCTATGACCGCGCCTGCAGTCGAACTGAACCGGGAAAGGAATGCCATGCGATACGTGTGTCTGCTCGTCGTGATGATGTCGATCCTGTCGGTCCCTTCACTTTCAGCGCAAGATGGAGGCGCAATTTATAAAGAACGGTGCGCATCATGCCACGATGCGCCGCAGGGCCGCGTACCCCCGTTAAGCGCGATCAAGGCGATGAGCGGGGAAGCTGTCTACGGCGCGCTGACGAATGGCGTCATGAAAACGCAGGCGCAAGGCCTCTCGACGCCGCAACTCTTCGCGCTGATCGGGTACATCGCCCCGACGGGTGCGGCGAATGCTCCGTCACTCGAGCGAACCTGCAAAGGGGACTCGGCTATTTCGACTGCCGCGTTCAAAGCTGCGATGAATGCGCCACGCTGGAACGGATGGAGCACCAGCACAAACAATGCGAGATTCCAGGACGGACCCGGCGCCGGGCTTAGAGCCTCGACCGTGCCGGCGCTGAAGGTGAAATGGGCTTTCAATCTCGGCGCTGTGACGATCGCACGATCGCAACCCACGATCGTCGGTGGGCGCGTATATATCGCAACGGACACGGGAGCCGTCTATTCGCTCGACGCCGCTACGGGATGCACGCACTGGGGATTCAAAGCAAACCAGGTTCGCTCCGGCGTCGCTGTCGGCGATTCAAACGGCACTCCGGCGGTGTTCTTCGCGGATGCGGGCGCGACGGTGTATGCGTTGAACGCTTCGACAGGCGAGTTGATCTGGAAAATCCGGCCGGTCGATCATCTTGCGACCATGGCCACCGCGACGCCGCGCTTTCACAATGGCGTCGTCTACCAGTCGTTCTCTTCCTTCGAAGAAGTTCTGGCGGCTGATCCGAATTATCAGTGCTGTACGTTCCGAGGCAGCGTCGTGGCATTGGACGCAGCGACTGGAAAGAAAATCTGGCAGACTTTCACAATCCCCGACCCGGCCAGGCCGACAAGCAAAAGCGCTTCCGGCACTCAACAGTACGGGCCCTCCGGCGCTGGAGTCTGGTCGACGCCCACCATTGATGAACAGCTCGGCGCTCTGTATGTCGCTACGGGTGATAACTACTCCGATCCACCGAGCACTACGAGCGATGCCGTTGTTGCACTGAGTCTCAAAACCGGCGAGCTTCTCTGGTCGCGCCAACTCACCGGGAAGGATGCGTTCAACGTCGGGTGCTCGCTGCCACAGCGTCCGAACTGTCCCGAGGCGAGTGGTCCGGATTTCGATTTCGGACAGCCGCCCATCCTGGTTTCTCTCGGCGGAAACAAGCGGGCATTGGTCATCGGCCAGAAGTCCGGCATGGTGCACGCCATCGATCCCGGCAACAAGGGTGCGGTGCTATGGCAGACGCGCGCGGGTCAGGGCAGCGCTCTGGGCGGAAGCCAATGGGGATCCGCATCGGACGGACAGAAGATCTTCGTTGCCATCTCCGATATCGGCATCGCTGCCAGGCCGGATCCAACTCTGCCTCAGGGTTTCCGCTCGGTGCTCGATCCAAACAAGGGCGGCGGCCTGCACGCTCTTGATTTGAAGACCGGAAAGATTGTCTGGAGCGCCAAACCGTCGCCGTGTGCGGCGGAGCGAACCGACTGTTCGCCCGCGCAATCCGCGGCTGTAACTGCCATTCCCGGTGTTGTGTTCTCAGGCTCGGTCGATGGGCACGTTCGCGCGTACTCCACAGCCACAGGCGCGGTCATATGGGATGCCGACACTGTCCGGGAGTTCGTAACCGTAAATGGCAAGCCCGGCCACGGCGGTTCGATCGATGTCGCCGGCCCCGCGATCGTCAACGGGATGCTGTTTGTGAATTCCGGCTACAGCCAGTGGGGCGGCATGCCTGGGAATGTGCTGCTGGCCTTTTCGGTTGATGGAAAGTAGTTCTCTAAAGGCCGCACAGACCGGCTCGTACGCGCGCTGCACAATTGCTTGCGTTGCTTTCCGTGCACCAGTACGCTCTTGTCGATATGAAGCATGCAATTCGCATCGGAATCGTTGCCGACTATGATCCGAAAAACAAGTATCACGTCGCGACCGAGCAATCCGTGGCGCATGCCGCGGAAGCTCTCGGAATCGCAGCCGAGTCTCTGTGGCTGGATACGGATACGCTGGACGACTCAACCGCCGAGCGTACACTGTCGGAATGCGATGCGATCTGGTGTGGAACGAGCAGCCCTTATCGCAGCATGGAAGGCGCCTTGCGCGCGATCCGTTTTGCGCGCGAGCGCGGTGTTCCTTTCGTAGGAACGTGAGGCGGATTCCAACATGCTCTGGTAGAGTATGCGCGCAATGTTTTAGGGCTCATCGATGCGGATCATGAAGAGTCGTCGCCATCGGCATCGCTGAAATTGATCAGCAGGCTTTCGTGCTCGATTGTAGGACAAAAGAGAACCGTAAAAATCGTCCCGGCTAGTCAGGCGCATCGAATCTATGGGACGACCGAGACGACGGAAATCTTTGCGTGCAATTACGGCCTGAATGAAGGTTTCGGAGATCAAATCCGAAGCAGGGAGTTGCGCGTTTCCGGTTACGACGAGGACGGAACGGCACGGATGGTTGAATTGCCGTCGCACCCGTTCTTCATTTGTACTCTATTCGTGCCACAGGTTGTCTCGGAACCCGGGAAACCGCATCCACTCATTGCGGCCTACGTCGAAGCCGCTTCCCGCTTCGGTCAGAGCTAGCGTTTTTAGCCGCGGAGCGGCGTAAGAGGATAGCGAGTGACCGGCGCGCCTGGACCGACTTGCCGGAAAGGCGAGACCTACTCCCCGCCTGAGTCAGGCGGGGTGACTTCGCGAAGCGAAGGCGGGGCGGTCTGTTCAAAGTCCGCGCGCAGCGCGCACCCTATAGATGATCGCGAAGCGCTCCTTATTAATCGGTACTGTTCGTCTTTGAACAGTGTTTGAGGTTTCGCCCTATCGGGCTTACGCTCCGCGCCGCCCCGGCCCTCGCTACGCGAGGGCATCCCCGCCTGACTCAGGCGGGGAATATCTACGGCAGGGCGAAAACGTAGATCGCGTTGTGCTTTGGTGTGTTGAGTTCCGGGACCTCTTTCGACAACTCGGGAACCTTAGGGTTGTCGCCAGTCATGACGGCAACATATTGCTTGCCCTTTACGGCATACGTAATGGTGCTGACTGAAATGTTGCCGACAAGCGTCGTTTGCCAGAGTTCTTTGCCGGTCTCGGCATCGAAGGCTTTGAACTTCTGACTCATGTCGCCATGGAAAATCAGTCCGCCCGCCGTTGCCAGCATCGCGCCGTTGCCAGGCGCCCGGCCGACGTCGAACCGCAGAATTTTACCCGTGGTGAGATCGATTTTGGCAAGCCCGGTGAGTTCATTCGGATTCGAGCCCGGCCGGGGGATGATGTTCAATCCGCCTCCGCGCGCTCCGGGTCCGCCGACCGTCAGATCGCGGCAATTGTCGATATACGACGTGTAAAGGGAATTAGTCACGGGGCTGTACGCCGTGGGCCAGTAGCTGCGCGTGTTCCAGAAGCAAATGATGTGGCGATCTCCGGGTTTCTTGAAGACGTTGTCCCAGTTGATCGACGTCTTTCCGGTCTTGACATCGATGTCGGAAAGGACAAACTGCGGATCGTCTGCCGGAAACGGCGTGGCCCAGAGAAATTTGCCGTCGTTGCGGTCGAGCATGAAGATGCCGCCGGCTTCACCGATAGCGACGACAACATCGTGCTCCTGGCCGGGCCGGACTGTGGGATTGATCCACTTCACGTATTTCGCATCGGGGCTGACGCGCGTGTGCACCAGCGTGCGTTCATGCGTGAAGTCGGAGTCCCAGTCGTCAGCGGGCAGATGCTGGTAGTACCAGGCAAGTTTTCCGGTTTCCGGATTCAACGCGATCGTCGAATTGCTGTAGAGGTCGGCAGGCGCTGACCGGGAAACGGCGTCAGGGTTGCCGTCGTGCCGTGCCGTGCGTTGGTCGGGCATCGGGTTGGCGACGCCCCAATAGAGCATCTTGCGCACGGGATCGTAAGTGCCTGGCAATCCCCACGTCGAGGCCTGACGATTTTTCACGTCCGCGCCGCCCCAGCTTTCATCCCCAGGCTCGCCGGGTGCGGGCGTTGTGTAAAACCGCCACAGCTCCTTGCCGGTGAGCGCGTCATGGGCCGAGATAAAGCAGTTGTTGCGGTTTCCGCCGCAGGAGCCGCCGGAGATCACCTTACCGTCCACGACCAGCGGCCCGGACGAGTTCCCGCGCGTCTCGACCTTCGATTGCCACCGCATCTCTCCGGTTTGCGCGCCAATGCCGACAACATAACTGTCGGGCGCGGTGTAAAGAATCAGATCCTGAAAGATCCCGAGAGTCTTGGAGCGCCCGCCATTCCCCGGCCGCTTGTATTCCCAGATCGTGGCGCCTGTTGCCGCATCGAGAGCGCGCACGGCGCCCGACGGCAGGGTGGCGTACATCACGCCGTCGTGAACGAGCGGAATCGTTTCCGTCGTTCCCGCGGGCATGTCGAGATTGAAGACCATCTTGAGTTGTCCGACATTCTGTTTGTTGATTTGCTTCAAAGGGCTGTAGCGCTGGGCATCATACGTCCGGCTGAACATCAGCCAATCATCCGGACTCGGGTTCTCCAGCATCTTCTGGGTCACCGGAGTGAACCGCGGAGTCGCGGGCTTCGGCGCCTGCGCCAAAATGACCAGAGACACCAGCAGCAGCACCAAAACGACGGAAAGTTTCACGGTGTTCTTCATAATGACGGAGAAGTTATCACTTTCCGGTTCGTTTTATAACGTTCGATTTTCCTGACGAAATCCCACAAACCCACGATTGGCTGACGGCTTAGTGGTCCTGTTTCGTCCGATAGCGAACGACAATTATTTACGACATCCAAAATAGCCGCGGGGACCAATGTTGGTACTGGTGTCGGACAGTCTGAAAAAACGGTCGAGACGCGGGCTTCAACCGCGTCTCGACTTTCCGAAAACAGAAATTAATCTCGAGATACCAAAAAATGAAGACCGCCCGAATAGAAGAAAGCGGCGACCGATCAACGCACTCTCGGCCGCGATGGTGCGGAGTGTCACTGAGCCCGGACGCTACGCTGATGGCAATTGCCTGCACCTGGTCGTGGATCCTGTCGGCTGCAAGAAATGGGTCTTGCGCGTCAGGTTTCACGAGAAAACTCATGATATGGGCCTTGGCAGCGCAACGCTGGTATCGCTGGCCGAGGTACGCGAGGAAGCGTTAAGGCTGCGGAAGATTGCGCGCACCGGCGGCGATCCGATCGCGGTCCGCCGGCAGGAACGCCATGTTCACATCGTTCCAAGCTTCAGTGAAGCTGCGCACCAGGTGCACGAAGCGCACGCGCCCACATTTCGAAACGAGAAGCACGCCGAACAGTGGGTCCACAGCCTCGAGAAATACGTCATCCCTGAGCTCGGCGCCAGGCGCATCGATGCGATTCAATCCGGCGACGTCCTCGGCGTCTTGTCTCCGATCTGGATCCGGAATACCCGAGACGGCGCGCCGCATTCGCCAGCGCATCAAGGTTGTGTTCGACTGGGCAAAAGCCAAGGGGTTCAGGTCTGGTGATAATCCTGTCGATGGTCTGGTCAAGGTCCTTCCGAAGCACAACACCAAACAGCAACATCATCCCGCATTGCCACATGCAGAGCTGCCGGCGTTCATTCAAAAGCTGAGGACCTACGATGGTGTTTCCGCCCGGCTCGCTCTCGAGTTCCTTATCCTGTCGGCCGCTCGAACGGCTGAAGTAATCGGCGCCAAATGGACGGAGATCGATCACGAGGCAAAGATGTGGATTGTTCCAGCGGAACGAATGAAGACAAAAGTCGAGCATCGGGTGCCGTTATCTTCCAGGTCGCTCGAACTCCTCACGGCCGCGAAGGAAATCAGCGATGGTGGCGAGTACGTGTCTCCGCGCTGCTATTGAAGAAACAGAACTACGATTGTCGGTCGCGATATCATGCTCATCCTGAAGAAATCATTCCTCCTGATTGGGGTTGACTAATTATTATGAAACCAGAACTCGAAAACATGTGGAAACCTCGTGGTTCTGAGAACTTTGACGAGGCGTCGACCTTTCAGAGATTTCAGGAGATCACGGAAGACTTCCTTAAACCACGAACTGGACAGAAAAACCGCTTTCTCTTCCGTGGTGTTTCAAACAATCAAGATAGCCCTGGGTGCGATCTAATACCGTCTCTCGTGCGCGTCCAAAAAAAGCATTGCCGGTGGCTCGACCGTGAAAAGCTATTCCATTTGGAACAGGCAAGCACGCAGCAGTTCAAGCAGAAGGCACATCTTTACTTGGAGGGGCGTTTTTTGCCACGCGACCCTGACGCAGGAGAAGCTTGGTTTGATTGGTGGAAATTGATGCAGCACCACGGTGCACCAACACGGCTGCTCGACTGGACAGGATCACCCTTCGTAGCTTTGTACTTTGCTGTTGTACACAACGAAACACGAGACGGGGCGGTCTGGATGGTAGACCACGGTGCCCATTCGGATCGAATGAGGGAACTACATCCAGATCAATTTGAGAATGGACGGAAGATGTTTCTCTTACTCCAACCAGCCTCAGAAGAGACACGACTCTCAACGAGTCTTTCTTTCGCACCGTGCATGACGCCGAACGAAAGAATGGTGGCACAGCATGGATGGTTCAGTTTTGCCTCAGTCTTGGACACCGATCATGGAGACGCGATTGCTGAAGCCTTTAGCCAATACCCTGAGAGATCTGGTGAATGGACAAGAAAGGTAATTGTCCCTAGGGCGGCAAAGGCTTCAATTCTGCGAGGCCTTCTTCGTATGAATATCACCGGTGAAACGTTGTTTCCGGGTTTGGACGGACTCGGACGCGCAATGGCAGAGTTGCCATATTTGTTGGAACCCGAGGGTAGTACGGATTACTTGCTCGAGGACGGACTGTTGGCGTCGAGGGATATGCGGGCCGCTCGCGGGCTGCCGGACACGCCCAGACTTTAATCCTCATCGATATCCACTCCCGCTCTTGCGAATTTCCTCCGCAATTCTCGAACGCGATTTTTGTGCTGTTGATTGAGGTATACCCGCGTCGAACCCGCCGCCACCATGAATGTCAAACGGCAACCGCACCGGCACTCCCTCTCGCGCGGCTCATCCTTCTTTCGGCGCCAGCGTCGGCGGTGCTTCGATTCGTGCCGGCGTCGATGATTGTCGTTGTAGAAGAATTGCCACGCGACGCCAGGCTGAAAAATGAAGTGGCATCCAAAGCGGCACTCCCTCAACTCGATCACGACATCATGAAGGTTGCGAGCTCGAGGAACCGGTATGAGTGTTGTGGGTCGGTCGGGAAAGATGTTCGGCGGTAGCTCGACGCGGACCTGCATCGCGGCCCATTGTAACTTTCGCCGGCGCCGCTCGCCAGTTCCAGCGATGAATGCAGCTCCAACTATCCCCGGAGTTTATCCAGGAGTTTCTCGAATCTGGCAATTTGCTGCCGGCGAGTCTCGATCGATTCGCGAAAGGAGCGGAATTCCTCGTCGGCCTGCAGGCGGGAAACAACTTGCTGTTCGTGGCCAATCGCGATTTGAACCGCTAACATGGCCTGGCGTCGATCCTCTGTGGAGAGGTTCAGCATCAGGGGCATTGTAACGCCAGTGCCGGCGCCGCTCGTCAAAGATGGCGATACGGTACCGCCAGAGCTGCTTCCATCGCCAAAGACTGACGGCCCTTCAGCGCACCCGAAACTAAACTCTCCCGGACTTCTCGAAAACTCGTAAAGAACTGCAGTATCGCCACAGCTGCCGTTATCTCCAGGTGTTATCCACCCGCTCGGCCCCGCGCACGTGGTTTAACCCCCTCCCTATAATGCTCAAGTTTTTCGAACCACAAGAGAAACGCTTCCTTGTTGCTGATAATGTCGAGAAGTCTTAACGCGGCCTCGCTCGGCTCTCGCTGCCCCTGCTCCCAGGCCTGGACAGTTCTCGGACTGACATTCAGAACTTGGGCGAACATATGCTGGGAGCAGTGAATCCGTTTCCGCAATGACGCGATTTGCCTGGAGTGCATTGGGTGTGGCGGTGGAGGCAATTCTAGTCGCGACGTCCGAAGATCCGCACGTTTGCCTTGGGCGTGCTCAAGAACTTCCTTCAGCCCTCCTTCGATCTCGGCGAACACTTCATCAGACACGAATCCTTCCGCAGGTTTCTTTCTACCTACCACGGACGACTTTCTTTTTGGGGATAGCACGCGTGTCACGTTTTTGCACCTCGTCTTCGATCTGCCGAACCAATTCAGCAATTGTTTTTTTCTGTTGGTCCGTCAGATTGCTTTGTTCGTTCTTGGCAAAGATGAAGAGCAAGTAGATCCGGCCGTGAGCTTTCAGATAAATGTATAAGTACCGGTACCCTGAACTCTTTCCTCGCCCCGAAGATGGATCCGCTACGCGTCCTTTACGTGCGCCATGTGTGCCCGAAACAAACTTCTCGACCCGTTCAGTGAAGACTCTCGTCTCAATGAACTCCATCCATGGCTGATCCATGAGACAACTGTACTACTGCGTAGTATAGGTTATCAATCAGAAAATATACTACTCAGTGGTACATTAGTAGAGTATACAAAATGGAAGCGTTAAGTGTGGGTCAAATTGTGGGGCCGATTAACTGAGTTCCTGGAAACCCAGTCATTCCATTGGTGTGACGGTCGGACAGTAGGGCTTCGCGCTGAGCGCAACGGTTGACCGATGCAATCCGCTCAATCCGTTGCGCCCACCTGTGCCTCTTTCGTTAAATGACCATACGATTCCTTTGGCGCAGCAGGTCGGGAAATTGGAATTGAAGACGTTCTTTTGGCGTGGCCCATCGGAAAAGCCGAATTTCCGATCAGCCAAGGCAAAAGAACGCGTCAAATTAGGAAAAGCGCGTCTTGTTTTGGCGTGGCAGATCGGGAAATTGGAATTGAAGACGTTCTTTTGGCGTGGCGCATCGGAAAAACTGAATTCCCGATCAGCCACGGCAAAAAGACGCGTCAAATTTGGAAAAGAGTGTCTTGTTTTGACGTGGCAGATCGGGAAATTGGAATTGAAGACGTTCTTTTGGCGTGGCGCATCGGAAAAACTGAATTCCCGATCAGCCACGGCAAAAGAACGCGTCAAATTAGGAAAAGAACGTCTTGTTTTGGCGTGGCAGATCGGGAAATTGGAATTGAAGACGTTCTTTTGGCGTGGCCCATCGGAAAAATTCAATTCTCGATCAGCCAAGGCAAAAGAACGCGTCAAATTAGGAAAAGAGCGTCTTGTTTCGGCGTGGCAGATCGGGAAATTGGAATTGAAGACGTTCTTTTGGCGTGGCCCATCGGCAAAGCCGAATTTCCGGTCAGCCACGGCAAAAGAACGCGTCAAATTAGGAAAAGAGCGTCTTGTTTTGGCGTGGCAGATCGGGAAATTGGAGTTGAAGACGTTCTTTTGGCTTGGCCCATCGCCCGGATTCCCGTCAGAGGGCTGATGGTTCGAGGCAGCCCCGATATTCTACTCCTGCCTCAGCGCCTGCTGCGGATCAATCCGGGATGCGGCCCGCGCCGGAATCAGGGCCGCGGCGGTCGTGACCAGCAACAAACACAACCCTACAGCCGCTACCAGCCGCGGATCCAGTTCCGCCGCGCCCAACGCGGTGGCGCTCAGCCGGGTCGCAGTGCCGCTCAGCATCAGACCCGCAACAATCCCCGCCGCGCTGATCGTCACCGCCTGCTTCAGGAACACCTTCATCACCTGCAACCGCTCCGCGCCGAGCGCCATTCGGATCCCGATTTCGCGCGTCCGTCTTGCCACCTGATACGCCACCACCGCATACAATCCCACCAGCGCCAGCGCCAATCCCATCCCCGCCGCGAGATCATAAATCTTCAGGACGGTCTGAATCGTCGATACCGACCCGTGATCGAAAACATCCTGCCAACGTCCGCACCCTGTAGATCGGCAGATGCGGATCGATCGAACGGACCATTTCCTGCAACGTGCCGGCCATGGCCCCCGGATCTTCCGCCGTTTCCGCTACCATCGTCATCCGCTCATGGAAATTCTGGCTCAGCGGCAGATACACGGCCTGGGTGGGCGGTTCGGTCAGCAGGAACGCCTTACCCGTCATGGTGACGCCCACAACTTGCGCGAGAATCTCCGTGCCCCGGTACGCGTTCCTCAGCTTCAGTCTCTTCTCCGATCGGATTCGGTTCCAGAAACTCATTCGCGAACGCCTGATTCACGATGGCGACGCGCGGCGTATCCGCCCGATCGATTGCGCGAAACGCGCGGCCTTCGAGAATCGGCACACTCAGCGTGTCGAAGTAATGATCATCGACCGTGTAGGTCATTACGTGCGCCGCTTCCTTGCCGGGAGGGAAGTCATAGTTCTCCGGCGCGACTTCGCGTCGCTCCGGATCGTAAGTCATCGGCAGCGCCGACGTCATTGCCGCCGATCGAATGCCGGTCACCTGGGTGGCGCGCTCCACCACGCGCTCATAGAACTTCTGCGCCTGCGCCTCGGTGTAACCGGCGCCCAGCGGGTTGAACCGCATGGTGATGCGATGATCGCGGCGGAAGCCGAGGTTCGACGTCAGTAGCTCCTGGAAATTCCGGCGGCCCTGAATCGTCAGTACGAGCAGGATCATCGTCCCGGCAATTTGCACGGCGACCAGGCCGTATCTGCCGAAGAAATGCCGGCGCGGATCGTCGGACTCGCCGGTCTTCATGATCTTCACGAGATCGGGACGTGTTGATTGAAACGCGGGGATCAGCCCGAAGAGAAGCGCGCTCCCCGCAGCGATGAGACCCGTGAACCAGAGCACATGCGCGTCGACATGCGTATCGACGCGGATCGGAAATCCGACGGGATTTGAACCTGGGCAAAGATGCCTGTGCGAAACGCGCGGCGAAAATCGCGAGCACGCCGCCGGCCCCCGCAACCACGAGACTCTCGATCAGAAGCAGAAGGATCAGCCTGCTGCGGCCGGCGCCGAGCGCGAGGCGCACCGCGATCTCGCGGGCGCGCGACCGCGGCTCAGCATCAGGTTCGCGACGTTGGCGCAGCAGGCAAGGGATGATGTGTTTCCCGTTCGACAAGCTCTTCGGCGTACTGGAATGCGGCTCGAATATCTTCGGGGCTCAGGTCGTATTCGCTGCAGATCTCTTCAAAAGTCATACCACCCGCCAACCCTCCCAGAATTCGAGCTACCGGTACTCTGGTGCCTCGAACCACGGGTTTGCCGTGCTGGATCTCAGTGTCAATGACAATACGGTCATTCATTAGAATCATATATATCGCAATGCCTTCAAACATGCCTCGCTTCATAAATTTCTCGGATCGCGCTCCAGAGATCGTCCTCTGTTGCGTAACGTGTCCCGCAGCGGATTTGTCGGCAATATAATAGCGGCGAGCAATCGAGGCAAACGTGTCAGCGGCAGGTGAAACGTGGAAACAGTGAAGCATATGAAATGGTGGGGGTGGGGCGAAGAAGGTGTCTCGTTCCTACATAATGACAAGCCAGGTTTCGCCGAATTTGTCAGATCAGCTATAGATATTGACGTCGCGCGCGACGCGGAACCCGTCCGGGATCTGGCGCAGATGGACGTCCCACCGCCGAACGCGTCCTCAGAATTGATTTCGGAACTTCAGCGTATCGCCGGTATTCCGCATGTCAAGCAGGAGTCTCTCGACAGAGTGGTGCACGCATACGGTAAAGGTCTGCGCGATCTCGTACGCATACGCCGCGGTGATTTCGGGCGGTTGCCGGATGTGGTGGTATATCCCGGGTCCGAAGATGAGGTCGTCGAGTTAGTGAGAACCGCGCTGAGCGCAAACGCCGTTCTTGTTGCGTTTGGCGGTGGAACAAACATCGCGGGAAGTCTTGAAGCACCCCGGAACGAGAACCGTCCGGTGATCAGCGTTGACTTAGGACGCATGAACGCGGTGCTGGGCCTCGATGAGATCTCCAGGCTGGCGACGATTCAATCCGGGGCGCTTGGACCGGAAATCGAGCGTCAACTGAACAGGCGGGGTTGGACATTGGGGCATTTCCCCGACAGTTTTAATCATTCGACGCTCGGTGGCTGGATTGCAACGCGCTCATCAGGGATGCAATCCGATAAGTACGGAGACGTTGCTGATTTGACCAGAGCACTTCGTGTTGTCACGCCGGCGGGTGTTCTGGTTACTCGCCCGGTGCCGAGCTCATCCACCGGCCCGAGCGTTCGAGAGATGATCCTGGGCAGCGAAGGCCGGCTCGGCATCATCACTGAGGCAACCGTCCAGGTGCATCGCATTCCACAGCGGCGCCAGATTTACGCGTACCTTTTTCCTGCCTGGAATTCAGGGTTGAAAGCGATGACGGCGATTGCGGAGAGCGATGCCAGCCCTTCCGTGACACGAATTTCAGACAGCAATGAAACACGGTTTTATTTCGCGACGAAGAAGAGAGAGGGATTCATCGCCCGGACGAAATCGGCGTTGTCAAAGGCATATCTGCAGAACATCAAACACTTTGATCTCAGCAGTACATGTCTTTCGTTCATCGGCTATGAAGGGGCGAATGAGCATGTCGAACGACAGAAGGGCCTGGTCGACGACATCGTCCGTCGATTCGGGGGCATCTGTATCGGAACAGGACCTGGCGAGCTATACGACCGGAAGAAGTTCGATACGCCATACCTTCGCGATTTCCTTCTTGACCGCGGCGCGCTCGCCGATGTCTCCGAAACATCAGCTCCGTGGGCTCGATTGGAAGAGCTGCACCACGGCACGATGCGAAGAGCCAACGAGGCGTTCGAGGCCATCGGCGTCCGGGGATATCTCATGTGCCATCTCGCCCATTCGTATCATGCCGGGGCCTGTCTCTATTTCACCTTCGCGTTTCGCCCTGCACCCGGTCGCGACTCCCTTGAGCAGTACGACATCGTCAAGACGGCGATTCAGCAGGCATTTGTGGACCTCGGCGGCACTCTGTCGCATCATCACGCCGTTGGGGTCGAGCATGCCCGCTGGTTGTCACAGGACATCTCGCCTGCCGGGACGGCGCTCCTTCAGACTCTCTTCACCGGAGTGGATCCCGGCCGAAACCTCAATCCCGGCAAAATTGTCTGAGTTGCTTGTAGGCGCGGTCTATGACCAGAGCTGCCCAAAATAGCACGGTTGCTGGACCAGGTCCGCACAGCGATGTGCTGGGACGGCAACTCCCCGCCTGAGTCAGGCGGGGATGCCCTCGCGAAGCGAGGGCTGGGGCGGTCTGTTCAAAGACGAACAGTACCGATTAATAAGGAGCGCTTCGCGAGCGTCATAAGGTGGCTGCGCATCTTTGAACAGACCACCCCGCCGCTGCCCGCCACCCCTCCGAACTTCGGAGGGGATTTATGCTAACCGGGTCTATTCGTAACAGCACAATTCCAAACCTTTAACAGATGCGGGTCTCAGCCTTCGGGACCGATGTATTTTGGGCACGTATGGTCTGTGATCGCGACTACATGCGGGTGAGCGGAATATCTTGACACAGTACTGTTAGACTGTATCATCTCACTGATACGGATAAACAATAGAGGTGCCTGCCATGTTCTTTCAGCTCACCCCGACGACCGGCCAACCGATCTATGTACAACTGATGCAGCAGATTCGCCACGCCGCCGAGACCGGCGCAATAAGGGACGGCGATCAGTTGCCGAGCATCCGGAGCCTTGCCGAAGAACTCGTCGTCAGTCCGAATACCGTGGTGAGAGCTTACACGGAGCTTGAGCGCGAAGGATGGATCGAATTGCGGCATGGTGCGGGTGCGTTCATTTCTGTGAAACGCCGGACGAAATCCCGGACCGACCATGTGCAGGCAGCGCGCGACAAGATAAGGGGTCTGATCGACCGCTTGCATGACGACGGCCTGACCTCGGATGAGATCCGGCGGGCATTCGAAGCGGAGTTCCTGCACTCTGGCGAGACGACAAAGAAAAGATGAAGGATGCACCTCTAATCTGGACCGAAGGATTGACGAAACGTTACGGGAACATGGAGGCCGTGCGCAATTTGAACCTTATGGTGCGGCCAAATCGCATCACCGGATTCCTCGGACGAAACGGCGCCGGCAAGAGCACAACGATCAAGATGATCCTCGGAATGATCAGACCTACAAGCGGTGAGGGTACTGCGTTTGGCAAACGAATTACAGACACGGCGCATAGTATCGAGTTACGGCGGAGAATTGCCTACGTCAGCGAAGACAAGCGGCTTTATGACTATATGACCGTGGAGCAGATGCTCCGCTTCACGAGTACGTTTTATCCGGACTGGCAGCCTGATGTTGCCAGCCTGCTCCTCAAAGAATACGAACTGCCACCCCATCGCAGGATCAGCGCACTGTCGAAAGGAATGCGCACAAAATGCGCTCTCCTTCTGGCATTTTCGCGGCGTCCCGATTTGCTGATTCTGGATGAGCCCAGTGAAGGGCTGGATCCCGTGGGCGTCGAACACCTTTTGCGGATGCTGGTCGGAAAGTGTACGGAGGGGACTACCATCTTCTTCTCGTCGCATCAAATCGCCGAGGTCGAGCGAATCGCTGATCACGTTTCCATTCTCGAAAAAGGCTCGCTCCTGCTGGATGAATCGCTGGATCGATTGCGCCAGATGCACCGGAGAGTTGACGTGGTGTTTCCATCGGTGCCTGTCGAACAGGAGTTTCGAATCCCAGGGGTTGATCGCATTACGACAAATGGCTGCCAGATGAGCGTATTTGTGAGCAGAAATGCCGAAGAAGTCGTGGAGCGCGCACACAACTGCAATGCAATCTCTGTCCAGATGAGCCCTGTCGGGCTTCGGGATTTGTTTCTCGAAACCGTGAGGGAGAACTGAACAATGCTTTGGTACAAGTCCTGGATGGAGAGTCGCTCCCGTTTCTTCATGTCATTGTGTCTGATTGTGTTTTTTTGCGTACTGTTTGTACATAGTGAGGAAAAAAGCATCGGTCGAAACCAGATCGCCGAACACTATAAGGTGTTTGCCACTACCGCAGTGCTGATTGCCGGTTTGTGGATATTGGTGGTGATTCTTCTGGGAATGGGAGGCCTGATCCGGGAACGCGCGGTCGGCGCATCTTCTTTCACGCTGGCATTGCCAGTCAGCCGGGCCAGGATCACGAGCGTGCGGATTGCGGTAGGGTTGATCGAGGCTGTGGTCCTGGGCGTTGTGCCGTGGCTTACGGTGTTCCTCACGTCATCCCTCAACGGAACACCGATCCGAGTTTCTCAGGCAGGCCTGTACACTCTCCTGCTCATAGCGGAGGGCTTGATGTACTTCGGTTGCGCCGTCTGGGTTTCGTCCCTCGTGCATGGCGAATATGCGGCTCCTGCCGCGGCCTATGTCATCATGATTTCCATCCAGATCGTATTCTGGAGCGTCGATTCTCTCCGGCCAGTCGCCCCCTGGATGGTGATGGATGGTGAACGCTTGCTCGACAGGCATACCTGGCTCCTGGCGAAGCCGATTCCATGGTTGGAACTCCTGGTCCCTCTGGCCATCGCCGCTCTTTGTCTCGCCGCCACGGTTTACACCATTGAACGCCGTGATTTCTGAATCGAGACCATGCAGTTTTCTGCCGTGGGCGGTCTATGGCCGCCCACGATGTCATCCTTGGGCCACTTCGGATGAGAACTGAAAATTGATTAGTGAGTAATGAGAATTGTCCTTGGAAATTCGGTCGAATTGCTGATCTTTCCAAGGACAATTCTCATTACTCACTAATCAATTTTCAGTTCTCATCCAGGAAATCAATTCGTTCACACCTTCATAGACCGCCCCTACAAGGGAACGGCTGGTACCAATCTTTCCGTTACAGGCCACTGTAGTCTTTCTCGAACCGACTGCCTGGATCAATCTGCGGCAGTGCCCTTGGCCTTTGGGAGGAGCGAGAGCAGGTAATCGAGCAGCGGAGCTATCCCCTCATTCTTGGTGAAGTACGCTTCCGCGCCCGCCTTACGCATCAAACGTTCGGTACTTTCGTCATCGTGGGTTGACAGGCCCACGATCCGAATGTGTTGCAGGGTGCGATGAATCTCCCGCGTCGCGTCGATGCCATTCAACAGAGGCAGAGAAACGTCCATGACAATGACGTCTGGTTGCAGGGCCATGGCCTGGGTGATCGCCTCGACGCCACTTGCCGCCTCGCCTATGACCTGAAGTTCGGGCCGTTTGCCGAAGCAGTTCGCGCAAACCGGCGCGTGCTACAGCATGATCATCGGCGACCAGAATACGCAAAGACTTCGACGATGCCACTCACGGAGTCATAGGCCAGGCGCTCTTGCCGAGCCGAGTCAGGGCGTGGTGCTTCTGTGCCGTCGGCGCCGAGAGGCGGCAGACCGGTCCGAGGCAGAGTCAAGGTAAACCGCGCTCCCTTACCCGGAGCGCTCTGGATGTCCAGATGACCACCAAGCAAGGCAACAAGGCGCTCCTGAATGCTGAACAACCCCAAACCCGCCTGCGGTTGATTCTTGTCATCGAGAGTAGGCCTTTGGGTCGAACCCGACTCCGTCATCACTCACCCGAATGCGAATGGTGTCATCGGGTCCGAGTGCGAGGTTGACATCGACCCGGTCGACACGGGCGTGCTTGACTGCGTTGAACAGCAACTCGCGGACCGCCTCATAGAGCAAGATGCGAATGTCACTTGCATCCGGGTTGGCCAGGGGGTCGGCGGTTACATTCACCACGACGTTGTACTGCTTCTGTGTCCGTTTTGCCAACCACGACAAGGCGGCAGGCAGGCCACCGACGTGCAGGACGGGAGGAAAGAGACTCACACTCAGTGTACGTGCCGCCTCCATCGCTTCCTTGATGTCTGCACGTGCCCTCTGGAGAAACTCGGCCTGATCGTCATGGGGGCCGGTTTTCATCGCATGGTTGAGCGTTATCACCGGCGCTGAACAACAGCTGCTGGAGACCGTCATGAAGCGTGCTGGCAAGCTGTTTCCGGGCAGTCTGCTCGGCCAGAGTCAGCTGTGAGGCGAGCCGCCTCAACTGGAGTGTTCGTTGTTCCAGCTCCCTGTGGCTCCGACGGAGGGCTTCCTCGGCCTGGTTCTGGACCATTCGCTCGCGCTCCTCAGCGAGGCGTTTCTGGAGAGTTTCCTCGGCGCGGCGCCGCTCGGTGATATCGAGACTGATGCCGTACATCCGGGTGACCCGGCCATCCGGCCCGCGCTCGGCGCGGCCCAGTTCGTATATCCAGGCTTCGGTTCCATCTGTCTTCCGGATACGGAATGTAATGTTCCACTCGGCCTCCGGAGAGCGCAGCAGATGGTCGAGTTGGGCGAGCAGCCTTGGCTGGTCTTCTTCGTGCACACTGGGAAACCAAGTCTCGAAACTCTGGGGGTACCCGGGAGGGTAGCCATACTGTGCGCTGATGACATCGTCCCATTCGAGCCGGCTCGTGCCGGGATCGAAGGTCCAGATGCCCGCCGCAGAGGCATCGAGTGCAAGCCTCAGCCGCTGTTCACGATGCCGCACCGTTTCCTCCGAGCGGGCGCGTTCGATGGCATCCCAGATCCGTTCGGCGGTGTCACGGATCAGCTCGATTTCTGTCTGTGTCCAGATACGTGCGGTGGCGTGGTGAGCGCCGAAAGCGGCCACCCATTGTCCGTCCTTAATCAGCATAACGCCTGCGAATGCGGCGATCTCGTTCGCCAGCAGGGTGTCCCGCTCGCTATCGGTGAGCCTCGGATCGGTGCGGACGTCATTCACTGCGGCGGGTTCGCCTCGTCTGTGCGCCTCTGCCATCGATTCTCCAAAGGTCGCCACCGGGCCACGCCCAACGAATGGCGCGACCCCATCCGCATACGACACTCTGACGATGAAATCCGTTCCATCGACGTCGGCGTAGCTGACTCGATTCACGTGCAGGTGCTCACCCAGGAGCCGTGCAGTAACTTCCTGTATGGCGAGCGGATCGCTCAGAGGCCGTAGCGTGTCGGAGAGCCGAAGCAGAAATGCTTCTCGCTCCTCGGCGCGGCGGCGCTCCGTGATATCCAGATCGAGGCCGGTAAGTCGCACGACATGCCCGTCGACATCACGGTCAGCCTGGCCTCGGCTTTCTATCCACGCCACTGTCCCGTCGGTACGTACAATGCGGAAGGTATACTCCCAGCTGTTTCGCGCCGGGGTGCGAAGGATCTCGTCCAGGAAACCCAGCACGCGGGCCCGGTCCTCCGCGTGGACACGGGTTGGCCAGGCGTCAGCGGATGCCGGTTCTTCTGCGGTGAAGCCGTAGAGTTTGCGAAAACGATCATCCCAATCCGTGCGGCCGGTACGGCTATCCCACGTCCAGGAGCCGCCTCCCGAGGCGTCGAGAGCGAGACGGAGCCGGTGTTCGCGTTCCTGTAACTCGATTGTGGCGCGTTTGAGATCCGTAATGTCTGAAACCGATCCCACCCAGCCGGCGACCAGGCCGTCGCGCTCGATCCATGGCGTGCAGACAACGCGAATGAATCTGGTGCCACCCCCCGAGTAAGGCACCGCCGCTTCATACTCGACACGTTCGCCGTGCAGGACTCGCTGGACATACGGACGGATCACGTCCAGGGCTTCGGTACCGATCACATCAACGATTGCTCGACCGATGATCTGCTCTACCGGCCGCCCTACGAGTTTTGCGTATGCCGGATTGGCTGAAAGGTAGCGTAGGTCCCGGCTGCAACGCGTAATACCCGTAGCAGAGGTGTCCAGTATCTGGCGGACTTCGTCTGCCTGGCTGCCGTCAAGGGAGGCCGGTGCATGATGCATGGAGCCGGCAGAAGTTTTCTCACGAATGGTTGAGGGCTCGTGTTTCATGAAAGTTGGGATCGGCTTGCCGACGATCGCAAGTCTAGCAATCGTAACACTGATCAGGCAACGCGGTGGCGCTTGCTGGACAGTCAAGTCCGGAATTGACTCTTACCGCGATGTTCAGTCATACGAGATGGGTCAACCGGATTCCTTCAGCTTTGGGTTTGCGACTGTAGGGGCTCTGAATAGCTACCGATTATATGGATGCGGTTGGACGTGGTTGCACCGTGATGGACGGTGGACCCATCAATTTCGGCTGGACTAGATTGGACGTCGCCGGATGATTCGACCTCCAACCGCGTACTGTGTACCACGGTTTAAGGCGGATCTGCGAGTACTGTGGATTACCGTGGTTTTCTACTGGGGGTCCTTTGACAATCCTTTTGACCCTCGGCGCGGCGAACTGCCTGACGATGGTTTACGTGGCCTGACTAGCTGTCGAGGTCGGACTGTCCAGCACGCGAAGCGCGTTCGGGGAAAGGATGAGGCCGGCAGCGACGGCTGCGCGTAAGTTCCGTGTTCGGTTTACGGTTTGTCTGTTCAGCCGCACGGTAATGTAATAGATATAGGTGCGTATCTGCCCAAGGCAGATCAGGAGCCGCGAACATGATTGAAGAAAGCGAAATCAACAAATTCCCCGCAGATAAGCAGGCCGAGATCAGAAAGACAATCGCTGATATGGTCAGCCGGGGTTATAAGGAGCGGTTTCTAATGCTGTCCGATAGAGGCTCGGTCCTGCTCGACCATGAAGCCATCGATGTTGAAAAAGAAGCTGAGGCGCTCAAGGGCCTCTAGCTCTCTATGATCGCTTGCAGATCGCATTTGAATGAGGGTGTTCTAAAATAGGCACGTGGCAACGGAATCCGCCGCAGGCTGGTTTGAAATCGCTGATCCGGTCGTCCGGGCGATCATCGCCGATAAGCTGCGCGTGGGACTCCGTAAAGAGGACGGCCGGCGCGACAATCAGGACGCGCTGGATCTCCTGCAGCATGTCTATCGCGAGCTCGCGGACGCCGTCGGGGCAGGCGCCGAGGAGATTCGCGACCTGAAATCCTACGCAGCCGTGGTGACCTACCATGCGTGCGCACAATACTTGCGCCGCCGCTATCCGGCGCGCACGCAGTTGAAGAACAAGCTCCGCTACTTTCTGACGCATGAGCCCGGGTTCGCGGTGTGGGAGACGCGCGAGGCTGACCTGGGTTGCGGCTACGCTGGCTGGCAGTCGCAGCCGTTGGCCGATGACCGGGCCGTGCATGCGCTGATCACCGACCCGGAGCGGATCTGGGCAAAGGCGCCGCCGAACGGAGCGAGACAAACTTCGGGGCAGGTGAAGGCGCTCGACGCGATGAAGACGGCCGACTGGCGCAACATCCTCGAGGCGATCCTGAACGCTGTGGGAAAGCCCCTTGAGCTGGACCAGCTGCTGGCGATCACGGGCGCGCTGTTCCGGGTGAAAGACGAGCCGCCGGACGAACTGCCCGATTCATCAGAACGTCCGCCGTTCGAAGACGTCCTCGATCAGCAGCAGTTGATGCGGCGGCTGTGGCAGATCCTGCAAGGCTTCGAGCATCGTTGGTTGATGGCGTTCCTTCTGAATTTGCCGGGGATGACGAAAGAGGCTCGCGGAGAGATTGAGGCGTTCGAGTCCAGTAGCGTGGCAACGCGGGATGACATCGGACGGCTGCTGGGGATGATCCGGCAGGAGTTTGAGGATTTGGGCTATGAAACGCCGCTGTGGCCTGCGGATCCGGGATCGCCGGAGAGCCGTCTGGGCGCGGTCTGGCCATTCCTGCCCCGCGAGGACGTCCAGATCGCCAGGGCCCTGCATTGCGAAAAGCAACAGGTGATCAATTTGCGGGCGGTCGCCGTCCAGAAGGCAGCGAAGGGATTAAAGGAGACGCTGGCCGCGAAAAAAAACAGCGCCGTACCAATCTAGGAAGGTTGTCAGCGCCGTTCACAGGTGGAACGTAGGGAGTACCAGGATGCCGGACCCAGAGGACCGTGTCGGACGGATGTGGAAAGATCTCAGCGAGGCCGAGTTGCAGCATCTGAGCTTTCAGCAGCTTGAGGCGTACGTCGATGAGCGACTGGATCCGACCGAGCGAGAGTTGGTGAGCGCGCATTCGGAGCTGTGCGAGCAGTGTGTGGCGGAGTTGCGCGACCTGGAACGATTCGCCGCGTCGTTGCGCAGCCGCGAAGAGGAACCCGTGATTTTGGCTAGCGGCCCGCGCTGGCTGGAGTGGATCAGGATCCCGCGACATGCGTGGGCACTGGCGGCGGCAGCTGCCGTGCTCGCGATCGTTGTTGCTGTGGGACTGCGGCCTTCGGGCACAGCGTCGTCCCCCACAGCGTCCGTCCAAACGCCGGCGCCGCCGGCGAGCCCGTCTCCATCGGGTGCAGCGCCGACAGCGCCTCCTCCCAACGAAGTCGCCAGCTCGGCCGCTGTATCTGGCTCCTCTCCGGCAACCAGGGATCCGCGGACCCCGGGGACCGGCGCGAGCCCCGCCAATCCGCCCGTTGAAACTCTGCTCGAAGCCCCGCGCGGGCAACTGGGATTAAAGAGTTCGCAGAGAGCCGCTGGTCCCTATCGCGTGCTTTCCAGCGCCGACAGGATCCGATACGAGCTCGAATTGCAGGGTGCGCCCGATGACCCCGAGGCGCGCGCCGCAATCGACATCAAGTATGGGCTGTACAATGAAGCCGAGAAGGAATATCAAAAGTTGATTGATACAGGGGGCGAAAAGACGGAGAAGGGGCAGCGTTTGATGGACGCACTGAAGCGTTTGCGCGGACACTGACGAAAACCTGCATCGTCTACCAATCTGCCGGGCAAAGCAGCGCCGTCTCTGATCAGGAGGCAGGATCAACGTGAGAATAACAATGATGAAGACCGGAATCGGCGTGATGGTCTGGGCCGCTTTTCTTAGCGGTCCTCTGCATGCGCAGCCTCGTTTCACGGAGGCGGCGATTGAACATGAACTCAACCAGGCACATGCGTCTCTGGTCAAGATATGGTCGGGCACGATGCGATACAACTTCGCTCCGCCGCGGCTCGTCTTCTACAGTCAGCCAATGAAAACCGGGTGCGGCCCGTCGAGCATGGGTGACGCTTTCTTCTGCGAGACGGACAACGCAATCTATATCGACCCGCGCTTTGTCGCGGCGCTCGACAAACGGGCTTCGGATGCGGTGCAATCTCCCGGGAACTTTGCCGGGATCGTCGCGATCGCCCATGAATTCGGGCACGCTCTGGAGCGGCACACCTCTTACGCGGTGCTGCCCGCGTCGGAATCCGCCGCCGATTGCTTCGCGGGCGCAACCACAAGACAGATCAAGGCCGATGGCCTGCTGAGCACCAGCGACATCAGCGAAGCGCTGTTTCTGATGGACATGCTCGGCGACGACAAGGTGATCGGTTACGGTGCGACCACGGCATGGGGAGTCCTCCTGCTGCGCGATCCGGATCCTCATGGCAGCAGTCAGGAGCGGCAGGCGGCCTTCCTCCGCGGCTACTATGGTGGCCCGGCCTTTTGCACCGATAGTCTTGGCGCACCGAAACCGCCCGCGGGCGGCCGCATTCTGGCGTCCTTGCGCCTGGCCGGCCCGCAAGCGGTGAGCGGCGCGGGGTCCGGCTGCGTTGTTTCTCCCGGCCAGGACGGCGTGCATGTTCGTAATACGGCCCTGAAGGGCGGCTGTGTGGTGAATCTACTGGACAAAAAGACGCTGCTCCCGGATCACGTAAGGATCGAGGTCACCGTGAAGCCTCTTACGAATGCCGCGACGAGGCGTACCAGTATGGGTGGGATCTACTTCGGCGACGCTCGCGCGACCGGAAAGCTGGTTCCTTTCGGCGATGAAATCCAGGAGTCTGACGACACTCACGTCATCAATATGGACAGCCAACCGGCGGTGGCGGAGCCGACCGTGGCCGGCTTGTTGTACACGCTGCAGCAGGGCCAACGCGCGAAGAGCGGTGAAGAGCATCTGACGCTCGATATTCATCACGAAGGCAAAAACGTCTTCTTTATTGAGTACCTGAACGGCGTTGCGGTAAAGCACATGGGTCTGTGGGAACACGGGACCTGGAGGCAACGGCTCGGAGTCTTCGGGGAGGCGCCCGACCAGGCGGGATTGTGGCTCAGCGCGCCTGGTGCGGAGGCCGTGTTCTCCGACTTCCGCATCACGGCGCTTCCGGAGTGGGAACAAGCCTGGGGGCGATAGACCGTCCGTGACCGTCGCCCGTTCGGTTCGGCGGAGTCGACCCGAACACTTAATTCGTGGCCGGCGCGATTCGCCCCAGCTTCGCCAGTGCTTCTGCCGCGCATTCCTGCACGTTATTGTCCCAATCGTCCAGAAGGCCCAGGAGTGCCGGAATCGCGCGGCCTGCCGACGGCAGTCCAATGCAACCGAGAGCTGTCGCGGCGCTCGACCGGACGGACTCGTCCGAATCGCCCAGGGCGGCTTCGAGCGCGTTCACCGCGTCGCTCGCCAGCGGCCCGAGGTTCGCCAGCACTTTGACCGCCCGCCAGTCCACAGGACGCAAACCCAGGACCAGGATGAGATCCGGCACTGTCTCGGCGGCGAGCGGTCCTAGCAGAGCCAGCGCCTGCAAGGCCACGACGCGTTCGGAAGAATCGCCGTCGCGGAGCGCTGCATGCAAAACCGGCAAGGCGGCACTCAGGAGCGGTAGCGCCGGCGGAACGGCGGACGCTCCGATTTCCGCCAGGGCGTCGGCCGCGATTAAACGCACCTCGAATGGTGTTCTATCCAGTTCATGTTGGTCGTCGCGCGCGGCGTCGTCGAGCATCGCCAGCAAGGCATCACCGGCTTCGAGAATCTTGAGGTGCCCCAGAGCATCCGCCGCAGAGCAGCGCACGCCGGGGCCAGGATCCTGAAGGAGATCGATCAAGACCGGAACGGCGGCTGCCACAAGGGGCAGGCCGATCCAGGCAAGGGACTCGGCAACAGCCCGATGTCCGGGCCCACGCTGGTCGCGCAGAAGACGGACCAACGTGGGAATCGCGATCTCTACGTCAGGCGCGCCGATGGACCTCAGAGCTTCAGCGACTGCCCTGAGAACCTCGGGTTGGGAATCGTTCAAAGCAGCGGTCAACGCTGCGAGGACTCCCGCATCAGCCGGCCGCACATTCCCCCCATCCTTTTGGCGTGCGACTGAACTGTCAAACCGTCCCAGAACTTCAGCCGCGCCGGCGCGAACAGCCCAATGTGGATTGTGCAGCGCGTCGACCAGTGCAGGCGTCGCCACTGGACCGATAAAATACAGAGCGTCGATGATTTCCAACCGGCGCGACCACTCTTCTTCGCGCAATGCTGGAATCAGAGCCGGGATCGCGGGGGCGGCCACAGCGGAATCCATGTAAACCAGGACACGCGCCGCCGCACTGCGCAGGGCCCAGTCCTCACTCCCGAGTGCCTGGATCAATGCCGGCACCACTTCGCGACAAACTCCCGCAACCTTCGCCAGCGACTCGCTGACCGCCTGTCGCACATATCCATCGGCGAGCGCCGCCAGCAAAGGGGCGCCTGCCACGGCGCCGAAGTTTCCCAGCGCGTAGGCCGCTGCCGAACGGACCGCGCCATGGGCATCGGCCATCGCCGCGATCAGCGGTCCGGGGTCGTTGTCAGCCTCGCGCGGGTCAGACCCAACGGGGCGGATCCCCGCCATGGTCGACCACGCGGCCTCGTGTTGCTGGGAGATGTATCCGCTGTCCTCGCGAATCACCGGGATCAGAAATGGAACGACGACGGGCCCGAGGTCTAACAGCTCCCTTCGGGCCCGGTCGCGAATCTCTTCTTGCTCGTCGCCAAGCTGCTCAATGAGCAAGGGCACTCTCGTCAGGTCTGCCATCAGTTTATCTCCAGATGTCCTCGCGGATGTGAGCACCGAGGAATACTACAAGACTTCGCCGGAAGAACCGGCATGAGTCTATTAATCCACCATCGAGGCGATCACTCCGGCGAGACCTCCGAGCCAGGGGTGACGGCAAGCACAAACAAATCGCGAACGCCGCGGGCCGTTTCGACCGTGAATTTCTTCGCATCGAACGAGATCACCACCATAATCGTGTTTTGCATCATGTTGCGACCGTCCACCTGCTGCGGCGCCGGACCCACAACAAATGTGCCGTGGAGCAAGGGCACCCGGTCGGCATTCCACATATCCGTGAGTCCCGCGGGATCGTCTGGAGCCCCGGGCCGAATCTCGCCTGCGAGCGTTACCTTGCCGTCTCCGGCGGCATAGAAGACCCGCATTGGATCTGGCGATCCGGCTCGCCTGCCCTGATTCATACGGTTGAGAGTGAAGTAGTGCGAGCCCTCGAACGCCCGAGCCGTTTTGTGCCCAGCCTGCTCGATAACTGCAGTAAGCTGCTCCTCCGACGTAATCGAAGCGGATGCGGAGTGCTGCGGTGCCGCGGGCGTGACATGGGGAAGGGGATCTGACATATGAGCAATGTCCTGCAAGACCGCTTGCGTGTCCCAATGCGGCATTTTCGGCCAGGGGGTCGGATGCGGGTCGGGCGTTGGGGACTGAGCATAGTAGCGACCGAGAACAACCAACACAATCAAAAACAGGATGAGCTTTTTCATACCCAGGATCGGCGCTCGTTCGCCGGGCAGATTGGTGGGACGCAGAAACTTTTTTGGGAAGAAAAAATCCGGGCTGCCAATCTGCCGCTCGAATCCGCGCCGCTCCATAGCGAGGCAGAACAATATGAACTCCAAAAACGGCTTTTACAACTACTCCTTCGGGTCGATGGGACGCACCCGCGAAACAGCCTTGCAGAGCGATTTCTTCCGCTGGTTTCATCTGGAGGTCGACGATCACCGCGCACAGGAGCCCGGCCAGCGGACAACGTTCCGACCCACGGGCGAGGCGTTCCACAAGGTCTGCTCGCTCGAAACGCTCGAGACGCAGCAGGGTGAGCTCGTGCAGATGGATCTGGTCGTGCAACGCTCGTTTTTGGACGGCCGGGATGACCTCTATGCTCAGGACCTGGTGAAGAGCTTCCTGGTTGCGCTTCTGCCTGACGCATGTCAATACACACTACGAGACTTCATGCAAGAGATCCAGACGCCGAGGGGCATCGGATGCACGCCGGGTTGGCTGGTCGTCCGGGGTGAGAGGAAGGAGTGGGCCGTGCAGACGGGTTGGTCGCGATTGTCGCTCGAGAATGTCGAGCTCCCGGAAGGGCTGTCCCTGGTCGTGAGCCTCTGTCCGAATCCCGAAGCGCCGAATGCCAGGAAAATCGAAACCACGCGGCCGGGACTGGGAGGAAAACTTCTTGCCTTGTTGGGTATGGCGGCGATGATGTTGTGTTCCTGCGCCAAGCCGCTGCAGCCGGAGACGTCACTCAAGGGGACATGGTCGGGATCGACGACCCAGATCTTCAATTGCGGCAAAGCGACGCCATTGGCAGCGGAAAAGGTGAGTATGGACATTCGCGAGGCGCCCCTGCTGAATCGTGCCGTATCGTCGTTCAATTTCGCGGATGCGAACGTGACCGGCACCGTGACCATGACTCTGCGCATCGATCATCCGCGCGACGTGGTCTCGGGACTGCTGGTGGGCGAGATCGTGAACGGTGCCGCCGGCTCCAGGCTTCAGGGATACGTGCTATCTGAGGCGGAGTACGGAGCCTGGGTCGCGAAGAATAAGCAGAGCACGCCTCCGGCCGATGCGGGCGAGGTGGATCTGGCGATTACGGGCGACGCCGCCCACGGCTACACGCTCATGGGAGACCTGCGTTCCAATGCGGCTTGCGGGAATTTCACGAACCTGGACGCAGTCGCGAACGATCTCACCGGTCATTTTGGACGCAGCGTCCCTGCCGAGTGGTCGGGTCAAGTCACCCTCCGCACAAAGTAGCGTATCCACTGCAAGATTACGGCGGGAGAGGACAGGCCGGATATCTTATGCGGTGGAAAGGATCCCTCCCCGGTCGTCTGGACATTAAGGGGTGAACGCAATGAATATCGAAAAGCTGAAATCGTATATTGAGGTGCTGCGAGATCCGCAACCGATGCGTCGTCGGTTTGCAGCTTTGCTGCTCCGACGGTACCACTTCTTGCCTGAGGCAACGCTGGCGACTCCCGCACTGAGTCTGGCGCTCGATGATTCCGATCCTGCCGTTGCCAAGTGTGCCGCTGAAGCGCTCGCCTTGATCGGCGGCGCCACGGATGATCTCGTCAGTCGGATCTCGAGCTTGAAAGTCCTCGGGTTGTTGGGGC
Organism: uncultured Acidobacteriota bacterium; assembly: GCA_963738025.1. Classification (GTDB taxonomy): domain Bacteria; phylum Acidobacteriota; class Terriglobia; order 20CM-2-55-15; family 20CM-2-55-15; genus 20CM-2-55-15. The sequence continues at coordinate 3,754 of CAVTWA010000017.1, read as the reverse complement.
CTCCAGCGCGATCGGCCATCCCTCGGTTAATTGCCGCATTGCCGGATCCAGCCGCCATTCAGGCTCTGCGGCTGATTGGTCCGGGTATCGAGGCGGTTCCGGCGCTGTTCAAGGCCTGCGAGAATCCAGACGTTCAAAAACTTGCTGTCGCTGCGCTTGCGGACGTGGGCCGTCCCGCCGTAGGCGACGCGCTTGTTCGGCTTCATGATTCGAATGGTAGTGTGAAACACGCAGCTCGCGAAGTACTCGAACGGATTGCCTGGGTACCAGGCGAAAGCGCTCGCCTGTTGTTCGAGTCTTTCAAGGATCACTCCCTGTGGAGAGACGGCATTATTGTGCGAATCTTCGCCACCGACCCGCGCGAGGTTGCTGTAGGCTGGGTCGACGCCAAAGAGCCAGTCCTCGAGGAGGCCGTCGGGAATTCGGATCCCAATGTGCGGCGAATTCTGGTCGAGGCGCTGTGGGAAATCGATGTCGATGCTGCCGCTGGGATACTCGGTCAGATCGCCCGGGATGAGGACGAAGATGTACGCGATCGTGCCCTCCGCGGTGCAGCTCGGAAGGCTCCAAGAGCGGCGGTCCCCTTTCTGATCGAAGCCTGCAAACAAGATTCGCCTCAACGCGCCACAGCAATCGACTACCTATCATGGACGCGGACCTCCGATGCGAACTTCATCTTCGAGGAAGCCCTGGACGATCCCAGTCCTTCCCTCCAGTTATGCGCGGCAAGGACTCTCGCGGCAATGGGCGCGACATCTCCACGCGTGATTTCGATACTCCTGAAAGGGCTCGATTCGTCTGAAGCCGTTTACTGCGCGAGATATCTCGCGAACGTCGGCTCAGCGGCGGACCGGCGGCTGGCGGTTGACAAACTTGTCGAACTGCTGCAAATGGATACGGAAGGTGACCATGAGCGCGAATGGACGCAGCGGAGCTTTGCGGCGGCCCTTTGCGCTCTTGCTCCGGACCATCCGAGGTTGGAGGCGTTTCAAGACGTCCGGATTCTGTCATTCTGCAACCCTCAGCGTGCCGACGCGACGCGTCTTCTGCCTGGCCTCGCGTCCGACAACGGCTGGGTTCGGCGGTGCGCGGCGGAGACTTTGTTCGACGCCGGTCTTGAAACTGAGGCTGTAACAGCGACCTTGCTCGAAATGGTTCGATCTTCCTCGTGGCTCTATGAATCAGAAGAGAGAGAGATCTTCAACGGAGCATCGTTCGAATTCCTGCGGACTCGATGGCCTTTTTTCGTGTGCAGTCTGATGAAGCTGGGAGTGAAATGTCCGATCAGTTTTCTGGAGGATCCGCGCGTCGAGGTGAATTTAAATGCCTGCCGCCTTTTGCAACACGATGACCGCGTGCTCCCCATATTGGTCGAGAACCTCGGCCGGTTCTTCGAGCCAGGCGTGGCGGCAGCCGACCTCCTGGCCGCGATGGGTGAACGCGCATTGCCTGCGTTGCCCCGAGTCGTCGAGCTTTTGAACGATTCATACAATCTTTTCCAGCAGTATGCGGTCCGCATTCTCGGATGCATCGGCCCGGCAGCTGCCGATGCGGTTCCCGCGTTGATTCAATCATCAGAAGAGGGGACAGCGGACGCAATCATACGCATTCTGCCGCAATTTGCGGACTTGCAACATGTGGTCGAGATCATCCTGAGCGATCCCGAGTACAAAACAGACCTGGCTGGTCTTACTTTGAATGAGGTCAGGCTTTATTTGGAAGCTCTAGGAAAACGGCGGGGGCTCCCTGAAGCGGCGGTCTTATGAACGTGTTTGTTTCGGTCTTAGCCGCGGAGCGGCGTAAGAGGTGTGCCGCGGCCAGTTGTCGACGACTTCGGACGTTTACGTTCACACGAATGAAGACGACTTGAAGCGTGCAGCGGAAGCCTTGGCAGGAAAGTGTAGGAGAAACAAACGGGCCTGTGGAGGTGTATCGGTAGAAGGTTTACATAAAACCGCTTATGACTGATGTTCGAGCCAGTATACAAGTGATAACAGGATCGTTGTAGATGGCCAGAGACCCTAGCAGTGCAGCACTGCTCTTGTTTTCAGCGAACTGCATCGAGCACAACTTTCCGCAAGAAGAACGCTTTTCACTGCCGACGAGTTCATGCGCCTCGAACATCTGGGATCGCCACTTCTAACCACAAGGGGGCTTCCGGCGATTTCTGGCTCACGGCTGTTTGGCGTATTCCGCTCTGGCTTGCTTGAGGATCGGGATGTCGGCGTCGGCATCTTTCCAAAGTGTGAGGAAATCCTGGTAGGCAGTCTTTGCCTTGGTCTTGTCTCCCGACAGAGCGAGCGCTCTGCCGAGTTGCAAGTGCGCCAGTGCGCCGATGGGATCGCTGACAACGATGCCGCGGTGATCGAGAATTTTCTGGAATTCCGCGGCGGCTTCGGCGCCTTGGTGTGCGGCCAGATAGGCCTGGCCGCGCACATAGACCGGATAGAGGGCGCCGAAGCAACCATGAAACGCAGCTGCGCGGCGCGCCCAGCTCGTAGGGCGCGGCGATTTGCAGCAGTTCGATCGCCTTTGCAGGCTCGCTTTTCGCAGCGGTTCAATGCGAGAAGCGCGCGAATCGCCGGCAGGTAACTGAATCTGACTGCCGTATCCTCCGGAAAGCGCCTTTCCAGATCATTCGCGAGTGTTTGAGCACCGGGAAGAATCCCCCGCCAGGGCCAGTGCAAAAGCAGCGCCATACTCCACATCCCGGCCCTTTGGAAAGCTCAAGTGCAGCCACTCGCGCCGCTGCCTTGCCGCCGACGCATTCCCGAAAAAGGCTTCCCAAAGTGCTGGCTCCGGTTCGAACAGAGCCGCCCTTTCCCGCTCGGCCCGCCTGCCGAGCCAGGTCCACCGCATCGCCGCGACTTCAGCCTTGCCTGTTGCAAGTGACCCGAATATGCCAGGACAAAAGCCTCCTGGTTCGGAGATCCAGTCTTCCGCTCCGGATTTCCTTGAGCCCAGAGCCGCTTCCCGTTCCATTCCCGCCTGATCACCTTTTAGAAAGGCGATCTCGTATCGCTGGACCAGAAAGTCAGGGATCTCCAGTTTGCGCTCGGAGGCTCGCTGAAGGGCGTTCTCGGCTTCCTCCAGGCGGTCAAGCGTATTCATAGCTGAAGGCAAGATTGACATACGCGAAGGCGAAAGTCCGGACCGAGCTCGATCGCTTTCTTGGCTTCTTCGACTGCCTTTTCGTATTTGCCGAGGGCAGGGTAAATACGCCCCGACAGGAACCCGTGGGGAGGGATTTCACGAGGATAAGTTTGCGCCCACAGCTCGAAGGTCTGTTGCGCCTTTTCCAGGTTTCCCGTCACTTCGCATGATCGTAGGTAGCAGCGATAAAGAACTTCTCGCTGTCACTGGCGCGATCCCGCAACTGATAGGCTTTGCTGGTGCTCTCCGCGGAGAGGCAGAGTCTCCCATATCGCCGTACGTGTGCCCCAGACGACGCATAGGCCATCGCGAATTTGGGGTCGATCTCAATGGCGCGCTTGAAAAAGGGCAGCAGCGGCGGCGATCACCGGTTGACGTAAGCAACCTTCCAGCCGGTGCTGTAGGCTTTCAAGGCTTCGAGCGACGGCGTCGTGGCCTCGGCGAGCGGAGTGTCGTGCTTTTCGACCGTGGCGAGCGATTCGCCGACGCGGCGTTCTGAATTTACTGGCGATTTGGCTCAGGGCATTCAGGACGTCTTCTTTTCTTGCCGCTTGCACCTGCTCCTCATCGAGGACCTCCCCTGTGCGGCATCTCTTGGCGC
>CAVTWA010000016.1:0-4576 GCA_963738025.1 uncultured Acidobacteriota bacterium | reverse complement strand
ATTTTCAGCAAGTCGGCCAATGAGAAATCGATGGCAACGTTGTAGTGTCCTTGAAGGGCCGTCATGTCGATGACCTGGATGCTGCTGCCGCCTGTCAATTGCGACAAATTCGTGAGCATGTCGGCGAATGCGGACATCGTCGTTCCGCTTCCTTCGAGATGCAGCGTTCCGCCGGGGCGCACTTGCTGCGTCCATACTCCGCGTTTTCCCATATTCGTGACGCTTCCGCCCGTTTTCGGATCGACTGTCATGCGAACCGGTCCTTGCGACGTGCTCATTTGAGTTTCGCCGGGCTTCAGAGGCGTGTTTTCGTCAAAATCCTGGCCGGGAACCGGCGCCGATTCCTTCAGCTTTGCTCCATCCTTGCCCAGTACCAGCGCCATCACCGGATGCTCTTTCGTCTCTCGATGAAGCTTCAACTTGAAACGTTCGGCGAGGAGAGTTTGCAGCATATCCGGCGCCTGGTCGACTGTAGCTCCGTTGGGCATCTTCGCGACGATATCGAACCGTTGAGTGATGTCATTCATCCACTCCGGACCGCTGATCTGGGCAGGCTTCACGCGATATGCCGTGGCAATGAGTTCCTTAAGCGGCACGAAGATGTATTCGGCTCTGGCTTTATCGACATGCGCACCGATTTTCGGCATTTGGCCGGTGGCTTGCAGCTGCGCCGCTAATTTGTTCATATCCAGGGCCGACGGCTTCACCGATGCCACTTCAAAGGCCAAACCCGCCGGAGTCTGGGCAATTGCCAAACCTGCGGCCAGGAGCAGAGCGCCGGCAAAGATTAAGGTGAGACGAACTTTCATTGATTTTCCTTTCCTCAACATCAGTATTCCCGTAACTGCACGATCTTCATGGACAGGCAAAATAAAATTGCCGTCAGAACGACGGATATCCCCATTCCGGACCACGGCAATACATGTGTCGCCAGTGGTGACTCCGTGCTTAGAGGCCGAAAGAGATCCAGCGCTTGCGGAACCGGCAGGTAAACGCGAGCGACAAATGAGGAGTTAATCAGCATCAAGCGCTCGCATTCGGCGGATACGCGGACACTACCGAACAAATTTTGATGAGGCTCGGACCGACCACAAAGCGGGAGTTCAGGGGTTGCTCAGATCCCATCACAACCTTCACGGCGACAACACAATCGTAGCGTCGTCATCGGTACGACCAATCTCGATGAAGCCCCAATGGGTACTCGGCGGATTCGGTATCAGCGCGGAGCGGCCAGGGAGAATCCGAACCGATCCGGGAGACGCTCCAGCGAGCAGACCAATCTGTTGCGCGACAACGTTGCCAAGCCGGAAACTCAGATCCATGACAATGACACTCCAACGGATATCACCTGGCGGGACTCCCCCGGCCCAAGGGTGAGGGATATTCCCCGTACCCCGATTATCAACCAAATCAACGGGCGTGGCGCCACCAGTTCGCTGAAGTATGATATCCGTGAGTAACGAGGCAGTGGTTGTCCCATAAAGGACATCGTCAATACGGAAGAAAAGACTAATTCGCAAGGCTGCGGTCTTAGGCGGTGGCGGAAACGCACCGCTGGAACGCAGCCAATTATCATAGCCGTCCCATGAAAACTGCGGCGGTTCCACGAGCGAAGCCGTGCCGAATTGAGTGACGTCCGATTGGGAAGCCCATTCGGAGAACACCAGAGTAACTGCGCCACCAAGTTGCTGATCAGCGCTGAACCGACGGCCGGGAATACTGCGGGCGCTCCCAAGAAGGCTGCGTGTCTGGTCGTCCAGGCTCGAGGCATCTAGTACAACCTGTAACTCCAGCACGTTAGTCTGTACACGAACGAAGCGGTTGAAACGGCCCTGAAGGTCAGCACCATCAAACAAGAACAATTCGACTAATGGGCGAGTGTTGTCTTGCCACACAGACGAAATTGCCTGGTCGAGTTGCACCTGCTGTAGGGTAGCGACGGGCCAAACCTCTTCGTCTTCCCAAGGACTGATCCACGCCTCCCGGCCGGGAGCGTTAGCATTCTCATATACGACGATTACCGGAACAAAAAACGCCAGATGCGCAGCAGGTGTGACGGCCGTCAGCCAACGAATGAATCCAGGCGTCAGAACCCGATCGATCGTTTGCCGGCCTTCGTCGGTCAGCACCAGTTGCTCGACTATGCGGAGTACAGTCCGGCGTTGAGCCCGGCTTGCAGTGTCTCGTGCGACTTGGCCCACCCTTTCCACAAGCTCCACGAATGTTGTTCCACGCTCAATCAGCGATTCCGCCCATCTCGGCGGATGTCGTATTAGATCTTTAGGAACCTGCGTTGGGTAGCCAATCGGAGCACGCCGTACGAACAACAGGCGGCAGTCCGCCTCTTGCCGAATCTCTGGTTTGATGAAGTCATTTCCGGGCATGGTCCAATCTACCACCTCGTATTCGCATTCACTACTTTTGAGACGGATCGATCCCTTCATCAGCAACATGGTCGTCGACCCTTTAAGTTTTGCCAACCCAGCACGTCATATGTCACCGGAAACGTCCCACCGCCGTGAATTTCGGCCCCAGAATTAGTTCCACGCAGAGTAACGTCGAAGAGGCTGTTTGAAATCGAAGGTGATCAAAGACTCTACTTTCTTGCAACAGAACACTCATTGATGTAACAAAGGCGTACCTGATTTCCAACGGAGGGGGCCCATGAACGACTTGCTCGTTGCAGAGGGACATGTTGCGCCGCCGCCTCTCGAAGCGGTGGCACGGCGCTGGCACTTGGTGACGCGGATCGCGTCCCGATTCTGTTTCGTTTACTTTGGCCTGTACATTCTGCTGACACAGATGTTGCCAGCAATGGTGCCACTGCTGCACCTCTCGCCGTTCGAACTGAAGCCGATGGTCAGCACACCTGTCTTCTGGGTCATCAGGCACGTGTTTCATGATCAGCGCCAGCTCGCGATCGTGGGTGGCAGTGGCGACAAGATGTTCGATTGGGTATTTGCGCTCTGCCTGCTTTCACTGGCGGCGCTGGTTACTGTGTTCTGGTCGGTGGTCGATCGAAAGCGCGCCAACTACATCCGTATACACAAGTGGTTTCGCGTGTACGTCCGCTTCGCGTTGGCAACGACGTTTCTCGGCTATGGCATGGACAAGGCAATTCCGATGCAGATGCCGGCCCCTCCTCTCACCCGGTTGCTCGAACCGTATGGAAACTTCTCGCCGATGGGCGCGCTCTGGTATTCGATCGGTGCCTCGTTCCCATACGAGCGGATTACCGGCTGGGCCGAACTGACCGCGGCTGCTCTGCTTTTCATTCCACGCAACGCGACACTTGGCGCGATCGTGGCGCTGTTTGACTCCATCCAGATTTTTTCCCTCAACATGACGTATGACGTTCCGGTAAAGCTTTTTTCGTTTCATCTGGTGCTGATGTCTATCTTCCTGCTCGCTCCCGAAATGAGGCGGCTGCTGAACGTCCTGGTGTTCAATCGCACCGCGGAGCCATCAACTCAACCGCCGCTTGGCACGAGAGGGCAGGCAATACTGACGGGGGCCATGGTACAGGTTGTGCTCGCCGCATGTTTCTTCGGCAATTCATACCTGATGAATCGTCAACCCTTCTACGCATTTGGTGACGGTGCGCCGCGGCCTCCGCTTTACGGTGTTTGGGTGATCGACAAGATGCAGATCAACGGTATTGAACGGGCGCCGCTCGTCACCGACTATGAGCGCTGGCGGCGCGTGGTCGTGCAGTCCGTGACAACAGTTGCACCGCCGCCGGCATCGGCACGCGTAGGCAATCAGGTGTTCATGGCCTTCTGGCGTATGGATGATACTTTTTTTCAGATGCCCGCGATCGTAGATTTAAACGATAAAACGATCACGATCTCGCTGGGACTGGGTGCGGCTGCGACAGTCGTTGGGAATTTCTCATTGGATGAACCGGCTCCGGGCAAACTCAATCTCGACGGAGAGCTTTTCGGCAAGAAAATACGTATGGAGACTACACTCTTCCCGCGCGAGAAGTTCCTTCTCGTGAGCCGCGGCTTCAACTGGATTCAGGAATTACCGTTCAACCGTTGAGAACCTTCGATGAGACACTTCAACGAAGCATTTCTACACCAGCGGAAGAAGGATCGATTCAAGACCACTTACGTACATGTCACAGACATCGGCCTCGCTACGCCAAGATATTAGAGTGTGCCTTGAACGGGGGAGTGCATTCCGATCCCTTCCCGGAAGGAGCGCCATGAGGACCCATGAAATCGATCGCAGAGCTTTCGTCAAACAGGTTGGAATTGCCGCGCTCGGCACGAGCGCGCTGCTGGCGCCCGAATCGTATGCCCAAGTCCAAGTGCCCAATTCCGTCGGCACGGAATCGCCTAAGCTGACAGCCCCCGCCAGGGCATGCGATTGTCATCATCACATCTACGATGCCGTGCGCTTTCCGCCAAAGGACCCCGGACCGCAAATCCAGCCTGCGACAGATCGATACGTAGAACGCATTGTTAAGGATGGACGTGTCGAGGAGTACAAGCTGGTTCAACGCCGCATCGGTACCACGCGCAACATCATCGTCACTCCAGCAGCCTATGTTGATGACAACGATATTACA
>CAVTWA010000015.1:0-15805 GCA_963738025.1 uncultured Acidobacteriota bacterium | reverse complement strand
GGCAGACCTCCACCAGATTGCCAGCGAATTCGTTTTCGAGGACACCTTCCGGTTCACGGCCAAAATAGACCAGGTGTCGGAGCGCGAATACGTTGAAATCGCTGCCGCCAGCGTATTCCCGGTAGAAGCGAACGCAGCGATAGCACTGAATACACCGGTTCATCTCATGGTTGAAGAAATGGGCCAAGGTATTGATTGCGAAACGTCCGTTTTTCAAATCCGTAGCGGCGATAGTCATGTCCGGTCATGACAGTCATGTGCTGCAGATGGCATTCGCCGCCTTCGTCGCAAACTGGGCAATCAAAAGTAATCATATAGGTTAGGGATGAAGCCTTCAATGATGCCGAGCTCGGAATGCCACCGCTTGCGGATCATTAATAGAGATACGTGTACCTTCGGAGGCAGGAGTCAAACATGCCATGACGATCCTGCCCTGTTTGTCCGCCTCGTGCTTGAACTGTTTGATCGCACACTGGCGGCATGCGCCTAGAGAACCCAACGACCGGGTGCCAGCAGAAATACGGCAGATTGAACCCGAGAGAGATGAAACACTGCTGAGGAGCAGATTACTGCTCCGGATTCATTATCATACGCGCGCGGTTGTCTACATAGACCGTTGACAATTGTATCATCTCCACGGACACCGCTTCTCGCGAATGTGGCGATCGAAATCTTCGCGGAAATACTTGAGACCGCTTTGAAGCGGTTCGGCGGCGCCGGGGGGCAAGGCGCAAAAGGTGTGGCCAGGGCGCGAGAAAGCGCGTCTGAAATACGAGTTTCTCCAGGTCGCCAGGGGGGCCTCGTCCCTCTTCCATCGCGCCAAAATACGCGCTCCACCAGGGCAGGTCCGCCCAGCAGGGGGTACACAAGCCGCAGGATTCCTGCGAAAAAAATGTTCGAGATTCCACACCATCCCAACGGGGCACGTCTGGTCATCGAGCACGATCATCGTTCCCGTACCCATCCGGCTGCCGGCTTTCTGCACCTCGCCTAAAGTCCATCGGAACGTCTAGGTGTTGTTCGGTTAGAAAATCGGTCGATGCGCCTCCAGGCAACAGCCCCGGAATCGCACGCCTTCGCGCATGCCTCCGGCGTGTTCCTCCAGAATTTCCCTGATTGGAGTTCCCATTGGAAGTTCCCAGAGCCCGGGCCGCTTCACTTTTCCGCTGGCGCCGTAGAGTTTTGTCCCGCCATCTTGGCTGCGGCTCAGTTTCCGGAACCACTCGGCGCCATTGTTAACGATGTGCGGCACGTTGCAGAGAGTCTCGACATTATTGATGGTTGTGGGTCTGCCCCACAGGCCCGAAACGGGCCGGGAATGGCGGTTTCGCGCGCGGGTTCGCACGTTTCCCTCGAGCGCATTCAAGAGGCCCGTCTCTTCACCGCACATGTAGCGGCCCGCGCTCACATGCACATGCAGTTCAAGGCTGTAGTCCGACCCAAGGATCTTTCCGCCCAGATAATGGGCATTGTAAGCCTCGGCAACCGCCCTCTTGAGCGTTTGGGCTGCGGCTATGTATTCTCCCCGCACAAAAATGTAGGCGATGTCCGCGCCCGTGGCATAGCCCGCTATGGATCAATGCCTTCGATCAACTGGTGAGGATCGCCTTCCATCAGCAACCGATTCTTGAATGTACCCGGTTCCATTTCATCGGCGTTTGCGACCAGATACTTTGGGACGTGGCGCATCTTTTCCGGACGGAAAGAAGCTCCACTTCATCCCCGTTGAAAAAACCGGCCCCGCCACGGCCACGCAGGTTGGACTCCTTCACCTGGGCAATGACTTCGGCTGGAGTCATTTTGCCCAACGCCTTCCGCAGCGCCTGGTAACCACCAGCCCGCTCATAAGTCTTCAAGTCCGGCGGCGCGGCAGATGGATGTTTTTTGTCAGTGGTTTTTCCACGAGCCTACCTGTACCCCTCGAGGATATGTCGATTTTCGCGGGCTCGAGATCGAGATGCGTGTCTTCGTCGATCATCATCACCGGCGCGTGGTCGCACGCGCCCAGACAGACGATCGGCAAGAGTGTGAACCGCCCATCCGGCGTCGTTTCACCGAGGTTGATGGACAAGCGTTTCGTGAGGCGCGGCACATGCCGGTCATAGCCCATCATCCAGCAAGTGACGCTGTCGCAAATGTAGATAACATGCCGGCCCACAGGCCGCCGGAAGAGCAAGTTATAGAAACTGGCTACGCCATCAAGGTCGGTCGTGGACATGCCCAGCAATTCGCCGATATCGGCCAACGCTTCGTCCGGCACCCATCCGCGATGCTTCTGCACGATCCTCATCGCATCGATGCAGACCGACTTCCTTCCGGATAATGCGGAAACTCGGCTTCGATTTCTTCGCGTTCTTGAGGTGTCAACATGTTCTCCAACCCTCAACGGTCAACGTCCGCCAACACGTAATCCATGGCGCCCAAAACCGCGAAAAGGTCGGGGATCATCCGGCCCCGGCACATCAACGGCAGCATCTGCATATGCGCAAACGAAGGAGTGCGAATTCGTGTCCGGTACGAGACCGTACTGCCGTCGCTGACGAGGTAATAACCGTTGTTCCCTTTTGTGGCCTCTATCGCACCGAGCGCCTCGCCCGGCGGAATGACCGGACCCCAACTGACGTTGAGAAAGTGGGTGATGAGCGTCTCGATATCGTGCATCGTCCTGTCCTTGAGTGGAGGCGTGGCCAGGGGATGATCCGATTGGTATGGGCCGCCGGGCATGTGGTTGACACACTGCTCGATGATCCGGAGGCTCTGCCGCATTTCTTCCACGCGGACAAGGGCGCGGTCGTAGCAGTCGCCATGGACGCCGGTCGGGACATCGAATTCGAACTGTTCGTAACTGGAATACGGCTGCTTCTTACGGAAATCCCACTCCATGCCGCAAGCGCGCAGGTTCGGACCCGTAGCGCCCCATTCGATTGCCTGCTCCGTGGTGAACGCCCCCACGCCCTTGGTCCGCGCTTTGAATATGCGGTTGCGCAGCACATTGCGATCGTATTCAGCGAGCCGCGGCGGCAGGTACTTGATGAACGCGCGGAACATTCCGTCCCACCCTTGTGGAAGATCCTGCTGCACGCCGCCGATACGGAACCAGTTCGGATGCATGCGCGCGCCGCAGATGGCTTCGATAATTTCGAGGGCTCGCTCGCGGTCGTTAAACGTGTAAAAAACCGGTGACATCTGTCCGAGATCCTGCGCGAAGGTTCCGTACCAGACCAGATGGCTGATGATGCGAAACAATTCCGCCAGCATCACCCGGATAACCTGGGCTCGCGGCGGCACGTGGATACCGGCCAGCTTCTCCACGGCCGTGAGATACGCCAGGTTGTTCATCACGCCGCCGAGATAATCGACACGGTCCGTATAAGGAATGTACGTATGCCAACTCTGGCGTTCCCCATCTTCTCGGCCCCGCGGTGGTGGAACCCGATCTGCGGCACCGCATCCACAATCTCCTCGCCATCGAGCTGAAGCACGACGCGCAGCACCCCATGCGTGCCCGGATGTTGCGGCCCCACGTTCAAGAACATCAGGTCGGAATCTCCGCGCGTGCGCCGCATGCCCCAATCCTCGGGACGAAACCGCAATGCTTCCTGCTCCTCATCCTGCTTTTCGGGGACAGGGTGAATGGTCCCATCTCGGTCGCGCGCGCCGGATGGTTCTTCTGGAGCGGATGCCCCACCCAGGTATTCGGCATCAGCAGGCGAGTAAGGTGAGGATGCCCCGAAAACGTGATCCCGAACATATCCCAGGCTTCGCGCTCGTACCAGTTGGCCGAAGGCCAGATCGGAGTGATCGTATCGATCGAGAGATGCATCTTCGCTGTAGCGCCGTCTTTACGCGAACGTACTCGTTGCGCTCGAATGAGAACAGATGATAAATGACGGTGAAGTCGGATGGGGGTGCCCGGGGCGGTGTGTCCGAGTGCGCTCGTCGATAGCCGTCAAATCGTACAGCATTCTGTATGGCTGCTCGACGCCGGTTTTCAGGTAGGCCAGAATATTGCGTGTCTTATCCCGAGGCGTCCAGAACGTAGCGATGCCATCCTCGCGTTTCCTGGGGGTAACACGCTTCCGCGCCGAATCTCTGCTGAAGCGTTTGCGAAATCGTCTCTGCCAGGATCGCACTTATACTTTGTCAATCGTCCTCAATTCGGTCGCTTGTTGCCGGCGGCCGCTTCATGTCTCGAAGCGAAGGCATTGCAGGGCGCTCGACGCCCTGAGGACCGATCACCCAGCTAAGCGGGCGCTTCTCGGCCCCACCGCCTTCTGCAACAGCATCAGCCCTTCGAGAAATGCGTCTGGCCGTGGCGGGCAGCCCGGGACATAAACGTCCACCGGCAGAAACTTATCGACTCCCTGAACCACGCTGTAGATGTCATACATCCCGCCGGAATTTGCGCACGATCCCATCGAAATCACCCAGCGCGGCTCCATCATTTGCTCGTAAAGCCGCATGATGACGGGCGCCATCTTGATGAAGACGGTACCTGCGATGACAATCAGGTCGGCTTCTCTTGGTGTGCCACGGATCACTTCGGCGCCGAACCTGGAGAGGTCATACTTGCTCGTGATGCTTGTGGCCATCTCCACATAACAGCACGAGAGTCCGAAGTTGAATGGCCAGATCGAGTTCTTGCGGCCCCACGCCACGAGGTCTTGAAGACGCGACAGGATTACGCTGCGTTGAACCGCGTCGTCGCGGTCCTCGAACCGGGAAATCGAATTAATCATCGGATTCCTCAGGTGCTATTCCGTATTGCGGCGGCTTGTTCCCCATTCGAGGGCACCAATGCGCCACAAATACATCAGCGCGGCAGCAAGGATGCCAATGAAAATCGCGATTTCCCAAAACCCTGCCCATGCGACCTCGCGTGCAGCAACAACCCAGGCAAAAATGAAGGCGGCTTCGACGTCGAATATGACGAAGAACATCGCAATCAGATAAAACTTCGCGGAGAAACGGACACGTGCTGAACCCTCGGAAACAATGCCGGATTCGTACGGCGCTGTGGTCGCAGGATCATGGTGTCGCTCACCCAGAACGTACGATAATGCGAGCATTCCAGCTATGACCAAGATGACGGACACGAAGTAGATGCCCAACGGCCACATCGTCGCTTTTACTCCGAGGACTATTCGCCAGAGCACTCTACTAACCATCAGTTGTAAGATCAGCCGCGAACACTTCGAGATCAATTGAAGTCCGAATACAATAAAGCGGGGAATACAATGCGACATCAACGATCCGTTTGTACCAGCAACGCGTAACAACTATTACCGAATTGCCGCTGTGTTAGAGCGAGAGCTATTTGACCTTGTTGTCGGGAGCCGACACGCGAGAAAACGGTCTGGCGTCTGGGCGTGTTGGGTTGCTGTCCGGGTGATAGCGTATTGCCACCGGGTGGCCGGACACTGCCACCGAGTGGCCACTTTCGCGCCTGACGCAGCAAAGTATTGCTTCACTCACTTGTCAACCTGAACAGAATGCAGACTCGTCCGGTAACGGCCTGTGTCAAGATAGGCTCAAGACGGAGAAGGAACTGCTCTATCCGCGATGGTCTCGCCGGTAAGGTCATCCGAACACGGAATTAGTGTTCTGTGAGATCGGCATATCAAGATATTCGGCGTGCGGATCAACTCATATCGTATTGCGATGGAGTTAGCGTAGCAATATTGAGAAAAAAGCAACCTCAGTCTGCAGGCGGGCGGAAGCAATCTTTTCGGGTCGAGGAAATGCGATGAGCCACTCGGCTATTCTTTCGATACGACCGCTCGAAGCGCCGGGACAAATGATTGAGAAGAGTCAGCCCTGCTTCAAGGCTGAGCTGTTGGCACGCGATTCCATTACAAGACCTTCGAAAACACTGGCGAAGCGCGGTGGCTTGACGCCCTTGAATCGCAGCACCAGCTCATTGAGATCGGGATGTTTTGTGGGCAAAAGCATAAAAGTCCGTCAGGTCTATTCTCAGTCCGAACAAGCGCTTCAGAATCGCGGTGATCCGAAGCCGATCGGCTGCGGTTAATACGATCGCCCTATGCACGTGAAGGGATTTTCCACGGATCGTCTGAAAAACCTCTAGCAAGCCCGGCCAATCGCCAATGACTACAACGCGCCGATACGCATCCCCTGCCCAGTTATCGATCTCGTTCTTGGGCGCCGCATCAGCGCCCAGACCGTGAGATCGAGACGAAAAGGGAGATGAACTTGAGTAAGAAGCTTAAAGTTGCGATGAAGTTTATCGGCAAAAGCCGCGCAAGCTAATTCTCATGCAACGCCTCGTGCACGGCACGAGTCCTGCGGCTGAATTCGAAGACCAAGTTTCCATGATGCTCCTCTTCAACATGTCAGCGCGCATCTGAAAACGCGCTTTTTTGAGCGAGCGCCGGTGAATTGATCATCATCATCGCCGAGGCTTGCCGAGGCTCTGGTAAGGTAGTGGGCCGAGCGGAATAAGAAACCCCGATCGTTAGCGCGATCGGGGTTTTTGTTTTGGGGCCCTTTCGCAAAAACGCAAGAGCACCATCACACCCATAGCAGGTGATGGCAGCTTGCCACTGCGAACAGGCATTTGTCCAGTTCCGCATCGACGCGGATGGACGAAGCCGGTAGCAGGATTCTGCGGCAACGAAACTGCCGTGCAGAAGGATGCGGTGCGCTGTTTTGGATCTGCAGCAGCTGCGACCATGGGCAGCGGTACTGTGGTGACTGGTGTCGCCAGAAAACACGACGGCAGCAACGCCGGGCAGCAAACCGGCGTCATCAGCAGAGTTGCGAAGGACGGTTGGACCATCGCGACCGCCAACGGGATTACCGCCAGCGGCGGCGTCAGTCCTGCGTGACGGATCAATCTTCCCCTGCCACCGAGGTCTTTGTCAGGATTGCCTGCCTGAGAGCGATTCCACCAACGGAGATCCCGGAATCGGTCTCCAGGGAGGGCGCCGATGGAAGATTCCCGTTTCGCGGACAACCTTATTGCATCGTTTGCGGACAGACGAGCTGTTTTATCGACGCCTTCCGGGAGTGAGTCGTGATTGACGCCGAGCTTGTCGCGCGTATCCGTCATTTATTTCATGCCGAGCACTGGAAGATCGGAACCATTGCCACTCAGCTGGACTTGCATCGCGATACGGTGCGGGCCGCGCTGGAAACCGGCAGGTTTAACCGCCCCAAGCAAGACCGGGCTGGCCGCAAGACCGACCCCTACGTGGAGTTCATTCAGGAGACTCTGAAGCAATATCCGCGCCTGCGGTCAACGCGGATATTCCAGATGATTCGAGATCGAGGTTACGAAGGCGGATCCTCTCAACTGCGCCGTCTGATCGCCCAGCTTCGGCCTGTGGTGCGCGAGCCGTTCTTACACCTGCGCACGTTTCCTGGAGAACAAGCACAGGCCGATTGGGCGCACTTCGGTGCAATCCAGATTGGACAGGCGCGCCGTCTCCTGTCGTGTTTTGTGATGACACTTTCCTACTCACGCGCCCTGGCCTTGAGCTTCTTCTTCGATCAAAGTCTGGAAAACTTTCTTTCGGCTCACGTGGAAGCCTTCAATCAATTTCACGGCTGTAGCCGGGTCATCCTTTACGACAACCTGCGCAGTGTTGTTCTGGCTCGCCGCGGAGACGTGATTCAGTTTCACCCGCGTCTGTTGGAACTGGCGGCTCATTATCACTTCGCGCCACGCCCCTGCAGGCCCGCCCGTGGAAACGAAAAAGGACGCGTCGAGAGAGTGATTCGTTATATCAGGGATTCGTTCTTTGCCGCGCGCCCGTTCACCACGTTGGAAGACTTCAATCGCCAAGCTCAGATCTGGCGTGACCAAATCGCCCATCAGCGCCCTTGGCCGCAGGATGACTCCCGTAAGGTTGAAGATGTCTTTCGCGAGGAACAATCCCGCCTGCTGCCACTGCCGGTGAATGCATTCGAATCGGATCGTCTGGTCCCCATTCACTCCGGCAAAACCATCTACGTCCGGTTTGATCTCAACGATTATTCCATCCCGCCCTCGGCCATCGGGCGGGCACTGAACCTGGTGGCTTCCCCGTCATGGATTCGGATACTCGACGGCGCCGTCGAAATCACCCGGCATCGACGATCCTGGGATCGTCATCAGGTTATCGAGGACCCCGATCACCGTCAGGCGCTGCTGGATGAAAAACGGCGTGCTCTGGGCTCCTCGCCTTCGGGCCGACTCTGTTTGGCTGTTCCGGAGAGTGAAACCTTGTTAGATGAAGCGTTCCGCCGCGGCGAAGCGATCGGCCGTTCGACCACTCAACTGCTCCAGTTACTCGACGACTACGGCGCTTCAGAACTTCGTTCCGCGATTCGTCTGGTTCTGGAACGAGGGACTCCACGGGTTTCTTCGGTCGCTTACATCCTGAACCAGCGCCGCCGGGCCAAGCAGCTGCGGGCACTGCGTCCGGTTGAGCTGAACCGCCGGCCCGATCTGGCTCATTTACACGTTCAACCTCATAACTCGGATATTTACGATGGACTCTCTGCAAACGATGACGATGACGATAACCACTGACCTTCAGAGTCAACTGCGGCAACTCGGTCTCAATGCCACA
Organism: uncultured Acidobacteriota bacterium; assembly: GCA_963738025.1. Lineage (GTDB taxonomy): Bacteria > Acidobacteriota > Terriglobia > 20CM-2-55-15 > 20CM-2-55-15 > 20CM-2-55-15. Next base: position 7,229 of record CAVTWA010000015.1, on the reverse strand, counting down.
GCTCATGGACTGGACGACTTTATTGCGCGAGCCAGCAAATCCCGTTGGTCACCACAACTGATGTTGGAAGAACTCGCCCGCATGGAAATCCAGGACCGCTCGCTCCGGTCCCTGCAGCGGCGTCTTCAGGTGGCTCGCATCGGCCGCTTCAGACCCATGGCCGACTTCAACTGGAACTGGCCCAAGAAAATCGATCGCTCCACGATCGAACGGGCTCTCACACTGGACTTCATCCCCGAAGCCCGCAACCTCATCCTGATGGGTACCAACGGTCTGGGTAAAACCATGATTGCCCAAAATATCGCGCACGCTGCCGCTCAGGCCGGTCACACGGTCCTATTCCGTACCGCTTCCGACATCCTGGCCGATCTGCATTGCGATTCGCCTCAGATTCTCCGCCGCCGATTGCAGCACTACGCGCGGCCCTCGTTATTGTGCATTGATGAACTGGCTTATCTTTCTTATGACCCGGATGCCGCCGATCTGCTCTATGAACTCGTCAGCCGCCGTTACGAACGCCGGTCCATACTGATCACAACCAACAAATTATGCGGTGCACCGCATAATCTGTTTAATGCGGAGCATATTGTTATGCGGACTCCCATAGCTGAGAGCCCGCAATCAGAGCTATTCCGGACGTTTTTCTCTCCGCATAAAAGATGGCGTTGTCAGGGAAGCAATGAGTTTGTCGCTTGCGCGGAAGCGGCCTGACCTGAGCTTTGGCGCCGTGACAGCCTCGAGTGCTTCCAGTTTGATCGATGGATCGACCCGTGTGTAGATCTCGGTAGTTTGCATGTTGGCATGACCGAGCCACAACGAGACTTTCCGCAGATCCTTCGTGGCTTCCAATACGGTTAGCGCACAACTGTGCCTCAGCACATGAGGAGATATACGTTTCGTCGCCAAAGATGGACAATCTTTGATCGCAGTGTCGACATGTTTTTCGAGAATGTATTCGAATCCAGCGCGGGTTAAGGGCGCGCGCTGGCTATTAACGAAGAGCTCTGGCCCCGTTACGGCTCCGCGCACGGCCAACCAGGCTCGCAATGCTGTTACAGTCTGCTTCCATAACGGCAAACAGCGCTCGCGGCGTCCTTTGCCGTGGACGAGAATGCTTGCGTGAGGTTGCAGCGACAAGTCTTCGAGACGCAGGCTTGTGAGCTCGGATACACGTAAACCTGCGGCGAAGCACAGATGCAACATCGCACGATCCCGGATGCCGGACCAGTCGGTGGGCTTAGGCGCATCCAAAAGCGCTTGAATCTCTTCCGTATTGAGGTGCCGCACTAAGCGCGAGTCAGTCTTCTTCATCGGAATGGCAAGGACACATTGGATCTGTTCAAGGGCCGATGGCAGGCGGTATTCCATGAACCGCATGAATGACCGGATCGCGGCAAGCCGCACATTGCGTGAGCTGGCCGCATTCGAGCGTTTGTTTTCCAGATCATTGAGGAAGGCAACGACCAGCGGCGCATCGATTTGTTCGACGCCGAGCTTCGACGGTGCCACCTTTAATCGTTTGTTTGCAAAGTTCAGGAGTAACTTGAACGCGTAAGCATAAGAGTCCGACGTATTGACGCTCGCCCGTCGTTCAAGAGTCAGACGCTCTTGGAAGAAAGCAGTTAAGTGTGGGGCGAGCGAGGTCATGGCTTGCTCCCGGTGACATAAGCTTCGCAGCGCTCCGCGATGCTTTGCATGAGATCCGGAACCGCTTCCAGATACCAGTACGTCAACTCTGCCTTGCAGTGTCCCAGGTACGTCGAGAGCATCAACATATGCCGTGTGATGTGATCCCGGCCATCCGGGCAGTTTTGTAACGCTCGGACCGCAAAGGCATGCCGGAGAGAATGAGGTGTTGGTCGACGTTGTCCGCGTCCATGGGGCAGGTTCATTTTCTTGGCTACGGTTCGGAATGCGACATCAACGTCTCCGATCAGCAGCGGCTTTCTCCGCAGGGAGATGAAGACGTGATCATCGAAGGGTGCATAGGGCCGGCGTTGCTTCAGGTACCGTTCGAGTCCAGCGCGTGCCGTCTCGTGCAAGGGAACCAATCGACTCTTCCGGAACTTAGTCGCACGGATCACCAGCCCATCCGCTGTGATGTCGTCGTATCTCAGATGGATCGCCTCGGAAACGCGCAGTCCCGTACAGGCCAGCAGAGAGAACAAGGTGCTGTAAGTTTGTCGGCGCAGGGTGCGGTAGCCTGACTGTGCAGCCAACTGAATGATCCGGCGGATCTGTTCGTCGGAAAGAATGTAAGGAGTCGGTCTTAACGGTCGCGCTCTTTACCAAAGATCGCGGGCGGTATCTCATGACGCGCGATCCTCCGCCTGAAGATAGAAGGCGAAGCGTCTAACATCGGCCAGTCGTCGGGCTCTTTGCCTCAGCGAGCGAGATTGCCGTGCCCACTCGATGGCTATGTCTACGTTCACGAACCGTCGGCGTTTGCGATCGGAATATGCGGCGAAGCTTCCGATATGAAACTCAACCTGCTTGAGGACGTATCCGGCCCGCTCGACGCACGGACAAATAAGACTCAACAGCGCGAGCTAACATGACCACACCTCCGGCCAAGGTTGGGCAATCTGCTGTAGCGCTGTAACATCGATCTTTGCGTAGATCTGGGTCGTTTCAATCGAGCGGTGTCGGAGTAACGTCGAAATCTCTTGTAACCACGCTCCTTGCCGAAGCATCGAACTGGCGACGGAATGGCGCAATAGGTGTGCTGCGCCTCGGGCTGGGCGTTTGATCCCGGCGCGACGTATAACGGTAGCGACAATCACGGAAACCGCAGCATGAGACCGGAATCCGCGGAACGGCGCTCGCTTAACGGAGAAACAGCGTATCTCGAAGTGATCGAGGCCGGCTTTTTTGCATATACGACACGATGGCGTCACCCACCTCTTGAGTTAAGGGCAAGCGTGTCTCGCGGCGACCCTTTCCGCTGACATTAATCCATGCTTCCTTCCAATCGATATCCTTGAGACGCATTTGCACGATGTCGCCGGCTCGCAACCCCAACCGTGCGAGCAACAGGAGGATCGCTCGATCGCGCTTGCCAACCGGAGAAGACATGTCGCAGGACTTAATTACGCACTCCACTGCTTCCGGCGGCAGGTATCGTGGCAGAGAGCTCAAACGCCAGTGAGCCAGCGCGGGAATGGCAGCGAGCAAACCCGCACGGCACTGGCCTTCAGCGATCAAAAACCGCAAAAACATTCGCAGTGCCGTCGTGCACCGTTTGGCGGTAGCCCAACCCACGTGACGAGCCTGGGTCAGAACGAAGTTCCGCAGGCGCTTTGCATCCAATTTGCCTGGGTCGTCACCATAGCGGTGGATCAGCGCCTGAATCGGTAAGCCGTAGTTATAGAGGGTGAGTTCCAAGGTTCCGCGATGCTCCCGCATCCACTGACCGAACGAGTTCAACAGTGGCGGCTTCGGGATCAGCGGGAGTGGGCATTCGGATCACCGCCATATCCACGCCCTGCGAGTGCCTCAAGAACAGCCGTGCGCCGGTGATAATGTCCCGACGATTCGATCGGCAGTACCGGCCACAACGGCATCTCTTGAGATGATGGCCGAAACGTTTAAGAACCCTATCGTCCATCTCGCTCACTGACACCTTACTCCGGATCGCCCAACGAAGAATGTGTTCGGCTGATCGAATGTGTCGGCGAGCGGAGATCTCGGCATATCCGTTCTGAAATAGGTAATCGGAAAAGCCTTCGATCAATGGTCCGGATGGATTACTACGAATCTCACGAATCCGTTGATGTGCTTCAAAAAAATGGAAAAGCATGACAATCCTCCTTCGGTGGCCTTGTTGGCCCCGAAAAGGATGTCATTTTTATGCGGAGCCACTTACGGCTTCGACGCAACGGTTTCAGTTGGCAATCACTGCGAGGATTCTGAACTCAGCGGCCAACTCCGCATAACAATACGCTCCGCATTAAACAAAGCATTTAAAGAGTGGAACACCGTTTTTCCTAACGCCACTTCCATCGCCACGCTGCTGGACCGTCTGACTCATCACGCCGACATCACAGTGATTGAAGGTCAAAGCTATCGCGTACGAGAAAGCGAACTGGAAATCGCTGCCCGCCGAAAGAAATCATGACCGAGCAGGTTTACGTCCGCGCGGTCCAACAGCTCTTTCTTCAAATGCCGAATACCTCCGGCCGTTTCAGCCGCTCGGATCGTCAACTGGCTCAAGCTCTCTACCAGCGCGGCATTCCGATCCAAATTATCCGCTCGGCGCTGCTCCTGGCAACTGCACGCCGCGTTTGCAGAAATCCAACCGGCGCGCCGTTGCCACCTGTCCGTTCCTTGCATTACTTCCTGCCGGCTCTTGAAGAGATTCTCCAGCAGCCTTTGCCGAACGGATACCTTCAATATCTCGAATCCAAAATAGCTCAACGAAAATAATAGGTTAAATCTGACGCTCGAAAGGAGAAACCGGCGCTCGCGCAAAAAAGCGCGTTTTCAAGTGCGCGCTAACAATGAGGGTGAAAGTCGTCCCAAGCACCTCGTTTTGATGTTCTGGACTTTGTGCCAGTTCGCGCACAACGATGCCGTTCAGTCCCAATCAGGCAAACATATGAACAGGACAACGAACGCGGAAGCATAGCTGAAACAGGCCGTATTGATCGGGTCCCAGAAAGCGAGCGGTCCAGACGCCGATTACAAGCCAGAGAGCCATTCTCAAAGTCAGATCGGCGAAGAGCCAGCCCGTATTCCCGATAATTTTTGCAGATTGTAGCGGCCGTAAAGCTGTTGCGAACGTAAGCGGGGAAATACCTGACCCAAATGGAGTTCATGCACGGCCGTTATCCCTCGACCTCGCTGGCAGCGTGAACGAGTGGCTCCCTCCCGTGTCCGGATAGCTTTGCGTCGACCAGCATCTCCACCACATTCTGGAATCTTATTTTCGCCTCCCATCCCAATTTGGACCTAGCCTTCGTGGGGTTGGCTCTGCCAACGGCGAAGTCCATCGGCCTCAAAAGCTGCCGGTCCTGCGCAACGTGGTGGCGCCAGTTCAGGCCGACCCTGGCAAATGCGATATCGATAAATTCTTCCAGACTATGGGTCTCGCCAGTGGCAATAACGTAGTCCTCAGGTTCGTTTTGTTGCAGCATCAGCCACATTGCTTCAACATATTCGGGAGCCCATCCCCAATCACGGTCAATCGACGTATTTCCGAGACTAAGCGTTTCGTTGCTGCCGTGCGCGATCCGGCATGCAGCAGCCACAATCTTCTTTGTGACGAAACGCTCAGGGCGCAATGGTGATTCATGATTAAAAAGGATGCCGGAGCACGCTTTTAACCCATATGCCGAACGATAAGTTGCAACTTGCCAGATAGCGGCCGCTTTGGCAATCGCGTAGGGGCTGCAAGGGCGGAAGGGCGTTGTCTCATCCGCTGCCGCATCGCATACGTTGCCAAAACATTCACTCGATCCTGCCTGGTAAAACCGGACTGGTCTGGGCTGAAATCGGATCGCTTCCAACAAATTCAAAGTTCCGATCACGACGCTTTCCATGGTCTCTACAGGTTGTTCAAAGGACAGACCCACGGATGTTTGTCCGGCAAGGTTGTAGATCTCATCAGGCGACCGTTTTCAACGCGCACATTACGCTGTGAAAATCGTTAAGGGCCATTGATAAAAGATTTACGCGATCCCGGATTCCCAGAGAGACAAGCCCTTCGAACCTCCTGCCTAACACATCCCGCGACGTGCCATATACCTCGTAGCCCTTGGTGATAACAGTTGGGCAAGATACGCACCGTCCTGCCCTGAGATGCCACATATGAGTGCTTTCTTTCGCAAGCAACTAACCTTTAACTAAGTGTACAGTTTGGCGGTTATAGCAGTCGATCGTTTGCCGTAGCCCATCACCGAGACGTACGTTGGCCTCTGAAAACCGAAAAATTTACTTGCTTTTTCTGTATCCAGCATTCGACAGGGCTGTCCGTCAGGCTGCGTCGTATCCCATAGGATCTCCGTGTAAAGCCGGTTCGTTGCGTGCCCCAGTCGAAGTTAACATAAGACCGCATATGCGCGGCAAACTCGCCACCCTATAAACGGCGTACTCCGTTTAAATTTTCTGGCTCTTCCGGCTTTTAAGTTGTTAGGGAGCCAGATCCAGACCGCCACAGTGGAAGTAAATGGCGCTGATGAAGTTCTTCTGATTGCGAAATCCGCTGGCCTTGTATTTCACCCATTCGATTTTGGCGTCAGACTCGCTGGCTGCAATTGCGCCAGTGCCCATAGCGCTCGTTCACGTCGAGGCACCCATGAAAATCCCTGAATTGCCTTAAAAGGAGCCACTTCGGCCGGTTTTGGGTGAACCAAACTCGATGTTTTGAAGGCATTCCGGGCGCACACATCATAAAGCCACTTTCCTATGTGCGGCTCGGACTGAGACATCCCCTTTGAGACGTGACGATAAGCTTACAAGGAGCGTAACCGTTCGGCGTCACCCCAGGGGAACATGAACTCTGAAGTAAAATGCAAAGCTGCAACCGAGCAGGGCGGCTTAGTGCTGCCAATTGCATAAACGTCTGCACCATTATATTAATGTGTAATGACGAATGCCTGCGCAGCTCAAAGCACGTCGAAGTTGGCTTCTATGGAGCAAATACGTGAGTGGAAAAATAAATGGTCTGGTCTTCATCATTATTATGGCCTTCGCGATTATGGCCTTCGCGCGAATCGGTCAGGCGCAGCTGGAGGATGACTTCAAGACACCACATCAGTCCGCCTGTTGTCTGCCCTTCGTGGCGCAAAGTTTGTTGGAGCAACTCCAGGATTTTGCAAATGCCCGGCTGGCTCCGGGCGAAACGTTCATTGGTCGAATGAGAACCTTGGTCGAAGATCTTCAGGATTGGAATCAGTTGAGCTATTACAACGATGCCAACAAACCACTCCGACGCAATGAGCCCGTAAAGGGACGCATTGTTTTCATGGGTGATTCCATAACCGCGAATTGGAAACTCGATAAGTTTTTCCCCAGCAAGCCATATATCAATCGCGGAATCAGCGGGCAGACGTCTGCTCAAATGCTGGTCCGAATGTTTCCGGATGTGATCGATTTAAAACCGCAAGCCGTAGTGATTCTCGCCGGTATCAACGATCTTGCCAGGGCCACAGGGCCGAGCACTGGCAAACATGATTGAAGAAAACATTGAAGCCATGACCGAGCTAGCGTCAAGCCACGGGAATCCTTGG
>CAVTWA010000014.1:0-133444 GCA_963738025.1 uncultured Acidobacteriota bacterium | reverse complement strand
CGAGCTCCACGCTTAACGGCCACCAAGCCCTACCAGGACGGCATCGGTTGGGCCTTCTCTGCTAGGCTGCAATCGCCTTGCTCGATGGGGCTGTCCGATCTTCTGTAGGCTCGCCCTAGCCCCGGTTCCGTGGGGTCGTGTTTCTCGAATCGGGCCGCCTCGACCGGGGCCTTGGGACGGCAGGCGCCTGCCCTGTCGCCGCCGCTTCGATGAGTGCCGGTTGGGGGCAACACGGGGGCAACCAGACCCACCGATACCGGCCGAGACCGAGACCGATCAAAACGCCGATCCTTCACGGCCCATGAAGGTTTCTGCATGTCCGGCCAAACCGCATCACTGAGCGGACAAGTGTGCGGGAGATGCCGCTCAAGCGCACGGCGTGCCGCCACCGGTGCCCCCACGGCGCAGCCCGCCGAGCTTCGAGGAAGTAGGAGTCGTCGAGCGCTGGGTCGGGCTCAATCCTGCACCGATCCCCCTGACCGCCCGGACTCGCCTACGCCGCCCAGCGGAAGCCGGTCGGCCGCGGGGCGCGGCGCGCAGCGGGCTGGCCGGCAGGCCGCCCGGCGGGTCGTCCTCGTTGTAGGCGCTCGGCGCCACGTCGTTGGGCGCGTCGGCGTGGAACAGCGCGGCGAGCAGCTCGATCTGCCCGCGGCCCACGCCGAGCTCGCCCATGCCGCCGCCGTACATCGGCCGCCGCTCCCGCGCGCAGCGCGCGTAGACCTCGAACAGCGCGCGCAGGCTGCCGATCCGCGACGGCTTGACGTTCACCACGCGCGCGGCCAGCGGCGTCGCGCCGATGTCCTCGGCGCTGCGGATCGGCGCGTCGTAGGACACGCGCTCGAGGTGATCGCCGAGCCGCTGCGCGATCTCGGGCAGGTCGTGCGGGTCCTCCAGATAGGCGTCCGGGAACGCCGCGAGCACGCGGTCGTACAGCGCGCCCAGCGCCTCCGGATCCTCGACCTCGAGGCCGTACTGGCCCTTGAAGTCGATCGTGTCGACCGCGCCGGTCGCCGCGACCTCGTCGACGAGCGCCGGCGGCCAGGTCGCCTCCGCGTCGAGCTTGAAGCGCACGCCCGGGCGAGCGGGCGAGCCGCCGGCGCAGCGGCTCGATCGACGGCTCCTTGCCGAGGCCGAGCGAGTTGACGAAGCGCACCGGCTGCGGCTCCAGCCCGAGCACGTCGTGCAGCGAGCGGCCGGCCTGGCGCAGCGCGAGGTCGAGCGCCGCCGACTCGAACGCCCAGTTGCGGAAGCGCAGCGCCCCGTCCCACTCCGGCGGCTCCGGCCACAGCTCGAGCGTGGCGAGGTGGTCGCAGAAGCCGGCCAGCGTCCACTCGCCCTCGAGCGGCAGCGCGGGCCGGGTCTCGTGCAGCGTGGTGCCGTCCTCGCTGGAACACCGAGACGTCCTCACCCAGCCCGTCGGCGCCGGCGCCGACGAGCCGCACGTGGGTCGTGATGCGCTCGAACTCGTAGGCGAGGACGGCGTGCAGCCGGTCGTACTCGCACGCCTCGATCGACGAGCGGCAGCTCCGCGAGCCGCGGCCACAGCGACTCGCCATTCGTCGTCGCGCTCATGTCACTGCTCCAGGTCGGCCGTGGCCGTTGCGTACTCGCGGGCGCCCGCTGGGCCGGTAGACCTGGATCGTTACGCCCTTCGAGTCGGCTCGCGAGTCGACCAGGTCAAGCGCGATGTCCGGGCCGGCGTCGGGGAACAGCCGCGTGCCCTGGCCGAGGACCACGGGGACGATGAGCAGGTTGATCTCGTCGACGAGGTCGTTGTCGAGCAGCCACCGGATCAGGGCACCGCTGCCGTGCACCTGCAGCTCACCCCCCGGCCTGGCTTTCAGCTCGCCGATGGCCGCCGCGAGGTCACCGGAGAGGACGGTCGTGTCCGCCCATTGCGGTTCGGTGAGCGTGGTCGATGCGAGGTACTTGGGCTTCGTGTTCAAGGCAGCTGCGATCGGGTGGTTGCCCGGATCTTCCGCCGCGGCGCGAGCCCGCTCCTCTGCGCCCCAGTAGCCGGCGAAGAGCTCGTAGGTCCGCCGGCCGAACAGGAACGCGTCGGCGCGCTGGTAGGTCTCGTTGATGAACGTCATGGTCTCGTCGTCGACCACCCCCATGGCCCATCCGCCGCGCTCGAATCCGCTCCTGCGGTCCTCATCCGACGCGCCGCCGTTTCCCTGCATCACTCCATCGACGGTGACTTGCGTCATGGTCGTCAGTTTCATGGTCGCATGTCCCTTCTCGTTGGTTCGGTCGTCGTTCGGTAAGACCGGGCCGCCGCACCGTCGTCGGTCGTCGAGGATCGATGCGCTCAAGGCGCGTGCGCCGCAGGAGGCAAGATCATCGACGCGCGTACGGCCTGCAGCGGCGTCGCCGGGACGGTGATCAGGCCACGCGTGGGTCGGTCGAGGTCGAAGGTCACGAGCAGGAGCAACGTCACGAGCGCGGTGGCCGCGAGCATCGGCGCGAGACCGCGGCCGAGCAGCGAGATGTGCAGCGCGAGGAGCCCGAGCGCAATCGCCGCACCGAGCACCTCGAGCCCGAGCACCGCGCCGGGCACGCGATTGTTCAGCGCCGACAGCCGCACCGACTGCTGGTCGATCGTCGAGTTGAGGCTATCGACGTAGAGTCGCGGCGCGCTCGCGACCGGCGCGTTCGCGATCGCTTGACCGGCCAGCCCCCACAGCCTCCGCTGAAGCACCCCCTGGGCACCTGTCGTCCGCGCCATCGCCGGGCTCCCCGGAACCTCGCTCGAGATCGCGATCGCCAGGTCCGTGTAGCGGCGGAGCACCTCCAGCGATCGGCTCCGCGCTGGTTCGGCCAGGAGCTGCGCCCGAAGGTAGGTCGTGCCGATCGCGTTCGCCTCGGCGACGGTCGCCGCACGCCGATCCTCATACCGGCCGACCGCAAGCGACAGACCGAAGGCGAGCACCAGGCCGACGACCCCGAGGAGCGCGCCTTGCAGCACGCCGAACGGTTCGCGCAGGGTGGCGGAATGCTCGCGCAAGTACCTCCCGCCGGCGAACCCCGCAAGCGTGAAGCACCCGGTGATTCCGAAGATGGCCAACGCCAGCTCCCAGCTGGCGAGTCTGAAGAACACGCAACCATGCTGACCCGCGCTCCGGACTGAGCACGATCTCGATGGAAACCGCCGGTACGCTACTCAGCCGGCCACGGCCGCGACGCGAGCGCCGGCCGCGAGGGCGAGGTAACGGGATGTCCGTCTTCGACGACGGGGAGGCGACGCGCGCCGTGTCGTCTCCACGGCCGACCACATAGGATCGGCGGCGTGAACGGGAGAGAGCAGGAGATCGCCGCGCTGCTTCACGAGGCCGCCGAGACGCACCATGTCGTCTACCGCATCGTCGACGGCGACGACCCGGACTGGGCGAGTTGGTATGCCGATTGGCTTCTCGATCTGTCCGAGCTGCCGCGCATCCTCGGTGCCCGGCCGACTCGCAGCCACCTCGTCCACGCCCTCGTCGAGCTCGACCGCGACTTCACCAGCGGGGAGCCGACGGGCACGTGGGAAGACTTCTACGCCGCCCGGCTGATCGACGAGTTCGGGGAGTAGCGCCGTCGGGATCGGTCGCGAGGCCCGGCGGCGCCGTCGACCGCCGGGTGAGGGGCTCACCGGCGGGGGTGAGTCGGCCTCAGACGGGCTCGGGCCGGCCGCTGGCGATCGAGCGGTTCGCGGCCAGGGAGACGAGCAGCGCCTGCCGCGCCTGCTCCCCGGTGCCCTCGACCGGCTGCCGGCCCTGCTCGAGGCAGGAGACGAAGTAGGCGATCTCCGGCCCCCAGGGATCCGCGCTCTCGACCGGCTCGATTCGCATCGGGCCGTTCGTCGGATAGACGCGCAGCCCGCGCGGCGACGACGACGCGCCGATGTTGCCCTCGCCCTCGACCGGGGCCGCCGTGAACGTGTACTCGGCGGCGCCCTGCTCGCAGAGCACGCGGAGGGCGCTCGAGAAGGGGTAGGAGCGCGGCATGCGCATGCTCCCTTCGGCAAGGCCGGAGGCACCGTCGTACTCGACGAGCGCGTGGACGTGTCCCGGCTCGGGCTCGCGCGCGTCGACGCGACGCGGCGTCCCGAGCAGCCGGTTCATCTGGTCGAAGTCGTGGATCAAGAGGTCGACTGCCGTGCCACCCGACTGCGCGCGGTCGCCCAGCCAGTCGGCCCAGTCGGCGGGCGGCGACAGTCGCTGCGTCGATACCGCGAGCGGCCGTCCGAGCTCCCCTGCCCCGACCAGCCGCCCGAGCTCGACGTACTCCGGCCAGAACCGCAGCACGAGCCCGACCATGAGCAGCTTCCCGTTCCGCTCGGCCGCGGCGAGGATCGCGTCCGCGTCGGCGGCCGTGAGCGCGATCGGCTTCTCGAGCAACACGTGCTTGCGGGCGTCGAGGGCACGCTCGGCGACGGCGCGGTGGAGCGGTGTCGGCAGGCAGATGTCGACCGCGTCCACCTCCGGATCGAGCAGCGCTGCATCCAGATCGACGGTCGGCTCGGCGCCCACGGTGTCGGCCACGCGCGCGGCCCGCTCGAGGGAGCGCCCGCAGACGGTCTTGACGCGTACCCGCTCCCCGAGCGCTGCGTAGTTCGCGGCATGCGCCGAGCCCATGAAGCCGGCGCCGATGATCGCGATCGTCACCATCGTCCCCTCGCCCCCGGGCTCAGCGGCGAGGACGGGTGCGGAGGTAGCGCGGCTCGATCCGGTCGTGCACGTCCTCGAGATCGCGCACGAAGTCGATCACGGCCCGCGTGCACCAGCCGAGAAACTCCTCGCCCTTCTCCGCGGTCGAGTCGCTCGGCCTGCCCCAGACGCCGCCGCCGTCCTCGAGCAGCGACCAGAAAGAGCCCGGGGTGGAGAGGAACACCGGGTCGATCAGCGCGAGAGCGCTCGTGCGCAGTTCGGGCAGCTCGGGGACGAAGTCGCGGACGCGCTCCATGTCGCAGAGGCTCTGGTCGATCGCGAGCACGATCGAGGTCTCCCCGACGTTCGCGTGGATGCCGGCGGTTCCCGACAGGTACTGCTCGGCCTCCTCCGGACGCAGTCCCGCCCAGTAGGGGAACGGATAGATCCTGCGTCCCCTCGGGCAGCTCGTCGTGGATGCGTGACGACGCGAACTCGAGCGCATGCGAGTTGCAGTAGTGACCGTTCAGGAGCACGATCCGCGTGAAGCCGGCGTCGGCGAGCGACAGGCAGACGTCCCGGACGAGCTCCAGGAACGTGTCCATGCGGACGTGGACGAGCCCGTGAGCGCCGCGGTGATCGGCGGCGAGGCCGAACGGGATCGGCGGGCCGACCAGCGCGTCCAGCTCCGGCGCCGCGCGCTTCGCCACCTCGAGCGGGATGTAGACGTCCGTCCAGAGCGGCCCGTGGTCACCGTGGTCCTCGGTCGAGCCGACGGGGACGATCACCATCCGGCCGCCGCCTTCCAGGTACTCGCGCACCTGGAGGTTCGTCATCTCCGGCATGAACAGCGAGCGGGCCATCGCGCTACTCCAGCCCGAGCGCTGCGAGGTGCTCGTACGAGCTCCGCATCGCGTCGTCGACGTCGGCCAGGGCAGGCCACGGCTCGCCCTGGAACTCGATCTCGACCGAGTACGGCCCGGAGTAGCCTGCCTGCTCGAGAATCGCGAGCACGCGACCGAAGTCGACCGTGCCGGCGCCGATCGCCGGGAAGTTCCAGTTGCCCTTGCCGCCGGTCGTCTCCTTGAGATGGACGTGAGCGAGGTACGGCGTGATCTTCGGCAGGTCGTCGACGGCCAGGTCGCCGGAATAGAACTCGACGTTCGCCGTGTCGTAGTTGACGCGCACCGACTCGCGGCCGATCTTCTCGATCAGCGGGATCGTGACGTCGCTCGAGGCCATGATGTCGCCGTGGATCTCGAGCGCCACGACCACGCGACGCGTCCTCGGCGGCGTCCGCGAGCTCGGCCACGTTGGCGAGGAACGCAGCCTCGTTCTCGTCCGCACTCTGGTGGCCGCCGACGGCGGTGTTCACGATCGGGAGCCCGTACGCGGCCGCCCAGCGCACCGCCCTGATCCCGTGCTCGAGCCCGTCGCGCGTCGTGAGATCCGAGTGGCCGCTGAGGCTGATCGCCTCGAGGCCGTGGCCTGCCACGCGGCGCCGCACCTCGGCCGGGTCGTCATCGAGATCGACGTGCTCGGTCCAGCCGGGCACGGCCGAGCAGCTCGACGTGCTTGAAGCCTGCTTCGGCGATGCCGGCGAGCGCCTCGTCGAAGCCGTAGGTGTGGTACGAGTTCGTGTGACCTGCGAGGGGGTTCGGCATCGCGTCCTCCCTTGCGGCGGGGCGGCGCCTCCGACGTGCAAGGCGCCGCCCACGTCGCTGTCGTCTAGATGTTGGGGTGGCCCGGGTCGACGCCCTGGAAGGTCGCGCTCAGCTTGAACGCCTTCGCGTCGGAGACGCGCCGTCGCGGTGTCGGCCTTCTTGTTCGCCGCCGTGACGAGCGAGTTCGTGTAACACGTCGGACGCGCTGAGCAGCTTCTTCGTCTGCCCGAGGTTGTGGACGATGTCGAGATACCCGGCCCATCCGGCCGGGTAGTGCCAGCCCCAGCCCTGGCCGGCGCGGTGCGAGGTGCCGTACGCAGTCGGCCAGCTCGACGAACGAGTCGTACGCCGCCTGCGGCTTCAGTGACTTCTGCAGGGCCGGCCGCGAGGTGTAGGTGATCTGCGCGGCGGCCCGCGGGTTCGCCTTCGCGAACTCGAGCCCCATGATCATCCCCTGCAGGAAGCGCGTGTAGAGGTCGACCTTGGTCGAGTCGTTCAGGTCGTCCGCGCGCACCGAGTAGACATTCGACGGCTGCTTGGAGAAGGTCGTCCCGATCAGGTACTTGAGCTTCAGCCCCTGGCCGGCCCACTGCGCGCGCAGCCCTTCCCAGGCGAGGCCGGCGTCGGCCTGGCCGCTCTCGACCGACTGGGCCCACTGGTTGCCCGCGTTCACGTAGGTGACCGTTTTCGGGTCGAGGCCGACGCCGACGAGGATCGGGTCGACGATCGTGCTCCATCCCGCGCTGCCGAGCGCGATCTTCTTCCCGGCGAGCTGCTTGACGTTCGTGATCGAGCTGTTCGCCGGCAGCGCGAAGTCGAAGACCTGCCCGGAGATCATGTCCCAGATCGATTTGACCGGGATGCCGCTGTCGATCGACGCGGTCAGAACGCCCGGCGACGGGTAGCCCATGTCCGCCTGGTTCTGGGCGACGAACTTCGTGCACGCCAGCGCGTCGCCGATCGGCCCGGCGATCAGCTTTGCGTTGATCCCGAGCTTCGAGAAGTAGCCCATCTTGATCGGCACCCAGAGGTCGAAGTCGTCCATGACGTCGAGCGTGCCGCGCGGTGAGATCCACCGCACCGTCTGGGTCGCGGTGCTCGCGGCGAGCGCGCCCGTCGCCTGCACGCCCGACAGCAGCGACAGGCCCACCCCTGCCGCGGCGGTCCGTTTGAGGAAGTCGCTACGGGTTAGCTCAGCCGACTGGGCCTGTCCGATCTTGTCCTCCATGCCGTCCCTCTCCTTTTCGCGTTGGATTCAGTGCGGGTCGGCGACCACGCCGCGCCGCGTCTTCGCCCTCATGCCTCCCAGCTCGCCCAGCGCTTGCCGATGAAGTAGAAGACGACGTAGATCAGGACGCCGAGGATCGCGATGATCAGGATCGTCGCCCCGAACTCCGACATCCGAGCGAGCGACGAGTAGTAGACGAGGTCCTTCCCGAGGCCCCCTTGCTCGCTCGCGGCGACCATCTCGCCGCCGATCGCGGTGAGCAGGCCGAAGATCGAGCCGACCATGAAGCCGACGATGATCATCGGCAGCGCCAGTGGAAAACGGATCTTGGCGAAGATCTGGAAGGTCGAGGCGCCGTAGGACCGTGCCAGCGCGATCTTCGCCGAGGTCGGTGCGTCTGAAGCCCGTCGCCGAGTTGATCATCACCATCGGCCCGAGCCAGCGCCACCGCGATGATGATCGGCCAGAGCCCGAACCCCATCTTCAGGCGCAGGAACGGGACGAACGCGAGCATCGGCGTCGTGACCATGATCAGGACGTACGGCGCGATGATCTTCTCCGCGAACGGCTTCAGGGTGAGCAGCGCGGCGAGCCCGAGCCCGATCGTCGAGCCGATCGCGAGCCCGGCGAGGAACTCGATCCCGGTCACCCTCAGCGAGTGGATCTCGGTGCTCGTGAAGTCCTGCGACGAACGTCCTCACCGTGTCGATCGGCTTCGGGAACACGTACGCCGGCGTGTGCGTCCAGATGACGACCCCCTGGAGCAGGAAGAAGATCGCCGACGAAGAGCCCGACGAGTGTCGGCGATCTCCGCCGCCGAGCGCGCGCCCTGGAACGACGTCAGCGCGCTCCAGTCGATCGGGCCGTGCTCCTGCGCCCCCCGGCTTCTCGAAGCTCGGGATCTCGTCGCGCAGCTCCTGCGGGACCTGACTACGGCCGGCCGTCCGTTTGACGCTCACTCTCGACCTCCAGGATGTGCTGCCCGCCGGCTGACGGAGCGCTTGATCTCCTGGACAGCGAGATGAAACCCGGCGTCGAAGGTCATCTCGATCTCCGCGGGCGGGGCAGGTCGATCTCGTACACGCGCGGCGACCCGACCGGGTCGCGACGTCATGACGACGACGCGGTCGGCGAGAAAGATCGCCTCGGCTGATGTTGTGCGTGACGAAGACGATCGCTCTTCAGCGACTCCGACCAGAGACGCAGCAGCAGGAGGTTCATCTCGTCGCGCGTGAAGGCGTCGAGCGCGCCGAACGGCTCGTCCATCAGCAGCACCGACGGGTCACTGCGCCAGCGCGGGACGATCGAGGCTCGCTGCTGCATCCCGCCGGAGAGCTCGCGCCGGGTAGGCCTTCTCGAAGCCGGCGAGCCCGGTCTCCTCGAGCAGCCTCGCGAGCCGCTCTTCGTCCGGCTTGTGCCGCTTGATCTCGAACGGGAACTCCAGGTTCTGGCGCAGGTTGCGCCACGGCAGCAGATTCGCCTCCTGGAAGATCATGCCGATCTCGAGCGAGCCGGGGCCCGTCGACGACCGACCCGTCGAGCACGACCCGGCCGCGGGTCAGCTGGTGGAGACCCGACATCGCCCAGAGGAGCGTCGTCTTGCCGCAGCCGCTCGGCCCGAGGATGCACACGAGCTCCCCGTCCCCGACCTCGGCCGACACACGCTCGAGCGCATGCACGGGCCCCGTCTTCGTCTCGTAGACCTTCGTCGCGTCCTCGACCCGGATCTTCGTGCTGCCGTTCCCGGAGCTCAGAACCGTCCCTCCTCGTCCGGGTTCGCGTACTGCATGAATTCGACGACGACCCCGCTCGCCTCGACGAACGCGACCGTCGCGAAACCGCCGCCGACCTCGAACGGCTCGAGCAGCACGCGGTAGCCGTCGACCGCACGACGGACGTCCGGCACACGGTAGGCGACGTGCGGCTCGGTGCGGAGCAGTCCACGTCACCGGGCTGTCGGGCTCGAAGCGGAGCCACTCGACGTTGAACGGGTCGGCGCGCGGGCTCGTCACCCACACGCGCGTCGCCTCCACCCAGCTCTCGCCGGGCCGCTGCGCCTGGGTGATGAGCCCCAGGTGATCAAACGAGGCGCGATCGAACGGCTCCAACGCCACCCCTTGCATTCGATAGGAAGGGTTTCTAACGTATTGCATCCTCCCTCGTCAATGGCCCGAAACCTCCCAGCCCGGCTCCCCTGGACTTCTCCGCCGCCTGAACTCGGCGGCGGTCTTGTACGAATTCCGTGCCAATGGGCCCGTTTCCCGGGCAGACCTCGCTCGCACCACCGGTCTGTCGAAGCCGACCGTGAACGGCGCCGTCGAGTTCCTGCTCACCCAGGGCTACCTGACCGAGGCCCCGGCCGAGGCGGACCACCACCCGCCACGCCGGGGCGGCGGGGGCGCCTGCTCCGTTTCAACAGCTGGATCGGCCACGTGCTCGGGATCGACATCGGGGCGAACAAGGTGCTTGCTTTCGTCGCCGATCTCGCGGGCGACGTCGTCGCGGTCGAGCGGCGCCGGACCGGGGCAGCGGAGCGCCGCGACGCGGATGCGCTGCTCGCGCTCGTCGAGGCGGCGGTTGCGCGCGCGCTCGAGGCAAGCAAGGTCGTGCGGGCCGACCTCACCGCTGTCGGGGTCGGCACACCCGGCGTCGTCGACCCCGTCTCGGCCGGGTCACGCTCGCCCCGCAGCTCGGCGGGTGGGAGGGAATCCGGCTCGCCGAGCGGCTGGAGCCGTCGTTCCCCTGCCCGGTGCTCGTCGACAACGAGGTGCGTCTTGCGCTCCTCGCCGAGCAGTGGCGGGGAGCTGCGCAGGGGATCGACGACGCCTTCCTCGTTCAGATCGGCGTCGGCATCGGCGGCGGCGTGCTCCTCGACGGCGAGGTCTACCGCGGAGCGAGCGGCGCGGCCGGGGAGATCGGGTACCTGCCGCTCCCGACGGAGACGAGCCGAGCGACGGTCTCGGCCCGTTCGAGCGCGCAGCGGGCGCGACCGCGTTCGCCCGCGTTGCCCGCCGGCGAGCGGCGGCCGTGCCCTCCGCCACGAGCGCGCTGCTCGAGCTCGCCGGCG
Source organism: uncultured Acidobacteriota bacterium (assembly GCA_963738025.1). Lineage (GTDB taxonomy): Bacteria > Acidobacteriota > Terriglobia > 20CM-2-55-15 > 20CM-2-55-15 > 20CM-2-55-15. Next base: position 122,854 of record CAVTWA010000014.1, on the reverse strand, counting down.
GCGACCCGGAGGCGATCGACGCCGAGACGGTCTTCGCCGCCGCGGCGCAGGGCGATCCGCCTGCAACCGAGGTGCTCGAGGAGATGCTCGACCGGCTCGCGCGGGGCATCGCGTCGGCGATCGTCGTTCTCAACCCGTCCACGGTGATCCTCGGCGGCGGCGTCTCGCGTGCGGGCGCGAGCCTGCTCGGGCCGCTCGAGCGACGCATCCGCCTGCTCGTGCCGGTGCCGCCGCGCATCGTTCTCTCGCGGCTCGGCGACGAGGCGGTGGCACTCGGCGGCGTGCGGCTCGCGCTCCAGGAGGTCGAGGAGCGGCTCTTCGGCTACGCGGCGCTGCCGCCCACGCGGGCCCCGGCGGCGGCGGGCCGCGCACGGCGCCGGCTTCGTCGAGCCGGTGCCCGTGGGGCGGCCGTGAGGGTCCTCGCCGTCGGCGCACACCCCGACGACCTGGAGATCCTCTGCGGCGGGACGCTCGCGCGCTTCGTCCGGGAGGGTCACGACGTGGTGATGTGCCACGCGACGCGCGGCGATCGCGGCAGCTACAGCCATACCTCCGACGAGATCGCGGCGGTCCGCGACGGCGAGGCCCGGCGCGCCGCGGAGATCTGCGGCGCCCGAATACACATAGCTGGGCTTCGCGACGCCGAGGTCAGCGCGGCCGACGCGGCCCAGCGACGGCTCGTCGTCGACCTCGTCCGCGAGACGCAGCCCAGACCTGATCGTCACTCACTCCCCCCAGGACTACATCAGCGACCACAACGAGATCTCGAAGCTCGTCTTCGACTGCAGCTTCCATGCGACGCTGCCCCTCTTCGAGACGGGCGCACCGCACCACCGGCTGGTGGCGCCGATCTACTACATGGACACCGTCATGGGCCTCGGCTTCCAGCCGACCGAGTACGTCGACGTCTCGGAGGCGATCGAGACGAAGACGGCGATGCTCGAGGCCCACCAGAGCCAGCTGACCTGGCTGGGCGACCCACGACGGCGTCGACATCGTCGAGCAGATGCGGGCGGCCACGCGCTTCCGCGGCCTCCAATGCGGCGTCGGGTACGCCGAGGGGTTCGTCCCTTGCCTTACCTGGCTGCGCGGGAGCACCAGACGAGCTTCTCCCGTGAAAGGATGATCACCATGGTCACGCAGGTCCGAGTTCGACTACGACATGGCCCGTTTCATCAGCTTCCGCGACCGGGATGCCTGCCGGCGCGCCCGGAGGATCACGCGGGCGGAGCTCACACACATCCGAATCCCGAGTTCAAGATCCGGATCATCGACGAGCCCGGCGACTTCTACCATGCCTTCGCCACCGACCTGGTCGGCCGGATCCGCGAGGCCAGGGACGCGGGACGCCGTTTCGTGGCGCTCCTGCCCGTCGGGACCCATGCCGCAGTATGAGATCGCCGCGGCCATGATCAACGCCGAGGGCCTGTCGCTGCACCATGTGGACACCTTCAACCTGGACGAGTACGCGGACGAGAACGGGGTCACCGCGCCCGCCTCCTGGGCCGGGTCGTTCCAGCGGGCGATGCTGGACACCTTCTTCGGCCGGATCGACGCCGGCTCCGCCCGCCGGAGAGCCAGATCCACTTCCCCACCACCGACAAGATCGAGGTACGCCGACGACATCGCGCAGGCCGGCGGCGCTGACGTCTGCTACGGCGGCATCGGCTGGAGCGGGCACATCGCGTTCTGGGAGCCGCACCTCGGCCTGGAGTGGGAGGGCGACCTGGACGGCTACAAGCAGGCCGGGCCGCGCCTGGTGGACCTGCACCCGATGACCGTCATGCAGAACGCGCTGCACTCCTTCGCCGGCGACTGGTCCCTGGTGCCGCCCGAAGGCCAACACCATCGGCCCGAGCGAGATACTCGGCGCCCGGCACCGCAGCTTCTGGCTCGACGGCGACGCTGGCGGCGGGCTGTCCTGGCAGCGCTTCATCGCGCGACTGGTCGCGCACGGCCCGGTCTCCAGCTCGTGCCAGGCTCCCTGCTGCAGGAGACCCGCGCCGACTACACCATCCTCGGCGGAGTCGCCGACAGCAGCGTCGAGATCCACCTGGGATGGCCTAGCGATGCCGACCGCTCGTCCACGGCTGCCCGGCCACTCCCGACAGGTCGTCGCCGACCCCCGCCGCTGCGGGCTTCCTACGTCGTCCACCGTCCCTGGCGCCCGGCGTTGACATCGCCTCGGCAGGCGACGAGAGTAAAGCGACGATGAGCGCCGCCGACGACGACCGAGATCCCTCCGACGATCGATGTTCCCGCGCTGCCGACAGGCCGGTTCGCGGACGAGGCCTGGCTCGAGCGCCAGGTCGACCTGCTGAAGCTGAACGAGCAGGGCAGGGAGTACCATGCGCGGCCGGTGCATCGCGTACCTCCGGTTCGTGGAGGCGCAGGCGCGCACCAACATCCGGCGCTACTACGGCCTCCGCATCCCGGCGATCGTGCTGGCCGCGGTCGTCCCGGCGCTCGTCGTAAATTCAAAACGAGCAATTCGGGCGAGTCTTGAAAAAACCTTCGCAGCAGGTGCTTGATCGCGCTTTCCTGAGCTTTGTTCCGCCGCACCACGGGGCGGTAGACGAATGCGCGCCCGTCTTTCGTGTGGCGCAAATAGCCTTTGTTCTCGAGGATTCGCAAGGTCGTCAAAACAGTCGAATAGGCAAGCGGCGTGTCCGCATTCACCGCGTCGACAACCTCGCCAACCGTCGCAGCACCCTTCTCCCAGACGATGTCCATGAGCCTCAGCTCGGCATCAGTCAGATGCGAAGACTTCGTCCTCGGCACAAGCGCCTCCTTTTGCAATTAAATATTTAATAGTTCCAAAGTATATTCCGCAGATTAAGACCATTGTCAATTAAATATTTAATAGTTCGGCACGGAGATATGCCGGTTTCTTCGGCCTCGGCTCACCAGTCCAATTGTCGACGACGCCACACCGACTCTCGACAAAGCTGCCTTCTGCTATGCGAGGCACACCATTTGCAGAGTTAAGGCTGTTCCGATGATGAGGACGAGGATGCGTTTCACGACTGCTTATTTACGGCGAAGCAATTGTTACGGGCAACGTGGTCCTTGCCTTTGTCGCGGCAAAATCCGGAAATATTGAGGCGGCCGTGAAATATATGCATGCAGCAACCAAAGCGCCGCAGATTTCAGACTGGTCGCCATCCGCCGGGATTGCGTTTTACAGGACAGCAAGTTTGCTGATCGACAACAAACGGAGCAGTGACATTGTCGAGTGTCTCGAAGCCCTCTCCCAAAGTGATGAGGTGGACCGGGATGAGCTTCTTGTTTCAGCGGCCGACGCCGAGCGCGTCAGCCACCCGGTTGATGTAGTTGAACCAAGCGGCGATCAATGTCATTTGCAGGATACTGCGATCGTCGAAACCCTCGCCGCGCAATCGTTCATGGTCCTCGGGACCGATACGAGTTGCATCCTTTGTGAGCTGGACGACGTAGTCCAACATGACCCGGTCCGCCCTGGTGATTGGGGCCTGTGTATAGTCCTCTTCAAGGGCGCGAACCAGTTCTTCGTCGAGTGTTACCCGCCGCAGAAACTCTGCGTGAGATTCGATTCAGTAGTGGCACCTGTTGGTGACCGAGACCACAGTAGTGATCATCTCGTGCTGGCGACGGCTGAGAGGAAGGTCCGGTGACATCATGGCGCCGAATGCGGCGAACGCATGGTAGAGCGCCTGCGGAATCAGGCTGTGGGATGCCACAATTTGCGAAGTGCCGTCGGTTGGATGAACCGGAGTTGCGTACTCGATCGGGTACATGGCCTTTTGCGCTTCGATTGCTCTGCGAAGATCATCGCTGGCTTCAGTTGTTGGAATGGTCTTGATCCAGGTCATCGTTACGTCTCCTCAGGACGACCACTTTTCCCCGAGATTATAGAGCCTCCTGAGGAGAGCTGGGCTAATTCTTGAGGAGACGGTCGAGAGCCGCCCGCGGTTCGACGACGTCCCAGCCGCGCGGGCCAGGTTTGGTTTTGTATTGGACCAATCCGAGTGAATCCAGCACATAGATGCGGTCGGGGAAGGCGCCGTAAGCAATTTCAACGGAGTTATCGAGCTTGTCGAGGACGGTTGGCATCGTCAGTTGTCTGCTGGCGGTACAGATTTCGGCAAGTTCCTGCCGGTCGGCATCGGACTCGTGAGCAAACACCTGACGACCCTCGACAACATTGCCCGGATGAGCTTCTTCGACATAAACCAGAAGAAAATTTGCCCGGTCCTTGTAGCTTCTGTACCAGTTCTCGGTGTCGCCGACACCGCCCATGAACGGGCCTCAAGTATAGCTGCCGAAGATAACTACTGTCGGCTTACCCCGCAAGGTGGAGAGCTGCACCGTGCCGTCGGCCCGCATGCGATTCAAGGTGAAGTCTGGCGTTCGCTGACCGATGCTGAAGCCGCTCATCACCTTCAATGACCCGTCCGCCTGCCGGCGAAATCTCGTCATAAACCGGCCATTGGTTTCCAATGGGTTACCGCCATGTTTGGGGGTGAGAACCAGCTTATAAGCGGAGTAGTATGACACCCAGGGTAATTTCATCATCTTCCGGGGATCTCCTCCGTCGGTCACGAATTGCTCGGACTTCTCGTCGAATACCAGTTGCGCCGCGAAACGTGCAAGGAGTTGTTTCGCGGATGGTCCGTTGTCTCCGGTCAATGACAGGTGGGAGGGAAGAGCGAAGAGCGCGTCGTTTGTGAACATGAACTCGACCGGTTCCGCGTTCCCCGTTGCAAAGGCAGACATCCACTCGTCGCGCAGCTTGTGGATCGCCCCGACATCAGCCGGATCGAATTGATCCGCAGTCTTGAACGTTTCTCGAGCCTGAGCCTTCACCGCGGGCTTCGCAGTTTTAACGACAGCCGGGTCCGGCTTTGCCACTGAGCATCCTGCAAGAGCCAGACACAAGAACACAGCGAATCGAGCGAAAACGGGCCTCATAAGGCTTTCCTTAGTTATTTTCGATGTATTTATAGATCACACGCTCGGCAATGTCCAGGAAAGGCAAACAGGCTTCGGGCGGTCATAGACCGCCCCTACAGAGCGTGACCTACTGGAGCAGTTTGATGTCGGCCATGAACTTTCTACAATCGGAATATTCCGCAACGTAGCTTACGCTGACTCTTGGAATTTCGTTCGTTGACATCGGCACGGACCTTCGTTGGCATCCAGAATTTCGTGTCACCGATCGTCACCGGCCCATAGTCCACGGTGGCTATGGATCTCGAGAGAACTGGAGGAAGATTGAGAGATTGACGCTGCAGGCGAAGAACGCGAAAGGTTTTCTGATCGATCCAGGCCGCTCCGACGTCTTTGGCAACGAGTTGCGTCCCCTGAAACACCCCACGCAATTTCTGCTGGTCTTCCTTCGTGGCAAATCGGACAAGAAGTGAGCTGGAGGTTCCGGAATTGTAAGTGTCCGCAATGGAATAGTTATGGGTCCCGAGATTATCCCGCGCAAAAGTAGTGACCAGCAGAGAGCTGTACCCGCCGGCATAGCGATATGGCAACTTCGGGAACGGCGTCCCCTTAGGAACGGGTTTACCGCCGATCGCCATCACCTCACGGGATTCCGTGAAGGCAAATTGAACCCGGTTCGCTTCGATCGATCGCTGAACCCCCGTGAAGATGGATTCAACTACTCTTTCCTTGATCAGCTTTCCTGACTCAAATTCGCTTGAAGTGACTTTCTCGGTGCAGACGAAATCGGGCAGCTGATCCTGGAACTCTTCAACATTTTTGCTGACACGATCGAGCACTTCGTCCAGCGACTGCGCCAGCCCTTTCCCCGGCAACAACTGCAGGAATACCACTACGGTAAGACAGGCGGCCCGGAGACGGTAGATTATTGCGCTGCTCATTCTCATACCAACAAAGACGTTTATTATACCCGTGCCGTTGCTCTTCCGGCGGGCCCGTAATTAAATCGGGCAAGGTCCGGTTTTCGCCGGATGGCGCTTGGCGCTTCCACTTGCGACACTAACGACTCACACCCCTGTTGTTTGTCCCGCGAATGGGTCGGAGGTATTCATGATCCAACTCGATCATCAGTTAGTGCGCAACGCGGAGCGAATCCTCAATGGAGCGAATGTGCATCGGTTAAAAGAGATGATATTCGCCTATCAGCAAGCGGTCGAACTGCATAACCGCCAGTGGCCGAAACATGAGGTCTACCAGATACAAAGCGAAGCGCAACTAAGGCGGTATGTGCGGGAGTTTCATGAACCCAGATCAGCCAGGAAACGGCTGTTGCAATCGCGCGAATTGTAACTGTCCCAGCAATTCTTCCCGGTTTGTCCCTTCCCAGCCTAATGGGATTCAGTACACTTCCTCCTGATGACCCAATGTTTCTCTATCCGTGAAAAAAGGGGAAGGAAGGAATAAGCCACGAATTGAACGAATTTAACGAATCTGAATTCGTTCAATTCGTTCAATTCGCGGCTTATTCCTTCCCGTCGTTATGTGACGCCGGCAATTGACAGCGATCTTATTCGGGCCAGACTGATCAGGTCGAAGTCGAATCGAGCCATAGAGAGTTCCTCGGCAGAAAAGATCGCTTTGGCGATGCCGGTATCGCGGTGCTCCATGGTTCTGGCGAGGATGTGATAGAGCTCGTGTCCAATCACACGGGCAAGAGCGCGGCCCATCAGAGGGCGGCCGGCATTACTGCCGAGTATTCTCCTCAACCACGAGCAGTCCACTTCGAAAAACGGCAGAATGTGATTGTTGGATACTGCGGTGTCCGCAAGGCTCACCAGTGGTTGAACAGCGGAAATGGTTGGAGCAGGTTCATTTTCGCCTGGCGAACAAGACCCTGCGATAGAGCCCACGACTACCAGGTCGAAGTCCTCGCCTGTCTTGCGCGCCCCAAAATCCTTCCAGATAACACGGATACCCGCCGGATCGAGTAACCGCTGCAGTTCGAATTGCATCATCTCACGCGATTCGCCGTTCAGGCCGCCCGCTTGCTTCAGATATATGGCCAGCGTGCGCGGCTCGGCATGAACGCAAATACTTAGACAGAAGATGAGCAATACGGCTGTCGCCGCCTGCTTCATACACACTCCTCGCTCGAAAATCCGATTTTCAGATTTTCACATTCGCCCATACCTCCAGGCAGACGCGAATATTTCGTTTTCGGTTGGCGCTTATTGTTACCGCCCCATGCCGGTAAGACTGCAAATTGCGATTTCGGTTAACAGCTCTTTGAATAGAACAGTGCGGCGATGCGCCTGTTACAGAAGTACGGATGCGAGTGTGAAGATCACTGTGCGCTTCCCCCGATAGGGAGCGTATGGACGGGCGGAACGTTAGAGAAGGTTCATTCCTTAGTTTTCAGCTGGCTGTCATTGGCTTCAATGAAGTTACGAATCTCATCGCTCATATCGAGCAGTTTCTTCCATTGTTCCTTGTACAAGGTCACCGGAAAACGACCGAGCCCGTAAACAGAGACGCCGCCCTTTTCGCTGACTTTTAAAGTCATTCCCTTCGATGTGCCTTTCTTCAACCTGTCATTTTCTGCACGCAGTCGTTCCAATTCGTTTTTAAGATCATCAGGATCATTGCTGGACATCTTCGTTTCCCCTTTCTTAGTTTCACACCAGAAGCGCCAACATTAAACCTAGCAGAACCGGCCCTCAGAACAAAGTCGGCATTGAAACGACCGGAGGACCGAGCTCAAAAGACAACCTAGCGTGCAGCTCTAAAGTGTCTCATAGTCCGCGCCTAACTTAGCCCCGATCTCTCATGAACATAGGTAGGTGCTGGATAAGCCACTTCGGGGCATAAACTCGTAAGAAATTGAGGTTAGGCGGGGAACTGGTCCACCAGTTTTACAGGTAAAACCAAGTTTACATCGCATCCACTACATTCAAACCCTTTACACGTGCCACTCTGCGGCTTCCCGTCCATTCTGTCTTGGACACGTTGGTCATAGGCCGCGCCTACAAAGGCAGCGGGGTCAGTGGGTCTCGGAATTGGCAATCTGCTTCAAAGTCTGGCCGAATGCTCTTCCGGCGTCGGCTCCGCCTTTCTTCATGGCTTCTTGCATGGCCTCCCAGGTGACGCGGTTAAACTTACGGCCTGCAGGCGTTGTGATAAACGCGATGTACTCTTCCAGTTCCTCGTCGGAAAGATTTCGATAAACGAAAAGATTCGAGTTGCGGATTGAAGCGGCCATCCGAGGTGTGGCTGCCGCCGCGAAAGCCTGTTCGTAACCTGACAATAAAGCGTCCTTCGTCTGTTGGGGTATGAAGGAACTCTCCAGCATTCCACCGAGCATCGCGTGACTCAGTGACGTGATCGCGGCCACGGCGCGTTCGGTTTCTTTGGTCTCCCGCTCCAGTTCTTCAATCAGGATGGAACGGTTCCTCGAGACTGGACGCTTCAAGAAGTTCTCATCGGGCCGCCCGTTTTCGACGGTCTCGACACGGAAAATCTTTGCCCCGAGTGCCGTCTTAGACCAGTCGGATACAGCAGACAGCGTCATGATATCTATCCCCGTAGAAAAGGATCGCTCATAAACGGGTAATAGCCGCGAAGAAGAAAGGGTCTCGAGCGTGGCTTTTTTGAGCGGATCCCTGGCTTCGGGCGGAAATTGGCCAAACATCTTGTCAGCCGAGTCGGAAAAACCCTTCGACAACTGACCTAGAGCCTCTGCCGCATTTGTGTGCTTCAGGACTTCTTTCAGGAGCCGCTGCCTGTCGGTCTCCATACCCTCCCGGCGCTCTCGCTCACGCCGTGCTTCGTCAGCCAGCGAGAGACCTTGAGCCCCGGCCACTGCCGAGTGTAAAAGTAAAGCGAAAACGACCCAGATCACCTTCTTCATGCTTCACCCCAATGCAAATCCGTTTAGTTTTCGGCAAAAAACGATGAAGACATTAGTACTCATCCGATTCTTCAAGGACGGGAGACCGTAGACGCAACTGCAGAAAATTTGAACAAATCAGGGAATCACTGATAGCAGAGCATGGACCGGTTCGGTCGGCGTCATTCGGGAATTCGATTTGGATGAGGTAGCAGGATAATTCGGATTGTTTGCATCAATCCAATTCATTTGGCAATATCGCTTCTCATGAAAACCGCCGACGCGATTTTTTCAAGTCCACGAGTCGCCGCGATGCTGGTGCGGCTGCGGAAGATTTGCGCCGGGTTCCCCGCGTCGGATGAAATCATCACCTTTGGGCATCCCACATTCCAGGTGGCAGGCAAAACCTTTGCCGCCCTCGAGGTTCACAAAGGTGAACTGGGGCTGGCAATCAAAGTCGAACGGGAACTGCAGTCCGTGTTCCTCAAAGACAGCCGCTTTTTTCCAACTCCGTATGCTGCCAAACACGGTTGGGTGACGCTTCGCGTACATGAAGGCGCGATCGACTGGCGGGAAGTGCGGGAATTGCTGCGCGGCAGCTACCATCTGGCAACGGCGCCCCGCAAACGCAGTGTAAGCAAATAGTCCTTCAAAAGACGGAACCGTACGAAGACCAAAATGGCGCGATTCCATGCACTGCAACTCAGGGCAAGGCAGCGCTGAGCTGCAGTTGTTCGCCACGCATCATTGGAAGGCAATCGCAGGTCTGAGCATGAAGCCGCGTCCCATCGGTAATAGAGATGTGCCCGCGGTGACAGCTCACAATGCCCTGACGTTGTAACTTTCCTAAGACGACGGTGACCGTTGCTCGACGCACGCCGATGGCGTCGGCAATCGATTGTTGTGTGCACTCCAGGTCGGACCTGTTCGTAATCGCCGAAGCTAACGAGAGCCAGAGGCAAACGCGTCCGGCTGTCCTGTGGAAATGTGCGCAACACATGCGTTGTCCGATGCACGCCGTTAGCCGGGCCAGGTACTTTAATAGAACGTCGCGAAATTTCTCCATCCGGGGCAGCAGGCTGAATAACTCTTGGCTCGTCAGGGTTACTGCGGCGCCTTGAATCTGCACTTTTGCGCGCCACAATTCTTTGTAATCCATCAATCCCACGACGTCGTGGGATCCGGCAGCGTACACCTCCATTTGCTCTCCCGCTGCCATCGACACCATGCACGAAACCAGGCCGTTCACCGGAAAGTACAACCGCCCTGCGTCGGCGGCCAGCTCGTTTAAAAACGAGTCCTTTTCCAATATCGCTCTTCTTAAATGTGGACGCAGTAATTCGATCTCCCCTGCAGGAAGTGAATCCAGGAGTCTATTTCCGAATGGCGAAAATCCCATTGCACACACAAATGCACACACCGCAAACCCCGTGCCGGTCCCGTTATCCGACCAGCCATGAGGTAGATATAGCCAAACACGCTTCTGCAATGTGGGTTGGCTTTTGTAAGAACCGCGGAAATGTTGCAGGTGGATGCCGGGGCATAGTCAAATCGTGGAATGCGAGTTATTGCAGTCCTTCGCTATCTGTTTTACGCATGAAGACCGGCTAGTCAAATCGCCGACATCACGAGGACGAGAGCACCTGCTGTGGAAAGTTCGAAGGTATGGCGGGCGACGTGCACCAGCATATATAGACAGGCAGGAACACAGGGTGGATTTCGGCAAATTGTTGAACGCATTCGACGGCATTCTCACTTTGGTCGATTCCGTAAAAGGGCCGAAGGAAGAACGCAGTCGCGAAGGGGAATTGACGGAAGCGCCCCGCGGAGGGCTCGCCGGCCAGCTAGAGGCTGGATTGACGAATGTGGTGCTCGCCGCGCTGAAGGAAGCGTTTGACCGGGATCATGCACGTCTCGAAATGGAACGTGCACACCTCGAAGAGCAGAGGCTACGCGCCGAAGCTGCCATGCGCATGGAAATGCGACGCCAGGCGGCTGAACGGGAGGCCGGCCGGCTTAAACTACTCGCGGCCACTTCGTTAATTGGCTGGGTCGTGTCCGTGGTGATGTTTGCGGCGCGCATCGATCATCTTGGAGCCGCTTCCCGATGGGCGCAAGGCGCCGGTTGGTTGTTGCTCCTTGCGGCCATGGGCTCCGCCTTCTCGGCCTATTCCAAAATGCCTGCCCCTTCCATCGATGATTCATCGCCGTTGGACAGGAAGACGGGCTCGGCAGCGCTCTGGTTACTTCTGGCCGGACTGGCGCTTACCGGCATCGGCTTAGTTTTATAGACAGATTCTCAGGTATTTTTGTGGTCGATCTCAGGTTTACCCTGAGTGCCTTCCTGCTGCGTTTGGGCGCACAATTCGATTGAACCTGGATTTTGCGTGGCGGACCTTGCCTTATGACTGCTCTCGACCCTCCGCCACAATTTTTCCCACAGGATTTCATCCATGCCGGAGCAGGATGCACGACACGTCCCGATATCGGAACTCTGGGAGTTTTCGCGAGATCCCAGGGCGCTTGAAGCTGTCCACATCCAGCACTTGCTATTTTGCGAGACCTGCATGGGTATCTTGTGGATATGTCGAGCATCAGATTCGTCCCAACAAGTCAACGACAGGCTCAGCGTTTACGGCAGCAATGGGCCGTAAAGAGAACCGCCGGGAATTACGGATGCATACATCCGTAATTTTACGAGTCCCCTCTCTGTTGGAACTCAGGTAGGATGCATTTGGCGCAGATGCGCTGCGTGATGGCTTCTAGGATCAATTAAGGGAATAGTTTAACTCGATTGTCAAAGTCAAAATGGTAACATTGTCATAATTATGACAGATGGAACAGAACGGCGGGCAACCAGCCCGGAGGGTCAGCTGTTCTATGATGCGTTCAAGGCAAGTCCTATCGGAATTGTGCTTGAGGATCTGACAGGACAGCCTTTGTTCGTGAACCCAGCCTTTTGCGCAATGCTTGGATTCAGCGAAGAAGAATTGCGGCAGAAGCACTGCGTGGACTTTTCTCCTACCGAAGATGCGGAGAAGGATTGGAACCTTTTTCAGCAGTTACAGTCAGGTTTGATCGATCACTATCAATTGGAGAAACGCTACTTCCGGCGAGACGGTTCGCTGATCTGGGGACGTTTGAGTATTTCGCTGTTCAATCACAACACATCGCGACGACTCGTAGTCGCGATGATCGAGGACATTACTGAAAAGAGGGCCGCACAAGAGGAAGTACTGCAATCCCAGCAGATCCTTCAAAAACTGGCAGGCCAGCTCATGCGCGCGCAGGAGGAAGAGCGCGCCCGCATCGCGCGTGAGCTCCATGACGACATTAATCAGCGCCTCGCCTTGCTGGGAATGAAGCTGAATCAACTGGAAGACGACCCGCAGATGTCGCCAGCACAAATCAAGCAAGACATTTCGGAAGCACGGAAACAGATCGAAGACCTTGGTGACGATCTGCAATCACTGTCACACAGTCTGCATTCTGCAAAGTTGGAATATCTAGGCCTTGCTGCAGCGGCGACGAACTTGTGCACGGAGCTTTCGGAACGCAGTAAGGTGAGAATCGACTTCTCCGCTGAAGACATTCCGCAAAACCTGCCGGAGGAAGTATCTCTTTGCCTGTTTCGCGTTTTGCAGGAAGCCCTGCGGAACGCGATCAAACATAGCGGTTCGCTTCACATCCATGTGTCACTCACCCATGTGCAGAATGCAATCCATCTGACTGTACGCGATTGGGGAATCGGCTTTGATCCCGAGCGGGCAATGAGCGGAAACGGGATTGGCTTAGCGAGTATGAAGGAGCGCCTCAAGCTGGTGAATGGAGACCTTTCCATCAACTCGCAGCCGGAATGCGGAACCACAGTTCACGCCTACGTGCCTCTTGATGCCAGAACGAAGTATGCAAGCACTGGCCATTGAGACAGGCGTCAGGACCTTCCGAAAACAGATTCGTACGCCAACAATTAACTGCCCCCGCTTGTAAAGGCTTGTAAAGGAGGGCGCCTTTTTTGTGCAAAGCCGCCCTCGTCTGACAGAAGCTGGTATATCTTTTTACCAAGGCATTTATGGTGACACACTAATCGTGAAGAATCTGTCGTCCCTTTCTGCGTCCTCGCAAACCGAAACGTCGCTGCCTCGAAATATTATTTTCAGAAGTTTTCCCTGGATCAGGCATGGCTTGATGATCAGTTGCATCGTGGTGGCGCTCGTATCCCCGCTTTTTGCCGGGGAGAAAACAACCGGCAATGAAAAAAGACAAAAGCAAGAGGCGGCATTCATCAAAACGATGAAGGCTTTTGTACAAGCGATGAGCTTAGACAGCGAAATCCAGCCGAGCTACGTCTGTCAAAGCGGGCAGGAAGTCTGCGGATCCGTAACCGGCAACCTGGAAGAGTTTTTGAAAAAGCGGCCAGACTTTCTTCCAGACACCTATAACTTTCACAGAGCCCATGCCGGCTCGACGTGCAGCTATAGAGGTAAGAGCGGCTCAAATCACTACTCGTTCCACATCGTGTGCTATGGGCCTGAGATCGCTGGAGTCCACATGGATGTTCGGTTCCCGGAAGGACTCCGGGGAACCTTCGAGCACGACGTGCGGGATGTCGCTGAAAATTACTTTAAGATCTACGCATTGAGAATCAAAAATTCACACACCAGCGAAACACTCCTCGCCCGCCGTTTCACCAAATGGTGGTATCCCTACCAGTCGGCCTATCCTCAACTCGCGGCCCGGAAGATTCCAGCAGAATTAGGAGAGTTCCTGAGCAGCCAACAGCCCAGGGCGACAAACGCACCGCTCCAGAAAATGCTTCGGCTCTTTCGCTGAACGACGTATCGGATCGATCTTGCGGTTTCAACCGAGGAACTCCTTCATTACGGCTGCCATATCCATGAGGGCTCTTTCGCCGTTGCCAATAAAAGTCGCACCGTGCATGGTGGCGCACGTACGAGGTTTCAGCGACGCGAGTTCCTTCAGTTGAGCTTCCGTGCGCGACGTGTAAGGCATGTAATGCGCCAGCGGCCCGGATTGCATTTGTCGTGTTGTTTCGCGAAAAGCACCGACCACGTCCGACTCCGTAACGGCCGGCATGTCGCCAGCGTGTCCCAACAGGTCCGAACACAATAACGTCCCGGTCGTCTCCTCAAAAAGCACACCGGCATCCCAGCCGTGCGGCAGGTGCGGCGTTGACTTGAACCTGAATGTATATTTTCCCGTACGCACCGTTTCGTCGTTGGCCAGCCCACGTGCGGGACGCACGGCAGCATCATTGACGAAAACCATGGCACCCACGACGCTGCAGAGCGCTTCGGCGCGCGGCGCGAGGTCCAACCACTCGTTGAGGGACCCACACTCGTCCGGCTCATAATGGCTGAAACTCAGGTAGCGCAACGATGCAGGATCGATGACCCGGGAAACAGCCTCACGGACATCGGGAAAGATCTGCTTCATACCCGTCTCAAACAGCAACGGTTCATCATCCCGGATGAGGAACTGATTGAATTGCAGATTAAAGTCGGCGATGTACGTACTGATTCTAAATATATCTGCAGCGATTTCATCGACGCGTGTCATAGCTAACTCCTTAATTTCTCGTTGAATTCTATGATCGCATTGTTTCTGTGCGGGAGGTTAGGCGTGGAATCGGCCGTGGCTATGCGCTGACGCCGTTCTGCGGCTAAAAGACCAGGGGATGATTATTTGCGTCAAACTCATCGTCGCGAAGAAGCGGGTCAGGAACGCCTCTCATCAAGAAGAAGTTCGTTTTCGAAGAATACCGCCTCTCGCCCACTGTTGCACTTGACGACACAACGATACTTTCCACCCGACTCATAACATTCGATCACGGTACCTGTCTCGCCATCAGCGCTCGTGACAGGGAATCTTTCGCGCACGACGTCGCCAATTTTGAAACGCGGTTCCGGTGTTGGCATAGCAGCAGGTCTCCCCCTATAGAAGAAGACGTAAAAAGTGCGCAGTAACACGCAAAGAGGCACCCGGGTTTATTAAGCGAATTTAAGCCGTTAAGTTAAAGTGTGTAAGATGGATAATGCTTCCACGCGCGAAGCTTCTGCCGGGACGGGCCAGACTTTTTTTTACTTCGGCTGGCTGACACTGTTCGTCTATCTGGCGACGCCGACCGGCTACCTGGTCGATATACAGACGTCGTACATGTTGAAGAATCAGTTGCATGCAACGGCGACACAGATTTCAACATTTCGTCTGCTGACCGCCATTCCGGTTTACTTTGCCTTTATCTTCGGCCTGGCGCGGGACCTGTGGAATCCGTTCGGATTGCGGGACCGTGGCTTCTTCCTGATCTTTGGTCCAGTAACCGCAGCGGCATTCATATCGATGGCCTTGTCCAAGGTCTCGTATCAGGGGCTGCTCACCGGCATGTTCCTGGCGATGCTGGCTTCGCGGTTCCTGGCAGCGGCTTATCAGGGATTGATCGCCCTGATCGGCCAGGAAAGGCTGATGTCCGGGCGCCTGAGTGTGCTCTGGAACATTCTCAGTTCGGTGCCATACATCGCCGGCGCCTTCGCATCCGGTTACATCTCTGAACATCTTCCACCCAAAGAGACCTTCGTCCTGGTGGCTTGTCTCTCTTTATTTATCGGCGTCCTCGGTCTCTGGAAGCCCCGTTCCGTGTTCAGCCATGCTTATGATAAACCGCAAGCCAGGGGCACGAATTTCGTTGGAGATATCAAGAGGCTGGTGAAGCACCGGGCAATCTATCCCGCTGTTCTCATCTGCTTTTTGTGGAACTTCGCGCCAGGGGCGGCAACGCCCCTGCAGTTCTATTTGACCAACGAACTTCATGCGTCGGATGCCATTTACTCTTACTACTACGGCATCTTCGTTGCGTCATTCATCCCGACGTTCCTGCTCTATGCGTTTCTCTGCAAAAAAGTTTCGCTGCGCAAGCTGCTGTGGTGGGGAACGATTATTGCCGTGCCTCAGTTGATTCCGCTGGCGTTCATTCATACCGCCAATCTTGCGCTGCTATTGGCGGTGCCGATAGGCGCCATGGGTGGCATAGCAACGGCGGCGTATTACGATCTCGCGATGAGATCCTGTCCGCCCGGCCTGCAGGGGACTTTGATGATGATGGTGGACGGGGTTTTCGCTCTCTCGGGACGTGGCGGAGACCTTCTGGGTTCAAAAATCTACAACAGCAGCCCGACGAATGGATTCCTCTACTGTGTAATTGCAACAACTCTTGTCTACGCGGCGATCCTTCCGTTGATCCTGACCGTTCCGAAAGCACTGATCGCCACCGCAGACGGCGAGAGGAATCCGCAACTTGAAGCTCAGGTTCTGAACGAGATTGAAGGGGGCGCTCAGAACTGAGATTCACATATCGAGCAGGCTAATTTTGAACCTGTAAATGTGGTCGGCGGTAAACTGGCGCGCTTCGACCTCGAAGCGATTATTCCAATACCCATGCCGGAGCCATTCAAGGACGTAGCGTCGGAGGGTCAGGCGGCCCGGCTCCCATTGATGCATGACATGGCAGAATTCATGCATCATCAATGCCGGATCTTTAAAGAAGGCCTCTGCGCTTCCCCGCAGGTAAATACGTCTGCGCCGAGTGGTTGCACTCGCGTTCCAGTGAGCGCGCGCGAACCAGGAATGTTCCACCACTTGAACATTCTGGACTCCATCGCCAAAAAATCCAGCAAGAGCGATTCGAATCGGCTCCGGCACAGTTGTGACACGTCCCATAGGCAGGTGTGTCCACTGTCATCTGTGGGGTATCGAATGTCAAGTTCACCGACCCAACGACCAGGTCCAATGCTCACTCGTAGTTCTAGGCAGAGCGAAACCAGCGGCGCTATGCTAGCGCGATGAAAAACACGATCCGGATTATCTGCCTTTCTGTTGTCATCGGCGGTTGCACGCGCCCCTCCCCGGCGGTGCACACGATCGACGAGGTGGCGCAGGCGCTCGGCGGCAAGGAGCGCATCCAGCAGCTGAAGACGCTGACGATCGAAGGGGAGGGCGAAGCGCCGAATCTGGGCCAGAACATCACGCCGAACGCTCCCTTACCGGTCTGGAAAGTAGCCGGATTCCACCGCACGGTCGATCTGGCGGACCTCCGAACTCGGGCTCGCCAGGTGCGCACGGCGCAATTTCTTTTTGCCGGCGAAACCGAGCAGAAGCTGGACCAAGGTATCGACGGAGAGTTTGGATATAACCTCGATGCGAATGGTGCGGTCACGCGGACGGCAGGTTCAGTGGTTCGCGACCGTCGTGTCGAAGCGCTTCAGCATCCGCTGGTTCTCATTCGAGCGGCGCTGGATCCAAAAGCCAAGGTCGACAATCTGCGGCAGTTCAACGACACGGAACAAGTCGATATCACCACAGCATGGGGAGACCTGCTGACGTTAACGCTCGACAGGGCGACAAAGACTCCGCTGCGTGCAGCGGCAATGAGCGACAACCCGAACCTGGGCGATGTCGTCATCGAAACATCGTTCGGCGATTATGAAACCGTTGGCGGATTAAAAATGCCCACGCATCTGAACACCCGGATCGACAAATACCCGCAGTTCGATCTTCGCGTGACCCGGAACGCAGTGGATGGCGATGACAGCGTCCTGGCAGCGCCGGCTCAAGTGAGAAGCATGAGTCTGCCCCCGGCAGCCGCAATATCCGTTACCGCGAAAGAAGTCGGAAAGGGAATCTGGTGGCTGGCCGGTTCGGGCAATCATCGCAGCGTCCTGTTCGAATTCGCCGATCATCTGGTTTTGTTTGAGGCCCCTTTAAACGAGGCGCGGACGAAGGCTGTCATCGACACGGCGCGATCCTTGCGGCCGGAAAAGCCACTCACCCATGTGATTGTGTCGCACCATCATTTCGATCATTCCGGCGGTCTTCGCGCCGCTGTCGCGGAGGGCTTGACCGTCATCACGTATCGCGGCAACGTCGACCTGTTTAAGGAACTCGTTGCGCGTAAACATTCTCTGGTTCCGGATGCACTGGAAAGAAATCCTAAACCGCTGAAAATCGAAGCGGTCGACGACCAATGGACACTGAAGGACAACTCGATGGAGGTCCGGCTGTACCACCTGAAGGAAAATCCGCGCGAAGGGACCAACCTTTTCGCTTACGTGCCGCGCGACCGCATGATCGTGCAAGCCGATATGTACGATTCAAGCTGGCTCCGCCATCCCTGGGGCGATAACTTCGCCTATAACGCCGCGTTCCGAAAACTGAATATCGCGCTGGACGTGCCGGTCCACGGCGAAATTCAGACGTACGACGAAGTGCTCAGGACGATTGCGTCGAAGAAGTCGTCGGACTGATGCAGGGCTAGCGGCCGTAGAGACGCAGCTCCTTACCGTTGGCCAATATGACGCGCTCGAGCCTGACGATCTTCTGACCGTCGGCGAACTGATAGCCGATGCCAGTGATCATGTCGCCGGGTTTCACCGTCGTCTTGGTCCAGCCGTTGCCCTCCATGCGGTTGATGGCAGGACCGCCGATGAGCCATTTCTCCGACCGTCCGTCATTAGTCTGAACTTCGACCGTCATCATCGGGTGCGGATTAGACCAGGTGAATTCGATGACGGTGCCCTTCACTGTCACAAGACGGTCATAGCTCACCGGCCATGAGTGATGCGCCGATAGCGGCAGTACAGCAGAGACCAGAGCAAAGATGACAAATGCTGGAACGCATAAGACTTTCATCGTGGCTCTCCTTCTGTGAGCGATTCTAGACCAAAATCGCAAATCCAGGCCATATTGCCGCACTCCGGCTGGATATCCACGCGGGCTGCTTTCAATTCCGGTGGTCTCGCTCGCCGGGCGCGTGTAATACTCGAAGTTTTCATTGAGGTGAGACGTAACGATGGCTGCGATCTGCAGGTTCGGCATGCGGGTGGTCCCAGACACCTCGGATATTATCGCGCAGTGCCGTAACAAGAAACAATTGGTCCAGGGACCGCAAATTGCGGAGTTCGAGCAGGAATTCCTCCGCTTGCTTGGCGGGCGCGGCCACATCCGAGCCGTGTCCACGGAATACGGGCGGATGGCGCTTTACTTCATTCTGAAGGCGCTCAACATACCCGCCGGGTCCGAGATCATCGTGCCCGCACTCACCTTCTGGGTTGTTCCTGAAATAACGCGAGTAGCCGGCCTCAAGCCGGTGTTCGCCGACATCGATCCGCACACCTTCACGATGGACCCGAAAGCGGTGGAGCGCGCCATTACGCCGAACACGCGCGCTATCCTGCCGACGCATCTTTATGGCATGTCGTGTGACATGGCGCCGATCATGGCGCTTGCCAGGAAGCACAATCTGAAGGTGATCGAGGACTGTGCGCATTCGCTCGGTGCCACTTACAACGGCCAGCCGACCGGCACCTTCGGGGACGGCAGCTTCTTCAGCTTCCAGGGCTTCAAGCCGCTCAACACATACGGCGGGGGACTCGCCTGGGTGCGTGATGCCGATGTGGCGAAGAAAGTGTGGGAGTTTGCCGACGCGGAAGAATGGCCGAGCGAAAAACGCGTCGAAAGCATCCTGCGGACGGGCTGGTGGCAACATACCTTCATCCGGCCGCGCGTGTTCACTTTTTCGCTGTTTCCCGTCTGGTATGTCTCGTCGTTCACCGGCTCGAAGCCGGAGGAGAAACTCTGGGAAAGCGTGCGGCGGCTGGATCCGCTGCCGGCGCACTATCGCGGTAAGTTCTCAAACGTGCAGGCTGCGATCGGTCTTGCGGGTCTGCACCGGCTGCCCGAGTTCATCGAGCGAACGCAGCGCCACGCCAAGGTCTACGACGAAATGCTTGGCGACCTGCCCGGCGTCTCGATTCCGCGCATTCCTGAAGGCCGCAACCATGTCTATTACCAGTACTGCCCGTATGTGCCCGACTACCTCGACCTGGTGAAACGCAGCATCCGCCGCGGCGTCGACGTCGCCCCAATGCACGTTGACCATTGCACGACGATGGAGCTGTTCGACTGGAAGGGACCGGCGTCGCCCGGAGCGGCCAAGGCCATGACGGCGGTGCAGATGCCAGTGTATGAGTCGCTGTCCGACGCAGAGATCGAGCGCATCGGGCGCCTTGTACGCGCACACGCACAACGGGCTTCACGGTAGGACCCGACGGCGTTACCGTCGGCTAAGCAGGTTTTAAACCGCGCTTCGCAGTCCAGGAAAACGGCCGCAATTCTTCCGGATGAGTTCGGATATAAGCGACAACGCGATGTCGCTTTTGAGGGCCGCGAACGTCGCTGTCCGCCTCGGCTTCGCTCAAAATGTCGGGCTTGAATTCGTCAACCCTGTCGAAAATGGACATCCAGCGTTTCTTGATTGCCTCGATGCTCAGCCCGAGGCCGGCGCTGAGTTCGGCGTCCGTCTTGCCGGTCAGAGCCGCAGCGAGCAGCCGCTGTTCCGCCGGACGTAAGCGCAATATCGGCGGCCGATATCGATACATTGTTGCGGCAACGGAGTACGGCGCATCGAAAACGCTGTCGCGGGTCACAATTGCCAGGGCGCTATTTGACTCTTGAAATTCCGCGACCAGGCGATACGTTCCCGTCGAACGAGCGAATGCGATGCTTGAATCGCCAATTGCTTCCTTCAGCACACGGTTAAAGCGATAGCCCGCAAAATGCTCAATGAAGCTTGTGCCAAGCAAGCCCTGTGCCTCCGCGAGTTGATCCGCGTTCATGATCCCGTCACGCCACATCCCGTACATATTTACGAAGTCAATGCCGTCTCCCGCATTTCCCTCCCCTATTTCGGCACGGCTCAGCACCACCGATTCTCCCGACGCAACACCGGCAATGATCCGGGAGTTCAGTCCAGGCCGGGGGGCACTGAGTTCCCTATCCGCGAATGCGCTGGTGACGAATACTCCCATGCCGCATGCGACGATCTTGTGTCCCGCTATTGCGCGGTCGGATTCGATCACGTTCGCCAGAAATGACGGGTGATCCAGAAGAGCCGTCCAGACACGAAGCGCTTCGTTACGGCCCACGATCTGGTCGCCGAGACAATCCGGTTGGATGTCGAGACATTTGGAGAGATCGGTTTCAGAAATTGGTCGCCAGTGCACGAGTCTATGCCGTCCAGGTATCTTTTAGGTCATTGGAACATCTTCCAACGGGCCGTAGCATAAGCCATCGAACGCCGTAATAAAACGGCCAATCCTCGAAGATTCCAGGAGGTTCAAGATGAAGCAGTCGATGGCGGCATGGACGGCATTGGTAATGATGATCATATCGGCGAGTTCGTTGGTAGCGCATCATTCGCTTTCAGAGTTCGATACGACAAGACCAGTCCGGGTACGGGGAACAATCGTCCTGTTTGAACGAGTCAATCCTCACACGATTCTTTTTATCGATGAAAAGGGTGAGGATGGGCAGACACAACGGTGGGCGGTCGATGGACCGGCGGTCAATCAACTCGAGAGAATGGGGCTGGATAAGAACGCGTTAAAAATCGGCGGCGTCGTAGAAGCTTGCGGTTACGTGACGAGAGAAGGCGTCGAATCCCGTCGAACGATTCACATCGAAGCCAGCGTGAGTCTCAAAGCCACGACTCCCACGACGGTCTCGGGGCGGCGGATGAATGGCGAACTGCTGGTGCTGCCGGATGGGCAGAAGCGGGTCTGGTCGGACTACGGGCAGCATAAATGCCTTGGTCCGGATTACCGCGATTCCCACGTGAGGTGAATCCGGCTGGCGCGTCTCGCATCAGCAATACGGCTTATCACACGCTAATGTGTCCGGCTTCCGGTTCAGCGGACTGAGTGTGGTACAGATCGAGGGATTGCTCGGTTCGTAGTCCCCGCCTAAGTTAGGCGGGGACTGGGGCACCAGCATCCAAACCAGGTTTACATCGCAACCACAACATTCAAACCTTTACAGTCGCCACTCTCCAGCTCCCCGTCGAACCTGTCTTGGACGCATATTCCCCTTGATTACGGGAAATACGGGCGGCCATAGACTGCCCTACAATGCGCCGAAGTGCTATCTATATAGCATATATGTTACACAACTAGCACATCTGCATTACTGCCCCGACAGTCGGCGGCCGATAGATTTATTCCTGAAAGTTTCCTGGAACAAAAGGATGCGCTCCGACGTTTTACCACTACTGAAAACGTTCGGTTCCGCAACAAAACGTGCTCCGAAAAATTTCCGAACTTTTTCCGTTATCAATTTGCACGCTGCGGTGTCTTTAACGTATTGGGGATCGACTCTCGGGAGGTCGAGAATGTCATTAATGCGTTGGGTTGCGGGTCTGACGTGTTTCGCCGCCGCTGCGGGCAATGGATTCGGCGATCCGCTGGTCTGGAAGAATGCGGTTCAAGCGGGCATGGCTCAACATTATTCAGGACATTTTCCGGAGGCGGAGACGTTGCTGCGAAGTGCTTTGGAGGAGTCGCGCCGGGATGGAAACACGAGTGAAACTGCCGAGACGTTCAATCATCTGGGAGACGTCTATTTGAGTGAAGACCGTTTCACGGATGCCGAAGCCGCGTACAGCGATGCTCTGTCACTGTACAAGCAATTGAGTTCACCGGAGATCGGCGCTGTAGTTGCACTTCGCAGTCTGGGCACTGCTTTTGCATTGGAAGGCCGTGACGACAAAGCGTTATCCGTTCTGAACGACGCTTTGCACCGGGCGAAGACCAGTTTCAACGGCAATGCCGAGTTGACGGGCGAAATTCTGAATAGTCTGGGCATGGTGTATCAGCAACGCCGGAACTATAAGAAAGCCGAGAACTTCTTTTTAGAAGTAGTTCGCATGAAATCGTCTGCGGGAGGCAGAGATTTCCTCACGGCGAACGCACTCAATAATCTGGCGCAAATCCATCGGGAACAGCGAAAGTACGCAACTGCAGAAAAGGAATACCGGCAATGTCTGGAAATCAGCGACGCTCTGCTCGGTCCTTCGCATCCGCAGGCAGCGATCACCCGAAGCAGCCTTGGACTGCTTTATCTGCGCATGGGGCGCCTGGATGATGCCGAAGCGCAGCTCAGCGAAAGCCTGCGGATCATGACTCAGACGAATCCCCTGATGCCGGGACGCATTGTTCGCATCCTGCACATGCTCGGAGAAACATACAGTCGTCAGGGTAAAGTAAACGAAAGTGAAGCGACGCTGGCCCGTGCTGTAGCAATAGCCCGTAAAGAACTGAACCACGATCCGGAGACTGCCGCGGTTCTGGAAGAGTATTCGACAGTTTTGAAGCGCTCGGGAAAAACCGAACAAGCTCGCGCAACCCACAGTGAAGCGGACCGGGCGCGGGCGGTGACCGATCTGACAGTACCGGTGCACGGTTTGCGCTGATGAGCGTCAGGCAAGCACTTCCGAAGCGAAACTCTGCCAACTGTGTCGAGGCAGTTTGTGTCGATAAACATTATGAATTACGCGTCCACGTAAAACCCTCCCACCACACGAAGGATTTCATGAACACGTATACCTTCGGCCCGTTCGCATTGATTCCCGATCGCTTTGTCCTGACCTGTAACGGAGCCAGCCAACAGCTAACGCCAAGGCTCCTGACGGTCCTGGAGTATCTCATCAGAAATCGCAACCGCGTAGTCACGAAAGACGAGTTAATAACCGAAGTATGGAATGGCAGTTTCATTGACGAAGGAATCGTCGCGCGGACGGTCTCCACGTTAAGAGCAATGCTTGCCGATGTTGCCGAAAAGCCGAAATACATCCAGACAGTCAGCCGCGTAGGGTACCGCTTTATTCATTCTGTCAGCATCCAGCACCATGATTCATTTCTGTTGCCGGGAAGAAACGGCACAGAGACGACGAGCGGCGACCCGTGTTTTGCAGGGCGGCGTCAGGAACTCGCTGTTCTTAAAGACCGGCTGATGCAATGCGAATCGGGAGTCGGCTCGATTGTTTGCGTCTCGGGACGAACAGGCATCGGTAAAACGGCTCTTGCCGAAAAATTGCTTGGTGACGCGCAAGGGCGCGCCGTCAGCGCTCGAAGCAGGTGCGCACCCGTTGTTTCGCTTGCGGAACCGTATGCTCCGTTTATTGACCTCTTCACGGATTTGCTTAATGCCTCGTTCGATGCGGATCTCCGACAAAGGCTGATGGAACTGGCTCCGGCATGGTCCTCGCAAGCCGCAACAGCTCCCGGGCAACGGATCGAATCGGGCACCGTCGGCCGGGATCTAACGAACTCGGTCGCGCGCCAATTCGTTGCAGCCGTTGCAGAGATTTCGCGCAGACAACCCGTCGTGCTCTTTATTGACGATTTTCATTGGGCAGATGCAGCCAGTGTAGATTTGATTGGATTCCTGTCACTGCGGCTGCCTCAGCTTCGTGTATTCCTGCTCATCGCTTCCAGATCTACAGAATTGGTTCGGTCTGGGCATCCGTTCGCACGCCTGGTTCATGAGTTGGAAATGAAAGGCGCTTGCGATCACATGCCTCTGAGTCTGCTCTCGTTCGAGGAGGTCGCCGAATACGTAGATGCCACTGTTCCGGCACTCGATGAGAGTGAAAAGCTGGTGCAACACCTTTACAAACATTGCGAAGGAAGTCCCTTTATCATGATCAGTGCCCTGCATCATTTCAAATCCACCGGAGCAGTATTCGAGGCTGACGGTAAATGGTGCGTCGATTCCAATTTGTGCGGTTCCGGCTTAACACCTCCGCCGAATGTCGAAAAGTTTTTGCTCCATACGATCGAGCAACTGGATCCCGACGACCAGCTCATCCTGAAGATAGCCAGTTTGCAGGGCGTTTTATTCGACTCCGCCGTGCTGAGCAAGGTGTCAGGTGTTGCTGCAATGGAGGTCGAGGACCGGTTGCGCGCTTTAGCACGTGTTTATGGGTTCATCCGGCAGATCAATGATGTCGAACCAGACGATGGCGTAGAGGCGGAGCATTACCGATTTGTCCATGCACTCTTTTGTAAGGCATTGCAGGATTCGATCGGGCCGACCCGAAGAATTGGCTGGACTTCGAAACTGACCGCTCTCATGCAGCTCCGCCAACGTGCAACGTAGAAACGTTTCATGAAAGTTTCCGATCTCATTCAAGACTTTCCGCTTTGTACCCGCTATTGTGACTGCGTTCCTACACCATATTGCTCAGTCGCAACTTTGAGCTACCGGCCGCCTCTTCTCCACCTTTCTCCGCGGCCGGTTCATTTTTGGATAAGTCACGATGCATGCATCTAACGAATGAGTGGCCCGATTCAGCGGAACCAGGTCAGCGGATCCGCTGTTTTTTTGCTTTGGACCAGCCGGCGCTTTTGCCGCAGCCGCGTGAAGTGGCGAACTATGTAAAGCAGAGCGGGAATGGACGACCACTCGCGCAGGAGTACAAAACCGATGACAGCGAGGTCGCGTCTGGTGATCGGCCAGAGGTCGCGGCGATACAGGGGGGCGGTTATGTTGTTGAACCGTAGTAGAAATCGGTTTTTGACCGAGTGGTAATTGATCTCTTTGGGAAGTTCGCTGCGGCGCTCCGGGGTGACACGGCGGCGGTGCCGGGCGACGGCGGACGGTACGTAGATTGAGGTCCAGCCCAGGAGGCGGCAGCGCCAGGCAAGATCCGCGTCCTCTCGATAGGCGAAGAAGTCTTCATCAAAATACTGGCCCGTGATCGCCGCATCATCCAACGCTTTCCGCCGGTAGATCGCTGCAGCACCGCTTGGTCCGAAGATTTCTTCCGGGCTGTCGAACTGCCCCGTGTCGGCCTGATCAGATCCGCGATCGAGGTGCCGTTGCTCGCGCAACATGATGATTCCTGTGGAATCGATGGTTTTGCCGTCCATGCGAAGCAATTTGCCGCTTGCGGAGGCCGCCGTGGGCTGGGAGTCAAGCGCGCGGACAAGCTCTTCAATAAATGAAGGACTCAAAATCGTGTCCGGATTCAGAAACAGTACGTATTCTGACGGAAATCGCCGTACAAGTTCATTGTGGGCCTTGCAAAAGCCCGTGTTCGCGGGCGAGCGGGTTAGATACTCGATTTCAAAAGGCTCGATGATCTTCAAAGTATCGTCGGCCGAAGCATTGTCAAAGACGTGAACAGCGAAATCATCAAACGTCTGGCTCAGGAGGCTCTGGAGGCACGCAGCGATATCGCGAGCGCTATTGAATGTCACGATGTTGACGGCAACCTTCACCATCCGATGAGTGCCCCGATCAGAACCCTTCCATAACCGGCCGCAGAGCCTGGCCTGCCGATCATCCTGCCGATCATGCCTGCGGCGATCGATGCGCGGACCGCAAGACTGCCTGTAGTTCCGAACCACTTTTTCGCATAGCGCGCCTGATTGCAGTAGTACGCGTATGGAAAAGCTTTATTCCCGAGGGCGACGGCGCTGTAACCACCTTCGTGAAGAAATTTCGCCTGAGGCGCGAAATGAACCTCCCAGCCGGCGCACCTGAGTTTCCAGCAGAAATCGACGTCCTCGTACCACGCGGGATAAAAGTGTTCGTCAAACTGCTGGACCTGCTCGCAGGCTTCGCGGCGGATGATCAACGCCGCAGCGGCTACCTGATCCACCCGAATTACGCGCTCGGAGGCGAGATCCGGGGACGCCGGGCTCCGGCCGAGGCCGAGGTTCTCCAGCACAAGCGAGCGCGCCGTTGGGAAATTCCGGGGAAGATACTTCGCGCCAACGTATCCGCCGATGGCGGCGGCGCGAGGATGGCTGTCCATTAAATCTTCCAGCAGCCGGACCGATCCCGGTAGAGCCTGAACGTCGGGATTCAACACCAGGACGTAAGGTGTGGACGAGGAATGCGAAAACGCGTCGTTTACGCCGCCGGCAAATCCGCGATTGGTCTTATTGCCGATCAACTGGACGTGATCGCTGTGCCTTGCTACGAAATCAACAGAGCCATCCCTCGAATCGTTGTCGATAATCAGAATCTTCACATCGGGCGACGTGGCAAGCAGCGAATCGACACAGGATTCCAGGTGAGCGCCGGAATTCCAGTTGATGATGGCCGCCGTCGTCTTCATCCGCGTTTTGCCGCAAAAACGAGCATGATGTCCATCGGGTTAACGCGGAATGTCAGACGAGTAAGTCCATCCATCTCAGGAAGGCCTCGCACATATCGTGAGAGCCGATTGAGGATGAAGCTCAAGCTGGCATACTTACCGACGTTCTGCACTCGCTGGACGTCAAGACCCTGGTCGCGCATTAACCGCGACATCGTTTTCGGATTGAAGAAGAAATAGTGTTCCGGAATGAACTGCCGCCATCGTGACTTCAGAACCTTAAACGGAAGCGAATCGATATTCGGCGTTTCGATCACAAGAAGGCCGCCCGGATTGAGCCGCTCCACGGCTGCTTGAATGAAGTTGCGCGGGGAATCCACATGCTCGATGACATGAAAGCTCGCGACGACGTCGAAAGCTGTCCAGGGCGTGCGCTCAATGACATCGCGATATACCGGAGCAATACGGCTCGACGATTCCGCCAGTTCTGGATTTGGCTCGACGCCACTGGCTTCAAAGAATTCCCGGGCCACGCTGAGGAAATCGCCTCTGGCGCATCCGATCTCCAGCAGTTTCCCGGAAGTTTTAAAGTCTCGGATCAGATCCAGCCTCCATTTGGAATTCAACATCGCGAGCCGATGCTCTTCGTCCAGACGAAGACTGCGAAACTGGCGGTTCGCCTCGCGTACTTTCGCTGCGGTTTCTTCAGGAGAGACCTGGCCGAAAGTCAGTTGTGACTTTCGTCTCCCGACATAGCGGAAGCCGCATGCCGTGCACTCGACCAGCGGACCATCGAGGCTGGCCGATTGCAATACGAATCGGGGCTGCGAGCTCCCACACAAATCACATGCCTGATATCCGTTCAATGCATTCAATGCGCGGCCAACTCCCGGAATAGCTTCTCATACGCATCCGTCACTGCGTCCCAGGAATAATGCTCCCTGATACGAGTCTGCGCTCTGGAGCGAAGGCGTTCGACCATCGGCAGATCGGACAGTGTGAGTTCGATCTGGTGGCGCAGTGCTTCAGAGTCATTGAAGAACAATCCGGAGTTCGCAAGGACTTCGCGATTTTCCGGAGTGTCCTTGGCGATGACGCAATTCCCTGCTCCCATGGCTTCGATAAGCGCCGGATGGGTGCCGCCGACTTCCGTCGCCTGAATATATGCATATGCGTGCGACTGCAGTTCTCGATATCCAGTTCCGTAGATCGCGCCGGGAAACCGGATTCGAGGATCCCGAGTCGCTTTCAATGCCTCGATATATTTCGGAGCGTAAGGCGCGTCGCCGACGATGAGAAGCAACTTGTCGCCCGGGGTTTTTTCGAACGCATCGATCACGAGATGCGCATTGTTTTCCGGTTCCAGACGGCTGACGTAGAGCAGATATTCGCGAGGCCGCACTCCGAGTCTGTCGAGAATCTCCGTGGTGGCGACCCGCTCGCACGGAGCTCCGTAAGCGATCATCATCGTCGCTGCTCCGTATTCCTTTGCATAGTAATCGCGGATCACTTTGGCATCGGCAATAATGACATTCGGTATCATCGTCGCAAGCCACTCCGAAAACCGATAGTAAGCGCGGGCGATCTTTCCCCATTTTTTGCGCAGCCGCTCGATGCCATCGACGTTCAAGGCCACTGGAGTTCCCGCCGCCCTCGGGACTAGACAAAAAAGCGCGTTGGCTGCATTGCAAACGAGGATGCAGTCGAAACGGCGGCGAAGGGCGTGAAGTACGGACAGCAAGGTGTGAGCGACCGTATCCAGATGTTTTGTGCCGATTGTCGGAAGAATTGCGAGCCGGACACCTTTATATGTGGGCTGGGCATGGCGAATATTATTCGACCTGCCATACACCGTCACATCATGTCCCCGGGCGGCAAGACGGGTACTGAGCTCTTCGGCAAAGGTCTCGAATCCTCCGTAATTTGCAGGAATACCGCGGGTACCGAGGATGGCCAGTTTCATGGAGTGGCGATTATAGACTATGCTTTTCTATCATGCAGAAGCGGATCGCGCGTTGCCGGGAACAACTTCCCGAAGCGCTAAGGCTGCTGGAACAAATGGTATCGATGGAGTCCCCGAGTTTCGACAAAGGACTCACAGATCGATTTGTCTCTTTTCTCGGAGAACAGTTTCACCGCAAATTCCATCAAGCTGGCGCCCAAGTCGACATTATTCCGGCCGAAAAATTCGGCAACCACCTGCGCGTGCAATTCCCCGGAACCTCGGCCAGGCGCATTCTGCTGCTCGGACACACGGATACAGTGTGGCCTGCCGGCGAGATCGCGAAACGCGGGTTCAGAATCGAAGCTGGACGCGCCGTCGGGCCGGGAGTCTTCGACATGAAGTCCGGAATTCTGCTGGCCATGATGGCACTCGACGCTTTGGGCGACAAACCTGTGACCGTGCTGCTCACCAGCGATGAAGAAGTCGGCAGCACTTCATCGCGCGCCTTGATCGAAGCCGAAGCCGGACGGTGCAGCGCCGTTCTCGTGCTCGAGCCGTCGCTTCCGGGCGGCACGTTAAAAACCGCGAGGAAGGGGGTTGGACGATTCACAATCAAGGCCATCGGGCGCGCGGCGCACGCCGGCATCGATCCCGAGAAGGGCGTGAATGCGATCGAGGAAATCGCGCGGCAGATACTCAAACTTCAGAAAATGAGCGATCCACAGCTCGGAACGACGGTCACCGTTGGCGTCGTTCAGGGTGGTACACGTTCGAACGTCGTACCGGCGGAAGCGGCGGCAGAAGTGGATGTTCGGGTCCCGACCATGGAGGAAGCCGAACGCATTGGGCATTCGATCAGGTCACTTGCCGCTGAATTGAGAGAGTCCCGGCTGGAAATTCACGGCGGAATCACTCGGCCGCCAATGGAGCGGACCAGCGATACAGAACGGCTGTTTGATCTGGCTCGCGATGTGGCCGCACAAATCGGAATCGATTTGAAAGAAGGCCCAACCGGGGGAGCCTCGGATGGGAATTTCACTGCCGCGCTCGGTATTCCCACGCTTGACGGCCTGGGCGCTATCGGCGGCGGGGCCCATGCGGTGGACGAGTGGGTGGATATCGAGTCGCTGCCGGCGCGCGCGGCACTGATTGCCGGGTTGATTGAGAGAATATAAGGGACGGGTACGCGGACTGAACCGCGCGTGCCTTTGTGTCTTCGTCTCTGTAGAATAGAATCGGAGTTTTGGGGCAAACCCTTGAAATCGCTCTTTTACGTAGAAGATGATTTTGTAGCAGGTCTTCTCAAGCAATATTTTAACGGTACCGGTAACAGCACCGTCTTTTTAAAGACAGACCAGATCGACACAGATTCCGCGGATCTCTTTGTTGCACAATCGGAAGATCCGGACAAGCTGGCGCGACTTCTGGACAGCGTTCACCGGCAGCCGCGCAAGATTCCGACGCTTGTCCTGACGTCCCATTCCGACCGCATTCCCGAGAAGTACAAGTCCTTTGCTCATTTTGTAGCGCTTCCCGAACTCCTCGAATCGAATTTACGCTGGCACATCCGGCTTGCACGGACGGCCAGGATTGTCGAGGAAGTGAAAAATCATTTTGAGAGCGCAGAAGCAGTACTGATTCTGCTTCAGGACGATCCGGATCCTGACGCCATCGCCAGCGGCCTCGCACTGCGCCAGGTTCTCGGACGGAACAAACAGACGGCGCCGTTAGCTTCGTTTGGCCGGGTCACGCGGCCTGAAAATATTGCGATGGTCAAACTGCTCGAAATCGAAATCGAAAAACTGACGAAGGAGTCGATTAAGAATTTCGATCGTATTGCCGTCGTCGATCTTCAGCCGCCTCATCTTTCAAATCCTCCGGAAGAAATCGACCTGGTTGTCGATCATCATCCCGAGCAATTCAACTACAAAAGTCATCTCAAAGACATTCGGCCGAGCTACGGCGCCACATCGACGATTCTGCTGGAATATTTACTGTGTACCGGCAGCAGCATTGGGACGCGTCTCGGGACGGCACTGCTTTACGGCATCAAGAGCGACACTTTCGCGCTTTCGCGCGAAGTGAACGAATGGGATGTCCAGGCGTTTTCGTATCTGTATCAGCTCGCAAATCAGAATCTCATGCGGCGCATCGAGCGGCCGGAATTGCCTCCGGCGGCGCTGGATGCGCTGAGCGTTGCCCTCAAGAACCGGCGCGTGATCGACCGCGTGGCCTTTGTAAATCTGGGCCGCGTGGAGCGCGACGATCTGATTCCCCAAATGGCCGATTTCAGTTTGTCGTTCGAAGGCATCGAATGGGCTTTCGTCAGCGGCGTGTACGATTCCAACTACATCATTTCCGTGCGCAACGTCGGATATGTACGCTCGGCCGGGCGAGTCCTCAAAGAGGCTTTCGGAGCCATCGGCTCGGCGGGCGGCCACAGTTCGATGGCGAAAGCGATAATCCCGCTGGGCACGCAGACCATCCGGCAAATGGATAAGAAGGTTCAGCAGATGTTCCTGCATGCGTTGCACAGTACGAGATGAGAGCTGTCATTCAGCGGGTTTCCAGGGCGCGCGTCGTCATCGATGGGCAGGAACACTCGGGCATCGGAACAGGGATCCTCGTTCTCCTCGGAGTTGAAAAAGAAGATACCGCCGACGATGCATCGGCGCTGGCCAGGCGAATCGTCGAATTGCGGATATTCGAAGACGAAGCCGGCAAGATGAATCGCTCGATCGCAGAAGCGAAGGGAGAAATCCTTGCTGTCTCGCAATTCACTTTACTGGGCGATTGTCGCAGAGGACGGCGGCCTTCGTTTGATCCCGCAGCTCCGCCGGATCTGGCAAAACCGCTTTACGAGCAATTCGTGAAGGAAATCGATGAGCTTGGGGTACCTGTTGCGACGGGCGTTTTCCAGGCCATGATGGACGTTGAACTGACGAATCAGGGGCCGGTGACCTTCATCCTCGACAGCCGCAAGCGATTCTGAACAGTTTCCGCCGGAAGCCGCAAGACGGGTTCGCGGCCGATCGTGGCGATGTGATCCAGAAACAGAGTCGCAGAAGCGGGGGTGGCGAGAAGATAATTCGACACGCTCCACTTGCACAGGGTAGCCATTGGATGCAATGGACTGGCAAGCCAGCCACGAACGGGTTCATCGGTGCTTCGATCCGGCTTGGACGAGTACGCCCACGACGCAATATTCATGGTTTCGAGGGCGGACGCCGATTCTGCGCTCGTACCGATCAGGACGGGTTCGTCATTAACCGTGGGTGAGTACCAGAACGGACGTATCGGGGCCCCCGGCGCAGGCAGGTCACGCTTCGCGACACCGAGCGACAGTGAAGAACGGCCTTCCATCGTACGCAATACCTGTTCGAAACGTGCCCAGCCGACTTCGTCTTCGGTTCCTGCATTCACCTGGTTGCGGAGCGACTCATCCCAGCGCGAGCCAAACTTCAGGGTCGAATCGACTGCCCTGTCGAAAGAAATCGAACCCGAAGAAACGAGCGCGGAAAGCAACGCGGTGCCGATCACGTGCAAGCGGAGCGGCAGGCCAGAGGCATGACGCTCCACCCAATCCAGCAAGGAGGACTGAAACACGAGATTTTCGATCAGCCGGGCGTGAATCCGATGGTAGTCGTATGGCTTGGCGAACCGGCGTTTGGTCTCGAGATGAGCTGTGGTTGAAAGGTTTCCTTCCTTCATCCACGTATCGCGGATCGCTCCGATCGTTGTATCGAAGAAATGGTCCGCGTTGTAGAGCGTGTGGAAGGTGAAAACATCCCAGCCTGTGATCTTTGATGCGGCAATGATGCGTTGCCGGATCGTCACCAGGGCATCGATTTCATTCAGCCAACCCATCGCCAGGGTCTCGGCCGGCATGAAATTGTAAAGGGCGGGCACCATGATCGTAGCCGGATGACTCGAGGCGGTCCCGTGAGCGAACCGGTCCAGACTTCGCAGCGCCGATGCCTTCCAGCGAAAACCGCTGCGGCTGGGCATCGGAACCGGATAGGTCCGGGTCTTCCAGGCAGGATCTTGTTTGTAGCCGCCAACTAGCATAATTACGTGCCGGTCTATAGCAATTCGTCGACCAACCGGGGATTTGCCCGATTGGCGCGAATCGGACGGCGATTGCCCACAAACAGACACGTTTCGTTACCGCTTTGGAAGTGCGTTTCCTATTTGGTGAAAACCCCGCTGAACAAGCTAAAGATAGTTGGTAGAAGGCAAGTTTATGACAGTGCAGGAAAAATACATGTAATATTGGGCGCGCGCCGCTGCAGGCGCGGTCATAGACCACGACTGCAATAAGCATGAAACCTCTTGATGACCTGTTTGTAGTCGATCTTTCGCGCATCCTCTCCGGGCCCGTCTGCACGATGCTGATGGCCGATATGGGAGCCGAAATAATAAAGGTGGAACCGCCGCCTCTGGGCGACGACAGTCGTCAGTGGGGACCTCCTTTTATTGGAGGAATCAGTACCTACTTCCTGTCCGTGAACCGAAATAAGAAGAGCCTCGGACTGAATCTGAAGGCGGAGGCGGGGCGAAAAATCCTCTGGCAACTGATCGAACGAGCCGACGTGCTGATCGAAAACTTCCGGCCGGGCGTTTTAGAGAAGCTGGGATTCGGATATGAGGCTGTGTCGAAGGTAAATCCCAGGACAGTCTACTGCTCGATTTCCGGTTTCGGGCAGACTGGACCTTATCGTGACCGGCCCGGTTACGACGTTATCGCGCAGGGCGAGTCGGGCATGATGGATCTGACGGGCTTTCCGGACGGACCGCCGGCGAAGCTGGGCGCCTCCCTTGCCGACGTGGTCGCCGGCCTGTACGCATTCAACGGCATTTGTCTCGCCCTGCTGGCACGTCACAAAACCGGCAGGGGGCAACTTGTCGATGTCAGCTTGCTGGACGGAATGGTATCGACGCTGACGTATCACGCCTTGATTTACCTCTCGACAGGCCGTTCTCCGAAACGGGCAGGAACCCGGCATCCTTCGATCGTGCCGTACGAATGTTTCCAGGCGAAGGATGGATTCGTGAACATTGCCGTCACGAACCAGAAGCAGTGGGAGAATTTCTGTCAGATACTGGGCTTCGCGGAACTGGCTCACGACGAGAGGTTCGAATCGATGAAAGCCCGGCTGGCCAATTACAGCGAACTGCGGCCCAGAATCGAGCAGATTGTCGCAAAACAAACGCGGGCCGAGATCATCGCCGCGATGGCGGAGGTCGGCATCCCTGCAGGTCCGATCAATTCTGTGGCCGAGATCCTTGAAGATCCTCACATTCACGCCAGACAGATGGTGGCGGAATTGACGCATCCGGAATACGGGCCTCTCAAGGTGCTTGGAATTCCGGTCAAGCTGTCGGAAACCCCGGGCGCTGTCGAGAAGGCGCCGCCGAAATTCGGCGAGCACAACCCGGATGTGCTGAAGATGATCGGGTATAGCGATAAGGACGTGGCCGATTTTGAGAAGGCTAACGTCATTTCCGGGGCGGCTCCGTTTCAGCCGCGAAGCGACTGAACCCCTCGTCCCCTTGATTTAACACTATCTGATCACCTATTCTTCTCTGTTCTCTTATGGAAACGAAAAGCAATAGTGTGTCAATCCCCGTTCCGGAAGATCTGCTCGAAGTTAAGAAACCGACATCGCTTCTAATTGCGCAGTTTTTTCTCTTTCCGCTCATCATCATCGCGATCTGTATCGGAATTTTTCTACTCTTTGGTTATCTGACGTACGAACAGAAATCTCCGCAAGAATATCTAAATGAAGTCCGCACGGGTTCGGAACTGTGCTGCCGCTGGCAGTCGGCCTACGAGCTCTCCAACATGATTGCCTCGCAAAAAGACAAGCTCAGGAAATCGGACTTCGTGAATGACCTGATCAAGGTTTATCAAGGTTCCCATGATGGTGACCCACGAATCCGACGATATCTCGCTTTGACGATGGGTCACCTGGGCGATCCAAGGGCTGTACCTGCTCTGGTTGACGGTTTGAACGATACCGATACTGACAATCAGATGAACAACCTTCTGGCCCTGGGCTCAATCGCGGATAAGTCCGCAACGCCGAGCGTGGTGCAGCGCCTGAGCAGTACAGATCCCGCGATCAGGAAGATGGCGGCATTTGTTCTGAGTGCACTGAAGGATCCTGCGGCCATTCACGACTTGCAAGGCGCGCTCAACGACTCGAACGAGGAAGTTCGCTGGTATGCTGCGATCGCCCTGGCTCAAGTCGACGACGCTTCAGGAAGCGATGTGCTGATGAAGTTGATCGACCATGACTACATCGACAAGCTGCAGGGCTTCACGGTGGAGCAGAAGAGCCAGCTATTAATTAACGCTGTGAAGTGTCTAGGAATACTGAAATTTCAACCTGCTAAGGATAGAATACTCGCGCTCAGCCAGGGTGACCCTGATCTGGCTGTACGCGATGCTTCACTGGAAGCATTGAAAAAGTTTTCGTAACCGGGTACGCGGGCTAAACCCCGCGCACTACATCATATTTTTATTAACGGGAGATTCCCATGAGTAAGGAAGACCCACTCGCTCCCCCGAAGCCGGCTGTAACCAAGCCGGCTCCAGCGGCTAAGCCGGCAGCGCCGGCCGCCAAAGCAGCGATGCCGCGCCGCTCATTCCTTTCCTGGATGACGCTGGCGTGGACTGCGTTTACTGCATCGATGCTTGCTGCGGCAACGGCGACGACGCGATTCATGTTTCCGAACGTCCTCTTTGAACCACCTCCAACGTTCAAGGCCGGACTTCCCAGCGAAATTCAGGTAGGCCAGGTCGACGAACGCTATAAGCAAAAGTCCGCCGTCTGGCTCGTTCGCAGTGCCTTCGATCAATGGGGAAAGTCGAGTGGCATTTATGCGTTGTCCACCGTTTGTACCCATCTCGGCTGCACGCCAAACTGGCTGGAAGCCGAGCAGAAGTTCAAGTGCCCCTGCCATGGCAGTGGTTACTACAAAACAGGTGTGAACTTTGAGGGCCCTACGCCGCGACCGCTGGAACGCTATGCGATCAGCCTCGCGGATGACGGTCAGATCCTCGTCGACAAGAGCAGGAAATTCCAGGAAGAAAAAGGCGAATGGGAAAATCCTGCAGCGTTTTTAAAACTCTAATTTGCTCATAAGGTTTTATGGCTAACCTAAAAGATCGATTAAAAGAAACGTTCAAGGATCTCTCGCCGGCAAAGATCGGCGAAAAGATCCAGGAAAGTCAGGTTTATCGATCCATCTTCCGCGTGGGCGTGCCGGACTCCGACCGCAAACGCATGCTCGTGATGCTTGGCAGCGTCTTTCTTCATCTGCATCCGGTGAAGGTTCGAAAGTCCGGCATCCGCATGCGCTACACGTGGTGCATGGGTGGAATCACATTCTTTCTTTTCCTCGTACTGACATTTACGGGCCTGCTGTTGATGTTTTATTACCGCCCGACACTGGAATACGCGTACGTCGATATTCGAGACCTGCGCGAACAGGTTCCCCTCGGCATCATGCGCGAGATACACCGGTGGGGTGCGCACGCCATGGTCATTGCGGTGTGGCTGCACATGTATCGCGTGTTCATGACGGGCTCGTATAAGCCACCCCGGGAGTTCAACTGGAACGTCGGCGTGATCCTTCTCGTTCTGACGCTGCTGTTGAGCTTCACCGGATATCTGTTGCCGTGGGATCAGCTGGCCATCTGGGCCATCACGGTCGGCAGTAATATGGCTCGAGCAACACCTTTTGCGGGACACGAAGGCCCTGGTTCCGCGCTGCTTAAACTCGGCGATATTCCTCTCGTCAACAACGCCAGCGATGCTCGCTTCGCGTTGCTTGGCGGACGGTTCGTCGGTGAAGGCGCGTTACTGCGGTTCTACGTTCTGCATTGCGTCGGATTGCCTCTGGTCGCCGGATTCCTGATGGCGATTCACTTCTGGCGTATCCGTCGTGATGGCGGCATCTCCGGTCCACTATAGAAAACGGGGAGGACGAATATGTTGTTCATCAAAGAAATCATCAATTTCCTTACGGCCCCGTACTGGCTGATCAGTGCAGCCGCCATCCTGCTCATCGTCTCGCTGAAATATCCTCGTACGTTCTATACCAACAAGGCGGCGATTATCTGGTTCGCGGCCATGTTTATCTTTCTCGGCTTAAGCGTCTTCGACAAAGAATTCGTGAAAATCGTCACGAAGCCCGACAATGTGCCGATCGTGGGCATGCTGTTCCTTGTGCCCTTCTTCACCTGGTTCTCACTACGTGAAGCTGTTCGTAACGACCAGCGAACAGAGGAGGGCAAGCCGCTCATCGAGCAGGAAGAAACGGCCGAGAAAGTCCTGACGTGGCCCGACCTCGTTTACACCGAACTCATTTGTATGGTGCTGCTGACCATTCTCCTGATTGGCTGGTCCATGGCGCTGCAGGCGCCGCTGGAAGATCCTGCGAATCCATCGAGTTCACCGAATCCATCGAAAGCGCCCTGGTACTTCCTCGGTCTTCAGGAAATGCTGGTGTATTTCGATCCGTGGCTGGCGGGCGTCGTCTTTCCGGGATTGATCATCGTCGGCTTGATGGCTATTCCTTATATCGATACGAATCCCAAAGGGAACGGGTACTACACGCTCAAGGAACGCCGCTGGGAGATCACCACGTTCCTGTTCGGTTTCTTAATCCTCTGGATTCTGCTCGTCATCCTTGGGACGTTCCTTGCGAGGTCCGAACTGGAACTTCTTTGGTCCGTATGAGTTCTGGGATATTCACAAACTCGAGGCCCTCGTGAACGTGAATCTTTCGGAATACATCTGGGTGAAAGGTCTCGGCACAGGGCTGCCGAAAAACCCACTCATTCGAGAGATGTTTGGATTCATTGTGGTGCTCGGATACTTCCTGTTGATTCCGCCGCTGCTGGCGAAGAAGTGGTTCAAAGGCTTTTACCAGACCCTTGGACCGATCCGGTTCCACGTCATGACTTTTCTTGTTGCTTTGCATGACAGCGCTGCCGATCAAGATGGTGCTGCGCTGGCTGTTTAATTTGAAATACATCATTGGTATTCCTGAGTACTTCTTTAACATTTAGGGGAAGGGACCACAGAAACATGCTGTGGTCCCTTCTTACGGAGTATTAATTTGTGAGTAGTGAAACTCCCAACGAGGGCGGACACAAAAAGCCGCCCATACCGACACCCGCGAAAAAAATTCCCGCTATGAACATCGAAAAACGCGGCGATCGTCTGTACGTAATGGACTCGCTCCATAAGTGGTTCGCCATTTCGAGTCTGCTTCTGTTTCTGATTCACCATTTTCGTCGTGCTCGTCGACTATTCGCGCGAGTGGAAAAAATATCAGCGCGACTTCGTACGGCTGCAGATCCAGAAGACGCAGAAGGACATTCAGCAGGTTTCCTCGTCATTCGACCGCAACAAACTGACGCAACTCGACCAGCAGATTAAGCAGGTGCGCGGGCAGGAACAGCAGAACGAAGCGCAGATCAGCAAAATCGAGAAGCAGGTCAGCGATCTGAATGCCAGGCAGTACGGCGTGGATGAGAACTATCGTTTCGCAAAAGCCCGCTACGATAGCGACAAGTACGAATACGAAGACGCAGCGGCCCATAAGGCATCGAATGCGCAGAAACTCGGTGACAAGTTAAAGGGAACCGAGAAGGAAATGAACGACTACAAAGCGGATCTGGATAAGGTCACGCTGGATCTGCGAGCCGCAAACGACGATCTCACAAAATACGTCGGCAAACGCGACGAGCTGCAAAAGAGCCGTGAACAGATGCTGGGCGATTACACACGGTTGCGCACGCATCTCGACACACTCAATCCGGGCGCATTGATTGTTTCATTCCGCAACGCGCCGGTCTTCGATTTCATGAATCCCTCGGAACGTATCAATCAAGTCATCCTGAGCAATCTTTATAATGATCAGCCGTTCAAAGCGATTCCACGAGTCGACCGCTGCACAACCTGTCATCTGGGGATCGATCAAAAGATCTACCAGGACGCGCCGCAACCGTTCAAAACGCATCCGAATCTGGACCTTTATATAAGCTCGGGATCGCCGCATCCGATGGAGAACTTTGGCTGCACCAGCTGTCACGGCGGGCTGGACCGCGCGACGAGCTTCGTGAATGCAGCGCACATGCCACGCAGCGAAGAGCAGCGCAAGGAGTGGCAGAAGAAATACAACTGGACGGAAGACGAGTTCATCCCGCAGCCGATGATCCCGATGAACAACATCGAAGCCGGTTGTTACAAGTGTCACAACTCGAGCCCGGAAGTGCCGAAAGCAGCAGCCCTCAATACCGGCCGCGATCTCATTCGCATCTACGGCTGTTTCGGTTGCCACAAGCTTCCCGGATACGACAATGTCCGGAAAGTCGGACCCGATCTTTCGACCGTTTCCGGCAAACTGACCAAGGACTGGGTTCGTAAGTGGCTGGAGAATCCGAAGGCGTTCAAATCGCAGGCCCGCATGCCGCAGTTCTGGTGGAACAGCAATAACGGCGAGGCGCAGGGCAAGTCCCCATACTGGGACAAGCGGAATGCTGCCGAAATCAATGCGATCGCCGAATACCTCTGGGCGAATTCCAAACCGAAAGAACTGCCGGCTGGAAAGACCAACGGCAATGCGGCGATGGGTAAACAGATCGTCGAAACGGTGGGATGCTTCGGATGCCATGCTATCGGGCAAATCCAGGAAGTCGCAAATCAAAGCCAGATCCGGCGCCGGCATGGATTCAACCTGGAAAACCAGGGCAGTAAAGTCACGCAGTCCTGGATTTACAACTGGGTAAAGGATCCAACACAGGTCTGGCCTGAAACCAAAATGCCGAGTCTGCGATTGAGCGATGAAGAAGCTGCAAACGTGGCGGCATATCTGTCCTCGCTGAAAAATGCGGACTGGGAAAACAAGCCGTTGCCGCAGATCGATCAGGCGGCGCTGGACGACGTAGCGCTCGAACTTTTACGGAACAACTCCACCGATATCGAGGCTCGCGCGAAACTGAAAGATATGAACCCGGACCAGAAGAACCTGTACGTCGGCGAACGTCTCATCAGCCGATATGGGTGCTTCGGATGCCACAACATTCCGAAATTCGAGAAAACGCAGCCGATCGGGACCGAATTGACCGAAGCCGGCAGCAAGCTTATTTCGCAGCTCGACTTCGGGTTCCTGCCAATCGAGCATTCGCGTCATGCGTGGTACGAAGCCAAGCTGAAAGATCCGCGCATTTTCGATGTCGGCCGTGTGAAGCGTCCTGACGAACTGCTGAAGATGCCGAATTTCCATTTCAGCGACAAGGACGTGGAATCGATTTCGGGCGTGCTGATCAGCATGGTCAAAGATCCTGTACCGCTGGAAATGCACGACCGGACCACCCAGGCCATAGCGGAAGGGCGTTCCCTCATCGCCGAGAAGAACTGCAGAGGATGCCATCTCGTCGAAGGCGCAGGCGGAGATATCCGTCCGACCAAGGAACAAGCCCAGTGGCCGCCAAACCTGAACACGGAAGGTTTCAAGACTCAACCGCTCTGGCTGCATCCGTTCTTGAAGGATCCCGGAACCGTTAAACTGCGTCCATGGCTCACCGCACGCATGCCGACCTTCCATTTCACGGAGCAGCAGGCCGGGACAATCGAACGCTATTTCTCGGCGCTCG
The DNA here is from genome assembly GCA_963738025.1 of uncultured Acidobacteriota bacterium. Lineage (GTDB taxonomy): Bacteria > Acidobacteriota > Terriglobia > 20CM-2-55-15 > 20CM-2-55-15 > 20CM-2-55-15. The sequence goes on along the minus strand of CAVTWA010000014.1, from coordinate 82,467 downwards.
ATAAAGTCGATTATCCGTTCATCAACACGGAGATCGAGACGACGCCGGAACGCCTGAAGATCGGCGCTGAGCTGTTCACCAAGCTGCAGTGCCAGAGCTGTCATCCAACGAGCAACGCGATCCCGCCGGGTAAATCGGCGGAGGATATGGCGCCCAATCTCCAGCTGGCACATCAGCGGCTGCGTCCGGATTGGGTGTTGCAGTGGGTTGCAGATCCGCAGAAGATCTTCCCTGGAACGAGAATGCCGAGTTTCTTCCCGCCAGACGAGAAGGGCGTGCCGGTCAGTCCGTTCAAGGACATCCTTGGCGGCGACGTGAAAGCGCAGATCCAGGCCATTCGTGACCACCTGTTCGTCACCGTTGGTGGCGCCAAGCCGGTTATGAGTAGCGGAAGTGTAACGAAGTAGATCAGCCCACAAAGGCACAAAGAAGCACAAAGGGGAACGAGTCGTTCCCCTTTGTGCTTTTTGTGCTTTTGTGGCAATCAAAACCAACAAGTTGCGATATATTTTAAGATTGAATTTTATTGTTCATTACCAACCTTAAACTGGAGATCCTAAAAATGCATAAACGAACTCTTTTGCTCTGCGCCTCGCTTCTCGTCGTGGCGTTAGTGGCAGGGTGTGGCGGCGGCAGTTCGAGCGACATACCTCCTGCTGCTCCCGGTGGCGGCGGCGCGGCCGCATCCGGTAACAGCTTCGACATGTCCAAAGCCACTGCAACCGTGAGTGGCAAGATCGGTTTCGAGGGAATGCCTCCCGCGAACGACAAGATTCAGATGTCGTCCGATCCGTATTGTCAGATGCACGCGGCCGACTATCCGACGACAGAGACCGTAAAGGTCAGCGACGGAGGCCTCGAGAACGTTATCGTGTTTGTGAGCAGCGGCCTGCCCGCCGGGGCGAGCTATGGAGCTCCGTCGTCGCCCGTCGAGATCATGCAACAGAACTGCCATTACATTCCACACGTCTTCACGATCATGACCAATCAGACTCTCAACGTGAAGAATGACGATATGACCCTGCACAACATCCATGTGTGGGCCGAAAAGAATCCTCAGTTCAACGTGGGCCAGCCCGTGAAAGGGATGGTCAGCCCGACGAAATTCGGCACTCCTGAAGTTCCGGTGCCGATTCGCTGCGACGTGCACAAGTGGATGGGCGCATTTGTCGGCGTCTTCGATCATCCATTCACTACGGTGTCAAAGGCGAACGGCTCCTTCGAGCTGAAGCTGCCTCCGGGCAACTACGAAATCACCGCCTGGCACGAGAAATTCGGTAAGAAGACGATGATGGTCATGGTCGGCGACAACGACAAGAAGGAAGTCAACTTCTCGTACAACGCCAACGATAAGGCAGCAGACTAGTCTGCTGCGAAAACCACAAAGGCCCAGAGAGCGTAGAGCGGCTCTCTGGCCTCTGTGGTGATCCTTCATAGTAATGCAAGAAAACATTCCCTTCGTTCGGGCGTTTGCAATGTTCCTCACCGGAGTTCCCGCATGGAAGTAACACCTCTGGAATTGACGAGGCGGCGAGTGCGCATGGCCGATTTCGTAGAATTGACGAAACCGCGCATCACATTCCTGGTACTGATCACGACGCTCGTCGGATTCTATATGGGATCGCGGGACGGCCTTAATTTCCTGCTCCTCTTCCACACGATTCTTGGAACAGCCCTGGTTGCCAGCGGCGCCAGCGCCTTGAACCAGTATTTTGAACGCGACCTGGACGCGCGCATGGTTCGGACGCGCCGGCGTCCTCTGCCGGATGGTCGTATTGTTCCTCATGAAGCTTTGGTTTTTTCCGCGGCGATTGCGATAGCCGGCGTCCTGTATCTCATTTTGTTCGTGAACCTCATAACAGGCGCCATCGGCGCGGCGACTCTGGTGGGATACATTCTGATTTATACGCCGCTCAAGACACGCACAACGCTCTGCACCCTGATCGGCGCCTTCCCCGGCGCAGCGCCGCCCGTGATGGGATGGACAGCGGCGCGAGGCGAAATCGACGCGGTCGCCTTGTCGCTTTTCGCGATTCTGTTTCTCTGGCAAATGCCGCACTTTTTTGCGATCGCGTGGATTTTCACAGAAGATTATCTTCGCGCAGGTTTTTCCATGCACGGCAGCGGACAACGGACAGGCCGACAAATCATTCTGTATTGCTGCGCGTTGATTCCGATCAGCGTACTGCCGACGTTCTTTGGATTGACGGGAATGATCTACCTGCTCGGCGCCATTTTGTTCGGCTTCATCTATCTTGGCTATGGCTTCGCAGTGGCGCTTTTCCGGTCCAATACGCATGCACACCGCTTGTTGAGAGTTTCGGTGCTGTATCTGCCGGCTCTGTTGCTGCTCATGATGCTTGATAAAACATGAGATTCATAACTGCATTTCTGGTTTCGGCTCTTGCCCTGTCGTGCAGCCGCGCCCCGAAGCTCGAGATCTTCTATCCGGTACCTGATTTTTCCCTGACCGACCAGTCCGATAGAACCGTGGCGCTTCAAGAACTCAAGGGTAAGGTTTGGGTCGCGGATTTCATTTTCACCAATTGCGGCGGGACGTGCCCCGTGATGACGGACAAAATGCGAAAGCTGCAAGAGGGCATGCCGGCAGATATCCGCATGGTATCTTTCACCGTAGATCCGGCGCGCGATACCTCGAAAGCACTCGCCGCCTATGCCGCTGAGCATGGCGCTTCACGGGACCGCTGGCTGTTCCTCACCGGCGACAAGCAGGCGCTGTATGACATCTGCATCAAAGGTTTCAAACTGCCGCTGGAGGATGACGAGGGTACACCTCTCGAGCCCATCACGCACAGCACGCGATTCGTCCTCGTGGACAAGCAAGGGCAGATTCGCGGGTATTACAGCGGTACTGAAGAAGCAGAACTGAACCGGCTGGCGGCCGATGCGAGGAGTCTCCTGTGATCGAAATTTCAGACCTCGCCACCGTCAACGCCGGGTTGAATGCGACAGCCGCGCTTCTGATTGGTACGGGCTTCTACTTCATCAAACAAAAAAATATTCGCGCGCACAAGGTGTGCATGGTGGCGGCCGTTGTCGTCTCGGCGCTGTTTCTCACTTCGTATTTGACTTATCACTACAACGTGGGGTCCGTGCGGTTTACGAAGCAGGGCTGGATCCGGGATGTTTACTTTCCTCTACTGCTGACGCACACGGTCTTAGCGGCACTCACTCTCCCGATGGTTTTGCGCACGGTTTTTCTCGCAGCGAAGGGGCGCTTCGGCAATCACGTCCGTGCAGCGAAATGGACGTTTCCGGTCTGGATGTATGTTTCCGTGACAGGCGTCGTGGTCTACCTGCTGCTGTACCACTGACGTAGGCGCGGGCTTCATGCCCGCGTTCAAAAATTCCAACACAAAATTCTTTGTTTGTGGTGGAACGCGGGCGTAAAGCCCGCGCCTACTCTTGAACTGTATCATTCTCCGACAGGCCTGCGAATCCCGAGCATACTCAACCGAAGAATTTCTCCTACCGGCCAGACGAGCCGTAAAAAATTGCGTTGAAGAAGAGCTTATAGGTACCGTGGGCCTGGGAACGGAAGAGGATTTCCGGGCCAAACAGGAACAATTTGCCTTTTTCCACCGGCACTTCAACAACTGCGGCCGCATTCTCGAGATTCTTTTGTCCCCAGGCCCAGCCGCTTCGCAGCGGTGTTGGCGAATCATACCAGGCCACGGCAGTGGCGCCTGAACCGGCTCGGAAAGCCGGGTCATTTTCGAAGAAAAAGTCGGCGTGATCCGGCATGCCGTAGCCGAGAGGCTTCGTGTTGTCGATGCGTCCCTCCAGCAACGATCCAGGAACATAAAAGTCGCGCCGCGTCAGTGTGCCGAGCGCATCCGATACGGGCAAATTCAAGGCGTATGCGATCTTCGTGGAATGGCCCACCGCCACAACGGTTCCCCCTTGTTGCAAAAACGCCTGAACCTGGAGAACCGATGATGAAGGCGCATCATCGGGCAGAACCAACACATCGAATTTTCGCGAGAAATCACTGGCCTGGATCGCATCGTCGAACACGACGGTAAACGGAAATTCGAAGTTTTCGAGGACATATCGCGTCCATCCCGATGGCACAGATCCGCCAGAACGATCCCATAACGCGATTCGCGGCGCTTTCAAGGCCAACGAGTCGACAGCCGGCTTTGCGGCGACTGCATCAAAGGAAATCCCGGTCTCGTCGGCAATTTTTCTCAGTTTCGGCAACGTACCGGACCTTGACGGAATGTATTGCGTTCCTGCCGGATAGTTCTTTCCGTTTACCGTGAAGGGACTCTTCAGCCACTCCACACCTTCGTTGTCATGCAGGAGGCGATTGATTGCGATAAACGAATCATTGACCTGATGAGACAGCAGATAGCCGGCAGGATTTGAAACGCCCGTAATCTTTCCGGTCGGTGCTTTAACTTCAGATGTAAGTTTCTGTAACGGAGCCTCGAAGGCTTCCAGAATGCGATCAAATTTCACACCCATCTGGAAAGCAAGCGTCCAACCAGCGATATCGTAAGGCGGAGTCGGCGAGGCGCCCGGATAGGCGAAGTCATCCGGATGATCTTGCGGCTCGAACATGTCCAGAACCTGCGGCCGGAACGCCTGTGCCGTTCGCACTATGAAAGAGCCGGCGGGATAGGCTTTCCCGTCCACGTTGAACTGCGCCGTCGCCCGTTCGACAGTAACGCCATTCTTGATCAACGCATTGACAAACTTCCCGGCTGTCAAAAAATCCGGCTGATCGGAAGGAATTATGTACGCGCGCGGATCGCGCAGCTTTGGGTTGTGAAGGTCATCAATAGATTTTGCGGCCTGAATACGCCGGGGCGTTGTGGTCCACGTGTCGCGGCTTCCGCGTTCGATGGAATTCATCCCCATTCGATAAACGTCAAAAAGAAGGCGGTCCTTATTGCGGGCCGCATAATCCAGAACAGCCCGATTAGCCGTCATCGAGTATTCGATGGATTGACGGAAATGCCATGTTGCCTGGGGTCCGATCGGGAGCAGGAGGTCGGACTTCGGAAGCAGCTTCTCAGGTACGAATGGAATAGCGGTAGGAGTCGGATTTCCAATCGTCTCCGTCAACAACCCGATCTGATTATGAAAATATGGGCTGGTGCGGAGTCCTCCATTCCACCAAGTCGAGTAGGTCGCGCCGGAACGCGAGGTGACCCCGGGTTTGCCTTCCGCAGCAAACCGGCTATGCATGGCACCACCGATCTCATCAACCAGGCTGATCGCCAAAGGATCCATGAAGTAGTTGAACGGATCACGAAACGGGGGCGAAAACATCACTGCGCCTGCCGGGCCCGTTTGATGATGGTCATAAACGATCTGGGGAAACCATTCACGAAATAAAACGCGATTGATCGCGTCGGTTTCCGCAAGCGCGGACATGTAGAAGTCGCGGTTGTCGTCGTGGCCTGCGTATTTGTTGTACAGCCGCGGAACGCCATTCAACGAGCGTTGTGGGGGATCAGGCTGCCGCATATACCAGTTCGATACCAGCTCCATTCCGTCGGGGTTCACAAGACAATCGAGGACAATCACATCATCCAACAACCGCGTCGTCTCCGCATCCGTACGGCTGACAAGTTCGTAGATGTTTTCGATAAGCTGTTGCGCGCCGAGAACTTCGTTCGCGTGAATTCCGCCGTCGATCCAAACCACGGCCTTGCCTTCCGCAGCAAGGACTCGCGCCCGTTCATCGTTCAGGCCTTCAGCATGGGCCAGCTTTTCGGAAATTTCCTTATATCGCTCTATTTTCCGCTGGTTTGCGGGAGACGTGATGATGGCCAGATACATTGACCGGCCTTCAGAGCTCTTGCCAATGTCCTGCAGCGTGATGCGATCGGATTCCCGGGCAAGTCTCTTCAGATACTCGACATATTGCGTGTAATTTACCAGCTGATAGTCGTCACCGATGGCGAACCCGAACTGCTGTTTTGGGCTCGTGATGGTCGTCTGTGCCAGGAGGGGCAGGAACACAAGAAGCACAAGAGGGACAAGAATCAGCAGAGTGTTTTTTCTTGTGCCTCTTGGGCTTCTTGTGTTCCTGCCTGTCTCTTCGCGGTCTGTTATCATCGCAAAGGATGATAGCACTCCACCATGTCTCGAAGGTGTTCGAGGGAAAGCGCAAGGCGACGGCACTGGAGAGCATCGATCTTGAAATCGCCAGGGGGCAGGTTGTTTCGATCGTCGGTCCTTCGGGTTCGGGGAAATCCACCCTTCTGAACCTCATCGGTGGCCTGGACCGGCCAAGTTCCGGGGAGATCCTTATCGAAGGGGAACAGCTGAGCAAGCTTTCGGACGACGACCTGACGCGAGTTCGACGCGATAAGATTGGCTTCGTATTCCAGTTTTTCAACCTTCTTCCGACGCTGAACTGCCTGGAGAATGTTGCCCTGCCCCTCCATCTAAGGAAGTGGCCCAAACGGAAAATCGAGGACCGGGCCAAAGAGCTTCTTGAACTGGTTCAGCTCGGGCATCGCCTGGAACACTTGCCGGATGAACTTTCGGGTGGAGAACGGCAGCGGGTCGCAATCGCCCGCGCCTTATCTGTCTATCCTCCTATCCTGCTTGCCGATGAACCGACGGGCAACCTGGACACGCATACCGGCCAGGAGATCTTGAAACTGATCACAGACCTCCATACCCGTCTTGGTTCAACAATCCTGATTGTTACGCATGATCCTGAAGTAGCAGCGCGTTGTGAGCGGACTGTAGCTCTACGGGACGGAATGATCGTGGAGGACAGCCGGAGATGATGCTCTTGAGGCTATTGAGCTGGCCCTATCTGCGACGGCACCTTCTGCGTTGGATTCTCACTCTGGCGGGAATCGTACTCGGCGTGGCCGTTTTCGTCGCCATCCATACGGCGAACCGGTCCATCTTCAGGGCCTTCGATCGGACGGTCGATCAGATCGCCGGATCAACCCAACTGCAGGTCTCTACAGGAGAATTCGGATTTGACGAGGCCGTACTGGAGCGCGTCCAGTCCGTTCCTGAGGTCGGCGTGGCGGTTCCTGTGATCGAAGCCTCCGTGGAAACGCTCGTACCGGGACAAGGAAGCATCCTGCTTCTGGGAACGGATATGACGTCGGATCGCAGTCTTCGCGATTACGAGCTCAAAGACGGCGAAGATGCGCTCATCGACGATCCGCTCGTATTTCTGGCACAGCCGGACTCGCTCATGGTTACCCGTGAATTCGCCGAACGCAACCACCTGGCAGTCAATAGCAAGCTTCCGCTGATGACCATCAACGGAAAAAAGGAATTCACGATCCGCGGCATTATGAGTCCGGCGGGCATGGCACAGGCTTTCGGTGGAAACCTGGCAATCATGGATATATACGCCGCCCAGCAGGAGCTCGGCCGTGGCCGGCGTTTCGATCGAATCGACGTCAGGGCAAAAGACGGCGTCACTGTGGACCGATGCCAGGCAGCGCTGCAGGCGGCCCTGGGACCCGGCTTTCAGGTCGATCCGCCTTCTGCGCGCGGCCGCCATTTCGAAGCATTGTTGCAGAGTTACTCGACTGCAATGACGATATCGAGCCTGTTTGCGTTGCTGGTCGGAATGTTCATCATCTACAACTCATTCGGCATCGCGGTGACTCACCGAAGGGCAGAAATCGGAATTCTGCGCGCACTTGGGGCGTCGCGCGGCCAGATCCTGCGGTTGTTTCTCCTCGAAAGTATTGTTGCGGGAATTGTCGGATCTATTGTCGGTGCAATTCTGGGCATCGCCGCGGCTTCGGCGATTGCAACCTACATCAGCGCTATCTTTGAAACCGCCGGTGGGCTGAGCCACCAGGTCACGGATCTGCTTCTCGATCCGTGGTTGATCGCGACCGGAATTCTCCTTGGTGTCGGCACGAGCATCTTTGCCGCCTGGATTCCGGCGCGAAAAGCCGCTCGTGTCGATCCCGTTCAAGCACTGCAGAAGGGCAAATACCAGGTTCTCTCGGCGGGAGAAAATCGGCGGAGGCGATGGTTAGCCGTTACAGCATTCTCAATATCCGTTGGATGCCTGTATTTCTCTTACTCGAAAGTGTTTTTCTATACGGGCTATGTTCTCATGATCACTGCGGGACTGCTGCTCGCCCCAACCTTGACGCTGTTGCTTGCAAAAGCCATGCGCCCGATTCTGAAGCGATTGCTTCCTGCCGAGGGAACCCTTGCCGCCGATAGCCTCGTGCAAGCGCCTCGCCGCACATCGGCGACAGTTTCTGCTCTGATGTTATCGCTTGCAATGGTCGTCGGCTTCGGCGGCTTCACGCATTCGTTCTTCAGTTCGGTGGATGAGTGGATGAACAACGCCTTGAATCCTGACTTTTTCGTCACGACAAGCCAGAATCTTGCGGCGCGCAGCCTGACATTCCATGAGGACATCGGCGCGTTGATCGAAGGCGTCGAAGGCGTTGCGCAGGTGCAACTGCTTCGCGAAGCGAGGTTGACCTATCATGGAACGCCCGTGATGGCGCTGGCCATAGAAACTGCCAAGGCCGCTGAGACCGTGCGACGCGTTCCTGTTGCCGGCTCTCTGGACGAAATGAATCGATTGACGGCTGAAGGCAGGGGGCTGATCGTTTCCGAATCATTCGCGACAAACCTGAATGCCGCGATGGGCAGCATGGTTGAGTTACCCACCCCGTCCGGTCTGCTGAAACTCCCGGTCGTCGGCATCATTCGCGATTATTCGGACTTGCAGGGTTCGGTGGTTATCGATCGGTCCGTGTACCGCAAGTGGTGGAAGGACGATTCGGTCAATATCGCGCGCGTGTACGTCAAAAAAGGAAATGCGGAAGCGGTAGTGCGGCAACGTGTAGTTGACGCCCTTGCCGGACATGGACGCCTGCTCGTCCTGACGAATCGCGAAGTTCGCGACTGGATCATGAAGTTGCTCGATCAATGGTTCGCCATGACCTACAACCAGATCGTAGTCGCGGTGCTGGTCGCCGTTCTGGGGATTGTGAATACTTTGACTGTATCGATCACAGATCGACGACGCGAACTGGGCGTTATGCAGGCGGTCGGCGGCCTGCGAAACCAGATCCGAAAGACGGTATGGCTCGAGGCATTGAGTATCGGCGTGATCGGCCTGGTGTTAGGGACCGGCCTTGGCGCGATCAATCTTTATTACAGCCTCGGTATGTTCAAAAGAGATCTTGGCGGCATTGCATTGGATTACATCTTTCCGACCGGGTTCATGGCAGTGATGGTGCCGACTATTCTCGCCGCCGCCTTCCTTGCCGCTCTGGGTCCTGCAGAGAGGGCGGTTCGAGGAAGCCTCGTGGAGGCCTTGGAATATGAGTAAACTCGCGGTCGTTCTGTTGCTCTTTTACCTGCAGTTGGCTCCCCGCCAAATTGTCGACGAGGCGCAACGGCGCACGACGTCTCAGTCGCAGCGATACGAGGGGACACTTCAGGTCATTGACGCAAAAAACAAGATCACGGAAAAGCGATGGATCTATGACCGGACAGGCTCGCATGGCGACAGCAAGGCGGTTATTCGATTCATAGCGCCCGCCGAGGTGAAAGGGGTTGCGCTTCTGATCATCAATCATCCCGATCGTTCTTCCGACCAGTGGATGTGGACACCCGCTATCAATCGCGAGCGAAGAATCGCGCTTCAAGATCGATCGACACGGTTCTTCGGCACGGATTTCAGCTTCGAAGATCTCGAGGAGCGCGATACGAATCAGTTTGATTTTAAACTGCTCGGCGAAGAATCCATCGATGGCACTTCATGCTGGAAGGTGCAATCGACACCACGCGAATCCAAGGTTTCGCAGTACAGCTACTCTTACCTGTGGATCCGCAAAGATAACTTCGGCTTTGCCCAGATTGAAAACTACGCGAAGGAACAGATGGTTCGCCGCGCCCATTACAGCGATTTTCGCAACGATCAGGGCATCTGGACGGCGCATCAGATCGACATGCTGGATCTGAAGCGAAATAGTCATACGATCCTCAGGATTGAAAAGCTGCAATACAACATACCAATGAAAGACGATGCCTTCACGCTTCAGGCGCTTCGCCGCGAATCCTGATGCGTCTGTTGCTCGCCCTGCTGCTGACCACCGCAACTTGCGCGGCTCAAAGTTATACCCAACGTGGGTTTCTGGAGACGGATGGGACGTTCTATCCACAGGAGGGCTCGAATGATTCCTCTCATGCAATCGGCGATTCTCTGTTGCGGTACGAAGGTTTCTATCAACGATTTAATGCCCTTCAGATTGCCGGTGCGCTGGATTTCAGAACCGATACGCATCGGCAGGTCGAACGGAATTTAACGCTTTCGTGGTGGGATCGAGAGATCCAGAGACCCTCTGGTGAAGTGCGCCGCCTCGGCGCCACGTATCATCGCGGGCCTGTTGCGATCGAAGTCGGAAAACAGTTCATCCGGTGGGGAAAAACCGATCTGGTGACGCCGACGGATCGGTTCGCACCTCGGGACTTTCTGACGGTGGTCGATAACGACTTTCTTGCAGTTACTGCAGGTCGAATCAACGTCGAAGAGGGTCGGAATACTTTTGAGGCCGTCTGGCAGCCGCGCCTGACTCCAAGCCGAATTCCGCTGCCAAAGCAACGGTGGGCGCCGGAAAGTTCATCGGTAGACTTGGCGCGCGTGACCTCTTTTCCAGGCGGACCGGCGATGGGTGTTCGATGGAACCATTCCGGCCCCATCGAATACGAATTGTCCGTGTATCGAGGGTTCAACAATCTGCCATCGTTTGTGCTGACCGTTCCTGAAGCAATTCTGGCGGTGAATCCCACGTTAAAGCAGTTCTACCCCAGAATGTTCATGGTGGGCGGCGACGTGGCAATTCCAACCGGTGTATTGACCATCAAGTCGGAAGCGGCATATTTTAACTCCCGCAACGATCCAGCCGACGACTACGTCCAGTACGTCGTTCAACTCGAGCGGCAGGCCGGTGAGTGGTTCTTTGTCGGTGGGTATGCCGGAGAGGCGGTCACGCAACGCCGCACCGGGACCTTTGCGGGCCCCACCAATTTCGTGCTGGCAACCGATTTTGCGCCGGATCGCGGGCTCAGCAAGACTTTCCTGGGACGCGCGGGTTACACCATTGACACCAACCGCAACGTGGCGCTTGAAGCTGCGGCCCGGGACAACGGGCTGGGAATGTGGATCAGGGGGGAATATTCGCAGGCTTTCGGGCAGCATTGGCGCGCGACGTTAGATCTGACAGTGATCAGGGGAGACGTGGGCGATTTCCTGGGTCAGTACCGGGATAATTCCCACGCATTAGTAAGTGTCCGCTATAGCTTCTAAAGCACTTCGCTCTCTACAAACCGCGCAACTGCCCCCTCAATCTGTGCTAAAAAGTAACGATGCCTTTTGACCCGGCTTTGCGCCATCTGATCGCTTCATTCCGGAAATCTCCGGAATGGGATGTAACGCTCGATCTCGAGCTTCTGCAGAAGCTCTGGCCGTCGATGGTCGGACGGGAACTCGCAGAAGCCACGACGGTTACGGCAGTGCAGGGTTCTCGCGTGGTGGTGAACGTACCGGATCTTGTGTGGCGCAAACAGCTGATCCGGATGACGCCGCAGTTGCTGGCCCGCATGAACGAGCCGTGGCCTACGCCGTGGATCAGGGAGATCGCTTTCACACATGAAAATTAACGAATCCGACGTGGAGTATGTCGCGAAACTGGCGATGCTCGAAGTCGCGGACGACGAAAAAAAAGAACTCGCTGAACAGCTTAGCCGAATCGTGGAGTACGTTGAAAAGCTGAATGAACTGGACGTGTCTGGAATCGAACCCACTGCCCAGGTTGTCACCAGCCTCAGGCACGCAGTCCGCGACGATCGTGTTGCGCCGCGGACCGGCAGCGCCGAAGCCGGTCGAAGCGTCAAGTTGTTTAAGGTTCCGAAGGTTATTACGGAACGATAGCCGGGCAAACTACGCATGAACCTGAAGAACATCACCGCCGAAAAACTCGTCGCGCTTTACCGGAATAAAGATCTATCCGTGACGGAAGTCATCAAGAGCGTGTACGAAGAAATAGATCGTGTTGACGGTGACGTCCAGGCATTTCTTGCGGTCTGCCCCGAAAGGGCTCTCGATGAGGCCCGGCGGCTGGATTCGAAGATCGCGGCGGGGGAGTCGCTGGAACCATTGGCCGGTGTCCCGGTCGCGATTAAAGACAACATGGTGGTGCGCGATCTCGCAACGACATGCGCTTCAAAGGTGCTTGATGGATACATTCCGCCGTACACGGCCACAGCTGTCGAGCGAATGCGCAGTGCTGGTGCGATCGTCGTTGGCAAGACGAATTGCGACGAATTCTCAATGGGCTCGACGACTGAAAACTCTGGTTATCAGGTCACGCGCAACCCGCATAATCTCGACCGCGTGCCTGGCGGATCCAGCGGTGGATCCGCTGCAAGTGTCGCTTCGGGCACATCGGTGATTGCGCTAGGCTCCGATACGGGCGGTTCCGTCCGGACGCCGGCGGCCTTCTGCGGGGTGGTCGGAGTGAAGCCGACGTACGGCCGCGTCTCGCGTTATGGTCTGGTAGCCTTTGGTTCATCGCTGGATCAGATCGGCCCGCTGTCCAAGACCGTCCGCGAAGCCGCGCAAACGCTCGAGATCATTTGCGGATTCGATCACTTCGATTCCACATCGTCCGACACGGCAGTGGACGAATTCAGCAAAACGCTTGACCAGCCGATCAAAGGAACGAAGATCGGAATTCCCAAAGAATACTTCCTCCCCGGTCTCGACGCCGAGGTGCGCGCCAAAATCGAGGCAGGTATGCGGATGTACGAAGACCTCGGATGCGAGATGCAAGAAATCAGCCTGCCGCATACCGAATATGCGGTCGCAACCTACTACCTTGTGGCAACGGCTGAGGCAAGTTCAAATCTCGCGCGTTACGACGGGGTGCGTTACGGTCCCCGGCAAGGCGGCGGGACGCTTCAGGAGATGTACCGGAGAACTCGCCACAATGGGTTTGGGAAGGAAGTCAAACGCCGTATCCTGCTGGGCACCTATGCTTTGAGCGCCGGCTACTACGACGCGTATTACCTCAAAGCTTTGAAAGTCCGCACCCTGATGCTGAAGGATTTTCAGAAAGCCTTCGAGGATGTCGACATTATTCTGACGCCGACGTCGCCCACCGTCGCATTTAGAATCGGCGAAAAAACCGGCGACCCGCTGGCCATGTATCTTTCCGACATCTTTACGATTACGCAGCCCCTGGCCGGTATTCCGGCCATCTCAGTGCCGTGCGGGAAAAACTCGGAAAACATGCCTGTCGGAATGCAACTTATGGCGAACCACTTCCAGGAATCGCTTTTGCTGCGCGTAGCGCACCACTTTGAAAAAGCAGGAGGTTTTACTGTGTGAGCCGCCATTTAGCGGCTAAAATAGGCTCTATGACCCGTTCGAAACTTTTATTATTGGCAACCATCATCACCACAATCGTCGGCATACCGGCGGTGCTCCCGGCTCAAACCTCGAAAGTCGCCGTGGTCGATTTTGAACGCGCGGTTGTGCAGTGCGCCGAAGGCAAGAAGTCATCCGAGAAGTTCAATGCCACGGTTCAAGCCAGGCAGGCGGACGTCGTACAGCGGCAGAAAGATCTCGATGACGCAACGAAGAAGCTTCAAAACGGGGCACGAACGCTGAGCGATTCCGCCAAAGCGGATCTTCAGAAGGACATCGATAAAAAGACCACCGATCTGCAGCGTGTGAATGAAGACGCGCAGAAGGAACTCGAGACGATGCGCGATGAGCTTCTGCGTCCCATTGCGCAAAAGGCCACGGCACTGTTAAACGCGATGGCCGAACAGCAGGGCTACACGCTGGTGGTGGATATTTCGAATCCTCAAAGTAACGTCGTGTTCGCGAACCCGAAAAACGACATCACGGAGGAACTGGTCAAGCGCATCGATGCTGAAGCAGCGAAGGCGCCAGCCAGCTCTGAGGCGCCCAAGACGGCACCTCCTGCCGGAAGCGCAGCGCGGCCGCCTGCAACAACGCCCGCAGCTCCAAAAGCGCCTGCTGCTACAACGACAGCACCTCGCAAAACTCAATAAGCCACGAATTGAACGAATGTAACGAATCTGAATTCGTTTCATTCGTTCAATTCGTGGCTTATTAATGAATTCTGTAGATGGGATTGACTTTCGAAGACGATAAATTCGTCACGACGTCGATGCGGTGGAGCAGATGGCTTGCCAGTTCTTCGAAGTTTTCGACTTCGCAGATTTTGTCCATTTCATCGATGATGCGATTCAGGACAGACTCGATTTCCTCATAGGTCTTTTCCTGAAAGAAAGGACGCTGGCATTCGAGCCGGCATTTGTGGCGCAGAAACTCCTCTTTATAGAAAGCGGCTATCTGCTTTTTCTTTCCTTCTGCAATTTCCATGAAGGGCGGAATATAACTCTCCCTTGATCAGCCTGCAAGTCTCTTTTTGAGGATCTCGTTGACCGTCTGCGGATTGGCGCGGCCTCCGGTTGCTTTCATGACCTGGCCAACAAAGAATCCAAAGTTGCCGGTTTTACCCTGCCGGTACTGTTCGACAGGTTTCGGATTGTCATCGAGCACCTTTGAGATGATCTTTTCGATTTCGTCCGTATTGGAAATCTGAACCAGACCTTTTTCTTCGATGATGGCCTGCGGCGCTTTTCCAGTAGCGCACATTTCCTCCATCACTGTCTTCGCAATTTTGCCCGAGATGGTGCCCTGCTCGACAAGCGAGATCATGTCGGCAAGCATCTTCGGTTTGACCGGAGAATTCGAAAGGTCCTTGATGTCGGTATTGCTGTCTTTATAAAAACGTAGCAGATCGCCCATGATCCAATTCGCTGCCGCCTTCGGCTGTCCGCTGAGTTTAGCGGCTTCCTCGAAAAAATCGGCGAGCGCGCGCGTCGTTGCTAATACTCCGGCGTCGTATTCGGATAATGCATACTGCGTCACAAAACGCTGGCGGCGCGACTCGGGCAATTCAGGCATGAACCGTTCGACCTGTCTGATCCACTCGCGATCGACGACCAGCAGAGGCAGGTCCGGGTCCGGAAAGTACCGGTAATCGTGGGCTTCCTCTTTGCTCCGCATCGAAACCGTTCGCTCTTCCGTGCTATTCCACAGACGCGTTTCCTGAACAATACGGCCGCCGCTTTCAATTACGTCGATCTGACGCTGGATTTCGAAGTCGATAGCCTTTTGCACAAAGCGGAATGAATTGATGTTTTTCAGCTCGGTTCGCGTGCCAAATTGCTGCTCACCGATTTTCCGGACCGAAACGTTTGCGTCGCAGCGAAGACTTCCTTCCTCCATATTCCCATCATTCACGTCGAGGTATTCCAGGATCTCTTTCAGACGAGTCAGATAATCATGGGCCTCGGCAGACGATCGAAGATCCGGATTCGTCACAATCTCGACCAGCGGAACACCGCTTCGATTGAAATCCAGATACGTGTTGCGGCTGGAGTCCGGAAAGCCTTCGTGAAGCGATTTGCCCGCGTCTTCTTCCATGTGAATACGTTGAACCCCGATCCTCTTGCCGACTCCGTCAATAGAGATCTCGATGAAGCCATTTTGCGCGAGCGGGCGATCGTACTGGGAGATCTGATACCCCTTTGGAAGGTCGGGATAAAAATAATTCTTACGAGCCCACTGCGATTCGGTGTTCACGTGGCAATGCAGGCCAAGCGCGGCTTTCACGGCCATCGACACGGCGACACGGTTCAGAACCGGCAATGCCCCCGGTAAGCCAAGACATACGGGACAGGTGTTGGCATTGGGTGCTTCTCCAAACTTTGTCGAGCACGAACAGAACAGCTTCGACTTCGTAAGGAGCTGCGCGTGGCATTCCAGTCCGATAACGGCTTCGTAAGTTTGAGACATACAGAACCTACGAATTTAACATATTTCGCGCAAGCGCTGGATTGGACAGGAAGTGGAGGTGAATATACGACGCGACGCCATTCGGAAAAACAAAGCCTTCCCTGTAATCGTATGGTCCCTGCTGGACCCGATATGCGTCGCCCGTTCGAGACAAACACCTGGAATAATGAAATTGATGACCGCGCGCCAAAGTACCGGCCGGCCCGAGGATCGATTGTTGGGTCGTCGTGATTTTGCAGTAACCAAAATCGACGAGTCGATCGGTCATTTCGACCTTCACAGGCACCACGCCCACCATTTCGGCGCCATCGATGGACTCCGCGAGGTACATCAGACCGCCGCATTCGGCATAGAACTTGCGGCCGGCCTCTATGAAACGGCGGATTGAAGCACGCATCGACGTGTTCGCCGCAAGCTCGTTCCGGTAGAGTTCAGGATATCCGCCGCCGATGTAAAGCATATCGGCGTCCGGAACTTCGCGGTCGTGCAGGGGGGAGAACTCGACGATGTGCGCACCGGCTTCCTGTAAGGCGATTCGATTCGCGTGGTAGTAAAACGAAAAGGCTTCATCCTGCGCAATGGCCACTTTCCTTTCCGCTGCAGGCGCGGTCTGTGACCGCGCGTTTTTTCCGGAATCTGCGAAAAATGTGCCGTCATAGACCGCACCTGCAGTAAGAATCTGGTCGATGTCCAGGTGCTTTTCCACAAACTCAGCCATCGCGCGAATCTTAGCCGCGGTAATTTCTCTCGCCGTCAACAACCCGAGGTGCCGCTCCGGAATCGCAACAGCAGCGTTTTCCGGAAGCCAGCCAAGGATCGGCACATCACGGAGCGCATCCGCCAGCATCCGATAGTGCCCCTGTCCTCCGACACGATTGAAAACGACACCCGCGAGGTTCACATCCGCATCGAAGTGTCGGAACCCTTCAACCAGCGCCGCAGCACTTCGCGCCATGCCCTGGGCATCGACGACCAGCACCACGGGAAGTCTGAGCCATTTCGCCATCTCGGCCGTACTGCCATGCTCCGAATTTCCGTCGAAGCCGTCGTAAAGCCCCATAACTCCTTCGACAATCGACAAATCCTTTCTGTCGGCCGCGTGCCGGAACAGCCACTCATTGGTCTCCCGGCTGAGCATCCAGCCATCGAGATTGTGCGAAGGAACGCAGGCAGCAATTTCGTGAAGCCCAGGGTCAATAAAGTCGGGTCCTATCTTGAACGGCTGAACGGCTACGCCGCGGTTTCTCAGGGCAGCTAGCAGGCCTAACGTAACAGTCGTCTTGCCGGAACCCGTCATTGGCGCCGAAATAACCCATCCCTTCATGGTGCTAGAATAGCTGGTTTGGAGGTTTTACGCGGTTTGGCATTTAAGACAATCGAATGGACGGATGCCGGTGTGGTGATGATCGATCAGCGGAAGCTGCCGACAGTCGAGGAATACCCGGTCTTCAAAACGTATCAGGAAGTGGCTGAAGCCATTCGCGTCATGGTTATTCGTGGAGCGCCGGCGATCGGTGTCGCAGCCGCTATGGGTATTGCTCTGGGTGTGCGGGATTCCAAAGCAGAAGACATCAACGGCCTTCGCGAAGAATTCAGGCTGATTGCCGACACCTTGGCCGGCACCCGGCCGACCGCCGTAAATCTGTTCTGGGCGATCGACCGGATGAAGCGTTGCTTCAAAGAAGTGGCACGCAACGGCGCAGACCGCTCCACTATTGTGAATCGGCTTATCAGCGAAGCGCTTGCCATCCAGACCGAAGACATTCAGAGCAACAAGCGGATGGGACGCTTCGGTCAGGAACTGCTGCCTGACTCCGGTACTATCCTCACGCATTGCAACGCCGGCGCTCTCGCAACTGCCGGCTATGGAACGGCGCTCGGGGTGATTCGCGCGGCTGTCGAGAACGGAAAACGCTTACGCGTGCTGGCAGACGAAACACGCCCGTTCTTGCAGGGAGCTCGCCTGACTGCGTGGGAACTCTGGAAGGATAATATTGACGTCCGCGTGATCTCGGACAACATGGCTGGTTCGTTTATGCAGCAAGGACTGATCGATGCTGTGATCGTCGGCGCAGACCGTATTGCGGCAAATGGTGACGTCGCCAACAAGATCGGAACGTATCCGGTTGCCGTTCTGGCCAGGCAGCACGAGATCCCTTTCTACGTCGCAGCACCGTTTTCCACATTCGATTTAACGATTCCCGATGGCTCACATATTCCAATTGAACAGCGCGATCCGGCAGAAGTAACTCACGTCGGAGGCGTGCGTGTTGTACCAGAAGGGGTTTCGGTCTTCAATCCTGCTTTTGATGTGACTCCTCATCAGTTCGTCACAGCAATCATTACCGATCGTGGTGTAGCCCAGGCGCCTTACACGCACAGCCTGCATCAGTTGAGCGTGGGGCCGCCGGACCGGGCGCCCGACGCTGCGAAGGAACTGTAGTGCTCGTCCTGGGAATCGAAACGTCCTGCGACGAAACGGCAGCAGCGGTTGTCCGGGATGGAAACGAAATTCTGTCGAATGTCATTTATTCACAGGTCAAGACGCATACACCATATGGCGGCGTCGTCCCGGAGTTAGCGTCGCGGGAACATCTTCTTAAAATCAGACCAATCGTGGATCAGGCCCTCAGCGATGCCGGGCTGACTCTGGCCGAGATCGATGGTATAGCCGCAACGTCCGGCCCCGGCCTGATCGGTTCTCTTCTGGTTGGGCTCACCTATGCCAAGGCTCTATCGTTCTCGACACAGAAGCCGCTTGCGTCGGTTAATCACATCGAAGGCCACATTTACTCGGTCTCGTTTGAACATCGCGACATCGAATTTCCGGCGCTGGCACTGGTGGTTTCCGGCGGGCACACGAATCTATTCTGGGTGGAATCCGAGTCGGGCGATTTCCGTCACCTGAAATACACTCTCGTCGGTAAAACGCGCGATGATGCTGCGGGCGAAGCCTATGACAAAGTGGCCAAGCTGCTCGGACTTTCATATCCCGGCGGACCGATTATCGATCGTCTCGCCAAACTGGGGGATCGGACGGCATTTCGCTTTTCGATTCCGAAGATTTCGGATCATGCGCTCGATTTCAGTTTCAGCGGCATCAAAACGGCCGTTCTTCGGATGGTGAAGGAAAACGAAGCATTGAAGGAAGATCCGGCACGTCTGGATCTGTGTGCCAGCTTCCAGGAAGCAGTGGTCAATATGCTGTGGTCCACCACACTGAAAGCTGCCCAGCGTCTGCACCCGCGCGCCATCCTGCTGTCGGGAGGCGTTGCGGCGAACAGCAGGTTACGTGAGGCATTCACTGAGCGAAGTGCGGAGGCCGGTTTAAAGTTCTATTATCCGAAGCCGATTTTGACCACCGACAATGCCGCGATGATCGCCGCAGCGGGCACGGCGAAATTGCTGCGTGGCGAGATTGCCGATATCGATACGAATGCCGATCCCAACATGCGGCTGGCTGGCTCGCAACCAGGGGGTAACCGGAGATGGAAAGTGTAGCCATGATCCACCGGCTACGGTTTTGGCCAACCCAGGCCAACCGAAACGACTCTCCCATCGGCTTGGAGAATAAAGGCAAACAATGCCGTTTCAGCGGTCGCGGAGCCGGTCACAATCCAGACATTGAACCTCAATTCGGCATGAATCGGTTTCTGACGAACGACCGTCTCTTCACCGTATAGCGAACTCCAGATGGCTTCGGCTACTCGTTTCGCTGTTTCTTCGCCGGAAACAACTCCTGCCTGTGGCAGAGCTGGATTGCGCAGGCGCGAAAACAATCCAGGAAAGTCATCTCCGGATGGAAATGACCCGGATGGTGATGTTTCTTCCGGCACCGGGTTTCGCGTAATCTCCTCTCGGGCGGTATCTAACTTCAAACCGCGTTTCTCCAACACCTTTGCCGCCAGAGTCTCTTGTTCCCCTAAGATTCCAAGCAGCAGATGATCAGTACCGATAAGTTTGTGTCCGAGTTTCTCCGCTTCTTCAGCTGCATGAGCAACAATCCGCTTACAGACCGACGTCAGTGGAAGGTCAATCGACGTGGAAACCTTCTCCTTGACGACGAGCTGGGTTGCGATTTCATTGCGAATATCTTCTGCGGGTGCCGTGGGGCCAAGGAATCGGCGGACCGCGTTCCTGTCCTCCCGCAACACACCTA
This sequence comes from uncultured Acidobacteriota bacterium, assembly GCA_963738025.1. GTDB lineage: Bacteria > Acidobacteriota > Terriglobia > 20CM-2-55-15 > 20CM-2-55-15 > 20CM-2-55-15. Next base: position 62,413 of record CAVTWA010000014.1, on the reverse strand, counting down.
ACAGCATGTGCTCCGGCTCAATGCTCGGGCTGCCGAACTGGCTGGCTTCGTAGCGTGCAAAGAAAAACACGCGGCGTGCGCGTTCCGTGAATCGTTCGAACATGCGGTCCATCTTCTGCTTTTTCGGTCTGAGAGTACAATTTATACGTGCGGTATCTCGTTACAGCCAGGATCAAGCCGGGTAAAGAAGAAGCGTTGGATCGATCCATCCAGGAAGGAACCCTCGGGAGAGGATCGGTTGCCGGAGACGAATACCTGCGGAATATGGAAGCGGCCCGGCAACTCGAGAGCGGTAGCGTCCAATGGGTTGAAGTTTGCTATTGTTCCACGCCATTAGCGGAGGAGCGTCCGTATTGGGAGAGGTATTTCGATTTGCTGAAAGTCCAGGACGCACATGCGCGTAGCCGCTGCCGTGACCTGAAGGGAACTGAGTCCTGGGCGTGCGACAATTGTGATTGCACCGCTCGGCTCGAAGAGAAGCTTGCCAGAAAAGGTCAGCCGTTCCGGCCTGGAAGTGATTAGCGCCGGAGCGTCAGAACCTTCATAGCCCGCTCCTACTCAAAGGCACGACCGCAAAAATGGAATGGATCAATCCGCATGCGTGGCTTCATATCGATGTGAAGGAGGCCGATGGTTCTTTGACACGTTGGATGGTTGAACTCGGGCCGCCGAGTTCGCTGATCAAACGCGGATGGACGAAACAATCCGTCCCGGCGGGTATGGATGTTGTCGTGGTGGGTTACCAGGCGAAGGATGGCGCCAAACGTCTCAACGGCCGCGATGTCACGCTGTCCAATGGTAAGCAACTGTTCGCCGGTTCCTCGGGCAACGGCACCCATTACGACTCGGCAAAATGACAAAATGACTAATGACTATTGACCATTGAGAATTGACAAAGCACCCGGGAGAAATGGTCAATTCTCAATGCTCAATAGTCATCAGTCATTTTGTTAGACCGTCAGGATCTCCTGTTCTTTTTTCTTCGCGACGTCCTCGAGCTTATGGATGTAGTCGTCGGTGAGTTTCTGGATTTCGGCCAGGCCGTCCTTTTCGTCGTCCTCGGAGATGGCTTTGTCTTTGAGCATCTTCTTTAGTCGCTCATTCCCATCCCTGCGGATATTGCGAACGGCAGTGCGGTGATTTTCCAGAACAGTATGGACATGCTTGGCGTATTGCTTGCGCCGTTCTTCGGTGAGAGGTGGAATTGGAACGCGGATCATGCGGCCGTCGTTGGACGGATTCAGGCCGAGATCCGAAGCGCGAATGGCTTTATCGATCGGGCCGACGAGCGACGCGTCATAGGGTTGCACGGTGACTAGAGTAGGCTCAGGCGTCCCGAGTTGTGCAACCTGACTAATGGGGGTGGGAACGCCATAGTACTCGACTTGAATATTATCCAGAATCGAGATGGAGGCCCGGCCGGTTCGGATGCTGGCCAGTTCCTTGCGAATATCGTCGATGGCTTTTTCCATTCGTTTGCGAATCTGCGCAATTTCTTCTTTGATGGCCATGGGAAATCCTCTTAGTAAACCAATGATCCGATCTTTTCTCCTTCAATGACCCGCCGAATATTACCTCTGGTCTTGATATTAAAAACGATGATGGGCACTTTATTATCCATGCACAGAGAGATGGCGGTCGTATCCATTACTCCGAGCCCCTGCGTGAGAACATCCATGTACGCAATCTCCGTATACAGCTTCGCATCTGCCACTTTTACCGGATCGGCATCGTAAATCCCATCAACTTTCGTGGCTTTGAGAATGACTTCGGCCCTGATCTCCATGGCGCGGAGAGCGGCAGTCGTGTCCGTCGAAAAGTAAGGGTTGCCCGTGCCGGCCGCGAAAATCACGACCCGTCGCTTCTCCAGATGGCGGATGGCACGGCGGCGGATGTACATCTCGGCCACCTGGCGCATCTCGATGGCGGATGAGCACGCGGGTGTAAACGTCCATTTTTTCGAGAGCGTCCTGAATGGCCAGCGCGTTGATAACCGTGGCGAGCATACCCATATGGTCGGCCGTAACGCGGTCAAAGCCTTCAGCACTGGCTTCGATTCCCCGAAATATGTTTCCGCCGCCAATCACAATCGCGACCTGCACGCCCAAGTCGTGGATATCCTTGATTTCGGAGGCAATGCGAGAAACCACGTCGGGATCGATACCGAAGCCCTGATCGCCCATCAGGGCTTCGCCACTCAGTTTCAACAGGACACGATTGTACTTGGCCGTCATCGGTGGTTTATTCGCCCAATGCTGCTGCGACTTCTCCTGCCAGATCGGTGGATCGCTTTTCGAGACCTTCGCCGGTCTTGAATCGCGAGAAACGGCGAACCTGAATGTTCTCGCCAATCTTGCCAACCAGCGTGTTGATCAGGTCTTCACCGTCTGATGTTCGGGTCCTTCACGAACTTCTGATCGTACAGGCACGCCATCTCATAATAAGACTCGAGCTTGCCCTCGGCGATTTTGTCGATGATCTGCTCCGGCTTGCCAGAGGCTCGGGCCTGATCCTTGTAGATTTCTTTTTCCTTTTCGAGAACCTCGCGCAGGAACCTCTTCGCGCCGCACATACAACGGATTCACGGCCGCGATGTGCATCGCGATATCCTTCACGACCCTTTGAAAATCCTCGCTTCGGGCGGCGAAATCCGTCTCGCAATTGACTTCGACAAGTACGCCTAATTTTCCACCCGCGTGGATGTAATGTCCGATCATGCCTTCGGCGGCGACTCGAGTCGCCTTTTTCTGGGCGGAGGCGAGACCCTTCTTTCGCAGGATCGTGATGGCCTCTTCCATGTCGCCCTTTGCTTCGACGAGGGCGTTTTTGCAGTCCATCATTCCGGCTCCGGTCTTTTCCCGGAGGTCTTTAACTGTGATTCGCTTTGATTGCCATAAACGTATTCCCTTTACACAGAAAAATAGCCACAGAAGCACAAAACGCATTAAACAGATGTGCTTTTTGTGCCTCTTGTGGCTGATCTCTTTCTCTTACATCATCGCGGCTTCGTTGGGCGTCTCGATCGGATCGCCTCCTCAGCTTCGCACTCTTTGCGCTCGAGTTCCCGCGGAAGGCACCACGTCCGTCTGCCGTTTCTTCACCTTCGTCCGCGGAATGCTTGGTAACATGCCGCCTCTTTGTTCACAGCCTGGCCTTCGATGATGGACTCCGAGACCTTCGACGCGAACAGGCGGATGGCGCGCAGAGCATCATCATTGCCGGGGATGACGTAATCGACAAAATCCGGATCACAGTTGGTATCGACGATGGCGATCACAGGAATCCCCAGGCGCCGTGCTTCAGCGACGGCAATCTCTTCATTCTTGGAATCGATGACAAAGATCGCATCGGGTAAACCGGGCATATTCTTGATGCCGGAGAGATTCTTTTCCAGAGCCTTGCGTTCGCGCTCCAAGCGCGTAACTTCCTTCTTCGGAAGAAGTTCGTAACGGCCATCGGTCGCCATGGCATCGAGTTCTTTTAATCTTTTGATGGATTTTTGGATTGTCGAGAAATTCGTCAGCAATCCGCCCAGCCACCGCTGGTTGACGAAAAACATTTGCAGCGCAGAGCCTCTTCCGCGATCGCATCTTGCGCTTGACGCTTCGTTCCGACGAAGAGAATTGTTTTTCCTTGGGCTGCCAGTTCGGTCACGAACTGTGTTGCTTCCTTGAACAGGCGGAGAGTCTTCTGGAGATCGATGATGTAGATTCCGTTACGCTCGCCGAAAATGTACTGCTTCATCTTTGGATTCCAGCGCTTCGTTTGATGTCCAAAATGGACGCCAGCCTCCAAAAGTTCTTTCATTGTAATAGACGCCAAATAAACCTCCTGTTTCAAGTTTGTAAACATGGTCTTTCTTTCACTATAGACCAAAAATCGATAGCGGGGAGGCGATCCCCGCTATCGACAACAGACCATTACCGCTTCGAGAACTGGAAGCGCTTTCGCGCTCCCGGCTGTCCGTACTTCTTGCGCTCCTTCATTCGCGGATCGCGAGTCAGGAAGCCTTCCTTTTTCAAAACGCCCCGCAGTTCGGCGCTGAACTCGATGAGTGCACGGGCAATGCCGTGTTGCACGGCGCCAGCCTGCCCATGCGGGCCGCCACCTTCAACGCGGACATGAACATCAAATTTATTTAACGTATCTGAAGCTTCCAGCGGACGTTTCACCAGCATCTGGTGGGTTTCGTCGAAAAAGTATGTTTCCAGTTTTCGATCATTGACTGTGAAGCTTCCAGAACCCGGCCGAAGAATCACACGTGCCGTCGAGGTCTTTCTGCGGCCGGTGCCTAAATGCTGAACTGAGCTCAAATTGCCTCCAAACGTTCCGGCGTCTGTGCCGAGTGCGGGTGTTGTTCCGCAAGATAGATCTTCAGGCGCTTGACCATGCGCTTACGAAGCTTATTTTTAGGGAGCATTCCCAGTACCGCTTCCCGAATCAGCCGCTCCGGCTTACTTTCGAATACCTTTCGGGCACCGACTTCCTTCAGGCCGCCCGGGTATAAAGTGTGCCATCGATAAACCTTTTTATCGAGTTTTTCGCCGGTCATTTTTATCTTGTTTGCATTGACAATAATGACATGATCACCGCTTAGCAGGAAAGGTGCGTACCGAGGTCTATGCTTTCCAGTTAAAATGGTTGCGGCTTTCGTGGCAACTCGTCCAAGTACTTGATCCGTCGCATCGATCACGTACCATTTGTCCAGGGCGGCTAATTCGCCCGCCGTTAGAAATCGCGTAGACATGCTCAGTCCCTCGTAACAACAGATGTACAAAAGTTTTATAGTATAGGAGCCGCTTACATCATGTCAAGCCAACCGGTTGTCGCTGTTTTCATGGCGCTGACGTCATTTCTGGTCCTTCCTGGCATGTCCGCGGTGCGCTCCGCCCAGGCCCAGGCTGGCTCCGTAGCCGACCTTCTGGCTAAAGATGATGTCCTACAGGCAGAATCCCTGCTTGCCAAACAACCCCGGACCGCTGAATCGCTTGCATTACACGGTGAAATTGAGTTCCGACAGGGACATTTTGACCAGGCGGAAATCGCCTATCGTGATTCGCTGAAAATGGATTCCAAAAACGCCCGGGCTCATTTCGGACTGGGAAAACTCTCCCTGTCCAAGGTCAAACCGAAACCGGCATTACAGGAATTCAACCGGGCGATCGAATTGGATCCCAAGGAGCCAATGTACCGGCTTTACGCAAGTGAAGCCTGGGGGATGGACAAAAACTATACAGAACAGCGAAAACAGCTGGAAGAATATCTGAAGCTCAACCCCTCCGATGAAGACCGCTTGACGGAAGCAAAGGCCGGACTCGACATGCTCAAAGCCTTCGGCAACGAGGAAGTGGGTGTGGTCCACGCACCGGAGAAACCAGCTCCGATCAAGTTCCGGAAATCGCTGAACCTGATCTTTGCCAGCCTGAAGATCGATGGCAAAGGTCCCTACGAGTTTGCCATCGACACGGGCGCAACTCAGACGGTTCTGAGCGAAAAACTGGCTACCGAGGTCGGCTTGCCGCAAATCACCTCCACCGTCGTCTTTGGCATCGGAGGAGCCGGAAAGGTCGAAACGAAGCTTTACAAAGTCAAAGAGCTGTCGATCGGCGATATGAAGGTGGACAACGTCCCCGTAGGCACGTTCAATGATCCGCTGATTTCGCAACTGGCGGATGGAATCCTGGGTAGCTCGATCTTTTCGGACTTCCTGATCACCGTAAACTATCCGGCCGGCCAGCTGGAACTGACGCGAAAGCGCGCGCCGGCAACCGCCGGTTCGGAAACCATTCCTGTCTGGTATTTCAGCAATCTCCTGCTGATGCCGCTCGAGATCAATGGAAAGCGCGGTAACTTCATCGTCGATACAGGGGCCGTAACAACCGTCATCTCTCACAGCATGGCGGCCCAGCTGGGCGTCAATGAAGACACACCCGGCGCCAAGGTCGACCTCGGCATCGCCGGAGTCGGCGGTTTCGAAGGCGTCGTACTGAAGGTGCCCGACGTCACGTTCAAAACCGCAAAGAATTCTGAAGCCTTTCCACAGGTCGTGTCGATCGACCTCAAACAGATCTCAAAAATGATCGGAACAGAAGTGTCGGGAGTCATCGGGTACGACTTCTTCTCGGAGTACAAACTCATACTGGACTATTACCAGGCGGAAGTGACACTAGGTAAATAGGACTCGTCATAGAATACTAGGGAGTGGCACACGAACGGCGCAATCCTCGCTCAGTCGACATCGATCTCTTTCCGACGGAACGAATTCTAAAAATCATCAATGCGGAAGACGCACTGGTCCCGCAAGCCGTCGCCACTGTAATTCCGCAAATCGCCAGACTCGTCGATCTCGCCGCCGAATACATCCGTGCAGGCGGACACGTTTTTTATGTCGGTACCGGGACGAGCGGCAGAATCGCCATAGTCGATGCCGTTGAGTGTCCGCCGACATTTGGAACACCGCCGGAGTGGGTACAGGCGATTATCGCGGGAGGCGCCAAAGCCTTCACCCAATCCATTGAAGGCTCCGAAGACGACGAAGAGAAAGCGGTGGCCGACCTGAAAGCGAAAAAGCTGACGGAGCACGACCTCGTCATCGGCATCGCAGCCAGCGGCAGCACGCCTTATACGCAGGCGGCTCTGGAGTTTGCCAGATCGAAAGGCGCAAAGACGGCAGCTATCGCTTGTGTTGAAGACAGCCCGATTGCGAAGCTGGCCGATTCGTCGGTATACATCGCCGTTGGTCCGGAGGTGATCACGGGATCGACACGCCTGAAAGCGGGTACCGCCCAGAAGCTGGTTCTCAACATGTTCAGCACGGCGCTGATGATCCGCCTTGGGATGACGTACAGCAACTGGATGATAAACGTCGGGATGATGAATAAGAAACTGCGCAGCCGGGGCAAGCACATCCTGGAAGAAATATTGGGTATCAAACCGGATCAGGCCGAAAAGCTTGTCGTGGCATCCGGATCCAACTTGAAAGTTGCCGTCGTTATGGGCGCAACCGGATGCGATCGCAAGGAAGCCGAAAAGCGGCTTGCGGAATCGAACGGCAATCTGCGCAACGTGCTTGGCCATCTCGGAAGCGGGCGTGAATAAGACATCGCCGATCGCAATCGATGCAGGCGCAATTGTCACGCCTCTCCAGAAATATTCTCCAGGACGGCTCCTGATCGACGGGCGATCGATCCGCGCAGTCGGGACGTTAGAGAACATCGGACTTCCTGATGGAGCACAGCGTATTGACTGTTCAAGCCTGATCGTCACACCGGGGTTCATCGACCCCCACATTCACGGCGCCGGCGGAGTCGACGTGATGGACGGCACATGGCAATCCCTGAATGCCGTCAGTCGAGTGCTGATGCAGCACGGAACAACGTCGTTCCTGGCGACCACCGTCTCCTCACCACAAGAAGCTCTCACCAGCGCAGTGGAAAAACTCGGCGGACTGATTTCCCAATCATTCGATGGAGCAATCCCCGTCGGAATCCATCTGGAAGGGCCTTTTATCAACAGCGTGAAACGCGGTACTCATAAGACGGAGAATATTGCCGCGCCCGACGTTCCGCTATTCGAGAAGTGCGTGCGCGTATCGAAAGGGGCGGTCCGGCTGTTGACCGTGGCGCCAGAACTCGAAGGAGTCCATGGACTGCTCGACACTGCAAGACGTTCCGGCGTCACCGTTGCAATGGGACATTCGAATGCCTCCTTCGAGGAAGCCAGCGCGGCGGCCGGGCGGGGTATCTGCTATGCGGTTCACACATTCAATGCGATGCGGGAATTCTCACATCGTGATCCTGGGATTGTCGGCGCGATCCTGACAGATGACCGTATATTTGCCGAGATCATTGCGGACGGGGTTCATGTCGATCGTCATGCTGTGAAAATATTCGCACGCGCAAAAGGGAAGGAACGCGTGCTATTGGTGACGGATGCGATCAGCGCCACCGGCATGCCGGACGGTCAATACCGCCTGGGCGAAGATACAGTGGACGTCCGGAATGGTGTCTGCCGGGATCGCGACGGACACCTTGCAGGAAGCACGTTGACGCAGGACGTAGCATTGCAAAATTTCGCCGACTGGACGGGGTGGTCATTCGAAGATGTGCTCCTGGGAATGACACTGAATCCCGCGCGGGCACTCAAGCTGGACAGGAAAGGCATCCTGGAACCTGGCAATGATGCCGACATTGCGGTTCTCGATTCGAATTTGCAAGTCGTCATGACATTCGTCCAAGGTCGAAAGGTATTCGAAAGGAAAGAGAGAGATAAGCCACGAATTGAACGAATTTAACGAAATTAATTCGTTAAATTCGTTCAATTCGTGGCTTATTCCCGTCATAGAAGTATGGACAAACTGAAAATCACAGGTGGTAAGCCGCTCGAAGGCACGGTTCGGATCAGCGGCGCCAAGAACTCGGCGCTACCGGCAATGGCGGCTTCACTGCTGACATCTGATGAACTCAGGCTCGACAATATTCCCCTGGTCAACGACATCTTTACCACGCGTCGCTTACTGCGGGAACTCGGCGCCATGGTCGAATTCGAGGGCGACCACTCCGTTCGACTGAGAGCCGAAAAGATTCTGTCGCATGAAGCGCCCTACGATCTGGTAAAGACGATGCGGGCCTCTGTGCTCGTACTCGGGCCGCTGCTTGCCCGAACCGGACGGGCGCGAGTGTCGCTGCCGGGAGGCTGTGCCATTGGGGCGCGGCCGATAAACCTGCACATCAAAGGTCTGGAAAAACTCGGCGCAACCGTAAAGACGGAACACGGATATGTCGAGGCAACCGCCGAACGACTACGCGGGACAGAGATTCTGTTCGATAAGATCAGCGTTACCGGCACTGAGAATCTCATGATGGCCGCGGCCCTGGCCGAGGGGGAAACGATACTCCAGAATGCAGCCTGCGAACCCGAAGTCATAGACCTGGCGCAGATGTTGACCGAAATGGGGGCAAAGATCCAGGGCGCAGGTACGCCGGCAATCCGAATCCAGGGCGTAGCAAAGTTACACGGCACGAGTCATCGGATCATTCCAGACCGCATCGAAGCGGGCACGTTTCTCATCGCTGGAGCGATGACCGGAGGCGCACTCGATATCGTCGACGTAAACCCAAAGCACCTTGCCAGTATTCTGGAAAAGCTTCGCGAGGCGGGCGTCCATATCGAAATCGGCCCTGGAAGTCTCCAGGTTCGTGGCAATGGCAATTTGAAATCCGCGGACGTCGTGACGAAGGAATATCCGGGCTTCGCGACGGATATGCAGGCGCAGTATATGGCGCTCATGACGCAAACGGTCGGTACGTCGGTAATCACGGAAAATATTTTCGAAAACAGGTTCATGCATGCCAGCGAACTGATGCGCATGGGAGCCAATATCCGCATCGACGGATCCCGGGCTATCGTGAACGGCAAGACGCATCTGAGCGGCGCAACCGTCATTGCCTCCGATCTGCGCGCCAGCGCTTCTCTGGTTCTGGCGGCCTTGGTTGCTAAAGGTTTTACGGTTATCGACCGGGTCTATCACCTGGATCGAGGTTACGAAAAGATCGAGGAGAAACTGCAATCCGTCGGCGGGCAGGTGGAACGCTTGAAGTGATCAGTCGAACACGATCCTTCCATCGACAATCGGCCTTAATGCGGTGTTCGCCCGGATATAGTCCACCAGCACGTCTCGCAAAAAGATGCCCGTATCGACGATATCTGTCCCTTTTGCGAATTCGGTGAACCCATCACCGCCAGCCAGGACGAAGTCGTTTGTGGTAACCGAGTAGAGCTTTGAATCATCGAGAGACGTCCCGTCCAGCAGGATTGCGGAAACAACGCGCGCGTCTTGCGGTTTTGTCATATCGAAATGAACGCGCAGTCCGCTCAAACCAACCACTCCAATTGTGGGAACCAGGCCGCGCTCCAAGGTTTTTTTGACCTGAGCTCCGGTCAGCTTCAGCGTAATCATCGTATTTTGAAAAGGTAGAACTTCGAACACGTTCCCCCAGGTGATCGTCCCTCTCAAAATATTCGCTCGAATTCCGCCGATGTTTTGAATTGCGATTTGTGTTTTGCCTTTATCGCGAAATGCGTCGGCAACGAGGTCGGCGAGGGCAGATTCCACTTTGTCCGATTTGACCAGTTCCTGATCCGCTACACCCACCATTTCGCCCAGTTTGTTCTTGATCCTGGCATTGAATGGTTCGAGGACAGCGGTAATCTCAGGGTCGGCGGGTACATTCTTGACAGGAATCAACTTGGCGTCCATGCGAAGCAGCTTCTTGTTTTCAAACTCAAGATCCACCCGGCCCACGTTACGACCTGAAGAACCGGTCTTCGCGATCATCGTCTGTCCGACCCGGATCGGGCCGAGCGTGGAGTGCACATGTCCGGCCACGATGAGCCGGATTTCCGGAAACGCGCTGGCGATACGCTTGTCTTCCGCATCTTCGAGATGCACGGTCGCAATGATGAAGTCCGATTGCTTGCGGACCTCCGGCAAGATTTGCTCGAGTGTTTTCACGGTGTCGAGGACAGTCACACCGCGCATGTGCCTCGGGTCACCCTTCGATTTCACTTCCTCCGTCGTCAGCCCGATGATGCCGAAACGGACGCCTTTTGCCGTCGCGATGGTGTATTTCTTGATCTTTTTGATGGGTGTCTCCAGATTGGCAGAGAGAAGCGGAAACTTCGCTTCATTCAATCGAAGACGCAGTGCGTCCTGGCCGTAATCGAATTCATGATTACCGATTGTTCCTGACGTATAACCGATTTTGTTCATCGCCTGGATAGTCGGCGCACCTTTGAATTCGTCGCTTAAAAACGTTCCCGTAGAAATGTCGCCTGCATCGAGAATGAGATCCGGCCGGTTGCTGCGTATGATCGTTGCAATCTCTGCAATCCCACCGACACCGTCTCGAGGCAGAAGCTGACCATGCAGATCATTGGTATGCATGATCACGATGTGCGTTGGCGTTTGAGCGGCAAACCAGAAGCCGCTCAAAGGAGCCACTAAGAGCAGGAGGCCGACCAGGACCCTTTGCATGCTGTACAATTTTACGATATGCGAAAACTTATCGGGCTGATTTCATTGGTGTGCCTGGTCGCCACGACCCCGGTACCCGGTCAGCAGAAGGAAACCAGGCTTTTTCCGTATAACTACACCATCGACGACCTCGACAACGGTTTACGTCTCGTTACAGTGCCAACCGACTTTCCTAATATGGTCGCTCTCTACATTGTGGTCCAGACGGGATCCCGAAACGAGGTTGAACCCGGAAAGAGCGGTTATGCGCATCTGTTTGAACATCTCATGTTTCGGGGCAGTGAGAACTACACTCCCGAACAGCGCGACCTGGTTCTGAAGAGAGCCGGAGCAGATTCAAACGCGAACACGACTGAAGACCGCACGACTTATTACGACGTATTCTCCAAAGAGGATCTGGAACCCGTATTTAAATTGGAAGCAGACCGTTTTCAGCGTCTCAAGTACCCGGAACCGGGTTACAAAACCGAATCACTGGCCGTTCTCGGCGAATACAACAAAAACAGTGCCGATCCGGAAGAGAAGCTGGATGAAGTGCTGCACGCGACGGCATTCACCAGACATACATACGCGCACACGACCATGGGCTTCCTGAAAGATATTCAGGACATGCCGAATCAGTACAACTACAGCCTCGAGTTCTACAATCGCTTCTATCGGCCCGAATACACCACCGTGATCGTTGCGGGAGACGTCAATCGGAACCAAACGCTCGAGCTCATAAAGAAGTATTTCGGCGAGTGGAAACGCGGAAATTATGTTCCTCAGATTCCCGCCGAGCCGCCACAAACGGCGCCCCGAACGGCAAGCATAGACTGGCCGTCACCAACACTGCCATGGCTTGCCATCGCGTTCAAAGGCCCGGCCTACTCTGACGCGAAGAAGGATAAAGCCGCACTGGATCTGCTGCTTCCGCTTGCATTCGGGCCCAACTCCGACCTGTACCAACGGCTCGTTTTAAAGGAACAGAAGGTCGATCGCCTGGAACCGGAGTTCGGTAATCACCCCGATCCTGAGTTGTTTACTGTTTATGTGCGCGTCAAAGATCCGAAGGATTTGGACTACGTCCGTGAGACCATCCTCGCCACCTTCAAACAGTTTACCGAACAGACAATCGAGCAGAACAAACTGGCCGGAACACGGTCGAGAATCCGCTATAGCTTTGCTCTACGGATGAACAGTTCGCCGGCAATCGCAAATGCGCTCGCGCCATATATCGGCTTGACGCGAACGCCGGACACTATCAACAAATTGTTCGCGCTTTACCAGCAGATCACTCCCGATGACATCCGCGCCGTGGCGCGCCAGATTTTCGCTCCGAATAACCGCACGATGGTTACGCTGACATCAAGCAAAGGAGCGAAGAACCAATGACAAGAAATATGCGCAACGAACACACGAGGCATAAGACGCACAAGAGAGCTGCCGCTTTTGCCTGTTTTGTGCTTCTTGCGCCTCTTGTGTTGCTTCCCTCCTTCGTCGCATCCGCGCCGAGACCAGCGAGTGTCCTTCTACCGGGCACGTCGCCCCTTGTGACGTTCCGGATCCTGTTCATGACGGGTTCCGCCTTCGATCCACCTGGTAAGGAAGGTTTAGCCGCCCTCACCGCTTCGATGCTTTCGGAAGGCGGTACGCGCTCGATGAGCTACGACCAGATCGTGCAGACGTTGTACCCCATGGCGTCATCCGTCAACTCGCAAGTGGATAAAGAGATGACGGTCTTCACCGGCACGGCTCATATCGAGAATCTGGACCGTTACTATGCGCTATTGAGAGACATGCTGCTGGATCCCGGTTTCAGGCCCGAAGATTTCAAACGGCTGCGCGAAGATGCGATCAACTATCTGAAAGTTTCGCTTCGCGAAAGCAACGATGAGGAACTCGGGAAAGAAAATCTGTACAACATGATTTATGCGGGGCACCCTTACGGTCATGATAATGAGGGACGGATCGGCAGCCTTGAGAAATTGACGGTAGACGATGTACGTAACTTCTATGCCACTCATTACACCTCCGGCAACCTGGTCATCGGTCTGGCCGGCGGTTATCCGAAGGGTTTTCCCGAACGAGTTGACGCCGATTTCGAAAAATTACCTGGGGGAACGCCTGACCGGAAACACTTCGATTATCCAAAGGCTTCTGGCGGAATACACGTCGACGTCGTCACTCGCGATACGCGTTCCACCGCGATTTCGCTTGGCTTCCCCATCGATGTAAACCGGTCATCCAAAGACTGGCCGGCATTAGCTCTTGTTGCATCGTATTTCGGACAGCATCGCTCGTCGAACAGTCACCTCTATCAGCGTTTACGTGAAGCCCGAGGGTTGAACTACGGAGACTATGCTTATATCGAGTACTTCCCCCGCGGAATGTTCCTGATGACGCCTGATCCGAACCTCGCAAGACAACAGCAGATCTTCCAGATCTGGATCCGGCCGGTGGAAGCCGACAATGGCCTGTTTGCCCTCCGCGCGGCACTGTATGAATATGACAAACTCGTCCGGGATGGTATCTCTCAACAGGCTTTCGAAACGACTCGCGAATTTTTGACCAAGTACTCCAATGTTCTTACCCAGACGCAAACGGCCCGGCTTGGCTATGCTTTAGACAGCCGGTACTACGGCATAGCGGATTACAACTCGTACCTGAAAACACAGCTGACGAAACTGACTGTTGCCGACGTAAACGCCGCCATACGCCGGCACCTCAAAACGGATGGCATGCGCATCGCTGTTGTTACAAAGAATGGGGAAATGCTGCGCGAAGCCATCCTGAAAAACACACCTTCGCCGATTGCCTACAATTCAGCGAAACCCAAAGAGATCATGGACGAGGATAAGATCATCCAAACATACAAGATCAATGTGAAGTCTGAAGACATTCGAATCGTGCCGGTCTCGCAAGTGTTCGAATAATGGAGTACCGATTTCTAATCGTCGCCGGCGAAGCATCGGGCGACATGTATGGGGCGGAGGTCGTCCGTTCGCTCCGCAAAAAATTTCCTGCAGCAACGTTTTACGGACTTGGCGGGCAGCGCATGCGCAATGCCGGAGTCGAACTCAAGGGCGACATCAGCAAGACAGCTGTAGTCGGGCCGTTCGAGATGTTGAGTTCACTGGGGAGTTTGTACGGCGTCTTCCGGCGGCTGGCAGAACATGTCGAGGCGGAGCCGCCTACCGCTGCCATCCTGATCGACTTTCCGGATTTCAATCTCCGGCTGGCAAAGCGGATTAAACATGCCGGAGCCCCGGTCATTTACTACATCAGTCCGCAGATCTGGGCCTGGCGTGAAGGCCGCGTGAAGCAGATCCGCCAGCTCGTCGACAAAATGCTGGTGATCCTTCCATTCGAGGAGGAGTTATACCGCAAGGCGGGCATCGACGTGGAATTCGTCGGACATCCTTTAATTGACCTGGTTCGCGCCACCAAATCGAAAGACGAATTTTGCGCAGATCACGGAATCGACGCGCGCAAACCCATCCTTGCCATGCTGCCAGGCAGCCGGCGCAAGGAAGTGCGGTTCATTCTGCCGACGCTCTCATTGGCGGCGAAACTGATTTCGGAGAAAAAGCCGGATATGCAGTTGATTCTGCCGGTCGCGGCCGGCCTGGATCGCCGTTTTGTACAGCAACTGGCGGGCACTCAAATCAAGGTGATCACTAACGACACCTACAACCTGCTCCGGCATTCGCGAGCAGCTGTGGTCGCCAGTGGTACCGCGACGCTCGAGACGGCGCTCCTCGGAACCCCGGAAGTGATCGTTTACCGCATTTCAAAAGCGACCTGGACGCTCGGCAAATTCCTTCTGAAGGTTCGCCTGTTCGGGATCGTCAACATCATCCTTGGTGAAGAAGTGGTTCCCGAACTTTTCCAGGACAGAATGACCCCTGAAACCGTCAGCCAGACCGCCCTCCGCCTGCTGGATGACGTCTGGTTGCAGTCACAGATCCGCGGAAACTATGAAAAGCTGCGGCGGCAACTCGGCTCGGGAAATGTGTCGGAACGCGTCGCGGAGGCGGTGGCCAGAGTGATCGGCAGAGTGAATTAGCGCCGGAGGCGCGTAAGAATATAACCCGCCCGCCAATCCGGGGACCAAACCATCGCCCCTGGCAGCAGGGCAAAAGCACCGAGGTATTGAACGGCATTCAAAGAAAGGCGCCCGGCGTCTGACGTTGTTGGCTTAGACTTTCAGGAGGGGATTGCTAATGTCATCTGGCTCTGAGACGCCCCTGGACCGGGCCTCCACTGGTCTTAGCGGACTCGACGAAATTTTGCGAGGGGGATTTCCGCGGAACCGTCTCTACCTCGTCCACGGGAATCCAGGTACCGGCAAGACGACGCTTGCATTGCAATTCCTGATTGAAGGTGCACGCAACCACGAACCGGTCTTGTACGTCACCCTTTCGGAAACCAAGGACGAGTTGGCGGATGTCGCGACATCGCACAACCTGTCGTTGGAGGGCATCACTATTTATGACCTCGCTCTGCCGCCCGACAACATCCCGGATTCCGAATATACGTTGTTCCACCCCTCAGAGATCGAGTTGGGCGAGACGACAAAAGCGATATTCGGCGAAGTGGAACGGGTTCACCCCGCCCGGGTTGTATTCGATTCTCTGTCGGAAATGCGACTTCTTGCAGGCGACCCGCTGCGCTATCGGCGGCAAATTCTCGGACTAAAACACTTTTTCGTCGGCCGATCCTGCACCGTTTTACTGCTCGACGATAATACTTCCTTAGAATCCGACCGGCAGCTCGAAAGCCTGGCACACGGCGTTGTGCTTCTGGAGCAGCAGTTTCCCAAATATGGCAGCCCGCGCCGGCAAATGCGAGTGCTCAAGCTGCGAGGTGTCAACTTCGAAGGCGGCTATCACGATTTCGGGATCGATACAGGCGGCATCACGGTCTATCCCCGGTTGGTCGCAGCAGATTATCGGACGAACTTTAAACCAGAGGTCATCTCCAGCGGCATCGTCGAACTCGATGCTTTGACCGGTGGCGGCCTGGATGCCGGAACGGCCGTTCTGGTCATGGGGCCCGCCGGAACAGGCAAATCGACGATCGCGGCACAGTACGCCGCCTATGCGGCACGACAGGGGAAGAAAGTAGCCTATTTTACGCTCGATGAAAGCCGCGCCACATTGCTGCAACGAACGACTGCTCTCGGAATGGATTTCGCTAAACATATCGATTCGGGCCATTGCACGGTGCGGCAAGTCGATCCTGGAGAAATGTCGCCAGGTGCATTCTCGATACTGGTCCGCAATTCCGTCGAACACGATCATTCCAAGGTTGTTGTCATAGACAGCCTGAACGGCTATCAGCAGGCGATGCCGGGCGAAGATTTCCTGGCATTGCACATGCATGAACTGCTCGGGTACTTGCGGCTGCAAGGAGTTTTGACCTTCCTTGTTATGGCTCAGTCGGGCATGTTAGGCCCGGCGATGACTTCGCCGGTCGATATCAGCTATCTGGCGGATACCGTCCTTTTGCTCCGCTACTTTGAAGCGGAGGGACAAATTCGCAAGGCAATTTCCGTCGTAAAGAAACGGACCGGCGGACACGAGGCCACGATTCGCGAATTTGCGCTTGGCGCCGGTGGATTGCGCGTTGGCGCTCCACTACGCGAGTTCAGGGGAGTGCTCACGGGTGTTCCGGTATTCACCGGCAAATCCCAGCAAGTAATGCAAAAGACTGATGAAAGCTAGAAGCGAGCAACAGCAGCGGCTCAGACCGGAAGAGGAACGACTGCTCGTTCTGGCGCCAACGGGCCGCGATGCCGTAATGACCTGCCAGATATTGAGCAGTAATGGCCTGCCCTGCCTGGCGTGTAAAGATATTCAAGAACTCTGTTCCCTGCTGAAGCAGGGAGCCGGCAGCCTCCTCATCACCGACGAAGCGTTGAATCCTCACACTGTGCGCTGTCTGCTGCAAGCACTGGATGAACAGGGATCGTGGTCGGATATCCCGATTATCGTCTTTCCCGCAAACGGAGACAATGCGGCCGTCCTGCTCGAAAGACTGGGCTCGCGGGCGAACGTTACTATCCTGGAGCGCCCCGTCAGGATCGAGATACTTCTCAATGCCGCAAAATCCGCGCTGCGTGCCCGGCGGCGCCAATACGACACACGAAACCTGCTCGTTCAACTGGAGAACGCAGATCGCCAGAAGGATCTGTTCCTGGCGACTCTGTCACACGAACTGCGTACACCATTGACAGCCATCATGGGATGGTCGCGTTTGCTGCAGACAGGCACACTGGACGCTGAGAACACCGCAGTCGCTTTGCGAGTGATCAATCGGAGCGCAACCGCTCAAAACCAATTAATCGCCGATATTCTATCGGTATCTCAGCTCGTTGCCGGAACGCTGCGCATTGACCTTGTTCCGCTCGATCTCGATCCTTTGGTACAAGGGGCAGTCGACGCTCTGCGGCCGGCTGCCGAAGCGAAGAATATTGAACTGGAATGCCTGCTTGAGAATGGAGCGTGGATTCTGGGCGACGCTGGACGTATCCAGCAGATCATTTCGAACGTGTTATCCAACGCAATCAAATTCACACCCGAAAAAGGGCGGATTGATGTCCGTGTCTGTTCGACCGCTAAAACGTCAGAAATCACGATCCGCGACAATGGGAAGGGCATTCCTCGGGATTTCCTTCCGCACATCTTCGAACATTTCCGGCAGGCGGACAGCTCGTTCACCAGAGCAGAAGGTGGTCTCGGATTAGGACTCGCGATCGTGCATCACCTGGTGGGCCTGCACGGCGGAACGGTCAAAGCCGACAGTGCGGGCGAAGGCACGGGTACAATCATCACGATCACCCTGCCTCTGGCCGTTGAGCGCAGCGATGCGCCAGCGCCAATCAAGCCTCCAGTGACACCGGTCCTCGAGGGGCTGCGTGTTCTGGCAGTGGATGACGATGAGGATTCGCTCTGTATATTGGAATACGTGTTGCGGCAGTACGGCGCAACCGTCTTTGCGGTTAATTCCTCGGATGCGGCGCTTGAAATTGTGAAAACACACCAACCGGACGTGCTCGTCAGCGATATCGGAATGCCCGGCCGGGATGGCTATGAGCTTCTTCGCAGCCTTATTGCCAGACCAAACAGCGCCCCGCTAGCCGCAATCGCTCTTACCGGCTATGCCAGCCAGCAAGATCGCGAACGGGCTCTCGCGGTGGGATATCATGCTCACCTCGTTAAACCCTTCGAGCCCGTGGAGCTCGTCCGCTCCATCAAACAGGTCGCTTCCGCAACTCGCCGATAGTAGAGCGTCTGCCAGGCGCGATCAGTTCCGAACCGAAATAAAGGACAGAATAATCCGGCTTTCCACCGGCTTACCGAATCTTGTGGCCGGATCAAAATGGGCAAGCGACAGCACTTGCCGGATGGAGGCAGGAACGTCGGAGACAGAGCATTGTGTGTGCGAGCTCGGGCACAGGACCTGATAATCGAGCACGCGCCCTTCGTTACCGACGTACGTTTCGATCGTCACGGGCTCGTCGAGGCCTTTCTTGTCGTTTTCCGCGAATCGAATCCAGTTCGGGTCGGTGATGTGAATGGGCTTGAAGAGGCTCAGGACAGGCTCTTCGGTAAGGCGGTCCTGCGCAAGGACGGTCGAAGTTGACGCAAGGCTTCCGAGCAAAACTCCGAAGAAAAGCATCGTCAGGGAGACGCCGAGTACAACGGGAACGACCATGGGCTTGAGCAGATAGTTCAGGCGATTCTCGAGACGGACCAGCAGGTTCGTGTTACGGGCCTGCGAGAGCCGCACCCGTGTTTCCAGCACCATGTCTTCAGGTAAAGACGGTGTTTCGATTCGTGCCATCAGACTGCGCATCGAAATGAATGACTGCAGGTGCCGCCTGCAGGGATCACAAGAGGCAACGTGGCCTTGGAGGCGCTCCGCTTCTTGCGGGGTAACCATGGAGTCGATAAACGGACTCATCAATTTTTCAGCCGCTGAACAATTCAAACTACTCATTGCAACAACCTCAATTGCTGGACCGATAAATAGCGCATCAACGATTTTTTCAAATCGCTTCTCGCTCGCGCCAGACGTGACTTGACGGTTCCGATCGAAACGCCTAATACATCCGCGATTTCGTTATAGGAAAAGCCTTCGATATCACGCAGTACGATAATGGACCGGTGTTCGCGTGACAGTTTGCCAAGGGCTTGCTGGATTGCACCTTCTTCCTCTTTGGACTGGAGGGCTTGCTCGGGTGTGGGCGTAAGAGCAATTACACCCCGTGCCGGGCCGCTCCCAACTCCATTGGGCTGGTCGTCCAGTGATACCGTGGCGAAACGATGACGCCGTTTCCACCATCGCAATCGGTTCAGAATTTCTGAAAAGGCGATTCGGAAAATCCAGGTCTTGAGGGCAGCCTCACCTTTAAAGCCCCCGATGTTACGAAAGACCTTCAGGAAGATTTCCTGGACAATGTCCGACGCCTCGGCACTATCGCCGAGCATCCGGTAAGCAACGTGAAAGATGGATGCGCTATAGGTGCGGACGAGTTCGTCGTACGCCGCATCCTCATTTGCTTGAAGACGCAAAACGAACAGAGCCTCATCGGCAGATAACGCATTCTGTCCGGCCGTCCGATCCAGCCAGTTGTAGGCGATCTCTCTCGGCATCGGTTACCCCGCCCTAGTAGTCAATGGACACCGTCTGCGGTGAATTGTTCCACAAATCTGAGCCCGGCGGCCATTATTTCGCTGACTGCTGCCGGGCTTGGCGCTTCGCAATAGACGCGGAGCAAGGGTTCGGTTCCCGACTGGCGGAAGAGAATCCAGCTGTCATTCTCAAGGAAAACCTTTGATCCGTCGAGCTTTCCGACCTCGTGAACGCGGCGGCCGGCGAAACTGGCCGGCGGATTGTCCTTCCAGCGGGCGACTACGGCGTTTCCCGCTGCGATCGGTACATGAAGATCCCGACGGTCATAATGGAACTCCCCAAACTCCCGCCACATGTCGTAAATCAGTTCTGTGCAGGACTTTCCGGAAGCCGCCAGCAGGTCGAGAAAGAGCAAGTTGATGAAAATCCCATCCCGCTCCGGAAGGTGCCGCGAAAGGCCGATCCCGCCACTCTCTTCGCCCCCGATCAAAATTTCGCGCTCGAGCATCAACTCACCGATGTTTTTAAAACCAATCGGCCGCTCAAAAAGCTCCAATCCGAATTTGGCAGTAATGCGCGGAATCAGCAGGCTCTGCGAGAAAGTACGGGCCACAGCGCCGCGCCAGCCTTTCGTCCGGTAAACGTGGAGCAGGAGCAGGGACAATGTCTGGAGCGTGTTGACGTACTGCCCCGTTTCGTCGACGATGCCGAGCCGGTCGGCATCACCATCCGTTGCAAGTCCCACATGACTGCCGGTTTTGCGGACGGCCTCGCCGAGCGGTTCCAGCTGCGGCATCATGGGCTCGGGATTGATTCCGCCAAACAGCGGATCCGGATTGCCACGTATGGTCTGGACCTTACACGAGGTGTCTCGCAGCAACTGTTCGAGAATGTAGCCGCCACAACCATGCATCGAATCGACAACGATCTTCAGTTTTGAACCAGCGATCCGAGGCCAGTCCACAAGCGATTTGAGGTGCTCGAAATAATAAGGTTCGGGCGCAATTGTTTCGATCGGGCGGGAAGTCCCCCCCGCGATTGCAGTCTTATCAAGACTTTGCTCGATTTTCGCCGTTATGGCGGGCGTGGCGCTGCCGCCAAAATGGGCTTTCACTTTGAAGCCATTGAACGCCGCCGGATTGTGACTGGCCGTAATCATCACACCACCCGCAAGGTTGCGGCGACGAACTTCAAATGAAACGTACGGAGTGGGGTACGGCCGGTCCAGCATCACGACATGAAAATCATTAGCGGCAAGAACTTCAGCCGCCGCCCGGGCAAACGCCTTCGACTGAAATCGAACGTCGAAACCAACAAAAACGGCACGCTCGCGCCCTTCGACGGTTTTGAAATATTCAGCTGTCGCTTGCGCTACACGCCTCACGTTTTCGAACGTGAACTCCTCAGCGATGACGGCCCGCCAGCCATCAGTCCCGAACTTAATTGGCGTTTTCATTCGTGATGTAATTCCTCTGTAGGCGCGGTCTGTAACCGCGCGATTTCTCTCACCGCACCCGGAGCTTTACAAAGAAGAAAAATCGGTAAGTACGGTTTTATCGCCAAGCACCACCCCTGGTCGCAGTCTGGCGGAGCGGCCGATATAGCAACCTTTACCGATCAGGCTTCCCGAAATACGGGCTTCCCCATCGATCGTGTTCCCTGCCCAAATCACCGAATCGGTAATGTGCACACCTTCGTCGATCTTGCAATTGTTCCCAATGACCGAGTTTTCGATTCGAACGCCCTCACGAATCACCACATCCGGTCCGATGATGGATTTCTCATCGATCAGGACTCCGGCAGGCGCAGCATTGCGGTCGAATGCACTTTTGCCGACTCGGGGTGAGACGAACTTTCGTGACAGGATATCGTGGTGAACTTCGAGGTATTTTTGCGGCGTGCCGATATCGATCCAGTACTTATCGAGCACGAAGGACATAACGGGCTCTTTGTGCTCCAGCAGCGTGGGAAACAGTCCACGCTCGAAGGAATACGGCTCGCCTTTAGGCATGTATTTGAGCACCGCAGGTTCGAGAACGTAGATGCCCGCGTTGATCGTATTGCAGGTGATTTCGTCGGATCCTGGTTTTTCGATAAACCGCTGAATCCAGCCTTCCGCGTTCGTTTCCACAAGCCCATAGGCGGACGGATTGTCGACGGGGGTCAGGACTATGGTGGCGATGGCCCCTTTGGCGCGATGGTGAGCCACGACGGCGCCAAGATCGATGGAGGTCAGTACGTCACCGTTGAACACGACGGTTGAATCGTGAATATGTTCTTCGGCGTTCTTGAAAGCCCCGCCGGTTCCGAGGGGGGTACCTTCCACGGCATATCGGATCCAGATGCCGTAATCGGACCCATCTTGCAAGAGGTCCTCGATTTTTCGCGGCTGATACGACAGGCTAAGGATGATTTCGTCGATGGCCGCCCCACGCATAAGGTCAATCTGGTAAAGCAGAAACGGCGAATTTGCGACCGGCACGACCGGTTTCGGAGTATTGATCGTAAGGGGCCTGAGGCGTGTACCCTTCCCCCCGGCCAGAATGAGTCCCTTCATACGCGGTTTCTATACTAGAATATCTGCCATGAATTTGCCCAACGGGTTGACGCTGATGCGGATCTTCTTAGTTCCGCTTCTCGTGGCCGTGTTGCTTACGAAGTATAGCGTGCTTATTGCAGTGGCGGTATTTCTTGTCGCCTCCTTCACGGATCTGCTTGATGGGTATTTTGCGCGAAAGCGCGGACAGGTTACGACTCTCGGAACTTTACTCGACCCTGTTGCGGACAAACTTCTCATTTCGTCCGCTTTCGTTTCGCTGGTTCAGCTGCAGCTCGTTCCCGCATGGATGGTGGTGATTATCATCGGCCGGGAATTTGCCGTTAACGGTCTGCGCAGCATCGCTTCGGCACAAGGTTTCACAATCGATGCGTCGCAGTTCGGCAAAATCAAGATGGTGACTCAGGTCGCCGCAATCACCTTCCTCATTCTCGGTATGCCCGGAGGCAGTCCCAATCCCACATTTCAGAGGCTCGGAACTTTCACACTGTACGTTGTCGTGATTTTCGCCGTCGTTTCTGCGGTCGACTATTTCCGCACGTTCTGGACTAAAATCGACGACCGATTCAAGGCAAAGGAACGCCGCAGGCTGATCCTTTTACAGAAGAGACAGCGCCGTCATGTCTCAACCCGAGATGTTCCAACTCACTGAAGACGACCAGCGCCTGCTTTTGAAAATTGCCAGAAATGCAGTCCATTCCTATCTTCGAGGACAAACTCCTCATCTCCCCCAGGTGCCGCCAGGCGTGCTGACGGAGCCACACGGAGCGTTTGTTTCCATTCACCATGGAGTGGATTTGCGCGGCTGCATCGGGAACGTTCATCCGGCCGGCCCGCTCTACCGCAGCGTTGCCGAGTGCGCTATTGGCGCAGCCGTAGGTGACCCGAGATTCATGCCGCTCGCAATTCCGGAGTTGCCTGGTGTCGAGTTCGAAATTTCCGTGCTCTCCCCATTGCAGCGCGTCGGTGATATTCGCGAAATCGAAGTCGGAAAGCACGGCCTCTTGATCAGCAAGGGGAACACGCGCGGGTTGCTTCTGCCTCAGGTCGCCACGATGTACAACTGGGATCGCGAACGGTTTCTACA
Source organism: uncultured Acidobacteriota bacterium (assembly GCA_963738025.1). Lineage (GTDB taxonomy): Bacteria > Acidobacteriota > Terriglobia > 20CM-2-55-15 > 20CM-2-55-15 > 20CM-2-55-15. Next base: position 39,112 of record CAVTWA010000014.1, on the reverse strand, counting down.
AGAAACGTGCAGGAAAGCCGGTCTCAAGAACGACGACTGGAAGAACGCAACCATCGAAAGCTTCGCTGCCGTCATTTTCGACGAAAAGAAATTCCACCATAGCGTTACGACATGATCCTGACGATTCCTTATCCAAACATCGATCCCGTCTTCCTGCGAATCGGCCCCGTACAGCTCCGATGGTACGGACTGATGTACATGCTTTCCTTCATCATCGGCTTTTTTGCCCTGCGCCGTCTGGCCAAATACCGGAAGCTGAACATGTCGACCGACGATCTTTATGACCTGCTGTTTTATTTGATCCTCGGCGTAATGGTCGGCGGCAGGTTGGGATACGTTCTCTTTTACGACCTGTCGAGTTATCTGCGGGAACCGCTGTCGATTTTCGCAATCTGGCAAGGCGGAATGTCGTTTCACGGCGGATTCATCGGCATGATCCTTGCTGCCGTTTGGATCGCGCGGAAAAAAGCCTGGAATTTCTGGGAGATCGCAGATCTGGTGTGCGCCGCCGTTCCCATCGGGCTGGGCCTTGGCCGCATCGGGAATTTCATTAATGGCGAATTGTACGGCCGCCCTACCAACGTAGCATGGGCAATGGTATTTCCCGAAGGCGGCAACGTACCGCGCCATCCATCGCAACTCTATGAGGCCCTGCTCGAAGGACTGCTGCTCTTCTTTATCCTCCGCTGGTTCTACAGGAAAAACTTCTATCGTGGGACCGTATTCTGGGCCCTCCTTGCTTTCTATGGCCTCTTCCGATTTCTGGTTGAATTCGTGCGGGAACCGGATGCACAACTCGGTCTGGACCTGGGACCGTTCACGCGTGGACAGGAACTGACGTTCCCTATGCTGGTCATCGGAATGACCATGATGGTAGTCTACGCCCGTCGCAAGGTCGAACCAGTGCCTCACAAGCGGAAGTCAAAAGCTTAGTAGTCATATTCTTGCACCGTGCCCGCGTTACTCTGGCAGAGCATATGCACGGTACTCAGTGACATCTTAGAAAGGAACCGTCCTTATGAAGAGAATGGCCATGGCTTTTGCCGTCTTAGCACTGGCGATGACGGCCCCGTCTCTGTTCGCGCAAGATCATGATCATGGAGAGTTTGGCATCTACGGTGACTACTTCCGGTTGGGCGCAGCCAATAATGCCAATTTCGAAGGTGTGGGTGGACGCATCGGTTTTAACGTCGCGCCCAAAGTTCAACTCGAAGGACAAATGACGTACGACTTCGAGCAAAGCTTCACGTTTACCACTAATTCAGGTATCTCTGGCGGAAACATCGGCCGGTCATCCCTGACGTTGCTGCACGGCTTGTTCGGTCCCAAGTTCGTACTGGGAACGGATCACGCCCGGTTTTTCGGAACTGTACAGGGTGGCTTTATACGGTTTGGCGGGTCGAACGGCTCGGTCAGCGACAGCTTCTCGAGTTCCATCGGCAGCTTTGGCGATTCCGCAACCCATGGCGCCATGTATCCCGGTGTCGGCGGGGAGTTTTATGTCGGACCAATCGGCCTGCGCGTCGATGTCGGAGACTTCATCTACTTTAATAACGGCGCAGAGCACAACCTCAGCGTGAAGTTCGGGCCTCAAATCAAGTTCTAGGTCCAAAAGAGAATTAGCCACGAATTGAACGAATTTAACGAACGGGCGCAATCAAAGGCAGTTATTGCGCCCGTTCGTTAAATTCGTTCAATTCGTGGCTAATTCTCTTCTTCCTTTCCGGATTAAAATTGGCGCCATGCCGGACGATATCGATCTGCTTCAGGGAATCTGGAGCATCAGCGAACTGGAAGTCGATGGCCAGAAGATGCCCTCCGAGATGTTATCGGAGGCACAAATCGCGATTAAAAAAAACCGGTTCACCAGCACGGGCATGGGCGTTGTACACGAAGGCACCATCGAGCTCGATAGCTCAGAAATGCCACCGCAGCTGACGATGCACTTCGATGCTGGCCCCGAAAAAGGAAACAAAAATCTCGGCATCTATGAGGTCAGGAACGGAATTCTTAGAATCTGCCTCGCCACGCGCGGCACTGAACGACCGGCTCGCTTTGCCACGAAACCCGGTACAGGGTTCGCCCTGGAAACACTGACGAAAGCCAGCGGACGAAAACGAACCGCAAGCAGGATGGCACCGCCTTCTGCTCCCGCTCCCGCCAGCGAATTCGAAGGAGAGTGGCGGATGGTTTCCGCTGTGTCGAGCGGCGTACCGATGGAAGAATCGACGGTCCGATGGGTCAAGCGCCGCACCACCGGGGATGAAACCACGATTTCTGCGGGCCCCCAGACAATGATGAAGATGAAATTCACTGCCGATGCTTCGAAATCACCAAAGTCGATCGACTATGTCAATACAGGCGGCGCCAACAAAGGGAAGACCCAGAAGGGGATCTATGATCTCGAAGGCGGGCTTCTGAAGATCTGCATGGCGGCACCGGGAGCCGAGCGGCCGGAAGAGTTCGAATCAAAGCCAGGTGACGGGCGCATGTTGACTCTCTGGGAGCATCCTTAGACCGGAAAACTGATCAGCCACAAAAGGCACAGGACCTTCCTGTGTAACAAGGCTGTAGGTTTTAGTTTTTTTAATCAGCTTTTTGGAAGAAAACGACAAACCCTGTTTGTCCCAGTTGATTTTTCGCCAGGACAGATCGGGGAAGTCCCGGCCTCTTTAGGCGGCGATCCTTCGCGCAGCGAAGGCGGGGCGGCGCGGAGCGCGAGCCCGGTAGGGCGAAGCCTAAAATATCTGGTTCAAATTTCGCGCACAGCGCGCTCCTTATGGATTTCCGCGAAGCGCTCCTTTTTCTAATCGGTGCGCTACGCGAATGTTTATAAGGAGCGCGCTTCGCGCGGACGTTCAACAGACCGCCCCGCCGCTGCGCGGCACCCCGCCTAACTTAGGCGGGGATTGGACTCCCTCACTTCACATCAAAACATTTGGGCACCGCACACACGTCTTCCACTCTTTGGTTGCGGCGTAGCCGCGCTAAGCCTTTTTGTGGCTAATTGTCTTCGATGCTCATTCGGAAGCCAGGGCGAACGTCCACACAGAACCGCCGGTCGGCACCTTCCCGGCCGCATAGCGCGTCGCGAGAATGCCACCCAGTCCGGAAGCAACCGTCACGTATTGCTTGCCTTTGTGCGTGTAGGTAATCGCTGTTGAGTTGACGCTCGAACCGGTTTTGAACTGCCATAGTGCTTTGCCTGTGTCTTCGTCGAGCGCGATGAATTCGCCGGTCAGTTTGCCGGTGAAGACCAGTCCTCCCCCCGTCGCCAGCACGCCGGCCGAACTGGGCAATTCCGTCAACGGCACTTCCCATTTCTTCTCGCCTGTAACTGGATTGATCGCGACGAAGTGTCCAAAGACATCTGTGGGCTTCATTTCGGGAAGCGTGGCATCGACGCCGGTCGAGGTACCGCCAACGACCGTCGGCCTTGGTGCGGCAAGCTTCTGTATACGTGCGACGTCCCAGGTGCTTGCGTAGATGAGCCCTGTGTTGGGATTGAACGCGATGGGTACCGCATTGGTCCCGCGAGAGGGCCAGATCTCGACCTCTTCGCCCGCCGCAAAGCGCTTCGTCAAGTCGGTCAGCACGGGCCTCCCCGTGGTCAGGTCGATCTTCGACGCCCAATTGACTTTTACGTATGGATGCGCCGCGATCAGCTTACAGTTCGTGCGATCGAGCACATACATGAACCCGTTCTTGTTCGCTTGAATCATCACTTTCCGGAGCTGGCCACCGATCCGGATATCGGCGAGAACATTCTCGTCGGTAGCATCGACGTCGTAGACGTCATTGGGCGTGTACTGGAAATAGCACGCAACCTCGCCTGTTTTCGGACGGATCGCCAGCACACTGTTGGTAAACAGGCTGTCGAGGCCCTCGCGAGGACGTGGATCGTAGGGTTCTGCGTTACCGGTTCCCCAGTAGACGAGGTCGAGTTCCGGATCATATGAACCGGATCGCCATGTCGGTCCTCCCCCTTGCGACCAGGCCTCGCTGTTCTTCGGCCATGTTTCGGAACCGGGTTCGCCGGGCGCAGGAATGGTGTATCGGCGCCACAGTTTCTTTCCGGTATCCGGATCCCAGCCGTCGAGGAATCCGCGCGTGGTCGATTCGCCGCCCGCCACACCCGAAATCAGAACACCGTTGGCAACGATCGGACCGCCTGTGGCGTAGTAGCCTTGTTTGGCATCGGCGAACTTCTGGTTCCAGAGTTCCTTGCCCGTCTTCATGTCGAGGGCGAGCAGATGATTGTCGATCGTCACCCGAAACACTTTGCCGTTGTAAATCGTCGCTGCACCTCTGTTAAACGGCGCGCGCGTGATTCCGGATTCGATTTCTGTCGGTGTCCGCCAGATCTGGCGGCCGGTTTCGACATCGATGGCGAACGTCCACTTGCCATTGACCACATACATCACGCCGTTGTAGATCGTCGGCTGCGCCAACTCGCCCTGATCGTTCATGACGCTCGTGCTCCAGAGGGGCACAAGGTGCTTGATGTTCGATTTGTTGATCTGCTTGAGCGGGCTGTAGCTCTTACGGTCGTATCCCATGCTCTGGGTAAGCACGTTTTCCGAATTCTTGCCGTCGTTCACCAGTTCCTGAATGGTCTGGGTCAATACAGGAACAGCACAACAAGTCAGCATTGCCAGGCAGATCCACAATCTCTTCATGATCGTCCTCCGTGGAAGTTGGCGACATTGTCCTTCAGATCGCGATTCCGATCAATTAAGGCCGGCAAAAAGGGGAAGAAACACAATGACTAATGACTATTGACCATTGAGAATTGACAAAGCATTCGGTTCAAGAAATGGTCAATTCTCAATGGTCAATAGTCATTAGTCATTGTGTTTCTTCCCCTTTTCATTAACCGAAGACCTTGCGAAATGTAAGGTTGATTCGCGTCGCACCAGTGAGGGGATGCTCGCCTTCTTTGAGCGGTGCAACACCGTGATACACGAACCTGGCGGGACCGCCCCACACGACGACATCAGCATTTTCGAGCCGGAACCGGCGCACTTGGTCCGTGCGGCGTTTCCCGCCCCAGAGAAATACAGCGGACAGACCGAGCGAAACGGAGACAATCGGAGCCCATGGATCCTTCTCGTCGCGATCCTGATGAAGGCTGAGTTTGGCTCCTGCGACATAGCGATTGATCAGGCACGCATCGGGATCATATTGGTCGAACCCCGCCGCGGCCGCAGCACGTACAGCAAGGTCGAGGAATGATGCGGGCATCGCGGGCCAGCGCATTCCAGTTTGAGGATCGATCGGGTCGTACCGGTAACCCCTGCGGTCCGATACCCAACCAACCCGGCCACAGTTGGTCATCGCAACAGACATGGTGTAACCGCCTGGCGTGATCAAGTGCCGAAACGGCGCTGCTTCGGTAACGCAAGCCACGTCGCCAAGCAACAGGCGCGCTTCGCGAGCAGCGAATCCGTGAAGTAACATCGCACCGTCTTCAAGCGTTTCATGCTGTGCCGGAAACGAATCCCCATCGAAAAGAGAAGTCATAAGAAAGGAGGTAATACTCAATTGTAGGCCGACTTGGCCGTTCTGAAGAAGATAAGCCACGGATTGAACGGATTTAACGGATGGGCGCCAATAAGCAGACTCTGAATGCGCCCATCCGTTAAATCCGTTCAATCCGTGGCTTATCCAGATCCCCGAAAAGGATGTAGCATCTATAAGGTGACCCAATTCCAAACACGACTGCTCAGGTTCGTGTTTCTTGCCCTGCTGTGCGCAGCGAAGGCAGGCGCTCAGGATGACCCCTTTACCCTCAAAGTCGACGTGGCCATGGTCTCTGTGGACGTCGCGGTCTTTAACGCTTCAGGCACACCGGTCACGGACCTGAAACGCGAAGATTTTCAGATCTACGAAGACGGCAGACCGCAACAAATTCAAGCCTTTGCCTCCTCGGCGAGTCCCTACAATGTCCTGTTGATTATCGATAAAAGTGGAAGCATGTATACGCAAGTCCGGTTTGTCAGTGAAGCCATAAATCGGTTTTTTTCGAATCTGCGAGCGCAGGACCAGGTCGCGCTGGCAAGTTTTGACACCTCCGTCCACATGCTCGTCGATTGGCGCAGTGTTCGCGCCGGCCCCAGGAAGAAGATTGATCTCGGCGCCGGTGGAAACACTGATTTCTATGCTGCACTGGAGTGGGCGGCGCGACAGCTCGGCAAGATTCGAGGCAGAAAGGCGGTGCTGTTTTTTACAGACGGCGCAGACTTCCGCATTTATGATCCGAAGCCGGACGCCGTCGCGTTCCGGAAGGCTTTAGAAAAAGTGCGGAAGACCAAAGCGCCGTTTCACTTCGTCGGTCTGGATGCCGATCCGGAGCGGGGAGGTGCTCACCTGAAGCGACTCGCTGAAGAGACCGGTGGACAGGCATACTTTCCGAAAAGCATCGAAGAAGTCATCCCTCTATACGATCGGATCAGTCGTGAACTGGGGATCTCTTATACGCTGGGATATTTATCGGACAAGCCGGCGCGCGATGGCAGTTACCGGAAAATCGAGGTGGTTGTCGCGGGCAAGGATTATCGAGTATCCCAGTCCCGACCAGGATACCCGGCAAACTGACGGACGCCGTTACCTTCGCTCGACCGCATCCCCCAAGGACAAGGCATCCGTAGCATAAGTAACGACGGCCGCCGAAGCGCGCTCGCCGACCTGCATCACAATCACCTCGCCCACCGCCGAGCGCGCGGTTCGCAGCCTTTCAATTTCCCTGGGAGCTGAGAACAGCCGGTCGTCGAAGTCCACATTACGGTAGACAATAAAGATGTCACCTGGTTTGACGTTCTGGTCCTGCCCGAGGTTGATATAGACGATCGATCCGGCGGCGGCAATTCCGCCTTCGGTGACCCCTAACCGGTCATTGCCGCGAACCCCGGGGATTTCGTCGGACATTCTGAACATCGAACCGAAATTCAAGAGCACCGACTTCGTGCTGACGATTATGCCCTTCACGCCGCTGTTTGTCGTCATCGTCGGACTGAAAGGTCGCGGCCTCGGTGGCGTGGGAATCACAATCGGCTGTAACGGCATCACGAGATCGCCGACTTCTATGGCATCCCCGCAGCTGTTCATGACGCGCGCAAGCGAAAAGTCCGGTTGAACGACCATGACACGAATCTGCGCGATGTCCAGATAATGCATTCCGAGCTCTCTCGTGAAAGAGTCGCGCCCTTCCGGATTGGTGAGCGTCTTCGTTGGCCGGACCACCTGGTAATTGCCTCCAGCTGTGATCCCGTCTTCTGAACCGTGGCTGAGGTAGACGTAATCGCTGTCACTGGCAAGGACTGCGCCGCTTGCGTCGAACCGAGCAATAACCTTTAATAAATCTTTTGGCAGTTTGGCTTTACGCACGAACCCGGAACAATACAGATCCTCGAATTTGATCTCCGGCGAGGGTGGCCGTGAATCGTAAAAGATCACCGAGGGGCTTGCCGTCGGAGGTGCCGCAGCGGCCACAGGCGGCGAGAAGCGCCGGGGCGTCGGCTCCGGTTCCGGTGCTGGAGGGGGAGGAGCCACTGGCTCAGGTGCCGGCTCCGGGGGCTTCGCCTCCGCCAGAGGCGTCACGGGCCGTATCAGAATCTTATCGTCCGGATAAATCCAATGGGGATTGATGATGTGCTCGTTCTGCTCCCAAAGCTGTGGCCACATCCGAGGGTTCTTCAAGACTTCGCCAGAGATCTGGGACAGAGTCTCGCCTTTCTTGACGATGTGGACCTCGAATTTATCGGGATTGGCCGCATCCTGGTTGGCCGTGACATGGCCATCCGGCCTGACGGCCAATTTCTTCGGGGGTGGTCCCTGCGCCGGCACGGATTTGGCCGGCGTTTGAGCGGTTTGAGCGGATAAGCTGCCCACAAATAGCACGATAGCGAGGATCGTCCTCATAAGTCGCAATTAGTAGCAGATGCGCATCGGAGCGTCAACGAAATGTGGGGGAAGCCAGGAGAGCGGTAAATATGGTATTCTCATTTATTTCCATGCACGGCCCGATTTACGACAATATATGCGAGGTGATCGGAAAGACACCGGTCGTGCGGTTGAGCCGGATTCCGCGGGATGGGTGGGCCGAAATGCTGGTCAAGCTGGAGTCGTTCAATCCGGGCGGCAGCATCAAGGACCGGATCGGGCTCAGCATGATCGAGGCCGCGGAGCGGGCAGGACAGCTGAAACCGGGTGGAACGATCGTCGAGCCGACCAGCGGCAATACGGGAATCGGCCTGGCCATGGTGGCGGCAGCCAAGGGATATAAAGTGATTTTGACGATGCCTGAAGAATATAGCGTGGAACGGATCACGTTGTTGCGAGCTTATGGCGCGCAAGTCGTGTTGACTCCGCGCGAACAGGCAATGCAGGGCGCGATCGACAAAGCGGAGGAACTCGTCCGGCAGAATCCCGGGTATTTTATGCCCCAGCAGTTCAAAAATCCGGCTAATCCTGAGGTGCATCGGAAGACGACCGCAAAGGAGATTCTCGACACCTGCGGCGACAAGCTCGATGCTCTCGTCGTGGGGGTCGGCACAGGCGGAACGGCCACAGGCGCCGGCGAAGCTCTCAAGCAAACGCTGAAATCAATGAAGGTTTTTGCAGTCGAGCCGGCGGATTCGCCTGTTTTTTCCGGCGGCAAGGCGGGACCTCACAAAATTCAAGGTATTGGCGCCGGGTTCATTCCCGAAATATTCAATCGGAAAGTAGTCGACCGATTCATCCCGGTTTCGTATGACGACGCGCGCAGTGGTGCACGCCGGCTTGCGGAGCAAGAGGGGATTCTTTGCGGGATCTCTTCGGGAGCGATTCTTCACGCAAGCTGCCTCGTCGCCACAGAGCTTGGGCGTGGTAAACGCCTGCTCGCGATCCTTCCCGACACCGGCGAGCGCTATCTCAGCACGGAGTTGTGGTCATAAGGTCAACGCGCCCACGGACGGGTTGCGCGGTTCCAGGGAAGGAGTATCAGTCATGATCAGACCCGGCGCCCTGTGCGTTTCGCTTACCCCCCGAAATATACACGAGGTCTTTTCCGCAGACTTGTCCGCAGCTGACTGCGTCGAAGTTCGCCTCGACTATCTGACGAACCCGCAGGATTCGACAACCGTACGCTGGGATAAGCTGCCGCGGCCGGTAATAGCGACGTGCCGCGGAAAAGAACAGGGCGGTGAATTCGGCGGATCTGTCCCCGAACAAATCCAAATCCTGAAGTACGCCGTCGAAAACGGCGCCCGCTTCATGGATATCGATTACCGATTCGCCGAGCCGATTTCTGGAGCATCCGTCATCGCGTCGTTCCACGACTTTGAGGGCACACCTTCGGATCTCACTTCGTTAATGGATCGAATCTGCGCGAGTCCCGGTGACATCGCAAAGGTTGCGACAATGGTCAACTCGTGGGGTGACAATCGGCGGCTGCTGGACCTGATGCCGATGCGTTGGGCGAAACCAGTGATTGTCACGGGAATGGGTGATATGGCTCAAATCACCCGGGTCCTCGGTCCGTCGCGCGGCTCGCTCCTCACTTACGCAGGCATGGCTTCGAATGCATCCGCGCCCGGACAGCTGTCGCTGCGCGAGATGCGGGACGTCTATCGTCTATCGCGCATCAAGCCATCCACAAAATTGATCGGAATTGTCGGCAATCCTCTGGGCCACTCGCTGTCTCCGGTCATCCACAACAAGGCTTTCGCATCTTTGAATCTGGATTTCGTCTTCATCAAGTTTCTGACGCTGGAGGTAAAGGACTTCTTCGAAAATGCCCATGCCATCGGCGTCGAAGGCCTGTCCGTCACGATTCCGCACAAAAGCGCCGTCATCCCGTTTCTCGACGAGTTGACACCTGAAGCAGCTGAGGTCGGAGCGGTGAACACCGTCTCGAAGCGAGGCGGACGATGGATCGGCGACAACACGGATGTCGCCGGAGTGCGTGCGGCATTGGCGTCCGCCGGCTTCGACGCTGCCGGCAAAACGGTGGTGATTCTTGGAACAGGCGGCGCCGCAAAGGCCGGCGTGGCTGCCGTGAAGGGTGCAAAACGAGTAAGTCTGCTTGCGCGCAAAGATGTACCGGACGCGGCAAAATACCCTTGCGATCTTTTAATCAATGCAACCCCTGTTGGAATGTTTCCGTACGTGGACGTGGCGCCGTTTCAGGGGGCGATTCCCGCGGATGTGGTTCTCGATATGGTCTATAATCCACCGATAACGCGCCTTCTGAGATCCGCTCGAGACCAGGGAAAGACGGTCATCCAGGGCACGACGATGTTTCTGGCACAGGCGGCCCGCCAATTCGAAATCTGGACGGGTCATCACGCTCCCCCGGAAATTTTTGAAGAGAAGTTAATATCATGAGCCGGAATTATTCATTTCGAGTTCCTGCCGGTACTTCCAATCTAGGAGCCGGTTTCGACGCGCTCGGTCTGGCGCTTGAGATCTTTTTACGGGTTCGTCTCGAAGTGCCGGCCAAAATGGAAGTGGTTGCGCTCGGCGTCGATGCGTCTGAAATCCCGACGACATCAGATAACCTCATTCTTCGCGTTGCGAATCGCGTCGCGCAGCGCCGTAACCGCGAACTGCCTCCATTCCGAATGACGATTGCCAATGAAATTCCATTGGCGCGCGGCCTCGGATCCAGTGCCGCAGCGATCATCGCCGGAATCACCTGTTACGAACTTGTCACACAGGACAGACTGACCGAACCGGAAATCTTCAAGTACGCATTCGAGTTTGAATCCCATCCGGATAATCTCTCACCCGCTCTTCGAGGCGGTCTCGTCGCCGCATGCCAGGGCGAAGACAGTGAAGTGTTCATCGCCAATTTAAAGGTGGCGCCGGGCGTGAAATCCGTGATCGTGATTCCCGAATTCGAAATCTCGACAGAAAAGGCGCGGGCCGTGCTTCCGCAGAGCTATTCCCGGAAGGATGCTGTTTATAACCTGCAACGATCCGCACTGATCATCGGAGCGATGACAACCGGCAACTGGGCGCTGGTCCGCGAGGGAATGAAAGATCGCATCCACCAGCCGTACCGGGCGTCGTTGATTCCAGGATTTGAAGAAATTCTGGCGTTACGCACACCGGGCATGTACGGCGTGGCACTCAGCGGCGCCGGACCGACGATCTTCGCGCTTGCCGAACCGGCGAAAGCCGACGTGGTTGGATGGGACATCTCGGCTGTCTTTCAAAAACACGGCGTTAAGGCATTACCTCACGTAGTGAATATCGATACCGAAGGAAGGGTTATAGGAGAGGGTTTGTAATGGCGAAGCTAAAGGTTGGAATACTCGGCGCAACAGGAACAGTCGGGCAGCGAATGATTCAGCTGCTGGAAGGGCATCCGTGGTTCGAGGTCTCCGCTGTGGCAGCGTCCGATAATTCCGCAGGCAAAAACTACGCGCAAGCCACCCGCTGGATGCTGGAAACTCCAATTCCGTCGGCTGTGGCGCGAATGACGGTGCAGACCTGCCAACCGGGGCTCGATTGCAATTTTGTGTTATCCGGCCTGCCTTCGGCAATTGCTGAGGATACCGAACTGCAACTCGCAAAAGCCGGGCTGCCGGTATTAAGCAATGCGTCAAGCCATCGGATGAAGGCCGACGTCCCGCTGCTCGTACCTGAAATCAACCCTGACCACCTCGATGCTCTCGAAGTGCAGAAGCAGCGCATCGGCAGTCACGGTTTTATCGTGACGAATCCCAATTGCTCGACAATCGGCCTGGTCTTCCCACTCGCAGCCCTCGACCGCCAGTTCAAACTGGAGGCGGTACAGGTCGTGACGATGCAGGCATTGTCCGGCGCGGGTTACCCCGGCGTCGCCTCGATGGACATTATTGATAATGTCGTGCCGGCTATCGATATGGGCGGTGAAGATCACAAGATCGAAACCGAACCGCTGAAGATCCTCGGCAAGTGGCGCGACGGTAAGTTCGTCGATGCGCCGGCGCGAATCAGCGCCATGACCCATCGTGTCAATGTGCGCGATGGGCACCTCGAAGCTGTATCGGTAAAGCTGGGAACAAAGGCCGCGAAAGAAGATGTCGAAGCAGCGATCCGCGACTTCACCTCGCCGATCGATGAACTGAAACTGCCTTCGGCGCCGCGGCCGGTCATGATCCTGGAAACTCACGTTCAGCGGCCGCAACCGCGGCTTGATCGAGATCGCGGAAACGGCATGGCCGTGGTTGTCGGACCTGTGAACTCTTGCGCGGTGCTGGATTACAAATTCCGCGTGCTCAGCCACAACACCATTCGCGGCGCCGCTGGCGCCGCAATTCTCAACGCGGAACTGATGTATCGGCGGGGACTCTTAGGATGACCGTCCTCAACGCATCATGAAGGCATACACCCAGATCCCTCCCGGAACACAAATTCTTATCGGACGCGCCGCGCGGCGGCGGCGGGTTCTGGAACGGGCGATATGTTCCGTCTTCGAAGGATGGTCGTATGAAGAAATCATCCCGCCGATTTTCGATTATTACGATGTGTTCGCAAAAGGTATGGGCGCAGGCCAGGAAGAACATATCTACCGGTTTATCGATCGCGAAGGCAATATCCTCGCGCTGCGTCCGGAATTCACCTCGCTGGTTGCGAAAACCGTGGCTACCCGGCTCGCGTCCTCACCCAAGCCTATCCGGCTGTTCTACCAGGGCGAGGTGTTGCGGTTTGAAAAACCCAAAGGCGGTAGACAACGGGAATTCGCGCAGATTGGTGTCGAACATTATGGCGGCACCAGAAAGACGGCTGACGTTGAAGTTCTGCTGATCGCCGTCGAGACTTTCCAGCGGCTCGGCATCCAGGGGTTCCAGATCAATCTCGGCAGTGTCGATTTCTTCGGTGGAATCGTCGATCGAATGGAATTGCCGCAAGACGACATTGCCGCGCTCAAAGACGTTCTCAACATGAAGAACCAGTCGGGCCTCGAAGATCTGCTTCAAAGGCTGCCGCTCGAAGATCGCCGCAAAAACATTTTAAGGGCGGTGCCGCATTTAACCGGAGGTAAGTCCGTCATAGCTGAAGCGCGGCACCTGGTGAAAAATGCACGATCTGTCGAAGCGCTCGATCATCTCGAAGAAATCTATTCCATCTTCGAGAAACTCGATCTTGCACATCATCTGACAATCGATCTCGGCGAGATCCGGGGCTTCGACTATTACACAGGAATATTGTTCCGCGCTTATGTCCGTGATCTTGGCTTCGAAGTTGCCAGTGGCGGAAGATACGACGGATTGCCGGCGGCATTCGGCGAGGATGTTCCGGCCGTCGGTTTCACTTTTATCCTCGACCGTCTCGAGCAAATTGCAACGCCCACTCTGGCGATGGCCGATGTCGAGGGCACGACGATTGATGTCGAGCAAGGATTCGCAAAAGCGCTTGAACTCCGGCAGGCGGGCAAGGCGGTCAAGCTATGCTTGTAATTGCCCTCTGCAAGGGCCGCTTTTTAGATCCGTCACTCGACTTGCTCAAACGGGCGGGGATCCGTTTTTCGGACGATCTTGCCTCATCGCGAAAACTGATTTTCGAATCGGCCGATAAATGTTTTCGTGCGGTGCTGGTGAAGCCGACTGACGTCCCTACCTACGTGGAATATGGCGCGGCCGACATCGGCATCGCCGGCCGTGATGTCGTCCTGGAGTCAGGAGCGGATGTCCTCCAGCCGCTGGATTTGAATTTCGGGTACTGCAAGATCGCCGTCGCCGGACCGGTGGAAACGCGGACTGACGACGGCTCCAGCCCGCGTTCGTACAGCCCGACGCTGCGTGTTGCAACGAAATATCCGCGCATCACACTCGAATATTTCAATTCCCGCGGGATACCCGTGGAGATCATACCGCTTTCGGGTTCCATCGAACTGGCGCCGCTGATCGGACTTGCCGACCGCATCGTGGATCTGGTCGAAACCGGAAGAACGCTCAAAGAAAACGGTCTTGCGGTGCTCGAGATCATTGCGGAAAGTTCCGCGAAGCTTTTGATCAATCGCGCAGGTTATCAGACGAAACGCGCTGAGGTGCTGACGCTGATTCAAGCTCTGGAGAAGGCACGGTCATGAGAGTAGTCGACCTCACGCAAGAATTAAATTTCACCGAAGTCGATGCCCTCCTTGCGGCCGATGACGCAGGGGCCGGCGTCGGTGTCGACGACAAGGTCTCGGCCATTCTTCAAGACGTCCGGCAAAGGGGTGACGCCGCAGTCTGTGCCTACACGAAACGTTTCGATGAGTTCGATCTCGCGCCGGAACTCATGCGTGTCCCGGAACGGGACCTGAATCGATACGCCGAAGACGCAGACGACGAACTGGTTGATATTCTGCGCCAAGCCGCGAAAAACGTTCGGGATTTTCACGAACAGCAGATCGAGGAGTCCTGGGAATACTACGCGGGGGACGGTGTTCGGCTGGGCTTGCGAAAGACGCCCATTGCAAGGGCCGGGATTTACATTCCGGGCGGCACAGCGGCGTATCCGTCCTCTGTTCTGATGAACGCAATCCCAGCTCAGGTTGCAGGAGTGGGACGCATCGTCGTTGTCACACCGCCGCGCTCGCTCGAAGAAAATCCGCTGGTCGCCGCCGCCTTGAAAATGCTGGACCTTACCGAGGTTTATCGGATCGGCGGAGCGCAATCGATAGCCGCTCTGGCGTACGGGACGCAAACCATTCCTCGAGTGCAAAAGATTGTGGGTCCGGGCAACCAATACGTCCAGTCCGCCAAACGTCAGGTCTACGGCATCGTCGATATCGATATGGTGGCCGGCCCGAGCGAGGTCGCCATTGTCGCGGATGAAACCTGCGAGCCGTCCTGGATCGCTGCGGATCTTCTCGCTCAGGCCGAACATGACGCAATGGCCGGCGTATGGCTCATCACCTGGTCGAGGGATCTCGCCGCTGCGGTCTTCGATGAAGTGCAGGTACAGCTGGAGTCACTCGACCGGAGCGACATCGCCCGCGCAGCGATCGTCAATAATGGCATGACATTCATCGTCGCCGGACAGAATGAGGCGATCGACCTCGTCAACCATATTGCTCCGGAGCACGTGGAAGTGCTCATGGCCGAACCAGAACACGTCTCCGACAACATCAAGAACGCAGGTGCGGTGTTTATCGGACGTTATGCGCCAACAGTCGTGGGGGATTATTTCGCCGGTCCCAGCCACGTGTTGCCGACGAACCGGACGGCGCGATTCTTTTCGCCGCTGGGCGTTGCTGATTTCTTGAAACGGACAAGCCTGATTCGATATTCGGGCCGCGCCATCGAACGATTTGGAGAAATGATCGAAAAGTTTGCCATTGCTGAGGGATTGACGGCACATGCGAGATCTATCACCATCCGACGTCATAAAGCCTGAGGTCCGCGGTCTTACCGCGTACACGCTCAAGCATTTTGATGCCGAAGTCAAACTCGACCAGAACGAGAATCCGTACGAACTTCCCGCGGAGTTGAAGCGGGAGGTCGTGGAGCGCGTTCTTGCCCGAGCCTGGGGCCGCTACCCGGAGTTCGTTCCCACGTCGATCATCAGGACCCTGGCGAAATTTGCCGGGTGGACTGAAGAAGGAATTCTGGTCGGTAACGGGTCCAATGAATTGATCCAGGCTTCCCTGAGTGTGACGCTCGGACCGGGACGGCGTCTGGCTGTTCCGCAACCGACATTCACACTGTATAAACTGATGGCGACAACGCTTCAGGCGGAAGTTGACCAGGTATTTCTCGATCCTGAGAATCTCACTGTCGATACCGATAAGCTCGTTCAGTCCGCCCGCAACGCGGACGTGGTTGTGATCTGCAGTCCAAACAACCCAACGGGCAACGTTCTAGAACGCGACGCGCTCATCGCAGTTTTGCAGAATGCAAAGGGCATCGTTCTCGTGGATGAGGCCTACCACGAATTCAGCGGCCAGACTGCGGTGCCGCTGCTGGCCGCTCATCCGAATCTTGTTGTGCTGAGAACCTTCTCAAAAGCGATGGCCATGGCCGGACTGCGTTTCGGCTACATGATGGCGCACCCGGAAATTGCGCGTGAAATTTACAAATCGAAGTTGCCCTACAACGTCAATGTCTTCACCCTCGCCGCGGCGGAGATCGTCATTGAAAAACACGACGTCTTGAACCGCGGCATCACCACTTTAGTGCGCGAACGAGACCGGGTATTCGCAGAGCTTCAGAAACGTGCTGAGGTACGCGCTTTCCCGTCGAGGGCCAACTTTATCTTGTTCAAAACAGCCAGAGTTCCGCGCCAGTTGTTCGAGGCGCTTTACAGCCAGGGCGTACTGATACGCGACGTCAGCGCGTATCCGTTGCTTGAACGCTGCCTGCGCGTTTCGATCGGAACTCCGCAGGAGAACGATCGGTTTCTCGTAGCATTGGATCATGCATTGGAGAACACGAAATGAATCCACGAAAAGCGACGCAGGCCAGGAAGACGAACGAAACCGATATTCGTGTGAGTTTGAATCTGGACGGCACGGGCGAGCACAACATTGCAACAGGTATTCCGTTTTTCGACCACATGCTTGCACAAATCGCCAGGCACGGACATTTCGATGTGGAAATTGCGGCAAAAGGCGACCTTGAAATCGATGGCCATCACACGGTGGAGGACGTCGGCTGGGTGCTCGGCCAGGCATTGCGGGAGGCTCTTGGCGATCGTCGCGGGATTGCCCGTTTCGGATATGCATACGTCCCGCTGGATGAAGCGCTGACGCGCGTCGTCATCGATCTTTCCGGCCGGCCGTATTTTGTCTACAAAGCGGATTTCAAAGCGACACGCGTTGGCGATCTGCAGACGGAGTTGATTGAAGAGTTCTTCAAGGCATTCGTCCAGGAAGGCCGCTTTAATCTGCACATCGAAAATCTGTACGGCCGTAACCAGCACCACATTGCGGAAACAATGTTTAAAGCTGCCGCGCGCGCGTTGCATACCGCGACGCGCGTTGAACACGCTCAGATTCCATCGACGAAAGGTGTGTTGTGATCACAATCGTCGATTACAAACTGAACAATCTACGGAGCCTGGAGAATACGCTGCGGCGGCTCGGACATGAAGTACTGGTGACTTCGAATCCCGATGATGTGCACTCCGCAGCAAAGCTGATTCTTCCGGGAGTCGGTGCGTTCGGCGATGGAATGAGGAACCTGCATAACCTTGGTCTTGCGCAACCATTCATCGAAAAAGTGCGTTCGGGGACGCCCGCCTTGGGCATCTGTCTTGGCATGCATCTGCTGTTCACAGAGAGTGAAGAATTCGGCAAGCATGAAGGGTTGGACCTCATTCCAGGTTCAATCGTCAGGCTGCCCGAGCATCTGCGCGTGCCGCACATGGGGTGGAACCAACTGCACTTCAAACGGCAGAACGGTCTGACCGGAGGCATTCCGGAGTCGAGCTTCGTCTATTTCGTGCACTCGTACTATGCGAAACCCTCGGAAGACATCGTGGTCGCCACAACCGACTATGAAATGGAGTTTCCAGCCATCGTGCACACGAAGAACATCTGGGCGACGCAGTTCCATCCGGAAAAGAGCCAGAACATCGGCGAGCAGCTGCTGCTCAATTTTGCGCAGGTTTAGCGATATGAAGATTTACCCGGCCATCGACATTCTTGGAGGTAAGGCCGTCCGGCTCAAGCAGGGCCGGAAAAGCGATGCCACCGTTTACGGCGATCCGCGGGAAATGGCGAAAAAGTGGGCCGGCAAGGGCGCGGAGTGGTTGCATGTCGTCGATCTCGATGGAGCATTTGAAGGCGAACCGAAAAATCTCGACGTGCTGCGCGATCTGGCAACTGCGGGAACCAGCGTGAAAATACAGGTTGGGGGCGGAATCCGGAGCATGGCCGTTGTGAATACCCTCCTCGATATGGGTATTCAGCGAGTCGTGCTGGGCACCGCCGCAGTGCAGGATCATGCATTCGTGAAGCAGGCGTTGGCGGATCGTCCCCTTGAACGTGGCGATCGGGATCGATGCACGCGATGGCAAAGTGCAGGTGGCCGGCTGGACCGAGGACTCTCGAATAACAGCTTTAGACCTCGCCCGGCGGCTTCAGGAACTTGGGGCACGCCTGGTGATCTATACCGATATTGCCCGGGACGGCGTTCTCGAGGGCCCCAATATCGAGGCGACCAGACAGATGATCGAACAGACACAACTATCCGTTATTGCGTCGGGCGGGGTTTCGTCGATAGCGGACGTGCGGCATCTCGCCGAGCTGAACCACCCGCGGCTGGATGGAGTCATCATCGGTAAGGCTCTTTACGAAGG
Organism: uncultured Acidobacteriota bacterium; assembly: GCA_963738025.1. GTDB lineage: Bacteria > Acidobacteriota > Terriglobia > 20CM-2-55-15 > 20CM-2-55-15 > 20CM-2-55-15. The sequence goes on along the minus strand of CAVTWA010000014.1, from coordinate 20,854 downwards.
CCGCGTCGAGCTCGAGGAGGCATTCGCCAATGCTGGCTAAACGCATCATTCCTTGTCTCGACGTCAACGAGGGACGTGTCGTCAAAGGAATCAATTTCGTCAAATTACGCGACGCCGGCGACCCGGTTGAATCCGGACTTCGCTATTCCGAAGAAGGCGCCGACGAACTGGTATTTCTCGACATTACCGCTTCGGTTGACCGCAGAAACATCGTCTCTGAAATGGTTCGCAGAGTTGCCGACAGCATCAATATCCCATTCACCGTCGGCGGTGGATTGCGCAACGTTGACGATATTCAGGAAATTCTACGCAGCGGCGCAGATAAAGTTTCGTTGAATACATCGGCTGTGCAGGATCCCAGCCTCGTCAAGAAATCAGCGGAGCGTTTCGGCAGCCAGTGCATCGTCGTGGCAATCGACGCGCGACGGGAAAATGGCGCCAGCGCGAAAGTCTACACGCACGGAGGACGGAAACGTACGGAGCGGGATGCGGTGGAATGGGCGAAAACCGTCGCCGATCTCGGCGCCGGCGAGATCCTGCTGACCAGCATGGACTCTGACGGAACGAAGCATGGCTATGACCTCGACTTGACGCGCCGCGTGTCCGAAGCGGTTCAAATACCAGTGATCGCGTCGGGCGGGGCGGGAAACCTCGAGCATCTGTATCAGGGATTAACCGAGGGGGCTGCCAGTGCAGTGCTCGCCGCATCCATCTTTCACTTCCGTGAAGTCACGATCGGTGAAGCCAAATCGTATCTGCGCCAGCGGGGGGTCATCATCCGATGAGCGGAATCCTCGAGAAGGCGCGGTTCGGAGCGGATGGTCTGATCCCGGCTGTTGTTCAAGACGCCCACACCCGGGAAGTACTGACAGTCGCGTATATGAACAAGGAAGCGCTTCAGCTGACTATCGAAAAGAACGAGACCCACTTCTGGAGCCGCAGCCGGCAACAGCTTTGGCACAAGGGTGAAACCTCAGGTAATTACCAGAAGGTAACCAAAGTCAGCCTGGACTGCGACGACGATGCGGTGCTGGTCGAAGTGGAACCAGCAGGACCCGCATGCCACACGGGTTCGTACTCCTGTTTTGGGGTGGAACCTGAACTCGAAGGCGTCTTACAGGAACTGTACGCCGTCATCGCTGAACGCAAAGAACGGCGGCCCGAAGGAAGCTACACCACGTACCTCTTCAACAGTGGATTGGACAAGATCCTGAAGAAAGTCGGAGAAGAGGCGACGGAAACGGTTATCGCAGCAAAAAACGATGACGGACGACTGCCGTCGGAAACAGCCGACCTCTTGTATCACCTGATCGTTTTGCTGGTCGAACGCGGTGTGGCACTCGAAGAAATCGCAAAGGAACTGAAAGGCAGAAGGGCCACAAAAGGCACCAGAAGCAAATAAGTATGCAACCGAATCTGGACGAAATCAGGAAACTTCAAGCGCAAGGAAACGTCATTCCCGTCTATAAGTCGGTCATTGCCGATTTCCTGACGCCGGTTTCTGCGTTTTTGAAGCTGGAGAAGGATCGATCGCACGCTTTCCTCCTTGAAAGTGTGGAAGGTGGTGAACGGATTGCGCGGTACTCGTTTCTTGGCGGCGATCCATTCCTCGTGAAGCGCTACAAGAATGGACAACCGGCTGATTTCATGCAGGACTTGCGGGCCACGATGGCGCGATTCAAGTCGGTGAAGTTGCCGAACCTTCCGCCCTTTACGGGCGGCGCAGTTGGTTATTTCGGTTACGACATGGTCCGTACCATCGAAGACATTCCACAAACGGGTGTCGACGATCTGGGAGTGGACGATGCGGTTCTGATGTTCTACAAGACCGTGCTTGCGTTTGATCATCTGCGGCATCAGATCCATATCATTTCGAACATCCTCGTAGACGACTCGCATGAGCCGCTCGATGTCCAATACGAAAAAGCTGTTGCTGAAATACAACGAATCGAGGCGCTGCTGCGAGCGCCATTGGAGATGCCGCCAGTCACCCGGAACGAAACCGATGTTACCGTGCGCTCGAATTTCGAGAAGAGCGCGTATCTCGCAGCTGTCGATAAAGCGAAGGAATACATAGCCGCGGGTGACATTTTCCAGGTCGTTCTGGCGCAACGATTCGAAGTGGATCTGCCGACGGCTCCCTTCGAAGTTTATCGCGCGCTGCGGATCGTGAATCCTTCGCCTTACATGTATTTTCTCAAGATGCCGGACACGTGCATTGTCGGGTCATCGCCCGAAATGCTCGTTCGCGTCCGTGAGCAGGAGATTGAATATCGTCCGATTGCCGGGACGCTCCCCCGCGGCGCCAGTGACTCCGAAGACGAAGCCAACGCCGAGCGGCTGCGCAATGACGAGAAAGAGCGGGCGGAGCACATCATGCTTGTCGACCTGGGCCGCAACGATCTCGGACGCGTCTCCCAATACGGCACAGTTCGAGTCGAAGAGTTGATGACCATCGAACGGTATTCGCACGTGATGCATCTGGTGTCGTCGCTGCGCGGAAAATTGCGCCAGAACGTAGACCGATGGGATTCGTTGATGGCCTGTTTCCCGGCCGGCACCGTTTCCGGCGCCCCCAAGGTCCGCGCCATGGAAATCATCGACGAACTGGAACCGACAAAAAGAGGAGTTTACGCGGGCGCCGTCATGTACGCGGATTTCAGCAACAATCTGGATTCCTGCATCGCGATCCGCACTCTGGTTGTGCGAGGCAATAAAGGATATATCCAGGCGGGCGGCGGCATTGTTGCCGACTCGGTTCCCGAAAATGAGTATATGGAAACGGTGAACAAGTCGCGCGCTCTGATCCGTGCGATCAATCTGGCGCAGCGCATGGGTTCGAAATTTATGATTCTGGTCATCGATAATTACGACTCATTCACTTACAACCTCGTTCAATACCTGGGCGAACTGGGTGAAGACCTGAGCGTCTATCGCAACGACAAGATTTCACTGGAAGAGATCGAGCGAATGAAGCCGGAGCGGATCGTGATCTCTCCAGGGCCGGGTACGCCGGCCGATGCCGGGATTACCGAAGATGTCGTCCGCCATTTTCACAAGTCCACACCGATTCTCGGCGTGTGTCTCGGCCACCAGGCTATTGGCGAGGTGTTTGGCGGGAAAATCGTTCGCGCTCCGACCTTGATGCACGGCAAGGTCAGCGAGATTTTCCATGACAGTAAAGGGCTGTTTGCGGGCCTGCCTCAGGGCTTTCCCGCAACGCGCTATCATTCATTGATGGTCACCCAGATACCGACAACGCTCGAAATAAGCGCGGAAACGAAGGACGGCATTGTCATGGGCCTGCGCCATCGGGAATTTCCGACGGAAGGCATCCAGTTCCACTGCGAGTCGATCATGACCGTTGCCGGCAAAAATCTGCTGAAGAACTTCCTCAAATCATGATTACCGATCTCATCCAGAAAATGATCCACCGCGGCGACCTTACGGAGCAGGAAGCCCGGGACGCCATGGACGAGATCATGTCAGGGCAGGCAACAGACGCACAGATTGCCGGCTTTTTGACTGCGCTCCGCATGAAGGGTGAGACGGCGCAGGAACTGATCGGGTTCGCCAGCGTCATGCGGCAAAAGGCAGAGCCCTTCTGGGACGGCGAGCCATTACCGGTGCTGGACACCGCAGGAACCGGAGGCGACCACTCCGGGACTTTCAACATTTCCACAGCTGCGGCTTTCGTCGCCGCGGGCGCCGGCGTTCGCGTCGCGAAACATGGAAACCGGTCGGCGAGCAGCCGCTGTGGCAGCGCGGATGTGATGGAAGCCTTAGGCATCGACATTCAAATGCCGCTTCAGCGTCTGCAACTCGCGATCAAGGAAGTGGGAATCGGATTTTTGTTCGCGCAGCGCTTCCACACTGCGATGAAACATGTGATGCCGGCGCGGACCCAGCTCAAAGTGCGGACCGTTTTCAATATTCTTGGCCCCCTGGCGAATCCGGCCAATGCGTGTTTTCAGGTTGTCGGTGTTTCATCGCCGGAAATCATGGAGCTTGTCGGAAATGCTTTGCAGGGCCTCGGTCTGCGTCATGCTTTCGTTGTACATGGCGCAAACGGCATGGACGAAGTATCGATCTGCAGCCGTACCTATGTCGTCGAACTGCGTGACGGAGAACTGCGGCAATTTATCATGACTCCCGAAGACTTCGGCATTGCACCGGCGAAGCTCGAGGCGTTACTCGGCAAAGACGCAGCCGATAATGCAGGAATCATCGAAAACATTTTTAAAGGGGAACGTGGACCCCGGCGCGATGTGGTGCTGCTCAATGCCGCTCCTGCCCTGATTGCAGGCGGCGCCGCCAAAACCTGGAAAGATGGAATTCGGCTGGCGGCGGAGGCGATCGACTCGGGCGCTGCATTAAAGAAGCTGGAAGAACTGAGGCACATCTCTTGAAACAACTCGACCGCACACATATCCTCGCGCGGATCGTTGAATCCAAGCAAAAGCGCTTGCAGGCAGCCAAAATGCGCGTACCCGAACCTATCGTCAAACGCATGGCTGAAACGGCGAAGCCGGTCCCGTCCTTCCGCGATGCCCTCCAACAACAGGGCCCGGTCCGCATCATTGCCGAAGTCAAGAAAGCTTCGCCTTCGAAGGGAGTATTAAACGCCGATCTCGATCCGGCAGCTCAGGCCGCGATCTACAAAGCCGCGGGAGCATGCGCCATTTCGGTGGTAACCGAAGAAGACTTTTTCCAGGGTGATCTCGGCCTGGGTTGGAACGATCCGGGAAGCAGCGAATCTTCCTGTGCTTCGCAAAGACTTCATCTACGAACCATTTCAGGTTTATGAAACCCGCGCCGGCGGCGCCAGCGCGATTCTTCTGATCGTCGCCATGCTGCAGCCCGGCGAACTGCAGGCGCTCATCACTCTTGGCCACAATCTCGGACTGGACGTCCTGGTTGAAGTCCATGATGAGACGGAATTAGGTGAGGCGCTCGAAGCAGGTGCATCGATTATCGGCGTCAATAATCGCGATTTGAAAACGTTCGACGTCAATCTTCAGACTTCGCTTCGCCTGGCCGGACTGATTCCCGATGATCGATTTTTTGTCGTCGAGAGCGGGATTCACAGCAAGGCTGATGTTGATCTTCTCCTGCAGGCCGGCGCCGATGCGTTCCTGGTCGGAGAACATTTCCTGACCTCGAAAGATCCTGCCGCAGCGATTCGAGGCCTCTTATGACTCGAGTCAAAATCTGCGGTATTCGAGAATTCGAAGATGCGCGCGACGCCGCATTACTTGGTGCGCATGCCATCGGACTGAATTTTTATCCCAGCAGTCCGCGATACATCGAGCCGGCACAGGCCGCGCAGATCATCGAAAAGCTTCCTCCATTCGTGAATATCGTTGGAATTTTCGTCAATCATCCGGATCCGCAGAATCTCGAGGATTTTGCCGTCTCCCTCGGTTTGCATGCCGTACAACTTCATGGCAACGAAACGCCCGATTACTGTTCAATGATCCAGCGGGTGAAAGTTATAAAGGCTTTTCGCGTGGATTCACATTTTCGCGTCGACACGCTGCGTAGTTACGGCAGTGGGACGTTCCTGCTGGACGCCTGCTCACCCCGATCAATTCGGTGGAACGGGAAAGTCTTTCAACTGGGAAGTGGCTTACGGCGCAAACGCCTTCGGTTCGATCGTCATTGCGGGTGGCCTCAATCCTGAAAATGTTTCCGAAGTCGTCAGTTCGCTCCATCCTTTTGCAGTCGACGTTGCAAGCGGCGTGGAATCGAAGCCTGGCCAAAAAGATTATGAAAAAATGCGGCGCTTTATTGAGGCTGTTCAACGCGCCGACGTTGCTTTGATGGGTGCTGTATGAACGGACATTTTGGAAATTACGGCGGGCAATTCGTGCCCGAAACTCTCATGCATCCGCTGGAAGAACTGGCGTCGGCATATGACGACGCTCAGCATGATCCGGCGTTTCAGGCCGAACTGGATCATCTGTTCCACAACTATTCGGGACGCCCCACTCCTTTGTATCCGGCCGAGCGCCTGACAAAAGCGTGGAGCGGTGCAAAGATTTATCTCAAGCGCGAGGATCTGAATCACACCGGCGCGCACAAGATCAATAACTGCCTCGGCCAGGGCCTGCTCGCACTGCGCATGGGCAAGAAACGCATCATTGCCGAAACGGGCGCCGGCCAGCATGGTGTTGCCACCGCCACAGTCTGCGCCTTGCTCGGCTTTGAATGCGACGTGTACATGGGAGAAGAAGATATTCGGCGGCAGGAACTGAATGTCTTTCGCATGAAACTCCTCGGTGCTCGTGTTCGACCGGTTTCCGCAGGAAGTAAAACTCTTAAAGATGCGATTAATGAGTCGATGCGCGATTGGGTCACCAATGTACGCACGACGTATTACATGCTCGGCAGCGTACTCGGTCCACATCCCTACCCCACAATGGTTCGTGATTTTCAGTCGGTCATCGGCAGGGAAGCTCGCGCACAGATTCTTGAAAAAGAGGGCCGCCTGCCGGACGTGCTCGTTGCGTGTGTCGGGGGCGGGAGCAATTCGATTGGTCTGTTTTATGACTTTGTCGGCGATAAACAGGTCCGGATGATCGGTGCGGAGGCAGGCGGCCGCGGTCAGAATTTAGGCGATCACGCGGCGCGCTTTTCGGGCGGCCGTCCCGGTGTGCTGCACGGAACGTTTTCGTACATCCTGCAGGACGAGCATGGCCAGATCGTTCCAACCCATTCCGTATCCGCCGGCCTGGATTACCCGTCGGTCGGACCGGAACATGCCCTGCTTCACGACACCGGCCGCGTCGAATACACCAGCATCAGCGACGCGGAAGCGCTTGACGCGTTTCACGAATTGAGCCACCTCGAAGGCATCATTCCGGCTCTGGAAAGCGCTCATGCGATAGCTCAAGCCAAAAAACTTCATGCTCCGGCCGGTCAGATCGTGCTCGTCAATCTTTCGGGACGCGGAGATAAAGACGTGACTGAAGTCATGAGGATAAGCCGGGAAACGGATTGAACGGAATGACGCGAATCGAAAACACCTTTGCACGTCTGAAGTCGGAAAAGCGCAAGGCGTTTATTCCGTACATTACGGCAGGCGACCCGAATTTAAACGTAACGCTCGATCTGGTTCTTGGCCTGGAAAAAGCCGGAGCGGACATCATCGAGTTGGGCGTGCCTTTTTCCGATCCCATCGCAGACGGGCCTGTCATCCAGCGAGCAACCGAGCGGGCGCTGGTAAAGGGCGTCAATCTGAACAGCGTCCTGGAACTTGGCGAGGCGATCCGGAAGAAATCCGAAATCCCGCTTGTCTTGTTCAGCTATTACAATCCCCTGCTGAGTTACGGACTGGAAAGGCTGGCGGCACGGGCAGTAAAAGCGGGCTTCGACGGAATTCTGGCCAGTGACCTGACGGTCGAAGAGTCGGATAGTTTCACACGGGCAATGCGGGACGCCGGCCTGAACACCATTTTTCTGGTGGCGCCGACGAGTTCGACAAACCGGATGAAGAAGATCGCAGAAATGTCGACGGGGTTTTTGTATGCCGTATCCCGTACCGGCGTAACGGGCGAACAACAGGAATTGGCCGACGATTTGAAAGTATTCCTGCGAACGCTTCGTTCTTACACTAATTCTCCGATCGCCGTCGGATTCGGAATTTCACGGCCGGAACACGTTCAGGCGGTCTGGCAAGAGGCAGACGGAGCGATCGTCGGCAGCTCTATCGTTAAAGAGATCGAGCAGTACATCGATAAGCCGGATCTGGTACAACATGTCAGCTCGTTCGCTGCATGGTTGAAAGGGTCGCAAACGCAATGACCATTGAAGACTGGCGCCGAAAAATTGATGAAATTGACATGAAACTCGTCGAGTTGCTCAATGAACGCTCCAAATGCGCAATCGAGATCGGCAGGATCAAACATGATCTCAATCTGCGCGTTTATGACCCTGAGCGAGAGGGCGAAATTCTTCGCCGGATCAAGGACTCGAACGGAGGCCCACTGGACAACGAGGGTCTTCAGCGTTTGTTCGAGCGTGTCATCGATGAGTGCCGGCGCATCGAGCGGCTCGAACGCGAGAAGAAAGACTAAGGACCTTACTGAATGATTGTCGTGATGCAAGAAGGTGCAACGGAAGAACAGATCCAGAATGTCATTGATCGTCTTGTACAAATGGGATTCGACGTTCATCGCTCCACGGGAGCCGCACACACCGTACTCGGTGCGGTCGGCGGAGCACCTGTAGATCACCGGGACATCGAGTTGCTCGAGGGCGTAAGGGAAGTCGTCAAGATCTCGGGTTCGTACAAACTGGCAAGCCGGGCGTTCAAGCCGGGCGGAACTGTAGTAAAGGTTGGTCCCCCGGGACGCCAGTTCGAAATCGGGGGCCGCAATATCGTGATGATGGCCGGGCCGTGTACTGTCGAGAGCGCCGAACAGATCGACACGATAGCTGGAATCATGCGCGAGTGCAGTATCCGGATACTTCGAGGCGGAGCATTCAAGCCAAGAACCTCACCGTATAGTTTTCAAGGCATGGGTGAAGAAGGCCTGAAGGTCCTTCGAACGGCTGCCGACAAAAACGATCTGATCGTGATATCCGAAATCATGAACCAGACCCAGATCCCGATGTTTCTGGATTACGTGGATATCCTTCAGGTCGGCGCGCGCAATATGCAGAACTTCGATCTGCTGAAGGAGCTGGCGAAGGTCAGAAAGCCGGTCCTGCTGAAGCGCGGGCCATCGGCAACTATCGAGGAATGGCTTCTCTCGGCCGAATATATTATGGCTGGAGGAAATCACGACGTGATGCTGTGCGAGCGTGGAATTCGCACCTTTGAGAACTACACACGCAATACGTTGGATATATCGGCCATCCCTGTCATCAAGAAGTTGTCCCATCTTCCGATTCTTGTAGATCCATCACACGGCACCGGCCGCCGGGACAAGGTTTCACCCATGGCGCGCGCTGCCGTTGCGGCCGGGGCCGATGGACTTTTGATCGAAGTCCATCACGCTCCTGAAACCGCATTATGTGACGGGCCGCAGTCTCTCTATCCGGCGCAATTCCGCGAATTGATGTCGCAGCTCAACATCATCGCGCCCGCGGTCCAGCGCGCCATGATGTAAGGTGATGGAAAGAGTAACTATCGTCGGTACGGGCCTCATCGGAGGCTCGTTGGCTTTAGCGTTAAAACGGGCATTCCCCAGAATCCACATTGCAGGGGTGGACAAGCCTGAAGTACTCGACCGCGCCCGCAAACTGAACATCATCGACAGTATCGAACGGCAGGCTTCCGATCTTGTGGTCCTCGCCGCGCCGGTTGGCAGCATCCTTAAACTCCTGGATCAATTCACGACCGAAGGAACTCTCGTCACCGATGTGGGAAGCACGAAGGTCGCGATCTGCAGCAAGGCGGAACGTCTGGACGTTCCCTTCGTAGGAGGCCACCCGATGGCCGGACTGGAACATTCCGGCCCCGACGCGGCGCACGCCGATCTGTTCCAGAATGCGCCATACTTCCTTTGCCCGACGAAGTCGACGCCCGCTGGCGCCATTGAACGCATGCAGGAGATCACCAGGGCAGTCGGCGCCGTACCGCAACTCATCTCGCCGCACGACCACGACCAGCTGGTGGCGCAGATCAGCCACCTTCCGCAAATCATTTCGACCGCACTCGCCGATCAGACTGCGGCACACAGCGCGCTTGCAGGACCGGGCTTGCGTTCCATGACACGGCTGGCTGCAAGTCCGTTTCACGTCTGGCGTGATATCTTTAAAACCTCGGATTCTTTACCACAGGAACTGCAGAGTTTTATTGAACGCCTTCAACGTATTCTGGATTCAATCGAGGCTGGAAAGTTTGATGAACTTGAAACGCTGTTTAAAGCGAGAGGCTCCGAATGAATAAAGTGGTGCGCAGTGCCGACGAGGCGATCGCCGACGTACGCGACGGAGCCAGTATTATGCTGGGCGGATTCGGGCTCTGCGGGATCGCCGAAAATCTCATCAAAGCCCTGCAACAGAAAGGCACCAGAAACCTCACCATCATCAGCAATAACGCCGGCGTGGATGGCCGCGGGGCGGGCCTCCTTCTGGAAACGCGTCAGGTCCGGAAAATTATCGCGACGTACGTGGGCGAAAACAAATTGTTCGAAGAATTAGCGCTTTCGGGTGAGCTCGAAGTCGAACTGGTTCCCCAGGGCACGTTCGCGGAACGTATGCGCGCGGGCGGCGCCGGTATCGCTGCGTTCTATACGCCAACCGGTTATGGAACTCTTGTGGCCGAGAAGAAAGAATCGCGTGAATTCAACGGGCGTAAGTACGTACTCGAGCACGGACTGACCGCGGACTTTGCCTTCGTCAAGGCGTGGAAAGGCGATAAATGGGGAAATCTCGATCTACTGCAAGACCGCGCGCAACTTCAACCCGGTCATGGCAACGGCAGCGCGCGTGACGATCGCCGAGGTGGAGACCCTGGTTGACGTTGGCGATCTGGATGCCGATTCTGTCCACACGCCGGCCATTTTCGTACAACGGATTTTCCAGGGGCCGTCCTACGAAAAACGAATCGAAAAACTCACGGTCCGGAAAAGGGGATCGGCATGACGGAGCTACCGAAGCGTGAGATCATTGCCCGCCGCATCGCGCGGGAACTGAAAGACGGTTTCGCCGTCAATCTCGGCATCGGAATTCCGACCTTGTGCGCGAACTACATACCGGCAGGAATAGAAGTCTTGCTGCACTCCGAAAATGGACTGCTGGGCATTGGCCCGTATCCATTCGAAGGTGAAGAAGATCCGGATTTAATCAACGCGGGCAAGGAAACCGTCACGGCGCTGCCTGGCGCCTCATATTTCTCCAGCGCCGACTCGTTTGGCATGATCCGCGGAGGTCACATCGATCTTGCCGTGCTGGGTTCGATGGAGGTGGACGAACGAGGCAGTCTTGCCAACTGGACGATCCCCGGGAAAATGGTTAAAGGAATGGGCGGCGCAATGGACCTGGTCGCCGGTGCGAAACGCGTCATCGTCGCCATGGAGCACGCCACCAAAGAAGGCAAACCCAAAATCCTGAAAAAATGCTCACTTCCGCTCACCGGGGTTGAGGTTGTGGACGTCATCGTCACGGAATTGTGCTTGATCGAGGTCACGGACCACGGCCTGGTCTTGCGAGAAGTACGTCCTGATGTAACTATTGAGCGGGTTCAGGAATTGATCGAGCCGCGGCTGATCCTGGAAGGTCAGCCGGTGCCGATGATTTTTGCATAACCCACGATATGAAATTGAATTCCATCGTGATCGTGAATCTGCAGGGGCCGCATGAACGGTTCTTTGGCCGGCTGCTGGACATTGCCCCGCACGGAATCACCGTTCGTGGCATCGACCTGAACGCATTTGGCGATTGGATGGATCACATTACGCATCGCGAAGAAAGCGGTGTGCAACCGACAACAGTCTTCTATCCTATCCACAGGATCGAGAAGATTATTTTAGACGAGGGGATCGGCGCGATTCCCTCCCTCTCGGACACTTTCTTAACCAAGATCGGTGCAGCTGTTTCCGAGTATCTGGAGTCCTGATGAACATTGGTGTTATTGGAACGGGCTACGTTGGATTAGTCGCCGGCGCATGCTTCGCAGAGAGCGGCAATGACGTCTGGTGCGTCGATAACGATGCGAACAAAGTCGAGAAGTTAAGAAAGAGTGAGATACCGATCTACGAGCCGGGTCTTCCGGAAATTGTGGAACGTAATCTTCGCGAAGAGCGCCTGACCTTTACGACGGATCTTGATGCCGCTGTAAAAAGATCCTTCGTCATTTTTGTCGCCGTCGGCACGCCCACAACACCGAGCGGCGCCGCCGACCTCACCGCGGTTTTCCAGGTTGCCGCCGCAATCGGTCGCGCAATGGACCGCTACAAAGTGATCGTGGTCAAATCGACAGTGCCGGTTGGAACCAGTGAAAAGATGCGCGCAATCCTGAAGAAGGAGACAAACCACCCTTTTGACCTCCTGTCCAATCCCGAATTTTTAAAACAGGGAGCAGCGGTTGAAGACTTCATGAAGCCGGACCGCGTTGTCGTGGGAGCCGACGATGTTCGCGCTGGCGAGATTCTCAGGGATCTTTATGCACCGTTCGTCCGCACCGGCAGCCCCGTACTCGAGGTGGACGTCCGTACGGCGGAATTATTGAAATATGCCGCGAATGCATTTCTCGCCGCACGTATCTCGTTCATGAACGAGATTGCCAACCTTTGTGAACAGGTTGGCGCCAACGTCGACATGATCCGCAAGGGTCTTGCGGCCGATTCCCGCATTGGTCCGGCCTTTCTGTTCCCTGGTGTGGGATTCGGCGGCAGTTGTTTTCCCAAAGACATCAAAGCGCTCATCGATACGGGAAAGCAGCATGAATACGATATGCAGATCCTCCAGGCAGTCGACAACGTCAACCAGAATCAGGCATCGCGTTTCGTCGAAAAGATCCGCAGGCACTTCGAGGGCAATCTTCGCGACAAACGGCTGGCAATGTGGGGGCTCTCGTTCAAGCCTCGCACAAACGACATGCGGGACGCGCCTGCCATTAAAATCGTCGAAAGTCTGCTTGCCGCCGGCGCCATGGTGACCGCCTACGACCCGGAAGCGATGGATGAGGCCAAGCGTATTCTGGGCGAACGCATACAACTCTCACCCAATAATTACGCATGCGTCGAGGGGGCTGACGCGCTTCTGCTGGTGACGGAATGGCAAGCTTTCCGTAATCCGAATTTCGAGCGCATGAAAGCGACGATGCGTCATCCCGTCGTATTCGATGGGCGGAATATTTACGACCCCGTGCAATTAAGGCAACTCGGTTTCACCTACTATAGCGTTGGAAGAGCATGATTCTGGTCACCGGCGGAGCCGGTTACATCGGGAGCCACACGGTCAAGGCTTTGAAGGCCGCAGGCATGCAGCCGGTCATTTTCGACAACTTCTCTACCGGACATCGCTCATTTGTTCGCAGCACTCCAGCATTCGAAGGAGATCTTTGTAGGCCGGCGGATCTGGAACGCGCATTCTCCGAATATTCGATCACCGGCGTCCTGCATTTTGCCGGAAGGGCGCTCGTAGGTGAGTCGGTTGAGCATCCTGAGCTTTACTACGAGACGAATGTCGTGGGTGGTTTGAATTTGCTGAATGCGATGCACGCCGCTGGCGTGAAATATCTCATTTTTTCCTCTACCTGCGCTACCTACGGAGTTCCCCGGCACGTACCGATTGATGAAGATCATCCGCAGAATCCAATCAATCCGTATGGCGACTCGAAGCTGACTTTCGAGCACGCCATGCGTTGGTTCCATGAGGCACACGGCATGGAATACCTGTCGCTGCGCTATTTTAATGCGGCGGGCGCGGCTGCCGATGGGGAGTTCGGAGAAGATCACGAACCTGAAAGCCATCTGATTCCACTGGTCCTCGGGGCAGCCGCAGGACGACGGGCAAACGTCAAGATTTTCGGAACCGATTATCCCACCGCGGACGGCACTTGTCTCCGCGACTACATCCATGTCGCCGATCTGGCCCGTGCCCACGTCGTCGGTCTTCAGGCATTGACCAGCGGCAAGGTCAAGTCACAAGCCTTCAATCTCGGAACGGGGCAAGGTTATTCGGTTCGTGAAGTCATCGACGTGTGCCGCAAAATAACGAAGAAGGATTTCAACGTCCTCGAAACAGAGCGGCGGCCGGGCGATCCTCCGGAACTTGTCGCCGCAGTGCGGCGGGCGAAAGATTTGTTGGGATGGACGGCGACAGAGAGCGGCCTGGAACATATTGTCGCCACTGCCTGGAAATGGACTACTCGTCGCGCTGAATAGCTTCGAGGGCCTTCGTCAGACCTGCCACAAACGCCATCGTCGAAACCGCCGGTTTGGCCACAGCATCTCGGACCTTTTGCGCGCTGCTGTCGATCTGATTTGCAACTTCCTGCAGCTTATCGTCGGCCTCAGCCAACGACCGGCTATAGGAATCCTGAGCTCTGGCGATAACCGGCTCCAATTCAGCGAGACGCTGTTTTGTCATTGCCGTTACGGAAACCGCCTGCTCGCCGGCAGTTTGCATCGAGGCAACCCACTGCCGGATTTCATTGTTTTTTCCGAATTCCGAAACCGTGGTGGTCACTTTAGACGTGAGCGCTGAAAACGCTTTATAAGCTGCGAAGACCAGGGCGGTATTGAGCATGACGCCCAGCGCCACGACCGCGACAAACACCACTATCCGCAATTCCATGGACGTAATCTAATCACAGAAGCCATTCCGCTATCAATGCGCTGAGGTAGCGGCCTGCCCTGCCTTAGGTTTGCGCATGATAAAGACCAGTGGAACGACGACGGCAAACACCAGCGCAAGAATCCGGAAGAGCTGGACAAAAGCGACCATCACCGCCTGCTGGCTCACCATGCCGGATAGTGCCGCGTATGCGGCGCTCGTCGCCGTCGTAAAGTCCATCCCGCGAGCGACAAATCCGGCCCGGATCTGATCCAGCAGTGCTCTGGTGTGCATATCGAAAGAACTGACGTGAGTTCCGAGATTGTTGTATTGCGCCTGAGTGTTGCGGCTGAGCATAGTCGCAATGGCAGCAATTCCCACACTGCCTCCCATATTCCGCATCAGATTGAACAGACTCGTTGCATTCCCCATTTCCTCGCGGCTGATGAGGCTCATGGTTACAGTTGTTAATGGGACAAAAATCAATCCCAGCGTCAGTCCCTGAAAGAATTGCGGCCAGAAGATGTCCCAATAACCAATCTGCAGGTTCAGCGAACCCAGCATGAAAAGCGTAACGGCTCCGCCGAGCAGCCCGACAATCAGAAGCTTGCGTGCGTCGATTTTTGCCGTCAGGAAGCCGACAACCGGCATGGCGATAAAGGACCCCAGGCCGCGCGGCGCCATTGCGATACCGGCTTCAATTGCCGGATAACCGAGGACGGTTTGCAAAAACAGCGGAAGAAGCACCAGACTTCCGTACATAACAAAACCCAGGGTTGTCATCAGAAAAACGCCGGTCGCGTATGTCCGTTCCTTGAAGACGCGCAGGTTCAACACGGGATCCTTTGCCCGCAATTCATGGACGATAAAGAGCAGCAGCATGAAGATGGAAAGCCCGGCGAGCGATTTGATCCAGTTCGAGGAAAACCAGTCCTCCTGTTGCCCCTTATCCAGAACCACCTGGAGTGCGGCAATTCCGACAGCCAGCATTCCAATCCCCCAGGCATCGACTTTCGCGGTCGTGCGGCGGATGTATGGCGGATCGAATATGAACATTTTGGTCATCAGGATGGAAGCGATCCCCACTGGGATATTGATGTAAAACACCCAGCGCCAGGAATAGTTGTCGGTCAACCAGCCGCCCAGTACCGGTCCGAGCATCGGGGCGACGACGATTCCCAATCCCCAGAAACCCATTGCTTTACCGCGCTGCGACGCTGGGAAAGCCTCGAGCATGACCGCCTGTGAGACCGGCTGCAGAACACCGCCCGTCAAACCCTGGACGATTCGAAATATAACGAGCCAGGCGAGATTGGGGGCGAAGCCACACATGAATGACGAAGCAGTAAACCCGACGACGGCGGACATCAGCAGTCGTTTTCTTCCGATGTAGTTCGCCAGCCATCCGGTTATCGGAAGCACGATGGCATTTGCAACGAGGTACGAAGTCAAAGCCCATGTTGCCTCCTCGGGAGTGACCGAGAGGCTTCCGGCGATGTGAGGCAGTGAAACATTGACGACAGTGGTATCCAGAACCTCCATGAAGGTTCCGAACATGACTGCTACGGCGATCATCCAGGGGTTCACATATGGAACCAATGGATTTTGCTCGGTCATTATTTCACCCTTATTTTTACGATAACCGACATGCCCGCACGCAATTCGCTCAGCTGCTCACCCTGATCGAATGCAATTTTTACAGGAATCCGCTGCACCACTTTGACGTAGTTGCCGGTTGCATTTTCCGGAGGCAGCAGGCTGAATCTCGCACCCGTAGCGGACGAAATGCTGTCCACGCGCCCGTTGAAGACCCGGCCGCCATAGGCGTCCACCGAGACAGTGGCGGACTGGCCGGGATGCATATCCGCCAGCTGGGTCTCTTTGAAGTCGGCGATGACCCAGATGTCCTCCTGCGGAATGATAGCCATCAACGGTTGGCCCGGCTGAATGACTTGTCCGGTCTCAACATTTTTCTTACTCACCACGCCGGCGACAGGCGCTTTGATGGTGGTGTATTCGAGATTCAGGCGCGCTTGATCCAGCGCCGCTTTCGCCAGCTGAACGCGGGCCTGGGCAGAACTGGCTTGCGCGCGACTGATGATAATTTGCTGGGGAGCCGTCTTGGCACCTTGAGCTTCCGCCTGTGCCTGCTGAAGCTCCGCCTGCGACTGAGATGTCCTTGCTTGAGCGGCGGCGATTTCCTGCTGCGCCTGCAACACGCCTGCTTCTGCGGATTCGACAGACGCCTGCGACGCCGCGGCGGTGCTTGCAGCAGCATCGTACTGTTGTCGCGAAATCTCATCCTTCGCCACCAGCTGCTGCATGCGTTCGAGGTCCCGCGACGCGCGGGTGGCGTTCGCTTGAGCCTCCCGCACGCGAGCCTGCGCCGAATTCAAGCGCGCCTGCGCGGCCGCGAATTCTTTGCCGGCCACTTCCACACCGCTTTTTGCACGTTCAGCAATCGCTTCAGATGAAGTGATCTGGGTCCCTGCGGTGCTCGACGCGACCGGAATGCCGGCCAGTGCGCCTTGAGCACCCGCCTGCGCCTGGCTCAGTTCAGCCTGGGCACGGGCAACGGCGATTTCATAATCGCGTGGATCGATCTGCGCGATGACCGTCCCGGCTTCGACACGTTGATTTTCTTTTACGTTGACGGTGGTGACGGTGCCGCCCACCTTGGCGTTTATAGGATGGATGTGTCCATCGACCTGAGCATCGTCTGTGGTTTCCCACTTCGACAGGTATTCCCACGCTGCGTATCCACCAACAATGAGGATGAGAACGGCGGGAATCAATAACCATTTGGCGCGGAAAAGGCTCGCCATTACTTTCCTCCGAAAAAGGACTTGATTGTTTTCTCTGCGGTTCCCGTAGCTCGAGCCATAGACGCCTCGGCCACATTCAGGGCGAAGAGACTTGATATGTAACTCTCATCAGCAGTAACGACGGCATCCTGGGCCTGGGTCACTTCCAGACCGTTGGTAACACCGGCGGCGAACCGGTCCTGAGCCTGCGTCAACTGCTGTTGCGACAGATCGCGCGCCTGCTGGGCGACCCGGACCTGTTCCGCCGCCGAACGGATATCCAGATCGGCGCTGCGTATTTCATATTCAATCCGATCGCGTAAGTCGGATTCTTCGGCTTTTCGCTCTTGCAGCAGTCCCTCCGATTCCATGAGTTCGGCACGCGCTCTCTCGCCGGTGTAAATCGGAACGAGAAATGTTCCCTGCAGCGTCACCGTCCCGTGCGAATGTCCGGGATTCGTTCCAGTATCGCCATAATCTGCGTTGACCAGAAGCGAGGGCAGACGGCGCCCATTGGCGGCCTTGCGTGTCTCTTCAGCAGCGCGTACCAGGGCGGCAGCGCGGCGATAATCGGGCCTGGATTCCAGGGCGGCCGGCAGAAGCTGATCCAGTGGAGGAAGCATCGGCGGCGCCGTCGCAAAAGAATCGCTCTGGGTAAATTCCTGCGCTTGAGGTAAGCCTATTGCGCGCGCCAGATTCAGTTTTTGCTTCGCCAGATCGTTTTCGGCGGCGAGAACCCGCTGCTGCTGTTGCTGAAGCTGGACCTGCGCCCGGAGAAGGTCAATGCCCGGAATGACACCGCTGTCTTTCAGAACCACGGCGCGGTCATTTACGGCTTGAGCGGTTTTCAGCTGGGCGCGAGCGGCGTCCACCCGGCTTGCGCCGGCCACCGCTTCCAGATACAAATCCGTTGTGATCAAAACAACGAGTTCGCGAACATCCTGCTGCGCATAGTTGCTGGCGGTTACCCGTTCAGAGGCTGATCGCAACTCGTGCAGAAACCTGAAGTCCATGGGTACTTGCGAGTAGCGCGCACGCGCGTCAAATACGCTGAATGGGCCGATAACTTGTGGCACCCCGGGAAAGCTAGTAAAGCCGAATGCGGCGAGATTGAGCTGTTCAACAGTCTCCGTGACTCCTGCATTGATTCTGGGAAGCAATTCAGAGAGAGCTCGAACCCGCGCCGCACTTGCGACACGTACATCTTGTTCCGACAGGATGGAGCCCAGGTTGTATTTAAAGGAACGATTGATTGCGTCAGAAATCGACAAGGACACTTTTTCAGAGCTTGCTGTGCCCTCGGAAACGCTGCCGAGCAGGTTGGGTGAAACGGTTGTAGCGCGGCTCTGTTGCGCGTGAATTGTCTCAGAGAAGAGCAGGATGAGCAGCAGGGCAACACATCGGGCAAAGATTTTCATTCAGCCGCAATTCCTTTCCAGATCAAATCGAAAATGAAGTCGACATCCTGGGAGACTTTAGATTTGGTCCAGCCCAAAACCCGCTGAGTCACAACACCCCGGATGATGTCGGTAATCGCAAACGCAGCCTGTTCTGCCCGGACGGGGCGCAGAACTTTCTTGCGCGCTCCTTCTTTGAGAATGGATTCGACCACCCTGGCCTGTCCGAGATACAGGTCTTTGAACTCGTTATCGATGGCTCCCGGATGCAGACAGATGTTCCCGACCTCCGAGTAGTAAATCTTGAAAAAATCACGATTTTCATCAAAATAGGCCAACTTTACGGCAATCAGTGCGCGTAACTTGCCCTCAGTTGTGGACTCGGCCTTCAACTGATCGTCGAGTGCCGCATACATCTGCTGGATGCCAAATTTCAAAGCGGCCAGATACAGCTCCCTCTTTGACCGGTAGTACAAATAGACCGTACCTTTCGCAACACCCGCCGCATCGGCGATGTCGTCCACCGTAGCCTCGTTGAAACCTTTCATGGCGAAGACTTTGCGAGCGGCCTCGAGAATTCCAACGGTGCGGAATTCGGTGACGACATCCTTCTTAGTTCGGGTAATAGTACTCATAGTCCTCCAGAATGACTACCCGGTCAGTTTACTATTCTGACAGTACAGGGTCAAATGATGTGCGTGTTGGGGGGTGGGCGCTGGGACATTGGATAAGCCACGGATTCAACGGATTCAACGGATTGAAATCCGCTAAATCCGTTAAATCCGTGGCTTATCCATCAGGCGGCGGTGCGCAACCGGCGGCGCAGGCGTTGGACGGCCGGCATCATCTCGGCCAGCATGGGGGTGGAATCAATCAATGCCTTCACAGCATGGCGCCGCTTCTGTTTCCGGACAACCAGGTTCAGGAACTCGAGGGCTTCACCGTTTCCGGTTTCCCGCGCCAGGTCGCGAAGTTCTTGCACAAAAATGGGATTATCGGCGCGCAGCCAGCGAGCCAGGGTTTGACGGGATATAGATGGGAAAGTGGGGGCGTCCGACAGCGCGCCGATGACTTCCAGAGCCATCATTGTTCGCGCACACTTCTGGCAGCGGCCGCAGTTGGTCGGGCCCGCCTGGTTTTTCAGGCAGACACGAAGGTGACGGAAAGTCGAACGATGGTCGCGCGCCAGCATGGCAATTTTATCGACTCGTCGTGCTTCGGCGCCGTCGTGAATGACGTCCATGCACTCAATGGACCACAGTTCGTCCAGTAACGGGTGGGAACCCCAGGGTATCAATTGTCCGTAAGAGAATGTGGAAGGTACCAGCAGCCGCTTCACGCCGCGGGACAGCGCCAGAGCGGCTCCGATCAGCGCAGAGGCGTGGTAATACAACTCGTAGTTCAAACCAAACAGCAGCCGGATATTCGTTTCGCCCCATAACAGGTCGACTTTGCTCTGGCGGGCAATTTCGCGAACGACTTCCAGCGTGGCGTCGGCGCCGCTGGATTGGTCCAGGGGCTGTTCGAGCCCGCGCATAAAGAAAAGGTGAGTGGGACGGAACGCGGGATCCGATCCTGGAGCGAAACCTTTGAGTAAGGTGTAGAACGAGTCTACTCCTCCAGAGAAGAGACTTGCCACGGCATTTCCCGCGGGCGGCAACGTTTCCTGTCGCGCATTCAGCTTCACATTGATTCGATGGAAGTTTGGAAACATTGCCAGCAGCACATCCATGATGCGGGGAATGCGCTGAACCAGCTGCTTCGAAACCGGCGGCACAATCTCGAGCGCTTCACCTTTTTCCAGGCAAGGCACGAGAATCATTGGCACAAACGCGTCGGCCGTTCCGGCCACAAAACTTTCCAACTCACGCGGAAAGGCGAGGTACGGCTGAAGGGGGGCACTTTCGAGTTCCGCAGCCAGGCGGACGCGATTCCCATCAGGTTCGACTCGGACATTTAAAAGCTTCATAGCAGTGAAAGCCAAGCAACTCGCTTTCCAACGCCTCGGTGATCATCTGCGCGTGAAGATCGACTTGTACTTATCCCAGTAGGCGTAACCGAGATATGCGGTCATCACAAAGACGATTGCACCAATCCACAGGAATGAAGGAATCAAACGCGCGTTGACGATAACGATTCCGACCACATCCGGCGCAAGGAACAATGTCGCTAACGCGGGGAAGATTCCAAACAACAGCATGAACCCAGCGACAATTTCAGTCACCTTAACCATCTGGAAGATGCCCGAAGCCCAAAACGTCTGCGTGAAACCCACCATTTGCTCCGGTACGCCTTGCGTCGAGTTGCCCATCAACAGCCCGCTGACGCCGCTTGCCAGCATGATGAGGCCAAGCAAAATTCGGATAGTGACTACAAGATAACGGTTGCGCAAATTCATAATTTATCCGATTTCCATGAGGC
>CAVTWA010000013.1:0-79580 GCA_963738025.1 uncultured Acidobacteriota bacterium | reverse complement strand
ATATGACATCCCTCTCATCGCCCTGAAACTGAGCCGCATTCCCGCACAGAACTCGATGTTTGATAAACGTGACGGCGTCGAGCCTCTGACGAAGAATCTCTTCAATCATCAGGGCTTGTTCGACGCCCAGCAGTGAGATGACGCCAAAGGTCGTCGGCTCGCCAGACTCGTTAAGCCCGTATGAAGCGTCCTCAATGCAAGCCACAACCAGTGATGCAATCTCTGCAGCTTCCACGGGATTCGTTTTGGCGTTTCCGGCGCGATAGCCTGTTACTCGATGGGGAACTAGCGCGGGCCGGACCGGAGCGGATATCGGTTCCCTTAGAGGTCGGAATTTGCAGGTTATAAGAGAGGTGGTGTTGCTGAACTGTATGATTTCGGGGACACACCGGGAAATGTTCTCCGAGGGCGATGACACCGCCGAATGCCCCTTCGGCAAGATCGTAAATGGACGTCTGGCCGTCGTAGAGCTCGCTGTTTGGAATACCCTGGAGGTTCGTATCGATGAGGCGCTGCACTTGATCAAGACGCTGTCCGATGGTTTCAGGTGTGACTTGTTCATTGTCGCCGACTACGACGTGTTCGTGGCCAAGAAAAAGGGCAGCGAGTGCAGTCACATCGCTTTGACTGGCCTCATCAATGATGACCACATCAAAACGCGTCTCGCGTGGGTCGAAGCTTTCATACACACGGCTCAGCGGCATGATCCACACGGGCACCGCTCTCCTTGCGATGGCGAGCAACGCGCGAGCTTGCCGAAGCAGGTCCGGAACGCGCTTGCCGGTGCCTTTACCGATCTTCCGCATCGTCTGCACATAGCCCATCAGTGCCGGGGCCTGCAGCGCAGTCCGTTCGCGTTGCGCGGCCCACGTCTCGAGCTCGATGATCTGAGCCGCCGCCTCTCGCAATTCATTCCGGATGGACTGCAGCCGATCTTGCAGGTCTGAGAGCGAAACTGCCCCGCGTCGTTCGAGCTCATCGTGCCATTGGCGCCAGCGCCATGCAGCAATCGGGTCACCCGGCGGCTGCGAGTTGCCGTGCGGACCATCGCGTCTGGGTCATCCCCTCTCGCCGTACCTGGGCGCAGCAGTTTGTAAACGTGCGACCAGCTGGATACGCGTTTCGTAGGTCTCACGCAGTCCTTCAAGACGACCCAGGGCATGAAAGGCTTCTTCATACGTCTCTACATCCCAGTCATCCTGACCTTGGAGCAGAACGCCGGCGACCTCACTTTGTGGAAAACCCGCGAGACAGGTCCGCTGCTTCGATAGCGACGCCGCCAATTCCCGCTGTCGGATGAAACGACCTGAGCATGGATGACTTCGGCGAGATTCCCGGAAACTGCCTGCCCGAGCCGTGTCAGTTCGCCATGGTCCCCCGGCACAGGCGGATGCTCCGCGAGCCACTGCTGCCAGCGAAATCCTGCTGCGCACAACTCCGTGATCAGCGGCTGCCAGACGATGGTTCGCCAATCCAGGCACTCGAGGATCTGGGGAATATAGGCTTGGGCAGTACGTTCAGGTCTCTTTCCTATGCCATCGATCGCTGGCCCGCCATCAGATTTGACAAGCTTTGACCAACGAGCCGCGAGCCTGCCGCGATCAACTTCCAATTGCGCTTTTGCTCGAAGCGCCCGGAGCTTGTCCGCAAACATAGGGCTCTCGAGTCCATTCGGCAATTTTCGATAAATGCATGCCAATTTCGCCGCGTCAGCCGGGTCTTGAGTCCAAACAGACCGCCATCCTTCAGGTACTGGAGGATTTCGTCAACCGTCGCCACGAGGCTTTCGAGAGGAGCATCGGGAGGTAGCTCCGCGTCATCGTCTGCAAGGAGCCGGTCGGTTGCTCCAGCGTTGCTAACGACTTTCTCTACCGCCTTAATCAGGTCTCGCCACGTTTCGGCCAGGTTGCCGCCGGCCCATCCAGCGAATAGGACTTCGAGCAGCCACGGTTGCTTCTCGCCGAGCACTACCGACGAGGCTTTCACCCGCTGATGAATATCCTGAAGCTCTCCCGCGCTTACTTTTTGAACGGCGTCAACATCCCAAAGTTCAGGTCGATGCGATTTTGCACGGTCTCCTTCGGCGGCCTTTTCTGCAGCACGGAGACGAAAGTCCGATGGAGGGACAATTTCTGAAACCAGGGGTTGGCGGACTGAGAGCTGCGCTTCATCCCATGCCGCGAGAACGACGTTCGTTGTATAAAGCTGACCTATTTCGGATTCTGCGAGAGGGCAGACGTTTTGTTGTCGCACCGGTTGGGGAATCCAGGCGTTGATCGACTCTTCCGCTTTTACACGCTTGGCGACTTCGATAGGGTTGAGCCCCTCGCCGCCAATCACGAACTCTTCGACCTCACTGAAGCGCGCATCACGAAGCTGCCGCAACAGGCCAGCCTCGGTTTCCAGCAACTTGGTTCGCTTCTGGCGTAAGATGCCGGCGTCGCGACGCAAAGCTGGCGCATCCGTTGCCGACAAACGCGCTGCAATCACCGCGGCTGCGAGCTTGAGCTGTTCCTGGCTCTCGGCGTCGCTATCGAGAACACTGAGGCAGAGCGACTTCAAAGCATCATCAACTTTGTCCCGCAGAACACGCAGTGCCTTCGTGGTATGCGCTGTTACAAGGACTGTCTTTCCTTGTGCCAACAGACATCCCAGCAAGTTGGCGATCGTGTGGGTCTTACCGGTTCCGGGCGGTCCCTGCACAAGCACCGCCTTCGCCTTAGCCAATCGTGCGGCGATTTCATACTGTTCCGCATTGGCAGGCTTACTAAAGAGGATGTCCGGATCGACGGTCGGCTGATGTGGTGAGGGATCGTGGTTACTGGAGTTGCCTGTTGAGATTGCAGGTCCGATCGCCTCCACACCTACAATTCGAGAAAGGCCTTCTGGTGGCGTACTCCCGTCCTGTTCCAGATCCTCGACGATGTGATCAATCGTCGTCGCCAGGCCCGCGTTTCGCAAACGAACGAAAATGACGGGCTTCCGTTGGATTGTGGGCCGTGCGGCAGAAGCTTCCCCTGCATTATCCTCGAGAAATTCACCGTCGGCAGCGAATAAGCCTTGGACGAGTCGGCGCAGGTAACCCGTTGTCGATGGACCACCAAGTGGTTCCACCGCCGCGGCGTCCAGATCTCTGTCAAACTGGGCGATCATCCGTCCCTCAACGGCGGTTATCAATCGCAGAAGAGCGCGATACAATTCGGCTCTTTCAGTGCCTGCATCGAAACGGAATTCCGGTCCAGCAGGGTCGAATTGAAGATTGATTCGCTGGAGCAGAACGGGGTGCCGGATGCTTTCACTGGGAACGTTTAACATTCCTTCCCCGAGAACCAACTCCAGTGTGTCGCTCTCACGTTGCAGGGATGACCACAGAGCGTGAACGTTTTCAAAGAGCTTTCTTGCGGCGACCGCGGGACGCTCGGCATCGATCCAATTCGCTCGTTCCGTGAGCCAGGTTTCAAAAGCGGTCGTCCTCTTGGGGTCGTCTTCAAAAGCGATAGTGATGCTGCCTTTTTCCTTGTGGGAAAAGTTCCGCCGGGGCAATACCTCAGCCGACCCTTCAATCGATTGCCACCCTGGCTTCAACCAACCATCCAATGCTTCAGGTGGTTTCGGACACGACGTTAGATTCGCCCGCCGGATCCGAATCAGCGGCTCGAGCTCTCCTTCTCCACTTTCTTCGTTATCCTCGACGCGATCGCCGCGCCGGACCGTAATGAATGGATGTGCAGGCCACTCATCTAGCCAGAAGAGCTGTAAGGAATGCGACAAGTCGCGTGCGACGGGGTTGCGGAGTTCGTTTAACTCCTTCAAAAATCTGAACGTTTGTACCAGTCGGTCTTTCGCAGCGGACATAGCGGACCGTTATGTAACCTTCTTTTAGTGGATTTTGCAACCGGTCTGTCGGCGGCTTCCGTAATTGGTGAGGTGCGGTACCGTTTTACCAGACGGCGCGCCAATTTTTCTTCTGCTGCTGATCCAGGCCTTCCTCTAGCTGCTTGATTGTGACGCGCTGAGCCTCGATCTCGTTTTGCAGCGCCGCGACCTTCGCTTCTAACGCGGCGCGATTCTGTCCTCAACGGAGATCGCATTGCCTCCGGGTTGATTGGCGTCAGTGAGCCTGGTGGTTTCTCGAACTCGCTCTGGCGCGCTGTTTAGAAGCCGCATGTCGTCCAACCGCTTTCCTGGCAGCTGTAGCGGAATGTCCTGTGGGATTGTCGCGTCCTGGGCGATCAGTGAAGAGGTCAACAGCATGAAGGCGAGGAGAGATGTCAGTGTCTTCATAGTCACTTCTTTATACCACCCCCAGCAGGGGCCAGCGCAACCACGACGACCGGAACAGGTGGCCCGTTTGTAGGCTTTTAAACCCGCCAGGCATTTGAGCGGCGAAAAATACTGGCCTTCCGCCAATCAGGTGGTTACGATGCCGCCGATTCCTATCATGAACGAGACCCGCTAAGTCCTGATTAACCGCTTTATCGGAAAGTAGCTTTAGATGGTGTTGGAACAGAATTGACGAATTACTCCTCCGTTCAATTCTCCGTTGGCTTTTCTTCGATGTGATCGATCACAAGCTGGGGGTAGGGACGCTTCTGCATCTCGAGTTTCAGCCCGAGTTGCTTCTCCAGAGCATCGAACAATGTGGTTCCGCCGACGGGATCCGACGCTGCACCGCCAACCGGAGGCGCACCGCGCGCGGCGGCAAGTTCCGATGGAGGTACGGCGCTATAAGTGAAACTGAAGCCCCAGGCTCCTGCGATACCCGTCCCATCCAGCGCGGGATAGTGGATGTAGGGGCCGGCGAGAATCTGCAATTGATCTGCAAACTGAGCCATTGTGATGTTCTGGCACGTTATCTTGCGATCGGTCGCTATCGGCCCGAATGGGGTGGACACCGCGAATCCCGATGCACCGCTTGCTTTGCATCCCGTACGGCCGGCGGGATCTGCCTCCTTCAGTTTCGGTTTTGCAGCCACGAGGGTGTATGCAGTCACAGGCCGGTCTTCAAAGTGGACCTTCATTCTGAAGCGGTCGATCAAAAGAGCCTGCAACGCCGGCCCAACGTCCTGAAGGGGAGTTATCGCACCATTTGCTGGAACAGTATCGGCTGGCAACTTCGCGATAATGTCGAAGGGCGTCGAACTGAGCCATTTCGGCGCACCGATGATGTCATCGGTCAAAATGTTCCATGCGATCGGTATCGCAAAAGTGAGCGGGAGATGACTCCAATTCAGCCGCCCGCCTGGCTGAACTCCGGATAGAACCAGGCCGCTTCCTGGTGTAGCGGGACCGCTCGGTTTGATATCGGCCACTTCGAATTCCATCGGCATCGGAGGAAACCTGGTCGCGAGATCGGGCGAATTATCGGTCGGCTTCTCGCTGACCTGGTCCACCACGATAACGGACGTTGGGATCTTTTGCTCTTCCAACCTGAGGCCGAGTTGTTGGTCGATAGCGTCGAAAAGTGACACGCCGACAGGTGCGGTTGTTAATTGACGGAAGGCACTCCCTGTCCATTTGATCTCGAAATCCCAGGAGCCTTTGAGTCCGGTCCCATCCACGACGGCGTTCGCTACGTAATCGGGCGCCATTCCGCGCAGTGTTGCGGCAAACGCCTCCATTGTAATATTGCTGCAGGCGTAAGTGATCATCGGAACGGCCGAAGTGCCAGCGGTTACCGACAGACCAGGTACTCGCTTGCATCCCGTTTCTCGAGATGCCGCTGCTTCCTTAAGCTTCGGTTTGCTCTTACCTGAGGATAGTACGAAGCCTCCGACAGGTTTGGTGTCCTTATGAAGAACCAGATTGAAACGGTCGGCAAGAAGAGACTGGAGCATCCGTTTCAGCGTGTCCTGCGGCGGGGTCTTCGAGGGGATTTTGGCTAGCACATCGAATCGGTCGTAGTCCAGCCATGCTGGCCCGCCCAATATTTTGTCGGCGTCAAAGCCATATGCCAGGCGTATGAGATCGACCATTGTCGCGTTGTGCAGCTCATAACGCCCTGTGCGAACACCGGTTCGCATACCTGTATCCCTGCTCCGCGGGCTGACATGAACATCCGCAATCTCAAAGGCTGTCGCCGGCTCCGTCGACTGGGCTAAAGTCGCTACCGAGATTGTTGCAGCCAGCATCATGCATGCGGACGCTCGCATCATATCTGCTCCCTCCAAGGGCATGAGATTGTCAGTTAACAGACGCTCTGCAGCTGAAAAGCGTTGAATGCTTTCTGAGATTGTTGCGCAAAATCCGCAGTCTGGCGAGCGTTTTACCGCAAAGGTTTACACAATTGCGCAGAGGCCGAATTCGATACCTACGACTAAATGTTAGTAATTACGGCTTAGCGGTTTCTGGAGGCACTTTTCCGAGATACCGACTTGAACGAAGCCGCTGGTGCGGCGGACGCTGCGCGTGGGCTTAACCACGAGGGATACCCAGTCCTGTAGATTTGTGAGCCTCAAAGGAGGTTCACATGACCCCACTACGAAAGCGGATGCTGGAGGAACTCCAGCGTCGTAATTACTCACCCAACACGATCCGACCGTATCTGTATGCCGTCGAAGATTTCGCCCGCTACTTCGGCAAGAGCCCTGACAAGCTGGGACAGGAACATTTGCGGCAGTATCAACTGCATCTGCTCAACGATTGCAAGCTCACGGTGGAAACCATTGTCGGCCGGATCGCTGCACTTCGGTTCTTTTTCGTGAAGGTGCTTCGCCGCCCGTACCGTGAGATTGATCTGGTCTATCCCAAACGTCCCGAGCGGTTGCCGATCATTTTGAGCGAGGAGGAAGTGGCGCGGCTCATCGAGTCGGCCAACAGTTGCTACCACCGCGTATTCTGATGACCCTGTACGGGACGGGATTGCGCCGGGAGGAGTTGTGTCGATTGAAACTGACCGACGTCGATAGCCAGCGGATGGTGATCCACGTTCGTCAAGGCAAAGGCAATCGTGATCGCGATGTGACGTTGTCACCAAGGCTACTGGAAGTTCTACGGGCGTACTGGAGATGGATGAAACCGAAGACGTATCTGTTCCCGAGTCTTCAGCGCACTCGCCCGAACAACCGATCACTTCGAAAACGGTGTGGTATGCCGTCCGAGAAGCCGCCCGGCGTGCAGGTATTAAGAAAAAGGTATCTCCACATTTGTTGCGTCACGCCTGGGCGACACACCTGTTGGAACGAGGTACCGATCTGAAGACGATCCAGGTTTTGCTCGGTCACGTCGATTTGGAATCGACGACGATCTATCTCCACCTATCCCAACGTCACTTGCAAGCCGTGAATAACCCCATCGAAGCTCTTCCCGTTTCGGGCCTCGGCGCAAAGCCCACTCTCCGAAAGAAGAAGGGAGAATGAACCGGCCCACCGTCGAGGTGGCCGATATCTTCCGCGCTCAGGGCAACAACTTCATCGACCAACACTACTTGGGGATCCACAAGCTCAAGGTGATTCGGGCCATGACCCGCTGCCGCACGGCAGCGCTCGGCGGTCATGTCGATGTTCGTCCGCAATGTGGCGGAGATCCGGCCATCTCCTACAACAGCTGTCGTGATCGTCATTGCAACAAGTGTCAGGCTCAAGCGCGGCGGCGATGGATCGACGCCCGCAAGCAGGAACTGCTCGATATGCGTTTATGTGCTGTTTCCCGTTATGTGGCGGTCAGTAATGGCGCCGCTTCTGGAGGGCCACGCTGTAGATTTTGAGACCACATAAGTTGGCGACGACCCAGATCTATAGCGACTTAAGAAAAGCCATCAGACCGGCATCATCACGCCAGCGTTTCGGTCGTTTGGGACCTTTCACCTCGCAGTGTGCGAGAGCCTTGGCCTTCATTTCCAAATCCGTTTCCGCATAAATGTTCGTCGTATCCAGGGACACATGCCCGAGCCAAGCACGAATTGTGTTGATGTCAACACCGCCGCGAAGTAGATGAGTTGCGGACGTGTGTCGAATGGAATGAGGACTGACGCGTTTGGCTGCCATAGCGGGAATCTTTTTGGAGACTCGCGCGGCATGGCGTTGCACCATGGCATGAACACCGAAGCGCGTCATCGGTTGCCGGAGACGATTGAGAAAGACTCTTTCCGTCGGAGCGCGGCCGGCAGTGATCGCTTTTAGTAACTGCGCCGTATGCGGCCAAAGGGGGCAGTGACGCAGCTTATTACCTTTCCCACGAATCCGAGCTGAGGAATAGTCCCGCTCGGAGAGAGCCAGTTGCAGATCACCAATCAAAAGCTGCGCGACTTCATCGGCTCGGGCGCCGGAGTTATAGAGGAACAGCAGCAGGACATGGTCTCGCCGTCCCTGGGCCGTGCATTGATCGGGGGCGTTCAAAAGCGCATCCATCTCCGGTTTTTCAAGGTACGGGACCGGCCGGATGCTCGTCTTCTTGAGGGGGATGGTGCGAATCTCCCCAGACCAGCCAATATGCTCTGGGCTATGAAGGCCGACAAACCTGGCAAGTGCGTGGATGGCCGTTAGACGTTGATTGCGTGTCGCGATGCTGCAACCTCGCGTTTCCTCCAAATCGGCAAGGAATAATCGGACGCGGTCTGCACTCAGATCGGTAGCGGAGATCTGATCGACCGGCTTGCGCACTTTGATACTGATAAACGGCATCAATAGGGCAAGCGTGTCCCGATAACTGCGTTGAGTATTGCGAGACAGATTCCGTTCTCCGACGAGATGCTCCAAAAGAAAACGGCGAATCCATGGTCCAAGCAAAGCAGTGTCATGCATCGGCGCCTCCTCCCATCGCGTACCGTTCGAAGCGCCGGCAAGCTTCCTGCAGCAGCGCCGGTGTCATGGTCAGGTAACGCTGCGTTGAGCTGAGACTCACGTGCCCTAAATAGGTCGACAACTTCGGAAGTAGCCGCTGCACGTCAGAACCTGCCTTGTACCAGGAGACCACGCGGTTTCCGGCAAACGCGTGACGCAAATCGTGCAGGCGGGGCTGCTGGCGGGCGCCACCGGATCGCTGAATCCCAGCATGTTTGCGCAGTTGGCGGAACGACTGCTGAGCCGTGTGAATCGTCACACGGGAACCTTTGCGGCCGACAAAAAAGGGAGACTCGGGCAACTGGGAGTGGCCCGCTTCACGCCGCGCCGTTGCGTACCCCAACAAACCTTCTTTCAGATGGTTGCCAATAGGCAAAAGCCTCGACTTGTAGAACTTCGTTTCCCGAATGAGCAGCACACCTTCAGAGAAGTCGACATCACGCATCCTTAATGAAAGTGCTTCGCTGATCCGCAGCCCAGCTCCGTAAAGGATTAGGATGATCGCTCGAAGCGTGTAGGGTTCCAACAGAAGATGAGTTTTTCGATACGAGGCCGTCGCATCGAGTAAACGACGGACTTCGCTAACCGAGTAGATGTATGGGACAAAACTCCGTGGAAGCTTGGGAACTATTGCCGGCAACGGCGATGAGCTGACGTAGCCTCGACTGATTGCATAGCGGTAGAAAACATTCAACGTGGAGTACTTGTCATGCCAATAACCGGTCGTGGGACGGCCGAGAAAGGAGAAGACTTTTTCGGCAGCGACATCTCGCACCTCAATATCGCTGCCGACGGCGCGGCAGAACGCCTGAAGGCGATCATTAGAACCCGTAAACTTGTGTCCCATGGATTGCCGGAAGGCTACATAGTCAGCGATCAAATCACAGAGCTTCATAGCAGCCCTCCCAAGTCGCACTCCGCAACTTCTCGTAGCCCGGCAAGATCGACTTTGGCATAGACACATGTCGAATCTGGATTCCGATGTCCCAGATGATCGCCGATCTCTTTCATCGAAAGCCCCTGGGAAAGAAGGTGAGTCGCACACGCATGGCGCAGAGAGTGGGGCCCATGATGCCGAATGGACGGTTTGAGCGGACGCAACCGTTCGCTAACCGCTTTCCAAAGAGAAGAGCGGCTCAAAGGACTATAGGGAGCATGCAACGTGAGAAAGACATGACGGGAAGGATGGTGCAACCTCACTTCCTTCAGATAACGCAGGATCGCCTCGCCTACCGTATGCGTCAGAGGATATTGCTGAGTTCTCCTGGGACTTTGGTCGGACAATATGGATTATCTCCCGGGTCCAGTCCAAGTCTTCCAGCTGCAAACGCTGGACCTCTTCCGATCGAAGTCCGTAAACAACAAACAGCATCAGAATGGCCCGATCGCGGATATTGACGGGACGGTTGCCGGTTGTACTTGCCAACAGTTGCTGAACGACATCCCAAGATGGTCCAGAAGGAAACAACTCATGTTGATAGATAATCGGCGCCATGATCGCTGCTGCTAGCCCTGACCGACACCAACCTTTTGTTTCCGCGTATCGGAAAAATGCCCGAAGTGAGTCGGCGTAAAACTTGATGCTGGCGCGCTTGCAACGATCCTGGCTTCCTTTTTGCGTAATTGCTTCGTCAATCTGACGGATCGAGATAGCTGACAGTCGGCCATCTGTGCAGTGACGGCTGAAGAATTGCCGGACATGGCCGCACTCACTGCGAATGGTCATACTCGAAAGACCTTTCTCGCGTTCCATGTAGCTGGCGAACTCGTCGATGAAACTCTGATACTCCGGGATGCGTAGCCTCTGCAGTCGGCCCGAAAACTCTAACCATCTCTTGGCCGTCCGGAAGAAATGTCTTCTGACTTTTTCCGGGTCTCTCAGTTTGCAGTGGCTGGGGTTGGCGGTACGCCCACCGGCGGGCTGCCGCTTCAATGTCTTCCGAATGGATGGCGCCTTCTGGCTCCAGATTCATCTGGTCGATGATGACCAGAAGCTCATGGGCTTTTCGACGTAGAGTTCCGCGAGGACTACCGACGTCCTGACAATGGCGGAGATAGCGAAGGCGTTCATTCAGAAGCGGCGCTGATTGATGTTGGGCTACTGCCTCGGAGCAGTTGAATAGATGAGCGAACATATCGAACCTCCTTGAACTTGAGCTAACAAGGGTTCGATTGTCCGAAAACTTATGTGGCGTTACGACCCCCCGAACCGTGCTGAGGTCGCTGCGCTCATTGTTGAAGACCACATAACGGGAAACAGCACATAAGCCGGTAAATGTTGTCGACAACATTTATGCGTTACTTCCACGTCGTCTTCACATTGCCGCACGAACTTCACACGCTCGTTCTGCAGAATCAGGCCGAGCTTTACAACCTGTTGTTCCGTACCGTCGCTGAAACACTCCGCGAAGTAGCACGCAACCCCGAGCATCTCGGAGCCGAGATTGGTTTCTTCGGCGTTCTTCACACGTGGGGCCAGAACTTGCTGTTTCATCCCCACATTCACTGCGTGATTCCTGGTGGTGGGATCTCTCCGGACGGGAAACGGTGGATTCACCCCCGATACCCGTTCTTCCTGCCCGTTAGGGCTCTCAGCAAGGTATTCCGTGGAAAGTTTGTCGCCGGACTCCGGCAGGCTCTTCGAAAGAACCGGCTGACTTGTGCCGGAACGATTCAGCACCTGGCCGAGCCGAAACACTTCGCCGCTTTCCTGCGAACGCTGTTTCGTCAGGATTGGGTGGTGTATGCCAAGCCCGCCTTCGGCGGCCCGGAGCAAGTCATCCGATACCTCGGCCGCTACACTCACCGCGTCGCCATCTCCAACCACCGGCTCATTGCTTTCGATGGCCACCACGTTACGTTTCGCTGGCGGGATTACGCTGGCGGCAACAAGATGAGAACGATGATGGTCACCGCCGACGAGTTCATTCGGCGCTTCCTGCTTCACATCTTGCCGAAGGGATTCGTCCGTATCCGTCACTTCGGGGTCATGGCCAACTACCGACGATCCGAATCGATCGATTTGTGCCGAAAGTTGTTAGGAATGATACCGGTCGTCCGTTCAACCGACAGCGCAGCGACAACAACATCCGGGTTGTGCCCTACTTGTCGAAACCCTCTGATCGTCATCCAGAGGCTGACGGCCGCTCAACTCTTCTGGAGGATCTCATCGAACGGTTTCGCCAATATCTCGTAGCAGTACTGCAATCCGCATCCTTCGACATGCCTTGGCATGCCTGCGCCGAAGTGTGCCTACCCGCCAGAGCCACAGTCTTTCCCATCGTGGCTACACGCATATCTCCCGACAATTTCACACGGATAACCTCTGCATCGCCTTCCGCGGTACGCCTTGCAACACTCAACGCGTATCATCTCGCGACAACTTCAACCCGCATTCCCGTACTTTCTCCATAGACTGACCGCGTCCGCCGCAGACACCAGCGCCTTCCTTCAAGTCTCGTTATCGAAAATCCTCGGCGGAAATATATTCGTCTTTTATCTTGGCATGGCTCGCCGAGGATTTCCGATCAACGCTAGCGACTTTACGGCCACTTGAATTCCCGATCGGTAAATACTAACCCGTTTATCGCGAAGCATCGCCGCAGAAAGCTTATTTCCGTTCCAGGAGTTTCCTTTTGTGGAAGTCACTTGATCGTTAAGCCGGTAATCCGTACAAGTGCTTCGCTCGGTCGGTAAACACCAGGCGACTGGCGATTAATCGACCTTCTCAAAACCTTAGCTATTTCGGAAAGCACTTCTCCGGTAACGGAACCATAGGTCCATTGAGAGCTGCTTATGGGAAATCTTCAGTTGGGAGTCGGGAACAGCGGATAGAAATTACTTTGTTGGCGGCTGCCAGTTCAGGATGAGCGTGATCGGCGCGGACGCCTCGTCCAACACTGTGTTGATAAGGATGCGCCCGTCGCCTGTGACATCGTATTGACGACCTTGTTGATTGTCCACACCACCCCCGAAGATCCTCGTTGGAAACAGCGCCACCGGATCGCCCCGCTGGAGAGTCGTTCCCGTCCTTGTGATTGGCACCGCCATAAATTCGCCATTCGGGCCGACGTAGTAGAGTTCCTTTCCATCGTGTCGCCATAGTGGAAAGATGCCGCCTGCCGTGGAGACCTGCCACTGCCCACTGGTCGCCTTGCCCGTTGCCCCCGAAGCTGCAGGCGCAACGAACGGTCGGATGTAGATTTCCGCCCGGCCCGATTCGTTCGACTGGTAGGCGACCCAGCGTCCGTCCGGCGAGAACCGGCCGACGCGCTCGCCGAAGTTGGTCTTCAAAAACACCCACGGCTTCCGGTTGCCAGTGAGCGGGAGAACCCATAAATCGTAGTCCGTCTGCGGATCCGAGCTTTGATACAGGAGGAATGAACCAACCGCGGACCAGTCGTTGACCACCTTGAGCTGGGAGGATTCAACTAGCGGTTCTTCCGCTCCCTCACCGCTGGAGGCTTTTTGATAGATATCGCGCTGCCCCTTCCGATCTGAGTCGAACACGATCTGGCTGCCGTCGGGCGACCAGATGGGGAAACGGTCCAATGCCGCATCAAAGGTGAATCGGCTCGTGCGGGTTCCGTCTATCAGCCAGATGTCCTGATTGCCTTGCACTGTGCGGGACACTGCCACCCGGCGGCCATCGGGAGAGAGGTTGGGGGAACTGAGATTATTTTCATCCGGCGCGCCCATTGTGCCTAACGTCCTGCCGGCCCGGTCGAACCAGGTCAGTTGCCGCCGACTGGCCGCGCCCGTCCGGTAGGCCACCAGGCCTGTTGCCGATACCGACACGGCGCTCACATTAAAGGTAGTGTCGAAGGCGACGGGATCGGCCAGGGTCACCGGATCGCCCGTGAGTTCCTTCTTTTCCAGATCCAGACGCTGGCTCACCAGCGTTCCCGCCCGCACCCACAGCAGCCATCCGCCCATCCCGGGCAGGTAGACGCCTCGAGTATCGGCTGGCGTCAGCCGCTTCGTTTCTCCAGATTCGAGCGAACCTACATAAATGCCCGCTGTTTCCGATACACCTGCGGCGTAGAACAGGAACCGGTGTCCATCAGGCAGAAAGAATGGAAACCGGTGACTCGTCTGCCGGTCCAGCTTCGTCACGGCCACCGCTTGTCCCCCTGAGGCGGAGACGCGGAACAGCGGACCTGCGGTGCTTGACGGAAACAGGATCACGCCGTCCGCGTTCCAGGTTCCACCACGGCCTGCCCCTACCGTTGCTAATGTTTGTACACCGCCGCCGATATCGAGCCGCTTTAGCTTCCCCGCTGCGAAGAAGCCGACGGACTTGCTATTGGGCGACCAGAAGGGATAGCTTGCCCCCTCGGTTCCGGCCAGCGGCTCCGCGGTGGTGGAGGCCAGTGACCGCACCCAGAGGCGGGATGCGCTGTCACCGGAAGCGACGAACACGATGTGGCGACCGTCGGGTGAGAGTGCAAATGAAAGGGGATCGACTGTGGCGGGCGAAACAATATCGGCTCGGGTCTCAGGCGGCGACTGCGCCGGCGCCTCGGTCAGATACCGCAAGGCCGGAATGGTAAGTGCGGTGGCCAATACTGCTGCGATAGCGAACGCGACCATCCAAGACAACCGTCCGAGTGGTGCCGATGATGGAGACGCAGCCGTCTCGAACGCGCCCTCCAGGGCCAGGCGCACGTCGCCGATGGCCTGTGCTCGCTGCCTCGGATCTTTTTGGAGACACACACGCAGCACCTGACGCACTCGCGAGGACACATTCCCTGGAATGGCGTCCCACTTCGGGTCCATCTTCACAACTGCCGCCAGCGTGTCGGTGAGATCCTCTCCGGGAAACGCCCGCTGCCCCGTCAACATTTCAAACAGCACCACACCGAACGCCCAGATATCGGTGCGCTGGTCCACGACCTTCCCCCGGACCTGCTCGGGACTCATGTATGCCGCCGTTCCGAGAATCACGCCCGCATTCGTTGCCGCCATGCTGGCCATCGTCGGTGAATTGGATGATGTTGCGCTTGACGGATTCGCGTCGTAAGCCTTGGCCAATCCGAAGTCGAGGACCTTCACTCGCCCGTCGGCCGTCAGCATCACGTTGCCGGGTTTCAAATCGCGATGGATGACACCCTTCTCATGAGCGGCCTCCAACGCTTCCGCCATCTGTTTCGCGATCGTGAGGGTTTCGTCTAGCGGGATCGGACCTCTCATGATTCGCGCCTGCAGTGTTTCGCCTACGATCAGTTCCATCACAATGCATCGCGTGTTGCCGGATTCTTCGAGGCCGTAGATGTGCGCAATGTTGGGATGATTCAGCGACGCTAGAAGTTGCGCTTCACGCCGGAAACGCGACAGACGATCGGGGTCGGAAGCGAATGCGGCAGGAAGGAGTTTGATCGCCACGTTACGGCCCAGCTTGGAGTCGATGGCTTGATAGACTTCTCCCATGCCGCCTGTTCCGAGATGGCTGGTGATTTCGTAATGAGCGAGTTTACTTCCGATCATGATGTGAGAAAGTGAGCGTGCGGATCTTATCAAAGCCTCTGCAAATCACTCAGATATTTGAGGATGGTACGAGAAAACCGCGGCGTGGAAAGGCTAGTTGATGTCTCACCGCTAAACCGTAGATTGGAAATCCGCGTGGTTGATTTAAAAGGTCTACGACGCCATCATCACCATCCGCGCAGCAAGCTCGCCAGCAACTTCCCTTCGGTGCGCACCTCAGCAGATCGGATCCGGCGATCCTTCATCACGAGTTTGTCGAGCGCGATATTCATCGGTCGAGCCTTCCAGACTTCGCGTACCAGCGCCAGTGCCACATAGCGAGCTTCCTGCCAAACGAGCCGTTTCCATAATTGCATGGAGGTATTAACGTACCTCAGGGATTTCGTATCCCGATTTCAGGCGTTCCCCGAAAGACTTCGATTGGCCTCCTGAAGCAAAATTAAAGGCAGGCATCCCTCGTAACGAGGCACCGGGAGGACTGACATATGGAGGAGAAGTTATTACCGTTTCACATTGGCGAGGCCGTATACATCATCGACGACAGGTCGCCTTATCACTCCGAGCAGGGCGCATCTTAGCGCACCTGGCTAACAAGCATCCTCACCTGCCCGACAAATACGACGTGATCTTTGCTGACGGCGGCAGCGCAACATTCTCGGGCAGTCAATTAAAAATGAAAAGGGCCTGGCGAATTACGCCAGCTGTCCTTCGCCAAAACTCGAAATAAAACGTTATCGACCGCTCGATTGGAATTCCGGCCCAGAGTACCGATCGTTCTTCGTAACCGCGTCGTATTGTTCTCCAAAACCGGGAACTGCGTCCGCCACAAGTGACCGCAGTTTTTCTGAAAATACGCCCACGAGTCCGGCAACGATGTTGTCCACAGTTTCGGAAAGTTGCTTCAAATGTGTCGAGGGAAAATGACTTTGGGGACCAGGGTTCCTCGTGGGATCTTCCCCCGAGATGGATTTCCGATTGTTAGTGACGGGCAACGGAGTGGATTTAGGGAGTGCTAAAGACAATAAAAATCCGCCGGCAACGGCAGCAGCCAAGATGAAACCAGTGTTCCTGTCAAAATGCGCCTTCAAATCCGTCGCATCCTTCAGCCGATATTCGATTTCATCCAGGTTTCGGCCCAGATTTTCGCGTTCATCGGCGATGTGTTGCTTTATTGTGTGTGTTTCTTCAACCATGTGACATTCTCCTGCAAACTTTCAATCGTTGCGTCCGGTCTGAGACTGGCCAGTTTCATTTTTCTTCGACCGACGAATAAGAATCCGGTGGCAATCACTCCTATGACAACCCCCACTATCAATGCGGATGCCCAGAGCGGCGCGATCCTTGCAAGTGCATACACTCCGCCGAACAGAATGAAACCGAACGCGTATAAGGCGAGTACGGCACTTACGAGTAGAAAGGTCCCTGCCCGGGCAACCTTCGTCACATCCTCACGAATTTCTACGCTCGCCAGCCGGATCTCGGAACGAATGATCTCCGTTAATTGAGCTAAGACCTCCTGCAGTATGCTGGCAATGGGCCGGACGCTGGATTTCGAAGAAGCGTGCGTTTCCTCACATAGTGGATCGCTGGTTAATTTGAATTTATCTTGCACGGGACCTCGTTTCACTCGTCTTTTTCTCCGGACTCGATCGACCTAGCGTCGAGCCGAACGTCCCAAAAGGAATCCGACTGCCAATGCAGCGAGTACGGACTGCGTTGGATATTTACGGCAAACGTTCATGAGATCCTTGCCCATTTTCGAAAAGTCATGATCCCGCAGATACGTGGCCGTGGACTCCATGCCGTCGGCAATGCTGTGCGTGAAGTTCACGACTTTGGGACCTCCAGGAACGCTATCCGCCTTCTCATGCATTGTCGATGCGACGCGCCCCAACCCCTCAGCTGCGGTTTCGCGCTGCTGACTGATTCTCTCGGAAACGGCGTCCGCCATTTGATTGGCCTTATCTTTCGTTATCGATGCCACGTCGGCGATTCTCTCTTTCACATTATCCAGACCGCTATTTGTGGTTTGGTTCGGAATTGTTCTTTCGTCAAAAGGTTTCATGGGATTACGGCTCATTTCATCCTCCAGTTGGTCGTCAGATTCTCTTTTAGGGTGCTGAGACACCATCGCAGCACCGCGCTCCGAGCATGATTCAGCCTTAAAAGTGTCTCCAATAAGGTTGGAACATGCAGGTGATTTGCTTACACATCTTGTCAGAAGCACGAAGGATGCCGCTCGTGCATCTGCCTTCCATTACTGCATTGGCCCGGCGAATGCACTTGTAGGAACAAGATTCCAGGAAATGGAGGAGACTCGATGTTATTACTTTTGATTTTAGTGTTGTTACTGCTGGGTGGTGGAGGCGGTTACTACGGCTATTCAAGATGGGGCACCGGCGGAGGCGTAGGGATTTTCGGACTCGTGCTGATTATTTTGGTTATCTACTACCTCGCTGGTGGCACACCCGTGCGGCCGTGATCGAACTTCAACGGCCGATTCTTTTGGATTTTCGACCGAAGAAGACTACTTCTGGCAAATCGACCCACCGTCGAGCAGCACTTTGTTGCGAACGGCTGACTGCGTTGGACGATTCTACGAAATCGCTGGCGGATGCCGTTTAACACGCGGACGCAATAATTGCCGCGCACATTCCTACGCAGTGCAAAAGCTGGGATCTTGTTATTGGCTTTCACCTCAGTGATGCCGGACATGGATGGTTATTCCGCAACGGTAGCCATCCACGCAGGGCGCGCGACAGCCACCATCCCCATAGTGGCGCTGTCTGCGAATCCTGGCAAAACATTGTGCTGTTACCAGACCTGCAAACGATAACGCCCCGTCTCGAAGCAGCGGGATTGAGGAGTAGGCGAAGCAATCCCAAGGTCCCAATGGAAACTGCTACAAAGTAGTGCCGCCCACCGGCCGAGCCTGGGCGGCGCTTCTATTCGCCGCCTGGCGCCTTAGTCAGTATCGATCGCGTCGTCCGCCGCCACCGCCGCGAGAACCGCCCCCGCCAAAATCTCTCTTGACCATCGGCTTCGCTTCATTGACGGTCAACGTTCGACCATCAAGTTGGGAACCGCTCAAACCGGCGATCGCTTTGTTGGCATCTTCTTCGCTCATTTCCACGAAACCGAAGCCCTTAGAACGGCCTGTATCGCGATCCGTAATGATACTCACCGATTCAACAGTGCCGTACTGTTCAAACGCGCTCCGCACATCGCTCTCATTTGTGTTGAACGATAGGTTTCCAACGTACACTTTTTTCGACATATATTTTTTTTTCCTTTGTTGGGAACTTCTGGGACGGCGGCAGGGATTTAAGATTCAATCGGCGACCGATCAGACAGGAGATTCCGAACATTTGAAATGTAAGCGACTTGATCGTCGCTGCTTGAACAATACGCCAATGGAAGAGATTTGTTCAAGCCTCGCGCCAGCGGCTTCGTTCAACTGGCCTCGCGGCCAAGGGCATTCAGTTTCTGGTTTACCGACTACAAGTCCAAGTGGTTTGGCTGGGGCAATAGAACCTGCGGTTTTCGTCTGCTTCGGCACATTATAATCACCAAACAAATGAACAATCTGGAATCGATTCGAGTTCGACAGTATGGAAATAGAGGCCCAAACGTGGTCGTGCTTCACGGCGGGCCGGGAGCTCCGGGATCTGCGGCGGGCCTGGCTCGGGCACTTGCGGATGATTTCTCGGTACTCGAACCTCTCCAGCGCCGTTCAGGCATCGTTCCTTTGACAGTATTGCAGCATGTCGAGGATCTCGCCGCCATTGCGCCTACAGGCTCAGCAATAGTTGGGCACTCGTGGGGAGCGATGCTTGGGTTGTCGTTTGCTGCCTGTTTTCCCGACCGAGTGTCGTGTCTCGCGCTCGTCGGATGTGGTACGTACGATGAGGAATGCCGTGCGCAATTCCGGTCGCGACTGGATGCATTGATGGATGACGCAACGAGTTTTAGATTAGAGGCCCTCAAACTTCGCGTTGCGATGGAGGTTGACCCGGACGTAAGGGATGCAGTCGTTCGGCAGCGCGGTGATCTCACGATGTCAATTGAATCGTATGAGCTGATCGATAGCGTGGATGATCCGGGCGACGCGTTGGCGTATGACGGTGGAGCAAACGCAGAAACCTGGAACGACGTCCTGCGGCTGCAACGCGAAGGCCTGGAGCCGCAGCGGTTCAGCCGTATTTCTTGTCCCGTGCTCATGCTTCACGGCCATATTGACCCGCATCCGGGTGCCGCCACACGTGATCTACTGCGGCGATTCATCCCACATCTTCAGTACGTGGAGTTCGAAAAGTGCGGCCACGAGCCATGGAAGGAACAACATGCCCGACATCCGTTTTTGATAGCACTTCTCAGCTGGATGAGACTCCACTCGCATTGACTAAATCTGATTTCAACGTTTCTACTGGTTCAGTTATCTGCCTGCAGGAGTGACAAGGGGACGATGCGAGTTCCAATTTACCGGATTCTTCTGGCAATTCTGTTTGCATGCGTTACGGCATCCGCTCAGACGCGGCAGGTTGCAATCACGATTGACGATCTTCCGCGAGGCGGCGATGGCGGACCGTCGAGCCTCAACGGCATCCGCAGCATGACCGGGATGCTGCTGAAGCCTTTTCACGATGAAAAGATACCTGTGATTGGCTTTGTTAACGAAGGCCGTCACCAGTTAACGCCTGACGGGCTGCGTACAATCCTCGATATCTGGTTGGACGCGGGAGCGGAACTCGGGAACCACGGGTACTCACACGCCGATATCAACAACCTTCCCCTGGAGACATATACTGCCGACATTCTGAAGGGCGAACCGATCACGCGGGCGGCACTCGCGGCGCGCGGCAAAAAGCTGGAGTTCTTCCGCCATCCTTATCTGCACACGGGCGCAACATCCGAGGCGAAGAAGGGACTGCAAACCTTTCTCGATCAGAACGGCTATCGCGTCGCTCCCGTAACGATCGACGATGCCGACTACGAGTTTGCCGCCCTGTATACCCATCCGGAGTTTCGCGATCGTGTCCGGAGAGAGTACGTCCCATACATGGAATCCGTCGTCGCGTTCTTCGAAAAGCGCGCAGTAGAGGTAACCGGTCACGAGATTCCGCAGATTCTGCTGATCCATGCCAGTCAGATGAACGCCGATCTGCTGCCGGACCTGCTCACGATGTTCAAGCGCCGCGGGTATTCGTTTGTCTCGTTGCGCCAGGCGCTCGCCGATCCGGCGTACGCTCTGCCGGAAAATTACACGGGACGCGGCGGCTTTTCGTGGATTCACCGCTGGTCGCAAACGAAGGGCATGCCGAACAAAGGCGAGCCGGATCCGCCAGCCTGGGTGGAAAAAGCCTATTCCGAC
Organism: uncultured Acidobacteriota bacterium; assembly: GCA_963738025.1. Lineage (GTDB taxonomy): Bacteria > Acidobacteriota > Terriglobia > 20CM-2-55-15 > 20CM-2-55-15 > 20CM-2-55-15. Next base: position 58,943 of record CAVTWA010000013.1, on the reverse strand, counting down.
TTGCAGCGGCAGCAATGAATTTAAATCGGCGCGAATTCCTGTTGCCGATTGCTGCGGCGGCAACAAAATTCGGTAATGCCTGGAATCGCTGTTCCTGGCCGACTTCGAGATTCGCGGTCGAGTTTTCGCCAGATGTCAGTTCTCTGAAGTCTTCTGCACGGAATCAATTACCAGAACGGGCAGTACGGTGTGTCGTCAGCTACACGGCTTCAGCGAGACTATGGAGCATTGTCCTGGAGTGTTTTTATCGCCGATTTAACAGCCAATTTCAATGGAATCAAATCCCGCTGTACCGTTCTCCAAATGCGGTTCACATCAATTTGATCATATTCGTGTCGCATGAAATTGCCCAGGCCCCGCACGCTCTGCCATGGAATATCGGGGCACAGCGTTTCAACGGCCGCGCCAAGCTTCTTCGCCGCTTCGCTGATACGTTCCAATCAGCGCTCTACGGCATCCACCGTCTTGCGGTCTTTGACAAAGGCAGATCCGTCCATCCCCGCAGTGAATTCTTCAATCCGATCAATGTTGTGGAGAATGTCTTCGAGTCGTTGGACCGGGTCTTTAGAAGGCACGCACTGCCTCGGCGGCTACGTTTTTGTCGATCCGCAATTTGAGGGTGCCTTCTTCAATGAGGTCCACGGGCGCGCCGAGCAATTCGGAAAGGTGGACTTCGATTCCGGCGAGATCAAGCAGCGACAGGTCACGATCCTCGTCAAACGAGGCGAGGAGATCTATGTCGGAGTCCGGGCGCGATTCTCCGCGAGCTGTCGAGCCGAATAGAGCCAGATGTATTACCCCTGCGGCCTTCAGTTCGGCCTCATGATTTCGCAGTGTATTTATGACCTGATCCCGATTCATCAGAACAATGTGGCATGTGGCTTGCAAACCGTCAAGAGCCGGCATTAGCGGAACCAACAACCGTCGCAATTGGAAGCAGCGGCCACAGCTTTCTGACTTCGCCTGTGCCCCTATACCCGTATCACCGGTTGGCACCGGTTGGCCGAACAGAGATGTTACCAACATCAATGATCCACAGACAAAACCGAGCCGTATTCGTACCTAAAGATTGCCTGACACCGATCTTGTATTACAACAGCTCGATTCGGGGGTGAGTGGACAAACCGGACCAGTCAGCGACTCCTTCATAACCGTGTCCACACGACCTCGAAAACAGTTCCCCACCAACGCGTTCGCGGATTGGCGATCCTACAGGAGCAGGCGAAAACGCAGGCGCCCAGTGCACGACGATCCGGCTGAAGCTCTTAAAAATCGGTGCGCAGATTCATGTGAGCGTGCGGCGCGTTTGGATTCGTATGGCAGACGGCTGTCCATATAAAGACGCGTTTCAGCAGGCGTTCGACATCTCCAGAACATTCCTCTAATCTGCTGAGATCCTCCCTGGCATTGGCCATAGAAAGCCAGTTCTTCCTTGCGGCACCCACGTAAAGGGGTGATACTTTTGCCCAGTGAAAAACGGATTAATACTTGTTGTGGCAAGTGTCTCTGCAGTGCTTTGTTTTGGCCAACAGGGAACGCGGCCAGTTGGACCGGCACTGCCCACGGCCGCGGCGACCATGGCAGCGCAGCGGGCAGTCCTCGATCAATATTGCGTGACTTGCCATAACGACAAAACCAGACGGGGGAGTCTTTCGCTGGAGAATCTGGATCTTTCCACTGCCGGCGATCATCCGGAATTGTGGGAAAAGGTCGTGCGGAAGCTTCGTGCCGGAGTGATGCCGCCGCCTGGCATTCGGCGTCCGTCATTGGCGGAATACGAAGGACTGAGAGACTGGCTGGAGGGGGAGATTGACCGAAGGGCGGCGGCTCGTGGCCTGGACCCGGGCGCCGTCGTCCTTCATCGCCTCAATCGCACAGAGTACGCGAATGTCATTCGCGACCTGCTCGATCTCGGGATCGATCCCGCGGAGATGCTGCCGGCCGACGATTCCGCACGAGGTTTCGATAACGTGGCCGGTTCGCTCACAATCTCGCCGACGCTGCTGGAAGCCTACTCGATCGCGGCAGCCCGAATTGCGAGGATGTCGGTCGGTGATTGGAAGACGCCGGGAAAGTCGGTCTACATCCTGCCCGGCGATACGTCGCAGAACCAGCACATTGAAGGTCTGCCCTTCGGGACTCGTGGCGGAATTCTCGTTCGCCATACTTTTCCGGCGGATGGTGAATACAAGTTTTCAGTCGAGAACTTCGGCCTCGGCAAATACGTACCTGGCGAGAAGCTGGAGTATGTCATCGACGGCGAACGGGTCGGAGTGTTCGACTACGTTGGCGTCGGCTTAAGAGAAGGGGCCGGCGAGGGCGATGGAACCATCGATGTCACTGTCCCGGTTAAAGCCGGCACCCACACCGTTGGCGCGACGTTCCTTGCGACGAACTACCGGCCCAGTCTTGATCTCATCAAACAGTACGAACGAAAATCCCTTGAAAATTTCAGTATTGCTCAATTGCAGTCTTACCCTGCCATCCAGGACCTGAAAATTTCGGGCCCTTTCAACGCGCAACGGGCCGGGGATTCCCCGAGCTTGCACAAAATTTTCAGCTGCAGGCCTGCGAGCGTGAACCAGGAAGGCCCCTGTGCAAAGGAAATCCTGACGACTCTGGCGAGGCACGCCTATCGACGTCCGGTGAATCCGCAGGACCTCGAATCCCTGATGAGCTTCTATGAAGAAGGCCGCCGCAAGGGCGCATTCGAGGACGGCATTGAACTGGCGCTGCAGCGGATTCTTTCGAGTCCACAGTTTCTCGTCCGCGCTGAACGCGAGCCGGCGAATCTCGCCGCCGGCAAGGCCTATCGACTAACGGATCTCGAACTGGCATCGCGTCTGTCGTTCTTCCTGTGGAGCAGCATTCCGGACGATCCATTGATTGATCTCGCCGCACAGGGAAAGCTCCGCAATCCTGCCGTGCTCGAGCAGCAAGTTCGACGGATGCTGTCGGACTCGCGTTCTTCAGCACTCGTCGAGAATTTTGCAGATCAATTGTTCTACTTGAGAAACCTTTCCGCCACATCGCCGGACGGAGTGCATTATCCGGACTGGGACGACGAACTAAGGAAGGGTTTCCGGCGCGAGACGGAACTGCTGTTCGAGAGCATCATGCGCGAAGACCGCAATGTCCTTGATCTGTTGACCGCGGACTATACCTACTTGAACGAACGGCTCGCGAAACATTACGGCATTCCTAATATTTATGGATCGCAGTTCCGCCGGGTGACTCTCGGACCGGATTTGAATTACCGCCGGGGACTGCTCGGGCAGGGAAGTTTTCTGGCCGTTACATGGGTGCAGAATTTCAGGACCTCACCGGTGAAGCGCGGTGTCTGGGTTCTTGAAAATATTCTGGGCACTCCTCCGCCGGAGCCTCCGCCGAATGTACCGCCGTTGGAGGACTCTGCCGCCGGCTCTGACAAAGTCCTCACGTTGCGCGATCAGATGACGATCCACCGGAAGAATGAGCCGTGCGCCAGCTGCCACAAACTGATGGATCCGATCGGCTTCGCGCTGGAGAACTTCGATGCGGATGCGAAATGGCGGACTCGGCACGGAGGTGATGGTGGAATTCTCATTGATGCCTCAGTGGAGCTTTGGGACGGAACAAAGGTGAGCGGCCCCGTCGAGTTGAGGCAGGCGCTGTTGCGATATTCGCCGCAGTTCCTGCGAATGTTCACCGAAAAGATGATGACGTTCGCGCTGGGTCGTGGAGTCGAATACTCCGATATGCCTGTGGTTCGTTCAATCGTGCGGGACAGCGCAAAGAACAGCAACCGCTTTACGTCGATCGTGCTCGCTATTGTCAACAGCCCGCCCTTTCAAATGCGAACGAAATCCTGATTCGTGGGAGCCAGAACTGAACTTAATTCGGAAGCGCGATTCTCTTCGGTCGTATGGTCCAGAAACTGAAATCATGCGGCCTGCATTCCGCATGGTGGCCTGCCAGGATGCGTGCAGGTCTGGATCCACTTTCATTCCTTGTGATCTCGATTGCCGGTTGGATGACGGTTTGCGTGGGTTGTGCTGAGTGTTAAGGGAGTGCTTTGGTGAACCCTCGATCGAGTGTGACCGGGGCGGCATCGTCTTCATCCATCAGGATGGTTGAATCAACCGGGACGTTCGTCTGCCCACATCGCTATCACACCATCAGGGCCCGGCAAAGAGCGGGGTGAAACTTCATTCAGCTGCTAGTGGGAATCGCTGGGCTGTGGGACCAGTCTTGTCCCAGTTGTGCATACGCTGTAACTGCTGAGACTTGCCCTCAGCCTGGAACAATCTTTGGAAAGATTTCTAACTCTGCAGGGGTTGCAAGTTTCGTATTGGAACGAGGACCTTGGCGTCTGAGAATGCCGGGCGACAGCCGCAAACCACGACTGCTTAAGCTACCAACAAAGCCTGCTCCGAATTGCATGGACCGAATAGCGCCGGCTTGAAATGTGGAGCGCTAATTCGAGCCCGGCTCAGGGCTCTGGTTGATAACGGGGGAATTGAGCATGTCCTTCACATTTGTGCACGCCGCCGATATTCACCTCGACAGCCCGCTGCGAGGGTTGGAGCGCTACGAGAGCGCGCCGGCTGAGCGAATGCGACTGGCGACACGCGAGGCGTTCGAGAATCTCGTTCAGTATTGCGTGACCGAGAAGGTCGATTTCCTACTGCTCGCCGGTGACCTGTATGACGGAGACTGGAGGGACTACAACACGGGCCACTTCTTTCTCCGGCAGATGGGGCTCCTTCGGGACGCAGGAATTCCCGTGTATATCGTGTGGGGGAATCACGATGCCGAGAACGCCATGACGAAGAAGCTCTCGTCGCTGGAGAACATGCATGTGTTCTCCTCGAGGAAGGCCGAAACCAAGAGGCTTGAGGAGCTGAACGTTTCGATTCACGGGCACAGCTACGGGAGGAAGGACGTCAGCGACGACCTGTCGCTTAGCTACCCCTCTCCAGACGCGGGCTGCTTCAATATCGGCCTGTTGCACACGAGCGCCGACGGACGGTCAACTGAGCACGCGCGTTACGCCCCGTGCTCTATCGAGACCCTTGTGGACAAGGGGTACGGCTATTGGGCGCTTGGCCATCTCCACAAACGCGATGTTCTCCGTACGGACCCGCACATCGTGTTCCCCGGAAACCTTCAAGGGCGGTTCTTCCGGGAGACCGGTCCCAAGGGCGCGACAGTTGTCCGCGTCAACAACGGCCGTGTCACCCTCGAGGAAATTCCTTCTGGCGTACTTCGCTGGGAAATCTGCGAGGTTCCGGTTGCGGATGCCGCGTCACCGGACGCCGCGATTGATGGCGTTTATGAGGCTCTGACCGGGATTCGCCGTCGCACGCCGGAAGTGGCGCTCGCCGTGCGCGTGCGCCTTACAGGAGTAAGCCACGCGCACGCGGCGCTGGTATCGAACCCGGAGCGTTGGATCAACGAAACACGATTGCGGGGAGCTGATCTGCGGGACGTCTGGGTAGAAAACGTCGAGATCGAGACTCGTTCGCCCGTCGATCTCGCCGCTTTGCGCAACCGTCTTGACCACCCGTTGGGTGAGGTTCTCCGGACGATCGACGCGCTCCGTTGCGACGACGCCGCACTGGCGGAAGTGATCGCCGCTCTCAAGCCGATCCAGGACCGGCTTCCGGCTGCCGAAGAATTCGATCCCGGAGCGCTCTATATGGATCGCCCGGAGACCATTCGCCGGCTGCTGGACGAAGTGGAGCAGATCCTGATCCCGCGGCTTCTCGAGAGCGACGAGGGAGCATGAAATTCCTCGAGATCAATCTATTGGCCTACGGCCACTTTACGAATCGACAGTTAGCGTTTCCATCCGAGGGTCCAAATCTTCATATCATCTACGGCCGGAACGAGGCCGGCAAGAGCACGTTCCTGCGCGCGATTACCGGTGTTCTATATGACATCGAGGTCCAGACGCGCGACGACTTCATCCACGCGAAGCCAGAATTGCGTATCGGAGCCAAACTCGAGCATTCGAGCGGCGCGGAGCGCGCCTTCGTCCGGAAGAAAGGGAAGCCTGGAACCACACTACTTGATACATCTGGACGACCGGTGGATGAGAGTCAACTGAAGTCGTGGTTGAGCATTCCCGATGGGGATCTCTTTCGCCAGATGTTCGGCCTCAGCCACGAACAGCTGCGGGCCGCCGGCCAGGCCCTTGCCGATGCCGAGGATGATGCCGGACGGATGATCTTCGGCGCCGCGCTCGATGGTACTGCCCTCCAGGAGACGCTTGAGCGGATGGAAAGCGAAGCGAAGGAATCTTTCTCTGCGCTGAGAGAATCGTTAAAGAAATACAACGAGAAGCGCAGGGCCGCCGCCGATGCTGCCTTACCAATCAAGGTTTGGCTGGACCTGACCGCGGACCTCGAGAAGGCGAGTACCGAGGTGCAGTCGTCCGGAGATAGACTTCGCAACAACACTACGGAGATTGCCCGGCTCCAGCGCATCCAGAAAGTGCTCCCCCTCTTGACGCGGCAGACCGAGTTGCTGCAGCAGTGGTCGGCCCTCGGCAAAGTGCGCATTCTTTCCCCTGATGTCAGCGCGACCCGAAAGGCCTTGCTTCAGGAACGGGACCAGACCATCGCGCCGGAAATCGAGCGGATCAAGAATCGGATTGAGGAATTGCGGCGGGAGCACGATGAACTGGCGATCCCCAGGGACCTGCTTGCCGAATCCGTCCGAATCCGCAAGTTGAACGATCATCTTGGACAATACCGCAAGGAGAGGGCAGATCTGCCAGGAGTGTCGAGGAGCATTATCGAACTCGAGAGCCAGGTGAAGAAGGCGCTCGCCGATCTCGGCCTCGGCAGCCTCCCGCTCCCCGAAATCCAGAGTGTTCGTTTGGACGAGGCTGGCCGGAAACGTATTCAGGAACTGGATCGTTTACGCACGCGCTCCGAATCCGGACTTCAGCAGCTCAGGAAACAATTAGAAGAGAAGCGGGTAATGCAGAAGCAAGGCAGGGCGAAGCTCGACGCTCTTCCGGTTCCGCGCGGACGTCAACCTCCTGAAGGCCGCTTGGGATCGATTGCCCGACAAGACCATCGATCAGAAACTGCGCCGTGCGGATTCTACCGTACGTGAGTTGAACGGGCAGATGGAGCGCGCCTGCCTGGCCACACACCCCTTTCCCATCGATCCTCTGCGGGCGCCGGCGATCACAGTGCCGCCCGAGGAAGTGATCCAAAGATTCATCGAAAACGAAAGGGATGACCAGAAGGAGCGTCGGGACCTCGAGGCGCGAATTCGTGAGCTCGACGAGGCCATCGAGAAAGCGGAACGGGAACTCCGCAAGCTGGCACGCGCCGAAGTCCCGTCTTTCGGGGACCTCGAAGCCGCCCGCAAGCATCGTCAGAAAGGATGGGAGAACATCCTCAAGGCGTGGAAGAAACAGGCATCCGTGGCCGTCGTGGTGGATAGCTACGCGTCGGGCCAGCCTCTCGCCGACGCATATGCGGCGTCGGTGCAGAACGCCGACGATATCTCAGACCGGCTTCGGCGAGAGGCGGACGACGCCTCCCGTGCTGAGCGCTTTACGGAAGAGCGGGATCAGGCGCGTAAGCGTAAGACGGAAGCCGCGAAGGCGATCACTGCGCTCGATGCCGCCGCGATCCGTCGAGCGCACGAATGGAACCAACACTGGGTTAGCGCTGGTGTCGAACCGACAGCTCCGAAAGAGATGGCGGCCTGGAGAAAGCGTTTCGAGGCATTGCAGGACGCCGTACGACGCTACGACGACGCGCGGCGAGAGCGCGACGAGATACAGAAAGTCATGGATGAGCAGCGAGCCTCGCTGGAATCAGCTCTTTCAGCCGCAGAGCTGCCCGTGACGGCCGGCCTTTCATGGCCGGAACTCTGCGGCCAGGTTCAGCAGTTGATTGTGCGGAGCGAATCCGCAGCAGGAGAGATTGCCCGGCTGCGCGCGGAACATGATGCCATCGAGCGCGACGTTCTGTCCCTGGAAGCGCAGGAGCGCACAGACCGCGACGCCGGCGCCACTCTAGAATGCGCGTGGGGTGAAGCCATCGCGCGGATCCGGCTGGGCCCGCAGGCGTCCGGCGCCGAAGCGAACATTGTCCTGGACGGGCTCACGAACCTCTTTACGGCAGAAGAGAAGCGCCAGCCCCAGGACGCCCGGCGCCGGGCTATTTACAAGCAACAGGCGCAGTTCGAGGCAAACGTCATCGATCTCGCAAAGCGCCTGGCAGCGGATCTACTGCCACCTCATGATCGGATGGCGCAGACGCTGATCGAGTGGCACACGGCCAGCCTTCAGAGTGGGGCGCCCCCACGCCGCCTTGACGATCCTGAGAAAGACGCAATCGATAAGCTTGCGCAGTCGCTGATCGATCGGCACGCCGCAGGTGAGCGCGACGCGGCGACTCAGGCACGATTGTCCGAGGATTTAAGAAAATCGGCCGTTGAGCTGAACAACAGCGAAGAGCAACTCAAGGGAGTGCGCCGGCGGATTGAAGCGCTGCTGCTGGAGACCGGTTGCGATTCCGTAGAGTCGCTGATGCAGGCGGAGCGGCGATCCGATGAGGCTCGCATCGTCGAGAACGATCTGAAGCAGCTCCACGAGAATATTCTGATCGCTGGCGACGGCAAGACGATTCAGGAGTTGGAAAAAGCTGCCGCGGATGCTGACCCTGACGAGATAGTCGCCAAAGTCCAGGAAGCCGCCATGGCTCATTCCATACTTGATCGCGAGTATCAGAACGCTCTTACCGGCCTGGGGGCGCAACAGCAGCGGATCCATAGCCAGGAGGGTCGGGGCGACGCAGCGCGCCTTGCCGGTGAGGCCCAGGAGTGTCTCGCTACCGCACGGGCGCACGCAGGGCGCCACGCGCGCCTGCAAGTCGGCGCCCTCGTACTTCAGCGCGCAGTCGACAGCTATCGGCGGAAAAACGAAAGCGCTATCCTGCGGCGGGCCGAATGCCTGTTTCAGCGTCTCACCCTGGGCCGATACCGCGAGCTGCGCGTCGAGTACGAGGGTGGAAAGGCGAAGCTCCGCACTGTCCGCCCCGGAGAAGAAGTGGACGTAGCCCGCACACTCAGCGACGGAACACTCGACCAGCTCTTCCTTTCTCTCCGGCTCGCGAGCATCGAGCAACATCTGGCATCCCAGGAAGCCATGCCGCTTGTGCTTGACGACATTTTTATCAATTTCGATGACGACCGCACACGCGCCGGAATCGAAGTACTGGCCGAGTTCGCGCAGAAAACGCAGGTGCTGCTACTCACCCATCACGCACGCACTCTAGAGTTGGCGAAGAAATCGCTCACGGAGTCTGCGTGGATGGAGCACCGTTTGGATCCCGCCGGTGTTTAGCGCACGGAATAAGCAGAGTGGCTTGCCGGCTCAGTGTACGTGCGGGTTCTCTCAGAAGGGCGACGTCTCCAGGCGTTTGATAACCATGGATCTATTGACGCCTTTTGGCAATTACCTGAAGGTCAGCGGCGAGATCTTTGGGGACCTCCTCTGGACATCCACCGACTGACTGCTGAAAGGTGCACAATCGAACCGGAACCTGGGTCCGTTGCTTTGAACTTCTGATTGATTTTCGGTGTCCGCCCAATCTGCCGAGAGTACCTCGGCATGCTCCGGAACCGTCTGCCCGTCTACCGGAGAGGCGGTCCCGCGCAGGGCCTCACTCATCACCATACCCGCTGAAATTAAAGCTGCTTCCGGTAAACGATAAATCCTGACCGCTCGGCGATTTTGTCGTAAAGTTTCATCGCCGTTAAATTGGTTTCATGGGTCTGCCAGTAGACACGGGGAGATCCTGCGCTTTCGGCTTGTTTATAAACTTCCTGGATGAGAGCTCTTCCCACACCCTGGCCTCGCACGGCTTCGGATGTGAAAAGATCCTGCATGTAGCAAATGGGGGCCATTATGGTGGTGCTGCGATGAAAGAGGTAGTGGGCCAAGCCGACCAGTTGTCCGTGAGCTTCAGCCACCAGCCCGTGAACGGGTTCGGCCTTATCGAAGAATCTCGCCCAAGTCGTCTGCGTAATTTCAAAGGGGAGTGCCGTTTTGTCGTGGCGTCCGTAAAATTTGTTATATCCGTTCCATAGGGGCAGCCACCGATCAAAATCGTCCTGCGCCACAAAGCGTATTTTTAGATCCATCGATTTTGAAGTCACTTGCATTTTGCTCAACTGCCGGTCGGCACAATCGTGTCCTGCTCCACCATAAGGACGGTGGCACCGTTTGGCGCTTTGGGCCGATGGCGAACGCCTTTGGGAACAACGACACCTTCCATGGCTCTGAGCAGGACCGGTGACTTTCCTTCAATCTCAATCTCCAGAGTCCCTTCCAGGACGAAAAAGAATTCGTCTTCTTTTTCGTGGGCATGCCAGTGAAACTCACCGTTGAAGACACCGATGCGCACGGCACTTTGATTGACGGTGCAAAGGGTGCGATTGAACCAGTGATGGTTACTCAGTTTTTTGGATTCATCGATGGAGATTTTATCCAGACTTTTATAAACAGGCTGCATGGTGATGTCGTAATCCATTGGGATTCCCTTCGTTCGAGGATAACTGATTTCTCGAAAGAACTTATTTCAGTAGGTTTCAATCGGCAAGGTCTATCGATCGATGGAACTGACCGCCAAACCTCCGCTGCAAAGCTTAGGGACGGGGGATCGGGGATTGGGCGACGTGTGCGGATCAAAGGCTGAGACTTTCCTCCCACCATGAGACCCAACTTCAACCGGCGCCACGGTTCACAGCACACGGCTTTGCCGAAAACCCGAAGACCCGGAGCGTCAATTCCTGAAACAATCGTTCAACGTTGGGGCGTTGAACTCACAGAAGAGCGTCCGATTTCCGCCCGTCACTGCGCCAAGTCCAATCTATTGATCTTTCTCTTTGGGCTTAACCAGGGATGCACGTTGCAGGTGCGGAACTGCTCGCGTTTAGTCATCGGATGATTCAATATAATGCCCGGAACGCCTGGAATAAAGGAAGAGACAGTATGAGACTTTTCCGATCGGTAAGTTCGGTCGTTCGTCGTCGCAGCGCAAGCGTTGCGGCCATCCCATTTGCCTTTGTCCTGCTGATGGGCGCGGCCCAAGCGGCTTACTGTGACACCTTCACGATCAACTTCGAGAGCTTACCCTCTTTGCCAGCGCAACCGAACAACTTTGCCGGCGCGGGCTCGATGCAAACATACTCGCAAGCCGGCGTCTTCACGATCAGTGGGGGCGTGGCGTTAGGGAATCCGACGTTCCTTGCGGCGTTCACAGCCAACGGCAGCCTCCCGAATTTGTACGGAACGACAAATTTCGGAGATCCATCACTGTCGTCCACGATAACGCTCGATTTACCGACGACAGCGTTTCAGTTTACGTCTGTGAAATTTTCTGTTGTTCAACGGACAGAACTTTGCGGAGAGGTACCAGGTCAGCGGAATGGCGCGTGGGATCGTACTGGATCCATTGTCGATCGGTCCGCTAGCGTCCGCAGCCAACTCAGGCTTCACGACGGTTACTCTAACGTCACCAGTTCCGATCACTAGACTCAACATCACGACACCCCTTGCAAGTACAGATGGATGGGATTTCTTTATCGACAACATCGTGTTGACCGGTACGCCAGTCACGGCAGTGCCCGAGCCATCATCGTTCGCCCTGCTGATCGCACCTGTCGGCGGCCTGGCATTCCTTCGGTATAGGCGATTGCGGCGCAAATCCGTATGATGCATTTTCAACCCCCCGTTCGTACTTTTGAACATGCGGTTTGGACTCGCTCGGTTTTGGACCGACGCCACTTTTCTGCGACCTAATTTCGTCCAGTAATAAAAGGGGACTTCGCCAGTTGTACGACTAGCCGTTCTAATTTGTCTTGGGCAGCATCCAATTGCCATTTTGCGCTCGCTTCATCGGGCAGCAATTCATATCGGCGTTCAAGCCCGCTAAAGGACTTTCCTTCACAATCGTTCTCCTTTATTCTGCGAATGCTATGAGAATGATTAAAGCGCAGATCATCGTTCTGGGTGCCACGTTTGCTTTGTTGAGCGGTTGTGACGGCAGCGTCGGCAACGAAGTCAGCAAGGAAGTCAGCAAAGAAGTTGTGCCCAATGTCGGCAATCTTGTCGGTGAAATCAACAACGAAGTCATCAAAGAAATCGGAAAGAAATATCCGCTGCCGGACCAGGTTGTCATTGACAACGCGCATAATGACAACGTCAACTTTACAACGCCGTGGACTCTCGATAAGGTAATCGAGTTTTATCGCCAGGCCTATGCCAAACAGGGTATCCCCGAAGTGAGCGAAGCTGCCTCGGTCGGCAGCGATTCGGCAAAGCTTGCGTTCCGCGCTGGTGACAAGACCATTGATATCGAAATGGAGAAAAGAGACAACGAGACGAAAGTCCATCTCGTCGAGAAACACTAGCCGGTCGGACTATGCCGCCCTCATTCGATCCGGAGACCAACGCTCTATCCGAGCTGAGCTACGCACTATTTTGCCTCTGAAAATGTCACATTTGTTTCTTTGTGGACGCGTAGTCGTTAAATCGGACTTTGAATCTACGCCGAAACGCCTTCACGGCCAATCTACGATATCGTGCCACATACGGACAAATGCGTTGGATAGATTGCCCCCAAGCTTTCCGAGACTAGCCTAACGCGCAGGTCCGACGAGCCCTTTGCAACCCAGAACACAAACCTGATATGTTTCGCAGCGTTGTCCCAATCCTGACATTGCTGAACGGAATTGACGAATGAAGAAAGAAAGGCGCGAGTTCATCGCCCAACTTGGCACCATGGCGGCAACGACTATTCTTGCCATATCTACCGAAGCCTTTGCCGAGGCTACTGAATTCAAGGTTGTCAGCAGCCCCGCGATGAGGGGCATTCTCGGCGAGTTTGCAAGACATTGAAGGTGCAACGGGTCACAAGCTCATCGTGGAATTTGACGTGTTCTCCGTTCTGAAAAGAAGGATCGATGCCGGAGAGATGTTTGACGTCGATTCTGAGCCCCGATTTGAATGACGACCTAATCAAAATGGGAAAGATTGCTGTGAACACACGTACAGATCTCGGGCGCCACGCAATGGGCGTTGGAATGCACAGAGGCGCCTCGAAACCTGACATCAGTTCGGCCGTCGCCTTGAAACATACAATGCTCAATGCGAGGTCGGTTGCGTATTTTCGGGAAGGCACATTGGCGACGGCCTCCTTAACCGTCGCAGTTAACGATGCCTCGATGCCCGTCACTTCAGCCTTAAGGATGATCTCCGGCGGCCCAACTCATACGACCTGCCAAGAGTGATACTATTGGATCATGATCGATTGGTCTTCTTGTGCGGCAGTTGAACGCGACGCAGAACGTGTCAGCGGAGCATGGGTATTCCGAGGTACGCGCATTCCCGTTGCTGCACTTTTTGAAAACCTCGAGGACGGGGCTTCCGCAACGCAGTTTGTCGAATGGTTCCCCGGCGTAACGCTGGAACAAGTGCGTATTGTCCTCGATCACGCTGCCCGCAGTGCTTTGGCTCCCGCGTAAATGCGGGTTCTATTCGACCAAGGCACCCCCGTAACCGTTACGTGCATTGTTGACCGCGCACAATGTATCCACTACATATGAAAAAGGATGGTCGAATTTACGGAATGGCGACTTGCTGAATGCCGCTGAACGTGATGGATATGAGGTCTTGGTGAGTACGGACCAGAGTCTGAAGTACCAACAAAACCTTCCTGCTCGACGAATAGGCATCGTTGTTCTGCTCACCACGAGCTGGCCACGCATCCAAGGAGCAATTCCATCCGTGGTTTCTGCGGTTGATGCAGCCGTAGCGGGAGGTTATACAGAGGTTGAGATCCCGTACATTGACGGCTAACGATGGATAGATCGCATAAGTCGCATTGCAGGAAGTCGCGCTCCTGCCGCAGTTGCCGCGCGAAGGCCGGGATGTTTAACATAACAGGCAACCCCGGGGGTGCATCCCGGATCGACTCGTATTTGCCCTGCGGCCCTTGAATCGCTTTCTCCTTACAGATCCAACGCGCCCACAAATCACCGTCCCTTATTTTGACGATGTCACCGCAGTTCCGAGGGTTCAAATCGCAGCAATTCTGGGCGTGGCTCCTGGGGGTAAAGAAGTAGACTGACTTCTGGACCTTCTTCGCGAAGCGCGCCGGAATTCGAACCTGGGATGATGTGGAGTCTTCGAAGCGGACGGATCGCTTGAACCCTGAATCTGAAGTCATGGTTTTCGATGAGGAATGCTTACGGTGGACTTTGGAATGAGATTTGTCGTGATTAGCGAGAAAGACGAAGTTCTAAGGATCAGTCATGCGGTAATGTCTGAATTGTTCAAGCGGAAGCTAGGATTGCCACAATACGCAGGGAAACGGATCCGCTGGTGTGAGGTCGTAGTTTCCCTTGAAGAGGGCCGCGCAGCTGCGGTACAGCGTTTCCTCGCGAGGTATATCCATTTCGATGCGCACGGTTTTCTAGACTTGGATCGTCAATTGGAAGAGGCAAGACTTCGGATGGACGTCAGCAGTGCAGATATAGCGGCGGCAGACTTGTCGCCAGAAGAACGGCTTGTCAGAGAAGCAAAGAAGTGGCTCGACCGCCAGGTGATCGCACAAGAATGCGAGTGGGAGCCAGGCCATGACCTGCGATTAGTGATTGAGAATGTAGCGCTGGATCCAAAGCCCCGTCTCTGGTTGAGGCCAGCGATGCGTAAAAACTAAAAACACCCGAGGGGCCGTTCTCCGTGTTCCGTCCTCCGTGACCTCCAGGCGGACGAACAGCCGATCACTTGCGAGTAGTGATGTCAGGCGGCTTCCGACGATCCATTTTCCGGTTTACCGACTACCCGGCGAAGTGATGGTTCAAGAACCAGTTTTGACAACTGATCGGGATCTATGAGCGCTCAACGTTCAGTCGCGACCGCGTGACGTCAGTCAGTCCGCGCTGAATCCGCCTGCCGCCGCTGGCCGTAACACAGAAGAGAGAATCCGTTTTGTTCTCGCGAACGATAGTAAAGGAGCCAAGTCGGCCGCCGGCCGCACCACCCACCCGGAGTTCACAGTGGCGCTCCAGCCTTCCCGGTGCAGGGTAGTTCCTTCGCGCGGCACGGTAACCGGAACGGACAGTGTGGACCCATCGGCAGCGCGCAAGACGCCGCAGTCGGCGTTGCATCGGACCACAGAGCGACATACCCCACAGCGGCCCGCGTCTCGCTCACAGAGCTTCGTGGCTTCGTCGAAGTACCGCTGGGCCAGTTGCGGTTGCACCTGTGCATCCGCAGCCGTTGCCGCACCAAGCAGCACGAGCAGGAATACCGCGTTCAGATCGTACCGAGTCTGCGCCGTCATCTTTCCCTCCGCAAGAGCCTGTCGTCGCATGGAGACTTAAATGTTTTTCAAATTAAACATCAGAACGAATCGCTGCAAAGTAATAAAAGAGGAATCTGTTGAGCTTGCGCGATATTAAGCCCCAGAAGTCGGCTTCGAAGATCGCGTTGTGTTACGGATGCGACTTGTGTGACGTTAATGACGGATGGCCATTTCGTTTTCAATCCGTCGTATCAATGTGAATCCGTGCTGACCCTTTTCGGGAAATTGCTAGTTCTCGGACGGTTTTTCAATTTTGTCGATAACCATCACGGATACGTTTATCCTCGCCTTTTGCAGGCGCAGACCGAGCTGTTGCTCCATGGCAGCATAGATATCTGGCGGCGCGTCAGCGTCGGGTACGGACAGCTGACCGGGGGCCAATGTGCCACCAAACGGACGCATGTTGGGATCCGGGGTGAACTTCAGGGAGAAGGAGTAACGGGTATCCCCAAGATTCGTCTGATCGACAACTGGCAAGTCCAAAAACTGCCCCTGCAAAACACTGGCAAACTCCGCGATCGTCGCGTTCCGGCTATTAAACCCCCGTTGTGGCATGCCGCCAAAACCAGACAGCGAGGTCTTCATGTTTTCTTCTTTTTTGATCTTCTCGCCGCCTTTCGCAACGGTTATCGCGTAAGCCTGGAGTTCGCGTTTGTCGTTGTGGAACTTGAGACCGAAGCGATCGACAATGAGCTGCTGCAGCATAGCTCTGGCCTGCAGCAGACTGGGCATTCCGGGCGTATCCGGCTTGGCGGAGAGGTCGAACTTCTCGGTGTCAAACCATGCTGGAGTGTTGACAACCTGCTTGGAATGCAGGTCGTAGGCGAACTTGATCAGATCGGCCAGAGTGGTGTTGAGGGTGCTCAGCATCCCACTGGGATTGATGCCGATCCCCCAGCCGGGCCGGTTCGGATCAGAGGGCTTGATTGTCGCTACTTCGAATGCCGGCTTCGCGTTCGGGTCCATCAGCTTCGGCGGAGGCGGAGGCTCGGGAATAGCCCAGGCGGTCGTGGCCGTCGCTTTCACGAGGTTCAATGGAAGTGGTTGGGCCTGACTCAATTTGCCGGTGATGGTGGTGCCATCACTGCTGAGGTTCCCCTCATAGGTACCATTAATTGTCGGGATATTGATTTTGATTCCCTGCCCGCTCGTTTTAACCGACTCCGCCTTCAGCGGCGTCGGATTCTGGTCGATACTGTAGAACTGCGCGGTAAGCCTGTCTTCTTTATCCGACGCCTCGATTTTTATGACGATGCGCTCGTCATTCGGAACCTGGGGGACTTTCAAAATGCCCTGCCAGGTTCCCATAAAACCCTGCGCGTACAGCCCGCTGGCAGACAGCATCAGTGCTGCAATACAACAAATCAGTCTGCTCATGAATCTCCCTTGGATGTAACTGCTAAATTGTACGATTATCGAACGCATTTAAGAACGGGAAGTCGGCTTCTGTTACACAACCAGTTCCCGAATCGCACTTTCTGGGAGGACCAGCCGGTTCCGCATTCAACATGGGTGCGGCGGATCGAGCGGAGTTGCTGATTCGCAAATAGCGATGAGGCTTCGTGTATACTCCGGCTTCTCAAGCGAAGCGCCAGGAGATACCGATGATGCGAAAGCCCTCCGTCTGGATTTTGCTCGCGTCGACTACGCTGTTTGCCGCGGATCAGCGGTCTTTCGATACGTGGAGAGCCTACGCGGGAGGTCCGGACTCCTCGCAGTATTCCTCGTTGAAGCAGATCAACAAGACGAACGTGAAGCAACTCGGAGTGGCGTGGAGCTATCCCGCTGGCAACGGCGCGCTCACGTCCAGCCCGATTGTCGTGGATCGAACCATGTATGTCTCGAAGGCCGGGTCGCTCGTCGCCCTGGACGCCGTCACCGGCAAAGAACTGTGGACACACATGGGCGGACCGAGTGGCCGGGGAATGAACTACTGGGAAAACAAGAGCCGGTCCGACCGGCGGATCGTCTTGATCAATGGAGGATTCATCACCGAGGTCAATGCGCTCACCGGCGACACGATTATGACGTTCGGCGAGAACGGCCGCGTCGATCCCAGTGCGGATTCGGACCGCAGGGTAGGACGGCCCACCGGCAATCCCGGGCGCATCTATGAGGACACCATCATTGTGTCGCTGCCGGCAAGCGGCGCTCAATACGATTCGACTCCTGGAGATGTTCGCGCGTTCGACGTCCTGACCGGAAAGTTGAAGTGGACCTTCCACAGCGTTCCGCGGCCGAACGAATTCGGAGCCGACACCTGGCCCAAAGATATGTTGCCCACAGCCGGCGGCGTACACAATTGGAGCGAGTTTTCAGTGGATACGGTGCACGGGATCGTGTACGTCCCGTTCGGCACTGCAAGGTATGATTTCTACGGGGGAAACCGGCACGGCAACAATCTCTTCGCGAACAGCATCGTTGCGCTCGACGGCAAAACAGGGAAGCGGCTCTGGCACCAGCAACTGGTGCATCACGATCTCTGGGATTACGATCTGCCGAACTCGCCAAAGCTGCTGACCGTTCGTAACAACGGCCGCACCGTCGAGGCCGTCGCTCAGGCGACGAAGTTCGGATTCCTTTTTGTATTCGATCGCCTCACGGGTCAACCCCTATGGCCGATCGAAGAGCGCAAGGTTCCGCAATCTGACGTGCCCGGAGAAGAATCGTCGCCGACACAACCTTTCCCTACTAAACCTCCAGCGTTCGCGCGGCAGTCGTTTACGGAGAAGGACATCAATCCGTTTATTCCCGAAGCCGAAAAGGAATCGGTTCTGACCGCATTCAAGACCTATCGCAATGAAGGGCTCTTCACCCCGCCGAGTATCCGGGGATCGGTTGAAATGCCCGGCCACAACGGCGGCACCAACTGGGGCCGTTCGGCCGTCGATCCAGCCAGAGGCCTGATGTACGTGGCATCCAACGAACAGCCGACACTGATGGCGATCGTTGAGCCGGGCGCTGGACGCGGGGCCGCGCCGCCTGCTTCGGATTGCGGAACCGGACCGTTCGCAGGCGCTCCCCGGGGCGCTCAACCGGCGCGCGGAAGAGCGGCGGCTGGCCGCGGAGGAGCGCGGGGCGCAGCGCCCCCACCGCCTCCAACCGCCGCGCCGGCGCCCCAACCGGATTTCATTCACTACAACTCGCCGATCAATTTCATGAATTCGCGATGTAACGGGTTGGAACTGATCGGACCGCCATGGTCTCAATTGACGGCATACGACCTGAACAAGGGAACAATCGTCTGGCAGGTTCCGGATGGTGAAGTCACTGCGCTTGCACGCCAGGGCAAGACCGGACTGGGCAGCCAGGCGCCTCGAGGCGGACTTGTTGTGACGGCGGGCGGACTGATTTTCGCCGGTACTTCTTCAGACCGAAAGTTCCGCGCGTACGACCAGGATAACGGCAGGGTCCTTTGGGAAGCGGATCTCCCTGCGGCCAGTGAAGGAATCCCCGCCGTTTATCAAGTGGACGGGCGCGAGTACATCGTGATCGACGTCGGCGGCAATGGCTATCTGACTCAACCGAATCTTGTGACCGATCCTCCGATTCCGCCGCCCGGACCGTCCGAGTATCGTGTGTTCGCGCTGCCGAAGAAGTAGGCTGCGATTGTCGCTGAGCCACCTGCCCAGGCGGCCTTGTTGGCTAGGTCTCTGGCTTCCGGAATCAATTCCATTGCTTTAACGACCTGGGGATCGCTGTCGATGCAGCATGCGGTTGGCTTCAGACTCGACAGGCTTCTCATCGAATAAACAAATCGCGATCGTCAAAGGTGGCAAAACTGGCGAATCGATTGTAGGCGCGGTCTATGACCGCGGCGTATTTCGTTGATTTCAGGTAAAGCGCGCGGTCATAGACCGCGACTACAATGGCTGGTTCGTGAGTTTTGCGACACCCTCAACTTAGGCGGGGATGCCCGCGCGTAGTGCAGGCTGGGGCGGTCTATTCAAAGTCCGCGCGAAGCTCGCTCCTCACAGGTCCGCGGAGCGCACCTTATTAATCGGTACTATCGTCTTTGAACAGACCGCCCCGCCTTCGCTTCGCGAAGCCACCCCGCCTAGCTTAGGCGGGGAATGGTTGTCCTCGAATCCACGTCTCCATACGTTACCGCAATTACGAAAAGCAGCACTAAGTAACTTCAAAATGTACGGAGACTGTGAACTTCCCCGGTGTCGATGTCAGCATAGATTGCGGGCGAAGTTGGAAACATGCCACGCTTGATGGAAATGCCAGGGCATTTTGCTGGCGATTATGGAAGTACGTTCGCCATTTGGCCTCGTTCGGCAGCGTAAGCGGTGAAGAGGAGTGCGCGCTCCTCAGCGAAGCATTTACCGCATCAATTTCGTCGATTCGGAGGAATGCGCAGAATATTTTCAACAACCCAGACACCGCGCTTGACCGGTGAGGTCCTGAAATTCTGAACCCATGTGACGGCTACCGAGTCATCAGTGAAACGGCAGAACGGGACTTGAGCTTTCCGGCACCTCCCATCTTCAAATGCATGAGTGATTTGCGGGGGTTCTGATAACATTTCGCCGGCCTTGGAGTATTTGGAAATCATGATCGGAACCAAGCTCGCACATTACGAGATCACCAGCCACCTGGGAACCGGCGGTATGGGAGAGGTGTATCAAGCCACTGACTCCAAGCTGGGGCGCACTGTGGCCATCAAGCTCCTGCCTGCCGCATTCGCTTCCGATCCGGAACGCCTGTCGCGTTTTCGCCGTGAGGCGCAGGTGCTGGCGTCGTTGAATCATCCCAACATCGCACATATCTACGGACTTGAAGAATCGCGCGAGGCACGGTGCATCGTCATGGAGTTGGTCGAGGGCGAGACGCTCCGGGCGAGAATCCAGCGCGGCCCGATTCCAGTCGATGAAGCGCTGGCGATCGCGAAACAGACTGCCGACGCCTTGGAAGCTGCGCATGAGACGGGCGTGGTTCATCGGGATTTGAAACCCGGCAACCTGATGATCACCCCAGGTGGAACAGTGAAGGTTCTCGACTTCGGGCTGGCGAAGGCCTACGAAACCAACCCGTCGAATCCGAACATGTCCAACTCCCCCACGATGACCAATATGGCGGCAACAAATGCTGGAGTCATCCTGGGGACGGCGGCATACATGAGTCCCGAGCAGGCGCGGGGCAAGACCGTCGACAAACGCGCGGACATCTGGGCGTTCGGCGTGGTGGTATATGAGATGCTGACGGGCGAGTGTTTGTTCGAAGGCGAAACGGTTTCGGACACATTGATAGAGGTCGCCACCAGGCAACCGGACTTGAATCGGGTACCGGCAAAAGTCCGGAAGCTGCTCCAGCGCTGCCTGGAGAAGGATCCAAAACGAAGGCTGCGCGATATCGGGGAAGCGTGGTTTCTTCTGGAGAACGACGCGGAACCCATCGCGCCAATCGCGACGGCGCCTCCGTTGAAGCGAAACGTGCCTGTAATCCTTGCGGCTCTATCGATGCTTGCACTCGCAGCATTGGCCTTTGTTCACTTTCGCGAACCGGCGCCGGCTCCGCCTGCGCGCGTGCAGTTCGACATCGGCGCGCCGGACAAAGTAACGCTGGGCCCCTATTTGAGACTGTCACCGGACGGCCGCCGCATTGCCTTTGTGGCGATGAGCAACAGCCGCGGCACGCTCTGGGTGCATGACACCAGTACCGGAGACTCGCGCGCTTTAACCCCTGCGGAATCTCTCGACACTAATAACGTCTCATTGCTCTGGTCGCCGGATAGCCGGTTCATTGCATTTCCACACAGCAAAAAGCTTAAGAAGGTCGAGGCAACCGGAGGGCCGGTGCAAACCATATGCGACTTGCCCGATGGCAATTTTAACGCGGGGGCATGGAGCCAGAACGATGTGATCCTTTTCGGCGCCATGCCGCTGTTATATCGGGTGCCGGCGGCCGGAGGTGCGGCAGTTGCATTACCTTCAACGGATGGGCAGACCGTACACTCCATGCCCTCGTTTCTGCCAGACGGTCGGCACTTCATTTATCTTCGGGACCCGAAGGGTTTGGAAGCCGGCGGCACATACCTCAGTTCTCTGGATGCCAAACCGGATGAAACAGAAAAACGCCTGCTGACTACAGGATGGGAGGCGCAGTATGCACCAACAGCCGACCCCCAACTGGGATATCTGCTGTTCATGCAGGAAGGGACGGTGATGGCGCAGCCTTTTGATAACCGCCGAATGGAATTGACCGGGTCCCCGGTGCCGGTCGCCGAGCAGGTAGGTACCAGCGGAGGCCGATGGGCTGGTTTCTCGGTGTCGGTCAATGGCGCTCTTGCGTATTGGGGGGGCGGATCCTTGGACCTCCATAATATGCAGCTCACCTGGAGAGATCGAAAGGGAACCAGTCTGGGCGTCGCTAGCGAACCCCGTTTTTATCGTGCTGTTACTCTCTCTCCCGATTCAACTCTTGCCGCTCTGACGCTGCAAAACACAGCCAGCCAGGCTGACGCCTCCTCCGTCAACATATGGTTGCTCGACTTCTCCCGTGGTGGCTCCGGGACGCGGTTTACTTTCGGTGGCATCATTGGGCGGGCGGTATGGTCTCCGGATGGCAACCGCATCGTCTTTACATCGAGAGGTGGTAGCGCTGCCGATCTGTATGAAAAGCCCGTCAACGGCTCCAGGGATGAGGAGGTTTTGCTAAAGAGCGCGGAGGACAAAGTGCCAACCAGCTGGTCTCGCAATGGCTTCTTGCTCTACACGGTGTCCGATTCGAAGAGAAAGGGTGACATCTGGGTGCTCCCGCTGGCGGGAGACAAGAAGCCGATCCCCTTCCTGCAAACAACATTCAACGAGAAAGAAGCGCAGTTTTCTCCCGACGGAAACTGGGTTGCCTACGTGTCCGATAAATCCGGGCGGGATGAGGTTTACGTGCGCGCCTTCACGCCCCCCACGTCATCCAGAGTTCCAATAGCCGGCGCCGAGTGGCCCGTTTCAACCGCCGGCGGACTTCAGCCGAAGTGGCGCAACGACGGCAAAGAACTGTACTACCGGGCGAACGATGGGAAGCTCATGACTGTCGATGTAACTCTCAGCCCCGCTTTTCGCGCCGGTACGCCGGCAGCCCTCTTTCAGTCACCCCAGGCCAGCAACGGCGTGATCTGGGATGCGACCTCCGACGGCAAACGATTTCTCTTTGCTGCACAGCTGGAGCAAAACGCTCCCGCGCCTTTCACGATGGTACTGAACTGGCAAACAGGCCTGAAGAAATAGCCGGGCTGACATCTGCAAACACGTTAATGTGGTCAGCTTGCTTCAGCAGCCTGTGCCCGAAAGCGAAGCGCCAGATGAAGAAGAGAGCGAGATCCTTCAATGGTAGTGCGTGGCGTGAATGCAGCCGTTAACAGGATCCGCCGCGGTGACGCAAGACGCTGCGAATTCGCAAAACAAGCAGTCCGGAGAGAAAGGAACACGCGGATGCGTATGTTCTCTTCTTCCGGCGTTCTCTTTCCTTAGTTCGTCCATCAACCAGGTCCGCTGATCAGGCCGAAGCCAGTTCGCGTGTTCAGGCGAATCCGTGAGGTAATACAGGGCGATTATTCCGAGAATGACGGCGTGAATACCTTCCAGAATGAATAGCCAGCGCCACCCGGAGTAACCGAGCCAATTCAGGTTGAGCAGTACTGCGGCAAGCGGGCCCCCCGACAATGGTCGATGCCGGTACAGCGGCGAAGAACAGCGCAATTGCTTTCCCCCGATCTGCCGGAGGAAACCAATGCGTCATGTAGACCACGATTCCCGGAACGAATCCAGCCTCGGCAACACCTAACAGAAAACGCACCCAGTAGAATTGTTGAGTGTTTTGGATGAACCCGGTCGCGGCCGCGACGATACCCCACGTAATCATGATTCGCGCGATCCATTTGCGCGCGCTCCATAGCTCGGCCATGACGGCGCCGGGAACTTCCGACAAGAAGTAGCCGAGAAAGAAAATTCCGCCACCGAAACCGAATACCGCGCCGCTTAATCTCAGTTCCTGCCTCATTTCCAGCGCGGCAAATCCGACGTTCACACGATCGATGAATGAAACGATGTAGAGAAGGAAGATGAATGGCATCAGTCGCCAGGCAACTCTCCGGCGAGTCTCTTGCCCGATATCAATCGCATCCGTCGTATGTTGCACGGCGACGCAGTATATAGCTTTTCTTGTGTCGTTCCCAGTTGGTGGAGAATGCAAGAATTCTACGGCACGCGGCGCATGGTAAAACTTCACCACGCAAGCCGCGGTACCGCCATGCGCGGCGTCCATTTCCTCGAAGACGCGGGCCGCTGGATACAGCAGGAGCAGCCGGAAGCCGTCATCAGGCTTCTCGAGTTTCTTTCGAGAAGCAAGTAACAGCTCTCAGTAATTGGGTAAGTCCATGTATCGGAAACTAGACGCGCTCGCTTTAGGACGAGTGTCACGTTCCGGTCGCGGTTATACGTCAACTTGACGTTCCGGGCCGAGTTTCTCGCCTCCCGGCTTCAATACATAAGCGACTTGCGTGCGATCTGATAGACTGCGTCCGAATCCTCGGCCATGATTGGAACGAAGTTCGCACACTATCAAATTACGGCCCATCTAGGCAGCGGCGGTATGGGCGATGTTTATCAAGCCACCGACGCGAAGCTTGGCCGCAGTGTTGCGATCAAACTCCTGCCCGAAGCCTTCACACACGATGCCGGCCGGGCGGCACGATTCGAGCGCGAAGCGCGTGTGCTGGCTTCGTTAAATCATCCGAATATTGCGGCGTGTAGCACCGGATGCTGAAATCATCACACTCGGGTTTTACAATCCATTTGCGATCGTTGACCCGACGACCAACCTTGTCGTGGAAGCCATCGATCAACGTATCCAGGAAGTTTCAGCAGCGAATCGTGCGAACCTCGCCAATCCCTTTGCACAATTTAATCTGGTACCTCCACAGCCCCAGACACTGTGCACGCTAAGCTTGGTCTGTTTGGCGCCGTTACACGATATCCATCCCACCGATCTAGGTTATCAAGCCATCGCCGATGTAATGTGGGCAGTATCGGGTTACACGCGCTTCGAGCATTAGGCGCGATGTGTCTGCTAGCCTTGTTACAGCGGATGTTCAGCTGACGTGTAGTCGGCAAACCGGACAAGTGCTTCCCGTGAGTCCGCTTATGATAATTTCAGGTTCCGAGAAATCGGTATCCCGCACAAGTGGATTTGACCGTTTGTGCCTCCCGGCATTTCTACGGTTTAGCGGTGTATCAGGCACCAGGGCCATAACTTCAATCACGTTTATGTCCCGTGATCACCGTCATGAGCCATGCCACAAGAGCCCAGAGGCCGGGTAATCCAGTGAGAATCGCAGAGAAAACAATGCCGTACTTATACAGACGCATTCGCGGCATTCCACGATAAGCGACAGTATCGACGATCCACCCAAGCGTGTAGCAAACGTTCGCAAAAAAGGCGTAGACGAAGGGGCCGAGAATCATCGCAAGCGGCTCTTCGAAATCGACACCGGGCTTTACCGCGGCAGAACCAGCAACCAAAACGAGAAGCCAAGTGATGATGCCGATTGTTCCAAGGTAAACGTTGAAGCGTAGACGACGAGACTCCCACCACGCGATGATTTCTCTCCGTGTACTTGAGACGGTCTGTTCCGATGGCCATTTCAGTAATCGTTCCACGCTGCCATCCAATGTTTGTTCCAATGCAGACATTTTATCGATTTGTCGTCAGTTTCCGCTCCAACGAGATGGCTCGCAGGGTCAATGCTCGCCACCTCAACGTCTTTCAACGCTTCGTCATAGCTGAGGCTCGATGCGCGGACCGCCGGATGATCCAGGCCCAAGGTGGACGGGTCTCCGAGCAGCTTCTCCGCCAAGTAATCCGGGTTTCGGCGACGGATCCGGTTCGCGCGCCCCGAGAGCGCGGCCGGCCGCAACGAAGATAGATGTTCTGGAGATCCCGGCAGGTGGCTCAGTGTTGGTCGGATCGCGCATCCGGTTACTGTAACCCAACATCTACCGGCAACGGCACGTTACGCTGTTACACTCGAATAGCCCTGATCCAGAGGAGAATCGTTGTGGCAAAAGCGACTTCAACCAAACCGTTGACCGGCGCCGCATTGATCAAGGAGACCTGCCGCCGTATCCGTGTCGCACGCAGTCTATGGGATGCGCACAACAATCGCGCCTGCCGAGGGGAGCGTGAGAAAGCCCTGGCGCTATACGAGACGCTGAGCGAGGACGAGCGCAAGAAGGTGCCCCAGGTGTTGCGCGTCTGGCTGCGCTACCGGAGCGAGAAGTATTTTGGTGCGGACCGGACGCCGCCGGGTAACCGTAAACGATCATGATCCGGCGTTCGGGGCCAGGTCTTTCGTGCGCTCGTCTTGGCACCCGCCCGGTATCGCTACAAACCGGCGTTTCAGCTAACGGGAAATTCAACTACTCCCCGCGAAAACGCCGCAGTCTTTAGGCATTGTGGCATTGTTGCCTCATTGGACGTAAGGTCGGTTACACGGCCACTGACCTTCGTTGTTCTATAATCCCCTGCGAAAAACATCGCTTTGACTGTCGGCAACACAACTCGGCTCTCACGAAATCACGGCGCTTCCTGGAAACGGAGGGCTCTCCTTTCCTGATGCCAAATGACACAGAGTTAGCGGATCTGTCATTCTGCAGGCGCCGTAAAAGACCGAACGCTGGTAAACTCAATCAGCCGGAGAACTGTTTATCGCGTGATTGGAGGGAAGGTTTGTACACACAGGCCAGGTGTTTACTTACTGAACCGCACCGGGTTTACCGGAGACTGGTTTAGTTGAGTCAGACCACCATGGCTGACTCTTCGTGTTGGCGATAATACGCGGTTTCGAATTCGACAGGCGGCACGTTGCCGATAGGCTCCATCAACCGGCGGTTGTTGAACCAGTCGACCCATTCCAAGGTCGCATACTCCACAGCGTCGACGTTCCGCCATGGACCGCGATGATGAATGACCTCAGTTTTGTATAACCCAATAATGGTTTCCGCCAGGGCGTTGTCGTAGGAATCGCCGGTGGTACCGACAGACGGCTTGACGCCCGCTTCAATCAGCCGTTCGGAATATCGAATGGATAAGTACTGGCTTCCACGATCACTGTGATGGACGACGCCTTCGATTCGCGAACGTGACCAGAGGGCCTGTTCCAAAGCGTCCAGAACAAGCTCGGTTTGCATCGATCGCGCCACTCTCCAGCCGATCACGCGACGTGCGAAAACATCGATGACGAAGGCCACGTAAACGAACCCATTCCAAGTCGCCACATAAGTGAAGTCCGCGACCCACAGCTGGTTCGGACGCGTCGCCTGAAATTGGCGTTGAACCAGATCCGCCGGCCTGTTTACCCCCATGTCGGCGATCGTCGTCCGACACCATTTCCCACGTCGGATGCCCTGCAGGCCGAGAGATCGCATGAGGCGCTCGACTGTACATCGCGCGATCCGGATGTCTTCGCGACCGAGCTGCAGCCACACCTTGCGCGCCCCATAGACTTTGAAGTTCTCGGCGTATACGCGTTGGATCTGTTCGGACATGGCAATGTCGCGGCGAACTCTCGGCGGTACCCGCTCCAGCTTCACTTCTCGAGCTTTCTGCTCGTAGTAGACCGAGGGGGCGATCGGCAGCTGCATGCAGATCGACTCGACCCCGTACTTGCCACGGTGACCGTCGATAAACGACACCATCACCTTGGTCGGCGGTCGAGTTCCGCCTGGGCGAAAAAAGCCGCCGCCTTTCGCAGTATCTCGTTCGCCCTCTTCAACTCAAGGTTCTCGCGTTCCAAAACCTTGAGCCTCTCTTGTTCCGTACTCGTGGGGCCGCTACGCTTTCCCGCATCACGCTCGGATTGACGCACCCATCGACGCAATGTTTCAGCAGTGCACCCCATCTTGCTGGCAATCGACGTTATCGCTGCCCACTGGGAGGCGTGCTCGCCCTGCTGCTCCAATACCAATCGCACCGCTCGTTCTCGGACCTCTGGCGAATACCTCGGAACGTTTTTCATGACTCCATCCTCTCAACAATTGGAGTCTCCGGTAAACCCGGGGCGATTCATACCGTTCTATTTGTGGCCGCGAGTCTTGCAGCGTCTCCGTCTCCGCAGACAAGCACACGTATAACCCTAAATGTTGTCGCGTTTGACAACCACGATCAGATTGTCGGTGATCTGACCAGCCAGGACTTTCAGGTTTCCGACCAAGGCAAGCCACAGCGCATCGTGTCGTTCCATCGCAATGCGAATGCATCACAAGTCGCGCCGCCGGTTGTTATTCTTTTCGATCTGCTGAACGACGGCCTCGGCAATCGTGGCTATGGGACGAAAGAAATCATCCAAACTCTGGAGCATTTGGAGTCGAGCGACTCTCTATACCTGTACCTCTTGACCAGTCAAGGTGAGACGCCGGTTCGTGGCTTGCCGAGCCCACAGGAACATAACCCTCCGGAAAAGACCCCGTGGACCGAACACATCAAGCCGCTTCTTGAGGGTGCAATCGAGCACGCCTATGGATTGAAGGGAAATGGCGGATTTCCGGCGCTCGAATCGCTCGGCGCGGCGTTGAAACCATTCCCTGGCCGGAAGAACCTCATATGGATGACACACGGTGTATCCCTTTCCCCTTCAAATCGCGGCGGTGGCGGTCGCCCATTCGATAATTCTTCGCTCGTAAACCGCATCGCGACGACTCTCGACCATGACGGTGTCACGTTGAGCAGTGTGTATCAGGGCACCAGCGTCGAGAACGGAGACCTTGCCACGCTCGAACAATTCGCGGACTTGACGGGCGGCAAGGTTTACGCCAACGACATTGAAAAGGCAGTCAAGGAAGCCATGGCCGCATCCGGGTCGGGTTATGTCATTGAGTACGACGGGCCGCGGCTTGACGGCAAATACCACAAGATCCGCGTGACCTGCTCACGCAAAGGAGTTCGACTTCAGGTGAAGCAGGGGTATTACGCGAATTGAATCCATCTCGACATTCTGCGACACTTACAACAGGCCCGCCGGTAAGATCGGCTTCCAGGAAGCCACAGCGACACAGTTCAGTTGACCATAAGTCGGTATGTCGACCAAGTGGCTGGATAACTAACGACTAGATAATTCGGCGAATCCTCGGACGTGGTTCGCAGCCTGTCAGAGCCCCGATCCACTCACACGGACTTAGCGGAACGAAGAAACTACATCTCATCGCACATGTTAACTACAATGAACTAACCCTGCTTGGATGTAAGGCCGCTGTGAGAGCCCGGGCGTAGACTGTGAGGCAAAGAGATGAAGATTGTGGCAGTGGGACTCCTTTTGTGTTTGGCCGTTGCGCCGATGGGGTTTGGCGCGGCGGGCGATGAGCTTTTCAGCGCGGTCCGGGCGGGTGATGCAGGCCACGTCAAAGCTTTGATGCAGTCCGGCGCGGACGCGAACGTAAGAGACGATCTGGGAGCGACTCCTCTGATGTATGCCGCGGCGTTTCCGGCGGAGGACTGTGTACGAGCATTACTCGACGGCAGCGCCGACGTCAACGCCGCAACCACGAGCGGATCGACCGCTCTCATGTGGGCCACTGGCCAGGCGGCGACGGTTCGACTGCTGATTGACCATGGCGCCGATGTCAATGCGAAGACAAAGTCGGGCACTACAGCACTGCTGACTGCAACGAGACGTGCCAATGCGGAATCGATCAAGATTCTCCTCGCGCGGGGAGCGAATCCGAAAGCGGGGACGGCCGACGGATCCGATCTTCTGAGAGCAGCCTACGTGTCCTTTGGCTCAGTGTTCAATGGTTCGCGCACGAATCCGGAAGTGGTAAAAATCCTGGCGGACGCGGGGG
This sequence comes from uncultured Acidobacteriota bacterium, assembly GCA_963738025.1. GTDB lineage: Bacteria > Acidobacteriota > Terriglobia > 20CM-2-55-15 > 20CM-2-55-15 > 20CM-2-55-15. The sequence goes on along the minus strand of CAVTWA010000013.1, from coordinate 29,722 downwards.
TGCCGCTGAAACGCGCGGATCAGTTGGGCGCCGGCGCACTTTCCGCCGGCTTGGGAGATGCCGCAATTACGAGCAGACTTATCGACGCGGGCGCAAATCCGAATGAGGTGTTGTCGGCCGCGGCGCAGTCCATTCCGGTACTGCAATTCGGCATCACAGCGGGCGACAAGGACTTCGTTCGTACGCTCCTCGAGCGAGCAGCCGATCCAAACGGTAAATCGAGCCGGGACGTGACGGCGCTGATGACCGCGGTCAATGCGCCCCGCCCTGATCCCTCGATGGTGCGCATGCTGATGGAAAAGGGAGCGGATGTGAATGCGCGCGACAACCAGGGCCGTACTGTGCTGGACTGGGCCATGATGCAAGGAGAAACGGATATCGCCCGCCTGCTACGGGGGGCGGGAGCACGCAGCGGAACCGGATCCGCCGCGTCGCCGGCCAGGATCGCTCATCCGCGAACCGCCCGTCTGGCGATGGAAAAGGCGATTCCGCAACTGCAACCCATCGGACCCGTGTTCAACAAACATACTGGTTGCATTTCGTGTCACAACGAGAGTCTTCCCGCGATTGCCGTAAAGCTGGCCAGCGCACGCGGAGTGTCTGTCGACGCGAATCTGGCGGCGCATCCGTCGCAAGCAACGCTCGATTTCTGGAAGAGGCAGCGGGAGAACCTGATGCTGGGGCAGGAAGCGGGTATCGGCGGATTTATGGAGAACACGACTTATGGCCTGTGGGCGTTGGCCGAGGAAGGCGTCCCCGGCAATGTAATGACGGACGCCGTCGTTTATCGTCTGCTGGAGTTGCAGAAGCCGGACGGAAGCTGGACGGAACTCGATTTCCGCGCGCCCCTCGGCGGGATCAGCCCCATCAAATTTACCGCACTGGCAATTCGAGGCCTGGATACTTATGTGCCTCCGGCTATGCAGAAAGAGGCGAAGGCTCGAATCGCGAAGGCACGGGAGTATCTGAGAAAGACCACGCCGGAAGATACGCAGGATGAAGCGTTCCGGCTGCTGGGGCTTGTATGGTCTGGCGCTCCCGCGGCGGAGGTGGCCCTTCAAAGCCGTCGCGTGAAAGCCCTGCAGAGGGCCGATGGCGGCTGGGCGCAGTTACCTGCGATGAACTCCGAGGCTTATTCCACGGGGCAGGCGATTTATGCGCTGCATGTTGCCGGCGGGTCGAATAAGGACAATGTGCGTCGTAAGGGTATCGCTTATCTGCTGCGAACACAGCTCGAAGACGGAACGTGGTTCGTACGATCCCGCGCCACTATTCCGATTCAGGCTTATTTCGAGTCTGGTTTTCCCCATGGGACCGATCAGTTTATTTCCGCGGCGGGAACTTCGTGGGCTCTGATCGCACTGGCCGGCGAGCTTTAAGAGCAGAGCCTGTGTAACTGCGGAGCCTGCGGCTATCGTATGGGAGAGGAACGGAAGGTGGTTCCGAATCCTGCTGGAATCCGGTTCCGGGTGGGTCGAACGACCCGGCACGATCCGCTTCGAAACTTACGAGCAACTCGTGAAAGACACCGCCTCTCATCTTACGGAAGGCTGGAACGGCAAACTCTGGCGGGAACCCAGCAAGGACCAGTTCGAGCCCCGCCCCGAATGGCGCACCGCAGCGGGCCAGAGTGTCACCGCCGAAGTGCTGGAATGGCGTAAGGTCGGCGGCGAAGCCTGGATCAAAGTGCGGCTCAAGCCATCAGCGCTCTGCACGACGGCACTTCCTGCCAACATGCCTGCAACAGAAGGATGGTTACCCGCCTACTGGCCGTCGGGACGCGTCTCCGTCTGGTACGAAATTTCCAGCGTCTGCTAAAGCAATGTGAAAGTGCGAACGACATGCCGAACCACTGTCCTCCGCTCCCAGTTGACGAATATTGGAACAAAGCTCGCACACTACGAAATGATGCATGAGGTCAAGCTCGCGTTGATCGTGTTGGATCTGAGGGAGCCGATGATTCTTAAATTTGCACTGTTACGGGGCTCCGGCCACGCTGAAGTTTTGCTCTCCCGTTAATCGGATTACAGGAAGCACTGCGGTTTCACGAACGGTTGGGCATCCGATAAGCCGCCGAAAACGCCGAACTTGTTGGGAAGTCGGTTTACAGGAAGCGATCGCGTCGTGTTACAGAAGGCGACTTCGTGGACTTCAGGGACGAATTCCCAATATGCTCCGGAGTCCTGTTCGGATAAAACTTTTTACCCAAAGACCTCTATCCCTTTTTATTCGTGCCGGCGCGCCCGGAGCGGATCGATGGCGGGAGGCGCGTCGGGCCGGAATGAACCCGGCTCCAAAAGCGCCAAGGAAAAGCAGGAGGGCCGACCACCCCATGATGACGGGATCGTGGCCGTTTAGATTGAAGAGCAAAGACTCGGAGAACTTGCCGCCGGCGATTGCGGCAGCGAGGCCGGCGGTCCCGCCGATCAACGTCATCCAGCCTACGTTGCGCAGCACCATCGTGTAAATCTTTGCAGGCGCGGCTCCCAATGCGATGCGGACACCGATCTCCTTCGTTCGCTCGGCGACAACACAGGACAACACCCCGTAAAGCCCGACTGCGGCAAGGGCCGTCGCCAGGAGTGCGAACAGTGTCGAAAGAATACTGACAGCGAGAAAAAGCGCGCGCGTTCATAAACCCCGCCTACAGGGACTCGCTATCGTGAGGCTCGGACCGGCGCAACCTCGGAATCCTGGCTGCTGGCACCCGTTTTCAGTTGAAACGGATCACTCTTCACGATGCCGAGAACGATGGAGGACCACCGGTAATCATGGGCCGCGGCCTCGCGGAGGATTTCGCGGACCGACGGCATCTCGTAATCGTCCAGGTTCCATAACTTCGGCGGACGCTCCAGGGCGTAGGCAAGGAGTTTCTGCGTGACATTCGAATAATAGGCGGCCTTGTATTTCACCAGACCAGCCCGCAATTCTGCGGGCCCGTTGAATTTCGAACCATCGATGAAGCTGCCCGAGGCATCGATGGTTTCACCTGCGTCGGTATTTCGCCATTGACCCACACGATTGAAATTCTCCAGCGCCCATCCCATCGGTTCGAAGGTGAGATGGCAACTAGAGCATACGGGATTGCTGGCATGTTCCTGCATGCGTGCGCGCTGAGGTGCTCCCCAAAAATCGGACCAGTGAATAAGGTGTAAAATCGCGGCCTCGGAACGGAGCAGGAATGAACACGAGGTCGAAGCAGAGGCGAAGTTTCAGCGCCGAAATGAAGGCGAGAATAGCGCTGGAAGCGATTAAAGGTCAGAAGACGATCCAGGAGATCGCGTCGCATTACGGAGTGCACCCCAATCAAGTCACAAACTGGAAGCGGCAAGCGATTGATGGAGTGCCGTCGGTGTTTGCAGATCGGCGATCGCAACCCGACACGACTGAAAGTGCGTTGAGGGCGGAGCTGTACCAGCAGATCGGGCAATTGCAGGTCGAAGTCGACTGGTTGAAAAAAAAGTCCGGCCTGTCGCGTTAAGCCAGAGGCGGGAATGGATTTCCTTAGACAACGAACTGAGCATTCGGCAGCAGTGCGGATTGGCTGGCGTGTGGCGGTCGGGACTGTACTACGAAGCGGCCAGGGAAACGGCCGAAAATCTGCGATTGATGCGACTGTTGGACGAGCAATACACGCGGACGCCATTTTACGGGGTCCGAAAGATGGTCTGGTGGCTGGACGAGCAAGGATACCCAGTCAATCCGAAGCGGGTACGACGGTTGATGCGTCTGATGGGATTGGAGGCGATCTATGCCAAGCCGCGGCTGTCGCTTCCGGCGCCGGGACACAAGATTTACCCGTATCTGTTGCGGGATTTGACCATCAGCCGGCCGGACCAGGCGTGGTGCAGCGACATCACCTTCATTCGATTGCACGGGGGATTCATCTACCTGGTGGCAGTGATGGACTGGTTCAGCCGCTATGTGCTGGCGTGGGAAGTATCGGTCTCTCTGGAAACGTCATTCTGCGTTTCAGCGTTGAACTGGGCTTTGGAGTGTGGGCGCCCGGATATCTTCAATACGGATCAGGGATCGCAGTTCACGAGCCACGATTTCACAAGCCGGTTGGCGGATCACGGCGTCGACATCAGCATGGACGGGCGTGGACGCGTGATGGACAACATTTTCATCGAACGTTTGTGGAGGACGGTGAAATACGAAGAGATCTATTTGAAAGACTACGTGGACGTGCCGGAAGCGATGGCGAATCTGAAAATCTATTTTGGTTTTTACAATCACGAGCGCCCGCATCAGGCATTGGGTTATCAAACGCCGGCCGCGATCTACTTCCAAGCGCGGAAGAAACCGCGGTGAGGCTGAATTCACGCCAGGCTGAGAGTCGGTCGGGGTCTCGAACGTCGTCTATAAACGAACGTGGCGCGAAATTATTTCTCGGCGGGAAGTCGAATTTGGACAAAGAAAGAAAAAGAACCAAAAAGAAAGAAAGGTTCGGGAAGGGGAGGCCTGTGGAAACTGCCGCAGCGGTGGAAATCGATAAAGGTGGCCTTCGGCAACTTCTTGTTAATGATTTCCACCGCTGCTTGAAAAAGCCTACGCAAGAACCGCTCCGGCTTTTTCACAGTTACGCACAGGCCCGACGGCGGTTAATCTATAAACCCATTTTCAAGAGGCAGCGGTCCACCTTAATCATGCTGTTTTTTGGTCCTAAGAATGGGGAGCACCTCACGCATGGGGCGATTGTCGTTCGGCTTCAGTGGGGGCACGTTAGGCAGCAGAGGCGGAGGAGCAATGCCGAAGAAGGTTGTCAAAATAGTCTTTCCGCGCATTACAGGTGATGTGCGGTCGGTGGTGGAAGTAGCGGTCAGAAAGCTGCCTTGACCCAGAATTCCGCCGCGCGTGTTGTCCGGGAAAGTGAATTTCCGGAATTCGTCTCTGGATATGCCGGTAATTCCGTAATGGCGCGCGAGTCTCTCATTGATAAAGGTATAGTTCGCCGTCCACAGGTCCAGCGCGTTGTGATCCTCATGGATCTGGCTTTCGAAGAAAAGCCGCGTTTCGGTTCCGAGAGCCTGCCGGAGATTTTCATCGACGCTCTGAGCCTTGTCTAGCGGATTCGCCAGAGCCCACGGCTCGAAGAACCCAGTCACGAGGGCGTTCGCTTTGGGATCTTGCAGCATCCGGCGCACCTGTCGTTCGAGTCCGGCCGGCGTTCCCAGGGCGCCTTTCTTCGCGGCGTCCTGGAGAATGGAATCGGGAGCTTCGTTCCAGATGAATTTCGCCATGCGCACGGCCAGTTCGGCGCTCGAAACCCGATTCGAGCCCTTGAGGGTTTTACTCTGAGGATAGGCGTGATCCAGAGCTCGCTCGACAGTCGAGATTGCCGTTTCGTAGAGAGCGTCGCCCGGCCGAGCCATGCCGATAGGCGGATCGCGCCGGGCGCGAATACGCTGGAGCATTTTTTCCCACTCGGCTGTGTTTTCGGCGACATTACCGGTGTTCAAACTGTCGAGCGCCAATCCACCCGACTTGCGCGTCTGGTTGTGACACGTCGTGCAGTAGATGTCGAAAAGGGGGTTGAAAACCTGCGAAACATCCGTGGCGCTGGGATGCGATGCTTTGGTCTGAGCGTTTGCGCCGCCGGCGAGGACGATAATGATCAAGAGAGCGCACGGTGTCCTGTGGGTCATTGAAGCCTCCTCAGTGAGGATGCACTGTAGCGGGAGCCGTGGACCGAAGTCGTCTCGCGAATGCACAGATTTTGTAAAATTATTGTCAGCTCTTACCGAATACGCATATTGTCCCCATAAAAAAGAAGTGGACGGACATCGACTCAGGCATCGAACCGCAACGTCGTGAGTGCCTCGCTCCGGCGCGACGCGAAGGCGTACGAGTACTATTTGCGAGGCAATCACTTCAGTCACGATCAACATGCGTGGCATTACGCCCGGGGACTACAAGCAAGGAGGACCTCGTTCCGTTACATGAGGTACTCGACGACAAGTTTGATCAGCAGAACGAAATTCAGCGCGCTTAACAGGAGCTCCGGATGACCAACGGCGAAACGTTTTAACGGAAGGATGTTTGCCTTGCTCCAGTAAAGAGTCTCATCAGTATTCAGAATCAAGTACTCCGCAATCATCCGGTCATAACCAGGAGTCGGTACTGTGAGCTGCAGGCAGGCATTGGCACTGAGATGGCCGTTCCAGTAGATCTCCGTCTGCGATGAACGGCAAATCCGATAAGTCACTCTCTTGCCCCTATAATAAAAGGCGTCCTGAGCCCGGAGCTCTTCACGCGCAGCGGCGGGCAAAATTGCACAGAGGAGTTCGCGCGCCTTGAATGAGGGCGAACCGCGGTCCGTGATCTCCTCCTGACGGACGCCGCTGCCCGAAAGTTGCGATTCGAGCATTATCCACCCTGCACGCGGGGGATCAGCAAAGTGTCTGCATTGCGATTGAATTTATTGATTAAAACATTACGTCCATCCGTCAAGTCAGCCGCTAAAAAGCCTTGCCGTATTTTGGAATTGAACTCGGCTTCTATACGATCCAACTGCTCGTGACTGATGGTTTCAGGATCCCATTCTGCAACCGTTTTGTCTCCGTCTGCACACAGTACGCGCATCTTGTGTAATGCCATATCTTGCCTTTCCTGCCTCTATTTGATTTATTTGTCCCGGAACGCTCAATTTCAGCGTTCAGTCGTCCCCCACTTTACAAGGAATCAAAAGAGAAATGCGATCCCACTAACGTGTTAGGCGAAAGGTGCCGGCTGTCAGCCATCGCAAGTGGCGGGACTTGTGGGCTCGCCATTGCTCAGGTCACCATGGGCAGTGAGATCGTCTATTGTTTCCACATTGTGGGTTGGGGCGTCGCCTCGGACATCAATCGTATGGCGGAAAAGCTTCGCTGGCTTGGTTCATCTCGATACGCTGTGGCTTCGTTGATGGCGATCATCTGGTCGTGGCCTCGCCGGGCGAAGATTACCCTGGAAGGCCAACCAATCGAGGGTGAGTTCCTACTCGTCCTGGGATGCAACACGAAGTTCGCCGGCGACCGGTTGCGAATGTGTCGCCTCGTCGAAATCAACGACGGCAAAATGGATGTCGTTGTTATACGCCCAGCGTCAAGGCGACAACTCCTGTCGGTTTTCACGAAAGTGTTTCATGGCTCTCATCTTTCCATGAAATGCCTGATCACAGGCCTCCATGCGAAGATCACGGGTTGAAGTTGTGCTTATTCGACTGATTCTTGATCGATATAGCACGTTTGAACGATAGCCGGGTATTCATGAATGCCGGATTATTGGGTTGCCGGCAGTTTTATCGGGCAGGAGCATACGTTGAAACTGATTATCTTGTTGTTGATTGTTGTGTCCATCGTAATGTTCGTGGTAGTCCTGAAGACGCCGTTACGCACAATCCGATCTGTAGTATTCCCGGACGAGACGGCATTAGAAAGCCAGTCCACGGAACAGCCGGACAACCCAAAAGCAGCTAAACGCGACAAGGTCCGGAAGACCACGGCCACAACTTCAAACAATTCTGGATCAAAAGCAGGAGGCTCGAGTTCGGCGCCTTCTGTGACGAAGGGTGCGGAGGTAGACCAGCCGCGGACAACTTCCGCCGGCGGTCGCGCTTCGGATCGGAGCCTGCTTTTGGGCCAGCTACTAACCATATCGAATGATTCCGTCGCCCTATATTCTATCAATTCGACGCGCGGCTCAGTGCGGACGGTACTTAACGAAGGGACGGTCGTCGAACCCAACCTGCAGGTCATCGACGGCGACGGTAGCTGGACTCTGGTTAGAGTTCCGGAACTGAACATGTCCGGCTTTGTACACACAGAGAACCTGTTCAACCGGCGTTCCGGCGGATCAGCGAGATAAACTTAACCAGCATTACAACCTGACTTACTGAGAGAAAACAGGAGGTATAAACGGCCTCGGCCATCGAATCCCCACGGGGGTGTGGTAAAGGGCGGCGGGCGACCGCCGTCCCTATGCCGATCAAACACGGTTATCGGAGAGTCCCACGCTAGTCATTTCGGGCTAGGCTACGGCGTAACGGTGATTACACCGAATAATCCGTTGGCATAGTTATCCGGCCCTGCGGTAAAGAAGAGTTCGTTCATGGCGCCGTTGGCGCCGGCGCCTTTGCCGAACTCCAATCCCCACAATTGGTTAATCGCAATTGGCCGGCCGTTTCCATCGGCGAGGTGTCCGAGGAAATTTCCGGTGTCTGGATCGAAGGCGTTGATCTCGCCGTCCTTTATGTTGTTGGCAACGAGAACAGCATTGCTGAATGGACCGAAGTTAGAGGGGGCCTGAGCGAGTCCCCATGGCGAATGCAGAGGGCCATTAGCCTCGAAGAGTTTGGTCAGCGTCCCGTCGTTGTTGATCTGGAAGACGTCCACGAAGCCGCTATTTGCTTTGTTGGTGCCAGCGAATGTTACCCATAGGGCGGTCACCAATGACCCGAGCTCCGTATGGCGCAAACTTCTGCGGAATCTGTCCGTCGCTGACGGTATACAGGAAATTGAAGCCGCCATCGAACACGTCGATTCCTCCGCCATTAGTGTTGTTGGCGGCGTAAAGGAAGCTTGTTCCGAGGCTGTTCGTGAATAGTGTAAGAGCGGTATAGCTTGCTCCAAAACCCGACCGGTTGCGAGCGATGACAGCAGTAGTCGGAAGGACTGCAGGAGACCAGCCGCTGATCGTGCCGTCCAGGGTCGCGAAGATGAAAACAGACTTGCCCGATGTCATCACGCCTCCCTGAGTGACCGAAACGACAAAGCTGCTGGCTGTGGTGTTGCCGATAACACCGGTCGGCGTTCCCTGGCCTGTTCCGCTCGCCGGGGGGATCGTGACCACCAGGCCCTGCTTCTGCCCCAGGCTGTTATAAAGGGTGGATTTCCCCGTGCCGTTGTCGCTCACCCAAAAAGGGCTGGTCGCAAGCGAGGTGATGCCCCATCCATTGATTAAATCCGGGTCTGCCGGATTTGAGCCGATGGCATTTTGATTGGAAACCAGGTTCGTAACTGTATATTGAGCAAAGGCGGGCGTCGCCAGGCAGGCGAAAGGGCCGCCATAAGCAAGAATGACGCCGCAGACTGGACAAAACGCTTAGACAAGTATGCTGAAGTCATAATCCCTTCTCCTTTTCTGAAATGCCGGACATAGCGGAAACAAACGCTGAGGAAGGCGAGGGCGCCGGGCCGTTGGGATTCCAGCCGGAAATCGTACCGTTAATAATGAAGTCGAATGCGACCTCGGCTCGAACCTAAGGAATGGAAGCCAACATGAAGAACAGAAAGACAACTGCAGCGGCGCATGTAATGTCGCATTCAGTCAACACTCGTAAACCTCGCAGTTATAACCTCTTGGAACCCTCTCAGCACGAAGAATTGCTATTATGCAGCTCAATTCAAACTACCTAACTCGTCTGTTTGAGTTGTCACCAACCGGTCTCCTACAGGTTATTTCTTTGTTACAAAAGTCGTGCCACCGAACGTGCTACTGACGGGCGTGCAATTGCTGATAAACGGCTTCCATAAAAGAGCCACGGCCGGCAGGGGGGCTCGCTCTTGAGCTTCGCAGCACTCGGACGTTGAACACGTAAGCACTTCTCCGAGATACGATACCCGTAGAAATGCCGGGAGACACAAAGGGTCAAATCCACTTGTCCGCTATAGTTGTAAACCTTGAGAAAAGCTGTCGGATGGACAGGCAAGATATGAACCTGCACAGAGGTTGGTGTTCCAACGTGGTTGCTGCCGGGGCCGGAGATAGGCAGGTTGCCGAAGCACGTTGCGTAACTGAACGAGGTGCCGGTCTGGTTGTATTATGGATTTGAATACCTGATCGTGAGGGAGCGGTGATGATGAGATGCATCGTTGGTTTCGCTTTTTGGTTTGCACTAACGACTCCTTCTTTTGGCCAGCAGAAGGCTCTTGTCAATAATGTTGTGTTTGATATCCTCACGCGGCACTCTCGAATCGGGATTGAAACATGACATTAAGCTGAGAAAGGACGGCAAAGGTGCTGCGGGCGCCGGTTCTCCAGCGGCCGTCCTCAAGGGATGAGACAGCGATACCGAGCTTGAACTTCAAGGTGTCCTCGGAATGAAAGTACCCCCCACTATTGCGGCGCATGATTTCTAATTGTCCGTTGATGGCCTCGACAACGTTGGTGGTGGAGAAGGATTTGCGGATAGATTCGGGGAACTGCAAGAAGGCGAGGTAATGAGGCCGTTTCCTGCGGAGTTCGGCGATCCAGGTGGGATAGGACTTAGCGAAGCGATCGCAGAGTTTTTCGAACTGGCGATTACCCACTTCCACATCCCAAGAGGACTTAATGGCACGCCATCGCTGTTGAAACTCGGAGCTGTCGACCTTGGAGAGATGGTTTTTGGCATTGCGTTGCACCTGAATTATGCACAGAATTGCCCTGTTTCCGACGGCATCGATCCCACTGAAGGCACTGTTCAGCGCGGTTGTGTGGTGATTGTCAGCGTGATTCGTCGCCGATGTGTGCGTTGAACTAGCCTTCCATAGCAATCATTAATTGAAGTAGATTCCCCATTTTCCAAGCCCATGTTTAATTTGCAGTCGGTGCATAAATTTCTATGCACAGCGGCGAATGGGAATCAGCAAAGCGGCGCGACGATGACCGGCTTGAAGCCGGACGGTCGCGGCGCAACGTTGCGCAACCGCGACATCAAACGCTGGAAGACTGTCTTCTCTTCATAGTGATCGCTGTAGCTGATTCCAGTCCGGCCGGCATGACGCCAGATCTTGGCCGCGATAAAGAGAAAACGGAGTCGTGAGGTCGCCAGAGTCGTGTGTTTCAGCGCGTTGACATCCGATTGCGGTTCGCGGTTGAACAGCATCAGCCAGGCGTTCAGGTTGTAAGCCAGCATGGCCAACTGAAAGTGATTCCGGTTCACGTCAAACCGGCCTGATGGATGGGCCGCCAGCCCGGCATCATTGTTGGCTTCTTTGATGAGATTCTCGGCGCCAGCGCGTTGGTTATAGAACCACACGACCAGTGGGACTGGATCTTTCAGGTTCGTCACGAACACTCTGTATTTATAAGGCCGCGTTTCAAACAGCTGATATTGAACCTCATCCTGCGGTTCGTGTTCTTCGTTCTTGTCGTAACGCAAGGCGATAAACCGGTGCGCTTTTGTCCAGCCCTCCGGTTGATAGACAAACTCGCATTGTTCATTGGCATCCGTTTTCGGCGACGGTTTCCAGTCTGCCTGCTCGAGTTGTTCGACCAATCGTGAGGTTTTGCGTGCGACGATCACGAATCCGCAGTTTGCCTCTTCGTAAGCCTGGACGGCTTCGGCACAATAAAATCCCGAATCGGCCCGTGCCGATATGTCGTGGATGCCTTCGGGCAGCGCGGCGATGGCGTTCTTCAGATGCTCATAGACCTGCTTGCCGGTCGGACGATCGCCATTACGCAATTCGCCCCATAGGTATTCCCGCGTTTCCGCAATGAAGGTCAGCATCGGCTGGTAGCTCTTCTTGCCTTTGTTTTTCGGATTATAACTTTTGCGGCCCCCCATCTGATTGCCGTAGAGCGTGTGCACCGTCGTGTCGGTGTCCAGCGTTACTGCTTTCAGCCGGATGTTGGCCGCTTGCCATACACGCTGCCGCATGGCGCGTTGGATTTTCAGGATTTGCATCGTCACGTTCAGGTGCAACGATGTCAGGAAGCGCCACAGCGTCGACTGCGGCGGCAGTCTCGGTTCTGAGAGAATCCCCGTCAACATCGGATCATGAGCGATAAAGCGCAGTTGATTCAAACGCGGAAATCCGATGTAGAGGCCCAGCACAATGCCCAACACGAATTTGTAAAGGCTCATCACTCGCGTCTCGCGACTGCACGTGATGGTGTTTTCGACTAACTCTTTGAATCCCAACTTCTCCAGCATCGTCGCCACAGGAAGTAATCCGCCATAAGCGGTCAGATTCTTCCCGTTAAACTCGAACGGCGTCGAAGGCCCGATTTTATTGGGTTGCCAATGTGTGTCTTGAAACGCTTGTCTGGCAGGCGTTTTCTCTCTATGCTTCTTGTCGTTCATCACCATTTGGGTGACCTCCCGGGATGGAATTCCTCCGAGTTGGCCCTCAGAGAAATTCGCTTTTTATCCCGTTTTTTCGGGGTCACCAAATGGTTCTTTTCATCCGACCCTCATCTCCACGCGCTCATGTGCATAATTCAGGTTGCATATGAACCGCGCAGAGCTGGACGTCGGTGTTGGGGAAGAAGCTTTGGGTAATGGGGAGCAATCCGGAGAAATCGTCCTGGATAAAGATCATGACCCGCCGGAGTCCGCGACGTGGATGGGCTATGGCAGACAACTGAAACGCGGAGTCAGGAACGGCGAACGATCGGTCCTGCCGAAGTTGTGGAGGAGGAAACGGTGAGGCGCCTGGATGGAAACGGGAGGCTTACACTAAGCGAAAGAACGATGATGCGTCAATCTAGCGGTAATGGCTCGGACCAAGTGGTTATTGAAGTGTATTCCACGGAAATTCTGGGACTGGCTCTAGGGCCCGGTAGCCCTTTGGAAATAGACCAGCGCATCCGTGTCACGACCACCCCGATGGTGAACGGAGGCAGTCAGACCATCAGGCAGTCCCCCTCCGCTGGATTCTGTGGATACGCCGTCACGCCGTACGATGTTTGAAGGGGGGGCGGCGTGCCTGTCTTTGAAATGGAGTTGGCGCCAGCGCCCGATTCAAGAATGGTGATCCCTGAAAACGCATTCTTGCCTCTGCCGTTATCAGCACCCGAAGCCGAGCCAGTCGTTGGCCCCTTGTCTCGGCGATTCGAATTGGCAGCTGAATCAGTGCTCGCTGAGTCTTTATCTTTTACCAAACTGGTTCTCGAGAGGCCCGGCCTTCTTTATCCGAGCCAGTGAGATTCGGATCGGGAGAAATGCTAAACCGGCCCCGTGCCTCACCGGCTGGAATCTTGACCGTGTCATCGGGTGGAGAGGGCATCGGACTCAATGTTAAAAGCGCCTCAACGCGTTTGGTTACAGGGGAGTCTGGGACATTCGGTTGATTCGGAGCCGGAGCGGTTAAAGGAGCAGAGACACTTTCTGTTGTCGACATAGCCAATTGAGGTGGCGCCACATCCCGAATACTTTCCGCACTGCTAACCGGCAGCACGACCTTGCTCAAGTCAAACGGAACCGGCGTCACCTGGACCGGCAGTTCGATGAACTTCATTTCAGGCGGAGCAGGAGGCCTGGACGGCTGAAGATCCGGCGGCTTCACGGCCTCCAATAGCTCTGGCTTTGGTATCGCTGGAGGAACCACTTCGGGCAACTGAACCATGTTGGGTAAAATCAGCGGCGGCGGTAATGTCGGCGGGCGGTTCAGCGCTGGTTGAAGGATTGTTTGAATCGGATTTGTGGGGTTTTTGAAGTCCGAGACAATCGGCTGCGGGCCGGGATAACTTAAACGGCTCGTTCGGTCGTCGGACGTGCCGTTTGACTTTGTTTCCACGCCTGGTGAACCCGCATCTGGCGCGGCAGTGCGTGGCGGATCGGCGCCCATCAGGACGGGAAGATAAAGCCTCTAATTCGGATCTTTCAGATTGACCATCGTGACTCGAAGAGGCGGACGCTTGGGCTCTGTGAAATCAACAGATACTGAGACAAATAGATGACGGCGGAGTGAACTAGAATCGACCCGAGAATGGCCCGCCCTGGCAAGTAACGCCCGTGGACGCTGGTCGACATAAATGGTGGCGGCAACGGGGTCTGAGTAGAAAATGGCTCCTTCGCTCCATCGTCAAATGCTGCCCTGATCATTCGCCAATACTGAGGTGGTGCCACGGAATCAGCAATCGTCCAATGGAGCCGTAAGCTGGATTTCGACCCGATTTTGACAGGAGCTCGCATGCTGTGGCCACGATGGAATGCCTGCTTCCTGGCGCTAAACTCCTGAATCGTTGTTCATAAGCAATCGCGTTAACTGAATCTACAGAATTTCGGATACAGGAGCGCTGCCACCTTTGGACTATTCGAGCCAGACCTTACGGCTATTCCGTCTTGTTTCATTCGCCGATACTGTTGCGAGTGGAGAAAAGATCAATCGTGAGGGGAGGCATACATGCAATCGAGAGTTGCTTTCTGCAATCGCTGTCGTGGTATGCGAGTTGGTTGGAACAAACGCTATATCCTGCATCGGCTTTTGTGTAAACGGTGGCTTCGTGACTCCTCCAGGACAGGGAGTCTTGCGGTCCTCACGGCCGTTCTGCTTTTGGCTTTTGCAGAGCCGAATGCGTCCGTATTGTCAGCCGATCGGCGAGAACAGCCGATTCAGGAGCCGAGCTTTCAACCCGCCCTCATGTCGGCTGGTCCAGCGGTTGGTTCCATGGAAGCATTCCTCACCAGTCATGGAGTGGGTCGAACCAACTGTATGCGCCTGGCATCTTCCATTGTGAACAGCGGAAGAAAATACGATCTGAATCCAAGGCTCGTCGCCAGCATCATTATCGTCGAAAGTCGGGGCAACCCATTTGCCATTTCGGGCAAAGAGGCCATTGGCATTATGCAAATCCACTTGTCAACCTGGGGGTACATTGCCGATCGCGAAGGCATCAACCTGCTTAAGATAGAAGACAACATCGATTTCGGCGCGCGCATCCTTAAGAATTACATTCGTCAATTTGGCGTTTGGGACGGAGTAAAAAGGTACAACGGCTTTATCGCTGACGATCGAACTTCGGAACAATCCGCACAGGATTACGTCGAAAAAGTCCAAAGACTTTACGAATCCTAGTTTAGCCCGCCATAAATAATGTAACGAGTCTCAGCCGGAGATCCGTTAGATCGTTTGGGAACGCTGTGGACCATTCCCCCGCCTGAGTCAGGCGGGGTGCCTTCGCGCAGCGCGTACCTTATGGACTTCTGCGAAGCGCTCCTTATTAATCGGTACTGTTCGTCTTTGAACAGACCCCCAGCCCTCGTTGCGCGAGGGCATCCCCGCCTAACTCAGGCGGGGAATGGCTGTCACGTTATTTGAGTAACACCCTTACCCTGACGGCCTTCCCCGGCCTGAGATTCGTACCTCCCAACCCGCTCTCGTCCACTAACTTTGGCAAGGTCGTGCCGTTACGTGCGATTGTCCGGGTTAGGTATGCTTCTAACTTGATAACTCGGTGGTCGCAAAAGATCCCCAGTTTCATGGGCTTATTGGGTTTCTTGGACGCTAATGGCACCTGGAAGTAAAGATTTCGGGCAATATTGACGATAACAGGAATGATAAGCCGGCATCGTGGACAGTGACGCGTAAGTTACCCAATCAGCCACGAGCAAGGATAGCCGCATAGCTACAAGGAGGTAGCGACTTGTCACAACAAACCAAACGGTTGCCCATCATTTTGGCCAGTGATTTCCCCATTTTTCGAGATAGTTTAAAGGCACAATGTAATCAGGTTCCAGAAGTCGAACTGGTGGCATGTGCCAGCAGTCGGGATGAAGTCGTTCCCCTGGTGGAATTGCATCGGCCCGAACTGGTCTTGTTGGATTTGAACTTTGACTGGGTCGAGCTTTGTAACCTGCTCGACGACATCCACGCCACCAGTGATGTGCGCTCATTGATCATGTCCGACGATTTGGAAAGCCGACATGTGATTCAGGTGCTGCGGCATGGTGCGAACGGCGTCGTGCCCAGACGTACGTCCCAGGAACTGTTTACCAAGAGCATTACGTGCGTTCTTGAGGGTCAATTTTGGGTTAGCCGCGCAATGATCATGGATTTCGTGTACCAAATGCGTCAAGGTATGCCGGTCGAAGTCTCGAACGCGTCCGACAATCTCATTCGAGTTGACAGTGCCCAGGTAACGGGTTCTGTAGTAAGCATTAAATCCTCCCGAGCGCCAGAAGGCGACACCTCCCGATTCGGCTTGACGCGTCGCGAGACTCAGATCGTCGGCGCACTGGTCGATGGACAAACGAACAAAGACATCGGCAACACCTTTGGCATCAGCGAGTACACTGTCAAACACCATCTGACCAGCGTCTACGACAAGCTCGGCGTATACAATCGAGTCGAGCTTGTACTCTTCGCCATGAATCATGGGTTGTGTGCCGCGCCGGCTAACGCGGGGTTGCGGAATGCAGTGTAATTTTGGACTCAGCAGTAATGCACAATACTGACGAGTCGTGATTTCGCCGGAGAGTCCAGTGTTACGCTTTACGTTATTTCGCCTTCCTGGAGCGTTCAGGCGGCACGCTTCGACCGGGGGGAATCAGATTCTCTCCCCGCCGGCCCCTCATTGGTTGCCCAAGTTTACTGTCACCCAGTCCTTGGCATCTCCTAAGAGAAGAACGGTAATGGAAGGCTCACGGCGCCGCGCCTTCCCATCCGCCTTGAGCAATGAAAACCCTGGAGCCTGGAATAGGTCGTGCCGCGCGATTCACGGCGAGACATAAAAGACGAGGGGTCTTCCCGGCTGAAAGGAAAATCTGCCTTTTTGTAGTCTGACCTTTTACGATGCAACGCGTCTGAATAAGCTGTCTGAGCACGCCTATATAGCAGGTTGCGGAAAAACGTTTTTGCAGGCGAGAACCCCCTCCTTAGTAAGGCAGAGCTGTCCAAGACAGAATGGACGGGGAGCCGCAAACTTGCGCCTTGTAAAGGTTTGAAGTAAGGGATGCGATGTGACCCTGGTTTTTGTAACGCGATGGACCAGTCCCCGCCTGATGCCCAAATTGCTGCCTGCATGTATTCAAACACGTCCGGTGCGGTCCTAAAACGTCGAGCTCAAGGTTCAACTTAGAGAATCCACGGCTCATCATGGGTGGGATTATCTTATTATTGGCGGCCGGCGCGACGGTAATGCGTCCGAGGAAACGGCTAGTAATTCCAAGCTAACCCAAGGATTGTTGGCACGTCTGAAGGATTCCTGATGGTGTGCCCACGTGGAAGTCGCGAAGCGCTTGCGTGTATAGAGCTTCAAGCTGTGGCGGCTCGAAACGGGTTTTGCGCACGCTATAGCCGGTTGCCAGCGCCAGATATCTTATGACGTTATATCTCCATACGATATTGGAATGAGAATGCCAAAACAGATGCCTTGCGCAAAGGAACCGGAAGCCGACAGACCTTAACCCCAGCCGCAAGGCTGGTGGACATCAGTTCGCCTGTCTCGGTTCGCCGTTGGGATTCGATTTCAGGGCATCAAACAGCTGGCCGAAGAAGTTCGTGTTGAATGCCCACGGAGCTTTGAGGTTCGGGGTGAACAGGTCGTCCTGTTTGACCTGTGACGCGAGCGTTTCTTTCGTGGCACCGGCCTTGACGGCATCCTTCACGCGCGTTATGAACGTATCCCACGTCTTCTGGTATGTCTGAACATCGGCGCGGGTTAGAAGTGGGCCGCGGCCCGCGATGGCATGATCGAAATCCAGTTTCAGGACTTTGTCCAGGATTCCAGGTACCTGAACGGCGTTGGTACCGCTGATGCCGGGGCTCGGGCTGGCGTAATTGACGAGGTCCGAAAGCATCACGAACTTCTTCGTTTTGAAGTAGACGATGGTATCGGCATCGGTGTGAGCGGAACCAAAGTAGTGTGCCTCGATTTCGGCGCCTCCAAATTTCAGATCGTAGTCTTTGTCGAACAACACGGACGGCTTGCCCGGAGTACTGTTAAGATTCCCGGCCTCCCAGAGTTCCTTCAGATGTTTCAATCCGACGACGGTCGCCCCGTGATCGATAAAATATTGATTGTGCGAAATGTGATCGCCGTGAGGGTGCGTGTTGAAGACATATTTCACCGGCAGGGAAGAGATCGATTTGATCTGCTCGATGAAGGTGGTTTCGATGTCTTCCCCCGGGTTTTTGGTGTCTCCAAGAATCAATCCTTCCGGAGTGACCTCAACAACCGAATTCGCTCCACCATCGGCGATGTACCAGAGATCCGGTTTGATCTGTATGGCCTGTTTGACTGGATCCGCGGCATTGCCCCGGCCGCCGCGCCCTCCCTGTCCCTGAGCGTTTGCGCGAATACCCGCGAATGTTGCCTGTATCGCAGCAACAATCAACAGGCTGACGATTCGTTTTCGCATGATTGACCTCTCGATGAAAAATAATGCCTGATTCTAACATCGCGTTGCGTTGCGTGTCCCATAAGTCGCATTGGAGAGTAATGGGGCTAGGTAACAAGGGCCGACAGCTCCGGGCCTTGCTGGCGCTTGCTTCGAGTGCATCTAGTTTTCCGAGGGCTTTTGCACGCTATCGATGATCACGACTTCGAGCGGGGCCTTGCCGGATTCCAGTTTCAACCCCAATTCCTCCAGAGCCGTGAACAACGACGGAGATGCGGAGTCGGCTGTGTCGCGGTGGAACCGAACGTGGATGTCGAATAATCCCGACAGGTCCGTCTTGTCGATAATAATGCGATCCGAGGGCGGTTGGAGAAGCCTCACGATACTGGAAACAGGTAAAAGCGTTGGCTGAGAGGACCGTATCTGTGGTGCCGGTCGTCAGCCTCATCGAACCACGTGGGAGCGGTTTCGGATCTTCCTCGTCGGAGGCATTAAACGTCCGCGAAACCTGTCGTGGATCCGGCCGTTTGGTCTTTAGACAACTGCATCTTCACGCCGCCTTTCGCGACAACCAATTCGTAAACAGGAAGTTCGCGCGTCTCCCGGTGCGCGTTCGACTGACTCGATCCTCAAGCAACGACTGAAGCATCAGCTGCATCTGTTCATATGGAATGGGCGGCCTCTCCGACATCTTCGCCTCGACATCGAACTTATCCGTACGCGTCCATTCCGGTCCGCCGATGATCTGGTGATCGAGCAGGTCGCCACCGGACGACGGAACGCGATAAACAATAATGTTCTAAACGGCACGTTTGTCACGGCAAACCGGTCGCCACGCGGTCCGCCGCCACCACCTTCTCGTCCCGATAAATTTCGCTTAATGGATGCGATTTCGAATGAGGGTTCGGCCTGAGGCCCATCACCTGGCGGACGGTCGTACGAACCCCCCGATTCGCGACACACGCTGCCGGTTTATCCGAACCTGCTCAAGCATCGGCAAGTCCGCTCGGTGAACCAGGTGTGGGTTGCCGATATCACTTACATCCGGATTCATTCCAGTTTCATCTACCTGGCGGCGTTGCTGGATCTCTATTCACGACGGATCGTCGGTTGGGCGATCTCGAAACGGATCGACACCAACCTCTGCCTGGCTGCCTTGCAGATGGCTCTGGAAGCCCGCCCCGCGCGCGGCTGCGTTCACCATTCCGATCGCCCAGTACGCTTCAATGCGCTACGTGACGCTGTTGCGCCAGTATGGACTCGCAATCAGTATGTCGGCCAAGGGTTATCCCCCTACGACAACGCCTTCATGGAGTCGTTCTACAAAACGCTCAAATACGAGGAGGTACATCTGTGGGAACTATGAAACGTATGAGGATGTGATCGACAGACGTCCCTTTTTCCCGGAGGAAGTTTATAACCGGAGGCGTTTTCATTCTTCGATCGGCCACCTTCCGCCGGTCGAGTTTGAAGCCGCTATCTTAAACATGAAACCCGCGGACCGGCCTGACCTGAAAGGCTGCCTGGTCCACGCCTCTTACATGATTGCGTCGCAGGGCGTTGCAGCCGTTATCGATCCCCAGCGTGATGTGGATATCTACCTCGAAACGGCGAGCCGCAGGAATTGGGAAATTGAATACATTACCGAGACTCACGTCCATGCCGACTGCGTTTCGGGACACCGCGAACTTGCGGAACGCACGGGAGCGCACATCTATCTTGGCGCCGGATCCTGCGCTGAGTTTCCTCACGTCGACGTCAAAGACGGAAACGAGATTCAGTTCGGCGACTGCTGCCTCCGCTTCCTGCAAACTCCTGGACACACACTCGAAAGCATTTGCATCCTGATGAACGATCGCGGCCGGCCCTCGATGTGGGCGGCCGGATCTTTCACCGACTCACACGCCACAGGAGCTCGCCTCGATTATGTACAGGAGCATTCATTAGAAGCTTCTGACACTTCCGGACGATACGGAGATCTTTCCCGCCCATGGCGCCTGTTCGCTATGTGGCCGGCCAACTGGGTTCGGAAAGTTCATCCACGATTGGCAAGCAGGGAGTCGAATTACGCTCTCCTTGCACGGACGAGCGAAGAATTTGGACACTTCTAACGGACAACCTTCCTGCGCGCCCCGAATATTTTGCGCGTGAAGTGTACCTGAACCGCCGCGGCGCGGCATCGTTATCAGTCCTGCCGGCGCTGGAAGCGTTGACGGCGCCGGACGTTTTGTGTTTGCAGAAGAAGGGTGCGGTCGTAGTGGACACCCGTCCGGCGATGCAGTTCGCCATTGCGTTCGTTCCGGGGCTGGGACGGTGGCCGAAGGCGTCTTATGGGTCCTAAATACTGCGGCGTTTTTGCGGACGAATGATGGTGCGCTACGTAGTCGTGAAGTGCGGCAGGGCCCGGATGGTCTGCCGTACTTCCTGACTGTTGAAGACGACGGAACATTGTTGCGCGTCGAACCCGCGCCGCAATGATCGCGCGAATACGGATTTGCACTTTACAGCGAACGCAACGATACTCCTTTCATTGATTTGCTCAATTAAGGGGGAAGTCGTCATGCAGAAACTCGCGATCGCCGCAGCGATATTGCTGCTTTCGGTTTCGCTGAATGCTCAGTGGCTTGACTGGCGCACACCGGACATTCCCCGAACGGCCGACGGCAAACCGAACCTTACGGCTCCAACGCCCAGGACGTCTACAGGCAAGCCGGACTTCTCTGGCATCTGGCAGCCGGAACTGAATCCTTACCGTTTTAGTGTGATCCTCGACCTGAACGATGAAGTTATCTTTCGGCCCGCGGCGGAAGCCATATTTCAGGGGCGCGTCAAGGACTTCAGGCGTGAGGATCCTGTGACGAACTGCCTGCCAGCTGGACCATCCGAACCAATTAACGTCATGTATCGGATCATCCAGACACCAGCACTCATCGCGATGTTGTTTGAGAGCGGCACGGGACGTTACCGTCAAATCCACATGGACGGGCGGCAACTGCCCGAAGATCCAAATCCGAGTTGGTTAGGTAATTCAATCGGCCGCTGGGACGGCGACACGCTGGTCGCCGAATCAACAGGTTTCAATGACCGGACCTGGCTCGATCGAGCAGGGCACCCTCACTCTGAAAAACTGCGCGTCACCGAGAAGCTCCGGCGCGTCGATTTCGGACACATGCAGTATCAGATCACTTACGACGATCCCGAGATGCTGACCAAGCCCCTGACTTTGTCGATCGGCGTGAACTACAGAGCCGACACCGACATCCTCGAAAATGTCTGTAACGAAAATAACAATCCAGACAGGGTTCACCTGGTAGCCACTGAGCCCAAAGCTGTGGAGCTCAGCCCTGCCGTCCTCACAAAATACATCGGAACGTACCTGTACCGTGAAGGATCGCAGAATGTCTTGAGCTTCATGGGCCGGAGTCAGAAAGTTAGTCTGGTGAATGGGCAACTTTACTTGAACGCTCTTCCTCTAATTGCGCGATCGGAGACGACGTTTGAATCGTCAGGCGCCGACGCGGAGTTCTTCCTGGATGCGAAAGGCACGGCCACGCGTTTGGTTTTGATTCAAACCGAAGGAACTGCGACCTATGATCTGAAACGCTGAGGCACCGTACGACAGGTTGGTGAAATCGAGTGATCGCGACATGGATCTCTCCTCCAGGACGATGTGCCGACTTCAAATGTTTTGCACGCTATACCGATAAGGCCAGAGTCAAAAGAAAGGCGGGGGCTGGATTCAGGATCCAGCCCGTTGGAGGAAGGATCTCGCAGAAACTATTTTACGACCCCCTGGATGACGCAAGCGTCTCCGGGTTTCAGCCCTAGCCACGTCGCCGCGCCTTCCATGCTGTCACCATGGGCAAGATGTGCAGGCACGGCGTGCTCGTCGATGTCAATAACGTGAGCGCTTCCGTTACCTGTGACGTGGCATATCATAATTTTGTTATTAGCACTCAGGCTCAAGGCTCCAAAAGTAATACCGATAATGACTGCTGCTCCGACGGCGAACGCGAGTGTTTGCTTCATGCATCCCCTCCTTTTTACTTCACCGCCGTTCTTGGCACGTGAATGGCCAAGACCTCAGACCTTGAGTTTTGAATGACATCTGCAAGCGCGCGGCTATCGATGTTATTCAACTTGGTGGATGCGGCGAAAGACCGCTCGTTGGAGGTATAACCGACAATACGTCAACAAATAACTGAGACAACTCACCTGGGCGCCTAACGCTCCGGTTCAGCGGGGCCGCGCAGCGGACCGTCCGCTGCAACCGATTGTTAGGCCGCCCTCACTGACGCACATAGCGCAAGTGTGTGGCGGCTGGACTATCAAGAACCTTGTCAATGCGAAACTGCGGCCCGGGCTCGCGCAGGTTCTCGAAGAGACGCCGCCCACCGCCGAACAGCACGGGCGCCAAGGCGATTTCCAGCTCGTCAACGACACCCATGTTCAGGTACTGCTGGATCACATCCGCTCCACCCGCGATGCGAATATCGCGACTGCCTGCGGATTCCCGAGCCAGCTCAAGGGCACGCTCCGGCCCGTCATTGATGAAGTAAAAGGTCGTCCCACCCGGGCGGACCCAGGGTTCGCGCTTCTCGTGGGTAAGAACGTATACCGGTGTGTGAAACGGAGCCTCCTCAGGCCAGGCGCGCTCGCCCTGGTCGAACATTCGCTTGCCCATAATGTTGGCACCGATGCGCTCCGTGGTGTTGCGAAGCATGTCATTGACCGGGCCGGTCTCTCCCCCTGGTCCGAGCTTGAGGTTCTCGCGGAAGTACTGCTGATTGATGATCCAGCGCCATCAGCGCACCCCACTTAGCGCCCCAGTTCTTGTACTCAGGCTTGTCCCAATTCTCCATGGTCATTCCTTCCGGTGCCATGTAGCCATCGAGGCTAAGCCCGATGTTGACGAATAGCTTGCTCATGATTCTCCTCTCGCGACTTCGGATGTCGGCCTAACATCTGAATTAGACGCTCATCCAATCGTGTAAAGGAAGCGAAACGAGCTGCCTATCCGGATCTAGGCAACCTTTTGTACGGAGATCTACTGGTCCGTGTTTTCTTTCGAAGTCTTGGAATACTCCGTGCGGAGGCTTTTTTGAGAGCTCACATACGCGTGGGAGGACATATGGCAACGACAACCGTCGCAGTAGGAACGATGAAAGTAGCGCAAGTTTCCAAGCCAGGAGCCGATTTCCAGATCGTCGAGCGCGACATTCCTGAGCCGCGTCCCGGACAGGTGCGGATCAAGGTGCAAGCGTGTGGCGTTTGCCACAGTGACGTTTTCACGAAAGAAGGCCTTTGGCCCGGGATTCAGTATCCCCGCGCTCCCGGACATGAAGTAGCGGGCATCATCGATGAAGTGGGCGCCGGCGTTTCCGGATGGAAGAAGGGGCAGCGCGCCGGCGTCGGCTGGCACGGCGGCCAGGACAATACGTGTCCCTCCTGCCGGCGCGGAGATTTTCGCAATTGCCGGAATCTGAAAGTTCCGGGCATCAGCTATGACGGCGGATACGAGCAATATATGGTGGCTCCCGTGGAGGCACTGGTGGCAATACCGGCAACATTAAAGGACGTCGAAGCAGCGCCGCTGCTCTGTGCCGGAGTTACCATGTTCAATGCGTTGCGTCACAGTGGGGCGTTTCCCGGCGACCTCGTCGCCGTGCAGGGTATCGGCGGCCTGGGTCACTTGGGCATTCAGTTCGCGAACAAGTTCGGTTACAAAGTGGCGGCTGTCGGGCGCGGGTCTGAAACCGAAACGCTCGCGAAGAAACTCGGAGCCGGCGTGTACGTCGATACCAACTCGACCAAAGCGGCCGAAGCTTTGCAAAAGTTGGGTGGCGCTCAGGTGATTGTAGCCACGGCCCCAAGCTCGAAAGCGGTGTCTGAACTGTTCGACGGTCTGGCACCAAATGGCAAGCTCGTCGTTATCGGTGTGGCATTTGATCCAATGGAGGTCACTCCGGTACAGCTCATTACCGGGAGTAGAAGCATTCAAGGCTCAGCTGCAGGAACAGCAGCCGATGCCGAGGACGCTGTGAACTTCGCCGAACTTACAGACGTGCGTCCGATGATCGAAACATACCCGCTCGAAAAGGCGGGCGAGGCCTACGCGCGTATGATGAGCGGCAAGGCAGAATTTCGCGTCGTTCTGACGATGTAATGTTGGCCTTGGTGTTTACTGTGATGCTCGCATCGCAGCCAACAGTTTATCGAATGATACAGGTTAAATCGGCTTTAGACCATGCAGCATCGTCGGAATCAACTCGGAGACTGTAGGATGAATGTGCATCGCACGCGAGATCACCGTGAAGGGAGCCTTGGCGTACATGACATCGAGAATCGAGTGAATAATTTCATCACCACCGACGCCTAAGATCGCGGCTCCGAGGATCCGCTTCGTTTCGGCATCGACCATGACCTTCATGAAGCCCTGTGTCTCGCCCTTCTCCTTGGCACGACCTACATTGCTCATCATGTACTTCCCTAGCAGCGCCTGTCGTCCTGACTTGCGCACCTCGGTCTCCGTCATGCCCGCACGACCCAGAGGCGGATCGATGTAGAGGTTATAAGCTGGAATACGGTCGCTCAGACGGCGCGGATCATTGTCCAGCAGATTAGCCGCGACGATCTCGAAATCGTTGTATGAGGTGTGAGTAAAGCCGCCATGACCGTTACAGTCGCCTAGCGCCCAGATTCCCGGCACGTTGGTTCGCAACTGCTCATCCACGTTAATGTAGCCCTTCTGGTCGTACTGTACTCCGGCTTTGTCGAGCCCGAGGTCATCGGTATTGGGACGGCGGCCAACCGCCAGCAACACGTGCGTTCCTTCCGCAGGCTCAGGATCGGCCACACAATCGACGCCGGCGAGAATCTTGTTGCCGCGCTTCTGGAAGCTGATGCAGGTTGCATTGGTACGAACAGTGATGTCTTCTTTCTTAACGATGTCTTCGATCGCCTCGGAAATATCTGCGTCCTCGCGCGGCAACAGATGCGGAGCTCGTTGCAGGATGGTGACTTTGCTGCCGAAGCGGCGATACATTTGCCCGAACTCCAACCCGATGTAGCTGCCGCCGACGACGATCAGGTGTTCGGGCAGAAAATCGATGCCCATCATCGACGAGTTGGTGTAGTACGTGATCTGGTCGAGACCCGGCATCGCGGGAACGACAGCGCGGCCGCCAACGTTGATGAAGATCTGGTCAGAGTCCAGAATGTGGTCACCAACAGCGACAACGTGTGACGACTTGAAGCGGGCCTGCCCCTTGTACACATCGCAGTTCGGCTGTTCGCGAAGGCGGCTCTCCGCGCCCTCCTGCGACGGTCTCTGGATTTCATCCTTGCGCGCTTTCACGCGCTTCATGTCAACCGAAATCGTACCGGTGTTGACGCCGAACTCCGCACCACGGCGGGCCATGTACGCGACGCGGGCGCTCGCCACCAGAGTTTTTGTGGGTATACAGCCAGTGTTGACGCACGTGCCGCCAAACATATGTCTCTCGATGATCGCTACGCTGTGCCCGGCCTGCGCCAGTCGAATCGCAAGGAAAGGCCCGGCTTGCCCGGTACCAATGATGATTGCATCGTAGGATTTATTCACGCCCGTTGCCCCGAATCGGCCCACTGCGCCCGCCAGGCGGCCGCTTCAAAGGGTTCGCCGAAGTACTGTGTCTCGCGCACGACATGGTCCGAGCGAAACTCCATGATACTCACCGTGTCGTACGGTTTCCCGTCGTAGGTGATGACCAGTTCGGTGATCCACAGATCGCCGCTGCCGCGCACGCACCGGACGAGGAACTCCCGCCGTGCCGGGTGGTGGCCACGCTGGCCCTGGATGTTACGGCGGCCGCGGAACCGCTCACCCGACTGTGGATACTCAAGGACCGCATCATCGGCGTAGATCGCATGCTCCGCCGCCTCGTCCCCCGCCTGCGATGCGGCCCAATGACGCTCGATGGCAGCCCGAAGATCTGCATCTGTCATGGGTGCTTCAACTCCTTCTTGCTAGGCTGCCGGCCTGTGGGCAGTCGAGCCAAGAGTCTGCATAAGCTTTTCTGATGCCAGTTGGATCGCAACCTTTGCGGCTGCCGTACCGGCAAGACCGTTCAACATCGCAAAGTCGTGGCACGTTGCCAGAACGCGGACTGCTGTCGTGTCGACGCCGGCCTGGATCAGTTTTCTGGCATACTCTTCCCCTTCGTCACGTAGAACATCGTTTTCATCGACTACAACGAGTGCGGGCGGCAGTCCTTTCAGTTGTTCCGGCGCCGCCAACAGGGGTGAGGCCATCGCCTTTTTACGATCGGCTTTGTGGGGAGCATAAGCATCCCAAAACCATTTCATTGCAGCTGTCGTGTTCCATGGACCATTGGCGAACTCCTTGTAGGATTCCTGGGAGAAACTCGCATCGGTCACCGGATAGAAGAGAACCTGATACCGGAGCGTGGGACCTTTCCGTTCTTTGGCGAGCTGAGCGACCACAGCGGCCATGTTACCGCCGGCGCTGTCGCCGGCCACTGCGAGCCGTGTGGTATCGAAACCAAACTCGTCACCGTGCTCCGCAACATATTTTGTTGCCGCAAACCCCTGCTCAATCGGAATCGGGAATTGGGCATCAGGAGAGGGGGTGTAGTTTACAAACACAAATGCCGCGTTTGTGCCATTGACGAGATCGCGCAGCAAACGGTCATGGGTGTTCTTGCTGCCCAGCACCCATCCACCACCGTGAAAGTACATCACGACAGGCAGGGAGTTCTTTGCCCCTTTGGGGCGATAGATGCTCACCGAGGTTTGACCGGAGGGGCCGGCCGGTAAAACCTTGTCTTCAACATCGGCAGGTAGTTTATTCACTTTTGCCGATGCCTGGAGATCTTCCAGCACTTGCCGCGCACCAGTGTAAGACAACTCGTAGAGTGGCTTTCCGCCTTGCGCAGCCAGAGCATCTATGAAGGCTTGCGTTTTTGGTTCGAGCACTATTTTCTTTTGATAGCTCATTAAGGTTTTCCTTAGATCGGACGATATTTATTGCGAGCGGAAATCGCCGAACCAAAATCTCTCGAAGCTGCTTCCGAGATAGCGACAGCAACTGAGTTGCAAGTCGACTGCCAGAATGAGCCACGTTAGACGCAATATCCTTACGGTTTTCTCCCTATTGGCTGCATTAACCGCAATCCCACAGATGCGGCGGATTGATCCTGATGACAGAAGTCGATATGCGAAATTAAGCCCGATGCGCTATCGAACCGGACTTCCGGGGGGCGTCACACTCTCGCCTTTGGCGTCTCAAAACTTACCGTGTTTGAAACGGTCACACCCCAAACTGCCGCAAATGATGGTCAAGATGTTTGTACATTAAGATCGCCCACTCCTCCGGCGTCATCTTCCCAAAGAAACTATGCGGATTCTTCGTACACCCCGCCGCCCTTCCTGCCGCAAATTTGTCGATCAATCCCGATAACCGCTCCCGTTCCTTGCCCAAATCTCGTTCGTCCGCCACAATGAGGCTCTTCGCCGTGGGCGAATTCTTCCGTAGCGGGCCTTCGTTCCGAAACACCATCGGCTTCACCAGCCGCCCCATCAGACGTACGGGTAGCGCTCCCTTTTCGGGCAACACTTCTCCTACCGCCCACTGCATACTCACCGAGCAATGTGCCAGCATCTGCGCCGCCGTCATCTTGCCCCAGCGCCTCTCACTTTGTGGCTCCAATTGTCCCAGCCGGGTCTTTACCTGATTCGCCACCGTCGCATCGAACAGGTTCTTCATGCTCACACGCCTCCCTTGAATGAGAGTAACCAAGAGCCCGTGTCGGAAAGGTCTTTTCTGCGGTGCACCGATTGAATATCCGATAGACGGCAGTTTGTTATTTCCTGGGAGCCGACTTCTCGTGCATTACCCACGAGTAACCGACTTTACACAACTACCGCGCCGCCGACGTATTGCAAGTTCCCCGCGTCAGCGGTTCCTTCGGAATGTAGAACGTCACTATATTCGACTCCGCAACTCCTGCCCAAACGGTCCCGTAATCCTTCCACTTCTCGTTCAGCTTGTCCACCACGTCTGGTGCCAGCCCCAGAAAGTCTCGTGTCATCACGATCTGAACCGTCTTCCCCCGCAAGTCCAACCCCGAAGGAAGGTGCCGCACCGGAATCAGGACCCATTCAAGCCCCGTGGACCAAGCGTACTTACCCCCAGGGATGATCGCGAAAAGGCTGTCGGGACTGGACAACGCCATCACGCCCTTGACGTCGATGCCTCTCGTCGCATTTCTCAGGACCGTGGACCCGTTCTGCCCGTCCACAGTCATCCGCGTGAGATAGTGACTCCAGGGAGGAAGAATGATCGTTTCGGACCGGTGGTTCTCGTACAACACTTTCAGGGGTAGCCGAAGCGTGATGTCGTCGTCCGGGCCTCGGTTTAGTAAGAGAGCTGAAGCACCCTCGCCTACACAATACTCCGGTGTGCCCTCGCTTATGCTGATCGCGACGTCAGCGGACGGAGCCGTGCCAGTCTGCGCGCTCACGTTACAAACCGTCAGTAGTAGAAATAGGACGGTTGTTGCCTTCATATTAAGACCGATATTAGGCGCATATCGGAACGCTTGCAAACCCGCAAACCTGCGAAGGGAAGCGTCACCGTGCGATAGAATAAGGGAGAGTCGAAGCGGAGGTTCCCCATGTTCTGCCCTGAATGCAAAGCGGAGTACCGGCAGGGCTTCACCTATTGCAGCGATTGCGGTGTGACGCTGGTCGAACGTCTTGAAGATGCTCTGGTATTCAACGAGCCTGTGGCCGAGAACCGCGATTCACCGGACTACGTCGGAGTCCGGACCGTTCAGACTCGATATGAGGAAGCGCAGATTCTCTCATTTCTCGAGGCCAACAACATTCCCGCTATCGCATCCGGCGAGGCCGTCGGCAAGGTTTATGGTCTTACCGTTGACGGACTCGGCGGCACCCGCATACTGGTGCCTCGCAACTTGGCCGATGCCGCGCGCAGTTTGCTCGATAAGGCGGATGCGGGCGAACTGGAGATCGCGGAATCTCCGGAATAGGGCTGGGGAGCGACCCCCTGCCGCGGTGCGCCCGGCCCTCCCCCTTTGCAAGGGAGAAAAATCGACGCTCACAGGACCTTTAATTCCTCGGCAGCGAATTACACCTATAAATCGCGCCGCCCTTTTGCCAGGAATACGCTTTCGGTGCAGACGGTGTACGCCAGTCCCTGCTTCTCGCGAATTCGCTCGCGGCCGTCAGCTCACAGGACTCCTACGGGCATGCAATTGACGAATTCATCACCTGGTATTGCTCAGAACCTCGGCTATCTTTCAGTCGCACGGTCGTCCTTCGCTACAGGATCTACTTGAACAGAAAAACCTCGCTGCCTCGACAATCAAATGTTCGCCTTGCCGCTGTCCGGCGTTTGTCTACCTCCACCATATTCTCGATGCCATCCTTCAGATAGAGCAATAGGTAGCTGGCTTAAACCAGGAAACCTTCGTCGGAAGCGCGATCACCCGAGACGCAGTCATTCGACAACTCGAAATTATCGGTGAAGTCGCCAAGCGGGCTTCGTCAAATCTACGTACGAAACACACAGAAGTCCCATGGTCGACTGTCGCAGGAATGCGAAATAAACTGATTCATGACTATTTTGGAGGGGATCTGGGGAAAGTGTGGCTCACGACACAGAAG